>NZ_QBKH01000001.1 GCF_003054045.1 Sphingobacterium faecium
ACCTCTTCCCATTCCGAACAGAGCAGTCAAGCCCGCCAGAGCCGATGGTATTGCCGTAACAGGTGGGAGAGTAGGTCGGTGCCTTTTTTTATACAGAAGCCCTTGCTAAACAGCAGGGGCTTTTTTGTGCGCTAAACTTTTTTTTCTGTACTGCCTTTCTGCTGCACATACCCCATCTCACTGGTTTCGCAATGATGCCATGCACCGCAATATCCTTTTCCTAAGATCTCCATGATTCTGTATGTGGTTATCCTTTCTTAACGCACTGTTTGTATTGATCTTTACGTTTACTCCTCTTCTGCGCTTTGTGCTATGGTTTCTTTTCAGCTTTATTATTTTTTGTTTGTGGTTTGTTGCTTTAATTAAAATAGAAAGCAAAGTCTGACCTTGGTAGGAAGTTTACTTCTTGTTTTATGGAAGATTCCTATTGTTATTCATGCTGTGTATACAATGATATGGAAGGAGTTGCCTGAATGAACTCATATCAACAAGCTTAGATGTAACTTAGAGTACACTATAATATGATATTACCTTATCCATGTTGTCAATTATCACCTCAATAACTTTCTATTTTTATGGGGATATCTAGCTTTCCTGCTCTGGTCTGATCATTGTTATTATTGAAGTATTTCCTAGAGCATAGCTTACTCCTTATCATCTGTAATTACCTGAATAATTTCAGTTGTATCGCGAGAAGTATCTTTAGCTTAAGTTATGTTTCAATCCCTTATATGCTCTATATTAAGCTATAAAATCAACCAATTCTACCACGATTTATCCCAATTATTATTTCAATATTTAAAGACTGCTCAATTCGTTACATGCGTGTGCAAAAAGTGTGACGAATGTTATTATTTTTGGTTATCGTCATCATTCTAATGTCATAAAACAAGCTCTACTTTTGATTAAGAAATCAATATTATAAGTAATGCAGTTAGAGCAGTTTAATTATGACAACAAGATTGTCAGAAATTTCGGTATCGCTACCATTATTTGGGGGATAGTTGGTATGTCCATTGGACTACTTGTAGCTACTCAACTGGTATGGCCTGCGATGAATTTTGGAATTCAATTTTCCACTTTTGGTCGAATCCGACCTGTTCACACCAATGCGATTATCTTCGCATTTGTCGGTAATGCAATTTTTATGGGCGTTTATTATTCGTTGCAGCGTGTGTTAAGAGCGCGTATGTTTAGTGATGTGCTCAGTAAAATTCATTTCTGGGGTTGGCAGTTGGTCATTGTAGCGTCGGCTATTACATTGCCTTTGGGATTGACGACAAGTCATGAATATGCAGAGATGGAATGGCCTATTGATCTTGGTATCACTATTATTTGGGTGGTATTTGGTATCAATATGTTTGGTACAATTATAAAACGTAGAGAGCGACATATGTATGTAGCGGTCTGGTTTTATATTGCCACATTCGTTACTGTTGCTGTATTACATATTGTCAACTCTGTTCAGTTACCTATATCGGGTTGGAAAAGTTATTATGTGTATTCGGGTGTTCAAGATGCATTAGTACAATGGTGGTACGGACATAATGCGGTTGCATTTTTCTTGACTACTCCTTTCTTAGGTATGATGTATTACTTCTTACCTAAAATGGCAAATCGTCCTGTCTACTCGTATAAATTGAGTATTCTTCACTTCTGGTCATTGATCTTCATTTATATTTGGGCTGGTCCACATCATTTACTGTACACTGCTCTTCCGGGCTGGGTTCAATCTTTAGGTGTAGCATTTTCCATTATGTTGATTGCTCCGAGCTGGGGAGGTATGATCAATGGTTTATTGACACTTCGTGGGGCATGGGACAAAGTACGTACAGAGCCTGTTTTAAAATTTATGGTGGTTGCTCTGACTTGTTATGGTATGGCTACTTTCGAAGGGCCAATGCTATCGCTGAAACAAGTAAATGCCATTGCCCATTTTACGGATTGGATAGTAGCTCACGTGCATGTTGGTGCTTTGGGATGGAACGGATTTATGACTTTTGCAATTTTGTACTGGTTGATCCCGCGTATATATAGAACTGAATTGTATTCTAAAAAAATGGCATCTGCTCACTTTTGGATTGGTACACTTGGGATTTTATTTTATGCTATTCCGATGTATTGGGCTGCAGTAGTTCAAGGATTGATGTGGAAAGAGTTTACACCTGAAGGGGTGTTGAAGTATCCGAATTTCCTTGCAACAACATTAGAAATCATTCCGATGCATATGATGCGTGCAGTTGGTGGTGCTTTATATCTCAGTGGTGCTATTTTAATGACGTACAATTTGGTAAAAACCATGCGTCAAGGTAAGCTATTGGCTGATGAGCCAGCTCAAGCCCCTGCTTTATTACCGGTAACTACCAATGAACAGTCTACGCATAGACGTTTGGAACGTAAGCCTGTGATGTTTATGGTGTTGGCATTGATCGCTATTTTGATCGGTGGTATCGTAGAGATGATTCCTACATTTACAATTTCTTCTAATATACCCACTATTGCTAGTGTAAAACCTTACACGGCATTGGAACTTCAAGGAAGAGATTTATATATCCGTGAAGGTTGTGTCAATTGTCATACGCAATCGATCCGTCCGTTCCGATCAGAGACTGCACGATATGGTGAATATAGTAAAGCGGGTGAATATGTCTATGATCATCCATTTTTATGGGGATCAAAACGTACTGGTCCAGATTTACATCGAATCGGTGGTAAATATCCAAATAAGTGGCACTTCGATCACCTGTTAGATCCAACGATCACTTCTCCTGGTAGTATTATGCCTACGTATCCTTGGTTGATCGATCAAGAATTAGATAATTCTTTACTGACAGCTAAATTGGAAGCAATGAGAAAATTAGGGGTTCCTTATACAGATCAAGAGATTGCTCAAGCACAATCAAATTTAGATAAACAAGCTCAGAAGATTGCTGCTGATTTGAAAAAGAATCAAGTAAATGTATTGCCAAATCGTGAGATAATAGCCATGATTGCATATTTACAACGATTGGGTACAGATATTAAAGCTGAGCCTAAAGTTGCTGATAAAGTTGATGAACTCAATTAAAATTAAGGATTATGTTCAAACAGATAACAAATTTAAATGGTAGCGAACTGTATCTGATCGCTTCATTATGGATATTTCTAGTATTCTTCATTATTGTCGGAATTATGTTGTTCAGGATGAATAAAGAGCATATTTCATATATGAAGGAACTTCCGTTCCAAGAGGATGATATTAATAAAAGTGAGTCATCAGATAGTTTATAAATATGAGTTTATTTTTAAATACTACAGTTTTAAATGCAGCAGCATGGGGCATTGGCTCAGGCAATATGTATCAAGATATTTTAGTTGTTGTACTTATTGTTGTCATGTTTGCTTTACTAGCTACAGCATTGATCGTGAATAAGGCCATGCGTTCTATTCTGCGTATCACAATGCCGGAAGTTTTAAAGGAAGAACAAGTAACTAAAGTCAAAAGAAAAGAGTCGCGAAAAGCTTCTTGGAATAAATTATTGGGTTTACGTCCAATTTCTGAAGAGAAAGACTTGATTATCGACCATGAGTATGATGGAATTAGCGAATTGGACAATCCAGTTCCCATTTGGTTCAATGCTTTGTTTTATTCGACCATGACTTTTGCAGTGGTTTATATTCTAATCTACCATGTATTTGGTTGGGGAATGAACCAACATCAAGAATACGTGCAAGAGATGGAAAAGGCTGAGATAGCAAAACAGGAATATTTAGCACAGGCAGCTAATTTAATTGATGAATCCAGTGTGCTCTTTGATGAGACTAAGGTGGCGGCCGGTAGTGCTGTTTTTCAGGCGAATTGTGTGGCTTGTCATGGTGGTGCTGGAGAGGGTGGTATAGGACCAAATTTAACGGATAAATTTTGGCTACATGGTGGTGAAATTAAAGATATTTTTAAAACGGTTAAATATGGTGTCCCTGATAAAGGTATGGTGCCTTGGGAGCAAACACTGACTCCAGGACAGATTGCAGAGGTGAGTAGTTATATTGTTTCCCTCCGTGATACAAAACCTGCAAATCCAAAGGAACCTCAAGGAACTGAGGTAGCATACCAAGCTGCAGACGCAAAAGCTGCAGCAACAGATTCGACAAAAGTTCAATAAAATAGTATTATGAAAGCAGTAGCGACAAATTTTCCTGAGACCCCGAATAATAAGACAAAACGTGCCTGGATATATGCAAAGAAGCCTTCGGGACAATTATATGCGATCAGGCAATGGGTCGGGTATGGGTTGCTACTGTTTTTATTTGCAGCTCCGTTTATAAAAATAGGAGGTGAGCCATTCTTGATGTTCAACATCTTGGAACGTAAGTTTAGTATTCTGGGGAGTATATTTTATCCTCAGGATTTACACATTTTTGTTTTTGGGATGTTGATCGTGATGGTTTGTGTTGTTCTTTTTACTGTTGTTTTTGGTCGTATCTGGTGTGGTTGGACTTGTCCTCAAACGATTTTTATGGAGCTTATATTTCGTAAAATCGAATATTGGATTGAAGGGGATTGGCAACAACAAAAAAAATTGAATGAAGGTCCTAATACTGATGAGAAGAAATTTAAAAAGATATTAAAGCATAGTATATTTTTATTGATTTCATTTTTAATATCTAATATTTTTTTATCCTATATCATTGGTGTTGATGCTCTTTATAAAATTGTTACAGACCCGCTCGATCAGCATTTGGGAGGCTTATTTGCCATTACCATTTTTACCTTTGTTTTTTATGCGGTATTCGCCCACATTCGAGAAATTGTTTGTACCACGATCTGTCCATATGGAAGATTACAGGGGGTATTGCTCGATGATCAAAGTATAACGGTTGCCTACGATCATCGTCGTGGTGAACCTCGAGGTAAACAAAAAAAAGATGCGCAGCAAGTAAAAGGGGATTGCATTGATTGTCAAATTTGTGTACATGTATGTCCCACTGGAATTGATATTCGAAATGGTTTGCAGATGGAGTGTGTGAGCTGTACGGCTTGTGTGGATGCCTGTGATGCCGTAATGGAAAAAATTGGTAAGCCTAAAAAACTGATCGGTTTTTATACCATGGGTGAAATTCAAGGGACTGTCACCAAAAGAAGTAATACAAGAGCTATCGCATACTCGGTCGTATTAATTGCCTTAATTTCTGTTTTTATTTCACTCATCTTAATGCGCTCAGATGTAGGTGCTACTTTATTAAGAGCTAAGGGGAGCTCTTATCAATTACGGGATGATCAGACTATCAGCAACCTCTACTCACTAGAATTAGTGAATAAGAGTGCATCAGAAATGCCTTTTAGACTAGTTCCTGAGGATAAAAAATTAAAAATTCAGGTTGTTAATCCTATAAATTCTTTAGCTAAAGGTGGAACAGCTTCTTTAAGCTTTTTCCTGATCATTGATAACGCAAATGTTAAAAGATATAAAGAGGATGTGAAAATAGCGGTATACTCTGGAGATCGAAAAGTAGAGACACTTAAAACAACATTTATTGCTCCTCCTGGTATGTAAATTTATAGAAATTTTAAAATTAGAAAAATAGCAGATGAATTGGGGTAGTAAGATATTTTTAAGTTTAGGTGCATTTATGTTATGTATCGTAAGTGCTGGGATCTATATGGTAAGCCACGATACGGATACGTTAGAAGATACGGATTATTACGAGCAGGGTTTAAACTATGATCAAGTTTATAATAAAAAAGAAAATGTGGTCACGCATCAGGCTAAACCTATCGTAAAAATCAGTCAGGATACCTTGTACATTGAATTTGTCCATGCAGCAAATAAAGGAAACTTAATCTTTAAGCGACCTTCTGATAGCAGTATTGATTTACAATTACCCTTTGAGACCAATTCGACCTTATTTCAATTGCCGATTTCGAGTTTGAAAAAGGGGACTTGGAATTTAGAAATTATCTGGAAGAGTGGTGGATTGGATTTTTTAACAGATCAACAATTGCATTTATAGGATGAGCTATTTGTATTTTGCGTTTTTTATGGGTCTATTTGGAAGTATTCATTGTGCAGTTATGTGCGGACCTTTACTTCTTGCAGTACAAGGAAATCAAGAATTGACCTGGACAATTGCATTAAATAAGGTATTGTATCAAGTTGGGCGGATACTGACCTATGGTATTTTTGGTGTAGCACTCGGTCTGGTTGGTCAATTAGCCTCTATCCAAGGGTGGCAAGTGGGACTCAGTCTTTTTACAGGAATCATATTGCTCCTTATAGGATTGATTCAATTATTCAAAATTAAAAATCAGGGTTTTACAAAATTACAAATGCGTTTTGTTCAGCCAGTAGCCAAATTAATGGGACGCTGGTTATATAGACCTGGGGGGAGTTTTTTTGCTGGGGTTTTAAATGGAATCTTACCCTGTGGTATGCTTTACATGGCAGCCGCGGCAGCCATGAATACATCGTCTAGCCTGACAAGTTTCTACTTCATGATCATGTTTGGTTTAGGGACACTTCCTTTATTATTGGTCTTTTCTTTTTTAGGTAATTTTATTCGAACATATTTTAAGATGAATTTTTCCAAATGGTTACCTTTTATCTATATTTTGATGGGAATCTGGTTTCTGCTACGTGGAGCAAATTTAGATATTCCATATTTAAGTCCATTGCTCCATATGGATGGAGCAATAAACTGTCATATTATTTAGATACTGCCCAACCGCCACCTAAAGATTTATATAATTCGACAAAAGAATCCAATTGAGACTGCTTGATCGATACTAAATTCAATTCTGATGTCAATGCATTGGATTGTGCTGTTATGACCTCCAGATAAGTTGCATATCCAGATTTAAATAGTAAGTTGGCATTTTTCACGGCCAAGTGTGAATTAGCAACTCGGGCTTCGGCTAATACCAATTGTTCTTTTAATTTGGTGAGTGAGGTGAAACTATTGGATACTTCATTTACGGAGCGTAGAACAGTTTTTTGTAAATTGATTTCGGCTTTCTCACGCTCTAATTTTGAGACTTCGTATGCTGTTTTTAATTTTCTATTTTTGAAAATTGGCATCGTTACATTCCCTAGAGCCGAACCCAGTAAAGATCCGGGGATATTAAACCAGTTTTCAGGTAACATCGCATTTAGACCCAGTGTTCCACCAAGCGTGAATGAAGGATATCGCAGCGCTTGATTCATATTCATTTGCGCATTTGCCGCTATCAAGTCTAATTCTGCTTCTCTAATATCTGGTCTATTACGGATCAAGTCTAAGGGTGATCCTAAAGAAATTTTAGATTCATCAATTAAATGCTGTAGACTTTTTCCACGATCAATTTTATCAGGCATTTTTCCTGTTAGCTCCAATAATGAATTTTCTTGAATTTCTATCTCTTGCTCCAACTGTGGCACTAATGAAGCTGCAAGCAGTCGTTGAGATTGGGTTTGCTGAATCGCTAATGAGGTAATCTCGCCTGCATCAAACTGCAATTGGATCATCCTTAATGTACTGTCGTTAAGCTGTACATTTCGAAGTGCTACTTCGATTTGCGCATCCAACGTCAACAGGTTAAAATAACCTTTGGCGATGTTGGCAATCAAGCTGGTTTGTATTGCTTTTTTTGCTTCAGTAGAGCCCAAAAAATTGGCTAAAGCTTCTTCTTTTTGAGCGGATATTTTACCCCAAATATCGATTTCCCAACTGAGGTTCAACGTAGTTAAGTATTGGGATTGTGTTTTGAAAAGATTATTTTTCGCTTCTTTTCCATCATAAATTTTAGAGGCAGGTCCTGCATAGTAATTCTTGGATCTCCACTCTTGTCCGACACCTGCAAGTGTTGCATCCAGTTGTGGGAGATAACCGGCTTTTGATTGCGATAATTGACGATTGGCGATTTGAATATTTAAAATTGCGCTACGCATGTCATAGTTATTGGCCAATCCGGCATCAATAAGCTGAATTAGACTCGAATCTGTGAAGAAATCGCGCCAATTGACTTGAGCAAGTGCTTCCATACTATCCTGATAGGTGGAATCCGAACGATATTGATCTGGAAGTTGATAATTGGGAGCAGTATAGCGCTGTCCAATTTTACATGATGATAATAGGAGCAATATAGCTGTAAATAAGAAGATATGACGATTGATATGTTGCATGTATAACAGACTAATTGGATTTAAAATTATTTTTTAAGCGTTCATCTAAGGTTTTGAAGATGATATAGAGTACTGGGATAATGAAAATCCCGAGTAAAACACCAAACAGCATTCCTCCTGCAGCACCGAAACTGATCGAGTGGTTTCCTTTTGCGGATGGTCCAGAAGACCACATGAGTGGTATTAAGCCAGCGACAAATGCAAAGGAGGTCATTAAGATGGGACGTAAACGCAATTTCGCTCCTGCTACAGCGGAATCATAGATACTTAGTCCTTTGTTTCTTTCTTGAACGGCAAACTCGATGATTAGAATGGCATTTTTGGCAAGTAGACCAATTAACATTATAACCCCCACTTGCACATAGATATTGTTTTCTAAACCCACGAGTAAAATGGTGGCATAAACGCCCACAAGACCTACTGGAATGGATAATAATACTGCCCAAGGTAAAATATAACTTTCATATTGTGCTGACAGTAGGAAGTAGACAAAAACGATACTCATAATGAAGATCAATATGGTTTGTGAACCCGATTCTGACTCTTCTAAACTCATACCGGTCCATTCATAGCTATAATTTCCAGGGAGCTTGTCTAGGGCGAGTTTTTCAATTGCTTTCATAGCATCTCCAGTACTGTAACCTTCATTGGGATTAGCATTAATGGTAATGGCATTATATAAATTGTAACGGGTGATGGTTTCTGGACCTACGACCTTTTTTAAGGTGAGTAAGGTGCTGATAGGAACCATTTCATTGTTTTTATTTCTGACAAAAATGGATTTAAAGGATTCGGGATCTGTCCGGTAATCGTAATCTGCCTGTATGTAAACCCGATATTGTCGACCAAAGCGACTAAAATCTCCTGCTTGTACGCGTCCGTAATATGCACGTATGGTAGACATGAGCGATTTGATGTCGACTCCTAATGACTTGGCTTTAACAGCATCAATATCCACTTCGTATTGTGGGAAATTTGCTTTAAAGGAAGTATAGGCACTTTTAACTTCGGGTAACTGATTGATTTCATTGATGAAAGTATCGGCGATACTACTAAAATCTAAAATTTCTCCACCTAATTTATCTTCTAAAACCAATTGAATACCTGCGAAATCTCCGAAACCTTGAACAGTAGGTCGTGGAAATACGTTAAATGTCGCTTCATTGATTACCGAAAGATCCTGACGGATCGTGTCCATAAAGGCTTCAATATCTTTGATTTTTTCTCGTTTATCATAGCTTTTTAGATTAATATATCCTACTGCATATGCGGGACTTGTACTTCCATCTAAAGCATTGTAACCTGATATGGTTGTCATCCCTGCAATATCTGGATTACGCTTTTGTAGAATGCTATCGGCTTGTTTTAAAACTTCTGTTGTTCTTGCTAATGACGCACCTGGTTGCATCGCCAGAGAATAAGTGACGAAGCTATCATCCTCAGTAGGAATAAAACTTTTAGGTGCTAATAATAATAGGGTAAATCCGATCGCTGAAATACCGATTAAACCTGTAATGGCGATCTTCTTATTTCGGATTAAATATTTAACACCAACAATATAGCGTGAAGTTAAGTTATCAAATGAGGTGTTAAAGGCTGTAAAGAAACGCTTTTTATAAGCGGTAAATTTATTTTTTTCGGGCTGTGTTGATGAATCCTCGTGTTCAGGTGCTTTTAAAATCAAGGCACATAATGCTGGACTTAATGTCAAAGCGGTTAGCGCTGAAATTAAAATGGCTGTTGCTAACGTATAAGCAAATTGTCTATAAAATATACCGGCCGGTCCTTCCATAAAACCGACAGGAATAAACACAGCTGCCATCACTAAGGTAATCGATACAATAGCTCCAGAAATCTCTGACATGGTGGAAAGAGTTGCTTCTCGGGCTTTCATACCAGTCTCATGCATTTTTAGGTGAATCGCTTCGACCACAACAATGGCATCATCAACAACAATACCGATCGAGAGTACCAAGGCAAACATGGTCAACACGTTGAGCGAGAAGCCAAATAGATTGAGAAAGAAAAAGGTACCGATAAGTGAAACAGGAATGGCGATTGCAGGAATGATCGTTGATCTAAAATCTTGTAGAAAGATAAAGACGATAATAAAGACTAATATAAAGGCTTCAAATAGGGTGTGTTTTACTTGAGATATGGATGAATCAATCTGATCTCTAACTGAATAGGAAACTTCATATTTAATACCTTCTGGAAATGTTTTGGATAGATCTTCCAATACTTTACGAACTTCAATATCAATATCATGGGCATTTGAACCAGATGTTTGTGTAATATTTAAGGTCAATCCTGGTTTCCCATTTACTTTATTGTCGGAACCTAAATTGGAAGAACCAAATTCAATACGCGCCAAATCGCGTAAATATAATACAGAACCATCTTCATTTGTTTTGATGACAATATTTTCAAATTCTTCGGGTTGACTGAAGCGCCCTTTATGTTTGATTACGGTTTCAAATACTTCATCTGAAGTCTCTCCAAATTTTCCGGGTGCTATTTCAAAATTTTGGTCTTTGATTGCTGTAATTACATCGTCTGGTACGAGATTGAATAAAGCTAGTTTTTCAGGGTTCAACCACATGCGCATGGAGTAATCACGTGCTCCGACGCGTGAAACTTGGGCGATACCGTCTACACGAAGTAAAGGTCGGATAATATTGATTTGTGAATAAGCTTGTAAGAACGTTTCATCAAACATACTCTCTTTGGAATCTGCAAAAAGATTAATGGTCATGATGACTCCAGATTGTCGAGGCATCACGGTGATACCAGCTTCATTGACTTCTGATGGAATAGAACCTATCGCTTTTGATATTCTGGTCTGAACATTAACAGAGGCAATATCTGGATTAATACCGGTTTTGAAAAAAACCTGTACCGAGCCAGATCCAGAATTACTGGCTGTAGATCGGATGTAGGTCATATCTTCTACACCATTAATAGCTTCTTCTATAGGTAAGAGAACAGACTTGGCTACTGTCTCGGCATTAGCACCAGGATAACTTAATGAAACGACTACGGAAGGAGGAGCAATTTCTGGAAACCGAGATACGGGTAGCATTTTTAATCCCACGGCTCCCAAGACTACTAAGAGCATGGAGACCACGGTAGCCAATACGGGTTTATTAACAAATGTTTTTAACATTTATAGATCGTTTTATTATAAATTAGGAAAAGTTGATTACTTGGTTTTGTTGATTGGAATAATGGTAGCACCTTCCGATATTTTGTCAAACCCTGATAGTAAAATCCGATCTCCGACAGCTAAGCCTTCTGAGATAATATAGTTTGAATTGGATTTTCCCTCAATTTTGACGGATCTGCGATGAACAATATTTTTGTTATCAACGACATATACAAAGGTTTTATCTTGTAATTCTGATGTGGATACTTGTGGTATTTGAATAACACCTTTTTGTGTTTCTACAAACTTGAGAGTACCGGTACTTCCTGTGCGTAAAATATTGTCCGTATTTGGAAATGTTGCCCGTAAAGAAATTGCACCCGTGGTTCTATTTACTTGTCCATTGACAGCATCTACCTTACCTTTTCGACCATAGGCTTCACCATCTGCTAGCAATAGAGACACTTCTGGGAAAGCTAGTTTTCTAATTTTTCCGCTTGCGGTATAAATCGAATCTTTTAAATCTTGTTTGGCTTGTTTTTTAGTGAAATACAAGAAATCGGATTCACTCATAGAAAAATACACATAGACTTCTTGGACATCAGAAAGAACAGTTAAAGATTGGGAATCATTTTTAGTTACTAAATTTCCGACACGTTTGGGTATACGTCCAATATAACCTGAAACCGGTGCTTTGATAGTCGTAAATTGTTTGTCGATATCTGCAGAGCGCACAGCAGCTGATGCTTGTTGTAGAGATGCTTTAGCAACATCAAATTCTGATTGGGCAGATTTTAAACGTACTTCGGAAATTACCTCGTTCTCAACCAAAGGTCTAAGCCGTTCCATTTCTAATCGTGCGTTTTGTAATTTTGCTTTAGCTACATTTTCTGTAGCGACCATATTATTTAAAATCTCATCGTAAGCAGAGGCATTTATTTTAAATAATTTTTGCCCAACTTCAACAAAATCACCTTCATCGACGTAGATTTCTTCTAAAATTCCTTCTACCTGAGGACGGATTTCCACATTTACCTTTCCTTCGATAGTGCCAATATAATCTTTTACGGTATTCGCAGAACTTGTATCAATTGAGTATATTGGCAGGGCAATAGCGTTGTTTTTTTTATCTAATTCTTTAGTACTACCAGAGTTACAACTAAAAAAGAGTATTCCGGAGGAGGATAGGGCTAGGATAAACAGTGTAAATTTATTCATAAATATGATATAGCGTTCTATAGCGGTTAATTGTTAATTAACTTTTGACTTTTAAATTATTAGGGTGTCTAACATAAACATTGCCAATATGGCCTTGCTTTTTTGATTTAACATTTGTTAACAAATTGGATTAAATGAATTGAAACTTCATTTGGAGGTTTCGCAACATGTTTATTGTGTATCTAATATGTTACAATAGTTAAAACGTTTAAGAGAGGATTTTGTTACTTATAAGGTTAAAAATATGCTGATTTTTTATGGAAAACTTAATTAATCAAATTGAAATTGATTGGAATCAGGTGTGGCAATGGTTGTTAAATTGGTATTGGCTGCCCTTATTTATTTTGTATTTTGGTATAATAAGTACGATACTTATTGAAAACAGAAATCCGACGAAAACAATATCCTGGGTTATGGTTATTGTGTTTCTACCTGGTATTGGCGTGATTCTTTATTATTTATTTGGTCAAAAGTTTAGAAAAGTTAAGCGATTACAACATATTAATCGGGAGCAACATACCAAATTGCTTGCTGCTTGGCAAGAAAGTCTTATTAGAATGGATGAGCAACTGGAGACAATTCATGAAAAAATAGGCACTTTATCTCGGGTGTTTGATTATCTGAAAAATCAAAAACTATCTTTTTTTTCCTTAAATAATCGGGTCGAATTGTTTATTAATGGTGAAGAAAAGTTTCCGGTTTTATTGAAAAGGCTTCGTGAAGCAACGCATTCCATCCATATGGAATACTATATCTTTGAGTTGGATCATATTGGTACCCAAGTATTAAAGATTTTAGAAGAAAAGGCAAAATCAGGAGTAAAAGTTCGTTTGATATTAGATAGTTTTGGTTCTCCAGATGTGATAAAATATTTACGTAAAAATCCTCCGAGTTACCCCTTTGTTGCATTTTTACCGGTTAATTTTACTTCTCTAGCGAATAGCAATTATCGCAATCACAGAAAAATTGTTGTTATCGACTGCCAATACGGGTTTGTAGGTGGGATCAATATCTCAGATCGCTACATTAATCTTCCTAGTCAAAATGCGTATTGGAGGGATACAGCTATGGCGGTAGAAGGTATTGCGGTGAATAATTTACAAATCCAATTTTGGAATAGCTGGAATCAAACGGACGGAGAGCCATTTTTATTGAGTGAAGAATATTTGAATTTTAATATTGCCCATATTCCTGAGCGTGCTGCTGTTGCTTTTTCATCAAGTGACCCGGGATCTGTGGGACCTTTTAATATGGAGGCTATTATATTGGCCATCAATGATGCAAAAGAGCGTATTCAACTGTGTACTCCTTATTTTATTCCTAGTGAGCAATTATCAACGGCTTTGGAGATCGCAGTCTCCTCAGGTGTAAAAGTGGAATTGATGCTCCCTGAGCGGTCCGATTCGTATATTGTGCAACATGCTTCTTTTTCTTTTCTAAAACCACTTTTACAGCGCGGTGTACAGGTTTATCTCTATCAGAAAGGTTTTATTCATGCTAAAACAATCTGCATTGATGGTCAATTGGCTTTTGTAGGAACTGTCAATCTGGATATGCGAAGTTTTTATATCAATTATGAAATATCGAGTATTGTCTCGGATAATGCCTATTGTAAACGTTTGGAACAGCAATTTGAAATTGATAAGCAGGAGTCTGATCTGGTTACCTTATATATATGGGCACATCGAAAAAAATGGAAAAGGGGGATCGATTCTTTATGTCGACTATTGGCCCCATTGCTCTAGATTAAAAAATGTTAAAAATGGAGGATACTTCCCATATTTAATTAAAATTGAATATATTTATCTATTCTATTTTAATTACCAATAGTATTAGATGAAGTATATAAAATTATTGACGCTTACCATGGGTGTTTGTGGTGCTCAACATCTTGTTGCCCAGACTACTGATGCGACACTGCCGATCAATACCATAGTCGAAAGAGTACAAAAGTTATTCCAAGTATTTCCTGTAGAAAAAGTACACTTGCATTTTGACAAACCTTATTATGCTGTAGGAGATACGTTGTGGTTTAACAGTTACCTGTCTCGCAATCTTGCAGAATATGAGCCGAGTAAGATTACCTATGTGGAAGTGCTGAATAGCCGAGATTCATTGATACAGACCTTAAGAATTCCTTTAGATAAAGGAGTAGGAGATGGCTATTTGGTATTAGATCCACAATATCTGGCTCAAGATAATTATCGCTTCAGGGCTTATACAAAATGGATGGGAAACTTCTCTTCCGATTACTTCTTTAATAAAGTCGTTCCTGTTGGTGATGCTATTAATAAAAAATTGATAACAGATATCTCCTTTATTAATAACGATCAAAATGCGGCAAAAAGTCAAGCTGTTATTCAGTTCAGAGATCCAGTCGGCAAACTTTTGATTAATTCGAAGGTCAATTGGTCTTTAATATCTGGCTGGGAAACCATTGCTAATGGAAAAGGTGAAACGGATAATCTGGGTAGAATTACGGTGAACTTGAGTGCCAAGGAAAAAGATATTTTGCAGAAAGCATATTTGGAGGTCTCCCTTCTAGAAAATAAAAATGAAAAGCCATTAAAGAGTACATTTTCATTGAAGAATTCTCTTTGGGATGCTGATGTTCAGTTTTTTCCAGAGGGTGGTGATTTGCTAGCAGGTATTGCTAAAAATGTTGCTTTTAAAGCTGTTTCTTCATCGGGAAAGGGTGTGCCTGTTAAAGGTCGTATTTTGGACGGTAAGGGTAAACAAGTGGCTGAATTTTCAGATTTTGGTTTGGGAATGGGCTATTTTAGCTTGTTGCCTATAGCGAATGAAAAATACGAAGCTGTGATCACTTTTGCGAATGGTCAAGAGCGTAAATATAAATTGCCACAGGTGGTTCAGAATAAAGCCAATGTTGTTTATCTGAAGCAAGATGAAACAAATCTGAATATGGCTATTGTGACCAGTGATGAAGATTTTGCTCAATCGCCTAATCAATCGTACTATGTTTTGGTGCAATCAAATGGACACCTCGTATATGCAGCTCAAGCAAATTTGAAAAGTGCATCTGCTCTTATTGTGATTCCAAAAGAGCGTCTGCCTAATGGTATTGCTCAAGTGACTCTACTAAATACTGCAGGTAAAGTAGTTAGTGAACGATTAACATTTGTTAAGAGTGAAAAGCTTTTAGATATCAATTTATCGGTTAATAAGGAATTGTTTAAGGCTAAAGAAAAGGTTAATTTGAAACTTTCAGTCTTGAATAATGGTAAAAAATATCCAGGAAGTTATTCGATCTCTGTCATCGATGAGTCGAAGGTTCCTTATGATGATCAACAAGATTTGTCGATTGTCAGCAATTTTTTATTGACTTCTGATTTGAAAGGTTATATTGAAAATCCAAATTCTTATTTTGATGAGAAAAATACAAATCGGGACAAAGCATTAGATGCTTTATTAATGACGCAGGGTTTCCGCAGATTTGAATATCAAGATTTGATTGCTGAAAAACTTCCTACGTTATCTTTTATGCCTGAACAAGGAATTGAAATTGGAGGAACTTTACGCTTGAATACAGGCCGGACTGTTCCAAATGGTGGATTATTATTGTCCATTCCTTCACGCAGTATTCGTAAAGATACGTATACGGACGATAAGGGACGATTCTTGTTTAAGGATCTTGTATTTACTGATTCATCCAAAGTGACGGTTAATGCGCGTGGAAATGATAATTATCGGAGTATGGTGATCAATATGGATCAAACTTACTTTCCGGAAATCGATAAGAATAATGCTTATAAAAATAACTTTGTCATGAATATTGACAAAGCAATTGCTCCTTATTTGGAAAATAGCAAGAAGGAATTTAGAACATCAATTTTATTAGATGAAGTTGCGATTACAGGGGTACAGAAAAAAGTAATTACAAATAGGGACTTTCCCTCTATTTCGGGATTATCTATGCCTGAGCACCGTATCGAGGCTGATCGATTAACCGGTTGTAATGTTTTGACCATGTGTCTGACCACATTATTGACGGGTATAACATACGATTCACAGACTCAAAAGTATTATGTCACTCGAGATTATAACAGCGGTAGTCGGGTTCCTGTTCAATTTTTCTTAAATGGAATGGCGATTGACGAACCGGGATTAAATGGTATTAATGTTGTCGATATTGAAGGAATTGAAATTTTCTTGAAAGATGATCTGGGAACAGTTTCAAGAATGTATCAAAATAATGGTGTCGTTTCGATCTATACCAAAAAAGTAGAGAAGAAACCAAGAATGTCTTTATCGGAGATTGAAAAATTGTTGCCGAAATCGAATGTGATTGATTTATTCCCATTAGGATATATTAAGGAAAGAAAGTTTTATGTACCTAAATATGAAACAGCAGCAAGCAAAGCTGTTAATGATTTAAGAACAACAATATATTGGAATCCAAAAGTGCAGGTCACAGAAACTGGTGAGGCTGCTTTAGAATTTTATAATGCTGATGGAAATGGTCAATATAAAGTTGTCGTGGAAGGAATGGATGAAACGGGTAATGTGGGTAGAAAAGTAATCCATTACCAAGTCAGACAGTAGTAAAAAGGTCTTTCATATATCGAGAAAAGGGAGTGCTTCATTTTAGAAGCACTCCCTTTTTTTATTTAAGAACTTGAATAATTTCACCTTCTTTGGCATCGGCATCTTCACCGACTTTTTTGGTCCGTTCTGTCTGTTCAATCATGACTGCAAATGAGGAGGGTTCAATACCTCCGCCCAGTTTTTGAGCATAAAATTTGGTAAATTCAGCACCGAAATATAAGATTGCTGCAGAATAATAGATCCATAATAACATGACAATGATTGAACCAGCTGCTCCATATAAACTTGCTGTCGAAGAGAATGTCAAGTACAGGGATATTAAATATCTACCTAACATAAATAATAAGCTCGTGAATATCGCGCCACCTAGGATATCTTTAAATTTTACTTTGGCATCGGGGAGGAATGAAAAAATAAAACCGAATAGTGTGACAATGACGACAAAGGTGATACTTGTATTGATCCAATCGATTAACGTGATGGGGATAAACGGTAAGTATTGTATAACTAAATTTGTGACGGCGGCGATCACCCCATTGATCATCAGAGAAGCAATTAGTAAAAACCCCAATGCAATGATGATGGAAAATGAGATCAGGCGATTAATGATCAATTTTAACCATCCTTTTTTAGGTTTTGGTTTTACTTTCCATATCTGATTGATGGAATCTTGTATATCTACAAAAAGTGTTGTGGAACTGATAATGAGTGTTACAACCCCTACTGTGATACCAATGTTGGATTTATTTTCAAAATTTATTTTTTGAATATAAGATTGAATTTGAACGGTTACATCTTTTCCAAATAGAACCATAAGTTCATCAAAAACTTCTTTTTGTGCAGATGTTTCTTGACTGAGATGTTCGCCATAAAAGAAACCGATACACCAGATCACAATAATTAATAATGGACCGATGGAGAAAATGGTGTAGTAGGCTAATGAAGCACTTTTTTTCATGCAATTGTCGTCCATAAAACCATTAAAGGCATCATAGACTAATCTTAAAACTTGTTTCCAGTAATGGTGTGTGAATAGATCTTTAAAGTATACTTCTTTCATGTTGTGAGGTGCAGATAAAACAAATTTTATTTCAGAAAATACCCCCTATTTTTTAGATAGAGGGGTATTTTGTTTAACTATTTTCTTGATATATTTTTTCAATTTTTTCTTCATTCTCTTTAAGAATGATTTTTCTTTTTAAACTGAGTTTAGGGGTTAATTGACCTTCATCAATGGTCCATTCTTTGGATAGTAAGATGAATTTTTTGATTTTTTCCCAGTGACCAAATTCGGTGGATAATCGATCTACTTCTTGATTATACTTCTCAATTACTTTTGGATTTTTGATGGTCTCTTCTTTAGAAACAACAGGAATACCTTTATGTTTCATCCATTTTTCAATTTCTTCAAATGCGGGTACAATCAATGCGGAAGGAAACTTTCTATTTTCTCCGACGACCATAATCTGGGCGATGAGAGTAGACTCCATCAATTTTGTTTCAATAGCCTGCGGAGCAATATATTTGCCACCGGCTGTTTTAAACATTTCCTTTTTACGATCGGTGATTTTTAAAAAGCCATCGGATGAAATTTCTCCAATATCTCCAGTTTTGAAAAATCCATTTTCATCAAAGGTTTCTTTTGTGGCTTCATCGTTTTTGTAATATCCTGAAGTGATGCTTGGGCCTTTTACCAAAATTTCACCATCTTGAGCGATTTTTACTTCTAGATTTTTTAATGGTTTTCCTACGGTTCCAAATTTGACCCCAGTATCATAGAACGTGTTTACAGCAATAACAGGTGACGTCTCTGTCAAACCATATCCTTCAAGAACTTTGATATCTGCTGCCCAAAAAACACGGGCAAGTCTTTCTTGAAGTGCGGCTCCACCGGATACAATTATTTTGATATTACCCCCTAATGCTTCTTTCCATTTTGAAAAAATTAATTTTCGAGCGATAGCGAGTTTAAAATTGTACCAAGAACTATTTTTCGTAGGCTCCTGATATTGAAGACCTAAATTGAGTGCCCACATGAATAGTGATTTCTTTATTCCTGTCAAATCTTTTCCTTTTGCGACGATTTTATCATATACTTTTTCTAATACGCGTGGTACTGTTGTAAAGACATCTGGTTTTACTTCATTGATATCTACAACAATATTGTCTAGGGTTTCGCAAAAATGAATTTCTACGCCTTTTGAATAATACATGTAAACGACCATGCGCTCAAAGATATGGCAGAGAGGCAAGAAACTGACCGCTTTTTTGAAATCTGATCTGATGAGGTGATAGCAGGCCTGTACATTGCTCAAAATATTTTTATGGGATAGATATACACCTTTAGGTTTACCAGTGGTACCTGAGGTGTAAATCAATGTCAGTAGGTCATCTTCATGGATGGCATCATGATATGGTTTTAGATCTGTTTCTAATTTTTCTCCGATTTGATAAAGAGCTTCTAAGGTTTTTTCATCAGCTGTGGTTTCAAAACTATATATGGGTATCGTTAACTGGTGGTCGCTCAATGCTTCGATAACACGTGCCGTCAGTTCACGATTACTGACAAAGACCAATTTAGCTTCTGCGTCATTGATAATATAAGATAAGTCCTGTGGGGCCAATGTTGGGTAAAGTGGAACTAGCGCAATCCCTAATTGATTACATGCAAAATCTACGATGCTCCATTCGGGACGATTGCCAGACATCAGGGCTACTCGATCTCCTTTTTGTAAACCTAGGTTCAATAATGCTTTGCTCAGGTTATTTACACGATCAATAAATTCACTTGCTAAATATGTTTTCCAACGACCTGTTTTATCGCGACCCGCAATAATCGTTTTATCAGAATATTCGGATATATAATTGGTGATGAGATCAAAAATTCTATTTTGTAGTGCCATAATAAATTTATAATATGTACTTAATTGGGTTATTACTAAGTATTCAAATACAGTCTAATATATGAAAAATGTTTTGATGTGCATTTTTTTATATTTAAAATTGTTGATAACATTTTAATGTTTGTATCGTTTAATTATTGATATTACCTTTGGAAAATTATATTGAAAAACAAATTACGGACATTAAGTATGAAAAAATTATCTTGGATCTTTGGGGTAGCAATTGGTTTATTGGGAGTATCAAATGAAGCTTTTGCTCAGTTAGATTCTAAAGGCGCAATTGGAGCTCGTTTTGGTTCTGCTCAAGGAATTACGTATAGACATACACTCTCAAATGACCGAGCTTTAGAGGCGCTATTAAGCATCCAAAGTAACTCCAACTACAGAAGGTTTAGAGTCGTTGGTTTATATGAATATTATAGACCTCTATCATCTGCTTTTAACTGGTATTATGGCTTTGGTGGTGGTCTTGGATCTTATAAGGAAAAGGACAAAACAATTGATGGAAAACGTGTGGAACATGATTCTGAATTGGCACTCAGTATCGATGGAATCATTGGAATTGAATATAATATTCCAGAAACTCCATTTCAAGTTTCTTTGGATGTGAAACCATATTTTGATTTTTTACAATCCAGTTCGATAAAATTAATAGATCCAATTGGATTTTCTTTCCGGTATAAATTTTAGCACTCGATCTAAGCAATAACAGGCCGTCTTACCATGAGAAAGACAGCCTGTTATTTGTTATGACAGCCAGAATTGAGCTAATTTTTGCTGTTCTTCGGATTGATCTTTTAGTGGTTGGATCCGGAACATTTTTTTATTATTGGAGCGTATCTGAATTTTAAGTTCTTTAATGATACCATCTCTCGCTATTAAGATATCTAAAATTTCGCCTTCAGTACTATGCTGCATAAAATAATCATACTCTTTGTCCTTCATATCTAATCGGATACCATTGATTGCAATTAACTCATCTCGAACATTCAATCCCCCATCCCAAGCTCCTGATCCTCTCTCTACTGCCGTAATGATATGCAATCCATCATTTTTTTGATAGTTAATTCCAAGACTTAGATAACTGCTTTCGGCATTGATATCTATAATTTCAAATCCAACTAAATTGAAATAGTCATTATAAGCGAGTTCACCATTTTCATGAGCAGCATGGAAGATCTCAGCGACGGAAATTCCAGAGACTTCTTCTACCAATTGTTGAAATTCATACTCTTCAAATCCTCTATTTTGCTGTAAATAGAAATACTCATAAGCTACTTGTAAGACATTGTCTAATTTTTTTGTTCCTTTTGAGGCTGCAATGATTTTTAAATCTAAAAGGACGGTTAGCATAGCGCCTTTATTGTAGTAGGAGATGCTGGAATTGGGCGAGTTTTCATCCTGTCGATAATACTTGATCCACGCGTCAAAACTGGCTTCGGCAGCAGATTGTATCTGGTGACCGGGACGATTGAGAACTGTAGTGAAATCGTTTGCTAATAAATTGAGATACTCTTGTTCGGAAAAGAAACCACACCTTTTGATGATTAAATTGTCGTAGTAAGAGGTAAATCCTTCCATAATCCAAAGTCCTGCCGTATAGTTTTCCTGATCGTAATCAAAAGGGCCTAATGCTTTAGGACGTAGACGTTTTACATTCCACAGATGAAAATACTCATGTGCAATGAGGCTTAAGTATGTTTTATAAGATCCTTCATTGCTATAGGCTGTTCTAGAGGCGCCGAGTACTGTTGAATTGAGATGTTCTAATCCTCCTCCTCCTGATTGATAGTTATGCGTGATGAATACGTATCTTTTATTGGGATTGGATCCCCAGATACGAGTTTCTTCTTCTACTATTTTTTGTACATCTGCGCTTAATCTTTCTTTATCATAGGTTCCGCCTCCAACCATGGCAAACTCATGCTCTACACCTGATGCTTGGATCGTCCAAATATCTTGATTCCCTATTTCAATCGGTGAATCGTATAAAATATCAAAGTCAGGAGCAAAAAATGTATGATGTTCGACTTTTTCAAGCCCCGTTGAGATGTGTTTCCAATCTTTCTTTGGAAAGAATTTGACAGTTACCGATTCATCAATCATTCCGTCGATGTATAAGAAAGTAGCGGTCGGAACAATAAAAGCGTGTTCTTCATTGATGAAATTAGTCCGGACGGAAGTTTCAAAACCGTAAACATAATAGTTGATCACTAATGAGTTTAAATTTTTGCAATAAATACGCCAAGTATTTTTGCTTATTTTTTCATACTTTACATGATCTTCGACGGAGAATCGTTCTAATTGTTTTGAATATTCGCGTATTAAATAGGATCCTGGAGACCAAACTGGCATTTTTACATCAATGAAATCAGTCTGAATTTCTTTGATTGACATCTTGATATCGGCGTAATGTGCTTGAGGCTCACTAAAGGAAACATCAAAATGTATTTTTGATGTATTATTACTTTTTTCGATCATTTTAAAGCGTTAAATAACTGATACGTATATCAGTTCAAAATTTATTTGTGGTTTACAAAAGTACAAGGTTATGCGTGTTATACAAAATTTATTAGTGAATGTTTTGGTGTCGTTAGTAATTTTGCTTTGAGGGCAAATGTTAAGTTATTTTAAAACTTGAAAATTTTGTATATTTGATACGCTCCATGGAGCATAATCTTTTTATTTATGATTTTAGTTGTTGATAGTGGTTCATCCAAATCAGATTGGAAATTGGAACTTCCAGATAGTCCTCCTTTGTCTTTTTCTACAAATGGGCTCAATCCTTTTTTTGTAAACGATAAAGAAATTACTCGGGTGATCAAAGAGATACCCGAAATTATACCTTATGCCAATGAAATAACGGAACTTTATTTTTATGGTGCCGGCTGTATTTCTCCTGATAGAAGGGAAATGGTTTCAAATGCATTGACTCCATTGTTTGAAAATGCATTTATATCTGTTGAGAATGATCTCGTTGGAAGTGCATTAGCTACCTGTGGTAAGAACAAAGGTTATATAGCAACTTTAGGTACGGGGTCTGATATCAGTTTTTTTGATGGTGAGGAGGTGCAACCTTCTAACTATGGAAATGGGTATGTGCTAGGTGATGAGGGCTCAGGAGCGTGGTTTGGAAAAAAGTTAATCACTTTATTTCTGTATGGAAGGCTTCCAAAAGATCTGGCTGAGAATTTTGCTGAACATTATCGGGTAACAAAAGAGATCGTTATTAAGAATGTTTATCAAAAAGAAAGACCAAATGCTTATTTGGCTTCATTTGCACCATTTTTATCGGCCAATATTACGCATCCTTTTATTGATGAAATTGTTCGGTCAGGTTTTGAAGAATATGTTCAGACGTGCGTACTCACGTATCAGGATTATCAAGATTATGAATGTCATTTTGTGGGTTCTATCGCTTATTATCTTGATTTGATACTCCGTGATGTATGTAATGGTCATCATATTAAAATTGGTAAAATATTAAAATCCCCTATCAACGAATTATTTGATTTCGTGATTGAAAGAGAAAAAAGTTCACTTATAAATTTTTAACACAACATGATGATTTTATCCACAATTATTGCTTGTTTTTCCATGATATTTGGAAACCCTAGCATCTATGATTATAACTTTAAAAGTCTAGATGGTCATGACGTCAAGATGTCTTCTTTTAAAGGAAAGAAAATTTTAATAGTCAATACGGCTTCAAAATGTGGTTTTACCAAGCAGTATAAAGATTTGCAAGAGCTTTATCAATTGTATGGTAAAGATCTGGTGATTATCGGATTTCCAGCGAACAATTTTGGAAATCAGGAGCCAGGTACAAATGATGATATTCAGGAGTTTTGTCAACAAAATTTTGGAGTTGAATTTTTAATGGCTGAGAAGGTTGATGTGAAAGGTGATCAAATTGATCCACTATTTAAGTATTTAACCAGTCAGGACAATCCAGATTTTAAAGGCGAAATTAAATGGAACTTTGAAAAGTTTCTAATTGATGAGCATGGTAAACTGGTTCACCGTTATCGTTCAGCTGTAAATCCATTGGCAGATGAAATTGTCAACTGGGTAAAAAAATAGAAATTGAAAAACCAACAAATTTATTTGTTGGTTTTTTTTATTTTATTTCATTTTCAATAGATCGTATAAAAAGAAAGTCCACCTTGGGAGGGTGGACTTTAACTAACCAATTATAAACCTAAATTATGAAAAGTATTTTTATAGCTACGAGTAGCTGTTATTATCTTGTTTGATATAGATATACAAACCTAATGCCAAAAAATAGTTGGAATATTAAAAAATTGTTAAGAGTTTGTTAAATTATAATAACATCTTCTACATCTTGCTTCATAAGCTTCTTTCTCGCCCAAAAGGACTGTCTTTGTATCTGATGAAGTTCTAAAAGAATAATTTGCAGGGGCTCCGCATTGCATACAAACGGCATGTACTTTAGTTACATGTTCAGCAATAGCCATAATATTGGGAATGGGTCCGAAGGGTTGTGCTTTGAAATCCATATCTAATCCGGCTACTATGACACGAATTCCTTTATTTGCCAAATTGACACAGACATCTGTCAATCCTTCATCAAAAAATTGGGCTTCATCTATACCAACGACTTGGGTATCATTGCTCAGTAGCAAAATGGATGATGAATGATCGACTGGTGTAGATGGAATACTGTTGCTATCATGTGATACCACTAAAAGATCATCATACCTTTTGTCTACTGCTGGTTTGAAAATTTCAACATGGAGTTTGGCATATTGTGCTCGCTTAAGTCTTCTAATGAGCTCTTCGGTCTTACCCGAGAACATGGAACCACAAATAACTTCGATACTTCCATATGCAGGCCCTCTTTGGGTGAAATTATGTTCAGAAAAAAGCATTTAAATGAATTAAAATCAATAAATTGAGTATTATCCTTAATCAGTGCTAAATCTGATTTTTAAAGTAAAATAATACGGATTAAGTCCTGCTAATATCAGAATTTAATATTAAATTTGAGTCTATAATAACTAAAATACTGAACAATAAAGTATAAATCAGTAAGTTGAAAATAGGGTTTAATTCCATTTGTAAAATTTAGGCTTTTACTGGCATCAAGAACAAAGAAATGTATAATTTATGGCGACGCAACAAAATTTATTTGATAAAATAGGGGATGTACTGCAAGAGTTGGAAGTACAGTATCTAGCACTTTCAAAAAATGGTTTTGAAAATAAAAAAACTGATTTAGCTCTTTTAGAGGCTACTGCGCAATACCTTGCTGCTCAAGTAGGGGTGTTAAAGGCGCAAGATCTTCTTGATAAAGATCAGAAATTGGCTCGGGAAGATGAACCTGCTGCGCCAAAAGTAGTACATGATCAAAAAGATGAAGAGAAAGTATCGTTTAATAATTACTTTACGCCACCTTCTAATTTGTTTCAAGGAAGTCCACAAAAGAAAGAAGAACAACCAGTTGCTCCTGTAGAAGTTATTGAAGAAAAAAATGATGTAGCAGTTGAAAATACGGACGTGGAAACGGATGTGATATCTACGAATGTGGAAGAAATTAATCCTCTTGAAGAGATCGAAGCTGAAGATGAAGTTGTGCATGATGAACAGGCTAATGCTGCTCCTGTGCAAGAGGAAAAGCAAGTTGAGCTCAATGAGGCGCAGCCAGCAGTTCTGGAAAGGCAGGAGCCAGCAGTTGTTGTTCATGAAGTCATTGAGGAGTCTAAGGAAATTTTAATTGAAGAAGCAATTCGTGTGGAAGCTCCAATTGAACCCGAGGTTGCGGCTCGACCTTTGACATTAAATGAAATTATTTCACAACAAAAGAAAGCGGGGGTGCAAAATCGTGTCTATGAAATGAATAATACAGCAAGTAATTCAGGTCAGGTCAGGGATATTAAGACGATCATTAATCTAAATGATAAGCTCTTGTTTATTAAAGATCTTTTCAATGGTTATAGTTTGGCTTACAGCGAAGCAATTGAGTTACTGAATCGCTGTAATGATTATGCAGAAGCGGATGCGTTTTTACAAACGAATTACGCGGTGAAAAATAAATGGATTGAAAAACCTAGTTCGGTCGAAAAGCTATATGCTTTGATTAGAAAGAGATTTGCTTAAATAAAAAAGCTGACTACTAAGTCAGCTTTTTTTTATTGCAGTTGAAATTGAATCCATGTCTTGCCTTCTAACCCGTAAAAAAAGTATTTGGGTTGGAGTATCTCAGCTAATGTTTCTAATTCTAGGCAGTAGTTTTTTCCAGGAGTTTTGCCGAATTCTTCCTTATTGACTAAGAAAACTTGGTTTAGCTTAATGGCATTGCTATCGTACCAATTGGAATCAGATAATAGATTGGGGATTTGAGCAATTGTCAATTCTTCATCATTGATAACAATGACTTTATCAGCCTCATCAATACGAGTTGTTGATATCCCGCCTGAAATGGTCAGGCATTCTTGCACATACCGGCTTGTGTTGATAACTGTTGGATTAAGGCCATCGACAACAATCACTTTAGGACGATCGGTTGCGGTAATAAATTTCAGTTTATGGATGATAATATGAACTTCATCATCTAAAATTTCTACGAGATCAGCTGTTTTTTCTGGTTTATTTAATAATTCACCTATATACTTGGTGTAATTTATGATATCATTACTCGTCACCAAGTTACTGGGTATAGCATAGATTTCATCTAAAATTCCTTGTGGCAAATGAGCTTGATCAACTTCATATTGATTCAGGATAGCTTCAACTAAAATTTCTTGATTGCTTTGCATGCCGCAAATTTACGAAAGGATGATTTGATTTGCGAATTAAATTGAAAGGTAATTTTGACATCTATGTTTTGATTTCAAATTCGTAAATTGCAATACATTTAGAATTGTTCATTTAGATCTTATATTATGTTTGATAAATTATTCCAAGCGCAACAAAAAGCACAAGAAATTAAACAGCGATTAGATAATATTTCTGTATTTGGAGAAGCCGAGGGTGGACTTATAAAAGTCGTTGCTACCGCTAATAAAGAAATCAAGGAAATTACCATTGATCCGATCTTTTTGAGTAATGCGGATAAGGAGGAGTTGGAGGAATTGCTTGTCGTGGCTTTAAATAAGGCAATGGTACAAGCGGAAAATGTGAGTCAATCTGAAATGTCTGCTGCTAGTCAGGATATGTTAGGTGGATTAGGAGGACTATTTAATCAATAAACTATGAAAGCTACCTATTACGGACAATCTTGTGTTGCATTTGATTTTGATGGACACGAGGTTTTAATGGATCCATTTATCAGTTATAATCCCTTGGCAAAGGGTGTAGACGTTAATGCCCTATTACCAGAATATATTTTTTTAAGTCACGGTCATCAGGATCACGTGGCAGATATGGCACAGATTCAAAAAAATAGCCAAGCAACTGTTGCAGCTATTGTAGAGACTGCAGCATGGGTTAGGAAACAAGGAGTTCCGGATGAAAAAGTGATTGAGTTCAATTTAGGAGGAACTATTGTGACTTCTTTTGGGACTGTGAAGATGGTATATGCTATGCATACAAATAGCACTCCTGACGGACAATATGGTGGATTTCCTGTTGGTTTCATTCTGCATTCTGGTAACAAGAAAATTTATTTTGCAGGAGATACAGCGCTTACAATGGAAATGAAGCTTTTGGCAGATCTTGAATTGGATTGGGCATTTTTACCTATCGGTGGACATTATACAATGGATGTTGATGATGCGGTAAAGGCGGCAGAATTTATTAATTGTGATAAAATAGTGGGTGTGCATTACGATACATTTCCTCCTATTACCATTGATAAAGTTAATGCTTCTGAAAAATTCGCAAATTATGGTAAGACATTATACTTACCTGCAATTGGTGAATCGATCGAATTATAAATACAAAAGGGGAACTGATCAATTCCCCTTTTGTATTTATATGGTGACTAATTTCTTTAAATCTTCTAACGTAAATATCGGCGTATCGGTTAGTTTATTCTTCATAATCGACTCTTTATAGTCTTCGTAATGAAACAATGTCCATTTGCCGTTATGATATTCTAGACTACTTAGGTTTTCAACCCAATCGCCGGAGTTCATATAGGTTACAGTCCCTTTTCTGGTGATGACTTCCTTGATTTGTGGTTGGTGGATATGTCCACATATGACGTAGTCATAGTTTTTTTCTATTGCTAGTTCTGTGGCCGTCTCTTCAAAATCTGAAATATATTTGACTGCTTTCTTGACACTATTTTTTATTTTTTTAGATAAGGAGTATTTTTCTCGACCCATCTTTATCAAGACCCAGTTGATAAAATGATTGAGCTGGATCAGTTTATCATATCCCCAACCCCCAAGTTTGGCCAACCATTTGGAATGTTGAATGGAGGCATCAAATACGTCACCATGAAATATCCATGCTTTTTTATTATTAAGTGATAGTAGGAGCTTATTGGTCAATTTGATATTTCCGAGTTTAAGATCTGCAAATTTGCGCAACATTTCGTCGTGATTGCCTGTAATATAATAGACTTCTGTACCATTTGCACTTAAATCAATGATTTTTTTAATCACATGTAAGTGCTCGGATGGGAAGTAGCTTTTTTTGAATTGCCAGATATCGATTATATCACCATTCAAAATGAGCATTTTTGGAGCGATGGACTCCAGGTAATACAACAACTCTTTTGCGTGACTTCCATGTGTTCCGAGATGAATGTCTGATAGTACTACGATATCGAGGTTTCGTTTCATAACTTCGTTTTTTCAAAAGACGCATTTTAGTGTGATGTGTGTATAAATGCTTTGTTATGAAATTATTAAGAAACACAAAGGGTGAAAATCATGATTTTCACCCTTTGTGTTTCTTAATATCAAAATAGATTATACCTATTTTGACGCTCTATTAATGTGGAACTGAACTAAATCATCAATAGGTGAACGTAAGATTTTTCCTACTTTCATTCCATATTGCAATGCCTTTTCTTCTAATACATTACGGAAATTGTAACCTACAGAACCGATACAGTTAAAAGTGTATTCTTGATAATTAGGATATTTACTTACTAAGTTTTTGAAAAATGCTTCAAAAGCTTCGTCTACAATGGCACGCGTATATTCAATATTCACGTTGTTGTCGTAAACAAATTTACTAAAACTTGCGCAAAAGCGATTTGCTAAAGGTTTGGTGTAGACTGCATCCATGATCTCATCAGGGGTGATTTTGTAAGTGTCATAAAATACTTTACGAACATCTTGTGGCATTAAATCACGAATATAATCCGCTAATAATTTTTTACCGATATAACTTCCACTACCTTCATCTCCTAATATGTACGCACAAGAATCGATGTTGTAAGTGATGTTTTGTCCATCATAAATACAAGAATTGGTTCCTGTACCCAAAATGGCTGCGAATCCAGCTTCTTTGCCTAGTAAAGCTCTTGCTGCAGCAAGTAAATCATGTCCAACCTCAACTTGAGCTTTTGGGAAAACTTCTTGGATAGCTTTGACAACGATTTCTGCTTTTTCTTTATTGTGTACGCCTGCACCATAGTAGTTAACCTCTTTAATATCATCAAATGGTAAATCATTGGGTAGGCCTTTTTTTAATGAATTAACGATATATTCGCTATCCACAAAATACGGGTTGTATCCTTCAGTATTGAAGTAAATTTTTTTGTTTGAATCATCCAACAAACACCAGTTTGTTTTCGTTGATCCTCCGTCAGCAATAATAATCATTATTGAGTAGTTTTAATTGAGTTTTTCGTTTTAAAATGGGATTATTAGAATCCGATTTTCGAAAATACATTTTTTTATTTATAATTTATGTATCCCTAGCGTACTAAAATAAAAAATTATTTCAACTATAAAATTTCTCATTCATGAAAAACGCCTTAAAATATTATTTAAGGCGTTTTTTTTGATTTCTACCAAATTAATTTGATAGTGTATTTTTTACAATTAGTTGGGGTATAGGGAAGCTTAATGTCCTCCTTCTGCTTCAATATCATCAATATTAATACCTTGTTTTTTCAATACGGATCTTACTGCTATTGCAAAGAAGACAATGTACACAAATCCAAGTAATGGAAGTAAGTAAGAATTATGAATACCTATGATGTCGGCCAATTTTCCTTGGATAGGGGGGATAATACCACCACCTAAGATCATCATCACTAAGAATGCTGATCCTTGTGCTGTATACTTTCCAAGACCTACGATTGATAAACTGAAAATAGAAGACCACATAATAGAACATGCTAATCCACCCGCTAAGAATGAATAGATGGCTACTGTTCCAGAAGATAATAATCCTACGGTCATGGCAATAATACCAAATAATCCAAAAACGATCAATGTTCTTGCTGGTTTCTCTTTACTCAGGTAAAATGCTCCGATTTGGATGATAATACAGATCACATAATAATAAAGATGTGTCATCTCAAAACCAGCCATTGTATTGACGCCAATAATGATCGAAAAAGCGACTAATGGTACAATGATCAATAAGATATTTTTAGTTGATTTAGTCAGATTAAATGCTGTAATGGCTCCAGCCCAACGTCCGATCATCATACTTCCCCAGTACATCGATACATAAGGAGTGATTTGAGATGACTGAAGGCTTCCAAATTCTTTTAAAGTAAGTAGTTCTCCTAAATTACTTCCTATCGCGACTTCAACTCCTACATATAAAAATAAGGCAATCATACCCAAAACAAGTTGTGGATATTTCATTGCACCCCATCCTTCGGCATTTTTCTGAGCTTTAACGTTAGCGAATATCAGTCCTCCGACTACGACAATGAGAGCTCCAGCTAACCAAAGCATGCGTTGTATTTCAAGAGGGTGGGCAAGTTCTTTTATTTGAAGTTTTAATTGGTCAATACTTGCAGGGTCTGTTAAGGTCTTTAATTGTGCATTTAATTGCTCCAATTGAAGTGCTATTTCACTTTTGTAACTTAAAAATACAGGTGTGAACATGGCGAAAAGTAAGATGGTCATAATAACCAAGGTATTTAACGCCTTATTTGCTTTTTCCATAGGCTCATTGCTTATTCCAGCAGGAACCTTCTTACTAAAATAAAATAAACTCGCTGCTAGTAGAAATAATAGACCAACACCTATATAGAGATAGACTACTTTGTCTAATGGTAAATTAGCAATTTCAGAATCGGAGATTTTCTCAAATGTACCAAATAAGGCAAAACCGATTACTAATGGACCTATTGTTGTTCCAAAAGAATTGACACCACCACCTAAATTAACACGTGAAGCTCCAGTTTTAGGATCGCCTAATAAAACAGCGAAGGGATTGGCCGCTGTTTGCTGAAGTGAAAAACCTAATGCTACAGTAAACAGACCTAATAGCATACCTATATATACGTTAACTTCTACGGCTACGATCATCGCACCGGCACCGAGTGCAGAGAATAGTAAACCATATACAATACTTTTTTTGTATCCCCATTTACCTACCAAATCCTTTCCAGAAAATGTACTGAAGATAAAAAGGAGTAACGCACCTAAATAATATGCCGTGTAGAAGGCAAAGTCAATCAGTTGAGACTGAAATTGATCCAAGTGAAAGTAGTTTTTACAAAAAGGAATGAATACACTATTTCCTGCTGCAATAAAGCCCCAAAAGAAAAATACAATAATCAATGTATAAAGGGCAGGATAATTCGTTTTAATGAGTTTATTTTCCATCTAAATCGTTTGCTTTGTTTTTTTTGCACCGCTAACTTAAAAAAAAAATGTCAGAATCAAATATAATATTGTTGTTAATAAATGCGTTTCCATTTTTAGTAAAACGATTTAACAAAAAATCATTTGTTGTAAATTTGTTTTTTTTTACAATTTATTTTGAATTGTCACATTTGTTTTTTTTCTTTGTGCAGGTTCTCATAATTTATTCCGCTTCAGGTGTAAAAGAAATCACTTAGTTCTTAAATCCCTTGGTTTGTTAATCAAAATGATTAATGGAGCGCAATAAATAGATTTCATTTTAAAATAAAATCCTAATATATCATAATAAAAATTTAATGGATATTAATGAATTAAATGCAAAACTCGTGTCTGAATTACGCGAAATTGCAAAATTAATAGGTATCGGTGACGCTGATAAGCTTAGAAAGCAAGAACTAATAGAAAAAATTATCAGTACTGGTGATGACGCAGAAAACACTTCTGAAGTAAAGGAAGAGAATCATGATGAATCAACTGAGCGACCTAGAAAAAGAATAAGAACGGCAAAAACATCAGAACCGGTCCCTGTTCGCAAAAAAGAAAAAGAAGAAACAGATTCGGCTACTGAAGTAGTAAACTCAGAATCTGAAGAAAATATAAAAGCTGCTCCAGCAATAAAACCAACTCCAACAAAAGCAGAATCAACTTCATCAAATGCTGATTTCGACAATGTTATTGTCAATGAAGGGGTATTGGAGATTATGCCTGATGGATATGGATTTTTACGCTCTTCTGACTATAATTATTTAACATCTCCGGATGATATTTATGTTTCTCAGTCTCAAATCAAATTATTTGGATTAAAAACTGGTGATACGGTTAGAGGAAGTATCAGACCTCCGAAAGAAGGCGAAAAATATTTTCCATTAGTACGTGTAGAAGCGATCAATGGTCAAAATCCTGCTGAAATCCGTGATCGTGTTCCTTTTGATTTCTTAACGCCATTATTTCCTAATGAACGTCTGAATCTGGATTTAGGAACAAGTAACTATTCGACACGTATTATGGATCTGTTTACACCGATCGGTAAAGGTCAACGTGGTCTAATCGTTGCTCAACCGAAAACGGGTAAAACAAACTTGTTAAAAGAGGTTGCGAATGCGATCGCTAAAAACCACCCTGAAGTCTATTTGATTATTTTACTAATTGATGAAAGACCAGAAGAGGTGACAGATATGGCTAGAAGTGTGCGTGCTGAAGTTGTTTCATCTACTTTTGATGAGCCTGCTGAACGTCATGTGAAAATTGCTAATATCGTGTTGGAAAAAGCAAAACGTATGGTCGAATGTGGTCACGATGTGGTGATCTTGTTAGATTCAATCACTCGCTTGGCACGTGCTTATAATACGGTTGCACCTGCATCTGGTAAAATCTTATCTGGTGGTGTGGATGCTAATGCTTTACATAAGCCAAAACGCTTCTTCGGTGCTGCTCGTAATATTGAGCATGGTGGTTCATTGACTATTTTAGCAACCGCACTTACAGAGACTGGATCTAAAATGGATGAAGTTATCTTTGAAGAATTTAAAGGTACTGGTAACATGGAGTTACAATTGGATCGTAAGTTGGCGAACAAACGTATTTTCCCAGCTATCGATTTGACTGCTTCTAGTACACGTCGTGATGATTTATTAATGGACAAAGAGTCAATTCGTCGTCTTTGGATATTGCGTAACCATTTGGCAGATATGAATTCTAATGAAGCAATGGAATTTTTACTAGCGCAAATGCGTGGTACTAAGTCCAATGAAGAGTTTTTGATTAGTATGAATGGATAATCCCATTTGATTTTAATAATTTAGCCATCATTTATTAAAATGATGGCTTTTTTATTTATACAGAAAACATGAAAAAACATATTCCCAATACTATAACCTGTTTAAATCTATTTAGTGGATGTATCGGAGTGCTGATGGCTCTGAAGGGGGATTATATGTCAGCTGCTTATTGTGTGTTGGCATCTGGTATATTTGATTTTTTTGATGGTATGGTTGCGCGCATTTTACACGTGAAATCGAATATTGGAAAAGAATTGGATTCGTTGGCTGATATGGTAAGTTTTGGTTTTTTGCCAGGTGTCATTATGTATAAATTGCTAGGAGAGGTTTTTGTGGATCAACCTGCAGTAGCTTATTTGGGATTTTTCGTGACCATCTTTTCGGCATTGCGCCTCGCTAAATTTAATTTGGATGAACGTCAAACGACCGATTTTATTGGTTTAAATACACCGATGAATACCTTTTATGTGCTATCGTTACCTTTTATTGCAGAAAAATACCCACAGATTATCCTGAATCCTTTTTTCCTGTTAATCAGCGTTGCTATAACGAGCTACCTGTTGATCAGTGAGATTAAACTGTTTTCGATGAAATTGTCTTCGATGTCATGGGAAGAAAATAAATATAAATTTATTTTCGTGATTTTGGCAATTGTGCTTTTTGCTATTTTTCAGTTTATAGCATTGCCTATGATATTGCTCATCTATCTTATCCTATCGTTGTTACATTTTCAACGGTTAAAATAATCGTTATAGTGATTTTTCATACTGCTCCAGTTCATTAAATAGTTCATCGAATAATATTTTTAACGAATTGAATTGTGATTGAATATGATCAATAGCGGTCATCTCTTTTGCTGAGGTTTCCAATAGTTGTAATTGATCTTTTAAATACGAGGCTCCAATATATTCCATTGTTGGTTTGATATGATGGGCGGCACTCATTATTTGTTGATGATCTGTTTGTTCGACTGCTCTTGTTAATTTTTCAAAATCTACCGGAGTCTGTGTCCGATATAATGCAATAAACTCTTTGATCATATCGTCATTATTAAACATACTTTGTTCAATAATGTCTGGTTTAATGTACTTATACATGTTCTTGATAAATGTGTACGTCTAAGGTGTCTGTGCAGATGGCTAAAAGCTGATCGTTACTCTTCTTTAAAATTGGATGTATATAATCTGGAGCGATTTCAACTAACGGAATGAGTGTAAATTTACGGTCTTGAATATAGGGGTGTGGAATTTGAAGATGTGGCAAGTTAACGCTTTCATTTTCATAATATAAGATATCAATATCAATAACACGTGCTCCCCATTTTTCAGAACGAACTCTTCCTAATTGATTTTCTATACTTTGACAGATTTCTAAAGTTTCAATGGGATTAAGGAAGGATTTAACTTCAATAACCTGATTGAGAAAACTTGGTTGTTCTTCTACTCCCCAAGCTGCGGTTTCAACGATAGTAGAAACTTTTGTAATTTTTCCGATTGAACTTGCTATAGCGATTAAAGCGTCATTTAATTGCGCTGTTCGATCACCAAGATTTGCTCCTAATAAAATGTAGATGCTTTTCACCTTATAAATATAGAATTTTAGTTAATTATATGAAAGATTTAAAAATATATTTGTAACATTTGTACAGAATTGACAACTAATGAATCAATTGAACGTTAGATTTTTATTATATGAGATCATTTTTTAAATATGTATTAGCTACTGTCACTGGAATTGTGATATCAACAGTAGTTTTATTTGTTATTGCACTCGGTATTATAGGTGCGTTGGTGACTTCTGCTTCTTCGGAAAAGGAGGTTATCGTTAAAGATAATACCCTTTTATATCTTACTTTTAATCATGCTATTTCAGAACGTTCGGTGGAAAATCCATTTGGCTCTCTGGATATCCCGGGCTATAATTTGAAGAATCTAGGTTTGGATGATATTCTTGCTAGAATTAGAAATGCAAAGAAGGATGGGAAAATTAAAGGAATTTATATGGACGCTAGTACGATCGCTACTGGATTTGCAAGTCTAAAAGAAATAAGAGATGCCTTGTTGGATTTCAAATCATCGGGTAAGTTTATCGTTGCTTACAATGAAGGCTATTCTCAAAAAGCCTATTATCTAGCGAGTGTTGCTGATCAAGTATATGTAAATCCAGAAGGTACGATTGATTTTAAAGGTTTAGCAAGTTCTACCATGTTTATGAAAGATGCGTTCGATAAATTTGGGGTTGATATGCAGGTTATCAAAGTCGGTACTTTTAAAAGTGCGGTTGAACCGTATTTTTTAAATGAAATGAGTGCTGCTAACCGTTTGCAAGTAAATTCATATTTGGGAAGTATCTATGATTCCTTTATTCAGGAGATTTCAGCTTCAAGAAAAATGAGTGCGGATTCATTGAGAAATATTGCCAATAATTATTTAGTTCGTAATGCGGATGATGCTGTGCGCTATAAATTGGCAGATGCTAAACTCTATAAAGATGAACTGATTTCAGAATTAAAGAAAAGACTGAACGTAGCGGCAAAAGATGATCTATCCATTGTATCCTTAATGGATTATAAATCGAAAACAAATACCAGTTCTGAGACATCTCAAGTAGCTGTTTTGTATGCTGAAGGTGCGATTGTAAGTGGTGAAGGATCTAAATATGAAATAGGCTCGGATAAAATCTCTAGAGAGCTTCGGAAGTTGCGTGAGAATGAAGATGTGAAAGCTGTTGTTTTTCGTGTCAATTCACCGGGAGGATCTGCTTTAGCTTCTGATGTTATTTGGAGAGAGGTCGAATTGACAAAGAAAGTGAAACCGATCATTGTTTCTATGGGTGATTATGCTGCTTCTGGGGGGTATTATATTTCTGCTGCCGCGGATTCGATCTTTGCTGAGAATAATACGATTACGGGTTCGATAGGTGTATTTGGTGTAATTCCAAATTTTAAAAACTTATTGAACAATAAAATCGGTGTGCACTTTGATGGTGTTAAAACGGGTAAATTTTCTGATTTAGGCATGGTCCCTGACCGACCTTTAACTGCTGAAGAACGCGATATCATCCAGATGGAGGTGAATCGTGTTTATCAAACTTTTATGAAACGTGTTTCGGATGGACGAAAAATCACTGTTGCTCAGGTTGATACTATTGGTCAAGGTCGTGTTTGGACGGGTAAACAAGCGCTTGAAATCGGTTTGGTAGATCGTATTGGTGGTGTAGATGATGCGATAAAATCTGCTGCTAAAAAAGCTAAAATAGCTCAATATGCGGTCAAGCAATATCCGGCTAAAGATGATGCCTTATCTATGTTTTTAAATTCATCTAAGGAAAAAGTGCAGATCTGGATGGCTCAGCAACAAATGGGGGAGTTTTATAATTATTTTAATGTGATTAAAAATGTTTCCAGTCAATCGGGTATTATGGCAAAATTACCATATTCGATTGAAATACATTAATTCTTTTCAAATTTATCAAAAAAAGCCTTTTATTATTCGGATAGTAAAAGGCTTTTTTTATATTTAGCTGTCCATTTGAATGGATCAGTAATACTTCACAAAAACAATAGAAATGAAAACAGTAGATAATTTAAACTTCGCTGACAAAAAAGCGCTGATACGTGTTGATTTTAACGTTCCCTTAGATGATAATTTTAATATTACAGATGATAATAGAATCCAAGGTGCAACTCCTACGATTAAAAAGATTTTAAATGATGGTGGATCGGTTATTTTGATGTCACACTTAGGTAGACCAAAAGACGGACCAACGGATAAATATTCATTAAAACACATCGTATCCCATTTATCTCAAGTTTTAGGAGTAGATGTTCAATTTGCAAATGATTGTATTGGTGAAGAGGCCGTAGATAAAGCGAAGCACTTGGAACCTGGTCAAGTATTACTTTTGGAAAATCTTCGTTTTTATAAAGAGGAAGAAAAAGGTGATGTCGCTTTTGCTGAGAAGTTAGCAAAATTGGGAGATGTGTATGTTAATGATGCTTTTGGTACAGCGCATCGTGCACATGCCTCTACTGCGGTAATTGCACAGTTTTTTCCTGATGCAAAATATTTTGGTTATTTAATGGCTGCAGAACTTGGAAATGCTGAAAAAGTTTTAAATAAGGCTGAACGTCCATTTACAGCTATTATGGGTGGTGCTAAAGTTTCCGATAAATTGGAATTAATCGAAGCTTTATTGGACCGTGTTGATAATTTGATTATTGGTGGCGGTATGGCTTATACTTTTGTAAAGGCTCGTGGCGGTGAGATCGGAAAATCATTAGTAGAACTTGATAAGTTGGACTTGGCAACAGCATTGGTTAAGAAAGCGGCAGCTAAAGGAGTGAATTTGATATTACCTACTGATGCTCAGATTGCCGATAAATTTGCTAACGATGCTCAAGTTTATGATGGTCCTAATGATGAGATTCCTGCTGACTTGCAAGGTCTGGATATTGGTAAAGAATCGGGTGCGGCTTTTGCGAAAGTAATCGAGGCATCTAAAACGATTCTATGGAATGGACCGATGGGTGTTTTTGAGTTTGATACTTTTGCTACTGGAACAAAAGCTGTAGCAGATGCTGTGGTGAGCGCGACTGAAAAGGGTGCTTTCTCACTAATCGGTGGGGGGGATTCTGCTGCTGCTGTTTCTAAATTTGGAATGACGGAACAAGTGAGTTATGTATCGACTGGTGGTGGTGCTTTGTTAGAATATATGGAGGGTAAGGTGTTACCTGGTGTAAAAGCTATCGAAGATTAGTTAATCATCAAAAGGAAATAGAACAAAAGGCATCGATAAGATGCCTTTTGTCGTTAGTAGGTATAATTTAAACTAAATACGGGAACAACTTTCTGGGTAGCTGTTATATCATTGATGTACGTTAATTTAAGACTTGCTTCAAAATTTGGTAGTGGAAATCTAAAAGCATTAAAATCTGCAGATACGGATAGTCCAAAGGTCTTTGGACTGATATCGGATTGATGATGTATATTTTGATAGTTGGCAAATATTCCACCTTTGATCCGTTTGATATAAGTTAACCCGCCAATGGTCCAATCGGGATAGCTGATAGGAAACCTATAATTTATTAATAGCGTATTCTTAATTTTCTCATATTTATAATAGCCGTATCCGCTAATGGTTGGAATATCATTGCTATACTGATAGCGGCCTGATGCCTTTTGATACCCAAACCTAACCTGGAAACCATGATTGGTGACCAATCCAGGAATATAAAATCCGCTTCTGATTGAAAATAGCGTACCTGTTTGATTATCAAAGGGGAGGTGACGGTAGGTGAGGCTGAAGTTTTGTCCCCATCGTGGTGTTATATCCATTTTTGACATCATCGCATTTCTATTCCAGTAAAATTGATAAGTTAATGGGAATAATACCTTTGAGTTGAAGTTTTTCAAGCTATTGATACTTAAATCGTATCGTTGAAGATAGGACGTTGCAAAATTAAATCCTGTGCTATAGACATAATTTTTTTTGTAATAAGCCAATGGTATGGATATTTGTCCACTTATATCATGTTCTCTCCAATCAAAATTAATCGTACTATCTGCTTTATTATTAATGGTGGCTGTACCTATTTGTCCTTTATTTTCATATTTTAAGGTGAATTTTGGAAAATACTTATTGTAATTCAGCGTAGCCGAATAAGTAGATTTTTTAATATCTGTATCGTACTCATATCCTAGAACAAATTGTGTTGTATTGAGGATGTTATTGGATAGCCAAAATATACCGGGTTTAAAGTTGTCTAAGCTTTCGAAATTGGTATTGCTTAATGATAGGCTGTGAAAGTTAAATGTTCGGGATAGCCCTTTATATGGAGAAATTACATGTGCTGCTGTTGAGTCCGTATATGCAGAAAATTGGCTTTCTATCGTTCGATCAACATGATTCATGGCTAGAGTAATGGAATTCAACTGTAATGAATCATTATTTATTGCAGATATCTTTGATATTTTGTATCCATTATATTGGTAATTATTAAATAAAATTTCCTTTCTATAAGGGTCATAATATGGATTGAAAGCACCAAATGGTGCATTAGTGAGTTTTGTTAATTTTTTTGATTGTTTATGAAATTGATATATATTATCTAATCCCGAGAATTGAGCTTTAAATAAAATATGATCTTCATCGATATATTGTGGTCTTTCAAATTGCTCATTTCCCCAGTTCTGTAGGAATGTAATTTGTGAAGAGTTTAAGGATATTTCCGCTAAATTTGTTCCTTTGTTTGAAATTGCAATAGCGACTATTTTGGATCCGTCAGCATTAAATGAAGGTTGCTGTAGAAATATAGCGGGGTCTATCTGAATTTTCTTCAGTACTTTTTTTGTTTTAATATCGATTATGATAATGGCGGTTTGGTTACTTAGATCCACCTCAAGAGTCAGGATCTCTGACTTATGTGGATGTATAATGGGGTAGAAATAGCGACTTTTAGAGCTGATTTGTTCTTGTTTTTTTGTCCCTAAATGATATAGGTTAATTACATTATAGGATCTTTTTGTATACCGAATATCTCTCTTTACCTCATCCCAAACGATCATATTATTTCGAATATCAAAATTTGGAACGGTCTGATAACCCAATTTTATGAGGGTTGAAATTCTATTATCAGTATCTGTTTTTATAATTTCGGAGGTATTGTGTGGTGTTTGTAAAATGGAAAAATAATTGCTGTTTTCATCACTTTTCGGTAATAACCAATCTTGATAATTTTTATTGCTTCTGACTTCTATTATAGGGTATTTAGTGGAGGCATTTATTTGCTCATTTTGTAACCACTTATTATTCAGGTTGCTCATCGTTTTAGCGAACAAACCTGTGGTATTATATCCGGTTGTTTTCTTTAATGAGCGACTGAAATTGTATGGAGTCAGTAGTTTTTTATTGATATTTCCATATAGTTCGGGTTCAAAATTTTCTTTAAAGCTTTGTTTTAAATAAGCTGTCATGAAATAACCTATGGTATAGTAGCTTGGTATTTTATCGCGGTAGGATCCGAGCAGATATTTTTCAAATGTATATTTTTTATGGGCTCTTTCATTGGCTTTCAAGGTCATTTCAAAAGAAGGGAGTCTGCCTCTTCCACCTTTTGAATAAAAGGTTTCTGTCCATACAGCGTCGCCTTCGAAATACCAAGAAGGTAGTGTTAATCCGTAAATGGCAAGTGCCAATTGTTCTAAAAATGGAGCTTTAAGTTTTCCTGTTAATTTGTCAAATTGTGCAACGTGCCTCAATTCATGCAATGCCAGATTTGATAGCCATTCTTGGTTGTCTGGTTCGGGCGATGGACTGCTGTATAGTTCTGATTTTCTAGGAGCTAGCTGTACAAATCCATTGGGTCGAAGTTCTGTGTTCTGTAGAATGAGTGATATTTTTCGCGGCTTTGTCTGGAGATCTTTACCATTTATTTTTAAATACTGTACAATTTGATCAGCTAGTGTAAAGGCTTTATTTTCCATTTCGATAGGGAAAATCAATCTAAATTCTTTACAGTCAATTTGATGCCATTTCTGTGATGGTGGGGCTTGACTGTCTTCAAAAATTTGAGAGAAGCTTTTATGAAAAGTTAATATAGATAATAGAAATGATAACAGATAGATTTTCATGTACTTAAACTATTTTTTTGATCGTTAATTTTGGTCATTGATAGTGATTTTGGTGTAATTGTTGGTTTTTAATTTAATAATTTATTTACTATTTGGTTATGTGATAGTTCGTTATTGTAATTATACTTTTTTGTAAATCTATTATTAAATATATGTTTTTTATTTTAATTTGATCATTTAGATATTTTTTATTTTAATGTATTGATAATGAGTGTGCTTGTTTTTTTTATTTATCTAATTTTATAATCTTTATTACTACGTTTTTCCTCCTTAGTGATTGTTTCGTGTTGAAGGGTATCTGAGTTTGGGGTACATTTTGAATACTATTATATATCTGAATATAGGTATAAGAGTTTCTTGATCCTTAGGATTCAGTTATCCGATAGGATCGATTTTATGTTTTTCCATGTAAAATTAGGAGTGACAATACATCTTGTTTTTTTATTACTTTGATTTACCGAGTAGAGTTACTTACCTTTCTTAGATGAATTGAAAATGGAGTTCATCTTATTTTTTGTGATGAATACGTAGGTGAAAATAAGTATTTCATATAGACTATAAATAAATTCTTATATTATTTTTAAAAAGACGAGTTTTGCATAAAATTTTAAATACACCGATGTAGCATATTAGTAAAGAAAGGGAATTATGGAAGAATTGGAAATGCATGTTGAACAAATCGAACAGTTCATTGAGTCGAAGGATAATGATGGATTGCAAGCATATTTAAATGAACTAAATATTTCAGATGTGGAGGCGCTGATCGATGAGCTTCCTGAGCATGCCCATATATTCATAGAGACCTTAAATCTGAACCGTGCTGTAAATGTATTTCGTATCTTGGATTTCCCTACTCAAGAGCGTATTTTTAAAAAGCTTTCTGGTGGTAAAATTAGTGAGCTCATTAATGAAATGCCTCCGGATGACCGGACTTCTTTTTTTAGTGAATTGAAGGATGGTGATGTGGTGAAACAATTGATCATTTTACTACCACCGAATGATCGAAAAGAAGCCCTTTCTTTATTGGGATACCCTGAAGATAGTGTTGGTCGTTTAATGACGCCTGACTATATCACTGTAAAACCACATTGGAATATCATTCGAATTTTAGAACATATCCGTCGATATGGAAAAAATTCGGAAACTATCGATGTTTTATATGTCATTGATGCTGCTGGTAAACTGATCGATGATATTCGTATTAAAGATGTGCTCATGGCAGATCCGAATGTTGTTGTTGGTGATCTTATTGACAACAGGCTGATTTCTTTGAATGCCAATGATCCACAGGAAGAGGCTGTTAATATTTTCCGGATGAATAATCGTGTAGCATTGCCTGTCGTCGATAAAGAAGGGATTATGTTGGGGATTGTGACTATTGATGATATTCTTTGGGTCGCAAATGAGGAATATACAGAGGATATGCAGCGATTTGGGGGAACTGAGGCTTTGGATGAACCTTATTTGGATGTTTCTATTGTCAATTTGGTTAAAAAGCGGTCTGGATGGTTAGTGGTCTTATTTTTTGGACAATTGTTGACTGCAACCGTTATTGAGCATTTTGAGCATCAATTAGCAAGTGCTATCATGCTTTTTGCTTTGATGCCACTCATTATATCGAGTGGTGGTAATAGTGGTTCACAAGCATCGACATTGATTATTCAAGCCATGGCACTGGGTGAGGTTACATTGGGTGATTGGTGGAGAGTCATGAAGAGAGAGTTAGTCTCAGGTTTTTTGTTGGGATTAATTCTTGGAATTTTAGGATTTATCCGAATCATGACCTGGCAGGGGTTTTCACATGCTTATGGTGAACATTGGGTATTAGTCGGACTTGTAGTCAGCTTTTCGCTTGTTGGTGTTGTGCTTTGGGGTTCTTTGATGGGATCAATGCTTCCTTTTATTTTAAGAAAACTTGGTGCAGATCCAGCGAGTTCATCGGCTCCATTTGTATCGACTTTAGTTGATGTAACCGGTCTTCTGATTTACTTCACATTTGCTGTTTTACTCTTAAAGGGTGTTTTGATCTAAATGAGATAAAAATTATTCTTATTGGAAGCGAGGGAGTTGCAAAAAATGTTTTTAAAAGATTTGTAGGATTGCAATAATCTTCCGATAATTGCATCACCGAAACGGAAATGACGCTTCGGAAAATTAACCGGATTCCTGAATAGCTCAGCTGGTTAGAGCATCTGACTGTTAATCAGAGGGTCGCTGGTTCGAGCCCAGCTTCAGGAGCAAAACGATTTTAGATAGTAAAATCGTGATTCAATCGATAGTCTAGATTGAACGTATTTAAAAGATAAGAATGTAAATTCTTAAAACCAAAAAGAGCTATAGCAATATACTCTTGAATGATTCCTGAATAGCTCAGCTGGTTAGAGCATCTGACTGTTAATCAGAGGGTCGCTGGTTCGAGCCCAGCTTCAGGAGCATAAGGGAAAGCACGGTAAAACGGTCGCTTTCCCTTTTTTTTTAAAATCCCACAGTCTGCTCTAAATCGGAGGTATAAGTTCATAAACAAAGCCGACATTGGCGGTTCGATCTTACCCTTACTCCATAGGTCAATTTTAATTGAATATCCGATGAACAATCCCCATGCAATTATAAAAACTGATTTTCAATTTTAAGATCATCAGAAAATCGTGTTATTCCGTTTTTTCATCTCTACCCTTATCTTAGATCCATTATATTTGTATGATGACGTCAATCGATATTTTTTATGGCAATTTCGAACTTGAAGATATACTCAGCGATCTCATAAGTTCGGCACCCGTTCAAAGGTTAAAAAATGTCCATCAGGGAGGTGTGATTTTTTTGGTTTCACCACATGTTAGTCACAGTAGATATGAACATGCTATCGGAGTTATGCTTCTTGTGAGGAAACTTGGGGGTAGTCTGGAAGAACAGATTGCCGCCCTTTTGCACGATGTCTCCCATACTGCTTTTTCCCACGTTATCGATTATGTCCAGCAAAAGAAAGAAGAAGATTATCAAGAGCAAATTTTTGAACAAGTAATAGCAAATTCCACTATACCTGCTATTCTCACTAGACATGGATTCAGTACTTCTTTACTGGAAGATCCGAAATATACTTTGCTTGAGATGCCTCTTCCTGCCCTTTGTGCGGATAGGATAGATTATACGATGAGGGATTTATATCATTTTGGCGTAATCAATATTGTTGAGGTGCATGATTTCCTCAATGAACTTGCTGTTCAGAATGGGAAGATTGGTGTTAAGAGTGAAAAGGCCGCTTCATGGATTGCCAATAAATATCTTCAGCTCAACAAGGAGTATTTTAGAAAACCCGAACATATATATGTCAATACGAAGTTTTCTGAATTGATTGCTCTCGGATTGGAGAAAGGAATTATTATTTTGTCTGATCTCTGGAAAGATGATCCTGCAGTTTTATCGATGATAAAGTCTAATCCTGATCTCAATTCAGAACTTCAAAAAATAAAAAGCCTTGACGGTTTCGAAAGTTTTTCTGTTTATGAGTCTGCAAAGACGTTTAAAGAAAGGATTCTGAAACCGATGGTCATTGATAATACCTAAAAATTACGCTTTGCTGAATGTATCTTATATATAATATCATTTCCTATATCGATCAATTTAGGTGATGAAGCAATCATCTGGTTTGCGAATTGCGCACTAAAAAGAGCAAAATTAAAGCCTTTCCAAAATGGAAAGGCTTTTTACGTTTATTTTGTTTTTAATCTATTTTCAACCATTCCTTTGAATTGATTCGAGGATAAATCCTTTAATTTCTTGATTTGGTTCGTTGATGTCCGCGTACTTGAAATCGCAGATGAGCTATTGAGGTAACTACCTGTTGTCAAATAATTATAGGCAGCTTGAAGCGATTGTTCTTTCAGGTTTCCTAATGCATAGTCTGGATCATCTCTACTTGTTTTGTCAACCGACATGCCATCAAAGTAATCACTTTCGTTATTTGAGTTTTTTGATGTAAACATACTCAAGTAGACTTCATAACCTCCAATGGTCAAAGGGAAAAATCCGACCGGCTTTCCGTAAGTTTTTTCGCCAATTAATTTGACAGGTAAGTAAGGTTTGAAAATATTGATGAGTAGTTCGCTTGCAGAAGCAGTATTGTCCGTGACAATAAATACAATTGATTTAATATTTAAATTTCCATTTGGGACAAACTTAAATGTATTTCCTGAAACACTATAATCGATATTACCGTAATTGCTCGTTATAGGGTTTCCCATTCGATCTGTCGTTTGGTAAGTTAAGTTCTTTAAATATTGTGTTTTGTTGTTTTGCATCGTACTATTATAGTGTTCTGAAAACATGACTTTTCCATTTAAAGAGGCTGGAGCAATTTTATTGGCGATAAACTGAGCGGTATTGATATAGCCTCCGCCATTATAGCGCAAGTCAATAATCAGATCCGTAATACCTGCAGTTTGGAATTTATTAAACGTATTGATTAGATCTGCTTGTGTATGCTCTAAGCTAGAAAATGAGGTGAAAGCAAAATAGCCAATTTTATTGGCACCATGGGTATAAACACTGTCTTTAACGACTGATTTGGTTTTATATCTAGTTTTTTTCAATGCAATCTCAAATGATTTTCCATCAAGTTTTACCCCTTTGATTGTTGTGGATTCACTATCAAATAACGCCGTGTTTAACCGTGCTATTTCACTATTAAAATTAGAACCATATTTAATTCCATCGATATGTGTGATTACATCTCCACGATCTAATCCAGCTATAGCGGCTGGAGAACCAGTATAGGTTAATTGTATTTTAATGTCGTAGTCTGTATTGGTTCCATAAAGACCTACTTTCAAACCAAAGTCATTCCCATTTCCTTCTAAGTCGAGAGATGCTGATTCGTTCTTTCTAATAAAAGCGGTACTGCCGTTATAGCTTTCTTTATCGATATAACTATATTTCGTTTCATTATCAGAACTATATTCATAAGGCAAGGTGGTTTTCGGATTTATACCATAACGTGTAATGGCAAATAATTCGGCATTTAGATTTTCATATTCATCAGTTCCTTTGCTGTATTGTCGTGGATTGAAGACGGTATACGTCGGAAGATCGGTGTTCCATAAATATGCATCTGTTGCATAATAAAAAAGAGAGTCTGTCAATCTTTCGATACGTGTAGTTTTTATATCAGGTTCTTTGACTGCATCATCATCTGTTACATTTTTTTTGCTACAACTAAAAAAAAGTGCGGTTAAGAGTAAAAGGGTGCTTGTTTTTACAGCAACTTGGTGCATAAGGGAATAAATTTAAATCAAATTATTAAAGTAATAGGATGATGTAATTGCTTTGTTTTCAATCGCTATTATTTTATAATCTAAATATGATCATTATTTCGATAAAAAAAAAGTAAAAAATATTTAAAATAATTTGGAAATACGTTGAATTTAGCTATTTTTGTGGCATCAAAAGAGAAGGATATATAGTCATCTTTCTTGAGAAGATTCCTGAATAGCTCAGCTGGTTAGAGCATCTGACTGTTAATCAGAGGGTCGCTGGTTCGAGCCCAGCTTCAGGAGCATTAGGTTAAACCGGCTAAAAAGCCGGTTTTTTTTGTTTAAAGTTATTTATTTATACACTATGAGTTTAGTAGTAATGGGTACGGTAGCATTCGACGCTATCGAAACACCTTTTGGTAAGACAGATAAAATTGTTGGTGGAGCTGGAACTTTCGCGGCACTTTCAGCATCTTTCTTATATGACCAAGTAAAATTAGTAGGCGTTATCGGTGAAGATTTTGGAGATGATAATCTTCAAATCATTACGAGTAAAGGTGTAGATGTTGAGGGTATCCAAATCATAGAAGGTGGTAAATCATTTTTTTGGGCAGGTAAGTATCACAACGATATGAACAGTCGTGATACCATCACTACTGAATTGAATGTATTGGAAAATTTTGATCCGATCATTCCGGAGAGTTACCAAGATTGCGAATTTTTGTTATTGGGTAATGCGACTCCTCAAGTTCAAATGACTACTTTAAATCGTCTAAAAAACAAACCTAAATTGGTTGTTTTGGATACGATGAATTTCTGGATGGATATCGCTATGGATGATTTGAAAGCGGTATTGAAACATGTTGATGTATTAACGATTAATGATGGTGAGGCTCGTCAATTATCTGGAGAGTATTCATTGGTAAAAGCTGCTGCTGTTATTCTTGAAATGGGACCGAAATATTTGATCATTAAAAAAGGAGAGCATGGTGCTTTATTATTCGGTGAAGGACAGATTTTCTCAGCTCCAGCATTGCCATTGGCAGAGGTGTTTGATCCAACGGGTGCCGGTGACGCATTTGCAGGTGGTTTTATAGGTTATTTGGCAAAGGTAAAAACGATTAACTTTACCAATATGAAAAATGCTGTGGTCTATGGATCAGCATTGGCATCATTCTGTGTCGAGAAATTTGGTACTGAGCGATTGCAGACTTTAACGCACGAAGAAATTGAAGCTCGATTAAAAGCTTTTGTTTCTTTAGCTAAATTTGATATTTAATTATCCTATTTTTCCTATTACAGGAAATTTAAGAAATACTTGATCTGAGTGAGGAGCTTGTGAAAGCTCCTCCGTTAGGTCTTGACCAGCCCAATGTTCATAGTGTTTTCCTGATCTCCACAAACGACTTGCTGTGACATCATATATTAATCCTTGAAAAGCCACCCATATTTCAGGTCTATCTTGACCATTTCTCAATGCAAGTTTCGATTTCGAATATACCGGGAGTGTTTCATGATGATCCATGAACCGAAGGTATAAAAACTTAATCGATAAGTTTATAAGTCGATAATGATTTTTTCATTACTTTTCGAGCGATATGTATTCGTGTTTTAACAGTACCAATAGGAATTGCTAAATATTCTGAAATTTCATGATACTTATATCCTTCGAAATACATGCTAAACGGAACATAGTAGTCTTCTGAAAGCTTGGAAAGGGCTGTATGTATATCTTCCATGACAAATTTATTTTCACCTTGATTTTTTGATGCTGACAAGATCAAGTTAGCGCTTGAAATTTCTTCTTCTTTGGTTATGAAAGAATTCGTTTTAACAATTCTTCTGTAATTGTTAATGAATGTATTTTTCATAATAGTATATAACCAACCTTTTAGATTGGTGCCTTCTCTAAAGTTGTTAAAATAGGTAACAGCCTTTAACATTGTGTCTTGCACCAGATCATTTGCGTCTTCGGTGTCATTTGTAAATTTCTTTGCATAGTGCTTTAGGGAGTCGGATTGCTCTACCACTAATGAGTTGAATTCATACTTAGTCATATCACTGAATTTATATTCACTTTAAAATGAATGGTTTGCAAAACACTGAGTGAGAAATAAAATGTTAATTCCTCAGCGATTTTAATACGGTTCAGTAATCTGATTGCAAATAGTATGCTAATTATTGAGAATTGATATAAAATTAATGAATATTTAACAGCGAATTTCGTTTACAGAAAAGTTATTTTTCTATAAACACGAAGTCAAATACCTAATAGGGCGCTTTTTTATGAAAAATATTATAAAATATTTTTCATAAAAAATTAAAAAATATTTACTTCGCGCTCTAATTTCACATTGAATTTTTGATAAACGTCGTTTATTATTTCAGACGATAATTCAAAAATTTCATTTCCTGTAGCGGATTGTATATTTATTAGTACAAGGGCTTGGTTCTTCCATACACCTGCCTGACCAATCACTTTGCCTTTCCAATTGCACTGTTCTATTAGCCATCCAGCAGCAAGTTTTATACGCCCATCGGGCATATCATAACTGATCATCTCGGGGAATAATGTTTTGATTTTTTTGAACTGCTCGGCAGATACAATCGGGTTCTTGAAAAAACTTCCAGCATTTCCAACTGTGCTTGGATCGGGTAATTTTTCAACGCGAATAAAAGATACAACTTCTGCAATATCGCGTATCGTAGGATTTGTTATTTTACGTTTTTCAAGCTCAGTACTAATTGCACCATAGGAACTGTTGATCGATGGACTGGTATGGAGTTTATAAGTTACCTCCGTAATGATATATCTACCTTTTTGCTCGGATTTGAAGATACTGTCTCGATAAGAAAATTGACAATCTTCATTATAAAAAATCCTAAATACACCTTCAAGTGTATCAAAGGCAACACAGCTATAGAAAATATCCATGAGTTCAGTGCCATAAGCTCCAATATTTTGGACAGGAGAGGCGCCGACCGTGCCCGGGATGAGGGCCATATTTTCTAGTCCGTTGTAATTATTATTTACACAGAACCATACGAGATCGTTCCAGATTTCTCCAGCTGATGCTGTTAGGAATATTTCCTGCTGAACTTGGTTTGCTTTTATTCCTTTGATATTAATTTTGATGATATAGCCTGCATAGGGTTGGGTGAATAAAATATTACTTCCTCCGCCTAATGTCAGAAAGTCTTTTTCGAATATACCAGATTCATAAGCATCCAATAATTGAGTTGCCTCAGTGATCTCAATGAAATGTTGTGCAACTTCCTCAATTCCGAATGTGTTATATTTTTTTAAAGAAATATCTGATTGTATATTTATACCCATTGTTGACTAGTTTTTTCAAAAAATCAAAAAAATAAATTATCTTTATATAATAGTTAGTAAAGATAGTACAAAGCAGTAATTAAGTGTAATTAATTTTTGAATTGATGGCAAATGCAGATTTAAAAAGAACTAGGATATTAGAGGCGGCAACACGTAGATTTGCGCATTTCGGCATGGCAAAAACAACCATGTCAGAAATTGCTACTGATTTGAATTTTTCAAAAGCACTACTTTATTATTATTTTCCAGATAAGAATAGTTTGTATTCTGCTGTATTTGAATACGTCATTGATAAAATGGTTCAGGATATTAAAGCTAAAATTAATACTTGTGATGATTTTGAAGAAATCATGATGTATTCACTTGATAAAAGAGTCGAACAAATCAATAAGTACTATAACTTATTTGAATATACTATCAATATGGTCAAAGAGCTTCCGGAAGAATTGGAACGCGTATTTAAAGAATCATATGAAAGAGAAGTAGAACTTTTTGTTGAAATATTAGTGATCGGTGTAGAACACAATAAAATTGAGGTTGAGGATATTGAAGAGACAGCTCGAATTTTATTGTATTCTTTATTTGGAATGCGAATGGGTATCTTGAAAGATATGAAAAACATGTTATTTCCTACTAAAGATGAGTTTGACGATATCTTGAGTTTACAAAAAAAGATGATGAAGATCTTCTTAAAAGGATTAAGGAAATAGCATATTATTGATGTTCCTGCTTGATCGCTGTTATAATCTGTTCAGCATGAATTCTAGAATTTTCTATGAACCATAAATGAGTGTTTAGACCTCCGCATACAACACCTGCAAGATAAAGACCTTTGATATTTGTTTCCATGGTCGCGGGATCATGCTCTGGAATACATGGTGCTTCTTCACTGATATGGATACCGACGGATTTTAGAAATTTGAAATTTGGCTGATAACCGGTCAATGCCAATACAAAATCATTTTCTAAAATAATTTCACCATTTGGAGTGTGGATATAAGCGTGAGATTGAGTTACCTTGGTCAAAGTACTTTTATATAATACGCGTATCTCACCTGCTGCAATCCTATTCTCAATATCTGGTTTGACCCAGTATTTGACTCGAGGACTTATTTCTTCTCCACGTATGACCAGGGTGACATCCGCTCCTTTTCTAAAGGTCTCTAAAGCGGCATCAATGGAAGAATTACTGGCACCTACAACAATAACTTTTTGATTGACATAGTAATGTGGATCTTCATAATAATGTTTGACTTTATCCAACTCTTCTCCAGGGATATGGAGCTCCATAGGAATGTCATAAAAGCCTGTAGCAATGATGACGTATTTGGAGGTATAGCTGTTTTTGATCGTTTGTGTATGGAAGCCAAATTCAGTTTTATCAATTGCTGTTACTTCTTCAAATAAATTAATTTTTAATTTGAACTTTTGTTGAATTCGTCGATAATACTCCAGCGCCTCGGATCGCTTAGGTTTGGGCAATGTCGTCACAAAAGGTATATCTCCAATTTCTAATCGGTCTGATGAAGAAAAGAAAGTCATATTTTGGGGATAATGATAGAGTGAATTGACTAGGCATCCTTTTTCTAATATGAGATACGAGAGATTATTTAAGGAAGCTTCTAAAGCACAGGCAAGTCCTATTGGCCCTCCACCTACGATGATGATATCGAAATAATTATCTTGCATAATTGCTTTTTATTTTAAAACTATTGCACCTTTTTGTTTAACATGAGGTCACCGCTTTCCGCACTCGTTTTTTCTTTTAACTGTTGTACTAATTTAGCAATATCTGCTGCGATTTTATTGATAAACTGTAGTTGCTCTGTCATTAAATTACTGTTATCGTCGCCGATCTCATCTACTGCTATGAGGCTTTCAGGTATCTGGAAATCTACTGGTGTAAATATATTTTCCTCATTTGGATTGCTAAGATCTTTAATTGCGCTTTCCAACGAACTTAATATTCTACGAATCAATTTGACATGTTCTTTTGTAATGCTATGGTTAGCTCTTGATGAAGTGACCTGATTATGTAAGGTGACTGCAAATGAGGCTAAAACATGATTGAAAATGACAAACTTATTGACATCTTTTGTATATTTCTGTTTGTTTTTTGGCTCTGTTAACATGCGTTGGAATGTTGATCCCATATTTGCTGTTTCCACATAAAGCTTTTTTCTAACCAACTTGTATTCTGTGACTGTAGGTTCATTTCCTGCAATCTCTTTGATGGTCAGTGCTATATAGTGATAACTTGCCGTGAGTAACTTTTGCATGGAAACTTTAACTTGTGTCGACTCCCAATTTGGGAAGATGACATAGCTGGATAGGAAGGCGATCATGCCTCCAATAAATGTATCAAAAATTCGCTCTTTTGTTACCTCAATGGTATTGGTGCTGACAAAGCTCAGCATGATCAGTACATAAGGAGTCATGAATATTACAGCTACGATGTAGTTGACCCGAAAAAGGCTATAAGCACTTAAGAAGAAAAATATAAGTAAAACAAAGCGAATGGTTTCATCATGGACCATGAAAAGAATAAAAGCTCCAATGAGTCCTCCAATTATGGTCCCCATTAAGCGTTGAATATTTCTTGATTTTGTTAATCCAAATCCTGGTTTTAAAATGACCATGATCGTCAGCAATATCCAGAATATATTTTGGCTGATATGAAATGACTTCGCTACAAAATAAGATAATGACATAACGATGGCCATGCGTAGCGCATGTCTAAAATAGGTTGAATCTAAGGTTAGATTTTCTCTTATTTTTTTAAAATCAATAATAGATGGCTCAATAAACTTTTTTGCTTCATCAATTTCTTGTTTATTAATTTCCGTCGATTTTAGATGAGAATAACTGTAGATATCGTTGATATGGCGGATGATATCTCTGACATTGATTAAAATTTTTCGTAATGCAATGGTATTATATTGAAAGTCCTTTTCTACCTGATCGATCCTTTTGTGCATTAAGTTGATCTCTTGATCAAAGTTGTACATTGGTGTTGGGATCCGATTGGCATTTAATTGATAGGCGATATGATCCAATTCATTCGTTAATTTTAAGATGATATGTTTGAATTCATTTAAAATGCCGGTATGTCCAAATTTTTCACTTACGGCATTATAATCATAATGAGTAGCCATACTTTGTTCAAAGAGGTCAATGATATCATTGAATACGAATGTCAAATATCGCCCAGTTTTCGTGGTATCTTTGATGGATCTTTTACTCTGAAAGAGTAGGTTTCTTACATTTTCCTGATGGTCGTTTACTTCGACTTGTTTTTCGATCAGTTTCAGGTAATTTTTGTCGTTATCAACATTGATATCGTAAAAATTGGCTTTTAAACGTAGGTAATCGGCAACATGGCGGATCGATTCGGCAAGTTCTTGTTGCGTTAGTCTATAGGGTCTAATCTGCGTGATCGATAAGCTAATGATGATATACCAAAGGCAACCTATAGTGTAATAAAATAAATAGGTCAGTGCGCTGTATAAGGTAAATGGTGTATCCACATGGATAAGCATCATCAACATACACATTAATCCAACGTTTGCTGCACGTGCATTGAAAACAGCAAACATGGCAAATATGAAGCACAGCGCAGCAATTAATATCGTTAATAAGTAAATGTTGGAATTGACAGATACTGTCAGTATAAAAGTTATAATAGTCAATATGCCCGCAAAATACATTCCAGTACGACGGTGGGAGGGGGCTCCTGGAGTATCAGACAATCCAACCAGAAGGGCTCCTAATGAAACAAATGTTCCATTTATGAATTGACCCATTGCCGCGAATATAATAACAGGTATTATACATCCAATGGTGATCCTGATGCCATCGGCGAAATATTGGCTATAAAAAAAACTCTTTATCTCTTGTGTCTGCTTCATAATCTAGAATACAAACAAATATACAAGATTGAATAGGAAAAGCTATGCTTTTACAATAAAAAGCATAGCGGGTTCATATTTGAAGATGAATAACTAAATACCTGTTATTTTTGTTTCTACATTTCCTCTTGTAGCCTTTGAATATGGGCATACATGGTGTGCTTTTTGTGCCAGTTTTTGTGCTTGCTCAGCGCTAAGAGTAGGAACATGTAAGTCAATTTCTGCAGAAATAAAGTAAGCATTGTTTTCTTCATTAAATGTTGCGCGTACCGTCACTGTAGCATCGGTCATATCGACGTTATCTTTTTCTCCTACTGCTGCTACTGCTCCTAAAAAGCAGGAACTCCATGCGGCTGCAAATAATTGTTCGGGATTAGTTGCGTTTCCATCACCGCCCATTGCAGTTGGTTTTTTTACAATTAAATCAATGATACCGTCTGAAGATTTTACTTCACCATTACGTCCGCCAGTTGCAGTAACTTCTGCTGTATAAATTTTTCCCATTTTGTAACATTTAGTAATTTGTACTTGATCAAAAATAATATAACAACTGAAAAACGTTTTTGTTCTTAATAATATTGTAATTTTAGGATGTTATTATTAGTTTTTTTTCATTTAAATGATTATTTGAATATAAATTTTATATATTTGAATGTTTGATCATATTCAAACGTTCTCCATTAACTACAACTGTTTTTTCTATAATATGAAATTAAGTACAAAAGAAGCCGTTTTTCAAAACGAAGTTTTGACGCGATTTGAACTTTTTAAAAGTCTATTTTTAACGCTACCCTTCCAACAGGTAAAGGATACGGGTACCTTATTACCTTTTTTTGCCAAACACTGTGAAAATGGAGTAGAGAAGCATCAGACTCCGGAAGATATCATCAATACTTTTTTTGAGCAGCATGAAATTTATTCGGATGAGGAAACTCAAGTCGATTTGTTATTTCGATTTGTACAATACATCGAAAGACAGGTGGTGCTTTTTGATGCAATTGAAGATTCTTCATTTAAAGCAATTGGTAAAACAGATCAATCTTCACAGCTTGGTTCTTTAATTAAATCTTCAGAAACAAATCCGGAACTGAAGCGAAAAATAGTTGCGAAACTAAAAGATTTCTCTGTCCGCCTTGTATTGACTGCTCACCCGACTCAGTTTTACCCTGGATCTGTTCTGTCGATTATCAACGATTTGATCAGTGCGATCAAAGAGAATGATATTCATAACATTCATTTATTATTGCAGCAGCTTGGTAAAACACCTTTTATCAATAACAATAAACCAACTCCTGTTGATGAAGCGATTAGCTTGGCTTGGTTTTTAGAAAACGTTTTCTACAAAGTTGCTTCTGAAATCCAAACTTATATTGATGATGAGTTGGGAATTGAAACAGAAGAGGTAAGGCAATTGATTGAACTGGGCTTTTGGCCAGGAGGGGATCGTGATGGAAATCCAAATGTAAGTGCTGATAGTACTAAAAAAGTGGCAACGCTTTTAAGAACGATCTTATTCCGTTGTTATTATCGAGACTTCAGAGTGGTCAAACGCCGTATTACTTTTAGAGGGGTTGAACAATATATGGATAATTTACAGGAATTATTTTATGAAAATAGTTTTAATCCTGTTGAAAATCCAGTCGATGAGACTGCCCATATTATTGAAAATCTAAAAGCTATTCAGGAGGTTTTGAAAGAGAAGCATAATAATCTTTTCGTGGAGATTGTAGATGATCTTTTGCGTAAAGTAATGACTTTTGGATGCTTTTTTACCACATTGGATATTCGTCAAGATAGTAGTATTTTGACTCAAACTTTTAATTATATCATTAAGAAATATCCTCAAGAAACTGGTATTTCTGCCGAATTTGGATCATTATCAGAGAATGATAAGCAAGAAGCTATCAATTTCAAAGAATTGGATCTGATATTTGATGATGAAGCCACTGCATTGGAAAAGGATACTTTGGAGGTTATTCGTTTGCTCAAAAACATTCAAAAATCAGGTTCTGAACGTGCTGCGCAACGCTTTATCATTAGTAATTGTCAACAAGCAAGTGATATTTTAGGTTTAAGACAACTTTTCTTATGGTCAGGATGGACAAAGGATGCATTGACAATTGATTTTGTACCATTGTTTGAAACGGTAGATGATTTAACCCGGGCTGCAGATGTAATGAAATCTCTTTATACAAATAAGGAATATGCGAAACACCTTAAATTGAGGGGGAATAAGCAAACTATTATGTTGGGTTATTCTGATAGTACTAAAGATGGTGGATATCTAATGGCAAACTGGTCTATCTACAGTGCTAAAATTGAATTAACAGCTATTGCTAGAGAATATGATGTCGATCTTGTATTTTTCGATGGTCGTGGAGGCCCACCTGCAAGGGGGGGAGGTAAAACGCAAAGATTTTACGCTTCGATGGGACAGGAAATTGCAAATGATCATATCCAATTGACTATTCAGGGACAAACCATCAGCAGTCAGTATGGCTCTTTGGATACTGCCCGATTTAATATTGAGCAATTGTTACATGCTGGTATTATATCTGATCTTAAACAGCGATCGAGTGATACGTTGACACCACATCAAAAAGGTATTGTTGATAAGCTGGCTGATCTGAGTTATAATAAATTTATGGATTTGCGTAAAAATCCGTTGTTTTTAAGTTATTTAGAAAACCTATCACCATTAAAGGCGCTGTCGTCTATCAATATCAGTAGTCGCCCAGTTAAGCGCAATTCGGATAAAGAATTGAAACTTAAAGATCTACGTGCGATCAGTTTCGTTACTGCGTGGAGCCAGTTAAAACAAAATATCCCAGGTTTTTACGGTGTGGGTACAGCATTGAAGTGGGCGGAACAGAATAATCTTTGGAAGGATGTGCAACAGTTATACTTGTCTTCTGGTTTCTTCCAGACATTAATTGACAATTGTATGATGTCTATGACCAAATCCAATTTTGATATTACTTCTTATATGCAGTTTGATGAGAAGTATGGTGCATTTTGGAAAATGTTGCATGAGGAGTTTTTGGTTACTAAGGAGTATTTGCTAAAATTAAGTAATACCTCTAAGTTAATGGAAAACTATCCTATCGATCGCGAATCTATATTGGCTCGTGAACATATTGTATTGCCGTTATTGATTATTCAGCATTATGCGATCAAAGTCATCAATGAGGGGAATTTGGATGAAAAGAAACGAGAGATTTATGCTAAATTGATTGCAAGGACCATTTATGGTGTTGTCAACGCAGGAAGAAATGTGGCATAAAGTTTCAACTCTTTTTTAATAAGAGTTTTGAACCCCGTTTATTTTATTATTTTTGTGCTGTTAATATAATTGATATGAAATTTAATAAGTTATTTATAGCGGTAGCAGTTTGTGGAAGTTCTTTATTGGCTTCTTGTAACTACCAAACAGGTTTGGATAACCAATATAAAAATTCACGCGCTTCTTTAGCTGATGGAGATGCTTATGCAATGTTTAAGTATGTTGGTGAGCAAGGGAATTATTTAGTTAATTTAGCGAAGTTTGCTGAGTCAAAATCAACTTCTGCTGATACAAAAGCATTATCTGCAAAGATTCAAGATGTATATAGCACCATTCTTCCTGAGTTGGACTCGTTATCATTAAGTCTTCATGTGAATGATGCTATGAGAGGTGTACCTGCTTTTGAAGCACCTACTGCGTTAGCTGCTGATAGTACTGCTGCATTTAACGATAAAGCTTATACTGATTTGGTTGCTAAAATTCAGGCTGAAGTAAATAGCAAATTGACCAAAGAGTCACATAATACAAATGCTGCTGTAAACCATTTTTCACATGAGAGTTTAGAAAAATTACAGGAAGTATATAAACTTGCTGGTGGGAAAGTAGATGAGCATGCACATCACTAAATAAAACTTTATTTTAATGACTGTAAATAAAATAGTTACAGGTGTTTTGTCGTATGGAATGTCCGGAAGGGTATTCCATACGCCATTTATAGCCAATAATGATCGCTTTGAATTGCGTGCTGTAGTGGAACGATCTACTAAGAATGCGCATGTAGATTATCCTTCAATTATCAGTTATGATCGCGTTGATGATCTGTTAGCAGATAAGGAAATTGAACTAGTTATTGTCAATACGCCCAATGATACACACGTAGCATTTGCAAAGCAAGCTTTATTAGCGGGAAAACATGTATTGATAGAAAAACCATTTGCACCAACGGTCGCAGAAGCGAAAGAATTGTTTGATCTGGGAAGAAAGGTTGGTAAATTTGTGCTGCCGTACCACAATAGACGATTTGATTCGGATTTTAATTCTTTAAAGTCTGTTTTAGAATCCAATAAGTTGGGCGGACCGGTTGAACTTCATTTACGATTTGATCGTTATCGTGCAGAAATAGGTCAAAAGGTTTTCAAAGAAACTAAACGTCCTGCTGCGGGTATCTTATTTGACTTGGGGTCACACCTATTGGATCAGGTGATCTCTTTATTTGGGAAACCTATTTCTGCAGTGAAAAGAACATCTATTCATCGTAAAGATTCGGAGGTGGATGATTTTGCAACCTTATTGCTGACTTTTGATCAAGGGCTGACTGTATTTATTACAGTGAGTATGTTGGTTTTGGAATCACAATATAGTTTTTTGCTACATGGTACAAACGGAACTTTTGTGAAGAACCGTACCGACGTTCAAGAAAATCAATTACTTGCTGGTGTCAGTCCAATTGATGATCACTATGGCGAGGAAAATGATGATGCGCTAGGCTTATTGACTTATCTAGAGCATGACAATTTGATTTCTGAGCACATAAAAGCACTGAAAGGTGATTATATGCAACTTTTTGATGCTGTATATGATCAAATCAGAAATCATAAAGCATACTTTGTTACAGAAGAACAGATTTATTGGCAGTTGGAAATATTGGAGCAGCCATCCCTATGTTAAATTATTATTTTGTTTATAATAATTTAACATAAAATGCATCTTGGCTTCATTTATTATTTATATTTTCGAAACAATTAAAGAGGTATTGTTGAAAAGGCATAAGTTATTCCCTTTCAATAAGAAATCAATTTCATTTTTATTTACTTTAACTGTATTAATGTGAGGTATGCTGCGATCGATATCGGCTCAAATGCTGTCAGACTTTTAATTGCTGATATTATTCAAGAAAAGGATGGTTTTTCATTTAAAAAGAATACTCTTTTAAGGGTGCCACTTCGTCTTGGTGATGATGCTTTTATTCATCAAAAATTATCGCCAAAGAAAGCGGAGAATTTAGTGAAGACTATGCGTGCTTTCCGAGATCTGATGGATGTGTATAATGTTGAAGATTATATGGCTTGCGCTACATCTGCTATGCGCGACGTATCTAATGGCCCTGAAGTAGTTAAGAAAGTAAGTGAAATTGGCATAGACATCGCTATTATTGATGGCACTACAGAGGCTGAAATCATCTACAATAGTCACTTGGAGGCAAAGATGGATCTGGATAAGGTGTATTTATATATTGATGTTGGTGGAGGTAGTACAGAGTTATCTTTATTTGCGAACGCAAAACTTGTGAATTCTAAATCTTTTAATTTGGGCACAATTCGTATTCTAGATAATAAAGATGAACAGGAAACGTGGGATGATCTAAAAGAATGGGTAACTAACAATACAAAAATGTACAAACAGGTATATGGTATTGGTACGGGTGGAAATATCAATAAACTTTCCCGATTGGCTAGTGAAAAAGCTGATAAACCTATTTCTTATGCAAAATTGAAAGCCCTTTATCATTATTTAACATCGTATTCTTTAAAAGAGCGTATTACGTTATTGGGTTTAAATGATGATCGTGCTGATGTTATTATTCCTGCTACAGAGATTTTCATGACAATCATGAAGTATGGACATTTAAAACAGATCATGGTGCCACGTGTGGGGTTAGTTGATGGGGTGATCCATACCTTAATAAAAAAGAATTTATTAAATCAGGGTGGATAAAATAAAAATTAGGATCTAAGTAAAAAATACTTGCAGATTTTAAAAAAACGTTTAAATTTGCGTTACCATTTTGAAAATAGGCCCAGGTGGCGAAATTGGTAGACGCACCATCTTGAGGGGGTGGCGCCTGTATGGGTGTGGCAGTTCGAATCTGCTTCTGGGTACATCATATTGATGATATAAAAAAGGTCTGGATATTTCCAGACCTTTTTTATATATTATTGGCTCTTACCGTTATTTCTGCAATGTCTAAGACCTCTATCTCTGATTCCTTTTCTTTGATTTTGACACCATCTTTAAGCATTGTCATACAAAATGGACAAGCAGCAGCAACAATTGTTGCCTGACTGTCGATAACTTCTTCGATTCGCTCTATATTGACGTCTTTTGTCCCTTTCTCGGGTTCTTTGAACATCTGACCTCCACCAGCTCCACAACATAGCCCATTGCTCTTACATCTCTTCAATTCAATTAATTGTGCATCTAGACTTTCCAATACTTTTCTAGGAGCCTCATATACTTCATTTGCACGACCTAAATAACATGGATCATGATATGTAATCTTTTTGCCCTGAAATATGTTTCCATCTGCTGGTTTTAACTTTCCTTCATCAATCAACCCTTGGATCAATTGGGTATGGTGAATGAGTTCATAATTGCCTCCTAGAGCTGGATATTCATTTTTAAGAGTGTTAAAACAATGTGGGCAAGCGGTAACTATTTTTTTTACATGGTATCCATCCAATACCTGAATGTTCATCATGGCTTGCATTTGGAATAGAAACTCATTTCCAGCACGTTTTGCAGGATCTCCTGTACAGCTTTCTTCTGTACCTAATATTGCATATTTGATGCCCACATGTTGTAAAATACGACAAATGTCACGGGTTATTTTCTGCGCTCTTTCATCAAAACTTCCGGCACAACCTACCCAAAATAGAATATCTGCGGTTTCACCTTTAGCCGTTAATTCGGCCATAGTTGGGACGTGTAATTCTTTTTCCATGATTTTAGTTTTATAAAAGTATTATTGTTGGGAGGTCCAGTTTGCACGATCCATCTGTGAATATTTCCATGGAGCACCGTTATTCTCTACATTTCCAAACATGGCGTTGATGCTCGCTGGCGCTTGAGATTCTTCCATGACAGCATACCTTCTTAATTCAACAATAATTTCAAGGGGATTAATATTAACAGGACATTGTTCTACGCATGCATTACAGCTCGTACAAGCCCATAGTTCTTCACGTGTTATGTACGTGTCTAATAACGATTTTCCATCGTCGACAAAGGTTCCATTTGCCCTTATATTTTTACCTACTTCATCTACACGATCACGGGTATCCATCATGATCTTTCTAGGGGATAATAACTTGCCTGTGATATTAGCTGGACAAGAGGCTGTACAGCGACCGCATTCGGTGCAGGTGTAGGCATCAAGTAGATTTTTCCATGTCAAGTCTTGGACATCTTTTGCTCCAAATCGAACTGGCTCATCTGTAGTAGGAGGGGTAAAGCTAGGATCGAGCATTGCTTTTACCTCATTTGTTACATTTTCCATATTCGTTAATTCTCCCTTAGGTTTTAAATTTGAAAAGTACGTATTGGGAAATGCCAAAAGGATGTGTAAATGTTTTGAATAGGGTAAATAATTGAGGAAGGCAAATACACCTAAAATATGGAACCACCAACAAATTCGCTCAATAAGAATTAAAGATGAAGGATCGGATGGTAAAAAGGAAATGATATACTGACTGATTGGAAAAGATCCTGCTGTGATGTAATGTGATTCGCCATACAGCTGTAATTTTTGATCTGCTGCATTCATGAGTAGGAAAGCCGTCATTAACAGAATTTCTGCAATTAAAATAAGATTGGCATCAGTCTTGGGCCAATTTTTCAACTCAGGGCTATTGAGACGTTTTAGATGAACGACATTTCTACGCATGAAGAAAATGATACAGCTTACAAGTACCCCAAATGCTAACCATTCAAATGATGCAATCAAAAAATTATAAGAACCTCCTAAAAATGATAAAAATCGATGTGTTCCAAACATTCCATCAATGACAATTTCGATCATTTCAATATTAATGATGCAAAAACCGATATAGACGAAAAGATGCAAAACTGCAGGTACAATTCTCTTGAACATTTTCTTTTGGCCGAAAGCGACCAATAGCATGGTCTTAAGTCGTTCTGCAGGTTTATCGTTTCTATTGAGCGCTCTTCCTATTTTAATATTTTTATATATCTGTCTTGCATTTCTTGCAAACAGAATAATCGCGCTAACAAAGCATAATATAAATATAAGTTGGCTAATCATATCTTTTTATAACAGTATATACACAAATATAATATAAATAATATATTATGCTTGCATAATATATTATTTAGAATTTTTAAAAATTAATGGCTTATTTGAATAAAATGGTTTATTTCCATCTTTAAGGTATTTGATCAGAAAGCATATTAGCATTGACAATCTGATGGTCCATTTGTTTATCTTTTAAAATTAAATATTTGCTGTATTGATTTTTTGTCTAACATACCAATATGAATGTTGTGATGATGGTCAATTTAAGTGAAATTATTTTACAAATAAGCCAGTCATAGAGTAAGGTAAGGTAAGGTAAGGTAAGGTAAGGTAAGGTAAGGTAAGGTAAGGTAAGGTAAGGTAAGGTAAGGTAAGGTAAGGTAAGGTAAGGTAAGGTAAGGTAAGGTAAGGTAAGGTAAAACAAAAAACAGCAATCCTTGTGGAGATTGCTGTTTTTTGTTTTTATTCTGAAAAATCTTTCAGAGACAATTCACTTATTTTTTTGCTGGAGTAGGAGCAGCAGTAGCTGAAATACCTAATTTGGTTTTCACAGCAGCAGTTAAATCATCACCACCTTGAAAATAAGGAATGTTTGTACTTGAAATATCAAAAACATAAGCATATCCTTTTTCTTTGGATACGTTATTAAGTGCTTCTGACACTTTTCTATGAATCGGAGAAATTAACTCTTCTTCTTTTTTGTTTAAATCTTCTTGAGCAACACGTTGATTTTCGTTGATACGAGTTTCGATATCACGTAATTCAGTTCCTAGTTTTTGCAATTCAGCATCTACCGTTTCTTTGTTTGCTTCACTTCTATTACGTGCTTTGTCATTTGCTTCTTTTTGTTTTGTTTGATACATAGCATACATATCTTGAAGCTCTTTTGTTTTTCCATCACTTAACGTTTTCAATTGGCCTTCAGCCGTTTTGAATTCTGGAGTTGATTGAATAATTTCTGCAAAATTGATATGACCAATTTTTTGTTGTGCATGAGCTAACTGAGTTGCAAAAAAAACTGCTACAAATGCAATAGCACCTTTAAATAAATTTTTCATTCTTTTCATGTTAATCTTAAATCGTCTCTTTAAATTATTTCGAGACAAATTTTTGTGTTTCTAATTTAATACTTAATAATACTCCTATTCGTTCTCGCAATATTAATAAACTAATATCTAGTTTGCAAGTGCAGGATTAGGTTTTAATCCTAATTTAATAATGACATCATTACTTTTGTCGAGTTTTGGATTAGCATAAAGAAACGTCACTTCTTGACCTCTATCTAATATGATATCTAAACTTTGTGCTTGAGCTAAATCTTGAATTGCTTTAGAGACACGTTGTTGTATGGGTTGAACCAGTTTTTCACGTTGCTTAAATAACTCACCTTCAAAACCAAATTTTTGCTTTTGATAATCTTTAACATCTTTTTCTTTTTTCACGATTTCATCTTCACGACGTCTACGCATATCTTCGTTTAATAAAACTTGATCATTTTGATATGCTTTATACAGTTTTTCTATTTCAGCGTATTGCTGATCGACATCTTGTTGCCATTTTTGAGATAAATCATCTAATTGTTTTTGAGCAGACGTATATTCAGGAATATGTTTTAAAATATATTCTGAATTCACATATGCAAAATTTTGTGCAAAAGTAGCTGATACGGTAACTACAACAAATGCTATTACTAAAACTATTTTTTTCATGTTATTTATGTTATACTTTCAACTAATATATGAATTTCTTCTTTATGACATTTAATATTGCAAAAAGTTTAAGCGAGATTAAAATCCTCCCATGTTTTGCATAATACTAAATGTAAAGTTTTGTTTCCATGTACTGCTTGGTAAGCCTGGGATCGGATCAAATGCATGACCGTAATCAATACCTAACATACCAAATATAGGTAAGAAGATACGTGCTCCAACACCTGCTGAGCGTCTTACTTTGAATGGATTATATTCTGAAAACTTATTCCAAGTATTACCTGCTTCAGCAAAAGCTAATACGAAAACCGTTGCTTGTTCATTTAACATTACAGGATGTCTCAATTCCATTTGGTATTTGGTATAAATTGGACTTCCTGAATTTCTTGCAATATTAACATTTTGAGTCCCTTCTGGAATAATAACACCATTTGCATAACCACGCATCGCGATGATCTCAGATCCTTGTAAGAAGTCAAACCCTTGCATACCATCACCACCGACTTTGAAACGTTCAAATGTAGAAATGCCTGTTTTATTAGAATAACTACCTAAGAAACCAAATTGTGCCTGTGCTTTGAATACCAATTTACCAGCAATTTTTGCATACCATTGTGAATCAAATTTCCATTTATGATATTCTGTCCATTTGTATTTCACATTATTTTCTGCTGTTTCATAATTGATATTATTAAATAGCGAGTATGGTGGCGTAACTTGAACGGAGAACTTAAGGTTAGATCCTGAAGTTGGATAGATCGGCGCATCAATTGTATTACGGCTGAATTCCTGTGTTAAGTTTATATTGTATGCTGTACCATTGTCAAATAAGAAATAGTTGGCATAATTCTGCAATTTGTAACGTTGAAACGATAGGGAAGTGTTGGCTTGGAACCAGTTATCTGGCCATTGTAAACGCTTACCTAAGGTTGCGGTTACACCTGTCATCCATATCCGGTTCAGTTCTGAATCTTTTACCGTTTGCTCTCCAGTATAGTAATTAAAACCTCCATATGATGAACTAGATGTATAGGCGCTTAAACCAAAATAGATTGGTTTTTTACCACCTAACCATGGCTCTGTAAAGGAGAAACTATAGGATTGGTAACGTTTACCTGAAGTCTGTCCACGGATACTTAATTTTTGTCCGTCACCACGCGGCAATGGCTTCCAAGAGCTCTTATTGAAAAGATTACTTGTCGAGAAGTTATTGAAGGTCAATCCTAAAGTACCGATGATCTGTCCGGCACCGTAACCTCCTGATAGCTCCACTTGATCTGAGGGCTTCTCTGCTACGTTATATAAGATATCTACTGTTCCTTCAGCATGGTTTAAATTTGTAGGAACTGGATTTGTCTTTTGCTCATCAAAATTACCCAATTGTGCAATTTCTCGAACAGAAGTCATAATTGCTTCTTTTGAAAACTTTTGACCTGGCTTGGTACGAATGGATCTTAATACCACACGGTCATTGGTCACATCGTTTCCTTTTATTAATACATTATTAATAGTATACTGTGCACCTTCATATACGCGTAAATTGAGATCAATCGTATCGTTATATATGCGTGTTTGTTCTGGATCAATCGAGAATGTCAAATAGCCATCATTCATATATAATGAAGAAATGTCATCACTATTTCTACCACCGCCCAACAATTTAGTATTCAGTTTTTCTTCGCTAAAAATATCACCTTTGCGTATACCTAAAATTCTATTTAAAACGGTGTCTGTATATTTCGCATTTCCAGACCATTTGATATTACCCACATAATATTTAGGACCTTCATATACATCAATATTGACTAAGACATTTTTATCGTCAACTTTAATGACAGAGTCTTGTATGATTTCTGCATCTCGGAAACCTTTGTTCTGCATTTTAGAAACCAAAGTTTCCTTTGCTTCTTTATATTTTTCTTCTTTGAATTTTCCAGGACCAAAAATACGGAACCATGCTTTTTGCTTAACTCCTTTTAAATTCTTTCGGAGTTGTTTCTGTGTAAATTCTTTATTGCCTGTGAATGTTATCTTTTTTACACGAACTTTGTTTTTACGATCTACATCGGCAATTAATATCTCATTATTGGCCTGAGCACTATCTTTTTCGGTGCTAATTTTAATTTCTGGATATAAATAAGCTTTCTCTCTTAAGAAACGTTGGATGGTATTGCGTGTGGTATTGATCAAATTTTCATTGACAACTTTACCGGCGTTATCATTTAATCTTTTACGAACTTCTTCTGTTTGGCTTTTACTCAAACCTTTAATATCTATTCGCGTTAAACGAGGTCTTTCAACAACACGAATGTTTAGAAAAATGGTTTCACCTTCTATTTTTTCTGACCATAATTGTACGTCATCAAAAAGCCCTTGAGCCATCATCACTTTCACTACATTGGATGTGGCTTCACTAGGAACTTCAATGTATTGCCCCACAACAAGTTTAGATATCGTAATTAATACATTGTTGTCAAGATGCTGCGTTCCTGAAACTGTCACACCACCAATGATATAGTCTTTAGGGGATAAATAACTTATTTGGTTGGGATCATTCAGGTTTATAGCAGTTCCATTCACTTGAGCTTGTGCGAATTGTGGTTGGGTACATGCTAAAAATAATATAACAATAAGTATGCGCTTCATTTATAAATTTTTATTGATGCTAAAGTACATCAATCAGTTGTTAATTTTTGTTAATTAAGAAAAATTTAAGAACCAGCAAAATATGAAGGTTTAAAATCAGTCAGCAAAGTTACTAATAAAGATTAGATCTGCTCACTTGTTTTTCCAAATCTTCTCTCACGCTGTTGATAATCAAGAATAGCCTTAAATAGATCTTCTTGTTCAAATTCTGGCCACATCTTATCTAAGAAACAAAATTCAGCATAGGCAATCTGCCATAAAAGGAAGTTGCTAATTCTGTATTCTCCACTTGTACGTATTAATAAATCAGGGTTTGGTATGTTGGATGTATAGAGATTTTGTTGAAATACTTCAGTTGTAATCTCGTCGACGTTAAGTTCACCTTTTAATACTTTTTCTGCAATATTTTTTGTGGCCTGTACAATTTCCTCTTGAGAACTATAGCTTAATGCCAGCGTTAACACACAATTGGTATTGTGTGCAGTCATATCCATTGTTTCTTGTAATTTTTCTTGACAATTTTTAGGAAGTTTAGACAGATCTCCGATGGCATTTAGACGGACACCGTTTTTCTGAAAAGTTTTGATTTCTTTTTTTAGTGAAGAAACCAATAGTTCCATGAGGGCTATTACTTCTAATCGAGGACGATTCCAATTTTCTGTAGAGAAAGCATATAAAGTAAGATGTTTTACCCCAACTTGAATAGTTGCTTCTAGTGCCTCTCTAACAGCCTTGACACCATTTTGATGACCAAAAATTCGCAATTTCCCTTTTTCCTTTGCCCATCTTCCATTGCCGTCCATAATAATGGCAATATGTTGTGGAAGCTTATTTTTGTCAATATGATCTATTGTGCTCATGTTCTATTTCTTTACTTCTGCCTATCTCGCGATTGGTAAAACCATTTATATCTATAACCTTATATCATACATGAAATAGGTATAGTCGTGATTCCATCAAAATTAGCCTTATCTTTATATGCATAACGGTATGCTATCTGTCGTTATGATTGAATGTTGATCGTCTAATTATATGTATGAATTGAAAATTACTTTGATCAACAATTATAGCTTGTCTTCATCTATATTTCTTTTTTTGATTTCAAATTCAATAACTCGCCGTTACTATTATTAAGTGAATAATCAGCATTGAGCGATTTTTGCTCAATAAATCTCAATTTTTTGAATAGAGTAAGCTAAATGAATAAGTTCTTCAAAATATTTTGTGGTAAATATAAATCTTTTTGATGAATAGAGAATTAGAAATTATTGCTAATATCAATAATTTCTAACGTCGAGCCCCCAAAGTAATTTCTCTCTTAGGGTCTCAAAATAGCTTTCTCCATCTAACCTGATTAAATTAATGTAGAATGGTGCTTTTGTGATTTTCAATTTAACGTTACTCGCAATTGTTTCATTTTTTGAATCACAGCTCAAAATATATTTTTCAGATCGGCTTTCAATTTCTAAATCTAATTCAAACTCAGATGATATGACTACAGGACGTACATTCAAGTTGTGCGGGGAAATTGGAGTGATCACAAAATTGCCACTTCCCGGCATGATAATAGGACCCCCACAACTTAGAGAGTAGGCAGTCGAGCCGGTCGGAGTGGCAATAATCAGACCATCTGCCCAATAAGAATTTAAAAGTTCTCCATTTAAGTAGGCATTAATAGTGATCATGGCAGAGCTATCGTACCTAAAAACAGTAATATCATTTAAAGCATAATTGCTGTTTCCTCCAAACAATTCTTTATCTGGGGATTCAACTGCCAAAAGTGCTCTTTTTTGAATTTTATAATTTTTAACAAGAATTTGATCAATGGATGTTTCAAAATCAGTTTTATTTATCGAAGCTAAAAAACCCAATCTTCCGAAATTGATACCAGCGATGGGTATGCCTGAGTTGTGAATTAGTGATACTGCGGATAACATGGTCCCATCTCCGCCGAGGCTTAACATAAAATCGGTATCTAGAGGAAGGTCAATATTAGAAGTGTAGGTCGAAAAGTTTTTATTACACTCAAATTGGTTCTTAAGGAAGTTGTAAAAACTATCGTAAATCCATATTTCTACATCTTTCGCAATTAAATATTCTAGTAAATGTCTTACATGGGGAATAACTGAAGGAGTAAATTCTCTACCATAAATTGCCACTCTCATATTTGTACAGTATTTTTTATCTAGCAGTAATGATTGTCTTTGTTTGCCAAAGATGAGAAAAAACAAGCGTATTGCTAAATATTGATGTAATTCATTAATTGTTTGTACCGATCTTCTAGATCATCAAACTCTTGTAAGGTGTTGAAACTTGCCATGACCTTATAATTTTGTCTTGCGAAAGAGGAAAGTAAATTTGCGATATTTGATTGATCGACTTTTATAGTTACTTGGATTGTAGCATTTTCAAGCACTGCTTGTGTTGAACAATTCAATATTTGACAATTCTCAACTTCAACCAAGTGGGCAATTTTGGACAATGAAAAATCATGAGCACCGATTTCTAAAACTATAATAGCTCCAACGTCATTAAGGGATTGTAGAACCGAAATCGTTTTGATTAACTCTAAGGAAGTCAATAGTCCTCTAAAATTATTGTGTTCATCTAAAACTGGCAAGATATCCATATGGTATGCTGTCATTAAGCGAATCGCATCATAAGGATGCTGACTTGCCATGACATATATAGGATCTGTTCTTAAATGAATCGTAGCAACAGTGAATTGATCATCAAGGGCATTTAATAAATCATTTTGGGTTATATAACCCAAATAGTTATCGCCGTCTACGACTGGTAGTAAATGAAATTGGAAATCTTCCATTCGATCTAAGGCAAAGGCGATCGTGTCAGTTTGCTTTATAGTCGTGTTTTGTGATAGGGGGATGTTCGCTATATACATGTCCGTTGTTTATCTGTATACTATTGACCTTAAATTTAATAAAATGTTTAAACAATCCGATTTTTATTAATAAAAAAGATTGATCACGTTAAAGGTCATTAAATTTTTACTTTAACTTTGCACTGTTTATATATTATTGATAATGGATTGTACAAATTTTATCTACTTTTACAAAAGTGCGATTTATATTTTGAATATGTAACGTAGTTAAATCATAGTACTGGAATTTTTATGGGTGAGGTTGCAAGTCAGAAATTTATTGAAGTTAGGGAAGTAATTCGAAAGAAGAGTCCAAAATTAGCCAAATGGATTCCCTCTTTCTTATTAAAATATTTAGAGCGAACTATTCACGAGGATGATATCAATGATATTATGACTCGTTTTGCACATTTACAAGGATTGGACTTCGTAGATGCCCTAATAAAAGATTTAGGCGTCCATGTCGAGTTAAGGGGCGCGGAAAATATTCCCACTCATGAAAGTGTTATTTTTGCTTCTAATCATCCCTTAGGAGGTCTAGATGGGATTGCATTTATGCATGCTATCGGACAATATCGTAAAGATGTTAAGTTTCTGGTTAATGATATATTAATGAATGTAGGTAATCTGCAACCCTTATTTATACCAGTTAATAAATTAGGCGGGCAGGGAAAGAGTGGTATTGCTGCTATTGAACAGGCTTATGCTTCTGATACCGCGCTATTGGTATTTCCGGCGGGTCTAGTCTCTAGAAAGCAATCAGATGGGAGGATTGAAGATCTTGAATGGAAGAAAAGTTTTATAAATAAGGCAAAGAAATATAAAAAAGATATCGTACCGGTATACATTGAGGGTAAAAACTCTAACTTTTTTTATAATTTTGCAAGGCTAAGACAGAAGATTGGCTTAAAGGCAAATTTGGAAATGCTTTATCTACCTGATGAAATGTTTTCTCAACGCAACCAAACTGTGACGATTGTTATCGGCGAGAAAATATCTTACACACATTTTGATCAATCTAAAGGCGAAAAAAAATGGGCTGAAGAGGTTAAGCGATTGGTTTACGGAATGTCTCAAGAAAAATAGAATTATGCAAGAAATTATTGCTCCAGTTGATAGAAAGTTGTTAAAAGCAGAGCTAGGTAAAGATGCTTTTATACGTTACACTAACAACGGAAATAACGAAATATACTTAATCAATTATCATAATGCACCCAATGTGATGCGTGAGATAGGACGATTAAGAGAATTAACTTTTAGAGGTGCCGGTGGTGGTACTGGATTATCAATCGATATTGACGAAAATGATACCTGTGAAGATTGTTATGATCAATTGATCGCATGGAATCCAGAAGAAGAGGAGGTTGTTGCTGGTTATCGTGTGATTAAATGTGCCAATGCCTCTATGAAAGATGGTATTCCGAATTTATCTACTGCACATTATTTTCAATTATCAGAACGATTCAAAAGTGACTATTTACCTTATACCATTGAATTAGGTCGATCATTTGTACAACCCAAATTTCAGCCTGCCATCGATAATCGTAAAGGAATCTTCTCATTAGATAATCTGTGGGATGGACTTGGCGCTTTAGTGATGATCAATCCGGATATCAAATACCTATTTGGAAAAGTGACCATGTATCCTCATTATAATAAAGAAGCGCGTGGTATGCTACTTTATTTTATGGAGTATCATTTTCCTGATAAGGAAAATCTAGTAGTACCTATTCCTAGTTTGAATTGTGAAAATGATTTTTCACAGTATGAGGGTATGTTTGACGGTTTAGATTATAAAGAATCCTATAAACTATTAAATAGTAAAATACGTGCATTGGGAGAAAATATCCCCCCTTTAATCAATACCTATATGAATCTTTCACCAACGATGAAATCATTTGGAACAGCTATTAATGATGAATTTGGTGAGGTAGAAGAGACTGGAATTTTGATTACAATAGCGGATGTATATCCCGTTAAAAAGGAGAGACATATGAATACTTTCGAACGCGATCGTGAGTATGGCAACAAAAAACCAAAGAGAGGCTAAGCCTCTCTTTTTTTATATGTTTCTTTATTTAAGAATCTCTTCTTCTAGAAGCACTTCGATTTCTATTTTCTGATCTTGGACCTGATGAGGTTCTTCTTCTATTCGCACCAGTACCTCCATGATTAGAGCTTTGACCATTTCTGGATGTCGACGCAGGTCTTCCTGATTTCTTCGCTGCAGCAGGCTTTTTTGGTGCCACACCTGAAATATGTAAGGCGTAAGGATGCTTTTCAACTAAAGGAATGTCCATTCGGATGGATTTTTGAATATCCAATAGAAAAGCATATTCTTCTTCATCACAAAATGAAATCGCCTGACCATCTTTACCTGCTCTACCTGTACGGCCAATACGGTGTACATATGACTCTGGGATATTGGGTAAGTCATAATTGATCACAAAAGCCAATTCGTCAATGTCAATACCGCGAGCAGCGATGTCTGTTGCGACAAGTACACGTAGCGTACGATCTTTAAAGCTTTTAAGCGCATTTTGGCGTGCACTCTGAGATTTATTTCCGTGAATGGCTGCCGATTGAATATTCTTTTTAGCCAGATCTTTAACAATGCGATCAGCACCATGTTTTGTTTTAGAAAAAACTAACACATGATTTATATTTTTCTCCTTTAAAATATGGATCAATAAATCTTTTTTGTCATTTTTCTTTACATAGTAAACCTCTTGCTGTATTTTTTCTGCAGTAGTAGATTCTGGAGTGACTTCTACTTTGATTGGGTCTACCAAAATGTGATTTGCCAATTTCTGAATTTCAGGAGGCATAGTTGCAGAGAAGAATAACGTCTGTCTTTTTTCAGGTATTATTTTGATCAATTTCTTCACGTCATGGATAAATCCCATATCCAACATACGGTCTGCTTCATCTAAAACAAAAAATTCTAAGTGTTTTAAATCAATATAACCTTGACCGTATAAGTCTAATAAGCGACCTGGCGTCGCAATAAGAACGTCGACACCTCTTTTTAGCGCATCACGCTGTGGCTGTTGTCCAACACCTCCAAAAACCACAAGACTTTTGAGAGGAAGATCTTTTGAATATTGATTAAAGTTTTCTTCAATTTGAATCGCCAGTTCACGTGTAGGTGTTAAAACTAATGCACGAATATTTTTTTTCGCAGTTTTAACTTTTGAATAGCTTAACATTTGAAGTATAGGAATAGCAAAAGCAGCTGTTTTTCCAGTTCCTGTTTGAGCGCAGCCTAATAAATCATTTTTCCTAAAAATGATTGGAATTGCCTGTTCCTGAATTGGGGTAGGAGTAGTATATCCAACAGCATCCAATGCCTTAAGGATTGGTGCTATGAGTTTTAAATCTTGAAATTGCAATCTAATTATTTATTTGTAAGCGACAAAGGTAACTTAATTTTATGGATTGCAGTTGTAATTTGTTGAAACATTTATTTTATATTTCAGCTAAAAATAAGATTTATACCTACTTATCTTGTTCGAATCCCTCAAAACTAGAGTCGACAATTTCTTTCCATTCAGGATGCTTTTTTATATAGGCATATACTAAGGGACATAGAGGAAACAATGTATAATGATGGTCTTTTAGATATTGAAGTGTTTTTTCGATAATTGCAGTTGCGACTCCTTGGCCAGCTAGTTGTGGATCGGACTCCGTATGTATAAGCCAAATTTTGGTAGGTCTTTCTTTAAATGCAATAAAAGCTTGATACTCTCCTATATGAAGCTCGAAATGATTCACTTGATCATTTTTGGTTAAGGATAGATTGATAAATTCTTCTTTCATAGTATTGTTGTTTATTTATATAGCATAATAACAGTCGTATTGTTATTGTTTTACATGTCAAATAATTATTTTTCTATGGCTACAGTGTAAATTACATTGTATATAATGACGCTGCTGACGGATCGATTTTAAGTAGTCGCTTTTACGGGTCTGCTGTAAAATTATATTTCTTATGACGCCTCTTCTAATCCCTTAATATTAATCTTTTTCATCTTCACTAAAGCTTCCATTGCTTTTGGATTTGAAATGAGCACATGAATTTTTTTAGGAATGATTTGCCAAGAAAATCCAAATTTATCTTTTAACCATCCACACATATTTTCCTGACCTCCATTTGCGGTCAACATGTTCCAATGATGATCGATTTCTTGTTGATCTTCACATTCAACAACAAATGAGATCGCATCGGAAGGTTTATATGATGGACCTCCGTTAAGTCCCATAAATCGAGTGTTGTTAATTTCAAAAATAACGACCAAAGGATTGGATGAAATGATTTTTCCATCTTTAAAGACTGAACAGTAGAAGTTTGCTGCATCTTGGGCTTGACCATCAAACCATAAACAATTATAAATTGAATCTGTCATAACTATGGTTGCGTTAAATTATTATACACCTAAAAATACAAATTAATCATGAATAACAGATATTAAATAAAACAAAAAAGGTTAGAAATGAAAATTTCTAACCTTTTATTATGAGTCGACTACGCTCTTATTGGTAGCCCAATAATTTCATAACCTGTTTTGAATTTTGTTCCTCACCAAAAACTTCGTAATTGAACGTTTCGTCGCGGTTACGGCGAATCAGTACATGCTTTGGAGATGGTAATAAACAATGATGAATACCTCCATATCCACTTAGTACATCTTGGTAAGCTCCTGTGTGGAAAAAACCTAAATATTGTAACTTACGTGTCTTAGGCATAAATACAGAGCTGGTATGTGCTTCTTGATTATAGTAATCTTGACCATCACATGTAATACCTCCTAAATTTACACGTTCGTATTCTGAATCCCAATTGTTGATTGGAAGAAGAATGTATTTTTGATTTAATGCCCAAACATCTGGTAAGTTAGTGATGAATGAACCATCGATCATAAACCATTTTTCACGATCATTTTGTAGTTTTCGACCTAATACTTTGTATAAGATACCAGAAGCTTCTGCAACGGTATACTTTCCAAATTCAGTAATAATATCTGGTTCCATTACTTCATGCTGTGCACAGATCTGTTTGATCCTGTTTACAATTTCATTGACCATGTATTCATAGTCGAAATCATGAACTAAAGAATCTTTGAAAGGCATGCCTCCACCAATATCTAAAGTGTCTAAATCTGGGTTTACTTTCTTAAACTTACAGAATAGTGTCACATACTTTTCTAATTCATTCCAATAGTACGGTGTATCCGATATACCTGAATTGATAAAGAAATGTAACAACTTAACTTTGAAGTTAGGGTTGTTTGCGATTTTGTTATTATAGAATTCTATAACTTCCTCAATCCGAATACCTAATCTTGATGTATAGAACTGAGAGTCTGGTTGTTCCTCTGAAGCGATACGTATACCCAAGGCACATGGCTCTTCCAATTCAATTTCATCATCATAGAGATTGAATTCTTCTTTGTTATCTAAGACGGGAATAATGTTTTTATACCCATCGTGGATCATATCAATGATGTACTGTTTGTACTGATATGTTTTGAAGCCATTACAAATCACTGTAATGTCTTTTGTTACGGTACCTTGACGTTCTAAAGAGTCAATCATCGGCATATCAAATGCAGACGATGTTTCTAAGTGAATTTCATTCTTCAGTGCCTCTTCAACAATATGTTTGAAGTGGGAAGATTTAGTACAATAACAATATTTGTAGGACCCTCTGTAGTTGTGTTTCAAAATTGCGGTTTGAAACAAAATTTTCGCTTGTTGAATTTTTTTGCTGACGATTGGCAAATAAGTAAAACGCAACGGCGTACCGTACGTTTCTATCATTTCCATTAAATTCAAATCGTGGAAATACAATTCGTCGTCGATGATTTCGAATCCGTCTTGCGGAAAACCAACACTTAGGTCAAGAAATTCCTGATAGCTCTGCATTTTTTATTATTTTTGCAAAGATATACTTTCAATATGAATACAAGAACAGGGAAGGTGAATTATTTTTGTATTCTATATCAGGGAGTTGCATATTTTACATAATCATTACATGGCGAATTCTATTCAAAACAGACTTATTGAAGTCACTGTTCAAGCTGTAAAACAGCTTTATAATGCAGATATTTCTGAAAATCAAATTGCTTTGCAAGAGACACGCAAAGAGTTTGAAGGACAAATTACAATTGTAACTTTTCCTATTACCCGATTTTCTAAGAAATCTCCTGAGCATACTGGTACGGAGATAGGTGAATATTTGAAAGGTCAGATTACAGCTATCACAGATTTCAATGTCATTAAAGGATTCTTGAATATTTGTCTTTCGGACGCTTATTGGATTTCTCTTTTAAATGAAACGATCGCGAAAAGTGATTTTGGCGTATTTCCAGCAAATGGTAAAAAGTTAATGGTCGAGTACTCTTCTCCAAATACCAATAAACCGCTTCACTTAGGACATATTCGTAACAATCTGTTAGGGTATTCTGTCGCTGAACTTTTAAAAGCGTATGGTTATGAGGTGATCAAAGCGAATTTGGTGAATGATCGTGGTATTCATATTTGTAAATCGATGCTTGCATGGCAAAAATTTGGAAATGGAGAAACCCCTGAGTCAACTGGGATGAAAGGTGACCATTTGGTAGGTAAATACTATGTTGTTTTTGATAAAGAATATAAAAAAGAAATTGAAGCCCTTAAAGCTGAAGGACAATCGGAAGATGACGCCAAGAAGAATGCACCATTGATAAAAGAAGCGCAAGCGATGTTGCAGCAGTGGGAAGCAGGAAATGAGGTTGTGATCGAACTTTGGAAAACGATGAACAGCTGGGTATATGCAGGTTTTGAAAAAACGTATAAGCAGTTAGGTGTTAATTTTGATAAGTATTATTATGAGTCAAATACCTACTTGCTAGGAAAAGATATTATTCAAGAAGGATTAGATAGTGGTGTTTTCTTCCAGAAAGATGACCATTCTGTTTGGATTGACTTAACAGAAGAGGGATTAGATGAAAAGCTCGTATTGCGTGGAGATGGAACTTCAGTCTATATTACACAGGACTTAGGTACGGCTCAATTGAAATATGATGAATTCAATATGAATGATTCTATTTACGTCGTAGGGAATGAACAAGATTATCATTTTAAGGTATTGTTCTTAATATTGAAAAAACTGGGTAAGCCGTGGGCTAATGGGTTATTTCATTTGTCTTACGGCATGGTTGATTTACCTTCTGGTAAAATGAAATCTCGTGAGGGTACAGTTGTTGATGCTGATGATCTCATGAGTGAGATGATTGAAACAGCGAAAGAACGTACAGAGGAACTGGGTAAAACGGAAGGTCTGTCTGAAGAAAATAAGAATGCGCTTTATAACACCATCGGTATGGGAGCTTTGAAATATTTCTTATTAAAGGTTGATCCTAAGAAACGATTATTATTTGATCCAAAAGAGTCTGTTGATTTTCAGGGAAATACGGGGCCGTTTATTCAATACACGTATGCTCGTATCAAATCCGTGCTTTCAAAGGCAAACTTTGATGAGTTGTCAGCAGTTTCAGTTCCTGCATCTATATCGGCATATGAACGTGACTTGATCATGAGTTTAGGAAATTTTCCGAGTATCATAGCGATCTCTGCTCAAGAATTTAGTCCTGCTCAAATGTCCAACTACATATATGATGTTGCGAAATTGTATAATAAATTTTATCATGAGGAGACGATTTTGAAAGCTGAAATTGAAGAGGTCAAAAACTTCCGTCTACATCTTTCAGCATCTGCTGCAAAAATTATTGCTAAAGGAATGAATTTATTAGGGATTGAAGTTCCTGAACGTATGTAATTTAAAAGATGATGACTCAGAAAATTCGTGTAGGTTTAGTTGGTTTTGGTATTTCAGGACAAGTGTTTCATGCTCCTGTTATGCGATCCATTCCTGAACTTGAATTAGTGAAAATAACTGCTCGTAAAGCAGAACAAAAAGTAATCGTAAGTGAAAAGTATCCTACAGCACTAGCTGTAGATCACATTGATGACATCATAAATGATGAATCCATTGATTTAGTAGTAATCGCGACTTCAAACGATATGCACTATCCTTTTGCTAAGCAAGCCTTGTTAGCAGGGAAACATGTTGTGGTAGAAAAACCATTCGCGAATACTTCTGAACAAGCAGATGAGTTGATTGCTTTAGCTAAAGAAAAAGGTAAAATTATATCCGTATATCATAATTTAAGGTTCAATTCTGATTTTAGAACTATTCGCGAAGTGATCAAGGATGAGCGTTTAGGTCAAATCAAAAATTTTGAAGTCCGTTATGATCGTTTTCGTAATCATCTGAGACCTGGCGCTTGGAGAGAGGAGAATTTACCGGGATCTGGTATTTTTTATGATCTTGGAGCTCATTTAATTGACCAAACTTTACAGCTTTTTGGTAAGCCTGATGCTGTATTTGCTGATTTAACGATTCAAAGACCTGGAGCCAAAGCTATTGATAATTTCGAATTGCTACTTTATTATCCGGAAATGCGCGTTTCATTAAAAGGGGGAATGCTGGCAAAAGAACCTACTCCACGCTATACAATCTTTGCTTTGAATGGAAATTTTCTAAAAAATGGGGTAGATCCACAAGAAGATTTATTACGAGCTGGTGCGTTTCCAGATGAGGATCCAAATTGGGGTAAAGAAGATCCATCAATTTATGGTAAGTTAAATTTACTTTGGAATGGAACAGATCTGGAAGAGATTGTTCCATCAAAATTGGGTAGTTATCCTGACTATTATCAAAATGTGGCAGATGCTATTTTGGGTAAAGCTCCACTGATAGTGACTGCAGATCAAGGACGAGATGTGATTAGGATCATTGAGTTGGGCATTCAGAGTCAGGAACAGCGTCGTGTCGTATCATTAGATAATCAATTAATCGCCTATTAAAATAATAATATGAAGCAGTATGATGCCATTATAGTGGGAGGGGGAGCGTGTGGGCTTATGTGTGCTGCTCAGGCCGGATTGTTGGGTAAAAGTACTTTGATAATTGAACGGAATGATAAAGTAGGGGCCAAGATTTTGATTTCTGGAGGAGGCCGGTGTAATTATACGAATTTAGGTACTGGTATCGAAAACTTTGTCTCTCAAAATCCACAATTTTTGAAATCAACTTTTAGCCAGTGGACCGTACAGGATACCTTAGATTTTTTTGAGGCGCATGGGATTTTTGGCGAAGAAAAAACATTAGGACAATTATTTCCTTCCACCAATAAAGCGAAGGACGTAGTAGCTGTATTTACTAAAATTTTGTTTCAAACAGATCAAGATCTGAGATTAAATACTGTTGTTAAATCGATTGAAAAAGATGCCGAGGGTTTTCTATTAACAATAGAAACCGATGGACGTGAACAGTTAATAAAGGCTAAAAAAGTGGTTATGGCTAGTGGAGGCTTACCTGTTGCTAAGTTAGGGGCATCTGATTTTGCTATTCGCACTGCAAAAAAATTCGAACTGGCGATTGTTCCTACAGCACCAGCCTTAGTCCCATTAACTATTACGGGAAAGGAAGCGGAATGGTATGCTTCTTTGTCGGGGAATTCCATTTTTTCTAGGGTTTATAATAATAAAATCAGTTTTGAAGAAAATATTCTATTTACACATTGGGGTTTAAGTGGACCTGCTATTTTACAAATTTCTTCATACTGGCAGGCTGGCGAAGAACTTTTTATTGATTTGCTACCTCAGTTTAGATTGGATAAAATAATAAAGGAGGAACGTAATCAAGGTGGAAAACGACTGGTCTCAAACATCCTAAATGATTATTTTACCAAAAGAATGGTAGAGGCTTTGGGTAAATTTCTGCCATTAGATACTAAAATAGCTTCTTTAAGCAAAGTAGATGCAAATTTAATCATAGATACGATTCATAAATTTAAAGTTAAACCAGCAGGCGATAAGGGGTATGATAAAGCTGAGGTGATGCGTGGGGGTGTTTCGACAGCAGAGCTGAACGCTAAAACTTTGGAAAGTAAAAACGTAAGTGGATTGTTTTTTGGAGGTGAGGCTGTAGACATTACGGGTTGGTTAGGAGGGTACAATTTTCAATGGGCTTGGGCTTCTGGTTATGCAATTGCACAGGCGATATGATACAAAATTTCATTCTTTTCTTTTTTTAAGCTGATATTTATCAATCTAAATCCTACCTTTGCAGAAGAAGCAAACTGGTTCTATCGCTGCTCCCTAAAGGAGGAGAGGAAAGTCCGGGCAACGCAGAGCAACACGCTTCCTAACGGGAAGGATGCTATTGATTTAGTAGACAGAAAGTGCCACAGAAAATATACCGCTTTTCGGAGTAAGGGTGAAAATGTGAGGTAAGAGCTCACAGTCTTGTATGGCGACATGCATTACGGTAAACCTCGTGTGTTGAAAGACCAAATAGGTTGCGAAATTCGAAGGCTGCTCGTCTTCTTTTAGCTTCGGCTAAGATTCGTAATGGGTAGGTTGATGGAGCTAGTTAGTGATGACTAGCCTAGATAAATGGTAGAAACTCCGATTTTTCGGTTTACAGAACCCGGCTTATAAGGTTTGCTTCTTTTTTACTATATTACCAATAATTTAAATAATCTTTAAAGAGGAGTAATAAAACTTATTTATGAGTACCATATTAATTATTGATGACGAAAGGGCAATCAGAAATTCATTAAGAGATATCTTAGAATATGAAGATTACAATATACTGGATGTAGATAACGGTAGTGAAGGCTTAGAAATCATTAAAAAGGAAAAAATTGATCTTGTTCTTTGCGATATTAAGATGAATAAGATGGATGGTATGGAAGTTTTGGCAACAGCTCAAAAAATAAATCCAGATCTTCCTTTTATCATGATATCGGGTCATGGTACTATAGAAACAGCTGTAGAAGCTGCTAAAAAAGGCGCATTTGATTTTCTGGAAAAACCATTGGATTTGAATCGTTTATTGATTACGGTTAGGAATGGTCTAGAAAAAGTCTCTTTAGTAACGGAAACAAAAGTTTTAAAGAAAAAAGTTACAAGTTATAAAACCAAAGAAATTCTTGGTAAATCCGAGGCTATTGGTCGTATTAAAGAAACGATTGACCGTGTCGCACCTACCGAAGCTCGCGTGCTTATCACTGGTGCCAATGGTGCTGGTAAAGAGTTAGTTGCAAGATGGATTCACGAAAAATCTAATCGTGCTGAGGGTCCTTTAATTGAAGTCAATTGTGCTGCAATTCCTTCTGAGTTGATTGAATCTGAGTTATTTGGACATGAGAAAGGATCATTTACTTCTGCGATTAAACAGCGTCTTGGTAAATTTGAATTAGCTACTAATGGTACACTTTTTTTAGATGAAATTGGTGATATGAGTCTTTCTGCTCAAGCTAAAGTACTACGTGCTTTGCAAGAGCATAAGATCACAAGAGTAGGTGGTGATAAAGAAATTGATGTTAATGTTCGCGTTGTAGCAGCAACGAATAAAAATTTATTTAAGGAGATCGATGCAGGAAATTTTAGAATGGATTTGTATCACCGTCTTTCTGTAATTTTGATTCATGTGCCTTCATTAACAGAGCGTGTTGATGACATACCTTTGTTGTCTAAGAATTTTTGTGAAGAGATCTGTAATGAATATGGAGTTCCAGTAAAGGAAATTACTCCTGCGGCATTAAAAGAATTGTGTAATCTCCCTTGGACAGGAAATATCCGTGAATTGCGCAATATGATTGAACGCTTGATTATTTTAAGTGATAAATCAATTACTGATAGAGATGTCATTGCATTTGCCAACCCTTCCAATACAGTAAATGCAATCTCCAACACTCACCCGAATCATGAAGCTGATCCATCTAACCAAAATGGTAGTAAAGTAGATCTTGATAATTTTGCTTCTTTTCAAGATTTTAAGGATTTTGCGGAGAAAGAGTTTATCAAGTACAAATTGGAGAAAAATACTTGGAATGTTTCCAAAACAGCTGATGATTTGGATATTCAACGAAGTCATTTATATAGTAAGATTGAAAAATTTGGTCTAAAAAGAGATTAATTATTGGATTGAGAGAGGATATTGGGAAAGATCCAATCATCAATAAAAAAGAGTAGCAAACTTGTTTGCTACTCTTTTTTATTGATTTAAAATTTCTTATTAAGCCCTATTAAACCTTTTCTAATAACCTTAATATTTTATTGGCAGATATTTCTGTATAATCATTGATATATTCGTGGCATGTTGGTAACTGTTCTTTAGTATGTGAAGATAGCACAGCAACGACAGTCATACCGGCATTGAGTCCTGCTGTAATTCCTGAAAAGGAATCTTCAAATACAACACAATTTTTAGGGGCTATTGCTAAATTGTAGGCCGATTTTAAATATACTTCAGGGTCTGGTTTATGTGCACTAACATCTTCACTGCATAAAATAGAACCCATTTTAGTACGAATATCTAGTGCATCTAAAATTAAATCCATATTTTCCTTTGGTGCTGAAGTTGCGACTCCAGTTTTAAAATGATTACTTTTTAAATCTGCTAAGAAATCTATATAACCTGCTATTGGGGAGATTTCATCTTTGTAGATATCTCTAAAAAGTGCCTCTTTTTCAAATTCTAAAAGTTTTAATTCATCAGCAGATATGGGTCTCTTGAAAAAATGTTGCATGATATAACTATTATGCTTACCATACATGTGTTCCTCAAATTCCTCTTCACTACTTTCAATATTGTATTTTTTGAAAAAAGCATCAAAAGCTTTAGCATGATAAGGATTGGTGTGACATATAACTCCATCCATATCGAAAATCACGGCATAATTATTCATAGTGCTAAGGTACATTTTTGGTCTTAAAATAATTCCCTATAAATATGAATCTTTTGTCATCTCTAAATGAAAAAACTAAGAACAAAAGATAATTCGTAGTTGTTGTGCCATTTTTTCTGAGATTTGAAAATAAGTGATTGTATTTTCAATGATCTTTTGTTGTAAATAAGTTAAGAACATAGAAAGACAGACTATGAGAAACCAATTTAAATACCAGTATTCAAAATTGAATAGAAATAGAAATAGGATATGCCATAAGTAGATCCAAATTGTAGAGGATCCTATAAAGTTTAAAATTGGAGCTTTTATGTTTCTGAGATAGGGTTTTACCCAAAAGATAATAGAAAACATACTGATCGCATAAAAAATATAAAATGATCTAGGTGGATATTTAAGTGCTCCAATATCAAATGGTTTATCTAAGTAAAGTATAGTATATGCCAATCCTCCAATAGTTATTAGCATCGAGGTAATAAATATGATGTTTTTAGTCTTTAAAGAATAATTTTTGTATTGTGCTCCTAGCATAAAAAAAATAAGAAACCCCAAGCTATAAGATCCAAACTGATCTATATATCTTTGTACAGTCGGCTCAAAGAGATTTTTTGAATAGTGAATAATTATTTCATAGATAACATAATATAGTAATAGCTGCCATTTATTTTTTATAAAATTGCTACATAATGGTCCTAAAATAGCGATCATTAAAAAAATACGAATTATCCAAACATATCCAAACCCATCCATTAGCATATAACTTGATAAAATGATGTTTGGATATTGTGTGTAGTCAATCTTGAATAGAAAGGGGAAGAAATGTTGAATACTATAAAATAGGCTTAGAAATGCCCAAACAGGTAGTACGAGGCGCACAAAGCGTTTCCATAGATAAGAAGTAATGTCACGAATAGATTTAAAGGTTTGATTTTTACCGCCAAATAAATAACCAGAGATAAATACCATTAAGGGTACATCGAAATTTCGGACTTGGAATAGGATGAAGGGAGGGTTGACATGTGCTAATATAATGCAAAGTAATCCTAAGCTCCGTATAATATCAATTGATCTGTCCCTCTCAACCATCATTTTTTATTTACGAAGGTAGTGAATCTATCAAATTTTATGAGTAAAGGTTACCATAATTCCAGAGGATAATTAATCCTAATCATATAGCATCAGTAAACTCTCTAAATGAAAGCTGATATTAGTTTAATATTTAATAAAGAAATGTAGTTTATTCGGGTTGTTTTAGTAATTCTTGAATTGTTGCCGTAATTGTTAAAGCATCTTCTTCATCTTCTAAAAGTGAAAAAGCAATGTAAGTTGCATAAATCTCAATACTTAATTTCTCATGTTTATCCGCAATAAATTCGTCAATCTGATGCTCGGTACAGTCAAAACCAATTTGCTGTAATTCATTAAAAAGATTTGTTGAAATAGTTTCATGGTCTTCACCACAGGCAAAAGCCACCAATATATGAAATAAAAATTTGTCAATAATTTCACTATCAGTTTGTTTGAATAGGGATAGGATATGGTTATAATCAAACTTTGTTTTCGCACTATTGACAATACTATCCCAAATTTCATATTCTAAAGACGGTTGCATAGTTCAGTTGTTAATTAATTATAATCGGTAACTTAAATATAGTCAAAAACAATTGATAATAAAAAATTCTTTATATTTTTTTAAATTCTACAACGAGTTGTATGAATTTTAATAGGCTATTTTAACAGGTACATTATGAACTAAGTCGGATTGACAATCATTGCTCAAAGTGCATATCAGATTAGTGTAAAAACTATCTTTAAGCTAAATTACCATAAAACACTTTTTTAATATGAAGATATTAACTCTGGTTTATGAAAAAACATCATTAACTTTTTAATGAGTAATTCTGAATGCATCTTGATTTGATAAGTTTTATTTATAGTTTATTAATTATATATCACAATTTATTGGGCGTGGTATGATAATTGAATATGTAACTGAGGTTATTTTTGAAAATTAAAGGCTTTTATTAGCTTTAATATACCAAGGATATAGACTGATTCATTTTATTTATTTAAACTTTTTAATTATGGCGATTAGGTTTCTATTATTTTTTTTAATGATCTCATCACAGATTTCAGCTCAAGAACTGAATCTCCTTAAAATTAGGAAGGAATATTCTTCGGCAGTAAAGAATGAAGATCTCTGTGAAAATAATTTGAATTTATTACGATCTAAAGCTAAAGCTACAACAGAAAAAGGTTATTTAGCTGTGTATGAAATGGTTTATGCAAAACATATGGGTAATCCGTTTAAAAAACTTGGTCAATTCAATAAGGGTAAAAATTTATTAGAGAGTTTAATTGTGCAAGAACCTAATAATGTTGAACTTCGTTTTATTAGATGGAGTGTTCAGACACATGCCCCATCTATATTAAATTATAGTGCAGATATAAAAGAAGATAAGAAATTTATGATTGATCATCTTTATAGTATGCAAAATCCTGATGTTAAGGAAATAATATATAAATATATAAAAGGAGCAAATGCTTTTAGTGAGGTAGAATTGAAAGAGTTAGTGAAATAATCCCCATTTGAGTAAGACCTATTCTACGCAATATTTGATAAATCAGAGATTTAACTTTTAAATTGCAAAAGTCAGTAATTTGACTTTAGCTTGATGAATGGAAGGTCAAATGTTTTTTTTAATTATTATTTTTGCAGAAGTTAATCTGTAGCAATTTTATTATTAATTTGATGGTATGGCAAAGCGTAATTTTGTTTCAAATTCCACTGAATCTTCAAGGATGTTCAAAAATGATTTTTTAGAATCACTTACAAAGGTTCATTGGAGTGTTCCTATAATATTTTATTTACCCATAATAGGTTATTTTTCATGGAAGGCCCTAGTTCCTGGCGAGCTTGGTATTTTTAGTTATATTCAATATTTTGTCTTTGGACTTGCTTTCTGGACTTTATTTGAATATGCGTTGCATCGTTGGATTTTTCATTATCATCCAACTACGAAATGGGGTAAGAGAATCGCATTTATATTTCATGGAGTTCATCATGACTATCCAAAAGATAGGTTAAGATTGGTAATGCCTTTATCTGCAAGTATTCCATTAGCAGCATTGGTTTATTATTTATTTACATTCTTCTTCAGTTCGGATATTATATTAGCTGCATTTTTTTCAGGGTTTATGATTGGATATTTAATATACGATGAATGTCATTATGCGATGCACCATGCTAATTTTAAAAGTGGAATTTTTAAACGTATAAAACAACATCATATGTTACATCACTATTCTGATCCTGAACATGGATTTGGAGTGAGTTCGTCGTTATGGGATGAAATAATGCGTTCTGGCTTTCCAAAAGAAGGAGATAAGTCTGAAAAAGTTAATGTCGATAAATAATCTGTATGGTATAAATATTACTTAGAATATAAAAGGCCTGCCTCCTAGCAGGTCTTTTTATTTAAGATCAAATTCATTTTATGAATCTGATCTTCTATGGTATATGAGATCTAATTGAAATGGCTCCCAAAAGTCTATAAGCAACAAAAGCCCAAATTGCTTTGGGCTTTATTTTTTTTTGGCGGAGAGCGAGGGATTCGAACCCCCGGACCTATGACAGTCAACAGTTTTCAAGACTGCCGCATTCGACCACTCTGCCAGCTCTCCGACACAAAAGTAGAAAAATTCATTTAGTCACCAAAACTTATTTTTTAGTTGATTGAAAATGAGGGAGATTAATTTTTATTGCTTTTTTTAACCTTAAAAAAAGCAATAAAATAGCTTTAAACGCTATGGATGTAAGATTTCAGAACAATGTTTTTTGATATTACTTGCTATTTTATCAATGGGAAGATCATCTGTGTCTGTTCCAAAGGGTTCCTCTATTGATTCTCCAATTAGCTCTAATGAAGTGAGTACATAAAAGATAAAAGGTACTGCTGCGATAACAAAATAACCGATCGAAAAAACATATCCCATCGGGAGTGTTGCGGTATAGATTATGATAAACTTTTTTATAAATGCATTATATGATAAAGGGATTGGGGTATTTTTAATACGTTCGCATGCACCACAGACATTTGTGAAAGATTGTAGTTCATCATTGATAATGATAAACTGATCTCCAGTTATTTTTCCTTCTTTATATAGTGAATTGGTATTTTTAAAAATTAAAGATGCCACTTGGTTAGGTCCGTGCTTTTGATCATCTAAATTTTTTAATTCAGGATGCAAAACCTCATCTAACATGAATTTGGTATAATCTGAATGAAGAAAGGTGTAAAGAGTTTCGGCATATAATGGAATTGCCTTTCTGTAAAAGCTCCGGTTTACTTTATCATCATTCTCTAAAAAAGCATTCATTTTATACGCTAAACTTCTACTGATATTGGTTAAAGTTCCCCATTGCTTTCTTGCTTCCCACCAACGATCATAAGCTGTGTTTGTTCGAAAAACAAGTAATAAAGAGAGTACAAATCCAAGTAAGCTATGTACGATGGTGATATTTTTAATCCAACTTTTTTCAGCTAGTTTAAGATATTCAAGTTCAAGGTATGCAATCCCCCAAGAGTACAGTGCAGCTAAAATTAGATAGGGAAATAATTTACGAAAGGTATCCGTTTTATGAAGTTTGATAGTTGAAGTTAGCCAATCTTTCGGGTTGTAAACGATCATAGACAAAAATACAAAATGTTTATTTTAATTTTGATACTTTGTAAAAGATAGATTAAATTCATTTCCAAATGAAGAAAAAGAAAGTGCAGCTCAGTAAGGCGTATCATGTAGCTAACGTTAAAAGTAAAAAATGGAATTATATAGCATTAGGTGGTACACTTCTTTTACTTCTGCTTTTAGCGATTGCATGGCATTATCGTGCAGGTATTAAATACTATGTTGGCACTTGGGGGATAGGTCGTGGAGTGGCAAGTAAAGAAGCTAAGTATGATATCCGAAATGTAGAGATCATGTCGAGCCATTCAGATAAAATTTTTGGTATTGATATTTCGCAATATCAAGGTGATATTAACTGGAATGAAGTAAATACGATCAATGATCAATTTCCCATCGATTTTGTCTTTATAAGGGCAACTATGGGCGAGCGCAATGTGGACGATAGGTTTGAAGATAATTGGGATGCTATTGCTAAAAGGGCAAATTTAAGAGGAGCTTATCATTATTTCCGACCTAATGAGAATTCCGTTAAGCAAGCTAAGAATTTTATTAAAGCAGTTAGGCTTGAGCCAGGAGATTTGCCACCTGTCTTAGATATTGAGGAGATGCCTAAGCATCAACCCATGGATAGTTTGAAAGTAGGATTAAAGCGATGGTTGGATGAAGTCGAATCACATTATAAGGTTAGACCAATTTTATATTCAGGAGATAAATATTTTACAGATTTTTTGCAACGAGAATTTAGCGATTATGTATTGTGGATTGCAAATTATAATTTTTGGGTTGAAGATTTAAAAGATCATTGGGATTTTTGGCAATTTTCAGAAAAAGGAACGGTAAGAGGGATTAAAGGAAATGTAGATTTAAATATCTTTAACGGAAATATTGAGGAATTAGAAAGATTGTCCATTCCTTTTAAAAATTAATATACAAAACAGTCATGAATGTGTAGATGATCATTGTAATGAATGAACATAATCCCTTTAAAAAAAATAAATCGATTTTCTGGGGATTGGGATATCCGGATCGCAAACTATAATCATAGTAATCAATCATAATGAAAAATATAGAAAAAAAAATAGCAATCTCAGTTATACTCCTTACGTTCGTTACCTTTCTAAGTTTTGGAAAGGCTTTTGCGACAATGAATAAGTCTTTTTCCTACAGTGTCAATCAAGATAGCATCCGTCCTTTACCCTTAAATCTGACTCAATTTATGGCTTTAGAAGCTACTGGAGCGGTTATATTGGATGCTAGATCTTCTGAGGAATTCAAAGCGGGATATATCCCTAAATCTATTCATATCGGATGGAAAGGTCTATTTAAAATTTGGGTTCAAAAAATATTCACCGACAAACATCAGCCTATAATATACCTTGCTGACCATTCATCTATTAAACTTGTGTTTGAAATGCTCACTGAACTTGGTTATACACAAGTACTGGGTTATCTCCATGATGGAGTAGATAGTTATAAGAAACAGTATTTGTTAAATACTATTAATGAGGTTGATGCATCAACTTATTTAGATTTATCAACAAAAGGTCAAATAATTGATGTTAGATCGGAAAAAGATTTTGCAGAAGGTCATATTGACAATGCGATGAATTTTCCACTTAAAGATTTAGTTAACTTTAACATTAATTTACCAGAGCATATCAATTATTATGTACAATGTCTTTCTGGATATCGCAGTATGATCGCTATATCTATTTTAAAAGCAAAAGGAATTGAAAATGTAATTAATATAAAAGGTGGTTATCAAGCATTGAAAAAAATAAAGGAGGAAAAATAATGGCTACATTCGATGAGATTATAAAATCAAATAACGTTGTATTAGTGGATTTTTTTGCAACTTGGTGTGGACCATGTCAAACGATGGCCCCAATATTACAAGATGTAAAAGAATTTTATGATGAAAGTTTGTCAATTATTAAAATTGATGTGGACAAAAATCCTAAGATAGCGGCAATTTACAAGGTAAGTGGTGTACCTACATTTGTTCTGTTTAAAAATGGTACGCAAGTATGGAGGCAAAGTGGAATGATCACAAAAGCTGACCTCCATAAGCTTATTGATTCGCACAAATAGAAAAAGGATGATGATTTAATCATCATCTTTTTTTCTGAACAAAATCTTGTCAATTCGATTACCATCCATATCAAGAACTTCAAATTCAATATTTTTATAGTGAACTTGTTCCCCCTCTAAAGGCACATGGTCAAGCAATAAAAATACGAGCCCTCCAAGTGTTGTAATATTATTGATTTCATCTTCATCTTCTTCAGAAAGACCAATTTCAAATTCTTCCATGAATCGATCTAATTGATACTGTCCATCAGCAATGTAAGATCCATCTTCACGTTTTCGAATTCGGGGTTTGCCTGTTGATTGATCTTCTGGTAAATTACCTACTAAATCCGAAAGAATATCTCGAAGCGTAATTACGCCTTGTGTTGATCCATATTCATCAATTACAATAGCTTGATGAATATGTGAAGCCCTAAGAATAGCTAATATACTATAAGCAGAACTATGTTCGTTGACAAATTTAATGGGTTCAATCAATTGTTGTAAGTCAATTGGTTTTTCTTTTAGGTATTGTGATAATAATTTTTTTACATGGACAACTCCTTTAATATTGTCTAAGTTACCTTCACAAATGGGATACATAGTATGCTCTGTATTCATGATGATATGTCGATGCTCCTCGAAGCTATCTTCTAAATCTAAGAAAGCAATATTACTTCTGTGTGTCATTAGATTTATCGCTTTTTTATCTCCCAGACTTAATAGACGATCTACAATATCATGTTCTATTCCTTCAATAGCTCCACTATCAACTCCTTCATCTACCAATGCTTTTATTTCTTCTTCAGTTACTGAATTGTGCGTACTTTTGATATTAAATAATTTGACAATAAAATCTGTTGAAATACTTAGCATCCATACAAATGGACGAACGATTTTACTCAATAGATTCATAGGGTATGCGATCACCATTGCATACTTTTCTGGAATAGCCATTCCAATTCTTTTTGGGACAAGTTCTCCTAATACTAAGGAGAAGAATGTAATAACAAAAACAACTATGACGACCGATAATTGCTCACTATAAGGGGCTAAAAAAGATATCTGTACAAATAATTGTTTCAGGTAGGTGCCAATGCTTCCTCCACTAAAAAATCCTGTTAAAATCCCGATTAATGTTATGCCGATTTGAACGGTAGATAAAAAATTATTCGGTGATTCTTTTAAAGCTAAGGCTATTTTTGCTGCGGGGTTATTTTTGTCAGATGCAGCTTGTAATCTGGCTTTTCTACTGGAGACGATTGCAATTTCAGATGCAGATAATACTCCATTTAGAATAATTAGAGCTAATATAATAAGGACTTCTGTGAGCATGTTTTTTTAATACTTAGGCTAAATGTAGTAAAATTTTAGAAATTTAAATGTAAAAAAGATGGAGACATCTCTTTAGTCGTGATTTAGCCTTAGTCTGAAATACAAAAGGCTTCTGAATAAGAAGCCTTTTGTATTTGATTTTATAATCCGCTATCATCAAGCATAAATGTGTTTTTCTTTGATTTCCATTTTCCAGAAGTGAAATCAGGAAATTCAACTGTCTTGTTTCCTTGTTTGATTGAATCCGTTGATAATGGAAATACTGCACTCATAGTGACAGAGTCATAGACGTCAAATGGAGTTTGTTTACCTTGCTTAGTCGCTTGTATGAAAGAATTGAATACAAACCAATCCATACCACCGTGACCAGAACCTGTTGCAAGTGTTTCATATTTTTTCCAGATTGGGTGATCATATTTATCTACCCATTCTTTTGCAGGATCCCACGCATGTGGTTTTGATTTTCCCTCGATATGAATACCTTGCGCTACATCCATCCATATTCCTTCAGTACCTTGTACACGGAAACCGATCGAATAAGGTCTTGGTAAGTGTGTATCATGTGTTAATAAAATAGTTTCACCATTTTGACATTGAATCATAGTTTGGGTGATATCACCATTTTTATAGTTCAATTTAGCATTCGGATGACCTGGAGCTTTCTTTTCAACATAAGATGCTAGGCCTCTAGCTTTACTTGAATATGATGTTAAGTGTGTAAAACGATTTCCAGCATTGATATTGATAAAAGGAAGAATAGGTCCTAACCCGTGAGTAGGATATAAATCCCCATCTTGCTCTACATTATATTTTGTGCGCCATTGTGCTTCAGAAATAGCTTTTGGACCAAATTCGACACCGTTACCATAGTAACTTTTACCATCATTGAAAAGTACTTCACGTAAATCATGTTGGTACCCCCCTTCTAAATGTAATAATTCGCCAAATAATCCTTGACGGTGCATATTAAGGACAGCCATTACATCACGACGATAAGCAACATTCTCTAGGGTCATATAAGGCTTACCTGTCTGCTCAGATGCTTTAACGACATCCCAGTGATCTTGTAAAGTCAAACCTGCGATAACTTCGCATCCTACATAAAGACCTGCTTTCATCGCGTCAATCGCTTGGTCTTTGTGAAATTCCCATGGAGTAGCAATGATTACAGCATCAAGCTTCTCTTTGCTTAACATTTTCTTATAAGCCTCTATACCCCCAGTATATTCTTTTGGAAGCTTTATACCTTTTTTGTCAAATTGCTTGCGGCACTGTGATAAAGACTCTTCTTGTGTGTCACAAATTGCTACAACTTCGACATCATCACGGTTTAATGCAATCGCAACATGGTTACGACCTCTAAGTCCTACACCTATAAATGCCAACCTTACTTTACCATCTTTTGCAAATAGATCTGTACTGGAAAGGATGCCCAATCCCGCAGTTGTTACTGCTGTAGATTTTATGAAATTTCTTCTGTCCATAATTTTTGTTCTTTTATAATGAGGGTATTAAGTACCCTTTTTTAATAACATGTGAGTTTAGTTTGATATAACTTAATTCGCTATTAAACAAATATATAAAATTGGAAATATAAACTTAATGTGCAAACGTTTGTCTAAAATGAAAAAAAAGAACAATCGTTTGTGTTAATATTTTATTAGAACTTTTCACAACTATTTGGGATATTGCAATCCAGTTAAAAACTTAATTATTTATAGTTAGTATAATTTTTAATGTCAAATTCGAATCAAATAAATGGTCTGAAAGCTGCAGCTGCGTTTTCTTTAAGTGAGGATATCATTAGTGTAGATGCTTTTGGTTCAGGACATATCAACGATACATATCGTGTAACAACAAAAAATACACATGGTAAATCCTTTTTATTACAAAGGATCAATCATTATATTTTCCAAAATGTAGATGGTCTTATGCTTAATATTAAGCATGTAACAGATCATTTAAAAACAAAAATTGCACATTTACCACCAGAGGTCCAAGAATCGAGGGTGTTAACAATAATTCCAACAAAATCAAATGATCTATATCATCTGGATGATGATGGCAATTATTGGCGCATGTTTATTCTTATCGATGACACCAAAAGCTATGATGTTGTGGAGACGACAGTTCAAGCATCAGAGGGTGGAAAAGCTTTTGGTCAATTTCAGTTGCAATTAGCGGATTTAGATGCATCTCAGATTGTTGAGGTATTACCTAATTTTCATAATATTCAATTTCGTTTGGACAATTTGAATCGTGCAATTGCTGCAGATGCTCACAATCGGGTTAAAGAAGTGTCTGATATTTTAGATTTTATCTCGTCACGAGAAGATCGTATGAAAACAATTCTTAATCTAGCCGCTCAAGGAAAGCTGCCCTTGCGTATTACTCATAATGATACTAAATTTAACAATGTACTACTGGATCAAAATGATCAGGCGCAGTGTGTCATTGATTTGGATACAGTAATGCCTGGTTACGTCGCATATGATTTTGGTGATGCCATACGAACGATAATTAACCCAGTTGAAGAGGATGAAAAAGATTTATCTAAGATTGTTTTAAATATTCCTTTATACGCGGCCTATGCGGAGGGCTATCTTAATGAAGCAAAGGAGTTTTTGACCGATGTGGAAGTTCACTCTTTATTAGAAGGGGTATTTTTATTACCTTATATGCAAGGGGTGCGTTTTTTAACAGATTATCTTGAAGGAGATCATTATTTTAAAACAAAATATAATGATCATAATTTAGTAAGAACAAAAACGCAATTTAAATTGGTTGAGGAAATGGAACGACAAGAAGAAGAACTGAAATCAGCTATTAGCTCAGTTTTACAAGATTAATAATTAACGGTTGAGCTCGTCGTTCAACCAATGCGCGCGCTCTGTTTAAATTTAGTATTATTGTATATGACAAATTCAATCATTATATCGTCAGTTGATCTTGGAATTGAAGAATTAAAGGGATATCAGTCTTTAGATAAAGTACTATCTGCAATTTCTTGGAATGAAATCGCCATTGCGAATTGGAGCGGTGATTATCCGTATGTGCCTCAAGCAAAATTTAGGCTAGCATATGATCAAAATGCAATAATCATCCAATATGAAATAGAAGAAGAAGTTATAAAGGCACAATATTACTTGCACAATGACCACATTTGGGAGGATAGCTGTGTGGAGTTTTTTATTTCTTTTGATAATAAGGAGCACTACTATAACTTTGAGTTTAATCCTATAGGAGCTGGATTGATCGGTTATGGTACCAATATTAAAGCAGAGCGCTCGAGGTTAACAGAGGAACAGATAAATCAAGTCGAAGTGTTTACGTGTATAGAGCGTGGCAAATTGGGCTCGAAATGGAATTTGATTCAATATATTCCATTTAATGCTTTTGTTCATAGTGAAGTGACTCCTGCTTTTTTGAAAGAAAATCTAATTTTTGCTAATTTTTATAAGTGTGGAGATCATTTACCAAAACCTCACTTTTTATCTTGGAATAAAATAAATCATCCAACTCCTAATTTTCATTTACCAGAATTTTTTGGTGAATTAGTTTTTGAATAAGGGTTGGATGACTCTTAATTTTGAATTTATTTGTATACACTTTCTTTTTTAAATTTCTTAACGAGCATAGCATATACCAGTACTCGGTATTTATTACGATTTGATTTGCCAATTTGAGTGAAAACTTCTTCGATAGCTGTGTCGAGTTTTGCATCATCGGTGAGACCTAATTTTTTGATCAAAAAATTAGTTTTCAATCTTTTAATTTCTTCAGGATCTGAGGAAGCGATTGTTTCTGCATCAGCTTTATAAATAGAAGGACCAAGTCCTTTTGTAACAGACTCAATGAGAGAATTTTCCAAGGGCAATTTTAATTTTTTTGCTTCTGCCATATATGCAGCGATTTTTTCATCTAATTTGCTCATAATAGGGGGTTATTAAATTGATTTTTATAATTGATCATTAAATTAAACAATATTCCTTAAATAAGGAATAAATTTTATCTTTTTTAATCTTAAAATTGCCTATCTTTGCATTAGGCGTGAAGGATAAAAAATAAATCACTTACCTTGAATATTTGTTACGGAATATTCTTGCAAATAAGGTTTTAATAAATTATCTTTGCACCTCAATTATTGAATATACGTAATCATAAGATAAAAATGAAAAAAGATTTGCATCCTTCAAATTACAGATTAGTTGTGTTTAAAGATATGTCAAATGACTATTCTTTCATCACAAAATCATGTGTTGATACAAAAGAGACGATCACTTGGGAAGATGGTATTGAATATCCAGTTGTGAAATTAGAGATTTCTCATACTTCACACCCTTTCTATACTGGTAAAATGAAATTGGTTGATACGGCTGGTCGTATTGATAAATTCCGTAGCCGTTATAACAAAAAATAATTTTTGTTATCCTAAGGGTATCACAATATTAAAACTCGATAATATTCATTATCGAGTTTTTTTTGTTATTTTTATAAGGTGATAGTTGTGTTATTTGATCAATCGACGCAGTCTAGTTATCTGCAATGTTTTAATGGATTGGGGAATCTATTTAACCCTGATTCTTTATGGCCATTTACGAGTATCAAATCTACTGCTTCGTTACGTGTCGGCATATTACCGCTGTTTGAAAAATGGGTACATGCATTAGATGCTGTAGTCTTGTACGATTCCCTGGCAAGTAAAATACCCCTTGATGAACAAATTGCTTCATGGTCATATGAAGCTCAGGAACTCTTCTTCGTTTCTGTAAATATTATTCCTACTGAATCCTTTGTTAAAAAATTAATTTCTTTGTCAAAAGGACAATATTTGCAATCAGATAATGACTTACTCGCATTGAGAGCTGATTTTGATCAACCCTGCAAAGCTAAGGTAGAGAAAATATTGTTTGATCAAGATGTTGTACAGTTAAAATTTATTGAGGATTTGTATTTAACAATTGGATCTGAAATCATACGTGAATTTGGAATCTTAATACAGCAAAAAACATCAGGGTTGTACTCAAATACAAATACGGTTTTGGGAGATCAATTGTTCATTGGTGAGTCAGTGGACATGGATTGTGTTACCTTAAATACCAAGATGGGTCCGATTTATATAGATGATGGCGCTGTTATTATGGAAGGTTCTAATTTAAGAGGTCCTTTGTATATTGGTAAAAATGCTGTTGTAAAAATGGGAGCGACTATTTATAGTAATGTCTCTATTGGGGATTATGCTGTGGTAGGAGGAGAAATCTCGAACTCAAGTATAGGAGACTTTAGTGCAAAGGGGCATTATGGATACTTAGGTTGTTCAGTCGTCGGAGACTGGTGTAATTTAGGTGCTGGAACAACAAATTCAAATCTCAAAAACAACTTGTCTTCAGTCAAATTATATGATTATATGTCTGATTCATTGCGTGATACCGGATTAATGAAGTGTGGCTTATTCATGGGAGATTTTACTCGTACCGGTATTCAATCGATGTTTAATACAGGGACTGTTATTGGTATGGGGTGTATGTTGTCGATAACCGGTTTTTATCCTAAATTTGTATCTTCATTTACTTGGTTATATAACGAAGGGAAAGGGACTTATCAACTTCAAAAGTTTGTTTCTGATTTAGAAGTTGTATTTTTATCAAAAAATAGAAAATTAGACAAGAAGCTAATTGAAAGAATTATAGAAATTAATCAATCAACATTTAAAAACTAAAGTATTATGCGTAAGAAAATTGTAGCAGGGAATTGGAAAATGAATTTGGATTACCAAGATGGGGTGAGTTTATTCTCTGAGGTAGTGAATATGGCTAAGGATGAAATTGTTGGTGATCAACAAGTAGTTGTTTGCAGTCCATTTATTCATTTACATAGTATTGCGCAATTAGCAAAAACAGCATCACATGTTGCTGTTGGTGCTCAAAACATTCACCAAGCTGAATCAGGAGCGTATACAGGCGAAATTTCTGCAAGCCAAATTAAATCTATTGGTGTTGAATATGTCATTTTAGGGCATTCCGAACGTAGAGCTTATTTCGGAGAGACAAATGCGTTATTAAGTGAAAAAGTGGATGCGGCATTAAAGCATGGTCTATTGCCTATTTTTTGTATCGGTGAAACAAAAGAAGAAAGAGAATCAGGTAAGTTTTTTGACGTAATAAAAACACAATTGGAAGAAGCTGTGTTCCATCTATCGAAAGAAGAGTTTGCACAGGTTATATTAGCTTATGAACCAGTATGGGCTATTGGTACTGGCTTGACCGCTTCTCCAGAACAAGCTCAAGAAGTACATGCTTTTATTCGTGCTACTGTAGCAGCGCAATATGATCAATCTGTAGCAGATGAAACGAGTATTTTATATGGAGGTAGTTGCAATCCTAAAAATGCAGGTGAATTATTTGCACAAGCTGATATTGATGGGGGATTGATCGGAGGTGCATCTCTTAAGTCAAGAGATTTCTTGGATATTGTAAAAGTCTTTAATAAGTAAGAATCTATTATGAAATATAGTGAGGTAATATTTACAAGAAAAGTAGGGGAAGAGTGGCAACAGGATCTGTTTATTGCCGAACTAGCTGATATAGGTTTTGATACTTTTGAACATACCAAATCAGGGTTTGCAGCCTTTATTCCAACTGCAAACCTTGATCTTCAAGCTTTGGAAACTGTTTTAATGCAACAAGATGGTTTTGAAGTTGAGTACGAGGTGGTCGATATTGAAGATCAAAATTGGAATAAACTATGGGAAAGTAATTTTAGCCCAATTTTAATCGATGATCAGTGTTATGTTAGAGCAACTTTTCACGATACCAAACCTGAGATTCCTTATGAAATTGTAATAGATCCTAAGATGTCTTTTGGTACTGGTCATCACCAGACTACGACGATGATGCTTCGTTATATTTTGGAAAATGATTTTCAAGGTAAGGAAGTGTTAGATATGGGGTGTGGAACAGGTATATTAGCGATTTTAGCTTCTCAAAAAGATGCAAAACAGATATTTGCAGTAGATTTTGATGATGTCTGTGTAGATAGTGTGGAGGAGAATAAGCTGTTAAATAATATTACTAATATAGAATCAAAATTAGGATCTTATGAAACGATCGTAGATCGTCAGTTTGATACCATTTTAGCTAACATTAATCGTAATATATTAATGGAACAATTTCCACAATACAGTAAATCTCTACGATCAAAAGGAGAATTATATATTAGTGGTTTTTTTGAAGGAGAAGATTTATCAATTTTGAAAACCCGTGCAGAAGGACTTGGATTGGAGTTCGTTTCTAATCAGGTACTAGACAATTGGTGCTCGGCAAAATTTGTGAAAGTAAATTAATCATATGCGCATACATTTTATTGCGATAGGTGGAAGTATCATGCATAACCTTGCGATCTCTTTAGAGAGGCAGGGCCATCAGATTTCTGGGTCGGATGATCAAATTGTAGAGCCTTCTCGTAGCCATCTAATTGATGCGGGATTACTTCCAGAGCAATTGGGATGGTTTGAAGAAAAAATTACCGACGATATCGATGCCGTTATTTTAGGTGCTCATGCTCTTATCAATAATCCTGAATTGATAAAAGCTCAGGAATTGGGTCTTAAAATTTATTCATTTCCAGAATTTATTCAAGAGCTTTCTCAAGATAAAACGCGGGTAGTCATAGCGGGTAGTTACGGCAAAACGACTATCATGAGTATGGTCATGCATGTTTTGAAAAATCTCAATAGACCTTTTGATTATTTAGTTGGGGCACAGCTTGAAGGTTTTGATAACTTGATTGAGATAACAAAAACAAATAAAATTATCTTAATAGAGGGCGATGAAAATGTAGCTTCTAGTTTGAGCAGTAAGTCTAAATTTATGTTTTACAAACCCAATATTGCCTTGATTAGCGGTATTAATTGGAATGAGTATAGTACTACAATCACTTTTGATCATTACTTAAAGCAATTTGAAGATTTTATTAATACGATAGAGGCAAAAGGAACTTTAATCTATAATAAGGAAGATAAATATCTGCAGAAGATTATTGCTGATACTAAATCATGTAAAATTAATCGACACGGATATCAAATTCCTGAATATGCCATTAATAAAGGGGTAACTTCTATAAAATCAGCCAAAGGGGATGTTCCTTTGCAAATATTTGGTAAGCATAATCTTTCTAATATCGCTGGCGCTTATACAGTATGTGAATGGCTTGGTATAAAAAAGGAAGATTTCTTTGAAACAATAAAAACATTTAAAAGTTCTATTCGTTATTTGGAATTTGTATCTAGTTTCGAAGGTTCTGTAGTATACCAAGATTTTGCTCATACACCGAAAAAACTTAAGGCAAGTATTCATGCTATTAAAGAACAATTTCCAAGTCAGAAGTTAGTTGCCATCATCGAACTAAATGCCTATGATAGCTTAGATGAAAAGTTTGTGAGTCAGTATAAGGACACGATGAATGAAGCCGATCTTCCTGTTGTGTTTGTCAATATGGAATCAATCAAGGAAGTTAATAAGTGTACTACGCATCTGTTGGAGGATATTCGAAATGCCTTTAACCGATCGGATTTGGATATTGTGACTAACTTAGGAGACCTATACAAGTTCCTTGAGAATTTTAAATCAAAAGGCAATAATTTATTGCTGATGAGCTCTGGCAATTACAGTGGGGTTAATTTGACAGAGCTAGCGGATCATTTTTTTAAGAATTATTAATAAAATTGCGTTAACGCTTTGATTAAAGATTTTTTTATTTTATATTTGTTTTGTAAATAAAAAATATCTACCAAATGAATGCATTAGGAAAAAAAATTAGGTTATTGAGACACCAAAAAGGGTGGAGTCAAGAAGATGTTGCGAAGAGATTAGATATCTCGATTCCAGCTTTTTCAAAAATTGAGACGGGGATTACAGATGTTAATCTTTCTCGTTTAAATCAGATTTCAAAATTATTTAATTTGTCAGTAGTTCAACTTTTATCAACTTCAGATATGGAAGAAGATAAAGAAGCTGTAAATGAATTGGCAGAATTAACTAAGAAATTGCAAGTACGTGAAACAGAAGTGATTGAATTGCAAAAGAAAGTAATTGATCTTTACGAGCAGTTACATAAGAAATAGATTTTATTCAATTTTGGGAATGAATAAAAGAAAGGCTTGCAGATTATCTGCAAGCCTTTTTACTTTCTTCTAATTGACAACTTAATTTGTTTTCTATAGATAGCGTGATTGATTTAGATTAAAAGTCGTCTTCGTCCCCGAAATCGTCAAATCCACCAATAGGATCAATGTCTTCTAAATTAAAGTCATCTTCTAAGATGTCATCAGAATCATCATCAGGTCCATTGAATGAACCAAATTTCTCTTCATCTACTGCATGCATAGATTCACTTTTCATCATTGCCGTGTTCATAAAATTATACTTTATTTTTGCTTATTTAATATTGTAAAATTATATAACAAAATTCGAAGTTTAAACTTTTTTTGAAAAAAAATAATTGACGTAAAATGTTGATTATTAGTGTAATTTGATAATTTGTTAATGATGAAAAAAATGACTATTGAAACTATTCAGCCACCTCGCCGATTTCATTTTCAACAGTAACAATATCTTTCAGTTGTGGCAGATCCCGAACACCATTGATGCCAAAATGATTCATGAATTGCGCACTTGTGCTATACAGAAGTGGTTTTCCAATAGTGTCAGATTTTCCAGTAATTTGAATTAACTTTTTCTCTAAAAGACGTTGAATGGAATAATCACAACTAACACCTCTAATTTGCTCTATTTCAAGCTTTGTAATCGGTTGTCTATAAGCTATAATTGCGAGTGTTTCTAATGCAGCTTGGCTTAACTTTTTCTTATCACGATGTAACTGTAATTGATTGATCGTTTCATGATAAGATGATTTTGTCAAAAATTGAAAAGTATTATTAATAATCTTCAATTCCAATACTTCGTCTTCACTTTGATGCTTATTGATTATTTTATCAATAAAGCTTTGTAATTCATCTTTAGAAATCTCAATAGCTAATGCCTCTTGCAGAACATGTTTGATATCCTGTAAAGTGACACCATCTTCCGAGGCATATATAATAGCCTCTATATTACGAATAATATCTTTCACGGATTAATAATTGATAACTTGTTCAACCATATGCTCAGGAAGTTCACGGAATTCGTAACGCTGTGTTCTTAGTTGAGGTTCAAAACCAGCTTCTTGTATAGCCTTTTGAATAGAATTTGCTGTAAATCTATGTGGAGCTCCAGCAGCAGAAACAACATTCTCCTCAATCATAATCGATCCAAAATCATTAGCTCCAGCATGTAGACATAATTGAGCTGTTCTCTTTCCTACAGTCAACCATGAAGCTTGAATGTTTTTGATATTTGGAAGCATAATTCTACTTAAGGCGATCATACGAATATATTCTTCTCCAGTTACATCATTAGTAATTCCTCTTAACCTTTTTAATAAAGTGCCATCATCTTGAAATGGCCAAGGAATAAATGCGACAAAACCAAAATGCCCTTCAGGCTTTTCTGCCTGTACCTCCCTGATCCAAACCAGATGTTCAAAACGTTCTTCAATCGTTTCAATATGACCAAACATCATCGTTGCTGAAGTTGGTAGATTAATTTGATGGGCAGCGCGCATCACATCTAACCATTCTTTACCACCACATTTACCTTTAGATATCAGGCGTCTAACACGATCATTTAAAATTTCAGCCCCAGCTCCGGGTAAGGAGTCTAAACCCGCTTCTTTCAATGCTTTTAAAACCTCAATATGTGACATGTTTTCTAATTTAGCAACATGCGCAATTTCTGGTGGGCCTAAAGAATGTAACTTTAATGTCGGGTATAGTTCTTTCAATTGTTTAAATAGATCAGCATAAAATGTTAATCCTAGGTCGGGATGGTGCCCCCCTTGTAACAATAATTGATCTCCACCATACATAAAGGTCTCTTCAATCTTTTGCTTATAGGTTTCGATATCTGTAATATAACTCTCATCATGACCAGGTCTACGAAAGAAATTACAAAATTTACAGTTTGCAATACAAACATTTGTTGTATTTACATTACGATCTATTTGCCAAGTAACCTTACCATGAGGTACTTGTATTTTACGTAACTCATTTGCAACATAGCTTAAATCAGCTGTGGCTGCATGATGATATAAATATATACCTTCATCTTTGGTTAAAAACTCAAATCTTAAGGCTCTTTCTAATAAATTGCTTACATCCATTAAGAACAAATATAAGCACCTTTTGCTTTATATTTATTGATTGACTGTAAGTTTTCATTAATACTAATTTGAAGGCTTTAAAACCAGCGGATCTCTTTTTTGTTGGTTATGGCATCACGATGTCGTCATCTTTCGATCATTAATTTATGATCATCACGTATTATAGTTGTCAAAATATAGATTGCAGCAGACTTCAACTCTTTTTAAATTGATTAAAAGATGTTAAATCAATTTTATATATCAATTTTCGTAGTTTTACGCTGATGAAATTTTTAAAGAAGATACTTTTTTTTCTAGCTGTAGGTACATATAGTTTTAGTTCTTTTGCCCAACAATATAATGACGTTTATACTAAACTACAGCAATCCTCAATACTTAACGATCACTTTTTTGGATTTTCCTTATACGATTTGGATAGTAATCGATTTGTTGTCGATATCAATGGGCACAAGCATTTTACACCAGCTTCCAATACAAAGGTGTTCACACTTTATGCCGCTTTAGAGTTATTGGGTGATTCTATTCCAGGATTGCAATATGTAGAAAAAGGTGACTCTCTTTTATTTTGGGGAACAGGTGATCCGACATTTTTACATAGTAAAATGGACTCTCACATCGTTTATAATTTTCTAAAGAAAACAGATAAAAAACTATTCTATGTTCCAAGTCCGATGCGAAATCGATTTTTTGCTGCTGGGTGGTCTATGGATGATTTTGATGCATATTATCAACCTGAGATTGCCACATGGCCTATTTATGGAAATGTGGTAACGTTTAGAGCGACGGGAAATAATAAAATGAGCATCGTTCCAGCTTATTTTCAAGATAAGCAAACCATACAACCCATGCTTGACAAAGGTCAATTTGCATTGAGTCGATCATTTACTGAAAATGAATTTTTACAATCTCGAGAAAATATTCCTGCCAATTATGTGAATGAAATCCCATTTAAATACTCGGATGATTTGGCGGTTAAATTATTGTCTGATACGCTAAATAAAAATATTCAAATCATTGATTATAATAAGCCCACAGAGGTAAAAACACTATATTCTAATGCTACAAATTATGTTTTACGTGAGATGATGTTACCAAGTGACAACTATCTTGCAGAACAAATTTTAATGATGGCATCTCTTCAGAACTTTAAAAAATTTGATACCTATTTAGTTCGAAAATGGATGCAGGATAACTATTATAAATATTATTCTGATGAGACTGTATTCCATGATGGATCCGGACTATCATCCTATAATAAAATAAGCCCCCAAAGTATGGTAGATGTTCTAGTTGCAATAAAGAATAAAATTCCTGATGAAACGAAAAGATTTAAACTATTTTCAGCTGGTGGTGTCGATGGGACATTAAAAAGAGCATATAGTAAAGATCTTGGTGTTCCTTTTATATTTGCAAAGACAGGTACGATCACTTCTGTATATTGTCAGAGCGGCTATTTAATTACAAGATCAGGTAAAAGATTAGCATTTTCTTTTCTAAATAACAATTTTATTGATGAAAATGGAAGTAATATTAGAAAAGAAATGGTCAATATCATGACCTACATCAGACAAAATTATTAATATTTCAGTTTATACGGGTTAATCATTATTTTTATCAACTAAACCATAAGTATGTCTGTCATCCAAAAAAATAATAAAAAACTAATTCGTTCATGGGCGATGTTTGATTGGGCTAATTCAGCCTATAATCTGGTCATTACTTCGACGATTTTTCCTGTTTATTATACTACAATTACTAATACAAAAGAACATGGTGACGTGGTACGTTTCTTTGGTATTGAGTTTGTCAATACAGCCTTATCAAATTTTGCTTTGGCCGTTGCTTATCTGGTCATGGCATTGACCCTGCCGTTTATTTCTTCCTATGCAGATGCTAACGGAAAGAAAAAACAAATTATGAAATTTTTTACTACGGCAGGAGCTATTGCTTGTATGGGACTATTCTTCTTTAAATTAGAAACATTAGAAATCGGTATTATTTGTTTTGTGATAGCTGCTATGGGGTATATTGGTGGTGTTCTCTTTAATAATTCATATTTACCTCTTATTGCTTCTGTTGATCAGCAAGATAAAGTGAGTGCGCAAGGTTTTTCATATGGTTATGTCGGATGTGTGACGTTGCAGATTTTGTGTTTCATTGTTGTATTGAAGCCGGAATGGTTTGGCATATCAGACCCTTCTTTGCCCGCAAGGATTTCATTTTTAATGGTTGGAGTTTGGTGGTTAGGATTTTCACTTATTCCATTTAAATATCTTCCCCATATTCCTGCAACAAGAAAAGGAGAAGGCTTATCTTTAGTTGAGAAAGTAAAAGCTGAAATTACTTCTGTTTGGAGACATATTCAACAAATTCCAGAAATAAAAAAATTTTTACCTGCATTTTTCTTTTATAGCATAGGTGTGCAGACTCTAATGATCGTAGCGTCTGCATTTGGAGAGAAAGTACTACATTTGGGTGCCACTAAATTAATAGGAACCATCCTGTTGATTCAACTTGTTGCGATAGCTGGAGCATTCATCATGTCAGCTATTTCAGCTCGTATTGGAAATGTTAAAGTATTGATGTTAGTCGTTGTGATTTGGATCAGTATCTGTATTTCAGCTTATTTTTTAACAACAGAGATTCAGTTTTACATATTAGCGGCATTAGTTGGCTTGGTAATGGGTGGCATTCAATCACTTTCAAGATCTACATTTTCAAAGTTAATTCCTGAAGATATACAGGATACGACCGCATTTTTCTCCTTTTATGACGTGACAGAAAAAATAGCCATTGTTGTGGGATTATTTTCATTCGCAATGATAGAACAAATCACACATAATATCAGATATTCGGCATTATCCTTATCTTTATTTTTTATAATTGGATTGTTACTATTAGTTCGTCTATTGCGGTACAATAAATCCTAAATTTAAATTTAAGAATATACGATATGAAAGTTGAACTTTTTGTTCCTTGTTTTATTGATCAGTTGTATCCGGAAACGGCTTTTAATACCATACGATTGTTAGAGAAAGCAGGATGTGAAGTTACTTATAATGCTGAGCAAACGTGTTGTGGCCAACCGGCTTATAATGCTGGTTTTTGGGATGAAGCAACGATAGTTGGGCAAAAGTTTTTAAAGGATTTTAGTGCAGATCATTATATAGTTTCTCCATCAGCGTCATGTACGGGGATGGTCAAACATAGTTATAATGATTTGTTCACAGGTTCCATAGAGCAGTCGCATTGTCGATCGATTCAGAAAAATATATTTGAAATTTCTGATTTCTTAGTCAATGTAGTAAAGAAAGATTATTTTGGAGCAGAATTGGAAGGAATCGCAGTTTATCATGATGCATGTTCAGCATTACGTGAATGTAAAATCAAAGAAGAGCCAAGGCATCTATTGAGTAAAGTACTTGGCTTGGAAATGGTCGAAGTCAAGGATAGTGAAGTTTGCTGCGGCTTTGGAGGAACATTTTCTGTTAAATTTGAAGGAATATCATCGGCAATGGCAGAGCAAAAAGTGAGAAATGCTCTTGATATGCGTGCGGATTATATCATTTCGACAGATGCCTCTTGTTTGTTACAGTTACAGGCTTATATCGACCAATATAAATTGCCTATCAAAACTATTCATTTGGTTGATGTGTTGACAACTGGCTGGGGTAATATTTAAAAGAACTTAAACTAAATACTAAAATTATGAATTCAAGAAGAGATTTTCTCAAAAATTTGGGTTTAACTGCTGCAGGAGTAGCGTTAATGCCGAGCCTAGATTTGCTGGCTGCTCCTAAGAACTGGTTTGATATTTCATTGGCTGAATGGTCATTGCATAAAACACTTTTTAAGGGAGATCTGAAAAATATAGATTTTCCAGAACTAGCAGCTAAAAAATTCGGAATTTATGGTGTAGAATACGTGAATGCCTTTTTCAAAGATAAAGCGAAAGATATGACGTATTTGAAAGATCTAAATAATCGTGCGAAAGATAACGGAGTTCGCAACGTTTTAATTATGATCGATGGTGAAGGAAATCTAGGAGATGAAGATGCAACCAAACGTAAGCAAGCAGTAGAAAATCATTATAAATGGATAGATGCGGCTAACTTTTTAGGATGTCATGCGATACGCGTAAATGCTGCTGGTAAAGGAACTCCTGAGGAAGTGAAAAAGGCAGTGGTTGAAAGTCTTTCAACATTAGCCGATTATGGTAAAAAATCAAAGATTAGTATTATCGTTGAAAACCATGGTGGGATTTCATCTCATGGTGATTGGTTGGCAGATACTTTAAAAACTGTCGGTAAGAAAAATTGTGGAAGTTTACCAGATTTAGGTAATTTTTATGAGTACGATCGTTATCAGGGAGTAGCAGATTTAATGCCTTATGCTAAAGGAGTGAGTGCTAAAACACATGATTTTGATGTTAATGGTAATGAGACTCAGATCGATTATGCACGTATGCTTAAAATTGTAAAAGATGCTAAATTTAAAGGTTACATCGGTATTGAATACGAAGGAAGTAAGCTTAGCGAAGAAGAAGGAATTTTTGCAACAAAAAAATTATTAGAGCGTTTACGTCCAACGATTTAAGAATGATATCGTAATTTTGGTATTAAATTTTACGATCAATATCTATATATTAGAAAGGGGAGATCAATGATTGATCTCCCCTTTTTTGTTATCATTATTTTCGCCCTATATTCATTAGACTTTTTAGATATTCAATGAATCCAATCGTTATCTAAAGATATACCATCTAGTATAAGTTGAGGTTTACCGATTATCAAATGAAATATTCACAGATCTGATATGTGATAATTAATAGCGAAATTTAAGCCAATAAAATACTAATTTAATTCAGCAACTGAATTAAATTAGTATTTTGCGACACCTTTAAAAACAATCAATAAAAAAACAAACCATACCTATGAGTCAATTAAAAGATGAAGCCCTTGTTTCACATTTGGAGCAACTGCAAGTCGATAATATTTTAGTAAAAGGACATCCTGCCGGTCTATTTGTCTTATTTTTTACTGAGATGTGGGAACGTTTCAGTTATTATGGCATGCGTGCCTTATTAACAATTTTTCTGATTAGCGAAATTGTAAATGGAGGATGGGGGTGGAGTAATGAAGAAGCGATGAAGTTGTATGGACTTTATACGGGTTTTGTATTTTTAACACCACTGATTGGAGGAGTAATTGCAGACCGTCTGTTGGGTTATAAAAAAGCAATTTTAATTGGTGCGCTAACCATGACAGCTGGCCACGCTGCTATGGCTTTGGAAGGAATTCATGCTAATTTTTTCTTCCTTGGATTGATTTTGATGATTCTGGGCAATGGTATGTTTAAACCCAATATTGCCTCCATGGTTGGAAAGCTCTATCCAGATTCCAGTAGTAAGAAAGATGCCGGTTATACCATTTTTTATATGGGTATTAATGGCGGAGCGTTTTTAGGAATGATGCTTTGTGGATATATCGGAGAAAAGGTGGGTTGGCATTTTGGATTTGGTTTAGCAGGTATTTTTATGTTCTTGGGCATGTTGCAATTTTTCTTCGCTCAAAAAATATTTGGCATTATCGGTGATACTCCACAGTCTACTAAAGAGAAGGAAATAAAAGAAGTAAAGGATAATAGTGAGGTAACAACACCAGCACATGTTACTCGCGACAGATTAATTGTGATCGGTATTTTCATGTTTGCAAGCATCATCTTTCACTTGGCTTTTGAACAGGCTGGAGGTTCGATGACTATTTTTGCAAAGAATTATACACAACGTATTTTAGAAGGCCAAACTGCAGTTATTTTTAAATGGGTCGATGCAGCTTTGACTGTTTTTCCAATTCTTGTTGTATCGGCAGTTTTGTTTGCGTTAGCAAAAAAAATCTGGTTTAAGTATCCCCTTATTGTCATCTGCTCAGGACTGTCATTCGCGATCATCTGGGTGCTTTGCGGTTGGAAATTATATCGAGAATTTAATTCTCTAAGTTCCGAAGTTACTGTATCTTGGTTTCCTATGTTGAATTCCTTTTTTATCATCACTTTAGCAACTTCTTTTAGTCGTATTTGGGAAAAGGTATGGAATCCTTCAGGTCCCATTAAGCTAGCATTGGGTTTGGCAATTGTTGGTTTAAGTTTTGCCGCATTATCCTATGGAAGTTTAGCTATACCTCCGGGAGCAAAAACAGCATCTGTTAGTATGATTTGGCTGGTACTGGCTTATTTTTTACAGACCGTTGGTGAACTTTGTTTATCACCCGTTGGGCTATCTTATGTCAGTAAATTATCTCCTCAAAAAGTAATAGGACTTCTATTTGGCATCTGGTATTGTGGAAATGCCATCGCCAATTTTATAGGAGGTTTTATAGGCTCTTACATAGATAATATTACAGCAACACACTCGATGTCTTATTTCTTTGGGATGTTTACCGTTGTTTCTTTTATATTTGCTATTATTTTAGTTTTGTGTAGTTCGGGTATCAAGAAAATGATGCACGGAATTCATTAATTCGATATCTTTTTATTATTTTGCTAAAATTATAACTTAGAGAACCCTATTATTAAATATATGTATCAAGAAAGAGATGAAGCTCTTGTTATCCATTTGAAAAAACAAGGTGTGGATGATAAGATGGTAATTGGACATCCTGCGGGATTATTTGTCCTATTTTTTACCGAAATGTGGGAACGGTTTAGTTACTATGGCATGCGTGCTTTATTAACGCTTTTCTTAATCAGTTCCCTTGCTGATGAAGGATGGGGCTGGAGTAATGAAGAGGCGATGAAACTATATGGTCTTTATACGGGACTGGTTTATTTAACCCCGTTAATAGGTGGTATGATTGCCGATAAATTAACTGGATTTAAAAAAGCCATTTTAATTGGGGCACTAATTATGACCATGGGGCATCTATCCATGGCTTTTGAGGGAATAAATCCAAATTTCTTTTACGTAGGTCTTGGTTTAATGATTCTCGGTAATGGAATGTTTAAACCCAATATTTCTTCGATGGTTGGTAATCTTTACCCAGATGCAAGTTCCAAGAAGGATGCTGGTTATACCATATTTTACATGGGTATCAATGCCGGTTCATTTTTAGGTATGCTTTTATGTGGATATATCGGAGAGAAAGTAGGTTGGCACTATGGTTTTGGATTAGCAGGTGTTTTCATGTTCTTCGGTATGTTGCAGTTTTATTTTGCTCAAAAGATTTTCGGTGTTATTGGAGAATCTCCAAAAGCGACTAAAGCTTTCCATGATGAGAAAATCAAAAATCATGAAGAGGAACCCGAAGAGGTGATTCCTGCAAATGTGGTGAGAGATCGTTTGATTGTGATTGCTGTTTTGATGATCGCAAGTATTGTTTTCTTTTTAGCATTTGAGCAAGCAGGAGGATCGATGTCTATTTTTGCTAAAGACTATACGCAACGTGTCCTTTCAGGAAATACAGCTACTACTTTCAAATGGATCGATACGATCTTGACCATTGCTCCAATGGTAATTGTCAGTATAGTATTGCTAACACTAGCAAAGAAAATCTATAAGCAATATCCATTAACGATTATCTTCACAGGAGTTTCATTTGCTGTTATCTGGTGTCTAGGTTTATGGAAAGTTTTTAGAGAGTTTGGCGCAACAGAAACAGAAGTAGCTGCTTCTTGGTTTCAAATTCTAAATGCATTTTTTATCATTTCATTGGCTAATTCCTTTAGTAAATTCTGGGAAAAAATATGGAACCCTTCAGGACCGGTGAAATTTGCTTTAGGACTTCTTCTTGTTGGTATTGGTTTTGCTGCATTAGCTTATGGTGCAAGTGAAATCCCACAGGGCGCTAAGACTGCAACCGTGAGTATGGTTTGGTTAATTATTGCTTATTTCTTCCATTCTACAGGAGAATTATGCTTATCACCGGTTGGATTGTCCTATGTAAGTAAACTATCACCTAAGAAATTATTAGGCTTGCTATTTGGATTTTGGTTCTGTGCATCAGCTATTGCTAATTTTATAGGAGGCTATTTAGGATCTTATATTGATAAAATTACAGCTGAACATTCGATGTCATATTTCTTTATGATTTTTGCTATTGTTCCAGCAGCTACCGCTTTAATATTACTTATCTTAAATCCGGTGTTGAAGAAAATGATGCACGGTATTAATTAATCCATGCTCATTATATATTATTTTAAGAGACGTTTCAAAAGAAACGTCTCTTTTTGTTTCAAAAATGATGCCTTATAATAGAGATAATACAATTATTCAGTAAAAAATGCGATTGTTTTTTGTTTCTTTGTAGACTGTTATTAAAATTTTCAATACGCTTAATTAGATTAAATTGTAGATATGAGTCAAGCATCTAAGGCTTCATTTTCAGGAGGGACCACTTCTGATTTTTATAAATCAAATGTTTTAGGACAACGGTCAGGACTATTTGTCCTCTTCTTTACCGAGATGTGGGAACGTTTTTCGTTCTACGGCATGCGGGTATTATTAATTCAATTTTTAACGGCTACCGTCATACAAGGCGGATGGGCTTGGAGCGCAGAACAAGCCGGTGCTTTGTATGGTACATATGCGATGATGCTTTATTTAACACCAATATTAGGCGGTATTATTGCCGATAAATATATTGGATCACGCAAGGCAGTTATTATTGGTTCTGTGATCATGACGATTGGTCACGCTGCTATGGCGTTTGATACGCAGGTCATGTTCTTTATTGGTTTAGCATGTTTAGTTATCGGTACAGGTTTTTTTAAACCGAACATGCCATCAATTTTAGGAGAGATGTACAAAGACTTGCCCGAAAAGAAAGATGGCGCTTACACGATCTTTTATATGGGGGTCAATGCAGGTGCATTTTTTGGAATGATGTTATGTGGTTATGTTGCAGAAACACAAGGGTGGCACTGGGGCTTTGGTCTAGCAGGTATCTTTATGCTTTTAGGTACATTGCAGTTTGTATTTGCAAAACCGCTGATGGGTAATTTAGGTGTTTTAGACCAGTCTAAAGAAATGAGTCAGGAAGATCAATTATTAGCTGATGCAGATAAGAGAAATCCATTTACTACCCTAGATTATATTTTAATAGCCATTATATCGGTCGTTGGATTCCTCTATGCCTTTAATGATCCCCTGTCTAAAAATGGAATTATTGATATGTTTAGTGCATTAGATCTGCCATTTTTGAGAGGTCAATATCTGATGATCATTCTTGCTTTGATTCTTTTTATTTATCTGATATCATCTCGTATTAGAAGATACGATAAAGTGGTACGTGACCGTATGATTGCAGTTGTTTTCTTAGCTTTCTTTTTGATTTTCTTCTTTATGAGCTTTGAGCAGGGGGCAACATCTTTGGTACTTGTTGCACGTGATAATATAGATCGAAGTTTATCTGGAGGCGCACTTCAAATTTTTAATATTTTGAATGCCTTGTTAACTGTTGTTCCTTTAGCATTGATATCTTGGGTATTGGTGAAATTGGCAAAAGCTACATGGAGCAAAATTGCTTTATCAAATATCATCCTCATTGTTTGTTTTGTGTTGATATGGGGAGCTGCAATCTGGATGTTAAAAAATGAGTTTTCAAAAGAAGTATCTGAAATTAAGGTTTCTTGGTTTTCAACATTAAATTCGTTCTTTATTATTGCATTGGCTTCTACCGTTTCTAAATTATGGGAATCAAAATACAACCCTTCTGCAGCGATGAAGTATGGTTATGGATTGATATTAGTTGCCATTGGTTACTTAATTATTGGATTAGGATCTTGGGGAATAGCTGAAGGAGTTAAAATATCTATGGTATTTTTAGTCTTAACCTATTTGTTTCATACGTTAGGAGAGTTATTCATATCACCAGTTGGTCTTTCTTATGTTTCAAAACTGGTTCCAGCGCGTATGTTAGCATTTATGTTTGGGATCTGGTATTTAGCAATAGCGATTGCACAGAAAGTTGCCGCAGTATTAGGTGGACAAGTAGAAACTATTCAACAGGAGTATTCTTTGAGTCATTTCTTCTTTTTGTTTACCGCTATTCCAGCAGCAGCAGGTTTATTAGTAATGATACTCAATCCAATCATTAAAAAATTAATGCCTGGTATTAAATAGTAAAATATGATAGAGCTTCCTAAAATGGAAGCTTTTTTAATAATAATCGAAATGTCAAAACAAGGACAACAAACATTAGAACAGGTTCAACAGTTTGAAGGGAAATATCCAAAGCAGATTTGGAGTTTATTCTTTTCAGAGATGTGGGAACGTTTTTGCTTCTACGGAATGCGGGGTATGCTGGTTTTCTTTATGATCACTCAGCTTAATTTTGCAGAAAAGGAAGCAAATTTACAGTACGGTGCGACACAGGCATTTGTATACGCATTTACTTTTATCGGTGGATTATTTGCTGATAAAATTTTGGGATTTAGGAAATCACTTTTCTGGGGTGGAACTTTGATGATTGTTGGTAGTGCATTATTGGCAACAGATCCGCATCAATTTTTCTTTTTTGGATTAGCATTTATCATCATTGGAACCGGTTTTTTCAAGCCCAATATTTCGACGATGGTTGGCGAATTGTACCGTTCAGATGATAATCGTCGAGATGCAGGTTTCTCTTTATTTTATGCAGGAATCAATTTAGGAGCATTCCTTGGAGGTTATATCTGTGTGGCTATTGGTAAAGGTTATATGTTAGCTTCCGTTATTGATGAAGCGCATCGTTGGAATGTTGCCTTTGGTTTAGCTGCTGTGGGTATGCTTATTAGTCTTATCAATTTTCATTTTACTAAGTTTCACTTGGGACCTATTGGTTTGAAACCCGGTCATCCAGATGCGATAGTTAAAGTCAAGGAATTGCCAAAATGGGCTGAGTATGCGGTATATATAGGTACCTTATTATTAATTCCACTGGTACAGGTTATGGTTTCTAAAACGGAATATACGGATATCTTTATGTATCTGATAGGTCCATTGACACTAATCTACCTATTTTATGAAATGACAAAATTGAATAAGGTAGAAAGAAACAAATTGATTGCAGCTTTAGTTTTCATCTTGTTTTCTATCATTTTTTGGGGTATTTACGAACAAAGTGGTGGTTCATTAAGTATTTTTGCCGCAAAGAATTTGAACGATTCCATATTAGGAGGTTTATTTCATTTAGATCCAAATGGTGTAAACAACTCTGGAGGAGCATTTTTTATTATTATTTTAGCGCCAATTTTTGGGCTTTTATGGATTTGGCTATCGAAAAGAAAAATGGAACCCAATACCATTATTAAATTTGGATTAGGATTTATATTTCTTGGGCTAGGTTATTATGTGCTATTTGGAACCAAGTTTTTTGCGCAGGATGGTATTGCCTCTTTAGATGTATTCACCTTAGCACTTTTGGTGATCACTGTGGGAGAGTTATGTTTATCACCAATTGGTCTATCTATTATGACGAAGCTATCTCCTGCGAAGCTGCAGGGCATTATGATGGGGATGTGGTTTTTGGCCAGTGCTTACGGTCAGTATGTTGCAGGTTTAATCGGTGCAAGCATGGCAGAAGCTCGAGAAGGAGATTCTTTAGCAGATAAATTGATCACTTATACTGATAGCTACAAACAATTGGGTGTCTATTCGTTGATTGCAGGAATTGTCTTAATTGCTTTATCGCCAATCGTGAAGAAACTGATGAGCGGAGTGAAATAATCCTCTACTGATAATTTTTTGATAAAAAAAAAGCTCGATACTTTATATCGAGCTTTTTTTTATTTCTGATCGTAGATCCATTTAAATTTATATTCCTTTTCTGGGATTTTCATTCTATCTGCCAATCGTAGTAAACGATCAGGAAGTCTCATTAAATAATCCCTTGCTTTTTCTCCCTTTTCGTTTAAGCCACTCACTTGATCTATTTTCCAATCCGCATTAAGCTCTTTTAAAATGTCAACATAATCAATCGCAGTATAGATATTAAGACGTTGAGCCGCATCAGAGAAGTGTGCAAATGCTTCGCCTTGTGGTTCTCCAGATTCTCTTAAAAATTGAGCTGGCATTACAATTTTCTTGCGCATCATATCTTCAAAAGCAATCATCACCTCACTCGGATCAACGACCAACGCATGAGAGACAAAAGACATATATGCTTTGGCATGACGTGCTTCATCTGCAGCAATTACACCGCACATCTTTGCTAATAACTTATCCCCATTTTTCTTAGATAGCCCAGCTACACGTCTATGAGAAACGTTGGTTGCTAATTCTTGAAAAGAAGTGTAGATAAAGTTACGATAAGGATCGGCACCTGTACCAATGTCAAAACCATCTTTTATTAAATACTGGGTTGATATCTCGAATTGACGCATGTCAATTCTTCCTGATAAATAAAGATATTTATTTAAAAGGTCTCCATGACGATTTTCTTCTGCAGTCCAAGCACGTACCCATCTCATCCAACCACCTTGTTCATTTTTCTCCACATCTTCGACCATAGTTAACCAAGATTCGTAGGTAGGTAATGCTTCTTCTGTAATGGTATCACCAACTAATACAGCAACTAAATCATATGGAAGTTCTCTCGCACTTTCTTGTAAATCTCTAATTTCATCAAAAAATGTATCTCTAGAAGCATCCGGTAGAAAATCTGCTGGTTGCCACATTTCGTCTACAGGCTTTAAATACTCGCTCATCTCATTCAGCATGAACGGTTCCAAGTAGCTCATAACTTCTTTTCTTGAGCCTTCGGGTAAATTTAGAGGTAATTCTTGCATATCAATACAAAGATAATTAAATAGCTTCAATAAAAATTGTATTAAAGAAAGATTATACATTTATGTTGTAAAAAATCAGTAATGTAGCTTAATTGAAATGTGCGCTTTAAATGTTGGCCTATATTTAAAAAGTAGATAATGAAGACATTTTTATGCTAAAATACTCTTAACTTTGTTAATATCATGGAGCAAAAACAATTGAAAGATTTCGATATAAATAAGGTTCGGGCTGATTTTCCCATTTTGAAAAGGGAGGTTAATGGAAAGCCTTTAGTTTATTTGGATAATGGAGCGACTACTCAAAAATCGCAATCTGTTATTGATGCAATTACTCACTATTATTCAGAGATGAATAGTAATGTACATAGAGGTGTTCATTATTTAAGTCAAATTTCTACGGATGCTTTTGAAGTGACCAGAAGGAGTATTCAGGCTTTTATTAATGCAAAACATGAACATGAGATCATTATCACCACAGGTACTACGCATAGTATCAATATCATCGCCACTTGTTTTGGAAAGGTGAACATTGCTGCTGGAGATGAAATCATTATTTCTGCCATGGAACATCATTCTAATATTGTTCCTTGGCAGATGATCTGCGAAGATAAAGGAGCTTTATTGAAGGTGATTCCTATGAATGATAAAGGAGAGCTGGATATTGAGGCATATAAAGCACTATTTTCAGAAAAAACGAAGATTGCTTCTTTTACCTACGTTTCAAATTCTTTAGGAACGATCAACCCCGTAAAGGAAATGATAAGAATAGCACATGAACATCATGTTCCTGTGTTGTTAGATGCGGCTCAAGCAATTCAACATGTGAAAATAGATGTTCAAGATTTGGATGTTGATTTTCTTGCTTTTTCTGGACATAAGATGTATGGACCTACTGGTATAGGAGTGTTGTACGGGAAAGAAGATGCCTTAAACGCAATTCCACCATATCAAGGTGGAGGAGATATGATTAAAGAGGTTACTTTTGAAAAAACAACTTATAACGAACTTCCTTTTAAATTTGAAGCAGGAACTCCTAATATCGAAGCTGGTATTTGTTTAAATGCTGCAGTAGAATACATCAATGCTATTGGACTTGAACAAATTGCAGTATATGAGGAAGAATTATTGAATTATGCAACAGAACAACTTGCTACTGTACCTGGAATCCGTTTTATAGGTACCGCCGCGCATAAAAGTTCCGTTATTTCTTTCCTGATAGATGGTACTCATCCATATGATGTCGGTGTGATCTTGGATAAATTGGGTATTGCTGTACGTACAGGTCACCATTGTGCACAACCCGTTATGGATCGGTTCGGAATTCCAGGTACCATTCGAGCTTCTTTTGCGCTGTATAATACAAAAGAAGAGGTAGATGCTTTAGTTACTGGTCTTAGAAGAGCAGTTAATATGTTAGTTTAAAAAAATATAAATAGTAATGACTATTAACGAAATACAAGATGAATTAATGGATGATTTTTCTTTTTTTACAGATTGGATGGAAAAATATGAATATATCATTCAATTAGGAAAAGAGCTTCCATTAATCAGTGAAGAACATAAGAAAGATGATTACATCATCAAAGGGTGCCAGTCAAAAGTATGGTTGTTTCCTGAAGTAAAAGATGGTAAAGTATATTTTACTGCTGATAGTGATGCTATCATTACAAAAGGCTTGGTAAGCTTAATGGTAAAGGTATTATCTGGTCATACTGCTAAGGAAATTGTGGATGCAGATTTATACTTTATTAATCAGATAGGTCTAAACGAACACCTTTCTCCAACACGTGCGAATGGGTTGCTTTCGATGGTTAAACAAATGAAATTATATGCTTTGGCTTTACAGGCGAGGGGATAAAAAATACTTTAGAACCGTTAACTATTGTATGAATAAAAAATCCCGATGTGAGCTTTTCACATCGGGATTTTTTATTTATCACCTACTTTATTTATACTTCTAATAATAAACGAGCAGGATCTTCTAATAGTTGTTTTACACGTACTAAGAAGCTTACTGACTCACGACCATCAATAACACGGTGATCATAAGAAAGAGCGATATACATCATTGGACGGATGACCACTTGACCATTCTCAGCAACTGGACGTTGAATGATGTTGTGCATACCTAGGATAGCAGATTGAGGAGCATTGATAATCGGCGTCGACATCATTGAACCAAATACACCACCATTTGTGATGGTAAATGTACCACCAGTCATTTCATCAATCGTTAATTTATTGTCACGTGCTTTTACAGCTAATGCGCCAATTCCTTTTTCGATTTCATGTAATGACATTGATTCTGCATTTCTAAGTACAGGTACTACTAATCCTTTAGGAGCAGAAACTGCAATTGAAATATCTGCAAAATCAGAATATACCAATTCGTTTTCTTCAATTCTAGCATTTACAGCAGGCCATTCTTTTAAAGCAGTTGTCACTGCTTTAGTGAAAAATGACATAAATCCAAGACCTACACCATGTTTCTCTTTGAAAGTATCTTTGTATTTAGCGCGTAAATCCATGATCGGTTGCATATTGACCTCATTGAAAGTCGTTAACATAGCCGTTTCATTTTTTACAGAAACTAAACGTTTAGCAATTGTTTTGCGTAGAGACGTCATTTTTTCACGACGTTCATTACGAGAGCCAGCCACAGCAACCGGAGCAGCAGCTTTAGGTGCTTCTTTAGCAGGAGCAGCAGCTTTAGGAGCTACTTGTGCTTTTTCAGCATCTTCTTTTGTAATACGTCCTTCTTTACCTGTGCCTTTAATTGTAGCAGGATCAATTCCTTTTTCTCTTAAAATTTTTGCAGCAGCAGGAGAAGCAGTTCCAGCGGCATAAGAATCAGGGTTCTCATCGGCAACATTAGCTGTTGCAGCAGGAGCACTAGCTTTCTCTTCAGAAGCAGCAGCAGCAGGTTTTGCATCACCAGCAGGAGCACCACCTTCTTCGATAGTACATACTACAGCACCAATTTCTAAAGTATCTCCTTCTTGAGCAATGATTCTTAAGATACCTGCTTTTTCAGCTGGTAATTCAAAAGTTGCTTTGTCAGATTCCAATTCCGCGATGTTTTCGTCCATTTCAACGTAATCGCCATCTTGTTTCAACCATTGTGACAAGGTTACCTCAGTAATGGATTCACCTACGGTTGGTACTTTAATTTCTAAGCTCATATATAATGTTCTTTACAGACAATTGCGTCTTTTTGATAAAAGACGCAATTGGATAAAAATTGTTTTTATTCGAATGATTTATTTAAAATTTCAGCTTGTTGTGCTACGTGTTGTTTCATGTAACCCGTTGCCGTACTTCCACTTTCCTTACGCGCTACAAAACCAGTAAATGCAATTTCTGTATTCATCAGTTTACGACAATAGTAAGACCAAGCTCCCATGTTTTCGTTTTCTTCCTGAACCCAAACAAATTGAGTAGCTTTAGTGTATTTTTTGCGAATTGCTTTCAATTGCTCCTCAGGAATAGGGAATAGTTGTTCCAATCTGACAATGGCAATATCTTTACGTTTGTCAGCTTCTTGCTTCTCTAATAAATCATAATATACTTTACCAGAACAGAACAATACACGTTTTACGTCTTTTGCATTTACATGTGCATCATCAATTACTTCTTGGAATGTATTTGATGTAAAATCTTTCAACGGTGATACCACTTTAGGGTGACGTAATAAAGATTTTGGTGTAAATGCGACCAATGGTTTGCGGAATTCGCGAACTTGTTGACGGCGTAATAAGTGAAAATAGTTAGCTGGTGTAGTACAATTTGCTAGAATTAAGTTTTCATTAGCACAAAGTTCTAAGAATCTTTCGATACGAGCAGAAGAGTGTTCTGGACCTTGTCCTTCCATACCGTGAGGTAATAACATGACCAATCCATTCGAACGTTTCCACTTGGTTTCTGCAGATGATAAATATTGATCCACGATGATCTGTGCACCATTATAGAAATCTCCAAATTGAGCTTCCCAAATCGTTAATGCATGTGGATTAGCAGAAGCATAACCGTATTCAAAACCTAATACTGCATATTCAGAAAGAAGCGAATTGTAGATAGAGAATTTGTCTCCACCAGTGATATTTGCTAAAGGTGTATAAGTCTCTTCAGAATTTTCCAATGTCAATACTGCATGTCTGTGCGAGAATGTACCACGTTGTACATCTTGACCAGAAATACGAACACGACTACCTTCATTTAATAATGTCGCGTAAGCCATTAATTCACCCATTGCCCAATCGTAAGAATCTTTTTCAATCATCTTAGCACGATCTTCGAATAAACGAGAAATTTTACGGAAGAACGTTTTATCTGTAGGAAGTGTTGTAATCTCTTTCGCTAATTGCAAAAATGTTTGATCTGAAACATTAGTTTTGACAGGCGTGAACGATTCTCCTTTTTTAGCAGGGCGTAATCCTTTCCAAGCTCCAGAGAACATAGGAGTCTCTTCTGTTAGATTAACAACTTCTTTAGATTCCTCTAGTTTTTCTTGTAATACAGCTTTGAATTCTTTCTCAATTTTTTTAGAGTAAGACTCATCTATGCTTCCCTCATCAATTAATTTTTTAGCATATACCTCTTTTGGATTAGGATGCTTTTCAATGAGTTTATATAATAAAGGTTGAGTGAACTTAGGTTCATCTGCTTCATTATGACCAAATCTTCTGTAACATAACAAGTCAATGAAAACGTCAGTTTTGTATTTTTGACGATATTCTACCGCTAGTTTAATCGCATATACTAATGCTTCTGCATCATCACCGTTTACGTGAAATACAGGAGAAGAAGTTATTTTTGCTACATCAGTACAGTAGGTTCCTGATCTTGCATCTTTATAGTTTGTTGTAAAACCAATTTGGTTGTTGATAACGATATGAATAGTACCACCAGTTTTGTAACCATCTAATTTAGACATTTGTGTTACTTCGTATACCACACCTTGTCCTGCAATTGCAGCATCACCATGAATAGCAATAGGAGCGATTTTTGAAGAATCTCCCTCATATTTCATGTCAATCTTTGAACGGACCAAACCTTCAACAATAGGATCTACTGTTTCCAAGTGTGATGGATTTGGTGCTAAACTTAAATGAATCGTTTTACCATCATCAGTTTTAACATCTGTGGAATAACCTAAGTGATATTTAACATCACCACCAAAGTTTACTTCAGGATCTTCTGCATATGTCTTACCTTCAAATTCTGAGAAAACAGTTTTGTAAGGTTTTCCCATGATATTGGTCAATACATTTAAACGGCCACGATGAGCCATTCCAATAACAAATTCTTGGATACCTAATTCTGAACCTTTTTCAATAACGGCATCTAGAGCTGGAATTAAACTTTCTGCACCTTCTAATGAAAAACGTTTTTGACCTAAAAACTTTGTTCCTAAGAAACTTTCAAAAGCAACTGCATGATTTAATTTATCTAAAATTCTTTTTTTGATATCTAAAGAATACGTTGGTTTGTTGCGGTCAGCTTCCATACGATCTTGTAACCATTTAATTTTTTCAGGGTTACGAATGTATTTGAATTCTGCGCCGATAGAACGACAGTAGGTATCCTCGATGAGTTGTCTGATATCTTTCAATTTGGCAGGACCTAGGCCAACTTCAACACCAGCATTAAAAATGGTGTCCATGTCTGCTTCAGAAAGACCAAATGTTTCTAATTCTTTTCCAGGGTAATATTTGCGACGCTCACGTACCGGATTTGTTTGTGTAAATAAATGACCACGATCTCTGTAGCCATTAATCATGTTCAATACATTTATTTCCTTTAAAACATGATCTGGTGTTGCATCTGCTGAAACACCAACACTTTCGCCCGCATTTTGACCAAAGTCAAAACCTTCGAAAAATTTTTGCCAGCCAAAATCTACGGATTCTGGATCTTGTTTGTACGCTTGATATAACCCGTCGATGTAGCTCGAATCGGCGTTACTCAAATATGTAAGTTTGTCCATCTATTTGAAAAAATATGAATGTGTCAAAGTTAGGAATAAAAATAGAGTTTTAGGTACTGTAATTGATTATTTTAGTGAGGAATCTAAATTTTAATCTCGTTTTAATAAAGATTAAAATTGTGACGATAAATCATCAATGATCTTATATTTATTCAAAAAAGACATTAATTTATTTGTCCTAAATAATTCTCTGGTACTTGAATACCTTTTGGATAATGCGTGTTGATGAGTTTTTGCCAATCTATCGGCATATTATCTTTCTCACTTGTACCTACCCCTGCTATATGTGACCAATTGCCATAATTAGTAGCTGGCGAATAGTCAAATATATTTTGTTCAAACCAATACGCTCCTTTCAACCAGTTGATATTGTATTCTTGTACCAGATAGCTAGAAACAATGATTCTGGCGAAGTAAGGTAAATATCCAGTTTTTTGAAGAAGTCTCATGCTTTGGTTAACAAAATCATTTTCCGTTTCTCCAAATCTCCATTTGTCAAATAGCAATTGATCGTTCTTACTCATGATCTGTTCTTTCTTAAATCCTTTTTCTTTAAAAAATACGTTTGGATATTTTTTTAGCATGAATCTAAAATAATCTCTCCAAAGCAACATATCTATGATTTTATCAAATCGCTTGTTCTTCTTCCCATTTTCTCTTTTTTTGATTTCATGGTACAATTTAATTGGCGATAATGATCCTAATGCAATAAAAGGTGACAATAACGTGTAATCATGCTCTGAGCCTTTTGGGTCATCTAATATCATTTGCATCGTCTCCAGACCTAAATCTTCTCCACCTTCGATTAATTTATTGCTGACAAGAGCAATTTCTTCTTGGCTATAGCCTAATTCTTCTAAAGTGGGAAGGGGTGTTTTTTCGAGATGAGGAGCAGTCACGAAATTAGTTGGATAATCTGCTGTATTTCTAACAAAACTCTCGCGTTCTATTTTCTTTTTGAATGTTGCAAAAGAATTTGGAATATCACGTATAGGAAAAGGTAAGTCCTCCTTGTGATACAAGGTATGACCAATAATATGCTTTAAGTTAATTCTACTTTTCCACAGTTCTTCTTCAACTTTTTCGGAAATAGTTGTTTCTCTATGAGCAACCTCACGATGATGATACACTTCATCTACTTCATATTTTTGAGCAATACGCGGTATGATATCTTCTGGATATCCTACAAAAGTGATTAAATCACTTCCAAGAGATTGCAATTTTTCTTTTAGTGCTTTTACGGTTTCTAGTTGAAAAGCTGCTCTTATGACATTTGTATTTAGAAAATCGTATTGATTTTTAGCGTAATATCTAGGGTCGAAACAAAATACGGGTATGATAAAGGTACTTTTTGAGGATGCTTCTAAGAATACTTCATTATCATGAAGCCTTAAATCATTTCTAAACCAAATCAACGCAGCCCTTTTTTCCATACAGATATAATTTTTTTGTACTATTTCCCCCAAGAAAGCATATAGGATGTACAAATATATAAGGTTATTGTTGGTTTTATTGACATTATTGACATATTTACAATAAAAGGACAATAATTAAATATGTAAAAAAACGGTTTCAATTAAACCTTACTGCATTTTATTTGTTTAATTTGTGATTAAGGAAATTTTAATAATTCATTCATGGATGTATTAATTACAGGTTTAAATACGTATTTGGGAAGACGGGCTGTTAGCCATCTACATAGTGATGAATTTAAGGTTACCGGATTAGTGCGGAATTTGAAAATTTTTAATAAACGATTGGATGAATCTGTAACGGCAGATCTAATTGAAATTGATTTATTTAAATCGAATACGCTACCTCAAGATTTTTACTTAGAAGATTTACAATTAGGGATCTATTTTACTCAGGTTCCCGGATTAAATGATCCCTTGAATATGCAGATGGAGCTTATTTCACTCCGTAATTTTATTGAAGTATGTAAGCAAAATTCTTGTGATCGAATTGTATACATGGCCCAATTGATGGATTCTTTTTATATTGATGCTATTCAGACTTTATTTGAAGAATATAGAGTTAAATATACGGTGGTATTAAAGAGTAGTGCTATTGGGAAGGGAACTATTTTGAGTGATATTTTTAGCAAGTTAGCGAAGAGTAGATACATACCTTATTGGAAGTATATTGGCAATCTTAAATTTAGACCCATATCCTTATTAGATGTTTACCGTTGGATTAGGATAATGCCATGGAAGAATGATTTTATTAGTGAAGTTATTTATTTAGGTGGGGACGAGAGCTTAGATTATAAGCAACTTTTTTCTCGTTATATGCAAGTACATCATCCGGGGGGAACGTATCAAACGATCTCTATTAGCAAGTGGATGGTCAAATTGTTTTATACCCGTTTTTACAATATCCATAAAGAAAACTTTGATGAATTTCGGCGGATAATGAAATATGAGTCTGACGTTGATAATACAAGTTGGTCTAGCAAAGTTCATTTTACTTTTACAAGCATGCATCATAATTTTTTGATCGATAAATAATGTCAATGTATGTGTCATTTAAACTTTATCCTGCCAATTATTCTGTTATTTTTGTAGTAGAATAATAAAAGGGGGCATTATGGGGTACAAAAGTTTAGCGGAGTGTGTTGCCGACTTAGAGCAGCATGGACATTTGATTCGTATCAAAGAAGAGGTAGATCCTTATCTAGAAATGGCGTCAATACATATGCGTGTATTTGATGTTGAGGGTCCAGCTTTATATTTTGAAAATATAAAAGGTTCTGAGTTTCCTGCTGTTTCAAATCTATTCGGTACTTTGAATCGCTCTAAATTTATGTTTAGAGATACACTTGACCATATAAAAAAATTGGTCGATGTTAAGATGGATCCTACTTCGGTTTTAAAAAATCCATTTAAGTATTTAAGTTCATCGGCTGTTGCGTTAGGAGCTTTACCCTGGAAAAAGAAAACCAATGCCCCGATTCTATACGGTAAAACAGCGATAACTAAGCTTCCTCAGATAGTCAATTGGCCTATGGACGGTGGTGCATTCGTTACTATGCCTCAGGTTTATACAGAGGATATTACACAGCCGGGTATTATGCAGGCTAATCTAGGTATGTATCGTATTCAGCTTTCTGGTAATGATTATATTCAAGATAAAGAAATCGGTTTACATTATCAATTGCATCGTGGAATTGGAATTCATCAACAAAAAGCAAATCAATTAGGAAAACCTTTAAAAGTTAGTATTTTCATTGGTGGTCCACCTTCACATCCACTTTCTGCAGTCATGCCTTTGCCTGAAGGATTATCTGAAATGATTTTTGCTGGAGCTTTAGGTAATCGTAGATTTCGTTATTTCTATGACAAAGAAGGTTTTTGTATTTCTTCTGATGCTGACTTTGTTATCACGGGTACTGTATATCCCAACGAAACTAAACCCGAGGGACCATTTGGTGATCATATCGGTTATTATAGTTTGACCCATCCTTTTCCATTGATGAGGGTTCATAATGTCTATCACAAGAAAGATCCTATTTGGTCATTTACAGTTGTTGGAAGACCTCCACAAGAGGATACTAGTTTTGGTAATTTGATCCATGAAATTACTGGAGCCGCAATCCCCAAAGAGATCAATGGTTTGCAAGCTGTCCATGCCGTAGATGCTGCAGGAGTTCATCCATTACTTTTTGCGATTGGTAGAGAAAGTTATACACCCTATCAAAAAGTAGATCGTCCGCAAGAAATTTTGACCATAGCAAGTCAAGCTTTAGGTAAAAATCAGCTGAGTTTGGCAAAGTATTTATTTATAGCAGCAATTGAAGATGACCCATCATTGGATATTTATAATGTTGCAGGGTTTTTTATGCATATGTTGGAAAGAATCGATCTTACCCGAGATTTGCACTTTCATACCAATACAACAATAGATACTTTAGATTATTCTGGAGATGGACTCAATGCTGGATCAAAGGTTGTTTTTGCGGCCGCAGGTTCAAAGAAAAGATCGTTAAGTAAGGAGATCCCTGTGGGTTTAACCATCCCAAGACCATTTAACAATGTTAAAATAGCTTTGCCAGGGATTCTTGTAGTTGACGCAGCTGCATTTACATCTTATGAGCAGGAGGAAACTATTTTAAAAAATTGGTGTGATGCCATGAAAGATGAAGATTTTGCTGGAATTCAGATGATTGTTTTGGCTGATGATGCTGACTTTACTGCAGCAAATGAGAATAATTTTGTTTGGGTAACATTCACTAGGTCAAATCCTGCTTATGATATTTACGGGGTTAATAGTTTTACCAAATACAAACATTGGGGCTGTCACGGACCAATTATTATTGATGCTAGGCGTAAACCACATCATGCTCCAGATTTAGTTAAGGACCCTGCAGTAGAAAAAAGGGTTGATAATTTGGGGGCAAAAGGCGGCTCATTGTACGGGATCATATAAGAGTTAAATAAAATCAGGTGACAGTTATATCATTACAGATCCTGATTTAATTAGATTAAAAGGAACGCTTCTAAATAGCTAGTAAATTGCAAAAAGTCATTTGATTATTCCTAGGTTTGTATAGGAAAATATTAATAAAATAGCTATGTCAAAGACAAAACTTACGATCAACAATAATGGTTCGGTAAAAATAGAAGGCGATTTTGAAATCGTTGATAGAAATGGAGATACTTATGGTTTACAGGGTAGAACAGTGCTTTCTATCTGTCGTTGTGGATTATCCAAAAACAAACCATTTTGTGATGGTGCCCATAATGGACATTTTGAACATGAAGCTATTGCTTTTGACCTTCCTCCAAAAAAAGTATAAAAGCACTTAGTAATCTTACAGATTAGGATTTTTTTTTATCTAAAACACCCATTTGTACTTCATTGATGCAAATGGGTGTTTTATTATCTTTATATGTTTTAAGAGATTATCATCATTAACCTTTTGTCTTAATGATAGTTATTTTTAAATCTTGTTGTATCGCCATGTATAATCGTTAAGTGAACGGTTATTTTATACTATTCCTCAACATTCACTTTAAAGTCTTCCGGAATTACTCTTCTACAGATATGTGATCTTATATTTTTTATGGACATTATGCCATTTACGTATGCGTGTTGATTTGTCAAAAGTGTAGATTAAGACGTCCAATACCATATTGATATGGTGTGCATTATTAATGGGTATGAAGTTAATATCTTATTAATATATGATAGAGCTATAATAGTGTAATTATAGAGGGTTGATAGAGGGTTTCTATAGGGTTTGTATAGGTAAAACTCTATATAACCTCTATTATAACATAAGAATAACTAGATAAATACTGGATTTGATTATCATTTGTTCCCCATATGATAATAACTTATCAAGGGATAGCATTATAGCCATATTTATTGGCTCAAAAAGTCCATACTTTGTCAGAAATGATAGTAGGAGAATACCGTCTAAATTTTTTGTTACGATCTGGAATTGATATTTATCGTTCGGAATAAAAAATGAAAAGATATTGAACAAAATACCTTAGTCGAAAGATGAAGATTGTTGCGGAGCGTTAGGGATTATTACATGATTTCGGAAAGGGGCAGGCTAAATCATAAACTAAAGCTATCCGCTTTGCTTATTTCTTTTGCTGTGAATATTTTGTTGTTTGATCAAGTTCAGGAGGAAACATGTTTCTTTATTTCGAATAAAGTTTGAAATATGCTCATATTCCATCAGGGAGAATATGAGCATATCTCCATTATGATGATGTTATTTAAATAACAACGGTGCTAGTTCGCGCAAGCTACGGCGCCAAGTCTGAAATTCATGTCCAGTATTTGGTGATACGTAAGATACCGCATAAACGCCAGCTTTTTTTAGTTCATCAACCGCTTGTTTTACTTTATCTGGGTTTTCTTTACTGCCAGAACTGAGAAATATCAGTTTTACATCCGGTTTATGAGCTAAATCGGATGCGGCGTATGTACCTCCGCTTAATAATGCGTAGTGTGCGAAGACTTTTGGATTGCGTAGTGTGATCATTTTTGTCTCCATTCCACCCATTGATAATCCCGCCATGGCACGGTTTGCCTTATCCGTTAATGTTCTAAAGTTAGCATCGACATAAGGTATTAGTTCTTTAATTAAAACGGTTTCGAATTCTTCGATTTTAAATTCATTGATTCTTCCCCATTTCACTTCATTAGTCATACCGTAGGTCATGACAACGATGAATGGTTTTATTTTTCCTTCGGCAATCATATTATCCATGATTAGATTTGCTTTTCCTTGATTAGACCACGCCGTTTCATCTTCGCCCCAACCGTGTTGTAGATATAAAACGGGATACCGCTTATTGGTGTCTTTACTATAGCTTGGCGGTGTATAGACAAATGCTCTTCGAGAAGTGTTTGTACTAGGGGAGGGGAACAATATTTGAGATACCTGTCCATGGGGCACATCTTTGAAGGAATAAAAATCTTCATCAGGTGCTGGAATTTCTATCCCACTTTCCCAGCGTACAGATCCATAGTAATTCATCGATCCTGGATCGTTGAATTTTCCTCCATCTACCGTAATGTTATAGTAATGGAATCCTTCATCCATTGGGCCTTCTGTAGTGCCTGTAAAGAATCCATCATTTTGTTTTTGTAGGACTGTGCCACTTCCTCCGCCTAAACCTAAGCTTACCCGTACACTGTCTGCTTTTGGTGCGTGTATTTTAAATCTGGCGTACCCCTGCGAGTTAACCTGTGGGAAGAGTTGTCCTGGTTGATTAGTTGCTGCTGGTTTAAAATCCTCTTTTAAAGATTGAGCAGATAGCATATTACTGATGAATAAGCCTGAAAGGAGAATAATTAGTTTTGTCATTAGAATAAAGGTTGTTTTATATAATAGGTTGTAATTGTTAACTAAATATAAGGTTTTTTATTTCCATATGAAAAAAAATAAGAAAGATCAGTACTGATGTACTTACGCATGCGTTCAGGTGTGTCTTTTACGACACATCTCCGTGGAAAATGGAGAAGCCAAGATGTACAGTAACCAATTATAAACAAAAATTGGTTAATAATTTATCTTAAATTTTTAGGCTATGGAGAAACGGGGTAATCGAAGTGAAGAGGGTATTACCCGCATCGAGACTTGTTTGGATAACGAGACGGTATGGCTGACACGGGGCAGAGATAGTATTTTACTGAAATTGGCGCAGCATAATATGGGGAATAGCGAAAGTCGCACCTGAGCGTAATGCGAAGATATTATTCAGATGTATTTTAGTGACTATAGAAGTGATAAGGGGGCATGAGTGCCATCTTGGGAATGACTAGATTGCTTATATTGACAAATATTTATACCTAAAATATGTCATGTCCCCAAATTTTTGTCTTTGACCCTTTTGTTTGATCTAGCTCACAAAAGTCCATACACAGCAAAAGCCCAAATTGCTTTGGGCTTTATTTTTTTGGCGGAGAGCGAGGGATTCGAACCCCCGGACCTATGACAGTCAACAGTTTTCAAGACTGCCGCATTCGACCACTCTGCCAGCTCTCCGCGACAAAAGTACAAATTTTAAGGTTGCAACCAAATTTATTTTTGTATTTATATGCCTTTTAATCCCATTTCCATTGTATCTTATTGTTTTTTAGTTACTTTAATTTTGATTTTTTTCTTTAAATCTTTATCCTTAGTTTGCAATCATGGAGAAGGATTATACTTTATTACGATCATCACTAATGGAATCATGTAAAATGCATGTTGAAGATCGGATTGCAAATTTGGAATTAGCTTTGAAATCGGCTCATGAAGCAAGTACTGATGATACAAAAAGTAGTGCAGGAGATAAATATGAGACCACACGCGAGATGATGCAACAGGACATTGCACGATGTCAGATGCAACTTGCTGAGGCAAAAAAGGATGAGTTAATTTTAAATAATCTTGTTGAACCAAATCATACTGATTATGTTCAAAATGGAAGTGTTGTTAAGACAAATTTGGGTATTTATTTTATTGCAATTAGTATTGGCGTTGTAAAAATCGATGAGGAGAAGGTATTTGTTATCTCAAATCAATCTCCTATTGGAAAGTTGTTATTACGAAAGAAGGTCGGAGAGTCATTTATCTTTAATCATGTAGAACAACATCTACTTTCTATAAATTAGTATTTAAATCGAAACCATTTACTCTTTTAATTGTTAACTTTAAGTGTCTATATAGGATAATTTAGGCTTTTAAAAATAATAAAAATGTGTGATTATGAAGTTAAAAAGAGTATTCCCAATGTTAATGATGGCGGGCACTTTAGTTGCTGCAATGCCTTCTTGTAAATCTAAAGTTTCTGATGCTGATTTGAAAGCAAAAGTAGAAACAGTGATTACTAGTCATCAAGGTATCACAACTTCGGTTAAAGATGGAGTTGTTACCCTGGAAGGTTTCGCTTCTTCAGAAGCTGAAAAAGCACAGATCGAGACCGATGTTAAAGCAGCTGATAAATCAATCAAATCTGTTGTTAATAATATTATAGTACAAGTTACTGCTCCAGCAGCAATATCTGTTAATACTGTTGATGAATCGTTAGCAAAAGGTATTGTTGATGCAACGAAAGACTTTCCTACTGTACAAGCTACTGTGAAAGATGGTATCATTACCGTGACAGGAACTATTGAAAAAGCTAAATTAGTAACATTAAAACAAGCTTTGGACAATTTACATCCTAAGAAAGTAGATCTGAGTGCAGTTGTTACTAAATAATTATTTCAAAATCGAATATCATGGCTTTACAAGAAAAATATAAAGTATTATTAGATACTGCAAGATCATTAGGCACTAAGGATTTAAATTTTGCCGAACAAGACGGTGTTCTCCAAATTAGGGGAACAGCACCATCTGCTGATGTGAAAAATAAATTATGGGAGGTATATGGAAATATAGATCCTAATTTTGCATCTGGAGATGTCGTTATGGATGTCGATGTCACTACGGAAGTTCCAGGCAGCCAAGTAAAGGTTATTACGGATAGTTCAAATTTGAATATTCGTAAAGGGCCAGGTACAGATCAACCAATTGTAGGAAAAGCGGCTAAAGACGAAATTATAACGTTGATTAGTAAAGCTAATGATCAGTGGTGGTTGGTTCGTACTAAGGATAACGAAGAAGGATATTGTTACGCGCAATATTTGCAAACTGTTTAAGTTTATTTTTACATTCAGCAAAGCCTAAAATAATTCTATTTTAGGCTTTGTTATTTTTTTTCAATGGTTGTAGTGAGACGTTGACAATAATTGCGCTTGTCTTAACTAATTATAATATCATTTGAAACATTGTTATCTTTGACTTTTTAAGCAATTTCTTAATCATATTATGCGAAATTTAGGGCTTGTATATTTTTTGTTTATACTATTATTTACTTCTTGTCAAACTAAGGCTCCTACTTATGGAGATATTTTAGCGACATCATTAGATCAAAAGCTATTTAAAGATTTTGATAGTACAGCCTATTTCAATACTATTCAAAATGAATTGAAAAATGAAAATTCCCATTTATTTAATCCTAAATGGATGAGTGAAATAGCCGACTCATCTCGGGGTTTTACATGGATTCAGAATCAATTAGTTAGTGGTGGTACAGATACATTACTGCATTATTTGGAAAAATCAGGTGAACATGGCATTAATCCATCAATTTTTCATACAGAAGAAATTCGCAATGCACTTAATCGTCTTCAAAGTAAGGAAATTAAAGATATAAATGAAGCCTATACGATATTGGCTAAAATAGAACTTCTTTCTTCTGATGCCTTAGTTGCCTATGTCAATATACTCGAAAATGGACTTATAAATCCGAAGAAACTCTATGGAAGATATTTTGTCGGGCATAACCGTTATACATTAAAAAAAGCAAAACAGTTATTAGACAGTACATTAAATGTCTCTCATATTGCTCAGGAAGCCCAACCTAAAAATGCTTTCTATAAAAAGTTTCAACAACTACTGATAGCTGGTAATTTGAGTAAGGAAGATCGTAATCACGTCCTCATGAGTATGGAACGTTTACGTTGGATGGGAAAAGATTTTCCAGATAAATATGTATTCGTCAATATTCCCGAAATGAAATTGCGCATGATTGATGAAGGTGCTGTACAGCAAATAATGAATGTTTGCGTGGGAGAAACTGAAAATAAAGCCTTCGCTAAAACAGGACAAAATCATGAAACACCGATGATGAGTGGCGTATTAGATCGAATGCAGGTAAATCCGGTATGGAATATTCCTAAAAGTATTGTAAAAAAGGAATTACTAAATAGTGTGCGGGCTAATCCAGGATATTTGGAAAGTCGAAATATGGTTGTTTACAATTTAAAAGGACAAATTGTAGATCCATATACAATCAACTGGCAAGCCGACTCAGTAGAGAATTTTAAATTCAAACAAAATCCGGGTTTTGATAATTCATTGGGAAACATCAAGTTTATCTTTGCAAATCCTTATGCAATCTACTTACATGATACCCCCGCTAAACAAAAATTTAAAGTCAGTAACCGTGCACTGAGCCATGGTTGTGTTCGTGTAGAAGATCCCGCTAGTTTAGCTTCTTTTTTAGTTAATAATGAAAAGGAAGCAGCTAAAATTGCTACTGAAATAAAAGATTCAGTTAATAATTCCCGATGGGTTAAAATGAAAGTAGGTGTTCCTGTTTATTTGTCTTATTATACAACCTGGTTAGATAAAAATAATAAAATTGAACAGTTTCCGGATATTTATGGTTATGATGATAGATTGAGAATAGCTATGAAAAAATATCTGAATTAAAGTTCAAAATAAAAATTAAAGTCCCTTTTCTTTAATAAGCGAAGGGACTTTAATTTTATTCAGATTTGCTTTTACTAGCTTTTTTTGTTTTCTTTTCAGCTCGTTTTTCTTTTAGCGTCTTTTCAGCTTTCTTTTTATCATTCTTTACTGCATTTTGTTCTTTTGCCATAACAGTTATGTTTAAGTGAATAATAACATTTCTTACTAAAGCTACTGATAATAAATAAGATTATGCCCATATTTGCATATTTTTAATTATATAATAAGACTTTTATTTTTTATTGAAAATAAATAATATACTGAATACTTCTTATTGGAATATTTAGATTAAACTTTAATCCACTGTCTGAGTCATATTTAGTGGATTTTTATAATTTTGAACAAATGAAGAAACAATTTCTAGGTAAAGCATTGGCTTTATTTGAAGGATTTAGAAAACATAAAATTACGACGGCGGATTTAGAGGCTGCTGAGCTAAAAGCAAAAAATTTAGATGTTCGAAAAGAGGATTTTCAAATTTTAATTGCTATGTGTAAAGATACATTTTCAGGTAAATATAAAATGAATAAGTGGAACTTATCTGTGATAGTTGCTACAATTGTATATGTAATATCACCATTAGATGCCATTCCAGATGTAATTCCTGTTTTGGGATGGGTAGATGATATCACTATTATTGGGTATGCTGTTGCCAAACTATCGGAAGAAATATTACAATATAAGTTGTTTAGAAAACAAGCGTTAGTGAATCAATCATAATACTTAAATTTACTGTTTTTAAGAAGCCCTTGTTAAGATAATTTTCAAGGGCTTCGTTTTGACTTATGGATTCTAATTTATTTTAGCATTATTTAACTTTATTTTTTTGTTTTAATTTAGCTTTTGAAATTATTTTAATTTTATTTGCAATCACAAGTTGTTCTTTTTCAGTGTTTTAAACCTGTGTAATTTAAACAATAAGCTAAATTTTGTTTGTATCTATCTATTAAATTTAGCTAGATTTGGACAATATTTTAAAACAAAAGTATGACTTTATCAAAGATTAAACAGTTAGCTACTTTAGGAATCCACCAACCTAAAGAAGTATTTTGTCAGTTGGATAGAACCGCCCTTATTGCGCATGCTATCCAAAATGGAGAAGCTTCTCTTGCCGAAAATGGAGCTTTGAATATTTTGACTGGAAAATTTACAGGTAGATCGCCAAAAGATCGATATATCGTACAAGATGAAATCACTGAAAGTAGAGTTTTTTGGAATGAAGTTAACCAAGCAATTACTCAACAAATCTTTAATAGATTATATGATTTAACTACCAACTACCTATCGGCTAAAGAACTTTTCGTAAGAGACTGCCAAGTTGTATCGAGTGATGATTTAGCAAAACACATTCTGGTTGTATCGACAAAAGCAACTCAGGATCTTTTTGCTTCTAATATGTTTATTTCAAACCCTGTTATTGAAAATACGGAAGTAGATTGGACGGTGCTAGTAGCTTCTGATCTTCAAGTTTCAAATTATCAGAAATTGGGACTTCATGCTGCTAATTGTGTAGCTATTGATTTTACACGTCACGTTGTTCTAGTTATTGGTACGGGGTATACTGGAGAGATTAAAAAAAGTATTTTTTCAATTCTCAATTTTGTTTTACCAGTTGAAGATGGGGTTTTATCTATGCATTGTTCTGCTAATGTAGGGAAAGAAGGCGATACCGCATTATTTTTTGGATTAAGTGGTACGGGAAAGACAACATTATCTGCAGATGTCAACCGCTATTTGGTAGGGGATGACGAACACGGTTGGTCAGATCATGGTGTGTTTAATTTCGAAGGAGGTTGTTACGCAAAATGCCTAGGATTAGATCCTAAACATGAACCAGAAATTTGTGGAGCCATTAGGTCAGGCTCACTATTGGAAAATATTAAATTTCATGAAGGTACGACTATACCTAATTTTCAAGATGCTAGTATAACCGAAAATATGCGCGTTTCATACCCATTGTCCTATGTTTCTTCTTACAGAGATGTTAAATTGGTTGATGCTCCTCATAATATTTTCTTTTTGTCAGCGGATGCATTTGGTGTATTACCTCCCATCTCAAAGTTGACGGTTGAACAAGCGATGTATTATTTTATTAATGGTTATACTGCTAAGGTTGCTGGTACGGAAATGGGTGTTTCAAAGCCTACAGCGACATTCTCAGCTTGTTTTGGACAAGCATTTATGCCTTTGCACCCCATGGAGTATGCCGAACTATTGCGAGATCGGTTAAAAAAGAATCCTGATACAAAAGTATGGTTAGTGAATACAGGTTGGATAGGAGGTCCTTATGGTGTTGGTCGTAGAATCAAATTATCTTATACACGTAGTTTAATCCAAGCAGCCTTGTCGGGAGAACTAGAAGAATATCCAATGGAGTTGCATCCCATATTTGGTTTAAAATATCCAACATTTTGTCAAGAAGTACCACAACAGGTTTTAGGTGCTAAACAATTGTGGAACAATGATGAAGCTTATGACGAGCAGGCTAAGGCGCTTAAATTACTTTTTGAAAATAATTTTAAAAAGTATCAAGACACCTACTTTACAACCGTTTAATATATAAGCTATTTTAAATCAATAATTGATATATGAAAACGTTAGGTCAATTTATTATTGAAAAGCAGGCGGATTTTCCATTTGCGAAGGGGGAGCTATCTCGATTACTTCGAGATATCGCTATTGCTGCAAAATTGGTTAATCGAGAAGTCAATAAAGCAGGGTTAGCTGATTTATTGGGCGTCCATGGCGATATGAATATCCAAGGTGAAGTACAGCAAAAGTTGGATGTATATGCCGACGTTCAATTTATTTCAGCCCTGCAAAGAGGTGGAGAATGTTGTTATTTAGCTTCAGAGGAACATGAGTTAGGTATTGATCTATCTAATGATTATGTTTCTAAAAATGCAAAATATATGGTCTGTATTGATCCGTTAGATGGCTCGTCAAATATAGATGTAAACGTATCAGTGGGAACCATTTTCTCTATCTATAGGAGAGCTTGCAAAGAGCAAGTGACGATGGCTGATGAATTGCTTCAGCAGGGAAAAAAACAAGTAGCTGCTGGCTACATAATTTATGGCTCATCAACGATGCTTGTATATACAACTGGCAATGGTGTGAATGGATTTACGTTAGATCCTTCAATAGGGGAGTTTTGTTTATCTCATCCTAATATGAAGATTCCTGAGCATGGACAGATTTATTCGATTAATGAAGGAAATTATATTAAATTTCCGCAAGCTATTAAGAATTATATCAAATATTGTCAAATTGAAGACTCTGATACCAATCGACCTTATACTTCACGCTACATTGGTTCTATGGTTGCTGACATTCACCGTAATTTGATTCGTGGTGGAGTGTTTATTTATCCTGAAACGTTATCTTTTCCTAAAGGAAAGTTACGTTTGATGTATGAGTGTAATCCAATGGCTTTTATTATCGAGCAAGCGGGAGGAAAGGCTACAACTGGTAGTGATCGTATCTTAGATATTCAACCTACTGAATTACATCAGCGTGTTCCTATAGTGATTGGCAGTAAAAAAATGGTGGAACAGGTCGAGTATTTTTATAGTATGGAACTTGAAACCGTGTTAGATGCTTAAAAAAATAGGTACATGATGTTCTTTATTTAAATCTCCTTTCTTTAAATTTGATTTTATATTTAAGTAGAGTCATTTTATATGCAAAGGATTATAAAAGTCATTGTGCTATGCTTTGTTTGTATCAGCATTCAACAAGCTAATGCGCAAACAAAGTCAGTAGTAGAGAAAGATACGTTATCATTTCCATATGATCCAGAAGCGAATGCCAAAGAGGATTTGGACAAATTAATCACTCAGGCAGCTAAAGAATCAAAGCATATCATTATTCAGGCAGGTGGCAATTGGTGTATCTGGTGTTTGAGATTCAATGATTATATTCATAAGACAGCAGATATTAAGCAGTATCTACAAAATAATTATTTGTACTATCATCTCAATTATTCTAAAGAGAATAAAAATGACGATGTGTTTCAAAAATATGTTCCAGATTCATTAAAATTAGGCTATCCTTTTTTTATTGTTTTGGATAGTAAAGGGGAAGTGCTCAAAATTCAAGAAAGTGGTGCTTTGGAAGATGGTAAAAGTTATAGTAAAGATCGGGTAATGGAATTTTTTAGAACTTGGGCTAAAAAATAATTATTCAATGGATATGAAAAGGCTTTAGAATTTTATTCTAAAGCCTTTTTTGTTTTGATAATAATAGCTTAATAGTATTATATCTTAATGTCTTTTTATGGACAATAACATCATTATTATTTTATTTGGACTATTTAGTTAGTTTTGCGAACTTATTCTCTTCATATTTTGTTAAAGAGATATTCTTGTCGTTAAAGGCGAGCACTATTTATGATAGATTGGAATGGAACAAAAATTGAGAATATTTGATTTAATAGATCGGCAATTGGAATTATATCCAAATTTAGCCATGTTTTCTAGTAAAACAAAGGGTGACTGGAAAGCTTTAACTACCACAGAATTTCTAAATCAGGTTAATACTATTTCAAAAGGATTGATTGAACTAGGAGTTAAACCAAATGAAAAAGTTGGTTTAATTGCAGAAAGTGGTATACAATGGCATATTGTGGATTTTGCTATTCAACAAATAGGTGCAGTTGTAGTCGCCATATATCCTAATATAACCGACGCTGATTATCAATATATCTTTAATGATGCAGAAATTAGGGTAGCTATTGTGAGTACTAAGAGCCTGTATCAAAGAATTGTTAATCTTAAAGATTCTATTTATACATTAAAATATATTTTTTGTATTGAAGAACACGATCAAATCAGAAATTGGAGTGAAATTGTTCAAATTGGACGACATATAGAGGATATTGAAGTTCAAAAACTGAAAGATCAAGTAAGATCAACAGACCTTGTAACATTGATTTATACCTCAGGTACGACAGGTAAACCCAAGGGAGTCATGTTATCTCATGATAATATTGTTGCAAATGTAAGGTCTGCAACTGAGATTACACCATGTAAAGCATATGATAGAGGGTTGACATTTTTACCCCCTTGCCACGCCTATGAAAGAATGGTTATCTACACTTATTTTTATCTCGGTATTACCGTGTATATAGCGGAGTCATTTGACAAAATCGGTCAAAATTTAATGGAAATAAGACCTAATATTATGACTGCAGTACCAAGAATTCTGGAGAAGGTGTATGAAAAGATCATAAAAAAAGGGCATGAGCTGAATGGGATAAAAAGAAAGATATTTGACTGGGCGGTATCTGTAGGAGAAAAGTATGATCCAGTTTCTGAAAAAAGAAGTTTTGTGTATGATTTAAAATTGAATTTAGCCAGAAAGCTCGTCCTGAATAAATGGTATGAAGGTCTTGGTGGTACATTACAAACCGTTGCGTCTGGGAGCGCATCTTTACAAAGTAAATTGATACGTGTATTTTTAGCAGCTGGAATCCCGATTTATGAAGGGTATGGTATGACCGAGGCATCTCCCCTTATTTCTGTTAATCATTATCTAAAAGGTATTCGTGTTGGAACTGTTGGTCCTGCAGTGAAGGATGTTGAGATCAAATTGGCGAGCGATGGCGAAATCTTAGTCAAAGGACCGAATGTGATGATGGGGTATTATAAAAATCCCGAGGAAACGAGTAAAACCATTATTGATGGGTGGCTATATACTGGAGATATTGGCACTTGGGAAGATGATATATTTTTGAAGATTATCGATCGAAAAAAGGAACTTTTTAAAATATCTGGAGGTAAGTACGTCACTCCACAACCTATTGAAAAAAAATTGGTGGAATCCAAGTTTATTGAACAGGCTATGGTAGTAGGAGAGGGGATGAAGTTTGCATCTGCTTTTATCGTTCCTGATTATGGACATTTGGTAGATTGGTTTAAATCAGAAGATCCAAGTTTAGTGCAATTATCTAAAATTGATTTTCTTAAAGAAGATAAAGTTATAAAAAAAATAAATCAAGAAGTTAGGATAGCAAATCAGCATTTTGGCAATTGGGAACAAATTAAGAGGCCTATTATTATTGCGGAAGAATTTACTATTGATGGAGGTGAATTGACACCGACACTAAAATTAAAACGGAAAATGATTTTGCAAAAATATAAATATGAATATGATCAACTTTATCAAAGTGTGGTCGATTAACTATATTTTATAAGTTTTAAAATCTAAACTTAAGATCAAGAATCTGAAAGATACGTATGATTAAGAGGAGCAAGACATGTTTATTTCTGCTCCTCTTTTTTTTCTATTAATTGCTTTCAAGATCAAATTTAAAGATGCTATGATTTAAGAAAAATAAGCATGTTTTCCATATTAAAAAATAATGCTTAAAGTTATATATTAAAAATTGCCATGTTAATCGATAAATCGGAATTGTTTTTACCATAAATTCAACAATTTAATAACTTTTTATTTTAAATAAGTTGATAGTATGGACAGGAAATAATCAGAAATTAGCTTGCGAATTGGGGTGCTGTTCATATAAATGAAATTTAAAATATTAATTATGAACGATGTAAAAATTTATTGCAAAAAAATATTAGAAACAGTTTTTAAATACCAATAATTGTTCTACTTTTGTAGCACAAACACGGTAGATGTAGCTCAGTTGGTTAGAGCATCGGTTTGTGGTACCGAGGGTCGTGGGTTCGAGCCCCATCATTTACCCAAAGCCAGTACATATTGTACTGGCTTTTGTTTTTTCAAAACTTTCTATTCGCATATTCACTAAACATTATCCTTTATTTTTTGTTAACTTTAGCTAAAGAATCTAATGAAAATATACTTCTGCTTACTTTTTATCTTGAGTATCGGTCATGCTACTATCTTTGCTCAACAAAAGTTACCAAAGGGCTTTAGTTATGTACAAGATATTATACCAGAAATCAATTTTGACTTACGCTATTATGGTTCACATAATTTTGTTGGTAAAAAAATTGAAGGTTATGATTCTCCTACCCTTATTCTAAGTACCGCTGCAACTCAAGCCTTGGAAAAGGTGGAGAAAGAATTGAATAAAAAAGGAATGGCTTTGAAAATTTTTGATGCTTATCGGCCTCAAAAAGCAGTTGATCATTTTAAAAAATGGGCTACCGATGTTAATGATACCTTGGGTAAAAAGGAGTTTTATCCAAAGTTAGATAAAAGAAATTTATTTAAACTAGGTTTTATAGCAGGTAAGTCTGGGCATAGCCGTGGTAGTACTGTTGATCTCACCATTATTACAATCCATGATCACCAGGAAATAGATATGGGAAGTCCTTTTGATTTTTTTGGTTCTATTTCACATTTTGATAGTAAAGATATCGATCGTGTTCAAAAAAAGAATCGCACGTTATTGAAAAATATCATGTCTAAATATGGTTTTAAAGGTTATGCTAAGGAATGGTGGCATTTTACTTTGATCAATGAACCTTATCAAAAAACTTATTTTGATTTTAATGTTAATTAATGAGAGATTTTTAGTGAAAATAAGTGTATTTAATGGTGCTTTTCTCATGCTTTTAGGTCTTCCAAAGCTTTTGATAAATGTGGTCGTTCTTATAATTAGTGTAACTTGAATCGCTATACTTAAATTGGCATTAACACGTTTTTTTCTTTTTGGATTAATTGATAATCTTCTTCCATATTTTTCAAAGTAGGATCTGGATGCAATTTTTCCGAAATTCTTTATAACACTTAAATATCGGAAACGCGCATTTCATTACGCATATTTTTAGCATCCTGTAGATCTCCATTGCTTTTTGGCAGTTAATAACGCTTGTGCCTACAATATCAAGCATAATTAATTATTTTTGCAAATTTGACCACACTTCATATGTTTGTTCTCATACCTTTGTTTATAATTTATAGTACATATTAAATGAAACAATCTAAATATATCTTAGTATTATTTTTATTACTTTTTTTTGTGGAAAGCGGCTTTACGCAGGTTTTTGTTGATACTAGCAATGCAAAGAAAAGTACTCCTGTTACAGGGAATTCTCGAAATCGTAAAGATTTAAGTCGTCGAGAGAGTAGGGTACGACGTAGCCATATTGATACTGCAATTGTCCAGTCAGATCCAGCTATCGATAGTTTGCGAATGGACCTGTCAAAAATAAATGTTAAATATATTACGAATATTCGTGCGGCCGCGCTAGAAAATGAAGCTGTACATAAGCGTGATCTTCGTACACAATTTATTGAAAAGGTAAATGCTTTTTCAGGAACCTTACCTCCAGATTCTGTAGAAAGATGGACTATGCATGCTAGAAGTCAAATAGCAGATTTGAATACTTTTCAGGGAAGTTTGGATAGTTATAATCGAAGTCTTCACCTGACTTTAAGTCAATTGAAAGATTTTAGATCAAAGTATAGTCAGAGTGAAACGAGTACTAGATTGAATAATTATCTGACGACTGCCGAGCTGGAAGTTCAAAGTAAGATTGATTCGTTAAAGGTTTCTGTTGATATTACGAATGAAAATTTGAAAGCTTACTATAGTTTATCTCACCGTGTAAAGGAAACAGCTAGCAAACAAATTAATAAAGAGCCTTCTGATTCAGCTACTGTGAAAAGTTCTTTGTGGAAAGCCGGTAGTACAACAGTAACAAAAGAGAAAATTTTAAACAATTTAAAAAATAACTACAGAAAGAGTAAGTCAATAGATACTTATGTCAATAAAACAGCATGGACAAGTAGGATTTTATTGATTATTTTGGTTATTGCATATTTATATTGGATCACATCTACGGCCTTTGTTTTAAATAGAGATAACAATAGTAAGAGAGAGGCAAAATTACCATTGCATATATGGCCTCTTATTGGAAAAGCAATTATTTTATTTTTGACCTTATTACCCATTGTCTCGATCGTTACTCCAACGTTAATTATTCAGGCAACACAACTGCTACTAATGGTGTTTTTTGGGATTTTACTTCGGAAAAAATTTACGCTAAAACATGGTAAAATTGTTGGTTTTCTATTGTTGTTTTACATCTGTGATGTATTTGTAAATTCTGTTGTAAGTGAAGATCTTATCATGCGAATTGTCTGTATTATATTTAATATCGTGGCTCTTTATATTGGTTTTTATTTAAAGAAACACATTAAAGACCCTGCTGCAGCCGGATATATTCAATTACCTGTTTTTATCATATTTGCCATTTTAAATGGTGGTGCTATCTTTTTGAATATTTTAGGATATGTAGATCATTCTCGCAGTTTTAGTATTGCTGGCGCTGTTGGGCTTGCCCAGTCTTTTACGTTGACGTTTTTTATACATATGATCAAAGATGATGTCAAAAATCAATTCGCCAGAAATCGAGTGAAAAAAGGTTTTTGGTTGCGATTCAATGAAGAACGAGCATTGAAAGCTACAGGCGATGCCCTGAAATTTTTGTGTCTTCTATTAGCGATTATTGTACTGGCAAATAACTTGCAATTTGCAGCTTCATTAGCAACATCTGTTTCTAAGTTTTTAAGTAATAATCACCAACTCGGAGGTATCAATTTTAATTTTGGTAATCTAGCGTTGGCTGTTATCATATTAGCTGCAGCTAATTGGTTTCAGAAGAATTTGAATTTACTTTTGATTGGGGGCGAAAATGGAGCTTTAAGCAAGGATTACGATCATAAAATGACGCTTTTTCCTTTGTTTAGGTTGATTATAATAGTCATTGGATTTTTTATAGCGATATCTGCTCTAGGTGTTAGTTTGGATAAGCTAACGGTTATAGTAGGGGCTTTAAGTGTTGGTATCGGTTTAGGGATGCAAAATATCATCAATAATTTTGTGTCTGGAATTATTTTAGCTTTCGATAAACCTTTTCGGGTAGGTGATCGTATTGAATTGGCTGATAAAAAAGGGCGCGTAAAAGAAATTGGTATTCGTGCAAGTGTTTTGAATACAGGCGACGGAGCGGAAGTGATCATCCCTAATGGTGATTTACTATCTGGTCGGGTCGTCAATTGGACGTTGTCAAATGATGATGCAAGGACGAGTTTTGTCGTTCAGGTCGACCGCTCTGCTGATCTGGAAACAATGAAATTATGGATTAAGGAAGCTGTTGGGCATAGTAGCCATAGTAAACCTGAGATGGGGGTAGGTATTAGTGTTCAGGATATCAGTGAAGAAATGATTTATTTGAGTATAGGTTGTTGGATCGATAATCCAGCCAATGGTGGAGATTTTAAAAATGATGTTTTGATTGAATTGAATAATCGATTCAAAAATGAGGGATTGAAATTCTTTAGTATTGTTACACCGACTAAGTAGTTGAAAAATAAATACAGAAATGAAAGGTCATCATGAAGATACATCATGTTGACCTTTTGTTTTTTAGAACTAGATAGGTGCCTATGAAATAATTTAATAAGATCACAGAGTGCAACTACTTATAGTGATTAAAATGATCAAAGACATTGAAGTAGATTCATCATGAATAAAGAATATGTATTTTAATAGATACAATCTATTATTTTCAAATCTCTTTCCTACATTTACATACCTAAAATACAATTTTAAAACAATCTATTATTTAACGTCTAAACAGCTATAAATAAAATAAGAAAACACAAAATTGTAATATAATGTATAAACAACACAGAAAGGTGATGCTTGCTTTGGCATTTCCTTTAATGGTAAGTATTGCTCCGACACAGGCTCATTTTAAAACAATGGCGATTCAGCAGCAAACTAACCCAATGTTAACTATTGTCAGTGCAAAAAAAATAAATGCTACGACTGTAGAGGTTTTATTTTCCAATAATCAGCGCTTGACATTCGATTTTTATGGTAACCATATTTTTCGATTATTTCAGGATAATGGAGGGGGGATCATTCGAGATCCTGAAGCTAAACCTGCTGCTGAAATATTGGTATCAAATCCAAGAAAACCCATTCAACAATTAAATCTTAGCGATACCAACAATCAAATAATAATTGCTACAGGGGAGATCAATATCCTGATTGATAAAACCACAAATTTGTTGAAAGTGATCAATGAGAAAAATAAAGGTGAAGCAGTTGTTTTTACGAAGCCTATTATCTTTGAAAAAAATAAAGTTACCTTAAGCCTTCAGGAGAAAACTGATGAATATTTTTATGGTGGAGGCGTTCAGAATGGTCGTTTTTCTCATAAAGGAAAAGTCATTTCCATTGAAAATCAAAATAGTTGGACCGATGGAGGAGTAGCTTCACCTACTCCTTATTACTGGTCGTCAAACGGGTATGGTTTTATGTGGCATACTTTTAAACCAGGAAAATATGACTTTGGATCAAAAGAAAAAGGACAAGTTCATTTGACACATGATAGTGATTATTTAGATGTTTTCTTTATGATCAATGACGGGGCAGTTTCTTTATTGAACGATTTTTATCAATTAACGGGAAATCCAATTTTACTTCCAAAATTTGGTTTTTATCAAGGTCACCTGAATGCCTATAATCGTGATTACTGGAAAGAAGATGAAAAAGGAATTCTATTTGAGGATGGGAAGCGCTATAAAGAAGGTCAAAAAGATAATGGTGGTATTAAGGAATCATTAAATGGTGAATTGAACAATTATCAATTTTCGGCTCGTGCTGTTATTGACCGTTATAAGAAGCATGATATGCCATTTGGTTGGTTATTGCCTAATGATGGTTATGGAGCAGGTTATGGACAAACAGAAACATTAGATGGCAATATTGCGAACTTAAAAAGTTTAGGAGATTATGCTCGTAAAAATGGTGTCGAAATTGGACTATGGACACAATCTGATCTGCACCCAAAATCTGAAATTAGTGCTTTGTTGCAACGTGATATTGTTAAAGAAGTAAGAGATGCAGGAGTTCGTGTACTTAAAACTGATGTGGCATGGGTAGGAGCTGGTTATTCCTTTGGATTGAATGGAGTGGCAGATGTCGGTCATATCATTCCTTATTACGGAAATGAAGCTAGACCGTTAACTATTTCATTAGATGGTTGGGCAGGTACTCAACGTTATGCTGGTATTTGGTCTGGAGATCAAACAGGCGGTGTTTGGGAATATATTCGATTTCATATTCCCACTTATCTGGGATCTGGACTATCAGGGCAGCCAAATATTACTTCAGATATGGATGGCATATTTGGAGGTAAAAATAATGCGGTCAATATTCGTGACTTCCAGTGGAAAACTTTTACTCCAATGGAGTTGAATATGGATGGGTGGGGTTCTAACGAAAAATATCCACACGCATTGGGGGAGCCAGTTACCTCAATAAATCGAAACTATCTGAAATTGAAATCAGAATTGATTCCTTATGCGTATAGTATAGCTAAGGAAGCAGTAGATGGATTGCCAATGATCAGAGCATTATTCCTAACCTATCCAAATGTTTATACACAGGGGACAGCCACGCAGTACCAATATTTATATGGTCCATCGTTTCTAGTGGCCCCAATCTATCAAGCTACAAAATCTGATGATAAAGGGAATGATATCCGTAACGGTATTTATTTACCTGAAGGAAGTTGGATTGATTACTTTAGCGGAGATAAATTTGAAGGAAATGTCATTCTTAATAATTTTGATTCTCCGATTTGGAAATTACCTCTATTCGTTAAAAATGGCTCTATTATTCCAATGGCAAACCCAAATAATAACGTTCATGAAATCAATAAATCTCTTCGTATTTATGAAATCTATCCAAAAGGAAAAAGCTCATTTACGGAGTATGATGATGATGGTATTTCAGAAGGATATAAATCTGGAAAGGGAGCTTCGACATTAATTGAATCTCTTTTAGGTGAGCAGGATAAGCTTTCGGTAACTGTAAATCGCACGACTGGTGATTTTGATGGGTTTGTGAAAAATAAACAAACTGAATTTAGAATCAATGTTACAGAGATACCTAAAAAGTTAAAGGCTACAATAGGTAAAACTAAAATTAAATTGGTGGAAGTGAAATCTATTAACGAATTCATTAACCAAGAAAATGTTTATTTTTATGATGCTGCCCCTAATATGAATAAGTTTGCAACCAAGGGCAGTGAGTTCGAAAAACAAATCATAGTAAAAAATCCAGTTTTGCATATTAAATTAGCCAGTACTGATATTACTAAAAATGAGGTCAATCTATTATTAGATGGTTTCAAATTTGAACCTGTTAATCGATTCCGAATTTCGCAAGGAGCATTAACCACACCTCAACATGCACTTGTTACTGAAGATCATAGAGCAGCATATACATTGACTCCTTCTTGGAGTAGCGTAGACCATGCTGATTATTATGAAATCGAATTTAATAATATGCTTTATTCGACAATAAAAGATAATGCATTGCTGTTTGAGGGGTTGGCCCCAGAAACGACATATACTTTTAAATTGAGATCGGTTAATAAACAAGGTTTTTCTGATTGGACGGAAATTCAGTCTAAGACGAAGGCAAATCCATTGGAGTTTGCTATTCGCGATATTAAAGGAGAAACTACAGCTGAAAATCAGGATGGTTCTGGTATTGATAAGTTGTTAGATTTTGACGAAGGAAATATGTGGCACACTGCTTGGGGTAAAAAAGCCATACCATTTGATATGATCTTAGATTTGAAATCAGTGAATCAATTGGATAAGTTTCAATATTTACCACGTACAGGACGCGGCAATGGGATCGTATTGAAAGGTAAAGTTTATTATAGTGCAGATAAGGATAATTGGACTGAATCGGGAGTTTTTAATTGGGCAAATAATGATGAAGTAAAAACTTTCAATTTTGATGGTCAACCTACTGCTCGATTTGTAAAATTAGCAATTACAGAAGGTGTAGGTGGTTTTGGCTCAGGCCGAGAACTTTATATCTTTAAAGTACCTGGTACTGAAAGTTATCTTCCAGGAGATATCAATAATGATCGTTTGATTGATCGAAATGATCTGACATCCTATACAAACTATACCGGACTAAAAAGAGGAGATGCTGATTTTGAAGGCTATGTGAGTAATGGCGATATTAATAAAAATGATTTAATAGATGCTTATGATATTTCTGTTGTTGCTACTCAGTTAGATGGTGGTATCAAAGAAGCTCAGGTTGATAAAGTGGCAGGTCAAATTAGCTTATCAACTGCAAAACAAAATTATAAGAAAGGTGAGATCATCGAAATTATGGTCAAAGGTAAAGATCTTAAATCTGTGAATGCAATTAGTTTTGGATTACCTTATCTATCACAAGATTATGAATTTGTTTCTGTTCAGGCATTAGCCGTTAAAGATATGGATAATCTAACAAATGATCGCTTGCATACGAGTGGTGAAAAAGTATTATATCCCACTTTTGTACATGTTGGAGATCAGAAGGCTCTCTATGGAAATGAAGATTTATTTGTGTTGAAATTACGAGCGAAGCGTGATATTAATTATACATTGAAAGCTATTCAAGGATTTTTAGTTGATAAAAATCTGAATACGATAAAGTTTTAATCTCAAAAATTTTCATCTTAAAAACAGGCTTAGAAATCACTTTCTAAGCCTGTTTTATTTTCATGAGCTCCAATTGTTTGCTCCGTATTTATTGATGTAAAATAATTATCTTTATATCAACGATTATGATTAAATTTCTATTTGAACTAGCCTTTGACAAAAGGTATTAATATGTTACCAATATACTTATTGGCAATTGATTCGAAAATATGAAAGAATTCACATGTGATATATGAAAAGATCCATTAAAATTATCAAGAATAGGTCAGATATAGGAGCGGGTACAAGAGGGTCTGATTTGGGGATTGATGCTATTGAAATTGCTGCTATCAATAAGGGAAGTCAGTACTTTCACCACTACCCATTTACGGATGTCAAAACACGAAATGATGTCGTATACGATCCTGCTCTGCATCCATTTGCAAAACGTATTAAAGAGGTTTTGAAACAATGTGGTGAAGTTGCTTCTATAGTAGAGCAAACATTAAAGGATGATTTCTTTCCTCTTGTATTTTCGGGAGATCATTCTTCGGCTATTGGCACGATTTCAGGAATAAAATCTGCATTTCCAGAAAAGTCATTAGGCGTAATTTGGATTGATGCACATGCAGATATTCATTCCCCTTACACGACACCATCTGGAAATCTGCATGGAATGCCTTTAGCTGCTACATTGGCAGAAGATAATTTATTGTGTGCTATTAATAGGATTGATGAGGAGACGAAGGAATATTGGCAAAAGTTAAAGACGTTAGGTCACATTACCGGAAAGGTCAAGTCAAGTGATCTCATTTATTTTGGTGTGCGAGATACTGAGCCTGCCGAGGATATTTTAATTAATGATTTAGAAATTAAAAATTATATCGTAGAAGAGGTTCGCAGATTATCTGTTAAAACATGTGTGCATGAGGTAATAAAAAAACTTGACGATTGTGATCTGATCTATGTTTCTTTTGATGTGGATAGTATGGATAGCGAGTTGATCTCAGATGGCACAGGTACTCCTGTTCCTAAAGGTTTTTATCCGGCTGAGGTTATTGAATTGTTGGAAGAGCTATTAAGTTTAAAAAAGGTTGTATGCTTTGAAGTCGTTGAGGTAAATCCGTTATTGGATCATAAGGGAAACAAAATGGCTGAAGTGGCTTTTGAAATATTAGAAAAAGCAACTCAAGCAATTGAAGGGTGACGTACTTTGCATTTATAATGACAATTATACTTATATTTTCACTGTTTGTAAAAAATAAAAAGAGATCAGGCTGATATATCCTGATCTCTTTAAAATATACTATGTTATAAATCTAAAAATATTATTCTTTGAATTTATTATATATAAGTCGTGTTGTTAAAGATTTGCATGATAGCAGTGATTGTTATCATTATTGCATTTTTTTATTGCCTTCAAAGTGAATCATCCATGAAATACCATACTTGTCTTGAAATGATGAATACAGTTCTGCCCAAAATTGTTCTCCCAAAGGCATTTCAATATTTTGTGCCGCCACTGTAAGTTTATTGTATAAATCTTTGGCCTCTTCAGCAGTTTGGGTGTCTAACATTAAATAAGCGTTTGTACCTGCAGTCGCTTTATGACCAAAACCTTCTATGCAGTCGGAGCCCATTAACATCACCGAATCATTGATTTTTATTGCCGTATGCATGACTTTGTCTGCGACCTCAGTAGGTAAAGGGGAGTTGGGATCTGCAGGCATATCTTTGAAGCGATACACACCTAAAGAGGTGGTGTTGAAAACAGATTGATAAAATTCGAAAGCCTCTTCGCAATTACCATTAAAATTTAAATAAGCATGTAAAATAGCCATAATTTTGTTTTTTAATTTATGTTTAATCAAAGTTAGGTGTTCCATTGACAACTGAATGTCAGTAATAAATACAATGTAATTTATTTTAATCGCATCATTCTAAATTTTTTATTTCTCAATCAAGTCCAATTATTTAAGCTGAATATATTGATTTTGCCGTTTATGGTTAAAAGTTGGTGCCATTTCTAAGTCAAAAATAATGTAAACATCGATCAATATACTTCGCATATGACAAGTAATGGTCAGGAGGATATTAAAATTTATTGTTCCTTTCGTATTCGACTTAAGGAAGTGTCTGTAATACCAAGATAAGAGGCAATATACTTTAAAGCCGCTTGTTTGATTATTTGTGGCTTGTTTTTGATGAGATTTTGATAACGCTGGGTTGCAGAGAGTGAAACCATATCAATAAAACGTTTTTTATTGGTATGCAAGGCAAAGGTCATCCAAGAACGGCCCCACTCACTAAATGTTGGGATGGTATGATATAAGGTTTGGAACGTATTGAAATCAATTTTCCATGCAGTACAGTCTGTTAAACATTGGAGATTTTCTGGAGAAGGAAATTGGAGAAAAAGCGACGTGACTTCAATAACGATATCATGATTTCCAAAAAAATCGGTCGTAATTTCATTTCCTTGGTAATCGTGGATAAAAGAACGTACCAGTCCGCTTTCCAAGATATAATATTCATGAGCTTTTTCATCTTTCCGAAGTAAAAAATCATTTTTAGAAAACTGAACGAGTTCGTGTCCCATCATGATTTTATCCAGGTCACTTTGATTAATTGCCAGGTTTTGGTAATGATGAAGTAAAGCTTTCATAATTATCTGTTTACTGTAAAATTCTTTATATGAATTTATATAAAAACAGTATAGAAAAGTAATAATGAAACCATTTATTTAAAGAAAGTGATAGGGTATCCCTATTGAAAGAGTTGTTTAAGTTTTTCATATGCATATCGATTTGTTTGTTTTAATGTGTAATTGATAAAGAAATAAATATTTTTATGTTAAATTTTCAATAAAAATTTAAAAATATTATGAATTTCATTATTATTTGTTTTACTTTGTATCAATAATTCAAGTTTGGGATAGAAACAATAAAATAACAATAATATGTGTGGTATCATAGGAGCATTTGATTTAAAGGAATCTGTAGAAATAATCAGACCTCAAGTATTAGAAATGTCAAAGCGTATACGTCATCGTGGGCCGGATTGGTCAGGTATTTATAGTTCTGATCATGCTATCTTAGCTCATGAGCGGTTAGCTATAGTAGATCCAAAATCGGGTAGTCAACCTTTATATAGTCCTGATGGGCAAGTGGTGTTGGCTGTCAATGGTGAGATCTATAATCATCAAGAACTTCGTGATAGTTTGCCTAATTATGCTTTTACTACACAATCTGACTCTGAAGTTGTACTTGCCTTATATCTAGAAAAAGGTCCACAATTTATAGAAGAGTTAAATGGAATTTTTGGTTTCGCTTTATATGACGCACGAAATGATTCATTTTTTGTTGCCCGTGATCATATGGGTATCATACCTTTATATTATGGAACTGACAGTAATGGACAGTTTTTTGTTTCATCAGAATTGAAATCTTTGGAAGGATTTTGCAATACCATAGATCAATTTCCTCCTGGACACTATATCTATAGCATTGAAAGTAAAGAACCAACAAGATGGTATTCTAGACAATGGGAGTCTTACGAGGCGGTTAAAGATGCAGAAACTGATATCGTTCGATTACGTGATGCTTTAGAGGCTGCTGTACATCGTCAATTAATGTCCGATGTACCTTATGGTGTATTATTATCTGGAGGCTTAGATTCTTCTGTTATTGCTGCTGTTACGAAGAAGTTTGCTTCAAAGCGTATTGAATCAGGCGACGAAGAAGAGGCTTGGTATCCACAGTTACATTCTTTTGCAGTGGGTTTGAAAGGAGCTCCAGATTTAATTGCAGCACAAAAAGCAGCAGATCATATCGGTACTATCCATCATGAGATCAATTTTACAATTCAAGAGGGGCTTGATGCCATTCGTGATGTAATCTATCATTTAGAAACCTACGATGTGACTACGATACGGGCTTCGACTCCTATGTACTTATTATCACGTGTTATTAAATCGATGGGTATCAAAATGGTACTTTCAGGAGAAGGGTCTGACGAGTTATTTGGAGGATACTTGTACTTTCATAAAGCACCAGATGCTAAGGAATTTCATGAAGAAACGGTTCGTAAATTGAAAAAACTATACCTATATGATTGTTTACGTGCTAATAAGTCTTTAGCCGCTTGGGGAGTAGAAGGACGTGTTCCATTCTTGGATAAAGAATTCATGGATGTGGCGATGACGATCAATCCAAAGGATAAGATGATTAAAGATGGTCGTATGGAAAAGTGGGTTTTACGTAAGGCTTTTGAAGATTATCTTCCGGAAAGTATTGCATGGCGCCAAAAAGAACAATTTTCTGATGGAGTAGGATATAGTTGGATCGATACTTTGAAAGAACAAGCGGAGGCTAAAGTAAGTGATGCAGTATTTGCTGAAGCTGCGGATAGGTTTCCGATTAATACGCCTAAGAATAAAGAAGAATTTTTATATCGTACAATATTTGAATCTCATTTTCCTTCTGAAGCGGCTGCTAAAACAGTACCTTCGGTTAAATCGGTTGCTTGTAGTACACCAGAGGCATTATTATGGGATGCTTCATTTCAAAACTTAAATGATCCTTCAGGAAGAGCTGTTGCTGCGGTGCATAATGATAGCTATGCTAAAAAAGTGGTATTGGCAGACTAATTGGATTTAAATATTGATCACATAAAAAAGACTCGGTTCCATCAGGCGAGTCTTTTTTATGTGACTTTAATGTGTTTGGCATTTATCTTTTGACCGAAAAATATCTCTGCTTTTGATTCAAAATCAAGTGGATCATCAGTTGTATAAAATTTCATAGTTCCATTTTTAGAACTTTTGAGCTCTATATCATGATGCACGTCTAAATATTTTTTCAAGCTCTTAGCAACAAGTGGTCCTTGGGAAATGATCTTGATATGATCGGGTACAAATTGTTGAATTACAGGTAATAATAATGGATAGTGTGTACATGCCAGAACGATGGTATCGATATCTAGTGATTGTTTTAATAATTGATGGATATCTTTTTCTACAAAGTATTTTGCACCTTCTGTATCAATTTCATTATTTTCAACTAGAGGAACCCAAAAAGGACAGTCATGTTGAAAAACTTCAATTTCTGGATAGAATTTATTGATTTCAATTTTATAAGATTCGGATTTCACTGTACCGGTTGTGGCTAAAATGCCTACGTGGTTGGTTTTTGTGAATTCTTTTACAATTTCTGTGGTGGGGCGTATCACTCCCAAAACTTTCTTGCCAGGAGGAAGATCATTTTGCTGAATGGATCGTAATGCTTTTGCTGATGCCGTATTACATGCCAAAATGACCAAATTGCACCCCAACTCAAATAATTTAAATACACATTGTTTAGTAAATTCATAAACCGTTTCGAATGAACGGGTGCCATAGGGAATACGAGCATTATCGCCTAAGTAGATATAATCATATTGGGGCAATTTTTTTTTGATCTCCTTAAATACGGATAAACCTCCGTATCCAGAATCAAAAATCCCTATCGGACCAATATGTTTTTTTTCTTGCTCCATAAAAAAGTGCTATAAGTGTTACCTTACAGCACTTTTAATACTATAGGGTAAAACTATATTTGTTTAAGCAAAGATGGTTTTTCTTTATAAATTTTCCATAATAATTCTCCAAATAAAGTGTTCTGCCAAGCGAACCATTTACGTGTGAAGTTTTTGGGATCATCTTTGTGAAATGATTCGTGCATAAAACCGGTATCTCCATGTGTAGCAATTAACATTTTTACACATTCTACCACTTCTTTATCATTATTTGATGTAAAAGCACGCATCATAATGGACATTGGCCAAATGAAGTCGCGACCAATATGTGGACCTCCAATTCCTTCGCCTGCTGTGCCTTTGAAGAAAAATGGATTATTATCTGATAGTATATATTGACGTGTACGTTGATAAATTGGATCTTCGACTTTTACAGCATCTAAGTAAGGTAATGAAAGCAGACTTGGCACATTGGCATCATCCATCATTAAGAATGAACCGAAACCATCAACTTCAAAAGCATAAACTTTTCCAAACTGTGGGTGATCTACTATTCCATGTTTTTGAACAGCAGACTCTACCTCATTAGCAAGAGCTTCCATCTTAGCCGCTAAGCTGTTATTATTTTTGACTTTTCTTAAGATTTCTGCTGACTGTCTTAAACTTACTATTGCAAATAGGTTAGAAGGGATTAAGAAGGAAAATATAGTTGAATCATCAGAAGGTCTAAAACTAGAACAAATTAAACCGACAGGTTTAACAGGGTATCCGTATCCATCAACTTGTAGCGTATCTGATCCACGTGGAGTAGTTCGCATAAATTTATATGGACCTAAGTTCTCTTTACGCTGCTGCTCGACAAATGTTTTGTAAATTTTCTCCTGTGCTAATTCCCATTCTTCATTGAACGGAGTTGCATCGTTTGTTTCTTTCCAGTAGTGATAGGCGAGCCTAATCGGATAACAAAGCGAATCGATTTCCCATTTACGTTCATGAATTCCAGGTTTCATATCCGTGTGGTCACTGAACCATTCTCCTTTTTTTGTTGGGTCATTATAGAATGCATTTGCATATGGGTCTATATTGATACATTTGCTTTGTTTATGAATTAAACCTGAAATTAGATTTTTTAGATTTTTATCATCTTTCATAAAAGCTAAGTACGGCCATACTTGAGCACTACTGTCTCGTAACCACATGGCATCAATATCTCCAGTGATTACATAAGTGTAATTACGGTTATTTTCGACATACGGAAATACGGTCGTGTCTAGGGTATTAGGAAGACAGTTACCAAAAAGCCAAGCTAATTCCTTATTATTTGTAGCCTTACCAAATGTTACAATAGAATTTTCAATTGCTTTACTGGAGAAAAGACGTTTATCTGCTGGAATACGCACCGTCGGGAATGAAGTCTGCATCGAAGCAAAAGATGCCTTGCTCGCAAATAATCCAGCTCCCAATACGGCTGAATTTTGAATGAATGTTCTGCGTTTCATTGTTAAATATCAAAAAGGTTATATATTATCATACTGGTTTTTATCAAATGCAAGGTAATAAAAAAAGGTTAAAACAGAAAGCAAATACGTTTTAGCATATTTTTTTTATTACCGTTAAACCTTTTAAGTGCAAAAAAAAGTGTTATTTTGTTTTTAGGAATAGATTTTGCTGTTCCATATAGTTGTTTAAAAAAATCTCATGAAAGAAAAAGTTTCATTAAAATTTATAGCATTAGCAGGGTTACTCTCTACCGCTATGCTAGGTCAAAATGAAGTCCGCGCACAAATTAAAAATCAGCCCTATTCTTATCAGTTGTCACAAAAAATGAATGATGTTTTGTATTCGCCGCAAACACGATTACATACATCATCAAAACCATTTCTTTTTAAAGATGAATTATTGGTCAAGTTTGATTCTATTCAGTCAAATCAACCTGTAGCTTCAGATAATTGGTTTATGCGCAAGCTGTTTAACGAGCACCTAATTGAAGTTTCAAAAGAAGACTATACTTTTTATGCCGATTTTTTACCTGATTTGACTATCGGAAAGGATATGATGGGAGATAAACGTCGTACTTGGATGAATTCTAGAGGTTTTCAAGCCGGCGTTACATTGGGTGAAAAATTCACATTCTATACGAGTGCAACTGAAAATCAAGCCGTATTTCCTCAATATCTGAGTGATTATATTGATGAAAAAAGAGTAGTAACTGGACAGGGTACTACGAAATTTGGTTCTGGAAATGAAAAGGATTGGATGAATGCAACAGCAAGTTTGACTTATGACTTTAGTAAGTATTTTCAAGCAACTGTAGCATATGATAAGAATTTTATTGGAGATGGATATCGGTCTCTTTTATTGTCTGATTTCTCTTCAAATTATACACATTTAAAATTTACAGGTACCATTGGTCATGTTCAGTATACTTCGGTTTGGGCGTATATGAATGATCCAACCAATAAAAGGTCAGATCAATTTGGTGCTACTGATCGCTACGGAGATGGAAAGAAGTGGGGTGTATTTCAATATATAGATTACAACGCTACAAATAGATTTTCTATTGGTTTCTTTCAAGCGATTACATGGGCAAATCAAGATGCCGCAGGTAAAAGAGGTTTTGATTTCACTTATATAAATCCTGTGATGTTTTTGCGTCCTGTTGAATCCAATAATTCGAGTTCTCCAGACAAAATGTTTCTAGGATTGAATTCAAAATATAAAGTACTAAAAAATGTAACAGCCTATGGACAGTTCCTCTTAGGTGAATTTACGGCTAAAGAATTTTTTGCTGGAAAGGGTTATGTACATAATAAGTGGGGTGCTCAATTTGGTGTAAGAGGTTACGACATATTTGAGGTGAAAAATTTAAACTTTTTATTCGAGTATAATACGGCTAGACCTTATACGTATGCCCATTTTGATTCTGGTTCGAACTATAGTAATAATGCTGAACCTCTTGCACATCCTTTAGGTGCTAATTTTAGAGAGATCGTTGGTATTGCTAATTATGCTTGGAAGAGATTTGATTTTTCTGCACAGCTCAATTATAATCAAAAGGGTTTAGATCCTGAAGATGGTACGAATATGGGTGGAGATATTTTTCAATCCTACCGCACTTTTCCTAATCGATATGGTAACCACATCGGTCAGGGGATAAAAAGCCAAGTTGTATATGCAGATGCAAAAGCAGCTTATGTCTTGAATCCTAAATATAACCTTAGGTTTGAGATCGGATATTCACAACGCTATCAAAAGATTGAATATGATACTCCTCTAAAACATAAGTCTGGCGTATTTAGTATCGGTCTCCGTTCGAGTTTTAGATCATTATACAGTGATTTTTAATCTGCAGTCCATTATCGATAACAGGATATCTGCTCAATAAAGTTGTGCATATTTCAAATTAATGTTATCGTTTATCATCATAAGTGAACGTAATCTAAGAAAAACAAGTAGGGCTAGCGAGCTCAGTAATAATTATCCTGATGAAAAAAATATTAATCCTTAATGGACCTAATCTAAACTTATTAGGCGTGCGCGAAACATCCATTTATGGGGCGCAAGATTTTGAAACTTATTTTTCAACATTGAAAAGTAAGTATGATGTTGTCGAGCTTAGTTATTTTCAAAGTAATACCGAAGGATTTATTATTGATAAATTACATGAAGTTGGTTTTGAATTTGACGGAATTGTACTCAATGCGGGGGCCTACACGCATACTTCTGTTGCTATCGCTGATGCGATTGCAGCAATTAACACAGCAGTAATTGAGGTACATATTTCTAATGTACATACGAGAGAAACATTTAGGCATCATTCTTACTTAGCTAAAAATTGTGTAGGGGTTATCTGTGGTTTTGGTTTAGATAGTTATCGACTCGGGATAGAGGCACTTCTTGCCCGTTAAATAGTAATAAGTATAAAAAAATCCCCTTGATCAATGATCAAGGGGATTTTTTTATACTTATTTTTTATTTCTTCAAATGAAGATCGAAGTATCTTGCAATTTTTTCATACATATGAATTCGGTCTTTTCCTGAAACATTGTGTTCATGAGTAGGGTAGAGGAAATAATCAACTTGTTTTCCAGCTTTGATACAAGCTTCTACAAACTCCATACTATGTTGTTGTACTACGACAGGGTCTTGAGCTCCGTGAATAATCAATAAATCGCCTTTTAATTGATCTGCTTTGTCAATGAGTGAGCTCAACTTATAGCCCTCTGGATTTTCTTGAGGCATATCCATATACCGCTCACCATACATGACTTCATAGTATTTCCAATCCATTACTGGACCTCCTGCAACAGCTGCTTTAAAGATATCGTTGTGGTGTATCATAAATGATGTTGTCATGAATCCACCAAAGCTCCAGCCGAATATACCCATCTTGCTTTGATCAACAAATGATTTGGATTTCAAATATTCTATGCCTTTCATTTGATCAGCCATTTCTGCCTGTCCAAGTTGACGATGTGTTGCGGTTGCAAATGCACGTCCGCGAGCGTCCGTACCTCTATTATCCATGGTGAATACGATGTAACCTTGTTGCGCCATATACATATCAAAATAACCTGCACCGCCTAACCATTTATTCGTTACTAATTGAGAGTGAGAACCTCCATAAAGATAATACATGACAGGATACTTCTTATTTGCATCAAAATCATTAGGATAGATGATACGTCCTGTCAATGGTGTTACACCATCTGCAGAGGTTAAAGTGATAAATTCTATTTTTGGAGGATTGATCTTACCTAAAAAGGGGTTTGTTGATTCGACTACTTTATCTACTTTACCAGATTTTGTTCCTTTTATTTGAACAATATTAGGAGTGGTTAGATTACTGAATTGATCTAAGATGTAAGTGCCATCACTGTTTACTTTAGCGTTGTGTGTACCCGTACCCTGTGTTAACTGTATTGTTTTTCCAGTTTTTAGCTCTACTGAAAATAGTTGTCGATCTAATCCATCGTTTGTAACGCCAGTATAATAGAGTAAATCTCCTTTGGGAGAAAAATCGCCTAATTGTTGTACAATAAGATTTTGATGTCCCAGTTTTTTGATCAACTTACCATCAGTGTTGTACAGGTAAAGCTGATTAAAACCTTCTCTGTCTGATTGATAGATAAATTGTTTTGGGTTATTGGGTAAAAATAATAAATCATTTTGAGGTTCTACCCACGTGGAAGCTGTTTCTTCAAACAGTGTTTTGATAAAACGACCATCTTGTGTATTATACTGATTTAATTTTAGATGGTTTTGTTCCCGATTTAATACTCCAACGTAAATATATTTTCCAGATGGATCCCAAGTGACGGCTGTTAAAAACTGTTCTTTTGGTTCTCCAGTGGATAATGTTACTTTTTGATTTGTTTGGGTATCATAAATGACTAAGGTAACTTTCTCACTTTTCATGCCTGCCATGGGATAGCGAATATCCTTTACAGAAGCTACCCGAGTATCCCACTGTATTAAAGGGTATTTGCTCACCATCGTTTCATCTTTCCGGTAGTACAATAGTTTGTCATTTTGAGGATTCCACCACATGCCTTTTTTGATGCCAAATTCTTGTCTATGCGTATAGTCACTGCCGTTTAGAATACCATCTATTGTATCTTTTGTCACACTGGTTAATTGTCCAGTAGCTTCTTTGATTTGAATATTATTATCAATTAAGTATGCTACTTTACTATAATCTGTAGTATATTCCTGATTTGTTGCTGTGGCATCTGATGCGAGTAGATGGACTATTTTTTTATTTTTTATATCAAATGCAATGTGATATTGTGCTTGTTTTGTATGAAGTGAAAAACTGATTGTATTGGCATCTTCCCATTTATAGTCACTGGGAAAGATCTGCAAATTAATCCGATCATTTTGAAGTTTTGTTTGCAAAGCACTTTGTAATTCGGCTTTACTTAGGATGATCTCTTCCGCTCCATTATTCGAAGCACTTTTTTGAACTAAATTTTGATAACCTTTGTCCAAATAACTGAAGTTATTGCTATTGGGTACCCAGTTACTGCTTACAAGAGCTGTAGGTGCATATGTACGGGGGCCAAAGACTGTCTCTTCTATATTCAAGTTGCGCTGACCATAAGCCATTGAACTTGCTAATAATAAAAGTAGCGTTAGTTTTTTCATTCTTTTAACGATTTTTTTGTCTAAAATTATTGTTTTCTTTTGACTATTTCTCATTTCCATTACAAACATATCCATTTTATAGGAAATATAAGATGTCGAATTTTGGTGTAAAACGATATTTTATATATGTTTTGTTTAGTTTTATAAACTTTATAGTAGATGAAAATTTCTTTTTGTAGTATTAAATTTGGTACTTTTGCAAAAGTTAAATGATGAGCATAAGCATAATCTTTAATCGACATATTTCCACATTAATAATATAATTTATATTGCGTGATCGTATAGAAAAAGTATGGCAAAAGACACGGTTTTTCGTTAATAGCCAACCGTTTCATGAAGGATTAAAAATTACTATTGCTGTCCTGATTCCAGTTCTCGTGTTCACTTTTTTTGGTCAATTGCACCATGGTGTAACCTTGGGTATAGGTAGCATTATAGCAAGTACTCCAGATTTGGTCGGTCCCTATCGTGAGCGCCGTCAATCTTTGTTTATCAATGTTATAGTTATTTTCGCGATGAGTATGCTTACACGCATATTACCTTTTTCAGATTTTTTCTTGGGTCTATTTATGGCTTTCTTTTCTTTTGCGGCTTGTATGTTGACTGTTTTTGGTATAAGGGCGATGGGCATTGGTGCATCTTGTTTATTAGCGCTATTTTTTAGCTTGACGTTGACCCATGAAAGTAGTCATCCTATTACAGAAGCTTTATTGCTCACTGCTGGTGCAATTTGGTATATGATTTTTGTATTAGTCCTAAGACACATGAGACCATATCGTGTTAGCCAGCAAGTTTTAGCAGAATGTGCTTACAAAATAGGTAGCTTACTTCGTATTAAGGCTGATTTTTTTGATGCTAATACTGCTATTGCAAAGACGCATAAACAAGTTATTCAAATCAATATGGTATTAAATCAACGTCAGGAAAATGTCCGTGAGGTTTTGTTTTCTGCAGCGACCGAGAAGCAATTTGCAAGTTATCAATATAAACAGCTTACCTTTATTTTCGCAACATTGATGGAATTGTTTGAGAGAATTAATGCTTCCCATCATGATTATTATCAGATTCGTGAAAAATATGGACATACCAAGGTGTATCAAGTCATTCCTGAATTATTGATTAGTTGTGCCCAAGAATTAGAGCGATTGACCACTCCAATTAGTTTGCTAAAATCGCCAAAGAATGCTATTCAATTTACAGGCCTATGGGATAATGCATATGCAGAAATTATTGCTCTTGAAAAGCAAGAAGGAGGGACAACAATTGTGTTGAAAAAGATACTTGTTAATATCAGGTATGTGATGCAAAAAATAAGAGAGGTCCATCGTATTTTATCTAAATCTGAAGAAGTTCATGATCACTCTGAGCTGATCGCACAGAAAGAGCGTTTCTTTAGGCAAAGGACATTTTCATGGCCAATACTGCAAGCGCACCTGAACTTAAAGTCACCAATTTTTAGACATTCTCTTCGTGTGGCTATTGTGATGTTGATTGCTTTTGTGATTACCAAAGCGCTGCCGATTTTCTTCCCTGATTACATTGCCTTAACAAAGCATAGTTTTTGGATTTATATTACTATTATTGTGATCTTACGTCCAGGTTTTAGTTTAAGTAAGCAACGGAGTATTGATAGGTTAAAAGGATCATTTTTAGGTGGCCTCTTGGGTCTCTTAAGTATTTTCTTGATTACAAATAGTTATGTACTGCTTGGCTTAATGTTGGTGTATATGCTTTTAACATTTACTTTTTTAAGGAGTAAATATGTTTATGGTTCATTTTTTCTAACTGCTTTTTTTCTTATTGCCTACTATTTCTTTACAGGAGTAGATGATTTTGGAATTCTCCTATTGAAAGAACGCTTATTAGATACTTTAATTGGCTGTGTTCTGTGTTTTTTATCTTTTCATCTTATTTTTCCGACATGGGAAAGTGATTCGGTAAAGAGTTATTTAAAAAATGTCATACATTCTAATGTTCATTTCTTATCCATTTGCTTTCGTAAACTGTCGGGCGATCATATTGATATTGCAGATTATAAAGTCGCTCGCAAAGAAATTTATCTGAGTTTGGCGGAGTTGAATGCCTTAAATGAAAGAATTCTAAATGAACCTATATATCAGCGCCCATTTACTAAAGAATTAAATGATTTTTCAATTTTTACACATCAGTTGATTTCTTATGCAATGGCATTTACCCATATGATTGATCATCGCTCAACTTTGAATTTTCATGATGAGCACGAACGGTTGATGAATAAAATTCTTTTAAAATTAAAAAAAACATATGCTTTATTTGAGACTGAATTATTAGAAATTCTTCCTTTGAAGTCCTCGGTCTCTCGATCGTATGTGCTCAATCAGAGTGATGAGCTATTAATTAAAGAACAATTGCAGCTTATGCTTGGGCTTGTGGAGAAATTGTATCATAATTCATTGGATATCTCTTTATTGGCCAAGAGGTCGCTATAGGTATTTATAGAGTAATAAAAAAGGATAGCTTACGTATAATTTGCTACCCTTTTTAACATATTTTAAGCTAGTGGATTAATTTCATCTGCAACTGGAAATTCCTGACCAGTATTACCAATTAGTTTATTTAACTCAAAGCGAGCATTGTCTGTCATATCTCTGCCTCCAGCTAACTTAGCTTTATCTAATAAGTCCAATGCAAGTTTTTCTTCTTCACGTTGTTCATTAACAAGCCATTGAAGGAAATTCCATGTCGCCCAATCGCCTTCTTGCATGCTTAAATTTACTATTTTATAAATTGATTCGGTATTTTCTATTTCTTGTTGCAATACCATTTCAAAGCACTCTAAAATATTGGTAGGCTCGGGTTCGGGTTTTTTTATTGCATCAATTTTTACAGAGCCACCTCTTTCTTGTATATATTCTATTATTTTAGCCATATGCACTCTTTCCTCTTGGGAATGTTTCATAAGGAATGAATTGATTCCATCTAATCTATTGTCATCTGCCCAGCAGGCTAACATGAGATATACTTGAGCAGAATATGCTTCCAATGTAATTTGATCATTTAAAGCTTGACAAAGTGTCTGAGATAATCGATTGGTTGTTATTGCCATTTTATTAAGATTTAAGCACCGCACATTTTTAAATGTGAGTATGTGTAATAGATATTATTTTAGTTGGCACATCATAAAATGTATTCCAATTGTTAAAACAACAATTTGGACATAAAAATGTTTGGAAATAACTTTAGTTCAGCTATGGAATTGTGTATAACGGAATGAGGTATTGATATAAAAAATTAATAAGTATTTGTCAAAAATTTAGTTATATGCCTATTCTCAATTTAAAATTATGGCGCAAATATTATTAAAGTATCTTAATCAAAGTTTTTAAAATTTATCTTTCTCATAAGATCAAGTTTTATAAAGTATGATTATCTAGTTGGTTATGATCTAGTTTTAAAATTTGTGTCAAAGCCATCAAAAGCTTATTTTTATGCTTTTAATAATTCAAGAGCTAATTAAATATAGCATAAAATGAGTGTAGAACAACAAAAAATTATCTTGGTTGAAGATGAACAAGGCGTAGCAGATCTGATTGTTCAAGGTTTAGAGGAGGATGGTTACCGAGTAATACATTTAAATAATTCGGAAGGATTAGAAGTACTACTTTCAACTCAGGATATCTCACTTGTTCTCTTGGATATTTTATTACCCGGTACTAATGGATTGGAGATCTGTAGACAGATACGATTTTGGGGATATACTGATCTTCCTGTGATGATGCTGACTGCTTTAGGGACTCCAGAAAATGTTGTACTTGGTTTGGATAATGGTGCAGATGACTATTTATCTAAACCATTTAAATTAATCGAATTAAAAGCCAGAATACGATCTTTGATACGTCGTAAACATTCTATTATTCAGGCGACACAGAAAGATCAGGATCATACTCAAGAATACAAATATGGATTTTTGAAAATAGATGATTATAAAAAGGTCGCTTATTGTGATGGTCAGGAATTGAATCTGACAAGTACCGAATATCGATTACTTTTATTATTTATACAAAGTCCTAAAAAAGTATTTGAACGTAGTTTGCTTCTGGATAAGGTGTGGGGGATTAATTTTGATATCGGATCCAATGTAGTGGATGTTTATGTTAATTATTTGCGTAAAAAAATAGAAAAAGTAACCTCTAAAAAAGCCATTCATACTGTGATCGGTATGGGCTATGTGTTAAAAATAGAAGACTAAAATCTGATGCATAATTATAACAGAAAACTTATTTATCTTATTGCCATATTGGTTATTTATGTCAGTTGTTTTGTTGGTTTTATTTTTTATTCCATTTCAAATTTTGCTTTTACAGATTTTTATAAAAGATTGGATCTGAGGCGAAATATAGCTGCAGAAAAGTTCCTGAATATCAATAATGCGTTGCAAAGTAATCAATGGAGTCTAGATTTTATTGAAGATTTGAATAATCAACATGAATTTCTTGTTGAGTTTGACGCAAATGAAAATATATTGAACAGTCATGGCTTTAATCATGAAATATGGAGTAAAATCAATAAGAAGGGAATTTCTAATTTCAAAGTTGACAACCAATTTTATTCTACTAAATTTTTCACCAAGGATAAACGAAACTTTATCATTGGGGCTTCTGCGGAAAATTATTTTTATACCCATCATCTTGCTTACTTAAGGAATTTGTTGATTATTAGTTTAGTCTTAGGCATATTATTTATATTAGTCGTGTCTGTATTTATGAAAAGGTCCTTTTTGAAACCTATTCTTACAATGATGAAGGAGGTACAACAGATTGGTTCTGAAAATCTGGATAAAAGATTGGATGAGGTTAAATATAAAGGGGAACTCAAAGATTTAGCAAGTACTTTTAATAATATGCTAACACGATTAGAAACCTCATTTGAAACGCAAAAAAACTTCATTAGTAATGCATCACATGAGCTTAATACTCCTCTAACCTCTATTATTGGTCAGGCAGATTTAGCGCTTTCTAAAGAGCGAAGTCAAGCAGAATATCAAAGAACGCTTTTGAAAATTATTGAATCTGCAGAGCATTTAGAAAAAAAGACAAAGGCTCTTCTTTTGCTGGCACGTACTGGATTTGTTAGTAATTCATCTTCATTTGGTCCTATCAGGATTGATCAGGTTATAATGGATGCAGAATTGATGGTCAAAGCGATCAATGATAAGTTTAGGATAATCACCGATTTTGATCTTTTACCAGATGATAGTATGCGTCTTAAAGTTAGTGGAAATGCAATTTTACTTCAGTTAGCCTTGTCTAATATCATCAGCAATGCTTGTAAATATTCTAGTAATCGAACGGCCTATATTGCTTTAGGTGCTTTGGATAAAAAAGTGTTTATCCTAATAAAAGATGAGGGAATAGGTATTCCTTCAGAGGATTTGCAACATATCTATGATCCCTATTTTCGGGCATCTAACACTGATGGGATTGACGGGTATGGTATTGGATTACCATTGGCCAGAAATATCATTAAGTTACATGAAGGTTCATTAAAGGTAACTTCTATTGTAGGGAAGGGCACTACTGTTGAGATTGAATTACCTACTTTTCTTAAATTTTAATCTCATTTTAATCTTTATAATGATTCTAATCTCATTTTAATACGGGCTTTGATATTCTAATTAAAAGCTAATTTCAACTTCATTCCATTGCAATCTCTGTCTTTTAACTTTGTATTAAAAGTAAAAGGCATGAAAAAACGTATATTGATTCCGAGTGATTTCACGATAGATTCGCTATTTTTTGTTATACAGACCATCGAACAGTCGAAAGCGAATGAATTGGAAATCATATTGGTATATGGCAACAGAAGTAGTACTTCAATTACTGAACTGTTGGGAATTACCCTCGAAGATCATTTAAAGGAACTCCATTCTGAAGATTTTATTAAAGCTTGTCAAATGATCTGTCATCGATATGAAGATCGTAAACTCAATATATATACCGATATCATCGGTACGGAGAATGCCAATTACTTACACAACTATTTGAAGGGTGCTGCGATTGACGAAATCAGAGTACCATCAAATTATGCATTTGAAAAAAGAACAAAACAGTTTTTTGATGTTGGAAAGGCTCTGTTACGTTTAAACGAACGTAAACGAGGTCGTGTTGGGATCATCCAAAAGACCGGGGCAGAGAAAATTGAACGAAATGTTTTATCAGATTTATTCTTTAACAAAAAATGGGATGTCAATTATTAAAAGAAAAATATTATCAAGATTTAATTTCATCTTTCTCGCCTTACTTCTGTTTGTCGCGACGACGATGGTCATGTTTTATGAAAGTCCAGAACGTATGCTGGAAGGTGAGTGGGTAGAGCAGGGCTGGTATTTTGAAAAAGTGGAAAATAATCCATCATTTAAAAAACAAGCTATTATACATGATGAAATAAAAACAGCGGCTATAGCACATCTTCCACCTCTTCAAGATGGTTTGTGGCATTTCGAAAGAAGTGGAAATGATAATTATGTTGCTCATCATGAGGATAAAAGATACAACTGGTTTTTAAAGGGAAGAGGGCATATTCTTGAATTGCGTAAAGACGATAAACTTGTTGAGAGTTTTGTTATCCATGAATTGAATAGAAATGAATTGATCCTATATCTTAATTTGGATCTTCAAGCCAAAGGTATTGCACGTATAGTATTGAAAAAAGGAGGAAGAGTAAATTATGCTGAGAAAATATAGTAATCATCGTACGGTACAGGACAATATAAAGTTGGGTGCATTGACTGCTTTTTCAGCGGGAATGGTCAATGTCGCATCGGTCATTGTATTCTTTTCGTTCACTTCAAATGTGACCGGATATTATGCGATTTTTGCACAAGAGATTACTAAAGGAAATTGGTACCAAGGCGCTGTTGTTTTGTTTTGGATTCTACTATTTCTTGTTGGTAGTATGCTTTCAAATATGATCATCATCCACGGAAAGGGACGCTTTAGCACTTATTTGACACATTCTATTCCATTAGGATTAGAGATATTAAGTATTTTATTTGTGGGGATCTATTTAGATTTTTTTTATAAAGACTCTTTACAAGAGACAGAAGTATTGGTGGGGGCTTTGCTTTTTGCCATGGGATTGCAGAATGGTCTGACTGCTACTATTTCCAATTTTGTAGTGAAAACAACTCATTTAACAGGGCTTACGACAGATTTAGCGATATTAATATCGATGTTTACAAAAGAATCTAATCGGCACAATAAGGCATTGGTTGACAAGTTTCATTTGCTTCTTAGCATTGTTGTATCTTATGTAGCTGGTGGATTGATCAGTGGATTGTCTTTTGCATTTTTAACATATAAAACATTTTATGTTGTTTGCTTTGTTTTACTTATTATTGGTTTTTATGACTATTATAAGCTCTACATTATTAAAAAACAGTACTTACAACGGCATCGCCAAGATCCTGTTTCTGTATAGGTTTTCTACCTCAAGTGATGTGCTTAGTAGATTAATTAATTAGATTTTATTTTTAGCTATATTTTCAATTTTGCTTGTTGTAATTAGCGAAGTGTGCTAATCAATCGATTCATTTTAAGGAGTTGTGAAGGAGTACAACTGGCATTTTAGCACAAGTATTATTAAAGATTTTCGTTGACTACAAGAAAATGTATTACACAACGAACTGTTCAGTATAGTAAAATAATACTAGTAATCATCCAATCGCAACATGCGATAAAATAATTTTTTCAAAGACTTTAATACGAGTAGTTTATTATATTTTATATTTTTTTGAAGTGGTTTGTCAGACCTTTACATACCATCTTGTAGCCCTCGTATCTTTCTATACTTATTTTTTTATATATATTGTGGATTAATAAAATAAACTAGTCTTGCTGTATAAAAATCAAGCTGGTTACATGATGAATGGTATTTTAATTATAGAATTATGATTATTTTTATAATTTTTACCATAGAATGGAATTATTATTAAACCATATAAAGAAATTTATTGAATTAAATGATGATCAGATATCCCATATTTGTAATTCATTTTACATCATAACCGCACCTAAAAGAAAACTAGTTTTAAATGAGGGAGAAATGTGTACTCACCTTTACTTTGTAGTAAAAGGATGCTTACGGATGTTCTATTTTGATGAGAAAGGGGTGGAACAGACAGTACAATTTGCTTTGGAAAATTGGTGGATGACAGATATTGATGCTTTTAATAAGAGAGAAAAGTCCATATTTTCTATTCAAGCGATTGAAAAAACGACTTTAATAGGGATTCGTAAAATTGATTTTGATCTTTTGCTTACCGATCATCCAAGCCTAGAGAAATATTTTAGAATGATTTATGAAAGAGCCTATTCTGCTTCACTTTATCGTATGAAATACGCCAGATCATCAAAAGAGGACTTTTATTATTTGTTTTGTTCTAAATATCCTGATTTTATACAACGTGTGCCTCAAAAATTGTTAGCTTCATTTTTAGGTTTTACGCCTGAATATTTGAGTGAATTACGGAAAAAGAATAGTAAAGTTAGGCCGTAATTACTTTCTTAAACCAGCTTAAGTTTTTTAGAAGATGAAATTCTGAATTTTGATGTTATCATCATTGATCACAATTTAAATAATCGAAAAAATGGAAACTCGAATTAAAATTCAGGAGGTACAACCTGCAGCATGGAAAGCAATGTATGGTTTATCAAATTATTTGACTCATACTGATTTAACGAAATTACAGATGGCACTCATTAAAACTAGAGCTTCACAAATTAATGGATGTGCTTTTTGTATTGATATGCATACCAAAGATGCTATAAAAAACGGTGAAACTGCCCAACGTATCTTTTTACTTAATGCATGGAATGAAACAGATCTTTTTACTGATGAAGAAAAAGTCCTGCTTGCTATAACTGAGGAAATAACCTTAATCAGTAAAAATGGCTTAACGACGAAAACTTATAATCAAGCTAAGTTGTATTTTTCCGAAGAAGTAATTGCACAGATCATCATGACAATAGTGATCATTAATAGCTGGAACCGGATTGCAATCAGTACTCAAATGCCTGTAGAAATTTAATTGTTATTTGAACTATCAAAAAACTATTATTCTGTAATTAATTTTAGAATAGTAGTTTTTTGATAGTTCCTTTTTTATAATCGAATAATATTTCTTTTTTGATTGTTTATATTGAATTGTATCTGTTTCTTTTTATTAAATCATTGTTAATTTTAATTATTGAAGATTTTCAACTGAAATAATTGTTCAAATCATCTATTATTACATTTCGATTGCCAATATAGTAATGAATTTTTATAATTATGTCTATATTAAAGTGTCTATTTTTAGCATTTAAGATGTTTTTTACCATTTTTATGGTTTTATTTAATCTTTAACAATACAATGAACATCTAAACGCTATAGGTAGCTGTTGCAGCTTAATTTAGATATTTTTAAAATAAGTTGTAACATAACGTAAAAACAGGCGACTAACAATAAAATAACTTAATGAATTATGAAGCAGATTTTTTATACAATTGTATTAATAATTTTGAGTATGTCAAATACAAATGCACAAATTAAAGGTGATTGGACAGGCACTTTAGACTATCAAGGAACCGCTGTCGCTATTATTTTTCATTTAACAGAGACTAATGGAGCGGTTCAAGGTACTATGGATGTTCCTCTTCAGGGAGCTGTAGGTATTCCGTTAACTTCAGTAACTTTTGAAAACAATCAGCTGGCTTTGAATATCGAGCAGGCTGGAATCAAATATGAAGGAACATTGGAGAATAGTAAAATCACTGGCACGTATAGTCAAGCTGGTGTTAAACTACCTTTGGTTTTAGCTAAAACGATGATTACTAAGCCTGGTGATACCACACTCGTGTCCACTAAAACACAATTAGCAGAACTTATAGCCTTAGATAAGGGTAATCATAAGTATCAGGTCGCGGATTATTTTGCTAAACCTAAACTTTCATCTTTTCAATTGTCACCAAATGGTAAGTACATTTCTTATCGTGAAAAGGATGACAAGAATAAACGCCACGTGATGGTTAAGGAAGTCAAAACTGGCAAAATAATTCGTGCGATCGAAGAGAAAGATGAACTAATTCGTGGTATGGGATGGATCAATGACGATCGTTTGGTCTATGTCATGGATCAAGGTGGTAATGAGAACTACCACCTATATGCGATTAATATTGATGGAAGCAATAATATAGATCTGACTCCTTTTGAGAATGTGCAAGCTTCTATCTTGAATATGCTAAAAGAGCAAAAAGACTATATTATTATCCAGATGAATAAAGATAATAAGCAAGTATTTGAGCCTTACAAAGTAAATATTAATACAGGAGCTTTAGAAAAACTATTTACAAACGAAGACCCTGCAAATGCCATTGTCGGATATGATTTTGATAAAGATGGTAACCTTCGTGGATATAGCAAAATGCTCAATGGTATCAATACCCAATATTTCTATAGACCACAAGGAGCTACAAGTTTTGAATTGTTTCATACGACCAAGTGGGATGAAACATTCAATGTTGTCTCATTCAATTATGCTTCAAAAAATCTTGATGAAGCTTATGTATTGACCAATTTGGATTCTGATAAATCAAGAATTGTTTTGTACGATCTTAAGAATAAGAAAATAATCAAGGAAATTTATTCCAATGAAGAGTACGACGCGAATCTAATTTCGTTATCGAGAAAACGAAATTGGGAGATTGACTTCGTCGGTTATGAAGGTGAAAAAGTTATAATCAAACCCATCAGCGAAACATTCAAAAAAATATATAATAACTTAGATAATCAGTTTAAAGGTTATGAGTTTTCCATCTCTGGAAAAACAGATCAAGAAGATCAATTACTTGTAATTGTTCAAAGTGATAAATTATATGGACGCTATTACCATTACGACACTAAGAGCGGAAAAGCAACATTATTGGTTGATTTGATGCCGCAATTGAAAGAGGAGGATATGGCGGTGATGCGTCCAATCTCTTTTAAATCCCGAGATGGTTTAACACTACATGGATACATTACTTTGCCAAAAGAAGCCCTTGACGGCAAGCGAGTACCTTTGATTGTCAATCCTCATGGAGGACCACAAGGTATACGCGATAGTTGGGGATTCAATCCCGAAACTCAGCTTTTCGCAAGTCGTGGATACGCTACGCTTCAAGTCAATTTCCGTATTTCTGGTGGTTATGGAAAGGATTTTCTTCGTGCTGGTTTTAAACAAATTGGACGTAAAGCGATGGATGATGTAGAAGATGGAATACAATATGTCATCGATCAAGGGTGGGCTGACAAAAGCAATGTTGCGATCTATGGCGCAAGTCATGGAGGATATGCCGTATTACGTGGACTAGCTAAAACACCTAATCTATATAAAGCGGGCGTAGATTATGTCGGAGTTTCTAATATTTTTACGTTGATGAGCTCTATTCCGGAATATTGGAAACCGTATAAAGAAATGTTGTATGAGATTTGGTATGATCTAGATAAAGAAGATGAAGCAGCTATAGCAAAAGAAGTTTCTCCAATTTTCCATATTGATGCGATCAAATCACCATTATTTGTAGTTCAGGGAGCAAATGATCCACGTGTCAAAATTGCCGAGGCTGATCAGATTGTAAAAGCATTGCGTGATAAAGGAGTAGATGTACCTTATATGGTTAAATATGATGAAGGTCATGGATTTGGTAAAGAGGAGAACCAAATTGAATTTTATAAGGCCATGATGGGATTCTTTAGCAAGCATCTTCATTAATAAATATACTATGTAAAAGATTAGGAAAGCTGTCTACTCAATAGGAGGGGCAGCTTTCTTTTTTATCATTATTTTGTGATCTCTTAAGACAAAGGCATTTCATTTATTTCTAAAATGCAGTATGTTGGAAATATACACGATACATCATATTTGCTCAGGACAAGTAATCGGAGCATATCCAAAATGATAAAATTTGAGCATATATTGATACGAAGTAGCGATTGATTTAAAATTTTTAAAGCGTTATTTGACTAATAAAATTAAGCTATACTTTTTAGAATCATAATACTCCTTGAATAACTTATTTTCTTGAGGTATTGGCTTATTTGAATTTAATAATATGTTTTAATCCTTTTTAATAAACCTAATTACTGTGATGAACGAATTAAAAAAAATGAATATTTGGTGTTTTTTGACCTTTTTTTTGACCATATGTCAAGTACAGGGGCAACATAGAAAAGCGCCTGCATATCCTCTAATTACGCACAACCCGAATTTTAGTATATGGTCAACTACTGATAATCTGCATGAATCAACGACTAAACATTGGACTGATGCCGATCATTCACTATTAGGATTAATCAATGTAGATGGTCAAATCTATCGTTTTTTAGGAAAGGAAGAACCAAATTATAAAACGATACTAAATGCGTCTGATACCAAGCCTTATGACGTGCAGTACACAGAAGTTAAACCTAGTGAAGATTGGATATTATCGGACTACAATACTAGTCATTGGAAGTCGGGAATGGCAGCGATTGGTGATGATGAAAAACATGTGAAGACGCTTTGGAAGACAGATGATATTTGGGTAAGACGTACATTTAATATTACTGATCCTTCCAGTATCAATGATCTCTACTTAAAAATAAATCATGATGACAATATCGAAGTATTTTTGAATGGGAAAAAGGTATATGAAAAAAACGGATGGACCAATAGTTTTCAATATCAGTCAATTAGAAAAGCTGATTTGAAAAAAGGACAAAATGTGCTTGCTATTCATGTATCAAATACTGCAGGTGGACGGTTTCTTGATTTCGGTTTGGTAGATAAGTTGAAAGAAAGCGGACCAAATGTGCAGATAGCGGTACAAAAAGATGTGGAGATTACTGCAACTCAAACCATCTATAACTTTATAGCAGGAAAGGTTAATCTTAAGCTTACTTTTACATCACCTTTGCTTATGGATGACCTGACATTATTGTCTAGACCAGTATCGTACATTACTTACAGTGTAAGGGCTAACGATGGTAAATCGCACGCTGTAGATGTGCTTCTAAGTGCTTCATCAAATATTGCTGTATATAAACCATCGCAGGAAGTAAGTGCTCAAAATTATAGTACAGACCACTTATCAATATTGAAAACAGGTACTTTAGAACAACCTGTTTTACAAAAGGGTGCGGATGATATGCGAATCGATTGGGGATATTTCTATGTAGCTGCATTAAAAAAAACAGGTGCAGTTCAATTTGTCACTCCTGTTGGTGCTGCAGTTGATGCTTTCAGAAGAGGATCTAAAGTTTCAACCGTATCAAATGGAACTTCACTAGCTTTGAATACGATCATACCCTTTGGTAGCGTGGGCAATACCGAAGTAAATCGTTTTGTTGAGTTGGGCTATGATGAAATATATGCTATCCAATATTTTAAAAATAATTTGAGACCTTGGTGGAATAATTCAGGTAAAGAAACGATAGAGGATCAGCTCAATAAAGCTGCTGTAGATTATCAATCTGTGATGGACAAATGTGCTGCGTTTGACAAACAAGTTTATGCAGATGCCATTAAATCCGGGGGAAAGGCCTATGCACATCTTAGTATCCTAGCTTATCGTCAAAGTATCGCAGCTCATACACTTGTTAAAAGTCCAACAAATGAACTTTTATGGCTTTCAAAAGAAAATAATAGCGGTGGTTTCATTAATACTGTGGATGTCACTTATCCATCAGCTCCGCTTTATTTAATCTATAATCCCGAATTGTTGAAGGGCATGTTGAATGGTATTTTCTACTTCAGCGAAAGTGGTCTATATCCGCATCCTTGGGCTGCCCATGACTTAGGGACCTATCCTTTGGCCAATGGTCAAACTTATGGAGAGCCCATGCCAGTAGAAGAATCTGGCAATATGATTATTTTGACAGCGGCTATTACTAAAGTGCAACAAGATGGTAGTTATGCTAAAAAGCATTGGAAAACGCTGACAACTTGGGTTAATTATCTTGTTCAGGAAGGATTTGATCCCAAAACCCAATTATGTACAGATGACTTTGCTGGGCATCTTGCTCGCAATGCTAACCTTTCTGTAAAAGCTATCGTAGGTATTGCCTGTTATGCACAAATGGCTGAAGTATTAGGAGAAATTGAGACCGCTAAAAAATATCGCAATATCGCCGAAAATATGGTTGTCAAATGGATTGATCTTGCGGATGCTGGAGACCATTATGCGCTTACTTTTGATAATAAGAATACTTGGAGTCAAAAATATAATTTAGTTTGGGATAAAGTGTTGGGATTAAACCTGTTTCCACAGCAAGTATATGATACTGAAATAAAATACTATTTAACTAAACAAAATAAATTTGGAATACCGTTAGATAGTAGAAAAGCTTATACAAAAAATGATTGGATTCTATGGACATCAGTTTTTGCGCCTAAACGTGAACAATTTGATGCTTTGATACAACCTGTTTATAGGCATGCTATTGAAACCGAATCACGGGTTCCACTCAATGATTTTTATGATTCCAATACAGGTATTCGTGAAAACTTCAAAGCTCGGAGTGTAGTAGGGGGATTTTATATGAAAATCTTAGCGGATAGGATTCAGAAAAAATAAAACTAGTTATATGATCTGAAAAAGGATCTTAGAATCTGAGTAAAGCTAAAACAATGATCGGGCAACAATTCCGAAATTGTTTTAGCTTATTTATTTTGTTGACAATTCTTCCTTTTTAGACTCGTTTAGAGTCATTCAAATTTTCCCACTTGAAATTCAAAATATCAAAATCCTCTTCATTTTAATAATTTTAGGACAAACCAGAGGGGCATAGCACATCTCATTCATAAGGGCGTTCTTCAAAATCTATTAGATTGATCTCAACTGTTCTTCTTTAAAAAAAATAAAAGAAAGTTTATAAGGTAATCGTTCATTATTGCTATAGATTATGCTTTAACATGTTAATATGATGAATTTATCTTTAATATTTAAAGAAATTAGTAATTATTTCATTACGATATATAAAACTTTAATCCGATTTCTTATTGATAACTCAAGATAAATTCATGAAAAATTAATGGTGTAGAAATATCAAAATTGGTTTGTATATTTTGGTATTGTTTGTATATTTGTTCACTATATTTAATTAATCTAAATAAGAATGAAATACATAAAACACTTATTAATCATAGTCATGATGCTATTTGTCAGTAATCAAATCGTACAGGCACATGCGATATGGATCGAAAGTAATCCCGTAGGTACCAAGAATCAATCGCATACCATCCGTATTTATTATGGAGAATATGCAAGTGGAGAAATTGAAAAAACGAAGGATTGGTATTCGGATTTAAGTCAATTGAAATTGAATTTGTTAGATTCAAAAAATAAGCAAGTTGAATTGCATTTGACGGATAAAGGAGCGTATCTGGAAAGTAGTTTTATTCCTGTTGAGGATGGGATTTATCAGGTTTTCATTTCTCATCCTGCAAAAGAATTAGGAGGAACTACACGTTATGAATTTATTGCACAGAACCGTATTCAGGTAGGCAAAACTGCAGCCTATTCTTCAATTCCTTTGGACACCCACTTCGTATTTGCTAATCAATTATTGAAAGTAAAAGATCAAGTAGAAATTCAATTGTTACGTGGAAATAACCCAGTAGAAAATGAAGAAATTTTATTGATGTCCCCAAGTGGTTGGAGTAAAACTTACAAAACAAATAATCTAGGTAAGATTCAAGTGGAGGTTATTTGGCCAGGTACTTATGTGATCGAACATAGTCACATGGCTGATCAGTCAGGAACTTGGAATAATAAATCTTACACTAAAAATTGGCAAGGACTAACCGCAAGTTTTCAAGTGAAGTAAGTTAGAACAGATGATGTGATAATTGCGCTACAGCAATAGAGATTTAAATCTTGTATGTTATGGTGGAGCTTATGAAAACGCTAATATGCCTATTCTATTTTTTCAATATTATTTATTTTATAAAATCATGATGAGTACTGTTTGCTTTATTTTATTTTTAGCTTTTATGTTATGGATGAATACCTCCAAACGCATTGCTTGGAAAGATAAATCTAAACTTTTGACCTATATGTCTGTGCGTGAAAAGCAGTCGCGCTTAATGGCAACAGCATTGTTTTCATTGGCTGTAATTATATCAATTTATACTGTAGGAATGGCCTGTGGGTTATTTGCCTTTATTGTTATTTTGATGTGCATGGGATGCCTAATTGTATTATTCTTTCCATTTTCTTATTTCGGAATTCGAACTGTTTTAGGTCTCTATTTATGTTCATTTCTAATTGAAATCCTTATTCATTAATATATGCCTGCTAATAAGAAATATTTAACAAAATCTCCATGGATAAGGCTTTGTAGAATTTTATTGGGAACCATTGGTGGTTATACGGTCATGCTCAGTTTTCACGTTTTGCTTACCGAATTTTTCCCCAAAGAGAATGTGATTGCTACAGCTTTTTTTACTGGATATTTGCTTTGGGCATTTTTATTGTTTTGGGCGTTTTTAGAGCCTAAGTTGCTTCGTTTAGTCCTCACGTACATCGGTCTTACTTTGCTGTTTTCTTTGCCTTACCTAATCAATCATTAACATTATGGATCAGAGAAAATACAATATTTATTTTCATACACACACGATCAGTGGTATTATCATTGCTGCATTGCTTTTTGTCATATTTTTTGCAGGTTCATTTTCATTTTTTAAAGATGATTTAACCGCATGGCAAAAGGGCAAATCTCATAGCCATGTACAATCTCAGGCCGATTTTAATTATGTGCTGGACTCGATGGGCACTAAACATCATTTGCTTGGTAGAAATTTTGACTTCTACGTATTGAGAAGTGGACAAGAAACTTATGTCAATATGAGTGTCTCTCAAGATACAACCATTAGTAAGCCACAAGTAAAAAGTGAAAAATCTAAAGGACGTCGCGGCAGAGGTTTGAAAAACGAAGATTCAGCATATTTTCTACACTCATTTGCTGATAAATCTCAAAGTTCGTATGAGGAAGGTTATAATATTGGTGAATTCTTGTATCGATTACATTTCTTGGCACAACTTAATCAAATTCCAATTCGATTGGGAACACCTTTTGGATATCTAATTGCTGGGATTGTTTCATTTTTATTTTTATTTGCTTTGATTACCGGGGTATTTTTGCATTGGGATAAAATCAAAAACAATTTCTTTCTATTTAGACCTTGGAGTAAGTGGAAAACTGTGTGGACTGATATGCATACCGTGCTTGGAGTCATAGGGTTTCCATTTCAACTCGTATTTGCTATTACAGGAATTATTCTTATTGTCAATTTTGCTCTTATTGGCCCTTTTAGTAAATTACTTTATAATGGTGATCAGGAAGAATTATACCAAGATTTGCAGTATAATCGTAAAATGGAAGTAACCTATAGTTATCAACCCTTGTCCCAGTCTTTTGATGTAAATGCGTTTGTCAACAACTGGATGAAAGAGTGGCCTGAATCAGATATTTCTAGACTCTATATACGTAATTATGGAGATAAAAGTATGCAGATTGCATTGGAAACAAAACCAAAGTCTAATGCCAATTTTGCGGGGTCTGGTTATGTTAGAATGCAAGTTCTTGATGGAAAGCAATTAGAAGTCAAATCTCCTAAAACGGATGCGACTTATGTGGATTGGGTGAAAAGTTTGGTTTATCACTTGCATTTTGGTGATTATGGCGGTCGTACGCTTCGTATCGTTTATTTTGTACTGGGCCTATTGGGCTGTGTTGTGATTATTTCAGGTATTATGATTTGGTTAGTTGCTAGGGAAAAACCCAATATTCCAAGTTATAAAAGAAAGTTTAATTTCTGGGCAGCAAATTTATTCGTATCGATTTCGCTAAGTATGCTTCCAGTCACTGCATTTACGCTGATTATGTTAAAATTCTCTCCAACTATTAACCAAAGTTTGATCTACAATCTTTATTTCTACAGTTGGCTAGTCATGACTATCTATTTATTGATTTTACGAAATCTGACCAAGGTAAATAAGCATACGCTCGTGTTATCAGCTATTTTAAGTCTAGGCGTTCCAATTGCAAATGGTCTAACGACAAAGTTGTGGCTATGGAATACGCTACAGGCAAAGTCTTATGATATTTTCTTCATTGATATGCTTTTTATGACGATTTCCTTATTAAGTGTATTCGCATTTTTCAAAGTAAAGAAACAAGGTAAAACTTTTAAAATATTGAAATAGCTCAAATCTAAATTGGAAATTATACGATTTTAATGATTGCTTTTAGCTTCATCTCTTATTCAGAGATGAAGCTTTTTATTATTGATTTAATATCAGCAGGTAGATCAATAGAAGCATAGAGATAATTACCTTTCCAAAGTAAAATTTTATAATTTAAATACTTTGGTTAATAATTTCAGATCAAATTTTTGGCTTTTCAGATTGTAGTTTATGACAATATGAATCTTCTTTGGTTAAGAGTGTATCACTAATTGATTTTTCTTCTTTACATAAACCTTTTATATATCTCGCTCAAAGCTATCATCATAATCACATTGAACTCGATGCTGAATCAAAACGATTTTTTAATTTCCCAGGAGAAACGCCAAATTTCTTTTTAAATGCTGAGATAAAATGTTGCGGATTTTTATAACCGATATAATCAGCCACTTCATTGACATATTTATCTTCTTCTAATAAGAGACGTCTGGCCTCTTCCATTTTCATTTCGGTAATGTAAACATGAATAGTAGTTCCAAAGAGCTCTTTAAAGCCCTGCATAAGCTTCCTTCTGTTCATGCCACTAAGTTGAGCCAATTTTGAAATGGTTAAAAATTCATTGATATGTTGCTCTATGATCTCCTTTGTTTCATATATACGATCTCGATCTCTCTGTCCATATGAAAAAGAGGTATGGTGTTTATGATCTATATTTTGTTGCATTTGCAATAGAAAAAGTTCGGTCATTTTTGCTTCCAAGAATAATGCTTTCATCTTTGTGCTATATGGATTATTTACTATTTGCGCAAGAATACCGTACATTGTCGGGGTAATGGCCATCGCATCTCCTCGGTACAAATTAGGGGTATGCTTCGTAAACTCATACATCAATTTTTCAAAATGGGATATACCGATTCTGATTTCAAAAAAACTACCATCTTTTACCGGACACATCAAGATCTCTTGTTTATTATCTTTTTGATAAGTAAGCATATTGTTTCCATGTGTTAAATCTATCGGTTTTCCTGAGCGTTGAATACAGCTTGCTCCACTGATTCTAAAATGCATCTCTAAGACTTCCTTTTCTATATCAATATGAATCTGTTCATTATGGTTTAAAGAATAACCGCATTGTATAAACTGTAACGAATCAAAAATGGTTTCATGAAATAGAAATACTCCTCCTGATTTTGTTTCGACCTGATTTTCTTTTTCTGAATAATGTGCAAAGTTTTCACTTTGTAAATTATGCCGGTGAATAATTGTCTTTTCCTGATTTTGCATTGTTACGTTACTTTTAATCACGATGGCGTTATCATCGCTACATATGGAATTATAACCTTTGTACAAAGCTAAACAATAAGTGTTTGAGAAGCGAGATGTTCATATTCAAAACTAATTAATAAGGATAAATATTTTTCTTAAGTCTACATAAGTATTAAAAGCAGAATATGTCAATAGTTAGTGAAACAGACACCTGAAATTTTCCTGAATGTATATGTTGCATTAAGCATACTTCAGCAAATCGGTTTTAGCGGATAGTAATATTTTGACAAAAGATATTTATAACACTATAGGAAATGATAGTATCGGAATTACAACTCAGAATATTTCAAAATTTGTTTGCAATGGCTCACTCGGATCTATGAATTGATCCTCGAAAATGCAAATTTTCCTATGGTATGCAAGTATAAAATAAAAATTGAATTTTATAGATAATTAAAAAATGGAAATATTTGATGTTATAATTATTGGTGCTGGACAGGCTGGACTTGCAACTAGTTTTTACTTAAAACAGCATAAAATCATACATGTTGTCTTAGAACAAGATCGTATTGGTTCTTCGTGGGAAAAACAGCGTTGGGATTCTTTTAAGATGAATACACCAAATTGGATGAATATGCTACCAGGTAGGGAGATTCATTCGCAAAAAAGGCATCATTTTATGGCCAAAGACGAATTTGTAGATTATTTGAAAACGTATGTTTTACAATTTGATTTACCGGTTTTAGAAAAGCATAAAGTAGTTGCTGTTGAAAAAGTATCCGAAATTTTTATGATAACGATCGATGAGGAAGGAATGCAACATAATATCTTGACAAAAACAATAGTTGTTGCATCAGGTATTATGAATAAGATTTTATTCCCAAATTTATCAGACTTGATTCCAAACCATATTTTGCAAGTCCATGCAGCCAATTATAAAAATCCTATGGAGCTACCGGAAGGAAATGTACTGATTATTGGGGGAGGGCAATCTGGCTGCCAACTAGCTCAAGAGTTAATCTTGGGCAATAGAAAAGTATATTTGGCTGGTAGCAAGGTGGCTAGAGCTCCTCGTCGTTACAGAGGTAAAGATATTATGGAGTGGATGGATCAGTTAGGAACAATGGATATATCGACCATAGAATTAGCAAATAACCCAAATTTGGATGCTACACAACCTCAGGTTTCTGGTGTGGGCTTGTTAGGACATACCATAAGTTATCAATCTTTGCATCAGATGGGGGTGACTATTCTAGGAGGATTAAAAGGTGCTGATCATGAAAATTTATATTTTGAAGATAACTGTAAAGAGCATATTCGCTATGCAGATGAGACTTCAGATGCGATTAAGAAAAATGTTGATCAATATCTTAAGAAATATCCTGAGATCGCTGTCTCAAATACTGATGAAGATCCTTCAGATGTTCCTGATCATGCTTATCGATCAGTGTCAGATCTTAAAGTGATTAATTTCAATGACTTTGCAATAACCACAGTACTTTGGGCTACAGGATTTGGATATGATTTTAGTTATTTGAACAGTTCTTTGCTTGATAAAATTGGAAAACCTAAACACCTCGAAGGTAAAATGATGATAGAAGGGCTTTATTGTATAGGTTTTCCTTGGCTAAGGAAGAAAAAATCAGGGTTAGTGTATGGCGTAAATGAGGATGCTAAAATAATTGTAGAAAATATTTTACATCAGCTTCAAAATTTGAGCTAATGTTTACCTGTTTTTTATGCAATCTTACTTTAAATCTTTAAAGAAGTTTTTTCATCTCAAACTGAGCTAAATAATTGACAAGTCCTAGTTGTTTAAAAAATGATATGGCTTCTAAAGAGATATGATCTACGTTTAATACATATATTTCTTTAGAATTGATCTGCTGAGTCATCGTCTGTACAAGTTGTGTAGCTATACCTTTCCGTCTATGTACTGAAGAGATTGCGATTTGTTGTATTTTTTTTGAGTTAGCATTATAGATGAGATAACCAATTAATTTTTCGTCTATAAAAGCACCTAATATCGTGAGATGTGGTCTAGCTTTTTCTAAAGTTGTTATAGCATTTTGCCAAGAAGGTTTTATTGTCCAAAAACAAACAAGTTGATCCCATTCAAAATCCTGTAATTCTCTAATTGTAGATGTACAGGATTTTTTAGCCGTTTCCACAGATCCTTTAAAACAATCTAATGTTCTATTAACTTGATAACCTATTTTTTCATACGCTCGTATCGCGGCATTGTTACCTATTATTACTTCCAAAAGCATCTGTTCTACTGCAAGTGTTTTCAATTTTGGTAATAAATAATGGTACATTTTACCGACTAAACCCCGACTGCGAAATGCTGGAATAATACCCGTCGCAGCATTATAAGCTGATAATTTTCCATCAACAATATTTAATGCATGAAGCATAAAACCAACTAACTGACCAGATGAAAAAACTCCAACTGATAAGTCCAAGTGTATATTCTCGGTAACAATTTTATACTCTAATTGCTCGATATTAAGGTGTAAGGGCACTATATAATCTGAAAATGATGCATTTAAAACATCTGCTATATCTGCAATTGTACAATTTTCTAAAGTGGCAATCTCCATTATATATTAATCTTTAAATTAGTAGTAATCAGTCACGATTTACTAAGTTAGAATATTTCATGGCAGTTCGTGACTTTTCTCGGTTGTTTATTTTCTTATTTCCAATTATACTTTGTCGGAGAGACACCTATAATTTGTTTGAATTCTTTAAGAAAATGATTGTAGTCATAGTATCCAGAAGTAAAAGTATGTGATAATACATCCTGTGACTTATTGTTTTGACACTTACTGTACATAAATATAAATCGTTGTAAAGAAATATATTTTTTAGGTGAAATTCCTAAATACTTAATAAAACTCCTTTGCAACCATTTCCGGTTTACTTTATCCCCAAGTTCAAGAATTAAATCTGATACTGTAATATTACCTTTTTTGTTATCAATTTTTTCTAATGCAGATTGTAAGAGATAAGGATGATTTTCTGCTATTTTGTAGGTGCTAAAGATGAATTTTAATAGTTGCATTTGCTCAGCAACTGTTTCTTTTTGATATAATTGATTGAGAATTTCTGTCCAGTTTTTGTTCATGATATCACTAAAACTACAGAAAGGTTTTTTTAGAAAAAAATGGGGCTCTATATCAAAAATTTTATAAAAAGAAGCCGGTTTAAAACGTATTACAATCATATGGGATAAATCGGCTGGTAATTGCCAATGCGTATTCTGTATAATACCACAGCACACCCACGCTGCATTCAGCTTAATAAGCTCTTCGGCATTTTTAAGGTGAACAACATCAGTTTTTTTTGGTAGAAAAATTAAACAAGGATTTCCATCATTAAATAAGGGTTGACTTGGTTGTATATCTATACATGAAAATACATAAGCCCCAAGGATATGTTCAGATTTAAAAAACAAATCGGACATGCTTAAAGTGTCTAATAATTCGGGATTAAGAGACTCTGATAATTTAATATTTCCTAAAAAATTGATGGGCATAGTTTTACAAAATTACTTAAATATTTGTCAATATTAATACAAAATAATTGTCCAATTTTTACTTTTTGACTATAAAATATTACCGTATTTTTGTTTAAAATGATTTCAAAATCAATTGGTTATGCAATTTGAAGTATGGTATGTAGCTTATCTCCATATTAAAGAAAATCGTTCCATATTTTAAGACCACTGACATTACGGAAAAATTAAAGAAATATTTAAAATGAACCCTATCACCTATAAAACAGAAGAAGAAATAGCATTAATGACCATTAGTACCAGATTGACTAGTGAAACATTAGCAGCCATAGCAACTATGATTAAACCTGGTATAACAACTGTTGAGATCGATAAATTTGCCAATGAATTTATACGGGATCATGGAGCATTACCTTCTTTTTATCAATTCGGTGGGTTTCCATACCATATCTGCACTTCTGTAAATGATGCTATTGTGCATGGTATGCCAAATCATCAAATTTTAAAAGAAGGAGATATTGTTTCTGTTGATGCAGGGGCGTATAAAAATGGATTTCATGGTGATCAAGCGTATACTTTTATCCTTGGAGAAGTAAATCAGGACGTAATGCAATTGGTGAAAATTACTAAGGAATCCTTGTTAAAGGGTATTGAACAAGCTGTGCATGGAAATCGAGTGGGAGATATTGGCTATGCGATCGAATCGCATATTGCTCCATATGGATATGGAATAGTCAGGGAATTGGTAGGTCACGGTTTAGGGCGTGACTTGCACGAAGGTCCAGATATTCCTAATTACGGCCAGCGTGGCAAAGGCAAGGTCTTGAAAGAAAATTTAGTGATTGCTATCGAACCTATGGTCAATTTGGGTACACATGACAATCATAGGGCAGAAGATGGATGGACGATCCGAACAAATGATGGAAAACCTGCTGTCCATTTTGAACAAGATGTATGTATCAAAAGAAATGCTCCCTTGATGCTAACAGATATTAAAATTATTGAAGAAGCTGAAAAATCAAATTGTAACTTAAATTCTTCTTATTACTAGTCCATATCGTTTTTTATTATCCAAGTGATATCTATATCACTCGTGTGGATTATTTTTAAAAAAAGAGTTTCTTTTTGATTGTGATTTGCTTCGCATAAATTAGATTTTAGTTAAAACATACATTTTAATAATCTGTTTTTCACAATCGTATGTATATAGAGTTTATATATCTAATATTACCCTGCATAAGAATTGTGAAAGAAATGAATAAGATTAAACCCGTTCATATCGGTTTAATCTTATTAAATAATATCCACCAAACACAATTGTAACAACGCTCTATCTTTCTTTGCGGTTGGTTTTTAAGTTATCCCTATCACTATTACTGTTTTGGATAGTAGTGGAGTAAAGAGATGATACAAGTTTTACAATAGCCTTGTGATCATATCCATATAATCTATGAAGTTGTTCTTGCGTACCCTGTATTGCAAATTTATCGGGTAAACCTAATCGTTTTAAGGTTACATTATAGCAGTTTTCTATCATAAATTCCATTATTGCGGATCCTACACCGCCGGATATAGAGCCGTCTTCAACAGTAATTACTGTTGAAAATTGGCTGAATACTTCATGAAGAAGATCCTCGTCAAGAGGTTTAAAAAACCGTAAGTCGTAATGCGCTATATCGATCTGTTCTAACACCAATTCTTGACAAGCTGCTATTACATATTGACCTACGGGGCCAAGTGAAAGTATAGCAATATGTTTTCCAGACTTAATTCTTCTACCTTTCCCGATTGCCAACTTCTTAAAATTACTTGTTGGATTTCCAGATCCTGAACTTTTTGGATAACGAATAGCGAGAGGTCCTTTTATCGTATTAGACTGTGCTGTAAATAGTAGATTTCTGAAATCTTCAAGATCCATGGGTGACGCTCCTGTTATGTTTGGTATACAACGAAGAAAACAAATGTCGAATGCACCATGATGTGTCGGCCCATCTGCACCAACTACTCCTGCTCGGTCTATACAGAAGATGACAGGTAGGTTTTGTAAGGCGACATCATGGATAATCTGATCGTATGCGCGTTGTAGAAATGTGGAGTATATGGTACAAAATGGCAGCATGTTGTCAGCAGCAAGTCCTGCCGAAAAAGTGACAGCATGCTGTTCGCTGATACCAACGTCAAAAACACGCTCAGGCATTTCGATTTTCATTTTATTTAATGCACTACCCGAAAGCATAGCCGGCGTGATCGCCATGATACGCGGATTATCTTTTGCAAGTGCGATTAACGTATCACCAAATACTTCCTGATAGGTTGTATTAGGGCCTTTAGTACTGCTTTTATTTATTTTTGCTCCTGTATATTTGTCGAAAGCGCCAGGTGCATGCCATTTAGATTGGTCATTCATTGCAGGTGCAAACCCCTTTCCTTTGACTGTAATACAGTGCAATAATTTCGGACCAGTTATATTTTTGAGCCGTTCAAATGAGTTAATCAGTTTTTTTAGATCATGTCCATCAACAGGTCCAAAATAACGAATACCTAATGTTTCAAATAGATTGCTATAACGCATTGCTCCAGTTTTAATCGATTTTTCTAATTTTCGAATGGTGCTAATAGCCCATTTTTGAGATGGATTTGCTGCTGAAAGGAGAGTTTTTAGGTATAACCTTAAATTGTTATAATGCTTTTCGCTCGTTAAATCTGTGAGGTAGTTTTGTAGTGCTCCGGTATTGTTATCAATGGACATATTATTGTCGTTTAATATTATAAGCATATTGGGTTGCTCATAACCAGCATTATTCATCGCTTCAAAGGCTAATCCTGCAGTCATTGCACCATCTCCAATAACGGCGATATGTTGACGATTGTTTTCTCCTCGGTATCTTGCAGCGATAGCCATCCCAAGGATTGCTGAAATAGAAGTAGAGGAATGTCCTGTTCCGAATGCATCAAATTCGCTTTCATCTATGTTTGGAAAACCGCTGATACCTCCTAACATTCTATTGCTATAAAATTTTTTTCTTCTTCCAGTAAGTAATTTATGAGGATAGGCCTGATGTCCAACGTCCCAGATCAACTTATCTACAGGTGTATTAAATATATAGTGTAACGCAACGGTGATTTCGACAACTCCTAGACTAGAACTAAAATGCCCACCATTTTCTGAAACATGATCGATAAGGAAAGCTCGTAAATCTTCACAAACTTGCTCTAGAGATGGGATTGATAAATTTCGTAGATCGACTGGACTATTGATGAGATGATTTTGTTGCATGTACTTTTTTTCTCAAAGGTAATTACTTAGATTTGCGATACAGATGCAGAATGTGTAAATACTAACAGTACAGATATGAAGGCGTATAAATTTGAACTATTTACCAATACTATTGAAAAGAATATAAGAACTGGTATTTTTAAACCGGGCCATAAATTACCTTCTGTACGCGAATTAAAAGAAGAATATAGATTAAGTATTAGTACTATACAACATGGATATGAGTATTTGATGATCCATGGTTTGGTAGAAAGTGTTCCAAAATCAGGTTATTACGTTTGTTACCGCCCTGAATCTTTTAAAAAGGAATTAAAATCCAATCTTATTCCAACTGTAAGAGATGCTATATTTAGTAATCATCTTCAGCTGACAACCTCATTACGTTCTGGTAGTAAATTTTCAGAATTTAATGTAGCCGCCCCAGGCGACTTATTGATCCCACAGAAGTTAGTTTTACGGACCATGCAGCAGGTGGTGAGAGAGCAGGGGGCAGGCTTACTACGCTATTATCCATCAAATGGTTCACTCCAATTAAAGGAAAATATCATTAAACGTGCGGCTGCACATCGTAGCGTTATCCATATAGATGAATTATTGGTTACAGACGGCGCCCTACAAGCCCTTTATATAGCTTTAGCTTCTACATGTACGGCTGGAGATATCGTAGCAGTAGAAAGTCCCTGTGTATTCTCGATATTGGAGGTCATACGAGTTTTAAATTTGAAAGTCATCGAAGTTCCAATAGATCCTGATATCGGTTTTGATATTGACTTTTTTAGAAATGCCTGTCATCACAATAAGATCAAAGCCGCAATCTTAACACCTAATTTTCATAATCCAACTGGAATATTAATGTCTGATGAACATAAATTGGCTTTGGTGACTATAGCTTATCAATATCATATAGCGCTTATCGAAAATGATATTTATGGTGATTTAAATTTCCACGGCACACGACCTACAACATTAAGAAGTTTCGATGAAAGCGGTGTGGTCCTTACTTATTCATCTTATGCGAAAACGTTAGCTCCAGGAATACGACTTGGCTGGTTAGCAGCAGGTAAATTTATGGAACGAGCAGAACAGATTAAATTCTCCTTGGGTAGTACCGTTTCACCAATTTATCAAGAAACGGTCAATAAGCTGTTAACTGGCAGCAGTTATGACCGTCATATTCGAACATTTAAGGCACAGCTTGCCAAGAATGCCTATTTTACAGTTAATTTGATTTCGGATAATTTTCCTCAAAAAACAGCTGTTTTAATGCCTTCTGGCGGTTACAATATTTGGGTTAAGATGCCTGATCATACAGATATGCACTATTTTTATAGACAATGTGAGCAGATTGGAGTTCGATTTACCCCAGGCTTCACTTTTTCTTTTTCAGGTGCTTTTGATCACTATTTTCGAGTGGTGTTTGCTGATAAATTTTCTGATAGAAAAATTGAAGGAATTAAACTTGCCGGACAGCTATTTAAGTAATTTCTGTACTGGTGTATGTTTCATAAGCTGTAAGGGTTATTGTTTGTAAAGACCCCTAGTTTTGTAGGTGTACATTTAACTTAGTAATATGAACATAATAGCAAAATTTACAGTAGCAACAGAGCAAAGTTTAGACATTCTTGTCAAATTAACACGTCAACTAGCAATAGAAAAGTTTTCCATGCTCCTTGATCCACAAGTCATGGAGAATTATATAACCCAATATTTTAATGCAAAAGCTTTGGTCGTTGAACTGAATAGCATGTCAAATCAATGGCTAGTGGTATATGTGGATGATCAACCGGTGGGCTATGCCCAAATTACTTCAAAAGGCCAGAGAACCTCTTATTTAGAAGAAAAAAGAGCTATTCGTATTGCCAATTTTGGAATATTAAAACAATATAATTTACCTGCAGTTTGCGACGTATTATTTCAAAAGTGTTTAAGTGTTTGCAAATCATATGAAGTAATCTGGATTCATGAATATATTCAAAGTCCGTGGATTGAACTTTTTGAAAATAATGGATTTTCGAGAAAAAAGGAAACCTATCAACTTGATGAATTGCCCTTGACTTCGCTTTATTTAATGACATAGGGCACTTATCAAGTTTCTATGATCTGATACAAAAATAAAAGTAGGATAGTGTTCCGTTTTTTGCTAGATTATATGACTATTAGATCGTTATTGTCTATGGTATAAAATTTTGCAGAAATATTTTTTTTTAAAAAATGTCCCGAATTGTTAATCTAATTTGTCATTAGGATAAATAGTTTATTTATTAACCTTTAAAAAATCAAAAATGAAAGAATTCCTAATGCTAATCCGTGAGTCTGCTGATTATGGAAATTTATCTGTAGAAGATATGCAAGTTGATATTCAGGCGCATATCAATTGGGTTGAAGAATTGGTCGCAAATGGACATTTTTTAGAAGGAAATCCATTAGAAGCTACTGGTGTTACTTTAAAGCTAAATGTCATTTCAGACGGTCCATATATGGAAACTAAAGAATGTGTAAGTGGCTATTACAAATTATTAGCAAACAGTTTATCAGAAGTAACTGAATTAGTAAAAAGTTGTCCAGATCTTAAGAATGGTGCAACATTAGAATTAAGAGAGATTATCAATACTGATGAATAATAGCGATCATAAGACAATTTACAAATTTGCAGATCATCTTTTCAGGGAATCCCATGGAAAGATGATTGCATTGTTGTCTGTGAAATTTGGTTATCAACAAATCGATAATATCGTTGATGCGGTACAAGAGGCTTTTGAAGTCGCATTAAATGAATGGAAATACAAAGGAATTCCAAATAATAGTTTTGCATGGTTGATTCAAGTCTCTAAAAACAAATTAATTAATAAAATCAAACGAGATGCTGTTGGTAATCAAATTATACTTCAATTTGATACTGAAGATCTACAGTTAGATCCAGATGAAGCAGAAGATAGTCTGATTAGACTTTTAGTTTACTTTTCTAAGATTAATCTATCTGATAGAAATAAGTTAATCATTGCATTGTTTTATTTATGTGGATTTGGGTATGTGGAAATCTCTCATGCATTGATGCTATCAATTGAAGCCATAAAAAAGATAATAGGTCGTAGTAAGAGCCTGATTAAGGATTTTGCTGTTCAATATGAAGATTATGACCTGAAAGTTTTGCAAAATGAAATGCCTTATTTGCTTCATGTCTTATACCTGATGTTTAATGAGGGGTTTAAATCATCCCGAAAAAATGGCTCCATACATCATGACCTTTGTTTTGAATCCATTCGATTAGCAATTTTGCTTAAAAACTATCAACAAGAAAGTTGCGAATTAAATGCGATTATAGCTTTATTTTTCTTTCATGTAGCTCGATTTCCAGCAAGGATGCATAATGACATTTGGATATCTATGGAGCATCAAGATCGAACATTATGGGATAAAAATTTAATTGCAGAAGGTTTTGCTTATTTGAATCGAATAGATCTAAAAAAGAACAAACTAAATAAATATTATTTAGAAGCACTGATTGCCTCCGTACATTTATCTGCAGTTAATTATAAAAAAACAAATTGGCAATTGCTTTCAAAACTATATACACAATTGACATTATTAGAGCCCACAATAGCGGTTCAAATCAACAAAATCATTGTTGAAAGCAATTATTTACCTATAGCAGGGTTAATAGAAAAAATAAATAATTTTGAACCTGATCTAAACGAGTTCCTCAAATTTCCCTTTTACACAACATTGGCTCATCTTTATGAAAAAAATAAGATGAACCAATTGGCTTCAAAATATTATTTACGCGCTTTGTTACATACCAAAAATCATTTTGATAGAGATTATATTCAGCAAAAAATAGCTCAGATAGGCCAGTCGCAGGGTATAATTTGAAAATATCCGTTTTTAAGTTAAGCTTGAAAAATCCAATAAACGAAAAAAACCAACTAGGCAGTTGGGTTTATTTTTTGATTGCAGAGAGGGCGGGACTATTTCATGATCCCTAATGTAGAAGGTTCATCTAGCGGTTCATTCTAGCGAGACCCTAGCAAACCATCTTTTAGGGTCTCGCTGAAAATGAGAAGTATTGAAAAAACGATAGGGCGTATAAAAGAAAAACCCTACAAATTGTACAATTTGTAAGGTTTTGATATATTTTCCTTGTTAGGATGCGGAGAGGGCGGGATTCGAACCCGCGGTACCGTTAAGTACACACGCTTTCCAAGCGTGCTCGATCGACCACTCTGACACCTCTCCGTAGTCTGTTGGCAAAAATAGAAGTATAATTCTATTTTCCAAAACAAATTTCAGTAAAAAGTGTTATTTCCGCATTAATAAAAAAACTACCTTTACTTAAGGTGTTTGAAATTAGAAAATTATGGTCAATAAAAAATTATGGGCAATATTGCCAATTGCTGCCTTAGCATTTGGTTGCCAATCCAATAAAAGTTCAGATCAAAAGCAAACAGATCGAACTGTATTTTTAGATGTATCAGGAATGGATACCACGGTACATCCAGGCGATAACTTCTTTATGTATGCCAACGGACAATGGTTAAAAAAGACAGTTATACCACCATCAGAATCAGGTTGGGGGTCATTTTATACCCTTAACGATGAAAATTTACAAAAGCTTCATGGTATATTGGAAAAAGCGGCACAGTCTAATAGTAAGAAAGGGAGTGATCAACAGAAAGTTGGAGATTTCTATACCAGTGGAATGGATACGATCACGATTGAAAGGCTTGGCATTAAACCTATTGAAGATCAATTGAGAAAAATTGATGCGTTAAAATCTATTGATGAACTTATTGCTTATAGCGCTGATGGTTTTAAAGAAGGAAATGGAGATCTATTTTCTTTCTATATTGCAGCAGACGAGCGTATGAGTAATAAAAATGCAGCTACCTTTGTTCAAGGTGGTCTTAATCTTCCTGAAGCTAGTTACTACTTAGATCAAGATGATAAAGCTAAGAAGATCCGTGAAGCATATACGAGTTACCTTACCAAATTATTTACATTAGCAGGACAGCAGCCAACAGCCAAGGTTGATGCCGAGTTTGTTTTGAAAATAGAAACTGCTATTGCTAAATCTCATATCAGTCCTGTTGAATTAAGAGATCCCATTAAAAATTATAATAAAGTAGCTGTGGCTACATTTCAGAAGCAAACGCCAAACCTGAAGTGGAATGATATTCTAGGAAGATTATCGATAAAAACAGATACATTATTGGTGCAGCAACCTAAGTTTTATGTTGCTCTAAATAACTTGTTGAAATCGGAGTCATTGGATACATGGAAACTGAAGTTGAAAGCAGACCTCTTGAACAGCTCTGCTGCAGCATTGACCAAAGATTTCCGTAATGCAAAATTCGAATTATATGGTAAGACCTTGCAAGGTCAAAAAGAGCAAAAGGAACGTTGGAAATTAATGGTGAGCACAGTAGATGAAAGCTTAGGAGAAGTCATCGGTAAATTGTTTACAGATGAATATTTCAAACCTGAGGCCAAGAAAAGAATGCTCGAATTGGTCAATAATCTTGAAATCTCTTATCGTGACCGTATTGAAAAATTAGATTGGATGACTCCTGAAACTAAAAAAAGAGCCATTGAGAAACTGCAATCTTTTACTAAGAAAATTGGATATCCGGATAAATGGAAAGATTATTCAGATGTTGAAATCAATAAAGATAGCTATTATGCTAATCTACAATCAGCATCACGTCACGCTTATAAAGAAATGATCGATAAGATGGGCAAACCGGTAGATAAAACAGAATGGCTGATGACAACGCCAACAGTTAATGCCTATTACAACCCTCCGTATAACGAAATTGTATTTCCTGCAGGAATATTACAGTTCCCTTTCTTTGATGCCAACGCAGATGATGCGATTAACTATGGTGCTATTGGTGCAGTCATTGGACATGAGATGACTCACGGTTTTGATGATCAAGGTCGTCAGTATGATAAAGAAGGAAATTTGAAAGATTGGTGGACTCCAGAAGACGCGACCAAGTTCACTACAAAAACTAATCAGGTGGCAGCGTTATATGATGGTTTTACCTTATTAGACAATCAGCATGTCAATGGAAAACTGACATTGGGAGAGAATCTCGCTGATATAGGAGGGTTAAATATTGCTTTTGATGCTTTCAAAAAAACAAAACAAGGTCAAGAATCAACTAAAATAGACGGTTTTACGCCCGATCAACGGTTCTTTTTAAGTTTCGCTCAAGTTTGGCGCATTAAGAATAGCGATGAAAGAATGAGTATGCGCTTGAAAGTAGATCCACATAGCCCAGAAGAATTTAGAGTTAATGGCCCTGTTTATAACATGGAAGCGTTTTATCAAGCATTTCAGATTCCTAAAACTGCCAAGATGTATGTGGCACCCGAGAAGCGTGTCGCCGTTTGGTAGGAACAGAAATAAAAAGTGTAATATATTTTAGAAATTGAATAATAATTGCTAATTTTGCCGTTCATTAACAATAAACACATTTAATTAATTTATTAACAATGTACGCAATAGTAAATATAGCAGGACAGCAATTCAAGGTTGCAAAAGACCAATTTCTTTTTGTGCACCGCTTACAAGGAGATGAAGGCGCTAGTATTGAATTTGACAATGTATTGTTAGCAGAAGATGGTGGTAAATTCACAATCGGTACTCCGAACGTGGCTGGTGCTAAAATTTCGGCTAAAATTTTGTCTCATTTAAAAGGTGATAAAGTTATCGTTTTCAAGAAAAAACGTCGTAAAGGCTACAAAAAGAAAAACGGTCACCGTCAACAATTCACTAAAATCCAGATCACTGGTATTACATTATAATTGAATTTTTAATCAGACATTAGTCTTAATCTAAGATAAGAAATGGCACATAAAAAAGGTGCGGGTAGTTCTAAGAACGGCCGTGAGTCACATTCGAAACGTTTAGGTATCAAAATCTTCGGTGGTCAAGCTGCTATCGCTGGTAACATCATCGTTCGCCAACGTGGTACTAAACACAATCCTGACTTAAATGTTGGTATTGGTAAAGACCATACGTTGTTCGCTTTAGTTGATGGAAAAGTACTTTTCCGTAAAAAAGCTAACAATAAATCTTATGTTTCTATCATTCCTGCAGAGGTTTCTGAAGTTCCTGTAGAGAAAGCATAAGTTTTTGCTACACAATATTTGTAAAAGGCGTTAAGTTTACTTAACGCCTTTTTTGTGTTTTTAAAGCTTAATTACGAGCTCCTTAATGAGATTGTACATATTTATTTCTAAAAGAATCAAAGTTTGGTACAATTTTATACAGGAATAGCAGTTTATAGATAATATTAAACGTTCATGATTTTTAAAAGTCTATCATACAGTATTACAGCTGTTAGCTTATTACTACTATCATCTTGTAGTTCGATGTATATGCCTAATGTACCAGCTGCACCCATGTTCAAAGATGCAGGTGAGGTATATGTTTCCGGGAATATCAATTTAAAAGGAAATGTTTCGGCAAGTGGTGGAGTCGCAGTTTCAAATCATATTGGAGTGATTGCAAATGGTTCTTATGTCGATCGAAAAGATAGTCCAACTGATTTTGCTCAAAAAATGGGCGAATTAGGAATTGGATATTTCACTACTTTTGGACAGCGACGCAATCGTATTTTAGAAGTATATGCTGGATATGGAATAGGGGTAGTGAATGAATTGGATACCAGAACATCAACTGCTGGACCTGCTGTAGTTGAAAGTAGAGATATGGATTTTGATAAGATATTTGTTCAGGTCAATTATTCTTCTACAAAAAAAGAGAAAATTCGTTTATTTGGTGGAGATCGCGCATTGAATTATGGAACTATTTTAAGAGTGTCACATGTGAATATGACTGATTTTAAAATTGATCAGGTAGATGCACATAAGGAACGCAATGTGTTAATCGAACCTGTCTTTTATACCCGTATGGAAGTGGGGCGTGGTTGGCAGATTCAATACATGACTGGAATGAATTTTGGATTGATGAGTAATGATTATTTAAAAGCAGGTCATCCCATCAATAGCTTAGGAATTCTTTATAAATTTGGAAGGAAAAATTAAATTATGATAAACGTGTTGAAAAAGAATTGGTTATTCGCATTTGTAAGTATAGCAATTTTGACTAGCTGTGGAGTTAGCAGACAAAAAGCCCAAATTGAAAATCTGGGCAAATGCAAATACGATATACAGTCTGTAGATAGTATCCGTGTGGCAGGTACTTCTATTCAAAAAATTGTAAAATCAGATGGTATTGATCTGTCAGCATTGCCAAGTGTAGCATTAGGAATGTTGCGTAAAAATATACCTTTAGATGCTGTGGTTCGATTGAGAATTCAAAATCCTACCCTTAAAAAAGCTGCTATCAATCAATTTCAATATATTATCTTATTTGAGAAAAAGCAATTAGCAGAAGGTATTGTCAATCAATCGATCTCGATAGATCCAGGGCAATCAACAATAGCATCAGTGCGATTGAATACTAATATTTATGAATTAATCAATAATGGTGACTTAGCAGGATTTATCGGATCTAATTCCAATACAAAAAAGGGATTATTTACGATTAAGATAAAACCCTCGATCAATATTGCAGGTAAGTCAATTTTTTATCCAGGATATATTACTATAGATAAAGAAGTAAGTCGTAATATTTTGTTGTAAAAACAGGTTAATAATGTACTTAAGGCTTGTAAAACTTTGTTTTACAAGCCTTATTTTTTTTGTGCACTTGCTACTTTTAACTTTTGTAATAAAAAAGTTATGAGACTTATTGTTTATAATACACAATCAAATTAATATCTTAGACAAATAATACGTCTGGATTAGTGGTAGGGTGATGACCAATTATTTATAGAAAAAAATAAAATGCATAAAAGTTTACTTGCTCTTATCTTGTTAGGAATTTCTAGTACGTCGTTTGCACAGCAAAAGTTGGAAAGTTATGTACAAGAAATAAAGGGTACAAAATTGAAATTTGATATGGTTGCAATTCCTGCTGGAGTATATAAACAAGGCGGAAATGTGCAAGCAGATGAAAAACCTATTCATGAAGTGAAAATAGCACCATTCTGGATTGGCAAGTATGAAGTAACTTGGAATTTATTTGAACCTTTCTTGTATAAGGATTACGAACTAACTCAAAGTTTAGATGGCAAGATAGCACCAGAGGTTGATGCAGTTACACGTCCCACAAAGCCTTATTTGGACATGACTTTTGGTATGGGTAAAGAAGGTCACCCTGCTTTAGCCATGACACATTATAATGCTATTCAATTTTGTAAATGGTTGTATGTTCGTACAGGAGTTTTTTATAGACTTCCAACTGAAGCAGAGTGGGAATATGCTTGCCGTGCAGGAAGTGACAAGGCATATAGTTTTGGCGATGATGCAGCTCAATTAGATCAATATGCTTGGCATAAAGGAAATAGTGATGGATCTACACATCTTGTCGGTACTAAGAAACCAAATGCATGGGGTTTATTCGATATGCATGGAAATGTTTCTGAGTGGACTTTTGATCAATATATTGAAGATTATTATAAACAATTTGAAGGTAAAGTAGCAGACAACCCAGTAGCAGTACCTACAAAATTATATCCAAATAGTGTAAGAGGTGGTTCTTTTGATAGTGAGCCTGTGGATTTGAGAAGTGCGGCTCGTTTGGCATCAGATCCTTTCTGGAAGCAATTAGACCCACAGATTCCTAAAAGTAATTGGTGGTTTCCTGAAGCTCCATTTGTGGGGATGAGGTTGGTAAGACCCGTTACTCCACCTTCACATGAGGAGATCATGGCCTATTATGATAAGGCTCCAATTAAAGATTATTAAAATATCAATTATAACCCTAAATACCTAAAATATGGAAAAATTTGAACGTCGTGATTTTTTAAAAACGACAGCAGCTATTGCAGGTGGGACAGTTTTAAGTTCCATGCCTATCGTAGGAGCATTTGCAGCAGGAAGTGATGTGATTAAAGTTGCATTAATTGGTTGTGGAGGTCGCGGTACAGGTGCAACTTTTGATGCCTTAAGCTCTGGCTTCAATATTAAAGTTGTAGCACTAGCTGATGCTTTCAAAGATAATTTGGATAGCACTTATAAAACTTTAAAAGATAAGTGGCAAGATAAGATCGATGTATCTGATCAACATAAATTTGTTGGATTTGATGCCTACAAAGAAGCCATTAAGTTAGCGGATGTTGTTATTTTAGCAACTCCTCCAGGGTTTCGCCCGATGCATTTTGAAGAAGCAGTTCGCCAGGGCAAACATGTATTCATGGAAAAGCCAGTAGCTGTTGATATCCCAGGAATTCGTAAAGTTTTAGCAGCAGCTGAAATTGCCAAAAAGAAAAAATTAAATGTCGTTGTAGGTCTTCAACGTAGATATCAAACAAATTATAGAGAAGCGATCAAAAGAATTCATGATGGTGCTATCGGTGATGTTGTTGCAGGACAAGTATACTGGAATAGTGGTGGAGTTTGGGTAAGACCACGCAAACCAGGACAAACTGAAATGGATTACCAAATGCGTAACTGGTATTATTTTAACTGGTTGTGTGGAGATCATATTGTAGAGCAACACGTACATAATATAGATATTGCCAATTGGGTAAAAGGTGCATACCCTGTGCGTATCCAAGGTACAGGTAGCCGTGCTCATAGAACAGGTAAAGAGTACGGAGAGATCTATGATAATTTTGCATTAGAGCTAACTTATCCTGATAATTCGGTTGTGTACAGTCAGTGTGCTCACTTTGAAGGTGTCACTAATCGGGTCGATGAGCAGTTCCAAGCAACAAAAGGCCGAGCATACTTATCTGCAAATGGACAAGCTGTACTTTGGGATGCCAAAGGAAATGAAATCTATCGTCACGATCCCAAAGGAAATCCCAACCCCTATCAACAAGAGCATAAAGAATTGTTCGAAGCAATTTCAAAAGGAGAATACAAATTTGATAATGCAGAATATGGAGCTTACAGTACTTTAACAGGTATTATTGGCCGTATTGCTTGCTATACAGGAAAGGTCATCAAATGGGATGCGGCACTGAAATCAGATATTGATATTATGCCGACAAATTATGCCTGGGATGCTTTACCAAAAGTATTACCAAAAGAAGATGGTTCATACCCGGTAGCCATACCTGGTCAGAATACAAATTTATACATTTAATAAGGGGATGCATTCATGTATTTTAAATCATGGATACTGCTCTCAATTAGTTTGTTCAGCTTATGCGGCATCGATGCTGTACGAGCTGAACAAACTCATTATTTTCTAAAACCTCTCCGGAAAATTGTCTTATCTGGTCCTGCACAGGGTACATCCTATCACATTACGTATTTCGATCAATATGAACAAGTTTCAAAAAATGATGTAGATAGTGTGCTGAAAGTGATCGATTTATCCATGTCAATTTACAATCCTTTATCGACAATCAGTCAGTTTAATCAGCAGGAAACAAGTGCTGTCAGATTGGACCAACATTTTAAAAATGTAGTTGAAGCATCGTTTTACTACCATCAGATAACGAAAGGTATTTTTGATATCACTGTAGCGCCACTTGTCCAGTTATGGGGATTCGGTACTAAACAAATCAAACATTTTCCCGATTCCAATGAAATTAGTTCCACTTTATCGTCGGTTGGGATGAGCAAATTGATATGGGAAGAACCCTATCTCAAAAAATCTCAACCCAGCATTAGTATTGATGTAAATGGTATTGCTCAAGGATATTCGGTAGATGTATTGGCTGAATTTCTTGAACTTAGAGGTGTTAAAAATTATATTGTTGAGTTGGGTGGTGAAATGCGTGTCAAAGGCAAAAATTTACAAGGTGACTTCTTTAAGATTGGCATCGAAAGACCAATTTCAAATCATCATCAGCATTTACAAACAAAAGTAGTGTGTATCAAATCTGGAGCGCTAACCACTGCTGGTAATTTTGAGAAATACATGATGAATGGCAAACAGAAAGTAAGCCACCATGTCAATCCATTAACTGGATATATGTTTTCAAGTCCAATAGTGAGTGTGACGGTGTATGCAAAAACGGCTATGGAGGCTGATGCTTTAGATAATTATTTTATGGCACTGACACCTGACGAGATACTTGATTTTGTAAAGAAGAGGAAGAATTTAGAAGTTTATATTATATTTAACAATGAAAGGGGAGAAATAGAAGAAAAATACTCAAAAGGGTTTTCTGATTTTTTTCTAAAAAAAACAACATAATGAAATTATGAAAAGATCTGATTTTTTAAAAAATACCTTACTGGTAGCTGGTTCAGCTGTGAGCTTGACTACTTTAGGAGGGGAGCATCAACAGAAAAAAAATAAAGCTGGAGCAACATTTAATTTGGATTATGCACCTCACCAAGGAATGTTCAGTGCTACTGCTGGTAAAAATTTTGTTGATGAGATCAAATATATGCACGAACTGGGATTTCGAAGTATCGAAGATAATGGTATGACGGGTCGTAGTATTGATGAACAAAAGAAAATAGGTGAAACCTTGGCCGCTTTAGGTATGCGTATGGGTGTATTTGTTGTTCCAAAAGGCGGGAACGGTGCCAATACATTAGCAGCAGGAAAACAAGATTACATAGATATCTTTCTAAAAGGTTGTAAAGAGTCTGTGGAGGTTGCAAAACGCGTAAATGCAAAATGGGTAACGGTCGTTCCTGGAGACTATGAACGTAATTTATCTATTGGTGTGCAGACGGGTAATGTGATTGAAGCATTGAAAAGAGGAGCGGAGATTTTTGAACCTCATGGTATTACTATGGTATTAGAGCCATTAAGTGATACCCCTGATTTATTCCTAAGATATTCTGATCAAACCTACGAGATTTGTAAAGGAGTGGGAAGCCCTTCATGTAAATTGTTATATGATGCCTATCATATGCAAAAAAATGAAGGAAACTTGATACATAAAATGAATGAATGTTGGAGTGAGATCGCGTACATCCAAGTGGGTGATAATCCAGGTAGAAGAGAACCTACAACTGGTGAAATAAACTACAAAAATATATTTAAATGGCTTCATGAGAAAGGCTTTAAAGGCGTAGTAGGTATGGAGCACGGCATGTCCAAAGGAGGCAAAGTTGGAGAAGAAACTTTGGTTAATGCATACCGAGAAGTAGATAATTTCTTAGTGTAATTTGTACAATTGTTTTTTTTATGCTAGATTGTCATATTAAAAACCAATTATTGATAGAAATCTCTTATTTTAAAATAAATTAAACATATAATGTCTACATCTATTAGATTTAAATTGTCGTTCATGATGTTCCTAGAATTCTTTATCTGGGGCGCATGGTTTGTTACATTGGGTACCTACCTGAGTAAAAATTTACAAGCACAACCGCTTGAAATTGCGAATGTCTTTTCTACCCAATCATTAGGCGCTATTATCGCACCTTTTATTATAGGTATGATTGCCGATCGTTACTTTAATGCAGAGCGTATACTTGGTGTATTGCATATAGTCGGTGCCGTTCTCATGTATCAAATGTATAACGCTACTGAAATATCATCATTTTACCCTTATGTATTAGCTTACATGGTATTGTATATGCCGACACTCTCGTTGGTAAATTCGGTATCTTTCAGACAACTAAGCAATCCTGAAAAGCAATTTTCCAATATCCGTATCTGGGGAACAATCGGTTGGATCGTTGCAGGTTTATCGATTAGTTACTTATTTAAATGGGATGCTGCAGAAGCATCTTCTGCAGGTGCTTTGAAAAATACCTTTTTAATGGGAGCTGTAGCATCTTTAGTATTAGGTTTATTTTCATTCACTTTACCTAAAACACCTCCCGTTAAAATTGAATCCGATCAAAAACCTTCTTTTGCGTCCATTATTGGTTTAGATGCAATCAAATTATTGAAAGATCGTAACTTCTTGATTTTCTTTATCTCTTCCATATTGATCTGTATTCCATTGGCATTTTACTACCAAAATGCAAATCCATTTTTAGATCAAATTGGAATGGAAAATCCAACAGGTAAGATGACTATCGGTCAGATTTCGGAAGTACTATTCTTATTAGCATTACCCGTTTTCTTTTCTAAATTTGGTTTTAAGAAAACAATTTTAGTTGGTATGCTTGCTTGGGCTTTAAGATACATCTTATTTGCATATGGCAACGCCGGCGATCTTTCTTTCATGTTGATATTAGGTATTGCTTTACATGGTATTTGTTACGATTTCTTCTTTGTATCAGGACAAATTTATACGGATAGTAAGGCTGGTATTAAATATAAAAGTGCAGCTCAGGGTTTGATCACGTTAGCGACTTATGGAGTAGGTCAGCTAATAGGATTCTGGGTAGCAGGATTTATTGGTGAAAAATATGCGTATTTACAAGAAGCTAATGTTGCGGATTTCTGGAAACAAACATGGATTATTCCAGCAGGCATTGCATTCGTGGTTTTTATTATTTTCTTAGTTGCCTTTAAAGACGAGAAAGTAGAGAATAAAGTTATATCCGAATAAAAGTTAATTAAAAAACTAAACTAAACATAAATATAAAATGGCTGAAAATAACACTTATGATGCTATTGTCATTGGTTCAGGAATCAGTGGTGGATGGGCAGCAAAAGAATTGACAGAAAAAGGTTTAAAGACCTTGATGTTGGAGCGTGGTCGTAATATTGAGCACGTGAAAGATTATCCGTCGCCGAATAAAAATCCTTGGGATTTTCCACACGCAGGTGGTCGTACACAACAAATGATCAAAGATCGTCCTGTTTTAAGTAGAGATTATCCTTTAAATGAAAAAAACTTAGACTATTGGGTGAATGAGCAAGAAAGTCCTTATACCGAGACAAAGCGTTTTGACTGGTATAGAGGATATCACGTAGGTGGTCGTTCATTGATGTGGGGAAGACAATCTTACCGTCTTGGTGATTTGGATTTCGAAGCAAATTTAAAAGATGGACATGGTGTTGATTGGCCTATCCGTTATAAAGATATCGCTCCTTGGTATAGCTATGCAGAAAAATTTGCAGGTATCAGCGGTAATCGTGATGGTCTAGATGTTTTACCTGACGGTGATTTTATGCCTGCTATGGCCATGAATATCGTGGAAAAAGATTTAGCAGCTCGTTTGAAGAAAGAATATAATGGCAATCGCCATTTTATTATGGGAAGAACAGCTAATATTACTGTTCCTCATCACAATCGTATCAACTGTCAATATCAAAATCAATGTTGGTTAGGCTGTAACTTTGGCGCTTATTTCAGTACACAATCGGCAACTTTACCAGCTGCAGTAGCGACAGGTAATTTGACATTACGCCCTTTTTCTATTGTCACGAAGATCATATATGATAAGAATACAAAGAAAGCTAAAGGAGTGGAGATTATTGATGCAGAAACAAATCAAACCTATGAATTTTTCGCTAAAGTAATCTTTGTAAATGCATCGGCATTTAACTCAACTTGGGTATTGATGAATTCAGCTACTGATGTGTGGGAAGGTGGTCTTGGAAGTAGCAGTGGCGAATTGGGTCATAACGTAATGGATCACCATTTCCGTTGTGGTGCTGGAGGTACTGTTGAAGGTTATTTAGATAGTTATGTTTTTGGTCGTAGACCAACAGGATTATATGTGCCACGTTTCGTAAACGTTGCAGGTGATGACAAGAAACGTGATTATGTACGTGGTTTTGGTTATCAAGGAGCTGCAGGCCGTGGTCGCTGGTCTGGAGAGGTCGCAGAGATGAGTGTAGGTGGTGCATGGAAAGATGCTATTACTGAAGCTGGTGATTGGAGCGTAGGTTTTACTGCTTTCGGTGAGATTTTACCATACCATGAGAACAAAATTAGCTTGGACAAAACTAAAAAAGATAAATGGGGTCTTCCTGTATTATCTATGGATGTTGAAATCAAGGATAATGAGTTGAAGATGCGTGGTGATATGCAAAACGAGATGAAAGAGATGTTGGAGAAGATTGGTGTTAAAAATACCTACACATATGATAATGTGTATGGTTTTGGCCAAGGTATCCATGAGATGGGAACAGCTCGTATGGGTAGAGATCCAAAAACATCTGTTTTAAATGGTAACAATCAGGTTTGGGATGCTTTAAATGTTTTTGTAACGGATGGTGCAGCGATGACATCAGCAGGTTGTGTCAATCCTTCATTAACCTATATGGCATTAACAGCTCGAGCGGTTGATTTTGCTGTAAGTGAACTGAAAAAAGGTAACCTATAATCATCAATAAATCTAAATTATGGAAAAGAATAATTCATCAAGAAGAGATTTTCTAAAAAAAGCGGCCTTATTTGGTGCTGGAGTAACAATTTTACCTCGTCATGTTTTAGGAGGTACTGGTTTTACAGCACCAAGCGATATGTTGAATGTTGCATCTGTAGGCGTTGGTGGTATGGGTGGATCTGACGTTTCGCGATTTGCGGGTAGTGGAAAAGCTAATATTGCTTATTTATGTGATGTGGATACACGCCGTGCTGCAGATTCAGTAAAGAAATTTCCAAAAGCAAAATTTTATAAAGATTACCGTGAAATGCTCGATAAAGAGCATAAGCATATAGATGCAGTCTCTGTGTCGACTCCAGATCATCAGCACGCAATCGTAGCTTTGGCTGCGATGCAGTTGGGCAAGCACGTATACGTGCAAAAACCATTAGCACATGATGTTTGGGAAGCTCGTGCATTGACACATGCTGCCAAAAAGTATAAAGTTGTAACCCAAATGGGCAATCAAGGAGCATCAGGTGATGGTGTGAGACAGATGCGTGAGTGGGTTGATGCGGGTATGATTGGCGATCTGAAAGAAATTTATTGCTGGACTGATCGCCCAGTATGGCCACAAGGAATCCAATGGCCAACTCAAAAAGCAGAAGTGCCAAAAGAATTGGACTGGAACCTTTGGTTAGGTACTGCACCAAATAAAGATTACGTTGAAAAATTAATTCCTTTTAACTGGAGAGGTTGGTGGGATTACGGAACCGGTGCATTAGGAGATATGGGCTGCCATAACATGGAAGCACCATTTAGTATCTATGGTCTTCAATATGTAAAAGATGTACAGGCAACTGTAGGCTCGGTATATGTTGATGAATTCAAGAGAGGGTATTTCCCAGAAAGTTGTCCACCGTCTAGTTACGCGGTCATGACTTTTCCAAAGACAGACAAAACAACAGGTGATGTTAAGTTGCACTGGATGGATGGTGGAATTCAACCACCTAGACCAGAAGAACTAGGACCAAATGAAGCTTTTGGTGACGGTGGTAATGGTATCTTATTTATCGGTACAAAAGGTAAAATTTTAGCGGATACTTACGCAGCAAATCCAAGATTGTTACCAACATCTGCTTCCTATACCAATCCAAAACAAAAGTATGCACGTGTTAAAGGTGGTGCTGATGGTCACTGGGCACAATGGGTAGAAGGATGTATTGCTGGTTATGGTAATATGCAAATGTCTTCACCTTTTGAAATCGCAGGTCCGTTGACAGAGGCATTGCTAATGGCTAATTTAGCCATTCGTGGATCTGATTTAAGAGTGGATAATAAGTATCCTGGAAGAAACTTACGCCTATTATGGGATAATGATAATATGCGTGTTACTAATTTTGATGAAGTAAACCAGTTCGTGAAACGTAATTACCGTCCAGGCTGGGAAGTAAATTATACATTTTAAGTATTAAAAAGAGATTGATTATGAATAGAAGAGAAGCAATTCAACGTGTAGCCATGTTGATGGGAGGCGTAGTCATTGGTTCAAGCCTTTTTCTTGAAGGTTGTTCACGCTCTGCTACTAAACAAGTAGAAGTTTTATTTGAAGCTAAGACTACTGATCTATTGGGAGACTTAGCAGAGGCTATTCTACCAAAAACTTCAACTCCAGGAGCAAAAGAAGCTGGTGTAGGAAGTTTTATTCCTGTAATGGTTAGAGATTGTTACACTGACGAGGAACAAGCTGTTTTTATGGATGGAATTAACAACCTTGATAAAAAATCACAGGAGTTAATGAAGAAAAACTTCTTGGATCTTTCTGCTGAAGAACGTACAAGTTTTGTAAATTTATTAGACAAAGAAGCAAATGAGTTTAATAAAAAACAGGATGAGGAAACAAAAGCAGACCGTGAAAAGAATGCAGTTAAGCAGAATGAACTATATCGGGAAGTGGTTGGTAAACCACCACATTGGTTCACCATGTTTAAACAGTTAACCCTAACAGGATACTTTAATTCAGAACTGGGATTAACGAAAGCATTACGCTATGTTAAGATTCCTGGAAAGTTTGATGGAAATTACCCATATAAAAAAGGCGATAAGGCTTTTGCTGGTTAATCCATTTACTATGATATTAAAAAGGTGTACTTCTTTAGAAGTACACCTTTTTATTTTGTTTCAATTTCTAAAGCAAAGGAGATGTGTTCCTGCTTAGCAACGGTCATAAAATAGCCTATTTCAGTTGAGTTACCACTAATTTCTACCGTATCGTTATAACGGAGTTCTCTCAAATAGTTCATTTCTATTGCTGCTATTTGATTGGTTAATACCAGCTCCATAGGTAAGCGGTCCATACACCAATCCAAGTATTTTACATTGTTTGCATGATTGACAATATCTAGATCCGATATTTTAACCGTATAGCTTTCTATCGATTTGACCACCTGCGCTAAATTTAGTTTTGAAAAAGGTTTTTGCGTACTGATGCGGTCAGGAAAAGTTTTAAAATCTCCAAGAGCAATTGCCAATTCTTCAGGTCCTCTTTTTACCGTATTGATTACAGCCCAATAACTGGTTGCCGTCACATACAGTTGATCGTTGACATAAACCTCAAAATTACGGGTAGATTTGGCACCCTCAAGGCGCTGAATCCAAGTCTTAATGGTTACCCTATCCATCCACTTTGGCAAGCGATTTATTTCAAACCGGATACGACTAAGAACCCAAGTCTGATTGTTTTTTGCCATTTCTTTAAAACCAAATCCAGAGATAGTAGCATGCTCACCTGCCGTTAGTTGCAATAAGTTAGAAAGATCAGAATAGCGAATCCGGGCATTTGAATAGCATTGCGTAAAATTGATTTCCCAGTTTTTTTCAAATGTTGAATTGTCCATTTTTGATAAATTTCAACAAATTTAGGGATAATAATACTAGGGGTGATCTGGATTTGTAAAATAAATGTTAAAAATGAAATACTATTGGTATTTTATTTAGGAATCCTTACATTTAAGTAAGGTTAAGTATATGTTATAACAATTAGGACCGTTATAAATGAAATGACTTATTTAATCAAAATTGTCAATTATAAATTATTAGGAGTATGATCGGAGAATTGATAGAAAAAGAACAAATCTCTTCATTCAAAATTGTCGCAGCGAATGAAGATAGAACTCAAACGTTCTTAGAAACACTAAAAGGGGCTTTACGATTAGGTAATGAATTTAAGTCCAAGACAACGATCGCTTTTCAAACAGAGGCTGGTCCCAAGCGAGTGGAAACAACAGTTTGGTCTTTAACAGATAAGTATCTTCAAATTAAAAGTGGTGTGTTGATCCCCCTGAGGTCAATTTTAGCAATAGAGTATTAAGTCACATAAATTGTAATAAGAAAATAAAGTGCTGTAAGATCAGCACTTTTCTTTTTTCTCTTTAGCGAGTTCTATATCGTCTTGATCTACATCTAGAGTATTTTCTTCTTGTTCAATATCAGCAGATCTCTCATATTGCAATTCTGTTAAAATCGGAAAGTGATCCGAATTGAAGTTATACAACCTTTTCATCCGTTTTAATTTAAAATCCGTGCTACAAAAGATATGATCTAATGGAAAACGCATAAAAAAATGATGTGCATGAAATGTGTTGAGAAAGAAACGCCCCCTTCTTGGATCTAGTAATTGGCTTGTTTTTAAGAATAGCTCAGTCGTATAGCTCCATGCAACGTCATTCAAATCCCCACAAACGATAACTGGTATTTCGGATTTTTCAGCTTCATCTGCAATCATTAAAAGTTCTTTATCTCTTTCCGTTGATCGCGGATTTTCGTTTGGAACAGGTGGAGTAGGGTGTACTGCATACAATTGGATGAGTTCACCACTAGGTAAAATTACCTTTGTGTGAATTGAGGGGATATCATCTTCAACTAAAAACCTGACTTCACTATCTTTTAGTTCCAATTTAGAATACAAAAGCATACCATAGGTATTGTCGATCGGCTTTTCGACACGAAAGGGATATGCATCCGTAGCTTCTCTTAATTCTTCCATCCATTTATGACTGGTTTCGAGCAAAAGAACAACATCTGCACCTGTCTTTTTAATCTCCGAAATACAACCCTCATAATTGGTATTATCCTCAAATACATTGGATATCATAATACTGATCGATTGATCAGGTATATTTTTTTTAGCTCTTAAAATTTGCTTTTTTCCGATTGGAGTAAAGGGTAGAATCTGCCTGATCAAATATATAATAGTACCACAAAGTAGGGTAACATAGACGTAGAAAGTGGTTGATTTTTCGCAGAAAATCACTATAAAAACTAAAGATAAAATCGTCAGTACCAGCTTTTGTAGTCTAGGATATTCAAAAACCCGGAATGTCCAATAATCGTTCCTGATTAAAGGAATAAAACTTATAATGATCAGAATGGAAGAAAAAATATAAAGAGCTGTGTGCATATGTCATCTATTGTTCGATAAAAATATAAAAATAATCGAGAAAAGATGGTCGGTGCACAATAAAATAGCAATTCAGAGGTGCCTTATTAAGGAGATGATAGGATCCATTAATTGCTAATCAAATAATTGATGCAGACCATAAAGGAAAGTTTAAAACATAAAATTTCCTTTATGGTGTAACAACGGATGATCACTCTTATTCTTCATATAAGCGTTCAACTGCAAAACCATTTTGCTTGAGTTGCAAGGCAATTTCAAAAGCTTGAATATTGAGAGCTTCCAATTTTAAAATTAATCCATTACTGAGTCTTTTAATTTTAATGTTAACAATATTTGGGATATTCTTTAAAGTTGTCTCTAATTGATGAATCTTCTCTTCATGAATTAGCATAGTTTCAAAAATGTATATTTCCATAACAATAAATATTAAGGTTTTAAAATTAATGTACTCGGGAGTTGTTTTGTCCACTGTTCTTTTTCAAACGAGATTTGTTTCCATGCTAAGAAACTAATCAGTATAATATCAAATGATGCATATGCGACATCTTGACGATCATCTTCATCTATGATATTAATATGGTTAGGAGCTGCATAGTCTAGTGATCGAATAGCTTCCTTAAGTTCTACAGAAGTCTTTATCACTTGATCTTCATCCAAGAAACTTATTTTTACATCATTATTTTGAATTAGCTTGTGAATATAAATCAATAAGAAACTATCACTAAGAGTTTTGATAGGTACAAGTATGTTTTTCACGATTTCAGGAAGACCACGATCTACCAATATCCCACAAGGGATATGTATAGATTTTAAAAGTGCAGTTGTTTTATCTTCAAATCCACTGTGATTAAACAGACTTTCTTTTCCTGTCAATGATCCCAATAATCGTTCTGGATTGACCACTTTACTCGTAAATCCGATGATACTCCCAAGGACCGATCCTTCATAAACAGATTGACCAATTCCAGTTAATAATAAGTCAAAGTCTTCTTCGTTAGCCATTTTAGCAATATCATCATTGATATTGTCTGTGCCTCTAAAAATAGGCGTATAGGGTTGATCTATTTTTTGACTTTCATCGTTTAATAATGAAAAATTATCTCTTTCATATTCTATCGAATTAAACGTATTTAATTCATTCCCTAGAGAAAGATGTAAAGCAGTTACGGTACTATTTTCTTTTGATTTTTTCGTGAGCATATTGGCAATGCGAAGCAGGATTTTACCTGAATTAGGATTGCTAAATGAAATTAAAATGTTGTATTTATTTTTCTTAGATATCAGCTCAGCATTATCTTCTATTTCGGGTTTGAAAAATTTATTAATTAAATCTAGCGCAGGTCCAGTCATAAATGTGGTAATCAAGGCCATTAATACCAATATGGCGAACATTTCGTCGGTCAGAACTCCAAGGTCATAGCCTATATTGAGCGCAACTAATTCCATCAACCCCCTGGTATTCATTAATGCTCCGATGGTGAGACTGCTGTGCCAATTTTGTCCTACAAACCTTGCAGAAAGCGCACTTCCAATAAATTTGCCCACCACAGCAATCAGAACTACCCAAAAACATGTGTGCCAATGTTCAGCTTCATTGAGCAATCCAATCTGGGTACGTAATCCCGTAAATACAAAAAATAGTGGTAAAAGAAGTACTTGTGCTACATCCTCTACTTTTTCAATAAATATACTTCTAAAGCTCGTGTTATTGGGCATGATTACACCAGCCATAAAAGCCCCAAATAATGCATGGATACCAATAACTTCAGTCGTCCAGGAAGAGATGAGTAACGTCAGAAAAAATATGCCTACAATAGATTTTCCCAGACGCTCCTTTGTCGTATGCAGGTCTCCAATACGTTGTAGAAAAGGTTTCACAAATCGGACCATTAAGAAAACATAACCGACGGCAAAAGCAATGGTGTAAACAGCACTGATAACAGATCCTGCTTTCACGATAGCTATGACCGCTGCCAAAAGGCACCATGCAGTAATATCATCTGCCGCCGCACAGGTAATAGCCATGGAGCCCAATCTTGTCTTACTCATGCCCCTTTCTTGAACAATTCTGGCGAGTACCGGAAATGCTGTAATACTCATCGATATACCAATAAATAAAGCATATGATAAAAAAGAAACGTTGTCCGGCGCTGTCGATTGAAAGATCACATAAGCCAAGCCCATTCCGAGTAGGAATGGAAAAATAATACTAACATGACTAATGACAATAGCATCATGCGCTTTATTTTTTAAAATTTTTAAGTCAAGTTCCATACCCACTACAAACATAAAAAGGACAAGACCTATTTGGCTAAGTACACCCAAATTACCTAATGAACTAACTGGAAAAAGAAATGAAGATATGTCAGGGAAATAATTTCCCAGCAGAGAGGGACCTAGCGCTATACCAGCTACAATCTCTCCAATAACTGACGGCTGACCTATTTTTTTAAATAATAAACCAAAAATCCGAGCAACAAAAATAATGGTTATGATTTGCAGTATGAGGATTGCTAGAGGATAAGAAAGATTTTCATGCAAATGGTCTAAGAAATGTGACCAGGCCGAATGCATGGGGACATCTGCATTTGAATACGTTTCATTATCAAATCGTGTACCTTGATGGATAATAAAATAGCCAAGCGATATCCCAACTATTAAAATAATCAAGTAAAAAAACGTGGAGCGGTATTTATTTTTTAACATATATTGTCTTATTGTAAACAACAAGATAATAGCTACAAGTTTCTCTACAAACTTAAATGGTATTTTTTGTACTGAACAATAAAAAAAATGTACTAAACAACTAGACTGTTAATAAAATGATCCCTGTAGGGTGCAGATAATGTAAGCTTTATCATCGCAGATGTCCCCTTTATTTTACAAATCACATACTGTGCAGTATACGAAGAGACCGTCGCTAATGCAATCACATTTCGCCTATTGATTCGACAGAATTTTCCAGCAGGTAAAAGCATCATGATTTCGTCTAAACTTATGTTTTTTGCAAGAATATCAGGTCCGTCAGTCATCTTTATATACTTATCCCTTCTATCATGATCTGCGACTTCAATGTAAGCAATTTGTGAAGCAGTAATTCGAGTTTTCCCTTGATTGCTATTCAATTCAATGATACCTTCGCTAGATACCGCATTTGCTATAATCCATTTCATCGCTTTATCAAAAGCAATTTGCAAGCGATCAGCTTGATAAGGTTTACGTAAATAATCTACAGCATGCAAATCAAATGCATCAGCCGCAAACTCTTTATATGCGGTCGAAAATATAATAGCCTTATTAGGTAAGAGTTTTGCAATATCGAGACCATTAAGATTAGGCATGAGGATATCCATAACACATGTGTTAAAATCAAGCTTGTCGACCTGGTCTAAAAATTTTTGTGGATTATTAAAACTTTTTACAATTTCGACATCTTTAAAATTACCACATAAAGCCTGAAGGTAGCTTAGTGAAGGAAGTTCATCATCCAACAATATACATCTAATCATTCTTATACAGTTTTATTTTTACTGTTACGGTGTAAATATCTTCTTTTTGTTCTGTGTTTAAACTATAATCTTCACCGTAAATACTTTTTAATCGTTGTACAAATGTTTTGTTTCCTAAACCACCTAAAGTAGTCGTTGTACGTTGTTTTGACTGGATACGATTAGATACGGTCAGATAAAAATAATCTTCAACAACTTCAAAAACAACAGAGATATAACTATTTTCATTTTGAACATCGGCATGTTTAAACGCATTTTCGATTGGATTGATGGTCATAAAAGGCGCTATCAGCATATCTCCAGCTTCAGGGCTAATTTTTTTTCGAATATGCAAATCAAATAAAGGGCTGATTTTAAGTTTGTTGATCTCAATCAGATTTTGAGCAAAAGCAATTTCATCCTTTAGTTTAACAAATGTACCATCTGTTTCATAAAGAATATAATCCAGTACATTGGATAACTTATCGAGAGCATGATAACTTTGATAGGCATGTGATTGAATTGCGTTTAATGCATTTTTTAATAAATGTGGATCTAACTTATAAATGGTCGTTTCCGCTGGAAGCGAAATACTATTTACATCGCGATTCTGTTTAGTGAGCAATTCATTTTGGCGTTTCAAAATTCGGATTTTCCAATATAAAAATACAGTCAATAGCACAAGAACTAAGAATGCAAGAAATAATAAACTATAATAAAAATTGAGCATACTAACTTTATTTTACCTCGAATATAGCAATTTTCTAAAAAGACATTGGATTTTCTGGATTTCAGTTGAAAATTGAAATCGCCAATTGGATCGTTTTAAAACAAGAAAAGCTCATCTTTTGGATGAGCTTTCTTGTACCTAGGGCGGGAATCGAACCCGCACTTCCTTAACGGAAACAGGATTTTAAGTCCTGCGTGTCTACCAGTTCCACCACCTAGGCAGGTGATCTTAATGTGGAGCGAAAAACGAGATTCGAACTCGCGACCCCAACCTTGGCAAGGTTGTGCTCTACCAGCTGAGCTATTTTCGCATTGCTAACAGTCAACAAGTTGTTTTCTGTTTTGGTGATGCAAATATACGGTGATTTTCCTAAAATCAAAATTTGAAATCATCATTTTTTGATAATTATATGTAATCGCCTCAAATATTGCATCTTATTTTTTACTGTAAAATAAAATCAGGGAAAGTGTTGAACTATAAACATGATTATGGATCATATAATCTAAGCAACGGAATATTATGTTATACATCATCAGCAGATGCTAAGGAAATATTTAAACGTTTGGATAGTCCAATTTAAATTAGGAAATCTTGATTTATAACAGGTGTACCATACATCATATCCTAGTTAAAACGAGTCTATCCGAAAAGAGTTTATACAAGAAAAGCTCATCTTTTGGATGAGCTTTCTTGTACCTAGGGCGGGAATCGAACCCGCACTTCCTTAACGGAAACAGGATTTTAAGTCCTGCGTGTCTACCAGTTCCACCACCTAGGCAAGGTGTATTAAGTGGAGCGAAAAACGAGATTCGAACTCGCGACCCCAACCTTGGCAAGGTTGTGCTCTACCAGCTGAGCTATTTTCGCTTTTGATACTGCAAATATAGGTAGATTATAGAGACTACAAAATGTTTTTTTATAGCTAAAGCGTAATTCCCTCAAATGAAGCGAGATAAATTTTAGTCGTTTTTAAAGTAGGAGACCTTTGGACTCAAATTTAATATCAAATACCCATTGCTGTCTGTAATCTATGATAGCCATCTTATTTTTCTAATGTCCAAAATTTTAAAATTCAATTGTTGTGAATCGCCATAGGTAGGTGTCGACAAGTGTCAGTTTGTTGAAATCGACAGGAAGATCCGTTACTATTTTCAGTACCTGCATAGCCATCATACTACCAATAATACCTGGAAGCGGACCTAATACGCCGTATTGGTCACAAGTTGGTATATCTTCCGGATGCGGAGGCTCAGGAAATAAATCTCGAAGTTGCTTACTACCTTTATAATTAAAAACCGCCATTTGCCCTTCAAAAGCAAAGATACTTCCATAAACTAATGCCTTTTGAGCACGTGAGCAAGCATCATTGACAAGATATCTAGTGTTAAAATTATCTGAACCATCGACCACAACATCATATGCCGCAATGATACCATCTACATTGTCAGTACTAATTTTTGTCATTAAGCTGGTCACCTTGATGGAAGAATTTAGTTCTTCAATATAAGCAGACGCACTTTTTACTTTGTCTACATGTATGCTTTTTTCGGCGTGAATAACTTGTCTATTGAGATTATGGATTTCGACATGATCAAAATCAACAATCCCTATATTTCCAATACCAGCCGCCGCAAGATATTGAAGTACGGGTGAACCCAATCCACCTGCACCAATGACCAATACTTTTGCCGCCATGATTTTTTGTTGCCCCTCGATACCGATTTCATTAATAAAAATTTGGCGGGAGTATCGATCAAAAGCACTATGTTGTTCCATGTAATAGAAAATTTAAATTGTTATCCCGAGTAGCTTATGTCCCAATCTTTCATGATAGGGTCGTATCCAGCTTTTTTAATGATATTTTGGATAGTTTCCATACTTCGTTCATCACTGATTTCAAATTGTTCGAGCGATTGGGGATCGACAACATAGCCACCAGGATTTGTTTTTGAAGCGGCACTCATGCTCGTCACACCGATAGGAATAATATGATCCCTAAATTTTTCACGTTCACGTGTAGATATGGAAATTTCAAGATTTTCATTCCATAGGCGATACGCGCATATTAATTGGAGCAAATCCCGATCTTCCATGATAAAGTTAGGCGTTGATACCCCTTCAGCAGGACGTAGCCGTGGAAATGAAACCGAATATTTTGTACGCCAATATTGCTTCTCTAGATAGTCAATATGTAATGCGTTAAAAAAACTATCCACACGCCAATCTTCAAGACCTAACAGTACCCCTAATCCGATTTTATGAATACCTGCTTGACCGATACGGTCGGGAGTATCCAAGCGATATTCAAAATTGGATTTCTTACCCTTTGGGTGATAGGTTTTATAGACCTTTTGATGATAGGTTTCTTGATAGACAAGTACAGAATGGACTCCCTCATTATGCAAAATGAGATATTCCTCTGATGTTAAAGGTTGTACTTCAATGGATATCTGCGCAAAATAAGGTTTCAGTAACTGGATAGCATTCTTAAAATAACTGATCTCTACGGTTTTATTTGCTTCTCCGCTCACCAGTAATACATGATTGACCCCCATCGATTTTAGTGCCATCGCCTCCAACAATAATTCGCTATTGGAGAGTGTTTTTCGTTTGATTTTATTATCCATACTAAATCCACAATACGTACAGATATTTTGACATTCATTACTCAGATATAAAGGAGCATATAATTGTATTGTTTTACCAAATCTGCGTTGTGTGACCTGTTGAGTCAGTCGTGCCATCTCCTCCAATTCGGTTGTCGCCGCAGGAGATATCAAGGCAAGAAAATCGTCTAAATTTCTTTTTTCCTTCCGAAGACTTTTTCTGACATCATCAATTGTTTTATGGTATATTTTTTCCTTAATATCATGCCAGTTATATTGTGTAAATAGTTGTTGAAACGTTTGCATCATGATAGTTTAATCGATTAAAAATGAGGTTAGAGGACTAGATGCTATCGCCCGATTTTCCACCCCGCCTAGTCCAGCATGATAGGCTTTTCTTCCTGCGATCACGGCTTCTTTAAATGCTTCAGCCATTTTCACAGGATATGTTGCCGTAGCGATTGCTGTATTGACTAGTACGGCATCGGCACCAATTTCCATTGCTTTTGCAGCATCAGATGGTGTGCCTATACCAGCATCTACGATGACAGGTACTTGGCTTTGGGCAATAATCATTTCTAAAAAATCTATAGTGCGTAATCCCTTATTACTCCCTATAGGCGCTGCTAATGGCATGACTGCCGCCGTTCCAACTTCCTCTAGACGTTTACAAAGCACGGGGTCGGCATGTATATAGGGTAGTACAATAAAACCTAGTTTTGCCAACTGTTCAGTAGCTAATAGCGTTTCAATAGGATCAGGCATGAGGTAACGGGAATCCGGGTGGATCTCCAATTTTACCCAGTTGGTTTCCAAAGCTTCCCGAGCAAGTTGTGCCGCCAATATAGCTTCCTTAGCATTACGCGCTCCCGAAGTATTTGGCAACAAATGTACTGCTGGAATCTGTAATGCTTCTAAAAATGCATCCGAGAAAGACTGATGATCCAACCGTTTTAAAGCCATGGTAACCATTTCAGAACCCGATGCAATCAAAGATTCTTGCATTTGATTGAGGTGTCCAAACTTTCCTGTTCCTAAGAAAAGTCGAGATTTAAAGATGCGATCTGCTATTTTTAAAGTATCCATTCCAATTTATTTTTAAGTTCTTGAATAAGTTGAGGTTGTTTTGTGATGAGACCTGAGAGTGCTACGCCATATATACCCATTTCTTGAAGAAGGGTAATATCTTCGAGTAAGATTCCTCCTATAGCAAAAATAGGAGGATAGTCAGTTCCTTCAGTTCTTAAATTTTGAATGATCTCCTGATATCCTGTGAATCCCAATATAGGACTTAGCTTTTCTTTAGTAGAGGTAAAACGTAGCGGTCCAAGACCAATGTAATCACAGTTTTCTGCTATGCGTTGCTGTACATCAGATAGATTATTTGCTGTACCTCCAATAATCTTCTTAGATCCTAGTAATAATCTTGCTTCCAGTATACTGCTATCCGTTAATCCCAGATGAACACCAGCAGCATCTACGGCTTTAGCAATGTGAACATGATCATTGATGATCAGTTTTGCACCATATTGAAAGCACAGTTGTTTAATACAGATGGCTAATGTTAATAATTGATCTTCATTGCCCTCTTTCCAACGCAATTGAATCCAATCAGCACCAGCTCGTAGTGCGTTTCTGATATTTGTTTCCTGTTCCAGAGCTGTATTCCCCTGAGATATATATTGAATTTTACTAAACATGATGTTGACCGGTAAGACTTTTTTTGCTCTTTAAAAATTGTCTGATATAGTTTTTTCTAATTGACATAGTTCGATTTTATTATATCCTATCAACTGCTAGTGTCGATAAAGCTCCATAGTTTTAATATAAGTGCCTGTATCACCGTCAGGATCAAGATCTGCTATGAGGAGTAGGAAAAGTCTATCTGTAGACATTTTTTAAAATTGATTAAAGGTTGTTCGCTTTTCCAGATGGTTCCCAATAATGCGACCCCATCAACTCCATCCTGATATAAAGAGATGATGTTTTCGGCGTGTATGCCAGCAAGTCCAATTAAATGAACCTGCTGGTTATCCCGGTATTTGAGTTCTTTTTTTACGGTATGTTTAGCCCCATGATTAAGCTTTGAAATGCTTAAAAACATCGGACTAAGCAAAGCGTAAGACCATTGATGATCCAATCTGTTGAAATCATGGATACTATGTACTGATGTTGATCGGATGGTCTGTTGACTGAACTGATTTTGTATCCCCAATTTTCGATCGTGCTCATTAAAATGCAATCTCTTGATGTTAAATTGTTCCGCTAGATGATGATGACTATGCATGACAAGGCGATTTCGATAAGGAGTTGCTATCCCGTTAATAAATTGAGACATTTCATCATCAGAAAAGCTGTACTTCCGAATGTGCAACAGTTCCAATCCCGCGTCTAGTATATCATTGATCACCTGTAGTTCACGAGGTGCAGTCTGTTCAGCAGTCAAAACTAGGATCATAGATAAAGCTCCTTACCTTGCTCGATAAATTCTCTAGACATATCCATCATTCCCTGTTCCGCAGAATCCCGTATCTCTTGCGTAATCTTCATCGAACAAAATTTGGGACCGCACATTGAACAAAAGTGGGCCACTTTTGCACCATCAGCCGGTAATGTTTCATCATGAAATTCTCGCGCGGTATCGGGATCTAATGAAAGATTAAACTGATCTTCCCAACGGAACTCAAACCTAGCCTTGCTCAAAGCATTATCTCGGTATTGAGCTCCAGGATGCCCTTTGGCTAGATCAGCGGCATGTGCGGCTAATTTATAGGTAATGACCCCATCTTTCACATCTTTTCGATTCGGCAATCCAAGATGTTCTTTAGGAGTAACATAGCATAGCATGGCACATCCAAACCATCCGATCATAGCCGCACCTATTGCCGAAGTAATATGGTCATAACCAGGAGCAATATCTGTCGTCAATGGACCCAACGTATAAAAAGGTGCTTCATCACAAACTTCAAGCTGTTTGTCCATATTTTCCTTAATCATATGCATCGGCACGTGACCAGGCCCTTCAATCATAACTTGTACATCATGTTTCCATGCAATTTTAGTTAACTCCCCTAAAGTCTCTAACTCCGCAAACTGTGCAGCATCGTTCGCATCAGCAATAGAACCAGGGCGAAGACCATCACCCAATGAAAAGGCGACATCGTATTGCTTCATGATCTGACAGATATCTTCAAAGTGCGTATATAAAAAGTTTTCCTTATGATGGAATAAACACCATTTTGCCATGATCGATCCACCACGAGATACAATTCCCGTTACGCGTTTTGCTGTCAGATGAATATATCTCAACAATACCCCTGCATGAATGGTGAAGTAGGAAACACCCTGTTCTGCTTGTTCGATTAAGGTATCTCTAAATATCTCCCAAGTCAGATCTTCTGCTACACCTTTTACTTTTTCCAAAGCTTGATATATAGGCACTGTGCCGATTGGGACTGGAGAATTACGGATGATCCATTCACGTGTTTCATGGATATTTTTACCCGTTGAAAGATCCATTATCGTATCTGCACCCCAGCGACATGCCCAAACAGCTTTGTCTACTTCTTCCTCAATACTGGACGTCACTGCACTATTGCCAATATTGGCATTTATTTTCACTAAAAAATTACGTCCGATAATCATCGGTTCACTTTCTGGATGATTGATATTGTTCGGGATGATAGCTCTACCCGCTGCGATTTCTTCACGTACAAATTCCGCTGTGATCGATTTCTTTGGTGTACGAGCACCAAAACTATGTCCCGCGTGTTGGTGTTCCATACCCATTGTCGCCGCTTCTATTTGCTCAATGCGTTGATTTTCACGAATAGCAACATATTCCATTTCTGGGGTGATGATCCCTTTTCTAGCATAATGTAATTGACTTACGTTTTGACCTGCTAATGCTTTTTTAGGCTTATGGCTATATTCAAAACGAAGTTCATCCAGATCCGCATCCGCCAATCGTTCTTGACCATAATCGGAACTGATCTGCGGTAAAATTTCAACATCTTGCCTGTCCAATATCCAATTTTCTCGAGTGCGTGGTAGACCCTTACGGATATCGATTTTTGCGTGATCATCGGTATATGGACCTGATGTATCATAAATGGTTACCGGAGGATTGATTTCCACACCACCTTTGCTTAATTTAGTAGGGCTAAGCGTAATTTCACGCATAGCCACCTGAATTGGGAAGAGTTTTCCTGGGATGTAGACTTTTTTCGAATTTGGGAAAGGGGTCTGGGTAATGTTTTGTTCTAACATAATGGTTTAGTATAGGTATGAATGATTTATCCGCCTTGCGTTGCGGAAATGATGAGAATTGAATCCTGATGCTGTAATTTGGTCGTTGCCCAAGCCGTTTTGGGTATGACTTGGTTATTAATGGCAACAGCAATTCCTTTGCTTTTTTCTGGAAATTCCAAAAGCATCAAACCTTCCAAAGAGGAGGGTGGCTGTTCAAAAAAACGTGCTTGGTGATTGATCGTGAGTTCCATTCCTTTTAAAATTTTTAAATAAAAAACTTTAGGAATGGCCACAGTTATGCAGGTATATGCACAATGAAGACATCTTACTTTTCCCTACGCCAGTATGATCCGGATCAGGTTCTAAGGGTAAAATCTCAGCCTGCAAATCTTGCAGACACCCCTAAAGTTTTCACTAAACTAGGTAAAAAAAATTAATAAACGAAAAGAGGTAGATTTATTTTAGTCTATCCATTGTTTTGTGACAGAAGAGTATATCCACCTCTTCTCCTTGACAGATCATAAAATAGAGCAAGTAGAATCGACCAGAATTACTAAAGGAGCTTATAAAATATCGTTTAATTTAATATATTGAAGCAACATAATTGTTTTAGCATCTTTGATCTCACCGTTCGCGACCATCTGCATGGCTTCGGAAATATCTAATTCTAATACCTCAATGTTTTCTTCTTCATGATCCAGTCCTCCACCTTCACTCACCTTCATTTCTTTTGCATATTCGGCTATAAAGAAATGAAGAATTTCTGTAACCGAGCCAGGAGACATGTAAGCTTCAAATATCTTTCTTACATCTGTAATTTTATATCCCGTTTCTTCTTCCGTTTCTCTTCTAATACAATCTTCCGCATTATCTTTATCCAGTAAACCTGCACAAGCTTCAATCATCATTCCTGTTTCATTTCCATTAATAAATGTTGGAAGGCGAAATTGTCGGGTCAGGATAACAGTTTTTTGCTCTTTGTTGTATAGTAAAATAGTAGCACCATTTCCTCTATCGTAGGCCTCTCTACTTTGACTTATAATCGTACCATCCTTTTTTAAATATTCATAAGTAATCTTTTTGAGAACATACCAATTATCAGACAAAATTTTGGTATCTGTGATCTTGATGTTAGTTATCATATGTAAGCTGTTGCGGTGTTGTGTTGAAAAAGTTTTCGTTTGCTAAAGATATAAAAAAATACAAAATCACATTTTATTACAACATAGTAAGGAACTAATTTTAAAGAAAATTTTACCATGAGAGTTGAATTTCTAAGAAGATAATAACTGTTTGATATCGAGTAGAAGTTGAGAATGATATAATTGAAATTTAATAGTGGATTATTATAGGGTTTTAACTTTATGAACCTTCTATAAGATCACGATTATTTCACTGCTTATTTATAACATGATAAAAAACCAGAGAATATGTTTAATCAATTCAATCAAAAAAGACAGGGTCTAAAACAAGAAAAGCCCATCTTTTGGATGAGCTTTCTTGTACCTAGGGCGGGAATCGAACCCGCACTTCCTTAACGGAAACAGGATTTTAAGTCCTGCGTGTCTACCAGTTCCACCACCTAGGCAGGTGATCTTAATGTGGAGCGAAAAACGAGATTCGAACTCGCGACCCCAACCTTGGCAAGGTTGTGCTCTACCAGCTGAGCTATTTTCGCATTACTAACAGCTAACAAGTTGTTTTCTGTTTTGGTGATGCAAATATAGAGCTAATAATTAAAAAAACAAATTTTCATCCAAGCTTTATTTTCTTTTTTTTATAAGCCCTTTTCTTTCAGGACAGAAGAAATGATATCACTTTCAAAACCGCGGGATAAAGCATATTGAAATAGCTTATTCTTGATTATATAAGGATCTTTATCTTTTATTAAAAACTGTTTTTTATCGACCAGCTCGCTGAGTTTATGCTCATATTCATCTAAATCAATTTTCGATAATGCAATTTTAATCAAAGGTTCTGAAACTCGTTTAAATTTTAAAGACTGTTTGATCTTTATTTTTCCCCAGCTCTTTATCCGCAGCTTACCCAAGGTATAAGCAATCGCAAATCGTTCTTCATTTAAGAAATTCTCTGATATCAATTGCGAGATGATTTGCTCAACATCTTCTTGGTGTAATCCCCAGTCATATAATTTATCCCGTACTTCTTGTTGAGCCCGTTCTTGATACGCACAATAACTCTCCGCCTTGAGCAATGCCTGCTTAGGTGTGTATATTTTTTTTCTTGTTTTCTCTTCGTCAAACATCTTTACAAATTTCAAAAATATATTGAACTTACTGAAAAAATGTGGAGCTTTGATTGAATAAAATTTTTAATCATGTACAGCATAGCGGATATTTCGGAGATTTTAAGCCCTCAAAGATCAATTATAGTTAATGATCAATGTATCATTCAAAATTTGATATATGATACACGTAAGATCGTCAATGCAGAAACAGGATTATTTTTTGCTCTGGTCAACCGTCGGGATGGACATGAGTTTATTATGGATGCCTATAGCAAAGGAATTAGAAATTTTGTGTTACAAGATGATTTTCAACAAGAACTGGTATTGCAAGATGCTAATATATTATGGGTGGCCGATACTTTCTTGGCATTACAAGCCATTGCTGGTCATCAAAGGATGAAATTTAAATCCCCGGTCTTAGGTATTACAGGGAGCAACGGTAAAACTATTGTGAAAGAATGGCTTTTTCAATTATTATCTCCTGAATATAAAATATACCGCAGCCCAAAAAGTTATAACTCGCAGCTTGGAGTTGCTCTATCATTGTGGGAATTGAATGACCAATATAATTTTGCGATTATAGAAGCCGGGATCAGTGAAGTAGGAGAGATGGCAAAACTTCAACAGATGATCAAACCTACACATGGTATACTGACCAATATCGGTGTGGCACATAAAGAGGGGTTTGACTCTAAAGAGCAAAAAATTGATGAAAAACTGAAACTCTTCACGGATGCTGAAGTATTGATCTATCCAAAAAAATATTTGGAGCATATATATATGCCTTCCCAGATCTATAAATTTGCATGGGGAGAAGATGACAGCTGTCAATTGGAAGTCTATTCTGTTAAAAAAGAGGAAGATCAAGCCACATTACTCAGCTTATGTTTCTCCAGACAATTTTTCACGGTAAAGATCCCTTTTGTCGATCAAGCATCTATAGAAAATGCCATTTCATGTATCGCTGTCATGATTACATTTGGTTATGATTTCAAAACCATAGCAGAACGAATAGCTACATTACAACCCATGGAAATGCGTCTTGAATTGAAAAAAGGGAAGCATAACAGTTCCATCATTGATGATTCGTACAGTAATGATTTAGTTGCACTGCAGATTGCTTTGGATTTTCTAAAACAGCAGAAACAAAATCAGCGTAAAGTATTGATTCTTTCGGATATCCCAGGTGTTCGCTTGCACGATGAGAAAAGCATCAATAAATTGAAACGCTTGATTATAGACAGTGATCTCACGGATCTGATTTTTATAGGACCGATACTGAATCAGTTGTCAGCTCAATTTTCATTACCAGTAACCAGTTACCCAGATACAGCATCGTTTATAGAAGATTTTAAGCATATTGAATATAGTAATGCCACTATCTTGATCAAAGGAGCACGTGATTACCATTTTGAACAAATCAGTAAACGATTGGTTGCAAAATCCCATGATACCATTTTAGAAATTAATCTGAATGCATTGGAACACAATCTTAATGTCTACCGAGGATTATTGCCAGCAGGAGTAAAATTAATGGCTATGGTCAAAGCATTCTCCTATGGTAGTGGAAGCTTTGAAATCGCTAATTTGCTACAATTCAATCATGTGGATTATTTGACAGTAGCTTTTGCCGATGAAGGTGTTGATCTTCGAAACGGTGGCATTACACTTCCAATAGTGGTCATGAGTCCAGATGAAAATGCTTTTGATGCCATTGTACAGTATAAATTGGAACCAGAAATCTATAGTTTTAGAATTTTAGCTTCATTTCTTCGTTATTTGGAGCTACATCAATTAAAAAACTTTCCTGTCCATATCAAAGTAGACACGGGTATGCATCGATTGGGATTTATGCCAGAAGAAATTGATGAATTACTGGCTGTGTTGAAAGATCAAGAGGCAATGAAGGTTCAGTCTGTTTTTTCACATCTGGCATCAGCAGGAAATGCAGTGGATCATGCGTTTACAGAAAATCAAATTCATCTTTTGGATGTATTTGCGACCAAGCTTAAGCAGGAGTTAGGATATTCTTTTATAAGACATATAGCTGCGACATCAGGTATCGATCTATGGCCTAGTGCATATTTTGACATGGTAAGATTGGGGATTGGTCTCTATGGAATTGATATGGATCGTGATGATCTACCTGTTCGAGAAGTCAGTGTTTTGAAAACTAATGTGACACAGATCAAATCGCTTGCTGCTACAGAGACTGTAGGGTACAATCGTGCAGGTGTGTTAAAGCGTGCTAGTCGTACAGCTACTATTAAGATTGGTTATGCAGATGGTTATGATCGTCGTTTTGGAAACGGTGTGGGAAAGATGTCTATCAATGGGCAACTGGTACCCACAATTGGTAATATCTGCATGGATATGTGTATGTTAGATGTTACTGATATTGACGTCAATGAAGAAGATGAAGTTATTGTCTATCCAGATCTGAAAGAGGCTGCATTAGCAATTGGGACTATCCCTTATGAATTGTTGGTGAATATCTCCCAACGGGTTAAAAGAGTTTATTTTTACGAGTAATTCAAGGCTTATTTCGCATCTTTGCAGAGTCTATAGGTACAAGTGATATGTTATCAAAATTAATTAGAGCTTTTTTAAATTATCTTATAAAAGGAACCTTGGTCGTTGTTCCTTTAGCAGGTGCTATTTTCTTAATTGTCTGGATTGTAGCTTCGGTCGATTCGGCACTCAATCTAACAGGTTTATTTTTAGAAGATGAGACTGGGCATCCTTTATATATACCAGGCATTGGTATTTTAACGGTTATTTTAATCTTGGTTGTAGCAGGAATTGTTTTTACCAATTTTGTTACGGATCCTATTAAGCACTGGTTGAATAATCAGATTAATCGTATTCCATTGTTGAATACTTTGTACTCATCGATTAAGGATTTTACAGAAGCATTTGTTGGTGATGCCAAAAAATTCAATGTCCCTGTCTTGGTCAAAGTGAATGAAATTGGTGTGAGTAAGATTGGTTTCTTGACACAATCGGATTTATCAAAAATTAATTTGACAGATGAAGTGGTTGTTTACTTTCCTTATTCTTACTCGTTCGCAGGACAAGTTGTTGTCGTGAAATCTTCCTTAGTAACAAAATTAGATATGTCTGCTACAGACGCAATGAAGCTAGTTGTTTCTGGTGGTGTCAGTGGTTTGGAGTAATATTTGGATAAATTATTGTATAAAACAAAAGGGAATCATTGGTAAAATGGTTCCCTTTTGTTTACATTTATTTTGTATTGTAAGATCATATTAACAATGAAGATTGACTTTAAAACAGTAGACGAGTATATCGCTTCTTTTCCAAAAGACATCCAACAGATTTTGTTGCAGATGCGGAAGACCATTATGGATCATGCTCCCGACACTAAAGAGAAAATTGCCTACGGTATGCCAGCTTATCACTTTAAAGGAAAACCACTCGTTTATTTTGGCGGTTTTCAGAAACATATTGGGTTTTATGCAACACCGACCGGTCACTCGCAATTTGAGGCCCAACTTGCTTCTTATAAACAAGGTAAAGGTTCAGTCCAGTTTCCGTTACAGCAACCAATTCCTTATGAACTAATCGGAAAGATTGTGGAGTATAGGGTTGCGGAGGCATTAGAAAAGTTAAAATAGCGCGTTAAATTTGATAAATTAGAGTCGTATGGATCGATTGTGGAATCGTTTATGGAGTAGTAAGGTTCCTGAAAACTTACAGGAGCAATGGAAAGATAAGGCTACGCTATCTTATCTAAATAGTCAGGTAGATGTTGCATTGTTGCGAGGCTGTCTAAATAAAATTAAGGATGATCCCAATGATACGTCTTTTTTACAAGCTTTTTTAGATTATCAGGATATCGCTTTCCAAACAGAGACTATGATTTCTGCTGATGCAGAAATCAATTTTATAGAGCGGTATGTTTATTTATTTAGTCAGGTTTTTGTAGGACATATGTCCATTGTGTGGAGTAAAAAGATCGAATATCCGAACCTATTAATACCTCGTTTTATATTACTGCCATTAATTCAAAATGCCTTATGGCAGGGGTATCATGCCATAGAAAAATATCCCATGAAAATTAAGATTTCAGTGTTTGAGAAAAATCTTTTATTGGATGTAACCAATCATGTCAATCACCATATTGTCGATCAAAAAATAAATGATACTATGGAGAACTTTCAAGCACGATTACAATTTGAATTTGGCGATCGACATACGTTGATCATGAATAGTAATGCACATACATTTCGTTCAAATCTTACTTTAAGGTTTTAAATGACCTCAAAGTGCGCTAAAGCATTAAAAATACCGTCATTGTCGACATCGTCAGTAATATAGTCTGCGATAGCCTTCACCTCAGGATTAGCATTACCCATTGCAATACCATATGCCGTATGTTTTAACATCGTGATATCGTTTCCACCATCACCAAAGGACATCGTTTCATTGATGTCAATATCAAAATGATCGATAAATACATCGATTCCTACTTGTTTACTCTGGCCTAAAGGATTTACATCTGCAAATAAAGGAGTCCAACGGCTTGCCACAGAATTAGGCATGACCTGGTTCATAAATGTTTCCTGTTCTTCCGGTTGAATAAAGATATTCGTTTGGAGCACCGATGCCATATCAAAGTCAGCATAAGATCTTTGTGGAGGAACAGGTAAGTTTAAAAGCTCATACATGGAAGCGATCTCAGGGGTAACTTTAAATATAGAGATTTCTTGTTCTGACATCAGTGAGAAACTCACTTCATGTTGCGCAGCATGGTCGATCAAGGATTTAATATCTGTCGCATCTATTCCTTTTCTGAAGAGCACATCACCTTCTTTTGTAATACAATAACCACCATTGAAAGTAATAAAACCATCAAAGTCCAAGTATTTGATATGATCTAAACTATTAATAGATCTACCCGTGGAAACAATGACTTTTATACCTTTTGATTTTAACTTTTGAATGGCTTTTTCGGTTGAAGTTGGTACTTTATGGGTGTCGAAACTAAGAAGGGTACCGTCGATATCAAAAAAAACTGCTTTAATCATGCTACTATGTAAATGTTTGTGGTACAAAGTTAATCATTAGAAAAATGTTTTTTGCCCTATGGATGTCATAATGAAGATTAGGGTCAGATAACACCAGAGGCAAGAAAAAATAATATGAATTAATGTTTCAAAATTTTTGCCTTTCCAAAGTTTACTGGAATATCCAAAAAATTGAATAAGTAATCTCAACAACCAAAAAATCCCCATTCCCAAAGATAATTTGTTACCAAGTTCTGTTTCGACGAGTTCTTCAGAAGATGATATGCAAAGAACGCCCATTAAGATTATTGTGATTGCGATAAAGAAAGTGTGGATCAACATCATCTCTTTGTTAATCAAACTGAGTGATTTTAATTCTTCTTTCCAATTAAAATATTTGGGGAAATATAGATGTATGATACCTAAAAAGATTAAAATAAAACCAATGAATTTAAGGTGTACAATCATTTTTCATTAATTTAAATATGCTCATAAATGGAGTATGTTTTTTTTCTTCAACGATATCAAAACCAGAGGCCTTAAAATTTTTTATCCAGTTTTTTTTACTGTAAAAGTGAAAAAAACCGATATTGAAAGCTAAAAAATTAGGTATGTTCCTTAAATGCTCTACAATATATACCTCACCATTAGGTTTTAAAGTTCGATGTATTTCTTTAAAAAATAGAGTTCGTTCATTTGAATTACGAATTTCATGTGCAGCTAGAATAAGAAATATCAAATCTATTGATTGGTATTGAATAGGAATATGTAGCGTGCTGATCGTTAGGCAGGATTTAGCTAATGGATATGCTTTTCGAGCTCTTTTGATAGAAATTTCTGTGTGTTTTTTTGCATCATAAAAATCAAGTATTTGTATCGTTGATTGCGGAAATACCTGTTTTAAATATATAGTTGTTTCGTCAAATCCTGCATTAATATTCACAATTGATCTATTTTCATAAGATTTTTTTAACCATTTTAAAGAATAGAAATCGCTGAAATCATAAATATAAAATGATGCAATTAAAGACAGTCCCGTAGAGAGACAGACCATACTCAACAGTACCAAAAAATAAAATTTAAGATGATCACTAACGATAAAATAACCCCATAATAATAAACCTATACACAATAAGGCAATGAGATAGAAGTGCCAATTGAATCGGATGATATTTCCTAGACCTTGAAGTGGTTTCCTTAATTGCTGCATTTTTCTTTAATTCCTTTTTTCCAAGAATAGGATATATCATTAATAATAAAAGCATTTGCTAACATAGCATCATCTAATTTTAGCTCTTTCAAAAATTCGACATGGTATTGAGATACTGTTATTGGGATAGGTTTCCAGTTTTCTCTGACTCCCTCAATAATTAGCATTTCGTTATTCTTTGCATCATAATTAAAAGTAAATGGAAGTGGTCCAGCATATTTCCTGGCCTCTTTCCAATCAATAAAGGGAGATTGTGCCGGTAATTCACTGTTAATATCTCCCTCGCTATACTCGATCTGAAAATTAGAATTTTTGGAAGAAACGCAATGCTCTTTACCTTTTTGTTGCTGTTGGATATCGGTTGTCCTATAATTATAATGACTAAAGATATTGCCCAAAATTTCCATTTTTTTTCGATTGGTTTCGGATTTTAGAATATATAATCCACGACGTTTCTTCCCTTTTTCATTTTCATATTTTACAAAAATTCGATATCCAATAAGAAAGAAATCATTTCCGAATACCTTCGGAAAACCTTTAGGTCTTAATTGAGTTGTTTTCACTAATGCTACAGCCAAAAATCCATAGCGGTCATTAAGTGTATCCAATGTCAATGTTTTAGGAATCAGTTCCACTAATTTCTCCTTAGAAACGGCAAATGTTAAAACAATAGAACTTTCGAAATATGCTTCAACAGCAAAAGGGTGATTTTTAAGAAATGCGAACATGGCCTTTATTTTTAGAAAAATAGTATTCGTTGCTGTAGATAATGAGGATAAATATTAAAGCGTATAAGATATTCCAGGGACCCCAAAGCAATAAATGAGGTACAAATAATAGTTCTAGACTGTTCATCATAGCAATTACAATAATTTGAACAATACAATTTAAACGTGACTTAAAACCGCTTAAAATCCATATAGCCATAATAATTTCTGCGAGACCGATAAGTAACGTTAATACGCCTGCATATTGATCACCTAAAATTACGGAGACAATTTTTTGATGTCGTGGAACTAAATTCAGCACTTTACAATATAGACCATTTGCAAACCAAACGAAGGCAATACTGTAAGTTAAGAAGGTGTGCAAGGAACTATTTCGCATGATTGATGAAGTTTTTACTAACTATTCAGGATTTCAATTAAGTCAATATTTTAGTGATACGCTATTATAGCTCATATTCGTCACCGTCTTATTTTTCTGACTGTAACGTTTTCACCTTTTCAAGGATTAGCGCTATAGCTTCAGGAGACCTTAATATTTTTTCATGACCAACAGCGTTCAGGTTGATAGCTTCTATTTGAGGATGATCTTCCAAATATGATTGCAGATAATCATAGGGAGCAATTTTATCTTCCTTGTCGTACAGTAACAGATGCTGTTGGCTATTAGGGAAGGTGTATAAACTATTTAAATGAAAATAAGCAATTTTCATATTGAATTTTTCTTCAAAATTGTGGAAGAAGTGCTCTTGAACATCTCGGGGAACATTTACATAATCCATGCTGGCCGCAAAATTCGCTTTTAAGTTTACTAGAGGAGTAAGGCTAATGATCCAAGTTGGCTCATGTTTGATATGGGCTAAAGCCGCGACATTGGCCATAGCCCCAAGAGAATGACCAATTGTTATGGCAGGCATACCGTAGGCAGTTATAATAGCTTGCACAGCTTCTATATATAAGATTAAGTTGGATAGCTCACCCTCAGCCTCTCCATTTCCAGGGGCATCAAATGCAATTATCGTTAAGTCTGGATTTTCCAATAGCTGCTCAATAAGTATGGAAAAATCCGCAGCTTTTGATCCCCATCCATGTGTTAATAAAACGATGTCCTTACCCGCTCCCCAACGAAAGACAGGAAAGGATAATAGATGGCCACAGAAAAACTCATCTTTTACCGTCAGTTTATTTTTTGAGGCTAATTCAATCAACTGTTCCTGATGATGTCTCAAAGGCATTTTAGGAGAATAGCAGATATAAGACCAAATATCATGTATGTTTTCTGCAACAGAAATCTTTTCTAGAGATTTCAAATATTCCATGGTTTGCTTTAATTTTTTCATCGGTGCAGTAGTTCTTTCTAAATTTCCTGTCTATTCAAATAGAGCAAGTAAACGCTCTTTATTCATAAAATCCGCAATTGGATTGTATTTGCTGGAAATGATATTATCCGCTATGGCTGTTTTATTTGCCTGCAGTTTCATGATTTTGTCCTCGACAGTATCTGGGCAGATCAAACGTATAGCGGTCACATCTTTGGCTTGACCGATCCGGAAAGCACGGTCGATAGCTTGTGCTTCAACAGCAGGATTCCACCAGGGGTCTACCAGATAAACTAAACTCGCGGCCGTTAGATTTAGACCTGTTCCACCAGCTTTTAAACTGATCAAGATAACCCTTTGCGCATCATTTTCCTGAAATTGAGATACAATATATTGCCTATCTCTTGTTTGTCCTGTCAATTTTAGTGCCGTGATATCGTGTTTTGATAAAGCCATTTCGATTAGATTTAACATACTGACAAACTGTGAAAAGATGATAATTTTTTGATAAGGACTTTTATCCAGCACCTGTTCCACCAGCATTTCAATTTTACATGCATCTTGCTCCACACTTAGATCTTCTGTTTTTAGCAATTTTGTTGAGTTACAGATCTGTCGCAGTTTAGTCAGTCCTTTTAAGACATGCATGGGACTTTTACGGATTTCATCTCCATCTTTTACAGATATAAATTCTCGAAATTCTTTTTCATACGTATCATAGATATGCCTTTGCGCAGGTTTCATCTCGCAGTAAAGTACGATTTCATTTTTTGCAGGCAACTCTTTGGCGACCTCAGTTTTTGTGCGTCTTAGAATAAAAGGTTTTACTTTGCGTTGCAGTTCTTCCAGTCTTTTTTTATTACTAAATCCATCGATAGGCGTTGTGTAAACATCTTTAAAATATTTTTTTGAACCTAATAATCCGGGGTTAGCAAAGGACAGTTGAGCAAACAAATCCATGGTACTGTTTTCGATTGGTGTTCCAGTGATGACGATACGATTGCGCGCAGTGAGTTTGGTGACCGCTTGGTAACGTTGTGAATTGGGGTTTTTTATCTGTTGCGACTCGTCTAAAAAAATATAGTTGAAAGCATGTTTTTTTAAATGATTGATATCGGTCAATAGGTTATGATAAGAAATTAATATCAGTTCATATTGCTCAAATCCTTGGGTGTTTTTTTGCCGATCTGTGCCTTGCAGTACAAGTGTTTTAATCGATGGTGCAAATTTCTCCAGTTCATTTTTCCAGTTGAAAATAAGCGTAGTTGGCAGTATCAGTAGATTGCAATTGTTTTTAACTTTGATACGCTGGTTTAAAATAAAGGCAATGATCTGGATCGTTTTTCCAAGCCCCATATCATCTGCTAGGCAACCTCCAAAATTAAACTCATCTAAAAAATTCAACCAGTTCAGTCCATCATGTTGGTAACTTCTTAGGCTGCCTATAAAATCCTTGGATAGTGCTACCGGTTTGACCTGATCGATATTTTTGATTTTACTTTTGATTTCCTCAAGCCGTTCTTTTGCTATTTGGGATAACCATTGTTCCTCAAAGTACTGATCGATAGCTGAATAATTAGTTTCCGCAATCTGTAAGAGGCTATCATCGATTATTTCACCAGCTAAAAAAAACTGTTCAAATTTATTAAGCCATTCTTCCGGAAGCATACCTTGCGTACCATCATCTAAGGTGATGAATTTTGATTTGTTACGAATGGCTTTTTGAAGGTTTTTAAGAGAACCTTTACTTTTGCCAAACTGTATATCCACATTGACATTAAACCAATTCTGCCCACTGAGCACATGAATAGCTATTTTGCCCTTAAAGGAATTATATTTAATTGTTTTTATTTCGTTAAATCCGATGATAGAGATGTGATGATTACGCCAATCCTCAAAAACATTCAGAAACCAGTCCAATTCCAGGAAATGTTTACGATGCAGATAGAAGTGCAGAAAATCTTCATCCAGCTGCTCCTCAAAATAGGGATGTTGTTTGATGATTAAACTGACAATCTGGAGTTCAGCTTCGAGATCCCGTTTCACTAAAAACTTCTTTCCATTTTTATCAAATCCAAAAATGGACCGTCTACTACGTACCGGCACCTCTACATCAGCGTAGCGCATGGTTGGGATCAGATTGATGTAATCACCAGATTCTTCAAGATAGATAATCGCTTCAGTATCGCTGTAGAATTGCTGATCTTTAATTTGTTTACTGCTAGCCTTTGGGATGTATAAATAATTGACTTCTACGACTTCTTCCATGACCATTAAGAAATCTCTCTTAAAATCCTCAAACTTCGATTGATGTACTTTAAGGTGATCAGCTGTAGTATGGAACAGTTTGAAAAGGGTGAGGATCTGTCGATTTTCAATAAAATAAAAATGCTGCTGGACTTGGGTGAAATAATCAAATACTAACGCAAGTTGCTGTAAAGGATGATCTTGTCCTGCAATTTGGATGGAACTCCGAATAGTAAAAAAATTACCAACTTGATCGATATCGATACGAATTGTCTTTGGAAGCTCTCTTAATGTAATCTGCGTTAGACCATTTGCCGAAATACTTTGGGATTGAGATTTATCCTGCTGATAGATCTCCAGTCCCAGTGGATTTTTAATCAACTTTTTAAATGCTATAATCTGTTGATTCCCTTCTTCTACGGTATTTTGTCCTAAAAAATGAAGAGCCGTGAAGAATTGGCTTTCCGTGATATCTTTACTTTTCCAGATCATTTCCTCACAAGAAATCTGTTGTAATGGATTTTTTAAAGATCCATTCTTAGCACGTGTAGCACGATAAAGCAATACCTGTGGATGTTTGTAGTATTTATGCTCTTTCAGGACCAAGATATTGGTCTGTTGTTCGACTTCTTTGTCAATACGTGTTAGATCAGTACCAGTTGCGGTGTTAAGGATATCCAAAGACAGATCCAGTAAATTATCTTGCTTTTTGTGAATTTTTACATGTCCATCGACCCATTCGATCTCGAAATAGTCTTCCAATTGCAGTTCATGTTCTAGTCCGTATTTAATCGCTATTTTTTTCAGATGATCCTGATAAGCATTAGCTGAAAAAAATAAATACACGTGATCATTCTTATAGATTTCATTTAAAATCAGTTTTTGATGGATACAGAATTCTTCGCGGTCAGAACAATTACAAAATAAGGTAAGCACGGGGCTGTCATAGACCACAATGACATCGTAGCTAGTGCCTAAAGAAAGAATCAAAAAATGACCTTCATTTTTCTTAAGTGAAAAAATTTGGATAGGAGCTTGGTTATCGGATAAGTTCGACATCCAGGAATAAAAGCTGTATCGATATTCATTGTCAAAATGAATATCTGAAAACCGAAACTGGTGAAAATCATCTGAACCCTGTGGCGAATCGTCTTTTTTATACATGCTATTCAAACTTAGATAAATTTGTTTTATTTACCATTTTAATTCCGTCATTTAAAACCAATTTATTCATAAATATTCGTCTATCGTATAGTTACCCTTGTTTTGCAAGTGTTGATCTCACTTCTGCTGAGTAGAATCATAAAGCAACTAGAAAAGAGTAAAGAAGAATATTTTTTAAATTTATAGCACTGAGCTGTAACATTTGATAATCTGTATGCATCTAATGAGAAAAATATAAATTATGAATGAAGAAACAGTGATTGCTATTATGGTTGTATCCTTATTTAGCACAATTTTTTTTACACTTTATTACTATTTTCAAGCTCGCAACAAAGAACGTATGGCATTGATAGAAGCTGGGCTTGATTTATCTCAGTTTTATAAAAAGAAGGTGCAGATCTCACAATGGTTACGGTTAGGTATTTTAGCTGTAGGAATCGGAATAGGACTGTTTATTGTTGGTTTAATGACACAGTATCAGGTGCAGCCAATTACTGCAGTTTTAAAAGTTTCGATTATTGTACTTTGTGGTGGTATTGCGATGGTTCTTGCAAGCTATATAGATAAACCCAAGCAAGACAGGGATTGATGGATCAACAGTATATTGATAAAGTCTTAGCGGGAGATCGGCATTCCTTTCGGTATTTTTTACAGAAGTATCAGGATATGGTCTTTTCTGTTGCAATGAGTATTGTGAAGAACGAATCGCTTGCAGAAGAAGTCGCTCAGGATGCTTTTGTCAAATGTTACCATAAATTGGACACGTTTCACCAGCAGTCTAAATTTAGTAGCTGGTTATACCGAATTGTAGTCAATACAGCCTTTATGCGATTACGCAAGATCAAAATTGAAGTATTAGATTTTCAGCCTGATTATAATCAGGAGCTGATCGATGAGCATGAACTTACGTTACTGGAAGAAGAGGAGCGAAGTCAACTTATTAATGAAGCACTTTGCTTACTACCTGCCAATGAAAGTTTAGCATTACGCCTATTTTATCTGGAAGAAGAAAGCATTAAAGAGGTTTCCCTAATAACCGGATGGACTGATGCCAATACACGTGTGATCTTACACCGCGGTCGTAAACGCATGTATGGCATATTGAAGAAATTAATGAATAAAGCAAATGTGTAGCATGGAGAATAAAGATGAATTAATGAAATCGTTGATGCAGAGCAGCAAACTTAAAATGCCTTTCTCAGATTTTGAAAGTCGAGTCATGTTGACTATCGAGCAGGATGATAAAAAGTCTATTGCCGTTTTGCAAGATAGAAAAAAAGGAATTTACTTTTTCCTGGCCGGAATGCTATTTGGCGTAGTATTGAATTATTTACTAAGCAGATCTTGGAGAGATCTTAACATCAATTTGCCACAACAGGAAAATGCACTATTGGTTTCCCAAATCATTTATGCCTTATTGATTCTGTTTTTTATTGATAGACTTGTCAAATTATATCAATTGAACCGTTTAATAAAAAATTTATAAAGAAAAAAGGAGCATATACTATCTATATGCTCCTTTTCTATATTATCCCCTTTCACGTTCGAGTAAGATCATCATCATAAAACAAAGAATTAATCTAGTTTCATCTTTGGGATCGACCTCTGCGAGCTTATCCAACGTGAATTTACGACCGAAAAAAGAAGGTTTTTTCTGGAGTTGTAAGACCTTATTTCCCTCTTTATCATACATAGTATAAGAAGGGTTGAAAAGATATCCCGTGAGAATATTGAGGATCGGGATCTCTCCCAAAAAGCTATCCCCAACTTTTACCCATCCATTATCTTCTTGGATCTTGTAATCTTCTACACCATCTCGGTCAAATGCATTATAATTCGCTTTCCAAATCGATCGCATGCCTTTTCGTCCTACCTTTCCAATTATTTCAGTCGTTTTATGATCGGTAAACGTGTAGTTTGCATTGAAATCTAACCAACGGTCTGCTTTAATACTATATTGTTGTTCTGACCGACTTTCATCAGAAAAAATAATGATTTCCTCTTTTAACTTGAACAGTTTTTGACGAACGTAAAATAGCGTACGATCCTCACTATCCTTTATCGTAAAATCATTATGAAAAGTAGAAATCTTAAATAGAAAGTTTAATGGATAATTGAAGTTGCTCATGGTTTTAGATACGCTTTTATATAAAGCTAGTATTTTTAAAGGTATATATAAATGTTTAGATTAACGATATTCTATGCTTAATTTGTACGCGTTTTTAAACAGTATGAAAAAACAAGCATATGCTTCATTTGTATCCCGTTCTCTATAATAGGGGCAGTGTAATGGTCCAAAAAGAAATTCTTACGGATATGATCCATCTCAAATCCATTGCGCAAATAGAATCGATGCTGTAGGTGTCCGATATCAGCGGTCCCTACCCATATCTGTTGACAATGCTGATCTCGTGCGTAAGATTTTAAGAAAGATAATAAATCAGTTCCAAAACCCTGGGACTGTTCCTGGGGCGCAATTGCAATATTTTTCAGCTCAACAGTATCTTGATCTAAATGTACGATCGCCATGACTCCAACCAGATCATTTGACTTTTCCTTGATTAAGGTAAAGATGGTGCAATCAAAAATATACTTGTTTATAGCTTCTTTGGTTTCATCCGCGAGCAACAATAGCTCATAAGGAATAGGAGTACCATCAGCAAGTTTTTTAATAGCATAGTTCTCTTTCATCTAATAACTCAATTTTAGTCCAGCAAAAAAGTTTCGAGTAGGTGCTGCATTATAATATCGACCACCAAAAGCGTTGATATCGTTGCCGAGGCTATATTTTTCATTCAACAAATTGTCAACACCAAGATAAAGGTTAGCCTGTAGATTCGTTGAAAATTTAAAACCCCACTGCATTTTTGCTTGAATCAGATGGAAAGATTCTGCAAAGGCTGTATTAGCATCATTTAACGGCATTTTTGAGGTGTAATTATGCTGCAGATTAAAGCCAATCTGATGAGCAAGATCGAGCTGAAGTGTATGTACAATAATCCAATCGGGCACAGCCGTAAGTTTGTTGTTGTCATAGCTGTCTTTTCCTACTTGATAAGTTCCAAATCGATAATGATGGTAGGTCAAACTAGAATTGATATAGAGTGATTTTACAACATGATTTGCCGTAGACGGTGTCACGATAAAACCTGTGATCGAACTCTCGATTCCTTTTTGTTTGATCTTGCCCGCATTCTGATAATATTCGACAGCATTCTCATTCAATTGTCGAATGATGGCATTATTCATTTTGTACTGATAGTAGGATATATCAGTGATAAGGCGACGGTTCATCCATTCCCATCTTAAGCCAATCTCTTGATTGTAACCAGACTCGGGTTTTAGTTCTGTATTGATCCGATTATCTGAAGATCGGATTTCAGCAATGGTTGGAGCTGAAAATCCGGAGGATATAGAACCACGTATCGCAAAATTTGGTGTCAACAAATAGGATGTGGACATCTTGGGCATCCAAGTCGTTCCGAACGATATTTGGTCCTTTTGTAATGAAACCGTAGGATGCAATTGTTTATAAGCAACTTGATTTTTATTTAATCCAATAGCTCCTTCTACTGTCCACTTCTTGGCAATGATCATTTTAGCCCTTGCATAATAAAAATGTTGCCAATTCTCCAATTTATCCTCAGCTTGAAGATCGGTAGGGGTACCACCATGGTTATTATAGTTAGCGATATCATACCAGCCCTTTTGACCTTCTGTACCAACTTGCAATTGCCAGTTCCATTGATCTTGGGATTCATAAGAAAAATAACTTCGGTAACCTAGATTGCGCTCGTCCCTAAATTCGTAATTGGTAATAAATGGATTTTCAACTTTGGATGAAGAACCAAAAATAGTAGTTGTATTGCTCAGTCTATCCCCGATTTTGATTTTATGAGATAGTCCTGCGTATAGAGTTTTATTGTCGATAGCTGCTTTTTGTTGTTTTGCAGATGGAGCGTTTGCTGTTGCAGGTCTTGCTGCACGTGGGTTTTCTTGATATTGTTCTAGTGTGAGTCCACCCGGTGTCTGGTAGTTTAAATCACTATAAAGCGCCAATAATTTTAGACTGGCTATTGGTGTATAATCCCAGTAATGTGCTGTCTGAAAAGTTTTTTTATTTAATGCTGTCTGCTCTCTATAGCCATCCGATCGTGTAAAACTTTGATCAAAGGAAAAACGATATTTTTTATTGATATGTTGAAGAGTAGAAAATTGCTGCTGTGCAAAACCGAAAGAGCCACCCGCCAAATTCATTGCAGTTTTAGATTCTCCATCTTTTTGAAAGCCGTTGGGTTTTATGATCATGACACCGCCCGAATTAGGTCCAAAAATGGAACCATCAGGTCCTTTGAGCACTTCTACCTGTGCTATTGAGGCCGGATCGATCAGATTCAGGTAGGTATTTCCGCCAGCATCTGTAAGGGGAAATTCATCGCTATATATTTTTACATTTCGGATACCAAATGGCGAACGGATGAGGCTCCCACGTAGTGCCAAACGATAGCTACCGGGCGATCGTTCTTCCATGCGTAAACCTGGGACGGTATTTAAACCCGATAGTAAAGTGGCACTATTTTGACTAAGAATTGCTTTTTGACCAAGTATTGATACCGAGCTTGGCGTGGTCAGTAAAGGTTGTTCTGTCAAATAACCTGAAACTTTCGCTGTTTCTAATTGATAGGAAGTGATCGTGTCTTTTTTTGCATCTTGGGCGTAGAGGCACGTCGGAATAAATAATAAACAGGATAAAACAGATTTAATCACAGGCATAGGGTCTCAAAATATTTGCTCTAAAATAATGAAAAACTTCCATTAAGCCTTTTTTAAAAAGTTTCATTGAGTCCTAAGAACACACCTCTTTGATGATATCCTCCTATAGCATAATCAATACATAGATTCGTGCGGGTCGCTTTATTAAATAGAATGCGTAAGCCTGCACCACCCGCAGCCCGCCATGATTTAAACAGTTTGCTGTCCATATCATTGTTCGTAGATTGAATATTGAAAAATGTGGCACCACTAATAAATTTGTTTCGAAGGATCGGGAAACGATATTCAGCTTCATTATAGAAGTATGATAGTCCTTTGAAAAAACCGAGGGTATAGCCCCTTCCTGATCTCAGCGAATTATCTTTTGCAGTTCCCGGCAGATCTAAGTACGGGAGTCTTCCCGATATTCGGTATGAACCATAGTTCCAAAAGGCAAGTACATGCTCTGGGTTTTCCTCCGAAAGGCTGAAGTATTTTCTAAAATCGGTCGTAAGTTGTATGGCATTTTTACTACTACCCATCCACTCTTGGTTCATCCGTATCCCGATGTCCGAATATATCCCTTTATAAGCACGATTTGGATTGTCGCGGGTCATGTACTGCACATTGAATAGCAGACCATTGGAATTGTATTTTTCCGGATTAAATCCATAACGCTGGCTATAGACATAGTTCGGGTTGTCGTTATTTTCCGTTGATGCTGTGATATTTTTGCGAATATCGAACGCAAACCCGGCACCTAGAAAAAGATTATCAGAAACGCGTTTATATAACTTTTCATTGATACTGAATGAAGTGTATTTATATACAAACATGTTCTTGTCTGGATTGGTCAGGATATCATCGTCGCTTTGCCCCGAAAATGTTTTTGTCATCCCTAAACCTGCGTCTGGATTGACCATTTTAACAATAGCCCATCCTCCTTGAATATTCCATTTATTCTCTTTTGTATAGATGTTGTGACTGACGTAAAACACGAGAATACCTTTTGTTGTAACAGAAGCTGTCGATGCTGCAGTTGACATCATGGTATTTGCTTTATCTCCCAATACAACGCCTGCTACACCTTTGATCCCAATTTGGGCTCCAATGGTTGGATTTAGCGCAATTCCTGGCATGAGGGTAATTCCTGAACGTTTTTTATTTGGATTTCGTTCTTTCTTAGGATGAAGAATATTACGAAATAAATCCGAAATATCGTATTGATAGGTGGAGTTGGAATCAATTTTATGCTGCACATAGTTGGATTGGGATTCAACACGTGACGAATCCGATACAAGTGTAACTTGAGCTTGAGTAGGATTAATGAAAGTGATGAAAAAAAGCGCTAAACCGGCTATTGAGATGTCAAATGTGTTGAATTTAAGTAGCTGTTTTTTCATTTATCAAGTTTATAGTGCCTATTTTTTATAAATTTTATCGGATTTTATTCGTACAGATAGTCTACAAATATAGTTAAAAGAAAGAATTATGATATTTCTTGGTTACTAATTTTTCATATAGGCAGGTTATCTGAGTTGTACGGCGTTATCTAACTCCTTATCTTTAACAAAAAAATCCATTACATGAAAATTAAGATTCTCTTTAGTTTAGTATACGTTTTCACTTCTAGCATTTTAGCACATGCGCAGGAGCTTTACACACCGCGTCATATCAAACAGGCATACCAAAATGAGACCCGAAGTTTAACGGGAGCTCCAGGTGCCAAGTACTGGCAAAATAGAGGACAATACAACATCCAGGTAACTGTTGATCCAGAAACAAAAATAGTGTCTGGCAAGGAATATATTGTGTATGAAAACCATAGTCCCCATGCCTTGCGTGATCTCGTTATTCACTTTGCTAATAACGTTCATAAACCCACTGCAGCAAGAGCATCAGACGTCAGTACAGATTTTCTTACTTCCGGATTGAAGTTGAAGTCATTTAAATTGGATGGTCAGGTATACCAGATTGATAGTAAGGATTGGACAACCGCCAATCGGGTGATATTGAAAAAAAACATAGATGCCAAATCAACTGTAAAGGTTGAAATGGAATGGGAATACCCCTTGTCATTATCAAGTGACCGTGAGGGACAAATCGATCCTGGAACATATTATTGCGCTTATGCATATCCGCGTATTGCTGTTTATGACGATTATAATGGATGGGATATGTTAGAGCATAATGGCCGTCAAGAATTTTATCATGATTTCAACGATTATCAAGTTGAAATCCGAGTACCTAAAAATTATGTGGTCTGGGCTACAGGAAGCTTTTTAAATCCTGAAGAGGTTTTGCAGACAGCAATAATGGACCGCTTTAAAAAATCATTAAACACCGATGAAGTCGTTCAAGTCGCGAGTTTAAAAGAAATGCAAGGCCAGCGCGTTACAAAACAACAGGATTGGAATAGGTGGAAGTTTAAGGCTGATCATATTTCCGATTTTTGCTTTGCTTTGAGTAATCATTATGTTTGGGATGCTTCTAGTGTACAATTGAAGACCAAAAGAGTCAGTGTACAGGCAGCATATCGAGATGGTACCAAAGATTTTGAACAATATGTGGATTGGGAACGTTATTGCATAGATTGGTTCTCTAAAAATTGGCCTGGAGTAGAGTATCCATTTACAACCATGACTGCTGTGCAAGGATTTGCTGATATGGAATATCCAATGATGGTCAATGATAGCAGTGTACCAGATAATTTTATGGATGCAAGGCAAACAGTAGATCATGAAATAGCACATACATACTTTCCTTTTTATATGGGTACTAATGAAACCCGCTATGCATTTATGGATGAAGGCTGGGCAACCGCTTTGGAGTTATTGATTGGAATAGAAGAGAATGGTGAAGAGGCGGCGAAGCAGTTATTTAAAGAATTTCGTGTGCAAGGATGGATTCAAGATCCTGCCACCGAACAGGATCAACCATTGATATCTTTATCCTCGCAGTTAAGTGGCAAAGGTTATGGTAATAATGCCTATATCAAATCGGCATTGTCCTATTTGGCATTGAAAGATTATTTGGGAGATGAACTCTTCAAAAAAGCTTTACATCATTATATGGACAACTGGAATGGCAAGCATCCAACTCCCTGGGATTATTTCTACTCTTTTAATACAGGTGCTGGGAAAAATCTGAATTGGTTTTGGAACAATTGGTATTTCAGTAATCATTATATTGATTTGAAGTTGGAGAAGGTAAATCAGAAAAATAAAATCATGACGTTACATATTCAAAATGTGGGAGGTTTTGCAATTCCATTTGATGTGATTTTGCATTATGCAGATGGTCAACAAGAAAAAGTTCATTTTACCCCACAAGTATGGGAAAAGAATCAAAATTCAATAGCGTTAAAACTAAAAACAAAAGGTCCGGTAAAAGAAGTTGTTTTAGATAATGATATTTTTATGGATTACACAGGCGATGATAATCGGGTAAGACTTTAAGTTGCTTTTACCAATTCTTTTTAAGTGATCTTATTGATGACGATCTGAATACTGTTATTTTTATCTTCGATAAAAATAACAGTATTCAGATCGTTTTTTATTAAGTTCTTTAAGTAATCAAGAGTCTTTGTTATCCGATGAGATAGGATAAAGATAAGATGGATCACAAGAAATCAGTCAACGCAATTTCTTGTGATGATGTTTTCTTCTTTTTTCCTTGAACATCATGCTACGAAGCTGAAAGAAACCCAGGGTCATTTTATGATTGGATCGTAGATATGGTATACTCATGATGACCAATAGCGAGATACAGGCAGAAGTCCCTAAAGCACCTCCAAAACCATCAAAAAATTTGCTGGTATTGATATAGATCACACTGTAGACGAGGCCAGATAGGGAAACACCGATAAAGGTAGACAATTGATTGCTCGAAACCATACCAACAAAAGATGAACCGATAAAAATCAGTGGAATATGATTCACCAATTCTAGAGGGATATAAGAAGGGAAAAAGTGAACAAATCCAGCTACTATGCTGCTCAGTAGGGAAGAGGAGAGAACACCTCCCAGTTTCAGTTTATTATTAAAATAATAAGTCAGTAAACTTCCGAATATTCCAGTAAAGATAAGGATTGCTGTATAGATCATGATCTTGAAAATAGAAATAATATCAGATAGGTAATGGCAACTCCGGCAAAAGCAAGTGTTCCTAACTTGCCCCCAACTCCATTCAACAAACTTTTTGATATGATCAATAGCACTGCTGTACAAATACTGGCTGCTAGGATAAAATAAATATCGTGTGCTACTTTAGTATTGGACATTCCAACAAATGAGCCACAGTAAATAGCAGGGGGTAGGTGCGATAGGTAGTCTGACTTTTTATTCAGATACGGGATTAGCGCCCCAGCTAAGCCAACCAAACTAGCTGAAAAGACGGAACCTAAACCAAACTGATGATTTAAGAAATAACAGCTGACAGCCCCAATAGGTACCCATACCGCAATATAAACTTTTTCGTAAGTAAATTTATGATGATGGACAGGCGACTTAAAAAATGAATAGAGTAATAGAAATGAAATCAGAACAATGAAGAACGATAGCGCAATAGTGGAATTGTTTTCTTTAAAAATCGCTAATAAAAACAATAATTGTATGATGAAAAGCATCACCAGAGAGGTATAGCGAATAACTCTATTTGAGGATATTTTTGACATTATTGTGCAAAAATACAAAGAAAATTGACAAAGAAACACTAAAAGCCAACTATTGTTAAATACTTGAAATCGGTAGCAATGGGATTTTACTTCAATAAATATGAATTTCTGAAATAAATATTTATATATTTAGCCTCAATTTCATAAATAAATCTAATTAATCTTACATAATGAATACTATTTTAAGTACGAAGGATTATATTGTATTTTTTGTATACTTTATAATTGTTGCTTCTTATGGTTTGTGGATATACTACAAAAAGAAGTCAGCTTCAGAGGGTGCAAAGGATTATTTCCTAGCAGAGGGATCATTGACCTGGTGGGCAATCGGTGCTTCATTAATTGCGTCAAACATTTCTGCAGAACAATTTATTGGGATGAGCGGTTCCGGATTTAAAATGGGACTAGCGATTGCTGCGTATGAATGGATGGCTTCCATAACCTTGATCGTTGTGGCTATTTTCTTTATGCCTGTCTATCTTAAAAATAAGATATTCACGATGCCCCAGTTCCTCAACCAGCGCTATAATGGTACGGTAGCGATGATTATGGCTGTGTTTTGGTTGATGCTCTATATTGTGGTCAATTTAATGTCTATCCTTTATCTTGGAGCTGTTGCTATTAGCGGTATTTCTGGATTAGATTTGACCTTATGTATTATGTTGTTAGCTGTTTTTGCCATCATTATTACATTAGGAGGAATGAAGGTAATCGGTTATACAGACGTTATTCAGGTATTTTTCTTGGTATTAGGAGGTTTAGTCGCGACGTACTTGGCGTTAAATATTATATCAGATGGCAATGGGGTATTGGCAGGTTTCACCACCTTACATAATGATGCTCCAGAGCATTTTCATATGATATTCAAAACGGATAATCCAAATTATATGGATCTGCCAGGTATCAGTGTCTTGATCGGGGGTATGTGGATCGCAAACTTAAGCTATTGGGGCTGTAATCAATATATCACACAGCGTGCATTAGGAGCTTCCTTGCCTACAGCAAGAAATGGTCTATTATTCGCCGCCTTCTTAAAACTATTGATGCCGGTGATCGTAGTCATACCAGGTATAGCTGTCTACTACATCGTCAATAAAAATTTAGGAGCTATCGATTCTTCAAGTTTATTGACTTCAACCGGAGCGCAAGATCCAAATAAAGCATATCCAGCATTGCTGACACTACTTCCAGCAGGTTTAAAAGGTTTATCTTTCGCTGCTTTAACAGCTGCTATAGTTGCATCTTTAGCAGGAAAAGCGAATAGTATTGCGACTATCTTCACCTTAGATATCTATCAAAAAGCAATTAATAAAGATGCTTCTGAAAAGAATTTGGTCAATGTTGGTAAAATTGCTGTCATTGTTTCGATGTTCTTAGGTACTGGTCTAGCACTTATTTTGGGAGAGTCATTGATGGGAGAAGGAAAACAAGGATTCCAATATATCCAAGAATATACAGGATTTGTTTCTCCAGGTATTTTCGCCATGTTTATTCTAGGTTTTTTCTGGAAAAAAACAACTTCAAATGCGGCGATGTTTGCGACTATTGGTGGATTTATTTTATCCGTACTTTTCAAAAAACTACCCGATCTTATGGATCTTTCCTTTTTATCAAGTACAGGTTTCTCAGTATTAAATCCAGCTACAGGTATTTATGAAATTCCATTCATTGACCGGATGAGTTTTGTATTCATCATCTGTGTCATCTTTATGGTGATCATTAGTTTAATTGACAACAAGCGCGGAATTGTTCCTAAAGGACTGGAAATCGATACAAAAATGTTTAAAGCGCACAACGGTTTCGTAATCGGGTCACTACTGGTTGTGATGATTGTGGTTGCGTTATATTCGATTTATTGGTAAAAAATATCGTTTGGCTTGATAATATGATAAAAGGCATCCATTGGATGCCTTTTATCATTTCGCCAGTTTTTTTAACGTATTGATAGCTGCTTTTTGTAGCTTGTCGACATGACTTAAGCTGGGTCGTTTTCCGAACCAATTAATGGAATAGGCTCTTCAGGAATAAATTCTTTAGGGCTACAATTAAATAAAAGTGCTAGTCTATTCAGTTGGTCATAAGAATACATACTATCCGAATTTTTCATTTCTATTTGACCAATATAGCCCGCAGAGACCTGTATCAGTGAAGCAAGCTTAGCCTGACTCATATTTAGATCTTTCCTTTTATTACGAACAAGATTGACTATTTCAAATTCTATAAGTGATTTAGACATAATAATTTAAAAAATATTTGCTTAGTAAATACTAAGTAATTATATTTGTTTAACTTAGTTGTTACTAAGTGATTTTGTGGCTTATTCTGTGTGTTTTTACGAATAATATGAAATGAAAATAAGATAAGCCGAGCACCAATTACCAATTTTAAATTATGAAAATGCAAACTAAATTTACTGGCTATGTCAATCTCATATTCAGCTTCATTTCTTTTTCCAATTATTAGTTACAAAAGAACATAAAATGCTATCGAGAATAAATTTATGAATCTTTAAAAATGAATAGGTAAGGGGTCATCCTGTACAGCATGTTTTCGCCTTCATGCTGTATGATCCAGCATAAATTTCTTATGGATGGTGGTGGCCTACCTTAGAATTTTTACCGACCTGCTTTGCTATCAAATAATGCGATAAAAAGAAAGCAAGATGCTATTTATTCTTGACACAATAAATATAGCATTTTTTTCTTGGTAAGCCAATGATAGCCTTATGTATTTAGACCTCTTGTTTTAGCATAAAGAAGGCGGGTCGGTTTTTAATAAAAATAGATTTTGGCCATATGAAGATGGAAAAAGATGTGGTATTGGGACAGCTTTGTGGTGATTGTTAAACAGGTAGGTTAACCAATTATAAATAATTAAAATGAAAACATTACTGCTAGAACGCTTTAAGACTCGTCAAACGAAAGAATTTCAATGCCATAATCGGGAACAACCGCTCAAAAGTATTTTAAAGATAAAGCCTAAAGAACGCTATTATTCGCAGTTTACTCCACTACTGGCAGATTTGGATTCTTACAGTTGTGTGGTCCGAGATGAGCAAGCAGATGTGCTCCGCATCTCCTTAGTTAACATGGCCATTTATGAGTTTTATTTATTTGCCTTTGGTCTTTCCGGTACTTTTCCTGTCTCCCGTATTTTTGTATACAACTGCGATCGATGTAACTATGTGCACGATCACGACTGTGGTGATCATGAGATCTGGAAAGAGAATCATCTTTATTGCTATGAACTCACGTTGCCAGCAGCAACTGAGAGGGAAGAGTATCAGCAAAAAATCTTAAATGATCTCCATAATAAATTTCATCTGGAGGTGAGAATAGAAAAAGAACAGGTCGTTTCTGATGTTTATTTTAATGAAATTATGGGCTGTCCAGCAGCGACAAGCTGGCACGAACAGACTGTTATGACCATTAAACCTAGGATCATGATGTCGTGATAGGCAGGATGATGATACCTATTGGAGTCTACTTTTTCAAAACAATTTTGGAGTTAAATAATTCGTGCTGAATTATTTAAGATCTTATTTTTACCAATTATTAAATAAAAGCGTCAAACGCTAGAAAGGCGTGTACGCGTTGTACATGCCTTTTCTATTTTAATTATGCAATCTGTTTTGCTATCTCTGTCCAGGTAAGTAGATTTGAAAACCAAGTCCTACACCTAAACCAGAAGCTTTTTCACCTAAGTTTACATTTGATTTTGTATAGTTATAGCCAACAGTCGCCTCCAATGCTACTGTTCTCGTGATGAAGTGGGCATAACCTAGATTTGCTCCTAATGCCAACGAAGCTCCTTTTCCAACTGAGCTACCAGCTATACCGATATCTCCCTGTCCAAAAAAGCGACCTGATGAAGATGAACCCTCAGGGAAATAATATCGTACGAATGGTGCGATACCGTAATTCCACTCGTTGTCATGTCCTTTTACACCAATAAAACCTAAGTTAGCTTGAGCTCCAATAGCGATACCATCAGAAACGAAATAACCAGCTCTTGGTTGTACATTAATATTAAACGCTTTTCCTTCAAAACTATAACCTAGATTCGCTAAGGAACCACCGACCATCCAGTTACCCTTTTGTATTGGGGCAGTACCAACATCTGCTGAACTTTGTGGAATGGTTTCGATTTTTTGAGCATTTGCACCGAAAGCTATTCCCCCCATAATTGTAAGTAGTAGTGCTAATTTTTTCATGAGTCTTAAGTTTTTCTATATAATTAACGATTCTTGTTTATTATATAACAGTAAAAGAAAACAAAAGTTTTATTTTTTTTAGCTTTAACTTACAAGTTACCGCTGCAACAATTTATTTTTAATTTTTAGCTGTTTAATTTTCCATTACTAATAAGGCACAGGATGATGTTTTGATGTTATCCGTTTCTTACCCTCAAAATTGTCATTTTTACCTTGACCAATGTCATCAATCATGCACTATCGATGCCATCATATTTTTACATTCAAAAAGCTGATGTGATTTTTTTTTAGTCGTGATTGAAGTCGTTAAAATATTTGTAAATCAGCTTATTATTACTTCCTGTTTATACTGTGTACTGCATACAATTTCACTATATTTCATCTTGGTAATTTGCATTTTCGACTATTATTTTTCTTATCTTTAGCAGGAAGGGGGGCTGGTCAACACCTGATAAAGTGCTGAAAATAGCCTTGAAAAATAATCAAATAGGTTTAATCCATTACAGCTCGGCTTTCGAGCTAATTTGATAAGATCCAATTATATGATAAAAACCGCAGGTCTTCTTTTTAGAGAAGCGATCAAGAATGAAAAACCATTACAAGTGGTTGGTACTATCCATGCTAACCATGCACTTTTAGCCCAGCAGGCGGGTTTCCAAGCCATTTATTTATCAGGAGGGGGCGTTGCAGCTGGATCTTTAGGAATCCCTGATCTTGGGATCACAACACTTGAAGACGTATTGGTCGATGTTCAACGGATTACCAATGTATGTACACTGCCTTTATTAGTTGATATTGATACTGGATTTGGTCCATCGGCATTTAATATTGCCCGAACCATTCAATCCTTGATCAAAGCTGGTGCCGCCGCCGTACATATGGAAGATCAGGTTGGAGCAAAACGTTGTGGCCATCGACCGGGAAAAGAATTAGTGTCAAAAGCAGAAATGGTCGATCGTATCAAGGCTGCAGTAGACGCCAGGACGGATGGTACATTTGTCATCGGTGCCCGTACTGATGCTTTGGCCTCTGAAGGATTGGAAGCCGCATTGGAAAGGGCTGTTGCTTACAAAGAAGCAGGTGCAGATTTTATTTTTGCTGAGGCTGTACATGACTTGCAGCAATATAAAAGTTTCAGTGACGCTACTCAACTTCCTATTTTAGCCAACATCACCGAATTTGGTCAAACGCCCCTGTTCACCCGAGAAGAGTTATCCCAAGCGGATGTTTCGATTATCCTATACCCACTTTCTGCTTTTAGAGCTGCAAATAAAGCAGCTGAAAATGTATACCAACATATACGACAGGATGGTACGCAAGCTGCTGTAATACCCCATATGCAGACGCGAGAAGAACTCTACCGTAGCATTAATTATTACGCATATGAAAATAGATTAGATCAATTGTTCAATAGTAAACATGATGATAGAAACAAATGAAAAGGGTTTTAAACCCAAGAAAAGCGTCGCATTATCCGGTGTTGAAGCTGGCAATACAGCTTTAAGCACAGTCGGGAAAAGTGGTAACGATTTACACTATCGCGGTTATGATATTTTGGAACTTGCCGAACAAGCTAGTTTTGAAGAAGTAGCGTATTTGTTGATTTATGGAAATTTACCAACCAAAGCACAGCTCACCAGTTATCAAGCGCAGTTAATTAGCCAGCGTGGATTACCGATTGCGATACAAAAAGTATTAAAACAATTGCCAACTACAGCACATGCGATGGACGTGCTTCGTACCTATGTTTCCGTATTTGGGAGTATTCAACCAGAAAAAGAGAGTCATCCCATTGCAGGGGCACGCGATATTGCCAATCGCTTGATGGCCTCCATGGCGTCTGCTTTGCTATATTGGTACCATTTTAGCCAACATGGACGTGAAATTGACGTTGAAACAACGGATGGAACTTTAGGTGCACATTTTTTGCATCTTTTACATGGAACTCCCCCGCCAGCATCATGGGTCAAGGCGATGCAGGTATCTCTAAATCTGTATGCAGAACATGAATTTAATGCTTCAACCTTTACCGCACGTGTGATAGCAGGTACTGGTTCTGATCTTTATTCGAGTATTGCAGGAGCTATTGGAGCACTGCGTGGACCAAAACATGGCGGAGCCAATGAAGTTGCTTTTGAAATACAGAGCCGGTATGCCGATGCTGACGAAGCAGAAGCTGATATTCGAAAACGGTTAGCCAATAAAGAAGTAATCATTGGTTTTGGACATCCTGTTTATACGATCTCTGATCCACGCAATCAAGTAATCAAGCAGATTGCTAAAGAGCTTTCCGAAGAAGCAGGTGATATGACATTGTATACCATTGCCGAACGTTTGGAATCAGTGATGTGGGAGGAAAAGAAAATGTTTCCAAATCTAGATTGGTATTCTGCTGTATCCTACCATTTGATGGGGATCCCAACCGAAATGTTTACGCCTTTATTCGTGCTGTCGCGGATTACAGGATGGTCGGCACATGTATTTGAACAACGACAAGATGGTAAGATCATTCGACCGAGTGCACACTACATTGGTCCTGAAAATAGACCCTTTGTTCCTATTTCTGAAAGGTGAAAAATACTTTCAAGTCAGAGGATTAGCACGATAATTTAATATATACACTTATAGTTTTTATAAATAAAATGGCATCACAAATTTCGAATGACAGACCGCAAGCAGATCAGGTATTAGCTGATATTGCGGATTATGTCCTTCATTACAACATCGAAAGTAAAGTGGCATGGAAAACCGCATTTTACTGTTTTTTAGATACATTAGGATGCGGGTTTGAAGCGTTGACCTATCCCGCTTGTACCAAATTATTAGGACCCGTTGTACCGGGTACCATCGTTCCCAATGGGGCCAAAGTTCCAGGTACTTCTTATCAATTGGATCCGATTCAAGCAGCATTTAATATTGGAGCTATTATTCGTTGGTTAGACTTTAATGATACTTGGTTAGCTGCCGAGTGGGGGCACCCTTCGGACAATTTGGGAGGGATCTTAGCGACCGCAGATTGGTTGAGCAGAACACGGATTGCTCATGGAGAAAAGCCTTTGAAAGCGAAGGTTGTGCTGGAAGCCATGATCATGGCGCATGAGATCCAAGGCGTATTGGCATTGGAAAATTCGTTTAATAAAGTCGGTTTAGACCATGTGATTTTAGTAAAGGTGGCATCTACGGCTGTTGTTGGAAAATTGTTGGGACTGAGTCGAGACGAGTTGATCAATGCGATTTCTTTGGCCTTTGTAGATGGTCAGGCACTTCGTACCTATCGTCATGCACCTAACACAGGTAGCCGAAAATCATGGGCTGCCGGTGATGCTACATCTCGCGCGGTGAAGTTGGCATTAATGGCCCAAACGGGAGAGATGGGATACCCTTCGGTACTGTCAGCGCCTGTATGGGGATTTTACGATGTATCCTTTAAAGGACAAGCTTTCAAATTTCAGCGACCTTACGGATCTTACGTGATGGAAAATATCCTGTTTAAGATTTCTTTTCCAGCCGAATTTCATTCTCAGACAGCAGTTGAAGCAGCTATGCAATTATACGATCAACTCAAAGCTATTGGAAAAACAGCAGCAGATATTGCCCATATTCAAATTCGTACCCATGAGGCAGCCATACGTATTATCGATAAGAAGGGACCGTTGCACAATCCTGCTGATCGAGATCATTGCATACAATATATGGTTGCAGTTCCCTTGTTATTTGGTCGATTGACAGCGGAAGATTATGAAAATCAGGTAGCAGCAGATCAACGTATCGATGTATTGCGCGATAAAATGAGCTGTGTGGAAGATGTTCAATTTACAGAAGATTACCATAATCCTGAAAAAAGAGCCATTGCCAATGGGCTTACGGTCACGCTAAACGATGGTACCGTACTCGCAGAGGTCTTGGTCGAATATCCAATAGGTCATCCTCGTCGTCGCGATGAGGGAATTCCCAAACTGATTGAAAAATACAGGATTAATTTAGCTCGTATCTTTGCAGATAAGCAACAAAAACAGATTTTGAATGCGACATTGGACTACGATACTTTTATTGAAATGGATGTGAATCAAGTGGTTGATCTGATGATGAAATAAGGTGAGAAGGTTAACAGGTTAGGAGGTTATAGTGTTAGAAAGTTAGGAATTCGCTTTGTTACTGCGTCACTAGTCACTGCGTTATTAGATCACTATCGTCCATAAAAAAGGCCTGCTTATCAAATGAATAAGCAGGCTTTTTTATGTGTTAATTTTTATTTTCAACAGGCCAGTTTGACTGTAGTCCTGAGTAGAAGCTGTAGTTTTCTTGAGCCAACTTTTGGAGAGATTCAGGAATGATCCATTGCTCACCTAAGGGTGTAAAAGTTTGACAGTCCTTCACAAATTTTTCAAGACCCACTTGATCCATATGACCAAATACTCCGCCTGTATGTACAGGATATCCTATACCTAAAGTAGCGCCAACATCAGCATCGATGGGGCGATCCAATACGCCCTCTATTAAGCATCGGTAACTATCGAGTGACATCACGTGCAATAACCTATTTTGTATGGTTTCCAATTTTGGTAAGGGTTCTATTAGGGGTAAAGTGTTATCGTACCAGATTGTTTTTTTTCCAGATCCCATATCATAATCATAAAAACCCTGACCTGATTTTCGTCCATTTCTTCCTGCATCTACTAATGTTTTCAAATAATGGTAGCACCGTTTTTGGCTGGGGTGCAAATGTGGTAACTGATCGTACACATGTAGCATCAGGGATAGCGATATCTCATCAAGTACCGCGAGAGGACCAACTGCAAATCCGGCATATTTCGCTTGTTCATCAATTAATGCAGCCGGAATACCTTCTAACAACATCGTGACCGCCTCCAAGAGATAATTGAAAAAAATCCGGGAGGTAAAAAATGCAGGGCCATCATGAACAATAATTGGGATCTTTTCCAGTTTTCGTACGACTTTTAAAGCTTTAGCTAGTGTTTGCTCGCTCGTTTGTTTTCCCCTAATGATTTCGACTAAAGCCATACGATCTACAGGCGAAAAGAAATGCAGACCAATAAAGTTTTCTGGATGAGGACTTACCAAAGCCAATTCACCGATCGGAAGGGATGTGGTATTGGAAGCAAAGAAACCGTTCTTACTAAGAAAAGGAAGAGTTTCATGACTGACTGCTGCTTTGAGTTTTTTATCTTCAAATACAGCTTCGATAATGAGATCCACTTCACCAAAATTGTCAACCTGATCTGTAGGATAGATACGGGAGAGGAGTATCTGTCTTTTTTCTTCATCCATTTTTCCCAAGGTTACCCATTTCGACGATACTTTTTCGGCATAGGCTTTTCCTTGTTCTGCTTGCTGTAGAGTCACGTCTTTTAAGATGACATCAATACCCGCTCGGGCTGCTTCAAAAGCAATTCCAGATCCCATCATCCCAGCACCCAAAATCGCTATTTTTTGGAGACTGTACGAACTGTTGTCTACAGGTCCGGAAGAACTTATTGCTTCTTGAGCAGCAACATATTGTGTGCGGATGATACTCCATGTTGTGGGATCCTGAAGGACCTTGATGTAATTTTCAATTTCGAGTTCTAGCGCTACTTTTTTTGAAATATCCCTGCTCTTATCCATTACTTGTAGACATCCTTCGATATTAGGTCGAAGGCCAGCATGACGTTTTCTGATGGGATCAGAAAGTTTTTTCCAAAGTTCGTCATCCCCTATAGTTGTAGATCTTGATCTAGTATGATGGAGATTTTCGAGGATCCAGGTTTGAGCATGTTGTATAGCAGCATCATCGTCGGGTACGATTTCGTCAATAAGTCCTATCGACTTGGCTTGATGAGTTGATAGGTTATCACCTTGCGTCAATAAGGGAAGTGCCGCCTCTAATTGAAGTAATTGCGTCGCCAGTACCGTAGCCCCCAATCCTGGAAACAGACCCTGTTTTATTTCTGGGAATCCCAATTTTACATCACTTAAAGCAATGCGGTAATGTGCCCAGAGCATCGTCGTAAGCTGTAGGCTCAGACAATCATCGGTTATGATCCCCACGATAGGTTTACGTTGTTCTTGAAGGAGATCCCATGTGTTGATCAGCGATGTTAACCGCTTTTTAAAGGGATATGCTTCTTTTGCTAGATTAAGCAATATTTCATAGTCGATTCCTTGTTTGTCAAGTGGGGGAGTGAAGATTATTCCTTTCACTTCAGCATCCTCGATATTTTTTGTCAGAACAGCTACAAATTCTTCCAAAAGATCAAGGCTTTTTCCTTTGGGGGTATCAGCAGTATAACTTGGGCTGATGAATACCATTCCTTTTTCATTTCTTTCACTCTGGAAATGAATGAAGTCGGTATTTTTCACAATGTCCATAATAATCATTTATGTAAAAGATCAATCTTAAGTATCGATCTAAAAACTAATTTGAAGAAATAGGTGTACTAGCTTGTTGCTGATAGTTGACTTTATCAATCGTCATTTTAGCAATAATTTCCAGCATGATTTCAGAAGTGCCACCAATAATCGTACCCACTCGAACATCACGGTATAGGCGTGCTATTTTATAATCTTCCGTAAAAGCATATCCTCCAAAAAATTGAAAACATTGGTTTACCACACGAACCGCGAGTTCACTGGCTTGTAGTTTAGCGATTGAACATTCTTTTACCGCATACATTCCCGACTGTTGTAAATCGCAGCATGAATAGATAAAAGCTTTAGTAACCGCTATATCGGCGACCATTTGTGCGACACGATGTCTGACAACTTGAAAATCCTGAATTTTTTGTTTGAAAGCCTCTCGTTTATTGATATACTCCATCGTATACGCTAAAGCCGACTCCGCAGTAGAGATACTGTGAATCGCAGCAGTAAGACGTTCCAATTGCAATCCATCCATCAAATAGCTAAAACCAGCACCTTCTTCACCAATCAAATTTGATACGGGTACTTTTACTTGATTAAAACCCAGTTCCGCGGTATCCGAAGCGTGCCATCCCATTTTATTGATTTTAGTAGCCGTTACGCCAGCAGCATGTCGATCAATCAAGATTAGACTGATACCTTTACTCCCTTTACTTGGGTCAGTCTTCACAGCGGTGATAAAAAAATCACCATAATAACCGTTCGTAATAAATGTTTTTGAACCATTGATCAGGTAATGATCTCCTTCACGAATAGCAGTTGTTTTGATTTTTTGCACATCTGATCCCGCACCTGGTTCAGTGATGGCGACAGCACTGATCAAATCTCCTGCAATCACTCCCTTTAAATATTTTTCTTTTAATTCTTCAGAAGCGTATTTCAGTAAATAAGGAGCCGACATATACTGGATCACTAATGCAGTAATGGTAAATCCTCCAGAAAAACAGTGGGAAAGTTCCTCGCACAAAATCATGGAATAATAGAAATCCAAATCTAGTCCGCCGTAAGCTTCGGGATAATTAAGTCCTGTAAATCCCATATCGCCCATTTTTTTCCAAATGGAGCGGTCTATTTTTCCCTCTTCCTCCCATTGATCGATATGGGGCAGGATTTCTTTACGGATGAATGCTTTTAAACTTTCGCGGAATACGTGATGCTCAACGGTTAATGATGTTGCTTGCATATGCTATTAAGTTATATTGGTTATACTTTACGTTAGACTTAGTGTTCCAAGTAAGTTTGAAGCTAAATTAAATTAAAAAGATGATGTTTTCATTTATTTGAAGGTTAAATATTTGTGAAACTCTTTTGAACAGAGCTAGTTTCCTGTTTTTAGTAGTTCTAGAACTGTTTTTTAGGTGGAATTAAAATATATGCTTCAGCTGTTGATTTCCTGTTTACTATTTTTGTACCTTTAAACATAACTTTATGATAAAGCTATCCCCAAACGATTTTGTCTAAGTGAACACCGATCGGTATACAAAATATGCAGATTTGATGTTTACACAAAACACGGTAGTAGCATAGATAACCAAAATAATAAACGATGACTAAGAAAGTATTTATTGTCGCTGCACAGCGTACAGCAATAGGAAGCTTTGGTGGCGGACTATCCACCCTGAGTTCAACAGAACTGGGGGCTCATGCTGCGAATGCAGTTTTGAAACAGGCCGTTGTAGATGGAGAAGAAGTTGATGAAGTGTTAATGGGTTGTGTGTTACAAGCAGATCTGGGACAGGCTCCTGCACGTCAGGTGGTGAAATATGCTGGTTTATCTGATCATATTCCAGCAACCACCATTAATAAAGTTTGTGCAAGTGGGATGAAGGCAGTAGCCTTGGGTGCGCAAGCTATTTTATTGGGCGATGCGGAAGTAGTACTAGCCGGAGGTATGGAAAGTATGAGTCGGGTTCCTTATTATGTACCAGCGGCACGTTGGGGTGCGAAGTACGGAAATCAAACTTTGGTCGATGGCGTACAACGAGATGGACTTAGTGATGCCTATGCCCAAGAGGCTATGGGTGTTTTTGGTGAATTATGTGCTGCGAAATATGGTATTAACCGGGAAGAACAAGATGCATATGCGGTATCATCCTATACCCGAAGCCGTGATGCTTGGCAGCAAGGAAAGTTTGACAAAGAAGTTACACCCGTTACCATTACCACACGTAAAGGAGAGCAAATGGTGAAACAAGATGAGGAATTTACCCAAGTTAATTTCGATAAAATATATACCCTCAAACCAGCTTTTGAGAAAGAGGGAACTATTACAGCAGCTAATGCATCTACATTAAGTGATGGTGCTGCTGCATTACTGTTGATGTCTGGTGAAAAAATGGAAGCACTGGGTCTACAGCCTTTAGCCGAAATTATCGCCTATGCTGATGCGGAGCAAGAGCCAGAGTGGTTTACAACAACACCAAGTCTGGCGGTGAAAAAAGTACTACAGAAAGCAAATCTGACTTTAGCTGATATCGATTTCTTTGAATTTAATGAAGCATTCTCCGTTGTGGCGTTGGCTAATGCTCGAATACTGGATATTTCCTTAGAAAAAATAAACGTATACGGTGGAGCAGTATCTTTAGGGCATCCGCTAGGCTGTTCAGGTGCTCGGATTCTAGTAACCTTAACAAGTGTACTGGAACAAGAAGGAGGACAATATGGATTAGCAGCGATATGTAATGGAGGAGGAGGAGCATCCGCCATGATTCTTAAAACATGTAACTAGTCTTTTCGAGATTGGTTTTGATGCTTTTCCTAAAATAGTTGACAAACCAAATCAGGTCACATGAGCTATTAAAAAACCGAAGATTACAACAATTACTGAAATTGTATTGAAAAAAGACCGTTTATCCATATAGCATGGGAAGCGGTCTTTTTATTTGACCTGCTTGATGAATTAAGATATCGCACTATTACTCCTTCTGATTTGACGTCACATCAGTTATCATAATAAAAAAAATAAAAAATAATTGCATTTTCATTTTTCCTTTCTATATTAGTGTATTAATTAAATAATACAGTAGTATGATAACTATTAAAAACCTAAATTTCAGCTACAGCAAAACGCGACCATTATTTAAAAATATGGACTTAACATTAAAAGAAGGACATATTTATGGTTTGTTGGGGAAAAATGGTGCAGGCAAGTCAACCTTACTTAAGAATATGGCCGGTTTGGTCTATCCTGTAAGTGGTACGATTGAAGTGTTACACTATAATCCTTGCCATCGCGAACCTGCTCTGCTTCAGGAAATCAGTTTTATTCCTGAGGAATTTCATTTACCTGCAGTGAAATCCGCCACTTTTGTAAAGGCCAATGCTGTCTTTTACCCCAAATTTGATCATCAGTATTTTCAGCAGCTGATTCACGAATTTGAGATTCCGATAGAACAAAAGTTGGCGAACATGAGCTATGGTCAGAAGAAAAAGTACATTATATCATTTGGCTTGGCTTCCAATACCAAAATCATGATTATGGATGAACCGACCAATGGTTTGGATATTCCTTCAAAAGTTCAATTTCGTAAAATTATGGCTTCAGCGATATCGGACGAACGCTGTGTTATTATTTCGACCCACCAGGTGCGTGATCTCGATAACCTCATCGATGCAGTTATCCTATTGGATGAGCATCGCGTGGTGCTGAATGCAGATGTGAATATCATTACGGATCGGATCAGTTTCAAAAAAGTACGCGAATTAAGTGACGATGTGCTCTATGCCGAACCTGCATTAGGCGGCTATAATACGATACAGCTAAATACATTGGGGGACGATTCTAAATTAGATCTTGAACTCTTGTTTAATGCCGTTTTACAGAAAAAAGAATTGATTACAAACCTTTTAAACGTTACAGAAGATGTCGAACGTATTTAATTTTAATCGCTTATGTGCATTGATCCGTCGGCAATGGATTGCTGTGGGGAAAATCTATATGATGTCGATAGTGATCATTGCTGGGATCTTTATTGCTTTTTATGGTTTTTCAATTTTTAATAATTATGGAGATATAAGTACACACTCTGAAATGGGGCGATACGTGCTTAATTTTAGACAACCCTTATTTTATTTTTTAGGATTGTTTTTTATTACGATTATATCGAGCAGTTATTTTTCTGATTTGGGACAAAAGACAAAAGCTATTTTTGAATTGATGATTCCGGCTTCAAGGCTAGAAAAATTTCTTTCTGCAGTATTTTATACTGCGATTGTTAGTTTGTCTGCTTATTTCTTATTATTCTTTTTAGTTGATTTAGCATTTGTATCTTATTTAAGAAGTATTGGATCTTCCATTACAACTATTCAAATGGAGCCCAGGGGGCCAGTGGTGGTCGATAATTGGATGTATTTCTTCAAAATGGAAAAATCTGAATTTTTGCCCTATTTTTATTTTCTACCATTTATATTGAATGCCCTATTTTTATTAGGTTCCATTGCTTACCAAAATTATCAATACATTAAAACAGCTATCACCATGATCATCTATATAGCGGTCTGGATCATCACATTTATTTATGTGATGAAATTAACAACCGATAATACCATTGGCATAGATAACAATAATTATTTTGATGAGAAGGTCCATTCACTTCAACTTGTTCTAGCAATTGGTATATTTTTAACATTAACTTTTTGGGGTTTAGCATTTTTGAAATTAAAGGAAAAGGAGGTTTAAAATGGATTTTAATGCTAATAAAGCCATTTATCTCCAGATAGCAGCATATGTTTGTGATCATATTCTGCTGGGGACTTGGAAAGTGGAGGATAAACTGCCTTCGGTACGTGAACTTGCCGTACAATTGGAAGTAAATCCAAATACCGTGATGCGCACTTATGACCTGCTGCAACAAAAAGAAATTGTTGTCAATAAACGAGGAGTTGGATTTTTTGTGACCGATACATCGGTGGAAAAAGTTAAGGCATATCGCAAAGCTGTTTTTTTAGAAGAAGATCTCAATCCGTTTTTTAGAAATATCTATCTCTTGGAAATTAGTTTAGATGAACTCAAGCAACGGTATCAATCTTTTATCGAACAAAATTTTAAAAATAACGAATTATGAAACTGAGTAGTAAAATATTGATAGGCTTGGGGATAGCATTATTTATAATTCCTATAGTCACCACTTCTTATATTGTTGGCCATGATCGAGTGGATACAAAAGTGTATGAGGATATCCTTCGTCAAGAGGGGACTGATCCCAATAGCAAAGATACGTACCTAAAAACCTTCAAGACTAAAAATTTTAATAACGTAAATGTTATCGGTAATCAAAAAGGATCGATCGGTCTCTTCCTGGTAAAAAGTGATAAATATGCCGTTAAGATAGATAAAAATAGCGAGAGTGAAGTTGCTGTTTCTGTCAATGCGGAGGGTCAGTTAAATATCGAGCTAAAAGATAATGCAAAATCATACTATAAACGCATTTATATTTTTACTCCAAATATCGCCCAGATTAAGTTGTCTAACCTTATTGTCAATGACTTCTCTGGACAGTGTGACCAGTTGGAAATCATCGGAGATAGCATAGAAGAATTTAAATTTAATTCAAATATAGCGATCAATAAATTGACCTTACATTTGAAAAAATCTCTTCTCAAAAGTAGTGAGTCTGAATCCTTACAGATACCAGATTTTACCTTGGATTTAGATAGCAGCGTTGTCAACCTTGTCAATCAAAATAATGGACAAGTCTTTGTTCAGGCAAAAGATTCTAAAGTAAATTTCTTTGCAAAGGATCCAAATGTAAAACTCAAGTCTTTGCATTTGAAAACGGTGGGAAATTCGATCATTAACCTGAATGATTCTCAATTCGAAAGTATAGATGGGCAGCTATCAGAAGAAACAAAAACAGATTTTTCGATTGGTCTTCTTAGACGAATTTTGAAATAGTGAACGATAAGTTTTTATCATCATTCATCAGGATAAAAAGACTCAATTGAGCATCGTAATACTGGATACAACAAAAAGCGCTCTTCAAATTTAAAGAGCGCTTTTTGTTGTATATCAAATCTAACTATTTTGTACTTTTAACAGCAACCTCTGCAGCTTGATATGTTTCAGGTTCTGCTTTATAAATTTTGAATTTCACTTCATAACCTTCCGGTGCGTAAATCACGATTGGCATTCTTCCATTATACTCCGTCATGACAGATTGAGCAGGCACAAATGTGTTCTTCTTTTCACCTTGACAGAACATTTCGGTCATGCCTACATTTCCATCCGTTTTAAAAACATAGTATTGATAGCCCCAACCTTGCAAATCTTTTTTTTCAAATTCTCCGGATAAAAAATAACTATTGCATGCATCCGTCTCCATATATTTACCAGCAAAAAATTCAATTTTTTTATTGCTGTCACCAGCTATTCCGGCATGTGGCACTTCGATAACATATTTGACCATTCCCTTTTCTGGAGCAGGGAATATTTGAACGTCCTGTTTAAGTAAAGTTTGCGCCATACCAGATATCGAAATCAATAAAGTAGCAACGATTATTCCTGTTTGTAACATTAACTTTTTCATATCTATTATTTTTTACCATGTTTAGTATATGTGATTAGAGAAAAAATTAATGTATTGGTTTAATCAATTGCCTATTTTTTTTATCTTGAAAGACTATTAATATCTTGATTGTAACGTTATTCGTTTGATAAATAAGATGTTGCTTTTGTTTATTGTAAAATGATTTTTTAGATAACCTGTGCTGATTAATTATTCCCTTGATGGGACAAAGGTTATTGTGGCAAATAACTCGCTTTTACGGTAATGTTCGCTGTCTTCTTTCTAGAAGTGGTATTGAACGCTCCTCCATATGAAAATTCTTCATTGTCGTTCTGACCGGTGATCTGAAACACACCCAAATCTGCCTTCACCAACTGACCTAATGAAGATGCCGATTCTGATGCAATATTCGCTGCACGTTGATGTGCATTTTTCGAAGCCTGAGAAATAAGTTCCAATTTTAAATCTTCTAACTTAGAATAATAATAATTGGGGGTACTGGAGCTTAATTCCAATCCCTGTGAGATCAATGTCGATATCTCACGAGATGCATTGTCAACTTTGTTGAGATCCCGAGACTCAACACCAACAGTCTGCGACAGGGTATAACCTGAAAAAGTATTATAACTGCTTCCTTTACCATCGGTATGGTACTCAAAATCCTTAATGATATTTACCGCTTCAAATCTAATCTCTTCCGATTTTAACCCTTGAGCGATTAAAAACTTACGGACTAACTCCCGATCTTCCGCAAGTTGGTCAGAGGCACTTTTTAAATCAAAATTTTTGCGGCTATAGCTCGCATTCCATTTTACTAAATCAGACTCAAAATCTTTCTTTGCATTTCCATTTACTGTGATGGTCTGCGATGACTTAAATTTATAGCGGTAGGCGTTACTGAAAAGACAGGCAGCTACAATAATGACAATACCTGCAATGAGGGCAATGATGATTGGATTGTATTTCATAATCAGATATTCTAATAAGGTTATTTCTATTTAACAGACTCTATATGTAGCAATCATGATACCAAAAAAAACTGCTAAATTTGAATTTAAATAGATAATTTGCGGTTTTTGAATTAGAGTGTTAATATAAGTGATAAATAATGAATAAAAAAATCATTCTTATAGGATTGTTTGCGATGCATGGGGCAGCATTATTAGCCCAAAAGAAACCACTAGACCATACCGTTTATGATAGTTGGCAGAGTTTGAGTGCCAGTGAAATAAGTGTAAGTGGCAAATACATATCATTTCAGGTTATACCTCAAGAAGGGGATGGCAATTTTTATGTAAAAGATAATTTAAATAAAGCTATATTTTCCCTACCTAGGGGCTATAATGCTCGTTTAACGCGCGATGAAAAGCATGTCATCTCATTAATCAAGCCTAAGTTTGTCGATACACGCCAAGCAAAGATCAAGAAAAAGAAGCCCGAAGATATGCCAAAAGATTCTCTTGCAGTCTATACTATAGCGACAGGCAAACTGACCAAGTATGCTGATGTTAAATCATACAAATTGGCAGAAGAGGCAAGTGGATATTTCAGTTTTTTGACTGACGGAAAAACAGCTGCACCTGCAGATACAACCGCGTCAAAGACTAAAAAAACAGCTAAGATCAGTACCTTACATCTTTTTGATTTAGCAACAGGTGATACCCTTAATTTTCAGCAGGTAGATCAGTACGATTTTAATAAAACAGGAGATAAACTGGTTTTTACCAAAAAAGCAGAAGCGAAAGACTCGACTTCCAATATTGCGGGCGTTTATCTATACGATCTGACAAATAAAACCCTTAAAAAGATCACAAATGGTCGCGGTACGTATAAGAACTTTACATTTGATGACATTGGAAATCAATTGGTCTATTTAGGTGATCGAAGTGCAGAAAAATCGTTGGTCAAGGATTTTAATCTATATTATTATACCGCTCAGTTGGATACAGCACGTATTGCTGTTCAAAAAAATACCACTGGATTACCTACGAATTGGGCTGTAAGTGGCGATGGAGATTTAAAATTCAGTAAAAATGGTCAAAAGCTATTTTTAGGTTTGGCTCCTATACCACGTGTCAAAGACACCACATTAGTTGATTTTGAGCATGCAAAAGTTGATGTATGGCATTGGCAGGACGACTACCTGCAGCCGCAGCAATTGGTTAACTTAAAAAAAGATCTTGCCCAAAGTTATTTAAGTGTATTTTATCCGCAGCAGGGAAACCGAGTTATCCCTTTAGTAGATGACAAATTCAATCCAGTACGTACAACCGTTGAAGCAGATCAAGAGTATGTGTTGGCAACCACGGATTTTGGTAGAAGAATCGAAACACAGTGGGATTATCGCAGCAAGCAAGATGTATATGTCGTATCTACCGTTTCAGGAGCTCGTCAACTGGTGATTGAAAATTTATCCGGACAAGCGGTTTTATCTCCTGATGGTCAATATGTACTTTACTTCAACCAAGATAATGGCAATTGGTATTCCTATCAGATTGCTTCAAAGAAAGTCACCTTATTAAATGATGGTCTTCCAGTATCTTTTGTGGATGAAGATAACGATATGCCTGGCAAACCAAGCGGTTACGGTATGGCCGCATGGGCAGTGGACGGAAAAGGGGTATATCTCAATGATAAATTTGATATCTGGTATTTTGCCTTAGATGGATCAGATAAATATCTAGCCACCAACGGATATGGTCGTGCATCAAGTACAGTATTGCGTTATAAAAATTTGGACCATACGCAAACTAGTAAATGGAAATCAAACACACTCGATGAACGTCAACGAGTGATCCTGACTGCTTTTAATGAAAAAACGAAAGAAAATGGATTTTATGAAATGCGGGGAAAACGTAAAGATCCGAAAGCGATCCTGATGTCAACTAACGTTTATAGAAACCTCCAAGCATCTGACGACCAAAAGCAGTTCATCTATACCAAAGAAGATTATGTTCATAGTCCTGATTTATATGTGAATACCCATACATTTAAAAAGGAAGAGCCATTAACAGCATTAAATCCGCAACAGGCAAATTACAATTGGGGAACAGCAGAGTTGGTACAATGGTCGACACCAGCAGGTCATCAAGCAGAAGGAATTCTTTACAAACCCGAAGATTTTGATCCGAACAAAAAATATCCCGTAATTGCTTATTTCTATGAAAAGTTGACGGATGGTTTATATAATTATCAAGCTCCAGCGCCTACACCATCTCGTTTGAATATCCCATATTTTGTGAGCAATGGGTATTTGGTTTTTGCACCTGATATTTCTTATGTAACAGGAGAACCAGGAAAATCAGCTGAAGAATATATCAATTCGGGTATGAAGCATCTGGCTCAGAATAGCTGGGTTGACTCCTCCAAATTGGGGATTCAAGGACAAAGTTGGGGTGGTTACCAAGTGGCACATCTCATCACGGCAACAGATATGTATGCCGCAGCATGGGCGGGTGCACCAGTTGTTAATATGACTTCGGCTTATGGTGGTATCCGTTGGCAAACCGGTATGTCAAGACAATTTCAGTATGAAAATACGCAGAGTAGAATTGGAAAGACATTGTGGGAAGCACAAGATGCTTACTTGGCCAATTCACCGCTTTTTCATTTAGATAAAGTGAAAACCCCGGTTGTCATTATGGCAAATGATAATGATGGAGCAGTGCCATGGTATCAAGGAATAGAAATGTTTACGGCGTTGCGTCGTTTACAGAAACCGGTTTGGATGTTAAATTACAACGGTGACGAACATAATTTGTTGTTACGACAGAATCGAAAAGATATCCAAATACGCGAACAACAGTTTTTTGACCATTATTTGAAAGGTGCTCCTGCACCAAAATGGTTGAAGTCCGGAATTCCTGCTAAAGAAAAAGGAATAGATTGGGGTTTTTCCGTAGATTAATTTTAAAAAAGAGCTTATTTGTTACAAATAAGCTCTTTTTTTTAGCGCTTGTTTTATTTGTTGAAGCTTTTTAATAAAAAAATCAAAAAAAATTTCAATTTTTATTGAAAACAACATATTTTTACAAAGTAATTTGATGAAAAATCAAAACAAGGGTATTAAAAACTTAAAATCTGAATCATATAATGTCTAACTTAAGATTTCAATCTGTTGAAGCAGCTGCAACACGCAAGAATGCTTCTCTAAAAGTAGAAACGAAAAAAGCAACCGAAATTTACGGCAAGAATGTTTTTTCAATAGCGAAGATGAAAGAATATCTTCCTAAAAACTCATACAAAGAGTTAGCACAAGCTATTGAGGAAGGATCTGCAATTTCTCGTGATTTAGCAGAGCATATTTCACAAGCCATGAAAAGTTGGTCACTATCAAATGGTGCTACACATTATACCCACTGGTTCCAACCTTTGACAGGATCTACAGCTGAGAAGCACGATGCTTTCTTCGAACCAGATGATAATGGCGAGGCTATTGAAAAATTTACAGCTGATGCTTTGGTACAACAAGAGCCTGATGCGTCAAGTTTTCCAAATGGTGGTATCCGTAATACATTCGAAGCGCGAGGTTACACTGCATGGGATAGTTCATCACCCGCTTTTCTTTATGAGACAGGTTCTGGTAAGACATTATGTATTCCCACAGTATTTGTATCGTACACAGGAGAAGCATTAGATTATAAAGCACCTTTGTTAAAAGCTGTAAGTGCTATTGACAAAGCATCTACAGATGTTGCACAATATTTTGATAAACAAATTACGAAAGTAAATGCTTCTTTAGGTATTGAACAAGAGTATTTTTTAGTAGATCTTTCATTATATAATGCACGTCCAGATTTACAATTGACTGGCCGTACATTATTTGGTCACATGTCTGCAAAAGGACAACAATTAGATGATCATTATTTCGGAGCGATTCCAGAGCGTGTTTTAGCGTTTATGGTAGATTTAGAAAATGAAGCACTGAAATTAGGTATTCCTTTAAAAACTCGGCACAACGAGGTAGCGCCATCTCAGTTTGAGTGTGCACCGATGTACGAAGAAATGAACCTTGCCATCGATCATAACCAATTGTTACAAAATCTGATGGACCAAGTTGCTTTGCGTCATCATTTCAAAGTCTTATTACATGAGAAGCCTTATAGCGGTGTCAATGGATCAGGTAAACACAACAACTGGTCATTAATTACCAACACAGGTGTTAATTTATTATCCCCAGGTAAGACTCCTAAGACCAACTTGATGTTTTTGACTTTCTTTGTCAATATCATTAAAGCCGTATATGAGCACGCTGACTTACTACGTGCATCGATTGCAAGTGCGAGTAATGATCACCGTTTAGGTGCAAATGAGGCTCCTCCTGCTATTATTTCGATCTTCTTAGGATCACAGTTAGATGATCTTTTAGAAGAGGTAGAGTCAGCTCGTGTGGCTAAGAAAGTAAAATCTGAAGCAAACTTATGGCACGGTATTCCTAAAGTTCCTGAATTAAGATTGGATAACACAGATCGTAACCGTACATCACCATTTGCATTTACAGGTAACAAATTTGAGTTTAGAGCAGTAGGTTCTTCAGCAAACTCAGCATTGCCAATGACCGTTTTAAATGTCATTGTCGCTAATCAATTGATTGAATTTAAAATTGAAGTTGACAAACAAATTAAAAAAGGAATCAAGAAAGATTTAGCTTTACTTAATGTTGTTCGTAAATACATCAAAGACTCAAAATCAATCCGTTTCGAAGGTAATGGTTATAGCGAAGAGTGGGAGAAAGAAGCAGAAGCAAGAGGTCTGTCGAATATCAAATCTACTCCTAAAGCATTAGATGTATATGTTAAAGAAGAGACGATTCAATTATTTGAAAAATTAGGAATCTATACCAAAAGGGAGAGCGAAGCACGTCACGAAATTTTGTTAGAAAACTTCTATAAAAAACTGCAGATCGAAGCACGTGTTATTGAAGAAATCGTTAACAATCAAATCGCACCTGCATGTTTGATTTACCAAAATGAATTGATCAAAAATGTTCAAGGCTTGAAAGAATTGGGTCTAGGAAAAGAAGCATATAGCTCACAATGGAATTTCTTAGAGCGTATTTCCTTCCATGTAAACACTGTTCTTGAAAAAGCGGAAGAGATGCGTAAAGAGCGTAAAAAAGCAAATCAGATCGAAGATATGCGTGAGAAATCTATCGCTTATGACGAGATCGTTAAACCTTATTTTGACGATATCCGTTACCATGTCAATAAATTAGAGAAAATTGTTGATGACCAAAAATGGCCATTACCAAAATTGCGCGAATTATTATTCATTAGCTAATCTAACTATTAAATAAACAAAGAAAAGCGATTCCATCTGGAGTCGCTTTTCTTGTTTTATCATACTTTGTAACAATCTGCTGTATTGTCATATTAATTTCATTTTATTGTAGGTTATGATCGCATCATTTCTTACATTTAGTCATTAAAAGAAGAAGAAAAAAATGAAGAAAATTAATTTTAAATATCGGAAATTATGCATGGTTACTGCAGTTATTGCAGCAACACTCTCTTTGAGTGCATTTATTCCAAATCAGGAAAAACCAAAAGAAGAAAAGTTTTCTAACCTCAAAGTATTACCCAAAAATACAACTCCAGATCAACTAAAAGCAGTCATGCATGATTTCAATGCATCCCTTGGTGTAAAGTGTGGGTTTTGCCATGCCCCTTCAAAAGATGATCCTAAGAAAATGGATTTCGCCAGCGATGAAAATAAACACAAAAATGTCGCGCGTGATATGATGAAAATGACCGCTAAAATCAATAAGAAATACTTCCATAAAACCAATAAAGAAGGGGAGATCAAGGCCATCTCCTGTAAAACTTGCCATAATGGACAGAAACATCCCGAAATGAAAATCGCGAGTTTATAAAATCGTTCAGAAAAAGGAAGCCTCAGCTTTCTTTTTCTAATCTTAGATGCTCATATGGGATATTTAAATTTACTTTATTGTTCTATCTCCGCTATTCTGGGGGAGCACATGCATATTTTCTAAGGAATGATTTTATTTGATGTAAAAATAAAATCATTCATAATCAGATATTTCCTTGCTAAGGTGTATTTTTATTTTGCATATATCAAAAGAATATCTACCTTTGCATCACTCCAAACAACGAAATACTTGTTTGAACGGACCGCCCGGATGGCGGAATTGGTAGACGCGCTAGTCTCAAACACTAGTGGGAAACCGTGCCGGTTCGATCCCGGCTCCGGGTACCGAAAAAGGATCTGAAGTTAATTCTTCAGATCCTTTTCTTTTATGCCAGAATTTAATTGCATGATAATGGATGCATATACAGGCTAAATGATATTTCTGGTACATAATTAGCATGCGGTACAATTCTTTTTGCTCATCAGATCATTTTATTATTTCCTATAACTTTTCAGAATTGGGATTCTTATTTTGCCCTTACGAAATGAAGATAAAATATTATATTTAACCATATGCCTATTTTTCCAACCCAATATTCTACTTTGTCATCCACTGCATTGAAAATCTTTCTTCAAAGCGAATATGGATTTGAGATTCTTGTATGCACGTTTTTGTTGCGTGGAGTAAACGATCATTATCAAATTGAAACCAAAGATCACAAGTATATATTTAGAATATACAGAAATACCCATAGATCGTTTCAAGAAATAAGCTCCGAAGTATTCTTTTTAAATGTACTGAAGGAAAAAGGAATCGGTATATCATTTCCTATACGTACGTTAAATGAGGAGCAAATATTAAAGTTTGATGCAGCTGAGGGAACTAGATATGGTGTCTTATTCAGTTATGCACAGGGAGAATCGTTAGACATGCTCAGTAATCCGCAGCTTGCTAGTCTCGGAGAAGAACTCGCGCGGATTCATCAAGTCTCGGCTGAAATTACATTGCCATTTGAACGTCGCGAATATAATTTGAATACCACTATTTTACAACCTATACATGCGCTTAAGCCAATTCTCGACGTAAATTCACCCATGGCTGTATGGATTAATGAAACAAAGGAAAGAGTAATCAGCAAGTTTAAAACATTTGATTTATCTAAGTTTAGCTATGGCTACTGTCATTACGATCTTTTTCCAAAAAACTTTCATTTTGATCATGAAAATCAGATTACTTTTTTTGACTTTGATTTCCTTGGAAAAGGCTATTTAGTTAATGATCTCATGACTTTTTGGCTTCACCTTTCTCTCCATGCTACATTTAATAAAATAACTCAAGAAGAAGCAGATCGTCAATTTAGCGTATTCATTGCAGCTTATAGAGGCATAAGGCAGCTTCATGAAAATGAAATAGCCGCTATTCCCTATTTAAGTTTTGGTTTTTGGATATTTTTCATGAATTTTCATCAAGAACATTTTGACGATTTTTCCAATCCTTTTTTCAATGGCAGGTATATAAATCAAAGATTAGATTTAATAAAGACTTTAACAGATCGTTATTGCCGCTTTTAACATCTTCATGTTTATTAAACTGAAGAAAACATATACTCCTTTTTCTTTTAGATCCCTTCACACTTTATGCGGTTCAGCAGACCTAAGCTAGATTAGAATTTCATTAGATAGCTATATTTTTACCCATTTTACCCCTAGCTTTCTTTAAATTTGTGAATTAAAGTATATTACCATGCAGATTTTAGTTGTAGAAGACGATAAGCGGATCAGTGATTTTCTAATTAAAGGATTAGAAGAAAATGGTTATATGGTTACCTTATGCCGATCTGCTGAAGAAGTGATCGCAGATTTTCTGAATATCGCATGGGACTTATTGATTGTTGATATCATGCTTCCGGGCATGGATGGCAGGCAATTGGTGAGTACGCTACGTTACAAGAACTGTCATGCGCCAGTGTTGATGTTGAGCGCATTGAATACGGTACAAGATAAGGTCGATTCCTTAGACCTCGGAGCGGATGATTACCTTACCAAACCCTTTCATTTTGACGAATTATTATCCAGGATCAAAGCATTGACCCGCCGCAGTCAGATTGGTTTCGAAGTTAAAAAAAGTCAATGTATTCAAGTTGGTGCGCTAACAATTGATAAGGATCAGTACAAAGTCTATGACGGCGATCAGGAATTGGAACTGTCTCCCCGAGAATTTAAACTGCTGATGTACCTCGTTGAAAATCAAAATAAAGCAGTCAGTAGAATTCAGATCCTCAATGCTGTTTGGGGAATTAATTTTGATAATCAGACCAATGTAGTTGATGTGTATATCTCCTATGTTCGCAATAAGATCGAAAAGAAACAAAAATATATATTTACAGTAAAGGGAGTCGGGTATCTATTTAAATTGGAGCAATGAATTTAAAGAATCGTCTTTCTGTATATGCTGCTTTTATTTTTGGAGTGATTATTTTGATCGCTTCGACGATCATCTATGTTTCCTTCTACACCAGAATGGAAGGGCAGGAGTTTCGAAATCTGGAAAGTAAAACCCTGCTGTCGGCACTCTTTTACCTGGAGAAAGATGAGGTTTCCTTTATTGAACATGAAACCATTAAAAATCAGCTTCAAAAGAATATTTCTAAACGTAATATCTTGGTCGTCGATTCGCTCAATCGACGTTATGACGGACAGATGGAAGAAGATATCCCCATTTCGGCTGAATTTTTTGATTTAGTGCGTAAACAAGACGTTGCACAACTCAAAACAGATGCATTTTTTTATAATGGACTCTATTATCATGATAATGAAGGCGATTTTGTAATCGTCACTCGAGCTTCAACCGCTGAATTTCAAGATCAAATGCAATTGCTGCTCCATATTTTATTAGCAGTTTCTTTTATCGGGCTCATCTTGATCCTTATCTTTTCCCAATTTTTAGGCAATATTGCTTATGATCCCATCCTGAAGATGATCAACCAGATTAAAAAGAGAGATGATCAAAATTTTAATGAACCGATCGTTTTAAACAAATCTTATCAAGAAGTCCAGGAGCTGGTGGATACTTACAATCATTTTGTTGAAAAACTAAGCGAAACATTTTCCATTCAGAAAAACTTCATTGACTACGTATCCCATGAACTGCGGACTCCACTTGCAGCCCTCTTAGGTACGCTGGAAGTCAGTAAACAAAAGCCTCGTACCGTAGAGGAACATGAATTGGTCAACTTACAACTCAAACGGTATACCGAAGATCTTCGCGATACGATCGATCATATGATGATCCTTTCGGGAGCAAAGACCAATTTCGAAACCAAGATCATCCGTATTGATGAAGTGCTATGGGAGATTATTGAACAATTGACTTTGGTGCATGGCGCTCAAATCAATGTTGATATCCAAGTGGTGGACACGGATATCCTAAAAGTCGATGCCAATGATAAACTGTTGCAACTTGCCATTCAAAATATCATTTTGAATGGGGTGAAATACTCCAATAATCAACCCATCGTTGTGCACCTCAAATCGCATACAGGTAGATTATTAGTTGAAATTATGGATCAAGGTATCGGTATCGCGCCAGAAGAACTTATTCGGGTCACCGAAAACTTTTACCGCGGAGAGAATGCGCAAGATTTCAATGGAAAAGGAATCGGTCTATCCTTAGCCAATGTGATTTTTAAATTGCACCATATCCGTATGGACATCAGCTCCAATAAACAGGGAACAACAGTTTCCTTGTATTTCTAATCAAATTCTAATCTACTTCGAAATTCCTGTTAATCTACCAACACTAGCTTTGCTAAAAATAGTAAAGAGTGAAGATATATTGGTTTATCGGTGTTTTGCTGTTGACAGTTGGTCAATCTCGAGCACAAACGTACACGTTACAGGAATTGAAAGATATGCTCTTGCAGCATAATGGGCAACTGATCGCTCAAAAATATCAGATAGCAGCCTCAGATGCGCTGATTGTGCAAGAAAAATTATGGTCCAATCCCACCTTAAGTATCAGTGAAGTCAATCTCTGGAAGAATGGCACATCAGAGACATTGCCTTATCTGTTCGGAAAATATGGACAACAGCAGCAAGTTGCGGTAGAACTGGAGCAACTGATTGAAACGGCTGGAAAACGTCAAAAAAGAGTCCATCTCCAATCCTTAGAAAAGAAAGACGCCTTGCTCGAATATGAAGAACTGCTACGCCAATTGCAGTTTGAGCTCGATGAAGCCTATTGGAATTATAGGGGAGTTTCGCGAAAAGAAGCGCTTTTAGATACCATAGTCAATCTCTATCAAAATTTAGAACAGCAATATAAACGTCAGTCGGATCTTAATAATATTCCTAAATCTGATTATCTGCGTATTCAATCGGCATTGATGAATTTTGAGAAAGATCGGGTAGAACTCTATGCTGACAAGAATAATTGGTTGACCAAAATTAAAATTTTGACTCAACAAGAAGCGATTGAAAATCTACAAATTGAACAAGCCGATGTACGCTTGGATTTAACTCAAAAAATTCCCCTTAATATCGAAGATCAGTTATGGGATCAAAATATTGGCTATCAAAAGCAGATCAACGAACGGGATAAAGCACAGCAACAACTCCGGATTGAAAAAGCTGAAAAGACCCCAAATCTAACCTTTCAGTTGAACTATGATCGTGGAGGAAATATCATGCGTGATTTTGTAGGAGTAGGGCTGAGCATGGATCTACCCATATGGAATCGCAATAAGGGAAATATCAAAGCGGCAGAAAGTAGGACCAAGCATGCCGAATCCGAACAACAGGTCTTGCTCCATCAACTTAAAGGGCAGCTCAAGGATTTGAAATATCAAGTTCAACTTTATGAAGCGACCCTATTGAAATCACAACAGATCGCATCCGAAGAACGGAAAGCCATGATTGCCAACTACCAAAAACATTTACAAAAGAAGCAAATCACCTTATTGGAGTTTATAGACTTTATCGAAGCCTATCAAGAAACCGAAACGGGTATTGTTGATATGACCCTATCTTATCAATTGGCGTTTGCTCAGCTGCAATATTTAACAGGACAAAAATTTTAATGAGATCATAATGAAAACCAAATTAACATATGTATCGATGGTTGTTTTGATAAAATTGCTATCAGGATGTGCAGCTGATAGCACCACAACTACAACCGGGCATGTTGCTGATACTACCAAATTTTGCCTGAGTGAACAGATGAAAAAAACGACTGTTATCAGTCCAATTGATCGTTTACCGATCACCGAACAACTGTCTTTATCCGGAAAGATCGATTACAATGAGAATGATCTGGTGGCTTTTAGAAGTTTATTGGAAGGTACAGTAGAACGTGTCGGATTTGAACTGGGTGATTATGTCAAGGCAGGACAAATATTGGCCACCATCAAATCAACACATGTACAAGAGCTATTTCAAGAGCAGCGAAATTTCCAGAATCAAATCGCGATGGCGACCAAACAATTGCAGACCAAAAAAGAATTGCTACAGGACGGTATGGTTGCAGGTACCGAAGTATTGACCACAGAGCATGAGTTAGCAAGCTTAAAAATAGAATTGGATCGCGTACAACAAGTCTTAAAAATGTATCGCGCCAAGGGCCAGGGATCCTTTGAAATTGTAGCACCCAAAAACGGCTATATCATTCAAAAAGCAGTCAGTGTCGGTCAGAGTATTTCGGCAGATCAAGATCCACTTTTTTCAATATCCAATCTCAAGCAAGTGTGGGTGATGGTCAATATCTACGCCAATAATTTGAAATACATCAAGGAAGGCGATGCGGTAAAAGTAAAAACGATCGCACAGCCCGATATTTTTTATGCCGGCAAAATTGATAAAATATACCATGTATTTGATGACAATGAACACGTATTAAAAGCGCGTGTGGTTTTGGAAAATCAAAATTTACAGTTGATGCCCGGTTTAGCAGCCGATATCATTATCGACAAGTCCAATGCAGGAGCTGAAGCTTATGCGGTGCCCAATGCCGCCATTGTCTTTCACAACAATAAAGAATATGTCGTTATTTATAAAAATGACTGTGCTATTTCGACCAAACGCATTACGACACTCGCATCCAATGAGCAATATACATTTGTTCAAGAAAAATTCGAACAAGGTGAGCAGGTCATCAGTAAAAATGCCTTGTTATTATTTGAACAGTTAAACCCCTAAGGCATGCAAAAGTTAGTACAAAATATCGTGACCTTTTCGTTGCGAAATACCACCGTTATTCTTTTTGCAACGATAGCATTGCTATTTGGGGGTATATATGCCTTACGTCATACGGCTATCGAAGCATTTCCTGACGTAACCAGTACGCGCGGTCGTATCATCACGCAGTGGCCCGGTAGAAGTGCAGAGGAGATGGAAAAACTGGTCACCTTACCGATATCAAAGGTGATGAATAGTATACCGCACAAGTCCAATATTCGGTCTATATCCTTATTTGGTCTCTCCGTGGTGACCGTACAGTTTGAAGATGGAGTCGATGATTTTTATGCACAACAGTACATCTCCAATAAACTGAGTGGCGTCCAGTTGCCCGAAGGTGCCAGTGCTGAAATTGAACCTCCCTCGGGAGCGACAGGAGAAATCTTTCGCTATGTGATCAAAAGTGATCTTCCATTGAAGGAAATTACAGCCATACAGGACTGGGTGATTGAGCGCGAATTGCTTTCTGTCTCTGGAGTTGCCGATGTGGTGAGTTTTGGTGGAGAAGAGAAAACCTATGAAATCAAAATCAATCCAACAGAATTGAAAAATTTTGACCTTTCTCCATTGGATGTTTATGAAGCCGTATCCAAGTCCAATGTCAATGTGGGTGGAGATGTCATCGAACAGGGAAGTCAAGCGTATGTCGTGCGTGGAGTAGGTCTGTTGGATAAGATCGAGGATATTGGCAATATTACGATTAAATTAAACGGTTCTACTCCCATTTTAATTAAGAATGTGGCCGAAGTGGTCATCTCCCATAAACCCCGTTTAGGACAGGTCGGCTATAATGAACACAACGATATGGTCGAAGGGATTGTGGTCATGCTGCGTGGAGAAAATCCATCAGCTGTAATTGAAAATCTGAAAGCAAAAATTACCGAACTGAACGAACGCACATTGCCCGACAATGTGAAGATCGAAACTGTTATCGACAGAACCAAATTGGTGGACAATACCGTCAAGACTGTATCTAAAAATTTGGTAGAAGGGATCCTGTTGGTATCACTGATTGTTTTTATTTTTCTTTACAACTGGAAGTCCACCTTTATCGTCGCCTCGGTCATACCACTCGCATTTCTGTTTGCGATTATCATGCTCAAAATACAAGGATTGCCGGCCAACCTGATCTCCATGGGATCTTTAGATTTTGGACTGTTGCTGGAGGGAACACTTGTTATTGTCGAAACTGTTTTCGTTGCCATGGCTACCTTATCGCATCGAGTAGGACCCGAGCGTTTTGCCAAAATGAGCAAGCTGGGGGTGATCAAGAAAAGTGCAGGTAGTGTAGCCTCCTACATCTTCTTTGCATTGCTGATTTTGATCGTTGCACTATTGCCTATCTTCTCCTTTCAAAAAGTAGAGGGAAAGATGTTTACCCCATTGGCATTTACATTGGGTTACGCTTTACTAGGATCCCTGATCTTAAGTTTGACCTACGTTCCAGCGATGTGTAAATTGTTGTTTACCAAAAATATGGAGGAGAAGGAAAATATGATCACACGATTTTTCCAGAAAACAATTTTTGGTATGTATGCCACAGCATTCCGATATAAAAAAGCGACCATTGGTCTATTTTTAGGCATTTTAGCCTTATGTCTTTTCAAATTTATGCACTATGGATCCGAATTTTTACCCAAGCTCAACGAGGGAGCCATTTACATCCGTGCGACTTTGCCCAATAGCGTCAATTTGAAAGAATCGACCCGCTTGACGACAGAAATGAAAAAACTGATGCAGAAAGATTGTGAAGAGATTGATTTTATTTTAACACAAACTGGTCGGCCAAATGATGGAACGGATCCTACCGGATTTTTTAATATCGAGTTCAATGTTCAGTTGAAAGATGCGAGCGACTGGAAAAGAAACGTATCCAAAGAAGATATTATTCAAGAAATGCGCACCAAATTGGATCATTATCCCGGTATTACATTTGGATTCAGTCAGCCGATTCAAGATAATGTGGAAGAATACGTTGCTGGTGTGAAGAGTTCATTAGTGATCAAGATCTTTGGCGACGATCTTTACGATCTGGAGAAATACGCGAATCAAGTGGCCAAATCCATTTCAAAGGTTCAGGGTATTACCGACCTCAATGTGTATAAGAATATTGGATTACCGGAATTGAAGATTCAGTTGCACGATTCAAAGATGGCAAAATATGGGATTCAGACACGCGATGTACAGGCTGTTATTGAAATGACGATCGGCGGACAGGCAGCGACGACCTTTTATGAGGGCGATCGACAGTTTGATGTCATCCTTCGTTTTCAAGAAGCCTATCGCGACACGCCCACCAAAATTGGCAATATTTTGATCCCCACGAGTAATGGACAGAATATCCCTTTACAGGAAATAGCAAGTATCAATTACCAGACAGGACCTGCATTTATCTATCGTGAAGGCAATAGCCGTTATATCGGTGTTGGATTTAGTATCGACGGTCGTGATTTGGGCAGTACCATCGCAGAAGCCAAAGAAGTAGTCGCCGCAGAAGTCAGTCTGCCAAAAGAAAATCACATGGAGTGGGCAGGAGAGTTTGAGAGTAAAGAACGTGCCGCCAAGCAATTGGCTTTAGTAGTTCCGATTTCTTTAGTTCTCATTTTATTGTTGCTATATGCCAATTTTGGAAATATAAAAGATACCGCTATTGCCTCGCTCACGTTGCCCTTTGCGTTTATCGGAGGATTTATCTCACTTTGGGCCACAGGTACCATCTTTGGGATATCGGCAGGTATTGGTTTCATTATCCTATTTGGAGTCGCCACGATTGATGGGATTGTACTCATTGGAGTCATCCGCGACAACCTCAAGCATAAAATGAAATTGAAAGATTCCATTATACAAGGAGTCCGAAGCCGGATCAGACCTGTAGTCATGATCGCCTTAATGGGATCGATGGGTCTATTGCCAGCAGCCTTATCAACAGGAATGGGCTCTGAAATCCAGAAACCACTGGCCATTATGATTGTCGGTGGACTGTTGATCTGTTTGGTGCTTTCGTTCACCATTTTACCCGTTGTTTTCTATCTCGCTTATCGTAAAGAAAAAGCGTAAACCATATGGAAATATATTCTATAAAACCCTCAATTACTGCATTGAGGGTTTTATATTGATGTTATCTTTGGTTACTATATGGAGGTTTATTCAAGATATCGCGCAGCTCTTCTTCCGAATACTTTTTACCACCCTTAAATGGTAACTTAAAATTACACACGAGGCGAAGACCATTCATAGAAAAAAACCTCTTTTCGTAAATATCTCTTGAATATCCGGTCAGTTCCTGTAATTTATCCCGTGGCATACCATTTGGATATCCATGTGCTAAGCTTTTCGATTTATACAGTTCCACAAGTTGTTTTTTAGTGAGCTTGCATCTTGTCGGTGTTTTATGTGCAGGTTCATGTCCTATCGATAGGATAAAATCATTTAGAGGTTGGTTCAGTTTCCAAACGATACCACTAGGTGATATTTTCATCTTTTTAGCCAGTTCTTTTGCGGTTGGCTTACTTGTATTTTTCTTCAGATTCAAGTAGTGGTCTTTAACGCTAAATTTAGTCACCGGTATTTTTGTTCCTGCCATATAGCACAGATTATTCCACCCAAACTTTTCTTTCAGGTACCATAGCGAAGGAAAATTTTCAGGTTTCAGTTTTTCATATATTTTGCCGTATTTAATTTTATGTTTTTTGATGAGGTTAATGACCTCTTCTTTCGCTTCGGCATCAGTCATCGTTGTCACTCTAAAATAAGGACGGAGACCGACATATTCGAGCACATCTGGCCATGAATTAAGCCCAAAATGTGTAAAATACGAGCAATGATTGTAAAGACCATTCTTGGCTAGGCAATCTCCAATCGTTGGGACCTTTTGATGTTTCAGATAGTATTGCCGTAAGGAGTTTTTAAGTTTCATCTTGGACGGTATCCTTCGCGAATTAGGTTCATAGCCTGCAGCAGCTATAAATTTATTCCACGATCCAAAATATTTACATATAGTACCATTTTTCCTGGTAAATTCTCGACGCATCGGGATACGTCCATGCAATTGATAAAAATCATGCACCATGTTAAACAATCCCTCGGTAATCTGTGCTTTTGTTTTTTTTACGTTAGGTTCATAGCCTGCAGCAGCTATAAAATTATTCCAGGTTCCAAAGTACCGACGCGCTATCGTATTGATAGCTTCACGTTCACGCCTTATCGGAATCCGGCCATGTTGATCATAAAAATCTCTGATCTCGGAAAAGGCATTCGCAATAATTTGATCTTTATTTTTATTCAAGACTTATTATTTTATTAAAAATAGGGTTATAATATTGTCTTTAAATTAAGAAATTAAGTACAGCTTTCAAAATAGACTTTAAAAGGGATACCTGTTACAGCCCTATTTTTAATAATTTTTACAACAGGCTCAGATTGATTGCCAATCATTTCTTCAATTATGAGTAAATTAGCAGATAGAAAGAGTCCGATTGCGCATTAAAGACCACTCAACTGATTTTACTGTTCAATATATTTTTATTAAAAACTGATATGGCAACACCTGATATTAAAATAGCCTGTTTTGGCGAAGTATTGTGGGATATATTCCCTGGAGGAGATCGAAGAGCTGGAGGAGCACCGTTCAATGTCGCTTACCATCTCTCTAAAATGGGCGTTGAAGTCAATATGATCAGCAGTGTCGGCAATGATGAATTAGGTCGTGAACTATTGCAAAAAATACAGAATTGGAAAATCTCGACAGCAGGAATACAGGTCAACGATACCTATCCAACAAGCACCGTTGTCGCGACGATCGATGAACATCATGATGCACACTATGATATTGTTAGCGACGTAGCTTGGGATTATATTGAGTTCAATCCTGTCAACCAAGCTATGGCAACCACATCCGATGCGCTAGTTTTTGGATCATTGGCTACCCGCAACGAACGATCTAGAAACACCTTATTCCAATTGTTAGAAGCGAGTTCATACCCTGTTTTCGACATCAATCTGCGTGCACCACATTATGATGTACATGTTATAAAAGATCTGTTGTATAAAACGCACTTGGCCAAATTTAATAAAGCCGAACTGCGGATGATGATTGATTTTATGGGTAAGTCGTATACCACAGAAGAGGATAGTGTAAATTTTCTGAGAGATACCTTTGGCATGGCAGAGGTTATCGTGTCCAAGGGAAGTAAAGGAGCACTATATGCCGATCATCAAGATTTTTATTCCATACCGACCATTCCTATTCAAGTAAAAGATACCGTTGGTAGTGGTGACTCCTTTTTGGCAGGTTTTTTATCTAAAAGATTGGAGCAGGGAACTTCCGCAACCGCAATTATGCATCAAGCCGTTTCCTTAGGCGCATTTGTTACAGCTCAGGAAGGAGCTTGTCCGGAGTATACATTAGCAGATTTTATTTCCTTTCGAGAAGATGCCGCTCAGAAGCAGTGAAAAGAACTGCTTGAGTAGCGTATGATTATTTCCCTTATTGATTTCTAGATGCCTCCATAAAAGCTTATTTTTTAAAATAGCTTTTATGGAGGCATCTAGTTTAGATATATTTTTCAAAACGATTAAACAAATGGAATGGTTGTCAGTGCTTGATCCCGTACGGTAATGATTCCATCTATGGGATTGGATAACGTACGAATTTTAAACCAAGCTTGACAAATCTGAAATGGTTCGGCTCATATTTACCTGAATTTCTATTTTTGGCTAGTAAATTGTTTACAGTGAAATATAAATTTTGAATAGTAGTAATACAACCTAAAATAACATGGATCGAACAAATGCTAACCCAGGTCAAGTTCCGAGTTCTGATAACCTTCCAGAATCGAAACCTAAATCCAATAAAAGAACGATTATTTGGATTGTTGTGATTATTGCCGTACTTGCGGCAGCTTGCTTTATTGCATTTCAATATGGAATATATAAACAGCGTCAGGAAGTTTATGAAGAAGAAGTCGCCTATCCCGCTGATAGTGTTTTTGTAAATGGATGGGCCAGTCCAGAAGATTATGCTCACTGGAAAGATGCCGTTTTTACAATTCCTGAGTACAATGATATCCCTATTCCATTTCAGAGAGCAATTGTGAAGATTTTTATGGACAATAAGTTTATTCAAAATGAAGAAAACAATCAATACTTTTTTACAAAAATTAAAGATCGTGCGCATAAAGTGATTGCGTATGGCAATTTTACAGGTCAGGGCGATAAAGAAATGGCTTTTCTGGTTGAAAAACAAGATTTTGCCAGTAGTGCTATTTTTATTATAACCGACCAAGGTAACCTCTTATACTGGAAGGAATTGAATAACGAGTTGCCAACCCTTAAACGATTTGCAAAAGGAGCGCTCATATTTCTGAATGATATGAAACTTGTACCCGCTCCAACTGATGGTATCATCAGACAAAATAAAAACTCCAAATATGTGTTGATTTACAACCGCGAAACAAAAACATTTGATGAACATTATCAATATACAGATGAAGATGTTAAAAATTCAAAACTTGAAGTGGAAGATGATGAGGTGCTTATCGATGAGTTAGATACTGCAATTGCAGAACAACCTTAAGTGTTTTTTAATATGTTGATGAAACGCAATTCAATGTCAAAAGGAGTAAGCTACTTTTAATTCATCAGTTCGCTCCCTAAAGAGCAGCAGCGAACTGATGGATTAAAAATCAGAGGATAAAAAAGTGCAGGATCGATTTGATACAAGCTCATCATAAAAGTCAATCTGTAGCTTTTAAAAATAGATATAAACCGAAAATACAACTTCAGTAGATCTTGCAATTAATACGTGCATCAAGTCCTGAACCATTCATAAAAAAATATACCATGAAATTACGATACTATTATATTCTCCCGATGATCATGTTGCTCTGCTTGGCTGAAAGCGGAAGTGCACAAAAAAAGAAAGTGAAAAAAGCGACAAAAAAGGAGATCCTGAAACCGGTTAAAAAAGAAAGCGAACCACCCGTTGTGATGGAAAAAATAACAGATTCCATTTTTGAAGAAATCCCTCCGATGATTGCATATCCTATAAAAAGTCAGGATCTAGAAGATGATATAGCAGATGCTGCTAAACCCGCCCGTGAGAAAAAATCTTATGATAAACCTTTTCAGTTTTGGCCATCTATTGATACGGTGATCCACGAAGATGCACAGACCTATTTGGAAAAGAGAAGATCATCCTGGAAAAACTACAGTACAGGTAAACCCTCATCTATCCATAAACCCGTGTTGAAGTCTGTAAATGAACTGTGCTACATATTGGAGAATAATAAAATGGATACGGTACGTTATTATGGTGATGGGTGGAATGAACGTAAAGTATATGATAGCAACGGCAATCTGACTCATCTGTATATTATTTTTGAGGACGAGAAGACGAAGCAAGATAGCGCTTATCTCACTACTCAGTATTTTTACGATGGAGATCAATTAAAACTCAAATCATATTATTGGTGGGAGACAGGTCAAAAAGAAGCGGAAGAAGAACTAGAATATAATGACAAAGGACAACTTTGGAAAGTATACTACACTTCGTTAGATAAAAATGGAGATGAAATCATAGAGGAGGGGCGAGGCTTTCGGACGCTTTATAAATACGAAGATCAGCTCCAGATTGAAGAAAATTATGAGCGTCTGGAAGATGCGATGAATGAGTATGTCTTAAATGAAACCATCTATAAAACACTTGGCAAAGGTGGAGTCGTCGTTGAAAGTAAAAAAATAGCATGGCCAGAGGAAACTCCAGCTACGATGACCACTTATCAGTACGATACCAACGGAAACAAAATTTTTTCGGGAGATCAAGAATCTTCTTACACCTACCAATATAATGAATATGGCGATGTTGTCAAGTCAATTTACAAAACCGCAGATCCCAGTTCCAGTAGTACCACGACCTATACTTATACCTATGATCAGCATCACAATTGGTTGACGCGAGAAGAGGTCAATATGGACAAGGATCAGGATACGACAACAGAAAAAGTTTATTTATGGAAGCGCGAGCTATCTTATCATGATAAAGATTAGTTGTTAACCGACCTCTTTTTGGAGGTCTACAAATTCCTTTTCAAATTCTTTAGCATAGTTATATCCAAACTGGTAGATCTGATCCACTTTACTGGTGTCAAATGTTTTAAACTGATTGATATCCTCCGGCTGTAAGAATATATCGCAATCACCAGGAGCTTCAGCCCTAATATTGGAGGTCGTGATCCGGATGATACGTTCCACAATCTGTTTGTAGTTGAGTCTACCTTCGGAACGGTTGACCGGATTGACATTGATGCCGATACTTTTGTTGCAGGTCGCTTTGATCTGCTCCACTGGAAAGTTATTCACTATTCCGCCATCACAAAGGAAACGGTTGTTTTTATAAGCTACCGGTTGAAATACCAAAGGAAAACAGCAAGAAGATTTAACCGCAAAAGATAGTGAACCTTGATTGAAGATCAGTGACTCCGCATTGGTTAAATCCGTAACGGCAACATATAACGGCATTTTTAAGCCTTCGAAACTGTCGTGAGGAATATACTTTTTAATGATTTTTTCAAAAATATCTGCACTAAACAGTCCATCCGTTCTAATAGAAAAGTCAGAATAGGTGAAAAATTTTTCTAGTTTTACCAATTCCAATATCTCTAGCGGAGCGTATCCTTCTGCTATAAAAGCACCAACCAAAGCGCCAGCGCTTGCGCCCGATATCGCATGAAGTTGTATATCCAATTCCTTCAGATATTGCAGTATGCCCAAATGCGCGATTCCTCTGAAACCACCACCAGATAGTGTAATTCCTATTTTGTTATTTACAATCATTTCAATTTTTTGTAAGAATATCTATTTTAACACACCATCTTCGCAACATTTTTTCTCCGTTATCGGATTGATGGCTTTAAAATCAAATTTAAGTTTATTCGGTCAAATAACCAGTAAGTTATAGGGTTTAAATATCGACTGAACTTGGGTGTTACTTGACTACACAGTAGCATTAGTGCTTTGTTAAGAAGATAAAATCAAATTCCTCATAGCAGATATTTATTTATATTCTGGTTTCCCGTATAATTTGTTATAATATTTAACTGTATCTTAATGAAATTTTTAACTTATAGAATGAATATGAAAAAATTATTACTATTGTTTTTAGCGGTAGGTACATTAGTGAGTTGCAGTAAAAGTGAAGACTCCAATCCTGAATTTAAAATTAACCAAAAAGAAGTTAAACTAAATTATGATGGTAGTTTCAACTTTAAGGTGGAGAATGCTTCCAATGTTTCTTGGACATCATCTGATGAATTTGTGGGTACAATTGGTTCAGATGGTAAATTTGAGGCGAAACATATCGGAGAAGTGACTATTACGGGAAAAGTAGGTGGTAGCTCAGTTTCAGCCAAAGTTGTCGTTGAGCCATACATTACAGGCGTTGTGGAGCCATTTTTTGATTTTACAAAAGGAGCTTCTAGCGTAAAATCTTATGAGAAAAGAAAACTCATATCGGAAACATCAACATTTATTTATTATAGTGATGCAAGTAAATATGTTACAAACTCTCTTTATAGTTTAGAAGGTGGTGTTCTGAAAAGCTCAGCATTAATGTTTGTCTCATCAAGTGCTGAAAATGTGGTAAAATTTTATGGTGAAAGATATAAATTTGACGGTTATGAGGATAAAATTGGCTTTTTCACAAGTAAAGATGCGAAAATCATGGTAGGAGTTACTGTAGATGCTAACTTAGGATTAGTCGCTCTTTATATGCCTAATACTTCAAAGAATAAGGCTTCCATAAAAATGGCTAGCAAGGATTATCATTCGGTTGTTAAAAATATTAAATAGTCGAATTGAAATTTTTATTTTAACAAAAATCCTTACATCGTACTGTAAGGATTTTTTTATGTTAACCTATTTATATAGGGAGAGAAAACCAATATTGTACTTCCAAGATGGTGCGATTAAAGGAGAGCTGTTAAATAAAAAGTAGCTGATATCACCTAAAAACCCTATCCCTAAAAACACTTCCAAAAATAATGTTGTGCAAGCAACTAACGTGTGATTTATCAGTCAAAATTCCTTCGGTAAATATTCACCTGCTACACGATAATTCCCCGAAGATGAGCCGAACAAAATTCGAGCAGGAGCAGTAGACCAGAATCCAGCGGACAAAATACTCACCTTTTCCTAACCAACTTCGCCCCATCTTCTAGGTCGCTTCGAGTGGGATCCGAGGCGGCTTCGACTGGGCTTCGAGTGAGCGTGCATGAAAAGTCGAAGCCCGCTCGAAGCGGACTCAGGTGGAGGTAGAACAAGTCTAGAAGAAAGGTCGAAAAAAGGTCGAAGAAATGCAGTAAAATATCAAATGGATGTTTTGGAGCAGTTTTTGGCAGCGACCAGATCCATACCAGCTCCTAAGTAGATTCGGACACTGTTTTACCGAAAGCCGTCTGTACACCGCTTCTGCACCGCGTATTTCCCGTCTCTGACCCGGGAAATGGACGGTGCAGGGACTGTGCAACTGCGGTGCAGGGACTGGGAAGTTTAAAACAAGGTACGAACAAGGTTAAAACAAGGTACGAATCAGATCCAAATAGCCTGAACATCCTTGCTGTTGATTTTGAAGGAAAATAAGGCTTTCAAATTGGCCAAGAGTGTACCGTTAGTGTACGGGTTATTCACGGGGAGTGTACCAATGCTGTACCGAGAGTGTACTAAGAAGGTACCAAAGAGCTACTAAAAAGGTACCAAATAGCTACTCAGTTCAGTAGCTTGATTGAAGATCAAAAGGCTCAGCCTAGACCAGCACGGGAACAAGGTGGTTCATGTATCTCCCAAGCATCCGTAGTGCATATGCTAAGCAATGGTCAAGTATGGATAGTGCGTAAAACATTACCTGTTGATAAAGTATCAACGCACTATCCACGCTTCATCTTGCTTCATTCATACTTGACCTACATTTCAAATGTGTTTTATCTTAAATAAGGCGTTTTAAGTCCTTAAGTTTCTTTTTCCATACTCTAGTGTGTTTTTGTAGGGATTATCTTTTAAATCGCTTAAAATGACTCTCAAATGAAAGGAAATTAGGTGGTCATCATGATTGAATGAAAGGATTGGTGATTCGATATTCAGTTAAGATATCTGTTGTGTAGCTCAGCAATGAGTCTAAGATTGACCGATTTGGATTAAAGAATTTAAATGCCTGAATATACTTAAATAATATTATTGCCTAGGCAACTAAATACTTTAAATGGTCCGGTAAAAAAAGTGATATCTATAGCCTCCGAGCAATTCTTTAAGAAATTTCCAGTGGGAGTTTTGTACACATTTGCAAATAGTATCTATAATCTTAAAGCCTGCCAAGTTCTAGAAAGATTGAAGGATATCATTGAGTTGGTATTTTTTAATAATCGCAAAACTGGCTGCCGAATAAAGAAAAATATAAAAATGTCTCTAATTTCTAGTTATAGTTCCAAATCATCTTTTCAATACAAGTACACATGTGATTTTTATGTTAAGTGTGTTCGTTCGTATGGCACTCTGCTAAAAAAATCTTTCAGTAGTTTGTATGATATTTAGTTCATTCTCTTCCATCAATTCATGTTTTCATACAAGTTTTTACAATTTCTTTTTCTCGTTGGTATTTTGTGCTATCATACGAGAATAATATCAATTAATCCTACGGCTAACCGTAGCTTTTAAATATTTGTATTTGATAGGTTTGCCAAAATTTTAAACTATGTATACAATATTACGATCAGTTTTACTTGTATTATCACTTACTTCTTGTACCAGTTATAAGTATGCAACAGAGGGTAATACACAAAAGAGTAACCTCACCATGGGTACTGTAAAAAGCAAGGTAATTAAAGGGCAAACCACACAAGATGAAATCATGAAGTTGTTTGGTTCTCCGAATTTGGTTTCTAAAAACAAATTGAATAAGGAGGTTTGGAGTTATAATCGAATGTCTGTTGAGAATAAAGCTGGATCTACAGATTTTTTTGCAGGGCAGCGTGCTAGCCAAAGTAGTAGTAGTAAATCTTTTGATCTCATCATCACGTTTGATGAGCATGATGTTGTCGCCGATTATTCAGTCGTATCCACCGCATATTAACTTTTAGAATTATATTGAAATGAAAAAAACGACAGTATTGTTATGTTTTATCGCATTGTTGAGTTCATGCGCTACTCAAATGGTAACTAAATCACCTGCTGAAGTAAAAATGATGACAACGAAACAATTTGAATCTGGTCAAGATTTGATATTTAAGTCCATTATTAGCTTGCTACAGTCGGAGAGTTATATTGTGGACCGTGCTGATAAAGAAACGGGTCTAATCAATGCGAGTAAGAGAATTGAAAATAAAAATGCTGCATCACAGCGCTTTTGGACTGGTTCTTCTAAAGATGCTAACACTTCTAAAGCTATGTTTTATGTGGAGGCCGTTAATGATGATGTGACGGAGGTTAAGATCTCGATGTATGAAGGAAGCGAATCCAGTAAAAGTGGCTATTGGCGGCAAGTGAATAAGGATAGTAAGGAGCAAATGATCTATGAGCCTCGTGTTTATCAGGAATGGTTCCAGAGCCTCCAGGCTGAGGTGGAGCGAAGAAAAGCACTGGGTAGATAAGTTTCACAATCAGTGATAAAGTGAATACCGATTTTAAATTCAATTTTGCAACGCCCGTTGCAAAATTGAATTTAATCATTTAAAATGATGTTAATAATTCTTTATCTATCTTCTTTCAATTTCTTCACTTCACTGGCAAGATCTAATACCGCTTTGCTTAATGCTGCAATGGATTGGGTCTTGATGCGGTCTTCTTCAATAAATTTTTCTAATAGTGCGAGCAGTTTGTCTGACCCATCAGAATTAAATGTTGGTTGGGTATGCTGACTAGAATTGGTAGATTGGTCGCTAAATAAACCATAGAACCCTATTTTGGTATCAAAGTGTTGCGTGTCTATAAGCCCTACCATAAATAGCTAATGCTTCGGAAAGAAGCAAATCTGCTAACCTCTTTTACGATTTTTTAAATAGGAGCTTGTCATAAAAAGCGCTTTGTAATACCTGCCGGTAAATCAGAATGTTCGTTGTTGGAATCTAATTTTGTATACCATGTTTCGTGTATATCTATTTAAAGTGTGGTACATGCAGATATTTCTGGTATATCTTCTAATTATAGCTCACGATAAATTTTGCAGCATATCTACCCCCAATGCCTTATTAAACAATCTAAGCAGCAGGAAAAATCTTCCACACAGCACAAAAAACCAATACTTACAGCTCACTAAAAATGGTCTATTTTACGTGAAAATAATCATATCGTAATTTTATTGATCAAATAATCAGTTGCTTGCATTTTTATTTAATGATTTTTCATGAGGACTATTTGTTAATTACGAATATTTCGTAAGTTTACAAACAAATCGTAAACATTATGAAAAAGATCTTACTAACCGTATTGATATCAGTCAGTTTTATGGCTGTTAAAGCACAAGAAAAGGCAATCGCCAAAGTGCATTACATATTCAAGCATGTCAATGACACGACACAAAGAGATAAGCATACCCGTGATGAAGTAGTTACTTATTTAGGTCAGCAAACAAGTTATTATACCAGTTATTCAACGACCAGAATGCAGGAGCAAACCACAAAAATGCTTTCAGCTCCAGATTTTGACGGTAATTTAGTGATCTCGAGATCGACCAGTGGCATCAAAGAATCTTTTCTACTCGAACCTGCTAAATCCCAGATGGTAGAAGTGAAGCGTGTTGCTTCAGATGAGTTTTTATTGGAGACAACCTATCCTAAACAAGATTGGAATATAGCCGATGAAACAAAAGTAATAGGTGGATATACCTGTCAAAAAGCCACCACCACTTTTGCAGGTCGACATTATACCGCTTGGTTTACAACCGATATTCCGTTTTCTTTTGGACCTTGGAAATTACACGGTTTGCCAGGACTTATTCTAGCCGCAAAGGATGATAAGAATGAGGTGGATTTTGAATATTCAGGTTTTGATAAATTGGCGGCTGATGTCCAAGTGACCATTGGAACTCCCGCAAAGGCTATTTTGTCGACAAAAGATGAAGTCGAAAAATTAGAAAAAGCATTTAAGGCAAATCCCAATGCCTATATGCAATCGAAATCAAATATGAGATCTGCAAGCCCAGGTGTTTTTATCAGTAGCGGAGGTAGTGCCACTTCATCTTCCTCAGCTATAGATCCATCAAAAATTAAATCCATGTCCATTAAAAATGACGATAATTATAAACCTTCTTCGGTCACGAATAATCCTTTAGAATTAAAACCATAGTATGTTACAACGCGCTGTTTTTATTGTTTACCTGCTGCTTTGTAGTGCACAGCTTTTTGGACAGGAACAGGTGATCGAAGGATTTTTAGTGGATAAAAACACGAAGAAGGCCTTAAATCATATCCATGTCCTGCTCAAATCTAGTGACCATAAATTGTTAACCTTCAAAGAAACAAAGGCGGATGGTGCTTTCTCTTTGGCTACAGTTAAAGATGTGGATGGAGCGTATCTGGAGATCAATCATCTTGGCTACCACAAAAAAATAATCCCATGGACAGAAGTTGGCTTAAAAAAAACAATTGAACTGGAGCAAAAAGTAGTGCTATTGGAAGATGTAGAAGTCAAAAGCCGACCGCAGATCAGACAGATTGGTGATACGCTTGCCTATAACGTGGCTTCGTTTGCAAAAGAGGAGGACCGTAGCATTGGTGAGGTATTAAAACGGATGCCGGGTATTGAGGTCGGGGACAATGGAAGTATCAAATATCAGGGAAAAGCGATTTCGAAGTTCTATATTGATGGGGATGATTTATTGGATGACCGCTATGCGATCGGAACCAAAACGATCCCGCATAAGATGGTGAAGGACATCGAGGTACTGACCAATCATGAACACATGAAAGTGCTCAAAAATAGACGCTATACCGATGAAGTGGCGATCAATCTCGTGATCAAGGAAGATGCGAAACTGAAGTTGACGGGTCAAGCAAAATTAGGTGCAGGACTACCCAAGCAATATGACGGCGAACTCAATACGATCCTGTTTAATAAAAAATATAAAGTATTGAATGTCTTGCAGGGCAATAATATTGGAAATGATCTGACGGGAGATTTTACAGGGTTTAACCAAGCTACTGTGCTCTCGCGAATGGGGTATTCGGCCGTTAATAATCTACTGGCTCTAGGTACTGTCGGCGGTCCTCCTGTAGCCAAATCAAATTATTTTATGAATAATTCGGTGGCTTTAAATGCCAACAATCTATTGAATATCAAAAATGGCTTCCAATTGAAATCCAATATTCAGCTCTTACAGGATAAAAATAACACCAATTTTAAAGGAGAGACGAGTTATTTTTCAGAAGATGGCGATTATATTTTTGATGAAAATCAGTATACCCAAACAACGGAATGGCTAGCGGCACTGCGCTTGAGTTTAAATAAAAATATAGAGAAACGCTATATCAATAATGCTTTTTCATTTGAGTATGAAAAGGAAGATCGTGAGGCAAATATCGGAAGCAATGGGGAAGCTATTTTGGGCAGTCTCCATCATCAAATAAAAGGCTTTTCAAATCAATTGGAATGGGTACCTGCACTTAAAAATGGTGATATTGTCCAAGTAAACTGGTATCTCAATTACGCGACCAAACCGCAAACTTTATCATTCTCCCCAGGGCTCTTTCCTGATGTGTTCTCAGGAGGGGTTCCTTATGAACAGACTTGGCAGCATGTGGAAGTTCCAACAGTTTTTACACAAGCAAGTGTCGGATATAGACTTCCTAAAGGGAAATTAAAACAATACTACAATCTCGGTGCGATGGTCGAAGATCAAAAATTGAGATCTAATATCGCGATCCATAAAGCGGGCAATATCGCGGATGTCGCGCTAGATTCTACTCAAAATAAGCTGCATTGGAATCGCTCCTCCGTTTCTGCAAATGCAGAATATGAATGGAGCAATAGGAGATTGGCCACTCGACTGGTATTGCCGGTTTCATGGCAATATACCTTTTATGCGGATCCTTATTTTAACCTCGATAAAAATCAACATGATATTTTATTCAATCCTACATTTTCCGCTAGGCTTCGTGTGAGTCAGGAAGATGAACTTAGTTTTTCTTATCAACGAAGCCATTCATTTGGAAATATAGAAAATGTGTATCAGGGGCTATTGATTAGAAACTATCGCACCTTCTCAAGCAATAACGGTGTTATCACCGAAAATAAAAACAATGAGTTTGGCTTAAATTATAAGGTAGGGAGAACGATAAAATTGTTATTTATGAATGTAGGATTGAATTATAAACAATCCATCTCCAACACCATACTATCCAATGTGGTGAATGATCAATCGACACAGACACAATTGATCGAACAGGAAAATATCGTCAATTCTTATCAGGCGTCTGTTGGATTTGACAAATATATCTTTGCCTTATCCAGTACCATGAAGCTGGCAGCATCGTGGTCCCTTTCCGATTATAATCAGTTTTTTAATAACGAGATCCTCCCATTTCAAAATATAGGCTATACCTTGAGACCTAATTTGGAATTAAAAATCTGGAAACAATTGAATCTTTCGTACACGGGGCAGTTGTCGTGGATGAGCAGTAAACAGAAAGGAAAGGTGAGGAGATTGGATCGAAATACATTCCAGGCTTCCCATCAGCTTGGGTTACCGATGACCTTGTTCTCCGGTTTTCATGTACGGTTCAGTGCTCGTAATGTCTATGCGCATCAACCTGGATTCAACGATTTTAATTACTTGTTTTTCGATACCTTCATCCGCTATCGTCACAAAAAATCAAAAACGGACTTTGAACTCAACTTGACGAATCTGGCGAATGTTAAAAAATTTGAAACCTATTCGGTATCTGCGAACATGCAAATGCATAACAGCTATGAGCTAAGAGGGCGAATGGCAGTTTTAAAAGCCGTGTTTAATTTTAAATAAGCACTCATAACAGCACTCACCGATTCGCTTCACCATATGCTTTTAATCGAGTTTGAAGTAACAGCAAAAGTTGTGGTTCAGAAATCGCTAAAACATCAACATCGATCCAAAGTAAATCAGGTTTTGACCTCAAAAAACGACCTATCGCATTTAAAGCAGTTAAGTAAGCTGTACGTTTAACTTGGTCATATTTTTTCTCATCCTTAACGTGGATAAAGATTTGATTCTGCGCGCGATAAAAGCCGGTTTCAAAAGTTTGAATATCATTCCAAGGAATAAAAATGGGGGTATCTGCTGTGTTATTTACTATTCCTTGTTCTTCTATGCTTAATCCTGGTCTTCCTTTTTTATGTTCGATCCAGAACCTAATTTTATGAAAATATAAGATATGAAGCGTGACGAATATTAAAAATAGTAGAATGGGAGCATAGCTGTTTGACGAGTTAAAAATAAAGAAAAGTAAAAGCGCAATAAAGGCTATACATAGGAAAATACCTGTACTAATTTTACTGTTCTTAAATTGTATATCTACCATAAGGATCTTAAGTAAATATAATAAAATTATCTCTTTTATTTGATGCCCAACAACTTGAAAAACTCTTCCTTTTTATTTAAAGCAATAGCTATTGATTTACCATTGGTCAACTCGATCATATTTCCGCTGACGGTTTTGACAGCTTCGATATTAAGGATAAACGAACGCTGCACACGAAAAAAGAGCTGCTTATCTAGGATTTCGTCCATAGATTTGAGCGTAGCTTGCGTGGTATAGCTATTTTCGGGAATGACGATCTTCAGGTAATCGCCTTGCGCTTCTATATAAAGGATTTCATTCAATACAATTTTGACTAACCTTCCTTCCGATTTGATAAATATACGGTCAGGCTTAGTCTCTGGGCTTGTAGTAGCCTTACTTGTCAGGACTCTTTCTTTAGCTCTGTTGACAGCCTTTAAAAACCGATCGAATCGAACCGGTTTTACCAGATAGTCGGTTGCCCCAGCATCAAAACTATCCAATGCGAAATCGCGATGGGCAGTAACAAAAATAATAACAGGAGGATTGACCAAGGCATGTACCAGCTCCATCCCATTTATTTTTGGCATTTGGATATCACTAAACATAATATCGACCTGATGGTTTTGTAAATAGAGCAGCGCTTCTACGGAATCACCAAAGGATGCCACGAGGGTCAGAAAAGGAATTTCTTTTATAAACGTTTCGATCACCTCTCTACCGAGCGGTTCATCATCTGCAACGATGCACGTGAACTTATCCATGAGTTGTTAAATTTATTTTTAAGCTGACAACAAATTTATGTTGGAGATTTTCAATCCTGAGTTCATGTTTATCGGGATATAACAACTGCAAGCGCTTTTGAACATTCGCAATCCCAATACCTCCAAACTCCTTTGTGGAAACATGGTCATCTACATCATTTTCAAGATGAAAGTAAAATTGATTGTCCTCAATTTTTATACTCAAATATATAAACTGTTCTTTGTTATGGCTAAGACCATATTTAAAGGCATTTTCTATAAAAGTAAAAGTGAGCAATGGAGCAATATATAATCCCATCAAATTGTTTTCATCCGGAATCTGTAATACAATCTTTTTATCAGCTGGATAGCGCATTTTTTCAAGTTCGCTATAGTTTTTTATAAATTCCAGTTCTTTTTGTAAGAATACCTTTTCTGTATTGGATTCATAGAGGGTGTAACTCATAATATCCGAAAGATTGACGATCACATCTGGCGTTGCGGGATCTTTTTTTATCGCAAGCCCATATAGATTGTTTAAGGTATTGAATAGAAAATGTGGATTGAGCTGGGCTTTCAAAAAGTTTTTTTCAATATGGATATTTTCTATTTCTAAGCTTGCTTTTTCCTGCTGAATTTTTAAAGTTTTACTATAAAGTTTAGAGATTTCAAATAGAATTTTCACAAAAAAGAAGGGCGATAGAATCGAAATCACGATGAAGGCCTGCGAGATCATGCGTTTGAAAGAAACAGCCTGTAAAAACGTTTGATCGGCACTCATCTTAATCGCTCCTTTAAGTTCCCCATTTTCGATTTCAAACCCCAAAGCATGATAGAGGTGGGAAAAGAAATAGGTGATCGCAATCCAGATAAACAACAGGAAAGGCAAACTAATGATCAATAGTACAATGATCTTATTCCTGCCTCCAGCTAAAATCTTGGATAGCAAGACATAAAAGAAGAGATAGAATACGAGCATATTAACAGTCGTCATCCTGATGGTGAGGATCACAGCATTAAATAGAGAGAGTTTGTAAGCCAGTATGTAGCTTAGCAGCAATAAGACTGAAAAAGTAAACCACATGCATACATGCAGCAGCATTCGATTTGTTTTGGTATATAAACGCTCAAAATCAAATTCTGCTATCTTACTCGTTAAATAGCTGGAGAAAACCTGTGTATCCTGCGACATGAAATGTGTTTAAAAAGATCAACCAAATATAGTTTTTTGAACGCTTTATAGGGATAGTTTTTGTATAAAAAGACAAGCGACCATACTGTTGGTGATCGCTTATTGGAAAGATTACCCTTGCTATCGTTAGCCGTTGTTTGATTATAAAATTCTAATGATTGCATTACATAGATTGACGGTATTGTGTCCAAGGATGGGGTAAATCAGGTTACCTGAAAATTTTCGCAATAGGCCCAGACTGAGCGAAGATATCAGCGTGAGGTAGATGATCGTGATGATATCAAATTTGAGTTGATGATCTTCCGTGAGCACAACACCATGTGCAACACTGAATAAAAGCGTCACGATAACAAATCCCCAGCCAAATGAGATCCCTTTTATATTCCATTGGGGAGTAAAAGCTTGATCAAGAAGCCAAAAGCAAATGCCCCTGAAGACCAATTCTTCCGTTAAACCGGGCATTGTTGCCTGGAAAGCGAATGTCTCAAGATCAAAATGACCTCCTTTAGGGAATAGGATCAATTTGAAAATCAAATCAAAAAGTAAGAATCCAAGGAATAGAAAAATCCCGAATCGGACCTGTTTCTTTGCATTACTTTTCGAGGTGAATCCGATCTGCTCACGATGAGTTTTGCTTACCGAAAAAATGATGGTCAGCGATAACAATAAACTTAAGATTTTACCGACCCATGAAAATTTGAGTCCGATCGAATCCAGGCTAACATACTGTCTGCTAAAATGCTGGATATAACAATCAGCTAAAAAATAGACGATGAAAAGGATTAAAAATTTTGAATTTACTTTTTTTGTTTTGGCAAATGCTATAGCCATTAACGGTAGCATGATAGAGATCCAAATAAGCGGTGTGTATAGTGACATATCTTTTAATTTTTCTTTAAAAGTAGAGCAACACCACATCCTTTAAAAATTCTACCGATCAAAAGGCATGATCAACCGATAGAAGCTATTTTTTGATCGATTAAGCAGGTCCGTTATTAAGCGTTTGATCGCCTTGGAGATTGAAAAAATAGTGCAGTAAAAATTTAAAAGATCTGACAGATCATTAAGAGATGAGGAAATCAATTACAGGGCTGATGTACACATCTATAATGATGTCCCCTGATAAAAAAATAACATGGTGCTTATTTATGCAACCATGTTATTTCATTTTTAGTCAAGATGATCCACCTTATATATGGGTTGGAAAAGGATCTTCAAACCTGATATTTTTATCAAACAGATAAAACTCATCTTCTTGGAGTAAGCATTTTTCCAGGTCCATCCTCACCTTGTTTTCATTGATTTCTTGTCCAATAAAGACAAGTTCATTTATTCTATCCCCCCATTGTTTACTCCAGCGACCTTCGATATAGTCTTTATTGGCGAAGTAAATTTCAAATTGTATGCGTTCGAAGTAGGACATACTGATCCACCACACACCAGCAGTCTCTAGGCGCGAAGAGCCGCCAGCCTGAGAAAAATTTAAAGCTTCATCACGACGGGAGGCTAGCCAGAAAAGACCCTTGGCACGTATAATACCTGCGGGATACTGATGGTTTAAGTAATGCCAAAACCGTTCAGGATGAAAAGGTCTTTGATTTCTGAATACAAACGAACTGATCCCATATTCTTCTGTTTCGGGAGTATGCTGTTCCGACTCCAATTCCTTTTGCCATCCTGCCGAATTCTGGGCTTCATCAAAATCAAAAAGTTTGGTGTTTAATACTTCTTTTGGACTTACTTTTCCAAAAACAGAACTGATTATTTTTGCCCCAGGATTTAATTTGTGTATCGCAGCCTTTAAAACACCAACGGTCCCAGCATCCACCAGATCTGTTTTATTCAAGATGATGACATTCGCAAACTCGATCTGGTCGGTCAGCAGGTTGACGATCGTTCGGTCGTCACCTTCCATATCTGTTAGATTGCGATCCTGTAGCATTTCATTTGTACCAAAATCTTTGAAAAAGTTAAAGCAATCCACCACCGTCACCATGGTGTCGATATAGCTGAAGCGAGACAAGTCGATACCATACTCTTCGTCAACATAGGAAAAAGTCTGCGCTACCGGAATAGGCTCACTGATGCCTGTGCTCTCAATCAATAAATAATCAAATCGACCTTCATTCGCGAGTTTTTCCACCTCAACCATGAGATCTTCGCGTAGGGTACAGCAAATGCAACCGTTGCTCATTTCAACCAATTTTTCTTCTGTACGTGATAGCGTGTGTTGATGTTCAACCAAGCGCGCGTCCACATTGACCTCGCTCATATCGTTGACGATCACTGCTACCTTCAACCCCTCCTTATTATGTAAAATATGATTGAGGAGGGTTGTTTTTCCAGCACCAAGAAATCCGCTTAATACGGTAACGGGGAGTTTCTTTTGCTTGATCCCATCAGGAGTGGATACGGATGTTTTTGTCTGCATGTATTTAATTCTTTAGTATTTTAATGTAAGTGGTAAGGGGACTTTCGTGAGATAAAGTCCGCACGTGTAAAACCTAGCTGATCTGATCCTCAATCGAACCTTCAACTATTTTTGTAAACCAGCGAATGATGTTTTGATGGTGTTGAGAGCCATATAAGCGGATGAATGTTTTCGTTTCCGATTTGTTAAAGTCCTGGTAAACAGTAAGTCTCGTTCTGGCAAATTCTGCTGTTAGCGGGATCTTGCAATCATGTACCAAAAAGGTTTTCCATTGTTCAAATGTTTCAGGTATCATATATAATCTGTTTTCTTAAGTGTAATACAAAAGCAAAGATATAAAACTAATATATTAAATGCAATATAGTTGCATTTGTAGAATTAAAGAAATTGAAAAAACAGATTAGGTACACATACAGACATGATGGACAAGATAATATACCTTTTAAATGATCCGGATAAAGGAATCGGATATATTAGATAGACAATAGGGGGCAGGTACATCGTGTGCCGAGCTGCTGCTCGGCTTTATATGGAGGATCAATATGACATGATTTGGTTATTTATAATTAATGCTCTGTTAATATGCGTTCTATTTCTTTGTAAAGAAAAGTTAACCGTATGATCTTGAATTTATGTCTCCTATAACACGTCACGAACTGAAAGAACACTGGAATACATTTGTTGCAGCAGCATGTGAAGAAGCGTTTTATCAGATTTACGAATACTACCATCATTATCTCAGCTATGTAGGCACCAAACGTGGTTTTGCTATCGATATCATTCAAGATGCCATCAATGATGTGTTTCTTCATTTATGGGAAAACAGAGCTAAAAGTAGCAGCATACACAATCTGCATAATTACATCATTACCATCTTTTTGCGGAAACTATTTCGTGATGATGCCAAGAAGTATGAAATGATTCCGACAATCGCCACTTTATTGGAGAACTGCGAAGTTCCTTCTGTGGAGGATGGTTTTATACAGCGCTATACGGAAGACGAGGTGGGACGCTTTGTAAAAGAAAAAGTTGATGAGCTAGGCGAGAAACAACGTTTGCTGATTTACCAAAAATTTTATCTTGGATTATCCTACCAAGAAATTGCTGCTGCAAATGGTATTTCCATCAATACCGTCTACAATACCATCTATAAGTCTGTGGATAAATTAAGAAATCTGTTGACTGCAGAACAAGAAACATTCCTTAAAATAGCCATTGGGGCCCTTTCAACATTTTTTTTATTTTTTTTACAAAATCAGTAGTGAAAATAGCATACTCCATGCTCTATTGATCAAATGAAGAAAAATAAAACATGGAAGAACTGAATCTGAAAGCATTGTTAGCAGATGAGAGCTTCATCAACTATTGTAAAGGATACCCAGCTCAGGATGTTGCCAAATGGGAAAACTGGCTGCAAGACCATGCGCAGTACCGTAAAGAAGTAGAAGAACAGAAGCGGATAGTCCAAACGTTGGCCTATCATGCCGCCGTAACTACTGTTGAAGATCATTATCTCCGCCTCAAGGAGCAGATCGCAAAAAAAAATAAGAAAACGGATACCCGTTTTCGAATTTCCCCATGGCTAAAGATCGCGGCTTCACTACTGCTCATCGGTTCCCTATCGTACTTGATGTTACGTCAATCTTTCCTATCTGAACCTGATAACAATAAGCAAAGTGTAGTAATACCCGGAGAAGATAAAGCCTTATTGACATTGGCAGATGGTTCGACCATCTCATTGGATGAAGTTGCAGTCGGAACATTGGCCTTAGAAGGCGGTGTGCGTGTAGAGAAAACAAAAAGTGGTCAACTTATTTACAGCGTTTCCGAATCCGAATCCAGCAACAGGAATGCTTCCAATACCATTACCACTCCTAAAGGAGGGCAGTATCGACTTACCTTACCCGATGGCTCTAAGGCTTGGTTGAATGCTTCATCAACCTTACACTATCCCCTACATTTTGAACATAACGAGCGCCGGGTAAAAATGACCGGTGAGATATATTTTGAAATCGCCAAAAGGGAAAAGCGTCAACATGGTCGGGTCGAGCGTATCCCTTTTTATGTGGAAACAGCGCATCAGGAGATCCAAGTATTAGGTACGCATTTTAATGTGAACTCCTATCCCGATGAACCCGGAATAGTTACTACACTGCTGGAAGGAAGTGTGCGGGTTACCTCTTCTTTAAACGGCGAATCGATTCTGTTGCGTCCCGGACAGCAATCATTCTTAGATAAACACCTGGTCGTAAGTACGGCAGATGTCGAGCAGCAGGTAGCATGGACTGCCGGAGATTTTGTGTTTAAAAGTGAGCCATTAACCAGTATCCTGCGTAAAGTTTCGCGTTGGTACGATGTGGATATCGTATGTCCACCACATTTAGGAAAACTCAAATTTGATGGCATCGTTTCGCGTTCTCAGCCTTTGACTGCTATTATGGATATGGTTGAAATAACGGGAAAAGCAAAATTGAAATTGATAGAAAGGAGGATTATTGTGACCGATTAATACCTCTATAATACCTGATCGGCTTTTAAAAAAAGGCCAAAGGTGCTCGTAACACCTCTGGCTAGTGCGTTAAGCTGATCGATAACGTTGTGCGAACAAAATCATCAATTAATATTAACGACAACAAATATATAAAATATTCATTTGCATTGGGTAAACACCCGTCATGAATCTGCTATATAGTCTTGTTAAAGGACAATAAATACATATGAATTTTTATCAATGCATGCGTGTTATGAAAATCACCATGATGTTAATGACTTGCTTGTTGGTTCAGGTCAGTGCGTCTACTTTTGGACAACGCATTACACTGAATAAACAAAATAGCAACATACCATCCATATTACAGGAATTCAGAAAACAAAGTCAGTACGACTTTTTTTATGATACTGAATTATTTAAAAATACCAAACCGATCCATATTAACCTGAAGGATGCTTCCATTGAACAGGCATTAATGGCTTGTTTTTCCGATCTACCTTTTCGATATGTGATTAAAAATAAATTAGTAGTGGTGACCGATGCTCCAGAAAATGCTGGAAGCAAATCCAAACCCGAACAACAGCAATTTACGATTACCGGAAGGGTGCAAGATGTGAATAATAAAGCGGCTCTTGCAGGGGTCACCATTCGGGTCAAGGGTCTTTCATTGGGTGCGACTACCGATGCCTCGGGCAATTTTACAATCATCGTTCCCAAAAGCATACAGGTGTTTGTATTCACTTTATTGGGATACCAATCCCGAGAAGTATCGATTAACGCCGCCGAACGTAATATCCTAATCCAACTGCGTTCTGCTTCAACAGCATTAGATGAGGTGGAAGTCAGGGTACAGGCGCGACGTAAAGCAAATACCGAAGTTGCCGTTTTGGAAGAGCGTAAACGAGCATCTATTGTTCAGGATGCCATTTCGGCTGAATTGATACAGCGTACGGGAAGTATTACCACGACTCAAGCTTTACAACGGGTCACCGGAGTAACCGTTACTGACGATAAATATGTTGCGGTACGCGGTCTTGGTGACCGATCGGTGATTGGACAGCTAAACGGAGTACGTCTGGCATCATCGGATCCTGACCGTAGTTCTATCCCTTTAGATTTGGTACCTGCTTCCTTATTGGATAACATCACCATATATAAAACGGTGACACCTGATAAACCGGCAGATGCGGCTTCGGGGATTGTAGAACTGAAAACAAAGTCTGTCCCCGATCGGATGACTTTCGAAGTCATAGCACAGACCGGATTAAATTCCAATATTGGGATGGGAGGGAAGTACAATAGTTTCTGGAATAGTGAGATGGGATTTTTGGGCACAAAGATCAATAATAAAAATCTGTCGACTGATTTCTTACATCTAGCAAAAGAATATCCCGCAGGCTTATCATCGATCCACAATATGATCGCCAACAGTAATTATAGCAACGATGCTTATCAGGAGGTCGGACGGATTAACGGCATTATGCAGGGCTTTGATCCTGTGATGACCAGTACCTATAAAAAAGCGCCATTGAACCAGTTGTATTCGGCCACCTTTGGAAACAGTTATGACCTGTTTAATAAGAGACATAAGCTAGGGGTCATTTTAGGTGGTAATTATTATAGAAGAACAACCGATATCAGTGGCGGTGACTTGACACAATATAGTATCTATCAAGGAGTCGTAACTGGTAATCCAGACGTGTACAGTGTCCGCAATATTCCAAATTATATTACACCCAATAGTCTGTACATGGGCAAATATCAGACTTATAAGGAAAATACCGGAACCGAAACATTGAATTATGGAACGCTGGTGGGACTGACCTACCGATTTAATCCACAGCATGAAATCAGTATGCAGTACCTCGGGAGCTGGGGCGGTGAAACAAAATCTACTCACCTAAATGGTCGATACGAATACACGGGTTTGCCGGGAGAGGTGAGAAGTACAACCTATTCGCTTAAACAGACGTTCAGAAACCTGAATACCTTCAATTTACAAGGAGAACACAAATTTTTAAAAGGTGATCTTTCTCCTCGTCTAAGTTACAATGTGGCCAGTTCAAAATCCAAACAGAATGATCCTGATTTTCGTTTCGCGAGTTTAGCAGACTATATCCCGCGTGGTGGAGGTTATTATAGCAGACCAGTTGTGGGCGCAAATAATGGTGAAACAGAAGAGGTGTATACTCAACATTTGTATGCCTTGACTTCAGGTTATGTCAATGGATTTGGTACCTATGGTATTATGCAGGCGGAGCCGAATGGCCGGAGATGGCGAAATCTGACAGAACAGAATTACAATTACAAAGCTGATATCAGCATTCCTTTCCGCTTATTAGGTCAGAAGCAAGAGTTCAAAACAGGGGTAAACTATTTGTTTCGGGATCGGGATTTTACAGAAAACCAGTTATTCTTACCAGGATCGAATTTTACCAGAAATAAAGCATTACCGCTCTATGACGTTGAAGGTAATCTGAATCGTCTGGTCAGTAATGAAATCATTGGAGTGAAAATACCAGCAGCTGGTCAGGGTGAAGGAATGATGCCTATCGGCGGATTTTTATATAACAGTCAGAAATCACCGAACAATTATACCGGTTATTTTGAAACCAATGCCCTATACGGTATGCTTGATCTAAAATTGACCGACCGTTTCCGTATGGCAGGGGGTGTTCGATTTGAAATGACCAATATTGGCTCTACAGTCGATACAGCTGGCGTATTTTTGGATCCTTCATTGACAACAGGTGCCAATGGAGAAGCTCCAATACCGCTTAATCCGATTGATCCAAACTCGGTCTATAAAACAGGTTATAAGCCTTTTTACTCGTTGAATGCAACGTTTACCTTAAACGATAACATGAATTTCAGGGGCGCTGTCAATACGACTTTAGCAAGGCCGGAGCTTCGGGAAATTACCAATGTATTTGAATTTGACGCTTTTCAAATGGGATTGGTCGTTGGAAATCCAAATCTAAAAAATCAATATACACAAAATGCAGATTTTAGATGGGAATGGTTTCCGGCAAAAGGTGAGGTTATAGCCGTTTCGGCTTTTGGTAAGCGTATCGAAAACCAATTGGTCAAAGTGTTTAATCTGGAAACTCAGGGATTGGCAGCTACTTACCCAGAATTTCCGACCATACAATTCCAGAATGATGTCAATGTCGGTAAAGTATGGGGAGTAGAGTTTGAAGTGGTTAAAAACTTGGGAACTTTGATCGATCCTTTACGCAATTTCTTCGTAGGCTCCAACCTCATGCTTGCTCAAAGTGAGATCCAAAAATCAGCGGCGCGCTATGAAGCCAATCGCTCATTGGATCGACATTCACCAAAAAATAGCCCCCTGTTTGAACAAGCTCCCTATTCGATCAACGCTTGGTTAAATTATGATAATGATCAATCAGGAACAGATCTAACGATGACCTTTAATATGGTCGGCGAACGCTTGGTCCAGATCAATCTAACGGGTGAGCCAGATCTATATACACAGCCAGTTCCTTATCTGGACTTTGTATTTAGTCAACGGATCAATAAAAGAATTCAATTTAAGGGCTTTGCCAAAAATATCATGAATCCAGCGATTAAAACGGTGTATGCTAATCCGCAAACGGGAGGAAAATGGTACGGCAACGAGTACATCAACCGTAGTTATAAACGCGGTGCGGAAATCATGGTAGGCTTTACATATAATTTATTGTAGTCATGCGATATCAAAAATTAGACTTTAAACAGTACAAACGCGATCATACGCAACAAGCTTATTGGTGTCGCCTAGTGGATAACCACCTCATGTATGTGGCCATTTTATTTTTCACATTCGTGTTTACGGCCTGTCAGAAAGAAAAAATGGATATGGGTGTTGACAATCGGGCGGTAACGGAAAACCGTGAACGATCAAATGTGCGGATTATAAATATGGCTGGATTTAATCAGGTTATTTCAGGTAAAGATAGTTTAACCAATTTTATCGTGCGTCGTCCAGACGCTCCAGATACGGATCGCTATCCGGGTACATCCTATTTTCCTGTAGACGGACGATTGGGTAAAAGCTGGGTAATTCCACAGGATCTCTTTAACCAACAGGATCAAGTAAAGCTTACGTTGGGGATACGTCATTATCAGGGGGCTTTAGATCGGGACATTACTTTTCAGGCTGCCAACGATTACCGTAAACCGATGGATTATTTCTTGATGCCTACGTTATTTATGGATGGACAACCGGATATAGTAGCGGTGCCACGTGCGGTTTCCGCTCCTTCAAAACCGGATCATTTTAAAATCCGAGTCGTCAATCTGGGTGGTCCTATCAAACATCAGACCATGGGCCTTTTGGGTATGCAGGAAGATATTACGGGGGCCGTATCTCTAGCGTATGCCGATGGTACATTGGTCAGTACACAGACCAATAATATACAGACAAATGCAGTAGCTTCTGATTATATTGAACTGCCTTATGGTACCTATCAGTTTAGGTTATTGCTCCAAGACGGAAGACAGATTCCAGCTTTGGGAGCAGATACTTACGCATACACTGTCCTTCATCCGTCGACATCCACGATCGCTATCGATCATTCGAGCAATAGCAATTTGCATTACGCTCCCGTCACGACCTATCAACCCGGTGGCGTGTATACCTTGTTGGTTGCTCCCGGAGAATTTAATTACTACGTCGATGAAATCGGAAATACCTCTTCGTATTATCAGAATGCTTTTCAGGTATTGACCGATGTAGTAGCTCCTGCCAACCGGACCTATTCCCGTATTCAAGCAGCTAATGCGCGAGCAGGTCAACCGGTCAATTTTCGGGTTGATGGTAAACCACTAGCCAATGCTTTGACTTTTGGTCAGGCCAGTAATTATCTCAATATGATTCAGGGAACACATATGATAGAAGCCTTGGATGCATCAGGCAAAGTATTGGTTTCTTTGGAGCAGGCGATGCAACCGGCACAAAATTATACCATTTGGCTTTATCCCCAACAAGATGGTAAACCTCAACTGCTATTAGTAGCCAATGACTTAAGTGGTTCGGTCTATACAGGAGCTCAGGATGATGCCAGTTTTGCCCGTTTACAATATCAGTTTTATTTCCCAAAACGCTTTTTAAACTTATCCATTGGAAATCCATATGTGACGTTTACCGTGGGCAATGGACAGTCTCCTGCCACGTCTTTCGATAATCGGGACGCGGTAGAAAATCTACAACCTGGAATTCCGAAGATGGAAAGACCATATATCGGATATCGAATGCTCTATAATCCTTTTGAATTTATGGTCTATCGTTCGACACCTGATGTCGTTCCAGGTATATGGGCAAGCGATATCAGCGTGTTGACACACGAAGCTTTTATCGCCAATAAAAAACTTTACGAGAAATCAGGACGCCCCGAACCCATACAGGAAGCAGGCGTATATACGGTTGCTCTTATTGGCAAGAGTTCAAAAGATGCTACTGCGACCGATAAAGCAAGAATGATTTTAGTTAAACATACCCGATAATGGAAGGCATAAGTATTCTTGTCTGACCATGATTTAAAAAAATATTGATATGAAAAATCAACGATTAACGATTTACTTAGCACTATGGCTGCTGTGTGTTTCCCTATTTACAAGTTGTAATAAGGTGGAATATACAGCCATCGCCGAACCTGCCTATCTACGGGTGTTCAACAACCTCAATTATGTTCAGACCTTAGGCAGTAAAGATGATAAAGTGCCCTATTTCTGTATGTTGATCAATCCTACCTTTGGTGCAGGAGGAGCAATAACAGGAGCCGAGATTGTAGGTGACTTTCTGGATAAAAGAGCAGCTTATGCTCCACCTTATCCCTCACATATCGGAAATAGTACCACAGTGGATAATCCAGAATATCCAGGTAAAGAAAATGTACTGGTAGGCCCTATCTTAAACGGATTTGATTTAAGCAGCTGGGCTCAAGTTCCGTCGGGAGACCTGCGCATTATTTTCGCCTATCGACCAAAGAACAGCATACCTTTTTTGGAATTAGAAAGTCACCTGAAGACAGATGTTTTAATCGATACGGTGATCCATCTAGCAAGTAAAGAGGTGTATACCCTGCATCTGCTGCAAAAAGATTTTGTGACCAAAACGCATGGATTGCTCTTGCGTCAGGAGAATTTTCATAAACTGCCACTTTCTGATTCCTTGGTCTATGTCAATTTTTACAACATGAGTGCAACAGGCTTCTTAGAGGCCGATCTGACTTTGAAAGATGATGATTACTTACTGCGGAGTTTTAAAAATGGGATCAAAGACGAGATGAATATCTTTCTTTCGCTGTATGAAAGTCAAGAAAAACCTTTTGTTCAAGCACAGACAGTACCTGGTTATAAAGGTAAATTTTTAACGCGATTGACCCGTAATAATACCAACGCTGCGGTCAGTCCTTATGTGAGTTTTCCGCTGTGGGCAAGCAGTAAAAGTAATGGTATCCAGACTGATATCTGGCAACGGTTTGATTTCTTTATTCCAGGTATGGATATTACCAATAATCCTTTTTTCTCCGGTGATATCGCTACCGGAGGCAATTGGGCATCCGTGAACTGCCTGAAGAATGGAAAAGTATCATTAGAAGGATCTGATAATGGAACGCAGTTGCCGAACCTCTTGGTCAATGTGCATTCCGGCACCCATAATCCACAAACTTTTGCAACAGTCAACACATTAGAAGTGGTCAATGGCCGGATTTACCTGACCACCATTCAACGCAAATATGCACCACCAGTTTATTAACAGTTAGCTAGGAGATTTTAAATATGAACTATAAGATAATCGATAAGAGATGGTATCCAGTAAGGCAGTACGTATTATTTATGCTTTCGTTTTTCCTTTTCTCTTGTGAACATCCCGATTTAACGGTGGTCGTACCCAACGAGAACTTACGTCCAGCATCGGATTTTATCAAAAATAATTATGAAATGACCTTATTCAGTGCTGCGCTGGAAAAAGTGGGATTGGCATCAACATTAAATGAAAAGGGACCTTATACCGTTTTGGTGCCTACAGATGCCGCATTTAATGAATTAGGCATATTTAGACCTTCAGATTTTGATAAGATGAATCTGGACAGTTTAAAAAAAGTGATCCAATACCATATTCTTCCTCGCCGTATGCTCTTGCGGGATATCCCATCAAATGGGGTAGATGTGCGCTATGCCACGCTAGCCGGTTCGGAGTTATATGCTTCGCTAGGTTCGGTGGGACCAAATGGTGGTACGCCTACAAATGAGCTTTTTTTCAGTGGAGCAAAGGCGTCTAGAAAAGATGTGATTTTAGCCAATGGCGTTTTGTATGTTTTGGATAAAATGATGAAACCACAATTTGATACCTCTATTCAGGCCTGGTTGGCAGCACGTCCTACCTACCGTGTTTTTGTAAGTGGGTTGAAGAAATTTGGTTTATGGGATCAACTGGCAACGAATGGGCCCTTCACCATCTTTGCGCCGACCAATGAAGCATTGGAAGAAGTGGGTATTACCGAAGAAACATTACAAACATTAAGCCCAGAAAAATATCGTGCTGATGTGCTGTTTGGATCTTACCTCATCTATGACAAACACTTTTTTGTATCCGATGCTAAAGTTATGGGGATCATTGCGACTACTGGGGGCTATACCTATCAGTTAAAGAACAATCTGCATGAGATGAGTTTTGCTGCCGGAGAGGACTACCCCAGTTTTATATTAAGTTACTACCTCAGATTACGTGCAGACCGTACCGTCACAGCACCCATAATTGCTCAAGTATCGTATGGAATCAGGGCAAAGATGGACTATCTGTGTCGTAATGGTGTGGTACATGATCTTAATCAAGGATTGGTAAGACCTGAACAGGCTATTAAATAATATCACAAATTATGCTGATGAAAATGCAACAAATCAATACAATATATAAGCTGGCCTTTATGGGCTTGCTCATGACGCTGTTATTTTCCGCCTGTAAAAAAACAGAGTTTATGCCTGCAGCGGAAGGCGAACAGGTTCCCTATAAACCTGATGCGACTGAGAGTGTTACCGAAATATTAGGTAAAAATCCGGATGCGACATTATTTTATACGGCTTGGAAAAAGAGCAGCATGGAGGAGAAAATCAAGGAAAAAGGAGGGAATACAACCTATACCTTGTTGGTTCCCAGCAATGCGGCGATGATCGCATCGGGACTGACCGAAGCAAAGATTGCACAAATGCCACGGGCAGATGTAGACAGCCTCCTGTTATTTTATACGGTTTTGGGTATGATATCTCGTGATGAACTTCGAGATAATAGTTTACCTGTAAAAAGTATGCTGATGAATCCGGGTTTACGAGTTCCTTTTTATGAAGGTGGAGTCGGATCAGGTCTTGGCCAACGATATGATCCCTACTATTACAAACATTATCTGGCTATACGCGATGAACAATTGCTGATCAATGGAAAGAAAGCCGGTAAAATGAAGTATCAACCGGCACGTAATGGTGCACTTTATTTTTTGGAGCAAACCGTTACCAAACCGACAAAAACTGTTTTGGAAGCCTTGGAGCAGGATGGGCGTTTTACCATGTTTCTCGAATTGCAACGCCTTTCTGATGATGCTTTCGTGGAAGTGATGGTGACTCAAATGGAGCCTTTATTTGGCTATAAAATGTCACCTGAAGAATATTGGCAGAATTTTCCTGATGCGCGGGAGCCTTATACAAAAAAATGGCTAATTGGACCAACACCTAATCCCGATTATGCTGATCCCAACATCACCATTTCGACTTGGTTTGCTCCGACAGATGCCGCCTTTAAGCATGCTGGATTTAATTCTGTAGCAGAAATGCTTCAATTCAATGAGACTCGTGGACATGTGTTTTTTGATGAAGGAACGTTTCAACCCACTGGTGGTTATCCATTGGATAGTATCGTTAACTATCATCGGGATTGGGGACGTTTTTTTGCGATCCAGGATCCTAGTTATGGATTAGCCTATCCCAATAGTACGGTATTTTTTAGTAATGATCTGACTGCAGACTTCTTACAGGATTATTACATCAATATCGGTGGAAATGCGCAGGTGCAATATGCCTATAAAAATCCTTTTGCTTTTACAGCATCCAATGGAAAGCTATCCATGACCATAAAAGAAAGTGGCGGCACACCTGTACAGATCATCGAAACAGATATCAATACCCTCAATGGACCGATACATGTTGTTGACAATCTGCTGTTGCCTAAGGGATTTAAATTAAAGTAGACGCTTAAATCGTATGGAAACTGAAAAATAACAAGATACCGATACGATTTCAGGTGAACGCTGAATAACAAAACGAGCTGGTAAGCTCATGATTAATAAACGATAGATGAAACTACAGCTAAGATATTATAAGCAATTGGGGATATTGCTTTTTGCAACTTTCATGGTGACCTCATGTAAAAAGGACGAGGTACTGAATAGTCATGACAATAATAGGGTCAATTTGGTCATAGCCGACAACTTTAATCTGTCTAGTTTTAGTGCCGTTTTGCGTAAAAGCGGCATGGATAAAGTTTTACAGGATGGAGAAGGACCCTATACCTTATTGGCACCTTCCGATGCGGCTTTTTCAGCAGCAGGTTATGGCGATGCGGTATCAGTTTTGGCGGGAAATACGAAAGTGATCAGCAGAATTGCTCATTATCATATGTTGGATGGTAAATATGAGTTAAATAAACTTCCTTTTTTGTTTAATCAGGAATTACGCACGCGTGGAGGAAAAATGTATGCGACCCATTGGTTAAAGGGAGGGGATACGGTATTGACGCTCAACGGCTCACGTGTACTGGCTCAAAACATCGCCGCATCCAATGGACTGATTCAGGTCTTAGATCGGGTGCTGACGCCCTATGTGCACGATTTGATTGGAAATGCTATTGCTGCTGACCCCAGTATCACCTTGTTTGCACAAGCCTTAAAGACTTCGGGAGTTCTACAGACCATAAGTGATGCGGGTCCATATACCGTATTTGCTCCTAATAATGCAGCGATGCAAGCTTTAGGGTATAGTACGGTACAGCAGATTCTGTTGGCAGATCCGGTCAAACTCCGAAGTTTTTTGCTCTACCATATTGTGAAGGATAGACGTTTTGTATACGACTATATTCTGAGTACGGGTGCTTCAAATAAGGCGCAACAGGGCATGATGGACGGTAATAGCATCACCATCTCACTGGTATCAAATCCAAATGCTCCTAATTCTTTTCAAGGGATCAGCTTACGTGGAATAGGGAATACTTCAGAGATCAAATTACTGAAACAAGATATGTTAAGTGGAAATGGGGTATTACATGTGATCGATGGCGGTTTACGGATTACTCAATAATCAAATTAGGATTAGCTAAAAGAAATTAAAATGAATATTTATATCAATAGGAAGCCCAGATCAGGTCTATTTTCAGGGAAAGATATGCTTTGGAGGATACACATACAAGTTGCCTTATGGTGTCTCGTCTTTTTTATGAGCACCTCTGGTTTTGCACAGGAAACATCTGGTGCTTTAACAGGGCGTGTGCAACATGTCGATGGGCATGCTGTTGCAGGCGCTTCAATTCTGGCTGTACATACCCCATCGGGGACACGCTATTCGCTCGCTACCGATAAAGATGGGCGCTATACCTTAAACAATCTGCGTATTGGTGGACCCTATACGGTGACCGTGAGTATGGTCGGTATGCAAAGTGATACACGTACGGATATTCAAATCCGTCTTGGTGCGGCACAGGAACTCAATTTACAAGTGCAGGAAGGTAGTCAAGCGTTAGCGGAAGTTGCTGTAACTGGACGTTCGCAGCGACAACGTGTGGATATGTATGGCGCAGGGCGCAATATCAGTGCTGAGCAGGTGCGCAATATGCCTACGGTGAGTCGTTCGATTACAGATGTGACCCGCCTGACACCACAAGGAAGTCGAGACAATAGTTTCGGAGGAACTAATTTCAGGTATAATAACGTCACTGTAGATGGGGCCGTCAATAACGATGCGATCGGTTTTTCACCCTCTCTGGGTGGACAGACGGGGACTTCAGGCATGGCTGGAAGCAGTACGCGTACCAACCCGATCTCCATGGATGCCATACAGGACATGCAGGTCTATCTGGCACCCTACGATGTTAAAATCGGAAATTTTACGGGAGGTTCGGTCAATGCCGTAACCCGAAGCGGTACCAATAAAATCGAAGGCTCAGTCTATGGATATGGACGCAATGCTGCTTTAACGGGTAAAGACCGTGTGGGAAGTCTCGGTAAAATGGATCATGATTTTTATGACTACCAGTCCGGATTTAGAATTGGTTTTCCAATTATAAAAGATAAACTTTTCTTCTTTAGTAATGAAGAGATCACCCGTCGTCAAGATCCTACACAACTGCAAGTGGGGACAGCGGAGACTGCTCATATCCTAAGCGAAGAGGATGCCAAATCGATTGCCACGACAGTAGGTAACCGCTATGGTGATGTGTTTGATGCAGGTACAGCCGGTAAGTACACCAACTGGTCAAAATCCACTAAGTTTTTTAACCGTATCGACTGGAATATCAATGATAGACATCAATTAGCCATTCGTAACAATACTATTTTTAGTAGTGCGACTCACATGGACAGGGATCAACAGGATTTCCGCTTTTCGAGTATGGCGTTTAAGCAAACAAATAATCAAAGCAGTACAGTAGCTGAATTGAAAAGCCGCTTTAGCAATAATCTTTCTGCTAATGCAGTACTGGGGTTTACCGTAGTAAACGATAGACGGGATCCGTTGAGTGACCCTACGCTTCCTCAAGTACAGATTCAGGGGCGCACTCCAGGTACGACAATTTACCTGGGAACTGACCGTGAAGCCAGTATTTTTGATATGCAACAACGCACTTGGGAACTAACGGCAAATCTGAACTGGAACCTTGGCCGGCATAAACTCCTTTTTGGTACTCACAATGAGCTTTACCGTATTCGCTATGGTTTTGTTAATGCTTGGAATGGACGTGTAGACTATAATAGTATCGACGATTTTTTAAGTAATAATCCTTACCGTGTACGCGGTAGTTACAACTATAAGAACAATACGCGGGATTATATTTTAGATCATCCTGCGGCAGATTTTGGAATCAATATGTACAGTCTGTATGTACAGGATGAGATCAGGGTAAGTGATCATTTTCGTGTTACACCGGGTTTACGTGCCGATTTTACACAGTTGCCCGATATGCCGGCTTTAAGTGATAAAGTTCGCCATATACAGTCCGATCCGTACTTTGGTACAACCTATAATTACACGCCTTTGTCTCGGATTTCAAATGATTTCCTTAATCGCTTACAGTTGTCGCCCCGTGTGGGATTCCGCTGGGAGGTGTTGGAAGATCAAAGCTTAGTAGTACGTGGTGGAGCAGGACTTTTTACAGGACGTATTCCTTTTGCATGGTTGGCCTATGCGTTCTATAATACAGGGGACAGCTATGGTGCTTTTGATCAGCGTGCAGATCAGAAACCTTTTGCTCCGGGAAGTGATGCGATTAAACCCAGCCCCAATGGATTGGCCGATTTTATTGCCGCAAATGGAGCTGTAGTAAATGATCCGAAGAGTGGTAAAACGCAGGTTGATCTGGTTGATAATGGCTTTACAATGCCTCAGGTACTGCGTGGTAGTCTGGGTATTGACTATGAAACAGCGAACAACTGGAAGTTTACAGTCGAAGGTTTGTATACCAAAAATATCAGCGATGTGCTCTTTCAACAGTTGAATGTCCATGATAATCCACTTTATTATGGTTATGATATTCATCAACAGCAACCGGTGTATCAGGGTGCGGTTGATGATCGTTTCTCGAATATTTATGTATTGAGCAATACCGATCAGGGCTACCGTTATAACATCACGGGGACAATCAGCAAGCGAATGAAGAATTTTAATGGAACAGCGAGTTATACGTACGGAGAATCAAAGGATTTGAGCAACGGGGTGCGTAATTCTATGGAATCAAATTGGCAACTGAACCAATCGCTTATACCAAACAATCCAAAGTTAGCCTATAGTAATTTTGATATTCGTCACCGCATCGTTTCCAGTATCAGTTACGATCATTATTGGCGAACGGCTGGAAAAACAAACATCACCTTGTTTATCAGTGCACAATCGGGATCTCCATTTACTTATGGCATAGTAAACAACAGTATTCAAGGATTACCACAACAGGTGAGTTTAGTCTATGTACCAAATCCGGAGGAAGCAATCCGTTATTTTAAAGATATTCCTAGTGGAAACACGGCGGTACAACAAGCTGAAGCATTTAACAAGTACATCGATGGCAATGCTTATCTCAGCAGCAGAAGAGGAGATTTTACGGAACGTAATAGGGGACGTACACCTTGGAATGTGCAAGCGGATCTCCGCATTGCGCATGATTTGCCTGTGAGCATTAAAAAAGGACAGTTTATTACGATTTCTGCCGATGTGGTCAATGTGACAAACCTGCTGTACAAAAAGTGGGGAGTACAATATTTTTCGCCTAATACGTTCAATTCGACAAGTAGCGTGGGTTTGACACCGACCTTGTTTCCACCACAGCAAAATAATGGAAACTGGCCCGTATTTACGTTCAATGAACCTGGACAAACCTATAGTATTGATTATTTCAATTCAAGAGCACAGATACAACTCGGAGTTCGGTACACATTTTAAGACACGCGTTAGTCATCGTTATCAGCGATTTAATAGCTACTAAATGCTCTGAACTCAATAGGTCAGGCTGACACAAGAAAAGCATCTTTCGCTCATGCGAATGCAATAAAAGAAAGAGTGCATATGGGTATTCCATATGGTTACATAAAAAATGAAAGTCATGAAAACATGGACAAAATATAGCCTCAGTATCATCCTTTTTATTTTGGTACTTGCAGGTAGTGCAGGTTGTGAAAAGAAAGAAGCGATGCTTCCGGAGACAGCCGTGAAAATAACAGATTATTACCCGAATTCAGGAAAAGAGGGTACGCTTGTGACCATTGAAGGCGAAGGCTTTGGCACCAGTATAGGTGCCTATAAAGCAACGGTAAATGGTCAAGATGCCGCTGTGATCAGCGCTACAGCAACGGCTGTTGTCATTCGTATACCGGTGGGCGGGAGTACTGGAAAACTGGTATTGAGCTATGATAGCAAGATGATGGATGTGGGTACCTATACCTATCAAAATTTAAGTGTACGTCAGGTGTTTCCTGCTAATGGACCTGCTGGTTCCCAAATACGCATTGGAGGTACGGGATTTGGAAGTATTACTCATCCGGCGGAAGTCTTTATTAATGAAAAAAAAGCGTTGGTCGTCAGTATCAGTGATACCTTGATCGTAGCAGAGGTGCCCAATGAAGCTGGTTCCGGATCGGTATTGGTTAAAGTGGATGGCATGGATGCGAAAGGGCAAAACTTCACTTATCAGGCCATAAAAGGTATCAAGCCATTAAGCGGAGGAAAAGACACGCGTGTGGTGATTTCGGGAGAAGGTTTTGAGCAATTGACTACCCAAAATATCGTAGAATTTAATGGTAAGAAAGCTCTTGTGGTTGAATCTACCCCAGAGCGTTTGGTCGTAAAGGTTCCAGAAGGAGTAACCACAGGACCCTTATCGGTCAATATCAATAATCAGAAAACAACAGGCCCGTCTTTTACTGTGGTGGATAAACCAATCATCCAAACAGTAACCCCATTAAGCGGTCCAAAGGGGGCACAAATGACGATCAGTGGATCTTTATTCAGTAAAGAGCTGGATGAAAACCAAGTATATATCAACAATATATTGATACCGTTGAACTCAGCTAATGAATCGGAGCTGAAACTAACCGTTCCAGGAGGTACTGGGTCTGGCGTTATCCGTGTTGTGGTGAACGATCAGGTGAGTAATGGTCCACAGTTTAAAGATCAAAATCTGGGGATTACTGCGATGACACCAGACAACGGATTGACCGGTACGAGTGTGACGATTAGAGGCACAGGTTTTAGCACAACAGCATCAGAAAATAAAGTGTATTTCAATGGCGTATTAGCAATGGTAAAAACAGCAACGGAGAATAGTTTAGTGCTCGAAGCACCTCTAAGATTAAGCACTGGAAATGTGAAAGTGGTTGTTGGTGGGCAGGAAGCCCTTGCTCCGCAATTGTTTAAACGAGCAGGTGTAATGACTTTGGCGGGGGGACCTAGCAGTAATACCTTTGCCGGATATATGTCTGCTATTGCTACCGATCAGCAAGGGAATATCTATGTAACCGATACGAATAATAAACAGGTGAAAAAAATAACCCCTTCGGGAGCTGTTTCCATTCTGCAGGTCAATGGAACAGATGCGGTGTTTGTTAAACCGTATGGCATCGTCATCGATAAGCAGAATACCATGTATGTGAGTGATCAGGGAACCAATCAGGTGATCAAGATTACATCGGCCGGTCAACGTTCGGTGCACACGTCTGGATTTGCACCTGGGCATATGAGTATCGACGATGCTGGAAATCTGTATGTCAATATCAACGGATTTGCTGCAGGAGTCAATAAAGTCAATCCAACAGGAAATTATAGTAAAATTAATGGCACGGGTTGGGTGACAACCCGCACGGTAGTAGATGCTTTAGGAAATTACTACTATCCAGATCAAAATGCCATCAGTGGGAATGGTTTGATGCGTAGGGGATCTGATGGTATTACGATGAATGCATGGATCGGTTTTTCAGAGGCAGGCTATGCGGATGGTATTGGAAGTGCTGCACGTTTTCAGGGCATTAGCAGTGTTGTCCTTTTTGGAGGTAATACCATGTACGCTACGGATAACTTTAATTATGCATTAAGAGAAATTGATGTAGCAAATCGAAAGGTATCCACTATTTTCAAGGCGAACAACCGTGGATATGTAGATGGATCTTTAGTAGAGTCACGCTTTGGAGCTTTGGCCGATATGGCGGTAGACAAGAATGGTAATATTTATATCTTGGATCCGGACAATAAAGCGATCCGTAAGGTTTTCTTGAAGTAAAACCAATACTATTATTTTAATAAAAAGGCTAAAACATCCTAACAAATTGATCGTATGATCGATTTGTTAGGATGTTTTTTTCTATTTTGGTTGCTCAGCTAACACAGTTCTAGGACATAGGGTGAGAGCGATTGCCTGCTGTATATTGTCCCTCCATAATGATAAACTGGAGTTACATCTCGCATGGGTTATAGGAAGTTAACATTTCAGCATGAAATTGGTCATATTCAGCTTTTAATTTTGAGGGTTGAGCGAGTAAGTCTGTGCTAATCTGTAGAAGAACCACGATCTTTGGAAAAGAGGAATAGAAATACGGATATGTGTTAAAGAGGTCACTGAATGTATAGCCCATGTTCACTGATTGAAGCCTAATTAATAAATTTGAAGCATTATTTATGATTTAATTCATAGCAAGTATGAAGGGATATAGCGATCTGGAACAGATAAATAAACGATTTTTACCGACCCGTTTTAGGAAAATGTTGTTGGTGTTTTTTGCATTTATCATATTTTATCTGGTATCCTATATCCTCAATCCCTATAGTGATTTCTGGAAAGAGTATTTAAATCGAACGTTCTATGAAATAGTCATTGAGTGGATCGTGACTTTTCTATTCTGTTATTTGATCACGGAGTCCAGCATACTGATCCATAAAAAACTAAATCAACGTGTTCCATGGACGCAAAATAAATCCAAACGGTTATTATTAGAAGTTAGCTTTAATTTCGGGGTAGTGGTCATTCTGATCATGATGAATATGCTTTGTTTTTCTTGGATCTACTCCGATTTACCCGATACAGATATCTCCATGGAAGAGATTAAAGGTTTGCTCCAATGGATTGTGATCAGCTTAGTGATTTCATTTATGATTATTTCCATCAATACCGTTAGTTATTTGATCGATAACTGGATCGATACCTACATGGAAATGTCCCAACATAAAGTTCATGCCGTAGAATTGAGACAGGCTTCGGTAGAAGCGGAACTCAACACGTTGAAACTGCAGCTCGATCCTCATTTTATCTTTAACAATCTCAGTGTGCTATCGGAGTTGATTTTGGAAGACCAGCAGCTTGGATTCGAGTATTCCGAAAACTTTGCCAAAGTATACCGTTTTTTACTAGTTAACAGTAAAAAGAATTTAATTTCTTTAGAAGAGGAAATCAAATTCCTCCGAGCTTATATCTTTTTGATCGAAAATAGGGTCGGTATAGGAGTTCATTTTAGCATTGAAATTGATGAACGTAGTAAGCATATGTACATCCCGCCACTTACGCTGCAGTTGCTAATCGAAAATGCGATCAAGCATAATGCGACCCAGCAGAAAAATCCCCTGATGATCAGCATATACAATCCTGAAGTGGATCAGGTGGTTATTGAAAATACACGTTCTCCAATCGATCAGACCCAGATTACATCCACAGGAATCGGATTAAAAAATATGAATAGCCGTTTTAAACTTTTGGGAAAGAAAATTCCAAAAGTGTTTCAAAATGAACATATCTTTAAGGTATCTATACAATTAATAGCGTATGATAGAGAAAATAGTAATAGTTGAGGATGAAAAACTCAATGCAGACCGTCTTAAACGTTTAATAAGCGAGATCAATCCAAGCGTAAAAATTACCGCCGTATTGGATAGTGTGATGGATACGATAGAATGGTTCAAGGAAAATGAAGAACCAGATGTCGTCATGATGGATATTCGCCTTTCTGATGGGGTAAGTTTTGATATTTTTGATAAAGTAGCTATCCAATGTCCTATTATTTTTACGACTGCATATGACGAATATGCGGTACAAGCATTCAAATACAATAGCGTCGATTATATCTTAAAACCCGTTGAAAAGGAAGAACTTCATAGTGCATTAAACAAGGTAGACGATTATAAATCAAAAATGGAAAACCAGTTATCCATTGATAAGCTCCTCAGTTATGTCAAGCAAAAGGAGTATCGTACTCGTTTTCTAATTCCCTTTAGGGATGGTTTTCAAACGATATTGGTAACCGATCTATCGTTTATTTATATGGATATGAAATTGACCAAAGCACGATTGAAGAATGGTAAGGATGTTGTTTTAAATCTGAGCCTGGATGATCTTGAAAAACAATTGGATCCAAAATTTTTCTTTAGAGCCAATCGTCAATTTATTATCCATGTCGATTCCGTGGATCAATTGGTCAATTATTTCAATAGAAAACTAAAAGTTATCCTGTTTAATGCTGATGTTGAAGTGATCGTGAGTAGAGAGAAATCCAATCTCTTGAAAGAATGGTTGGATTCGTAACCGCATCAGGAATAGACCCACTGATTTGCTGATTAAAGCGCATATCAGATCTGGTCAAGCCGAAGATTGTGATCTAAAAACCCTTTTCTAAATTGGAGATGATAAAAAAAGCTGTGCTTCTGGATAGAAACACAGCTTTTATTTTTATGATGAACGTTTCCGATTTTTTAATCCACGCCTCCACCCAGAGCACGGTAAAGATCTGTGGCGGCATCAAAGCGCTCTTTTTGGATCGAGATCGCCTCCAGATCGTTCTGAAGGGAATTATTCTGTGCCGTGATCACCTCCAGATAATTGGCCATTCCACTTCTATACAGTAACATCGCATCATTTACCGCTTTCTGCAATGCTATTTTTTTCTGTTCAATAAGCGCAACTCGCTCATTGGCATATTGTCTTTTTGCTAAGGCATCAGATACCTCGCTTACGGCCGTCATGACTGCCAGTCGGAATTGCTCGGCTGATTTTTCCTGTTCAATTTTGGCTACTTCATAAGCTGTTTTTAACTTCTTATTTTGAAAAATCGGCTGGGTAATGTTACCCGCGATATTCTTCACCAGCGAACCTGGAAGATCAAACCAATTATCAAATTGGAACGAATTTGTTCCGATAGAAGGAGTCAATCGTAAAGAAGGATACATCTGAGCCTTTGCCAGACCGGTACCTGCATGAGCCACCACGACGGCATACTCTGCAGCTCGGACATCCGGGCGTCTACTGAGCATGTCGGCAGGTACACCTATTGGGAAGCTTTCCACAAAAGGTGTCATTTCCATAGTCGCTGCACGTGCGATGCTGTCCGGAAAAGAACCACAGAGAATACTTAATGCATTTTCTTGGATGGCGATGTTTTGCTTGGCTAGAGGCACAAGCAATTCAGCCGTCTTCTTTTGTGCTTCAGCCTGATCGACAGCCAATGAATTGGTTTGCGCTGACTCAAACTGCAGCTTGATCATGTGCAATGTAGTATCGCTCAAAGCAATATTTCGGGAAGCAACTTGAAGTTGCTCATCCAGTGTAATTAAATTGTAGTAAGCCTGTGCGACTTGACTGACAATACGCGTCCGCAATGCCGATAGATTTTCATGCTGCATGAAAAAGTTGGCTCGAGCAGACTCCTTTTGCATCGCTACCTTGCCCCAGATATCTGCTTCCCAGGAAAAATTGAGCGAAGCTGAATAATCGTCCATGTGTTGATTTCCTGTAAATTGCTCACTCAAAGATCCGTTCAAAGAACTTTTTGACAGATAATTTCGTGCAGCAGAAACGGAAAGTTCAGCCGTGGGAAGAAGTCCAAGTTTAGCCTGTTTATAAGAAAGATCCAATTGACGGAGATTCATCATCGCGACCGATATATCCTTATTCTTATCCAGCGCCTTTTCGATCAGAGCTGTCAGATAGGCATCTTTAAAGAAAGTTTTATAGGGCAGACTCATGGTGTCCCCCGTTACTTCAACCGTATTCCTATAACTTGATGGAGTCTCCAACTCTGGACGACTATACTTTTTGTTTACCGAGCAGGAGGACAGTAAAACTGCCACTCCAACACCGTAAAATATATTATTTATAGATAATGCCATTATTCAACACTTTGAATTTTTTGATTTTTGTTTTTACCCGATACCTTTTCCTGAAGATATTGAAAGAGTATATACAGGATTGGGATAACAAATACACCTAAGATCACGCCCGAAAGCATGCCGATTGCTGCACCTGTACTGATCGATCGATTCCCCATGGCAGAGCCACCTGTGGCAAACATTAAGGGAATCATACCGACAATAAAAGCCAATGAGGTCATGATGATCGGACGTAATCTTGATTTTGCTCCCTCAATTGCCGATTCAACGATCGTATAACCTGCGGCACGACGTTGTACAGCAAATTCAATGATCAAGATCGCATTCTTAGCTAATAGTCCGACAAGCATAATTAAACCCACCTGAACATAAATATTGTTGTCCAATCCGATTGCCCTAATCGATGCAAATGCACCAATAATACCTGTAGGAATGGAAAGCAATACCGCTAGTGGCAACAGATAACTTTCATATTGTGCGGCCAGTAAGAAGTACACAAATAACAGACACAGCGATAAAATAATCAAGGTCTGGTTACCAGCAGATTTTTCTTCTAAACTTAATCCTGTCCATTCGTATCCGTAATCTGAAGGCAATTTGCTCAGTACATTTTTTTCCAGATTATCCATGATTTCACCGTTACTAGCACCCGGTAGGGGCACAACACTGATCGTAAGGGCATTGAATAAGTTATATCTGCTCAACGATTCAGGGCCATAGACTTTATGTAGGGTGACCATGGAATTGACGGGCACCATTTGGTTCTGATCATTACGGACAAAGATTTCATTAAATGAATGTTCATCCGTTCTGAATACCCCATCTGCTTTTACATTGACGCGATAGAATTTACCGAATCGGGTGAAGTTCATGGATTGATCACCTGCAAAATAAGTTTGGATCACATTCATCATACGACTGATTTCCACACCCATCTGCTGTGCTTTATCTTCATCGACCTCCAGTTCAAGCTGAGGGAAATCTGTACGGAATGTGGTATATGCAAACTGTACACCGGGTTGCTGCATGATGTTTCCAATCACCTCATCGGACATCTGTTTTAGTTTTTCAGGCGATTTTCCGGTTTTATCTTGCAACACGATTTCAGCACCACTGGTGACTCCATATCCATCTACAGGAGGACTTCTAAAAGCCATGATCGTAGCTTCCTTGACCGTAGCAAATTGCGCTGTTAGGTTACCCAAGATGACATCAATATCTTTCTCCGCGCCACGGTCTTTTTTATCTTTTAATTTGATAAATCCCATGGCATACGCCGGACTGGCACTGTTTGATAAAATATTGAAACCCGTGATCGTTGTACTATTTTGTACAGATTCTGTCTTTTTCAAGATCTCATCCACACGTGCAGCGGCTGCAGTTGTCCGGTCCAGTGCAGTACCCGGAGGCATGCTTAAACTGAAGATAATAAAAGAATCATCTTCCATAGGAACAAAGCTTTTGGGTGTACTGCTCATCATCCAGCCTGCAAGGGCAGTGATCAGGATAATTAAACCAGCACCGATCCATTTTTTTACAATTAAGAACCGCAACCCCTTGATATATTTACCGGTTAAATTTTCAAAACCAGCATTAAATGCAGTAAAAAATCGTTTTCCAAATCCTTTTTCTTCAGATGCTCCATGTTGACCATCAGCATGATTATTTTTTAATAATAAGGCACAGAGTGCAGGAGTAAGGGTCAAGGCATTGACCGCCGATATGATAATGGCAATTGCCAATGTGTAGGCAAACTGCTTGTAAAATATACCTGCAGAACCGGTCATAAATCCAATCGGTATAAAGACGGCCGACATGACCAAAGTGATCGATACGACTGCACCCGTGATCTCGCCCATGGCACTATGTGTCGCCTCTTTTCCGGTCATGTTCGTCCCCTCCATTTTACTATGGACGGCTTCGACGACTACGATGGCATCATCGACGACAATCCCGATAGCGAGTACCAAAGCAAATAAGGTCAGCACATTGATGGTGAATCCAAAAGCGAGCAGGAAGAAAAATGTTCCTATAATAGCTACCGGTACCGCAATAGCGGGTATAATCGTTGATCTGAAATCTTGTAGAAATAAGAAAACGACAATAAATACCAATATAAAGGCTTCGATCAAGGTCGATTTCACTTGTCCCGTTGCTTCGTCCAGACGTTCTTTTGTACTCATCAAGCTCGTGTAGTCTACTCCTGGAGGAAAGTTTTTGGAAGCACTCTTCAGTACATCTTGTACACCTATTTCAATGTCATTGGCATTGGATCCCGTCGTCTGTAGAATAGCTACAGTCACGGCATTCTTCCCATTCATAGTCGTATTACCGCTATAATTAAGCGAACCAAATTCGATACGGGCAACATCTTTCAAGCGCACCAAAAGCTCACCATCGCGTTTCACGACAATGTTTTCGTACTCATGGGGTTGATTCTTTTTACCTTTATAGCGCATGACATATTCCAGAGCAGCATTGGATTCTTCTCCCAGCTTACCGGGCGCGACTTCTATACTTTGCGTACCGATAGCGTTGCTTACATCAGCAGGTTCTAAACCATAAGCAGCCATTTTCTGAGGATTGAGCCATACACGCATGGAATAATCTTTGGCGCCAAAAACTTGTGCCTGTCCCACTCCAGAAACACGTTTGATCTGTGGAATGACATTGATATTGACAAAGTTTTGAAGAAAAAGCTCATCATATTTTTCATTATCGTCCGTATATACGTTGAAAATGAGGATCATGCTATTCTGCTGCTTGGAGGTCGTCAGTCCCATTCTGATCACCTCTTGAGGAAGTATAGGGGTAGCTTGCTGCACCCTGTTTTGTACGTTTACAGCCGCTTGGTCAGGATCGACGCCCTGCTTGAAGATAATGGAAATAGAAAATGAACCATCATTACTCGCAGTCGATTTGATATACTGCATATTTTCTACTCCATTGATCTGCTCTTCGAGCGGTGTGACCACCGAACGAATAACGGCCTCACTATTCCCTCCAGGATAACTTCCCGACACCATGACGGTAGGCGGAGAAATATCCGGAAAACGCGTTACAGGGAGTCTTAATAACCCTATAACACCCAATATCAATAGCACAACCGAAATTACGGTGGCCATTACGGGTCTATCTATAATCTTTTTTAACATGTTGATACTGGTCTAGAAATTAATTTTTCAAAGAGTCTTGGCTCACGATCTTAGGCACGGCTACGACTCCTTCTGTTAATTGGTCTATACTATTGATAGCAATTTTATCGCCCGGTTTAACACCCGATTTGATGATATAATCTGAACCTGTGCGGCCATCTATTTCGATCGTTTTCATCGCCACCTTATTACTGTCAGCGAGTACATAAACAAAAAATTTGTCTTGTATATCTTTCACTGCAGCCATAGGTAATGTCAGGGCACTAGTCAGATTTTTTGTCAAAACCACGCGCGCAGCACCACCGGAACGTAAAATTTTATCGGGGTTTGCAAATACAGCTTTTAGCGATATCGTTCCCGTGTTTCGGTCAATATTACCACTTGCAATTTCTACTTGACCTTTTTGGTTGTAGCGGTTACCGTCTGCCATGATGATCTCTACGGTATTCATCCCTACATCTTTTTTTCGATCATTCATAAAGGCAATGAATTTAGCTTCATTCAGATTGAAGTAAACATAGACCTGATCTATCTCAGATAAACTGGTCAACGGATTTGCATCAGTAGGGGTGACCAAATTTCCGACCCTGCTCGGAATACGTCCTATGTAACCACTTACGGGTGCCTTAATGATCGCAAAAGCAGCATTTAACTGCGAAGAGCTCAGGGCTGATTTAGCCTGTGCCACTTGAGCTGTTGCAGCATCATATTGCGCCTGTGCAGTTTTTAACTGTAGGTCTGAAACCACCTTTCCCTGAACAAGAGGTCTTATTTTTTCCAATTCGATCTGAGCGTTGGCCTGTGACGCTAATGCCGATTGTAATGATGCTTTGCTATTAGTCACCTGCTCATTGAAGACATCGCTCTTGATTTTGAACAGCGATTGTCCTTTTTGTACATATTCTCCTTCTTTGACATAAGTAGCCTCTAGATAGCCGGATACTTGTGCTCGAATATCGACATTGACTGTTCCTTCTATAGTACCAGGGTAAGTTTCTACGATGGTAGTCGGAGATTCTTGTAATGCGATGAAATCAGCATGTAATGCCTGTTGTTCGTATGATCCTCCCTGTTGTTGTCCTCCACATGAACTAAACAAAATACCGAAAGCAAATACGGCTATGTATAGATTGAAATTGATCCTTGCTTTGAATTCTTGCTTTACCATTTTTTTATACTATTAAAATTTCAGATACAAATAACAAGAGTTATAATCATTTAAGAAAGGGATAAGTGACTGAACTGGCGAAAATGGCTTCTGAAACGAAACTGTTGTCATCTGAATCAACACGGTATAAAGTTGTACAGAACCAAACCTGTATGTCGTATATTTAACAGCTGCAGGCTTAATATGGGAGAGGTAAAAGAGTAAGATGGATCGTCAAGAAAATAGATGGGATACGGTTCAGCAGGTTGACGTTTTCAATTCAACATCGAATTTTGCTAGTTGAGCTATTTTTCTCTTAACAATAAGGCACCTCTTCTCTATTTTTGTATGACCTCCGAAGAGTAATCCAATGATGAAGAGTAATCCAATGATAATTAGGAAAGCGAATCAGGGTATCAGCGCTCAACGGGATAAATACTTAAACACAATTTCTACCATGATGATGGAATATATTTTGGTTTTTTCAATCTGCAAAGATATGATCGTAAGAAGGCAGGAGATCATGTCCTATCTGCAGCAACATCTCGATCATTTGGAATTAACGACCATTGAGTTACAAGATCGGAAGTTTACGATGTCCATCAAGTCTAGAGAACGCCTGGAATACCAAATTCAGAAATTGATCCGTTCAAAGGGTTTACAGATCGGTTTTATATCTGGCGAGCGTATCGGATAAGTCCACGCTTATGGATTGTGTATTAGGCTTATTTTATGATGAGCTAGACCATCCGTCAAAACTGCCGGAATTATTCATAATTAAAAAATGCACCTTCCTGCTTATGAGTCAAATTTTGACGGAAGGCACATTCTCTAATTTTTACTGCTTTTATTTGCACGGATCAATCTTTTGGTATTCGATGCAGTAATTCTAAGCAAGCTCGCGTATTATGGTAGGGGCATTTCCAGATGCCGACCTTATCTTCTCCCAGCATAAGTTCACCCTGCGCATCTCTTCCCCAGAACCATTCGCCATGTTTAGTATCAAGAAGATTGGATTTGATATAACTCCAGATCTGATACACGACTTTCAAATACTTCTCGTGTTGTGTAAGGGTATAAGCGGAATAAAAACCCACTAAAGCTTCAGCTTGTACCCACCAATGTTTTTCTGCATGCAGATGTCGGGTAGCATGGTTATATTCATAGTTGAGCGCACCACCTTCAAATCCTTCTAAAGCGCCTTCGGCAAGTTGAATGGCATGTCTTTTATAAATTTTGATCCACCTTTTATCTTGGATCGTTTCAGCACATTCTAACAGGAGCCAGGAAGCTTCAATATCGTGACCGAAGGAGAAAAAGCGTTGTGAACTTTCCCACCGATTATTCATAAAGAGGATCAGATGTTTGCCATTAATGATGTATTGGTCAAATATGGATAATAAATGATCTATTTTCTCTTTTAAATAATCAGTAGGCGCTACACGATATAAATTGGAATAGGCTTCAATAATATGGAGATGAGTATTCATGGTCTTGCTTGCCTGAAGATCCTTGTCTGAAAGGCGCACATCATCGATCTTAGACCAATCCTGACCTAATGCTTCGATATAGCCACCATATACAGGTTCAAAAGCATATTTTTCGAGTTTTTCAACTAATTTATTTGCCCAGGCAAGTACTTCCATATCCTGCGAAATTTCATAATATGCCGACAGACCATAGATCACAAATGCGATGGCGTAAGTTTGTTTTTTACCCTCCAATACTTCCCCTTTATGGGTCAATGACCAATATACCCCTCCATATATGGGGTCTATTCCATAAGTTTTTATATAGTGATAAGCGCGTTCGGCAAGAGCTAGATCAGTGGGATCGTTACTGTTTTTATAGGCTGCGGAAAATGACCATAGTAGACGTCCCTGTAGCACTAAACCCTTTGCCGCAGTATCATCTACCTGATTATCTTGCGTGATTCTTCCCACAAAACCACCATTGATTTCGTCGATGGTATTGTTCTTCCAGTAACGGAGGATATTGTTCAATGCGATATCCAATTCTTTGCGAAGGTTAGTTGTTGCCGGCATTTATGCGATCTTATTATTGGATTCAATCAAAGCTATAATTCTTTCTACAGAACTATTGGAAGTCAATAAATCTTCCGGAGTTTGCGTGACGTAATCAATCAATTGTTTTATAGTGGTTGTCGCTACATGCATGCGTGTATCTGAAGAAGCGTAATAGATCAATACATCGTCGCCATCCTGAATCCAGCCATTAGAAAATACAACATTGGAAACATCTCCAATACGCTCATCACCTTCTGGAGCGATAAAATAGCCTGCAGGTTTATAAATAACTTGCGTAATATCATGAAGGTCGGTCATAAACAGGTAGAGTACATAGCGAAGACCTGCAGCAGTATGGCGTACCCCATGTGCAAGATGCAACCAACCTAAATCTGTTTTTAAAGGAGCAGGTCCTTGACCGTTTTTAGCTTCGTAGACAGTATGATATACTTTTTTATCAATCACAATTTCATGATCGATGATCGCATTTTCCATTTTATCACAATAACCAATGGCGATTCCACCACCTTGTCCAGCTTCAAGGAATGAATCTTGTGGACGGGTGTAAAGGGCATATTTTCCTTCAACAAATTCGGGATGTAAGACCACATTTCTTTGCTGTGCAGCATGGGTTTTCAAATCGGGTAAACGTTCCCAGTTGACTAAGTCCGAAGAACGAATAATGCCGCATTGGGCAATTGCTGCTGTCTGATCATTTTCAGAAGCGTTTTTATCTCTACGTTCTGTGCAAAATAGACCATAGATATACCCGTCTTCATGTGCCGTAAGTCGCATATCATAGACATTGGTATCTGGTTCTTCTGTTTGTGGCAGTAAAATCGGTCTATCCCGAAAACGAAAATGATCGATCCCATTGGGGCTTTCAGCAATGGCAAAAAATGATTTCCGATCTGCGCCTTCTACACGTGCAACTAATAGATATTGGTCATGGAATTTTATTGCTCCTGCATTAAAAACAGCATTTATAGCAAAGCGTTCTATAAAATAAGGGTTTTCTGTTTGATTAAAATCAAAGCGCCATTTTAAAGGGATATGTGCCGCAGTAAGAACAGGATACTCGTATCGATCGAATATACCATTGCCAATTGCTTTTTTGTGGTTTTTTCGAACAAGTAATTCTTCTTGTTTTTGCGTGAGTAGCTGTAATCGAGATTCGAATATTGTGGTCATAAGAAAATATAAATTGTATTAATGGTGATTTCTGCGCTTCTCCAATTCTTCGGATATCGCATACATTTTCGCATCAGTAAGGCTATAGAAATAAATAAAAATAACGGAGATCAATGCCCCTATGGCAGGAATAATACTCATCATTAAGCGAATTCCATTTTTTGCACTATCGGTTTGTATTGCATTGGCTTCGAAGCCATAGATGGCCAATATCCAGCCCGTCAATGCTCCACCCATCGTCCAGCCTAACTTTTGAGACATCGAGGAGGAGGAGAAGATCAATCCTGTTGCTCTACGTCCAGTTTTCCATTCCGAATAATCGGCAATATCGCCATACATGGACCATAATAAAGGAAAAATTGCTCCTGCACAGATGGAAATTAAGCATTGTAAAATAAAAATATAAGCCACCTGTGTTTCGTCTAAACTATAAAAAAATAAACTCAGGATCCCGGCAAGGATCATAGCCGAGGCAAATGTTTTTTTCTTTCCTAATCGATCTGCAACGGGCTTGACAAGTAATACCCCAATAATATTAGCCCCTTGACCTAATACCAGGTAGAGTGTGGAATAGTTTAAATGGAGATTTAGAAATGGAATATGTACGGCATTTTGATTGGTAAAGTAGTATTTAAAATAGAAAATAGCAGAACCATCACGTAGGGAATTGAAAATCAATGTTGCAATCCCTGCAGCAAGCAATATAAACCAAGGCTTGTTGGTCGCTAAATCACGCAGGTCATCCCTCAGCGAATTGTCGGTACTTTTAACAGGAAGGATTCGTTCTCTTGTCCATGCAAATGTAAAATAGAATAAAACAGAAGCGATACAAGCAAAAATAATCATGGTATACTGCCATCCTCTTTGAGCATCGAATAGACCATTTTGCACTTTTCCAAAATAATCAACCAACGGTTCTGCTAATCCTAAAACTAAGATGCTTCCAGCAAATGCAAATACAAATCGATAAGAAGATAAGGCCGTCCTTTCTTTGATATCAGCGGTCATGACACCCATTAATGAGGCATAAGGCACATTGATAAGCGAATAGATCATCATCATCAAGGTATAGGTACAATAAGCATAAATAATCTTACCCGATTGACTCAGTTCGGGGGCTGAAAAGGTCAGGATGCCAATCAGACCAAAAGGGAGCGCAATCCATAAAATAAAAGGTCTAAATTTTCCCCACTTGGTGTGTGTACGGTCGGATATGATCCCTACAAGAGGATCAAATGCGGTATCCCAAATCCGTGTGATCAAAAACATGGTCCCTACTACAGCGGCGGAAATACCAAATACGTCAGTATAATAATAGAGCAGGTACACGGAGAATATTTTCCAAAAAATAGAAGATGCAAAATCTCCAAAGCCATAGCCCACTTTCTCCTTAAAGGATAGTTTTTCTGTTTTCATCATTTATTTATAGAGATTTAGCGCTTTAGTTTTCTTTCCAAAATAGACGTTAGGTAAGGCGTAGAAGTTTTTGAAATCAGAGGAGGAGGGGTGTCCCTTATATGGAGCATAATAATGCATTTGATTTTCTTCTTTTTTCAAACCATGATTTCTCCAGATCAAAACATAACAGATATCAAAATCTTGAACAGATGCATATAAAGTCTGCGTCCACCAAGTAGGATCGGGAATGGTTTCAAATCCTGTTTCCGCGAGTGCCATCGGTTTTTGATTTTTCTGGGCATATTGCTGCAATACGGTTAAATTATTCCGTAGCAAGGCCGTGAAATCTTTTTTTGATTGTTCAAGTTCTGCCTTAGAAGGGGATGGCTTGGCGAATTGATACGTATCGAAACTCATCATATCAGCATAATCATTGCCGGGGTATCTATGGATAAATTCCTCTTCAGATTGAAAATTATTGGTATTATAGACGTAGATCAGGTGGTGAATATTCTTTTTATTTTTCAGATAATCCACGGTAAACTTCCATAACTTGATATAATCATCTGGAGAACAGTGTGGATTTCCCCACCAAAACCAGCCACCATTATGTTCATGAAAAGGTCGAAATAGAATGGGGGCATATACGCCTTCTTTCGTTTTAAGTTCCTTCAGAAAATCTGCGGCACGATCTAACCATTGGACATATAACTGATGGTTTTTACCACCAGGAATAATGCTGGCGACTGCCGTTGTGGTATCCCATGAGTTTCCTAAGCTTTGTGGATTGTCCATATGCCAACTGATGGTGTTAATAGACCCAGCTTCAAAACGATCCACGATAAATGCTTTCATTTTAGCAAATGATACCTGATCGATATTATGCGAACGTTGGTGCTCAATGCCACCAATATCCCATCCAAAGACAGCCGGATAGTCGCCAACGACGTCTTTGACATCCGATCGATTCGGTACATCTTTCCAAGTGACACCGTAGGCTAATGCATCTTGGTGTCCAAATAGTAAAGCTTTTTTATCTTGTAATTTGAATAGGTTTTGATACAGGTTTTTGGTTTCTATTGTTGCTTCTTGGTCGATCAATACTTGCGCCCTTAACGGAAGTAAATACATGGATAAGAGTGAGCACATGAATAAATTGAATATTGGAAATCGCACTATAAATAGATTTATTGGTAAAATAATCAGGTTGCTAATTGTTGATTCAATATTACAAAGTAATTAGAAAATAGGCTAATACTATTTTAACAATATTGATTGATAATCTGACATTATCATTTGTTTAAATGATATGAAACCTATTTTTATTTAAAATTTATTTAATATTTATTTATCACATCTGATAAAAAATACTAGATTAGTATACCAATTGTAAACATCATGGATCATACCAATATCATTAAGGAAATAACACCACTAACGCAGTCAGATTGTTTTACGATGTTCAGTCGCATCAAGAAGGAGTTTGATTTTCCGCTGCATTATCATGATGAATATGAATTAAACCTGATTATAAATGGACAAGGAGCGAGGCGTATTATCGGCAATCATATCGAAACGATCGATGAACTGGAATTGGTATTGGTAGGACCCAATCTTCCCCATGCCTGGTTTACCCACCAATGTCAATCTGAGGAAATTCAGGAGATCACGGTACAGTGGCATAAGGATTTATTTGATGAAAAATTTCTAAAGCGCAATCAACTTAATTTCATTAAAAAAATGTTCGAATTATCATCCAAAGGCTTGAGTTTTTCCAAAGAAGCCATTGAGATGATAGCCCCTCGGATAAAAGATCTGGATAAAAAATCAGGATTTGATTCTGTGATTTCCCTGATGCTCATCTTACGGGATCTATCTTCTTCACGCGGGGTGCAAACCTTATCGGGAGATAATTTTATTCAGGTAGACAATTTCTCGTATAATAGCAGACGGCTTGATAAGGCATTTGAATATATGAATGCCCATTATGGTAAGCCAATATCGTTGAAAGAAATTGCCAAATTGGTCAATATGACAGAGGTTTCATTTTCCCGATTTATAAAAAAGCGAACGGGTAACACGTTTATAGATTCGTTAACAGAAATTCGATTGGGGCATGCGACCCGATTATTAATTGAAACCACACATGCGGTAGCAGAGGTGTCATTCACCTGTGGCTTTAATAACATTTCCAATTTCAATCGTATTTTTAAAAAGAAAAAGGGATGCACGCCGACCGAATTTAGGGAGAATTTTTCGGGCTCGCGGATATTTGTGTAATGTAAAAGGCGATCCGAAGATCGCCTTTTACAGGGTACTATTTAATAAAGATGAGATCATCTAAATAGATATTTTGATTAGCATCATCAGGACCCGGAAGCCAAAATCCCAATTGAACGATATTTCTACCGTTGACAAACTGATCTATATCTGCGGTTTTCAATTTAAAGTAATTCCATTTATTGGCCTTGACAATAAGTTCAGTATTCCGATCCGAATTGCCATAGGCAACATTTCGAGTATTCGAGGTGATATATAACGTCTGATCCGATGTACCACCTTTTAACCAGAATGAAATATAGGTATATTCGACAGGAACGCTAATTCCTCCTGACCAATTGGCAAATCCATTAGCCGACCAATTTCCTTTATTATAAGTCATCTTGAAAGAATGTGTTCCTGATTTAGCAGCTTCACTGGATACTTCTGCCGGTCCCCATGAACCATTGACAAGACCTTGCTCCATATCTTCATAAAACAACACTAAAGCTTTATCTAAATTGACAAAATCATCTTTACTGGTGATACTACCTGCTTCATTAGTCAAGATTAATTTGGATTGTGTAAATTCAACAACAGGGATTTTCAAGGTGATGGAAGTAGCCGTTTTCGAAACAATTTGAATCACTGCTTGCTCATCCTTGACAAATTTAGCTTCGGAGATATCCGCAAAATTCTTACCCGTCAGTGTAAGCTCACCATTTCCTTTAAAGTTATAATTGGCTACTTCGAGTATGTTTGGAAGACCCAGTACTTTAAAAGGAACGGTAAATTTGACGTCTTTGTAATTGATAAAAACAATATTTTGGTCTGCAGGTATTGCATCATCTGGAATACGGAAGATCACGGCATGGTCTGTATTGAAATTGGGATTTAAGGTGGCTTCAATACTATCTTTTTCAAAATAGATTGTTTTAATTCCACCTAATCCTGTGCCTTTTAGTGTCAATACTTCTCCTGCGGCACCTTGGCCCGGTGATATTTCTTGTGGATTGGGATTGGTGGAAGGCTCACTTAAGTTGCTTTCTTCTTTTTTACAGCCTATAAAAACTCCGACTGCACATAACATCCCGATGGATATAAATAATGGTTTTAATATATTTTTCATTTTTATAGGGGATTAATTCGTGTAATAAGGAACTGCTGGTTTTAATAATTCAGGATCAGAGACAGTTTCCGATTGCGGAATAGGTAAAAACAACTGCGCTTCATTATTGATCGTCGTTTTGAATGTGCTGATTCCATTACCGGTATAAGAACCACGTTCCTGTTTGGACACAAATTGCTTCGCAAAATCAAAACCTCTTCTTTGCACATCAAACCAAAAATCGCCTTCATAAGCAAATTCGGCACGTCTTTCTTTAAAGATTAGGTCTGCAGTTAAAGATGTAGCTGGGATGTTGTTGAAATTTCCCGCTCGATTGTGAACCTTATTGAAAGCATTTAATGCGGTTGCATCTGAAGTGCTCGCTTGGGTTCCTAATGTCGCCTCGGCATAAATAAGTAAAATATCAGCATAACGTAAAATATAGGTACAGATATCAGAAGATCCATTATCAGATAATTTTTCACCATTGGAACCTGGACCTACGACATATTTAAGCGAATTTGCTCGAGAACCATTTCTAAGAGTAGTCGTTGTTTCATAGTTTGTGCCGGTGGTATCGTAGGTAAAACCATTTGGAAAATTGACATTTTTCCAATCCGCTCGGAAAAAACCTTGTTCCATATTTGACCATTTACGGCGTCTATCTTGTGCGGCATAAGATTCTAACATATCGATAGTTGGATAGACGGATGAGTACCCAGTTCCTTTGTCGGGTTTCATTAAGGTACTCGGTGCTGCATAAGCATTGACAGCATTGGCATAACCATAACCACCATCTGCTATCCACTGCAATGCGAATAAAGACTCTTGATTATTATTTGCTTTAGAACTGGTGAACATTTCCTCATAATTTGGATATAGATCATATTTTCCGGAACTAATGACGAGTTGCGCTTTTTCTTTGGCCTTCTCATAATTCTTTTGATATAAATGTACTTTAGCCATCATTCCTGAAGCAGAAAGGGACGAAACTCGACCTTTTTGATAGGGAGTGGTCGGAAGATTTTGTTCAGCAAATGCTAAGTCTTCTAAGATAAAGCGTAATACATCCGATTGGATATAACGGGGTACATTGTAATTACCTGATCCAGCTAACGCAACTGGATCATTGACAATAGGAATATCCTTGTATATTCTGGTTAAGTAAAAGTAGGCAACTGCGCGAATAAAACGGGATTCGGCAATAGCGATATTCAAATAATCTTTATCTCCAGAAGTGGTTTTTTTCTGCTCGAAAGTCGAAGCCAAAACAGTAGCTGTACCCGCAACTTTATAGAGTGAGCGCCATGCAGAAGCAACCAGTCCATCGGTACTCAGGACGGTGAAATTATTAAAACTACCACCATCATAATTGGGCCCTGTTTCGGTTAACATATTCCCAGCTAGTGTTTCCCCGATAGCATGGAACGATTTGTCGGTGTAGTCGTACCAAACCGAATTATAAAGATAACCAGTAGCCGCATATACCTCTTCTGCAGTATTGTAATAGGTATCTAAGGTTGGATTATTTTCAGAGGGTTTATTTAGAAATTCCTTTTTACAAGCAGTAAGCATAAAGCCAAGCCCGAGGATCATATATATAAATTGATATCTTTTCATGATGATGGAAATTAGAATTGAATATTAGCTCCGATCGTAAATGTTCTTGGATTTGGATAGTGACCATTATCCACATTTTGAGATAAGACTGATTTATTGAACGAACCGATCTCGGGATCATACCCGGAGTATTTGGTAAACGTATATAAGTTTTGTGCGGATAAATAAATTCTTGCACTAGAGGCTTTCACCGATTTCATCCAACGTTCCGGAAGGTTATAACCAATGGCAATATTTTGAATTCTCAAATAAGAGCCATCTTCAATATAGCGGTCAGAATTTTTGGTATTGTTACTGTGCCATTGGTTGACAAAACGCGGAATAGATGCGTTGGGGTTGGATTCTGTATAGCGGTTTAAAACATCAGCAGATTGATTTAAAAAAGGATTTGAAAGTGATTCGGTATATTTCTTTGTCCAGTTAAAAATTTTTGAACCCTGCACTCCTTGTAGGAAAATAGATATGTCAAAATTTTTGTAGGTAAAATTATTGGTGATCCCGTAATTGAAGGTCGGGTTAGGATCTCCAATAGTGGTCACGTCTTCAGAGCCTATTTTTCCATCACCATTTAAATCTTTATACCGTACATCTCCTAAATATAAACCTGTTGGACCTACAGCCAATCCCCAATCCGTACCATTATTGAGTTCGTCCATCGAACGGAATAATCCGTCCGTGACATATCCATAGAAGGTACCGACTGCATGTCCTGCTCGCGTAATGTTAACGACAGAAGTAGAGCCCGTGAAATCTTGCTCTACGCCACGCAGTAACGCATTTTCCGAGTTTAGGCTAACCAATTTATTTTTATAGTGTGAAAATACAACGCTTGTTTTCCAAGTGAAATTGTCGCGTTGTATATTGTAACTGGTGATTCCGATATCAATACCTTTATTGGACATTTTGCCCGCATTTGTAACCGGAGGTTCAATTTCTTTATAGGCATTGTAGGGTGGGTTTGGATCTAATCCTGCAAATACTGGTAGTGTGGTGGAAAGAATCATATCCGTGGTCACTTTATTATAAACATCTACGGTTATTTCTAATTTTTTCTTCAATAGGGTTAAGTCAAAACCTGCATTTGTCGTTTTCACAGACTCCCATCCTAAATTTGGATTTCCGACATTGGCGGGAATACCTCCTTTGCCAAATGGAGAAATAGGGAAGAGGCGAATATTGGTAGAGTATGCATTTTGAACCGGAGAATTCTGATTTCCTACTGTACCATAACCAACACGAAATTTGAGATAATCGATCGCATTCCAGTTTTCAGCAAACTTTTCCGAAGTCATTGTCCATGCACCGGAGATAGCTGTAAAAGTTCCATGTTTCCTATTTTCTCCAAAGCTCGAAGCCCCATCACGACGTAGGGATCCGGAGATCGCATATTTATTGTCGAATGTATAGCTCGCGCGACCGAAATAAGATTCCATAGCCCATGAACTGGTGGTGGAGTTTGTTCCGGAAGGTACAACAGTTCCTGCATTAATAGATTTGATATTTTGATCTAGGTCGATGGCACTGATGTAATGTCCATTATAGTGTGATTCCTGTGCTTCATGTCCTAATACGGCCGACACCCAGTGTTTAGCACCAAATCCTTTGTTGAAATTTAAGAAATTTCTCAAAGCCCAAAAATGACTTGTGTTTCGATCTTCTCGCAATTTACTGGGAGAAAGAATACTTTGACCAGTATTCTGATTATCTATTTTGGGCTGGAATGCGGTATTTTCTGCTAATTGGAAATCATAGTTTACTTCATTTCTTAGCGTCAGATAATCGGTAAATTTCAGTTCCGCATAAATATTACCAAAAGCTTTATTTTGGATCGCATTTACTTCACGCAAAAGTGCAGTAGCAATTGGATTGCCATTGGCATTGCCAAACGTATTGTTACCTAAAGAACTTGTCGTGATATAGTTGCCATTTGCATCTTTAATAGGGGTTGCAGGACTATTATATAAAACGATTGCTGTGGGCGTTTCTACTCCGTCGGTAAGGGTAATCCCTTGATTAGAACGGGATAAGTTTGCGGTAATACCTGCTTTTAACCAAGGTTTCACTTCTTGATCCAATGCAAATCTACTGGCTAACCGATTAAAATCTGAACCAATGATGGTACCCTTTTGATCAAATGAATTGAGCGAAAAATAGTAAGACGTTTTGTTGTGCCCTCCAGAGAATGCTAATTGATGATTGCTCGTATGGCCAGTTTGGAATAATGCATCTTGCCAATCGGTACCCTTACCCAATATTGTGGGATCTTTGAGTTCACCGATCTCGTTGAGTGCAGTTCCAGAAGCTTTGAATACTTCGGGGATTAATGAATTATAATAGGTTGCGTACTGTGGCAAGTTCATGATGTTGAGTTTTTTTGCCACCTGCTGGATACCATAATAGCCATCATAGGTAAATTTACCTTCACCGGCTTTTCCTTTCTTAGTTGTGACTAGGATTACGCCATTGGCACCCAATGATCCGTAAATAGCTTGTGCCGAGGCATCTTTTAAGATGTCAATCGATAAAATGTCATTTGGATTTAATGTGGCGAGGACAGACTGCTCGGTCTGACCACCTTTTCCTCCAAGTTGGTCTTGTGAGACCGAGTTTGTACTGGTTAGGATCGGAACTCCGTCGATCACATAAAGAGGTTCTGTTCCATTGACTGAGGTAATACCACGTACTTTAACGGAAACGCCACCTCCGGGCTGACCGCCATTGTTGGTCACCGTTACACCTGCGACTTTACCCTGCAGTGCTTGATCTATTCCAGCTACGGGTTGGTCCTTAAAATCTTTTTCAGAGATAGAAGAAATGGAAGAAGTAACATTTGCTTTACGGACAGAACCGTATCCGATCACGACCAATTCATCCAAAGTATTGCTAAAGGGCTCTAAAGAGATGTTAATGGTGTTTTTATCTGCAATAGTAACTTCTTGAGCTTTGGAACCGACAAAGGAAAACACTAAACTCTTAGCGTTTGATGGGATCGTGATGGTATATTTTCCTTGACTATCTGTCGCGGCAACGGTATTGGTCCCCTTTACCGTAACGTTGACGCCAGGAAGTTTTTGTCCCTCTGCATTTTGGACTATACCTGTGATTACCCGATTTCCGGATTGTTGGGCATAAGCAGAATGGAGACATAATGTAAAAAAGCCCACTGTAAGTAGGGATCTTTGTAGAATGTTTAACATAGCTTTATTTCTTGGTTATAATTATCCAAATATGGAGATAATTCAAGTAGATCTTTAATACTATTATGACCAATCTTAATAATATTCGAACTATTTAAACCAGAAAATGTTTATTTAAGCTATTTTTTGTAGGTTACTGTATTGATACTATTTTGCTATTTTTTTGGTTCTATTTTTTCCAGTTATATTGTTTTAGGATAGCATGCTCCAGTTCTTGTGCGATCTGCACATGTTCCTGCGCATCAGGATGGCTGTCGCATCCAGAATTGTAAGATTTTTGAAAGAGATAATAGTTGATGTTCGTGTCATCTGCACGCTTCACAATTTCAGGTAATTGTAAGGCAAAATAGGATTTAAGTTCCGGATCTGCCATTGGGCTGCTTAAACATAAAATTTCTGCTTGAGGATATTTTTGACGTAGCTTCTTTAGAAAGTCAATATAATTCTTTATAAATAATTCAGCAGGTTGAAGACCATCATTCTGTCCAAGTGTCACACAGACTAAATCGGGTTGATAAGTGGAAAAGTTCCAATTGATGCGATTGTCGCGCAAATTTATTTTATCATAAATATCAGGCATTGTAAATTTTAGATCACAACACGAATGCATAAGACCTATTCCTGAGTATGATGTCAACTGCCATTTTGCATGGAGACTACGTGCTAAAATGGGGCCATACGCTGCATAGGCATCGTGCTGGTCAGACCATTCTCCTGTGCCGCAGGGGATGCTGAGGTTGGAGCCAGTCCCACAGGTGATGGAATTGCCATAAAATTCGATTTTGCGGGTCGTTTGGTCCAATGATTTGTAAATCTGTTCTGCTTGGATATTCTTTAATGCTAGGGACCCTATATTTGCTTCTGTTCCTTTACAGATCAATACGTGATGTCGACCTGCAGCAAGCTTTTCACCAATCCGTATTTTATTTTCCTTCGAGGCAAGCTTCAATCGTTGCACCGGTTCCTGATCGATGAGTATACTGATGTAATTATGATTTTTTCCATATAATTCTTCATCGATAAGTATAATGTCACAATAGGATCCTTCGTAATCGAACTCAAAGTACACCCCAGGAGCATAGAAAGTGGGCAATTTAGGATCTGAAAAATCAATTCTTCCAGTATAAGTAATTGCAGGGTGGTCAGCAGAAAAAGTTTGTGTTTTTTGCTGTGCTATACAGGAGAAAAAAGAGAACAATAGGATACTGATACAAATTCTATACATGGGGTTGTTTATTTTGGTGCTATAATATAGGTGTAAAGTTGTGTTTTTTGTGGCAACATGTACATCAAATAAGAATTAAATATGTGATGCAGAAATTTTGTATACGCTAGCTCTAAAGGCTCAAGTTTTAAACCTGTTCATTTTTAATATAATAAATTTTGCTTTCTTTAGCTTGAAAGCCGATACCTTGATAAAGGTTTAAAGCGGCTTCGCGATGATCTTCTGTGTAGAGTAAAATCTCCTTAAGCTTTTTCTCATGGCCAATTTCTAATATTTTTTCAATGAGTTTTTTTCCGATACCTCTACCTCTATATTGCTCATTCACCACCACGTCCTCGATCCATCCTTTGCTACCTGAAATTACTTGATAAGTACATATACTAGCTATCCCTGCTACATGCTGATCAATTAAACAGTAAACGAATGATATGGGATTTTCATCCTTCAATATTTCAGTTAACGGCAATTGCTTTTTTTGAGGACTGAGCTGTTTAAAAAGCGCTGCTATCTCTTCGGCAATTTGATCATTGATGTCAGCTAAGCTCAAAATTTTTATTTCCATCATATTTTTAGTTTGTTTTATTTAAAAATATCTCCTGTTACTGGTTCAGAAATTAAATACTGGTATTTATATGTAATATTTACAAATTTGAGAGAAAAAAAGTTATTTACCAAATACAATGTCTCGTGTAGAGATGTGATTGGCTTAATTTCCTTTAAGATCATACTTTAATAGGGATTGATGATCTTTTTTAATAAGCTACTCAAGAAAAAAAACAGATTCGTCATCTGATCGATCAAGCTGTACGGGTCAACTTTACTATCATGGTAAATCATCCCATCATGAGATGGCAGTACCGCAGCTGTGAGGATCCTAAATTTTATTCCTGATGATTTTGCGAAAACTGGAGTAAACCGAAAGTATTTGGTTGCATAAAGTTATTAATGCAACCATTTGGAGTGGATTAGTAAAAAAACAATAAATTGGGATTTTAATATTTAAAAACACCTTTTAAAGCTTATTTAAGCTTTTTTTAGCCTAAAACCGCCCATTCTGTGACCACTTCTTAGCTTTGTGCAGCCCTTTCTTCAGAAGAAGCAGCCCTTTCTTGTGAAGAAGGGGAATAAGATGTCTGAAGTCAAATCATTTGTTTCATACAGGGAGTTGCATGTTTGAAACAAGTGACGTCTTGTTGTCGAGGTTGGATCAGTATATCTCAAACTGCTGATGTTTCTTTAGCAAAAACGATCCCTTATGATGAAGCTGTGTTCCCTTACTGCAAACAAGCGATCACCTATGGTGAAGTTGTGTTCCCTTATCGCAAACAAGTGATCCCTTGTTGTGAAGTAGTATTCCCTTATTGCAAACAGGTGAACCCTTGTTGTAAAATTGTGATCCCTAATTGCAAACAAGTGAACCCTTGTTGTGAAGTGGTAATCTCTTATTACAAACAAGTGACTCCTTGTTGTGAAATTGTGATTCCTGATTGCAAACAAGTGACTCTTTGTTGTGAAGTGGTGATCCCTAATTGCAAACAGGTAACTCCTTGTTGTGAAGTGGTGATCCTTGATTACGAACAAGCGATCCCTTCTTGTCAAGAAGAGATCGCTGAAATCCAACAAGTAATCCCACTTTTACGCTCTTTATTTAACTTTTTGCTATAATTTTAGTAAACAGGTAGCGTGCTAACTATTTTTCATAACTGAAATGAATAATAGGATTTAACCTCTTTTCCATTAAATCCAGCTTTTAATATCATAAGCAGCTTCCCAGAAATAATATTCCATTTTTGAAGCTGTAATAAAAGCTTCGGTCATTTTTTCTCTAATGGTCGGTGATGCTTCCGCTGCTGCCTTGTCGCACAGATCAATGGCTTGCTGGACGGCAGTTGCAAAGTCTTCACCACCATAGGTATCAATCCATTTTTGGTACGGATTACTGCTACTGTTCACCTGATTAAGGATATGATCACCGACCTTTTTATAGATCCAAAAGCAGGGGAGTACCGCAGCCATAGCGATTTCAACGGCGTCTAGTGCTGCCGTACTTTTTAAAAAGTGTACGTAGTGATGACACACAGGTTGCATCGTTCCCTTTTCCGTTAAACCAAAATCCTGAAAGTATGCATGATGAAGGGCATTTTCGACCACAATCGCTGTTTCCGCATACTTGATATAGTTTAAAGTAGTATCTACATCATTTGCCCGAGCTGCGATCAGTGCTAATGCTCTTCCGAAGTGTTCCAGATAGAGTGAATCTTGAGCCATATAAAACTGAAATTTATGTATAGGTAGATTTCCAGCAGCTAGTTCAGTAATAAAGGGCATGTCTAAGATAGACTGGTAGTTATTTTCAATTTGATTCCAAGTGATTTCAGACCAATTCATTTTTAATTAATTTATCAGGGTTAAAAAAGTGGTTAAGAGGGCCATTGCCTTTTCCGATTACGACATCTTTTCCATGTTTAATAGCTTCGTAGATATAATCTTGCGCTAATGCTACTGCGGTATGAAAATTTTCTCCACGTGCCACGTAAGCGGCGATTGCTGAGGAAAGTGTGCAACCCGATCCATGTGTATTTTTTGTCGCAAATTTTTTCGTTTCAAAGGCTGTGTACTGGCCATTTTCTTCAAAAAATAATGAGGTTAGAGTAGCCGTTTGTTGGTGTCCCCCTTTAACAAGAACATGTTTACAGCCTAAGGTTTGAATAATCTTTGCCGCCTGGTGCATATCGTCCAGAGTTTTCACATCAATGCCAGCCAATAGTGCAGCTTCGTCCATATTTGGAGTAATGATGTCGGCTATTGGAAATAGCTTGTCCATTATGGTTTGGATGGTATCTGCCTCAATAAGTGTATGACCACTTGTCGCCACCATGACAGGATCAAAGACGATCGGGATCTTTGGATAATGACTTAAAGAAGTCGCGATTGTTTCCACCAGTTGGGGGGTATGGACCATGCCTATTTTAATAGCAGCAGGCATAATATCATCTAAGATCGAGGCGATCTGGTCGGATACAGCTGCTATCGGAATGGGATATATTTTTTGTACCCCTTGTGTATTTTGAACCGGTAGTGCAGTAAGGACTGACGTAGCATAGCAGCCTAAAGCTGAAAAGGTTTTAATGTCGGCCTGAATGCCTGCTCCGCCACTACCGTCAAAACCAGCAATGGTGAGCACCGAAGGATAGGTGTATTTTTTCATTCGTATCATTACTTTCTGAGCGCGAAGTCTCGGTTTGTGTTTGATGATGAAGCTATCGTGAGTCATATGAAGCAGTTTTTGTGCATATGCTCCTGAGGGCTTCATTTTAATAGTTCATTTTTAATCGCATAAGCAGCTTGTTCTGGATGGTCAGCACCACAGATCGCGGATACCACCGCTAAAGAATCGGCTCCCGCTTTTACGATTGCTGACGCATTTTCCAATCGGACATTTCCGATTGCAACCAAGGGCTTATCCGTACGAGAACGGATCATTGCTAATCCACTCAAGCCCCATTCCGTTACGGTATCTGTTTTCGTTTTCGTATTAAATATGGGGCTGATACCTAAATAATCTGCTACAGCGGTGTTTTCGTCATCTAATTGAGGGAGATATTCTATAGAATAGCCAATGAATTTATGCTCAAAAGAATGTTGACGGCGTAGCACAGCAGGAGCGACATCCTGATTTCCAACATGGATTCCAGCAGCCTTTATTTTTTCAGCTACCTCAGCCTGATCATTGATGATCAGTGGGATATGATATTTATCGGTAATCTCTTTCAATTTCAGGGCTTTATAAATAAACTCTTTAGTCGTGATCTCTTTTTCACGCAGTTGAATTATATCCACACCTCCACGAATGGCATATTCAGCAACTTGAAGGAAATCACGTCCTCGGCAGTCCTTTTCCGAAATCACTAAATAGAGAGGATAAGGAAATGAGGGGTGCAGGTTCATGATTGGACGATTTTTAAATGGGTAAGAAATTCGTGTTCTGTGATATTATAGAGTTTGTCTAGGATATGGGTCTGTAGACTTCCAGGACCAGCACTCTCATTTGCCGCTAATTCTCCTGCTATGCTCAATAGACTCATCGCAGCAGCAACAGCCTCCGTTTTATGGTCAACAACAGCAATAAACGCAGCGATTAGAGCTGATGCAGTACAACCTAATCCGGTCACCTTGGTCATCATTGAATTTCCATTCTTCAAGTATATACATTGATTTTGGCTGATGATGATATCTGTTTCACCTGAAATGCATATGATTGCGCCAGTTTTGGCGTGTAGATTGCGAGCAGCCTCAATAGCCTCGGTACTGATCGCGGTACTATCAACCCCTTTTGTCACTACATCTGCTGTTTTTGCAAGAGCAATGATTTCAGAAGCATTCCCTCTAATGACGGTAGGCTTAAAAAACAACAGTTGATTTAAAACAGTATCGCGATAGGAGGTCGCACCTGCACCTACAGGATCTAAGACCCAAGGCTTCTTGACCGAATCTGCTTTTTTAGATGCTATGAACATCGATTCGGTCCAATATTCGTCCAGCGTACCGATGTTGATGACCAGTGCATGCGATAGCGTTACCATTTCTTCGACCTCAGATTTGGCGTGTGCCATGATCGGTGATGCCCCCACTGCCAATAGTGCATTAGCGGTATTATTCATCACCACATAATTGGTGATATTGTGAATAAGAGGCGAGGTATTTCTTACCTGAATGATGTGTTGCCAGAGTTTTTTTTCCATTCTTATATTTTTAACAATAAAAGCTTTAGGAAAAATCCATAACAACAGTCCGGATAAGTAGATGGACTGATTGCTTTTCCCTACGCCGGTGTTAGCCGGATCAGGTTCAAAGGGACTCTCTCAATTCTTTACAGAATACCCCTAAAGCGTAAACAAAAGTATTGAAAAAAAATGAATTAATGGATATGCGGTCCGACTCATCATCATACGCTCCAGATTGTATTTACACTTTTAAATAATTATGTTTGTAAATACCTTGTTTATGATGCGGACAGTTTATTTGTTTTTATTGCTATTCCTTTCGCTTTGCTGTTCTTCTGTTTTTGGGCAATCGTTAGATTTTCAATTTTTTAGAAATATAGGGCTTGGAGCAAAAGCGAGTACAGTGCACTGCTTTGCGCAGGATAGCCTGGGTATATTATGGTTGGGTAGTAATAATGGATTATATAGTTACGATGGTTACTCCCTTCATGCTCCAACGGAGGCAGCATTGCACTATCAGACCTTTATTTATAGTATTGCTGTTCTTGACGGTACTCATCTTGCTTTGGGGACTGGTAAGGGTGTTTTTTTATACAATTATCGCGAAGATCGTTACGAAGTATTTCCAGCTGGTGGCCCCTCCGATGTCAGATCGCTCCTGTTAGTTGTTGATCAACTATGGATCGGTTCCATCTCCGGTTTATATGGATACGACACGAAAACCAAGAAACTGACTAATTACGGAAAAACTTGGTATAAAGATTTGGATGGACAAGCTATTTATGCCTTATCCACTCAATCGGATAAAATTTTAGTGGGTACTTATAAGGGGCTGTATCAACTCCATCCTGCTCGTAAAGAGGTGAAGAAATTGGTTCTACCAGATTATAAATCGGGCAGTAATCAATTTGTCAATTCTATTTTTTCCCTGACCTCGCCTAAAATAACATTTATAGGAACGGAATATGGTTTGTACATGTACGATAACAAGACCGAAAAGCTGTCCAAAGCACCGGTACTGCAAAACCATCCTATCAAATCAATGGCGACAAAAGATAGTCAAACGTTATTGATAGGTACTGATGATGGGCTCTTTGAATATCAGCCCGTACTCCATACGCTCTTGCGAACCAAGCATGATTCTCGAAATACGTATTCTTTAGCCAATAATATTATTTGGAGTATCTATCGGGATCGTAGCAATAATATCTGGGTCGGTACAGATTTGGGGATCTCCCTCTGGTCGAACCAACAAAAGGAGAAAAATTTTCCGATTTATCAGTTTACCAATAGCAGCGATGGGAATCGATTTTACAAAGTATTCAAAGATCGTGCAGGATGGTATTGGCTTGGTGGCGACAATGGTTTGATTCGGACCAGAGGATTGGGGCAAAAAGACTTTGAGAGCTATTGGTACCGGATGGATGCTGCTCCATATAAACTTCCCCATAATCGGATTCGGGATATCTATCAGGATGTTGCGGGACATTTATGGATAGCTTCTGACGGTGGGGTCAACGTATTTGATGCCCAGACCAAACAGTTTAGAAGTTTTGATATTGTGGATTCAAATGGCATGAGAAATGCAAAATGGGCCTACAATATCTTAGAGGATAAGCAGGGTGAACTTTGGATAGCAACCTATATGGGGGGTATATTTAAGGTCAATAAAAATAAACTTTTATCCTCTTCGGGATCTTTTATTGCTAATAAAAATTATACTCAATCTGATGGATTATTGGCCGATTTTGCCAATCAGATCGTTGACAATGGACGCGGGAAAATTTTAGCCCTGTTTTATAACTTGGGTATCAGTAGTATTGATCCTTTGACGGGAAAAGTGGAAGAATGGAAAGATAAAGAGGGTAAATCGCTGAACCAATCTACGTTTATGTTGAAAGATCGGGAGGGTACGGTGTGGATAGGACAGCATGGCGAATTGAGGCGGGTAGACAAAAATGATCGTAATGATCTTCTTGTTTTCGATCCTGTGGTCAAAGGAGAAGTCACTGCTATGGTAGAGGTGGGTGATGAGATCTGGCTTTCTACCAATGGAGGTGTCTGGAGCGTAAATAAAAAAAGCTTAAAACCCGAATTACTGAGGTATAGCCATGATATAACGGCGATGTATTATGACCAAATTCAACATGAGGTCGTACTGGGCGGAATCAATGAGCTGACAGTCTTACCTGATAAAGCGATCCATGGATCCAAGCAAAAAACTAAAAAAATTGTGCTCACAGCCATGTATGTGAACAATGAAGCATATGGTAATTACGGTTATGGTTTGCGCTACAGGAATGAAATTACATTGGATCATGATCAAAATAACCTGAGACTTGAATTTTCAGATCTTGATTATGGCAATCATCTTGGACACCGTCTGGCTTATAATTTTAAAGATAAAAATGAAAATTGGATCCCACTGGAGCGCGGAGATAATAAAGTCCTGCTTTCCAATTTAAGATCAGGTGATTATCATTTGCAGCTGACAAAAGTGGATCTTTCTGGAAACGTGGTGTCGGATATTTATGAATACCATATTGTGATCAAACCTATCTGGTATGCGTCTATATGGGCTAAAATTGGTTATGTGCTGGCAGGTTTTGGCCTTATTATTTGGGTGATGAACTTTTTTCGAGTGCGTAATACCTTAAAATGGGAAAGACGTGAACGACATAAAGTCCAGGAACTGACCCGTATGAAAATGGATTTTTTAACCGCGATCTCTCATGAGTTGAAAACACCACTTAGCTTAATTTTAGCTCCTGTTAGCCAATTAATGCGAAAGACAAAAAACAGTGAAAATAAGAAAAGTTTAGAAGGAGTGCATCGCAATGCGCTTAAAATAAATAACTTGATTCAGGAAGTAATGGCTTTTGATAAAGCCGAAAATCAAGATTTATCGGCACCTAATTTACTCAATTCGCAAATTGATCTTGTTGCATATGTCAAGCAGATCACCGAAGAGTGGCAAAACAATACAGCCTATGCGCATCTGGAATTTTATTTTAGTTCAGAAATAGAAAGTGTTTTTGTCTATACTGACGTCTCCAAGCTGGGATCCATTTTAAATAATCTGCTGTCGAATGCATGTAAATATAATCGACAGGAAAAGGGATCGATCGCTGTTAAGATCACGAAGGGTGAAGAAACATTAAGCCTGGTTATTGTTGATACCGGAATAGGGATCAGCCCAGAAGATCTGCCTTATATCTGCAGCAAATTCTACCGTTCATCTTCCGATGAGGTCAATCGACTTGAAGGAACTGGGGTGGGCTTGTATTTGGTGAAGAGTTACTGTGATCAACTGGGCTGGGAAATGGATATTGTATCCACTTATCAGTTGGGAACTGCGGTATCGATCAGGATGTTTATGGATCGTTGGGAGCTTAGGGAAGATGATGCAGAAAGCATGCCTTCAGATAAACGGAAGCTCCTGGTTGTGGAGGATAATGAAGAATTGTCTTCTTTCTTAAAAGTAGCCCTCGAGTCCTTGTACATCTGTAAAGTAGCGAAAGATGGCCACGAGGCCATGCAGTTGATCAATGACCATGCTTTTTTGCCCGATATCATCATCTCAGATGCGATGATGCCGGTAATGGGGGGACTTGAATTGGCGAAAAAATTACGTCAAAATACGCTCACCTCAACAATACCTATTATTTTATTGACTGCTAAGAATGATGATCTGATCCAACGAGAATGGGTTGCGGTAGGTATAGATGTGTATATGGCTAAACCTTTCGATCTGGAAGTCCTTAAGATGCAATTGTTACATTTATTGGACAAAAAAGATAAACTGGCAACCCAGTTGCGGATCCAGGAGATCGGTCAGCCGAGCGTGAGCAGCGATCAGGTATCTCCAGATGAAAAGTTACTGAGTAAAGTGACAGCGATCATCGAAAAGAATATCGATGATTCCGACTTTTCGGTACAGCGACTTGCTGAAGAAACGGATACTGGAGCAAAGCAATTGTACCGTAAGATTAAACAAATGACGGGCTATACTCCGGTCGAATATATTCGTACGATCCGGATCAAAAAGGCAGCTCTTTTATTGCAACAGAAAAAGTTTACCGTTGCCGAAGTGATGTATATGGTGGGGTATTCTAATCCTTCTTATTTTTCAAAGTGCTTTCAGGCAGAGTTTGGTGTCACACCGAAAGCTTATATGGATCGAAATGCCTAACGGGTTGTTATTGAGACTCTTGATTTTGTTGTCCAATGGGTTGATTCCGCAGATGTCCAATTTGTGTTGTTCTTTGTCCGATATGCGTTCGTAGATATCGTATGCGCTTTATAAGTTTGTGTTATCAATTGAAACCAAATTTATAAACTGAATTATTGTATGCGTATAAGTATTATATTTATCGGCGCTATTTTTGCGTTTTTGACTTCTTTTTCTCAAGAAAATAATCGAGTGCCTACTATTTTTGTAGACAAGCAAGGTGTCATGCGCTGGTCGGATACCCAAAAAGAGGCGTCTTTCTACGGCACGAATTATACGGTTCCATTTGCCCATGCTTATCGTGCGCTATCTTATAAAGGAGTCAACCATAAAGAAGCGATAGATCGGGACGTTTACCATCTGGCGCGCTTAGGTTATAATGCTTATCGCATCCATATCTGGGATGTGGAGATCTCAGATGCAAAGGGCAATCTTTTGGAAAATGAACATCTGGATTTACTGGATTATCTATTTTTTAAATTACAGGAGAAAGGTATCCGGATTTTAATTACGGGGATGACTAATTTTGGAAACGGATATCCGGAAAAGAATGAAGATACTGGGGCTTTTACTTACCTTTTTGATAAATGTCAGGTTCATGCTGATCCACGGGCAATAGCGGCACAAAAAGCATATATCACACAGCTCCTTCGTCACAAAAACCCTTATACAGGTTACACCTATCAAGAAGATCCCTATGTTGTGGGATTTGAAATCAATAATGAACCCTGCCATATGGGATCGGTACATACGACAGCAGCTTATATAAAAGAAATGGTAACCGCTATGAAGAAAGCGGGAAATAAAAAACCTATTTTCTATAATGTAAGTCATAATATCGATCATGTACCAGCTTATTTTAATGCGGATATTCAGGGTACTACTTATCAATGGTATCCCGTTGGTCTGGTTGCTGGAAAACAACGTGAAGGAAATTTCTTACCCTACATTGATCAGTATAATATCCCTTTTTCGACCGTTAAGGGGTTTGCAAATAAAGCCAAGGCTATTTATGAATACGATCCGGCCGATAATCTATACGGTTATATGCATCCGGCGATGGTACGTACATTTCGTTCTGCAGGTTTTCAGTGGATTACTCAATTTGCATATGATCCCATCGATATTGCGGCCTATAATACCGAATACCAAACCCATTACCTCAATTTGGCTTATACACCTGCTAAAGCAATCAGCACCTTAATTGCAGCACAAATTGCCTATACGATTCCAAGAAATCAACAATTTCCAGCTTATCCTCAGGATACACTCTTTGGCGATTTTATGGTCAGTTATAAGCAAGATCTGTCTGTGATGAATACGCCAGAAAAATTTTACTACAGTAATGAGACTTCATATTTGCCGAAACAAATTGATAGACTACAGCATATTGCGGGCTATCGATCTTCGCCTGTCGTTGGATATACGGGTTCTGGTGCCTATTTTTTAGACCAATTGGAAGATGGGCTTTGGAGATTGGAACTCATGCCCGATGCGGAGCAGGTGGCGGATCCATTTGGCAAACCATCTCTTTCCCGTGAGGTGACGCAAATTTTGCACACCGCACATGTTATGGATATCAAATTGCCCAATCTCGGTACAGCATATACGGTTCAACATATAACAAATAATACCGATGACAATAATCTTCAACAAGTGCAACATACGAGTTTTGTCGCAACTCCAGGCGTGTATCTACTAAAGCGTAAAGCCTGGAGCAGTAAAAATAGCTGGACAGCAGATAGCAAATGGGAACTTGGAAAGATAGGTGATTTTTATGCTCCTGTAGCAACTGTAAACAGTAAACCGGTGATGCAGCATCAACCTGCTAAAACGATAGAGAAAGGTAAAGCAGTCAGGTTAGATTTTCGCTTGATCACGGCACAGCAACCCGATTCGATCATTTTGCAGACGGATCAGGTTTCTTTCTGGAAAGCGCATAATCCTTATATTAAACTGTTGCCGAAGGATCATTATACTTACGAAGCTCAGCTACCCGAATCGATGTTGCAGGGAGACTTGCTCCGCTATACCGTTACCGTATTTATGAATGGAAAACAGTTCACCTATCCTGATGATAAAAATGGGGCACCGCTAGATTGGGATTATCAGGTCGGTCAGTATTGGACATCTGATCTGGTTGAATCGAGCAGTCCCATACTCTTGACCCAAGCCGAAGGACCGGACTGTCCATTTGAACGCTATGCGATTCCGGAGAAAGCTTATGTAACATCTAAAATAGTACAAAACAACTTGACCGAAGTCGCGCAATGGCAGTATACTTTCGAAGGTAAAGATGCTGGTTCCCGTTATTTCTGGGTGAAGGATGTGAAAGATATTATTGCTGCACGACCTAAAGGAATAGCGCAGGCAACAACAGTCTGTATACAGCTGCAATGGAAAGATCATACAGGTTCATTGGATATCGGCTTTGTGGATGATCAGGGATATACTTATGCAAAACAAGTGTTTGTGGAAAATAAGGAAAAGAAGGTGTTGCGCATTCCTCTGGCTGATCTGCAGATGATACCGACTGCTTTATTACCAGCTCCTTATCCCGATTTTTTAAACCGTTATTTCCATCCGGAGATTCCTCTTCCTTTTGTAAAGGATAAAATCGAGAAATTGGTTATAGCGACAAATGGGGAAGTGCAACAGGGGGCTTCGGTTTCAATTGGAGCGCTTTGGTTAGAGTAGGGTTTGTTGTGACAAAAATTGTAAGGGAGTAAACTTTTGTCGTCGTGATCTGGTAAAGGGTATAGACCCTCTTGATCTGTGCAGGCGTCAAAAGAGAGAGATAGCATTAAATTATATACGATTATAAATCTAAAAAAATGAAGGGTTTTACATTTAAAACAAGTGTATTGGGTTTGTCTTTGCTTTCTTGTTTAAGCGGGATGACCGATCTGCATGCGAGTATGATACCGCATAGCAGATGGACAAAACCCCTGCAACAAGAAATACGGGGTATTGTGCGCAATGAAAATGGGGAGGCTTTGGTTGGTGTGACAGTTATGATAGCGGGTACAACGGTAGGTACCTCGACATCAGATGATGGGTCTTATCGTATCCTGTTACCTAATGGGAAGTCGCAACTTGTATTTTCCATAGTAGGTTATAGCAGTCAAACGTTGACTGTGACTGGCCAAAAGCTGGATGTGCAGATGAAGGCTAGTGGTACAGTATTGGAAGAATTGGTCGTGATTGGCTACGGTAGTTCAAATAAAAAAGATCTGACTGGAGCGGTGACAACGGTAAGCAGTAAGGATTTTAATGCAGGATTGGTCGGTTCTCCAGAACAATTGATCAATGGTAAGACTGCTGGGGTGCAAGTGATGTCCAATAGCGGTTCGCCCTCTGCGGGAAGTACGATCCGTATCCGTGGCGGAGCATCGCTAAGTGCGAGCAACGATCCTTTGATTGTACTGGATGGTGTGCCTTTGGAAACGGGGGGTATCAGTGGTAATAGTGGCAATTTTTTAAGCTTGATCAATCCCAATGATATCGAGAGCATGACGGTATTGAAAGATGCCTCTGCAACGGCTATTTATGGTTCTCGGGCATCCAATGGGGTTTTGTTGATCACCACAAAAAAAGGAAAAGGGGATACCTTACGACTTTCATTTTCGTCGATCGTATCGATGCAGCAGGCTTTGGGGGTTGCGGACATGATGTCACGTGAAGAATTTGCAGATCTGATCAATACCAAAGGTACTGCAGCACAGAAAAATTTATTGGGCAATGCTTCTACGGACTGGTTGGAAGAAGTTTTCCAACAGGCGATGGGTACTGATAATAATGTGAGCTTGCAGGGTAAAATAGCCAAGACATTACCGTTTCGTGCTTCCGTTGGTTATTATGATCAACAGGGGACCTTGCGAACGGATAGGAGCGAACGCATCACAGGTGGAGTGGTGCTGACGCCAACTTTTTTTGATCAGCACTTATCTGTAAATCTGAATTTAAAAGGTGCCAGAAACAACAATCGTTTTGCGAACACGGATGCCATATGGTCTGCCATAGCATTTAATCCGACACAACCGATCTATTCGGGAGTGGACGCCTATGGTGGTTATTACGAAAGTTTGGACAATGCGGGGCTCCCAGCTACTGGAGCTAATCTAAATCCGCTGGGTCTGATCAAACAAGAGAAACATCGTAGTACTGTCAATCGAGGTATCGGAAATCTGGATATGGATTATAAGTTTCATTTTTTACCAGCTTTAAAGGCACATGTGACCATCGGGTATGACTACGCTAAGGGTAGTGGTTCTAATCATATTCCAGCAAGTGCGGCAAATAATTTTTTGATTGGTGGTGCATATGATGCGTATGAGCAGACCCTTAAAAATAAATTATTTACAGGTTATTTGACATATAATAAAACTTTCCCCAATATCAAAAGTACCGTAGAGTTTACGGCAGGACACGACTATCAGCATTGGAGCTCAACAAGACCTGCCATTAGTTATTTTAATGAAGCCGGAGATTTGCGTTCTACAGGGATCGCTTCGGACGAAAGACACACCTTGATTTCTTGGTATGGCCGACTTAATTATAATTACGATAGCCGCTATCTGTTGACTGCCACGATCAGAAAGGACGGTACTTCCAGATTTAGTCCAGAAAATCGTTGGGGAACATTTCCATCGCTTGCACTGGCTTGGAGACTTTCGGAAGAATCTTTTTTAAAAGATGTATCTTTTTTGGATGATCTAAAACTTCGTGGTAGTTATGGGATCACAGGGCAGCAAGAAGGGATCGGTAATTACGAATATCTGCCTGTGTATACCCAAGGTACTACCTATGCGCAATATCGTTTTGGCGATCAATACCATCTCGTTTACCGTCCATCGGTCTACAACAGAGATCTAAGATGGGAAACAACAAAAGCCTTTAACTATGGCTTGGATTTTTCATTATGGAAAGCACGAGTTTCTGGTTCTGTCGAATATTATACCCGTAAAACACATGATCTACTAGCCAATGTACCTGTTGCTGCAGGGACAAATTTTGATCAAAATGCGACCATCAATGTGGGTAATGTGGAAAGCAGAGGTTGGGAGTTTCAGTTAAATACGGTGCCTATTCAGACCGATAATCTACGATGGGAAGTAAATATCAATGCCACCAATCAACATACTCAGGTGACCAATATTGCTCTGGTACAGGACGCTTCATCCGTAGGAACTTATGTAGGACCGGTAGTCAGTGGACGGGGTATACAGATATTGACCACAGGATACCAACCGTATATGTTTTATGTCTATAAGCAGTTATATGATGATGCTGGAAAACCATTAGAAGGTATCTATGCTGACCTAAATGGCGATGGAGCTATAGATGAAAAGGATCTATACCGGTATGAATCACCTGCTGCGAAGTGGTTATTTGGTTTCAATACGCAATTGTCTTACAAGAAATGGACAGCGTCTACGACTTTGAGAGCTAATCTAGGTAATTATGTGTTCAACAATACGAAAATGAATCTCAGCGCTTGGGAGACTGTACAGTACGTAGACCCAGCACTTAATAATCTGCATCGCGATTATTTCAATACGGGATTTCAAAGCAGACAATATTATTCAGATTATTATGTTGAAAATGCTTCGTTCTTACGGATGGAAAACTTTTCGCTAGGCTATAATTTTGGGAAGATCGGAAAGGTGTCCAATCTACGAGTGGGTGCTATCGTGCAAAATGTATTTGTGATCAGTAACTACAGCGGTAATGATCCGGAGGTCCCTAGTGGCTTTGATAGTTCCTTCTATCCGCGTTCCCGCACGTATTCTTTAAGCTTAAATTTAGATTTTTAACCCTTTTAAAAACCAAGTTCATGTCCGATGAAATCCTCATGAATACCTGTTTACATACAGCGATGAATAGGGCTCATGATCGCTTCATAAACGATAAAAACACTGCGGGCAGCATGCCTAAAGAAACAATCAACTTGTGAATATATAAATCGAGCTTACGAGCTCACAACGTAATGATATACTGATGAAAAACTTGAAAATATATAGCTGTAGCATACTATCGATCTTTCTAATGCTGTTTTCATGCACCAAGGATCTCGATCAATATCCTACAGTACAGACCACATCTGAAGCCGTATATACTTCAGTAGCTGGTTATCGTTCGGTACTGGCAAAATTATATGCTTCTTTTGCTGTCGCCGGAAATGGTCGTGGAGATGCCGATCCAGATATGGCAGGAGCAACAGCTTCATGGGGTTACCTGCGCGTTTTCTTTAATTTGCAAGAGGTGCCCACAGATGAGGTTATTTATACTTGGGCCGGTGGTGATAACATGGAGGATATACAGTACGTAAAATGGGGCGCATCCGACACTTGGGTGAATGCCATGTACTACCGTATCTACTATTCAATTGCATTATGCAATGAGTTTTTAAGGAATGTGACGACAGAAAAATTAGCCGCTTTTGATCCTGCAGAACGTGCCGAGATTGAGCGGTTTGCTGCCGAGGCTCGTTTTCTACGCGCTTTAACGTATAGCCATGCCATGGATCTGTACGGCCATGTTCCTTTTGTAACAGAGAAAGATCCTGTTGCTGCATTTTTTCCTCCTCGTATAGCAAGAGCTGATCTTTTTAACTATATCGAACAAGAGCTAATCGCTGTTGCAGACCTGTTGCCCGAGGCACGTCAAAATCAGTATGGTCATGTCAGTCGAGCTGCCGCTTGGGCTTTGCTTGCTAAAAACTATTTGAATGCGCAGATCTATACCGGCACAGCACGCTACGCCGACTGTCTGCTATATAGTAAAAAGGTGATCGATAGTGGACATACGCTGCATAATGACTATAAACAGCTGTTTAATGCTGATAATGATAAACGGTTGAATGAAATTATTTTTCAAATTCAAGCTGATGTAGCCCATACGACAAGCTGGGGGGCAACAACTTATTTGGTCAATGGTCCTATCGTGGGAAGCATGCAGGCTGCAGATTACGGCGTGATCTCTGGATGGAACAGTTTCCGTACCCTGCGTGAATTTGTTTCTATATTTAATGCTAACGATAAGCGAGGCGATTTTTGGACTAAAGGGCAATCTTTGGATGTCGATGATCCGGCTTCTTCTAGTCAGGGATATGGTGTGGTAAAATTTACCAATTTAAATGATGACGGCACTTACAAAACAGATGAAGGTCTAGTGAGTACCGATTTTCCAATGATTCGTTTGGCTGATAGTTATTTGATGTATGCCGAGTCCGTTCTACGTGGTGGTGGCGGTAATATTCAAGAGGCGCTCAATCTGGTGAATCAGATTCGTCAACGCGCTTATAAAGGTTCCGCTGGCGCTATTACACAGGCACAGCTTACGTTAGATTTTATCCTTGACGAACGTGGAAGAGAGCTTTTTTGGGAATGTACAAGACGGACCGATCTGATCCGCTTTGGACGCTTTACAGGTAATACGTATTTGTGGCAATGGAAAGGTGGGACTGTCAATGGAAGTAGTGTAGATGCAAAGTTCAATCTGTATCCGATACCGACTACTGATATGACTGCCAATCCAAATTTAGTACAAAATACAGGTTACTAAATAAGCTATTTATTATCCAATTACACCGATTATGAAAAAATTGATTATTTACACGTTGGCCTTTCTTTTATTTTCTTGTAAAAAGGAAGGCGGTGAGCCCGTCCTGACAGGTTTTGAGGCAGCAATGCTCCATAGCAGCACAACAGATGTTCTGTTGACATCTACTGATCGTAAAAGTCTGGCATTGCAACTGGTATGGGATGAGTCGAATTTGACTAGTGCACAGCCAATCGCTCCGTCTACGCTTCAGCATACCGTTGAATTTGCCGCAGAAGCGACATTTGCCGTGATTGCTAAAAAGAGCGAACAAGTGGCGCCATCTTTGAGTTATACCCACGAACAATTGAATAGTTTAGTAACCGCTATGGGCTTTGAACCTGGGAAAAAGAAAACTTTATATGCACGTGTTTCGACACGTCTAGCACGTAATGTTGATGTCGTATATAGTAATGTGATCGCCATAGCGGTGACGGCTTATGAACCTATTGTTGATGCCCAATACCTTTATATGGCCAATAAGGAACTGACACAATTTCCATGGAAGATATGCTCGCGTAAGGAAGATGGTTTCTATGACGGATTTGTACAGGTAGACCAATGGTTTAACTTCTACCTGACCAATGAGGAAAGCGCCAATGCGTCTGTGATCTATGGTTCTTATCCATTGGAAGGTAGCCAATATATTCTGTATAGTGGAGATGATCGTTGGAATAGTTGGACCAGCAATGGGGGATACCTGTACCTGACTGCCGATGTCAATAAATTAAGCTGGAAAGAGACGGTCGTCGAATCCTTGTCCGTCACCGGTGATTTCAATGGATGGAGTGCGTCTGCTACACCCATGACTTACGATAAAACGGAGAAATTGTGGAAAGCAACGATTACGAATACAGTTGCGGAGCAATGGGGGATCAAGGTCTTGATCAATGGCAGCTGGACGTGGTTTTTTGGAGCTGCAGAGGAAGCAGGAACCTGTCATTTATATACGGCAGACGCCAGTGGTTTTGTATATGACAAGATCGGAACACATACGCTTGTACTCGATCTGAGCGATCCTAAAGCATTTAAGTACTGGGTGCAATAGGTTGCTGTTTTGGGGTAAGGGAAAGAATAATAGGTCGGTTTTAAAAAGAATGAGATGAAAAACTTAGTAATAGATTTACGATTTTACTTGATTTGTTTATGCTTCAGCTTATATAGCTGTAGCGATGAAGGGGTGGCACAGCCGATACAACAAACGGGCCATTTAGCTCAAGGTGCTGATGTCAGTTGGATCACAGAAATGGAAGCTTCGGGTGTACAGTTTTACAATACGGGGGGAACTTCAGTGGACGGTATGAAGCTCGTCCAGTCATTAGGGGTCGATGCTGTCCGATTGCGGGTATGGGTAAATCCTCAAAATGGATGGTGCAATCAAGATGATCTTTTGGTAAAAGCACGACGCGCAAAGCATCTGGGGATGCGCTTACTGATCGACTTTCATTATAGTGATACTTGGGCAGATCCCGGACAGCAGAACAAACCAGCTGCTTGGTCAACATTATCTTTTAGTGAATTAAAGGCTGCTGTAGCATCCCATACGACATCTGTATTGCAATTGTTGAAAGATAACGGTATCCAACCAGAATGGGTACAGGTAGGCAATGAAACCGGAAATGGGATGCTCTGGGAGGATGGAAAAGCTTCGGTCAACATGGCTAACTATGCTGCGTTGAATAATGCAGGATATGATGCGGTGAAAGCGATTTTGCCAAATAGCAAGGTGATTGTACATCTGCAAAATGGTCAGGATAACAGTTTGTTCCGTTGGCTTTTTGACGGGTTAAAAAATAATGGTGGTAAGTGGGATGTGATCGGAATGTCGTTATATCCCAATAAAGAAAACTGGGAAGCTTATAATACGGCTTGTATCAACAATATCAACGATATGATCGGCCGTTATCAATCGGAAGTGATGATCTGTGAGGTGGGGATGAGCTGGGATGAAGAAGAGGTTGCAGAACAATGGTTGAAGGAATTGTTGAAAGCGGCAAATGGGATTCCGAATCAAAAAGTATTGGGGATATTCTATTGGGAACCTTTGGCTTATGCCGGGTGGAATGGATATACTCTTGGGGCACTTGACAATAACGGTAGACCAACAAAAGTATGGAATGCCTTTAAATAAACTGCATCTGTTTAATCGGTTGTAAAGGGCAAGTTGTTAATGTTCAGGGTGTTAGATCCATTTGCGAATAAGAGGAATTTGTTGTTTTAATAATCTATGTTAGTAAAAGCCACTTTAAGAAGTGGCTTTTTACATATAGCATTGGACAGGACGTGATGTAAAAACTTATCATCGTCGATTATTCAAAATGATTCTTAATTTTGAATTGTAATTAAATAAAAAAACAACTACTTTTAAAAGAAAAATTATGAACGGAAAAAGTTGCCTTCCTCCTCCAATCCTTTAATGTCCTATTCAAATAGATAGACATGACTACGGCTTAACAAGTTGTATACGATCTGTCATGTCTAATTTTTAGATATTCATTATTAGAATTAAATAAGGTAATTTTTCATGAAAAAATCATATTTGCTATTACATATAGCAGTAATACTCGCTGGATTTACAGGAGTTTTTGGTAAACTGATATCGCTAAACGAGGGATTATTAGTATGGTATCGCGTTTTGTTTTCCGCAATTATATTATTTTTTATTTTAACATTTTTTAAAAAAGATGTAAAACAATCCATAGCAGAGAAATTTAATATAGCCTATGTAGGTTTATTAATTACCACCCATTGGATCTTTTTTTACGCGAGCATTAAATATTCCAATATCTCGATAGGAGTTGTCTGTTACTGTCTGACCAGTCTATTTACAGCCATTTTTGAACCGCTGATTAATAAAAAGCGATTTTCTATAGCACAACTTTTATTAAGCGGTCTGACGTTGTTAGGGATCAGTCTTATTTTTCATTTTGATTCATCCTATCAGCTGGGTATAGTACTTGGAGTCATATCTTCTGCATTTGCGGCACTTTATACGGTTTTTAATGAACGATTGGTACAAAAGCACAACAGTATCGTGATCAATTATTATCAAATGCTAGGAGGAACCATCGGATTGGGTTTATTACTGCCCGTTTACCTCCAATTTTTTCCTGTAGCAACTTGGATACCTTCATCAACAGATTTTTTTTATCTGCTGCTACTATCAGCTATTTGTACAGTGACCCTATATGTTTTATTCACAGAGGTTTTGAAGGTAATTCCAGCATTTACCGTCAATTTGAGTTTCAATTTAGAACCGATTTATGCTATCATATTAGCGTTTATATTTTTTAATGAAGGAAAAGAAGTAAATTCTTCCTTTTATATTGGATGTAGTTTTGTGCTGCTGTCCGTGATACTGCAAAGTTTTTTTTCAAAACCTAAAAATACATAAATCAGAAAGCCGTTTACATATGATGTGAACGGCTTTATTATTAAATCAAAAAATATGAATTGCTTATGAGAAATCAAAAACGATGTAGACAGGGAATTTGCAGCCTGGCCTTCACCTTTTATGCATGGGTGGAAACCAGTGGTACGATCCATGAAAGTGAGCCAATTGGAATTTGAATAAAGTTAAAGCAAACACGTTGATTATCGCAGATCTCTATATGATGCTTCTTTTATGTAGGTATTCAGCATTATTGACTCCTGAACTTTTTTTTTCAAAACTCGATAGCTGCATGAATACCGAAGTCCTCTATCCTCTGGAAAAATACGTTCAGCAATCAAGCTGTTCGTGAAAATTATAGGTAATACAACATTTCAGTCGGTTGTTTGATCATATTAACGTATTAAAAAAGTATCTATATTATTTCAATTTTGCAAGTACCCTTTACAGATGAATATTTCAATGCTTTATCCCTACATCACCCAAAAATTTGCACATTTTAATCTCAATGAGGAAGAAATGTACGAACTATCTAAAATTTTGACTTTCAAAAAATTTCATCGAAAAGAAATCTTGTTTTTTGATGGTGAACGTGTGAATACCATTGCGCTGATTGTGGAAGGTTCCGCTTATTCCAGCATTTTAGATGTTGATGGAGTCGTGCGGATTACGAGCTTTCACTACCCCTCTTCTTTATTGGAAATTGTTTTCAATTATGAAGATTATTTACAAAATATGCCCTCTCAGAAGATTTATAGAGCTTACGAAGATGTTTTACTTCTACTTTTAGATATTGCAGCTGTTAAACGTTTGTATGAAAAATTTCCAAGATTTTATCAATTGGAACTTATGATTATGGAACCGAATTTTGTGATCGCGTTAAAAAATGTAAGGATACTACAAGCTAAAACTGCAACTGATAAAATAAAATTACTAAAAGATTATTTTCCTCAAATATTTCAGATATTTCCGTACAGTTATATTGCATCATATTTGGGTATCCATCGCAACACGTTCAAAAAAGTGATGACCAGTATCTAGATAAAGCATGTTAAGGTGTTTATTTGACTTTAAAAAGCCATGATAAGGCATAAAATTAATGCTTTTAAATAGCGGGATGGATGCATATATTTCATGAAGTTTGAAATAATATAAGCGATATTTTTTGCACATTTTTGGGCATCTTCTCTTTTTTGTTGATGTTAATTTTGGGCAATGGTTACAGGATTAATTAATAAAAGAAAAATAAGTATTGCAGTGGCAGATGATTCTCCTATTATTAGACAAATGCTCTCATTACTCATAGAGAAAGATGAACGTTTTAGATTAGTTGGTGTTTTTGAGGACGGATCTGAATTAATTTCTAATATCAAGGAAATGAGTGGTTCGTTATCTGTTTGTTTACTGGATATTATGATGCCTCAATATAACGGTATCGAAACTGCTGGAATTTTGCAAGTTGAACATCCGGAATTATTAATTTTTGGATATAGCTCTTTCAGTGAAGGGCCATTGGTTGATGAAATGTATCAAAATGGTGCAAAGCGCGTTTTTCAGAAAGGTAAATGTACTGTTACACAGCTTTTAGATGTAATATATGAAGAATTTATTTGAAGTGATCGAAAAGAAGAGCAAGTTGGCCAAGGGGAAATAACTCGCTCTTATGGTTTATAATAACAAAGTCTGTCATAGCTATTCTTTATTTTTGAATTTAGGCTCATGTCAATGGTTAGGAATCATACGAATTTTAAATGTTCGGTGCTTTAGAAACTTTTAAACATTTTTTATACATTTGAAAAGGAAGATTTTCATCATAATAGCTCATCCTGAAAAATCTTGCATTTACTTATGGATTCCGATTTACAAATATGGCAGCTGTTCCAGGTTGGACATGAAGCATCGTTTAAAGTCCTCTTTGAACGATACAACCAACCTTTGTATAACTATGGATTCAAATTTACACAGGATAATGCTGTTATTGAAGATAGCATACAAGAATTATTTGTCAAATTGTGGAGTAATAAAGAAAATTTAAATACCGAGGTATCTGTTAAAAACTATCTGTATAAATCATTTCGTCGTATTTTGATCAAAAATATTGAGCAGACCATAAAGCGTGCCCACGTGACAAACTCAGCTATCGAGCATCTTCCTTTTACCATCGAATTGCCCCATGATGTCAGCATGATCCGTCAGGAGCGTGTGCTAGAGATCAAGGATAAACTGGATCAAGCGTTGTCCAATATGACCCCTCGTCAACGTGAAATCATTCATCTTCGTTTTTTTGAAGAACTCACTTATGCGGAAATTGCAAGTATTATGGGATTATCGACCAAGGATACTTATAAACTGTATTATCGAGCATTAGATAATCTGAAGAAGCATTTTGGAAAATTTGGCGTTTTGGTGCTTTTGCATCTGTTGAACCAAGTCAAAATATAAATCAAGTACTCCAAAACTTGAAGCCATCAACAAACGACGATTCCTGCGTTGTTAATAATAAACAATCTCTTAAATTGGGTATTTGTTAATCATTTTAGAAATTTTTTAAAAAAAATAAAATTTATTGGGGTAAAATGTTGAAAAGAGGTGTATCTATATAAAAAAGGTTATGGATCCTCAATTTTTAAAATACAAAAATTATAAAGCAGCAGATTTTTTCGATGATGAAGACTTTGTTCACTCCAAGTTGGGGCAGATCGAAAATGATAAAGATTTTTGGAAAAGATTGGGAGCACATGATCGTGAACTTGCCGTTCAGATGGACATCGCTGAGCTATGGATGACATTGATCAAGCAGCAACCAGTTACGAACAGAGGGTTCACGACCGATCAACGGTGGGAAAACATTCAACATGCAATTCCTTCCTATTCGCGAAAACAAAATCAACAACTACTGATTCGAAAAATAGTCAAATGGACTGCGCGTGCAGCTGCAATCATTATTTTTATTTTTATCGTCTATGATATCAGCCAATTCGGAACGAAATCGACCAATACCACATATGGTGAACGTACGGAAGTATTACTACCAGATGCTTCCCTGATTAACCTGAATAGCAACTCTAAGTTGTCTTATGTTAGGAACTGGAAAACGGACAAACCTCGGGAAGTATGGTTCGAAGGTGAAGGTATGTTTGAGGTAAAGCATACAGCTATCAAAAACCGTTTGCGCGAGAATGATCTATTTGTTGTACATGTAGGCGAGCTGTCTTTAACTGTGCTCGGGACCAAGTTTAATGTAAAAGATCGCCGTGGCCGTATCGAAGTCACCCTTTTTGAAGGAAGCGTCAAAATCTATGGAAAAAATGGGGTGGATAGATTGCTCAAGCCCGGAGAGACATTTATTTATGACGAACAGTCAAAAGCTAATGAAATTGTTCCCAACACCAATCCATCTAAAGTATCATCATGGACCCGTGGTGAGCTCAATATAGAACACAGCAACCTGGCTCATATCGTCAGTGTGCTAGAAGATAATTATGGTTATCAAGTCATTGTCGAAGATCCAAGTCTTTTGAATAAGCGTTTCACCGGAATAATTCCATTAAAAGGAATTGATGATGTACTCTTTGTGATCAAACATACCATGAACGTCGATATCGTCGTAAAAAACAAACAAATAATAATAAAACCTAACTAACTAACTAACTAACTAACTAACTAACTAACTAACTAACTAACTAACTAACATTAATCAATACTTATGAAACCACGATTACTCGTGCTGCTTTTCTGCCTGTTTACCTATGCAGGCGGCTATGCACAAAAAAAGGTGAGTCTCTCCCAAGCTCTGGGTGAAGTAAGCCGGATTTATGGGACAAAATTTTCTTATGAAGAGGGCTTGATACAAAATGCCTTCATCGATTCAGAACTGATCCCTAAAAATAAAAGACTGCCCGTAGAGTCTGTGCTAAAGGAACTTTTATATGCAAACAATTTTTTGTTTTTGTATGTACAAAACAATTATTTTACCATCATTCGTGATAGTCGTAACAATAAAGGTCAGGACGGCGATGATCGTTTTTGGAAGGTGATATCTGGTGTTGTGAAAAACAATGAGGGAGTACCTTTGGTTGGGGTGACGGTAATAGCCGATGGTTATGCCGTTAGGAATGGCGTAACTACCAGTAGCGATGGGCGCTACACCCTACGCATGACTGATCCTGCTGAGGCACTTATTTTTTCTTATGTCGGTATGGAACCGCAACGGCGTGTCATCGGAAGCCATAATCAGATCAATGTTTCCATGAGCGAGGTCGTTCATGTCCTCCAAGATGTGGAGGTTGTGTCGACAGGTTATACCCAGCTACCAAAAGAACGTGCTACGGGATCATTTGGTACCGTTACGGCAAAACAAATACAAGAAACTCCTGCGATTAATATCTTAGAACGTATTCAGGGTTTGGTACCGGGGATGTATGTAGATCCTAGAAATAATGCGATCCGTATACGTGGTATCAATAGTTTTGGAACGGGGGGGACGCCAAAAGATCCCTTAATCGTGATCGATGGATTTCCAATGGCAGAGAATGTTGATGCGTCATTTTCATTAACAGGTAAAGGAACTACGCAGAGTTCGGGGGGTGCGATATTAAGTCGAATCAATCCAAACGATATTGAAAGTATCACGGTGCTTAAGGATGCTGCAGCTGCGTCTATTTGGGGGGCGAAAGCGGCAAATGGTGTGATTGTTATCGAAACAAAGAAAGGTCGCAATATGCCAACTTCGTTAAGTTTCGGTACATCATTAAGTATGGCTGCACCTGCAGATCTCAATAAAATGGATCGGATGTCTTCTGCACAATATATTGATTTAGAAAAGCAATTATTTGAAGAGGGTTTTATCGGAGATAACATCCTTAAAAATGACTGGGATCCATTTAATTCCAATAAGCCGCACTCTGAATCCATGGAGTGGCTTTTCCGAGTAAAACGTGGTACTGCAACTGAACAGGAACGAGATGCGGCATTGGCCAAACTCGCAGCTACAGATAATAGAGATCAAATCAAGGATTACCTCTTGCAAAATGCGGCCTCACAGCAATACAACCTGTCGATAACGGGTGGAGCAAATAAAAGTACATATTACGTTTCGACCAATTATAGTAAGGATGTACCAGTATTTAAAAGTAACAAAGCCGAAAGTTTTACCACGACAGTCAATCTGACCAACATGCTCTTTCATGATCGGGTGAAAATCGGTACAGGAATAAATTATAACTATGGAAATTCCATCACTAATACTGCAACAATTAATGCGCTGTCGTCCAATCCATATTCGGGTGGTCTGCTGCCTTATAATCTGTTAAGAGACGAGAATGGAAATAACATCAGACGCTATTTGCAATTTAGACCTGAGGTAGTTCAAGATTTTGAAAAAAAGGGATATCTAGATTGGGCTTATAATCCAATTGAAGAATTGGAAACTGGAAATTATGACGATCAGACGCACCGTTTGCGTATGCATATGGATATCAATACCAAATTGACGAGCTGGGCAGATCTTTCTTTTATGGGACAATGGCAACGTGAAATGAATAATCAGGAAAATATTGACGATGTTGATAGTTATTCACTCCGTAATCAGATCAATCAAGGAACGACGTTTAATGACAGAGGAAATTATGTATATGGTTATCCACTTGGTGGAAGACTTGGTATCCGTAATTACAATGGTTCACAATATATGTTCCGTACACAATTGAACGTCAATAAGGCTTTTGGTCAAGCAAACGAGCATAATTTGAATTTCTTGGCCGGTGCGGAATGGAAACAAAATGATTATAGATCATCCAGTGATGTCTATCTCGGATTCAGTGAGGATACTTATTCGTTTGCTGTGATCAATCCGAGAGGAAGTTATACCAATATCTATGGTTGGTCCGATTACTTCAGTTCGAATGCCTCAATCGCAAAAAATAGATCACGGGCACTTTCTTATTACTCAAATGCTGCTTTTTCGACTTTCAAAGGAAAATATGTGTTTTCTGGAAGTGTTCGTTTTGATGACTTTACCGTTGTCGGTGCATCGCGCGGCCAGCGTGCGAAACCGCTATGGTCTGTGGGTGGGAAATGGGATGCTAAAAAAGAGACCTTCTTAAAAGATGCGGTTTGGGCCGACGCACTAGGGATACGGATAACGTACGGTGTCAATGGGACATTACCTCAAAGTGCCGGTCGGGTTATTGTCATAAATACTAGCAATGATTTGATCTCTAACGAAGTGACTGCAGATATTGTGTCTCCAGCGAATAAACAGATTTCTTGGGAAAAGGTTAAAACCTTTAATATCGGTCTTGATTATGGGATCTGGAATAATAGGTTGCAGTTTAATTTTGACTATTATACCAAGCGCTCTTCCGATATCATCTATGATTTTCCGTTTAATCCTACCTATGGGTGGACAAGAGTTAAATTTAATAGCTCAACGATGGAAGGAAATGGGATAGACTTGGGCGTAAAAGCGACCTGGTTACAATCGAAAGTGAAATGGAATACCTTATTTAATTTTGGATATAATACCAATAAGGTGACCGATTCCAGATTCATTAATCCAACTCGGGTATTGGATTATATCAATGCGAGTGTACCGATTGTTGACAATCCTACGGACTATATGTATGCGTACCGTTGGGCTGGTTTGGATAATCAAGGGCGTTCACAAATCTACAAACAAAATGGTGAAATCGTCAGTGCAGATGCTCCTGCTACAGCTCTTACGGTAGATGATCTGGTGAAAGTTGGAAGGACAACACCACCATATTTTGGTGGATTGTTTAATACTTTTTCTTATAAAGATTTTACTTTTGGCGTACGGATTAGCTATGAATTGGGACATGTGTTAAGACGTTTGTCAGTACAAAATTATCCCGATTATGCACCTTATTCCGGTGCAATAGGTTTGCAGTCTGATCTTGCTCTTCGATGGAGAAAACCTGGAGATGAGGCGATAACCAATGTACCAGGACTGAGTAGAGAGGGATATCAATACAATAGTTTGTCGCGCTATGCCAATTCCGATGCGCTTGTTATCAGCGGTAGCAATGTGCGTTTACAGCAAATTGACCTCGCTTATAATGTCCCGTTTAAAACGCTTGAAAATACACCGTTTAAATCGGTAAATGTGAGCGGTAGTGTACGGAATCTAGGTCTTATCTGGCGTAAAAATAAGGATGGAATAGATCCAACTTATAGAACCTTGAACAGTTACTCCAATTTACCACCATCGCCAACATTTTTTGTGACGCTAAATATGTCTTTTTAAACAGCTAAAGCTATGAAAATCAAAAATATTTTACTCTATAGTTTGGTTATCTCAGGAGCATTACTTACTTCCTCCTGTAGAAAGTATGTAGAGATCGACCAAAATGATAAACGTACCTTAAAAACCACAGACGATTACCGTTATTTGCTCAATAACAAAGGAAATTTTGAAAGTTCTTTTGTCCTGCCACTGATCACCAGTGACAACATTGCTGCAGATGTTGCTCTATCTGCTTCGCTTGCTTGGGGGGAGATCTATCAACGCGCTTATTTGTGGAATGATTACTTCTACATCGATAATCAGCAAGATATAGCTTGGAACAATTTATATAAACATATTTATATCGCCAATGAGATCTTGGCTGGTGTGATGGGTAGTCAAAATGGGAGTGATGCGCAGAAACTGAATATTGCCGCAGAAGCACGTGTACATCGTGCATTTGCCTATTTTTCTTTAGCGAATCAATATGCACCGATTTACGATCCGACAAAAGCAAGTAGCCAGCAGGGCTTACCTTTGCTATTGACTCCGGATCTTTTTCAAAGCCTAAGCCGTGTGCCCTTATCACGCGTATATGAGCAAATTATTGAAGATCTTAATGTGGCGATTGAAAACTTGCCTAATTTTCCAACCTTCAATTATCACCCCTCCAAGATTGCGGCTTATGCACTTTTAGCGCGGGTATATTTGACTACACGAAATTTTGAAGAGAGTGGGAGGTATGCCGATTTGGCTATGGCGCTTGATCCAACTGTATATAATTTGGAGGAATTTACAGCAGCTACTTATCCACGATTGATTGACGATAAGGAAGTGCTGCTTTCAAAACTGAGTGCAGGCTTTATTCGAGGTCCCCTCAATCCAGATCTTGTGGCGCTTTATGATCAGAACGATCTCCGCCTCAAAATGTTTGTCGGTACAGATCCAAATACCTATAAAGGTTACGTGTATATCAAACCGCAATCTAATGGCAATTTCAATTATAATGCATACATAGGATTGAGTACACCTGAAATTTACCTCAATAGAGCAGAAGTGTATGCACGCCAGAATAATGTCTCTAAAACGTTGGAAATGTTGAATCTATTGCGTAAAAAACGTTTCTCAACAAGTAAATATGTCGCATTAACAGCGGCAGATGTACAAGCAGATCTGCTGCAATATGTAATGGATGAGCGACGACGAGAATTTGTAGGAACAGATTTACGTTGGTATGATATGAGGAGGTTGACTTTGGATGGCAATTATTTTAAACCGGTAACCAGGACACTCAATGGTAAGAGCTATACCTTACAGGCAAATAGTCCCCGTTTTGTATACCCCATTAATCAGGAGGTGCTCACGCTAAATCCTGAAATTGGTCAGAATCCTAGATAATAACCATACTATAGAACCATTATGAGAAAGCACGCACAGATAGGGATGATTAGTGCTCCTGATGGGTTTTCTTAGATAAAGTGGACCAAAGCAGTAGTAATGCCGAGAAATAGTTAATTCATGAATAAACAAACCGAGCTAGCGAGCTCACAAAGTAATAATAAACTGATGAAAAAGCGAACGATTTTTTTACTGTTGTTTCTTATCCAGGCTGTGTTATATGCACAGCCAAGATATGATAGCCGTGTTTTTAAGCCTAAGAACCCAAAAACAAATGATCTTGTACAGCTGATGTACAACGCAAAAGATAAAGATTTAGAATTTAGTGATGAGGTAAATGCCAACCTGTTTATTTTTGACAATTTTAAATGGACCAAACTCATCCTGCCTCTGCAAAAAAACAGTGATGGATTATGGACGGCAAATATACCCGTTAAGCCGAGTACTGCCTTTATCGGCGTGAAATTCTTTCAGGGAGATAGCCAGCAACCGGATGTTGTTGATAATAATAATAACTTGGGTTATGCTATTGCGCTGATAAGTGCAAAAGGAAAACCTCAGGCAGGATCTTACCTGGCTGAAGCAGCATTTCAGTCACCTGGCATAACTGGTGGAGAAATGTTAAGTTATTATACCAATCAACCTGATTCTCTTGAACCTGCCTATTTAAAAATGTTGGGTGCTAAGGAGTCTGCTTTATTGGGAAAAAATTACGTCAATTATTTTCAAGACTTTATGAATCTGCAGAAGCTGGGATTGGGGAATGAATTTCCTGCATATGCCAAAAAATTTGTGACAGATGCGCTTGCTAATAAAAGCTTGGATGACGAAACATTAGGTGTCTTTTATAATTATGCAAATTCCCGTATGAAAGATGTGGATCTGGCTAAATTCATAGAAAAACGGGTTTATAGTGACTTTCCAAATGGTGCAACTGCCCGTTTTATTGCTTATAATAATACGATGGGGGTAAGTGCTGATCAGGCCAAGGCGATCAGTGCTTATGAAGATTTTTTGAAACGTTTTCCGATAGAGCAATGGCGCAAAAAACCAAATAATCAGAATTTTATTTATTACGCGGTATATCGAGGCTTAGGATCCTCTTATTTCGATTCCAAGCAATTTGACAAGTTCATATCATTATACGAGGATCTTGATTTTCGTACTGGTAATGAATTAATGCGTTGGAATATCATGCGCGCTTATATGTTTAAAATGGTTAGTAAAGATACATTGTACACTATCTCAGAAGCGATTATGCCTAAATTGATTGCACAAAAAGGTGATCAATCCTATAAAGAAGATTTTGATACCAAGGCACAGGCAGATGCTAATGTGGTAAAAAATCTAGATGATAGACTGTTTACACATATCTCACTATTAAACGATTTGAAAAAATATTCAGAGGCACGCAAGTATTTCGTAGAACTTTCTGAAAATGGGAAATATAACAATGCCGAATTGAACGAGATCAATCTACAGGTGCTGGAAGGACTTAACGATGATAAACAGATCTTACCACTTTTGGAAATGAGTGCCCGGTACAATGCCATGACACCGCGTATGTTTGATAAAATGAAATCTATTTATCTAAAAGGGCATAATAATGATGACAAGGGGTACGAATCTTATTTGGCGAGTCTTAAATCGGATGAGGAAAAAGCGGAAATGAAAGCTTATGTGGAACATAACTGGGTCAATCATCCTATGCCAGATTTTCGTTTAGAAAGTGCAGAAGGATCATTCGTAACACCTGAAGACTGGAAGGGTAAAATTGTCGTCGTCGATTTTTGGGCTACGTGGTGCCGTCCGTGCATTATGGCGTTTCCGGGGATGCAGCTCTTGGTGGATAAATATGCCCACGACCAAACTGTAGCAATCTATATGTTGGGCACGATGCAGACAGGAGACTATAAAAGCAAGTCGGTAAACTATGTTCGTGGGGAAGGATATCGCTTCCATCTATTACATGATTCGGTCAATCCAAAGACAAATGAGCAGGACTTGTTATTTAAACAATTGGTGCCCCTGTTTGGTGATTCTTCTATTCCTCGTAAAATCGTGGTCAAAGATGGTCGTATACGGTACTGCTCGGGTGGATATTCTGGTAGTCCAAGTAAGTTAATGGATGAATTATCACTTGCCATAGAGGCCCTAAGGAATGAGAAATAAACAGTTTTATAAAAAATACCATATGAATAAGAAAGCAACGGGCTTACTCCTGGGGATGGTAGGTCTAAGTCTGTCTTTACAGGCTCAGATGAATCCGAAGTATAAATTTGAGGAGGCATTGAAACTGATTCAACAAAACTATGTCGATCAGGTCAATGAAGAGCATTTAGTAGATGCTGCCATAAAAGCGATGATTGCCGATTTAGATCCACATTCCCGATACACCAGTAGAGAAGAGGCTGAGGCTATGCGAGAAGCAATGAGTGGGAGTTTTGCAGGTATCGGTATTCAGTTTTTAAAAAATAATGACCAGACGTTTATTACGATCGTGAATCCTGATGGTCCAGCAATGCGTGCTGGGATTCAGGTGGGCGACCAGATCATCCGTATTGATGGTGAATTGATCGCAGATAAGAAATGGGGGAATAAGGAAATTATGGAGAAACTCCGTGGTGAAAAAGGTATTCCTGTCGCATTAGAAATTTTATCTTCTGGTCATTCGGAGCCCAAAAAGATCAGTATCGTCAGAGAAAATATTTTGGAAAAGTCAGTACGCGAAAGCTATATGGTTGACAGTCAGATCGGATATATAGCACTCACTATTTTCAACCGTACGACACGCCAAGAGATCGATGAAGCTTTGACAAAACTGAAAGAACAGGGCATGAAGAAGCTGATCTTGGATCTACAAAGTAATGGTGGGGGATATGTCGAATCCGCTATTGGTGTTGTAGACGAATTTGTGCCAAAAGAGAAAATTGTCTTCTACTCGGTACCTAATGAAGGGGGAAAAGATTATTATTTTACGGGCGGATTCGGTCAGTTTTATGAAGGCGAATTGGTGGTCTTGATCGACGAATCAACAGCATCTTCCAGTGAGATCGTTACAGGTGCATTGCAGGATTGGGATCGTGCGGTGATTATCGGAAGACGTAGTTTTGGAAAGGGCTTGATGCAAAAACCTGTTCCTTTATCCGATGGTTCTGAGATGCAATTGACTGGAGCTCGATATTACACACCTTCAGGTCGTTCAATCCAAAAACCATACACAAAAGGTAAGGATGATTATTTCCAAGATTTCAACCGCCGTATGGAGTCTAAAGAGTTATTGGAAGAAGGACATGTTCAATTTCCAGACTCTTTAAAATATACGACACTTCATAATAAAAGAATTGTTTATGGCGGAGGTGGCATTATGCCCGATCGCTTTGTAGCTATCGATACCAATGAATATAGCACCTGGATGGCACAACTCATGAACAGTGGCTTGGTCGCTAAAGGAGGATTTGAATTTGCTCAACAAAATCGCCAAGCTTTGTTAAAAGCTTATCCCGATTTTACCACGTTTAATAAAGGGTTCAAAGTACCAAAACCGGTTCATGTACAATTGCTGGATGCCGCCCATAAACTTTCCATTTTAATACCAGAACAAAAGTTTACAACTGCTCATGATGCGATTGATATTGAATTTAAGGCTCAGGTAGGATCGTTACTTTATACAGGAGGTGACTATAGGACACGCGTGCGAAATGAGGCTAACCAAAGTTTTAAACAAGCGCTACTGGTATTGCGTGATGAACAACTTTACAAAAAGTTATTAAATACAGGAACAGTAGGAGAGAAAACAAAACAAAAAACAAAATAAGGATGAAAAATATGAAATGGGCTTTAATGCTAGCTGTAGCTTTACCAGCTTTTGGATTTGCACAGCAAAATTACACGTTACAAGGGACAGTTGGTAAATTGAATAAACCAGCAAAAGCATATTTACGTTTAAATTACGACGGTAAGGAACGTATTGATTCTGTTGAGATGAAAAATGGCATGTTTGAATTTAAAGGTAGCATTCCTTCACCTATGGAAGCGCATTTGCGTATTATCCACGACAATACACCTATTGATCCTGCAAAACCACAAAAACAGGACATCTTTGGTTTTTTGATTGAAGGGACAACTATTAAATTTGTATCGGCCGACTCCATAAAAAACGCAAAGATTTCGGGATCTCCGCTTAACATTGAGAATGATAAAGTGACGGCACTATTGAAACCGATCTACGATCAATATGAGGTGTTGAACACGGAGTATAAATCTAAATCTTTGGCCGATCAACAGGATCCAATATTTATCAAGTCTTTAGAGGATCGTGCTCAAAAAATTCAGCAAGCTACTATTGATGCAAAAATGGATTATGTCGCGAAAAACCCCAAAAGTTATATGTCGCTAATGGCTTTTAATTCAACTTTACCTCCTGATTTTAATGCTGTTAAAGCTGAAGAAGTATTTTTAAAACTGGATCCAAGTCTACAAAATTCCATTCTTGGTCAAGATTTAGCCAAGCGGATTGCTTTGGTGAAGAAAACAAGTGAGGGGGTGGAAGCACAAGATTTTACACAACCTGATACAGATGGGAAACCGGTGAAATTGTCCGATTACCGTGGTAAATATGTATTGATCGATTTTTGGGCATCATGGTGTGCCCCTTGCCGCCGTGAGAATCCGAATCTGGTCAAGTCCTATGCTAAATACCAAAAAGATGGTTTTGAAATCTTAGGTGTATCTATGGATAAAGCTGCAGACAAAGCAAAATGGTTAAAGGCTATTCAAGATGATGGCTTGACATGGAAGCAAGTTGGTGACCTTAAAGGTTGGGAAAACGAAGCTGGTGTCATGTACGATGTGAAAGCAATTCCGATGAACTTTTTAGTGGATCCGAATGGAAAGATCATTGCAAAAGAGTTGCGTGGTAGCAAATTGGATGAAAAACTTGCTGAAATATTTGGAAAGTAATCTAGTAACCTTTATAAATATTTAGTTATAAAGGAAAGAGCCGCCTCTCCAAGCGGCTCTTCTTTTTTGATATTAAATAATCATTTTATTCGATTTGATATGGGAAAAAAAATAGTCGAGGTCTTGATTTTATACGTCGCTCTGATCGGATTTTGTCATGCGCAAGAGCAGGTGATACATGCGAATATCCAAAAAATCATTATTTTACTAAATACTAAAAATAGCAGTGGCCTATTGGAAATGATGGCAGACTCTTGTCAAATAGGTAATTTGCCTGCAACAATTGATAAGCAAAAAGTTCTTCCAGATATTCTTGCTAATTTTCAAGGCATTGATTCCTATGATTGGATTACAGACCACAGGAAGTCAACTGGAGATCACTTTGTTTCGTTACTGGTGAACTATAAAAATGGGGGGCGCGGTAAGCCTACATTTACATTTAACAAAGATGGTAAACTCATCGAATTGGGTATTATTAAGGTTAAATTAACTGCCAATCCGGCACAAGCACTTGCCGCAGCATTGTCCAATACCATTATCCCTGATACGATGCGTGTCAAGTTTAAATTGGTCAATGACTTAATCTATGTTCCAGCTAAATTAAACGGTATGGATGGATTTTTTATGTTCGATTCTGGTGCACCTACCATTATGCTTAGAAAGAAATATGTGCCGGATCATGCGATCAATAAAGATGTCACTCTGGATTTTACGGGTATGGGGGGCAACATGTCGGACGTGAATTGGTCTGTTGGGAATCACTTGATCTGGGGCGATATGATCATCAAATCTCTGGATGCAGCAGCGGTGTCACTGGATGAGATGGATCAGGAAGAATTAATGGTTGGACCGCTTTTCGGTTTAATGGGCTTCGGTATTTTTAGCGGTTTTCAATTATCTATAGATTATGATCAGCAAGAACTCCTTTTTGAGCGTGTGGATCGAGGGGGGCATTTAACCGGCATATCTTTTAAGCATGGCGAGCCCCTTGCTACTATTCCTATCACAATGAGAAGGCATATCCCTATAATTGATATCCATATTGACGGGAAACCTTATCCGATGGGTATAGATTGTGGTGCAAATACTAATTTACTCAAGCAAGAAGTTGTACATGACCTCAAGACTCATCTTAGATTTGAAGGAAAAACGACGAGCCTATTGGGTGTTGGTAATAGGAAAGTGATCAGTGAAGTGGCACATCTGGAGGAAGCGCAGGTAGGACCACTGACCTTAGTGCCTATGTCAACCGTCATTACAGATCAAGCCATTGGTGCAGGCAAAGGGGACCAGCAATTACCAATGGTGGGACTACTTGGTACACCATTTTTAAAGCAATTTAAGGTCGTGTTTAATTTTCAAATTGGACATCTTTATCTGTATTAAATCAGGTTCATATCCCTTTTTTGGTTAGCATAGAATAGTATGTTCTCCATCACTGATCATCATGGAATATTCCTATTCTTTTTGCATTAAAACTGGTCATTACTAGAGGCAGTTCTCTATGACTATAAACAAGAAAAGCTAATCGCAAGATTAGCTTTTCTTGTGTAATTATAGTTGTGCACGAAACGCAGGTTTTCTGGAAGATTTGAAGCTTTTAAGTGATATCATGGCTTGTTAACATGAGGTTATTCTAATGATCTGTTTCTAGTAGGTATGGATAATCAATGGAATGCCTGCCGAAATTCAAGAGGTGACAAACTGGTTTTCTTCTTAAATAGCGTACTGAATGATTGTGCGTGTTCAAAGCCTAATGTATAAGCAATTTCGCTTACCGACAAATTTGTAGTCGAGAGTTTTTCCTTCGCTTTTTCAATCAATCTCTGATGGATATGCTGTTGTGTATTTTGCCCTGTATGCATGCGCAGAAGATCGCTCAGATAGTTTGGAGAAAGATTCATAAGTTCGGCCATGTGCTGTACCGTTAGTAGTTCCGGTTGAGTGGTCGTACCGCTGTCAAAATATCCATCAATAAGGCGTTCAAATTTGGCAAGCAGTTGATGATTGTGGTTTTTTCGGGTGATAAACTGTCGTTCGTAAAATCGATTGGAATAATGGAGTAACAATTCAATTTGTGATAGGATAATTTCTTGAGTATATTTATCAATATGCAGGCATTCCTTATCGATCTTGTTTAATATTGTAATGAGATCATCTTCTTCTTCAGCAGAAAGATGTAGCGCCTCATTGACAGCGTAAGAGAAGAAGTTGTAGCCGTTGATGTTACTTGCTAAGGGGTGGGCCAGCAAAAAGTCAGGATGGAAAATAAGCAGGTAACCTGATCCGCATTCGACATTGTTTAGATCCAGATATTGAACTTGATTGGGAGCAGTAAAGCTCAGAACACCTTTATTGTAATCATAATGTTGCTGTCCATATCGTATTTTACCCTTGGCTTCCCTTTTGAGGGCAACACAATAAAATCTATTCACAAAACCCTTCCATACATCATCTTGCAGGAAAATAGTTTCGGCGAGGTTAATCACACTGACCAATGGATGGGGCGGCTCTGGCAAAGAGAGTAACCGGTGAAATTCTGAGACGGAAATGATGGCATTCATAATGCTAATTTAAACATTTTAATGGTTAGAGTAGCGGTTGCACGCTTAATATGCAACCGTATCAACATGCTAATCAATAAGTCCCATACTAAACTCATCATATGGATGACCGGTATCAGTTCCTAATGGCACGATGCTTTCGAGTTTCGACAGATCAGCTTCATTGAATTCAATTTCGGTGGCAGCGATATTTTGCTCGACATATTTTCTTCGTTTGGTGCCCGGAATAGGTAAGATGCCCTTATTTATAATCCAAGCCAGTGCCAACTGTGATGAGGTTATTTTTTTCTCTTGGGCCATTGCTTGAATGGCTTTGACTAACGCTATATTTTTATGAAAATGAGCTTCCTGAAAACGGGGAATTGACCGGCGAAAATCATTTTCGGGTAAGTCATCTATGGATCGGATCTGTCCGGATAAAAATCCACGCCCTAGTGGAGAATAAGCAACGAAACCTATCCCTAGTTCATGCAAAGTATTCCGTATGCCACGTTCTTCGGCTGTACGCTCAAATAAAGAATATTCACTTTGTACCGCCGTAATCGGGTGAATGGCGTGAGCTCTTTTTACTGTTTCTGAAGATACTTCTGATAGTCCGAGATAACCGACTTTTCCTTCCTTCACCAACTCGCTCATCGCCTCAACGGTTTCTTCAATGGGTGTATTTTTATCGAGTCTGTGCATGTAGTACAAATCAATATAATCGGTGTTCAGATTTTTAAGAGAACGTTCTACCGCTTTTTTTACATATTCTTTTTTGCCATTAATAGCCCAGGTCACTTTGTTGTTGTCATCTATCTCCCAACCGAATTTTGTGGCGATAATATATTGATTACGTTGACCATCTATAGCTTTAGCAATCAACTGCTCATTTTTGAAAGGACCGTACAAATCGGCTGTATCTAAAAAATTGCCGCCTAATTCGAGTGATCGGTGAATGGTGGCAATTGCTTCTTGCTCATCTGCTTCTCCATATATATGTCCTTCTTCAAACCCCGTCATACCCATACAACCCAAACCTATGATAGGTACAGTTAAACCTGCACTTCCTAAATTTATTTTTTTCATGACCATCATATATTCTTTTTAATAGGTCAAAGTTCGCGAAGAACACGTTAATCGCTGTATGCAAAGCCCTGAGAGTTGTATGCAAATCAAGGATTTACTCTATATAGATGAAAAGAAAAACGCTAAAAATTAAATTTGATGTTTTTATGGAGATTCAGGTAGAGTGACATCATGAGCTTAGAAGTCAATCGTATTGAAATAATCATCATGCTCGCACACAGGATTGCAACGAAAGGATCAGAACCCATCCCAACGCTTCTGTTCTCATCCCATTGGATACAAAAAAAGCCTCACATTTCTGTGAAGCTTTCTTGTGATCCCGCTGGGATTTACACCTAGTGCAAAAATCAGGGTTTGCAATATTTTAGAGTGGTTTTGAAATTCGACTCCCCGAATAACGCACCTTATTTTTAATAAACTTTAGTTGCAAATTCTATTTATAAAAATAACATAGTATTATTAAAAAACAAAATTTAAACATGAATATTCAGACCTTTTGCAGAGTTAAAATTTGTTTATGATGGTCACCACGTATTACATTGAATTATTTAATACTCTAGCTTTTATCTAAATAGCTTAATCTCAATGCTTGTGCTAAAATATCAAAATTCAAATTGGAATCCCTGTAATCACACCAATTATTTTTAAATTCTTTTCTTTCTTCAAATCTCTCATTTCCTAATGAATGAAGATTCTTTAAATTAACCATATTTCGTCCTTCTGACTCCCCTGAATCAATAGTGCTTTGCATTATATTTTGCGAATCTATTAGATTATCAATACTATCCCAGTCACGGACGGCAAAATCGATTGCGCCAATTAGATAAATTAGTTTACCTATTTTTTTTGATGTTTCAGATTCACAATTAAAATATTTTTTAAAATCTTCAAATATGTCATTGTACTTAGTGATGTCGAAGCTAGGATCGAGGTAAAGTACTTGATATAATGCGGTGTCCCGCCATCCGACATTTTGGCATTTTAGCCATTCTGTTAAATCTTCAATAATTGTCATAATTTATGTATTATTTATTGATTAAATATCACAAAGTAGATAGAAAATGTTAATATTTTTGTATATAATTTATTGTAGCTGCGAATCAATAATCCTGTTTACTTAAAATGGATATTCGGATTGCCATACAAATGCATTGCTGCCCAGCCTCTTGGAGAATAAAATCCGAAATATTCATCAAATCCTTCTTTCGCGGAGACTTTGTTGGCTTTTTGAACTGCAAAACTAATTGACAAACCAGCTTTCAGCGAATCAAGAAAAGTGTCTAACCAAATAGCACATATTGCAGGATTATATTTCCATGCTGGTGCTACGACGGCACTGTAACCCAGCGACAGTATCTCGCTTACAAACGAAATAAGCTTTTGACTGTAGATATCTTTGGTCATCGAACCGGAATCACAAATGAAAACGACTGCTATAAAGCCAGTGCCAAAGACTCTCGAAATTCCAGTTTCATTGACTATCGCATGCCCTTCGTTTTGTCCTCTAGTGTGAACAGATCTGAAACCAGTGATGGTTTTTGCACCATGAGCCACAAAAACATTTACTGTTGAATTTAATGGTGGCTGTGGATAAACACTGTTCTGTATTGTCGAGTTATATTTATCTTCAATAATGGGGCGAAGTGTTTTTTCAGCTATGTACAAAGTCATATCCTCATCAATAGTAGGAATCCAGCACCCAACACTTATTTCTTCTTTACTCTTATTTATTTCTATCCCTTTTGAGCTCAAAAACTCGATGGAAATAATATTGGTCACAGGCTTTTGAAAGCCTATAAAATCAAATGGTTGTTCTCTCAGATGTTCTTTTACACGTTCTTCATGGGGTTCGATTAATTCAGGAAATTTTGAAAAATCAATGGGGATTTCCAAAAGGTTGGGAGGAAATACAGCCAGTTCGAGACTATAACATACTAGTAACTCGGTGAAATCGAAAGGAATGTCAAGTTTATTAAAATGTAATTTTTTTAAATCATCTATATAATCGCCTTCCTGCTGATTGATTGGATAACTATTTTTCTCATCGAAGAAATAGTCGTCAAGTCCACCTAGCCATGTCCGCATTTCTTTTATTGACCAATTCGGCATATGTTGCAAATTGGTATTTAGATGTTCGTCGATGTATAATGCATAAACTTTCCCATGAAACTCAAATAACCAGAGTATAACTTGCCCAGATTGGATAGGTGTTTTTTTGAGAAGATCACTTCCATACGACTCGAAATCTGGCGTAACAACCTTATCCAGAGAAACAATATCTTTGGATTCATTTGCCTCTAGTTCATGAAAAGTGAGCGTTTGGTCATTTAGCACTAGACCAGATATCAATAAATTATTTAAATCTAACGGATTAATAGACAAACTTGCAACATTATTAGCGAGCATTTCTAGAGCAGTAATTTCAGAAACATAATCCTCAACTGCCATAGTCTCATAGGTCTTTTTGAGAGCCTCCTTTAAAAGGATAACTGATTTCTTTCCATCTGGGAAAAACTGTCCATGAATATTTTCGAGGGTCAAAGGATCAAGCAATTTTTCAAACTCAGTGAGGTAAATCTTCAGAGAAGCGGGTACGATTATGTGGCCGGCTTTTTCTATATTAATTAAATTGTAAAGAAATGCTGTCCAAGGTAAAGCACCCTGCTGACCATGTTCCGTAATTTCTAAAATATGTTTATTTAAGAAATCTTCTGCTAATACGAGATGCTGTTGGAGATTTTTTACATCGCTTAATTTTGCATTCATGAAGCTAAGCGTGATTTGTTGTAACTGATAAGACTCCAACGGCATTGAGTTTAGGCTTACGAAGAAATTATCTGCTAGTTCCTGAAATCCAAAATTTCTAAAGAATAGCATTGCGTTATAGAATCCGTCAAAGGCTTGGTGCATTTTTACTGATGGAAGCGCATTTAGTGCTGAAAAATAGGCATTGCCGTAAAACGCGGCATCCTGAATATTTTTTTGTTTACTAAAACACTTAAAAAGAGCCAGCCAGCCTAATAATGGCACAGTTTCATACTTAAATGAATAAGCTAAAGCTTCCTCACTAAAATTCCTCGCTTTCTGAAAATGACCGTTATAATTTAGGGTGTCCATTAAGTTGAGAAAAGTTGAATATACTTCTTTTTCAAAATGTTTCAATCCAGCAGCAAGCCCAACTGTAATGGTTGCCAAAAGATAAAAATCTTTCAGGCGCTCTTCTTCATAGATGCCAGGACCGTAGCTTGATATAAGTGAAAATAGATGCCTAAGAAGATTATCACGATCAACGTCAGATAAATTATGGTGCATTGAGAAATTAGAAGGACTTATTGGTCCTTGTATTGCACCAGACTTACTTAATTCCCGCCATTGGGAATCGGCTTTCTCATGATCAATTGGGGGTAACTCTGGAAGAGGCAAAATTTCTATTCCTTTTTTTGCGGTTTGACGACTGACTTTTAAAAGGTTGTTTAAAAGGAAGACTGTTCCGTCAAATCCGACCTTTTTAAAGTTAGAAAGTAAAAGTATCCTTGATTCCCTGTTAGTCTTATCAATTGAAAAATAGCTAAAAGTAAGAGGTGTTAGAAATTCGATCCGATCTGATATAAGTCGCTTTCCTTCCGGGTCTTTATTATAGTCTGCATCAAAGTAATGCAGTTGTTTGAGGTATTCAAGGAGTTCTGATACAAGATTTGACATGCTTTCACTAAGCGGTTGCAATTCGGCTGTTTGAGCAAAAATAAGGGGGGACTGCTCACCCAATGAAATTTTAAAATTTTCAAGTCTTATGTTTTTAACCATTTCGTGAACAGGAGAAGGCTGGTAAAGGAATGATAAAATGTTTTTATCAAATGACTCATCATCATGGTAATATGGATATGATGATATATCCTCGGAATTTATTTGTTCAGGGCTCATCACAATCATTCCACGCCTGTATTTGCCTACATCTATATAGTTTTTAAGAAGAATAGCGTCCAGTACCGGAATATCTTCCAGAGTCATACCGCTGAAAAGGGGGTGGTTAGTCACTAGCGATCCAACAATTTTTACCTGCTCTCTACCTGTTAAATCCTTGATGTTTGCTTTTAAAACTTCTATGTTGCTCTTTAATATTTCAACCTGTTTGAATAGACTAACCATTTCCGCAGCAGTGGTTATAGCATCTAAAGGATATTTAATCAAACAAAGCTGAAATACGAGTAAGTGCTTTAAAGATTGATAAACGAGTAAACCTTCAGATGAAAGATTTGCGCTAACTGGTGAAATGTCCACTTGCTTTAGTGTATGACCATGCTTGCTTGTATTCAACTCTAGCTCCAAATGGTTTTTGAACAGCTTCATCTGCTCATGTTCTGGTACGAAGCCATCTAAAAGATGCTCGAATTGATAAGTGAGATGTCCTCCAATTGCACCTAAAAGAAACAATAGATTATTCCCAACTTGAATAAAGGGTTTTGCCCAAATATCCATATCTTGACTTAACGGTTGGCTTAGTAACGACGTAAAACGTTTCGTTAATTCAATAGATATCCCAGATTCCGAAGAAAGAAATGCATTCAAGTGATCGATTTCTATTTCATAAGGTATATAGCGATAGTCCTGACTAGATGTTGCCTTAGATACAATCGAATCCACATCAACAGAGTGGAAAGTTGCTCGCAAGTATTCAAAAAGCTTGAAAAGATCATTTACTCTAAACTCCTCAAATTCGTTTAATTTGGCTAAATTCAAGTGAAAATGGAATGCCAAGAAGTCACATAAAATCTGAGCCTCCATATTTGTTTCATCAGGCTGACTTCCTCTGCTAAAATTAATTTGTCCGTTTGCAATAGTAGAAATAGGCCTTATCAATTTATTTTTTTGAAATCTATTTGCGGTTATAAAAAACTCCATAATTTGGTTTCTTTGCCTTATTTTATTTGCCGCTTTGATCAGAAAATAACTTCCTGGAGATTTGCTAAATGTTATGGTATCGAAGCTAAAGTCAATTTCAGCAGTTTCAAATTGAAATTCCTGAAAGTTGTATTTCATAGCATATATTATCGAGGCGATTTGAAGCACTGCAGCTAATTGTGAGGTGATTTTCGGCTCACTTATCGGCAGTTGGGCTTCATCTGTGATATTTAGGCTAAGTATGATTTTGATAATTTCGTTTGCTGCATCATTGACCGAATCACTAATATCAGTAGCTGAAACACCTGTGCCATTCATATTCTTGAATTCATTCCTGGCAAGATTATGTATATCTTCTAACTTACCTTTATCATGATCATCCTTTACTTCCTTTTGTTGCTGAAGTACTGAAAGGTAATAGTAGTTCGTCGATGCAATTACCCTACTAATCAAATCTGGGCCTGTCAAACCAGTAGACTTTAGAATTTCCTTGATTTGATCAATATAACTTTCATAAGTTTTATTTAGCTCAGATAATGCCGAGACAGCTTTTGCCCCCTTTTGATCATATTCCACATCTCCGATGTATTTATCTTTAATGATTGCATCAAGATTATTCGATAACTGATAACGGTCGAATTGATCCCCAAATGGATTAAATGATTCATTGTTTCTAACTTCAATTGCTAATATCTGATAGAGCGTGAGTTTTGCCATGGTTAAATATTTGAAACTAAAGTACTTCTTAATTGCAATTTATACTAACCAAAGGCAGATTAAAACAATTTCTTTTATATGTACTACAGAGCGGATGATAACAGTAATGCTATATTGTTGAAACTATAGTATTGGAACTCCTTGGTACAAAAGCTAAATTATGATTAGGCCATAGAGAGTGGACGCTATTATAGCATTAAGTAATCATTGCTGACAATTTCCATTTTTCAGGATTTCTATTTTTTCCCTCTCGCTAGCAAGTAGACGCTCATAAAGCTCAACTACTTTATCTAAAGGATTGTAATGACATTGGTAATTATACTGGTATGCTGATGCATTATCATGCATATTTTGAATATGGAATATAAGAACTTCTTCACTGAAATTCTTGATTGCTTCAGCGCTCACACCAAGTACACCTGCAATTTTTTCCAACATTGCATCTTCAACTTCCTCACTTTGCTCTATCTTGGAAATGGTCTGCTGGCTTACGCCTAGTTCAATAGCAAGATAGTCCTGTTTGATACCACGTATTTCCCTGATACGGCTGATCTTTCTGCCGATGTGCACTTTGTTAGATTTTGTAGGCGTTTCCATAAAGCAAATATAATAAATTCCTAAGATAGTAATGAACCAATGTGTTGTAGTAAGATACCAGCCTTATTGGTAGGTTACGGCAAGCCATGTCCGCAATTTTAACCTGTTAATCAAAAAATGTAGCGATCATGGAAATACAATTCTCGCAATCTGGCCAGTTCCAGAAAGAAAACTTTTCGGCCTTTATCAAAGAGCTGGTTCAAAAATTCAAACCCGAGCAAATCTATAGCTTTGGTAAAAACATCAATTTTAAAATCAATGACGGTTGTTTTATCGAGAACCACAGTACAGAAAACTATCATTATTTTTTGCTGATGGTGACCGAAAGCGTTACCAGAATTGAACATGAAGTACAAGACTTTGCCAATAATCATTATCCCTTCGGCAAGATCACCATATTGGCTCATGGGCAAGAAACAATTGCAGAGGCAATAAAGGCCAATAACAGGTTTTTCATTACCGTTTACAATGAGGGTAAAATTATCTATAGTCGGGATGGCATGGTACAACCTTTCCAATCTACAAGTTTGATACCTACACAGGGAGCGGTAAAAGCCCAAAAACATTACAACCACCGCTTTCCATTGGCAACAGGTTTTTTAAAAAGTGCAAAAGAATGCCTGACGAACCAACATTACAATCTAAGCGCATTCATGGCGCATCAGGTTGTAGAGCAATGCTGTATTGCTTTGATAAGGGTTCATCTGGCATACCGTTCTGATATACACAACCTGTATAGACAGCTTCGGTTGTGCGATAGCTTTTCTCCGGCACCATCAAGCCTCTTCTTATCGGGCAGGGAAGATGATAAACGGCTTTTTGATATTATGGTAAAAAGTTATTCCGCTGCACGTTACAAAGATGATTTTAAGGTTGAACAAGCCGATTCAGTGCAAATATTCACCCGTGTTTCCACCTTTTTAAAGCTCACTGAAATTATGTGCGGTGACAAGATAAATTCCCTTGCAACTGTGGCGGAATCTTACCTACGATTAAAAAAAGAAAGTGAGGTGGTTTATGGAGGATAAAACTATTCCATCGATGAACTTCTTTCATTTGCCTTTCAGGCCAAATACAAGAATACTTACAGAAAATACACTGAACCAATATTCCGAGATCAGAAAACCTAAAAGGGGTTATTTCCCAATTAAAATCAGGAAGATATCTTTCAGCAATGAGGTGCTTGTAATAGGTGTAATTCTGGACAAAGAGCCCGAAGAAATGGTTTATCTTAAGGTAACCACCTCCGAACTATTGGTGAGCTGCAGCGTTGATACCCATGAAAACTATTTGAGCCGATATGCTTATTTTTCGCTTAAAGAACTGATGTACTATTACACTGAATATAATTTCGAGGACTATTATTGGCCAGGATTCTTTGATCAGGAAACAGGGGGATCTAAACACCTGATGATCCATAAGTCGAAGGATAATTTACATGTGTCGTCAAAAGTGAGGTACAGAGGCCTATATAAACCTGGAAAACAACTCCCTGTAGTATCTGCAAAGAGAGCGGAGCTACGGAAAGCAGTTCATTCAATTCAAGAACAGCCCCCTAGAGAAACACACACGGTGTTGGGTTTCTGTTTGGCAGATAACAACAATGAAAGGTTCCGAACAAATCATTATCCCTTTTTAATTCCTTACATAGGGATTTTGAACAAGGCTAAAACCGAGGTAAGAAGCTTTACAACATACGTGCTTAATAAAATGCAACTTTCTGAAATCGATCTTTCGGATGAACAACAAAACCTTGTTGAGATTTGCTTCGACATGAAGAAAATAGCCTTGGTTGCTAACCCGGAATATAAAGAAGACGCTCATAAGCTTTCTGACAGACGGAAACAGAACCAAAATAATTTCAATCAGCTTTTTGAGCTCTGGCAAAAGGCGCTTCCTTTACTTTCAGGAAGGTTGTACACACACTACAGTTATACATATGGGATGCGTAATGTAAAAGGCAAGCCAAGAAGATCGTATATGACGCCATGCGCCTTTAATAATGAAACACCAGAAATCTGTTTTCTATGGAAAGATATGGGCGATTATTATAAACTGGAACTTCGACTAATGTTTCAGGGAAAAATACATCCGCTACAATATTACTTCAATACCGCTTTTTTTGCTATGCTGAGCTACAGCCCGAGAAATTATGTGCTGTTGAAGTCTGTTGATGATAGCCAACTGGTCAGTTATTTTCAGCAAAGCCAATTTCAGCTCTTAGTACTAAAGAAACACTATGATGGTGATTTCAAAAATTTTGTAGATCAATTAAGAATGGTATATCGTTTCATCAATAAATAAAGAGGTTATGGAAGAAATTTTAAAGGCTTTAAATTATCAACCCATTGATATCTCCGATGAGGATCTTGAGAATCCTGTGCCGTCAATTACTTATTTTTTCGTGAACCATCCGATTCACGAATCCCGTACTAAGCTTTGGGAGCTATACGAGGGATGGATTCATTTCCTGCTGAATCTCCTGAAGCCGAGGAACTAACAGATATGTTATTTTTTTATAATCAATTGGTGGAACTGCTGAACCTATGTTATGTATTTACCAAAAAAATTGAATTAAATAAATAGAGATATTATCAATCAAAAACCATAAATAGGATTTACTTGAATAATGCCTGCAAATTGGCCGTCCCGCATTTGCGGCCTGCAGAGCGGCCTCCGCTCTTGGCTGTTGCTGTTCCCGCTTTTGGCATATACGGAGAAGCCAGTAACAGAAAACTACCGTTCAAGACGACTATTTTGAACACCTGGAACGCTTTCCTAGGGTATTAGAACCGATCATCGAAGATTTAAAAAGCAAAGGTTTCATAGAATAGGATTTCGATTATTCATTGGAAATCTGGATAAATAAGCCCTTTATCGGACTGCTTTAGAACTTTTTATTTGGAATTTAATCAGTTAACGAAATACCCACATCTATCTTTAATAGTTGCATCAGCTATGTGAAATTCTAATCAGTTTGTGTAGGAATTTGCCGATTACTACATGTATATTAGACACTGCGAAAGGGTTACGCTACCTTATTAGGTAGAATAATGAGATAAATTGGCATTATATCCCAACACTAAACTATGACCGCTTATGATACAGGCAACTGAATGGAATCCCTATTATTATTACCCAAAACAGTGCGAAAAGCAAGGTGAAGAATTCTTTTCCCGATATCAGGTTATCTTCGAAATAGGCTGTCCAGATGAAAAAATGAAAGGTCTTAAGGAGACCAACCTCCGCACTTGCAGGTTTTGCGGAAAGAAGAAGCCATATGTTACTTTTCATAAAGTTGCGCATGTGATACCTGAAATGTTAGGCAACCGATTTCTCGTATATGATCAGGAATGCGACGATTGTAATGGGATTTTTGGTAGATATGAAAACGATCTGGCAAATTACCTTGGTATAAGTAGAACTATCCAGAACGTTCATGGAAAAAAAATCCCAGTGTACAAATCCAAATTTGATGAAATTGTAGCAAGGTTTGAAAAGGATTCGACAGAAGGAGATTATTTAAGTATCAAACGATCTGAAGTCGGCAAAGACAATTTCGAGTTTGATAAGGAAAAAAACCAGATGTACATTACATACACAAAAAACCCTTACGTCCCACTTAAGGTGTTTAAGGCTTTGATGCGCACTGCGCTAGCTATCATGCCCCAACATGAGCTAAAAAACTATAAGTTCGCGCTTGAATTTCTACGTACGAGTAAACATGACGACAAATTTATGGGGTTTGGTATAGTGCATACCTATACGCTACCACTTTTGACTTTTAGATTCGAGAAACCAAGCGCATTTTTATTTAGGAAGAAAAATCCCAAGGATCCACTGTTTTCCCATCTTTTCGTTATTTGTTTCATGAATTACGAATTTCAACTATTCATTCCTTTCCATGAATCTGATATTGAGCACTGCATTCGTGGGGCTATAGAGACACCATGGATGCCTCCTATCCTTGGGAGACAGGATCCTACTGAAATTGGTGAAATCATCGTTGCCTCTAGAGACTTCAATTCACTGGATAAGAAAATTGATGATGTTGACAAATTGATTATCCCTAACCTTTTCAAGGATTATGAAACTATGCCGTTTATTAATAAAGAAACGGACGAGATTTATGAGAAAAAATTCGAACCTGAAAAAGTTATAGGCATGAATCTACAGTTTATAGAAGTGAAGGAGGATAACAATAAATCATGACTTAAATTATCATTAGTCCGCATCTTCTAATGATCCTAGCTACTGTCTCCATAAAATGAAACAGTACTTGTTAACTCAATGTTATTTAAAAGAGTTTTGCAACCCTCAAAAAAAAGGGATTGCTCTTTCGGGAGCAATCCTTTCGATATTCTGGGATAAGTCCGATTAATAGAGTTCGTCGGGTTTGAACCCAATTCGTGTCCTTTTCGGCGCTGGCCGTTCCTGTTTCTCCAGCAGTCCGTCTAGGTAGCGGAAAACGATCTCCATGTTTTTGTCTTGGTTATCCAGTTTTCCTTTAATCTTTTCAATTTCCAGCCTGATCTCTGTATTATCGGACAGCACATGGCGGGTTCTGGTAAAAATGCGGATGATCTGGATGTTTACCTCAATAGCCCTTGTACTATTTAGTACGCTGGAAAGCATCGCTACGCCCTGTTCGGTAAAGGCCATAATATTATATTTCGAGTGGGCCCCATGTCTTAAGGTGCCAAATTGGCTCCTTAAGACTTTCTGTTCTTCCGTATTCAACTCAAACATGAAATCTTCAGGGAAACGTTCCACATTCCTTTTTACCTGCCGCTTTAGCTGTTTGGTTTCTACTCCATATAGTTCAGACAGATCCGAGTCCAGCATCACTTTATGTCCTCTTATCATGTAAATCTGGTTCATAACCAGCTCATCAGAAATTTTTATTTCCATCTTATCTATCAAGTATTTAAAACGGTCGGCACATGAGCTGCCGACCGGAAGGAGTTAAATTGAGGCGAAAATTTGTCTCAAAGGTGCCATGTCACTGCTTACCTTTTCATCCAGCATTTTTGCATAAAGTTGGGTGGTGCGTATATTGGTATGTCCCATCATTTTTGATACGCTTTCAATAGGTACACCGTTCAAAAGAGTAACTGTAGTGGCAAAAGTGCGCTTGGCGATCCGGTTGCCGAGTGTTTTGACGATGCCTGATAGTGCGGCAATTTCGACCAAATACTCGTTCATCTTTTGATTGCTGGAAATTGGCAGCGCTCTGTTCTGATTGGCACATAAAGGATGATCTTTATATCTTTCTAGAATATCAGCGGCTAGGGAATAAGCGGGACAGCTATAGGAGTACCTGTTTTTTTACGATAGCTGAACAGCCACTTTTCCCCATCAATACCTATACGTATGTCAGTTTGTTTGAGTTTTTGCACATCGGCATACGACAGTCCCGTATAACAGCTGAACAAGAAAAAGTCCCGAACCTGCGATAGCCTCGCGGTACTGTATTTTTTGCCCGCAATGTTTTGCAGTTCATCGGCAGTCAGGTATTCCCTTTGTACGAGTTTGGATTTCAACTTATAACCGAAGAAGGGATCAGTAATGATCCATTTGTTTCTAAGACATATACGGACGATTTTCCCTAGGTTTTTAAGATGCTTACTGGCGGTATTGATATCATTATCCTTTGAGGTGTGCAGGTAGAAATCAAAACCATCAATAAACTCATGGTCTATATTTCGGATGTTAAGGTCACCTGTTTGGTATTTGAATAAAAGATATTCTTTAACGTGTTTCTCCAGTATTTTAAATCGCCTCAGTGTACCTTCTGCATAATCTTCCTTTTCTACAAGTGCGGCCATGTTTGTATTGTGGATTTTAATGGCCTCCATAATGGTGTGCGTTTTTTCGGCCTTGCCTAAGAATTTGCATTTAACGCTATCAGCGGTTATTGCAGCTCCGTCCGAGTTTAGCTGGCTATGCGCTGCATAAACTTCGGCTTTAATATTTTCCAGATAGGCATTCAGGGTTTTAACATCTTCCTTTGTACCAATGACTTTTCCGGCTTTTGCATTCCACCGCTCCGGCTCGCAGTTCCTGCTTGTTGACATTTCCGAACGCACCCCGTCCACTGTAATCCTTAAAAAGATAAAGTAAACAGCCCCTTTTGTGTAGTTTTTTGGCTTTTTCAAAAAGAAAAGCACGCTAAAATTAGTTTTCATAACGATTACATTAAGGTTAAACAAAAATAGCTTTGCAGTTTCACTAACACAAGATGTTCATCTATTAAACTATCTGAATATCAATGCATTAATACGAATTAGGGGAGTTTGATATTATAAAGAACGACGCACCGAATGACGCACATTTTATACGCGATTTCGTGCATATTTTGGTAAAACCCGTAAAATCAAAAACCCTGCAATCATTTGATTTGCAGGGTTTTATTTCTCTTTGATATTGTTTCTTGTGATCCCGCTGGGATTTATTGCGACCCACATACCCCAAACGCATGTCCGCAATGAAAAAGGTCTAACCCATCCCAACGCTTCTGTTCTCATCCCATTGGATACAAAAAAAGCTTCACAATTCTGTGAAGCTTTTTGTTGTGATCCCGCTGGGATTCGAACCCAGGACCCATACATTAAAAGTGTATTGCTCTACCAGCTGAGCTACGGAATCTTACTCTTTTTTTGAAGTTTCCTTCGTTGTTTGGAGTGATGCAAAGGTAGAAAAATACCTGATATATGCCAAGTATATGTTGTGAATATTCTTTAAAACGTTTATTTTGAGGGAGAATATTTTTTAATTGACAATTTTAGTCCTTCTTTTCCGCTTGATTTTGTGTTGTTATGTACCCAACGATCCAAGAATATCGTAAGATTTTTACTGTAAACGTTCTACTTTTTCATCAAGATCGTTAAAAATAAATATCCCATATTCCAGCGGATCGTTCCAATTCCACAAGCGCTACAGCATTATTAAAAAGTGTTTCATAATAATGTTGCTGCATTTCTATGTAGGTGCGCTGTGCATGCAGCACTTCTAATAAGCTGGATTCTCCTCGCTCATAACTATAGCGTTTTCCCTTTAAAATAGCTTGAGCATCTTGGAGTAAGCCGGTGGTAAACTGTTGAAGTTGCTTTTGTGTTGCTTCATATTGATAATAAGCCTTTACAACTTCTGTGTGTACCTGAAGTTCGATCTGCTTGTACTGTACTTCGGATTGCTGTAGGGTATAGTAAGCTTCTTTTAATTCACCTTTTCGCTTGTTTGAAAATTTTAGAGGAAGACTGATGCCTATGTTTGTTGCTGTGAAAGCAGGACTTGGTGCTACTTCATTGTGAGCTGCGGCATTACGGGTTAATCCCGTATTTAAACCGAGATCGATCACCCGATTGGCTTTGACCAATTCTAATGTTTTTTTCGAAACATCTTGATGTTGCCAGGCGTAAAGTAGATCGGAACGGTATAACTGTGCTTGTTCGAGCAAGTCATGCAGATGAAAATTCCTATTGAAGGTTGAAAAACCTCCACTTGCGGACGTGACAACTTTTGCTTGCTGGCTGCCCATTAATAAGTCTAAGTTTCCGAGAGCGGATTTCCAATAACCAATGGACTGGATGACTTCATTCCACATGGATGCTGCCTCTAGTTTACTTTGTTTGGCATCGATAGCAGTAATTGCACCCAATTTTGCGCGTATACTGTCTGATTTTGATAATTGATTCAAAGCTTCATAAGAATTGAGCTGTAGTTTAACAAGTTGTTCATGGTACACAGCTGTTAAGTATTGAGTAGTAGCATCGCTTCGTAGATTTTGAAAAAATTCCTGCAGTGCATGCAGTGCTAATTCCGATTCACTTTTTGCAAGGTTTACTCTAGCTTTTCGTTTACCGCCAAGCTCTAATGTCCAATCTAGCCCGATATCGTAGCCATATCCCATTTTCATGTGCTGTTGATCGTTATTGAAAAATCCGGCACTTAATTCGGGATCAGGAATTATTGTAGCTTTTTCAATAGCTGCTTGAGCTATGTTGATGTTTAATTTTTCTGCTGCATAGGATAGGTTGTTTTGAACAACAGCTTCCATATATTCCGAATAGGTCATTATTTTTTTAGGAAAAGTGGTATCCACCAGAACTTGAGCCTGAATCGGTGCAAGATCAACGAGCAATAGGGGCAAGTAGATGAATAACAATATATTTTTAGTTATCGTGGTGATGTTAAGCATGATTTTTATGATTTATGGTGAAAAATTTAATGCGCTACTTGAGCTGTATTTTTCTTTTCCATGAGGTAGTATAATGAAGGCAGTGCATAGAGGGTAATCACTGTAGCAAAGAATAACCCATAAACAATCACCGTTGCTAACGGTCTCTGTACATCAGAACCAATTCCTGTAGCGAGTGATGCCGGTAAAAGACCTAAGATCGCTACTGTAGCCGTCATGATCACGGGTCTAAAACGATGTTGTGACCCCATGCTAACAGCTTGTTGAAGGGAATAGCCATTTTTTCTTAAGGTGTTGAATTGTGTTATCATCAATACTCCATTTTGGATAGCGACACCAAATAGGGCTATAAATCCTACAACGGACGATACATTGAGGGTCATTCCACGGATATGGAGTGCGAGCATACCACCAAACAGGGCTAGCGGTACAACGCTCATGAGTAATCCAGCTTGGGAGAAACTTCCAAATGCTCCATAAAGAAGTATAAACATAATCACTAATGCCATCGGAACAATAATCGCCAAATGTTGGTAGGCTCTATGTTGGTTCTCAAATTGTCCTCCCCATTTTATTTTGATATGATCATGATCATATTGAATGTTTTTTTCTATGGTTGATTGTGCTTCTTTGAGAAAAGACGTCAAATCATTGCCTCGAAGATTTAACCTTACAGTTAAATGTCTTTTGTTCATCTCACGAGCTATCGTACTCTCTCCGGTATGGAGCTTGATCGTTGCAATTTGTGCCAAGGGGATCTTCATGCCTGATTCACTTGTGAGCATCAAGGCGCCTATTTTTTCAGGTGTATTTCGACTTTCTTCCTGATAACGGCAGATGATATCGTATACTTTTCCTTCTTGAAATATTTGAGAAATTGCCTTTCCTCCAATCGCAGTTTCAATAAGCTCTGAAACATCAGCTACATTTAATCCATATTGTGCTATTTTATTGCGGTCTGCTTTAATTTGTAACTGAGGTAAGGGTGGTTCTTGGTCAATAGCCAAATCCACAGCTCCTTTAACTTGATGTAATGTGGACATGACTTCTTCCGCAATTCGACGAATTTCTTTGAAATCATCTCCATATATTTTTACGACCAGTTCACTATGTGCTCCCGCTATTTTATCCATGACCCCATCGATCATAGGTTGAGAAAAAGCGACATCATAGCCAGGCATCTCTGCGTATGCAGCTGCCAATTCTTCGATAAGATCAGCCTTAGTTTTACCACCTTTCCATTGTTTATAGGGAAGTAAACCAATACTACACTCAAAATGTGAGGGCGTCCAAGCATCTGTGCCATCATCATTTCGACCTGCTTGAACCATCATATAGGTCACTTCATCAAATTGGAGTGTTCGTGCACGTAGTGCATCACTCATTTCTTTTGATTTTTCAACTGTGATGCCTGGCGGAAGGGCTACTTGCAACCAGATGGAACCTTCGTCCAGGGGTGGAAGAAAATCTTTACTGACAGTAGCGGTGAGCACTAGTGCACCGGAAAATATAATGGCCAGTGGCAAAAAGACAACCTTTGGTTTTTTCAACAGTTGTTTGACTTGTCTATGATAACCTGTTGTCAAATTTGCTAACCACTTGTTGTGATATACTTTTTGCGGTTTGCGGTACACAACATAAGCGATTCCTGGAATTAGAAACAGGGCAACCAATAGTGCTCCAAATAAGGCATAGCCTACGGTGAATGCCATGGGTGTAAATAATTTCTTTTCTACACGCTCAAAAGCAAATAATGGGATATAAGCGGTGATGATAATGATGGTCGCAAAAAATATAGGTTTTGCTATTTGTTTGACCAATGAAGCTACATCTGATTCTGTTAACTCTGCTTGCTCATTTTCTTCTCTTTTTTTCAAAATAGCTTCCATCATCACAATAGCACCATCGACGATAATACCAAAATCAATCGCCCCCAATGATAATAGATTAGCAGGGACATGGGTAAAATGCATGAGAATAAAAGCAGTCAGCAATGCTACAGGGATGGTAATAGCCACAAGCAGGGCTCCACGCCAGCTTCCCAGAAATACGATAAGTACAATAATAACCAACGCCATTCCTTCTAAAAGAGTATGGGAAACAGTATTTAACGTCGTGTCGATCAGATCTGTACGATCCATAAACGCATGGATCTGTACGCCATCGGGGAGGATGCTGCTGTTTAATTCATCCATCGCTTCGTTGATTCCCTGTAAAACAATGGATGGATTCTGTCCTTTTAGCAAGAGCACAATTCCTTCAATATTATCGGAGTAATTTGCTCCACGCTTGTCTGAATAACCCAAAGCACCTTTTCTTTCCAGATTTCCATATTTAATATGACCGATATCTCTCATTAAAATAGCCGTTCCATGTTGTGATTTGACAACAATATGGCCGATGTCTTCCAGTGTTCGAACCAATCCAATTCCTCGGACTACATAAGATTGGTCGCCTCTGTTCATCACGCTTCCTCCTGCATTGGTATTATTTGCTTCGATTTTACTGACCACTTCGCTTAAGGCAATACCATATTGCTCGAGTTTTTGGGGATCGATCTCAATCTGAAATTGTGTGGTGATTCCTCCAAAATTGGTGACATCGACAACACCAGATACTTGTTTAATCCGCGGAATAATGACAAAAGTCTGCAAATCTGTGAGCTCTCGTAAATCATGGGATTTGCTTTCGATGATGTAACGAAATATCTCTCCTGTCGGAGAGGTGAGTGGATCTAGACTGGCGACAGCTTGATAGGGTAATGCTAAGTCTGTCAAACGTTCCTGAATGCGTGTCCGCGCGAAATAATCGTCCGTTCCGTCTTGGAAAACGATTGTCACCATAGATAGACCAAAGGTGCTTTTGCTGCGCATGACATGCATACCTGGTAAACCATTGATAGCGCGTTCTATGGGAATAGTGATTTGTTGCTCCACTTCTTCTGCCGCAAGTCCAGGTACTTGAGTCACAATTTGAGAACTCACATCGCCAATATCTGGGTAAGCTTCAATGGATAATTGTGTCCAGGAGTAGTATCCAAAGAAGGTCAAAAGGATAAAAAGAGCCAAAATAAGCCAACGTTTGGCAATGGTATTGTCGAATATATTTTTCATCAATATAAGAATCTAGAAATTATAATGAGCACTAAAATCATCTCGGGAGGTGTGCTCTCCTTGCACACGATGATTGGATGAAGCTGATCGTTTTATTTATTTTGCATTTAACAAGTAAAAAGCGCCTTCACTGATGATACATTCACCTACTTTAAGACCTGATATGACCTGTACTTTGCCTTGATCTGTGATACCTGTTTTGACAGGACGTTTCAGGTATTGATCTTGACCAATCTGCACCAACACGTAACTTTGATCATTGTATTGTAGCAATGATTTTTCGGGAATAAAGATTACATCGGATGCTTTTTCTATAAAATTGACACTGACATACAGACCAGGTTTTAGTAATTTATCTGAATTCTGACAAGCAACAAGTACTTGAACACTTCTGGTATCTTCGTTCAGAATTTCATCAATGTGATAAATGGTACCCTTTATTTTTTTATCAGGAAAGGCTGCAATGGAAATCTCTGCTACATCCAGTTTGCTGATGAGGTTGAGATCCTGCTCTTTGACCATTCCTACAACCCAAACTTGACTCAAATCGGCAATTTTTGCGCGTGAGGGTTCGTCAGATTTGATATATTGACCCACGACGATATCATGGGTAATGACTTCTCCGGAAATGGGTGAGCGCACAAGAAGAGATTGGCCAAGAATGAGTTTATTGATGTCGATCTGGAAGATTTGGAGCGCAGCTCGTGCATGCTCATACTCTTTCTGAGCAATTTCATAATTTGCTTTAGCTTCTTCAACATCTCTTTCGGAACCGACACCATTGACTTTAAGATCTTGTTGGCGTTTTAAGATTAAAGATGCATTTTGAAAAGCTGTCTTTGCCTGAAAGAATAGTTTTTGACTCTCCGTAAATTCGGGTGATGCAATTTCGAAAAGCGGTGTTCCGGGTTTTGTTTTCATTCCTAATTTGAGATGTACTGCTGTTACACGTCCTGAGAAAGGAGCGGTAATTTCAGCATACTGATTCGGAATAGCTTTGACTGTTCCTGTTGTGGTCAGTTCCAGTTGATGAAGCTCTTTTTGAACTTTAATTGTTTTTAAGTATGATTTTACTTGAGCTGCTTGATGTACCAAAATTGTATCGCCGCGTAAAGTCATACTTGCTTCTTTTTCTGGATCAACTGGAGTGTGACAACCCAGTAAATGTAGCGACATGAAAGAGATAAAAAGGAGCTTTGCTAAAGCGGTATATTTTTTTGTAGTGGTTGCTTTCATCGATATGATATTTTTGATTTGACTTGAATACAAACTTTACATCACTTCCCTTTAAGAAAGTGCCTGTTTTTTTGAACAGGGCAAAGGTGCCGAGTCTATCGATGATAAGCTGTTAGAAGACCAATAGAAAAATATTAGAATTTTATTAGAAAGGATATTTAACTGGTTATCATTTTCTAAAACTTGATGCGGTGTTGGTTCATGATGTTGTTCATGATACAAGGGAAGAAGAGAGGCCGATGAACAATTAGCTGTTCCAAAGGGTTACGATAAAGGTAGTTCCCACATTTTCTTCCGAAACGACTGTTATCGTACTGTTGTGCAGCATAACGATCTTTTCGGTCAGTGCAAGTCCAATACCATTGCCATAGGTATAGTCTTTATTTTTACCCCGATAAAATGGGCTGAATATCCTTGAGCGATCCTGTTTGGATATCCCAATACCTTCATCTTTAAATTTTAAGATGATATGTTTGCTGTCAAATAAAACCAAAACAGTACATCGATGCGGGTTGGAAAATTTGCACCCATTTTCAAACAGGTTACTGAAAGCAACCTGCAATAAGTATTCGTTGCCGTTTACGGAAATTTGACTATCGCTTTCAAAATCATCTTCAAAATGGATATCAATTTTATATTCAGGATTTGTTTTTTGAACAAGCTGTCTTGCATCTAATAAGACCTCGTCTATACGAACGGGCTTGAATGTGATTTCACTAGGGTCATAGCTAGCTTTTGCGAGATCGAGTAGACTGTTGGATAAACGGACTATTTTTTTTGAATCATTTAAAGCATTATGAATCGCTATTTTATATTCTGTAGTACTGCGCTCTTTGGTACTGGATAATTCCAGTTCAGCAATAATGGCAGCGAGTGGTGTGCGCAATTCATGGGATATATTCGAAACGAAGTTTTTTTGTGCCTCGAACGAATTTTCTAAACGATTGAGCATTTCATTGAATGTATCTGCAAGTTCAGATAACTCATCTTTACTTTGATGGCTGGATAATCGAAGGTCAAGATTTGTGGCTGATATATTTTTTGCTTTTTCAATCATCGCTCGTACAGGTTCGAATGCTTTCTTAGAGAAAAAGATTCCCGCTATGAGGATGAATAGAATGGAAATGATAAAAACAAGGATGCTGTTGTGGAGTAAATTGTCTAGTTTACTATATCCATACTGATCATATGCGGCTGCGGTTACGATATAATTTTTACCTTCATAAAGATAGGGTAGACCCACGACTTGCCAACCCTGCTGATAAAACTTAATTTCCCCTTTTTGATTTATTTCATCAATCATAGGTTTGGTTTCTTTGACAAAATCAATGTCGACAGCATCATGATAAAGTAGATCAAAACTAGTGTCATAAATAGCAACCTCAACTTCATTTAATATTTTTCGGTTGTTATGATAGATGTCTTGCAAGATCTTTTTGTCTACATGGGCATTTAAGAAAAGATTAGCTTTAGTAATCGCTTCTTTCTGCAGTAGATGGTAAAACTCTATTTGCCTATTCTCTTTGGCAGATAGATAAATGATCGTAGCAAATAGCCCTAATATAATCGCTGTGATCAGTGTGAAAAGTATAATCAGCCGAGTTCTTATCTTCATGATTCTGTTTTCAAAATAAAGCCCATCCCGGATTTTGTATGAATGAGTTTTTTATCAAAATTTCGATCTATTTTTTTTCTGAGGTAGTTGATATAAACATCAATAAAATTGGTGCCGGTATCAAAATGGGTCTCCCAGACCTTATCTGCAATTTCGACCCGAGATAATACGCGCTCTGGATTTTGCATCAGATAGGCCAATAATTTAAACTCTTTAGGAGTTAGACTAATCTGCTGTTGATTTCGTTTCACCATCTTGGTATGCAAATTCATTTCAAGATCTTCGTAGACTAAGATAACGTTCATGTTTCCCGATTTTTTTTGATTTCGCTTCAATAATGCTCTGATGCGTACTAATAGCTCTCGCATTTCGAAAGGTTTTACCAAATAATCATCTGCTCCTGCGTCAAAACCCTCTACCTTATCGTCTGTGGTGCCGAGTGCTGTTAACATGATAATAGGAAGGTCGGGATTTGTTTGTCTGATGTATTTGCAAAGATCTAAGCCATCCATCTTTGGTAGAATGATATCGGTGATGACGAGATCAAATTGATCTTGTGAAGACAATTTTTTGCCTGAAAGACCATCATAAGCTAATGTCGCCTCAAAACCCTGTTCTTCAAGTCCTCTTTTAATGAGTTCTGCTACACGTTGATCGTCTTCTACAATTAGTATTTTCATGGAACAAGTTTTTTTTGCTAAATGATTGTCATGAGTATAGACTTGATGATTTAATTTGCTGTATATAAATGATAATCAAGCAATCAGCAAAATATGTTTAACGTAATAGTTATTGCCCAGTTCTACATACTCAAAATGATGTTATAAGACAAACTTACAATTTATGATGGTATTATCGTAAACTACACATGATTCCGATGTACGATCAGTCTTATTTCTAGTGACCATCGAGGAATTTTCTTTAACAAGATATCGTTTTTATTCTTGATTTTAATGAAACTATCGTTCAAAAAAAAATGTTATGTAACACATAGTTATGTTAAATTAACTTTTAAGATTTTTTAATTATATTTATAAAGATTTTAAGCTTAGTTTTACACTGTTTAATTAATTGGCTTAAATTGTTGTTTTTTGGAGAGGTGATTGAAAAGGGTTCTGTGGCTCCTATTTTTTGGTTGTCTGAGTCGAATTAATCTAAATTTGATATGATCAGTGATTACAAAGTATTTGGATATCTACTTGAACATCATGATTTTAGGTGCCTTTTCAATAGAGAGTTAACTCTTTTAAAGATCTGTGGGTTTAAATTTGAAAAAATAATGCGCCTGTAAAATTGTAAAGTTTTTTTTATCGCTAACATCTTTTGATTATATTGATTATTTTTGAATCTTAATCGAATAATTAACTGTTCCATGGCACTAATATTTAAAGAGGGACGTCCTGTGGTCAGGTTAAGAGCGTTTCGTGCGATTGATGATCCTAAAACTTGTGAGCGTTTTATAGAAGGTCATGCACATGTTTTAACAGCGATAGGTGTTAAAAAAGTTACATCATCCAAAAATGATTGGATGTATAACCCTGCAGCTTTCGTTTTAATTGTGGAGTCTCTCGATGGGGAAAACGTATATGGAGGAGCCAGAATACATGTTTCTGGAGGTTCTCAACCTCTCCCGATCGAGGAGGCGACTGGAAAAATGGACGCTAAGATCTTTGATCTGGTTTGGGATTATGCACAAGAGGGTACAGGAGAAGGATGCGGATTATGGAATTCGCGCGAAATTGCGGGTTATGGAATCGGTAGTATTTTCTTGACAAGAGCAGCGATTGCAATTGCCCCTCAAATAGGTATAAAATCATTATTTGCACTATGTGCTCCCTATACGATTAATTTGACAAAATGCGTGGGTTATCGTTTGGAAAGCGGAGTGGGAAATAATGGTACATTCTATTACCCGAAACTTGATCTCCTTGCGACAACCATGATTTTAGATGATGTCAATAATCTAGACTTAGCATCTGAAGAAGACAGAAAAGCAATTTTAGAATTGCGTAATACAGGCAACGTGGTGAGAATCGAGGAATTGCGATCCAAAGAGATTGAGATCCACTATATGTTGCAATTGGACAACATGGAGCGATGGAACTTGAAAGACGTAATCAACCAGATGACCAAACAGAAAAATAATGACGAATTTTTTGATGAGAATAATCTTAATATACTTTGATCAGATAAAATGTACGAAAAGCACTATAATATAGACTATTTAGCCGAAACACTAAAATTACTTAGTGGTGTTAAAGAGAAATCTTACGCATTTTTTAAAAATACACCAGACGGGGGAACTATCGTTGATTTGGGTTGCGGCTCTGGACAGGATGTGCTGAATATGAGCCGTATGTTTAATAACGATAAATTGCAGTTTATTGGTATTGATCATGACCCTGAAATGATCGCGGCTGGCAATAATGCGATACAAGAGGAAACCAATGTCAAGTTTTTGGTTTCAAATGTATTGGAGATACCGTTAGCTGATAATTCAGTGGACGGCGTAAGGATGGAACGCTTAGTTCAACATCTTTCCGATCCCTTGACTTTGTTTAAAGAAACCCAACGCATTCTAAAAGATAAGGGAGTGATCGTGATTGTAGAGTCTGATTGGAATAGCCTCTCATTTTATAATGGAGATAGCAATACGACAGCTAAATTGAACCATTATCTAACTGGAAAAAAAGTAAATAATGGAAAGGCAGCACAATCTTTATCGACGTATCTGATGGAAAGCGGATGTTCACAAATATCGATCGAAGTTTTTCCATTTGTATTAAAAAGATATGAAGATGCATGTAAATATCTGTGGATTGATAAAATGATAGATGAAATGCATGCATTAGATATGATTGGAGCTGATGAACGAAATCATTTTATTGAATCCCAAAGACGTGCTGATCAATCTGGTTATTTTTCTTGTTCCATGAATATTGTGGTCGTTTCGGCTGTTAAATAGTATGATGTTATTTAGATTGCTATTATTTTTATTAATAATACCTATACCTGTATTTAGTCAAATACAACTGGCTGATAATTTTGAGTATGTGGCACCTGACTCTAATTTACATATATTAAAATTAGATAGAGAGGTGCAGCCGCAAGAGATCAAAACACTTCTCCATGAATTTATTCCAAGTAAGAGTGCCAATCCAAATCTTGGGATTAGTAAGTTCAGCGTTTGGGTTGCTTTTTCAATTCAAAATCTCAGTAATCGTTCACATTATTTATTAGATGTTGCTTATCCGCTATTGGATGATGTCGAATTGTATGATGTAGATGATACTGGCCACCTTCGATCATTAGCTCATTTGGGAAGTTTCAAAGCTTTTAAACATCGGACTTATCAAAGCACAAATTATATTTTTGATCTCCACCTCAAGTCTCCCGAAACGAAGCAATATTTTTTAAGAGTAAAAAGTTCAGAACAAATTATACTGCCTATTGCTGTGGGCAAGCCAGATATCGTTTGGGAAAGATTATGGAAAGAGAATATTTTATTAGGCTTATTTTTAGGCGTGGTGCTCATCATGGCCATCTACAATTTTTTCCTATTTCTGTCCGTGAGGGATTCAGCATATTTATACTATGTGCTTTATATCTCTTTTTTGGGTCTTACACAATTAGGAATTGTCGGCTTCAACTTTCAATTTCTATGGCCAAATAATCCGGAATGGGAATCGGTCAGTGTTGTTCTCTTTGCATGCTTGAGTAGTATCGCTGTATTGTTTTTTTCCAATCAGTTCCTCAATCTCCGTACGAATGCACCCATCATTCGTAAGATGTTGTTGGTGCTTTTGGTTTTGTTCGTGATTAGTTTTCTCTTGATGATTTTTGGTTATCATCAGTTCGCATTCGAATTGATGCAGATTACCACTTCATTGGAGACAGCTGTGCTATTTGTCGCTTCTTTATATGTGTTAAAAAAGAATTATCTTCCAGCAAGATATTTCTTTATCGCATGGTTTATCTTACTTATAGGAGCTTTAATATTTCTTTTAAAGGATTATGGAATATTGCCCTATAACTTGTTTACCAGCAATTCTTTTAGGCTAGCATCCATTATTGAAATGGCCTTACTTTCTTTTGCTTTAGCTTCTCGCATTAATATTTTGAAAAAGGAAAAAGAAATATCTCAAGCTAAAGAATTAGCAACTTCACTTGAGAATGAGCGTTTGATACGTGAGCAAAATGTCGTATTAGAGCTAAAGGTAGAAGAGCGAACAAGTGAATTGATGGAGGCTAATGAATCATTGCAAGCAACCTTGACTCACTTAAAAGAGACGCAATCGCAATTGGTAGAAGCAGAGAAAATGGCATCTTTAGGACAATTAACTGCTGGTGTAGCTCATGAAATCAATAATCCGATTAATTTTGTAACTTCAAATGTTGCTCCTTTGAAACGTGATATTAATATGATTTGGGATACTTTGGAAGAAGTCGAGCATCTTGCTTTTGATCAAGACCTTTCCCTAAGTGAAAAGAAATCACGTATCCAAGCTTATAAAGAGGAAATCGATATCGAATACTTAAAAACGGAGGTTGACTTTTTACTTAAGGGCATGAGTGATGGTGCTAATCGGACTGCTGAGATCGTTAAAAGTCTTCGTATTTTCTCTCGCGTAGATGAAGATACACTTAAATTTGCTGATATTAATGAAGGATTGGAATCTACCATGGTCATTCTGAATAGTTTGATACAACAGGGAATTGAGGTGAAGAAAAATTATGGTGATTTGCCACTTATTGAATGTTACGCAGGTAAACTTAATCAGGTTTTTCTAAATGTTTTAACAAATGCGATCTATGCTATAAATAAAAAGTTTGTCAATAAACCAGGGGGAGTGTTAAAATTGAACACTGGAATAGAGGAGGATCAATCGTTTATTTTTATTAGTATCGAAGACAACGGTATTGGCATTCCTGCTAATATCAGAGAGAAAATATTCGAACCATTTTTTACAACAAAAGATGTTGGTGAAGGTACAGGATTAGGCATGTCTATTGCTTATAATACAATTGCTAAGCATAATGGAAAAATAGTCGTTGATTCTGTCGTAGGGGAAGGTACTATGTTTAAATTGATTATTCCTATTCGACAAATTATTTAACAAAGGGAATGTACTTAAAGTAACAAATATTCTTACTTTTGTTATTGCGGAATGCATTGCTATATTATTAGATTATGATTAAAGACATAGAAATATTATATATTGATGATGAATTAAATAACCTATTTGGTTTTAAAGCCAATTTTAGATATAGCTATGTTGTGCACACCGCTTCCTCGACAGTTCAAGCTGAAGAAATACTCATTAAAAATCCTAATATCCGGATTATATTCTGTGATCAGCGTATGCCAAATGAATTGGGGATCGATTTCTTTTTCCGTATAAAAAAAGAGTTTCCAAGACCGATTCGTATTCTATTAACAGCATATGCGGATATGGAGACTGTAATCGATGCCGTTAACAAGGGACATATTTTTAGATTCGTCCGTAAACCGTGGTTGGAAGAGGAGATGATTTCTTGTATTGAAGAAGCTGATAAGTTTTATGCAGCCAATTCCATGTTGGATATTAAAAATGAGGAACTTGAAAAAGCCTACCATGAACTAGATAAATTCGCTTACAGTGTAAGTCACGATCTTCGTGATCCACTTACTGGAGTCTTATCAGCTGTCAAGCTGGCTTTACAATTTGATCAAATCGATCAAATTCATGAATTGCTCACCTTGATGGACGGTTCTTTGACTAGGCTTGATTTATACATTGATAGTTTACGAGACTATTATTTGTTGAGACGCGGAGAATTATTTTTATCTAATATCGATTTTAAAGAGCTTTTCAATGATATTTCAGCATTTTACAATATGTATGTGCGTAATAACGATGTACAATTTTTAATACATGTTGATCAGCAGGAAGATTTTAAATGTGATAAGACTGTTTTAGAATTAATTTTGCATAATCTACTTTCTAACGCATTTAAATATCAACGTAAAGATCAGGAAAATAAGTTCGTAAAGCTGTCTGTGAAAGTCGTTGAAGGCTATGCTACTTTTATCGTTAGTGATTGTGGAATTGGAATTTCTCCAGAATATATCAATGATATTTTTAAATTGTTTTTCAGGGCGAGTGATCAGGCCGAGGGTATGGGTTTTGGTCTTTACAACGTGAAAAGTGCCTTAATGAAATTACAAGGCACAGTTGATGTGCAATCTGATATTGGGGTTGGAACAACTTTTACCATAGTTGTTCCAAGTAAGTAGTTGATATCTGATACCGCTAATTATTGCTTAAGAAAGCAGTTTTTGACGAAGTAAAAATTCCAACTGTTCGTTAGATAATTCCAATTTTGAATAAGTATCCAATAAATTTTTACGTTCAGAATAGATATCATACGCACGGTTGATGGTTTCATCCAATTCTTCTTCGCTCCAAGGTTTGTTTAGATAATGAAATATCTTTCCTTTGTTTACAGCATCTATGACTGCGCCCATATCTGTATAGCCAGTTAGTAAAATACGCATAGGTTCTGGGTCGATGTTGATAATCTCTTCCAGTAATTCAACCCCCGTCATTTCCGGCATCCGTTGATCAGTCACAATGACATCAATGGAATTTTTCTTGACAATATCGATGGCTTCAGAACCACTGATGGCAGTGAATATTTTATACTTGAACCGGAATGTCGCTTTAAAGGAAACGAGATTGTTTTCCTCATCATCAACATATAATACAGTTATTTTGGGTTTTTTATTTTCCATGTTATTTGTTGTCATAAGTAAGAGATATTAATAAAATCGCCTTAACAATATACAAATGCTGTTATTATTATTTGTAATAACAAATGTTTAATACATTGGTTTGTAACTAAATATGCTTATATATATATTTATCGATGATAAAAAAAGCTTTTTCAGTATTTAATCAAACAAGATGTACCTATAGATAGAATAGTTATTTTTATGTATTACAAAGTTAAAGAATAATTTGAATCTAATTTCAATATGAAGCAGATTCATGAAAAATATTTTTGATTAAATAATTGATTGAAGTACCGCGAATCTATCGCATGATGAAGAAGGTGAACCGCTAAATCGTTTTCAGCTTTATAGCGTATCTTTGTTAAATGAATGCTTTTGAACACATCTTTACATGAAAAATGGACAAATTATTATTGGCTATGAAAATAGTCTTTTTATAGATTTTATAATAGATAGTAAATACCGATGGATTCGGCATGTCCTACTAATCGCAGCCATTATAGGGATTCATTTTTTACCCAATAGTGCTCCCGCAGAGGTAGATAAGAAGGCTGAGATATGGAATTTATGGGTCAAATTCATCTCCATTATTATCCTCTTGGCTCTCTTTTATATCAACCATTATATTTTGATTCCTTTTTTTATACTAAAAAGTAGATTCTTAGATTATGCCGGTAGTTTATTTTCACTTTACACCTTCATATTTTTAAGTATGCTGGTACTGGAAAGTCAGGAATTGCAGTTTGTTAAAAAACAGGATCAGTCACTTTTAAACTGGAAGGATTTTATAGTTTTGATTATTCTATTTACCATTTTTATAGCTGCGGTAAGTAGTGTTAAGTTATTTAAAATATGGATCGTTAATTTAATTAGGTTTAAAGAATTTGAAAATAATACGTTAACCATTCAGCTTGAACAGCTCAAAAGTCAGATTAATCCTCATTTTTTATTTAATACACTTAATAACATTAATTTTTTGATTGATGAAAACCCCAAATTAGCATCAAAAGTTCTAGTGAAACTGAGTGATATTCTTCGAAATCAATTGTATTTATCAAAAGGGGATACGATCGAACTTGGGAAAGAAATAGTGGTATTGAGAAATATTCTCTTTCTGGAAGATATCCGTAGGGATAAATTTATAGTGGATTTTAAGGTTGATAGCGATTTGGAAAAGATGCATGTATCACCATTTCTTTTTATACCTTTTATTGAAAATGTGGTCAAGCATGGTGCACATCAAACTATGGAGGGAGGTTTACATGTACAGATCCAGTTATCCATAAATAATCAGCATATTTGTTTTACCTGTATCAATTCGCAAAAAAAGAAACTGCATCAAGCAGCGTATGGGGGTTTAGGATTAAGTAATATTCGTAAACGACTAGAAATCCTTTATCCTCAGACATATGATTTACAGATAGATGATGGTGGAGATATATTTAAAGTTTTTTTAAGTATTCCAATAAAAGATTGATATGACTAAAGACAAGTTAACGATTAAATATATTGTCATTGAGGACGAACCCTTGGCTAGGAGGGGTCTGGTCAAATTATTAAAAGATTATGAGTGCTTGGAGTGTATGGGTATGTATAGTAATACAGAAGATGCCCGTATGATCATGGAAGGGCAACAGTTAGATTTGGTTTTTTTAGATATTCATTTGCCGGAGGAGACTGGATTGGAGTTTGCAAAGCTTGTCCCAGCTTCTATCCAGATTATCTTTACGACAGCCTATCCCAATTATGCTTTAGAAAGTTACGAATTGAATGCTTTAGATTATCTTTTAAAGCCTATTGCTGAAGACCGTTTGAAAAAAGCTGTGGATAAAGTAATTAACCATTTTCAAAAAAACATATCAGAGCAGGAAATAGTAACGCAGACTGATCACATTTTTGTAAAAGCTGATCGCAAACTGTTTCGACTGGAATTAAATGAAATTCAATACATAGAGGCGATGAAAGATTATGTGATGATTCATACAAAGAATAAAAAATTAATGGTAGCGATGAATATCAAGACCATTTGTAATCAACTGCCCGGTTCGGATTTTGTCCGTGTCAACAAGTCATTTGTCGTCAATTTGAATAATATTGAAAGTGTGGATAATCATTGGGTGACTGTGGCTGGATTTGAGATGCCCCTAGGAGCTAGCTTTAAAGAGAATTTATTAAAGCGAATTGAGAAACACACTATCAATCGATAATTTGAGGAGGAGGAGAAATTTTATGAGAACATCAAGATTCAACCATGAGTCGCACGTATTATTAAGTAAAGGAGATTTCTTATCGGAAATCTCCTTTACTTTAAATAGAAGCAAGTTAATCCACCTGGATTTGTTTGCTTGACGTGGTCTGTGCACTAAAATAACCAAATACAGACGGGCTAATATTAGTGGGGGGATTACTGGGCGTTATACCCGCACCAGCAGACTGCTGCATGAGACTATACCAATATTGATAGATGTTTTTATCTATCCCGATCATTTCGACGCGAATTTTATCTCCAGAAATGATATCGACGTCTTCATCGGGTCTTAATGTAACACTGACCTGATTTCCATTGTTAAAATCATCATTTACTGCATATATATCTTTAATCTGTTTATCATTGACAAATAGGACGAACCGATATTGATTAATTTGATCTTTGGGATCCTGATAAAATACTTTTATGTTGCGGGTATCTTTTTCTCCAAACTTAGGTTTTTCCGCAGCAATTGAATCTAGGTTTACCACTTGAGGCATCTGCGATATCGCCGTATATTTGTTTTCATGAAGACGAACTTCAAAGCTGTAGCTTTTTCCAGGTATTCCGGTAAATGCTTTCGACATATAGGTGCCTGCAGTGGTTTCGCTAAATACATATTCATTTTTTTCATCATCCCGGACAATAACAATGGCGCCTGATACTGCTGGATAGTTGCTGTGATCTGAAAATGCGATATTTTTACTCAGCTTAATTTCTTGTTGTGCTTCTGTATTGTTAATGATACCTTCAATGACAAGCTTGCCGATATCATCGTCTACTTGAATATCAATGACTTTTTCACAAGAAGTCGCTAAGATAAAAAGAATCAGGATGAGCGAATATGGAATATATGTTTTCATGTTTTTTGCTGATTTAAGATTAAAATTTAAAATTCCAGGTAACAGAAGGAATAGGAACTCCAAAAATACTGGTTTGAACAGCCTCTGTTGCATTGGGAACTGTTTTGCTATCTTTGAATGTAATGCGATATGGATCTTTTTGAGCATACACGTTATAGATGCCAAATGTCCAGCTCGATTGGAAATATTTACCTGGTTTTCCTTCATACGTAGCCGCAATATCTAGACGGTGTGTAGCAGGTTGTCGATATGCATTTCTTCCTGAATAGGAATAAGTGGTATGGCCACCGACACTATATTTACCTGTCGGGTAGGTTACGGCTTTACCTGTTCCATATACAAAATTACTGGAGAAGGTCCATTGCTCATTAAATTTGTATATAGCAACTAAAGATAGGTCATGTGTCCTGTCATGGGTCGCAGGGTAATATTTGCCATCGTTGATTTCTTCAAATTTACGCTCAGTTTTGGATAATGTATACCCAACCCATCCATTAAACTTTCCATATTTTTTCTTCAGAAATAGTTCGGCACCATAAGCTCTTCCGACGCCATAAAGTAATTGCGATTCTACATCTTGATTGACGAGCAATTGCGCAGCATCTTTATAGTCGATTTGATTTTGTAAGTTTTTATAATAGAGTTCTGCAGATAATTCATATGTGTTGTTTTTGAAATTTCTAAAATATCCCATAGAAACCTGATCGGCAATTTCCGGTTTAATATTTTTACTACTCATCACATACAGATCTGTAGGACTTGAACTAGTAGAATTTGTTAATAGGTGGATGTTTTGCGTGTTTCTATTATATGATGCTTTGATGGATTGTTGTTCATTGAGCATATAGCTGACACTAAAACGCGGTTCCAGATTTAGGTAGTTCTGCACCACTTCACCTGAATTATACTTTTCGGAAACTGTGATATTGCCTGCAGCATCATAGCTGTTGAAAGTACCTGGGCCTACAAGCAACATAGAACTTAAACGTAAGCCATATAACATACTGAGTTGATCATTTACTTTCCATTCATCACTTGCGTATGCCGCCATTTCATAACCGTAACGATGTTCTACATGTTTGTTGTTGAAACTCGAGCTTGCAGTTGTTGTAATATCACCCGGCGCAATGTCATGTCTTGTTGCTTGTAATCCAAATTTTACGTTATGGTTGTAAGCTGCATAATATTGAAAATCTTGCTTCAAATTGAGATCTGTAATTTTAGAAGTTGCTTTAAATCCATCATTGCGATCTAGTCCTTCAATGACATAGTTATAATTACTGTAGATGAAAGATGTATTTGAAAATAGCTTGTTGTTGAATACATGGTTAAATCTTAATGTACCTGTTGCATTTCCCCAGTTGGTACCAAAGATATCTTGAAGTCCTAGCACATCTTTCCCAAAATAACCGGAAAGGTAAATCGCATTTTTATCGTTGAATCGGTAATTGGCTTTTGCATTGATGTCATAAAAGTATAATGTACTTTTATTGATGGTTGTATCTGATGAAGCTTTGAGAAATAGATCGGCATAGGTACGACGGGCAGAAATCATGAATGAACCTTTGTCCTTTACAATTGGACCTTCAACTTTGATCCGAGAAGCAATCATACCGATCCCACCTTGAACTGTTATTTTTTTATTGTTTCCTTCATTCATTTTTACGTCTAGAACAGATGATAATCGACCGCCATATTCAGCAGGCATACCACCCTTGTAGATGCTCACATCTTTAATAGCATCTGAATTAAAGATGGAAAAAAATCCTAAGAGGTGAGAGGCATTGTATACAGTGGCCTCGTCTAATAGAATTAAATTTTGATCTGATCCTCCTCCTCGAACATAAAAACCCGTATTACCTTCGCCAGAACTTTTTATTCCAGGCATGAGCGTGATACTCTTTAAGACATCTTGTTCACCCAATACGACAGGCAATTGATTAATTTGACTCATATTGAGTTTTTCAACCCCCATTTGTGGAGATGAAATATTTTTATTGTTTTTTCTATTAACAGAAACGACTACTTCATCTAATGTAGATTGCGATTGCATTGCAATAGGTAATACCATATCGCTATTTAAGGATACGGTATCTGTATAAGTCTTGTAGCCGACATAAGAGCCTGTGAGTAGATAGCGTCCTTCTGGAGCTGAAACGGAATAGAAGCCATAGGAATTGCTTAAACTACTCGATTGAGGTAACTCCTGTAGTCGGATCGTGGCACCGATCAGTGTTTCACCGCTTGAAACATCTGTGATTGTCCCTGATATCGTATATCTCTTTTGAGCAATGGATAGATGGGTAAGGGATACAAAAAGGAATAAAAAAGATATTGATTTTAACATTTTTCGAATTTTCTACGAAAGTAGCTGTTTGATAAAGTCGAATACTTTTTATTATAGGAACACTGGTAGATATTATAGGAACAGATGATTTTAGGGTGTTTTGTTAGCGTTTGAAATGATAAATGAGATTTGTTTTTCTCTTCTTTCGAATCCCAAATATCTTTAAACAAAAAAAGCTAATCGCAAGATTAGCTTTTTCTTAGTGATCCCGCTGGGATTTATTGCGACCCACATACCCCAAACGCATGTCCGCAATGAAAAAGGTCGAACCCATCCCAACGCTTCTGTTCTCATCCCATTGGATACAAAAAAAGCCTCACATTTCTGTGAAGCTTTTTGTTGTGATCCCGCTGGGATTCGAACCCAGGACCCATACATTAAAAGTGTATTGCTCTACCAGCTGAGCTACGGAATCCTTTCTTGTTTGGAAGTGTGTTCCTTTTTTGAAAGTGATGCAAAGATAGAATTTCTATTCACATACTCCAAATAAATTTTGATGTTAACGATTAAGTGCCTAATACACCGATATATTTATTTATATATAGATCCCGATCCTTGGATTTATACTGCTGTATGTAACGCGGATGCTCAAGAACAGTCAATTTTTCAAACAATTGCTCTTCTCTGTTTATTTTTTCAATGAACGTTACATTTTTTTTACCCAATACAAATGCTTCACTCGTATCTAAACCTAAGCTTATATGTTTTTTGAGCGAGTTTATCATAAAAGGCTTGACCATTTCAAACAGATTTCTATCGTCATAATAATTTGCGTTAATCCATTTGTTCTCTTTTGTTCTTCTAACAATGGCTAAGGGAAAGGGTGAATTGATATAGTATTGCTTGTAAAAAGCTTGAGCGCCTCCAAATTCTGTAATCATATCGTAAAGGAAAACAGATGAAATTTCATGTGTATGTGCCGATTCCATCGGAATACCACAAACGTGTTCCAAACGCTTGGTATCTGTAAACGGAACACCAGTGACACCCGCACCATGACGACTTGGATTAATGCCAATGATGAATTTGCGGCTCGATGTGTCGTTGTAATATGTATGGTAGAATTGTTGCATGACTACCAAAGTTTCCGGATTTCCTAAATAAGGGTTTAATACTTGAAAATCAGGAGGAAGATCACCTTGATAGTGTAATTGTTTATTGAAATCAATAATTTTTTCTGCTAAAGTTTTATTGGTAACCATACAATGACGTCGCTAATTTTTCAATTTACAAAATTTATTTTCTTCTATTGTTAAAGAATAGTCAATTCAGCTCACCATAATCTTCTCGATCCCTATCTTAAGAGCAGTACACTTAAGCCTAGATGGCTTAAACATAGAGGATATCATATGATGTTGTATTAAAACAACAAAGCCGATCGAAAGATTGGCTTTGTTTGTCATTTTAACTGCTGCATGTTGTGCATCAGGATTTTAATATTTTACCCATATTGGGGTAGGGGCAATCTGATTTTAATACCTAGTCTCTAATGCTGTTATAAAACAATTTTAGTTCCTGTAGCCAGTTTATTGTTTTTTGCGAATACACCACATAAATGGAATAACAATCGGGCACCTACGTTACCATCCCAATCATCTTCTCCTGGTGCAACTTCAACCAAATCAATACCAACGATATTTTTATCGCTATTGGCCAGTTTGCTCAACAAATAAGTTGCTTGCTCATAGGATAATCCGCCCGGTACAGGAGTTCCTGTATTTGGACAGTACCAGCGTTGTAAAGCATCAATGTCAAAGCTGACCGCCACATGTTGAGGTAGCTGTGCTAAGATTTCATCACATTGATCTTTCCACGTCTTCCCTTCAAAACTGTTCGCTTTTAAATCGGTATCTGTATATACTTTAACTTTATTCGAACTTTTTACGGCCTCCAATTCACCCTCACTAAAATCACGAATACCTACTTGTACGATTTTCTCGATCTGAGGAAGTTGAATAGCATTGAACATAATAGAAGCATGAGAATAAGTAAAGCCTTCGTAAGCATCACGTAAATCCATATGCGCATCAAAATGTAGGATACCAAATGAATCATGGTTTTCTGCTAAAGCCTGATAATATCCTAATGGAGTAGAATGATCACCTCCCAATAGAATTACTTTTTTGCCTTTATTCATCCAATATGAAGCACGTTCTTTCACTTCGTCATTGAATTGTTTAGAAGCTTTGTTAATTTCTTCTAAGTTGCTTTTTAATGCAGGTATGGTATCGATATCGTCACCATTCTCTAAAGCCTCTATGATCGGTTGCGCGAGACTTTTATAATTTTCACTGTTTTCTAACCAGTGTTCAGGAGCTTCGTCCATGAAAATTCCTAATTTCCATAAATCTGGAAATTCTTGATGCAATAAATCTACTTGAAAAGAAGCATTTAAAATAGCATCAGGACCATTGCTAGCGCCACTACCGTAGCTGACGGTCACTTCCCAAGGTGCTGGTATGACGATAATATCACTTTCTTCTGCTGTAAAAGGAAGTCCATATATGCTTGAATCTGGTAAGCCAGGTTGTGATGGATCGAAATTTTCAATTTTTGTTTGCTTTGTCGACATGTTATGAATCACTAGTTGAACTGCAAATATAAAAAACTTAACTGCGTTAAAAAAAGATATGTTGACCGAGTATGTTGACGATAAATGAAAAAGAAAGGTTCAGTAATTTAGGGTATCTTTACGATCTACAAAAAGTATAAGAAATAAAATGGCAGAACAACGTATCCATATCTGGGCAGGAACATCAACTAAAACAGAAGATCAATTTTACAAATATTTTGATCAAAGCAAGTTTATCAAAGATTATCATCGATTTAAAACGGATGAAACTTATGCTAGAAATGCTCCTGACTTTAACCTGAGATCCCAGTTCAGTAAAGCAATTGACAAGCAGTACGATTACGATGTCGATTGGATCACGGTATACTATAGTCGCAAAAAAATGAGCGTTCAGGCAGCCATCGAAGAACTACCGATATGGAATGACCAAACAGAAGTGAAGATTTATCAAGCATGCGTGGATAAAGGTATATCAACGGTAAATGCGATATTATGTTATGCCGATGCAGAACTTATCATAGACAAACCGCTCGGTAATTATAACGATATGATCTATATTGGAAGTTTCAACGTACCTGCATAATACATACGATAATCAGGATCAAAATACTTATGTATTGTATCTGTTTTGAATTCTGGTAGCCATCAACAAAAAAGCTAGTCCTATGATTAGCTTTTTTTGGCTTTCCATTTTCGGTGAAAGCAAGAAAATTCCTGCAGATGATGATGCTTTTTCAAGATCGTATTTTCAAAACTTCAATCTAATCATCACTATTCATAAATTTTTCTAGTTCTTGAATAGACTCAAAACGATCTAAAAAACCTTGGAAATAAGTAGACCACTCATCATTCATTCCTGGATCATCCTTACTTTCCTCTGTATTTGTAACTTGTCGAATTAATCTGCATTTTAACATATCGGGTGCGGCATAGGACATCATATGGGTCTGGGTTTCTGACCACACCCCTCCTTTATTCATCCAGGTGTAACTGAGGTTATTCCCCGCAATCATCGTCATTTCTTTAAGAAAGTCATACTTCTCAATTTTATTGTTATCAACATTATAATTGTATCGGGTAGCAGTACCATTGGATACCCTTACAATAACAGCTAATTTACTGTCTTTGCTATTTTTTAGCACTCCAGCCCAAATTCCTTCGTAAGAATTGGGAGTAGCAACGTGTTGTCCATTTGCAGTTAGAAAAAGCAGCGTGCAAATTAGCACAAGCATGGACTTAAAAAAGCTAGCTTTTTTATTCATAGTGTTGAAATAAAGCCCTATTTTCTTAGTTTTTAAAAAGATACTGTGAAATCTGTTTCCGGAATTCAAGTAAATTGGAAGTGATGTTTTCATAGTTGGTTAAGTTTATTGGTAAAAATTAATATGTATTTGATGATCATGCTCTTTTGATCATTCTTCCTATTTGGCTAGTGGTTTTAATTGGGATACCTATTTTAGTAGTATACTCATAAAATTAAATAGAAACGAGACCAAAAAAAATACTCCAATAGGAGTATTTTCATCTTAAATATCTTAATATATGGCAGTTGGAGTTTACACCTGCTATGTTTATGTAAATCTATCCGTGTCAAATTATCCCTTGACGAGTACATTCGTTAATGAGTTGCGTTATGTTTTTGCAATCTGTTTTACCTAGAATATTTTGCCGATGTGTTTTTACTGTCTGAACAGTTATAAAAAGTTTTTGGGATATTTCTATGCTGCTGAAACCTTCGGCTATAAGTTTGAGGATTTGCTTCTCTTTTTTTGAAAAGTAACCCAAAGAACGCTCTTCTAGACGCATGTTGAGGTAAGATGGTTCGCCATAAAGACCGATCAGTGAAATGTTATAAGTATTACAATGACTAAGGTGATCAATTTGGGTATGGATGTTTAATGATTTTCCATAGCCTCCATCATCGCTCAAAGAAAGCATAACGGCCTGATGATTCAATAATGCATAATCACCATTTTTTAATCTGCCTCGGTAACAATAACTTATTTTATATTTCGTTAATTTTTCACGACTTATGTTTTCAGAGAAAAAGCGAGTTAGAAATGCTTCAGCTTTTACAACAAAATCAATATCATCTGGATGAATAGTGGCTAACACATCATTAAAAGTCACCCGATCAATATCCAACCCATGAATCTCTTCAATTCCAGGACTGACATGAGATAATGACATATCGTAAAAATCAATAATATAATAATAAAATGGTCCTGTGCCGACAATAGAATTACTGAGCTCATCGAAACCAATATTCTGAAAATCAGTGTTCTGAGCTGCTCTATGGTCAAGCCACACTTGGTGTAGTTTTTGCAATTCAATGGTCATTTTATAAATCTTTTCATGAGAAGAAAATGCTAAGTTAAAAACCATTAAGATCTTTATTTTAAAAAGAGAAAGGTCTTATATCTTCAGTATCCCGGGCTATTGGCACTCCTTCCGGATCTAGAATCATAGCTTCCTGAATAGCTGTCTTGTGAAGTGTAGCTCCGCTTGCTATCACTTTATATCCATTTTCATATTCGGTGAAATAACCACAAGGGAAAGCGTAATAGCCATTTGGTAAAAGCACCCGTGTCTCATGTTGAAATCCCCAAGCAATGACCTTTTGGTTTAAGATATGGATTGTAAAAGCTTCTTCGTAAGTCATATGACATAGTTTAATTTGCTTTGCAAATTTCGTGTGACAGTTAGGTTAATTACCAAATAATGATTTACCTCTAAAATCCAATGTTTGAAGCGTTACATCACTACCACTAAAATTTGCCATCCGTGTTAATTTTTCTCTCATTTCTGTGCTATAATCGGATAAATATAAAGTGATACTAGGTGCAGAATAACCTTCATCTTTCGTATTTAATGTAACATAGCCCTTTTCTTTGTCAGTTAAGCCTAACATGGTTTTTTTTATTTCTGACCAATACATTTTAACTTCATATTTTTCGCCGTCGTTCCGGGTTTCTGCCCTAATAAAACTTTCGGTCATTTCTACGGTGAAATCCTCGCTACTATAACCACTAGGATTGACCATCGTAATATATTTCTTGTGCTTATTTAGCCATTTTAATGTTTCTTGCTTATTTTGGGCACTTACGCTAAGTAGTATAATAGAAAATAATAAGGTAAATACGTATTTCATAATTTTTAGATTTATGGGTTTTAATTTTTTTTAGTAAAAATTTCTTTAAGTTATTTTTTAGTAGTCTACTACTTGAGTATCGTATTGATCATGTTTATTTTCGATTCGTCATTTGTGTTGGTCAGTTGCTTTTTATTTAGCTTTATTTTATCGCGGAGAAGTATATATCGCACAGTTTGGCAATATTTCTTCTGCTTTGATAATCTTTTCTAATATAGCATCCCGATCCGAATCGTCATCCTTATCGTTAGCCGATACGTAAAGTTCTTTTAACTTGTTAAGGTTAGTTAAAGCAACTACATCTTCTAACCGAATTTGGGTCTTCCAAACATCAAGATACTCTAGATCGATTAATTTATTGATATCAGGCAGGCAAGCTTTAGTGATCCCAACATGCTTCATCAGTGTGAGTGTTTTTAATCCTTTAAAACTGCTTATAAACTTTACGCCAACATCAGTAATATTTGTTTCTTTTAAATAAATATGATGAACGATGGGAACCTTTGCTGCGATCATACCCACATATTCATCGTCAACGTCCATATCATCTATACAGGTGAAACCAGGCAATTCGATAGGGATATGCTTGGAATCGGTAATGTGTCTAAAGTGCCACCAAAAATGTTTTTCTGCTCCTTTGAGTTTCATATCACCTTTTTATTGTTTTTAATTTATTTGACCAAAATGAATAGCTCTAGAATAAATGGTGATTGCAAGAGGTCACTAAGATAAAGTCTCATAGCGTAAACTCGACTTAAGATACCTCTACAAGTTCTTGAAATAATTCCTCTAACGTATCATAAATCTCATAACCATCATCTCCTTTCATCATGATATACATGACGACCATATCTGATTGGTCTCGACTGGTTTTACCACCTTGAACACTCGTTATATCTACACTATTGTCGTCGAGTGTGAGTGCAAATAAGAATGCTTTGTTGCCTCGTTTTTTATCAAGCTCATCGTTTAAGCTTATTTCTTCAATCTTTGTCGGATCAAAAGAATAGGTAAGAGTTAGATTTTCATAACCACTTCCCCACGAGGTCACACTCGTCAATGAAACCCATCCTTTCTTACTGGAATGCGCTGAAAAATTCATGTAAGTATGAGTAATGTGTGTAGGACTGCTTTCGCTGGTCATTAAGCGAACGTTTTTTACATGTTGAAGCAGGTCATTGATGTTTTTAATGACCTCTGATTTGCTTTGTGCAAAAAGGCTGAATGAGCTTATGGCCAATAGGAATGCCAATACTTTAGATTTCATCATGTTTAGATTTATTAATTTCAGATAGAATTACTTATTTTAATGGCTAATCGATCCTAATGGTCAAACTGAATAAGTTCGTTGATATGGTATAACTATTCAGATCTAACTTTATGCGGACATTTGTTTTCTCTAGGTAAATTAAAATAAAATTAGAAAGAAAGTATAATGGATAAAATACTCCAAAAGGAGTATTTTTACTGTGTAAATAAGCGAATGGCGAGTTATTTTTAATTTATTATTAGCGTTCATTTCGATAGCTAATATGGATCTAACTTATTAAATCAATCCCTGCAGCGTGCATTGGTTGATAAGTTGCGTGAGATTTTTGCAATCTGTTTTTTCAAGAATATTTTGTCTGTGTTTTTTTACCGTAATGGCAGCGATAAATAGTTTTTCTGCTATTTCATTGTTGGTCAAACCCGCGGCAATAAGTTGGAGTATCTGTTTTTCTCTTTTTGAAAAGCAAGGTAAAGATTTTTCCTCTAGACTCATATTTAGGTAAGAGGGTTCGCCTTTAAGACCAATAAGGGATATCTTACGGGTATTTAAATTGCTCAGATGATCAATCCGTGTATGGATATTGAGCGATTTTCCAGATCTTCCGTTCTCATCGAGACTTAATAGAATCGCTTGATGATTTAGTAAAGCATATTCTCCGTTTTTCATTCTGCTTCTGAAGCTATAATTCATTTTATAATTGAGGAGCTTTTCTGTTGCAATTCGTTCGCGAAAAAATTTACCAATAAAAGATTCTGCATTGGCTACAAAATCAACATCATCAGGGTGAATGGTAAGCAATATATCATTAAAAGTGACCAATTCAGGGGTAATACCATGGATCTCCTCTATGTCACCGTTTACATGAGATAAAGACATATCGTAGAAATCAATCACATAATAATAAAACGGTCCAGTACTGATAATAGCATTAGTGAGATCATCAAAACCGATCATAGGAAAATCAGTGTTTTGATGCGCTCTGGTTTCTAGCCAAATGCGATGCAGTTTTTGTAGATCGGTATTCATGAGGTGCGGTTCAATGGTTTTCTAGTATAAATTAAATGAATAAAAATCATTTTTCAATAAGATTTTGAGAAAAAACTGGATCAAAAAAATAATTTAATTACACTGACGCACATTAAAGGTAGAACTTCATCTGATAAGCAGTTATTCTACCTTTTCTATGCGGAGTGGCTTTCCTTTGGCTACACGTTGTGGCAGAAACCGGTAGTAATAAAAGAGGAGGCGTCATTTGCTTTTGAATATACCCATCATCTTGTACATCATATTGAATATATTTCGAATTCCTTTTCTATTGGCTAATTCTTCTTGCATCACTATTTCTAATGCATCCAATACTTTTTTGCAATCGGCAATTGTGACTTGGGACAATTCCGATACTTTTTCTATCGTTTCTTTTTTGTTCATTTTGTATTCATCTTTATTAATCCCACAAAATTATAGATCCCAGAAACGCGTTTTCGAAATAGGAGACAGAACACTGTTTTTTAGAGACAAAAACTGTTTTATACCACATTTAAGTTGAAATTAGAGGGGGTACACCAGCTCCAACTATTGATGAGCAATGGATTAAATATAACTCTACTCATGTTGAATATAAAGATGCTAAAGTGATTCACTATCATATCGATCAAGGGAATATGGACACTGGTATGCCTTAGGAAGAGCACTTAAAGTACAACAAAGATTTACCCACTAATAGAGGCGGTTGTCTTAAAGGTGGTTTAGGGAAAATTGGTAATACATTAAGTGGAAATATGTTAGCTTTTTACATCTTTAGTAGTGATCCGATTTACTCAGCCCCGCTAACCCAAACTCTACCCTGAGCGAGAAAGTTGGTTCAGCCCTACAATTCTCGTACACGATCCTGAACTCCCAGGGGATAGAATCCATCCCAACATTTCTGTTCGAATCCCATTGGATACAAAAAAAGCCTCACAGAATGTGAGGCTTTTTGTTGTGATCCCGCTGGGATTCGAACCCAGGACCCATACATTAAAAGTGTATTGCTCTACCAGCTGAGCTACGGAATCCTTTCTTTTTGGAAATAAATCCGTTTTTGAAAGTGATGCAAAGGTAGAAAAAATAGTGATATGTGCCAATTTTTTACACAATTTATCTTAAATTATTTTGTTACTATTTGGTAATGAAATAATTAATTTTTTGTCTCCCTATTTTTTCGCATGTATCATTCTTGGATTTTGTTGCATGTCATGATATAATTCTACGGTTTTAAACCCTTTTTTACGAAGCATATCAACTGTTTCACCTCCATAATACTGATTAATTTCAAAATATAGATCCCCATCAGCCGTTAAATGTTTCAACGCGAATGAAGCGATCGTCTCATAAAATAATAAGGGAGCAGTTTCTTCCACAAAAAGTGCAAGATGTGGTTCAAACTCCAATACGTTGGGATGCATCTCCTCTTTTTCCTTTGGTGTGATATAAGGAGGGTTGCTGACGATAATATCATATTGTTGCGATTGAAAAATATATTCCCACTCTAAAATATCCGCATTGACAAAGTTGATAGGAGTATCCAATCGCTGTGCATTGCGTTTAGCTGTTGCTATAGCTTCTTTAGAAATATCTAATGCCGAAATTTGCGCTTCTTTTAGATGTCTTTTCAGTGAGATCGGAATGCAACCCGATCCAGTGCCAATATCGATAATGCGTAATGGCGATTGATCTTTGTGATGGCGGATAATCATATCAACCAGCTCCTCCGTTTCTGATCGAGGAATCAATACAAAAGGATTGACCTCAAAAACTTCACCGTAGAAATCCGCTTTTTTCAAGATGTGCTGTATGGGTTTCTGCTGCACTAGGTCATTTAGAATATGTGACATACGGATGCCTTGTTCTGCTGATAAGACTAGATCTTTATTTACACTATACTGCATTCTGGAAAATCCTAAAACATCTTCAATAACTATGTAGAAGATGTTTTTGATTTCTTCTGCATCATAAAATGTAGCGAGATTTTTTTGGAACAAGCTGTCGTAGGTTTGTAAATTTTCCATTAGTCAAACTTAAATAAATTTGTTTTATTTACCATTATAATTGAATCAGATGGCAAACAATTTATTTCTTGAAGTTTTTATTGTTTGGAACTCATGTTATTAGATCATGATCGACCTCCGATAAATCGTCAAGAATTATTTGATGATTGAAATTTACAATAAATCTTGTGTTTTCTGTTCTAGTATTGTTTTGATACTTTTGTGTATGAATATGCAAGAAAGCTACATGCGCAGATGCCTAGAATTGGCCGTTTTAGGTGCTGGTACTACAAGTCCCAATCCAATGGTAGGTGCAGTTATTGTCTGTGAAGATGAAATTATTGGAGAAGGTTACACTTCACCTTATGGTGGAGCGCATGCAGAAGTAAATGCTATTCAGCAGGTATTGGATTGTTATGGAGATGATGCGGCAGCTAAATTAAGGCAGTCAATTTTTTTTGTGAGCTTAGAGCCTTGTGCACATTTTGGTAAGACTCCTCCTTGTGCAGATCTCATTGCGAAATATAAACCGCAAAAAATTTACATCGCCTGTTTGGATCCGTTTGCTCAGGTAGACGGTAAGGGTGTGGAGATTTTGAAAAATGCAGGTGTGGAGGTAGAAGTCGGGCTTTTGCAACAAGAAGCTTTGTGGTTAAATCGCAGGTTTTTTACACGCGTTCAAAAAAATCGTCCCTATGTCATTCTCAAATGGGCAGAAAGTGCCGATGGGTACTTAGGAAAAGAAGGAGAGCAAGTGTGGATTAGCAATGCCGCGAGTAAGCAATTGGTTCATAAATGGCGAGCAGAGGAGGATGCAATTTTAGTTGGGACCAAGACCGCGTTAGTCGATAATCCAAGCTTGACTGTACGCGAATGGCAAGGGGAAAATCCGAAACGTATATTGATCGATAAATTACTGACTGTACCAAAAGAAGCTGCGATTTTTAACGATGAGGCTGAAACCATCATCTTCAATGCCGTTAAAACGGAGTGGTCAGGTCACAATAAGTATATTGAATTGGAAAATTTTGACTGGTATTTACCACAAAATATTTTATATCAATTATACCTGATGGACGTTCAATCAATCATCATAGAGGGCGGAGCAAAGACATTATCTTTGTTTATTGAAGCAAATCTATGGGATGAAGCCCGGATAATTAAAAGTTCAAAAAACTTGGGAGAAGGAATCAAGGCACCTCACCTGGATGGTATATTAAAGGAAAGCGTAAAAGTTTCAGATGACGAATTGAAAATATTACTTAATATGTAAATTAAAATTATTTGATTATCTTTAGGTTATGACTATTCCTGAAGATCTTTTGCAATTCATATGGAAGTTGCGTCTTTTTCAGACAGACCAATTAAAAACTGTTCATGGTGATCCTATTCATGTTGTACAGGTGGGGGAGCAAAATAACAATGCTGGCCCTGATTTTTTATTTTCAAAAATCCGTATCGGTAGAGAAGAGTGGAGCGGCAGTGTAGAAATTCATGTGCGATCATCAGATTGGTTTTTACATGGCCATCATCACGATCCTAAATATCAGAATGTGATCTTACATGTCGTATGGGATGATGATCAGAAAGTGTTTCATGAAGATGGATCGCCGATACCCACATTTAGATTGGCGAACTACGTTTCAGAAAAATTGCTCGGCCAATATCAGCGTTTGATGGAGGGGCAAAGGTGGATTCCCTGTGAAAGTCAACTTCATCAATTGGATCGTTTCAAAATCGAACATTGGGTAGATCGTATGGCCATCGAAAGGATGGAAGAGAAGTCTCAGGTAATTTTGGCTCTATTGCAACAATTTGAAGGGGACTGGGAGAAGACTTTTTTTGTTTGGCTTTTTCGAAGTTTTGGATTTAAAGTTAATGCAGAAGCTTTTCAAGCATTAGGGGAGCAGCTATCCAGCTTATTGTTGCAGAAATATAGACATGATGCTTTCAAATTAGAAGCCATGATCTTTGGGCAGGCAGGTTTTTTAAGTGCAAATTTTGAAGAAGAATATCCTTTAAAACTACAGCAAGAATACAGTTATCTAAAAAAAGCATATCATTTAAAGGAAACTCATTTTCCTTTGCTGTTTTCAAGAATGCGACCCCATAACTTTCCTACAATCCGATTAGCCCAATTAGCCAGTTTATTGCAAAATGATCGCATGCGTCTACAAGAAATCCTGAATGTTGAAAAACTGAATGATTTTAAAGTTCTATTGGATGATATTCAAGTGGCGACTTATTGGAAAACTCATTTTAATTTTGGAAAACAATCTTCTATGATCTGTGATCATCGGCTCAGTACAAGGAGTCAGCATATCGTGATGATCAATGCTTTCATCGTATTTACTTTTTCATATGGCACATATTTGGGGTTGGAAGAATTTAAAGAAAAGGCTATGAATTGGCTGGAAGAATTACCCGCTGAGAGAAATAACATTATTCATAAATTTGAACAGATAGGTGTACCAGCTTTACATGCTGCCCATTCTCAAGGATTGCTACATATCAAAAATAAATATTGTGACCTAAAACAATGTTTAAGCTGCGGCATAGGTTTAGAACTGTTAAAAAGATAGCTTATATTTCTTTTAGTATTTCTGCAATATCACTGTACCCTTTGGAAGCAGCAAGATCCGAAGCAGTTTTATTATTTATGTTTTTTAATTCAATGCGTGCGCCATTCTCCAGAAGCAGAACAATTAATTCAATATTACCCTGCTGAGCAGCGAGGTGCAATGCGGTCTGACCATTGCTGGGCATACTATTGACATCAGCACCAGCTTCTATAATCAGTTTGCTGATGGCATTATTTTTATTTAAAAGTGCGATTTGTAAAGGATACAAGCTTTCTTCATTTTGTGTAGGAATATCTGGGTTGGCTTTGTGCGTCAGTAGAATGCGCACCGTATCTTCTTTATTAAAATGTGTTGCCAAGGCTAAAGCAGAATAACCATGTGTTGAAATTTCATCAACAACTGAAGGTAATTGATTGATCATAGCCTCTATGTAATTGTTTAAGCCCGCAGCAACTGCTTCATGAATATTTAAACCTTGGTTATGTTGAAGAAGCACGCGTATGATTTGGGGTTTATGAAAATAGCAGGCCAATAATAATGGTGAAATTCCATGACTGGTCTCTTCTAAGATTAAATCGGGGTTATTCGTTAAAAGTAAATCCAAATCCCTACTATTTCCAGATTCGATGTATTGTTCTAATATACTTAAGCTCATTTTTTCGTATTATGCGGTCTTATAGGACTCTAAAATAGAAAAAATATGTGATGGAAATCTGGATTTTAAAAAAAATATCGAGATTAATTTGAGCGTCAATCCCTATGGTGAAGCAGCTATTTGCTCCTGATTGTATGCTTTTTAAATCCTCTTAATTTAAAAATGTAGCCTTTAAGCTTCATCTGTGGAGACGTAGCTACACCATATCCCTTTTTTGATAAATTTCTTTTGAAATATTCACGCGAATGGTATATTTGTATATGCTCATCCCAAGAGCAGGTTTTTCATAGGTAGATGTAGGGTCGAATATTTCTTATTCGACCCTTTTTTATAGCTTTGTTATTTAAAATGAAATTATGTCTAGAAAAATTGTAGTGGCGGTAACGGGAGCAAGCGGTTCCATATATGCGAAAGTTCTGCTCAATCGGCTGATGGAATTAAAAGATCAGATCAGTGAGGTAGGAGTAGTCATGTCAGATAATGCGAAAGTAGTATGGCAGGAAGAGTTACAAAATCAAGATTACAAGCTTATACCATTTAAATTCTACAGCAAAAATGATTTTTTTGCTCCATTTGCATCCGGTTCAGCACGTTTCGATACCATGATCATCTGTCCGTGCTCTATGGGTACATTGGCAAGGATTGCTCACGGTATTTCTTCAGATCTGACCACGCGTGCAGCAGATGTTATATTAAAAGAAAGGCGAAAATTAATTTTAGTGACGCGTGAAACACCTCTAAGTCAAATTCATATCCAAAATATGAAAATTATTACGGATGCTGGAGGTATCATTTGCCCTGCTTCCCCGTCATTTTATAGCTTACCAAAGACTTTTGATGACTTAGCAGCGACAGTGGTCGATCGGGTATTGAGTTTGGCAGGTTTTGATTTTAATCATTATCAGTGGGGGACCGAATAAGGGAGCATTGCACGAATATTTTCTAAAATTCAATGCAAAATCGATACAATTTTGTAACTTTGTTCTTTGAAATGAAGCAGTCTAAAGCGACACGTATTAAAAATCATCCTTCCTCTAATTTTCAAAGAGAAAACTCCCTATTTTTATTGAATTCCATTACAGAAAAGATGTTGTTATGCTTTAAAACTTCGAGTACTTACTATTCAAATCCAATAAATTTCAATTTCTTAAACATATGAAAAGCGTATTAATTACTTCTGTAAAAGTGGTTTTGCCTGGAAATGAATTTGATCAACAGGTGGTTGATGTGTTCATTGAAAAAGGAAAGATTTCTAGAATTGCAAAATCCATTGAAGTCGCTGATAAAAATATAGAAATATTCGACGGTACAGGAAATGTGCTTTCGGTAGGTTTTTTTGACCTAAATGCCAACTTTGGTGAACCGGGATTAGAAACAAAAGAGGATATTACTTCTGGATCGGCAGCTGCAGCAGCTGGAGGATTTACGGCGGTCGCGGTAATGCCTAATACAGAACCTGCTATCCAAAGTCGTGCAGAGGTAGCCCTGATTGTCAATATTGCGAAAGGTAATTTAGTTGATGTGCTGCCTATTGGAGCAGTCAGCAGAAATCGCGAAGGACATGAAATGGCCGAATTGTATGATATGAAACAGACTGGTGCTATCGCATTCAGTGATGGTAATAGAAGCATGCAGCAAGCAGGATTAATGAGCCGAGCATTGTTATATGCAAGGGGATTTGGTGGATTGATCATCGCCCATGCTGAAGATGCGTCGATGGCAGGAGGGAATAAAATGAATGAGGGTGTCATGAGTACTTATTTAGGAATGAAAGGCATCCCTAATCTTGCCGAATCGTTAATGGTATCCAGAGATCTTTATCTTGCTGAATATGCAGAATCACCCATTCACTTTACTTCCATCAGTACGGCAGAAGCAGTAGATTTAATTAAAAAAGCAAAAGCAAAAGGAATTCAAGTAACTTGCGACGTAGCTGCTCATCAGCTTGTATTCACGGATGATGAGATCGTTGATTTTGATAGCAACTATAAAGTAAGTCCTCCTTTGCGTACCAAAGCAGATGCTAAAGCATTAATAAAGGGATTAAAGGATGGGGTTATCGATGCTGTAGTCTCGCAACATACCCCACATGAAATTGAATTTAAAAATGTTGAATTTCATATCGCCAAAAATGGTATCATTGGATTGCAGACCGTTTTGCCGCTGTTGATCAAAGCTGGATTAAACGAGCAACAAATAGTTGAAAAATTAGCTGTAAATTCACGTCAGATCGTGGGATTAAATGTTCCACAGATAAAAGAAGGAGAAGTAGCAAATCTGGTATTATTTAATATGGATGAAAATTGGATTTTTGATCAACAATCGAATAAATCCAAATCAAGAAATAGTCCTTTATTCGGAAAAGAATTAAAAGGAAAAGTTAAATTAGTGATCAATAATGGTCAAATCATAAAAAATGCTTAATAATGGAAGCGAATATTAAAGCGGCTGTTGCTGCAGGGATTAACACCTACGGTAGAGTAGACAACATCGAAACAAAATCAGAATTTTTAACAAAAGTTGAAACCGTTTTTGATACAGATGGAAAATATATCGATAAATTGGCTTTGTTGGATGTAGTATTTGATGACTATCCACTATTCGATGAATTGAGAGAAGTATATGTCGATCTATTATTGATGAACTTTTTCTCTACAGATATCCAAAAATTGGAAGATGATTATTTAGAATCTGAAGAATGGGAAAAAATCGAAGATGAAACAATTGATCGCGGTACAGAACTGTTAAACATCTTTTTGTATTTACGTGAATGTAAAGACGATGAGATTGAACCAGATTTGGATGACTATTTGAAAGAATTCTTATTGGTTGATGAAGATGAATTTCAAGATGAACATGAGATTTATGAAGACATCATTGCGAATCAGATTTTAGTAGAGAGCACGTATGCTGAAATTGCAAAAACAGCAAAAACAATCAATCCATCGAGCGAAGTGTATGAACTGTTTTATGCAATCTTAAGCTTCTTTAGTGAAATTAATCCAAAAGATGCTCAGTTTGAACAATACGAAGCTCACAGTGAAAATAAAGCTTTTGATGCTGCACTATATCAGATTATAACTCAGTTTTATAAAGGATAATGGAAGTTGGCGTAGACAAAAATAGTAAGATTACAAGCATTGTATATGGTGTTGTCTTAGGCGTGATTTCCTTTGTTTTGGGATTATGTTCGATCTACATCGTGAGACCCTTGGCAGGATCGTCTCTTTTACAATTTACCAATCCGTTTTTTAACTTCATTTTATTTGTAGGTGTTACGGTTTTATTAACGTTCTCTTTACGTAAGAAAATGGGCGGGATATGGGACTTTAGTAAAGCATTGAAATGTATTTATATCATGCTTGTAATTAACCATTTAGTCGCTTCAGTAAGTACATTTTCTTATTTGACATATGTCGAACCTACCATTCAAGAAGAGAATTTTCATGTCATGATGAATGCACGGATTGAAAGTATGGAGAAAAGTACCAATTTTGCTAGTGAAGAAGAAAAGCAACAAACGATAGATGCAAGCATCGAACAAATGGAGAAAGATAATGAATCGGTAGCTACAATGACCCTAGGAGCACGCGTGAAAGGTTTTATAATCACCTTGTTGCCTTATTTTCTGTTTGCCCTATTGTTGGCTGCTTTGACAAAAAATGGTCAAAAAAGTATCGGTAATCCGACAGTTTAAAGGAATAAAATTTAAAAAAATCAATACGTTAAGGTGTTGTCTTATAGACGATACCTTAACTTGTTTATAAAGCAAATATATTGACAATGATCAACGTACATATGGATATTTCAGTTGTTGTTCCTCTTTTTAATGAAGAAGAGTCTTTACCAGAGTTGACCTCATGGATAGACCGGGTGATGGCTAAGCATCAGTTCTCTTATGAAATTATTTTAATTGATGATGGAAGTAAGGATAAGTCCTGGGCTGTAATCGAAGATTTGAAAAAGGACAATAATAATATTTCTGCCATCAAATTTAGACGTAACTATGGTAAATCAGCAGCTTTAAATGTTGGTTTTGCAGCCGCTCAAGGTGATGTGGTGATTACGATGGATGCAGATTTACAGGATAGCCCTGATGAAATTCCAGAATTGTACGACCGAATCATGAATAAAGGTGCTGACTTAGTTTCTGGATGGAAGCAGAAACGTTATGATCCTTTAACCAAGACCCTACCTACTAAACTCTTCAATGCGGTGACCAGGGGGATGTCAGGAATTGATAATCTGCATGATTTCAATTGTGGATTGAAAGCATATCGCAAAGACGTAGTGAAAAATATTGAAGTATATGGCGAAATGCATCGCTATATCCCTGTTATAGCCAAATGGGCAGGTTTTACCAATATTCAAGAACAAGTGGTACAACATTATCCACGCAAATATGGAACAACAAAATTTGGAGCTGGACGTTTCGTAAAAGGTTTTTTAGACTTATTGTCCATATTCTTTGTTGGAAAATTTGCCAAACGGCCGATGCACTTCTTTGGAGTTATGGGAGTGGTAAGCTTTTTATTGGGTCTTGTGATTACCCTATATCTGATCTGTCATAAATTGATGAGTATAGCATCAGGAACTCCATTTAGGGATATTACTGATCAACCCTTGTTTTTCTTATCATTGACGGCAATTATCATTGGGACACAATTATTTTTGACCGGATTTTTGGCAGAACTGGTATCAAGAAACAGTACGGATCGTAATAATTATCAGATCGAGAAAGTCATATAAATTACCGGTATGCGTATTGTTATTTTAGGTTCTGCGTATCCATTGCGAGGAGGAGGCATTGCTTCATTCAATGAACGATTGGCCCAACATTATCAGCAACTAGGCCATGAGGTGGATATTTATTCTTTTTCGCTACAGTATCCTAACTTTCTGTTCCCTGGTAAATCGCAGTTTTCAGATGAACCTGCTCCCAAAGGCTTGCGCATTTTTTCGAAAGTAAATTCAATCAATCCTTTTAACTGGATTAAAATAGGTCTTGAGTTGAAAAAAGAAAAGTATGATCTTTTGATTGTGCGATTTTGGATGCCTTTCTTTGGACCTTGCTTAGGTACTATTCAGCGGATTGTGCGTCAAAATAAACATACCAAAGTAGTTTGTATCGCTGATAACATCATCCCTCATGAACATCGGATGGGAGATGAACTGCTGGCAAAATATTTTTTAAATGCAGTAGATGGTTGTGTGACCATGAGTAAAAGTGTATTGGAAGATTTAAGAGCGATTAACCCCAAATTACCAGCAGTCTATACCCCGCATCCCTTATACGATAACTACGGACCTTGTATGAGCCTTGAACAAGCAAGAGCAGAGTTGAAGATACCTGTAGCCGAAAAGGTAGTCCTTTTTTTTGGTTTTATTCGTCAATATAAAGGATTAGATATGTTGCTAGAAGCACTATCAAAAGCCGAATTAAAAAAAATGAATGTCAAGTTGTTATTGGCGGGAGAGTTCTACGGAGATGAGGGTTATTATCAGAAACTAATTGAAAAGTATCAGCTTCAAAATCGAATCTATCTCCATACTTCATTCATACCTAATGATGCTGTAGGCAAATATTTTTGTGCCGCAGATGCTGTGATATTACCTTATCGATCGGCAACACAAAGTGGAATCACACAAGTAGCCTATCATTACGATGTTCCCATGATTGTTACCCGAGTGGGAGGATTACCTGAATTGGTGCATGATCAGGTTGTGGGTCTTGTTGTTGAGCCCAACGCAGAAGAAATCGCTAAGGGAATAATCGCTTTCTATCAAGATGATAAATGCGATAGATTTCGTGAAAATATTAAGGTAGAAAAGAAAAAATACAGTTGGGATACCTTTGGAAAGGAAATACTTCGATTGGGAGAGTGATTTTTAATTTTAAAAATTACTATATTTGAATATAAGGGCGGATAAATTGAAGATAAATTGGTAACATTCACACAAAGTAGTTTAGATAAGATTGAAGATCTTTTTAAAGATCAGGGGTATCGAGTGAGATACGAGAAAGGAACATTCAAAACAGGAGCATGTGTATTGCAAAATTCACATGTAGTGGTGGTGAATAAATTTTCCAATTTAGAGATGAAAATTCAATCTTTGATTGCAATATTAAAAGATATTGACATCGATGAATCAAGAGTTAATGAAAAGCATATCGCCATTTATACACAAATTGCTAAACTAAAATCTAAACGTTGAAAATCAAATTTTTAGGAACGGGGACTTCACAGGGTGTACCTGTAATCGCTTGTCAATGTATTGTTTGTCGATCAAATAGTCATTTTGATAAACGTTTGCGTTCTTCTATTTTGATTCATTATAATGATAGAAATGTTATTGTAGATACGGGGCCAGATTTTAGGTATCAGATGTTGCGGGAGCAGGTTATGCATTTGGATGCCATATTAATGACCCATTCGCACAAAGATCACATTGCAGGTCTAGATGATGTTCGTGCTTTTAATTTTAAACAGCAATCTTCCATTGATATTTACGGAACAGCGGTTCTTCATGATGCCCTGAAGCGTGAATTTTATTATGCATTCTCGGGAGCACAGTATCCAGGTATACCAAGATTGGAATTGGTAGAAATAGAGGCTTTAAAGCCATTTTCTCTGTTCGATAAGGAGATTATGCCGTTAGAAGTCATGCATTATCAAATGCCCGTTTTGGGTTTTCGAATAGATGATTTTGCATATATAACCGATGCAAAAACTGTATCAAACGCAACTAAAGAAAAACTAACAGGGCTGAAAGTTTTAGTGATCAATGCGCTACAAAAAGAAAGTCATATTTCCCATCTGACATTAGAGGAAGCGATCGAATTTGCACAAGAGATAGGAGCAGAACAAACTTATTTAACACATATTGGCCATCGTATGGGCTTGCATCAAGATGTATCACAAGAGTTGCCTCAATATATTAACTTAGCCTACGATCAGCTTGAGATCGAGTTATAAGGAATAATAGAAAAATCTATTTTCATTATATTGGAATAGCTTTACATCTTTAAATAGATTTCGGCAATTTCTAGGTCTTCAGGATAAGTAATTTTTATATTTCTATAGTCACCCATCACGATTTCAATCGCATGGCCAAGTTTTTCCACAACGGAAGCATCGTCCGTGAATGTGGGTTCCTCTTCTTGCTTATAAGCACGTTCTAACAAACCACCTTCGAATATTTGTGGAGTTTGTACCAACCAAATCTGATTACGGTCGATCGCCTGAGTATTTGTACCTGTCGACACTCGTACCGAATCTGTAGAAGATCTGGCGACAATAACAGCATTTGATGTTTTCACCTTTTCAAAAGCAAGATCAATGGTGGTCGTATGGATCAATGGTCGGGCTCCATCGTGTATAGCAATTGCAGATCCACTTAAATCTGGACGCATATTTTTGATAAATGCAATTCCTTTTTCTACCGTTTGGAATCGCGTCTGCCCTCCATAGGTAATGGAATGAGGGATAGTGAAATGATATTGTTCACAAAGAGACTTCCAAAAATCTTCCATCTCAGAGTCGATCGCAATAATGAGTTGAGGTTTTGTTTCACTTGCATAAAATTTTTCGATTGTATGCATAAGCACAGGTTTGTTTTCCAAAAGCAAGTATTGTTTTGGCAGATTAGACTGCATACGGCTTCCTTTACCTGCGGCTACTATTAAAACGAAGTTTTGATCCATCACAATTTGGTGTCAATAAGGGAATATTGGAAATAAAAAACGTGGATAAATAGCATACTTATCCACGTTAATCTTTTTAAGAAGTTGATTAGATAATCAACATGGCATCGCCATAGCTATAGAATCTATATTTTTCTTTTACAGCTTGTTCGTATGCGTTCATCACATGCTCATATCCTCCAAATGCAGCAATCATCACTAATAAAGTAGATTCTGGTGTATGGAAGTTGGTAATCATGGAGTTTGCGATGCTGAAATCGTATGGTGGATAGATAAATTTGCTGGTCCAATCATTAGCCGGTTTTAAATGGCGATCAGCAGAAACTGCAGATTCGATAGCACGCATAGAGGTAGTACCTACAGCACATACTCTTCTTTTCAGATCAATAGCTTTATTAACAGTTTTCGCAGCTTCATCTGTGATGATAAACTGCTCAGAATCCATTTTATGTTTTGTTAAATCTTCTACTTCAACTGTTCTGAATGTTCCTAAACCAACGTGTAGGGTTACTTCAGCAAAATCAACACCTTTCAATTCCAATCGTTTCATCAACTCCCGGGAGAAGTGAAGACCGGCCGTTGGAGCAGCTACAGCACCTTCGTTTTTAGCATAGATCGTTTGGTATCGGAATTTATCCTCAGGAGTCGCTTTACGCGTGATGTATTTTGGAAGAGGTGTTTCTCCTAAAATCTCAATATTACGACGGAATTCTTCATCCGTGCCATCAAATAAGAAACGGATAGTACGTCCACGAGAGGTCGTGTTATCGACAACCTCAGCGACTAATAGATCATCATCTCCAAAATAAAGTTTATTACCTACGCGGATTTTACGAGCAGGATCAACCAAAACATCCCATAAGCGGAGCTCTTTGTTTAATTCACGTAACAAGAATACTTCGATAGTAGCACCAGTTTTTTCTTTGTTACCATATAAACGTGCTGGAAAAACTTTAGTATTATTTAAAATCATGACATCTTTGTCATCAAAGTAATCTAATACATCTTTGAAAATTTTATGCTCAATTTTACCAGTATCGCGGTGTAAGACCATTAAGCGTGATTCGTCACGATTTTCAGTTGGTTCAGACGCCAAAAGAGACTCTGGTAAGTTGAATTTAAATTGAGATAACTTCATCTTTAATATTGATATTTTAAATGATTGCCTGTATATGTATTTAAGCTCCAAAGAACAGACTTATCGGAACATAAATAAGCATACAAAGGTAGGTAATTTTTTAGTTAAAAGGGAGTCTCTTTCGGTATTAAATTGATTAATGAATTCATTTTGACATAAAACCAAAACTAAATTGTATTTTAGAACCTGAATATGCTAGTTATAGGTCTCATAAAAGAAAGTGCGAAATTCGCATTGTCAGCATTAAAAGATAATCGTACCCGTACGTTATTGTCCTTATTAGGGGTTACAATAGGTATTTTGACGATTATTGGTGTATTTTCGGCTGTCGATACATTAAGGAATAACATCGAAGATTCTGTGAAAAAAATAGGCTCCAACACTTTATACATCGAAAAATGGCCATGGACTGGTGGCCCAGATTTTCCTTGGTGGAAGTATTTGAATAGACCAGAACCGAAATATGAAGATTTTTTAGCACTTAAGGAACGGATCACCACGGCCGATAAAATAGCCTATATCATCAATATCGGTGGTTCAACCATTAAATATAAAAATAATAATGCCTCTGGGGTTATGATTTCTGCAGGTACCCAAGACCAATATAGCATACAAAACTTCAATGTTGAAAAGGGAAGATATTTTGTGGAGAGTGAAACTCGCGCAGGATCGTTAGTAACGGTACTAGGAGCTACTATTGCCGAAGGACTGTTCCCTAATAGCGATCCACTAGGCAAATATGTCAATATGTTGGGAAGAAAAGTTCAGGTGGTAGGAATTTTGAAAAAAGAAGGAGAAGGAGTATTAATCAATACCTCTCCCGATAATAGTGCATTTATTCCTTTCGAACTTGCTCGAAATTTGGTGAATTATGATAATTTTTCTCCAAGTATAGCGATTCGAGTGATGTCTAAATATTCTTTAGCTGAAGCGGAAAGCGAAATTAAAGTGTTGATGCGATCTATCCATCGTATAGCACCACAGCGCGAAGACGATTTTTCTATCAATCAAACCACTATGATTACTTCACAACTGGATAAATTATTTGGAATAGTCAATTTAGCGGGTTTTTGTATAGGCATCTTTTCCGTATTAGTTGGCGGGTTTGGTATTGCAAATATTATGTTTGTGAGCGTCAAAGAGCGGACACATATTATTGGTATCCAAAAAGCTCTGGGAGCTAAAAATTTCTTTATACTATCTCAATTTTTGATCGAATCCATTGTCCTTTGCTTATTAGGTGGTGCTATTGGTCTCTCCATTGTATTTTTAATCACCCTATTAGTAAAATTAGCGATCGGAATGACGATCGTGGTGAGTTTGAAAATGGTGTTGTTAACCGTTTTTATTTCCACATTAATAGGCTTGATATCAGGCATAGTTCCCGCTTTAATGGCTTCTAGGTTAGATCCTGTAGAAGCTATACGTAGCAAATAGGCTATAAAATAAAAATATTTTACTCTTTAAGCGCACAAGTAGCGAGTTTTTGTGTTATTTATTGTAATTTAAGTTCAGCTTAAACTCATTAAATTATTTAAAGAATAGATACTATGGCAGACTCAATTAAAAAAGAGGAATTTGCAAGTGAATTGTTAGGTGATGAAACATCTGATGGTACTGTACACCATGTTAATAATCCCGTATTAGACCTACCGACTATAGAGAAAAAGTATCTTGCTCGAGTGAGGTCCTATAGTAAAGATCGCAATACGTTTTACTTTACTGATGGTATTGCAAAAGTCGAAATCCGTGTTGTTTCAGATGAAATTATTCGTGTCCGTTTAGCACCACAAGGTTCATTTTTGGATGATTTTTCCTATGCGGTTATCGATACCGATCAACATGCTGTATCGTTTTCCGTAGAAGAGGATGAAACTAGTTTTTATGTAAAAACGAATAAAGTTATTTGTTCTATTCGTAAAGCAGATTTTTTGGTTTCATTTCAAGACCTTTTCGGTAAAGTCTTTAGTGCCGATGATAAACCTATGCACTGGGAAGAAAATCCTGATTTTGGAGGTTATTATGTTTACTGTAGTAAAAAAGCACATGAAGATGAAGCATTCTTTGGTTTAGGAGATAAAGCTACGAACCTAAATCTGCGCGGAAAACGTTTTAAAAATTGGAATTCAGACACCTACGGCTATGCGTTTAATCAAGACCCTCTTTATAAAACGATTCCTTTTTATATTGGAGTGACAGGCGGTGAAGCCTATGGTATATTCTTCGACAATACCTTTAGAACATTTTTCGATTTTGCTTCTGAAAATAAGCAACGGACAAGTTTTTGGTCTGAGGGAGGAGAGATGCAATATTATTATATCCATGGGCCTAATATGATGGATGTGGTAAAACGTTATCACAGCATCACGGGTACCCATTTTATGCCACCTCTATGGGGTATCGGTTATCACCAATGTCGCTGGAGTTATTATCCCGAGCAAAATGTAAGAGACGTTACGGCTGAATTTAGGAAAAGAGAAATTCCTTGTGATGCCATTTATTTAGATATCGACTATATGGATGGATATCGCTGTTTTACTTGGAATAAACAGTATTTTCCCGACCCTAAAAAAATGATTTCAGACTTGGCTGCCAATGGTTTTAAAACCGTAGTTATGATTGATCCAGGAATTAAGGTCGATGAAAATTATTGGGTATTTAAAGAAGGACAGCAAAATAGGTATTTCTGTCGTCGTGGAGATGATTATTTTATGGAGGGTTTTGTATGGCCAGGAAGATGTCAGTTTCCTGATTTTACAAATCCAGCAGTAAGGGAATGGTGGGGTACTTTATATAAAGGCTTGGTTGATGATGGTGTTGCCGGATTTTGGAATGATATGAATGAACCAGCCGTATTTGGACGTGGCACTTTTCCAGATGATGTCCGCCACAATTACGATGGATACCGAGGATCACACCGTAAAGCCCACAATATATATGGTATGCAAATGGTTCGGTCAACATATGATGGCTTGAAAAAACTATATAAAAATAAACGTCCTTTTACCATCACTAGGGCAGCATATTCTGGCACCCAACGTTTTTCATCGGTATGGACAGGAGATAATATTGCCACCTGGGAGCATTTGCGGATTGGACTTCTTCAATTGCAGCGACTGTCTGTTTCAGGACTATCTTTTTGCGGAACAGATATCGGAGGATTTACAGGGGAACCGGATGGTGAACTTTTCACGCGTTGGATGCAATTTGGTGTGTTTTCTCCCTTTATGCGTGTGCACTCCGCCGGTGATACGCGTGATCGCGAACCTTGGAGTTTTGGACCAGAGTGGGAGGCTATTTGCAAGAAATTTATTGAAATGAGATATAAGTTATTGCCTTATATCTATACGGTATTTTGGCAACAACATCGGTATGGAGAACCGATATTAAGACCGATCTCTTTGGTTGAACAACATATTCCAAAAAATTTAATTCGGGAAGAAGAATTTTGTTTCGGTGATAAAATTTTAGTTTCACCTGTGATGAATCCTGATCAAAAAAACAAAGTTGTGTATCTACCAGAAGGTGATTGGTATTATTATTTCAACTTACAGAAATATGCGGGTTCACAGGAACATACGATCGATACTCCTTTGGATGAGATGCCTATTTTTATCAAAGGAGGAAGTGTTATTCCTGAGTATCCAGTGATGCAATATACATTTGAGCACAAAATAGACGCATTAAAACTAAATGTATATTATAGTAAGGGAAAGTTTGACTCCTATATCTATGCAGATCATGGCGATACATTTGCTTATGAACAGAGTGTCTATGCTGAAAAACATTTTCTTTTAGAAGGAACAGAAAATACGCTGGTTATATTACAACAAGTAGAGGGATTGTACAATGAAAGGTTTGATGATTACAAAATCTATTTAGTAGGGATTCCTTTTGAAGTAAAAACAATCAAGGCAGATGGCGTTGAAGTTACCTTGTCAAAAGATGAATTGGGTAATGACTATGTTTTGATAGAAAAAGATTTTAGAAATTTAATTATAGCATAATTTACGATTATTAAACCTAATCTGATCATGAGTCAACCAGTAGAAGTTTTTTCGTTGCTGACAGCATTTGATGTATCCTTATTTAGGGCTGGAAGACATTATAAATTGTATGAGAAATTTGGTTCTCATGTGGTTGAACACGCCGGTAATTCTGGTGTTTACTTTGCCGTTTGGGCTCCCAATGCAAGTCAGGTTTCTGTAACTGGAAATTTTAATGGCTGGAATCCGCATATGCATCTACTGCATGTGCGTTGGGACGGAAGTGGTATTTGGGAAGGTTTTATTCCTCATATTGGTATTGGGGAGGTATATAAATACCATATCCAGTCGACCAATGGAGAGCAATTGGAAAAAGCAGATCCTTTTGCTTTGATTTGCGAATTGCCACCAAAGACAGCATCCATAGTGGGTACAACCTGGTATGAGTGGCAAGACTCCAATTGGATCTCGCAGCGAGCTCAATTCAATAGTTTGGACAAGCCTATGTCTGTGTATGAAATGCACTTAGGATCTTGGCAACGCGACCCATCAGATCCAGAAAGATTGCTGTCTTACCGTGAAATTGCAGACCGCTTAGTTCCCTATATCTTAGAAACAGGATTTACGCATGTCGAGTTTTTGCCGGTTATGGAGCATCCTTTTTATCCTTCTTGGGGGTATCAGATCACCGGATATTTTGCCGCATCATCTCGATATGGAGGACCTCAAGATCTGATGTATCTAATAGAAGCGTTACACCAACATCATATCGGTGTGATTCTCGATTGGGTACCTTCGCATTATCCTGGTGATGCACACGGATTACATCGTTTTGACGGTAGTTGTCTCTATGAACATGAAGATATAAGAAAAGGTTTTCACCCAGACTGGAAATCATATATCTTTAATTACGGAAGAAATGAGGTACGATCTTTTTTGATCAGTAATGCGCTCTTTTGGCTGGATCGCTATCATGTAGATGGATTACGCGTGGATGCTGTCGCCTCCATGCTTTATCTGGATTATTCCCGAAATGAAGGAGAATGGGAACTTAATGAATTTGGAGGCAGGGAAAACCTGGAAGCAGTTCACTTTCTCAAAGAACTCAATGAAGCTGTATATCAACATTATCCTGATGTACAGACCATAGCAGAGGAATCAACGTCATGGCCAGGAGTGAGTAAGCCAACATTTTCCGGAGGCTTAGGCTTTGGAATGAAATGGATGATGGGATGGATGCATGATACTTTAGACTACTTTAAAGAAGATCCAATAAATCGAAGTTACCATCATCATAAACTCACTTTCGCAACAGTATATGCTTATCATGAAAATTTCATGCTGCCTTTGTCTCATGATGAAGTTGTGCATGGAAAACATGCTCTGTTAGATAAAATGCCAGGTGATGAATGGCAGAAATTTGCCAATTTAAGAGTGCTCTATTTATATATGTTCACATTAACAGGGACAAAACTATTATTTATGGGGGATGAATTTGCACAGAAAGCAGAGTGGAATGAAAATAAATCGTTGGATTGGCACCTACTGGAACATGCACCCCATAGCGGTATGCTTAAATTTATTAGTCAATTAAATCATACTTACAAAAATCAACCTGCGCTATATCAAAAAGCATTTTTACAAGAAGGATTTCAATGGGTAGAACAAGGCGATGATAAAAATAGTGTGTTTGCTTATTTACGTAAAGGGTATGAAGAAAAGGATGATCTATTGATCGTCTTAAATTTAACTCCTGTGGTAAGGCAAGACTTTCGTATGGGAGTTCCAAAAAATGGAGTCTGGGAGGAAATTTTAAATTCGGACCAACTGGATTTCTACGGAAGTGGTATAGTAGTCTCATCATATAATTCCAATACAGTACACTGGATGGGGTTTGATCAATCCATAGTGATGACATTGCCTCCCCTTGGTGGCCTAATATTAAAACGAAAAGCATAATGAAAGTAATACATCTAAGTGTCGAATGTTTTCCTGTAGCAAAGGTTGGTGGATTGGCCGATGTAGTAGGCGCTTTGCCAAAATATCAACGCAAGCTTGGAATTGATGCATCTGTGGTGATGCCTTGGTATGATCGAAAATTTACACAAGAAAATAAGTTTGATCAGATCGCTTCTGGTTCTTTTTATCAGGGATCAGAACAACTGCATTATGAAATATGGAAAGAAGCAAGTGACCAACTTGGATTTCCATTGTATCTGATTCGAATACCTGGAAAGTTAGATCGGGAGGAGGTTTATTGTTATCCCGATGAAGCGGATCAGTGGTTGTCTTTTCAACATGCATTTTTACATTGGTTAAAGGCAGAGCAGATCATACCCGATCTGATCAATTGCCATGATCATCATGTTGGATTGGTTCCTTTCCTGCTAAAATACAGCCATGACTTTCAACAGCTTTCACAAGTCAAAACACTTTTTACAGTTCATAATGGACAGTATCAAGGTTGGATGAACTGGAGTAAAGGAATTTTATTGCCCAGTTTTGATACGTGGCGATGGGGGGTGCTGGATTGGGACGGTCTGATCAATCCAATGGCGGCAGCAGTGAAATGTTGCGATGCATTTTCTACGGTATCAGAAGGCTATCTGAAAGAATTGTATGTGGATGCAAATGGATTACAAGCTTTATTTAGAGCGGAATCTCAAAAAGGCTATGGCATCGTGAATGGCATCGATACCGAATATTGGAATCCACTATTAGATAAGCTGATTCATACTCAGTATGATTCCACTTCGGTGAAAAAAGGTAAGTATGAAAATAAAAAAGCACTATGTCAACAATACAAGCTAGATCCTTCTTTGCCCTTGATGTCGTTTATTGGTCGATTTGCTATTGAAAAAGGAGCAGATTTATTAGCTGAAATAATTGATCAACTTTTAGGAAAAGTTAAGGCTAAAATGAGTATATTTATTTTAGGCTCTGGTGATCAAGATATTCAGGCTGCATTGCAACAGATGATGGAAAAATATCCACAACAGTTTGCCGTTTATTTTGGTTATAACGAATCACTAGCCCATCAGGTATATGCAGCAACAGACTTGTTGCTGATGCCTTCTCGTGTGGAGCCTTGTGGATTAAACCAATTATATGCGCTTCAGTATGGAACAATCCCTGTAGTTAGAGGTATAGGAGGTCTCAAAGATACCGTTATAGATATGGAAGAGCCAAATGGTTATGGGATTGTATTTCCCGAAGCAAGTGTTGTCGATGCATCCGAAGGTGCGGTACGGGCTTTAGAAATTGTTGCGCAAGCCGACTTGTTATCAGAAATTAGAGATAAGGAAATGAATTTGGATTTTTCATGGCATAAGTCGGCTCAAAAATACTTGGATTTGTATACTAAATTATTGAATTAATATGTCACACAAAGTAGTCTCTATTGTTTTGGGGGGAGGACGAGGTACTCGTTTGTACCCTTTGACGGAACAGCGCTCAAAACCAGCTGTACCAATTGCAGGTAAATACCGTTTGGTGGATATTCCGATTTCTAATTGTTTAAATTCCGGATATAATAAAATCTTTGTGCTGACGCAGTATAATTCGGCATCTTTAAATAAGCACATTAAAAATGCTTATAATTTCAGTATTTTTAGTAAAGGATTTGTAGACATCTTGGCTGCAGATCAAAATAATGAAGGTGATCGTTGGTTTGAAGGAACAGCTGATGCGGTGAGAAGAACACAAAAGAATTTGTTGAATGTCGATTACGATTATGTATTGATATTATCCGGAGATCAATTGTATCAAATGGATTACGCCGCGCTAGTCGATTTTCATGTTAAAAACAAAGGCGATGTCACGATTGCTACAATACCCGTAAGCGCTAAGGATGCAACGGGATTTGGAATACTTAAATCTGATGAAAATAATATCATTACTTCCTTTACTGAAAAACCCAATAAAGAAGAATTGGTAAACTGGAGTTCTGAAGTTTCGGAAGAGATGGACAAGCGTGGACGTCATTATTTAGCTTCTATGGGAATTTATGTTTTTTCAAAAGGTATATTGGCCTCTTTGTTAAAAGAAAATCCAGGAATGGATTTTGGAAAAGAAATCATTCCGGAAAGTATAGATTCTAAAAATGTACTGAGTTATCAATTTGATGGATATTGGACAGATATTGGTACCATAAGTTCTTTTTTCGAAGCTAATATTGGACTAACAGATGATATTCCCGATTTCAACTTGTTTAATGAAACGGTTTATACAAGAGCGCGTATGTTGCCTCCTTCCAAAATATCGGGTACCACATTAAATAATACAATTGTGGCCGATGGATGTATTCTGAATGGTGATAAAATTCAACGATCCTTGATAGGTATTCGTTCCCGCATTGGTCATGGTACAGTGATTAAAAATACGTACATGATGGGTAGCGACTATTATGAGCAATTGGAAGATGTGTTAGAACTGGGAAGTACCCAAGCGCCTCCACCTGTCGGAGTTGGTGAACGATGCTATATCGAAAATGCAATTTTAGATAAAAATTGCCGTATTGGCAATAATGTCAGGATAAAAGGAGGGAAGCATCTGAAAGATGGCGATTTTGAGACTTATGCCGTTTGTGATGGCATAGTGGTGGTCAAAAAAGAAGCCGTTATCGTAAATGGTGTAACGATTGGATGTTAAGTTAAATTTCTTCATTCAGGTAATTAGTATTGCTAATTACCTGAATTCAATCAATTGAGTGATCATGATTTCGGGTTGGAAAAATATCACCTTTAATTTGGTTCTAATACTGCTGTTTGCATATAGCTGTATGTTGATGGGCGAAATTACGTGGCGATATCGAAATTTTGAATTAGATGCTTCATTTTTACAAATTAAGCAAACAGAGATTACAGAGATTAGTTGGTATAAATATGCCTTTTATATCCATGTCATCTTTGCTATTCTAGCATTGCCAGCTGGATTTACACAGTTTAATAAAACCATTTTAAAAACATTTCCCGACCTACACAAAACACTCGGCTATCTATACGTTGTTGTCATCTTATTTTTTGCAGCGCCTTCAGGTTTTTTGATTGGGATGAAAGCAAATGGTGGACTTGTAGCCCAAGTTGCTTTTACCTTATTAGCCGTATCATGGTTTTATTATACGCTCCAAGCTGTCCTAAAAGCAAAGAATGGAGATTTTAAAGCACATAAAAATTTTATGATCAGAAGTTTTGCTTTGACATGTTCGGCATTAACTTTGCGCTATTGGAAAGTGATATTAGTGTATTTCTTTCAGCCTAACCCTATGGATGTGTATCCGCTGATTGCCTGGTTAGGTTGGATTCCAAATCTATTGATAGCAGAGTGGATTATTAACCAAAATAAATAAGATGAAAAGACTTTTTTTTGCAGTGCTCGGATTTGCAGCATTAGCTTCTTGTCATAATAAAACGAATAAAAAATCTTCAATGCCACCTGATTCAGTTTCAGCTGTTGTTGAAAATGAGATTCACAAAGAATTGTATGGGAATTGGGTAGGTGACTTTACGGTCGATGAAAAGGTCTCCGAAGAAATTCTTCAAAATAAGGGAGAATTTCCTGCTGGATTTGATTACAGTCCTAAAATTAATTTGACAATCAAACGAATCACTGCTGATACGGTAATTGGTCAAAATGTGGTGAAAGGCAATTTAAGACCATTGGTCGGGAAAATCGAAGAGAACGGAAGTTTGATATCATTTATCCTGGATGAACCAGGGGATAAAAAATCTGATGGACGATTTGAATTTAAATGGAATAACGATACGCTGGTCGGATCCTGGACCGCTTTTGATCAAGGAGTAAATGTTAGAAAGCGTAATTTTAAACTGACGAAAAAGCAGTTTGTATATAATGCCAATCTCATGTTGCCCAATGATGAGAATAGTGAACCATTAATAGATTGGTATGCCTCAAAAAAGGAAACTCGGACAGTTGAAGATGGTGACACAACGTATACCTACATCAATGATCTGTATCGGGCAGCATCTCCAGCAGTATTTAAATTGAATGGTTCCAAAATGAAGTTGACAGAAGGAGATTTGAAAAACCTCAAGAAGTTGGATTTAGAGATTATTCGAAATACAATTTTTGCGAGACACGGCTATGCTTTTACCAAAATTAATGTGCGTCAATTCTTTGATCCTGTAGATTGGTATGTGCCAGTTTCTAATGATGTAACCAAAGAGCTGTCAAAATTGGAACGTGATAACATCGCTATATTGACACGATTTGAAAAATATGCAACAGATAATTACGATCAATTCGGTCGCTAAATATTTTTTAATTTTCCATTATAATCGTGTAAAATTTATCTAAGTTTGATATCTAAATTTTAAGCATTGAGCACTATCCTAATCATTGACGACGAAGAAAAGATTCGTACATTACTTGCTAGAATAATGACACTTGAAGGTTACGAGGTATTTCAAGCATCAGACCTCAAGAAGGGGCTTAAAAGGTTGGAAGAGCAAGATATTGACGTCGTTATTTGCGATGTCAAATTACCTGATGGGAGTGGTGTAGATATCACTAAAGTAATCAAGGTCAAATATCCATGTCTTGAAATTATTTTATTGACAGCATATGGAAATATACCAGATGGTGTGCAAGCAATGAAAAATGGTGCTTTTGATTATATTACTAAAGGAGATGATAATAACAAGATCATTCCCTTGGTATACAATGCCAGTGAAAAAGTGTCGTTGGCAAAGCGGGTGCAACAGCTCGAAAAACAGCTAGGCGATCGTTATTCCTTTGATCAGATTATAGGGAAATCCAAAGCGATCTTAAATGCGATTGATCTAGCTAAAAGAGTTGCCGTAACGGATACAACAGTGTTATTGACGGGTGATACGGGCACTGGAAAAGAGGTTTTTGCACAAGCAGTACATCAAGCAAGTAACCGCAGTAAATTTAACTTTGTTGCCATTAACTGTGCCGCCTTCAGTAAAGAATTATTAGAAGGTGAACTTTTTGGACATAAAGCTGGTTCCTTTACAGGTGCAATGAAAGATCAAAGAGGACTTTTCGAAGAAGCGAATAAAGGAACTATTTTTTTAGATGAGATAGGAGAGATGCCGATCGAATTGCAAGCCAAGATATTAAGAGTATTGGAAACTGGTGAATTTCTGAAAATTGGTGAAACAAAAGTAACAAAAGTCGATGTCCGTATTATTGCGGCAACGAATCGGAATCTAGAGCAAGAGATAGCAAATGAACACTTCAGAAGTGATCTCTTTTACCGTCTTTCGGTATTCAGTATTTATTTGCCGGCATTGCGAGAACGTAAACAGGACATTCGATTATTGGCTCATCATTTTACCCAAATATTCTCTTTGCGCGCAAAGAGAAAGGAGCTACAAATTTCAACTGAATACCTTACTGCATTAGAAAATCATGATTGGAAAGGAAATATTCGCGAACTTAAGAATTGTATTGAGCGGAGTGTAATTTTATCCGATACCGATATACTAGGCGTCGAAACTCTTCCTTTTGCTCATGTAGCGATGGAGTCAGGAACAAAAATGTTATCTGCGTTTTCCATGGCAAGCGTAGAAAAACTACATATTCAAAAAGTATTGCAGCATACGCAGGGTAATAAAGCGGAGACGGCCCGTCTTTTGGAAATTGGTATTGCAACACTTTATCGTAAGATCGAAGAGTATAAATTAAACTAATGAATATGAAGTTTCCATTTATTGACTCGGACTCGCTGGTGGATCATTACTAGATCAAATGTGAGTCCAGTTTACGGTTATCCATTCCTTAAGGATATGGATAATCTCTTATTAAATCTCGAAAAATCATTTCTTAAGGTTTATTAAACCTAATTTTTTAGTGTTGTTAGCTTGTTAATAAGTGCAGTTCGTATAAGCGGTTATTCGAGTTTTCTTCATCCTAAATTTATGCTATATTCATACTTCATAGAGCATAAATCCGTGTTAAGTCCGTGGTGAGTCCGTGTTAAGTCCACTATTACCGTACTTTCAGCATGATATCATTATTTTTTGACCCTACTTCTAGGTATAAGATATACTGCATTACTTCCTTTTTTGTATTGCAGCGTAGTAGCATTGATTAGATATAAAGGCTCCACATCTTTATAGTCGGGCATCCTGTATATTGAAGTAAATCCTTCTATTATGATATAGAGCCTATCAAAATGATAGGCTTTTTTGTTTCTGTTTTTTTACTGTTTTGTCTTAACCTGCTGTTTTATAGGTTTTTGATGTTTTTGCGTTTGACTTGGAATAATATTGGCATTCCCCATTCCAAAATGAATACTCATGTTAAATTCAAAATGGAAAAAAATCAGGCAGTACGACAGGTACTGGAAGTGTGGCATCACGCAGGGATTGTTGAAAATTGCCTTTGTTGCGATCGTAACTTTTGCAGTAGTGAAATTTGTAGATATCCTAAGCACCTAAATTAAAGTAGATATGATCACCATAGTATTGACAGTTGTCGGTGTAATTTGTTTTGCACTGTTTTTTAAATCGATTGACTTCTTTGATCAGATTTAATACAAAGCCAAGAGCTAAGTTATCTAGGTAAATAGTAAACATAATTTAGTTGAGCTCTTGACACAAATGATAAAAAAGTAAGTAGGATGAAATCAAAAATGATGAGTACGCTCGAAGAATGGATACCGGAATCTCGTAGTTGGATTTTGGACAAAGAAATAAAAGACCATGCCATAGCTGATTATCTTCTATTGGGAAAATTAGCCGAAGAGTGTTTGAAAAAGATCAATTCAGGGAATGAATATGAATATGCAGATGCTGCGGAAATTGCAAAAGTGGTGAATTTGATCTACCAAGGCGGGAATCAATATACCCGTAATGCGATCGAAAATGAATTTCTGACGAAATTATCCATAGAAGAAAGTCCATCAAGTCTAAAAAAACATCTGGACATGCTTCCCAAGGAATTGAGGAAGGAATATCTAAAAACGATATTAGAAAATTAAAATTATAGTAAACGATGGTAGGATTACTCATAGTAGCAGTAGGCGTGTTTGCATACATCGTGTATGTATTACTAAAGCCCGAACAGTTTTAACAGTCAAACTGTGAATGAAATTATATTTAAAATTTAATTATGAATACAGAAATAATAGCCATAATCGTCATGTTTCTTGGTACGATTGCTTTAGCAATTCCTTTAGGGAAATATATTGCTCAAGTATTTGCTGGAAATAAGACCATCTTTGATCCCGTTTTCAATCCGATTGAAAGATTATTTTATAAACTCACAGGTATAGACCCAAAGGTTGAAATGAGTTGGAAGCAACATATGGCTGCGATGCTCACCATCAATATGATCTGGTTTCTGTTGGGAATGCTGGTACTGATGACGCAAGGAGTTTTACCTTTAAATCCGGATCAAAATCCAAGCATGACTGCAGACTTGGCATTCAACACAGTCATCTCTTTTGTTGTGAACTGTAATTTACAGCATTATTCAGGTGAAACAGGAGTGAGCTATCTAGGACAATACTGGCTCATGTTCTTACAATTTGTCAGCGCAGGTACAGGTATGGCTGCGGCAGTCACTCTTTTTAGAGCTTTTAGAGATAAAACAGCGATAGATCTTGGTAATTTTTACGAATATTTTATAAAATCTTGTACACGGATTTTACTTCCCCTATCCTTTGCTGTAGCGATTGTACTTGCTTTTCAAGGTACGCCTATGACATTCGAGGGCAAGGATACCATAGTGAACCTGCAAGGAGATACGGTTCAAGTCTCACGGGGACCTGCCGCTGCATTTGTTGCGATCAAACACATCGGCACAAATGGAGGTGGTTTTTTTGGGACCAATTCGGCTCACCCTTTTGAAAATCCAACTTACCTCAGCAATATGGTAGAAATGGCCGCACAGATGATTGTCCCATTTGCCATGATCTTCGCTTTCGGTTACTTTATCAAGAGAAGAAAACTATCGTGGATGATGTTTGCCGTGATGACCGTAGGTTTTTTGATGCTTGCAATTCCCAATATCAAGATGGAAATGGAAGGTAACCCTGCTCTAACAAGCATGGGAATCGACCAGTCATTAGGTGCAATGGAAGGGAAAGAAATCCGAATTGGTGCAGCGACATCTGGATTCTGGAGCATTGTGACAACAGTGATTTCAACCGGATCTGTCAATTCCATGCACGATAGTTCCATGCCACTTTCCGGAATGAATGAATTATTGGCGATGATGATCAATAGTTTCTATGGAGGTGCTGGTGTTGGTATTCTGAACTTTTTCATCTTCATTATTTTGGCGGTATTTATCAGTGGCTTAATGGTCGGTCGAACACCCGAGTTCTTAGGTAAAAAAATAGAAGCAAGAGAAATGAAGATTGCGATGATCATTGCATTGATTCATCCCTTTCTGATCTTAATCAGCGCCGGTTTAGCAACAGCGTTTCCTGCACAAGGGGCATCAACATTAAACAATCCAGGATTTCATGGATTCAGTGAGATTTTATATGAATATACCTCCTCATCAGCAAATAATGGAAGTGGATTCGAAGGTTTAGGGGATAATACACCTTGGTGGAATATCAGTACCGGTATCGTTTTGATCCTATCACGCTTCTTGCCGATTATAGGGCCTGTAGCAATTGCTGGCTTGTTGGCTAAGAAAAAGTTTATTCCTGAAGGAGAAGGAACTTTGCAAACGGATACGGCAACTTTTGGGATTTTGGTATTTACAGTAATCATCATCGTAGCAGCATTGTCATTTTTCCCTGCCCTAACCTTAGGTCCTATTGCAGAATATTTTTCTATGCGTTAATCTCATTTGAATGGTAACGGATCGTTGGCTTATATCGTAAAAACGGTCGTTGCCATCATCTATATAAATATTTAAAAATGAATAAGAATCAATCATTATTTCAGAGTGACATGTTATTGCAAGCTTGCAAACAGTCTTTCGTGAAATTGAACCCTAAACTGATGTTTCGTAATCCCGTTATGTTTACGGTAGAGATCGGAACTTTTGTGATGATGCTAGTCAGTTTATGGATTTTAACAGGAGAATCATCACAAGGTAGTTTTGGTTATAACTTCACCATATTTCTGATTTTATTGCTTACCCTGCTATTTGCCAATTTTGCAGAAGCTATTGCCGAGGCAAGGGGAAAAGCTCAAGCGGATAGTTTACGTAAAACAAGAGAGGAAACGCCAGCAAAATTGGCTGATGGGAAAATGATTTCTTCCTCACAATTGGTCAAAGGAGATGTTTTTATCTGTGAAGCAGGTGATATCATTCCCTCTGATGGTGAGATTATCTCGGGCTTGGCAACCATAGACGAAAGCGCGATCACAGGGGAGTCAGCTCCAGTCATTCGTGAAGCCGGAGGAGATAAAAGTAGTGTAACAGGAGGAACAAAAGTATTGTCCGATAAGATACAGGTAAAAGTAACGACCGAACCAGGTGAAAGTTTTTTAGATAAAATGATCGCTTTGGTAGAAGGAGCAAGTCGTCAAAAAACACCTAATGAAATTGCACTGACCATTCTTTTGGCAGGATTTACGTTGGTATTCATTATTGTGACCGTAACCTTAAAACCTTTTGCTGATTATGCGCAGGCGCCTATTACAATTGCAGCTTTCATTTCACTATTTATCTGTTTGATACCAACTACGATTGGTGGATTATTATCCGCCATTGGTATCGCAGGAATGGATAGAGCGTTGCGGGCAAATGTCATTACTAAAAGCGGAAAAGCAGTAGAGACAGCTGGAGATATTGATGTCCTATTATTGGATAAAACAGGTACCATTACCATCGGTAACCGTAAAGCAACTCATTTTTATCCAACTAAAGGTATAGCCGAAGAGCAATTGATTAAAGCTGCTGTATTAAGTTCGATGAGTGATGAAACTCCTGAAGGAAAATCAATCATTGAGTTGGCTGGTGTTAATCCGTTGGCGTATCCAATCAATGCACCCGTTTTTATCAAATTCACGGCAGAGACAAGAAGCTCGGGGATTGATTTTGATCAGACCCGTATTCGTAAAGGTGCGACAGATGCGATCCGTAATATCGTTACGCAGGCCGGAAATGTATTTCCAGTAGATATAACCGATCAGGTTACTAAAATTTCTCAAAATGGAGGTACACCCTTAGTCGTTTGTGAAAACGAAATTGCTTTAGGTGTTATTGAGTTGCAGGACGTTATTAAACCGGGGATTCAAGAGCGATTTGAACGTTTGCGGAAAATGGGTATCAAAACAGTTATGGTAACTGGCGATAATCCTTTGACAGCAAAATATATTGCCGAAAAGGCTGGAGTAGATGATTTTATTGCTGAGGCTAAGCCAGAGGATAAGATGAACTACATCAAAATGGAACAAGCTAATGGCCGTCTGGTTGCCATGATGGGTGATGGTACCAATGATGCTCCAGCACTGGCTCAGGCAGATGTTGGTGTCGCCATGAATAGTGGGACGCAAGCTGCTAAGGAAGCGGGTAACATGGTGGATTTGGATAATGATCCGACGAAATTGATCGAAGTGGTGGAGATCGGTAAACAGTTATTGATGACCCGCGGTACACTGACTACGTTCAGTATTGCAAATGACGTGGCAAAATATTTTGCGATCATTCCAGCTTTGTTTATCACGGCTATTCCTGCATTACAGGGATTGAATATTATGCAGTTAGATAGTCCGGAAAGTGCCATTTTATCTGCCGTAATATTCAATGCACTGATTATTCCATTTTTAATACCATTGGCATTAAAGGGAGTCGCATACAAGCCGATTGGTGCAAGTGCACTGTTACGTCGCAACCTGCTCATCTTTGGTGTAGGTGGTATTTTGGTCCCTTTTGTTGGTATTAAATTGATCGATCTTATTGTATCCTTATTTATCTAAAAAAACGAAAACATGAAAAAGCATATTTTACCAGCGATAAAGCTGACTCTTATCCTAATTGTTTTTTTTGCGGTCATTTATCCCTTTGCCGTATGGGCAATTGCGCAAGCCGCTCCCAATGGTGGTAAAGGTGAAATAGTCACTTTTAAAGGCAAGACTTATTACAGCAACATTGGTCAGGCCTTTACAGATGATCACTATTTTTGGTCCCGTCCTTCTGCTGCAAATTATAATGCAGCAGGTTCTGCGGGAAGTAACAAAGGTCCTTCAAATCCCTTGTATCTTGAAGAGGTAAAAGGCAGAATAGATACATTTTTGGTGCATAATCCAGGAATCACTAAGGCGGAAATACCAGCTGATCTGATTACTGCAAGTGCCAGTGGCTTAGATCCGCACGTTTCACTACAGGCTGCTCAGGTTCAGGTAAAGCGTATTGCAAAGATCCGCAATATACCTGAAGCAGATTTGAAGACACTAGTCAATGAGCATACCGAAAAACCATTATTGGGGTTATTTGGTCCAGCGAAAATAAATGTGTTGAAATTGAATATTGCATTAGATGAATTAGCTTCAAAATAATTATATGAAAAAATACATCATCAGTTCCATGTTATTACTTGGAAGCATCTATATTTTGCAAGCACAAGAAAGCGTTGAAGTCAAAAAACCGTTAACAATTAGTGGTTATGTAGAAGTGTACGGCCAATACGACTTTTCTAATCCTGAAAATAATACAAGACCAGGGTTTGTATACAGCCATCATCGTAATAATGAGGTGAATCTAAATCTGGGATTGATCAAATTAAATTATGAAACCGATAGGATTAGGACTAACCTGGCATTGGCGGCAGGTACTTATATGAATGCAAATTATGCTGCTGAACCAGCAACGTTGAGAAATATCTACGAAGCAAATGTCGGTATCAAGATTTCAGAAAAGCATAATTTATGGGTCGATGCTGGTGTTTTGCCATCTCATATTGGATTTGAAAGTGCGATCAGTAAAGATTGCTATACCCTAACTCGGAGTATCGGAGCTGACAATTCTCCTTATTTTGAAACTGGAGCGAAAGTATCCTATACAACCGACGATGGAAAATGGATGGTGAGTGGATTAATTTTGAATGGTTGGCAAAGGATTCAGCGAGTGGATGGAAATAGCACGCCTGCTTTTGGCCATCAACTGACTTATAAACCTACGGATAAAATAACGCTTAACAGCAGCTCCTTTATAGGAAATGACAAAGCCGATACAGTTCGTCAGATGCGGTACTTTCATCATTTTTATGGACAGTTCCAACTGCATGACAAATTTACGGTGATAACAGGCTTTGATATGGGAGCTGAACAAAAGGAAAAAGGAAGCAGTCGCTATAACACATGGTTTACTCCGGTTTTAATTGCTTCCTATAAACCGCATGATGACTTCGCGATAGCGCTACGAGGAGAATATTATCAAGATAAGAATGGTGTGATAATCAGTACTGGAACTGCAAGTGGATTCCAAACATTTGGTTATTCTGTCACGTTGGATTATGTGGTTTTCTCAAATTTAATCTGGCGAACAGAGTTAAAGAGATTACAGAGTAAAGATGCTATTTTTGTAGAGCGAAATGATTCTTTAAAAAAGGATAATATGTTAGCAATTACTTCTTTGGCATTACGTTTTTAATCTAATCAAATTTTTTTCTGCTGCATGGCATATGCAGCAGAAAATAGGATAACATGATCTATGCTATGGAAGAAAGAAAAGATGCGGAACATTTCTTAGGATTGATAAAAAAATCTCGGAAAGGAAAATTTAAACTGTATATCGGTATGAGTGCTGGTGTGGGGAAGACGTACCGCATGCTTCAAGAGGCACATATGCTCTTGCGTAATGGGATAGAGATTAAAATCGGGTATATTGAAACCCACAATAGAAAAGAAACACATGCCTTATTGGATGGACTTCCGTTGATCCCCAGACGCAAACTCTTTTATAAGGGAAAAGAGCTTGAAGAACTAGATGTGCAGGCGGTTATTAATTTGCACCCGGAGATAGTCATTATTGATGAATTGGCGCATAGCAATATTGAAGGAAGTGTGAATGCTAAACGTTGGCAAGATGTAGTCGACATATTGGATGCTGGGATTAATGTGATCAGTGCGGTCAATATTCAGCATATTGAAAGTCTGCACGATGAGATTAAAGACATTACAGGTATCGATGTACAGGAGCGTATACCCGATAGTGTATTAGCGTTGGCGGATGAGGTGGTCAATATTGATTTGACTGCAGAGGAGCTGATCAACCGCTTGAAAGAAGGTAAAATTTATGATGCAGCAAAGATTGAAATGGCGCTGGCCAATTTTTTTAATAGTGATCATATCCTACAATTACGTGAATTGGCTTTAAAAGAAGTTGCGTCACAGGTACAAAGGAAAGTAGAAACAGAGGTCATTAATCATAAATATGTCAAAAAGGAACAGTTTTTAGCTTGTATCAGTTCAAATGAAAAGACCGCTAAAATTGTGATTAGAAAGACCGCTAGGTTAGCAAACTATTATAATAGTAAGTGGTTTGTACTTTATGTACAAACTCCTAAAGAAAGTGTTGCTAAAATAGCATTGGATAAACAACGACATTTGATTAATAATTTTAAATTAGCAACAGAATTGGGAGCCGAAATTATAAAAGTTAATCATAGCAAAATTGCTAAAGCAATTATTGAACAATGTGAATCCAGACAGATAACGACGGTGTGCATAGGTAAGCCTCATTTGGGATTGATAAAAATAATCTGGGCAACCAATACCTTTAATACACTTCTCACGAAGCTTTCAAACGAAAAAATTGATCTTATAATTCTTTCATAATGCGTATAAAAACAAAGTTAACTTTTGGTGTTGGGTCACTGTTTCTCATGATCGTATTATTGGTTGTGGTAAGTGGTTGGTACGTCAATCAGTTAAAAAGAGATACCAATAATATCCTCGTGGCGAATTACAATACCTTGCAGTATGCGCGTAATATGTTGTTAGCACTTGAAGAATATCATGTGGATCCTGCAGCAGTACATGACTTCAAGGAAAACTTGGAGAAACAGAAACATAATGTTACCGAGATCGGCGAAGTACAAGCAACTGATCAGGTAGAAAGACATTTTTATCAATTTGTAAAAAATAAGGAAGATGTAACATTACTTTCAAAGATTAGAAAAGATATAACGGAATTGATGCGGCTCAATATGGAAGCAATAGAACGTAAAAGTGATATTGCATCCGTAACAGCAGAAAAAGCGATTGCAGTGATTTCCATAACTGGGACTATGTGTTTCTTAATAGCTTTCATTCTCATCGTCAACTTACCTTCCAATATTGCCAATCCTATAAAGGAATTGACAGAGAGTATTAAACAGATTGCTGATGAAAATTATAAAAAACGTATCCATTACGAAAAACGTAATGAATTTGGGGAGCTTGCAAAGTCTTTTAATACGATGGCGGAAAAACTGGAGGAATATGCGGAGAGTAAACTGGATAAGATCTTGAAAGGAAAAAAGCGAATAGATACGCTTATTAATAAAATGCATGACCCTGTAATTGGTATTGACGAACAAAAGATCGTATTGTTTGCTAATGAAGAAGCATTGAAAATAACCGGATTACTAACTGACCAATTAATTGGTAAACAAATACAAGATGTAGCCGTTAATAATGATCTCGTCAGGGATTTTATTAAAGATTTATTTCAAGATGAAAAACAACGTGAATCTACACTTCTAAAAATTTATGCCAATGGTAAAGAAAGCTATTTTGAAAAAGAAATCGTCGATATCAATATTGTACCCACAGGAGAGTCAGATTTACAATTTATAGGGCAGGTTATTATGCTGCGCAATATTACGCAGTTTAAAGAAATGGACTTTGCCAAAACTAATTTCATAGCGACCATTTCGCATGAATTAAAAACACCTATTGCGTCTATAAAAATGGGGTTACAACTTTTAGAAAATAAGCAAATCGGCATGCTCAATGATGACCAAAGTAACTTGGTGAAGAGTATCGGAGATGACACAGGGAGATTGTTGAAAATTACTGGTGAACTCTTGAATATGACGCAGGTTGAAAGTGGGACAATTCAGTTAAATGTGGCGCCAACAAACGTTAGTGAGCTCGTGGAGTATGCCATACGGGCGACAAGATCTATGGCAGACCAAAAAAAGATAGAACTGCAATTGCAAATGGAAAATAATCTGCCAGATGTACTTGCTGATAATGAAAAAACGGCTTGGGTATTGACCAACCTATTGTCGAATGCCGTTCGTTATTCCTATGAAAACTCTTCTATTCTGATTAAGGTGGAGTCAACTGAGGATAAAGTGAGATTTGCGGTGAAAGATGCAGGACAGGGCATAGAAGAAAGGTATATGGATAAAATATTTGAACGTTATTTTCGTATCCCTGGAACAAAAAAAGAGGGTACGGGTTTGGGTTTAAGTATTAGTAAAGAGTTTATAGAAGCACAGGGGGGAGCCATTACAGTCCAAAGTGAATATGGTTCGGGAAGTGTTTTTTCATTTACTTTGAATCGCGTAGATAGGAGCCATTCGAAAATGGCATAATCCAAGCAAAAATCATAATATAGAAAAGATCAAGCAAAAAAGCGGTCCCTTGACTTAGTCAAGGGACCGCTTTTTTAAGCAGTGCTATATGGAGTATTAAGCTAATTTTCCTAATGCTTCTTTAATACGTTTCAAAGCTTCTACTAAACTCTCGTCCGAAGCAGCATAAGATAGGCGTATGTATTTGTCATTTCCAAATGAATCTCCACCCACTGTAGCGACATGACCTACGTTTAATAGGTATAATGCTAAGTCTGATGAATTGTTAATTACATTTCCATTTTCATCCTTTTTCCCAAAGAAAGAACTGATTTCTGGGAAGAAATAGAATGCACCCTCAGGTAAGTTGGTTTTAACACCCGGAATTGCAGCTAATAAATCATGAACCAATTGACGACGACGAGCAAATGCTTCTTTCATTTTATTCACAGATGCTAACCCTTGCTCATAAGCAACGATTCCTGCACGTTGTGAGATCGAGCATGTTCCCGATGTCGTTTGACCTTGTAATTTATCATTTGCAGCAGCAATCTCTTTATTACATGCGATGTAGCCTAATCTCCAGCCTGTCATTGCAAATGCTTTAGAGAAACCGTTGATAATGATGACACGGTCTTTGATACTATCAAACTGAGCGATCGACTCATGTTTGTCTACAAAGTTAATATGTTCATAGATTTCATCTGATAAGATGAATACCTGTGGATGTTTTTCAAATACTTTTGCCAAAGCAGCTAATTCATCTTTACTGTATACCGTACCTGTAGGGTTGTTCGGTGAGGAAAACATGAATAATTTTGTTTTTGGCGTGATCGCAGCTTCAAGTTGTTCAGGTGTAATTTTAAAGTTATTGTCAATTTCCGTATTGATGAAAACTGATTTTCCTTCCGCTAAAACAACCATTTCCGAATAAGAAACCCAGTAAGGAGTAGGGATAATAACTTCATCTCCAGGGTTAATTAGCGTTAAAATAACATTTGATAATGATTGTTTTGCACCAGTAGAAACTACGATTTGAGAAATATCATAATCAAGATTATTTTCAATTTTCAATTTATTCACAATAGCCTGACGCAATTCTGGGTATCCCGGAACTGGAGAATAACGCGTCCAATTTTCGTCTAAAGCCACCTTAGCAGCTTCTTTAACGTGGTCAGGAGTATTAAAATCTGGTTCGCCAACACTTAAGCTGATAACATTAACGCCTTTAGCGGCTAATTCACGACCAAGCTTAGTCATTTTAAGCGTAGCCGATTCGGATAAATTGTTTATCCTATCTGATAAATATGATTGTGTGCTCATGGTAAGACAAAGATATTATTTAGAATGCAAATAATGCCCTAATTTCTTGAAAAAAGACAAACGATTGTTTCTTTTTTACAAAAAATATGTAAAATTATTGCGATTTTGATTACTTAATTAATACAATCCCCTATATCTAGAAGTTGAGTAAGATTCTTTACGTATAGAAAATCTAGATGGGTGAGTAAAGGTCTGGAATAGGCTCTAAATTTTTATCAAGTTTTTTTACTTAAAAACGAATATCTATTTTAGGGTGGTATATTAAATATAAATGCATGACATGGAGCTAAAAAGATAACCAGTATCAAACTAAAAAGCAAATCATAGCGTTATATGACTACCTTTGTCGCGAAAAAAAACAAATAATATGATGTCTAAGCAAAAGAGATTAGTTCTGTTATCCTTATTAACGGGCTTAGGACTGATGATCGTCAAATTTGTTGCCTATTTTCTCACAGCATCAAATGCTATCTTTACTGATGCAGCCGAGAGTATAGTCAATGTTATTGCTTCAAGCTTTGCTTTTTACAGCATTTATTTAGCTGCACAGCCTAAAGACCACAATCACCCCTATGGTCATGGTAAGGTAGAGTTCTTTTCAGTTTTTTTAGAAGGAGGATTGATCTTTATAGCCGGTTCTATTATTTTAGTAAAAGGATTTTACAATATCTTTTTTCCTTCCACGTTGTCCAATCTAGAAGAAGGAATAGGTCTAGTAGCAATTACTGCCCTGATTAATTTTGTCATCGGATTTTATATTATGAAAAGAGGGCGTGCACTTGGATCACTCACTTTGGAAGCTGATGGTAAGCACTTACAAGTAGATGCGTATAGTACAGTAGGTCTTATTATTGGGTTGATCCTCATGAAATTGACAGGGTTGAAATGGATTGATATTGCCATTTCTTTTGCACTTGGTGGTTTCATATTATATAGTGGATATAAATTGCTACGTCAATCGATAGGTGGTTTGATGGATGAGTCTGATGTAGATTTGGTTAAAGAGGTCGTTCAAGTATTACAGCAAAATCGTCACGTCGATTGGATTGATATTCATAATTTGCGGGTACAACGCTATGGCAATGAATTGCATGTTGACTGCCATTTGACGCTTCCTAATTATTATACTTTAGATAAAGTGCATGATGATATATCGACCTTAGATAAGATGGTGAATACAAAAATGTCCATTGATACGGAGTTTTTTATACATGCCGATCCATGCCTTCCGGAGTGTTGCAGTTACTGCCAAGTAAAGGACTGCCCTATACGTTCCCAAGAGTTTAAAGGTCAGATTGAATGGCAGGTAGAAAACGTAACCGCAAATCGAAAACATTTTTTATCTTAAAGGCTATAGAACAAAATTATGTGTATAAAATAGGATCGAGCTTAGCTTAAATGTCTGTCAAAAAAAGTATCTTTGCTTTTTAGAAACGATTTTTAAAAATCCTATATGAAGCAAATACGTAATTTCTGTATCATCGCACACATTGATCACGGTAAAAGTACATTAGCCGATCGATTATTGGAGTACACCAATACCATTACACAACGTGAAGCGCAGGCACAATTACTAGATAATATGGATTTGGAACGTGAACGTGGTATTACCATTAAGAGTCACGCCATCCAGATGAACTATATACAAGACGGAGTAGAGTATATCTTAAATTTAATTGATACTCCAGGACACGTCGATTTTTCTTACGAAGTATCACGATCTATTGCTGCCTGTGAAGGAGCATTGTTAATCGTCGATGCATCGCAGGGAATTCAAGCACAAACAATTTCCAATCTTTATCTAGCATTAGAGCACGATTTGGAAATCATTCCAATTTTAAATAAAATGGATCTTCCAGGGGCTATGCCTGAGGAAGTGAAAGATCAAATCATTGATTTAATAGGCGGTAAACGTGAAGATATTATTCCAGCATCTGGTAAAACAGGTCTTGGTATTCCTGATATTTTAAAAGCGATTGTAGCACGAGTGCCGGCACCACTAGGTGATCCGACAGCTCCGTTACAGGCTTTGATTTTCGACTCTGTTTATAATTCTTTCCGTGGTATCATGGCGTATTTCAAAGTTGAAAATGGCGAGATCCGTAAAGGTGACAAAGTAAAATTTGTGGCTACAGGAAAAGAATATAGTGCCGACGAGATCGGAACCTTGAAATTAAATCAAGTTGCTAAAGATGTCGTTAGAACTGGAGATGTTGGATACATCATCTCCGGAATCAAAGAAGCACGTGAAGTAAAAGTGGGAGATACCATCACCCATAAAGAAAGACCTTGTGATGGTGCCATTCAAGGATTTGAGGAAGTAAAACCAATGGTTTTTGCAGGTATCTATCCTGTTGATACCGAAGACTATGAGGAATTGCGTGAATCTATGCATCGTTTACAGTTGAATGATGCTTCTCTGGTATTTGAACCAGAATCCTCAGCAGCATTAGGTTTTGGATTCCGTTGTGGGTTCTTAGGTATGCTACACATGGAGATTATCCAAGAGCGTCTAGAGCGTGAGTTTGATATGACTGTTATTACGACAGTACCCAACGTATCTTATAAAGCTTACTTGACAAAAGATAAAGAAGAAGTCCAAGTTCATAATCCTTCAGATTTACCTGATCCAAGTAAATTAGATGCGATTGAAGAACCCTATATTAAAGCAAATATCATCACTAAATCGGATTTCGTAGGACCGATCATGTCTTTATGTATTCAGAAACGTGGTGCAATCATCAACCAATCTTATTTGACATCTGATCGTGTTGAATTGGTATTTGAAATGCCAATGGGCGAGATTGTATTTGATTTTTATGATAAATTGAAGACCATATCTAAAGGATATGCTTCTTTTGATTATACGCAGATCGGATACCGTCAATCGGATTTAGTACGTTTGGATATTCGTTTGAATGATGAGCCAGTAGATGCATTATCATCTTTGATCCACAGAAGTAATGCCTATGATTTTGGTAAGAAAATTTGTGAAAAATTAAAAGAACTATTGCCTCGTCAACAATTTGAAATTCGTATCCAAGCATCTATTGGGATGAAAATTATTGCACGTGAGACCATTTCAGCATTGCGTAAAGATGTAACAGCAAAATGTTATGGTGGAGATATTTCGCGTAAACGTAAGCTTTTGGAAAAGCAGAAGAAAGGTAAAAAACGTATGCGTCAAGTAGGTAACGTTGAAATTCCACAATCGGCATTCATGGCAGTATTGAAATTAGATTAGAAAATTAAAAAATCCTATTCCTATAAAAATGAATTTATTAGACGGTAAACTCGTATCAGCTAAAATTAAAGAAGACATCAAAAAAGATGCAGCTGATTTTACAGCGCAAGCTGGACGTAAACCACATTTAGTGGCTATCTTAGTCGGAAATGACGGCGGAAGCGAAACCTATGTGGCGAGTAAAATGCGTAATTGTGAATTAGTAGGTTTTGAGTCTACTAATATTCGTTACGATGTCGATGTGACAGAAGAACAATTGATTGCGAAAATTCAAGAAATCAATGCAGATGCATCTATTGACGGTTTAATCGTACAGTTGCCTCTTCCCAAACATATCGATCCTGATAAAATCACAGAAGCAATAGATTACCGTAAAGATGTCGATGGTTTTCATCCGATCAACTTAGGTAGAATGCAACGTAATCTACCTTGTTTTATTCCAGCAACACCTTATGGTATTATGTTGATGTTGGATTATTATAAAATAGAGACTGCTGGTAAACATGCTGTAGTCGTTGGAAGAAGTAATATTGTTGGTTCGCCAATGAGTATTCTTTTAGCCCGTAATGCAAACCCAGGTAACTGTACAGTTACCTTGACACATAGTCGTACGAAAGATCTTAAAACGGAGGTTTTACGTGCCGATATCATTGTTGCCGCAATAGGTAAGAAAAACTTTGTAACTGCAGATATGGTGAAAGATGATGCTGTTGTTATTGATGTTGGTATCAATAGAGAAGACTCTATTGAAACTAAATCTGGCTTTAAACTATATGGCGATGTGGATTTTGATCAAGTTGCCCCTAAGGCTTCATGGATCACACCTGTACCTGGAGGAGTGGGTTTGATGACTATAGTTGGTTTATTGAAGAATACATTGGAAGCTGCAAAAGGTACCATATATCCAAGATCATAATTGGCATAAATATTGTTTGGTTAAATATGTTAACCAAAAAAATATAGAAATGAAGAAAGTTGCATTTTTAGCATTGTTCGCAGGAGTTTCATTAACTTTTGCTGCTTGTAATAATACTCCGAAAGAAGATAAAAATAGTGATGGAGAAGTCACAGTAGGTGAAAAGTTAGATAATTCCTTAGATAGTTTAGATAAACATGCAGATGTTGCTGCGGATGAAGCGAAAGCTAAATATGAGCAAGCTCAAAAAGATCTAGACGCTGCTATTGCTAAAGGAGATAAAAAAGCGGAAGAAGCTGCTCGTAAAACAGTCGCGGAAACAAAAACTGCTTGGGAAAAAATCACTGCTGGTACAGCTAAGGTAGCGAACGACGTTGAAGATGGCGTTAAAGATGCTGCTCACGCGACAGGTAATGCCCTTGATAAAGCAGCAGATGCTACGGCTAAAGCTGGGAAATCTGCAGTTGAAGGTACTAAAGACGCAGCTAAGGCTGTAGGCGAGGGTACAAAAGATGCTGCTAAAGCTGTTGGCGATAAAGCTAAAAAAGTGGGTGAAGCATTGAAAAACTAAATCCAAAAAAGTATTAAAAAAGCCTTTCAGATCTTTACTGAAAGGCTTTTTTTTGGGATATTGTATTTTAATTTTCCTTTCGGATAGTAACCGCATTTTTATGAGCGTGAAGCCCCTCTAATTCCGCTAAAATCTCTACCGTAGATCCAATATTTACTAAACCTTCCTCACTAATATGTTGAAAAGTAATCTTTTTGACGAAAGAGTCAACAGAAACACCCGAATAAGATCTCGCATAACCCGACGTGGGCAATGTGTGATTGGTTCCTGAAGCATAATCTCCAGCACTTTCAGGAGTTAAGTGTCCTAAAAATACAGAACCTGCATTCAAAATAAGACGAACAAGACGTTCCCATTCATCTGTTTCTAAAATCAAATGCTCGGGAGCATAATAATTGCTAAAGGCAAGTGCTTCTTGCATATCAGCCACTAATACGGCATAAGAGTTTTCAATGGCTTTACTTGCTAATTCAAAACGGGGTAAAACGGCCAATTGCTTTTCTAACTCCAGATTTACAGCATCAATAATAGCTGTAGAAGTTGCTACCAGTACTGCCTGACTATCGGCTCCATGCTCAGCTTGAGCTAACAGATCTGCAGCAACAAATGATGCTGTTGCTGTTTGATCGGCAATCACTAATACCTCGGAAGGACCTGCCGGCATATCGATACTGACATTTGCCATTCCTTGAACAATACTCTTGGCTTTGGTCACAAACTGATTTCCAGGGCCAAATATCTTATCTACTTTTGGGATGGTTTCGGTACCAAATGCCATCGCTGCTATAGCTTGGGCACCACCTACCAAGTAAATACGCTCTATTTTTAACAATTTAAGGCAGTAGGCAACAAAGCCATTGATCTTACCACTTTTTTGAGGTGGAGAACAGACGACAATTTCTTTACAACCCGCAATTCGCGCTGGCACACCCAGCATTAACAATGTACTGGGCAAAACAGCCGATCCTCCAGGGATATAGAGACCTACTTTTTCAATAGGGCGAATTTCTCGCCAGCATTTTACTCCAATTGTAGTTTCTACCACACGCTCACGTTTTACTTGTGAAGAGTGGAATTTATGGATGTTTTGGAATGCAATCTCTAAAGCACGCTGTTGATCACGATTGATCGTTGATGCTAAGGCATCAATATCATCAGCATCAAGATAAAGCTTCTCTAATTCAACTTTGTCAAATTGATAAGCATAGTTGATTAAAGCTAGATCCCCACTCTGACGTACTTCTTGAATAATATCCAAAACCGTATCTTGGATAGCATGTGAAGGATCTGTATTACGCGTAGTTAACTCTTGCAGTTCAGCGGGAGATAACTTGGCATATTCAAAAGTTTTAAGCATCATGGATTTTTTTTTAAGCGAAAATAGCCTATTTTTTTACATAATAATTTTCTCGATCGGCATCACCACAATTCCTTGGGCACCAGCAGATTTCAATTTGTTGATCTTGCCCCAGAAATCATCTTCTGAGATAACGGTGTGAACTGCGACCCAACCTTCTTCAGCTAAAGGAACAACAGTAGGCGATTTTACCCCATGTAATAAAGCTGTAATGGTAGGTAGATTTATTTTCTCGACGTTAAGAACAACATATTTTGTTTCCTTCGCCAATAAGACGGACTGAATCCTTTGCAAAAGCTCCATCAGTATTTCATTGTCCTCTAATCCTGGACGACCAATAAGAATCGCTTCAGATTTGCGGACATCAGCAAATTGTTTAAGACCATTGTTTTTCAATGTTCCACCAGTAGATACAATATCGCAGATCGCATCACTCAATCCTAATCCTGGAGCGATTTCAACAGATCCAGAGATCATTTGGATATCTGCTTCAATGCGATATTCGTCTAAAAACTTCTTTAAGATAACAGGGTAGGAGGTTGCAATTGATTTGCCATTGAGATCTTTTAGATCTTGAATTTTACTGTCTTTTTGAACAGCCAATTTTAAGGTGCATTTTCCAAAGCCTAAACGCTGCAGATAATTTACTTCAGATTCGGTTTCATCAATGACATTCTCACCAACAATGCCTAAATCAGCAATTCCCTGTTCCACATATCCTGGGATATCATCATCGCGAAGGAAAAGAATTTCTAGTGGGAAATTGGAAACGGTTGTAATTAAAGAACTTTTATAGTTTTCGAAGTCAAGACCACAGTTTTTAAGTAATTGAACTGATTTTTCGTTTAATCTACCCGATTTTTGGATAGCAATTTTAAGATTTTTCAAAGCTTTATAATGTTAGCTGTAAATTATTAATATATAGAAATCAAACACAAGGGAAAAAAATGCTTCACGTAGAAACACACTTATTACATATCGCCGCAATGGCGATGATGCATATGAAAGTGATGTACGTGTGCAAAAATCATGTTTGTATTAATAATGAGTCAAAAATAATACTTTGTTAATAGAAATCAAATTAAAATAGCTATTAATTGATAAAAATAAAATAGACATCGCTTAAATGTGATATTTATGTATTTAAATACTCTTTTTCCTATTATGATTTAAAAAATATTAGCATCATCTATCAATTTTTTTCTTTGTAAGAAGCGATATTAGCTTCTTACAAAGAGACCTAATCGACCAACCCACAACATTATTACATAAGGAGGGCAATTATAATTTTATAGTCTCAAATTTAATATTAATTTTAAAACTCTCAATTTGAAAGAATAGAAGAGATAAACACAACCGAAAATAATAAGCTATCATATGAATTTAGAAAATCTAAATCGCCGTTCTTTTCTAAAGAAAACAAATACTATGGTTTTGGGCACTGCTTTAGCAGCTTCAAGTCTAGACTTGTATGCCACGAATGCTTCGAAGAAAATTAAAATCGGCCTTGTAGGTTGCGGAGGTAGAGGGACAGGAGCAGCTTCACAGGCCTTGCGTGCAGATCCAAATGTCATCATTACGGCTGTTGCCGATATATTTCAAGATCAAGTAGACCTATGTCTTGATTCTTTAAAACAAATTTCTAAAGATCAAGTCAAAGTAAACGATAAAAATATATTTTTAGGTTTTCTAGGCTTTCAAAAATTGATGGATACAGATGTGGATGTGGTATTGCTCTGTTCACCACCAAATTTTAGACCTGATCATTTGGAAGAAGCCGTGAAAAAAGGAAAACATATTTTTTGTGAAAAACCGGTAGCTGTGGATATTCCCAATCTGAAAAGAGTTTTTGAAAGTGTAAAGATTGCAAAAGATAAAAACCTTTGTCTGGTGAGTGGTTTTTGTTTTCGCTATGCAACACCAAACCGTGAAATTTTTCAAAGGATCAAACAAGGAGATATTGGTGATATACAATCCATTTCTACCTTTAGATTTGGAGGCGAATTGTCACATAAAGATAGGCAGGCAGATTGGTCTGATTTGGAGTATCAGTTGCGAAACTGGTTTTATTTTCAAAGATATTCAGGCGATTTGATCGTAGAGCAGGCGATACATAGTGTCGATATGATGTCTTGGGCATTAGGTGATATTGTCCCCAAGACCATTATCGCCACAGGTGGAAGACAGTCTCGTGAACGAGATAAATTTGGAAATGTTTTTGACCATATGTCGATCGAATTTGATTATGGTAATGGATTGAAAGGTTTTCATTCCTGTCGCCAACAGAATGGTACAGATTCAAGAAATACAGTTGATGTTATTGGAAAAAATGGACGAGCAAACCTAAATATTCCTTCCAATTTTGAAGTCTATGGTGATAAACCTTGGAAATTTACTGGAAGAAATAATAATATGTATCAAACTCAGCACGATGAACTTTTTCAAGCGCTCCGCAATAAGAAAGTCATCAATGATGGTCCACATCTTGCTAATAGTACCTTGCTTGCCATTTGGTCTCGAACAGCTGCATACACAGGAAAAGCGATCACGTATGACCAGATTATGCAGTCTACTGAAGTATTAGGACCAACCTCTGCGGAGTATGATTGGAAGATGCAAGCCGATAATCGTGCGATTCCTCAACCCGGGAAAACACCTTTTATTTAAGATATGAAGACAGTAATTAACATATTAGTCGTTGGATGTGGTAATATGGGCGCTTCGCATGCGCGTGCTTACCATGATCTTGCTGGATTTGAAATTGTTGGTCTCGTGTCTCGTGGGACGAGTAAGACCGTGTTAAATAAATCCCTTAATACCAATTATCCTGAATTTGATAATTTTGAGCAGGCACTTTTAGTTACAAAACCCGACGCTGTCTGTATTTCTACTTATCCTGATACACATGAAAACTATGCTATTAAAGCCTTTGAAGCGGGTGCTCATGTTTTTATCGAAAAACCTTTAGCGGATACGGTACTAGGAGCGCAACATGTTATTGATGCGGCTTTAAGGTATCAGAAAAAGCTCGTGGTTGGATATATTTTACGTTACCACCCTTCTTGGGAAAAGTTTATTGCGATCAGTCGTACGTTAGGGACCCCATTGGTGATGCGTATGAATCTGAACCAGCAGAGTCATGGATACATGTGGAATGTGCATCGTAACTTAATGGAGAGCTTGAGTCCCATAGTCGATTGTGGCGTGCATTATATTGATGTTATGTGTCAAATGACTGATGCAAAACCGATCCGTGTTTCTGCGATAGGAGCAAGATTAACAACAGATATACCTGAGACAAACTATAATTATGGGCAGCTTCAGTTGCATTTTGATGATGGTTCTGTTGGTTGGTATGAAGCAGGTTGGGGACCTATGGTGAGTCAGACGGCTTTTTTTGTTAAAGATGTATTTGGACCTAAAGGATCAGTATCTATCGTTCCTAATGATGCTGTGAAAGAAGGAGTTTCGGACTCTGTTGAGGCACATACCAAAACAGAGTCAATTCGCGTTCATCATGCTAATATAGATGTGGATAATGAATTTTTAAAAGCTGATGAATGGATTAGACTCGAAGATGAACCTACGCATCAGGATTTATGTAATCGTGAACAGTTGTTTTTTCAAAAAGCAATCATCGAAGATATGGATTTGACAAAACAAGCTGAAGATGCTATAAATAGTTTGCGTATTGCATTTGCCTGTGATGAAGCTGTAAAAACAAAAAGGATCATTGATCTATAAATGATAAATGGTAAAAAAATAGATCAGAAATCATATTTGAGTGGAACCTAAGAAAGGAGTTGGATGCGAATTGGAAAAATTTACATCGCTATTTTAGTTTAGATCAACAAAAAGGAACTAAATCAACGAAATAATTTTTTATTGCAAAAGATAGATCATTTTGGTCTATCTTTTGTTGTTTACGAGCTATATTTGTAATGTATGAAAAAGTTGGTTCATGTTGTATTTCTGACCATACTATTATCCCATTCTGCAATAGCACAGGATAAAGTATGGCAAATGAAAGTAAGTTTTAAGGGACAGATCGCGCTCGAAGAATTAGAGAAATCAGTACCCGAATTTGCGGTCGATTTTTATGAACCTTTTATAAAGGGGGGAGTAGCTATTAAAGAAGTTGTCATCTTCACATCTCCCTCGAAAATTAAATCTGTAGACAATCAAGGTCATGTGTTGATCGCAGATCGGATTCAAAAACAGGAATATTCCTTTACAAAAGGTGATGACTTGTTGTCTCAAGATGCTTTATCCCATGAATATCCATTACTGAAAGATCCTAGACATGAAGAGGATGCTTATCTTACTTTGGAGAATGAAGCTGAAAAAGAAATTATAAATGGTATCAGCTGTGTCAAGGCAAAATTAAAAGTTATTGATCCCAATGCTGGCGAGGTTACTATGATGGTCTGGTACGCACCCGAGTTGCCAAGTTATTACTTGAGTAGCTTACCTTTCTTGATCAATATCCCCGGGGCTGTTTTGAAATTAAATGATCAGGTTCATGAAGAGTTGGGTTTTGAAGTTTCTGAATTAAAGAAACTCGCTGACTTAAAAGAGTTTGATTTACCTGATGATGTGAAAATCGTCAAATTATCTGCTACTGAGGGAAGTAATCTAGAAGATGCAAGTGTATTTCAAGATGCTTTTGAGCTGAAAGCTCCCCTAAAGTGGTTTTCACAGCAGAACGCATCTTATGGTGATGAACATTTATTTGGCGTTAAAAAAACAGATGGTACCATTGTACAACCTGCAAATTTCTATTCGATTGATGTGCTGAATAAAAAGAGAGCAATCGTATCGGATAGCAGTAGCCTATTTTGGATCATTGATGATGAAGCTAAGAAAATAAATCGCGTAGGGTTTGAAGTTCTCTACGGTATCAATGATGAAAATATGGTCTATGCCATAGAAGACCAATATGGCATTATTAACGCATCAGGAGTTTCTATCATTGGGGGCTTAACGAATATCAGCAATTTTGTTGGAACATATCTGTTATTTTCGGAAAATAATAAACAAGGGTTATTAGATTTCAATGGAAAGGTTGTTCTTAAACCGACTCTGGATTTTATAGATACGGATGATCAGGGTAATATTTTAGTTAAAGATCTGAAAGTTAGTCCACAAGTGCAGCAATATTCGCTAACTGATTTTCAAGCAAAGTATCTGAAATAAGTAAAGAAATCTTCATCCACAAAAAAGGCGATCATTGATCGCCTTTTTTGTGGATGAATCCCTTATGGATTAAGGGATATTTAAATACTTATGGGTCTGAAGAGAGATATTCCATTTTGGATTATCTTTCACATGATCAATGATCAATGGAGTCATTTCAGAATATTTGGACCATTCGGGCTGCAAGTATAATTTACAATTGCTATTAACTAATTTTGAGTGCTCTTCGGCCCATTCAAAATCACTTTTATTGAAAACAATGACTTTTAATTCACCTGCTGCTTCTAAAACATCTTTCCTAGGAGCTTTGAATTTCTTTGGAGATAGACATATCCAGTCCCATTCACCACTTAGTGGATAGGCTCCTGATGTTTCAATAAAAGTTTGAATCCCAGCTTCGTGCAGTCCTTTTGTTAGATAGTCTAAATTATATATTAAGGGTTCTCCTCCAGTGATTACAACTGTTTTAGCTGGATATTTTTTAGCATTTTCAATGATCTGGTCAGCAGTAGTCAGCGGGTGTAAAGTAGCATCCCAGCTTTCTTTGACATCACACCAGTGACAACCGACATCACATCCTCCCAATCGAATAAAATATGCAGCTTTTCCTGTGTGAAATCCCTCTCCCTGAATTGTATAGAATTCTTCCATCAACGGAAGTAAAGTACCGTCTTCTGGAACTTGATGTGACATAGTAATGAATTTAAGATTGCAAAAATAATAAAAAAGATTGTGATATCTGGAGTGTTTTCAATTCATTACTTTTAAATTAGATAGGAATCTCACTCACTCTACAATCATAACGATAAAAAAATCATTCCATATTCTGGTTTAGTTTTTCTATCGCCAATATGCGTTTGCTATCCTTGGTTAAGGAAGTAAAAGCCTTTCAATAGGGAGAGGACGCTAAAATGTAGCTCACGATAATGGAGTATGAGTAAAGAGTTAAAAGTGTAGTTGTCGATTATTTTCAGTATATTTGATGGATAATGAATCTATTATCAGATTTTAAGTGTTAAGCTTTGCCGATTAGAAGCAACTTAGTATGTTGTGAATCTGTAAAGTATTGTTTTATAAATAATTACTAAAAATAATCATATTTGTTGATGATTAAAATTACATTACCTGATGGTTCCGTTCGTGAATATGAAAAAGGAACTTCAGCTGCTCAAGTAGCACTGTCAATTTCGGAAGGTCTAGCTAGAAATGTTTTAGCGGCTGAAGTAAATGGAGAAATTTGGGATTCATCTCGCCCAATTGAAGAAGATTCTACAGTAAAATTGTTGACTTGGAATGATACCAATGGTAAATCGACCTTTTGGCATTCTTCAGCGCATTTATTAGCAGAAGCATTAGAAGAACTTTATCCAGGTATCAAGTTTGGTATTGGTCCAGCGATTGAAACTGGGTTTTATTATGATGTAGATTTTGGAGATCGTGAATTCTCATCGGATGATTTTAAACAAATCGAAGATAAGATGTTGGAATTAGCAAAGCGTAAAGAAATTTTCGAACGTAAAGCTGTTTCAAAAGCTGATGCCATTGCTTATTTTACTGAAAAGGGAGATGAGTACAAATTGGATTTGATCAAAGATCTAGAAGACGGTAAGATCACATTTTATACACAGGGTGAATTTACCGACTTATGTCGTGGTCCGCATATTCCGAATACAGGATTTATCAAAGCGATCAAATTAACGAATGTCGCTGGTGCGTACTGGAGAGGGGATGAGTCACGTAAACAATTGACCCGTATCTATGGTGTTACTTTTCCAAAGGCTTCTGAATTAACCGAATATTTGAAGTTTATTGAAGAAGCAAAGAAGCGTGATCATCGTAAATTAGGTAAAGAATTAGAATTATTTGCTTTTTCTGAAAAAGTTGGTGCAGGATTACCATTGTGGTTACCTAAAGGAGCAGCTTTACGTCAGAAATTGCAAGATTTTTTACAAAGAGCTCAATTGAAATCAGGATACGAGCCTGTCATGACTCCACATATTGGTAATAAGCAATTGTATGTGACTTCAGGTCATTATGATAAGTACGGTGAGGATTCCTTCCAGCCGATTAAAACTCCAGTTCAAGACGAAGAGTTTTTCTTAAAACCGATGAACTGTCCGCATCACTGTGAGATCTATAAGACAAAACCGCGTTCATATAAAGATCTTCCTGTACGTTTTGCAGAGTTTGGTACTGTTTATCGTTACGAACAATCTGGAGAGTTACATGGCTTGACACGTGTGAGAGGGTTTACTCAGGATGATGCGCATTTATTTTGCCGTCCTGATCAAGTAAAAGAAGAGTTTAAAAAAGTAATCGACTTAGTATTATATGTATTCAGAGCCTTAGGTTTTGAAGAATATACGGCACAGATTTCGTTGAGGGATCCGGAAAATCGTACGAAATATATTGGTACAGATGAAAACTGGGCATTAGCAGAAAGTGCGATTATTGAAGCTGCTGCAGAAAAAGAATTGTCAACAGTCATTGAGTACGGAGAGGCAGCTTTCTATGGTCCTAAACTAGATTTCATGGTGAAAGATGCTTTGGGTCGTAAATGGCAGCTAGGTACTATTCAAGTGGATTATAATTTGCCTGAGCGTTTTGAATTGGAATATACGGGTTCTGATAATGCAAAACATAGACCGGTGATGATTCACAGGGCACCATTTGGTTCGATGGAGCGTTTTATCGCCGTATTGATCGAACATTGTGCGGGAGAATTTCCATTATGGCTTGCGCCAGAACAATTTATCATCTTGCCTGTATCAGAAAAATATGAAGAATATGCGAAAAATCTTTTAGAATCGCTAAATAATTCCGATATTCGCGGACTGATAGACTTGCGTGATGAAAAAGTAGGTCGTAAAATCAGAGATGCAGAGGTGAAAAAACTGCCTTACATGTTGATTGTGGGCGAGAAAGAGGCTGAGAGTGGCACGATTTCTGTTCGTAAACATGGTTCAGTAGACTTGGGTTCCATGACTGCTGACGAATTTAGAGAAGTATTAATTAAAGAAATAACCGTTTAAATATTTAAACATTTGGCATTAAAAAGACCAGGTGGTCCTAGACCACCAATGAGAAAGAAAGAACCAGATCACCGCATTAATGAACTAATCCGTGTGCCTGAGGTACGTTTGGTAGGTGACAATGTGGAAACAGGAGTATATCCTACACGTAAAGCTTTAGAGCTTGCAGATGAATTGGAACTTGATTTAGTTGAGATTTCGCCAAATGCTGTTCCGCCGGTTTGTAAAATTATCGACTACAGTAAATTTGTTTACGAGCAAAAGAAGAAACAAAAAGAAATCAAAGCTAATGCAAAGCAAACTGTTATTAAAGAAATCCGTTTCGGACCTAATACCAGTGAACATGATTTTGATTTCAAATTGAAACATGCAATCAAGTTTCTTGAAAGTGGTGAGAAAGTTCGTGCTTACGTACACTTTAAAGGTCGTGCAATTGTACACAAGGAACAAGGAGAGATCTTGTTATTGCGTTTTGCTCAAGCTTTAGAAGAAGTAGGTAAAGTAGAATTGCTACCTAAATTAGAAGGAAAACGTATGTTTTTAACTTTAGCACCTAAGTTGGTAGCTAAAAAATAATAAAAAAATTCTAACAGATTGATATAAAATTTAAAGTATTATGCCAAAAGTAAAAACCAATTCCAGTGCTAAAAAACGTTTTAAGCTTACTGGAACAGGTAAAATCGCAAGAAAAAACGCTTTCAAAAGCCACATCTTGACAAAAAAGAGCACAAAACGTAAACGTAACTTAACAACAACAAGTTATGTATCTGATGGCGATATGGGCAACGTTAAACGTATGCTTGCTATCGGTAAATAAGTTTTATTCGATTTAATTAATAATAATTTTTTAACCGGGTACAGGGTAGTAAGTTCATTGTAAAACATGGCGCCTTTTACCAAATAATTTTAAAAATATGCCACGTTCGGTTAACGCAGTTGCTTCGAGAAGAAGACGTAAAAAAATCCTTAAATTAGCGAAAGGCTATTATGGATCACGTAGCAAAGTATATACTATTGCTAAAAATACAGTAGAAAAAGGTTTACAGTACGCTTACCGCGACCGTAAAACCAAAAAACGCGAGTTTAGAGCTTTATGGATTCAACGTATTAACGCTGGAGCTCGTCAACAAGGATTATCTTATTCCGTGTTGATCGGTAAATTAAATGCTAAAAACATTGGTTTAAATCGTAAGGTTTTAGCTGATTTAGCATTAAACAACCCAGATGCTTTCAAAGCAGTTATTGACGCAGTAAAATAGAGTTTTAACCCCGAGTCAATTTGTTAGATATTGGAAAGGAACCCATCGGGGTTCCTTTTTTTTATTTTTATTGTTACAAGCCACTCATTATTTTATCATTTAATAATGAGCTGTTTTACAGTTTATTTTTTTGAACTGTTTTGAAGTTTGTAATATATTTTTATTTTTATATAAAAGAGCCGTAATTTATGAAGTTTCAAGATCTAGTAAATTTGTATGAAGAGGGGAGATATGAAGATTGTTTATCTGAATTGGAAGTTTTTCTAGTATTGAATCCTCAAGATATCCCTGCATTATTATTAAAAGCGAACGTACTTAAAGAACTTGATTATCAAATTTCAGAAGAAGATAATAAGGAACTTTCCTTAAATGACTTTCAGGAAGTTATCACCCTATATAAAACCATTTTAGAAATTGAACCAAACAATGAAGCTGCATTATTTGGTTTATTGGAAACGACACGCTTTTTCTATAAAGATTTAGATTATGATGAGTACGCTTCCTATATCGAAAGATTGAGTGTGCATGAAGATGAATTGGAAAATGTGTGTCGATTTAGTGCTGATCTAAATTATTTACATGAAAAGTATACTGAATCTGTTCGCAATATAAATGAATTGCTTGCTATCTATGAAGTATTATATGTGCATGATCGGATTAGTAAATGTGCCTTGCTAACTGAAAGCGTACTTTTTAAAGCAATGATACTCCGTGAGAATCTCAATCAACATCAGCAAGCATTAGCCGAATTCAAAAAATATAAACACGATATACTGTCCAATAATGTTTTGTTATATCTGGATATCGGGCAACTCGCTATGGAATATCATGACTATGAAATGATGGGCTGGGCTGGGGTAAAAGCAGTTTTATATGGAAATGAAGATCCTGAAGTAGATGCCGAAATATTTAAGTATTATGAGCAGGTAATGGATCTATTAAATGGTGGATTGGAAAATAAGCAATGCATCTATTTTGCTATTATGGTACAGCGCAATTTTCGTGAAGAGCTAGGGCTTGATTTGTCCGATCCTCTAATCGAAGCTAAGCGTTATATCGACCTTTACCCAGAATGGTTTATACCTTATCATTTTGCAGGAACTTATATTCTGGAAGGGGGAAATTACGAAGAAGCGTTACCTTATTTAGCCAAAGCGGTAGAATTGGAAGGGTTTTCAATAACGATTCATCGTTATATCCTGACCTACTATGAAGTTTATAAGAAATTACCTGAGATTTTACACTGGCCAGAAGATGGTCCTATAGATTATTTTAATTCTGGATGTGAATTTTCAGAGTTTGAAAATTCGATCGGTTCACCCATTTTAGATATGCCTTTATTGAATTACCGCTTGCAGTTTTTCAAAAGGTCTTATTTGGGATTTAAAGCGTATTTCCACAAGAATAAATTTGAAGCTAATTACTTCATCAATAGCCAGCTTATGTCTATGTGCTGTAATAATTATGCCTTAGCGCTCAGTAGCAAACGGAAATATGATGAGGTCATCGATATCTGTAAAGAAGGACTTACTTATAGTAGGTTTTGGGAACTTTATAATACATTGGCTGATGCCTATTTTGAAAAGGGTGAATATGAAGATGCCTTGATCAATTATCATGAGCTACTGGATGAAAGTTTTAAAGAATTTGACTTACCCAATTACCTCCGTATTTCTGCTTATGTGACCAAATGTGAGTTTAAATTAGGCTATATAAAAGAAGCAGAAGAAAGATTAAAAATCATCTCTCAGGAATATGATGAACTCATTCATTCTGCAGATTACACCACGTATGATGAAGAGGATTTATTTGTAACTCGTCAAGCATATATGGAAATTCAGAATGCACGCTTTGATTTAATCAATCATAGGGGAGATTCTGAAACGTTAAAAGATTGGCAAAAAGAATTAGAAAGTAAACCTGATGATGCCTCAAATTGGTATATGTTGATGCAAAATTACTTTCAATTAGAGCAGTATGATCAATGTATAGCATGTGCCAATAATTATCAAGCAACAAAACCGTTGCAGGAAATGGCGCTGATCGATTATCGTAAGTTACATTATTTGAGGGGAAAATCGTACTTTTTGTTGGGCAACTATGCTGCAGCTTTACAAGATTTGTTAGTTGCTTATGATTCGACAAAGTCTACTTTAGTAGAAGAAGAATCATATGGTGATTTTCATTTGATACTCATTCATGTAGTCCGTGCTTATTTTCATTTGCAAGATTGGGAAAATGTGATTCGTATCAGTCAAGAATCCCAAGAAATGTATGTTGCCGAAAACTGGGAAGAAGATGATGATTGGGCGGAAATGACATTGATGTCTGCTGAAGCATCATTTGAATTAGGTGATCAAGAAATTGCGAAGGAAAAAATTCAAGCTATACTTAAAATATTTCCAAAGCATGTAAAAGCCATAGAAAAGAAAAAATCATGGGGATCGGGCTGGTTTGGCTGGCTAAAAAAATAAAAACTTTATATCCTTATTGATTGTTCTATTGACACAAAATATATTGTTATGATTATGATAAGAAAAAATATGATACTTGGTTTTGCAGCTATTTTATTAGCAGCAACAAGTGTAACCTATGCGGCGATCGATTCTAAACCGATTACTCAAGTTGATCAGGTAAAAGGAAAAGAGATTGTTATAGAAGGTAAGGGTAACAAACGTACGATTAAAGTGACTGCTAATGATGTGGTTAAAATAGAAGGTCTGGAAAATACAGTGACGATCGAGGGTTCTTTTGCAAAACTCGAAATTGAAGGTGCAAGTAACTCCGTCAACCTAGACGATGTCAAAAAAGTGAGTGTAGAAGGTATGGGTAATAAGGTCAATGCTAATCATGTTGATATCGTACATGTGGAGGGGACTCAAAACCATGTGCATTATAAATCATCAAAAAATAAGACAGGTAAGGCGGATACTAAAATAGAAGGTATTGATAATATGGTGATGAAAATTAAGTAATCATTTTTTATTTTATCATGTTATGAAGGGACTGATTTATTTAATCGGTCCTTTTTATTTAATCATAGATTGAAAAAAAAACACGCTTTAAGCGTGCGACAACTTGTTCAATAAAATTCAGGTTAATCTTCTCCTGATAATAAATCATCTCCATCAAATGTAAATTCGATTGCATCTGTGTAGCTTTCTAAAGCTGTTAATTCAAAGTCTTTAATCATCTCTTTTAATTTTTAATTACCATAAAGATAAGTTTGTGTTTTTACCATACGGTAAATCTGATGTGAAGTTTATGTTAAGTCTTTCAAAATAATTATCTAGTTAACATAACTATGGCTTTTATGGTGCAGTATTCATATATATCAGTTTGTAATCACTCGTTTTTTAAAAGAAAAACCTATCTTAGTGAAATTACATGATGTAGGTACAATCGTCATTTTGATGCCTACTTTTTTTTCCATATTGATCACTAAATGATAAAGTCTTCATGTCAAATTTAATTAATTTAAAAATTTTCAAGCAGTTTTTACAATCTAGTAATACGGGAGGTATTCTGTTATTTATCTGTGTTATTATTTCCTTGATTATTGCGAATACTCCACTGGCAACTTCGTTTAATAATTTATTAAATACAACAGTCGGATTTGAAACAGAAAATATTCATTTAAACTACTCCATACTGCTTTGGATTAACGATGGATTAATGGCGATATTTTTTCTATTGGTTGGTTTAGAAATAAAACGCGAATTGGTTGAGGGAGAATTATCATCTCCTAAAAAAGCATTATTACCAATTTTAGCAGCTGTGGGTGGTGCTATTCTGCCCGCGCTCATATACTTGTTCATTAATAAAGGACTACCGACAGAGCATGGTTGGGGAATTCCTATGGCTACCGATATCGCTTTTGCATTGGCTGTTATTACGCTATTGGGTAAACGGGTTCCAGCTAGTTTAAAGATTTTCTTGGCAGCCTTAGCTATTGTAGATGATTTACTAGCCATTTTAGTCATTGCTTTGTTTTATAGTGGTGATTTACATTACAGCTATTTATTTATTGCTTTAGGTATTTTCGCATTCTTATTACTGTTGAACTTTTTGGGAGTTAAGAAGATCTGGGCATATTTGATACCGGGCATATTTATTTGGTATTTTATCCATCATTCTGGCATACATGCAACAATAGCTGGTGTATTGGTGGCGCTGACATTACCAACTAATGCGACTGATGATGAATCTCCATTAGAAAAATTGGAGCACATCCTTACTTCCCCAGTAAATTTTATTATTATCCCTCTTTTTGCAATTGCTAATACCAACATCACGATTCATAGTGAAATGGTTGGGGGATTGACAACTGCTTTAGGAGTCGGTATCATCGGGGGACTGCTCGTTGGGAAGTCTGTTGGGATCTTAGGTATATCTTATATTGCTACAAAATTGAAACTATGCACCTTGCCTGAAGGAGCAAATTGGAAACATATCTTTGGAGTCGGTTTACTCGGAGGAATCGGATTTACAATGTCGATTTTTGTCTCTATACTCGCATTTACAGACCCTATGCTCATTGAGGAAGCAAAATTTGCTGTACTGATCGGGTCCTTATTTTCAGGAGCAATCGGCTACTTATTTCTCGCTAGCATTGGAAATAAAAAACCAGTATAATACTAGTCATCGAGATCCATTTTAAGAAAGTAAAGAATAAATCATATCAAGGGCTTGTGCAATACAATTGTACAAGCCCTTTTCTTTACAGAAATATTTCTCATCTAAAATATTAGGAGTTACATGTAACACCTTGCTAAATCCTCATCTTGAAAAAAAAAACCTTTAAAGTTTATAATATATTTAGAAAAGATAACAAAACTTTTTAAGTAAATAATAAATCTTATGTCATCATTAAATTTAACATATGATTAGCATTTATATATCGATCGTTTGATAAAACTTGAAAGTAGAAATCATTATTGTCTTTTTTTTGTTACAAAATGTATTTGTTACAATAAGTGTATATAATTTTATTCGCTATATATCAGTGTGTTATATATGATTTGAAAAGATATTTAACAAATAATTATGAAATTTCAATCGATTGCGTACATTTAATTAACAACTAAACATGTAGTGCTAGGGGAGATTCTTCAAGAGGATATAGCACTGATTAAATTACCAAATTAAACCTTTTTCACATTATGAGAAAACTACTACAGTTTCTTAATGAGGATTTTATTGAGCATAAAAAATCGATAAAATACTCTCTTTGGGCATCTACCGCGCTCGTATTGATTAGCCATCAAACCTTAGGTAACCCAATGTCCAAATTTGCCAATGCTACAAAATATGTAGTAAGCGCTCAAACAGTACAAAAACCCATTCGAGGAAAAATTCAAGATGCGGCCACTAAAGAAGCAATAGCTGGAGCAACAATTAAAGTTGTGGGAAAAACGACGGCAACGTCTTCCGACGCGGACGGTAATTTTCAGATTGATGCAGCTGTAAATGATGTATTAGAAATTACTTATGTCGGATTCTCAAAACAGACAGTGAATGTCACGTCCACTTCATTGCCCCTTGTTATTGGGATGTTAAGTCAAAGTGATAATCTGGAAGAAGTCGTAGTAACTGGCTACGGTACACAACGGAAAAAAGATTTAACAGGTGCGGTATCTGTGGTCAATGTGGATCAATTAAAGAGTACGCCAGCAGCAAGTGCCGTAGAATCTTTACAGGGTCGAGCTACTGGTGTTCAGGTGGTTACTGATGGTGCGCCAGGATCTACACCACAGATCAAAATTCGTGGATACAGTACCATTAACAACAACGAACCGCTGTATATTATCGACGGAGTACCTTACGAAGGGAAGTTAAGTTGGTTGAATCAAAATGATATAGAGTCTATGCAAGTGCTGAAAGATGCCTCAGCGGCCTCTATCTATGGTTCTCGAGCAAATAATGGAGTGGTGATTGTGACCACGAAAATGGGTAAATCGGGTAAACCACAAATTAATTTGGATGCCTATTATGGATTACAAGTACCTAATAGTAGTCGGTTTCCGAAAATGTTGAGTCCGCAACAAGTTTTAGATATTGAAAATAGATTGGATGGAAAAAACAATACTTTACCAGATTATATAATTGCAGGTGCAGCACTCGGCAATGCCATTACACCTGCTGACCTTGACATGTCAAAATATAAATACAATGCTACAAGTCGTTCCGACTTTTATCAAATCACAAAAGCAAATAAAGCAGGAACAAATTGGTTCGATGCTTTATCTCAAAATGCACCTACGCAATCTTATCAATTGAGTGCTACAGGGGGTGGTGAAAATGCAAATTATGCCTTTTCAGGAGGATATTTAAAACAAAAAGGTACCATTGTTCATACGGGTTTTGAAAAATATAATATCCGTTCAAATATGTCATTTTCGGCTTTTGATAAGAAATTGAGATTTGGCGAAAATATGCAATACTCTTTTACTGAAGGCTTTGGTATGGGAGTAAATACGAATACTGCAGGAGATTATATTGGAGAAGGAAGTGCACTTGGTTTCGCTTACCGTATTCACAATTTAATTCCTGTGTATGACGAAGGTGGAAATTTTGCAGGATCGGTCGGTGGACAATATGGTAATGGAGAAAATCCTGTAGCAATAGCTTATCGCGCAAAAGATAATAAGAATAAGAGTAATCTGTTTTTTGGAAATGTGTATGGTGAGTATGATTTGCTTAAAGGTTTGACTTTACGTACCAGTATGGGTATGAAGTATGAAAATTATAATACGGTTTCATATACCTATCCCAATCCAGAATTTACAGAGGGAAGCTTTAATAATGGAATGAATGAAGCTTCTGGAATTAACAAAGAGTGGACTTGGACAAATACGTTAAATTATAAAGCTGTAATTAATGATGACCATAACCTCAATATCTTATTGGGAACAGAGGCGATAGAGAATCGATATAGACAGATATCTGCTAGAGGAAATGGTTACTTTACAACATCCAGTTTAGATTATTTTTATATCAATTCTGCTTCAAGAGATGTTTTTGGAAATGGAGAAGGTACAGTAGGAGCACTATTCTCCATATTTGGAAAAGTAGACTACTCGTATAAAGACCGTTATATTTTTAGTGGAACTGTAAGACGAGATGGATCTTCTACTTTCGGACCTGATAATAAATACGGGGTATTTCCAGGAGTAAGTGCAGCTTGGCGCTTATCTGAAGAAGAGTTTTTAAAAGGCTCCTCTTGGTTGAATGATTTAAAGATAAGAGCTGGTTATGGTGTGACAGGAAATCAGCGGATTCCACAAAATCAATATGTGAATCGTTATCGGGTAGAAGTGAATGCATCCTCTTATCCGATCAATGGACCACTTACTTCAGGGGTATGGCAAAATGCATATAGTAATCCTGCGATCAAATGGGAGCAAGTTTCGGCATTAAACTTGGGATTGGATTTTTCAATTATGAATGGAGATTTTGATGGATCATTTGACTGGTATAATAAGAAAACCACGGATATGCTCTATCCACTTCCTTTGCCAGCAGTTGCCGCGGGTAGAGCAGATGCTCCTTATGTTAATATCGGTGATATGCAAAATAAAGGAATTGAGTTCTCCTTAAATTATCACTACGGTAAGAAGCAAGAGAAACCTTTCACCATAGATCTTTCGGCAAATATCTCTAAAAACGTCAATAAAATTGTGTCTTTAGCGCCATCTATTAGTCAACAAGTATACGGATCATTCCGTAGTATGGAAACATCGATATTGAAAGCAGGTGAGCCATTAGGTGCTTTTTATGGGTATCAAGTTGTCGGTATATATCAAGATGCCGCTGATATCGCAAGTGCTCCTTATGCTGATGGGAAATCAAGAATTGGAGGACTTAAATATGCAGATATCAATGGTGACAATGTCATCGACGCTAATGATAGAACGATCATCGGAAGTCCTCACCCTGATTTTGTCTATTCATTAAATATCAATGCTACTTACAAAAACTTTGATTTAATGGCCTATTTCTATGGTTCTAAAGGAAATCAAAATTATGAAGCAACACGTTACTTCACTGATTTTGGTGTATTCAAAGGACAAAAAAGTGTTCGCGTTTTAGATGAATGGAGTCCAACGAATACAGGAAGTATGATTCCATCGCAGGTCAATGATGCTTCACCATATGAGTATGCCTCTTCAAGTTATTATGTACAAGATGCTAGTTTTTTAAAGCTTAAAAATTTACAGGTAGGGTACAATTTACCAGTTCAAAATCTATTTGGAGGAAATAGTTCGATCCGCAAATTTAGAATGTATTTTGCGGTTACGAATTTGTTTACTATTACCAAGTATGAAGGTTTGGATCCAGAGGTAACTGCTACTCCTTCAGATTATCCTGCACTAGGTGTTGATTTTGGTGTCTATCCTCAGTCAAGACAATATATGTTAGGACTTAGTTTAGGTTTCTAAAGCTTTATTAATTATTAAAATTTAAATATCATGAAGAAAAAGAATATATATATGATACTGGGAGCCACTACACTTTTATTTGCATCATGCGGTAAGGGGTTTTTGGAAAAATTCCCACAGGGAGAGTTGGCCGAATCACAAGTTGAAAATGCAAAGGGAATTGAAGGGGTACTGATTGGCGCTTATGGGATTCTGAATGGAAATGTAAGTGGAACTTGGGGAAACTATTCATCTGCGCCTAGTCAATGGTTATTTGGTGAAGTTGCAGCTGACAATGCCCATAAAGGTTCTACTTCTACCGATCAACCCAATATGAATATGATCGAATTTCATACACCCAACAGCTCAAATGATAACTTGAGCCAAATGTGGGAAGTGTATTATGAAGGCGTATTGCGAACGAACAACACTTTGCGTCTATTAAAAGTAGATCAGGCTGGAGCCAAAACCATTACGGCAGCGCGAGCAAAAGAGATTGAAGGTGAAGCAAGAGTATTAAGAGCACATTATTACTTTTATCTATGGAGAGTCTTTAAAAACTTGGTATATGTCGATGAAAATACCACTTCAGATGAAGCAAAAGTAAAGCCTAATAAAGATGATGTATTGCCCAAAATAATAGATGATCTTAAGGTTGGTATTGAAAATTTACCTTTAACAAAAATTAATCAGGAGTCTGGTCGGATGGATAAAAATATCGCAAAAGCATATTTAGGTAAAGTGTATCTATACCAAAAGAAATATCCTGAAGCGCTTGTGTTGTTCAAAGAAGTTATGGCGGGTAAAGATATTCTAGGAATGCCTTTTCAAAATAACTTTGATGTGCTGAATGAGGATGGACCAGAAGCATTACTCGTGGCTAAACATGCGATCAATCCTGATGGAAGTGGTGACAATGCAAATGTCGGAGATATGCTAGCTGGTTTAAATGGAAATAATCCTGTTGGATGTTGTGGTTTCTATCAACCTACCATTGACTTGGTAAATGCTTATAAAGTAGATGCCAATGGTTTACCTATGTTAGATGGCTCTTACCGTACAAATCCTTATAAATCAGATTTCGATGCAGCATCGCCATTGACGTATAAATTGGATACTACTTTACGTTTTGACCCACGTTTGGATTATACCGTAGGTCGTAGAGGTGTGAGATATCTTGATTACGGTGTAATGCCAGGAAATGCTTGGATCAGAGAGGCATCAAGTGGTGGTCCTTTTGTTGGTATCAAAACCATGATACCACAGAGCCAATTTGCAAGCCATACAGCTTCTGGTGCAGCATATATCACGGATTTGGACGTTAATATTATACGCCTAGCCGACGTGATATTGATGGCGGCAGAGTGTGAAGTGGAAGCCGGAAATTTGGCAGGAGCGATGAATTATGTGAATGCAGTGCGTACTCGTGCAGCAAATTTGCCAGCTAAAAAAACAGCGTACAATAATAATGCGGCGGTCTATGTAGTAAAACCATACTTATCTTTTCCTGATGCAACCTATGCACGTAAAGCCGTTCGTTTTGAGCGTCGATTAGAGTTAGCGATGGAAGGACATCGTTTTTATGATTTAGTTAGATGGGGAGAAGCAAAGTCGACATTAGAAAGCTATTCAACTTTTGAAGGAGGTATTTTGCCAGCATATAAAGGTCTGAATTTTAAACCTGAAAATGAATATTTCCCAATTCCTCAAACGCAAATTGATAGAAGTGGAGGAGCTTTAACACAGAATACAGGATATTAATCATCCTTTTTTAAACAATAAAAAGTGGCTTGCCTGATTTCAGGCAAGCCACTTTTATATACTAATACTTATGAGATTTATTTGATTCTAAAAGAAATGTTATGGCGATCCCTATACGCTCAAGATGTCTATTGATAAAAGTGATCATTTTTAAGATGCCCTTTCCCTCAGATAAATAAAGGAACTCAATTTGCTCTTTAATCTTCTGAAATTTATCTACTGATAACTTAGAGTGATCTTAGATCTGCAATAAATGCATCTACATTTTTTTCATCTGTTGCCCAAGAAGTGATTAATCGAATTGCTGCATGATCATCATCGATTTCCTTCCATACATAGAATAGATAATTTTCATTAAGTTTCTGGATAACATCTTTTGGTAAAATAGGAAAGATCTGATTAGTCGTTGAATTTGTTAAAAAAGAAAACCCTTTCGACTGTACAGCGTCCACTATTTTCATGGCCATGGTGTTTGCATGCTTTGCCAAGTCAAAATATAGATCATGCCTAAATAACTCTAAAAATTGTATTGCTAGTAAACGTCCTTTAGCAAGCATGGCACCTTTCTGTTTCAATACATATTCAAAATCGAAGGCTAGTTCTGGGGTACTAAAAATAACCGCTTCTCCCAATAATGCACCATTTTTTGTTCCACCGATATAGAAGATATCTGTTAATCTTGCGATATCAGCGAGTGTCATATCATTATTTTGCGCCATGAGTGCATGCCCCAATCGAGCACCATCGAGATAGAGTAACAAATTATTGGTCTTGCAGCATGAAGATAAATCTTCTAATTCACTTTTTGTATATATGGTACCGATCTCAGTCGAATTGGAAATATAAACCATTCTTGGTTTTACGACATGTGGCTTTAGTGCATATTCTTTTAATGCGTTTTGGATATCTGAAGGTCTTAATTTACCATCTTCCGTTTCTACTGCAATAACTTTATGTCCCGTTGCTTCGATAGAACCGGTCTCGTTGGCCGAAATATGTCCTGTCTTAGCACTTATAACCGCTTCATGTACACGAAGTAGAAAAGAAATTACGATGAGATTTGTTTGTGTACCGCAAGAAAGAAAATGTATCGTAGCATGAGGATTTTTTATTTTTTCCTTTAATACCTCTTTAGCTTCAATACCATATTCATCTTCACCATAGCCCAGTTGTTGTACGAAATTTGTTTCTATGAGTTTAGTTAAAATATTGGGGTGTGCACCCTCAGAATAGTCATTTTTGAAATTATACATTTTTTAATATTTTCCTACGTTCTTTATCTATTCAAGTAGCTTTTATATAGCCTATGTAAAGATAAAATATAATTGATAAATTCATAACACCATAATTTTCTTAATGGGACTAGCTTAAGTTGAAAGGTGCTGATTTGAATATGGTATAAAATAAAAAATCACGGAATTATATTTCCGTGATTTTTAAAATCTTTTAGGAACCTGGCTCCTTTAACCTTTTTTCTTTTTCATGGTCATTTTAGCTTTTTTGCCAGCGCCATAATTATAGGTCTTGCTATTGCTTTCTTTCTTTTGATGAAAAGCTGCACCACGACTGTCAGGATTTTCTTGATCGATAAGCGTAGGATTTTCTTTTTTCGCGCTATAAATTGATAATTTTTCGGGTAAATCAAGTACCTCCATTTTTTGACCTACGATTTGTTCAATTTTTTTGACTTCGGGCAATTCCAGATCAGTTGCGAAGGTGAAAGCCAATTGCTCTTCATCATGAGATTTAATGATTCGTTGAATAAGCATATCGTTATGCTCAGGTATTTCAAAATGGAAGATATAAGGTATGCCTGATAGATCTAATTCTTCAGTTCCTTCATTGGCAACAATCAAAATTCGATGTGCGTTATCCTGTTTGAATAGATCGATATCATGAATGTTTTTATCTTCAAAAAATAGGGGGTTGAAGATCAGAATCTCTTCATTGTACTTACGGTGCAAGCTTTTTCCTAACTTTTGCGCAGTAAGTTTACTATTAACAAAAATAATAACTTTATCAAACACTTCGTTATCCAGCATCAAGCTATTGAGAAGATTGATTTTAGTTGTGAAATTGGGTACTTGATAAAGAAATAAGTCATGAACGTTAAGTTTTTCTGATGCCAATTCCTCCACTTCAATAAGGGCAGGAGTAACCATAAAACTATCGATCATCTGATGTAATTTTTCGTGCTCTACAGTACTAAAAATTAGATGTTGACATTTTTTACAGCTTTGTACAAGTTCCTTGACAGGGGTGATCATTCCATTTTTTATAACCTCTTCGGCATCATCGATAATGAGGGTATGGATTAAATTGAGATTTAAGCCTAGTTTAAGATAAACAGCTCTTGCTCTATTGGGCGTCGAAACAACGATTTCAACACCTGCAACGAGCTTCTCAATCTCCTGTTCCATACTTCCTCCAGCCCGTAAGCCGATAATACTAAGGTCTTTATTTTTACTGATCAAATAGAATTGATCTACAATATTCTGAACGCGTTCTTGATCCGGTGCCAAAATTAAAACTTTGGGCGCATCAGGAACATTAAATTTAAGTCCAGAAAGTACACTGAGTACGTAAGTAGTCGTTTTTCCTGAACCCTCAGGACCGATAGCGATGATATCTTGACCTCCTAATATCCGTGATATCGATTTTACCTGTATTTCCTTTGCTGTTAAATAACCCAAGTCTTCCATGGATTTTTGTAACCGCTTGCCTAATTTTAATTTATCGAGAGACACTTTATCGTCGTATTTAATGAATAATGGTCAAAGTTACTCAAAAAAAACTTTGCAAATACCTGAATATAGACCTTTATCGTATATTAATTGATCAAGAGAGAGGCAAAGCGATGGAGAGAGGTTTGCATTTTTTCCTCTTACTTCAATAAATCAAAATCTTTTCATGGTGATAAGTACTCTTTTGATTACAGGTGTACGAAATTGCAAAATGTGGGGTTGATGATCAAGCTACCAAAGATCTTTTTACCCCCCTATTTAAGTTTGTTTCATCAACTTCTTTTATTGTCTTATTATGATTATCTTTAAAAAAAAGCATATTTGACGTTATTGAAAGGAGGACAGATGTCCGCACATGTAGAAAAGTATTCATTTGTATTTCAACCTTGTGAAAAAGGTATTCAACTTGTAAAATCTATCAAAGAAAGTTTGAAAAATAAGATTGGATGGTTTTCAAGCTGTCATTCGTTGGCCCATATTACGATCTGTGAATATCAGGCTGATATGGATATGTTATCGCATATAAAAAGACAAGTTGCTGAAGTTCTAAAATTTGAACAATCACAATATGTCTATTTTGATGAATATCAGGTTTTTCCACAAAATGGTACATTTTATATTGCTCCAGCATTAAAATCAAAACAATTTTTGAAAAAGAAAATGGAAGCAATAACTCAGTTAGATTTTGCAACTGAGCTTTATAAGAGTGAAGAACCGCACTTGACTGTAGGGCGAAAACTGGATCAAGAAAAGTTAGCGATAGCTTCTGAAAATCTGAAAGCAGTTGATTTGGACTTTTTTTGTTCCAGTATTTTTTTGCGTAAGTTTAATCCTATTCGAAAGCAATACGATATCATAGAAGAGTTTAAGTTTGGGAATTTTCAAAAACCGCCCGTTGAAGTGGGACAATTATCCTTTGATTTTTAATAAAAGGGGTAAAAATGTAGTTTTTAGTTTAAGGATTTATATCTTTATTTCCAAAAGATAGATCAGGTTTAAATTACAATAAATTGCTACATGAGTAAAGATCCTTACCAACATGAAAAATCTCTTTCTGACGTACACGAAAGTGTTGAAATCATTAAGGATAAGTCAAAGATTAAGAAAGTACTCAGTTTTTTTGGACCTGCTTATCTGATCAGCGTAGGGTATATGGATCCTGGCAATTGGGCTACAGATTTGGCAGGTGGAAGTCAGTTTGGCTATGCTTTACTCTGGGTACTATTGATGAGTAATATTATGGCTTTGCTACTGCAGAGTTTATGTACACGATTAGGTATTGTACGACGTAAAGATCTTGCACAATGTAATCGAGAAACATATCCAAAGCGCATGAATTTTGTGCTTTATATCTTAGCAGAAATTGCGATCGCAGCATGTGATCTTGCCGAAGTATTGGGGATGGCGATAGGGCTTAATCTTCTTTTCGGGATCGATATCCTTTGGGGTGTTTTGATCAGTTTTGCCGATACATTTCTAATCATGTATTTGCAGAAGCTGGGTATGCGTAAAATGGAGCTTTTCATTATAGGACTGATTACCATGATCGGGATGTGTTTTATGGTAGAAATGTTTTTGGTGCAGCCTGATTTTAGTGAAGTTGTGACTGGCTTTATACCCAGCTTGCCCAATAGCGCTGCGCTGTATATTGCCATAGGGATTATAGGTGCAACTGTCATGCCCCACAATTTGTACCTACATTCTGCATTAGTACAAACTCGAAAAATAGAGAGAGATGATCATTCGATTAAAAAAGCCATTAAATATAATTTTTTCGATAGCGCGATCGCTTTAAATTTAGCATTTTTAGTGAACGCTGCCATCCTCATTCTCGCATCAGCAGCTTTTCATAAAAATGGAATGCATAATGTTGCAGATTTAGAAGATGCTTATCATTTATTGGGAAAAACATTAGGAACAGATCTAGCACCAAAATTATTTGCAATTGCGCTGATACTAGCAGGGCAGAGTTCCACCGTGACAGGAACTTTAGCAGGACAAATTGTAATGGAAGGATACTTGAGGTTACGGATTAGTCCAACATTAAGAAGAATTATTACGCGCCTGTTAGCCATTATACCTGCTGTATTGGTTATTTTGATTGCTGGAGACTCTCAAGTTGGTTCCTTACTCATTTTTAGTCAGGTTATATTAAGCATGCAATTGGCATTTGCAGTAATTCCTTTAATTCATTTTGTGAGCGATAAGGAAAAGATGGGCAATTTTGTTATCAAGCCTTATGTACAAGTGTTAGCATGGTTGATCGCAACTATTATTGCAGTGCTTAATATAAAGTTGGTATATGAGGAGATTACTGAGTGGATTGTCAAGTATGACTCCCTATGGCTGACCAGTATATTAATTCTTGGTGCGATGGGTATGGTGGGACTATTATTGATGACACTTCTATATCCAATCCTTCACAAAAACAAACCCATTGAATTAGATGTACATCCCCCTTTTGAGGATTTGAAATTTGAAGAGCCAAAAGTATTTAATAAGGTTGTTCTGGCTTTGGATTACTCGACTTCAGATACTAAAGCTGTACAATATGCGCTTTCGATTGCCAATCCAGATTCCCATTTTATTTTAGTGCATATCGTGGAAAGTGCGGGTGTAAAGTATACTGGAGAGCCCACAGATGATCTAGAGTCTAGACAAGATATGGAAAGACTGAAAAAATACGCACATTTTTTTTCCGATCGAGACTATCAAGTGGATCTGGAACTGGGATATAATAATCGTATTTCATCCATTGCTAAAATCTGTGAACAATATCAAGCTGATTTATTAATCGTTGGTAGTCATGGACATACCGGTGTGAAAGATTTTGTCTTTGGTGAAACTGTAAATAAATTGAGACATACCGTAAAAATACCTGTGTTTATCGCACAATAACCTGATATGATAATTATTTAAGGTAGAAGATATTTGAACTGTTCGTTATCTTTTTTATCTTAGTTAATAAGTTAAAAATGCGAATGGAAAATATTAAACAGATTTATATAGAAAAAGAGGTAGCACATTTCCTTAATCTTTCTATGTATCAAAATCAGATTACTTTTTTAAGCAATTTGATGATTTCTTCTAAAAGCGATCAAATTTTAGATAAAATTCGTATTGACATTGATACAGATGAACCTTGGATGGAACCTTATTCCTACCAACTCGCATATTTACCTGTAGGTTTATCGGTTAAAATACCGACAGATAAGATCATGATTAAACCTGCTTATTTTATTCAATTAAGTGAGGTTGAACGCAGTTTTTATCATATTAGAGTGTATCAAGATGAAAATTTATTGACAGAGGAAACTGTCGAAATTGAATTACAACCGATGTCTTTCTTTGGTGGTTTTAATGCACTTCCTGAATTATTAGCTTCCTATGTAACACCAAACCATCCTTATATTTATAATATAAAGAATAAGGCAGTAGCATATTTAGAAGAGCAAAATTTGCCAGTTAAATTTGAAGGTTATCAATATGAAGATCCTGTACGCATATTGGAAATGATGCGAGCTATATATAAGGCCATTCAGTCGGAACAGATTGTCTACAGTACCTTGCCTCCAAGTTATGAAGAACGGGGCCAACGGCTGCGTTTGCTTGATGTGATTGCTAGTAAGCGTTTTGGTAATTGTATTGATATTAGTTTATTGTATGCAGCTTGTCTAGAAGCAATAGATCTAAACCCAATCATAATCGTGACTAAAGGACATGCCTTTGTCGGCTGTTGGCTTCATAATGATAAATTTTCTGAAATTATTAATGAAGATAAAACGGCTATAACTAAACGTTTTGCTAAAGGAATAAGTGAAATTGTTGTCATTGAGTCGACCAGTGTCTGTAAAGGCATTTCTATCAGTTTCAATGAAGCAATAGATCTCGCTGAAGCGAATCTGGTCGAAAAGGATGACTTCGTTTTATCAATCGATATCAAAAGAGCTCGAGCTAGTGGTATAAAACCACTTCCTTTGAAATTAGATGCTAGTATGAGTGAACTTTCAGAGCTGATCGTAAGAAATGCAAGTGTCAAAGAAGAAAAGATTGAAGTTGGTAAGATTTATGCCGAAAAAGAACTGAACGGGAATAAAATCATTAGTAAACAGAAGATCTGGGAAAGGAAACTATTGGATCTGTCATTGCGCAATAATTTACTTAATCTGCGCATGACAAAAAACATGTTACAGATCATGGATGTGAATATTCATGATTTAGAAGATCTATTAGTAGATGGAAAGAGCTTTTCGATTAGTGCAAGTGCAAATGCTCCCCTGTTAAAACAGTATAGTATCTTGAATGAGACGATGCATGCGTCATCTCCAGCATATCAACTAGCGCAGGAAGAATTGGCACATAATCGTTTGATTTCTTACTATCATAGTGAAGATTTGGATACCATCCTCACCCACATCTATCGAAATGCCAAACTATCTATTGAAGAGAACGGATCCAGTACACTTTATTTAGCGATTGGATTATTGAAATGGCGAGATAAGAAAACACCTAGTCAAGTCAGGTCTGCACCAATAATTTTGATTCCTGTAGAATTGACACGTAGGTCCATTAATAGCAAATTTATACTTCGTAGCCGAGAAGAAGAGGCGATGATTAATATTACTTTGTTGGAATTTCTACGTCAAGAATATGAACTTGATTTGAGTGATCTGGAAGAACTCCCGAGAGACAACAAAGGTATTGATGTCACTCAAGTAATTGCCCAAATACGTAGAGCGATCATGGGACTGAAAGGCTGGGATATTGCCGATCAAGTAATCTTAGGTAATTTCTCCTTTAATAAATTGATCCTATGGAATGATATTGCACATCAATCTGATCAGATCGCACAAAGTACAATTGTTCGGAGTCTAATAGATGGTCAATTGCGACTAGATGTTGAAGACAAAGAAAGTACATTAGATTTTGATAATATTCATCCCGCAGCATTGGCATTACCAATTGCGACAGATGTTTCGCAATTAGCAGCTATTTACGCTTCAAGTGAAAATCAAAGTTTTGTCCTGCACGGACCTCCAGGTACAGGAAAGTCACAGACGATTACCAATATCATTGCCAATGCCCTATATCAAGGCAAGAAAGTCCTTTTTGTTGCGGCAAAGAAAGCGGCCTTGGATGTTGTATATAAACGATTGGCAGCTATCGGATTATCAAATTTCTGTTTGGAGCTACATTCCAATAAAGCAAAAAAATCAGACGTACTTGCGCAACTTGCTGAAACATTAGAACTTCCTAAGTTGTTGGACAATTTTGATTTTAATGACGAAGCTAATCATTTAATAAATGCTAAAAGAGAGCTCCAAGTATATATCGAACAATTGCATGCACAACAGACAGTCGGTTGGACGTTATACGATAGTATTATTGCAATTACCACATTAGAATCCTATAGTTTTTCTAAAATTGATTTACCAAAAACAATTTTTGATACGCTCACCAATGAGAAATGGCGATCATGGAGAGATTTAGTGATCGATTTATATTCTGTATCACAGATCATAAATAAGCCTAGTCGTAATCCATTTAGGGGAATTGCGCTTACCAATTACTCAACGGCTATCCAACAACAAGTAGCATCCTCATCCCTTCAATTGAAACAAAGTTCGGAAGAGTACGAATCGGTCATGAGCCGTTTTATTTCAGCTATTGATCTCCCTATTCAAGTGTTTTCTTGGTCAGATCTGAATCAGTTTAATCAATTGGTAAATTCCTTATTACAACTACCAGAAACGGGATTGTCACTTTGGCGGGTACTCCTTAATCAACAACAGCAAGAAAAGATACAAAAGTGGTTAATTGATTTTGAAAATTTTCAAACTAAACGTCGTATTCTATTAAGTATTGCCCATAAAAGTGTGTTAGATGCTAATTTAACAGCATTAGAATCAATTTGGAATGCAGCAAAACAGACTTGGTTTTTTCCAAAATGGTTAAAAAAGAGACAGGTACAAAAAGGGTTATCGAGCTATAGCAGCAAGCTTTTAAATGAAGATGCAGCATTAGATCAATTCTTCTCCGAAGTCAATGCATATCAACAAATTACTGATGTAGTCAAATCAAGAGAATATGATTTCATTCGTCAAGCATTATCCAATTCTTATATGGAGGAGGAAACGGATTTAGGCTATATCAGAAAACAAGTTGAAGGGATACAATCCTTAAATGAATTATTGAGACCCCTATTAATTTCACCTTTGGAAGAGGTTGTCTCCCAATGGATAGCAAATTCGAAAATCAACATCAAGCAGTTGATGCCAAACCAAGAGCAAGCACTGCTTCATGTTTCAACTGCGTGGGAAACCTTACTTAATCATACCCATCAATTTCAACAAGAAACGCAATTGGATATCCGATCCTATCCAGTTCAAGTCGATTGGTTGACTGAAATAAAGGAAAAAATGGCGGGCATAGTAGCACATATTGATGCCCTCAAAAATTGGACGAACTATTCTAAAATAAAAGAAAAAGCGATTGAATTGGAATTAGGATGGTTAATAGACCGCTATGAAAATGATGAAATACAACAAGAACATTTCGTGGAGCATTTTGACTATAGCATTCACTATAATCTAGCCAATCATGTAATCGCTTCTCATGATGCACTGAATATGTTCAATGTTCGATTATTTGAAGATAAAATTGCGAAGTATAAACAGATTGCTCAGGGATTCACGGAATTGACAAAGAAAGAATTGTTGCTGCGTCTAAATAAGGACTTGCCAAATACGGTGCAGGAAGCCGTTCAAGGTGCTGAATTAGCAGTGCTACAACGTGCTATCAAAAATAGGGGACGAGGATTAAGTATAAGAAGATTATTTGATCAGATACCGAATTTACTACCTCGATTGGCTCCCTGTATGTTGATGAGTCCTATATCTGTAGCGCAGTATTTTGAAGTAAATCCGGAGCAATTTGATTTGTTAATTTTTGATGAGGCGTCACAATTACCAACTTGTGAGGCCGTAAGTTCTCTAGCAAGGGCTAAACATGCAGTAATTGTAGGAGACCCAAAGCAAATGCCGCCGACATCATTTTTTATGAGCAATAAAGTCGATGAAGAAAATATAGAAATAGAAGATTTGGAAAGTATTTTGGATGATTGCCTTTCTTTATCTTTTCCATCTAAGTATCTGCTGCGTCATTATCGAAGTAAACATGAGAGTTTGATCGCTTTTAGCAATGCTCATTATTATGACAATAAACTATTAACATTTCCATCTGCAGATGATTTAAATAGCCGAGTTACTTATCAGTATGTAGAAGGATATTATGATAAGGGTAAAAGTCGCCAAAATAAATTTGAAGCACAGGCGATCGTCGATGATATCGCAAAACGGCTTCGTAATGAAAAGTCGAGAAAACAAAGTATCGGTATAGTCACTTTTAGCCAAGTACAACAGAGCTTAATTGAAGATAAACTGAATGAGTTATATCGAAAAGACACCCAGTTGGAATCATGGGCAGTTGAAAGAGACGAACCGATCTTCATTAAAAATTTGGAAAATGTGCAGGGAGATGAACGTGATGTCATCTTGTTTTCTATCGGTTATGGACCAGATGAAAAAGGTCAACTCAGTATGAATTTTGGACCTTTAAATCGTGAGGGTGGATGGAGAAGACTCAATGTTGCTGTAACAAGAGCTCGTGAGGAAATGAAAGTCTTTGCGACACTGCGATCAGACCAGATTAATTTAAACCGAACTGCTTCGGAAGGAGTCGCTGGTCTGAAAAATTTCTTAGCTTTTGCAGAAAAAGGACATTTGCCCCTTGATGCAGGTATGATAAGCGCCGAGGATAACCAGCTAAATTTAAGTCAACATGTGGCTAACAGATTGCGAGCAGAAGGACTGGTGGTCAATGAAAATATAGGAACATCAGATTTCAAAGTTGATCTAGGTATTGTTCATCCAGAGTTCCCGAGTCGTTATATTTTATCCATTTTGTTGGATGGAACCCATTATTTTAATGCCGAAACTACGAATGATAGAGAATTGGTATTGCCGCAGATGCTGGAGAGCTTAGGATGGAATATCTTTCGTATTTGGACTTTAGATTGGATTGAAAACTCGGATGTAATTGTAGAGTCCATTTTGGTAAAAGTAAATGAGCTAGTCCTACAAGTGGATGTGCCATCTGAAGAGGAAATTAATCCAACGGTATAGTTGAGTTTTAGTCTTTTGATGATGTAGATCATGACATTATTAAATTTATAAATACCACGAGCATTACCTCAACAAATAATGCTCGTGATAAGTCAATGACCAAGATTAAAATTTATAGCCGACCATAATTCCAATAGTCCTGTTTTTAGCATCTAGCGTCTTATCAACACTGCTCAATCCGTGGCTGTAATACGCATCAAGAGTCAATCGGTTGATATCGATACCTAATCCCACTCTTCCATCAAAAGAAAATTTCTTGTAATCCGTATGTGCTGTTGATTTAACCGTTTTGATATCATAATTTAATTGAGGTCCCAACATCGCCCGAAGATTGAAATCTTCCTGATTGATTAGTTTATATCCTACCTGAAGAGGTACATTTATTTGATAGAATTTTAATGTCTTTTCGTTCTTATCAAGTGTATAGCCTTTGCGTAACAAGCTGGCTCCAATACCTGGCTGAAAGAATAATTGATTCCCAATGCGTGCAAATCCAGCTACTGAAACACCGATTTTTCCATTATTATCTGTGATGGAATGATTACCAAATGATGTCATGTGATAATTACTTCCAACTTGAAGTCCATAAGTCACTTCCTGTGCGTTCGCTATTGTACCCAATCCTAATAATGTCAATCCCAAAAGGGCAGTTTTAAATGTCGTTTTCATTTTTCTAAATTGTTTGTATTTGTATCGATTAATTATTCATCTTTCTTTTATGACAACGAAGTATGTACATACCCTTGGTAAATTTTTAAATTATTATAATTTATTATGTTTTAAATTTGATCCACTAAAGAAAAATAAAATTCATGTAAGGGTATAGCTCAGTTTAGTTGTCTTACTATAAAGTAGATCAATTAATGAGTGCGGAAAATACAATCCATGTCAGAAAATAAAGAGAAAAAATTTGAACAACTGTTTCGTACGTATTATAAGGAATTGCACCGTTCAGCATTTCGATACCTCAGAGATAGTGAAAGTGCTGAAGAAATTGTCCAACAGGTCTTTTTGCGGTTATGGGAAAAAAATTGGGAGCAGGAGATACACACTTCGATAAAAGCTTATCTGTATCGTTCGATTTACAACGAAAGTATGAACTTGTTGAAAAAAGAACAGAGAAAGCAGACCTACCAATCTTATCAGCAGAGCCGGCAAGACGTCGTACCAGCTGTAGATCAAAGTGCAAAAGATCTCGATCAAAAGTTGCAGGTAGCATTAGCGACACTGCCAGAGAAGAGCCGTATCGTATTTGAGCTCAGTCGTTTTCAAGAAATGAAATATAAAGATATTGCCGATACATTGGATCTTTCCATAAAAACAGTCGAAGGTCATATGACCAAAGCTCTTCGACATTTACGTATCGAGTTGATCGATTATTTAACTGTAATTATTTTCTATATCATCTATATCATATGAATAAGGAATTGCTAGAAAAATATATCATTGGAGAAACCAATGAAGAAGAGAATAAGATAGCCCAATATTGGTTGGAGCAAGATATCCGTAATCATGCAGAATATTTAAAAATGAAAAAAATGTGGGATGGTTTACCTCAAGCGCTTCAAGCACCAGAAGTAGATGTGGATCAAGCTTGGGAAAACTTTAAAACCGCTAGGGATAATGGGCCTGCCACGAAGTTTGAGGTTGATGACAACCAAACGATGAAGATGGGATGGAATTGGTGGGTCGCAGCTGGAATACTGTTTATGTGTTCTATCGGGTTTTATTTCCTGGATAAAAGTCATAGACAAGAGCAAAGTCTCTATAGTACAACATCCGTGCTTAGAAATACGTTGCCTGATGGCTCTATAGTGACCCTCAACAAAAATTCAAAACTTGCGTATTCTAGTACGTGGATGAATGTACAAAGAAGTGTAAAACTAGAACAAGGGGAGGTATTTTTTCAAGTGTTTAAAGATAAAGCACATCCTTTTGTGATTGTTTCGGGTAAAAGTAAGATTACGGTATTGGGCACTAGCTTTAATGTGCGTCGTCATGAAGATGCTACTGAGGTTATTGTAGCGACAGGTTTAGTGAAGGTTTCTTACAGTAATAAGGAAGTATACTTACATCCTAAAGAAATGATTACGATGAAAGACAACGACACAACCACTGTTTCTGTTAAACAGATACCAGACCAATTTTATAAGTATTATGTGGATCGCGAGTTTATATTTGAAAACACCAGTTTAGATCGTGTCGTGGAGCTGTTAAGTAAAGCCTATGACCAAAAAATAATCCTTGATCTTGAAGCAGATAAAAAACTTCTATTGACAGCTACTTTCAAACAAAACAGTTTAAGTGATATTTTGAAGGTTATCGCAGATACCTTTAAATGTAAAGTCACTATTAAAGATTCAATAATTCATATAACTCGATAATCATGTTTTTGGTAAAACTTATCAATCATATCCAGCCCATACTTTTCTTTACAAGATTCAAGCACTTTTTATTATTCTTAGTTTTATTAAGTTTTTTTAACGGATATGGTCAACAGCAACTTTCAGCTGATATCCAAATGCCTGCTTTCCCAACAACCACAGTAGGTCAGATTTTTCAGGTATTACAAGAAAAACAAGGTACCTTATTTTCTTTTAATAGTCATATTTTGCAGACAGATAGTACTCTGCATCTTGTAGCTTATAAGGGTACTTTATTTGGTTATCTCGATCGTATTCTAGGAAAGGAATATAGTTTTAAGGAATTAGGTAAACACATTATCCTTCAATATACACCGCAGCGTATGTCTGTAGATTTTGAAGTACAGACCCAAGATAAAAATAAAGTAGTCATCATGGGCTACATCAAAAATATCAAAACAAATAAACCCATTTCTGATGCAAGTATTTTTGATCGAGATGCTTTACTTTCTACTTTAACAGATCACAATGGTTATTTTGAACTTGATGTTAAGAAAAAAAATAGTTTGATTGCCGTCAATGTGAGTAAAGAAATGTTTCGTGATACGAGTGTCATGGTTATTTTTCCGATTGACGCAAAAGTAGGTAATAAAAAGCGTCGCTATGGTTACTTTTCAGGATATGAAGAAGATACTGGTCTTTACCAATCGTTTTTTGGAAGAGTATTTTTATCCCCTGCACAAAGTATTCAAAATATGAATCTGGGAGGACTCTTTCTCTATAGCCCTTACCAAATTTCGATGACACCAGGATTAAGTTCCCATGGATTTATTCGTTCACAGATTGTCAATAAATTTTCAATGAACATTCTTGGAGGATCTACAGCAGGAGTAAAGGGAATGGAAATAGGGGGGATTTTTAATCTCAATCAATACGATATGGAGGGGTTTCAGTTCGTTGGAGGTTTTAATGTCGTTGGAGGTCAAGTAAAAGGACTGCAGGTCGCTGGAATATCTAATCAGGTGTTTGGAGATGTTCAAGGTGTACAGCTGACAGGTGGGCTGAATAAAGCAGATACGCTAAAAGGAGCTCAAATAGGGGGTATTGGCAATCTGATCAAAGAAGGTGCAGGTGCTACACAATTAGCAGGTGGATTTAATTATAGTAAAGGTGTAGTCAGCAATCAGTTAGCAGGTGTGTTTAATCACAGCAAAGAGATGGCGAACAATCAGATTGCAGGGGTTGCCAATAGTGCAAAAAAAGTAAAAGGAATTCAATTAGCTGCTTTAGTCAACATAGCAGACAGTAGTGATTATCCAATTGGCTTATTAAACTTAATCAAAAATGGGGAAAAGAGCCTTTCCATATCAATTGATCAAGATGAATATTTTGCTTTACAATTTAGGTCCGGTGGTCGCGTGTTATATAGTGTTTTGGGAGCAAATGTAACATTAGCGGATGATCAAATCGCTAAATATGCTTTTGAAGCAGGTATTGGTGCGGTGCTTTTACATGGTAATAAATTCATGTTACGTGCTGAAATTTCAAATCGCAATCAGTTTACCAATAATTTTAAACTCTTATCCAATAATCATTCTAGTATCAGATTGATTCCAGAGCTGCGTTTAAGTAAGCATTTATCCTTATTTGTAGCGCCTAGCTTTAATTACGTTAGCAAAGAAGATAATCCCGTAACACAAGCCGGTAAATCCTTATGGAGGGTTTGGGGTAGAGATAAAAACAGAAATACTTTGTTTGGTGGTGGGGCAGCTGGAGTGATGTTAAAATTATAGCGACCGATCTATACGTTGATTTGTTGGTAAAATGAGTTGGTTTTACTGGTCATGATCTTGCTAATCAAATTTCTGTAAGAAATCATGCAAGATAGATATAGAATATAATGAAATTACCTGATTGTGGTTAGATAGATCAGGTGAAAATACGTACCCATGCACACTATGTGTAAGTAAATCGATAAGATAATGAAATATATTTAATAGGGCTGCTTCAGCTGTGGTTAATTAATAAAAAGAGGGTAAATCAATCCTATTTGATTTACACTCTTTTATATTATGTTGGATCGTATGTATTTCATCAATATAACGTCATAAAAAAAGGAGATAATCGAAATTATCTCCTTTTATATATGCTATCCTGAATAATTATTATTCAGCAACTACTTCGAAAGGAACTTGAACTTTCACTTCTTTGTGTAAGTTTAAGTTTGCTAAGTATTCACCAATTTCTTTAGGCTCTACTTCGAAAGTAATACGACGACGGTCAACATCAAAACCTTTAGCTTTTAAAGCATCAGCAATCTGAATGCTGTTTACTTTACCAAAGATTTTACCAGTTTCACCAGCTTTAGCACCGATTGATAACTTAACAGTTTCCAATTTAGCAGCTAATTCAGTAGCGTCTTTTTTAATTTTATCTTGTTTGAACTGAGCTTGTTTAATGTTTTCAGCTAAAACTTTCTTTGCTGATACAGTCGCTTGAATAGCAAATCCTTGAGGGATTAAATAATTACGACCGTAACCTGGCTTTACATTTACGACATCATTTTGCTCACCTAAGCCTTTGATATCTTGTTTTAAAATAACTTCCATGTTCTCTAGTCCTCCTTATTTTAATGAATCAGCTAAGTAAGGTAACAAGCCGATGTGACGAGCACGTTTAACCGCTTGAGCTACTTTACGTTGGAATTTCAATGACGTACCAGTTAAACGACGAGGTAAGATTTTACCTTGGTCATTCACAAATTTCATCAAGAAATTAGCATCTTTATAATCGATGTATTTGATACCATTCTTTTTGAAACGGCAATATTTTTTACGATTGTCCTCTACTTTAGGGGCAGTTACGTATTGGATATTTTCGTTAGCCATTAGTTTGATCCCTCCTCAGTTTTAGTTTCCGCTTTTTTGTTGAATGCACCGCTACGTTTTTTCTCGCTATAAGCTTTAGCATGTTTGTCTAAAGCAATAGTTAAGAAACGCATAATACGCTCATCACGCTTGTATTCAACCTCTAATTTATTAATTAATTCTCCTGGAGCCTTGAATTCAGTTAAGTGATAAAACCCAGTTGTTTTTTTCTGGATTGGATACGCTAATTTTTTCAAACCCCAATTGTCTTCAGCGACAATTTCGGCTCCGCCTTCTGCTAAGATGTTTTTGAATTTTGCGATTACTTCTTTCGCAGCATCTTCAGAAAGCAACGGGGTAAGAACGATTACAGATTCGTACTGTTGCATTTTGTTAAATAATTATGTTTATTAATTTTTTCTCCGTACTTACGGAAGTGCAAAGATAATTAATAGATTTTAAATATACAATGATTACTTTTCCTATTTTATTTTAGTTTTTGCATTTCCTCCTTTATGGCAGTTTGTGTCGTTGCAGATACCGGTATCAACGGTAAACGTACGTAATCCTGACCGATACCTAATTCTTGTAAAATATACTTAACGCCACAAGGATTTCCTTCTACAAAACATAAGTCTGTTATTTCCAATAAAGAATTGTGAATCGATCTTGCCTCAGCATAGTTGTTAGCCGTACATAAAGCTGCCAATTTTGATATTTGTGCAGGATAAGCATTTCCAACAACAGAAATAATACCTACAGCGCCCAACGCCATCATGGGCAAGGTAGCAGGGTCGTCACCAGATATTAATAAGAAGTCTTTAGGTTTGTCTCTTAAGATCTCATTGAATTGAGCAAAACTGCCAGAAGCTTCTTTAGTTGCCACGATATTTTTAAAATCTTTTGCCAAACGTATTGTTGTCGCTGGAGTCATATTGCTTCCTGTACGTCCAGGTACATTATATAATATAATCGGTAGTGGAGATACTTCAGCTATCGCTTTATAATGCTGATAGATCCCTTCCTGTACCGGTTTATTATAATAAGGAGAAACAGATAAAATGGCACAAAATCCAGCTGGATCAAAATTTTTGATCTGCTCTACCATTTCAGCTGTATTATTTCCACCAATACCCGCAACCAATGGTACGCGTGCATTCACCTGTTTGACAGTGAAATCCCAGATACGCTTTCGTTCATCTTTAGATAAAGTGGCTACTTCACCAGTTGTACCCAAAGAGACTAAATAATTCATACCTGAGTTGATCTGATAATCAATTAGCTTTGCTAAAGAATCAAAATCAACTGTTCCATCTGCGTTGAAAGGTGTAACTAATGCTACACCAGCTCCATGAAGCTCGTTCATTGTGTTGTTTGTAAAGATTAATATTTAATTTATATACTTATTGTATTGTTGATCAAAGCTAATAATTCATCTTCATTGATCATCTTGATGTTTAGTTTTTCTGCTTTTGCTAATTTTGAAGGTCCCATTTTATCTCCTGCTACGAGATAACTTAATTTTGCTGAAATACTTGAAACCATTTTACCGCCATTGCTTTCGATAAGCTCTGTCAATTGTTCTCTTGTATGGTTAATAAATACACCAGATATTAGAAATGTTTGGCCAGTCAAGGTTTCACTATCCAAAATTACTTCTTTCTCTTCAATTTCAAACTGTAAACCATAAGATTTTAATTTTGCGATCAACTCCTCATGTGCTGAAATGTGTAGGTATTCATGAATACTTTCTGCAATACGAATCCCGATATCCTGTACCATAGCGATTTCTTCAACAGAGGCGGCTTTAATGGCATCAATCGTTTTGAAATGCTGGGCTAGTTTTTTAGCAATTGTTTCTCCGACGTGTCGAATCCCTAGTGCAAAGAGTAATTTTTCAAATGGTTTTTCTTTGGATTTCTCAATTCCTTTCAGCATATTGTCAATGGATTTTTGTCCAAAACGATCTAATTGCTGTAATTGATCTACATGATCTTTGAGGCCATAGATATCAACAATATTTTTGAGAATTCCTTTTTTATAAAACGTTTCTATCGTTTCATCACCTAAGCCTTCTATATCCATCATTTTACGACCGATAAAGTGTTGCATTTTTCCAACAATCTGAGGCGGGCATCCATCTTCATTGGGGCAGTAGTGCACAGCTTCACCTTCTTGTCGTATTAATTCTGTGTGACATTCTGGACAATGTGTCGGATAGACGTACGCAAGAGCATCTGGAAGTCTTTTAGCTTCATTTGCCGCAATGATCTTCGGGATAATTTCGCCCCCTTTCTCGACAAAGACCGTATCACCTTCATGAAGATCAAGTCTTGCGATTTCATTGGCATTGTGCAAAGAAGCTCTTTTAACGGTTGTGCCAGCTAAACTAACCGGTTTCAAATTGGCAACAGGAGTAACTGCTCCAGTACGACCAACTTGATAGCTGATCGATGTAAGTTGCGTTTCAACACGCTCTGCTTTAAACTTATACGAAATCGCCCAACGTGGGTTTTTAGCTGTAAAACCTAATTCTTCCTGTGCACCATAATCATTTACTTTGATCACGATACCATCGATTTCATAACTTAGATCATGTCTTTTTTCATCCCAATAATCAATAAATGCAAAAACATCGTCTAGCGACTGACACTTTTGTGTATGTTCACAAACGTGAAATCCCCATTCTTTAACTGCTTGAAGACTTTCCCAATGGTTGTGAAATAGTTTGTTTCTATTGTCGCAATACAAAAAGTACAAGAAGCAATCTAAAGGTCTTCTCGCTACTTCAGCGGAGTCTTGCAATTTAATTGTTCCTGCTGCAAAATTACGCGGGTTGGCGTAAGTTTGTTCTTCGTTTTCTGCCCTTTCTGCATTTAATCTTAAAAAGGCATTTTTATGCATAAAGATTTCGCCCCTGATTTCGAATTCTTCAGGATAATGACCTTTTTTTAAATGAATTGGAATACTTCTAATGGTTTTGATGTTATTGGTGACCACATCCCCTTGTGTACCGTCTCCACGTGTTACGGCCTTTACAAGTTTACCCTGTTGATATGTCAGGCTTATGGATAAGCCATCAAATTTCAATTCACAGATGTATTCAAAATGTTCACCTATTATTTTACGTACTCGTTGATCAAAATCACGTAGATCATCTTGGTTATACGTATTACCTAAAGACAACATCGGCCAGCGATGTCTAACCGTTTCAAATTTGGAGGTCACATCTCCACCTACTCGTTGTGTAGGGGAGTTGGGATCAGCAAATTCAGGGAATTGTAATTCTAACGCTTCAAGTTCTTTTAATTTCTGATCAAAATCGAAATCTGAAATTAGGCTTTGTGCCAACACATAATACTGATAATTATAGTGGTTGAGCTCTTGCGTTAGTGCAGTTATTTTTTGTTCAATATCCATGAATGACATGTTGCGAATTTACAAATAAAAAGTACGTTTAATCAATTTACAAATAGAAATTAATAAAAAATGCAGCTCATATCGATGGCTGCATTTTTATGCGGTTTTACCAGTTGAGAGTAAATCGATTAAAAAAAGCTATCTTGATCTAAGTCAGAAAATTTTTGCTTCTTATCTAGATAATAATCAGCGATTATTGATTTTTTATATTGACCTGCCTTATTTTCTATTCCCGCATAGTTGTTTCTTTTTTTAGCGTTTTTAAAAAAATTAAGGAAGAAAGATTGATGCGCCCGACTCACCGCCCAAGCATCTTTAAATTTTCTGTCAAAAACAAATTTTATTAAAGCAATTAAATCAAGCCATAGTCGCATGAATATGGTGGTAAATGCTTGATCTACAGGTAAATTTTTTTGAAGCATGAACAAGTTGTTTCTGAAATTCAAATATGTTTTTTGAGGGTTGCTAGCATTTAATGTACCCCCTCCAACATGATAAACTGTTGAATCAGGACAATATCCGATACGATATCCCATTTTCTTTAATCGCCAACATAAATCGATTTCTTCCATATGAGCAAAAAAATCTTCATCTAATCCTTTCGCTTCTTTCCAAGCGTGGCTCTTAATAAATAAAGCAGCTCCTGATGCCCAGAAAATTTCTTTTTCGAGATCATATTGTCCCAAATCATACTCAACCTTATCCATAATACGGCCACAACAAAAAGGATATCCATAACGATCGAGATATCCACCTGCTGCACCAGCATGTTCAAATTTTGCCTTATTATGAAAAGCAAGTATTTTAGGTTGTGCTGCTACTAGCTTCTCATCTCGCTCCAACATATCGATGACAGGTTCGATCCAATTTGGGGTAACCTCAACATCAGAATTGAGCAGAACAAAATAATCTGCTTCTACACGGGATAAGATATGGTTATATCCACCAGCAAAACCATAGTTTTGGGCGTTTTCTAATAGGGTAATTTTAGGATATGAAGCACGAACAAACGATAATGAATCATCTGTAGATGCATTGTCTCCAATAACGAATTCTATATTTGGGTAACTGCTGTTATATACAGAGGGCAAAAATTTTTCTAAGAAAAATCTCCCGTTCCAATTTAAAATAACTACAGCTACTTTAGGGTAATTTTTCATTTTCTACGTTTTCTTTTCCATCTTCTGTGCGTCCAAAGCCAATATTGCGGTTCTTCACGAATAATTTGCTCCGTAAAGGCATTATGAATTTGAGTGATTTCCTTGTCAGAATAAGAAGAAGGATCTTCAATTAATGTTGTGAATTTACAAAAATAATATCCTCTTTTTTCTTTTCTTCCAATATGGCAAAATACTACAGGACCATTGGTCATTTTAGATATCCGCTCCACGCCCGTATACACAAGCGTTTCTTGATTTAAGAATTCCAGAAAGTAATCCGCATCCGAATGTAGGGGAGCTTGATCTGCAACAAAAACACTAACACTTGGTTTACCTCTCAGTTTAACCAGATGCCTGACAATTTGTTTCATAGGTACCATAATTGCCCCAAATCGGGACCGAACTTCATTATAAACTTGGTCAATAGTTTTATTATTGAGGGGTTTATAGACAATGAGTGTAGGTGATTCTGTGATAGCACCTAAACGGTGAATCCCATACTCCCAATTGCAGTAGTGAGCGGTAACAGCTATGACTGTTTTGTTTTGTTCCAGATGCCTTTTTAATTCCTGTTCATCCTCAAGTGTAATTCTCCTGTTAACTTCTGCACGGCTGATATTCTTAAATTTTAGACATTCTAAAAGAAGATCTGGAAAAAAGCGGTAAAATTTCTTAGCTATCGTGACGATTTCAGCCTCAGTCTTTTCCGGAAAAGAGTTTCTAAGGTTTTCAAATACGACATCTTTACGATATTGGATGATATAGTATAAGATATAATATAAAAAATCAGATAAAAGATAGATGAACCAAAACGGCAGCAAAGCGAAAAGATATAAAAGTGCTGATAATGCTTTTTGTTTCATGTATACTTTGTAACTATTGTAAATCTTACCTGCAAATATCCCTAATTTAAGTTATTTTTGCCCTAGATAAAGTAAAATTCAACGATTTTTATGTCAACTCATTTATTATTAACGACTTGCTACTTACCTCCAGTTTCTTATTTTCATTGTATTCAACAAAACGCGTTGCCTATTTTGATTGAGAAGTTTGATAATTTTCAAAAACAAACCTATCGCTCAAGAGCGCGCATTGCGACTGCGAATGGTATACAAGAATTGATCGTACCTATTCAGCATAGTAAAAGAGAACGTTCGCCAATGTCTGAGAAAAGGATTTCCTATGAATTTGATTGGCAAAGATTGCATTGGTTAAGCCTGCAGGCTGCTTATCGAAATTCTGCCTATTTTGAGTATTATGAAGATGATTTTGCTCAGTTTTATAATAAAAAGTTTGACTTTTTATTTGATTTCAATATTGCTCAATTAGAGCTTTTGCTCAAATCATTAAAATTGAAACGCGAGTTGTCTTTTACAGAAGAATATTTTAGAGCTGTTCCTGATGCTTTAGATTTTAGAGATCGTATTCATCCAAAGAAAGAAAGCCTTTTAATAAGCCCTAAACCCTATTATCAGGTGTTTGAAGAGAAAAATGGTTTTTATCCAGACTTAAGTATTGTCGATTTATTATTTAGTCAAGGACCTCAGTCAAAAAATTATTTTTAATATATTTATCTGTGTACAAAACTTTTAGATCCTATTATTGTTTTGCAATAATAGATTCATGTTTTATGAAGAGAATTTTAGCGACTATTTTTTGTCTGTTTTTGTGTTACTCTGTTTTTGCCCAATCTGGAGTTGATACTTTACATTATCGTAAAGTATACTATTTTGGCGGAACAGGTATGGGGTTTCCGTTGGGTAAGACTAAAGATGTTTTATCTCCAAAGTTCTCTGGGAGTTTAGGATTGGATATTTCCCTAAAAAATCCTAAGTATTATCTATATCCCGCTTTATATACCTTGTCGTTTGATTACAAACAAAAAAATCACGATGATCAGTATCCTTTTAAGATTGAAGATGCAAATGCGAATTTTTATACTTTTTCTTTGGCAGGTGGAATCCGTAAGCAATTAAAAAAATTAAATGCTTATGCTTATGCAGGTCCAGGAGTAGGTTTCCTGACCGAACCCAGGGTCAAGGTCGATGCCATTAACAATATTGCCAAAATTGAAAATGAGAGAAAGTTTTCTTTTTCTGGTAAATTAGGTGTTGGCGCAGATTATCGATTCAATGGTTTTTTCCTTGGTTTAGAAATTGGCTATTTACATTCCTTTAATAAAATTCAAGAAACCCCAATCAATATTATGACCGTCATGGTGGGACTAAAGTCTGATATCACAGGGTTAGGAGATAAGGTAATCAAAGTAATAGGGGTCGAAGGCTCCATTAGTGGAAAAGAGCAACGTTAAAATGCTCTTTTCCATTCCTGCTATTAATTGTGGATTTTAACAAAGTCTTCCGATTTTTTTCCTTTTTTATTTGCGATTTGATTAATAATAATTTTAAAGGCTTCAAGACGGGCTTTTTTCTTATTATCCGTTTCAATTTCAATCCATGGCGACAGCTTGGTTCCAGTAGTTTTAAATAATTTAGTGATATAGCTGGTGTAGTCATTCCATTTTTCTTGAGCTTGTTTATCTAGAGGACCAATTTTCCATTGTTTAAGTACATCAGTTTTTCTTTCTTCCAATCGTTTAACTTGCTCTTCTTTAGAGATGGTCAAAAAGAATTTGATTAAGATGATGCCGTCTTGTATCAAAAGCTCTTCTACTTCCTTGACTTGTTTTAGAAACAAGGTATGCTGTTCTGGGGTGCAAAATCCAAAGACGGGCTCCACTACTGCTCGATTATACCAGCTTCTGTCAAAGAATACCATTTCACCTGCATTGGGCAGCTGCTTAAAATAGCGTTGAAAATACCATTGAGTAGATTCTTCTGCTGTAGGCTTCGGTAGACTGACCACACGTAATTTTTTAGGATTTAAGTATTCAACTAATCTTTCTATAGTACCTCCTTTACCGGCAGCATCTCTTCCTTCAAAAATAATTAAGACACGTTTATTCTCCTCAATTACTTTATTTTGAATTGCGGTTAGCTCAATTTGTAACTCGTGCAATTCTTTTTCATACTCATATGTTTCTAGAAATTTTTTTTCCTTAATTACTTTTTGATCGATCAAGTATTGAAAAACCTCTTTATTGTTTAAAATGTTTACAAAATCTTCTAAATTGAAATCTGCCATATCGATGGTGGTTTAAGTAAGTGACTATACTATAACAATAAATATACGGGAGAAGTTTAAGGTTAATCGCATGTTACATGATTTATTTTTAAAGAATAATAAATTGTCGAATATCACGTTTTATAATTAAATCACCTTATTCTTTATGGGGATCATAGATGAATATAAATTATTTTGAAGATGACATTTTAAAAATAATTTAAAAAAAATAGAACGATGCACAATAATTCAATAATAGGCTCGTTTTAATTACAAATACTTTTCATAAAATAGGTTAATATATGGCTAACGATAAGCTTGAGGTTCCCCACTTCAAGCTTTTCTATTTTATATCAATTTAATGTAAATAGGAAGTCAATTTTTTTCAAAACTAAGGAGTTCTCATTTTGAGAACTTATTTTTGCTTTCAAATCATTAGAAATGGAATACATCAAAAACGTTAATGCCTATATAGCTAACGAAAGAAATCAACTCCTTGCTCATCCTCTTTACTATAAAATAAAAACGATCGAAGATCTGCAAGTATTTATGCAAGGCCATGTTTACGCAGTTTGGGATTTTATGTCACTTTTAAAGGCGTTGCAACAAAAACTAACCTGCACAACTACACCATGGTATCCTTCAGAGTTTCCAAATACAAGATATTTGATTAATGAAATTGTTGTTGCTGAGGAATCAGATGAGTATATCGATGGTAGGAGATTAAGTCATTTTGAGATGTATCTGGATGCATTACATGCTCTTGGAGGAGATAGTAGTGCGGTTAATAACTTTTTGGAAAAAGTATACGGTGAATCGTCTATTTTGGATGTTATAGCAGCAAGTGATTTGCATCCTAATATAAAAGAATTCTTAACATTTACTTTTGATGTTATAGAAAATGGTACTGCACATGAGATTGCTGCTGCATTCACATTTGGTCGAGAAGATTTGATTCCAGATATGTTTTCATCGATATTAAAAGAAATCCAACTTCATTTTCCGGATTCCAATTTGGAAAAATTATTATATTATTTTGAAAGACATATCGAATTGGATGGTGATGAACACGGTCCTTTGGCAATGAAGATGATTATGGAACTCTGTGGCGATGATGCATTGAGGTGGAGGGAAGTAGAAGAAGTTTCAAAATTGGCATTACAAAAGAGAATCAAATTGTGGGATGCTATTGATTCAGCATTGTAAATGATTGACGGAAGCTTAATTATAGGATTATTGTAATTTAATATAAGCATTCTATCTTTGTTATAGATAAATAGACTAGTTATAAGCGTATATGTTTTTTCAATATTTACTGGAGGTTTGGAAATCTTTGACAAGAAGAAGAGTCCGTGTTTTCATTCAAGAAAAAGAATATGAATTGCTCGATGCTAAATCGGGCAATTTTTCTATTATTACCTATAATATTGCTGGACTTCCTCAAGTTATTTCATCCGCTAAAACAGATCGGTCTTCCAGTATTGCACATATTGGCTCGCTTTTGAATGATTTTGATATAGCACATATACAAGAAGACTTTAATTATAACTATCATTTGTACCAGGGTGGTAATTTACATCCTTATCGTACCATCAGTATGGGACTAGCTATTTTTGGTGATGGATTGGATAGTTTATCTAAATATCCGCTTACTAATTTTAAACGGATCGAATGGCAGAATAGGACAGGTTCTGATCGATTGACACCAAAAGGCTTTAGCCATTGTACGGTGCATTTGGCAGTGGGCGTTGCAGTTGATTTTTATAATATTCATGCCAACTCACAAGACCATCCTAGGGCAGCGAAAGCCAGAAGAGCAAATTATATTCAGTTAGCTACTTATATCAATAAACACTCGTTTGGTCAGGCTATTGTTGTTGCTGGAGATTTCAATTCCCATTTTGCTTTTTCAGAGGACAATCTAGAAGAATTTATGGTTAAGACGCAGGTGCAAGATAGCTGGATAATGCTTGAGCGTGATCAGGTCATACCTACTATTGATCCTTTATTTTTATGTATCGATATTATGGACATCGATAATCAAACCGAATCGATTGATAAAATTATGTTTAGAAGCAACCAGCAGATTACGTTAATTCCAAAAAAATATGAAGTCGAGCGGGACAAGTTTGTTGATAAATCTGGAGAACCTTTATCAGACCATTGGCCAGTTTCAGTCGTTTTCGATTGGCTGTTGAATGAGTAGAGTACATTTACTATTTTCTCAGGTAAATTAGTTGAAAAACGATCCATAAGGAAGTGTAGGCACAAAGATGAAGCAATCTGCACTATAAATAAATGATAAAGAATGAATTTGTATGATACAGGTCTAAAATATTATTGTGTATAAAACAAATTCTCTAAGTTTGAAAGAAAAAACATGGCTAACGCAACAGGATATTTAAAAAAGTTACGCTTAGAAGCTAAAAAAAATTTAATTGAAGGAGAAGCATTTCTCAAGGAAAATGCAAGACGTGATACAGTCGTCAGTTTACCTTCGGGTTTACAGTACGAAATAATGGTAGAAGGAACGGGGAAAAGTCCCAAATTGACCAATACTGTAAAATGCTTTTATGAAGGACGGCTCATCAATGGTACTGTATTTGACTCAACGGAAAAACGTAAGAAGCCGGTATCATTTCCCGTGAACGAAGTTATTGCGGGCTGGACAGAAGCCCTACAATTGATGAAAGAAGGTAGTAAATGGCGTTTGTTTATTCCATCATCACTAGGATATGGTGATTTGAGTGTTTCAAAAGAAATTGGTGGAAACGCTGCATTGATTTTTGAAGTAGAACTAGTCTCTGTTCATTAGGTAATTGCAGACATATTGTGTCTGTAAACATGTTCTGCTTAAAAGATCTGCAAGTGATGGTATCCAATAGCACGGATGCATGCTGATCAACCTATAGGATTTTTTAATGAATCCTTACCTCGCATTATTCAGAATAAAAATATAGGTTTGTAGTATGAAAATATTACAAACCGTTTCTTTGGAAGATGTTCGTGTATTTGCTCCAATAGGATTTTACGAAGAAGAGCAAGTTTTAGGAAATGAATTTCTGGTACATGCCGTAGTGAGTTTTGATGCGGGTATTGATGATCATGAGAATTTAGATAAGACCGTTAATTACGAGATCTTATATCAAATTATCCATGAAGTCATGAAGCCCAAGCGTAAACTATTGGAATCCGCGGCCCATGAAATATTGAAAGCTATTTACACAAAATTCTCCTTTGCGCAAACAATCGATATATCCATTAAAAAATTAAATCCCCCATTCGGCGGTGATGCTGCTCATTCCAAAGTTGCTGTTCGTTACTGTAGCTCATCTTATTGATAAAAATGAGATTTTGATAATAGATTATGGTTATAGCTTTTAGTAAATAGCCATGCTGCTTTTAGGGAAATGACTACCGGTGAAAATAGTATTCTTGGTTTACGTTAAACAAATCATAAAAGACAAGACCTCATGAGATCTTGTCTTTTTTTTTGCCTGAAAAACCTTCTTTTTGTGCCAAATTTGTAGTTAACTTTTGAGGTAGCTAGGGGTAGGGGAGCTGTCAATTATAATACCTAAAAATCCTTGTTGAAATAAGCACTCTAGGTAGATGATTGATATTAGAACATGGCATGGATTAATGTATCTCGAATAAGATTTATTTCATTTTATGGAGTAAACATTGATTTTATGTAATTTTTTAGTTTATATAATTGTCCTATCTATCTGTTTTTAAAGTGGTTATTATATAGTTTAAATGTGTATGTATTGCTAGGAACTATCTTTCATACTGATCAGAACGATATGGAAACCTGTCTTCGATATTATTCATCACTTTAACAACCCAATAATTTTTAAGCTTGTAAAAAAACAAAGATCCTAAAAGAAGATTATTCATAAAAATTACTTTTTTCAAACCTTGTGCAATATTCTTGACTCATACTCTTTAATTAAGGTGTGAATAAGGCGTTTTGGCGTCTTTTAATATCAGTTTGGTTATAAGTTTAGTGTATTTAAAAATATGCTCTTAAATCGACTTATATTATTTAATTGAATCGTTGTGATCAAATGGAAATGCTTACTATTACAACTTTGCTTTAAAGTAATAAAAAGTAATTATATATGAATTAGTCTTAATTGAAGATGAATATAATCTTTCTCTAATAATTGATTCATAGATATTTATGTTTTTTTGAAAATTCACCTTGTTGGATATTATTTGATTATCATAGTTGCGGCTATAGGAATCAAATTTACATCTTATTTCTATTTCATATTCATTTTCTAAACAAAAATCCAGCTATGCATCTTGATCGCTTTCTTTTGGTGTATCCATTTTGATTTAGCCCTCCTGATTTAATTGATGTCATTACGTTAACTAATGAATCCTGTCCGTGTTTTATAGTTGTTTTGTGTTCATTTTAAGTGATTTACTATAGATTCTGTAATCGAAAAGTGATTTAAATAGAAAGTGTTTTATTGCTATTATTTTTAGTATTTTTAATGCTCGGTAGAAATCATTTTAAATAAATTATTTTAAATATATCGTGAAGTTTCATCAGATTAGTAATTCAATTATGAATTTCATAATTATATATAGAATGGTGCTGTTTTTCATATTATTATATGTCTCAATATGAAGCTATTATTTATATAATTTTAACATGAATAAACGTAAACTCTTCTCTTAATTAAGGACTCGAATACCAAATAATTATGATTTTTAAAGTCATAATCACACTATGTTTTCACGTAATAAATGGTAAAATAGTATGATTTCTTAAAAGGGATTAATGTAAGAGATAATTGAATTTGATGACTATAATTCAAAATATAGTCTCTCCATAATACAATTATTAAGCTCGGTTTTTAATAAATTGGAGTGGTGCTTTAAATTTATTAAAAAATGAATTATCTTCATTCAAATTTTATTTTATGAAAAAAATCATACTCCTCCTTTTATGTTTATTCGTTGTCTTCGTTGGAAAAAGTCAAACACATCGTTTATTATTTCAAACGGATTACGGAGATTTTAAGGTTCTCTTATATGACTATACTCCCCAACATCGTGATCTGATTTTAAAGTCGATTCAAACAAAAGTTTATCAAGATGCTTTGTTCAATCGTATTATTTCTGATTTTGTGGTGCAAGGGGGGGAGCATGATGTCGATATTGAAAAACGTGAAGCTGCAGATCCAACAAAACAAAAACCACGTCTTGCTCCAGAATTTGACGATAGAGCGTTTCACAAAGTTGGAGCTCTGGGTGCAGGAAGAGATGTCAATCCAGAAAAAGCATCTTTTCTGAATCAAATCTATTTTGTAGTTGGTAAAAAGATTACAGCAAGTGAACTTGACGTTCTGGAATTGAAAAAGAATATCAAGTATACTGCTGAGCAGCGTTCAACCTATTTGAAAATTGGAGGTCAGCCTCGATTAGATCATGATTTTACCGTATTTGGAGAAATTTATGAAGGATTGGATGTGATTTTAAAAATCAGCAAAGTAAAAACAGATTCCCAAGATTATCCATTGCAACAAGTTCGCTTTGAATTATCAGAAATTAAAGATTAATATTGTGATATTTCCGCCTGTTCGTGTATAAATGGTTGGGGCGCGATATCCATTAATTTATCTGTTTTGATAATAAAAAATCGGCATAAAAATTAGGGATTTCACTCGCTTTTATTGCATCCATGACCGTTATAATATCATAAGGGATGCGGATGATTTCAGCTTCAATGCGATCTTCAAAAAGTCTCAATAAGAGATAAGTGGCATCTATACTTTCTTCTTTTGAACGGCCAACTGAGCCAGTATTAATTGCCCATTTGTTAGCAATAGATTTTATATATGAGATATGAGTATGCCCCATTACCAATATATCCGCCTGTGTTTGCTTGAATATTTGTTCAAAAGTAGTATCTGATGTTGTTTCGTATAGATAATGTTCATTGCTTTCTAGACTGCCATGCACTAATTGGATACGCCAGTTTTTCGTTTTTACTTTATATTCAAATTGCATTGAATAAGGAAGTTGACTTAAAAATAGCTTGTTTTTTGCTGTTATGATCTTCTTGGAATGATTGATGGCTTGGATTCGGCAGGTTGTTTCTTGATCATCATGTTTTGATAATGGTATGATAGGATAGTCAAATGCAATACGCTCATCATGATTACCCATGATACAAGGTATCTTTTTAGATAAGATAGATTCAATTACTTCATTACTCCAAGGAGCAAAATCCACCAGATCACCCAGACAAAAGGTATTCTTAATTTTTCTGGCGTCAATATCTGCTAGTACAGCTTTCAATGCCGGTAGATTTCCGTGTATATCGCTAAAAATGGCTATCTGGATCATCCTATTTTTTAGACACAAATCTAGCTTATTACTTCAAGTATTTATGGTGTTTTTTACAGATTTAATAGTTTTTCAGATCTGTTTTTGATATTAATATAAACTTTTTATACTTACTTATAGCGTTAGCAGCATATCTATAAGGCATCAGGTTTTTAGTCTTTAAATAAAAATTTAAAAATATAAAATGAATTTCGAAATCATTTTATATTTTGCCCTCCTAAATATTTAAATAGTTATGGCTTCAGGTATATTTGCAATATTGGATGATATTGCTGCTTTAATGGATGATGTGGCGGTTACAAGTAAGATCGCTGCGAGTAAGACTGCTGGAATTCTTGGTGATGATTTGGCCGTAAATGCGGAGAAAGCGACTGGATTTCTTTCTTCTCGTGAAATTCCAGTATTATGGGCCATTACAAAAGGTTCATTAATCAATAAAATTATTATTGTTCCAATTGCCTTATTGCTTAATGTTTTTTTTCCCGTTGCAATTAAATTTATTCTGATTATAGGAGGTATCTATCTTGCGTATGAAGGAGTGGAAAAAATCATTGAATATTTATTTCATAGACAAAAAACTGGACATGATGTGGTGGTTGAAAATGAAGAAAATAATACCGAATTAGAAAAAGTAAAAGTAAAATCGGCGATTACTACTGATTTTATATTATCTGTTGAAATCGTTATTATAGCACTTGGAACGGTATTGAATCAAAGTTTACCCATTCAGATCTTAACAGTATCAGTAGTCGCTATATTTGCTACCATTGGTGTTTACGGTATAGTAGCTTTGATAGTACGTATGGATGATGCTGGATATAAATTGATCAAAAAATCAAAAGATAAAGGATTTGTTTCCAAATTTGGGCATTTATTAGTGAATTCTTTACCTATTGTTATTAAATTTCTGGCAGTAGTTGGAACGATTGCACTGATATTAGTATCAGGTGGTATCTTTGATCATAATATTGACTATTTACATCATTTCCTTCCGAATGTCCCCTCTATGTTGAAACAAGTTGGTTATGGCCTGATTGCAGGTCTATTTGCAGTTTTACTAATGACAGGTGTTAAGAAGGTTTTTGCTAAAAAATAATTAGTTTTAAAAAACCATACAGAAAAGGCATCCAGGTGATGCCTTTTCTGTGAATATGGACTACGATTGGCCAGACAATAAATTGATCTTTGAAAGGTTTATTTATGGCGGAAGTACCAGTTCAAGCTAATGTGTATCTATAAGTATAATTGATCTCCATATGGATAATTTAACGCAATTGAAAGGTTCTGCTGAATTTAAGAATCGAATGCTATCGCAGGATGATATCTGGCAGATCGCACAGTCAAAAAGACTTTTAGGAATCTCATTTGTCAATTGCCCCATTCAAGATGATGATATTTTGGAAATATGTAAACTCACCAAATTAGTCAATGTAACACTTGAAAATACAAAGATTACGGATCTTGCGCTTAAATATTTAGCAACATTACCCAATTTGAGTTATCTATTTATTACGAATGCAAATATTTCGGGTCAGGGGTTTGAACATTTTATAAGTCATAAAAAACTAAACTGTATTTGGGCATGTCAGACGAAATTACAGGATAATACGTTGCAGATCTTAGCGCAAATTCCTAAATTAAGTATGCTGAGAATCGATGGTACACGTGTTACATTTGACGGCCTCATGACAATTGCAAGTAACCCAAGGATTGAAATTGTCGCAAATGATCTCTTTAATAAACAGCAAATAGAGCAGTTTGAGCAGAAGCAGAGGGATTTGGCTAAAAAAAATAAAAGTGCTAATCCACAGGATATTGATGATGCCAAGAAAAGTCTGCTGCTATTTTTTAATGCTATGACCAAATGGGAGCAGAATGCTGTTAAGGTTGGTTTTACTAAGGATCTAAGTTTAAAGTGCACATTACTATTTCGGGAGCATTGTATAGATAAAAGCCGGACAGGTTATAGACCAGATAATTTATTTTATTCTCATGGTCCGAACTATACTTACCTTACACACAGTATTATAGATGGTGAACAGGTGACTAAGAATAAGATTTATCTATTTACGAAAGATCATATTGATTTTCAGTACCGGTTTATTTTGATTAAAAAAGATGGACAATGGAAGATTGATGAAGTACAAAGCCTTGATGGTGGCTGGAAAAAAGTAGGATTGTAATTTTTTGGAAATTTGGATGTACTTTTGAATTATCAATTTATTGATAATTCGATAAATATGAGGATGGAAAGACGAATTTAAATTGAATATAAAATGAAATATTGAATTTGTTTATTATTGTATACTATATTGTAAACGTATTATATATAAGTAAATTACTAACATGAATCCATCAAAAAATAGACTTCAAATCGGTAAATTATTACTAATTGCTATTCCAACAGTATTTATTTTTTTGTTGATATGGATAGGTACAGTATATATTGGTAATACTTATTTTGGTTCTACAGCAAGTTCTGGACAATTCTTACTGTGGATATTAAGTGGAGCCATTATTTTTGTAGGTTTTCCAATAGCAACGAAGCAAATTTTTCATCTAGGATCATTCAGTAAAAATGATAGTATAGCACAAGAAGTTCAAAAAACACAAAAATTCAGTAAATCAGACTGGTTATTTTTTCTTTTGATTCATAGCATTGCTATACCGATTTTATTTTGGACATTTTCTGATTTACAGCATCACGTATTGATTTATAATTACTTTGTGGATATTTTCGGTAAGAATTACAGAGGAGCGCCTAATTTTCCCATCTTAATAGCATTTGTATTTGCAACATTATTTTTGCTTACTTTTATTTATGTTTTGTTCCTTAAGCTTAAGTATGGAACTTTTAGTAATCCCAAAGGATTGACAGATGTTGATGAACGGAATTTCAAACAAAAACAAGAGATCTATTTTTCATTTGTAGCTTCTTCCATGTTTACGGTAATGATGTTATACTTTTTGAAGATGATATTGCTAGTATAAGCTTTTCGCTCACATGGATTCTTTATATGATCTGACTTTTAATTTTTACACTAAAATCTCGTAGTAAATGATAATCGGGATAATATTTCAGAGTCCTGTATCTTGCTTGACCATTTGATAGTGTATCGTTTTCTGTTTTAGGTCTGATATATTTATTTGAACTAATTTGTCCGATAATTTTAGATATATAAGCTGCTTTGGGAAATCGTGATCTTGATTCTCAAAAGTAAATGCCTCTTTCTTTTCTATCATCTTGAAAGAGATGTTTTTACCTTGATTTTGATTTAATACTATAGCGTTATAGGTTACCCCATATTTGTCCTGAGTAATCTCCAAATATTCAGATACATACATCTGTCCATTTTTAATTTGATACGAAAACCCTTTCATGATAGAATCATTTAATTGATCCCAATGCTCAAATCGCTCCGCATGGTTCACTTTCCAAGTCCCCACTAAGAAAAGAGGTAGTTTAGACTGCCCGAATGAAAAAAAGCTAACTAAACTGATGATAACGAATAAAAATAATTTTAGTTGCATATAAATTTATTTTTTGGATGTATTAAATAACAACGTTGTTTTTATTTTATTCACTCATGCATCTGGAAGAGTGATGGTAGTCCATATAGTTATTTTTTATAGCTTGCTTTGTATATCATTGAAAATTTATTATTCTACCAGGGTGAAAATAATAAATCTAACGCAGAACCCTAGCTTTTCTAAACGACAAAATAAGTTTCTCTAGTTTTATTATTTATATTTTATCAAATGATCTCTGAAGGTTATTAGACAAATGCAACAGATATTTTAGTATGAAATAGGGAGTAAATGAGTGTGTTTAAAATTTATGGTCAGAAATATAAAACATAAATGAAATAACTACGTTATTTTTTTAGATAATCATGTTAATGCACTAAACTATTTTTAACCATGTTCAACCTTCTATACCTTGTGGCTGTTATCTTATTGATATTAATAGTATTTTTTTTGTACAAAAAATATTTTAAATGTTCCCATAAATGGGAAGCGCGAGAAGTAGACAATAAATATCCAGTATGGTTTTGTGTCAAATGTGGTATGATGAAGAAAGAATCATAAATCAGCATCTCACAATTTTATTGCTCAATTTTTGGATCCAAATAGCTGGAGTGTATATCCATAAAAAGAGTAGTGGCTAACCTACTCTTTTTTATGGATATACCTTTTTAGGGTGATTATAGCTCCTAATTGAAATAAAGTACTTGCCTGATGTTTACGTTTAAGATCATTCATCGTTTTTTCAATGGACGAGAGGCTGTAAGGAACTACGCCTTTGCTTTTTAATTCAATGGAAATCTCTTGTTGCGTCTTTCCTTTAAGTAGTGAGTCTATAATTAGCTTTTCAAATTCAGTGTGCATGTTATAAAGTTAAACAATTTCTGATAACTGGTTTTATGTTTAGGTTGGAAACGGTTTAAACAATGAGATTATCAAGATCTTTGTCACATACAGCATTTATTGTTTGCATATATTTTGAGGAACTGTTTCGGCTTAGATGGGCAATACAGCTATCGATTCATATGTATTTTATTTTTATTTGACCTGATGATATAGTCTTATAATTTCATCAATTACCAATTGAGGATCGTCATAGAAAACATAATGTTCAGCTTTTTCGGCTAAGATATATGTGCGATTTTTTTTCTCCATTGCAAACCTTTTTAATGCATCTTTAAAGTCTTGCCTATCTTCTCCTTCAAATGGAGTTATTCCAGAAGCAATGATCGTGAGGGGTGTTTCGATAGCAGGTGCAACTTGGCGCATTATTTCACTAGTGTTTTCATAGTTTAACACAAGATGATAAAATCCTATACTTTCCTTTTTAATGGCTTGTATACTATCGCGAAATAGTTCTTTCGTATAGCTTGCGCGCTTGGGAGTCATAAAATAAGGACTTACTATATCAATAAAAACTGCTCCTTTAACTTTTTTTGGTGAATTTGAGATGAATTTCATGACATAATTACCTCCTAATGAGTGAGCTACAAAAAAATAATTTTCTGTAAACTTTAGTATTTTGAGGGCTGAATATAGATCGTTGACTTCATTTGTTATATTGACATGGTTTGAGTCAATTTCGCTTTTTCCAAATCCAGCACGATCATAGGTGATGAGTGGCGCGTTGGTTCGGTGACTTAGTTTTTTACATATTTCTTTCCACACAGAGCCATCATTACCAGCTCCAGATTCGAAAATAATGGGTACTCCTATACCGGCTTTGATGGTGAAATGTAGTTTGTGACTACCTACATCGACTAGTGTATCTTTAGTTTGACAGATAGCCATGGTTTGAAATAGCATCATCATTGCTATGATCAGTGAATACCTTGTTTTCATCATATGTTTTTATATCATCATTTTTCAAACTTAGATAAATTTGTTCATTTAAAAATTTCCTCTTTGTCCTATATTTCACAAAGTGAGTATTAAAAAGAGCAGGATGATAAAGTTTATGAGCTATATTTAAAATCATCTCAAGCGAAGTTAAATTCACAGTACATCGGCTGGAGCATAATGGACTTCATCAAGATTGTGAAGTATGGTGTGAAACCAAATTAATTTTTATTGTAAATAAGATTTCTTAAAAATAACCTTTGTTCAATTGTTTATTTTAATATCTATCTTTAATTTCTTTTTAATAGAAAAAATTATTCTTAAATTGCTTTGGTACTTCGTTTTGAATAGGATCTGTTGTATTTATTTTTCATTTATCGTCTAAAAACTAAAAAACTTCATCAAATAATATAAGTAAGAATGAAAAGATGTATCAAACAAATTGGAAGGACTTTACTGCTAGTTGCGGTAGGATTGTCTTCATTTAATCAAGCAGACGCTTGTACGAGAGTTGTTTATAAAGGCCCAAATAACACAATCCTCACAGCTCGCAGTATGGATTTTTCAATCCCAATTCCCTCTAATCTATGGCTATTTCCGAGAAACATGGAACGTGATGGAAGTACAGGTAAAAATACGATAAAATGGACTTCTAAATATGGTAGTATGACTACAAGTTCGTGGGACATTGCCGTATCTGATGGTTTGAATGAAAAAGGTCTTGTTGCAAATCTACTTTGGCTCGTAAGTTCAAAATATCCTGAATTTTCGAAAGAGGGCACAGGAAAAAAAGGTTTATCAGTTTCGCTATGGGCTCAATATGCTTTGGATAATTTTGCTACAGTAGCAGAAGCTGTAGCGCATTTTAGCAAAGAAGAGTTTGTTGTAGTTACAGATTTTATACCTGGAACCGATAAGTTTACAACTGTGCATCTTTCGATGTCCGATGCGACTGGCGATAATGCTATTTTAGAATATATAAATGGGAAGTTAGTTATCCATCATGATCCTTCATATACCGTAATGACTAACGATCCAATATTTGAAGAACAATTGGCGATAAACGAATATTGGAAAGGTATTCCAGGGAATATATTTCTTCCTGGCACAAACAAGGCCGCTGACAGATATGTACGTGCATCCTATTATATCAAAGCCATTCCGCAAACTGACGACATTAGAATAGCTTTAGCCGGAGCATTAAGTGTGATCAGACAATGTTCTGTACCTTACGGTATATCTACCGAAGGTTTTCCCAATCTATCCACAACAAGGTGGAGAACAGTTTCAGACCAAAAAAATCTTGTATACTATTTTGAAGATGCGCTCAGTCCAAATGCGATCTGGGTAGATTTGAAAAAATTGGATTTCAGTAAGAATGGAAAAGTAAAGAAACTTCCGCTAGACAAAAACCAAATCTATGCAGGAGAAACATCTGGTCAGTTTTTAGAAGCCAAACCATTTGTATTTCAGGGCATATAAATTGAATTCATTGAATTTAAAATAAGATATTCAGCTAAATCCAATTGTTAGCTCTAATCGTATAGAAATACAAAATCCTCTATTCGAGTGCTCTAATCCACTAAAAAAGAAAAGCCCAACCTAAGTTGAGCTTTTCTTTTTGTGGAGCCGGAGAGATTCGAACTCTCGTCCAGTCATGGTACTGTATACGCTTTCTACATGCTTAGCTTCTCTTTAATTGTCGAGCGAGGGAAGGTGAGATGCTGACCTATACCGTACGCCGTATTTGCTGAGTCTTACAAGTGATTAGCAAAATCACACCTGCCAGTTCTATTGTTCGATGCCCCTGATGTTAAACCAAAGAACAGGATCTAACGGGACAAATAGCTATGTTAAGTCTAACTTAAGCAGCTAAGGCGTAGTTTTCTTCGCCAGTTGTAATTGTGAAAGTTCCGATTAAAGTGCTCTACTAACAACGCACTGCATGCTTACATAACCGTCTCCATCCTGTCAATTCCGGTCGACCCCAATTATGTAGGACACAAAAATACAAATATTATTCCAATAATGAAGTAATATACAGGGTTAGGATGCAATATATTTACTAACTTACATTTATTGATCTACAAACAATTGTTAATCAGAATTGTTATAAAGATGAAATATTCATTGAATCAAAAAATAAATCTACATGGCTAAAGAAATAAAATCCAAAAAATCGAAAAAGATCAGTAAAAATGTGTCAACGCCAGTTGCTAAAAAGAAGCCTGCTGATGAAATTACCAAAGCTCATATAGTTGCGGAAAAATCGAAAAAACCTCGAAAATTAAAGAAAGCGTCTAAAAAAGAGATTTCAAATGAGGATTCTAAATTAGTTAAGGCTTATAAAAAACTGAATAAGAAAGTGAGAGAAACGCTTTCAGATATACAGGAAAAATTGCCCTTTTTTCATGTAGATGAAACGGTTCAACGCACCAGTTCAGGTAAAGATAAAAAAGTTAAAGACAAGACTAAAAATAAAAAATCAAAAGATGGTCAACTTTCGGGAGCTATATCTGATAAGAAAGTAGTTTCGAAAAGTGATGATTCGCTGAAAAATAAAAAGAAGAAAAAATCAGCTGCGACACCTGCTGCATCTTTTGACAAAAGTAGTAAAAGTAAATCTATCCTTGACAAAAAGGTGACTGCTGAAATTAAGCCTGAGCGTAAATTGAAAAAATCAGACAAGAAAAAGCAATCTTCTGATAGTAAACCTGATTCTGCACAGCCTGATTCTGCACAGGCCGCTGCTGAAGCTGCTGATAACCCGCAACTTGTGCCAGGATCTACAACTGCGGATGAGAATTCAAAACCTGTAGCAGCAAGTAAGCCAGCAACAACTGCATCAAAACCAGCAGCTAAACCTGCACCTACGAAAGTAGCACCAAAGACAGCTGAAGCTCCAAAACCTGTAGCGGCAAGTAAGTCAGCAACAACTGCATCAAAGCCAGCAGCTAAACCTGCACCTGCGAAAGTAGCACCAAAGACAGCTGAAGCTCCAAAACCTGTAGCGGCAAGTAAGCCAGCAACAACTGCATCAAAGTCAGCAGCTAAACCTGCACCTGCGAAAGTAGCACCAAAGACTGCTGAAGCTCCAAAACCTGTAGCGGCAAGTAAGCCCGCAACAACTGCATCAAAGTCAGCAGCTAAACCTGCACCTACGAAAGTAGCACCAAAGACTGCTGAAGCTCCAAAACCTGTAGCGGCAAGTAAGCCAGCAACAACTGCATCAAAGCCAGCAGCTAAACCTGCACCTACGAAAGTAGCACCAAAGGCAGCTGAAGCTCCAAAACCTGTAGCAGCAAGTAAGCCCGCAACAACGGCATCAAAGCCAGCAACTAAATCTGTACCTTCGAAAGCGGCGCCAAAGGTTGCTGAAGCTTCAAAACCTGCAGCAGCAAGTAAGCCAGCAACAACTGCATCAAAGCCAGCAGCTAAACCTGCGCCAGCGAAAGCTGAAATGAAAGTAGCTGAAACTCCAAAATCTGAAGTTCCTTCAAAAACAGTGACTGATTCAGTAAAACCAGCCGACACTAAAGAGGGAGGAAAACCAGCTACAGAATCGAAAGCAACTCCAGCCCCTCATCCGAGTTTAGCTCATGATAATACTAAGAAAGTGGCAACCCCAGATAAGGATGCAGCTGGTAAAATAGTGCAAACAGAAGAAAAAGATATCAGTTCAAAATAGCATCTGCTTTTAAGAATGAAATAAAAAAAGGAATGCTTTACTTTGGTAAAGCATTCCTTTTTTTATTGGGGAAACTCAAATTATTTAAGCAATCCCGCACGTTTCAATAACGCCTCTACAGTTGGCTCTTGGCCTCTAAATTGTTTATACAAACTCATCGGATGTACTGTTCCTCCTTTGGATAAAACGGTATCTTTAAATTTTGTAGCAATCTCTTTGTTAAAAATTCCATTTTGCTTAAAGTAGTCAAATGCATCAGCATCCAATACTTCTGCCCATTTATAACTATAATATCCAGATGAATAGCCACCATCAAAAATATGTGAAAAAGAAGTGCTCATCGCATTATCAGCAACATCAGGATAAAGCTGTGTTGATTCAAATTGATTTTTTTCAAATTGCTTTAAATTATTGATCGCTGTAGGATCTTGACCGTGCCACCCCATATCTAGCATTCCAAAGCTGAGTTGGCGAAGTGTAGCCATGCCTTCTAAAAAAGAGGCACTTTCGCGTATTTTTTCAACCATTTCCATTGGAATTGGTTCTCCGGTCTCATAATGTTTAGCAAATAGCGTTAATGCTTCTTGCTCATAACACCAGTTTTCCATGACCTGACTTGGCAATTCTACAAAGTCCCAGAATACGGAAGTTCCTGAAAGAGTTGGATATACGGTATCTGCCAGCATGCCATGTAAAGCGTGACCAAATTCATGAAATAAAGTAGTCACCTCATTAAAACTCAAGAGAGAAGGCTTGGTTTCTGTAGCTGGTGTAAAATTGCAGACAATGGAAACATGTGGACGTTCGTTTTGATCCGCTCTTTTATATTGGGGTTTAAAAGATGTCATCCAAGCACCATTGCGCTTGCCTTTCCTAGGGAAAAAGTCGGCATAAAAAATAGCGACAAAATCTCCTTGCTCATTTTTTACTTCAAAAGTTTGTACCGAAGCGTGATACTTGTCTATATGCTGTACTTCATTGAAATGTAATCCAAATAATCTTCCTGCGATTTCAAACGCACCATGCAGTACATTTTCTAGTTTGAAATAGGGTTTCAATTGTTCATCATCAAGTTGAAACTTCTTCTGTTTTAGTTTCTCAGCATAATAAGCTCCATCCCATTTTTGCAGTTTGTCAATACCATCAGTTTCCTTTGCAAAAGCAGTTAATTCATGGAATTCTTCTTTTGCCGCTGGTTTTGCTTTGATCAGTAGATCACTTAAAAATTCACTTACTTTAGCTGGATTTTGAGCCATGCGTTCCTCTAATACAAAATGAGCATGTGTTTCATATCCCAAAAGCTGCGCACGTTGATAGCGTAACTTGCTTATTTTTAAGACAATTTCTTCATTGTTATTCTCATTTTGTTGAAAACCTTTTTTACCAGCAGCAATGCTGATCGTTTGGCGTAATTCGCGGTTATCGGCGTAAGTGACAAATGGAACATAACTTGGATAGTCCAAAGTAAAGATCCAACCAGATTTCTCTTTAGATTTCGCTAATCCTGCAGCTGCTTCTTTCACTCCATCAGGCAGACCAGCTAGATCGCCTTCTGCTGTAATATGTAATTCATAAGTATTTGTATCGGCCAATACATGCTCACCATATTTTAATTTGAGTAGCGACAGTTCGCTGTCAATAGCACGCAACTGATCTTTTTTATCTTCTGCTAATAGCGCCCCATTGCGAACAAAATCTTTATAATTTTTTTCTAATAACGTTATCTGTTCTGATGTGAGTTCTAATTTTTCTTTTTGATCATAGACTTCCTTAATTCTTTTGAAAAGTTTAAAATTAAGCGTTATATCATTGCCTAACTCCGAAAGCTTAGGTGCAACGTCTTGTGCTATTTGTTCCAGCTGATCATTGGTTTCCGCAGAATGTAGATTGAAAAAAATACTAGATAGACGATCTAGCGGCATTCCCGAAAATGCAAGTGCTTCAATGGTGTTTTCGAAAGTAGCAGGGGCAGTTGCATTTGCTATGGCATCAATTTCTGCTCTCGTGTTGCTAATGGCTAGGTCAAATGCAGGTATATAGTCTTCGTTTTTTATTTTAGAAAATGGTGCGGTATTATAAACCGTCTCAAAATGTTGTGTTAAGATACTCATAAAGTAAATTTAATAGAATATTTTGAACCTGTGTATAAAAATGGAAATTACGACAGCAAGATGATAATAAGATAATGATATTTTATCATGTAAAGCACGCATGTAATGGCGCATTTTTTATGGCGTATATGGTCGTTTTGGTTCAAAGTAATTCCATAATAAATGGGATATTTTTCTTGTCAGTTCTTCAGCTTCATTATGCTTGGTCCAACTTTGATCCTTTATGTTATTGGTCAAGACACAAAAAACATAATCACCGCTAGGTGCATTTACCAGGACAACTTCACCTCGAGCTTCATCAACAGATCCTGTTTTTGATGCGGTTTTAATATATGCTGGTATTTGTGATAGTGAACGTTCGTTGTAAAAAATATTACCCAAATAGCGATACATCCGATCCGAAGCTTTCAAACTGACAACTTTGCCTTGATAGATCATCTCAACTAATGTTGCCATTTCTCGTGGAGTAGTTTGTCCCCAACCGTATTTCTTCCAAATATCATGGCGTCCCTCAGTACGGGAATTGACTTTAGTATTGACTAACCCTAATTTATCCATCAGTTCATTAATCACTAAACCTCCGCCTGCAAGTTGTTGATTCCAGATAGAGGTAACATTATCACTATAACTTATCATCAATCCAACTAGGGTAGATAAATCTGTTTCGGTGCTGTCTTTGAAGAATTGCATTAAGCCAGAACCGCCATATTGCTGAGATGAACGATAGGTGAATTTTTGATCGAGATTTAATTCTCCTTTTTCTATTTTGTCGAAAACCCCAACAAGTATCGGTATTTTGACGATGCTGGCTGTTGGAAAGATAGAATCTGCTTGGATTAAAACTGATTTTTGCGTTTTTAGGTTTTTTACATAGATACCAATATCTCCTTGAAAGTTCTGGGTGAGTGCTCTTAGTTTCTGTTCTAATTTTGTGTCAATTTTTTGAGCAAGTAGCCTATATGGAACTAAGCATATCGTCAATAAAAAGATGAATAAAAATTTTGTTCTCATTAGATTTTAGTTGTATCTTATAAAAGTAATGATAATTAAACTATAATTAATCGAGGAGAATAATATGAATCTTTTTATGTTACTATTGGGATGTAAACCATCAGGCAGACATATTGAACAACATGATATTTATTTTGGTATAGCAGAACAATTGGGAGAATTGGTGTCATCGATTGAAAACTATTGGCCAGAGGCAAAAGATGATATTCATGTTGATTCTTGGCGAAGAGTAACAAAAGTTGGGAATTATCAAATTTCCATATCGACCGAACCAGTAGATAATAAAGAGCTAAAACTATATTTTGTCAATCTAGGAGGGTACAAGCCCAACGATATGGAAGAGTACCATTATAAGGAGCTCGTTGTAGCGCGTGAGTTGGAAGAAGCGAAGGATTTGGCAAAAAAGACGGTTTTCTTTAAGCATCATCTATCTCCACATATTGATGATAAATATGGTATCGATGTCGATGATATCTATGAAATCGAGGAGCTCCTGCCGTCCTTATTTAAAGAACAATACTATGTCAGGATTGAGCAATGTCCTGCTGCTATTTCATATGAGGATGAGATAACCAATGGTTACTTTACGATGGAGATCTTGCGAGATCAATTGGAATAAATCGCACAAGCATTGTTATAAACTGTACCCTTATTTTGATCAAGTTTACTTGTAATTTTATAACAAAAAAATAAAGTGAATAATTTGATCAATTTATCCCGTAAAAAATTCATTCAACGTGCTGCTATAGCTGTTGCTGGCGCATCTTTACCGATGGGCACTTTAATCGCTGATCCCATGAATGCTAATCAACCCAATAACGTAATTTCAAAACTGCATTTCAAGAATGTTCGTTTGGAGACAGGTTTTACGTTTGATGAGGCCGATGTGATTGCTACGAAGACAGATTTATTTTATGTTGAAGTTGAACATGGAAAAATTATTAAAATAAGTGCTAACCAACCTCATGCAGATGCTATTGATGCTAAGGGATTGTTGATGTTGCCCTCTTTTAAAGATATGCATATTCACTTAGACAAAACTTTTTATGGTGATAAGTGGCAAGCTATCAGACGTGGCGCAGGTGGAGTGAAAGGAATGATTGCTTTGGAACAAAAGATGCTCCCCGACTTATTGAAAAATTCAACTTTTAAAGCAGAAAAACTGATTGAACTTTTGCAGTCAAAAGGTACGGCATTTGCACGTAGTCATGTCAATATTGAACCGACATCTAAATTGCAATCACTTAAAAATCTGCAGATCGCTCTAGAAAATAAACGTAAAAGCTTTGGAGCAGAATTGGTTGCTTTTCCACAACATGGCGTATATTATACAGATAGTGTTCCTTATTTAAAGGAAGCTGCTCAAATGGATATCGACTTTATAGGAGGTGTGGATCCGTTTTCTATTGATGGGCAGATTGAAAAAACAATGGATTTTACTGTTCAACTTGCCTTGGATCATCATAAAGGAATAGATATTCACTTGCATGAGTCTGGAGAGTCGGGATTGAAAACGGTGGAATACTTAATCGATAAGGTCAATGAAAATCCGATTTTAAAAGGTAAAACATTTTTAAGCCATTGTTTTGTACTTGGGAAGATCGATAAAATAAAGCAGGAAGAAGTTGCGGAAAAGTTAGGGGCTGCACAAATCGGTATTGTTTCAACAATTCCTTTTGGAGGTTTAATTATGCCAATTCCGACATTATATAAGCATAACGTAAACGTTTTGACCGGTAATGATAGTGTTGTGGACCATTGGGATACTTTTGGAACGGGGAGTGTTTTACAGAAAGCGAATTTGATGGCTCAGCTCTATGGCTACTCTTCAGAGTTTTTACTATCAAGAAGTTTAAAATTAGCAACTGCAGGGATACTTCCTTTAGATGACAAAGGAGTACAGCAATGGCCGAAAATAGGGGATCAAGCTGACTTTGTATTAGTTAAAGCAAGTTGTTCAGCTGAAGCAGTTTCGCGTATTTCAGATATCCACGCTCTGGTTCATAATGGAGAATTGGTTTACTAAGCGTAACAAATTAGGTTATATTGCTATTTTCATATTTTGATTTTTCTAATAAAAATACAATGAAGTTTAATTTATTCTCCACCTTATTTAGTAAATTGAATTGTTAAATTTGAGGAGAATGGATAACCAACGCGAATATTTTCCTGTTTTGAATATTCAAGAATTTACTGAAGCACCTTCGGAGCTCAGTAATTTATTATTTCATGAGTTACGTGGTTCACGTCAGATCGTAGAACCTCATAAGCATGATTTCTTCATTATTTTGTTATTTGAACAAGGGAGTGGATCGCATACTATTGACTTTAAGAGTTATGCGGTTGAACAGCAACAGGTGCATTTACTTTTTCCGGGTCAAGTGCATCAATGGGAATTTCAAGAGACGACCGTTTGCTATCAATTGATGATCAATCGTGAATGGTTCGAGCGTTTTCTGCCAGACCTTCGTTTTTCTTCTTTATATTATCAACAACATCCTGTTTTTCAGATTTCAGATTTATTGTATAAGGCACTGCGATATGAATTTCTTGCCATCGCGCAGGAGTTGAAAGATAAAACTGTTCTATGGGAAATTATTCAAACACGGAGTAAATTAATCGGTCTGTTGCTGCGTAAAACTTTTGAGCTTACGTTTAGTGATTTTGAAAAATATCATTCAAATCCTATTATTTCAAAATTTGTACAGCTTATCGACCTACACTTTAAATCAGATCGATCTGTTTCTTTTTATGCTGAAAAGCTCCATATATCAGCCAATTATCTCAATATAGTCTGTAAAAAAGGAGTTAATATAGCGGCCTCAACATTGATTCATGATCGTATCTTGTTGGAATCAAAACGCTTACTGAAAATTTCTGAAATGAGTGTGAAAGATATTGTCTATGAATTAGGTTTTTATGATCACGCCAGTTTTTCCAAGTTTTTTAAAAATCAAACGGGTATGACTCCTTCTCAGTTTAAAGAACAGGGATAATTTGAACAACAGGTAGCATGATCTGTACATCGATGATCCAAGCCGTGATTTTTATATTTGTTATATAATCATTGATCATATGCTATCATCTCATCAATTACTTGCCAAAGGGCATTATACACTAAAAAATATTCGTTTAGAAACAGGATTTGAATATGAAAATGAGGAAGTTATAGGTACCCATACTGATTTATTTTGTATTGAAATTGATAATGGGAAAATAAAAGCAATTAGAGCCCATGATCCGAAAGAGGAAGCTATTGATATGAAGGGGAGGCTGATGTTACCAGCTTTCAAAGATATGCACATCCATATCGACAAAACCTTATTTGGGCTACCTTGGCAAGCCCTATCTCCCAAAAGAAAAACGGTTGCTGATATGATTGCATATGAGCAAGAAATCATCCCCGATTTACTGAAAACTTCGACAGCGCGTGCAGAGCAACTGATTGGTCTGCTGCAAAGCTATGGAACAACCTATGCGAGGACTCATTTCAATGTAGATCCTACATCTGGACTTCAATCTTTTGAACATCTTTTGAGGGCATTGGAACATAAACAAGAATCTTTTAAAGCAGAGCTTGTTGCTTTTCCACAGCATGGTTTGTATTATACTGATTCGGTTCCTTTGATGAAAGAAGTGGCAATGTATGATCAGGTTGATTTTATTGGGGGATTGGATCCTTTTAGTATTGATGGGAGTGTCGAAAAGCCATTAGAATTTACGGTCCAATTGGCTTTAGATCATGGTAAAGGAATTGATATCCATTTGCACGAAGCTGGTCCATCAGGGGTGCAAGCAATACAATACCTCATGGATAAGGCAATCGAAAATCCACAATTGCAAGGAAAAACATTTATCAGCCACGCTTTTGCCTTAGCTCATTTGAATACAAAAGAAGTAGAAGAGATCGCAGAAAAATTGGCATTTGCACAAGTTGGTATAGCCTCTTCTGTACCTTTTAAGGGTAGACCTCTGCCTATTCCTGAATTAAAAAAACGTGGTGTCCATGTATTAATTGGAAATGATAATGTACAAGATTACTGGAGTACATTTGGTACTGGAAATATGTTACAGAAGGCAAATCTTATAGCTGAATTGTATGGCTATGCGACAGAATTTCAGCTTTCTAGAACGTTACAGTTTGCCATACAAGATAGATTGCCCTTGGATGATGAAGGAAAGCAACAATGGCCACGTATCCATGATGATGCCCAGTTTGTTTTTATAAATGCGACCTGCTCTGCTGAAGCAGTGTCCAGGATGTCCACTGTACACGCATTTATGCATAATGGAAATCTTTTTGTGACATATTAAAGCTTGTCAAGTTACTATAGGAGCGGGGATGATCTTTATTTATGGGCAGTACTGATCAATTAAATAGATGTAATAGATGAAATTACAAAAAATTAACATGCAATTGTTCATTCTAAAATATAATTGACGTATTTTTGCAAATCCTAAAATCAATATGGTTTGGTTGGAATAGGGAAAAATAAATATTATGAAAAGAATAGGTGAATCCAAAAAGATTTTTGGTATTACAAAAAATGAAGATTTAGCAACGTTAAAAAAGATATATCGTGACTTAATCAAAGCTTGGCATCCGGATAAATTTCAAGATGAAGTGCAAAAAGAGGAGGCTGAGTTAAAGAGTACAGAAATTATTGAGGCTTACCACTTCTTAGTTAGTATTGCTCCTGAAACACACGAAGCCAATTTAGAAGAGTATAACAATACGATCAATAACTTTTTTATTGAGGATTTTGAATTTAAAGGTCAGACGTTAAGAGTTACATTTCAGGATAAAAGTACATATGAGTATTTTGGTGTTCCAAAAACTGTGTATACAAAGTTTCTTAATGCTGAGTCTCGTCCAAGATTTGGTAGAAGACAAATTTTCAACTCATACACATTCCGCAAAAGTGCGAATGCAATGGGAGCATAATTTGATTGCTTATCATAAAAATAGCCTTATTGATAAAACAATAAGGCTATTTTTATGCAGTTTTATTTAATTACGCTTCCGATATTGCATTGATAATATCATATTGCGTGATGATATTGATTTTGCCAAACTCATCCTCTACTAATACAGCTTGTGTATCTTTATTGATCAGTGCTGATATTTTATCAATCGATGTTTTTAAGTCAACAAATGGAAACGGTTTTGTCATAACATCTTGCACGGAAGATGATTTAAGAGCAGGATTTTCCAATAGTGCAATTAAAATATCCGACTCTGTTATTTTACCAACAACCATACCTTGTTGCGTGACAGGGATCTGAGAAATATTGAGTGTTTTCATGAAGTTAAATGCTTCAAATACGGTTTGTTGTACATCTGCAGTAACAATGGCCTGTTCGCCCCTTCTTTTTAAGATACTTTTTGCATTTAGTTTCTCGTCTTCTAAGAATCCACGTTCTCTCAACCAATCTTCATTATACATTTTGCCCATATAGCGAGATCCGTGATCGTGAAAGATGACGACAACGAGATCGTCTTCTTTTAAACTGTCTTTTAGTTGAATAAGTCCTGCTAATGCTGATCCTGCAGAATTACCGGCAAAGATACCTTCCTTACGCGCTAATTCTCTTGTCATCAATGCCGCGTCTTTATCGGTAACTTTTTCAAAAAGATCTATTACACTAAAATCAACATTTTCCGGGAGAAAATCTTCACCTATACCTTCAGTTATATAGGGGTATATTTCATTTTTATCGAAAATACCGGTTTCTTTATATTTTTTGAATACAGAACCATAAGTGTCAATACCCCATATTTTAATATTTGGGTTTTGCTCTTTTAGGTATCGGCCTGCACCTGAAATAGTTCCACCAGTTCCTACACCTACAACCAAATGGGTGATTTTTCCTTCTGTTTGTTCCCATATTTCGGGACCAGTTTGCTCGTAATGCGCTTGTGCATTGGAAGGATTATCGTATTGATTGGCTTTCCAGCTATTAGGAACTTCTCGTTCTAGCCGGCTAGATACCGAATAATAAGAGCGAGGGTCTTCCGGATCCACATTTGTCGGACATACGATTACTTCCGCACCAAAAGCACGTAAAGCATCGACTTTTTCTTTAGATTGCTTATCAGTTGTAGTAAAAATACATTTATAGCCTTTGACAACAGCTGCCATGGCCAAACCCATACCCGTATTTCCTGAAGTTCCTTCAATGATCGTTCCTCCCGGTTTCAATAAACCCGCCTGCTCTGCATCTTCAATCATTTTGAGTGCCATCCTATCTTTAATCGAGTTTCCAGGGTTGGTGGTCTCGATCTTCGCTAGGATAGTTCCTTTGAGATCTTTGGTTATTTTGTTTAGTTTAACAAGAGGGGTGTTGCCTATTGTTTCTAAAATGTTATTATACCACATAAATTTACTGTTTGTTTATACAAAAATACCAAAAATAGTCTGTTTCTTAGAATTTCAAATGTTTCACAGTCAACCCATTATTTTTAAGTTGTTTAAGTGCGTCTATTCCAATACTGATATGTGCATCGACATATTTAGCCGTTACACTAACATCACTATTGGCTGTTTTGACACCTTCAGGAATCATCGGCTGATCGGAAACAAGTAATAGTGCACCTGTTGGAATCTTGTTCGCAAACCCGACACTGAAAATGGTAGCCGTTTCCATATCCACAGCCATAGCACGTATTGCTTTAAGATATTTTTTAAAATCTTTATCGTGTTCCCAGACTCTTCTATTGGTCGTATATACTGTACCGGTCCAGTAATCTCGGGAATGATCGCGGATAGTCGTTGAGATCGCTTTCTGTAAGGCAAAGGATGGTAATGAGGGTACTTCTGCAGGAAAATAATCGTTGGATGTACCTTCACCCCGGATGGCTGCAATCGGCAAGATGAGTTCTCCAACACCAATTTTCTTTTTCAGTCCTCCAGTTTTTCCTAAAAATAGGACTGCCTTTGGTGAGATGGCTGATAATAGATCCATTACAGTTGCCGCCATTGGGCTTCCCATACCAAAATTTATAATTGTAATACCACCTGCTGTGACACTTTGCATCGGTTTATCTTCTCCATAGATGGGTGCATCGTCATGCATTTCTGAAAAAATAGTGACATATTTTGAAAAATTTGTTAATAAGATATAATCTCCAAATTCCTCTAATGGTCTTCCAGTGTAGCGTGGCAACCAGTTATGAACGATCTCTTCTTTAGATTTTAAACCTGGTGTGATAGGGGTATCAACATTTTTTTTACTTTTTGCCATAATTCATCTATTTAATAATTTAACCTCATTTGAAGGAAGAGCGGTCTGAATAATACATATGGTTAAAAAAAATCCCTCGCGATTAGCGAGGGATTTTTTTAAGCGACTTGCAATTTTTTGATGTCCGACTTTTCAAATTTTTTCGTGGCATATTCTAAGGTGATATGCAACTCCTTTTGATTCGTCTTTTCCTTTGATGTAGGAATTTCAAACATTGCGTCGAGCATAATAGCCTCGCATATACTTCTTAAACCACGAGCTCCAAGTTTAAACTCATCCGCTTTATCAACAATAAAATTGTAAACTTCAGCATCAAATTTTAATTCAATTCCTTCGTATTCAAATAATTTTCTATACTGTTTGATTAACGCATTTCTAGGTACAGTCAAGATACTTAATAGTGTCTCTTTGTCCAATGGATTTAAATACGTTAACACAGGTAATCTTCCTATTAATTCTGGAATTAATCCAAAGCTTTTTAAATCCTGAGGGGTAATGTATTTATAGAGGTTTTTTAAATCAATCTCTGCATCATCCTCATTCATGCGGTAACCCACTGTCTGTGTACGTAGGCGATTGGCGATTTTCTTTTGAATACCATCAAATGCACCACCACAGATAAATAAAATATTGCTGGTGTTTACGGCAATCATTTTTTGGTCAGGGTGCTTACGTCCACCTTGAGGCGGTACATTAACAACTGTTCCTTCTAAGATTTTCAATAAAGCTTGTTGAACACCTTCTCCAGATACATCTCTAGTGATCGACGGATTATCACTTTTACGTGCGACTTTATCAATCTCATCAATATAGATGATTCCACGTTCAGCAGCAGCAACATCATAATCAGCAGCTTGTAGTAAACGGGTCAAGATACTTTCGACATCCTCACCTACATAACCTGCTTCTGTCAATACTGTCGCATCCACGATGCTGAAAGGCACATTTAATATTTTTGCAACCGTTTTAGCCAATAAGGTTTTACCTGTTCCCGTTTCACCTACAACGATCAAATTTGATTTTTCAATTTCGATCTCGTCTTTATCAACTTTTTGATTTAAACGTTTGTAGTGATTGTATACTGCAACAGAGATGACCTTTTTAGCGTCATCCTGTCCGATCACATACTGATCTAAGTGTTCTTTTATTTCTAACGGACGAATTAACTTTAACGCAGTCTGTAATGTTTTACTCTTGCGCTGTTTCAATTCTTCTGCTAGAATTTCGCCAGCTTGATTGATACAACGATCACAGATGTGAGCGCCATCTCCGGCGATAAGCATTTGGGCATCATTTTTACTCATCCCGCAGAATGAGCAATGAACACCACTGTTATTATTTTTAGCCATTACTATTTAATAATCTCCTTTTTAGGAAGTAAAATCTCATCAATCATTCCAAAATCTTTTGCCTCAGAAGCTTTCATCCAATAATCGCGGTCAGAAGATCTTTCTACCCATTCATAAGTTTGTCCCGAGTGATCAGCAATGATGGTATAAAGCTCTTCTTTCAATTTCATCATTTCACGTAGATTGATTTCCATATCTGAAGCAACACCTTGAGCACCACCTGAAGGTTGGTGGATCATCACACGTGAGTGTCTCAATGCAGCACGCTTACCTTTTGCACCAGCAACCAATAACACAGCACCCATAGAAGCAGCAATTCCTGTACAGATTGTCGCTACATCTGGTGCAATATATTGCATAGTATCGTAAATACCTAAACCAGCATATACACTACCACCTGGTGAATTGATGTAGATTTGAATATCACGTTGTGCATCTGTTGATTGTAAAAACAACAATTGTGCCTGAATGATATTCGCCACTTGATCGTTGATACCATCACCTAAGAAAATAATACGGTCCATCATCAAACGTGAGAATACATCCATTTGAGCAACATTTAATTGACGCTCTTCTACGATGTACGGGGTCAAGTTTGTAGGTGTATTTACTTGTGCGCGTGCTATAAAACCATCAACATGTTGACTTCCAATTCTATGATGCTTGATGGCATATTTTCTGAATTCGTTTTTATCTATATTCATATTCTTTGTGATTCAAATTTATAAGACTAATATAAAACTATATTTTAAATAATAAATACTCTGCACGATTTGTTTTACATCTGAGTTACAATTCTATTAAAAGTTGATCGTAACTGGGGAGCTCTTCGATAAATATGAATGAGCTATTTTGAAAATCAATCTTACAATAGTAATGCTCTAATCCATTGCTTACTAACAGTAACGGAATTTTATGGATAGAATTGTAATTGGCGATCTGTTCGAAGGTCGCTTGTGTAATTTTGATGTGTGGAGCTTTAAATTCTGCTAACACTATTTTTTCACCTCGATTATTATAGATCAATAAATCACTGCGCTTTTGAAGATCATTTAATTTTAAACCGCCTTCAATTTTCATTAAGGATTTAGGATACTTTTTCTGAAGATGGAGATAATGGACCCAGTGTTGACGCACCCATTCCTCAGGTGTTAGAACAAGTTTCTTTTTCCGAAGATCATCAAAAATGAAAATCGTTTCATTTTCCTTTGTCAATTTCGCGGGATATGGCGGTAAATTTAACGGAATCGGGTTAAACATAATGCAAAGATACTAATATTTTGTTTTACACCTAATAACCTTGATTGCGGATTCCACAAGACAAATTTTACTGTTCATCAATTTAGTTGTAATTTAGAGGCATCATGAATATCAGCCCTATTTTAACAGACATCAAGAAACGTAAATTTCAACCCATCTACCTATTGCACGGTGAAGAAAGTTATTTTATAGATGTCATTAGTGATGCTTTGGAGCATACTGTTCTTAATGATGCTCAAAAAGGTTTTGATCAAACTGTATTGTATGGAAAGGATACTGATTTTTCGACTATCGTAAGTGCAGCTAAGCGCTATCCCATGATGAGTGATCATCAACTTATTATTATTAAAGAGGCACAGGATCTGAAATGGAAGGATGACGAACTCTTGCTGAAATATGTGGAACAGTGTACGGCATCTACTGTATTGGTGTTCGATTACAAATATGGTAAATTTGATAAGCGGAAAAAACTGTATAAAGCCATTGAAAAAAAGGGTCTTGTTGTTGAATCAAATAAACTTTATGATGATAAGATAGCTGCTTGGGTTATTTCTTACCTTAAAGAACAAGGGTGGAACATCCACCCGCAAGCGGCAGCATTGCTTTCTGAATATTTAGGTACAGAGCTTTCTAAGATTGTAAATGAGTTGAATAAGCTCATGCTCAACGTGCCCAAAGAAAGAGAAATTCTTGTTTCGGATATTGAACAGAATATCGGTATTTCTAAAGATTTTAATGTATTTGAACTGAATACCGCTTTAGCTAAACGAAATGCACTCAAGGCTTATCAGATTGTTGATTATTTTGCTGCTAATCCTAAAAGTAATCCATTGGTGTTGGTTCTGGGGACTATTGCAGGTTATTTCACTAAGATATTAAAGTATCATTACATCGTTGATAAAAGTACAGCAGCTAAAGAACTGGGGGTCCATCCATTTTTTTTAAAGGAATATGAACTTGCTGCGCGCAACTATAATAGAAGAAAAACATTTGCCATTATTGAAGCATTGAAAGATGCGGATCTGAAATCTAAAGGAATGAATATTGGAAGTAATACCACTACGAAAGATATCCTGACAGAATTGATATTTACAATACTGAACTAAATATTCGCATTTTTTAAAAAGAGAAAAATATAAAAATTATCTAAAAAAGCCTTTCTTAATTATTTAAGAAAGGCTTTTTTTTGTCAATAGGGTCGTGTTATGTTCGTTTAGTAATCTTGTTTTCAGTGGTTTGTATGTAATGTTATCTTTTTGTAAATTTTAAATTAAACACTTGTTTAAATTAAACACTTGTTTAAATTTGCACACGGTTTTTAAAAAAACAAAAAAATGGAGTTTAGTGAGAAACAGTTAGAGATCCTGCATGTAGCAGAAAAGCTTTTTTCAAAGAATGGTTTTGATGGTACTTCTGTCCGTGATATTGCGCATGAAGCTCAGATTAATGTGGCTATGATCAATTATTATTTTGGATCTAAGGACAAATTGCTGGATGATCTTTTTGATTACCGAGTTGAAAAATTCAAAATGGATGAAAGTATTTTGCAGTTGACGATTCCTGTCATGGACATATTGGACGAAATGGTGAGCTCGTATATTAAATATATGAATTCCAGTTTAGCCATTTATCAGATCATTGCGATAGAAGCGGGCGTGAAGAAAAGATTGATGCTTTCTGATTCTTACAAGAATTTGAAGGTTCATAATTTACATGTTATCTCGAGTATTATTCAAAAAGGGGTGGATACAGGTGAGTTTCGTCCAGGTAATGATCCTATCCTCATACATGCAACGATGATGGGTACTTTTATGAATTTCCAGATGAACCGCTCATTTTTAAAATCAGAATTAAATATTACTACAGATGAGGAGTATAGTGAATATATGGAATCTACTTTAGTAACACATTTACAAAGAACGATTAAAGCTTTATTAACATATGAATACTAACATAGGAAAGTTTACACTTATACTTTTCTGTCTACAAGGTGTAGCATTTGCTCAGCAAAGTGCTCCCCTTACTTTGCAAGAGGTTATTCATCTTGCGCAGACACAAAGTTTAGAAGCAAAAGCTTCAGAAACAAAAATTACTGGTAAAAAATTGGAATTGGAGGCATCAAAGAATACATTACTTCCAGATGCTAAGTTGAGCGGACAATATTTGGCCATGACTTCTCCGGATGTCAAATTTCAGATCCCCTTGTCATCGTCTTCAGATCCGATGAGTATTAAGGCAAATCAATTATTACTTGGTCAAGCTTCTGTCAGTATGCCTATCTATACAGGTGGTAAAATCAAAAATAGTATTGCAGCTGCTAGCAACGCTGTCAAAGCAGAGGAGTTTTCTGCACTCGCATTGAAAGATCAATTGGCGGAACAAGGGATCAATCTCTATATCAATTTATATAAAGCGCAGCAAACGACTCTTTTAATGGAAGAAAATATCAAAAGATCTGAACAGCGTGTTGCCGATTTTAAGGCAATGGAAGCAAATGGGATTATCCCTCGCAATGATCTTTTAAAAGCGGAATTGCAATTGTCCAATTACAAAGTTGCCTTGCAGGAAGCTCAAAAGAACGCTACTGTTTTAAATTATCAGTTGGTTAATTTCTTGAAATTGGATGAAGCAACCAAAGTCCCTTCTATCAATTTGGATGAAGCGCCATTAATGGTAGATATTTCAGATGCAAATACTGCATTAGCCAATAGAAATGAGTTGAAAGCGCTTCAAGCAGAACACGATATCGCTTTGAATAGGGTAAATATTGAAAAATCAAATGCCTTACCAAAAATTGCTTTGACTGGTGGTTATGCTGCATTGGATGTGCATAATTTGATTACCGTTAAAAATGCGGTAAATGTGGGGGTCGGAATATCTTACGACATTGGATCGCTTTATAAAAACAAGAAGAATGTCAATATTGCGCGCAATCAAGTAAGTCAAGTGGATGAGCATGTTGTGATGATGAATGATAAAATTAAAGTTCAAGTACAACAGGCTAATGAAAATTATCACTTAACGATATCTCAAAATCAGTTATATACAGAGGCCGTAAATCAAGCAAATGAAAATTATCGGATCGTTAAAGATAAATACGATAATGGGGTAGCGGATACCGATGATTTGTTGGAAGCCGATGTACAGCAATTACAATCAAAAATCAATTTAGCCATTTCCAAGGCTAATACGGTTGAAAAGTATTATGATTTACTTTTAGTAAATGGTCAATTAACAACAAAATAATTAGAAATATCAATGGAAAATCAAGAAGAAAAGAAACCATCAAATAAGAAATTTGTCTTCATTCTTATTGCTCTTATCTTAGTTGGAGGAGGGTACGGAGGTTATAAATACATACACAGTCAATCGCATGAGACTACTGATGATGCACAGGTGGATAAGAATATGAATCCGATCATCCCAAAAGTAGGGGGATATATTGCTCAGGTCTATGTGAAAGATAACGATATCGTTAAAAAAGGAGATACTTTATTTACAATTGATACACAAGATTATTTGATTAAAGTAAAGGAGGCAGAAGCAGCTTTATTAGGTGCTGAAGGTTCTCTTGAAGTGTCAAAAGCTGATGTGAATGCGACTTCTGCAAATGTGGCGATCTCAGATGCTACCGTACGCTCTAATATCGGAAGTATTGATGTTGCTCAAATTCGTGCAGAACAAGCTCGAAATGATTTCAACCGGTATTCCAATTTGTACAACAATCACTCGATTACAAAACAACAGTATGAACAAGCGTTAACAACTAAGTTGGAGGCCGAGAAGCAGGTGGAGATTTTGAAACAACAACGAAATGCTTCCAATTCGCAACGTGAAGCAGTGCTTAGTAAAACAAATGTCGCTAGTAAACAAACTGCCGTAGCACAGGCGAATATTGATCGTGCGAAGGCCGCCGTTGATGCTGCTAAATTGAATCTTTCTTATACGGTAGTAACTGCTTCTGCAGACGGTCAAATTTCCAATGTGAAAATTAGACCAGGACAAATGGTTAATCCTGGTGCTGCTTTATTTTACATCGTCGATAATCATGAAACTTGGGTAGTTGCTAATTTTAAGGAAACACAAATGAATGATATTCGAATTGGACAAAAAGTATCAGTCATCGTAGATGCCTATCCAAATATTGAATTTGAGGGCGAAGTGAATTCATTTTCTCCAGCAACAGGTTCTCGGTTTTCGTTGTTACCACCAGATAATGCAACTGGTAATTTCGTAAAAACAGTACAACGTTTACCTGTAAAAATATTACTTACAAAAGCTAATACTGCAGATCATATTGCTTTATTGCGTCCAGGCATGAATGCAGATGTTGACGTTCATTTAAAATAAAATTATGACAGCTACACTTGATCAAGATAGCCTCATTGAATATGGGTATCGACGTGTAATCATTACCATTATAGCCGTTTTATGTGCTTTACTGGAGATTGTAGATACTACGATTGTCAATGTTGCTCTCAATGATATGAAAGGAACATTAGGTGCGACATTGACGGATATCGCTTGGGTCATAACGGCATATGCGATCGCAAATGTTATCGTGATCCCCATGACAAGTTGGCTATCGCAACAGTTTGGTCGCAAAAATTATTTTGCTGCCTCCATTATTATTTTTACGGTTGCTTCTTTTTTATGTGGTAACTCCACTAATATTTGGGAACTTGTATTTTTTAGATTTATACAAGGTATGGGCGGTGGAGCTTTATTAGTTACCGCTCAGACTATCATTACTGAAAGTTATCCGCCTGCCAAAAGAAGTATGGCACAGGCTATCTACGGCATGGGTGTTATCGTAGGTCCTACTTTGGGCCCGCCGTTGGGTGGTTATATTGTGGATCATTTTTCCTGGCCTTACATTTTCTACATCAATGTACCTCTAGGTATTATTGCAGTTCTTTTAACGCTTTCATTTGTTAAGAGTCCAAAATATGGAGAAAAACAAGCCGCTAAAGATGTTGATTGGTGGGGTATGATTTTCCTTATCATGTTTATTGGTTCTCTACAATATGTGCTTGAACATGGACAGCAGGATGATTGGTTCTCTAATAGGACTATCGTTATTTTATCCATTACTTCTATTTTGGGATTACTCTTTTTCGTCTGGCGGGAGTTGACATACGACAGGCCTATTGTTAATCTCCGGGTTTTAAAGGATAAAAACTTGCAAGTGGGTGTCGTAATGAGTTTCATTTTGGGTTTTGGCTTATTTGGATCAACGTTTGTTATTCCGATCTATACCCAATCGATTTTAGGTTGGACGGCTACGGATGCAGGATTACTACTGATCCCAAGCTCACTCATGACGGGGTTTATGATGCCTTTTATAGGAAAGATGATTCAAAATGGTGTTCCCCAGAAATACATGGTGGCCATAGGGCTTTGTGTTTTCTTTGGTTTTTCATTCGTAATGTACAGTCGCTTGACCAATGATACAGGTGCTGAACATATGTTTTGGCCTTTGATATTTAGAGGAGTGGGATTGGGCTTATTATTCGTACCCGTGATGACTTTATCATTGTCGACTCTGTCAGGTAAAAGTATTGGTGAAGGTGCTGCTTTTACCGGTATGATGCGCCAGTTGGGTGGTTCATTTGGTATCGCACTGATTACTACTTTTATCTCCAGATTTACACAAAGTCACCGCGTGAATCTGATAGCACATCTTGATCCCACTAATTTTGAAGTGCAACAAAGAATCAATCAGCTACAGGCAAGTTTTGTGGCAAAAGGATTCACTCCTAATGAAGCTTTGGCAAAGGCGTATCAATTGTTAGAAGGTTCTGTAATGAAACAAGCAACAGTCTTGTCTTATATGGATGTGTTTTTATATATCGGATTATTATTTATAGTCTGTGTACCCTTTGTATTGATGATCAAGCAGGGTAAAAATAAAGTTGATACTTCCAGTTTACATTAAGATTTTTGTAAACTTTTGATAAAAGCAGCAGTAATATAGATTACTGCTGCTTTTTTTATGTCAGTAAATCGACATTAACTCTGATCTTTCTGGAGCGAAATATAAAATGCGCATGCTGCAGCAGGTTATTCTTAAAATGTTGCAGCAGGGTATTGAAAATTTTGACTGTAACAATTCATGTATTTATTTGTTGCTATATTAAGAATTGATATAAACCTGGTAGTTGATCAATAGTTGATATCAGGACAAAAAACTAAGCAAAAAACTTATGAAATTATTACTTATTCTTTTTACCGCTTTTTTCATTGCTTTAATAAGCACAAAAATAGTTTATGGTTTTTGGGATTTTTTGTTTGCCGGAAATCTAGGTATGGCTGTTTTCATCATTTTTACAGGCTTGTCACATTTCAGATTCCAAAAGGGTATGGTGATGATGATCCCTGAATTTATTCCAGCAAAACTATTTTTAGTGTATCTAACTGGGGTACTCGAAATCGCTGCAGGTATAGGTTTGATGATACCGTCTTTACGAGCTATGACAGCCATATTGTTAATCATCTTTTTTATTGTAGTTTTTATAGCTAATGTGAATTCTTCAAAAAAAATGATCAATATTTTTAAAGCCGATTATACAGGGCCAGGTATGAATTATCTGTATGCTCAAAGACTTCCGATGCAACTTATTTTAATTGCATGGACTTGGTATTTTGGACTTTATTTAAAATAACCATCCTGTAATAAAAATCCTCCTACATCGAGAGATGAGGAGGATTAAACCAAATATAATAGAAGGGGGAGGGAATGTTATTTTGTTAAGATATTATCAAAGGTGATAGCCATGTAGTATAAAGCTCCAAGTGTTGGACCACCTGCATATTGAATGTAATGATTATTCAGTATATTACTTCCGCCAAGTTTTATTGTCGATTTTGACATTTTGTAACTCACCTGAGCATCAATATTATGATATGCAGACACACGTGCATTTACAAGTGGACTTTCCCAATTAAACGCATCTTGCCATTTCCAGACGACATTAAATCCAAAGTTTGGAAGTATCTGTCTATTTCCAAACGAAAGGTTTGACGCCCATTTTGGCGTATTAAATCCTGTAACAAAAAGATCAGAATCTTTATTTTTTGTGATGTCACTATAGTTGATATTCCCAGCTACTGTATAATTTCCGCTGAAATTGTACGTAATCCCTAAAGAACTACCGTAATTGTTATAACTATTTTTTGCATTCGTATAGACGCGGTAACGCGTTTGTTTGGATCTATTGCTAGCTAGCATATCCAATACAGATGCGTCTGTGTTTATTTTATCGGTAGCGGGAACAGCAACTTCTACTTGTCCCAAAAATCCATTGTACACATTGCTGTAGAGATCCCAATCAATTGCTAATTTATTTTGAAGAAGGACTGCTTTATAGCCAATTTCAAAAGATTTAATACTTTCAGGTTCTGTTGCTTTTAGATTTGTGACCGTCAGTAGACCTCTGTTCTTAAGCGCTGCATCATTGGATGTTAATCCAGTGGCAACATCTTTATTTACTGCTGCATTGAATGTGTTAACAGACTGCAATGTATATGAATTGTCTAAATATCCAAGACCCTCATTGATATAGGAAAGGCCACCTACCCGACGTACATTCCCATTATTGACAAATGATAACGCTTCGAAAAGTGCAGGAAAACGGTATCCATTTTGGAATGATGCACGTAGATTGTGTTTTTCTTTTAGTGTATATACCGCTGCGATTCTGGGATTTATTTTAGCTGAAAATTCAGGATTATAATCGACTCGTAATGATCCAAAAAGTTTTAATTTTTCATCTAATAATGATTTGGTAATCTGTCCAAAGCCACCAAATTTTTTATAATACACATGATCTCCGAAAGAGCCATTTGCTAAGGGTTGGCTACGTTCTGCAATTGGTCTTTTAAAATCAACAAAGTTATTTCCATCTGGAAGGACTTCATATACAGTTGCATCGCCACCGATAAGCAGGTTGAATATGTTGATGTGCCTACTTAAATCCCATTGAGCATTAGCATGATAAGTTCGACTCATTTGCTTCAACTGAGCACCACCCGTTGCGGTTCCGGTAGCCACTCCGGCGTTTAGGTGATCCCAATTGTTGATTTGTGTAATGGTATTTTTCAAATCCGCAAAATCTTTTGTACCTGGTTCTACGCGACCATTATCAGCAAGTTTTCTCGCATTTTGTAGCGCTTCGGTTAGTGAAGTACCCGAATTTAATTGTGTCTGTAATGAATTTTTAAACAAGTCACGCCAAGCATTGTTCGATAGATGTGTTAGATCGAGATTATCAGCCAACGGTTTGATGTTATAGGAATCACCTGTATTTTCAGTAGAAACATAAGTTTTGATGGAGTAGTCATTTCCTTTTAATTCTAATTTATGATTTTGAACTTTCACATTGTCGAGTTGAATTTTGTTTCCACGTTGAAATACGCCATCCATTTGACCAAATCTATAACTGTATGATAATTCGGCATTTTCGTTTAAACGGTAATGTAGCGCAGCATCAAATTTTAAATTTTCAACTGTAGGCTTTGAAAGATCTTCCTCTTTATAACCTGTGCGTCTAACAATTAGAGATTGGTTTGCTTTACCATTAATATTCAAACCAGAAAGGGTTACGGCATTATTATTTTCGTCACCATAAATATTCCAGCCATCGTAGGCGGAGTTATTATTTCCTGAAAGTTCTGGGAAGCTAGGATTTGCTGTGTTTAGTGTGTTTGGATTTTGATCCTGATAAGAATTAGAGAGCCAGTCAGTTCCTCTTAAGTAGCTAAGATTGACCTTGAATGCAAATTTATTATTGAAGGATTTGGCAAAACGGACGGCATTTTCAGTGAGGTTGCTCAATTCTCGGCCAGTACCACCGGTATGATTTAGCCCATTTTTGGAGTACACGCTTAATCCTTCGTACAAAAACGGATTTTTTGTCAATAGATTAGCCATCCCATTAATGGCATTCATACCATATAGAGCAGAAGAAGCGCCAGGAGTTATTTCAATACTTGCAATGTCCAATTCAGTTGGACCAATAGCATTACCTAATGGAACACCTAATGTCGCTGCTTGCATATCAACACCATCAGCCAACTGCACAAATCTAAAGTTATTGGGAATATTGAAACCTCTAGTATTGGGGATTTTGAATGTAAGACTTGAAGTAGTCATCTGAACTCCCTTAACATTTTCAAGTGCATCGTAAAAACTAGGAGCTGGTGACTCGCGAATAGCCCTAATATCCAGTTTTTCAATAGATACAGGAGATTTTAAGATGCTTTCTTGAGTTCTTGAAGCTGTAACAACCACTTCCTTGCCCAATATGGTTTGAGTGAGTAGGGAAAGATTTAGATTGGATTGAGGTCCAGTGACTTCATAGGTCTTGGTTTCAAAACCAACACCTGATACTTTTAGTGTAAAAGGATATTTTGCTTTTGTATTCAGTTTGAAATCGCCCTGATTATTTGTAGAAGTACCATTTACGGTTCCTTGAATCGTAATGGTAATACCTGGTAGCGGCTCCTTTGTATTTTCATCAATGATATGCCCTGTCAGTTCAATGATGTTAGAACCCTGAGCAAATGATTGGGGTGTTTTAGTAAGTCCAATTATGGCTACAACTGTAAAGGTTAGTAATGTTCTTTTCATATTTAATATTAAATCTATCGATTTGGTAGACAAATATATTTTTTAGTTTTCATATTATAGAATTTATTTTCAAATAATAGTACTTATGTTATTTTAATCGACTGAAAAAGAGTGTGTATCGTTTTGTTTTATTGCACTTGTAGGATCTCTAAAAGAAGTTTTTTATGAGAAAAATATAAATTAATTTAATTTTTCATAACTGATATTTTCGATTTGTAGTGGAATAAAATCTAAAAAAGGAGAGTCAGTAAGAATATTTTAGTATTTAATTATTTTGCAAATGTTAGATTCCGTTGCAATTGAAAGCTAAAGATTGTTATTACAAAAGTGATACTTCTTATCTACAAAAAATTAAAATGTATGATTAGAAAATTTAGATTACTTAAAAGGATCAATACTGCTATAGATAGAGCGAAATATTATTTTTTATTGTTGATCAATACTATTGTAATTTTTGTTTAGTACTAATTAATTTTTAGGGTCTTAGATCATTGTTACATTCTTTTTGTTACATGAGATATAATTGATAGCGAAAAACAATCGTTTGCGTTAAGTGAAGTATTATATTTTTTAAATTATTTTTTCTAGAATGATTTGTCTTTTTTAAATTAGGTTAATACCAATTTAAACATTAAATATGAAGAATAAATCATTTTACCTATGGTGTAGTTTAATACTACTGACTGTTTTTTCCTGTAAGGACATTACGCAAGATTTAGCTAACAACGAAGATTCTATGTCTGCCGTCAAGAAGAATCAAGCACTTAATTTGACCAATGAGTGGCGCAATAATCCCTACAAATTAAATGTCATTTACTTTGTTCCAAATGATGTGGATTCTATTCCAAATTTTAGAAAGCGTTTGAGTAGAATATTACTCGATGCGCAAAACATGTTTGCAGATAATATGAATCGTGAAGGTTTTGGAAGAAAATCTTTTGGTTTGGACTTGGTCAACGATTCTCTTATCAACGTCATCTACATTGTAGGTAACTTTGGTAAGGCAACCTATCCTTATGAAGGTGGATCTGGAGCTGTAAAAGCTGAAGTAGATGCTTACTATGCCTTAAATCCTACGGCTAAAAAGAGTGAGCATAACTTGATTATTATCCCAACTTATAATACGGATCCGGCTAATCCTGGAGGACCTCCTTTTTATGGAACCGGAACGACTTGTTATGCTTTAGACTATATCAATTTAGATGCAAAAAATTTAGGAATAGGTGGTGATATCGGATGGAAAGCAACAGTTTGGATAGGAGGGATGATTCATGAATTGGGGCATGGTCTAAACGCGAGTCATAATCGTATGAATAAAACTCTGGCACCTACTTTGGGAACGGCTTTAATGGGAAGCGGTAATTCTACTTATGGCATTTCAACAACATCATTGACAAAAACAACAGCTGCAACCTTTAACAATAGTCAAGTATTTAGTACAGTGACACGTAGTGATTGGTATCAAGCTGCATCTGTGGATATTACTTCACTGTCATCATCTTACACCAACAATAGCATTATTGTTTCAGGTAAATTTACGGCAACTAAACCAGTAAAGGATGTTGTTATCTGGCATGATAGAACTCCTTATGGAGGCAATCAGGATTACGATGCCGTACAGTGGGCAACAAAGGTTATTGGCGTTGATAGTTTTAGATTCGAATGTCCATTAGCTGATTTTTACGATTTAACAAACGAGTATCAAATGAGAATTGGCTTTATGCATGAAAATGGAAGCCGTTCGACTTATAGTTACTTATATAGTTTTGTCAATAGCGTTCCTGATTTATCTAAAGTTGTGGTTCATAATCTGTTGCCTACGACAGGATGGTCGATCATAGCTGCTGATAGTCAAGAAAATGGTGCTCCTGCAAGTAATGTTTTGGATAAAAATAGAAGTACGATATGGCATACGCCATGGTCTTCTGCACAAACGCCGCAGCCCCATTATTTTTCTGTTAATATGGGAGCTAATCGTTCCGTAAAAGGTCTTGCTTTCCGCAATCGTGATAATCTGAACGGTGCGATGAAAGATATTAATATCTATTCAAGTACAAATGGTACGACTTGGACATTAGTGAAAACAGCTCAATTGATACAGGTGTCAGGTAGCTGGATTAATGTTGATCTTCCTTCTGTATTAAGTACGCGCTATTTAAAGATTGAATCAACTAGCTCTTGGGGAAATTTCTTCTACTCTCATTTAGCTGATTTCGGAGTTTATTCAAATTAGTATGATTGACATAAAAAGAGAGAGGTCTTGATTATTTGATCAAGACCTCTCTCTTTTGTAATAATCTGGAATAATTATTTATACATTTCGGCACGTTGTGCTTGTACTACTTCACTATTGATATATTCATCATAGGTCATTAGTTTGTCGATGATACCTTTTGGAGTCAACTCAATAATACGGTTTGCTACTGTTTCCGTTAACTCGTGGTCACGAGAAGTAAATAACATCGAACCTTTAAAATCAACCATACCGTTGTTAAGAGCAGTGATGGATTCTAAGTCTAAGTGATTGGTTGGCTCATCAAAGATTAAAAAGTTTGCGCCTTGTAGCATCATTCTTGAAAACATACAACGCATTTTTTCTCCTCCTGATAATACAGAACATTTTTTCAATACTTCTTCTCCCGAGAATAACATCTTACCTAAGAATCCACGGATGAATTGTTCATCGGCATCAGGATTTGTCGTGTAATCTCTTAACCAATCAACAAGGTTTTCTGTTCTACCTTCAAAGAAAGGTGAATTATCCATTGGCATATCTGCTGGAGTAATCGTAATACCCCATTTAATATCACCTTCATAATCTTTATCACGACCCGATATGATATCGTAAAAAGCTGAGGTAATCAATGAATTGGCTCCTAAAACTGCAATTTTATCACCTTTATTAATCATAAAGGTAATGTCTTTGAAGAAAACTTCACCATTTATGGTCTTACCCAATCCCTCTACTTGTAAGGTCTGATCTCCCGGCTCTCTGTTCATGGTATTGAACATGATTGCAGGATATTTACGATTAGAAGGTTTGATCTCATCGATATTGATTTTATCTAAAGCTTTCTTACGAGAAGTCGCTTGTTTAGATTTAGATGCATTTGCTGAGAATCGACGGATAAATTCTTGTAATTCCTTTACTTTATCTTCAGTTTTCTTATTTTGATCAGTACGCTGTTTCAACGCTAATTGAGACGATTCGTACCAGAAAGAGTAGTTACCTGTATAGATCGTCATTTTACCAAAGTCAATATCCACTGTATGTGTACATACAGCATCTAAGAAGTGACGATCGTGGGATACGACCAGTACAATTGCTTCATACGTAGCTAAGAAATCTTCTAACCAAGCGATCGTGTTAATATCCAAGTCATTGGTAGGCTCATCGAGAATCAAAATATCTGGTTTCCCAAATAAAGCTTGTGCTAATAAAACACGTACCTTTTGATTACCATCGATTTCTGAAACTAATTTATAGTGAAATTCCTCTTTAATACCTAAACTACTCAATAGTGTTGCCGCATTGGATTCCGCATTCCAGCCATCCATTTCTGCAAATAAACTTTCCAATTCACCTGCACGTTCGCCATCAGCATCCGAGAAATCCTCTTTCATATAGATAGCATCTTTCTCTTTCATGATTTTGTACAGTTCTTGGTTTCCCATCATAACCGTTTCCAATACCGTAAATTCGTCGAAAGCATAGTGATCTTGGCTTAAGACCGACATTCTATCGCCAGGTGTGAAAGCAACTGAACCCGTAGAAGGGTCAATATCACCAGAAACAATTTTTAAAAAAGTTGATTTTCCAGCTCCATTGGCACCGATAATACCGTAACAATTACCAGGTGTGAATTTTAGATTGACATCTTCGAATAGTATACGTTTACCATATCGAAGAGAAAGATTTGATACATTAATCATGCTGCAAAGATACGGTTTATTTCTATAATTTTTATTACGTTTTTACGTGTATTGTAAAGTAATGAACATGTCTTTTATCTAATTATACGTATGGAAAGTTACTTTTTTTAGTCGTTAGCAGAGACCATTTATTGTCTTGTTTTCATGATCGTTTATTTAAACTTTGATCAGAGTATAGATCATATCAATTTTGGTAGTAGAGCTCATCAGTACCTGTTGTTGATGAAACTATATTGATCATATGTAACATAACTAAAAGATTGATATATTTATTGGAATGAATTTTAAATTATTTTAACAATAATTAATTTCCTTTTATATCTTTGTACCTTATTTTTAAAAGCTTATTATGAAAAAAATTTTACTATTATCGTTGTCAGTTATTACACTCACTTCTTGTGCAACACTTTTTACAGGAACTAAGCAGACAGTAACCATTAAAACATTTCCAGAAGGTGCTAAAGTAGAAGTAGATGGACTTGATAGGGGTATAACTCCTGTAGCGGTTAGGCTTAAGAAAGGTTTTAGTGGACAAACAGTAACGTTAAAGAAAGAGGGGTATGAATTTAAGATGTTTCAGCCAGAAACTACTTTTAATCCAGTATCTGTCTTAAATTTTATTGGGATAATTGGTTGGGGTGTAGACGCCGCTACTGGTGCAATGATGAAATATGATCCTAAGGTATACGAGATAACGCTTGACCCTAAAAAGTAGGGATTGTTTAGACTCTTACTGCTTATACATTCCCTGTTGTTTGGATTTTATTTTTTATTCTTTACAACAGGGAAATTTATTTTAATATAGCTTTACGCTAAACTATTAGCAGTTCTAATTCATAACGTGATACAATTTTTTAAACTTTTATCTTACATATGACCTATAGGTGTTTGGTTCTAAGAAAAAAAACTCATTTTTTCATTTAATAATTCTTGTTAAATAATGTGAAAACTGATAGCGTGTGGATAGATAGATTATGAAATTGATTAAATTGCTCTTTAATTGTTTGAAAAATTAGAAACAGGAAGATATGAAATGTCCAAATTGTAATGAAACGTTATTGATGACAGAGCGTCATCAAGTTGAAATCGATTATTGCCCTATCTGTAGAGGGGTATGGCTGGATAAGGGGGAACTGGATAAGTTAATATCATATGCCGCGGATCAAAATAAAGTTTCTGCCCCTGTATACGAAGATCGTTCGATCCGTACAGAACAACATGGCGATAGAGAACGATCTGACTATAGAGACAATTACCGTGGCGATCATCATAATGGACAGCATAAAAACCAACAATATCCCAAAAAGAAGAAATCCTTTCTTTCTGATTTCTTCGATTTTGATTAAGGTTTACATGTAAATCTCTGGATGATATAATTTTTCAAAGTCAAATATATACATGATATCACTGCGCTGATATAAAAAGTAGAATGTTTTGAATTGATAAAATAATCGATATGCAGTAAACAGCAATAAGGTTTGTTAAAAATCCAATAGGGTCTTTAACAAACCTTATTGTGTATTAGGCTCTTTAGTAGTTATCTATTGGAGTTGTAAAAATTTTTATTTTATTTTCAATAGCGAATTATATTTTCTTTTGAAGAATATTTAGATGTTGTTATGGTGTCTTAAATTGATCTTAAATATGTTTATTTATTTAATTTTGTCTTTTATGCATAATATATTGGCTATTGTGAAGAAATTATTTATCAAAATAGTCTCTAAGTTTGCAACGCAAAATTTTTATAGATACAAAAGTGATACTTATTACCAGAATGGTAAAGCGGATTTTAACAATTGGGTTGTTATCATGTGCTATTTCAGAGTCAAAGGCTTCTGATACTTTAAGAACTTCTTTGGATGACATCATCAGTAAAGCATTACTGAATTCCAAACAAATAGAGCAGTCTCATCTGCAAATTGGAGAACGGAATCTAGCTGTCAAACAGCAACAAATGGAATTACTTCCTGAGATTTCATTAAGAGGGTCGGCAAGTTATGCAACCAATATGCCGATCTACGATCAAGGTATTTTTAATAAACCTAGCCAGCATGATGTTATCCATTATTTATACGATACAGGAGTTGATTTTTATTTAAATCTGTATAATGGGCATAAAGATTTAATGAAAATCGAATCTCGAAAATTGGAACAGGTGCTTGCTTCAATTGAATGGTCCAATGATAAGGCGCTTATCAAATTAGAGGTGTGTAATCTATTCTTGGAGTTAGAAAGATCTTATATGGATAAAGCCCTTATTGAATCGGATATCATAGATCAAAAGGCGCAAATAAAGGAAATTAACGACCTGTATCATTCAGGAGTTGTACTACACAGTGACGTGCTGCGTATGGAACTGGAACTTTCCAAACGTGAGATGCTGCTGATTCAGATTGTTCATGACATTCAAGCTCTGAATCAGAAATTAAAATTCATTATTGATGTTGACGCTGAGATTATTCCGATTCCTCACGATTTTAAGCGTACGGTCGAAAGTTACGATGATGCCTGGTCTTATGCCAAGCATCACGCTTTCAGCCTTCAAAAATCGGAAGAAGAAGTGAGATTAAAACAACTTGCCATTAAACAATCTCAAGCAAATTACCTTCCTGAATTGTCTCTGACTGGAAATTTTACTTTTGCTAACCCCCAGATATTTCTATATCCCTATAACGATAGTTGGTATCATCTCGGAATTGTTGGTCTTAAATTAAAAATTCCAGTTTCATCCATTTATCGCAATAAACAATTAGTACGAGAGGCAAAAATTTCTTTGGAGCGAGAGCAAGTGAGACATCATTTGGAAGAGGAAAAGATGCAAAATCAACTGTTACAAGCACACTTGGATTACAAATTAGCCTGTGTACAGCGGGACGTATGTATGAAAAATGTAGGCCTCGCTACAGAAAATGCACGTATTATAAAAAACAGGTACTTTAAGTCATCGGCTTTGGTAACTGATTTGCTAGATGCAGATATGGAGCATCTCAAAACCTTATTTGAGCTAGAAACAGCTAAAATAGCCATACAAAAGCACTATTATTTTATTGAATTTTTAAAAGGTACTATTTAAATGAAACCTAAATCTCGTTGGTTTTTAACCGATGCTAATTTGACAACTGTTACGAATTGGCTCGCTGTATTTGTTTTATGTGCACTACTATTTTGGGCAGGAAGTACATTATGGATGAGACTGCACTATGTCTATACCAATGATGCGCAAATAACGCGATATATAAATCCCATTATATCTAGAGTAGGAGGCTATGTCGTTTCAGTAGATTATCACGATCATCAAATGGTAAAGCGTGGTGATACCTTGTTGATTATCGACAACCGTGAATATAAATATGAGGCAGATCAAGCGAATGCTTCGGTCTACAAAGAACATGCAGAAATGAATGTGCTGAGTAGTCAAAAACAAATTTTGATCGAAGAGCACGAAGCGTTGAAAAAATCTATTGCAGCCAACGAAGCCCGTGTCAAAAAACAGCAGTTAGAGTTTGATCGCTATCAATATCTATATGAAGAGAGATCGGCTACTGCTCAGCAGCTGGAAGAAGTGAAAGCTACTTTGGATATCTATAGAAGTGAATTAGCAGCCTTAGAACATAAATTGGAAGCATCACAAGAGCGTGTACACGATGTCGAAGTGCAGAAAACAGTGGTTACTGCTGAGAAAAACAGATTATCCGCCGCTGCTGGACGAAAACATTTGGATGTTGGATATACAATTGTCCGTGCTCCTTATGACGGTATGATTGGTAAACGGAGTATTGAAGAAGGACAAATGATCAATGCTGGTGAAGTATTGGGATTTATTGTAAATACTGAAACTCCAACTTGGGTAACGGCAAATTTTAAAGAAACACAGTTACGTTATTTACATATTCATGATCAAGTGGAAGTGATCGCTGATGCCTATCCAGGTCGGGTATTTAAGGGTAAAATTATTTCAATATCACCAGCAACCGGATCATCTTTCTCTTTACTGCCACCTGATAATGCTACCGGCAATTTTGTGAAAATCGTGCAGCGGGTTCCGGTACGAATTGAACTGGATAAAAAACAAGATGAACGGGTATTACGATCGGGAATGAATGTCAATGTATCCATTGCTAAACATCAAAATAGTGAAAGCAATATTTAGAGAATGGGTTCCAGAATGGCTTATTAAATTGATCCTATTCAGCTGCTTAATGCCGAGTATGGTCTTATTCTTTTTACCAGGAGCCAATGTGCAGGTTACAGCAGGGTACTACGGTGCCCAACCAAGTGATGTACAATTTTTGATTATTCTTTTTTATGCTGGATTTGTTGGATTTTATATATTAGAAAGACGCTTTTTTATATTTTTCCCTATTAAACGGTATTATATCATCTTCAACTTAGTGCAGATTTTTAATTGTTATTTGATGTATCATATTACCGATATCACATGGGTCTATGGCTTACGTTTTATTCAGGGTATGCTGTTTGCCAGTGCTGTTAATCTATCCATATCGATGATATTTTCTCGCCTACATAGCGAGCGTGCAAAGGAGGTCAGTTATTCTATCTTTTTTGGAATGTTACTCTGTAGTTCTCCTTTTAATAGTTTTGTAACGGCCGAATTTATAGATTCATTTAATTTTGATGAATTATACCTCTATGCCGCTTTGGCATTTTTACCCGGAATGCTGTTGGTGTTGATATCAATGAAGTCCACGCGACACATCAAGCCTTATCCTTTATTTTCATTGGATTGGGTAAGTTTTATCCTATTCAGTGGACCTATTATTGCATTTGGTTACATGATGGTTTACGGTCAAGAGGTGTATTGGTTCTGGGACTGCCATATGCAATTAGCACTGTTTTTAGGAATTGTATTATTGCTTTGCTTTGTCATTCGACAATTGACCTTAAAACGTATGTATATGGATATTTCTATTTTTATGAATCGCCGATTTCTTTTGGGTTTGTTGATTCTATACATGATGTACATCGAACGATTTTCTCTTTCAATTTCCAATCAATATTTTCTGCAGGTACTTAAAGTCGATCCGATCCATCTTTCTTATATGCAGTGGTTTAATATTTTGGGAATTATTATGGGTGTTTTATTTGCTTTGTACTGGATCGTCGCCCATAAATCAGTCAAATGGATTTGGATACTCGGTTACTGCTTATTGCTCGCATTTCATCAGATCATGTTTTTTTCATTTGAAAGTGAAGGCAATGATTATAATTTCTGGATTCCCTTATGTATACACGGAATAGGTGTAGGATTGATCATGGTACCGACGATATTATTTACGATTGCAAGTGTCAAGCCACATCTTGCTGTTTCGGCAGCAGCTATATGTTTGTCTGTACGGTATTTGGGGTATACTAGTAGTATTGGCTTACAAAATTTCTTTAAATTATTTGAAAGCAATCAACATCAACAGATATTTCAGGATTATTTGCAAAGGAGCAATGTTATTTTACAAACTTATTTTGATAAAGAAACTACTAAGCTCATGAAAAATGGTCTTCAATTTCATGAACAGGCGACTGCTGAAAAACTCATAGCGCAGCGCGTCAATAATCAATCATTCGTTCGTTTTGCAATGGATTATTATGAGTTGATGTCCATGATAAGCATCTGCATATTAATGTTGATTTTCTTATCGCCTTCGCTAAAGAACATGTACAAAAAACTAAAACAGAATATGGTATCTCCAGCATAATAAAAACGCATCCATACCAAGGTTGTAGTATGAATGCGTTAACACGTGCTACAAAAAATGGTAAAGGAATATGACATCACCCACATATGCAGGTTTAGCATTGTCCTTGATCAGTAATGATGCTTCGATAATAACTTTGATTACACCTCTTAAATTGATCACCGATTTTACTTTTGCTTGTAACTGAACTTCATTATCAACTAATACGGCTTGACCAAATTTTAAATTTTCAATACCATAGTTAATTTCCATTTTCACATTTTTTACCTCGGCAATCTGTTTCCACAAATAGGGTATCAGTGAAAGTGTCAAATATCCATGTGCAATAGTCGATTTGAAAGGTCCTTCAGATTCTGCTTTTTCTTTATCGACGTGGATCCATTGATGATCCAATGTTGCGTCAGCAAAATTGTTGATTTGTTTCTGATCGATCTTATGCCATTGGGATAATCCCAAGAGTTTACCCTCATAGGATTTATAGTCTTCGTAGTTGTTTATTGTAACCATATATATTTGATATGTTAGTTGAAAGTTGACTAATCTTGTTATTTGAAATAGTTTTTTTGAATTAATATAGCGAATATATAATAAAATTAGATTATCCTTAAATGAAAAATGGTATAAAAATCAAATGTACTTAATCACACACTATTTTTAATTTCACTATATAAGGAAGATTTTCATTTTGCAGATACTCTTACTCTTAAAATATGTTATTTTTATAGCAGAATGATGTTAGGTATTATGCGAGTATATAAAACATATATAAGTTGGATTTTCATGCTATTTGGATTGTTTTTTTTATCATTCATAGATTCAAAAAATATAAAAATGGAATTTTCCACATCACAAGTCATGTATCATGCATTATTCCAAAATAGCGCAGGAACAGAGATCAATCTACGTGACCTAAAAGGGAAGGTAGTGGTGATTAATTATTGGGCAAGATGGTGTGCCCCTTGCTTAGCAGAAATGCCTGCCCTAAATCAATTGTATCTAGAACTAAAAGATAATAAAAATATTATTTTCATGGCAGTAGATATGGATCGAGATGTACATCAAGCGACAAGGTTTATGGAAAAAAGAAAATTCAGTATTCCAGTGTATCAGATTCATTCACAACTTCACGAAGATTTAGATACCAGATCTATACCCACAACGATTATATTGGATAAAAAAGGATTGTTAGTGAATAAACATATCGGTACGATGAATTTTAAATCTCTCAAGTTCAAAGAAGCTTTGATTCAGCTCACTGAGGAATAATTATAAATTTAAAGTTTAGGTATTTCAAAATAGTTGTATTATCATTTTTCAGAGCAAAAATCGTGAATTGTCCTGCAGATTAAAAATAAAATTGCTCCAAATTAATCTGCCTTCAGAAAGAGAAAAATTTCTGAAGGCAGTAATATGGTATTAAGTTAAAATTGTTGAGGTAAGGACCTTGGTTGTTTAAAACCTTTGGAGCTATCAATAATTATTTGGGGAGCTTCGGGTTAATCAAAAAATCATGAAATAATTTGGTGTTTTTAGCCACTAAATATTCATATATTTTTGCGCCATGGCTTAGCCTTTTGACCCCAAGGTCTCCTAATATAGGTGCTTTTGGAAGCTTGTCCGTTAAAAATAAATTGAGCGGTAATGTTGTTGCACTGACGATTTGTTGAATATCCGCTTTAGTTTCTGCTAAAGGAACAAATAAACCATCTGCACCTGCCTGATTATATATTTGTGCTCTTTTTATAGTTTCTTCAAGGGCACTTTGGTGTTTCGTCGTGTACGTATCTGTTCGGGCATTAATGAAAATATTTTTAGTCATGGCTTTAATCGCCGAAATTTTATCTGCTAACAAATTTGATTCCCCAAGTTTACGAGCTGATTTAACAACTTTTCCATCTTCTAGATTAATTCCCACAACACCCAAATCGACTAATTGCTTGACAGATTTGGCTACCTGATCAGGATCATCCGAATAACCCGATTCAAAATCTACAGAAACAGGTACTTTGACTGATTTTACAATTCTTTCCACTATAAAAAGTAAGTCATCTACAGGGATCTGCTCCCCATCTGCATAACCAAGTGAATTGGCTATAGCGTGACTGGAGCTTCCTAATGCTTGAAATCCCGATGATTCTGCAATCTTTGCGCTCTGTGCATCCCACACATTTCCTAATATAAGAATATCATGCTGTTGATGTAGTTTTGTAAATTTCGAATATGACATATCGTTTTATTTTTATTGTAAAACATATAATCCTATCAAATTGTTTGTCAACCAACAGTAAAAGCATGTGCTTACTTTTCAGAAAGCCCAAATATTGCCACATGCTTATTTTTAATGTAAAGGTTCAGCGTCTGTTCAGCAATATCATAATGAAGATCTTTGTTCTCAAGGACTTGATATAGATCTGCTTCAATATTCTGTCCCATACAGGCACGCATGGTGGTGCCTAGGTTTGGAAATGAAATTTTATTACTACTTATCAGAAATGGTCCGAAGAAATTATTACAGCTGGAGTTGCCCGAGATACGACCATTTTCTGCATCAAATAGGAGAAAAGCATGGTATTTGGATACTTCTTTTCCATTTAAGCTAATCAATTTCCATTTGAATTTTGATAAGAAAACAGCTGCGGTAGGTAGAGAGAGCTTGCTTTTACTAGCTGATTTGCTCACGACTTTTACTAAATCATATCGATATACTGAAGCATCTTGTGGTGGGTTTTCTAGCTTTGTACGATTAACGATTATTTTGTATGTGTATCCCTCTTCATACTCCAAACCTTTGATATGATCATAAAAATACTCCCATTTATCATTCGGGTTAAATTTAACCATTAGACATTTCATTTGTCCCGCTCCTTGACAGTCTACTCTTTTGTCATTGATTTCCATAGTGAGCTGTTCCCCTTTCATCAGTGATTTTTGTACTACTTTTACAAGTGAGTAGCGATAATTGGATTTATTGGGTTCAACGTTTGTTAATTTTGTTCTTCTCACACGCAGTTCATAGCTATAATTGGGATCATAGTAAAACGACTCGATATTAGCGTAAAAAGGTTCCCAGTCTGCACTGTTATAGTATTTAACTTGTAGTGCTTGTTCGTTTGGAATGCCACCTTTCATTTTAATAGTAAAATCGTTTGTCTGTGCCCATGATGTTAAACTCACTATAGTGAGGGACAAAAATAAGAGTGCCGAGAATTTGATCATATACTTCATTTGTAAATAGAAAACGGTGTATCCTTAAAAATTATTGTATTTTTAAGGTATGAATCACTTAAGCAAAGTTATTGTTTTTTACTTTTTATTCTTACAATTACAAGTTGGGTATAGTCAAGTTAATGCGCCGCTGTTTAATCCACAAAAGGCATTGGGTGAAATTATCGATAAGCAGTTAAGTGAATTATCAGGTATTATCAGAGCAAATCAATCGTCCTATTTTTGGGTACATAACGATAGCGGTGATGATGCACGTATTTATTTGATCAATAAGAAAGGTAAATTAATGTGCAGTTATCAATTGGAATCTATTGATGTCAAAGACTGTGAAGATATAGCCAGAGTGATGATCAATGGAAAATCATTTTTAATCTTAGCAGATATCGGTGATAATCGAGCCCATCGTAAACATGTGAAGTTGTATATATTTCCCGAGCCTGTTTATGAAGATGGTGATCTTTCAATAGTCATCCCAAAACGTGAAATTCGTACCATCACGTTGCAATATAAAGATGGACCTAGAGATGCTGAAGCCTTATTTGTTGACCCAATAGATCGTCAGCTCTATATCGTTTCAAAAAGAGATTTTCAATCTACGGTTTATAAGTCTAACGTATTTAACGATATTAAAAAGAACTTTAGCATATTGACCCCTGTTCAGAAATTACCATTCACTTTTGTGACATCTGCAGATATTAGTCCTTCAGGAGATGCTGTTTTGATTAAAAATCTGACACAGATTTTCTATTGGAAAAGAAAAAGGAGTGAATCGATTGAAGAAACTTTATCTAAAAAACCTATATCCATTCCTTATGAAGTTGAGCCGCAGGGAGAAGCTATTGCTTTTGGTCTAGAAGGTGAGGGGTTTTACACTGTAAGTGAACGTCCATTTGGATTAAAATCATATCTTTATTTTTTTGAAAAACGATAATATAATGAACAAGTGTATCAAGTCTTGGCTAGTGAGCCTTATTTTCATCTTTATCTGCGGCAATATCCAAGCTGCAACAGTAGATACCCTAAATATCAATAGTAAAAGTATGTCAAAAGCAATAAAAACAGTGATTGTGCTTCCTGACAAATATAATCCAGCAGAACAATATCCCGTATTATACCTGCTGCATGGCTATAGTGGAAGATATGATAATTGGGTAAATAATGCTCCAGAGATCAAAAAACTTGTCGATATCTATAATTACATTGTCGTATGTCCAGATGGAGGATTTGATAGTTGGTACTGGGATATAAAAGGAGATAAAAACTATCAGTACGATACATTTGTCAGTCAAGAACTGATCCTTTATATGGATACACATTATGCGACAAAGAAAGATCGCTCGGGACGTGGGATAACTGGATTAAGTATGGGAGGACATGGTGCGATGACCTTAGCTATCAACCATCAAGCGACATATGGTGCAGCAGGCAGTACTTCTGGCGGATTGGATATTCGCCCTTTTCCTATGAATTGGAATATTAAAAGTAGGATTGGAACATACTCGACTCAACCGATGGAATGGGAAGCAAAATCCGTAATTAATTTGATCCATTTACTTGAGCCAAATCGCTTAGAATTAATCATAGATTGCGGTAAAGAAGATTTCTTTTATAAAGTGAATTTGGCAATACACGATAAATTAGATTATCACAATATAGCACATACATTTATCACACGGTCAGGAGCCCATAACTGGGGTTACTGGTCTAAATCAATCATTTATCAAATGGCATTTTTCCATGAGTTTTTTAATAAAAAAGGGGATTCGAAAAAAAATTAATAAATGATTGGCTATTTTGAATAAATGATATAAATTTGTAATATTGAAATCTTTATTAATTTATTATAAACTTAATGATACAAAGCCTTGCTAACCACAAGGCTTTTTTTATCTTTGGTAAAAATCACTAACTTAATATAATGTCACGATTACTACGACCTATCCTTTTTATCTTTTTCTGTTTCTTCCTTAATTTTTCTCTCACTTTTGCACAAAGTAAATTTCAATATTCCGGATATATTAAGAATGCATCGAATGGGGAGACACTTATAGGTGCGGTTGTGCGAGATCTGAATTCGAGTCAGATTGCAAGAACCAATAATTATGGTTTTTATTCGATTCAGTTGCCGGCGGGTAGCCAATCTATCGCTATATCTTATGTTGGTTTTGATGAGCGCACGTTCGATGTAGTTATCGATCGAGATTGTGTATTAAACGTAGACATGACCCCTGCTGGACGCAAGTTGGAAGAAGTGGTCGTATCTGGTCGAAGAAAGATTGGAAATGTTTCGGGTGTGCAGACCGGATTAGTGAAGTTGGAGATTAAGGATATTAAGAATATTCCTGTTGTTTTTGGCGAGCAAGATGTGTTAAAGACCATTCAACTATTACCCGGCGTTACCAGCGGTGGAGAGGGATCCAGTTCTTTCTATGTTCGTGGTGGCGGTGGCGATCAAAATTTAATATTATTGGATGAGGCTGCTGTTTATAATGCTTCACACCTTTTTGGTTTTTTCTCTACATTTAATTCGGATGCGATCAAGGATGTTAATTTTTATAAAGGTGGTATGCCTGCCCATTTTGGAGGAAAGGTGTCTTCCGTTATGGATATCAATATGATTGATGGTAATAATAAAGAATTTGGTGTAGAAGGGGGGATTGGACTGATCGCTTCGAGGTTAAAAGTAGAAGGGCCTATAGTCAAAGATAAGGGCTCTTTTATGATTAGTGGACGTAGAACATATGCTGATCTATTCTTAAAACTATCAAAGGATGAAGATATCAATAAAAGTAAATTATTTTTCTATGATCTAAACGCTAAGGTAAATTACCGTTTTAATGATAAAAACTCCGTGTTTTTGTCTGGCTATTTCGGGAAAGATGCAATGGCTTACAGTGACTTATTTGATTTCAACTGGGGCAATGCTACTGGAACGGTGCGCTGGAATCATGTGTGGAACAGTAAGCTGTTTAGTAACACCACGTTTATTTATAGTGACTTTAACTATAATGTGAATATCGAAGACAATTCAAATTTTAAGATCACTTCTAAAATTGAAAATATAAATTTAAAACAAGACTTCCAATATTATCCAAATAACGATCACCAGATTAGATTTGGATTACAAGCATCTGCGCAAACCATTCGCCCAGCTAGTCTGTATGGAGGAGAAGGATCAGCCGTTAATACCATTGAGATTGAACCAAGAAAAGGATTAGAGACCGCAGTTTATATATCAGATGAGTGGACACTTTCAGATAAATTTAAAGCACTATATGGTCTAAGGGTGAATAATTACAGTATGTTGGGACCCGGTACCATCTATAGTTTTGATGCCGATGGAAATCAAACGGCTAAGACCCTTTATGATAAAAATGATGTGATTCAAAATTACCTCACTTTGGAACCTCGACTATCGTTAAACTATATGTTCAATGAAAATCAGAGTATTAAAGCCTCATTAAATCGTAATTCTCAAAATTTACATCAATTAACAAATACAACTTCAAGTCTTCCAACGGATCAATTTGTGTTAAGTTCCAATAATATTAAACCACAATTGGCAAATCAGATCTCATTGGGATATTTTCAAAATTTCGATAATGCGAAGTATGAAGCTTCTGTGGAAGCCTATTATAAAGATCTAAAAAATCAGATTGATTTTAAAAATGGTGCTGATTTGCAAGCAAATGAAATGTTGGATGGAGAACTTCTATTTGGTAAGGGTAGAGCTTATGGTATCGAATGGTTTTTGAAGAAAAATAAAGGGAAATTGACAGGTTGGTTAAGTTATACCTTATCAAAAAGTGAGCGTCAATTTGATCAGATCAATGGTGGAGAGTGGTTCAACGCACGACAAGATAAAACCCATAATGTAGCTGTAGTTGCGATGTATAAATTAACAGAGAAATGGACATTAGGATCTACCTTTGTTTACTATACGGGTGATGCTGTTACATTTCCTTCTGGAAAATACCAAGTCGATGGCAAAACGTTATTTTATTACACAGATCGTAACAGTTACCGAATGCCTAACTATCATCGTTTAGATATATCTGCAACCTATGATCCTGGAGCGAAGTTAAATAAGCGATATTCCTCTTCTTGGTCATTTGGGCTTTACAATGCATACAATAGAAAAAATGCATACCTAATTGATTTTAGAGAAAATGAAGATAATCCAAATATTACAGAAGCTTATCGTATTGCACTTTTTGGTGTAATTCCTTCTGTAACCTGGAATTTTAAATTTTAATGATGTAGCCATCATGGAACACTAGAAGTCAGATAATGATTATCCTTAGCTGCCCCATGATCGTTAAATCCCTTATAAAGAATAAAATATTTTGACAAAAATGAAAGTTATTTTTAATTGTATCGCATTATTCATAATGGTCTTTTTGAATTCCTGTGAAGATAAAATTGATCTGAAGTTGGATTCTGTAGCTGATAAATATGTGATCGTCGCAGATTTGCACAACGCAAATCCTTCACAAATGATTGTGATCAGCCGCGCGGTTGATTTTTCTAATAACTCCGCGAGTAATCCCGTGATAGGTGCCGATGTGGTGGTGAAAAATATAACCAGTGGTCGCTCTTATCAGTTTGTTGATCGGAGTAATGGAGACTATGTGATGGATCGTATGACATTAAGAGAAGGTAATACATATGCTTTAACAGTCCAAATGCCAGATGGCAGTTTATTCGAATCGACCTGTACCATGCCAGCCTATGTTCCTGTTGATTCTATCGGTTTAGTTCGTAAAAAGACTTTTGATGAAGAATACATCTATGCTTCACTGAGTTTTTTAGATCCACCAGCAAAAGAGAATTACTATAAGTATAAATTGAAGTTGAATAATGAAGACTTCAAATTCAGTGATGTTTTCAGTGATAAGTTTAATGACGGTCTGTTCGTGGAGCATGAAATCGCCAATGAAGATAATGATATCAAAGAGGGGGATGAGATCCAGATTTTGAGACAGTGTATAGCTAAAGATGTGTACACCTACTGGTCAAATATCAAAGGTCAAAATCCAGGATCTGCGGCGCCTTCAAACCCCATTTCTAATATTTCAAATGGAGCATTAGGGTATTTCAGTGTAAGTAGTGCCCAATATTACGATTTAAAAGTGCTTCAAACCAAGAAATTATAACAGTTCAAAATGATAATTCTTAGAAAGTAAATAAGCGATGGTTTTTGGTAGTGCATATTCTACTCTAGGAATCGCTTTTATGTTATCATGAAAAACAATGATTGAACCATTTTCAGTATGCTTAATCGCATTTTTATAACACTTTTCTGGAGATAACGATAGATCAAAATCGCCAGTGAGGACATCCCACATGATGATTTGATAGTCAGGGTATAGTTTTGCTAACTGTGATTTTTTAGCTCGCCCATAAGGTGGACGGAACAGATTACTCTTCGTTAATTCTTGACATTTTTCAATGTTTTCCAGAAAGTGAGCATCCGTTGTTTGCCAACCTTTTAAATGATTATACGTATGATTTCCGACTTGATGACCTTCTAACAAAATTCTTTCGAATAAATGTGGATTTTTTTTAATATTTTCACCTACGCAAAAAAAAGTAGCTTTGATGTTATATTGTTTTAATGTATCTAAAACAAAAGGAGTTAATTCTGGAATAGGTCCATCATCAAATGTGAGGTAAATTTTGTTTTCTTTCCTTGATTTATTCCAAATTGATTTTGGGTAAAATAATTTAAGAAAGAAGGGTGCTTTTACAAGATACATACTTTTATATTTTAGCAAAAATATTAAAACTATTAAGTTCTTACTATGGACGATAGAAAAAATTATAAAAAAATGGCTTTTATGACCATCGTGTTATCCATGGTGGGACTTGCGAGTTTTGGTCAAGGTCAAGTAACTGTTGAAGATGCGATTCGAATCACATTGGAGAAAAACCTGCAGATTAAACAGGCTTCGTTAAATAAGGATCTGGCGGCTCAAGATGTATTTCAGGCCAGGTCAAACTTATATCCAGATTTGAGTTTAGGAGTTAGCCAACGCTTTAATAATGGTCTTGCGTTTGATCAAGTATCCGGAACATTGATTACAGGTAATAAATGGACGACCTCAACTGGCGCAAGTTTAAGTTCTAATGTAACCGTATTTCAAGGTTTTCAAAAAATCAATCAGATTAAGGCCAATAAGCTGTTGTTAGAATCAGCTTCCACCCAAATTGAAAAGATAAAATATGATCTGATGTTATCCGTGTTGGTCAACTATTTGGAAGCGATTACTAATAATGAGATGATGATTGCGAGCAGACAACAAATTTTATTGTCCAGAGAGCAAGTAAAAACCGATTCCATTCAATTTCAGGTAGGTAATAAAACATTGGCAGATCTATCGCAGTCTAAAAATCAGGTAGCCACAGATGAACTTAATCTCGTTAATGCTAGAAATGCATATGAATCTTCTTTATTGGCGTTAAAACAGCTCATGGAATTACCTCCGCAGACCGATCTCCAATTGGTAAAACCTAAGATAGAAGCATTCAATCATGCTTTAGGTCAATACGCCGCTGCAGAAGTTTTTGAAAAAGCTAAAAGTTTCAACCCAGAGGTTAGAAAAGCGCAGATAGACAAACAAGTTGCTATGAAGCAAATTGATATTGCAAAAGGAGGCTATTATCCTACTCTTTCGGTAGGAGTTAGCTATGGAACAAATTACTCATCAGAAGGGAGAAATCTCTATACTGGAGGGTATCTTCCTTTTGGAGATCAATTAAATCAGAATAAATCATTCGGTTCGGGTATTACGTTATCTGTTCCAATTTTTGATAATAATAGAAATAGAGTAAATGTTTCAAAAGCAAGAATCAACCTCCAATTGGCAGAAACCAATGAACAGCTTTTGGAAACAACGTTGAACAAAACTGTTAATCAAGCTGTTTTAGATCTTTCTGCGGCAGCACAGCGTTACCAATCAAGTATGTCTGCATTTAATAGCGCTACAGATGCTTTTCAGGTCATCAAGGAACGTTATGATATTGGAATGGCTAATGGTATTGAATTATTTACTGCGCAAACAAACAGAAATAAAGCTGAATTTGATTTGATTCAAGCAAAATATAATATGATCTTTAAAGATAAAATAATTGATTATTATGTTGGAAATCCTATTAAATTCGATGTCAATTAACCTTATAATGAAAATCTGAAATGGCTAAAAAGAAAAGTAAATTACCAAAAATCATACTCATAAGTGCCGTGGTTATCCTCGTATTGGTTTTAGTGGGCAGCAAATTGGGATGGTTCGGAAAAGGTGATGTCGTAAAGGTTGCCGTAGATGCAGCAAAAGAAATGAATATCAATGAGCTGGTGTCCGCTAGTGGAAAAATACAGCCTGAATTTGAAGTAAAACTAAGTTCTGAAGTATCTGGAGAGGTCGTAGAGTTGAATATCAAAGAAGGAGATATTGTTAAAAAAGGACAAGTTTTATGTCGTATCAAACCTGATATTTTGCAATCTGGATATGAGAGGTCTATAGCAACATTAAATTCACAGAAGGCAAATCTGGCTGCTGCCCAGCAACAGTTGAAACAACAACAAGCTAATTTTAGTAATGTAGAAGCTACGTACAAGCGTAATTTGGAATTATTTAATAAAAGAGTAATTTCTGCTGCTGAAATGGATAAAAGTTCATCCGAATATTATTCAACCTTAGCAGCTATTGAAGCGCAGAGGCAAAATGTACTTTCCACTAAATTTGGTATTGATCAATCACAGGCAACTGTAAAAGAAGCAAAGGATAATTTGGATCGCACCACGATCTATTCACCATCGGATGGTGTTGTATCTTTATTATCAATCGAATTGGGAGAACGTGTGGTAGGTACTGCGCAAATGGCCGGAACCGAAATCATGCGTATCGCTAATATGGATGCTATGGAAGTGAATGTTGATGTAAATGAAAATGACATCAACCGTGTACATGTTGGAAATGAAGCCGAAATCGAAGTAGATGCTTATCAAGATCGTAAATTTAAAGGTATCGTAACAGAAATTGCCTCTTCATCTAAAAATATTGCAACTGTTAGTGCAGGTTCTTCTACAGAACAGGTGACAAATTTTAATGTAAAAGTGAGAATTCAATTAAGTTCTTATGAAGATCTGTTAAAAGAAAATCGTGTTTCCCCTTTTAAACCAGGATTATCTGCCACGGTGCAGATCTTTACAAAACAACAGAAAGGTTTAGCAATTCCAATCCAATCAGTGACCATAAGAAATGGTACTGGAGTAGATAGTTTAAGTACAGATAGCCTCAAAGAATATGTGTTTGTTTTTAACAATGGTTTGGTAAAACAGACAGTTGTCAAAACAGGGATTCAAGATGATAAAAATATCATTATTTTATCGGGACTTAAAAAAGGTGATGAAGTGGTTTCTAGACCATTTGACGCTATTTCTAAAACATTGAAGAACGATAGCAAAGTAGAAAAAGTAGATAAGAATAGCTTGTAGTGATTGTTTTTGAAGTATTTGTTTGATTTACAGTTTTTTTTGTTTTATATAAAAATTTCTGTATTTTAAATAAAACTAATTCAGCATGTTACAGCAGTTTTTTAAATATTTTAAGTTATCCAGAACTGAACAGAATGGTTTCTTTGTACTCTGTACATTGATATTATTGCTGTTCAGTTTTCCTTATATGGCCAATTTTTTTAATAAAACTGATTATGACTCGTATACTATTCAAGCATTTTCACTGTCTGAAAAAGCGGCAATCGCTAGTTCTGATCATCAAAGAGCTGAATCTTCAATGAGAATGAATACCCCCACTAAAGATGTGCATACAGAAAAAAGCTTGTTTCAGTTTGATCCCAATACTTTAGATCAGAAGGGATGGATGAAATTGGGTTTTACGGAAAAGCAGGTCAAGGTTCTACTCAATTTTAGAGATAAAGGAGGAAAGTTTTACAAAAAGGAAGATCTTGCCAAAATCTATTCCATTTCGCTAGCTGAATATAAACGATTAGAAAATTTTATTGCAATTTCACCAACGTTTACTCAAAAACAAACTCAGGATAGGTTAGAAAATCGCGCTAGTATAAGTAATAATGATTCGGGCAAGAAAAACTTATCCATCACAATCGATATCAATACTGGCGATACTACAGCTTTCATGATCTTAAAAGGAATCGGGTCCACATTGTCAAAACGAATTGTAAAATATCGAGAATCCTTAGGTGGTTTTGTTTCTATAGAACAAATTAAAGAAGTGTATGGATTACCCTCCGAAACATTTGAGGCCATACTTCCAAATTTAAAAATTAGTCATCAGGCTTCTGTTGCCAAACTTGATATTAATCAGCTGGATGTAAAATCTTTATCTCAGCACCCTTACATCAGTTTTAAGCAGGCAACAGCAATAGTCAATTACCGCAATCGGCACGGTCGTTTTCAAAATTTGATTGATTTAAAAAAGGTCCTCCTATTAGATGATGATTTTTTGCGTAAACTTGCGCCATATTTAACATTTTAAAGATGCTTGAAGAAAAATTAAAACATATCGTACGTGATGTACATGATTTTCCAAAACCTGGAATCGTTTTTAAAGATATCACACCTTTATTGCAAGATGCGCAGCTTTGCACAGAGATGGTGGACGCATTTGTAGAAAAATTAAAAGATTGTCAAATGGATGCTGTAGCCGGGATCGAAAGTAGAGGCTTTTTATTTGGATTGATGTTAGCCAATCGCTTACAGGTGCCTTTTATTCCTATTCGTAAGCAAGGTAAATTACCTTTTCATACGATTTCAGAATCATATGCTCTTGAGTATGGACAGGCTACTATCGAAATGCATGAAGATGCTTTTCCAAAAGGAAGTAAGGTTTTGATACATGATGATTTATTGGCTACAGGAGGTACAGTTGTGGCTGCTAGTAAATTGATCGAAAAATTAGGCGGTGAAGTTGCAGGTTATTGTTTTGTCATCAGTTTAGATTTTTTAAATAGTCAGGGAAGATTAACTAGATTTAGTCCCCACATTTTTTCTTTAGCACATTATAAATAATTTAATTTATAAAAATCCCCAATATATTTTATGGAATGGATCTCAGACCCACAAATTTGGATTTCACTGCTTACATTGACTGTACTAGAAGTGGTACTTGGTATCGATAATATTGTTTTTATATCGATTCTCAGTGGCAAACTTCCTGCCGAGCAGCAAAAGAAAGCACGTCAGTTAGGCTTAATATTAGCATTGGTAACGCGTGTATTGTTGTTATTCTCTATCAAATGGATTATGTCATTGACAGAACCCTTTATCAATCTAGCGACCACGTTTGGTATTGATAATCCCGATTGGTCCCGTTATTTGGAATTATCAGGAAGAGATTTGATTTTATTTATTGGAGGCCTATTTTTAATTTATAAAAGTACAACGGAGATACATCATAAAATGGATGGTCCACACGATGAACAAAAAGTAATCAAAAAAAGTGCAACTTTTATGAGCACAATCTTTCAAATACTGGTACTGGATATTGTTTTTTCATTAGATTCCGTGATTACAGCTGTTGGTATGGTAGATCAGATTGGGGTTATGGTTGCTGCCGTTATTATTGCCGTATTGATTATGTTACTATCTGCAGAGCAAATCAGTAAGTTTGTGAATGATTATCCATCGGTGAAGATGTTGGCACTGTCATTCCTTCTTCTAATTGGGGTATCATTGACAGCAGAAGCATTTGATCAGCATATTCCTAAAGGATATATTTATTTTGCGATGGCGTTTTCTGTTCTAGTAGAATTTTTAAATATTAAAAGTGAGAAAAAACATTTGCAAAAGCAAAGTGATAAATAAGGAAATAATTAATTAAGCAAAAAGGCTATCACATGTGATAGCCTTTTTGCTTAATTAATTTAAAGCTTATCATAAGCTCAAGTCTGCAGCTTGTGCTATTTTTTTAGGAATATCGATATTTTCCATTTTATGTGTAAACAGTTCTGAACCAGCTCCAATAGCATAAATCGGAACATAACCTGCGGAGTGATTTCCAGATCCCCAAGAAATATTAGCAACTTCATTTAAAGTTTTAACAGCTACCGAAGCCAGCTTATCGTCATTGGCATAGAGACTCTTTTCAGTTGCATGAACATGTTTGATAAAACTATTTTCATAAGCCTCAAAGATTACTTTCTCTTGATTTGCATTGACTTTAACTTGAGTCCATAAGCCCAGATGATCGGCCAATACAGTTTTGATTTGTTCCCAAGTAGCATTCGGTTGATTTATTCGTAATTTAGAAATTATCTTAGAGAGTTCTCCTTGTGAAACTTTTTGATTAGCAAGAGCTTTAAAGTTTAGATTACTACTTCCAGTACCCAATGTCATGCCACCTGTTTCATGGTCAGCAGTAATGATGATGAGTGTTTCTTCTGGGTACTTTAAGTAAAAATCATACGCTACTTGAACAGAGTTATTGAAATCGACCACTTCGTGCAGCGTAGTAGCAGCATCATTGCTATGGCTTGACCAATCAATCTTGCCACCTTCGACCATTAAGAAAAAACCTTTGTCATTATTTTTAGTAAGTGATTCAATTGCTACTTCCGTAATTTCTTTGAGATTTAGATCACCATCTTTTTGATCAATCGCAAATTTTAAAGATTCTGGATCAGTATCTTTATTATTCATCAAGATCATCTTGCTTGCTTTTCTTTTTAAACGATCATAATCTGCTTTTCCGAATGCTAAAGTATATCCTGATTTCTCAAATAAGTTAAAGATCGAAGTAACAGATTCTTGAGCAGCATTAGTATTATGCTTTAAAAACCCAGATCCAGCAAAAAAATCAAAATTTGATTTTGTGATATCTGTTGCTATTTCATAATACTTGTTTCTATTGGTTTGGTGTGCATAGAACGAAGCAGGAGTAGCATGATCGATACTCACGCTTGTTGTGATTCCAACTTTTAATCCTTTCTCTTTAGCTGCATATGCGATACTTTTCAATGGTTTAGTTTGTGAAGAATCCATTCCGATCACGCCATTTTTTGTTTTAGAACCGACTGCAAGCGCGGTGCCGCCTGCTGCTGAATCCGTAATACCATTAGAAAGGGAATAGGTAGATGCAAAAGTAGCTATTGGGAATTGTGAAAAAATTAGCGGTTTCACACCGATCCGATTTTCAAGATCTGCCAGATATACTTCTGTTGAATTTACCTGATTCAATCCCATACCGTCGCCGATCATGTAGAATATATATTTCGGTTTATTTTGAGCAAATAAAATGGATAGTGATGCTAAGTAGAAAAAAGTCGTTGCGAATGTACGTGTAATCATGTCTAAAATTATGTTAGTATTGGTATTAAAATGAATGTATTGTGTGCATGAGGTGGCGAATATAACAAACCTATATTTGCTTAATGTTAAGTTTTAGATTATGGTGGAAACGAGCATAATTGCTCGAATCGAGTTAGTGATATGAAAGAACTAACATTTATTTAAAATACTATATTAAAATGCAATGTAAAAACAATTCTTGCAAGATAATTGTTACAATATGGTGAAATTGTATAATATCAGTTGATATAGCAATATCACTTACTATAACAGATAAACTAAAATTTGAACATTATGGAAATTAATCTTTTAAATTCTGCTAAAGAATTTTTTAACGATGATATCTTGTCTAAGCTCGGTAATTCCGTAGGAGAAGATAAAGAAAATGTAAGGACTGCAATTAATGCAATTGTGCCTGCTGTTTTTATTGGTTTACAAAAGGAATCAGGGATAGGTTTGAGTTCTATTGTTGAAAAAGCTAAACAATATTATGGAGATTTTAATTTTAGTGACTTCTTAAAGACAAATTCAGAAACCGGTCGCATCAATGGGTTGGTAGATGCAGAGCCTCTAGAGCCACATCATAATGATTTATTAAGTTCAATTTTTGGAGATAAACTGAATACTATTATTTCCTCGCTATCAAGTTTTGTTGGAGGCAATGGATCGACTGTTGAGAAATTATTGAATCTTTCCCTCCCGGCCGTATTTTCAAGTTTGACACAAAATGGAACCAATTGGAGCGTAAGTTCCATTGGCAGATTGTTGGATGAAAATAAACATCATTTTACAGCAGCTTTACCATCAGGTCTAGGTCTTGCGGTATTTGGAACTTCCTTTGCTCATGATGATCAGATAACATCATCGACAACTGACGGGATACCCCATGAAAGTACAACACCCGATATCCCGGTAACTGATAAACCAGTAGAAGCTATACTCGTATCAGTTCCACTCGCTAAAAAGGACGAACCACCTGTAAGTCATCCAAGCGATGTCACAGATGAGGCTGTTGCTAAGGATGAAGAATTGACTGTGGTGACCCCACCAGTTGTTTCTCCTGCGGAAGCAACACATGATGAACCGTTAACTGTTGTGCCACCAGTAGTGCCTCCAATTGATCATGTGCCAATTATTCCTCCTCCTCCAGCAGGGCCTACTGTGGATCCTTTGCATACCGAAACTCCACCATCAGGTGGTGGTGGAATCTGGAAGATCTTGATACCAATTGTTATCATTGCGGTTCTATGGTTCTTATTTGGAAAAGGTTGCAAAGGAGATAAGGATCAGGTTGCAGCAACGGATAGTGTTGAAAGAACGGCTGTAGATACGGGGACCACTGTTGTTGCAGTTGTTCCTGTAGTAAGAGAAAGTTTAGAAGTTATTTTACCTGATGGGGTTAAATTGAAAGCTTATAAGGGCGGTATTGAGGATCAACTGGTTCAGTTTCTCAAAACGGATTATAAATCTATGAGCGAAGATCAGTTAAAAGATAAATGGTTCAATTTTGATAATTTGAATTTTGAAACAGGGACGGCTAAAGTATTGCCTGAAAGTCAAGTGCAATTAGAAAATTTAGCTGCCATTTTGAAGGCATTTCCAGATGCGACCATTAAGATTGGAGGATATACAGATAAAACTGGAAATGAAGGTTTTAATAAAAAATTATCTACTGACCGCGCTCAAGTAGTTCAAGTTTATTTGGTAGGAAAAGGACCGAGTAGTCAAGTGATCGGAGCAGAAGGGTATGGCTCTGAGTTTGCAAAAGCCGCAGCTGATGCACCTGAATCTGAACGGATATTGGATCGTATTGTTGCTGTAAGTGTACGATAGATTTCAATTTTCGAAATAAAAAAGGAGTTGAATCATATTCACCTCCTTTTTTTATTTCATAATAATATTGCATTTTTGCGAGTATGGAACAACAGTTAAAGGAAATTTTAAAATCTGACTTTGAAAAATATATGCGTTTTGCCGTACAATCAACTACTGGATTTGGATTTGATGTTTTCGGTGAATACGCGGTATCTGTATTAAACTTTTATGTTGGAAGTGCAATTTTAAACTATCAAAACAAACTTGAAGGTTCCTTATATTTGCTAGAATTATATAATGTAGGTCTTGGCGGGGTTATGACAAAAGAAGATAGAAAAGAGTTGGCTCAAGTTTTTGCACAAGATCCAACTCTTGATTATGGTGTTTTAAAACCAATTTTTGGTTAATCTTGTTGAGTCCAAACCAAGTTCTCAATAGCATAACCAGATTTTCGAGCATACTCCAGATATGCTAATTTTACTTCATCTGGTATATTTTTTTCTCGAGACAGTATCCACATATAATCCAAATTATCACCAAAAACCAGTGCATACTGATAATTTTGATCAAGTTTTACTATATGATAACCACTATAGAAAGGACCAAAAAAAGATACTTTTAAAGCTCCTTTTTTTTGCGAATCCTTAAATTTTGCTTTACCAATGGACTGTTTCCATTTATTTTTGTGATCATGAAATCCTTGGTTATTGACAGCAATACTTCCATCATCATTCTTGTTATAAGTCGCAGTTACCTGAGATAAACCTTTTTCCCATTTGAAATCTAATCGTGCGATTTCATACCATTTACCTAAGTAACGATCGATATCAAATGGCTCGATGACCTTCACCTTCGATTTGACAGGCTTCAATGCATTGTAAGCTAATGTTACTGCGGCAGTAGTGGCAAGTAAGAGTAGTGATTTTTTCTTATCCATCGTTTTATGATTTATTCTAAAAATATAAAGTGTTCCGAATATGATATGCAATAAAAACGCCAAAGAGGATTTGAATGTTTGGTGCTTTATGAAAATAAAAGTAGTAATTTCGTTATTTTAAAATTTAACGCGGTGTATTCAAGAGAAGAAGTAAAACAATTAAAGGAAACTTTTTGGACCCGATTTGGGCAGTATATGGCATTACACACTTCTGCAGATGGTGAGAAGATCAATTGGGTAAATTATAGGACGGGAATTAAAAATCTTCGCTTCAAAATGGAAGCAGATAAACGTGTGGCTTTAATCGCCATCGAGTGGACCCATCAAGATATATCCATGCGAAGATTAATGTGGGAACAATTTGAAGAGTATCGTAATATGTTGACAGGCATACTGGGAGAGGAGTGGATTTGGGATTTAGAAGTAGTAGATGAGCTGGGCAAATTGGTGAGTATGATTTACACGACCATGGAGGGAAAGAGTATTTTTAAACAAGAAGATTGGCCAGATCTTATCTCTTTCTTCAAGCCACGATTAATGGCATTGGATGAATTCTGGTGCGATGCACAATACGGATTTGAAATTTTTAAAAGTTAAATTGTTACGTGAATAGGGTTTTATTTGAGGATGTAATTTTTACCTTTGCGCTAAAATTGTATTGTTTATGAAAAATATACTAAAAAGTCTGATTGTACTCGCCATGACTTTGCAGATTTCTTCCGTATTCGCTTGGGGATCTACTGGACATCGCGTGGTTGCCGAGGTTGCAGAACGTCATTTGACGAAAAAAGCAAAAAAAAATATTCAAAAAATAATTGGCAATCAAAAACTGGCTTATTGGGCAAATTGGGGTGATTTTATTAAATCGGATCCACATGATGAATTTAAAAAATTAGGAAATTCCCACTTTATAAATACCAATCCACATTTACCTTGGGCCGATTTTCAATTGGCAATGGAAAATTCAAATGATGAAAATTTATATAAATCTGTATTAAGGTTAGAGCAGTCATTTGCAGATAAAGATTTATCACTGGAGAAAAAGAAACAAAATTTATACATGTTGATTCATTTAATTGGTGACGCGCATCAACCGATGCACGTCAGTAGAGCTGAGGATCAGGGTGGTAATAAAATTGAAGTAAGCTGGTTTGGCAAAAAATCCAATATTCACCGTGTTTGGGATTCTGATTTGATCGATGGTGAGAAATACAGTTATACCGAGTATGCAACGGTATTGGATATCTTAAATAAAAATGAAGTGAAACAATTACAAGGAGGAACGTTGGCCAGTTGGTTATTTGAATCAAATCAACTATCAGATAAAATATATGCTGATGTTGAGCTTAATGCGAACTTGTCTTACAACTATATTTACAATAACATTTATACTGCAGAAAACTGCATGTTAAAAGGTGGTTTACGTTTAGCAAAAGTATTGAATGATGTTTTTGGCTAATCATTAGTATTTTAGAATACCGAAAAGGGAAATGAAATGATTCATTTCCCTTTTTTTATATCTTTTTTTGGTTTCGGTATTATTGTTGTTATCAGTTAAATACAACGAATTTCATGTCGTTTCCATTTTTTTCCTTCATATATGACGATATCACTACTGTTTAAAAAAATAACACCTTTTGCCAAACCTTATAAAAATCTTATTTTTTATACTTTAATTTTGACCTTAATAGGCTCTTTTGCTGCACAGATCAATGCCTTTATTTTGAAGTATACGGTTGATTCGATCAGTGATTTGATGGTGGCAAAAGAACCTTTATCAAAAGGGATGCATTTGATAGGTGTTATTTCGGGAGTACTTTTGGTCAAAGAGATTGTCTATTCTTTTATCCAATTTGGTCAGAAGTTCTATGGTGAGAAACTACGTATATTTATTGCCCGTGATTTTTCACAACGCATTGTAGAAAAAATCCTGACTTATAAGATGGCCTTTTACACGTCAGAAGAAAATGAAAGTGGCAAATTGCAAACACGGATCGACTCGGGTATCAGCTCACTGACGCGATTAGTCCAAAATTTCTTTATCGATATCTTACCGTTGTTTGCTAATGCGATTGTAGCCCTTGTTTGTATGTTTATGGCAAACCTATATGTAGGTCTAGTGGGCTTGGCGGTTATACCCATTTATTTTTATATCAGCCAGACACAAGCGGGAAAATTAAGTGGATTTAGACGTCAAATGCGTAAGTATAGAGAATCTAAGAATAATAGAATCATCAATTTGATTGACTCTATATTGGTTATTAAATCTTTTGTTCGCGAACCTGAAGAGGCCGATCGACATGAAAAGATCCAGTATGAGATGACCGAAAATCAGATGCAAACACGTAAAACGAGTTTCATTTTTGATAGCCTAAAGAACTTTATTGAACAAATAGCTGTCGTTGCCATCATTGTGTTAACCGCTTTTTTGGTCTTGGACAACCAGATTACCATTGGAGCAATCATGTTTCACATTATGCTATTTTCCAATGTCTCGGCACCAATCCGCCAATTGCATCGCATCTATGATGAAGTAAACGATGCTTTAATCTACTCGGAATCTTTTTTCGAAATACTGGAATCTGACGATCTGATAGAAGGAAGTGGAACTTTCAGACCTGATCAAATCAAAGGTCACATAGCGATTGAAGATGTATCATTTGAGTACCCCAATGGAACTCATGCGCTCAGAGATATATCCTTTGAAATAAAACCCAATCAGATCACAGCTCTAGTTGGATTGAGTGGAGCTGGAAAAAGCACAGTGATCAATCTGCTCGACAAATTTTATGAACCTACAGCAGGAAGAATACTATTGGATGGTGTGGATCTTAAAAATTATGATACCAATTTTTTGCGGAAAAATATCGGTATGGTACTGCAACGCAATCATATTTTTAAAGGATCGATTTTCGAAAATATTGAATATGGAAAAATAGGGAGTTCAAAGGAAGAAATCATCCAGGCAGCAAAAGATGCTTATATCCATGAACAAATTATGGAATTGCCACAAGGGTATGACTCTGGTGCTCATCTGTTATCTGGAGGTCAACAACAACGTATTGCGATTGCTCGATTATTTTTAAAAAATCCACCAATCATCTTCTTGGATGAACCAACAGCAAATTTAGATGCAATCGCTACTGAGCAGATAAAAAATAGCTTAGATGCAATCAAAAAGGATCGTACGGTTATTATTGTTTCGCATAGTATCTCTCAAATTATTGATTCCAATGAGATCGTGGTGATGGAAAAAGGCAGGGTAGTAGAAAAGGGTATTCATGAAGATCTTTACGATCGGAGGGGCACATATTATAAAATATTCTCTGCTATGGCCAATAGTCTTAATTTAGATAAAATTAGTAAGACACTCAATCATTAATTGTTTTTGCTATGAAGATACATACCTACCACCACTAAGAAAATCCCCAAAGTAGCTAGGTTGTTAGGGAAAGGACTGTTTAAAATAATGATTTCACCTACTAAAGTAAAGATCACTTCCATCGCTTGGGTCGCCTCTACAGCAGCAAGTCCTTGATGATCATGTTGCACAAGTTCTGTTCCTTTAAAGAATAGCAATGTGGCTATGACACCCGAAAATACGGCTACGAGTAGCGTTTGGATGAGTTGATCTTGATTTGGAAGTCCATGTTCTTGGTAGCCATATGCCATCAGAATGATCCAGAAAGGCATACTCGCCAGCGTCATGCCCAACGTGCGTTGATAAGTATCCAAACTGCCTTGTGTCATACTCATCATTTTACGGTTACCCAGCGGATAGGCAATTGCGGCTATTAAAACTGGAATGGCACCTCCTAATATCGTTGACCAAGAAGTGGATTTGGCTTCAGAAATTTGCATGATTATAATACCCAAGAAAATGAGGCAAGAAAAAAATAAAGAAGCTTTCGAGAAAGGTTGTGTATTTCCTTTTTTTTCCAGTATAGGACCAATACACATACCAGCTATTATGGTAAATTCAAATGTGCCTGCAACTAACCAAGAGGGGCCGTAGCTAGCACCGAATGTCAATAGTGCATAAAAAAGTCCAAATCCAATTGTACTCCAGAGCACCCATTGTCCTAATTTTTTTTTCATCTCCACCAATAGCTGTTTAAGATTTCCCCGTATAATAACGATGAGTAATAATAGAGGCAGCATCCATACAAAGCGTAAGGCTGCTGACCACTGCCATCCACCCCCAGAAACAGCCATGATACGGTTAAGTACAAATGTGCTTGCAAAAAATAAGGAGGCTAATATACCGAGTGAAAGTGCTTTTGATTTATTTGTAAGGAGCATATTTTGTAAGCATGAAGATTAATCTCTTCTAAAGTAATTAATGGATATGACAATAACAAGAGATCATGTATCCCATATCTTGAAAAGATATTCTTGATTTATGCATCAATTGTTACTAAAATTTGTTTATTTTGCATCCTTAATAAAACATGAGTAAGAAAATTAATCATTATGATTATACAACCAAGAACTAGAGGTTTTATTTGTTTAACCTCGCATCCAGAAGGAACTGCGCAAAACATTAAAAACCAGATTGAATACGTAAAATCCAAAGGCGAAATTGCCAATGGCCCTAAGAAAGTATTGGTCATTGGTGCATCTACGGGATTTGGTATTGCATCTCGTATTTCGGCAGCATTTGGTTCTGGAGCAGCAACGATTGGCGTATTTTTTGAAAAACCAGCAGCAGAAGGTAAACCTGGTACAGCTGGTTGGTACAATACCGCTGCTTTTGAAAAAGAAGCACAAGAAGCTGGTCTTTATGCAAAAAGTATCAATGGCGATGCTTTTTCAGATGAAATCAAAAAACAAACGATCGAACTAATTAAACAAGACTTAGGTCAAGTAGATTTAGTCATTTACAGTTTAGCTTCTCCACGAAGAACACATCCGAAAACAGGCGTTGCATATGCATCTGTTTTGAAACCAATCGATGTTCCTTTTACAAATAAAACAGTAGATTTTCATACTGGTGTAGTTTCTGATATCACAATCAATCCGATTGATAATGAAGAAGATATTTCAAATACAGTAGCAGTGATGGGTGGTGAAGATTGGAAATTCTGGATGGAAGATTTAAAAGAAGCTGGAGTTTTAGCAGACGGTGCTAAGACTGTTGCTTATTCTTATATCGGCCCTGAGCTTACATTCCCAATTTATCGTAATGGTACAATTGGTCGTGCTAAAGATGATTTAGAAGGTACTGTCCCAGCGATCAATGCATTATTGAAAGACATTAACGGTATCTCTTATGTATCTGTTAATAAAGCTTTAGTTACACAGTCGAGTTCAGCAATTCCTGTTGTTCCTTTATATATTTCATTATTATATAAAGTCATGAAAGAAAAAGGAATTCACGAAGGAACAATCGAGCAGATGCAACGATTATTTGCAGAACGTCTTTATACAGCTGATGGTCAAGTTCAATTGGACGAGAAAGGCCGTATCCGTGTTGACGATTTAGAAATGAGAGCTGATGTACAAGCTGAGGTTGCAGCACTTTGGGAACAAGCATGTACAGAGAATTTATCTGAAATTTCAGACATTCAAGGTTACCGTGACGAATTCTTTAACCTATTTGGTTTTAATTTTGATGGTATCGATTATAATGCTGATACCAATGAGCTGGTCAATATACCAAGTATCTAAGATTATTAAATTCTTATCATAAATAATAAAGGCGACCTTTGGTCGCCTTTATTATTTATGAACAGTTTGTGATGTCATTTTGAAAAGCTCTTGAAGTGTTTTCCAATTTCTTGTCGTAGCAGATACTTTTAGCTTTGATTCGATTAGGTTATTCGTTAATTTGGTTTTCCCATACCCATTTGGGCAGTATAGATAAACGGTTCTATCGACTAAAAAGATTTCTTCCTCAGGATGTTTCTTTTCCCTTAGAGTAGCGATATCATTTGATTTTGGTTTTTCAGCTAATAGGGTGACATGAAAAAAAGTGACATCTTTATCAAGCTGTGCAGATAGGGGATTTTGATTGATGATATGATCCAATTCATCCCTATGAATAACAATACATGGAATATCGTAACCGAAATGCTGTAAAATCATATTGCTGATCATATTTTCCAAAGTCTTTTCATCTGTGATATCGGAGTGAAATATCATATTTCCACTTTGGATATAGGTAGTGATTTGTTGAAATCCTAATAATTGAAGAGCATGTCGCAAAGCTTCCATTTTGATGAGATGGCGACCGCTTACATTGATCCCTCTTAAAACTGCAACATACATAAGTTGTTCTTTAATTTATTTGACCAAAAATGAATCACCTGAAGTCAGGATAATATCAAAGATAAGCATTGATATTTCGTTATGCTAAGCATAGTTTGAAATATCATCATGCAATCGGAAATAGTAAAAAAGGCTCATAATAAATTTATGAGCCTTTTTTTAAAATCGTTTAATCCGGATGATTAGTGTTTGAAATGGCGCACACCTGTGGTCACCATTGCTAATCCTTTTTCATTACACATATCTATAGATAACTGATCTTTGATCGATCCTCCTGGTTGAAGCACTGCTGCGATCCCCGCTTCAGCTGCAATTTCAACACAGTCAGGGAAAGGGAAGAAAGCATCAGAAGCCATTGAACAACCTTTTAAGTCAAACCCAAAGGCATTTGCTTTTTCAATAGCTTGTTTCAAAGAGTCAACTCGTGATGTCTGGCCTACACCAGAAGTAATTAATGTACCATTTTTAGCAAATACAATTGTATTTGATTTGGTATGTTTCACAATTTTGTTTGCGAAAAATAAGTCTTCTAATTGAGCTGCTGTTGGTACAATACGAGTAACTGCGGTCATTTCCTCAGGACCTTCAACTGTATTGTCCTTATCTTGTTGGATAACCCCGTTTAACAATGTTTTGAATTGTTGTGTAGGTAATTCTACTTCTTTGCGCACTAAAATAATACGGTTTTTCTTTGCTGTAAGAATTGCAATTGCTTCTTCAGAGTAAGCAGGTGCGATGAGCACTTCAAAAAACAAATTGTTGATTTCTGTCGCAGTTTCAGCATCGACCTCACCATTTGTAATCAATACACCACCAAATGCAGAAACTGGATCACATGCTAAGGCATCAACCCATGCTTGTTTGATAGTTGGACGTGAAGCTACTCCACAAGCATTTGTATGTTTTAAAATTGCAAATGTTGGTTCTGTAAATTCATCAATAATTGCTACTGCAGCATCAACATCTACTAAATTGTTATAAGATAATTCTTTACCGTTCAATTTAGTAAACATCGCATCTAAGTCACCATAGAAAATACCTTTTTGATGTGGGTTTTCGCCGTAACGCAATACTTGAGCTTTTTGTTCAGATTGTTTGAATACATCCAATGTATTTTCTTTATTGAAGTAATTGAAAATAGCAGTGTCATAATGAGATGATGTATTGAAAGCAAGCTTAGCAAATTCTTTACGTTGTTCCAAAGTAGTTGTTCCTTCTTGATTGGCTAACATTTCTTCTAATGCCGTATAATCATTTTTTGAAGATAAAATTACGACATCATTAAAGTTTTTGGCAGCTGCACGAATCAATGAAATACCACCGATATCAATTTTTTCGATGATGTCTTCCTCTGAAGCTCCAGAAGCGACCGTTTCTTCAAATGGATATAAATCAACAATGACTAAATCGATCTCTGGGATCTCATATTGTGCTAATTGCTGTTGATCACTTTCTAAAGGTCTTCTTGCTAATATACCACCAAATACTTTTGGGTGTAATGTTTTTACACGACCTCCTAAAATAGAAGGATAGCTCGTTAAGTCTTCTACAGGAACTACATCAATACCTAAATCTTTGATGAAAGCTTCTGTGCCACCTGTAGAATAGAAGGTAACACCGTATTTGTTTAATAATTGAATTAATGGTGCTAAGTTGTCTTTATAATATACAGACACTAAAGCATTTTTAATCTTTACAGAATGGCTCATTAGTATAATTTGTTTGCTGGCGCAAAGATAGCTAAATAATAAGTATACACAAACCCTTTAGCACAGATTGAAAACAAAAAAGACTGCATCATGCAGTCTTTTAATCGTTATTTATAAATTTTATCTTTTAGTTCCTGACAGATATCATCCGTGATCTTCCAAATTGGTTCTGGATCATCCGTATTATTGATAATAACCTGATCACAAGTGTTTTTATAGGGCAATAAATATTCATTATAAGATGGCAATACATGGTTAATCCACTTATATCGAACATCTTCTTCAAAATAACCGCGCTCGATCAAATCACGGCGCAACCTGCGCTCTAAAGCGATATCTTGATTTGCATCCAAAAATATACGATGATCGATTAACTGATTTACTTCCGTATAATGGTAGATAAATAAACCTTCAATAATTAGAATCGGTGCTGGTTTAATTTCCAACATTTTAGGCTTTATCGCGGGATTGTTGAACGTATATTCTTCTTTATGAATTGTTTTACCTTCAAATAGGTCACTAATATCTTTGTAAAAAGCATTACGATCGATAGAAGTTGGAAGATCAAAATTGTACAATTTATTTTCCTCCTGCGTTTTTGTATTCGCAGGAATGTAATAGTCATCTTGTGAAATAAGCGTTACTTCTTGAGGACTAAAGTGTTTTAAAAAACAGTTCAGAAAAAATGTTTTACCGGAACCGCTGCTACCTGCGATTCCAATGACATATGGTTTTTTATTCATTTAATATATAATATTCGAAAAGAATCGATGCGTATTAGTCCTCTAGTGGAACTCCGTAAGTAATTTCGACTTGAAAGCGTTTATCTAATGCGCCAATATAGGCAGCCGCAGACTTTGATAAAACAACTATTGCATTGTGCGTATCTGCATTTTCATTAAATTTCCCAACGACTTTAGCATAAGTGACACTTCTGGTCATGGGGTTCGTAATTTTTAAAACAGTACCAATAGCCGCTGTTTTATGAAGGGCTAAATTGCTTGTTCCACTTTCGTTTAATCCATCAATCCAAACACCGATCCCACGTTCTGTTTTTTCACGGATACCATATTTATTGGCTGTAATAGCCGGCTCTTCTGTAGTGGTGGTATCCGGAGTAATTAAAAGGGTATCTGGTTTTTGTGGAATAATAAAAGTACCATTACTTGGGATTTTTAAAATCTGACCCCCACTGATATTATTAGAACGCAGATTATTGGCTCTTTTGATTTCTTCAACCGTTACATCAAATTTACGGGATATTGCATAAAGCGTCTCTTGGTCACCTACCTTATAGTCGATGAGTTCTTTTTGAGTTCCTTTATTGTTGTTATTTTTTGGATTGCTTGGGGTTACATAAAACATTCTTCCTGTTGGGATTTTAACAATCTGTCCAACAGCTAACGTTTTATTTCCATTTAACTCTGTTATTTTTCCAACACTTGTTTTGTATCGCTTACTCAATTGATAATAGTTATCCCCTTTTTCAATTTTGAAAAGAACATATTCCTGACCATCAATTTTTTCGACTCCTACTGAATCAGGAACAGCCGTTACAGAAAATGTGCCCGCTGACACTTTGTTATGATTGATCGCTAACATTGTTAATGATAAGAATGCTAGTGTTTTATATGTGGTAGATTTTGATAGAATATTCATCATGTTTTACAATTATACTAAATACGATACAAATTCCTGTTTATTGTGTGTTAAAAGAAAAATCTGACACCCAATCTGAAAATAAATTTGTACCAATTTTAAATCTAGATCCTGAATAATTACGGCTTCATCTAGAATTTGTTTTTGATCAGAGATCAGTAATCTGACCGTATATTTATCCTGCTGTTTTTCATGAAAGCACCATAAAAAATGATCATGACATTTACTGATCCAAAGATCTTCATTATTTTTATAATGTTGCAAAAATGCCGGTTTTTCAGCATTAAATTCCAATGGAAAGACTATATCATTATCAAAAGGTTTAATTTCTGCTGGTATGCTGGTTAAAACTTCATCATCTATAAGTGAAAAGTAGAGTTCAAAACCCGAAGTGATATGCTGGGGCCTCATTTGGATATAGCCGTTCAGTATACCCAGATATTGATACTGATGAAACAATGAGGTCGTATTTGGATTGGTATAATCGATTATCCATAACCCGGGTGATACAGGGCTATTTTCCGATACTTTTTTCAAAATGACTTTTTTACCCTGTATAGCGGTCAATGTCCATTCCTTTTCAGGCAAGATATAATGATCCAAATGCACTAGCCCATCAAAATCCATAACACTAATATATGGTAAGGTATTTTGGGGATCACGGCACTCTATTGCGATTAATTTACTCTTTTCATCTATTTCTATTTTCCAGATCGGAAATCTGAATGTTTGAGAAAATGCATTAGAAATAGTATATTTAGACATAGCAAATGTATTAATCGCTCGTTTATTATTTTTAATAATCTTATTTATGGAAAGCAAAATTAGTAAATCATTTTTAATAACAGTCTTTTTAAGCTTGGTATTATTCTCGTCAAGTTTTGCTCAAAAGGTTTATGTGTTTGAATTAAAGGATGATATAGGGCCAAGTTCTTGGCGTACTGTTAAGCAAGTTTATGACAGTGCACAGAGTAAAAAGGTTGATTATGTATTAATGGAATTGAATACCTATGGTGGTGCCTTAAATTTTGCAGATTCGATAAGGAGTAAATTACTCGATTCTAAAATCAAAACGATTGTTTACATTAATAATAATGCGGCATCCGCGGGAGCTTTGATTTCCCTAGCCAGTGATTATATTTATATTCATCCAGGCGGTAGTATTGGAGCAGCAAGCGTGGTCAATGCCAAAGGGGAGGTGCTTCCGGAGAAATATCAATCCTACATGCGGGGATTGATGCGCGCAACTGCTGAAGCTAAAAAGCGTGATCCACAATTGGCTGAATCATTTGTTGATCCCAATGTCTCTGCACCTCATATCAAAAAAGACGGTCAGTTACTTACATTGACCAGTAGTGAAGCTGTGAAATTTGGATTAGCAAAAGCAGAAGTTGCCAACCGGGAGATGATCTATAAGGATTTGAATTTAAACCATGTGCAAGAGACCGTATATCGCAAAGGAACAATCGACCATATCATCAGTTTTTTAATTAATCCAGCTGTGAGTGGAGTTTTGATATTGTTGATCATAGGTGGTATCTATGCTGAAATGCAGGCTCCGGGATTAGGATTTGCCATCGCTGTCGCAATCGTAGCCGCACTGTTGTTTTTTGCTCCGCTCTACATTCAAGGTTTGGCCGCCAATTGGGAAATAGCAATTTTTGTCGTTGGTCTTGTCTTGCTCTTTTTAGAAGTTTTTATAATACCTGGTTTTGGAATTGCCGGTATTTTAGGAATAATTTTCGTTATTTGCGGTCTGACATTTAGTCTCGTTGCGAATGATTTTTTTGATTTTAAACTCGCTTATCCAGGTATGTTATTCAATTCATTTTTATTAGTCATAGGGGCCATGATACTATCTGTAGTATTGATGGTCATATTTGGAAAGAGTTTATTAAAAGCTCCTATTTTTAGACGTCTTGTGCTGAAAGAAGAACAAAAATCAGAAGAAGGGTATACTTCTTCCATATTAAAATCCAACCTCTTAAATAAGGAGGGTATAGCGAGAACAGTATTGCGGCCTTCAGGTAAGATCGAAATTGAAGGTGTTTGGTACGATGCTGTTGCATTAGATGGTTTTATTGAAGAAGGGGAAGAGATCTATGTAGATAAACATGAAAATTATAACTTATTCGTAAGAAGAAAAGTTGAACAAGTTTAAATTTTTCCTTCACAAAAAAGGCTTCTATTTCGTTAAAAATAGAAGCCTTTTTTGTGAAATAGTAATTAATTAGAACTTTGATCCTATTGTTAACATGACGTTTGTTCTGCTATTTTTAATATCAGCACGTGGGCTAACGGTATTCCAATCACCTTCATAAGTAATTTTATAAGGACTTTCTTTATAATTATTAGCATTATAAACGCCTGTCAAGTCCAGATAAACACCTCCACCTAATTTGGCACCTACACCTGCTGAGATACCATAGGTCTTATAGTCTGCATTTTTATAAGGATTACCATTAAAGTTGAAACCAGCTCTACCACTGAATGTTTGATCAAATAATACCTCCCCACCTAAGCGAACATTGAATGCTGCTTGATAAGTTTCTTTGATGTTATCATTCATACGTTTTTCTGTTATTCTGTTGCTATTGATATCTCTCCAACGCATACTTGAATAATCGACGAATTCCACTTCAGCTGTTAATAAACCTGCAGCGAAATATTGTGTTACACCTGCAGATAATTTGTATGGAGTTTGTAAGTTGTAGTCGTAAGAGCTATCGTAATAGTCAGATTTAAAATTCGAAAATGAAGTTTCTTCATTAGGCTTGAAATAGTTGATATCTGTGTACGCCGTAGATTCATCTGTGATCGATAGGAATGTAGGTGTTTTAGCTGTAAATCCTAAACTAAGTGAAGGAGTAGGCTTATAGATCATCCCTAATTTGAAATCAAAACCAGATCCTTGTGTTACCTGACCATAATGATCAAATAATTCATAATCTACATCTACAAATTTAGACTCTTCTTTATCTGGTTTTAAATAATCGGAATCTGGATTTAAAGCAGAGATACCAGCCGCAGTTTTCGTCATACCGTATTCTGTAAATACAGCAGATTTTTCATAACGAAAATCTGTTAAACTAAAAGTAGCACCGATATAAAATTTATTACTGTAGTTTGAACCAAAAGATAAGGCTGTTTCTGATATTCCACCTTTGCTCCATACGGAATTAAACTGTTCACTATTTTTATCTTCGGCTAAAGGAAAATAAAATTTTCCTTGCTTATCGTATGCTTCTTCGAACATAAAAGAACGATAAAAATCATTTGACCAAGCAGACCCATCGGTATCGATCATTCGATCGGCATAGGCATGAGTGATGGAATTATCGGTGTTTACACCGCTGTAATCTAATTTGTTGTCAAAAAGATTCGTACGGTTGTAAGCGATTCCAACATTGAAGTTTAACCAGCCCTTTGTTAGATCTCCACCATAGCGTGTGGTCGGCAAGTGAAAAACAACACCACCGTTGTCTATATTGAAATTATCCGTTTTACTATCACCATTACGACCAAAGTAATTGACCTTATTTTTATTATATTGATAACGTAGTGTTGCAGATGCATCAGATTGATTATAGAAACCCAAACCTGCCGGGTTACCTGTAATTGAACTGATATCTCCACCTAATGCTGTTGATGCACCACCCATTGCCTTGAAACGAGCTGTTCCTCCATTATCTCCTTGAGAAAATAAAAGTGCGTCTTCCGTATACTGGGCTTTTGCAGTGCCAACCATACCTATAGCTAGTACACTTCCAAAAAGTATTTTTTTAATAGTCATATAGTTTAATTGTTATAGTAGTAATGAAAGAGTGATTGAATTTGACTCAATCACTCCTTTTATTTATCGTATTATCTTGTACGGCCTCCGCCACTGCTACGAGTTGCGCCGCCACCGCCGCCGCCACCAGATGAGCGTGTTGCACCACCGCCGCTATTAAAACCACCACTGGATTGTGTTCTCATTGTTGGTTGTGATGAACGAACTGGTTCGCTACTACGTGTTCTTGACTCTTGGTAAGTATCTCTACTTGTACTTCTTGTAGGTGTGTTAGATTGTGTTCTATTTGTACTTGTTGATCGGGTTCTGCTTACACCGCCATTTGTATTGTTATAATTATCTGTCCGAGTTGAGCGTGTTCTGCCAACACCATTGTTGTAGTAGTCACCTCGGTTCGTATTGCTAGATCCGATACGTGTTCTGCCTGTTCTTGTATCATTCGGATTATTGCTTGAAGCAGATGAACGTGTTCTACCAACTGTATTGATTCTGCCGTTTGCATCTCTAGATACAACGGTATTGGAGCGTGTGCGTCCTGATGTTCTGCCAGCATCGCTATATCGTCCGCTAGAACCAGAACGTGTATTATAATTGTCGCGATAAACGCTACGGGACGCTAACTGACGAGATCTGTGGTTCCCCCAATAAGGAGCACCATATCCACCACCCCAGTAATTGCCGTATCCGCCGCCCCAATAGCCGCCAAATCCGCCACCCCAGTAGCCGCCACCGTATCCCCATCCTGAATACCATGGGTTATATCCCCATCCATGACCAAAGCCAAAACCTAGTCCGATCGACCAACCGCCGCCATAGCCAAATCCAAAAGATGGACCATACCAACCTCCGTAACCCATGCCCATACCATACCATGGATCAAAGAAAGGGTCAAAGTAGGTCATACCTGGAGAAGAATAGTAAAAGCGATTGATTCGATTTGCATATTCCAAATCCTCATATCTTCCTTCTTCATATTCTTGATCAGAATAATCATCACTATAATATCCATTATCTTGGCCTTGATTCACTTCACTTTCATCCGTATAGTAATAGTCAGGACTTTGGTAAGCTTGTCTAGCCTGGGCATTATTATTATAGACATCATCAGTATGCGTGATTTGTCTGCTAGTAGTACAAGAACCTAATGTTAGGGCTCCTGAAATCACAATAGCGCCGAGTAAAAAACTATTTTTTTTCATAATATACTAAGTCGTTATGTTCGACAATACAGTCTAATTTACTATCTTAGACCCAGATTTCTGATAAGGGTTTAATCGTTTTTCAAAAATAAATAAATATTTCTTTTTAAAACTGACATCCGCTTATTAGACGGAATTCTTAATCACAATGTTACAATAATTTTTGAAATAAATAATATGGGTAAAGGTATAACAAGTCGTGAAGAAGACTATTCACAATGGTATAATGACCTTGTGATCAAGGCTGACTTGGCAGAATACGCTGCAGTAAGAGGATGTATGGTAATTAAACCATATGGATACGCTATTTGGGAGCGTATGCAAGCCGTTTTGGATAAAAAATTTAAAGATACTGGCCACAGTAATGCTTATTTTCCTTTGTTCATCCCTAAGTCATTTTTTTCGAAAGAGGCTTCACATGTTGAAGGTTTTGCAACTGAATGTGCAGTCGTCACACATTACCGTTTAAAAAACGATGGTCATGGAAATATTATTGTAGATGAAGATGCTAAATTAGAAGAAGAACTAATCGTTAGGCCAACTTCAGAAACGATTATTTGGAATACTTACCGCGGGTGGATCGAATCTTATCGTGATCTTCCGATCTTAGTGAACCAATGGGCCAACGTCGTACGTTGGGAAATGCGTACAAGACTGTTTTTACGTACGACAGAATTTCTATGGCAAGAAGGTCATACAGCGCATGCCACACAAGAAGAAGCAATTGAAGAAACAGAAAAAATGCTTCACGTATATGGTGACTTCGTCGAGAACTATTTAGGTGTACCTGTTATTCGCGGTCGTAAAACAGAAAATGAACGTTTTGCAGGAGCAATCGATACGTATTGTATCGAAGCATTGATGCAGGATGGTAAAGCTTTGCAAGCTGGTACTTCACATTTTCTAGGTCAAAACTTTGCAAAAGCCTTTGATGTTAAATTTACTTCTAGAGAAGGTAAACTTGAGCATGTGTGGGCAACATCTTGGGGTGTTTCTACGCGTTTAATGGGAGCTTTGGTTATGGCACACTCGGATGATCAAGGTTTGGTATTGCCACCCATGTTAGCACCAATTCAAGTCGTAGTCGTTCCAATTTTTAAAACTGCAGAAGAAAAACAAGCGATCGATACGTTTATCGATGCCCTGTCTACAGAATTAAAAAGTAAAAATATTTCTGTGAAATATGATGACCGCGATACGCAAAGACCAGGATTCAAATTTGCAGAGTGGGAGCTGAAAGGTGTGCCATTGCGCGTGGCCATCGGAGCCCGTGATATGCAAAATGGAACGGTTGAATTAGCAAGACGTGATACACAAATAAAAGAAACTGTTGAACAAGCTGGTTTAGGTGACAGAATTGAGCGATTATTGAATGAAATTCAAGAAAACATTTTTAAGAAAGCATTAGATTATAGAGATTCTCATATTACAGAAGTAAATTCATATGATGAATTTAAAGCAGTATTAGAAACCAAAGCTGGTTTTATTTCCTGTCATTGGGACGGAACAGTAGAAACGGAGAAACTTGTTAAAGAAGAAACGAAAGCTACCATCCGCTGTATTCCTTTGGATGCCAAAGAAGAAGCCGGTATCTGTATTTTCACAGGTAAGCCATCAACAAAAAGAGTTTTATTTGCGAAAGCATATTAATCTATAAATCACTTTCTCATGCGTTATCTTATATTAGGATGTGGATGGGTAGGAGAGTTTGTTGCTAAGTTGTGGTTGAACGAAGGACATGAGGTCTGGGCATCAACGACTACAGATGAAAAATACCATCGGTTACGCTCCGATGGTATTTTTGTATTTACACACAATTTTGACAAATCTGCTACACTTCCTGATGATCTGCCAATTGACTTTGATTATATTTTAGTGAGTATTCCGGCATCAAGTAAATCAACAATCGAACAATTAACTCATCGGTTTTTCCATGTAGCTCAATCGTTATCGACGCTAACTTATAAAAAAATTATATACTTAAGTTCTACCGGAATATATCCCGATGTGTCCAAAGAAATTATGGAAGATACTTTTGCAGAAAATGAGCTGCAGGAAAAATTATTGTTAGCAGAAAAAGCCATTGGTCAATTTCCAAGAACACATGTTTTCCGTTTAGGAGGCTTGTTTGGTCTAAATCGCATATTTGCTAAGTATTTTGCAAATAAGATCTGTACAACAGGAGGGCAGCTCGCTAACTTTATCCATTTAGAAGATGTTGCTAGGATTATCAGTTTGGGGTTTGTGACCCCCTTAACCTATGCGATATATAATGTGGTATGCCCGCTTCATCCCTCAAAAAAAGATGTCATTGAAGCATCTGCAAAAAATTATGGCTTTGATTTGCCCAGCGCTTTCAATGATAGCGCATCATTCCAAAAAATTGTACGATCAGCGCGTCTGCAAAATGACTTGAATTATACTTTTAAATACAAATCTCCGTTAGATTTTTAATAAATTTACTTTTCAGAATTAACATAAATAGTAAAAAATATGGCATATAAATTTGCAACGAAAGCAATTCATGCTGGTCAACAATCGGATCCAACAACGGGTGCGGTGATGACTCCAATATATCAAACCTCTACCTATCAACAAGCATCTCCTGGCGAACACAAGGGATATGAATATTCGAGAGGAACAAACCCAACACGTAAAGCATTGGAAGATTGTTTAGCTGCTTTAGAAAATGGTCAGTACGGCTTAGCTTTTTCAAGCGGTATGGCAGCTACAGATTGCGTGTTGCGTTTATTGAAACCAGGAGATGAAGTCGTGACAGGTGACGATTTATATGGCGGTTCTTACCGAATCTTTACCAAAGTATACGAAGCTTATGGTATAACTTTCAAATTTGTCAATACCTCAGACGTTGATGCAGTCCGATCAGCAATCTCGGATAAGACTAAATTAATCTGGGTAGAAACACCAACCAATCCAACATTGAAGATTGCAGATGTACAAGCAATAGGTCAAGTTGCTAAAGAGAAGAAGGTGCTTTATGTTGTCGATAATACCTTTGCCTCTCCATATTTACAAAACCCTTTGGATATGGGGGCTGATATCGTCATGCATTCGGCAACAAAGTATATCAATGGTCACTCGGATGTGGTTATGGGAGCATTAGTCATGAATGATGAAGACTTATATAAACAATTGTTCTTTTATTATAACGCTGTAGGTGGAACTCCTGGTCCTCAGGATTCTTTTTTAGCACTTCGTGGTATCAAGACTTTACATCTGCGTATGGAAGCACATTGTGCCAATGGACGTAAAGTCGCGGAGTACTTAAAAAGCCATCCTAAAATTGAGAAAATTTACTGGCCAGGTTTCGAAGATCATCCTGGACATGATATTGCTAAAAAACAAATGCGTGATTTTGGTGGTATGATATCTATTGTATTAAAAGGTGCCGATCTAAAGGAAACTTTCCGTATCGCTTCACAATTTAAAGTATTCACCCTCGCTGAATCTTTAGGAGGCGTAGAGTCTTTGATCAATCATCCAGCAACGATGACACATGGATCAATTCCAAAAGAAACACGGGAAAAAGTTGGTGTGGTGGACAATCTGATCCGTATCTCTGTAGGAATAGAAGATGCTGATGACTTGATCGAAGATCTGGAACAAGCTTTAGTATAATTATAGATTAAAAAGGTTATGACCATCAGTTTCTTCTGATATTCTTTATTAGAAGAAACTGGTGGTTTTTATTTTAGTGTAAATGGCAGATTTTAATATTAAGGATTTTCTAGATAAAAAAGTTGAAGAATATAATCAACCCAATTTTATAACTCATGATCCCATCTGTATTCCCCATCGTTTTCAAAAGCAAGAAGATATTGAAATTATGGGATTTATAGCAGCTATATTAGCATGGGGGCAGCGTAAAACGATTATTAATAAATGCACAGAGCTGATTGAGCGCATGGATGGAAGTCCACATGATTTTATCATGAATCATCAAGAAATTGATCTCAAGCAAGTGCTCGGATTTAAGCATCGTACTTTTAATGATACCGATCTTTTGTATTTTATTCAGTTTTTCCGCTATCATTATAACCATTTTACATCTTTGGAAGATGCATTCTTAGTTGGTCAGGAACATGCTGATGAGATTATTCTTGAAAAATCATTAGATGAGTTTAAAAACTATTTTTTCTCGCTCCCCGATTATCCATTAAGAACAAGAAAGCATATCAGTTCGCCTATTCAAAAATCAACTGTAAAAAGGATCAATATGTTTCTGCGTTGGATGGTACGAGACGATGATAAAGGAGTAGATTTTGGAATTTGGAAGCGGCTGAATCAAAAAGATCTCATTTGTCCCTGTGATCTTCATGTAGAACGTGTAGCACGAAAATTCGGATTGATTACCTTAGATAAAGTAAATTGGAAAACAGCACTGGAGTTGACTGCCAATTTAAGAAAATTGGATCCCCTTGATCCTGTTAAATATGATTTTGCTTTGTTTGGTTTAGGCGTAGAGCGAGAATTATAAAATAAAGATCAGCACACGAATGGAAATCTGACCTTTATTTTATAGCTATTTGATAAACTATTTATGCAGTATAGTAGGCTTTAATCAAGGTTATAAATTGTTGTAAAACGGGATGCTGGCTTTTTTGATCATAGGCTAGTATGACTTCCGTTTGAATCTCCTGCTCCTTTAGACTATGGAAGTTTAAGGTCAGCTCGGTGTCCTGTTTAGAGACCGATGTTGGAACAAATGCGATGCCCAAGCCATTTGCTACTAATTCCAATATGGAATGCATGGTATTACATTCGTGGACAATCTGTGGATGAAAACCAATTCTATTGGCACAAGCTATAATTTGATTGTGATAGTCGTCCGCATAGCTGGCATTATAGGAGATAAAGTCTTCTTGCATCAATGTAATCGCACTGATATCTTTTGTCCAATCTTTTGGAGTTGCTAGACAGAACGAATCTTTGAATAAAGAATGAACCTGAAGATCGGTCGTGAATATTGGCGCACGTAAGATCCCTAAGTCCAACTTGCCGTTTTCTAATGCTATTTTTTGCTTTTGAGAAGAAATCTCATAAAGATATACATGCAAATATGGAAACTCTGCTTTTATCTTTTTGAGGATGTGTGCCAACATCTTTTTCGGGGTAGAGCTGATGTATCCCAATCTAAAATCGCCCGATATTGCTTGATGTAGCTGCTTGGCCATCAATTTAGCTTTCTCCAGCTGCTGCATCAATTGATCACATTCCTTTAAAAAATAGCGACCAGCATTAGTCAGCTCTACACGCTTGTTATTACGATAAAATAAAATCACGCCCAACTCTTTCTCCAAATCTTTAATTTGGCGGGTAAGCGGAGGTTGAGAGATGTGCAATTGTTCTGCTGCTCGTCCAAAATGTAACGTGGTCGCTACTGCTTTAAAATAATGTAAATGTCTTAATTCCATCGATACTTGAAAGGTATTAATAATTGCCTAAAATAGTATTTTTAAAGTATTAATCAATGCTTTAGATTTGAAAAAGTTAAAAAACAATGATATGACAGAAAAATCAACATTAAAGGAGATTGAAGAGCGTTTTGATAAGGATGTAAGTCGTTTTTCAAATCTTGACACCGGTCAGCAGACGACTTTAGATGCGCTTTTTAATATGGAGCTGATCACGGATGGTATCGCTGCTGTATATCCCGATTTAAAGCAGGTGCTAGATATTGGTTGTGGTGCCGGAAATTATCCAGTCAAATTAGCACATCAAGTTTCAAATTTTGATTGTACGCTGGTTGATTTAAGTCAACCGATGCTCGATAAGGCCTATGAACGCCTACAAGGATTGACATCAGGCAAAGTTGAAATAATAAAAGGTGATTTTAGAACAGTGGCGCTAAAAGAAAATAGTTATGACGTGATTATAGCTACGGCGGTATTGCATCATCTGCGTGATGATCAAGATTGGGAACAAGCGTTTGAAAAATTATATCGGTTGTTGAAAAAGGGCGGGAGTCTGTGGATTTTTGATTTGGTAATACAGGATCATGAAGCTATTCAGCATTTAATTTATCATCAGCATTACGGAGCCTATCTGACGAATTTGAAAGACGAATCCTACCGCGATCACGTGTTCAATTATATTGAACACGAAGACACACCACGTAGTCTGACCTATCAGCTAAATTTATTGAAAACAGTGGGGTTTAATTTCGTAGACGTGCTTCACAAAAAATTAAATTTTGCCTCTTTTGTGGCTTTTAAATAACTGTCGATTTTGCTTCCACAGTTTCCATGTCAACTTCGGATTTGATTAATAGCAAGTTCACTAATAATAGGGATATAATAGGGGGTTTATAGTGGGTTAGTAGGGGGTTAATAGGGGTATACCCCTATTAACCCCCTACTAACTCTAATTTATATCTAAAGTAAACCTAAATTAATATCTAATTTGGTGTCTTTTTGATATGAAGCAGTATTTTATATATTCATAAATAAGAGACTCTTTCATTAAAAAAATAATATTTGTAGATGATCACTCCCTATCCGCCAAATGATTTTCGTACTTTTATAAGCTATTTTAGATAACATATAATATTAGGAGAAAGCTTTGGATTTTTTAGCAGGATTGAACCCTTCTCAAAGAGGAGCTGTAGAACAAACTGACGGTCCAGTAATGATTGTTGCTGGAGCTGGATCAGGAAAAACGCGTGTCATTACTTACCGTGTCGCACATTTAATACAAAAAGGAGTAGATCCTTTCCATATATTAGTATTGACCTTTACGAATAAGGCAGCTAAAGAAATGCGTAATCGTATTATGTCTGTTGTTGGTGCTGAAGCCAAAAACATATGGATGGGTACATTTCACTCTGTATTTGCAAAGATTTTACGTGTTGAAGCGGAGTTAATCGGATACCCACGTAATTTTACAATTTACGATACCGATGATACGAAAAGCTTATTGAGGTCCATTTTAAAAGAAATGAACCTGGACGATAAACTCTATAATGTCAATCAAGTATATGGACGTATTTCGCAGGCTAAAAATAACCTGATCTCACCACAAGAGTACAATAAAAATGAAGCTCTTAAAGCTGAAGATATTTCCAACGGGCGAGGACAATTGGGAGAAATCTATATGACGTATGCACAGCGTTGTTATCGTGCAGGTGCGATGGATTTTGATGATCTGTTATTTAAGACCAACGTACTGCTTAATAAGCACCCAGAAGTACTGCATAAATATCAGCATCAGTTCAAATACTTGATGGTCGATGAGTATCAGGATACAAACTTTTCACAGTATTTAATCGTTAAACGTTTAGCTGCTGTCAATGAAAATATTTGTGTGGTGGGCGATGATGCACAAAGTATTTATGCGTTTCGTGGAGCAAATATTCAGAATATCCTGAATTTCCAAAAAGATTATCCAACTGTTCAAGTATTCAAATTAGAACAAAATTATCGGTCGACTCAAACGATTGTGAATGCAGCTAATTCGGTCATTGCTAACAATCAAAATCAATTGGAGAAGAATGTCTTTTCGGATAATGAAGAAGGGGAGAAAATTAAGGTCTCTCGTGCATTTTCAGATAATGAGGAAGGGAAAATTGTCGCAGAATTGATTTCACAGGAAAAGGCTTTAAAATCTTTAAACTATAAAGACTTCGCTATTCTATATCGTACAAATGCCCAATCTAGAGCGATGGAGGAAGCCTTACGAAAAATTAATATTCCTTATAAAATATACGGTGGTACTTCATTCTATCAAAGGAAAGAAATTAAGGATCTAATTGCTTACTTTAGGTTGACCTTTAATCCAAATGATGAGGAGGCGTTAAAACGAGTGATTAATTACCCACGTCGTGGTATAGGCGATACCACAGTAGAGAAGATTGTTATTGCAGCGGATCAACATCAATATCGTCTTTGGGACATTGTAGCCAATGCTCAGATGTTTATGGATGGTCGCAGTGCGGCATCTGTAGGTGGTTTTGGTCAAATGATATTGAGTTTTCAGGCATTAGCAAAGACCAATAGCGCTTTTGATACCGCGATGCACATTGCGCAGCATTCGGGTATATTAAAGGAATTGTACGAAGATAAATCTGTAGAAGGATTGACTCGTTACGAACATATCCAAGAATTGCTCAATGGTATTAAAGAGTTCTCTGAGCGTGAAGATATCGAGGAACGTGGTTTAGATGTCTATATGCAAGATATTGCTTTGTTGACTAATGATGATAATGACAAAGATCCCAATGCAGACACGGTTTCGATGATGACTATACACTCTTCAAAAGGGTTGGAATTTCCAGTTGTATTCATCGTAGGACTGGAAGAAAATTTATTTCCATCACAATTAGCGTTAAATTCGAGGACAGAATTGGAAGAGGAGCGAAGATTATTTTACGTTGCAGTTACCAGAGCTGAAAAAAAATTATTACTTTCGTACGCAACTTCTAGATATCGTTGGGGAACACTGAATAACTGTGAACCAAGTAGATTCTTGGATGAACTGAATCCAGCTTGTTTGGATTTAGATTTTAAACCAAGACAAAGTTCTTCTGCAGAATCTGGAGGTTTTCAAGGTGAGCGTATTGCTTGGCAGCAAAAAGAGACGGATAGTTTTTCGAAACCTAAGCCGAAACCTTTTAAAACTACCTCGATATTACCCAAAGCGCATACACCTTCCGCTGGTTTTACTCCGTCTGATACCAATAATTTACAAGTTGGCATGGAAGTGGAGCATGAAAGATTTGGATTTGGAAAGGTTGTGAACCTGGAAGGATCAAAGGGAGAAGTAAAAGCAACTATTTTCTTTAAAGACTTGGGACAGAAACAATTGTTGCTTAAATTTGCAAAACTGAGAATTATTCAATAATTTAATACCAAAGTATCAAATACAACGTTGTATTGGTACTGAAATTCACTATATGAACTTTGACTACAACAGCACAAGACCGAAGCTAATCCTAGCTGAATACGGTAGGAATGTGCAAAATATGGTAAACTATATTTGTGATTTACCGACAAAAGAGGAAAGAAATAAGTATGCTCAAGTTGTCATTGACATGATGGGGGTTTTAAATCCTCATTTACGCGATGTGGCAGATTTTAAGCATAAATTGTGGGATCACTTACAAATTATTTCTGACTTTAAAATCGATGTAGATTCACCTTATCCTACAGCAACTCCAGAATTGGTAAAACATGAACCGGAATTGTTAACCTATCCACAGCATAATATTAAGTACAAACATTACGGTTTTACTGTGGAGAAGATGATTAATAAGGCTATTTCGATCACAGATGAGGAAAAGCGTCAAAAAATGGCTCTTTCCATTGCCAACTTTATGAAGATGGCTTATACAACTTGGAATAAAGATGCGGTCGCAGATGAATTTATTATTCAAGATTTATCCGAATTATCAAGTAAAGTTTTGCAATTGCCTGAAGGTACGGTCTTAACAAAACTAGATTTTAAAAGCGCGCCTCCAGGCAATCGTGTAAAAGGAAATAACCCTACTCAGACAACGAATAACAATTCAGGTCATTCTAATAATAATCACAGTCGCGGTAGTAATAACAACAACTCAAACAATAGAAGACCTTCTGGCACAAATTCGTTCCAAAAGCGTAGCAACTCTGGTGGCGGAAGCAGTAATAACAACAATAGACGCCCTTATCAAAATAATAATAATAGCAACAGCAGTAGTAACAGTAACAGCGGCTATAAAAGAGGATAATTGTTAATACCTTGGGTATTATATAAGGCAATTGTGAAGTGATTTATATTTCTTTTCAATTGCTTTTTTTCTTATAGATAACGTAAAAGAAAATATAAAAAGATATAGGTGTACGAATGAATGCATTTGAAATCAATGGCGGGAAGCCATTAAAAGGAGAGATTATTCCTCAGGGAGCAAAGAATGAAGCATTACAAATTTTGTCTGCAGTATTGTTGACGGAAGAGCCCGTGACAATCAGTAATGTTCCCGATATTAAAGACGTTAATAAATTAATTGATCTTTTGAAAGCTTTAGGGGTAAGTGTTAATCGTATTGATGAGGATACTTATGTTTTTGAAGCAAAAAATATTAATATCGATTATTTCCAATCCAACGAGTTTAAAGAAAAAGGGGGTAGTTTACGCGGATCTATCATGATCGTTGGACCTTTATTAGCTCGTTTTGGAAAGGCTGCTATTCCGAAACCAGGAGGTGATAAAATCGGTCGCCGACGTTTGGATACGCACTTTTTGGGATTTGAAAAGTTGGGAGCTAAGTTTATCTACGATGCGGAAAATCATTTCTTCAATGTTGATGCTTCTCAACTAAAAGGTGCATATATTTTATTAGATGAAGCGTCAGTGACCGGTACTGCCAACATTGTGATGGCAGCTGTATTGGCAAAAGGAACGACTGAAATCTATAATGCTGCATGTGAGCCATATCTACAACAGTTATGTAAAATGTTGAATCGCATGGGAGCTAAGATCTCAGGTATCGGTTCAAACTTGCTTACCATAGAAGGAGTAGAGCGCTTAGGAGGTACCACACACCGGATGTTGCCGGATATGATTGAGATTGGCTCTTTCATTGGACTGGCAGCTATGACAGGCTCTGAGATTACCATCAAAGATGTTTGTTATAAGGAATTAGGGATTATTCCTACTGTTTTTCAACGATTAGGAATTAAAATGGAACTAAGAGGTGATGATCTTTTTATTCCAACTCAAGATTCATATGAAATTGATACTTTTATTGATGGATCAATTTTAACGATATCCGATTCTCCTTGGCCAGGATTTACACCTGATTTATTAAGTATTGTGTTGGTTGTGGCTACGCAAGCAAAAGGAAATGTTTTGGTTCATCAAAAAATGTTTGAAAGCCGCCTTTTCTTTGTTGATAAATTAATCGATATGGGCGCTCAAATTATTCTTTGTGATCCACATCGTGCTACTGTGATTGGTTTGAATAAAATGTATCCTTTGCGAGGTATTGAGATGACTTCTCCAGATATACGTGCAGGAGTATCCTTATTAATTGCCGCTTTATCAGCTAAAGGCACTTCTACAATTCATAATATCGAACAAATAGAACGTGGTTATCAACATATTGAAGAACGCTTGAAAAAACTAGGGGCTGATATTCGACGTGTAGAGGCAACTCCAAAAGGACATTAAAACATGGTATTGTCATAATTTAATTTTGTATACTACAAAGGTAGATTTTATTTCAATCTTATAATATATTTGATAAATCAAATGTTTAAACATATAAAAGTATATTAATTATGAAAAAATTATTGTTATTGCCCGCTATTGCAGCTGTTATTATGTCTTCATGCGCTGGAAATCCCGAAGGAAAAAAAGCTGAAGTTCAAGATTCTGTCGCTACTGAACAAATTGATACTCCCGCAGGAGAGGTTTATCAAGTAGATGTGGCGCAATCGAAAGTAGTATGGACAGGTACAAAAGTAACAGGTGCACATACAGGTACAATTGCAATTAAATCAGGTACTTTAAGTGTAGATAATGGTGTTCTCACCGGTGGTACATTTGCGTTGGACTTGAATACAATTAGTTCTACAGACTTGGAAGGTGAGTATAAGGAGAAATTGGATGGACATTTGAAAGCAGCAGACTTCTTTGATGTAGCTAAATTTCCAGAAGCCACTTTTGTTATCACTAAAGCTGAAGCAGGTGCTACTCCTCAAGATGTGAAAGTCTCTGGTAACTTAACGATCAAAGGTGTTACTAAAAATATTTCATTCGATACTAAAGTTGTTGAATCAACTGCAACAACAATCAAAACAGAAGCTGATTTTAATATCGTTCGTGCAGATTGGGGTGTAAGTTATGAAGGTAAAAAAGATGATTTAATCTCTGCTGAAATTAACTTTAAGGTTTCTTTGGTAGCGACTAAATAATATCAACTGCTTAGAAGCAGTATAAAAAAAGGAGCGATAAAATTTTATCGCTCCTTTTTTTATACAATAGGCCGCCTTAGCAACTGTTATGAAACCTTAAGCAACATCTCTCAAATCTACAGCAACTACGCGTGATACACCTTGCTCGACCATGGTTACACCATAGATGATATCGGTGCTTGCTATCGTTTTCTTATTGTGAGAAACCACTATAAATTGTGAGTTCTTCGAAAAGTCGCGAATAATGTTGTTAAATTTATCAATATTAGTATCATCCAATGGTGCATCCACCTCATCAAAGATACAGAAGGGGGCAGGCTTAGATAGATACAGCGAGAACAAAAGCGCCGTAGAAGTTAATGTTTTCTCGCCCCCAGATAACTGATTGATCGAAAGTGGTCTTTTTCCTTTTGGACGCGCGATGATATCAATATCTGAATCTAAAGGTTTGGAAGGATCTGTTAGGATTAAATCACAGCTATCCTCTTCATTAAATAAGGAACGGAAAACTTTGATAAAGTTATCACGGACACTATTGAATGTAAACATAAATTGTACTTCTGCGGTATCATCAATTTCTTTAATTGTTGCCATTAAAGATCCTTTTGCTTCTAATAAATCAGCTTTTTCTTTATTGATAAAGTTGTAACGTTCATTCATCTCATCAAAAGCTTCTTTGGCCATTAAATTGATAGAACCATATTCATTCAACTGTTTTTTCAGCTTAGTACATTTGGCTACAAGTGCATCCTGATCTTCGGAAATCGTGGGCGCTTCTTCCTGGTCCAATAAATCTTTCAATTCAATATTAAACTCCGCTGATAGGCGCTCTTTTAACGTATTGAGATCAATTTGAAGTGTCGTTTTCTTATCTTTTATTTCAGAAATTAGGAGATCGTCTTGTTCTTTTGAACGACGATACTGGATGATCTGTTCCTCAAGCTCATTGATTTGTTTCCGTACGCCATAGTAATTCTTTTCTAAGTCCTCTAAACCCTTTTCTAACGCATCTTTCTGGGTATACATATCCACGAGGTCTTCATCTTCTTCATCGACGAATTGGGCCGTATTTTTTAAAGAAAGTTGCACTTCTGCGAGATCTTTACTGTTACGATCGATACGGTTTTGAAAATCATCTTGTTGCGTTTCTCGGAATTCAAGATCTTTATTGATATTTGAAACCTTGTTTTGCTGTTGGTGGTAAGCAATATTCCCTTGATTATAGCTGGCAGATTTCTCGGTTAAGATTTCAGAAATTTCATTGAAACGATCCTGATAGTCTTGTAAATCACCAACCTGTTGTTCACGTTCGTTTTTGAAATCTTGTATTTTGGGTTCCAAAATCAACAAATCATTTTCGATGGCGACAATTTTATCTTGTATATCCTTCTTGCGATTGAGCGCATTGGTAATAAAGGTTTGATACTGTTCTTGTTTTGTTTTAACAGATATCAGTTCATTATTTAACCGGTTTAGTTGAAAACGAAGTTCATCAATTGTTTCCTTTTGCGAATTCGATTGTAGAGCTGTTAAGCGTCCAGTCTCATCTGCTATTTTATCTTGTAAAATATGGATACTTTCATTAAGCGTTTTGATTTCTTTCGCTAAGATTTCAATATTTTTAGCACGTCCAATTCTTTTTCCTTCAAATAATCCAACAGACCCCCCTGATAGCCCCAATTTGCTTTTAGAAAATTTACCATTTTTTTGCAAAATAATAGTATCTCCTTGAGGTAGTGCTAGTTCGAGTTCATGATCACGTTCACGTTGTAAAATAAAAACATGTTGCAGCAGTACTTGACACAGGGGTTTGAATCTGTCATCAACAGTAATCACATCCAATGCCGGTGTCAGGAGGTCATGATCAATTGATGGAGCAGTGGGTACTGACTCAATAGCATCCAGAATAAAGAAATTTGCACGTCCACGGGCCGCGTCACTCAAAAGGTTGATCGCCTGAACAGCATCCTGTTGTGTTTCCACGACATAATGGTTCATGATCGGTTCCAAATAATTTTCGATTGCTACACGATAATCTTCTTCACAGAATAGGATATCCGAAAATAAAGGTGGCTGCTTTTTCCAGCCTGCATTTTTCTTTAAAAATCGGATGGAGTCCGGAAATCCTTCTAAGTTATCTATTAATGATTTTGTTAAGTTATATTCGTTTTGCTTGGCATCTGCTAATCTAGATTCTTTACTTAGATCTTCTTTGAGGGTATTGATGTTTGTAGTATGATGCTGCAGTTGCGTTTGCAACTCTTCTTCCATTTGTATGGCGGTCTCATACTGTTGCTGTTGTGTTTCAACACGTCCTTCCAACTCGGCAACCGCGATGTTGAATTGATTTAATTCTGCTTCTTTTGATTCGGTATCCGCCAGTGTGCGGACAGACTCTTGCAAAAGGGCTTCTTTTTGTATATTTAATACTGCAATATCCTTTTCAAGCCTATAAATATTGTCCTGCAATGATGTACTTTCTTTATTGAAAGCATCGAGTTTTCCTTTGGCAGCTTGCTGTTGACCTCTCAGTTCTTCGACTTCAAATTTATCCTTTTCAAGATTCGCTTGAAAATTATCCAATTGCTGTTGTTCATGAAATAATTCTTCATGGAGACGTTTAATGGTATAGAGCACATGATTGAGCTGCTGATTGTCATTGTTGATCTCCAGATTCAGCCGATTTTCTTTGTCTTGAAGATTTTTAAGCTGCTCGTTTTTAACTTTTTTCTCCGACTCATAATTTCGGATTTTATTGATAAACTCTTGCGTTGCTTTTTGTTGTAGGGAGACGTTTTTTTCTTGCTCTAAATTATCTTCACGAATTTGCTTCAATTCATTTTCAGCTTTACTGATATGTTCTTGAGCATCTGTGCTTTGCTTGTTCAATTTAGATTCCTGCTGCTGTAAACGTTCCAATTCACTGCTGAAATCTCCGATGCGATAGTAGGCTAGATTGATGCTACTTTGACGGTATTCATCTTTTAACAGCGTATATTTTTCTGCTTTTTTAGCTTGACCTTCCAAAGACCTTAAGTTTTTAGTGATCTCAAAGAGCAGATCATCTACACGACTTAAATCGACTTCGGTGTCTCTAAGCTTATTTAAGGTTTGTTTTTTGCGAACTTTGTATTTGGAAATTCCTGAAGCCTCTTCAAATAGATTACGACGTGAGTTTTCTTTATTATTGATTATTTCATCGATCATCCTCAATTCAATGATCGAATACGAATCAGCACCAACCCCTGTGTCTAGAAAGAGGTCAGTAATATCTTTTAAACGACATTTTACATCGTTCAATCGATACTCACTATCCCCGTTTCTAAACAATTTACGCGTCACGGTGACTGTCGTAAATGCGGTAGGAAGCACATTTTTATTATTATCAAACGTGAGCGATACTTCAGCCAAGTTTGCGGCTTTACGATTTTTCGTTCCATTAAAAATGATATTTTCCATTTTTTCTGAACGGAGCATCCGTGTACTTTGCTCTCCCAAAACCCAACGTATTGCATCTACAACATTTGATTTTCCACAACCATTAGGACCCACGATAGCCGTGACGCCTTCATTAAAGTTGATGGTGATCTTGTCGCCGAAGCTTTTGAATCCTTTTATTTCTAGTTTGGTTAACTGCATTTATACTACAATTTTTCTGCATTAAATAGGAAACGAAATTAAGAAATAAGTTCAACTTATTCGCACGATTTTGCGATTCAAAAGCATAAGTTTTGGTAACCTGATGGTTATGTCTGATTATGAAAATTGTTCATGGAAAACCATTAACAACATCCTGCTTCACTATCGCAGCTAGGACCTTCATTATCATTCATAATGATTGCCGGTTTGGCATCATCATAGGCTTGACGAAGTGTTTTCTCAAACATTTCTAAAGGTTGTGCTCCTGCGATTCCAAATTTTTGGTTAAAAACAAAAAACGGAACGCCACGTAAACCTAAGTTGATGCCTTCTTGAATATCTTGTGTCACTTCGTAGGCAAAGCGGTCACTGTGTAGCAGCTCTTCAACAGCTATTTGATCTAGACCTATTTCTACAGCGAGTGCAGTTAAACTGTCGATATGATTGATATCTGTACCTTCACTAAAATGTGCTTTAAATAAGCGCTCTTTTAATACATTGCCCTGACCGATTTCTTGAGCGAAATGAATGAGGCGATGTGCATTTAAGGTGTTAACGATCAATGATTTTTCAAAATTAAAGTCAATATTCAGAGACTTGCCGATGGACTGTACTTGATGCATCATGCCCAAAGTCTCTTCTTCACTCAATCCTTTGGCATCTTTGATGTACTTAATTGCGGGTATGCCTGCTGCATCTTGTGGAAATTGAGGATGCAATTGGTAGGATTTCCATACAATTTCTACTTCATCACGATGTGGAAAGGATGCTAAAGCTTGTTCTAATCTTTTTTTGCCAATATAACAAAATGGACAAACGATATCAGACCAAATTTCTATTTTCATAATATGTGCTTAATAATGGGAACATTCTTCATTAGAGGGTTCCCAGAAATATATCTAGTTAAATTTAATAATAAAATCTTCTTGGAGCGGTCTCACTTTTTTCATGTTCACTAACCAGTCATGAGCTTCATCACGATAGCCGATTGCTATGATGGACACTGATTTAAGACCTAATTTATCCAGTTCAAGTAAGGCATCTAATTGTTCATTGTTGAAACCTTCCATAGGAGTGGCATCAATCTTTTGCTCTGCTGCTGCTGCTAATGCCAATCCAAAACCAATATAAGCTTGACGCGCAGCATGACTAAATTGCTGTTCTTGAGACAATGCTGATAATTGTGCGAATAAGTTATTTTTGTAATCATCTGCAAAGTTTAAAGGTAATCCTCTTTCTTCTGCTTGTTGTGCAAAAGTTGCTTCGACACGTTCTTTTGTATAGGCATCGTACGCTGCAAATACCAAGATATGTGAACTATCGACGATTTGTGATTGTCCATATGCGATGGGCTGGATTTTAGCTTTCCATTCTGGATCAGAAATTTCAATGACGCGAAAAGGATGTAATCCAGAGGAAGTAGGAGCCAGGCGAGCAGCTTCTAAAATGTAGTCAATTTTTTCTTGTGCTACAGGAGTGCCATTCATTTTCTTGGTGGCATATCTCCATTTTAAATCTTCTAATAAACTCATGTTAGTTATGATGATGTTTTAATGATATAATAAATCCTTGAATCGCATCTGTTAAAATTGGAGACACTTCTTCTGGATTGGTTTTTTGGTTTGATAGAAATTCAATAGTGATAATGCCATGTAAAATCGACCAAAAGGTTTTGAACTTTAAATACAGATCGATCTGATCGACATTATTTTCAGTTATACATTTGGAAATGCAAGTTAACATGACAGTAGATGTTGCTTTCATTTCTTTAATACTGTTAACGACCTCGCATTGTGGAATGCCTAATCCAAACATAATTTCATAACATTTTTTATGTTCAAGGGCAAATTTCCAGTATGATGTGGCGATGTTGTATAAATTGTCGTCAGCACTTTTATTGAGGTCCACGGCAGAAGCGAGTTGCTCTGCCATCATCGCAAAACCTTGTCTAGTAAAATAAGCAATAATGGCATCTTTGTTTTCAAAGTGCTTATAGATCACGGGTACACTGTACTCGATAGCATCGGCAATTTTACGAATCGAAAGTGCCTGCCAGCCCTCTTCCTCTACAATAAGCCATGACTGTTCAATTATTTGTAATTTAATTTTTTCTAAATCTCTTAATTTGCGCTCTACAACCCCCATCTATACTCCATTAGTTAACAGTGTTAGCAAAATTAACAATGATTTTTAAAACCTGAATATCACGCCAAATTTACTACACTCAGATGACAGATGCTCCGACCATGATAAGCGATATTTTGATAATTCTATAAGATGCTCTCCATATTTTCAACTATCGGATAATATCATCTGGCTATGAGTCCTATACTTTTTATTTACTTATATTTTAGTTATTTATAAAATAAAATATAATATATGTCAACTAATATTTTGCGTATGACATTTGGTTATATCTAAAAAAATTAGTACATTTGTGGTTAGTGCAAAATTAAATGCTCTATGATGGCTTTAATTTTGGTCAGTTCTTGAATAGCATTCATGAAAAAAAATAACATTTTTTTTCTCATCCATACGTTTCTTGCTATTTTAAAATTGACTTCATAGTTTGATTCATCAATATATTGGTTCTTCTCCACCAATTTAGATTGCTGGTCATATTTTATGCTAGTGAACTAAGACTTCAAAACTGGGCATCATCGTTTATTCACACGTGGGGCAAGAATTGCCAGCGTCTTATTCAATTCACTTTAATTTATTATTATGTTAGGATTTATTATTAAATTTTTATTGACGGTAGTTATTTCAACTTGGTTAATCATGCAAAATGCAACTGGAAACTTACTAAGCTTACCTGTACTTTTTGCAGCATTGGCGTTTGGTTTGTTTATATGGGATGCCATTATTTCTTATCGTAAATCGGAGGAAAGAAAGGAAAATATACAGCATTTGAATGATTTTTTTAAATATAAACAAAGCAAATACCGTGGTTTATAAAACTTGGTTTCTATTGGAACATCCAATTTAATGCAGTGTCGATTTTTATCCACTGCATTTTTTTACGCTCTTTAATTAAAAAGAACGTAAAAAAGTGTTGATTTCCTGGTTGAATTTTTTGGGTTCTTCTAAATTAGGCAAATGACCAGATGCTGCAAATTCAACGTATTTAACATCTGCTATCCCCTCCAATAAGCTATTAATTTGTTTTTCATTTACCAATTTATCTTCTTTTCCCTTAATCACGAGAGTGGGGACAGTTATAGACGATAGCATTGCCGTGGTATCTGTTCGAGCTGCCAAAGCTAATTGCGTGGCACAGATGCTCGCCAAATCGTTTCTTCTGATCGAACTTTTAATCACTTCAATCGCTTGAGGATTGTCGGATAATGTTTTCTTGGAAAAAATAGTTTCAATAAATCCTAAAGAAAAGGGACGCTTGCCATATTTCAGTAATGCTTGGATCGAGTCAAAACGTTTTTGTTTGCCTTGATTATCATCGGCAAATGCGTGCGTGTTACTTAAAATAAGTCCTTTTATTTTATCATTCTTTAATTCATAGGTCCGAAGTGCAATATAACCTCCCATGGATACGCCACAAAGCACAACATTATTTAAATTTAAATGAGTGATCAATTTGATTAAATCCTTTGCGAATACATCGATACTAAAAAATCCATGCCCTCGAGTGCTATGTCCATGTCCCCTAATATCAATTGCAATACCAGTCATTGTTTCATCTAGATCCAGTAGTTGTTCACGCCACATGTTTTTGTTAAATGGAAATCCATGTAAAAATATAATCGTCTTTTGCGGCATATGCAGCTTGCTTGGTCTTATCATGTAAGAAATGCTGATATCATCGATGCGTATTTTGTTTAGTTTCGTTTCCTTTTGGAACATAGGATCGTCTTTATGAAAAAAAATATTAAAAAAATAACTCCTGTAAATGTAATACTATCAATAAGATAAAAAAAATATTAGTTTTTTTGATCAAAAAAGTTGGAAAATAGTTTGCAGAATTGAAAAAAGTCCCCATATTTGTATCACCAAACAAAAGGGTATGACTTTTAAACAAGTCAAATTAAAATGCACTCATGGCTCAATTGGATAGAGCACCTGACTACGGATCAGGAGGTTAGGGGTTCGACTCCCTTTGAGTGCACAACTACAAAAGCTTAGTCTGATAAAGATTAAGCTTTTGTTTTTTCTATATCTTTCCTATCATCTGTCATCTATTTTCTCGGAGCCCCCACTAATATTGTAAGGATATCAATTATGTTATATAATCTGATGTTTGATTTTTTATGACGATCATAAGCCAAGACCAAATTGAGATACTGCTGCTATACATAAAAGAGGGAAAATAATTTTTATGCTATTATTGTAGTTGATCATCAGCCATGATATTAATATTCCAATTTTAACTTCTGATTGTTGATCGCTGAGACGTTTTGTACATGATCTATAATGTGGTATCAGGAAGCTTCTGAGATAGATTATAAGTAATCATTAAAGTATTCGATAAGCGATTATTTATTTTGTTTCATTATCAGACTATTAGATAAAATTTGAAAAAAAAATTTGGAGGGAGTGCTATTTTGCCTATATTTGCATCACCAAAACGGAAGAACAGCAATGAAGATGACGTAATGGTTGACGCGCTCATGGCTCAATTGGATAGAGCACCTGACTACGGATCAGGAGGTTAGGGGTTCGACTCCCTTTGAGCGCACTATTTGAAAAGCCTAATCAATATAGCGATTAGGCTTTTATTTTTTTACTCTATTACTCTAAATACTACTATGCTAAACCTTGTAATATTTGGCCCTCCGGGGGCAGGGAAGGGAACACAATCGCAGAAACTTATCGATAAATATCAGTTAGTTCATGTTTCAACGGGTGATATCTTTAGAGCTCATATTCAAAACCAGACAGCTCTAGGTAAACAAGTAAGTCAGATTATTGCCGACGGAAATTTGGTGCCTGATTCGATTACGATTGCGATGCTGGAAGAGGAAGTGAAGAAAAATCCGGAAGCGAAAGGATTTATTTTTGATGGTTTTCCACGTACAGTGGCACAAGCTGAAGCGTTGGATGAATTTCTAACCGGTATTAACTCTTCTATTTCTGTAGTTATTGCTTTAGATGTGAATGAAGACGAATTAAAAACACGCATTGCCAAGCGTCAGGAGATTTCTGGACGTGCAGACGATGCAGCAGATAAATTGGTAAAACGTATTGATGAATATTTCACCAAGACAATTCATGTTTTACCCTATTATGAAGCACAGGGTAAATTGTCCAAAGTAAACGGTATCGGTGATATTGATTTTATTTTCGGAGAGTTAACTGCTATTATTGACAATTATTAAATAAGGAAACGGAAACGTTTTACTAACAAACATATTTTATTTCTATGGCGCAGGGTTCGAATTTTGTTGATTATGTGAAGGTGTGTTGTCGATCGGGACACGGAGGATCTGGCTCAGCGCACTTGCATCGAGATAAAACAACCATGAAGGGTGGACCTGATGGAGGTGATGGAGGCCGTGGAGGTCACATTATTCTAAAAGGGAATACACAATTGTGGACGCTATTACACCTTAAATATAGAAAGCATATTATTGCTTCTAGTGGTGAATCTGGTAGCTCAGCTACAAGTACAGGTGCTTCGGGTAAGGATGAAATTCTGGAAGTTCCTGCTGGTACAGTTGCTAAAGATGCTGAAACCGGAGAAGTTTTATTTGAAATTACCGAAGATGGTGAAACGCAGATTTTAACTCCTGGTGGTAAAGGTGGATTAGGAAACTGGCACTTTAAATCTTCTACACAGCAAACTCCACGTTTTGCGCAACCAGGTATGCCTGGTCAAGAACGCTGGATTATTTTGGAATTAAAAGTATTAGCTGATGTGGGATTAGTAGGTTTTCCAAATGCCGGAAAATCCACGCTTTTATCTGTTGTTTCTGCTGCTAAACCAGAAATTGCCAATTATCCTTTTACAACTCTGGTTCCCAATTTAGGTATTGTGAGCTACCGTGATGGCAAATCTTTTGTAATGGCAGATATTCCTGGTATTATCGAAGGTGCTTCAGAAGGAAAGGGCTTAGGGTATCGATTTTTAAGACATATCGAGCGAAATTCTGTTTTATTATTTATGGTACCTGCTGATACAGAACGTACCATAAAACAGGAGTATGATATTTTATTGAACGAATTATCTGTTTATAATCCTGAACTTCGCGATAAACCAAAATTATTGGCGATTACGAAGTCGGATATGCTGGACGAAGAATTGGAACGTGAGATGGAAAAAGAAGTTCCGGAAGGATTGCCACATATTTTCATATCATCAGTTGCGGGTAAAAATATTTTGCAATTGAAGGACATGATCTGGAAGGCTATTAATTCATAATTATTAGTATATGGATAAGAAAGGCGATTGCTGTTTTGCAATCGCCTTTCTTATTTTAAATTCATACCACATTGTATCATTATGATCAATTTTATTGTTATTAGCGCAGTTTAGAGGGGATATAGTGGCAAATAGGAGTACTGTTGCGTACAGCAACTTCGATTAGAATTACTTCTGCTTATATGATTAGCAAAAATAACGAACACTGACCATGTCATCATATGCGAAAGGTTAAAGATGGGTGTTTGTTCGTGATGCTGTATCTTTTTAAAGTTGCGGGATTCATCATCGTCACTGATACAAATAGGAGCATCTGGATTGTTATCTTTGGTGCATGTAACATCTGGTATATCATCAATCTACTCCTGATTATTTGGTGATATGGTAGGGTTATAGCGTAAATAGCATTGGAAATGGATAACAAATACATTGTTTTTGTGCTGAAATTTAATTTATTACGTCAATAAATTTAGAATATCACAATTAAATAAAAAAAGTCTTTTTACTTTGATGATTTTGTTATACCTTTGTCTCCTGTGAAAATTGAAGTAAATGCTTTCGCAAATGTTATAAAGAACGATAAATTCGTTATCGTTAAATCAATTGTTTAATTGATAATTTAGCCCATTTAGGGCTTTTTTTATACACCAAACTTCGATCAAGCAAGGAATTATTAAAAACAATTTTATATTTAATAAATAATGACCAACTACAGCAAATTGCCTGCAATTTTAGTTTTAGAAGACGGAACAGTTTATCACGGAAAAGCAGCGGGTAAAATTGGAACGACTACTGGCGAGATTTGTTTCAATACCGGAACTACAGGTTATCAAGAGATTTTTACGGACCCTTCATACTTCGGACAAATCATGGTAACAACCAATGCCCATATTGGTAACTATGGAATTGATGAAGATGACACAGAATCTGGTAAGATTCAAATAGCAGGACTAGTTTGTAAGAATTATAATATTAACTATAGTCGTAAAATGGCTGATGAATCTATTCAAAGCTATTTTGAAGAAGGAAATCTAGTGGGTATTTCTGATATTGATACGCGATCTTTAGTACGTCATATCCGCAACAAAGGGGCTATGAATGCCATTATTTCATCTGAGAATTTAGATGTTGAATCTTTAAAAGCAACATTAGCTACTGTTCCATCTATGGATGGACTTGAATTATCATCTCAGGTATCGACCACCGAGCCTTATTTCTACGGTAATGAAGATGCTCCGGTTCGTGTTGCAGTACTAGATCTAGGTATTAAGAAAAATATTCTTCGCAATTTCGATCAAAGAGAAGTTTATGCCAAGGTATTTCCTGCTAAAACAACTTTTGCTGAAATGCAAGAATGGAATCCTGCGGGATATTTTATCTCTAATGGTCCTGGTGACCCATCTGCGATGAGTTACGCCATACAAACAGTAAAAGATATTTTAGCGGCTGATCAGCCTATGTTTGGAATCTGTCTTGGGCATCAGATATTGGCCTTAGCAAATGATATTCGTACTCAGAAAATGCACAATGGACATCGTGGTATCAATCATCCTGTGAAAAACATCATTGCCAATCGTTGTGAAATTACATCGCAGAATCACGGTTTTGGTGTAGTTGCAGAAGATATTGAACAGTCTGATAAAGTTGAAGTAACCCATATCAACTTAAATGACCAATCGATTGAAGGTATCCGTGTGATCGGTAAAAATGCATTCTCGGTACAATATCACCCAGAGTCATCACCTGGTCCACATGATTCACGTTATTTATTTGATGATTTCATTGAATTGATAAAAAAATAATGAATAAGTATAGGAGAGGGGTTAGCGATTTGCTAACCTCTTTTTTTGTTCTTTAGCTATTCATTCTTGCCATAAAATTGTGTTTTACGTTTTTTAATCAGCCCAATTTTATTTATATTTGATTATTAAATCAGAATATAATTTTTTAGTGTAAAAATTACACTAAGTATTGTATAAAATACTATATAAAAAGTTTAAACCAATATTACAATGAGTTTAATTATTGATGTACATGCGCGTCAGATTTTGGATTCGCGCGGAAATCCTACTATCGAAGTAGATGTAACGACACAGAATGGTTTCGTTGGACGTGCTGCAGTACCTTCTGGTGCTTCTACAGGTGTTCACGAAGCAGTAGAGTTGCGTGATGGTGATAAATCAAAATACTTAGGTAAAGGTGTTTTGAAAGCAGTAGAAAATGTAAATACTAAAATTGCTGAAGCTTTGGCAGGTGTTGACGTTTTTGAACAAAATGCAATCGACAAAATCATGATTGATTTGGACGGCACTGAAAATAAAGGAAATTTAGGAGCTAATGCTATTTTGGGTGTTTCTTTAGCTGTTGCAAAAGCTGCTGCGCAAGAGTCTCGTCAACCTCTATACCGTTATATTGGTGGTGTTAATGCCAATACGTTACCTATTCCGATGATGAACATCATTAATGGTGGTTCTCACTCTGATGCTCCTATTGCTTTCCAAGAGTTTATGATTATGCCAGTAGGTGCACCTTCATTCTCAGAAGCTTTGCGCTGGGGAACAGAAGTATTCCATAACTTGAAAAAGATTTTGCATGACCGTGGTTTATCTACAGCAGTAGGTGACGAAGGTGGTTTTGCTCCAACTTTTGATGGTACTGAAGATGCTATTGAAACTGTTTTAAAAGCTATCGAAGCAGCAGGTTACAAACCAGGTTCTGATATCTGTTTGGCTTTAGACTGTGCTGCATCTGAATTTTATGTAAACGGAAAATACGATTATACTAAATTTGAAGGTGATAAAGGTGCCATCCGTACTTCTGAAGAGCAAGTTGCTTATTTAGCAGAATTGACTGAGAAATATCCGATTATTTCTATTGAAGATGGTATGCAAGAAGATGACTGGTCTGGATGGAAATTGTTAACTGAAAAAATCGGTGCAACGATCCAATTAGTTGGTGATGATTTATTTGTTACGAACACAAAACGTTTGCAACAAGGTGTTGATACCGATACAGCAAACTCAATCTTGGTAAAAGTTAATCAAATTGGATCTTTAACGGAAACAATCAATGCGGTTACTTTAGCACAGCATTCAAACTATACTTCAGTAATGTCACACCGTTCTGGAGAGACTGAAGATTCGACAATTGCTGATTTAGCTGTTGCATTGAACTGTGGTCAAATTAAAACAGGTTCGGCTTCACGTTCGGATCGTATGGCTAAATACAATCAATTATTACGTATTGAAGAAGAATTAGGCGCAAATGCACGTTTTATTGGTAAAAACTTCCGTTTTGCTAAAAAATAATTCTTTTAAATAAAGCATAAAAATAAAAAGCCTAATCATTTGATTAGGCTTTTTATTTTTTTCCTGTTCTAAGAGTTACCTTTATTTGGACAAACGATATTTAGACCGAACTCTGCATTTAATTGTTGAATAAAATAAGTTGCCAATAGGGGAGACTCCACTTCTATATTTTGGTGGATAAAGAAATATAATTTTTGCAGTCCTGCCTTTCTCCATTGTTTAATAACCGCAATCCATTCATCCAATCGGGAGTAATCCGAAGCATGATTGGCACCAACATACCGTATAAAGGCGATAGGTGTAGTCAAGCGCATGTGCAATAAGTCACGTCGTCCTGCTGTATCAACCAATACATTTGTTATCCTGAACTGTTCCAGTGATTGAAAGTAGGCTTCAGCTATTTTGGGATCTGAAAACCATTCTTGATTGCGTACTTCTACTGCTAGTGGAAGACCTTTTGGAAATTTTGACAGAAACTCACGCAAGCGTTCCATGTCTTTAGGTTTATAGTTATCGTGCATCTGCAAGAAAATCATCCCTAACTTCTCTTCGAAAAAAGCGATATTGTCAGTAAATTCTTTTACTTTTTCTTCGGTATTCAATAGGCGACTATAATGACTGATAGACTGCGGTATTTTAGGAAAAAATTTAAAATCTTCTGGTGTCTTATTCTTCCAAGTTTCTACTTGTTCCTTGGACGGTGCATGATAGAATGTTGCATTTAACTCGATACTATTAAATTGATGGCTGTAATAGGTCAGTTCATCTTTGGTTCCTCTTGGATAGAAGCCTTTCAATTCTGTCTTATTCCACTTGGCACAGCCCACATATACTTCAAAGGATTCTTTGTTTTTGTGTTGCTTGAGTAATCTCAGTGTTTCAGGGGAGCTCGGTGGTAAGGTAAAATCGATATCTTGAGGGTTAGTGACTTGTCCAAATTTCATATTGTCGGTTTTTATTGTTTATAACAAGTAAAGCGAAATGAAGTTTAAATAATATACAAATTCCAGTTCTATTTACAATGGTATTGAATAGATTTTAAAGCATTGAAAACTTTTATTTTTGAAATGCAATCACACCTAATATCGCTATTTCATTGTGTTTACTGACAGACGAAAATTCAGTGTATCTCTTGCTATTTCTTTAAAACATGAATTGATTTTGATTAAGTATTAATGTAGTTCATCCCAAAATTCCTGAAATTGTTGTTTCAGTTGTGCTAATTCCAGTTCTAATGTTTCAATTCTTTTTTGGAGAAGTGCAGTGCTTTCTGATGTAGCAGGAGTGTGTTCAAATTGTTCTAGATCAACGTCCCCTAAAAGATGAATATATCTGACTTCTTTATGTCCAGGTTGTTTATCGAGTGCTTTTAAAAATCCTTCTGATGCCAATTTATCTAGCTGAACCGTGATATCCTCTAAAGCTTCAAAATCGTAAAGACGTCCTGAATTTGAGTTTATTTCGCCTGCAGTTAATGGTCCACGAAGTAAGAGTAGGCATATAATCGCTAATTCTGATGGTACTAATGGAAATTGTATGGCCAAATTGTGTTTATACTTGGTCACGCGGCTTCCACCACCAACAACATGTGCGATAAGTCCCTTTTTCTTCAATATGGCTAAGGTATTGATAATAGTTTCATCAGAATATTGTACTACGGGTCTTCTAGCGGTTTTTTGATTGCAAGCACTTTGGAGACCGTTCAGAGACATCGGATAAGATTCTGGAGTGACCTTTGACTTTTCGATCAAAGCGCCTAATACACGCTGTTCTTCGGTTGATAATTGTGGTTTGGTGCTAAGTTCCATAAATGTAATGAGTTGAAATCAAATATGCTATTTTTTATAGGGGGAAACAATTATTTTTAAATATTATCCACAATAAAAACCAATAAATATCCTTTTTATTATCTTAGTGAAGTTTTAAATATACTGCTTTGTTGAAGATAGCGTTCCATCCCGAATATATTCATCCCGTACGAGAAGGTCATCGATTTCCGATGGAAAAATATGAGTTAATTCCATTACAGCTTTTACATGAAGGTGTTGTGAGAAAGGAAAATTTTTTTGAACCTGCTTTATGCTCTTTTGAAACAGCTTGTTTAGCTCACGACTCTGTATATGTGCGGGATATCTTTGATTTGACATTAAACGCTAAAATGATTCGTAGGATAGGTTTTCCTTTGACAAAAAGTCTTGTTGATCGTGAGCGCTATCTTGTTGATGGTACGATTCAGTGTGCGCTGTATGCACAAAAATATAATATATCTTTTAATATTGCAGGGGGGACACATCATGCAGGCTATGACTTTGGTGAGGGATTTTGCTTGCTTAACGATCAAGCTGTGGCAGCGCGCTATTTACTGAATCAGCAGTTGGCCAACAGAATTTTAATCATTGACTTGGATGTACATCAAGGAAATGGAACTGCACATATTTTTCGGGATGATGAACGTGTGTTCACGTATTCGATTCATGGAGATAAAAACTTTCCCTTTATTAAAGAACAGTCAGATTTGGACATTCCTGTTGCTGATGGTTTAGAAGATGACGTATATTTGCAACTATTAGGCGATTCTTTGCCGCTAATTTTTGAAAAGGTAAAACCCGATTTTGTATTTTACCAAGCAGGTGTGGATATACTGGCAACGGATAAATTAGGCAAACTCAAACTATCTCCTGAGGCATGCCGGATGCGTGATGAATTTGTTTTTACCCTTTGTATGACCAATAAAATCCCTGTTCAGGTCAGTATGGGGGGAGGATATTCTATGCATATCAAAGATATTGTCAATGCACATTGCCAAACATTTAAGATCGCTGTCGATTTATATAATTTTTAATAATACAGATTTAAATAAGAACTATGTTTTTTCATCAAGATGCTACTTTTGATCAACTTGCTATCCACCGTGTAGGAAATAAGTCGCAGGAGGAATTTTATATTTTATCGGAACAACCTGTTCCTTTGGAAAATGACGAAGTGCTGCCCCCTCTTCTGATGCACTACTTTATGAGTCCTTTTGCAAAAGTAAATGAGGTATATCGCTTGTTTCATCCCAATGGGGAGCTGGAACTGAATGAAATTTATCACTTTACAAAACAGTTTTTCAAGGACCAATTACCTTTTCATGAATTTTCTCAACAAGTAGCAAAGCATCTGTATGAGGTCTGTATGCATCCTAAAATTAAACCGGGTGAAGTATATGTGGTCTCTTTAAAAAATATACAGATTGAAGGGGAAAATCATGATGCAATCGGAATTTTTAAATCGGAAAATAAGGAAACTTATCTCAAGGTTTATCCAAATCAAGGTGGTTTTCAACTGGATTACGAAGAGGAAGCGATTAATATCAATAAATTGGATAAAGGTGTAATCATTGTGAATGTTGAAGAGGAGGAGGGATTCAAAGTATTGGTTGTGGATCAAACCAATAAAACGGAGGCTGTCTATTGGAAAGATGATTTTCTAAATATTAAAATTCGAAATGATGATTTTAATCAAACTGGCAATTATTTAAAGGTCTATAAAAACTTCGTCAATGAAAAATTGGATGATATGTTTGAATTAGAAAAAGCGGATAAGATAGATCTGCTCAATAAATCATTGAATTATTTTAAAGAGAAAGAAACTTTTGACCAAGAGGAGTTTGAGGAAGAGGTAATCGGTAATCCTATTGCTGCAACCATGTTTAATGACTTCAGATCTGGATTTGAAGATGAATTTGATTCCCCTTTTCAAAGCAGTTTTGATATAGCAGATAAAGCCGTCAAGAAAATGGAATCTTCTTATAAGACAGTATTAAAGCTGGATAAAAATTTTCATGTTTATTTGCATGGCAAACGAGAGTATATTGAAAAGGGATTTGATGAAGAAAAGGGAATGAACTATTATAAGTTATATTTTGAAAATGAGAGCTAAATTTTAAATGAAGTATATGTTAAGGAAATCACTTATCTGTTTTGCAATACTGTGTTCTATTATTGCAGTAATCACCATTCTGGAAAGGAATACTGTTTTTATTGAACACTATTATTCAAGAATGTGGTATCCTTTTTTTTCATATTTGCCACAAGCTTTTTTTGGTTATCTACCTTTTAGTATTGGGGACTTATTTTATTTTTTTGCAGTTTGTTTCCTTTTGATATTAGCGTTTACCGTTATTAAGCATCTTTTTAAAAAGACATATGCTCATGCGGGTAGATTCCTGGTGTATCTTATTAATGTAATTTTGGGCTTATACTTGTTTTTTTATATAAGCTGGGGGATGAACTATTACCGGACACCCATTGCACAGAATATCGGTTTAAAAACAGATAGTCTAAAGTTGGCTGATTATCTTGTCGTTTTGGAAACATGTCTCGATTCGACAAATTTTTTACGGTCCCAGATAAATCCAAATCAATGGGAGCATCAAGATGCAAAAATAAGAAGAGAGATGGTTCAGTTAGTATATTCGGATACGACTTTTCAATCTTTTCTTTCAAAGACTTTAGTCGGTGCAAAGGGGCCCTTCAATAGTAACTGGATTTCCTATTTTGGTGTCTCGGGATATTTTAATCCTTTTACGCATGAAGCACATGTCAATACAGCAATGCCTGTTTTTTCCAGCCCTTTTACGTATGTTCATGAATTGGCACATCAACAGGGGGTGGGGTTTGAAGACGAGGCAAATTTTATTGCCTATGTTCGATTGAAAAATCATCCAGAGCTTTTTTACCGCTATTCAAGCTATTTACAAACGACATCATATATGCTACAGGAGCTTCGAGGGATAGATGAGAAATTGTTTGCCACTTATAAAAACAGGCTTTCACAATTTGTATTAGATGATCTGAAGCAAGAGGCTATTTTTTGGAGTAATTATACCGGTTGGACTAATAAAGTCTTTGGCATCTTCTATAATGGTTATTTAAAACATAATAATCAGCAAGAAGGATTGGCTCGTTATGATAGAATGACCAGGTTGGTGGTTGCTTATGAATTAAAGCAGAAAGGTTGTCGTTAGACTAAAATGTATAAAATAAAAAAAAGCGAGCATTTACATTGCTCGCTTTTTTTTATTTTATGGTGATAATTTCTGTCTTACCATCTATACCCGGACTTCCTGAGAAGATCTGTCCTTGAGGAAGACCTCTTAATCCAGCTGGTGCCTGTCTCACACGATCATAAATCGATCGAAGATCAGTTGTTGCATTCACATTTTTACCTCCGCCTTCATTAGCAATCTGAAGATAATTGGGTTGCTTCTTATTTTCTCGTTGTGGTACGATACTATTTTCTGAAAGTGATAACTTTACATTTCCACCATTTCCATTTGGAAATGTTTTCGTTCCGTTAAAGGCATTATCTCCTTTTGCTACAATGTATAGCGATCCTAACTTTTGGAAATTTGCTTGAATATCAAAATTTGATCCGTTGTTTTTACTATCGGTACCTGAAATGGAAGCGTTGTTGCCAATAATGGCATGTCCAATTGTTAGATTGACATTTTTATTCGCATAAAACATCAAAGACGCTTTATCTCCCATAATTAAGGTATCAATATGTAAATTAATTGTTGAATCGGATGATTTGGTATTGTAGACTTTTTTAGCCTTTTTCCCAATTTCCAATTTGTTGATGTGCTCCACATTGCTTTGTGCATATGACTGAAATGCCAGAAAGGCACATGTTAGCATTGTAATTATTTTTTTCATGGCTATTTGTAATTTATGTTAAATAACATCTATTTGACGAATAGCGTTTTTGAAAGTTTAATGCGCTACTTCATATACTGAACAATTAATTTAGCTGTTTTGTTTGAGGCGCCTGGTTGACCTAGTTTTTGAGCTAATATTTCATAATTTTCCAGTACGCTTGCCCGATACTCAGGCTTATTGATCAATTGATCTAATTCCTGTGCGATATCATAAGTTGTACAATCATCTTGGATGAGCTCACGGATAGATAGGTAATCGTTGATCAAATTGACCAAGGAGATAAACTTCACTTTGATCACAAGTTTTGCAATCCAAATGGAAAGCGCATTAGCCTTGTAAACGACTACCTGAGGGACTTTAAGAATTCCTGTTTCTAAGGTCGCTGTTCCACTTGTCACAACAGCTGCTTCGGCATGTTTTAATAGATCATAGGTGGCATTAAATACAATTGGAATCTGTTGGTCGCTAAGGTACTGTTGATAATAAGATTTATCGAAATTAGGTGCACCAGCGATGACAAATTGATGCATAGGGAAGAGGTAAGTTAAATTGGCCATGACAGGTAGCAATTTAGCTATTTCCATCTTACGACTCCCTGGAAGTAAAGCGATGATAGGTCTTTCTGAAAGTTGATGCTCGGCAATGAAATCAGGGTTGAATTTATAGGACGAAATCGCATCTAAGAGTGGATTTCCTACATAGTCAACGGGCATTTTCCATTTTTTATAAAAGTCCACTTCAAAGGGAAGAATACAAAACATATGATCCACAATACGTTTAATCTTAACGACACGTTTTTGATTCCATGCCCATACTTTCGGGGAGATGTAATAACAGGTTTTAAAACCTTTTTTCTTAGCAAAGTCGGCAATTTTTAGATTGAATCCTGGAAAATCGATTAAAATTACACAATCTGGCTTTTGTTTGATGATATCTTCTTTAACCTTTTTTAGATTTTTTGAAATGGCACCTAAATTTTTTATTACTTCTACAAATCCCATAAAGGCCATTTCAGAAGTGTGAATCAAGGCTTTTTGATTGGTAGATTCTTCCATTTGTGTACCACCAACGATGCTAAAAGTAGCTTCAGGATCTTCAACTTTTAAAGCGTTGATTAGGTTTGCACCGTGTAAGTCTCCCGAAGTTTCGCCTGCTATAAGATAATATTTCATTTGCTCGATTCTATTCAATAATAGGGTTAAACTTAGATAAATTTGCTTAGATCCGCAATATAATTGCAAGCATATTGCTGTAAATTTATCAGCTATTTTGTTTTTTTAGGCACTAATGAGTATTATTGCTTCAATCCTCATTGATTTTACCCACTCATGATTACATGCACCAATTCCTGTTTTTAATGACATATTTTTATCGTTTTTTAGATATTAAAAGCGGTAAAATCTTTTTAAATAATGGATGATCGTTACGGTGTTTTTCCATAAAAAAATGCTACTTGGCTGGTATGTAATGATTTTTCAAATAAATGTTTCTATATTTAATTGAGATTTAGCATGTTTAGATCTTTAATATTACTTTTGCACCATGGATAGATTTTTAGCACTTATTCGAAATAAATATTTTCTGGCGGCTATAGCTTTTACCGTATGGATGTGTTTTTTTGATCGCAATGACTTTGCAACGCAGTACAGCTACCAACATCAAAAAAGTAATTTAGAGCGAGAGAAGGCTTTTTATGAGAAAGAAAACCAGAGTATCATTGAAACCATTACTGATATTAGATCTGATCAACGTGAAGTTCAACGTATAGCTCGAGAAAAGTATAAGATGAAGAAGGAGAATGAAGACGTTTATATTGTAACGGAAGTGGAACCAAAAGAAAACGAATAAAGGATTACTTTCTTGCAAAATATGTTATGCGATCATGAGTATTTAGATCACATAAAAAAGGCTATTTCTGGATTGAAACAGCCTTTTTACGTTAATCTTTTAATTTATGTTCTTCCGCATACTCTTTTCGGATTTTCGAATGTTTCTTGCTATATATAAAATAGATAATGACACCAATTACCATCCATATTCCTAAGCGTTCCCAAGATTCAATTGGTAAAGAAGCCATCATCAGTACACATACTAATATCCCTAATATTGGAACAAGTGGTACAAATGGTGTTTTAAAAGGTCTTTCTAAATTTGGCTCTGTTTTGCGCAACACCAGGATACCGATACAAACTAATGTAAAGGCAAATAAAGTACCTATACTCACCATATGGCCTAAATCGGATACGGGAACAAACCCTGCGAATATACTGACAAAAACCATAAAGATTAAGTTGGTTTTCCAAGGTGTTTGTCTTTTGGATAGATCTGAAAATATTTTAGGTAATAAACCGTCTTTACTCATAGAGTAAAAAACACGGCTTTGTCCCAATAACATGACTAAGATTACAGAAGTGTATCCAGCAATGATCGTCACAATTAAGGCTGTATTTAAGAATGTATAACCTGTTTTAGCAAATGCTGTAGCAACTGGTTTTGCATCTCCTTTAAATTCGGTATATGGGGCTAAACCTGTCAATACATATGAAAACAATACATAGAGTAAGGTACAGATAATTAACGATCCGATGATACCGATAGGCATACCTTTCTTAGGATTTTTAGCTTCTTGTGCTGCTGTACTTACAGCATCAAAACCAATAAATGCAAAGAATACAACACCTGCCGCTCTCAAAATTCCACTGAAACCAAAATGCCCGAAGTCATCGCTTCCGAGAAAACTCCAAAAGCCCAATTGACCACTTTTTACGAGTTCTTCACCGTGGTTGACAGGAATGAATGGTGTATGATTTGCTGGATCAATGAAACCCCATCCTAATACGATAAAAATTAAAACAACGGCTACTTTTAATACAACCAAAATATTATTTACAAAAGAAGATTCTTCTGTACCTCTCATGAGCAATAATGAAAGTAAACAAACAATAATGATGGCAGGAACATTTACAATACCGCCTTCCCAAGGACCATGTAAAAATTGCGTTGGAATTTCAACTCCTAATGTGAGTAATAATTGATTGAAATACTGGGACCAACTTACTGAAACAGTTGCTGCAGCAAGAGCGTATTCCAATACCAGGTCCCATCCGATTATCCAAGCCATAAATTCACCCATGGTAGCATATGAATAGGTATATGCCGATCCTGCGACAGGAATCATGGAGGCAAATTCAGCGTAGCATAATCCTGCGAAACCACATCCAACGGCTGCTATAATGAAAGACAGCACTACGGCTGGACCAGCATGATCTGCCGCTGCTATACCTGTCAATGAAAATAACCCGGCACCTATGATTGCACCTACGCCTAAAGCAATAAGCCCAGAACTGGAGAGCGTACGTTTTAATGTACCTTGGCCGTTAAGTTCTGCTTCTGCAATTAACTTGCTAATCGATTTTTTAAAAAGCATATATTTATTTTATAATTGAGTTGTTTTTTAAACTATTACTGATTGTCTTTTCAAAGTCAAATATAGTTTAATAAATGAAAAAAAAGGAAGTTTTTTTTGTTCTCTTTCTTGATATTGTGATAATTAATGTTTAGAACACTATCGTAAATAATTTTGCGATCTTGGAATTTTTATATGCATAACTGGTAAAATTTTTATATTCTGTCAGGGTAGAAATATTTTATCAACTCTATAAGACTCGTAAATTTCTGATTTATTCAGGTTGTTTAGTAATCCAATGAACAAGATCTGGATGTAAGAATAGCACGTATTCTTTAATTGGCCATGTGGATAGGCAGTTGATAAAAAACAAAAGCTTTTAACTGGGGATATGAGTAATCCAGTTAAAAGCTTTGATAGGCACGGGGACAAGGAATAATTATTTCCCCTTTTTAGTATTGAATTTCTTATAGGAATCTATGACATAAATTTTGATATCTTCTGCTGAAGCTTGTTCCATAAATTTGTAACTAGGTCTATATTGTTCTTTAAAAAGAGCTAATTCAGGATCTTTAAGCGGGGTTAAAGATTGGATCAAATCTGTTGTAAATTTGCGATCAATAACTCTTTTATGTTGTTCCTCTACCAGTAATTTATAGTTTTGACGTGCTTTCTTTGCATCCTTACCGAAGATGCGAGAAGGAGAAAGACGGATGCCTCCACGTTCTTGACCTACATCTGAATATTTACCAGCGAGTTTTGTTGCATCTATTTCTGCTTTTAATCGACTATCGGTCATTCGTTCAATATAGACCTCATTGAGTTCAATAGCGTTATTGAGTCTATTGAGGTAAATTCTTTTAACACCATAATCATATACAAAAACCGTATCTTTTTCATAACCAGTCGCTTCAATGGCTAAGTAATCATTCAATTGAACATCAATCGCAAAATTACCTTCTTGATCTGTTTCTACGATTGTATTGGTGCGTATGTTTTTAATTGAAACTCCACCTATTCGTTGACTGCTTGTGAGTTCTAGTGCAATACCTTTAACTTTTTCTTGTGCTCGTATTTCTGTAAAAAGACTACTAAGACCTAGAATTGTAAATATGCTTAAACTATGTATAATTGTTGTTCTCATTTTCACGTTTTTATAATCAAAAATACATAATTATAAGTAGTAATGTGCTTAAAACGAATTTTTTTAAATAAAAATCTCCTAGTCGAAAGTATCGGAGATTTTTATTGTTTTATTTCGCCGTCCAGATGTTGTTTTCGGGAACATGATCTGGAAAAACATGATCTGGATCCAGTTGAACAGATACTAGAGGTTCTCTTGTATCGATCTTGAAATCGAAAGATTTATTTCTTTCCCAAATTTCTACAGGTAATTTTTTTCGAATTTTCTTTCCAGATGCTGTTGTGGCTTCAACTACGACAGGCATAGGTAATTTTTCCAGATTTTGAACCGTAATAACTGCGCCAAGCTTTGGATCATTTTTTATATAGGATACTTGGGTAATGGCTTGATCGACACGCCAATTGTTAAGAAACCAGCCTCGCCAAAACCAGTTTAAATTTTCACCAGTACCATTTTCTATGGAACGGAAAAAATCTTCTGGAGTTGGATGCTTATATGCCCAATCTGATATGTATTTTTTAAAAGCAAAATCGAAACGTTCTTTACCTATAATCTCATTGCGCAATAGTTTTAATCCATAAGCTGGTTTGTAGTAAAGTAAAATTCCAATATTACGTTCATCCATATTTTGTGGCGTATTCATAATAGCTTCCAATCGTGGATCGGTAAATCGAACTGCTTGACTGTTTGGATCACCGACTTGCTTGAAATATTCGCCATTATTGAAACTTTCAGTTGCAATTTCGTTAATGAATGAATTGAACCCCTCATCCATCCATCCAAATTCTCTTTCATTGCTTGACACAATCATAGGGAACCAATTATGTCCAAATTCGTGATTGGTTACGCCCCACAGTGACCCTGCTTTGGCTTTGTTTCCGCAAAAAGATAGCGCTGGATACTCCATTCCACCGACGTTTGACGCTACGTTGACAGCTACGGGGTATGGGTATTCAAACCATTTATTGGAATAATGTTCAATTGCTGCTTTTGTATATTCCGAAGATCTTTCCCAAGCATTGTTGCCGTTACTTTCCTCTGGATATGCAGATATTGCAAGTGATTTTTTGCCACTTGCTAAATTAATTTTTACTGCATCTAGTATAAATGATGATGAAGATGCCCATGCAATATCTTGTGCATTTTGGAGACTGTACTTCCAGGTTAAACTTTTTTTATGAGGTCTTGAATTGGCTTGAGCAACTTCCTGTGCCGAACGGATGATAATTGTTTGATCACTGTTTTTAGCGTTTTCATATCGTTTTAGTTGTTCAGCTGTAAATACTTCTTGTGGATTGAGCAATTCTCCTCCTAATACAACGATATGATTTGCTGGGGCTGTAATTTCGACTTGATAATTACCAAATTCGCGGTAGAATTCTCCTGGTCCGGTATAGGGTAGAGTATTCCAACCTCTGATATTGTCATAGACACATAATCTTGGAAACCACTGTGCAATAGAAAAAATAGGACCTTTCGCTGCTTTCAATATGCCTGTACGATCGGCACCATATTCCGGAATCGTGTAGGAATATTCTATCTTAAATCCTGCTTTTCCTCCTTTAGCAGCTAATGCTTTTGGAAGTCGAATTTGCATGCGGGTATCTGTGATGATGTAATCTACGGGATTACTTGATAGATCAGTGACTGAGGCAACGGTGTAACCTCCGTCAAAATTGATGTTGGCATCACCGTATCTACTTTTTGTTAAAGGAGATATGGCAGTCCCTCTACCTTCTTTGGAGAACATATTTTGGTCCAATTGTAGCCAGATATAGTCTAACTGATCGGGACTATTATTGGTATAGTTTATTTCTACTTTTCCAGCAATTGTATTTTTTTGATCATCTAATGTTGCCGAGATTTTATAGTCGGCATTGTTTTGCCAATAGGCTGGACCTGGTTTTCCACTTGCAGAGCGAAATTCATCTCCATTATTCTTGAAAAATAATGGGGCAAATGTTTCCGTATAACTGTAGTTACTCTTTTGTTGAGCAAAACTTAAGGTTGATAATGATAAGGACAGAATACTTATGGACAATAGGGGTAATCTTTTCATACTAAATTGTAGAACTTGTTTTCTCTAAATATAGTATGAAAAGATGTATTGTTAAATTTTTTCAGTCAAATACTGTAATTGTAACGATTATTTTAGAAAGGAGCTGTATTCATTTTCATCGAAACCAACGACAAGTTGTTTGCCTCCTTCTATTAATGGACGTTTGATCATACTTGTATTTTTTACTAATATTTGATTTGCTGATTTTGCATCTGTAACAGCTGCTTGATCCTCAGTAGTTAACTTTCTCCAAGTTGTTCCTTTTTTATTGACTAATGTTTCCCAACTGATTTCCTTTTCCCATTCCTTTAATTTCTCTTCTGAAATTCCTTCCTTTTTATAATCGTGAAAAGTGTAATCAAATTTGTTTTCTTCTAACCAATTAAGAGCTTTCTTTACTGTGCTGCAATTCTTGATACCGTATACGTGTAACATATTTTTCTCTAATTTTTAAATCAAACTTAGAGAATTGTATGTTAATAAACAAGATGATAGGGGTGGTATGATCATGTTAAAAAAGATGTCATGCTGCTCTTTAAAATGCTAAATCTATCTTTAAATGGATTGTATGAACATTAATTACCAATGATAGTGTAACATGTACACTTTATAAATTATGTAGAACAATATTTTTTTTTTACCTTAGTCCATAAATAACAAAAGCAAATTATAATATGAGCCTAAAAGATTTTAAAGGTGTATTGACGGGAGATCAAGTACAAGAATTGTTCGAATTAGCAAAAAAACATAAATTCGCATTACCTGCAGTTAATGTAACAGGTACCAACTCGATTAACGCTGTAATGGAAACTGCTAAGGCGGTTAACTCACCTGTAATTATTCAATTGTCCAATGGTGGTGCACAATTTTACGCTGGTAAAACATTAAATAATGATGGTTTAAAAGCATGTATTCTAGGTGCTGTAGCTGCTGCTCAACACGTTCATCTATTAGCAGAACACTATGGTGTTGCAGTTATTTTGCATACTGACCATGCTGCTAAAAAATTATTACCTTGGATCGACGGTCTATTAGATGCTGGAGAGAAATTTTTTGCACAACATGGCAAACCTTTATTCTCTTCTCATATGTTAGATTTATCTGAAGAGCCTATCGAAGAAAACATCGAGATCTCTGCAAAATACTTAGCGCGTATGAAGCCACTAGGTATGACTGTAGAAATTGAATTGGGAGTTACAGGTGGTGAAGAAGATGGTGTAGACAATTCTGATGTTGATAGCTCAAAATTATATACACAGCCTGAGGAAGTGGCTTATGCTTACGAGGAACTATCAAAAGTTTCTGATAAATTTACTGTAGCTGCTGCTTTTGGTAATGTACACGGTGTTTATAAACCTGGAAATGTAAAATTACAACCTGTTATTTTACATAATTCACAAGAATATATTCGTGAGAAATTTAATTTAACAGCTGAAAAACCTGTTAATTTTGTATTCCATGGTGGTTCTGGATCTTCTCCAGAAGAGATCGAAGAAGCTATATCTTACGGTGCTATCAAAATGAATATCGATACGGATATGCAGTGGGCTATGTGGGATGGTGTTCGTGAATACGAAGCTAAAAACCATGATTACTTACAAGGTCAAATCGGTAATCCTGAGGGAGCGGATTCACCAAATAAGAAATACTATGATCCTCGCGTTTGGTTACGTAAAGGTGAAGAGGCTTTCGTAACACGTTTGAAACAAGCTTTCCAAGAATTAAATGCCATTGATATCAATAGCAAATTGTAATATTGTATATAACTGTTTAAAGCAGGAATTAAAAGCGTATGATGTGATTTCACATCATACGCTTTTTTGTTAACGCTTAGTTTTTTGTTATTTTTGTTAAAATGTGCTAAATAATAAGTTAAATTCACAAATGGTGCATATTTTGTATAATAATACGAATAGAATATATTAATATGAAAAAATTAGGATTAGGTGCGATTTTATTTTTTATTGCGCAATTGGGCATTGCTCAGACAAAGCAAAATGTAGGAACTTTTAACTCGGTAGAGGTTACAGATAAAATTCAGGTTGAATTAATCCAAGGAACTTCCAATGAGGTCGTGACCGAGGGAACTAATTCTGAAAATATTCAAGTGATCAACAAGAATGGTGCATTGCGTATTAAGATGAATACGCTAAATGCATTGCAGGGAAATAATATCAATGTAAAGGTTCATTTTCAATCATTAAAAAGTTTATCCGCAAAAAAGGGTGCAAAGATTATCAATAGACAAGATAGTAAGATTGCTTCTGATCAATTAAGTGTATCCGCAGCGGAAGGAGGTTTGATTGTGGTTTATGTGGAGACTAAAAAGGTTGATGTCAAGTCAACTTCAGGTTCTACCGTATCTCTAATGGGAAAAAGTATCACACAAGATGTTATTTCTAATTTCGGAGGCAAGTATGAAGGAAAGGATTTAATTACTGATGTGACCAATGTGACTGTTAATGGGGGAGGAAACGCGGAAGTGTATGTTAAAGATTCGATAATCGCTAAAACTCGTGCTGGTGGTATCATCGATGTTTATGGTAAACCTCCACACACATCGGAAAAAAAATTAGCTGGTGGTACTATAAATTACAAATAGGCTGCTGGAAAGACAAAAAAAAAGCACTTCCTCTCAGAAGTGCTTTTTTTTGTCTGTAATATCAGTCTTTTTGATAGTTGACGATCTTATTTTTTGCAATTCCTAAGCCATCTATTCCATATTCGATTTCGTCTCCTTCCACCAAAAATCGTTGTGGTACATGACCGATACCTGTGCCTGATGGTGAACCGGTTGAAATAATATCTCCAGGAAATAAACCAAAGAAATCGGATATGTAGGTAATTAGTTCTTTGACAGGAGTAATGAAATCTTTTGTATTTCCTTCTTGCATCAATTCACCGTTTAGTTTTAACCAGATCCTTAAATTTCCGTCATCTTCGATTTCATCCTTAGTGACAAAATATGGCCCTACAGGTGCAAAGGTATTACATCCTTTCCCTTTGTCCCAAGTACCACCTCGATGTTTCATAAAATGACGCTCTGTTACATCATTCATCATCACATATCCAGCAATATAATCTGTTGATTCTGCTACCGAAACATGTGTACCTTTCTTCCCAATTACAAGAGCAAGTTCCGTTTCCCAATCGGTATGAAAAGAATTTTTAGGGATGATAATATCATCAAACGGACCGTTTAATGCCGAAATAGCTTTTAGAAATAAAATGGGTTCTTGTTCTTGTGTAAGTCCTGTTTCTGCTGCATGGTCAGAATAGTTGAGGCCCACACATACAATTTTATTTGGATTAGCAATTGGAGTTCCGATACGACTATCGGCTGCTATTGGTTTGAGATTTGTCTTATTTTTCGCAATAAACTCTTCTAATCGCTCAATGCCTCCTGTTGCAAGGAAATTATTGTCATAATCTTCTCCAAAATCAGAGGTGTCGTAGTGGATATTGTCGATTAAAATTCCTGTTTTTTCTTCATTTAATTTTCCGTATCGAAATAGCTTCATAGCATCTAAATAGTTATTCGGCAAATGTACCCGTATATTCCTATTAATTCGTTTTACTAGTGTCAAAATGTCGTGATCCGATACAGCAACATTGTATCATTGCGTTTACTTGCTCGTACTTTTATTCGTTTCTAAACTTATTTATTTACAAAAAAGGTTCCTATTTTGTAGGAACCTAGATTTTATAAATTACTTTCTTTCTTTTTCTTTTTACGTATCTCGGGTTTAGCCGCTTTTTTCAATTCAAATTGTTTCTCCAAGTAAAGGATAATTTCACTGGCAATATCTTTTTTTGTTGCTTTTTCAATACCTTCTAATCCAGGAGAGGAATTGACCTCGAGCACTAAAGGGCCTCTGTCTGAAGGCATCATGTCAACACCGCATACCGTCAAACCCATAGAAGCTGCAGCAGCAATAGCTGTCTCTCGTTCATTCTTTGTCAATCTGATTATTTCGGCAGTTCCTCCACGATGAATGTTCGATCTGAATTCGCCTTCTTTAGCAGTTCTTTTCATTGCACCTACCACTTTTCCACCAACGACAAAAGCACGAATATCAGTTCCTTTTGCTTCTTTAATATATTCTTGAATTAATATATTATTTCCTAAGCCATAAAAAGCTTCGATGACAGATGATGCTGCCTTTTTAGTTTCTGCTAATACAACACCGATGCCTTGTGTTCCCTCCAAAAGTTTGATTACTAATGGTGCACCACCGACCATACTAATGAGATCGTCCACATCAGAAGTGGTACGGGCAAATCCTGTTATCGGAAGTCCTATTCCTGCGCCAGAGAGGATCTGCATACAGCGAAGTTTGTCTCTTGAACGGGTAATAGCTTGGCTTGGATTAGCAGATATGACTCCCATAACCTCAAACTGTCTAACGATGGCCGAACCATAGAAAGTTACTGAAGCCCCAATACGGGGGATGATCGCATCAATATCTGAAATATCTTGACCTTTATAGTGGATACTAGGTTTGCCCTGCTTAATTCCGACATAGCACTTGCTATGATCGATGACGACGCATTCATGTCCACGTTTTTCTGCAGCTTCTACTAATCGACGTGTCGAGTATAAGCTTTTAACTGTTGATAATACAGCGATTTTCACTTTGCTATGATTAGAATTATTTAATTGTAAAGTTGGTATGTTGGTAAATTAACAATTATGTATGAACATTAGTTTTATCCAACGGATTTTTGAGATAAGTTTGACCTTGAGACGTCCACGATAAATTTTTTAGATAGGAAACTTTTTCCTAATAACATGGGATATCGCATGGAAGAACGGTTTCTAAAAGATAACTTGATTTCGAATGATTGATTGTACAATTTGGCTTTCGTAAGAATATAATAACGTTTTTCTTTTTGACCGAATGAACTTTTAACGATTTTCTCTCTATACACAGGGAACTTAAATATTCGAAGTTCTCCTGTTTTAAAATTAACGATTATTTGGCAAATAATCCACTTATGATTATCAATTATTTTTACCTCATATGACTCACAATGTAAAACAGAAGATCCTGCTCCAGTGTCGACTTTTGCCTCGATGTTAAAAATACCAAGTTCTGGTAAATCTAATGATTCCTTCCATCCCACAATTAGTTTATCTTTCATGGCTATTATAGGGGTGATGAGGCTTGGAGTTAATCAAGCCTCATGTTATTTTATTATTCGTAAACAAATTCGCCGTAAGGAGATTTTACTGTTACTTGTTTTGTATCAGATGCTTCTACGCGACCAATAATTTGAGCTGGAATACCAAAAGATTCGGAAATAGCAATAATGCCAGCTGCGATTTCTTCAGGAACGTATAGTTCCATACGATGTCCCATATTGAATACTTTATACATTTCTTTCCAATCGGTGTTTGATTCTTTTTGAATCAATTCAAACAAAGGAGGAATTGGGAATAAATTGTCTTTGATGACATGAACACCATCAACAAAATGAAGTACTTTTGTTTGTGCACCACCTGAGCAATGTACCATGCCATCAATCTGTGAGCGATACTGATCTAATATCTTTTTGATGACTGGGGCGTATGTACGAGTTGGTGAAAGCACTAATTTACCTGCTGTAATGTCCTCTCCAGTCTCGACAGTGATCTTGTCAGTTAAATTTTGACTTCCTGCAAATACTAAATCATAAGGAACTGCTGGGTCAAAACTTTCGGCATATTTCTCTGCAATACTTTTATTAAAAACATCATGACGTGCTGAGGTCAATCCATTAGAGCCCATACCACCATTATATTCTTTTTCGTAAGTAGATTTACCTGAAGAAGATAGGCCGATAACTACGTTGCCGGATTTTATTTTATCATTAGATATAACATCTTCCCGTTTCATGCGACATGTTACGGTACTATCAACGATAATGGTTCGAACCAAATCACCCACATCGGCAGTTTCACCACCTGTTGAATAGATCCCGATACCCATTTCTCGAAGTTCAGCTAGAATTTCTTCTGTCCCGTTTATAATTTCGGCAAGTACCTCTCCTGGAATGACATTTTTATTACGACCAATGGTTGATGATAATAAGATGTTATCGGTAGCACCTACACAAAGTAAATCATCTAGGTTCATGATTATAGCATCTTGTGCTATCCCGCGCCATACGGATAGATCTCCTGTTTCTTTCCAGTAAACATAGGCCAAGGAAGATTTTGTACCTGCTCCATCGGCGTGCATAATATTACACCACTGCTCATCACCTCCTAGAATATCAGGGATGATTTTACAAAAAGCTTTTGGATACAATCCTTTATCGATGTTCTTAATAGCATTGTGTACATCCTCTTTACCTGCGGATACACCTCTTTGGTTATATTTTAAATCTGACATGTTGCTGCAAAAATAAGGATTCAATATGAATTTTAAGCTTTTATTGTAGGAAATATTTGTTAATCTTTTTTAAATAAATGTTGCCATTCCTGAAGTAATTTTTCCAGCGAGTACTGCGCATTTGCAGGACTGGTACTGGGCAATGTATAGTATTGATAGTGTTCGCTCTTTGTAAAATGCTTCTCATATACACGATGGGCTTTTTGTCCATTGAAAATAATGGTCTGTAATTGTGGGTGCTGCGAAAAGAAACCAGGTAGATCATTGGGGATCTCTTCTACAATATCGAGGTCCATACTTCCTTTTCTTTTGGCTTGGGCGCATACATCCCACAATCCAATCTGATTTTCTAATAGCAAGTCAAGCTTTTGAGGATAGGAAAGAGGGGCGGTCCTGTTGAAAATGTGTTGGATTAATTTCCAAAATCGATTTTGAGGATGGGCATAGTACTGTTGCTCATGAATCGATTTATCGCCAGGCAATGAACCTAATATTAAGATTCGAATTTCTTTATTCTCAATGGGTAAAAAGGATTGTTTAAGCATATTTAATGTGAGCATTCATAACGAATATAAAAATTAAATTTTGATATTAAATAATTTTTTGGAAATGGGATCTTTATGGTATATATTTGATATCAAAATAATATCAAACTTAAAATTATGGAAAAATTAATTAAACCCTTGTCTGGCTATTTAGCGCTATTAATGGCTATTATTCTTTTTGTATTGGGTATTGTCTGTTTCTTTCAAGCGAAGGATTCTGCATGGTATGTCGCGGTAGGAATTTTGTTTGTTTTAACGGCTTTATTCTTATTAAAAGGTTTAATGATTATTAATCCAAATCATTCTCGTGTTTTGAATTTTTTTGGCCGCTACATGGGAACAGTTAAAGAAAATGGATTATTTTTTGTCAATCCGTTGTACTCAACCTTAAATGTCAGTTTAAGATCGGACAACTTACAAGGACAAACATTAAAAGTCAATGATAAAATGGGAAACCCTATTGAAATTGGTGCAGTTATCGTATGGCAGGTGGGGGATACCTATAAAGCAACTTATGATGTTACGAATTACACTTCTTATGTCCGTACTCAAAGTGAGGCAGCGGTGAGGCATTTGGCAGGGAGCTTTCCGTATGATAATTTAGAAATTGATGCTAATAATCAAGCTACAATCACTTTGCGTGAGGGGGGGGATACCGTCAATCATATCTTAGAAAAAGAATTGCTAGATCGATTGGCTCCTGCTGGTATAATAATAAAAGAGGCGCGTATCAGCCATTTGGCATATGCTTCCGAAATTGCAGGGGCGATGTTGCAGCGTCAACAAGCTACAGCTATTGTTGCGGCTCGTGCTAAAATTGTTGAGGGAGCAGTAGGGATGGTTGAGATGGCTTTACAAAGATTATCTGAAAAGGATATTGTGGAATTAGATAATGATAAAAAAGCAGCTATGGTGAGTAATCTTATGGTCGTACTGTGTGGGGAAAAGGCAGCATCTCCGGTATTGAACACAGGAACCTTGTATCAATAGTATCAGAATATTAAAAGTATGGCGGAAAAAAAGAATTTCATGCTCCGGATAGAGAGTGATGTATACAAAGCATTGGAAAAATGGTCTGCCGACGAATTTAGGAGCGTGAATGGGCAAATTGAATATTTATTGCACAAGGCTTTGAAACAGGAAAAGCGCTTGGAGGATAAAAAAAAGAAGACCGATGTCAATAAGTCGATAGAATGAAGATTTTTTTAGATTAATTTTTAATCCGGAATAAGAGTAGTAAATTGATTCTGTTGCAGAGATACAATTGGGCTAGCGTGAAAATAAAGATTTTATTAAATCTTTTTCACGCTAGCTTTTTTTATATTGGAATAACATAATAAATTCTAAATTTGAAGGATTTTTAGGTAGTAAGATAATGGATATGAATAGTAATATTAGATTGCTTGTTATCAGTACGAGCACCATTCACGGAAGTTCTTTTTTGACTTATATAAAAGACGATTTGGTTGATTTTATTCAAACTGATGAATTGATTTTTGTACCCTACGCAAGACCTTCTGGTATTTCTTATGATGAATACACGGCAAATGTGCAGACAGCTCTGGCAGATAAAGGTATTCGTGTGAGCGGTTTACACACTTATTCGGATCAAAAGGAGGCGATTGGGCAGGCAAAGGCGATTTTTATAGGTGGGGGAAATACTTTTCTTTTGTTGAAGACCTTGTATGAATTAGACCTTGTCAATGATTTGAAGGCAGCAGTCGCCGCAGGTTTACCGTATGTTGGTACCTCTGCAGGATCTAATTTAACTGGATTGACAATCGGAACAACTAATGATATGCCAATTGTATATCCACCTAGTTTTGATGCTTTGCAATTTTTACCTTTCAATCTTAATCCACATTATCTTGATCCGGATCCGAATTCTACCCATAAAGGTGAAACAAGAGAAACCCGAATACGCGAGTTTCATCAATTTAATACTCAAGCTGTTTTAGGCTTGAGAGAGGGGAGCTGGCTCCATGTTGAAAATGCTCAAATTGAACTTAAGGGTACTTTATCAGCCAGATTGTTTCAACAGGGGAAGGAACCTATTGAACTCCAGCCTGGCCTCCTTCAATTTTGAATATTTCTATCATGATATTTTTCGTTTAGTTTTCAACATCTCGCGGAGACAAAAAAGTAACTATGTATGGGTAAAAAAATAAAAATACATCCCGCAGATCTTGCCGAGGCTCTAAGTACATTGGATCAAGAGGCCTTGTATCAACAATTCAATCAATATGATTTTGAATTGAGGCTCGAAATTTTTTCTTTTTTAGAAAAGGATGTTCAATATAGATTGGCGCGATCTCTATCGGAGTCGCAATTATCGGAATTGCTTAATAATCTGAAACCGGATATTAGGAATCAGTTGTTTTCTGAATTACCCGATGATCTGATTAAGTATTTAATCAATCTATTGAATGAACGTGAGAAGCAGTTGGCGCTAGAGTTGATCGGTTATGCCGAAAACAGTATTGCCCGTTTGATGACGCCCATGTACGTACAAGTACGACCTTATTTTACAGTTGAACATGTATTTAAACATATTAAGTTATTTGGTAAGAAAGCTGAAACCTTAAATTTTATTTATGTGGTCGATGAAAACAATGTATTGATTGATGATTTGAAAATTGGCGAACTGCTATTAGCTGATGCGGATACTAAGATTTCAGAATTGATCGATTATAATTTCGTCTCCATAAAAGCGGTGACTCCCATGGAGGAAGCCTTTGAGATTTTTAAAAAATATGATCGCAGTGCACTGCCTATAACGACAGAAAATGGTGTTTTGGTTGGAATTGTCACCTTTGATGATGTGCTGGATCAGATTGAAGATCGAGATACGGAAGATATCCATCGTTTTGGTGGTATGGATGAACTTGATGTTGCCTATACAAAAACTCCTTTATTAAAGTTAATTCAAAAGAGAGCAGGTTGGTTGATTATTTTATTTTTAAGTGAAATGCTTACTGCTTCGGCGATGGCTTATTTTGACGGGGAAATTGAGAAAGCGGTCGTACTCGCTTTATTTGTGCCACTGATTATTTCAAGTGGTGGTAACTCTGGATCACAGGCTGCTTCGTTAATTATTCGTGCTATGGCTTTGGGCGAGATCAAACTGAAGGACTGGTGGTATGTGATGAAAAGGGAGATTTCCTCTGGGTTAATTTTAGGTGGTATACTAGGTCTTATTGGTTTTTTGAGAATCCTACTATGGCAAGAATTAGGAATTTATGACTACGGTATTTATTGGGTTTATATTGCTTTAAGTGTTTCTTTATCTTTGCTATTTGTGGTTCTTTGGGGTACTTTATCTGGATCTGTTATTCCGTTTGTCTTACGAAGATTTGGTTTGGATCCTGCGACTGCTTCTGCACCATTTGTAGCGACATTGGTTGATGTATCTGGTTTGATTATTTACTTTACTGTTGCCGGATTATTTTTAGCTGGTAAATTATTATAACCTTTCTTAACAGAAAATTTTAAAACTGATTGTAACTTTTATTGTTATTTAAGTTAGAGAGCTATTGATTGCTCTTTGACTTAAATCATTTAATATGGCAAAGATTGTTGCAGATCAGTTAGTTGAAATGCTAGTTGAAGCAGGCGTAAAACGTGTATATGCGGTTACAGGAGATAGTCTAAATTTTTTTAACGAAGCAATCCGTAAAGATGGTCGGATCAAATGGATCCATGTACGGCATGAGGAAGTGGGTGCTTATGCCGCCGCCGCGGAAGCAGAATTGGATGGAATTGCTTGTTGTGCGGGTAGCTGCGGTCCAGGACATGTGCATCTGATCAATGGTATGTACGATGCTCATCGTTCTCATGTTCCCCTCATTGTGATCGCATCGACGATAAACACGCCTGAAATGGGAATGGGCTATTTTCAGGAAACAAATACCATCAAGCTCTTTGATGACTGCAGTTGTTATAATCAGTTAATCACTACGGCTGAGCAAGCACCAAGAATCATTCAAACAGCAATACAGCATGCTATCGGACAAAAGGGGGTTGCCGTTATTGGCTTGCCTGGTGATGTTTCGGAAATGAAAGCTGAAGATTCTATTATTTCTACACAGTTGTTCCATGTTAATCCTGTCATAAGGCCTTCGGATGAAGAGTTGGATGCACTTGCAACAGCTATCAATTCAAGTAAATGTGTGACCGTTTTTTGTGGAATTGGTGCATCAGGGGCTCATCCTGAAGTCGTTCAATTGTCTCAAAAGATTTTGGCTCCCGTCGGATATTCTTTTAGGGGTAAAATGGGAATTCAACATGATAATCCCTATGAAATAGGAATGACTGGTTTACTTGGACAAGCTGCTGCATACCAAAGTATGCATGAATCAGATTTGATCTTATTGCTAGGTACGGATTTTCCTTATGATAAGTTTATGCCTACGGATAATAAAATTATCCAAATCGATACAGCTGTAGAACGTTTAGGTCGACGTGCAAAATTGGAAATGGGATTGTGTGGTGATATCAAGCATACTTTACAAGCACTTCTTCCCTTACTGGAACAAAAAGAGGACGCTAGCTTCCTTGAAGCTCAGCTTAAGATCTATGAGAAAGTAAAGGACAATATGCGTAGTTTTATGGAAGAGAAAGGAGGCGAGGATACGATTCAACCTGAGTTTTTAGCCCATTGTATCAATGAACTAGCTACGGATAGTGCTATATTTACGGTAGATACAGGTATGACTTGTGTGTGGGGAGCTCGTTTTATTAATGGAACTGGTAAAAGACAGATGCTAGGCTCTTTTAATCATGGTTCCATGGCTAATGCAATGCCCATGGCAATAGGGGCAGCTTTGTCTCATCCGGATCGACAAGTGATTGCTCTATGTGGTGATGGTGGATTGTCGATGTTACTTGGAGATTTGGCTACGATCAATCAGTATCAATTACCTGTTAAAATAATAGTCTTTAATAATAGAGCTTTGGGAATGGTTAAACTGGAAATGGAAGTTGCCGGTTTACCGGATAATGAAACCGATATGGTAAATCCAGATTTTGCTGCCATAGCACAAGCGATGGGTTTTAAAGGAATTAATGTTCATAAACCAGAAGAAGTTCGAAATGCGGTTGAATTTGCGTTATCACATCCCGGACCTATTCTTCTTAATGTGTTTACAAATCCCAACGCCTTGGCAATGCCGCCAAAAGTTGAATTTGATCAAATGATAGGGATGGCAAAGTCCATGTCTAAATTGATGTTGGGTGGAAAAATGCAGGAAGTAATTGATACTATAAAATCTAACTATAAGCATCTTAAAGAGCTGTAATATGCTTATAAGTAGCTCATGGCATATTCATTTAAATAGTGATCCATGAGCTATTTTATAGGTCCTAGAATTTCTTTAACTTTTCATAGAGATCTGCTCTTCTATTTTTTAAGTACAGATAAAATTGATGCTTTGGTCCCTTTTGCATTTGGGAGGCATATATGCCTGTTGCGCCCGAGAAAAAATAGGCAATCAAACAAGCTATAGCGAAATAAATACCAGCTTCATACCCGAATAACTCAATACCCATTATTAAACACGCAAAAGGTGTATTGGTTGCTCCAGCAAAAACCGCAATGAATCCCATTGCTGCCAATAGCCCTAGAGGTAGTGGAATGATACCAAAAAGGGCATTACCAAGGGTAGCACCAATGAAAAACAAGGGCGTCACTTCCCCTCCTTTAAATCCGGATGCGAGTGTGAAAGTTGTCAACAAGAGTTTGATTAAAAAATCATAAGAATTTAAAGGACTGTCAAAAGAAGCTAAAATAGTCGGTATACCTAAGCCAATATATCGCGTGTTTCCTATTAACAAAATGGTGACGATCAAAATTATTCCTCCTATAAATGGCCGAATTGGGGGATAGGTTATCTTGTTAAAAATAGTGCTAAACAATTCGCTACATGTGTTAAATAGGTAAGCTACTAGTCCAAAAATCACAGCAGCTGCAACTGTATATAAAATATATTGCAAATTTACTGGAGGTATGATCTCCTGGATATGATAGTGCGTATGTGCTACATTCCAAAATGAGCATGCATAGTCAGCGATAAAAGCCACAACGATACTAGGAACAAGGGCTTTTAATCTTGATTGACCACCAATAATCACTTCCAATCCAAATATTGCTCCTGCCCAAGGTGTGCCAAAAACTGAAGCGAATCCAGCACTAATTCCGAGGATAATTAGAATCTTTCGATCGTCATCAGTGAGTTTGAAAATTTTTGTGCATTGATCAGCAATAGCCCCGCCAATCTGTACAGCTGTCCCTTCTCTTCCTGCTGAGCCCCCAAAAAGATGAGTAAGAAGTGTGCTAACTAAAACTAAGGGTGCCATCTTTAAAGGGATGGTCTGCTTGCTTTGGTAGTATTCTTGGAGCAGAAGATTGTTGCCTTTGCTAGATAAACCACCGTAGTAGTAATATAATGCTCCAATAAGTAAACCGGCAAGTGGCAATCCGAAGATCATCAAGGGGTGAAGTTCGCGATAGTTGGTGACCCAAGATAAACTGGTTAAAAAGAAGGCGGAAATAGAACCCACTATGATTCCGATGAGCATCGTGATCGACAACCACTTTAAAATGAAAATGGCTATACGTTGAAGCGAAAATTTGGAAAAGATACTTTTTTTTGTCAACATGTCTACTTGATTATATCATACACAAATATAGACCGTGCTTTTTGCACGATCGAAGTAGACGTCATTAGCTTTATCAAGCGGTTTAGGGCAGACATCATTGCCTTTCTAACACAAAATTAGATAAAACGAATGATTAATGCAACCCAACCTGCTATCATCAACAACCCTCCTAATGGTGTAACTGGACCTAGAAATTTTAAATTTTTGTTCCAATATTGTGCAAATGATAAGAAGTAGATGCTCACTGAAAATAATAAAGTTCCAGCAGTGATCCCATAGAAAGCAAATCGTTCACTGTATAAATCAAATGATAGGTTGAATCCAAATATCAAGAGGGTGATGGCAGCATACATTTGGTACCGAACACCAACTTCAAAGGAAGCCAATTTTTCATCACTAATTAATTTTTTAAAAGCATGTGCGCCAAAGGCACCAAGCATAATGGCTGTAGAACCTAAGATAGCTGCTGTAATAATAACGATATGATTCATAAAATTAAATTTAAGGTTTTATCATGTCAATATGAGGGATTCCATAATCTAAATATTCTTCAGACACTTGTTCAAATCCGAAACTACCATAAAATTTCTTAAGGTAAGTTTGTGCACCTATTTGAATTGCTGTAGTGCCATGTTTTTCATAGCTGTATGTGATGGATTTCGAGATCAGTAATTTACCATAATTGTTACCCCTGAAAGTTGGGTTTGTAACAATTCGGCCTATAGAGGGTTCCGGGTAAGATAGGCCCGGAGGTACAAGTCTGGAATAAACAACAATTTCATCATTGATCTCTGCCCAAAGGTGGCTACAATGGTAGTCTTTATCATCTAATTCGGGATAAAAACATTGTTGCTCGTTGACAAAAACATCAACTCGTAATTTGAGGATGCGGTATAATTCTGCTGTAGTTAATTCAGAGAATGTTTTATGTTTCCAAAATAATTCCATAAAAAAAGAAGAGCTATATTGCTATAGCCCTTTTACTAATAAAAAGTATTGTTTAATTAAGCGAGTAAACTTTTTACAAGCTCAGAAATCGTGCGTCCATCGGCTTTTCCTGCTAATTGTTGGTTAGCAGCACCCATTACTTTACCCATATCTTTTACGGAAGAAGCTCCAGTAGTACTGATGATATCCTTGATGATCTTTTCGACTTCTTCTCTACTCAGTTGTTTTGGTAAATAAGCTTCGATGACTTCTTGTTCCTCAACTTCAATAGCGTATAAATCTTCTCTGTTTTGATTTTTGTAAATCTCAGCAGATTCTTTACGCTGTTTAACTAATTTCTGAAGTACTTTTATTTCAGTCTCTTCTGTCAAATCTTCTGTGTGACCTTTCTCTGTCTTTGCCAATAATATTGCTGCTTTTACTGCTCTAAGGCCACGTAATTTATTCGCATCTTTTGCGATCATTGCCGCTTTAATATCTTGATTTATTTTTTCTTCTAAAGCCATATTTTAATTGATTTTATTATTTTCTATTTACGATCGTTCCAGTTGCTTGTGCAGTTGGCATAATGATCAGGTCATTAATGTTAACATGCTTCGGTCTGCTGATGACAAATGCTATCGTTTCGGCAATATCTTTTCCTGTTAATGCTTCAATTCCTGTATATACATTTTTTGCCCGTTCTATATCGCCTTTAAAACGTACTTCCGAAAATTCAGTTTCTACCATTCCAGGATTAATGCCTGTTACTTTAATACCTTTTGAAAGGAGGTCAATACGCATGGCTTGATTAAGAGCGTCTACGGCATGCTTACTTGCGCAGTATACATTTCCATTAGGGTAAACTTCTTTAGCCGCAATCGAACCTATATTGACAATATGTGCACCTTCTTGATTTTCTAAAAATGGAATTACGGTTTTGGTTACGTACAATAATCCCTTGACATTGGTATCGATCATCCGGTCCCAATCGCCAATATCACCATCTTGAATAGGATCTAATCCTTGGCTTAGACCTGCATTATTGATGAGTACATTCAAATTTTTCCATTCGGCAGGTAAGCCTTCAATTTTTGATTTCACTTCATCGTAGTTGCGTACATCAAGTTCAAAGATATGAATAGCAATTTGAGGATATAGTGTTGTCAATCTACCTTTTATTTCTTCCAGATTTTGGAAACGACGTGCGCATAGCAGTAAGTTGTAACCTTCTTGCGCTAAAACCTCAGCACATGCTTTTCCGATTCCTGAACTTGCCCCTGTGATGAATACTGTTTTTGACATAGTATTGGTGTTAAAAATAAAACTAAACTGAGATTTTTATTTTGTAGCAATATATATTGTACATACGCCAAAAGTCTGAGGACGAATTACGGTGTTTGAAAAACCTACAGTTTTAGTGATTTGAGCAAATTTTTCACCATCAGGAAAACGAGCGACAGATTCAGGAAGATACGAATAAGCACTTGAATCCTTTGAAAATATTTTCCCAATAGTTGGTGTTATTCTTTTGAAGTAGAAATTATATAATTGCTTGATTGGGAATTTTTTAGGATTGGAAAATTCCAATATCACGGCTTTACCTCCGGGTTTCAATACGCGACAAATATCGGCTAATCCTTGTTCTAAATTTTCGAAATTTCGAACTCCAAAAGCGACTGTTACTGCGTCGAAGGTGTTGTCTTCAAATTGCAAATGCTCAGAATCTCCTAATTGTACTTCAAATTGATCGGATAGACCTTTTTGCATAATCTTTTGTTGTGCAACATCCAACATACCTTGAGATATGTCTACTCCGATTATTTTCTTTGGATGTAATATTTTAATGGACTCCAATGCAAAATCACCCGTTCCAGTAGCAACGTCTAGCATATATTGTGGAGCGATGGATTTTAAAGCATTGATCGCTTTTTTACGCCAAATTATATCGATACCTAAGGATAAAAAATGATTTAAAAAATCATAAGTTTTGGAGATGTTATTAAACATATCTGCAACTTGTTGCTTTTTACCATCTTTTGCGTCTTTGTATGGTTTTAATGATGATGCTTCATTTGTCATAGTAGCAAAGATACAATATTCTCCTTGAGCTTTAATATGATCGAAACGGAAAAAATAAAAATTAAGAATTCTTGACCTTAGGCTCCAATTTAAACTAAAATTGGAATAATCTTTTTAAAATTTATTCCAATTCGGTTGTACGATTAGTGAGAGAAATAGCTTAACTTTGTTAACAGTGGTCAAAGTTGTTAACAGTGTGGTAATGTCTTGTAAATTAGATGCTGTTTTTTGTTGTTAACATTTTTTTCCACATCAAATGTGGAAAAGTGTGGATGTAAAACGATGTTTATCAAAAGCTTTTAAGGTGATTGTTTTCACAACTAATTTAACTGTGTACAACTCTTAAAAAATCTCTACCTAATTTTTTATACATTTGCTATCCGCTATCAATTTTTTAGCGTACATGCACAAGTTTTTGGATATCAAATAAAGATGAGTAACGATAATAATTTTGAAGATAATAATGCTGGAACTGGTAAGAAAACCAATTTCGGAGAGCGTAGGACTAAACTCAATAACTTAGTTAGCGGACTGGGCAAATTGCCACCTCAAGCTTTGGATTTGGAGGAAGCTGTTCTAGGAGCTTTGATGTTGGAGAAAAATGCTTTAAGTGAAGTCATTGATATTCTAAAACCGGATTCTTTTTATAAGGATTCACACCAGAAGATTTTCGAAGCTATTTTTAATCTCTTTCAAAAAACTTCGCCTATTGATCTGCTCACCGTGACTGCCGAACTTCGAAAGATGGGTGCTTTGGAAATGGTTGGCGGAGCATATTATATTACACAATTAACCGATCGAGTAGTTTCTGCCGCAAATATTGAATTTCATGCTCGTATTATCTCGCAAAAATATATTCAACGTGAATTGATTAAAGTTTCTACTGAAATTATTAATAGTTCGTACGATGAAACTTCGGATATATTTGATTTATTAGACCATGCAGAGAAGAGTTTATTCGATATTGCTCAAAACAATTTAAGAAGAGATTCTCGTAAAATGGATGATATCATGCGTGAGGCGATCTCTAATTTGGAGTTGTTGCGTGATCGTACAGATGGATTGACAGGTGTGCCTTCGGGTTTGACCGCTTTAGATCGTATGACTTCAGGCTGGCAACCATCTGATTTGGTTATTATTGCTGCACGTCCCGCAATGGGAAAGACAGCCTTTGTATTATCTGTGGCGCGTAATGCTGCTGTTGATCATCAAAAGCCTGTTGTGGTTTTCTCTTTGGAGATGTCTTCTGTACAACTGGTGAATCGTTTGATCGCTGGTGAAACTGAGATCGAACAAGAAAAATTAAAGAAAGGTAATTTAGCTGATCATGAATGGCAACAGCTGCATTCAAGGATTGGACGCTTGACCGAGGCTCCTTTAATCATCGACGATACTCCTGCATTAAACGTTTTTGAATTTAGAGCCAAATGTAGACGTTTGAAAGCGCAACATGATATTCAAATGGTGATCGTCGATTACTTGCAACTTATGCATGGTAAGGCTGAGGGTAAAGGTGGTGGTAACCGTGAGCAAGAGATTGGTAGTATTTCAAGGGCGTTGAAATCTGTGGCTAAAGAATTAAATGTTCCAGTATTAGCTTTATCTCAATTAAGTCGTGCTGTCGAGTCCCGTCCAGGAAATTCAAAACGACCAATGCTTTCCGATTTACGTGAATCTGGATCTATTGAACAGGATGCGGATATGGTATTGTTTTTATATCGTCCAGAATATTATGGTATGACCGAGGATGAGGAAGGTAGATCTACTGCAGGTGTAGGAGAGGTTATTATTGCGAAGCACCGTAATGGTGAGACGGGTATAGTACCGCTTCGCTTTATTGGTAAATATGTGAAATTTGTAGATTTAGAAGATGAATTTACTGGGATGGGTGCTGCTGATGGATTTAATAATCCAACATCATTCAGTTCGCCGGCCATGAATCCGTCTGCTATGTTCAGTGGTGGTGATACGGGCGGTATGACAGGTGGTATCACAATGCCATCGCGTATGAATGACATGCCTGATGATGCTCCATTTTAGTAGTGGTATATAAAAATAATTTACCCATAAGAGATGTCTTATGGGTAATCATAAAAAAAGCACTGTTTAAACAGTGCTTTTTTTATTTCATGCTGATGACTTTATCGACAACATACACTGTATTTCCTCTCCAGGGTAATACTCCATGGTATTCCTTATAGTGTAAGTCGAAATACTTGCCACTATTTGTTTCGAGTTGCTCAAATATAGTATTATCTTCAATGGAGAATTCAAATTGATTGCTGGCTACGCCGCCTGCTTTCATTTGTCCAAAACCCTCTTGTATCAGTTTTCCTTCATATGTTTTAAAAACATTACCTTTTTTTACAGCAAAGTTTAAATATCCTGATTTAACACCTTCGCCAAAAACGAAATAATATTTATAATAAGCCATACTCGCTCCAATGGCTAGAATGACTAATATGGCAATAATCATAAATTTTTTGAAACCACCTTTTTTTTGTTGAGTATCTGTGTAATTAGTCATATCTGAGTTTAATTTTAGTATAAACTTAGGTAAATTTGTGTATATAAGCAATATAATTACGTGGATAAAATCAAAATTCATCTGCGTATCCTTTTTATCTAATTGCTACTCGAAATGTATAAACTGGATGTTATCACTGAATAATTCCATATACCCCATTTGTTATTTCTAGTGCGATTACTCCATCAGTTTTTTTAACACATATTAGCTCCTTATTTGAAAAATATGAAATTATTGTCAGTATAAAGAGCATGTTTTTATGAATTTAAAAATGTCAATAGTGGAACATCTCTGTATAATATTCTATAAATTTGTATTACTAGAAAGCGATGATGGAGACAATAATAGATAAAAAGAGAAAAATTATTCATCTGGATATGGATGCTTTTTTTGCTTCTGTCGATCAACGTGATTTTGAAGATTTGAGGGGTAAGCCCATTGCTGTCGGTGGATCTCCTGACGGTCGTGGGGTAGTGGCAGCGGCCAGTTATGAGGCTCGAAAATATGGAGTTAAATCTGCTATGTCTTCTATACAGGCACTCAAATTATGCCCTCATATCATATTTACTAGGCCTAGGTTTGATGTGTATAAGCAAGTGTCCGATCATATTCGCGCTATTTTTAATCGATATACAGATTTGGTGGAGCCATTATCTTTGGATGAAGCATTTTTGGATGTTTCTGATGATAAACAACAGATCGGATCAGCTTTGGAAATCGCGAGGCGAATCAAACGAGAAATAAAGTCTGAGCTTAATCTTACTGTATCAGCAGGTGTATCTGTTAATAAATTTATTGCTAAAATAGCTTCAGATATGAATAAGCCCGATGGGCTCACTTTTATAGGTCCTTCCAAAATATTAACATTTATGGAAGAACTACCTGTCGAAAAGTTTTTTGGAGTTGGAAAGGTAACCGCAAATAAAATGCGTTCTTTGGGAATATTTAAAGGAATGGATCTGAAGAAGCAGTCGCATGCTGATTTGATTCGTTGGTTTGGAAAATCGGGAGATTTTTTCTATCAGATTGTTAGAGGAATTGACGATCGTGCTGTTGTGCCTAATCGTATTCGTAAATCTATTGGTATTGAAGATACTTTTTCGCATGATATTGAACAATTGGAGGAGCTTAAATCTATTTTACATGATCTGAGCACCCGTCTTTATGGTCGTCTTGAAAAAGGGGACAAACGGGGACGGACCTTGACCTTGAAAGTGAAATATGCTGACTTCACGGTATTGACTCGAAGCATTTCAATCTTACAAATATTTTCTAATCAAGAAGATATGTATCAAGTTGCACTTGCTTTGCTCCTTAAGTTGGAGCTTGATAAAAAGGTTCGATTGATGGGGATTTCGATTTCAAATTTTCAAGATGAAAAAATCGAACGTTTTGAGGGCTATCAATTATCGCTGTTTGAGGATATGTAAATTTTTCTTGTCTATTCAGCTTGTTACAACTTAAATTTCTTGTAAATAGGGTCAATTTCCTATCTTAGTGGTCAAACTTAGATAATCTTCATATTTAAATGAGTAAATTAATTACCGCGCTGAGTCTTACGGCTTTTATTCTGGTATCAGAATCTTCAGTTCAAGCGCAACAAAAACGATTGGATTTTGATCAATCTTGGGGAAATCGAAATTCATTAACACAAAGTATCAATGGCTATCCAGGTTGGGCAAATAATACGGCTTATTTGGAGCGGGATGCGCAGGATGGCAAAGTGTATCAAGTGGATTTAAAAAGCGGTAAACGTGAATTGCATGTTGTGCCGGCTAAATCTTCTGTGAAAGTGTACATTTCAAAAAATGATATTTTTATTCAGGACGGTAATCAAGCTGCCAAGCAATTGACAAATTCTCCCGATATTGCTGAGCAAAATCCAACCCTTTCACCAGATGGTAACCTTGTCGCATTTACACGAAAAAGCGATTTATATGCTATTGATTTAGTGTCGGGGAAAGAAATTCGCTATACGAATGATGGCACTGATGTCATTTATAATGGTTGGTCATCTTGGGTATATTATGAGGAAATATTAGGAAGATCGACCAATTATAAGGCTTTTTGGTGGTCTCCGGACAGTAAGAAATTAGCATTTATGCGCTTTGACGATACTAAAGTGCCGATGTTTCCAATTTATGTGTCAAAAGGTCAGCATGGCTATTTAGAAGAGACACGTTATCCGAAAGCTGGTGATCCCAATCCTGAAGTGAAAGTCGGAATTGTGAGCGCTACAGGTGGTCAGGTGATATGGTCTGATTTCAATGAAAAAGATGATCAATATTTTGGTCAACCGTATTGGAGTTTTGATAGTAAAAATATTATGGTCCAATGGATGAATCGTGACCAGAATAATTTGAAATTTTACCAAGTAGATCCTAATTCGGGCTCTAAGAAAGAAATTTATGATGAAAAGCAGTCCTCATGGATCAATTTAGATCATGATGAGCGGATTACTTATTTGGAAGATAATAAGCATTATATATTAAAATCGGATAAGACGGGCTGGGCACATTACTACTTATACACCTTAGATGGTAAATTATTAAACCCGATTACAGCAGGTGATTGGCAGGTGACTTCATTGGAATATATCGATGAAAAAGCTAAAGTGGTGTATTTTATGGCTCGTAAAGAAAATTCTGCCCGCTATGATCTATATCGTGTTGACTTTTCGGGTAAAAACATGAAGCGTTTAACATTTGGAGACTATTCTCATGAGGTGAAGATCTCTCCTGATGGACAATATTTTATCACGAATTACTCTAACGTAAGTACGCCAAACAAGGTTGCTTTGGTCGATAATAAAGGTAAGATCGTGAAAGAGCTTGCTGATAGTAAATCTCCTGATTTTAATTCTTATCAATTTGGTGCGACTAAGTACTTCACGATCAAGTCTGATGATGGTCAGTATGATTTACCGGTGGTGGTTACTTATCCGACAGATTTTGATGAGACAAAAGAGTATCCAGTTATTTTCAGTATCTACGGAGGTCCTGATGCAGGAACAGTCAAGGATACTTGGAAAGGAACTCGAAGTCAATATTGGGCTAATGAAGGTATTATTCAAGTTTCAGCAGATCACCGCGCATCTGGACAGTTTGGAAAGCAGGGGGTAACACTGATGCACCGAAACTTAGGGCATTGGGAAATAATCGATTATTCTACCATTGCGAAGTGGTTTAAGGCAAAGCCTTATGTCGCTAAGCATAAGTTTTTAATAACGGGACATAGCTATGGTGGGTATATGACTTGCTTGGCATTGACGAAGGCTGCTGACGTTTTTGATTTCGGTATTGCGGGTGCTCCTGTGACCTCATGGGATCTATACGATACGCACTATACAGAACGTTGGATGGATACACCTCAAGATAACCCTGAAGGGTATAAAAATGGATCGGTATTGACTTATACGGATAAATATAAAGGTGTTTTAAGAATCATGCATGGAGATATGGATGACAATGTCCATTTGCAAAATACCACACAATTGGTAGATGCTTTAACAGATCGTTCGGTACCGTTTGAGTTGATGATCTATCCAGGTAGTCGTCATGGATTTGAAAGGTCAAAAAATGCGTATGATTTTAAAGAACGCGTTCGTTTCTACTATCAATATTTATTGGAAAAACCAGTTCCAAAAGACTTCAAATAGATCATTTTTAATGTAAAGAGCCTTCTCAGATATTATTTTGAGAAGGCTTTTTTGATTTAGAGTACTTTATCTTTAAAAAAAGATGAAATATTGATGTGTTAAATTGTTGATAACCAAAAATTATTTCATCTTTGTGTAATTTATTTTTATTTCGATGATTCAGTTTCTCAAGGAGAGCACTTTTGCTGTTAATGAAGTTTTAAGCAAGTCAATTCAAATACTTAAGGGACATTATTTCTCTATTGGAGGATTACTGTTGTCTATTTTTTTATTGTTTGTCGTTGCACATGAATTGACATTCTATTTAGAAATGTCAAGTATACTCATCAAAATTCCTTTGATGTTATTATTTGCTGTTACTTTGTTAGGATTGCAATTGTTTCTTTTTAAGTATATTTTAAATTTATTGGATCATAAAGAGCATGTAGGAGTGGTCAAGACATGGCCTTCATGGTCAGAATTATTTATCTTTTTAGGTGGAATCGTTTTATTTACGCTATCTTCTTTATTGATTCTTGTAGTTGCCATGATTGTTTGTTTTCCCCTGATCTATATGGGTATTGATACCGAGGTAGTTTCTTTTGAGATAGTGCCAAATGTGGCAGCGATTTTGTCGTTCTTTATTTTACTTCGAATTTCTTTTTTCCCATTTTTTATCATTGATAAAGGAACAAATGTGACGAAGTCATTGCGTTGGAGTTTGGCGATTACAAAAGGAAATGTCGTTAGACTTTTTTTAATTTTGTTGAGTTTAGCATTTGTGAGCGTATTGAATATTTATTGGGTCTATATGGAATACTCCATTATGGCGATTATATTTAGTTTAATAAATTCCTTTTTGATTATTCCTTTAACATCAGTTGTTTATACTGTTGCTTACCGAGATATGGTTCAAGAATATAAGGGAAGTGAAGATCCAAGTATCTTAAGTAATATATTTTAATAAAAAATTTTGATTTTGAATAAAAAAGGAATAGCTGTTTTAGGTTCGACGGGTAGTATAGGGACACAGACCTTAGATGTGGTGCGGGCTTTTCCTGATCGTTTTGATATTGTCGTATTGACTTGTGGTTCTAACGCTACTTTGTTAGTTGAGCAGGCACTGGAATTTTTACCACAGGCTGTTGTTGTAATTGATGAAGCTCAGTTCGAATTTGTTAAAGTAAAATTGAGTCATACTGCTATTGCTGTTTATTCCGGTATGCAAGCTTTAGAAGAAGTAGTGCAGTTTGAAGAAATCGATGTGGTTTTAAATGCCATTGTTGGTGCGGCAGGTTTACGACCAACCATTAAAGCCATTGAAAATGGTAAAGATATAGCACTTGCAAATAAAGAGACCTTGGTTGTTGCTGGGGAACTGGTAATGGGTTTAGCGTCACAACATCAAGTTCAGATGTTGCCGGTTGATTCGGAACATTCTGCTATCTTTCAATGCTTAGCTGGAGAGGAGACTAACCCGATTGAAAAGATTTATATAACCGCTTCTGGTGGTCCTTTTCGCGGAAAGGATCGGTCTTTCTTGGCGTCAGTAACAAAGGAACATGCTTTGAAACATCCAAATTGGGTGATGGGCGCTAAGATTACTATTGATTCTGCTTCTTTGATGAATAAAGGTTTAGAGGTCATAGAGGCAAAATGGCTTTTTGATTTGGAAGTGGATCAAGTTGATGTCATCGTACATCCACAGTCTATCGTGCATTCTCTTGTTCAGTTTCAAGATGGTTCTATCAAAGCACAGCTTGGGGTGCCCGATATGAAATTGCCGATACAATATGCGTTGTCTTATCCGCATCGTTTGGAAAATAATTTTGAACGGTTTAACTTCTTGGATTATCCTCAATTGACTTTTGAAAAGCCCGATTTACATACCTTCAGAAATTTGGCACTGGCTTATGATTCATTGCGAAAAGGCGGTAATCGTCCATGTGTGTTAAATGCGGCCAATGAAATCGTAGTGGATGCATTTTTAAAGGATAAGATCAGTTTCTTGGGTATGAGTGATGTAATCGAGACGGTATTAGAAAAAGTAAATTATCTTGCGAGACCAAGTCTAGATGACTATATTGAGTGCGATTATGCCGCAAGGAGAATTGCGGAAGAAATTATCAATTAAGTAAAATTATAGAAGGAGATACATGGGTGTTTTAATTATGGTGGCACAAGTCATTTTAGGCTTGTCGATTTTAATTGTATTGCATGAGCTGGGCCATTTTTTAGCGGCACGAGCTTTTGGGATCAAAGTAGAAAAGTTTTATTTGTTTTTTGATGCTTGGGGTGTCAAATTATTCAAATTCAAATATAAAGATTGTGAGTATGGTATAGGATGGTTGCCTTTAGGAGGATACGTTAAAATCGCTGGTATGATTGATGAGTCCATGGATACTGAGCAATTGAAAGGAGAACCTCAAGAGTGGGAATTTCGTTCAAAACCAGCTTGGCAACGCTTGATTGTGATGTTGGGCGGTATTATCGTGAATGTAATTGTTGGTGTTGTAGTTTTTTGGATGTTAACATTCAAAATGGGAACCACAGATATTAAAAACGATCAATTGGTGAATGGAATTGTTCCGGGTGAAATTGGTAAATCAATCGGCTTACAAGCGGGAGACCGTATCATGGCTATTGATGGTGTTAAAATTGAAAACTATTCGGACTTAATCAGTTCAAAATTATTAATGGGTGGTGTTGATCTTACCGTTAATCGTGCTGGTGTAGATACTCAAATTCATGTACCTGCTGATATTTTAAATACTATTGCAGATAAAAAGGATGAGAAGTTTATCGAACCTCGTATGAAAATGACTGCTGTTGCTGGTATTCAACCGGGTTCTGAAGCTGTAAAAATGGGCTTTATGAAAGGTGATAGTATCATCGCAGTTGATCAAACCCCAATTTTGTTTTTTGACCAGTTCAAAGATCAGTTGAATAGTAAAATAGGCAAGCCGATTGAATTGAAAATTGTACGTAATGGTCAAGAACAAGCACTAAAAGGTGTGGTACCAAAGGATGCAATTTTAGGTTTTAATGTCAATCGTGATCAAACGATTAAAACGTTTACCATCCATTATAGCTTATTGGAATCTTTACCAATGGGCGCAAAAAAAGCATTCACTGTGATTACAGATAATGCAAAAGGATTTGGTAAAATATTTAAAGGCGAGATTCGTGCTGATAAGGCGCTTTCAGGTCCTGTAGGAATAGCACAATTGTTCGGTACTGAAGTGGATTGGGTACGTTTCTGGTCACTGGTAGGTATGTTGTCAATGGCTTTGGCATTTATGAATTTATTACCTATTCCAGCTTTAGATGGTGGTCATGTTGTTTTCTTATTAATAGAAATGATACAAGGAAAACCGTTAAGTGAAAAATTCTTGGAGAAAGCACAAATGGTTGGGTTTTTTATTCTACTCGCTCTGATGGTGTTTATTTTCGGGAATGATATTTTTAAATTATTTAAATAGCATCGCATAAACTTAGTGAAACAAGGTCTTACTTGATTTGTAAGACCTTGTTTATTTTTACATATTTGTATTATGGATGGAAAAACAAGAGCAACGATTAAACCAGGTATGTTGGTTAATATTATCCTAAAAAAAGATCAACGTTCGGGAGAGCTTACAGAAGGTATCGTAAAAGATTTATTGACTTCAGCCCCTTATCATCATAGAGGAATTAAAGTCCGTTTGATGGACGGTCAGATAGGTCGTGTGGCTGAGATTATTGAAGAAGACTTTTAATGGAGTTCTTCTGTTGTAAAAAAGGCTTCTATCCAGTAAGATAGAAGCCTTTTTTATACCTATTATCAGAGATTTATTGCTGTCTGCTTTTTTTCTCTGAAGCATGTGTACATCGTTGAATTAGATGATCGGGAATATCTTTTTTTGGAGATCGATCTTATAATTGCTTTTTAATGAATTGAAAAAGTCCTGATTGCTCGGATTATTTTGATATACGAGATAAGGAATTTCAATAATCTCCTCCTGAGTTTTGATTCTAAAATATCCAAACAACAATCCTTTTGTATTTTGAATAGACTCGATTTGTTGTACAGCTTGGACATCGCTAAGCAAATTAAAGCGATAGGTCTTCTCTGTTAGAGATTCAATCATGACATCTGCTGTTTGTTTATTATACCAAATTACCTGACTGGTTGTTTTCTTTAAATGATTTTTGAAGAGAAATAAGTAGCCCATCATATAGATTGAGATTGGCAGTAAGAACAGCAGTAGCTTGACTTTGATGATCAATGCAAGCATGATAATAAGTAAGACGCCACCTATACCCACATTTTTCATTACTTTTTGAGAAGTATCGGCGATGATGACTTTGGAAGTATCGATTTTTTGATAACCATTTTTTACAATAATAGCTGGACTATTACTGGCAGTAAATGATGCTGACAACTTTTTACTGATGTAGTATAATATAAATAAGATAAGTCCGGCTATTAAAATAATTTTGGTCATGACAACTATCGGTTAATATTGTTCGTTTTGATTGGGATAATCGACTGATTTTACATCAGCAACATATTGTCCAACTGCTCCAGTTATTTCTTGATAGAGCTGTGCATATTGCCTTAAGAATTTAGGTTTAAACCCATCTGTCAATCCAAGCATATCATTAACGACTAATACCTGTCCATCGCATTGATTTCCAGCACCTATACCAATCGTTGGTATGTTTAGCGAAGCACTTACTTCTGCGGCTAGTGCAGCAGGTATTTTTTCGAGTACAATGGCAAAGCAACCCGCTTCTTGTAGTGCTAAAGCATCAGCTTTTAATTTTTCAGCTTCGTTTTCTTTTTTAGCACGAACACCAAAATTTCCAAATTTATTGATTGCTTGAGGGGTTAATCCTAAATGACCACAGACAGGAATCCCTGCGTTTATAATTTTTTTAATGTTGTCAATGATTTCCAGGCCGCCTTCTAATTTCAGCGCATGTGCTCCAGATTCTTTCATTACACGTACCGCTGATAAATATGCTTGCTCAACACTACCCTGATATACGCCAAATGGAAGATCAACTAAAACCATAGCTCTGTTTGTACCACGTACCACAGAAGCAGCATGGTAGATCATATGATCTAAAGTAATGGGAAGCGTAGTTTCATAACCCGCAAATACGTTCGCCGCTGAATCTCCTACTAAAATGATGTCGATTCCGCCTTGGTCTAGTGCCCTAGCCATGGTGAAATCATAACCGGTTAACATCGCAATCTTTTCGTTACGCTGTTTCATCTCTTGTACTTGTACTGTTGTAATACGTTTTACTTCTTTATTTACAGACATTACTGATTTATTTTAATTTAATCAAAATTAGAGAAATTCGTTGAATTAAGGTCATTAATTATTGATTTTAACATGATAGTTTAGTAATTAGAAGACTAAATTGCTTTGATTTTACTATTTTTGTGCCATGAGAGAAAACGAAACTCGCTTATTTAAATTTCCGAAATTTTCCGATCTTATTGTTTTTGAAGATGATAATTTGATTGTTATCAATAAACCACCATTTATCGCTTCTTTGGACGAACGCGAAGGGGGGGAGATCAATATTTTACGCTTAGCAAAAAAATATTTTGCCGATGCACAAATTTGTCATCGACTGGACAAGGAAACTTCGGGATTGTTACTTATTGCTAAAAATCCGGAGACCTACCGTGCCGTCTCTATTGAATTTGAAAGACGTCGTGTCCATAAAGTATATCATGCTATTATCGCTGGAACACATACCTTTACAGATCTGAAGGTTGAATTACCGATTTTGAATCAGGGTAGTAAAAATGTATCTATAGATCGTGCCAAGGGAAAAGCTGCAACTACAATTTTTAATTCTATCCGTTATTTTAATCATTATACTTTAGTAGAATGTAAACCTATTACAGGTCGTATGCATCAAATACGTATTCACCTAGCGACTCAAAAAGCAGCTATTGTCGGTGATGATATGTATCATGGAAAGCCCATTTATTTATCACAGATAAAAAAAAGAGGATTCTCTTTATCTAAAAATGAAGAAGAGCAACCGATTATGAAACGCTTTGCGTTGCACTCTCGATATGTTGATTTTACGATTGACGGAAAGAAATTTGAATTTGAAGCTCCTTATCCAAAAGATTTCGCCACATTGCTTAAGCAGTTAGAAAAGTTTGATTCCTAAATGTATCATTCATGAATCCAAAAACTAAAAAAATAGTATTCAATTCTATCTTTGTTGTCATCATTCTTTTATTGCTTTGGCCTACAAGTCGTGCATATTTTCAACAGGGATTGATGCGGATCGGTTTATTTAAGCCTTCTTTAGAAAAGCCTACAAAATCAGAGTCGGAAGCTTTTATCGCTACGGATCACAATATTTCTTTTAAGAATGATCAGGGAGAAATTGTTCAGATGGCTGATTTGAAAGGAAAAGTGGTATTCATCAACTTTTGGGCTACTTGGTGCCCACCTTGTATTGCCGAGATGCCATCTATTGCTACTTTATATGAACGATTAAAAGATAATAAAGATGTTGTTTTTCTTATTGTAGAGATTGAGGGTGAGTCTGAAAAGGCGAATACGTTTATGAAGGGTAAGCAATTGAATTTGCCAGTTTACTATCCCAATTCTGCAATTCCAAAAGAATGGTTAGGGGGTTCTATTCCAACGACATTGATCATCAATAAGAAAGGTGTTATTGAAACTAAACATGAAGGCTTAGCAGATTACTCTCGTAAAGAAGTATCTGATTTTATAATCGAATTAACAAAAAAATAGTACAGAATAACAAGTATGACAAGAGCAGAACTTATTCAACAGATCAAAATAAAAAAATCATTTCTTTGCGTTGGTTTAGATACAGATATCACTAAAATACCTGAACATCTTTTAGCTGAGGAGGATCCAATTTACGCGTTTAATAAAGCAATCATTGAGGCTACAGCAGATTTATGTGTTGCTTATAAGCCTAATATTGCATTTTACGAGAGCTATGGAATAAAAGGATGGCAATCCTTGCAGAAAACTTGGAAGGCACTTCCTAAAGATTGCCTAAGCATAGCGGATGCTAAGCGAGGTGATATTGGAAATACGTCGAAAATGTATGCACAAGCTTTTTTTGATGAGCAACAATCGGGTTTGGGTTTTGACTCGATCACTATTGCACCTTATATGGGAAAAGATTCTGTTACTCCATTTTTAGATTTTGATGGGAAATGGGCAATTGTACTTGCTTTAACATCTAATGAAGGAAGTTTGGATTTTCAGAATTTTCAAAACACTTCTGGATTGCAGTTGTTTGAACAAGTTATTGATAAGGTAAATACTTGGGGAACGATTGAAAATCTGATGTATGTCGTTGGGGCAACGCGTGGAGAAGGATTTATTAAAATTCGTGAGCATGCTCCTGATCATTTCTTATTAGTACCTGGTGTGGGTGCGCAAGGAGGATCGTTACAAGATGTGTGTCAATATGGAATGAATAAGGATTGTGGTCTTTTGGTCAATAGTACTCGAGGTATTATCTATGCATCAAAAGGTCTTGATTTTGCAGATAGGGCAAGAGAAGAAGCGCTTAAATTGCAACAAGAAATGGAAGTGGAATTGATTAACGCTGGAATTATCAGCTAGTTGATATAACTATAAGCTTAGAAAGCTCCATATCGAAAGATATGGAGCTTTCTTTGTTAGAGATTTTATATTTTGGGAAATTTTTGGTAAATAGAGTTAAAATCAGCCTCATCAAGTGTATGATGTTTGTAATTTTAAAATGGGACGTATGTGGTTTGTGAAACGAAAAAATAGTTGGATTCTTTTTGTATTGTTTATCTTGATATGCATTGCTATTCCGCTCTTTCATATTATGAAAACAAAGTGGAATGAAAATAACCATCATACCACGATACCTGTAGGTTATACGGACGATGCTAGTCAGTTGAATTTGACTAAAATAGACTCCATTATACCGGTTTCTGAAGATCCAGAAGAAATGATCAAGCAATTACGTGAAGTTATACACTATGCCAAAAAATATCATTTAAAGATTTCTATAGCTGGTGCTCGACACAGTATGGGTGGGCATACCATGTCTAAAGATGGTTTGGTACTTAATATGCTTCCTTATAAACATATGCATCTAGATACCGTGACCAATGTCCTCACTATTGGAGCAGGTGCTTTGTGGAGAGATGCGATACACTATTTAGACGGTTATAATAAATCAATAGCTGTCATGCAGGCATTTAGTTCATTCTCGATTGGTGGTTCAATAAGTGTAAATGGTCATGGCTGGCAAGCGAATTCGGGACCAATTGCTTCTAGTGTTATCTCTTTTACATTAATGAATGTTGAAGGACAAATCCTGACTTGTAGCCGAGATCAAAATACGGAATTGTTCCATCTGGTACTTGGAGGTTATGGATTATTTGGGATTGTGCTGGATGTTTCTTTGCAAGTTGTTGAGAATATTCCATTGACCTATCATTATCTACGATTGAGTCCTGAGCATTATGTGGAGTCTTATAAAAAGTTTGTTTTAGATAATCCTCGGATTAACATGGCGTTTGGCAGACTGAGAATTTCTGATAAATTTTTCTTAGAAGAGGCAACACTTACATTTTTTGAGAAAGGCAATGATAAAATAGAATTATTAAGGGAGCAGGCTGACAAAAAAATAGAATCAAGGCGTTTAGTTTTTAGGAGTAGCGTCAATAGTGAGTACGGGAAAAGACTGCGCTGGAATTTAGAAACTGGCTTGAATAATATATTAAAAAATCAAGTTTTTTCAAGGAATGATCTGTTGAATGATGATGTTTCACTTATTGAAAATAGGGATTCATTATCAACAGACCTTTTACAGGAATATTTTATTCCTGAGCGAAATTTCAACCATTTTATTGAGGGGATAAAACCAATTTTGAAACGGACATCAATTGATCTTTTAAATATCACCATACGTGCGGTAAATCGAGATCGCGATAGTTTCATGCATTATGCAAAAGAAGATGTGTTTGGGTTTGTATTCTTATTTAACCAGCGTAAAACAAAAGAACAGGAAGAGGAAATGAAAATATTAACAAATCAAATTTTCGATGAAGTAATCAAAAATGAAGGAACTTTTTACTTGCCTTATCGTTTACATATTGATCAGACCAAGATGAGAAAAGCTTACCCACAGGCAACTTCGTTTTTTGAACAAAAATTAAAATATGATCCAGATGAAATTTTTAGTAATAAATTTTATGAGCATTATAAATAGGGGGAGCTAATTTTAACTAAAATGGAAATTTAAGATCAAAAACGTAATTTTAAATAGTAAATTATCATTAAAGAATATTATAACTGATGAAAGTAATCAAATTACTGCTTTTAATAGGTCTAATGAGCATATGGCATGTTAGTGTTGCGCAGGAGAAAGAAAGTTTAGCTGTCCAAGTAAAAGAAGTTGGGGATGTGGTATTAGAACCAACAAGCTCTTCTAGTGATGACTTGTATCAAGTTGCATGGGATCTTTATAAGGCTGGGAAATATGAAGAAGCTTTAAAACTGATTAATAAGCTTATTGTTCAAGATCAAACAATAAGTGCTTACTATGAAGTGAAATGCTATATCTTAATTGGATTGAAAAGGAATGCAGATATTATTGCTACGGCGACTAAAGGAATAGCATTGGATCCTGAAAATCATTCTTTTTATGATATTCGTGGTAATACGTATTATTTTGATTTGAAACCGGAATTGGCGAGATCCGATTATCAGCGGGTGCTTCAGTTGGAGAAAAATAATGCGCGATATTACAATAATTATTTGAAGCTGTTGAATGAAATGCGCAAAGATGATGAGCTCATAAATGTATTTACGATTTTTGAAAATAATATAAAAAGAGGCGAAGAGATAGCTGAAGCACGATTTGTAGCTGATGTTTATTTTTATGGGTCTTTGGCCTTTCAACGTCAAAAAAATAATTTAAGAGCTATTGAACTTCTTGGTAAAGCGATTGAAAAGTCTCCAAAAGCAGCCATGTATTACAATAATAGAGGTTTGATTTATCAAGATATGGATAAGCTATTGTTGGCCAAGAAAGATTTGGATGAGGCTATTGAATTGGATAATACCAATCCGTTGTATTATGAGAATAGATATTCCATATTATTTGACTTGAAGAAATATCAGGACGCTCAAAATGATTTATTGAAAGTGATTAGTTTGGGTAATTCTGATTTGGATATTTATGCTTCGTTGGCATTGACTTACGATGTGCTAAACAATTATGCAAAGGCAGCTGAATATTATGATTTGGTCTTACAAAAAAGTCCAAAACAAAGCATGATACTTGGTAACTATGCTTATGCTTTATTCGAGCTCAATCAAATTCCTAAGTCGATCGAAATGTTTGAACGTGCGCTTGCTCTAGATCCTTCGGAAATTGATGCATTAGTGGGATTAGTGGTTTTATATCATCTTGATGGCAAAGAGGCTAAATCTAAAGAAATAATAACAGTGATTAAGATGAAAACTACTTACCCAGCCACAAAAAAATTATTAGATATTCTTGAGAAAGGAGATTACAGATTTACACCTAAATTTAAATTAGCCTGGGGAAAACTCCTCTTGTTATAATAGAACAGAGACCTATATACTTATAGGTTATAAAACTACAGAAATTAATTTCTATGCGTTGCATTTAATTAAAAGAGTTTATTTTTATTGGAATAAAATAATGGGTTCTTTTTATACTATATGGAGTATTTTGAGTCGATTTAAGTCAAATTTCCATTCTATAAATTCATATCAAATGTGTAACTTTGCGCCATGCCAGAAAAAATTATAATTCTTGACTTTGGTTCGCAATACACGCAATTGATCGCGCGTCGTGTAAGAGAACTTAACGTATATTGTGAAATTCATCCATTCAACAACTTACCTGAATTTGACGAGACTGTAAAAGGAGTCATCCTTTCAGGAAGTCCATATTCAGTGAGACAAGAGGATGCGCCTCAAATTGACTTTAATTCAATTCAAGAGCGTTTTCCTTTGCTAGGTGTTTGTTATGGAGCACAATATATCGCTCAAAAATCTGGAGGTGAAGTTTTGCCTTCGGAGATTCGTGAATACGGACGTGCAAATTTGCAATTTGTGAATGCTGAGAATGAATTATTAGCAGGTGTACCTGTTCAGTCTCAAGTATGGATGTCACATGGTGATACGATTAAAGAGGTTCCTTCAAATTTTGAAATTATTGCTAGTACGGATAAAGTTCGTGTGGCGGCTTATCATGTAGTAGGTACAAGAACGTATGGTATTCAATTTCACCCTGAAGTGACACACAGTACCGATGGTGTAGTTTTATTGAAAAACTTTGTTGTTGGAATTTGTGGATGTGCTCAAGAGTGGACTCCAGATGCTTTTGCTGAAACTAGTGTTGCTGCTTTGAAAGCTGAATTAGGTGAAGACCATGTAATATTGGCACTGTCAGGTGGGGTTGATTCTACTGTAGCTGCTGTATTGTTACATCAAGCAATTGGAAAAAACCTACACTGTATATTTGTGGATCACGGTTTGTTACGTAAAGGTGAGTTTGAGCAGGTATTGGATTCATACAAAAATATGGGTCTTAATATTAAAGGTATCAACGCGAAAGAATTATTCTTTGGTCGTTTAGCTGGAATTTCTGACCCGGAGCAAAAACGTAAAATCATTGGTAATTCTTTTATCGATGTATTTGATGAAGCTGCAAAAGAAATTCAAAAAGAATTACCTGAAGGTTTGGAAGCGAAATGGTTAGGTCAGGGTACTATATATCCAGATATTATTGAATCGGTATCGGTAAAAGGTCCTTCTGCAACTATTAAATCACATCATAATGTGGGGGGGTTGCCTGATTTCATGAAACTGAAAGTAGTAGAGCCTTTAAAAACTTTATTTAAGGATGAGGTCAGACGTGTTGGTAAAACATTAGGTGTAGATCCTGCAATCCTTGGAAGACACCCATTTCCGGGTCCAGGATTAGCGATACGTATATTAGGTGATATCACAGAAGATCGCGTTCGTATTGTTCAGGAAGCAGATGATATTTTTATCCGTAACTTGAAAGAAGCAGGATGGTATGATAAGGTTTGGCAAGCTGGCACGATTTTTCTTCCTGTTCGTTCTGTAGGTGTTATGGGTGATGAGCGTACTTATGAGCATGTTGTTAGTTTACGTGCTGTAGGTTCATTGGATGGCATGACTGCAGATTGGATTCACTTACCTTATGACTTGTTGGCTAAAATTTCAAATGAAATTATAAACCATGTTAAAGGAATTAATAGAGTTGTATATGATATCAGTTCAAAACCACCAGCGACGATTGAGTGGGAATAAAATAGTTCTTGCAGTAGCATTGGCTTTATGCCTTTCAAGCTGTACGACAAAAAAAATAGGCGTACTTCGCTCACCTTCTAGTAAAGGTGAGCAGGGTACTGCTTCTAATAATGGTGGAATAACGGCTGCTAAACAAGCGGAAGACGCCAAAAAACTCGAAGCTGCTAAATCGAGTGAAAGCCTTAAAAATCAAAAATCTATTGCTCTTCTTTTACCTTTTCAATTGAACCGTATCTCTGGTATGCGTCCTACAGCAGAGGATGTCAAAAGATCGGCTTTAGCATTGGATTTTTATCAAGGTTTTCAACTTGGATTAGAGGAACTCGGTGATCAGGGTAGTAAATTTAATTTACAGGTGATTGATTCTGAGGATGATAATTACAGGAATTCATCTTTGGCGACATCTAATGTTATCAAAAATGCAAGTTTGATTGTCGGACCTATTTATCCGAAAGAGATTAAAGCTTTTTCACAATCTTTTAAAGATAAAAATGTCTTACAAATTTCGCCTTTAGCGGCAACGTTAGCTTCTGAGTTTGCTATTCCTAATTTAGTATCTTTGACACCTTCTATTCGTGCTCACTCTGAAATCATGGCCAAGTATGTATCAAAGCAATATGCATATGGTGATATGGTATTGGTATACCATGTGCAAGATGCGGATAGCAAGCAGTTTTTAGACAATTTTGCTTCGGAAGCTCTTGGGTATAATAAAAGCTTGCAAATAAAGGTTGTCACTTCAATAGCGGAGTTAAATGATAATTTGGTTGTAGCAGGGACTAATCATATTATCTGCGGTACTACAAATAGAAACCAAATCCGAGCATTATTAGCCAACATGGATGTGCAAAGTAGTGAGTCCGGATACGCTTTTAAATTGTATGGCCATCCAAATTGGGCTAAACTTTCTTTTGAAGACTATACAAACATAGACCGTTATGAATTGACCGTTACCACTTCAACATTGGTAGATGAGGGGGCTGAAAAGACACGTAAATTCGATCAGAAATATAAAGCTAATTTTAAAATAGTACCATCTGATTTTTCTTATAAAGGGTATGATGCTGCTATCTATTTTGGTGGTCTGATAACTAAATATGGTGAAGACTATGTAAAGCATCTAGTAACAGAGACTTATTCTGGTATTAATAATGATTTTAGTTTTGATTATTTTCCTGAATGGGGATATGTGAATAGGGGAATACGATTTATGATATATCGTAATAATAATTTTGATAGGAAGTTATAGATGAGTGATTTTAGCGAAAAAAGAGTTCAGCAGCAAATTCGTAATTTTGAAAGAGCACTGGACGGTTATGAAGGGAATGAGCCGTTTGCACGTTATCTTACCACATTTTTCAAAATGAATAAACAAATGGGATCAAAGGACCGTAAATGGACTTCCCGGTTGTGTTATAATTATTTTCGATTAGGGAAAGGGGCGAAGCAGCTTTCTCAGCAAAAGAGGTTGATTATAGCAGAATATCTTTGTGAGACAGAGAGTCCATTTGTAGCTTTATTTGAACCTGAATGGAATATAGCAAGACCTCTTAAGGATAAATTATCTTTTTTAAAAGAGCAGGATTTGTTACAAGTTTCTGATGTTTTTCCTTTCAAAGATGACTTATCGATTGCGATAGATCAGGATGATTTTATTCATAGCCAATTTTTACAGCCCGATTTATTTATTCGCGTGAAGAGGGGTAAAGAAAAGTTTGTGAAAGCTATCTTTGAGTCCGAAGGAATAAGTTATCAATTTATTTCTGAACAGACGGTTGCTTTGCCAAATGGTACTTCATTGCAGCGGTTTAGAGATCTTGACGGCGTAATTGAGGTACAAGATTTATCCTCACAGCGTACTCTTGACTTTATGGATGCTTCTCCAAAAGAAAACTGGTGGGATGCTTGTGCTGCTTCGGGTGGTAAAGCACTATTGTTTCTTGATAAACATCCTAATACCAATTTGTTAGTTTCAGATGTCCGCATGAGTATTTTGCGTAACTTGGATGAACGTTTTGAACGTGCGGGAATAAAAGATTATCGTAAGAAAATAGTGGATCTAACAAAGGATACTACTCCGATCTTGGGTGCAGAGCTATTTGATGGAATTATTTTGGATGCTCCTTGTACGGGTTCTGGTACCTGGGGACGTAGTCCTGAGAATATCAATTATTTTAATGCAAGGAAAATCAATGAATTTGCTTCATTGCAAAAGGAAATTGCAAAGAATGTATCTCAGCACCTTAAAGTGGGCAAACCATTAATATACATTACGTGCTCTGTTTTTGGAAAGGAAAATGAAGAGGTTATTGCATACATTCAAAAAGAATTAGGCTATGCGCTTGAATCATATCAAGTCTTAAAAGGTTATTATGAAAAGGCTGATAGCATGTTTGTCGCCCGGTTAATAAAATTATAATCTGTTATTTTCTATAAGAAATTCATAGCCATTTGCGTCAAGCAAATGGCTATTGTTTTTCTTAAATATGGTGATGTCTTTTAAATAGATAACTATAAGCTTTCAAACGTGTTTACTAAAATGGTACTTCAATTGAGCGCTTTTTAAGACTTCTAAATTTTATAATGACGTGAATAAGTTACTGTTTTTGCAGTAGTTGAAAATAAGATTTGTTATGGGACAGGACTGATGAGCTAACAAGTTATACCAGTAGACAGATGCTGTTTATTTAGTATTGCCTACTGGTATAGATACCGTTTTATTCGCACTTGCTGGGTACCACTAGTACCGGGCATGTTGCTTTTCGAATGACTGCTTCAGAAACGGAACCAGATATAAAATGATCAAAACCAGTTCGCCCATTAGAACCCATGACGATAAGATCTGCTGACCATTCATGTGAAGTGGCAAGTATTTCTTCTTTTACAGATCCAATTCTATTGAATAGGAAAACCTCACTGGCACCTTCAAATTCTTGTCCAAGTTCTTCTAGATATTTTTGTGCATTTTGCTGCTCTATTTCTGATACCTCTGGTATAATAATAGGCTGCTGTCCTAATAGGGGATCAGCTCCGTAGCTTGCTGGTGAAGTGGGAGAGGTGACGGTCACTAATGCAACTGAAGTTTCAAATTTCTTTACCATCTCTTTAGCATATGCTATGGCTTTATGTGAACAGGGTTCATCGTCCACAGCGACTAATATTCTAGTTATTTTTACGACATTGGTATCCATGGTTGTGATATTAAAGTTTATTTTCGTATTATATATATTAATTTATATATATTAATAACCTGAATATACACATTTTTGTTTTTATAAATATGGAATTTGGAATATGTAATTTGACAATCGTCCCTCTTCGTGCAGAAGGTGCACATCGGAGCGAAATGATTTCGCAACTATTATTTGGTGAGACTTTTGAAATTATTACGAAATCAAAAGATTGGACTAAAATCAGTACTACAGCTGATGGTTATATGGGTTGGATACAAAATGGTCAATTTTTAACAGTAGACAGTCAATTATATCAGCACTATCAATCTTTATCTATAACACGTGTCGGATTTGAGGGAGGCTTTCTTAGACATCGTGATTATGCTATTCAGCTTTTACATGGAACTCATGTTAGAACATCTTTTGCTTATTTTGATGCGGATAATATACAAGAGTTTGTTGGCCAGGAATTGCGATACAGCGCAGTAGATTTTAAGGAACAGGTCTCATTATTAGCAAAGCGCTATTGGGATGTACCTTATCTATGGGGTGGTCGTTCTAAGTTTGGAATTGATTGTTCTGGTTTTTCACAGTTGATCTATCAGTCATTTGGGGTTTCGTTGCCTCGTGATGCTTATCAGCAGGTTGAATTAGGAGATACGGTTGACTTTTTGTCAGAGATTGAGGTTGGTGATTTGGCCTTTTTTGATAATGAGGAAGGTCGGATCAATCATGTCGGTATAATGTTAGATTCTGAAACGATCATTCATGCCTCCGCGCGTGTACGTATTGACCGCATGGATCTGGAAGGTATCTTTAATCAGGAATTAAATCGCTATACCCACAAATTACGTATTGTCAAACGGTATATATAAAAAAGCAAGGGTCGGTTTATTAAACCGACCCTTGCTTTTTTATACTCTATGAGATTAGAATTTGAAAGTTAAACCAAATTTAGCAGTATCAAAAAAGTTATTGAAGCTATTGATGTTAGCATTAAATTCATTTGAAGATTTTGCACCATCAACATCAACTTTTTTGCTGTTGAATGACAATAAGTTTGTTAGACCAAAGTTGATCGCGATTTTTTCAGTAACAAAGTAGTTAACACCTAATCCAGCTCCGGCACCAAATCCTTTTGTTTTAGCGATATCTGTTGTTGTTGTACCATTATTGATTTCACCACCGAATTGGTTGTAACCAGCTGACAATTGTGCATAAGTTTTGAAACGTGGGCTTAAATCTAAGAAGTAGTAACGACCATAAGCACCAATTCCAAAATTGTTGTTTTTAACATAAGTATCTTCAGTTGCTGAATAATCCGTGTTTTTTGAATTACCAATATTGAAATCTAAACCAACTGCAACTTTATCTGATACGAAATAACCAACAGAAGGATTGAAGTTAAATGTACTTGTTTTTTTCTCTGTTTCTTTGTTATTCGTTGTATTTGCTGATAAATTACCTTCCACAATAAAATCAGTTTTTTTGAAACCAAATTCTTGAGCTTGAGATGCAAAAGTTAAACCAGCTACTGCTGTTAATGTAAGTAATAATTTTTTCATTTTTTTAAAAGTTTGTTTTTTAACGTCTAGCCAAACCTTTTGACTATTTGATTGATAATATCAATATGGATACCAATCGCACTTTTAAATGTCATGAAAATGTATTAAGAAATTATGCGAATCGTAATTTAAACACTATCAGAGATTTAAAAATTGACATTATGGAAAAATAAATCTTCTAAATTTTTCAGTTTGATATTCATCTAACTTTTTGTGAAAAAATGTCAGTTTGTATGATGACATAAAAAAAGACCATATGTCAGTGCTGACATATGGTCTTATATGTGTTGATACTATTTATTATTTAATCGAAATATTCTTTGATACGTTCAAAGAAAGATTTTTCAGATTTACCTGGTTGAGGTTTGAAATTTGGAGATTCTTTCAATTTCTCTAAGATTTCTTTTTCATCAGAAGATACCGCTTTTGGAGTCCAAATATTAACATAAATAAGTTGATCTCCTTTATGATAAGAATTGACTTCAGGAATACCTTTTCCTTTAAGTCTTAAAATTTTACCAGCTTGTGTTCCTGGGTCAATCTTAATTTTTGCTTTACCATCAATGGTAGGCACTTCAACACTGGTTCCTAATGTAGCATCTACGAAGTTGATATAAAGGTCATAAATGACATTTAGACCATCTCTTTTCAAGGCTTCATGTGGAATTTCTTCAACTAGAATGATAAGATCTCCAGCAATTCCACCACGAGGTGCAGCATTACCTTTTCCGCTCATTGATAATTGCATTCCTTCACTTACACCAGCAGGAATATTGATAGCAATAGTTTCTTCTCCTCTTTCTAATCCTTCACCTTTACATGTTGTACATTTAGCAGTAATCTCTACACCTTCTCCGTTACAAGTAGGGCAGGTGCTAGTTGTTTGCATTTGACCTAAAATCGTATTGGTGACACGTCTAACCGATCCAGAACCGCCACAAGTATTACAAGTATGGAAAGATGATTTATCTTTTGCTCCACTACCATCACAAGTATGACAGTTTACCTGTTTATTTACTTTTACTTTTTTCTCAACGCCTTTAGCAATTTCTTCCAGCGTTAACTTTACTTTAATGCGAAGATTTGTACCTCGAGCAACACGGCGACCACCTCTTGAGCCCCCGCCGCCGCCACCGAAGAAACTTTCGAAAGGATGACCACCTCCACCAAATATATCTCCAAATTGGCTAAATATGTCATCCATATTCATACCACCACCATAACCGCCACCTGAAGCAGAGTTACCCGCATGACCAAACTGATCATAGCGTTGTTTTTTCTGAGGGTTGCTTAATACATCATATGCTTCTGCAGCCTCTTTAAATTTTTCTTCAGCTTCATGATCACCTGGATTTTTATCTGGGTGATACTTTACGGCTAGTTTACGATAGGCAGATTTGATTTCTTTTTCATCTGCACCACGAGCTACACCTAATATATCGTAATAATCTCTTTTTGACATCTTTTTTATCTTATTGACCTATAATTACCTTTGCATGACGGATTACTTTATCATTTAAATAGTAACCTTTTTCAATAACATCAATAACTTTATTTTTTAAATCAGGGGTAGGAGAGGGAATTGCTGTAATTGCTTCCTGTAAATCTGCATCAAATTCCTTACCTAATACATCCATTTCTTTTAAACCTTGTTGCTCCAAAGTTTGTCTAAATTTATTATTGACGATATCTATACCTGTTTTGATTGATTCGACATCTGTAGCTGTTTCCATTGCTTTTAAAGCTCTGTCAAAATCATCTACCGTTGATAATAATTTTGTGATGACATCTTTTCCTGCAGATTGAATCAATTCAACACGTTCTTTACTTGTACGTTTTCTGTAGTTGTCAAATTCTGCTGATAAACGGATATATTTATCTTTTGATTCTGCTAATTCAGCACTTAATTTTTCCTCAACAGATAGTTCAATGGTTTCTTCTTGATTTTCCGTTGTATTATCCTCAATAGGATCTTGAATCGTCTCGTTATTATTCTCTTGTTCGCTCATTTCTTCTAAATTCTATGTTGGAAACTAATGTTCTTTCTTTAAAATTTAAATACAGTCAAAGTTGTTGCCAAAACAAAAAAATCCGACAGCTTGTCAGTAAGCCAAGAATTGGACTAACAAAATGTCGGACGATAAGGTTTTCTGTCAGTTTTGACAGTTATATTTCTACTTGATCTAGGAGTACACCATCAGCTGTTTTTATAATACGTGCTGGCATATTACGAATGATTTGGTAATCGTGAGTTGCCATTAATATAGCCGTTCCTGAAGATGCAATATCACGTAAAAGCAACACAATTTCTTCTGAAGTAGCTGGATCTAGATTTCCTGTTGGCTCATCGGCCAATATAATTTCTGGATTGTTCAATAAAGCACGAGCAATAACAATACGTTGTTGCTCACCTCCTGAAAGTTCATGTGGCATTTTTTTCAATTTTGAACGCAAACCTACTTTTTCTAAAACATCAAGCATGCGATGCTCAATTTGTGTTTTATCTTTCCAACCTGTTGCTCGTAGTGCGAATTCTAAATTTTTCTCTACAGAACGATCTGATAATAAGTGGAAATCTTGAAAAACGATTCCGAGTTTACGTCTTAAATAAGGAACATCGTTTTCATGCAGTTTTTTAAGATCAAATCCTGCAATTAATCCTTCTCCATTGCCAATATATAAATCGCCATAAATGATTTTAAGTAAACTACTTTTACCACTCCCTGATTGACCAATGAGGTAAAGGAATTCGCCTTTATTAATATTCAAATTTACATTTGATAGGACCAAATGTTTTTGTTGATAGATATCGACGTTTTTTAATGTGATTACTGTATTTTCAGACATTGAACTATAATTCTAATTTTTTTATTTGTCCAAATGGTAAGTCCTTTACCATTTGCATAATATACTCTGACTTATCTCCAAGACCAATTTTGTCCAACGATTTGTCAGGGCGATCTACCCTAAAATATGCTAAAAGAGTGAAAGAATCATCTCTTAATTGCACATAATCCGGGATTTTGGCTACTCCTTTTACTTTGATTATATACATCTACTTACAAAGTTAGTTCTTTTTATTTCAAAAACCCTTCCACGAATATAAGGCTATGCTTATTGGTTTGCAAATAAAAAATCGAGTGTATTGACTCCATCAGCATAATCATCCAACGCAGGAACTTGACTTGCCCCAAATCCAAAAGTAGGTGTTTTGATCGCCAATGGCATCTCTGATGTCACACATTGTAGACGATCTGCTATAATATCCAAATATTGGGCTAAATCATTTACATTTTCGTATTCATCGAAGTAAATAACGGCTAATGGAGATGCTATTTTGTCATCTTTTTTTAATAATAGAAATCCATTATCGTAATGTTTGTCAGCATTGATGAGGTAAATGGATTTATTATAATCGTAATTGTTGTTGTATTTGAAATGTGTGTTTACATATTCAAATGATGCAATTCCTTCATAAAAATGGCTGATATCGTAGTCTTTAGGAACAAATACTTTTGATACAGATCGACATCCTAAACCGAAATAGTCAAAGATATCATGCCCCAAAGCTTTCAGCTGATCAGGTGACTCGTTGCCGGTTATTACAGCAACACTATTTCTGTTTTTTCTAATGATATTTGGTTTTTTTCCAAAGTAATGTTCAAAATATCGGGAAGAATTATCGGAACCTGTGGCAATGACTAAATCGAAATGGGTTAAGCGTTCGACTACTTCAACTTTATCCTTAAATCTCGGCTCCACTTCAATCAATTTTTGGATGACATAAGTGGTTAAGTATGCATCGTCAGATGAAACTTTTACACTGGCTTTAAAGCCTGCAGCTAGTACACATAAAAGATCATGGAAACCTACTAATGGTATATTGCCTGCTAATACAAGACCTACAACTTGATTACTTTCAATATCTGGATAGGGTGCCATCCAATTCTCGAGTTGCTCAATTTTTAAATTCGCTTTCCAAGAAGCAAAAGCCTTAGTTACATGTTCTGCAGTGTACCATGCATTTTTATGATGAGCAGAAGTGATTAATTCTTGTAGCTCTGTGTTATCCGCATGGAATAAGTTCGCAAGTTTTGCAAAACCTTCTAATCGTTGTTTCTTTGTCAAAATGTGAAAATTAATAAACATGTATACACAAATTTGTTTTATATTTGTGTTGTCAACATACAATCAGCAAACCAAATTACTATATTTTAAACGTGTAAAATGATTTGATTGTATAAATGACATTACAAAAATAGTTTTTTATCATAATTTTGAGGTTATAAATGGCGATTAAAATTACAGACGAGTGTATTAACTGTGGTGCTTGCGAACCGGAGTGCCCAAATAATGCAATATATGACGCTGGAGTGAGTTGGAAATTCTCAGATGGAACGGCATTAGATGGAGTAATCGATTTTGGAGATGGGGTGACGTTAGATGCTAGCGATTCTCAAGCTGCAGTGTCAGATGAAGTATATTACATTGTTTCAGACAAATGTACAGAGTGTGTTGGTTTTCATGATGAGCCACAATGTGCAGCAGTATGTCCAGTAGACTGTTGTGTCGACGATGAAGAAGTTCGTGAATCACAGGAAGAGTTATTAGCGAAAAAAGCTTGGCTACATGCTGAATAAAAGTGTCGCTTTTAAAATAATATTTCGGAAAAGGTAGAATATTCAAATGTTCTACCTTTTTTTATGACCATATCTTTGCATTTAGTTTGAATTTATGATCATAGAGCTATATTAATATTTGTGAAAGCCTAGTATTTTTTTATTTTTGTACTTTACCTTTATAATAGTGTGCCGATGTATAAATCAAAAATGGGGCTAATTACCCTTGTTTCGGTAACGATTGCAGCAATTATTGCAATATGTTACGAATTTAGTTGGGTCAATTTTTCTCCATCATTTTTAATGGCAGTAAGATGGATTGTTGCTACTGTGTTAATAGCGAATGCTTTGGTTCGTAAAAATCTGACTACTTGGATTTTGACTTGTATGATCTTAGGTATTTTTGTGGGTTTGGATTTTCCTAATATTGCTATTTCTTTACAACCTTTGAGTAAGGGCTTTATCAAGCTGGTTAAGACAATTGTAGGTCCAATTTTATTTGCTACTTTAGTATATGGTATAGCTGGTCATTCTGATTTGAAACAAGTCGGTCGGATGGCATGGAAATCTATGTTATATTTTTTCTGTGCAACAACTTGTGCTATCTTTATTGGACTTGGTGCTATCAATTTAACAAAAGCAGGTGTTGGAGTAGATGTGGCACATATGCCACATGAAGAATTGCCGAAAACACAGATCAGCAATGATGCTGATATTTTAGCTTCATTGCCCGAGCATGTTCACCCTGTATACAAGTTTACTGCTTTTTTCAGAGATCTTTTTCCGGAGAATATTGTCAAAGCAGTGTATGATAATCAGGTACTTCAGATCGTTGTATTCTCAGTTTTATTTGGAATTGGTCTAGCGATGGTTGACGAAAAGAAAAGAAAACCTTTAGTCGATTTTACTGAAAGTTTGTCTGAGACCATGTTTAAGTTTACGAATTTGATCATGTATTTTGCACCTGTTGGGGTTGGTGCCGCTATGGCCTTTACAGTTGGTCATCTTGGTGTGGATATTCTGAAAAATCTATTTATGCTCTTAGCAACGCTATATTTGGCATTAATTGGTTTTATGTGTTTCGTTTTATTGCCAGTTGCATTATATTTAAAAATTCCGGTATTACGATTTATCAATGCTATAAAAGAACCTGTCTCCATCGCTTTTGCAACGACAAGTTCTGATGCTGCTTTGCCAAAGGCTATGTCGGCCATGGAAAAATTTGGTGTGCCACGTAAGATCGTATCTTTTGTTATACCGACAGGATATAGTTTTAATTTGGATGGAACCTCATTGTATTTATCATTGGCGGCTATATTTGTGGCTCAGGCGGCTGGAATACATTTAACATTTGGAGAGCAATTGATGATTGCTTTTACGTTGATGATCACTTCCAAAGGAGTTGCTGCTGTACCTCGTGCTTCATTGATTATTTTAATAGCTACAGCAGATCAGTTTGGTTTACCAACATTTGTGATTGCCGCAATTTTGGGAATAGATGAATTGATGGATATGGCGAGAACTTCTGTAAATGTGATTGGTAACTGTCTTGCAACAGTTGTTGTAGCCAAGTGGGAAGGAGAATTTGACGAGGAAGCTCCATATCGAGATGATCATGAACAACCGGAGTTAGAAAGTTAATAAAAAAATAGGTTTTATCATAAAAAGGGTCTTACAAGATGATGTAAGACCCTTTTTTATGACAAAAGATCACCATCTACATAATACCATATTCCTTCGGTTTGTTTAAAACGGGATATCTCATGATGAATCTGTAGATTCAGTTGAGCATCAAGATAGTGCGCTTCAAACTCTACTGTATTCGTGTTTGTCCTCAAGATCTGCAGCTGCAACCATTTCGACTCCTCTGCCCATTTTCGGATTTCTTTTTTATTTTGAAAACTACGTGTCGCCACATAAAAGCTTTTGTATAAAAAATCAATATTTTGAACAACGAAAGCGCTGTACCTTGCACGCATTAATTGTTCGGCAGTTTTTGCTTCCTTTTGGTCAATATGGACTTTCTTGCAGCAGTTCTCATAAGGAAGGGAGTGGCCACAATAGCAAGTTGTATGTTGTGTTGTCAATAGAAGTTGATTTAGATGTTTAGCAAAAGTAAATAATGATTCGTTCTTTTTGTTTTTTATGTAAATAAATTTTAATCTGATAAATTACTATATATCTGTATAGTCGTATACAATGTTATGTAAAATTTATTTTTAATAAACTGATAGTGAGGTTGTTTTTATATTTTTAACAAATATTAACATCTTTTCGTTAATCTTCTTTTGAGTCCTAGAGTCCTACTTATAAATAATTTGAAAAACATAAAATAATGGGAGGAGCAGGTATGAAAAAATTAGTTTACTTAACGGTATTAGTTGGCGGTTTGTTTTTTGTAAAGCCTGCTGCAGCACAAGTTAATGTCAGTATTAACATCGGCAATCAACCTTCTTGGGGACCGGTAGGATATGATTATGTTCGTTATTATTACATTCCGGAAATTAATGTCTACTACGATGTGATCAACCGAAGATATACGCATTTTCATGGACGAAGATGGGTCACCAGCAGAAGTTTGCCCGCAAGATACCGCAACTTCAATTTTTATAACACGTATAAAGTAGTGGTCAATGATAGAGACCCCTGGAGACATCACGATCGTTATAGAAGAGACTACGGACATTATGCAAATCGTAGAAATCAGGTCAGCATAAGAGATTATAGAGGCGGGCATGATCGTCCTCGTCATCATGCCGGATATGATAATCATCGTGTTGAACGCCGCAATGATCATCGAGGAAATCGACCAGATCATCGAAAATCGGAAAAAAGAAATGATAAAAGGAACCATGATCGCCGCTCGGATAGGGGTGAGGGGCATGGCAGAAGATAAAGGTTAATTTTTAGTGTGTTTATTAGAAAAAGAGGAAATGGAAGTTTCCTCTTTTTCTGTTAATCTAATGAGTTAAATAGGATATGCTGTTTCACTTTTGGTTTCAGATAAGACGAAATAGGTTTGTACTGTATTGACATGGGGAAGGACCGCGAGTCTATATCTTAAAAATTCATGATAAGCTTGCATATCTTTAGTGGCTATTCGAAGCATAAAGTCATAAGATCCCGCCATTTGATAGCATTCCATGACTTCTGGAAATTTTGCTACTTCTTTTTCAAATTCATTCAAAACTTCTGCGGTGTGTGCTTTTAGGAATACTTGAGAGAATGATATCAGACCCATATTAACTTTTTGCCGGTCAAGAATCGCAACTGTTTTTTTGATATAACCCTGCTGTTTTAATTTTTTGACCCGTTCATAAATTGCAGCAATGGATTTATGTAAGCGAAATGCGAGCTCTTTATTACTTAAGGTTGCGTCATGCTGTAATATTCTTAATAATTTGATATCTGTATCATCCAGCTGCATATGTGTTTTTTATTGATATTAGTAAAATGAGAATATGTATTTTGTTTTTTTTATTAAATATATCAAATTTTCAATAAAATTTATTGACTTTAATAGTATGTATTGAATATTATTTTGTTTTAAACCAATTTTGGTAATTATATAGAAGATGTATGTATCATCTCTATGTGATTTAAGTAATATAGATCATGGTTAACGATTTGATGTTTAGTAAGTGTTTATCTCCAGAACTTGATAGTAGATTTAAACATTTATGGTGTTTAGTTGGCAATACGCCAATGTTGGAGTTGCAATACACGTATAAAGGTAGGGCGGGAAAGATTTACGTGAAATGTGAAAACTATAATTTAACAGGAAGTATAAAGGATCGTATGGCATTATATATTATGTATAAAGCGTATATGAATTGTCAAATTCAGCCTGAAGATGTCATTATTGAAGCTACTAGTGGTAATACAGGTATTTCTTTTTCAGCAATTGGTAAAGCTTTAGGACATCAAGTAAAGATCATAATGCCTAATTGGTTGAGCAAAGAGCGAATTGACATCATCAAAAGTATGGGGGCAGATATACAATTGGTCAGTAAAGAAGAAGGTGGTTTTTTGGGCAGTATCCAGTTGAGTGAGGAATTGGCTAAAAAAGGTGGTGTATTCTTACCTAGACAATTTGAAAATCAATTTAATGCCGAAGCACATCAATTGACGACAGGTCGAGAGATTGGTATTCAGTTGGCATCAAAAAGTTTAGTGGCTGATGCTTTTGTAGCTGGTGTAGGCACCGGTGGGACCGTAATGGGGGTGGGACGTCATCTACGTACCCTAAATCCTCATGTCAAAATCCATCCATTGGAGCCTGCTGAGAGTCCTACTATGTCAACTGGACATAAAGTCGGGTCGCACCGTATTCAAGGTATCTCTGATGAATTTATTCCAGCTATTGTGAAATTGGATGAGTTGGATGAGATTATTGCGGCTTCAGACGGTGATTCTATTATTATGGCTCAAAAACTTGCTCAAGAGTTGGGTTTAGCAGTAGGAATTTCTTCTGGAGCAAATGTCATAGGGGCAATTAAATTGAAACAAAAGTTAGGGGATGATGCCGTGGTGGTGACCTTATTGTGTGATGATAATAAAAAATATTTAAGTACAGATTTAGTTAAAGAACAACCGATTCGTGATGGTTACGTATCTACAGATCTTAATTTTACAGGATTTCAACCCATTAGTCGATTAGAGAAATCTCTTTTTAGAGCAGAAATGGTCTAAAGTTTTGTTCTTAATTGATTTGTATTCAGGGTTGATTTTATATTATAAAATGATCTGATGCAATTGTATATATGCTATTGCATCAGATTTTAACCAATTACAATTTGTCGCTAGACATTATTATTTAGTTATTTATGAAAAGTTTAATCGTAAAATTATTGCTTCTAATAGCTTTTTATCCGGTTTTAGCTCAAGCTCAGCAACCTGATACTTTATTAAAAATGGATGAATTAGAATTTGTAGACGGAGGTGTTCCTGAAGTAGAGGCGGAAACTGTAGTCGCTGATTCAGCACCGTATGTTCAGAAAACTGAAGCTGTTGTGATCAATAATGAGGCTAAAGGTGGTGACTCTCTTGTTGGGATATTTTTAGCTGGATTTATTGGCGGTTTTGCAGCATTACTCATGCCATGTATATTTCCGATGTTACCACTAACGGTAAGCTTTTTTACGAAAGGAAATCAAAATCGTTCAAAGTCTTTTATTCGGGCTTTATTTTATGGAGTTTCTATCATTGTGATATATGTGATCCTTGGGTTAGCGGTTACGATCATCTTCGGTTCTGATGCGCTTAATGCTTTATCTACGAATGGTATCTTTAATTTCTTTTTCTTCTTGATGCTTATTGCTTTTGGTGCATCTTTCTTAGGAGCGTTTGAAATCAGTCTTCCGAGTTCTTGGGTAAACAAGATGGATGCTAAATCGGATGAAGGAGGATGGGTAGGTATATTTTTTATGGCTGCCACATTAGCTTTAGTATCATTTTCATGTACAGGACCTATTATTGGTACTTTATTGGTGCAAGCTGCGACTAGCGGTGCGTTGTTAGGACCTGCCGTAGGGATGTTTGGCTTTTCGTTAGCTTTAGCTATCCCATTTGCATTATTTGCCTTATTTCCAAGTGCGATGAAAGCGATGCCAAAATCTGGAGGTTGGTTGAATAGTGTGAAAGTTGTATTGGGATTTTTAGAATTAGCTTTTGCTCTTAAATTTCTTTCTAATATTGATTTAGCATACCATTGGAATTGGTTTGATCGTGAAATTTTCTTGTCCTTGTGGATTGTTATATTTGGTCTAATGGGTCTTTATTTACTTGGGAAGATTAAATTTGCGCATGATAGTAGTTTACCTTATTTATCTGTTTTACGCACTTTTTTTGCGATCATCGTTTTGTCATTTACAGTCTATATGATTCCGGGCTTGTGGGGAGCCCCGTTGAAGTCAATATCTGCTTTTTTACCGCCACAAAGTACACAGGACTTTGATTTGAATCAATCTTCAAATAGTACATCGACACTTCCAAATGATCTATCTAACCGTAAGTATGCAGATCTATTTCATGCACCTCTTGGTCTTAATGTGTTCTTTGATTACGAAGAGGGGATGGAATATGCCAAAGCTCAAAAGAAAATGGTGATGCTTGATTTTACTGGGCATGCCTGTGTTAATTGTCGGAAAATGGAAGCTAATGTTTGGACAGATTCGCATGTTCGTTCTTTTTTAACGAGTAATGTCGTTATTATACAACTTTATGTGGATGATCGTACAGAATTGGCTATCGCAGACCAACAAAAATCAAGTGCTGGTAAGTTATTAAAAACAATAGGAAGTAAATGGAGTTACCTGCAATCTAGTCAGTTTGAATCGAACTCACAACCTTTTTATGTATTAATGAACTCAACTAATCGTCAGGTTTTGGTGAAGCCTAAAGGAGCTGATTATGATCCTATTACTTATTTAGCTTATTTAAATGAGGGTTTGGAGGTCTTTGTGAAATCAAATTAGCTTTGAATAACTAATCTGATAAAAAATGTTTTTATTCTTGACGAAAAAAGGTTTCATAAAATTGGATTACTGATAAATTTAATCTTACTTTTACATCGTTAAAACCACTACGTTTTAAATATTGTTTTGAGTGGTTTATGTGTAGGGTTAACAGTGAATTATAACATGAAGAAAGCATTCAATCTGGGGTTGTTCCTTGGATTATTATCAGTGACATCTTTTGCATTACAATCATGCAATGAAGGTGGAAATAAAAAAACAGGTTCAGTTCCTATCGGTACTGTTGATAGCACAAACGCAATAGATGATATAGATACGGATACGGTTGTTAAACAAATTAAAAAAGATTCAATTGCCGTTAAGGATAAAAAGAGTATTCTACATCATGAAGTAGATACGGCTAAATTATTGACGGATTCTGTGTCTCCGCGTTATATTTATCTGACTTTTGACGATGGGCCTTTGAATGGTAGTCAATTTATTGATTCGATAGCAACAGCAAAAAATATAAAAATCAATGTATTTCTTATTGGAAAGCATGATCGTATGAGCAAAGGCTTGCATAAATATTATGAACGTTATATGAATAATCCTTTAGTGGATTGCTATAACCATAGTTTTAATCATGCGAACAATAAGTTTACTTATTTCTATAGTAATGCTGAGTCTGCTTATGAAGATTTTGATAAAAATGAGAAAGATTTAAATTTAAAACATAAAATCGTAAGATTGCCTGGTCGTAATATTTGGTATTTTGCTGATCGTAAACGTATTGATATGCAAAGTGGATCGAGCACTGCAGATTTATTATACCAAAATGGTTACCGATCGATGGGTTGGGATTGTGAGTGGAAGAAGGGTAAACCATCGGGTATGCCAGTAGAGTCTGTGAGTTTTATCTATCGTCAAATTAATAATAGGTTGCGTAATGGTACGTCATTTTCTAAAAATAATGTTGTTTTATTAATGCATGACGATATGTTTCAAACTAGGAAAGCACAAAAAATGTTAAGTGATTTGATCGATAGCTTGAAATTGCATCCAAATTATGAATTTGCACATATGCGCGACTATCCTAAACAGAAATAAAAAAGGACTGTTTAATAAAATCCTTTATTTAAAAAAGATCCCCGATACTTTTCTGTATCGGGGATCTTTTTTATTTTAATTCTGCTTTCTTAAATATTTTGTCAAAATCACGATCGTCTGACCATCAATTTTTCCTTCAATTTGTTCTGTATTATCGAAAACAAGTCGGATATTTTTAACAACAGTACCTAATGTTGCACGGATTGAAGATCCCTTTACATCTAATGTCTTGGTGAGCACTACAGAATCTCCGTCAAACAATTGTTGTCCGATACTATCCAGGTGAAATTCTACATAGCCATCATTTTCATGATCTCCTGTTTGTTTGGCCCATTCCAAGGTATGATCATCTAGATATAAAATATCTAATGCATCTGAAGCCCAACCTTCATTTTTTAAGCGATTCAACATACGCCAAGCAGCTACTTGGACAGCAGGTACATCTGACCACATATTATCGGGTAGGAATTTCCAATATTCGGCATCTAATTGTGTCGTTTTATTGAATTGATCGGCACATTTTTGACATACAACGATGGTGTTTTCGGCATTGGCTTGTAAATCGGGTGGTAATGTGTATAGGACTAAATCTTCAGTTGCTTGACTCAATTCACATTTATTTCCCGCTCTTTCGAAAAGTTGATTTTCTAATTTCATCTAAATTTTGGATAAGTTGCAAATGATAAGTTGCAAACATAATGAATATTTATAATTCTATATCTAAAAATACCAGATATAACAACTCTAAAAATAAAGGATTGATAATTTGGAATATAATTTGCGATGCTGTAAACGATATAATTTGTATCTTATTTAATATTAACTGAAATTAAACTAAAATTGTGTAAACATGAAATGGCAAGGTGGTAGAAAGAGTGACAACTTTGAGGATAGAAGGGGAATGTCTGGTGGTCAAAAACTGACTTTAGGTGGCGTAGGTGGAATAATTGTATTGATTATTGGATTTCTGATGGGGGGAGATCCAGCGCAGTTATTACAACAGGCGCAAAATATGACTGGTACAGAGCAAACTGGACAGCCAAGAGAAATTAGTGAAGAGGAAGCAAAATTAACTGATTTTTCAAGAACTGTTTTAGCGAGTACGGAGACTGTTTGGACGGCACTTTTTAAAGAGCAGTTGGGTAAAAATTATGAAGCAACCAGTTTGGTGGTTTATGATGGAGGTACGGAAACTGATGGATGTGGTGTAGGAAAAGCATCTTACGGACCATTTTATTGCCCGGGTGATCATAAGATCTATTTAGATTTAACTTTCAATCAAGAATTGAAAACAAAATTTGGTGCTAAAGGTGAGTTTGCTTTGGCCTATGTTATCGCACATGAAGTTGGTCATCATATTCAACAACTAGTTGGTTTGCTACCACAGACGAATAATATGCGCGGTAAATTGAGTGAAGTTGAAAATAATAAAATCTCGGTGATGACTGAATTACAAGCCGATTTTTACGCTGGAGTATGGGCGCATCATGTTAATAAACTGTCTGACATAAAGATTGACTACAATGATATCTTGGATGGTATGGCTGCTGCAGAAGCTGTAGGGGATGATAAATTACAGACTCAAGCTCAAGGTTATGCTGTGCCCGATTCTTTCACACATGGAACCTCAGCACAGCGACGTGCCTGGTTTAAGAAAGGATATGATTCTGGTGATATGACAAGTGGAAATACTTTCGAAGATCCAAGTTTGAAATAATGATATAAAAAAGACCAGAAAGTTAAAATCTGGTCTTTTTTGATATTTTGGCTAACTTTTAAAATCAGGTTTTTTTATTATTTTCTTTCTGCATATCTTAAGCATACATCTAATTGCGACGATCTGCATGCATAAATTATTGTACAAGTAAATTACAACCGCGTATATCGCTTTGATCAAACCGACCTAATACTTCAAAAGATCCATCATCGTAAATTTTTCCGAGGTCTTGGGTTGCGATAAATGAACATGAATATCGATTTGCTAGGTCAATAACATTGATCGCTCCTGTTTTTTTGTTTGTCGCAAGTGTTAGTGGATCATTTGTTTCTCGAATTAAAATCTTCATCCAATTGGGATGCTTAAATATGCCATTGCCATAAGAATATCCTTGAGACAGTAATTCTGTCATTCCATATTCAGAATGTATGCCAGAAACCTGAAAGCTTTTACAAAGTAAATCATGAATTTCTTCCCGAACCATTTCTTTACGTTTGCCTTTCATGCCTCCCGTCTCCATGATGATTAATTCTGGAAAAGATAATTCATATTTTTCTATGAAATCTAGTAAGGCAAATGTCACTCCGAAAAGTAATGTCTTCGTCCCTTTTGTTTTTAATTGTAAGAGTGTTTGGTATAGTTCTTCGTGATTATACAGAAAATAGTTACTTTCTGGCTGTTGACTATGCTCCATTAAATCATTAATCATATAAATTAGTGAAGATCCAGTACGTTCTAAATAGGAGGGAAGTAGAGCTAATATGGCTATATTTTCCATTTTTCCATAAAATTGTTCAAAAGCAGTTCTGAAACTTTGCTCATAAACTTTTTTTTCAGCAACAAGATGCTTACTGGTAGTCATTCCTGTGGTTCCTGAACTTGTAAATATGATCTCAGGTTGTAGATCATGGGCAATAATTTCCTGAGTTTTAAAAAGCTCGATTGGCAGAAATGGTATTTTAGTGTAATGATCGATCGTATTTATTTTTATATTGAGGTACTGCACATATTTTTTGTAAATACTGACATGTTCCATTTGAAAATGAAAAGTGTCTAAGCAGATTTTATTAAATTCTGTTTGATTTTGAATAGTAAATACCCGATCCCAGTTCATACGCTATAAATTTCAGTACAAACTTAGATAAATTTGTTTTATTTACAATCCTAAATGCATGACAGGTCACTCATGTACCCATTCATTTTTTTGCTTTTGACTAATGTTTGTGCCAATATGAATAATTTCTAGGCTGTTAATATCTGTATTGGATAGTGGCAATGAGGCTATCAATAAAAATTTAGCGCATAAAAAAGGTTCTTGTTAATGTTCAAGAACCTTTTTTTAATATTTTATGTATATCTGATTACAACATACCGCCATCTACAGGCAATACTTGTCCTGTAACGTATGCCGATAAATCTGATGCAAGAAATAAACATGCATTTGCAACATCTTCTGCTTCTCCAGCACGTTTCAATGGTATACCTGCTTCCCAGCCTGCTACTACTTTCGGATCTAATACTTCTGTCATTTCAGTACGAATAAAACCTGGAGCAACGACATTGGATCTGATATTACGTGAACCTAATTCTTTAGCAACTGATTTTGAAAAGCCAATAATTCCAGCTTTAGAAGCAGCATAATTTGCTTGGCCTGCATTTCCTTGAACGCCTACTACAGAACTCATGTTAATAAAAGAACCCTTACGGTTTTTCATCATGACCTTGGATGCTGCTTTAGTGATATTGAATACGGATTTTAAGTTTACATTGATTACATCGTCCCAATTTTCTTCTGTCATACGCATTAACAAGCCATCTTTTGTAATTCCTGCATTGTTTACAACCACATCAATAGTGCCGAAATCAGCAACGATGTCACTGATTAATTTTTCAGCTTCATCAAATTTTGATGCATCTGAACGGTAACCTTTTACAGTCGTTCCGAAAGCCTGAAGTTCTTGCTCCAAAGCTTGACCTTTTTCCACAGATGATAAATATGTGAATGCCACTTTTGCACCATGTTGTGCAAATACTTCAGCAATTTTTCTTCCTATTCCTTTTGAGGCTCCAGTGATTAGAGCAGTTTTTCCTTCAAGTAATTTCATTCTTTTGTATTATATGTACTATAATGTACTTGCAAAAATGTTAAAACTATACTACAATCGCAACCTTAATATCAATTTAATTTTGCATTCTCGAAAAGCATAATTGAAAAATAAGTTTTAAAAATAGCGACTACTTTAAAGAGTCGGGTTAAATCAAAATAAGGAAAACGTTCAGGTTAGGGAATTCTTAATAATAGTATGGTATTTTTGAATAAGTGGTTTTAAAAAGTACAGTTTTTTGACAAAAGGATTGCGTTAATATAAAAATCTATATTAAATTTGCATCAATCACGAAGACATGAGTAAAAAAACAAAAAATACCAAAGAGGTAGACGTCGTTTTAATTGGCGCAGGTATCATGAGCGCAACTCTAGGCACACTTATTAATGAGTTGAGTCCGGATATTAAAATAGAGATTTTAGAGCGCTTGGATGTTGTTGCAGCGGAGAGTTCAGATGCATGGAATAATGCAGGAACTGGTCACTCTGCATTATGTGAATTGAATTATACCCCACAACAAGCGGATGGTTCGGTAACAATTGATAAAGCAATCAGTATTGCTGAACAATTTGAGGTATCTAAACAATTTTGGACTTACTTGGTCGACCAAGGAGTTATCAAAAAACCGGAAGACTTTATTCGTTCTGTCCCGCATATGAGTGCTGTTTTTGGCGAAAAAGATATTGATTTTCTTCATAAGAGATTCGATGCTTTGTCTAAGAATAACTTGTTTAAGGGCATGGAATATACAGAAGATAAGGCCGTCTTAAATGAATGGATTCCATTAATGATGAAAGGTCGTCCTGCAGATGATAAAATCGCTGCGACGAAAATGATATTAGGTACGGATGTAAATTTTGGCGCGTTAACACGTGATTTAGTTGAGCATTTGGATTCTAAAGAAAATATTACCTTACATCTTACCCAAGAAGTACGTGATATTGATAGAAATGAAAATGGTACATGGGAATTAGAAGTCAAGGATTTAAAGACTGGGGAAAAAAGATCAATCAACGCTAAGTTTGTTTTTATAGGTGCTGGTGGACACTCTTTATTATTATTAGAGAAATCTGGTATTCCTGAATCTAAAGGTTATGGAGGATTTCCTGTTGGAGGTCAGTGGTTACGTTGTGTCAATGATGATGTGATCAAAGAGCATCATGCGAAAGTATATGGTAAAGCATCTATAGGTGCACCTCCAATGTCTGTTCCACATCTTGATACGCGTTATATAGATGGTAAGCAAGCTTTATTGTTTGGACCATACGCTGGTTTTTCCACTAAATTTTTAAAACAAGGTTCTTATTTTGACTTACCGGCTTCTATCAAGTTATCAAATATTAAACCGATGTTATCTGTAGGACGTGATAATATGGACTTAACAAAATATTTAATTTCAGAGGTGATGAAGAGTCCCAAAGATAAATTAGATGCTTTGAAACAGTTTATGCCTACAGCGCAATTAGAGGATTGGAAAATTGAAGTTGCTGGCCAGCGTGTACAAGTGATCAAAAAAGATGCTAAGCATGGGGGTGTTCTAGAATTTGGTACTGAAGTTGTATCTTCTGCAGATGGTTCCATTGCAGCGTTATTAGGCGCTTCGCCAGGTGCATCTACTTCTGTAGCTATTATGATCAAACTTCTGAAAAGATGTTTTCCGGAACGTGCTAAAGCGGATGAATATCGCAAAAAGTTACGTGAAATGATCCCATCACATGGACAATCATTGAATGATGATGCTGAGCTTTGTGAAGCCACTAGAAAGCGGACACATACTGCATTAAAACTTGAAAATTTTAAAGATTAATTTCTTCTAACCATACTTATGGGGTGCTTGCAGTAGGATTTACTGTTACAGGCTGAGATTATACCCAAATAACAACAATTGCTCATTTACTCTGAGCAATTGTTGTTATATACCTGATCCGGGTAATGCTGGCGTAGGGATATTTAATTTCAAAAATCTTGCATTTATAGCGACTCCCTAAGTGTGTATTGTTTTTATTTTACACACATATTAAATGCAGTTAAATCAAATTTTAAACGATTTTTTTCAGCAGGTTAAAGCTACATCCCTCGCAGAATGGCTAGCAGTAGGCTTTGGTATATTGCAGGTTTGGTTTGCAAAGTCTAATAAACCTATTAATTACCTTTTTGGTATTTCTGGTATTGTGATATCCATTTACGTTTTATATTTCGCAAAACTATACGGTGAAATTGCCTTGAACATGTATTACTTATTAATGAGTATTTATGGTTGGATTTACTGGCAACAAAATAGTAATCATCAACATATCATATCGAGTGCATCACGTAAGGATTGGATTATTGTCTTATTGATATGTATTATAGGATTTACCGTATTCTATTTCGGATTGTTACATGCTACAGATTCTGATGTTCCGCTATGGGATGCCTTGGTATCTTGTACCGCATGGGCAGGCATGTGGTTGCTGGCAAAGCGAAAAATCGAGAATTGGATTTTATTAAATATTAGTAATCTCATGGCGATCCCTTTGCTTTATCATAAAGATTTACTACTATTCGCAGCACTGACTGTATTTTTATTTGTGATGGCTTTCTTTGGTTATTTTAACTGGAAGAGAATTCTTAAACATGAACTAACATATGATACTTACTCCAGATCAAATTAATCTGATAAAAGACCAACAACAGCATGCAATTGATTCTAAAACGATGACTGCAGCTCAATTGGATTTAACCATTGCTGAAAAATGGTTTAAGATATGGGTACCTCAATCTCTTGGTGGTTTGGGATTTTCTTTGTTAGAAGGACTCCAATTTTTAGAGGAGTTGGCTTATCATGATGGCGGCTTAGCCTGGACCATTACTTTATGCTCCGGAGCTAATTTATTTGTCGGTTTTATCGATCTGCAAATCGGTAACGAGATTTTTAAGAATCCTCAAGTCTGTCTTGGTGGAAGTGGTCGTGCATCGGGATACGCAGAGCGTGAGCAAGGAGGTTATATAATTAAGGGTCATTGGAAATATGCTACTGGAGCTCCGCATCTGACTCATTTTACAGCAAACTGTGTCATCACTGAAAATGGTATACCCGTATTGGATGAAAGTGGTCATCAGCTTGTATATTCTTTCTTTTTCGATCGGAATGATGTTTTAATTCATTATGATTGGGATACGTTTGGTTTAGAGTGTACAGCAAGCCACAGCTTTTCTGTAGAAAATATTTTTGTAAAGGACTCACGGAGTTTTTTGATTAATGAATCAAAAAGTACTTGGCCTGAACTTTTGTACCAGTATCCCTTTATTCCGTTTGCAGAACTAACATTGCTAAGTAATTTTATCGGTATGTTTAGACGCTTTATTGATCTGGTCGAAAGGTATTTTATTATAAAATCTCAGGATGAAGTCTGGTTAAAGGATAAAGGGAAACTTCATTTTAAACGATTGGATAAGATACGAGATGATTTTAATAAACGGAGAGATTTAATTTATCAATTGGCAGAGCAATCGTGGAAAAATCGGGAACAAGACATGGATAACGCCATAATATATAACAGGATTGCAATTGAAAGTCGCGCCTTTGTATCTATTTTCAAAGATCATGTGATTCATTTATTTCCACTTTGTGGCATAGAAGCTGCACAGCGGGAGAAGGAAATGAACATCGTATTTAGAAATATTTTTACCGCTTCGCAACACAGTTTATTACAGGAATAATATCGAAGCGATAAGGTTTATCGCTTCGATATTAATTATTGATTCTCAAGCGCTTTTTTTAAATTTATCAGACGATGGTAAGAAGGACATTTTTCTAATTCTTTATTCCAACGTTCCAAAGCAGCTATATTAGCTTGTAGAAACTTGGGCATATCGAAAATATGCATATCAACTGTTATTTGTATTTCTTCGGGTAATGATACAACATCAAAATATTCTTTTAATTCCTCAATAGTCATATGCCAAAGATAAAATTATAATGTGATAGAAAAAATTTAAGGTTACTCTTTGTTTATGCTAAATCATCTATATTTATAATCTGGCAATAGTTTTAAAACAAGATTTAAAGATTCATGAGAATAGAAAAAAGTAGTATTGAAGATTTGGTTACCCACATGGAATTGTATGAGCAGGCAATTGCCTATCAACATGCATTAGGTAAGGTGAACTGGTTGGGATTTGAAGAGTGTGTGGTACTTAAGGAAATTGAAGCGGGACAGCAGTATAAGATTGTGATAGATAAACAAATTGCTTGTGTTTTTCTACTCGCTGATTCTGATCCGATTATATGGCAAGAAAAAAATGATATACCGGCGATTTATATTCATCGTATTGCTACAAATCCATTTTTTAGAGGTCAAAATTTTGTCGTCAAGATAATTGAATATGTGAAAATAATAGCTAAACAAGAACAAAAAGAATTTATAAGAATGGATACTACTGCAGGTAATAAACGATTAAATCATTATTATAAAGAATGTGGTTTTAATATTGTAGCCACCATTGCGCTTCAGGGAAATACTGATATGCCAGCGCATTATCGAAATAACTCATTTACGCTTTTTGAAATGAAAGTATAATATCTTTTTTTTTAATACTGATTATTTATTGTTTATAAACAATGCTTAATTTCTGCTAAAAGAGATTCTACCTATAAATTCCTTTTACTTTACATGGCTAATTCCTACCAATAGATGCTATTGGAATATAAGCTATCTATAAATCTAAAGGTAGACCTTATCGGGAAAGGTTCTTATTTATTTCTTTGGGTATAATTTTTTAAATGCATTATATACGGCTTGGTGAACAATTGTTGCATGCAATTCTAGTTGTAAATAGTCAAAACATAAATTGATGTTATTGATTTGTTTCAATATCTGAGAAAACTTTATTGATTCCTCATACATTTTAATGTCTTCATCTTTATTGGGAATTCCTAAATAGACGTTTAATGGATTTTTGATATTAGCATTTAATGGATTTTTAGATTCATGTAATAATTTTTGTTCTCCCCACCATAGACTCGGTGCTATAATGATGTATTTACTAAATAAATCAGGCTTCTCCACTAGAATTTCAGATGCTAAAAGACCTGCTAATGATTCTCCAATAACTGTTCGATCTTTATTTGCATGGTATTTATTTTCCATATAAGGCTGTAATTCACTTTCAAGAAATGCGATGTATGCTGCTGATTTTCCATATTGGGGAAAACTTTCTTTCTTAAAACCTTCTTTTTCTAGGAATTCCAGATTGTCTACAGCAAATGTGAAATCTCTCTTTCTATTGGTATTTTCGATACCAACGACGATTGATTTTGGAAATTGCGCGATCCACGGTTGTGTATAATAACGAACGATCCCCACTAGGTGAATAAAATCTTCTTTTATACCTCCATCTAAAATATAGATGGTCGGGTATTTGATTGTATCTGTGCTATTATAATCTTCTGGAAAATATATATTTATAGTTCTATTCTCTTTAAGTATTGTTGAATATATCTGATCTGTTTGCCCAAGATCAATGACGCTTTGAGCATGTAAATTACTCGTTGAGAAAATAATTGCAATGAATAGTTGTATGTATTTTGTCATTATAATTTTTTTACAGAACAGACTAGCGATATCGTGCTGTTAAAGATAAGTCTAAATATGCAAAATCGATTATGAAAACTAGGCGTTTGGAAAATATGCATTTAAGAGGAAAAGCCATGATATATAATGATTAAACACTATAAGCATTTGATTGTTATATATATAAGTAATAGAATAAATCTATGGACAGCAATAAAAATAGTTTGGATGCACGTATTGCACGATACAATAAGCATTATGGATTCTTAGAAAATCCTCAAAAATTTAGTCTAGTATGTAATCCACATCGATTGATTGTTAGAAATTTTGCGCTGCGAAATAATCGACGTGATCTATATGAAGAATATATTCGGAATTTTTATCCTGAAAAAGCAATTAAAGAATTGGTAGAATTTGATTCTTGTCTTATGTATTTAAAATTTTTGACTAAGGAAGAGGCTAGATACTGGTTTATTTCTAATGATACGAAAGTGGTGGAATCTGACATTCAAGTGAGTGAAAGTGATGCCATATTGCGAATGCTGTTTGTAGAGAATGAACAGGATCGTAAAGATTTACTCCATTCTGATCAATCCATTGTTTTAAATCGAGTTACCCCGGAATCTATTCTAAAAAGTCGCGATCATTTTTGGATTGATACCCGAATATGTTAATGGCTAAAAATTGAATACTTGCATGTACTGATTTTATTGCTTTTTAAATGGTATGGGATGATTTTGCAGGTGTCCGTGTGTGTCGGACGAATTATTATAATTTCCGACTTCTTGGTGTTTTTAACTATTGAAAAAAATCAATTAAACTTATTCAAATGGCATATCAATTCGTTTCATAAATGTTTCAATATAAATGTCACCCTTTCCTCTACAGAAATTCTAGGAACTTCTATAATATCGTAATGATAATTGGTATAAGTGCTTCGCATGATGGTAAAGGTATAAATTGCTTCTTCCCAAGAGTAAAGCTTATAATAGATGAAACCAACTGTTTTTTGGACCCATTAGGATCCAGGGAAAAATCCAAATTATTACATATTCTTTTGATAAGAAGAATATTTTTATATTTTTGCATAACTAGTTATGTAATTGGTTATGCAGATGGGCAATCTAAAAAATATTTTATGAATTTTTTTAATAAAACTGGAAAAATGGCGTTGGGCAGTAGACTCCGATTATTGACTAATAAGGTGACGGAAGATGCTGCGCAGATATATGAACTATACCATGTCGAGTTTCTTCCGAAGTGGTTTCCCGTATTCTTTATCTTGGCAGAAGAAGGGGAAAAAACAATTACTGACATTGCAAATGAAATTGGACATTCGCAACCTTCTGTAACCAAAATTATAAGAGAAATGGCTCAGGCTGGACTTGTTGAAGATAATTTATCATCAAGTGATAAACGTCGAAATGTTGTGGGCTTAACTGATAAGGGGAAAAATCTCAGTGAAACAGTAAAAATTTCATGTAGCGATGTGGATGCAGCCATCGAGACGGTTATAGATGAAGCTACATATAATCTTTGGGAGGCAATTGAAGAATGGGAATTTCTTTTAGAGCAAAAATCATTGTTAAAAAGAGTAAAAGAACAAAAAAAGATACGAGAAAGTAAAGCAGCACAGATTGTTTCTTATCAATCTGAACACCAATTAGCCTTTAAATCTCTTAATGAAGAGTGGATTTCTACTTATTTTGAAATGGAAGAGGCTGATTATCGAGCGCTGGATAATCCTCAAGAATACATTTTAGATCAAGGTGGGGCTATTTTAGTAGCGCTTTATAATCATGAACCATTAGGTGTTTGTGCTCTTATTAAAATGAATGACGGAGATTATGATTTTGAAATGGCTAAAATGGCTGTATCTCCAAAAGCTCAAGGAAAAAATTTAGGATTTTTGCTTGGTCAAGCGGTCGTAAATAAAGCTAAAGAATTGGGTGCAGCAAGTATATACTTAGAGAGTAATACCATTTTAAAACCTGCTATCAATTTATATCATAAGCTCGGATTCCGAAAAATCGCGGGGCGAGCGACTCCTTATAAAAGATGTAATATTCAGATGGTTTTACAATTGAGTCAGTAAGTATATATTTTCTGTTTCCCTGTTTTTTAGCCTATTTGTTGCTATCGTAACCTTTTTAACAATCGATATGAAGCAAATTTTATAGATAGTACGTTTAGATAAAGGATAACAACCATTATTTCATTATCGTGCAGCTAGGATATTTAAATAATCTCAATGCCTAACTCTTTGTAAACTTTTAATGCATTATGGTTTGGATCTGCTTCAGTAATAATGCTATCAAGAGCAGTGGCTGGTCCAATATAAAATGCCTCAACGGTACTGGTTTTTTCTAGGGTTGATAAAGCAACTGTTTTAACAGCTTGTGTAATCATCAATTTTTTTATTTGTGCATCCTCGTAATCCTTAGCGGTAATACCTATGGTATGGTGAATACTACAAACACCTAAGAAACAGACATCAGCGCGAACATTCTTTATCGTATTCAATGCGTCTATACCTATAGCTGTGAAAGATACTTTATATAATCTTCCCCCTGCAAATATAACTTCCACATTTGGATGGTCTTCTAGAACATTGACTACGGGAAAACTATTTGTTACTACTGTTATTCTTAAATTTTTTGGAAGACTTGCTGCTAACGCCACAACTGAAGTTCCTCCATCAAAAAATACGACATGTCCATCTTTTAAAAAATTTAATGCTTTTAAAGCAATAGCTTGTTTTTGACCTAAGTCATACTTTTCTCGATCTCTATAATGATGTGGAATAGGAGAGTTGGCCAATGCGCCACCTCTTACAGCCTTTAAGAGCCCTTGAGAGTCTAATGTTTTAATATCCCTACGGACAGTATCTTCAGAAACCTTTAGCAGATCACTGAGATGCTCTAGTCGTACTTTATTTTCTTTTGAAAGCTGTTCTAATATGAGTTGTAGGCGCTCCTCTTTTACCATAATCGTTACTTATATATGCAAATATATACAATTATATTTGGCATAATGTTGTATAATATTGCATAATTTAGTATTTTTATTGCAAAAAATAGTAGATATGAAAAAATCAATCGCTATAGATATGGATGGTGTCATTGCTGACATTGAGCCACATCTTATTGAATGGTATAAAAAAGAAACTGGTGTAGCATTAAACCAAGATATGATCAAAGGGTTGGGAGAGGAGGAGGCATTTTCTGATAAAGAAGCGCTACACAAAATCTTAAACACAGAATCATTTTTTAGGACTGCTCCGGTTATGGACGGTGCTATAGAGACGGTCAAATCGCTAATGAAAGAGTATGAAATATTTATTGTTTCTGCTGCTATGGAATTTCCATTATCCTTGTTTGAAAAGAGAGCTTGGTTGCAAGAGCATTTTCCTTTTATAAGCTGGAAAAATATTATTTTCTGTGGAGATAAAAGTATTATAGATACGGATTTTATGATTGATGATTATTGCAAGAATCTTGATTTTTGTAAAGGAAAACCGTTAATGTTTACGGCTTATCATAATATTGCTATCGATCATCATGAACGCATTAATCATTGGAATGAAGTTCCTTCATTACTTGAGAATCACATTGCTAAAACTGAAAAAGTGCTATAAAAGCACTTTTTTAAATAATGCGTTCATATTTAGTTGTCTACTTCTGTATACTGGATGTATATTTATACTGTTTTTTACAGTTTGTAGAATGTAAATAGAAAACCGATAAGAACTATCATTTCTTCGACCATGATGGATCAGATTCCCATAATTAAATCGTACTTAGATTTAATGTTAATGAATCACTGTTACACTGTAAATCTATTTACATCTTTAAAATGGTTACAGCTTCTATTTCAAAATCTAAATTTTGCCAACGTTTATTCTTCAAATGAAAGACTTACTTTATTGAAACCTAAACCCTTTAACAGCGGTGTAAAAACGTTCAACGCATTTGCTCGGGTTTGTTGCAATATATCTGATTTTTTTACCTCGGTTGCAATCTCCTTTTCCGCATTTTTATAGGCTTCATCTACAAGGTCAGCTTCTCTAAAGAATGCCATTTTGGTATCGTAAACTCGGGAAGATTTATGATCTATCTTGATGTAGCAAATTTCAGGTAAAGGTAGACGCATAGAAACAGAGTCTCCAAAAACTTCAATATCTTCTTGTTTGACTTTTGTTAAATCGATACATCCAACGGCATCTGCTTTTATGATAAGTAGTACACTTGCGTCGGGTAAGAATGTTGTAATATTTTTATGTTCAACAACATCGCTAAATCTATATTTGACCAATTCAAGCTTGCCCATTGCTTCTATTCGCTCGATCAAAAGTTGATGTGTTGTAACTTTTGTAGTTTTGTTTTCAAACTTAGACCATAGCAACCATCCGAAGACCGCAATAATAGCTAATAAGAATATTACTTTTAAAAATCTTGCCATAACTTAATACAATCAATTTATAGACCAACAATTACTATATATATGTAAAATTTTTATTTCATTAAGATTTTATGTGATCTATCATAGCTTAACGTATAGGTATATAATAAGCGACATTGGCTATTTGATGTATGCATATTGTGCATAGAAAAGGTATAGAAGGCCTGTTTGTTTAGTGGATCTCGTATCATCCTATAGTTCGTGTTGTATGATCCTAGGCTAGTCCTTGTGTGGTGCAAGTGTGGTCATTCAGTCCATGTTGTATGATCCTAGGGTTGTATTTGGGTGGAGGTGTGTGATCATAGAATTGATCGTGTATGATCCTAGATTAACCTATTGTTACTCTTTATAATAGGGTAACTACATGGTTGAGGATTTTTGTTTATGTATTTTTTGTACTTGTTGTCAGTAATCCGGTTCTATAAAGATTCAGTGCTTCTTGCATGATGTGATTGATCGTAACTAAATCGAAGTCTGCGTTGGGATCAACATAAAAAACTTTCATTTTAGAACGATTTCCCGATTCAAGAGCTGGAATATCTAAATGTCTGCCTTCTACCATCATGATATAGGGAATATCTTTTTTTGAATCTATTGACAGATAACAAAATATTCTATTTTTATAGCAGAAACAGGGCATGCCCCATTTCTGCGTTTCTGTTATAAGCGGATCCAGTCTGAGAATAATTTCTTTTAATGCTAGTAAACAACTTTTTATTGGTTCTTTTTTACTGTGATAGTAATTCTCAACTGTTTCAAACATAATGAATAGTTATATGTATTATTCGCAAATTTCTTTTAACCTTGATAAGGCTTTGGGCCAAGTTTCATCAAAGTAAGATAGGTATTCTTCTGTGGTATCTACTTGAACAGTTACATTTGTTATTCCATTATGTTCTTTAAAATGATAGTTCTCCGTACCTCCTGCCCAGCTTTCGACTGCTGGTCCCTCTGTGATTTCTATATCTCCATCCAATATTCCGTAATGATAAATGGAAACAAATTCATTAGGGATATTTTCTAAAATTTTAGCTACCATACCTTCACGTTTACCATCTTTATTTTGTCCAATAAAGTAAATTTTATCATCTTTATTCCATCCGCCTTCATAATCTGATGTAGGGTTGAATTCGGAAGTCCATAATTTATAGGTTTCTTTATCTAGCATTTTGTGAAATACTACTGAAGCTGGTGCTTGAATGTCGATTTGATATGTTTGGTTTTTCATGATTTATTTTTTTGGAAAATTTGGATCTGCTAATACTTCTTCAATCTGTTTAGTGTGTCTAGCACAGTGAGCGGCGATAAAAAGTAGGTTTTGATAACCATCAACTACGCCTGTTGGGTAGTCACTGATGTGATTGCGAAGGTCATCTATATTTGCATTTTTGATGTATAATAAAACAGGCTCTCTAGCTGCTAGAAAGTCCTTTATTGCTACTTGGCTATTTTTATATTTTCCTGTGGGTTGCAGTTCTTTTGGCGCCTGAAATTTTTGACTTCGATCAGTCATCATGTTTATGAGACCTTGATCAGTTGATTTGACTTCATTTTTCCGGTTAGGCTGTGGCGCTTTTCCCAATTCTTTTTTTGCCATTTCAAATAACAGACTTTCTGAGCTTATGATATGCTCTAGACATTGACCTATTGACCATTTTCCTTCTCCAGGACTAAATTGTAGTTGTGCTTCACTTAATCCTGATATGTCATCTTTTAATGATTTGGTTGTGTATTGAAAATATTGGATTAATGAATCAATATTTCCTTGCTGATTTAAAATGACAGAAGGGGCGTTTTGTTCAATTATTCGCGTAACGTTATTTATTACAGCAATTTTATCAGCAGCTTTGGCCATGATACAGGGAAGAGTTATACTGACACCTAGTGCAAGCATAAATTTTATTAGTATTTTCATTTTTTTTTAATTGGTGAAGTGTGCAAATTCCATTGTTATCTATTATATTTTTTTAGATCCTGACGTTAAACCGTTCATAATTGTTTCTATTTCAAACAATTTAGTTTTAACAATTATAACCTTATTTTGTTTAGCACTGCTTGCCATAAGACAAGAAATAAAAATACGCGTATTGAATAGTAAAAGTGAAGATTTAAATCAGAGAAAAGATTAAAATAATACTGCTCCATCTTAAATATAAAGAAGTATGTGCTGAATTTTGTTTAAGGATGACTCTGTATTGTATGATCTTCTAATTATATGTATTATTGTAGCTAGGATAATCCTTATTTTTTATTTGATGAGAATAGGTGCAATCTTAATCTTTGATGAGCGCGCATCCATATTTCGCAGGTAAGTCTACACATCTGATGTGGATTCAATTAATTTTTTATACGAAATTATTCGTATTCTACGATCACTCCTATGAGAATAGAGTTCAAGGTCATCTTTTCTTGAAACGTAGATTATTAAAATGGATATAATGATCTGGAAACCTGAATGAAAAAGTAAGCCGTTGAGAGGGAGATAGATTAGGGTAATTCTCAAATTAATAACGTAGATCGATAATTTAAATGCTAAAAAAGATTGTGGCATTCCTATTTAAATGGCGCAATAATAATTTATTAAAATAAATGAAAATAAAAAGCTTAGTTACTTTGAAAGATTTTAGAATTGTCAAATCATGGTTAAATAGTACATATAAAACCATTAAGTTTGGTCGTATTTGTACAGAGTCTCTACCAAAACGACAAACAGTACTTAATTTAAATAAAACTATAAATTGGCGTAGTCTCGGTCATAGTTTTATTTTTCTCTTTCTTTCGCATGCGACATTGGCGCAAAAAAAACCAGTAGAATATGTTAATCCATTTATTGGAACAACTAACTATGGTACGACTAATCCGGGTGCACAGGTTCCGCAGGGGCTGATGAACGTTTCGCCTTTTAATGTCATGGGGTCATCTTTGAACAAATTTAATAAGGATGCACAATGGTGGTCCACTCCCTATGAATATAACAATAAGTTTTTTACGGGATTTTCTCATGTTAACTTGAGCGGTGTAGGATGTCCAGATATGGGGAGTCTTTTGCTGATGCCAACAACAGGCCGTCTTGATGTCGATTATCGGAATTATGGAAGTACTTACAAAAATGAAAGTGCCACACCGGGTTACTATACCAATTTTTTAGAAAAATATGGTGTGAAAACTGAAGCTACAGCGACACTACGAACAGGAATTTCCAGATTTACCTTTCCGAAGGGTAAAAGCCATATTTTACTTAATTTAGGTGAAGGGTTAACGAATGAAACGGGAGCTACAATGCGATTTGTTAACGATCGAGAGATTGAAGGTTCAAAGTTATTGGGATCATTTTGTTATGTTAACAATCAAGCTGTATATCCGATTTATTTTGTCTTAAGGTTGAGTAAGAAACCTTCGGAAAAGGGATACTGGAAATTTCAGAAGCAGGGAGAAGTTTGGGAAAACGATTGGAATAAGGATGCTGGAAAGTATAAAGTTTTTACAGCATATCATAACGAAATGTCCGGGGATGATATTGGTGCTTATTTAAGCTTTGAAACTTCTGAAAACGAGCAGGTTGAAGTCCAGATGGGAGTCTCCTTCGTAAGTGTTGAAAATGCAAGACAAAATTTAGATCAAGAACAACCCAAAGGCGGATTTGATCAAATCAGATTAGCCGCTTCTAAGAGATGGAATGAAGATTTGTCGAAAATCGAAGTTGAAGGTGGTACTGAAGATCAGAAAGCAGTCTTCTATACAGCATTGTACCATGCTCTAATTCATCCAAATATTCTTCAGGATGTTAATGGACAATATCCCGCTATGGAGACCCGTCAAACATTAAAAACGTCAGGAAATCGTTATACTGTATTTTCTCTGTGGGATACTTACCGCAATGTCCAGCCGTTAATGAGTCTATTGTTTCCTGACCGACAAACAGAGATGATCCGTTCTATGATCGATATTTATAAAGAAAGCGGATGGATGCCTAAATGGGAGCTGTATGGTCGCGAATCTTATACCATGGATGGAGATCCCGCAATTCCCGTTATCGTTGATGCATGGATGAAAGGTATTCGAGATTATGATCATGAAGCTGCATATGAGGCGTTTTATAAATCAGCAACAACTATAGATAGTACCAATAAAATTCGTCCTGATAATGCTGATTATGTAAAATACGGTTACGTACCACTACGTGCCAAATTTGATAACTCAGTGTCTCATTCAATTGAGTATTTCCTTGCAGACTGGAACCTTTCACAGTTCGCGGCTTCACTAGGTAAGAAAGAGGATGCCAAAATGTTTGCTGAGCGGGCAAAAGGTTATAAGCACTACTATTCAAAAGAGTATGGAACTTTTAGACCTATACTTCCTGATGGTAAATTTCTAACCCCTTTTGATCCTTTGCAAGGTGCTAATTTCGAACCAAATCCTGGTTTTCATGAAGGAAATGCCTGGAATTATACTTTTGCCATTCCACATGATATTGCTGGATTAGTGAAATTAATGGGGGGTAAGCGTAATTTTGTGGAAAAACTTCAAGCTACTTTTGATAAAGGATATTTTGACGTAACTAATGAACCTGATATGCTTTATCCGCATATCTTTTCGGAAATCGAAGGGGAGGAATGGCGTACTCAAAAATTAGTAACGGAGATTTTAGAAACTCATTTTAAGAATGCTCCAGGAGGAATACCTGGTAATGACGATACAGGCACAATGTCTACTTGGGCATCTATGAATATGATGGGAATATATCCGTTATGTCCAGGGAGGCCGGAGTACACGGTTGTAACTCCGGTATTCGATAAGGTGACGATACATTTAGATGCAAAATATCATCACGGTAAAGATAAGTTGATTATCAGAAGGGACCGTAAAGGTGATGCAGGGTTTATTAACGGTATTTCAATTGATGGGAAAAAAGTAAAGGGCTTTAAAATATCTCACCATGATCTTGTTAATAGTAATGAAATTGTAATTACTACTGGAAATCGTTGATATATGTTTTTAACAGTGAATTATTTGAAAAAAATAGCCTTAGGGCTATTTTTTTTTGATCTGAGTATTCCAACTTAGTTCGATAATCTTTATTCTTTCTATATAAATAGTTTGATTTAATATATCTCTAACTCGTTGTGCATTATGATTTAGGGCTATAAATAAGATAAATAAGTTGTTCATTAATCTGATAATCAGTAAACTGTTTTTTCATGCGAGCCGGAGCAGGCTTATGCTTATTTCTTCCATTTCATCAGTTTTGTTAAGGGCAATGAGTTTCAGCCAGAATATTTTTGTTACACAAACGGAGGTTCCTCTCTTTAATTTTTAGGTGCAGCAAACGAAGATCAGATGATTACCAAATTATATCTTTTAACATTATTTGTTCAGTGTTTGTTCAGTGCTTGCTCAGTGATCACTCAGTGTAGACTGTATCAATATTGACTGATTACTGTATAAAAATTGATTAAAAAGTGCTATTAATTAAAATTTGGTATTAGGTTGTTTCCGTTTTAATGTTTATCTTAATTATCTATAAACTAATCAGGTAATTATGGCAATCATCAAAAATGGCGTTAATGGGACTGTTTCCGGGAAAGCAGGTTCTGTTGTGTTTGTCTTAACGAAAACAGGAAATTATGTGCGTTCTCTCCCTCGCGTTAAAAAACGCGAACCTACACCTGAGCAACTGCTCAGTAGAACGCGCTTCAAAATTGTGAGGTCGCATATTAGTATGTTAAATCCCATTATCAATATTGGTTATAAGGCATACAGCTATCCTAAGCGGGCATATGATGTGGCGATGTCTTATAATTTGAACGAAGCACTTATTCGGAAAGAAGACGATTTTGTAGTTGACTGGCAGAAATTTATGATTGCCAAAGGAAGCCCGAATCCCATCACTTCCTACACGATGGATTTCGATCAAGAAAATCAAGTGATTCGCGTTACTTGGGAATATGATGTCTATCTGGAGAAGAAGTTTAACACCAGGTCTTACGATTCCTTCTTAATCCTGTATAATGCAGAAGATAATGGGGTTGAATATCCACTTTTGATGAACGACTCGAAAGACAGCTTAATATCTGGCAAACAAAATGTTAAAATCCCGAAACATAAAAAGGAAGTGATGTATGAAGTGTTTATATTTTTTGTAGAGAGTTATGGTGGTGGTAATACAGACAGTATGCACTTAGGTAAGATTAAGGTTTGAGTGCTATCAGGTGTCATTATTCCAGGGTGAATGTAAACTGGAGGTACAAGCTTTGAAACAGATTTAATAAATTAAAGAAACCCGTTGTGCATTATGATTTAGGGCTATAAATAAGTTGTTCATTACTCTGATAATCAGTAAATTATTTTTACGACAAAACGATTTAGAATGAATAACCTACTCGCAAATTACGAAAGAATATTGGGAGTTTTAAGAGCAATATCAATAATTTAAAAATTAGCACTATTTAAAATGTACAACGGGTTATCTCTAATCATATTTCATTACGATAATCTAGACCTAAGTCTTGTTGTGCAGCTCATGCTATTTTTATGATTTTTTCAAGGGAATTGTCATTTTAAATTCAATTGTAATAAAATTTGTTACAATATAAAAAATATTCCTAACTTTGTTGGTGATATGAATAATACAAGATTTTCAACAGCTATACATATATTAACATTGCTGGCTGATAGTGGAGAAAATTGGGTGAACTCGGATTGGATTGCAGGTAGTATTAACACGAATGCTGCGATGGTGCGGAAAGAACTAAGTGCATTGCAAGATGCAGGTTTTGTCATAGGACGTAAGGGCAAAGAGGGAGGTTCTCGGTTAAATAAGCCGAGTAGCCAAATTTCATTGGCAGATATCTATGTGGCAGTGAAGAATACTGAAGTGCTAGGTAAAAAGAATTTGAATACGAATCCGCAATGTCCAGTCGGTAAACAGATTAATAAGGAGTTGGATCAGCTCTATTCTGATACCGATCAATTGGTGATTAATTCGTTAAAAGGGCTGACATTGGAAAATTTCGCGAAGAAATTTCGTTAGTTTTTTTTGCTTTTAAATGTAACAAAATTTATTACAATATAGAATTTATGAAAATAGGAATAACAGGTGCAACTGGACATCTAGGACGTCTGGTAGTGGAAAAATTAAAAGAAAGAACTGCAAGCAGCAATTTAGTTGCATTAGTGCGTGACACTCAAAAAGCTGGTGACTTAGGTATCGAAGCACGCTTATTTGATTATAATAAACCGGATACTTTGGTCGAGTCATTGAAAGGAATTAATCATTTATTATTGATATCAGGAAATGAAATTGGACAGCGTCAGGCACAACATGAAAACGTTATCAAGGCTGCAAAAGAAGCGGGAGTAGAATGGATTGTATATACCAGCCTTTTACATGCTGATACATCTTCATTGGTGTTGGCAAATGAACATCTATTAACGGAGGAAATTCTAAAATCATCGGGTGTGCCTTTTACTATTTTGCGTAATGGTTGGTATACTGAAAATTATACCGCTTCTGTTCCTACAGCACTACAAAATGGTGCATTATTTGGTAGTGCAGGAGAGGGGAAAATAGCATCTGCAGCGAGAGCTGATTATGCTGAAGCGGCAGCAGTTGTTTTAACCAGTGCAGATCAACAAAATAAGATATACGAGCTAGCAGGTGACTATGCTTACACCTTAGCTGAGTTGGCTGAAGAGATTTCAAATCAAACAGGTAAAGTTATTCCATATAAAAATTTAAGTGAGTCAGATTATGCGAAAGCTTTAATAGAAGCAGGTTTACCTGAAGGATTAGCAACTGCTATCGCAAGTTTTGATACCGGGGCAGCAAATGGTGATTTATATGATGATGAAAAACAGTTATCTACTTTGATCGGTCGTCCAACAACTTCGCTGACTACTGCTATCGAAGCAGCTTTAGCGGGATAAAATTTAGCGTAGTTCTAAAAAAAGGAGTATCAGAAATGATACTCCTTTTTTTTAGAACTACTTCCTATATCATATTCATATCATACCCTATTTGAGAATATTTTATAAATTGCATAAAAAGATTCTAGAATGAGTACAAAACAAGATCCGATTAAGCATTGGTCCCGTGTTGAATATTTGCACAAAACTCATACCAATCCCAATATTCATATTAAGGGCAATACAAGTTATTACAGTAACGCTTGGACAGGAAATTTTGAAGAATGTGTTGTTCGTTATTTGTATGGAGATGTGTACAGTTTAAATCAATGGGAACCTGCCTGGGTTATAGACCAGTTATATATAGGTTCGTATGTGTGTATTGCGGCTGAAGCTGTAATATTGATGGGGGGAAATAACACGCATCGTTCGGATTGGTTTAGTTTATATCCTTTTGTTGAGTCTATCGTAGAATCGTATCAAAGTAAAGGAGATACAATAATTGGTGATGGTGTTTGGATAGGGATGCGTGCCATGATTCTTCCGGGTATTCAGGTTGGAGAGGGCGCTATTATTGCTTCAGGAGCTGTTGTTACAAAAGATGTTGCACCCTATAGTGTTGTTGCTGGAAATCCGGCAAAGCATATTAAGTTTAGGTTTCAATCGGATACGATTATTTCATTGCGTGATTTAAAAATTTATGATTGGGATGAGGCGAAATTTAAACATTTACAGTCATTTATATGTGGAAACGATATAGAACGATTGATAGAGGAAGCATGCAAATATGAAGCCTCCCTGTAATATGTAGTTTGAAAACAATTTAAGAAATTAGAGCTTATTTGTTTTTTTGAGGTTATTTTCTTGTAGCGTTAACATAATTTGTAAAAATTCATTTTTCTTAAAAAAATGATTCTCTTCCAACAAGTGGTTATAGTTGGTGATAGCATTAAATAAAACTTCTAGGTTCTCATCTTGATATTGGTCAAAATTGAAATACATAAGATCATTAGATAGGTATCTATTTAAAGAGTTCAGGTTCTCTTCATTAAGATCTTCTGTAATTCCAGGTTGTTCTAAGAGTTTTTTCAATTCGCATTTAAGTTCGATCTCACGTCTTTTGAGATCACTGAATTTTGCTTCTATCTCTGCAAAAGGTGTAGTCTCGAAAATAAATCGTGTATTTTCAATAAGCTCTTGATATAACTTTTGTTTACTGTCAAATGATTTTTGATAGGAAGCGAAATCATAATATAATTGCTCAAATAAGACTTCAGTTTCTTGTTCTTTGGCCAATTGAAAGAAATAATGATATACCAAACAATTGTTCTCTTTTATTTTATTTTCGATATCACTGATTTCATTATCTATTCTACGAAGAATTTGATCTGACTCTGAAGCTAAATATCTCACTCCATCATAATCAAATGTCTTTACTTCAAGCATATTCGTATGAATAGCTTCAATGGTTGCTTTGTCATTTGTAAGTGCAATTAATGTATAGATTTCATCACGCCATTGATCTGAAAATAATTCTTCAAATTTCGATACGCTATTATTTTCGAATTTGAGAGGCGGACCTTCTACACTAGGATTGTTATGATCGTAGAAGTTATTAAATATGGAATCGAAAGTATATTTATTTACTATTTCGGAATAGGATGTTTTAAACATTTCTATTGGAAATACAGTAGGATTTTCCGTGTATTGAATAGAAGAAAACAGTTTATTAGAAATATGAAGAGCAATAGCAGCATTATTGGATAGTAGATTTATTGCAGGGGTATTAATTATATCAGATTTAATAATGTTAAGATTTAAAAGAGCCTGAACGCGGTCTTCTTCGGATGGGTGAGTAGCCCATTGGTTTTCAAGGTTTAATTTTGATTTGTTATACTTTTTTAAGGTTGCTATTTGAATTTGTGGTAGATCATTTTCGATTAAATAGTTGTTTTTTTTCGCTAGAAAGTTCATAGCGTAATGATGCTCAAGATAAATATTCTCGCTACGAACGTTAACATTTATTTTTTGTTCGTAAAAATTTAAAACGCCTTCCATTGCATGATTTGCAAGACTTAATCGTAATAATGAATCAGCTAAGGCTTGTGATCCAGCGACGTTTGCGGCAATTTCATCAGCATGGAATTCCATTTCACGGGAAAGAGCCATGTAGTTGATATTGATGTATTCATATAGCTTTTTTAAAATACTTTGTATCTTTTGAATGATAAAAACTGAAATTCCAATAAAAATGGTGGCATATCCTGTTACATTCCCCCATTTTTCAAACATCCTATCTAAAGATTCATTTTTGTACAGCATGTTATAAATAATTTGATTGACATGATATACATAACTTCCTACTTTCATGCTACGTTGAGAAAAGTGTCCAAATTCATGAGCTAATATGGCTTTTAATTCTTGATGTGTAACTGCATTTATCAGACCTACACCAATTTGTAAGTTTTTGCGGATAGGGAGGAACATACTCCAAAAATTAGAATTATAAAAAACGGAAGCATTTACTTCATAAGACAGAAAAACTTTTTTAGGAAAGCTGGTTTTTACTTCATTTACTACTTCATGAATGAGTGCAAATAATTGTGGTTCATCTTTTTGAGTTATTTCTGTCAGATGTCCTATGTCTATTTTTGTAGAAGCAAAAATGAATTTCACGAGGAAAAACAAAATTGATAATCCTGATGCAAATAATCCCAGACATAAGACCGCAGTATAGAACATTGGTTTAGCCATGAAGATCCAAATGCCGGCAAATGTGAAACCTAAAGTAAGAGAGACTGCTAAAGCAAGAAGAAAAAGATAGGTTAATGCAAAAACAAATATGAAAAACACTGTTTTTTTTGCATATTTTTTAAAATTCGAGGATACTTCTACTTTCATAATTTATTAATAATACTTTAAATTATGATTTTTTTTGAACAAAAAAAATTTAGCATTTACTTAGAGATATACGTTCTTGACAAGGGGGGAACTTAAGTTTAATTAACCTGAGTAAAGAAATAGTACGAAACATATTATTGGACCTATTTTTTCAGTATATTTATTCTAATAAAATGAGCGATAATTTCTTGAATTTTATTCCTAATTGAAATCCTAAATATGAAAAAAGTAACTGGGCTTGGAGGTGTGTTTTTTAAATGCGAGGATCCTCAAAAGATGAACGACTGGTATGCCAAGAATCTAGGTTTGGAAGCTGGTGAATATGGCGCAACTTTTAAATGGCGCGAGCTTGATCATCCATCGGTTAAGGGGGCAACAGCATGGTGTACATTTCCTCGTGATTCTGAATATTTTAATCCTTCTGTAAAGCCCTTTATGATCAATTACCGCGTCGAAAACCTTGTTGCGCTGGTTGAGGAATTAAAAAAAGATAATGTCACTATCGTAGATGAAATTTCGGAGTATGATTATGGAAAATTTATTCATGTATTAGATCCTGAAGGTAATATCATTGAACTCTGGGAACCAATAGGGGATCTGGAATAGCATCGTCAAATAAAATAATAGTATGAAAAGTACCGCTGGACATGATGAACGAATAGCAAAAATGATATTTGCATCGGTTTATCCTCATTATCTCGAAAAAGTTGAAAAGAAAGGTAGAACAAAAGAGGAGTTGCATCAGGTTATAAAATGGTTAACCGGTTTTGATGAACAACAGTTGCAGGATCAAATTGATCAAAAAGTAAATTTTGAAACATTCTTTGAAAATGCACATCTTAATGTTAATGCCAGTCTTATTACTGGTGTAATCTGTGGTTATCGTGTAGAGGAAATTAAAAATCCTCTAACACAGAAAGCTAGATATCTCGATAAGATCATAGATGAATTAGCAAAAGGGAAAAAAATGGAAAAAATTTTGCGATGAGTTTGTTAATTATTTGTATATTAGATTGTTGTAAATGATTGTTGTTTCTTTGTTTTATTGAAGCTAACTCAATATATAATAAGTAAAGCCGTTTGCATTCGTGTAGACGGCTTATTTTTTTAATAACCTGACTTGATGTTAACAGTGATTAGTAAAAAATAATTTTAACTTTACAGTTGGTCGACCGACTGTGATTGCGTACTATTATCAATAGTCAGCAATCAAAATGAATGAGGATATATAGATTAACTGTTATCTATTCTTCCTAAAATATCAGAACATAAATGATTTAAATCCCATGGGAAAACGCTTACAAATTGCACTCTTTTCATTACTATTTACTATAACTGCCCATGCACAAAATATAGAGGGTTTAAGAAAAAATATTCAGCAGATCATGCAGAACAAAGATGCTGTTGTTGGTGTAGCAATAAACGGCATTAATCATAGTGATACATTGGGTGTAAATGCCGATAGACGACTTCCTATGCAAAGTGTTTTTAAATTTCCATTAGCGATTGTCATGTTAACAGAAATCGATAAGGGTAATTTTAAACTTGATCAAAAGATAGAAATCACGAAGCGTGATCTTACACCAGAAATTTGGAGTCCAATTAGAGAAAAATATCCTACTGGAACAACGCTTACGATAAAGGAGATTCTGGAATATACAATCACTTTAAGTGACAATGTAGGATGTGATGTTCTTTTAAAACTTCTCGGCGGACCTCAAGTTGTAGAAAGCTATTTCGCAAAAAAAGGATTTAAGGACATATCGATTAAAATTAATGAAAAGACGATGCAAAGTAATTGGGATAAACAGTTTTTGAATTGGTCAACCCCCAAAGAAATGAATCGAATTTTGCAGACCTATTATGTGAATAAGAATAATTTGCTTTCGATGCCGATGTATGATTTTTTGTGGACAACCATGAAGTCTACTAATACAGGTCTTAAACAATTGAAAGGACAACTTCCTGATCAAACAGTTGTAGCACATAAGACTGGCTCATCTGGAAGTAATAAGAAAACTGGAATAACGGCTGCACTCAATGATGTTGGAGTTGTTTTACTTCCAAGCGGTGAGTACTTTGTGATCAGTGTCTTTGTAACCCATTCGAAAGAAAATCAGGAAACGAACGAACGTATTATTTCAGATATAGCGAAAGCGGCTTGGGATTTTTTTACAGGAGCTCATCAATTATAGTAATACTTCTGGATCAGTTGTTCCTTTTTTTATCAGATCATCAATACTTTTCAGTGTTCTTTGAGATATTTGTTCTAATGCTTCCTCTGTGAAAAAAGCCTGATGGGCAGTAACTAAAACATTAGGGAAGCTCAACAATAACTGAATGGTGTCATCGTCAATAATTGTTGCCGATAAATCTTTAAAGAAAAGTTTCTCTTCCTGCTCATAAACATCGATACCAAGTAGGCCTATCTTTTTAGTTTTTAATGCTTGTATTGCATCATTGGTATTAATCAGATTACCTCTGCTCGTATTGATTATTGTGACACCATATTTCATTTTATCAATAGATTCTTTGTTAATTAGATAATGGTTGTCAGCTGTAAGAGGGCAGTGTAGCGATATGATATCAGATTCCATAAAGAGTGTTTCTAATGCGACATATTTTACACCTAGATTAATTAACGTTTCATCAGGGTATAAATCATACGCAATAACCTCTGCCCCAAATCCCAGTGCTATTTTAACAAATGCTTTTCCTATTTTACCGGTCCCGACCACACCAATTTTCTTTTGGTAGAGATTGAATCCTAATAAACCGTTTAATGAAAAATTTTGTTCACGCACACGATTATAAGCCTTATGAGTTTTTCTGTTTAAGGTCAATAGCATAGCCATTGCATGTTCTGCTACAGCTTCTGGTGAATAAGCGGGGACACGGCAAACTTGAATATCAAAATCTTTAGCGGCTTCTAAATCAACATTATTGAATCCCGCGCATCTCAAAGCGATGTACTTAACTCCTTTTTTCGCAAGAATTTCAATGACATTTCTATTTAGTTTGTCATTTACAAAAACGCATACTGCATCTTCATTTTCAATTGCATTTACGATATGAGGTCCTAAATGTGTTTCAAAAAAATGAAGTTCAAAACCATATTTTTCATTTTCTTTTTCGAAGAATTCTCGATCGTATGGCTTGGTTGAAAAGAAGGCTATTTTCATAACATATATTTTATATAAACTTAAGTAAATTTGCCAGTATCTACAATGATTTCATTAAGTTAAATGTCACTCTACTATCAATTCCCTTTTCAATCGATACGTTTTAAAATTCGTAAGTAAATGTTTACGTTTCTTTGTTATTGAAACTGTAATTTGAATATTTTTTTCTATGGATACACATATATACAATTATTGATATTTTTTTTATTTTAAAAGGCGATTAAATTGATTCATTTAGATGTTTTATGGTTTTAAATTCTTTTAATAATGGTTTAAATAAAATTTACTAGCCCTTATAACTCTGTTTAGTGTATGATTTTATTTGTTTTTAATCAATTGTAACATAATTATGAATAATTGGTATTAATAGCTATCTTAGTTTCGGCACTAACCTAAGATATGTCTAACCAAACCTTGATCTCTACCGCAGAATTTGAGCGTATTTATGAAAAATGGAACCGAAAAGTCTATCAATATGCTTTAAGCAAGACTTCTTCCACTTTTATTGCCGAAGAAACTGTCCAACGTGTATTTATCAAGCTTTGGAATAATATTTTTCAAAAGAAAGTGCATGTGGAAATAGAAGCTCAACTATTTTGCATTGCTCGTACCACACTTTTGGATATTGTGAAAGAAGAAAGGAGGAGGCAGGATCTATTGCATCTAAAAGTTGAAACTGATCAAGTCCCCACACCGTCAGAGTTATATCGCTTAAAGGAACTGAATGAACGGTATGAGGACATCGTGTCAAGAATGCCAGAATCTAGAAGAAAGGTGTTCATGATGAGCAGGTTCGAAAATTTGACTTATAAAGAGATCGCAGAAAGATTGTCGATTACACCCAAAACTGTTGAAAATCATATCGCTTTGGCATTAAAAGTTTTGAAAAAAATGTTTGTGTTTATCATTCATCTATTTTTTTAAAAATAGGCTTGGGGGTAAGTGACGTTTCTGCAGTATTATTATTATATGAAGATTACGAGAGAACTTATCAATCGATACCTAAAGAATCAATGTTCGGCTGAAGAAGCTGCTTATCTGGAAGATTACATAGCACATTTGGGAGAATCTCTTGATCAGCTATTGTCTAAAGAAGAATGGGATCTTACTGACGAAAATTTAGATTATCCCAATCAGCAGGAAATCAAAGATAAAATATTAGCTTTTGCTAAAAAGCAAAATGTTTTAAAATATAACAGGAAATTACTTCGCATTGCTTCCGCCGCCGCAGCTATAATCATTTTTATTTTCGGTTTTTATGTGAATTTAAATCCATTATTAAATAAGCCTGCACCACATCTTGGACAAATAGCTTCTGTTGAAGATGAGAAAGAGGAGGTAAGTAATCTATACTACATAAATTCAGGCAATGACAATATGTTATTAACGGCTAGTGACGGATCTGTTATTACACTTTATCCGCAGTCAGAAATCAAATATGCTGAAGATTTTAGTACCCAGCAGGAGAGAGTGCTGTATTTGAAGGGGAAAGCTAAATTTGAGGTTGCCAAAGATAAATCGAAGCCATTTCGTGTACATTCGACCGGTGTAGTCACTACAGCTTTAGGAACGGTTTTTAGTGTTGATGAATTGCGATCTACTCAAACGCAGATCAAATTGATGGAAGGTAAAATAGAGGTGAAAGCTGTGGATCACCAGAGAGGGAAAGAATTAGTGCGGACCTTTTTGCCACACGAAGAGATTACCTTGGATCATCGTGAATTAAAGGTTGTCGAAGAGATAAAGACTCATACAATAGGAACAGATCGAGGTGGCCATTTTCTTCAAAATAACCAGATCATCCAGTTTAAAAATATAGCCCTAGAGGATGTTTTGACAATTCTGATGCAAAACTATGACATCAAGTTGCAATACGATAAATCATTGATCATTAATAAATTTTACAGCGGAACTTTTACGAATAAAACGAATGTCTTTGAAGAAATTATCAGAGAAATTAACTACTTACATCATGCCGGTATAAACTACACCAATCCACAATAATAAACAATTAAACCAAACAAATTATGAGCAACTTTTTATCTAAAAAGCATCAGTTTCAAACTGTGCTGCTACTTCGATTTAAAAGTCCACGTACTAACTGGCCCCTTCGACTCGGAATGTTGGGATTACTGAGTATGGGATTTCATGTGGGGTACAGCCAGTCAACAGCTTCTGTAAGTGGAGTTGTCAGGGATGGAAGTAATAATCCCATCAGTGGCGCTACTGTAAGTATTGAAAATCTGTCTACGAAGTATAAACAGATGAATACGACGAATGCAGAAGGAACTTTTTCGTTTGACCGTATTCCAGAGGGGCAGGGATACGAAATTAAAATCAGTTTTGTAGGCTTCAAGACCAAAGTACTTAGTAACTATAATATTGATTCAAAAGATAAAGTTGCTATTACTGTTGCTCTAGAGCAAGAACAGGAAAGTTTAGAAGAGGTTGTAGTAGTTGGTTATGGAAAGCAAAAAAAAGCAAATATTACAGGTTCAGTGACTTCGGTCAATGCCGAACAATTAAAGAATATTTCGCCTTCTAACCTTTCTAATGCCTTAGCTGGACGTGCCGCAGGTATAAATGTTACGAATACTTCGGGTATGGCGGGAGCTTCCTCAAGCCTACGCATTCGTGGTAGTTTTGCAGAACCTTTGTATGTAATTGACGGAATTGTACGGGATAAAGCGGCATTCGATGCTTTGGAAGCCAATGAAGTGGATCAGATGAGTTTTTTGAAAGATGCCGCAACAGCTGCGGTCTACGGGACAAGAGCGGGTAACGGTGTTGTGGTTGTCACAACTAAAAAGGGATCAGCTCAGGAGCCTGTATTTAATGTGCAAAGTAATTATAGTTTTGGCGCTCCTACTCAAACGCTTTTAGCAGATATTACGACTGCGGCTGATGAACTGACTTATCAAAATCGGGTATCTCAATTTCTGTGGGAAAATGGCTCTAAAACAGAACCATGGGTAGCACCCAATGGACAGGCTGAGTTTGATTATTTTAAGGATAAGGACTATAGTGTTAATGATAATATCTGGAGAAACCCTTTTAGTCACCGACAATCGATCTCGGTGTCGGGTGGTGGAGACCGAATTACTTATTATAATTTAGTCAGTTATCGTAAAGAAAATGGATCTTACAAATCATTGGATCATGAAAAATTCAATTTAAGGAGTAATGTCAGTGCCAAGATTACGGATGATTTTACGATTGATGTTAATATCTCGGCCAATCAAATCAATTCCAAGCGTTTTTATTGGCCATTTAGTACTTCCGCTAATGATGATGATTTTGATGTGTCAGATTTTTATCGCGTAACATTCAATTGGCCTAAAATGTATCCGTTTTATTTAAATGCAGATGGATCTCCAAGTAATTCCCCAACAGCATATCCTGTTCAGACACCCATGGGGAGCTGGCAAGCCTGGAATGTGATTGACCAAGTAGTTGGGAATCGATATATCGATCGTAAAGTTCGTCAGGTGAACCCAATCATGACGTTGAATTATAAGTTGGATAAACTCATAGAGGGCTTGTCAACAAAAGTTGTAGGTAGCTATCTCGCAGAGGATTATATGCGTAAAAGATTTATGACCTTCCAAAAGAACTACACATTTACTTCTCTGAATCCGGATGGAAATAGGTTTATACCTGCACCACCTTCAGAAGACAAAGTGAATATTTTTACTTTTAGTCAAGCACAGCCTTTTATGGATTATTCTCCTCAACGGGAGTGGGAATATCAGGTCAACTGGTTTTTGAATTATAACCGTAAATTTAATAAACATGCCATTGATGCGTTGTTGGTCTATGAACAATTTAAAGCTGGTGGAACCTATGTAACATCCCGTGCTGAAAATCCAATTGTTAGTATTGATCAAATGTTTATTTACCCGACTGATCGTAATTTTAGAGCTACTGATGCGTATGAAACTATTAATTCTAGAAGGGGATTTATCGGACGTGCAAATTATAACTATGCAGATAAATATATCGCTGAATTTTCATTTAGATATGATGGTTCGCCCTTATTCCCCGGCGATAAACGGTGGGGATTTTTTCCATCCATGTCAGCTGCTTGGCGTGTGTCGGAAGAACAGTTTTTCTTAGATATCAAAAATACAGTGAGTGATCTAAAGTTAAGAGCTTCATATGGAACAACAGGGAATGATCTTGATGTTAATGCGCAAAGGATCGGACAATTTTTGTATCAGGAAAAATATAGGCCTTCAGGTGGCTACATGTTTGGTGATCGTTACTATAATGGTATTGCCTATGGTGATACACCTACACAGAACCTGACTTGGACGACATCCAAAAGTGTTAATATCGGTTTGGATTTTGGTTTTGTAAATAATAAACTAAGTGGCTCAATAGATGTGTTTAATCGTAAGGAAACAGATATTTTAGGACGGCGTACTTTGAAAATTCCTGATAATTATGGACGGTCATTGGCTCCGGAAAACTATGCTGCTCGAAGTTATAAAGGTGGAGAGGTATCTATTAATTGGAATGATCGTGTGGGTGAAGTAGGTTATGGAATCACAGCTAATATGGGGTATGCAAAAGATCGTTGGGATGTCTATGATGAAGAGCCTGCATTTGCTGTAGGGGGAACGCGCAATTTCGAATCTCGAATAGGAAGACCTGAAAATCGAATCATCGGCTTTGAAGCTGTGGATCTTGTTAGAACACAGGAGCAATTAGATGCATTGAAGAGCAGTGGGTTTAAAACATATGGTCGTGATCCATACTTAGGTATGATTTTGTACAAAGATATTCGTGGAGCTAATTATTCTGAAAGCCCAGATGGTAAGATCGATGATAATGATCTGACGTTGCTTTCCGAAAATAATACTCCACGCATCAATTACGGTTTTGGGCTAAATGCAAACTGGAAAGGTTTTTCTGTTTCAGCTTTATTGCAGGGTGTACTGGCATATGATCGTGTTATCAGTAATTTGGAAGGTGGGGGAATTCGTCAGCATGGCGGTACTTTTCGACCGTATTATCCTATTTGGGCAGGCGATGTTTGGACAGCAGATAATCCACAGGCAGATTATCCGAGAGTAGTAGGTTCCAACTGGCAGGAATCGGGAACAGGTGCTTCGAGTTTTTGGATTCGTAATGGTGCATATTTGCGCCTAAGAGATTTAAATATATCCTATAGTTTACCGCAGTCAATTACAAAGTCGATGAAAATAAACAGTGTGAATGTATTCTTTAATGGAACAAACTTATTTGTGCTTTCTCCTATGACCGAGTTTCATGATCCGGAACAGAAAATGTATGATTCCTATCCTGTTATGAAAACATTCACCTTGGGTTTGGATGTTAAATTTTAATTGAAAAAACTATGAAAACGATATTTTATACCCTAATAGCACTTTTATTTACAGTAGCGTCTTGTAAAAATGTGTTAGATATTGAAGATCTTAATTCACTTGACGAAAGCAAAGTATGGAATGATCCGAATCTTGTGAATGCCTATATAACGAATCTTTATCCCATGTTTGGAAATTGGAATGCTTCAGCGGATGCCAATTCAGAGCAATTAATGGGCATATCTTTTCCTTTGGATGCTATCACTGTTAACAATGCCGCTTATAAATCTTGGGATTATACCACTATCCGTAGAATTAATACTGCAATTCAAAAAGTAACCGAAAGTGCAGGATTAAATGCAGATGTAAAAAATGCTGTTCTTGGGCAAGCTTTATTTATGAGAGCATATATGTATTTTAATATGGTTCGATATCATGGTGGTGTGCCCTATATTACTGTACCGCAGGATTTGGAGAAAGATGATCTAGAAACACCTCGTAATACAACGAAGGAATGCTTTGATTTAATGATAAAAGATCTAGATCAGGCGATTGCCATATTGCCGCCTATGATTGCCAAAAGTTCAGGAGATTATGGTAGAATCGATGGGAATTTTGCACTATCTTTTAAAGCTAAGGTTTTATTGTACAAGGCTTCCCCTCAGTTTAATCCAACTAACCCTTATAATAATGTGTATTGGGCAGAAGCGCATGCTGCAAATAAAGCTGCCTATGATAAGTTAAAGGCTGATGGATATAATTTGACTCCAGACTATGCTAACATTGCTTTGCAGGAGAAGGGATCTGAAGTTGTTTTTGCTGTAATCAATTCGTATCCGAATAAAGTGGCGAGTTGGGATAATGGAGTGCGCCCAGGTTCTGAAAGTAGAGGCGCAGCAGGTGCAGTTCCAACATGGGATTTTGTCAAGTTATTTCCCATGAAAGATGGTAAGGCTTTCTCAGATCTGACAGGTAAGTATTTTAAAACGAATGAGCAGTTTTTACAATCTTATTGGGAAAATAGAGATCCTCGGTTCGACAAATCTATTGTATGGAATGGCAAGATCTACGAAGTTTCTGGGAAATCAGGGAAACGTCAATATACCTCTGTGGGTATAGCCGCAGATCTGGATAACTTTGGTATTAATCCTAAGGCTAAAACACCATCAGAAAATCTGAATCGATATAGTGGATTTTTTATACTTAAAAATTCAAAGTTATCGCTGAAGCAAACAGAAGTAGAAACTCAATATGATGTGGATTTTGTACTGATGAGATTTGCGGAGGTTATGATCAACTATGCTGAAACTGCAAACGAAACCGGGGATTTTAATACCGCATTAACCATTCTAAAACAGATCAGGATGCGTGCAGGTATTGAAGCAGGAAGTGACGGAAATTACGGTATTACCGCTATTGACCGTACTCAGATGAGAGATGCAATTTTGGCAGAACGGAATATTGAGTTTTGTTTTGAAGGACACCGTTTCTGGGATCTGAGAAGAACTCGAAAATTGAATATACTTAATAATACGACCAAATATGGTGTAGAGGCTATTGCTATTCTTAGTAATGGGGCTGAAATGGATTTGGATGAGGCCGCAAATCTTGCCAAAACTTATCAGCTTAAGGAAAATCAGTTTAAATACAGTGTTTTACAAGTTCCAAATACGGGAAATAAAGTAAATCTTGTACCCGATACTTATTACTTCTTTCCATTAGCTCAATCTGTGATTGATAAAAATCCTAAAATATCACAGAATAAGGATTGGGGTGGAACTTTTAATCCGACACTGGAATAGTGATGTATGATAAATAGCGTATAAGTAAAGCACGGTATGTTTATTGACATAATCGTGCTTTATTATTGTTTTATGTGTTATAGGAAAGTTGGTTTCAGCTTATTTTTATTAATGGATAACATCATTTCTTAAGCATTTTTTTATTTAATAGAATTGATTTCTCAAGAAATCCAATATTTTTTTTAGAATCAATGATGTACATATTTTAAAACTTGATAAAAATTTGTTTAACAGTTGTCAAAAAATGATATAATGGATCGTTGAACTACAAAGCTAAATTCGCATTTTAAACTTATATTATGTAAGCTTAATTCTGACTTTTGACAGTGAATTGTCAAAAAACAAAAATATTGGATTTTATACCTATTTTAAATTTTAACTTAGATTATCTCATATCAGAGTTTAAGATTTATGGAACGTCGAATTACATTTTTCACTTTAAAAGAATTTGTTGCTAGACAGATGAATAAGCAACAGTATGATGGATTTACTATTTGTCATTTACAGAAAAATAAAATGGCCGATATTAAATTATATGAACCTATGCGCACGGATAGCTTTGGTATGAGTATCATATTGAGTGGGAGGCTCCGGATGCGAATTGGTTTTTCAGAGCAAGAGATTCATGGAAACATGATTTTTCTACATTCGCCCACGACAATTATTGAATTTTTAGACATGGATGATGATCTTGATATGATCACTTTTATGTTTTCCTTAGATTTCGCAAAGAAAATTGGTATTTTTTTTCATGGTAAAACCTCTTTGGATTTCCTTCTTGATAATTATTTGCGCGTCTTTACCCTACAAGAGCGTGTTATAAAACGATTTGTGATGTATCTTGAGCATCTGCAGGAATTAAATTTGAGCACTAAACCCAGTAAAAATCAAGCAGAAATCATTAAAAATACTTTTGCCCTATTAAATTATGAAGTTGAATCTGAGTTAATGGGCGACATTGTTAATCGTGTTGTACTGAGTGGAAGGAAAGAAAAGTTATGTTTGGATTTTATTACACAGGTGGTCGAACAATTTCAGAGTCATCGATCAGTACAATATTATGCAGATAGCTTATTTGTTAGTCGGAAGTATCTCAGCCGAGTAGTCAAAGAAGTTACAGGAATGAGTCCGATGCAAATTATTGAACAAACATTGATGGCAGAAGTTACCGCTAAATTACGTTCCAATTTTTATTCAATTTCTGAAATTATGCAGCAATTAAACTTTAGTGATTTGCCAACGTTCAGTAAGTTTTTCAAAAAAAATATGGGACAATCTCCCATTCTGTACCGTAAAGAATTGTTGAACTAGGAACCTAGTTACAAAATTTAGTGTCTTTCTGACAAGTAAAAACTCCCTTTAGACTTTTTAACCTATTTAGTCAGTTGTATATTTGTGGTATTCATGCGAGATGATAAGGGGTTGGTTATTAAATAAATAAGTTTTAACTTATAATCTTTCTTCGTATCTTTAAGATTGCGAGAGCACCATATATGATAGTTAGATGACCATGCTTTTATCATTAGCATGGTGGGTTAACAATCATATTTTACCAAATTGTGATCAGAATCCAAAAGTGAAGAATAGTTTAAATCGCATTGAATTTGCAGTCTGGATAGTCTTGATTGCGAAGTAAATGCGCGGTGATGATTGTTTAAAGGGACAGTAATGCTTGATTATGTTTATTAAAATTGCCTATCAAATCATCAGTATTGAATAAAGAATAGCATTAGTAGTTTATTATATCAGTTTAACGATGTGTCTTGAACAATGGTGTTTAAGACATTTTGCCCAGATTGAGGTCTGGACAATTGATTTTAATTATCACTTAAAAACAATAAGATGAAACAGCAAGTGAATGAAGCAAAAGGCAAGCTTGGTATACTGATTCCAGGTTTGGGTGCAGTAGCCACCACATTGATCGCAGGTGTCGCAGGTATTAACAAAGGTTATTCGAAACCCATCGGTTCAGTTTCTCAATTGAGTCGCATTCGTTTAGGTAAGCGTACAGAGGATAGAAATCCATTGATTAAGGATTTTGTGCCATTAGCAAAATTGGAGGACATTGTATTTGGAGGATGGGACGTATATGCAGACAATGTTTATGAGGCCGCTTCAAAAGCTCGTGTATTAGAATCATACCAGTTGGAGCAGGTACGTGAAGAATTGGAGCAGATTACGCCTATGAAAGCCGTATTTGATCGCAGCTTTGTTAAAAACTTGGATGGCCAGCATATTAAAGAAGGTCTTTCAAGAAGAGCGCTAGCTGATGCGGTACAAGCGGATATCGAAAATTTTAAAAGGGATAATAACTGTGATCGTATTGTTGTACTTTGGTGTGGGTCAACAGAAAAATATATTGAAGGAGCTGATATTTTTAATAGTTTGATGAATTTTGAAGATGCATTAGATCAGGATGACTCTCGTATTCCACCGAGTATGATCTATGCATATGCTGCTCTAAAACAAGGTGCGCCTTATGTCAATGGAGCACCAAACTTAAGTTGTGATGTTCCTGCAATAGTGGAGCTCGCACATCTTATGCAAGTTGCGATTGCTGGTAAGGATTTCAAAACTGGTCAAACTTTAATGAAAACAATTGTTGCTCCAGGCTTGCAAGCTCGTGCATTAGGTGTCGAAGGTTGGTTCTCTACCAATATTTTAGGTAATAGAGATGGACTTGTCTTAGATGATCCTGAGAATTTTAAGACAAAAGAAGTTTCAAAATTGAGCGTGCTGGAAGAGATATTAGACGCTAAGAAAAACCCTGAATTATATGGCGACTTGTATCATAAAGTTCGCATCAATTATTATCCGCCACATGGTGATAATAAGGAGAGCTGGGACAATATTGATATTTTTGGTTGGATGGGATATAAGATGCAGATTAAAATCAATTTCTTATGTAGAGATTCTATTTTAGCCGCTCCTGTAGCATTGGATTTAGCTTTATTTATTGATTTAGCACAACGTGCGGGTATGTTTGGCATTCAAGAATGGCTGTCTTTCTATTTAAAATCTCCTCAAACAGCACCTGGTTTACGTCCTGAGCACGATATATTTAAGCAATTGATCAAGTTGCAAAATACATTACGTCATATGATGGGTGAAGATTTAATCACGCATTTAGGACTTGATTATTATCAGGAACTAGTGGATAGCATGTAAGCTATTATAAAATTTACATCACCCTTGAAGTATGTTAATAGTACTTTAAGGGTTTTTATCTATGAAGATGGAGTATGCGATTATAGCTGCTGGAGAGGGGCAGCGATTAAAAGATGAAGGATTTCCTAAAGCTAAGCCTTTATTGACTTTGCTCGGTGTTCCTATGATTGAACGCTTGATCAATATTTTTGCTGATCAAGGAGCAAAGTCGGTATTTATTATTATTAATGAAAAGAATATAGAGTTGCATGAGTTTTTAGTAACACATGAATTTTCTATCCCTATTCATTTGTTGGTTAAGAACACTATCAGTTCATTGCACAGTTTTGTTGCTTTGCAAGAAGCCTTCCCCAAGTGGGAGTCTTGTTGTCTAACGACTACAGATACGGTTTTCGATCCTAAAACTTTTGGACTTTATATTAAAGAGTTTCAACAAGGTAATATGGATGGTTTGTTTGCCGTTACCCCATTCGTGGATGATGAAAGCCCTTTATATGTTACAGTAGATCATGATAAGCGTATCGTTTGTTTTTCAGATAACAAATATTCGCAGTCGGTATTTGTATCTGGAGGTATTTATTGTTTACGTAAGGATGCAATGCAAGCTGCAGAACAGTCTTTGGCTGCTGGAAATCATCGTATGCGAAATTATCAGCGATTCCTTATTGATCGTGGATTGATGATTAAGGCATATCCTTTCGAAAAGATCGTAGATGTTGATCATCTTCATGATCAGGAAACTGCTGAATACTTTTTACTTGAACAAAAGATACGATCATGAGAGTTTACGGAATTTTGAGAAAAAATGACTTTTCTCCCAATCACATCAATAATGATATTGCTATTTTTCAGCAAGTAATCCGTTTATTGGAAAAAGAGGGAGTGAGTATTACCGTCGTGACCGAAGATGAGTTTTTGGTGATGAAAGATTATGATAAAGAACCCATCATTACGATGGGTCGATCAAAAGCTTTGGTGCATCGTCTTCAAGAGCTAGAGCGCACTGGTGTTTTAATTATCAATTCTTCATTTGGTATTCAAAACTGCTATCGGACTCTTATGACTACCAAATTGGTTGAGAATCAAGTACCGTATCCAGACAGCATCATTGTCGATACACATGCAGATATCGAAGCTATATTTGATATTTTGGGAGTACCCGGTATCTGGATAAAAAGAGGAGATTTTCATGCCGTTCATAAAGAAGATGTTAGTTTCGTGAGTACAAAAGCTGAGGCGAATAATATTTTAGCGGAGTATGCGCTACGTGGTATTGAAGAAGCTGTCATATCACAGCATCTTTTTGGGGATTTAGTTAAGTTTTATGCAGTAGCTGGAACCGATTTTTTCTACTGGTTTCATCCTTATGATCTAAATCATCATAAATATGCGGCATATGAACAAATTAATGGTGCTACTGCACATTATGCATTTGATGAGGCAGCGTTACAGCAGACTGCGCAACTTGCTGCCGAAGTATTAGGAGTTTCTATTTATGGCGGGGATGCTATCATACATGCTGATGGAAATTTTCATATTATAGATTTAAATGATTGGCCGAGCTTTGCACCTTGTAGAGAAGTAGCTGCAGAAGCAATAGCCACCCATATTTTTAATAAATTTTCTGACTTTATAGATCTAACGATCTTTCAGGAAGAAGATAAAGATGATATTAATTATGTCTAAATCAGAGCATACATTATTTGAACAATCACTTAAGTCAAATGATACGGAAGAGAGGATCGACATTTGGTTTTATAGACCTATAGGTTACCGTATTGCCAAAGTTTGTGCGAGTTTAGGAGTGACCCCCAATGCGGTTACAATCACCAGTATATTTTTTGGGGTGGGTGCGGGCATATTATTTTATTTTTCTGAATTGTGGATTAATGTTATCGGTATGCTCCTATTAATATTTGCAAATTCTTTAGATAGTGCAGATGGTCAATTAGCTCGAATGACAGATAATAAAAGTCGATTTGGAAGAATTTTAGATGGATTTGCTGGTGATTTTTGGTTTGCAGCGATTCACATTGCCCTGTGTTTGCGTTCTATGAATGAAGGCTGGACAGCTTGGATATGGGTACCTGGAGTATTGGCAGGAGTATCTCATGTATTCCAATCGGCCATGGCTGATTATTATCGAAATGTACATCTGTATTTCATAAAGGGGAAAGCAGGTAGCGAACTGGATAACTCAACCGAACTTCAAGCAGAGCTGGACAAAATGAGTTGGAAGAAAGACTTTTTTCAAAAATTCGTACTCAATGGCTATAAGAATTATACCAAAATGCAAGAAAACTTTTCTCCAAAGCTTCAACACTTACTGCATCTGGTCAAGTTTAAATTTCAAGATCAGATGCCGGCAACCTTTATACATGCTTTTCGTCTTCGTAATAGACCCTTGATGAAATATACCAATATTGTCCAGTTTAACACCCGCGTACTGTTTTTGTTCTTGTGGATTTTTATTGATCAGGTATGGTTATATTTCTTTTTTGATATGTTCATTCTCAACCCCATTCTGATTTATATGTGTAACAGGCAAGAACGAGTAAGTGCTCATTTTATCGATCAGTTAGCATCATCCAAATACGATGAAGAACATATATAAGCTGCTTTTCTTGATCATCGGAGTGATCACGCTTGGGTATATGATCTATAATATTGGTACAACTAAAATTTGGATCAATATGCTACAGACAGGTTGGTGGTTTGTTCCCATTTTACTTAGTTGGTTGATCATTTATATCATAAATGCGGTGGCTTTTAAGGCTATTATTGAAGAACCTACTGTTCCTGGAACTAAATTGCCATTTCTTAAGATCTTACAGTTGACAGTAAGTGGTTATAGTATTAATTATGTCACTCCCTTTGTGGCATTAGGAGGGGAACCCTATCGGATTATGGAATTAAAACCATTCTTAGGTGAAGCAAAAGCTAGCTCCTCAGTATTGTTGTACGGCATGGTGCATATCCTATCCCATATTGTTTTTTGGTTGGTTTCTATCGTTTTGATTTTAGCAGTACTTCCATTAAGTCCGACTATGTTGATACTATGCTTATTTATTTTATTATTTGGACTGGGTATCTTTTGGTCATTCTCGAAAATTTATAAACGTGGATTTACGGTAACTATATTACGGTTTTTACAGAGAATACCGCTTGTTGGAAAATATGCGTGTACATTTTACAAAGAAAAAAGAACAGTCTTAGAGCATATTGATGAACAAATCAAAGATTTATATGCGCAGCGCAGATCTCAATTTTTTAAAGCTTTGTTTTTGGAATTCTTTGCTCGGGTTATTGGTTGTGCAGAACTTTATTTTATTGCTATAGCACTCGGTTTAGACATGAATATCATTCAAGCATTTATCGTTAGTTCAGGCTCATCTTTATTTGCAAATCTCATCTTCTTTTTACCGATGCAATTAGGTACTCGTGAAGGAGGGTTAGCGATGGCGGTGACCAGCATTGGATTTTCAGCTTCAGTTGGTATATTTATGGGGCTAGCAACGCGTATACGTGAGATTATATGGATCGCAATAGGATTGATTTGGATGAGTATTGTGCGTAAAGAAATCATGAATTAATATGAAGAAAATAACAGGTATAAAAGGATTGTTGTTTGATTATGGCGGAACATTAGATACCAATGGAAGACATTGGGCTGCTGTTTTTTTTGAACAATATCAGCAACATGGGATAGCGATCGAAAAGTCAGATTTCTATAACGCTTATGTGTATGCTGAACGTAAAATGGCAACACAGCCCATTATCAAATCTTCTTTTAATTTTAAAGATGTACTTTTTGCAAAGATTAATGCTCAGTTTGAGTATCTAAAAATGGAAACTTTAGTTGATAGTGTAGGTCTACAAATTGTGAATGCTTGTGATACGATTGTATTAGATTGTTTGAAAAGAATACAACCTTTATTAGCATCTTTATCTATACAGTATAAGATGGTTATGGTATCCAATTTTTATGGCAATTTAGCGCATGTATTAAACGATTATGACATGACGCACTACTTTCAAACGGTTATTGAATCTTCACTTGTAGGGGTTCGTAAACCTAATCCTGAAATCTATACATTAGGAGTTGCAGCTTTAGGATTACCTGCAGATGCGTGTGTTGTTATTGGAGATTCCTACACGAAAGATATGGAGCCGGGCAAGGTAAATGGTTGTAAAACAATATGGCTGAATGGTGATGGTTGGGAAGAAAAACCACTTATTTCAACAGAAGCTGCCGATTTTATGATTACTGATATACTACAACTGAAGAAGTTGTTATAGTAATTTCTTCAATTGTAAGTTTCCATAAACCTCCATCATTATTGGCTTTCTTGATTTATGCCGATTTTGTTTGGAGGTTCTTTTTGTGCTGAATATTTTCCTACTATCTCTCTGTTATTTTAATTTCATCAATAAATCATGATGAACTTTTATTGATCATCTTGTGAATCAAGGATCGACTTATATGATTGTTTATCTATTTATAAGTCGTTATGTTGTTTTTTGATTCTCTATTATTTTAAGGTCATTCCAGTTCTGTATCAAACGAGTTATTGGTTACACCTTTTAAATAATGGGTAAAAGTGTTGCATGGATACTATTCGTTATATTTATGAATTAACCATTGGAATGGGAGTAAAAGCAACTGTATCGTAGTTGTATGAGAACACTAATATTAATAAAGGCAACGCAAAAACAGATTGTAAACTATGGGTAGGTTAGTCTCTTCATACTTTTAGCGCAGATTCAACCACTCAGATCATTCAAAATTTAATTGAAGAAGTAAGTGCATTAGCTTAAGAAAGAAATGTGGTTAAAAGGAGATAGTAAAGAAATTAGAATAAAAAAATGCGCAGTTTTTGGCTGCGCATCTAAAAATACTGTTAATACTATTAACCTAAATAAGATTTTAAAATCTTGCTACGAGAAGTATGACGTAAGCGTTGTAAAGCTTTGTCTTTAATCTGGCGGACACGTTCACGAGTCAGGTTGAATTTTTCACCGATTTCCTCTAAAGATAATTGGTGGTTTGATCCAAGACCGAAAAATAAAACGATTATTTCTCTTTCGCGCTCTGTCAATGTAGAAAGTGAACGTCTAATTTCCTCCGATAAAGACTCATCGATAAGGGAACTGTCAGTATCTGGGTCATGATTCTCTAATACGTCTAATAGGGTGTTTTCTTCCCCTTGCACGAATGGTGCATCCATAGAGACATGTCTTCCCGAATTACTTAAAGTATCCGAAACTTTATCGACTGTTGTTTCAAGGATGTCCGCTAACTCTTCTGGTGAAGGTTCGCGTTCATACTCTTGTTCTAATTTAGAGAATGCTTTACTAATTTTACTTAATGAACCCACTTGGTTCAAAGGTAAACGCACAATACGAGATTGCTCCGCAATAGCTTGAAGAATTGATTGACGAATCCACCATACCGCATAAGAGATAAATTTAAAACCCTTAGTTTCGTCAAAACGTTTAGCTGCTTTTATTAAGCCCAAGTTGCCTTCGTTGATTAAATCACCTAAGGTTAATCCTTGATTCTGATATTGTTTTGCTACAGATACGACGAAACGTAAGTTAGTTTTAGTCAATTTCTCCAAGGCAACTTGGTCACCTTCACGAATACGTTGTGCTAATTCAACTTCTTCTTCTGCTGTTATTAAGTCTACTTTACCAATTTCGTGTAAATACTTGTCTAACGACTGTGACTCACGATTGGTAATCGATTGTGTAATTTTGAGCTGTCTCATTAATTATATTAATACCTTTCTTCTCTGAAATGTTTGCAAAAATACAAAATAAAAACGAATTATTTTAATATTTATTGCTGATACATGATTATATCATGCTGATTATGAGGAATTTTATTTCTTAATTGATGTAGCAAAAATTATTCCAAAAAGAGTTGAAATGGTCATAATAATGTTTGAACTTTTAAATCAGGTTGTAATTGATTGGTAATGAATGAGCTTTGCCTGTGTAAAGGACTTGCTACTCATAATGGGAGAGGAAAAGCTGTATTTTTCAAAATAAATGATACATTTGATCATACTGGAAATTAAATTTTTCATAACCAAAACATTTTTATGATTCACATGTTTTTCAATAAAACATATAATTTTGATTATGCCAATTATTATACATTTAGACAAAATAATGCGAGATCGCAAAATGTCACTGAATGAGCTAAGTGCTAAGGTAGGCATCACACTGTCAAACCTATCTATCATTAAAAATCAAAAAGCCAAAGCATTGCGTTTGGATACTCTGGCTTCGATCTGTGAAGCGTTAGCGTGTCAGCCAGCTGATTTAATGGAATTTATACCGGAAAAATCCGATGAACAGAAAAAAGAGGAGGTGGCATTCTAGAACCGATACCCTCTTAAGAAATCTATAATTTCCATTTTTTTCTTACCTTCTATCTGCAATTGGATCACATGTATGTAACCATTATTGCCTGCAAATTTTAGGTAAGACTTACCGTCGGTCTTATAATCTCCAGGTGTAATATCTGGGGTTGAATATTCTTTTGCCCCCATATAAATCTTTAATACTTTATTGTCTAAGTATGTATAGGCGGTAGGATATGGACTCAATCCGCGAATGAGGTTATAGATAGTATCAACATCTTGATTCCAGTCAATTTGACAGTTTTCTTTGAATATTTTAGGCGCATGCTTCAATTCGTTCTCTGGAATTAACGTGTTTTGTGCTTTGGGTGTTAAGGTATTAGTTTTTAGTCCTGCCAAAGTTTTTAAAAGTAATTGTGCACCAGTATGCATCAGTTTATCGTGTAAAATTCCAGCATGGTCATCAGGGGCAATAGTAACCTGCTCCGATAATAGAATATTTCCGGTATCGATTTCATGTTGTAAAAGAAAGGTTGACACACCGCTCACTTTTTCGCCATTGATAATTGCGTGGTTGATGGGGGCAGCTCCTCTATATTGCGGTAATAATGATGCATGTACATTAATGGTGCCATAAGGGGGCATATTCCATACTGCTTCAGGTAGCATGCGAAAAGCAACGACCACTTGCAAATCTGCTTGATAGATTCTTAATTCTTCCAAAAAATCAGGATCTCTAAGTTTAACAGGTTGTAATACCGGTATACCATGAGCTTCTGCATAAACCTTGACTGCAGATTGATGAAGTTTTTGTCCGCGACCCGCCGGTTTGTCTGGTGCTGTGACTACTGCTACAATATTTTCTCCGGACTGTACCAGAGCATCCAATGAAGCGACTGCAAAGTCTGGAGTTCCCATGAATATGATGCGCATATCGATAATGTTTTCTTATTTTAGTACTGAAATGATGGAAACAGCAGGAATAAAGTAGGCTGGTTCGCATTTTTTTTTAACTTTGCGAAGTTACATAAATAATTTAAAAGCTTGAATTTTCCATACTTTTTAGCCAAGAGGATCACTTTTTTAGGAAAAAGAACTTTTTCTAAATTAATCGTGCGCATTACCATAGGAGCAATAGCCTTGGCAATCGCGGCGATCATTCTTTCTGTGGGTGTATTACGAGGATTCAAATCAGAGATCACCGGTAAGCAACGTGGTTTTTTTGGAGATATTATCGTTCTTCGTTATGATCTCAACAATTCTTATGAAAATTCACCGATTGCTTTAGATTCGGAGCAATTAGATTCCGTTAGAAATCATGACAATGTGGTTGGTATTAGTTCTTTTGCTACTAAGCCTGGAATTATCAATGTCAACGATGAGGTGGAGGGGGTATTACTAAAAGGAGTGGATACGGGATACGATCAACGTTATTTAAAGAATATACTAGTTGAAGGGGATACCTTAAATTTTAATAAGGATGAAGGTACAGGAGAACAGATTTTAATTTCTAAATATCTAGCCAACAGATTAATGCTTAAGGTCGGTGACGATTTTATCATGTACTTTGTGCAGCAGCCTATTCGAAAACGTAAATTTGAAATAAAAGGTATTTATAACTCGGGTTCTGAAGAGTTGGATAAAGTGTATGTCATCGGTTCTCTTAATTTGATTAGGAGACTTAATAATTTGGATAGTACGGCTGTTGGCGGGTATGAAGTGCGTATTCACGACTTCTCTAAATTGCAACAAACAACTAATGAAATTGATGATCTTATACCTGTAGATATGCATGCTGTAAGTATTCGTGATCAGGTACCTGATATCTTTCAATGGTTAGATTTACTTGATATGAATACGACAATAATCTTTATACTGGTCACTTTAGTAGCGATCATCAATATGGTTTCAGCCTTACTAATCACCATTTTGGAACGTACTTCGATGATTGGGATTCTAAAGGCATTGGGCTTTCATAATACTGGTGTGCGACGGGTGTTTATGTACAATGCGCTATATTTGATTGGTTTAGGGCTATTGTTAGGTAATTTTATCGGATTAGGCCTTTATTTCTTCCAAGATTATACTCATTTCTTCAAATTGGATGAACAGACTTATTATATCTCTTATGTGGCGGTCAAACTATACTGGACCGATATTGTGCTGATCAATATGTCATTGGTAGTGATCGGTATGTTAGCGCTGTTTATTCCTTCCTTATTGATTACTAAAATTAGTCCTATTCGCGCGATTTCTTTTAAATAATTGATTGCTTTAATTGTAGTTCCGAAATAAATATTTTACTTTTAGAGGTTTTGTAGAGGGATTTCTATGTGAAATACTTTGCACATGTGTACTTGAATTAGCTTATATATTTATGAATAGAAACGTATTAGATCACTTATCGCATGCTTTTGAAGCACCTTTAAAAAGTCCAGTACTCATTTTCGCGCTTGTCTTATTTATTATTTTATTGTCTCCTATTTTATTACGTTCTATTAAGGTTCCTGGTATTATAGGTTTAATTATCTCTGGAGTGGTCATTGGTCCACACGGATTGAACTGGTTGGAGAAAAATTCGGCAGTGGACCTATTTTCCACAATCGGCTTGCTCTATATTATGTTTATTGCTGGATTGGAGCTGGATATGAATGAATTTAAAAAAACAAAGCATAAAAGTTTATGGTTTGGTTTTTTTACTTTTATCATTCCAATAGCCATCGGTTTTCCGGTCTGTTATTATTTTTTGGATTACGGTATTTTAGCTAGTATATTGATTTCGAGTATGTTTGCAACACATACATTGGTGTCATATCCGATTGTTAATAGTTATGGTATTTCGAAAAATGAGGCTGTAGCTATTACTATTGGAGGTACCATATTGACTGATACTGCAGTATTGATTATTCTTGCTGTGATCACAGGTGCTTCCCAAGGTAATATCGGTCAAGAATTTTGGGTTACCTTAGGTGTATCCTTTGCTATCTTCCTTTTTATCATGTTTGGTGTTATTCCTCGTATTGCCAAATGGTTTTTCGAACGTATTGAAAGTGAAAAAACTTCTCACTATATTTTTATCTTATCGATTGTATTTTTCGCGGCTTTTTTGTCTGAGATAGCGGGGCTTGAACCTATTATAGGTGCATTCGTTGCAGGCTTGGCATTGAATAAGTTGATTCCCCATTCTTCGGCACTGATGAATCGGATTGAGTTTATTGGAAATGCGATTTTCATTCCTTTTTTCTTGATTAGTGTGGGGATGATTGTTGATGTAAGCGTTTTATTGCGCGGTCCAGAAGCTTTAATTATAGCAGCTACATTGACATTAGTTGCTATATTAGGTAAATGGGGTGCTGCATGGATAACACAATTAGTCTTTAAATATTCAGCAGGACAACGTAACGTTATCTTTGGTTTGAGTAGCTCACATGCTGCTGCAACTTTGGCTGTTATAATGGTCGGTTATAAAAATGAGATCATTGATGAAAATGTTTTGAACGGTACGATTTTATTGATTTTAGTAACGTGTATAGTAGCAAGTATTGTGACGGAGGGAGCATCTAAAAAAATTGTAATGGATGGGGATCAAGATGAGAGCCATATCAATATCGTAAAAGAACATGACGAGCATATTTTGATTCCACTGGCAAATATGGAGAATATGCAGCCTCTCTTGGATTTTGCTACTTTAATGCGTAGTAAAAAATCACATTATCCGATTAGTATTGTTTCTGTAGTGAAGGATAATGAGCAGGCGGAGAAAAATATGGCAATTGCTCGTAAAAACTTGGATAATATTGTTAAATATGCTTCAGGAAGTGAGACTGAAGTCAATATTGCAACAACTATTGATTTCAATATCCCAAGTGGTATCAGTCGAACTGCAAAAGATGTGATGGCTGATTGTATCTTGTTGGGATGGCCGAGCGCAAGCAATTTTGTGGATAAAATCGTTGGCGAGAAGTCTGAAAGTATTTTAAATCGTACTTCTGCTAATGTCATGATGTGTCGATTTAAAAAACCATTTATTACGCATAATAAGATTATTGTATTTGTACCACCCTTGGCTCAATCTGAATTTGGTTTTGAGTATTGGGTTGAGAAAGTGCTTAAATTAGGACAGGAGCTTACTATTTCGGTCACTTTTGTATGTGATCAACGTACAGAAGTCGCTACTAAAGCATTTCTAGATGAAATCAAAAATTCAGTTCCAGTCAATTATAAGATGTATGATGATTGGGATCATATACAGGGACTAGCATCATTTAGAGAGGATAACGCACTTCTATTTTATGTGTCTTCACGTTATGGGGAAGTGTCATATCGAGATTCCTTGGATGGTTTGGCAAAGAAATTGGAAAGTATCCATGAAAATGTGGTATTAGTATTTCCAAGTCGAGTAGACAATCAACATATCGATGAATATGAAGATGTACAAGCGGCGCCGATTTTTAGAAAAATCAGTAAGGAAATTGGCAACATGTTCAATAAAGATAAATAAACTGAACTATGGCGAGTAAAATAACAAAGTCTTTGAATGGATCGTTGCAAGTGCCCGATCAACCGATTATTCCTTTTATTATTGGTGATGGAATAGGTCCCGATATTTGGCATGCTTCTGTGCGCGTATTCGATCGAGCTGTCGAGGTGGCTTATGGTGGTAAAAGAAAGATCGAATGGAAAGAGATATTGGCTGGTCAAAAGGCTTTTGATACGACTGGAGAATGGTTGCCACAAGAAACGATTGATGTATTGAAAGAATATTTGATCGGTATTAAGGGGCCTTTGACAACACCTATTGGCGGAGGAATTCGTTCTTTAAATGTGGCTTTGCGTAAAGAGCTTGATTTATTTGTGTGTCAGCGACCGACTAAATGGTATGAAGGTGTGCCTTCACCAGTGAAACATCCAGAATATGTCAATATGGTCATATTTCGTGAAAATACAGAAGATATCTATGCTGGAATCGAATTTGCTGCTGGTACATCAGATGCAGCTAAAATTCAAGATTTCTTACGTGATGAACTTCATGTTGATTATAATTTTTCAACGGGTACGGGTGTGGGAATTAAATTGGTTTCTGAATTAGGATCTAAACGATTGATCCGTGCGGCTATTGAGCACGCTCTCGAACATAAACTTCCTTCGGTTACTCTGGTGCATAAAGGTAATATTATGAAATTTACAGAGGGAGCATTTAAGAATTGGGGTTATGAGCTTGCTGAGACAGAATTTGAACATCAGACCTACACTTGGGGGCAGTGGGAGCGTACCAAAGAGGAAAAAGGAGATTCCGCTGCTAATGCCGAGCAGCAGGAAGCTTTGGCAGGAGGTAAATTATTGATTAAAGATGTAATTGCCGATAATTTCTTGCAGCAGATTTTATTGAATCCAAGTGATTACTCGGTGATTGCCACATTAAATCTGAATGGAGATTATATATCTGATGCTTTAGCGGCTATTGTAGGCGGTATCGGTATAGCTCCTGGAGCGAATATCAATTATAACACAGGTCATGCTGTTTTTGAGGCAACACATGGAACTGCTCCTCGTTTTGCAAATACGGATACGATGAACCCCTCCTCTGTTATTTTAAGTGGTGTGATGATGTTGGAATATATGGGTTGGCAGGAAGCTGCTGATATCATTGTAAAAGCATTGAGTAAAACCATAAAGGAGAAAACTGTAACCGTAGATTTTTTCAGTCTAATGGAAAATGCAACGCTTGTTAAAACGAGTTCGTTTGCTGATCATATTATTGAAAAGTTGTAAAAATTGTTTCAAATACAAGAGATAAATTTGACCTTTGACTATTGTTCAAAGGTCATTTTTTTTATATGCAATTTTCAGATTTACCCCCTTTTATAAAAGTTTCCCCTGTATTTACACCAGAAGAGATACAACAATTGTTGACAGTAAACCAGCTACCTGATGATGATGAGATCGACGCGATACGCGATGAACCGGAAATTTTTGATCTGCTCAATGCTTTTATTGGTGATGATTCGAGTCGTCAAATACATCTCCAACTTTATGCCCAAGATTTATTAAAAAAAAATAAAGTAGATCAAGCTTGGAAAGTAATCTTATTATAGGTTGGACATAATATCATTTTTAACAAATTTGAAGCAGTTTTATGTTATCTTTTTATCATTTAGGCATTAGTTTTTTCTAAATTTCATTAATATTGATTTTTTATTGAAATTTAAATAAGAAATCTTGTACCTTTGATCTTCGGAAAGCAAACGTTTGCTTAATCGAAGCGTAGAAAAGCTATACAAAAACAAACTATATATCGATGAAACATAATTTTGGAGCAGGTCCTTGCATTCTGCCAAAGGAAGTTTTTCAAGAAGCTTCACAAGCTGTAATTGATTTTAATAATACAGGTTTATCCATCTTAGAGATTTCGCATCGTTCCAAAGAATTTGAAGCGGTATTGGATGAAGCTACTAAATTAGTTCGCGAATTGTTAAATGTACCGCAGGGATATTCCATTTTGTTCTTACAAGGAGGCGCGAGTTTGCAATTTGCTATGGTAGCGATGAACTTGTTGCCGGAAGGTGGTAAAGCGGCTTATTTGGATACTGGAGTTTGGGCTTCTAAAGCGATTAAAGAAGCTAAGAAGATCGGAGCTGTAGAGGTTGTTGCTTCATCGAGTGATAAAAACTACACCTATATACCAAAACAGTTTACTGTTCCTGCTGATGCGTCTTACTTTCATTATACATCGAATAATACAATTTATGGTACGGAAGTATTTGATGTACCAGCTTCAAATGCACCCATAGTGGTTGATATGTCTTCGGATATTTTGAGCCGTGAGATTAATGTTTCTGATTTTGATTTGATTTATGCTGGCGCACAGAAAAATATGGGACCTGCAGGTGCTACTTTAGTAGTTGTAAAAGATGAGATCTTAGGTAAAACGGGTCGAGTTATTCCATCAATATTAGATTATTCAGCTCATATAGCTGCAGATTCTATGTACAATACTCCACCTGTATTTTCTATTTTCGTCTCGTTGCTTAACTTACGTTGGTTGAAAGCTAAGGGTGGTGTCGCAGTTATTGAGCAAGAAAATATCATCAAAGCACGTACTTTGTACGATGAAATTGATCGCAATCCATTCTTCAAAGGAACTGCTGCATTGGAAGATCGTTCTCGTATGAATGTTACCTTTATCATGGATTCTGCAGAATTAGAAGCAGAGTTTTTGGCTTTGGCAAAAGAGCGTGAGTTGATCGGTATCAAAGGGCATCGTTCAGTTGGTGGTTTTAGAGCTTCTATTTACAACGCTTTGACGATCAGTAGTATCAATGCATTGGTGGATGCGATGAAGGAGTTTGAAGAATTGAAAAATAAAATCTAATTTATATCATGAGAATATTAGCAAATGATGGTATCGATCCAGCAGGTAAACTACTTTTGGAGAATGCCGGATTTGAAGTAGATACGAATCATATACCGCAGGAAGAGTTAGCGGAAAAATTACAAGTATACGATGCTATTACAGTACGTAGTGCAACGAAAGTAAGACAAGCGTTAATTGATGTTTGTCCAAATTTAAAAGTGATTGGACGTGGTGGTGTCGGTATGGATAATATCGATGTTGAATACGCACGCTCGAAAGGAATAGCCGTATTAAACACTCCTGCAGCTTCTTCATTATCTGTAGCGGAATTGGTATTTGCTCATCTATTAAATGGCGTACGTTTTCTTTACGATTCGAACCGTCAGATGCCAATATCAGGCGAAAGTAAATTTGGTGCTTTGAAAAAAGCATATGCTGGTGGAACTGAACTTAGAGGTAAAACTTTAGGTGTTGTTGGTTTCGGTCGTATTGGTCGTGAGACTGCAAAAATTGGATTAGGTATGGGTATGGACGTCGTTTACTACGATCTTGCCGATGGTCCTAAAACTTTAACTTTGTCTTTAACACAGGGATTTGAAGTCGAGCTACCTGTAGATCAGGTATCGATGGAAGATTTATTAAAAACATCTGATTTTATTACGCTGCATGTTCCTTTCCTAGATAAACCCGCAATTGGTCAAGCTGAATTTGCGTTATTAAAAGATCAGGTCGGTTTAGTGAATGCTGCTCGAGGTGGTGTGATTGATGAGCTTGCTTTGATTGAAGCGTTAGATTCAGGTAAAGTGGCGTTTGCTGGTTTAGATGTATTTGACAATGAGCCTACTCCGCGAGTAGAGATTTTAAAACATCCAAAAATTTCGTTGACGCCCCATATTGGAGCGGCTACAAATGAAGCACAAGAACGTATAGGTGTTGAATTAGCACAGTTGATTATCGAAAATCTTAAGAAGTAATCTTCCGCATAATAAATGATGCGGCACAAAAACTTTATGTATTTGTGCCGCATTTTTTTGCAAAAAAACTAAGTAATTGCCTATATTCACGGCAAAATTTAAATATAATGTAATTCAGTATGAAAATTTTAAAATTTGGTGGTACATCTGTCGGAAGTGCAGAACGCATCAAAGGGTTGTTAGATATCGTAAATCCTTCTGAGCGTCAAGTTGTGGTGTTGTCAGCTGTGTCTGGGACAACAAATGCTTTAGTAGAAATTGGTCAAGCATACCTTGCAGGTGATAAGGACTTGGCGAAGGATTTAATAAAGAAGCATAAAGACAAGTACGAAGACCTTATTAAGGAATTGTTCAAAACTGAAGCGGGATATAAAAATGGTAAAAGCCTGATTGATTCTCATTTTAATTTCATTGAAAGCTTTGCCAATGAAATTTTTACTCCTATCGAAGATAAAATCATCTTGGCGCAGGGAGAGTTGATGTCTACCGCTTTATTTCATTTTCATTTGACAGAAATCAATGTTCCGTCTATTTTATTGCCGGCATTAGATTTTATGAAGATTGATGAAGACAATGAGCCTGTTGTAGACTTTATTACAGAAAGGTTGACACCCTTGCTTGCTAAATCACCAGAAAATACGTTATTCATTACTCAGGGATTTATTTGTCGCAATTCTTTTGGTGAAGTGGATAATTTACGACGTGGCGGTTCAGATTATACTGCCTCTTTAATAGGTGCGGCTATCGGTGCTGAGGAGGTCCAAATTTGGACAGATATTGATGGTATGCATAATAATGATCCGCGTATTGTTAAAAATACTACTCCAATAGCACATTTGAGTTTTGATGAGGCAGCAGAGCTAGCTTATTTTGGAGCTAAAATTTTGCACCCACAATCTGTTTTCCCAGCTCAGAAGTATAATGTTCCAGTGCGTTTGTTGAATACGATGGACCCACAGGCAACCGGCACGCTTATCAGCAAAGAAGGTGGTCAAAAAGGAAGTATCCGTGCTATTGCTGCTAAAGATGGTATCACTGCCATTCATATTCATTCTTCTCGTATGCTATTAGCATACGGATTCTTACGTCGTGTTTTTGAGATATTTGAGCGCTATAAAACGCCAATTGATATGATTACAACTTCTGAAGTGGCTGTTTCAGTTACTATTGATGATACAAAAAATCTTCTGGATATCATCAAAGAAGTCGAAGATTTTGGAACAGTTTCAGTTGATGAGCATCAAACGATCGTATGTGTAGTTGGTGATTTTGACTTGAACACGCATGGATATGCTGCGCGTGTTTTAGATGCTGTAAAGCACTTACCTGTTCGTATGATTTCATACGGTGGTTCTGACTATAATGTTTCTGTTTTATTGGATACAAATCATAAAGTCGAGGCATTACGTTCGTTACACAACCGTTTATTTTAATTGAAATAGCCTAAATGAAAAACGAAAATATAGAAAATCAGTTCATAGGAAAAGAAACTCCTTTTTATTATTATGATCTGAACGTATTGGAAGATACGTTGGATGCAGCATATGAAGCATCCAGTAAACGTGGATTTCATGTACATTTTGCTTTGAAATCAAATTTTAATAGTAGATTGCTTGAAATGATCCAAAGCAAGGGCTTTGGTGCCGATTGCGTAAGTGGTAATGAGGTGCAACAAGCCATTGATGCAGGTTTCAACGCAAAGATGATCACTTTTGCTGGAGTAGGAAAGTCTGACAAAGAGATAAATTTAGCATTAGAGCACGATATTTTTGCTTTCAACGTAGAGTCTATTCAAGAGTTAGAAGTTATCAATGAGTTAGCTGAAGTACAGGGGCGTAAAGCGAAGGTAGCTTTGCGAATCAATCCGAATGTCGATGCCCATACTCATCATTACATCACTACAGGGTTGGATGAAAATAAATTTGGTGTCACAAATGCGGAATTAGAAAGAGCAGCTGCTGTAATACGGAAATGTGAAAATATCGAGCTTATTGGACTTCATTTTCATATTGGTTCTCAAATAACGGATATGAATGTATTTAAGAGCTTGTGTGTAAAGGTAAATGAGTGGAAGAACTGGTTTGAGGAGCGTGGTGTAACGATCAAAGTATTGAACGTAGGGGGGGGGCTAGGAGTAGATTATCATCATCCAGATACCAATGCCATACCTGATTTTGAGGCTTATTTTGATATTTTTGATAAGTTTTTGGAAAGAACAGCTCAACAAGAAGTTCACTTTGAGCTAGGTCGAGCTTTAGTAGCACAATGTGGTTCTTTAATTAGTAAAGTACTTTATGTGAAGAATGGTGTAAAGAAGAATTTCTTGATTTTGGATGCTGGCATGACCGAATTAATGCGTCCGGCATTATACCAAGCTTTTCATAAAATCGAAAAATTGGATGATGCTGCATCCACGGAATTTATCAACTATGATGTTGTAGGACCGATCTGTGAAAGCTCAGATTGCTTTGGAAAAGAGGTGACTTTGCCCGTGTCAAAAAGAGGAGATTTGATTGCGATACGTACTGCTGGTGCGTATGGTGAAGTTATGTCTTCGCGTTACAACCTTAGAGAAGAGATCCGTTATGTCTATAGTGACGAATTAGCATAAACTATCCTTATAAAATAAAAAGGCTTAAACAAAAGTTTAAGCCTTTTTATTTTATAAGAAATTATACGCTTATCAATTCAGTAAAGGGGTGAAATATATTTCTGTTTTGCTGTATATCCTTGTACATTTGTAAATGCAACAGATTCAAGATATACTAAAGAAATTGTTTGGACACCAACAGATTGACTCAGATTTTGATTTAATGGATAATACAACCGCTTTATTAGCGAAGTATGCTTATTTACCAATCCAAGAATTGCTTGATTTTAAACCTGAGGTCACTGCCGAATATCAAGGGATTTTAGCTGAATTAGATGTTGTAAATGCGGAAGCTACTGCAATACTTTTATTGAAGGGATTGACAGCAATACAATCTGGTTCAATAGATGCTGCAAATTATTTACAACAAGCTCAAGGGGTACAAGTAACTGCGCTAGGTTATAGTTATCTAGCATTACACTTTTTTTTACAAGATGAACCTGAAAAAGTTGTTGAAGTTTGCACGAATGCTATCGTAGATTTTCCAAAAGAACCTTATTTTTATGCATGCCGTTGTATACTGAATCGTAATTTAGATGATGATGAAGGTGCTTTTTATGATTATCAGGTGGCAAAGCGCCTCGACTTTAATTATCATAGCTTATTAGAATGGCATGAGCATCTTCCTTATTTGGAGGCACTCAAAGCGGAACAATTAGACATCCAAGAGCTCGAAAGATGTTGCAGACAAACTCCAAATAATATTGAAAATTTAGCGAAGCTTGCTTTGGAATATGTTCATATTTATGATTATCAACAAGCTATTGATTTGTATTCACAAGGGTTAACCTTGTCATCTGATCCTGCGGAATGGTATGTTTACCGTGCAGCTATTTACAGCAAGTTGACCTTATACATATTGGCCTTAAAAGATTGTAATCAAGCATTAATAATTGATAAGTCTTGTGTGTCAGCCTATATTTTACGTGCAAAATTGCATGAATGCCTAGGGAAGGATAAGGAGGCGTTAGGAGATTATGAGAAAGCCGAGTCTATAAATCCAGATCAATCAGCGATCTACGAGGAGCGAGCTTCGCTATTTGAAAGATTGGGAAAAGACGAAGATGCAATCGTTGATTATTCTAAATTGATCGCTCTGATGAAAGATGATTTCTATCCATATGTACTTCGTGCAGACGTATTTGAACGCCTGGGTAAGCAGGAGGAGGCTTTATTAGATTATAATCGGGCTATTGATCTCAATCCATACTATTCGGATCTTTACCAATACCGTGCAGCGATTAAAGAATCATTAGGTGACAGAATCGGAGCTGAGGCAGATTTACAAAAGTTTGAAGAACTGGATGAAGAATAGATTCATCTTATTTTATGAAAAATCCCCTAAAGCTAGATACGTTTTAGGGGATTTTTATTTAATGCGAAGCATATTGATGGTTATATTCCTAACTCAACCTGAAATAGAAATCCCCATGAATTTTTTTCATTAGCATTGTCAAATTGCCCCTCTTTAAAGGTGTAATTACCACTTAGATTAAATTTTAGGCGATGTGCTTTTATATATTTATTTATGCCAGCTTCTATAATCTCTGTCTGCTTTTCATAAGCTTGAATATCTCTGTGTGGCTGAACAAAAGTATAGCGACTGACAACTTCATATCCATGATTCATTAGATAGGACATCTGTTGGTTGATCCCGAATCCTTTATATGCATAGGCTGTGTTGCCTTGTAAATCAATATTCATTGGATTGTCGACATCGCGACGCATATACTCAACTTGATAAGCAAATCCTTGATATTTGAAGATCGCATCCACAAAGCTTGTTTTTAAAGTGAAAGGGTTTTCAACATATTTACCGGTTTGACCACCTATTCTTGTCGTTCTATCGTTGAAACTATATCCTCCTCCAATTGATAACTTAGGTGTTTCCTCCCTTTCTAAATCTCCTTCTGAATAGTCTCCTCCGTTTTCAAAATTGCCAAAAGGTAAAAATTCAACCCTTCCTGTGTAAGACAATCCACTATCTGTACCACTTGCTGCTCTACCTTCACCCGTAGAGATTGCTACTTTAGCATTAATAGGTACTTCGCCAATTTTTTTGCTGAGATTGGCACTCATACCGAAATCGCGATCTAATGTAAATCTGGTGTTTACTAAGGAACGATCTGCAAACTGGAGTTGCCCAGAAGAATTGACACGTTGCCTGTTTCCTGGTAATTTATTTTGCCCAAAACTGATGTAGAAATCATCTGTAAAGTTGTAGAATACAACCGCGTCACGGACAATATTGGGAATACCAGTTTCATCAAAATCTTGATCACTTCTAGTAAAGGCCAATTGCAACGAGTAGCTAATCTTAGGTGTGTAGATATAACCGTCGACACGCATCCTAAGTCTACGAACACGTGCATCCCACTCTCCATTTTTTTCTCCGTCTAGTTTTTCGGTGAAGCCTGCGCGGTTTTGCATTCTAAACCTGAAGTTTGTGTAGAAAAGGGAATCTTTGCTATGGAATTGAATTCCTTTGAAATTTAAGATAGTAGCTCTATCATCTCGTTCTTGCCCTTCTGCTGCACAGGTTAAGATCGCAAGTAAGGCTGTAAGGGTAACAATTTTTGTTGCTCTCATTCGTCTTTTAAAAAAAATTATAGTAAGGGTTGTTTTTTATTGTAATTAATGATGATTTCACTGAGGTATATAGAAATATCAATAAAGTTCCATATGCTGAAATGCAAAGATCTCTATTGGAGTCATGTTGGAGATAATTTTTTCAATACATCATTTTAGAATTTAGAATATGGTAGCTAAATACTTGTTATTGGTTAAAAATATGAGTTATTTGTGCGATCGTTTTTTTTTAGTAGATCCTTTTCTACTACTTTTTTCAAATTGAAATATGCGAAGTCAATTCACATTTTGTATCTGCTTCTTTTTGATTGTTAAGAACAAAGATAATAATCTAAACAATAAAAAGCCACCAGTTGGTAGCTTTTCAGTTTTTATAATTCTTTACGTAGACGGGCGACAGGTATATTGAGTGCTTCACGATATTTCGCTACAGTACGTCTAGCAATATTATAACCTTTATCTTTCAGAATTTCTGTTAATTTCTCGTCAGCTAGAGGTTTACGTTTATCTTCATTTGCAATACATTCTTCTAGGATTTTTTTTACTTCCTTATTGGAAACTTCTTCACCGGATTCGGTTTGGATCGCCTCAGAGAAAAATGATTTGAGAAGGAAAGTTCCAAATTCGGTCTGTACATACTTGGAATTTGCTACACGGGAAACTGTTGAAATATCCATGCCGATACGATCAGCAATGTCTTTCAAGATCATGGGTTTAAGTTTGACGTCATCTCCTGTTAAGAAGTAATCGTATTGGTATTCCATGATGGCATTCATGGTTTTCAATAAGGTTTGTTGCCTTTGTTTGATAGCATCAATAAACCATTTAGCAGAATCCAGTTTTTGTTTAACAAACTGTACAGCTTCCTTCATCTTTTTATCCTTTTGATTGGACTTTTCGTAGTGTTCGAACATACTTTGGTAGGAACGGCTTACACGAAGTTCTGGAGCATTACGGCCATTTAGGGTAAGATGAAGTACACCATCATTATTACTGATATGAAAATCAGGTATAACATGCAGTTGTTTGCCGGCAACAGCGCCCGAATCTCCTGGTTTAGGATTTAGTTTGAGTATTTCATTAACGATATTCTTAAGATCTTCAGAGGTTAATCCTAATGATTTCTCCAGTTTATCGTAATGTTTCTTTGTAAATTCTTCAAGATAATTTTTAACAACTTTGGTCGCTTGAATAACCGTAGGGTTATTCTGATCTTTCTTTTGTAGCTGGATGAGTAGACATTCTTGCAGATCACGTGCACCGATACCAGCAGGTTCAAAATCTTGAATCACTTTAAGCATCTCCAATACTTCACTTTCTGATGCTATAACATTCTGTGAGAATGCTAGATCATCGATAAGGCTTAATATAGGTCTACGCAGGTAACCATCATCGTCTAGACTTCCAATAATTTGTTGTCCAATTAGAAAATCACGGTCATCTAAAGCTAATAAATCCAATTGTTGCTGCAATTTTTCGAAAAATGAATCTTGCACAGCAATAGGAATTTCTTTTTTATCATCATCTTCATCGGAGTAATTATAATTATTGGAATAATCGGTATAATCATCTTCCTGAATGTATTCATCTACATTAAACTCATCGCTGTCATAGCTTTCTTCACTATCGAAAGTATCATCAGGATCACGATCCGGGTATTCCTCATTTGGTTCAGCCATATTTGCTAAGCTGCCGTCTTCAAGAGCTGGATTTTCTTCTAATTCTTCTTTAATGCGTGCATCCAGGGATACCGTAGGAACCTGTAAAAGTTTAATAAACTGAATCTGTTGTGGAGATAGTTTTTGTAATAACTTTTGTTGTAAGGTTTGCTTTAACATGTTTTGTATGACTAATTCGAAGATAAATTTAAATAAATTATATCTATTAATGAAACAAAAATACATAGATAACATATTTAGGTATAGTTATTGTAGCAATATGGATTCTTATAATCCTAGTTATCAGATTTGGAATAACGAAATGTTAAATTTCGTTAATTCTTCTTTAGAGCATGTAAAAGCTTATTTTTTTTGCTTGTTTTCACAAAACATTTTTAGACCTTTACCGTATGTTCAAACGTATTAAGAATAAATTTTTACGCTATATAGCGATCGCTATATATTTTTTAATCGTCCTGGTTTGTGCTATACAGCTTAACTTTTTAGGGCTTTTTGGCTACTCGCCTACAAAAAAGGATATTACGATGCCAAGTGTCAATATCTCAACAGAATTGTATACGGCAGATAGTGTATTGATAGGTCGCTATTTTGATGAAGACCGTAATCCCGTTGCTTTTGATAGTATATCTAAGCATGTCATAAATGCTTTGGTTGCTACGGAGGATGTCCGTTTTTATAAACATAGTGGGGTTGATTTTTGGGGTTTAGGATCGGGTATTATTTCGACCTTGACTGGTGATAAAAGGGGAGCAAGTACCATTACACAACAACTTGCAAAAAATCTGTATCGTACTCGATATAATAAATCTGGTGGTTTGCTAGCAAAAATACCAGGTGTAGGTTTGATCGTGACCAAATTCAAAGAATGGATGACAGCTTATAAATTGGAGTCCCGTTATGAAAAGAATGAGATCATTACAATGTATTTGAACACAGTCTCGTTTAGTAATAATTCTTATGGTATCCAAACTGCTGCTCGTCGTTATTTTAGTAAAAATGCAAGTGATCTGAGTATTAATGAATCCGCAGTATTGGTGGGAATGTTGAAAGGAACTACGATCTATAATCCAATGCGTAATTTAGAAAAGTCGCGTGAACGTAGAAATGTTGTATTGGCTCAAATGGCAAAAGCTGATTATATTGATCAATCACAGGTAGATAAATTGTCAAAAGAACCATTGGTATTGCATGCCGATAATAAGGATGTACATGCAGGAGAAGATTCGTATTTGCGTGCAGCTGTAGAACGTTGGTTAGAGAAGTGGGCAGAAGAGAATGATCGAGATATTTATAAAGATGGTTTAAAAATTTATACCACCATCAATTCAAAAATGCAAAAGCATGCCGAGGAGGCTGTGGCTAAACAGATGCAAGTATTGCAAAGAAGATTGAAAAACGCATGGGGCAGTGAAGAACCCTGGAGAGACCTGTCGGGCAAGGTAATTCCTGGATTTATTGATAATTTGGTTAAAAAAACTGATTATTATAAATTTTTAGCTAAAAAATACGATAACCGTACAGATAGTATAGATTACTATTTGAATCGAAAAAAAGAAATGGAAGTTTTTTCATGGAAAGGTGAACGCTTGCGTGAGAAGGTTCAAATGTCTACAGTGGATTCGATAAAATATTATGTCACTATGTTGAATACGGGTGTGATGAGTATGGATCCATATTCGGGTGAAATCAAAGTTTGGGTTGGAGGTATTGATCATCAATATTTTAAGTATGACCATGTGAATCAGTCAAAAAGACAAGCAGGATCTACATTTAAGCCATTTGTATATCTAGCTGCTTTAGAATCAGGTATGACGCCCTGTGATCAAATGCAAGATAAACCAGTCACGATTAAAATTGATAAAGGCGATTCTATTGAAGTTTGGGAACCTAAAAATGCAGATTGGAATTTTAGTTACCGAGATATGTCATTGCGTTGGGCAATGGCGCGTTCGGTAAATTCGATCACCGTGCAGTTAACGGAGAAAGTTGGGGCGGATAACATAGTAGAAGCAGCTCATCGTGCCGGAATAGAAAGTAAGTTGAGTCCTGTCGCTTCGATTGGCTTAGGACCGAATGATGTTTCAGTTTTCGAGATGGCCAATGGGTATTCAACTATGATGAATCATGGTGAGCGTGTAACTCCGATTTTAGTTTCGCGTATTGAAGATTATGAAGGTAATGTTATTGCCACTTTTAAGCCAGAACGTAAGCAAGTTATCGATAAACAGGATGCTTGGTTGATGACTTATATGTTGCGTGGAGGCATGGAAGAGCCAGGAGGTACTTCACAAGCATTGTGGGAATATGACTTGTTTAATAAAGAAAATGAGATAGGCGGTAAAACCGGAACTTCATCCGAATATGTGGACGGATGGTATATGGGTGTCACGAAGGATTTGGTAACAGCAGTATGGGTAGGCTGTGATGATCGTAATATTCACTTTAAAAACTCGCAAACTGGAGAGGGTTCTAAAACAGCTTTACCTATCTTTGGTTTGTTCATGGAAGCTATATATAAAGATAAAGCCTTGGGTTATACTCAGGGTAAATTTCCAGCACCAACAGTCGAAATCACTAAGAAATACAATTGTGAGACACCCCGTCCTCCTCGCGAAGAAGTGTTATCAGATTCTACAGCAATAGAAGATGAATTGCCTTTGGAGGAATTAGAAAATAGTGGTAATGAGGGAGCGACTCAAGAAGAGGGATTGTCAACACCTGGGCAGGGAGACCAAATTGATGTCTTGTCTAGCGAAAGAGATGCTGTCGCAACAAAACCACGTGATTCGATCGGCGATGATGAGTAAAATAAAGAAATAATAGTTTTTAAAACCGGTTGTTTATGAAGTATAAGCAACCGGTTTTTTTTGTGCTGTATGAATCTGGAACGGACACAGATTTTTCCAATTCGCATTTTGTTTTCGGATCAGTTTTTCTTTTTGCATAAAGGTAAAATGACGCAGTTCAAGTAATCTTTTCTCTGCCTTTTCTTTAGATTCAAATTTTTCCATATAAACGATACGTGTTAAGTGCGGTCCGTTAGGAAAGAAGATATTACTACTGCTTCTTATTTCGTTTGCTGTTAGAGTAAAATCTGATGTGATGTCGACATTTAGGAAGTGTCTATTGCTGTCAGTAATGATGTATAAAGTGTATGATTTCATGTTTGAGCTAATAAATTTGGTTATTTGTATAATTTTTACTAATTTTATTGGCACAATATTACTAATATTTTTAGATATTAAAAATTAAATTTTAAAAAATATGCCAAACATAGCTTCCAATCTTAAGTTTTTAAGAAAAACGAAAAGACTTACACAACAGCAGTTTGCCGATTTATTGGATATAAAGCGTGCTTCAGTAGGGGCGTATGAAGAAGATCGGGCTGAACCAAAATATGAGTTACTAAAAAAAATAGCAGAGTTTTATGATCTATCGATGGATGAGCTTGCTAATGATGAGATTAATGATAAGTGGAAGCGAGCACCGAAGAGTAACGCTTCTAATTTGCGTGTATTGAGTGTAACAGTAGATGGGCATGATCGTGAAAATATAGAACTTGTTCCCGTTAAGGCGAGTGCTGGTTATATGAATGGTTATGCTGATCCCGAGTATGTAGCAACTTTGCCTAAGTTTTCGTTACCCATGTTCAATCAGGGGACTTATCGTGCTTTCGAGATTAAAGGAGATTCGATGCGTCCTCTCGCGAGTGGCTCTATTATTGTGGCAGAATATGTTGAAAACTGGAATGATATTAAACCAGGACAAACTTATGTGATTGTTTCAAAGGATGAGGGGGTTGTTTATAAGCGAATTGCTTATAAATTTAAGGAAGATAAAGGATTGAAGCTGGTTTCGGATAACAAAAGTTACGATCCTTATTGGGTTGAGGCAGGTGATATTATGGAAGTTTGGCGAGCAAAAGCATTTATCAGTACTGCCTTACCAGAGCCAAATAATGAGCCGACGATGGAAACGCTAACAAGCATGATGGCTGAAATGCAAAAAACAATAAATTCGGTCGTTGATAAAGGTTAAATGTAGATTATTGGTAAACTTTTTTGATTCGAATTTTGATTGTTTGAAAAAAATAGTTACCTTTGTCCTATCTGAGAGGAAGGGGGCAACGTATGCCCCCTTTTTTAATTCATTGATTTCAGTATTTTTATTCGATTTCGACAGAATATGCAAAATATAGAGAAAAGAGTTATCGAACTCGTTCAAGAAAAAATAGCAGATCGCGATGATTTGTTTATTGTAAGTGTTAAATTTCATCCAAACAGTGTCTTGGAAGTTTTGCTGGACGGTGATCAAGGGATTAGTATCGATGACTGTGTACAGGTTAGCAAATTTGTTGGATTCCAGCTGGAGGAAGAGGGAGCAGTAGAAAAAGCTTACCGTCTTGAAGTTTCATCTCCGGGTATAGATACTAATTTTGTTCATCAAAGACAGTATGAAAAAAATATTGGACGCAATGTGCAAGTGAAGTTGAATGATGGAACTAAAACTGAAGGTATTTTACTTGAAGTTGAAGAGACGAAGATAACAATTGAAGAAACAATAAAAGAAAAAGGAAAAAAAGCGCAGCAGGCTGCTCGTATTATTCCTTTGGAACAAATAAAAGCAACTAAGGTGTTAATTTCATTTAAATAAAAATGAGCAGCAATATCAATTTGATTGACTCTTTCCAAGAGTTTAAAGAGTTTAAAAACATTGACCGACCTACGGTTATTTCTGTATTAGAGGAAGTTTTCCGTAGTATGATCCGTAGACGTTTCGGCACAGATGAGAATTGTGATGTTATTGTCAACCCAGATAATGGGGATTTAGAGATCTGGAGAACTCGCGTTGTTGTTGAAGATGAATTTTCGGAAGATGATGATTTAGAAATTGAATTAACAGAAGCGAAGAAATTTGATGTTGATTTGGAAGTAGGTGATGACTATATTGAGCAAATTACATTAGAGAGCTTTGGTCGTCGTGCTATTTTGGCAGCACGTCAAACTTTGGTTTCAAAAGTATTGGAATTAGAGAAAGACGAAGTTTTCAAAAAATATAAAGACCGCGAAGGTGAATTGGTTATTGGTGAAGTTTATCAAATCTGGAAAAAGGAATTACTTGTTTTGGATGATGATGGTAATGAATTGATTTTACCAAAAACCGAACAGATTCCTGCGGATTATTTCAAAAAAGGTGATAGCATTCGCGCAGTAGTTTATAAAGTAGATATGATGAATAACAATCCTAAGATTCTTATTTCTCGTACTGCTCCAGAATTTTTACAGCGTTTATTTGAGTTGGAAGTTCCTGAAATTTTCGATGGCTTGATCACGATTAAGAAAATCGTTCGGGAACCAGGAGAGCGTGCCAAAGTCGCTGTTGAATCTTATGATGATCGTATTGATCCAGTTGGTGCTTGTGTTGGTATGAAAGGATCTCGTATCCATGGAATCGTACGTGAGTTGCGTAATGAGAATATTGATGTAATCAACTTCACGACCAATCACTCGCTTTATATCACTCGTGCATTAAGCCCTGCTCGTATTAGCTCCATCAAAATTGATGAGGAGAATAAAACTGCAGCTGTTTATTTAAAATCTGATCAGGTATCTTTAGCAATTGGTCGTGGTGGACACAATATCAAATTGGCTGGTAAATTGACCGGTTATGAGATCGATGTATATCGTGAAAATGATGAATTTGATGAAGATGTGGATATCGAAGAATTCAGCGATGAGATTGAAAGCTGGGTGATTGACCAGTTGAAACGTGTAGGTTTAGATTCAGCACGTTCAGTATTGGCACTGACAGAAGAAGAATTATCCAGACGTACTGATTTGGAAGAAGATACGGTAAAAGAGATTTTACGTATTTTACAGGCTGAATTCGAATAAAATGAAGCCACATAATTTATTTTCATCTCTATTTCGAATTTAATTGTTATAGAGATGTAAAAAAAACATATTTTTGTATTAAATATTTAATTAGTTAAAATAATAGATGACTGAAGGAAAAGGTACAAACCTGCTTAAAGCAGCAAAGGAACTCAATATTGGCATATCTACTGCCGTAGATTGTTTAGTGAAAAAAGGATATGACGTCGACGCCAAGCCTAATACTAAACTATCCGGAGAGATGTACAATGTGCTGTTGAAAGAGTTTCAAGGTGACAAAATCGTGAAAGATGAAGCTAAACAAATTGTTATTGGCAAAATTCGTCGTGATGAGTCGCCAGTCGCTTCTCCTAAAGAATCATCTAAAAATGACGATTATGAAGAAACTGCAGTTTCAAAAGAAATTTTGATTAAGAACGTTGCAGTTAATACAAGAGAAGGATCTGATGCTGTTAAGAATGAGACACCTACTGATAAAGTAACTGAATCTGAAGCAAAAGAAAGTTCGTCAAATACGCATACTGGAGGGATGAAAGTCGTGGGTAAGATAGATTTAGATGCTTTGAAAAGAGGATCTAAACCTAAAAAAGAAGAAACTCCAGAAGTGAAAGCTGAAACTCCAAAGGAAGTGGAGAAGAAGCCAGAGGTGGTTAAAGAAGCAACTCCTGCTGCTCCAAAACCTAATGTAATAGCAGAGCCTAAAGTAGAGGTTCCGAAAGTGGAAGCGTCAAAAGCTCCGGCAGTGGAAGCAACAAATGCAGAAGAGAAAGCGAAGGAAGCACCGAAGGTTGTCATTGCTGCACCTCAAAAAGTTGAAGTTAAAACTGAAGCTCCAAAAGTTCAAGAGAAGAAAGTGGTAGAAGAAAAGCCAAAAAATGAAAAACCTGCTGTAAAAGCACCGGTTGAAACTCCTGTAAAGGAAGAGAAAAAAGTTAATCCTGCTGATGAAGTTATTAGTGCTAAAGCAGAACGATTAACAGGTCCAAAAGTAATTGGTAAGATTGAATTGCCTACGGCAAGACCTTCTCATAGAGATAAACCTGTAGCATCTTCTTCAAGTGCTACTGGTAATGATCAGAAACGTAAGCGTAAGCGTACAAATAATACGGGAACTGCACCTCAAGGTGGTGGTACTCATCCTAATCGTACAGGTGGACCTAACCAAGGTGGTGGTACTCATCCTAATCGTACTGGAGGGAATCATCCTGCGGGAAATAATCAAAATCGCCCAGGTGGTGGTCCAGGTGTAAATCAAAACCGTCCAGGTGGTGGTCCAGGTGGACAACATAACCGACCAGGAGGTCCAGGTGCTAACAAAAGTCGTCCTCCTTTTAATAATAATAGAGGTAAAGGACCTAATGAGCCGAAAGAGGAACCTACAGAAAAGGAAATCCAAGATCAAATCAAGGCGACATTAGCACGCTTAAGTGGTGCTGGTAAATCAGGTAAATTCGCACAACGTGCTAAATTGAGACGTCAAAAACGTGACGATGTAGCTAGTAATGCAGAAGAGGAAGCATTAGAAAGAGAAATGCAAGCAAAAGTGTTGCGTGTTACGGAATTTGTAACTGCAAACGAACTTGCAAACTTAATGGATGTGGCTGTTACACAAATTATCGCAACTTGTATGAGTTTGGGTATGTTCGTGTCGATTAATCAGCGTCTAGATGCAGAAACTTTAACAATTGTTGCAGATGAGTTTGGTTATCAAATCGAGTTTATTAAACCTGAAGATGAAGAGATCGCAGATCTTGAACAATTAGACAACGAAGATTCATTAGTTTCTCGTGCTCCAATTGTTACTGTAATGGGTCACGTCGATCATGGTAAAACATCTTTGTTAGATTATGTGCGTAAAGCAAACGTAACAGGTGGTGAGGCCGGTGGTATCACCCAACATATTGGTGCTTATGCGGTACAACTAGATGGTGGACGTAAGATCACATTCTTAGATACCCCAGGTCACGAAGCTTTTACCGCGATGCGTGCCCGTGGTGCTAAAGTAACAGATATTGTTATTATTGTTATTGCAGCGGATGATGCTGTGATGCCACAAACAAAAGAGGCGATCAACCACGCACAAGCTGCTGGTGTGCCGATTGTATTTGCATTTACAAAAATAGACAAGCCTGGTGCTAATACAGATCGTATTAAAGAGCAGTTGTCTCAAATGAATATATTAGTAGAAGATTGGGGAGGTAAATACCAAGCGCAAGAGATCTCAGCAAAAACTGGATTAAATGTTGATCTTTTATTAGAAAAAGTATTATTAGAAGCAGAAATGTTAGACCTTAAAGCCGATCCTAATAAGCGTGCTGTAGGTTCTGTTATTGAAGCTGCTTTAGATAAAGGTAGAGGTATTGTTACAACTGTATTGATCTTAGGAGGTACGTTACGTGTAGGAGATCCAATTTTAGCAGGTTCTCATAGTGGTAAAGTAAAAGCTTTGACCAATGAACGTGGAGAACGTGTTAAAGAAGCTGGTCCTTCTGTGCCGGTTCAGATATTGGGTATGGCAGGAGCACCTACTGCAGGTGATAAGTTTTACACAATGGAAAGCGAATCTGAAGCACGTAATGTGGCGAATAAACGTCTTCAATTGCAACGTGAGCAAGGTATGCGTGCTACGAAACATATTACTTTGGATGAGATTGGTCGTCGTTTGGCAATCGGTAACTTTAAAGAATTGAACGTAATCGTAAAAGGTGACGTGGATGGTTCGATCGAGGCCTTATCAGATTCATTATTGAAATTATCAACACAAGAGATTCAGGTAAATGTAATCCACAAATCTGTGGGTGCAATCTCTGAGTCAGATGTATTGTTAGCTTCTGCTTCTGATGCGATTATCATTGGATTCCAAGTTCGTCCATCTATAGGTGCACGTAAATTGGCTGAGCAAGAGCAAATCGATATTCGTCTTTATTCGATCATCTATGATGCTATTGCTGAACTTAAATCAGCAATGGAAGGTATGTTGGCTCCGAAATTTGAAGAGAAAATCGTTGCTAACGTTGAAATCCGCGAAACATTTAAAATCTCTAAAGTTGGTACTATTGCAGGTTGTATGGTATTGGATGGTAAGATTAACCGCAATAATGATATTCGTATCGTACGTGATGGAGTTGTTGTTTTCACAGGCAAATTAGCTTCATTGAAACGTTTCAAAGACGATGTGAAAGAAGTGTCATTTGGTTATGAGTGTGGTTTGAATATTCAAGGATACAACGATATCCAAGAAGGAGATATTGTAGAAGCTTACGAACAAGTTGAAGTAAAACGTAAATTGTAATATCCCATTTACGTTATATAAATAGGCTATATTATGAATTCAATTTAGTCTTTAAGTATAAAATATCCTTGTAAAGGATAATAAGAAAAAATAGGTTGCACTTTTTTAAGTGCAACCTATTTTTTTGTTGACTTCATATTTGATTGATTTCAAAGGTGGCATATTTTTAATTGGCATCTTATTGATCTACTTTTTTAAAATATGCGCACGATTATATTCATAGTTCATTCGCGCAATGTTTAGAACCGAAATACTTTGAGGGCACTCTACTTCACAAGCTTCAGTGTTTGTACAATGCCCAAAAAGTTCTTTATCCATTTGATGTACCATATCAATCACACGTGATAGACGTTCTTCTTTACCCTGCGGAAGTAATACCATATGATTGATTTTGGCAGAAGTAAAAAGTGCTGCACTTCCATTTTTACAAGTGGCAACGCAAGCACCACAACCAATACAAGCTGCCGAATCAAATGCAGCTTCTGTTATTTCATGTGTAATCGGTATGGTGAGTGCCTCTGGTGCCTGTCCTGTATTGATAGATACAAACCCACCAGAGGAAATAATGCGATCAAATGCAGAGCGATCTACTTTTAAATCTTTTTTAACAGGAAAAGCTTCTGATCTAAATGGTTCAATAATAATAATTTCTCCATCTTTAAAAGATCTCAAATGTAATTGACAGGTCGTTGTATTTTTAAGAGGACCGTGTGCAATTCCATTAATCATTATACCACATTGACCACAAATTCCTTCACGGCAATCGTGATCGAATTCTACTGGTGTGTCATTGGACAATATGAGTTTCTCATTGAGGGTATCCAACATTTCGAGAAAAGACATATGTGGATTGAGATTTTCTAATGTATAATCTACGAGTTTGCCTTCAGTGTTTTTACCTTCTTGCCTCCATATTTTCAGTTGTAACTTCATAGCTTGAATTTTAGTATTATTTATAACTACGTACAATTGGTTGAATCACTTCAAAGGATAGGGGCTCTTTATGCAATAGGGGTATTTCATTATTATTCCATTCCCAAGCAGAAATAAATTGATATTCCTCATCATTTCGTTTGGCTTCACCCTCTGTTGTTTGATATTCTTCACGGAAATGTGCTCCACAAGACTCATTTCTTGTAATTGCATCATAACACATCAGTTCACCAATTTCCAAATAGTCTGCAACTCTCCCTGCTTTTTCTATTTCGGTGTTCATGGTTGCCTCAGTTCCTGGAATATGAACATATTTATGAAATTCTTCTCTTAATTTTCTTATTTCAGAGATTGCAAATTTTAAACCATTTGCATTTCGAACGAGTCCGCAATAGTCATACAATATTTTACCAAGTGTTTTATGATAATAATCTACCGTTTTATCTCCTTTGCTATTGCTGAATCGATGCAATTGTGCTCTTACCTCTTGTTCAGCTTTTTCGAACTCAATATGATCTGTCGATATTTTTCCTGTATGGATATCCCCTGATAAATAATTTGCAATCGTATAAGGTGCTATAAAATATCCATCTACAGAAGCCTGCAAGAGTGAATTTGCACCTAAGCGGTTAGCCCCATGATCTGCAAAATTAGCTTCACCTAAGGCAAATAATCCAGGAATTGTGGTCATCAGTTCGTAATCTACCCAAAGACCGCCCATTGAGAAGTGTGCGGAAGGAGAAATCATCATCGGTACTTCATATGCATTGTAACCGGTAATTTTTTCATACATATCGAATAAGTTACCATACTTTTCTTTAATCTTCTCGATCCCTTGTTCTTTAATTGCTTTAGCAAAATCAAGATAAACTGCATTTTTTAATGGTCCAATTCCAAAGCCAGCATCAATCCTTTCCTTTGCTGCACGAGACGAGATGTCTCTTGGGGCAAGGTTTCCAAAAGCTGGATATCTACGCTCTAGGTAATAGTCTCTTTCCTGTTCGGGAATCTCATTGGCAGATCGTTGTTCATTTTCTTTACTCGGTACCCAGATTCTTCCATCGTTTCGCAATGATTCAGACATCAGCGTTAATTTGGATTGGTAATCTCCAGATTGCGGTAATGAAGTAGGATGAATTTGAATCCAGCTTGGACTAGCCATTAAAGCCCCTTTTTTATGGGCTCTCCAGATGGCAGAACCATTACATCCCATTGCTAAGGTAGAAAGATAGTATATTTTACCATAGCCACCCGTTGCCAATATCACTGCATGTGCTGCATGCCGTTCGATTTGACCGGTGTCGAGATTTCTTATAATTACACCTCGTGCTTTCCCCTCAATAACTACTAAATCTAACATTTCATGTCTACTATATAAAGCGACACTTTTTTTTCCTACCTGACGCATAAGCGCTTGATAAGAACCTAATAACAATTGTTGTCCTGTCTGTCCTCGTGAATAAAAGGTACGGCTTACCTGCACCCCACCAAAAGAGCGATTATTTAAATAGCCACCATATTCACGACCAAAGGGTACTCCCTGAGCCACTGCTTGGTCAATTAGATTAAGTGAACATTCGGCCATACGGTAAACATTTGCTTCGCGAGCACGAAAATCACCACCTTTTAGTGTATCAACAAACATACGATACACACTGTCACCATCATTCTTATAATTTTTTGCCGCATTAACACCTCCTTGTGCAGCGACAGAATGTGCACGTCTAGGGCTGTCTTGGAAGCAAAAGGATTTGATATTATAGCCCATTTCTCCTAATGATGCAGCGAGGGAACTTCCAGCTAGCCCAGTTCCAATGACAATGACATCTAATTTTTTGCGATTTGCAGGATTGACCAATTTGGCGTTTTTTTTATAGTTCTCCCATTTTTTTTCCAAAGAACCTTCTGGGATTTTTGCTTCTAAATTCATGTTCTTAAAATATGAAGGTTAACCTATTGTGTAAAGTAAATGTAGATGGGCATCATTGCAAATCCTACACTTATGATGACGGAATAAGCGATACCACAATTTCTTATCCATTTTACATATTTGGGATGGAAAAGCCCTAAGGTACGAATAGCGCTATGTACACCATGTATTAAATGATAGCACAATGCGACCATAGATAATACATAAATCACCACATACCACCATTCTCTAAAAGTGGTGACCACCAATATGTAGAGATCTTTATTGCCATTACTGTCTATTGGGGGGGTGCCAAATTTATAGATATACCAAAAATTTTGAAAATGAATGACTAAGAATATTAAGATAATTGTACCTAAAACACCCATATTGCGACTATACCATTTGCTGGCCCGCTGTCTTTGATCGCAATGGTATTTTTTTCCTGATCTTCTATTTTTAATGGTGATCACGACTGCATCTAATGCATGTAATATGATGCTGGTATATAAGACATACGATACTATTTTAATAACGATATTGCCTGATAAAAAATGAGAATATGCATTAAATTGGGTATGTGCTTGTTCGGCAGGAAGAAATAATTGTAAGTTTCCTAAAAAGTGAATGATTAAGAAAAAACAAAGAAATAGACCTGTAAAACACATCAGCAATTTTCGAGATAGCGTTGTCAACATAAGCAAAGAATTAATAGTAACCGATTATTTTCATCCACAGACCACCAATTGCCATGTAGATCACAAGTAATAAAACACCAATTTCAAAACCTTTTACCCACCATGATTTAAGGTCTACATATCCACTTCCGAAATAAACGGGGGCGGGGCCATGTCCATAGTGAGTCAGAACACCATATATTGAACCAACAAACCCAAGCATCATTGCGAGTAGCATACCTGGTATGCCTAAAGAAACCCCTACACCTAACATAGCAGCATACATTGCGGCAACATGAGCTGTCGCACTTGCGAAAATATAGTGACTGTAGAAGTAGACTAAAATAATTACAGGAAATGCAATAATCCAATTAAGACCCCCGATTTGGGTTTTAATTAAATCGCTAAACCATCCTATAAATCCTAGCTCATTTAGGGAGCTAGCCATCATGACCAACACTGCAAACCAAACGATCGTATCCCAAGCGCCTTTTTCAGATTTGACATCTTCCCAAGTGAGTACGGAAGTGAGCAGCAAAAGTGTGAGTCCTATAAAAGCGGTTGTCGTGGCATCTATGGACAACGAACCACCGAAAATCCATAAACTCAATAGAATGAAAAAGGCAAGTAACATCAACCATTCGTTTGTTTTAATTGCTCCCATTTCTTTTAGTTTTTCCCTTGCCATTTTGGGGGCATCAGCTGTTTTTTTTAATTCAGGTGGATATAATTTGTACAAGACTAGTGGCACTAGAATAAATGCAACAAGTCCAGGAACAAATCCTGCAGCTGCCCAAGACATCCATGTTATATTAATTCCTAAATCTGCTGCAAATTTCTGACACATCGGATTACTTGCTGTTCCGGTAAGAAACATTGATGAGGCAATGAGATTCATATAATAACTATTTAAAGTTAAATAGGCGCCAATTTTTCGATGTGTATTCGGGTCTTCTGGGAGTGAACCAAAGCTGATTGCCATAGATTTCATAATGGGGTAGATGATACCTCCACCTCGAGCCGTATTGCTTGGTATAGCGGGAGCAAGGCAAACATCTGCAAGACCTAGTCCATAAGCTAAGCCCAATGAACTCTTTCCGAAAATTTTGATAAATATAAACGCAATTCTATTTCCTAAACCTGTTTTGATAAAGCCTCTAGCTATAAAAAATGAAATACCAATAAGCCAGATTACTTTGTCACCAAAACCACTTAATGATTTGGTAATAGATAGGGCGGGATTACCTGGTGCTAATACTTGTGTTAAAGCTGTAAATCCTATAGCTAGCATACACATGGTTCCCATAGGTGCTGCTTTTAGGATAATACCTAATATGGTTGCTGCAAAAATTGCAAATAGGTGCCAAGCTTCGGGCGATACACCATGTGGTACCGGTATAAACCAAATAATCAATGCGAAAGCAAAGGTGATACCCATTTTTTTCATGTCCACTTCTTTCATAATATGTATGTTAGTTAGGTTACAATCGACTTTGAACTTGTAAAATGAACAAATTGCCATTGTATTTGTTTGAACTTTCGAATTGATGTTTATAATAGTCGATCTGCATACCCATTTGTATTCTAGCACCGTAATTTTTTAAGAATTCTAAACTGATCATGGGTACTATAGATTGTCTTGGATTGGAATTTTGCCTAAAATCAGTATCTAAATATTCGTACCTGCATGAAAATTCAATAGCTTTTAGGTTTTTATAATCAATTTCATAACGCATATTGGGTAAGAAATAAGCCCCTCGCATTTGATATTGATATATGTTTTCTAGTCGATTTGCTTGTTCAAGACTGAAATATAAATTGTGATTAATCGCTTGTTTTGCCTCTATTTGAAAATCCATGTTCCACTTTTGAGCAAGTTGAAATTTGGATGATATATCAAATGCTAAAGCGTGTACATTTCTTTTAAATACGGTACCCGCCCCCCCGTTTAATCCTATGCTAAAATCATGTTTTTTGGAAAGATCAAACACAATACGCGTTAAAAATTGTTTACCATTATCCTTGTCCGAAACCTGATTTTTTCCATTTCCATTAACTACAGAAACAGCATACCGCATAGGTATGGTACCAATAGGTAGTGTTCCGCCAACAGAGGCTCCTATCTGAAAGCTTGTCCAACCATTTTTACCAAACTCTGTATATTGATTTGACCATTCTAATGATTTTATAATATCCACTGGGTATGTTTCTTCTAGTCCGAACCAAGGCCTGAACTGCCCTACAGTAATAGCAACCTTAGGATTAAAGCTATATCTCAGATAAGCGTTTTCTAAAACTCGTGTTTTGGGGTCATTTTTAAAATCTGCGAAGTTGGCTAAAGCTACAACTTCTACTCTTTTACTGATTTGTCCTTTCACTTGTGCTCGCATATATTTAAGAGAAAAGGAGTTGTTGGTACCCTTCTGATCTGTATGATGAAGGCCTTCTACATCAACATTTTTTTTAAGACTTGTGGTAAATCGTCCTTGAAAAAGTCCTTTGAATTGAAATTTAGGATAACTATCCAAAATTTTTCCTTGTGTACTATCTGGTACCTGGGCTCGAACAGCGTGACTTTTTAAAAGTATAAAACTGATCATGACACTTATTACAAAAGGTAAAAGTTTTTTCATATAAAAAAAATAATGTGAAAAGAACAAGGTATTGATTGATATAAATTTTAATTTATACTCCAAATGTAATTGTATAGTTGGTTATTAATAAGCAATTCTTTTTTTTTGCTCATATAATAAAAGTAAGGAGTTAAATCTAAATAAAAAAGGAAAAAATATAATAATTCAATATTTTTTTAAGTTAAATGATTGGTTCAAGTTGCTTATTGAAAAAGTACTTCAATGAAAAAGTAATATACTGTTGTTTAGGTGAAGAGAGACGAAAAGCTTTTAACATCAATTTTGTGATGGGATAATCTGTTTAATCTCAAATGAGCAATATTATTAAGTAACATCATGCTTGCACAGAGATTTTATCGTACAAGGATTTCGGATGAAATCTAAAAAAAGCCTTCGTCAGTTTATGACGAAGGCTTGATGTCTTTTTTATCTCAAGTATATTTTAAATCCTTTTTTGACAGGTCATATTAATTGATTTGAATGAGTTTATCCAAAGACTTTTTAATTGCTGGATCAGCATAGTCGCGCCCACCTTCCAGTCGATCTACCAGTTCTCCCTTTTTATTAAGGATTACTGTCGTTGGAATAGCGTTTCCTAAGAACTCAGATGGTATTTCACCATGGGGTGCATAGACTTGTAAATCATATTTATTTTCAGCCATGAATGCTTTCGATTTATCCATCATACCATCAACATCTACCATTAAAAAGATAATTTCATTGTTTTCTTTAAAAGATTGTTTTAAAGAATTTATAGATGGCATTTCATGAATACATGGGGGACACCATGTAGCCCAAAAGTTAATAAATACCACTTTACCTTTTAATGAACTTAACGTAATATCTTTTCCATTTTCATCTATAAAGGAAACCTCATTAGCTTGGGATGTTGGACTTGTTGCAGCACTGTCAACAGTTGTTTCGACTGCTTGTGAATTTGGATTGTCTTTAGTTTGCGAATTGCAGGATACAGCAGTAATACTGGTTACAACCAGGAACATGCCGATCATTTTTTTATTTAAATGGGTTATCATATTTATTTCTATTTGTTTATTATACCTTCTTTAATTTCTTCCGATGGTTTCAGTATGATTTGACTATCTGCCGAAACTTGACCAAATACTTCTGTTAAAGTATCCAAATATATGCCTTCTTTGATAGGAATACGTTTAATTTCCTGATTGTCTAATATAAGGATAAATGTGCCACTCTGTGTAGTCAGAATACTTTTTTTAGGTACCCAAGTTGACGGTTGCTTACGTTTTAACATGAGTTTGACTTGAGCATAATCTCCTCCTTGTAACTCTCCTGATATATTATTTACATCAAATTCTAGTGTTAATGATCGATCATGTTGAGCCAACAGTCCAGATGTACGTGAAAGTGTTGTCTCAAATATTTTTCCAGGTTGAGAACTTACGGTAAAATTGGCTCGTACACCTTGTTGTACGGATGCAGCATGTTTTTCTGGAAGAGATAGGGTTAAGCGTAATTTATTTTCTTGTGCAATTATAAATAGAGATTGATTGGACGACGAGCCCGCCAATGCGCCTATAGATACATTTCTTTCCGTGATCACGCCATCGAAAGGAGCAGTGATACGTAGATATTGCTGTAATTGTGACGTATGCGAAGTACTTGCTTTAGAAGCTTCGAAAGAAGCTCTTGCACTTTCAACATTACTTTTAGCCCTGTCTAATTCAATTGCTGCTACGGCACCCGATGTTGTTGAAGCATCTTTTAAGCGATCATATGCTTGCTGAGCAAAAAGATAATCACTGTAGATTTTCTGTTCTGTAGCTTTGTCAGATAAATAACGCTGATTCATTTCGGGAGCTTCTAATACCGCTAATAGCTGTCCTTTGCGTACATGATCTCCGCGATCTACATATAGCTGTTTTACAAATCCTGATACTTTTGCAAATACTGCTACTTGCTCATAGGGTTTTAGTTCCGCAGGAATAGAAATTTCGTATTCTGGATGGATAAATTGTACTGATGCTGTTGGATGATTTATTCTTTTTTCCGTTTTTTTTGCTTCCTTATTCACCTGATTTTCTTGCTGTAAGCATGCCGTAAGTGGAATTGATAAGGCAAGTGCAAGGGTCAATCTTGTAATTTTATATGTTGAAATTGTAGGGGACATGATCGTATAGTTTAAATGAATTATCTCGTTTGATTAGAAAAAAATTGGCTTTCCTCATCATCAGGATCTAGAGATGGACTGATATTAGCTGTTTTGGACATGAGGGATGAGAAAAAGTGTGGTAATAGAAGCAGAATCGCGAGGGTAGATGCAACAAGCCCACCAATAACAGCTCTACCTAATGGTGCAACTTGTTCTGCTCCGTCGCCAATCCCTATTGCCATCGGTAACATACCAGCTAGCATGGCAGCAGCAGTCATTAATATAGGTCTTAAACGGGATGCTGCTGCTAGTCTTGCTGCATTTACTGGTTTCAAAGCCATATTTTTTCTATAATATTCGGCTTGATTAACGAGCAATACAGCATTGGATACTGATACACCAATGGACATAATTATTCCCATATAGGATTGTAAATTAAGTGTACTGTTGGATAAAAAAAGTAAAATCAGACTTCCGGTAATCACTGCAGGAATAACAGATAAAATAATCAATGGTACTTTAAAAGATTGGTAATAACCAGATAGCATCAAGAAAATAGCGATGATTGCTACTGCTAATCCGGTCAATAGGCTCCCTAATGTGTCATCCAGCAGCTGCATTGTTCCTTCTGTCCATACATTGATACCCCGAGGAGGTTGTCCTACATCATTGATTGCTTTTTTTACGGCAGTAGAAGCTGTACCCAAATCCTTATTGTACACATTGGCTATAATGGTGACATAACGATTAGGACCTTTTCGGTTTACTTGTGCTGGGGAAGTCACTCTGCGCACTGTTGCAACATCTTCCAGTAGTGGACGAAGATTTCCTTTTTTTAACGGAAGCGACTTGAGCATTTCTTCTGATGACATGATATGCTCGGGAATTTGTACCTGAACTTGAAAAACAAGTCCTGATTTAGGATCTATCCATAGATTTTTATCTGTAAATCGAGTAGAGGATGTAGCAGCAATCAAACTTCGTGTGACGTCTTGCATGGTTAAACCAAACTGACCCGCAAGATCACGATTGACTTCAATTTCCATTGTAGGATATTCCAGTGATTCCGCGATGCGTACATCTCTTAAATATGATATTTCTTTTAAATTGGATTCAATTTTTGATGCATATGCACTTGCAGCCATTAGTTGCCCAGCTCCGACTTTCACTTCAATCGGAGTCATGGCCCCTTGTCCCATTATTTTTTCAGTCAGCTCCATCGGTTCAAAATTTAGTTGTACTTGTGGGTACCTTTCGTTTATGTTTTTTCTTATTTCCTCTTTGAGATCCTCCATGGAATTTTTATAAATATCCTGATTAACGGATACTTGCAATACCGCTTCATGAGAAGCACTGGTAAACAGAAAAATAGGGTTGATTGGGGATGTTGCTGGATGCATCCCAACAAAAGCTGATGTGATCGTAATTCCATTGTCAGGAATCTTCACTTTGATATCCTCTGTAATTGCTTTGACAATTTGTTCTGTTTTTTCAATTCTACTCCCTTGGGGTGCTTGGATACGGATCTGAAAGTCGCCACTATTGGAAATAGGCATCACATCAGTACCAACAAAGTTCAATAATAATCCAGTTGTAGCTCCAGTGCATAAGGTGTACATTATAAAAAGGGGCAATGATTGGGTAGACCATTTCCTTATCCTATACGAATAGTTTAGGCTGAATTTTTCAAAAAATACTCTTTTTCTTGGTGTTTTCCTTATCTCTTGATACTTATCTTTCATAAGCCAAATGGCCAATATCGGAACGAAGGTTTGAGAAGCTATAAAAGAGGCAATCATAGCAAACGCTACAGCCATAGAGAGAGGAATAAACATGTCTCTAGGAATACCGGTCATGATAAAAGCAGGTGTTAACACAGCAAGGATACAAAGTAGAATTAACAATTTAGGAACAGAAATTTCAAGTAATGCATCGAGAATAGCTCTTTGTTTACCTTTTTTCATTTCCATATGCTGGTGTATATTCTCAATAGTGACCGTGGCTTCATCAACAAGGATACCGATCGATAATGCTAGGCCACTCAATGTCATGATATTGATTGTTTGACCAAAGTAGTATAGCACCATAACAGCTGAAAGAATAGCAATTGGGATAGTAAGTACCACGATAATTGCCCCCCGACTATCACCTAGGAATAAGAAGATCATCAATCCGGTAAATATGGCTCCCAATATACCTTCATGTATTAGATTTGTTAATGATCGTTCTATATATTTTGACTGATCAAATTCATAACGGATATTTACATCTTCAGGAAGTTGGTTTTTTAACAGATCCATTGATGATTTTAAATTATTTACAGCATCAAGTGTCGAAGCATCAGCTTTTTTAATAATGGGCAAGTACACAGAGCGCTTTCCGTTGACCAAAGCATAACCTACTGTCTGATCCGCAGCGTCAGATACTGAGGCTACATCACGAACATAAATGGTTCGATTGTCTGTTGTTCTAATAGGAGTGTTTAAAAATTCCTCCGGATTTTTGACAATTGAGTTAATCGGAGCCATTAAATTTTCATCTGCGATACGGATGTTTCCCGCAGGAGATGGAATGCTACTTTTTGTAATGGCTATGGTAATGTCTTCTGGATTCAGACCATTTGCTTGCATGGCTTGGGGATCAATATCGATCACTATAGAACGCGTGCTACCTCCAAATGGTGCAGGAGCAGTGATTCCAGGAATGTCGACAAACATAGGCCTAATCTTCGTCAGGACAAGAGTCTGTATTTCATTGATTGAGAGCTTGTCACTTTCAAATACCAATTGCCCGACAGGAAGTGAACTTCCATCAAAGCGTACGACCATAGGAGGTACTGCTCCTGCAGGTAGAAAACCCATGGCTCTTGAAACTGATGTTGAAACCTCACCAGCCACTTGTGCCATGTTGGTGCCTGGATAAAAGGTCAGTTTCATCAGGCTTAGCCCTTGTACACTTTTAAAGTCTATGTTTTTGACACCGCTTACAAATAGGAGTACCTTCTGAAATTCATTTGCCATAAATCCATCCATGTAGGCTGGAGATAAACCTCCATAAGGCATAGCGATATACATAGCAGGTAGTTCAACTTCCGGGAAGATATCTACATTTATTTTTTTTATTGTACTGTAGGAAAAAAAAGCGATCGTAATGACGGCCACCATGATAGTAATGGGTTTCCTAAGTGCAAATCTAATTAAATTCATGGCTATGTATTAAAGGTTATTAAAAAGATAATCGAAATCGGCAGTTAGCTCTGATTCATGAGCTAGTAATATCCAGTAGGAAAGAGAAGCTTCGATATGATTATTTTCAGCTTGTTCTAATAAATTGCGGATTTGTAATAATTCACTCAGCGTGATCAATCCACTCTTATATCGGGCGAGATACATGAGATAAGCATCTTGAGCTTGTTTAACAGCAATTTGGGATTTCTGGATTTGTTTATATTGCCAGATGCTTTTTGTTTGAGATGCCGATAGGTCAGCTAGCATGGCTTGCTGATATTGTATTTGTAACAGCTTAGTGCTTTCAGCTTCTTTAAATAAGCCTTCTCCTCTAAATCGATTTGTATATAGGCTCGTTATATTCCAGGTTAATCCTATTCCAACCAACAGATTGTTGGTGCTATTTTTAAATCCATCTTGCCATGCATTTGAAGTTTTTCCACTGGTATTAACCCCTGTTCCACGATATGCATAACCACCTAATAATTTCAACGATGGCATGGATGCTTTTTTTTGTGCTTCTCCGCTATGGGCGTAATATTGTGCTTGCTTGTCTAATGTAACTAATGCCGGATGTGTATTTGATATGCCTTGATCAGCATGTAGATGATATTTTTCCTTCGGATTAGAAAAGCGATGAATAGAAGATCTGTAATTCAGATCTTCTCTGCCATATAATTCTTGCAGTTTGATGTAAGAGGAATGCTTATTACCCATCCAATGGTCATACTCACCTATAGCCTGCATATAAGAAGAGGACGCTAAGAGACTGTCAGCTGCAGGTTTAAGACCGGATAAGGCTAGACTTGAACTGATCTTGCGGATATCGTTTAAGCGTTCTGTGTTTTTCTCTGATAAATCTAATTTTGCGTTATGATAAAGCAATGTGATATAGCGTTCCGATAGTACTTTTTTGAGGTTAAGAATGTATGACTTTTGCTCACTGACTTTTTTCTGAAATAACATCTGTGCTGCTTCATTTTCGTTTTTAATTCTACCGAAGGTGAACAATTCCAATTCTATAGTAGCAGATGCGAAATTATTTGCGGCCAATCGGCTATCTTCTAATGCAGTTGAATTACCACTAACATTAAAAAAACCGGGTTGTGGAAAAAAAGCTCCTGCATTACCTTCATATGTCCCGAAAGTACTTTGTAGTTGTGTTTTTAGTTGTGGAAGACTATTGGTCTTTATAGCCTTAGCTTTTAACTGGGCAGCATGTGCTATACTTTTTTTAACCCCTATTCCGGGATAATTTTCTTCCACTTGCTTCCATAAATTGCCGAGTGTATTATCGATTTGTTGCTGTCCGTATATTGGTGATAAGGACGCAATGGCAAACCATACATATGTAGTTGCCACCATGTGTTTCATCATAGTGATTATAATTATTATGAGACCGTTGGTATATCAACGGTATATCTTGAATAAAATAGAAGTTTTGCCTATTAAAAAGTGATGATCAATAGGAGTACAGATAGGTAAAAAGGAATATTATATTTGGAGATTACGAACTCGAATAAAAATGGGTATGGAACTTGATATCTTCAAGTTTACATAATGTGGATGTACTTGCAGGCTGCGAAGAGTAATGCTAAACAGCAGCATAAATGCAACGGTAAATAAAACTGTTGGTGCATAATCACTCGCCTGGAAAGAAATAGTTTGTGATATCTGTGTATTTGTGATTTCAGCACTGGTACAATTATACGTATTGCTACCCGAAAATAGATTTCCGTTTTTTATCGGGGCTTGAGCTGTACTGCTTTGGATATCAGCCCAACTTTTGATACTACTTTTTACTGCACAGGAGGTAGAAAGCACAAAAAAAATCGTGGCAACGATAAATAAGATGCGATGAATTTTTTTTGTTATATCTAGTCTACAGTAGTTCATATCTTCGTAAATCTAGGGCTTTTTATATGAGTCAGCAAATATTGCCTATTGTTTTTTGTTTTCTAACAGGTTTGTTGCTTAAGCCATAACTTTTATAGGAAGAATTTTAGTCTGTTTTATGAACGAATACCATTATTAATTAGTGATGATATGAAGTACGACTCATATTACGAGTTTTATATGCTGAGTTTTTTTAGCATCTCTTGATGATGTTTATTCTCAAAGTATGGAAAAGGCTTCATCTCTGGTCTTTACAAAGTTTATTTGTTTTCCTTTGTTGCTTTCAAAAATAAAACCGCTCATACTTCTAGAATTGTATTTTGAAAAATCACCAATAAAAATAAGTTGTATACGATAATTTGAAAATTTTTGTAATACATCTCCTGCAAATTTATTCTGCAGATCAAAAAAATCTGGAATTAAATTCTTTTCATAGACGATTACTTTAGATATATCCTGATAGTAAAGATTACCTATTAATTCTAGGGCATCTTCTAAATTTTTCATAATTGTATTTTCTGAAGTTACTTCTGCAACTTTATTACCAGTGACATGATGGATATTAATATTCATAATTTATGTTGTATGTGGCATAGTCTACAGTTCTTCTATAATGGAATGCCCACTAGATAAATCTCCTGATGTCCATTGCCATTCTTCATATAGCCTTATTTTTCCATTTGATAAGATTTTAGGCTTAGATTTACAAATACCTGTCATTAATTTCCCTTCTGTATTTACTTGATGATACCGCATATCTATCTCTCCAAGCTCATTCACTATTCCGATCAATTGACCACTAATAATTTTGCCTCCCGTGTAGTGAGCCATTAAAATATTGTCCATTTGTTTATAATGAAATACCGTTTCAGATGATGTTTCTCCATTTTCACTATTGGCTATCGCAGAAAAGGATTTATTATGATAATTGATCATACTTTTTGTGTTATATCTTCATAATGTAGTACTTGAGGGAAAGGATCATAATAATCATGCAGCAATGTTTTCCACTTTAAGTATTGCGGAGATTTACGGAACCCGACTTCATGGGCTTCAATAGAATTCCATTCCACTAAAAGAAGGTATTGATTCTCTATTTCAATACATTTTTTCAAAGAATGGGCTAAATATCCTTCAATAGATGATATGTATTGGCTCGCCTCGAGAAAATCATTCTCAAATGCTTTTTGCTTACCTTTTTTTACATTTAATATGGCTAATTCTATTATCATGGGAATATTTTTGGTATAACTTCAAAATACAATAGCTCATCTTAGCTAATTCAAAATTGCACAAAAGTTCAGGTTCATCATCTCCTGCTCATAGCTGCAATTTAAGAAATAATCTTAAAAAATCATTCACGCTATTATACTCCTTGAATTCTATCCTTAATTGAGGATGCTTTAGCCTGTAATTATTCGTCTGTGCAATAACTGAGTCGAACCAGACGAGGTCTATTTCCATATCATTTTATGGTATCTATATTTTTCTTTTGAACCTTATTGGTGCCTGCTTTTACCTGTCTTTGAAGATTACTAGCTGTTGTAAAGTCATTGCATAGACTGTGCAATGATACCAGAGTTAAAAGCTAGTTACTAGCTGGTAGGCTATAGGTTGGATACGATATTGAATTAATGGGTTTATTTAAATCAATTGTTGTTTGTAAATCTTTTTCTGCTTTTAAGTTTTAATTGATTAAATTGTTTTTACAGTTATCGATTGGTTCTATTTGAAAATAATAAATCTTAAAAAATGATCATATCCGAATTATACCCAAATTTTCTGCTCTTAATCTGCAATTACTGTCTATATTTTGGAATCAAAGAATCAAAAATAAAAAGATATTGTAAAAAAACTCATCTAAAGATGAAGGTTTGTGTGGAGAGCAAGGGATTATTTCTTGATCTCATTAAGAGTTAAGCTTCATGATAAGATAAAGCCATTTGCTTTGCTTAGTTCTTTTATTTTATGTTTTTTCGTTTGAGGGCTCGCACAAAAGTCTATAAACAATAAAAGCCCAAGTTACTTTGGGCTTTTATTGTTTTTGGCGGAGAGCGAGGGATTCGAACCCCCGGACCTATGACAGTCAACAGTTTTCAAGACTGCCGCATTCGACCACTCTGCCAGCTCTCCGCGACAAAAGTACGAATTTTAACATTGCTACCAAATTTATTTTGAAAATATAATCACTTTAGTGGGAGATAAAAGGGGATTTTATTGGTATTAAGGGTTTTAATTTTAATTATTGTATGATTTTAGATGGGAGTTAAAGATGTGTTCAATAAGAAACATGAAATTTTAATGTTCAAAAAAGAATGATGATCATGGAGTAAAGTATACTTTGTCTTATTTTCGTTTATAGGTTAAAAAAACAAATTTTGAGATCATATGTTATAAATTAAAAGTTTATTCGTATGAAATCATTTAAAGTTGCACTCGTTGTTGGTAGTTTAAGAAAAGAATCATTTAACAAAAAAATTGCTAGGGCTATTCGTGAGTTAAATGTTGAAGGTATGCATTTTGAAAATATTGAAATCGGAGATCTACCTTTATATAATGAAGATTTGGAAAAAGATGTACCCCAGTCATGGCAATATTTTAGGGATGTGCTACCATCTTATGATGCTGTATTGTTTATTACTCCTGAATATAATAGGTCAGTTCCGGCTGTACTTAAAAATGCATTGGATGTGGGATCAAGACCTTACGGTAAAAGTGTATGGGCTGGAAAACCAGCTGCTATTATCAGCTGTACAGCGGGGGGATTAGGTGCTTTTGGAGCTAATCATCATCTTCGTCAATCTTTAGTTTTTTTAGATATGCCTACTTTACAGCAACCAGAAGCCTATCTAAGTCATGCAGCCAATTTATTTGATGAATCAGGTACATTAAAAGATACATCTACTCGAGACTTTCTAAATTCTTTCCTTATTAAATTTGAATCGTGGATTGAAAAGAATATAGAAGAGAAAAAAGTGTAAAGCAAAAAATCCTCTTTACTTTTGTAAAGAGGATTTTAAGTACGCCCATCAGGATTCGAACCTGAGACCGTCGGTTTAGAAAACCGATGCTCTATCCAGCTGAGCTATGAGCGCGTTTCCCTTTCGGTGATGCAAAAGTACTTAAATGATCTATATTTCCAAAACTTAAGTGCTTTTTTTTTAATCAAAAACATTAAGTACTTGCTTTTCAAGCTGATTAATTTTGGAGTATATGAACTAAAAAATGTGGATTGCTGTGATCTGAGCTGATTTTAATGGAGTTGATAGTTACAAAGTATATCTTTTTCATTAAAACTTGATAATTTCAACGGATATGACAGATGTTACAGTATATCATCTTAATAATTTTGTTTTGATTTTGAGAAAAAATTATTCCTCACTAATTTTTATTAGCTATTCAGTAGACTTATTCACAATCCATATCTGGAACACTTATATGTTCGAATGCGGTAATGGTTAGCCATTTGGTGTAATTTGTATCAACTGGTTTATCACTTGAATAGATGTTATCACCATAATCAATCCGCATGATATCCTCTGGGAGCTTTACTTTATCCTTTGGTAATTGGAATAGTTCTTCCAATTTATTCTTTGCAATACTATCTTTAAAGGTGACGACTATCTCTTGTAAACTGCCGTTTTCAAAACTAAGACCGATATCCTTAATTAATGGGGAAATTTTAGATGTCAATGCCGATGGAAATTGTATGCCCTCATAATAGGCATCGGTTAATACACATGGGTCACCTTTATTAATATAGTTGTTATGGTCGCAATTAAATATGGAATCTCGATAATCAAAATGTTTTTCGATGATGCAGCCTATTTCTGCTGGATTTTTTCCTGCCCAAGATAATATGGGATAAACATAGTGTCCATCAAAAGGTGATTTTATTACAGACGCTATTGTACTTCCAGTATAGTTGTTACAGGCACTACTTAGGATTAAAAAAGAAAAAAATAGGATGCTGGATATTCGTAGCATTTAAGTTTTTTTTATGAAAAAATATTAAACTTTGAAGTTACAAAAAAATATTACCGTGAGTAGAATAGTATGTATAAATAATCAATTTGTTACTGAAGCGGGGTAAGTATAAAAAAATAGCTTTAACATGCATGTTAAAGCTATTGATGTGGTGCCAGCTGGATTCGAACCAGCGACACAAGGATTTTCAGTCCTTTGCTCTACCGACTGAGCTATGGCACCTTCCAAGTTTTTATTTTGAATCTGTTACTTTCAGATTTGGTGGTGCCAGCTGGATTCGAACCAGCGACACAAGGATTTTCAGTCCTTTGCTCTACCGACTGAGCTATGGCACCTTCCAAGTTTTTATTTTGAATCTGTTACTTTCAGATTTGGTGGTGCCAGCTGGATTCGAACCAGCGACACAAGGATTTTCAGTCCTTTGCTCTACCGACTGAGCTATGGCACCTTCCAAGTTTTTATTTTTGAATCTGTTACTTTCAGATTTGGTGGTGCCAGCTGGATTCGAACCAGCGACACAAGGATTTTCAGTCCTTTGCTCTACCAACTGAGCTATGGCACCTTCTTCTTGCATTCACGTTTAACTTTGAATGCGATGCAAATATACCCCGATAATTCGAATTCTAAAATTTTTCACCCATTTATTTCATGTATTTTTTTGAAAGACTTGATTTAGATACAGATAAAATTTACAAGAAATTAACACGTTAAAATTTGAAATAGCCTATCTTTGCATTTCAATAAAACAAAATGAGTAAAAGAGGAAGAGTATTAGTTGCTATGAGTGGGGGTGTTGACAGTTCGGTAGCGGCTGTCATGCTTCATGAACAAGGATATGAAGTCATAGGGATCACGATGAAGACTTGGGACTACGCAGCTTCTGGTGGTTCGTCTAAGGAAACTGGATGTTGTAGCTTGGATAGTATCAACGATGCACGTTCATTGGCGGTCAATTATGGTTTTCCACATTATATATTGGATATTAGAGATGAGTTTGGCGATTTTGTTATTGATAACTTTGTAGAGGAATATATTGCCGGCCGTACGCCAAATCCTTGTGTATTGTGTAATACCCATATCAAGTGGGAGGCGTTAATGAAGCGTGCTAATAAATTGGACTGTGAGTTTATTGCTACGGGACACTATGCCAATATTCGCCTTCACGATAATAACCGTTATGTGATTTCGAAAGGTAAAGATGAAAATAAAGATCAGTCATATGTACTTTGGGGAGTGGCACAAGAGAACTTGGCACGAACTCAATTTCCATTAGGATCATTTACGAAAAAGGAAATACGCCAAATGGCTTTGGATATGGGACAGGTTGAGCTCGCTAATAAAGCGGAAAGCTATGAAATCTGTTTTGTACCAGATAATGACTACCGTGCTTTTTTGAGACATAAAGTACCAACATTAGATCAACAAATTGGTCAAGGTAACTTTATATTGACAGATGGTACAGTAGTAGGTCAGCATATCGGTTATCCTTACTTTACTATTGGGCAGCGTAAAGGTTTGGGAATTGCATTGGGTAAACCCATGTTTGTAGTCGAAATACTTCCAGAAAGTAATACGGTGGTTTTAGGTGAAGAGCACGAATTGGAAAAATCATTCGCTTATGTGCGCAATGTCAATTTGGTGAAATATGCTTCATTGGATCAACCGATGGAAGCGATCTCGAAAGTACGCTATAAAGATGCTGGAGCTTTATCAACCATCTCGCAAGAAGGAGAGATGGTTAAGATTGACTTTGTCCATAATGTAAAAGGAATTGCTCCTGGACAATCTGCTGTTTTTTATGAAGGCAATGATTTGATCGGTGGTGGATTCTTAATGAAATAGAAAAGTATAAATTAAAATAAAGAAAGGTCTTAAATTTAGTTTTAAGACCTTTTTTCGTTGATATTGCTCTCTGCTATTTGTAAGACTCGATGATTTGATTTATTTTCCATTCTTGATTCTCATTACATAAGGTAATACATTCAACTTTTGTAAATGTATCGTATTTCATCTCTATTCTCGCTATGACACAGTTGTCATTCTTTTCAACAATGCTATAGTTCGTTTTACAATTTTGAATAAGTCCTTTGTTTGATTTTAGGTAGGCGACTAGATCTGCTTTATTATATGTTTTTGTTTTTGCATTTGAGGATTGCGTCCACTTAAAATCTTTGGAAAATAAATGTTGGATACCTTCGGTATTACCTTCAGTTGTGATCTGGATGTAGTGATCAATGACAGTTATGGCATTTGTGTTTTTATTTTTTTTATCCTTTGCAAAACTATTCGTTGTCAAAGCTACAAGAGCTCCTATTAGTGCAAATACGATAAAGATCGAGTTAAATGAATTTTTCATGGTTTTTAGTTTTAGATTTTTGATTAAAGTTTTTCTATTTGTTAAATCAAAAGTAGATACGTCAACTAAAAGTATGAATGGCAATCAGGTAAATGATCTGGTAAACTCGGTAAAAGGGGGGAAGGTCTCGGTAAATCGAAACTACAATTGAAAAAGGCTCGGTAAATATTTTTTGGGTATAAAACAGTTCTTTTTGATGGAAAAAGAACTGTTTTATTATAGGCTGAAGTGGACTAATATTTCATCCACTTCATAATTTCTTTATAATTTGCTTTTTTACCATAAATCAGAATACCAACTCGGTATATTTTGGCTGCTAACCAAGTTACAAGCAAGAAAGTAAAAATCAAAATGATCAATGACACAGCAATCTGCCAAGTCGGAACTCCAAATGGTATACGTACTAACATAGCAATAGGGGAGGTAAAGGGTATGAAGCTTAACCAAGTTGCTATAGGACCATTGGGATCGTTAATAATGACACCAAAAGATAACACATAAGTTAGCAATAATGGCATGGTGATGGGCATAGTGAATTGATTGGCTTCTGTCTCACTATCTACAGCCGAACCGACTGCTGCAAAGATAGCGCTGTAAAGTAAATAGCCTGCTAGGAAGAATAGGAAGAAACAAATAATGATCTCTGTGACATTAACTGACTCAAGATGTTGCAAGATGCCAAAACCAAATCCAGAGTTTGGTGTTTGCTGCATAGCCGGCATACCACCTTGCTGCATTGCAGCCTGTTCTACAGTTTCTTTATTCAGAAGATTAGTAGCTAAAAAGATTAATCCACCTGTCAGTATAATCCAAAGTAGGAATTGCGTAAGTCCGACCATACCAATACCGATGATTTTGCCCATCATTAACTGAAAAGGTTTGACTGATGAGATAATGACTTCGATGATACGGTTGCTTTTTTCTTCAATGACACCTCGCATCACTTGAACACCATAAAGAAATAGCGAAAGGTAAACTAGTATTGCTAGCCCTACACCGATACCCATAGCAATACCTGTGTTACTATTTTTCTCTTCGCCATCTTCAGTCAGTTCTTTGGCATTGACGTTTATATGTGGTTGTACAGAGACTAATACCTGAGGGTCAATACCCAGCTTCTTGTATTCTGTTAGTCGAATGATGCCTTCGAGCTGACGAGCGATGGAATTTTGGATTGTTATATTTGCTTTATCAGCAGAAATGAGCTCAATAGCAGAGTTTTGGTAGATATTCTTTGGAATAACCAGTATCGAGCTGTTTTGTTCATCGTCTTTGATTTGTATTTTCAAATCTCTTAGGGGGCGGTTACTTACAGTGAACGTAATGTTGGGGTCGCTTTTCAATTGCGGAGCAAAGTCACCGTGTTGATCCAGAATGTAAATATGAGCATGGGCATCTTTGAAACTTTTCTTTGTCAAATAAAATATTCCACCATATAAAGCGATGAAAAATAGGGGAACCAGAAATGTCATCAATAGGAATGATTTCTTTTTAACGCGGGAGAAGTATTCGCGTTGGATGATGAGTAATATTTTATGCATGATCGATTTCTTTTTTAGAATTATTGGATAGGGTAACCTGCTCGATGAAAATGTCATTAATAGATGGAACGATTTCTAATACTTGATGGATCTCGGCTAATGGTAGTAGACTTTGTAATACTTGATTTATACTAATGTCTTGGTTTAACTTGATCGTTATATTTGTTTTGTTTTCAATTTGTTCTAAGTTTTTTAATTGATATAGATTTTCTATACGAATCGATTTTTCATCTGTTAAGGAATGTAATTCGATTTTATAGGTCTGATTTTTATATTTGTTTTTAATGTCCTTAATATTGCCATCTAGTATTTTCTGCGAGCGGTTTATCAATGCAATATGATCGCAAAGTTCTTCAACAGATTCCATACGATGGGTCGAAAAGATGATTGTAGCCCCTTTTTTGTTCAATTCGATGATTTCATCTTTGATTAGGTTAGCATTGACTGGGTCAAATCCAGAGAACGGCTCGTCTAAGATAATAAGATCAGGTTCATGAAGTACAGTAGCGATAAATTGTACTTTTTGTTGCATGCCTTTACTGAGATCTTCTACTCGTTTATCCCACCATGACAAAATGTCAAGTTTTTCAAACCAGTAATTAATTCGATTATTTGCTTCTTTCTTATTCAGGCCTTTTAACTGCGCTAAGTAAAGCATTTGTTCACCTATTTTCATCTTCTTATAAAGCCCTCTTTCCTCAGGAAGATAACCTATACGTTCAATATGTTTAGGTGCTAATGGTTCACCATCGAAAATAATTTCTCCAGAATCTGGACCTGTTATTTGATTGATGATTCTGATCAATGATGTTTTTCCTGCGCCATTCGGACCTAATAGTCCAAATATTTTTCCTCTTGGAATACTGAGAGATACATGATCCAAGGCTCTATGACTCGCATAGTCTTTTACGACATTTTTGATTTCTAAAAGCATGTTTTATTTTGGTTAATTCTTATGTACTATATGTTCTGTAACGGCTGTGTAGTGAACTCTTGTTGTTTTGATAATTGATGATCATCATTCTATTTCTTGATGATTTATACCAGTGAGCTAATCAGTTACATTTGCTTAACATGAGTATTTTAAAGTTAGTAAACAGTCTTCATGAAATGTTACAATTTTATTTACTTTATTGTTTAGATAAAATTGCATGGCATCGGAGTTGAATTTGTCAGAAGGATAGTTTTATGCTACCTTTGCAAGATGCAAATTAAAAAAGCCGAATTCATCTGTAGTAATACACGAGTTGATAAATTGCCGGAAGGCAAACTACCAGAGTATGCTTTTATTGGTCGTTCCAATGTAGGTAAATCATCGTTAATCAATGCTATGGTTGGTAAGAAAGGTTTAGCTAAAACATCGCAAAAACCCGGTAAGACTCAACTCATAAATCATTTTATCATCAATGATGATTGGTTTCTAGTGGATTTGCCTGGTTATGGTTTTGCTAAGACTTCAAAAACTAATCGGGAAGCTTGGGAGAAATTTATTCGCCGTTATTTGACCCATCGCGATAATTTGCAATGTATTTTTGTTTTGATCGATAGCCGCCATGAACCACAAAAAATAGATCTTGAATTTTGCTATTGGTTAGGTGAGAAGGGTTTACCTTTTATGCTCGTATTTACCAAGGCGGATAAACAGTCCCATGTGAAATCTGATGTGAATATGTCAAAATTTAGAAAAGCATTGTCGGAATGGTTTGAAGAGATCCCGAAATGTTTCCTAACTTCTGCAGAGGTAAAATCAGGGTGTGATGCTATATTGGATACCATCGCTGATATCAATACGCGATTTGTTTTGCCTGAGGTGACTTCAGATGTTGATCAAGAGGGATATGATGATGGGGATGAGGATAAATACGGTGACGTTGATCTTGATAGATATCGTCATGCTGATGAAGAGGAATAGTTTATGAAGAAATATCTATCCCTTGTATTATTTGCGCATAGTATTTTTGCATTGCCATTTGCCATTATTGGTTTTTTCTTAGCAATCCATACAACCCATCATACTTTTGATTGGAAGCTGTTGGTGCTTATGCTTATTTGTATGGTAACAGCAAGGAATGCAGCCATGGCATTTAATCGTTACTTAGATAGGGATATTGATGCAATTAATCCTAGAACAGCCATGCGGGATATTCCGGCAGGTAGAATTTCTGCACCTGGTGCACTACTATTTACCATAATGAACTGCTTGATTTTTGTAATTGCGACCTATTTTATCAATAGCTTATGCTTCATGTTATCACCAATTGCTTTATTTGTTGTGCTGTTTTACTCTTACACAAAGCGTATTACTGCATTGTGTCATTTGGTACTTGGGCTAGGGTTAGGTTTAGCTCCTGTAGGTGCTTACTTAGTCGTTACAGGACAATTTCATATTGTACCTGTACTTTATGGACTGGCGGTATTGTGTTGGGTAAGTGGATTTGATATTATTTATGCCTTACAAGATGAGGAATTTGACCGTCAAAATAAGTTGAACTCTATACCTGTATTATTAGGTACTAAAGGGGCTTTAAGGTTCTCCGAAATCTTACACATATGTTCATTTATATTCGTCCTACTGCCTATATTATATATGGAAGTGGGATGGTTTTATTATATAGGTGTTGTCTTTTACGGATCTTTACTGATCTATCAGCATCGAATTGTGAGTCCTACTGATTTGAGGCGCGTAGATCGTGCTTTTATGACAACAAATGGTATCGCATCGGTGATATTTGCTGTTTTCTATTTGCTCGATATTGTTCTATATTGATATGATGTAGCGTTTAGTTATATAGGTTACTTAAAGCCAGATTAATTTTGATTAGTCTGGCTTTTTTGTATTTTCTGAAATGTTTTTTGCATCATCCTGAATAAAAATTTATATTTTCAGAACTTGAAATATGAATTAAACGCTACTTATTAGCAAAACCATAAATTATGACAGAAAATTATTTTGAAAATTTTGTAAAATTAGCATCTGACCTTGTGTGGAGTGATGTTTTTATTTATTTATGCTTATTGACAGGTTTGTATTTCTCCATACGTACTGGATTTCTTCAACTAACATATATCAAAGATATGTTGCGGTTGTTGTTCCAAAAAAAACAAACTGATGAAGGCATTTCTTCTTTTCAAGCCTTTGCATTGGCTATTTCAGGTCGTGTGGGTACCGGAAATATTATCGGAGTAGCCACAGCTATCTATATGGGTGGCCCAGGTGCTATCTTTTGGATGTGGGCCATTGCATTTTTAGGTGCTGCATCAGCATTTGTCGAATCTACCTTAGCGCAGGTATATAAACAACAGGTTGGTGGTGAATTTAAAGGAGGTCCGGCTTATTATATCGAAAAATGTCTCGGTGTAAAATGGTATGCGGTTTTATTTGCCATTATAACAATTGCAAGTACTGGTTTTTTACTACCTGGTGTGCAAAGTAATGCTATTGCATCTTCGATGCACAATGCCTTTGAGATACCTGTGACTTATACAGGCATAGGAGTAGTAGTTTTACTTGCTGTTATTATTTTCGGTGGCGTACAGCGAATAGGACGTGTGGCTGAACTCGTTGTACCCTTTATGGCAGGAGCTTATATCTTGATGGCTTTAGTGATTATTGCTCTAAATTATACCCAGATATTTGATGTTTTTGGTTTGATATTTAGCTCTGCTTTTAGTTTGAATGCCACCTTTGGAGGTATTATAGGTATGGCTATCGCGTGGGGAGTAAAGAGAGGTATCTATTCCAATGAAGCTGGACAGGGGACTGCACCACATGCTGCTGCAGCAGCAGAGGTGAGCCATCCGGCGCAACAGGGATTAGTACAAGCATTTTCCGTATACGTCGATACTTTATTTGTTTGTACAGCTACAGGGCTGATGATTTTATTTACCAATCAGTATAATGTGGGACAATTTGATGGTGCTGGCCAACTGATCGGGTTCATTTCAGAACATGTTCCTGGGGTAAATTATACTGCTTTTACACAAGCAGCAGTATCGCATCATTTTCCATTGATAGGTAATGGCTTTGTCGCAATAGCATTATTCTTTTTTGCATTTACTACCGTAATGGCCTATTATTATTACGCAGAAACTAACTTGTCATATATATATTCAAATAAGGTAAATCAGACGATTACTTGGGTTTTACGACTGGTATTTTTAGCTTCGGTGTATTATGGATCTATAAAAACTGCGGAAGTTGCTTGGGCAATTGGCGATATTGGTGTTGGTCTAATGGCATATGTCAATTTGATTGCTATTTTATTGATGAGCAAAACAGCATTAAAGGTTTGGAAAGATTATAAAATGAAACGCAATAGAGGCGAGTTGAATCCAAAATTTAGTGCGAAGGAATTGGGAATTAAAAATGCAGATTTTTGGGATCAAGAAAAATTATAGAAGAGATCTATCATAACATCAAATATTAAGAATTAATGCTTCTGATAAGGAGTCAGTCTCTACAGGCCGCTTTCCTTACCGCTATAAATTAAGAAAAGCTCTCAAGTCAATCTTGAGAGCTTTCTTATTAATTTAAAGTGCCAAATTGACGATCAGCCATATCTTTTTCATAATGTGCCATGAGCGCATTACGATGATTTAATACTTTTGATTTTGCAAAGTACTCTTCATTGTCCGCGTAAATAAATAATAGCGTTCCATCTTTAATGGTGTTAATAATGGGTTTGCTTAATTCTCTTGGTAGGGCAGGGCAGCCATAGCTGCGTCCTAATCGACCCAATGCACTGACGATGCCTGTATTGACATAATCTGCTCCATGAACCACTACAGCTCTTGATTTGGCCTTATCATTGAATCCCTCTTCTAATCCATTTAGTACTAAAGAATATCCATTTTCACCTTGATAAGTATTCTCTGTTACATAAAAACCAAGTGAGCTTTGGTATGATTCGGGAGTATTTGAAAAAGAAGTAGCATAATTGCTACCGCTATTCTTACCATGGGAAACAAGGGAATGAAAAAGGACCTTTTCGTTTTTAATATCTAATACAATAAGTCTTTTTTCGGTTGATGCCAATGTAAAATCAATTATCGATAATATATCTTTGTTTTTAGCCGGTAGTAATTGATAACCTTCCATTGCTTCTTTGAATGCTTTATAGTTCACTACATCCTTCAGATTCATGCTTTGGTAGAGTGAATCTACCTTTGTTAGTTCTTTTGTAATTTCAATTTGTTTTTTATGAATTTCTGGCGCTACTGCATTTTTTGATTCTGAGAATACTGCCGCATATAAACCCATAAATAAAATGAACACTAATTTCTCCATATCTTATCCTTAATTGTTTTTCAAATACAAATCTAAGAACTAAAGATAGTTAAAAAGTGTAAAAAATTGTTAATCAGTTTATTAATTATTGTTAATCAATAACTATCACCAATGTTTGAAAGTCTTTTGACCTTTTATAAACAAATTGTGCATGTGATGACGCATTTCTGACACACATATGTGATCGAGGAATAGTACCTAAAGTGGAACTATATTCTGTTATTTTTCCATTAGGATTATTAACAGGAACCCCGTGTATGTAAGCTCCGGCCGTAAAACGGCTTGCATATGGCGCATATCCTTCTATGCGTTTTGTACCATCTTTAAAATAAAACATTTTGGATTTATGCTCTTGAAGTACGAAGATACCTGTAGGTGTTTCTTGTGCATGGGGAGGCTTGTGACGGCCCGTTGTAGCGGGATTCATGCTGCGGACTACCCATCCTTTTTCTGTTTTATCTAGTGTACAAATATTTTGGTTTGTAACATCTACGATCGCTACTTTGTCAAATCTGACCGAATCTCCGATTGTTTTAACATATTTTTTTGGCACTTCCCATGTTCCATCAAATGATACACCCTCAACTTTTATACGTTTTAAGGTATCACTACTTTGTAGCTTGACTAGCCATCCATCTTTACCATATATAGCAGGTAATTTTGTTTCTCCTATACGGTATAATGGACTTGCTTGATAGCGCTCAGTTCCTAAAGAATCGGCAACGCGCTTGTAAGAATCTCTTTTGAAATTGGGAATTGTTGGTGCCTCACCATTCGAGTTTTGATAATTTTGCAAAACTCCATAAATCGACTGTCCATCTTGAAAATTTTCAATAAAGGCTAATTTTTCTTTTATTTTATCCCATTGAAATTGCCTTACAGTATCCTTATAAGGATAAGTATCTTCCAACGTATACTTTGTATATTGTAATTCTTTGGTGATTTGGATGTCTTTTGCGTTCTTTGGTTTAGCTTTTGCTATTTCTTCTGCCTTCTTTTTCGCCGCCGCCAATGAATCTGCAGTCATATTTTTTTTGTTTTTTTGATCACTATTTTCAGGTTGGCCATGTTGACAAGAAATAAATAGTAAACTAATAAAAACAGTGTATTGCAATTTTTTTTTGACAGACAAATACTTCATAAAATAGGACTCATTAAAATGATGATCTTTCAGAAAACTTTTAATTCTTAACGATGAAATTTTCCTGAATTATTTCTTTACCAAACATAGTGCCGAGATTTAGCATTTATAAGGTATTTTGTTATAGAACATCACAAAAATAGAGCATGAGAGGTTGTTTGAACTAATTTTATTGTAATCAGGATAAAACATTTATATCATGATGACGTTCTATCAATAATTTCCATTATTTTTAGATTAACTATTTTTTTTAGGTATATGAATTCAAATTTGCGCTATTTAATATTACTCTTATTTATTTCTTCTTGTGGTATTATGCATAATGTACCGCTCTCACAGAAGCCTAATTCTTTCGTTAAACCTAATATTTCAAATTCATTTGTGGATCAGAATGGAAATTTTTATCCTGATAATTGGCGAAAAACTTATGGAAATCCTCCACAGAATGGAAAAAGAGAAGCATATTCGTTGATGAAAATAGCGACAGACCGAGGAATTGTAGATGAACTGAATGGATTTGAAGTTAAAAAACTGAAAGAACTTAAGGAGCATGTGAAATCAAAGAAACGTATTTTTATTTTTGTTCATGGATTTAATGCAACCAATCAAGAAGTAAATGAGAGTTATGGTTATATCCAAAAATTAATTAAGATTAATGCTAAGGAAGACGAGATCATACGTTTTTATTGGGATGGGCTATCCATTACGAATCCCTTTGCAGGAGTCAAAGTTTGGTTTACAGCGACATCTTTTAGTCAGATGGCGGGTGAGTTTGGTTTACGAAGGGTGTTAAATGCGATATCAAATAAAGACGTTTACATTATTTCACATAGTCGTGGCGCTTCTGTAGTACTTAGTGCACTTAGTAAGCCTTCTTTTAATGAGAAATTTGTTAAAGAAATTAAGGAAGTGCATAAGGTTGATGTAGAAAAAGCGAGCAGTTTATTAGAAAATCAAAATCGTATAACTTGCATTATGTTAGCGCCAGCGATTGGGTTGATTGATTTTAAATCAAATGAAATGGGCAATGATTCTTTTTGTTCATTTAGTCCTCAAATCAAAAAAATACATATTACTACAAATAATACTGATAAGATGCTCAAGAAATTTTTTGGATTTCTTGCTGATAAATTAACGCCAACAGATTTAGGGTATAAAGATGATGTCTACAACGAATTGATCAAACATTATTCTTGCATTGATAAAACTGATTTTTCAGGAATGGAAAGCCACGCTTTTAACCAGTATATTCGTAACCCTAAATTTAAAACCATGTTAAAAGCAAATGGAATTGCATTAAAATAGGCAAACTAACTGTTTTTGTTGTTTTCTCTCTTATTATAAGTAAGATAAATTCTTTTTACTTCTAATTGTTCTGATCTCCCTTTTTTAATCATCATATGTCGATGTTTATCCGTCATTAACTTACTGTTTCGAATTTTATTTTTTAAGATATTAAGATGGGCAATAGCGCCAAATCGCGGTTTGTTTAAACCTAAAAGTTGACATGAATAATTGCCTAAAAGATAGTAGTTGTAATAAAGGTGAATTTCACGCATCATTTTACGGCCTAATGCTGATGTGGGGTAATAGGCTGCTAGTGGTTCCTGCTGTAGTGCATTTGCTAGCAGTTTGGAATCTGCATCGCCTTCTTTTTGTGTCATTGTCCAATAATAAAGTGCTTGGATCGCTTCCTGCTCTGTGTCAGGCAATAATTCAAGAGAAATTCCTAATAAGTATCCAATATATTTCCAAAGGTGAAGTACAGCAGTGATCTCTTCAGGAAGAATTTGAAAATGCATATGTTGTAGACCTACCATAAAAACTAAAGAAAAGCCTAGGTTTGTAGCCAACATATCCCACTGGTTGAGTGGAATACCCCAGTCATCTTTCTTCCAATCCGTCTTACTCAAAATATTAATTCGAGAATAGGAATGGATCATTCTAGTTTCAATGATTTTTAGAAAACCGATCTGATCTTTTTTTAAGGATTGGTTTTGCATGATATCAACCCAGAATTCAACTGTATCAGCAAGTCTTTTGACTGCTCCTTTTTTTAATGCACCTGTATAAATTAATGGCTTATTGATGGCAGCGGATTCATAGCCGCCCATAAGGCAATAATCGCGCAAAACAATTAATCCATTTAAACCTGATCGTTGGCTAATTCCTATACCCTTCTCTAATAAGTCCCAATTGAGCCATGACGGTGAAGTATCTATTTGTTTAAAAAAGCTATCTAGTGCATATTTAAATGGTGGCAGTACACTTTTATGATCTATTAAATAATCTTTTATAAGTTGTTGACCTTTTACAAATCCAACTTGCTGATGCAGCTGCTTCACCAATTTATCGGCAGACTCATCGTATGCGTACAGATAAGGAATAAGTTTTTTCGCATCATCTAAGTTGGGTGTATGATCTAATTTTTTTAATAGTTTTACTCCAGCTCCTTTTGTCCAATAATGTTGAAAAGAGGAGGTATTGATTTTGTACCGATTTGGTATTTCCATTTTATACTAATTTTCAATATTCCAGTTTACAAAATCTCCTACGGCATTTATAAAATTTGGTCGATAAGTAAAAGTGAAATCGATATAATCCGACTGACAAGAGCTGGTATCGCTACAACAGAATTGACGATTTATATTGAAATTAATTCGGAATTTACCATTAGTTTTTTTCTCGTCAATAGTGAATTTTGCTACTGTAAGATCATCAATTAGTGGGGCACCATCTTTATCGGATAAATTGTCAAACACAACTTCCTGCAATTGTTTTCGCTCGTCAAGTGTGATGTTATTGATTAATAATGTGGAATTATGATTGATTTCTACCCATTCTTTTTCCGACACCTTTATATTTAATTTGATTGTTGACATGTCTTTAATGTATAAGCAATTTGATCCTGAATTAACTGTCCTTCAGGAAAATAGTGTTTTCGTATTTTGGGGTTCAAACTCAAGAGTTCAGCAATTGCGTTAAAAATGAGGTATTTAAGCTCAGAAATAGACAAACAAATAATAACGTTGCTAAAAGTAATGCTATTTCGGTCTTGAATAGTGTATAAACGTTTTTGCATGGATCTAAGTTTTATCACATTGATCAATATCTGTAATTCTTCTTCCCAATAACCGATGAGATCTGCCAATTGTTGTAATACAAACTGTTTCCTCCATTTATTCAACTGTTTTTGATACTCCGTGTTACGTTTACAATAAATGGAAATCGTTCTATTTTTTACAATGATCTTAGGAAAAATGCTATTCTTGATAATTTTAAGTATATAGTTTTGTTGAAATAGTTGAATAGGCTCATCTACATAACTAATTTCTTCATTAATAGCGGTATTCGTTTTTTTATTTTTTATAAACTGTTCTAATGTTTTGACATCAATATTCGCAGGGACAAAGATGGTAGGAACACTCAGCTTCGTGTCTAAACGAATATCTTTCGCATCTGTGGTAATGATTTTATAGTGTTTTCCAGCTATTTCAGTGATCATATGGAAATTAAATGTTTGTCCTTGTAAACATAATACTTACTTTTATTAAGTTTGTCATTAAATTAAAACAAAATAAACGGTGATATGAAAAAACACACAGTACTTGCTGCTTTGATGATGTGTGGAGGGGTTCTCTTTGCACAGCAAAATCCAGCAATCAATCCAGCATTTATGGATAAAAGTGTTCGTCCACAGGATGATTTTTACAATTTTGTAAACGGTCAGTGGATGAAAACGGTTGAAATACCTTCGGATAAAGCAAGATGGGGATCTTTTGATGAACTTCGTGAAAATACGGATATCGCTACTTTAAAGATCTTAAAAGAATCCTTAAGTACTACATTTGAAAAAGGCTCTGATGGTCAAAAGATTGGTGATTTGTACCGTTCCTACATTGATTTTGACAAACGTAATCAATTGGGGGTAACTCCAATTAAGCCTTATTTAGATAAGATCGATGCTATAAAGGATTTTAAAGGCCTTTATAATTACTTAGTCGAAGTAACGCCTATCGGTGGCAATCCTTTCTTTGGTGGTTATGTATATGCGCATTTGAAAAACAGTAATGTCAATACGGTTTATTTAGGTGCTGCGAGTTTAGGTCTTGGACGTTCTTATTACCAAGTGGTAGATGCTAAAAATACCGAGACTTTAGGAGATTATTCTAATTTTATTTCGGCGCTTTATAGCAAAGTCGGTCAACGTACTCGTGACTTAAAAGGTCCAAAAATTGTTGCATTTGAAAAAGAATTAGCTAAAAATCTAAAAACAGTAGAGCAGTCGCGTGATGCTGAAAAGCGTTATAATCCAGTTGCAGTTGCTGATTTAGGAAAGATGGTTAAGAACATCGATCTAGCGAAATATTTGAAAGATACAGGATTTAAAGCAGATACGGTTATTATTTCAGAATTGGGTTATTACCAAAATTTAGATAAAGTATTGAAACCTGAGAATTTGGATATGATAAAAGAGATGCTGAAATTTAATGTCATGAATGATGCAGCAGGATACTTAACGGCAGATTTGGATCAACTCAATTTTGATTTCTGGGGTAAAAAGCTGAAAGGTCAAAAAGAGCAGCGCGATCTGGAAAAAAGAGGTCTTGAGTTTGTCAATAGCCTTGTGGGAGAGCTTTTGGGTAAGATGTATGTAAAAGAGAATTTCCCGCCTCAAGCAAAAGCACAGGCAGAAGAGTTGGTCGATTATTTGATCAAATCTTTTCAGCAACACATCAAAGATCTAGCATGGATGTCTGCAGATACGAAAGTGAAAGCTTTAGAAAAATTGGCTAAGTTCAAGGTGAAGATTGGCTATACGGATAAATGGAAGGATTATTCTACTTTAGCGGTTGGTACTTCTTTATTTGACAACATTTTGAATGAGCGCAAATGGGCTTTTAAAGATAACTTAGATAAACAAGGTAAACCTGTTGATAAGACAGAGTGGGGTATGACTCCGCAAACGGTAAATGCTTATTACAGTCCTTTGTTCAACGAAATTGTATTCCCCGCAGCTATTTTACAACCACCATTCTACGATTATAAAGCTGATGCAGCTGTTAATTTTGGAGGTATCGGTGCGGTGATTGGTCATGAATTGTCTCATGGTTTTGATGATCAAGGTGCCAAATATGATGGAAATGGTAATTTGAACAACTGGTGGACTGAAGAGGATAAAGCTAAGTTTGAAGCTTCGGCTGATGCTTTGGTCAAACAATTTGAGGCTTACGAACCTGTACCAGGTGTTAAAGTAAATGGCCGTTTTACTTTAGGTGAAAACATCGGAGACTTAGGTGGATCATCTGTTGCTTTTGATGCATTGAAGATGTATTTGAAAGATAAAGGTAATCCGGGCTTGATCGATGGATATACACAAGAGCAACGTTTCTTCTTATCATGGGCGACAATCTGGAGAACCAAAACGACAGATGAGTTTGTTGTGAACCAAGTGAAGACAGATCCCCACTCGCCTGCACAATACCGTGCTTTTGCTCCAATCATCAATTTAGATGGTTTCCATGAAGCATTCGGTACTAAAGAAGGTGATAAACTATTTGTTCCTAAAAACGATAGAATTGTGATTTGGTAATGTAGAATAAATTTTAAAATAGAAAGGGGTCAGCGTTTTTTAATGCTGACCCCTTTCTATTTATCCTGATCTTATTTAAAAAAGTAAAGCTCTTATTTGTCTTTCATCTTCTTTAATTTGATCCTTCATTTCTTGTAGTGAATCAAATCTTTCATCATGACGAATAAAGTGTAAAAACTTTACACGCAATGTTTTGCCATATATATCTTCATTGAAGTCAAAAAGGCTAATTTCAATACTTCTGTTCATTCCATCTACTGTCGGACGTGTGCCTATGTACCCCATTCCTTTAGCAATGCTATATGGTTCAGTTTCGATGTATTCACCTGTGGTGATATTTTGAAGATGATCAAAAATATGAACTTCTACGGCATAAATACCATAGGCCGGAATCAATTTATGCTGTTCATGTACCTGAAGGTTGGCTGTAGGAAAACCTATTGTTCGACCAATTTGATCACCACGTATTACCGTTCCTGTTAATTCAAAGGGATAACCCAAATATAGGTTTGCGGTGTTGATATCACCTGTAATCAATGCAAGGCGTATTCGTGTTGAGGATACGGCTACATCATTGATGTCCTGCTCGGGGATTTGCTCTACGGAATAATCAAAAATATCAGCATACTGCTGTAAATCTTTTAAACTGCCTTTTCTATCCTTTCCAAAGTGATGATCATATCCAATTACAATCTTTTTTGTACCTAATTTTCCTACTAATACATTGCTAATATATTCTTCAGGAGTTTGGTTTGAAAAATCACGAGAGAAAGGGGTAATAATTAAATGATCAATATCTAATTCTGAAAGTCTACTGACTTTCTCTTCGATATCATTAATAAGTCTCAAACTATCATCATCAGGATTGATAATTAATCTTGGGTGAGGGTAGAAGGTTAATAAAACCGTTTCCCCATTAATTTTTTTAGCACATTCTTTTAAATGAGTTAATATTTTTTGATGACCAATATGGACGCCGTCAAATGTACCAATGGTAACAACTGCATTTTCCAATGCTTTAAAATCATCTAAACTTCTATAAATTTTCATTTAATGAAATATTTTCGGGAAATTAATAAATAGAAATCAATTCTTAAGATTGATGTTCTGCCATATTAATTTCTTTATGAACTTTTATTTTTTGAATTAATTCTTCTAAGTTCCAAGCATTTTCAACTTGGTAATCGCCACTTTTAGTTCTTCTGAGTGAACTTAAATGAGCACCACTGTTGAGTACTTTTCCAAAGTCATATGCGAGGGAACGAATATAGGTTCCTTTACTGCATGAAACCCTGAAATGGATAACAGGCATTTCTATTTTTTCAATGATAAAGCTATTAATCGTGACTTTGCGGGTTTTTAATTCGACTGTTTCACCTCGACGAGCTTTTTCATAGATACGTTCTCCATTGATTTTAATAGCTGAATGCGCAGGAGGGTATTGGTCAATATCACCTTCAAAAGTCTTCGCAGCATCATATATCATTTCTTCCGAAATATGATTTGTAGGAAAAGTTTCATCGACTTCTGTTTCAAGATCGTAAGAAGGGGTTGTCCCACCTAACGTGATGGTCCCCATATACTCCTTATCTTCAGCTTGATAGCTATCTATTTTTTTTGTAAATTTACCAGTACACACAATTAACAAACCCGTTGCTAATGGATCTAATGTACCCGCATGACCTACTTTTATTTTTAATGGTTTAATGGAGTTACGAATTTTCCCAACCACATCAAAGCTTGTCCAGGTCAGTGGCTTATCTATCAATAACATTTGTCCTTCGGCAAATGAAAACACTTTTTCTATTTGATCTTTTTCGTTATTTTCCATTCATTGATTCAATTGCACTAGATCATTGATTTTGTTTTCATTTGTTAAATCCTTTTAAAACAAGTATTTGACATAACAAAGTCAAGTTGATTTTGTGTTTTTTTTGCAAAGCTACTAATATTATTTTTCGCACTTGTATTTAAATAGTAAGCGTAGCGTCAAATGTCTTAGTTATTCCAGAAAAATACCAATAAAGCGATACCTATAATAATACGGTACCAGCCCCAAAATTTAAATCCATATTTCGTTAATACGGTAATAAATGATTTAACCGCTATCATAGCAACGATGAAGGCAACGACGTTACCCACTATAAAAACAATGATATTTTCATTGGTGGCAAATATCATTTCATAGCCTTTCTGTGCATGTGCTGTACCTTCGCCCCAAGTTTTAACAAATACGGAGTAAACGGTTACAGCAAGCATGGTAGGAACTGCTAAGAAGAATGAAAACTCTGCTGCAGCTCTTCGGTCTAATCCTTGAGTCAGTCCACCAATAATAGATGCAGCTGATCGAGAGGTGCCGGGCATCATAGCTAGACATTGCCAGAAACCGATAATTAATGCTTTCTTAATTGGAATTTCTCTTTCGTCCAAGATTGTTGGATTCTTGAACCATTTGTCAACAAATAGCAAGACAACACCTCCTAGGACCAGTACTGTCGAGATAGCGATCTGATTACCTAATACAGCTTCTATTTTATCGTCCAATAGTTTTCCTAGAACCAATGCCGGAATAACAGCAATGGCTAATTTATAATAAAGTTGGATATTTTTTATATCAAAAAATTTCTTCCAATAGAGAACTACGATGGAAAGGATAGCGCCAAATTGGATAGACACTTGAAACATTTTGAGGTATTCACTTTCCTGCATACCCATTAAAGCTGCAGTAAAGCCCATGTGGGCTGTTGATGATATGGGAAGATATTCAGTTAATCCTTCAATAATCGCTAGAAGGACAGCTTCAAATAACGACATAGTCTAGTATTGTTTTATTTAGATTTTGGTTTGTAAAGAATGGCTACAAAGCCTAAAGCAAAACCAAGTACTATGACTATGGGAGCTAACGTGATTTTAGTAAAACTATAGATATCTGTATTACCGCTCATTAGGAAAAAACCAATGATAACAATAATAATACTGACAATAAATAATTGATAATTCAATTTTCCGAAAACAAAAGCACTTTTGTTTGTCGATTCAGATTTTTTGATTTGAGCCATTTTTAACTGTATAAATCGTTAGATTTTGCTTTTAAATATTTGGTTACGGCAAAGTATGTACTTAGGCCAGAAATTAGAATTCCGATTGCGATAACTACAATAAAAATAGCTGCAAACTCATACCAATTTCTTAAAAATACCAATTCAGGAATTTGCTGTTGTGCAAATTTTAATGTAAATATCAATAATAAGATTGCTATTAATGAGCCTAATAGACCATGTATGATACCATAAGTAATAAATGGCTTACGTATAAAGTTTTTTGTAGCTCCAATTAATTGCATACTCTTGATTAGAAATCTTTGTGAGTAAATCGCTAAACGTATCGTGTTGTTGATCAATGCTACTGCAATTACCAATAAAATTGCCGCAAATGCCAATACAACAATACTGATGATCCGCACATTTTTATTCACCATATCAATAAGTGATTCTTGATAAACCACTTCTTTGATTCTGTTGTTTCGCGATATTTTTTCAATAAAAGTTTTAATACTGTCGGAGTTTGCATAATCTTCCTTCATATAAACATCAATAGAAGGAAGTAGTGGATTGTGCCCTAAGTACTGAACAAAATCTTCACCCAAATCTTCTTTTAAAGATTTCGCTGCAAGTTCTTTGCTGATATACTCTGAGCGTAAAACATAATTATCCTTCTCTAGATCTTTTTGCAATGAAAGAACATCACCTTCGTTAGTACCATCGTTAACGATAACATTTAAAACAATGTTTTCTTTTACATATTTGGATAAATTCTTTGCGTGAACAAGTAATAAACCTAACAATCCAGTCACTAAAAGGACCAGTGCTATACTGATAACAGTAGAGACGTAAACTGATTTTGTTTTTCTTTTTTGCGTGCTTGATTCGTATTCTGACATAATAAGCAATAAAAATTTATTTGCGAAAGTAATGATTTGAGGGGATTAATTCGAATTAATCTTGTAATAACTTTATTTCGAAAGTGCAAAAATTCGCTATATCCTTTGTAATTAACTTTTCAATACTATCATTTATTGTTTAAACTACAAAACTTTTCTTACAATTCCCCATTAAAATCGTAATTTCGCAAGTCTTACAAAATTCCTCAATACAAAAATGGAGTACAATCACAAATCGTTAGAAAAAAAGTGGCAAAAATTTTGGGCCGATCATGAAACATTCAAATCAGCGGATACACATGAAAAACCGAAATATTATGTTTTAGATATGTTTCCTTATCCTTCTGGAGCTGGTTTGCACGTCGGTCATCCACTTGGCTATATCGCTTCGGATATTTTTTCAAGATATAAACGTTTAAAAGGTTTTAATGTTTTACATCCCATGGGATATGATTCATTCGGTCTACCTGCGGAGCAATATGCAATCCAAACGGGACAGCATCCGGCAATCACGACTGAGGCTAATATAAGTCGCTACCGTGAACAATTGGATAACATCGGTTTTTCTTTTGATTGGAGTAGAGAAGTACGTACTTCTGATCCTTCGTACTACAAGTGGTCGCAATGGATTTTTATGCAATTGTTCAATTCCTGGTATAACAATGAATCGAATAAAGCAGAGTTAATAGATACTTTAGTTAGCTGTTTTGAAACAGTTGGTTCAAAAGGAATTAATGCAGTTTCTGATGATGATGTCTTGTCGTTTACAGCAGCAGAGTGGCTTGCATTTGATGAAGAGAAGCAACAGCGTGAGTTGTTGAAATACCGTATTGCTTATTTACGTGAAAGTACTGTTAACTGGTGTGCTGCATTGGGAACTGTACTTGCTAATGATGAAGTGATCAATGGCTTTTCTGAAAGAGGGGGATTTCCTGTAGAACAAAAGAAAATGATGCAGTGGTCTATGCGTATCACAGCATATGCTGATCGTATGTTGCAGGGATTGGATCTTGTTGACTGGCCTGAACCCTTAGTCGAGATGCAACGTAACTGGATTGGAAAGTCTGTTGGTGCTTTAGTGAAGTTTCCAGTTCCACAATTAGATACAAATATTGAAGTTTTCACGACACGTGTAGATACAATCTTTGGTGTTTCATTTGTTGTGTTGGCACCGGAACATGAATTGGTTTCAAAATTAACGACTGATGAGCAACAGACTGACATCAGCGCATATATTGATAGAACAAGTAAAAAATCTGAATTAGACCGTATGTCTGATACCAAAACGGTATCTGGTGCTTTTACAGGTTCATATGCAAAACATCCGATCACGGGAGAAGATGTTGCGATTTGGATTGCTGATTATGTATTGGCAAGCTACGGAACTGGGGCTGTGATGGCAGTACCTTCTGGAGATCAGCGAGATTATCTGTTCGCTAAGCATTTTAATCTGCCTATTGTACAAATTTCTGATTCACAGCAGATCGAGGAGGAAGCGGATCCAAATAAAGAGGGTAAATATATCAACTCTGATTTCATGAACGGTATGAACTATCAAGATGGTGTTACTGCTGTAATCGCGAAATTGGAAGAGCTAAAATTAGGAAAGGCTAAAATTAATTACCGTATGCGCGATGCGATCTTTGGTCGTCAGCGTTACTGGGGAGAGCCGGTTCCGGTTTACTTTAAAAATGGATTGCCTTACTTGATTAAAGAAGAGGAGCTTCCATTGTTATTACCTGAGGTAGATAAATATTTGCCAACAGAAACTGGCGAACCTCCATTAGGACGTGCAGAAAACTGGAAGTATGAAGATCAATACGATTATGAATTGAGTACAATGCCAGGATGGGCTGGTTCTTCTTGGTACTGGTTCCGTTATATGGATCCTCAAAATGAGCAGACTTTTGCTTCTAAAGAAGCTGTCGATTACTGGAAGTCTGTCGATCTATATATCGGTGGTTCTGAGCATGCTACAGGTCACTTGTTATACTCGCGATTCTGGAATAAATTCTTGAAAGATTTAGGTTTTCACAATGAGGAAGAGCCTTTTAAAAAATTAATCAATCAAGGAATGATTCAGGGACGTTCTAACTTTGTGTACCGTTTATTAAGTGATGAGGGTAAGGGGACAAATACCTTTGTTTCTTACGGATTGAAAGATCAATATAATACCACTCCATTACACGTAGATGTTAATATTGTAGTAAATGATATCTTGAATTTGGAGAAATTCAAAGCTTCGAGACCAGATTATGCCGCTGCCGAATTTATATTGGAAGATGGTAAATATATTTGTGGAACGGAAGTGGAGAAAATGTCTAAATCAAAATTCAATGTCGTTAATCCTGACGATATCATTGAGACATATGGTGCAGATACGCTTCGTTTATATGAAATGTTCTTAGGCCCATTGGAGCAAGCGAAACCTTGGAATACAAATGGTATTGAGGGGGTATATAAGTTCCTAAAAAAGGTGTGGCGTTTATTTCATGATGCTGAAGGTAACTTTAAGGTATCAAATGATGAACCTACGAAAGCTGAATATAAAGCTTTACATAAGATCATTAAAAAGGCCGAGGATGATATTGAACGTTTTTCATTCAATACATCTGTTTCAGCTTTTATGATTTGTGTCAATGAGCTTACTGATCTCAAATGTAATAAGCGTGCCATTTTAGAGCAACTGGTTATCGTACTTCAACCTTATGCACCACATATCTCAGAAGAGTTATGGTCTTTACTGGGAAAAGAAGATGGATCGATCTCGTACGCAACATATCCGACATTTGTTTCTGATTATTTAGTTGAATCTGAATTTGCTTATCCCGTATCGATCAATGGTAAAATGAAAATGAATCTTTTATTAGCATTGGATCTGGATGCGAAAGCTGTTGAAGAAATTGTTTTGTCGAATGAAGATGTCAAGCGTTTTATGGATGGAAAAGCTTTGAAGAAGTTAATTTTTGTAAAAGGTAAGATTATCAATATAGTCGTTTAATCAGGGTAATAGATATTCTAAAAAAAGCCGCTTTTGAATTATTCAAAAGCGGCTTTTTTTAGAATTATATATTGTTGTTACATTATGTTTCCTGACCTCTGTTTATTAAATAGATGTGTTTTGCTCTACGAAAGTGATCAGGGTAACGTTTTTTTAACAGCCTTTATTTCTATTCAATTTCTATTCATCAGTTTACTCACTATCATACGCTTTCATTGATACCCTAGATCTGGTTTTTAAAACAACACATCTTGAAAAGCTTCAGTTCTGTCAAATACAGATTTTGCAAAGGGACAAAGCGGCATAATTTTAACATTTTTTTTACGGGCATAATCTACTGCTTCCAAAACCATTTTTTTACCTACACCATTGCCGTTAAATTCTGGATATACTTCTGTATGGTCAATGATAAATTTATCTTCTCCTGCCCAGGTATATTCCATAATACCAGCTTCTCTTCCGTCTAATTCCGCGATTATTTGACCTTTCTTTTCGTCTTCAATATTTTTTATAGTCATCTCTTTTTATTTAAATAAACAGCTAATTTCTGTCTTTGGTTTTTTAAAATTAAGATTTTTATAATAATTTTTTTTCATTTAAATATTTCCAATAGCGTTTTGGTAAACTTTTAACATGCAGTTTTGTATTTTTCCGTTCTTTTATATTAACAGCATCAAAGTAATTTTTCCATAGGTAACTATAGTGTAATTCATCATCATCTAATTGAATTGAAACATGATTTTTATCTAATGTATGACTAAACTTAACCTCCGTAATCTGCTCTAAATCATAGTAAATACCGTAATTTCTTTTTAAATCGTAGATAAGCCATTTTTGATCGGCATAACGATCTTTAAAAAAATTAACAATTAAGGGTAATACATTAAAGTCGGGCTCCAGATTCGCAAAGTATAATCCATCTTTCATCTTTTGAAATCTAACAAATGCTTTAACGCGATGTCTTTCCCTTGAAACAGATTTTACAATTTTTTTTATTTGTAAAATATCATCATTTGCGTAATTAAGATTTGGTTTATTATTCGGTTTAAAGTAATAAACAATACTTCGAAGTATGAGGAGTTCCATATTTTTTAACTCTGAAAGAAATACGTAGTAAAGCTCTTTAATTCCTTGAATTCCTATTTTTTTCTCTAATCCTAAAAGAACGCGTTTAACCTTAACATCATCTGTTATTACTGTTTCTGAAGTAACGAATAAGCCGGACTGTATGTTCTGATTATTTTGTTGGATAGTCTCAATCTGCCATTTGTATTCGAAAGAACAAAATACACAGGTGATCAATCCTGGCCATGTACCATCATAAATAAGTGTTTTGAGCATCTTAAAATAAGGTTAATTGTTGCGTATTATTTTTGATGTATTTACTAGTTGATTGTGCTAATATGTACTGTTTGATATTTGCTCCTGATTTATCAGCATATATTTGTTGAAATCCAAGACAAGTGATGAAATATTTCGCACGATTGATCGCAACTCCTAACTTTTGGAGATTTTCTATGCGTAAGGGGCCAAATCGTCTAGCCATGATGATTTTCTTAGCTGATTGAACTCCAATGCCCGGGATACGAACTACAGCATTATAATCAGCTTTATTGATATCAATAGGAAATACATGTTGATTGCGTAATGCCCAACTTAATTTAGGATCAATATCGAGATCAAGTAGTGGATGAGTATCATTAACAATTTCGTCGGCATTAAAACCGTAAAAACGCAATAGCCAATCGGATTGGTATAATCTGTTTTCTCTAACCATAGGTACTGCAGAACCGATCTCAGGCAGTCTCTTATCGTAAGATATCGGAACATAGCCCGAGTAATAAACACGTTTTAGGTTAAAATTTTTATAAAAATGCTGAGCAGTCTGAATAATATGTTTATCAGATTCGCCCGATGCGCCAATGATCATCTGTGTACTTTGTCCAGCAGGAGCAAAGGTAGGTGTCGATTTGATGATCTTTCGTTCTTCATTTGTTCTTATGATTTCATTTTTCAGATAACGCATAGGGACAATCATATCTTCACGATTTTTATCTGGAGCTAAGAGTTTAAGCCCTTCTTTTGTAGGTATTTCTAAATTGATGCTGAGACGATCAGCATATAAACCTGCTTGATGTACAAGTTCATCACTAGCCCCTGGAATAGTCTTTAGATGAATATAGCCGTTGAATTTATGTTCTAATCTCAACTTTTTAGCTATGGAAACCAACCTTTCCATTGTATAGTCTGCGTTTTTAAAAATGCCTGAACTTAAAAATAAACCTTCAATATAGTTTCTACGATAAAAATTGATGGTCAGATCTACCACCTCTTGTACAGTAAAGGCAGCACGCTCTATATCATTGCTTTTTCTTGATACACAGTAAGCGCAATCATAAATGCAGTGGTTAGTCAATAAGATTTTTAATAAGGAGACACATCGTCCATCTTCTGTATAAGAATGACAAATCCCTCCTTGATTAGCATTGCCCAGACCTTTATTTTTATTAGCCCTATTGCTACCACTAGAACTGCAGCTTACGTCATATTTGGCTGCGTCTGCTAAAATATTAAGTTTTTGAAATATACGATCTGACATAAATCTATTTATTTTAGTAAATGTACTAATATTTTTAGATATCTAGAGGTTTTCACATAATTTAATGCAATACATTGATTAATTTAACTTACCTATTTACATCATTGTAAGTCACACAAAGCCTAAATTATATTTTGTGTTTTTTATATACGATTATTAATTTTAGATATACTATTAAATAACAGCTCTAGTTTATTTCTTGTATTTAAAATAGAAAATGCCTTGGTTTTAAAAAGATAAAAAAAATTAAATTCAGATTACTGATTTTACTTTTTTGAATGCAATTCACGTATATTGAGCTATTCAATTCAAATGTCATAATTATTTTGATTGATTCATTCCAATTTTGATAGAGCTTATAGTAAAAATAGAAGCATGATTGAATTATAATGTAATGATTATTGTCCGATTATTGAATTATCAACTTATTTAGATGGAAAATGACCAAATTTATATAGAGCAAGTGATTGCCTCGCGGACATGGAGAATTCGTCAACAGGCATTATATCCTAAGGGTTCACTAAAAGATGTGATGGTTGATGAAGATTTTGATGGAACACACTTTGCTGCTAGCGTAGAAGGGGAGTTGGTTGGTGTTATTTCTGTTTTTGAGGTTGATAAAGAGACTTATCAATTTAGGAAATTTGCCGTAATACCTAAATTTCAAGGATATGGTATAGGCACTGCATTGCTACAGTCTGTTTTTGACTTTTGTGTGCTATGGAAAGGTAGTACACTTTATTGTGATGCGCGAGTAGAGGCAGTTTCATTTTATAAAAAATTTGGTATGGAAGAGAAAGGGCAACCTTTTTTTAAGGGAACGCTTGCATATGTCCGCATGCAAATTTGTTTAACCGCCGATCTAGCATGATACTATTTGATATGAGCTAGTATCGATATCAAAATAGGTTTATCTATGGGAGTATGATGCCGTCATGTGTTAAACAATGTATAGACCTAATTCCACGTTTTTAAATTTTCAGAATAGAATTTCCATTCTGGTGTTCGTATAACTTCACCAGATAGGGCATACCAAGGACTTATAGATTTGTTAATGGGATTATTGATGATTTGTAATTCTTGCGCAGGCATGTAACTTTGTGCCATTAATACTAATTTTTGACCTGTTTTGGGATTTATTACCAGATCTACAACCACGATAGCATGGCCGATAGGATTTCCTTTCTGAACAAAAGTATCTCCTATTCGCACGTCATCCATCGATTTAACTGTCGACAATTCATCATGAAGAGATGCAGTGTTAGCATAGGCGAAAATATATTCTAAGTACTTCCAGTATGTTGAATAGGAATAGTCCCCATTTGCAAATTTATTATAATACCTCGGCTTGCCATCGGACAGGAAATTGAAATGAATATCATTATATTTCTTATTTTGATATAAATAATCAGCTCGCAGTCTCATAACAGCATCTGCACATTGATGTAGGTCTCTTTTTCCTATAGGCAGATCAATCACACTTGCATAAATATCTCTTCTATCTTTAGTCCTTCCATTATAATAGGTCACGAGTTTATCTATAGATTTGACGGGGAGCTGCTGTAAGAAATAACCAAATTCATTTTTTTTATAATTTATCCTTTCGTAGCCAACCGGAGGTTTGAATCTATCTTTAATGATTTTTCCCTCGGCATCTACCAATTGCTGATTATAGCCATCAACCATATGCAATTGTTCGGACTTATCTTTCAATTTATTTTGATTGGAAGATGCAGTACAGTAGGTCAGCATGAAACAAATAGAAATAATACACAATATATTCATTACCTTGATGCTAAAATAAAACATTATAACCTAGTGAAAAACGGGCAAATGGATAACTTTTATCAACATCAGGATAGTCTTTGAAGTTCCCTTCTAATCTAAAATAGCCAGAATTCATGTTTAATGAAAAGTTTTTCAGCAAACGAAGACTTCCACTGATGGAAGCTGTATGTAAAAAATAGTGGGATTCGTTGCCGCTCAGGGTGACGAAATAGCCTCCATGGTACTGTGCTCCAAACTTAAATCTATTCAGCACACTGATTTCCCCCGAACCGCGGACATCGATACCTGGTCCATAATTGTAATTTCGGCTTTCTCCAAAAAGGAGGTAGGGATCTGGTACTGCAGCTAATATCACCGGTCCACCTCCTAAGGTTGTTGTTAAACGATTCTTACCACCCAAACTAAAGGTCGATATGACATTATAGTTCATACTTTGTGCTCCATAGAAAAAAGCTTCATTATGGTAAAAATCATAATTTGCAGACAAAACTCCGAGATGCCTTCCTGGTAGATTTTTTAGTACACGTTTTCCGTAAAGTGAGGCATATACATTGACGGTGTTGACAAATGAACTATCGTCACCGCCGACTTCCAGATTAACATAAAAATCATCAAAAGGTTTCTTGTTTTCAATATCATCATTGGAATAAATCAAGCTTAACCGGACAAAATAATCTGTTTTTCCTTTCGTGATAATATCCAGATCTTTTGTGTCAAAGCGTCGGAAACCAAAATCGACTTCAGCTCTAACTTTTGAGGAATCGATCACAGAACCTTTTACGACTCTTCCCCAACGTCCGTCCAATAGGCGATTTAAACCATTAACAGGATTAATAAAAAAAGCTAATACTTCTTTTCCTTGTCGTTCTGCTAATGAGCTTGTCGGTCTAGATAGTACATTTTGTGAAATACGGTGGGTGATTTCACCTAATATAATACCGCCATAGGTGGTGTTAACTAAATCGTTGATCGAAGGAGCTTGTGTTTCACCAGCGGTTTCCCAAATAAAGCTTCCCGCTAAAGTGGCGGCAGAGGACTGTAGGAAACTATAATTATTTGATCTGAACGCATTAAAATACAATTGCCCATGATAGGGATGTGCAATTTGGTTTGTCGCAAAGGCATTATCATCCCATTCCCATGCGTTTGGTTTTAGATGTTTAAACCAATTATTTAGCGTGATATGCGAGTATGGATCTTTTCTGATGAAATAATTGAATGAAGCCGGTAATGCCTGAAACATAAACCATTCGGTTGCTGCCCTAGCAAAATGTTTACGCGGATTATGATTGATGGTGTCTTGATAATTAGGAAGTTGGTAATTTCCATGAGTAACTGTAGAAGAAGTTATGATACTTTTACTGTTTTTAGTTGTAGCAGATGGAATTTTATCCTGTAATGGCTCGAAATTATTAACCGTATCTACATATTCCTGAACATACTCCTGGGCATGTATAGTTTGCGTTGAAAGCAGGAACTGTACAAATAGCATTGTTACATATAAGGATAGAAATCTAATTTTCGTCATTTTAAACATGTCATATATCAGGCTTAAATTCATAAACAAGTAATAAACTTAAATAGTTTTAAATTTAAAGCCTAAAAATATTATTGAAATACAATTAATTTGACCAAAATTTGATTAAAAATTAGTAGATTCTTTAATTTCAAGTCTATCAGCTTCGGTAATATTCCTAATAATTTTGCACGGATTACCAGCAGCAATGACATTGGCAGGAATATCTTTGGTCACAACTGATCCTGAACCAATAATGCTGTTTTCTCCAATGTTTACACCCGGATTGACGATAACATGCCCACCTAACCAAACATTGTCAGCTATCGTGATAGATTTTGAACATTGCCAACCTTTTGCACGGTCCTCTGGATGAATCGCGTGTGTTGAAGTAAATAACGATACATGCGGTCCAAATAAAACATTTTTACCGATGGTAATAGGAGCTGAGTCAAGTAAAGTGCAGTTATAATTAGCGAAAAAATTATCATCTATTGAAATATTGAATCCATAGTCGCAATAAAATGGAGCTTCGATAAAGAAACGATTGGATTTTGTTTTTAATAGATTTTTAATGAGGAGTTGTCTTTCCTTAAAAGATTTTGGCTCGGTATCATTAAATTTTTTAATCTGTATTTTTGCATGGAGTCTTTTTTCGAAAAGTTCTTTTCCAGATTCGCGATAGAATTGATTCCTTAGATTCTTATTATCCATGGGTCGAAATTACTTCAAAAAAACTAACTTTGTTATTGAAATAGAAAAAATTATGACAAATAATAATTTAGAAGCTCTAACTCCTCAGGAGTTGTGGGCAAATTTTTCTGCATTGAATGCAGTTCCTCGTGCTTCTAAGAAAGAAGAACGTGTTATCGCATTTATGATAGATTTTGGTGAAAAATTGGGATTAGAAGTTACTGAGGATCATGTTGGAAATGTTTTGATGAGAAAAGCTGCGACTCCAGGAATGGAAGATCGTAAAACAGTAGTTCTGCAATCTCATTTAGATATGGTACATCAGAAAAACAATGATACTATTTTTGACTTTGATACCCAAGGAATCGATATGTTTGTTGATGGAGATTGGGTTAGAGCTAATGGGACCACCTTAGGTGCGGATAATGGAATTGGTGTAGCCACGATTATGACAATATTAGCATCCAAAGATTTGTCACATCCTGCTATCGAAGCTTTATTTACAATTGATGAAGAAACGGGTATGACTGGTGCAATGGGGTTGCAGGGAGGAGTTTTAACAGGAGAAATTTTATTAAATCTGGACACCGAAGAAGATGATGAAATTGATATTGGTTGTGCAGGAGGAATTGATGTAACGGCATCTAAATCTTACCTTGAAGAAGCAAGCCCTTCTGGAGCAGTGGCTTTTGAAATCGCTGTCAAAGGACTTAATGGTGGCCATTCTGGGATTGAGATTCACAAAGGGTTGGGTAATGCAAATAAAATTATGAACCGTTTGTTGTATAAATCCTATGAAGAATTTGGTTTACAGATTGCAACTTTAAATGGCGGAAGCTTACGTAACGCAATCCCTCGTGAATCGGTTGCCAAAGTGATTGTTTCTTCAGAACATGAAGATCATTTTGCATCAGATCTAGCGCCTTTAATAGCTGATATTCAAGCTGAGTTTAAAACGGTAGATGCTGGTTTGACAATCACTGTTGAAAAACTAACACAAGTTCCCGCTCAGGTGATTTCAGCTCATGATCAAGAACAACTGATCAATGCTGTTTACGCTGCCCAAAATGGCGTATATCGGATCAGCGCTGATTTCGACGATTTAGTGGAAACTTCTAATAATATTGCCAAGGTAAGTGTTGCCGACGGTAAAATCAGTGTAAAATGCTTAACAAGATCATCTGTTGAAAGTTCTAAAATAGATTTGGCGCAATCTTTAGAAGCAACTTTCTCTTTAGCAGGATTTGACGTCGAATTTTCTGGTTCATATCCAGGTTGGACTCCCAATGCAAATTCTGAAATCTTAGAAGTATTAAAGCGTATTTATATAGAACAGCATCAGGAGGAACCAAAAGTGGTGGCTTGTCATGCTGGATTGGAGTGTGGAATATTAGGTAAAAATTATCCAGACATGGATATGATATCTTTTGGACCAACTATTTTAGGGGCTCATTCTCCAGCAGAAAGAGTATCTATTTCTTCTGTTCAAAAATACTGGGAATTTGTAAAACAAATCTTGAAGGAAATTCCAAAGAAGTAATATATTAGTTCTTATGAAAAGGCTTAAATTAATTTTTAAGCCTTTTTTATTTTTGTCTATTGTTATTTTGACAAAGATTTTTTAAATTTACTTTTAGAGTTGTAGATATAACCATATATGTTTACTCATTCCTTAGATAGATAGTACTACCCAATATTTCCTTCTGTCTTCATCGAATTTCCATTCATTCCATTTGTTTTTATATTTATTCAAAAAAGACAAAATTTTATTCTGGATAAAATTGCTATTGATTCATATATGGTTGGAATTTATGTTCAAATCCATAATAACTAGAATGATCTAGTATTTATTTTTTAGCTTATCTGCGTTTTTTATGTGTTTTTGTTAAAATTTGACGCAACAAAAAGCATGTTTTAACACATGCAATTGATGTTAAAATTAGTTAAATAGGTGTGGGAATTTTACTTTTGCACCATCAAAACTATATCAAACACATCTTACATGAAAAAGTCTCTACTTTTTTTTGCTCTTGCTGTTGCAAGTTATGGCACAATCCATGCACAAACAACAACAAGTAGTGTTACAGGGGTTGTCAAACAATCTACTGGACAAACAACGACAGGTGCAACCATTAAAGTTACACACCAGTCAAGCGGAGCCACCTTCAGCGGATCGGCAGATTCTAACGGACAATTTAACATCGTAAATCTTCAAGAGGGGGGGCCTTACAAAATTGAGGTTACTTACATTGGTCAAAAAACCCTTGTTTACGAAAATGTGTTCTTGAAAGCCGGTGAAGCACTACATTTAGACCCTGTTTTTGCAGAATCATCTTCAACAAATTTGGGTGAAGTTGTTGTGGTAGGTCGTGGTTTGATTGACATTGCTGAAGATCGTAAAACGCCGATTGCTGTTTCAACTATTTCTCAACAAGAAATTGAAGAGAAAGTAGGTGCACAAGATATCACAGCGACTTTGGCCAATACTCCATCTGTTTATGTGACAAGTCAAGCGCGTGGTTTTGGAGAGTCTTCGATGACTACTCGCGGATTCGATCAATCTAATACTGCCTTCTTATTAAATGGCCAACCGATCAATGGTATGGACAATGGTCGTGTTTTTTGGTCTAACTGGAGTGGTTTGACAGATATTGCTTCTCTTGTTCAAATTCAACGTGGTTTAGGGTCCTCAAAATTAGCGATTTCTTCTGTTGGTGGTACAACAAACTTTGTTACTAAGTCGACAGATATGAAACAAAGTGGTTTTATTAAGACAACGATCGGTAATGATATGTTTGTGAAATCAACCATAGCCTATAACACAGGTTTAATGAAAAGTGGATTCGCTGTCTCAGCAATGGTTACAGGATGGCAAGGGAATGGGTACATGAAAGGTACTGAAGGTGCCGGTCAAAACTATTTTTTATCTGTTGGTTATAAGGTAAACGAGAAGCACAACTTAAATCTAATGGTGACAGGTGCTCCTCAGTGGCACAATCAAGGTTATACTTCTGAATTATCTAACTTCTTGAAAGAAGGAAGAAAATATAATGATAATATAAAAATGATCAACGGGGTAGAGACTAACCCACGTAAAAACTATTATCATAAACCAGTTGCTAATTTAAACTGGGATTGGACAATTGATGATAAATCATCATTGTCAACGGTTGTATATGCTTCTATGGCTCGTGGTGGCGGTCAGTCACTACGTAATGATGCTTCTAAAGAAAAAGTTCCTTATTTAGCTGCTGATGTTAATAATCACCAATGGTATGGTGTAGTTTCTAACTACAACCGTAAATTAAACGATAATTTAAACTTTAATATTGGATTTGATTTACGAGACTACAAAGGAGAGCACTATCGACAAGTTACAGATTTATTAGGAGCTCCAAGTATATCACATAAAGACAATGTAAATTTACCTGGATTGACCGTTACTTCAAATCAATACTCCACAAATCCTTGGAAGACATGGTCTGATAAACCGACTGATGCTAAAGATCGTTTAGCTTGGGATTACGAACAAATTATTCGTTACGCGGGTTTGTTTGGCCAGATCGAATATGCGAAGGATGGTTTCACAGCATTTGCGCAAGGATCGGTATCGCAACAGCACAATAGCCGTAATGATGTATTTTTATACAAAATCGGTGAAGGTAAATCAGAATCTGTTAACAATTTTGGATATAATGCTAAAGGAGGATTAAGTTATACATTAGGTGGTCATACGTTATTTGGTAATGCGGGATATTATTCACGTCAGCCTTACCAAAATAATATCTTCATGAACTACAAAAATGATGTTAATCCATATGCTGTTAATGAAAAAATCTTAGGATTAGAATTAGGTTATAAATATAATTCGAGATACTTTGATGTAAGTGTAAATGCGTACCGCACAACTTGGGCTGACCGTACAACTGGTAGTTCTTTTACTGCTACTCAAAAAGAAGTGGATAAATATGGAGCTGACTTAGTTCAAGTTGGTAGTCTTATTTACAATACAAACTATGGTGTAAAACAGGACCATCAAGGTGTAGAATTGGAATTATTGACACGTCCTTTTTCTTTCTTACAATTGAAGGGTTTCGGTTCAGTAGGTAAGTGGGTATATGATGGTGAATCCAACACTATCGTACGCAATGAGGATCGCGTCGTATTAGAAAATAAAGTAAGGGATTTAACAGGTGTTAAAGTGGGTGATGCAGCACAAACATCATTCGGAGTTGGTGCTAAAGTATTCATCATAAAAGGTCTTTCTGTAGATGCCGATTACAGAAGATACGAAAGATTATACGGTGCATTACCGAGCAATACACCTACAATGAAATTACCAGATTACGATTTGTTAGATGCGGGTGTATCTTATAGAATTGCTGTGAGTGAAAAAAATGCGATCAGTTTCCGTGTTAATATGAACAACGTTCTGGACAAGTTGTATATTTCTGAAGCTACTTCAAATGTTGAGTCTAAAGCAGGTGCCACATACTGGAAAGGCATTGATACTTCAAACTACGTGTTGATGGGATGGGGACGTACATGGAATGCTTCTGTGAAATTCACGTTCTAAGCGAATACAAAACATAATTTTACTTCTTAAAAGCCGTTGCAAATTATCGCAACGGCTTTTTTTATATCGACCAATCTAGATCTTAATAAAATAGATGATGTTCTATTTTTATTTGATGCTGTATAATTTTTGTTAGTGCTTTATGAGAATGATGGCACAATGAGGTACAGGTGGATATTTAATTTTAGGTAGATTATTATAGTTATCATATCCATACCGCTTTCTATGTTTACGATTTTTTGATTATATCTTGCTTTTATTAGTATAAAAAAAAGGCTAAACATAGTTGTTTAGCCTTCTTGTATCTTTTTAATTTTATCTATCTTGACATGGACTGTATCACACTAACATGTGATTTAAAAGCCGAATTTAATGTTTTATATTCCAGGTATTTAACATTAAATTCCTGACATGTTTCTCTGACCAATTTATTAATGGCAGGATAGTGTATGTGACTTATCTTTGGGAATAAATGATGCTCAACCTGATAATTTAAACCACCTAATATCCAGGTTAAAAACTTGTTTTTTGTAGCAAAATTTGCTGTAGAGCTCAACTGATGGATCATCCATTCATTTTCCATTTTAGTTGCATCTGTTGTTTGTTCTAAAGCAACAAATTCTGTTTCAGTTACTACGTGAGCGAGTTGAAATACAGTGGCCAAACATATACCACATGCAATGCCGGATATTAATAATCCCACTAAAGTAGGCACCCAACCAACAACTAAAACAGGGATAACAATAAAAATACTCAGGTGAACAATTTTACTTACCCAAAATATTACTTTTTCACGTAAAGGGAACTCAAATGATTTTTTTCTACTGCCCATAGCTTCAAGAAAATATTTTTCATAATCTTGGTAGAAGATCCAAGCTAAATAAGATATGCTATATAAAAGCATAAAATAATACTTTTGATAGGAGTGATGCTTCTTTAACTCTTGGTCTTTGTGCACGCGCATAAATTTAATATCAATATCATGGTCTTCACCTTCAATATTGGTATAAGTATGATGTGCTATATTATGCTTTAGTTTCCAAAAATATATATTGCCACCCATTAAATTAAGGCTGTAAGACAAAGCGCTGTTTAGCCTTTTACTGTTAGAAAAAGTATCATGACCAGCATCATGCATCACGTTGAAGCCAATGGCTGCAAAGTTAATGCCGAGTAGTATTAAAACAACAACACTGATTAACCAATGTGGTTGAATGACAACTAATGTGATATAGAAAGATATAGCGGTTAAAAACAGGATAATTGCTTTTGTTAATACTCTTTTTTCTCCTGTTTTTTGAATTTTATTAGTTTTGAAATAGTCGTTAATTCTTTCCTTTAAAGATTTGGAAAATAATGTGTTAACATTATTAAATTTAATTGTTGTTTTCATTGAGATCGTTTAACTCTGGTTAAAAATAAGTGTAAAACTAAATTTGCATACAGAGCTTAAATTGATTAATTTATTATTTGTATAAAGGTAATAAATATTTTTTTCAATGATGTTAATTTAAGTTAAAGGTTTTAAAAAGTAATTTGGTCTTCTTATATAATTATTTATTGAGATTCAAGTTTTTGATTCTACATTTTGGATAGGATACTAGAATAGAAATATTTTAGGAGGCAAATAAAAGGGATTGCAAATTGATGCAATCCCTTTTATATTATCAAGCTATAAGTTAGTTTAAAGCATTGATTTTAGCTGTAATTTCTGAAGTTTTTGCTTCATCTTGCATAAAAACGTAATAGTTTTTAAGATTTGTTAAAGCATCAACATTTTTAGGTTGCAACTCCACTGCTTTTGTTAAATACACTAAAGCAGGTTTTATTTCTTCTTTAATCTTCGCAACACCTTCATTGTATTTTGCTTGACTTAACGATCTATCATTATTCAAAATATTCAATTTTTCGCGAACACCATTCATCATTGTAATTGCGATATTAGTATTTGCTTCAAAATAATCAGGGTCAACAGCTAATGCTTTTTTATAAGCTTCAATAGCAGCTGCATCATTTTTATTTGCAGAATTAGCAATACCTAAATAATAATTTAAACTTTTGTTATTTGGATCTTTTGCTAATTGTGCCGTGATACCAGCTAAAATTTCTTTTTCACGTCCAGTAATCAAGTTGAACTCGATATTTTGAACTGCAGCAGCATTATCTTCAGGATATAATTCTACCGCTTTAGCAGCATACTCTAATGCTGAAGAGGTATCTTTTGCTGATAAATATAATTTTGGAAGATCCACCACTACCTGTTTGTGAGAAGAAAATTCTTTCACAGGAATCAATTGTTTATATTTTGCAATTGCTTTATCGTAATCATTAACCTGTAATGCCGAAATACCGCCATAGTAAATTAATGTTGTATCACCAGGTAAGTATGTCAATGCTTTTTCAAAAGAGTCGTAAGCTTCTTTATATTTTTGACCTTGATATTCTTCAGCACCGATATTAAAATTATATTGACCTAATACTTGTTCCGACACTCGGATATTATCTTTATTTGCACCATCAGTATCCAAAGATTTTGCTTTAGCAATTCCATCTTCTGCTTTTTTTGCAGCTTCAGTAGATTTATCCAAATTAGCTAAATTAGCATATACCAAAGAATAGATCGTCCAAGCCTCTGCATTATCTTTTGTCTTGTCATGAACAACAGCAAGATCAATAGCTTCTTGTGCAGTTTTTAAATTCGGTAAAGCTAATTGCGGAGTACCTGCGCCTTTCAGTTCTTCAAATTTGGCTATACCAGTTTTTGCTTTATTAACATTATTTTTTTGTGCATAAACAGATGTTCCCGCCGATGCAATAGCTGCCAATAATAATAATGATTTAATGTTCATCTCTAATTAACTGTTAATTGATTTAATAATATATTCACACGATCTAATTGTACAAAATCTTCTATCGCATTGTAGTAAGTCGATAGGGCTTTAAGCGCATTAACATCATATGGTTTAATTTCATTTGCTTTGAGCAGATATGCTTGTGCATATTGTTTGTCTTCGTCTGTTTTAGACTTTAGAAAATCTTTCAAATAAATAAGTCCTAAAGCTAAATTTGATGGATAATTATTAGCATCTAAACGCAAAACCTTATTGTAATATTGTTTTGCATTTCGAATATCTTTAGCGTCTTCATATGCATAACCCGCTAAATAATTTAACTCCACATTTTCAGGCTCCAATTTTATAGCTTCATCAATGATCGGCAAGACAGCGTCATAAGATTCATTTTTAGCATAAATATCGATTAGCTTAAAAAGAATCTCTTTATTTTGAGGAAATTGCTGACGACCAGCTGTCAATGTATTAAGCTCATCTTGCTTGGTGCCAATTTTCTCATATACCGCCGCCAGTTCCAGATAATATTGCGCTTTTCGAGAATCCTGTTTGATTAATTCATTGTAGTATTTAATGGCATCAGGATATCTTTTGCTGCTTACCGCTAATGTTGCTAAATTAAATTTTAAGTCAGCATTTTTAAAACCAAGAGAATCTACTTTAAGAAATCCTTTGTAAGCTTCATCAAACTTGTTATTTTTCAAATCAATATTTGATTTGTAAATTAAAGCCGTTGCTAAATTTTGTTTGATATAGTCAACTTCAGTGGGAAAATTTTTATAAGCCTTTTTACTATTGATCAGTTTTAATGTATTTAAACTTTCATCAATAGGGTCGAGGGTATATTTTTGTTTTCTTGTTGAATCTGCCACAGCAAAGGAACTATAAACTAATCCTCTTAAAATATTATTGCGAACTGAAGATGAATCTTTTCGAGTTTTAAATGCAGCATCACTAAATTTTCGTGCATTTTCGAGATTTTTTATATCTCCAGTTTGCGTATAAAGTGCAAAACTGTTGCTGCCCTCCTTGATATTGGATTGGGCAACAACAGTTAAACTTGAAGCTGACAGTATTAATGATGTCAATAATGCTCTCATTCTATTTTATTCTTCGTTAGATTCAGATTTCTCGTCTTGATCGGTTTCTGTTATTTCCGTAGAAGTCTCACCATCTTCTGTTGTTGGTATTTCACCATCTTCAGTTGCGATAATTTCTTCTTCTTCTTCTTCTTCTCGATCTACTTTAGTAATAGAGGCAATTTCATCATCACCTTTAAGATTGATCAAACGTACACCTTGTGTAGCACGTCCCATTACTCTTAATTGTTCTACTGAAATACGAATAACAATTCCTGATTTATTGATGATCATCAAATCTTCAGTATCGTTAACACCTTTTACTGCGACTAAACTACCTGTTTTTTCTGTAACGCTAATCGTTTTTACACCTTTACCACCACGGTTTGTAACGCGGTAATCTTCAATGTCTGTACGTTTTCCATAGCCTTTTTCCGAAACAACAAGTACTGTAGTCTCTGGATCATCTACACTAATCATACCAATTACTTCATCAGTTTCACTACCTAAAGTGATACCGCGAACACCAGTAGCTGTTCTTCCCATAGGTCTAACCGTAGACTCGTTAAAGCGAATAGCGCGTCCAGAGCGTAATGCCATTACAATTTCGCTAGTTCCACTAGTTAAACATGCTTCTAATAATTGATCTCCTTCGTTGATGTTAATAGCATTAATACCATTAGCACGAGGGCGAGAGTAAGCTTCTAAAGATGTTTTCTTAATTGTACCTTTCTTAGTACACATAATGATGAAATTATTCTCCAGATATTCTTGGTCTTTTAAGTTCTTCACTAAAATGTAGGCCTTAATTTTTTCGTCTTTTGGAATATTAATAATATTCTGTAAAGCACGACCTCTAGAAGTTCTGCTTCCTTCAGGTACCTCAAATGCACGAAGCCAGAAACAACGTCCAGATTCTGTAAATAGCAACATGTAATTATGTGCAGAAGCTGTAATGATATGTTCCGTAAAGTCTTCTTCACGTGTAGTGGAACCGATAGATCCACGTCCACCACGACCTTGACGTTTATATTCAGTAAGTGGAGTACGTTTTACATAACTATTGTGAGAGATTGTAATCACGATTTCTTCATCGTCAATAAAATCTTCCATACGCATATCTTCAGCGGAGTGTACGATAACCGATCTACGTTCGTCACCATATTTCTCTCTGATTTCGATCAATTCATCCTTAATGATTTGCATACGAAGACTTTCGTCTGCTAGAACAGATTTTAAGTATTCGATTGTTTTCATTAATTCAGCATATTCTTCTTTAATTTTGTCATGTTCTAGTCCAGTTAGACGACGAAGCGTCATATCTAGAATAGCACGAGCTTGGAGATCCGATAAACCAAATTTCTCCATTAAACCTACGCGGGCATCTTCAGGAGTTGCCGAAGCACGAATAAGTTTAATGACCTCGTCTAAATGGTCTAGAGCAATTAAATACCCTTCTAATATATGTGCTCTTTTTTCTGCTTCAGATAATTCAAATCGAGTACGACGTGTAATTACATCATGACGGTGATCTACAAATACCTGAATCATATCTTTCAAATTCATCAACACTGGTCTTCCTTTGACAAGTGCGATGTTATTTACTGAAAATGATGTCTGTAAAGCTGTATACTTAAATAGATTATTGAGTACGACGTTTGCATTAGCATCACGTTTGATATCATATACAACACGTAAACCCGTACGATCCGATTCGTCCCGAATGGCTGAAATACCTTCTAATTTTTTCTCATTAACCAATTCAGCGGTACGTTCAATCATATTCGCTTTATTGATTTGATAAGGAATCTCCGTGACAACGATCGATTCTCTACCTGATTTTGATACTTCAATTTCGGTTTTTGCACGCATGACCACACGACCACGGCCTGTATTTTCAGCATCTTGCACTCCCGAATAACCATATATCAAACCACCAGTAGGGAAATCTGGACCTTTGATATATTGCATCAATTCTGGAATGTCAATATCGCGGTTATTAATATAGGCAACTGTACCATTGATGACCTCTGTCAAGTTGTGCGGCGCCATATTTGTCGCCATACCCACAGCGATACCCGATGCTCCGTTTACTAATAAATTAGGAATACGGGTAGGTAATACTGTTGGCTCTTGTAAAGAGTCATCAAAGTTCAATTGATAGTCAACTGTATCTTTATTAATGTCCGATAAAATCTCCTCAGCAATTTTTTTCAATCTTGCTTCTGTATAACGCATTGCTGCAGGTGGATCTCCATCGACTGAACCGTAGTTACCCTGCCCGTCCACTAAAGGATAGCGCATGTTCCAATCTTGCGCTAGACGCACCATTGCATCGTATACGGAAGTATCACCATGTGGATGGTACTTTCCTAAAACGTCACCAACGATACGTGCCGACTTTTTGTAAGGTTTACTACTTGTAACACCTAAATCCAACATGCCATAAAGAACACGACGGTGTACAGGCTTCATGCCATCTCTAGCATCTGGTAATGCACGAGAAACAATAACTGTCATTGAATAATCAATGTAAGCAGTTTTCATTTGATCCTCTATACTTACCGAAATAATTCGATCGTTTGCAGGCACTAAATTATTATCATTTTCTGTTTCTTCAGCCATATTAATTTGGTTTCGATAAAACTATTAAACAATACCGTCTACACGGATTGCTACGCATGCGAAGTTACAAAAAAATAACCTCAAAAGCGAATGTTTTGAGGTTCAAGATAGTGAAAAAAATAGTCTATTTTTTTATTGATTTTAAAATCAAAATCTAATCACAGTTGCTCTTTATCTTAATTTTTTAAAACGTAGTCGAAGTGAATTGCCAATCACAATAACATCTGAAAATGCCATAGAGAATGCCGCCAGCATAGGACCTAAAAATCCCATCGCTGCAAGTGGTATCGCCACGATGTTATAAGCAAAAGCCCAAAATAGATTTTCCTTGATTGTTTGTAAGGTATGTCGACCAATAAGTAATAGATTCTCAATGGATTTTAAATCGGAGTTTAATAAGATTATTTTTGCCGATTGAATCGCAATGTGACTCGCGTCGCCCAAAGAGATTCCAACATGTGCTGTTGTTAGGGCAGGGGCATCATTGATTCCATCTCCAACCATGGCGGTGATACCTGTTTTTTTTAATTGATTGATGATGTTTAATTTTTCTTCTGGATTGCGGTCTGAATAAACTTCTGCTATTCCTAATTTTTGGGCCACCTGATCGCATTTTGTTTTGCGATCGCCACTTAGTATGACGGGAGTAATGTTTTTAGCTTTAATCGCCTGAATCAATTCTTTTGCGTAAGGTTTTATTTGATCTTCAATAACCAGTCCCGCAACAACAACATCATTGATCGACAATATTAAGTCATAACGGTTTGAATAATCAACTTTTCCTAATCGTGCATTGATCAGTTTGTATGCATTGTTGTTGGTATCTGTTGCATAGATGCCTTCGCTCTTAATTTCCTTGACATGCTGAAAGATGATGCGGTATGCTTTCACCTCAGTCATGTGTTGTCGGATAGAGGTTGCAATAGGATGATTAGAATAACTTTCTAATTGAGCGATAATAGATTCAACTTGCTTTTGTTCGATACCAAAGGTTTGGATTGCTTTAATATTAAAATCGCCCGTTGTCAAAGTACCTGTTTTATCAAATACCATATACTTCAGTTCGGACATTTCTTCGATCGTATCGCCTCCTTTGATTAATATTCCCATTTTTGCGGCTCTACCTAAGCCGACCATGATTGCCGTTGGTGTTGCTAACCCCATAGCACAAGGACAGGAGACGACAAGTACAGCAATGGCATTCATTAACGATTGCTGTAATGAAATTTCAGCAATAAAATACGTGATGAAAAATGTGAACACCGCTATGACAACCACTAAGGGTACAAAATATGAGGCAACTTTATCACCCAGCTTTTGAATAGGAGGTTTTTTTGATTGCGCATCTTTAATCAGTGATATGATCTGTGAAAGTACCGTTTTTCGACCAACCTTAGTTGCAGTTATCTTAAAGTTTCCATCTGTTAAGGTTGTTCCTCCAATAACGCTATCATATTTCTTTTTAAATACAGGTAGACTTTCTCCCGTAATCATGGCTTCATTTACAAACCCATCTCCAGATAAAATATCACCATCTACAGGGATGAGATCCCCTGATCTAATGAGTAAAACATCTCCTTGTTTGACATCTTTCGTATGTATTATTTCTTCATGTTCACTTGAAATTCTGGTCGTATTCACATTTTGAATTTTGATGAGATCTCCAATTGCTGAAGTTGTTTTTTTGACAGACTTCTTTTCTAGCAAGTTTCCTAAAAGAACTAAAGTAATAATCGTAGCACATGTTTCATAAAACATATAATCAGGGCCCAGCTGCTGGATGGTACCGATGAGACTATAGGTGAATGCTGCCGACGAACCTATAAATATAAGCACATCCATATTGGGCATTCCATTCCTTAAGGAGAAGAATGCACTTTTACCAAAATGAAAGAAACCAAGTAAGAATACAGGAACACAAAGCGCAAGTTGTACATAAGGATCATGCAACAAGGAATGATGTATAAACATATGGGCAAATAATGGAATCGTAAAAATCAGACTAAACCAAAATTTAGTTTCTATTTTTTTGTAAAAATGCTCTTTAGGTGCTTCATCAGTTATGACATGGAAGCCTAAGTTTTCTATTCCCTTGGTTATTTCTCTAAGATTTTCTTGTGCAATACCGGAAAACTTCACTTCATCTGAAGCAAAATCCACAAATATATCTTTAGCGTCCTTTTTCTCTAAATATTGATGTATAGCTATTGCACAATTGGTGCAATGCATCCCGGTTACAGTAAGCTCTACAGTTGTTGTTTCTTCGTTCATACTTTTTCGACCGCTGGTCTACTGCAAATATACTTAATTTTAGGTGTATCATTTTTCTATATTGATTGAAAAATGATTAGTTTAGTTCCTTAAGAAAATCAGATTTAAATGGTTAAAAATAAATTGTCCCTATCATTCGTCATTCGTTGTATTCTTTGGTTAGCCTTAAGCTACTCATTTGTTGGTTTAGCCTCATTTTACGAGCAAAATCGTATTATACTACATTTTGCTTATGCTTTAAACACATTTTTGACAGCCAATCTTCTCATTTCAATTGGACGATTTTTAATTGTTTCGCTGTATAATCGTAAACATGCAAATCACGATGTCAGGGGTAATTTTGTTTTAGGTATCTCACGCGTTGCGCGTGTGCTAAATGCTGTTATGATTGTGGTTACTGTGATGATTGCATTGGGTATTGATCCGAAGGAATTTATAACCAGTATGACCATTGTCGCGATGGCGATAGCCGTTATCTTTAGGGAATACATAACCAATATGATTAGTGGATTATTGGTCATGTTCTCTGACCAATTTTCTATTGGAGATCATATTAAAATCAGCAATTATCAAGGTAAGATCGTTGATATTACCCTAGCCAATATTGTTGTTAGGGATGAAGATGATGATGTGGTGTTAATTCCTAATAATCTGATATTTACTTCCACTATGGTGAATAAGTCATCTCAAAAGTCCAATAAGCTCATTGTCAAGTTTGAACTTCCTTTAGAAAAACCTCTTGAGATTACTTCTTTTGAAAACCATTTAAAGCCGTTGCTTAAAGTAAATAGCAACATTATTTGGAATGATTTATTTAAAATAAAAGTCGCTGAAGTGGGCAAGGATTTTGTTAAATATAAAATTGAACTGACGACCATATCCAGTAGCAATAAGTTACATCATCAGATTCAAAATGAAATCTTAAATGAAATGTTATTATTTCGATCTAGAGAAGACTAGATTTTGCGAACTTTTACATTTTTAACGAAATGATGACTACCTTTTTCTAAGATCAGATCTGCTCGATATCGAGTCGGCAATATATTGTGTATTAGATTTGGTTTGTTGATCTCATTCCAGATTTGATGCGCCATCTGAATACTCTCTTCTGCATTCATATCGGCATAGCGATGAAAAAAAGATGCTGGATTTTGGAAAGCTGTACGTCGTAAAGACTCAAATCTATTGGTATACCACTCTAATAGATTTTTTTCACTGGCATGAACATAAATGGAATAATCAAAGAAATCAGAAACGAAAACACTGTGTCCTTTTCTTGGTCTTTGTGAATTGACTTGCAATACATTGATCCCTTCAACAATAAGGATATCCGGGTGATCTATCAATTGTTGTTGATCATCTGGTAGGACATCATATTCAAGATGACTATATAAGGGGACCGAAAGTGATCCCATACCGGATTTTATCGCCGATAAAAATTGTATTAATTTTTTAGCATCGTAACTTTCAGGGAAGCCCTTTCTATTCATGATATCTCGCTCATTTAAGATATGATTAGGATACAAGAAGCCATCCGTCGTTACTAAATCTACTTTTGGCTTATTAGGAAGGAGACTCAAAACCCGTTGTAATACACGCGCAGTCGTACTTTTTCCAACAGCAACGGAACCTGCAATACCTATAATAAATGGAAGCGTACTTTCATTTTTTTCAAAAAAAAGATTTGTACTTTTATGTAAGTCCTGAAAACGTTCAATATGAATACCCAAAAGATGACTTAGCGGAAAATATACATCTTCAATTTCTTCAGCGTTCAAAGGTTCATTGAGTGCATGCAATTGATCCAAATCGTGTTGCGAAAATGTGTGCTTCAAGTGACCATTCAGTTTTTTCCAATTTTCTCTTTTTATTGAAGTAAAAGGAGAGTCAATTGGAGTGTGCTGTTCATTTTGCATGTTCATAGATTCTTTGTGGCGACAAATATAGCATCTGATGGATGTAATCAAAAATTCTAATCGATTTTTTTAGATCAAATTAGAAGAAATGATAATTGGATTAGACAGAATTTTGTGAATAGGACATTTTTCTGCAATCTGTAGCAGACGATCTTTTTGCTCCTGGTCCAATTCTCCTTTAAAAGAGAGGTGACATTTTATATAGGTTGTTTGCTGTAATTCACTTTTTAAAGTTTCATAGGAAAGTTTAATATTGACCTCTTCCAATTTCCATTTTTTACGATCAGCATACATTTTTACTGTCATTGCCTTACATGAGCCTATTGCTGATAGTAATAGGGCAGGAGGATTAACCCCTTTATCTTGTCCACCTAATTCTTGTGGTTCATCAGCAATCAAGGTATTTTTTCCATGTGTAATGGTTGTTGTATAAGGAATGTCGCCAATCGTTACCAAGATTTCGTTATCGTTCATATTTCTAAATATAAATAATAATTAGGATAGTATGTATTTAAAGTTTTTTAAATCCTTATTCATCTTCCAATAGCCCTTCAATGATCAGGCTTCCTGTCGCGGGATTGGTTGCCAATGGAACATTGTATAAATCACAGACACGCATTAACATTTGTATATCTGGTTCATGAGCATGTTTACCAAGTGGATCTCTAAAAAAAATGATGCCATCGACCTTTCCTTCCGCTGCAAGAGCTGCAATTTGTGCATCACCCCCCATAGGACCGCTTAACTTTAGCTCCACTTCAAGCCCTGTTTGTTTCACATAAGAACCAGTTGTACCTGTCGCGACCAAATGTGCCTTTCTTAAAAACTCGATATGATCTTTTACAAAAGCAACCATTTCTGGTTTCTTACCATCGTGTGCGATTAAAGCAATTGTTTTTATCATCTAAAAAAATATTGAAAAATTTAACCAAAAAAGATATAGGCTAAAATAATAGCCGCAATTAAGCCCACTAAATCAGCTATCAGGCCACATATAAGAGCATGTCTGGTATTTTTAATACCGACAGAACCAAAATAAACGGCCAGAACATAAAAAGTTGTTTCCGACGATCCCTGAATCACACTTGCAAGTCTGCCTTGAAAGGAATCCGCTCCATAGGCTTGCATCACATCAACCATAAGACCTCGTGCACCTCCACCGCTCAGCGTTTTCATCAATCCAACCGGAAGCGCTGGCACAAAACGGGTGTCTAAACCAAAATAAGCAAAGCATGAACCGATTGCATTCACGATATAATCCATACATCCGGTAGTTCTAAAAGCAGAAATAGCAACCAAAATAGCGATTAAAAAAGGAATGATCATAATGGACGTTTTAAATCCATCTTTAGCCCCATCAATAAAAGCATCATATACATTTAGTTTTTTAAATGCACCATAAACGATAAATAGGATGATAATTGAAAAGATTAAAACGCCACCAATTAATCCAGTTACAATTTCAATTTTTTCAGGAGGTAAGCCATTTAAACCAAAATATAGTGCAGCCATTAAAACAACAAAGCTGCCCAAAAAAATGAGTATAGGTAGTTTAAATAGGTTTATTTTCTGAAAAAAAGCAACAGCTACCATACCAGATATAAAGGAAATAAATGTTCCAATTAAAGCTGGAATAAAAATATCAGCAGGATTTGCGGCACCATTAGCCATCCGTAATGCAATGACTGATGTAGGAATTAGTGCGATACCAGCTGTGTTTAAGACCAAAAACATGATTTGCGCATTTGTCGCTGTTTCTTTTTCAGGATTGAGTTCCTGTAGTTCTTGCATTGCCTTAAGTCCAACAGGCGTGGCGGCATTATCCAAGCCAAGCATATTTGCAGAAAAATTCATGATAATAGAACCATTTGCAGGGTGATTTTTTGGAATCCCAGGAAATAGCTTACTAAAAAAAGGATTAACCGCTTTAGCAAACAATGTAATCATACCCGCTTTCTCACCAACTTTCATGATTCCTAACCAGAAAGTCATCATACCAACTAACCCTAACGAAATTTCAGCCCCATTTTTAGCACTGTCAAACATGCCATTGATTATTTTCATGAAAATCTCGGTATCACCAAAAAAAATGAGCTTGATCAAAGCAACAATGAATGCAATAACAAAAAAGGAGATCCAAACGATATTTAGTGCCATATTGATTTAAAATATGCGTAAATGTAAACTTTTACAACCTATCCATCAACTTAGACCAAGGATTTTTCTTGTTTTTAGCATTATTTTCTTTGATCAAATGATCTACGATCTGATTCAATTGATATTCATTATCACTCATAAGTCTATCTGCCAGAGAGATGAGCTTTTGGATGTTGTTTTGTGAAGCTGCATCCATGGAAGATTCAACACTTGACATATTTGTTGGCTCCAAACGAATATAATTTTTAGATTTTCGATTGAACTTAAATAATTGCTCAATAAAAAACTCTGTGCTTTCAGAAGACGCGCTTGTCATGATATCGACTAATGCGGGCCCAATCTGAATAGCTAATTTTTTCTTAAAATGTTCATAATTATAAGCGGTCTTTGCTATACCCGTGCCTAAAGAAACCATAAATAGATCGTTTATTTCCGTGTCTTCAAAGGCCTTCATCACTTCCAATAAAGCACAAATGGATGGATTTTGAGCCACCATTCCACCATCAACCAATGGAAATCTTGTTCCAGCTATGGAGTAGATTTCAGCAACAGAGAAATAGGTGGGGGCTGCTGAGGTCGCCCGGCAAACGTCTTTTAAATAGAAGTCGCGAGCTGTACCATGCGTGATGGCCTTTTGCTGTCTGAAAAAATGATTCTTTCGGAGTTCGATGTTATAAGCGGTGATGATACATGGCTTGATGAGCTGACTTAACTTCGTTTCTCCAAAATACTCTGCCAATACACTCTCTAATGCATTAGCGGAATATAATTCGCTTACCAGGCCAAATTCACTTAAAAATTTTCTCCATTTTGTAGTTTTAAAAATGTCACTACCATGAGATACATAGAGATTTAGCGCTTCTTTAGCAGAATATTTAGGTTTTAAAGGGTTTTCATCACTCGGGTACAATAGAATACAGGCCAGAATACCTCCCGTACTTGTGCCTGCTATGAAATCAAAATATTCAGCAATTCGAGCATCAGGGTCATTGCATTTTTTTTGAAGAATTTCTTCTAATACCACTAATACCATTGCTGGTATTACACCTCTAATCCCACCTCCATCTATGGAAAGTATATTTTTCATTTTTAATGTTTATCCTTATAAAAATAGGATTAAATAATGAAATAGGTAAATGCTTTTTCTCTTTTATTTATTGGATATGGCTTTGTTTGTAAAACAATTACTGTCGAGTGACATGAATCTATCAAATTAGAGTTCAATTAAAAAGGGTGCGATTATTAAACAAATAATCGCACCCTTTTTGGTCAAATAGTGACTTAAGAAAACCAAGCCAAGACTTCGTCTTTTGTTGGCATTGTGATTTCTAATTTCATTTTTTTACGCATTCCACCTAAGTCGTTAAACACTTTATTAGGATTAGCCTCTTTCAATTCAGGTATAGTATTAAAACCCATTTTTTGTAATACAGGTACCCATTCCGCAGGAATTCCTAATGCTATATAATCCTCAGTTGAAGCAACTGTTGCAATCTTTTCTGGACGCATTTGAGGAAAGAATAATACTTCTTGAATAGAAGCATTATTGGTTAGGAACATAATTAAACGATCCATACCAATACCTAAACCAGAGGTTGGAGGCATACCATACTCCAATGCACGTAGAAAGTCTTGATCGATAAACATGGCTTCATCATCTCCACGAGCGGATAATGCCATTTGTGCTTCAAAACGTTCGCGCTGATCAATAGGGTCATTCAACTCTGAATAAGCATTTGCGATTTCTTTACCACAGACCATTAATTCAAAGCGTTCAGTAATCTCTGGATTATCGCGGTGCTTTTTAGTCAATGGAGACATTTCTTTTGGATAATCTGTGATAAACGTCGGTTGAATATATTTGCCTTCACATTTTTCGCCAAAAATCTCATCAATTAATTTTCCTTTACCCATGGTGTTGTTCACCGCAATTCCCATTTCCTTAGCAGCTTCGAAAATTTCTTGTTCAGATTTCCCTGTGATATCAAAGCCTGTAAATTCCTTAATTGAATCCGCCATGGTAATCCTTTTGTACGGAGCACGGAAATCGATTTCATGTTCACCGAATGTCGTTTTCGTTGTTCCATTTACAGCAATTGCACAGTGCTCTAACAATTGTTCTGTAAATTTCATCATCCAGTTGTAGTCTTTATAAGCTACATAAATTTCCATTGCTGTAAATTCTGGATTGTGTGTGCGATCCATACCTTCATTTCTGAAGTTTTTTGAAAATTCGTAAACACCATCAAAACCGCCCACGATCAAGCGTTTCAGATACAATTCATTTGCGATACGCAAATATAGAGGCATATCTAAAGCATTGTGATGCGTTATAAATGGACGAGCTGCCGCACCCCCAGGGATAGACTGTAGAACTGGAGTTTCCACTTCCATGTAACCTGCGTCATTAAAGAAGTTACGCATAGCGCTAAACAACTTCGTTCTTTTGACGAAGATCTCTTTATTTTGCGGATTAACAACAAGATCAACGTAACGCATTCTATAGCGTAATTCGGGATCTGTAAAAGCATCGTATGTTTTTCCTTCTGCAGTTTTTACAATTGGAAGAGGGCGTAATGACTTCGATAATACTGTTAATTTTTCAACGTGAACACAGATTGCTTCCGTTTGAGTTGTAAAAACATAGCCTTTGATTCCAACGATGTCACCAATATCTAATAATTTTTTAAACACGATATTGTACATCGTTTTATCCTCATCAGGACAGATGTCATCACGTTTTATATAAGCCTGAATACGGCCTGAACTATCTTGAATTTCAAAGAATGAGGCATTTCCCATGACACGACGGCTCATGATACGTCCCGCAATGCTTATATTCTTATAGTTAAGCTTATCTCTATCGTAATTTTTTAATATATCAGCAGCATTTGCACTGATCTCAAACTCTTCAGCCGGATAGGGGTCGATACCCAAATCCACAAGAGATTGCAATGCCTGTCTTCTTAATTGTTCCTGTTCGGATAATACAGTACTCATTGGTAAGGATTAAATAATATAAAAATCAGACAAAAATAGCTTTTTTTTTGCATTTATAGGAGCTCAAACTATTTTATATTTTATAATAATAATCCTGTAGCATAATGTTACTGGAGATCGTTATTAAACTGTACTTAATAAATAGCATGACAAAAATTGAAATAAAGACTTTTAGAATCTTAATTTAGAAAGTATTATTTTAGATAAAGATTAGGAAATTAATATAGTCTTATTTGAGTGAGCATTATACAATCATACTTTAAAAAGGAAAAGCAAGAAACGCTGAAAGGTGCACTGGAAGAGTGTTTGCGTGATCGTGAGCAAGGGAAGGCTTTTGTCTATAAAAAGTACTATGGCTACTTAATGGCTATCATTATTCGCTATGTTAAATCCGATGTAGATGCAGAAGAGTTAACGAATGAATCATTTATACGAATTTTCAGACGTTTGGATTCTTTTAATCATTTAGTTGAAGAAGAGGTGTTAGAAAAATCATTTCGATCATGGATCGGTAGAATTGCAGCTAATATTTCGATTGATTTCCTGCGTTCAAAAAAGCAGATGACTTCATTGGAAGATGTGGCAGAAAATAGTATACATGTTCCGATGGTCTATAATTCAAGTAATTTAGAGGTTAGCGATATCATGAAGTTATTGGATTCATTACCTGAATTGCAGCGTATCATATTCAATTTATATGAGATTGAAGGTTTTTCACATGATGAAATTGCAAAACAGCTATTAATTCCCGATAGCACCTCCCGCACTTATCTTACTCGAGCAAAGCAAAAACTAAGAATGCTTTATTTGGAACAGAATAAGATAGGACAGGAATTTAAATAATAAGAAGTAGTTACTAAGATGACAAAAGAAAAAGATAAGGAATTGATAGACGACATCGTCGATAAAATGAAAGCTCATGAGCTTCCTTATTTGGAAGGGGCTTGGGAAAAATTTGCGTCAAATCATACTACTCTTGTTTCAAAAAAACAAGTTAATTGGAAGTATTGGAGTGCAGCCGCAGCAGTATTATGTATTGCCGGTGCTTCATTCTTATATCTAAGACACTTACCTCAAGAGGATTTACCTGCTGTCGCCCACATAAAATTAGTAGAAAAACTGGTTGAACAAAAGGATGATTTAGATACAACAATCGATTCTCCGACATGGTCATTCAGTGATCCTAAGACAAATCGTGCTGAAGCCAATTCCAATTCTAGTGATCAAAGTCCTGTTCGTGCCATAGGTCATGATGAGCATAACAGGCTTGCTGCTGGGCATGACTTCAGCTTTTCAACCCCAACTTTCAATGATCATGATCAAAAAAATGATTTTATAGATCCTCAACCTTCAACGATTAAAGATATTGTAGAAACAAAAAGAGAGGGGGTAAAGGATCATAATTTAGTAACCAATAGTAGTGTCAATAAGAATAAAGAGACTACGCGTTCCATTGCAGAAAAACTGGAAAGCCTCGGATCTTTATATCCTGGAAATTCAGAAAAGCATGATTTTGCTTCAGCTATTAAAAAGTGGGAAATAGGAGCCTTTGTATCCCCATCTTCAACTGTTGATAAGATGAGCTTAGGTGGAGGTTTAAGTTTAGCTTACCAAGTCACGGATAAAATCAGTATTCGATCGGGAGTTTCTATGCAACAATATGGTGCAGGGGCAAATCGACAAAATAATTTAAGCGCTGTGCAATCAGCTAGTATGTCCTATAATGCAGCGGTATCCAATAATCCAGTCATCAAAAATGATGAATCATTGCTATTGGCTAAACAGCAAGCTCCAGATAAAGAATTAAGTGCTGTCAATAATAAACTTTTGACCATTGATATACCCGTTGATGTACGTTATCATGTAACGAAGAGTTTCTACACTTCAGTGGGCGTATCTTATGTAGGTGTATTAGATCAAACGCAAGAAAATTATTTTGTAAATGGAATCAATGAGCATACTGCTGCAGATAATGGCAATGCAGTTTACGCTCCAGAAAACATGAAACAATCCTTTAAAGGTAATGCCGTTAATACAAATGAGTTTAACGGGTTTGTCAATTTTTCTGTTGGAAAAAAGATGCAAGTAGGAAAGAAATTGTCTGTCGCAGTCGAACCCTTTGTAAAGCTTCCTATTGGCGGGCTTAAATCCACCGATTTGAACTATACCAATGGAGGTTTAAAAGTGGTGACCAGCTTTTAAATTTGGTCAATACGTACAGCTCCCATTCCAGCAGCTAAAGCTCCCTGTACTCCAGGTACTCCATCTTCATATACTAAACATTTTGATGGGTCTATCTGCAATCTCTCTGCGGCCAAGAGAAATGGTTCCGGAGAAGGTTTGCCATGAGCAGTATCACCAGCACATACCAAAGTTTCCAATTTATCCAAGACATCAAGAACCGTGAGTGTAATATTTAAGGTTGATCTTGATCCTCCTGATACTGCTGCAATACGTTTCTTACCAATTTGAAATTTTAAATGCTCGACGACATAATCTATAGGTTGTGTTTCTTGAATAAATCGTTCTATAAAAATGGCTGATTTACGAGTTGAAAATTCCTGAACATCAAAAGTTTTATGATATCGGACACCTATTTCTTTGGCTACAGCAACAGTAGGCCAGCCAGCAGTTTCATCGATGAGGCTATCATCTAATGAAACATCATATTCTGCAGCAGCAGCCACATATGCTGCTTTGTGTGCACTTATATTATCAGCTAATGTTCCATCCACATCAAATAATAAGGCTTCGTATGATTCGGCTATTTCATTAAGTTTATTGAATTTCGCTATTGATTCAGGTGACATATGTTAATTTTATTGTGCAAACTTACAAAAAAAGCTAGTCTTAACGACTAGCTTTTCTTCTTTGTTTTTCTTTCATGATTAAACCCAGCTCGCGACCTGTTTGGCCTGCAACTGATGTATTTTCCTGTGCTCTACGGAATAAATAGGGCATCACAGCCTTAATCGGTCCATAAGGCATATATTTTGCTACATTATAGTTTGATTCGGATAGGTTGAATGTCAAATTATCGGACATTCCCAACAATTGTGCAAAATAGATGCGGTCACTTCTATGGTCAATACCACGTCTGTCTAGTTCATTTGCTAACAAAAGACTGCTTTCCTCATTATGAGTACCTGCCATCATACCAAAGCGATCGATATGATCTAATATGAAATGGATAGCCGCATCATAATCTTTATCAGTTGCTGCTTTTGTTGGTTGGATAGGATCTGGGTAACCTTTTTCTGCAGCTCTTTGTCTCTCAATCTCCATATATGCACCACGTACAATTTTAGCACCGATGAAGAAATTTTGTGTGTTAGCATAATCAAAATCAGCTTTTAATGATGCTAATTTATCGTGACGGTATAATTGATAGGTGTTATATACAATAGGTTGTTCTTTATTGTATTTTTCCATCATATCACGTGCGATATCATCAATAGCATCTTGGATCCAAGAGTGTTCGGCATCGATTAATACCTTCACATTTGCCTCATAACAAGCCTTGCAAATTTGATCACAACGATCATACATTCTGTCGTATTCCGCTTGTTCTGCTTCCGTTAATGTTTTGTTTGCATTTACTTTTTCAAATAAATCAAAACGGCCTAATCCAGTAGGTTTAAATACAGAAAAAGGAATGTATTTGTTTGTTTGAGCTGCAACTACTGTACGTAAAGTCTCTTTAAAAGTAGCATCAAATGCCGCTTCTGTATCTTCACCTTCTACCGAATAGTCTAAAATTGTACCGACGTTGTTTTCGCCCAAATGGTTAATTGCTGCTGTACAGCCTTCAATTGTTTCACCTCCGCAAAATTGCTTGAAGATTGTAGATTTTATGATTCCTTGGATAGGCAATCCAATATGAAGTGCAAAATTAGTGATTGGAGGACCCACTTTTACTAAAAAGTTGCTAGCTATTACTTTGTAAAGTAAATAAGCACGATCTAAATCTTTGTCGGTTTTACTTTTGAATGCAATTTCTGTATTATCAAAAGATAGTTTTCTGGTTTCAGCAATCTGTGTCATCATTTTAATCTAATCCACACAAATGTAGTAAATTCAAAAATATTACCACTTATTGATTAGGAGATTCCTGAAATATTAACTTATTTTTGCTGTATGCAAACATTCAAAATCGAAGGAGAATATATTCCATTAATTCAGTTACTAAAAGCTTTAAACTGGGTGGAGCATGGTGCTATGGCTCAGTTAGTTGTAACTGAGGGCATGGTGACTGTTAATGGTGAGGTAGATTACCGGAAAAGACTGAAAGTTAGACCTCATGATATCGTGGAATTTGAAGGTCAACAAGTAAAATTGGTATAATATTTAACAAAATTTGTTTATAAAAAACATTAACTGAACGCAATAGAAATGCAATTTATAGAAAGTTTAGGCTATCAAGTAGTCTTTGATGACTCCTTACAGTCTCTAAAAACCTTTATACAAGAAAGAAATTACTCCAAGATTTTGGTCTTAGTTGATCGAAACACCAGTGATCATTGTTTACCTATTTTACAACCTATTTTGGCTGATCTCGGAAATTTTGATGTGATTGAAGTCGATCCTGGAGAAGAAAATAAGAACATTGATTTTTGTATCGGTGTATGGAATACCATGCTTGATTTTGGCGCTGATAGACATAGCTTATTAATTAATTTAGGTGGTGGTGTTGTTACCGATATGGGCGGTTTCGCTGCCTCCACATTCAAAAGAGGAATTGATTTTATTCAAGTTCCTACGACATTATTGTCTCAAGTAGATGCATCTGTTGGAGGTAAAACGGGAATAGATTTAGATAATTATAAAAATATCATCGGGACATTTACTCAGCCCCAAGCCGTATTTATATCAAGTGTATTTTTGAAAACTTTGGAAAGAAGACAGTTGATCTCGGGTTTTGCAGAAGTGATCAAACATGGATTGATTTTCGATGGTTCCTATTATAACAAGATTAAAAACCTTGATGTAAATGCCATTACTTCAGAATATGTCAGACATTCGGTAGGTATTAAAAACACGGTGATCACACAAGATCCAAAGGAAAAAGGACTTCGTAAAATATTAAATTTTGGACATACGATTGGTCATGCAATCGAAGGTTATTCATTAGTTCATGATGAGCAATCCCTACTTCACGGTGAGGCTATTGCAGTTGGTATGATCTGTGAAGGTTATTTGTCACACAAATTGAATGGTCTTCCGTTGGAAGATCTACATGATTTAATTGCCACATTTAGAAAAAACTTCAACGACTATCAATTTGATGATTCCATTGATCATGAGCTACTCGGTTTGATGAATAACGATAAGAAAAATCATTCCAATCAGATCGGGTTTGCCTTGTTGAGTAAAATTGGATCATGTGACTATGATATTTTTGTTACGGAAGATTTAATTATGGAAAGTTTAGATTTTTATCGTAATTTAATTGCATAAACCTCATTATAACTATGTCTAATCTTTTCAGAAAAGTAGTATTCTTCTTTACAACATTTTGTGCGACTCAGGTGAGTGCCCAAGAACGAATTTTGATTTTTTCCAAGACAACGGGATTTAGACATGAAAGTATCGAACATGGTGCTGCGGTATTAAAGCAATTAGCATTGAGCAATAATATGCAGGCCGATCATTCTGAAGACAGTCGCTTATTTACAGACTCTACGCTAGCAAAATACGATGCTTTAGTTTTTTTGAGCACAACTGGAGATATTTTTAATGAAAGTGAAAAAGCGGCATTTGTTCGTTTTATACAATCTGGTAAAGGATTTGTAGGCATACATGCTGCAAGCGATACGGAATATAATTGGCCTTGGTATGGACAACTTGTTGGCGGATATTTTGCTTCGCATCCGGCCGTTCAGAAAGCTAATATTAACATCATCGATCACCATCACGAAGCAACGAAGCATCTACCTAAAATTTGGTTTCATCGCGACGAGTGGTATGATTTTAAATCAATGAAAAAGGGACTTCATGTATTAATGGAGTTGGATGAGACCAGCTACAAAGGAGGGAAGATGGGAAAATTTCATCCCATTGCTTGGTATCAAGAGTTTGATGGCGGCCGATCATTCTATACGGGGCTTGGCCATACTTTAGATGCTTTTGACACTGAAAAATTTCAACAGCATATTATTGGTGGAATCCAATATGTTATGAAGAAGAAATAACAAAAAGATCATTCTATGAGTGGCCCCAAATAGTAAACAACTATTTGGGGCCATTTTATTTTGCCTCACCTTTTATCAGTTTAGTAGCTAATCGTGTATTTTGCACCCAGTGTATACCAAGTACCTGGCATGGGTACTGCACCAGCTTCAATGTATTTCACATTAAATAGATTCTGTGCATCTGCATAGAGGTTTAATTTGTTGATTTGATTGGAAACACGAACATCCGAAATATAATACGATTTATAAGAAAGTCGTTCATTGAAGCGATTGGCAGTTGTTAAACTCCAACTTTTATGACTCACTGTTAAGTTTAAGTTGACTTGGTTTCTCAAACTTTCAATCGTATATTTTGAAGCATTCGGAAGTTCATCCTCTAATTTTGGATGCAAATAACTGTAACCAATAGTGGCGTAATATTTTGTTTGAGATTCTGGAGAATTTAGGTCTACGCGCAGATTGGCATGGAAACCATGTACTTTATTGTTATCGATGTTTTGTGGTTGCCAAGGCTCTGTATTTACGGAACGAGTCCAGTCTATAAAATCACTAATCGTTCTGTAGAAATATCCTGCTTGTGCAATGATATGCGCACTCGTATATTTCACAGCCCCTTCGATTTGTTTGGCTCGTTCAGCTTGCAATTGAGGGTTTCCAATGTTAGCAGGTCTTTGATTTAAATACAGATCTGTAAACGAAGGTATCCGTTGACTCGATCCCGCATTGAAAATCAATTTCCAATTGGTATGCAGATCATATCCCAAATCTATACCTGGGAATACTTGCCAACTGTAGTCACTATTATAATTTACATAAGTACCTAAGTTGATATATAGATTTTTGATCATTTCAGTCTTGAATTCGATGTATCCACCATAATTTTCACGACTGTGCTTGCCTATATTGGAACTGGTTATATTTTCAAAACGACTTTCAACCCCTAATCCAAAAGAACCGTAATTTTGATCGTAACTAGCATTTAATTCGGCCATAAAGGCGTTATTGTAATGTTGACTTCTTGCCTTACTTAAGTCATGTCTAAAATAGCGGTAATCGTCTTCGTTGTAACGATTAGAAATCCGTGGAGATAGGGTTAATGCTTCGCTGAGTTTATGCTTCGACTGTATGGTTGCAAATGCTGTTTTAACCAATTCGTAGGATTCTTTATCTCCAGGAGAAGCATAATAACCATTTGCTCCAAACTGATTATCGATATAGCCAATAGATGTAGCAATATTATTTAGACTATCGGGAGTATAAGTTCCTTGATAATAAATTTTATTGTTTTTTGAAGCGGTGTTATAGCGCTGTCCATTTGAATCTTCATGTCCTAAATAGAGCTGATGGTCAAACTTGGATGTCTTATTCATGATGCCCAACTGAAATCCTTTACCATAGTATTTTCCAGTTTTTGTATCCTCACTGTTTTGAAAAGAACTTCCCGTGTATACTTGAGCACTGATGAGGTTGCTTGTTGCTGATTTTGTGACAATATTAATTGCACCAGTTAAACTATTGATGCCATAAATTCGAGATGCAGGACCTTTAATAATTTCAATGCGTTCGATAGCTTCTGTTGGAATGGGCAGGTTAAGAGAATGATGAGCCGTTTGTGGGTCTGATATTTTAGCTCCGTTTAATAATATAAGTGTTTGTTCAAAAGAACCTCCATCAATGTTGACGTCAGCCTGTGAGCCGAATGGTCCTCTTTGACGGATATCGACACCATTTATGTATGCTAATAGTTCATTGACAGATCGTGCGGGCAACCGTTTGATATCTTCCTGCGTTATAATTTGAATATTTCTTGTTTGTTTTGTAAAAGGAATTTGCAGCCGATTTTGATTAATGATCACCTCACTTAAGTTTGTTGTATCTTTTAATCTCTCGACTTGATCACTATTTACTTGACTAAAGGCATAAGTAGATGCTACTAAAGCAAGTGCTAGTAGGGTAATTTTTTTACTCATTTGGCATGTCTTAAAATTTATGTGACAAAAGTAATTTCATCATGATTTATTTTAAGGTGCCGGTTTTTAAATTGTATCTAGTCCGGTTGATTTAAAGTTCTTCTCTTCCCATATTTTTTTTATTTTCCGTATTTATAGGGGCTTCATCAATCGTCACTTTTCCTATATTTTTGAGATCTGGTTGACCTGCTTCCACCCACGCAGAGTACCAAAATGCACCTACTTGTTGTATAGCGCTTGTCATTCTTCTTTCAACCATGCCATTGAGTAATTGATGATAAGCATGTGCATATTCGTCCGAATACGTTCTGATTAATATATTGTTTCGTTCAATGAATGCATATTTTTTATATTTTGAGAATGAATTGTTTAATTGTTTCTCAAGCATGAGTACAGAATCTACAAGTCGATTGCTTTCTTTTACAATATCCCAAGCAGTCGCTATTGGATCGTTAATAAAATGTGCCCGCCCTTTGATGAATGTATATTTGCTAGAAAACATTTCGGGCAAACGACTTTCCCAAAAGGCATGTATACCAATTTGGTTAGTCAATTGTCCATTGTAGTTTTTAGTGGTGTGAAGTGGGACATGGGCATCCCCAATATAATGACCCAAATCAGCTGAAAACCGGATGATCTTAGGGATATCTTTATGTTTAAATGCCAGTACCAATTTATTGTAGCTAAAGGATATTTGCCATGGAACGATTCCGGTTAACAATAACTGCTTTTCTTGATATTTTTCTTTTGCTTTTGACCAGTGTATCGGAATAGAGTCAATAGTAAGTTCATCAAAATTATCGATGTCGATATAATGACGAGTTGGTTCGAGACTATCGATATAGCATCTTTTATCTGCATCGACTGCTTTTTCACTAATTAAGATAATATTTTTCTTATAAAAGGCTGCTAGTGTTGGCGGGAGGGTGTAAACAGCATATTCATTAATTTTTTTATGAGCAAAAAATCCCCAAGAATTACATAATAGAAAAATAATGGATAAAGAGATTATGATTGATAATCTTTTCATGTTTTAATAATTGGTTATTAGAAAGTAAGTTACGGACTATCATTTAAAATGCCAAGCATTTATTCATCATAAATGTAAAAACCTAACCTAAATTTAACTTTAATGTCATCAAAAATTTTTATTTTGGCGATAAATAATCGCGAAGTTTATGAAAATACTTTATGCGGTACAGGGTACAGGAAATGGTCATCTCAGTAGAGCGATGGATATCGTACCTTGTTTACGTAATTTTGGAGAAGTGGATGTATTGGTTAGCGGGACGCAGGCTGATTTGGTTTTACCGTTTGAAGTTAAGTATCGGCTTCATGGTTTGAGCTTCATTTTTGGAAAATCGGGTGGAGTAGATCTTTGGAAAACATTTATGAGTTCTACGGTCCGTAAATTTACTCAGGAGATTAAATCACTTCCTATTGAACAATACGATCTTGTTATCAATGATTTTGAACCCATATCTGCTTGGTCGGCTCATATGAAAGAATATCCCTGTATTGGTTTGAGCCATCAGATTGCCGCTTTAGACCCGTCCAGTCCTAAGCCCGATGATACCGATATGTTGGGGAAATTTATCATGAAAAATTATGCTCCTTCTACCTATGCTTATGGATTTCACTTCAAAAGTTATAATAAAAACATATTTACTCCTGTTATTCGAAATTCTGTTCGTGAACTCGATGTGCAAGACAAGGGGCATTATACGGTATATCTACCAGCCTATGATGATGCGCATCTCTTGAAGCATCTGATGAAATTTTCCGATATCAATTGGCAGGTATTTAGTAAACATAATTCGCGCGCTTTTGACATGAAAAATGTTTCTATACGTCCTATTAATAATGATGCCTTCATCACCAGTATGGCTAGTTCTTCAGGTGTTCTTTGTGGGGCAGGATTTGAAACACCTGCAGAAGCCTTATACCTGCAAAAGAAACTATTGGTCATTCCGATGAAGAACCAATATGAACAGCATTTAAATGCTGCAGCATTGGAAGAAATGGGTGTACCTGTCATATCTAGCCTCAAACAAAAAAATATGTTATCCATAGAGGCTTGGTTAAATAGCAAATCTCGGGTAGTAGTAGATTATAAAAATAATACTCAAGAAATTATCACTAATATTGTGACAAAACATACTTAAAATTTTATGAAATATATTGCTTTAGCATTACTGTCTTTGGCTACACTATCGGTATCGGCACAACAAAAAAAGAAAATTGTAAAAAAAACAACAGCGGCAAAACCAATGTTATCTTCAAAAGCAGATTCTGTATCTTATGCTTTTGGGCGTGATATTGGATCATCGCTAAAAAGTTTAGAAATTGCGGACTGGAACAAAGACCTGATCGGTAAAGCTATCATCAGTGCACTTGATGGACAAAATTCTTTAATAGCAGAAGATGAATTACGTGTTGTGATCCAAAACGCTGTCAATGAAGCTAGAGAGTTGAAAGAAAAGGAGAATCTTGCTAAAGAGCAAGCTTTTTTTACTGAAAATGCTAAGAAAGCGACAGTGAAAAGTACGGAAGAAGGACTACAATATGAAATATTGGTGGAGGGTAATGGTGAAAAGCCTAGCCGTGAGAATGAAGTAACTGTGCATTACACCGGGACCTTATTGGATGGAAAGAAGTTTGATAGTTCTCTTGATCGTAATGAACCCTTGAAAATGAAGTTGGATCGTGTGATTGAGGGTTGGAAAATTGGAGTTCCACTGATGTCTAAGGGAGCAAAATATCGATTTTATGTTCCAAGTAAATTAGGATATGGAAGTCAAAATATGGGCGCTATTCCTCCGAATAGTATTTTGATCTTTGATATTGAATTATTAGATTTTGTTAAAGATGAAGTATAATACAATAGGTCAATCATCTATAGCCGTATCTTCAATTGGTTTGGGCTGTATGTCTTTAAAAGGAAGCAAGCATAAGCAAGGGGTAGAGCTCATTCGTAAGGCTTTTGACAGCGGTATCAATTTTTTTGATACCGCTGATTTATATGAAAAAGGATTTAATGAAATGCTTGTTGGTGAGGCCGTGCAAGATTTTAGAAAGGATATCGTTCTATCGACTAAAGTTGGAAACAGTTGGCGAGCTGATGGAAACGGTTGGGATTGGAAAGCATCCAAGCATTATATTGTCAAAACAGTTGAATCATCTCTGTCGCGATTAAAGACAGATTATATTGATCTTTATCAATTGCATGGAGGGACTATTGAAGATCCCATTGATGAAATTATAGAAGCTTTTGAAATACTCGTTGACGCGGGTAAAATTAGAACCTATGGTTTATCTTCGATACGGCCCAATGTCATTCGACAGTATGTAGCAAAATCAAATATAAGTGCTGTCATGATGCAGTATAGTTTGCTTGATCGACGTCTAGAAGAAGAAATTGCCGCTTATTTATTGGAAAATCAGGTCTCCATATTGGCTAGGGGAGCAATCGCAAAAGGAATGTTAATCAATAAACCGGCTGAAAGTTTTTTACAATATAGTTCCAGTGAAGTGCAGCATATCATCCGGAATCTGAATGCCTTTGCTAAAAGACACGAAGTTAACAACCTAACCGCTGCGCTATCCTTTGTACTATCCAATGAAGCCGTGACTTCCGCGTTATTGGGCATAAATACCCCATTGCAAATGTCCGAATTTATTCAAATTAAAGAACAGATTCGTCTTTTAAGTTTAACAGAAAAAACTGAATTATTAAGCGGTGTCCGTGCACTGTATTTTACGGAGCACCGTTAAATTTAGGATGTGAAATAAGTTTGTATAATACGTTCCAGATCTTCTTTTGTATCGACAGCAATTGTTTCATGCTCTGTTTCTGCCGTTTGGATGGTGTATCCGTGCTCGATCCAGCGCAATTGTTCTAACGCTTCAGTCTCTTCGAGAGCTCCAATAGGAAGCTGTGTAAGTTCTTTTAAAATAGCTGTTCTATAACCGTATATTCCAATATGTTTATAAAAGCTATGTTTTGAAAGCCAGTGTTCTTGTTCTAAGCCTCTAAGGTAAGGTATCGTTTGTCTCGAAAAGTAGATTGCTTGTTCATGAATATTGCGTACCACTTTTGGGATATTGACATTAAACAATTCGTCCGGTGTATGAATTTTTTTGACAAGCGTGGCTATTTGTGTTTCCTCCTTATTAAAACAAGATGTGAGTAATTCGATCTGTAGCGGATTGATGAACGGTTCATCTCCTTGTATATTGATCGCTATATCAAATCCACTGATCTTAGATACCACTTCTGCACAACGATCTGTTCCAGATTGATGTGCAGATGATGTCATAGCGACATTTCCAGCAAAGCTACGCACATGTTCTGCTATCCGTTCATCATCTGTTGCTACGATGACCTCATGCAGACAACTTGCATTTTTTACTTGTTCATACACACGTTGAATCATGGATTTACCAGCGATATCAATTAATGGTTTTCCAGGAAATCTGGAAGAAGCAAAACGTGCAGGAATAATACCGATTACTTTCATTTTTTTAGCTTTAAAAGTAAAGCCAGTTTCCATGGAAAAACTGGCTTATGAATTATTTTATCCTATGTTGATTAAAACAAACCAAATAATTGGGATTCAATTTTTTCAACGATAGTACCTAAATCTTCTGGATTCTTTGTAAAATCTAGATTATCTTTATCGAGAATCATCAACTTACCTTCTTTGTAATTGTCGATCCATTTATCATACTTTTCATTCAATTTAGATAAATAATCTAAACGAATGCCTGATTCATAATCGCGTCCACGAACCTGTATATTATTGACTAGAGTAGGGACTGAGGCTTTTAAATATATTAATAAATCAGGAGGTTTGATATAATGTATAATACTTTGAAAAATATTACTATAATTTTCAAAATCACGTGCACTCATCAATCCCATATCATACAAATTCTCAGCAAAGATATAAGCATCTTCGTAAATTGTACGATCTTGGATCATATCAATATTTGTTTTTTGCAATTCGACAATTTGTCTAAAGCGACTATTCAAGAAAAAAATCTGCAAATTAAATGACCAACGCTTCATATCAGCATAAAAATCCTCTAAGTATGGATTATTGTCTACTGCTTCAAATTGAGGTTCATATTTAAAATGATCCGCTAATAATTTTGTTAGGGTTGTTTTCCCGGCACCAATATTTCCGACAATAGCAATATGCATATTTTTGGGTTTTAATTCTTAATAAAATCTTCTAATACCAATAATCTCGCGAACCTCTTTCAATGTTTTTCGAGCTGATTCTCCAGCTTTTTCGGCACCTAGCTTAGCAACTTTTGCAATATAATCATTGTCATTTGATATATCTTCAATTCGCGAACGCACAGGTTCAGTCGTATTGACCATATCTTCTGCTAGTTGCTTTTTAAAGTCTCCATAGCGAATGGCACAATTATTATATAAATCTTCAAAATGTTGTAAGGTGTCAGCACTTGAAACCACTTTCATCAAATCAAATAAATTTTGAATAGCCTCTGGTTTAGGTTGATTCATTTCCGTAGGACCTGAATCTGACACGGCACGCATGACTTTTTTACGAATCACATCTGCACTATCTGATAGATAGATACAATCTGCTTCACCATTAGATTTACCCATTTTACCCTGTCCTGCTAACCCGGGTATTTTAACGAGTTTATCCGAATAACTAAAAGCAAAAGCTTCTTTGAAGTATTCAACATCGTATAAACGATTAAAACGATTGCCAAATGTTCTGGTCATTTCCAAATGTTGCTCTTGATCTTTACCAACAGGAACTTTTGTACCATGATGAAGTAAGATGTCACAAGCCATCAAAACAGGGTAGGTAAGTAGTCCGGCATTGACATTATCGGGATTGCTACGTACTTTGTCTTTAAAAGCTGTCGCACGTTCGAGCTCACCTAAATAAGCATTCATATTCATATATAAGTATAATTCGGAGACTTCTGGTACATCCGATTGTACATATATAGTTGATTTTTCAGGGTCTATACCAGCAGCAAGATACTCCACAATCACTTGACGAACGGTGCTTTGAAGACCGTGAGGTGTTGGGTGAGTCGTTAAAGAATGTAAATCGGCAATGAAAAAATAACAATTATATTCATTTTGCATTTTCACAAAATTGCTTAATGCGCCGTAGTAGTTTCCTAAATGTAATTTTCCGGTACTTCTAATACCACTGACAACAGTTTCCATATTGCTTGCGAATTTAAGTATAAATTCCTTAAATATTGTTCTGCTGACTTTTTCTTTTCCTTTTTTGTTTGACTTTAATTTATGTTAGAAAAACATGTTAAGGCCCATGTATCTGGAAGCTCTTGCTCTAAGTTAACGATAACTCGAATTAATTTAAACAAAGACTTAACATAAGGTATCTCATTATTTTTAAGCTATGCTTGGACTAAAATCGCAATATATAGTCCAGTGTCCTAATTTTTTTTATTCTTATTTTTTATTGGTCCATAACGACCCTAAATAATAGATCTGCCGCTAATTTAGCTGTACGATTATCATAATCATACTCTGGATTAAATTCTGCGACATCTATACTCACGAGCTTTCCAGAAGAAAGGAGATGCTCATATATGTCAAGGAAAAATGCATCGGGAACAATTCCATTAAAGGCAACTGCACTAACTCCTGGAGCATAGCTTGCCGCAAATACATCCAGATCTATCGTTAGATAAAAGTGATCGATCCCGCTGATGAATGCATCAATCTGATCTAGGATTACTTTTCTATTGTGAGACTGAAAGTCTTGTGCCTCTATCCAACTGATTTGATATTCGCGTGCTGTATCAAATAAAATTTGAGTGTTGCTGATCTTTTGTATCCCAATAGGTAGGTAACTCAACTGTTTTTCCAATTGTGCAATTTGATAAAAACTGGTACCTGATGTCGCAATTTCTTGTTGCGGTTTTCTGATGTCAAAGTGAGCGTCAAAATTTATGATGCCAAGTTTACTTTTGTAATTAGCTTTGAGGCCTAAATAATGGCCAAAGGTGATTTCATGTCCACCCCCTAATACGATCGGGAATCCTCCACGCTGAAGAATAAGATGGATCACAAAACCAAGTGCTTCTTGTGCATTTTCCAGGTGCTTATCATTGCAGTGGATCGTACCAGCATCTATTAACTTGGTTTTTTTATTTCGAAATACAGGAAGGTTTGCAAGCGTTTTCTTTAAGATTTCAGGACCCTTTGCCGCTCCAGACCTCCCCAGATTTCGCAACACACCCTCATCGCATGCAAAACCTAGTAACACATAACTGCCGCTAAGATCCAGCTCATCCCTGAGATCAATACAATGAATAATTTGATGCCATCTTAAATGGTCTTCTGTCATACCATCTATACGACCAGACCATTTTTTTAAATCTGCCCGATCATAATAGGTCCAATGCCTAGTCTCCATATTCTTCAAAAATTTGATTTATTGCTACAGTTTCAACACGATTTGCCAACGTTACTTTTAGGGATTTAGTTCTTGCCAATTCGACTTCAATAGCCTGTCTGGCCGTATCATTTCGAGCCCATGCACGACGTGCTATACCATTGTTGACATCATAAAAAAGCATATTTTCGAGTTTTCGATCTGCATCTTCAGAACCATCCAACAACAAACCAAAACCGCCATTAATAACCTCACCCCAGCCAACACCACCACCATTGTGAATAGAGACCCAAGTCGCTCCTCTAAAGCTATCACCGATGACATTATGAATAGCCATATCTGCGGTAAATTTGCTTCCATCATAGATGTTACTAGTTTCCCTGTAAGGAGAATCTGTTCCGCTGACATCGTGATGATCTCTTCCCAGTACAATGGGAGCACTTAATTCGCCCTTTCTGATAGCCAGATTGAATGCTTTTGCTATTCGTATTCTACCGATCGCATCAGCATACAGGATTCGAGCTTGGGAGCCGACGACGAGTTTATTTTGATCCGCTTGTTCGATCCATTTAATATTATCCCCCAATTGTTGCTGAATTTCAGGATAAGCTGTGTTTTGTAAGTCTTTTAGAACTTTTAATGCTATTTGGTCTGTGGTTTTTAAATCATCTGGGTCTGCAGAAGTACATACCCAACGGAAGGGGCCAAATCCATAATCAAAGCACATCGGTCCTAAAATATCTTGTACATAAGAAGGGTAGCGGAAATTGATATCATCCCTTGCCATTACATCTGCTCCAGCGCGGCTACTTTCTAGTAAAAAAGCATTACCGTAATCGAAGAAGTAAGTGCCTCGTGCGACATGATCGTTGATCGCCTTGACGTGACGGATTAGCGATTGTTGCACTTCTTTTTTAAATTGCTCGGGTTTTTCGGCCATCAGGACATTGGATTCTTCAAAGCTTAATCCGATAGGGTAGTAGCCACCTGCCCAAGGATTATGTAAAGAAGTTTGATCAGAACCTACCGTAATCTGAATGTCCGCGTGCAGGAAAGCTTCCCATACTTCTATGATGTTGCCCAGATAAGCGATTGCAACAATTTGTTTGTTTTGAATAGCTTGCCTAACATCAGTTATGAGTTCGTTTATATTTTCTATTAATACATCTACCCATCCTTGCTCATGTCTTTTGCGAGCAGCATCAGGATTAACCTCTGCACAAACGGTAATACAGCCAGCTATATTGCCCGCTTTAGGTTGTGCACCACTCATGCCCCCCAATCCAGATGTTAAAAATACCTTGCCATGTATAGTATCCTCTTTTGATAATTGCTTTCGAAAAGCATTCATGACTGTTATGGTAGTACCATGGACGATTCCTTGTGGTCCGATGTACATATACGATCCAGCTGTCATTTGACCATATTGTGTCACACCCATGGCATTATACTTCTCCCAATCATCAGGTTTAGAATAGTTTGGGATCATCATACCATTGGTGATCACCACCCTTGGAGCATCTTTTGACGAAGGGAATAATCCCATGGGATGACCGCTATACATATGTAGCGTTTGATTATCGGTCATTTGAGCTAAGTATTGCATGGTCAATACATACTGTGCCCAATTTTGAAACACAGCACCATTTCCACCATAAGTGATAAGTTCATGAGGGTGTTGCGCAATAGCGGGATCGAGGTTGTTCTGAATCATCAGCATGATACTTCGCGCTTGCAGACTTTCGCCAGGATAATCCGCAATTGGCCTGGCATACATCGCATAGCTGGGACGAAAACGATACATATAGATACGTCCAAATTGTAGTAACTCCTGTAAAAACTCTTTCCCCAATTCCACATGCCAATCCATAGGGAAATAACGTAGCGCATTCTTTATCGCCAATATTTTCTCTTCTTTGGATAAGATATCTTTACGTTTAGGAGCATGACTTACACGACTATCATAAGCAATTTTGGGAGGTAAACGCTTAGGTATACCCTGTAATATTTCGTCTTTAAAACTTAACATATTTCATTTCCTTTCGTATAGATCAAGGTTCCTTTCTTCCATACCTGGATAGGTTTTAAAGTACCTTGTCTGTATGTGATATTTTGATAGTTATCGGTTTTGTAAACGGCAAAATCAGCTAATTCTCCCTTCCTCAATCTTCCTCGGTCACTCAAATTCAGGGCTTGAGCAGCTCGGTATGTAATTGCGGCAAAGAGTTCAGCATTTGACAATTTCTCCGCAGTTGCTAGAATAGTAGCTTGTGTCATGAGTTGACCCATTGGTGCAGATCCCGGATTCCAGTCAGTAGCAATAGCCAAGCATGCTCCTTGGTCCAAAAGCTTTCTAGCAGGAGTAAAAGCGCAACCGATACCAATTGATGCACCTGGCAATGCGACAGCAACAGTATGGCTATTTGCCAATAATTCAATTTCCAAATCGGTTGATGCTTCCAGATGATCTGCACTTACTGCTTCAAATCGAACTGCAACCTCAGATCCTGATGTTGAAAATTGATCCGCATGTACCGTGATGTCAAAGTCCATTTCTTTAGCTTTGCTGAAATACTGTTCAATCTGATCGGCAGTGAAAGCACTTTTTTCAATAAAGGCATCTATTCTGTTGGTCAGCTGTTCACTTTTTAATACTGGAAAAAGTTCATGAGCGATTTCATTCAGGTAGTCTTCACTGCTACCATTATAGTCTTTAGGCTTCATATGAGCTGCTAGACAAGTCGGAATTAAGTCAACTGAAACAGATTGTTGTGCTTTGTTGATGGCACGCAGTATTTTTAGTTCCTCTTTTATAGATAACCCATACCCACTTTTAACTTCAATAGTGGTGATTCCTTGTGCTAATAATTCTTTTGCATATTGGATGATATGTGCAGTCAAGTCCGATTCGCTTGCCGCTCGAGTATGTTGTACTGTGCTCCAGATACCTCCACCTGATTCTGCAATTTCGAGATAACTGGCTCCAGCGTTTCGTAATGCAAAGTCATTTGCTCGATTTCCAGCAAATGCAAGGTGCGTATGGCAGTCGATATAACCTGGAACACATACAGTATCATCTGCCATCAATAGCAGTTCTGCCTCATTATGCTCACTTTTTTTTAAATCATTATAGTTGCCAATCGCGACTATTTTACCGTCTTCAACGACTATGCCTGCATATTTTGCAATTTCGATCTGATCATCTGTTAATGCTCCTTTTAATGGCGTATGATCGAATGATAGCAATTGAGAGAAAGGGCCAATTAATATTTTATCCATTATTAAAAATTATTAAAATATTCGTGATGTAATCCATGATAAGGTACACGTTGTTCTTTTGCGATTTGTTTTGCGACGTGCACCAAGGATCCTGAAGAAACGAGTTGCTGTGCAGCAGAAAGAATATCTTCCATCATTTGATCTTCCGTTATATGAGGAATCACTTTTCTGATTTCTTGATGTACTGCTTCCATAATAGCTGTCGATTGGAGTGGTTTATGAAAATCAAAAGCTTGAGCCGCACAGATGAGTTCGATACTCAGAATGTTGCTGACATTATTAATGACTTGTAGCAGTTTTCGGGCACCAATGGATCCCATGCTCACATGATCCTCTTGTCCTAATGATGTTGGGATGCTATCTGCACTGGACGGAAAACATAATCCTTTATTTTCGCTTGCTAATGCTGCAGTACTATATTGTAAGATCATAAAACCAGAGTTGAGCCCTGTTTCTTTCAGTAGTAATTTGGGCACATTTGGTGTATCACCTTCTAATGAAAGATATACGCGTCTATCAGAAACGTTTCCGATTTCTGAGATCGCCAATGTCGCATAATCAATGGGTAGAGCGATTGGTTGTCCGTGAAAGCTTCCTCCACTTATTGTCAATTCACTGTCGATAATAATCGGATTATCTGTAACCGAATTGATTTCAATTTCAATCGTATCTTTTAAATGTAACCATGCGTTGCGTGATGCGCCATGTATTTGCGGAATACAGCGTAAAGAATAAGGATCTTGGACACGTGAGCAATTTTGATGAGAAGTAACGATTTCTGATGCCTGTAACAAGTTATAAATAGTACTTGCTACATATTGGTTCCCTTTATAAGGTCTAAGTTGATGGAGTTGTGCAAAAAAGGGTTTGATCGATCCATTTAAACCCTCTATCATTAATGTTGCAATCAGATCTGCATTTTCAAGTAAATTATGCATTTCTGAGACCGCTTTTATAGCATGTGCCGCCATAAATTGTGTTCCATTTATGAGTGCTAACCCTTCCTTTGCACCCAATGTAATAGCCTTTGTTTCCAATAATGCTAATACCTCTGAAGTTTGTCGTATCTCATTTTGATACCAAACTTTTCCTAATCCAATTAGTGGTAGAAATAAATGGGACAGCGGGGCAAGGTCTCCAGAAGCACCTACAGATCCTTGCTTGGGAACGATCGGAATGATATCATGATCAATAAACCATATCATGCGTTCCAATGTGGTCAGCTGAATCCCCGAATATCCTTTAGCAAGCGCATGTACCTTTAAGATCATCATCAATTTGGATAATTGCTTATCGATCGGTTCGCCAATACCGACGGCATGACTTTTTAAAATATTTTCTTGTAATTTTTTAGTGTCTGCTGGATTGATTAACGTGGTACAAAGCGGTCCAAATCCAGTATTTATTCCATACACTATTTTACCAGAATCAACTATTTCTTGCACATATTGGGCACTTTGTACAACCTTTTCTATGGTTGATGCAATCAGTTCTCCTTTAATATGTCCTGTCGCAAGTTGCATCGCGATAGAACAGGTTAATTGATCATTGCCGTATTGAAATATTTTTCTTTTATTTTCCATCGAATAAATTGTATTAAGCGTGTAGTTCCCACATTTGGATGAATTTGCTGCACGCGACTTGATTATTGATTATTTAGTTTTGAGCAGTCATATTATTTTTAAACTTTTTAAAAGCATGAAGAATCTCATTGGGAAATATAGTAGTCCTATTTTTTAGATTTCACGTATGCCGATTATACCATTGTTGCAGGATAAAAAATACTTTACCCGCTATGATTTCATTCTATTATCTCAAATTTAACTGATATCTTTAATGATTATAAATACCAATATTGACAAGTATTGATTACTATGAGTTATCAAATAGAATTGAGGCATCTTTATTATTTTAAAGTTTTAGCAGAGGAATTGCATTTTAGAAAAGCAGCTGAACGACTTTATATCTCCCAACCTGGGTTATCTCGCCAGATCAAACAAATGGAAGAAATCTATCAGGCCCTTTTATTTGATAGGGGTAAGCGCTATGTCCGATTGACTGGAGCAGGAGTATATCTAAAAAAGGAAGTTGATATTTTATTCAACCAGATGGATAAGATGACACGTGAGCTCCGTATTATGGGATCTGACGATATCACAGAACTTCGTCTTGGTTTTATTGGATCTGCTGTTCAATCTGTGCTTGCTAAAGTGTTGGTTCATCTGAGGCATGATTTCCCTTCGGTAGAAGTCGATTTGCAGGAACTATCTAACGAAATGCAGATTACTAAGGTATTGAAAGAAGAGTTGGATTTTGGATTTGTTCGATTAGATGATTTTCCAAAAGGAATTCATCATATTGCCATCGTCAAGGAGCACTTTTCTTTAGTTGTTCCAAGAGATTACCCCATTCAGCAGGCAAACTTCACCAGTGTGAGTGAATTCAAGAATGAACCCTTTATTCTTTTTTCAAAAGACTATAGTCATTCCTATTATGATTTAGTGATGAGCATTTTTAAAGATGCGACATTTGATCCGCATGTAGCTTTGCGTACAGTCAATGCCTTGACCATCTTTAACCTAGTGGAACAGGGGTTAGGAGTAGCGATTGTTCCAGCCTCATTAAAAAATGGTTATACTTCAAAAGTGAAATTTATTGATTTAATCCATATTGAACAAAGGACCACCTTATCACTGATTTATAATGCCAGTGTTAGCCATCCGGGAATTGATCTTTTTTTAAATGTGATACAAAAGGAACTGAGTCTTTCACAGTAAACCGAATCTTAAAAAACTAATAATCGATATTCTTGCCACCTATTATTTCAAGATTAAAAGGTGAACTCTGTGTGCATTTTTCCCTGAGTCAAATCCCTGTTAAACAATATTTAATTGTTGTTATTATCAGTATTTGGAGGATTAGTAATTTAATTTTTTTTATATTTATACCCAAACTAAACCAAGGTGAGGGAGAAAGCATATGCCAGTCAAAATACCAGATAATTTGCCAGCTATTGAGCTATTAAAAAAGGAAAATATTTTTGTAATGAGCGATCTGAGAGCCAATGAACAGGACATTCGTCCCATGAAGGTGCTCATTCTAAATTTAATGCCATTAAAAATTACCACAGAAACCGATTTTATTCGACTATTATCAAACAATCCTTTACAGGTTGAAGTAGAATTTTTAAGGTTGGATACCCATATGTCTAAAAATACTCCACAGGAGCATTTGGAACTGTTTTATAAGTCTTTTTCAGCAATTGAAGATCAGTATTACGACGGTATGATCATCACAGGCGCGCCTGTTGAGATGATGCCCTTTGAAGAGGTGAACTATTGGGATGAAGTAACCCGTATTTTTGATTGGGCAAAAAGACACGTTACTTCTACATTGTATATCTGTTGGGCATCTCAAGCAGCACTCTATCACTTTTATGGGGTTGAAAAAAGCCCATTGGCTGAAAAGCTATTCGGCGTGTTTAAACATACCACTTTAGATAAAACGAACCCGTTATTTAGGGGTTTTGACGATGAATTTTTTATCCCACACAGTAGACATACCACGATTTTAAAATCTGAAATTGAAGGTAAACCAGAAATTGAACTGTTGTCCGAATCGCCAGAAGCAGGCTTAGCTATTTTATCATCACGCGGTGGAAGGGAATTTTATTTGACCGGACATTCCGAATATGCTCCCTTGACTTTACATACCGAATATATGCGTGACGTAGAGAAAGGACTTGAGATCGAGGTTCCAGATAATTACTACTTAAACAATGACCCAGCTCAGGGACCTTTGGTCAGATGGTCAGGACATGCTAATTTATTGTTTAATAATTGGTTGAATTATTATGTTTATCAAGAGACTCCATTCGATCTCAACGAACTGGAAACATTAGAAGATATTAAAAGACAAAACTAGTTTCAAGATTAATCATAAAGTAAAATAGCTTTAAGATATAGCAGATCATACGAGCCATATCTTAAAGCTATTTTTTTATCTTTAGTGCTTTTCAAAAACTTCCGAAAGTTGAGGTTTATTACGATTTTGACAATTTTTTCGCCTCATTCCAGTAGACATCCATTTCCTCCAGTGTCATATCCTGTAGTTTCTGTCCATTTTCACCTGCTCTTTGTTCGAGATAAGTAAAGCGGCTGATAAATTTTTTATTTGTACGCTCCAATGCATTTTCAGGATTAATACCAATATGCCTTGCATAATTTATTAATGAAAATAGCAAATCTCCAAATTCACCTTCTGCTTTATCGAGATCTGATTCTTCTGGTTTGTCAATATCGTACTCGGCCTTAAATTCAGCTAATTCTTCTTCCACTTTAGCCCAGACTTCTTTCTTATCTTCCCAGTCAAATCCTACTCCACGAACTTTATCTTGGATCCGATAGGCTTTGACCAATGCAGGCAGACCATGAGGTACTCCAGATAATACTGATTTGTTTCCTTCTTTTAGCTTAAGGGTTTCCCAATTTTGTTTTACTTGGTCTTCATTCTCCACTTCGATATCGCCATATACATGCGGATGACGGCTGATCAGTTTGTCACAGATGCCATTTAATACGTCCACAATCGTAAAGCGATTTTCTTCTTCTGCAATACGTGCATAAAAAACCAGATGCATCATGACATCACCCAGTTCCTTTTTGATCTCTGGATAATCTTCATCCAAAATAGCATCTGTAAGTTCATATAATTCTTCGATCGTCAGGTGACGTAATGATTCCATCGTTTGTTTTTTGTCCCAAGGACAGGCCACACGAAGGGTATATAAAACATCTAATAATCGTTGAAAAGCAGTTGCTGGAGTCGATTCGCTGGCAGGTATGGGATAACTCATATTGAAAAATTTAATACAAAATTAGGGATTTAATAGTGAAAAATACAAACTTCTATTGTATTCTGGCTATTGACTCAGCAAGAATGGTGACACTTTTTTCCATTTCTTCTTGATTCAAATTGCCAAATCCAACTCGTATTGCTGTCATATCCTTCGCTTGGTACAAGATTGTTTTAGGTAGAAATAGATTTGCTTTTGCACATTGCTTTCTCAACTGGATTAAATTTATATCTTTTGTCCAATTGGTCCAAAGTGCGAGCCCGCCTGTAGGGATATCAAAATCAACATATTCATGTAAGTCACGAGCAAGTAAGTAGCTCATATAATTGCGTCTCTCTTTATAAAGTTTTACCGATTTTTTTAACGATCGATGTATTTCACCTTCTTCTATTAGATCACTTAGTACTTGTTCCATCACAAAATCACCTTGATGGTCCATCATGTTTAACAGCTTTTGTAATTCTATAATCAAATTTTCGGGAGCAACGATAAAACCAGTTCTAAAACCGGGAGCTAAAGATTTACCAAAGCTACCTGTGTAAATGACCATACCATCATAATCTGCGGCAGCCATGGGCATTAGTGGAGCCTCATTATAATGAAACTCATAATCATAATCATCTTCAATGACCGCAAAACCATATTGGGAAGACAGATGTAGCACCGCCGTTCTTCTCTGCGGGCTCAGCGTTACTGTAGTCGGATAATGATGATGCGGAGTAAGATAGAGAAGTCTTATTTTGTGTGTTTGACAGATGTGCTCAAGAGCTTCGATCACAATACCATCATGATCTACAGGTATAGATTTAATTCTTGCACCAGCTTGCTGAAAAATCATATTCGCTGCAAAATAACTGGGCTGACCGACAATGACCAGATCATGCGCTTGCAAGAGAGTTTGAGCAATGATATAAGTACTCATTTCGACAGAGCGCGTTATTAAAAGATTTTTAGGTTGGATGTGTAACCCTCTGCTTTGGTTTAAAAAGTTGCACAATTGTTCTCTAAAAGATGCCGGTCTGTTTTGATCGCTAGAACCAAGATATTTTAAATTCTTTTTTCGTTTTAAGTTTGCCGTATAAAATTTGGAAAGCTGATGTATGGGAGAAAGTCTACTGTCAGGGATACCGTCATCAAATTTTAATACACACATGCTTGATTCGAAAGGGTTTTCTAAAATATTACTCTTCTCAAAATCATAACCTGTCTGCCCAGCATACTGTTTCTGTACTACTGTACCAGAATGATCGATGTTTTTTTTTGCTTTACTGGTGTTTTTAAGTACATATGACCCAATATTTGCTTTAATATCAATCCATCCTTGTGCCTCAAGTTCCTGCAAAGCTGCTACGACGGTGTTACGATGGATGGCTAAAGTCTGAGCCAATTGGCGACTTCCAGGCAGTTTCGTTCCCATAGGTATGAAACCTCGTTGAATAGCCTGAATAATTTGTTGTGCTAATTGTACGTAAATAGCAGTATCCTCGTGTCTATTAAGATGGATAAAGCTATTAAAAGGAATTTGCCCCGGACTATTCATTTACCATATAAATTGAATTTATCAAATAGTCCGGAAAGTTAAGGATTATTACTTTATTGTAGGCACCTGAGTTTAGGTTTCTACTATTTACGTTTTAATCTGGATTCCTCCAGGTCAAGCGTATATTCTAAGTCCTTGATAATACTACTATCATAATGCTTTTCTTCACGTATTTTATAAAGTCCATTTCTTCTAATGGCAACAATTTCTAACATGATTTTATTATAAAGACTTCTTACAGCAGTCAATTGAGCACAGCTATCTTCCTGTTTTGCACTTTCAGAAACCGAGATACTTCTTTGTAATTGCTCTTTTATTCTTGCAATTGTTTCATATTCTTCCATTTCTTTGCTATAATTCTGATCTAAATATGCGATAGATTCTTTTGCTAACAATACACGAATTTCGTCGATCTGATTTTCGACAGGTTCCTCAATATCAATTTCATCTATCTTGATAAGTTTTATTAAAATAGGAAGCGTCAATCCCTGAAAAACTAATGTAATCAAAATAACAACGAAGGTGATAAAGAGAATTAAATTGCGATGCGGAAAAGGGTCTCCATTATTTAATGTTAATGGTATTGCCAATGCAGATGCAAGTGAAACGACACCACGCATGCCCGCCCAGCCTACGATCAAAGGTAATTTCCAACCTGGACTCTTTTCTCTAACCCTTATTTTTTTGGATAACATACGAGGAAGAAATTCTGATAAATATACTAATACAATTCGCAAGACGATAACGATAGCACTAATGATTAAAGCATAGTTAATCGCCTCTCCTTGAGAATATGCTCCTAATCCGGCCACAATGACCGGTAATTCCAGTCCGATCAAAATAAATACAAATCCATTCAATAAAAAACCTAAAGTAGCCCAAACTTCTTTTGTTTGGATACGGGTATGATAGTTCAGATAGTCACCAGAACGAAAGGATAAAAACAATCCGCCGCTCACGACTGCTAATACACCAGACCAGTGGAAATGCTCTGCCACAATATACATGATATAGGGAGCTATCAGTGTGATAGGAGTGGATATGCTGGATGATTTGGCGACATAACGTAGAAATAAATATAAGATATGTGCGATGGCCAAACCTACAACAACGCCCATGATGGATAATACCACAAACTCAGTTGCTGCTTTCTGAAATACAAATTGACCAGTCAGGATAACGGCAACAGCAAATCTAAATACGGTCAAGGAAGCGGCGTCGTTGACCAGACTTTCTCCTTCTAATAACGTGATACCTCGTTTAGGAATTTTAACACCCTTCAATACCGATGTTGCTGCCACAGCATCTGGTGGAGAAATAATGCCACCTAATAAAAATCCCAGGGCTAGTGTAAATCCTGGAATAATATTCACAGAGAAATATGCGATCGCAATCGAGGTGAAGAATACTAACCCAAAACCTAAACTTATTATTGATCTGCGCCACTTTTTTAAACTATCCCAATTGGTATACCATGCCGCTTCAAATAGTAGTGGTGGTAAAAAAACTAGAAATACTAAGTCAGGATGGATGCTAATTACAGGCATTCCCGGAACAAGTGAAATCGCTAACCCTCCAATAACCAATAAAATGGGGTAAGAGATGTTTATTCTTTGGCTGATCACAAATAACATCGCCATCACAAAAAATAATGACAACACTAATAAGACATTTTCTTCTATCATAAGTTTTTACTGAGTATTGATTTGGTATAAAATTTAAGATACAAAGTTAAAAACATTCATTTTATTGTACTCCATAAGTCAGTAGAAAAATATTTCGTTTGGTTATTTTAATTTTATCATCCATCATGAACAAGATTATTTTATCATAGTTAATAGCAAGATGAGGTCAAGCGATAAGTTTTTTTAAGCTGTATTTTTGTCGTAGGAAGCGTAACCGATCAAAAAGAACATAAATTCCATAAGTATCTGCGAATGCTTATGTATTTTTGCAGAAAAAAATCAATGAGTGCACTACTTCGATATTTAAATCCACATGGGAAAATCAATTACAGGGTAGAGATTTTGGCTGGGTTAACTGTTGCGATGACAATGATTCCCGAATCGTTGTCTTTTGCCATACTAGCAGGACTATCGCCTTTGACGGGTTTGTATGCTGCTTTTATAATGGGTTTAGTGACCGCTATTTTAGGAGGTAGACCAGGTATGATATCGGGAGGAGCAGGGGCTACAGTTGTCACCCTGATCGCCTTGATCAGTATGCATGGTGTAGAATATTTATTTGCAACAGTTGTATTGGCGGGTATTATTCAGTTTCTTGTTGGCGCTTTTAAATTTGGGAAGTTTGTTAGATTAATACCACAACCCGTGATGTATGGTTTTCTGAATGGTTTAGCGGTTATTATTTTTATGTCGCAGGTGGAGCAGTTTAAGATAGTCGATGCCTCGGGAGCCACGCATTGGTTGTCTGGACCATCTGCCTATGTGATGCTCGGTTTGACGCTATTTGCAGCATTTGTCGTATATGTATTTCCTAAAATTTCGAAAGCAATTCCTGCATCTTTGATTGCCATAGTAGCGACGTTTCTTGTGGTATATATATTCCGCATCGATACCAAGACGGTTGGTGATATCGCATCAGTAAAAGGCAATTTACCTGCATTTCATATTCCCCAAATACCCTTTAATTGGGAAACTTTGACGATTATCTTTCCATTTGCACTGGTCATGGCTTCAGTAGGGATGATTGAGTCCCTGCTTACCTTATCGATGGTGGATGAGTTGAGCAATACAAAAGGTAATGCCAATAGAGAAGCAATGGCACAAGGGACAGCTAATCTTGTCAATGGTTTTTTTGGTGGTATGGGAGGCTGTGCCATGGTCGCACAGACCTTGGTTAATATCAATGCAGGTTCTCGGTCGCGTTTGTCTGGAATTATTGGTGCGCTGACTATTTTAACCATTATTTTAGTCGCATCCCCATTTATAGAGCAAATACCCATGGCGGCATTGGTAGGCGTGATGATGGTCGTGGCTATTGGTACTTTTCAATGGGTTTCTTTCCGTATTATCACAAAGATGCCAAAGTCTGATATTTTTGTGGGTATGCTGGTTGCTTTGATTACGATTGTACTGCACAACTTAGCGTTAGCTGTTCTCGTTGGGGTTGTTATTTCCGCTTTGGTATTTGCCTGGGATAATGCGAAGCGCATTCGTGCCCGCAAAACAATTGATGCAGCAGGAAATAAGGTGTATGAAATATATGGTCCTTTATTTTTTGGATCGGTAACAGGATTTTTAGAAAAGTTTGATATAAATGAAGATCCGCAGTATGTTATTGTTGATTTTAAAGAAAGTAAGATCACCGATATGAGTGCTATTGATGCGGTCAATAAGTTAGCCGAGAAATATCAGAGTCAATCCAAAATACTCCGATTGCGACATTTGAGTGAAGACTGTAAAGCGATATTGAAAAAAGCAGACAGCCCTGTACAAATTGAGACTTCTGAAAATGATCCTACTTATAAAGTCATGCCTAAATAATTTTTCGCTACTGACAATAGGTTGTCAATATCCCTGCTATTTTTGAAGTATCAATTTAAAATAAAGCGATATGAATACAGTAGCAATTATTTCGAAAGAAGAATTATTGAAGCATTGGTTGGGGCATAGAAACCTGACAAAAAGAACCATTGAGAAATTTCCTGAAGCAGAACTTTTCAATTATGCCGTACCAGGTATGCGTACATTTGGTGAAATGCTCAATGAGCTCATCTCAATTGCAGTTCCAGGTTTAAAGGGGATTGTCCATAAACAGATAGAAGGATATACAGAAGGGATGCCATACACGACCAAAGCAGAAATATTAGCTGTATGGGATCAGCATACGGAAGAACTTAAAGGATTATGGGCTCAATTGAAAGAGGATGAATTCCATCAGACATTTAATTTATTTGGTCAATATGAATTTCCAATTATTGATAATATCTTATATTTTATCGATAACGAAGTGCACCATCGCGGGCAGGGTTTTGTATATCTACGAGCATTAGGCATTGAGCCTCCATTTTTTTGGGACCGTTATACCAAATAGAAAACTTTTAATGATCAATACCTCCGAGAAAGTGCTATGCTTTTCCGGAGGTATTTTATTATATTAAACGTTTGATTTGTACTTGTAGCAGTGACTTGACCGTATCCTTTAGCGATTGTGGACTGATGATATCAGCACGGTCTCCAAACATAAGAAACCATCTTGCAAAACCCATATCCGGATTTTTTACATCAAAAATCATCTCAATACGATCATCTTTAATGCTTTCTTCCTTAAAACCAAAATATTTGCGTTCCCAATGTAGATAATGGGCAAATGGTTGATCAACATGAATCACCACCCTTGTCATTATGGCATCTAATTCGCGTTCAGCCAAATATTCTTCTAATTGGGGGTGCTGTTTAAATTGCACCTGATCCAATATTTTGATATCACAAATGCGATCTGTTCTAAATTGTCGGTAATCATTTCTAACTAAACAAAAAGCATAGATGTACCAATGATTACTTTCATGGAATACCCCGATAGGTTCGATTTCCCGAACGGTAGTTTCAGACTGATAAGCAGCTTGATAGCTGATTTGCAGTACATTTCTCTGGGCGATACACTGAAAAAGTAAGGTCAGTGTATTGGGCAATGCTTTATTTTGTTGATTGTGCCCAATCGATTTCATGACGACATGTTTGTCGATAGTCTCCATCCAATCTTTATCCGAACTTCGAATAATTGCCTTGAGTTTATACAAAGCCGAAGAAAAATGATTCTTCATTTCCTGATCAATAAATTTGAAGACCAGTTTTTCAGCAGCAACAAAACTCGTAATCTCAGCCTTTGAAAACATCATAGGCGGTATTTTATAACCATCTACCAATTCATAACCTAATCCAGCCTCACCGATAATCGGGATTCCAGCAGCAGTGAGACTTTTTATATCTCGGTAGATGGTGCGTAAACTGACCTCAAAGCGGTTTGCTAATTCTTGAGCCTTGACCGTTTTTTTTGATTGGAGTTGAATTAAAATTGCAAGAATGCGATCAAATCTATTGAGTTGTTCCACTTTAAAATCTTCTTCTGAATACTATAAAATATAGGTTCAAGATATCGATTAATTTTTAAAGACAACAATTGAAATGCATATTTCTCCCAAACACTTTACTACTCATTACATTAAAAAAACAACAGATTTATTGATCTGATGCAAACCAATTCATATCAATTGATTTCTTTTTTTACTGTTGATTTTTCCAGATCTTCAATAATTGCCGTCGTGTAATCTTCTCCATTCAGTTCACAGGCTTGCGGTAATGCTCCAGGGCTAAAAACATTGATCTCCATGATTTTATCCGCAATAATGTCTAGACCAACGAAATACATACCATCTTCTATCAATTTTCCGGAAACTTTTTCGACCATTTCCAATATCTCAGGAGTGATAACTGCTTGCTGCGCTGTCGCCCCCTGATGGATATTACTTCTTAATTCACCCTCTGGTTGTACTCGATGGACGCTTGCATATTTTCCATTGATAACCAACGGCTTTCCATTCAGTAGAAAAAAACGGATATCGCCATACTGAGCATTTGGTAAATATTCTTGTGCAATTAAATAACCATCTCGACAGATGACTTCTACAATCTGTTTTAGATTTTTACTTTCTTGTTCATTGACCAGAAATACATTCTTTCCTCCAGATCCTTTTAATGGTTTTAAGATGATTTTATGGTTCTCTTCATCAAAGAATTGTTTTACGTCGTCGTAACTGCGAGTCACGATTGTTTTGGGACGAATTTCTTCTGGAAATTTTTCAAGATAAAGTTTATTTTCAGCATCAACTAAGGCTTTCGGATTATTAAGAACCCGGACACCACTATGTTGTGCCAGCTGAGCAAACTGTAATCCCATAGATGCTGCCCATGGACGATTTATCATATCAAGGACGGGATCAAATCGAAGCCATAAGATATCTAAATCTTGGACTAGAACACGTTCTTTTTTTGTAGATCGAAGTTTATCCATCAGCTCTTCGCAATCCGTGATATCTTCAATCTGATGTACTGCTCGGGCATGTGCCGCAATCTGATCTTGACCTAGATATACAAAATCTGCCAAACCGATGTAATAGATTGAATGACCACGTTGTAGGGCTTTTAGTGCTAATAATGTCGTTGTAAAACTAGCTTTTTCTTTATGTGTTTGATTGATGACAAATGCAATGTTCATAGGTGATATGATATTAATGGTTTGAAAGGTTGAAAATATTGTCTCCTGATTTAATTCTATCTAAATTGTGTAAATAAGGTTCGTCTAGATAGCGCGGTTTCAAGATGGGATTATTTAATAATCCCCGTTGTGTTAATTCTTCTACGATTGGAATATAATCTTCTCGTATTTTTCCAATAAGGAGAGGGGATAAATCTCTTCCTTCTCGGATGTAGGTAATGATGCTCATCAGACCTTTGAGGTAAAGAGCATCTTTTGTAAATCCCCCACCGCGATATACGCGCGTACAGATATGAAAGGATATTTCTTCTGTGAAATGATAACGATCGACCAATAGGAAGAATGTATCGCTAAAATTATGACCTGCTAACATATGATGAACGGCAACAACACGAGCAGCAATAATACGGAGACGGTCACCACTAAGTTCATTGACCATATATTCCGAAAATACAGCAAGCCCTTCTTGCAATTGCTCATAGCCCGGTACACCTAGACTGAATAATTTGAAAGGCTGCGCTTTACCATTGAAATAGGTGACGATGTGTGTTCCGACTTCGTGCTGAATTAATGCGATAGCTCTTGAAGCTTCGATTTCATAATCTTTACTGATATTGAGTACACCACGGTTGACCATAATACCCGTAATATCATCTCGAATCCGTACACCTGTTTCTAAAGAAGGCATCTGTTGTCTCAAGTAATGGAGTTCCTCTTTCGCTAATTTAGCGAATTCGGTAGCATTGATCATTTTCTTAGGAGCAACGGGCTTATTTTCGTTGTGCTCATAGACCATTAAAATGGCGCGCGCTGTTTCTAGCAAATGGTCATTTACATTGCCAAAGACTTGTAAACTACCATGCAAAAAACCTTCATTTCCGCGATCAATGAGCATCGTCATCATCGCATCCAACTCTTTTCTTTTATCTCTAAAAAGGTAAGCGATTGTTGGATCATCAATATCCTCGATCCGAAGATTGTATAAATTTCGTTTCACCAATTCTGGATCTACAGGCATGGGTCTGTACCTAAATTTAGGTGTTTTTAAAAATTTATCTTTTTTAAATTGAATCCAAGCTTCACGCGCATTTAATGGACTCACTAATAATAAAAAATCAAATTTTTGACTTTCTACAGCTAATTCTTGATCAATTTCTAATACGAGCGGCTGAAGTTCCGTTGTGCTTAACATACGGAACTGGGAAACTTTCAGAGAAGTATAAAGACGAACAAATTCTAAAAAGCTCTTGCGTAGACTTTTCGTTAAAACATCTCTGTAATTTCGCAAAATAAGCGGATAGGCTTTTCCAGAATTTTCATCGAGATAATGCGGTTTTATAGCTATTCCAGCATAGAGCAATTGTTTAAATTCTTCCGCCAAAGGATTGATAACCGGTACTGTTCCAGGGGGACTTGGTGACTTCGTATCCTTTTTAATATCAATGGACAAAGCCATATTCTGCTCATTAGTTTTAAAATCTTTAATAAACTTTTGAGCAATAGTCAAAGCAGATTTTTGCGAAATATAAATAGATACATCGCTTTCCATTTGCTTATCTTGCCAGATTTCAATGAGTTGACAAGCCCCAAATTCATCTATCATTTGTCTGATGATAGGGGTTACGACCGCAGTAAAATCCAAATCAGACTCTTTGCCGACTAAAGAGCATGTTTCTGATTTTGCCAAATTGGATATCATCTGATCTTTCCCTTCAATAGGAATACGATAAATTAATAATAACGGGCTGATGCGTTTAAGAACGAGTTTACTGTCTTTTGAAAACTGGATGTGAACGGGTTCTTTTTGTATGATGGATGTAACTGCTTTTGCGATTGCTTTACTTTGATCCATAGTGATTTTGATAGCTTTTTTTAATAAAGGATACAGAAGAATGTAAGATTTTTCTCAACGATTCGATGTGGTCAAGGTGAGGTATACCATTCCATTCATTCATAAAATCTTTACGAAACTCAATCGATAAAACACAACCTTTTTGACCATATTTACTTGTAATCCATTTGGATAGGTAACCTCCCGAAAACTTCACATTTTCGCGAGCATCAATAGGTTGATCTTGAATACGGTGATCCTTCAGATATTTTATAAAGGAGTCGATTAATGGTCTCCAAATTCCCTTGTTATTAAGTGTTCCAATATTTATTTGGGGATTAGCCTCGGTATCCACTATTTCATCAGGTCCTAGACGTTTTGCATTATAACTATGGATATCGTAAATAATAAAATACCCATATTTTTGAATACTATTTTCGATAACCAATGATAATATTTTTTGAATATAATGATAAGAACGTTGTAGTTCTGCTAGCATCATTTTAGTGGGTTCCTCTTTCCATACTTGGAGTCCCCAAGCCTGATCAGGATGTAAATAAACGGCATCCTGTATGGATCGATTTAGATCCACTTGAAATCTGGAGGTGTTAACGATCAGCCGGTTGGTGTCTATATCCGTTAACATCCCTGTGAAGGGGTCTTCCTCCCTCAATCTTTCAGATTCGGAGAGATTCATGATAGGCGTAAGTTGATCTGCAAGTTGGTGTCCGTCGTGAATGGCCAACGCAAAGATTGGTCCACCTTTTTCTTCTAATACATATTGTATGTCCATATTGTTTTTCGCTTAAAAATAAGTAGATCGTACATAGATTAAACAATTTGGAAGGCAAATAGTTTGATTAACATGCAATCGTGATGCGGTGTAAACTAATTACTGGCATCCTTGTTATTAAGAATATGGCGTTAATAAGTTTTACTAATCGAGGTATTTATTGCAAACAGGGAGATTTTTATATCGACCCTTGGTTGCCAGTAGACTATGCTGTCACTACACATGGTCATGCCGATCACGTGCGTTGGGGTAATAAATATTACCTATGCCACCATTTTACAAAAGCGATTATCAAGTGCCGCATAAGTGCCGATCTGATTGTCGAATCATTAGAATATGGAGAGACTGTCGTGCGAAATGGAGTGGAAATATCCTTTCACCCAGCAGGTCACGTGATTGGATCCGCACAAGTTCGATTGGCCTACAAAGGGGAGATTTGTGTTATTTCGGGAGATTATAAGGTTGAATATGATGGAGTCAGCACAGCTTTTGAACCGATCAAATGCCATACATTTGTTTCAGAAAGCACTTTTGGGCTGCCTACATACAACTGGTTGGCACAGAATATCATCTTTGACGATATTAAAAAATGGGCTATTCAAAATAAAGAAAACCATAAAACAACCGTGCTCATTGCTTATAGTTTAGGCAAAGCACAACGCTTATTACAAAATTTAGCAGGCGATCTTCCCATCTATGTGCACAACAGTATTGGTCGATTAAATGAAGCTATTGAACATGCAGGAGTGCCATTAGCCGCATATCAAACCATAACTCCAGAATTGAGTAAGGACGAGTTACAGGGAGGTATTTTGATCGTGCCCCCAGTCATGCGCGATAGCAAGTGGATCAAGAGTTTACAGTCAGCAGCTGTTGGTGTCTGTTCAGGATGGATGCAGGTGCGTAGTCACAGAAGGTGGCAGAGTGCTGATGCTGGATTTGCATTAAGTGATCATGCAGACTGGCGTGGTCTGATTACAGCAATCAAAGCTACTGAAGCCGAACAAATATATGTGACGCATGGATTTACATCGGTGTTTGCTCGATATTTATCCGAACAAGGCATAGCTGCCCAAGCCGTAGCTACGCAGTTTGGTCAAGAAGATGACGATGTTGCAGCAGAAAAGGAGGTCATAATTTGAAAAAATTCAGCAGGTTAATTTCCAAGCTTGAACAAAGCAACAAAACCAATGATAAACTATCTGCATTGGTAGATTATTTTTCAGAAGCAGATGATGCTGATAAAATTTGGGTGATTGCCTTATTTACGGGTAAAAAGCCTAAAAGAACCATCAATACCAAGTTATTGAAAGAGTGGATTATCAAAATCACGGGTTTACCTACTTGGCTTTTTGTGGAAAGTTATCATAATGTGGGGGATCTAAGCGAAACCATTGCACTGCTTTTACCACCCTCTACATCCGAATCTGATATTCCTTTACATCAATGGATCTTGGAGCTGAAGGGACTGGTTCGTAGTAGTGACCAAGAAAAAAAAGAATTTGTATTAAATGCCTGGCAAAAATTGAATACTCAAGAACGGTTTGTATTTAATAAATTGATTTCAGGGAATTTTAGAATAGGAATATCGACCAAAAATTTAATTCATGCTTTGGCAAAATTAACTGGTTTAGATATCAACCATATTACGCACAGTATCATGGGGAAGTGGGATCCTGAACAGATTACCTTTACCGATTTAATAAACGGTTCACATGTTAATACAGATAGTTCTTGGCCCTATCCTTTTTGTCTAGCACATCCAATTGATGTGCCTGTGCATGAGCTTGGACCTCCATTGGATTGGCAGGCGGAGTGGAAATGGGATGGTATCAGAGGACAAATTATTAAACGAAATGACGAATTGTTTATCTGGTCCCGAGGCGAAGAATTGGTTACCGATCAATTTCCTGAATTGCATATTGCCTTATTGGGTCTTCCCAATGGTACGGTTATCGATGGAGAAATATTAGCTGTTCGCGATGGTGAAGTATTATCATTTAGTACCTTGCAACAGCGTCTGAATAGAAAGATAATTTATAAAAAACAATTGGAAGAAGCGCCTATTGCTTTTTACGCATATGATGTACTCGAATTTGGTGGAATAGATTATAGAAATGAGCCTCTTCATACAAGAAGAGCTATATTGGAACAATTATTACCTATAGAAAATATCATACTCACTGCACCAATTGTGTTATTTGATTCGTGGGAAGAATTAGTGGAAGAAAGAAAGCAATCTCGTGAATTGAATAGTGAAGGGATTATGTTAAAACATAAAGATTCTCTTTACCATAATGGTCGAAAACGGGGGGATTGGTGGAAATGGAAAATAGAACCTTTTACGATCGATGTCGTCATGATTTATGCTCAAAAAGGGAGTGGAAGAAGAGCTAATTTTTTCACAGATTATACTTTTGCTGTGCGTGACGGAGATCAATTTATCACAATTGCCAAAGCGTACTCTGGTCTTACTGATAAAGAAATCAAAGAGGTAAATAGTTTTGTTGTGAAAAATGCGATTGAAAAATTTGGACCAGTACGTACGGTTAAACCAGAATTGGTATTTGAAATTGCATTTGAAGGTATAGCAGTCAGTAAACGTCATAAAGCCGGACTTGCGTTAAGATTTCCCCGTATTGTTCGTTGGAGAAGGGATAAAAAAGTCGCTGATATCAACACACTAGAAGATTTGCAAATGCTATTACAATCCACTTTGAGAGCTAGTGAAAGATGAAAAAAACAATGGGTTATCAACACGTTTTAAAGTGGCTTAAAACAAGTAAAAGAAAGCCATTTCCATTTCAAGAAAAAACATGGGAATCCTATTTGCAAGGTTATAGTGGTGTGGTCAATGCCCCCACAGGCTTTGGAAAAACGTATTCTGTATTTTTAGCTCCTATTATTGCCTATCTCAATGAAGAACATGGTCAATCCAAGAAAAAGAAAAAACTTGGACTCCGCATGATCTGGATAACACCCTTACGTTCCTTAGCAAAAGATTTGGCGCGCGCAATGGAAGAAACCTTGTTAGAGCTTAATATCGACTGGACAGTGGGTGTACGTAACGGCGATACATCCGTATCAGATCGACAAAAACAAAAACGTGCTATGCCGCAGGTATTACTGATTACACCAGAGAGCCTACATTTGCTCTTAGCACAAAAAAATACAGACCATCTATTTGATGACCTCACTTGTATAGTCGCAGATGAGTGGCATGAGTTATTGGGTACAAAGCGTGGTGTATTGGTCGAATTGGCTTTGTCCAGAATTAAAGGAATAATTCGATCGAGAACGGATAGAACACTTCGTATTTGGGGTATTTCTGCAACAATCGGTAATTTAGAAGAGGCTTTGGAAGTGTTGCAGCCCGACCATATGGTTCCAAAAATAATTGTCAAAGCAGATGCCGAAAAGAAAATCCGGATACAATCCATTATTCCAGATACCATCGAAATGCTTCCCTGGGCAGGGCATTTGGGCATAAAATTGGCAGATAAATTAATTCCAATCATCAAAAAAAGTAAAACCACGTTAGTCTTTACCAACACGCGAAGTCAGGCGGAAATCTGGTTTCAACATTTATTGAAGATTCATCCAGACTTTGCTGGTCAGATGGCTATACACCATGGATCCATTGATTTTGAGTTGCGCAATTGGATTGAGGATGCGCTGCATACCGGTATTTTAAAAGTCGTGATCTGCACCTCTTCTCTCGATTTGGGCGTCGATTTTAAACCTGTAGATACCGTAGTCCAAGTGGGATCTCCAAAAGGGGTGGCGCGTTTTTTACAGCGTGCCGGACGTAGTGGGCATTCACCCTTTGAAACGTCAAAAATTTATTTTATGCCCACGCACGCTCTTGAATTGCTTGAAGTTGCTGCAATAAAAACGGCAGCTAAGACACAACAGATTGAAAGACGTGAACCCTTTATTTTACCTTTTGATGTCCTGATTCAATACTTGGTCACCTTAGCCGTCGGAGATGGGTTTGACGATAAAATAGTTTTTGATGAGGTAAAAAATACTTTTGCATTTTCAGAATTATTGGCAGAAGAATTTGCTTGGTGTATGCAGTTTATTACCCAAGGAGGCAATAGTTTACAGGCTTATCCCGAATTTCATAAAGTAGTTTTAGATGAAGAGGACGGCCTCTGGAAAGTAACGAGTAGACAGATTGCCATGCGCCATCGTTTACATATTGGTACCATCGTGAGCGATGCGATGCTAAAAGTAAAGTTTTTGACAGGCGGATATATTGGGATGATTGAAGAATATTTTGTTTCCAAGCTAAAACCCGGGGACCGTTTTAATTTAGCAGGACGAAGTTTAGAATTTGTCATGGTCCGAGATATGCTGGTTCTTGTGAGAAGGAGTAATCATAAAAAAACGATAACGCCAAGTTGGATGGGGGGGCGGCTGCCATTAAGCTCTAATTTGGGAGCGATACTACGTAAAAAATATAGCCAAGTACTGACTGAAAATCATGAAGAAGAAGAGTTGACCGTAATAAAACCATTGTTTGAATTGCAAGAATCGATTACGCATGTACCATTGGAGCATGAGTTTTTGGTAGAATTGATCAAAACCAAAGAAGGGTACCATCTTTTTGCATACCCCTTTGAAGGAAGATTGGTCCATGAAGTCATGGCCGCATTGGTAGCTTATCGGATTTCAAAATTAATGCCCATTACATTTTCGATTGCGATGAATGACTATGGTTTTGAATTGTTGAGTGATCAAGAAATCCCAATGGATGATGCGATTGTCTATGAAGTTTTTTCACCTGATAATTTGAGTGAAGATATCAATGCCAGTATCAATGGGACAGAAATGGCCAAAAGAAAGTTTAGAGATATTGCCTGTATTTCAGGGCTGGTATTTCAAGGTTATCCAGGTAAATATTTAAAAAATAAACAGATTCAATCTTCTTCTTCTTTATTTTTTGATGTATTTGAGTCTTATGATTCAAAAAATCTATTACTTAGACAAGCTTATGATGAAAATTTTCATTATCAGCTTGAAGAACCGAGATTATTGCGAGCTTTACAGAGAATTCAGCAGAGTACTATTGTACTAAAGTCGGCAGAGCGTTTCACCCCTTTTTCTTTTCCAATTAAAGTTGATAGTATGCGTGAGAGTATGAGTTCTGAAGAATTAGAGGCACGAATAGAAAGAATGAAGGCAGAGGTATTTAAAAATTTAGATTGAGATGATTCGCATTATAAAAAGAGGAATTGAGCTCATTCTTGATCAGGAGCGAGCGTTGTATATTCCTTATTATCAATTGCTTGTTATTAGTGATTTTCATTTGGGTAAGTCGGGACATTTTAGGAAAGAGGGCCTACAAATTCCTAGGCAAGTATCCGAAACCGATATTACGCGTCTTGATCATCTCGTAGCGATGTACAATCCAAAAACGTTATTGGTAACGGGTGATATGTTTCATCATCATCATAATATGGATTTAGAGGAATTTCGGATATGGAGGATAGAAAATAAAACATTGGAAATTATTTTGGTGAAAGGCAATCATGATAAGCTGGCCAGTATTTTTTATGAACAATTAGCGATTAAACTTTTTTCAATCTACTATGAAATAGGTGATTTTTGCTTTGTTCATGAGCAAAAAGATGCCCCTGATCACGGTAAATATATTTTTTCGGGACATATTCACCCAGGCATATTATTGAAGGGGCCAGCAAGACAACGGTTAAAATTGCCTTGTTTTGTTTTTGATGATAACACCGCTTTATTACCCGCATTTAGTTTGTTTACCGGTTTGTATTTAATTCAAGCTAAAACAGGTCAGGAGGTATTTGCCATAACAGCAAATCGAGTTACAGCTGTTGCAACATTTTAATATTTATGTTTATGAAAACATTTTTCGTTCTTGCATTTATTTGTATTTCAAACAGGCTGAATAGTTTGTTACAGAGTAGGGATGAGGTGAGTAGGGGATAACAATCGAAATTCATTTTGTCTTTTATCAATTGAATAGGCTGTTCATGGAAAGTTTCATTCATTTTTAAAAGATTCTCCAGATCAACTTTGGAAAAAAAAAGGTTAGTAATTTTTGAAAAAAAACACTTAACATCTGAGTTATCAGAAATTAAAATTAAATTTAGGTAAAGCAATAAAAATTAGAAATAGAAAAATATGAAAAAGCTGATTATATTATCCTGTGTCGTATTCACCATGCTAAGCTGTAGAAACAAAGATGCGAAAAAAGCTGATGCTCACGAGGTTAAATCTGAGATGCCTCAGCAAACCAGTACGGCACTTGATTTAGGGTGCTATGTCTTTAATGATGGCAAAAATAAAGTTTCCTTAGAAATTACTGAAAGTGGAGCAGAAGTGAAAGGAAATTTAAGCTATGCTTTTGCTGAAAAGGACAAGAATACAGGAACTTTTATTGGTCAATTGAAAGACGGGGTGTTAGTCGCAAATTATACCTTTCAATCCGAAGGATTAGAGTCGGTTAGACAAGTAGCATTTCAAGTCCAAAAAGATACGCTTATGGAAGGTTACGGTGATATGAATGCTGATGGTACGACCTTTAAGGATGTCAACAGGTTAACATTTTCTTCTGATATGCCATTAGTTAAAACAGATTGCGATGAGCAGAAAAATGCATGTTTATATCAAGATGGAAAAGTATATTCTGTACTAGAGCAAAACTGTTTAACCTTGGCATCCTTTAAAACTAAATTAAATCCTTTAAAAGATGGCGCTCGAGTGGAAGGAAATCCTACCTATCTCATTTTTAATGCGGACAATTCGAAAGCCGAAATTTTTTTACCAAATTCCGATAAAGGAATTGTGTTAGAAAAATCAAGTGAAGGCAATTGGGATTCAAAACAATATAAATTATTTGCCTGGAAAGGATTTGTCTTACAAGAAAAGGGCGTAGCCATATATGGTGGATAGGAGTGTCAACTCCTTCCACTTAACTATAATAAAGGTCTTTCAAGTGCCTTATTTTTCAGCATCGATCATCGCCAAATTTGCGATCTTGATGAGCCAATTGATGCGATCATTTTCATCCAACTCATACAGAGGTCCAATAAAATTATTTTCTATAGCAGATACTCCACAGTATTCTAAAATTCCTGTTTTCAACTGAATAAGTCCACTTGAACCATATTCTTTTTCATAACTATCCAGAGATACGTCACCCGCTGTGGTGATGACTCGTCCTGTCTTGTTCTGTAATAATCCTTCACTGATTCCATTTTTATTGCTTTTAAAAGTAAGGCCAGGAAGAAATGCTCTGTCAAAGAAGCCCTTCATAATAGCCGGCATCCCCAGCCACCACATGGGATGTATCCATACTTGATGATTACTCCAGTGGATATCTTCAAGAGCTTTTACCAAATCAGGTTCCAAATCCATCCTTTTCCGATAACCAAATTGCAAGTTTGGATTGAAATCCAATTCCCCTATGGCGAGGTATCGAACTTCAGCGCCAGCTTCTTGTGCCGATTGGATATAGGTTTGAGCAATAGCACTGTTAAAACTTTCTCTGTCCGGATGTCCATTGACTACTATTATTTTTTTCATTTATCTTGATTTACTGTTTTTGTTAATACATTCAATAATCGGTCATAAAATGCATCTGATAGCGAACTCTCGAAAAAATCAAACGCATGCACCGCTCCTTGTATTTCGATAAGCTCCGTCGATACAGCTGCTTGTCGTAATTTCTCGGCATACATTTTCCCCTCATCTTTAAGCGGATCAAATTCGCAGACCACTACCGTAGCATCGGGAAGTTGATTGAAATTTTCTTCAAGTAGCGGCACCGCATAGGCAGGCCGTTGATCCATATGGGGTAGATAATGTTTCCACATCCATTTCGCGGCATTTTTGGTTTGCATAGGTGCATCCGCCAATGATTCCATTGAAGCTGTGTTGAGCAAATGACTCATCGCAGGATAAAGTAAAAGCTGATGTCTGATTTTTATTTCTTGTTTATCCCGTGCCAAATGGGTGATGGAGGCCGCAATTGTGGCTCCAGCACTGCTGCCTCCAATGAGGACACGATTCGGATCTCCACCAAGGTTAGAAGAGTACTGAGCGAGCCATTTTAAACTATCATATCCATCTTCCATAGCTGCAGGAAATGGGTGTTCGGGAGCTAATCGATAATCGACAGAAACAATCATTAAGTCCACATCCGAAGCCAATCGAAAGAATATAAAATCATACTGTTCGGGAGTTCCATAGATAAAAGCACCACCATGAAAATATACTAAGACGGGCAAATTGCTTTTATCCTTTGATCTGTAAATTCTTAAACGGATATTTCTCCCTTTGTCAGAAGATGGTATATACCTATTTCGAACGTCGAGGTCGTGTGGTATAATGGCATCTGGTTCCAATAGGGACACCTGCATTTCTTGATCTCTAATTTTTTGGGGATTATGCTGCAGTAAATTTTCATAATCGATCTCTCCATAAGCACTATGCGAAATTGCGGCTAAAAGCTCCTGATCTATTGTGTTCATTTCTCTTGCTTTTTATAATTTAACAACGACTTTTCCTACGGTTCTTCCAGTTTCAATTTGTACATGTGCTTTTGCCATTTCATCAAAATTGAACACGTGAGCAATATGAGGTTTTAGTATTCCCGATTCCAACAAGCCAGCGATACGCTGCATATCTCTACTGCTACTGTAGACGGACATAAAATAACAAGCATGAAGCTGTTTTTCCTGCGCCTTTAATTCATCATCTTTACTATGGCCAGAGGGCAGGGTGACAATTGAACCAAATGGTTTCAATACTTGTACTGATTTTTGAAAATTTGCGCCACCGACCGATTCGAGGACAAAATCTATATCCGAAAGAACTTCTTCAAAAGCCGTTTTTTGGTAATCAATATGTTCATCTGCTCCCAATTGGATGATAAAATCTCGGTTAGATGCCGAAGAAGTTGTGATGACGTAAGCTTGGAGATACTTCGCGATCTGTACAGCAAAATGACCTACACCACCTGATGCGGCATGGATAAGAACCCGATCATGGGGTCTTAGTTTTCCGTAGGAATGAAATGCTTGCCAAGCTGTCAATGCAGCTAAAGGGCTTGCCGCAGCTTCAATATGACTAATTTTTTGCGGTTTTCGTGCAAGATGCCCTTCAGGAGCCGCTACATATTCCGCATACGCTCTGCCATGACCGACAAAGTTGATCAGACCAAAAACTTCATCTCCAATTTGAAAATTGGTAACCGCATCTCCAATTTCAACAATGACTCCCGAAATATCCCAACCTAAAATTAGAGGATCATATTTTGATAACATGTCAGCAAGTGGAGCATCACAACTTCTAACTTTGACATCGACAGGATTGATACCGATCGCCTTCACCTGGATCAGCACCTCATCAGGTTTGATGTTGGGTTTTTCAATATTCTTTTCAATAAGATGTTCAACACCGCCAAATTTTTCCAATACAATTGCTTTCATATATTATTCTTGAACAACAAAAATAGACTGAAAAAAGCATTGAATACAGGTACATATAAGTGTTATTTGGGTATCTTTGCATCATGGCAAAAGAAAATATCTATCAATCCCTTGAAGTTTTTTATGAAAACGTAACCGTATGTCCGCTGCGTGACAGACAATTTAATTTCTTTGAGCTGGTGTATGTTATTTCTGGCAAAGGAAAACACAGTGTCAATGGAAATAAATTTGACTATTTCCCAGGAGACTTATTTCTTATTACACCAAATGATTGCCATGGGTTTGATTTGGAGGGAAATAATGAGTTTATGGTCGTACGTTTCGGAGAAAGTTATATAAAAGAATATCAATGGAAAAGCATCGATCACATCGAATGTCTTTTATATTATGCTTCTCATTTATCAGGTTCTATTTTAGTCAATAATGATGATAAACATATGGTCAATTCGTTGATTCAGAGTTTGCAACAGGCATGCAGTCACCAATCCCTTTACAATGAAGATTTGACCAGACATCTGGTCAATGCTATTATCGTTATCGCAGCGCGAAATATAGCCATCAATAAACCTCAGGAACTTACTCCTAATGCGGATAGGCGTACACTACAGATATTAGATTATATCCAAGCATACATACGACAACCCGAGCTCCTTACCATCGCTGTAATTGCTGCGAAATTTGGATTTTCGCCAACCTATCTAAGCAGCTATTTCCGCAAAGAATGCAACGAGTCTCTACAGCAGTATATCTCTTCCTATCGGATTCGCTTGATCGAACATCGATTGCGGTTTAGTGATAAAAGAGTGCATGAAATCGCAGATGAATTTGGATTTGCTGATGAAAGTCATATCAATAAGTTCTTTAAGCGTCATCATGGTATCAGTCTAAAAAAATATCGGGAAGCATCCCTTTCCTAAAAGCAATTGGACGCAGCTTCATTTTGATTAAGCTTCATGAGCTGATGATCTGTATACGAATGGATGGGTTCGAACACCTGGAGCGTGAATTTCAAAATAGAGCACATCCCGCTAATACTTTGGTTTTACGATCCAGTTACCTCTTTTATCATTATCTTTTACGTTAATTGTCTAAATTGTTTTAGTCTTTGTATCTTTGTCCCATAAATATAATAACATGCCAAGAGAAACAAAAAAAGGGCTATATCAAGGAATAATCGAGCAAGACGAAAAAGGTAATTACTATTGTGGACCATATTTATTGGACTATCAATTGGTAGAAGATCAGTTTAGATTAGGAGATAAAGTTAGTCTAAAAAAAATAATTGGTAATTCCAGTAGAAAAAGTTTTGATGATTATCCTCAAAAATCAATCAAGTTTTCACTAGTGGGAGAAGACCACGAAGGTTAATCACAAACTTATACCAGTCAGTATTTAATTTTATACATGCTGACTGGTATATTAGCTTTTGAAGAATAATAGATCTGATTGACTTGATGTGGATTAAGTTAAATCTGCTGTCCAAAAGTAAGTAAATTGTTATCGGGATCGAGCAAAGAAAATTCTTTTTGTCCCCAAGGCTTTACCGCTAAATGACCATTTGGATGTATCGGAATGTGGTTATCCAATAAGGTCTGGTAAACAGCATCTATATCATCCGTCCTAATATATACCTGACCATAGTTTTCTTTAGGATCAAGATCTGTAAACTTAAAAAAATGAATCTGGATCTGATCCTTATAGACCATTAAATAATCCTCAAATTCATTTCCGAAAGTTTGAAAACCGAGTTTGTTGATGTAATAGTCAGCTGTTATCTGCCTATCTCTCATGGGTAACTTTGGGTTTATTTCTAGTAGCATATTAAAATTCAGTTTAAGTTTTTCAAGAATTCTAAATTTTTTAGAATAGGTTGTTCATGATTGAATGGCGAAAGCATTTTATGCTGCTTTGTACTAAAATGTAAATTCAAGATTTAAAAAGGCTTTCTAATCGTACAAATAGTATCTGAAAATTTCTTGCGATGCCCTTATTGATGTTCAGTACCTTATACGTAAAAATAACAATTTATTTTCAATCAACGAGGGAGTACCTATTTTTATTATTTTAACATGGATTTCATTTCTTAAACCTAATTTTTATTTCCATTGAGGATTATGACCAATAAATGTTCTATTTTTTAGCTCATAATAGGAGTCCAAGCATAATGATAGGGTTGATTATAGGAACATGTTGCTGAAAACATGAGCGCTTTGAGACATGAAGTAACGGATGGACATTCAATTGGATCAAATATTTAGCCTAAAACTAGCGGTATTCAGGGAGATATTCACAACATTATAATTAAGATATTTGAGAAAATCTTGAGGTTCATGAAACATCTTCTTCCTATCTTCTTTCTGCTATTACCTTTTTTTGGATATTCACAAACTGTTCAGATCGTAGAATCAATGGGCTTTGAGCGGTCCATTTCACCACTAATCAAAGTTAAAAAAGAAAAGAAGGATTTTTTTTATCATTTAGCAGGCAATCATTGGATAGATGATGTAGAAGAGCACGCGGCAGATTTATTTGTTGTGATTAAGGATGGTTATTATGGAGTGCTACACGAAGATGGAGATCTGATTGTTCCTATAGCGTATGATGAGATCGAACTTGCTACATCTTATGATGGACAGTGGCATAAGGGAAAGCAATACGATTATAAATACCTTGTGCTAAAAAAGAATGGAAAGACTGGAGTTGCTGATGAAAAGGGCAAAATTATTGTTCCGGTCCAATTTCAGAAAGCTGAAGTAATTAATAAAAATATTATTGGTGTTGCTGATGATCATCTGTGGGGATGGGTTTCCGCTCTTAATGGTCAAATTTTGCAAAGACCTCAATATGAGTATATAACAAGTTTCTTGTCTGATGAGTTTGTGGAGATACGCACACACGATAAAAGTGGGTTGGCCAAGATAAATGGTGAGCTCATCGTACCTGTCGAGTATGATAGTCATCTTCAGTACATCAAAGGGGATGGACAGACCTATATTAAGGGGAAAAAAGGTACACAACTTGATCTCATGGATACCAATGGCAACGTATTGCTTTCTGGATATACGGATTATAAAATCATTGATGGTTCTAAATGGTTGATTTTTAAACAGGGAAATCATTATGGTGTTGTTGATCCAATTTCCAAAAAAGTAATCATAAAAAATGAATTTGAACAGCTGGATTCATTTATTAGAAACCTTGGAATAGCAAAAAAAGCAAGTGGTTATGGCGTTATTGATATCAACGGTAAGACAATTTTGCCTTTTGAGTATGAGGAGATCCGCGTATTAGCTGCCAATGGGAATCATAAATACAGTTCCAGTCCAGTGATCGGGATGTCTGATCTTATTTTTGACGCAAATATAACGGAACAAGTCAGGCAAAGATTAGCTTATGAAGTCCAGATTGAGCAAGCTCCATATTTTTTTGAAGTGACTAAAAATGGAAAAACAGGTATCTGTAACTGGGATGGAAAAACCATTATTCCATTGGGGAAATATCAGAACATCAAGTTGCACTATTATAACGGGAAGACTTTTTTCTTAGTCGGATCTAATCAAAACTCAGGAATCGTATATGAAAATGGAATGGAAATCTTACCGGTGCACTATAGTTTCGATGATGGTTACCAATATTCAGCATCGGGAATAGAAGATCAATTTGATATATCGCAACGTTTTATCACATTTTCAGATGGAAAAGCGGGCGAACATCATGCTTTAAAAATAGGTTTGTTTGATTTGGAGACTAAGAAAGTATTGATCTCTCCGCATGAACAACAAATCACGATCTTTAATAAGGATCTTATTCTTGTCCGCAAATTAGTTTCTAATTATCAGTACCAGTTTTGGATCTATCATATTGGACAGGATAAGATCCGTACATTCGACAATACGGTCACAGATATACGTTTAGTAAACGACCATTTCTTATTGGTTGAACATCACGATAAATCTTTGCAATTAACCGACACGGATGGAAAATTGGTGTATTCGAATACCAATTGGACATCCGATGGTAGTTACGATTTGATCCGCTTTCCCAATTATAAAAAATATCCGAATGGTAGATTTTATCATGGCTTAAAAAAGATATATGCCAAAGAAGGAAATCTTTTTATCGATACCGTGGGAAATGAAAAACGCTTTGAAGAGTACGATCAAGTCGATGATTTTTATGAAGGTTATGCCATAGCAGCTAAAAAAATCATCGATAAAGAAAATTACTCAGGCTTTAAATATCAGCGCGGAATGATTGACTTAAAAGGCAACATCGTAGTTCCTTTTGAATATGAACAGGTATTGACCACTGGTAAAGAATCTGACATATTGATCTTCAGTAAACTGAATCAGCAGATCATGGTCAGACGTGATGGGCAGATTATACTCGGTCCTGGATATCAGGATCTCGAAGTTGGTGGTGCATATCTGAATTTTACTTTTGCAAAAGGCGATAAGTATGGACTGGCTGATTGGTCAGGTAAAATTTTGGTAGAACCATTGTATGATGAGATCCGTCGAAATTATGAAGGTGAAGATAAAACATGGCCGCTGTTGGTAAAGGAAGGAGAATGGTATTATTTTGTTGGTAAAGACGGACAGAAATATGCTATAAAATCAAAAGAGAAACGGTACTAATCTCTAAAAATAATTTTTATGATATTATTCTTAATTAATAGCGCACAGAGTACCTGGAATTTGAAGCTTTTTTTATTCCATTTTGCTTTATTCTTTGGCTTAGTATTTTCAGCCCAAGCACAGACCGAGTTATATCAGTTTGGACAGGAGGGGAGGCGTATGGCACCTTTTAGAAATGGATTTGCAAAAATAATAGATAAGGATAATACGTACTATATAGATACCCTTGGAAATAGCCTTATACTGGCAGAAGAAACCTCCATTGAGTTTAACGATACCTATGCAATAGAAGATTATAAACGGGAGTTGGCAGCCCATCCACAGCTATTTCCCAAAACTGTACTAAAATATTTAAAAGACAAAAAAATGGGTATCATATCTCCCAAAGGTGATGTTTTGCTTGAAGCAGAGTATGATGATATAGATATTCAATTTCGTGATTTTTGGAAAATAAAACGTGATGGTAAAGTAAGTTTATTATTTGTTGATAAAACGCAATTGCCTTTTTTTGATGAAATTGGTTACTTGGATGGTGATTATTTTGACGTCAAACAACATGGGAAATGGTACTTATTTAGTCGGTCGCACAATAAAATAATGACTAAAAATGGTTACGATGGCTTTGATTATTGTGGAGGTTGTGGTCATCGTCAGTCTTATCTTTATGCACAAAAAAATGGAAAATGGGGTGTTATAGATTGGAATGAGCATATCTTGGTTCCGTTTGAGTATGAGCATCATCACCTGGGTATGCGCAGTGATAACTGGATTTCTTCCTTTTCAAAAGGAGGTAAGTCGCTTGTTATACATATTCCTACGAAAAAGGAATTTGTCGATACTGAACTCTTAATGGGATTACTGATTGCCAAAAAAAACAATCTTTACGGCGCATATGGTCAAGATGGTGAGTTGAAAATTCCGTTTGAATTTGAACGTATTGAACTTCCTAATGATAATTCTTTTAACGGTTACTACGGAGAATATCTCATTACGACAAAACAACATAAAAAAGGAGTGGTAGACTTGAAGGGAACCGTAATATTACCTAACATATACGATGAGGTCAAAGTATACGATGATTATTTAGTTACTAAGAAGCAACAGATCACCTCCCTTTTAAACCCGAATCGACAGGTCGTTTTTAAAATAGAACATGGTGATATAACACATGTCAATGACTATTTTTACTCATCGGGGAGCCATGGATTAGCTATTTTTAAAATCAAGAAAAGAGCTTTTTATGGATTGTACATTCCACAAACAAATACTTTTATAGATCCTCAATATTACCATATCCAATTTTTTGATTTTAAAAATCCAGACCGTCAAAAAAAATACCTGATTGCCGAGAAAAATAAATTGTTCAGTTTTTTTGATACAAACGGTCAATTGTTATTAAGTGATGTAGAAGGAATTTCTGAGTTATACCATGGACCTGAACATATAATCGCCTTTATAAAGAATGGGAAAACTGGCCTATATGATCTGGATTTGAACAAGGAGATGATTCCGGCTATTTACGAAAGTATCGATATCTTAAATTTAGGAAAACAAGATTATATTAAAGCGAATATGCATATTCCTGAAAATGAAAGAATTGATGAGTTTGATACTCAAATCAGTCATTTATTTGACCTAAAAGGTACAAAAGTAGTAGGAGCGGATATCAAGCAGATCGATACCATCGATAGCAAAAGATCTCTGGTAAAGATTAGAAACGGTAATAAAATGAGCTATCTTTTAATGAATCTGGAAAATTTAAAAGGTGAAGAACTAAATTATCATGCTGTGTATCGCATGAATTCAGCTCAGGTTTTACTGGTGTCCGAAGATGATAAAATAGGAAAGCTCTATGATATGACGTCTCATCAGGAGCTGAAAGGATCATATAGCCTAACATTTGTAAAACAAGGGTACTTACCTCAGAATTCAGGTAAGGAGACCGTCATTATGCCATATAAAAATGGTATGGCTTTGATACATAATGAAAACGGCTATGGATATATCAATGAAGAAGGTCGAATCGTTGTCGCTCCGCAATATGTATGGGCTTTTGATTTTGTAGGAAATGCTGCTCTAGTATGCCAATCCGAAAATTCGGATCCGAGAGCATTAATGTTTAAAATGGGGCTTATCAATAAAAAGGGAACCATCATATTCCCTTTGGAATATGATCTGACCAATTCGAGATTAAACCATCAAGAATCTTTCTTCCTTGATCATGCTGTCATATTACCAAAAGTAAATGGCTATGATCAATATTATGGTCTTGGGGATTTGCATAGCGGTAAGCTACTGCTTCCCGTTGAATATACCCAAATCCGATCTATTCAGAATGGACAATATCTCCTTCTTCAAAAAAATAATAAATTTGGGATATCAGATGTTCAAGGTAAGATTATTATCCCAGTGGAGTTGGAAGAAATTCTATTTGATGCACCATCATATTTTAATACTCATACAGATACTTCCCCAGATATTTTTCCTCTACTCGTTTATCGAAATAATACCTGGAGATATATATTAAAAAATGGAGATTTGCTCCCTTTTCATTTAGGAGCAAAGTAGGTTCAACCCCAACACCCTATTTATTTTATAAAGTTTTGGATCTCTTTGTCGTTTTCTATTTAATTTACTGATCTAGCTTTGATATTGCCTGGCAATTTTTTCTTCAGGTTTTTCACTATACAAGTACAGACATAAGAGGAAAAAATATTCTAAGGGTTTCATTAATCTATATACCAAGTTTGATCTTTGCACGGTTGTGACCTTTTTAGACAAAGGGTAACCGTATTTATCGTACAACCCTCTTATGATTTTATGTGCCGCAGGCCAACTTTCCCAGATTAATTCTTCAAAAGCATTTGCAATGAGCAACTGTCTGTTTACAACGATTTCAAGCCCATGTCTTTTTCCTAAACGCAGTGGTTTTACGACTTTGGGATCACCACATATGGCAACAGTACATAAATAATGCCCTCGATGATCTAAAAATGGAGGATGAGTTTTTGTTGAAAAATTCCAGGTTGTAGTTTCCGTAAATACTTTTGATATCGAATCAGCTTCCTGTCCAAATAACATCAGGATAGCCACTATCATTATACATATAGGTAACAGCAAAATAATAACATACAAGGGTTGATGAGCTGTATGAGCCATCTTTTGATTCAGGTAATTGAGAAACTTATTACGATAAGTTTTATTCGAAGCTTCCGTTGCCTCTTCAGCAATGACTTTGTAAATTAAAGTTATAGCCGTTATGATGTTGGTGACAGGTAAAAAGCCAAACAACCAAGCATCGTAAAATTGCGTGTTAGAGGAAATCTGTAATAATACAAAAAAACTAATTATGATGCCAAGGACGACAAAAATCAATGTTAGTACAAATAACAAAGGGGGTAGTGATCTCCCTTTTAACCAGAGTTTTATCGATCCAAAAAGAGCTGTTCCAAATAAGAAAATGAGGGTTAAACTATGTTCCGAAGCAAATGGAGAATAACCATTGTCAACGATATCTATCGCTTCTGTGTGATGTGATCCGTACATCATCAACCCAAAACAGAATAAAAGGGATGATAAGCATAAAGCAACAATAAATATATACTCCACAATTTTTGTAGGAGTACTAACCTGTTGTCGAATTTGCCTATAAATCAAATAGCCGATTACTGGAACTGATAGTATAGATAGTATAATAAGGATTTCCATTAGTTTTGCAGTAAATTATTTTTAAATTTAGTTTGTACAATGAATTTATGGTGTAAATTTCCGTTTATATCTTAATGTTAAATGTCCTATTTTATGATAAAGACCTCCTATTTATACCTTAAAAATACAGTTTTTCGAATCAAGAATTAAAAGAGATTAGCATTCGTATTAAAATTGGCAATATATATTTATTGTACCCCTAAAAAATTGTGTTTCTGTATCTGTATCCCATACATATCGTTCTTTAAATTTGCCGTTCACGAATATGATATGAGCATGAAAGTCAACAATTTTGAAGATTTTAAATTAGAAAATTTATATCTATCTGAACTCCGTTCTGTTGTTTCTTTATATAAGCAACTTGTTAATCAAAATTCATCTAGCGAGCATGTAAATTCGGTAGAAGAGTTAACCATAGACTTTGGGTTACCGTTAGCTGTTTTACTAGAAGCTAAACAGGTTGTTGGTTATGCAGCAGCAATTGTCAATCCCTATCATCAAGTGGAAATAAATTGTATTTTCTTCGATGAGATCCATCGACATGAATTTCAAGACGCATTAATTGCAAAAGCAAAAAATAATTTTAATCAGGCATTTGAGGATGGCGAACAGCAACTTCTTAGATTGACATCAGCTATTGAGCGGCTTATTTACTGGTTGAATCTTTAAATGTTGTTTGTAACTTTAAAAAGCAGTTCTAATTGCGCATTCATGGATGGATTGGATTTTTTAAAATTGATCATTGGAGCTCTAAAAATGATTACATTGGAGGTTTGGTATCCCATGTTAACGTATAATCAAATCGATCTTGAAGAACATAGCATCACTAAAGAATATATTGTTATCATATAGTTAAAGCCATGAAGAAGGAAGTCTTATATGTAAAGATTGCAAGCATTATTGAAGAACAGATCGTCAATGGTACGTTAAAACTGGGAGAAAAACTTCCTTCTATACGTACCGTACAGAAGATGTATCATGTGAGTATCAATACCGTTAAACAAGCTTTTCTCGAATTGGAGAGCAAATCGCTGATCAACTCTAGACCACGCCTTGGTTATTATGTCAGTAAAACTTCACAACGAAGATTTTCTCTTCCATCTGTGGGCATGTTGTCGTCATCAGATGGCGAAAAGCAGCCTGAAGATCTTATCGATAAAGTTTATAATTCCTTAAAAAATAAAGAGGTCACTCAATTTTCCCTTGGTGTTCCGGCGCAAAGTATGCTTCCTATTGCCAAGCTTAATAAAGGAGTGATCCATATGATTCGGAAACTTGATGATGGAGGGACAAGTTATGAACCTGCTCAAGGAAGTGTCAATCTGAGGAGAAGTGTTGCCAAATGGAGTATGGAATTTGAAGGGCAGCTTACGGAAGATGACTTAGTAACGACATCTGGTGCTATGAATGCCATTTTTAACTGTTTGCTTGCTGTCACAAAACCAGGCGATACCATAGCGATTGAAACTCCGGTGTATTTTGGAACGATACAGGTTGCTAAATCTTTGGGTTTACAGGTCATTGAGATACCTGCACATCCGCTTACTGGCATTGATATGGATGCATTAAGAAAGTATCTGCCACGTATAAATGTGTGTTGTTTTACAGCAAATTTTAGCAACCCATTAGGAAGCTTGATGCCAGAAGATCATAAAATACAATTGGTTAAATTACTCACCGAGCATAATATTCCATTAATTGAAGATGATCTTTATGGCAATCTATACTTTGGAGCCACTAGACCAAAGCCTTGTAAAGCGTATGATGAAGAGGGAATAGTCATGTGGTGTGGCTCTTTTTCCAAAACATTAGCACCAGGTTATCGAGTAGGCTGGGTTGCTCCCGGAAAGTTTAAGAGTAAGATCATTCGTCAGAAACTTCTACAGACGATTTCTACCCCTATACTCTATCAAGAAGTGATAGCCGATTTTATGGAGCACGGCAGGTATGACCATCACCTGCATCAGTTTAGAAACAAACTCTACGCAAATTGCCTCCAATATCAACAGGCTATCGAGGAATATTTTCCTGACAATACTAAAATAGGTCAGCCACAAGGAGGCTTTGTGCTTTGGCTTGAGTTAGATAAAAGAGTTGATACCGCAGCATTATATGATACCGCTATGCGTCATCAAATTAGCTTTGCTCCCGGTAGAATGTTTACCCTCCAAGATCGTTATCACAACTGTATGCGACTCAACTTTGCTTTAGGTTGGAACGAAAGGATTTATGCTGATTTGAAATGTTTAGGCAAAATTGTCAAAAATGCCTTTTGATTGATCAGTAATCAATTACGTTGCTGTAAACTTGTTATTGTTTATAAATCAAATCTTGTAAAAGCTCTTGCAACTGTTTGGTGATAGGGCCAGCTTGTGGAGCAAAATCTTGATAACCCAGCAGCGATGTGACGGGAGTAATATTTTTAGTGGTCGAACTTATAAAAGCTTCCGCGGCATTTTCCATATCGGAGATGCTAATATCTCGTACTTCTACTTCCATGATATTTTTTGCTAAATCAATGATTTTCTTGCGCGTAATACCTTGAAGGACATCTTCCGCTGCGGTCAATAACTTTCCCTCATGACTGATCAAAAAGAAATTGGCACGAGGACATTCTGATATAAAGCCATTTTGCATATAGACCACATCGTCAGCACCTTTTGATTTTGCTACTTTTAAAGCTTGTATCCCCATGACATAGTCGATGGATTTGACCTGACTAAAGGGACGATGATAGGTAAAAGGAAGTAGCTTTAATCCTTTCTCTTCCAAAATGACATTTCTTTTTAATGGTTGTTGGCTGATAATGAAGTTGGGTTCTGCTATGCTATAGCCATCGGGACTATAGCCACCAGTCAATAGCAGCTTAATCCCAGAGTCCGGCATATTGTTGGCTTGTATCAACGTATCTATGCATGTTTTGATTGCCTCCCGAGCATAATTAACAGGAAGATCCATGAGATATGCAGATTGATAAAAACGATCCAGATTATCTTCCAAAAATATAGGGAGTCCATTTACCGTTTTGAAAAAATCAAAGATACCGTATCCGCGAACGATAGCTAGATCACTGATGGCGAGTTGAGCTTCATTTTCCGAAATGAGTTTTCCGTTAAAAATAACATAGGGAGTTTGCATATCCTTTTTGTATTAAATGTTTTGCGGAAACAAACCTAGGCAATCCACTATGGAAAAGCAAGTTTGAAAAGTTTACTTACCACTAATCTTTTCTATTAAGGCTATTGTTGAGCATGCAGCCAATCATGCCTTTGTTAATCATTTCATAAGCTTGGGGTAATCCTCACTTAACAATCAACTTATAGCTTTGCCGCTAATCAATCTTATTTGTAAAGGCAAAACTCATGTACTTTAAATCATCTAGACTATTGTGGCTGTTATTACCACTTACATGCCACTCTCTACCTACAGAAGCAAGCAATTTAAGAATAGCCTTGTTGAAAAGCGAACTGAATATTCAACAGCAGCTATCCGGAACTGTGCTCGATGCAGATGGTCAGCCCATTAGCGGAGCTACCGTCCGTAATCTACGCACCCAACAAGATTATCAGACCGACCAGAACGGTAAATTTGTGCTGGAAGGAAAAGTAGGAGACACCATTTCTATACGGTTTATTGGCTACGCCACAGCGCAGCATACCGTTACTACTTTAAGTGGATTTCAGATCAAATTGGTTTCAGAAGGCCAGCAGCTCGAGGAGGTGATGGTATCCATTGGTTACCAAAAAATCCGTAAATCTGATGTAACAGGAGCGATTGCAAGTGTAAAAGCTGAAGAGCTCAACCTGACATCGCCTAAACTTTCACAAGCCTTAGTGGGCAAAGTAGCCGGTGTACAAATCATGCAAACAAGCGGAGCACCGTATGAGGGAACTAAAATTAAGGTGCGCGGTATGGGTTCTATCAATGCAGGTTCAGATCCGCTATATGTTATTGATGGCTATCCGTCGGGCAATAACTTGAATATCAATCCTAATGATATCGAGACCATCGATATCCTCAAAGATGCTGCTTCTGCCGCGATCTATGGTTCCAGAGCGGCAGGTGGTGTGGTCCTCATTACCACCAAACGCGGTAAAGAGGGGCGTAGTCAAGTAGATTACGAAGTATTAGGTGGTTTTGGGCAGCTATCAAAAAAGATAGATCTATTAAATGCTGCCGAATTTATCGACTTGTTGATCGATGGTCGTAATAATGCTTACAAAGATCTGGTCATCGGTAAAGGATTGACTTGGAATGATAATATGCGCTTAGACAGCAATGCCGATCGTGTCGCGCGTGTCAGTAACGCCGGTTCGGTGTCGATTCCAGAAGAATATTATGATTTTTCCACTGGCTTGGCCAAGAAAGCAAAATATGATACCGATTGGCAGGATGCTTTATATCGAAATGCGCCTTTTCAAAGACACAATGTATCGGCATATGGTGGAAATGATAAAAATAGATATTTTTTGAGTACTTCATATCAAGATCAAGAAGGTATTATGTTGGGTACAGGGCAAGAGGTTTTTAACTTCAGAGCCAATGTCGATGCCAAAGTGAGCAAGCGCCTTACTGTAGGTGCCAACGTATCTTTCACCTATAACGATAACAATGAAGTGACTACAGGTCGCTATGACAGCAGCCCTTCTATGGCTGCATTGATTTATTTACCTACGTTGCCCGTTTATAATGAGGATGGGAGCTATGCCAAATTTTTGATGGCAGATCTATCGGGCAATAACTATGGCGTACAAAATCCGGAAAATCCATTAGCCTATGTCACTGAGATCAAGAATAATAGACGTGGAAAGCGCGGACTATATAATGCTTTTGCTGATTTCTCTATCTTAGAAGGTTTGAACCTTAAGGTAAATGGTGGTTTGTCAACTTACGACGAGAAGCACGATTATTATCGACCTACCAGTATTTCAAATGGCAATAATGCACCCTATTCAAATTCTGCAAAAGCCGCCGCTTATGCCGATGCTACTACCCGTGGCGAAATCGACAAGCTAGTCGAAACCACGTTAAATTATAACAAGACATTTGCAGATAAGCATCAAGTAACTGCCCTGCTAGGCTATTCGGCACAAAGGACAGATATCGACTATATGTCTGTTCGTGCCAATGGATTTCAGAATGATGCGATCGATGAGATCACTAACAAAGGAGCAGATCCGTCAAATTTCCAATTGCGGGGCGCATACAAAAGAGTTACCACACTACAGTCTTATTTCAGTCGGGTGAATTATAGCTTTGATGCCAAATATTTTCTATCCGCGTCATTTCGTACAGACGGATCATCTCGGTTTGGACCGAATACCAAATGGGGAACATTTCCTTCTGTTTCTGCCGGTTGGACGATCTCCAAAGAAGATTTTTATGACGATTGGTTAGGTGCTGGGTCGATGGTAAAATTGAGAGCGAGCTGGGGTAAAAGTGGTAACAACAATATTGGAGATTATAATGCCATCACCACCTACAATTCACCCACAGGTGTGATCATTGGCAATAAAGTGGAAACCTCCCTTGCGCCAGGAGATTTACGTGATCCAAAATTAGGTTGGGAAACCACCTCACAGTACAATACCGGATTGGATTTTGGGCTTCTCCGAGGTCGATTGAATATCATGACCAACTTCTATTTGAGCCGTTCGTCCAATATGTTGTTCAACCAGCCGATCACGGCAGTATCTGGAGCGACTACGATCTTGACCAATCTGCCTAATAGTAAAGTTGAAAATAAAGGGTTTGACCTTCAGATCGACGCAAACTTAATTCGTAAAACGGACTTTGATTTAGGGATCAGTGGCAATATCAATGTCAACCGCAATAAAGTACTTGATCTTGGTGGAAGCTCTACTATTATGACCAATGGGGCAGAGCGTTCATACATCACGCATATTACACAAGAGGGCAGCCCAATCGGTACGTTCTACGGATTTAAAGTGTTGGGAGTAGCAACTGAAGAGAATTATAAAAATGTCGCACCATCTGCAGGTTCGACCAATCCATTGCAACCAGGCGATCTTTATTTTGAAGATGTGGACGGTAACGGAATCGTGAATGATGAAGACAAACGTATTATCGGTAGTCCGCATCCTGATTTTACCTATGGTTTTGCGATCAATACACGATATAAAAACTTTGACTTGAGAGCGTCTTTTAATGGATCTCAAGGAAATAAAGTATTGGATGGTTATGATTACTACCTGTATAATATGGAAGGCTCGGGCAATCAATATGCAGATGTGGCGCAACGCTATAGATCGGCCTCAAATCCGGGCAACGGCGAAGTGTACCGTGCCTCACGAGGCGGAACCCAGAGCAACAGCACACGTTTGTCTACTTTTTACCTACAAGATGGTTCCTTCCTTAGGATGACCAATATCATCTTGGGTTACAGCTTACCAACTGCAACTGCCAATAAGTTATCTCTTTCAGGAATAAGGATATCCGCAAGTGTAGACAATCCATTTACCATTAGCAAATACAAAGGTTACAATCCAGAGCCCGACTACAACCAGCGCGGTAATCTGACTCCTGGGGTAGATTACGGTTTATATCCTTTGGTGCGTTCATTCAATCTTGGATTAAAAGTTACATTCTAAAAAAATCGACTATCATGAAAAAAAGATATTTATTACCCTTCGTTCTTTTAGCACTATCCTCTTGTGATAAAGGATTTTTGAATCAGGAAAATCCTAATGAGGTATCAGTCGGCGCATATTTCAAGTCAGAAAACGACGTTTTATTAGCTGTGAATGGTTTATACCAAGCATTGCGCTCAGGAAGCACTATCGGCGAGTCTAGTGCACTTTACAGTGAAGAGCGTTCGGACAATACCGGCCGCGATGATAACCAGTCCAATGCAGGTGAACCCTTCCAGTTTAATGATTTTTCGATATTACCGAGTAATTCCTATATCAAGACACACTGGTCAGCGATGTACGATGGAATTGCACGCTGCAATACGCTATTGTCCAATATCGACCGCGTAACATTTACCGACAATGCAGTCAAAGAACGATACATTGCCGAGACGAAGTTTGTGAGAGGACTCTTATATTTCCATATGGTACGCAAGTTTGGTGATATTCCGTTGTCAACAGTCGAGATCACGACCAAAGAGCAAGCTGCCGAAATTGCCTATAGACAGAAAGAGTCTACTGTTTACCAGCAGATCGTAACTGATCTGACTGATGCCCTGAACAGCAACCTGCCCAATGTGCAGTGGCAGTATGCTGTGGGTCGCACCTCCAAAGCAGCCATCAATGCTATTTTAGGACAAGTCTACCTGACAATGGGAGCCACTTTAGCCGGCGATAAACAAGTTAATTTTCAAAAAGCAGAGCAATATTTAGCAGCATCATACGGAATGCGTACGTTCGGAAAGCTTACCGAGATCCCTTATTCAGAAGTTTTTGATGTGAGCAAAAAAAGTACCTGTAAAGAATTAGTGCTGCAAGTTCAGTATCTGCAAGGTGATCAAAACTACAGTTCAAGTATTGCGCGTAATAATCAGGCAAGAGGAGAAAATATCAATTCAAAATTTGTATCAACAGGTATTGGAGGCAATGTGAAGCATGATCTGGTAAAAGATTATGAAGAACAAGATCTGCGCAAAAGCTTTTCGATCAAGTTTGCCGAACATGCACAAGTTAAAGACTGGTTTATCACCAAATTCAGAGACAACAGTGAAGCCGCAGGAACCGAGGGAAGAGGAGGAAATGACTGGATACTGATCCGTTATGCCGATGTAATGTTGCTCTTGGCAGAAACGAAGATGCATTTAGGTAAAGATGCCGAAGCCATTGCTTTGCTCGATGAAGTTAGGCTTCGAGCAGGCTTACCATCATATGCAGTTTCAAGGACTAGTGCCAGCTACGCAGCCAAATACCCGACATTGAAAGATGCTATTTTGCATGAGCGCCGTGTAGAACTAGCCTTTGAAAACCACAGATGGTTTGACCTCATCCGCAATTATGATGCAAATGGACTGGTCGATTATTTTAAAAAGAAGAGTCAGGCCGACTATGGCAATGCCAAATTATCCAATATTACGATTAAGGATCGCTATTATCCGATACCATTTGACGAGTATAAGTTAAATCCTGAAAAGATGTATCAAAATACAGGATATTAACTATTGAAATCTATGTTTATGATCAATACCATGACCATATGGCTTCTGGCCCTTCGGACATTCTTTTCGAATGTATCCTGGGGACAGGAGTTTCATAGCGATAGAAACCCGCAAGATTGGGTGATCGCCAAAAACTATTATGCCACCTTTATCCTAGGCCAAGATACGGCACTGACGAAAGAATTATTGACCCTTCCAGAAGTTCAACATCTGCTGAAACAAAGACATAGCCGCTACCTCAATAATACTAAATGTGCAGACGTAGCCTGTTTTCTCGATGCTTTCAAATGGAAGCATCAGGAGATTGATCTCTTGGTGAATATCTTTGTTGCTAAATCCAAAGGCCAAGTAGGGCAATCATTCCGTAAACGACTGATGGATTCTCAGACCTATGGGCTGTCACAAGGAAAGAAAGCAGATGAATATCTTGCTCGCGCGTTGCGACAAGATCTAGAAGCGATGAACTACGTGATCGATGTCTATGCCGGAGCTAACAAACCCAATTACCCGCGCATCGATTCGATTTCTTTTAATATTGCCAGCAAATCTTATCTGTACCTGCTCAAAGACGTGGCACAAGACGTTCTCAAAGACGTGCGGCAACCTAATCTGGCTTTCTACGAGTCTCTTTGGACAGCTGTAAGGTTGTTGGAGGTCAACGAAAGGTGGGATGCGGCACAGCTGGAACCTCTCATGGAGCAGGAAAATAAGAAAGCATACGAAGCGATCCGTACAACAGATTTTAAGCGATATCCTTACAGTCTTCTCCTAACTTTGGGAGCAGGTCCAGATCAATACGATCAGCCTATCAGCCCAGGAGGGATGTTACGTTCCAGAATGGCGGCACGGAGTTACTTTGACGGGCTGGCACCCTTTATTGTGGTTTCAGGAGGCCGTGTGCATCCCTATAAGACACCCTATATCGAAGCGCTGGAGATGAAAAGATACCTGATGCAGGTACTTCAGGTGCCTGAAGAAGCCATCTTGATTGATCCACATGCCCGACATACCACCACTAATCTCCGTAACACCGCTCGTATCTTGTTGACTTACGGATTTCCTCCAGATAAATTTGCAATCGTCAACAGCAGTGTGCCGCATATCGATGCCGTTCAAAATATGGCCGATCGTTGTATACGAGAATTAGGTTATGTGCCTTATGAATTGGGAAAACGTATCAGTGAAGTCATTGTGGAATTTAAACCTCGGGTAGAATCACTAACCATTGATCCAGATGAACCGTTAGATCCGTAGCATTTTTTGATAGCTGTATTAACAATTTTCAAATTCATCCATAATTCACACCAAAATTAAAGTAATTTACAGGTCTATTTTTAGGACCTTTAAATAGCGTTATGAAAAAATACTTGAGACAATTATCGACCAGCTTTCTAATCACCTTAAGTCCTGTGTTAGTACTTTATGCCCAGTCAAAGACCGAACTCACAAATGTATTTTTAGGATCTTCCGGCGATCACGGACAACTGTCACCGGCAGCATCTTCGCCATTCCATCAGATGAGTATCGCACCCCAAACCTATCCGACGTTGCATATGGGCTATGAACATCTAGCCAAGGAAGTATTGGGATTTACGCACAATAGATTTGAAGGAGTAGGTTGTAAGGGTAGTGGTGGCCTGATTTTGGTAAAGCCATTTTTGGGACTTCAGGATGATGGCAAACCTCTGATTAAAGAGCAGGAAAAGGCCGGGCCAGGATATTATGATATTGCCTTAAAGAGTCGTATAAAAGCACAATTTTCGGTACATGAAAACTTTGGAATCCATGAATACACGTTTCCCGTAGGAGATAAAGGGTTATCGTTAAATCTCGCTCATGCTTTCAATGGTGCATTTGTCTCCAATACGTACACGCTTACAAAGGACGCTGTGCTCAAAGGAACTATTCGATCAAGAACAACTTGTGGGGTGGGCATATACAGCGTCCATTATGCCATCGCTGTAGCAAACAATAGCCAGTGGAAAGGAGCAGACAATCTCTTGACACTTCACCTCGACAATCAAACACAAAAGGTTACATTGCGTATTGCTTTTTCTGCCGTGAGTACCGATTATGCCGAGGCGACTTTAAAAGCCAATAGCACTAAAACCTATGCTCAGGTAAAGGCTGCCTCAGATCATCGTTGGGAAACTTACCTGTCAGGTATCACGGTCAAAGGAGATCCTAATCGCGAGAAACTCTTTTACTCCTTGCTTTATCGCACCCTGCAGTCTCCTTATCAGATCAATGAATCAGATGGTCATTATAGGGGTACAGATGGCCAGATTCACCAGTCCAAAGGCAATCGCTACCATGGATGGGCCATATGGGATAATTACAAAACACAGCTTACCTTGTTAGAACTGCTATATCCAGAGCAGTATCAAAATATCGTTTCTTCGGTTTCAGATCTTTATCGTTATGGCAAGTTTGATTTCGCAGGACCAAACGAGCCTGCAAACTCCGTTAGGACAGAACATGCAGCTGTTGTGCTTTTAGATGCGAGTAAGAAGGGATATGATATTCATTTATCCGCTATCCGTGATTCCTTAGTGCGGGATACCATGCGTTTCGATTTTTCAAAACCCGATAAAAATTTAGAAGCCGCTTATGACATGTGGGCTATGGCAGGTTTGTTACCAGCAGATCGCAAGCACTACCTCGATCGAGCCAGCAGCTATGCCGGTGTTTGGTTAAAGGAATTTAAAGATCTCGCCCGTCCGGATGTAGATCGTATGTCGGCAAGAAATATGTATCAAGGTACAGTTAGGCAATATCGCTGGAATGTACCATTTGATATGCAGGGACTGGTCAATCTGGCTGGAGGCAAAGAAGCATTTACAGCGCAATTGGATGATTTTTTTGATCATCATTATTTTAATCGCGCCAACGAACCCGATATACAGTCACCCACATCCTATTATGCCAGCAGTAAGCCATCACGCTATCAATCATTGGTACGGGAGCTGGCTCTGGATACGGTCATACAATATTACTTTAATGACAATAGCCGTGGTATCGATCCCTTCATAGACCAGGTATACAAGAACCAACCTAAAGCATTTGTACGGACCATGGATGACGATGCCGGCGCCATGTCAGGCTGGTTTGTATTGACGGCATTGGGCCTACATCAGCCTTTGATCGGACAGCCTATCTATTATGTCAGCGTCCCCTTATTTCCAGAGATCGTTGTACAGCGGGGAGAGCAGAAACTTAAAATCAAAGTGATCAACTATAACGATAAAAACAAGTATGTCAAACGGATTTTGCTCAATGGTAAAGATATCGACAGACTTTGGTTGCATCATGACGAACTCCGTAAAGGTGGATTACTGGAGATAGAAGCCAGTCCGGAGCTCTCCACTTATGGTGCGGAAAATATCTGGGTTTCAAGTTTGAAAGATCTAGATTAACAGCGAATCCAACCGATCTATACACAACCGTTTGGGATAAACAAACGGCTGTGTATAGCATAAAATAATGATCGTATCTATATATTAAAAGAGCTTATCAATTACTGGTTTAAAGGGAGTGATTGGATAAAGAGTTTGAGTCTTTATTTCCTCCAGAGCCCAACGGTAAGGGAGTGCGTTTTGTAGATAAGTTTATCACCCTTCGGTTTACTTGTCTATTTCCTGTTCTATCTGACAGAATTGCTCAATTTGCAGTAGCCGACAGCAAACGACTACTGTCGACTACAAACGATTAATAAACGGCTAATATTTTTAGTTTTTATCATATTTGGTTTATCTAATTAATGACTTAAGCAAACCACAAAAATTATGTTAGCCCATTCAAAACCCGTATTTATTGATCCGACCACCGATGAGGGATTCAAACGTTTATTTGGAGACAAGATCAACCTGATCAATTTTCTTAACATCATCTTTCGCGGTCGCAAGAGGAGATCGGTAAGGTTATCTTTGATCTGGTTGTCCAACTCAGTACAGGGGAGGAAATTATTATCGAGATGCAGACCAGTACACAGACCAATCTTAACAGCGCATGCTATACTATGCCAGCAAGGTTATTTCAGATACAGCTCCCAAAGGCAATCGAAAGTCCTGGGGTTATGCCATTCCCCAAGTTTACACCATTGTCCTGATGGACGGTTTTCATATGCCGGGAGGTGATCATAAAACCTATTTTCATGATACCTGCCTGTGCAATAGAGATTCAGGACAAATTTTTTATGAAGGCTTGGGGTTTATTTATATGGAATTGATTAACTTTGTTAAAAGCGAAGCAGAGGTTGAAGACGAACTGGACAAAGTATTCTTTATGCTCAAGAATATGTCTACCTTAAAGACCTTGCCACGAATTATGAATTCGGCCGTATTTCAACGGTTCTTTCAGTTTGCCAGCTACGCAAAATTGACAAAGGAGGAACGAACTATGTATGATATTAGTTTAAAACGTAAATGGGATGCCGAAGCAGTGCGGATGTATCAACAGGAACAAGTTGAAGGATTAGAAAAACAATTGGAAGGACTAGAAAAACAATTGGAAGAGGCTAAAAAAGCATCAGTAGTAGCCAAAGCAGAAGGTGTTGCCCAAGGCGAGCACAAAAAAGCTATTGAGACAGCTTTTAATCTTACAAATATGGGTTTACCAGTAGAACAAATTGTTGAAGCTACAGGACTTTCCATCGAAGAATTCCAGAGGATTCTGCGCAGTAAAATCGAAAAACTCAAATAGATCATCTTTTTAAAATATACAGAACCGCTTGAGATGACCATGCGGTTTTTTTTGTGGGTTTGTTATGGATTAAGGGTGACACGCGAGCAATCCTAGTAACTACCTCAATATGCTAACTAAAAATTCGTTAAAAAACATTATTGTACAAACAACTATTTTTGTTTTTTTTAATCTTTTCATCTGCTTATATCAAGTTTCGACTGCTCGTCTGGGCATCCTTGTACTTGAGTCGGGATTGGTTCGAGATTTGTTTGGCAGTTCTTTGACTGCTATTCGGCAAGTTGCCAAAGAAAAACCAAAGAATAAGCATAGAATAACCAAACGAAGTACAAGGCAATGTGCACCAAAGGGGTTGGGAATACCACAGAATAAGCCTTAAAACGGTAAAGAATCGGCAATGAAATACCAAACAAACGGTAAAGAACAAGCAAGGAAATAGTAAAGGTGATGCGAAACGGCAGTTTCTGGCAGCAACCAGATCCATACCAGTTCCTAAGCAGATTCGCACCCTGTTTTACCGAAAGTCGTCTATATACCGCTTCTGCACCGTCTATTTACCGTCCCTGAACCGGGAAATGGACGGTGCATGGACTTTGCAACTGCGGTGCAGGGACGGGGAAGTTTAAAACAAGGTACGAACAAGGTTAAAACAAGGTACGACTCAGATCCAAATAGCCTTGACATCTTTGCTGTTAAATTTGAGGGAAAATAGGGCTTTCAAATTGGCCAAAAGTGTACCGTTAGTGTACGGGTTATTCACGGGGAGTGTACCCATGCGGTACCTAAAGTGTACGGAGAAGCTACTGCGAAGGTGCCAAAGAGCTACTAAAGCCAGTAGCTTGGCTAATGATCTACAGGCGGAGCCTAGACCAACACGGGAACACCGTTGTTCATGTATCTCCCAAGCATGCGTAGTGCATATCCTAAGCAATGGCTAAGCATAGATAGTGTGTAAAAGGGTACCTGTCGATACACTATCCATGCACTATCAACGCATTATCTATGCTTCATCTATACTTTATCGATGCCCGAAAATTGCTTTATTTCAAATAAGCGCTTTTAAACGATCTAATTTATTTTGTCAGGTATTATGAGTGTTTTGAGATTAACAATCTCTCTGATCGCTTAAAATGATTCTTAAATAAGAAGGTTGAGACTATTCAGGATGTTGTGAAGGCTTGCCTCAAAGATTTTTTGCTAAAATTTAAATTTTCAGTGTCGATGATCGCAGTGTTGATGTTTGAATGAAGGGGTCGTGGTAAGATATCCATTTTAAAAATCTGTTTGTGGCTTATGTGCAGCGGTGAAATTGACCGATTGGATTAAAAAAGCAGGAGCTTTCATGTCCGTTTGTTTTATTGTTGTGTATACAACTATATTGAATTTAAAAACAATTTTATGGCGCTGATGCGGTATGTTTAAATCAGAAAAAAGGAGGTGGCATCTCCATGCTAGAAAATTGAATACAAGAGAACCAAAGTGCATGCTATAAAAAAATCTTTCCAGCTCCATACTGGAAAGATTTTTTTGTTAAAATTAGATGTTTTACTTCTTCAATTCCAGATGGATAATGGGAATGATTTAAGGTAGCAATTCATATACCCGGACATAGTCAATTTCAAAAACTGAGGGAAATGATTTTTCATCGATCCCGTTTTTACCACCCCAGTTTCCGCCGATGGCTAAATTGAGCAACCAGTGGAATTTTTGATCAAAAGGCCATTCCGCAAAGGATTTATGTTCGTTTTCAATAGAAAAAATTTCTTGATCATCGATAAATCCTTTGATGTATTCTGGGGTCCAATCTACGCGGTATAAATGGAACACATCGGAAACACCAGCTACCTTTTTTGTGGCCGTTTTTTGAGTATTGATATTGTGGTTATACGCTTGGGTATGTGTCGATATATGCAATACATCTTGATCATAACCCACGTGTTCGAGTATGTCTATTTCACCTGAATTGGGCCAATTGCCATACGTTGATTCTGTAGGCAACATCCAGATCGCTGGCCAAGTACCGCGTCCTTTGGGCAATTTTGCTCGGGCTTCAAATCGGCCATATAAGAAATCACCCTTACCTTTACTGACCAAACGGGCAGAAGTGTAGGGTTTTCCACCTTTACTTTCTTTTAAAGCTTTGATTTTTAAAACTCCTTTGCCTACAATCGAGTTTTTGGAAGAAGACGCGACATAATACTGATCCTCATTATTGCCCCAGCCGTTATATTTTGAACCTACATCGTACGACCATTTTGTCGTGTCTGGTAAGCCTTCGTAATTAAATTCATCTGCCCAAATGGGATCACTTGAAAAACGGTAGGTGTTTTTTGTGCCTGCGGCGCTGATGTTTGACTTATTAGCCGTTACGTAAAAAGGGATGTTGGCTGTAGCCACGTTGTTGTGACCATCGGAAACATAGACAAATAATCGGTATGCGCCTTCTTCTGTGGGAGCTGTAAGCTGTGTGTGCTGTTCACCTTCAGCTGCAATACGTCCTGGAATAGCCTTTGGTCTTTCTTCACGATCACCTCCTTCTTTCAAGTCGGTACTTTCGTGCAGAAGCTCCCAACGTGTGGTGAGTTTGTCTCCATCTGGATCTTGTACAGACACCTGAATAGGATAACTTTTTCCGGGTTTGACATAAACAAAGTCAGCTGCCTTTTTTCCATCCAACAGCAAGGACGATACCTGTGGGGATCGGTTTGCAGGCCATTTTTTTGACCAGAGATATTCCATGACATCTACGACTGCATTTTCTTCACCTGCTTCTGTGAACAAGCCATACCAGGTAGGGGTACGCTCTTGTTTCTGTCCCCACAAAAATACATAAGAACCCAAGCAATGATTGTCTTTTCCGATCGAGGCCTCATAGCGACTTTTGTATACAGCAGCTTTTTCACTACTATTTTCTTCAATAGAAGCAGACCAAGGAGTCTGGGTGACTTCCCAGTGTCCTGTAGGTCCCCATTCGGTGACGATGTACGGTTTTTTCCAACCGACACGTTTTATCTGCTCAGGCACAGAGGCTAGACCGCCATATACTTGAACAGCAATGAGATCGATAGCCGGACATTTTTCTTGGATATAGTCAAACTCCTTTTGGTTGATACCTGCCAGCATAGTGGTCACCAAATGATTGGGATCCAGCTCATGGATCATGGCCGCAATATCATTAACAGCGTCCCAAACTTTGGGATTGCTATAATGCAGGTTGAGCTCATTGCCGATTCCCCAGGCTAAAAGTGCTGGATGGTTTCGGTATTGAAGTACGGTTTTTCGTATTCCTTCCAATTGCTGAGCGACCAGTTCAGGATTGTTATAGTCAAATCCATGCCGTTCAGCGCGGACATCCAATCCTAAGGTGACAGTCAGTCCCAAGCGTTGGGCCTCATCCAGTATTTTGTCGGCATTTTGGGGACTCCAAGTGCGTATGGAGTTACCTCCATACGCTTTTAGACGATCCATATAATTGGTGCCTCCAGCTCCTTTGATAAAATACGGTTGACCGTCACGCTTGATAATATAACCACCGTTTTCTTTAGCGATGACGGTTTTGACGGGTTTGTTTTCTTGCGATACTGCTAGCTGTACGCTAAAAAGGAGCAGGGAACATACAATTCCTATTTTTATATGACTCATAATTTATCTGAAATTAGGATTAGCATCTATTTGCGTTTGTGGTATTGGCAAAGATTCACTCATGCCTGGAATAAATTTAGCGCCAAATACATCTTTTGCTTTTCCAGTACGAACCAAGTCGTTGAAACGTTCGCCCCACCACTCACAAGCAAATTCTGCTCTACGCTCGTCAAGGATCTGGTTTAAAGTGACATTTGAAATTGCTCCTAATTTAGCTCGTTCTCGTACTAATCGGAACGGTTCGTCTCCATTTTGTCCCTTTCTTACTTTTGCTTCCGCATTTAAAAGCAATACATCGGCGTAACGAAGTATCCGGACATTATTGTTTGCGCCATATTCCATTCTTCCTGCTGTCATTTGTGCTTTTGGAAGATACGCTTTTCCATTAAAATATTTAACACCAAATGGATTACCATAAACGACGTCACCACTAGGCGTGGTTGCCGAGGTCGCAGGGTTGCCATTGATTCCACAATAGAGAATAGTTGTTTTTAAACGCTCATTATCTCCACGATTTGTTAGAAAATCGACAATATCTTGCGACGGAGGAACCCATCCCGCACCTGAAATGGGACTTCCTTTTTGATCCCCGGATGGACCTTGCCATTTAAAAAATGTTCCCCAGTCTACTCCCGGACGTACAATATCTCCTGTGCTTAAGCCAAAATCGGAATATTGCAATTCAAATAACGACTCGTTTGCTAGTTTTCCAGGTATCTTAAACAGTTCGTAATAGTTTGGATATAAAGAAAATTTATTGCTCGCAATGATCTTATTGGTTGCATCTAAGACTTCTTCCCAATGGGGACTGCCATTATCATTTCCGGCAAGGTCTGCAGCAGCCTTAGCTTTTAGGAGCAGTGCGGTATATTTGGTGACGGCACCGATATGGATGGACTGATTGGGACGTGCATCTTCGAGATCTTCGATACATTCATTCATTTCAGCCATGATAAATTGTCTTACTTCGGCCGCAGTGCTCTTCTCGATGGTTGCTAGACGTCCTATGTTTTCACTGTCGATCAAAATAGGAACGTTTCCGAAGAGGCGAGAAGCCATGAGATGAGCATAGGCTCTCAGAAATCTTACCTCAGCTTTATATTGCTTATTGAGGATCAGGTCTTTGGTATTGCTCGCGGGTATTTTTGCAGCAAAATTGTCCAGCTCAATCAAAGCATTATTGACTGCGATAACCAGACTGTAATAACTGATCCAAGATTGATTGAGTCCCCAATAGGACTGAACCGTTACATCATTTTGGAAATTTTTGATCGCCATTAACTCTGGATTATCATTTGGATTGGGTGCTGCCTGCAAGTAGTCATCATCACGCATACAGCGTATAGAAAGATCGATCCAATGCACCAGATTGTCGTCTGCTGCTGATCGGTATACCCCAGAAACAGGGCCATACATGAGGGCAGTATTGCTGTAGTCTATTTCTTCCGAACGTTGTTGATTTTCAAGAGGCTTGTCTAAAAACTTTTTACAGCTACTCATGGATAAAGGCACTGCTATACAACTTGCTATGAGGATATATTTAAAGGTATTCATAAGATTAAAAAGTAAGTGTTAAAAATTAAAATGAAACTTTGACTCCTAGGCTGTATGTGGATGCAATTGGATATACATTGGCATCAAATCCCATTTCCGATACTTCTGGTGTAAAACCATTATATTTGGTAAATATAAAAGGCCTATCTGCCGTTACGAATATGCGGGTCGGTAGTTTTGGAAAATCAAAATTATAGCCCAACTGAATGTTTTGAACGCGCAGGTAAGCACCGCTTTCGACAAAGAATGAGCTTGCCTGTAGGTTCCATGAGGCGACAGAGCCTGCTGCGGATGGATGGGTATTGCTTGTACCTTCACCGGTCCATAAATTTTCAACAAAGGCTGCATCCACATTCATTTGATTGTATTTTCTTCTCATCGCTCGGTTGAGGTTATGGATTTTGTTGCCACTTACACCTTGGAAGGCGATACTCATATCAAATTTTTTGTAATCGAATGCTAGGTTGAAACCATAAGTGATCTTTGGAAGGTAGTTCCCTAAATTGATACGGTCGTTTTCATCCAGTTCCCCATTATTATTTTGGTCTTTGTACTGGAAATAACCTGGTACAATAGGGGAGTTTGGATTCTGTTTATTGTATGCACTTGCGATCGGGTCGGCATCGATCTGCGCTTGATTTTGATAGACTCCTGCTACTTCATATCCATAATAATAGTTGATCGGCTCGTTGATCTGGATTCTTGCCGGGAATTCCGCTGACCATTCTGGGTAGCCGTTCATGATATTTTCTAATCCTCCCAGATTTTTGACTGTATTTTTTAATGTGGTTACATTTCCAGCAATAGCATAGCCTAATGCACCAATTTTATCTTTCCATTGAAGTCCGACTTCCCATCCACTGTTGGCTACACTGCCCCAGTTTCCATATACACGATCCCAAGAAAATGGAATTGGTCTGCTGAAAGCCAGATCATGAGTTGTTCTGTGGTAATAGTCTACGGTACCGCTCAAGCGATTGTTCAATAAAGCAAAATCTAGACCGCCATCCCATTCTTCCACGACCTCCCAGCGGACCTGTGAAAAGAATCTGCCGACGCGGTATCCTGGGATTCTTGTACCGTTGGTTGTACCTTCACTACCAAATATTCCTGAAAAATTGTTGCCAGAATACACGGTTGCATACCCTGCATTGGGCTGAATACCGTCATTTCCTAATTTACCCCAGCTTCCGCGTATTTTTAACTGATTGAAAAGCGTCTGATTTTCCATAAACTTTTCCTTAGTCAATACCCATCCTAATCCCACCGATGGAAAATATCCCCATTTCGTTTGATATTTAGAACTTCCATCGGCACGGAAAGTGGCAGTCAATAAATATTTGTTATCATAGTCGTACGTTCCTCTTGTAAAATAGGATATTCCTGCGTTACGAGAGCCCCTTTCACCATATCCCGTTGCCGAACCTATTCCCTGAGCACCCACGCCTACATACCAAAATTCTTCCGATTCGGGTACATCATTGGCCTGTACCCAGGTTTCGCGCCACCGTTCTTCACGTGAAGATTGCCCCAAAAGCACTGTCCAGTGGTGTTTTCCTGCCCCGTCTTTATACGTTAGTAAATTGTCTAAGATATAGTTGTTGTTACGCGCCTGTGCAGATCGTAGAAAAGAGCGATCGTTTCGCTGGTCATTATCGATATAATAAATGGGATTATAACCGATGTTATGTGTGGATTGGTACCGTTGGCTCAGCTGCGATTTGAACGTAATCTTATCTTTCCATAATTCTGCCTCTACGTAAAAACTCGGTAGGATCTGGAATCCTCTAGTCTGATTGTTTCTGTAGAAGGCTGTAGCGACCGGATTGTTGTACCAAAATCCCGATTGCATACCAATTGCGGTACTGGATCCAAATTTTTCAGGTTTCGCAAGTTCGAGCGATGGGTCGTACACCGGATATAAAGGCGATGCAAAATAGGCCTGACGGAAAGCAGCATTATCGGGATGATAGGATTTAAAATTATTTAAATGTGCCATAAATCCAACTTTTAACCAATCTGTGACTTTGGCATCAGCCTGCATGCGCATATTAAATTTTTGGTTATTGTTTTTAGCATCCATGATGCCTTCTTGTTTGACGTAGTTGAGTCCAAACGCATAGCTTATTTTTTCACTTCCGCCCATGACGTCGACATTGTGATTGGTTATTAATGCTTTTGAGCGTAGCAGCTCATTGAACCAATCGGTATCCATCGCCGGATTGGTCTCTGTGCCACCAAATTTTTCAACTGAATTTTTTACAAATGCACCATTTCCCGTGGCAGTAGCATAATGAGCATACTGCTGCGCATTTGCCATTTTTAGCATATTGGTTGGTGTTTGAAAGCCGGCAAAACCATTGTAAGTTACTCGGGATTTCATATTTAAACTCCCTTTTTTGGTCGTGACTAGAATGACTCCATTAGCGGCACGAACCCCATATATCGCTGCTCCAGATGCATCTTTTAAAATAGAGATGTCGGCAATATCGTTGGGGTTTAGGAAGTCAATATTGTCCATAAACATACCATCGACCACATACAAAGGACTTTCATTATTAAATGATCCTACTCCGCGAACCCGTACTGATGGTGTAGATCCAGGCGCACCTGAGCTGACAATCTGTACCCCCGTAACGGCACCTTGGAGGGCATCCATGGGATTAGAAACTGTACGTTTGGCCATATCTTGCATATTGACCGTTGAAATTGGTGCGGTGAGATCGCCTTTTCTTTGTGTACCATATCCTACTACGACGACTTCATCCAGATTAAAATCCGCATTAGCTTTTAATTGGATATTCACTGAATTGCCTGTTATGGCTACAGTTTTTGTTTCATAGCCCAGTGAAGAGACCATCAAATAACTGGAATTTTGAGGAATAGAGATTGTAAAATCTCCATTCTCGTTGCTACTTGTTCCAATTTTGGAATCTCCAGATACGGTAATACTTGCCACGAGCGGAATCCCCAGTTCATTTGTGACTTTACCTGTAATCGTTCTGTTTTGTGCACTTACTGGATTGGTAAGGCAAGACAGAAGAGCAACACTTGCCATGATGCTAACATTATTTCTCATGCTTGATAAATTAAAAATTTAGGAATGTTTATAATTAGCCCAAAATTAGACTTAGATCAGCGTAAGTTAAATTTTTCCACTACTTCAACACTACATCATATTGGGTTTATGATATAAAATTCGGTATATTTGGGGTACGTCAAGTTTACATCAAACCAATATAAATCTTTATGAAGTACCTTTTTGTCCTATATCTTATTGCCTCTTTTTTTTTACCGATTACCTCATCTGGACAACATCTAATTGGATTACCTCTCGTTAATAATTACAATAAAACCGTATATCAAGGGGGGAGCCGTACTTGGGATATCAAACAAGATAGTAGAGGAATCCTATATTTTGGCAATAGTGAAGGGTTGATTACTTTTGACGGGAGATATTGGAAATCTTATGTTTTACCCAACCATACTATTATTCGGTCTTTATGGATTGATGCACATGATCGGATATATGTAGGTGGTCAAGGAGATTTCGGTTATTTTGAACCTGCTGAACAGGGGGGATTGATCTATACTTCATTAAAAGAATTGATACCTGAAGAATACCGTAATTTTGCCGATATCTGGAATACCCTTTCATTGGGACAGTCTGTTTTTTTTAGAGCGACTAATGTGATTTTTGAATTTAAAGGTCAAAAAATAACGGTACATCCCGCTGCTGCAGAATGGAATTTTATGGGAAAGGTGGGAGACTCTTTATTTGCTCAAGATAAAAAATATGGGCTATTGGTGTACCGTAGCCATCATTGGTCTCCATTGATTGCCGCTTTACCGTATAGCAATATGAAAATATCTGCCATGATACCATTAGGTAAGGATCGTATCGTGGTATCCACTTTAAATAATCAGAATTATGAATTGAAAGACAAGGCATTAATCCAATTAAATAAGGAGGGTTGGGAGGATAGTTATACACCATCTTCAGCTCGAATTGATGATTCAACCTTTATTGTGGGCAATGCAAAAGATGGTTGCCATATCCGTCATATGGATGGTAAGACTATACAACGGATCGGTGTTAGGGAAGGATTACAAAACAAGAATATTTCAGCAGTATTTGTTGATCAACAGCAAAATATTTGGGTAGCCAGTGACAATGGTATTTCGGTGATCTCCTACGGATCTGCTGTACGATATTTGAGACCAAATCTCGAAAATGATGTTACTGGTTTATCTTCCTTAATTTTTGACTATAAGCTGTACTTATCTTCTTCAAATGGAGTTTATGTGGCCCCTATCACCAAGGGGATGAAGGATCAAAGCCGTTCATTGAGTTCATTTTCACTTTTTCCAAAAAGTGATGGTGGAGAGGCATGGCTCTTAAAAGAATTAAATGGTCACTTATTACTTGGACATAATAAAGGGCTTTTTCAGGTAAAAGATCAATCTTTAATACCCTTGTCCAATCGGACTGGTATTTGGAATGTATTGCCATTAAGCTCGGTATATCCGATAGATCATGCTGTCGTGGGAACGTATCAGGGTTTAGAGTTACTTCATTATGACCATGGTAGCTTTCATTCTGGAGGACAGCTGCGCGGGATACTTGATTCTTATCGTTTTATAGAGCAGGATGATCGAAAAACAATCTGGGCTTCACATCCCTATCGGGGTATTTACCGCATGCGACTTGCAGCAGATAGACAATCGTATCAAGCAGATCTATTTACTAAAAAAAATGGTTTGCCTTCTGATTATCAAAACTATGTATTTAAAATAAAAGATCAAGTTGTATTTGCAACAGAAAAGGGGATTTATAAGTATGATTATGGCAATCATGTTTTCGTACCTGCACTTGATTTTAAAGTATTTGATGGACTCACGATTCGTTATTTAAAAGAAGATCAGGATGGAAATATCTGGTTTTGTACAAATAAATATGTAGGAGTAGCACAATTTGATCCAAAGGGGAAAACGTATCAGCTGGTCAAATTTCCTGAAATGGAAGGAATGAATACCTCCGGCTTTGATCATATCAATACGTATGATAAAAATAATATCTATATCGTTGCGGAAAAAGGAATTATTCACCTTAACTATGAAAAGTATATCAAAGAAGCACGTAAACCAACGGTACTGTTATCACAGGTAACTGTAAAATCCAGTCGTGATAGTATTATTTTTGCAGGCTATTTTCCTAAAAATTTAAGCGGCAATGATAAGAAATTGAATGCTGACGAGCCACAACTAGCTTCTAATTTGAATTCTTTTCAATTTGCTTTTTCATCGCCCAGTTTTGGGATTCATGAACATGTGGAGTTTAGTTATCAATTAATCGGTTATGACGAAAATTGGTCTCCATGGGCTCATATTTCTGAAAAATCATACACCAATCTTCCGAGTGGTCACTACCGTTTTCAAGTGAAAGTTCGGAATAATCTCAATCAGATCTCCGAAGTATCGTCTTATGGTTTTACGATTTTACCGCCTTGGTATCTAAGCTTGTGGGCAAAGTTTGTATATGTCATCTTGGGTGTATTTGCTGTATATGGTTTTTTCACCATACAGAAACAAATATGGAAAAGGCAGCGTCTCCAGTATGAAAAGAAAATGGAACAGCTTCGGTATATCCATCAACTTGAAATTGAAAAAAGCGAAAAGGAAATTGTCAAACTTAATAATGAGAAACTAGAACAAGAAGTGATGGTCAAAACCAAGGAGTTGGCAAGTGCAAGCATGAAATTATTAGAAAATTCTGGAACTCTAGTTAAAGTTCGTGATGAATTGGCAAAATTAGAAATCGGTGAGGAAGAGGCATCTGATTTAAAACGTGTCCATAGTTTATTGAAAGATGTGGAGAAAAATAGTGCAAATTGGGATCAATTCGCCTCCCATTTTGATGAGCTCAATGATGGTTTTTTGAATAAGCTAAAGTCCAACCACTCTGGACTATCACGTAATGATTTAAAAGTGTGTGCCTATTTAAAACTGAATTTCACGACCAAGCAAATCGCGCAATTGCAAAATATTACGGTTAGGGGTGTGGAAATTCACCGTTATCGATTACGTAAAAAATTGCCGGTTGGAAAAGATCAATCATTAAGTGATTTCTTGAATGAAATCTGATGTACTAGCACATGCGCCTCAGTCAGCTAGGAAATAGCTATGGTTATGAATTTCATCTTTTGGGTGGTATCTTATTGGAAGAGCTTAATCGAAATTTGACTATGGACCGTAAGTCCATAGTCATTGTATTCATTAGAAAATATAGATTTTTAACAGTGATCTGTTTTAAAACGAATATTGTTTCGTTAAGTTAGCACCATCACCAGATAGGGTTGGATTTTCACTGACCTTAACGGTTCCGTCCACTTCAATTTTGTAGTTAACAGGTAGGTCTTCACCATAATTGATAATTTGTACACCACCAGAAAATGCCTGAATAGGCTGCGTTGTTTCAATAACGTAAGTTTTGGTTCCGCCAATGAAATCAGTCTTACTTAAACCTATCGCTGATTCTCCGGTTTTGACCACGCCGTTTACTTTCCATACATCATTTTTTCCAGCTGAAGTACCACCTGCAACAACTACCGATACATAATCGCGATCTTGATTTACGTTGCTTAATGTTACCGTAATTTTATAATTACTTCCTTTAGGTACAACTTCACTATTATCGTTGTCTTTGCTACAACTCGTAGTCAGTGATCCAAATGTGAGTAGGGATAAAACTCCTAAAAGGGCTATTTTAGCATTTACTTTTTTCATAACTGTATTTTTTTGTATTTTGTATGAACAAATTTCAACAGATTGCCCTATTGGAACAATCATCCTAAACCCTGATTTAATTTCTAATGGTTTACCATGATTTTTTCGGGAAATGAAAATAGCCTTCTTTTTATTTTGATATTTGTTATATAAATTGTAGATCGATGTTTAAGCATTTTTTTTTAGTATTCTTTTTTTTTATTTTCATCCTTATCAACAAAACCAAAGCACAGCAACTCATTCCTTTAGATGAAGAGCTGTACTTAAAACAAATAAACAACCTCATCAAGTCAGGTGATACGGATAGTATACGACTGAATAATTCTCTTTTGCTTTCCGAATATTGGGCTCCTATAGATAGTCTAAAAAGCAGGCAGTCGCTTGATGCTGTTTTGCATTCAAAAAGTAAACATGTATTGAGTAGCGGTCTTTTAAATTATTATCAAGCTGTTTTCTATACGAATCAGGGGGATAAAACACAAGCTAAAAATCGGTATGAAGAAGCTATCCGTATCTTGGAGAAAGAACCTCAAAATACAGAGATATTGATTAAATCTTGGTACAATTACGCTTACATTCAAGTGCCCGAAAAGGGATATGATTTTTTAGTAAAAACATTGACGGAGAAATGTATACCTCTAAGTGATAAAAGTGGAAATAAAGAACTTTTGGCTTATTGTTACACGCAGCTAGGGTTGACTTTTATGTCCGTTGGAGATTTTAATAAAGCCGACGAATATCATCAAAAAGCATTGGAAAAAATCCATCAGATTGTACCACAGAACACGGTTCACCTGCTTACTTACCTCAATATGGTAAGCAATTATTGCTACATGCCCGATAGTAAGACCGCGAAGCGCTACCTGGATAAAGCAACGCTACTGATCCAGCAATATCCAAATACGCAACATGCTGCCAATTATTACTATCAGGTGGCTATGTACTACACGACAACGCAGAATTTTGCACCAGCACTGGAAAATCTGGGTAAAGGAATTGCACTCGCAAAGCATAAAAAGCAACTCAAAATGTTGCAAATGTTAAATTTTCGGATGTATAATATTTACCTCATGCAAAAGGATTACAAAAAAGCGAAGGCTTTGATGGAAGGAATTTTGCAAGAAGGAATTTTGACAAAGGAAGGAATAAACCGCAAAATTGTTCTGACGCAATTGGCATCTGTAAACGAATTATTGGGTGATTATAAAGAAGCTTATCATTGGATGAAGGAATCCAGCGTATTGACTGATAGTATTCAGAAGCAGCAATTATTGGAAAAGATGAATGAGTATGAGATCTTGCATCAAACTTCAGTCAAACAACAAACGATCAACCGTTTGGAACAAGAAAAAAAGGAAAATCAACTTATTGCTCGTAATAAAAGCCTACGTACGACACTTTTAGGGATCGCACTTGGTTTAAGTTTGGTTATTGCCCTGCTGGCTTTTCTCAATTATACAAATCAACGAAAATTGAATAATCAAATCAGTTTGAGTCATCGGCAACAATTAATGCGTATCGAGGACGAAAGGAAATATGAGGCTACACAAGCTATTTTGAAGGGCGAAGAGCAGGAACGGCAGCGCATTGCTCAGGATCTTCATGATAGTATGGGGGGCATGCTGGCGAATATCAGAATGACGATTTCAAAAGACCTCGTCGGAAGTATAGATCAATCAAATGATATTATTCAAAAGTTGGATCGTTCTATTTCCGAAATGCGCAGAATTTCCAGAAATTTGATGCCTGAAACATTGAAAAATCTGGGATTGGAGATTGCACTAACAGAATTGTGTGAGTCGATGAGTCACAAGAATCTTCCTATTCAATTTGAAGCTTTTGATTTAACTGAAAATATTCCTTTTCAAACACAGTTGGCACTTTACCGTATTACCCAAGAAAGTATCAGTAATGCATTGAAATATGCTCAAGCAAGCAATATTATCGTGCAGATCAGTCAGCATAATAATCTGCTGCAGCTCACGATCGAAGATGATGGAATTGGATTTGATAAAAAAGAGATTACAGAAGGTTTAGGATTAAGAAATATTGAAAATCGTGTGCGATTAGTTAACGGAAGGGTTGATATCATTTCATCAAGAGGGGAAGGAACGACTATAAATATCGATTGTTATGTTTAATAAAAATACCCTAAATCTGGCCATCGTTGATGATCATCCTATGATTTTGGAAGGCTTGAAATCGCTCTTACAACAGGAGAAAAAATTTCAAATCTTTTCGTTTACAAAGGGCGCTGCTATCGTTGACTTTATTCAAGAGAATAAGGTGGATATTGTATTGTTGGATATTATTTTAAGTGATGGTAGTGGTCTTGATTTTTGTAAAATAATCAAACAGAGTTCGCCACATACTATTGTTTTGGGTATCAGCAATCAAGCAGAGCGCAGTATAATTTTTCGCTTTCTAGAAAATGGCGGAAATGGCTATATTTTAAAAAATGCGGATTCAGAAGAGATCCTTGCATGTATCGGAAAAGCATTGCATGGGGATTTGGCTTTAAGTAAAGAAGTGCAGCAGATTATGTTGCGTCCGACTAAAAATACGGTTGAAATCCCTAGATTGACCAAGCGGGAACAACAGCTTTTACAAGCTATTGCCAATGGGCATACCTCAGTAGTAATCGCTGAAAATCTGTTTATTTCAATTATCACGGTAGAGACACACCGTAGAAATTTATTGAAAAAATTTCAGGCGAAAAACATGATTGAATTGGTAAAGATCGCTACAGAAAACAAATTGATTTAGCAATATACAAGCTAGTATAATCATTTCAGCATCTTATTTTGATTATTTCTTGGATTAAATCTGCTCTTTAATTACGATCTATTGCGGTCAAGGAAGATGACTTGCTATAAAGCTTTGATTTATTCTATTTTTATTTAACTTTGACAATACTAGTAATCAATTTTAATAATCATAAGTTTCATCAGAAATGAATCAGATCTATATCAGTCGACTTTTAGCCCTATCTTTTATTTTATTTTTATTTGTTTCTTGTAAAAAATCTGAAGACAATCAGGAGCGTTTTAGTAATGGATTGTCCATTATCGTTCACGAAGGCCATGTTGCCATCAGTGGTTATCGATCTTTAGGGAGAGAACCAGGTACTTTTTACTGGTTGGATGGAGTGAAGACAAGTCAAACTAAGTTTGATCAACATCTTCCGAAAGGAACCTTATATCGCAAAGCGATTGATGATCAGGGTAAAATAAATTATGAATATAAAAATCAGATAGGGGGCAATGATTCCTATCAGCTGGATCAGGGCAGTTATCTGTTGGATACGGTCATGTACTATTATCAAAATAGTGTTCGGTTAAAAATGGAGAGTGACAGTGTGGGGGTATTGAGGACGATCGGGATCTATAAGGATAAACCTATTTTTGCAGGCATGTTTGGCAAAGTTTCAAAAGTTAGTGGAAGTGGTTCTTTAGCGATTAGCAAACCCTTCTTTTGGGACGGAGTGTCGGAACCTCTTGCATTGCCTCTACCGAATAAAGGAATCTTTAAAGAAGTCACCGCTATTTTTCAAAGTAATGAAAATACGGTTTATGTAGGGGGTAATTGTGGTTTTCCGGTTTATTGGAAAAATCAGGAACTGGTTATACTGGATGATCGCTATGGGGAAGTTTTGCAAATCACACAATCTAAAAATGATATTTATGCGGTCGGTTTGATTAATAAATATCAATCCAATAGTACACGACATACAGCCTGCTATTGGAAAAATGGTACTCTGTATGAACTGGAAGATAATGCGCAGGCTTCTGGAATTTATATTGATGGAGAAGACGTGTATGTAACAGGTTCTACTGGTGATGTTCCTGTCAATTATAAACCATGTTACTGGAAGAATGGTGTCCGTGTGGATTTGCCCATATAAAGAAGAAAAACTGATCCTCAATCCTTCTCAAAGACCCATAAAAAAAGATTACCTTTTTTTTCAAGAAGTGATTACATGCTTATGGGAGAGGTTAAGATATATAGGTATTGGATATGTTATCAGCACTACGCAATGAAACTGCGTAGTGTTTTTTTTTAGTTCAATGATGTATTTTTATGATTTTTTTATTTTGTTGATAGACAGTGGAATATTTTTAATTTTTCTATTGCGCAAATAGGTTGCTTCGGGTGGATCTCATCTTTGTCATGAGTTCCAAAGGAATGTTCCTTGGAGTAAAAGAAAATTAAAATGGATCATAAATATCTATGTGGAGTCATCCAAAAAATTGAAATCAAGGAAAATATTAAAATACTATATGCTTGTGAGTCTGGAAGCCGAGCTTGGGGATTTCCCTCTTTAGATAGTGATTATGATATTCGCTTTATCTACCAGAGAAAGCGCAAAGATTATTTATCAATATTCGGAAAACCTGAGGATATCAGTTATCCTATTGAGAATGATCTTGATGTTTATGGCTGGGATATCCGAAAGGTATTGAAACTCTTATCTAAAAGTAATTGTACATTATTTGAATGGCTTCAATCCCCTATTTGTTATGGTGATTTTATTACCTTCAAAAATGATTTTATGCCCTTATTGGATTGTGCTCCTAATCTTCGTGCACACATGTATCATTATTTAGGATTGTTTCAAGGTAAAATGGAGGGATTGGATCTTCCGACTGTAAGATTGAAATCTTTTTTTTATATGACTAGAAGTTTGCTATCTGCTCTATGGATCGCAACTTACCAATCCTATGCACCCATGGAGATGAAACACTTGATGATCTTGCTTCCCCCTGATTTAGTGAATAGGTTGGAATTGATGATCTTGCTCAAATCCTCAGTTCAGGAAGATTTTACTTTTGTTTTAGAAAAAGAATGGATCAGTTATATGAAAGAAACATTTTTCAAATTAAAGGAAACTGTTGCATTCATCCCCACAATGAAAATTCCGATAGAAACGATTGATTATTATTTCACACAGTTACTTGAAAAAGAATAAAATGACTATCCAAGATTTACATGACAAAAACCTCATTCTGTTTAAGGCAATTACAGGAAGCAAAGCGTATGGACTGCATACTGATACATCTGACATCGATATTAAGGGTATATTTTACTTACCAAAGGCTTATTTCTTTGGTCTGGATTATATACCCCAGATCAGTGACGAGACCCATGATGAAGTATATTATGAATTGGGTAGGTTTATTGAATTGCTTAGTAAAAATAATCCAGCAGCAATGGAATTATTAGCCAGTTCTGCTGATCATGTGCTGATTCGTCATCCACTAATGGAGGCATTTGATTTACAAAATCTCTTTAATAAAATGTTGGTTGACAGTTTCGTTCAATATGCATTGCAACAAGTAAAGAAAGCTAAGGGCTTGAACAAAAAGATCAATAGCCCACACTTGAACCAGCGAAAAAGTTTATTGGATTTTGTTTACGTTATGATAGGAAGTCGGAGTTACCCCTTATTGTCATGGCTACAGGAACGTGGTTTAAGTATTCATTATTGCGGATTGACGAAATTGGAGCATGCTAAAAATGTTTTTGCATTATATTATGATAAGAAAGAAGAAGGAAAATATCGAGGGATAATAGCGAAGCTCGATAGTCAAGAAGTGGCCTTAAGTTCTATTCCACTCGGGGAGGAGAGTCTAGCTTTACTTTTTGTCAATCATGAAGCATATTCTTCACATTGCAAAGATTTTATAGCTTATCAGGAATGGAAAAAGAAACGTAATGCAGCTCGATATGCAGGAACGGTGGAACATGGACAAGGATATGATGCTAAGAATATGATGCATACTATTCGTTTGATGGAAGTGGCGAAAGATCTACTAGTGCATGGAACCCTAATTATTAAAAGGTCTAATCGTCAAGAATTGCTCGATATAAAAAGTGGAAAATGGACTTACGAACAGCTTTGCTCTCAAGTTGAAGATATGCGAATCGAGATCAAGGAGCTGTATTCTAAAAGTTCTTTGCCTGATTCCTTGAACATTAAATCTTTATCTGATTTACTTGTCCAGATCCGTGAGGTATTATATGGATAAACCTGCTAATTCGGGTATATCCATATTTTTTTAAATCTCATTTAAAAATTTGACTCTAGTCATAAAGTAATTGATTAAGTGCTGTTTTAAAGGATTTGGGAGGATGTTTTAAACATTTTTACCCTTATTTTTAAGATCTGTTTCATTTTATGAGCACTTAATCATATAGTTTTGTTATACAATTAGAGATTTTTCAACTGCTAATTGTTGACCAAAAATAAACAACTAAACTTAAATTGATAAATGAAATTTTTTATTGACACAGCCAACTTGAAGGATATTCAAGAGGCCCAAGACTTCGGGGTGTTGGATGGTGTAACGACCAATCCTACATTAATGGCAAAAGAGGGGATTAGTGGAGATGACCATGTTAAGAAACATTACCTCGATATATGTGCTATCGTGGATGGGGATGTAAGTGCTGAGGTGATTGCTACTGACTATGCAGGTATGATCTACGAAGGGGAGGAGTTGGCTTCTTTAAATACTAAAATAGTGGTTAAAGTACCGATGACCAAAGATGGGATAAGGGCTATTAAATATTTCAGTAAAAAGGGTATAAAAACAAACTGTACATTAGTGTTTTCTGCAGGGCAAGCCTTGTTGGCAGCAAAGGCGGGTGCAACTTATGTGTCTCCATTTATTGGCCGCTTAGATGACATCTCTGTCGATGGCCTCGGTCTTATCAATGAAATTCGTGAAATATATGATAACTATGGATTTTCAACGCAAATATTAGCCGCTTCTGTTCGCAACAGTTCGCATATATTAGGCTGTGCTAAAATTGGTGCTGATGTCATTACATCTCCTTTGTCAGCGATTCTTTCTCTTTTAAAACATCCTTTAACGGACAGCGGACTTGCTCAATTCTTAGCTGATCATAAGCTTGTGGCTGATCAAAATAATTAATAGTTATGGAAATGAATAAAAAAAGTGTTTCCGAACTAGAAGAAATTGTTTCTCAGGTTCGAAGAGATATTGTTCGGATGGTTCACTCCTGTCAATCTGGACATCCTGGAGGATCTTTGGGTTGTACAGAGCTTTTGGTTGCTTTATATTTTGAAGTGATGAATAGGAAGGAGGGATTTGATCTCGATGGAAAAGGGGAAGATTTATTTTTCCTTTCTAATGGTCATATTTCACCTGTCTTCTATAGCGTATTGGCAAGAGCAGGTTATTTTGATGTAGCGGAGTTGGCATCGTTTCGTAAGATTGGATCCCGATTGCAAGGTCATCCCACTACCCATGAGGGATTGCCAGGTATTCGTATCGCATCAGGTTCCTTGGGACAAGGGTTGTCTGTATCGATTGGTGCAGCTCAAGCTAAGAAATTGAATCACGATAAAGGCTTGATTTATGTGCTGATGGGTGATGGCGAATTGCAAGAAGGTCAAGTATGGGAAGCTGCTATGTATGCCCCCCACAATAAAGTGGATAACCTTATCGCTATTATTGATTATAATGGGGCACAAATTGATGGAGCAACTCAAGATGTTTTGTCACTAGGAAATCTTTCCGCCAAGTGGTTGGCCTTTGGCTGGCATGTCATCGAAATAAAAAATGGAAATGATATTGCTTCTATACTGGAGGGGCTTTCCGAAGCAAAATCACAAGCTAATAAAGGTGTGCCTGTTATTATTTTATTGCATACCGAAATGGGGAATGGTGTCGATTTTATGATGGGTTCGCACAAATGGCATGGTGTAGCTCCAAATAACGATCAATTGGCTATCGCTTTAGCTCAGAATCAAGAAACATTAGGTGATTATTAATTATTATTAGTGTGTAAAGTATTGGTATTTAAAGTTTAGTGATGTTTTGCTTAAACCTAAATACCAATTAATCCATACGAACTATTCTATACTGGTAAAAAATGAAAAAATATACATATACAGAGTCTAAAGATACACGATCTGGTTTTGGAGCTGGTTTATTGGAAGCTGGACGAAAAGATCCAAATGTCGTTGCGCTTTGTGCTGATCTGATCGGGTCATTAAAAATGAATGATTTCATTAAAGAATTTCCTGAAAGATTCTTTCAGATCGGTATTGCTGAGGCCAATATGATGGGGATCGCTGCAGGGTTAACGATCGGAAATAAGATTCCGTTTACGGGAACTTTTGCGAACTTCTCAACGGGAAGAGTTTATGATCAAATCCGTCAATCCATAGCCTATTCTGATAAAAATGTTAAGATCGCGGCATCACATGCAGGCTTGACGCTTGGCGAAGATGGTGCTACACACCAAATTTTGGAAGATATCGGATTGATGAAGATGTTACCGGGCATGACGGTGATTAACCCTTGTGATTATAACCAAACGAAGGCAGCTACAATTGCCGCTGCGAAGTATTACGGACCTGTTTATCTTCGCTTTGGAAGACCAGTAGTCCCTGTTTTTACGCCAGAAGATCAAGAATTTGAGATCGGTAAGGCAGTTATGCTTAATGAGGGTAAAGATGTAACCATCATTGCAACTGGACATCTGGTATGGGAAGCAATTCAAGCTGGTGAGGAACTTGAAAAAATAGGTATAGATGCAGAAATTATTAATATTCACACGATTAAACCATTGGATGAAGAGGCTATTTTAACTTCAATTAAAAAAACAGGATGTGTTGTTACAGCTGAGGAACATAATCGCTTAGGAGGTTTGGGAGATAGTATCGCACAATTACTGGCAAAAAAACAGCCTAGTCCTCAAGAGTATGTTGCTGTAGATGATAGCTTTGGTGAATCGGGAACTCCTGCTCAATTGATGGAAAAATACGGTTTAAATGCAGCTAGTATTGTATTAGCGACTAAAAAAGTGCTTTCTAGAAAAGTATATCAAGATGCAACAGTAGCCTAAAATAACCACTTATATTTCCTTAACATTTATTTGAAAAGGAAATTATTTGCATAATTAATGAAAATAATTTTAGCTAAATAAAACCAATATTATTAAATTACAATATATATATCTGTTTTACTATTTGATTTATGATTTTTTGGAATGCATAAATGCAGCAAGTATCGTCAAGATAGGATCTTTGGAAGCGTGCTTCTCTAAAATTTAAACCGAATAAAAGTCTATTGAAATTAAATAGTCAAAACCTAATTATAAACTACATGATCATGAAGAACGTATGGATTATACTACTTTTAGTTCTATCAATTTCCTTAGTGAGCGCGCAACAGAAGCATGCTCCTGCAGGATTTGATTTATATCAATCGGATATTTCACATGGTAAGATCGATACGATTTTTTATTTTTCATCAACTGTAGAGGCGGAACGAAGTGCTTTAGTATATCTGCCACCGGGTTTTTCTCCGAAAAAATCTTATCCCGTACTTTATCTTTTACATGGAATCGGAGGTGATGAATATGAATGGTTGAAAAATGGTACACCTCAAATCATCTTGGACAATCTGTATGCCCAAGGTAAATTAGAACCCATGTTAGTGGTATTGCCAAATGGCCGTGCGATGAAAGATGATCGTGCAAGCGGCAACATCATGGCTGCTGATAAAATTGAAGCTTTTGCTACATTTCAACGGGATTTATTAAAGGACTTGATTCCATATGTTGAAAAAAATTATCCTGCAAAGCCTGGTCAAATCAATCGTGCGCTGTTTGGATTATCTATGGGGGGAGGACAGGCTTTAAATTTTGGACTTGGGAACCTGGATACATTCGCTTGGGTAGGTGGTTTTTCTTCAGCACCAAATACACGTATGCCGGAGGAACTTATTCCTAATCCACAGGAAGTTAAGGATAAACTCCAGTTACTTTGGATTTCATGTGGAGATCAAGATGGTTTAATTCAAATCACCAACAGAACGCATGATTATTTGGAAAAGCACCAGGTACCTCATGTGTTTTACATCGAACCTGGAGGCCATGATTTTAATGTCTGGAAGAATGATCTGTATCTGGTTTCGCAATTATTGTTTAAAGATAGTGATCAAGATCATCAATAATTCTTTCAAACTACTTTAAATGGCGGACATCAATATCGTTGATGAGTCTCCCAGCGATAATTGGGATGATGGATAGGAAATAAGTTTAATACATTGGATGAAATATGGGTAAATCCGATGTAGTCAAAATAAAATTATGAGATTAATATTAGCTGTTTTTTTAAACGTGATTTTTATAGGGATTATATCCGTGTTTAATTGTATGTTATTTGCTCAAAACAAGAATGCTCTTAAATTATGGTATGATAAACCGGTGTTAGATCATATTTGGGAGCAGGCGTTGCCTATAGGGAATGGTCGCTTGGGTGCTATGGTTTATGGTATTCCGCAACGGGAAGAATTACAGCTAAATGAAGAAACGATTTATGCAGGAGGACCTTATCGAAATGATAATCATCATGCTTTGGCGACACTTCCTGAAGTTCGACAATTAATCTTTGATGGAAAACCTGAAAAAGCGGATCAATTATTAAATCAATCATTTTTTACCAAAACCCATGGCATGCCCTATCAAACTGGGGGCAGTGTCATTTTAAATTTTCCGGACCACAAAGAATATCAAAATTATTACCGTGAATTGGATATTGAAAGCGCTGTTGCACGATCTCGTTATACGGTAGGTAACGTGACATACACCCGTCAGGTGTTTTCGTCATTTGCGGATGATGTGATTATGATGCAGATTACAGCAAGTAAAAAGGGGGCGCTTAATTTTGAGATGGAATATGCAAACCATTCCGATCATCAAGTTTTCAAATCAGGTGAAAGTTTAATTTTGGAAGGTAGAGGATCAACGCATGAGGGGATTAAAGGTCAAATTATCTATCAAGAGCAGACGGCTGTAAAAAATAAAGATGGTATACTCGCCGTAACAAATAATAAAATAACTGTATCGGGTGCAACTTCTGTCGTGCTGTATATTTCGATTGCTACAAATTTTGTGAATTACAAAACAGTCGATAACGATCACGCAAGCAGAGCTGCACGTAAATTGTCATCAGCACAAAAAAAGAGCTTTCAAGAAGCACTTAAGCAGCATATAGCAATTTATAATAAACAATTTGCACGATTCAAATTAGATCTTGGTCAAAAAGCTGATGTTAACAACATGACTATCACGGAGCGGATTGACAATTTCAAGACCACGCAAGATCCATCTTTGGTGGCCTTATTGGTTCAATTTGGACGTTATTTATTGATCTGTTCTTCGCAACCGGGTGGCCAGCCGGCAAATTTGCAAGGCATTTGGAATAGATCGATGAATCCACCTTGGGACAGCAAATATACGGTCAATATTAATACCGAAATGAATTATTGGCCTGCCGAAGTAACGAATCTTTCTGAAACAAATGAGCCTTTGTTTCAGATGATTAAAGAGTTGAGTGAAAGTGGTCGTGAAACTGCTCGCATATTGTATGGTGCTGATGGTTGGGTGACGCATCACAATACAGATCTATGGCGCGTAACAAGCCCAATTGATTTTGCGGCAGCGGGTATGTGGCTGACCGGAGGGACATGGCTAACGCAGCATGTATGGGAACATTATCTATACACGGGTGATAAAAAATTCTTAGCGGAGCTATATCCAGTGATGAAAGGGGCTTCGGACTTTATTTTGTCCATATTAATTGCTCATCCAAAACATCCGGATTGGCTTGTTATTTCTCCATCTATATCCCCGGAGCACGGACCTATTTCTGCTGGAGTGACCATGGACAATCAACTGGCATTTGACATCCTGACGCGTACTGCCTTGGCGAGTGAAATTTTAGGCCAGGATCCGGATTATCAGACTAAATTGGTTTCTATTGCGCGACAAATACCTCCTATGCAAGTCGGAAGATATACGCAATTGCAAGAATGGTTAGAAGATCTTGATGATCCGAAAAGTGACCATCGGCATGTATCACATTTGTATGGATTGTATCCTGGCCATCAAATATCTCCATACCGCACAGCGGAGTTGTTTGAGGCTGCAAGAAATTCATTGCAGTACAGAGGGGATTTTGCAACGGGATGGTCTATCGGTTGGAAAATAAATCTTTGGGCACGTTTGCTTGATGGAAATAAGGCGTATCAGATCATTGACAATATGTTGACTTTAGCTGATAAAATGAATCCAGAGGGACGTACGTATCCCAATATGTTTACCGCACATCCTCCATTTCAGATTGATGGTAATTTTGGTCTGAGCGCTGGAGTAGCCGAAATGCTGATGCAAAGTCATGATGGAGCTGTTCATGTATTGCCCGCTTTACCCGATTTATGGGGGGAAGGGTCTGTGGCGGGTATGGTGGCAAGAGGTGGCTTTCATGTTGATATGAACTGGAAAGATGGGAGCATTGAGAACATGACAGTTACGTCCAAAATTGGCGGTAATTTACGCGTGCGATCGTATTGGCCACTGGCCGCAAAAGGCTTAAAGGAAGCAATGGGTGAAAATCCAAATGTATTGTTAAATCCTGTCACGGTAAAAGAGGCACTGGTATCGGCACAGGCCAATTTGAAGGGTAACCATTTGAGAAAAGTATATGAATATGATATTCCCACTCAGGCGGGCGAAAAATATGTTTTTGTACATGATCAGCAATAATGAGTAAAAAAATTAATTAAGGAGATCAAGACGACTTTGGTCGCTGGTGGTTGATATAAATGTAAACGATAAATCATAAGGAAGATATTATATGTTATTATTAGGAATAGATCTAGGGACTTCCTCTATTAAAGTATCTGTGATCGATGCGCAGACCAATAGACGAATAGCATCTACACAGTACCCGGATAGTGAGGCGGCTATCATCTCGGAGCAGCAGGGATGGGCAGAGCAAGATCCACATGTCTGGTGGGATTATACGAAATTGGCGATCCAAAAACTGAACAGTACAGGCTTGTATAATCCGAAGCATATCGGTGCAATCGGTATTGCCTATCAAATGCATGGTTTAGTGATCGTGGATCATGACCAGCAACCGATACGCAATGCGATCATCTGGTGCGATAGTAGGGCGGTAGCAATAGGAGATGAGGCTATCTCCAATTTGTCAGCTACTGGTTTTTTAGGATCCCACCTCAATTCTCCAGGTAATTTTACGGCTTCAAAGTTGGCTTGGGTAAAGGAAAATGAACCTGAGCTGTATGCTAAGATTTATAAATTTATGCTTCCTGGTGATTATTTGAGTATGTGTCTGACTGGTGAGATCAATTCCAATATCAGTTCCATATCTGAAGGTATTTTATGGGATTTTAAGCAGAATAGTATTTCCGATACTTTACTTCATTATTATGGAATAGATCGCGATCTAGTACCCGAAATCTTACCAGTCTTTTCCAATTACGGTCAGATTAAGGCGGATGTTGCCGATGAGCTGAATCTGTCTAGGGAAGCATTTGTGAGCTACAAAGCCGGAGATCAGCCCAATAATGCATTATCATTAAATGTATTTGAGCCTGGAGAAGTTGCTGCAACTGCTGGTACATCTGGTGTTATCTATGCGGTCACAGATCAACTGGTCTATGATCAAGAGTCGCGTGTGAACACTTTTGCACATGTCAATCATGATCATGTCCAGACGAGCTTGGGCGTGTTGCTCTGTATCAATGGTACGGGTATTCAAAATAGCTGGATGAAAAAAATAACTGCTCGAGGGAATGATTATGTACAGATCAATCAATTAGCTTCCAATATTGCTATTGGTTCTGATGGTATTATCGTACTGCCATTTGGCAATGGAGCTGAACGCATGCTAAAAAATAAGATGGTGCATGCCCATATCGAAAATATAGATTTTGTACGACACGATGATGCACATTTATGGCGTGCAGCACAAGAGGGAATAGCCTTCTCTTTTCGGTATGGTCTTGATATTTTGAGACAAAATGGTATCGAACCAAAGGTCATTCGAGCAGGACATGCCAATTTATTTTTGAGCCCTGTATTCCAGCAATCTTTTGCAGGAGTCACCAATGTGGAAGTCGAGCTATATGACAATGACGGCAGCGTGGGGGCGGCATTGGGTGCAGGACTGGGTGCGGAGATATTTGTTTCTCGTAAAGAAGCTTTTGCAGGATTGGAAAAACATGCCATTATTGAACCTTCACATGTTGGTTTATATGATGAGTTATATGAAAAATGGAAAAATAGTTTAAATAGGAAATTGTTAAATTAATTAAAAATGGAAGTTTTATTAGGAAATCAAGAGTATTTTAAAAACATTGGTCAAGTTAAATATGAAGGTGTCGAATCGGATAATCCGTTAGCCTTTCGCTGGTATGATGCTAACCGTGTGGTAGCAGGAAAAACAATGGCAGAGCATTTTAAATTTGCTTGCTCTTATTGGCATTCGTTTAATGGTAATGGATCTGATCCATTTGGGGGACCTACGCAGTTTTTTCCTTGGGATGCTAAATCTGGAATAATAGATCGAGCTAAAGATAAAATGGATGCTGCATTTGAATTTATGACAAAAATGCAATTGCCTTATTACTGTTTTCACGATGTTGATTTAGTGGACTATACCGATAATGTTGTTGAAAATGAGCAAAATCTGGAGCGTATTGTGAGTTACGCTAAGGAGAAGCAAGCGAAAAGTGGTATTAAATTGCTTTGGGGTACAGCAAATTTATTTAGTCATCACCGATATATGAATGGTGCATCGACTAATCCTGATTTTCATGTACTCGCTCATGGTGGAGCGCAGGTAAAGGCAGCGATTGATGCTACAATTGCTCTTGGTGGCGAGAATTATGTTTTCTGGGGTGGTCGTGAAGGCTATATGTCACTCTTGAATACCAATATGAAGAGAGAACAGGAGCATTTGGCTCGCTTTCTACATGTTGCGAAAGATTATGCACGTAAAAATGGTTTTAAAGGGTCATTTTTTATTGAACCAAAGCCATGTGAGCCTTCTAAACACCAGTATGATTTTGATGCGGCAACCGTGATTGGCTTTTTGAGAAAATATGATTTATTGGGTGATTTTCAGTTAAATCTAGAAGTTAACCATGCTACATTGGCCGGACATACTTTCCAGCATGAATTACAAGTTGCAGCTGATGCGGGACTTTTAGGTTCTATAGACGCTAACCGTGGTGATTATCAAAATGGTTGGGATACGGATCAATTTCCAAATGATTTGAATGAATTGACAGAATCTTTGCTCATTATTTTAGAAGCTGGTGGCTTAAATGGTGGCGGTGTTAATTTTGATGCTAAAATACGCAGAAATTCAACAGATCCTGCTGATTTGTTTTATGCCCACGTTGGTGGTATGGACAATTTTGCAAGGGCTTTAGTGATCGCTGACAATATTCTTCAAAAATCTGATTATAAAAAAATTCGTTCACAACGTTATGCAAGCTTTGACACTGGGGCTGGCGCTGACTTTGAACAAGGTAAATTGACTCTAGAAGATTTAAGAAACTTTGCTGCCGAAAATGGTGAACCAAAATTAATTAGCGGTAAGCAAGAATACTTAGAGAATTTGATCAACCGTTTTATTTAGTCGTTTCATTTAATTGTTTTTTTGCACGTTAAGTTATGGGAAGAGCAATCGCTCTTTTCATAACTTATTTTAAACCAACTTCGACCGATTAAGAGCATTTAATAAAGCAATTTTACATCTCTACATTTACGATATAAAGATTAGAAATCTTCCATCTTTCTATCACAAGAACACTTAAATTCTTCCTCATAAAATAAAGGAAGAAAAGAATGCTATGTCATGATGATAATTAATTACGATATATTTTTAAATACAAGAAAAATAATAGTTGTTTTTATGAGAACTGTTGCTGTTGTGTTGAGCTTTATCATGTTCCAAACTGTGTTTGCAAAAGTAAAGCTTCCTGCTTTAATTAGTGACCGTATGGTATTGCAGCGCGATATCGAACTTAAACTATGGGGCTGGGCAGATCGGGGCGAACAGGTTACTATTCGTTTTCAAGGAAAAATTTATCAGACGCAACCAGGAGCTGACGGTAAGTGGTCGGTGATATTGCCCCCGCAGAAAGCAGGCGGTCCCTTTATTATGGAAGTTAATGAGATTATTATTCGCGATATTTTAATTGGTGATGTGTGGCTGGCTTCTGGACAGTCAAACATGGAAACTCCTATTTTGAGGTTAGTGGATCGATACCCCGAGATCAATGTGTCCAATAACCATATGATTCGCTATTATAAAGTGCCCACACAAGAATCGATACATGAACAAGATGAAATCGCTTCTGGTGCCAAATGGTGCTCCGCAATCGCTTCGGACGTGATCAACTGGACGGCTTTGGCTTATTTTTATGCACAAGAGGCTTACAGACATACAGGTATTCCTGTTGGTATGTTGGTGTCTAGCAAAGGTGGGAGTACGATTCAAAGTTGGGTGGATCAAGATCATCTGAAAGAATTTCCAGCATTGATTGTAAATAAAGAAGCATTGCGTACAATGGAAACTGCTGCCATAGATGAAGGATCAAACAAATGGAATCGTGCAGACTTTAACGATCTTGAATGGCAAACCGTAGATATACCAAGTCGTTGGAATGAGACTGGATTGAATATCAAGGGTACTGTTTACTATCGCAAGGATTTTGAATTACCTGCTGCTATGGAGGGAAAACATGCTAAGTTATACTTAGGCACTATGATCGATAGTGATTCTGTTTTTGTGAATGGAAAATTTGTAGGTTCTACTTCATATTTCTATCCTCCGCGTAAGTATGATATTCCTGCAGGAATATTGATTGCGGGAAAAAATAATATCACCATTCGCTTAACCGCAAATGCAAATAACGGTGGATTTATTGAAGATAAACCGTATAAAATTGTAAATGATGAAATAGAAGTTGATCTGAAAGGATCATGGAAATATAAGGTTGGTCAAGATCTAGAGCTCTTGGAACAAACTAAAAAACAATTAGTAAACCTCCAATCCATGGGTTCAAGCTTATATCATGGTATGATTTATCCCCTGCGCGATTATCAAGTGAAAGGTGCGATTTGGTATCAAGGAGAAGGCAATGCTGGAGATCCAAATTACCAAAAATATTTAAAAGCACTGATCACAAACTGGCGAACGGTATTGAACCGACCTGAATTACCTTTTTTGCTTGTACAGCTCCCTAATTACTCGGCAAAATCTGTTCAACCTCCATTTCAGAGTGGATGGGCAAGTATACGAGAAGCTCAATTACACACGGCGTTGACCGTGCCGCAAACTGCAATGGCAGTGACTTATGATCTGGGCGAATGGAATGATATTCATCCGTTAAATAAAAAAGATCTTGCTTATCGTTTGTTTTTGCAAGCACGAAAATTGGTGTATGGAGAACAGTTGGTTAGTGATGGTCCTTTGTATAAAAATATGAAGATCGATGGAAACAAGATTATTTTATTTTTCCATCCTAATGCAGGCGGTCTAAAGAGCCGTGAAAATAGTTTAAAACATTTTGCAATAGCAGGTGAAGATCGGGTGTTTGTATGGGCAGATGCGATAATCAAAGGTCATACCATTATCGTGAGCAGTCAGGAGGTCGCAAATCCAGTGGCTGTTCGTTATGCCTGGAGTGATAATCCAGAAGAGGCTAATCTTCAAAATAAAGATAGATTACTAGCCTCACCCTTTCGGACTGATCAATGGTAGCACGAGCTGCTGTTGGATGTATTTGATATAATAACATAAAAAATTATAAGTAAAACTAACTATATGTTTAAGAAAAAGACTGCTTTTTTATTATGTGCAGGGATGCTAATGTTATCGGCATCCGCTGTCATGGCACAACAACAGGCGTTGAAAAGCAATAAGACACAAAAGTTTGTTCACCAAGCTGCCGGCAATCCTTATCTGCCACTTTGGGAACATTTACCGGATGGCGAGCCTCGCGTTTTTGAAGATCCGGATCATCCTGGGAAATATCGTGCATATATTATTGGATCGCATGACCTGAGGTTTGATAGTTATTGTGGTCCTGATATTCGGATGTGGTCTGCACCTGTAGACGACTTGTCAAGCTGGAGAGATGATGGTCCGATATTTACTTACCAGATCGATGGACAGTGGGATGTGATGTATGCTCCAGATTTAGTGGAGGTGAAGAGAAAGGATGGGCGTAAAGAATATTATTTGTATCCGCACAGTAGGGGTGAAAATCGTGAAGCCATGGTGGCTAAAGCCAGTCGCCCTGATGGTCCTTTTACACCGATCAACATGACGGAAGATGGCAAGCGTACGCTACCTGGAAGTGTTATTGGATTTGATCCTGCAATATTTGTTGAGCAAATTACCGATCCAAAAGATCCTGATTTTGAGATTGGTTTTAGAGCATATGCCTATTGGGGATTTCAACGTTCTTTAGCTGCCGAGTTGGATCAGAATACCATGTATTCGGTGAGACCTGGCCGAAAAATTATTGATCGTTTTATTCCTGCAAGTGCAAGTTATGGTGTACTCCGGGATCCTAAAGGAACAACTTATGCTCATATCTTACCTGGGGAAGATCTAGGTTCTTTCAACTTCTTCGAAGCATCTTCGATACGTAAAGTTGGGAATAAATATGTATCGGTGTATAGTGGGTACTCAGGACCTGAGTATGGAGTGAACAGTTCTAATTCGACATTACGTTATCTGATCGGTGATTCGCCGTTAGGACCATGGAAGAGTGGCGGGGTGTTGGTCGATTCGCGGGGACCTGTGTTAAATTTAGATGGAACGGCTATTGTGACGAGTAATGCGGGGCATAATACACATGGAAGTCTTGAAGAAATTAATGGACAATGGTATGTTTTTTATCATAGACCGCCAAGAGGATTTGGATTTGCGCGTCAAGCGGTCGTGGCTCCAGTTATTATAGATTGGGACGAGAAATCGGTTGCTCAAGGGGGATCTGTAAGAATTAGAGCTTTTGATCCTTATGGAGAAAATAAAATGGTGACTGTGAAGGATAGCCAAGGTAAAGAATATAAAGGAGCAGAAGTAACCTCTGAGGGCTTTCATATCTTTGGGCTTGATCCTTATCAATATTATTCTGCAGGATATGCAGCCTATCTTTCGGATATCAGCACCATACAGGATTCATGGGATATATGGGACAATCATATGCCTGTGACCAATCTGCAAAACGGGAATATTACTGGTTTTAAATATTTTGGTTTTGGGGGGCTTAAAAAGGATCAATTTGGTTTGAAAGCTTTTCAAGGTACAAAAGAAGGTAACCATACCATGTTTAACCTATTTCTAACTCCAAAATCTAAAAAATCATTTAAAGTTAATGTATGGTTGGATGGTCCTTATGATAATGCGGTATGGAATGGTAAAAAAATAGGCGAAATCGTGGTGCCTGCTCAGTCGAAATTTGAGACTACACAGTTTAAAATCGATGTATCCAAATTTGTTGATCATCTTGATAAAAAGCATGCGATATACTTGGTGGCAGAGGGTGAAGATCATGAAATACTCTATGATTTGATCGGTCTGGGCTTTAGTTCGAAGAAACATAAAATTGATCGCCCAATCGTGCCTCAAGTGCGTATCGCTGTCAATGGCAAAGCACTGGAAATACCGGCTGTACCTGTTCGATCGACCAATGCGAATGGCATTGTTGATTATGATCAGTATGAGATCAAAAGCAAAATTTCTTCGCAATCATCAACTGCACCTGTCGTGACGGCATCTGCAGATCATCCTGATGTCAAAGTGACGATTACACAGGCGGACTCTGCTTCGGGGACAAGCAGCGTCGTATTTAATTACAAAGGAGTATCCAAGATTTACAAGGTCATATTTACATCTGAATAAATCTATAAATCAATTTCAAAAAATAGATCAGCGTTATGAAATTTCATTTTAAAGGTATGCGCATATTATGTCATGTGGTCTGGGTCTGTGTGTTATTCATAAATCCAATTTATGGACAACAGATCGATCATCAGGCGCGTAATCCTATTATTTTTTCCGATGTACCGGATCTCTCCATGATACGAGTAGGTGAGACTTACTACATGAGCAGTACGACCATGCACATGAACCCCGGTTTACCGCTGATGAAGTCGAAAGATTTAGTGAATTGGGAAATGATCGGATACGGGCATCATGCTCTGGCGGATATGGACGAACTGAATCTCGATGATGGGAAAAATACATACGGTCGGGGATCATGGGCAAGTAGCTTACGCTATCATAATGGGACCTACTACGTCAGTACATTTGCACAAACAACGGGTAAGACGTATATCTATTCCACTCAAAATATCGAGAAGGGACCTTGGAAGCGCACAGAGTTTAAGCCTGCTTTGCACGATCATAGTTTATTTTTTGAAGGAGATCAGATTTATATGGTATGGGGGGGCGGTCAAATCAATATCATTGAATTGCTGCCTGATCTTTCGGGAGTGAAGCCGGAGACTCAGCGTGTCTTGATTGAAAATGCCACTTTACCAACCACACCACTAGGCAAACAAGGGGGGCTTCCTGCTGAAGGCTCCCAATTGTTTAAAGTGAATGGAAAATATTATCTATTTAATATTTCCTGGCCTCCGGGCGGAATGCGGTCGGTGATCGTGCACCGTGCTGATCAACTTCATGGACCATATGAAGGACGTGTGGTGTTGCAAGATAAAGGGGTAGCACAAGGTGGATTGATTGATCAACCAGATGGTAAGTGGTATGCTTATCTCTTTCAGGATTATGGTGCCGTTGGGCGCATCCCGTATTTAGTACCTGTCCAATGGATCGATGACTGGCCGGTATTGGGTATTGATGGTCAAGTCCCGGATGTGCTGGATCTTCCTGCTAGTAAAGGATTGATTCCTCATCTGGTTAACTCGGATGATTTTGATCGTAAAGGTGGAGAACCTGCTTTACCACTGGTGTGGCAGTGGAACCATAATCCTGTGGCGGATCTTTGGTCCGTAAGTGCTAGAAAGGGACATTTGAGGTTGAAGACTGGGCGAGTAGATCAACAATTTTTACAGGCTAGAAACACATTGACACAGCGCACCTTTGGTCCAACATGCACAGGATCTACAGCTATAGATATTGCTAATATGAAGGACGGGGATTTTGCAGGTTTATCTTTATTGCAGAAAAACTATGGTTTGGTCGGTGTCCGTATGGACGGAGGAAAACATTTTTTAGTGATGGTCAATGCGATGACGGGAGCGGAAGAAGAGGTGGCCCATATTCCTTTACACCAAAAGAAAGTTTATTTAAAAGCCAACTGTGATTTTACCAACAAAAAGGATACGGCCACTTTTTTCTATAGCCTTAATGGAAAAGAGTGGCTTCCAATAGGTCCGCAGTTTAAAATGAGCTATACGATACCTCATTTTATGGGATATCGATTTGGCCTATTTTATTATGCGACCAAAACTGTCGGTGGATTTGTTGATTTCGATTATTTCCACATTAGTCCTTAACATTTGCATACATTTTTGAACTTCTCAATCGTATTTTTTGTAAAAAACACTTAATCATCCTTTAAACATGAAGAAAACAAAAATTGTATTGGGCATTTTAGCTTCTTGTGTGAGTACAGCTTTATATGCTCAGAACCCAATTATTCAAACTCATTTTACTCCCGATCCTGCTCCTATGATTTATCAGGATAGGGTATACGTGTATACGGGAGATGATCTACCGGGATATGACTTTTATTATATGACTAAATGGAGAGTGTACTCCTCTGCTGATATGGTCAATTGGACTGATCATGGTGTTCCGATTTCGCTAGAGTCTTTTAGTTGGGCACGGGATCGTGGTTGGGCAGCACAATGTGTGGAGCGGGATGGTAAATTTTACTGGTATATCTGTGCACAGACAATAAATAATGATATGGCTATTGGTGTTGCGGTTTCCGATAGTCCAACTGGGCCTTTTAAAGATGCATTGGGCAAGCCGTTGATTACCACTGGAAGCTGGTCTAATATTGATCCTACTGCTTATGTCGATGATGACGGTCAGGCTTATCTTTATTGGGGCAATGCCCATCTTTATTATGTCAAGCTCAATAAGGATATGATTTCGTACGCCGGAGATATCACAGAGGTTCCGCAATCTGTTGCATCTTTTGGTGGACTCCGAAAACCGGGAAGAAGTGATGAGGCTTTAAAAAAGGGAGAGGAGTATGAGGATGTGTTTGTGGAGGGACCATGGTTTTATAAACGAAACAAAAAATACTATTTGATGTACGCCGGAATGACAAAGGGTGTCGAATGTTTGTCTTATTCTACGAGCAGTACACCTGTAGGGCCTTGGCAATATCAAGGAAAGATCATGACGGGACAGCCTACAAATAGTTTTACCAATCACGGAGGAGTCATTGACTTTAAAGGCAACTCCTATTTATTTTATCATACGGGTTTATTGCCTGGTGGTGGAAGTTATGGTCGATCTACGGCTGTGGAAGCGTTCAACTATAACAAAGATGGCAGTATTCCTAATATTGCCATGAGTAAGGAGGGCGTAACCCCTGTAGGGACTGTCGATCCATACAAAAAAAATGAAGCCGAGATGATGGCCTGGTCCGAAAAATGTACGACAGCAGAAAATGCGGAGACTGGTGTATATGTTACTCAGATCCGAACTGGAGGATATATCAAAGTTCGAGCGGTAAATTTTGGTGATCGTGGTGCTGAATCATTTTCAGCTCGGTTGGCGGCAGGACTTGATGGTGGCATTTTAGAAGTACGTTTGGATAGCTTGGCTGGTACTCAGGTAGCTGCTGTCCAAGTTCCCCGTACTGGAGGATGGAATACATGGCAAACCTTTGATGTTCCTCTATCGCAATCTGCTTTAGGGATTCGTGACGTGTATTTTGTATTTAAAGGACAAAATATTACGGCAGGTCGTGAACTGTTCAATTTTGATCACTGGTCATTTCATGAAAAGAAATAGTGCCCTAGTCTTCTTCATATGTTCATCTGTATAACCTTTTCAGATCTTACTTCAATAGTAGACCATCACAACCATCATCCTAAGTTTATAATCTTCTTATTAAAATAAGCGCATCAAGTGATTGATTATTTACTAAAAAGAGAAGATCAGCCGTTTTTTGTTGTTATTTAAACATTTTTATCTGTTAATAAGACATATGTATCAGGTGCTAAATCGTCGTACTAGTAATTTTACAATGGTAATAGCGAACTCTTGACCGATAATAAATCAATTCTATTCAACATGATTGCGCATCAATCATGTTGAAATAGGAAGTAGACTATACCATTATGATAATCAATAACGACCAATTATTTACACTATATAAATGAAAATGAAAACGCAAACGATAGGCGAACAAAAAGGTTTCTATAAGCTTTCGCAATTGCAACGAATAGGATTTGGATCTGGTGATTTGGCGCAAAACCTCATTTATCAGACGGTATCCATGTATCTGCTTATTTTTTATACCAATGTGTTTGGTATATCTGCAGCTGCGGCGGGAATTATGTTTTTAGTCGTGCGGATCGTTGACGTGATCTGGGATCCCATTGTGGGCGCATTTGTAGACAAGAAGAATCCAAGAATGGGTAAATACCGTTCTTATTTGATTTTAGGCGGCATCCCTCTGACCGGTCTTGCCATTCTTTGTTTTTGGAATGGATTTTCTGGTTCATTGGTCTATGCTTATATCACATACGTTGGTCTATCGATGATTTATACCTTAATCAATGTTCCCTATGGCGCCTTAAATGCATCCTTGACTCGCGATACCGATGAAATTACCAAACTGACTTCAACGCGTATGTTTATGGCTAATATGGGAGGGCTGGCGGTTGGGTATGGCGTACCGATCATGGTGCAATATTTTTCTCCTGATGGAAAGATTAATTCGCAGGAATCTGCTGAAGCGTGGTTTATTACGATGACGATTTATGCCATTGTCGGCTTGTTTTTACTGATCTTCTGTTATACACAGACTCAGGAGCGTATTGTTATGGATGAAAAAGAGACTGAGAATGTAAAAGTTTCTGATTTGTGGACTGAATTTAAACATAATGGACCGTTGCGGGTGTTAGCTTTTTTCTTTATCACGGCATTTGCCATGATGGCAATAGGTAATTCAGCAGGGTCATATTATATGATTTATAATGTTCAAGCTCCAGAAATGCTTCCCTATTTTATGGCATTGGGGTCTATTCCGGCTTTTATTTTTATGCCTCTTGTACCTGCTATTAAACGTGCGATCGGTAAAAAACGCATGTTTTATGTGTTTTTAACCATTGCAGTATTAGGAATGGTCATGTTGTATAGTATTTCAGTTGTCCCAGCGCTAAAGACACAAGTCTGGTTGGTGTTAGTGGCACAATTTATTAAATCTACGGGAGTAATTGTTGCGACCGGATATATGTGGGCATTGGTTCCGGAGGTGATTTCCTATGGTGAACATGCAACAGGAAAACGCATATCTGGTATCGTGAATGCCTTAACGGGTATATTTTACAAAGCTGGAATGGCTTTAGGTGGTGTTGTACCTGGACTTGTATTAGCTTATGTCGGGTTTGATAAAGATAATACAGTTTCGCAATCTGCCTATGCGGAACAAGGTATCCTTTGGTTGGTGGCGATTATCCCTGCCATTTTATTAATAGGCGCCATGTTTATCATCTCCAAATATGAATTGGATGATGCTGTTATTGACAAAATAAATCATGAAATAGAATCTAGACATAAGAATTAAATCATTAAAAATGAAGATAGCAAAGATATTTTTGTTAACGGGTATGGCTACATTAAGTTTAGCTTGTAGTTCAACTAAATCACAGCAAATGCAGCTTGAAAGTACTTATGACAACCAAGTCGTACTCAAGAATGCTTTTAAGGGTAAGTTTTATATCGGTACTGCGTTGAATCTGGATCAGATATGGGGACGCAATGATGCTGCTCTTGCTGTTGTTAAGGAACAATTTAGTGCGATCGTTGCCGAGAATTGTATGAAAAGCATGTATATGCAACCACGGGAAGGCGAGTTTAACTTTAAAGATTCCGATCGTTTTGTTGAATTTGGAGAGAAAAATGGTATGCATATCACCGGACATACCCTTATTTGGCATTCACAAGCGCCCAATTGGTTTTTTGTAGATAAGAACGGGAAACAGGTTTCGCGCGAGATCTTGATTGAAAGAATGCGCAAGCATATCCATACGGTTGTTGGTCGATATAAAGGACGAATCCAGGGTTGGGATGTTGTCAATGAAGCTGTTTTGGATAACGGAGAATTGCGTAAAAGTAAGTTTTATGAAATCATTGGTGAAGACTTTATCAGGCTTGCTTTTCAATTTGCTCAAGAGGCAGATCCAAATGCAGAGTTGTATTACAATGACTATTCTACAGCCATTCCGTCTAAAAGAGATGGGATAGTCAAGCTGGTAAAGAACGTATTAGACTCGGGAGGTCGGGTTGATGCTATTGGGATGCAAGAACATCATGGCCTTGATAATCCTGCAATATCTGAAGTTGAAAAAACAATCATCGACTTTGCGAGCTTGGGTACAAAAGTAATGGTGACCGAAATGGATATCTCGGTACTTCCTCATGCTCGACCTCATATGGGGGCTGAAATCAGTGAAACGTATCAATATAAAAAGGAATTAAATCCTTATGTGGATAGTTTGCCTACGGCAATTTCTGCTGCTTTGGCAAATCGTTATCAGGAGTTTTTTGGATTATATCTCAAACATGATGACAAAATAACTCGTGTGACGCTATGGGGAGTCGGTGACGGTGACTCATGGAAAAATGGATGGCCTATTCCTGGACGTACAGACTATCCTTTGTTATTTGATCGTCAATATAAGCCTAAAGCTTTTATAAAGGATATCGTTGAATTAGCAAAACAAAAATAAACATATACTGGATGAATAAGGGAAGATATTTAGCGCCACATGATTTTATGGCAGATCCGTCGGCTCATGTTTTTGAAGATAAAATTTATATTTATCCTTCACATGACTGGGAAAGCGGGATTTTAGAAAATGATAATGGTGATCATTTTAATATGAGGGATTACCATGTTTTCTCCATGGATGATATCGATGGAGCGGTCGTGGATCATGGCAAAGTATTAGAAGTGGGCGATATTCCATGGGGTGGTAGACAGCTGTGGGATTCGGATGTAGCACAAAAAAATGGTCAGTATTATCTTTATTTCTCCTTAAAGGATAAGACCGATCTTTTTAGGTTAGGGGTAGCCGTGAGTGATACGCCATATGGTCCTTTTATCCCACAAGAAAACCCTATTTTGGGCAGTTACAGCATTGATCCCTGTGCTTTCGAAGATGATGATGGCACGCATTATATTTACTTTGGAGGTATATGGGGGGGGCAATTACAATATTATAGAGACAATAAAATCAATTATCCAATGGATTTGCCTCATTGGCATGAATCAGCTCTATGCCCAAAAATAGCCAAATTGTCGGATGACATGTTGCAGTTTGGAGAGGAACCAAAAGATGTTCTTATTCTAGATCAAGAGGGTAACCCACTCAAGCAAGGTGATCTGGATCGTCGTTTTTTTGAGGCTTCTTGGATGCATAAATATGGGGATAAATATTATTTTTCATACTCTACTGGCGATACGCATTTACTGTGTTATGCTATCGGGGACAATCCATATGGTCCTTTTACTTATCAAGGCGTTATTTTGACACCAGTTGTAGGTTGGACGACGCATCATAGTATTTTAAAGTTTAAGGGCAAATGGTATTTATTTCATCATGACTGTGTTCCATCGGGTGGTAAAACCTGGTTGCGAAGTATGAAAGTAGTGGAACTGGAGTATGATGAACATGGGCTGATCAAGACTATTGAAGGACAATAAGATCAAAATTGTTTTTTTTAACAATGATTCTGCTAACCTACTTACTTAACTAAATTTCAACTGAGATATCTCATTATAAATACGATACTTACAACTATGATGAAAGTCATTATATTGCTTTTACTCTTTATTTTTCCTTACTCTATTGTTCGCGCAGAGGATGGAAGTAAGCTTTGGCTTCGATATGTTTCTGTTTCTAAAGATGTTGCTCATAATCGTTCGATCAGCATTCATTCGAAGGATCCGATTATTCTATTAGCAAAGCAAGAATTAGTTAACTTTTGGGGGAAACAGTCTATTGAATTAGCGGTGGATCGAAAATTAACGTATTTAAAAGATGGATTTAAAATAACGGGCAATTTAAATCGGATAAAAGTGATTGCGCATGAGCCTGTAGGGTTATTATATGCAGCTTATCATTTGTTGCAACTTCAGGCGACCAATCAACCTGTTTCAAATTTAAATATAGAAGAAATACCCTCATTTGATATCCGGATTCTCAATCATTGGGATAATCTGGATCGCACCGTTGAACGTGGTTATGCAGGATATTCGTTGTGGAAATGGGACGAATTGCCAGGTGTCATATCTCCTCGATATGAGGAGTATGCACGAGCTAATGCTTCTATTGGTATCAATGCTGTTGTTATTAACAATGTAAATGCCTCTCCTCAAATTTTGAGTTCGCAATATGTGATTAAATTAAAAAGTCTGGCTGATATCTTTAGAAGATATGGCATCAAAGTTTATCTGTCTGTTAACTTTTCTTCTCCAAAAATTTTAGGGGGTACGAAAGATTCAGATCCGCTTAATCCTGAGGTCATTTTATGGTGGAAGAATAAGGTGAAAGAGATTTATCAGGTAATTCCTGACTTTGGTGGCTTTTTGGTGAAAGCTAATTCTGAAGGACAGCCAGGTCCCCAAGACTATGGGCGTACTCATGCAGATGGGGCAAATATGCTTGCAGATGCCTTAAAGGCATACCATGGTGTGATTATGTGGAGAGCTTTTGTTTATAATCCTTCTTCTGAAGATCGAGCCAAACAGGCCTATCAAGAATTTGTCCCTCTCGATGGTGCATTCAGAGATAATGTGATCATTCAAATTAAAAATGGACCGATCGATTTTCAGCCTCGTGAACCCTTTAATCCACTCTTCGGTGCACTTCAGAAAAGTAATGAGATGGTCGAATTTCAGATCACGCAAGAATATCTGGGGTTTGCGAATCACTTGGCCTATCTCGCACCACTATTTAAAGAAACACTGGATAGTGATACTTATGCCGATGGAAAGGGGAGTACAGTTGCAAAATTGACGGATGGTACATTAAGACCTGCACGGAAAACAGCGATTGCTGCAGTGGCTAATATTGGTGAAGATATCAATTGGACAGGTCACCATTTTGGGCAGGCAAATTGGTTTGCTTTCGGAAGGCTGGCTTGGAATCATGAGCTATCGTCTGAACAAATTGCGGAGGAATGGATTAGCATGACCTTTTCGACTGATAATAAGTTTATTGACCCTGTGAAGAAAATGATGATGGGTTCGCGCGAAACAGTCGTTAACTATATGATGCCTTTGGGGCTACATCATATATTTGCCTTTGACCATCACTATGGTCCTGAACCTTGGGGTGATCAGGAAGGAGGTCGTCCAGACTGGATGCCTTGGTATTATCATCATGCAGATACTGTAGGGTTGGGATTTGATCGCACTTCTAATGGCAGTAATGCTATATCTCAGTACCGTCCACCTATTCAAGAGGTTTTTGGAGATATCCAATTATGTCCAGATCAGTATTTACTTTGGTTTCATCATGTGCCATGGAGCTATACCATGAAAAGTGGACGTTCCATGTGGGATGAATTGTGTTACAAATATGATGCGGGTGTGCAACAAGTACGTGCCATGCAGCAAGTTTGGGATAGATTGGAGGGGCAAGTGGACCAGCAGCGATTTGTTGAGGTACAGTCGAAGTTGAAGATTCAGTCTAGGGATGCGGTATGGTGGAAAGATGCCTGCCTTCTTTATTTCCAAACATTTTCAAAAAAGCCTATTCCATATGATATCGAAAGACCTGTTCATGAACTGGAAGATCTGAAAAAAATAAAGTTAATGATCAAACATCATAATTAAATGAGGTCTGAACAGAATGATTCGCGCTTTAATGTGTTCAATAATTATAAATATAAAATGCAAATAATACAACAGATAAGAGATAAAACAGCAGCAGTATGTTGTGTACTGACGCTCGTTATATTTTCATCATGCCAAGCGATGCGGACAGATGATGGAAAAGGTAACCTAAAAAGACCACAAGGATCACCTCTATTTAGTAATTTCAACTATACAGGTAATGATCTGATTTACAGTGAAAATCCAATTATTCCAGGGAAATTTTATAGTACTATTTTGCAAGGTTGCTATCCTGATCCTAGTATAACACGGAAAGGTGACGATTATTATTTAGTAGCTTCTTCCTTTGTGATGTTTCCTGGTGTTCCTATTTTTCACTCTAATGATATGGTAAATTGGAAACAGATAGGCCATGTTCTGAACCGTGAGTCTCAGCTACAAGTGGGCAATGCCGGTATCAGTGAAGGTGTCTATGCTCCTGATATCATGTATAATCCTAATAACGATACATTTTATATGATCACTACGCAGTTTGCTTCGGGTATTGGTAACATGGTCGTTAAAACAAAAGATCCTAAAGAGAACAATTGGTCAGACCCGATAAAATTGCAATTTGAAGGAATTGACCCTGCCTTATTTTTTGATGATAATGGAAAAGCCTATGTGGTCCATAATGATGCTCCTGATGCAGGAAAAGAATTGTATAAAGGTCATCGGGTGATCAAAATCTGGGAGTATGATGTGGAGAAGGATCAGGTTGTAAAAGGTACGAGTAAGATCATCGTTGATGGGGGAGTAGATCTTTCCAAGCAACCCATCTGGATTGAAGCTCCACATATTTATAAGAAAGATGGACAATATTATTTAATGTGTGCAGAAGGAGGTACTGGAGGAAATCACAGTGAGGTTATTTTTTCTAGTGATCACCCTATGGGGCCTTATATTCCTGCAAAAAATAATCCAATTCTTTCACAGCGTCATCTACCCGCTGATAGACCCAATAAAGTCGATTGGGCAGGTCATGCAGATTTAGTACAAACTGCTGATGGGGAATGGTATGGTGTGTTTTTAGCGGTTAGACCTAATGAAAAAGGTCGTGTCAACTCCGGCCGGGAGACATTTGTATTACCTGTTGATTGGTCGGGTAAATGGCCCGTTTTTGAGGGAGGAATGGAGCCTTTGAAGGCATTGGTGCGAACACCCAAAGGGGTTATAAATAGTCAAGGTAAAGCAGGTTATTTTCCAAATGGGAATTTCACTTTTAAGGACAAATTAAATGGAAAAGTACTAGATGAACGCTGGATTGCATTGCGTGGCCCTCGTGAAAAGTTTTTGGTAAATGAAAAGAATGGATTGACGATTAAACCTTTTGATATTCATATTAAAGAAAAGAAGCCGATATCCGCTTTATTTTATAGACAACAACACTTATCATTTACTTCTGAGGTAGTAATGGATTATATCCCAAGTTCTGAAAAGGATCTTGCTGGTATTACTTGCCTACAGAGTGAAAAGTTCAATTATGTATTTGGTGTTACAAAATCAAATCAGGAATACTACATACAACTCGAGCGTAGTGAAAATGGTGTCACACAAATAGTGGCTAGGCAAAAACTCAGTACATTGGGTAAAATGAAATTGCGCGTTAGTGCATCAGGTGATGACTATACATTTTCATATGCTTTAGCTGGTCATGATTATCAGAATCTAGGTGGAACTGTATCGGGAGATATTCTTTCTACAGATGTCGCAGGTGGTTTTACTGGGGCTATGATCGGTCTTTATGCAACCTCTGCTCATTCGATTAATTCAGTTAAGTAATTATATGTGTTTAAATATGCTGATCAGGTAAATGTTATTTCAATATTTACCTGATCAGCATATTTTTTGCTCTTTATTTCTCTGATTAGTTAGCTATTACTGCGTATGATCTTGAAAAATCTTCTGCTCATTGCAGTAAAGCTATAATATATCTTTTGATCAAGATCTGAAGATATTCCTTATGGTCTTATCTTCTTTGTTGATACACATTGAATAGCAGATTTCAGCTCTCTTAATTTACTCTATGTTCGAGAAAATGCGTAGACATGCATGCTCTTCAATACCTTCTTTCCGATTTAAAATTAAAAATGATAGGAAGCAAAATATGCGATCGTTATCATGATTTAGGGCTTAAGGGCTAATACGACTTTGGCATAGTTGATGCCAAGCTGTCTATAACCTGCGGCACTAAAATGCAAGCCATCTGTCACTCCTTCACAATCCTTTGAAGAGACAACATGAGCATTTTTAATAGTTTGGGGTAAAGTTTGAATAATGGTATTCATGCTCGCACATTTACCGCCTTGATCTGCTGCTAATAATTCACCAGCTAGGAGTGAAGTTTTTTCTTCCTGCAATCCTAGATCTTTCAATAGGTTGTGATATACTTGACTTACCTTGTTAGGCCAATCTTGGTCTACCGTATTTGATTCGCCCTGATGCAGTAAGATCCCTTTGATGACTCCACTTTGCTGTGCGATCTTTCCCATTTCAACTAATCTATCATAGGGATTATTATCGTAGGCAGCTAACATACCTTTCATCCAGTTAGGGGCTCTATGTACATAATTGGTTACGCTATCTTTATCAAAAAGCTGAATATGGCAGCCTCCAATGGATACATTGATGATACCGACACGAATGCTATCTGGGAGATTTTCAACGAGTGTTTTACCAAAATAATCTGCAGGTGTAAGACCTGTATTGCATCGGGTTATAGGAGGTTTGGCTAGGTACCATTCTCCTTTTTTACGATTGAGGTCTGGACAGTCAACCGCTTGAAGTGAATAGAAACGGTGATTGACTAAGGTATCTTGATCTTCAAATTTGCTATGTCCTTCCATATTGGATTGACCAAAGCAAACATAGATATGAAAGTTCTTATCCTGAGCATATCCAAGCGTCTGAAAAAATAAGAACAATAAAATAAATATAGATTTAAGTGTGTTGATTTTCATGTTTTTATATGTTATAATTTTATAGAGAGGGAACATTTTCCCCTCTCTATACCTCATCAATTATCCAATGTTTTTTATGGTGACTACCACATTAACTCCACTAATCCAATAGAATTGGATGCGCAGTAAATGCCAACTTCCATAGCATACCAATATCCAGAAAATGTTTGATAATTTCCGGTTGAAGCTCCAAAGATATAATTATGAATCGTTGTACTTCCATGTTTTAAATATGCCGAACCAGAGGTGGGAATATATGACGGTTCACCCGCGCCAGTGTAGGTAGATCTAAAAGCGATTTCACAATAGCTGTTTATCCAGACCACTTGACTGTTATTGGCAGGGTACATACCCGGAACAGAGGACGCCATTAGGCCTATACCATTGGTATAAGCAAAGCTCATGGTCACACTGGTGACTAATAAGCATAAGATTAAAATGATTTTTTTCATGATTTTTTTGTTTACAAAATGATTAAAACCAACTTACGGTTGCCGTTCCTTGTGCTCCAAGTGGCCCTCCAGCATAAATATATACGGTTAAAGATGACCAATATCGACCAGATCCCAATACCGAATATCTACTTTCTCCGTTTCCTTGTGACCAACCATACTGTCCAAGTAATTCATCACCAAAAGCTACCGCGGTTCCAGAAGTTGCATTACTCCATTCACAGTTGAAAAGGAGATAAGTGCAATTACTATTGATGTTAACTCCCATTTGAGCATGCTGATTTGGAGTACTTGCGTAAGCAGTTACACTTTGTTGATTAAAGGCGTAAGTGGCTGCTGAACTGATTAATAGTAGGCTTAAAATTAAAATGATTTTTTTCATGATTTTTTGTTTATTAAATGATTAAATATGAATAATTGATAGTGGTTCTTGAATAGTAGTAGTTTAAGTCATTTTATCCACGACTAACTTATAATTGGTTTTTAATCGGTCTATTTGTTTTCGATATTCTTCTTTCTCTTTTTTGATTAAAAATTGCTGCTTTAGACTATCGTTCTGCATGTTAAAATTGGATTGAATAGCTTTTTGTTGAGGTTGAATATGAGGAAGTATAACGTGTTCTCTGAAATAATTTATATAAAAACGATTTCTTAGCCAACCTTTAAATAATAAGTATTCGCTATCGTTTTCAGGTGAAAGTTTTTGAGCTTCATCATACAGAAATAGGGTAATTAAATGGGTATTGATCATCTTCTTGACATCTTCTGTGTTTTGAAGGGAGCCAAAAAACATGGGTTGATATTGGATGAATTCTTTAAAATCTTTTCCTTTGAATTGTTTTGTATTGCCATGAAATGTATATTCCATCAACAGCATACCGTCTACCTTACTGCTCCATTTTTTTTCTTTTAGATCATAATGACGACATAAATCTGTTATCGCTTGATCATAGAATCTAGGTTTTGTTTCCGCTTGTATGTGCTTGACGCTTTCAAATACATATTTATTGGTCATTCTTATCGTTATAGCCTGACGCAATTTGTGCTCCATTTCTTTATAGGGGCGGAGTGGAGCTGGTACTATATTTTTTACCATCATCACATATACACCTTCATCTGTTTCAAAAGGACCTATGATATCGTTAATTTTGGCTTGGTCAAGTTGTGTGGTGAACACTCCGTATGGAAGAAATGGATAGGTTAATGTGATCTGATGGAACTGTCCCTTTGGTGTTATCTTTTTTAAATTATTAAATTGGCTTTGATTGAACATGCTTTTTTGTAAAGCGCTAGTGTCTTTATCGGAGAATTTGATCAGATCGATCTGATATACAAAAGCACTTTTTTTATAGGCTGTTTGAAGTAAACTATCTGTAACTTGTAATTTTGGTTTTACTTTTTTGTTCCAAAGGTAACCGTCCACCTGAGCTACATAAAATTTCAGTGCATAGTCCAGACGCTTATGGAGCTCATTGATGGTATCATAACGATGCTCTTTTGCAAATGCTAATAGGTAGGCTTGATCCCGTATTTCTTCAAGTAGCTGGATGGAGTCATGATGATTACGTTTTAATTTTTCTTTTAGATAATGATATTCATCTTGCATGAGTGTATATGTACCGACCTGTAATATGACTTCATGACCCTCTTTTGGGGAAGATTGATGACTACAACTGTGCAAGAATAAAAGCAGTAAATAAGCAGCTGTTTTTATGATCAATTTCATCTTGATTGTTTGAATGATGTGTTGTAACCCTATCGAATAAAAAAGAGGGAAGGGCTTCTATTTTTTTTAACCCTCCCCTCAATTTACCAGATCATTTAATCCCCTTACTTCTGTTTTTGCAAAGCCTCTGCTACCGCTTGATATGCAGGTTTACGAACAAAGGATTCTGTCCATATTCCAATCGGTTCTCCTCTTCTCCAAAAAGAATTTTCGCGATCAGGACTGTCCAAAGGACTCCATAAGGTGATCCCATATTGTTGTGCTTTTGGGATAATTTCAAAGTATTTTTCAATGACAAATTGATACATTTCTGCTTGCTGTTGATACATTTCTGCAGTCGCATTTGCCGTTTTGATGTTATCTCCAAGACCGATATCAAGCTCAGATACTTTTATCATTTTACCGGTTGCGGCGAGTAATTTGTACATATTGACGATCTGATCTTTATTGGCCGTGCTATTGATATGCATCTGCGTACCGATGCCATCTACCTTGGCGCCTTTACTTTCCACATAATTGACGTAGGCAATTAAACCTTTACATTTATCTCCACCACCCTCAAGACCATAATCGTTTATAAAAAGGATATCATTGGGATTACCATATTTACGAGCAAGTTGAATGGCTTTGACCGCATAATCTTTACCCAGATAGTCTTGCCAATAAAATTCGTCCTCTGCTAACTCGGTTTTGCCAATTCCAGTTTTCAAAGCGTACTGATCAGGCCAGTCGGACATAGGCTCATTGACCACATCCCAAGCTTTGACATAATCTTTGGATACAGAAAACATACCTGCAATAAAAGTTTCTAATGCTTCAGTAAGAATTGTTTTTTTCTCTTCAGGTGTTTTTTCAACTCTGATACCACCAGGTCCGCCATATCCTTCACCTACTGCAGATTGTGAGCGGGTAGAACTGTTGCCCCATCCTATCCATCCAGTGATGTCTTTTTCAAAATCTCCGTCAGGGATGAGCTCAACATTACTACCAGCCTTTTTTAAGGAAATATTGTCTACGAAAACTGTTCCTGCAAACTGACCGAAATTAATGATTAATCGAGTGCGTAGTGCCGTGGTTTTTACTTTAAGTTCATACTCCTTATAGTCTGTAGTAAAAGCAATAGAACCAAAACTATCACCTGTATATGTGACTGTTTCTTGAAGATCTAAACCAATATTTCCAGCCTTACTACCTCTTACTGTAATTTTTAGTATGTATTCGGTATTGTCTTCTAGTCCTTTGGGGTCAAAAGCTGTTTGTGCTTCCCACGCATTGGCAACTGATGGGTTAGTCATCTTTAGTGCATAACCCGAAAGTGATGGGACATTGATACCTCCTGGTACTGGTGCCGAACCAGGGGGTAGTAATACTGGAGCAATCAGGCTATTTAAGTAAGCTGCATTTTGTCCTGAATGCCAAGTAAGGGTATGACCGTAGAGCTGCATATTATTTTCTTGTGCTGCTTTGATCAGCCGCTCTAGTTTACTTAAGTTCAGGTTGCCATCAGCTTGTACAATTGAAGCATGCTTCATTTCGTATCCCATGACCATTTCTTCAAAGTTTCGATTTGCTAAGCGAAACATTACGCCTTTATTGAGGTAATCGTCCATATTGAGGGCCACTCCCCATTTGAAATTTGGATGAGCCTTTTTATCGATGTATGAGATCAATGGGCTATAGGCATCAATATCTTCTTGCGCAATAATACTTTCAGGTTTTTCTACTGAATAATTTAAAACTTCATGTTTTGCACAGGAATTTAAAAAGAGACCTGCTATCAGGCTCGATCCAATGATTCTATTTAATCTTTTCATGTTCATTTTTCGATTTATAGATTAAAGAATTATGGTTTTATTGCAACAGAAAATGTTTCCATTTTGACTCCTCTGTCACGCATGACCAATGTATCCTGCGTGCTCACAGTCATTTTGGGCATATCGATTTGGTATGTTAAATACAAAACATCCCGATCGGTATTTCCCCAACTATTTTTATCTCCTCTTTTAACAAAAGTTCCTTTTCCCGAAGCTGTTGCTCCCGCTGTTGCCGAAGTGACTGTACAGTTGTTGTTATCATCAAATGACAATAGTAGATTGCAATCTATATTTTTATCGTCTACATCCTTAAATGTTAATGGAAGGATCGTATTTTTCAAAGACGCTGTGGTCAGGCTTTTAACCTCATCTTTTTCTACGTAAGCATTTCTTCTAATTTGCGTTTGAGTGAGGGCATTATTTCCATTTTTACCAACAATCATATCACGGCCGCGGCGGAGATAATTACCCTGCCAGGTATTGATATATTTAATGGCATAGAAGATATAATCTTTTGGGGCCGTGTCCCAGTCGTCAGCTACTGCTTTTCGGCGTAGGCTTCCTGCCTTTGGAATTCCTGATAAGATAGAATCTGCATTCATGACCTGAGTGAGACGTATAGGAAGCACATAATTGGTTGTGATTGCTTTAGGGTCGGCAAAGAAATCTGCTGTTAACTGTATTTCTACTCCTCCAGTAATGCTCCCTTTTGGAATCACGATTTTATTGGACGCTATCGTATAATAGTTACTTGGCAATGGGATCACATCGGCATCATTTGAACCATATACGATTTTGTTGGTCATCGTATTGTCTACCGTAAAATCAATGGTGATATCTTTTTTATTATCATAGACACCGCCAGTAGTAGCCATTACCTTGAATTTACCTTCATTATCTAACGAGGTGTCAAATAAGTCTTCTCCCATAGTAATCGTACGTATCGGATATTGATAAGCGAAATATACCGTCTGGTATTCGAAATCTGGAAATTCCCAGTCCTGATTTTTACAGGATGTAAATACTAATATTAGTATAACGGAAAATATATGTAATTTTTTCATCTGATTTTTTTATAAATGTTTTACCATCCCATGTTTTGTTCGAGGTTACTGTATTTTAGGATTTCACTATAAGGAATAGGACCGTATTGCATATAGGGTTCATATACTCTATTTTCAACCTGGATAGTTGTATAACTATTATTTTGAATGCTGATACCCCGAGCTGGTTCGGTCAAATTTTTATTCCATCTTCTGATATCCCAAAATCGAAAACCTTCAAAACATAATTCTAATCTTCTTTCATTTCTGATGAGTTCTCGCATCAGCTCTTTATTGTTTTTGACCTGATTGAGGTAGGGGTCTCCATTAGTCGTACCTACACCAGCACGTGTTCGGATTGCTTTGATGATATCGTAAGCCGAAAATGACTGTGTACCAGTACCAGTAGGTCCCCAAGCTTCATTAGCCGCTTCGGCGTAGGCGAGATATATCTCAGTCATACGCAGGCGCGGAGTGATATGATATTGTCCCGATGTAGAAGAAGGGTTAAGATTGACGTCCTGACGTAATAATTTACGTAAGTAATATCCTGTCCGGGTGGATGTTTCCACTTTATTTAATCCATCATTGGTTGGACTGTTTACCGTTGTATTGATTGCCGTATTATTTACGCCTGATGTCGTCCCGTTAACTAAAATATAGTTTTTAAGTCGCGGATCGCGGTTATCATAAGGAGATTGAGCATTAAATCCACTATTTGCAATATCGGTCACTGGATACCCATTGGCCATTGGAAACGCATCGACCAGATTTTGGGTTGGATTAATCCGCCCACGACCAAACAATGTAGGAGGAAATTGATCCGCTTCTAAATTTGACGATACATCACCACGATCTACACGCCATAGTATTTCTGACGTATTGCGACCTTCGTTCATGGCATTCACGCTATTTTGCTGATAAAATAATGCTCCTTGTGGGTCTATGCCAGATACACCTCCTTTTTGCTGGATCACAAGACCTGCGTAATTTGCAGCGTCAGCCCAGGTAGTTGTATTGCCACTTGCAAAAGCTGGACTTGCGGCCATAAGCGCTGCTTTGGCCTTGATCGCTTGAATAATTCGTTTACTCATCCGTAAACGAAAATGTTTGCCGAAAACTCGATTGTAATCATCCATTTTGATTGCTAATGCTTGATATTTAGCGGGAACTTCGCTTTGCGATGAAATATCTTCATAATCTAGCGGTAGTAAGTCCTCCGCTTTTTGAATATCTGCATAAATTTGTTGCATACAGGCTTCAAAAGTGGCTCTTTTATGGTTAAAATCGGATGATAATACCTCATGTTCCAGTATAATGGGTACGCCCATAAGTTCACCGCTACTCGTTTTCCCTGCGTGGGATTGAAGCAGATGGAACATAAATAAGGCACGGAGACCATAGGCTTCACCTTTCATCCGATCATTGAACATAGTGGTGACCTGTTCTGTCGAGGCCCAACTTACTTTGTCTGTTAATTCTAAAAAGTTGTTGATATACTGTATTGCTGATTTGCTATTCCGCCATTGATCAAATGGATTGTTGATAGCAGTCCATTGCCCCGTAGCTATTTTTTGATAATCATTTGCCCGTTCGTTAATTACGGCATCGTCTGTGGCTACATCGTTAAATGACCAACTGTTTGTGGGTACTCTTGTATAACCATTTAATAATAATCCTTGTGCGTACAAAGGCCTATCGTATGCGGTCTCAATATCTAAAATATTTTCGATGGCAGGCTCAAACATATCTTCACAGGAAGTGAGCGATAGGACAGAGGCAATGCTGAATATGAATATGATTTTTTTCATGTCAATTATTTTTTCACTGATAATTTAGAATAAGGCCTTTACACCAAAATTGAAAAATCTTGTTCTCGGTGTACCACCTACGTTGAGTTGCATCGTTTCTTTTTCTTTGGCAAGGGTCATCAAATTATAACCATTTGTATAAATTCCAAGTTCTTTGACGATTCCCTTTCCTAAAACACGTGTTGGAAAATCATAGGAAATCTGAACCTTGGAGAGGTCAAATCGATTGCTTTTATACATCCAAAAATCTGAAATTCGGAAATTGTTATCGCTATTTCCAGTTGTTAAACGTGGATATGTCGCAGTTTCTTTATTTTCTTCCGTCCAACGATCACGTGCTATAATGGAGTATTTATCTTCGCCATCCATCCAGAAATAAGAGCTGTTTTTCATTTCATATGCACCATATCTTGCTGTTGCAACAGCAAATAATGTTAGATTTTTCCATTTAGCAGTGAAGTTGAAGCCCAATGAAAATGGAGCTCCTGCCCAACCGGCTTTGCCTAAGTAGACCTCATCGCGGGTATCAATCGTTCCGTCACCATTTTGATCTTTATATTTAATATCTCCAGGTTTTACTTCTCCAAAAGTACTGACAGGTGACTGATCTACATCTGCTTGATCTCGGTAAAATCCTTCATTTTGCAGCCCCCAGATTGCATCCAATGGTCTATTGGTACGGTTTTGATATGAATTTTCATACAATTCATCCCGTTTAGCTGCTTTCGTGTCATAATAAAGCCCCGTTACCCCTAACGAAAGAAAACTATTTTTAAAGCTTTTATTGATATTTAAACCAAAATCTACACCTTGGCGCTCATCTATATTAAAGTTGACAAATGGCATATCTGAATAAGTAGGCCAGTAGGACATAAAGTACATCGGATACAGTGTATTTGGTTGTACCAGCATCCCATGCATCTGGTTGTAAAAATAAGAGGCATTAAATGTCACCAAGTTATTGTACATGCCGGCTTCTATGCCAAAGGTGATCTCCCTACGTTGTGGGTATCGCATATCCATATTTTCACCTCTGAAACGATCAAAAGTGTGTACCAGTTGACCATCACTCCAACTGTACCATGCCGCATTGTTATAGGTGTAATATCCTTTATATAAATAATAATCTTCTATATCGAGGTCGGTATTGATTATCCCGGCAGAGGCCTTTAATTTTAAGTTATTAAAGACACTATTGTCCTTCATGAATTCTTCTTCACTCAGACGCCATGCCATAGATAAAGTTGGTGAAATGGCCTTACGTTTGGCTTCTGGTAATTTAGCAGAATGCGGTATAGCGGCACTAAAATCAACAAAATATTTATTAGCAAAATGGTATCCAAACTGTAGACCTAGATTAGCATTGCTTTGTTTATGGTATTCAGCAGACTTTCCGATTTGAAAAGCATTGGCCAATAGGATTGCGGAGACATGATGTTGCTCATTAAAGGTGCGTGCATAGTTTAATTGCGCTGTAAAACCTAATGTTTGTCTGTAGGCACTTCCACCTATATTTTGCACCCCAGAAATACGATCGTCGCCATATTTGGTAAGACTACTGATGAGATCGTTACCATTATAGTTGTTCCAATTGGCTTGGTATATGGCATAATTATTATTATACGATTGATTATACTGATTTTGATAATCAATAGCCATCGCTGTTTGAAATGTTAAACCCTCCAGTACATCGTTTAGATTAAAATCTAGCCCCGTGTTAAACTGAAATTGTCTGTTGAGGTGTCTATTACTTCCTCCGGCATAGATGTTGGCAAATGCGTTTGTCTGATCCAATTGACTACCCCCTAATAAATATTTGCCATCTACTAGAAAGTTACTGTTGTTAACTAGAATCAAGGAGTTTTCATCACTTTCTTCAATCATGCTGATCGGCACGAGCGGAGAAAAGCGGTGTGGTCTACCTGTGGCGGCAGCAGCCCAATAATCTGCATTGACACCTTTGGATGTATAAAAGCTCGCAGCTGCGTCCACATTTAATGAAATGATATTATTTAATTTAACATTAATATTACCCCGCATATTAAAGCGATTGGAAGTGTTATTATCGACTGCTTCACCAAAGTTTAATAATGATCCAGCAGACCAAAATCCAAAATTGGTATAATACTGCGTCCTTTCATTGCCACCAGATACTTCTGCGGTAGCATCGTATCTATTGTAGCTCTTTTTAATGTAATCTGATGAATAATAATCTACATTCGGGTAGCGATAAGGATTCTCTCCTGTACCATGCTTATAAATATTTTCCTGTGTATATAGATTAGGAAGTCCGTCATTGCGTCTCGCTTCATTGTAGAGTGTCATATATTCTGCAGAACCGAGATATTTCGGATAACTGATGGGGGTATTGATCCCTGCATTGGTACGGATGTTAATTTTTTGATTACCAGCTTTTCCACGTTTGGTCGTAATATAGATCACACCCTTTGCTGCACGGCTACCATAAAGTGCGATCGCATTTGCATCTTTCAATACTGAGATCTGTTCAATTTCAGTAGGCATGACATTGTCGGCATCACGGGGGAATCCATCAATTAACAGCAGGTAACCTGCAGATCCCCATATATTTCCATTATATCCAGAAATCAATGCATCTAGGTTTTCGAGACTATAGGTTGTATAGTTTTTTTCCATTAACTGTGCTAGATTAATCGCTTGGACTTCGCCCATGAGATTTTGCTTTTTGACCTTACGAAAAGCCACTTGTATGAGCTCTGTACTATCCGTTTGCACGGTATCTTTTAATCCGAATCTTGCTGGTGATATTGGGGCATATTGAAATAAGCGAGATGCTGATGCGTCAAGCGTACCCAAACCGACCATACTCAGGCACAATGCTATTTTTAATTTTTTATATTTCATTGTCTCATAATTTTATGAATTGATCGCTCATTCGAGTTACCATCCGGGATTTTGTGAAAATTCAGGATACATACTGACATCAGATACTTTTAATGGAAGCCAGTAATGCTTGCTTGTGAATTTTCGTTCTACTAATACTTTTTCTTTCATATTAACCACACGGTTTTCAGTAGGGTCTGTTGTATTGAAAGTCCCTGTTCTATCAAATTCAAGTGCAGTTTTTAGGGTGTATGGACTTTCGGTGAGTAACAACCATCTTCTCAAATCATTGAAACGATGTCCTTCATAGGCGAGTTCAACAGCTCTTTCGCGGCGTAATTCACCAATAAAAGCATCTGAAGAAGCTAAGAATTTAGTGTTTACATCGGCGACTCCAGCACGTTTACGAATTATATTGACTGCCTCTACCGCTGTTTTGTTATAATTGGCCGATTTTCCATTAGCAGAATTATTTCCCATAGATGCCGCTTCGGCATACATTAGGTAGACATCTGACAGACGCATATACGGAACATAGATATGCATATTGGATCCATAGTCAAAAGCTCTGTCATAATCGTTTGTTGTTAAGGGAATAAATTTGCGAAGCGTATAACCTGTACGGCTTCCATTTTGAATATTACGATAAGATCCATTGGTATAGAGTTGTGCATATCGATATTCATTTTCCGGTCTATCCTTGGGAGGTATAGTTCCTTTTATGACCTTAACGCCATCAAAGACGATATCATTATAAAATCTAGGGTCACGTCCTTTCCATGGATATTGTGGATCATATCCAGATTCTGCATCTGCTTGTGTAATATCTTTAATGGGTAAACCGTTTGCCATTCCATAATAATTGACATAATTGGCAGTAGGGACAAATTTGAGAGCATCGCCTTCGGTGATCAAGCTCGGCATGTACTGTTTACTGGTTCCATAATGGGTGTTGTTACCCGCATTATAAGGACCTCTAAAGATGGCTTCAGTACTACCTGGAAGTGCCCAATTTTCACTGATGGTATAGAAATTGAGATGATAGTTTTCAAAATCCACCAATTTATAAGGAGTCTGTCCACTTTCGGTGAGCGACAACAATTCGCCAAAAGCTTCCGCTGCTTTTTTACAATAATCGGCTTGATAAGTGCGGCTACCGGTTACCGTAAAATTCATCAATGGACTACCTGCCCACAGATAATTTTTACCCAGATAACCCAAAGCCATTATTTTATTGATGCGCAAAGCATTTTTCCCCAGTGTTCTTTTTCCCGGATTGGTATCATCCCAATTGATGGGTAAAAGATTGGCTGCTTCACGGAAATCTGCTGCTGCCAAATCTGCACATTCATGATAATTTAGACGGGGAAGGGTCAGTTTCTCATCACTTGGCAATACCTTATTAATATAAGGCATACCACCAAAATATTCCATCAACCGATGGTGAAACCAACCTCTAAAGAAAAGCAACTGTCCTTTAATAAGGTCCCGTTCTTCCTGAGTGGCTTCGGTCATTTTATCCATATTTTCAAGACCAATGCTAATTTTTCGTAGACCAAACCAAGCTGCATTCCAGAGATCTTTATTGATGTTGCGATCGTTTCCTCCTAAAAATTCTGTTGTAAAATCACTTTGTTCCATCCAGCCCGAACCCCAGCCATCGTGCTGTGCCTGCCAGCCCCAAAAATTGCCATTATCGATCTTGTGTATAAAATGGTAGGAGCCAGCGGTAGAGGTAATCTCGTCTTCTCCCCAGTTCCACGAATTTGTATAGTAGAGATTACTGAAATTAACAATACAATGGTAGAGCTCCTCGGTATAGCCTTGGAAATTATTAAAGTTTTTAAAAGCTTCTTTTTCTGAAATAATAGATTGTTCTTCTTTATCGAGATACTTTTTACAGGAACTCATGTATGAAGAGGAAACTATGACACCAAAAGACACTATAATTTTTAAATATTTTTTCATCATCATGTCGATTAAAAAGTAATGTTTGCACCTAGGTTAAAACGTTTGACGGTAGGGTAGGCGCCTTGTGATGCCCAGCCTGTGCCTGCATAGTTGGATTCACGATCATCGGGCATTTTGGACCAAAATAAGAGGTTATGACCATTGAGGAAGATGCGAATGTGTTGAAATCCCATACGGCGTATGAAATTGTTGTCTGCAGTCAGGTTATAAGCAATTTCCGCAGTCTTGAGTCTGATATAGGATCCGTCGTACATAAAGCGATCACCTGCCGTATAACTACTTGGTTCAGAAAGCCAACGAGGTAAAGGTACATCTGCATTCGTTTGATCTTTAGACCAATAGGAACCTTCATAATAAGCCAAATTGCGCTGTCTCTCGAAACTGTTTAATACGACCTGACGCGTGACATTGTTCACACCATACCATTGGGTCATGATGCTTAAATTTTTCCAGTCAAATCCAACCGTTAAGTTGTACGTATTTTGAGGTGTAGAAGGGTAGGCATAAGGTATATTATCCTTGGAATCGATCAATCCATCGCCATTGTAATCCAGTATGTGATAGTTACCAGGTAGTTTATTCCCGTCATTATTATCATGTATGGTACTGGCATATAATTCATCCCAAGTGTTATAGTATCCACTACCGACATAGGTATAGGTTTGACTTATTTGTTTGTCATCGAGCTTTTGATAATCGGGTAGTAATGCCGGGCTGTCCCCTTCTATCACTTTATCTTTAGCATGTGTAAAGTTCATATCGCCCCATAAACGCCAGTGTTGATTAATTGCTTTACTCACCTTTAATTCTACTTCATATCCTTTATTGGTCACGATTCCCAAGTTAGCTGCTGGTGCTGCCACACCAAAGTAATCGGGAACTGCACGGTTATTTCCCGTGATCAAGACATCGGTCCGCTTGTCGCTGAATACATTGACCTGACCTGAAATCACCCCATTAAAAAAGGAGAAATCAGTACCGAAATTTAGCTTTCTTACTTTTTCCCAGCGTACATTTGGGTTGCCGAGTTCATTTTCTTTATACCAAGTGTAAGTACTGCGTTCTGGTGCTTCTCCAACAGTTCCCATATGCGACTGACCGCCATAAGACCATTGTGTCAAGTATAAATAACGACCATTGACATTGTCATCTCCTATATCACCATAGGAAGCACGAAGTTTCAACATGTCTAAAAAGGAAATATTTTTCATGAAATTTTCTTCAGACAGTAACCATCCTATACCCCCAGAATTGAAAAATCCAAATCGGTAACCGCGAGCAAATTTTTCAGATCCAGTATAAGCTCCACTGTAATCAAGCATATATTTTCCTTTGTAATTGTAGGTCGTACGAAATACCCAGTCTTCACGATAAAAGGGCTGTATACTTCCAGTAGCATATTGATTGCGGTTGAACAAACCCATAGCTGTGATGTTATGATCATTGGCTATTTGAGTTGCATAATCCAATTGCAATTGGTAGAATAGACGTCTATAAGTCAGTCCATTATTTACTGCTCCAGACTGTTGAGCCCAGTTGATCCCTTCCACAAAGTCAAAACGGCTATTATCTATGTTTTGTCCGTAAACGGCCAATCCTGTTTCTGGATCAATCCATTTACTTTGTACACTATTGTACAGATCGTTAACTCCTCTCCCTGCTTCTACAAAAGTATTATCGAGCGATATGCTTCCTCTGACTTTTAAACCATCGACAAACATTTTGAGATCTTGCTCTAATATAAAATCTGACGTTATTTTACTCGTAGTTGTCAATTCTACTCCAGATGTAGCCAGTGCTTGTGCAGAGTTGATACCTACTTGTGAATCAGGTTTGTAAAATCCCCATGTACCGTCTGCATACCTTGGGTAAATAACGTCTGGAGGTACCGTATAAGCTGCTATCCAATAGTTGTAATTATCTCCTCCACCCCAAGGGCTTTTTCTTCTTCCATGCGATCCTGCGAGATTTGCTGAAAATTTGGTGGTTGGTGTGAGCTGAAAATCCAAGTTAGATCGCATGTTTAAGCGGTTAAAACCGTAACCGGCTTTGTAGCCGCGATTGTTATCATTTTCGCGAAACATATCACCTTCGTATAAATAATCGGCACTTGCAAAGTATTTTACAAAATTGGTACCTCCCGCAATATTCAGATTGCTATTTTGCGAGAAAGCATGTCCCTTGAATAGTTCCTCTGCCCAATTGGTGTTGACATAACGCTCTCTTTCTTCTTGATTGGCGGGGAAACGGTATTTGTTGATCAGGTTTTGAGGTTGGTAGGAAACCCAACTATTGGGAGAGAGTGCCAATTCGTTTTCGATGACACGGTTGCGCAGCATCATGGCATCATATGAATCCATTTTTCCCGGCAATTGGGATACTGTTTTTATGATATTATTCACTGTACCGCGCACGGAAGCTCTACCTTCTTTACCTCTTTTAGTGGTGATGAGAATAACTCCGTTGGCTCCACGTACACCATATACGGCAGTAGCGGTTGCATCTTTTAGTACCGATACGGTTTCAATCGAACTGATATCGACACTGCTCAATGGACGTTCTACACCATCCACCATCGTTAGGGGATCTGTATTATTCCATGTACTGCGTCCACGAATCACAATACGTGGATCCTCTTCTCCAGGCATACCTGTACTTGCGGTGGTGACTACTCCAGGAACGTTACCCGTCAGAGCAGCTCCTACACTTGCTACACCTCCCGCTCTTTCTAACACTTTGCCAGTAGTTTGTGTCACTGCTCCCACGACAGTTTCTTTTTTCTGTGTTCCGTAACCAACTACAACAATCTCATCGATATCGATATTGGAACTATTGAGTACAATCTGTAATTCAGTCTTATTATTAATATTTACTTCTGTTTTCGTATATCCTATTTTAGATATCACCAGTGTATTTCGATTTTTAGGTACTTGAATGGAAAACGAACCATTGATATCTGTCGATATTCCAGTGGTTCCGTCTTTGACTTTAACAGAAGCACTTTCAACAGCTTGGTTTTTCTGGTCAACGACCGTACCCCGTACTTGTCTTAATTCTTGTGCATATACTGGAGTTATTCCGAGCAATAGGATAAGAAATGATATAATATGAAGGAGGAGAATACCCCATAGTCTTTTCTCATACCAAATAAGTGTCATGGTATATTTCATCATAATATTTTAATTGATTAGATAAATTGGTTTAAAATCATTAATTGGCTTGCCCTATGTAAGGGCATTGATTAGCGTGGATAGCTACTTTTCATCATGGGGTGCTAAGTACTGTTTTTTGTGCTCATAATCATGCGTTCATCTAAATGGTTTATAAATGCCAAGCATATTGTTTTCAATTGTTTATTAGTTTGGTTAGATCTAATAACATATAGTGAAAATTATCCTTGGGGGTTGGTTTATAATTATTAATCCAAAACTAGCTGATGTAACATTCTTGTTGAGGTAAGAATGTTCAAATGATGAGTAAGTATGTTAAAATTGTACTTAAATGATCAAATAATCTATTTTTTTTGATAGTTTAGGAGTATTGTGATACTTATTAAAAGTGTTGCTGTAAACCTTTAACCAGTTAACTTATTAAACATAAATATGTTGAATTTATTCAAGTGCAAATTTTTAATAATCATTACATTTATTTTTTGCACTGTTTCTAATGCGCAAGAGTTACCTCATTCATTTGAACATTATACAATAAAAGACGGCTTATCTTCTAATACCGTGTTTAGTACCTATAGAGATAGTTATGGTTTTTTATGGATTGGAACTGAAGATGGGTTAAATCGATTTGATGGTTATACGTTTAAAGTTTATCGTTATAACGCAGATGTTGAAGCTGGTTTAAAATCCAATCACATCACGGCATTATGTGAAGATGAGATGGGAAGGGTTTGGATAGGGACTAATGGCGGAAGCTTAAGCTATTATGATCGTAAATTGGACAAAATAGTAAGCTATGATCGGAATGCTAAAGGTGACTGGTTAAGTACGGCGATAACAGCAATTCATACCGATGTCGCAGGTAATATCTGGGTGACCTCATATGGTGGGCTCTTTGTCATTAATGTTCAAGATATTCACAAGCCACTTGGAACACTATATGCAGATATTGAAAAGAAGTTTACAAAGATGACATCCCGCTATGTTTTTAGGGACAGTCAGGGACGGATGTGGGTAGCGGCTGAAAATAAAATCTTTCAGTTTAGCGCTAATCTAAAAGATAGTAAAAGTTATGCTGTGCAACACCTCCTCGCATCTCATGGTCAACTACTGGAATTGACTTGTATGGAGGAGGATGAGCATAAGCGTATTTGGGTTTCTTCTCTGGAAGGCATTGTGTATAAAGGTAATCATGAAGATCAATTTTCTGTATTTCAGCCAACATCAGGTGCTAAATTAGGGAGTAAGCGTATTTATAGTATTGCCAAAGATCTAAAAGGGGGGCTGTGGATCGGGACTGATAATGGTTTAGGGGTATTAAATACCAATAATTTTGAACTTAAATTTTTTAATCGTGATGTCAGAAATGCCAGAAGTATCAGTCATAAATCGATTCGTTCTATCTATCTCGATAAATTTGGAATATATTGGGTAGGTACAGTGCAGGGGGGGCTGAATAAGTTTGATGTCAATTTAAATCAATTTAACCTGAAAACTATAGACAGCTATGGCAATGGAAATAAGGAGATTAATATGATCACTTCATTTCTGCAGTATAAAAACAATGTGGTGGTGGGTACAGATGGTGGTGGATTGTATCTGTACGAACGTACTTCTGATCGATTATCGGCTATTCCGACGGGAGATAAAGAGCTGACCGTTTTGGCATTAAAAAGTGGTGATCATGCTGGAGAAATATGGTTGGGAACTTTTGGTAAGGGGGTGATCAAGTTTGATTTAGAAACTAAATCTCGTACACAATACCTGACCGGCTCAGGTAAAAATCAATTGAATAATAGCGAAGTTTTCAGTTTAGAGAAAGATATTTATGGTGATATATGGGTCGGCACTAATGGTGGTGGAATAAATGTGATACAGGCTAAAGATGGTATTGTCAAAAAATTTCGTCGTTCTGACAATCCGAAAGCAGATGAGATGAGTCCCTCGGCAGATTTTATTCGTGCTTTGCGAAGAGATCATGAGGGACAGATGTGGGTAGGTACGTATGGCGCTGGTATTTGTGTTTATAATCCATATACGCGTAAAACATCATACTATAATAAGAGTGTAAACGCTTTGCCTAATAATTATGTTTTATCGATCTATACGGATCGAGCTGGAAATCTGTATGCTGGTACCAATGGGAATGGAGTAGGATTGTTGCAAAAAGGTGATCAACAATTTAAAACCTTATCTGAACGTGATGGCTTGATCAATGATGTGGTTCAGAGTATCGTAGAGGATCAGGCAGGGAAAATATGGTTTAGTACTAATAAAGGACTAAGCTGTTATGATCCCACGCAAAAAACATTTAAAAATTATGCTTATTCGGTCGGGTTACAAGAAGGGGCTTTCATGTTGGGAGCTGGGCTCACGCTAACCGATGGAGAAGTATATTTTGGTGGTCAAGAAGGATTTAATCATTTTTATCCCAATAATCTGAAAGTTAATAATAACCGATCTAAACCGGTATTAACAGAATTAAAGATTGATAATAAAGTAATAAGTCCTGCTCAAGGTGGTATCCTATCCGAATCATTATTAACTGCTCAAAAGATCTCCCTGAAGTATAAGCAGAACTTTTCGATCGCATTTGCTGCTTTAAACATGACGGTATCCGAGGACAATCAATATGAATATCGATTACTGGGGTTTGATAAAAACTGGATTAAAGCGGGTAAGGAACATATTGCTTATTACACCAATTTGGATCCTGGAACCTATACTTTTGAGGTAAGGGCGAGCAATAATGATGAGGTCTGGGATGAAGAAATTAAATCTATTATTATTTATGTTGCTCCACCAATATGGTTAAAAGGTTATGCCTTTGTATTTTATGCGATCGTGTTTTTAGTTGGATTATATTGGTTGAGGAGTAGAGGCGTGCGTCAACTCAAACAAAAGTTTGCTTTAGAGCAAGAACGTCGAAATGCGGATAATCTCCATCAGCTGGATCAAATGAAAATTAAATTCTTGACAAATTTGAGCCATGAGTTTCGGACTCCAATTTCGTTAATTACAGGACCAATTGATATTTTATTGCTTAAGGAAAAAGATAAGGAAACTTCTCAACAGATTGCGCTTATAAAACGAAATGCGCATCGCCTGCTCAATCTGGTCAACCAATTGCTTGATTTTAGAAAAATGGAGGAGAATGAACTGAAGCTCCATAATACGAAAGGGGATTTAGTGGCATTTGTGAAAGATATGTATGATTCCTTTAGTGACATGGCTATCCAAAAGGAAATCAACTATCGTTTTATGACTTGTGAAGACCATATATTAACCGCTTTTGACCATAATAAAATAGAACGTATCATATTTAACTTATTGTCGAATGCCTTCAAATTTACTGAAAAAGGAGGGAATATTTCTGTCCAAATTCAGTCCGTTGAAGTACAAGAGGTCGGCAATATGATAAAAGTAAAAATTGTAATCAAGGATGATGGAATCGGAATTCCAAAAGATTCTCATCAAGCTATTTTTGATAGTTTTTATCAACACGATACGCAAGCTAATATTTTGAATCAAGGATCTGGTATCGGTTTGTCAATTGCAGATTCATTTGTTAAGATGTATGGCGGCAAGATGTATGTGGAGAGTGAGCCCGGATTTGGGAGTTCCTTTTCTTTTGATCTTCTTTTGGAAAAAATGGAGATTGTGCATGATGAGATTTCGGAGTCTGTTATCCATCAAGAACATGATCTTGCTGATCCCCACATCCGTCTTCGGCCAGTGGTGCTGATTGTAGAGGATGATGACGATTTTCGAGGTTTTCTAAAAAGCCGGCTGGATTCTTTATATCAAATTTTCGAAGCTTCAAATGGGCAAGAGGGATGGCAGAAAGCCCTCTTTCATCATCCCGATCTGATCATTTCGGATGTACAGATGCCCATCATGAATGGTATGGAATTGACTCAGAAATTGGTGCGGGATAAACGGACTAAACATATTCCAATTATATTGTTGACAGCTTCTAGAGTAGAAAATGGATTGGTCTGCGGTTTAGAGTCTGGTGCAGTAGATTATATTTCAAAACCCTTTGATACGGCAGTATTATTGGCAAAAGTTAATAGTTTATTGCTCCTAAATCAAGCTTTTAAAGATGCTTACAGCAAACAGTTATCATTTGTCTCCCCTGAAGTGGAGGTCTTATCGGAGAAAGAAAAGTTTTTGCAGAACGTATTTGAATATGTTCATGAAAATCTGGATAACCCGCAATTGTCTGTGGAACTATTGAGCAACCACTTATCTATAAGCAGAACATCATTGTACAATAGATTACTTGAATTTTCGGGAATGAGTCCTGTGGATTTTATACGTTCCGTCAGGTTAGAGCGCGCTGCTAATTTATTAGAAAAAAGCAGTAATTCGATTTCTGAGATCGCTTATGAAACCGGTTTTTCAAATCCTAATTATTTCACTAAAGTATTTAAGGCGAAGTATAAAATGACACCATCCGAGTATATTCAAGCACAAAAGAATAATGTCATTTAATGCTTTATATACCTTACTGCGGGAGGTTTATTACGGTTGATTAATTACGATTCGGGTCTTTTTTAGATAAATTTTGCGCATGTTAACGCTGGATTTGACTTCATTGTTTGTTGTGGTCAAATCAATGGGAGATTCTGGTTGTAACAGCTTTATAAGTGATTTGAACTGTTTTTAATAATTTTTACGTTTAAGTGTTATTTGTTTTTTTAGATTTACCTCCCAATTTATGTGCCATATAGGAGGGGATTTTGAAGACATTAAAAATAAAAGATAATCAACAAAAAAAGGAAGATCAAGATTTGTCATTTAGAGTTTTTGATTTGACTTCCGAAAATTTGAACGTATATACAGTTCCTCATAAAAAAGATCATTTTTGCCTATTCGTGATTGAAGAAGGGACTATGCAAGTGAGTATAGAAGATAAAATACATAACCTTAAAGCGGGGAAAATCGCGGTTATTTTTCCCGAACAGGTTAGCTTGGTTTCCACTATAAGTGTTGATTTAAAGGGTAAAATCATTCTTTTTGAAGAAATATTATTTTGCTCTGATATTCTGAAAAATGAATTGAGCACTTATAATGTTCACCTTTCGACTCAGTTGAACTGTATTGTTCTGTCTGCAATCGATTTTCAGCATAGTATCGGGATGATCAATACCATTCAAGATATTTATCAGTATCCAAGTCTAGTTAAAAAAGAACAAGCTAGATTTTACATCAAAATTCTGCTACTTGGATTGATCGAGTCTGTACATGGCCTTCATCCTGTATTATATCAAGAAACGGTCGATAAGCCTATTTATATCAAGTATAAAAAGCTTTTGAATATACATTACAAGCAGCATCGGACCGTTCAGTATTATGCAGAACAATTGATGGTCAGCAGTAAAAAGCTAAATTCAATCACCAAACGCCATTGTGGAAAAACAGCAATAGAAACCATCCATCATCGTATTTTAATGGAAATTAAACGGCAATTGACGTTTTCTGATTTATCACATAAAGAGATTGCTTTTGATCTGGGTTTCAATTCGCCTTCAGCATTAAACAAATTTGTGCGCTCCAAATTGAAAGAAACACCTACTCAACTCCAGCAGGAACTGTCTCAAATGTATAACGGATAGTCCCATTTGTATAACAGTAATGCCTCCTTCTCCTGTACTTTTGTTGAGTACAAAAAATAGAAAAATGAGTAAATTATTTATTGCAGGAGAGGTGTTCCATGGCGCTGGAAGTCTTGAAGAATTGAAAAATATCCAAGGTAAGAAGGCTTTAATTGTAACTGGAGGAGGTTCTATGAAAAAAAGTGGAACCTTGGATAGAGCAATTTCATTTCTTATCGAAGCAGGAATAGAAGTTCGTGTATTTGAAGGAGTAGAAGAAGATCCCTCTTCTACAACTTGTCTAAAAGGAGCAGAACAGATTAAAGCGTTTGAACCAGATTGGATTATCGGATTAGGGGGATGTTCGGCTATCGATGCTGCAAAGATCATGTGGGTTTTCTATGAATATCCAGATATAGATTTTGATACTATAATCAAACCTTTTACTGTTCCTGTATTACGTCAAAAAGCCAAATTTATAGCGATTCCTTCTACAAGTGGCACTGGAACTGAAACAACTGGGCTGGCTGTAATTACTGATCGTGAAAAGGGAGTTAAATATCCGGTGGTTTCATATGAACTTACGCCTGATATTGCCATTGTTGATGGAGAAATTTGTGCCTCTATGCCTGCCCACGTGACATCCAATACTGGTCTTGATGTATTGACACATTGTGTGGAAGCATATGTATCCAATATCGAAAACAATTATGCTGATGCATTATCAAAAGGTGGTTTAGCATTGGTTTTCGATAATCTAAAAGAAGTGGTCGCCCATCCTGACAACATTAAAGCTCGTCAAAATATGCACGATGCTTCATTTATGGCAGGTCTGGCTTTTAATAATGCTTGGTTAGGAATTGTCCACTCTTTATCTCATCAAGTTGGGGCATTATATGGTATTCCACATGGAGCGTCAAACGCGATTTTTCTGCCGAATGTGATTCGTTACAATGCACAGGAAACAGCACGTTATCCCGAATTAGCAAAGGTAATCGGTCAGGAAACAGCCGAAGATCTGGCACAGGCTATTGAAGTTTTACGTTCAGAAGTAAATAACAAATCTTCGATCAAAGATTTTGGAATAACCCAAGAGGTCTGGGATAAAAATCTGGACTTTATTGCAAATAATGCGCTTATAGATCCATGTACAGGTTTCAATCCCCGAGTACCTTCACTTGAAGATTTAAAAGCAATTTATAATGCCTGCTATGAAGGTGTTGTGTTTTCTGAAGACGTAGTCTCTTTATAAATTTTCAAATCGAAAGTATTCAGCAGTGAGTTTAGATAATGAGCAAGATGCAATTTGTTAAACGCCTATAAAGAAAACTAGGAGTCAATTAACTCCTAGTTTTCTTTATATCATGTTGAACTATGATCGACTTAAATAAGGAACAACTTTCATAGAAGTCTAGCGCTGCCCATAATGTTAATGGATTAACAAAGAAAGGAGATGATTGCTTGATTTTCTTGCGTTGCTACTTGTAAAAATGCTTTCAATTTTTTGAATTCCTCTATCAAATAATTTAATGCTTCAGGATCTTCCCAAAAATCAGGGTAGACACCTTCTTCGTTCATTTTGTTTGCGTCAAACCTATCTGATAATGACTGTTCGGCGATTACTTTGACCGCTTCAAATAATTCTTGAGTTTGCGTAGGAGTGAGATATGTTGCTGGACCATATCCCATATCCTGCTCCAAGTCCAAGATATTTGGTCCGTATATCAGCCACTTTAAAGGTGGGGTAACTGCTTTGTGATTGGTTAGAGGTTCACCTGTTATCACATAAAACAAACCATCCCAACTTTTCCCTATATCTAGAAGATAGTTCTTTTCAGAATGCGGTGTAGAGAAAAGATCGTCTTGAAGAAGTTGGCTATTTTCAACATAACGATCTAAAGTATCCTGATCTATGCGTACGTATTGTTGTATTATTCCCATAAATTGAATTTAGGGAAAAATTTAATTTTATGCAATTTAAGTGAACGTATTATTATTCTTTATCTGACGATCTCTCATTCTAGAGATACTATTTGAATACGTGGTAAAATATTAAAATAGCTGCTTTAAAAATTGTGTGTGAATGAGTAGTCATCAGCTCCGTATTTCACCCCTTGTAAAACATCCTAAAAAACGGAGTGTCCATGTCGGCAGAATAATTTTTTTCTTTTTCTGTAATATTAATATGATAAATTTATGATCTATAATAGCTATTTTTGAAGCCACAGCCAATAGTTATGAAATATATTACCGTATTGTTTTTAATTTTTATTTCAATCGCATCTTATTCAAATTTCTGCTATGCCAAAAAAGGTGAAAATCTCGGCTTACATGAACATGATCTGGATACCTCTTATACTTACTATAATAGTAATGGAGAAATTATAGATTCTAAGATCGGATCGTATTCCTATCAACAGATAATTCCATACGGAAGTGATTCATTAGATTTATATAATATTGTTCATTATTATAGCGAAACAGATTCTTTAAAATCAAATGGCTATAGCTATAAATTTAATCATCCATTTGAATTTGGTATGAAATATACGGGCGAATTTGTATCTTATTTTCCTAATGGGAACTTAGAAAGTTTGCAACATTTTGATGAATACTCGGAACCGATTGATTCCTCTTACTATTATTATCCAAATGGTAAATTAAAAATGATCGTTGTCCATCAGGAAATTGGCAAAAAAATGTTTTCTGGAACGACAGATACCCATCCTTTTTATTTATTGTATCTCGACTCTGTTGGTAATTATCTGGTAAAGAGAGGAAATGGATTTTTAAGAATTTCGGGTCCAGGAGATTCTTATATAGAAGGTGAATTGAAGAATAATAAGAGAGAAGGTAAATGGTCAGGATGGAATATGGGTACTTTTTATGAAGAATTGTACCATGATGATATATTGTTTCAAGGAAAGAGGTTTAAAAAAAATGGAGATATTGTGCTATACTTTCAAGAAGATATGCAAAGTATAGCGACATATCCTAGGGGTATGCAGGTATTCATGAAGGGGCTCTATAAAAATCTGATCATTTCTCACGATCTCATAAAGGGTATATCAAGTGAATCTATTTCGGTTACCTTTACGATTGATCGGGATGGGCGAACGAAAAATTTTCGGACGACTGAAAAAGTTGCTCTAAAATTAAGAGAGCAGATTGTCAATGCGATACAAAAAATGGGGAATTGGATTCCAGCTAAGTTACAAGGAATGGAAGTAAATGTTAATTATACAATACCCATTCGCATCAAGTAAAAGATGGATTGATGGTTCGAGCGCAGAATTTATTATTGTTCGGAATAAAGGGTAATCCGTGGAAAAACTAATATCCTTGCAGATATAACAATAAACTATTAGAAATGAAAATATGCACGCACAACTTATCGAACTGATTACACAACATGTTCCGCTTTCTGCTCAGCACCAAGAGCTGTGCAGACGTTTTATGGAACCGGTGTTTTATCCTAAAAACAGCATCATAGAAGAAGAAGGGAAGGTTCCTGCTTATCTCTATTATGTGGTGTCAGGTTTTTTGCGTTTGTTCCACTATAATGATAGGGGTGATGAAGTGACGACACATATCAACTGTCCCCCAGGATTTATTACCTCCTATACCCATTTTAACAATGGCTCTTGTTCTGAAGAAAATCTTGAATGTATTACTGAATGTGAACTTTTGCGTATAACCAAAGTAGATCTTGATCTATTAATAAAGCAAATACCATCGTTTAAAGATTTCAGCATCTATGTGTTTCAGCAATCCCTTTCTTATAATGAAAAGCGTTCCAAAGGGTTGGCTACATTCACCGCTGAACAAAGGTATTTGAGACTGATGGATGTACAGCCGGAGTTGCTGCAAAACGTTCCGATGCAATATATCGCTTCTTTTCTGGGGATGAATCCTAAAAGTTTGAGCCGTATCCGTAAACAGATCATTAGGTAACATTTGTGAAGTGGTTTGACATGTATAAGGTTGAACTTTGACCTATCATTTAAAATCAACGAACATGACAACTAAAAAATTGGTATTGGTATCCGGAGCCAACGGGCATTTGGGCAATAACTTAGTACGATTATTAATAAAAAAAGGTTTTGTAGTACGGGCATCTGTCCGTAATATGAAAAATAAAGCGTATTTCAAGGATCTGAATTGTGAGGTCGTTCAGGCAGATATCACCGATAAGGAATCTTTTAAGAGTGCGCTGCAAGGTGTGGAAACGTTCTATGCAGTAGGGGCGGCTTTCAAATTATGGGCTAAAGATCCACAAAAGGAGATTTACGATGTGAATATGCTGGGAACTCGCCAAACTATAGAAGCTGCCGCAGAAGCTGGAGTCAAAAAAATTGTCTATGTAAGTTCTATAGCAGCATTAGACTATAGCCATCTACCAACAAAAGAAAGCAACGGCTACAATCCTGATCGGCGGGATACCTATTACAACTCCAAAAATGATGGCGAAAAATTAGCTTTTCAACTGGCAAAGGAATTGGGTATAGAATTGGTTTCGGTGATGCCTGGAGCAATGATTGGTAGCGAAGCCATTCAACCTCTGAATGTTTCCTATCGTATTTTAAGATTGATTTTAAACAAACAGATTCCAGTAGACACCCGTATCGCACTTAATTGGGTAGATGTCAAAGATGTCGCAGAAGGTTGCTATCTAGCGGCAGAGAAAGGAAGATCGGGAGAGCGTTATATCCTTGCCAATGAAAGGTGTATGAGCATAACTGATACCACCAAACTGGCACAAAAACTTTATCCCGAACTTAAACTCCATATTCCAGCATCTGTCCCAAAGTTTGTGCTCTATAGTATTGCTGGATTGATGCAGTTTTCGGCAAAATTAAAGGGCGAAGCCCCCATTATTACCACCAAAGATATCGCTATGTTCTCTGGTCTTCAACAGGACTTTGATATTTCCAAGGCAAGAAACGAATTAGGTTTCTATCCGAAAAGTAGTGAACAAGCAGTCAAAGAGGCTTTGGCTTACCTGATGGAACATCAGGATCTGCTGTAGCTCTTTGATATGGAAGATGCCAAGCTTAGATAAAAGTAATAAAACGTTTATAACATGCTTCAATACGTGGCTATATTAGCATTTCTCTTTTCAATTTGAAACAATTTATTGCATCAAAGGCATAGTATTTGTTATCTAATTGTTTAAAACTGAAAATTATCACATATGAAAAAGACTCTTTTACTTTTTGTATTGCTCTTTACTGCTTTCTTTTCAAGAGCAGACCAACTCCAAGCTTTATCACAGAAACAAGCAGAGAAAGCAGTTGCTTATCTTAAAAAAGAACCTATAGTTATTTTGTGGTGTAGCTGTTGCGATAATGAGATACCCATGAAAGTTACTGTCAATGAGGTGTTTTACAAAAAAGATAGTGATGGGAAATATTATTCTGTCATATTAAAAGGCAGAGACGAAAGCGGAAAGGAAGTTGAAGAATATTTGGATTTGGCTTATGTTTTTGTGAAAAAAGGTCAAAAAGCGAAAAGTTTAGGTAAGGTGTTGAAATTTGAGTGCGACCCTTGTACACAACCCTTTAACTGGTCTAGGTAAGTGCCATCAACCTTTTAACTATAAAAGAAAAGTTTGTTGCAGCCGAAAATGTAAAGTGATCTGCAACTCTATCACTTCTTCTTTGGTGGGCGGTCAATGAACATCCACCTGAGAAGAAGTTTTATTTTTCAAGTATTTTTCTGATCGTCTCTCTTTCCTTATCTGATAGCGCAATTGCATTCTCAAATAGAGGAAGTATATCCTGTTTACGCTCTGTTTGTAGGATCAGGTCTAGAAGCCCGAGGTATGTGCGTATCAGATCAGCTTTAATACCTACAAAAGCTCGCGGATCGGCAATATATAGTTCCTGTATGAGGGTCAATAAAACCTTTTTCCGTTTCAAATCTATATCTGAAGAATGATAATGGGGTAGGAGGTTTTTCTTTTCCAGCTCTTCTAATTTTACCGTAACGGCTTGTTCGCGGATATACTTTTTCTGTTTGCGATCCAAGAAATCGCGCAATTCGGCCAATAGCTTACGGTATATGATCTGCTGCTCCTTTTCACTGAAAAGGTTGCTGTCTGAAGATACAGCGATATCATCTTGTTCGAAATGATCGAAAAAAGCCGACTCGATATATACCGAGTGGTGAAAGTCTATCGCATTATTATTAAAGCTACTCAGTAGTTTAGCGACTTCGGTTTTGTTGCTGTTTAAGAAATAGTAATAGTATCGGTCCCCGATCTGTTGTTTCCAGCGGATATAATTGACCTGAAAACGATAAGAATTTTCTTGAATACTGTAAAGGGTAAACGTGGTGCTATCCGTTTCTTGGATCAAGTTATCATAATTGAGCAGCTTTCCATTTAAGAGGATGCGGTAACCCCAGTCCCGATTGAGATGTAAATACCATCCAAATTCCTGCGCTAGGAAATCTGTGAACTCTCCAGAGTCGAGTGTTGCAGCTGTCAAACCAAATATGCCTTCCAATGTTACGGTTGTACCTGTTCCTTTGTCCTTAGCAGATGATTTGATGTCGCCGATATCGTATTGTTCTTTAGTATCACGATCTATGCGTATGCGGTAAGAAATCAGTTGATCATCTACTTTTACAATAGTATTCCACGTTGCCCGGGTGGCAAATAGAGAAAAAGAAAAACGACCTTTCCCTTTTTTTCCTCGTGTATAGGAACTGCGTTTTAACTTGTTTTTTTTCAGAGAATCTAGGAAATTACCGAATGAATAGTCCAATGTTTCCTGTTGTATTCCTTCTCCGTTATCACGGATGCTGATACTCGTTATAAATCCGAGTTGGTTACTTGCTATCTCTACTGATACTGTTGTGGCTTTCGCATCAAATCCATTCCAGATATACTCCGCTATAACATGTTTAGCATCTTTTGGCAAACCGGCGGATTCTATACTCGCGTTGGTGATCTTGGTGTTATTCTTCATAATGGTTTGATCTAGTTAAAAGTACAACAATAAATGAGTAAATCAAAACTTTGAACTAATAATATTAGTATTGTGTCTGGTTTTTTTTAATTCTCCTACAAACAATTTTTGGTGGGTCAAGCCTTGTTTATAACGATCTGCTATCTACTTCAAGCTTACAGTATAACGTTAACCTGCCTATTTTAAGTTAGATATTTTCATTGTTGCCTCTATGTTGTCAATTTGTTTTAAATGCCTGATGATATGATTCAGGTAAAACTGAAAAGTGTCACCCAATTTTAATTTGATCAAACTTGAAATTGACGTTTCAATTTTCACTTTATTTAAGCTTACATTTCTCGATTGATTGAGTAAGTCTAACAATTTGATTTGTTGATCTATGAATTTGTCAATAACAGTTTTATCTAGATTTGCATTTAATGGATTTTTGCTTTTAAAGGTTTTTATTTTGTTCAGTTTTTCGGTGGGCAGCATACTTTTTGCAAAGTAATTTCCTAAAAGCCCGCTTCTAAATTCAAGTTCATTTTTACTACTCGAATTTTTTATTTTACTTTCTATTTGCGCTAAGTAAAAGTTGCCGTACAAATTTAAATGCTCTAAACATTCTAACATATTCCACGAAAATTCATGTTCTCTCCACATTAGCTTATCAGTATCATAAGACTTAAGTCTTTCTACTTGATTTATAATGTGTCTAGTCTGCTCTAGAAGTGTTTGTATTAATTTTTCTGATTGCATAGTTTTATTTTTATGCGAAGTTCAAAAAAGCATTTTTCATAAATCTTGATTGAAATCAAGATTTTTTTAGTCTTGATAATGTTTCAGCACTCATTCTTAAATAATTTGCGATGTGTCTATTCGGGATTTCCTGAAAAAGTTGCGGACTTCGTTTTAAAACCCTATCGTATCGTTCTTTTGGGGAATTGGTTAGGAGGTCAATTTCACGTTCCATTTGCTGAATGATCAAGGTTTCTAAAATTTTTGTCCAGATAGCTCTGTTTTTTTCTGTTTCCAGAAATTGTTCAATTTGGGGTTTGGTTATAACTTTTACGACCGTTTTTTTAATTGCTTGAATAAATAAGTTAGAAGGTTTATTTGTTAAAAATGAATCTAACGAAACAACTAGATTTTCTTTGTAACCCAATCTAATGGTTTGTTCTTCGTATTCGTCTAAAACAAAAATTCGCAAACTTCCACTTGCTATATAATACAAATTTGTATCTATGCTACCTTTTACTTTCAGAAATTCGTTTCTGTTGATGGTTATTTCTTTGGCTGAAAGTTCAATTAATTCTTTCATTTTCTGTGTGATGATGAGTTTTGCTATGGTTATAACCTACTGAAATTCGCCTAACATATAGATAAACTAAATTAAACATTTAATTTAGTCATATTTATCGATATGATTAGAAAGTATAGGTAATTTATACTTCTGCTCAAGATCTAATAATCAATTTTTATGAAATAGGAGAGTGCTTAATCCCTGTGTCTATTCAAAAAGCAATTGAAAATTAATTTATCAGTCTAAAATATAGCTGATAACTGGGATAGTATTCATCTTTGATTTTCACTACTATTGATTTATAAAACGAATAAAATTTTAAGCACGAAAATAATAGCCTATACATCCATTAATTCGGATGGATTAGTGCATGTTAAAATTAATTCGGAGCAAAGTATTTAGTAGTATATTCATATTTATTCTGGTACAGAATACATAGAGAATTAAATCATTCATTAAAAATACGATAACTATGGTTTTCAGAATTCTATTACCTGTTGTTGCTTGTCTGTTAAGTTTATCGTCTTTTGCACAGATACAAACAGCAGCATATTTTTCTTCAGATCGAAAATTCGATGAAATTATTGAAGATCTGGGGAATCCATTGCCAGGAAATCCGGTGATGATTGTTCAATCATTTGTTCCCAACTACGGAAGTTATGTTTGGTTTTTGAACGAAAGCAAAGCGGCACAACCCGCTTATCTTGACGATAATCCAAAGGATCTACACGCGGGTATTTTTCTGGAAGATCATGGCGGATTAATTTCAAAAATAACTTTTAAAGACTTTGCAAAAGGACTGGCACAACCAAAATATCTAATAAACTACTGTGAAGTTGATGATGCCAATATGGATGGCTTTCCTGAGTTTTACCTCACTTATTTTGAAGAATCAGACGGATTAGATGCTAAGCCACTGAAAGTGATTGTTTATACCAATAGGGGTGGTAAAACATTTTCAAAATCAAAAATTACTTGTTGGATTCCGTTTCAGGAAGAAGATCAATATCGGGAAGTAAAAGATGCGAATTTCAATCTATTGCCAAAACAGATCAGATTGAAGGCCGAAAAATTGTTGCAAGATGCCAAAAATCAAATGAACTAAAAGACATATGAAACGACCCGATAATTGGTTAAGCTGGATAAAAACATTTCGGAATAAATTTGATTTAATAATCTAAAGCTTATCACTCAACAGACTTTTAATTTCTTTGCAAAAACTAAATATCTGAAAATAAAACTATGAACTTATTGAGTCAACATCTACAGTTTATTACCAAGAAATCGGATCATGAAACTTTAAATAAAATATTTCAGACACGATACTCGCACCTGCCTGATGATTATCTAGCTTTTTTAAAAACATATTCCCTGCTTACGAATCAATCGGATACAACATGGTTTAACAGTATTGCAGATTTTAATGAGACAAACGATGAAAATGATTTTAAATGGAATGAATTTGAAATTCAATCCTTAGACGCCTTTGATGGAGATGTTGAAAATCAACAAGAGGTAAAAAATTTCTGGAATAAACATATACCAATTATTCTATCTGTTAAAAAAGGTTATAGCTATTTTGCGATCAATGTTTCAGAAGAAAATTTTGGAAAAATCTATTATGGTGATGAACCTGAATTTGAAGAAGCAGTACTTGTATCGAACAGTTTTACTTCTTTCATTGAAGCGATACAAAATAAATCATTGAAGAAAGAATATCTTGATTTGTTCTAGGGATAAAAAAATTTATCCTGCGTAGGCAGCTTAGTTGATAAACATTGGCCTGAATGCAATTAATGATTTTGATGAAAGGCTTTTGTTGAAGAATTTTATGTTATAAATAGGAGTAAAAAACCTTCGTAAAGTAGAAGCTATAAAAATAATCGTTGATCTTGATCAGATTGTGGTTTAATTCGATAAAATAAAAAGTAATTTGGTGCAAAATATGCATCAAAAGTCATGTCATTTGATATGGTGAAAACAGGTGATCTACTACAGCTAATTAGAAAATAGTGTTTCTAAAACAGGTATTTCGATTCTATTGCCAGGACTGCCAGTTGTTGTAGTATAATGTACAGAAAATTCGTTTTTATTATAGTGATTGATGGCTATTAGCTCCTAAAACAGACAACAAAATCACGGTTATTGGGGATTTTATAATCTATATAATGGCGTAAATTCAATCCATGGCACATCGAATATATTTATACAATTACGATCAAAAAACCAATCAAAATTTTGATACATATCTTGGTGAGTGGAATTACGAAATTCCATTATTGCTCTATCCACTTCTGGCCGAAGATGTAAAAGTGCAGGGTGTTGAGCTGATCGCAAACAAAGAACAAGGCATTGTGCAGTTGCGTTACTTTTTTAACTTGCTTGCAGACTCTTATCAGTTGCATTATAAAAAAAACTACTACGAATCGGTCAACCGTATGTTCGAATTTTTGGAAGCTTTACCTTATGATTCTTTTGTCTTAAATGCGACAGATGTTTTTAATATGAACGAAGAAAAGCATAAAGTGCAAGCGAAAGAGTGGTTGCTGGACATACAACAGAAAGGTAAATTATACAAAAAGGCGATAAAGACTCAAAACCTTTCTATGTTGGACAGTTTGTTTTCAGCATGTGGTTACGCCTCATTTCTCGATATTTTACAAACCGATTGGATCAATTACGGACTTGGTTATTTTGAGGAATTGGCTTATCAGAAAGCTACATCCTTCATTTTTGAAGAAGAGGGTAAATTTGGCTTACGCGATGCAAAGGGTGTTATTTTGGCTCCAGCCCGGTATGATGAAATTTTTGAATCAGATGTTAACTATCAGATAGCGCTTGTTGAAAAGGAGGGTTTGTACGGTTACTTGCAGGGTGATGGGAAAGAATTAGTTGCTCCAATTTATGAGGAAGCCCTGGATGTGTTTGATTTTGCACTTGAACCTTTAGGTGAAGTGAAAGTGGATGGGAAATGGGGGATTTTAAAAGTATATTCTAATACTTGGTTGGTTCCTCCTGATTATGATGCTATTGAAAGAGTGGCTTATGGATTTATAGGTGTCGAGTCAGCTGGAAGATTTGGAGTTTATCAGGATGGAAATGGGCTTATTCTTCCTGTTGAGAGCGCAACACCTTACGTGTATGACTATGATACGGATCTTTTTTTTAACGAACTAAACGGAACTCATAAACGTAGATATTATACAAAAGAAGGATATTATCTGGGAGACTATCTAGAAGGGGATCTGGTCAGAGTATCTAATTGCTTTTGGATCAAACCGAATAAATTGAACAAGCAAGGTAGATTAATAGATCAAAAGGGCAGTCTTATACTGGCGGATGCAGATCAACTTATCTGCTTGGACAATTTTGATGCATTGGCTGTCCGTAAAGAAAAAAGCTGGAAAATCTATCATACTTCAAATCATCAGTTCTTACTGGAAAATGAGTGTATCACTCAGGTTAAAGCAGAAACTAATAGTGGAACTAAAAAGAACGTTTTTGTACTTGAATCTAAGACCGGATTGGGACTTTTTGATGCCGATCATGATATTTGGTTGATTGCGCCCCAAGCAGCAATTACTCAGATTCATTATTTGGAATATGGCTTTTTAGCTATTCAAAAAAAAGATGTTTATCAACTTTTTGATTTCGAAAATGGGCTTTCAGTCGAGTTGTATGACTATATTTCTAATCCTTTAAATTATAGAACAGACGAAGGTTTATTATTTCTATATCAAGGAACAAACTTGTTTCGGGTGCAGGAAGATAAAAGCATCCATCAAGTGGAAGTTAAGGAATACGGTAACATCTATGTGAATCGCTATTCGTTTAGGGGAAAAGATTTAGAATACTTTATTTTCTTTTATAATCGTTGGAATGCGCAAGCTGGGAACAAGGGTGAGCAATTGATGGATGTTGAAACCATTAACAATATGGCTTTCGCAGCAAAAGAGAATCAAAATTATCAAGAGGCACTTCGTCTATTTGAAATATCTGCTCATAAAAATGATGTAGACAGTTGGACAGAAATAGGGTTATTGCTCACCGATCCTGAAATTGAGTCCCTGTTTGATCCGCAAAGAGGTATCAGGTATTACGAAAAAGCAGCACAACAAAATCATCCCGTAGCATGGAATAATATTGGGTTCTTATACCAAAATGGGATCGGGTATCTTGTTAATATAAAGAAAGCAATTCAAGCCTACGAAAAAGCAGCAAAGCTAGGGGATGGAATGGCACTTAGCAATTTGGGTGACTTGTACTACTTTGGGGTATATGTCAAGCAGCATTATGGTAAGTCTTTGGATTTTTATCAGCAAGCTGAAAAAAAATACTACTACAACTACGATAAAATTTCAGAAATCTATTATCAATTAAGAGATTATCAAAATCTGTTGATTTACCTCAAGAATGATTATGATCGTTCTTATTCGGGGATCTATTATGGTATCTTATACGAAAATAGTTTGGGAGTAAAAGCAGATTTAAAGAAAGCTATCAAGTATTTTGAACAAGCTAACGCATATAGTGCTTACGAATATGCCACACAACGTTTGTTGTATTACTATGGGGAAGATCCAACCTTTAAAAACGAACAGAAATTCCAGAAATGGAAATCATTTGCCGAAGAACAGGGCTTTGAAATCGGTTAGCACATCGGGTATTTGCATGCTATCATATCTTACAGAAATGAATAAACCCCTGGTTGTAGGGGTTTATCTTACCATAACAAACCATAATGCTCTTTACTCAAGTAGATTAGCCTTCAATTGAATTTTTATGTAAGCTGCCTTTTGTTTTTTTCCCTTTGAAGGAGCTGAATTTGTAGGATAAACTTCGGTATAAAAAGTCTCGTTCTCTGTCCAAAAAGCTTTTGTCTGATCTGCAATTTTGAAGTTGGTAAAGTTAATATACAACAGATTTTCTTGATCAGCAACTTGCTCCGCGTATTTGCTGATAGCAAAATCACTTCCTACATCATGGTTCGAATTGACATAAGAAATCCATTTTTTACTCGGGATAATTTGCGGATACCCACCAGTAAAGGTTTTAAATTTAACTTCGGGTTTGACACTATAAAACGAATAGTACAAATCGTATACTTCTGGCGAGTTTTCTTTGAAAACTTCTAAATTCAGGTAAGGTGACTGTCCAATATATTCATTTGATAAAATTCCGTCTTCTGTCGTGACATTCTCATGCTGCACGATCATGATTTCTTTTGCATTTTCCGTATATATCCAGTTACCATCTTTGAGTTTAACTTGTGGATTTTTCACTAAAACTTCATCGATCCGATTTTTAGTAGCTTTTTTAAATTCCTGCTCAGACACTTCTGTTATTGTCCCGAATTTACGGAATGATTTATTTTTAAAATCTTGTGACTTCTTCAATAAACTGCTTCTGATCTCATCCAGATTTACACCTTTTAAAGTCATGTCAAATGAGGCTGTGAATTCTGACTTCAGAACAAAAGCTTCAATGCTATTTGAAATATTGTTATTTATGCTAAAATGAATGGCGTAGAAGTCATCAAACTCTTCAAAGCCGTAGTAATTATCCAGGTTCTTGCAAGCTACTTTCAGGTGATCTGCATCTTTACTCGGAGCTACAAAAAAATGGATAGAATCGAGCTTGGTGAATAATTGAAAGGGTACATCTTGTACATTATCTACACCTTTTATCTTTTTGAAATGATCAAATGTTATGATTTTCTGCGTAACTTCAGCTTGGTGTTGCTTCGTTTCCGTGGTTTTATTTTGCGGATTGCATCCTACAAAAGTAACAACTATGGATGAAAGCAAGAATGGATATAAAGTTTTCATTTTTTATCTTTTAACAAAGATATCACTATTCCAAGTGGCTGAATATGGCTGAAAGTAGGGATTTATTGTCGCTCATATTTTACACAATTTTAAAAACGATAAATTGAGGACTAAAAATTATTATATACATATGAAAAATGTAATGATCAACTTTTCCGTGATGCTGGCTTTGCTCACTTCCTGTTCACCTGTTCCAGAAAAGAACGCAGATAAAGGAGTGGTCCCAGATGCCCAAGCGGATACAGTTTCTAGATCTCTATCAGAAAAGAGTATGAGAACAAAAATAAAGCTGCCGAATGATCTTTCTGCATTGATACCTATTGATCTACTGGATAGTATCAGTACGAATGTGCATGAAAAATACGGAATAGAGTTCTCTGGTAATTGCTATGCCTGCGACTTAGCGCGTTTATCGATGACGGAGAATAAAATGATATGGACCAATGTCTGTGATGAAAAAGATACTTTTGAAATTGATGCTTTCTCAACCGCTATTGAAGAAAATAAAACCATTTTCAAAACAGCAGAGCACACTTATATTTTAACCAAGATCGATCCAGCTCCTGTCTATGAATTGGTGATTGGTGGTCAAAAACTAGCATTAAAAAATAAAAGAATAGCGAGATATTTTACTACTAAAGAAGCTTTACCTCTTTTTAAAGAACATGACTGTGGTGATTTTGACGGATAATCTCGTCATATTCATGGATTTTAACAGATTAGGAGTTGATGAGGTATGCATGCACCGATAGAAATTTAAGTGCCGCAATATAAACGAACAACGTTTTACTTCACCTGTTGTTGATACCTAATAGATACCAATTTTATAGCAAATAACCTTTCTTGACCGCGTTGATCAACGTGTTTCCTGCTCTGTCTTACGAGCGTTTTCTCTATGCTCTTTTAAGTGTAAAATTCTTACTTTTATTATCTCATTAGGGATTATAGTTTTACAAGATAGATTTATTTCTAGCCTTGTTCTTTTTCCAATAGCTCTAATCAAATCAATATCATAAACATTCGTCTCCCATTTGCTTTTCTTTAATGCGAGAAGAGCCGTGAACTATAGGGGCCTTTATTTGTAATATATATACATGATACCAAATTTTAGATTTATGGCTAACAGTGAAAAACATTCCATTACACTTCAAGTAAATGGTCATCCTTATCAGCTGGAACTTTTACCTTGGGTTTCACTTTTAGATGCACTTCGGGAAAATATCTCCCTGACAGGAACTAAAAAAGGATGTGATCATGGCCAGTGCGGCGCATGCACCGTTTTGATTGATGGTAAACGCAAGTTGAGTTGTCTTACACTAGCGGTGATGCAGGAAGATGTAGCAATAACAACAATAGAGGGTATCGCAGCAGAAGGAAATTTACATCCTCTACAACAAGCTTTTATTGATAAGGATGCTTTTCAATGTGGATATTGTACTCCTGGTCAGATCTGCAGTGCTATTGGACTGTTAAATGAAAATAAAGCTAACACCCGTGAGGAGGTACAGGATCTCATGAGTGGAAATCTCTGTCGCTGTGGCGCTAATAAAGGAATTATAAATGCTGTAATGGCCGTAAAACAAAGCATATCTCATGAATAATTTCTCCTTTACCAAAGCCTTAGATATGGATACTGCCATTTCCCTGACAAGTGGAAATGATCATAATAAACTTATTGCAGGAGGAACGAATATTATTGATCTTTTGAAATATTTTATAACTGAGGCAGATACTTTGGTGGATATCAATTCCATTCCAGGAATTAGTAAGATTGCTGAAAATGAAACTGGTGGCATTCGTATTGGTGCGTTAGTTACCAATGCTGATACTGCCTATCACGCGATTATTGAAGAAAAATATCCCTTATTATCAAAAGCAATTCTGGCAGGTGCGTCTGCGCAAATTCGAAATATGGCGACCAATGGAGGGAATTTACTGCAACGTACTCGCTGTTATTATTTTTATGATATTCACACGCCATGCAATAAAAGAGAACCTGGCTCAGGTTGTTCTGCGATCCAAGGATATAATCGTATCCATGCGATTTTAGGACATAGTGAAAGCTGCATTGCTGTTTTCCCCTCTGATATGTGCGTTGCACTTTCGGTATTGGATGCAGTAGTTCATATATCTGGACCGGAAGAAGAGAGAAATGTGGCGTTTTCAGATTTTCACAGATTACCTGGAGATACTCCCGAAAGCGACAATAATCTTAAAAGAGGAGAGCTCATAACGGCTATCGATTTGCCAGAGAAAGGGTTTTCAAAATATTACTCTTATCTCAAACTCAGAGATCGAGCGTCCTATTCTTTTGCCTTGGTTTCAGTAGCAACAGGTTTGGATCTTGAAAATGGCCTGATTAAAGAGGCTAGAATTGCACTTGGGGGTGTCTCGCCCAAACCTTGGCGTGTAAAAGAAGCGGAAGATTTTCTGAAGGGAAAAGAACCCAAAATAGCCAACTTTGAAGCAACTGCCCAAATGATTTTAAAGGGAGCAAAAGGATTTGAACATAACCGTTTTAAAATTGAGCTTGCTAAAAAAGCAATTGTCAGAAACTGTATGATGGCACTGGATCCCACATCTCAACGAGCTGGAGCAAAACCTTCTTTATAATTTTTTATTAATGCCAAATCAACAGTCTATGAGTAATGAACCATCAATCGGACAACCGATCAGTCGTTTGGAAGGATATCATAAGGTAACCGGAACAGCTAAATATGCAGGAGAATATAATGCCCCTGATTTGTTATACGGTTATATTGTCAACAGCAGTATCACAAAAGGTAAAATCAAATCAATTGATACGACAGAAGCAAAGAAAATGAGCGGAGTGGTTGAAGTGTTTACCCACGAAAATAGACCTTCAACAGCTTGGTTTGATTTTCAATATGCTGATATGGATGCACCTCCAGGTACGGTTTTTAAACCATTAAAGGACAATGATATTCAATATAACGGCCAGCCCATCGCTCTGGTCATAGCAGAGACTTTTGAAATGGCCCGCTATGCAGCGACAAAGATGCAGATCGTTTATGAAGAGGAAGAATTTGAAACTGATTTAAACGCTAGTTTGGACCTTGTACGTAAACCTAAAAAGGGCTTAGCTTCGCTGCTGAAGCCACCACCGCCAAAACCAACTGGTGATTTTGAGAAAGTATATCAGGATTCATTTGTTCGGGTAGACAATCATTTTAGCCACGGAACTGAGCACCACAATCCATTGGAAATGTATGCATCGACCGTCATTTATGAAGGAAATGGCAAATTGAAGATCTACGATAAAACCCAAGGGACGATTAACTCTCAGCTCTATGTGGCCAATGTGTTTGGCCTTAAAATGAAAAATGTGCAGGTCATCTCACCTTTTGTGGGAGGTGCTTTTGGTTCTGGCTTACGTCCACAGCATCAGCTTTTCATGGCGGTGATGGCTTCTTTGGCGTTAAAGCGTCATGTACGGGTGACTCTAGACCGCGCTCAGATGTATCTGATAGGACATCGACCGCCAACATTGCAACATCTTAAATTTGGGGCGGATCAAAGGGGTAAACTAAATGCTATTTATCATAAAGCAATCGGCGAGACTTCACAGTTTGAAGATTATGTCGAAATTGTTGTCAACTGGTCTAACATGCTTTATCCTGCTGAAAATGTACGATTAGAACATGAAATTGTTCCCCTTGATGTATACAGTCCTTTGGACATGAGGGCACCTGGCGGTAGTACCGGAATGCATGCCATAGAAGTCACGATGGACGAAATTGCTTATAAGCTCCAGATCGATCCTTTAGAACTCAGGCTTATCAATTATTCAGAGATTGATAAAAGCAGCGATAAAACATATTCCAGCAAAGAACTTCGAAGCTGCTACCTTCAAGGTGCCGAAAAATTCGGTTGGGATAAAAGAAATCCAGCCCCCCGAAGTATGAGGCGAGGGCATAAACTAGTCGGTTATGGGATGGCAACAGGGATATGGGATGCCAATCGAATTTTTGGCCGCGCTCAAGCGATCATGACACCTGATGGAAAAGTCGAAATAAAAAGTGCAGTTACAGACATCGGTACGGGAACGTTAACGATTATGACCCAGATTGCAGCAGACACACTGGGAATGTCGATTGAGGATATTACCTTTTCATATGCAGACAGTAAAATGCCATTTGCACCCATTCAAGGAGGATCATTTACCACAGCCACTATTGGTCCTGCAGTACAGAATGCCTGTCATGCCTTAAATAAAAAATTGTTTAAACTTGCGAAAAATATAAAAGGTTCTGTTTTAAGCAGTAGTAAATTACAAGATGTTATTTTTAAAGATGGCTTTATCAGTCTTAAAAATAATCTGGATCAGAAAATAAGTATTCTAGAAATATTTCAGGAGCATGGGGGAGAAGCAATCAAAACGACTAATTCTGCTATGCCCAATCCGCTAACTTATGGAAAAAAAGCAAAAGCAGTCCATAGTGCCGTTTTTGTAGAGGTTGAAGTCGACGAAGAACTGGGGACTATAGAAGTTAAAAGGGCTGTTACAGCAGTTGCTGCTGGTAAGATCATCAATCCTAAAACTGCAGAAAGCCAGATCCTCGGGGGAATGATTTGGGGTATCAGTAAAGCTCTTCACGAAGAAACGATTTTGGATCATCAGTTTGGTCGGTACATGAACGCCAATTTAGCAGAATATCACATTCCAGTGCATGCAGATATTCAAGATCTGGAAGTACTTTTTGTCGATGAAGAAGATCATTTTGTTAATGATCTTGGGGTGAAAGGAGTAGGGGAAATCGGAGGAGTAGGAATACCTCCAGCTATTACGAACGCCATTTTTCATGCAACCGGTAGGCGGATTTATGAGCTCCCCATTCATTTTGACAAGCTGCTGTAAAGATCATTTATTCCGATCGTAAATAGAATACCGATGGACTGTGCTTATGTCACTGCATTTGTCTTTTTGATAAATAGTGATGTAAAGCATTTGGAAACCCATTTAAAACAAGTATCATTGTATTCTATTTATTTTCCGTTATTTAAATGATCAGTACCTTAACATGAAACGAATTATTTTGCTCTTATGCTGTGTGTTTATTTCCCAGTTTATATATGGACAGACGACCTCCATTTATTCTAAAGCATACGGCGAAAGTAAAAATCCAACCCTTATTTTCATTCATGGAGGTCCAAGAGGAAATTCAACACTGTTTGAAGGAACAACTGCTTGTAAAATAGCAGATAGAGGATTTTATGTTATTGTTTATGACAGGCGTGGAGAAGGGCGTTCTATTGATACAACTGCAACTTTTACGTTTCAAGAGGCGATTACCGATTTAAATAATCTGTACCAAAAGTACCACATCAAAAAAGCTACTCTTATTGCACACAGTTTTGGCGGTTTAGTAGGAACGCTTTTTACAGAGCAAAATCCGGAAAAAGTAACATCGCTTATACTTGCCGGAGCTTTATTTTCTCAACAAGAAACGTATGACCATATTTTAGGAACTACCCAAAAATATTATCTAGCAAAAAAAGACAGTTTGATGCTTTTAAAAATTTCAGAAATAGAGAAATTGCCTAAAAATTCTGCTGAGTATAGGAAGCAATGTTATGAAATTGCAAGTAAGAATAATTATTTCAAAATGCAATTTCCAACAAAAGAAGCAAATGAAATTAGAGAAGCATATGAACTAAGTGAGTATGGTAGAAATAACATCAGAAATGATCGTGCACCCATTTTATTCTATCGAAATGAGAACAAAAATAATATGGATACAAAATCCATTTTAAAGAAGCTAAAAAAACAGGTTCCGTTATTTGCGATTTACGGACAGCAGGATCATATATTCTCAGAAAAACAGTTCAGTGATATGAAACAAATCGTACAGGATCAGCATTTCAAAATTATTGATAATTGTTCTCATTATTTGTTTGTTGACCAACAAGAAGAATTTATAGACACGGTTGTTAAGTGGATCAAATAATAAGTACTAACAACACGCATTTTTCTTTGACCAATCTTAATGATACAACCCAAAGACTATTTTTTCTATTAAACTAAGATCATAAAATCGACATAGCCACTCGGATTCTAAGTGCGCATGCACAGTTTGAAGACATTCATGACTACATTATTGGCCATAACCCTCATATAGACATTAAAATTAAATAATTTCCAAAACCTAAAATGAATCAAATTTTTAAACTTATCCTAGCTATATTCACCATCATCTTTTCGGGATGCAATTCTTTCGGACAGCAAAAAGATGACTATTCTGCTAAAATTGACAGCTTAATCGGCGCTAAAAGCCCAAGAGATTTTAACGGGGTTGTTTTTATACAGCAAAATGGAAAAACAAAGTATGCTAAAGCTTATGGATTTGCCGATTTAAGCAAAAAGACACCTTTGAAAATCGATGATAAATTCTCGACCATGTCAATAGCAAAGCAGTTTACAGCAGTGCTGGTTTTACAGGAAGTGGAGAAAAGACTCTTCTATTTATTCCACGCTAAAAACAACTGCGACATTAAATAATAAACTGTAGCGGCAAATACTGTTAAACCGATCACTTTTAGGTACTTCATCCTTTGGCTGTTATTATTTCGAAGGATCTCTAAGTTTGAAATCGAGATCGCGACAGCAATTCCTATGCTTATGCTGTTTCCTTTAAAAATAAAGACTAAGCAAAAGGGGAGCAGTGCGATAGCAAAATCATACCACTTCAGTCTTTCTACAATACGATATTGGATACTATCGATTACTAAAGCTCTTACAATATTCGGAAAGCCAGCTTTTGGATATGCCTTTAGTATTTCTCCTGTGTGAGATGGAATTAAAAATGGTTTACCTTTTTCATTAGATCGTTCTAAAGGTAGATCGTCCATGTATAAAGTTTGCTCACCAAACCAAGTTGAATATTTCATTTCAAAATTAGAGTTCGGAAAGTCGGGTAATGTAAATTGGCTATTCATATCTAGTGGTTAGTTTTTTTATAATCATTTCTGATTATCATCTCTCTTCTTTTTCATAATAAATACAATGCCTGATGTACCGCCATCGCCAGAAGACACATAGTTGTAGTCTACTGTTTCGATTAATTCAAACCCATTTTCCACCATGTGATTGAGAATAGCTGCATATGACCTCTTATTCGTTAGAAAATCGGAGTATTCTTTACCCGCTTTCATCTGCTCTTCAGTTTCACCAAGATCAACATCGACCTTGAGTTTTTTAGATAGAAATTTCCCTTTAATTACGATATATGCGTAAGTATATTTCTGAGTAACGGTATTATTCTCAGTTGCGAATTTTGTCTCACTAACGCTCTGTCCAAAAACGAATGACGTTATTGATAGTAAGCATACAAGTAGGATTAGTTTTTTCATACATGATTTGGTTTTAGTAGCAGAACAATAATTTTATTTACCTTGCTGTTGTTTTCATAATTTAAAAACAGGAATTAGTCCGTTGATAAAATAGCGTATCCGTAGTTATCAGACCAACCCGATTTTAGTGGTAATAATTTTCTGGTATGTGCTTCTCGCAACATTCCAGCCTTCTCTAATACCTGTATAGAACCTGTATTCGCCACAGCACAACCTGCTTCTATTCTATGAAGATTTAAATCGTTAAAACCAAAAGCGATTATTCTTTTTAAACTTTCTGTTGCATAGCCCTTATTCCAAAATTTGGAATCCAATTTGAACCATACTTCAGCATTTTTATATTTTTCTTTTCCTAAATTGATTCCGATCAACCCAATGAATTCGTGCTCATTTTTTAGTTCAATCGCAAATGTGTGTCTTTTGTTATTTTCTAAAATCCAGCTCTCAACAATTTTCCTTGTTTCATGTATATCTTTTGGAATTCCTAAAGTGTTAAATTCATCGGTTTCTGCTAAACTGTGTAAATGGTGAACATTTTCAATATCATGTTCTGAAATTGGTCGTATATATAATCTTTCCGTTTTAAAATTTAATTCCATTATTTTTTAATATCTATTTTATTATTATCAATGTTTATCTGGGCTTCATTATTCATTTTCCTATTCAATAACTGATAGTTCTAGAAGATTAATTTTGCCATCAGCCCCAAAAACTATAATTTCTTTTGACTTTAGCATATTTTACAATATCTAAGAGCGTTTCCGGCACGCTTGGAGTAGAAGCATCTGCTAAAATATAAAGCTCAGCTTTCAGCCTTTTTGATTCAGGCATATAGATGGATGTATCAGTACAAGTTCTTTTCGGTTTGATCCCATAATGTGATAACTCAGTAGGCAATTTGTTCAATTTATTTAGCTAAAGATTGTACTATCAGCGATTCGTGTATTCCAAAATTCATAAACTCAAATATTCACGTACGATCGGCCGGTCAGCATCCGCCCAGTCGTAGTTGATTAATTTCGACGGTTCTACCCATATTGCCTGTCTATGTTCCGTTGCGAGTATAGCGCCAGATTCCCATTTGCAAATAAAAGGATAGAGGCATATGGCAAATTCAGGGTACTGATATTCTACCGCTGTCAGTGTTCTGACAGGAGAAATTGTCATTCCCAGTTCTTCTTTGATCTCCCTTTTTAGGCAGTCTTCTTGCGATTCATCCAGTTCGATCTTGCCACCAGGAAACTCCCATTTCATCGGGAGCTTCATTTTAGCAGAACGTTGACAGATCAACACTTTATTATTATGTTCAATTATAGCACAGGTTACATGTAACATCGTAGTTTAAAGGTACACAATCTTATCAATTTAATATAGTATATCGCTTTCTTAACCATATGTAGATGCTTTTATACTCCAACGCTCTTCAGGATTAGGTCAACTATACTTTACTTGCGTCTTAGTTTTACCGAATTTTAAAAAGCATGATACTGATATCAAAACTGATAGGGATAAATGGATGTATCTATTGAAACATATGAGCGAGCTGAACAAAATACCTGATTTTTTGGATAAGCTGGTATTTAGTCTTATGTTTCACCCGATAGTTTGTTTTTAGTTGTGGGTGAGACAGCATACGAAGCAAGTTTAAACCATAAGGTAGATGCGGAGAATATCTATTTTACCGCGCAGAGACTTGGAAATGATAAAGTTTTCAAAAAAGGCTAAAGAAAGGTAAGAACGGTCAGAGCTTACCGATCTTCAAAAATAGGAATTCAAAAATACGATCAAATCACGCTCAAGTGATATTTCATTGTTAATGACAGAAATGAATCTAAATGAGGTTGTTTCTTTTAACATGATGATCGTTTAATATGATCACATCAGACTAAAAATCATTTGTATCAGGGATATTTTCATCTCCACAGTTTTGTTATCTTTAATTCGAATAATCATTAAAAGTAAGGCGGTGAAATAGCTGGTGGTTTAATTTGGTTAAAAAAATGGATAATGAAATTGAAGAAATAGCGTTTTACTTAAGTATTAGGGGAGAGCCGAAGATTGAACACGACAGCGCCTCGGTGGCGATCAATAATGCCAGAATTATAAAAATAAATGAACTATTATTGAAGTCATTAACGTTTAAAATATGAAAAAGAAAAGTCCATGAATCCCTTCCACATATTAACGACTATGGAAATAGAAACCGTGTTTTCGGAATCCGAAAGCTGTGTTCAGAATTTTCCTAAAACACTGCAATTCCCGTTTCCTGAAAAATATAGAAAATGGGTTACGCAATTTAAAACCATTGAAATTTCAGGAGATTTTATATTATTCAATTCCGTAGAAGCGGTGAACGAAAATAAAGAATTTGCAACGAAAGAATTTTGGGTTTTTGCAGGAACAGGACAAGGTGATCGATGGTTGTTTGACAAAAAAGGAATGGTTTTCTTTTACGACCATGACTATGATGAAGGATTTGAATCCATGGGAATTAATTTTGTTCAAAGTGTGCAAATGGCTTTTTTGCTTCGCGATTTAGAAGCAATGATGGACGAGCAGGGTAGAACTTCTGAGGAGACAAAAGTTCAGTTCACTACAGTATTTAACCAAATTCACCATCAATTAAGTGAAAAATATCCGTTTCAGATATGAGCAAAGAGCTAGCAGATCCGTACCAACAACAATATTTGGCTTGGATGGACATGAGGATGTTCAAACCATCAAGAAATATGGCTTCCGAGCTTACAAATGATGGAGAACAATTCAAACTCACTAGAATATTAAGAGATATGTTCAGATACATCATGACCCTATTGCTTTTGACATGTAGCACGGCAATACTTTGCGCTCAGGATCATTCAAAAGAAACATCACACAAATGGAAAGAAATGAAACAAGTGAATCCTAATTTAAAGGAAACCAATACCATCAGGATTTTTGACGATCAAAAACATGTCTATCAATTAGAACTCAAGGACGGTAGACCGTTTAATGGCTATGAGATTAGTGATGAACAACTATTGGGAGAGTTGAATTATGTCAATTACTACCAAAACGGTCAATTGGTCGCCAAATATGCGATAGATTACCTCAACATGGATACGCAAACTGCACCAGTCAATTACACACTAAAAACGACTTACCACAATGGGAAAGCGTTGGATGGTCCTGTGTATCATGAATTGCCTCATGGTGTCGTACGAATCGATCAGTATCAAAATGGCCAGCTCATAGGTTTTATGATTGATCTATTTGCGATGCATTATTTTAATCGATTGGATTTTCAGTTGAAAGATAATAAGGTGATGATCCATGATATGCAGTCAAATAACGAACTGCATATCTATAAAAAAGACGGTTTTCTGCAAGCTGATTTTTATAAAGGAAAAAAGCGAGTAGCTACTTCCCAAAAGAGTGTCCAACAAATAGATCAAATAGCACCTCATGCTACGACAGCTTATTATCTGGACGAAGATGGCATATTGCGCGAATTTCATTTTATCAAGACAACATTTCCCGATATGGACGATCTAGAGAATGACTTCTTAAGCCCTCTATTTTCACAATTTTCGTTTGAGTTTGACGGAGATCTAAACCAGTTTTTTGACCAACTCCACAACAAACTTGGTGATTTAGGCAATATGGATAAAAGAAATTTCGCAACTATATTTCATTCCTACAGCTTTCCTTACGATGAAAAAAACTATTTGGGAGCGGTATCCTACAATGCTAAAAGTAAGCCCGACTATGGTATCACGATTAAACGTCTAGATTCTGGAACATACCAAGTGCAGAGGTATGTTGATGGAAAAGTAACATCTACAAAGACCACTGATGATCTGCATCAATGGAAAGAAGAGGATTGATATCCGTAGTAAATTAGCTAATAAAAAAAATAGAACAATGCATAGAAAAGAAATTTGGATAGACGGCGATACGCTTTTTTACAAAGATCATGGCCATCTCGAAAAGGCCAATCTTCAGACTTTAAAATACGCTTATGTACAGATTTTGGGCAATGTGCCCTTTCTGTTCCTTTTTGCAGATCATCAACACTATATCTCTACGGAATTAAATGGGTTTGACGAAATATATCCGGAACTCTCAAACCGTTTTCATTTTGACAATACAACCTTTTTTGTTGTCAGTAAGGCCAAAAAGGAAGATGATAAAGTAAAAATTTGGACCAAGAAAATGCCTCAAAATTACCAGATTCTGGATACCTATCCAGGTGACGAAGATTTTGGCTACGAAGTAAATACAGCACCTAAGCAGATGGTATCTTGGGATACGACATATGAGCAATTGGAAGCATTAGGTTGTGTAGAAACCTATTTCAGCGATTTTGGCGTAAAATATTTAAGATTCAAGTATCCCGTCAGGATCGGTGCACTTTTGATTCTCCAATTGGAAATATATGCAGAAAATACAAGATCAAATGCACCCGTTCAAGAGTTTTTTGTGCAGCTCTATGATGAAACCAATACCGATCAAAGTTACCAACAACTTCGGGAGCTTTGGATCGATGAAGATATCGACATCGATCAGTATGGCTATGAAAGAAATGATCAATGCCATTTAAGGTTCGCATTGAGCAAAGGCATTGAAGCCTCCATTTGTTATACCTACGATGCAGATTATTGTTACGATGATGGCAGTACTTCGTTGCATTTTTACAACCAACGACAATACCATCATCTTTTAGAAAACCAGGCATATGAAACCGTGATGCAGGTTACTGAAATCATTTCCTTTCATAAAAAATTGGATATGAGCATCAGTTATACAAAAAGTAGTGCGATTAAAAATGTGCCCTCCAAGATACATCAACTACTGAAAAACCAAAGTGGTGTCTGGGTAGACGATGTTAATCAAAAAATAGGATTTGCAGGGATAGATACTGCACTGATTCTAGATTTTGATGAGATCAAATATTTTACTTTTCAGAATATCCTTCCCGCCAAAGGACCTGGATATGCAGATTTTATGGTGCATCTTAGCACCGAAGAATATCTGCATGTTTTTACAGCAGATACGTATTTCTTCGATCAGTTTGCTCAGCGATTGGAGCAAATGACAAAAATAGCAGTTGAGATTCCTCAAGCATATTACAACTGTTAGGGGATATATTATGTATTGACCTTGATCGAGCTTTTAATCGTGGCTTGGTGGCTGTAGATCAAGATTATCGTATTTTAGTTTCAAATTATATACGAGAGCTTAGAGAAGCATCCTTACAGTCTTCAAAAATTAGAAGGTACCAAGTGCTTTCGTAGAAGAAATTTATAAATAATACACATATGGATATTGTAATTAATTTTAATAAAAAAAGAAAATGGATATTTGCTTGTATCAATATTGTATTTATAATCGGCGGATTATGGATGGTTTTATATCCTGGTAAATTTACTCATGATGTAGTGTAGCTGTCATTGTATTGCATCCGACTATGCCCCACAAGTTGAAATTAATTATTTTATTGATGGAAAGTACTTATAAAATAGCATATATTCGAGTAAAAAAAGGGAATGATTCTACCTGACCCTGTTACCTCAATTAATGCAGGTATATAAGATGTGACACCCAAAGGGTTTTAGGGACGGGCATAAAGCTATTATCAATTATAATGGTGCAGGTGCTTCACAATATGGACAGGATATGATACGTAATTCTTTAAAACCAACTTCACAAAATTAGTAGAACTATGAACAAGCTTTTAATTTTTTCAATTTTGCTTTGTTTGTCTTGCGCAGGACTCTCTCAAGACAAAGAAGATGTTGTTTTGCTTGTTTTATCCAAAAGCGTTATTGGTCAGATTTTTACATTTAATCTTAGTGACAAGAAGGATTACATCAATGAAGCCGCTATAACTTATCTAGGCGAGATCGAGACCAAAACCAAGGAAAAATATTACATAGTTACATGGGGTAGAGTATGGGGACCTCATAAACATACTACAGGTGCTGTTTTGTTGTATGATCATAATAAAAACTACTTTGGGAAATATGTATTAGGGGGAATGAGTGATTTGCCGATAAAGTTAGATAAAAACGAGCTATTATTTTATAATACAGACAAAAATGACTGTGATCAATCTTTAGTCACCAAAATTGATTTTTCCGAAATCCCTAAAAATATTTTTATAAAATGTAACGGGTACTTGGGGGATGTTTATGAATTCAGTTTGGACTCCTTAGAAAATCAATAGTCATAGGGTGTGAGATATTACTGTGTCAACTATCTAGTTATCATGGTATTTTGCTTTTTTTTTTATTTGAGTATCTCCTGTGCATCATGGATAGTGGATCGTGTTTAAGAATAAATTATTCTATCTTTAATTTATGAAAAATGAAATAAGAATTACCTTCAATTCAAAACGTAAAATAGGTATTATTATAATTTTTTTGTTGTTTAGTTTATTAGGTTTATTTTTTATATTTCAATCAAATATATTGATTACAATTTGGATCATTAAAAATAAACTATTTATCCAGTTTTTAGGATTGATAACGTTTTTATTATCGACAATTTTTTTAGCTTTATTTGTAAACATGTACTCTCGTAAAACAGCCTTAATATTAGACTCAGAGGGTATAATTGACACTTCAAGTCCGATTCGTAATACAAGGCGAATAAGATGGCAGAATATAGTAGATATTCAAAAATTAGAACTTAGTGGATCTACATTTATTTTAGTTTTTGTTGACAACCCACAGCAATATATTAATGAAGAAAATAAATTGTCAAAATGGATTAATAAAAATAATTATAAATTTTATCGTACTCCAATTTCTATTTCATTAGTATCTCTAAATACATATGTGGATACGCTTGAGAAACAATTAAAGGAAAATTGGAAAAAATATAAGATATAGATTTAGAAGTAAACTTTTATCTTAGAGCTATATCCAGAAGATAGTAATTGATGTTTAAAAAAAACTAGTAATGTATAAAGTAGTTATTTTAAAGGTAAGTTTTTTAATATAAATACGACATAATTCCCCATAAACAAAAACATTTAATACATATCATGGCGTGTTATTATGGGCACTACTTTCCATTTACTGCAATTTTGACTTCATTTCCTTTTTGTAGACCACTTACTCCTCCGCCAATGTAATTAACCGTATATTTTCCCGGTTTGATCGTATAGTTTTTTGCTAAGTTAAACACGGTACTGACGCAATCATGTGGTTGAACCTGAATATAGCTTTCTGTAGGAGGAGGCATGACTCTTTTAGCCATCGGACCAGTAAACTGCGCTTCTATTCCCTGTTCATCGATAATCTCCATATATTTTCCTAATAACGGCTCAAAGGGTGTTTCCCATTTACAAAATCGCTGCACAGTGTCCGAGTTGTTGAGCACCGTGAACGATAATTGTACTGAATCTGTGGAAAAATGAGTGTCAATCACTCGTAATTGTGTTTCAAGAGGAATTAACGTGGACGTATCAGCTTTAGCTTCAGTTGTTTCAGAAACATTTTTTTGATTTTGACAGCCTGCAAATAGTAGAGCAGCAAGGATAAAGAAAGAGAATGGACGAATCATATATATATATTATGGATAATTACTGTTAATGAATGAGTTGGTTTTTAAAGATGGATATGATCTTGCCCACTTTTTTAAGCAAAATAGACAATCTCCAATTTGGATCATTCCAAGCAGTCTGCAGTAGGTTTAAATCGGTATTTTGTCAATATGTGGTATGGCTTTAATACAATTTCTGCCGACTGGCAATTAACATCCCGGTTAGGGATTGATTCCGGGTCAGGATTAGAGGATGCTTTTGAGTGTATGGTGAATTTTTTTTCCAGACATTTGATCGGCTTCTCCGCAATCAGATAAGTCCGATTTTCTTTGATGTTATCTTTCGTCGAGCCTTCTGGACCATTTTCAAAAGACCAAGTTACATTCGTATGGTAAGTGAAAAATAAAGTACTATCCTGTACAAAATAACGATCTACAGCAGAATAATGATCATACTCATCATATCTGTGGACAATGAGTTTAAGTTTACCATTTTTTGTAAAATAACTCACCGTCCCATTTTTTTCATCCTTGCACGAATATTTGAATGTTGTGGAATCCAATTGACCGTCGATCAGTTCTTTATTGGTATTCGCATAAGCTTGTTTGATATCCTTGATATCAAGGAGCGGTGTATGCTGTTCTTCTGATTTTTTGAGTTGCAGTGTATCCTCTTTATGAACAGTGGTATTTATTTTACTTTTATCAGAGCCTGATCGTTCTGTACACGCAGTAGCAGCGCACAAAGTGATCAGTGGTAGCACCATATTCATCGATGACAAGATCTTAAGCTTTTTACGAGTGTTCTGCATACTAATGGAGTTCTTATTTGAAATCAATTACATGTTCAAAAATGATAACATAAGTTTATAACAATCCTGATATAGAATAGTTCATCCTCATTTAAGTATGGGACAGACTGTGATAGGGGGTAAAAGACATTCGCTGGCTTATAAAACGATAGCTGTCTTTCACATATTAGGATTGCGAATCCATCCGTGCTATCGAAGATATTCGGAAGTTTATCTTTGATCTGATTGGATAACATAGGACGGGAGAGAGGATAATCATCGCCAATATGGTGATCATTTTTTAGGGAGCTCTGTATCAAAGATGCATATTATACATCAGATAAAAATACTATCTTCGTTTTATTAGTATAATCAAATAGACGATTTCCAAGCATGATCATCAAAAAAACTTTCGGTGTTATTTTGCTCTTACTGGGTTTATTTCTAGCATACGGTCTATTCAAAGATAGCAGATTGATGCTCTTTGGTACTAAGATCAAAGCCGATGTCATTGGGCTAGACAGTGTAAAAAACAAACGCTTTGGATATGTACATTATCCGGTTCTCCAATTTAATTATAAACAACAACAAGTTCGTTTAGTAAATGATTTTAGGAGTGTCGACCCCAAAAATGTACCTGCTCATATGGACATATATTATGCTGAAGGTATTGGTATAAGTGATGGTTTTACCGTTATCTATGCTATTTTTTCCATCATAAGCATGATCATGATCAGTTTTGGCATCATAGTCATTCGCGCCAAACATCTTTTCTAGTGCTAAAAAACCTTTACAAATTTTCCCTATAATCCTAAAATGCAGTCAACGTCCAGGAGATCATTCCTGTAAGAAAGAATTACGGAGATCTATTTTAAGTTTTTATTTATGCTTCTGCGATAGACCTATCATCCAGAGCTAAATTCCATGACTTCCATCCATTCTATCCTTTTTACTTCCAAATCAGTGCCCTTCGAAAAATATATTGGTCTACTCATCCTTTATATTTTCTAACTAAACTAGCCCCAGATCACTGCGCTAATCAAAAAGTAAACTGCAAATGCACTGATAGCAAAACCGATTGCCTTTAAGTATTTAAGGTTTGTGCTTTCATTATTTCTTAATAATTTTATCTTTTATAATCACTCCAATGCCACCACCCAGCGCTCCACCGCCAATAAATACTAATGAGAAGGGAAGTTATAACCAATATTTTCCCAGACCACTTCAGTTTCTCAACGCTATTATATGTATAGTTATCGATTACTAAAACAGGGATCATGTCAGTGTATAAGGTTTAGCATATGCTTTTACGATATCTCCATTACTATATGGTATTTAAAAAAAGGGTTTTCCTTTTTCAGCGGATCATTCAACTAGGGCTTGCGATGTAGCGTCAACTGTATGTTTAAAGCAATAGTTTTGGTATATTTGATAGCATACAGGAGGTTATCATGAGATCAACAATCTTAAAAGACATGCAAAAACTTGAGGAACGTCAACTATTAAGTAAAGTTGCACGAGAAGCTTCAATAGTAGCCAATAGAGAGAATAGAGCTTTAGGGTTACCTATTCAAATAGTAGAGGATGGGTATGTTATTGAAAAATTCGCAGATGGTTCTAAGCGAACGATAAAAAAGCTTGAAAAGGTGAAAAGTAAAGTGCGTCTTAAAAAAGGATCGGTGCTATGCCTAAAGCAAAAAGGCTAAGAGTATTTGCAGGCCCTAATGGTTCTGGAAAATCTACCTTATTTAAGCAGATTGGTAGCCAGTTTAATACTGGCTATTTTGTAAATTCAGATGATATTGAAAAGGAATTCCAATTTTATTAATCTTGATAAGTTCGGACTGCGTCTTACGCAAGAAGATCTGGATACATTTTTATTAAGACCCGAATCGGTTTCCTTACTAGATAAAGCCCATGACTCCGGGCAACCTATCGATATTGCCCTTCTGGAAAACCTGATTGTAGATAAATCAGCAGATACCCATAGCTATGAAGCATCTTTAATTACTTCGTTTATTCGCTATCATTTGCTCGAAAAGGGCACCAGTTATTCTTTTGAAACTGTCATGAGTCATCCATCCAAATTGGACGAAATAACCGAAGCAAAGGAAAAGCACTATAAAACATACCTTTATTTTATATGTATTGATGACCCCAATATCAACGTCTCACGTGTCAATATAAAAGAAGAAAAGGGAGGTCATGGTGTGCCGGAACGGAAAATTACTGCACGTTATCATCGAACATTAAACAATTTACTGCCTGCTATCTACATTGCAGATAAGGCCTATTTGTTCGATAACTCAGGTGAAACAATGGTTATGATTGCACAAGTTATCAAGGGACAGATTGAAATTTTGGTACCGAATGATAAACGACCAAGCTGGTTCATTGAACATGTCGTTAATAAATTATAGAAACAAATCCTCAATCACATTGCGAAATTCAACTAAAATAACTAAAATGCTGAATAATGAGTTGACTTCGGATTTTATAGGTTCAAAACGCTATACTATCCTCCAAAGTTTAAATAATTCCCACATTAATTTTCAATGGCAGATCGGGAAATATTTTATAGATAAAAAGATGCAACATGATGAAGACTTCATCGCTGCGGAATCACGAAGATTAACAGAGAAATGGGGGAATCTGTTCAATGTTGAAAATATCAAACTTGCCATTACATTTGCTACCCTTATTGAGGACGAGATACATGTAGGTATCTTGGGCACAGTAATTACTTGGAAATATCTTAAAGTATTACTCCCTTTAAATGATGCAGAACTCGTCTTTCGTTTTACTAGGCTTTGCATAGATGAAAATTTAAGTATAACAGTACTTCAGAAATCAGTTAATCAGGTTATTGCTGGAGGTGACATCCCAAAGTTACCCAAGGTGAAGAGAAAAAAGACAAAAGTAGATTATTTATACAGTACCGAGATGGTCGAATATGACAAAAATAGCCCTGTACCCTTCAGATCCCATGATATTCTTATTTTTGATAGTAGCAGGCAGTTGGCTCCAGATGGAATAATTAATAATCTATTTCCAGACAACGATCTTGAGTCATTTTTAAAATTAAACATACCAAACAAAGGGTTTACAGAAAATTAAACAACACCCCCAACAGCAGAAAATCTAGAATGGCATAGGAGGGAAGAGTTCCATGACACGGAGTTTGTTGGTGCTAAGAGATGCTAAAAAGAAAGAGTCCCGAAATTGTTGAACCACGGAACTCTTTCTTGAAATCTTGCTTTTTATTATTGCATCAGATCCAATTCCACATAAGTGGGATAATGATCAGATATATAATGGGTAAATTCATTCTTTATAACACCACTTTTGATCACCATCTTAGCAGCGCGGGCATTAGCCCAGATAAAATCGATCCGTTTTGGTACACCTGTTGCACTTTGTTTCATTTGACCATTCCCATCTTTAAATGTTGGTACAGTACTTTCAAAATTTTGATGCAATACGCGGTATGTATCTTGAAATCCGGCTTCTTTTAATTTACCTAACACACTGTAATCAATCTGGCCATTATTGAGATTACGAATGTGGTCATGCTTTTTTTCATTTTCCAGCATACCTGCCAAAACTTTATTATTGTATTGCTCTCGATCAGATGCATCTAGCGAATTGAAATCGCCCATGATCAAGATCGGCTCATGGGCAGGGATTTCCTTTGCTTGAGCCAATACGTCCGTCACTTCTTTTAATCTTTTTTGATAATTAAACGGTGAAAAATGAATAACAAAAAAATGCACTCCCTTTATTTTCGCATATAGGTAGCTATGCCACATATTTTCCGTGACCTTACGAAAATTTACCAATGGATATTTCGATGTTATGGCAACCGGAAAGCCTTCTTCTTTAGATTGCAACACATAATCATGTTTTATCTGTTGTCCCAATTGTTCCAATGTCTTTTGCGTGTATCCATTCATTTCTTCCAATGCAATCACGTCGGGGCTCCAATCCTTCGTAAAATTGACAAATCGATCGATATTGACCGAATCTTTTTTGAGTCCATATAGTACATTATAGGATACGATTTTCAAATGCTCTTGGGCCATTGCAACCTGGGCAGTCGTCACGATACAAAGGATCAGTAATATAGGAAATAATCTATTTTTTTTCATAATATTATTATAAGTAAAATTAAAAAGTTCTATGCTATTTTATTGATATAAAAGATAGGAGTAAGGTCCATCGACCTTACTCATAAGATGTCGATTAAGCCCTTACTAAGTGCCCGATTTATCCCAGCCCTCGTTTTGTTCCAGTTTATTATTCAGTTGAAGCTCTTGGGTAGGAATAGGATAATAATAATCTTTTGATTCTATCCATTTCTTATCAATGTCAGGTAAATTGACAATGCGACCACCATTACTGCCATTTTCTAATACCAGTTCTCCCAGTTTCTGATATTGGACACCCGGTTTTTTTGTTGGCGCAGTTCCTTGGTAAATAACTAAGTCCAACTTACCATCTTGGTCTAGATCATATTCGCCTGCTCCTGAAAAATACATGCCATAAAATGGTTGAGCGAGCTTTGCCCCTTCCTTCCAGCGTAATAGATCTTGATAGCGCAAACCTTCTTTTACTAATTCAATACGACGCTCCCGACGAATCTCTAATATGGCACCAGTCTGTCCACTTTTGGTTACATGAGGATAACTTGCCAATAAATAGGGGTCAGGAGCGGAGTTTGCAGCACTTAATAACAGATTAGGCATTCCCACACGATCGCGTAGTAGTTTGATGCTGCGATCGATATCAGCCTGTGTCAAATTTCCTAATTCAGCTTTCGCTTCTGCATAATTCAATAATACCTCTGCATATCTTATGATCGGCATATCATTGGTCGACTGACCGGCATCAAATGCGGGAGCAAGTATATATTTAATATATTGATATCCTGTAACTGATGTTGCAAAATCAGGGACTGAGGTTGTCGTAGCACCGATCCTTTTATAACCTGGAGTACGGATAGTCTGAGATAGACGCGGATCCCTATTTTGCGTCTCTTCATAGAAACCGATCTTTTCAAAATTAGGCTTATCGGTAAAGCGGGTGCCATCTTTCATTAAATAACTATTGACCAATTGCTTCACCATTCCCGGCCTGCCATAAGATGCAGACAGGATATAAAAATTGGCCGAATGCACATACGGTACTGCAGCACTATATTGTCTGGACAAGATCATCTCCGAAGCTATAGCATCCTCTGCAATAAAAAGTTCGTGATAGGCTCTTTTTTCGTCACTTTTATAGATACTATAGGTATTCGATTTCATCAGCTCATCAGCGGCTTTTACTCCCTCTTCCAAGATGGCTTCCCAATCTCCTAAACCATGGTATTTACGAAAGGTGCCTTCGAATAGACATATTCTCGATTTGTAGGCCAATGCTGTCCATTTGGTTATCAGCTGCGCACTTTTCGTGTCACGACAGTTTGCGATAGCATAATCAAGATCTTCTATAACTTTAGCAAAAACAATTTTTCGTGAATCTCTTGCTTTAAACATGGCAGGGTCATCCAATTCGTTTACTGTTTCGTACAAAGGCACATCACCAAATCGCTGAATCTTGTCAAAATAGAAGTATGCTCTAAAAAATCGAGCTACTCCATCATACTGCAAGCGCGCTCCTTCATCGGCACATTTATGTGAATTGGCCAAATAAAAGTTAATCTTGCGCAGCACCGTCCAACTCCATCCTCCGCCACTAGATGGAGTCGTTCGCGTACCTTGAAATTCGGCTGCTAATGTATTCCGGGCCTCATCATCACCTTGATTGGGATTGTTATAGTGAATCGCTAATGCATCCGGCAGATCACTATAAAAAGCATTGGTATAGGTCTGTAATTCTGATGCTGTACGAAAATAGTTTTCTGGAGCTAATTCAGATAAAGGGTATCGCTCCAGATATTGATCGTTACAGGAATTAAAGAGAAGAACTGCTGCAAATGCCGCAAATTTTATATAAGTATTATTTGTTTTCATGATTTAACTGATTTATACGATTTACAATGAAACTTGTACTCCAAATGAAAACACTCGTCCTACAGGATAACTTCTTCCTGTATTGTCTGTCATCACTTGTTCTGGATCAATGTAATCGGTCTTTAATTTGGTCCAAGTATGGAGGTTTTCTCCACTAAAAAATACACGCAATTTATTGATGTGCACGCGCTCTGTCAGTGACATCGGAAGCGTGTATCCTATGGTCAGGTTTCTTAGTTTCAAATACGCTATATCTTGGATATACATATCATTAGCGACAGATAATTCCGAATTCTGGGCAGTATAACCTCTCAAGAAAGGAAAATAAGCATCCGGATTTTCAGGAGACCATATTTTATCTTGAAAATTGGCCGGGATAAAGGAATCATACGGTCTTGCGTACACAGACCAAAATGCCTGCGCTTCCAGATTAGGGTACCAATTTTGGCGCCCCACTCCCTGTAGGAATACCGAAGCATCAATACCGTTCCAGTTGGCCGATAAATTGAGCCCGTAGGAATAGCGAGGCTGATCATTACCGATGACGGTCCGGTCTCCAGGATTGTTCAAGGTATTATCTCCAGCGTTAATAATTCCATCGTCATTCAAGTCCAAAATCTTGATATCTCCAGCTTGCAACATCCGAAGATCAGCAGTAGGAGCTTGCACACGTCTTCTGTTGATTTGATCTTGATTGACAAGCTTAGCGTAGGCCTGAGCTTCTTCGGTCGTTTTGAAAAGGCCATCGTATTTGTATCCCCAGATTTCACCCAATTTTTGTCCTGTATAGTAGTTATTTAACAGACCCGCATCATTGGCAAATTTTGTGATCTCAGCTTGGTAATCGGACAGCATCGCGCGAACAGAGTAATGAAATGCTTTACCTGCTACAGCAAATTGATCTTTCCAAAGCAAAGAAACTTCAAATCCTTTTGTCTTCAGATCGGCCGCATTTTCTTGAGGTTCTGCTGCTCCAAAAACTGCGGGTTGCGTTTTTCCTCTGCTCAGCATACCTTTTGTCTGCCGTACGTATAGATCTGATTGAAAATCCAACCGATTGTTGAACATGCTGAAGTCTAGACCAATATTACTCGTTGTGATCTCTTCCCAGGTCAAAGTAGGGGCAACAGGCGCAGGATTATTGGCCACATTCAATTTCTGTCCATTGACAAGATAGGAAATCTGTCCAGTACCCATTGATGAGATATACGCATACGTACTGACCTCCTGGTTTCCTAACGATCCGTAAGAATAACGCAATTTCAAATTATTGACGGTATTTTTCAACGGTTGGAAAAACTTTTCCTCACTGATGCGCCAACCTGCAGAAAAAGAGGGGAAAAATCCAAAACGACTATGTTTAGGAAAACGAGAAGTGCCATCATATCTTCCACTCACCTCAAACAGATATTTTCCTAAATAATCGTAGTTTAATCTATAAAACCCACCTCTTAGCGCCCATTCATCTGCACCAGCTTCAAATTGTTTTTCACCGATGACCAAGTCTAGATCATTTAAACTTTCAGAAAGCAAATCTTGTCCGATTCCGCCGATTCTTTTGTACATACGATCTTCTTGATTGAAGCCCGCCATGGCTGTAAAATGATGATCAGCAAAATCTTTTTTATAAGTGGCAAATACATTGATAAAATGCCAGACATATTTACTCATACTTTCTCTCAGCTTGTCTTGATTTAACTGCGAAAGAGAAGATAGTTCCATCACCCCTGGATACTTGGAATATAGTTGTTTGGTCTGTCTGTAAGAATAATCAGATCGATACTCCCGGTAGGAATAATTCCCCGTTACGCTCAAACCTTTACCCAGTTTAACAACCGCTTCTGTCATATTGGTAAACTCAGTACCACGTGTATACCCCCTCATATTGCCACTTTCTAGGGCATTGTGCAGGCCATAGCCGATCGGGTAACTGTTGATGCCTGAATATCCTGTTAATGTCCCATCTGGATTGCGAGGGACGTACATGGCATGATAATGATAGGTTGGACTGTTGCTCACGTTATTAGCTACCGTACTAAAATTATTTTCCAATCCTGCCCAATCATAAGATGATTTGAAAAAGTGCGTACTATTGCTTACCGTTAACCATTCTCTAACATCACTGGCGATGTTAGCCCGTAAATTGTATCTCCCAAACCGATCAGGATCAATATTGAAGATACCCTGTTCGTTGGCCTTCGATCCGGACAGCGCATATCGGGTATTTCCTGTAGATCCAGAGAACGACAGGTTATGTTCACTCTTGGGCCTGCTATCATCATACAGATAATTGAACCAATCAAAATTACCATAGTAGCGATAGATATCTCGACCACTTGCATCTTTTTTGACCACTACCCACGGACGGTCGGGATTTTCAACTTGATCATTGACCCTGGCGAATAGCTCTTCGTAATCCTCATCGGTATAACGGGTAGTCCGATAACCCAATGCATTGTACATCGCATCATCATTGAGTTTTGCGTTCCAATATCCACTCGTTATAAAATCCGTATTAGTGGCATGTTTCGTAAAACCGATGTTATTACTATAATCAATAGTCGATTTGCCGTTTTTACTTCCTTTTTTAGTGGTTACCAATACCACTCCAAAAGCTCCACGCGCACCATATACAGCAGCTGCAGAAGCATCTTTTAAGACCGTCACAGACTCCACATCATTTGGATTGACCCGGTCCAATGTGCCCAGTATACCATCGATCAAGATCAATGGCCCCCCGCCATTGATAGATGTATTACCACGTATATTTACAGTTCCGCTATTTCCAGGTTTTCCAGATCCAAATACGATATTTAAATTGGGAATTGTTCCCTGCAGGGCCTGCGTTAATTGGGTGACAGGTCTGTCCTCAAATTCTTTACCCGATATCTGACTAACCGCTCCAGTCAGATTGACACGTTTTTGCTCACCATAGCCCACCACAACCACTTCGTCCATGGCCGTAATCGCTGGTTTCATATACACAATCACATCCGACTGACCTGCTATAGCGAGTTCCTGTGGCTGGAAACCAACTATTGAAAATTGCAACGTTACATTGTTACCAGACAGTTGGATCTCAAACTGCCCATTTTCAGCGCTACCAGTTTTATTTGACGTCCCCTTTTCCGTGACTGTTACATTGCTTAGCGGTAGACCAGCAGCATCTAAAATTTTTCCTTTAATTTTCCGTTGCTGTACGAGTGCTACAGGAGTGTGGGTTTCGATCGCAGGGGCAGTTCTTGGCAGTGCTTTGCTCAGCACCACGTTATTATCAACCATCCTATAAGTGATCTGATATGGAGCAAGAATATCTTTCAGAACAGTTTCAAATGGAGCGTTACGATAATTGATATTTATTCTTTTTGTATTGGACACCAGCGATTCCTTATACAAAATATTGAAACCACTTTGCTTTTGCAGATCCTTGATCACGGTCTCCAGTTTAACATTTTGTTTCTTCAAATTTATACCCTGACCATAGGTGAGGGCGCTTACTTGTAAAGCTGTGGCAAATAATAAAGGTAGTGCGATTGACAATTTCATAGTCAATGGGTTAAAGGTGTAGGTTTGCCTAAAATTCATAGGCATTCCACACCGAATTTTTTTGTACTTTTGCATACGGTTGATCAGTGTTTTTATAAGTTAAGATTTGTTCGGCCTACTGTCTTTTCTAAAGACATAACTTCAGGGGCGGTCGCAACGCTCCTGAAATTTTTCACATGGGTAGATATTATTTCATTACATAAATTCTCCTTCCTTTTAATTGGAAATGTATGCCTCCCACCAGTTCAATTGTTTGAAGCAGTTTATTAATATCTTCATATTTGGATATTGTTCCCGAAAACTGAAAATCTTTCAATTCATTCTTAAAGATAACTTCCACATCATACCATCGACTTATTGCTTCCATTACCTCCTCAATAGCTGTCTTTTCAAATGCAAATTTTCCGTCTTTCCATGCCGAAAAATAGAAAGGATCTACTTGTACCTTCTTGACCCGATTACTAGCCATATCAAATGTTGCTTGTTCATCGGGCGATAAATATTGTCCATCAGGACCACTGCCCGCAAAGTTTAATTTCACTTTACCTTCCAGCAGTGTGGTGACAATCTTTTGTCCATAATGCTGCACATTGAAGACCGTTCCTAATACCTCCAATTTTTGAGATCCTGTGTGGATGATAAATGGCACCCGTTTATCTGCCTTCACCACTTTCGCAACCTCAAAATAGGCTTCACCAGTCATCTCAATCTCTCGAATATCTTTATTAAATTGAACTGGATATCGAAGAGTCGTCATGGCATTTAACCAGACCTTTGTCCCATCCGGCAAGATCAATTTATACTCTCCACCTCCAGGTGTCACGATGGTATTATGGACCAATTTTGATGATTCTTTACCCGGGTATTTTGGACGATAAGATATCGAGCCATCCGCTGTTTTCACAATATCAAAATCACCATTAGCGATCACCGTATCACCTTTAATTTTTTCCAGGTCAATACGTGATCCATTCTCTAAAATAATTTGTGCTTTATTCGTTCCAGGCAAAACCTTTATTTCGGCATCTACATTTTGGAGATGAGCTATTTGGTTGATTTCCTTTTCATTTTGGTTCCAAATTAGATAAGCCGCTGTGCCAAGCAATAACACTATTGCAGCAGTCGCTATACTTTTGAAGATTTTTATTTTTGATGCTGAGCGATCAGGTATGCCGGTTAAACTATTTTTAACACGGTCGTCGGATTGTATTCTGGCAAATAATTGTGATGCGTCAGGCTCTCTAAGCGAAGTATTTTCATCCGTATCTTGTTCCATCAACTCTTCCCAAGCCTCCAAAAACTCTGGATCTTCAATATATTTGATAAAATTTTCTTTCGCAGTTCCCTGAAGGGATCCTGCATAGAACTGGCGGATAAGTTTTTTATATGCTTCTACTTTAGACATCTTCTATTTATTGTGCGCTATTAGATTAATCGCGCCACAAACTAAGATGGACTAGTTAAAAGATATTTTTTATGAAAAATATAAGAAATAAGATGTTCTCTAACCTTAAACGGACAAAATGATAGGCAGCCACAAGGTGATTCCTGACCGTATTTTTTGAGATCCCGATTTGATCTGATATTTCCGAATAACTCAGTTCATCGATCTTATTCATTCGAAAAATGACTTGCTGTTGTTTAGGCAGTTGATTAACAACTGCATTTAAAAACACGATCAGATCCTTGTCTTCAATCTGTTTTCCTAACCGGTCATGTGTTTCGTCCCATTGCGAATACTGCGTTAATTCAAAGCGTTGACGAACGGCTTCCTTTCTAAATGCAGAAATAGCCATTCTTTTTGCAACAATATATAAGAAAGGATAAATTGCTGCAACATCAGGGATATCCTGGCGTTTTAAAAATAACTGGATAAAGATCTCCTGCAGGATCTCTTCAGCATCAACCTGAGAAGGACATAGTCGACTTATGCGTTGGAACAAGATTGGCTTATAATATTCAAATATCTTATAGAAGGCACGTTCATCCCCTAATTTAAAGCGATTAAACTCATCTAAACTACATGAAAATCCTTTCACATCCATTATAATATGACCCCTAGGTTATTTTGGTTAAAGTAACGAAACTGATATTAAATATATATAAATATAAGGTTATTTCAAAATGAAATTATATCAAGATTTTATTTGATTGTGCGCTTTGTAAAATGCTGAATCCATGTAATCCCCACCACTCTATGCAGATGTATAAGCTGTTATTATCAGTAAAATCCAGTTGCTACAAGTTGTCCGTGGTATCGATTTTCGACAAGAGAAATCCTTGCGCTTATAAATTCACAGAAAATACAAAAAACTGAATCTGACCAAAAAAGCCAATAAATTTCGTAATTCCTGAAACACTTGTCGATAAAGTGGTCGAACTGGATCATATTGATACAGATATTGTTTAAATCAGTGCTATGTTACCAAAGTATTAATGAGACGAATTCACTAAAACGACTTGATCTTTATCCGTTGTTAAGTACGGAATGGCCTATGTTTGTATGTCTTGAATCAAGTCATATTGATTTCTTTTTGAGCTATTAGGAAATAGAGAATAACGCATAGCTTGATACAACGGTTCGGCATCAGAGATTATCATATCATTAGATAGTGGGAAAAGAGCTGACATGTTGGACAGTTCCCCAAAAGCTTCATTAGTTTTAGAGAAAGTTACAATATCTTCCAGCTGATGCTTCTATTTAAATATCCTAGTAATGGTAAAAATCAGTATATTTATTAAAATTGAAATCAAGAGGATATTAATTTACAGGATTGTTCTTGCTGCGAAATAGTTGGTCAGGAAGAATGAGATCTACAAAAGACGAATACTGCGATAGGTTAAAATTTAATAGGGTTTATTTTATCATCCCATTGTTTAAATTTAATGAAGTGCAAAAATTCGGTTTTAAATGGCGGAATTTCGACCTCATCGTTTTGTGGATGGAATTTTAAAGATGCTTATCTAGTTTAGATCTATAAACTAATTTAATATGAGCATAAGAAGAATTTCCTTCGTATTATTTTTTTCACTGACATCTGTTTTACTATTAAAAGGGGGCTCCATAAAAAAAGTAGAAAATGTAATACCGCAGAGAATTGGATTAGATAGCGTTATATTCTATGGGAAAATTTTAGAACAAGCAACAGAGAAAGTCATCCCGTCTGCGACTATTCAAGTAATCTCCATTAATAATGGAGAAATTGTCGACAAATTGTCATCTGATCAGGCGGGAAGATTTCAGATCCGCAAAGTTCTCAGGGATTCACTATTACTTAAAATTTCACACATTGGTTACGATAGTTTGGATTTGCTATTAACTGCGTCACGCTCAAAAGAGCCTTTAATAATTAAGCTTTTTCAAAAGAGCCGAACCATTGGCGAGGTGTCTGTGCAAATAAAAGTTCCATTAGTGGAAGAAAATGATGGTAAATTAATTTATAACGTTGATGGAGGGAATAATTCTGATACTTTTACTGCAGACGAATTATTAAGAAAAGTACCATATGTCAGCGTTGATTTTAATGGGGAGGTCAAATTACGTGGAAGTTCTAGCGTAAAAGTATTCATTAATGACAAGCCTTCTACTCTGATTGCTGGATCAGTTTCGGACGCGTTGAAATTAGTTCCAGCAAGTATGATTAAGCGTGTAGAAGTCATTACAAATCCAGGTGCCAAATATGATGCAGAGGGTACTGTCGGCATCATAAATATAATAACAAAAAAAGATCTTAAAGGGATAAATGCATTTGTTAATATTTCGGCGGGATCCATTGGAAATACGAATATAGCAGCAGGAGGGGGTATTAGTACGACAAAGTTTTCTTCAAGTGTTTCTTTAACTTCCAATTATTACAGGAATAAAATTCATTCTACATTAGAGAGAAATAGCTATGGAGATCAAACACAGCATTTATTTCAAGAAAGTGATATAAAGGCCATTGGGCGTTCTTATGGAGCCAATCTGTCATCAAGCTATAGCTTCTCTCAAAAAAATATTTTATCTGCCGGAATTCAGGTGAATGATGTTAATAATGATCGATATGAGGATATAAATTTCTTGACCTCGTCTGATGGAGTGGGAACGGGTGCAAATTCACGCTCTATAGATAATAAGATTAAAAAACCAGGTTATTCTTTACATCTTGATCACAATTTAAAGATGAAGGGTGAAAACCACGTTTTAATTTCATCGATTATATTAAGTTCATCGAAGGATAATAACCATTATTTTCTTAATCAAGCTCGTGCTTACGATGATAGAAGTTTTAATTTACAAAAGCGTAAAGAACTGTCGGCACAAATAGATTATTCGAAACCTCTTTCTAAAAGGATCAATTTTGAATTAGGAATGAAATATATTGGAAGAGCTTTTAATAGCTCTTCGCAGATGTCGGCATTCGATTATGCTAGCCAAAGTTTTGAACTTATGGACAGTTCATTTAATGATATGGATTATGATCAGCAGATTATTTCTGTTTATAACAGTTACAATGTTTCATTAGGAAAAGGTTTCCGATCCTCTACGGGATTGCGTTACGAAAATACAATAAATGATGGAAGAGTTGACCGATTGCATTCTTTCGAAAATGATTTTGGTCATCTTTTGCCAAGTTTGTCTTTCGTAAAGTCTTTCGAGAAGACTAAGCATTCAATACGATTAAGTTATAATCAGAGGTTACAGAGACCGGGTATTACGTTTCTAAACCCATTTATAAATCGAGCAGATGTCAATAATGTCCGTTCTGGAAATCCAAACCTGAAACCTGAAAAAAGTCATCAAATAGAGTTTGCGTATTCAAATTTCTCAGTTGACAAATTGTTTTTTACAGTGTCACCTTTTTTTACAATCGTGAATAATTCTATTCAAGAGAAAAGAGATGTAGGTTCAGATGGCTCAACCTCTGTTACCTTTCAAAATATAGGAAAAAGTAGATCTTTAGGAGGAAATATCTATTTTTCATATCAGAATTCAAAATTTTCTATTTCACCAAATTTAAATATTTTTTATAGAAAACTTTCAAGTGACGCGTATTCCAATAAAGGGCTTATCATGAATGCCAGTATTTTTGCTTCTGCAAGATTCAGTAAAGGTTACTCATTAGACTTATATTCGAACTATAATACGAGAGAAATTAATTTGCAGGGGTATTCAGATGCGCTCTCGTATTCAATGATTGGTGTGAAGAAAAGTATAATAAATAAAAGTTCAAGTATTTCTCTATCGATATTAGAGCCATTCCATAAAAATGTAAAATTACATAATGAAGTTTCAGGACATAATTTTAATCAAAATTCTACAATAGTAGCACAAATACGACAATTACGTCTAAGTTTTCGTTATCAATTTGGAAAAATTAAAAAGAGTGGCAAAAAGGATGATTCGGATGTTATTGAAGACAAGAACGCTGGAGGTACGGCGATCCCAGTTAATTAAAAGAGAGTAATTAGATCATTAAAACTAAAAAAACTATTCCATAATATAAGGATCAATGAAGAAATTTTTGAGTACATATTTTAGGGCTTATCTGTTTGCTTTTTTATTGTTTGCCATTATTCTATCAAGTGAAGTTAAGTTTAGTTCCGACTATGCGTTGGGTTCTATCTCCGACTTCTTTCTATCGATCTTTCCAAGATCTTTAATTTATAGCATTCCAGTGGCATTTTTAATGTGGTACTGTGGACAATTTGATTTTCAAAAGCCTAAACTTAATAGATTAATACAAATTTTAGCATTTCTCTTAATTGGTGTGTTTGTTACAGTGCTCGAAAAGCTGCTGGAGTATTATTTGGGAACCTGGAACGTCAAAGAATCTTTTGGACTCTTTTTAACTAGCCGCTTCTTTCCCACGTGGCTTGGATTAAATATCTATTCTATAATTTATGGTGCAGTAACTGTGTCTATCTCAAATATGCGCAGAAATGTTCTATTACAGGAGCAACTTCAAACGGCCAGTATCAATGCGATAAAAAGCCAGTTAGAACACCATTTCTTATTTAATAATCTTAATACGCTTTATTCTCTGATAGATGATAATAATCCCAAAGCATTGAACTTTTTACATAATCTTTCCGAGCTGTACCGATATCTTTTAAAGAACGCGGACAACCAAACGGTATCATTAGTGGAAGAGCTTTTGATCGTCGAGAAATTCGTCAAGATGACTCAGGAAAGATATGGTACCAATTTAATCGTTTCGATAAATTATTCACACCAACTTGACGATAAGGCTGTTATTCCTCCTTTGTCAATATATAATCTTGTTGAAAATGTAATAAAACACAACATTATTGATGATCGTCATCAAGTGATATGTACGATCAATGTAAACTCCCAGTTTGTGATTGTCTCAAATAATATGTTTGGTAAAAGGAATTCTTTTGCGAAGGAAAACAGTGGGATTGGTCTGGCAAGCTTAAGGAAAATATATTCGATGCTTTCAAAAACAGAAGTGGAAATTGATATCGTTGGCAATTTCTTCATTGTCAAAGTACCAATATTACAATCCCATCAAACCAAAGGAAAAATTAAATTAATGGCATATGAAAATTGTAGTCGTTGAAGACGAAATCGCAGCTTACAATAATATTGAAAGGCTAGTTCGAAAGGCTAAAATGGAATCTCTTTCGATTATAGCATGGCTGAAAAGTATTGAGGAGGCTGAAAAATGGTTCATGCTCAACGGTGAGCCAGATTTATTATTGTTGGATATCCAACTGAGTGATGGCTTAGTATTCGAACTATTTGCCAATTTAGAGGTCAATTGCCCTATTGTATTTACTACAGCGTTTGATCAATATGCTATAAAAGCATTTGATTATAATGCATTGTCCTATCTTTTGAAACCAATTTCACAAATACAGTTTGATGATATGATTAAAAAGGTGTTTCAGAATAGTTCAAATTATAAAATCGATAGTTCTTTACGCCGGATAATTAAACAACTCGATACTTATAATTCTAAAAATATTTTACGTGAACGATTTCTGATTAAAAAAGGTGAAAAGTATTTTGTGGTTAAAACTTCTCATATTTGTTATATATATATAGATCATTCCGTGATATTGGAAACGCTCGAAGGTGAACGGTTTATTTTAGGAAGCACACTTGATGAGCTTGTTAATCAGTTAGATCCCTTGAAGTTTTTTAGATGCAACAGACAAGTAATCGTTCATGTTGATGCCGTCATAACAGTTATTCCTTATTTTAAAAATAGTTTATTATTGAAGCTGAATACGAAGACCGATTTTGAAATTGTAGTTCCTAAAGATAAAGTAAGGGCCTTCAAACTCTGGATGGATAGATAGAATACATGAAAAACATACCTTTTATTTTATAAACAAATTGTGATGAGAACCAGAGCTCTTTCTAATGATTATCCTAATTGCGATGAATATGCAGTGTAGTAAACATCGTACAGGTCATAACATGTATGCAATGAACAGATATATCCTACTTTTTATTTTAGTTTTATCCGGATTAGAGGTCTTTTCCCAGTAACCCACTTATATTTCAAATTTTGATGAATCACAGCTTAGATTCTAAACAAGCTACAATATAACATTGGGATTTAACTCAATAAGTTGATATTATGGACACTACTATTGTGCTGCTTATTTTGTGCGGATATTAAATAGTTTATTCTCCGCTTCTATTGCGGTGAATAATGCTTATATTTACCGCATAAATTTTAGAAGCGATGGCAGTCTATATACACGAACGACATAATTGGACAGATTTCCAATGGAAAGACCAGAAGATACTTAATTTATTAAGCGAAGTTAGACATCTGCAAGGAAAACTTATTGGAAAAGTAGAGTTGCTAGGATTTGAATTACAAGACGAAGCAAACTTAGAAACGCTTATACAAGATGTAGTGAAATCATCAGAAATAGAGGGTGAAATACTTAATCCAGAACAAGTGCGCTTTTCAATAGCTACTCGATTAGGGTTAGATAATTCAGGTTTGATCCAATCTGACCGACATATTGATGGTGTGGTAGAAATGATGATAGATGCTACACAGACTACAGATAAGACCATAAGCATAGAAAGATTATTTGGCTGGCATGGCGCATTATTTCCAATCGGTAGAAGTGGCTTGTACAAGATTGATGTAGCACAATGGAGAAGTGGAGATATGCAAGTGGTTTCGGGAGGAATGGGGAAAGAAGTTGTACACTTTGATGGACCTAAAGCTGAACGTCTCGAGGAGGAAATGAAGAGATTCATAGGCTGGTTTAATATGGATTCTAGTATAGATCCAGTCTTAAAAGCTGCTATTGTACATTTATGGTTTGTGACTGTACATCCATTTGATGATGGAAACGGACGTATTGCTCGTGCATTAACAGATATGCAACTATCGAAAGCGGATGGTGTCAATCAACGCTTTTATAGTATGTCTGCGCAACTTAAACAAGAACGTAAGGAATATTATACGATTCTAGAGAAAACGCAAAAAGGAGATTCTGATATAACCAATTGGGTAGTTTGGTTTTTAAACTGCCTTAGAGAAGCTATTATTGCTTCGAATACGATAATAGATAAAGTCGTGAGAAAACATCACTTTTGGATGCAAAACAATGTTCATATCAGTAACGATAGGCAACGTATGATGTTGAATAAATTGATGGATAATTTTGAAGGAAATCTGACTTCATCAAAATGGGCAAAGATGACCAAGGTATCGGCTGATACCGCATTACGAGATATTACAGATTTAGTTAATAAAGGTATTCTAATTAAAGCAGATTCGGGTGGCAGAAGCACGAATTATGAGCTAAATTGGTAGTCTTTTCATTTTTAACTGCCTATAAGATATATCACCTTTTATCAAGATCATGAAAAGCCATTCTGCCAAGAATGGCTTTTATTTATTTAAAATAACATTAAAATGTTATTTTAAATGTAGATTAATGATAGACCTCCACCATGCGCACAGGTAAAAACCTAGATGTTAACGATGGGAGCAGAGCCGACGATACACAGATTCAGATTTATACAGCTTACACAAGCAATTTCTCAAAAAAATAGAAATTGATTTAGCATTAATTAAAAAGGACGTTGTTCCTATACAACTGAGACAAATAGTAATAAAAATCTGTTTGAGAATTCTCAAACAGATTTTTATTACTATTTGTCTTTGCTTGAAAGTTTTATTTATCTAATTATTTAATAATAAAGCTCTTATAAGCACTCAGCTACTACCGAAAATGATAACTTCTTGTCAAATTCAAATATATTTTATTTTGTATCTGGTGTTTTAATTATATATACCATATAAGTCATTAAATATATTGCTATCGAATTTACATAGGCATAATGTTAATCTGCAAAGTTGTTGTAACTGGACCGCAGTCACTATTCATTTTACAAGTTAGCGTAATCCAATCTCCTTCCATCATATCTTTTACTACATATGAAAAAGGCACGTTGATTTTTACTTCCGTTCCATTTGGAGTAAGAATTATACTATTGTCAGAAATTGACCATTGATGATTTGAATATTGTCCTCCAGTGGTATAGAGAGAGTACTCCCTATCTTTCCAACCTCTTTTTAATGCTAATGGACCATCTATTGCACCATGAAATAGTGGTCCAACATAGATGCTATAATTATAAATCTTTGAACCTATAACAGATTTTAGAGTTACTGAACCTGTACCTTGCCCAATTCTCGTGACCTTCCATTGGTTATTTCCTAAAGCTGTCAGTGTAGCGATACCAGCTGCATTGTCAAGACTAATTGTTCCTGGATTTGTTATTGTGTAAGTCGCTTCAGTACATAAATTATCTGGTCCAGTTATCTCTGTGACAGGAGTAACTACAGGAGGTATATAGTATGCTGTAGTGAAGTTTTTAGAGGAGTACCTCTAGGCTGTCCAGGCACCATTTGTTTTTTCACGAAACTTAAACTTTACAGCTCCTATTTTTACTAAATTAGCTTTAAAAGTAATTGGAATAAATTTTGGCTGACTAATTATAGCATATGAGGGCGAAAAATCTGAATTTGAAAAAGTTACAACATCTGATAATATAAGCTCACTTGAATTTATATCTAAAATAAAATATCCTTCAGCTTCTAATTGTTTACTTTCACTTCCCGCCCAACGTACTAGATTTAGAGCTAAAGTTATAGATTCTTGATTGGTATGAGTTTGTACAATTATTTTGCCATTTTGAAGTGCTGAGTTTGGAGGACTGAAATCAGCATCATTAACAATATTATTTTGGGAAAATGCATTATTGCACATCAAAAGAACAAAAAATGCGATTAAAAAATTTTTCATAATTTACATGATGTACGATTATAGGCCTAAATATTTTATTGGATCTAGCTTGAGATTATCATAATCTACTATGTAAAAATATTTCAAGTTTTCTTCAAACCGTAATTGATCAACCGGAATGGCCGTTGCTTTGCTCATTTCAATAAATAAAAAGTTTCTGTCATAACTTTTTGAATTTAGTAAAGTTATTCTCGAAGTATCGTTTTTTTCGTCTACTTTTTCGACATTCTCCTTACTGCAAGACAGTAGTGCAATAAAGAGAAAAAAAAATGGTAAAATTATTTTTTTCATATTTTTTATAATTGTTTCCAATAAAGATAATAATAATTAGTTGTATTTTCATCTGATTTAATAATTTTTAAATATATCATAGTTTATGAACACAATATTTATGGGAACAAGCCTCATAAACGAAAAAAAGAGGTAGTGCTTTGACATAACTTACATAAAACTCTGAACCATGAAGATTTTTTTTAACTTTTCTGTTTCATAGAAAATTAGGGCTATAAACATTATTACCTGTGTTTGGTCTGGTGCAGAAGAGAACTGGACACTTTTGCTTTTCAGGAGAAAAATGGTGATCTTTTACAGTAAGGATAAAGAGGGGAATATTCATTCGTTAGATCATCTTGAATACCGTTACGATGATCACCAAGCACCAATTTAGGGAAGGAGTGGGTATCATGATTGAATTGCCATATGAATATTTAGTCCGTGTTTATTCAAAATACATAACACATTAATGGAATTAATCCAGAATCGGAATCGCTTTTAAAGTCTTTGGTGGATTATCCGTTAACAATATCTTGCTGATAGCGTTTAGATTGTACATACTAACAGGAGCGAAGCTCAGTGGACTCACATGATATATGCCCTCGTTATCGTAAGATTTCTTGTTCTGACGGTCTAAAGGGTTATCATTGTTAAAGACTTTTACTAGGCCAGATTTTTCCAGTTTATAGACCGCATGTTTCAACTGACTGGTATTTCCCAGCTGCGCTGCAATATCTTTTCTGTCCTTTAATGTTTGACTCCATTTTAGACTATCACCATCTAATCGGTGCTGGTATCTGGGTGTTATTTCCCGCCAACCACCAATAGCATGATTATCTTGATGTGCAACAACTAAGCTGTCTCCAGATACAACTTCGTCGACGTCATATTGTGCTTGTCTGATATAAAACAATGTATCTCGTTTATTTCTTACTTCGATACAAGAATACATGACATAGTCGTCTAAGAATGACAGGTTTTTAAAAAGGCTGTAAACGATCACTGAGCTATCTTTATTAGACCAATCTGCTTGTTTACCCTTTTCCCAATCTTTTATGTCAGTGTAAGATACTTGATCATATTCATTTTCATCTCTAGAGCAACTATGGTAAATCATAGCGCCTAAAACTATGACACATAACCTACTTTTCCAATTCCAAAGTTTGTTTTTTTTCAGTTCGTAACCAAGATAAACAATTGTTATGAGCTGCTAATTAGAGCAAGTAGAAAATCTAGCATGGCATAGCAGGGATTGTATAAAGATGTGTAGTTCCTCCTGCTAAGACATCCTAAAAAGAAAGAACCCCAAATTGGTTAACAATGGGATTCTTTCTTTTACACTCATTTTTTGTTATTTCATGAGATTAAACATAAAATAAGTGGAATAATGGGTACAGTAGCAATATAGTTTTTCATCATAAGGTTTCAAAATAACCGCTGGACTGATAGATTTTGTTCGCGGCTTCTGCTGATATTTTAACCTTCCCTTTGCTGGCCATCATAGGTACGGTGAACATGATTTCGTCATTACTAATCGGTATCGGTGTAATTTGGATATCACCAATAAGAATCCTCCGTGCATATTTGATATTTTTACCTTTTACATGGACCACCGAACCCGTGAGACCACTTGCAGGCGCAAAACTATCTAATGTGATTCCAAGTGAATTTATTTCGAGTATTTTGTCGCTTAGTCTACTTTCTCTACTTCCTGTTATGTAACCAACCTTGATTTTATTTGTTTCAAAATTGTTGAGATACCAAGCAAAAGTTATCTCTCCATCTTTTTGGCACATAATTTCAGAAGAGAGGTTATTTTTACCTTGTATGGCGTACATCGCGCCTTTAAAAAAGGTTCCGTAAACGGTAATCGATTCGCCTTCATAGGCACTAGATTTATCACTCGAGATCCAGTCAAAGTTTTTTACTGTAATCTGATTAGGTATCGTGATATCATAGAACGAATCTTTAATATTTAAAGTATAGTTTCCAGGTTTTAGATCACCGATTGTAAAGTCAAAGTTATCCCCATTTACACCATTATGTTTTACAGGTAGACCACCAACAGTAAAATCAAAATACATTCCCGCGTTAAAATCCGATAAACCTGGCCACCGCATGCTGACCAAACTTTCTGGATGGACAAATGGCTGGTCAATCATCACCTTCAATAGATCCGGAACATAAAATTCTATTTCCTCTTTAAAGATTACCGTTTCTACACCATTGGTATACCCAAATTTAAGACGATTTCCCTTTACCCGTAGATCTTGTATTTGGTTAAACTGTAATTCACTGGCAAAGGGTATCCTCATATCACCAAATATTAACATGAAATCTTTTGATTCATGCAAATGATGCGGTACATTGATCCCCTTGATCTCTATGATATCATATGGACTAAATACTGTTTTCGTTGGAGGGAGAACTTCTCCTAGAATAGTTGTTTTAGCCACATCAGCATAAAAAGATCCATATGGAAACTCTTTTCTTTCGAATAAAAAGCCTATTTCCGCACCATGGTATAACCCTGTTGCATGGGGTACTTTAAAGCGGATTGTTTTTTTATCCGCAGCTAACATATAAGGTATTTCATTACTTTCTATACTTTTTGTGTTGGGGTTTTGGAAGTATGCTTTAAACTTATAATTGGCGTCTATCTTTTCAAAATCACCTTTTACGACCAGTTCGTCTCCAGATTTTGACTTTTCAAATGCTTGTGTCTGGCTTTTGAATCCATCCAGTTTAAAGGAGTTGAATTCGCCCCTATAGTATCCTTTTGCCGTACGTACGTAAAAGCTATATGCGTACGTGATATCCAAAGAGAACGGTTCGGTCGGTTTATATTGAAATGTGATCGTAGGGCCTGTGTTTTCTTTACCCGCCTCGATTTCCTTTTCCTTGCGCTCTGTTCCGGATTGATCTATCGTTTTCACAATAAAACCATAACTTAAGATTTTTTGGTTCTGTATCGTATCGATAGATCCAAAGAGCGTAACACCAGTTTTACTCAGCTGTTCCATATGTCGAGTTTGTACGACAATCTTGTCTTCGGTCGTTTGCACATATTCGACTTCCTGTACTTTCTTACACGATATAGATAGCATCACGCTACTCATCGTTAGTACAAGGAGGATATATTGCAGTTTTTTATGTAGGAGCATATTAATATTCAGCTATTAGATTAATTCAAATGTTTCTTTACCTTTCACCCATTTATCTCCAAAAAGAAGGTTGATTTCGATCTTTCCTTTAAATTGTATATCCCGTGGTATAGTAAATTTAATTTCATCATAACCCGACTCGCGCCATACTAGTCGACCGCCAAAATAAATCATACCATAATATATCCCTTTGCCTACCAGTGTGATTTGGTCACCAGCCTTGCCTTTTTTAGGATAGAAATCCCTAAATTCAGGAGCGAGTACTTCCACATTGAAGTTAGTTTTACTTATATATTCTTGATCATCATTGCCACGGTAACCGACAGAAACAGGATACGTACCTGCAGGAATAGGCGGAATCACAACATCAATTTGACCATCACGTAAAGATTGTGACGATATACCAGCATCATGATTGCCAAGTTTGACCAAGTAGGGGATGCCTGCTCTAAAATTACCGGTTATCTTTACTAGATGATCATAATAACCTCTATTTTGCGTTATAGTAGTTGGGCGCAACTTGCTGACCTTAACTTTAGCTTGACTTGTGTACGTAAAAAAAGGGCTAGCTGCCGATAAGGGATATTCACCTTCAGGAAGGTTATCAATAGTAAATTCATGCACCCCCGTCCAATTTGATCTCACATGTGCGGGTTTATTACCAACCGAATATGTCGTGAGGTCAGGTTGAGCATATTGGGAGAAATCTAGGCCAATAAATGTTCCCGAACTACCAGGGTGGACCTCTGCGACATAAAATTGTAATGCGTTTGCCAGGGGTTGTTTGATTGTAATTTTTTGTTTAAAAAATACCGAGTCTTTTCCGTTGAAATAGCCTAATTTATAACTTTTAGCAGGTTGCTTATAAGTCAAGGTGGATAGGTCCATTTCAGATTGATATGGCAATGAATTGTTGCCAAACAAGATGTAAAAAGGTTCTTTTAGCGTGCCATTTAAGCCTAGGCCCCTCAAAGTTATCTTTTCACTATACATATAGCTGTAATCTGTGGGCTCTTCTAGCTTTCCTACGATCTTGACAGAAGGTAATGTCGCACTTCCATATACACCAGTAGCATGAGACTTATTTAGGAGTATTGGATTCATTGTATTGCCATGTGTTTGATCTGTAGGAATAGTATATGTCAACGTTTTCAGATCATTTCCCACAGTAAAGGGTATTTCCACCTTACTGTCATAGTTAGCATGCAGCGTATATTTGTCTTTTATTTTTGTAAAATCTCCGATTACCGTGATTTTATCATTAGGAGAAGCGATAAAATCATTATTGTATTCGATATCGTACCAATTAAAGGCTACGCTAGTAGATTCTCCTCTATAAAGATCTCGATCTGTTTTGACATAATAGTAATACTTAATAACAGTGGCATTCTCGATTTCAGCGGGGAATTTGATCGTATGGTTAATCTTTCCTGTAATTGCTTTGTTTCCTAGCGAATATCTTATTTCTTTTTTCTCAACGTTGTTCTGGTATTCGTATTCTAAAACAAAACCATGATCAAGAATTGTTTCATCATTGAGGTACAATAAACGGCCAGAGAAAGTAATAGATGATTCATCTGCATGATCATTGATCAGCGTTTCAATTTGTATTGCCTTACTGTCAGGCACTGTTTCTACTATTTTTTCTACCTTTTTACAGGACACAAAAAAGCATAAACAAACCAGGTAAGAAATTAGTATTCCTTTCATTAAATTTGGGTTAATTATGTTGCAAAAGTAGGTTTTGCAAAGAAATAATCAAAATGTTAGAAATTAAATCTTTAATAGTCACTTGAAAATAGATAATCAAGAATCTAAGTCGTACAGCTTTATTTTTTCCTGAGCTAAAAACATCTACGATTGAAAAATCAAGAAGATATAATGAGAAAAGCAAAGTTTTTACTTTAGAGTATTCAAGCTTACACAGAGACATTTTTGATATAAAAGATATAAATTTAGCATAATGGCGGTATTTAAGGTTGCTTATTCACAGTGTACTGGCTGTGGCTTTTGCAGAGAATCGTGTGGTCCAGACGCATTACGCGTAACCGAGGGATATATATATGGAAAATTAAATACAATTAAAGCGTTTATTAAAGAAGCAGATTGTATAGGCTGTGGTCTTTGTGCAGTCATATGTCCGTTTGGTGCTATATACGATGAGGATAATTTTCCAAAGGATGAATTTCCTACTAGATTCCCAGAAGGTTATGATGAAAATTTTCTTAAAATTAAAGAAAAATTTAATATTACTGCATTAAAAGATATTGTTGATAAAGCAGGGTTAGCGAGCGGTCTTCAGTCTTTAAGTCATGCAGCTATTACTAAATTCATCAAATTAACTGGTGGAGTAGATATATCTCCTGTATTTGAAAAAGCGCTGAAATATAATGTGCTTCATAAATTAGCCTTTGCAGGAACAATTGTTAATGGTTATGAAGTAATAGTTGCTCTTTCTGATGGTGAAATTACGGATGATGATATGATAGATGCTACTAAATTTATATTTTTGGATGCTTTGACATATGTCCCTGGTCCTATAGGATTACTTATGACAGGTCTTTCTGTCGGTGTAACTTTTGTCACAAATAGTAAATAATGGAAATTTAATAAAATGGTGAAATCAAAATTGGGTATCGGGTTCTATTGTATTTTGTTTGGAATAATAGCCGCAATTGTGTTATTTATCTGTGTAATATATACTAATTTACAATATGGTGAAGTTTATTTTAGGTCTTTCAAATGGTATTATTATTTGTTAATGCCTGTAGGGCTTTATGCTTTTTATATAGCGTTACAAACACCATATTCTGTCGAGCTCAATGGTCGTGTACTAACTGTAAAATCAGTTTTCAAAAATTATCATTTTGACTTCAACATCCAGTCCGATATACAGGTTTACGAGGAAAAAGAATTTTCTAAATTAGGTACATTTCACAGACTTGTTATTCACGATCCCAGAAGTTCAACCGTAAGCATTACTGAATTTTCTCTTAGAAATTACAAATCATTCTGCGATGAAATTAATCGTTTTCAAGAAATATTAATACGTTAAATCTTTGCGATTTACGATAACTTGTTAATAATTTCATCAAGCAAGATTTCTTACTTGTCTTGTAGTCAATGCCTTATTTAGTAAGTAGATGGGCATTGACTAATTTACGCGTTTCGGCAGATCAGCTTCCGCCCATTCGTAATTTAATAATTCCGATGTGTCTACCCATATTGCTGACTATGTTTTGTGGGCACTACTTTACCAAATTCCCATTTGCAGCTAAAAGGATAGGTGCAAATGGAAAAATCAGATTATTGATGCTCTACAGGATTCAGCGCACGGTCAATGGTAATAATCATACCTAGTTCTTCTTTGATTTCTCTTTGTAGACAATCTTCCTTAGATTCCTCTGGTTCAATCTTGCCACCAGGAAATTCCCATTTCATCGGGTGCTTCATCTTCGCAGAACGTTGACAAATCAACACTTTTTTATTCTTTTCAAACATACCACAGGTTACTTGTAGCATCGTGTTTATAGGTAATGAAACTCTCTCCATATTTTACTTTGCATTTCCTATCTTTGACCAACATGAGCAATCTGAGCCTATATCTAAAAGCATTTGCAAGATTAAAACAAGGGATTACCAAATATGGTAAAGCACCTCATAAACCAGTTTTTCTATTAACTCTGATCGAGTTAATAGAAAAAGGCCTGGATAATGACAATCATTTTCTTGTCAATGCAGATCTTGTAGGTCTTTTTCAGGAGAATTGGCGGCTGTTGGTTACCACAGCACATCAGCCCGATTTTACTCAGCCATTTTATTATCTGCAGAGCGATCAGGTCGATGAACAGTCTTTTTGGTTTATCCATACTCACCATGGAGCTCCTATGCAAGCTCATATCAAAAGCGTTAGTACATTAGCATCCATTGTTGCTTACGGAAGTCTTTCACCTCAATTATACGCATTATTGCAATCGCTTGAAAATAGGAAATTAATCCGAAATTCTATTTTGGCGCATTATTTCCCTAACCAACTTCAATATTATTACGAGCATAAACAAATCGGGGATGGGTATTATCAAGATCTGCAGGCTTTGGTACTCAATGATCCCGAAGTCAAGTATAAACATATGGTGATTCATACCGAGGAAGATGTATTTATACGATCACACCTTTTCAAAAGATATATCCCCCAGTTGTATCAGGATACCTGTGCGATGACAGGTATGCAGTTGCGGTCTACGTACAATCACAATTTTATCGATGCTTGTCATATCGTACCTTTTTCCATTTCGCACGATGACAAGGTCACGAATGGATTAGCACTATGTCCAAATCTCCACCGAGCTTTTGATCGTGGCTTGGTTTCCGTAGATCAAGATTATCGTATTTTGGTTTCCAGACATATACGCGAACTTGGAGAGCATCCCTATAGTCTCAAAAAATTAGAAGGAACTAAAATTATAATACCAAAAACTGAGCAATACTATCCAGCACCAGAAAATCTGGCATGGCATAGGAGTGAAGTGTTTAAAGAAAAGTAGACTTTTATTTTTAAAAGACTAAATCAAGGAAATGCATGGATCTGATCCTCATCATTCGTTAAAAAATAATCTTCATTACAAATTGTATCGATGTCAAAATCATAGAGTCTAAATCCTGGAATGGTCAAAGGTTATACGCATTCTAGTTTTTTTTTTGTTCAAAACATGTTTTTCGCGAAATTTCATCCATATTCTTCCTCAAACGTTCATCCCTGCAAGATCACCATTTCCCATGTTCTTGAAGCCCAATATTGATCTCTATGAGAAAGTTCAATTGCTCTATCTTTTAAAATAGCTATTTCCAAAGAGCTTCTTCTTCCCACTTTTCTTTTAAACCTAATGCATTTGGATCAACATTTGGGTATTTATCTAATAGCATTCTTAATTGGAGGGTAAATGAGTTTTCCGGTTGAACGACATTTAATAGATATTTCATGCAGCATAAATGGATATAAAGAAATTGAAATTCATGTGGCTTCGGCACATTCTGAATCCATGAATGGGGCGGATTACTCAAAAGTTTTGGACTTCCAGGTAAATTTCTATTCCATAGTCTACTGTGATGAGCACAATAATTTCTTATTTGAGCGATAGACTGAAGCCAGCTTGGCAGATAAGTATGGTTAACAGTACCGAATTCTTTAGCAATGATATCTTTAGAAACAACATCATTCTTTAAGTTTCCATATAATTTTGATAAAGCGCCAAAACTTGTTTGTTCTAAAGATTTCCAAGAAGGGGGGAATCGTCCATCATCTTTATGTTTCTTTTTGTGTTCCTTTATAAATATATCTTTTGATCTATCAATTTCTCCTTCTAGAACAGCTAAAGTTTTCACAAGATCACTAGCATTCTGAAAAATATTGAAATTTTGAAACCACCAAGGGTCAAACTCATGAGAAAGATGATAGATCAATTTGGTTCTTAAGCTTATTTCAAGTTTTTCAATAACATCAAATAATAATATTCTCAATTGTCTATCAAAATTATATAATGCCAGTACATCACTAAATTTAGCATTTGATTTGAACTTGTGAGCAATCTTATCTTCCTGCATGGGCCACCAGTAGCCAGCAAGTCTGTAATAACTTATATGAGATAAATAATGTTGTATATTGTCCGATTCAGAGATAAATAATCCGCGATCTTTTAATTGTTGAACTTGATCATCTATCGTGAAAGGTTTCTTTTCATACATAGAATGTGGCTTAAAAAAGGTCTATAAAACAAAAGACACGCCCTGGGACGCTGTTCTTATGGGTAGCGTGGCGTGTACTGTTAGTACAAAGATAAGCAACCATTAACTATTTTACAAATTAAAATTAAATTATTTTGGCCAAAAGGCATAAGATCAATTGATTATAGTGTTATTAAGAATAATAGTGCTTTCCAATAAGTATTTATTCACAGTTGTTTCTTAAGAAAGAGGAAAAAAAATAAATTATATTTGAGCATATAAACTAAATATTCAACACATTATTTAAGTTGGATTAATAAACTTGAAAAGGGGAATATGACCTATTTGAATACACTAAAATATTGGCGCAACTCATTAGCAGACGCCAGTCGACCAGCTATTAAATTGAATGAGGGCAAAGTTTCCTATTACTTTGCAGAGTTACCTGATTTAAATTTACAGTTGGGACGTTTAGATGATAAGTTGGCTGCACAAATAATTTTTGTAGAGAGTCACAAAGTAAATAATCAGAAGGGTATAAAAGATGAAAAAGATGCGGATTGGATTCAGTTAAAACAAGTCTCTGTTCTTATCAGTCCACTTCTTATCAACAGTAAATTTGCACATAATAAAAGCATTCAGGATTGATACACATACGATACAGTTTGGATATCAGCCTAAGTATGATCAGTTTGGTATTACACACATAAATGGAAATTCTGTGAAAATAGTTTATAATTCACCAATTCACAGACATAAATTTGTCATCAAAGTATATGAACAGGAAGAGTTTTTTGAGACTAGTCTAGATAAAACTATTCAATTTATTATAGATTATTATTTTTCTTAGCGTATAATTCGCTATAAAGCGCATTGTAGATCATTCCAGATCATTGACAGGATATGTCGATACTCTGGAATTTTATATACGTTAAGATTCAAACTATGTAATCTATTTATTCCATCCCTAATTGTATTTCAAACAATATTTCAGATATTTGGGTAGTACCCAACAGTAGTTAAAAGATTTTATCATGTCCGACATTCAACAGTTATTACAGCAGATCCGTCAGTTTAGAGATGTCCGAGATTGGGAGCAATTTCACAATTCCAAAGATCTAGCTTTGGCATTAAGTATTGAGGCATCCGAACTTCTGGAGCTTTTCTTATGGAAAGGCAATGAAGATGCTGATCCCGATAAACTCAAAAAAGAATTAGCCGATGTTTTGATGTACGCGCTGTTGCTTGCCGATAAGCATGGCTTAGATGTGAAAGAGATCGTGGAGGAAAAGATGAAACTGAATAACGAAAAATACCCGGTGGAGAAAGCCAAAGGAACGGCAAAGAAATATAACGAATTATAGCATGTCGCCATTCGATATTAACGAAGTACATATTATCCCAGTACGACCAACAGGGGAGGTGCAAGGCGAGTTTGATGACGAACTTGATCTCTACAACAGCGCGCTGGTATACCTGCTCAATGATAAAAAATCCATTTATATCGGTGAATCTATCAATATCAAGAATCGTTTTTCCAATCACAATGGACATTTGGTCAAGAAAGATTTATTGAGCAGGCATGTTATATTTTCTCACCTGTTTAATAAATCAGTTACCCTTCATCTAGAAGCATTTCTGATCAATCATTTTTCCGCAGAGAAAGGGTTGACGCTTGTCAATGCCAATCTCGGTAATAACGGACACTATTATCACCGTAAGAAAGAGTATGAACTGTTGTTTCCGCAGATCTGGAATCAACTTGAAGAACTGCATATCGCCCGTACCTCATTCGAGGAAATCATCAATAGCAATGTCTTTAAATATTCACCCTATAAGAGTCTCAACCTTGATCAGCAGCAAGCCGTACTTGCCTGTTTAGAGACTTTAGTGGAGGATAAAAAAGGAATATTTATCCAAGGGAATGCCGGCACAGGTAAGACCATTATAGCCATTTATGTACTCAAGCTCCTGGTGACACCGATACGCTATTTTGAGCAGTTTGAGATGGAAGATGAGTTCTCTGTAGCAGCTTTCACCCTGCTGAAGCGATACCGTGAGCAGCATGGCATTACAGAAGCAAATGAAGACCAGCTTAAAGATCAGATCGCTATCGTTGTATCGATGACTTCGCTGCGCAGTACCCTGCAAAAAGTTTTTAGAGCCATCGATCAGCTAAGTGCCAATATGGTCATATCACCTACCGATATTTCCAAGCGGAGCTATAAAGTAGTTCTGGTAGACGAAGCACACCGTCTCCGTCGACGTAAGAACATATCCGGATATGGGGATTTTGATAAAAGTAATAAACGACTAGATTTAGATGTCCACACCGGAACGGAGTTGGACTGGATCGTGAAGCAATCCGAAAATCAGATATTCTTTTACGACAGCAACCAGTCTATACGACCGACAGACCTACCTCCATCATATTTTGATGATTTAAAAAACTCTGCAGCCTACAAAACCGTCCGTCTGCATACACAGATCCGTTCCGAAGGCGGCGATCTGTTTACCGATTTTGTCCATCGCTTATTTGACTTGGATCTATTGCCTCAAGAGCGGTTCGAATCCAAAGATTTTGAACTGAAGCTCTATGAAAGCTTTGTCGATATGCGTGAGCAGATATTTCAACGGGAAGCAGAAGTAGGTATATCCAGATTAGTAGCCGGATTTAGCTGGGAATACAAGACCAAAAACAAAAAGAATAGGCATCTCTATGATATGACTATCGAAGGCGTTGACCTACGTTGGAATTCCACAGCAAAAGACTGGATAAATTCAAAAGATGCCATACATGAAGTCGGGAGTATCCATACCGTCTTTGGCAATGATCTCAATTATATCGCTATTGTCTTTGGTAAAGAAATAGACTATGACCCGATCAATCATAAGATCACAGTCGATCGTGACCAGTACAAGGATACCAACGGGAAGAATAATACCAGTGAACTTGATTTACTGTTTTATGTCAAAAATGTATATAAAACTTTAATGTTTCGCGGGATCCGTGGAGTCTATCTCTATGCCATCAATCCTAATCTCAAAGATTATTTAAGTCAGTATATGGACTTTGTCAAGCGCTCAAATGATAGCGATTCAACTGTTGCTCCCGCTTATGTTATTAGCGATTTCCAGACAGCAGGTAGCATCCCATATTACGATCTTGAGATTGCGGCAGGTAGTTTTTCTGAGCTACAACAGGCCGAAGAGGTTAATTATATCCAGATTGAAGGGACGACAATGGACCCAGATCGTTATTTTGCCTGTAAAGTAGTAGGGGAGTCTATGAACCAGATGATCCCCAATGGCTCTATCTGTCTCTTTGAGAAGTATCAAGGAGGTTCTCGCAATGGATTGATCTGTCTAGTCGAGTCCAATGATTTTATAGATAGCGAATTTGGAGCTCATTATACCATTAAGAAGTATAGCAGTAAGAAAAGGGTTAGTGAAGAAGGGTGGGAGCACCAAGAGATTACACTTTTACCTATGTCCAATGACGATTCTTTTCAAGCTATTGCACTTCGCGATGAGGAGTTGTCGGATTTAAAAGTGGTGGGTGTGTTTAAGAGGGTGTTGAAATAATTAAATTGAAACTAAATCCTCCATTTGAAAACGTTTACCGCCACAATCTTCTAGTTTCCAAGAATAGATCAATTTGGTTCAACACCACGGGAAGGTTTTTTAGAATATCTTGCGTCCAGAAGCGGAATACCGTATAGTCCATTTCCCTTAATGCGCGATTTGCTCTTTCATCCTTCTGCATATTGCGTTCGATCTTAGGTATCCAAAATAAGCGATTAGATTTAATGCGATTGCGGTTGTTTTTCCAGTCGAACCCATGCCAGAACTCACCGTCGACAAATATGGCAAGCTTATACTTTTTGATAATAATATCAGGAGTGCCTGGTAGAGATTTATCGTGCACCCGAAAGCGTAAATTCTTTGCCCACAGTGCTTTCCTTAAGATCACTTCAGGTTTGGAATTTTTTGATCTAATTTTAGACATATTTCTGCTGCGTATCACGCTGGTATAAAAGCCGGCCTTTTCTTCGAAGCGGGGAACATTAATTTTTTCTGAATCATCATACATTCCCATATTTAGAAATATTAAGATTATATAATTATTGCTTTTTTAATACAATACCAAACATATTAAATATTTACTTTTTTCCTTGCTAAGGACGTTAATGCATTGCTAGTTCATCGCGTAATTTATAAACTTCTGTTTGTAATTCTTTATAAGAATATAATATTTCATTAAAATGCTTCTCTTGAATATTATCAAATTTAAAATGATCAATTTCAAAAAAATTCTCAGCAATGTAGGATTTAAGATATTTTGAGATTTTTAATTTGTATTTTGATTTATAATAAAATGTATTCACAATACAGAGCTCGGGAAAAGGGTTGTTACTGAGAACTATATCTAGAGTTTTTTCTTTAAGAAAATTAGAAAAATATTTAGAGCCAATAAATTTTTTACTTTTCATTTCAAAAATTATTGAAGAAAAATTAAAAAAGCAGCTTTCAATTAAGGAGTATTCAATAAAAAAAGATTGATTCATACGTGCTTCTGTGAGAGCCCAAGTACTTTTTATATCCCAAATATCAATCGTTAATTCATTTATTTTTATTTTATATCCTCCAAAACGATTTTTAGTATAATTTAAATCTTGAATGGAGTATAAGATGTTTTCTAATTCTTTAAAATCATTACGCACCACAAGATCTAAATCTCTTAAAGGCCCTGAATGTTCTAGAAAATAATCTCTTATAACACCACTAAATATTAAAAGATCTAATCTCTCATTCAGAATGTTAAAAAAAACTTGAACTTCACTATCTAGACCTGACTTTAGATACTCCAAAAATTGCTGTGAATCAATTTTATTATGCATTTTAGACAAGTGTTTAATTTTTCTTGTATATGAATATACAAATATAATTCCAAAATTTATTATTATGTGATTTAAAATAAAATTTTTAAATCACATAATAAATGTTTAAATATATTATTTTCTGCAGATGCCCCTTTCAGCATGAGGGACATTAAGCAATTTTTTGACCACTTATTTTTTGAAAATGAGATAAAGCATATTTATCGGTCATCCCCGATATAAAATCGACTATGACTCTAAGTTTATAATAATCACTTAAATCTTGAAAATTTATTTGATTTCCTAAATCATTAAAAGCTTTGTAAATTTCAGTCCTCAATTTTTTGATGGGATCGTAAGTGATTTCTACGTCATTTTCACTTTTTAATATTAAAGATAAATAACTATCAATTTTTTCTTTTAGGTCGTCCATTTTCGTTACATATTCCTTCTCTGTTAATTTCTTTTTGATAATTATCTCTCCTTTTTCACTCTTTAATTTATCATATTTAAGAGCTATAAAATTTAACATATCTTCTTCGAGAGCTACATTTATAATGGAAGAAGATATTAAAGCAGTTGCTCTATTGATGAACTTTTTATCAGTATTGAATAATTGATTTATATAATGGTTGAGTAATCCTTTAATAACGGAATATCCTGTAGTTTCTAAATGATTAACTTCTCTAGTAGAAAAAATTTTAACCTTACAAATATCACTTAATATTTGATGAATATTGTTGTCGTCATGTTCAACTAATTCATTATGATATTTCCCTTTCTCAATATGATCAATATTATTTTCAAAATTTTTGAATGCTAAGGTTACTAAATAATCAATCAGAGCAATTCGTACAAAAATCATTCTAGCTTCATCATTAACATTAGGTTCATCGCATTTTTGAACAATAGTTTTGGCAATTTCTGAAGTGTTCTTAGAAAAAGCTTCTTTAATACAATTGATAGTTATATACCCCTTGCTAAACCCATCCTCAATATCCATGACACGGTATGCAATTGTATCTGCTGCTTCCATTAAAAAACATAGTGGATGGCGTATAATCCTTCCCTCACTATCAGTTAGACCGCATTCTTTAATTATTTTTTTAAAGTATTTATCTTCTGAATGAAATACACCATGTTTTCCTTCAGCAATATTTGCTTTTTTTTGTTTTTTTAACTCCTTAAGTTCGTCTTTTTTAGATTTGTCAATCTCTTTGGTATAAGAATTTGGGTACTTCAAATATGAACCTAAAATGGAATACGTCAAATTCATTCCGAAAACATCATCTAAATACTGCAGCTTTGTTATCATACGGAGCCCTTGGGCATTACCATCGTAAAATTTGAAATCATTTTTTTGATGGGGAGTTAATTTTTTAAATTTTTGTTTAACCTCATTATGAATTAGTGGATTACAATCGATTTTATCAAAATAGTTGGCTATGACTTCTTCAGCAAAATGACCAAAAGGCGGATTACCTATATCGTGAATAAAACTAATTCCTTGTAAAATAATTGGTATAATTCTCAATAAATCAGCTTCATTCATACCTGTTTTATGTTGAATTATTGATGATTTAGCGCACTTTAAACCGAAAGTGTAACTTAATGACATTACTTCATTAGAGTGTGTTAATCTTGTATGGATATTATCATCATCTGTCAAAGGAAATACTTGGGTTTTATCATGCATTCTTCTCAAAGCAGGACTAAATATTATTCTTCCTAAATCACTCTCGTAGTTGTTTCTTATATCACGTTTATGTTTTATACTTGATTTCCTAATCCGTTTTTCGGATAATAAATTGTTCCAGTTCATTTTCTATATTTTGTTTTAAAATTGATTTTGCCAACAATGACTTTCGAAGTTCCTATTTATTTTTTTGTATAAAATACGGTAAACCGTAATGTTGGAACTTAATTTTGATTTTGTATACCATAGAATAGACCGTTTCAATTGATCTTATCTTTCTTCATAAAGCAAAATAAATCTCAAAAGTTCACTTATATCCGATTGACTTATAGTCCGATTTTGCCGACTTTGCACTATGGATATCCGAATTAAAATAGGTTTAAGAATCAAGGAGTTGCGTAAGAATTTAAGTTTGACACAGGAGGCACTTGCCTTTAAGGCTGATCTAGATAAAACATACGTCAACGAAGTTGAAAATGGTAAAAGGAATATATCTGTTGTCAATCTTGAGAAAGTCATTCTTGCATTGGAAACAGATATTAAAGATTTCTTTCAGGCTACCCAATTTTCAAGTACCAATTAATTACAGATTCCAATTTTATTAAAATGTTGAAAGGATATAGCGTGGTAGAACAGACCCAGAATAAAAGTCCCAAAAAAGTGGTTAAGGGAGAAAAAGTAAATTCCAACAAATATAAAGAGTTTAATTTTATTGATCTTTTTGCTGGAATAGGAGGATTTCATATCGCGATGCATCATATTGGAGGTAAATGTGTTTTTGCATCTGAAATAGACAAGTTTGCGAGGATTACATATGAGCATAATTATAAAAAATGGTCTCCTGAATTATTTGAAAATGGAAATTTCAATCAAGATATAACAGATCCTGCTTTAGACTATAATAAAATACCGGCCTTTGATCTGTTATGTGCAGGATTCCCATGTCAACCATTTTCACATGCAGGATTGAAAAAAGGATTTGGAGATACAAGAGGAACTTTGTTTTTCAATATTGAAGAGATCGTAAGAACTAAAATTGAAGCTGCAACAAAAGAAAATAACAATCATCTTATTCCTAAGGTTCTTTTCCTCGAAAATGTCAAAGGATTAAGAAACCACGATAAAGGTAGAACATTTGAAACAATCAAAAGTCGCCTGGAAGAACTGGGATATGAAGTAAGAGCTGAAGTATTGAACAGTAAAAATTTTGGAATACCTCAAAACCGGGAACGTATTTTTATTGTCGCATGGTATAAAGACTTAATTAAGGTAAATGATTTTAAATTCCCTTACGGCTTAGATCAAGAAGGCAACGCAATTTATGATCGTGCTATTAGAGATACAGAAAGTGTAAATACCACGGTAGGACAAATCTTATTAGACGAAAAAGAACTGGAAGCTTTTGAAGCTAAAAACAGTCGAACTTATACAATTTCTGAAAAATTATGGGATGGTCATCAGCGACGTAAAAAAGAGCATGGAGAGAAAGGCAATGGGTTTGGCTATTCATTGTTTCAAGATGATTCTCAATATACCAGTACTATTTCGGCACGGTACTATAAAGATGGTTCTGAAATATTGATCGATCAAAGTCTTCTTGAAAAAAGACCTCGTAAATTACATCCTGTGGAAGCAGCGCGCTTGCAAGGTTATCCAATCGATGAAAAAAATGCGAATGAAAAATTTGAAATACCAGTTTCTGATGCGCAGGCATATAAACAATTTGGTAATTCAGTTTCTGTACCTGTGATCAAAACATTAGCCAAAGAAATTATTAACCAATTGCTGAAGTAGTATGCTTAAAGATTATAGAAGTCTTGTAGAAAATCTTGAGGATAAATTTTTATCAATAAAGAGATGGAAAGATGTCCAAATTGATAATGAAACTAAAAGTAGGTTAGAGTCATTAGAACGAGTTGAATTTGTAAATGATTATTCTATTCAAGTAAAAACAGATACGTTTAATCATACAATATTACCAAGTCAATATATATTGTATGCTGTCTGCATGAAAGAAATGGCATTAGAAGTCTATGATTTTCTACAACATTTTGAAAAAATTAGAGAAGGAAAATCACCTAATGATATTGGGATGTTAATCACTTCAAAATCATTGGATTATTCCTCTTTAGATTTAGATGAGTACAGTGAGAGTTTAGGACCAAAGATTTTTTACGACAAAGATTTAAACCTTGATGCAAAAGAAATAGTTAATGGCACCCCTGGTAAATATAAATTACGTGGGGTCACAGATTTTTTCGCATCCGTTATATTAAAGCCAATAAATATTCCGAATGCTAGTTCCTCTATATTAGGCAAATTTATATGGGATTTATGTTGTAATAAAGATTTATATAACTATATCGAGCAAAAATATATTCCGGAGATTCCATTTATCACTAAATCTTCAAGAGTTAAGGATTTTTGTTACTTTACTATTAACTTCTTACTTAATTTTGATGGGTTAAGTAGGCTTAAACCATTTTTCACAGATAATGAAGTGTTGGGTAATGTATCAGTTAGATATGAGAATCTGTCATTAATTACTATTTTTAAAGCATCTGCAACTCTACTAACACATGAGGATTTAACCCAAGGAGAAAAGATAAGATTTTATGCGGCACCTATATTTAGATATGATAGTAAATACTTCTATTTCTCAACTGAGTGGTCGAATAGTGGTGTCGGAAGATTAGACCTTGTAAATTTTAAATCAATTATCGAAACCTTATATCCTGAATTTAGGATAATTGAAAAGGATTCTAATTATTTTTTAGAGCCTGTTAATTATGATAGCCAATGGGCAGAGAATTTTTCAGCAGGTTGTATTGGATATAATAAAATATTTTTCGGATCGCCAGGGACAGGAAAATCTTATTCTGTTGCAAATAGCCTAATAGGTACACCAGAATCTCAAATTGAACGCGTTACTTTTCATCCTGATTATGATTATTCTTCATTTGTAGGAGGCTATAAACCCGTGAGTGAGGTAGATGAAGATGGAAGAGATAGTATCAAGTATAAATTCGTTCCGCAGGTTTTCGTAAATATATTTGTGAAGGCTCATCAAGACCCGACTCGAAATTATTATTTGGTTATTGAAGAGATTAACAGAGGGAATTGCGCTGAAATCTTTGGAGATGTTTTTCAACTATTAGATCGTAACCCAGATTACGCTATTACACCATCGGAGGAACTGTATAAATTTCTACTTAAATGTGATGAAAGTTCGTCCTCAAATAAGGTACTAAAAAACGCAAAAATGATTATGCCAAACAACTTAATAATTTTGGCTACCATGAATACATCTGATCAATCTCTTTACCCTATGGATAGTGCATTTAAACGTAGGTGGGATTGGGAATATGTTCCAATCAAATATCCAACAAATGTTGATGATAGAACATGTCGTTCATTTAGTTTTGAAATTAAACTAAATGATATCCAATATATGAAATGGATTGATTTCGTAAGAGCAGTGAATAATCAGATTCTTCAAAATCCTAGTTTAGGTCTTGACAAATGCATAGGAAACTTTTTTATAAATGCAGGAGTTGATAATAAAATCTCTGCTGATATATTAATAAATAAAGTGATATTTTATCTCTGGAACGATGTTTTCAAAGATGAAGAGAATGATCTATTTGTAGATCACACTTATCTAGATTATTTTCCAATAGAGACCAACGGAAATAAAAAACTTATTGAATTAGCTGAGAGACTTAATGTGGTGACCAATTATGAAGTGGAAGTACCACAAACTAGTTTATTTTAAATGAAGATACTAATAGAAGGTGAGAGATACCCCATTGACTATCTAGTTCAAATCTTTAGATCGGACCAGTTTTATGAACCTTATGGTAATGATGGGAAAATTAAATTCGTCGGTTATTATCACGATTTAAGTAACAATGAGCTTGTCTTTATGTTGCCGAAAGTATTTATGTCAGATTGCCGTCAAACAGTATTTGGTCATACTATAGATGAATTAATAGACTATGTTGGAAATGAATCTGTAATTAGAGATAAACGTCTAATTTGGATGAGAGATCTTTCTGTATATTTCTATAAGAGTCTCATGAAATTCAGACATAAATTCCCAGATTCAACCTTGATTAATTATTCTCCAATTTTTCAATTAAAGGGAATAAATAAGACGTTACAATATTCGTACTTGGATATTCTTCTAAGCTTTTTGACGTATTATAAAAAAAATGGTAATCAAATCCTCTATAAGCATATAGACGCAGTCCAAACAAACCCTAAAAAACCAAAATGGGAAAAGACAGTAAGAAAAGGTAAACCAATATTAAGTGGTGATAGTATTATTTATGATCGGATTCGTGCTAAAAATAAAATTGCAAATAATGAGGAACAATTAATTGTTTGTTTTTTCTCAATATTAAACTATTTAAATGAACAGCATAATTTAGGTTTGCAAATCGATAAAGTCTATCCCGTTGTGAAAGGAATTCGGTTTAGAGAATTGATGAAACGCGGTGTGTCCAAGTTGAAGAAAATAAAATATCGTTATTATACAGATTCTCTTAAGGAGATGCATACATTATGTTTGTTATTTTTTGATGCCCATGATCAAGGCAGTGGTAAAGCAAGGGAAGATTTTATGACTATTAGCGAGTACAATATTGTATTTGAAGATATGGTTGACAATCTTTTTTCTGATGATCTTGACGATATTTCGACAAATGGGCGCAATTTATATAGTTTAAAATACCATAAGGACGGAAAGATTTTAGATCATATTTTTGATCACACATCACTTTTTGATGATTCAAGTATTTTTTATATTGGTGATTCAAAATATTATAAATCAGGAGCAGAAGCAAAACAGGAATCTCGTTTTAAACAATTTGCTTATGCAAAAAATGTGATTCAATATAACATAGACCTGCTGAATGAGAAAAATAGACCATATAAAGCTAATCAACAATATCGTGATGAATTAACTGAGGGGTATAATATTACTCCTAATTTCTTTATTTATGGTTATATTGATAAACCAGATGATTACAGTTTAAACGAACTTAAACCAAATGGAGAAGTACAGACATCTCATCATTTCAAACATCGTTTATTCGACAGAGATACATTGTTTGTTCATCAGTACAAAATAAATTTTTTATTTGTTTTGAAATCCTACGTAAATTTAAGAACGGCTGCTATAGATGAATTTCGTAAACATGCACGAATGTTGTTTAGAGAAGAATTTCTTAAATATTTTGCTGAAGGTGGTAAATCTGGTTATACCTTGTACAGGTATAATGGCACAGAAGACCAGACTGATTTTGTCAATAATAATTTTAAATTATTGAACGGGAAAATATATCAGACTATTGAAAATGACCTACTATTAGCAGTACATAAAGATGATGATGATGAAAAACTCCGCGCATTATTACTTATATTTAAAGAAATAGAGATTCAATAGTTATGAGTGTAAAAATATCAGACCATTTTATTGGAATAGCTGCAAAACGTTTGAGTCGTGTTGAAATATTTTCACATCAGCATGAGTTCAATGGTATAAATGCTTTTAGAAATATCTTAGGGAATGATAGATTAAATTTCAAAGGAAATGTGATTTATTTTGCTGATGATGAGGAAAAAATGATTGATAATGCATCAGATTTCACTTGGTATGATGCACGTGAAAATAATCCTAAGCGATCAGCAGAATTTCGACTTTATTTTTCTGATCCAGAAGTTGTTCCAAATGCCTTAGTTGGAGATTTAGTTATTATGGGAAAAACAATTCATAATGAATTGACCATTATCGTTGCTGAACAAGATTCTACTGCAGAAAAGCAATTACTATTTCTATTTGGGCTTGAGGAAGTTGAAAATAGATTTATTGTGAGGGATTTTCGTGAAGATTATACCGATATTGGATTTGCTGGTAAATATATTTTAGAATCCATAGGGATTGAAATTGAGATAGAAGATGAAGTTGATTACCTTCAGATAATGCAGGATCAATTTGGAATGACTTTTCCAACAACAGCGATTTTCTCGCAATTCGCGCGTTCCACAGTTTCAGATGTTAGTATTCTTGATGATCCTGACCATGCTTTAATTTCTTGGTGGGACAGAGAAGGTGAACTATTGCGGATTTTTGAAAGAGCTGTGGTAGGAGAGAGAATTAGAGAGGGGTTTGGGGATGATGTTGATGGATTTATTCAATTTGCTTTAACAGTGATTAATCGACGTAAATCCCGTGCAGGACATAGTTTTGAAAATCATCTACAGACTATTTTTGACAGTTATAAAATAAAATACTCTAAAGGAGCAAAAACTGAAAGAAAGAATAGGCCAGATTTTATTTTCCCATCAGTAGATGCATACCGTGATTCTACATACCCAGAAGAAAGCTTGCATATGCTTGGTGTGAAAACAACTGCTAAAGACAGGTGGCGACAAGTTTTATCTGAAGCGGACCGTGTTTCAAGAAAACATTTAATTACACTAGAGCCAGCTATCAGTAAAAGTCAAACAGACGAAATGGAGGCACAAAACCTTCAATTAATTATACCTGTTTCCTTACATCAAACTTATTTAGCTGAACAGATGATGCAAATAATTGATTTAAAGACTTTTATTAACAAACTAAGTTAGTGTTGTTTCTTTATGGTTTATTTTACTTTAGGAAGATCAAATTCTGTAAAGCAATTAGCTGATAGTGGAACCACAATCTCGAATTGGTTTTCTATTAGTGATGATATGTACTCAGACGATCCATTTTCAGGTGTTTTTAATCCTGAATTTGATTACCATAGCGAAGAGGAGGCTATAATTAAAAGCTCTTATTTAGTTGATATGTTAAATGGTGCGAGCATTTTATTAGGTACAAATATTAACCTACAGCTTGACTTAATTATAAATGAGAATGTAAGAGTTGGTGAGTTTAATGATTATAGTAGCAGGATTAGTATCATTAAGAATAAAGTATTCGATGTTGATTATGATCGGACCATTTTTAAGAATTTTATGAAAAGAGGAAGATTAGACTTAGCACTGGTTTATTTATCAAACTTCGATCATTACTGTCGCTATTTTCTTTATATCCTTTCAAAAAATAAGGTGGATTTCATTTCTCTTTATAAAATATGGGAATCTTTAGAGGATCGGCACAACTATTTTTGTAAATTGTATAAACCAAAAGGAATCTCTCAAATTAAACTAAAAATATGGTTGAATAATTTAATTTTTTTACAGAAGTCGGAGCTATCAATTATTAATGCATTTACAAAATTTGCAAATCACTATGTTTATGTAGGGCAAATTTCGCGTCATGGTATTAAACTCTTTAATTATCCAGCTAAATTAAATATTTCTGAAGAGAGAATGACTAAAGATGAGATTCTTGAATTAGCATCATCTGTAATATTTAGAGCAACTATTAGGTCTTTAACTAAATTAAACTTTGCAATAAAAGAGTCGTCTGCAAAAATTTGTGCATATTATCCAAATGAATTTTATTTATTAAATAAAGATGAAATTCATTTGGATATAGAGAATTTTTTGTTTTAAAATTTTAATCATTAATTTTTAACAGCTTGATTGCAATAAGGATGAGTTAGTTGACAGTTATCAAAACTTCCTAAACCACCTGCAAATTTTTTTTGAATATGGTCATATGAAACAGATTTTTCAGGATCTAAATAACCATCAGTGAATGCAGTTTCTTAATTTTGTTTATTATTCTTTTTTGTGACAAATATAAAATGCCCGTTCAAATAGTTCGTCGTATGTTATTATCTCAATATTCTTTAAACTTTTTCTAAACATTTCGAAAGATGCATACTTTGTTTCATTGATTTTATTTTCAATAACGAATTCTTTTAAATTACCAATTATAACAAATGTTTTGGGGGAATATAAGAAGACAGTTTCTCCTGTTAAATTGTCCTCTTCATCCTTTATTTCAGTTTTAGAGGAAATTTCTTTTAAAGCATTTTGAACGGTGCGCTGAACTTGAGCTATTGCACCGGCTAATTCATCGGATATTTGCCAAGATTCGCCTCGATAAGCATGTTTAATATGCTTTAATAGAGGATCACTATTTAATTTTAATTCACAAAAACATAAAGAGTTTATTGCGCCTCTTGATTTTAAAAACGCATCAATGCGTTTACCTTTTGAGTTGAACGTAAAGCCACTGGTTACCTGTTCAAGTTTATTATTGTCAAGTTCAGAATTGAATACATAGTCTAATCCATAGCCTAATATCCAAGAATTTTTTTCAAAAAAGAATTGCCAGACTACCTCTTCTCCTTGTTTAGTAATATTATTTTCATTTTTATATTTTAATAAGAAGCTATTATCCTTTATGAGCTTTTCAAATATATCCAATTGATTTTTTCTATACCCAAAATTGATAATATCTTTTGTTGTTACGTTATTGTTTAATGCGTGCTGTATAATATCTAAATTTTCTCTCACAACCTTATTAGCTTGATTTTCATCTAAAAGCAATGATTCCAAATTATCATCTTTGATATTGAAAGTTGAATCGTGAGGAAACGATACTTCTTTTATTGATTTTAAAAAAAGATATAGTTTCTCTATTTCTTGTCCTGTAAATGAACTTTCTTTTGGTGCATTTTTTATCGGTTTTCTTGTTGTGCCAAATTGCTGTAGTATAAGTTTTTCAATTGATCGAGTTTCATCTAGTAAGAAAAGAGCTTTTAACTGCCGTAATCCATTAGTTGAATGCCCTAATGTGACTTCATCTTTCATTAGAAACTCATTTCCTTGATAATCTAAAATTTTATGAGCATATTTCTTTTTAAAACTAGAAAAATCATTTGAAAATGATTTAGCAAAGTCGGTTTTATCAGGCTGCCTTTCGTTGGCATACATTTCATCTAAATTTATATCTGCTTCCATTTGTTAAGTGATTTAAATAACGTTTAGGGAAATGATATTCATTTCCAGTGTTATCTTTCCACTGGGATACATCATTTTCTGTAATAACTGTGTATTTCATTTTATATTTCTTCTATATTTCCAAGGGTCAAAAGCACTTTGCTGTGTTCAATAACCTCATTTTATTTATTCCTACTAAGTGCTCTGCGTGAGCAAATTCATATTACTTCTTGAAAATGTTTAAAGCTAATCAAGCCTAGGTTTCAACATTTACAAGTTGTTTCGTAACCCTTAATCTCTTTCTAACTTCCTTTTAGCCTTTCCTATTAAGCGTTCGTCCATAGCTTTGTGGATCAGGTAAAGGGCATCAATAACATCTTCACCCTTCTCATTCTTAAATTTTCTTGATTTCCTTAATTTCTTAAACGCGCCTTTTAGCATTCCACTAACTTGGTAAATTGTTATCCCTTGATTTAATGGAGAGGGGAGACATCTGGTGAGTTCTGATTCTGAAAATATTGTTCCTATCTCTAAATGTTTAATAGCGAGAATTACATAACTGGCGGTATTTGTCAGACCAGCTTCTCCAACATTATCCGCAGCAGTATAAGGTCTGTCTTCAATTAACTTTTTTGTTGCTTCTGGCAGATCATCCCATAAAGGATACGTCGTTTCATCTTTTTGAAATTTGTAACGATCCAAGCCATAGATCAAGGGATATGCCTCTATCAGTTGTAATGTCAGTTCACGATCATTTGATTCAACGCCCTTATAGACCACGTTTTTACCTAACAATAGCAGGTCTATTTCATCTTCAGTTAGCTGAAAATGGAGTCTAAACATCTTACTTTTAGCCACAAATTTCTCTTCGTTGCTCATGGATCGAAATCATTTAGTTTAAAAGGTCGGAAATCTAATTCTATAAATAAATACTTCTCGAATCTTCCTAATTTGGTTATTGATTTTAAACAATCTTATTATTCATTTTGTAAGCCTTGCTGTTATGAGTTCTGTCGAAATTCCTATTTAACCATGCTTCAATATTTGGTTTTAATAAATTAAACTTATACTCATCTATTTTAAACTGCTTTATTGGAGGCCCCCATACATTTATTTTAATAAAATTAGGCACATATGCTAAGTCTTGATTTAAATCATACAGCTCAATTGTATCTTTTTCATGATTACCCTTTAGTAAAAGAAAAGGGCATCTTTCCCAGCGCTTATTTAAGTTGATCGATTTATCACTAATCGCTATAATCACATAAAAAGGAAAATCAGGGTCAAAAAATCTTCGACTATTTTTTATATGCGTTTCGGTTTTTAGTACGATCTTTCTTTCCAGAAGATTGGTTTTCAAGCTATTCGCTAGTTCGTTAATATCAGTTAAGATTAGTCCCTCGAAATCTGCTTTAAATTTCTTGAATTTAGCCCAATAGATTTCATAAGTTAGATGTTCCTTTTGTTTTTTCTCTCTTACTGTTAGCTTCCTCTTAATGCTTTCCCTATCAAGTTCTAAAAGACTTTTTTCTAGTGATTTAATAAGGTTTTCCATATCAGTCTAATATTTTTGACCTCATAAATTAATTTATGCTTTTCAATTGATTAGTAATAAATTTGTTGTGTGTTTATGATTTTTCTTTTTTATCATTTTCTAATGAAATCACCTTATAATATTCTTCGGGGCGACCTAATTCATAATTGTTGACATTATTTCTTTTTCTTTGTTTCCTTAATAGTAGTTTTAGGATTTTTTGAATTATATTCTTTCGTTGTATAGCGACCTGTGTCAGCTCTTCTATATTTTATAGTTGTTTTCGGTTTTTGAGCAAAACAACTAAATACTACAGTTGTCATTATTATCAATGATAATATCTTTTTCATTTTTTTATAGTTTTGAATGAAGCAGCGTAATCCTTTAATGGGCGCACAATTATTAAACCCATTTGATTTGCTATCTTCTTGGTTTGTAGTTTAGCAATAAGGTAATGTAAATTGGTAATTCATCTCTAATTACTATATATAATCTCTTAAAATATTATATTTTGATCTCACCAAATAAATCTTTAAAAGTCTCAAAAAGAGGAAAGTTCATCCCATCACAAAAATTTATTAATTCTGATGCAGTAGCTCTTTTAGTATTGCCACTTGCAAACTTTGACATTTTATTTTTCGGCATACCAATTAATGCTTCTACATCTCGTTTTGGTTGGGTATAAATTGAAAATAATTTGGCAGTTGGTGATAGATTATTAAATTTATCAACGAGTACGCCCTTCTTCCTGTCAGGAAATATTTCAGTTACGGAATCGTCAAATCTGTCTATTGTGACACCTGCATAAAAATTTGCTACATATAGTATTGGGTAAAATTCATCTGCATATAAAATAGCAGTACTTTCATTACTTAGAGCATTCATTCTGTCCTCGGTTAATCCTATTATACTAGCTATTTTTGCTTTGTTGGATTTTTTATTAGATAGGTATTTCCCAAGAGATGTTTTCATTTTTTTAAAATTTATACGATAAATGGTTTCAAAGTTTCTTTTTGTCGTATTTATTTGTATATTTGAATTAGTTAATTAAATAGCGACAAATCAAAGAGATATATTATCTCTGGAACGATGTCACTCATAACAGAAAACCGCTAATTTTCCATATGGGTCGATCGTGAGTTCGCTTTCTATTGGATTTTTGTATATTCGTACATAATTCAATAGGGCGAACTTCATGTCAGTCTCTGTGGAACCTTAACTTTTGTTAAGTTGGTCCTAGCGGTACCTCTGTCAGAGCTTTGGAGTTCGCCTTATTGTTTTTTTTAATAACAAATAGGATATTCCCTTGCCTCAAGAGTGCACATCGTTTTTCATAACCAAAAACAATTATGATAAAACGAATTAAAACCACCAAAAGAACCACCACAGACCAGATCCAGGATCAGCGTCATTGGTTCGTCAATTCCAATTTAAAAAAGAACACATTCTTTGCGCCAGAATGAGGCGTTACATAAAACATAATTACAAAATAGGATAGGGGATTTTGTTCCAAATCTAAAGAGGTGCGTTGTAGTACAAGCATTGGGTCGCAACCATACTTAATATTAAAAATGACGTCCTAATCAGGTTAAAACTAGCTTATTCCCACACTATGATGGATTATGTTTCCGACTTTTATTTTATTGGTACACAATTTATGCTCCAACAAAAAGAGGACCGGACGCCTACTTTTTTACTTGACACTTTAAAAGTACCATCTTTTTTTTAGTAAAGCAAATATTGTTCGTTGCGATTTTATCGTGATACACTAATATTTTAAAAGTCGGTTTTTGTTCTTTAACTACATGATGCAATGATCAAGACCATTATATAACCAATTGACGAAGACGTAAAAGTGCATTTTCCTGATTTATTTTTTTAACCTGGTTTTCCTTAATGCCCATGTTATGTCCAGTCGGGTAGGGTTTAAGGGAACTAATTTAAGCCTTTAAAGCAATGCAAAATACTTGCAAAGGGGACAGCTATGCGCTATCCCGTGAGGAAGAAATGTCTTCGTATTTAAGTAATAATACTGGTCTGATGATTAAAAAACCAAGTATGATAACACCAGTACCAAAACAAAAATCTAAAAAGCCTGCGGCAGTTAGGTCCAGATGTCGCGTACCTCATGTGCCTCTATCCATCGTAGCGCAAAGACCTAAAGAATTGTACTATTCGCTATTGGTTCCGTCAGCAGAAAAGATCGATCCCTATATCACCATTGTGAGCGATGCTCGCAAAGATGTACTTCGGATCACGATGGTCTGCATGGCTGTCTATGAAAGCTACCTATTTGCTTTGGGGCTGCCATCCAATTTTCCTAAAGAACAGATTATCGTGTTTGGACACGACCGAGCCAAATATATTCCTTGCCGATCCTGTGAGTATGGTGAAAAATTGATCTACCACTATGAACTCACCGTACCTGCCGATACCGCTGTAGAACAGTATCAGCAACGGATCTGCAATGATCTGAATGATCACTTTCAATTGGATGTCAAAGTTGAGCAGCTCTCGATAGTCAAAGATAGCAGATCGATCAAAACCAAGAATGGCGAGTCGGTAGAACTCATCTGGGACGAGCAACCGACGATGATCATGAGAGCGAGGCGGATGGTCTAAAAAAAACAAGAATCAAAACAAAGAAAACAAGTAATTAAAATAAATTTTCTACCTGTGAACCCGATTCTGCCGAGGGTACAATAGACTTTTGGGATCGAGTCTCCCTCGGCATGAAAAGGGGATCAGGTAGCTTTATGCCTAAAAAAGCTAAACAAATGAACTCACATATATTATATCAACAAAAACTCTGGGATTACCTCAGGAATATCTTTAAGCCTGAAGGGGAAGGCTTGCTGCTGATCAGCAAATTGCTGTTACTCGTCCTTGTATTGCCATTGCACATGGTAAGTACGGTGCAAGATTTGCATGCTTCGACAAAGGTCGAAGCACAAACGAATTATATACTAAAAGGTACAGTCGTATCTGCTGTAGATAACAAACCATTGGATGGTGTATCGGTCCGAGTTGAAGCCGAAAAGGGTAGAACCTCCACCAAGAAAGACGGTACATTTAACCTGTCTGTCGCGAGCCTGAAAGGACAGATAAAGTTTACTTACGTTGGCTACAAAAGCCAAGAGATCAATTATACCGCAGGAGTATCGATAACGGTAAAATTGATACCTGAGGATAATAAACTTGACGAAGTTGAAGTCGTATCAACAGGATACCAGAAAATACCCAAAGAACGGGCTACGGGAAGCTTCGAGTTTGTCGACAATAAGCTTTTCAATAGAAAAGTGTCGACAGATTTTGTGAGCAGGCTAGAAGATGTAGTACCGAGTATATCATCAATTAAAAATACACAATCTAATAGGGGAGCATTATTAAATATTAATGTGCGGGGGCAGAGTACTATGAGTGCGGAAAAATGGCCTTTAATTGTTGTCGATGGCATACCTTATCCAAGTAAGTATACCGAATTTGGATTAGGAATGTTCAATAATATAAATCCCAATGATATTGAAAATATCACCGTGTTAAAAGATGCTGCAGCTTCCTCGATCTGGGGTGCGCAATCGGGGAATGGTGTTATAGTAATCACAACCAAAAGAGGGAAATTTAATCAGCCCTTTCAGCTGGATTTTAATTCTAATTTAACTGTTTCACAAAAGCCTGATTTTTATTCACTTAAACAGATGAACAGTTCTGATTATATCAATGCAGAGCAATATCTCTTTGAAAAGGGTTATTGGGATAGTCGTATGGAAAATTACAGCTACACCTTGTCGCCTGTCATACAGCTTTTAAAAAGAAAAAAAGAGGGTTCAATATCCGACGCTGAACTCAACGCTGAGTTGGATAGATTAAGGGGATTAGATAGCAGATCTGATTATTTAAAATACATGTACAGACCAGCGGTAAATCAGCAGTATAGTTTGCAGATGAGAGGAGGTGGAGAAAAATTAAATTCATCGATATCCCTCGGGTACGATAATAATAGACAGTCACTGGTCACTTCAAGTTTCAACAGGGTTTCACTTAAAAATAACACGCAATATCGTCCTATTAAAAATTTGACCTTAGATCTAGGGATTTCTTACACGCAATCAAAAAGTAAAGAGAGCTATGTGCCTATGGGATATAATATGATGGTTCAAAATTACCCCTACCTGCAGCTTGCCGATGCTCATGGAAATCCTCTTTTTGTAGATGATATACCTTATAATCCAATTTTTCGGGATACTGTAGCAGGGGGAAGGCTATTGGACTGGAAATACAGACCATTGGAGGAAATGGATCAATCGTATCAGATTAACTCGATTAGGGAATCCATGGCTAATATCTCTGCCAACTATCAATTAGCAAAATCACTAAAAATAAGTGGCCTTTATTCCTATCAGAATGTGTATCAACCTAATGAAATATGGCGTGGTATAGGTACTGTTCAACAGCGTGAACAGATAAACTTTTATACCTCTTGGGATAAAAAGGGTGTCACTTGGGGACTTCCTGTTGGCGATTATATCAACACGTTGCATGGTAATTTCAATACTCATCAAGGCAGGTTTCAAGCTGATTTTAATCAATCCATTGGCAGTGATCATGAAATAAATGCTATCGGTGGGGCTGAGATCAGATCCATGAACATGAATTCTATTTCTTCTGTTTTTTTCGGGTATGATCCAGAAACACTTTCATTTCAGTCTGTCAAATACGGAGCTACAGTACCGGCCTTAAACGGTATTGCTGGCGGAGCGTTTTTGACGGATTACAATCAAATAACGGGTTTTACCAATAGGTTTGTTTCGTATTATATGAATGGAGCTTATTCGTTTAGACAAAAATATACACTCACGAGTAGTTTTCGTAAAGATGCGTCGAATCTTTTTGGTGTAAAAAGCAATAGTAAAGGACAACCGTTTTGGTCAATAGGAGGCTCGTGGTTATTGTCTAAAGAGGAGCTGTTGAAAGATGTTGGATTTTCATTACTGAAATTGAGAGCGACCTATGGCTACAATGGTAATGTGAACAATACAACTGCGGCTTATCCGATTATATATGTGCAATCTTCACCAAACTATACGACTAATCAAAATTATGCGTCAATAGAATCTCCTCCAAACCCGTCCCTGAGATGGGAGAAGGTAGGGATGTTGAATGTCGGATTAGATTTTGCTTTGTCAAGTAATAGATTAAGCGGATCTGTAGAATATTATGTAAAGAGACCAACTGATCTTGTTGCAAATACACAAATAGATCCAACGACAGGTTTTAATGGAATGAACATCAACAGTGCTGACTTAAAGGGAAGAGGGGTCGATATTTCAATAAACAGCAAAAATATAAACTACGATACGTTTAAATGGATGTCTAATCTTGTTTTTGCCTATAGTAGGACAAAAGTAGAAAAATCCTACCTCAGCAATTATAGAGCTAAAAACTACATTAGTGGTCCCGGAGGCTTACTGATGACTCCGATCGAGGGAATGGATCTTTTTAGTCAGTTATCTTATAAATGGGCCGGTCTGGATCCAGTTGACGGTTCTCCTCGAGGTTATGTGAATGGTGAAGTTTCGAAAGACTATGCAACTATGGTGAACAGTTCTTTGGTAACGGATCTGGAAAACCATGGGTCTTTACAGCCTGTGTATTTTGGTTCACTAAGGAATACTTTTCAACTAGGTGATCTTGAGTTTTCCTTTAATATAGCCTATCAGTTGGGGCATGTATTTAGCCGTGAATCTTTCGATAATAATTTCTTTATCGAGTCGGGTAAGGGCCATGCTGATTATGCCAAGAGTTGGCAGAAGCCAGGAGATGAGCTTGTTACTGATGTACCTGCATTTACCTATCCGAATAACAGTTTTGCCAGTCAGTTCTATAAGTATTCTTCTGCTCTTATTGCTTCGGCTGACCAAATTAAATTACGGGATTTGCAGCTCTCATGGCAGATTCCGTCACATTTACTAAGGGGGGTGAAAAGTGTACGAATTTATGGATATGCTCAAAATATCTGTACCATATGGCGTGCAAATAAATTTGGAATTGATCCCGAATATGGTAAGACTGTTAGGGATCCTTTTGCTCTTTCAGTTGGTTTAAATTTTAGTTTATAACGGAAATCTTATGAAACGATCATGATTTATTCAATCACATTGGGGAATGAATAAATCTGATAGTTTCATCACAATTTAAACCGCCGAAGGCAGCATGAATGCTTAAAGGGAAAATTGAATAATGAATAAACAAATTTATACAGATGAAAAATTATATTAGAATACTCGTATATGCTATCTCGATAATAACAATTTCTTGCGACGACTTTTTAGATAGCAAACCTAATCAGAAAATGGCTGTTCCAAAGACTTTGGAACATGCGGATCTACTGTTAAATGATTATAGTACGTTGAATTCGGTTTATCCGACTTTTGGTGAAATTGCCTCTGATGACTATTTTATAAGCACCGCTAATTGGAGTGGGCTTTCGGATATGGACGAGAAATTGACCTACAATTGGAGTGATCCCGATATTGCAAATAGTAAACAATGGCAAGCATCATATCGTGCTATATATCAGGTAAACCAAGTGTTGGAAGTTCTAAAGGATATTGAAAGAAATAAGCAACGATCCTTGTATGACAAAATAAAAGGAGGAGCCTGCTTTTATAGAGCATTTGCCCTACATCAGCTGGCAGTTGTGTTTGCTCCCGTATATGTTCCATCAAATGTAAATGCTTTAGGCTTACCTCTTCGGTTATCTCCAGATATTGATTTTAAGTCAGTAAGGTCCACGCTTAAGGAAAGCTATGACCAGATAATTGCAGATTATCAGATAGCGGTTAGGTTACTGCCAGATCAGGAAATACTGTTGGGTAGACCTACGAAGACCTCAGCATATGCGGGGTTAGCTCGGGTGTTTCTTGATATGTCAGATTATGAGCGTGCATATGCTTATGCCGATTCGGCATTGAATATAAATAATTCAATTGTCGATTTTAATACCATTAATGTAGGTTTGAGTATACCATTTAAACGTTTCAATAGTGAAGTCATTTTTTCAGCCAGTACGCCTTCCGCAGGACCGTTAGGTATTGCATTTTGTAGGGTAGATACTAATTTGTATCAAGCATATGGTGCGCATGATTTGCGTAAAGCCGCTTTTTTTAGGATTGGCTCTGGCACTCCTAATTATTATTCTTTTAAAGGATCTTACGATGGATCAACTTCCGGTATTTTCGTTGGACTGACGGTTCCAGAGTTGCTATTGATAAGGGCCGAAGCAGCAGTCCGCACCAACCGTGCTCCTCAAGCTCTTGCTGACTATAACAAATTATTGCAGAAGAGGATAAGTAATAATTTTTATACCCCAAGTTTGGAAAATGATCCTACGAAACTATTAACGCTAATTCTTGAACAAAGACGATTGGAATTGATTTTTAGGGGTAGAAGGTGGGCTGACCTTAAAAGACTAAATAGAGAACCTCGTTTTGCAAAACAATTAGTACGTGTACTAGATGGGAAAACATATTCACTTGAACCTAATTCTCTAAAATATGCTATTAAAATCCCTCAAATCGTAATCGAACAATCTGGAATAACACAAAATATAAGATAAGGAGTGATGATCAAAAATATAATTTACTTTTTATGCATGTGCATGTGCATGGCATGGAATGCACATGCTCAAAACAAGCATGAAACAAAATTTAGTCAGAGGCTTCATGTTGGGGATAAGGTTCCCCAACTGAACCATAGTCAGGTACTATTTAAATCAGCAAAGGATATACAGCTTCATAGCAATGATCAAGTTGTGCTATTGGATTTTTTTGATACTTTTTGTACAGCATGTATTGCTTCCCTTCCTAAGCTTCAGAAGTTACAGGATGAACTAAAAGAGAACCTGCAAATTGTTATGGTTACATGGCAGGATAAAGCAACAATTGAAAAATTTTGGAAGTCAAATGCTTTTATTAGAGAAAATAAAATTCAATTGCCTGTTATCTATGGAGATACTTTACTCCGTCAGTTCTTTCCTCATATGGGAGTTCCTCATGTAGCATGGTTATTTAGAGGATATGTTCAGGCTGTTACCTTTTCAGAGTTTATTAATCGTGACAATATATTGAAATTATCAAACGAAGGAAGCATAGCTCTGCCACTGAAATGGGATTTTGATGATGTGACTTTCATTAAAGATATTGAGACAAAGAACTTGTTAGGTGAAGTTAAGTTGACAGGATTTCAAGATGGAAGACCTACTCAAAGTTATAAGCACGAATTGGATAGTGTTAGTGGATTATATAGGACGAGTATTATTAATCAATCTATTTTAGGTGCATATATGACAGTCTGGAGTCAGATTAAGAAACCGACTTTTATTTTAAGACCCGACAGGATAGAATGGTTGGTTGTTGATTCGTCAAGATTTGATTATGAAGTTTCTAGTCAAACATCCAATGTGTGGTTAGCAAAACATGGAATTTGTTATGAAAGATTAGATAAACATCCACGAAACCCTATAGAACAGGCCAGATTAGTCTTATGTGACTTGGACAGGTTTTTGAACATAAAAGTTTACTGGGCCAAAAAAATGAGAAAAGTATGGGCCCTGAAGGGAACTTTTCATAAGGCTGATAAAATGGTGACGGGTAATAAAATATCGAGCTCAGATTTTCTTGCATTTGGAATAGATATGCAGAATAAATACCCGATTGTAATTGATTTGGTTAATGTAAAGGAAAGTTTTGTTTTACCAAAATATAAAAACCTTCAAGAGCTTAATAAAGGTCTGTCTAATTATGGATTACAGATTGTAGAGGAACAACGAGAAATTGACGTGCTGGTCTTTGAAGAAGTGAAATAATCAGAAAGGGGCACCGTTTAAAGTGCCCCTTTTTACTAAATATTATTTAAGGGCAATCCTTAGCTCTTCAAGCTTACAGTTGCATTTGAAGTCCTGCTATTAAGGGCCTGAATCATTTGATCTTTTACTGCTTCTGTCAACTCAGGATGGTTGTTACCATCATTTGTTGCTTGAATAGCACAGATTTGATTTGAGCCACTACAAGAAGGTTGACTTGCTTGCAATGTATAGTCTTGAGGATCTACGGGATCACCGCCGGTATTCAATGAAAAATACGCCATTTGGGCCTCCGATCTTTTTACTATATGTATATTAGGTTTATGAATTGATCACAATACGTTATCAGCGTATTGGCCCCCTGCAGCTTCCAAATGGAGGCTGCTTTTTTTGGCTTTAGGACTCCTTATTCGACCAAAAACTTTTTCCCCGTACCATAATCTGGGGAATGTCGTAAATCTACGTCCGTGTGCATCGCGCACCGGACCTCCGCAACAGCAGCTTCCTAATAAAGACCTGCGGTATACCGTGATCTGTACAGCAGTCCTGCAGCTCATAGCTGTAGACCCGTAGCTCATCCTAGAGCTAGCAAAGCGCCGCCCTTTTGGCCGCCTTCCAGATTGTCCTTTACTATTTTGCTGTTGTCGTTTCATGTTTAAAAATCTAGTTTATAATTTTAGATGCTATGGGTGAACTTGGTTCTGCTTGTTTCATATGGGTATCGCTATCGTTGGCGTCCACCCGTTGCATCTTTTATTTTGATCAATCTGCTAACCACCAATGGGAGAGGAGACATCCGTAATTATTGTACCGATCAACTAAAGTAAAGTTAAAGCCAGAAGGGGTGGTTTGAATCTTTAAGATTCGAGATATGCAACATGAAATTTTGAGATTTGCTTCATTAAATTTGATGAAATAAATCTTTAAATTTCTTGCAAGTGATGAATTGATAATCCTTAACGTGAGTCTATTTTGCTATTCAGATTGATGAAATTCGTGGCTGATCAATCTGAATAGCGCTAATAGCTGAGTATCGTTTAAATGTTAATACTGCTATAATATGCCGCAGTCATTCCTAAAAAGGAACTCTTGTCATTGACACTGCAATATTTGTACGCTTCGGGATAATCCTCTTTGAATTTCAAGATCCGTTCCCTTGCTGTGAGGTTAATAAGCTTGCCTCGGTAACTGCGTCTTAACAATACCTCTCCAAAGAAATGTTCGAGATGATGGAGAAATATAGGGTGTTTTTCCAAGAGTTTTGACAGTTTACTGTTCCTGATCAAGATGACGGTCGAGTCGATATCGGCCTCAAAACTGCTATGATCCATCTTTTCAATATGGTAGATCAACTGGTTGGTACTGACAAAATCCACGACCTCTTCGTATGGTTCGCTGGCATTTTCGATACGCTTGATGATCATACCATCCAGTATGAAATGCATATCAAATTGTTCAGCAGTTAAATATCGTTTCTTTTTGATTTTTTTGACCTCTATTATTGCTCGAATATCTTCCCATAATTGTGGTCCTATAGGATTGTGCGTACTTAAAAATGTATAAAACTTCTGCTCATCATTTGGTTTATTCATGAGGATATGTTTTGGTTAAAATGGAATTAATCCTAAATATACTTAAAAATAAACTTAAAATTTAAAAATAATCGTTTATACGTGTTTATTTTATTTATTTCGTATTTTTATTAGATCTTAGGTGATCATTTAATTGAGCTTTTCGGATGGTTGAAAAAGATGTATTGGCAGTCAATTTTTCTTTTATGTGGCTCTATTTTTTTCAAATGATGGTCGGAATAGTTGGATTGCGATAAACCAAATAACGGTTCAATATTAGCGTGACCTGAGCCGATAGAAACAGTCCTCTCCAGCTGTTTCTAATGGAATCAATTAAAGCAGGAGCTTTCTGATTTCTTCTTCGGGCAATCCGGTATAATCGGCAAATATGCTGATGCTGACATACTGATTGGATTTCAGTCCGTAGCAGTCACGGATAGCCTGAAAGATTTTATAGGTGTGCTTTTCGGTGCGTCCCAAGATCGCTGCCGCCTCTTTGGGATAGATACATAAACGATATTTATTTTTCATTGTAAGTTTACTTTGAGGGATAATCTGTTGACCAGATCATCGTGGTGAATGAATATGGATGGTGTGGTACCATAGACAGACATTCCCTATCAAACCATCTGCTAGGCAAGTATCAAGCATTGATACCGTATGGGTAAAGCTTGTTTGCCTATGTGCGGTATTGAAATAGCATAAGTGTATAGTAAGTGCATAGATACAGTATCAAACACCCTGTTTTGATACTGTATCTATGCACTATCTATGCTTTACATATGCATATGCCATGCTTTATCGATGCCTAACATCTACTTGACCGATGTGGTATGGCGCTTTAATTTTGCAAATCAGGTTTAATTCCTCTCCAGAAAAATGCTGTTATTGGTTATTCATGTACTAAAATAAGTTTTTCCTATAGAATTCAGTTTTATTCCTGATGATTTAGATTTTTATCGCCTGAGATGAAGTAAAATGGTATCATTATTCCCCATATTTCCGCTTATCTCCACTTTTGGACCTACTGCTCTTGGATGGATGGCCATCTTCGTAGTGTCAAAACAATAAAGTCATGGCAAGAGTAGAAAGTTTAATCAAGTTAAATGGAACGATCGGGGATCTTTCCTTTTACAAATCAAAAAGTGTGGGTTACCAAGCACGGATGAAAACCGGTGTTTCGGGTGCCCGAATTGCTAACGATCCGGCATTTGCCCGTACCCGTGAGAATGGGAGTGAGTTTGGCAGGTCACAGCAGGAGGGTAAAAAGCTGCGTGAACTGCTGCGCGATGTGCTGTTTGAAAATTCGGATAATAAATTCAGCCAACGTTTAGCAAGCCGCTTGCTCAAAGTTATTCAGATGGATTCGGTGAATATCCGCGGGGAAAGGGTGATCGTCCCTGAAAATCTGGTCCTACTGGATGGCATGGAGTGCAATCAACGATCCAGTTTGCGCGCCATCACCTTAAAACCCTTTACGGTCACGAACGACCGTTTTAGCGGTGATGGCTTTTTTTCATGCTCGCAGCTGATTCCCAACCTGCACATCGCCAAATTGAGTGGTGCTACGCATGTGCAGTATACGCTGGTGCTGCAGGAGTTTTCGGGAGATGAATTGGATCAGCGTCCTGTGATCCGAAGATCTGCTTACATCAAACTGGGAGAAATGCAGCCGATGGATGTGGATCTCATGGCTTCGATTGAAGCTGATCCTGAAAAAAGTGTATTGGTTTTGGTAGGTACTGGCTATTTTCAGATGGTCAACAATGCCTACTATCCGCTGGCCAATGGACAGTATAATGCGCTGACCATTAGTCAGGTGATCATGCCTTAATCTAAGGTGATGCTGTCGTGAAGGATATTTTCGGGAGGCAGGTGGGTTTTTACTAACCGCTGCCTCCCGATATATCCCTTCTGATCAGAACAAATTGTCTATTTAATGATAACGATGAAGTATACAACATGTCAACTAAACAAATCTTGCATCTCCAACGGACTTATGGAGCACAAGGTACAAATGGCGCCCTGACCTATGATGGTGATCTGGTATGCCATACGATAGAACTGCCCTGGCGTAATAATCTGCGTCGGCTCAGCTGTATTCCCGTAGGTACTTATAAACTGGAAAAAAGAACATATACCCGACATGGGGAACAGATCGGTATTCCTGCGGTCTTGGGAAGGGAAGCAATATTGATCCATGCTGCCAATGATGCTCAGAAAGAGCTTTTGGGCTGTATCGCTCCTGTGACAAAATTAACAGCTGAAGGTTGCGGTACCGAGAGCCGAAAAGCGCTGGAAAAGTTAAAAGCTTTGGTGTATTCGCTGTGGGATATGGGGGAAGAAGTGTTTTTACATATTAAGTAACGGAGTTGTCGCTCTAGCCGCGACAGGCTTTTACTTTTTGTCTTGACACAAAAAGTAAACAAAAAACTCAAGGCTGTATTCCTTTATGCTATTTCACCTTGAATTGGCTAAATGAATTTGAACTCGTTTCACTCAAACATAAATTCATTTTTAACGCCTCTTCATCAGTGTAATTACGCAGTCGTAATACAAGGCCTATTGGATAAGCCTGCAGCTTTTGGGGATTGGTATAGTGATGGATTAACAGGTGACAAAGTAACGTAGTAGGGAGTAACGAAATGATGGAGTAACTAGTGACAGAGTAACGTTTTTTAGTATTCTAACTGACTCACCTTCTAACCTCATAACCCTCTAACCATTTAACCTTCAAACATTAAACAAAATGAAAAAAATAATCAATAAAATCGGTCAGGTCTTGCAGGTGATCCTGCTAGCTCCTGTTAAATTGCCAGGCAAGGCACTGCACATCATCAAATATATCGCGCTGGGTCTTGGTATAGTGGAGACGGTACTGGATGATCCGGACAAAAAAGGAGAGGATGAGTCTATTGTGCAGCAGAAAGAAAAGGAGGTATCCGATGAAAGGGAATGATATCCGGATCGGTACGCTCGGTGGTACGCTGTGTTCCATCTACGCGAGCTTTTCTTTTAATGACCTCTTGCAAGCGGCACTTATGGCCGTGGTCGGTACGGCCGTGAGCTATCTGACCAGTAGGCTATTGGGGAGAGTACGGCGACGTAAAAGCGACTAGCTTTTCTCCTTATTAAATGGGCAGAAGATCAATTTTAAAGGTTCTCAAACTAAAGGGGATAGCTTTTTACTATCCCCTTGATTATATGCGGCATATTTCTTTCCGTTATCCATTCAAAAACTTACCCTGAAATTAGGGATGATGGTGAAGAGTAAGATATTCAGCTCATTGTTTATTCTTCAATCAGTGGCAAGGTTACTGAAAAATTATCCTCAATAATTTGATAATGAAATTTATCTATATGATAATACTGATAAATTGATTTTAAGAGTATTAAACTTTTATCTGTATTATCTAGATAAGTTGAAGATTTTGCAACAAAAGTAGATATGATTTTAAGAGTCATGTTTTCATGATCAAAGTCAATCGTAATTTTAAGTGGTGCTTTAGATGAAAATTGACTGCTATTGATTGCATTTTCAAAAAGCATTTGAATGGAAAACCTCGGTAGTTGTAAAGTCAATACATGATCAGGTAAATGATATTGAATTTCACTTATGGAGTCTCCAAAACGTACCTTTTGTAAAAAAATGTAATCTTTAGCCAGTTCTATCTCTTCATGTACAGTAGCCAGTTCTTTTGCATTGGTCTGTATTATTTTTCGGTATAACTTGGTCATCTTGACTATAAATTTTTTGGATAGCTCTATGTCTTTCCCAATTAAATGTGTCAGAGATCCTAATGAATTAAATAAAAAATGAGGATTAAATTGCTCCCGCAGATGAAGGTATTTTATTTTATTATGTTCATTTTCCTTCCCTAGATGTTGCAATTGCAACCGTTCGATTTTCCTTTGTTCCAAAATGAATAAATAAAATAATAGGGAGACAATAAACATGTCGCCTAGTCCAAGTAGCAAACTGTGGTTTGATAGTTTTTGAACATCTTCTTTAAATGTTAATATTGGAACAGAAACGACGATTGTCGCATCTTTGAAAATTATATTTGACGGGTAATTCTTTACAAAAACATCAATACCAATAAAATCTGATTTAATAATTTTTTCATCAATTTCATTGAATTTATACCTATCATAGTATTTTCCAATATCCTTCTTTTCAGGGCTTATTAAACAGATTCCGGATTTGTCGAAAAGCTTGAAGTAACTGCGGTGTCCATATTTTCGATTTGCTAGGTAGTTATTTAATGTGTTAAGGTCAACACTTATGGTTTTTTTGAAGCTATTACTTTCATTTAAATTATATAGATTATTTTCAGATTTTGTGTCAATATGGATATTCGTAAGAAAAATACTGTCATTTTCGGGTAAGTATGTGTAGACTTTATCAAGAATTTCAAGTTCTTGTGTGACAATTTCGTACTTATGATTAGCGACATCGAGCATCTCAGTAGCGTTCAATTCGTCAATGCTCGAATTTATATTTCCGAGTATAAACATTGACGCTACAATTATTAAAACGGCTGATGTAGCAAGTATTATTTTATTTCTTTTATAATTTCTAATTTTTACTTTTTCTTTTCCCATTTCTAATTCAAATATAAATAAATGTGTTCGAATGATTTAATGATAGCTATTATAAATGCTGAAATGTGGATGAAATTTATCCTTTTAATTTAAGAATGATGGATTTGATTTTGTGATTTTATTACTAATAGATTGATGTGTTATTTTTCAATATGTGAATGCCAGTACTTTCGGGTAGTATGTGTAAACCAGTATATTTTAACAGCTGTAGAGATGACTAAAAACAAAAGAAATATGGAATCAGATCGTTCGATTTGATTCCATAAATACATAATTATGTGTCTTAATAATGAATCTTTGTAAAAAATATATTTAGACCGCATTCATTTATATTTTTATCTTCCATTTTATATTCGCATATTTCTTTATAAAATCTTTAGTAAAAGCAATTTTTTCATCCTTTGTGCCGAGGATTTCTATATTTGCAGCAACAATTTCCTTTGTGTTATTGTTTAAAAAGTAAACGCAAATAATTGGAGATGTATCGTCAAAATAATAACCGGCTTGAATTACTGTACTTCTAATAAAGCCAGTCACTCGATCTTCTAAATTTGTGTCTTGAAAATACCAGTCAATATCAGATTTAATAATTTGATCAATGGTTCTATTCTTAGTATTAAGATTTTTATTTGTGATGGATAGAAAGCCTTTATTAATGTATCCATGTAATTTGTAGTCTATTTCAAAATAAGCTGTATTACGCTGTAATGGGCCTATTAGTATTGGATCTTGATCTATTAGGGGACCAAACCAATCTCTATGTATTATTTTTCTAGCGTTGTCAACTTGTTCGGAAGTTGTGTATGCCTTTTTTGCACCAATATATTCTTGGGCATCACACATTGTTACCCCAACAAAAAATGAAATCGCTATAAGAATAATTTTTTTCATCATCATATTTTTTTAATTAACACTCTATAAAACTAGCAACACCGTTTGTGAAAATAAGTGCTTTATTCGTATTGGGTTCTCCTATTTTTTGTTTGCTAATGTTGATTAATTTGCCATATAAATCTAATAAAGAAGCATCCCCACCTTTCTGAACATCCTCTTTGGTTCCATCTGTATTATCAATAAATTTTTTTACTCTGGATTTAAATCTTGTCCTTTCAATTGCACTTCTTGATTGATAACTATTTTGTGCCAAAGCAAAAAAGAAAGGATCTCGAATGGTTATCGTGTAAACATATTCACCACTTACAACTATAGATGTATAGTTTTTAATATATTCCTTAAGCATTTCATAAGACATCGTCTTATCTGAAGCAAAATTTATTAAATCTTGGGCTGGTACAAAGATATCTGATGGACTGGGGGCTCCTCCATTTGGATGGTTATGAATAAAACCTGTTGCATAACCTTTTGATGAATCCCATGAGGGAGTCCCTATACTGATGCTACTCTCATTTGGACTTGAAATATGGGGACCAAGATATTTAGTAGTCATATCTGTATTAGATGTTGTATAAATATATGCTCCATTTTCCAATGTTTTATTTTTTATATCATTTATCTTTGCTATAACTTGGGGATTTGATGTTAGTTCATTTGCTTTTTTTATTGCATCGCAAGGGTCTTTTGGAAACTGATCAAATTCTTCCGATTTATACAAGCTAGCAATCCGTTCCAATGGATTTTCTATATCATTAAAAGATCCACCTCCTCCCCAAGTCGGTTCTTTTTTTGGTGGAATTGGCCATAGTACATCTTGACACTCGATCGTAGTATGTGTTTGTGTTCTTTGCTTCCACTCACCGGCAAAAGTACCATCTCTGCAAAAACCTAGATGATATGGTGGGTTACATGATCCGCCACGACTTGGTGCTAAGGTAACAATCCCGTCAGGGCATATTGTATACCAAGTGCACAAATTTACTATTGCACAAGATCTTAACATAATGTATTCACCATCGTAAAAAGACATTTTTTTACTATCTAATTTTGGTTTTTGAAATTGTGCGTTGCCATTTTTATAAATATATGTAAATTGATGTCGTGATATAATATCAATTAAGATTAATGTTCCATTTTGTAGAAAATTTTCATCTGATGATTGTTTCGTGTTTTCTTCGGGAAAAAAATTACCAAAATAAAAATCATTGTTATTTTTGACAAGTAAAAAAGACTCATTATTAAGAGATTTTCCTACAAGTTCCTTATCTCCTTTCTTAGTAATTATTGATAAAGGAATTATGGTATGATTTGTAGAATCATTTACTTCTGAATATCTTGCATTATCCCACTTTGGAATATAAGTGGTTATTAAATCTGAAGTCAAAGTGTCATACATCCTCTTTTCAATTCCTAATTGATGGTACCAGTTCTTTATTTCTTTGATGTTTGCTGATTTTTGTTTGTTTTCAAGTAATGAAAAATCATATTTACTGTCGTCACTACATGAATTTAAAATAAGGAAAAATAATATTGTAATTATTGATAAATGCTTTAATGTTTTTTTATTTGTTTTTGACATAATAATATTTGTTGTCTATGTTGCACAAAAGCCACAGATAAAAGCACTTTGAGTATATTCTTTTCAACTGTGCTGAGTGCAATTTCTTATCCATTGCTTTATCAGGCAATATGTTATATTGGATTTTCGGGACGCAAGTTGTTATTTTTAAATGTGCGTGTAAAGATTAGATCAGTAAAGTTTATAATACTTTTTCTGATCTAATCCACTATTTTATTATTTTAGAACAAGAAAAATAGTAGCCTCTTTACCAATATTGTAATCAGATAATGTTCTGCCATCTTCTAATTGTTTACCACCAAAAATTATCCTTTGTTGATCAGGTTTAAATCCTTCTTTATCTTGAATTTTAAATTTTACATTTTGTATCGTGGTAAATGAGGTTACTTCTAGGGTAATTGTTTTACCAGTAAGTGTTTTTACAAAAATTTGGAAACTCGCTGCATTAGCTAAAGTACTTGTCTCAATGGACTTATTTGCAAAAATTGAGCATGGATTCATACATAAGTTTAGTAATAGGCCTGTAAATAGGATTTTTTTCATATTTATAATTATTGTTTGAATTGTTTTTTTTTAATATTTAATTCTGCGGCGAATATATTTTAATACTGATGGTGGGTTTTACGGGAAACCGTATTCACTTTGTAAATAGCAGTTAGTCAGTAAAAAAAATAATAAACAAATTAAAAAAGATACTTCAAAAAATAAATCGTGCGCTACAGGTGATCTTGATACCACCTATTAAATTGCCAGGCAAGGCACTTCACATCATCAAATATATCGCTCTGGAGCTTGGTATAGTGGAGAAGGTACTGGATGATCCGGACAAAAAAGGAGAGGAGGAGTCTCCGCCAACGGAGAAGGACACAGCGCAGAAAGAAAAGGAGGTATCCGATGAAAGGGAATGATATCCGAATCGGTACGCTCGGTGGTACGCTGTGTTCCATCTACGCGACGTTTTCTTTTGGTGACCTCTTGCAAACGGCACTTATGGCCGTGGTCGGTACGGTCGTGAGCTATCTGACCAGTAGGCTATTGGGGAAAGTGGGGAAACGCAGGCCGAAGTAACTTTTATGTGGATGTTGATCCAGCATCGATTAAGGAAAGTGAAGCGCTCCACAACGGGGCGCTTACTTGGTATCTCTTATGGTGAGATTATGGAAATAAACCGATGCCAATGACACTAGATGGAAAATAATCAGGATGAACACTTTGATCAAAGATGAAAAGAATATTTTATTTATAGCAACAAAGTTGCATTTGAGATATTGATTATCTATTTTTGGCTCAGCGTATAAAAAATGATTACGATATGGATAAAGTTTTAGAAACATTGATTGTTGATGAAATAGGCGATAGTCACTTGATGACATCAATAGATACCCCGCTGCGCGAAGACGCATTTGAAAAATCTGATGAAGAAAAAATACATTGTATTGCCCGATATTTTAAAGGTATCATGGAAGAACTTGGCCTTGATCTCACTGATGACAGCATCCAAGGGACACCTTATCGTGTGGCAAAAATGTATTTGAAAGAAATATTTCATGGACTGGATCCTAAAAATAAACCTAAAATTTCCATATTCGACAATAAATATGAGTACCACAAAATGCTGGTAGAAAAAGATATCAGCGTTGTATCGTTTTGTGAGCACCACTTTATGCCTATTGTTGGAAAAGCACATGTCGCTTATGTCCCAAAAGATCATGTGATCGGTCTTTCAAAAATAAATCGTATCGTAACGTACTACTGCCGAAGACCTCAAGTACAAGAAAGACTGACCCTACAGATCTACCGTGAACTGACAGCAGTGCTGGGTACAGATGCTGTCATGGTGGTGGTGGAGGCCGAACATATGTGTGTGTCCGCTAGAGGTGTCCAAGATGTTCAAAGCAAAACCATCACCATGGAATATGGAGGCATTTTCCTCGAAAAGGAGCGACGTGATGAGTTTTTAACCCTGATCGGATAGCATTAAATTGATCATCTATTTAGCAGTACTCGTGTTAGAAAATATAAATGCAACAATATTGCTTTTAGAGTTTTCAATTACTACATTTGTGTACATAAGAAATACACATTTAGCATATGAAACGTAGTCAGCGCTTGTTCGCATTAATTTTTTTATCTGTCCTTACCGTGGTTGCAAATACCTCCTGCCGGACGGTCCCAAACAGAAATCTGTCATCAAAAAAAGATGATAGCTCCATACTTCGCTTAAGAGATTCTATTTTGCAGGCAGGACTTGATGGTGAAGCTTTGTACACCATTCTTGGCCATATCAAGCCTATGAGCAGCGTCGTGGCTTTTAACTTTCCAATTGGCAATCGTGATAGTACTAAAAAGTTGGAAGGGAATATTTTAGCCGGTGAAAAACAGTTTCGTGAATTGGACACACTTCATCAGATTCAGCAGGCTTTAAATTTGATTCAGATTCCTGATCTTAAATTTGTTCTTGTTCCTTATCGATCGGGTTACAGCTCTTCACGGGTACTGCAAGTGACCGTGTTACGTATTTCTGCTGTAGACAGTGTGCTCAGTGCAAGAAAATCGTTCTTTGGACAATATGGTTTTGTGCCCGGTACGGATCCTGCAGTGCTCCTTACGGTGAATGAGTACGAAAAACGCTATGAAAGGCTTCGCGGGTATGGCTATTTATTTGGTTATCCGGACTATGCGGTAGATTTTTTTGTTAAAGCTTTTCAACAATCGGATAGCACAGGTATACATGTTGAAAGAAACTTTTTTCAAATTCCGACTTACGCTCGTGAAACCGGCAATTTTGTATATGCGTACCCCAAAGACCAGGTGCCATCAGCTGTCGATTCGGCAATTTATAAAAGTGCGAAACATGTTTTAGAAAATTATAAAGCATTACGTGGGCATTATTTAAACCAAGATAGTACAGTGCGAGCTTATGAGTTAATCCAAGATCATGCTAAAGCACTGAACAAAAAGAAAGGGAATGACTAAAGGTTCCACAAAAGTAGGGTTGTGGGGCGCAATTGCTCTTGTTGTTGCCAATATGATCGGAACAGGAATTTTTACAAGTTTAGGTTTTCAATTAGAGGGTGTCACTTCTGTATTTCCGATTATGCTTTTGTGGTTTATCGGAGGGCTGACTGCTTTCTGCGGAGCGGTCAGTTACAGGCAGTTGATCCGTTATTTTCCTGATTCTGGAGGAGAAACTTACTTTGTGAGCCAGCTCTATGGTAAGCAGGCGTCCTATCTAACAGGGGTTATCACATTAATATTTGGATTTTCTGCACCAATTGCGTTATCTGCGCTCGCGTTTGCAAATTATTTAATACCTACAACGTTATGTAATGCCGCAATTGTGGCCTCAGCACTGGTTGTGGGTATCAGTGTCCTGCATTCCATCGATATTCGTACAAGCAGCCGTTTACAGGCCATCTCTTCAGGTTTTAAGGTGGTTGTGTTACTGATTTTTATAGGTTTTGGGTTGAGTGCCGGTAATCAGGGAGCTGTGCGGATCCAACCGAGTGATCGTGATATGGATGCGATATTTACGGTGCCCTATATGTTATCATTAATGTATGTTCACTATGCCTTTTCGGGATGGAATGCAAGCGTCTATATCTTCCGTGAGATCAGACAAGATACGATCTTATACCGATCTCTATTTTTGTCTGTGGCTCTGGTTACAGTTTTATATATGTTGCTGAATTTCGTGTTTTTGACTTCGTCGGGTATAGCACAACTTAAAGGCGTGGTCGAAGTAGGAGAGGTTGCTGCAAAAAATATTTTTGGCAGCACAATAGGCCGTGTGTTTTCTGTGGTCATCGCGCTATTGCTTGTGTCGGGGATCAGCGCGATGGTCTGGGCTGGTTCTCGTGTTTCGATGAAGGTCGAAGAACTTTTTAAGGGAACTATTTCTGCCGTTGACATCCCTAGGAAGCATATCGTAATCCAGGCGCTTGTTAGTATTTTATTTATCTGGATTGTTAATTTTGAAACAATTCTTGCGCTCACATCGGTCGTCTTATCCTTGTGTTCGGTTTCGGTAGTACTGGGATTGTTTATTCATGATAAAAGGCAGGGAGATCGGGCAAATTTATCATTATTTGTCAAAATCTGTGCGATAGGCTATTGTTTAGTCATCAGCAGTTCCAACCTTTATCTCTTTTATGCTGCTGTTATGGCTTACGTTTAAGAAATTACAAATGGGAGCATGTTTTTTGTATGCTCCCATTTGTAATCCTTGATCTAAAAGTTGATCCCGACGCTCACTTGGTAGGAGGTTCGTTTATCAAATATTTTGCTTGAGGGTTTCATTAAACTTCCCTCAGCTTGAATATAAAGTTGCGATAGCTTATTTTCCTGCAGCTGACGCGAATAGCGGACCGGAATGTGTAAGCATAACGCATCGCTCTGCATCCAGGCTAGATCATTATTTTCGAGCTTCGTTACGGTAGGATATTCAGGGAAGTTTCCTTTATAATGATAGTTTGCACTGATGTTTTGACGGTAAGATGTCTGTAAACCGATCATTAATCCTTGTTCGAGGTGGGAAGATAATAGGATCTGTCTCTCGGTGCCTAATTGATATAAAAATGTTTCTGATTTTTTATTACTACCGGGGATGATATAACGGTCGTCAATCTTTTCATATTGAATACCCCCATTAAATTTCCATTTATAGCCAACATTTTTCTTGTGTAAGAACGTATAGTTCAGACCACTGATTGTCGTGCGGTAAGTGGATCTGACATCTTTTGATAAGATGTCCCAATAATTTTCCTCTTCACGGTTGACACGTTGTAATACATATTCGATGCCGTTCATATCGCGCTGATAAAAGGTTGCATTTATGCGATGGAGCCGTACGTTATCTTCCTTGAATAGGGAAGCGTTTGCGGACAGAATTTTTCGTGATACAGAGCCCACAGGCATAGGACTGCTGTAGGAGCTGTTGACATCTTCCACTTCCCATTTGTAATGACCGCTGAGAAGAACGCGAACCGATCCACTGTATTCATAGTGCAAACCTAGCCCCGTGGAATTGCCCATATAGTTATACAATCCACTTCCTCCAAGTGCAGCTATGGAATGCCCCAGACCCATGACGGTATAGTATTGTTGGTTGACATAGGTATTGACCAAAGATTGAGCAGACTCTTCTTTCGTATCTTGATATGTAAAACTCGTTCCAAGATGGTGTTTCCCTAAATGGTACATGATACTCGGACTCAGGTAGAGGGAGTAATAATAATTTTCGGCTCTAATATCACGCTGTTTTGCTCCGGATGAGGCCTTATATTGGCTTTCTAATCCAAAAGTCCAGCGATCTTTGTATCTCGGGGAAGTTACAGCAAAGTCCAAAGTATAATGTTGGTTGCGCCAATCACTACTGTTGGTATCTGCGACTAAAAAGGGCATTCCTCGGTAGGGATCGATAAGGGAAGCATTAAAATCGACTTCATTCAATTGCTGCCGTTTATATTTAAATCCACCTTCCAAATAGAACTGGCCGAGGTTTAAATTACCGCGAGTGGCGATTGTTTGCTCATTTGATGACCTAGGCTGCTGGGGACGCCTGAAATCTCCTTGATCAGAACGATGTGCAAGGTATAAGGTGGAATAGTGTAGCACTGAATCTAACGTCAATGCCGCTGCAACTCCTGTATGTTGCCAAAGCCGTCTGCTTTCATTTAAGGAAATGGATGATGGTTCCAAAGAGTTAGGGCTTTTTTGTGCACGTAACTGCGTACCGCTTAATGCTGCGATCAGTGTTAAATAGACTATTTTAGAAGATATTTTCATTTTTTATTCATTGCTAGGTGATCGTAATTTTTTAGCTTAATTCGCATGGCTCCAGTTCGGTTTTTTTTCGCCATTTCTTCTGAATTGAGGAGCAGTATTGCGTTCAAAGTCGTCTGTACTATTATTTGTATCCATGTAGAACGGTCGGCCATCTTCTTTTTTCTCCCTGACTTTACGGGCTACCGCCTGTCCGATATATGTTGCTCCGACATATGTCATACCGGCATCCACTTCAGCAGGAACTCTTTTGGCGGTGATCATATTGGCATTGTGTCCTGCTTCCACAGCATCCAAAAGGTAGCTGCGTGGTATTTTGGCAAAAAGTTGGGTACCTGTGGTTCCAAGATTTCTGGTCCGGAGGTTTATATTGTTTACAGGATCCCAGTTTGATGCCTCTGGTATGCGAAAAATAACGTATGCCGCTCCAAAGACCGAGGTCAGGTATTGCGGAACAGATCCTTTGGATGAATTGCCATTATAAAATACGTGCTGCATATCCAATGCTGGCTGATTGGGAAAATTGGGATTGTCCATGTTAAATTCAAATTCAGCTGTCGAACAATCGATTGGTGATGAAGGGTTGTATTGTGCGAGTTTATGGTTTGCTGCAAATTGGGCTATATGAATGGATTCGCCAGGAAGTAGGGGATATTCTTTTCCTGTACCAGGAATTTTCCAAACGCGGTCACCGTAAACATATTTGTCTCCATCTTCAGTCGGCCATACAGGTAGTACTTGGGTGGCTATGGTTGGAGTCAAAGTTGCAAAGTGTAAACCGTCTAAGTAAACCGTTTCCTCTGAATTGTTGTATATTTCATAAAATTGATCCCTAAAATAGAACGGGGCAGATCCTGAGTAATAGATTTGACTGAATACTAAGGGGCTTTGTTTGAGTCCGCTTACAGCTAGATTGAGCTGCTGGTCATTTTTTACAATACCATAATTGACCACACCTGCATTTAAGTAATATGAATCTTCAAGATCATCCTTTCGCAACCCGGCGATGTTGATGCTATATAAGCCCGGGGGAAGGCTATCCATAAGGAGCTGACCGTGAGCAATGGTTCCGGATCTTACGATTCCCTCTTTAAAATTGGTGAACTTGACCGTTAATCCGTCCAAATTTGAAATTGTCGGTATTGTTGATGTTGTTTTGACTTGAATCTTGTAATACTGGACGATCGGTGTATCCAGTGCCGAATTGATTTTTTTACATGAACCAAAGAGTAATAGGATACTCATGGCAAGTCCTATATAGTTTTTAACTGTTGACATGATCTGATTTTTATAAATTATAATTTGAAAGAGAGTTCCATCCCAAAGTAATAGGGAACATTTCTTTTGTAATAATATCCTTTTACACGTTGTGATGATGCGATCTGATAGTGTCTGAACATATTGTTTGCAAAGAATGAAATGCGTCCAAGATCTGCGATCTCTTTACTGATATTGATATGGAAAGAAAGGAGCGGACTGAATGACTCGCGAATGGCATTTAACCGGTTGATATTACGCATTAAGGGTTTAAATTCGGGGTTTTCACTTTGCGCAGGATCGAAATCATGAACTTTCCCGTCGAATTTTGAGATATACTTAATGGGGATAGAATCATTCCCGAACGTGTTCCAGTTACTTTCATTCCAGATGACCTGGGTACGTAGTGTCACGACAAATCCTATTTTGGGGATATTGTGGGTAGTGGTCAGTGTGGAAGTCATAGACTGCTCATAAGAACGGCTTATGTTGGGATCATAAAGGGCAATATGTGTTCGTCCAGCACCACCAGTTGTGCTATTGTCGTCAAAATAATGATAATCATTGGAGTAGCTTTCGTTACGGATCCAAGCACCGTTCAGAGCAAATTCGGTTCGGATATTTTCAAATCTTCCGAGAGAAAAGTCAATTTCAACTCCCTTGGTATTGATCTGCCTGTTGTTGGTGGGCATATTATATTTTGCCAATACAGGGTTGTTTGCTGCTACTTCATAGATGGGCTTACCGTTATCACCTGTCCGCTCATATTCCATATAACTGACGGGTTTAAAAGAGTTTTGAGTCAGTCCCATTGCATAGACATTTCTCAAATGGTCGCGAAAGGCGGTGATTGAAAATTTCTTTTTACCCAAAAACAGATCTGTACCGATTTCGATCCGTTCATTGGAAGCGATGTTAAGGTTCGTGTTTTTCGTCTCAAAACTTCGTGTTGTGGTCATGAAAATACGCTCTTCTTCTGTCAGGTATGAATCTGCCATCTCGTTGATATTGATGTACTCAAAATAAGCAGCTTGCGGGTAGAGGTAAAGTAGGCTAGGGGCCTTTGCTAATTTACCGTATGCAGCTCGAAAATTAAGTGTACGCGGAACCAGTTCATAGTTTAGATTAATACGAGGAGACAAAGCCTGTTTATTGGTCGAAAAAACATCATATCGAATTCCTGCTGCTATCGCTAATTGGCGTTCGCCGAGATCCATGGAAAGCTGATTTTCAGCATAGGCACCAAACTGGTTAAATGCAGGAATGTCTTGGAATGCCCGAGGTCGATAAGTCGAGTTTACGTAAGACAGGTTGCGGTAGGGAGGTGCAGTTGGTGAAAAAACAGTTCCCTTTCCGAAGTTCTTATTGATTCTATAATCGGCACCTATTGACCACTTATTTTGAGTATTTCCGATATTATTGAAAAATGTTGCTTTCGCTTTTAAAAAGGTACTGAATTCTTTGCCGTAAATATGGTACATACCGAGATAAGTACTGGGCAAGTAGTGTGCATAATGATCAATTTGCGTTAAACTTTGAGGGTTTAGAAGATGACCATCGACATCATAAATCGGCATGCCGGGTTTGTTTGTAAGCACGGTCCCATCTTCTTTGGTCATGGAATAGGGGGCTGTCGCTGAAGTCTGCTGGTCCTGTGCAAAGGCGGTTTTGTTGGTGTACGAAATGTTGGCGACATAGTTGATGTTTTTAAGCCACTTTGCAGTGAAAGAGAGGTTTCCTTCTGTATTGAAAGATAACCCCAGATCACGTCCACTGGAAGCTTTCATGGTTACGGCATCATCCGGATTTTGTCTACGCGTATCTTTTCCGAAAAGCACACTTAAAGTTGAGTTTGTACGCAATCTTTTATCAAAAAATGAATTGCTGTATTGGCTATTGGCATTGAACCGCTGGTAACTCAAGTACGATTGAACCGGATCATTGGTATTCTTGGCATAGTCTAACGCGATATTTAATGCACCGGCATCTGTTCCAAGTAAAAGACCTTTTGAGAGGGATAGTTGGTATACATTCGGGTTGGTCTTTGCATTGATTCTCAATGGCGCTTGTCCAGCCTGAGTCTTGACGATGACCAGTCCGTTGGTAATATCACCGTGCTCAACACTTGGTACACCACGTATGATCTCGATCGATTCGATATGATCGACTGCTAGTAGTCGTGTATCAAAACCGCCGCTGGGGTTAGCTCCGCCGGCTAAGGGTGCCGTATTTCCGGCGACTGTAGCGGAAATAGTCTGGAGATTGGCATTGTTGTTCATTGGAGCACCGTTTAACACGATACCGGTGCCAAATGCATTTGCGTTATTATTTGAACCGACCACGTTACGGATATTGATCTGTTTACTACCGGTGAGATCCTGATTGCTGACCGTTCCGCCAGGTAAAAGAGCCATAACGTCAGCCAACGTATTCGCTTGTAGGTGATCCAGTGCGTTGCGGGAGATCAGCGAAGATGTACCGGTGTTGTTGTTATCATTTTTGGCAGTCACGTCCGCTTCTTGGAGTCTGAAATTTGCTGCTTGAAGAATCAATTCAAGATTTGGTATTGCTCCTTTTATATGCATGGTTGTGTCAGCGCTGACTCTTCCAACATAGGATACATTTATTTTCAGCAGTCCTGTAGGAATGGCAGAGAAGCTGAAGCTCCCATTATGATCAGTGGTGGTGGTCAGTCCTATGTTCTGGATGGCGACTGTTGCATTCGCCAGCGGTTTTTTGTTTGCTCCGTAATCTTGCGAAAAGATTGTTCCTTTAATTTGATGGGATTCTTGTGCAAAAACGGAGGTGCAATTTAAACCTACAAGAAATACCGCCACACCAGGTAGATGCTTTAATTTTTTAACATTCATTTTTATTCGGCTAAGTTTTGACAAATATAAAGGTATATATTGTAAATGCAACTAAATTGCTTTTGTAAAATTACTTATTTTATTGATATAGTTTATACAGGGTTCCTGAGTAGAAAAAATATGGAGTTATTAAGGTAATGAAGAAGTTAGTGCAGGAATGACGGAGTAACAAGTGATGGAGTAACGAAGTAGTGACTAGTGACGGAGTAACGATGGAACTGCTCTAACCTCATAACCTTCTAACCTCATAACTATTCTCTAACCCTCTAACATTAACAAAATGAAAAAAATAATCAATAAAATCGGTCAGGTCTTGCAGGTGATCCTGCTGGCACCTGTTAAATTGCCAGGCAAGGCATTGCATATCATCAAATATATCGCGCTGGGGCTTGGTATAGTGGAGAAGGTACTGGATGATCTGGACAAAAAAGGAGAGGATGAGTCTCCGCCGGATGAGTCCATTGTGCAGCAGAAAGAAAAGGAGGTGCCGGATGAAATGGAAAAATTCTATCGGATCAGCCTGATCAATAGTTTGATCGGTTTTAAACCAGTCAATCTTTTGGGTAGTTGTAATGAGCTGTATACCGATGGATTTAAAGCTCCTTTTGTCAGAGAATCTACTGTCAGAATAGGCTTGGAATTGCGAGAAATCATGGATATACCGCTCAATGGAACAACGATTGTCATTGGCGAAATCGTCCAGATTTTACTGGATGATTTGATTGTTGAAGAGGATGGCACTGTCGATCATGTTCAGGCAGGATCAATGGCTGTAGCCGGATTGGACCGTTATCTTATTCCGGAGTTTGCAGGTCGTTTATCTTATGCAAAACCAGGAATTAAGCTGGAGGAAATAAACAAGTAGCAACAAATTTACTCGAGTGAATAGTTTCACATTTCGTTATAATTTCATTCGACCTATCAAGCAAATAGCCGCTTAACAATATCTTAAAAAAAACCTATTATGTAGTCAAAGCTCTAATTGAAAGTTTAGCTAATCATTCTGAGTAAGTTCATCATTCGTGAAGAGCTATTTCATTTGGTCATTTCCGCATTGGGGAGTGATATTGTATTTTACTTATATTTTCCCTTAACCTCATTTGTCGCTGTTTTCATTTAATTGTGCGATAAAATTGCGCAATCGATTGATTTAAAATAATTATTTTTTTGATACATTATTTATTTAACTTCATTTCTAATTGTGTGAGTTATTGTGAATTGTGTAACCCATGATTTAAGTAGCTTGTAAATAAACCTAAAAAGTCCAAAATGGATTTTCTTTTTTCAAGTATTGCGCTCGTCAGGGTGAAATGTATAATTTTTATTAAATATTATTGATGATATGGGTATTCCATCAGCATTAAAATTAAAAAAGGTAAATGTTTTTTCAACAAACGCTTTTCGTTTTTTTAGAAAAATCGGCTTGAGAAAAAGGTTTGATTATCAATCCTTTTTACTTACGTTATTATTGCTTATTGCAATTCCTAAAGTTGGTATATCGCAATCAAGCAATATGTACCTGCATACTGATCGAGACTATTATTTTCCAGGCGATACAGTGTGGTTTAAAGGTTATTTTTTGAGCGAAGGACTATTTGCTAACAATCTTCATAATATGTATATGAAGTTAATCGACACACAAGGAAAGGAATTGTTACAAGCAGTTGCATTTATCAATAATGGAGTTACAGCAAGCCATTTCCGAATTCCTTCTAACTATGCGGCAACCGAGATTTATATCAATGCCAATACGATCTTAGATTCATGTGCAGATAGCAAACCCTATTTTAAGCGACTGCATATATTACAGATCGCTAAAGCAGAGGGAGGAATGGAGCCTCAAGGAAAACCAATATTGAATCAGGGATACCTGTTGAATATCATTCCTGAAGGAGGAGTATTGTTGAGTGGAGTGGAAAATAAAATCATCCTTCAAGTTTTAGATGGTGACGGATACCCTGGTAAGGCTGACGGAAAATTAGTGGATGAAAGAGGTAAAGTGTTGGAACAATTTCAGACCGATTCTGTTGGATTGGCTGCTGTTCAGTTAACAGCAGAGGCTGACCGTGATTACACTATAGAATGGACAGCAACTGATGGTAATAAGCAAAAAAACATATTGCCTAAGGCGGTATTTGCGAGTAAAATTAACTTGGTGGATCAGGATTCAATCGTTCTCGTGCAGTTGCAAACAACTAAAGAATCTGAAAATGTGTTTGTCAGTGTTGGTATAGGAAAGCGTAAATTATTCGATAAGGAGTTGACTTTAAAGAGTGGAAAAAAGATTAATATTCCCCTACAAAAAAGAGATATTGAAATGGGTATCCTACAAGCATCGCTATTCGATACCCAGCAAAAGGTTTTATCAAGACGCAGCATGTTGCTCGAACAGGAAAGAGTTTTTTTAACACCTCAAGTTACTTTTATGGGGGAATTCAGAGATAAATCTGAAGGAAAGATTAATGTTCAACTTCCCGATGGTGAGGAAATTGCAAAGCTGTCTGTATCTGTTACAGATATTGCAATTCCAGTTGACACTACTCAAAGTATATTAACGGATCTCTATTTTCAACCATTAAGCCAGGACGAACTCCGTAATCCCCAAACTTATTGGGAAGGCGCAAAACAAAAAGATTTATTTATTCAGGCTCACAAATGGAATTATACTTATTGTCCTACTGCTGATTCCATGATTATAGATCCTATCTTGACCATCAAGGGGCAAATTAATTTAGAAAAGAAATCGTTCACTAAGTTTTATGAAGAATATCAGAATGAAATAAAGAAGGGTAAGAAAGGAAATATACCCGCTCGCGGAGCTTCTTTCGGCTACCAGGATGAACGTTCCGATCGCATGCAGTATACAGAAGTAATATTTGATAAAAATGGCCAGTTTACGGTGCCCAATTTGATTGTATTCGATTCGCTGGACACCAAATTTGTTCAAGTCTATCGAATCTTGAAGTTTACCCCATTTAAAGTGAAATATCAGTTTTATGATAAAAAGCAGTTTTTAAAACCGATCTATTATCCACAAAGTTTATTAAGTGAAAGCTCAAAACTACTTTCAGGTAATCAAGATGTAGAACGTGATGATTATTTGCGGGATGCCCGCGGTAACCGTATTCTTCAAACAGCGGAAGTGACCAGTACTAGAAAACAGAGAGAAATAGACCGTTTGCAAAGACGTTTTCAGACTGTAGAGCCACATACTGTACATGAACCCGATGTCATCTTGTTGCCTCTTATGGATAGTGTTGTTATCAAACGAAGTCAGTCTCTGCGTGACTATGTAGATCGAAACTTGCAAAATAGTTCTACAATAAAATATCTATTAAATGGTAAGATGGTAATCGATCCTAAAGCTATGAACAAAACAGTAGCGGAAAATCCGTTGCAAAATGTAGGAGTAGCAAGGGCGGTAGAGGAACAAAAAGGTTCAAATATCTCTTTTTTAGATGAAGATGTTTCCAACTATCCTTATTTAAAGTTTTATAAGACCTATAGTTCAGCTGAGTTTACTGGGACAAATGTACTTCTTGTTTTTGAATATTCTCCTGCTGAAGTCGATCGAGATATCGGTAAAGCAGAGTATTACGAAAAAATTATGGGTTATATGCCTATAACAGAATTTAGCAATAAAGTTTACACTACGGCAAAGGAACGTTTAAGTTCTAATTCAGATAATCGAGTCACTTTATATTGGGATCCATATTTTGACTTTGAAGAGGGAACAAAAAACAAAGCATTCACTTTTTACAACAACAGCAAAAATAAAGGAGTTTACGTAACTGTTGAGGGACTAACTTCCTCAGGTAAGGTGATATATTACCGCAAGGCATATAAATGATTAGATTTTTATTAAGTAGGTTTTGATACTGCTTCTTTATATGCGGGTAAATTTGATGATTTTGTGATCTTAGTGCAAGATCCATTTTCTGTAACCGATCCGTATAAGAAATTACGGAATATACCGGTCCTCGAAACCTGGGGCGGTGGGTGAATTGTACATCAAAACCTGAATCAGAGGCAAACGTAAAAACACATTAATTGATTTCCATAAGATCGTTCCTCTATAGCGAGGTGCGATCTTTTTCCTTGTCATACGACGCTTAAATAAAACGCGCTTTCAATATCATAGCGTTCGTATATAAGTAGTTGACAGGTCTTAAATTTAAGCTGTAATTACGGAGTGATTTATCTTTACATTAGTGATTACCCATTTTTTTGCTATTTCTTTAGAAATAACAGTCCCCATTTTCCGATATACATTCTTTTTTCAAATGTTTGACCGATTTGATATGGTTGTTGAACCTGCAGTTTAATTATTCTTTCAAACTGATTGTCTTTAATTTCAATATAATGTTTATTATTCCTGCTACCTAACGAATAGTCGATAATCTTTCCACTTATATCTATGCTCTTACTGCCCTCAAAATAAGCGTTGCTAAGAATTATAAAGGAAACAACTGTGCCACTAAAAATAAATGTCATACCTAGTGTCATAAAAAATATTCTAAAAATTGACCTTAAGGTTGTCATTATTTGTGTTGTATAATTTTTGGTTTCGTGCTGCTTCATAAATTTCAAATAAATGAAGGAACAACTAGGGATCATCACGATTAATATCGGTAATACAAAAAAATTAACGGTCCATTTTATGGCAAGAGAAAACTCAGTAAATTCTAATAAGAAAGTGGGGAGTATCATAATCAATACAGAAAGTCCAATGACCAGGTAGAAAAATATTTTAAATTGTCGCATATTTATGGCTATAGTCTGCCTAATAATAGGTTGTTATTGTGCTGGTTTTAAAATTTGTATTAATTAAGAGTATCGGACTATAATTCCATTAAATTATAATACTTTTCTAAGCAACAACTCAATTTCTTGAGCATGAGTTATGGTCATAAAATGACCTGCATTTTCAATCACATAAGTTGGTTTAATGTTACGAATGGGGATGATACGATCTTGGTTACCATGAATATGGATAACAGAGGAAGAGACCACGTTATTTTTCCAGTTTAAGATTTGATTGATCGCCCATTTTAAAAATTTGACATCAGTTTCCTGCAATATCTGTTTGAGCATCAGTTTATCTTCTTTTGAGCTGATCCCAAAGAAATAATCGACCAACCTATTGTGCTGCTTTAGAAAAGTATTCGGTAGAATATAATTGAGCTTTAGAGCACCTATTATTTTGTAAAGAAAAGGAAGCTCATATTCACCTTTAGCAGAGGCAAGCAGTACAATCTTCTGCACCTTAATTATTTTAGCTATTTCCATAGCCATCATTCCTCCAAAAGATAGACCAACTAGTATCGGTTGTTCATCATTGATTTGCAATGATAGTCGTTTAGCATATGCTGCCATAGTTTCTTTTTTTAGCGGCGCGATCCAATCGATATGGATTACCTGAAGACCCTCAAAGTTTATTTTTGAAAATACTTTTCGGTCAACACCTAAACCACTTAATATATAAATATGACTATTGCTCATTTACCTTTCACGGAATAATATCTGATTCTTTTTTAGTTTTTAGCATTGCTAAAATAAGCAATTAGAATTGCTTTTAGTTGAACAATTTCTCCAATTCTAACAAATAGAGTAAATTCCCTTTAATTAATGTGTATTGCGACAATAGTAGAAACTAAATCATTGTAAATGTTAGCCTATTTGCCATTTGAAAAATAGTTGATCGGGTTTATTAGATAATGTGAATGAAATCTAGAAAATGAGGACATGTCATTGAACGATCTAATTGAAGATCAAAAGCTAATATTTTAACTTTTTTTATCATTATGCTATAATTATTAATCTGTATTTTTAGATTATATATTTCTAAAAGACCAATTAATAAACATGTATTCCAATAAACTGAAATTATCCTTATCGTTTTTCTGGTTTTTAATCCTTTTTAATCTTTTTGTAACTTTAATACTGACCTTACAAATGGGCGAATTAGTGGAGCGATATGGTCCACAAGTCCTCGTATATTTTCTTTGGTTTAAAATTATTGGTAGCGTTTTATCTTTTATCGGAGAATACATTTTTAATTTCAAATCAAAAGGAGTGTTTTTGAGAAACATCAAACAATTTTCAAAATATAAATGCTACTTATTAATTACAATTCTTTAGTTTCTAAAAAAGTGTACTAGACTTAATTTTATGCTTATTATCCAAATTGTTTATTCTCAGTATTTCAATCGCAAGTAGACACTATAAGTTTAGATGGGTTCTTTAAAGTCAAAAGGGCCTAATTTTCATTAGACCCATTATCTTGACGTTTTGATGTACAGTAACTTTTTTATGTTTCTTATCGTTTCCTCTTTTTTGTTTCGTCATCCAAAAGTTTTGGGTGCATTTGGATTTTCTACTGTACTACGTCGATTTATTTTTCTGCTTATTTAAAAGCAGAGCTGCTATAGTTTTCATATAATAAAACAACTGTCCCTTAAAAAGGTTCATGAAAAAAAATATTTTTACACTTTTTTTATAGGATAATCTAGCTATTTATCATTTTTTTTAAAACATCTAAATCTGCATTATTTGAAGATAATGGTAGATTTTTTATACGCTAAAATTTATTTAGGACAGTACTAAGTTAAGTTATATGATTTCAAAAAATGGGTATATAGGCTAGCAAATTTAAAATTTTCAAATCTTTCTTGATAGGCTGTCTTCTTTGTAAGGGTATGGAGCAAATCAACGGTAATGTTTTACTCTTCTGCCGTAAAGAGCATCTCTATCCGATTTCATGTAAACGGCATAAATTATATTTTAGATTCTCCTCCAGATTTTTGATCATCATTTTTGATGTTCGAATCATACTTCCCCTGATTGGAATTGTTCTTGCCAAACTTCCAGGAGAAATTAATGCCAAATGATCGGAATGGAATTGCAAAATTTCCACGTTGTTCATGGAGATCTGTTTTTGCATAAGAACCTAGATTTTTTACCTTTTGAAACGGATCGATCATGGTGAACCCCAAAGTACCTTTCTTGTTTAGTATATCTTTCTTTAGGCCGATATTCCACATGTTAAAAGAAGCATATTGCCCCTGAAATGTGCGCTCCGGCGCATCAAAAAATAAAAAAGACTCGGCTACCAATCCGTTTTTTAGATATGCTGTGGCGCTGATAAAGGTCTTGTAATGGAGGAAAATCTGATTTGACTGCTGTGTCAAATTACCGTATTGATCATTGGGCCGTATATGATAGGTGTATAGGTCGATATTCCCTCTCAAAGTCCATATTTTAAATAAATCTACGGATGCAAAGATATGAGCACCTAAAGATTGCGTTTTACCGATATTGGCAAAAGTCTGTATTACGATCGGTTTGTCTTTGAAAGTTGTATTTCTGTAAATGGATTCGATGACATTATTGTTTCTGCGGTGATATAAAGAAAGATTCAGCATGCTTTTTTTCATATTAAGATGTGCGCTCAATTCCATATTGTGCGATAGTTCGGGCACTAATTGTGGGTTTCCCTGTAATTGATTGACAGGATCTGATTCGTTTCGGAAAGGGTTTAGAAAATACAAACTTGGTCGTTGTATACGTTGATTGTAAGCGATCTTCAAATTTAACTCTTCGGAGGCTTTGTATGATACGACTGTGCTTGGGAGTATATGGTGCTGCTGATCATGGAGGCCGGTTTGATGATCGGTCGCTTTAATTATTGATCCTGTATACTCGTATCTAACGCCGGCTTTAAGATCGGTTTTTGTGTTTAGTGGGATCTGTATGGTCGAATATAGAGCTCCTACATCTTGCTTATAATTGAAATTGTAAGTGCTGTGGCTGACATGTACATAGGCCTGATCTTGTCCAATGGTATCCACATGAATAATCGAATGAATGTTCCTGAAGATGGCTTTTGTACCCAATTCAAAGGTCGCCTTTTTAAAGGGATGTGTGTAATCCAGCTGCATGGTCAGTTCTTTATTCAGGCCTATGTTCATTCCTTTTTCATCAGGACGAAAATCGACCTGCTTGTAGGAAGAGTGATAATTTGTGTTGGCGTTAATTTGAGAGAATTGAGCTGAAATGCTTAATTCTTGGTTTTTCTTATCAAATTTTCGAATGTAATCGGTACTCCAGTCAAATCCTCCGTATCCAACATGACTGTTATTGGTACTGCTGATCGAATCACTTACCTGATATATGGTGTTGAGGAGGTTGTCTGTTTGGATCGTAAGCTGATGTATATTCAAATTGGAAATGATGAGCTTATTGGAATCAAGTTCATAATCTAACGATAGGCCTCCTCTTAACCCATGCCTTTTGTTGCGACTTTTGATTTCTTGCTCGAGATCGATTTTATTATTCAGAAGTCTTTGATCAAAACTTATCGATGTATTGACGGGCCAGCTCCATGAATTTCCCAAATTTCCATTAATTCCTAATTTGTTCTTTCTGATGCTTATATTTCCATTGAAATTGTTCTGGCGGGTACCCAATCCACCTGAGTATGATCCGTGCACACCTTGCGTATTATTCCGTTTGGTATTGATTATAATTATTCCTGAAGCACCCTCGGCGTCAAATTTTGATGATGGGCTGGTGATCACTTCTATATTTTTTATCTGATCTGCAGGTATCATTTTTAATATATCTGCTACATTATTATTCATGGTTCCTGAAGGTTTACCGTCAATTAATATGCGCACATTTCGATCTCCTTTGAGAGAAACGTTGCCCATTGCATCGACAGATAACAAAGGTACTTTTCGTAATGCATCAGCCGCATTTCCTCCTGACAGGGTAGGGTCAAGTACGGTATTATAAATAAGCCGATCTGTTTTGATTTGTATGAGCGATGTTTTTCTGTAAATATCGACGTGTTGCAATTGATGATAGGCTGCTGACATGCGGATCGTACCCAGATCAATATCACTATTGTTGATCGTGACGGGAAGTGTTGTGCTGCTGTTGTAACCCAATGCGCCCACATTTACAAAATAGTTGCCAGGCTGAAGTTGTAAGATTTTAAAATATCCCGCACCATCGCTGACGACTGTTTTGATTAGTTTGTCATCTGAAGTATCCGCATTATACAAGGAGATGTTTGATGCCGGAATCGTTTTTTCTGTTAGAGAGTCCACTACTTTGCCCGAAATGTCATGCCCGCCAAACTGTTTTGCTATTTGTCCAGATGAACAGTTAGGCAAGCTTAAAAGTATGAGTAATGCGATGGGCTGGATCATATAAATTACCATTTTTTGTTTCATCATCAATGTTTGCTCAAATGTTCAAACTTTACATGAAACCTTAAATTTTATTACGTGAGCGGGGCAGGAAATGATGTCAAACTGAAATTTACAGATTCACGTAATAATAGCTGCCATTGGTGTAAAAAATTATAAAATGGCTTTTAAATTTTTAAATTTGGATATGACGAACAGGAGACTTCTAAGCATCGTTTTATTTTTCTGGTTGATTTCATTTTTATACCTCATAATCGGAGCAGTTTTATTTTCAAGATTATCATTTGAAGGGGTGATACTGATTGCTTTTTCGCAGTTACTTTTGTTGGTGGAGATCGTCGTCTGTCTGTTCTATATCTTTCCGAAGTTCTGGCGTTTGAACAAAGCTGTACCTTTAACGGCCAGTATTGTATTATTGCTCCTGACGATTGTATTTTTGAGGTATTCTTTTGAAGAAGTGCTCTTTGTGAAGTATCTCGGATTTAAACTAAATCCTCATCTTGATCCATTTTACTTCCTATATGATAATTTTTATTTTTCATTGCCGGGAGTTTTTATCGCATTGATTGTGTATCTGGTAGCGAAATCCTTTGAGGTTGGAAAAAAGAACAAAGCGCTTGAGGCAGGGATGGAACAGGCCGAATTGAATTTTTTAAAATCACAGCTCAATCCTCATTTTCTATATAATACCTTAAATTATATGTATTCCATAGCATTGCCTTTATCTGAAAATCTGTCAACAGCTATCCCTAAAGCTATCGGATACGATGCGGTACACGCTTGCGCAGAACAAAAGGGATCTACTTCCTTTAAGTGAAGAAGTTGGATTTATTGAAGATTATATTGCCCTGCATAGCATGCAGTTTTATCCTCATTTTTACCATACATTTTCAATTGAGGGCGCCATAGACAAGCTCTTATTTCCACCATTGTTACTTGCTCCATTTGTCGAGAATGCCATTAAGCATGGTATTACACATGTTGAAAAACAACCTGTTAATATTCGTCTAGATGTCACGTCAAAAACACTGGTATTTGAAGTGTCTAATTATATCAATGCACAATTTCGGGAAAAGGGTAGTGGTATCGGAATCGCCAATGTTAAACGGAGGCTCGAAATTCTATACCCAGGACAACACAGTTTAAATATGGAGAAGAATGACCTGGTTTATCGTATATCTTTAATGGTCAAGTTATGATAAAGTGTGGGGCGGATCGTGTGATGTACCGGTGCATAGCATTAGATGATCAAGCGTATGCGACGGGAATTATCGCTGCATACATCGATAAAACAGCTGACTTAAGTTTAATTAAAGCCACGGATGATGCATTCGATGCTTTAAATTTGATCATGAGCGGACAAGTTGATCTTGTTTTTTTAGATATTCAGATGCCGATGATAAACGGTATTCAATTTCTTAAACGCTGCGGAAATAAATGCAGGGTCATTTTAACTACTGCTTATCCGGACTATGCACTGCAGGGCTTTGATCTGGATGTGGTCGACTATCTGCTGAAGCCATTTTCCTATGAGCGTTTTCAAAAAGCTGTTGATAAATTTCGGTTGCTACAAATTGCATCGATGACTTCGCTGGTCGAAAATGAATATTTGTTGCTAAAAGGTGATGCTAAAAACAAGTATTATCAAGTGAAATTTTCAGACATCATGTATATAAAGGGTTTGAATAATTACATATCCGTCTATACCAAAGATCAGCATATCATTACTTATATGAATCTGAAGGAGATCATTAATCTGATTCCTGCTCGTCTTTTCTGTAGGGTGCATCGTTCCTATATTGTATCTTTCAAATACGTCAAATTTATAGACGGCAACTGTTTGTTTATTGATGAAGAGAAAATCCCGATCAGTGAAAGCTATAAAGCTATTTTTTATACGAGATTGAATGATTTTCGATAATTCGCAAATTTCCATTAGTTTCTTTTATATACATCCTTTTCATAAAAAAACATTTGCTTAAAATATCCATTTTAATCGTCTATAATCCACTAAGAAAAGAGTGGATAAATAGGAATAAATATGCCATTGAAAGAAGTATGAATCTATTTTCTATTAATTAGCACCTGCTTCTTTTAATAAGATGTTGTTTTTATTGAAGTTATATTAATGAAGAGAATAATTTTTATTAGATACAATTTTCCTATATTTAAGATAATTATAAGCCAATCCTATCAATGATGGATCGTACAGGTGAATTTTATATGGGTATATACCAATGTGTTCCTCATGAATTATCAATTTTTGGAGCTTATATATTTTATTACCTATAATCTCTTTTTCGGCTACTATTTCTAGTGATCAAAATAGATAAACAAATTTTTCATGGTCAAAATTATTGCATATCTTACTTTGTTTTATTGTTCATTGCAATTAAACGTCTACGCACAGTCTCACTTTTTATCCAGTGGTTATTTATCACTTACAGTAAAGGGAAAACCTTCACTTCTTTTCGATAACATGGAGGTCGGCATGCCGATGATGAGCAATTCTTTATTGAGAGATAAACCGATCGCATTTACAAAACTCAATGATTCGACATTATATTTATCTGAATACACGTATGGCCCTACTTCGGTTTATTTTAGATTAAATGGCCGCTATATAGCAACTATGCTATTGCCAAATGAGACGAATGTGATTACGGTATCGATGATCGATTCTGCTGATTATGATGTGCAGTTTGAGGGGCGTTATAAGGAAATTTTTGATAATTCGGATCTACAGGAAGAGTTGATTATGAATCTGTTTTCATATCCAACTTCTAAGGACGGAAGAAAAGAAGTTCTTAAATCTGCAGATGATTTTAAATGGAAACAACTGGAATCTGTCGCTGAGATGACGTATTCATTAACCCAAGATATTCCGGACGGATTGCTTAAGTCTTATTATACGCACATGATTAATACCTTTAAAGTTCCTAATTTACTATTTAAAGATTATGCCAGCAGTGTACTAGCATACTATAAAAATCTGAACTTGGATCCACAAATTGCGACTGCAATACCGGAGCGAACGTTAACTTATTATGACGGTATCATCACGTTAAACTATGCAGATACGCTTACATTAATGCCTTCGGGTTACTTTGATCTTTTGATTGCCATTCAGCAAGATTCGCTATTACAGATCCCGAGTATTACTTCTGTAGGACCAGCGGGCTTTAAAACACGTTTAATTGATTTATTTGGAAAAACTTTTGAACAAGAAGATAACCTATTTTATGATAT
>NZ_QBKH01000002.1 GCF_003054045.1 Sphingobacterium faecium
ACCTCTTCCCATTCCGAACAGAGCAGTCAAGCCCGCCAGAGCCGATGGTATTGCCGTAACAGGTGGGAGAGTAGGTCGGTGCCTTTTTTTATACAAATAGCCTTTATTAAAAGGCTATTTGCTTTTAAAATCTGATTTGTTTATATCAACGTTGTTGATTCAAAATATTTTAGGTGTCTATATCGGCGGTGTCTACCTCTTCCCATTCCGAACAGAGCAGTCAAGCCCGCCAGAGCCGATGGTATTGCCGTAACAGGTGGGAGAGTAGGTCGATGCCTTTTTTTATACAGACCACTAGAATTTATTCTAGTGGTTTTTTGCTTTATAATACTTTTCAAAATTGTAATCTCAACCATATCTTTTATGATAATGATATTTATTCTGCTATTATCATAACAATATTACGAAAATCTACTTTTTTAGTCGTTTAATTTTTATAAACTTGAATATTGAAATGCATTTACGCATTTTGACATGCTATACTCGATTATGAAAATTAAATATATTGTCATTGCGCTATTAGTACTTGTATTTGGATACTTGATTTGGCAAAGGATTGCGGCAAATAAGGAGAAGAATGCTGCTCCTGCTCCTGCTGGAAAAGGAAAGAATGCCGCTATGGCTGTTTATGGAACAGTTATCTTTGCTGAATCGTTTGCTGATAATCTTAATCTTACAGGAACAATAGAACCGGATGAACAGGTTGAGATTCGCTCGGAAGTTTCGGGTTTAATCGATCAATTGAATTTTTCTGAGGGTAGTCGTGTCAATAAGGGTGCTGTGTTGGTCAAGATTGTAGCGGCTGATTTATTGGCACAATTGGACCAAGCTAAAACGAGAACGCAGTTGACATCTGAAAATGAAAGAAGAGCAAAATTGTTATTGCAGAAAGAAGCGATCAGCCAAGAGGAGTATGATATTGCTAGTGCTGACTATCGAACAGCAAAATCTCAAATATCTTTTATTGAAGCTCAATTGTCTAAGACCTATATTCGTGCTCCTTTTTCTGGTACTATCGGTCTTCGATCGGTATCTAAAGGGGCGTATATCACACCAACATCTCCGATTGCAAAATTAGTTAAATCTGATCGTATTAAACTTTCTTTTGCTATTCCAGAGAAGTATGTGAATAGAGTTTCGGTAGGTCAGCGAATTTCTTTTAAAATTCCGGAATCTAAGGAAACTTTTGAGGCGAAGATTTTTGCAATAGATCCAGCGGTTGATTTAACGACTAGAACTTTATTGATTAAGGCTATGGCTGATAATACACATAATAAATTTGTACCTGGTGTATTTGTAAACGTGATATTACCTTTAGAAAGTATTGACGATGCCTTAATGGTTCCATCTGAAGCCTTGATCCCAATACAGAATGGCAAAAAAGTTTTTATAGTAAAGGAAGGAAATGCGAGAGAAGTTATTGTCGAAACAGGAGGAAGAACAAAAGATAAGGTAAATGTATTGTCCGGTTTGACAAATGGTGATACTGTTTTAACAACAGGGGTCATGTCACTGAAGAATGATGTTAAAGTGAAGGTTACATTACGTTAATCGTGTTTTATGAGTTTGTCTACAACAAGTATTAAGCGCCCTGTATTAACAATTGTATTGAATTTGATGTTAATCTTATTTGGTATAATTGGTTATACTTATCTGGGTGTTCGTGAATTTCCTTCTATTGACCCGGCTCAGATATCTGTGAGAACAAGTTATGCAGGAGCAAATGCTGATATTATCGAATCACAGATAACAGAACCATTAGAAAAAGCAATTAATTCTATTGATGGTATTCGAAATATTTCATCTTCGAGTAATCAAGGAACTAGTAATATAACGGTCGAGTTTAATCTAGGTAAAAATTTAGAGGAAGCGGCTAATGATGTGCGCGACAAAGTTTCTCAGGCGGTTAGAAGCTTACCGCAAGATATCGATGCTCCTCCTGTCGTATCAAAGGCTGATGCCGATTCGGAACCCATCATTACGATGACGGTTCAAAGTTCTGAAAAGAATATTTTGGAATTATCGGATTATGCTGAGAATACCATTTCACAGAGGCTTCAAACAATTCCAGGTGTAAGTTCTGTACAGATATGGGGGCAAAAGAAATACGCTATGCGATTATGGTTGGATCCCGTAAAATTAAATTCGTATGGCGTCACCGTATTGGATGTGAGATCTGCTCTAAACCTTCAAAATGTTGAGCTGCCTTCAGGAAAATTGACAGGCTCTAATACGGAATTGACAGTAAAGACTATTGGAAATTTAGCTTCAGAGGATGAATTCAATGATATCATCATAAAATCTACAGGAAATAGTATCATTCGTCTAAGCGATGTCGGAAAGGCTGCTCTGGAAGCTGAAAATTTTGAAACGAAAATGTCGGATTCGGGACTACCCATGTTGAGTATGGCGGTCATTCCACAGCCAGGTACCAATTACTTAGAAATTGCGAAGAATTTCTATAAAGAATTTGATCAATTGAAAAAGGATCTCCCTGAGGATATTGTAATGAAAATAGCACTTGATAATACATTATTTGTCAAGCGTGCTGTTCTGGAAGTGGCTGAAACACTATTGATTTCTGTTGTCTTAGTTGTATTAATTATCTTTTTATTCTTTCGAAATTGGTCTATTGCATTTAGACCACTAATTGATATTCCGGTATCCTTAATTGCGACATTTTTTGTGATGTACCTTTGTGGATTTTCCATCAACGTATTAACATTATTGGCGATTGTACTGGCAACAGGTCTAGTGGTAGATGATGGAATCGTAGTAACAGAGAATATATTTAAAAAGGTAGAAGAGGGAATGTCTCCTATTCAAGCAGCAATAAAAGGATCCAATGAAATTTTCTTTGCTGTTATATCCATTTCAATTACACTTGCAGCTGTGTTTTTACCAGTAGTATTTTTAGAAGGATTTGTAGGACGGCTCTTTCGAGAGTTTGGGATAGTTATTGGTGCTGCAGTACTTATTTCGGCTTTTGTGTCTTTAACATTGACACCGATGTTAAATGCTTATCTGATGAAAGGTGGTGAACAGAAAAAGACTAAGTTTTACGAAAAGACGGAACCTTATTTTGTAGCATTAACGGAGGGGTATGCCAATTCTTTAGTCAAGTTCTTGAAAAAGCAATGGTTAAGTTATCCCATCATATTGGCTTGTTTTGCTCTTATCTATCTGTTTTTTAATTTATTACCTAAGGAGACAGCACCTTATGATGACCGTAGTTACTTAACTATGCGTGTTACTGCTCCAGAAGGTGTATCTTATGATTACATGGACCGTTTTATGACTGAATTAACAATTTTGGTTAATGATTCTGTTCCTGAGAAAGATGTTAGTTTAGTCATTACTTCTCCTGGATTTGGTTCGGCTTCCTCTAACAGTGGTATTATACGTCTTGGTTTAGTGCAGCAAGAAGATCGGAACAGAACTCAAGCTGAAATCGCTCGTGATTTATCCCGACTGACACGCTCTTCTTCGGAAGCTAAAGTGTCGATCATGGAACAACCAACGATTTCAGTAAATAGAAGAGGGGGACTACCTGTACAATATATTATACAGGCGCCAAATTTTCAAAAGTTGGAAGAAAAGATTCCTGAATTTATGGACGCGGTGAATGATGATCCCACTTTTTCAATCACGGATGTCAATTTAAAATTTAATAAACCCGAAGTGTATGTGAATATAGATCGCGAAAAGGCATTGAGTTTAGGTGTTTCTATTTTGGACGTTGCACAGACGCTGCAAATGTCTCTTTCAGGACAACGATTTGGTTATTTTATGATGAATGGGCGACAATATCAAGTGATAGGTCAGTTTGATAAAAAAGATACAAGTACACCGTTAGATCTTGCTTCCATATTTGTTAAGAATAAAGAAGGTCAATTAATTCAGTTGGATAATATTGTAAAGATTGAGGAGCAGAGCAGTCCGCCGCAGTTGTACCATAATAATCGTTATATGTCTGCTACTGTCTCTGCCGGTTTAGCACCAGGAAAGAGTTTAGGTGAGGGAATAGAAGCGATGGATCGTATTAAATCGAAAGTGCTAGATGAAACTTTTACAACAGATTTAGGTGGTGAATCAAGAGATTTTAGGGAGAGTGGCTCTAATACTATGTTTGCTTTTGGTTTAGCCCTTTTATTGATATATTTAATTCTGGCTGCACAATTTGAAAGTTTTATAGATCCTTTTGTTATTATTATTACTGTACCACTTGCTGTTGCTGGCGCACTATTTTCGCTGTGGTTATTTGGACAATCTTGGAATATCTTTAGTCAGATTGGAACAATTATGTTAATTGGATTGGTAACAAAAAATGGTATTTTAATTGTGGAATTTGCAAATCAGTTACGTGAGGAAGGTAAATCTAAATATGAGGCTATTATTGAGGCTTCTGCTGGACGATTGCGTCCGATCTTGATGACTTCATTAGCAATTGCACTTGGGGCCTTACCGATCGCGTTATCTCTTGGTGCGGCTTCTACAAGTCGTATAGGAATGGGAGTTGTGATCGTAGGAGGAACATTGTTTTCGCTTGTATTGACTTTATTTGTTATTCCTGCGATCTATTTAATGTGGTCTAGAATAAAGAAGCATAATCCTGAACTGTCGAATATTGAAGATTAATATGAATAAGATTTATTATTTATTAGCCCTGTTGTTGATCCCAATGAGCACTGCTTTTTCGCAAGATGTACTGACTGCTCAAGAGGCAGTAACTATCGCTATGGAAAATAATTTCGATATATTGCTTACAAAAAAGGATGTAATCATAGCGAAAGAAAATGCGACATATGGAAATGCTGGTATCTTACCCAACCTTACTGCGAATTTTACTCAAAGTAATAGTAACCAAAATTCAAAACAAACACAAATTACGGGTGAAGTTAGAGAATTGGAAAATGCCAAGAACAACAGTATGAATTATGGGGTCAGTCTAGGCTGGACTATTTTTGATGGATTTGGGATGTTTGCGCGATATGAGAAATTAAATCAACTGAAATCAAGGGGTGATCTGGAGTTAAAATCTATTATTTTAACAACGGTCGGTGATGTGTTGAATATGTATTATACAATCGTTTTAGAAGAGAATCTATTGCATACCATAGATTCTTCTATAGCTATTTCTAACGATCGTTTAAAAACAGCTGAAAATCGTTTTCAAATTGGAAAAGCATCTAAATTGGAGGTTTTAAACGTTCAGGTGAACTTGAATGAAGATCAATCTCTGCGATTTAGAAAAATGGAAACAATTGCTAATTTGAAAACAGAATTAAACCGTTTGCTGGCAAGGGACTTAACGATTGATTTTGACGTTGAAGATCAATTTCAATTTAATGAAAATTTGGAAATCAATGCTTTATTAGAAGAGGCTACTAACCAAAATATCGAACTTCAATTGATTAAATTGGATAAACGTTTGGCAGAATTGGAGCAAAAGGATGTACGATCAAAACGATTACCTGTTGTTCGGCTCAATTCTGGATATAATTTTTCTTCATCAGAATCGAGTTTAGGTTTTGTTGCTCAATCTAACGCTAGAGGCTTAACTTATGGTGTAACGGCATCCTTGAATATTTTTGATGGGTTTAATCAGCGAAGGAGTGAACGCGTCGCTAAACAAATGGTGGAAAAAGCTTCTTTACAAATTGAAAGATCGAAAGAACTCATTAATGCCACTATTTTGAAAGCATATCAAAGTTATATGACTAATATCAGTTTGACTAAATTGGAAGAGCGAAATGAGAGAATTGCGAAGCAAAATCTGAATATAACTTTAGATAAATATAAAATAGGTACGATAAGTGCCGTTGAATTTAGAGATGCTCAGGAAAACTATGTCAATGCAGTGAGCAGGCTAAAGGAAGCTAATTACCAAGCTAAGTTGTCTGAAGTAGGTCTTAAAGAACTTGTTGGTAACTTAGACTTCTAAGCTTTTATAAATGAACTAAGAGCCTTAAAAAGGCTGCTTAGCGTCCATCTTCCGTATAGAAGTCTAATAGAGAACTCATATAAGGGTCATCCCAGCCATCAACGATATCGGCATAATCTTCTTCTGGTATGTTGGTATGGTTAATTTCAATCGAAGTACCCTTTTTGTGGTCATGTAGTTTAATCGTCACTATAGATTCAGATTCCTGCTCGCCAAAATACCATTGTTGAACAATTTTCTTATTCGGATCTAATTCGAGAAATTTTCCTGTAATGGCACCATCCCACATGGAGAATTCACCACCAACAACTGGATTGATTTCTACTAAGTCACCTGTCCAAAGGCGTATGGTAATGTCGGTCGTCAAGGCCAGGTAGATCTCTTCTGGCTCTGCAGGTATAATGTAATATTTTTTAAAATCTTTCATATCAACAAAAATACATTTATTATGATGGAGAGTATCAATCTATTTTAATCTTTTCTTTAGTTACTGAGAATGAAAAAATATACAGCGATTTAATACGCTAAGACAATTCTTTGGGTGATCATGTTAAGATTGATAGCAAATAAATCGCATTTGGCTGATTATCAATTTAAGGTAATAGGAGTGATCTACTAGCTGTAATCTCTATGGAGGATAGGATTAATTTAAACTTAAAATGGGATGATCTACGATGAGTTGACAAATATCTTTTGCTACTTCTTCTTTTGATTTTAATGTATATTCTTGAATATGCTCAAAGCGATCGATCACCGTTACTTTATTGGTATCTGTGGCAAAACCTGCTCCTTTATCTTGCATTGAATTGAGAACGATTAGATCTAGGTTTTTACGAATTAATTTGCTTTTTGCGTTTTCAATTTCATGCTCAGTTTCGAGTGCGAAACCAATTAGAAGCTGCTTTTCCGTCTTTTTGTTGCCCACAGTTGCTAAAATATCAGTCGTTTTTTTAAGGGATATAGCAAATTGATCTTCTTTCTTTTTAATCTTTTGAGTTGCGACTTCAATGGGGGTGTAGTCTGCTACTGCAGCACTCATAACAATGATGTCGGACTGAATGAAATATTGTTCAACAGCTTCCAACATTTCTTGAGCTGAGGTGATCGATATGCGATGCACATTTTTTGGTGATTCAAGAGCGGTTGGACCACTTATTAAGGTGACTTGTGCTCCCAATTCTGAAAGTTGCTTTGCTAATGCATATCCCATTTTACCACTGGAATGATTGCCGATAAATCTAACAGGATCAATGGCCTCATGTGTTGGTCCAGCAGTTACTAAAGCCTGTCTTCCAATCAGTGGTAAATCAATGGAAAAGCTTTTTTCAATAAAATGAAGCATTTCTTCGGGCTCTGCAAGCCGTCCTTCTCCAATTAATCCACTCGCTAATTCTCCATTACCGGGGTGAATTATTGTGTTGCCGTAAGATTGGAGTAGTCGGATGTTATTTTGAGTAGAGGGGTGTTTCCACATGTCTAGGTCCATTGCCGGAGCAATAAAAACGGGACATTTGGCTGATAAATAGACAGCAGTTAATAAGCTGTCACAGATACCATTTGCTAATTTTCCAATAGTATTAGCTGTGGCTGGCGCTACAAGTATAAGGTCAGCTTGCAATCCAATATGGACGTGATTATTCCATTCCCCAGTTTTAGGGTCGAAATAATCGATTAAAACGGGGTTATTTGAAAGTGTTGACAACGTCAGCGGGGTGATAAATTCTGCTGCTTCTTTTGTCATAATGATCTGAACAGACGCTTTTTCTTTGACTAATAATCTAGTCAGATGTGCAATTTTGTATGCGGCAATACTGCCGCATACAGCAATTACAATATTTTTATTAGCTAAGCTCATATCCATTCAGATAAGGCAAGTTATTCTTGCTCTTTTGCAGGATTTCTGAAATAAATCTTATCGTGTAAGAATTCGTCAATTGCAATTAGAGTAGCTTTTGGCATACGCTCATAGTGTTTTGAGATTTCAATTTGTTCACGGTTTTCGAATACCTCTTCTAAGTTATCATTGTTAGTAGCAAATTCTGCAAGTTTGCCATTCAATTCTTCTTTGATGTCAACTGAAATTTGATTAGCACGTTTGCTGATCACTACGATTGACTCATAAATATTGTCAGTAACGATGTCTAATTGTCTTAAATCACGTGTTACAGTTGAAGTTGCTACAGTGCTGTTATTTTTTTGACTCATTGTTTTGGGTATTATCTTTATTATCTTTATTTTCTTTTTTCTCTCTCGCGGCTTTTCTTTCTTTTTCTTGCTCTGCGATCGCTTTATTTACTGTTGCCATATAGGCAGTAGCAGCTTTCATTTTCTTTTCAGCATTATCGCGAATGGACTCGGCCTCTTTCAAATATTTACTATTTGGAAATGCCATTGCCAATGAACGATAATAATCAATAACTTCAGCATATCGATCCGCCTGTTTAAAGGGGGTACTTTGATTTGCAAAATTATATTGAGACTTTAAGGTAAGATACTCAATTTCTTCCGCATACTTAGTATCAGGATATTCTTTTAACACATTTTGCAAAGCGATTACTGCTGCTCTATAGTCGTCGTTTAATCCCATGTCATACAGGAGCTTAGCGTTTGCAAAAGCTTTAAGTTCCAATTTGTCGCGAAGCTTTTGAATTAAATCACCAGCTTCTTTTGCTCGTTCTGACTCTGGATACAGGTTAACAAACAGTTGTAATGCATCAATTGCTTTCCTTGTATTCTCTTGATCTAAACTAGATCTAGGAGAATCGAGGTAATAACAATAAGCAGACATAAAACGACATTCTTCAGCTCTAGGACTATTCGGATAAACATCTGCAAAATCTTTAAAATGATAACGAGCTGATGTGTAGTCTTTTAGTCTGTAATTTGCGAAGGCTGTGAAATAATATAAATTTTCTGCTTCTGCCTGCCCTCTAAATTTACTCCTCAAATCTTCAAACAATATTAAAGCTTTGCTATATTTCTTATTTTCGTATAATTTGACCGCCTCTTCGTATTTTTGAGCGATATTATTGCTTGCTCGCAATTTCTCAAATTTACTTTTACAGCTACTGAATGATACCAATAACAAAATTCCGGCACATAAAGCCGCTATACGCCTATTTAAAAACATTTTACAAAGATAAGTGAATTTGTAATACTAATCAATTAAATTTTTATGTTGCAATATAGTGCATTAATGAATGCTAAACAACGAAATACTTTCATATTAACTTTTTTTAACCTCTAGCTAAAGCACAATTATTATTGTCATTTTCATGTTTAAAAACATGATGAATCCATTTATCATGATCTCATTTTGGTAAATTTTGATTATATTTACATTCAAATTGTTAAAGTATGACATTAAAAGAAAGAGTTGAGCAAGCATTGGACACGATTAGACCTTATTTGGAAACTGATGGTGGTGATGTTAGTGTGCAAGAAATCACGGCAGATAATGTTGTTCGTCTAAAATTATTGGGCGCATGTGCTTCATGCTCGATGAGTATTATGACTTTTAAAGCTGGCCTAGAGCAAGCGATTAAGAAAGCTGTTCCTGAAATTACAGCGGTAGAGGCTATCAATATTACCGACATGGATGATCCTAATGCGACCTTACCCACGCCTAAAGCCTTATAATTGACGGCTTTAATTAACACAATTTAACAACAGTATTCCTGTTTAAATCTTAGATTTGTGCTATGAAATTCAACTATCACTTTATTCTTGTTACATTTTTTATTTTTCTGGGGTATTCTTCTTATTCCCAAGAACGTAAAATATTGCAGTTTAGTGGTATTGTGCAAACCGTGAGTTCGGGCCTTCCTGTAGGGTATACGACAATTACGAATGAAAGCTTTCGGAATGAAACCTATATGGCAAATAATGAAGGCTTTTTCTCATTTGTAGCGCATGTAGGTGATACGATCCGCTTTACTTCGGTTGGTTATGAAACATACAAGTATGTTATTCCTAATGTCGAAGGGGATCGATTATCTAGTGCTATCATCATGACCAATCTCATTATTGAGTTACCAATGGTTACGCCGTATCCTTGGGCGAGTATAGAAGAATTCAATATTGCATTTATGAATTTAGAGGTTAATTCAGATAACGTCATTCGTGCAAAACGAAATATGTCTAAAGAATCAATTGATGCCATGGCGGCTGTAATGCCGAGAACTGCTGATGAAATGCACAGCTATAATGTGAATGAAAATCACCGTGGAATGAAAAATAAAGTCATCAATCAACGATACGCAAATCCATTATTAAATCCTTTCGCATGGGGGAGCCTAATCCAACAGATCTCCAAAGGGAAAAAAGGAAGTAAAAGTTCTAATTTCTAATCCGTAGCTTCTAATTTATTTAATTCTGATACGCTTATTTTTGATGAAAAATAAGCGATTAGACCTGCAATACTCGTAATGGTAAAAAATACGATAATAAAATCACTTAAACGTAGTGCAATCGGGTAACTATCGATTAACATATTAGCACCTTCTTCTACTTTTATTATGCCATAATTGATTTGTAAAAAGCAAAAAATATAGCCAATTACTAATCCACTTACGCATCCAATTAAAGAAATCATTAATCCTTCATAAAAAAATATTTTCTGAATCATCGAATTGTCTGCACCAATATTCTTTAAAATATTCATATCTTCTTTTTTGTCGAGTACGAGCATAGTTAAAGATCCTACAATATTGAATAGTGCGATGATGCTAATTAATGTAAGTATAAAATATACCGCCCAACGTTCCACACGTACATTTTTATAAAGAGTTGGATTTTGCTCTTCTCTATTTTTTACAACAAAATTATCTCCGAGTTGTGTTTGAAGATTATTTTTAAATGTTTCCAAGTTTTTTTTGTCTTTCACATAAAATTCAATCGCAGAGATACGATTAAATTCCCCCAATACTTCTTGGGCAAAAGAGATGGGCGTAACGACTAAATTGTCAAAATCTTGCTGATTTTTAAATATTCCAGTTGGTTGAATGGATCTAATATTAAATTCGTCGGCAGGATTTGCACTGTTTTTTACTCCTTTTCGTGGTGAGTATATATCAATTCGACTTAGCCCTGTATGTATTGAAACACCTAAGTTAGCTTGTACTCCTGCTCCTATTACAGCATAGGGAATGCTATCTTGCATCAAGTTATAATCTCCATTACTGATTAGGCTATCCTTTGCCTGATGGTCAATCGAATTGCCTTGGATCCCCTTTATCGTGCCGATATATTGTCTATTTTCATACTGGAGCAAAACTTTTTCTTGCAGTACTTCTGTATAATTGATTACATTTGAATCTTTTTTTAATGCCTGAATCCCAGGATGATTGGGATCGAATAATTTACCTTGTCTTGGTTCTATTTTAATTTCTGGTGCAAATTGACTAGACATGGATAAAATCAAGTTTTCCATGCCATTGAATGACGATAGTAGAATAATTAAAGCTGCGCTGCTTACTAAAACACCTACTATACTAATACCTGATATAATATTTATTGCATTGACAGATTTTTTTGAAAATAAATAGCGCTTTGCAAATAGATAAGGTAAATTCATTATTATTATGCTCTAATATATGGATTGCTCACTTTCTCCGATCCTACTGTTGTGGTTGGTCCATGTCCTGGGTAAACCGTGACTTCATTAGGCAGTGCGTAAATTTTTTCTTTTATATTTTTAAGAAGTAGTTCATGATTACCTCCTGGAAGGTCTGTTCTCCCTATACTGTTTTTAAATAATACATCTCCTCCAATTAGAAATTGTTGTTTTTCATGATAGAAACATAAGTGTGCTGGTGAATGACCGGGAGCAAATATCAATTTTAACTCATCATTTCCGATTTTTATAATTCCTTCTTCGCCAAGAAAAGTATCTCCGATAGGGGAAATTTCGTACCTAAAACCCATTTGTGGCGCATAGTTTTGTACTTCAACTAAAACCGACAGTTCTCCCTCATGAAATTGAGGATAGAGGCCATATTGATCAAAAATAAATCTATTACCCAATACGTGGTCAATATGACAGTGGGTATTTAATAAGATTTGAGGAATTAAATCATGCTGCTCAATGAAGTCTGTTAATAATTTTTCATCCGCAGGACCATACATTCCGGGGTCTATGATGGCACAATTTCGATGCTCATCATAGAGTACATAAGTATTTTCTTGGTATGGATTAAACGTAAAAGTCTTAATTTGTAACATAGTTTTTAAAGTATTTTGATCAAAATAGCATCCTTAGCGGGCAGATTGGAGATATAATAAGTGCTTAAAAATTATGACATTTCATTCCAAATTTCCCAATTTTTTTCAGCTTGTAGTTCTAACATCTGCAATCCATTTTTGATTTTGGCACCGTTATTTTTTCCCTTTTTAAGGAATGCTGTTTCCGCTGGATTATAAACTAAATCATATAGTAAATGCTTATCACCAATATGATTATATGGAATATCTGGAGCATCTTCAATATTTGGAAAAGTTCCTACTGGCGAGCAATTGATAATAATGTGGTATTCATTTAATAATTGAGCATTAAGTTCGCTATAGGTTAGATTTGTGTCTGTTTTCGTCCTGCTCACAAATCGGTAGGAGATATGCAAAGCATTTAACGCATATTCAACAGCTTTGGCGGCACCCCCATTCCCTAAAATTAATGCTTTTTTATGATGCTCTTCTAATAAGGGCTTTAAAGACTCCATAAAGCCAAAAACATCGGTATTAAATCCCTTTAAGAAAGGTCCAGAAGCTTTATGTTTGATTTGTATACAATTTACTGCTTGAATAGCTTCTGCTTCTGGTGATAGTTCTTGAATATATGGAAGCACATTGATTTTATGTGGAATGGTAACATTCACCCCATAAAAGTCCTGATCTTTAAATATTTTTTCAAATTCCTGGATATCTGCTATGCTATATAAATCATAGTTGACACCTGTAATATGTTCTTTATCAAATTTCTCTAAATAGTATTTTTTAGAGAAGGAGTGTCCTAATGGAAAGCCGATGAGTCCTAACTTCTTCATTTACTTCGGAGAATATTTTTTAATGATTTCTGAAATGATATGATTTCCTTGCAATTGAGGCAGATAATCAAAGAGGATATAATGTTTCTCAGGATCTGTGGCAAGACCTAATTCCAAGAAGACGATTGCATCATTGTATTTCCCGTTTGCGAATAAATAAGCTACCATTCTAAAATATAACTCTGCAGCCTCTGGATTGTTAGTGATGGCTTCAGATACAATCTCAATGGCTTCATCCACTTTATCCTGTTCGAAGAAAATAGAAGAATAATCCAACCAGGCATCTACATCTAAAGGGTTCAATTCAACGACTTTGGCATACGCTTCTTCAGCTAGATCGATTTGTTTTAATTTATATCTTGCGTCAGCAATGGCAAACCAGTAATCCGGATTTGAATCATCTAACTCTAGTGCTTTTTTATAAAAGTGTAACGATTCAAAATGACGTTCTTCAAAATCAAGAGTCACACCAATCCCAAACCAGGCATCCGCTAAGTCGCCATCCATTTTAACTGCTTTTTTATAAAAAATACGAGCCTCTTCCATTTGCTCTAATTTTTCTAAGCATTCTCCAATAGCACAATAAGTATCTGCACTTGGTTTTTCATATTCGAATGTTTGTTTATAGACCTCCAATGCTTCTTGATAGCGATCAAGATTGACCAATGCATTTCCTTTGTTAAAATATGCTGATGAAAAATTTTCTTTGATTAAAATGGCGTAGTCATACGCATCTATCGCTTCAGGATATTTGGACAATTTGTGGTAAGCATTGCCTAAATTGTACCATGCATAATAAGAATAGGGTTCTGAATCAATATATTTTTTATAAAATTCGACACTTTCTTCTTGTCGATCTAGAATATCATAACAATAGGCAAGTTCGTACAAAGCTTCTTGATTATCCATATTCAGCTCTAACGTTTTTTTAAGATAATAAATCGCTTTCTCAAAATCGGCTTCACCTTGATAAACCACGCTAATGTGAAAGTAGATCTCATCTTTATTATCGGATAAGCTTAAAGCTTGAAATAACTGTTCCTTAGCTTCTTTAAATTGTCCTTTAGCGCCATAGACACCACCTCGAATGAAGAATATATCTCCTTCAGAAGGTTCTAATAGCTCCGCTTTAGAAAGTGCGTTTAATGCTCTTTCAAATTGTTGAGTGGCAGAATATAATTGTGCTTGTTTTAATAAAAATGTAACATCAAAGGGATGCTGATTAATGGCATAATCTGCAACCTGTAATGCTTTAATAGGATCATTTTTTTCAATGTAATAATCAATAATTCCTTCAAATGCTTTAGAGTCAAAGAAGTATTGATCTTCATTTCTTATCATTTCTTCATAACGATCAACCGAGGTTTTTCTTTCCTCAGGAGATTCAAAATCAAATTCCTCTTCCATCATCCTTGTATAATATATCAGTAACTCAACTTAGTTGAAAGTAGTGATTTTTAATAACTATGTCTAATTAATTTACAAATAAAATTAATTATTACTTAGCAAAGATACGGATTAAAGTGGGCAAAATAAAAAAGCCGATTCTTGCGAATCGGCTTTCTAAAATTATATATTAGATATAATTATTTTTTGATCTCAACACGACGGTTTTGAACACGACCTTCTTCAGTTGCATTAGATGCTACTGGGTTAGCCTCACCGTAACCGTTAGCTGTAATTTTAGAAGAAGCAACACCAGCGTTAACTAAGTATTGTTTTACTGCGTTAGCACGGTCTTTAGATAAAGAAACATTATATGCTTCAGAACCTTCAGCAGATGCATAACCATCTAAAGTAACAGATGAGTTGTTATCACGTACTTCTTTAGCAACTTTGTCTAAAGTAGCGTATGATTGAGTTTTCAATACTGAGCTATCAAATTCGAATTGAATTGGAGCAACATAACCGTTTGAAGAAGTTACGTTGTTAACAACTGGCTCAGGGAATTTGATTTGACGACCAGATCCATCAACTACTGCACCTGCAGGAGAGTTAGGCTCTTTATCGAATTTATCAGAAACACCGTCACCATCAGAGTCAGTATTTAATGCATTAACAGTACCTTCTAAAGTAGATACGCGTTGTTTTAAAGCTTCAACTTCGTTACGTAATGAAGGATCTTTCAATTCATCATACATAGTAGCAACTGGGTTAGCAAAAGTCAAGTTTTGTTTGTCTCTTGAACCTAAAGTGAATTCTAAACCACCGTATACGTTAGAGAATTTACCTTTAACATCAGAACGACCTGGACCGAATAACATGTTGTCATCAGTAAAGTTCATTGTGTAACCTAAGTTTAATGCAACAACTTCAGATAATTTGAATTTCGCACCAACTCCTACTGGAACGTAAGCCGCTAATTTAAAGTCTCTGTCGCCAGTTTTTTCACGGTCTCCGAAGATTTCTTCACCCCAATTACCTTTGTTAGAGAATGAAGCACCTGTGAAATCATTGTTTGCATATTGAACAGGGTTACTTGCGATAACACCTAAACCAACTTTAGCATAGAAATTAACAGAGTTTTCTCTTCTCAAGAAATCGATAGTACCTAATTGGAATACACCATTTAAGCTAGCTGCCCAATTTACTTCTGTTTCTGCAGATTTTGCACCAGCAGCTATCCATTTTCTACTTTCAACAGCATCGTTCTTATTGAAAGTTTTGATTTTACCACGGTTACCTTCTAATTCTAAACCGAATAAGTGAGAGAATTGTTTACGAACTGTTAATCCGTAGTACTCACCAACTTTATTTTGGAAGTAACCAACTTTTTGACCGAAGTTATTAGATCCACCGACCAAAGCGTTAGGTGTTGTGATACCACCTTGAACACCGATTGACCAAGTTCTGTATTGTGATCTTCCACCAAATACAGTTTGAGCTTGTGCTACATCAGCAAAGCCTAAAGCGGCAACTAAGGAAGCAGCAACAGCTGTTTTTTTAATTGTAGAATAGTTCATACTCTTGTTTTTAAGGTTATTATTAAATTTTAATTGTTCTAATTTGTATGTGATCTTTTAAAATGGAATCACGGTTTGGAATAATCAAACACCGTGCCGAAATTAAAAAAGCATCAATTGTTTTAATTCTAACTATAAGAAAAACGTGTTTTTCTTGGTTTTATTGCAAAGCAGTAAAACAAAAATCCGGACGAATGTACCAAATTTTTGTTTTACTTTATATTTTTTTTTGGAAAATAGTGTAAATTATTACAATATGTAGTGTATAATAAACAATGTGATTGCTCCAAGTAATGCAGATACAGGAATAGTTAATACCCAAGCCCATAATAGACTAATCGTAACTCCCCATCTTACTGCTGAAACACGCTTAACAATACCTACACCTATAATAGAACCTGTAATGGTATGTGTCGTAGAAGCCGGAATACCAAAATGCTCTGTTAGACCTAAAGTTAGTGCACCAGCTGTTTCTGCAGCAACACCTTCCAAAGGAGTAACTTTAGTAATTTTGGTACCCATTGTTTTTACAATTTTCCATCCTCCACTCATTGTGCCTAATGAGATCGCCAGATAACAAGTTAATGGAATCCATTCTGGCATATGTTCAGTATTGGGTAAATACCCTCCTGCTACCATCGCTACTAGAATAATACCCATCACTTTTTGCGCATCATTACCTCCATGGGCAAAACTTAATGCTGCAGAAGAAACTAATTGTAATACTTTAAACCACTTCTCTGCGACTGCAGGTCGGGAGTTTTTAGCAATATTAATAATAATGAGGGTGATAATAATGGATATGATCATCCCAATAATGGGGGCGAGTACAATAAATGCAATTATTTTTAGTGTTGCATCAATATTGATCGCATGGATTGGGTCTCCGCCTATTATGAAAGCATAAGCCATTCCTGATCCGGCAAATCCACCGATAAGTGTGTGTGAAGAACTTGATGGTACACCATAGTACCATGTGAATAGGTTCCAGCCAATTGCAGCCAATAAACCTGCAAAAATAACTTCTAATGTAATATATTCTTCTAATACAGTTTTTGCAACTGTATTGGCCACTTTATGGTCTGTAAAGTAAAAGTAAGCAGCGAAATTGAATATCGCAGCCCACAGAACGGCCATAAAAGGAGTTAATACTTTTGTTGAAACGACAGTAGCAATTGAATTGGCGGCATCATGAAAACCATTAATGTAGTCAAAAGCGATCGCTAGTATAATTACAACAATTAATAATGTTGACATCATAATATGAATGTGTTAATGTGTTAAAATCGCAATTATGCGTTTTTAACCAATATGCTTTCTAATACGTTTGCTACGTCTTCACATTTGTCTGTAGCGTCTTCCATTGCTGATAATACTTCTTTATGTTTGATCAAAGTAATGGCATCTTTTTCGAATTCGAATAAATCAGCTACAGCTTTGTCAAAAATATAATCGGCTTTGTTTTCCACACTATTGATGCGAACACATGAATCTGTAATATTACGAATGTTTTTAAGATCTTTTAATTCGAAAATTGCTTTTGCTACATGATCTGTTGCCTCAACGATTAAATCAGCCATTTCAATCATAGGTTCTGTCGCCTTTTGTACTTTATAAAGATCCATTTTGTTGGAGGCACCATTTATAAAATCTGCCACATCGTCCAATGAACTTGCTAATGCGTGAATATCTTCACGATCAAATGGAGTAATGAAATTTTTACCAAGCTCGAGGTGAATTTGGTGTGTAATATTGTCTCCTTTATGTTCTAGATCTTCGATTTTACGAACGATTTCTTTACGTTTTTCCGCGTCACTAGCGTTAACGGCTTCTTTTAATAATTTAGACATTTCTATCAAATTACTACCTGCTTGTTCAAATAAAGGGAAAAACTTTTTATCCTTAGGAACGAAATACTGAAAAATGCTATTTAAAGACATATCATTATTAATTATTTTTTGCGAAATTACTAAGTTAATGTTAAGTTAATGTTAAGTTTTGTGGGATGTTAAGTGATGCTTGCTTAATATTATGTTTGAGAAACTTTTTCCAGTGTAAATCCAAATGTGGTACCAATACCCTCTGTGCTTCTTACATTTACATTTTGTTGGTGTGCTTCGATAATGTGTTTTACGATAGATAATCCAAGTCCAGAACCTCCAATGCCCCTTGATCTACTTTTGTCGATCCTATAAAAACGTTCAAATACACGACTTAAATTTTTCTCTTCAATACCATATCCATCATCCGTTATTTCCACTAATACCTGTTCGAATAATGGAAAAATGCGTATTTGACTTTTTCCACCGTTCTTACCATACTTGATCGAGTTTTCAATTAAATTGACAAGAACTTGACTGATTTTATGTTTATCAGCCTTTACCCAATAGGGTGTGCCTGATTTTGTTTTTAATTGAATTTCAATATTATGCGCTTTTGCTTTATCATCTAGGGATTCTTTGGTTTCTTTAATTAATTCTACAATATCGAATTTTTCAATATTTAAAACCATTTTGCCAGACTCTAGTTTTGATATTTCATCTAAATCTTGGATGAGATAATTTAAGCGATCGACATTTTTAGAGGCTTTATTGAGAAATGTTTTAGCCATCTCCAGATCTTCTTCAATGAGGCCATCCTGTAGGGTTTCTATATAACCCTGTATAGAAAAAAGTGGGGTCTTGAATTCATGCGAAACATTGGATAGAAATTCTCTTCGAAATTTTTCCTGTGATTTTAATTGTTCTATTTCTATTTTTTTTGCTTTTGCCCAAGCTTTTACTTCGTTTTCAGCATCTGCTATAGGATCCGCGGTAACATGCTCACCTAAGGCATCTTTCAGATCTTTTCCTAATTTTAGGTTATGTATCAGCTTATACATCGTATTTATTCTCTTATAGATATAGCGCTCAAATACGAAGTTGAACATCAGAAAACTGATCAGCGTAGAGATCGTAAAAATAATCAGGAACGATTTCCAATCTGAATGGTAGTAAAAACTAACGGCAGAAATAGCCAAACCTACGGCTAATGAACAATTTAAAACGAGTTGTCTAAAATTCATGTATGTAATAAAAAAGGCTTTAGTAAAAATACCAAAGCCTAAGTTAGTTATTCCGTTGTTAATAAATTATTAAAATTTTCCGATGATTGTTTTACCCCCAACTACTTTATCTCCTATATTAACCTTAATCTCTGTTCCTAATGGTAAGAATAAGTCCACGCGAGATCCGAATTTAATAAAACCAAATTCTGCCCCCTGTGTAACATGATCTTGTTCTTTAATATACCATACAATGCGACGTGCTAATGCGCCCGCGATTTGTCTAAAAAGTACTTCAACACCAGCCGCATTTTTTACAACAACAGTCGTTCTTTCATTATCTGTGGATGATTTTGGGTGCCATGCAACCAAAAATTTTCCGGGATGATATTTGAAATAGCTGACAACCCCACTAATTGGATTACGGTTTACGTGTACATTGATCGGAGACATGAATATGGAAACTTGTAATCTTCGATCATGGAAATATTCATTTTCATCCGTTTCTTCTATTACCACCACTTTTCCGTCAGCAGGACATAAAATTGTTCCTTCGTCGATAACAATTTGTTTTGTTGGACTACGGAAAAATTGAACGATTGTGATAAAAAGAAATGCTGAAAGGATGTAAATAATCCATTTAATAACTTCAGGAGCATCATAATAGTCAGCTATTGCATTTGTAATAAATATTACTAAAATCGTAATAGCCAAACTTGTATATCCTTCTTTGTGAAATTTCATGCCTATAATTTTTTTTTGCAAATATAATCAAATAGTCTTATTGTCCTTTTTCTCGACGAATTATTATTGGTAACACGGTAAGTTTGCCCTCTGAATTTGTATATATTTTACCAGTTACGGTCAGGGTATCAGCTACTGGTACACCGTTTTCTAATGACGGATAATAAAAACTAATGTTACTCAGTAATGGCTTAATGACATTATTAATATAGTCTGATGATGTCAATTTGATGAAATTTATTTTTGAGGGGGTTCCTGATTTATTCAGCTTGAACTGATACTCAAAACGATCTTCCGTAAATCCTTCTGGATCCATCCGGCTTAATGCGTTTGTTAATTCTACACTTGTAAACATGTTAAAATTAGAAAAATCATCAAAGTTACAGGCTTTAAAGGTAAGTGATTCTGCTCTGAAAAAAGTGTCATACGGAATTATTCCAAATTTTGTTCTCCGGTAGGAATTGTCAAAATAGTAATCATTTCCGATGAGTAAATTTCCGTCCTGATATTTTTCTAATGCAATTAATGTTTCTTTGCTTCCTTTGTTATACCCTAGTATTTGCCAATTGCCATCTTGTTTGCCATTGCGTATTTTTCCTTTTGCCATATAAAAATCAAAACCATATTGGTTATAACCTTCAAATGGAATTGAAAATGAATAGGTTCCTTCGCCATCCTTTATTTTCTGAGTACCATTAGGTAACCAAAAGTCTTTGATATAGATGATGCTATCGGTGTACAATAGTGTCATAGCTAATTGATTACTTGGGTAGCGATGGTTAAGTTCTCCTTTTGGAATATCTGCTACAAAATTAGCTTCCCACTTTAATGTGCCATTAGGATGATAGGCTTTGAACGGTCCTTCTTTTATCCCATTTATATAAACTCCTTCTAAAATTAAACGCCCATTATTGTTGAAGTCTTTAAAAATTCCATCGAATTTTTGTGTTTTTGGATTTAAAGGGACCACACGTTCAATCGATTTGAATTCACAAAATTTGTCAGAAAGAAAATAGTTCTTATCAAAGAAAAAACGAAAAGTGTTATTCTCGACTTTTTCATAGTAAGTTGCTTTTTCTTGTCCTATAACAATGTTAACGATCTGAAAGTAAGCTATTAATATAAACAGAAGTTTTCTCATAATTTTCCTTGATAAAGTTATTAATGTGCCTCTAACCAATTTTTACCTTGTCCTATTTCTACGACTAATGGAATCTCCGTTTTTATAGCGCCAGTCATTTTTGTTTGGATGATCTCTTTGAAAATGGATACTTCATTTTCAGGGACATCAAAAACAAGCTCATCATGCACTTGCATAATCATTTTACCTAATAGTCCTTGCTCTTCAATTTCTTTTTGAATGCCGAGCATGGCAATTTTGATCAAATCTGCCGCCGAACCTTGAATAGGAGCATTAATGGCATTTCGCTCTGCAAACCCCCTTACGGTCATATTTGCTGAATTGATATCTCTTAGATAACGTCTTCTTTTGAGGATTGTTTCGACATAACCGTTTTCTTTTGCAAACTCTAAAACTTCACTCATGTATTTTTTGATCCCTGCATATTGAATAAAATATTGATCAATAATTTCTGCGGCTTCTTTGCGTGGAATAGCAAGACTCTGCGATAGACCAAATGCCGACTGCCCGTAGATTATACCAAAATTTACTGCTTTTGCATTTCGACGCTGGTCTGATGTTACTTCTTCTAGCTCGAGGCCATAAACTCTGGCAGCTGTGGCACGGTGAATATCATGCCCAGAAGTAAATGCTTCCATCATATTGGGATCTTTACTCAATTCGGCAATCAGGCGTAACTCGATCTGAGAATAATCTGCAGAGAGGATAACATTGTTTTCATGACGAGGGATGAATGCTTTTCTTACTTCTCGACCTCTTTCTGTTCGAATCGGTATATTTTGTAAATTAGGATTTGTTGAACTTAAACGTCCTGTGGCTGCTACAGCTTGATTGTATGAGGTATGAATGAGTCCTGTGCCGGGATTGATCAACTCTGGAAGCGCATCTACGTAAGTTGATTTTAATTTCTGAAGCTGTCTAAAACTCAATATATCTTGGACAATATCTGATTTATAGGCTAATGCTAATAAAACATCTTCTCCTGTTTTGTATTGGCCAGTTTTTGTCTTTTTTGCTTTAGGATCTAGTTTTAATTTATCAAAAAGTACTTCTCCCAACTGTTTAGGCGATGCGATATTAAAATTAACTCCCGCTTTTTCGTAAATGGTCTGTTCTAATAATCGGATGTCTGTTTCCAGGTTTTTAGAGAATTGTTGTAATGCTTCAATATCAATTCGGACTCCATTTCTTTCTATTTCTGATAAAACGTAGACTAATGGAAACTCCACTTCATGAGCAAGGCGGAGTGTATTTGTTTCTTCCAGTAGGGGTTTAAAGATCTCTTTAAGTTGCAAGGTAATATCTGCATCTTCGGAAGCATATTCTTTAATTAAATCAAGCTCAACATCTCGCATGTTTCCTTGTTTTTTTCCTTTGCTACCTATTAATTCGGTGATGGATAGTGGTTTGTAATTCAGGTAATTTTCCGCCAATACATCCATGCCATGTCTTGTATCTGGATCGATTAAATAATGCGCAAGCATGGTATCAAAAATAGGACCTTTGACAGCAACTTCGTATCGAGCTAATAACAAAATATCATATTTTATATTTTGACCAACTTTTTCAATTTGATCATTTTCCAATACTGGTTTAAAAATATTGATAACTTCTTGTGCCTGTTGTCTATCTTCAGGTGTGGGGATATAATAGGCTTTTCCTTTTTCAAAAGAAAAAGATAAGCCTACAATATCTGCAAGGTTGGCATCTAAACCTGTTGATTCTGTATCAAAGCAGAAACTTGTAAGGGAGGATAATTGTTTTGCTAGTGCTTCTTGTTCAACTTTTGTGTTGACTAAAATATATTCATGTGTTGTATTTTCGAGGTTGTTGACAGGACCGGCATAGGTATCTTCTTCTAAAATTTCAGCATCTTGTGGTAATGAAAATAAATCCATTTGACCAGATGTATTCTTTGAACTTTCTGTACCATTGTTTAGTTCTCCAAATACCCGTTTACCAAGAGTTCTGAATTCCAATTCAATAAATAGCGGTTCCAGTATATCTCTATTTGGTTCTTCCAATAATAATTTTTCTTCTTCGAGTTCTACTGGAACATCCAATAAGATCGTGGCCAATTTTTTTGAGATTAAGCCTTGTTCAGCATAATTTTCAACATTTTCTCGCTGTTTACCTTTTAATTTGTCGGCATTGGCTATAATATTCTCTATTGAACCAAATTCCTGAATTAGTTTTTTTGCGGTTTTTTCACCAATTCCAGGTATTCCTGGAATATTATCCACAGCATCCCCCCAAAGGCCTAAAATATCGATGACTTGCTTGACATCTGAAACTTCCCATTTTTCAAGAATTTCTTTTACACCTTGTATTTCGGCACCATTTCCCATCCTGGCGGGCTTGTATATAAAAATATTTTCCGAAACGAGCTGACCAAAATCTTTATCCGGAGTCATACAATATACGGTAAAGCCATTGTTTTCAGCTTTTTTAGCAAGTGTTCCGATGATATCGTCTGCTTCGTAACCATCTTTAGTAATGATAGGAATATTGAAACCTGTGATTAATTTGAATATATAAGGTATAGATGCTGAAAGATCTTCTGGCATTTTCTCGCGATGTGCCTTGTATGCTTCAAATTCAATATGCCGAGCTGTTGGTGCTTCGGTATCAAAAACTACGGCTAAATGTGATGGTTTTTGATTTTTTAATATTTCCAATAATGTGTTAGTAAATCCCATTATTGCACCTGTATTTAAACCATTTGAGGTAATACGAGGTGTTTTGCTTAATGCAAAATAGGCTCTATAAATAAGGGCCATTCCATCTAGAAGAAATAGTTTTTTCACGAATTCTAATTTTAAGGTGTCTCTTACAAAGGTAATAAAAACGATAAACCTTAAGTTTAATAAATTTTTCCGATTTTTGTCGGATGATATATGCACAAAAGGAACTTTTATGAGAGGGTTAGTAACAAAATCTACGGGTAGTTGGTATCAGGTATTGGGTGAAGATGAACAACGCTATGACTGTCGTATAAAAGGAAAATTTCGTACAAAAGGAATTAAAAGTACTAATCCTGTTGCTGTTGGAGATTGGGTACATTTTGAAGTGGAGCCCGATCTTGAAAGTGCTGTTATCAATGAATTAGAGCCTAGACGTAATTATATCATTCGCAAATCTGTCAATTTATCAAAACAAACACAGATCATTGGAGCTAATCTTGATCAAGCTTTTTTGGTTGTAACATTAGCATCTCCACCAACATCACTTGGTTTTATCGATCGTTTTTTGGTTACCACAGAAGCATATAGCATTCCTGCAGTTTTGATTTTTAATAAATTGGATTTATTTAGTGAGGATGGCTTAGCTATCCTACAAGATTATAAAAGTATCTATGAGCATATTGGTTATCCATGCTATGAAGTGTCGGCATTGAATGGGATGAACATCGATCAATTAAAAGACCTCCTAAAAGATAAGACGACACTAATTTCAGGACACTCTGGTGTGGGTAAATCAACTTTAATTAATGCAATTGTTCCTGAATATGCTGTTAAGACAGGAGATATTTCGGATTGGTCTGATAAAGGAAAACATACAACCACATTTGCTGAAATGTATGATTTACCTTTTGGTGGAAAACTTATTGATACTCCTGGCATTCGTGAACTGGGAATTGTTGATATTGAAAAGCAAGAGTTATCTCACTTTTTCCCTGAAATGCGTGAGCTGATGAATCAATGCCGATTTGACAATTGTAGACATGTAAATGAGCCTGGATGTGTAGTTTTAGAGGCCGTTGAAGCAGGGGAGATCGAATCATCCCGTTATGATAGCTATCTAAGTATCTATCATAACGAGAATAATCGGATGTAATATTAATTTTTTGAAATAAAATCTTGTAAGTAAGTACATTCGCGGACTGCTGTTTGAAAAAAGGCAGTCTGCTGATATTGTTTTTTTAATTGATGAAAGTATTTGTTATGAATTGCAAATTGATAAAAGGGATTTTCATTACTGCTTTCGTAATATGTCCATCGCATATCATCTTTTAATTCAAACTCTTTTTGCTCACATTTCGCTAACATAAAGGTACACTTAGCTTTGAATTCGGGAGTAGTACCTAATTCTCGCGCTTTTAAATACCACTCTTTAGCAGTTTTTGCCTGGGTGTAGTTCCTTTCCCAATATTTGCTTGGTCGTGCGTTGTTGTCATAGGATGACCATTGGTAAGATACGAGAGACCAGGCATTTCCATAGGTACTTGTTTGGTAAATACCATTCGCCATATGAAAGTAGTAATCCGCTTTTTTACCATTATTTTTTTCTTCTTTTATTAACGATTGGAACTTCAACATACGTGCTGCGTATTCAAGTTTAGTCATGCCTGAAGTGCCAATCCTTTTTGGATAGTCATTGATGGTTACAATGAATGGATCTGGCGCTACTGTTTGTTCGGTATACCAATTGCTATATTCTTTGGATTTATATGTTCCAGGTAATTTTTTCAATATTTTTACAGCATTCTTAAAATCTAATTCTCTGAGGTAGGCTGTACCAATCAATTCCGTTAAATAATTCTTGTTTACTTTCTTGATATCCTCTAGTAAAAACTGAACCATTTTTGTTTGTTTTTCAGGAGTCAAAATATATTCTTGAATTTTTAAAAGTGTTTGTGGAGTTAAATTTTCTTGCCAAAATTGGACAGTACCATATTGCATATTATTTTCTAAGGTATCATTAACATGACCGTAGTTGTAAAAAATATCACTTTTTACTGATGCAAGGCTGGCTAGCGCAGTATCTCCTTTAATTAGGTATTGATGGACAACGATATTTTGTATAATATTTTTAGCAATGAGACTGTAAGAGCTATGTTCAAATGCATTCCAATAATTTTCATTTTCAGATTTATCGTCTTTGCGTGCCTTTTCTTGTAACCATTTTAAGGTTGCGATCAATTGATTTTCATTTAATGATTTATTAGCTTTCCAATCTGTTAGTTGAGTTAACATTTCTGTTATTCGTAATTGATCTTTAAGATTTTCACTTAGAGATTTAGCATCGACCATTTTGAGATATTTCTTTGCTAAATCATTCTCTGCATTAAGCCAACTTAAATAAGCCGCTGTAATTAACCCTAACTGTGGTTGACTGTATTTCTTATCTTTATAAAGTAAGAGGGAAAGCGCTCTGACGTCTTGGAGATGTTTTTGAATTTCTTGTTTATGTTCATCATCGTACGCATTTGTAATGCGGTAACCGATCGTATGGGGCTTAATATAATCGTTTTCAATTTTATTGACCTCGCGGGTTAGGAGTACAGCATTAATCGTATTTGCAGGGTCCAATTGATAGCAGTTTTCAAGATATGTTAATGTGATATTGCTGTTATTAAAGCCAATAATTGCATTGATATTGAACTTATCCGCCTTAGTTTTTGCATGCGCTAATATTTCGGAGTCAGTTGTCTGAATATAATGGAAATTGTTATAAGCTAATATTCTTCTTTCGGGTGATTGTGTAAAGACTTTAGAAAATAAGAAAGCTGCTTTTGCTGGATCACCATTTTTTCTAGTAGCGCCGGCATAGTTGGAGAGTGCCCAACCTATAACTGGAGATTTTAACTTTGACCGTGCTATGTATTTATCATAAATGGAGATACTTTTCTCATATTCTTTTGCAAAAAGAAATAGTCTTGCGGCCTGATATACATAGCGTAATGTAATAAAGTGATTGTCTTTGTGGGTAGAAATTTTGCTTTCAGCTTCTTTTGCAAATTGTTTAATTTTATCAAAATTACGCTCATCAGGGCTCCATGGGTCTTGAGCAATGTTTGTAATGGGCTCTTGATCTTTTGTAAAGATGAAATAATGGAGTTCAGGCTTGTTTTTTGGAAGTAATAAGCTCTGAACAAAGCTGTTATTTTGTAAAGAATCAGGTAGATTTTTTAAAACATTGTTGTTTTTGAGGATGTGTACTGTTTCTAGATTGGACTGATACATAAGAGCGTAGACATCATCAGTTTTTACCTGGTTACCTAGGTGATCTACCCAGTCTGCCACGTTGACCATCGCTTCAGAAACAGGTTCTTGTTCTGTATAGAGAAATTGATAGGGAATGAACTGAAAGGCAGAATAGCTATTGTCTTCCAAATTAGGTAGAAAATAGGTTTGTTGATTATCATATGGATCCATCTCTGGCCCACAAGCGATATTAATCGCAATCTCACTGAAATAAAGGAAAAGTGTTGTGCTAAAAAGTAGCAATGACTTCTTGTAAATCTGCATAACTGTAATTGGATATAACTTCTGGTGCTAAATGATAAAATATAATTCTATTTTCTTTTCCTTGAAGTTCTTTATTTAAAAATTTTGCTGTTGCTATCAATTGATCTTTAGAAACAAATTCATGGCGGATCACATCTCCTTTTTTAAGATTGGCTTTTTGCAAATCTTGGTTTAGAATATATAATTCAGTTTTTGGATTTCTTGTAAAAAGTGATTTGTCTGCGAAATCCGCTTGGTCAATATACTTGGATATTCCAATGTATTGATGATCACGAAATGCGACATACCAATCAAAAAGTGGTAAAGCGATGTCCAGTTGTAAGGGATAATTTTTTAATGTTCCACTCAGGTATGTTGTTAAATCTTGCTGATTTAAAATAGAATTATGATCACCAAACTGTCTCAAGTTGCCCATATTATAGCACATAAGTGTCGCTTTTTTAATAGGAGGTATACCATTAGTTTGAATATTTTTCACTTGGTGAAGTCGCAAAGTTGATGTTACTGTTACGTCATTTAACTCAGGAATAGTTTGTAAGAATTCGAGTAGATAGAAATATTTATCTCTTGAACTTTTTGTCCAATCGCAGTCTATTTGGAGTTCTTTAAAAGAGTCTTTTCCTCCTTGCTTTACTTTTGAAGATATAAAAGGTATCATTTTATGAGCAAGACCTCTTATTTCTAGACTATCCAGCTCTGTAAATATTCTTTGGTTGATGAATACTACTGGAATAAGCTCTTGATTTTGATCCACAGTTTGTTCAAAAGATATGGGTGATATGGGTGTGGGCTCAATTCCACCATCTGTAAAATCAATATCCATAACACGTATGAACAAGGCATCGGATTTTAACTCCTGTACTATTTTTTGTGATATGGTGTCAGGTTTATAAATTGTTTTCCAGTAATAAAATCCAACAGAATGCTCTTTTTTTTGACAGGAAATGAGTAATATTATGCTAAGTGCAGCACATAAGAATGTATTTATTTTGGGGGATACCATGGATTTTTTCTTCATGAATGAATCGTTGTGAATATGATTTTATTGCAAATCAAACAAAAGTATCAATAAGTTGTTTTGTTTAAGTTTAAAATAACCAAATAATTTACACTAAATAAGGAGAATAGTTTAATGAAGACAGTTTGGAAATGGGTTATCGGCATCGTGGTGACGCTGTTAATTATGCTTGGCGGTATCGTTTGGTATTTTAGTGTACATTGGAAACCTCTCCTTGACCAAAAATTTAAAGAACTTGTCATCGCTTCTACCGACAGCTTGTATACTGTCGATTATGATGATTTGGATATTAATCTGGCTTTAGGGAATGTTACGGTTAGTAATCTTGTTCTTCGGTCAGATAGTAATGTTTATCGACAACTAGAAGAAATTAAAAAGGCGCCGGATAATCGCTTCCAAATCGAAGTGAGTAAATTGAAATTTCGGAATTTCTCGATTAAAGATATGCTCATGAATAAGGAACTTTATCTCAAGAATGTTGTATTGGATACGCCTATTATTCATATGATAAATGAATATCACTCGTACAATGATACGGCATCTACCGAGGTGAAAAAACCTTTATATGATAAAATTAAAAATACATTAAAAAGAATTCAAATATCTGGAATAGCATTAAATGGGGTGAATTTTAAATATTCTCAACTCCAAAAAAATATCTATCAAGATTTTGAGCTAAAAAAAGTCAATATCAAGATCCAAGATGTTTTAGTAGACTCCACATCAATCTTGGATGCGAGTCGATTTTACCACACGAAAATGGTTGACATAGAGGTTCCTGGTTTTACTTATAAAACTTCAGATGGCTTTTATAAAATAGACTTTGAAAAGTTAAAGATCAATACTAAAAAACGTAATATTTTATTGACTAAGGTCGCCTATCAACCACTTTTGAATAAAGCAGCCTTTTATAAAGCAAAAGGAAAGGGGGGAAGTTATGTTGTCATGAAGTTTGATACCGTGCGTTTTGAATCTTTCGATTTTAATGATTTGATCCGTAATAAGAAAGTATATGCCGCAAAAGCGCAATTAAAAAATGGTCGACTGGATATTTACTCTGATAAGCATTATAAATCTACTCCATTAAATAAAATTGGAAGATCTCCTCATCAAGCTCTATTGCATATGAAGACTCATCTGGCAATAGATACGGTATTAGTTCAAAATGCAGATATTAGTTATTCAGAACTTAGTGACAAATACAATCAAGTCGGAAAGATCACATTTGATAACAGCTATGCAACCATTACTAATATGACAAATGATGCTGTGAATTTAGCCAAAAATAAATGGATGCGCGTTGATGTTATTACAAAAGTGATGAATAGTGGGCGTTTACATGTTTTGTTTGGATTTGATATGACATCTAAGGCAGGTTTTCATACTTATAAAGGAACTGTAGGTTCTATGCAAGCTCCTGCTTTTAACCAAATTTTACGACCGCTACTGAATGTTGAAATTACTTCTGGTAATATAAAAAAAATAGCTTTTGATATGGAGGCAAATGATCACAGAAATTGGGGAAAATTTAACTTTGATTATGATGATCTGAAAGTTGCTATTTTAGAAAAGAAAGAAGATGGAACACATAAAAGAAAAGGTCTGGTTTCTTTATTGGTTAATGAGCTTCTAGTAAATGGAAGTAACCCTAATCTTTCTGGGGAATACATTATTGGAAAAGTAAACTGGCAAAGACATCCTGATCATACATTTTTCAAGACTTTGTGGCAAAGTCTATTAGATGGGATCAAACAATGTGTTGGATTGAGCAAGCAAAGAGAAGCGAAATTAATGCGTTCTGCAGACCGAGCACAGCACACGATTGAAAAGGCAAATACTGTTGTCGGTAAAACAAAAAGTTTTGTTTCCAAGATTTTCAAAAAAGATAAGGACAAAGAAGATAAAGAAGATCAAAAAGAGAAATAGTAAGAAAATCTAACTGGATTACAAATGAGTTTCACGTGAAATGTCCCTGTAGTTGGCTGTCTTCTATTTTTCCTAAGTTATGAGTATGTTTGTGACAGATGGGGTCAATATTGAGTTTTTTAAAGTTCGTCTTTAAATATAAAAACGGCGTTGTGGATCAAATCATGTTTTATGTCAGCATGATTTGTGCCTTTGCTGTTATTTTTAATGTGGGATATGTGAGAGATCCTGAGTTAGCGACTCTATTGGATCATATTATCCATGCGATGTTCTACGCCTTGTTTATTATGACGGGACTTCGTACCGCTTCTTCTATTTTTGCTTTAAAAAAAATTGCAGTAGAGCATTATTCGGGTTTGGTGATATTGACTTATTTCACTGTGATCATCATAGCGCGATTTGCAAGTATCCCTGCTGTAGATTTATTTGGAAAAGATCAGTGGATTTATTTGGGCATATATCTTATATTTATCACGGAATTGTCCAAAAGCACTTTATTTTTTGATAATTTTTATTTTAACCCTACGATTTTATTTGTTATCAGTTTCTTTGCACTGATATTAATTGGTACCGTATTGTTAATGCTGCCCAGAACAACATTGCAAGCTCCTTTAAGTTTTATTGATGCCTTATTCATGGCCACTAGTGCGGTATGTATTACGGGATTATCGGTAACAGATATTTCGACCAACTTTTCTCTTTTCGGACAAACTATTATTCTCGTTTTAATACAGATTGGTGGATTAGGAATCATGACATTTACGGGATTTTTCGGTTATTTTTTTTCAGGAGGATTTTCTTTTAAGAATCAATTGATGTTTGGAGAAATCCTTGGTGAAAATAAAGTGGGCTCTGTTGTCAAAACACTTTTAACCATTATTTTTATAACGTTATTATTTGAACTTCTTGGTGCACTATTAATTTTTAGCACATTAGACGCAGCTCTTTTTCCTTCTCTTGGAAATCAAGTGTTTTTTGCTATCTTTCATTCGATATCTTCTTTTTGTAATGCTGGATTTTCCATATTAACCAACGGAATAACAAATGATGGCTACAAATTCAATTATAATTTTCAGTTAGCTTTATCGGTTTTATTTATACTTGGAGGATTGGGCTTTGGAATTGTATTGAATATATATTCTTATGTTAAGGATTCTACCGTGTACTGGTACCATCGACTCATTACAAAGAGAAATTATAAGCATAAGGCCTGGAATTTTAGTTTCAATTCTAAGTTAGTCCTACTGTGTAATGCTATTATTATTGTCGTTGCGACGGTATTCTTCTTTTTTTTAGAAGAAAATAAAACACTTTCTTTGGAACAGGGACAAGTTGGGGAATGGATAACCTCATTTTTTATGGCGAATGCTTCTCGTTCAGCTGGGTATAACAGTGTCGATTTATCATTTATATCTATGCCTACAGTTTTACTGATCATTCTGCTGATGTGGGTTGGAGCGTCACCAGGTTCTACAGGTGGAGGTGTCAAAGTAACGACTATTGCCGTTTCCATTATGAATATCATAGCCCTAGCTAGAGGGAAGGAACATATTGAGCTTTTTAAAAGACGTATAGCGAGTGAATCGGTTCACAAGGCTTTTGCCATTATTTTGTTGTCTTTATTTACGATAGGTATTAGCTTTATGCTCCTGGTATTTTCGGATCCGGATAAGAGTTTTAAAGCATTATTGTTTGAATCGGTATCGGCATATACGACTTGTGGGCTTAGTTTGGGAATTACGCCATCTTTGAGTGTTGCGGGAAAATTTATTGTGATGGTGACCATGTTTGTTGGACGGGTGGGAACGTTGACTTTATTGGTTGCTTTTATTAAGAATATAACACGAAGAAACTATACTTTCCCTGAAGAAAAGATACTCTATTAATCAGATTTATATGAAATATATAGTTTTAGGACTTGGGCATTTTGGCCGGTCACTTGCCGTACATTTGACAGAATTGGGACATGAAGTGATTGGAGCGGATAAGAGTCTAATTATTGTAGAACAATTGAAGGATAAAGTGACACATACGGTCTGCTTAGACACAACGGATCGAGAAGCGGTTTCTTCTTTGCCATTGAAAGATTGCCATGCGGTGATTGTGGCAATAGGTGAGGATGAAGGAGCATCCTTATTAACTGTTGCTTTAATGAAGCAACTAAAAGTAAAACGGATTATTGGACGTATTGTATCGGATCTGCAGAGAACTGTACTTGAGGCGATGGAAATAGGTGAGTATATTATGCCAGAAGAGGAAGCTGCAGAAAGACTGGCTATGCGCTTGGATAATATTGATATCGTGGATTCGTTTAAGGTATCGGATAAATATAGTATTATTGAAACTAAGGTTCCTGCAAAATATATTGGAATGACCCTTCGTGAGGCTAACCTTACTAATCTTTTTAAGGTTATCGTTATGACAACGTTAAAGATAACGGAGACCAAAGATGATGTGAAAAAGAAAGAAGTGAAAGAGGCCTCTGGTATTGCAACTTCAGAAACGTTGCTAGAAGAAGGCGATATATTGGTTCTTTTTGGCGAATTGTCCAATATTAATAAGCTTATTCAAAAAGGTGAATAGGTGAAATAAGTGCTGGGTTTATAAAATAATATAAATTGTAAAATCAAATGTATATTTTTGGTTTTCGTAAGTTTTAATAACCTAATAATATAGATGAAAAATTGGTTTAAAGAAAATTCAGCACATCTGATCGTTATCGCGATTTTTGTAGCGCTTGTATTCTTTTATTTTACTCCAGTGTGGCAGGGACAGACCTTGGCGCAAAGTGATGTCGTGCAAGCTCAAGGTGCACAGAAAGAAATGTTCGACTATAAAGCACAGGATGGCAAAGCACCTTTGTGGACAAATTCGATGTTTGGAGGTATGCCGACCTATCAGATTTGGTCTGCAAGTGAGAATAATATAGGAACTTATATTCTAGCGGCTGTTAAAACCGTTTTTCCTCAACCTATAGATATCGTTCTGTTTTATCTTTTGGGAGGTTATTTCCTATTGAGTGTCTTACGTATTCGCCCTTGGCTAGCAGCATTGGGTGCTATTGCTATTGCATTCACTTCTTATAATTTTATTTATATCGAAGCGGGACACGTTACTAAAGCTTATGCTATCGCTTTTATTCCTCCGGTTATTGGAGCTGTTATCATGTGTTTTAGAGGAAGTCGATTATGGGGACCCGTATTATTAGCCTTATTTATGGCTCTGGAGATTCGTGTCAATCACTTACAAATGACCTATTACATGCTTATTGCATTAATGGTGTATGTCATTTTTGCTTTAATATATGCGATTCGTGATAAAAAAGTCAAAGAGTTTTTTATAGCTTCAGGTTTACAGTTGGCCGCAGTGATCGTTGCGGTTATGGTGAATGCTTCTATTTTAATTCCAACCTATGAATATAGTAAATTAAGTACGCGTGGTCATGCCAATATTACGAAAGTAGATGCTTCGAAAGAAAAGGGATTAGATAAACAATATGCTTACGAATGGAGCCAAGGTGTAGGAGAGACATTGACATTTTTAATTCCTAATGCCTATGGTGGCGGATCTAGTGGCGTTTTGGATGAGAAATCAAATGTCGCTAAATTTTTGATGTCTACTTTTGGAGCACAGGGAATGAGCAACGTCCAAGCTGCCGAGATTGCGAGCCGAATGCCTGTATATTGGGGAGACAAACCTTTTACATCTGGTCCTTGGTATTTTGGTGCAGGAGTATTGTTTTTATTTATTTTGGGTTTAGTCATTGTCAATAATAGATTAAAGTGGTGGATTTTGACAACAACAATATTGATTTTATTGCTATCGTTTGGAAAGAACTTTACTTTAATTTCAGACTTATTCTTTGACTACTTCCCCATGTACAATAAGTTCAGGGCAGTGGAATCGATTTTGGTTATTGCAGCTATCTTGATTCCGCTAATGGCCGTGTTAACGTTGAATGAGCTAATTACTAAGGCAGATAAAATTGAAAAATTGGATAAGAAAGTATTATATACTTTTATCGGTGTCGGCGGGGTTTGTTTACTGATCGCCTTTGTCCCTGATTTATTTTTGAGTTTTAAAAATAAAGACCATGCGCAATTGGTCGAGAGTTTGACACAGCAAGTGGGTGATCAAAATGCTGCAAACCAATGGGTAAACAGTTTAATAAAGGATCGCTCAACAGTTGCTACTACGGATGCATACCGTTCTTTTGCAATAGTTCTGATCACTTTTTTAGCCGTTTGGTTTTTTATTAAAAAGAAGCTTTCTGCAAATATATTAATCATTGGATTAGCTGTTATTTTTCTCTTTGATCTATGGAGTGTCGATAAGCGTTTTTTAAACGATAAATCTTTTATGGAGAAACGTTTGGTTACAAGCCAAGCATTTCAAGAACGAGAAGTAGATCAATTGATCCGTATGGATAAAGATTTGAGCTATCGGGTGATTGACCTAACAACCAATCCATTTTCAGATGCGCGAGCGTCTTATTATCATAAATCTTTAGGAGGGTATCATGCGGCAAAATTGATGCGTTTTCAGGAGATTTTAGAAAATCAATTTAATGGAGCAGTCAATGAAGATGTATTGGATATGTTTAATGTTCGTTATGTCATTACTGGTGATGAACAAAAAGGCCAACGTATTCAACGTAGGAGCTCGGCCGCTGGCAATGCATGGTTTGTAGATCAGGTAACCTTCGTTAAGGATAATGCTCAGGAAATGCAAGCAATCAGTAGCTTTAATCCTTCAAAAGAAGCTTTTGTTAATGAAGAGTTTAAGGATAAATTCAATGGTCAACGCTTGGGCGTCCCTGTAAATGCATCAATCAAGTTGACATCTTATCATCCCGATAAAATGGTGTATGAGTATTCTACTCCTACTGAAGCATTTGCTGTATTCTCGGAAGTATATTATGAAAAAGGCTGGAAAGCTTTTGTTGATGGTAAAGAAATTCCAATTATACGTGCCGATTATATTTTGAGAGCTTTACAACTACCAGGTGGAAATCATAAAGTAGAATTTATTTTTGATCCTGAATCACATAAGCTTGGAGGTATGTTGACTTTAATTGCGTCAATAATCTTAGGCTTAGGTTTAGTTGCCGCAGTTTATTATTCTGTAAAAAACGATAAAACGAAAAAAGCAATAACCTAATTGGTTATTGCCTTCGATATATTTTGTGTCAAACCTTTAGAATAGCTTGAGCTGCGGATCCGTTATTCTAAAGGTTTTTCTATGATGCGGTGTTATTCCTCTTAATAATACGGCGGTTCTGTGTTTGACTGTAGGATAACCCTTATTGTTTAACCAATCATATTCTGGATAATCCTGTGCAATATGATCCATATAATCGTCACGATAGGTTTTGGCTAATATGGATGCTGCTGCAATAGATAAATATTTTCCGTCGCCTTTGACAATACAATTATGAGGAATTTCCTGATAAGGGATGAACTTATTGCCATCAACTAAGATGTACTCGGCTTTTAATTTTAATTGATCCAATGCGCGATGCATCGCGACATAGGATGCATTGTGAATATTAATTCGATCAATTTCTTCAGCAGACACACTTGCTACTGCATATGCAATTGCTTCTTGTTCAATAATGCTGCGCAATTGCATTCTTTTTTTTGCACTGAGTTGCTTAGAATCATTTAACAGCTCATGATGATAGTCTTTAGGGAAAATAACGGCTGCAGCAAAAACGGGCCCTGCTAGACAACCTCTTCCTGCTTCATCACAACCAGCTTCTATAAGTTGATCTTGAAAGTACGATAATAGCATCTTTTGTATTTTTAAGAAACAAAAATACAATATATTATCAAATAGCGATAGTATGATATTTTTTGATGGACAGTATTTCGAATATAGAATTTTATTGTAGGGAAATCATTGTTGTTTGATTTTCTGCGGATGATGCAGAAAAATGAAGAACTGTTTTGCTATTAAATAATGGAATTGTTTGTTGAGGTCTATTTTGCTTGTTATCAATTGTTTAATTGAATTTATTTTGATTTAGGATTAAATAGATTTTATTGTAACTATTGTGTTAAAATTCGGGATTTACATTTATTAACAATACTATTCTCGTCATTTGTATAATTATTTTAATACATACTTCCTCAAAACAATTTATATAAATTATTTTGAGGAATAGCTCGTTTTAAAAGTTAATTGGAAAAGAAAAAATGAAAGTCTTTTATCAAAGAAATTTGAAAACGTGTTTTATGATTTAAATAATTGGCTTTTGCCATTAAAGTATATATGATGATCACAAAAAAAATGAATATGATGAGGGTTACTTTCCTATTATTTTGGAGTATGTTATTGAGCTGGGGAGTTCATGCGCAAACGAAGACTGTGCAGGGTATGTTGAAAGATGACAAGATCCGTGTTGTCGCTGGCGCTTCAGTAAAATTGATTTCCGATCAGGACTCGCTGATTACAAGTTCTTCGATCGCAGGAATATTTATTTTTACTAATGTAAAAGCAGATAAATTTAAAATATCGGTTTCAAATTTGGGATTTCAACGGTTTGAGCAAGAGTTTACATTTCCTTCGGGAGAAACTAAATATATCATTCCAAGTTTCACTTTACAACAGTCTTCAGAGTTGTTACAAGAAGTTGTTATTGATGGTGTCCCCACTGTTGTCGTCAAAGGGGATACTTTAGAGTATACCATGAAAGACTTAAAGTTGCGTGATGGCTCTGTTGCTGAAGATGCTTTAAAGAAATTGCAAGGAGTCGAGGTGGATAAAGATGGCAATGTGACTGCGCAAGGGGAGTCTGTAAAACGTGTTCGTATTAATGGCAAAGATTTTTTTGGAGGAGATGTGAAAACAGCTACTCAAAACTTACCTGCAAATATCATTGAAAAAATGCAAATTGTCGATGATTATGGTGATATGGCGAATATAACAGGTAATAAAAATGGTGATTCGGAAAAAGTGCTGAATATTCAAATTGATCCCAAATATAATAAAGGTCAAATGGCAACATTACGTGCTGGATATGGTACGGAAGATCGCTATCAAGCTACGGGTATGTGGATGGGCATGAGGGAAGGGGAGCAGATTTCCGTCTTGGGTAATCTAAATAACACAAACGCGCCATTATTTGATTTTAGCACCACTGGTGGTGGCGCTCGTCGTCAGCAAGGTGGCGGAGGACGTCGTGGTGGAGGTATGTTTGGTGGATCTGATGGTCTGACAAAATTGGGATCAATTGGAGTGAATGCGAGAAAAGATTTTTCAGATAAACTAACTGTATACGGTAGCTATAGTTATAGTCATAGCAATAATGTCACTTTGTCCGAACAGTTCCAAGAAAATACCCTAAGAGGAATAATTCAAGATGATAGTATAAAATCGAATGCTAATACGATCGGTGGAAGTCATCGTTTTGAAGCGAATCTAGAATGGAAACCTTCTGATAAAGATTATATCAAGATCTCTCCTCAATTTGGATTTGACGAGGGAGATGCAAGTTCTTTGACGAATTCCATTACTTTTAGAAATGGGGAATTTAATAATTCACAAGATCAAAATATTTTCACTCAATCAACTGCCCCAAGATATGGCATTAGTGGTTTGTATAATAGGAAGCTAAATGATCGTGGTCGAAATATCTTCTTGAACATGAACTATAATAATGCTAAAACTGATAAAGATCAAAATGCAATATTACAGCGTTTATTGGAAGATCCAAATAATGCCGATGCCTCTTTAAATTCAATTTACGAGAAAACAATTCAGGAAGCAAGTAATAAAAGTTGGAATGCTGGTGGCTCATTAAATTACACGGAACCTTTATCTGAGAAAGGAAGGTTGGAATTTACATATGATTTTAATAAAAATAAATATGATAATTCAAATTTGCAACAGGGATTTGATCGTGATGAAAACCCAATTGTTAATGATCCGAAGTTAAACTTTGATTATAATTATGATTATTCTTTCACCACACATAAGGTAGGAGCTAATTACTTATATAATGGTGACAAGGTAACTTATTCAATTGGTGCTGCTGCACAACCTTCCCAATTGCGTGGGAATGCATTGAGTTCTGATCTTTCGGTACCCATTCATCGTAACAATTTGAATTGGATGCCTATCGCGAGATTTGAATACAAATTTTCACGTCAATCAAATATTTCCTTAAATTATAGCGGTTCAACAACAGAACCATCTGTTACCCAAATATTGCCATTTGATATGAGTACTAATCGTACGAGTATTGTGATGGGAAACGCAGACTTAAGTCCGGAATTTAATCATCAATTGAATATTAGATTTCGCAAAAATGATTTTCAGAAGGGAAATAACTTCTTTGCTTTTTTAAATGCAAATTTGGCCAATAATAAAATCGTGAGCCTTAATAAATCGTATTTAGGTCGCTTACAAAATAATAATACGGGCGGTGTTGATACGACTTTAATATCCGAAACACGTTATTTAAATGAAACAAATGATCATCCTTTTGGCATTAGTTCTTTTTATCATTATGGTAAATCTTTGAAAGAAAAGACTTATAATATCATGTTGATGGGAGGTGTTTCTTACAATAAAAGGATAGGATATTCTTCAACGGATAGTTTGGATAATATCGGCTTGAAAAATATATCTAATAATATTGTATTCAATCAAGGTTTAATGTTCAGATATAACCCTTCCGAAAATTTCGAACTTAATCCTGGAGTGAGATATCAGTATAATCATACTAAAAATTCTTTAACCAATAGAACGACAAATATTTCATCTTGGACACCTACTTTAATCGGATCCGTTAATATCACTCCTACCACCATTTTTGGAGCCGATCTATCGAAACAGTTTAATCAGGGTTATGGTGATGGAATTAATGCCAATCCATTTATTATCAATACTTATGTTGAACAAAAATTTTTAAAAGGGCAACGTGGAACTTTACGCTTACAAGCATTTGATCTGTTAAATGAGCAAACTAATATTTCTAGAACGGTAAGCGAGTCGATGGTTATCGATAGTCGTACCAATCGTTTGGGACGGTATTTTATGCTACTATTTACCTATAAATTTCAAAAATTTGCATTAGGCTCCCCAACAGGAGATGGCGGTGGCCCTGGTGGAATGCGTCCGCCTCGCATGTAATCTTACCACCTATCTACCGAAAAACTAGTGGATTAAATGGTTCTGATAGCAATGTCAGGACCATTTTTTTTATTTGATTCTATATCCCATGTACGTCATTTTTCGATTGTTATAGAATGCGACTGTTTTTATTTAGTTATTTTTGCCTCTAAACGAATGCACTATGCTCACATTTGAAAAATTAACTTTTGAAAACATTGATACTATTGTCGCCATGATGCAAGATTTCTATGCCATTGATGGATATGATATTGATGCTCAGGTAAGCCAGGAAAATTTTAAAACTTTTCTTGATGATGAACGATTAGGTCAGTCTTGGTTAATCAAAGAAAATGATTTAGTGCTTGGTTATATTATTGTTGTTTATTTCTTTAGCTTTGAGTTTAAGGGAAGGGTAGCTTTGTTGGACGAGTTATATCTCAATGCTGATGCAAGAGGTAAAGGCGTAGGAAGAAAGGCTGTTGAATTTGTGAAAGAATATGTTCAAAACCAAAGCTGTAAATTGGTCTTGTTGGAGGTCGAGCCACATAATATTCCTGCACAAAAATTGTATGAAAGTCAAGGGTTTGATTTTCATCCTAGAAATATAATGCGATACAGCATTAAAAATAATTAAAATAGAATCTCCAAATTAATATATGGAATACGAAATAATACGCTTATCCAATGGTATTCGTGTGGTTTTTCAACCACAAAATTTACCGATTACACATGCCTGCATGTTGATCAATGCCGGTTCAAGAGATGAAAAAGAAGGTAAATTTGGTGTTGCACACTTCATTGAGCATCTCCTTTTTAAAAGAACGGAACGCAGAAGTACAAACCAAATTTTGAATCACTTGGAAGCTGTTGGTGGAGATCTAAATGCTTATACAACTAAAGAATATACTTGTGTTCATGCTTCTTTTTTGACGCCCTATTTGGATAAAGCATTAGACTTGTTTGAAGATATATTTTTTCATTCGACTTTTCCAGAGGAGGAATTAGAGAAAGAGAAGTCAGTTATTGTAGATGAAATGGCTTCTTACTTGGATAGTCCTGAAGAATCGATCGTAGATGATTTTGAGGATCTTTTATTCGAGAAATCGGGTTTGGGACACAATATACTAGGACTTGAAGAGCAATTGTTAGCCCTTACGAAAAATGATATTCATGATTTTATTCAATCCAATTACGACACAAACGAGATCGTAATCTCGATTACGGGAGATTATACGCTAAAACAGGTGGAGCGATTGGCTAATAAAATATTTGCGCCAGTTGCTGAGAATAAAATTCAAAGAGAGCGAAATGACGTGGTTCCTGTCTTAGTCAGTCATGTGGAGTCTCCAAAACCAATCAATCAGGTACATTATATGTTGGGGGCTCATGCCTATAGTTTCCGTGATGATCGTAAGACAGGCTTATTACTGCTTAATAATATGTTAGGGGGAATGGGAATGAGTTCGATATTGAATCTTTCTATTCGTGAAAAACATGGTATCGCCTATACTATTGAATCGAACTATACGATGTTTTCTGACTCAGGCCTATTCAGTATATATCTTGGAACGGATGAAGAGAAAATAGAAAAGGCTAAAAAATTAGTTTTTAAAGAACTCAATAAATTATGCGACAGAGAGATGACATCTGGACAGCTCCAAAAAGCCAAACGTAAATTTATCGGTCAAATCGCACTATCTGAAGAGAATAGAATGAGTATGATTATTGCGGCTGCAAAAAATGTGATGGATTATAATCGTATCATAGAATTGGATGTTATCATTGAAAAGATAAAAACAATCACAGCTGTAGAATTACTGGAAATATCGAGAGATATTTTGGATCCTACGAAGATGACATCGCTAAGTTTTGTACCTGAAGATTAGTTTTTCATGTATTATGGATGTTGCTTTTTTAAGAATTTAAAGATAAAAGATGATTTGTTATTGCTTGTAAATCATTTGTTTAAATATTTTTAAATGGCCAGGTGGTTTATATTGTATTTGACATTCAATTCAATTTCATTGTATATAAAATACAATTTCTCTAAGTTTGTTTATTAGAATAGATAATTTTAAATATGAAAACAGCATATGTATTTCCTGGTCAAGGAGCTCAATTCGTAGGAATGGGCCAAGACTTGTATAACTTAAATGATGAAACGAAAGCTTTATTTGAAAAAGCAAATGATATCTTGGGGTTTCGCATTACAGATATCATGTTTACAGGAACTGATGATCAATTAAAACAAACAAATGTAACACAACCAGCTATTTTTTTACATTCTGTAATTTTAGCTAAAGCTTTAGGAGATCAATTTAAACCAGATATGGTTGCTGGACACTCTTTAGGAGAGTTCTCCGCATTAGTTTCTGCAGGGGCACTGTCTTTTGAAGATGGTTTAAAATTAGTTGCACAACGCGCAAATGCGATGCAGCGGGCATGTGAAATTGAGCCTTCCACTATGGCTGCCATTTTAGGTCTTGAAGATGCTGTTGTAGAAGAGATTTGTTCAAAAGTGGATGATGTCGTTGTTGCTGCAAATTATAATTGTCCAGGTCAATTGGTGATTTCTGGATCAATTTCTGGAGTGGATAAGGCGTGTGCTTTATTGACAGAAGCTGGTGCCAAGCGAGCATTGAAATTAAATGTTGGTGGAGCCTTTCATTCGCCATTGATGGAACCTGCTAAAGTTGAATTGCAGGCGGCTATTGAAGCAGTGGAGATAAAAACTCCTATTTGTCCAATTTATCAAAATGTAGATGCAACTTCCTATACAGATGCTGAAACAATAAAGAAAAATCTGATTGCACAATTGACGGGTGCTGTACGTTGGACGCAAACTGTTCAAAATATGCTCCTTGATGGTGCAGAGGCTTTTGTAGAAGTTGGTCCTGGTAATGTATTACAGGGATTAGTAAAAAAGGTGAATCGTCAAGTTCAAACATCGGCAGCAAGTATTGCCGAATAGCAGTACTTATAATATTCGTTATTAACTATCATAAAAAAAGGAAGTCATTTTGACTTCCTTTTTTTATGATATGATTTAAATTATAGGCCAAATGAAGCCTTCACTTGATCAACATAATCTAGTTTTTCCCAAGTAAATAGTTCTACTTCGATTATTTTTTTATCTCCATTTGAGTTTTCAAATTCTTTAGTAACTTTTTTAGGAGTTCTACCCATGTGTCCGTAAGCAGCCGTCTCCGAATAAATCGGATTTCTTAAACCTAAACGAGTTTCAATTCCGTAAGGTGTCATGTCAAAGATCTCCGTTATTTTTGATGCAATTTGACTATCATTTAAATTCACTTTACCTGTGCCGTAGGTATTCACGTAAATACCCATAGGGTCTTTTACACCAATAGCGTATGAAATTTGAACTAAAATTTCATCGGCAATACCTGCTGCGACTAAATTTTTAGCAATATGACGAGTTGCATATGCAGCAGAGCGGTCAACTTTGGAAGGATCTTTTCCTGAGAAAGCTCCTCCACCATGAGCACCTTTACCTCCATACGTATCTACAATAATTTTACGACCTGTTAAGCCCGTATCTCCATGAGGACCACCAATTACAAATTTTCCTGTAGGATTAATGTGAAATTTGATTTCATCATTAAATAGACTTTGCAACTCCGGCTTTAACTGTGCTTTGACTCGTGGTATTAAGATATTTTTAATATCAGCTGTGATTTGGTCACGCATCTCTTCTTCAGTTGAAAAATCATCATGTTGTGTTGAGATTACGATCGTATCAATTCGAGCAGGTTTGTGATCTTCTGTATATTCTAAGGTTACTTGTGACTTTGCATCTGGACGTAGGTAGGTAATCTCTTTATTTTCACGACGCAGTACCGCTAATTCATAAAGTAAGCGATGTGACAGATCTAAAGCTAGTGGCATATAGTTATCCGTTTCATTGCTTGCATATCCAAACATGATGCCTTGGTCACCCGCGCCTTGATCCTGTTTTGCTTTACGATCTACACCTTGATTGATATCTGCAGATTGTTCATGGATGGCTGATAACACACCACAAGAATTTGCTTCAAACATATATTCAGATTTCGTATAACCAATGCGTTCGATTACTGAACGGGTTATTTTTTGAACGTCTAAATATATTTTTGATTTCACTTCCCCAGCAAGAACAACTTGCCCAGTTGTTACTAAAGTTTCGATTGCAACGCGTGCATCTTCGTCCCAAGCTAAAAAATTGTCAATCAGTGCATCTGAAATTTGATCAGCAATTTTGTCTGGATGTCCTTCTGAAACAGATTCGGACGTAAATAAGTAAGCCATATTACCTTTTTTATTTATATAATAAGGATTTGCGTTGGAGAGGTTTTCAATAGAAAAGTGCTAAATAGCCTTGCTACATGATGGTTTTAGCACTTTTTTACTGTGGTTGCAATCTCCTGTTATATTCTCATTAAGAATAAACTACGCAAATCAATCCACATTTTTTTATTGTCGACACAAAACTACAATACTTTCTGTTAAGATTAAAGATTTCTTGTATAATAGTTTGAAATTGATGGATCAAATGGATGGTAATTAAGAATTTTGACATTGTTTTAAGAAATTAGTGAATAACTGTATATTTGATTTATGGGAGAACGTAAACAGATACTGTTTGTTATCAATCCGATTTCGGGAGGGAAGCATAAGACATCATTTAAGAAGCAGGTGTTGGATGTGCTTGATTTACAGAGGTTTGACCCTACATTTCAGGAGACTTCTTATGCAAATCATGCCTATGAAATTGGTTTGCGCGCTATTGAAGAACAGTATGATGCGGTGATCGCAGTAGGGGGAGATGGAACAATTAATGAATTGGGGTCTGCTCTAGCAGAGAGTGGCATCCCGCTGGGCATTGTACCTGAGGGATCGGGAAATGGTCTTGCTTTATATTTAGGTATACCTTTAAATGAAACAGCTGCAATTCGACGTATTAATAGATTTGAGTTTGTCGAAGTCGATTGTGGAACAATAAACGATAGAAAATTCTTTAATATAGCTGGATTGGGGTTTGATGCGTCCGTAAGTGAAAATTTTGCGAATGAGAATATTCGTGGTCCTTTGGGCTATCTGAAATCTGCCATCAATGTGCTCAGTAAATATAAACCATGTGAGTATCGATTGAGCATTGATGGTAAGGAATATGAGCGTAAAGCTTTTATGATTTCTGTAGCTAATTCGCCACAATATGGTAATAATGCTTACATCGCACCCCAAGCTTCAGTTAATGATGGTATATTAGATGTGTGTATTGTACATCAATTTCCTATGTATATATTACCAAAGATGTTATTTCACTTATTTAATAAATCTGCTGATCAGTCAGATTATGTAGAAATAATACCTGGGAAAAATATTAAAATTGAGACGACTGATAAATCAGTTGTACATATTGACGGTGAGCCAGTTGACTTAGGGAATTGCCTAAATATTGGAATTATTTCTAAGGCTTTAAAAGTAATTTGTTAAATAAAGTTATGAGTAAAAATAAGAAACAACCGTATGAAGGCGTTGTATATTCAACAGACAACAGTTTTGAATATCAATTTTCTGAATTATTAGATGATCTGGAAACACTTCCTAATCAGCAACAACAGCTTAAAGTTCAATTGGATCGCAAAATGCGAAAAGGTAAGGTGGTGACTTTGATCACGGGTTTTAGAGGTAAGCAAGAAGATCTGGAGATATTAGCTAAATTTTTGAAGCAGAAATGTGGAGTTGGCGGAAGTGCCAAGGATGCTGAAATTGTTGTTCAGGGTGATTTTAAACAGAAAATTGCAGAGTTGTTACTTTCTGAAGGATACAAAGTGAAATTGGTAGGAGGTTAATGGGATATTATTTGAACCTAAAATCGGCACTTTTCATGCATAATCTTCCTTGTAAACGTCTGTAAATTAATTAATAATAATCGTTTTAGCATTGTTTAAAGAGGATTGATCGGCTAGAATGTGGTGAGTGAGCGGTTACTTGAATTTGAAATTAAATCGTTTGTTTTCTTGCATATCAAAAAAAAAATGATTTTCATTGTAAAAAATTTATTGCTTTCTCTTGATAAACGATGAGAAGTACATGAATTAAAGTCGGAACCGCTGAGGTGATAACTGAATATTAAGAAATTGTAAAGAGAAATTAAAGTCTCTTTTATATTTCTAATTTAATTCGCTTTAAGATTTTAAATATGGCATAAAAGACTATATTTGCTTGATAAATTTTAAAACGAATACTTAGAAAAGCATATAATTAAAAAAAACATATTATATTTAACAACAGTAAAAAACTAAAAAATTAGAAAAATGGCAAACGCACCTAAAACAAGTCCTGCTGCAAAACAAGAGAGCAATAATTCAGGTTCTTTCTTTGCACAAGCTGCAATTATCATTTGTTTCATTCTCGGTTACCTTTTATGGAAATTTGTGATGGGTAGTCCTTCAAACTTTATTGATAATAATCCAGAAAACCAACCTTTACCAGGTAACTATTTAGGAATGGTTTATCACGCAGGTGCTGTAGTACCAGTTTTATTAGGTTTATTCTTTATGGTATGGGTATTCTCTATTGAGCGTTTCATCGTAATTGGTAAAGCTTCTGGAACAGGAAATGTTGGTAATTTCGTAAGAAAAGTACAAGTATTAATTAACGGTGGTAACTTAGATTCAGCTATTGCTGAGTGTGACAAACAAAAAGGTTCTGTTGCAAATGTAATCAAAGCTGGTTTAGTAAAATACAAAGCAGTTTCAGCTGATACTGCAGTAGATACGGAAAAAGCTACTATTGCAATTCAAAAAGAAATCGAAGAAACTACAGCATTAGAAATGCCGATGTTAGAGAAAAACTTAAACGTAATCGCTACATTAGTTTCTATCGGTACATTAACAGGTTTATTAGGTACAGTAACAGGTATGATCAAGGCCTTCAGTGCATTAGCAACTGGTGGTACTCCTGACTCTGCTAAATTAGCAAATGGTATTTCTGAGGCCTTAATCAATACAGCAACAGGTATCGGTACTTCTACAATTGCGATTGTAATGTACAATATCTTGACTGCTAAAATTGATAAATTAACTTATTCAATCGACGAGGCTGGATTCTCAATCGTACAAACGTACGCTGCGAACCACAAATAGTAAAATATATGATTTTTGAAATTTTATTTTATGGAATATGAATTTCAAATGCATCATATAGTAAGAGATTGAATAATTAATTTATAAAGAAGTTTAAAAATGGGTAAAGCAAAAGTAAAAAGAGCCAGTACATCCATTGATATGACCGCAATGTGTGACGTATCATTCTTGCTTCTTTCATTCTTCGTAATGACATCAACGGCAAAACAACCGGAAGCATTTCCGGTAGATACGCCAGCGTCGACGACGAAAGATAAATTACCAGACTCTAATGTTGGTATCATTACCATCGGAGATAAAGGTAAAGTATTCTTTGGCGCTACAGATCGTGATGTTAGGGTTAAAACTTTAGAGAAAATGTCTTCTAGATATGGAGTTCAATTTTCTCAACAGGATTATGACCAATTTGCGTTGATGGAAAATGTTGGTACTCCAATGAAGGCGATTAAGCAAGTGTTGGCAATGGAGCCAAGCAAACGTCTTGAACCTGGTGTTCAGAATGGTATACCAGTTGATAGTACAGAAGCATTATCAAACGAATTATATCAGTGGGTACAAACGGCACGTTTAGCTGCAGCAGAATTGAATAAGGAAAAGGAAAGCAATAGAGATTTTGTCGATCCAGGACCATTGAAAATTGCTATTAAAGCAGATGGAGCAGAAAAGTATCCTTCAATTAATGCGGTAATCGAAACATTACGTAACCAAAAGCAAAATAAATTCAGTTTCATCACTGGTTTACGAGCGGAAGATAAATAATGTTGATTTAATAAAAAGACATAAATGGCAGAATTAAATCAAGACAGTGGTAAGGGTGGCAAAGGCGGAAAAGTAAGATCAAAGAAAAACGGTGGTAAAGTCGATTTGACAGCCATGGTGGATTTAGCATTCTTATTGATTACCTTCTTCATGTTGACTACGTCTTTAAATAAACCACAAGCAATGGATGTTGCGATGCCTGATAAAGATAAAACAGAAAAGAAGGAAGAAGTTTTAACAGCTGACAACCGTTCCGTTACAGTTTTATTAGGATCTGACAATAAAGTTTCTTGGTACTATGGACAAATTAATGCACCAATTGAAGGTCCTACGGTTGCAGGCTTTGGCGCTGATGGAATACGTAAAGTTTTAATTGAGAAAAAAGCTTACGTTCCTCGTGTTTCAGGCGGAAAAGATGTAATCGTTATTATCAGACCTAGTGATATGTCTACACAAAAAGATCTTGTTGACATCCTTGATGAGATGAAGATCGTAGATATTAAGCGTTATATGATTGCGAAAATTAGTCCTGAAGAAATAGATGTTTTAAAACGTGATAATATTTATAATGACTAAGTTAGTCATTATAAAAATCACGAAAACTATATAAATATGATTGGGTCAAAATTAGATATTTTTAAAAAGGAATGGCTTGATGTCGTATTTCAAGGCAGAAATAAGGAGTATGGAGCTTACGAGCTTCGTAAACTAGCTCCTAAAGCTACCAACGTTGGTTTGTTGGCAGTTGTAATTGCCGTAGTACTATTAAGTCTTCTTAAATTATTCGGAGGTAGCTTATTTCCTGATAAACCTATTGAAGCCGCTCCAGTTGTTACAGAGGTGACTTTAGAGGATTTGGAGGAAATTAAACCACCAGAGCCGGAAGAAGAGGAGCCACTTCCTATCGAAGAAGAAAAACCTCAACAAATAGCGATGGATATACCAAAAGAAGATTTGGTACGTTTTCCAGAACCAAAGGTAGCTCCGGCTGCTCAGGTGAAAGAAGAAGTTGCTGCTCAAGAAGAGTTCAAAGATGATAAAAAATCACCAGCACGTATTACTTTGAAAGGTAGTGCAGCAGGTTCTTCAGTAGCAAGAGGTGAATTTGGAACGAAGAAACAAGATGGTGGAATTACCGGTGTTTCTAAAGGAGATCCGAATGGAGATCCAAATGGTGACCAGATCTTTAATGCGGTAGAGGTTCAACCTCAACCTCCTGGGGGTATGGCTGCATTTATGAAATGGGTAGGAGATACTTACGAATATCCTTCTGGAGCTTTGGAAAATGGAATTAACGGCGTAGTAGAGGTTTCCTTTGTCGTTGAAAAGGATGGTAGTTTAACAGATATTTCTGTAAAACGAGATCTTAAATATGGTACAGGAGAAGCCGCAGTTAGGTTATTGAAAAAAGCAAAAAAATGGAGAGCAGGTATTCAAAATGGTCGACCAGTACGTGTCGCTTATACATTACCTATCCGTCTAAATACAATTAATCAGTAATTAGTGGCGAATTTTAATTCAAATAATACAAATTACAGACAGAAATCGCCTATAAAGCGATTTCTGTCTATTTTAGGACTATTTATGTTCGGCCTATATTTTGGTTTAGGCCTCTTGGTTATTTTTTGGAAGGATTTACCTTTAGATATCAATCCAACTTATAAAACTTTATTTGGTATTGTACTTATTGTTTATTCTTTTCTACGTTTTGTGAGGCTGTGGCAAAGTAATTTTAATTAAGCCCTTCTTATGAATCTGAAATTTTCATTATTTATTAAATGATTGCCATATGAAAAACAGCTTAAAGATAGTTTTACCATTGCTATTCGCAATCTTAATTTTGGGAAGTTGTAATCGCTCCAAGAAACAAGAAGCAACGGCACCGAGTCAGGATATTTTGAGAGGTAAGGTCAATGTTCTTGTCGATGAGACGTTATATCCAATTCTTAAAGAACAAGTTGACGTTTTCCAAAGTTCTTATTCAGATGCGACGATTCAGTTACTCGCTAAGCCGGAAATTAAAGCAGTGAATGCCTTATTAGCAGATTCCTCTAGTGTTATTATTTTAACCCGGAAGTTGACGGAAGCTGAAGGTAAGAATTTTAAAGATCGAAAAATTATACCAAAAGAGTATCAGATAGGAAGTGATGCTGTGGTATTGATAAATAATATTGCGGATACAGATACTACAATTACTCTTTCAGACGTTAAATCATTGTTAAGTGGTGAGCTTAAAGGTAAGTACAGGGTGGTTTTTGATAATGCTAACTCAAGTACTTTGAGATTTTTAAAGGACTACCTATCCATAAATAAAATAGATCCAGCATCGATTTCTGCATTGGATAAAAATGAAGATGTTATTAAATATGTTAGTGAAAATAGGGGCAGTATCGGTATCGTAGGTTACAATTGGATATTAGAAATGGCTCAAAAAAAATCTGATTTATTGAATAAAATTCGTACATTGAGCGTTGAGAATGCAATAGGTGCTCAGAAAGATGGTTTGTTTTATAAACCTTCGCAATCCAATATGTCTTTGGGATTGTATCCTTTTACGAGACCTATTTATGTCTTGAATTATCAACCGAATATGGGGTTGGGTTTAGGGTTTAGTGCATTCTTAACAGGTGACAGAGGACAGCGCATTATGTTAAAAGCAGGTTTGCTTCCAGTAACTATGCCAGGTAGAGAGATTATCATAAGAGAAGAAAATAGTTTAAATTAGAATATAAAATAGTACAACAATAGATTATGACAAACAGTAAATTATTATTTAGTCTGTTATTAGCAGGTTCTGTTGGCACAGCAAGTGCACAAAGTTTAAAGGATGCTAGAGCGGCTATTGAAACAGAAAACTACGGTAAGGCAAAAACAATTTTGCAACAATTAGTAAGTAAACAAGCTAAAGTTGGGGATAATTACTTCTATTTAGGTCAGATTTATTTAGTAAATGATAAGCCTGATTCAGCAGCAATTATGTTTAATCAAGGCTTAGCAGCGGATCCAAAATCATTGATTAACAATGTTGGTTTGGGTTATATTGATTTATTGAAAAAGGACAAGGCATCTGCTGAGTCTAAATTTTCTGCTGCAAGTGCTAATTTAAAGAAAAAGGATTACGAAGAATTGTTGGAGATTGGACGTGCCTATATTAAAGCACCAGAGCCTGATTATGCAAAAGCTTTAGATTTCTTGACTCAAGCGAAAGCAAAGAATGCAAAAGATGCAGCGATTCCATTGGCATTGGGTGATGCTTATAGAGGATTAAAAGAAGCAAGTAGTGCTTATACGAGCTATAGTGATGCTGCTGAATTAGATCCTGCATCAGTTCGTGCAAAAATTGGTCTAGCGGTTATCGTTCGTGGTGCACAGGCTTATGATGAGGCAATTGCTCAATTAACGACAATTACAGAAGAAAATCCTACATATGCTCCAACTTATCGTGAGTTAGCAGAGACTTACAATATGTGGTCAAAAGCTCCAGGTACATCTGATGAGAAATATGTAGAATTAAATAAAAAAGGGGTTGAGCAGTATAAAAAATATTTAGAAGTCAATGGAGATAATTCTTTGGAAGCAAAGATTCGTTACGCCGATTTCTTGGTATATGCTAGACAATATGATGAGTTAGGAACTGTATCAGAAGAATTAGCTAAAAATCCTGATGTAGATCCAAAGATCTATCGTTATTTAGCGTATAATGCTTTCAGAAACAAAGAATACGCTAAAGCATCGGAGAATTTAGAAAAAATGTTCGCGAAAATGGATCCATTACGAGTTATCCCATTGGATAATATGTATGCAGGTCTATCTGATGTAGCAAATAATAAAGTAGAGTCTGGTATTGTTCATATTCAGAAAGCTATTGATGCCGACAAAGAATTGTTAGCTGAAGTTGCTGAAACAGCTTTTGCTAAATATCAAGATCAAGAAACTGCAACTGCAGTATCTTTGTTTGAGATCATAGCAAAATATCCTGATACAGATTATTACTACGATTCAAATTATTATGCAGGTGAGGGTAACTACTTAATCGGATTCAAAAAAGATCAAGAAAGTAAAGATGAGGAAGGAAAAGTTATCAATCAAGCTTTAAGAGATGAAGCAATTGCTGCATTCGTAAAATCTCAAGCTCAATTGGCTCTAGTAGAAAAGGCGACTAAGCCAGAAGTATTAGAAAAATACTTAATTACGTCTTTATATTACAGAGCTTTTTCAGCATTGGGGGCAGATAATTTAGAAGCGCCTAAGGGAGATTTCGTAGCTCCTTTTGAGAAATTGATCCAAGTGGTTAATGAAAAAGGAACACAAGAAAAGAACAAAGCATATTTAATAGATGCGCATACTTATATTGGTTTCTATCAATATAACAAAAATGAAATTGCAAAAGCAAAAGCTAGTTTTCAAGAGGTTCTAAAATTAGATCCTGAAAATGAAAGTGCTAAATCTTATTTAGAAGGTTTAAAATAAGCTGATCAATATTTCGAGAAAAAGGGGGAAACAAATGTTTCCCCCTTTTTTGATTTCCCCTATTTTTTTCTTAAATTTAGGTTTTACCAATATAAACATTTTGATATGGAACAAGTTAGTGCAAATGCACCAATTGATTATTTACCAATTTTATTCCAACTTATTGTTGCAGCAGGATTTGGTATAGGAACCATTATAATCACACACTTAATCGGACCAAAAGTTCGTACGGCGAATAAATTGTCATCTTTTGAATCTGGTGTAGAAGTCATTGGTAATGCAAGACAACCTTTTTCTATCAAATATTTTTTAGTAGCCATCTTGTTCGTCATTTTTGATGTTGAAGTTATCTTTATGTATCCTTGGGCAGTTAATTTTCGAGATTTTGGTTTCGAGGGTTTGATTCAGATGTTTGTCTTTATGGGTATGTTGCTTTTGGGCTTCATTTACGTGATCAAAAAGAAGGCTTTGAGTTGGGATTAGAATAGTTCTAAATTGCCCTAATCACTTGATTTTTATCAAGAAAATGTTAGTTTTGATATGTGCGAAGGCACGCAACTGTAAACCACTTTAAATTATATTTCCATGAGCGATATTAAGTTGGCCAAAGCACCTCCGGGAGTTGAGGGCGCTGGTTTTTTTGCCACTAGTTTGGAAAAAGCGATTGGTTTGGCGCGTTCAAATTCTTTATGGCCTTTGCCATTTGCAACTTCTTGTTGTGGGATTGAGTTTATGGCAACAATGGGGTCAACTTATGACCTCGCACGCTTTGGAGCAGAAAGACCAAGTTTTTCTCCCCGTCAAGCGGATATGCTATTGGTAATGGGGACTATTGCCAAAAAGATGGCTCCAGTTTTAAGGCAGGTGTATACACAAATGGCAGAGCCACGTTGGGTGATTGCTGTCGGTGCTTGTGCTTCCAGTGGTGGTATATTTGATACCTATTCCGTTTTGCAGGGTATTGATGAAATCATCCCAGTCGATGTGTATGTGCCAGGATGCCCACCAAGACCTGAAGCTATTTTAGATGGGGTACTTCGTTTGCAGGATATTGTGAAAAGTGAGACTTTAAATAGAAGAAATACTCCTGAATATAGAGCTTTATTAGAAAAATATGGAATAGAAACTTATGGATAAAATCGATAACGCCTATTTATGGGATAAGTTAACATCTAAATTTGGTCAAGATATTGTGCAACTCCATGATGGATTTGATCTGTTGACTGTGGATGTGCATGTTGATGCTATTATTCCTGTTTTAACTTTTCTAAAACAGGATGAAGAATTGCAGTTTATTCATCTGACAGATATTACAGCCGTTCACTATCCGCTTCAAAAAAAAGCTTTTGAAATTGTATATCATGTCAATAGTTTAATTAATAATATTCGTATTCGTGTTAAAGTGCAACTAGATGGTATTCATCCGGAAATTCCAACAGCAACTACCATTTGGAAAGGGGCAAATTGGATGGAGCGCGAAACATATGATTTTTATGGAATTCAATTTTTGGGACATCCCGATTTAAGGCGGATCCTAAATGTAGATGATATGGAAGTCTTTCCAATGCGAAAAGAATATCCATTAGAAGATCCAAACCGAGTCGATAAGAAAGATCTTTATTTCGGCCGTTAAAGTTAAAAAGCAGACCAGTTATGAGCGATTTTATTACCAAGATATCCCCCAATAAACCTGTATATGAAGATAACGATCCTCAGGATGAGTTAATCACTTTAAATATTGGTCCGACGCATCCTGCTACACATGGCGTGTTTCAAAATGTTGTTCAGATTGATGGAGAACGGATCGTAAGTGGTGTGTCAACAATCGGTTATATTCATCGTGCTTTTGAGAAGATCGCTGAACATAGGCCTTTTTATCAAATAACACCCTTAACAGATAGGTTGAATTATTGTTCAGCTCCTATTAATAATATGGGCTGGCATATGACCGTTGAGAAATTATTAAAAATAGAAATTCCCAAACGCGTACAATATATGCGCGTTATTGTAATGGAGTTGGCTCGTATAGCAGATCATATCATTTGTAATGGAATTCTTGGTGTGGACACCGGTGCTTTCTCCGGATTTTTATATGTCATGCAAGAACGAGAGTTTATTTATGAGATTTTTGAAGAGATTTGTGGCGCTCGATTAACCACTAATATTGGAAGAATTGGAGGTTTCGAAAGAGATTTCAATGATATTGCATTTGCAAAAATCGAAGAATTTTTAAAACGATTTCCACCAGTTTTGACTGAGTTTATGGAGTTGTTTGATCGTAATCGTATTTTTATTGAACGCACTTCCGGTATTGCTTCCGTCACCGCTGAAGAGGCTTTGGATTATAGTTGGTCAGGACCTATATTACGGGCTACGGGTGTAGATTATGATATTAGAGTCCAAAATCCGTACTGTTCATATGAAGAGTTTGATTTCGATGTTCCTGTTGGTACAAAAGGAGACGTCTACGATCGTTATATGGTCCGTAATGAAGAAATGCGGCAATCTATGCGCATTATCGAACAGGCGCTTTCTAAGATAGCAAATGAGCCCAAGGGAGTTTTTCATGCTGATGTTCCTGAGTTTTATTTACCTCCAAAAGAACAGGTGTATACCAACATGGAAGCACTGATTTATCATTTCAAAATTGTTATGGGTGAGGTGGAAACTCCGAAGGCCGAAGTCTACCATGCGGTAGAAGGGGCTAATGGGGAATTGGGTTTTTATTTAGTACACGATGGAGGACGTACCCCGTATCGATTACATTTCAGACGACCTTCTTTTGTTAATTATCAAATGTTTGCTCCTATGAGTGCAGGTATGCTACTTTCGGATGCAATTCTTAATATGAGTAGTCTTAACGTTATTGCAGGAGAATTAGATGCTTAGTGTCAAACATAATGAGATTGTTGAATTTTCTTCAACATTGCTAGATCAATTTGCTGAAGTAGTGGCCCGTTTCCCAGAGGGAAGGCAAAAATCAGCGTTACTTCCTATTTTACATTTAGTACAAGCTGAATTTGGATGGTTAAGTCCTGATGCTATGAATAAAGTTGCGGGCTATTTAGGTATTGAACCTATAGAGGTATATGAGGTTGCTACTTTTTATACGATGTACTTATTGCAGCCACAAGGAAAATATGTTTTGGAAGTCTGCCGTACCGGACCATGTTGTTTGGTTGGTGCCGAACGTATCATGACGCACCTGGAGAATAAATTGGGTGTGAAAGAAGGTGAAGTGACGGCTGATGGCTTATTTTCTTGGCGGGGAGTTGAATGTCTTGCCGCATGCGGTTATGGACCTGTCTTGCAGATAGGCCCTGAATATACGTTTTATGAAAACTTGACAGAAGCTAGTGTCGATCAATTAATAGATGATTTAAGCTCAAAAACGAATTAAAATGGCACGTAAACTTTTGCTAACACATATTGATGTTCCAGGAATCCAAACTTTCGAAGTATATCGTCAACAGGGCGGCTATCGTGCTGTAGAAAAGGTGCTTAAGACGATGTCTCCTGATGATGTTGTTGAAGAAGTTAAGAAATCAGGTCTTCGTGGAAGAGGCGGGGCTGGATTTCCGACCGGAATGAAGTGGAGCTTCTTGGCAAAACCAGAAGGGGTGCCTCGTTATTTAGTCTGTAATGGTGATGAATCTGAACCTGGAACTTTTAAAGATCGCTTTTTAATGACCCACATTCCACATGCGCTATTGGAAGGAATGATTGTTTCCAGTTATGCCTTGGGTGCCCATACTTCTTATATCTACGTCAGAGGTGAGATGATGCCTCAAATCCGTATTCTAGAACGGGCTATACAAGAAGCAAAGGCTGCAGGTTTTCTAGGTAATAATATATTGGGGTCTGGTTATGATTTAGAAATCTATGTACAACCGGGGGCTGGAGCTTATATATGTGGTGAGGAAACTGCTTTATTGGAATCTTTAGAGGGTAAAAGAGGCAACCCACGTATAAAACCACCATTTCCTGCTATTGCAGGCCTATATGGGTGTCCTACTGTTGTCAACAATGTTGAATCTATTGCAGCAACTGTCCCCATTATCAATGATGGTGGTGAAGAATATGCTAAAATTGGTATAGAACGAAGTACCGGTACTAAATTAATTTCAGCGAGTGGAAATTTAGTAAAACCAGGTGTATATGAGATCGATTTGGGCCTATCTGTAGAAGAATTTATTTATTCGGATGAGTATTGTGGCGGTATTGCCAATGGAAAAAGATTAAAGGCCGTTGTCCCTGGAGGTTCATCCGTTCCAATATTACCGACTAATTTAATTCTAAAAACTGCAAACGGGAACAGCCGTTTAATGACCTATGAATCCTTGGCTGATGGAGGCTTCCAAACAGGAAGTTCAATGGGATCTGGAGGATTTATTGCTTTTGATGAGGATCAATGCATTGTCCGTAATACTTGGAATTTCAGTCGTTTTTATCATCATGAAAGCTGTGGGCAATGTTCTCCTTGTAGAGAGGGCACTGGTTGGATGGAAAAAGTATTGCATAAAATTGAAACGGGGCATGGTGATTTGTCTGATATTGAATTGCTTTGGGATATCCAAAGGCGTATTGAAGGAAATACCATTTGTCCTTTAGGGGATGCGGCAGCATGGCCTGTTGCAGCAGCTATTCGCCACTTTAGAGATGAGTTTGAATGGCATATCAATCATCCAGAGGATGCATTGACAAGAAATTATGGATTAGCACATTATGCAGATCCTTTAGCACCGATTGTTTCTTAATTAGATTGATAAACGAGATACGAAGATGGCAGAAGAGATAAAATTGAAAGTTAGTATAGATGGTATCCCTATAGAAGTAGCGTCAGGCACTACAATTTTGAATGCGGCACGTCAAATCGGCGGAGATATTGTTCCTCCTGCGATGTGTTATTACTCTAAATTGGAAGGTACTGGAGGTAAATGTCGTACCTGTCTGGTTAAGGTATCAAAAGGATCCGATAAAGATCCTCGTCCGATGCCTAAACTGGTTGCTTCTTGTCGAACAACAGTTATGGATGGTATGGAAGTTGAAAATATCACTTCACCAGATGTGGTAGATGCACGTAAGGCTATCGTCGAAATGTTACTTATAAATCATCCATTAGACTGCCCTATTTGTGATCAGGCTGGAGAATGTAAGTTGCAAGATTTAGGTTTTGAGCATGGTTCTGCACAGACTCGCTATGAGTTTGATCGACGTACCTTTGAACGTATTGATATTGGAGAGAAAATACAATTGCACATGAATCGATGCATTTTATGCTATCGTTGTGTTTTTGTTGCGGATCAGATAACAGATAAACGCGTCCATGGTATTATAGGACGTGGAGATCATGCCGAGATTTCGACTTATATTCAAAATGTCGTTGATAATGATTTTTCAGGAAATGTCATTGATGTATGTCCGGTAGGTGCTTTGACAGATCGAACTTTCCGCTTTAAGAACCGTGTTTGGTTTACAAAGCCTGTAGATGCGCATCGTGATTGTCCTACTTGCTCAGGTAAGGTGACTTTATGGTATAAAGGGGCTGATGTTATACGTGTGACCGCAAGGAAAGATGAATTTGGTGAAGTAGAAGAATTTATCTGTAATACCTGTCGCTATGATAAAAAAGAAACTCGCGATTGGAAATTAGAGGAACCAACGCCAATTAGCGATCAATCTGTGATTGCTTCTAATCATTACACGCGTTTTAATCCACCAGCAGTTATTGAAAATGATCCTGTACTACAGGAACAAAATTTAGAACAACTGGCTAGAACTGAAAAATTGAAATAATATGGAGTGGTCATTTGTCATCGAAAAATTTGCCCTTGTCACAATTGTATTTGTTGTCACACTTGTGATCGCGATGTACTCGACATTGGCGGAGCGTAAGATTGCTGGATTTATGCAGGATCGCTACGGTCCAGATCGAGCAGGAATTTTTGGCTTATTGCAACCATTCTGTGATGGTGGAAAATTCTTTTTTAAAGAAGAAATCATTCCTGCCGGAGCACATAAGACTTTATTTATCATGGGTCCCACTATTGCTATCATTACAGCATGCATCAGCTCTGCTGTTATTCCATGGGGGCAATCGTTAACGATCGGTGATCGCGTGATCTCACTACAAGTTGCGGATGTGAATGTCGGTATTCTTTATATGTTTGGTGTGATCGCATTAGGTGTGTACGGTATTATGCTAGGCGGTTGGGCATCGAACAATAAATTTTCACTAATGGGGGCTATTCGAGCAGCTTCACAAAGTATTAGTTATGAGATCGCAATGGGATTATCCATTATTGCCTTATTGATGATTACAGGATCACTATCCCTAAAAGAGATCGTTGCAGACCAATCCGGATTTGTTAATTGGAATATTTGGTCTCAGCCTTTGGGTTTTATCATTTTTATGGTTTGTGCTTTTGCAGAGTGTAATCGTGTTCCATTTGATTTGCCAGAATGTGAGACTGAATTGGTTGGTGGATATCATACAGAATACTCTTCTATGAAATTGGGACTCTATATGTTCTCTGAATATATCAATATGTTTGTTTCTTCGGCATTAATGGCTTCTCTTTATTTCGGAGGGTATAATTTCCCTTTTATGAATGACTTAGGTCTTTCGGAGAATTGGATAACGATTCTGGGCGTATTGGCATTCTTTATTAAAATATTTGCTTTTATCTTTTTCTTTATGTGGGTACGATGGACTTTACCAAGATTCCGTTATGACCAATTAATGAATTTGGGATGGAAAATGTTAATCCCTTTAGCCATAGCAAATATCGTTTTAACAGGAATTATTACATTGATTAAGGATACATATTTTTCATAGAAAGGAACCGTTATGCAACCACTAAGTAATAGGAAAAAAGTTTTAGAACAGAAACCGATGAATTTTATGGAAAGGATTTATTTCCCAGCCATTGTAAAAGGTTTGTCCATTACGTTAAGACATTTTTTTAAAAAAATACCTACGATTAAATATCCCGAGCAACAACGACCTTTTTCTAAAAATTTTAGGGGACAACACTCTTTAAAACGAGATGAAGAAGGGCGTGAGCGTTGTACGGCTTGTGGATTATGCGCCTTGTCGTGCCCAGCAGAGGCGATCACGATGATTGCTGCTGAACGAAAAAATGATGAAAAGCATTTATACCGAGAAGAGAAATATGCCGCAGTATATGAAATCAATATGCTCCGTTGTATTTTCTGTGGTCTTTGCGAAGAAGCATGTCCTAAAGAAGCCATTTATTTGGATGGACCACATGTGACCGCCGATTATTTACGTAAAGATTTCATTTATGGAAAAGATAAGTTGGTAGAACCAAAATTTGATATTACAAAGTTGAATAGTTAATCAAAGACTTATGACCGTTTTTTATTTAGTTGCTTTCCTTTCTATTTTTTTCGCGCTGATGACCATCTTCACGAAAAACCCGGTGCATAGTGTTCTGTATCTCGTAATTACGTTTTTTACATTTACCATTCACTATATTTTATTAAATGCACAGTTTTTGGCTGTGGTGAATTTCATTGTATATATGGGTGCAATTATGGTGCTCTTTTTATTTGTACTGATGTTGTTGAATCTCAATAAAGATACAGAGCCTATGAAATCCAATCTAGTAAAAATGATGGGTGTGATTGCAGGTTGCTGTTTGGTAGTTGTTCTTTTTGGTGCATTTCGAGTTTTTGACTTGTCAAATCCTTTGATTGTAAAAGATCCCGATATCGGTTTAGTGAAAAATTTGGGAAAAGTGTTATTTAAAGAGTTCCTGCTTCCGTTTGAATTGTCTTCGATTCTATTGTTAACGGCTATGATTGGAGCAGTTTTATTGGCGAAAAAAGAAACAAGAAAAGTATAATGGAAGCAGCAATTCAACAATTACAAGGTGTTCCAATCAATCATTATTTGATTTTTTGCAGTATAATTTTCGTCATTGGTGTGATCGGCGTGCTTATTCGTCGTAATGTCATTATTATGATGATGTCTATTGAATTGATGTTAAATGCTGTTAATCTTTTATTAGCTGCATTTTCAGTGCAACATGGTGATGCTTCGGGACAAGTATTTGTATTCTTTATCATGGCTTTGGCAGCAGCAGAGGTTGCGGTCGGTTTAGCTATTATTATTATGGTATATCGAAATACGAAGTCGGTAGACATTGAGTCTCTTCACAAACTTCGTTGGTAATTTAGAGCATTAAAAAAAAGAAAGATAGTAGCTATGCGTGATTTAATTTGGTTAATTCCTTTATTGCCCTTGATTGGATTTCTGATCAATGGTATAGGACGACAAGTACTTTCAAAAGGTTTGGTAGGTTTTATCGGTAGTACTACCGTATTTGTTTCCTTTCTATTGAGTTGTACCTTATTTGCATCTATATATGAGGACCGTACGAGTGGTGAAAGTGGAATTATATTATATCATATTTTTGATTGGATCAAAATTGGAAATTTAGATATTTCTCTTTCGTTTCTGGTTGATCCCTTAAGTGCAATCATGTTACTCGTTGTAACGGGTATAGGATTTTTAATACATGTATACTCAATTGGATATATGCAGCAGGATGCTGGTTTTGCAAAATATTTTGCCTATCTGAATCTATTTATATTTTTCATGTTGCTATTGGTGATGGGGTCCAATTACTTGGTCATGTTTATTGGCTGGGAAGGAGTAGGGCTATGTTCCTATTTATTGATTGGCTTTTGGTATAAAAATAGTGATTACGGCGCAGCCGCGAAGAAGGCTTTTGTCATGAACCGCATCGGTGATTTGGGGTTTCTGTTAGCCGTTTTCTTTATATTCAATGCATTTGGTTCTTTAGAATTTGCAACTGTATTTCAATCTGCGAAAAACTATCCTATTGGGGATATGACCCTATTAACGATTACACTTTTGTTATTCGTGGCAGCAACAGGTAAATCGGCGCAGATTCCTTTATTTACTTGGCTACCGGATGCCATGGCTGGACCGACACCTGTATCGGCTTTAATACATGCTGCTACCATGGTGACAGCGGGTATATATATGATTGCTCGATCCAATATTTTGTTTGTTCTTTCTCCTCTAACGCTCCAGATCATCGCTGTTATAGGTGTTTGTACTGCACTTTTTGCGGCAGCAGTTGCTCTAACACAAAATGATATTAAGAAAGTACTGGCTTACTCAACCGTGTCGCAGCTAGGTTATATGTTTTTAGGATTAGGTGTTGGCGCGTTTACAGGAGCTTTCTTTCACGTATTGACCCACGCATTTTTCAAAGCCTTATTGTTTTTAGGTGCTGGATCAGTTATTCACGGTATGAGCAATGAACAAGATATGCGTAAAATGGGCGGTTTAAAAAAAGTATTACCTATTACCTATATCACGATGCTGATCGGTACCATTGCCATTTCGGGGATTCCTCCCTTTTCTGGTTTTTTCTCGAAAGACGAAATTTTAGCTCATGCTTTTGCTGCTAACCCAATTTTTTGGATTTTGGGATTTGCCGGAGCTTTGATGACTGCTTTTTATATGTTCAGATTGATTTATCTGACCTTTTTCGGGACTTTTAGAGGTACTGAAGAGCAAAAACATCACTTACATGAGTCTCCTAAATCGATGACTTTTCCCTTAATCATGTTGGCTGTATTATCTATTTTTGGAGGAGTCTTAAATCTTCCAGAGGTATTAGGGGGAAATGCTTGGTTGGCTAATTTCTTATCCCCCGTATTTGCAGATGGTGCTCGTCTACAACATACGCATGCCATTGAGCATAGTACTGAATATATGTTAATGGGAGTATCTATTGTTGGAGTTTTAGTAATGGCATTTGTTGCTTACAATAAATATGTCAAGCAAGGGGTTGTTCCGCAGCATGATCAAGTGGCAAGGACTGGCCTTGCAAAACTTTCTTATCATAAATTTTATGTCGATGAAATCTATGATCAATTGATTGTAAAACCGATTAATTGGTTATCTGTATTTTTTGGAAAGGTTGTGGATACCTCAGGCATCGATGGTTTGGTCAATGCAATTGGTAGATCATCATTTATGACAGGAAAGGGAGTACGTCTTTTACAAAGTGGAAATGTAGGTTTCTATCTTTTACTGATGGTAGTTGGGGCAATTGCCATCTTTATATACGGTTTATTGAGTTTTTAACATTGTAATAGCTATTTGATAATCAATGGATAACCTATTTTTACTTATTTTAACCCCTATAATTGGCGCAATCTTTTTACTATTTGTATGTCAACATGCATTAGCGAAAAAAGGGGCGTTGATTTTGTCTTTGATCACGTTGGGTCTGACTATTCCTTTTATTTGTCAATTCAATGCTTCAGGTGACTTTAATTATGAACAATCCTATCCATGGATTGCTGCTCTTGGAGTAAATTTTCATATTGGTATTGACGGTATTAGTTTGCCTTTATTGGTTTTAACAAATGTTTTAGTGCCATTGATTGTGCTCACGACTTTTAAAAAACCTTTTAAAGGTGATTTCTATGCATTGATGTTTTTCATGCAGAGCGGTTTGATGTTAGTGTTCTCTGCTATGGATGCTTTTACATTTTATGTGGGATGGGAAGCTGCTTTAATTCCGATTTATTTTATATGTGCATTGTGGGGTGATGGAGATCGAATTCGAGTTAATTTAAAGTTCTTTGTCTATACGTTTTTTGGTAGTTTATTGATGTTGATTGCCATATTATATCTACACCAACAGGTTGCTACCCATGATTTTGAATGGCATTCTTTTGTCTCACTTGATTTGGATGCTTCTACACAACGTTGGATATTTTGGGCATTCTTTATTGCTTTTGCTATTAAAATACCCATTTTTCCTTTTCATACGTGGCAACCAAATACGTATACACATGCACCTGCGGCAGGCACGATGCTATTAGCGGGCATTATGTTGAAAATGGGTGTTTACGGTTTATTGCGCTGGTTATTACCCGTTGTGCCAGAAGCTGTTGCCAGCTATGGTCAACTAGTGATGGTTTTATGTGTTTTTGCTGTCGTTTATGCCTCCATCATTGCTATTCAGCAGCAGGATGCGAAGCGACTGATTGCTTATTCTTCTATTGCTCACGTTGGATTAATTAGTGCAGGTGTGTTTACTTGGAATTTAACGGGTATGGGTGGTGCTATGATACAAATGATCAATCATGGTATATCTGTAGTTGGTTTATTTTTCGTACTTGATATCATTCAAGATCGGACTGGATCAAGAGATTTAAGAGATTTAGGCGGTATTGCAAAGCAAGCCCCGCGATTGGCTATTGTGTTTTTGATTATTATCATGGGCGCAATTGGTTTACCACTAACAAATGGTTTCATTGGTGAATTTTTACTATTAAAAGGGATTTATGAATATGGCATTTGGTATGCCGTTTTTGGAGGGCTAACATTGATTTTGGGTGCTGTCTATATGTTACGGTTATATCAAAAAACAATGCTCGGAACAACATCTGAAAGGACTGCGTCTTTTGTCGATATTTCTGGTGTTGAATTATATACACTAATAATCATTTCAGGATTGATTATTTATTTAGGAATTTTTCCAAATAGCTTATTGCATATTTCTTCAGCTTCATTGGATGTATTGGCTACATTCCTTGGAAGATAATTTTAGACTTAAACTTTACGAATAATAGATTCGATTATGGGGGCGATTATTACATTATCAATATTAGCATTATTGGTACTTTACTTAGGGTTATTTAAAGCAAATAAATCATTATTACCGGTATCTTTAGTTGGACTCCTTGTCGTCATCGGCCTATTGATCCATGATTGGAAAGCAGAAGCTATACCTTTATATAACGGGATGGTTTTATTTGATCACTATGCTGTAGCATTCTCCATACTTTGTACCGTGATTACGTTGCTGGTTTTGATACTATCTAAGGGGTATTTCACGTCTTCTAGTGATCATGTGGCAGAGTATTATACTTTGTTATTATTTTCCTTAACGGGTGCTGTTTTGGTTAATAGTTTCCACAATTTGGCGCTATTGTTTTTAGGGATAGAGATTATGTCTGTTGCCTTGTATATTCTGGTAGGGATACGGAAGAAGGATCCTGCTTCCAATGAGGCAGCTATTAAGTATTTTATCATGGGAGCGTTTTCAACGGGATTTCTGTTGTTTGGTATCACTTTGTTATACGGCGCTTCAGGATCCTTTGATCTGGTTATGATTAAAGATTATGTCACGAGTCATCCTAATGAGATCTCCCCATTGTTTTATGGAGGAATATTATTAATGATTATTGGTCTGATTTTCAAAGTCGGTGCTGCCCCTTTTCATTTTTGGACTGCAGATGTTTATGATGGAGCTCCAATCTTGATTACCAGCTTTATGAGTACAGTTGTTAAGATCGCATCCTTTGCTGGCTTGCTTCGTTTATTTACATTCTCCCTTTTACCCTTACAGGATTTTTGGACACCAATCTTTTTGGGCATCGCCATTATTACGTTATTTATAGGTAATCTTTCGGCTTTAATGCAATCGTCATTTAAAAGAATGTTGGTGTATTCCAGTATTTCGCATGCAGGTTACATGCTGTTTGCTATTATTGGTGTGGGAATAAATTCTGCTAATGCTATTTTTGTTTACGGAGCTTCCTATTCTTTAGCTACTCTAACTGCTTTTGCTGGATTGATTTTAGTGAAACGAGCAATGGGTTCAGATCATTTCGAGTCATTTAATGGGTTGGCCAAAAAAAATCCATATTTAGCGGCTATCCTGACTATAGCGATGTTATCCTTAGCTGGTATTCCATTGACAGCAGGCTTTATTGGTAAATTTATGATGTTCAGTGCAGTAATGGCTGATTATCATATTTTGTTATTGATATTAGCTGTTTTAAATGCAGCGATTGCTGTATACTACTATTTAAAAGTGGTAGTAGCGATGTATTTTAGAAATGGTGAAGCTAAACATATCCCGATCAATATGAATTATGTTTTGCTCTTTATTGTGACCACAGTATTGACGATTTTAATCGGTGTCTACCCAAATTGTTTTATGGAGTTAATTTAGATGGTATAATATTTGTGAATATCGCATGCATAGCTTATATAAGCTATGCATTTTTTATTTTTATTTCATGCTCTATAATTTATAGACAAATTGTATATTGTCAGTAGAATAAGTAATTGCAGATATTCATGATGTTTTTAGTACCGATTATAACTACAATAAAAAGACTTTTTATTATTGCTGTTGTGCTGGGTATTTTGACAAGCCTAGGATTCGCACAACGAAATATTAAAGGTCGTGTCATCGATGGTAAAACTGGAAAAGGGATCCCTTTAGCTAGTATTTCTTGGAGTGGTCATCATGGTGGTACTTCTGCTGATACCCTCGGTAATTTTAATATTACCCTGCGGGATGAATTTGACCAGATTGCTTTTAGAGCTGTTGGTTATGAGCTTAAGTTAGTCGATCTCAATATGATTCAAGATTCGGTTTTGAATATTTTGCTCTCTGGCAAGGAAAATCAGATCGGTGAAGTAGTGGTTCATGCTAAAGGTCGTAAATATAAAGATCCTGCGTTGGCATTAATCGAAAACGTAATTGCCCATAAAGATGCTAATCACATCTCCCGGTTAAAACATATTCAATACGAGGAGTACGAAAAATCACAATTTGGTACTGTAGATCTAAAAGCAAGAGTAGATAAGCTCCCTCGTAAATTGCGGTTTTTGTTTGAGAATAAAGATACGATCAGTATCCCCGGTAGTTCTATTTTACCTTTTTTCTTAGAAGAAAATGTTTCAGAAGTATATTCCACATTCAAACCTTCAAGAAGGAAAAAAATCATTATAGGACATAAAGTGACGGAGTTGAATAAGCGTTATATCAACAATGCCAATATCCAAAGTTATTTTCAAGATCAATTTCGAAACATTGATATTTATGAGAATAACATTCAGTTGATCAGTAAATCTTTTTTAAGTCCAATAGCAGGAAATGCTCCTTCGTTTTACAAGTATTCCATTAAAGATACTTTAGTTCATAATGGTCTCAAGTATATTGAATTGTATTTTGAAGCCAAGTCAAAAATGGATGTATTATTTAAAGGATCTATTTGGATTTCTGATGATGATCGATATGCTGTTTATTATGCGGATATGGAGCTTGGTGAAGAGGCAAATATCAATTGGGTAAATTCCATAAATATCGGTTTAGAGTTTGAAAGGCATCCTGCTGGTCAAATGATCCCTAAGCGATCTAATCTTCAGATTTTATTTGGAACGAGTAAAGCAAATGCGTTGTATGGAAAGAAAGAAACTTACTATTCAAAATATAAAGATGATCCGATCAGTGATCAAATCTTCTCCGGTATTCCTATTGAGAAACGCTATATAGATCAAAAAGATACTGTTCAATGGGATCGTGTTCGTGTAGTGCCCTTAACACAAACAGAAGCAAATACCTATACCAATATTGATTCGCTATCCGAAATGAAATCTGTCAATCGATTGATAGCGATAGGTTATTTCCTTGTGCGAAGTTATTATAATGTTGGTAAATTTGAATTTGGCCCATTAGAGTATACTTATAGCTTTAATGAAATCGAGGGGAGTAGGATACGCTTAGGAGGGAGGACTACGGAGTTGCTGTCTAATAAATTCTTTTTCGAGGGGTATACTGCTTATGGCACCAAGGATCAGAAGCTGAAATATTATTTGAATGTGGCGCATACGTTAAATGGTCAGTCTATTGTACAATTTCCTGCACATTACCTTTCAGCGACTGTTCAGCATGATGTGATGGAACCAGGTCGTAGTCTAGGATATTTGAAGGGAGATGGTTTCTTCCAGTCCTTTAGGAGAAACAAACCGACGAAATGGTTATGGAATGATATTTATCGATTAGAGCATTTGATTGAGTTCGGCAATCATTTTAGTGTCAAGACGACTTTAACTCGGCATGAACGTAAAGCTGCTGGGGATCTTTCTTTTGTGACATCAAATGCATCGCCAGATACTATTCCAGGTATTAATACTAATGATGTGCAGCTGACATTGCGATGGGCTCCTGGAGAACAATTTTATTATCGCAATTTAGTCAGAACACAGATTCGGAATAAATTTCCGATTTTGACATTACAGTACAATAAAGGTTTGGATGGTTTCTGGAATGCAAATCAACGTTATGATGCATTGAGATTTAAAATTTTCAAAAGGATATTCATGGCTCCAGCCGGAACTGCTGATATGGAATTGAGTGCTGGTCAGATATGGGGCTCATTATATTACCCGCTTTTGGAAATGCCGGATATTCAAGCGGATAAATCGGGACCTTTGCAAAATTTTGACTTGATAGCAAATATGGAATTTGTTGCAGATCGTTTCGTCAAGTTTGCATATTATCACCATTGGGATGGTTACATTTTCAATCGAATCCCTTTATTACAGCGCTTAAAATGGCGTGAGGTAACAGGATTTAAGTTCTATTATGGAAAATTGAGCGATCGTAATAATCCCAATATAAATAAAGATCTCCTCCAGTTTGATCGCGATGATCAAGGTATTTACAAGACACAAGTGATGGGCAATCAACCCTATATGGAGGGAATCGTTGGGATTGATAATATTTTTAAAATATTTAGAGTCGAATATAAAAGAAGATTAACCTATCTGAACTTACCAAATGTATCTCGTGATACGTACGGCGTTTCACTTCATTTAAATTTTTAAATTTATGGAATATCAAAATCTATTATATCAAGTGGATAAGCATATTGCTTTTATTACGATCAATAGGGCTTCGGCATTGAATGCTTTAAATCAACAAACACTAGATGATCTTGAAGCTGCCCTTGTCTCTGCCCAAAGAGATGTCGAAGTTAAGGGAATTGTCATTACGGGTGCTGGTGAAAAAGCATTTGTTGCAGGTGCCGATATTAAAGAATTTATTGATCTTAGTCAATCTGATGCGCATTCTCTTTCTCAAAAAGGACACTATATTTTTACGGAATTGATCGAAAAATCTAAGAAACCTGTTATAGCTGCAGTAAATGGTTTTGCTTTAGGAGGTGGTCTAGAATTAGCGATGGCCTGTCATATGCGTTTTGCGTCAGACCAAGCGAAATTGGGCCTTCCAGAGGTTTCTTTAGGTCTTCTTCCAGGGTATGGCGGCACGCAAAGATTGACGCGATTAGTCGGGCGCGGAAGAGCATTGCAGATGATACTTACAGCAGATATGATTAGTGCTGATGATGGATTTAGAATGGGACTGATCAATGAGGTACTACCTGCTGAGGGATTAATGGATCGGGTGATTCAGGTCTTAGATCGGATTTTTTCGAGATCAAGTACTGCTGTAGCATCGGCTATTGATGCGGTAAATGCCTGTGATGATTCTTCTAGAAATGGTTACCAAGTCGAAATTGATCATTTTTCAAATCTATTTTTAACCGACGATTTTAAAGAAGGAGTGGATGCTTTTTTAGGAAAAAGAAAACCAAATTTCTAGTATTAGTCTTTTTGTTGCCCTATTTATTCAAACCACTTAAATAGAACATTATTTCTGTGATTACAGCATGGGTAAAAGCTCTTATCGTAAGTATTTAGCTCTATTTTGTAAACCAATAGCCAAGATATCATTCAAATATTGCATTTTTTGGTATGAAGGCGCTTTGTTTAATTATCAGGGAAGATCGAAAAAAACAATTGAGCCAAGATGATACAAAAAAACTTTTGTATATGTGAAATAATGATTTAAAGGAAGGATTATACACTATTTCATCATTAAAGGCGTTTTTTATAGTAAGATCGCGCAGAAACTGTGCGGATAAGAATTCATATTCAAAACATGATGCTTTGATCATTTTTTGAAATCAAATCCTAGAAGAACTTTAAATGTGCAGTCGTCAGATTTAAAGAAATTATCAGAATTTTCTCTGATTTAAAAATTTTAACAATGACAAATGATGAATTAAGAATGCTAGCCACTTGTTCGGGTAGAGGAGAAGTCGAAGAGATGGAACAAATCATTGCGCAAGCGACAAAAAAGATCGAATTTCAGGATTATGCCCTGAAAAATACAGTTGCTGAATTGATCCGCAATCAGCATTACAGCATTTTAGATAAATTTATTATTAAAGGATTTATTTCAACAGACCTGTATGATTATGATCGTTTTGATCATACTGTTATCTCGACATTGATCAATCCGATGATGGTGAAGGATGATGTGCTCGAAAGCTATCAGACTTGGTTAGGAGGCTATTTAAAACAAGTTGAAGATCTCGATGAACAAATTGCTGGTACAACACTTCTTGAATTTGCGCTTAAAGAAAATGCGCCAATCGAACTATTAAAAACTATTGTCACTGCAGGAGCTGATGTACATCGTGTAGACCAATATGGACAGACCTTACTATTTAAAGCATGTAACATGAGGACGCAAGTAGCGGATCATAAAAATAGTAAAGTAGACTGGTTATTATCTGAAGGAATTGATCCCAATATTGCTAATGTCGAACAAAAAACAGCGTTACATATGGCGGTAGATAACTTAAATATGGAGTTTATTACTAGCTTAATGGATGCAGGAGCGGATGCAAATTTTTTAGATTGGCATGGAGAAAGTGCTTTTTACTATGCTGCTGTCAGACAATCGAATCCTGACTTGTTGCTTAACATGTTAAATTACAGTCAACCCGATTTCCACAGCGTGAATAAACAGGGTGAAAATTTACTCAACGCTTTTCTCCGAATGATGCATATCGAAAACGACCGTCACTTGCACGTATTATCGTTGCTATTGTCAAATGGTGCAGATCTTACCGAACCCTCGCTTTGGTATCAGAAAGCAAAAACTGGAGTTGATTGGTTGGTAGAGAAGTCCGTTATCACAGTGGAAGAAGTCATGGAAAAAGACTTTATTGATGTCAATTATAGAGATGATCAGGGTAACACGCTTTTACACAAGGTGTGTCAAGTGAATCTCAATTACGATGAATTTAAGGCTCGTGATCTGTATAAAAAAGTCAAGTATTTAGTGGACAAAGGAGTAGATCCACAAATAGAAAATAGTTTAGATAAGAAAGCTGTGGATTATGCTATGGAAGACAATCTAAAGATAAAAACGGTAGAGTGGTTATTAAAATATTAAATCCAAAAAAATATGTCTCAATCATTTATAGTGGCTTGCGAAGGAGGTAAACGCAAGATTGCTGAAATTTTATTGGAAAAGAATCAGGTCGATGTCTCCTATACAGATGAAAGGGGACGTACCGCATTACACTACGCGGCACATCGTGGTTACTTGGATTTAGTGAAAAAATTAGTGGAAGCAGGAGCTTCTATAGATTATGAAGATCATCGGGGAGAAACACCTCTGTATTTTTCATTATTGCAAAAACAGAAACCTTCCGCTCTATACCTGTTAGAAAAAGGGGCAAATCCTCGTATTAATGATTTTGCCGGTAATAGTTTACTCCATATTGCTGCTCGTACTGGTCAACAAGATATGGCTGAACAATTGATTGGAGCAGGACTAGATGTAAATGCATTGAATAATGAAGCAGTCTCTCCCTTGTTACTAGCCGTTCAAGAGAAATATCCGCCTGTCGTTCAGCTTCTGGTTGTACAAGGAGCCAATCTAGATATCACAGATAAGGAAGGCAATACCGCATTAAATATTGCTGTCGCCTTGGGGTCAGTATCTATTGTAAACATGTTGTTGGATAATGGTGCTTCGGTCAATATGTTGAATGATCTCAGTGAGGGGCCCCTATTATTAGCCGTAAAATTGGGGAATCGTTTGCTTGCACAAAAACTGATAGAACAGGGTAGCGATATATTTGCTGAATCTGTTGAAGGAATCTCTCCCGTGTGGTACGTATGCAATAGCAATCAAAAGGAATTACTTGCGTTATTTCTTGAAAAAGGCCTATCGCCAGATTATGCGCGTCCTGTAGATTCTTTTGATGGAAAAGATGGAACATATCTTCAGACCTTGATTGCGCGTGCAGGTGGTCGGACCTTTATCTTGGGTATAGAGCCACATTATGCTGGTGAGACATTGCTACAAACTGCTACAAAAATGGGTTACCTATCTTTGGTGAAGCAACTATTAGATCGTGGGGCATCTATGAATAAGCAAGATGCATCTGGTAATACTGCTTTGCATTATGCAGCAGCATATGGAAAAAAAGATGTATTACGCTATCTACTCTCTAATGGGGCTCTTACAGATGTTTCAAATGTCCTTGAGCAAAAACCCATCGATTATTCGAATATGCAAGGATTTAACGAGATTACTGCCTTACTGATTGATTTTGGTGCGAAAACAAATGCCATCGATGAAGAACCTTTGAACGCAGGGAAAAAAGTGTTTTCAGAACCGAAACAGGGGATGGAAATGGGGCTCAAGAAACAAGCATTATTTGATTTGAAGGAATTAATGGATGCTGGGATAATCAATCAAGAAGAATTTGATCTGGAAAAAGCAAAAATACTAAAGGCATGATCTTCATCAATCATTTCAAAAAAGAAAAGCTTGCAAATTTAATTTGCAAGCTTTTCTGTTTAATGTGTAGCCCGTAGGGGAATCGAACCCCTGTTTCTAGAATGAAAATCTAACGTCCTAACCCCTAGACGAACGGGCCATTTGTTTATTAATGTGATGCAAAGATAAGCGCATTTTTTACTCTTCCAAAATAAATGTTACACCTTTTTCGTAACTGTTTGAATCTGAATAAAATTATTTTTTTATCTTCCTCTTTTAGCTTCGAAAATCGGCCTTATTCGACCACATATGCTAGTAAATAGTCATTGAACTTCTCATAGTATACATCAAAAGAGCGGTTGTACTGTTCACTGGTTAAGTACAATTTCAATAGCCCTTCCTCTTCATATTCAAAAGGAGCGATGGTCATATTGTGAAGGAAGGAAACTCCAGCGTTGCCCTGTAGTTTGTATACCGCTTCTTTTGCACTCCAACAAGCATAGAGTTGTTCGATCCGGCTTTTATCTTTAGAAATGAAGTGGAGTTCTTCTTCTTTGAGAAATTTATGTGCTATACGCTCTACTTTTGATTTGATCAATTCCATATCTATACCTACCTGTCCACTTGAACTTATAATTGCTCCCGCATAATCAAAAGAGTGCGTAAGGGATATCTTTTGTGGAAAATTGGCCAAGTATGGTTTGCCATTTGTATCCGAAGGACAGTCAATGTAAGCGGTTGTATTGAGTAAGGTTCGCAATAGTACCCGAGTCGCTAACCAGTGTAGGCGTCGCTTGCCATTGGAAAGGCTGGTCAGCTTTTGCTCCTCTATAGTATCTAATTGTAATTGCTCCGACAATGTTTGTTCATCTTCTTCAATTCGCCAAATTGCAAATTTGGTATGCTGATCCAATTCTCGTAGGTATACTAAGCTCATACTCAAACTTAGATAAATTTGATCTGATAAGCAATATAATTACATGGATATAGCAGTAAAGATTTTGTTGCAGGCTATTTCTCTTGATTAACTCCTTCTATATACATGTCATTGTCGTTGGTATTTTCGTTCATTTAAAAATTTTCATGACGGTTATGTTCTCAGAAACTAGGATAAATAAGGTGAAATTTTAATACTACTTCACTTTCCCGCAAAAAGTAGGAGGAGAAATCGATAACTTTGTTGTTGATATAGCACATTTAAAATTGTAAATAAAACAAATTTATCTAAGTTTGAAAATAAATGGTTATTGTGGGTTCAATTTAGAAATTTGAAATTCAGCTTTAATCATATGTAATAAAGAATAATCATGATTTTATCCGATAAACGTATACTTGAAGAAATTGAAAAAGGCCATATTGTTATAGAACCATATGATCGTAAATGCTTAGGCACAAATTCTTATGATGTTCACTTAGGAAAACATTTAGCGACCTACAGAAGTCGTGTGTTGGATGCTAAGAAACATAATGAGATTGATCACTTTGAAATTCCAGAAGAAGGATTTGTTCTTGAGCCCAATACATTATACCTTGGAGTTACTTTGGAATACACAGAAACCCATCAGCATGTCCCTTTCTTGGAAGGAAAATCAAGCACGGGTCGTTTGGGTATTGACATCCATGCAACAGCAGGTAAAGGTGATGTTGGATTTTGCAACACTTGGACATTGGAGATTTCCTGTGCACAGCCAGTACGTATCTATGCTGGTATGCCCATCGGTCAGTTGATTTATTTTGTTGTTGAGGGTGAGGTTGAAACGCTTTATAATACGAAGGGCAATGCCAAGTATAATACTAAGACGACAAAACCTGTGGAATCTATGATGTGGAAAAATTCATTTTAAAGAAGAGGTACACGGCAATTAAAATCAATATTTCCGGTATTGCCTTCTTATAGCACGAATTAAAAAAAACACCAGATTATCAATCTGGTGTTTTTTTATGCTTGGATATAAAATATGCAAACAAGATTAATTTTCAAGGGTGTAAGACATAGCCTTTAAAAACTTTTTTTTGATCTTTTATCCTCCGAATTCCATCAAATATGATTTTAAGAATTCATCCAAATCTCCATCTAATACAGCTTGAGTATTGGATGTTTCGTGATTGGTTCTTAAATCCTTAATTAATTTATAAGGATGTAAAACATAATTTCTTATTTGAGAACCCCATTCGATTTTCTTTTTATTGCCTTCTATTGCATCTGTTGCTTCTTGACGTTTTCGCATTTCAATTTCATACAACTGTGACTTCAATAATCGGAAAGCATTCTCCTTATTTTGCAACTGCGATCTAGATTCTTGATTTTTGATGATAATGCCTGTCGGTTTGTGGTGGAGTCGCACAGCAGTTTCGACTTTGTTCACATTTTGACCACCAGCACCGCCAGCACGAAACGTATCCCATTCGATCTCAGAATCTTTCACTTCGATCTCGATATTATTATCGATTAAAGGGTACACATATACGGATGCAAATGAGGTATGGCGCTTACCATTGGAATCAAAAGGTGAAATTCGCACTAAACGATGGACGCCGTTTTCTCCTTTCAAATAGCCATAAGCAAAATCTCCAGAAATTTGAAGTGTCACTGTTTTTATTCCTGCAACTTCGCCTTCTTGAGAATCCTGTTCAGTTACTTTGTAGCCATTTTTCTCTCCCCACATGATATACATGCGCATGAGCATAGCCGCCCAGTCACAGCTTTCTGTACCTCCAGCACCAGCTGTAATTTGTAGAATTGCATCCAGCTGATCTTCTTCAGCACTTAGCATATTTTTAAATTCCAACTCTTCTACTGCTTCTAGCGCAATATGGTATTGTTCATTAAGTTCGACCTCTGTGGCGTCACCCGCTTGATAAAACTCATATAATACACCTGTATCATCGACAGAGGCGGCGACTTGATCAAAATGATCAGTCCATACTTTCTGTACTTTGATCGATTGCAATATTTTTTCGGCTGCTTTTGAATCGTTCCAAAAATCTGGTTCTAAAGTAATTGCTTGGTCTTTTTCTAAAGCTTCTTTTTTGACATCAATGTCAAAGATGCCTCCTCAGGGAAGTTACACGATCCCTCAAATCTTGAATTTGTTCTTTGGTCATAATGGCAAAGATACAGCTTTCTACAGTAAATGCCCAAAAAGCTCATGGTAGCATTTTGGTGATCGAGATTAATTTTAATATTTCCGGATCAGTATAGTTTTGGAGGGCAAAGGAGAAATCATTAAATTTCTTTTATATATGCTACAATTAACATGGTAAATAAAACAAATTTATCTAAGTTTGATTAAAATAGAAAGATATGTTACCAAAAATAGATTTTACAAAGACGGCTGCTTACCGTTATTTAGCTGATCATTACATTAGTATTAATGCGCATAGTCTAAAAGATTTGTTTGATGAAGATTCATTCCGATTTGAAAAATACAGTATTGAATTCAATGATTTGCTTTTAGATTATTCTAAAAATAGAGTGAACGATGAGACTTTGGCATTATTACGACAATTGGCTCAGGAATGTCAGCTGAGTGAAGCTATCGCAGCGATGTTTGATGGAGAGAAGATCAACGAAACAGAGGGAAGACAAGTGTTGCATACTGCTTTACGTAATCAATCCGGAAAGTCAATTCTAGTGGATGGTCAAGATATTATGGAGGACATCAATGCGGTGTTGGGGCAGATGGAATCTTTTACACAGCGTATTCTTTCTGGAGAATGGAAAGGCTATACAGGTAAAACGATTACAGATGTGGTTAATATTGGTATTGGAGGCTCAGATTTAGGCCCTGTTATGGTAACGGAAGCATTGAAAGCCTACCGTACACATTTGAATATGCATTTTGTATCTAATGTAGATGGAACGCATATTGCAGAAGCCCTTAAAGGTCTTGATCCAGAGACTACCTTATTTTTAATAGCATCAAAGACTTTTACTACACAAGAAACAATGGCTAATGCCAATAGCGCCCGAGATTGGTTTTTAAATAGTGGTGCACATAAAGCTGATGTTGCGAAACATTTTGCTGCATTAAGTACCAATACTGCTGCGGTTGCTGAATTTGGTATTGATACGAAGAACATGTTCCAGTTTTGGGATTGGGTAGGTGGTCGTTACTCCCTTTGGTCAGCTATTGGTCTGTCGATCAGCTTGGCTATAGGTTTTGATCATTTTAAAGAATTATTGACTGGGGCTTACGAAGCTGATGAGCATTTTAGAACGGCATCATTTGAAGAGAATATTCCAGTTACTCTGGGTTTACTAGGTATCTGGTATAATAATTTCTTTGAATCAGACAGTCATGCGATCTTACCTTATGACCAGTATTTACATCGTTTTGCGGCTTATTTCCAGCAAGGAGATATGGAGAGTAATGGTAAGAGCGTAGATCGTAACGGCAACGCCATAGACTATCAGACAGGTCCAATTATTTGGGGAGAACCAGGCACCAATGGTCAACATGCCTTTTATCAGTTGATACACCAAGGAACCAAATTGATTCCTTGTGATTTCATTGCACCTGCGATTAGTTTAAATCCAATCGGTAAACATCATCAGATGTTATTGTCCAATTTCTTTGCACAGACAGAGGCATTGATGAATGGCAAATCGGAGGAAGTTGTAATTGCAGAGTTAAAAGCATCGGGCAAATCTGAAGAAGAAATTGAACGGTTGAAAAACTTTAAAGTATTTGAAGGAAATAGACCGAGTAACTCTATTTTGCTTAAAAAAGTTACACCACGTTCTTTGGGAACATTAATAGCGCTATATGAACATAAAATATTTGTGCAGGGCATTATCTGGAATGTATTTAGTTTTGATCAGTGGGGAGTTGAATTAGGAAAACAACTTGCAGGACAGATTCTTCCTGAATTGGAATCTGAAGATATCATCACGACACATGATTCCTCTACCAATGGATTGATCAACCAATATAAAGCTTGGCGTTCCTAATAATCTCTATAACATAAAAAAAGCGTGGTTAAATACTTAACCACGCTTTTTTTATATAAAACTTATTGATATATCCAGATAAGCAATTCTTTTTATAAAGATAGAATCTCTACGATTCTTAATAAATTTTGATTAATAGAATCAATATGTTTAATCGCCTTATTAAACGAAATAAATTCAACTTCACCGTGAACTAGACCTGCCATTTCTCCCTTACGACCCTCAAGGAGTGCTTCTACTGCAGCAACTCCTAATCGGCTAGCTAGTACCCTGTCCATACAAGTTGGGCTTCCACCACGTTGAATATGTCCTAATATAGATAAACGTACGTCATATTGTGGAAAATTTGCTTTAATTCTTTCTGAGACAACCATTCCGCCTTCCGAATCTCCTTCTGCAACAATTACTATGCGTGATGCTTTGCTTTTACGCGTTTTATCCAAGCGTTTCATAATGGCATCATAGTCCACATTAAATTCGGGGATCAATACCGCTTCAGCACCAGTACTAATACCAGATCTTAAGGCAATCAATCCAGAATCTCTTCCCATAACTTCAATAACAAAAAGTCGGTCGTGAGATTCTGCTGTATCTCTGATTTTATCAACAGCTTGTACAACCGTATTAATGGCTGTGTCATATCCTATGGTAAAATCAGTGCCTGCGAGGTCATTATCAATTGTTCCTGGAAGACCAATGATCGGAATATCAAACTCTTCAAGAAATTTAGAAGCACCTGTGAAAGTTCCGTCACCACCAATCACAACTAGCGCATCGATCTGATGTTCCTTAATGTTTTCATAAGCTTTTTGACGACCTTCAATAGTTCTAAATTCGTCACTTCTTGCTGTTTTTAAGATCGTGCCACCGCGCTGAATGATATTAGCGACAGATTTTACGTCCATGGCATACATATCACCATTGACCAAACCGTCATAACCTCTTCTTACGCCAAACACATTCAAACCATTATATATACCTGCTCTAACTACCGCGCGAATGGCAGCATTCATTCCTGGAGCATCTCCTCCAGAAGTTAATACTGCTATATTTTTAATATTACTCATATTTCAAACTTAAATAAATTGTCTCTTATATGCAATATAAATCAGTTGAATATCAAAAACAATGTAGGTGATATGATTTGTTTTTACTTATCACTTACATATTATTGTTCTATAAATCCTTTTTTCCTTTACTTATGACAAAATTTTTGGATAATAAAGAGGAATTATTTTTTAGTGTTAAATGCATCAATACCACTTTGCAAATATTTTGCGTATTCGACAGGATCATAGTTTGCTCCTGATGGCGGGACTAAAACATTTCCTTCTGTATCCACAATAACATAGAGCGGTTGCGAATTACTATTGAATTTTGAAGCTTGAAAATCGGAGTTTTTATTTCCGATATTTTTTATTTTTTTGCCTGAATAAGCTGATATAATTTGTTCTGCTGCTGGTAATTCTGTGCGGTCATCCACAAAAAGTTCAGCCATTACAAAACCTTCTTTTAATAATTTGGCTACGGTTGGATCTGTCCAAACGTTTGCTTCCATCTTTCTACAATTAACACAGTTCCATCCTGTAAAATCAATCAGTACAGGTTTTTTTAATTCTTTAGCTGTTTCTAAAGCCTGATCATAATCATAGTAAGGGTCAAATCCTTTAGGTGTACCACGCTCATGAAATATCTCTGCATATTTTTTCACTTTACCGTCTGAATGAGTAGGTGACCCATTTGCTATTCCTGCTGATAAATCAAAATCTTGAGTTGCTGATGGAGGTAAGAAAGCGGAGATAGATTTTAATGGTGCTCCCCATAGTCCTGGAATCATATACATGACAAATGAAAAAACCACAATCGCTAAGAATGTACGTGGAACAGATAAAAATTTCAATTCACTATCGTGTGAAAACTTAATTTTACCAATTAAGTAAAGTCCCATTAAACCAAAAATGACGATCCAAAGTGAAAGGAAAACTTCGCGGTCCAACCAATTCCAATGATAAGCTAGATCGACATTGGATAAGAATTTTAGTGCTAGTGCTAATTCCAAAAATCCTAAAACAACTTTTACACTATTTAACCATCCTCCAGATTTTGGAAGTGATTTTAAAAGCGATGGAAACATGGCAAATAAACCAAAGGGAATCGCTAATGCAATGGAGAATCCCAGCATACCGATGGCTGGCCCTAATCGTTCGCCTTTTGATGCAGCTTCTACCAATAAAGTTCCTATAATCGGTCCTGTACACGAGAAGGAAACTAAAGAAAGACTAAAAGCCATAAAGAAAAGACCTACTAACCCACCTTTATCGGATTTAGCATCCATTTTATTAACAAATGAGCTTGGTAGTGTGATTTCAAATGCACCGAAGAAAGATGCAGCGAAAGCCACCAATAGCAGGAAGAATATAAAATTGAATATACCATTTGTTGACAAAGCATTGAGTGCATCCGATCCAAAAAGGATAGTAATGATCATACCCAAGGCAACATAGATAATAATGATAAAAAGACCATATAATAAAGCTTTACTGATACCGCTTGCCCTAGATCCAGCCTGTTTTGTAAAAAAACTAACTGTCAAAGGTAGCATCGGAAAGATACAGGGCATCAATAGAGCTGCAAAACCACCAATCAATCCTGCGAGAAAAATCCCCCATAAAGACTTTTTTACTTCAGGTGTGGCTTTTACTGCTAAATTTTGCGTGTTTTTAACTGTATCTTGACTTATAGTGTCGGGACTTTCTGAAAAAACCAAATCTGAAGGGACGTCTGAAATTGCTGCCGTATCAGCTGATTCTGAAAATTCGATTCCTTCTACACTAAGCAATGAGTCTTGCACCGATGCAAAGGAGAAGGCAGGAATGAATAAACTGAAAATAACGAAGTAAAGTAAAAATAGTTTCTTTTTAGCCATTTTTTGTAGAGTTCATATGTAAGTTGTAAAATTAGAAAAAGGGGATGAGAATCCCCTTATCTTTTAGTAGTTGTAAAGTCAATTTTACTTCAGACAGATCAATTTGCAATATATTCTGACCAAGATGGCTGTTTTATGTTAGTTGGATTCCTAAAATTAACATTTTATTTAACCTCAAATTGGTTTTAACAAACCATTTGCGATTTAAAAAGATCTCCCTATAAAAAAGCGCCATTTAGATCTTTTTTTGCTTGATCTAAATAGCGCTAAATTTCTTGTATTGGTTTTATTATTTACTACTTGATGGTAACCGTAAATGCATAATCAGTTGGAGGAAGACATTGTGTTTTATCACACGCTTGATATTCAACAGAACCTTTTACGGTTGCAGTTCCTTTATTCAATTTTACTTTTTGTTGGAAAACAACTTCCTTATTAAAATAGCCTACATTCATTTTGAATACTTCTTCATACTTAGTCGCTGGTTTTGGCTCAGCTGTTTTACCATTTAATGTATAATCTTTAGAGGCAGGATATGTAAATGAAGTTGGAATAGGACCATTTTCACCTATGTTTTGAGAATAGATATGCCAACCATCTTGAATGGTTGCTTTGATAAAAATAACAGCTTCTTTACTGTTTAATTTTTTTGAAGCAACAGTCCATTTTACCGGATTATGGATTTGAGCTACAGCACCTGAAATAGCAAAAAATAATACTGCTATTATTAATGTTAATTTTTTCATTGGTATATATTTGTTTTAAATTGTTATGAAGCTATCATAAGTAAATTTATAGCTAATTATTAGCGGTATTGCTTATGATGATTTCATCAGAATAATTTGTTTTTGTTTATTTTAATAGTTATTGTGCTTTAGTATGACGTAGCAAAATAGCTAAAGTTTAATTTCCTTTAGCAAATTTAGTGCTTTGATGAGATATATTTATCTGTTGATGGTAAATATTTTTTTATGCTATAGTACATACTTAATTTCCTTGAGATCAAATGCCTTTATTTCCTGATTTATTTGCACTTGTAATTGACCGTTAGGCAGCACCTGTATAATTTTTCCTTTAATTTCTACATCCGCAATTTTATAGGTCTTTGTTTCATTTTTACGAAAAAGATGTTGATTGAACTCTTGAAGTTGTTGCACTTGATCTGCATTTTTCAAGCGTTTGTATTCGGTGTCTAAAAATAGATATAGTTCATTTGCTAAACTCGATATATCATATTCTTCAGCGGTATCATTAATCGATTTTAGCGATGTGATATGTGGATGGTCTATAAATGTGGTCTGATTCACATTAACACCTATTCCGATAACACTGGAACCAATTAAAGTTCCTTTGATGCTGTTTTCAATTAATAGGCCCGATATCTTCTTCTGGTTTACATAAATGTCATTAGGCCATTTAATTTGTACTATCTCTTTTGTTTTGGTCTTTAACCATTTCATAATCCCAAGACATATTGCACATGATAAGGCAAATTGCTCGTCGATTTTTAGAAAATGAGGATATACTAAAATTGATGTAATAATATTTTTACCTGGTTCGGTGATCCACATATTGCCCCTTTGACCTTTACCAGCGTATTGTTCAACTGCTAAAATGGCAGAACCTTCATCCTGTGGCTTGAATTTTGACAAGTTATCCTTAAAATAATCATTTGTGGATGACACTCGGTCGACAGTAATTACATTTTGACCAATGATAAGTCCTGAAAATGTGTTATTTTGCAAAGTGAAAAAATTTTAATTGTATATAATAGTCAAAACTATAATATTTTTTAATGGATAAAAATAAAAGTTCGGAATTGTCAACGCGCCTATCAGAGGTTGTTGTGTATGGTATGCAAGAGAAGAAAGCAAGTGAAATAGTGCGATTGGATTTGAGAGATATTAACAGTTCTGTTTCTGATTATTTTGTCATTTGCCATGCCGACTCCCATATTCAAGCCAATGCAATAGCAAAAAGTGTGGAGGATGAGGTTTATAAAACATTTGGTCAGGATCCTCAGTATAAGGAGGGACAAGGTATTGGAGAGTGGTTGATACTTGATTTTGTAGATGTGGTCGTTCATATTTTCAAAAAGGAGAAAAGAGCGCTATATGCGATCGAAGATTTATGGGGAGATGCTCAAATTCAAAATTTTCAAAGTGCATAGATTTGGATATAAAAATAGATTTAAAACGATATAAATAAGATAGAATGAAGAAAATACCAACTGGTAAAATAACCCCAAAACCGCCCAAGTTTAATATCTTGTGGTTAAGTTTTGCTTTGATTGTGGTTTTTTTTGCCCTACAATACGTTTTTAGCGATAGTACGGCTAAAAAGATTACTTACAGTGAGTTTGAATCTACAATCTTACCAACAGGAGATGTAGAGCGGTTAGAAGGTACTAAGAAAAATGACCTTGTACAGATTGACGTTTATATTAAGAAAGATCGTTTAAAAGATGAAAAATATAAGGATGTTGCTCCAGGACCCAATGCATTAGCATTAACTCCTGTTACTGGACCGCAATATTTTTTTACGGAAGCTTCTGCGGAGATTTTAGCGGCTAACTTAAAGGCAGCACAAGAAAATTTACCTGCAGGTACCCCGCGATTGAGTGTCAGCTATGAAGATCGTTCCAATCCTTGGGCCAATTATTTCGTAACGTTTATTTTGCCATTAGTCGTGATGGTATTATTATGGTTATTCTTAATGCGCCGTATGAATGGTGGAGGCGCTGGAGGTGGAGGCCAAATATTTAATATTGGTAAATCAAAAGCTCAACTTTTTGATAAGGAATCTTCCATCAATATCACTTTTAATGATGTAGCTGGTTTAGAAGAAGCGAAGCAAGAGGTTATGGAAATTGTGGATTTCTTGAAAAATCCACGTAAGTATACCAATCTAGGAGGTAAAATTCCTAAAGGAGCGTTATTAGTAGGCCCTCCAGGAACAGGAAAAACATTACTTGCGAAAGCCGTTGCTGGTGAAGCACAAGTTCCATTTTTCTCCTTATCAGGATCTGATTTTGTTGAAATGTTCGTTGGTGTAGGAGCTTCTCGTGTTCGTGATTTATTTAAACAAGCAAAAGAAAAAGCACCATGTATTATTTTTATTGATGAAATTGATGCTATTGGTCGTGCTCGTGGTAAAAACTCGATGATGGGTGGTAACGATGAACGTGAGAATACATTAAATCAACTATTGGTCGAGATGGATGGTTTTGGTACAGATTCAGGCGTTATCATCCTAGCTGCAACAAACCGTATTGACGTATTGGATAGCGCTTTATTGCGTCCAGGACGTTTTGATAGACAAATTTCGATTGACAAACCAGATTTAATTGGTCGTGAGCATATTTTTAAAGTGCACTTAAAGCCTTTAAAATTGTCGGAAGAGGTTGATGCCAAGAAATTATCCGCACAGACACCAGGATTTGCAGGTGCTGAGATTGCCAATGTTTGTAATGAAGCTGCTTTAATTGCTGCGCGTAAAAACAAGACGGAAATTGATATGCAAGATTTCCAAGATGCAGTAGATCGTGTTATTGGTGGTTTAGAAAAGAAAAATAAAATCATCTCTCCGGAGGAGAAAAAAATTGTTGCTTATCATGAGGCAGGCCATGCGATTGCAGGTTGGTTTTTAGAGCATGCAGATCCTTTGGTTAAGGTATCTATTGTACCACGTGGTGTTGCGGCATTAGGGTATGCACAGTATTTGCCTAGAGAGCAGTTCTTATATACCACAGAGCAGTTAGTGGATAGTTTGTGTATGACTATGGGTGGTCGTGTAGCTGAAGATATTACTTTTGGGCGTATATCTACTGGAGCTCAAAATGATTTGGAACGCATCACAAAATTGGCATACGCTATGGTTGCGATCTATGGTATGAATGAAAAAGTTGGAAATGTTTCTTTCCGTGATGGATCCGAGCAATTTCACAAGCCTTATTCTGACAAAACGGCAGAGTTAATTGACTCTGAAGTTCGTAATCTAATTACTGATGTTTATACCAGAACAAAGCAATTGTTACTAGAAAAACAAGATGGTTTAATCGCTATCGCAGAGAAATTATTAGAAAAGGAAATCTTGTTCCAGAGCGATTTGGAAGAAATTTTAGGAAAACGTCCATTTGACACGAAAACTACTTATGATGAGTTTGTGAATAGTGGAGATGGGGGTGGTGTTCCACAAACGGATCTACCTTTAGATGTTTTACCAGAAGAGACGAGTGTCGCAGAACCTAAAATCGGGATCAAAGAAGAAGATAATCCAAACACATAATATTTATTGTACAGCGCTTCTTATATTAAGAGGCGCTGTATTTTTTACTACCTCCGCCATATGAATGTTAAAAATAGCAGTAGCAAAGAGCAGATGTTAGGTAAGATCAGACAGGCTCTAGTTCAAAAAAGTGAAAATCCGCATCCCAAATTCAAAAAAACACCTTTATATCACGAGGAAGATGAATTAGTTGACGTTACGTTTGCGCGAGAACTGACAGCTGTTGGAGGGAAGTTTTTGTATTGTGATGGTGAGATCAATCTCATCGAAAATTTGATTCATTTAACGGAAGAAAATAATATAAAAAAAATATTTACTTGGGAAAAAGGTGTTCAAGACTTGTTGAATCCTTACGGGTTTCCTATACATACCAATGAAGTCGAATTTGATGCTGCTGATGCAGGGATTACGTCTTGTGAAGTTTTGATTGCACGTAATGGAAGTATCATGGTTAGTAATGCTAATGCTTCTGGACGGCGATTGGGTATTTATCCGCCAATTCATATTGTGATCGCAAAAGCTTCTCAAATGGTTTGGGATATTAAAGATGCTTTATCCTATATGCAACGTCGGTATGGTAATCAGATGCCTACGATGGTATCCACAGTTACCGGACCTTCGCGTACTGCAGATATCGAAAAACGCTTAGTTTTGGGAGCGCATGGTCCAAAAGAATTATATGTTTTATTATTAGAGGATCGTTTTTAATTATATGATACAGGAATATCTGTTTTTAACTCCCGTAGCGAGTATTATTTTTGCTTTAACCATAGCTTCAAGTATTTATAGTTTTTCAAATCCTCAAGTACTGGGTGAAATGATGTTGCACCCCTATAGCATCTATCGAAAGAAAAGAGTCTATACGATCTTAACGAGTGGGTTAGTTCATAAAGATTGGGGTCATCTTTTATTCAACATGATCACCTTTTATTATTTTGGATTTGGTTTAGAAAAGATATTAATCCAAATCAGTGATTGGGGTCATCTTCAGTTTGCCATTATTTATGTGTCAAGTTTGATACTCAGTGATATTCCAACCATTTTTCAGCATAAAAATAATTATGGTTACTACAGTTTAGGAGCTTCAGGAGCAATCTGTGCTGTATTATTTAGTTATATTATGTTTGACCCGAAAATGATGCTGGGTATCTTCATGATTATTCCGATGCCTGCGTATATATTTGCGGTCCTCTTTTTGGGGTATTGTGTATGGGCGTCTAGAAACTCAAGAGATGGTATCAACCATGATGCACATTTATTCGGCGCATTATCTGGAGTGATTATCACTTTGATCCTTTATCCTTGGATTTTTAAACATTTTGTAAGTCAGTTTTAAACTATCCTATCCAACTTTGGCGGTCAAGGCTTCTAAATTGAATAGCCTCCGCTAAATGATGGTTTTTGATATCAATTTCATGTTCCATATCGGCGATTGTCCTTGCAACTTTTAAAATGCGATCATAGGCCCGAGCAGATAAACCTAATTTTTCCATAGCATTTTTAAGTAATTTTCTTCCTTCAGCATCTATTTGGCATCTTTCCCGAACTTGTATACTACTCATTTGTGCATTATTATGGATATTTTGAAAAGCCCTGAAGCGTTCGTTTTGAATTTTTCTGGCTGCCATAACCCGTTCTCTGATGATATGGCTTTTTTCGGATTTTTGGTCAAACGTAAGTTCTTTAAAAGCCACTGGGGTCACTTCTACATGAAGATCAATACGGTCTAATAAAGGACCCGATATTTTACTTAAATATCGTTGTACGGTGTTGGTGCCACAGGTACAATCTTTTTCGGGATGATTATAGTACCCACATGGGCATGGGTTCATCGCTGCAATTAGCATAAAGCTCGCTGGATAGTCTACAGAAAATTTTGCTCTGGATATCGTAATGCTACGTGATTCCAAAGGCTGTCGCATCACTTCTAACACTGTTCTTTTGAATTCAGGAAGCTCATCTAGAAACAATACACCATTGTGCGATAAGGATATCTCTCCTGGCTGAGGATTCGTTCCTCCACCAACAAGTGCTACGTCCGAAATCGTATGATGTGGAGATCGAAAAGGTCTTCTAGTCATTAAAGATTCTTTTGCTGTTAATTGACCTGCCACAGAGTGTATTTTGGTTGTTTCTAAGGATTCCTCTATGGTTAATGGTGGCAATATTGTAGGCATTCTTTTAGCAAGCATTGTTTTCCCCGCCCCTGGAGGCCCTATCAAAATCAGGTTATGACCACCAGCTGCAGCTATTTCTAGCGCCCTTTTGATATTTTCTTGTCCTCTCACATCTCCGAAGTCGTCTTCATTTTGATTTGCATGATTTAAAAATTCATCCTCAATGGATACACTTGTTACTTTTAAATCACTTTTGTTATTAAAAAAATGAATTACTTGTAACAAATTATCGACACCCAGAACAGTTAAGTTTGAAACAATAGCAGCTTCTCTGGCATTTGTCTCTGGTAGAATTATACCTTTAAATTTGTCTTTTGCTGCTTGAATAGCAATGGGTAATATTCCTTTCACGGGTTGAATATTACCATCTAAAGAGAGTTCCCCCAAGATAAGATAATCTGCTAACCGATTTGCTTCTATTTGATTTGACGATGCTAATATGGCGGTTGCAATCGCCAAATCGTATGCTGAACCCTCTTTTCGAATATCTGCAGGGGCAAGATTAACGACTATTTTTTGCCTTGGCATTCGATAGCCACAAGACACAATGGCACTTTCTATTCTTTGTAGACTTTCTTTAACTGCATTATCTGGCAAACCAACGATATAGTATCTCGTACCTGCGGTTATATTTACTTCCACAGCTACAGAGGTGGCCTCGATACCATAAACGGCGCTGCTATAGGTTTTTGTTAACATAAAAATGGTTTAAACGGCTATTAAAGTTAATTAAATTTATCTAATAATTGTAAGAATTATTTTTTTTACCTTTAAAAATAACCTGAATTGTTTTTTTTGTTCAAATTTATTATATTGTAATAGCTGGTATTTATCATATATCAAAAAATATTGGCTTTTGGCAAACGATTTGCTTAGCTAATTGTATTATTACTGAATAAAACGGATTACAAAGGATTAACATTTTAAGTTTAATAATATGAATGATAATAGTAAAGTAGTATTGGCATTATTAGCAGGTTTGGCTGCAGGAACCGCTTTAGGAATTTTATTCGCACCTGACAAAGGAACAGAGACAAGAGACAAGCTTAATGAGTCATTGGCTGATTTGGGAGATGCTATTCGCGAACGCGCTGAAGAGCAGTTTGATCAGTTAAATGATTTTAAAGAAAAAGTTGTTGCTACTCTTAAAACAAAAATTAATAAAGGAGAAGAGATTTTCGAAGATGAAATTACAGAGCATGCATAAATAGCGGTAATTTTTACCTAAAGAAATTATTATCAATACTATAATCAGAGGCTTATAGCCTCTGGTTCTTAACATAGAAATAAATGGAAGAAGAAAAATTCTCGCTAAGTGGTACATTCCAAAAGACAAAGGAATATTTAGATTCGCAATTAAATTTAATTCGGCTAAAGACAGTGGAGCGATCTTCTCGTTTAATTGCAAGTTTGATTGTTGATGGTGCAAAAATAATTTTAAGTTTATTTATTGTATTCTTTCTTTGTCTTGCTTTGGGATTTTATTTAGGAGAAGTATTAGGAAGCAATTCTTTAGGTTTTTTAGCTACGGCAGTTATATTTTTGCTTGTACTCGTTTTGATTCGGGTACTTGAGCCGACGTTGGAGTCTAAATTTATGGATTTGTCAATTCGTCGATTTTCTGCGAAATGGACAGACGAATTAGAGGAAGAAGAAAATATTGTGAAACAAGAAAAAGTAGAAGATGACGAAACAAAGCAAAATTCATAACCTCGCAGAGTTGAAGGCGGAGATTACTCGTCTTAAGGTTTTAAAAAATGAACAAGAAGCGTACTTGAAATCGCAAATGACCTTGCTAAATCATAAAATAGAGACTCCTATGCGTATATTTAATGTCGTGAAATCAAATGTTCCGGGATTAAATATGATTACAGGACTTTTCTCTCCGGCAAAAAATAGTGGCGGCACAGATTCTGATTGGTTGACTAAAGTATTGCGAATTGGTGTGCCCTTCGTGATGAATCGATTTTTCTTTAAAAAAGCAAGTGTTTTGAAAAAAGCACTTTTATTATTAGCTTCAGAAAAAGCTCTTGGGCAGGTCAATCAGGATAGTATTACTGGTATTATTGCAAAAGTGACGGATTTTATTAAACCTAAAAAAAATAAAAAAAGAAAAGGGACCATCGGAACACCTCCCGTAGTGGAAGATCAGGTTAACGAATATGGTATTCCATCTTACAGTGAAACCTATTAAGATATATATTCTGTTAAGTTAGGTATGGTCTTCTGACTTATATCCTTGGAAATTGAATCTATTCTTTAGATCGCTCGTTTTCATTTTAACAGAAATATGTTTCTTGCTTTTTATGTGGTTTCTGGTAATAAGTGATCATTCATTTTTTTAAGATGATCATGCATTAAATTTTGATCAGATCATTTGATTTGAGTTTCTCTTAAGGTCTTCAACTAAATTTACCACATAAGCTATTGATTAGTGCAATAATAAGGTTATTTTTGCAGGATATTTTATTGTAATGGGTAAAGACAAACTTAGAAAATTTGCGGAGATTGGTACTTTTGACAATGTCGTAGAACTTGATGCTGGTAAAGCACTTAAAGGTCAATGGGCTAAATCGCATTTTAAAAATGATCATCCAATCGTTGTAGAATTGGCTTGTGGAAAAGGAGAATACACGGTCAATCTGGCAAAGCTTTTTCCCGAGAAAAACTTTATTGGTGTTGATTATAAAGGAAATCGTATCTGGAGAGGTGCTAAAACTGCTATCGAAGAAGGGATTCATAATGTTGGATTTCTTCGTATTCAGATCGAGACCATATTGGAACACTTTGAAGAAAATGAGATTTCTGAAATTTGGATCACATTTCCAGATCCTCAACCCCAAGAGAGTCGTGAGAAAAAACGTTTGACGAATCCTACTTTTTTAGGTCGGTATAAATTTGTATTAAAAGAAGGTGGATTGATGAATCTCAAAACAGATAATGATGGATTCTATAATTACACATTAGAACAGATAGAAATCTTGGGTTTGCATAAACATGCAGAGACCGCTGATTTATATCATTCTGATTTAGTAGATGAAGTATTATCGATCAAAACGTATTACGAAAAAAAATACTTAGCTGTTGATAAAAACATAAATTATGTAAAATGGTCTTTTGATCAGATTTAATAAATAAAAATAATCATATAAAAGGAGTGAGATTTTTAATTTACTCCTTTTTTTATGCTCTTGATTAACATGATGTTTATATTGCCTTCCATTTAGTAAAACAATGTTAACATAAAACTAGGGCTATCTTAATATAGTGATTGCATTTTTGTGCGGAAGTAAAACACGTTGACAAAACAATTTTGCATGAATCACGATTACCTATCTCATTTTAAAAAAGCACTGCTCGTATGTAGTATACTCGAATGCAGTTCTTATCCTCTTTTTGCGTCACATCTCCATCTTAAAACTCAAGAATCACCAGAAGAGATATTGGAACAAGAAAATATTTCTTTTCAGGGAAAAGTAGTGGATGGAAATGGACATCCACTTGCTGATGTTTCTATTCTTAATGGTAATAAGAGCATTGGAAAGACGGATAAAGATGGGGCATTTACATTAACGGTTGTTAAAGGAACAGTCTTAACTTTTAAGTCCTTGGGGCATCGCACCTATGAGGAGCATGTCAACAAACATTCTGCAGATGTCGAAATCAGATTACATGCTACCGAGCGCGCTCTTGAAGAAGTAGTTGTTACAGCATTGGGCATCAAGCGTGAAGAAAAGTCTCTTGGTTATTCGGTTAGTACGGTAAAGGGTGAAGAGCTTACGAATGCAGTTTCGAGCAATTGGATGGATGCGCTTTCTGGTAAAGTGGCGGGCCTCAACTTGATGCGCTCAGGAGCGGGTCCAGTAGGATCAACAAAGATTATTTTACGTGGAGAGAATAATCTTACAGGAGAAAATCAAGCATTGATCGTTGTAGATGGTGTGATGATCAATAGTGGATCAGGTCGACGATCAGGCAATGCCTCTGATGCTATTTATGGTACTGGTGGTGATAATATGCCAGCAGATTATGGTTCTGGGATGGATGATCTAAATCCTGAAGATATCGAAAGTGTTTCCGTATTAAAGGGACCGGGAGCAGCAGCTCTTTATGGACAAAAAGCAGCCAATGGTGCGGTGATTATTACGACTAAATCTGGCGCCAAAAGAAATGGAAAATCATTAGGGATCACCTTAAACTCCAATACTTCATTTGAAAGCGTCAATCGTTGGCCAGACCTCCAATATGAGTATGGTCAGGGGACCGGTGGCGCAGATTATTATTCATTCGGGACTTCAATTGATGGGGGGAGTACAAGCGGTACGAGTTCTGCATATGGACCTAAGTTTGATGGTCAATACTTTTTTCAATATGATCCGAACCTTCAAACAGTAGGCACAGAACGAACCCTTTGGAAGCCCTATAAAAATATCAATAGTTTTTTTGATATTGGTAAAACTTATATGAATACCCTCTCTATAGATGGTGGAACGGAAAAAACCAATGCACGCTTCTCGGCGACCAACGTGCGGAATACCTGGATTGTGCCTAATACGGGCTATGACCGTAATACAGTTGCTTTATCTGTCAACTCAAAGGTGAGTGATAAGTTGAGTATCACTTCGAAGGTAAGTTATAATAACCGGCATAGTGATAATCTACCAGGAGCAGGTTATGGTAATCAATCGTTGATGTATTGGTATATCTTTTGGCAACCTAGTGCAGACGTAAATTGGTTACAAGATTATTGGGTAAAAGGTAAGGAGGATCGGAAAATCATGTATCCATTTAGCAGTTACCCCGAAAATCCATATGCGATTTCTTATGAATTTATTAACCGTAATAATCGTAATACATTTACGGGTAATGCACAGGCCTCTTATCAGTTTTCAAAAGAATTTAGTGCACAAGTTAGAGCCTCTATCGATTTCTCCAGCGAAGATCGAGCACAGTTGCGACCTTATGATGCCGGTTCTAAATTAGCTGAAGGAAGTTACCGTACACAAGAAATTTTTTCAAAAGAAACCAATCTCGATTTCTTATTGAAATATGATAAAAAAATACATGAAGATTGGCAAATAACTGCTACAGGAGGTGGAGCTACATTACGTAATCACTATCGGATGACCTCTTTAGCATCGGATGGTCTAACTTTTCCTGGAGTATACAACCATACTAATAATAAGTATGGTATTAAAAGTGTTCAAGACATTAGAAATTTTGAAATCAATAGCTTTTATGGTTTAGTTACAGTAGGGTACAAAGATTATTTATTTTTTGATGCTACTGGACGTATGGATTGGTCGAGTACATTAGCTTCGTCCATCGTTCCCGATAAAAATGTAGGTTTCTTCTATAACTCGTTCAACAGTAGTTTGGTATTATCCGAATTATTTTCATTGCCCAAAACTATTAATTTTGCAAAATTGCGAGCATCTGTTGCTTGGGTAGGATCGGGAGTTGATGCTCCCTATATGACGCAGTTTGGATATTCAGGAGGTAATCCTCTTGTTGGAGGTTCACTGCAAAACCCATCTACACTGGTCAATCCTTATATCGAACCGCTTTCGACACGATCCATAGAATTTGGAACAGATGTGCGCATGTTTAAAAATCGCTTAAATGTTGATGTAGCAGTTTATCAAGGAAATACAAGTAAACAACATCTTTATCGTACGATAGATCCATCGTCAGGCTACTCCAGATACTTAATGAATATGGGTGAAGTTCGCAATAGAGGTTTGGAAGTCGCTATCAATACCAATCAACTTGTCAATAAGGAAGGATTTAATTGGTCATCGACGATCACTTATAGCGCTAACGGAAATACCATTATGTCTATTCCCGACTCTTCTATTGTGCTTCAATATCGTTCAGTCGGAAGTGGACAAATTGTAGGTTTACAAGGAGGAAGTATGGGAGATATGTATGGCATAGGATATCAACGTGCTCCAGACGGCCAAATTATATACGATGAAAAAACCGGTGTAGCCTTACTCACGGAACAGGTTGTCTATTTAGGTAACACGATTCCAACAGGCAAATTTAGTTTGGGAAATACATTTAGTTATAAAAATTTTAGATTAAACGTCTTATTTGATACTCAATGGGGAGCAGTTGGTCATTCGCTGACCCATTATAAATTAGCAGAACAAGGTAAAACAAAAAATACACTTCCAGGGCGCTATAATGGGATCATCGGAAACGGTGTTGTTTCCAACGGGGATGGTACTTATCGCAAGAATGATGTAGTCGCAACCAATATCGACGAATATTACCGCTCACATTATGGTCAAGACAATGCCGAAGGAAGTACATTTCCAACTGATTTTATCAAATTTCGTGAAGCAAGACTGGATTATTCTTTCAAAAAAGATGTTTTAAAACGGTGGGGATTAGATAGGGCTACTATCGGTCTTTATGGAAGAAACCTATTTATTTGGTCTAAATGGCCGGCATTTGATCCTGAATTTGGAACATTGGATGGTGGAGATATTGTAAAAGGTTTTGAAATCGCTCAATTTCCATCTACACGCACGATAGGATTTAATTTAGTCTTTGGTTTTTAAGCTGAAATACAATGAACAATACGATCAAAAAAATATCTTTTGCTTTTTTAGCATTATCGATGAGTCTGCAGTCCTGTGATAAAGGATTTATAGAGTTAAATACAGATCCTGTAAAAACAACTCATGCGTATCCTTCTCAATTTATGGCTAATGCATTTTTAAATGCGGTCACAGCCAATATGAATCGCAATAGAAGTTTCACCAATGAATTGATGCAAGTAACTGTCTCGATCGGTGAAGGAGATGGTAAAGTCTTTCGTTATGACTTTAGGCCAAGCTGGTCAAGTTATCTTTGGGATCAACATTACAAGCAACTGATGAACTTTAAGGATATGTATCTGACGGCTTCAGAAGGAATAGGACTCAATAGATCCTATCAAGCGGTTGCATTACTGGGGCAATCTTGGTTGTTTTCTATCTTGACCGACACGTATGGCGATGTTCCCTATTCAAAAGCTTTAATCGGGAGAGACTCACTTATTTTAGAACCTCAATTTGATAAACAACAGGATATCTACATCGGCATGTTTGAAAAATTTGAGGCCGCTAATCAATTATTCAAGGGAGGCGATGCCCTTGAAGCTTCTAGTGATCCCATCTTTGCCGGTGATGTTTTGAAATGGCGCAAATTTTCGAACTCTATGTACCTTCGGTTATTGCTTCGTATTGCACACAAAGCCGACGTCGGTCCCGATGCGATTAAAAAGATACAAGAGATCCTACAAGATCATCCAACTGAGTATCCAATCATGAGCAGTAATAGTGATGCCGCAGTTTTAAGATGGACAGGACAGGGGGCCTATGTATCACCATTTATGGGCACTAGAGCACAAGACTTCCGTGCGACCTCTCTTGCTTCTTTCTTTATTGATCATTTAAGAGATTGGAACGATCCACGTCTCCATATTCCTGAATATGGAACTAGTGGTATTAATAGATTGGGAATTGCACCTGTGTCTGGAAATTATGTTGGCGTAGAAAGTGGTTATGCTGCTGGAAATGCCGAGGATTATACGAAGTTGAGCTATTTTTATTCATATGACCAAAATGCAGGTGTCAATAGTTTGCAGACGGAACCATTGACTGGTATGTTGATGAATTATGCTGAAGTTGAGTTTATCAAAGCAGAAGCGATCATCAAAGGGTGGATTTCTGGTTCGGCCGAAACCCATTATAAGAGTGGAGTGGAAAACAACATTAAGCTTTGGATTCCTAATTGGACACTTCCTGTTCAGGATTATCTCACAAATGCAGACATACAATGGGACGAAAGTAAAACTGTAGCACAAAAAATGAAAATGCTGCATTTGCAGAAATATTATGCACTTTTTATGGTCGATATGCAGCAATGGTTTGAACACCGTAGAACAGGCTATCCCGTTTTACCAAAAGGTCCCGGTTTAAAAAATAATGGTGAAATGCCATCGCGCATGGTATATCCCGTTATCGTACAGTCTTCAAATCCTACAAGCTATAAAGAAGCTATTGCTAATCAAGGAGCTGATTTGATCAATACCAAAGTCTGGTGGCAGAAACCTGAATAGCAGATTCAATTGAAATTAAGATGAAAAAAATATTATTTAATGTCATAACAGTGATGGTGGTTCTGGTAGCCATTACATCATGTCAAGATACCCATTACCCGGGAGGTACAATTAGCTCTTACATCGGTATTTTTGATCTTCGAGCCTTATTTAAAGGTGAAATGGTTACGATCGATGCTGAAAAACTAGCAGGTTCAAGTAAGTTAGCCGCACTGGTTGTATCGGATCATAAAGGACGGAATCTGCCTGAAGGATTATTAGTCGTACAGGATACGAGGCGTTTAGGAAAATTACGAGGTATATCAATCGATCTGGGCGATGCTGCAATGAATTATCAACCAGGGGATTCGGTCATTATTGATCTTCTTGGAAGTCAACTTTTGCGAGAAGATGGTATTTTGAAGCTTAAAAATATTAAAGCAAATCAAGTTGCAAAGGTGGCTTCTGGACGACCAATTAGAAATAATGTTGTGACGTCGAAAGCGATATTGGAAAATCCGGAGGCCTATGAAAGTACGCTGGTTATTATTTTAAAGGGGGGATTTAATCCAATTCCTCAAGCAGGCGATGTACTTTTGGGAACTAAAGTCTTAAATGATGGTTTTGCAAACATTAATTTAGTGACAAATGAACAGGCTGAATTTTCACAACAATCACCCTATGTTCTAGGCAACTATTATGGTATAGTTTTCAATCAGGAAGATGGTAGTGGCGTACGGACTCCCTATCTGAGATGCCGTTCAAAAGAAGATATCCTGATGTTAAGTTCTGAAATTGAACTTGCATCTGTTTTGATCACAGGTTTTGCGAGCGATGTTAAAGGGTCAGATACCAACTATGAATATATGCAGTTTATGGCTACTGAAGATATCGATTTCTCTAAAACACCTTATGCTGTTGTTGTGAGCAATAATGCTAATGCTTCAACACCTACAGGTGCTCCAGCAAATGGATGGGCAACAGGTGGTATGAGAACTTATAAGTTTAATTTAACAACAGGTATGGCTCGTAAGGGGGCATTCTTTTATGTTGGTGGAAAATATCAGCTGATCAATGGAAGTGCTTCTACCAGTTTGGCTAGTGCCAATTGGGTGCTAAACTATGACTACAATGAAAATAATGGATTTGATTTTGGAAACAAGACATCAGGATTGTTAGCCAATAGTGGTAATGCCTTTGGCATAGCTGTTTTTAAAGGAACCACAGTGACTAAAGATTCCAAGCCAGTAGATGTTCTCTATAATTCTGGGGGCGGAGCGCTTTGGGAAGGTAATAAAGGATATCGTATTACTAATAATGATTTCTATGATGTTATCAATCCTTTGACTATGGAATCTCAGCCATTCTTCAAACAAGGTACAAATCAATTGTTTTTGAAGTACAATACGGCAGATGTTGGCTATTTCGTCAGTCTTGGCGGCGAGTATAATCTCACCCTAGGACGTTGGACAGTAGCTCGTAGCCAAAATAATGTAGAGATGAGTAAGACGTCTGTCATTACGGAAATAGAACATGAAGAAGCGACTAAACTGGTCGAATAATAGGTAGGATATATATCATAAAAGAAATGGGTTGAACTTACGTTCAACCCATTTCTTTTATAAAGAATTTTCTAAACTAACTTTTGGTGGAAAGTTTTTATGTTTTCTTTTGCTTATTTTTTCGATATTAACAGGTTGAGGTATTTTTACATAATAACCTGTGCCGTCATAAGGACGTTTTAATGGGTCTTCCTGACAGGCAGTTGAGCAACAACCTTCTAATTTTTCTCCACATTCGTCGCATTGTGTAAAGTGCTCATTACAAGTTGGGCTTGCACAATTGATCATTTTGGGAGTTTGATTACCACAATTTTTGCAAGTGGAAACCACTACTGGATTAACCGAATTCACATCAACTGTTACTCGGTTATCAAAGACATAACATTTACCATCAAAATCTTTACCACCAGCTTCTTTACCATATTTGATAATTCCTCCATGTAACTGGTAAACATCTTCAAAACCTTCTGCTAATAATAGCGCTGAAGCTTTTTCACATTTTATACCACCAGTACAATAGGTTAAGATTTTTTTTCCTTTATACTGTTCCAGTTCTTTTACTTTTTCCGGAAATTCTCTGAAATTTTCCATGTCTAACGTGACCGCATTTTTAAAATGTCCCACATTGTGTTCGTAATTCGAACGAACATCCAATACAACGACGTCATCCCGATCTTTCATTTCCATGAATTCTTTCGGTTCTAGATGTATACCCGTTTTCAACGTTGGATCGATTATTTTTGGATCGCGTAAACCAGAATGAACAATTTCGGATTTGTAACGGCAGTGCATCTTAATAAAAGAAGGTTCTGTTACATCGTCAATCTTGAACTCGGTATGATTGAATCTACCATCCGCATAAATGGCATCCATGTATGCTTGGCAAGACTCTGGTGAGCCCGAAACCGTTCCATTAAGACCTTCGTCTGCAACGATAATACGTCCAACTAGGTTTAATGATTTACAAAATTCTAAGTGATCTGCTGCAAATTTTTCTGCGTCAGCAATAGGACTGTAGCAATAGTACAGTAAAGTTTGATAGTGTGCCATAGTTTTCATTGATACCGCTGCAAACGGCGTTTAATGCAAATGAATTATAGGACAAACTTAGCTAAAAATTGGAAATTATACAATTTTTAACGTTTTCTCATCGACCTATGAAGAACAAATATCATGATGAAACATAAAAAATATGACGGTGAAATAAATGATATTCATCATTTTTTCTTCAAAGGCTCCAATAGATACTCCAATCCATTTAATTTTATCTCATAAAGAGTACCCAATTGAATCCCCAGCTTTCCCGCAGGAAAACCCTTTTGATGGAACCAAACCAGATAAGGCTCGGGTAGATTACATAAAGTATAGCCTTGGTATTTTCCAAAAGGCATTTTTACTGTTACCAGCTCCGTTAATATTTCAGGGTTCATCATTAGTCTGCAGGATTACCATTTTTGATACGAAAGACCATCATCTTTAGGGCAATCACGAGGTGATTGAATAGATTGGGAATTGTACCGTAATATTTTTGAAAGATTATAAAACGCTCTTTTAAAGATTCTCGATGTTTTTGTTTAGACATTCCTCCGACTAAATATCTTGCGACATGCTGATGGGCATTGACACATATATTGGCTTTTTTAGCGGCTTTGATAACCCAATCAATATCCGCACATAAAGTATACTGGAGATCATACGGTTCGGCGAGAGTTCGCTTGACATAAATAGCTTGATGGCAGATATTCATACCGTAGCGAAAGCTCTTCCAATTAAAATGTGCAGGAACTTGATGTCGGCGTTCGCCAATGATTTCACGTTGATCGTTGATTAAAAAGGTTTCACCGTACAATATATCTGCTCCTTCACTTACTTCGGCGAGATTAGCCAAGGTTTCTTTACTATACAATTCGTCCCCTGAATTTAAGAAAAGAACATAATCACCGGTTGCAAGTGCTAAGCCCTTATTCATAGCATCGTAAATTCCTTTATCTTTTTCGGAAACAAGAATATCAATATTTGATTTGTATTTTTTTATCAGATCCAGCGTTCCATCCGTAGACACTCCATCAATGATGATGTATTCAATATGTTTATAAGTCTGGTTGACAACCGATTTTATGGTATGCTCGATATCCCGTACATTATTGTAAACGACTGTAATGATGGAAAACGTCGGATTGTTATACATACTATTTTTTTAGTTCGTTAAGTTTCTTTTTAGCAAAACGGATTCCTCTTTTCCAGATGGAGCCTTTTCTATGGGCATAAAAATACTTAATTGATTCATAAGCTTGTGTATGCTCTTGAATTTCTTGCGGAAATTCCGTTATTTTTTTATCAGCAAGAACGACATGGTAAGTCGATTCGGCTGCGGTATGTGTACCTGAACCGTCATTACCAATGTTTTGGGTTAATGAATTCCGAGGATAGAGCACCAAACCATTATTTTTGAAAACAGAGGCATACCAGCGGATCGCCCAAGAATTAATTTTACCAGCTTTAAATTCCTGTACCTGTTTCCAGAAATTTTCTTTTCCTTCTATACTAAATTGATAAATTTGTTCCGCTGTAAAATCATCGGTCAACTGGTGTATATCCGGGTTAAAGTACTTCCAGGCATGATCCCAAGTTGCCCATCCCCAACTATTTGCAACACGAAAGAAAAATGTTTCGGGTAGCATCTCTAGATCTTTCAGAGGATAACCGTATCCTGATATTTGCATCACACGATCTTCATGCTGATACCGAGCCAAAGCATCGTTAAAGTAGGTCAAGGCAAACGGAGATGTCGTCAGATCATCTTCCAAGACTATAATTTGGCCATATTGCTTGACGACTTTAGAAACCCCATCAATCACATTTGCTGCCAGTCCACAATTTGTATCTCGTAAAGTGAGGTGTATTTTTTTAAATTTCCAATCTCTCTTTATAATTTCTCTTACCTGTTCCACAGCAAGTTTTGATCCTTCATTTTTTGGAGCATCTGAATAGATGAATAGTTCGGAAAATGAAGCCAAATCGTTCTTTTCCAAAGCCTTTAAGGTGCTTAATGTGTGATCTGGTCGATTGTATACAAATAAGATAATGGGTGCTGTCGACATTCTTATATTCCTAAACAGTTATTTTCTTTATAAAATAGAGCGGTTACCTTTCTATGAATCGCGCCGATCGCAATTCCGGAGAAGGGGATGTGTTTAAATCCTTGTTGTATCAGATAGTCCATCGCTGGTTGATAATGTTCTCTTTCCGCATCGTCCAATATGAGCACACCTGTTTCACTTAATCTTTGAATGGCATTTTTGCAACAAGCGATTCGTTTTCTGCCATCAACAATGATGATATCAAAAAGCTGATCTTTTTGTAGGATTGCATGCACATAATCATCGCCCTCTAAACCAATGTGTTTTATTTCTACATGGGCAGGCATTTGATTTTTAATGCGTTCAAACCAATTTTTATCATGTTCAACAGCGGTTACTTTTTTGACATGCTTTGCATAAAATAGGGTAGAATTACCGGCTCCATATTCAAAAAGTAACAGTTCTTTATTTAATCTGCCTTCGATAAAGTCTAAAAAGGAATAAGTCAACCAAGGAATTGGATTTCCGTCTGGATCTAGAGATTCTTTTTTTAAATACGAGTTGGTCCAGCCCGTTTCTACGAAATATCCTTTAAATGCCAAGGAGAGGAGACCTTTTATCAATTTGCTATTGAGTAATGAACGATAACTACCTGTTTTTTCCATTTATTAAAGTTTATAATAGAAATAAACTTAACGATTTATTTTTAAAAATTTCTCTTTTACAGTAGATAATAATCCAAGTAGAAATAGTGATCTAATCATTAAAATTGCATTTGGTCGAGTTCTTTTAATGAATATGAGGAAAAAAGTAGATGCAAAATAGGCAATTAAAGTAGCATAAGCAGCTCCAATTATTCCAAATTTTGGGATAAAGATGTAATTCAATATGACATTGATAATCGCCCCAAATGCCGTACGGTAGAGTGTGATTTTAGTAAGTCCTTCAGCAATTAGGAATTGTGCGCTCGCTGTGCCTAAGAATGTAAATACACCAGCCCAAATATGCACTTGAAGCGTGTGTAACCCTTCTCCATATTCTGGAGCATAATAATATTTAAAAAGAAAAGGAGCCATGAATGTAACCACCAATGCTACTGAAACACTTACAAATACCATAAGTTCATACAGGTTGCCCAATCTTTTCTGGTATAATTCGGGACTTCCTTTTCTGGCATTCATAATCGCTGGAAACAGTGATGTAGAAATTGCGACGGGCATAAAATACCAGCTTTCGCTTAGGCTTACGACTATAGAATAGACTCCTAACGCTGATTTTCCTAATAAAGCATCGATCATGAGTTGATCTATCTTCATGTAAAAGGTGATAAACAAAGAAGAAAATGCCAGTGGCCACCCTAATTTGATCAGTTCTTTGGCAGTCGTTTTATCATATTTCCAAGCTGAAATACGATGACCAAGTTTATGATAAAGGGCTAGATAGCCGAGTTGTAAAATAATCACATCAAAAACTAAGGTCCATATAAAAGCATCTAAAGGAGCTTTCAAGAGTATGAGTGTTAGTTTTATTGCAGCAGAAAGAACATTACCCCCAACTTGTACGATCATGATCATTTTACCTTTTACCTGTGCCTGAAAAAAGCTATCGATGATCTGTACCGCTTGAATAATACAGATTAGCGATACCAGGGCAACTTGTTTGAAAGAGGCCGCAGGAGCTTCTGGTGCGAAATGAGTAATGAGGAAATAGGTGAGATAAACCAGGGGTAAAACTAAAAAGCCTGTTATGACCCGAATACGTAGAGCGGAGCCTAGCAACACCTTTTCTTTTTCAGGATGTTGTAATAGTTGCCGAGTGATTAGACCATCTGTACCCATTGTCGCGATTCCGGTAAAAAAGGCCAGTAACACTAAAGGATAGTTGTAAGTTCCAAAATTTGCACTACCAAGATAGGAGGGCAATGCAAATGAGGTCACCAACATTTTGACAAAAAGAGATCCAACACGTGCCAACAAAAGCCAACCTGTGTTTTTGAAATATTTTTCGAATGCTTCTGGATTAAATCCTGGTAATGCTGGTATTTTCATTATGATGCAAACCTACTGATTTTTTTTAGAGGTTTGCATGAGAATGAAGCGTATATTGTTAGAGCACATTAATAGCACTGGTGAATTCTGATAGGCTCGGATGTGTGGGTTCAAGATCTGTGACCAGATAATTGACATCATGAAGCGGTACCACTTTCATTTTTTGAACCGAGTTCAATTTTTCAGCAATACTTAAGATTACCAATTTACTCGAACACTTAATCATCGCTTTTTTAATCTGGACAACTTCCCAATCCGAATCTGTTACACCATCCTGAGTGGAAAGGCTATTTGTTCCCAATAAACAAAGGTCAACTTTAATGTCCGATAATTCGTTGGTTACTTGAGATCCAGATACGATATTTGTATTTCTGGATAATTTTCCTCCGATTAAAATAACTTCCAAATTCGGCTTTTCAGCGAGCTCGAGTGCGACCAGAGGGCTAATGGTGAAAATAGTACATTGTAGACTATCAGGAACAAGTCGAGCTAGCTCGATCATGGTTGTACCACCACCTGCCAGAATCGTCATCCCATTCTGAAGTAAAGAAATGGCTTTCTTGGCGATTTCTTTTTTAGCCTCTTTTGCATATACATTGCCATCTTGAAAAGGAAATTGAAAAGACTTTGATAACGCACCACCATATACTTTTAGTACTTTTCCATTTTCTGCCAATTCATTTAAATCACGACGAATTGTATCTTCAGAAACATTGAGCTGAATGCTTAAGTCTGACGATAATACTTTATTATGTAAATTGATTTGGTGTATAATGAAAGCTTGTCTTTCCTCTTTTAACATGACAGATAGTTTATATAGTCGAAATTATTTATATACAAATGTAATTAAATGAAGGTATAAAAAATAAATGTTTTTTTAATCGGTATCCTTATTTTTTAATTTCGTTACTCCTGCTTTAAAACGAGGCTTAAATCCAGCAGGTTTGCTGCTTTCTTGTGTCGGCAGATCCACTGGGGCTGTTTCCGTTGTGGGAATTGATGCAACCGTTTTATCAGTTTGCCCTTCCACTTGCTGCTCAGTTGGTATGTTATCCTGTGCTGCTGTTGCTTGTTTCGTGATTCCTGCTTTAAAACGAGGCTTAAATCCAGCAGGCTTGCTGCTTGTTTCTGTTGGCAGATCCACTGGGGTTGTTTCCGTTGCGAGATTTGATGCTACCGTTTTATCAGTTTGCTCTTGCTTCTCAGTTGGTATGTTATCCTGTACTGCTGTTGCCTGTTTTGTGATTCCTGCTTTAAAACGAGGCTTAAATCCAGCAGGTTTGCTGCTTGCTTCTGTCTGCAGATCCGTAGAGATTGTTTCTGTTGCAGGATCAGATGCTCCTAGATGATCAGTTAGCTCTTGCGCTTGCTGCTCAGTTGGTATGTTATGCTGTGCTGCTGTTGCTTGTTTTGTGATTCCCGCTTTAAAACGAGGTTTAAATCCAGCAGGTTTGCTGCTTGCTTCTGTCGGCAGGTCCGCTGAGGTTGCTTCCGTTGCAGGATGAGATGCTCCTAGATGATCAGCTTGTCCTTCCGCTTGCTGATCAGTTGGTATTGTGTTTTGTTCTGCAGCCGGTTTTGTTACTCCCGCTTTAAAACGAGGTTTAAACCCAGTAGGTTTTACTATAACATCATTATCGGAAGCAGAATCACTTGTTTTATCAACACGATTATTTGATGTTTCAGTTTCTTGAGGTACAATATCCTGTGTTACTGTTGGAGCTTTAAAACGAGGTTTAAACCCAGTAGGCTTAGCTGGACCGTCATTATCGGGTGCAGATTCACTTATTTTTTCAACACGATTAATTGGTGTTTCAGATTCCTGAGAGAGCACATCCTTTTTCGGTGCGGGAGCTTTGAAACGCGGTTTAAAGCCAGTAGCTGTAGTAGTCGCTTCTGCTTTCACAGATTGCTGTTCTTTTACAATAGCTTGCTGTACTTCTTTTTTGTCGATCGGCGTTTCTGCTAGATGATAACTTTTACGGAGCTTATTAAACCAAAATTTTTTTGTATGATCAAAACTTTTGGATCCCATAGCCATATAATGCTTTTTAAATTCTTCATAAAGTGAGTTGTCGGCTTTTTGTAAAGCCGTTAAGTCAATCTTTTTTTTAGCGAAAAATTCTTCAAAAGTCATCCTGAAAACATTTAGTCTACTACAAATGTATAGTATTTTATTAATCTTTAATAGTTTGAAAAGGATTAAGCTTAATTTGGAGTATAAAAAAAGAGCTTTACGCTCTTTTTTTATACTGTAATAAGTTTGGACTATGCCATATTGTGATATACCGCTTGAACGTCATCATCTTCTTCGATTTTATCGATCAATTTTAAGACGTCTACGGCATCTTCTTCCGAAATATCGGTGTGAGATAAAGCGATACGCTCTAACTTGGCAGAAGAAACAGCAATACCTTTTTCTTCCAATAAGCGTTGCATATTTCCAAAATCTTCAAATGAAGTTTGAACAACCACAACATCATTTCCTTCTTCATCGGCCTCTACATATAATTCTTCAAGACCACCATCGATAAGTTCCAGTTCCAATTCTTCAATATCGACATCCTCTGTTGCAGGAAATCTGAACAATGATTTACGGTTAAAAATAAAGTCCAAAGATCCAGTTTTACCCAATGTACCACCAGCTTTAGTAAAATAGCTGCGTATATTGGCAACAGTTCTATTGGTATTATCGGTTGCCGTTTCAATTAAGATTGGCACACCATGGGGGCCATATCCTTCATATACATATTCTTCGTATCCTTTAGAATCTTTTTCAGAAGCTCTTTTAATAGCTGCTTCTACACGATCTTTAGGCATATTAACAGCTTTCGCATTGTTTATCGCTGTACGTAATCTAGAATTTGACTCTGGGTGAGGACCGCCTTCCTTCACTGAAATTGCAATTTCTTTACCTAAACGCGTAAATTGGATTGCCATTTTGGCCCAGCGTTTAAATTTACGTTCTTTTCTAAATTCGAAAGCTCTTCCCATATTATAGTTTGTTTGTTTTAAGATTCTCAATCATATCGGCAGTAAGCTTTGCTAAATCAAAAGCAGGCTTCCAATTCCAATCTGTTCTCGCTGGAGAATCTTCAATACTAGCAGGCCATGAATCTGCAATCGCCTGTCTAGGATCATTCTCCGAGTAAGAGATTGCAAAATTAGGAAGAATTTTTTTAATTTCTTCAGCAAGTTCTTTTGGCGTAAAACTTACACCCGTAAGATTGTAACTTGAACGAATCGTTAAACTTTCTTTTGGAGCATCCATCAGTTGTAAAGTACCGCGAATAGCATCATCCATATATAACATTGGTAAAGCGGTATCTTCCGATAAGAAGCATTCGTAGCTACCTTTTTTCAATGCATCATAAAAAATGTGTACTGCATAATCAGTGGTTCCACCTCCTGGCTCAGCTTTCCATGAAATAATACCAGGATAGCGAATACTACGGATATCCAATCCACGGTGTTCTTGGTACCATTCGACAAGTCTTTCTCCAGCCAATTTACTGATACCGTAGATCGTGTTTGGATCCATGATACAATATTGTTCGGTATTTGTTTTAGGAGAATGCGGTCCGAATACAGCAATTGAACTTGGCCAAAAGATTTTTGCTATTTTATATTCAACAGCTAGGTCTAGGACGTTCAAAAGGCCGTTCATATTGAGATCCCATGCTTTTTGAGGATACTTTTCACCAGTTGCCGATAACATGGCGGCCAATAAATATACTTGTGTTGGTTTATATTTTTGAAATAAGGATTCTATAGCACTTTTATCAAGTACATTTAGGGGTTCGAAAATTTCCCCGTCCTTTAAATTTTGGGGTTCTCTAATGTCGGATGTAACGACACTTTCGGTCCCAAATTTTTCTCTTAAAGCTGTAGCCAATTCAGTTCCGATTTGACCATTTGCACCGATTATAATAATGCTTTCTTTCATCGATGCAAATATAGTATTTTTATTATCCTAATCAATGTTTCAAAAGTAGCATTTGAACTTAATTTTCTGCCTCTTATTTTTCAGTAAAGTATTTATTATCATGGTATTATTGTGACTTTGTTTGATGTTTTATACCCTTTTTTTTAGTCTTTTTTTTATCGAAATTCTTGATATTTTTTTCATTTACTAGCCAGACTATACAAAGCAATCGATTGCTTGTTTTTCACTAAATAGGGTCAGATTTATCAAATCATTTTATTTCGTTTTTAAATCTCCCTTATTGCACCCTTTTTAGTGCTAATTATTGACGCTATTATCTTGATCATATTTTGTGATGCATACATATGCTTAGGGTTTGGTCTTGACATGTTAATCTGGCGTCCCTGTTATTTTGCACATGAAAGCGTGTTGATTACTGTGCGCTTGCAAAAGATTTTTGTATATGTTTTATCTTTAAATGCGTATAAGTTTAATTGTTAGTTTGACTTGTAAACATCGCTAAGTTTTAAGATATTTTATTAAAATCGCTTTAATTTATTGATATTAATATATATTTCCCTATTTTTTTGCAATAATGATCACATATTTAGCTCTAATTTCGTAAGTTTGAGAAATAACAATATTCTATTTAGAATATTGAGGTAAAATTTTATAACAAATTAAAGAAAAAGTAACAAAATGAAAGTCGCAGTAGTCGGCGCAACAGGCCTTGTAGGTACTGAGATGTTAACAGTGTTAGCAGCGCGCAATTTCCCAGTTTCAGAATTAATTCCAGTAGCTTCAGAGCGTAGTAAGGGTAAGGAAATTGATTTTAAGGGAAAGAAGTATAAGGTGGTTACACCATCTGAAGCTATTGCTTTAAAACCTGATGTTGCTTTGTTCTCTGCAGGTGGTGGTACTTCTCTGGAGTATGCGCCATTATTTGCTGCCGCTGGCATTACCGTTATAGACAATTCATCTGCTTGGCGTATGGATCCTACTAAAAAATTAGTAGTTCCTGAAGTGAATGGACATGTATTAACCGCTGAAGATAAAATTATTGCAAATCCAAATTGTTCAACCATACAGATGGTTGTTGCATTAAAACCCCTTCATGATAAATATAAAATAAAGCGTGTTGTCGTTTCTACTTACCAATCTGTAACAGGTACAGGGGTGAAGGCTGTTGATCAATTGATGAATGAGCGTGCTGGTATAAAAGATGGTGAGAAAGCATATGCATATGAGATCGATTTAAATGTCATTCCTCAAATTGATGTTTTTCAAGAAAACGGCTATACCAAAGAAGAAATGAAAATGATTTTGGAAACCAACAAAATCATGGGTGATGATTCTATCAAAGTAACAGCGACGACAGTTCGTATTCCAGTAATTGGAGGACACTCTGAGTCTTTAAACATTGAATTTGAACATGATTTTGATCTTGCAGATGTTCGTGCGGCGTTATCTGCACAAAGTGGTGTTATTGTCGTAGATGATCCTGCTAATCTGCAGTACCCAATGCCTAAGGATGCTCATGGTAAAGATGAAGTGTTTGTGGGTCGTATTCGTCGTGACGAATCGCAAGCGAACACCTTGAATATGTGGGTAGTTGCTGATAATTTGCGTAAAGGTGCTGCTACCAATACCATTCAAATCGCAGAAGCCTTGAAAGAAAAAGGATTAATTTAATATCATTTATATCTATAAAGGAGCTATGTCATATCGATATAGCTCCTTTGTTGTTTTCTGATTTTCAGATTGTTCATTTTTTTATTTCTACTCTGGACTGAAAAATGGATATCATGAAAATAGCATTTCATCTACTGGACAGCTCCTTTTAATCCATTTTCTTTTTAGATATCAATTCTGTCCTACTAAGCTTGACCGTTTGTTTTAAAAGTAGATGCTAATTTCCAAAATCAGTACATCATTAATTTCCTTAAGGGTACTCTTTTAGGGATAAAAAGTATTCGTTATAAGAACTTCCTAGTGATTATAAATGTTCGAAATTTTTATGCTGAGGTATGGTCCTTTTCTAAGGATGTTCTGGGGCATAAGTAGGAAGCAACATGGGGCTAGGTTGTATGTGTGAGCAGGATGTAAGCATGGTGTTTACATGATGAAAGCACCATATATATGTGAACTTAACGTGGACTCACTGTGCACTTATGGTGGACTCACCTCTATCTTGGCTCGACTTTAGCATAAATTATTACACCTATTTATTGGTCTATTATTCAATTATATAGTTTATTTTCCGACAAGTTTAGCTGTGCTAAGGCCATGATAATTATTCATTATAAAACTGATGGTAAGTTGCTGATGATAGTCATAACGGGGCTTAGATGCTTAGTCATTTTAAAGCATAACTTAGCGCTAAGCTTTTAATTTTTGTGAGCGCATAGCTAAGCTTAATAAGAAGATTTTTATGCAAGTATCATAGTTTTAAATAGTTTAAACATAAAAAAGGTTTGTATCATACGATACAAACCCTTTTTATGTTACTAATCTTGTATTAGATTATTTTACTGGAACAAATTTCCAAGTATCATAGAATTTGTTTGATCCGTTTTGACCAGTCGTTACATAACCGACATTATTAATGCCAAACCCAACAGCATCTTGTCTAGCTGAACCTTGGAAAACTTGATTGTCCTCATTCCAAACATCAGTAGTCGGATTATATTCCCAGATGGTGTTGATTACTGTAGATTTCAAACCACCTACTACATAGCCCAAGTTGTTTAATACAAAAGCAGAAGTACTTGAACGTGTTAAATTGTAAGTATATGAATTGTCATTGCGATTCAAATCATTTAAAGGTGTCCAGTTTTCACCATCAAATTTAAAGAAGTCCTCAGGGTATGCCGTATTGTCAATACCACCACCTATGTAAGCGATATTATTGATGACAAAAGCAAAACCATTTCTTCTATTAGATCTTAATGGACTCTCTACTGCTTTCCATTCGTTAGTTGTAGGATTATATCTGTAAAAAGATTTCACGTTTGTATTGTTGTCGTTACCTCTAGAACCAGTACCCACATATCCAAAACCACCTACTGAGAAGGCAACCGCACCATAGCGAGCAGCATCAACAGGAAGATCAGCGATCTTAGTCCAAGTGTTAGCTGTAGCATCATATTTATAAAAATCCGATAATGCATTTGTTCCATCAAAACCAGTACCAACATAGCCATTGTTACCAATTGCAAAAGCAACTGCACCATTACGGGCAACACCAGGAAATTCAGCTCTTTGAGACCAAGTCTCAGTCGTTGGATTAAATGCCCATATATCTTTTTTTCGAACAGATACTTGACCTTCTGTTGCAATACCAGTTGCTACATAAGCGATATTGTTTATTAAGAAAGATACTGCCCCACTTCTTGCACCACCATCGAAAGCAGAACCTCGAGTCCATTCTATTACTTCATCTGTATCATCACTATTCTTTGATTTACAAGAGTAAGTAGAGAAAGTAACGACGCATGCTAATATTACTAGTAGCCAATTTTTCTTGTTCATAAACTGTTAAAATTTAGTATATAAGATGTTTAATTTTATTTTTGGGTTGTTATTTGCATCTTTTGCCACAATAAGCCTGTCTGTTTTAGAGAATAATCCTGTTGTTGGTACACTCAAAAATAAAGAGGTATTATAAAAGCTTTCTTTTTTGATATTATTTAAATATTCAATCAAATTGAACGTATATTTTGCATTAGCTCCAAAGTTATTCGTGCCCGAATATGCTGCTTGTTGTATGGTTGTCGTAAAAGGTGAATTAATCATACTAATCGGATTTCCTCCTGAATTAGCCACCATTAAGATTACACTTGATGGTGAGTTGAAAAATGAATTATAATATTTACCTTCTGTCTCTATAACGAGTTCTGCCTTATTAATCGCTACAGTTGGATCGTTCACTAAAGCTAAAAGTGTCGGAAAAGTGATTTTAACAACAGTACCTGTACTTCCTTCTAAGAATACATCGCCCTCTGTTACTGTGCTTTTTAACTCAGGGTTTGTGAGGTTCAAAGTACTGAAGGCAGTTCCTGCACGATCTGCTTCAACATTGTTAAATTGATATGCTTTATCTCCTAAATCAAATTTAGCAACCGAATTGACTTTAAATCCTTCTGCATTGATGAAGTTATAATGGATCTGCATCACAACCGTATCTGAATAACCAATGATAGCTGTATTACTATTTCCAGGAACCAGTGCAATACCTTTGAAAAATTCAGCAAAGTTGTCATCTGATGAAATTGCTGAATGTCCCTCCTTAATATAAGAAAATAATTTGTTGCCGAATGTATTGTCCAATTTAATAGAGACAGAATCTAATTGGTTAACAAAAGGTTTGAATGATAAAGTTCCCAATGCGTTAGGAGCATACGCGAATTTTTGATTATTGTAGATAGCAGCACCACTTACAAACACAGGTCTTTCATTGATATCAGCACCCGAGTTGACTTCTTTAAGTGTAATTTGCTGTGTAACTTCATGAACAGCTATGGTTTGTGTTTTTGTTGTATCGCCGTAAAAATATTTGTTGGGTTTTAACACAAATGTGATCGAATCATATTGCGCTGCAGTAGGAATGGAGGCAGTCGTGATATTTCCGATTCCAAGGCGCATATAAGAAGTTGCACTCACAGATCCGGTAGTTGTATTGGAGTTCTTGCCAACGAGGATCACTCCAGTTCCTGATGTAGGTACATCATCAAGTTGATAAGTGGATGCATTCACTTGAATCGAATCAATAGGAACAATGCCCATGGATTCATCTCTTGAATTGTCTAAAGAGAGCGAAATATCTTTATTACATGCTGAAATGCCTATCAGTAATAACGCTGAGAATAAAAATTGAATACTACGTCTCTTAAAATTTCTTATCATGCTTAAAAATTGAATAATGCAAATGTAATCAATGCGCATTGTTAATCAGTGTTATATTTTGTTAAATATGGTTAATTACCAAGGCGAATGCAAATCTAGTAATTTAAATTTGTTTTTAATTATGGCACATAAGTTTAAATTATTGATAACACTTTCGGTATTAACTGGTATCGGGATGATTAGTATCCTGATGATTTGGTTATACGGAAGTTATAATAATCGCCTTGAGCTCTTTCTTTCTTCAGCAGAAAGAAGCATGTTTAATGTGGTTCAGGACGTTTATCAATCTCATAGCAACGAGATTAAAAGTGAGCAAGGGGGTGCTTTAGGAACCTTACGAAAAAATCTGAGGACAAAATACACGGATGCTGAGATCGATACACTTTTCAAGGATTTGGTTTCTAACCATAAAGGTCACCCTATGAAAGGGGATAACGGTATGCCGCATGATTTTAAACAAAAGCACCTGAATGGTAAATCTGGAGGAGAGATGATGGCTCCTTATCTATTTTTGCAAATTAGGATGTCTGATAGCATGATTGCAGAGATAAAAGATAAATTTCATACTGCACTTGAAGCGAAGGGTGTACGTGCCGATTATGAAATTACAACTGAAATATTCCCGCGTGATAGTCTTTTTGCTATTCGTAAGGAATACCGTGCGAAAAAACTATCTTGGACGCGTCCCATCATGATTGATGGGGTCGAGAGCAAATTTTTGATTGTCAAATTTAAGCAAGTTTGGAAAAATCTATTGTTTGATCTGGGGTGGCAATTGGGTATTGCGATTCTTTTGATCAGTATATTTATAGGTTCATTTCTGTATCTTTTTAAAACACTCTTTCGACAGAATCGACTTGCAGAGATGCAAAAAGCATTTGTCAACAATATGACACATGAATTGAAAACGCCTGTTTCAACCGTGATGACCGCTATTGAGGCGATACAACTTTACGGCGTAAGGCATGATCATGAAAAAATGGATCGTTATTTAGCGATTTCCAGAAATGAGCTCGACCACCTCTCTGCTATGATTGATCGTGTTTTACAATTGGACGTGGACGAACATACTGGACTAAAATTGGATAAAAGTGAAGTGGATCTTATTCAAGTTTTGAAAGATGCTGCCAACACTTTTGGAATTCATGTCAACAAGCAGGTAATGATATCTTTGGATATGGAGATGCCTTCTTTATGGATCAATGCTGATATCTCGCATTTAAGAAATGTTATTAATAACTTGTTGGAAAATGCAGTTAAGTATTCTGGAGATCCTGTCGAAATTAATTTAAATGCGCAAGAGTATCCCAATGATATCGAATTTACGGTTTCGGACAAGGGTAAAGGTATTGCTGTTGAATATCAAAAAGAGATTTTCGAGATGTTTTTTCGAGTGCCTGAAGGAAATTTACATCAAGTAAAGGGCTTTGGAATTGGTTTGGCATATGTGCGACAAGTTATTGTGCAGCATGGTGGGAAAATAACTGTCAAAAGCAGTTTAAATAAAGGGAGTACCTTTATTGTTAAATTACCAAAATAATAGGATTATGATTGATATCTTATATGTAGAAGATGAGTCAAGTTTAGCTCTTATTGTTGCAGATAGTTTGGAAACGAATGGTTTCTCTGTCCGGCATTGTCAGGAAGGGAAGAGTGCTTTGCGAGCGTTTGAGAAGGAAAAACCGGATATCTTGTTGATTGATGTAATGATGCCTGTTATGGACGGTTTTACTTTGGCTACTCATATCCGAGAGCGCGATAGTCAAATTCCTATTATTTTTCTGACTGCTCGGGTACAAACGGAGGATGTTGTTAAAGGATTTCATTTAGGGGCAAACGATTATGTGAAAAAACCTTTTCGCATTGAGGAACTTGTTGTTCGTATTGAATCGCTGTTAAAAAATAGTCCAAAAATGCAGTTTAGTCAAAATTTGATGATTGGCGATTATGTCCTCGATAGTCTCAAGCAAACACTGAGTTACCATGGAGACATGATCAAATTGTCTTATCGGGAGAGTGAATTATTGCGAAGCCTATATGAGAATAGAAATCAAGTTGTACCGCGTGAAGATATTATGAAAACCTATTGGAGTTATGATAAATATTTTTCGGGTAGAAGTTTGGATGTTTTTATCAGTAGGATCCGTAAATATTTAAATAAAGATGCCCGCATTAAGATTACGAATATACGAGGCATCGGTTATATGCTATCTGTTGATTAAAGAATATTTATAGACTGTTTTTTTTGAATAAATTGTTAATTTATAGCGGTTTAAAATGTTTTCATATTCAACTTAGATAAATTGGATATAAAATACAATTTATCTAAGTTTGTATGCAGTAAAAAAAGTGTAAAATGAAAGATAGTGTATTGAGTAGAAAAGAGAAAATTATTCGTGAGGCTTTGAATTTATTTTCTGAGCAAGGATATGCCGATACCTCTACCAAAGCTATCGCTCAAAATGCTGGTGTCTCTGAGGCCTTGATTTTTAAACATTTTGGCAATAAAGATGCGCTATTGGTTCATTTGATCAAGGCTGGATATCGCAAAGTCCTTACTCACCACAAAGGGATGATGACTTATGTCGATTCTAAAGATTTTTTACGCAAGATGATTAATCTACCCAGTAAATTGGTCGCGGACGAGCCCATTTTTTGGAAACTTCAAGAGCGCCTTTCTCATCATCCTTTTTCGAAACAGCAGCATGAGCAGTTTATGAAACCTGTTCAAGCCATTATCGTGAGAGCTTTCAAAGAATTAGGCTATAAAAACCCAGATCTGGAAACCGAACTGCTTTTAATAGTCATCGATACCCTATGGAAAAAAGAGGCTAATGGCGAACTTGATCATGCCATGGAATTAGCGATCCTCCTAGAACAGAAATACGATTTGATTTAATTTTCATCTTGTTTTTTGGAACGAACTATGCAAGTTTGTGCATGTTTTATCAAATTTGTTGCATAAACTGTTTTTTATTATGTAAAAAATGTCCGTTCTTAGTACTCAATTTTATACAAACTAATTATGTTAAAAAAACTAGCTCTAGTTGTCGTCGCATTGACATCATCTATCTCTTTTTCACAAGCACAGGACAAAAAAGACTTTGTCAAGTATATCAATTCCCCACATACTTGGGTGGACTCTGTCTTTAATACATTGACTCCCAAAGAACGTATAGCACAATTATTTTTAGTACGTGCACATACCAATCTGGGACAGCGCTACATAGACTCTGTTGCTCAGGTGATTAAAAATGAACAGTTGGGAGGTCTTGTTGTTTTTCAAGGTGGACCTGTTCGTCACGTCGATATGTTCAACAAATACCAGCAACTTTCCAAAGTACCTTTATTGATTACATTTGATGGAGAGTGGGGTTTAGGCATGCGTTTACCGGATTCCACATTATCCTATCCTTATCAAATGACATTGGGTGCAGTTCAAAATGATCAGTTGATTTATCAAATGGGGCAAGAAGTTGCAAAAGATTTTCACCGGATTGGTATGCACTTTAATTTTGCTCCAGTAGTGGATATTAATAATAATCCTAAAAACCCTGTGATCGGTTTTCGGTCCTTTGGTGACAATAAAGAAAATGTGACCCGCAAAGCCAAAGCATATATGGATGGGATGATGAATGGTGGTATCATTTCATCCCTGAAGCATTTTCCTGGGCATGGAGATACGGATGTAGATTCGCACCATGATTTGCCTCAGCTTACGTTTAGCAAAGATCGTTTGGAGGCTTTGGAAATGTTTCCGTTTAAAGAATTGATCAAAGCGGGTGCACCAGCGATCATGGTTGCCCATATGAATATTCCGAGTTTAGATCCAGCCCCCAATATTCCTTCTTCTATTTCAAGACCTATTGTAACCGGTATACTCCGTGAAGAATTAGGATTTCGTGGTCTGACGGTCACGGATGCTATGGATATGAATGGTGTTAAAAAGTTTTTCCCTAATGGTGAAGCTGATGTCATGGCTATTATAGCTGGACATGATTTGTTAGAGATCTCTGAAAATAGCAACCGCGCGATTGATTTAGTGCTTCAAGCTATTCAAGAGGGGAGGATCAATCAAGCGGATGTAGATGCACGCGTGAAAAAAGTACTTGCTTCTAAATTATGGTTAGGTTTAGATCACTATAAAGATGTCAACACGACCAATCTTTATGGTGAGTTGAATAGAACTTCCGCCAAACAATTGATCGATCAGTTGGCTGAAGCATCTGTTACTGTTTTAAAATCTACCGATAAAATAAAAGTATTTAAAAAATCAGAAAAAACAGCAATTGTTAATATTGGATTAAAATCTCCAGCTGCTTTTCAACAGATTATGGCAGATGCTTTATCGGATGAGACCCAGTATTATATCAGCGATGAAACAAGTAAAGATGAACTCAAAAAGATCATCAAGGAAGTCAAAAGAAATAAGCAGATCATCTTGGCTATTCATGATACACGGTCTCGTCCTCGTCCACAATTTCCTATAAACGAAGAGGTACAAAATCTAGTTAAAAAGCTCGCTAAAAAATCAATTGTTACCTTCTTTACCAATCCCTATGCGATGGATGGTTTTAAAGGTGTACAAAAAAGTAAAACCATACTCGTCGCCTATCAGAATGATGAGTTTATGCAAAGAGCTGCAGCAAAAGCGATATTGGGACAGTATGTGACAACAGGTAAATTACCCGTCACCATCAACAAACACTTCAAGTACGCTGCCGGAAAATAAGTCCTTATCTACCTTTAATATAATAAGAAAAGGGCTGATCTATTGATCAGCCCTTTCTTTCTTTTTTTATTTCATTTCCTTACTTCTTTTCTTGGATGATGAAGTCTGTCATCACTTTAGCACTTTCATCCTGTACAAAGTCAAACTCCATCTTAGGTTGTGGTTTTCCCTCTTCCCATAGTGGTAAGCCTCTTTGTTTCAATAAAGCATTTACACGATCTCTATTTTTCTTTTGATTATCGTCGCGTTCTTTTTTGAATTTATCAAGTTGCAAAGGTATTTTAGTTTCTTCGTCACGTTTTTCAAATGAAGCAATATCCTCCAGTAAGAACTTGTATTCGGTTGAGTTTTTCATTCTGGCTTCATGCTCTTGCTCCAATTTTTTATTGATCGGAGTTAAATCAGCCACTTTTTTATAGGTACTTGATTTTATTTGATCCCATGGTAAAGCAGACGGTTCCGAACTTTCTCCAAACTTTTCAGCTGAATATTGTGTTGGGAATGTGACATCAGGACTTACTCCTTTATGTTGTGTACTGCTACCATTGACACGGTAAAACTTACCTAAGGTAATATTGATCTGACCATATTCAGGCGCTCCGTTAGGGGTGTCTGGATCTTTCTCTTGTTGTGCTTTCAATAATAATTTACTTGTAGGGCTGATCACGCGAGACATATCCACGGCAGACTGTACCGTACCCTTACCGTACGATTGTGAACCTAATATCACTCCACGTCCATAATCCTGTATAGCACCCGCAAAAATTTCGGAAGCAGAAGCAGAAAAACGATTGATCATAACACCTAATGGGCCATCCCATGATACACCTGCATTACGATCCTCTTCAACATCTATTGAATTGCGCACATCACGTACTTGTACCACTGGACCTTTGTCAATGAATAAACCGGTCAGGTCGATCGCCTCTGGAAGAGATCCTCCACCATTGAATCGTAAGTCAATCAGCACAGCATCTACTTTTTCTTGTTTCAGCGTATCCAATAATAACCGAACATCACGAGTTGTACTTTTGTAGTTTGGATCACGTTTGCGGTAGGCTTCAAAATCCATGTAGAATTTTGGAATATTAATGACACCAACACGGTAAGTTTTACCATCAGTGCCTTTTACATTCAAGATTTCCTTTTTAGCAGACTCCTCAGCCACTACGATGCGTTCTCTCGTTAAAGATACGATTTTAGGGTGTGCGCCAATGGGTTGACCAGCAGGTATAATCTTCAATCGTACAAGTGTTCCAGCAGGCCCTTTGATTTTCGCGACTGCAGCATCTAATCTCCAACCTATGATATCTTCAAATTCACCATCTTTTCCCTGTGCCACCCCTACGATCTTATCATCTATCGCTAGGCTTTTGTCTTTAAAAATAGGTCCGCCCGGAATAATTTCACTGATGGTCACCATCTCGTTATCAATTGTCAATCGTGCACCAATACCTTCAAATGTATTAGCCATTCCCTCATTAAAGGCTTGTGCAAAAGAAGGGTTGAAATACGAAGTATGTGGATCTACAGCATCTGTCAATGCGGTCATGATCAACTGAAATGCATCATTTGAATTTGTTTTTTTACCCTGAGAGATCAAATTGTTATAACGCTTACGCAAGGTCTCTTTTTGCTTGGTTTCCGTGCTATCTGTTTTTTTAGCAGTTGTCATTTCCAGATTCAACAAATCATATTTCACACGATGTTTCCATTGCGTATCGGCTTCGGCTGTATTTTTGAACCAACCTAATTTCTCTCTGCTCGGAAGAAAATATTCATCTAGAGTAAAATCTTGCTTAACATCCACTTGTTTGAGCGCATATTGCATGCGTTCCAAATAGCGCTTGGAGTACACATTGAAAATATGAAAAGGCGCGGATAAATCACCATTTCTAAAATCTTGAGCGATTGTATTGCGGTATTGTTGAAATTCATCGATATCGGACTGTAATAGGTAGTTTTTTCCTTGATCCAACGTTTTTATTAAATTGTCAAAAACAATCTTCGAGATGGAATCATTCAGTTGTACTTTTTTATAACTGGTCGATTCTAAGAGTCCTGCAACTTCTTTTGCGATGACTTCGTGTTGTGCGCTAGGCTTTAAACCTCCTTCTACTTCGGTTAAATTAACTCGCGGCTTCGAGCCGCAGGAGACGATCGAAATAACAAAAAGGGTGAATATTAGCTTTTTAAACATATTTTCTATAATTTTAATAGTCATTTTTAATATATGAGATAGCGCTTTAAATCCAAAGAGCTAAATTTAAAGAATTTCAGTTCATATTTTTAACAAATCAACAAATTTATTTGATACTTTATTTGAAACATCTCTAATATTTATATTTCTTGTAATAATAACTCATTTTAATGAATTTAAGTATCTTTATCCAACAAGCAATTGATGCTGTAATAATAATGTTATAAGAAGATCATGTGCTTCAGTCGGTTTAAGAGCCATATCAGTTGTGCGTACAATATGCGTCTCACGAACAATGAAATTTAGCAGAGCGACCTCTATAGTCGTAGTTTAGACGATAAGAGCAGCAGTCAAGATCCAATGGCACAGCATATACGTGTTTAAAAACGAAGTACTAATTAACTAAACAAAGCTGGATACCAGATGTTCATTTCACTTCATAATATAGAAACTTATCAATAATAATAGCTAATGAAAAATTTAATAATGACCATTATATGTTTGTGCGTCACGGAGACCAGTTTCGGGCAACTTAAAAACATCCGCTATTCAGATGGCGACCAAGGATTAACGGGTTTATTAAATACGGATGCTGGTGAAGGTGCACCAGGTGTATTGATTCTTCCAGCTTGGATGGGTATTGATGATGAAGCTACGCAAGCTGCTGTACAGCTGAGCAAGGAAGGGTATATCACCTTTGTTGCCGATATCTATGGCGATGGCAATAAGCCGACTACTGCAGCAGAAGCGGGGCAACAGGCTGGAAAATATAAGCAGGACTACCAAGCTTATCAAAGAAGGATTCGTCTTGCTCTAGAGCAGCTGGTCAAAGCTGGAGCGAGTCCACGTCGTTTGGCTGTTATGGGCTACTGTTTTGGTGGTACCGGAGCTTTAGAAGCTGCAAGAGCAGGCTTAGAAGTGCAAGGTGTCATTTCTGTACATGGCAACCTTGGTAAAGGTAGTCGTCCAGATGGAGCGCTCAAGACTAAAATATTGGTTCTTCATGGTGCCGCAGACCCACATGTATCAGCACAAGAAATTGCAAATTTTAGAAAAGAAGTGGAAACCGCGCATGCCGATTGGCAAATGATTTATTATGCTGACGCTAAACATGCTTTTACCAATCCTGCGAGTGCTGATTTTCAGCCGATAGCCGCACAGCGATCCTGGAAACATTTACTTGTTTTTTTAGATGAAATATTGAAATAAGTGCGACTCTTTTCAAGCTATAGATTAATGAGCGTATTCCTCTATAGCTTGATGAAAGGAAGCTTTTAGTTTTGCAAAGTCCTCATACGTATTTTCTGCTTGTTTATAGTCTTTTAGAAGGATGTATACCTCTCCCAGTTTATCTAAAACTGCGAGCTCAAGCTGTATGTCTTTTCTTTCACGTGCCAGGAGAAGAGCTGAAAGGAATTCTTTTTTTGCGATTTTGATATTATTGTCTAACAGTTTAGACGAAGCAAGTACATATTCTATAGCCGCCAGTTCATGGGTTAGTTTTTTATTTTCTGCGAGTTGTTGCGCCTGCAGTAAAAACCATTGTGCTTCGGTAAATTTATTTTGGTCAAAATATACTTGAGCGAGTTGTTGCCAAGCAATGATCTTATCCCCATAAGCCTTTGATTTGTTATAAAGGGGTATCGCTTTCCTAATGATATCCAGTTCTGCGCCATCATAGTTTTTCATCCCAGCTTTAGCCATAGCAATCTGCATCCAAGCATTTGCTTGTTCATGGGTGTTTTTTGACTGGACAGCAGACTTCAAATTTTCCTGTGCAGCCAGTTCTGCTTTTTCAAATTTTCCTGCATAAAGTAACACAACAGCAAGATTTTGGTTCAATAGTGTTTTGTCCAGTTTATGGTTTCCTTTAGCAGCAATTTGGATCGCATTTTCAAAATAAGCGATTGCTTGATCTGGTAAATTATGATTTACCGCAAATAAACCGGCTTCATTTAAAAGGCTGTAGTTTGCGTGATCATCGTATTGTTGCCCGATACGGACTAATAGTTCATTCCATTTGCCTAAATCAGTAGGTACTGGATGGATTAAATATTGAAATTGTGCCTGATCTGTCAAGCTTTTAATTTGCGTGAGCAAGGTTTTATAACGCAGTTCCTGAGCTATTTTTTTTGCAAAATCTTTTCGCGTGCTGCTATCAAATAGCTCTATTAATTGTTCTGTTTTGCTCTTAGGAGGTGGGAGAATATATACCTTCGGGCCTATACCTTTAAAATCACTATTATACTTTATGATGGTATTCGTATTATCTGTGCTTGATTCCTGAGCATACGACATGAAGCAGCCTATCAAAAGATAGCTACTGGTAAGAAAAGTAATTTTCCAATATTTCTTTTTAGTCATGTATATCCCTGCTGTTAGTGAGGTTATTGCAAATATGGAGAAAAAATGTGTAAAATACTGTTAAAGGGATAACTAGAACGTGGCGTGCACCTATTTTTAACGAAAAAATTAAATTTTCAAGATTTTAAAGGAGTTCATAATACACGGATTGATTATCCGATATCAACCCTAAATCTGAAAATCGAACCCATCTTAATTTTCTGTAAAGCACACTATATAATATACAAATTGGAGTTGCCTATCTATATCTTCTTACCACTGTAACTTTTTTATCGAAAAAACTGATTTGCTTGCATCAAGTTTTAACCTTTCATTTATCTTCTTTACTTTAGCTTCTGATCAATCCTCTAAACTTTAATCTTTTATACATGACAATCAAAAAGAGACGTGTAAGATTTGTTCATGTCCTATCGTAATTTGGGAAATCTATTCCCCATGATCTTTAGATCTTTGTGAACTTATTTCAACCATTTTTAATTTACAAGAGTAATAAACCAATAAAATGAAAAAACCAGCACTATTTGCGTTATTTTTTGCCCTGAGCAGCATTGCCATAGCACAAAAGAAAAGCGATCGACCTAATATTGTCTTTATCATGGCGGATGACCTGGGATATGGTGATCTTGGAGCTTATGGGCAGCGAATCATCGAAACAAAGCATCTGGATGCTTTAGCAAAACAGGGGATGCGTTTTGATAACTTTTATGCCGGTACTTCTGTTTGTGCACCTTCCCGATCCGCTTTGATGACTGGTCAACATACCGGACATACGCCTGTGCGTGGTAATAAAGAATTAGAACCCGAGGGACAGCAACCCTTAGCAGATTCGGTGCAGACGATCGCGATGCTATTGCAAAAGGCAGGTTACGCGACAGGTGCATTTGGAAAATGGGGATTAGGTATGGTGGATACCTACGGTTCTCCGAATCGGAAGGGCTTTGATGAGTTCTATGGCTATAACTGCCAGCGACAATCCCATCGTTATTATCCAACACATCTGTGGCATAATCAAGAACGTATCGAGTTAGAAGGAAATGGTTTAATGGCCAAAGGGCAATATGCTCCAGAGCTGATTCAAGAAAAAACACTGGAATTTATTGAAAACAATCAGGATCGACCTTTTTTCCTGTATGTTCCGACGGTATTACCACACGCCGAATTATCCGGACCTGATGATCAATTTTATGCGCAATATGCCAACACATTTGATGAAAAAGCGCATAAAGGAAATGACTATGGTTCTACAGCGACCATTGCAGGATACGCTTCTGTGGCTAAACCAAGAGCTACTTATGCCAGTATGGTCAGCCGTATGGATGCACAGGTTGGACAAATAGTTGAAAAGCTCAAAGCGTTAAATTTATTGGACAATACCATCATTGTCTTTACAAGTGATAATGGATCACATCGCGAAGGAGGTGCGGATCCCGAATTTTTCAACAGTTCCGGAGGTTTGAGAGGGTACAAACGCGATCTGTATGAGGGTGGTGTAAAAACACCATTTATTGTTTATTGGCAAGGAAAAGTGTCTCCAGGATCTACTTCTGATTATTTAGGGGCATTTTGGGATGTTATGCCCACTCTAGCAGAAGTTGCGCAGGCAGGAAAACCGCAATATACAGACGGTATTTCGTTTGTTCCGACATTACTTGGAAAACCTAAAAAGCAAAAGCAGCATGATTACTTATATTGGGAGTTTCATGAAGATGGCGGCCGTCAAGCGGTGCGTCAAGGTGATTGGAAATTGATTTTGCAAAAAGTGAAAAGTGGAAATCCTATCCCCGAATTGTATAACCTGAAACAGGATCCTCAGGAACAAAACAACTTGGCCGCAAGTAGTCCCCAAAAAGTGGAGGCCTTGCGTAAAATTACAACAAAAGCACATGTGGAAAATCGTGATTTTCCCTTAGTTAGATAAGAGAGTGAGAAGGTTAGAGCTGGAGGTTAGATATTTAGAATGTTCTCACCTACTAACTAGCTCACCTTCTCACTTTTTTCACCTTACTTAATCATGATATGTGGTTGATTGTGATAGGTTTCACTTTTATAAAAACGAATAAGGAAATCCAATGTTTCGCGTGTTAATGGATAGAAAAACTGCTCATTGATTTCCTTTTGGTAAACTTCATAATAATGTTGTACGAGTCCAACAGAGAAAAACTTCTGAACCAATAGTTGCAATAAGTTTTGCGCATAGTTTGTTGGTTCATGTTCATCTTCCACAAAAAATGGATTATTTTTTAAGGGGAAAAGATTTTCAATACCACCAAAAAATTCCAGACCTATTTTCGGATTATAAAATGCGGTCACAGGCGTATCCTTAGAAGCATTGGGGTTAGCCACCTCTTCGATGAGCGGTAGCCCTACTTGTTCACGATATGCTGTGGTGAGCTCATGGATGTAACCTGAAATTTCAGCTTCCTTCATAAATGCCAGCAGGCCGTCATGCTTGTCCATAAATAACGTTTTTACATCTTCCACCTGTTGTTCTGCTTTTTCAATATGGCTCCTTTTACCCTTTAGTGCTTCTACCAAATAAGCTTGATCCATTTCTTGGTCAGCAGTCAGGTCGATTTGATCAGCATCAACAGCAGACATCATACCCGATAAGTTCCAAGCATCTTGCCATGGAACAATCTCCATATAGAATAATTGTGCAGCTGGAGGCTCCTGGAAATTTTGAATTGAATTTTGATTGACAAAAAAGAGTTCCCCTGTAGTCAAGTGTTTCAATTGTAGGCGTTCCGCTTCTAATTTTTCAAATTCAAAGAAGCTATCGATCCGTTTTCCAATTTGGCGTACCTGCTCATATTGTGGATGATGAGGAGTTAAAGTCGAGGCAACAAATTCACAAGATCTTAAACCCAATAGATGTAAACGGAAGAAAACAAAGTGATTATCGCGCACGCGGAAAGTCATTTGATTCAAATACGCAGGATCATGCTGATAGCGACCTAAGTCTGCAATATCCATATGCTGCATCAAACTGTTGTAATAATAACCTCCCGTGATATAGTTGGTTGCGATTACCTTTTCCGCAAAATTGCGAACCTCCAGATAATTGGCATCCGCTGCTAGTTCGTATTCCTTTTGTAATAAGGTATTTTCTGGTGCGACCTCATAGTGCTCTTCCAGCACCGCATAAGCAAGATCTGTTACTAAAGCGAGCAAACGACCTTCTTTATCTAAGAAAAGGTGCGGATTACGCTCGCTGAAAAACAACCAAGAAAGAACCAGTACATCCTGCGGATTGATATCTTCAGGGAAATAGTCTGTTAAATCCTGATCCTCAAAAAAGGGAAGCATTTTTCCATACAGCGCTTTGTGCTCTGTTCTGAAAGCATCAAAAAGCTTTGTTCCAGAAACTACATCCTCGAGATAGCAGGTCAAGTAAACGCTGAGTGTTTTTATAATTTCAGGTCTGATCAGCGCATCTGTTTCTTCTTCGTCAAACCATAATGTGCTTAGCGCATCGTGTATGTCATTGGCAACTTGTAAATAATAACGATCGGCATCCGATCTTCCTTGATAAGGATGTTGTCCTAGCCAATCTTGTATATAAATACGATTTTTGTTCATCAAATAAATAGTTAATGAGTATAAGTTTCAGTATGTAAATGAGCCTATTTTTTTATAATTAAGGTGATGAGAATACGAGCAGTACCGTTGTTCATCTTGTTTTAAAAAACAATTTTACTGTTGATAAGTCTCCTATATAAAATGCTCATCCAAAAATAGCCAAATTTTTGAATTCCATAAATTGATTGTGAAGTAAATGAACAATTGCTAATATCTTCTTACTTTTGATCTATGGCTACACGAATTCCACTGGCAGAGCGCATGCGTCCCAAGAAATTGGAAGATTATGTTGGACAGCAACATATTATCGGTCACGATGCGGTTTTATATCATGCCATTCAACAAAAAAATATTCCTTCCATGTTACTTTGGGGTCCTCCGGGGGTTGGGAAAACGAGTTTGGCACTTTTGATGGCCAAAGAATTGGGTAGGCCATTTTTTTCTTTAAGTGCGATTCAGTCTGGCGTGAAAGATATTCGTGAAGTCATTGAAAAAGCAGAGAAGCTCATGCAGGTCAATCAGGAGCAATCTTTGATGAATTTTAATCAAGAACAACCCATTTTGTTTATTGATGAGATCCATCGTTTCTCCAAGTCACAACAAGACTCCTTATTGGGAGCGGTAGAACGCGGTCTGGTGACCCTCATTGGGGCCACGACCGAAAATCCGTCCTTCGAAGTTATATCGGCACTACTGTCGCGCTGTCAAGTCTACGTACTAGAACATTTAAGCAGCGAAGATCTGATCGGTCTGATGGAGAAAGCGCTCCACGAAGATGCCTACCTGAAAGACTTAAATATAGAGATTGAAGAATATGAGGCTATTTTAAGACTTTCGGGCGGAGACGCGCGCAAACTGCTCAATGTATTAGAATTGGTCAGTAATGCAGCAGTATTGCATCATGAACCAGTGACCAATGCATTTGTATTGAAACAAGTGCAGCAAAATATGGCTATTTATGATAAGACCGGGGAGCAGCATTACGATATCATATCTGCTTTTATCAAATCCATTCGTGGTTCGGATCCCAATGCGGCTATTTACTGGTTGGCGCGTATGATTGAAGGTGGAGAAGATCCTTCTTTTATTGCCAGAAGATTATTGATTTTAGCATCTGAGGACATTGGCAATGCTAATCCCAATGCACTTTTACTAGCCAATACCTGCTTTCAGGCGGTCAATGTGATCGGGTGGCCCGAGTCACGTATTATTCTGGCTCAGGCAGTGACCTACTTAGCAAGTTCTCCCAAGAGCAATGCCTCTTATGAAGCCATTAATAAAGCTCAGGGAGTGGTGAAGCAAACAGGAGACCTTTCTGTACCTCTTCATTTGCGCAATGCGCCGACTAAACTGATGAAAGAGCTTCATTATGGTGCCGAATATAAATATGCCCATGCTTATCCCGGTAATTTTGTGATTCAAGAATTTTTACCCGATGAACTAAGCGGTATGACCCTATATGAACCAGGTAAAAATCCGCAAGAAGAAAAGTTAAGACAGGGATTGCGAGACAAGTGGAAAGAGAAGTACAGGTATTGATTTCATTTTAAATCTCAGAGGATATTGTTTACCTTTGCTCGGATAGGATTAAAGCATGACATCAGATTTAACATTTACAGCGATAGATTTTGAAACAGCAACAGGGCATCAAAATAGTGCCTGTGCAGTGGGTATCGTTACAGTGGAATCTGGTATCATTACCAATGAGTTTTATTCCTTGATCCAACCGCCACGCAATGAGTATATGTGGCAGACGACGCGTGTGCATGGTATCAAACCTCGAGATACACAGCATTCGCCAACATTTAAGGAATTGTTCCCATCCATTAAATCTTTATTGGCAAATAAATTAATGATTGCGCACAATGAGCTGTTCGATCGTAATGTTTTACGCAAAACGATGCTTCACTATGGACTTTCCTACGAAGAGCTGCAGTTGGCTGAGATGTGGGAGTGTACGTATAAGATCTACCGCAATAAAGGTTTTAAACCTGCACGTCTAAATGCATGTTGTGAAGTGTTAGGCATCACACTGAATCATCACGAAGCTTTATCCGATGCCAAAGCCTGTGCAGAACTCTATCTCCGCCACCCCTATGTGGCCACATTGGAAAGTAAGGTCGAAGGTTTAGAGGGGTAGCCTATCGTGTTGGCCTTGTATCAATAACCACTACCTGACTCGATTTCGGAGTAACATCATTAAAGACCTTTATTTTTGAAGGAAATTATCATCTATGGGTTAAGATATGAGCATGCGATGATGGAGTCGTTTTTCACTACGATATCATCAGGATTTCGAAAAGCATATGGCCCAGAAACTGGTTCTAATTGTTCGATTTTCCACATTTAGGTCAGATGTCCCCTACTTTGTCCCCCCTTTGTCCCCCTTGTAAAATTGCGTCTCCATCACGTAAAAATTATATTTGCTGCGTCTTTTAAAAGATTCGTTATTTCTTAATTAATTAAATGATTAACCTTTTCTTTATTTTAAATTAACATGTTTTACGCCTTCCTTTTGATCACGATTTTGATTTTTATAGCTGGATTTTACTATTGGAAAAGATTCAGTTTATCCCGTCACTTTTTAGATCGGGCCTCCGTGAACATCGAGCACCGCTACCATCAATTGGAAAGTGGTGATTCGACATCTGGTAAATCAAAAAATGGAGCACTCCTATTTACAGTAAAAAGAATAAGCCTAGATACCCGCAATATTGTGATCAAAGATGTAAAACTCGATCATGCATCCATTCATGTCAGTTTAGATCAATTGATTATGATCACCTTTCCTGCAGAGTCAAATCAAGCTTATGAAGCTTCCGTGCGTTTTCGAATACGTGGACAATCGCGTCCTTCAGATTTTATGAGCCAGCGTCGCGCAACCGTTAGTGGTTATATTACCTCCGAATCATCAGGCCGTATTCCTTTTCGTGTTCAATTGCCTGTCTCGCAGTTTATGGAAGAAGCAAACGCAGTGGGCTCCGAAAAGGAGCCGGTTAGCATGTCAGATCGTGTGCGGGTGAACAAATTGAAGGGGGAGTAGCTGACTTCATGAGTTGATTATTTTGGATTGTTTTATGTTACATTCATAGTTAGGATAAGACTGATTCACCATCTACCTAAGTCTTGTTTATAATGCCTTGATCTGTCAAGGCATTTTTTATTAAACATCAGGTCAGCTGAAGTTCGAATAGCTATCTCCTCATCTGCAAGAAAGTTATCGTTATTGCTTATTACTTAAAAGATGTCGTCATCAGCACCGGCCCCATGACCTATTAAATTCTGTCTGTTGATTGTCGCGATCACCAACAATCATAGATTGCGATCAGGTGTCATATTGAAAATCAAGTTTGCCTCATATGCTTGTTGTATATGAGCTTCTATTTATATAAGTTTGTATATCTTATAGATTTAAATATGAAATTATTTTCAACGCAAATTTTAGGGAAAGGATTATTTTTTTCTCTGGTTGCACTTTTTTTTATGAGTTGTAAAAAAAACAATCCACAACCCGAGCCTGAGCCCTTGGTCCGTACGAGCGATCAAATGATTCGGGATAGTATCTACTATTACTATAAGTTATATTCATTGTGGGGAGACCAATATATACCCCAATACGATGATGCTTTTAAATTTACAGATCAGTATACCTCTGCAGATGCCGTCCTGGTCGGATTGAAGAGTTTAACTCCTGCTTATCCTAATTATGCTTCTTATGGAGGATTCTTGGATCGATTCTCTTTTATCGATGGGCTGAATGGGTATAACACGGGTACGCAATCTAGATTAAAAATGGATAGAAATGAGGGTTATGGATTATATATATCCATGAGCCCCATTGATTCAAAATTGGCCAGGCCCGTTATTTATTTTGTCGAAGGTGGTTCTCCAGCTGAAAAAGCAGGATTGAAACGTTCCGATATGATCACTTCCATCAACGGTGATCCTAATTTTGCAGTTGCCATCACCTGTGATGCTTTCGGTTGTAAACCCCAGGATCCCAAGGATCTTGATGATGTAATAACCCGTGTTGCAAATGCACTGGAGGGAGGCGGGCTTCAGCTTGAATTGCTACGTCAGGATCAGACCACTTACAGGCAAAATCTTTCCTATGCTTCTTATACCATTGACCCCCTGTATCGCGATTCGGTTTATCAATATGCAAGTAAGAATGTCGGTTATCTTGCGCTATCTTCCTTTGAAGAAATCGAAAACAATAATCGTAATCAGCAAAAAATTGATGCCGTATTTCAAGGTTTTGAAAATAAGGACATTGAAGATCTTATTGTGGACTTACGCTATAATACGGGAGGATATGTTGATGCTGCTGTATATATTGCGAATAAGATCGGTGGATCGACCACATCGGGCAAACTGATGGTGACCTATCTATGCAATTCCTATATGGAGAAAACATATAAAGGGGCTAATGGCATGTTTAAAGATACTTACTTTACTAAAACCAGTAATTTGAACCTTCGTAAAGTCTATTTTTTGGTGAGTGAAACGACCGCTTCGGCCGCAGAGATGCTCATTAATGTACTGAAACCTTATCTTTCCATTCAGATTATTGCTACGGGTACCCATACCTATGGTAAACCCGTGGGTTTCTTTGAGCAAACTATTGAAAACAAAGTGTCCTTCTGGCCTGCTTCTTTTCAGCTGAAAAATGCCGCAGGTTTTACCGATTATTGGGATGGTCTGCAGGCCGACAAAAGCGATATCAACGATTATATCTTTGTAGAATCAGGAGATATACAAGAAACCATGTTGGAAACTGCCTTGGGAGATGCCGTACCCGATAGTAAAAAGAAAGCTCATGCAGGTCGATCGACCAATCAAACTGCCCCTCGGATGTTATTGGGTCAGCAGCAGATCAATACCTTGCCTGAAAGAGGACTTTTAAAGAGTCCATAAGATTTTAGCCCGCTCAAGGTTTACTCCATCCTGTTTTTCTCCTACAGATTGTCAATAGGACTTGAACTTGAATAGATGGCGCTAAGCGAAATTTAAGCCTATGTAAGACCAGAATTTGAAAGCGTTCTGGTCTTACTTCTCAGAAGAGTAACGTGCTTTTATTTTACCGCTATATCCACTATGCGATCATGACAGAGCTGTGCCGCCTCTTGGTCGGGCAAGCACTTTAAAAACCCGACCGGCACTTTGGCGATTACCTTTTCAAGTGTCGTGTTCATTTCAGCAAAAAGATCTTTATTCCATCGGATCGCACTACAGCTCGGCAGCACAGCGATAAAACCTTTGACACCCTGCAACGCTTCAAATTTATTTTCAGGAGCTTGCTGCAGGCGAACGAAAGCTTTTAGCAAAATCGCTTCATTCTTATAGCAGGGCGTTTTTCCGCTCCATGGTGTTCCATAGATCAGTACCCCACGCGCTGTCACCCGGATAGCAGGATTATCATCATTGAGCAAGGAAGTTTCTGCGATATGGTTCAACCAAAGACGGCTGTGGGTACTCTTCCCTGTGCCACTTTTCCCTAAGAAAGCAATACCCTGACCCTTTAAGTTAATGACAGAACCATGGATCATAATGATTTCATGTAACAATGCCGCTTGCCCAAATATCATCATCAACATCCAGCAGATGACCGTACTTTGTTCATAATCATTGCTTTCAGGTATGTAAACTGTAGACTGCGCAAAATTTCGCTCGCTATACAGATACCACAGTTCATTACCCTGTTCGTTCACGATGGTCGTGATGTAGCCCTCTTCTTTTTCATAGAAGCAGAAACGATCGCCCCAAGATATGGACAGGTCACTTCGGAGCATTCCCATATCTGGCTCAACTGGAGCTTTATCTGTTGTTAAGTTGACCTGAATAACAGGATTACTGCTATGCTCACGCCATTCAAAATCTCGAAAAGTCGGTAAGAGCTTCTCCAGATCCAAAACGATTGGATAGTTGATTTGCAGGATGATATCTGCTATTTTGTACTGTTTTTTTTGAATGTCAGTTGATGTTGTCAAAGTCATAGCGCGTTCATTAGTCTAGGTAGATGCGTTGTTTGCACCTATTGGCCAAGTTTAAGTCGTGTGTTACAAAAAGGCATAATTTATGGTGGCCATAGTGCAGTAATCTTTCGATCAATGTATCGGCAGTTTTTCGATCCAGAGCAGAGGTCACTTCATCAAATAACCAGATATCACCATCGTGCATGAGTGCTCGGGCTATGGCGATCCGTTGTGCTTGACCTTCCGACAGGCCCATTCCAGATTCCCCCACCACGGTATCCACGCCTTCCGGTAGCTCCATGACAAATTCAGCACAAGCCACATACAAGGCTTGATCCATATCGATATGTTTACCCTCCTGTACATGGAGCATCAGGTTTTCCCGTATCGTTCCGCTAAAGAGGGAGTTACCCTGTGGGATATAAGCAAAATTAATTCGGTGAGCAGCAGATAGAGGTCTTTTACCTGCTTGATCTGTCAATACGATCTGACCTTTTTCTGCTTGGATCAGCGATAGGAGCAAGCGGATCAGGGTCGTTTTTCCTTTTCCGCTAGGCCCCACAATAGCAGCGGGTTCGCCAACACGTAGATGCAGATGGAAGTGATCCAGCACCCATTTATCTTCATACCTAAATGAGATATCCTGGATTTCCAGTGCTGTGGTACCCTCCAAGCGCTGCTGTGCGATCTGAGGTTCTATTTCACCAGATTTCAATTCCAAAAGGCGGTCAGCAGAAACGCGGAACCGGACAAATCCAGGTATAAAAGTGATGAGTGCCAAGATGGGCGTTTGTATCCGCGCTACCAGCTGTAGAAAGGCCGTCATCGTACCAAAGGAGATCTGGCCACTGTGTAATCGATAGATGCCCCAGATAAAGGTCAGCAGGTAGCCTGCATTGATGCTCACTTTCATTACACCTTGTGTATAGGTTGAAAAGTTAAGCTGTTTCATTTTCAACAGAAAAAGTTCCTGTTGACTGTTAGTGAGTTTTTTTCTTCTTTTAGGGAATATGCCCATCGCGCGTATCAGCAAACGAAAACGAAGATTTTCTTGTAAAATATTGGAAAAATTACTTTCCTCACCCTTCACTTCCTGACTGAGCTTGCGCATCCGTTGGAAATATATTTTTGAAAAAAGGAATAAGGGAGAAATGGCCAATATCATTAGTGCCAACATGGGGTCCATATACCACAGGAAGGCCATGGATGCGAGCAGCTGTATGGCTGTGAGCACAAACGCTAGGACAGTTTTGGCAATCATATTGGCCACCTCCTCACAATCCGTTTGAATACGGACCTGTATATCACCAGTATGCCAGTTTTTAATCAGTTTCCACACCGACAGCATTTGTGCATCAAGCATATGACGCTGCAGTTGAAAAGTAAGCATCATTTTAATGCGTTCATTGAGCCAGCCCGTATAAGCGCGAATACCAATTCCAACACCCACGCTCGCCACAATACCGATCAACGTCCATTTTAGGGGAAGATCTTCCGGAGAGATCGCCATATCGACTGCCCTTTTAGAGAGGTACACAAATAGCAGCGAAAGACCAATCGCTATCAGTTCCAATAAAAAATAGAGGAGTAATTTAGATCGGTATCCTTCGCTCATGGACCAGGCCAAGCGGATATGGTGTTTTAGGTTATTATGTTTGATCACAGCTTGCGCTCTTACAGGTGTTTATTTTTCCAATAATCCCTGCTTTTTGAAATCTTGAATCAGGATTTCCGCATCAGCAGCTGCCTTTTCTGCGGTCACATCGTACTGCTCGCAAAGCAGATTTGCCACCGTCGTAGGAGAAAATTCTATGCCTTTTAGTTGCTCCCATAGCCATGCTGCCGAATCATTGAGGGTATATACGGTAGAAAGGTCAACCATGTCCTGACTCGGATCTACAATCATGTGATCCGAACCAATGGTTCTTAAAACTAAATCTGCTCTTAATTTCATGTTATTAGGGTTAAAAAATAGTTATAAACAAAGTTAATCATTCATTCGCGGTATAAAAAATTAGCTTAAAATATTCTTTTTAAGCTGGCAAATAGGCGTCTTACGATGCGTAAATGATACCAGATCATTCCCCGCATTCGTTTCCAGCGGTTATCGATGTTCAGCGGAGCATCACTTTCATCTGGATAATGTAATAGGCCAATAGCGATAATATCCGAATCCAGTATATATTCCTGCAGGACCAGATTGCCGTCACCAGCAAGGACGATATTCCCATTCTTTTGACCCACATAGCGATGGAAAACAAAATTCCCGTCGTATTTGGCCAGTATGTTTGCTCCCAAAAACAGGCGATCACTACGATAGGAAACCAATAACACACGATCACCGCTCTTTATAAAAGGAAGCATGCTGTTGCCTTTTACCCGGATACAAACCTCCTTGCCCGCACGCAACTGGTACGCTACTTCTTCGAAATAAAGCGCATTGCTGATGATGCGCGATTCCTTTTTATCCATCTGATTGACATTAAGGAAGTTGAGGTATGATTTGTAAGGTTAGTTGCAGTTCTACATCCTTCAATAGCACCTTTTTATGCGCATCCAAGAGGTAGATCGTTGGCGATGCTTTTGTATCGTAAAGCCTTTCCCGCTGAATAACGGTATGGGGATCAAATCCATTGATCCAGTTTTTCGCTAGGTGAGGCTCATAATTTACCCACTTTTTACGATCACCCCAGGGTTCGATCGTCACTATTTGGATCTCCTTCTTTTCAAACAGATCCGTCAATTGTGGGGTATCTTTCAGTAAAGCAAGAATTTCTTTACAGTGTGTACATTCCGTATCGTAAAATAGCATCATGGTATATTTCGCCTTTACGTCCGATAGTTTTTGAATTTTACCATCAAACCGTTCAAAACTAAAATCCTCCGCTATCTGCCCTACTTTATTGCGCTGTACTAATTTATAAATAGGACGATAGGCTTCTTTTTCGAGATCCGTCAGGTGATCTGATTGGATGAGATAACGTAGTACCGATTCATAGCGCACATCGTTGCGCATAGGCGAGTTTCCATCATATAAGTAGTGCTCATACAGGTTCAGGAAATAGGCTAGACTTGTTTTGTTCAATTTTGCTTGATCCAGCATTTTGGCGATCGATTGATCAGCGATTGAGTCTGAACAGCTGTTGAGCGCTGTGAGAAAGTCAACCAATTTCTGTTCTCCGATTGTTGGATTTATCATATTTGCCGTATCCTGCATGTCCACATCGTCCCAATAGTTGAGTGCTTCACGCTCTGCTGCGGTGTATACAGATGTACTGGTATCGATTGTAACCGTATCCTGTTTAGTCGATTCGCGGTTGTGGTTACAAGAAAAGAGTAGTAAGCTGATTACTCCAAGGGAGAAAACAAATTTAACAAGTACACATTTCATTATGAATAAGGTTATAGAAACAAACTTAAATAAATTGTCCTTGATATACAATATTATTTACGTGAAGTTAAATATAAGTATCGAGATCAATGGCCGCACCTTGCGTATCCCGCTCCTGCGAGCGGTAGATGCTACAGCGGCATGACCAGCATTGCTAACGAGGATGTCCTTATTGCAAGTCTATAATTTCTTTTGTCAGAACTTTTCATCTCAGCCTTTGTTTTATAAATAATCTCTATCTTTGAGATAGCTAATATGAGGAGCTTAATTCATTTATTATTGTTTTAAATATGATTACAATACCTGCTAAAGAAATGCGTATTGGTATTACTTTTAGTGCATTTGATCTGCTGCATGCCGGTCATATCAAGATGCTCGAAGATGCCAAACGTCAGTGTGACTATTTAATATGTGGATTGCAGACCGATCCTACATTGGACAGACCGGAGAAAAATAAACCAACACAAACCGTGGTGGAGCGTTATCTTCAACTCAAAGGCTGTAAATATGTCGATCAGATTGTCCCTTATGCTACTGAACAAGACTTGGAAGATGTATTACGTTCCTTTAAAGTCGATGTCCGTATTGTTGGCGACGAATATCGTGAACGCGACTTTACAGGACGTCAGTACTGTGAAGAATCGGGGATAGCGTTATATTTCAATAGCCGTGACCATCGTTTCTCCAGTTCTGGATTACGTCGGATCGTCGCCGAACATGAGGTTGAAAAAGGATAGAGAGTAACTGAGTAACAGGTAGTACATAACTCGTCACTAGTTCAAGGTCGTTACTACGTCACTACAAAACTGCGTTACTGAGCAATATGTTATTAAATTAAAAGAATAGAACACGTATACATGAAAATAGGAATTACATTTGGTGTATTTGATTTGTTGCATGCCGGGCATATTATGATGTTGGAAGAGGCGCGTCGCAACTGTGATTATCTCATCGTTGGACTCAATACCGATCCTTCCGAAGTGTCACCAGAAAAATCTGCACCGACACAAACCGTGGTGGAGCGCTATATTCAATTGGAAGGTTGTCGTTATGTGAATGAAATCATTCCATATGAAACCGAACAAGACTTGATCGATATCATTAAAGCATTGCCTATTCAAGTGCGTATCATTGGTGAAGAATACCGCGATATGGATTTTACAGGTAAAAAATACTGTGTCGAAGAAGGCATTGAGATCTATTATAATAAACGTACCCATCGATTTTCGAGTACAGGGTTGCGTAAAGAAGTTGCGGCAAAAGAAGCGCAAAAAGTAGTAAAGTAAGAAGTGGATGCTGTCAAAGGCGCTGCTTTACAGATCACAAGTGACCACATCAAAAAAAAGAAGATTATATAAAAATAGAATGAGCAACATCGTACATGTGATTTTATCGGGTGGAGTAGGGAGCCGTTTGTGGCCATTATCGCGCAAGAGCTATCCGAAGCAATACCTTTCCTTATTTAAAGAAGGATCGTTGTTTGAGATGACCGTCAATCGTAATCAAGGATTGTGCAATCAGGTGATCGTCGTCGGCAATAAAGACAACAATCAGTTGAGTCGTGGAGTGATGGAGAGCAATGGTGTCGATTACATCGATATTGTAGAGTCCACACCCCGCAATACCGCTGCGGCAATTGCCTTTGCTGCTTTCGCTGCAAAATCCGATGATATTCTGGTCGTAACACCCTCAGATCATGTCATTGTAGGCGACGAAGGTTACTCAAAAGCCATCCAAGAAGGGATTGAAAAAGCAAATCAGGGGTATATTGTTACCTTCGGTATTCAGGCGACCAAGCCGGAGACCGGTTACGGATACATTGAATACAAGGGCGATCAAGTACTGTCGTTTCGTGAAAAACCAAATAAGGAGACCGCTGAAGATTTTATTGAAAGAGGTAACTTTTTGTGGAATTCAGGGATGTTCTGTTTTCGCGCAGATACCTTATTGCAAGAATTGCAACAGTTTGAGCCTCGCGTATATGCCACCGCATTAGCGGCATGGCAACATAAACAAGATGGTGTTTTGGATGAAGCATTATCCAAAGAGATCCCATCGATCAGTATTGATTATGCGGTAATGGAGCGATCTAAAAAAATTCGTGTAGTAGCAACAGATTTTACCTGGTCAGATCTGGGATCTTTTGAGTCGATGTACGATTATCTAAAAGAAACTGGTCATCCTACAGATGAAAATGGTAATATGGTCATTGGGACAGAAGTCTTCAGTGCATTTGTGGGGTTAAGAAACACTATTTTAGTGTATACCAAAGACGCTTTTTTAATTTTACAAAAAGAAAGCTCCCAAGACGTCAAAAAAATATACAATACCCTAGAAAGACATCAGTCTAAGTTGATTGATTAATCGGATTTAGGCTGACTTATAGTGTCCGCTCTTCAAGAATTAAGAAGCGCTGGAGCAAGATGTCAAATAGAATATAATACATGCAAAAAGATAAGCTTATTATCAATTGCCAAAAATAAAAGGAATTGGAACCCGATTATACGAGTCAACCAATTCCTTTTTACGTTTAAGTCCTTCCGAGACTTGTTCAAATCCTAGCTGATCGTCGATTTCCTTATTTCAGACCTGTCCTATGGCATTCAAGAACAGGTATGCAGCGACTAAGGATGCGAGGTATGGTCATGATTTTCAATAATCTAGCAGAAGGATGATACTATTTTAAATAAAATAAACAGCCAATTAAAAAAAATCAAATCTCAGCCATCTAAAAGTAATCTTGCAGATACGAAATATCAGGTCAGTGCATTAAAAGATAACGATCAGAAAAAAGAATTACTGAAATTATTGGAATAAGTAAAATTCAGCACCGCAGTTATCCGGTTATACCGTTATCCCAATCTGATTATTTCAGATTGACCGGACCTATTTTCTGTTTAAAAATTTTCTTCCCGGGTCATTCTATGGGATTTCCTTAGGCATGATCTTTACACGTCAGCAGATCCCATAGAGCGTGATTTTTAGGCATGATTTGCACAATTCAGGAAAAGATTTTAATGTAGTCGATTGAATGTAGTTGTCGCGCTACAACTTTTGTAAAATCTTCTACTTATCCATTTATTTTTTATCGTTGTGACTGAAATAAGTCCTAACTTTGTGCCAAACAGTTTGATATTATAATCAATTACTTACTTCACATATTTAAGAAGAGATTCATGACCAATATGAACTGTTTATATTAATCTATTATATTATGTATCAAGGAAAAAGATTTCATCTCTTTTTAGTTAGCCTAGTTGCCATTACGCTTATAGCGTCAAGTTGTTCTAAAGTGAAGGACTTATATGAAGAACCAGATACTGATTCTTCCACATTATTTCCTGACGGCAGTAATGTTCCCTCCGACTTTAAATGGAATTCGGCCCAATCTATGGATATTCGCGTAGCTGTAGATGATAAGTTTGATGGTCAATATTTTTATCGTGTTGAGATTTTCGACAACGATCCTCTACTTGGTCAAGGCGCAAATCTATTGGCGGCAGGACAAGCAAAAAAAGGACAAGATTTTGTTGGAAAGTTGATGTTACCCACTATGGCTAAATATCTTTATCTAAGAGAAACTTCACCTTTAGGTATTGCTTCTGTTACGATGATCGCAGTGGATCCATTAAAAAGTAACATTCAAGTAGCGCCTACTTCTTCATCAAGCTCCAATAGAGCGAGTGTAGCACGTGCGTCGATCAACACAACGATCTCCAATACAAACTCCGCTACAGTTAGTGCATTAGCAGCGACTCCAGTTGTTGTTCCCAATGATGCGGTTCAGATTAGTGGAAACACAAATGTGGTTGTGGAAGCTAACAAATCCTATGTGGTTAAAACAGGAACAACCTTTACGGGTCAGATTGATGCCAACAACGGTACAAGCAATGTAAAAATCTATGTGCAAGGTACTTGGAAAAATTCAAGTTTTGAATTCAATTTAGGAAGCAACAACAGCTTATATATTACAGATGCTGGATCGATCGATTTAGTGAATGTAACCCAAAATACCAATGGTGGTTTTGTCAATTACGGTACAGCATCTTTATCCAAGATGGAAACCAAAAACACGACCTTATATGTCAATTACGGCACCTTAAATGCAAATAAGGCCGACATTACCAATGGTAGTTTTACCAATTACGGTGTAGCAACTATTCAGGAATTGGTGAGTACAACCAATTCTACTGTAATCCGAAACGAAGGTACACTTACGGTAAAAAATGCAAATTTGACCAATGCGACATTAGAAGCTGTTTGTCATACGACCATTCAGTCGTTAACGACAAATGGTGCGATGATCAGCATCTCATCTGGAGCTTTGTTAAGCTTGGATAAGTTGGATGCAGGAGGTACTAAATTTAATTTAGCTTCTTCTTCTATCTTAGCGGTTAATAATTTGGCTAAATTCAATAGCCAAGCGAGCACTATGCAGGGACCCTCATCTGGACAGGCTTTGGCACGCATGAAAAAAGTAGATGTCAACAATCAATATATGGCCATTACTTATTCCGGTAATCTAGAGGTTGCATCTTCAGATCACACAGCCAACGGCCAATGGAATACATATTATGTTTTAAACAGTCCTGCTAAATTAGTTCCTTATGACAAGTCTACGGTAGTTATCGCAGGTACAGCTTGTAATGCTGGTGGAAACAATGCGCCAGGAGGCAATCCAAATGATCAAACGGTGACCGAAGTGAACTTGGGAACTTACTCTTACGCATTCGAGGACAACTGGCCTAACAAAGGTGATTACGATATGAATGACTTTGTGGTGGATATGAATATCACGAAGTTTCAAAATACCGCTAATAAAGTCACTAAAGTTACGTTAAAAGGTAAATTACGTTCTGTAGGTGCTTCAAAACGTTTAGCAGCTGCTATTCAATTGGATGGTGTTCCTGCAGGAAATGTGAAATCGGTTACCTATTCTAAAAAGGATTTGGTCGGAGCAAACTTGGCTTTGGCAGCAAATGGAACAGAAACAGGTCAGACCAATGCCGTAGTAGCGATTGTTGACGATGCACATAAAGCATTCGGAGTAGCAGATACACGTTTTATCTCCACACAAAGCGGTGCTTATGCTCCAGTGGATGTCGTGATCACCATTGAATTTACAACTCCATTAGACAATTTTAGCTACAATACCTTGAATATGTTTATTGTCAACTATGCACAAAATGTGGGGGGCAGAAATGAAATTCACTTAGTCGGTTATGCAGCGACAGATAAGATCAATAAAAGTATTGTTTCAAGAGAAAGTGGTAAACTTTTATCTGCAACAGATCCATTTAAAACAATCAAAAATGAACCTTTTGCTTTAGCATTACCGGTTTCATTTAAATATCCAACAGAAGGCCAAAAAGTATATGATGCTTACCCATTATTTAAAGATTGGGTTACGAGTGGCGGTCTTCAAAATGCGAACTGGTATTTAAATAAATAGAAGATAAATTGAAATAAAATTCCCTATATTACAAAATTAAGTACTCCGGATTATCAGGAGTACTTAATTTTTTTTGACTAAAATATATTGAGGAGCAGATCGTTTGATAAATTTTAGGGAAATAGATACTTTTATAATACTAAAATAAGTCATGAAGAAAAAGATCCTGATAATTGATGATAAACCAGCAATAGGCCAATTGATCACCCTATACTTAAATGCAGACTATGAGTTTCATTATTTTGCAAGTGCGATCGATGCTTTCAACTGGCTTAAAGACGGTCATATCGTCGATTTGATCCTGTCGGATTACACCATGCCCGAAATGAATGGTTATGAATTGTTGGTCATGATCAAGCAGAATGAATTTTTAAAAGATATTCCCGTCATTATACTTTCAGGTGAAGATAATACCAATACGCGTATTAGTTTGTTAGAAGCAGGAGCAGAGGATTTTATTTTAAAACCCTTCAATCCGTTGGAATTAAAGCTTAGAATTAAAAAAGCATTAAAATAATGCCGTTATATAGCGATTATATTTACTTTGGTCATAGCCAGCAAAACTTTGACTATTTTAAACTCCAGGTGCAAGACACATTGGGTGTGGAGTTAAAGTATTTCAGCTCTTTCGAAAGTATGGATCAGTATTTTCAAGATCATCGTGGTCAGTTTCTTTCGGTTATATTTTACGAACAGAGCACGAGCCTCATGGCCGATCTACGGCAATTGACCAAACTGAGTTCTTATGGTAAAGAAACACTGCTCTTTTTAGTAGGTAAAGGATTTTCTCTGCTCGAAAAGAAATCGTACCTGGAGGCCGGTGTGACCAATACCATCAGCTCCAATGCCAACAAAGACGTTTTCCAATCGTTAAAAAAATATATTCACTTATACTTTGAGGCAACAGCGCAAGCTGAAAGATTTGATGCGCCAGCATCGTCCTTTCCCAAGCTTCGCATTCCAATCGGTAAAAGACTCTTTGACATTGCCGTTTCTTCTTTGCTGATTCTCATGCTGTCACCCTTACTCATCACCGTGTATCTGGCCATCATCATTGAAAGTAAAGGTCCTGCTGTATACCGTTCCAAAAGAATTGGAGCCGGATATTATATGTTTGACTTTTACAAATTCAGATCGATGTATGCCGATGCGGATAAGCGGCTCAAAGAGTATATGATGCACAATCAATATGCAAAACAAGAAACTGTTGTGAAAAGCAACGCCCAGTCTTTCGCCAATGCCGACATTCCACAATTTACAATCGACGAATTGCGTGATGTATTGATTGACGATAATGCTGTGGTCAAAGGAACAGATATGAGTTCGAGACAAAAAAAGGCGGCTTTTTTCAAATTAGAAAAAGATCCCCGCGTGACTAAAGTGGGCCGTATCCTCAGAAAATACAGTATAGACGAATTACCGCAATTGTTCAATACCTTATTTGGCGATATGTCCATCGTAGGAAATAGACCGCTGCCCTTATATGAAGCCGAAATGCTGACGACAGATGACAGTGTGGAGCGCTTTATGGCACCCGCTGGTATCACGGGATTATGGCAAGTAGAGAAAAGGGGCGACAACGGTAGCATGTCCGATCAGGAGCGTATTAATTTCGATATTGACTATGCTAAAAACTATTCCGTATGGATGGATGTTAAGATATTGTTTAAGACATTTTCTGCTTTTATTCAAAAAGCAGATGTGTAAACTACACCAATAAATAATTATTTCAATGAATAAAGTATATAAAAGGATTTTTTTGTTTGTTATCTCGCTGTCTACAGGGATTTTCGCTCAGGCGCAAGCTCAGGTTGACCAGATTGATATGATCGATTTGACCAGATTAACCTTGCCGCCCTTGGAGACGCTTTACGAAAATGCAAAGAGTAGTCCCAGTGTCGAAATGTATCAGGCAAAAATCGAAACCGAAGAAAGCAAAGTTCTGACAGAAAAAAGAAACTGGTTAAAATATTTTAAAGCAGGCGGATCTTGGCAATATGGTAATATCGCCATTAATTCTTCCTTTACGAATGAAAATACGCCTTTATTTTTTCAATCCTCTGGCCAGTCCCAAAGTTCTTATTATGGGACAGTAGGGGTCAGCGTTCCTTTTGATGATATCTTGGACCGCAAAAACAAAGTAAAACGCCAACAGACGGAAAAACGTTTTGCAGAACTTGAAAAAGGAAAATGGCTCGATGAACAACGCATTCGCATTGTTAATGCTTATGTGAAAGCAAAAACTGCGCTCGCGATGCTCAAAAAAAATGTCGAAGATCATAATGTTGCGTTAACCAATTATAGAATGATAGAAAACGAATTTAAATCAGGTAATGCCAATATTACAGATCTAAATGCGGCGAAGAAATTGGAAACCGAAGCCTATGAGCTATTCAAGACTAGTGAAGCCAATATTATCAGTGAGATTCTGACATTAGAAATTTTGAGTAGGACCAAAATAATTAGTCAATAGTATTATGAATATTTTCCATTATATTTTTCGTGCCATATTTAGGATCAAATGGTGGCTTTTGATTTTGCCACTGCTATTTGCTCTATTGGCCATATACATGACCCGCAATCTGGATAGACAGTATAAAACTGATGTGACGATCTATACAGGCGTTATTTCCAGTTATGGAAGCGATCCCGGAGAGTCTAATGCATCGTCAAACTGGAACGTACTCAACAATTCGATTCAGAACATCATCAATACCATCAACTCCAAAGAGACCCTCAAACGCTTGTCGTTAAACCTCTATGCTCGTTTGATGATTCATGGTGACCCCAACAAAGACAATGTCTACATCTCAGCCAAGCATTATAAAGAATTATTGGCCATTACACCAAAAGAGGTGCGTGCATTGATCGATAAAAGCTCGGAGGAAAATACCGTACGCAACTTAGAACGATATGAAAAGCCTGACCGCAATAATTTTGTATATGGCCTTTTCAATTGGAATCATCCGTACTTTAGTTATGGAGCGCTCCAAGAAAATATTAAAATTTCCCGTATCGATAACAGTGATATCTTACAGGTCAATTATCAAGCAAACGATCCTGGGATCGCTTATCAGACGCTTGAAGTCTTGAGCAAAGTATTTGCGATAGAATACACCAACCTGCAATTTGGAAGTACCAACAATGTGATTCGTTATTTCGAAGCAGAACTTGCCCGTCTTGGAAGAGAATTGCGCGGTCAAGAAGATTCGTTAACGACATACAATGTCGAGAACCGGGTCATCAACTACGATAAACAGACGGAAGCTATCGCCGTTTTGGATAAAGAATATGAGCTGCGCTATCAAGACGTCGTATTTGCTTACAATAGCGCGCAAGCGGCATTGAAACAACTGGAATCGGGTATGGATGCCAATATGCGATCCATCAAAAATAATTCGGAATTCTTGTCCAGAATGAATCATATTGCTGACCTGAACTATGATATTTCCACCATAAAAACCTTAGGTACCGATTCTTTAAATCTGCAGAAGGCAGGGAGTCTCAATTCACTATCGAGCGAGCTGAATAAACAGGAGAAGGAATTCCGAACCTTTATGGATCAGTATTCTTCTGAAAAATATACCCGCAATGGATACCCCAATGCCAATTATGTTAAACAATGGGTAGAGGAACTTTTGAAATTCAAAAGCGCGGAAGCGGAGTTGAATGTCGGGAAAAATTTCAAACAAGAGCTGGATCAAAAATATACCCAGTATTCGCCCATTGGTTCTGTGCTGAAGCGTAAAGAAAGAAGTATCAATTTTTCTGAACAGAGCTATCTATCCATTCTGACCAGTTTAAATGCGGCACGTCTACGATTGAAAAGTTTGGAAATGAACTCAGCAACGCTGAAAGTCATCAATCCGGCAACTTTCCCGCTCAATGCGCTCCCTTATGGACGAAAGATGATTGTTATTGGCGTATTTTTAGGAACGATCGCCTTTATCTTGGGGATCCTCCTTATCCTAGAGCTTTTTGATCGGACTCTACGCGATAAAATACGGACCGAGCGTATTACCCGAGGAAAAGTGGTCGCTGCATTTCCAAAATTATTAAAAAGTAAAAATCGCTCCGCAATCGAAGAGCGTGCGGTACATGTATTGGCCAATCGACTTTACGGTTTCTACGATAATAACTCAGCTGTCAATTTTATCAATGTTGTCAAGCTGTCCACGTCTCTCGATTCCAGTCGCATCACGACATTATTGACCGATTATTGGTCGACAATGGGGTTAAAGATTAAAGGTTATTACGAAGGACAGGATTTTGAAGCCCAATCGAGAGCATATCTTGTAGAGCAGGAATGGGTCAATCAGTTGGCCGATTACGATCTTTCTCTCGTGCAGCATGGTTCGATGGCCTTGACCCCTGTGCCCAATGTATTCTTGGAAAAAGGGATGGCTACGTTGCTTGTGCTACGCGCAGATAGCGTTTGGAAAACAGAAGATGAATTATTATTTTCAGATCTATTGGAACGATCAGCAGGAAAACCGATTGTCATCTGTTTGATGAATGCACAAAAATATGTGGTAGAAGAATTTACAGGTATGTTACCTCCATTTACGTTTTTACGTCGTTTGGAATATCAACTGGCCAATTTTGGCTTGACATCATTAGGTAAATAAAATAGGATCGGTATGATGCAATCTGATCACAACAATGGGTCAACTCTGATCACCGAGCGTCATGTGCTTCTGCTTATACTCATTTTGGGAGGGTTAGCAGGAGCATACCTATTTGTATTTGCTGGAACATCAGTAGGGATGGTGTTCTACCTTGTTCCGCTCCTGTTGCTGTTCCTCATGAGCTGCTTATCATCGCCTGTACGCTGCTTTTTTCTGTTATATATCGCCTCTTATTTTGTGATGGGCGTAGCGCGTTACGTGACATTTCCCATGCCCGCCGGTGTGATATTGGATATCTTGATCTTATTCAACTTCCTTTGTTTGTGCTTGCATTACATCCGTGGCAATCCCATTGGAAAACTCCATTTCAATCCCTTTTTGATCATCTCCATCTTGTGGATGATCTTCTGCTTGCTGGAGATTATCAATCCCATGTCCAGCTTTTCCAATTGGATCACTACCGTGCGAAATATCGGTATCCATATTGTTTTATTTCAACTATTGGTCTTTTTAAATCTGGACAATCTCGACAAGCTGCGCTTATTTTTTGGGTTATGGGGCACGCTGATTGTCTTGGGAGCCTTAAAAGCCATCGGTCAGAAGTATATCGGTTTTGATCGATTCGAGTCAGCCTGGTTATATACCTATGGAGCACATACACACGTCATCTATAGTGGTATCCGCTACTTTTCATTTTTCACCGATGCCGCCAATTTTGGTTGTCATATGGGTCTCGGGATTGTGGTTTTTACCATTCTGTCGTTTTATGAAAAAGTAGCCAACAGACGTATTTTTTATATTGCCGTAGCAATTATTGCTTTCTATGGTTTGATGATCTCCGGTACCCGAGCTGCAATAGCTGTACCCTTTGTTGGCTTCGCATTTTTTATCATATTGGTCAAGGAATGGAAGTGGATTATGGTAGGTGTCGGCTTATTGGCGCTTGCCTTTTCCTTTTTCAACCTGACCACCATTGGCAATAGCAATGGCGATATCCGCCGCATGCGGACTGCGTTCTCTTTTTCTCAAGATGCATCATTCAATGTACGTTTGGAAAACCAAAAGAAGATGCGTAGTTTCATGAGCGATCATCCATTCGGTATCGGACTTGGAGCTTCTAAACATGCCAATGAGGGTGATCTCATTCACGGCATCGCGACAGATTCCTCTTTTGTCTTTATTTGGGTGGAGACTGGTATCGTAGGTTTGGTTATTTATGTGTTGCTGTGTTTGACTATACTCGGTTTCGGGACTTACTATGTTCTGGTTGTCTTAAAAGATAACCGCATCAAATCCATCGTTGCTGCTTCCACAGCAGGTCTTGCCGGGATTATGGTCGCCGGATATGCCAATGAAGTACTCCATCAGATGCCTACCGGGCAGACCGTTTATATCTTGATGGGTATTATTATGCTATCTCCTGTTATTGATAAAAAGCTAGCCCATGACCACTCAACCGTATAAAATTTCCTTTATTACTGTTAATTATAATGGACTGGTCGATACCCGGGCATTTTTAGCGCGTATCGGCAGTATCCCATTCTCGTTTCCATTTGAAGTGATTGTTATTGATAATGGATCGGTACAAGACGAATATGCCTTATTAAAGGCCGAGTTTCCCTTTATTACGGGTTGCTACAGTGCCGCTAATCTAGGTTTTGCAGGAGGCAATAATATCGGTATAAGGATGTCACAAGGTGAATTTTTATATTTTTTAAACAACGATACCTTGCTTCCTGAGGCGGCCGATGAACAGCTACTGGCCATGCTGGCATTTTTTGAACAGCATCCTCTAGCCGGAGGTATCACGCCAAAGATCAGGTATATGGATCCGCCAAATATGATCCAGTTTGCCGGTTGTACACCCTTGACACCGATCACCTTACGCAACAAACAGATCGGTTATCAGGAGATCGATCATGGTCAATACGATCAGAATAGGGAGATCCCTTATTTACATGGTGCTGCGATGCTAATTCCGCGCCAGGTGATCGACAATATCGGCTTGATGCCCGAAGCGTTTTTTTTATATTATGAAGAACTCGATTGGTGTTGCCAGATCAGCAAGCGGTATTCCTTATATTACTTTGCCGGAGCGCTTGTTTTTCATAAAGAAAGTGCCTCAACAGGAATCGATTCCCCTTTTAAAACCTATTACCTCACCCGCAATAGGCTGCTGTTTGCTTATCGTAACAGCAGCGGAATAGTCCGGATATTGTCCTTATTGTATCTCCTATGCGTCGCAAATACCTCAAAAATGTGTAGCTTTATACTGAATGGGAAATGGAAACATGTCTTTTCCATCTGGTCCGCTACACGCTCTGCCTTTAAGCTGTTTAAATCAACGTAATTAGGACTATGGAATTAGTATTGCACATTATAGAAGGGATATTTTTTATTCCGTTTTTGATCTGGATCATCTATTTTTTGGTGTTTTCCATCGGATACCGTATTCCCAGAAATCAGAAATTCAAACAGGCTGTTCATCAACATCGGTATTTAGTGATTTTCCCCGCCTATAAAGAAGATGCTGTTATTGTGGAAAGCATTCGATCCTTTCGGAAACAAGACTATCCGCATCATCTGTATGAAATTGTTGTCGTGGCAGATAGCATGCAGGAAGATACCAATGCTGCTTTACAGCATTTGGGAGCCACAGTTCTTGTTCCCACTTATGCGCATCGATCCAAGGCCGCAGCGCTCAATCTGGCGATTACACATACTGCCGATCAACCATTCGATGCTGTTGTTATTTTAGATGCCGACAATTTGGTCTATCCTGATTTTCTAGAGCAGATCAATCGGGTATTCGATTCTGGATGCAAAGCGGTACAGGCACATCGCATCGCCAAAAATGATAATACCGATACCGCCTACCTGGATGGGATCAGTGAGGAAATCAACAATTCCATCTTTCGTCAAGGTCATGTCAATCTCGGACTGCCTGCAGCACTTACCGGTTCTGGGATGCTGTTTGAAATCAATTGGTTTAAACAGGTCATGCCCAAGATCAGCTCCATGGGAGAAGATAAAGAATTGGAATACCACCTCCTATTGGAAGGTATCTTCACGACTTATTTAGAAGATGTATATGTGCTCGATGAAAAAGTCCAAAACCGTAGGGATCTTTCGAATCAAAGGAAAAGATGGATTGCAGCACAGATCGATACTTTTTTAATGGCTTTTAGCGGATTGAGTACTATTTTTAAGACCCGCAACTGGGCGATGCTCGATAAATTGGTACAATGGTCCATCCCCCCACGCATTATTTTACTCGGGTTTGTTCCCATTTGGGTCTTCATCTTGTATATATTGGCTCCAATATTGATGTATAAATGGCTGGTACTCTATCTGTTGTTTATGCTATCACTTGGTTTGGCCGTTCCAAACCGATTTTACACCAAGCGAACATTAGTGTCCTTTTTAAAATTACCGTTTATTTTTATCGCGATCTTGCGTAGTTTTATGGGTATAAAATCAGGACGTAGTACTTTTGTTCACACACCACATGGCGAAAAGAAAGAAGATTATAGTAATTGAAGCACAACGGATATTCCGCAAGAATAAGCATGGAATGGACTTTGTCGCGCTGGAAATGATTCGTGGCTTGCAAAAGTTAGATACGGACAATTCCTATATTATTGCTGTTGGACCCGGTGAAGACCGCTGCCTCAGCGAAACGCGCAATTTTAGGATTGTTGTATTGGAAAGTTCCAATTACTTCATTTGGGAACAGATACTCCTCCCTCAGCTCTTAAAAAAAGTAAAGGCCGACCTGTTGCATTGCACTTCCAACACGGCACCTTTAAACATGCATATTCCGTTGGTATTGACTCTGCATGACATCATCTTTATGGAAAAGAAGATCGGCAACAATGCCTCGATGTATCAAAATCTCGGTCGTATCTATCGCCGATGGATCGTTCCGAAGATCTTAAAAAAGGTGCATACCGTGATTACGGTTTCCGACTACGAACAAACCAATATTGCAACAGCTTTTCCAAAGTTACGTGAACAGATCGTCACCGTCTACAACGGCGTCAGTCCACGATTTAAACCGCTGACAGCATTTGCGGATCCCCGATTTGCATCTTGGGAGAAAGGTAGTTATTGGTTGCTTTTAGGCAATACAGATCCTAAAAAAAATCTAAAAAATACGCTAAAAGCTTATGCTTGTTATTTACAGGAAAGCCGACATCAGAAAAAGATGCTGCTGGCAGATTTGGATCAGGCTCATCTGGATAAACTGTTGATCGAACTCGACTTACACGCTATCAAAGAGTACCTGATCGTCGAAGAGTATATTGCACATGATCTATTGGTCCAAGTATACAACAAAGCATTTGCATTTCTGTATCCTTCGGTTCGCGAAAGTTTTGGTTTACCGCTGTTAGAAGCGATGGCCTGCGGGATCCCGGTTGTTACTTCCGATACATCGGCCATCCCGGAGGTTGCTCAGGACAACGTCGTATACAGCCATCCCAACGATATCAACTCCATTGCAGCAGGCATGTTGCAGCTGGAAAATGATCCGGACTTATACGACAGTTTAGTTGCTAAAGGATTAGCCCGGAGTACAAAATTTGACTGGAATCAAACAGCAGCAAAGACATTGGATATTTATGAAGCAGTACATCTATCAAAATAAAACGCTGAAGCGGCTGGTGCATTGGCTGATCATGAGCCCCACGCGGACAAGACCGCGTTGGTATGTGCGTATGTTGCAATTTTTATATGTCAAGAGAGGGCGAGGTTCGGTCATATACAGTAGTGTACGTCGGGATCTAGTGCCGTTTCGCAACTGTTCCATCGGATCCAGGTCCGTCGTCGAATCCTTCTCCGTACTCAATAATGCGGTAGGGGACCTCCACATTGGACACCATTCACGCATCGGTATCTGCAATACCATTATCGGTCCGGTGACCATTGGCAATCAGGTTAATATCGGTCAGCATGTGTTGATCTCTGGATTAAATCATCAGTATGAAGATGTACACCGCAGCATTGCAGAGCAAGGAGTCTCCGTAGCAGAGGTCCGCATCGCCGATGATGTCTGGATCGGTGGAAATGTGGTTATTTTATCCGGAATCCAGATCGGTGAGCATGCCGTGATCGGAGCAGGATCTGTGGTGACCAAAGATGTCCCGGCATATAGCGTTGTCGTAGGCAACCCGGCTAAAGTAGTGAAAGTGTATGATTTTAGTTTAAATGGTTGGGTAAAAGTATGAAAGAGCAGCCGTTGATCAGTATTATTATGCCTGTTTATAATACAGAAGCGTATCTGGATATGGCTATTCAAAGCATATTAGAGCAGACACAGGAAGACTTTGAGTTGATAATTGTCAACGATGGCTCGACCGACGGCAGCCCAGCTATTGTGTCCAAATGGCAAAAACAGGATCACCGTATACAGATTGTTGCTCAAGACAATCAAGGCCTTTCCGCCGCGCGTAACACCGGCTTGCGGCATGCCGTGGGAGAATTTATCTATTTTATGGATAGCGATGATTACCTGCGTCCAGATGCCTTAAGCGCTTGCGTCCGCTATGCACAGGATGCGGCACTGGATCTCGTCTTTTTCGATGCCGATATTTTACGCGAGCAAAATCAGGAAAACCAGCTTTCTTCCGCTTTTCCTTATATCCGAAAAAAAACCGCGCCCCATCAAGTGATGAAGGGCAGTGAGGCCTTAGCGCAACTGTTGGATCATCAGGAGTTTTTTTCACCCGTTTGGATGCTATTCATTCGACGGAGTCTAATTTTAACCGAAAACTTGAAGTTTGAAGTGGGCATTATTCATGAAGATGAATTGTTTACCATGATGACCTTTTTACTCGCCCAGCACGTGGGGTATTTGCCCGAACCCTTCTTTTCTCGCAGGATCCGCGCCAACTCCATCATGACCAGCAGCTTTAAATGGTATAATATATCATCCTACCTGAAAGTCGCTGAGGAGCTGCAACGATTTATACAGGTGCATCCTACGAACCGGGCTGTTGTCGAGCGGTATCTCAACCGGATGCTCAATGCTGCGGTATGGAAGGCACATGCATTGCCTCGTGGTGAGCGCGTTAAGCTCTTATTCATACTCATCAGCCGATGGAATAAGTATTTGCATATGCGCACGTACGGAGTCTTATTATTCAAAAAGAAAAAATAGATGAAAGATATACAAGGACAGCTGATCTCAGGCGTATTTTTTACCGCACTGGCTAAATATGCCAACCTGATTATATCTTTGATCGTCACGGCTGTCTTGGCTAGACTCCTTGCTCCCGATCAATTTGGAGTGGTCGCCATTGCAACGGTCGCCATTACATTTCTCAATCTCATCGCCGATATCGGCTTGTCCGCAACCGTGATCCAGCACAAAGAGCTCGATCAAAAAGCCATGAGTGCTTTGTTTTCTCTATCGGTCTATATCACCGTGCTGCTATCGGTGCTGTTCTTTTTATGTGCAGGCATATTTGCCAGCTGGTACGATCAGCCGATTCTGAAACCCATTTGCCAATGGCTTGCCCTTAGTTTGCTGTTTTCCGGGATAACCGTGGTGCCCAATGCCCTTTTTTATCGCGAACGCCTGTTCAAAGCCATCGCTTTGCGCAGCTTGGTCATCCAGCTTGTCGGTGGAGCGATATCCGTAGCAGCTGCATTCAATGGCTATGGTGTGTATGCGTTGATCATTAATCCGATCTTTTCTTCCTTACTCATTTTTGCGATATCCTATGCCAAATTTCCGCTGAAGTTTACATTCCGCTTCTCTTTACAAGCCCTGCGGCCTATTTTTTCCTATTCGCTCTATCAATTTTTATTTAATATCATCAATTATTTCAGTCGCAATGCCGACACCCTATTGATCGGTAAATATTTGGGTATGGTACCTTTGGGTTATTACGATAAGTCGTACCGCCTGATGTCGCTCCCGCTGCAGAATATTACACAAGTGATCACACCAGTGATCCATCCCATCCTCAGCATGAAGGGTAAAGATTTGGAGTATTTAAATCGAGTCAACCTCAAGTTGGTCAGTTTTCTCGCACTGATTGGGTTCCCATTGGCAGTCTTCCTGTATTTTTGTTCCGAAGAGCTGATTCTTTTATTCTTTGGACCGCAATGGGAATTGGCCATTCCGACTTTTAAAATATTGAGTCTGACGGTGGGCATCCAATTGGTCTTATCTTCTTCAGGATCTATTTTCCAAACCGCTGGCGATACCAGGAGCTTATTTATCTGCGGATTATTTTCAGCAGTGGTCAATGTCACCGGTATTCTGTTGGGCGTATTTTACTTCAAGAGTATCGAAGCTGTCGCCCAATGCCTGTTGGTCACCTTCAGCATCAACTTTGTACAGACGTATTGGCTGATGTATCGGGTTATTTTTAAAGAAAGCTTGCTTGCTTTCTTCACCTGCCTGTGGAAGCCTATACTCTTTGCAGGCCTATTAGCGGTGCTATTATTCGGCGCCGATCTTTGGTTTCATTGGGATCAGCAACTGTATAATTTTCTGATTAAAAGTTTGATTTTCGGTCCATCTTTTGCGTTATTGATCTGGTTTGGAGGCTATCAAGCAGATATTAAGCAATTTATCTATAGAAAAAGATCGAAGCAATAAAACTTGATTTTTACTTGCGATGTATGCCTATTTTTTTGTATTTTCTTGCATTCAAATAAAGGCCATAAAATAAATTAGATATCATGGGGATGAAGGTGCTTTTTTTAATATTTCATGGTTTTAGCGAACATAACGGAATCAGTAAAAAGATTTGGGGACAGATCAATGGGCTCAAACAAAATGGTGCCCAAGTGACCCTCTGTCATTATACCGTAGAGGCCAGTGGACATCGGGTGTGGAAGGTCAATGAGGATGTACTCGTGGATCTCGGCAAAGGAACCTCGGCCAAGATTCGCAAACGCATCGATTACCGCGCCATCCAGGAGTATGTTGTGAAAAATAATTTTTCACTCGTTTATATCCGTTCGGATCACAATGCCAATCCATTTACGATCCGTTTGGTGAAAAGCATACGTCAATCCGGAGCTACCGTGATGATGGAAGTCCCGACTTATCCCTACGATCAGGAATACAATACCGCCAAAATGAAGCTGGAATTGTGTGTCGATCGCTTGTTCAGAAGGCAGCTAGCCAAGCAGTTGGATGCTGTCGTCACCTTTTCCAATTTTGATCAGATCTTCGGTCAAAAAACCCTCCAGATTTCCAATGGAATTGACTTTGGCGCCATCCCGATCCGCCATCCCATTACCAAAGGGGGAGAAGAGATTCATCTGCTTGCCGTCGCTGAGATCCACTACTGGCACGGGTTTGACCGCCTGATCCAAGGTCTCGCACTTTACCAACAGCAGCAGTCTGCACGTCAGGTGATTTTTCATCTCGTGGGCGAACTCACGGGGGAACGCGAGCGTCAAGATATTCTGGTGCCCATCCAGAAGCACGGTCTGCAGCAGCAGGTCATCCTCCATGGTGCCCTTTGGGGTACGGCACTCGATACGCTATTTGATCAGGCCGATTTTGCGATCGGAAGCTTAGGGAGACACCGTACCGGCATCGATGTGATTCGCACCTTGAAAAACCGCGAATATGCGGCACGCGGCATTCCATTTATCTATTCCGAATCGGATCCAGATTTTGACCAGTGCGATTACATCATCAAAGCAACGGCAGACGAATCGCCGATTGATATCCAGCAGATTTTGGATTTTATAAACCAATTGAAGACATCACCGGATACCATCCGAGCCAGTATCCAAGAACTTTCTTGGCAAGGCCAGATGAACAGGTTGTTGCAATCCGATCTATTGCAGTAAACGTGCTTTTTTTGATCTTTTAGATAGGGAATCTCGGTTGGACAACGGTAAGCGATAAAACTGATACAAGCGTAGCCTGCCCTATGTGGAATAGTCAAAAAAGGATAACAACTGCGATGATCGCGATAACCAAATAATTAGTATATTTTTGTCATAAATACAACGATCTCCTATGGTACAGTTTTTATTTTGGTTCAGTTTGCTGTTGGTACTTTATACCTATGTAGGCTATGCCCTGTTGATTTTTTTATTGGCAAAATATAGACCTTATAAAACACAGGTACAGACCCCAGATGGGCGTGCAGAAGAACTTCCTGAGGTCACCCTATTTATAGCGGCTTACAATGAAGCGGATATTATTGCAGAAAAGATGCTCAACTGCAGGTCACTGGCTTATCCTGCACAAAAACTCCAGATCATTTGGGTCATTGATGGGAGCAATGACCAGAGCGAAGTCCTCTTGCAGCAGTATCCAGACGTGCAGATCGTAAGTTCTCCTTTACGCAACGGGAAAACTGCGGCCATCAATCATGGAATGCAACATGTCAATACACCTATTGTCATTTTTAGCGATGCCAACTGCTTGCTCAATAGCGATGCCATACACATCATGGTCAGCCAATTTAACGATCCTAGCATCGGATGCGTATCCGGGGAAAAAAGAGTTGCTTTTACGGATGGTGATACCATATCATCCAAAGGCGAGGGAACCTACTGGAAGTATGAATCCCTGCTCAAAAAACTGGATTTTCAATATTACTCCACCGTAGGTGCCGCAGGTGAGCTTTTTGCCATTCGTACGCAATTGTTTACCGTGATGCCAGAAGATACGTTGTTGGACGATTTTATGTTGTCCATGGGGATTGCGCAAAAGGGTTATCGCATTGCGTATACTCCTGATGCCTATGCCGTAGAGTCTGGTTCACTCAATATGGAAGAAGAAGCAAAGCGTAAAAGACGCATTGCAGCTGGCGGCTGGCAGTCCATCAACAGGCTGCTGCCCTTACTCCATATCGTGCGTTACGGCAAGTTGAGTTTTCAGTATATCTCGCATCGGGTTTTGCGCTGGTCCGTCACTCCCTTTGCCCTATTTGCGCTATGGCCACTATCTTTCGTGATCGGACTAGGACAAGAGTCACCCTATAACGTGTTTCATGTCATTTTTGTCGCCCAGGTAGTCTTTTACCTTTGCGCAGGCATTGGATATCTCCAGCGAGATCATCCCCATGTGTCAAAATTGTTTTATGTTCCCTATTATTTTATATTTATGAATATAAATGTCCTGTTGGGGATTTACTACCTATTAAGCAAACAACATCGCAGCGGATGGGAGAAATCTCAGCGAAAATAATTTAGCAAACATCATGGAGGAAAGAGCATTACATAGCTTAAAATATTTGGAAAAGATCTTAGATCTGACCAGTGATACGTTATTCCTGATCGATCAGAATAATGTATGTGTGGATGCCATTGTTAAGACCGAGAACCCGATCATCAATCCCCGGATGGCATTGGTCGGAGTCCATTTACTTACTCTTTTACCGGCATCTACAGCGCAGCTTATTGAGGACGAATTTGCGAAATGCCGCCAGACGGGAGAGACTTCCAACCTCAATTACGATTTACCGGCCCATGATCAGACTTATTATTTCAAGTTTATCATCCATAAGTTTGATGACGAACATTTGCTGTGTCAATATCGCGATATTACGCAGCGCAGTAGTATGAAACTTCGGCTCAAATCAGCTTTGAAAGCACAGTTGGAGGTGGGCAAGGTGGCGATGATCGGACATTGGCGTTTTGATTCCCAAGAGCAGACATATCTGCATACCGGATATTCCAATCTGTTGCACGCCAACCTCTTGGAGCCAAAAATTACGACCATGACGGAACTTTTGGAGTACATTCATCCCGATGACCGCAAAAAGTTAAGTGATTTTGTCAACCAGGATCAAACCGAGTTTGCGACTTTAGAATACCGCATGATCTTTCCAGATCTGCCGATTACCTATATCCGCGCAACCAAATATGCTCGGTTAGTGGAAAATGACCAATGGATCATCGATGGCTTTTCGCAGAATGTGAGCGATTTTATGAAAAACAGAAATGAGCTGGAAATGGTGCTGGCCGTCGTGCACAATGCGCCGTACAGCATTTTTGCGTGTCATATGGATGGTCAATTGGCTTTTGCCAACAAGGCCTGTCGCCAACAGAATGCACTTACTGAACAAGAGCAGATCGATCATTTCAAAGTGTATGAACGGCTGAAAAATTTCAGTTCAAAAGAAGAATGGGAAGCATTTTTACAAAAATTAAAAGAAGCCGAAGGTTATTTACAATATCGCTGTGATATTCCCTATCCGCTAATGGATATTATTGGTTCCGAATGCAGCTCATTGATTATTAAAAATGGTAATGGCGAAGATATAGTATGGACCATCCAACGCGATATCTCCGATCAGATCAGATATGAAGAGCAGCTCCTCCGCTCCAAACAAACCGCAGAGGAGTCTGAAAAGTTAAAATCGGCCTTTATTTCCAATATGAACCATGAAATCCGTACCCCATTGAGTGCGATCATGGGCTTTGGTAATATCATCGCTGAGACCCCAGATCCCGAATTACGGAAAGAGTACGGACAGATTTTGACGACCAACAGTAGCCAATTGCTGCGCTTGGTGTCCGATGTCTTGGAAATGTCGCAGATGGAAGCCGGTAAGGTGCGGTTTGAATCTGCTCCTGTATCGCTCAAGGGGATTTTCAACGAACTCTCTTTAAGCTTTCTTCCTTCGGAAGATCTGCCTGACTTGTTTTTTGATATTCCCGAACAGGAGGTTGTGGCCTATTTGGACCGCGGGCGGGTGATGCAGGTCTTGGTCAATTTGATCAACAACAGCAGGAAGTTTACCCCTTCCAAAGGATCTATTCATGTCGGTTATGTTCTGCATAAGGATACCGTTGAGTTTTATGTTAAAGACAATGGCATCGGAATTGCTAAAGAGTTGCAGGAATCGATCTTCAACCGCTTCTTTAAGGTCAATGAGTCCGACAAAGGCAGTGGCCTGGGGCTATCCATCTGCAAAGGCATTGTCGAACAGATGCATGGTACAATTTGGGTAGAGTCAGAAGAAGGGGAAGGATCGACCTTTAAATTTATGCTCCCATTAGATATTCCGACATCATCCTAAGTGCCCATCTATGAAAAACATCACAGAACCTCAGCCGGTACGTATCCGAGCCACAATCGGTAAAGCCGTATATGTGCTTTTGATGATCGTCACATCGCTATCCTTTCTGGCGTTGTATGTTTCTCCTGAAACTATTGTGCTCTTTCAATGGATCGGTGTGGTCTTGCCTGTATTGCTCCTTTGCAATTTATTATTTTTGATTATTGGACTATATAAACGGAGTTGGTATAGTATTTGTCCCATTATTGCGATACTGGCAAACTATCATTATTATCCGCACAAATTTCAGATGCATAGACCGGAGGAAGGAAATTTAGCCGAGATTAAGTTTGCGACATACAATGTTCACGAATTCAAAATGAGCTATAACATTTCCTCTATGGAACATATTGCGGATTATTTTTCCACCAATCAGGTGAATACCATTTGTTTGCAAGAGGTTCCTGCCGACTTAACGGAGGCAGATCTCAAGCGGGTATTTAAAGACATGCCCCATATTGTGACCACAAAAGGAGGAGGAAAGCACTTTCAACTTGCTATTCTCAGTAAATATCCATTAGATTCTATTTCCACTATTTCCTTTCCAGAACGCCCAAATTGTGCTTTATTTGCCGATATGATGGTTAATAATGAAAAAGTACGTATCGTAAACTGCCATTTGCAGACGACAAATTGGAATCAGGTCAAAGGTACACTGCTATACGAAGAAGAGACAGGGGCTAGCTGGACAGATGCACTGGGTATCATTTCCAGCAATTTTAAATTTAGAGGCAGGCAAGTGGATTCCTTAAGGAGCATACTGGATCGTTCCCCTTATCCATTGATCGTGAGCGGTGATTTTAATAATACTCCCGTTTCCTACGGCTATAAAACGATCAAAGGAGAGTTGAAAGATGCCTATTTGGAGGCCGGAAATGGCTATGGCTATTCCTATCGTTATTTTATGAAGCTTTTTCGGATTGATTTTGTATTATATTCAGGCACCAAACTGAAAGCCGCCAATTACCGGACAGGAGCTCTGGACTACAGTGATCACTTACCGGTCCTTGTTGATATTGGTCTGAACTAACCGCAATTATAACATTTTTGAGACATACATGATTTGTGTTGTTGCTCATGGCAAATAATTAATTTAAAAATGATACTTTAACAGTACCGAAATTGTTGATCTAACATTATATTTACAAATGATATTAGGTATTTATACGTACTATTGTGTAAGCTGCAAATTGACCTATGGAAATTGATTTTTCACTATATAATATCCTCATCGTCGAGGATTCGGAAGTTAACCTTTTTATGTTAAAGGGGATTCTTGAGAGAGAATCTTTCCGTGTGTTTTCTGCTTTGGATGAATTCGCGGCACTGGAAACCCTAGAAAAGGAAAGGATCGACCTGATTTTAATGGATGTGATGCTGGGCGATTCAAATGGTTATGATCTGACGCTCCGATTGAAATCAATGGATCCCTATCAGCATATTCCCGTTATTTTTATTACCCACCTGAGATCACCTGAAGATGTGGTCCGCGGTTTTGATAGCGGTGGAGTGGATTATGTGGCCAAGCCTTTCAATAAAATGGAATTGCTGCAGCGGATCAAGCATCAGATCCGTTTAATTGCATCCAATCAGACCATCAGCAGACAGACCGCAGAGCTAAAAGAGGCTATTCTCAATCGCGACCGCATGTATGCGATATTGGCACATGACCTCCGGAGCCCCATTTCCTCGCTCAAGATGATCTTCAATATTTTGAGTGTGCAGGCCGAAACTGCAGCCAATGGTTATAGCGATATGGTCAATACCGGAAATGATATTGCCGAACAGCTCTTTACGGTGCTCGACAATTTACTGAAGTGGACCAAGTCCAGCTTGGGCATGCTCAGTTATATTCCCCAAAAACTGGATTTAAATGAGCTCATCCAGGGCGTGACAGAAACCTTACTCCCGACTGCCAAATTGAAAAATATCGCTATTGAACTTGATTTACAGGATGGATTAGAGATCTTTTTTGATGTGGATATCATGAAAAGCATCTTGCGCAATCTGATGATGAATGCGGTGAAATTCAGCCATAACGATTCTGCGATTACACTGAATCTTCATCGGGAACAAGAATGGGCAGTGGTAGAGATTATCGATACAGGTATCGGTATGAGCCCTGCCGTGCAAGAACAATTAAATAAGCAGATTGCGAGAGAGGGAGCGGTGACGCCTATGCATGATCAAGGCAAAGGACTTGGACTTTGGGTCGTTTACCACTTTATTCATACCCATGGAGGTAAATTCTTTTTCGAATCGGAAGAACATAATGGATCCCGTGTTGGATTTAAAGTGAAACTGGTTAACGATGATTTAATCGCCTAAGGTTGATTTAAAAGGACAGATGCACGGTATTTCTTGTTGAAGGACCGTGCATTTGTCTTTTTATGTGATGCTTTTAAAATAAGCAATGGTTTTTTTAAGACCTTCCTCCAATTGGATTTTTGGTTCCCAATTTAAGGCTGATTTTGCCAGATCAATATCCGGTTTACGCTGTTTAGGATCGTCAGAAGGCAGGGGTAGAAAGATGATTTTCGATTTCGATCCCGTTAGAGCAATCACGCGCTCCGCAAGTTCTCGAATGCTAAACTCATTGGGATTGCCCATATTGATTGGACCGATCGTATCGTTCGGGCTTCCCATCATTTTGATCATCCCTTCAACGAGATCATCCACATACTGAAAACTTCTGGTCTGCGAACCATCGCCATAAAGCGTGATATCTTGATTGTTCAAGGCCTGAATAATAAAATTCGATACCACCCGCCCATCATTGGGGTGCATATTGGGTCCGTAGGTATTAAAGATCCGGATGATTTTGATCTGGACATCATTCATTCGATGGTAGTCCATAAAAAGTGTTTCTGCACATCTTTTTCCTTCATCATAACAGGAACGGATACCTATTGGGTTGACATTTCCCCAGTATGATTCCGTTTGTGGATGGATGATCGGGTCACCATAGACCTCACTGGTAGAGGCTTGTAAGATTTTAATGTTTAATCGTTTGGCCAATCCCAGCATATTGATGGCACCCATCACCGAAGTTTTGACCGTTTTGATCGCGTTAAATTGATAATGAATCGGAGAAGCCGGGCAGGCCAAGTTATAGATTTCATCCACTTCTATAAAATAGGGCATGGTCACATCATGTCTGATCGCCTCAAAATATGGATTGGACAAGAGTGGTGCTATGTTATCTTTCGATCCGGTAAAATAGTTATCCAAAGAAATGACCTCATTGCCCTCATCGAGCAATCTTTTGCACAAGTGCGAGCCAATAAAACCAGCTCCACCAGTTATCAAGATTCTTTTTTTCATGTATATTCTTTTTATAAGAAGTTGAACATTACGAAGATATAGATCTCGCAGTTGTCAGACAAATTTATTCCGCTTAGTATTGAAATTTAGTAAATAAATGATTAATTTCGATACATACACATATCTACGGTAACGTCCTTATATGTTGCGAGTTAAAAATGGTAGATGATGTTGTTGTTTTATTATACATAGATGAGAGAAATTAAGAGAATAGCCTGTGTTGGCGCCGGTTATGTGGGTGGTCCGACGATGTCGGTTATTGCGCAGAAGAACCCGGATATTACGATTACCGTTGTTGATTTAAACCAATCCCGTATCGATGCGTGGAATGATCCAGATTTAGACAATTTACCCATATATGAACCCGGTTTGGATGCGGTTGTTGCTGAGGCCAGAGGGCGCAATCTTTTTTTCTCTACAGACGTTGATCAAGCGATTGAAGAAGCCGATATGATCTTTATTTCGGTCAATACGCCGACCAAAACTTATGGTAAAGGAAAAGGACAGGCGGCCGATTTAAAATATATCGAACTTTGTGCGCGTCAAATTGCACGGGTAGCGAAGAACGATAAAATTGTCGTTGAAAAATCTACTTTACCAGTCCGTACAGCAGCAGCTTTAAAGAGCATATTGGATAATACGGGCAATGGTGTTAATTTTCACATCCTCTCCAATCCCGAGTTTTTAGCAGAAGGTACAGCAGTACCGGATCTGCATAACCCCGATCGGGTGTTGATCGGTGGTGAAGATCAGGAAGCGATAGAAGCGCTAGTACAGATTTATGAAGCCTGGGTACCCAGAGATCGCATATTAACGACCAATCTATGGTCATCCGAATTGTCAAAACTTGTGGCCAATGCGTTCTTGGCGCAACGCGTATCTTCGATTAATGCAATTTCCGAACTATGTGAAGTGACAGGAGCCAATGTAGATGAGGTTTCACGCGCTATTGGTTATGATTCCCGGATTGGACCTAAGTTTCTAAAGGCATCGGTTGGATTTGGTGGATCATGCTTTCAAAAAGATATTTTAAACCTGGTTTATATCGCCAGGTCCTATAACCTAACTGCTGTCGCGGATTATTGGGAACAAGTGATCCTGTTAAACGATCACCAAAAAGACCGATTTGCGCAGAAGATTATTCAGACCATGTACAATACGGTCAATGGTAAAAAGATTGCATTCTTAGGTTGGGCATTTAAAAAAGATACCAATGATACCCGCGAATCTGCAGCGATTTATGTGGCCGATCATCTTTTAGATGAAGAAGCCGAAATTGTCGTTTACGATCCCAAGGTCTCCGCCGAGCAGATTTACCGCGATCTGGATTACCTGGGTACGCGTTCTCCTGCAGAAAATCGCCGTCTACTGACGGTGGTGAACGAACCCAGGGAAGCGCTAACCGGCGCACATGCGGTGGCCATATTGACCGAGTGGGATGAATTTAAACAATACGATTGGGCCGAAGTAAAAAATGGAATGAAAAAGCCGGCTTTTGTATTTGATGGGCGCAAGATTTTAAATCGAAAACAACTCGAGGGGTTCGGCTTTCAATATTACGCTATTGGTGAATAGTAGCTTGAAAGTTGTTTAGGAGTGATCCTAGACAACTTTCAATTTTCCAGCATATGCTGATGTTCAATAGCCCAGGTCAGCAGCGCATTATTTTCCTCCTCCAGACAGAGTTTGCGACAGATGCGGTGACGCGTATTTTTAATCGTATATGGACTCAAATATAGTTTCTCTGCAATATGCTTGGTCGTATACCGATTGGCAATTAATTTTAGCACCTGTTTTTCCGAAGACGTCAGCCCATCCAGATTCAGCTCTACCTTTGGAGCCGTATACATCCTGAGCAGACGTTGTATGACCATATGCGTTCCCGCGTAGAGACGGCTCTCATTCAACGGTTTTATAATGTAATTTTCAGGATTGACAGCGATAGTACGATCGATGCACTGTTTGGATTCATAAGAGGTGATAAAGATCAGTGCAAATTGTTTTTCAGCCTTATATTTCACCATCAGGTCAATTCCATCACAATCATCCTGCAGCTGGATATCGCAGAGGACCAGATCCGGTTGCTGTTCCTGCATGTAGGTGTCGACCTCTTCCACTGAAAGCGCAATATTGATCTGGATATTCTCGTAGAAAGAAGAGAAATGCTGTTCGATAAAACGCGCGATGATCATTTCATCTTCAATAATTAAGATCTTTATTTCCATACCCCTTTTTTAAATTCAAATTGATAGTGATAGCCATTTTTATGATTGATGCTGATCTCGCCCTTGATCTGGCGGGCCAGATCCCTGATCAGCGCGATTCCCAAAGACGAATGCGCAATTAAGGTATCCGAGCCCACGCCATTATCCCAAAATAGGATAGACAATTTGTCCGTTGACTGTTGGATGTCCAGCGTGATTTTAGGGGACTTCTCCCGATCATTTGGAAACGCATATTTATACGCGTTGGTCAGGAGCTCGGTGATGATCAAGCCCAAGGATGTTGAAATATGGGTCGGAATCCAATAATCGAGCACACAATACAGATCAATCGCGATCCTCTTCTGTGGATCATACAGCAGCTGCAGGTAACTGATTGTTTCCACCACCAATTGATCCAGTTTTAATTTATTGCCTTTATTATACACCAAGAGCTGATTGACCAGCATCATGGTATGGATGCGGCTTTGCATCTCCTGAATGGCCGGATTGCTGGTTAAGCCATTTTTATCCCCTGTTCGGTAGAGACTGCCCAAGCTATATAAAAGTTGCAGATTGTTTTTCACCCGATGGTTGAGCTCATCGATCAAAGTTTCAATGTATTTATTCTTCTCCAAGAGCTCCGATTGCTGCTTATTTAACACGGTATTTGCCATATTGAGCTCAGCAGTACGTTCCTCCACTCTGATCTCAATTGATTTATGGTATTCCAGTTCTTGCTTGCGGATCCGCAGGCGGATAGCGACCAGAAAAATAATCGTGATGCTCAGTACAAATAGTTGGATCACGGCAGGGATATAGAGCAGTGATTTTTCATCCATCTGGATCAACATCGCGATAATTAGGCTGATCCCAACCGCAAAGAATAGCGTTCCGTAAGCCAGAAAACGTTGCGTTGCATTGATCTTTTTCCAGTTGTAAATAAATAAAGTCGACAGATAAGCGATATGTATTGCCCCTAAAATAAAATTAATGCGGTTGGACAGAAAATAATTGGAGGTGCTATAGCAGTAGATCAAGCTGATCACAGCAAAAGAGATCACCAATGAGCAGATGAGAAGTGCTGCTTTATAAAATAGCGGGCTCAGTTTTTTCAGATTCAGAAAATCAAGGAGCAGCAGATAGAAGCTGATGGTCCCGATCCGGTAAAATATAGGACTTATGGTCCAGCCCAGGCGCGGGTTTTCAGCAAAGAATAGATCGATAAATTCCTTCTGCAGGGCAAAACTGTACAGGCCCAAAGCCATTAAAAAAGTAAAGATCCAGATATAGGGCCGATAGCGTGACACCAGCCAAGCCAGTGCAATATAGAGGAGCAGTACGATGATTGCGCCTTCTAAGAAAGCATAGATATTGGACTCTTTCTGCTGCCGTTTCAGGTAGTTCAGTTGATCTTCGATATAAAAGTCCAGCTGGGGACTATACCCCTTGATATGCTCAATTTTTAATAGGCAGGTGTAAGTCTTGGTGACATCCAGTTCAAGTGTAAAATGATTACGGTCATCGCCTGGAGTGATCTCCTTGAGGGGTCTGAACAGTCCTGATTTTCGATTTTCGATCGCTAGGCTTGTGCGGTCATCGATCAAGGTGAGGTCCACATAGGTCAGATTGTTAAAAGAAAGGACATAGGTTTTTCTTTTCAGGTCTCTGCTTGCCGGGATATTGATTCGGAGCCAATAGATTCCTTTTGCCTCGTATTTGCCCGGCTCGACTTGTGGATTTTTGAAAATGGATTTATTGTGGTAGTAAAACAGTGGACTGTCTTCGTTCAGCTGTTCTTGTGCAATGAGAGGCGTTGAAATATGAGCTGCGCGTTCTGTATTTGCAGATCCGGTGAAGGATGCGACTAGGAAAAAAAATAGCAGAAAAGGCGTAACAAGGTAAGGCTTCATTTGTCCCTACAAATGTGCAGTATTTACCTGAATTTTGAAATTTATTACTGTGATTTTTTTTTATCTAAAGTTAAATAAGACCCTGGGGTCTCTGTTGTAACATCAATTTTCATTCTATTTTTGATAAAAATTAAGAGCTGTTATTTATGTCCTTTTAAACGTCTGGTAAACAGTCATTCAAAATGGGTTAATGATTTTTTACAGCCTGATAATTTGTTCTTTGCTACTGACCGAAGTTCTAAGATGTTGTTTTAATGTTAACATATACATATGATGATTTATATTGTTATTTTAGTTTCCCTGTCTGCCTGTCTGTTATATTATTTATACGAAGGGAAATACCGTGGTTCGCACGTGGAGAAGCAGGTTACATTAAGTGCTCAGTACCGGATCCAAGATCATGCAGGTCAGTATAGTGGGAATCTCAAAAGTCGCCATGGCTCCCTTATTTTTAGTGCATCGCGCCAAAATGAACAGCTCCGAGCTATCGTGATTAGAAAAGTCAAGATCTATCATTCAGGAGTGTTGGTCAAATTAAATCAATCTGCCATTATTCCCTTTGTTGAACATAAAGATCAAGGGTTATCGATTTCGGTTCGTTTTCGAATCACTTCAGCTCGGCAGGTCATTGATCTAACAGGAAGTAAAGTCACGTTGATTGGTGTATTAAATTTGAAAGGTGGAGATCGTCTTCCTTTCAAAATGAGTATCCCCATTGAAAACGTATATCAGCATCAAGAAGAACAAAATATCCAGCATTTGGATCTACCCCTATTTCATTAACCTTATTCATTTCCAAATTATGATTTAGTTTCGGGTGCCTTGCTTGTCAAGGCACCTTTTTATATGCCGATCACTCCAACACAGTGACAATACCTAAAAAGAAAAACAAATGATTAACCCGTCATTTTATAATAAATTAATAGTAAAGAAGCATCTACTTGATATGCAGCAGTTATATTTGTGATCTGCGAAACGATAGTATTTCATCGTTTTAGATGGACAGTTTTAAAGTTTGTATGAAATTAAAAATATAGGAAACAATTTAATTCAATACGATGTTACTACTTCACGACGTTATAGGATAAGTGATTGCAAGACAAAGAAGCAGTTCACTTGTTTTTGCGGCACGAGCGTCACTCGTTACTGTGTCACTATTTTACTTTTTAATCCCTGAACCACGATGATTTTTATCCCATTGATCGGCTTATTGTTAATAGGCATTTATTACTTCTGGAACGCAAAGCAAACGAAACAACAATTGGCCAATCATGGCGGGCTCTCCGTGAGTTACCTTTTTCAAGAGCATCCGGGGCAATACAGTGGCGATCGGAGTGTGAAGAGTGGGGTGATTGTGATCCATACCTCCAGCCACAATCAAAAATTAAAACATGCAACATTAAAACGTGTTTCCGTCAAACATCCCGATTTACATATCCAGCTTGATCAATCGCTGGCCCTTCCTTTTCACTATGAGCTGCTACCCAAGCCCGAAGTTTCTATCCGTTATAAGGTGATCAATAAAGAATTGCTTAGCCTCGACTTAACCGGAGTAATGACGACCATTGCCGGTAAACTTCACTTTGAAGGCGGAAAGACCAGACCTTTTCAGGTTATGGTACCGATTTCGGGTTTGTACCAACAACAAAGCGTACACTAGTTTGCTGAAAAAACTGGCTAGCAAACCTATTGTAGGCGGTTTTACTCATCTCCTTTATTGTTTGTTCATAAAATCTTATTACTTTTGATGCTATTCCCTTAATTACAGTTGGGAAGTTTTAAGCTGTTAAGAAATATTTTGCGCATATGATGAATAAAACGATCATTATTACAGGAGGAGCGGGGTTTATTGGTTCGCATGTAGTCCGAACTTTTGTCAATAAATATCCTGATTACCATATTGTCAATTTAGATGCATTGACCTATGCCGGTAATCTTGAAAATTTACGGGATATCGAAGATAAACCAAATTACACTTTTGTTAAGGAAGATATTACCGATGCTGCGGCCATGTTTCGCATTTTTGCCGAATATCAGCCCGATGGGATTATTCATTTAGCGGCAGAATCGCATGTCGATCGTTCCATTGCAGATCCTTCCGCATTTGTGATGACCAATGTCATTGGTACGGTTAATTTACTGAATGCTGCCCGCGAAATCTGGAAAGATAATTTTGCAGGAAAACGTTTTCATCATGTTTCTACCGATGAGGTATTTGGTGCATTAGGAGCAGAAGGATTATTTACAGAAGAAACCGCTTACGATCCGCATTCCCCTTATTCAGCTTCCAAAGCTAGCTCTGATCATTTTGTTCGCGCTTATCACGATACCTACGGCTTGCCGATGGTATTGACCAATTGTTCCAACAATTACGGTCCCAATCATTTTCCGGAGAAATTGATCCCCTTATGTATTCACAATATCCTAAACAATCGTCCCTTACCGATCTACGGTGATGGTAGGTACACCCGTGATTGGTTATTTGTGATCGATCATGCTACCGCCATTGATTTGGTATTTCATGAAGGTAAAGATGGTGATGCTTACAACGTCGGTGGATTTAACGAATGGCAGAATATCGATTTGGTCAAAGAACTGTGTAAACAAGTCGATGAAAAATTAGGTCGACCTGCAGGTACAGCCGAGCAATTGATCACTTTTGTAAAAGATCGTCCGGGTCACGATCTACGTTATGCCATAGATGCGACTAAGATTAATCAAGAATTAGGCTGGTATCCTTCCGTCACCTTTGAAGAAGGCCTTTCCAAAACCATCGATTGGTTCTTGAACAATAAGGAGTGGTTAGAAAGTGTTACTTCCGGAGATTATCAAAAATATTACGATCAGCAGTATAAAGGTTAGTTAGTAAAGAAGTGACCAAGTAAAGAAGTGACTACGTTACTACTAACGTCACTGCGTTATTCATAACAAAGTTACTATGTTACTCATGTCACTGCGTTACTCATAACTTCGTTACGAAAAAAATAAACAATGAAATTCCAAGAAACAAAATTAAAGGGTTGCTTTATTTTAGAGCCAACAATATATGAAGACGAAAGAGGATACTTTTTCGAGGCTTTTAATGATCAAAAATTTGAACAAATAGTAGGCGTTAAACCGCTATTTGTACAAGATAACCAATCCCAATCCCAGTATGGCGTAGTCCGTGGATTACATATGCAAGCTGGTGAATACAGCCAAGCAAAATTAGTGCGTGTACTGGAAGGAAAAGTATTGGATGTTGCGGTTGATGTACGACCCGGGTCGGATACTTATGGTCAATCTGTCGCAGTAGAATTGTCCGCAGAGAATAAGCGACAATTGTATGTTCCACGTGGATTTTTACATGGATTTTCGGTCTTATCCGAAAATGCAGTGTTCTTTTATAAATGCGATAATCATTATCATCAAGTAGCAGAAGACGGTGTTCATCCGTTAGATAAAACAATAGGTATTGATTGGCAAGTTCCACGGGAAAATATGATTCTTTCCAAAAAAGATGAAGAAGCACAATCCTTTACGGCATTTAAAGATAAAAATGGAATCGGTTAATCAAAAGCAAAGGATCGTTATTACAGGCGCATCAGGGCAGTTGGGGCAGGAATTGAAAGTCCTCTTGGAGCATGATGCGGAGAAAGAATGTTTCTTTTTAGATCGCAAACAGCTTCCTTTGGATCAGATCATGATTATTCAAGATATTTTGGGGATGTATCAGCCCGATCTGATTATCCATGCTGGAGCTTATACCGCTGTCGATCAGGCCGAGTCAGAATCTGATCTTGCCGATCTGGTGAATCATTTGGCAACAGAAGAGATTGCTCAATATTGTCGTTTACACGGCACACAATTGATCGCCATTTCAACCGACTATGTATTTGATGGAAACAGCTGTGCCGCTTTGACAGAAGATGCACCCGTCAGTCCCATTAATGTTTATGGTGAAACAAAGTTAAAAGGAGAGCAAGCGATACAAAAATGGTACCCCGAAGCGATTATCATCCGTACTTCATGGGTATACTCCACTTTTGGGAAAAACTTTGTTAAGACGATGTTGCGTCTGCTATCCGAGCGCGATTCGATATCTGTGATCAACGATCAGATCGGTTCACCGACCTCAGCAGCAGATCTAGCAAAAGCGATCGTCCATATTGTTGATGGAGAAAGTTGGCAAGGTGGGGTTTATCATTATAGCAATGAAGGCGAGATCAGCTGGTATGATTTTGCTGTTGCCATTCGCGATCTCAAAGGACTCGAGTGTGAGATCAATGCGATTCCAACGACAGCCTATCCCACACCAGCTAAGCGACCAAATTATTCGTTATTAAATAAAACAAAGATTAAAGAGACATTTGGGGTAGAAGTGCCATTTTGGAAAGATAGTTTAAAGAAGCAGTTAGAGAGTTAAATAGTTACGAAGTTAGAGAGTTAAATAGTTAAGAAGTTTCTAACCATCATCTAACCTTCTAACCATAAAAAACAAAAAAAATGAAAGGAATTATATTAGCAGGAGGCTCAGGTACACGTTTACACCCCATGACATTGGCTGTGAGCAAGCAGTTGATGCCTGTATATGATAAACCGATGATTTATTATCCATTATCCACCTTGATGTTAGCGGGAATCAATGAGATCCTGATCATTTCGACACCTCAAGATCTGCCGCAGTTTAAAAGACTGTTGGGAGATGGTTCGCAGTTGGGCTGTCGATTTGAATATATTGAACAACCCAGTCCAGATGGTTTGGCTCAAGCTTTTATATTGGGTGAGGAATTTATTGGGGATGATAAGGTAGCTTTAATATTGGGAGATAATATTTTCTATGGTTCGGGTATGTCTAAACTGTTACAATCCTGTGCCGATGTTGATGGTGGGACAGTGTTTGCCTATCAAGTCAATGATCCCGAGCGTTATGGCGTGGTCGAATTTGATCAAGATAAAAAAGCAATTTCGATAGAAGAAAAACCGTTAGCACCAAAGTCAAACTTTGCGATACCAGGCTTATATTTCTATGATAATGATGTGGTGCAAATAGCCAAGGAAATTAAACCATCTCCCAGGGGAGAATTGGAAATTACAGATATTAACAAAGTCTACTTGGAGCGAGAAAAGCTTAATGTGGCAGTTTTTGATCGGGGTACAGCTTGGTTGGATACGGGTACGATTCAGTCTCTTATGCAAGCAGCGCAGTTTGTACAGGTGATCGAGGAGCGTCAAGGAATGAAGATTGGAGCGATTGAAGAAGTGGCTTACCGAATGGGCTATATTGATAAAGCGCAATTACTAAAAATCGCTGATCCCTTGCGTAAATCAGGTTATGGGGAGTACCTCAATCTCTTAATTAAATAAATTTACCTACTTTTGTGAAAATTTCAGGGTATAGAATGAAAAGAGTAATATTGTGGTTGTTTGTCATAAGTCTAATGGGCTCTGTACAGGCACAAACCAATCCAGCTAATATCAAAGTGGACGATTTAACAGATGCTCAAATTGAGCAGTATGTGAAGCGAGCTGAGTTAATGGGCTATAGTGAGTCACAATTGGATGGATTTGCACGTGCTCAAGGTGTATCTGCTGTTGAAGCTCAAAAACTAAAAGACCGTTTACAAAAAATCAAACGTAATAAGCAACAGTCTAAAAATTTAGATACGAGACAACAATCTGGAAATGCCGCCACTGGTCGTCAGGTCAATGGTGCGGCACAACCTGATTCTTTAAGAAATAAAAAATCACTACAAGACTCTTTAAGAATTGATGAAAATAAACTAAAAGTTTTTGGTTCAGATCTGTTTAAAAACAGTGAAATCACATTCGAACCTAATTTGCGAATGGCTACTCCAAGCTCTTATATTATTGGTCCTGATGATGAGATACTATTAGATATTTCGGGAGATAATGAGGCGTCTTATAAATTGCCAGTCAGCCCAGATGGTAATATAACCGTGGAGTATGTCGGCAAGATTGCGGTCTCTGGGTTATCTGTAGCGGCAGCGAAAAATAAAATTCAGCAACGGTTAAGTGGAACTTATCCTGCGATTCGCTCAGGCAATACGCAAATTGATGTCAATATTGGTAATATCCGTACCATTCGGATTACGTTAACAGGTGCAGCTACCAAACCGGGGACATACAGTTTGCCCTCATTAGCAACCGTATTCAATGCCCTATATGCGGCAGGTGGCCCAGGCGAAAATGGAACTTATCGTAAAATTCAAGTCATCCGTAACAATCAGGTGGTGACCACCATTGATTTATATGACTTTTTAGCCAATGGAATCCAACGTGGTAATATTCGTTTGCAAGACCAAGATATTATCCATATCCCGGTATACGGCAGTCGCGTACAATTTGAAGGAGAAGTTAAACGTCCGGCAATATTTGAGACCGTTTCGGGCGAATCCCTATTGGATTTAGTCAAATATGCAGGCGGCTTTAGCGAAGATGCCTATACAGCTAAGATTAAAGTGTTGCAAAAGACAGATAAAGAGCGCAGTGTCAAAGATATTTATGCCGATCAGTTTGCCGATTATAGTCCAAAAGCAGGCGATCAGTTTATTGTAGAACCTATCTTGGAGCGTTTTGCCAATCGTGTCAGTATCTTAGGGGCCGTTTTCCGTCCAGGTCTATATGGTATGGAACCGGGTATGACGTTGAAGCAATTGCTAGAGCAGGCAGATGGTTTACGTGAAGATGCCTTTTTAGAAAGAGGCATTATTAATAGGCTTAGAGCAGATAATACAGCGGAGTTGATTAACTTTAATGTGCGTGAAGTATTAGCAGGAACAACAGCAGATATCCCTTTAAAAAGAGAAGATAAGGTAGAGATTGCTTCTATTTTCGATTTACGGGATGAATACAAATTTACGGTTCAGGGCGAAGTACGTTTACCGGGAGATTTCCCATTTGCGAGCAATGCTACTTTAGGCGATCTGATCCAAAAAGCAGGTGGATTAAATGAGGCGGCTAAAAATGCGCGCATTGAGATTGCAAGAAGATTAAAAAACCGGGATGTTACCGACCCAAGTTCATCACAAACCATCCAAATTGATATTAAGGATGGTATTGTATCGGATTTAACGGTTGAATTACAACCCTATGATGTGATTACCGTATTAGGTGATGCAGGTTTCCGAACCCAAAGACAGGTCAAGATAGAGGGAGAAGTATTATTTCCGGGTATTTATACCATTTCCCGTGAGGATGAGCGCATTTCCGATATTATTAAGCGTGCTGGAGGTTTAACGTCTTATGCCTACACAGAAGGTGCATCTTTAAAACGTACCGGAGTTTCTAAATTAAAGGCCGAAGAGAAAAAAGAAAAAGAGCGCCTCAAAAAAGAAATGGCAAAAGACTCCATTGATGAGGTAGAAACAGAAGATGAATTTGAAAAAGAAACGACAACGGTTAATGCAAATGCTAAGAATAGTGCATTAGCAAAAGTTTCGCAGCAACAGGGTGCTTCCACGACCGAGATTGAGCCCAGTGATCTGGTGGGTATAGAGCTTAATAAAATACTTGCCACTCCTTATCAACGTGGTGACCTATTGGTTTTAGATGGTGATATTATTCGTGTACCAAAAGAGTTGGAAACTGTCAAAGTAATGGGCGAAGTTTTAAATCCAAATAATGTCGTGTATGTGAAAGGTAAAAGTCTCAAATATTATGTCAATCAAGCAGGAGGTTTTACGGACAATGCCTTAAAGAAAAGGGTATTTGTTCAGTATGCCAATGGGGCGGTAAAAGGTAAGTCAGGTGGTTATCCCGAAGTAAAACCAGGAGCAGAGATCATGGTACCTAAACGCGCTCCTAGGGAAAAAATGAATGTACAGGCATGGGTAGGGTTAGGTACAGGTATTGCTTCTTTAGCAGCGATTATTGTCAGTCTTTTAAGATAGGGTATGAATAAATTGAAGCAGACAAAAGAGCTTACTTTTAAGGAGCTCCTATTAATTGTACAAGATTGGATAAAATATTTTTTGTCAAAATGGTACGTTCTAATGATTACAGGAATCATTGGTGGTGGGATGGGCTACTTTTATGCCAATAGAAAAGAACCAGTTTATACTGCCACAACAACATTTGTACTTGAGGCAGGTGAATCTGGAGGAGGTATGGGACAAATGGCGGGTTTGGCCGCTTTAGCAGGTGTAGATGTATCAGGAGGAAGCAATAGCTTATTTCAAGGGGATAACCTTTTTGCATTATATAAGTCCAGAACGATGCTGGAGCAAGCTTTGCTTAGTTCAAATCCATTAGACACTAATGAGTTGTTAGTTAATCAGTATATACGTTTTAATAACATTAATCTGAAAGGATCAAAAAAACTTAATAATACTAAAGTAGATTTCAAAAAAGATCCAAGATTGTTTGATGTGTCAACATTGCGAATGCGCGATAGTCTAATAGGGATATTTACTCATAACATCGTTAAAAATAATTTAAAAATAGATAAAGTAGATAAAAAAGCGAGCATTATTAAAGTAGAGATTAATGCTACGAATGAAGATTTTGCAAAATCTTTTAATGAGGTCCTAGTGAGTACTGTCAATAATTTTTATGTTAGGACTAAGACTAAAAAATCATTAGATAATATTGCGATTTTACAGGTTAAGACTGATTCAGTGAAAGCAGTTATGAATGGCAATATTGCTACAGCAGCAGTTATTATAGATGCCACCCCTAATTTGAATCCCACGAGACAGGCTAAACGTATAGTTCCCACTCAAAGATCCCAATTCTCGGCAGAAACTAATAAAGCCATTTTAGGGCAGCTTGTGCAAAATTTGGAAATGGCAAAAATGAGTTTAATGAAGGAAGCTCCGTTGATAGAAAAAATAGATATACCAATTTATCCATTATTGAGTACAAATACGAGTAAAACCAAAATGGTTGTTCTTGGTTTTATTGCAACTATTTTTTTAACACTTTTTGGTTTGTTATTAATACGAATTATTAAAGCATCTTTAGAGGATTAGCTTATCTCAGCTAGCTATAGATGTGTAAATCTATAATTAAAATCTATTAATTCACTTATTTATTATATAAAATAAATTGAGACAAACATCAGCCATATTATTTTTAATTAAATTACTAAAAATACCAGTTTCACTTTATTCATATAGTCTAATTGCAAGGCTTTTTGGTGTTTCATTAGAAAAGGATCAGTGGCTATTGGCATATTCCATCATAATTGTTCTTGATTTGGCTATCTGGGGTCCAATAAATGAGGTTTTTAGAGTCAGGTTTATAGGTGAAAAAGAAAAGAAGGGAGAAGTTATTGCACTTAAGCAGGCACAATCACTGTTATTTTACATTTTTTTGTTTTCCACTCTTATTGTAAGCTTTGTTATGATAAAGCCAGATATTATTTCTACACTTTTAGTATCGGACTATACATTAGATCAACAGCAAAGTTTAAATCATATGGTTCAAATTGTTGCGCCAATTCTGTTGATAAATCAGGCTACGCTGATTGGTATTTCGATATTGAACGCATATGATATTTTTTACATTCCCGAAATAGCATCTTTTGTGTCTCAGATTTTTGGAATTACGATCTTACTCCTTACAGCCCAACACCTGGGGATTTATAGTTTAGTTTTATCGACAATTTTAGGATTAATTATTCTGCTTCTTTTTGTAGTTTTCAAAATCAGAAAAACTAAAATAAATTTATTTAACTCGTTTGTTCCTAAATTCCATGATTTTAAACAATATTTTATTTTTGCCTTACCATTATTTGTTCCTTATTTTATCGGTCAGATTAATACTATTGTTGAGAAGCGGTTAATTTCAGATCAAGGAATAGGCTCAGTTTCAATTATAGATTTTTCAAAAAAATTTCCAGATATGGTCTATGCAATCATTTCAAGTGTTTTAATAACAGTTTTGATACCTGTACTTGCAAAAGCTTTTGTTAAAGATGACCATGCTAATTTTTCAAAAAATTTTAATCAGATTTTTAGTCTTGGCATCTTGGGTTTGGGTTTTTTTGTCGTATTTATGCTTTTTGGATCTTCAGATCTGATGTCTCTTTTTTATGGAAATTCTGATATAAGCACCGAAAGTATGAATAAGATTATAGAGTTGAATATTTTATATGCCATATCGATTGTCTCAATCTTTATCTATCTTATTTTTAGCATGTGTCTGTTGGCTATCGGAAAAAATAAACGAAGCGCATTTGCCGGAGCAATTACTCAAGTATTAGTTATTTTATCCAATGTTTTGCTTGTTAATACTTTTGGAATAATTGTATTCCCTATTACCGTGACCGTCACGCATCTTTTAAGCGGGCTTTATATGTTCGGTTATTATCCATATTCCAAATATAATGTGATAAAAACTTTTGCTAAAAATGTCTTCATGTTATTACTTGTATTATTGCTCATGAAGTTCATCTTAGCTTTTATTTCGCCTCTGCTAACTTCGGATTCGATCACCCTAGTACGATTAGCGATTTTGGGTTTTTTGCAATTGATTATCTTTATTATGGTGGGTTATCTTTTGAAGTTGGAGGAATTTACAAGTGGATTAATTATTGTAAAAAAACGGTTAGGGATAAAATGAAAAAAAAATTTTTATGTTTGTTTCCAACAGGTGAAGATATTGTACTTGTAAAGGATGTTGGAATGATACCTTATTATTTGTCTAAAGAAGGATATTATGATTCGTATATATCGTTTTATAAACCTCAGGACGAATTACCTTATTTAAAATCTGAATTACAGGGTTTGAAATATATTCAAATGAATAACTATTTTAACCATGAGATTTTTAATATTTTTTTCTTCTTATTAAGGAATCTATTTAGGTTTGATGTGATTATGTTATTCCATCCTAATCCTTATAAAATATTGATGGCCAATATCATCAAGGTATTATCTTTTAATAAGATTAAGTTTTATTTTAAGATGGATGCCGATCATCGTGTCATTGAGCAAAAATTAGCTCATCAAAGTTTGGGTGGCAGAATCAAGAATTTTTTATGTAAAAGAATAGATTTGTTTACAGCTGAAAGTCAAGAAGTCTGCAATTATTTAAATGAACATACTTATTACGATGCTGTGCGATATATTCCAAATGGATGTGTAGTGTCAGATATTTTATCAGATAAAGTACGTAAAGAAAATATATTTCTTACAGTTGGTCGACTAGGGACTTATCAAAAGGATACTGAGACTCTTTTGGAGGCTTTCGGTGTTGTTGGCCAATATACAGATTGGAGACTAGTGCTCGTTGGTACAATAAAAGATTCTTTCAAAGACTATATTAAGGATTATTTTCGCAAATATCCATGGGCTAAAGATAAAGTTGATATTCTAGGTCCCATTTATGATCGGAATAAGCTGTTGCATATTTATCAAAGAAGCTCAGTATTTGTTTTGTCCTCCAGGTATGAGAGTTTTGGACTAGTGTTACTAGAGGCCATGTCTCAAGGCTGTTATATTCTTTCTACAGATCTTTCTCCTTCAAAAGATATCATTGCAACCAACTCTCTGGGAGCTTTATATCCTGTTGAGGGTAAAGCTGAGCTTGCCAAGCTTATGAAACAAATTGTTCAGCATGAAATAGTACTTCCAGAAGTACATTTGGTTCATGAATATATCAAAAAAAATTACTCATGGAGTATTGTCGTTGATCGTATTGCGTCTCATCTCGATCACGAAATCACTTCTACTTAAAGACAGATTTAAAATATATGAAATATAATTTTATTTTACCATTTTATACAAAGGTTCCGAGTGGTGGTACTAAGATCATGTACGAGTACGCTAACCGATTGGCTATTTTAGGTCATGAAGTTACGGTTTATCATTGTATAGAAGCTCCTTATTTTAAATACGCGAAAAGCCGTCCTTTTGTATTGAGAAAGCTAATTACACTATTGATTTATAAGAATAAACCAAGTTCACCTTGGTTTTCATTTGATGAGAAAGTGAAACTAAAGTTTATTAATCGTTTAGCTGATAAATATATAGGAGATTCCGATGTTACAGTAATCACATGGTGGTCATTAGTGAAACCTTTAAGTCTTTTAAGTGGATCTAAAGGTCGAAAAGTTAATCTTATTCAAGGATATGAAAATTGGGAAGGCAATGATGATTTATTACATCGATCTTATTCCTTTGAAAATATTATTAAAATTGGAATTTCGCCTTATGTGATAGATTCTGTAAAGAAATTTGATGAAAATATCTACTATATTCCAAATGCGATAGATTCAAAGAAATATTTTATAGATATTAATTTCGATCAGCGGAATCGTTTTTCATTTTGTATGCTTTATTCAGAATCTATCATCAAGGGATCAGATTTCGGAATTCAAGCATTTTTAGATCTTAGATCTAAAAATAAGGATTTCACATTAACTTTATTTGGCACATCCCAAAGACCCCAAAGTTTACCTGAATGGATTGAATATATCAGTAATCAATCTGACCTAAAGGATCTTTATAACAGACATACCTATTTTGTAAGTAATAGTCTGGAGGAGGGCTGGGGATTACCTGTACATGAAGCTATGGCCTGCGGATGTATTATTATTTGCACGAAAATAGATGGACATCGTCAATTTTACGAAGGATCAGAGGGAGTTTTTGTTTATGAAAAAGGAAATAGTGAAAATCTAGTTAAAATATTAGAATCAGTATTGGACAAATCTTCAGATCAACTTTCCGTATTATCTAATTTAAATATAAATGCTGTATCTCAATTTGAGTGGGATAAAGTTATTAATCGCTTTATCGAAATAGTGGAGCCCTATGATCAGAAATAAATTAGCAATTATTATTCCTGCCTATAAAGCTGAATATTTAGAAGAAACGCTTTCTTCCCTATGTAAGCAAAGTGATTTGCGATTTACAGTATATATTGGTGATGATGCAAGTCCTTATGAACTTAAGGATATTGTTGACCGTTTTAAAGATAAGCTATCTATAATTTATTGTAGGTTTGAAACTAATTTGGGTGCTATCTCATTAACAAAACAGTGGGAACGTTGTGTTGATTTATCAAATGAAGAATGGATCTGGCTTTTCTCTGATGATGATACTATGGATAAAAATGCTGTTCAGGTATTTTATGATTCACTAGATGAGAATTTTAAGTTGTATAAGTTTCAAACTCAAGTTATTGATGATAAAGGGGATTTAAATCCTTATTATCAAAAGTTTCATGACCGTAATAATTTTAATGATCTCATAAGTTCAACTGATTTTATTCGTAATAGATTATTATGCAATGGTTTTCGAAGCTTTGCAGTTGAGTATATATTTCATAGGTCTTTATATCAAAAGTTTAAATTTGTAGATTTTCCCCTAGCATGGGGATCTGATGATGCTACCTGGTTATTATATTCTTTGGTTAATCATGGGCAGATTAACATTTTAGCCGCTCAAGTTTACTGGCGTTATAGTGGTATCAATATTTCGTCTGACAGTAAGTCTTTACTTGTTGTAGAGAAGAAAATAGCAGCGGCTATTCAGTATGTTAAGTGGATCAAAGCAACAACGAGAGATTATAACATTGTTATTCCTGACACCTTATTGTTACACTGGATTTCTATACAGATTGTGAGTTTAAGATCTGAAATTGGCTATGCAGAATTTAAGAATGTAATTAGAAACTCAACATTAAACATCGATAATTTTAAATTATGGCTTACCTATATTAAGATGATTAAAAGGCGACAGTTTATTAACCTATTAAAAAATAGCAGATGAAAAAAACAGTTGTCATTGATACATTTTCAATAGGCGGGTTTCATGAAATGTTTAATGCATCCTTTTTATATGTTATATTTAATAGCACAGAGGGACCTATAACCTATATTGCAGATAAGACTGCAGTACAGTCTATTAAGCAATTGTTGAAAAATAATAGTCAATTTCACGAATTGCTTGAGCGGGTAACCTTTAAGGAGAAGTGTTTACTTAAAGGGCTTTCATTCTATGCCATATTTTTTAGATACTTTTTTGGAGCATTGCTAAACATTTTTTATTTATTTAGATACCGACGCTATCGGATTATGTTTCCAGCTTTAAATCCGGTTTTTAGTATTTTTTTGAAAATGATCTTAAAAGTACAAAAAATAGAAACCTATGTGGTTTGTCATGGCGAATTGAGCTATCTATTTACGAGTTATCGTAAGACGAGTCCTTTGTTTTGGTATGCGTCTTTTTTACGCCCGTTTTTTTCGGGTTTATTACCGAGCTCATTAAAATTAATTCTATTAGGACCATCTATAGTTCGGAATTTCACTGTTCATTATTCGAAATTGCTTCCCAATATTGTGAGCATCCCTCATCCGTATATATTCAATGAAGTTGAGATTCGACGTTCACAAGACAATCAGGTGGTACATTTTGGATGGGTTGGGGTAGCAATAGAGGCAAAAGGGTTTTCTATTTTCGCTAAAATGGTGCGCCATTTTAGTGAACGTTATAATCATATATTTGCGGCTCATCTGGTGGGATGGCATCCTTTTTCGGAGGATGCATATCCAAGTATCCAATTTGCTTCTCCAGCACATATTTTTTTAGAGCGGCCACTTTTTAATCAAGCTGTAAGCCAGTTAGATTATATTTTATTTTTTTATAATAACGCACAGTATCAATATACAGCAAGTGGTGCGATCTTTGATGCGATTCAGCACGGAAAATTGATCATTGCTTTGCGGAATGACTATTTTGAATCCGTTTTTGAAGCGTGTGGTGCCATTGGATTCCTTTGTGACAGTATTGAAGATATGTATCTTACTATTGAATCATTACTTCGTGAGGAAGTAAAGGTAGAACAGTTTTATGATAACTTACAAACCGCAAGAAAGATTTTCAGTTGTGAACACATAAAGTTAATGACGTAAGTTACTATGTATTTATATCTCGTCTATTTTATTATTGCGCTTCTTGCTTTTTTTGAAATTAATGGAGGATCTTCTCTTTTAAAAAAGGTTTTAGTTGTTCCATTTTTAATCTTATTTGTTTTAGCAAGTATAAGATGGGAAAGGGGTACAGACTGGCTGTCTTATATTACTCTATTTGAAAATGTAGATAATGTATTCTATTTATTGGCATTTGAACCTGGATTTTATTATCTCAACTATATTGTAGCATCATTCAGTGATAATTATACAATTGTACTTCTTCTTCAGGCAATTATCATTTATGTGCTTCATTTTTATGTTATAAAGAAATACTCGATATCGCCTTTTGTGACATTGATGATTTGGTTTGGATTTTATATTGGCTCTATCTTTTTTGTTCGTTTTCATGTTGCATTAGCGATTACTTTATTTTCATTTATTTTTATAGTAGATCGAAAATTCTGGAAGTTTTTTATTTGTGTTCTTGTTGCTTTTTGTTTTCATCGTTCTGCTATTTTATTTATTCCGGCTTATTTTTTGTTTGATAAAACCTTTACCCGAAGGCAATTGCTATTGGGTATGGTCGTGTCTTTTTTCCTGTCTGCATTATTTGAGATCGGTTTGAATTTTTTGGGACAGATTAACTTGGGTATTATATCTGAAAAAGCTTCAACATACTCCGAAGTAGGCTCGGAGTATGCAGAAGAGCCTACACGTTCAGCCTTTCAGATCATGTTGATCGGGTCAAGTTATCGCGTTTTACTTTTACTTTTGATTGTTGGATTTTATTATGACTTGTATAAAGAGAATGTAACATTTAGAGGTTTGCTCAATATATATTTTGTAGGGATGTGTCTATTTATCATAGTAACGCCAGTATCCGTGTCTGTAGCTCGTATGTCTCAGTATTACGAATACTTTCAGTTTTTAATGATTCCATATTTCATTTTGCGTTTTGAATATAGATCTAACCGTAATTTGGTGCTTTTATGTATAATGCTGTTTTATTTAATGCGATTGAAAAGCAATGTTTCTTTTTATGAAGATTTATATGTTCCGTATAAAACAATTTTTAACAAAGAATTGCCAGTAGAGATTGGGTAATTTATAATTAATGTAAAATGAATAACGTACAAGTATCGGTTGTCATTCCGATGTATAATGCCTCTGGGTCAATAATAGGGGTTTTGGATAGTGTTTATGAACAGACCTGGAAAGAGAATTTAGAAATTATAATTGTTAATGATGGTTCCACAGATAATTCAAAACAATTGGTTGAATCTTATATTTTGGAGCATAAAGATTTGCAGATTGTTTTAGTGAGTCAGGAGAATAGTGGTGTATCACGTGCTCGAAATGAAGGTATGAAACGCTGTAAAGGTGACTGGATATGTTTATTGGATTCGGACGATATTTGGTTACCTAATAAATTAGAAAGGCAATTACAAGTGTTATTTGAAAATCCAAAGATTGATTTCTTGGGTACTACTAGAAATGATGAGCGTTTTGATCGCATAGGTTTTCGTCGTTTAGATAATTTAAGTAAGATATCCGCAAAGGATCTTTTGTTTAAATTTGTTTTCGTAACTCCAACCGTTATTTTTAGAAGGTTAATATTAGAAGATATTGGATACTTTGATGAAACCCAAAGGTTTGCTGAGGAAGGTAATTATTTTATCCGAATAGCACATAAGTATAACTGTTTTTTGCTAAATGAAAGCTTAGTAATAACTGGAGGAGGTAAACATCATTTTGGATCTTCGGGATTGTCCAGTAACTTATGGGGCATGGAGAAAGGTGAGCTTAAGAATATCGGATTAGCCCATTCTATGGGTATCATTCCTATAGCCCAGTATATATTTTTTACAATATTCTCTATTGTAAAATACTGTAGAAGAGTTTTAATTGTTGTAGCTAGAAGTGAACGTTAATTCTGATTATTTCAATCTAAAAAATACTTTCAAGGTGAAGTAATTGTTTAAGAAATTAATAATATATAAGATGTTAAGGAGATATGGTATTTTGGGGAGCTTTAGGTTAGTAGTTTCTTTGATTTTTACTAAATTAAACTACCCAAAGGCACGATTAATAAGGCTTCCATTTGATATTAGAAATAAAAGATTAGTATCTATTGGTGAGAACTTTACGACAGGATTTGGGTGTAGACTTGAGGCTCATCCTTTAAAAGATAAAAATAATGCCTGTTTATTTTTTGGAAGTAATGTTCAGATAAATGATTATGTTCACATTGCCGCTGGAGAGCAAATTGTCATCGGTGATAATGTTTTGATTGCGAGTAGGGTTTTTATTTCAGATTTAAATCACGGATCTTATTCAGGAGATTTTCAAGATAGTCCGTTAACACTTCCAAATTCCCGTAAATTGTCTACTCAACCTGTTCATATTGAGGATAATGTTTGGATTGGGGAAGGTGTATGTGTCCTCCCTGGTGTGACAATTGGCAAAGGAAGTATCATTGGCGCCATGTCCGTAGTGACAAAAAGTGTCCCAGATTACAGCATAGCAGTCGGTGTACCCGCTAAGGTTGTTAAGATTTATGATTTTACTCAAGAAAAGTGGCTTTCAGTTTAAAGCATTTTTCTATATAATATGAAAATAATACATTAATGGAAGATATAATTACCGGTTCCATAGTTTTATATCAGAATGACGAGCAGATTCTGAGGGCTGCTATTGCTTCATTTTTAAAGACAGATCTGGATGTAAAACTCTATTTAATAGACAATTCACCATCTGATACGCTTAAAAGTATTATTGATGATTTAAGAGTAATTTATATTCATAACCCCTCTAACCCTGGATTCGGAGCAGCTCATAACATTGCTATAAAAATGGCAATGCAGGACAATTCCGATTATCATCTTATTTTAAACCCTGATGCTTATTACGGCGATGGTGTATTAGAAGAGCTGACGCAGTATATGGAAGACAATCTTGACATCGGCAATATTATGCCTAAGGTACTATATCCCAATAATGACATTCAGCATCTCTGCAAGCTTTTACCTACTCCGTATGATTGGATAGGTAGGCGATTTAATCCTTTTAAGGGTATGGTAGAGAAAAGAAATGATTTGTTTGAACTGCGGTTCACTGGTTATGACAAAATCATGGATGTACCATATTTATCGGGATGTTTTATGTATCTGCGAATTTCCGCTCTTAAGAAGGTAGGACTTTTTGACGAAGGTATTTTTATGTATGGAGAAGAGACCGATTTATGTCGTCGATTGATTGATGGTGGATATCGCACGGTCTTTTACCCTAAAGTGCATATTTATCATCACTTTGAAAAAGGGTCCCATAAGTCGTGGCGATTGACGAAAATTGGGATTCAATCAGCCATTTATTATTTTAATAAGTGGGGATGGTTTTTTGACAAAAAAAGAACATTGATCAATCGTTCTATCCTATCTAAACTTAATAGATAATGAGTGCAATAGCAGTTTTTGGTGGAAGTGGTTTTATTGGCAAAAATATATTGAATATTTCTAATCAATATATTAATATAAGTTTAAGAGATTCCGATTGGAAGAAGCAAGTAAATGATGAAGAAATTTGGTTAAACCTTGTTGGTAAAGCGCATGATCATAAGGGAGTGGCAACACAAGAAGATTACGATTATGTAAATGTTCAACTAGTCAAAGAAATATTCCAAGCTTTTATTTTATCAAAAGCGACTACATTCATTCACATTAGCAGTTTAGCCGCATTGGAAGAGTTTGAGTCAAATCGACCACTTTCTGAAGAAGATGAGTGTCATCCAGTATCTTGGTATGGTCAATCCAAGCGAATGGCTGAAAAATGGTTGATGGAACAGCAACTTCCGGCGAATAAAAAATTAATTATTCTACGCCCTCCAATGGTTCATGGACCGGGGGATAAGGGAAATTTAGGCCTATTATATAAATTAATTGCTAGAGGCATACCGTATCCACTAGCCGCATTTAATAATCGTAGATCTTTCATATCTATTGATAACTTTTGTTATTTTATAGAGCAGATCATCAATAATAAAGAAAAGATGAAAACTGGTATCTATCATATTGCAGATGATGAGCCATTATCTACTGGTGAAATTATTGAGGTTATCAGTAGGATAACTGGGAGGAACACGTGGAATATTGCTATTCCTAAATTTTTAATCCAGAGAATTGCAAAAATTGGTGACGTTATTCCTATCCCATTGAATACAAATCGTTTGCGAAAAATGACCAGTAATTTATTGATTTCCAACCAACATATAAAAGAGATTCTTAATATTGATCAACTACCGATCACAGCTACTGATGGTTTGAGGAAGACCATCAAATCTTTTAGCGCAATAGATTGATCGTTTAATTTTTTGCTCACAAAGAAATATGAGAATTGATCAAAAATGATCTTATTAATGCCATTAATTAGATCATTTTTTAACAGAATAGTATTTCCTTAATATATGAATTTATCGAAGTTTATATCGGATTTCCAAACATCTTTCTTCTGTATAATTATTCTAAATAAATGCTATTCAAGTAAACTGTGCCTATCTATTTGATAAATAGTAATATACTATATTTAAAAATATTTTTGTTTAATACTAATTGTTACAAACTTTTTATCGCAAAATATGGCTTAAAATGGTTTAAATTCGCATAATAGAGAAATTTTTCATTTTGCCTGTAACGTTTTAAATAGATTTAACGTTAAGTAAATAAATATGGCAATTATCAGTATATTTGCAACTTTAAATATTAACTAAATTTATGGCGTATATCTTTACCGTTATATTATTATTTGTACTTGAACTTTTGTATTTCAGAATTGCTGATAAGTACAATATTATTGATAAACCAAATCAACGTTCATCGCATACTACCATTACTTTGCGTGGAGGAGGGATTATTTTTTATATCGCCATACTTATATTTTTTATACAGTCAGGCTTCTCTTATCCTTGGTTTATGCTGGGTTTGACGCTTATGGCTACCATTTCTTTTCTGGATGATATTGTCGAAATTTCTACTCGGTTAAGATTAGCAATTCATTTTACATCTGTATTACTGATGGCTTTTCAAATGGGTATTTTCTCACCACCTTGGTATTATATTATAGTCACTTTTATTATTGTGGTTGGGGTGATCAATGCCTATAATTTTATGGATGGTATTAATGGTATTACTGCGCTTTATAGCTTAGTGGTATGTGGATTGTTATATTATGTCAATACATCCATTCAATTTATTGAGCAGGATTATTTGATCTTTGCACTCTTAGGGATACTTGTATTTGCTTTTTTTAATTTTCGCAATAAAGCAAAATGTTTTGCTGGAGACGTAGGATCGGTTGGTATTGCTTACATCCTATTATTTGCTTTAGGTACTTTGATTTTTAAAACGGGTGAATTTATTTATATTCTATTTTTAGCCGTTTATGGTGTAGATGCCATCTGGTCTATTGTACGCCGTCTATATCTCGGCGAAAACATCATGGAGGGACACCGCACACATTTGTACCAATACCTTGCCAATGAGGCTGGTTACAATAGATTGGTTATTTCCGGACTTTATGGTGCATTGCAATTAATTATAGGCATTATGGTTATTTATTTTGCACAGTTTGATGGTAAAATCAAATGGTTATTTGCTGTTTTGATCGTAGTAGCAATGAGTGCGATTTATTTGGCATTGAAAAATTACATCATCAAACAATACGTACTCAAATTAGCTAAATAGAACTTTTATTACAGTAGTACTACTCGCGATAAAAGTTAATTATTGTTGTTCTCCATCTTTCTAATTTTTTAGATAGACTCTTTTTTAATTTAATTATGATTACAAGTATACAAGGTGGTATCGCTCAAGATGAGCGAGGTGGGATTCGATTTGTCAATGATTTTGATATGACACCCATCAAACGGTTTTATATTATAAAAAATGTGGATACCACATTAATCCGTGGATGGAGAGGACATCGTATCGAACAAAGGTGGTTCTATGCATTATCCGGTTCTTTCTCTGTGGACATTGTCAAAATAGATGATTGGGAAAATGCTTCTCCGAATTTAGAAGTTAAAAATTTCGTTTTAAATGCTACTGATTTACAAGTTCTTTATATTTCTGCGGGATATGCAACAGCTATTCGTGCTTTAGAAGAAGGAAGTGAACTTTTAGTACATTCTGACTATCCTGTGTCACATGCATCCGAAGATAATTATACTTATCCAGTAGATTATTTTGTCAATATGAAAGGATAAAGGATTCTCTAAGCAATCCTTTCTTAATGGAATATATACAGGCAGCCGTTTTTTAATAGTTGCCTATTTTTTGTTTGCTCATGTCCCTTCTTCGAGGGCCCGTTTTCTAACTCTGTTCGTACTTGCTTTTAACCTGATTTTATGTTTTCACATAGTAAAACTACACCTGCACCGTTTCTGCACCGTCATTTTCCCGATGCATGTATGGTGAAAAGACGGTGCTGAGGTAATACAAAGACGATCTGGGTTAAAGGCAAATTAAATACTGGTTAGTAGGAGGTTGTATAGGGAGTCCACCAACCTTTAGGACTTCTAATCATAGACTTTAAAGTTTCTTAACAAAATTTTAATTTGGAGATTTAATTTTCATTGAGTACTTTTGTTACTCAATCAAAACGCTACCCATGTTAGATTCTTTAATAACCTCTAAAACTAGACTCAAACTTTTGATTAAATTCTTTGTTTCGGCAAATAATCAAGGTTATTTAAGAGGTCTAGCTGATGAATTTCAAGAATCAACCAATGCCATTCGTAAAGAACTTAATCAGCTAGAAGAAGCAGGATATTTGAATAAAAATTCAGATAAAAATAAAATCTTTTATCGCGCCAATACCAAACATTCCTTATTTAAGCCGCTTCAAAAATTAATTCACACTTTTTTAGGTATTGATGAGATTATAGATCATGTTTTTGCTAAAGCAGGTGATATACAGTCTGTAAGCTTGATTGGTGATTATGCTAAAGGCTTGGATTCTGGAGAGATTGAGGTTTTAATTTTAGGAGAAAATGTAAATCAGGCATATTTATTGCAGTTAGCGGCGAAGGTTGGAATTAAGTTGAATAAGCAAGTAAAACTTTACATCAATGTTCCTCCGCACGATGGGCATTGCATTCATTTGTATACCAGTAACACAGAAGTATAATTATTTCAAATAAAAATGAGTAAAATATTAATAACAGGAGGAGCCGGCTTTATCGGATCCAATTTGACAGAACATTTCTTAGGAAAAGGTTTTCAGGTAGTTGTTTTGGATAACTTTGCAACTGGTCACCGTCATAATCTGGCGCAGCATGCAGACAATCCTAATTTTTCTTTAATTGAAGGTGATATACGCAATACAGCAGACTGTGAGTTGGCTGTACAAGGTGTAGACTATGTGCTGCATCAAGCCGCATTAGGTTCAGTTCCACGGTCAATCAAAGATCCACAGACGACCAACGAAGTGAATGTCACAGGCTTTTTAAATATGTTAGTCGCTGCTCGTGATGCAAAAGTAAAACGTTTTGTCTATGCAGCATCTTCTTCCACATACGGTGATTCCGAAAACTTACCAAAGGTAGAAGACATCATTGGAAAACCGCTATCGCCTTATGCGATTACTAAATATGTGAATGAGCTATACGCTGATATTTTTTCTAAAACATATGGTTTAGAAACTATTGGTTTACGTTATTTTAATGTCTTTGGCCGTCGTCAAGATCCGAATGGCGCATATGCTGCTGTTATCCCATTGTTTGTAAAGAAATTTATGAATCACGAAGGACCTGTGATTAATGGAACTGGTGATTTTTCACGTGATTTCACTTATATCGATAATGTCATTCAAATGAATGAGCTAGCCATGCTGACTCAAAATACAGACGCTGTCAATACGGTATATAATACAGCTGTTGGAGATCGTACTACTTTAAATCAATTGGTGGGTTATTTAAAAGAGTATTTAACAGAGTTTGATGGCGAGATTGCACAAGTTAATGCTTCATATGGACCAAATCGTCAGGGCGATATTCCACATTCATTAGCATCAATTGATAAAGCAAAAAGTTTGTTAGGTTATGAACCTACGCATACCATAGATAAAGGCCTAAAAGCAGCTGTGCAATGGTATTGGGAAAACTTAAAATAGAATATAAAATATCGAATATAGGAGTTATTTAAAATTTAGAACACCAAAAATTATAAAATAGATGAAAAAAATTGCAGTTATAGGCTTAGGATACGTAGGATTACCTTTAGCCCGCTTGTTTGCAACAAAATTTCCAGTGGTAGGTTTTGATATCAACCAAAAACGTATCGATGAGCTGCGTGCAGGAAAAGATTTAACATTAGAAGTGGAAGATGATATTTTACAAGCTGTTTTAGCAGAATCAAATCCACTTTCAACAGGTAATAACGGTTTATGGTGTTCTAACCAATTAACTGATATTGATGATGCGAACTTCTATGTAGTTACGGTGCCTACACCAGTTGATAAAAACAATCGTCCAGATTTGACACCTTTATATAAAGCTTCTGAAACAGTTGGTAAAGTATTGAAAAAAGGCGATATCGTGGTGTATGAATCTACGGTATATCCAGGTGTTACTGAAGAAGAGTGCATTCCGGTATTAGAGCGCGTATCAGGTCTTAAATTTAACGTAGATTTCTTTGCCGGTTATTCACCGGAGCGTATCAATCCAGGAGATAAACAACATACGGTAGAAAAAATATTAAAAGTAACTGCAGGTTCAACACCAGAGATTGGTATTGAAGTAGATGAAGTTTATAAAACAGTTATTACAGCAGGTACACATTTAGCACCATGTATAAAAGTTGCTGAAGCCGCTAAAGTAATTGAAAATTCACAACGTGATATTAATATTGCTTTTGTCAATGAGTTGGCTAAGATTTTTAATATTTTAAATATTGATACCCATGCAGTTTTAGAAGCAGCAGGTACAAAATGGAATTTTCTTCCATTCAAACCAGGATTGGTAGGTGGTCACTGTATTGGTGTTGATCCTTACTATTTAGCTCAAAAAGCACAAGAACATGGTTACCACCCAGAGATTATTTTGGCAGGTCGTCGTCTAAATGATTCAATGGGCGAGTACGTAGCATCACAGGTGATCAAAACAATGATCAAAAAATGTATCAATGTTAATGGTGCAGAAGTATTGATGTTAGGTGTAACATTTAAAGAAAACTGTCCAGATGTACGTAATACAAAGATTGTAGATGTTATTGCAGCTTTAGAAGACTATGGCGTTAAAGTAACGACTTATGACCCTTGGGCAAATCCTGCAGAAGTAAAACATGAGTATGGTATTGACAGTTTAACTGAATTACCTTCAGCAAAATTTGATGCTATTGTTTTAGGTGTAGCGCATAATGAATTCTTAAATATCGATCTTGATGCTTTGAAAAAAGAGTGTGCAATCGTTTATGATGTAAAGGGCATAATATCCGATAGGGCAGATTCAAGATTATAGGCATTTCTTTCAGGAGGTAGTTTTAGACAAATTATTTGATATAAGGTTTTAGAATGGGATTTGTTTCACAAGCAAAGAAGGGGGTAGTTTGGACTTTTTTACAGCAATTTAGTGTCCAATTGATAAATTTTGTTGTACAAATTGTGTTAGCCAGAATTTTGCTCCCTGCCGACTTCGGTTTGATAGCGATGATCACAATTTTCATTGCTATTGGTCAAAGTTTAAGTGACAGTGGAATGACCTCTTCCTTAATCAGAAGTAAAGATAATACTGAACGAGACTATGGTACAGTTTTCCTAACGAATCTAGCGGTTAGTATATTTGTTTATTTAATTGTTTATCTAATCGCACCATTTGTGGCGTTATTTTATAATCAACCTATATTGACCGATCTACTACGCGCTTTTGGTTTAGTATTTATATTATCGTCATTTTATGTTGTCCAACTTGCCAAGTTCTCAAAAGAATTAAATTTTAAGTCGCAATTTGTTTATCAACTACCTTCTGTTTTCATTGGAGCTACTGTAGGAATTTATATGGCTAAAAATGGATACGGTGTCTGGAGCTTGATTGGGCTGAATATATCTCAGGCCTTTTCTTTTGCCCTAATTTTATGGGTATTTTACAGATGGAAACCTAAATTAATATTTGACAAATCTGTATTTCGACATCATTTCGATTATGGTTATAAGTTAACTTTATCAGGTTTGTTGAATACTATTTATTTAAATCTCTATCGAGTAATCATAGGGAAAAGATTTTCCCCAGCAAATGTGGGGTTTTTCACACAAGCTGATAGCTTAAGGTTGTTTCCTGTAAATCAATTATCTGCAGTTTTGAATAAGGTAACCTTTCCTTTATTTGCAAGTATTCAAAATGATGATAGGAAGTTGAAAGAAGCCTACAAGTCAGCTTTAAGATTAGTCTTATCGATCACTTCTGCCATGATGTTAATATTAGTATTAATAGCAAAACCTTTATTTTTAGTAGTATTCGGGGATAAATGGTTACCCTCAGTACCGTATTTTCAGATATTATGTATTGCCTCTATTTTTCTACCCATTGGCACATATAATTTGAATATTCTCAAAGTAAAAGGAAGAAGTGACTTATTCTTAAAGGTAGAAGTTATAAAAAAGGTTATCGGAGTAATATCTCTTTTAGTTTGTATTCCCTTTGGTATTGAGGCTATTGTTTGGTCGTTATGCTTAACAAATATCTTTTTTGCCTATTTGAATGGATATTTTAGTGGAAAATTTATAAGTTACCCTGTATTAGAGCAGTTGAAAAATAGTTTAAGCATTATCATTGTTGCAATCTTGCCGTTTTTAAGTATATATTATCTTGTGAATAATATAGTAGATCTTTCAAACAGGAATGATTTGTACTTAATTTTTATACAAGCTCTATCATTTATTGTTATGTATTTACCATTGGTTTATATTTTTAATAAACCATTATTAAGAGATTTAAAGTTAGTTTTGAAAAGATGATAAAATCAGATATTATTTTCACGGGTTTTTATGGTCAACTCAACACAGGTGATGATGCATTTGTAGAGGTTGCTTCTTGGGGAGCGAATAAAATTTGGGAAAAAGAAAGGTGTAGATTTTTAGCTGTCCAAAGTAAATTACCTGATACAATTGTACCATCAAAGGGTTATCCTATAAGATTTCCGAAAACCTATGATTTTCAAAAAAATATATTAATAAATAATACAGATTATTTAATTTCTGCCGGAGGATCCACTATTCATAGTCAGTTAAACTCGAATAATCCGAAGCAGATTGCTTTAAATTTAAAGAAAAAAAGATCATTAATAAAGATTGGAGCTATTGGAGTTTCCATTGGACCATTTAAAACAGTTGCTGATGAAAAAGCAGTCCAAGATTATTTAAAGAGTATAGATTTTATTGCTGTAAGGGATCAGCGTTCATTTGATTTTGTATCTAGTGTCAATACACCATATCTACCTGTAAATGCATTTGATCTAGCAGCGATGCTGCCTGAGATATATATGAGCACTAATCTGCAACCCTTTCAAAAAAAGACAATTGGTATTAGTGTCTGCCCTTATGAATCAGTTCACAACGGTGGTGATTTGAAAAACGAAGAAAGACGCAATAATCAAATTATTGCATTAATTAAGGATTTAGATAAAAAGGGTGATTTTCATTTTAAATTTTTTATTATAAACGGTAATTCTAGGGTTGGAGATCTAAAGTTGACTAACCAAATTATAAAAGCAGCTAATCCAAAAAACTTTTCTGTAAATAAGTATAATACTAATACTAGAAAAGTTTGGGAAGAAATAAATAAATGTAATACGGTCATTTCAACAAGATTACATGGTGCAATTTTTGCTTGTTTTGGTCAAACACCATTTATGTTAGTGGAATATCATCAAAAATGTGCTGATTTTCTTGAAGATGTTGGATATGATGAAAGCGCTAGAATTTTTGATGCAGAATTTGATATTCAAGAGAAATCAGATATAATATTATCATGGTGTGCTAATGCGTCGAGTTATAATTTGCCAAAGCTGCTTAATGAGAAAATTATCCAATCAAAATTGAATTTTGACTCTATAAAATTATAACATATGTTTTCAGTAGTCATACCTTTATATAATAAGGAACTTAGTATAAAAGAGACAGTTTACTCTGTATTAAATCAAACATTTAAACACTTTGAAATCATAATTGTTAATGATGGATCTACTGATAATAGCCTTAATGTAGTAAACAAAATAGATGATCCAAGAATAAAAATTGTAGATAAGAAAAATGGCGGTGTATCAAGTGCAAGAAACATAGGCATTAGAGAGGCTTCTCATGAATGGGTTACATTTTTAGACGGTGATGATTTATGGGAATTAAATCATTTAGAAGAGTACTCAATTACCATCCAAAGTAATAATAAATTAAACTGGTTACTGTCAGGATATAAAGCTGTCAATGCGAAAAAAGAATTTATCAATATATATAAGAAGGAAGGAGCACTTCATAATGTTTTTGATGACCTTCTGAATGGTTTGAAAATTCATACAAGTACCGTATGCGTAAAACGTGAATTATTTGCAAATAATTCAGAGTTGTATTTTAAAGAAGGTATTAATAATTCTGAAGATAGGGAGGTCTGGTACAAATTATGTGCACTAGATAACAATCCCTATTATGTAATGAAATCATTATCTATTTATAAATTAGATGATGTTAACTCCCTTACTAAAATCCAAACTGCTGATCATTTTTTGAAACTATTTGACCGGATTCAAGTAAGTACAATTTATGAGAATATGAATTTTGATGATAAGCAAAAGTTAATATTACATCTAAATAATTTCAATTCTAAAGCCATTAAAGGTTATTACCTTCGAAATACAAAAATGAAGGATAACTATAAAAATTATTTGTCATCTTCCAGGTGGTTTATATTAAATACAACTATAAATTTTCCAAATATTATCAAAAAAATAATTAGCAGAATATGTTGAATAGAATTAAAAGTATTTATAAAAGATATTTTTGGACTGATGAAAAATATGCGAGATCGATCGGTGTAAAAATTGGACGAGGATGTAAAATAGCAACTAGGTACTTTGGTTCTGAACCTTATTTAATTGAAATTGGTAATCATGTTCAAATAACTAGCGATGTTAGATTTTCAAATCATGGAGCTGCATGGGTATTAAGAGAGAAATATCCAAAAATTGATTTTTTTGGTAAAATAAAAATTGGCAATAACGTATACATAGGTAATTGTAGTATTATCCTTCCTGGAGTTTCAATTGGTGATAATGTGATAATAGGTGCAGGATCTGTTGTTACTAAAAGTTTTCCAAGTAATGTTATAATTGGTGGAAATCCTGCAAAAGTTATAAGTGATGTGAAAAAATTTGAAGAAACCTATCTGTCATATGATCTTAGTACAAAGGGACTTGATAAGAAAAAGAAACAGGATCTTTTAATAAATTTAGAAGAAGGTAGATTTATTAGAAAATAATTATAATTGGATATTAGACTTCTATCATTGAATTATGGAATAGTCTCTTACTAGTACAAAGAACTATAAGGTGATCTATTTCATAAGGTATGATTCAACTACTGATAGCAGTTTGTATTTAAAAAGTTTATAATATAATAAAGTAATAAATGAAAGTAAGATTTCAAAAGGGATATGTCGAAACCCTAATAATGTTTATTTTATCTCCTTTTTTATCAATACCGTTGATATTAATTCAATTAAAAAGGAAAGATAATGGTGTTATATTCTTAATTTCTGCTCTATTTGGTTTCTTAAGTTTCCAATATATACCATCTTTTAGTAATGACAAGGCAAGATATTTTGAACGGTTTGATCAATTTCTGTCTTATGACTATGCACAGTTTTCTGAATATCTAATTTCTGTAAAGCGCCCCGACTTCGTCTTTGACCATTTAATATTTTTGTTCTCTAAATTAGATTTTAATATCCAATGGTTATTTTTTATCATTACTACTTTTACTATTTACTCTTTTTTCTTATTCGTGAAAAGAACGGTTGACGCTCATCATATTAATAATTTTAAATTTTCCATCTTTACCGTTTTAATAATAATTTTTTCGTTGTCATTATCTGGTGTATTTTCTGGAATAAGATTTTATTTTGCAACTAGTTTATTTATTTGGAGCGTATATTATTTGTTTTTTAAAAGCAATTTCAAATTAGGTATTCTTTATTTAGTATTTTGTATTTTAACGCATTTCAGTTTTTCGTTTTTTATTCCGTGTATTTTGGCTGTGTTCTTTTTTCCTAAAAATTTCAATCCTAAAATTTTGTTAGGCATATCTTTACTTTTCTTAGTTTTGCCAAAAGAATATTTAGGAAACATTTTAGGATTTTTACAGATGCCTGAAAGTTATAGCAATAAAGCAGAGATATATTTACAAAATGAAACTAATCTAAGTGAAAATTCTGTGATCTTATCGTTCATAAGAAACCTGTGGTTATATTTTGCTTATGTTTTTCTATTGTTTTTAAATAAAGAGAATAAAAGCAATCTCTATTTAATAACCATAATTTTTTTGTCAGTAATTAATATTACTTACGCTATTCCAATAGTATTCAATAGGTTTAGTCTTGTTGTTAAGTTAATTTTTTTAGTATATTTTCTTGTTCTACTTAAAAATGAGCAAGTTAATTCGAAATATGCTATATTATTATTGTTTTTATTTCTTCTAAATTTTATCGTAGATATAAATGTTTTACGATATAATATTCTTGCATCGTATCATATTTCGGATATGTATACACTTTTTAATTTATTCACAAAAAAAGTTTTTCAATATGAATTCTTACAATAGATATCTGTTAATCTTTATTTCTGTATTTTCTGTACTTTTTGTAAAAGGTCAGAAGATTTTTACAAATAAGTTGCCATCCAGTTTTAATACTTATGATGTTTATAAAATTAAGAACTATAAAAGTTCAGAATTAGACAACTTACTGAAAGTAAATCTAACTGTTGAACAAAGAACTAAAAAATTACAAGAATATATAAATAAAAATTCTGAGGTAATCCTACCAAATAATGAAATTGTCGTTAGTAAAGGTGGTTTAAACCTTGGAGATAATAAAGTTTTAATTTTTCAAAAAAACACAAAATTACGAATTGAAAATAATGATTTAGAGAACTATGGTATAATAAACATTATTGGGTCAACGAACGTTAAAGTATTAAATGCATACATTATTGGAGATAGATATAAACATTATGGCAATAAAGGTGAATGGGGACATGGAATTCGTATAATGGGAGGTAAAAATATTAGTGTTGAAAATTTTTATATTGAAAATTGTTGGGGAGATGGTATTTATATAGGGAAAAACAAAGGTGTAACCTCTTCAGATGTTAATATTACAAATGGTGTAGTTATGAATAGTAGAAGAAATGGAATTAGTATTACATCAATTGATGGACTAAGAATGCAATTTGTAACTGCTGCATTTTCAAATGGTACAGATCCGCAGTTCGGAATTGATTTTGAGGCGAATAATAGTACTGATGAAATGAATAACATTAATCTTTCAAATATTGTTACATATTACAATGCGAAAGGTGGTATGATGATTTCATTTAATAAAATGGCTAGTAAAGCTAAAGTTTCGAAAATTATAAATTTTGATGTTACTGATTTCACTGATGTTGGTTCAAAAGACATTGGATTATTGGTTGCTCAAATATCAAATAATTTTAAAAGTTTAAATGGAAAAATGACATTTAATAATATAAATGTAGAGAAAAATTTAAGACCAATTATTATTAAGAAAAATGATATAAACTCATTTCATATAAATCTGAATAAATTCAATATAATCAATCCCACAAATCGTAATTTTACTAATAAAGAATTCTTACGTGTTCATAAATCAAAGAATAATGTAAATCTTAAACCTGGATCTAATGAATAAGAATGTTATTTTTTTCTTGACTGGATTGGATAGTGGAGGTTTGGAGAATTATCTTTTACGCTTTTTAAAAGAGAATGGATTTACTTTTAATAACATTATTATTTATTGCAAAGGCGGTAAGGGTGGAGTATTAGAAGACGAATACTTAAAGTTACCCAATGTCAGAATTATTAAAAAAAATCTAGGTACTTTTAATATTATAAAATTTTTCAAATTGTATTTATGGTTTAGAAATTATAATAAATATACAGTTTGTGACTTTACAGGAAACTTTAGCGGACCTATACTTTTTGCTAGCAAAATTGCAAATATTAATAATAGGATAGTATTTTATAGGTCTTCTTCAAATCGTTTTCCTGAGACATTTTTTAGGCTTAAGATTAACAGTTTTTATCATAAACTAGTTAAAAAATACGCAACTAATATTTTAGCAAATTCAGCATATGCCTTTGAATTTTTTTTTGGTAAAAATTATTCTGATTTTAGAACAAAAGTAATTTATAACGGTATAAATGCGAAAGAACTATTACAAGAAACTGAAGGAATCCAGACTGAATTAAATATTGATAATAACACTATAGTTATTGGTCATACTGGTCGCTATAATCCTGCGAAAAATCATGGAACAATAATAAAAGTAGCTGAAGTTGTTGTCCGAAAATATGCGAACGCTATTTTTGTTCTGTGTGGTAAAGGTGTTGTTGAAAACTTACAAAGTATTGTTAAAAAAAGAGGATTAGAGTCAAGAATTATTTTATTTGAAAATAGAAATGACATTCCTAAGGTGTTAAATACTTTCGATATATATTATTTCCCATCAATAACTGAAGGACAACCAAATTCATTAATAGAGGCATGGATCAAAGGAATTCCATTTATAGCTTCTAATATTCCACCGATTGAAAATATTACACCATTAAAGTATAAATCATATTTAGTTGATCCCTTAGATATTCAATTGAATATTGATTCTATTGGAAAATTGATAGATAAAAGGTGGAATAATAACGAAAGACATGAGTTAGCTGATTTCGCTATCGAGGAATTCAGCGCAGATAAACGGTTTAGGGAATTTAGAGATATTATTTAAATATGGAATCAGGTAGAGATCAGTTCAAGAAAAGTAAATTTATTATTAATTTGTTCTACAAACTATTTAATTGCTTTCCTAAAGTTTTATTAATATATGTCTGGAATTGCATGTCAAATCATAGTCAAATTTTATTTGTTGGCTTACGGTATGTTATATTAAAGTGCTTGATAAAAAACATTGGAGAAAATATTAAAATTGGTACAAATGTCCAAATATTAGGTTGGAATAACTTAGAAATTGGAGATAATGTTAGTATACATTCAAACTGTTATATAGATGCAAATGGTGGCATTAAAATTGGGAATAATGTTTCAATAGCACATAATAGCACCATATTATCGGCTAATCATGATTGGACAGATGAAAGTGTGCCAATAAAATATAACCCAGTTACATTTAAACCTGTGACAATTAGTGATGATGTGTGGGTTGGGTGTGGATGTCGGATTTTAGCAGGGGTTAAAATAAATTCAAGAAGTGTAATTGCTGCGGGGGCAGTTGTTAATAAGGATATAGAATCAAATACCATAGTTGGAGGAGTACCCGCTAAAATTTTAAAAAGAATATGAGGTTATTGTTTGTTCATGATCATCCTTTTTATCAGGAAGATGAATCGGTATATAGTGGAGGAGGATTACCTGCAAATATTTGGAGAAATTATTTAATTAATTTTGAAAGTATTTCTGTGTTTGGGAGAAAGAGTAGGAATTTAAAAGATAAAAAGGTCATTTCGTCAACAGAAAATGTCCGCTTTAATCTTACTGACTCATATTCGAGTATTACTTCTCTATTTCTTAATAAAAATAAATTAAAAATTGAGTTATTAGATCAAATAAATAAAGCAGATATTATTCTTATAAGACTTCCCAGTATATTAGGTTTTTTAGCTGGAAAATTAGCATTGCAACAAGGTAAAATAATTTGGGTAGAGCAAGTGGGAAATGCTAAGGAAGCTTTAGGAAGTCATGGGTCTTTTTTAGGAAAAGTAGTTGCGCCTATATTTGACATTGTGAATAAGCGCTTAGTAAAAAATGCAAACTTTGTTTCTTATGTAACAGAATCGCAACTACAGATAAATTACCCTGCTCATGAAGACGCAATTAAAGTGTCAATTTCAAATGTTAATATTAAAAATATCATTTCGAAAGATAAATTAGACCGTGATCGTTTTTTTTCTAAATCATTTAAAATTGGATTAATTGGTGGCTTTGATGTTCAGTACAAAGGACAAGAAGTATTATTGAAGGCCATTAATAAGTTAGATGAAAATATCAGAAAAAATATTGAAATCTATTTTGTAGGCAAAGGCGACTTTCATCGATTTAATAAATTAGCAAGTGAGTTATGTCTTAGTGAAAATATTAAATTTTTTGGATCCTTGCAATCTGGTGAAGAAATTTATGATTTTTTAAAAACTTTAAGTTTATATGTCCAACCGTCTTTAACAGAAGGAATGCCTAGAGCTACTATAGAGGCAATGAGTATGGGGTGTCCGGTAATAGGTAGTAATGTGGGTGGAATACCTGATATAGTAAATGATAAATATCTTCATTCAAGAGGTAATTATAATGAATTATCAAGTCATATTAAAACACTTTATTTAGATAGAGATCAATTATTTGTAGAAGCTAATGATAGCCTTTTAAAGGCTGAACCATTTTTACACAGTGCTCTAATGTTAAAGAGAAATAATTTTTATAAAGAAATGAATGAAATTTTAAAATGAAAAAGCTTATTAGAGTAACTACTGTACCTATTTCTTTACGCGTACTTTTGAACGGGCAATTAAAATTTATGTCTAATTTTTTCCGTGTAATTGGTATTTCTTCTCCAGGGGAAGATCTTGAAAATGTAAAAGATGCTGAGGGCATTACTGTAGTACCTGTTAATATGTCTCGTAAGATTACACCTATTGCTGATTTGCAATCACTTGTTCTGTTATATAAAATTTTAAAAAAAGAAAAGCCCTTAATCGTCCATTCTCATACACCCAAAGCAGGTATTGTTGGTATGTTGGCAGCTAAGTTAGCCGGTGTACCAATTAGATTACATACAGTAGCAGGCTTACCTTTGATGGAAGCTACAGGTGTTAAGCGTAAAATCTTAAATTTTGTTGAAAAATTGACATATTCTTCAGCAACTAAAGTATATCCAAATTCTAAAGGATTATATGACTTTATATTGGAAAATAACTTTATTCATCCTCATAAATTAAAAGTTATCGCAAACGGATCTTCCAATGGTATCAATACTGCACATTTTTCTATAAATCAGTTCGATCCTCGGCAAATTGAATCCCTGAAGTTACAGTTAGGTATTAATTTTGATGATTTTGTGTTTGTTTTTGTAGGACGATTGGTAGGTGATAAAGGTATCAATGAATTAGTTGAAGCTTTTAAAGCTCTTGAAAGTTCAGTAAGTAGCTCTGGAAGCATTAAGTTATTGCTTGTAGGTCCATTGGAAACGGAATTAGATCCTTTGTTTGATGTTACGTTAAAAGAGATTCAGTCCAATCCAAATATCATTTCAGTGGGATTCCAAAAAGATGTTCGGTCTTATTTTGCAATTTCTGATGCATTGGTTTTCCCGAGCTATCGAGAAGGATTTCCAAATGTTGTTATGCAAGCCGGAGCCATGGGACTGCCAGCAATTGTATCTGATATTAATGGCTGTAATGAAATTATTGTCGAAGGTGAAAATGGAATGATTATTCCCGTAAAAAATGCAAAGGCAATTCAAGAAGCGATGAGCACATTACTCTTAGATGAAGATTATTTTTCAATTTTAAAACTAAATGCTCGAAAAATGATTTCTGAAAGATATGAACAGCAAGTCGTATGGGATGCACTATTAAAGGAGTATAAAGAATTAATAAAAGATAAAGGTTTAGAACAATAACCATGTATAAATATTTTTTTAAACGGATTTTAGATTTTCTAGCTGCATTTTGTGGCCTAATTATCTTATCGCCTATATTTATTATTGTCTGTATCGGTCTTTACATTGCAAATGATGGTAAACCATTCTTCTTCCAAGCTCGTCCGGGGAAAGGCGGTAAAATCTTCAAGATTATAAAATTCAAAACAATGAACGATAAAAAGGATACAAATGGAAACTTGTTGCCAGATGCAGATCGCTTAACACCTATCGGTTCTTTTGTGCGTAAGACTTCATTGGATGAAATACCGCAATTAATAAATGTATTAAAAGGTGACATGTCCTTAATTGGGCCAAGACCACTATTGATTCAATATTTGCCTTTATATACAGCAACGCAAAGTCGTCGTCATGAAGTAAGACCGGGAATTACTGGTTGGGCACAAGTTAATGGGAGAAATGCAATTTCTTGGGAGAAAAAATTTGAATTGGACGTGTGGTATGTTGATCATATTTCTCTTGCCACAGATCTTAAAGTTTTTTTTACAACTTTTAAAAAAGTTTTTAAACGTGAAGGAATCTCTGCAGATGGGCATGTAACTATTGAACCTTTTAACGGAAATAATTAATTGTTTAGAATATGTATTTGTTAGGCGCAAGTGGTCATGGTAAAGTCATAGCAGAAATTGCAGAGAGCAATGCTTTACTAATTGATGGTTTTATCGATACGGATCTCCATAAATTATCGTTATTGGGGTATCCGGTTTTCCACCAAATCCCACGTGAAATTATAGAAGTTATTATCGCTATTGGAAATAATAAAATTCGTCAAAAATTAGTCAATAATAATGCTAACTTTAAGTATTCCAAGCTTATACATCCTAATGCAAATGTGTCAAGTCGAGCTCTTTTAGGCCAGGGAACTGTGGTGATGGCAGGAGTGGCGGTGAATGTCGATGCGAGCATTGGCGATCACTGCATAATTAATACAAATGCTTCTGTTGATCATGATTGTGTTATAGGAGATTTTGTGCATATTTCTCCCAATGCTGCTTTAGCTGGAAATGTAACTGTAGGCGAGGGAACACATATTGGAATTGGAGCAGCTGTCATTCAAGGGATTAAAATTGGTAAATGGTGTACCATAGGCGCGGGAGCTGTTATAATAAGAGATATACAAGATGGATCTACAGTAGTAGGAAATCCGGGAAGAATAATCAACAAATAGAACGATAAATTTAAATATCATGTCAGATAAAATTTGGCTTTCATCCCCACATATGGGAGGTCGTGAATTAACCTATATTCATGAAGCCTTTGATGCAAATTGGGTTGCTCCCCTTGGACCAAATGTGAATGGTTTTGAAGAGGATTTAGAAAAGTTTTTAAATGCAGATGTTCAGGTAGCGGCATTATCGGCTGGTACAGCAGCATTGCATTTAGCATTGATTGAATGCGAAGTGGGCTATGGTGATGAGGTGATTTGTCAGACCATGACATTTTCCGCTTCTGCCAATCCAATTGCTTATCAAGGCGCTATTCCAGTTTTTGTGGATTCTGAAAAAGACACGTGGAATATGTGCCCAGTGGCACTGAAAGATGCGATCGTTGATCGAATTGCAAATGGTAAAAAACCCAAAGCAATTATTGTGGTTCATTTATATGGCATGCCAGCAAAAATGGATGAAATTTTAGCTGTAGCACAGGAGTTTGATATTCCAATTATAGAAGATGCCGCGGAAGCCTTAGGTTCTACCTATAAAGGTAAATCTTGTGGTACGTTTGGAAAGTTTGGTGTACTAAGTTTCAATGGAAATAAGATTATTACGACTTCGGGCGGTGGTGCATTGGTTTGTCATTCTAAAGAAGATAAAGATAAAGCGGTTTTCTTATCAACTCAAGCTCGTGACGATGCCCCTCATTACCAACATTCGCATATTGGTTACAATTATCGGATGTCGAATATTTGTGCAGGTGTAGGCCGTGGCCAAATGGAGGTTTTGGCTTCTCGTGTGGAAGCTCGCCGTGCTATGACAAATTTTTATGTTGACTTATTTGCTCAGCATAAAGGGGTGACCGTATTTGTGGCGCCCACAGCAGATTTCTATTCTAACCATTGGTTAGCTGCCATCACAATTGAACCGACAGAAGCGGGTATTACCCGTGAAGAGCTTCGCTTAGCATTACTGGAGGTTAATATTGAATCAAGACCGTTATGGAAACCAATGCATTTACAGCCCGTGTTTGAAGGAACACCTTATTATGGCACAAAAGTGGCTGAAGAGTTGTTTGATAAAGGTTTATGTTTACCTTCTGGATCGAATTTAACAGACGAGGAAAGAGAACGAATTAAGGTTGCAATACAACAGGCTTTTAGTAAATAATAATAATTCATATTAATAAGTGGAGCTTTAAAAACATAAAGCTTCATTTATTATTTAATCACGATCAATACCTATAAACTTAGAATAAAGCTTTATTATAGGGAAAAATACAGCTTCTTGCGGTGCATAAGGATAATAGCGCTTAAAATTGTTCCATAATCGTTTTGCGCCATCGGGATGTACAGAAATTGTTTTAATAGTTTTTCCATTCACAAAACGGTCATCATAATATCCGAAATTACCACCCTGCCAAATTTCATTTAACATCCAATTTGATTGCGTATCAGCTGGATATTCGAATGGAATGTCCTCTTTTATAAGTCCAATGTACTTTTCCAGAATTTGGTGGAGTAGGTGAATCCATTTTAAGATTCCTACTTTATTATACATCTCATATAAAGCCTGTTTGTCAATCTTTCCATTATATCTGTTATATAGACGAGCAGCATCACAAATCTGTCGAAATCCTATACCAAAGGAGATCATATGTTTTAGGATGTGAATATTAACTTGTAAGATGTGTAATTCGGGTGCTAAGATAGTAACTGGAACACCATTTATCAGTTGAGACTGCTTCTTATTACGATATTTATCTTGCAAGTCATTTAAATATTTATATTTTAATGGGCTTCGGATATCAAAAAGCAATTTATGATGTTCAATTGCGATTCCATTGAAGTCATAATCTAAACTAAATCCAGCAGTGTCTTTAAAGGGATGCTTCTTTTGTTTTAACAATTCTCTTGCTTGTGCATAGCCATTATTTTCAAAATACCAGTCGATATCTCCACATACGCGATGCTCAGGCTTAGCGTAGCAAGCAGCGACACCTTGTCCCTTTTGCAAAATTGGTTTTAAACCGCTTCTGGTGAAAATTTGTTGTTGTTTTGCGATTACAGCATTCATTTTTGCATTGTGACGTTCAATTTGATCGACACGAACAGTCCATTGCATGCGTAATGTATGTGGCGGGAGTTGTGCTTCATCTAAAAATGAAAAACTGTCGTAAATAATACCTTCCACTGTATGTATGCATGCCAATTGGTAAATCTGTGTCCATTCTTGGAAGGTTAATTTTTGATCCAAAGCAATAGAGCTTTTTTGCCAAAGTCCACTTCGTAATAATTGAAGAAATAAATCAAGCAGTCTATTGTCCATTTAGTTTTGGGAAAAATTTATTCAAATATAGCTATTTTACTGTTGATGACTAAATTGAAAGGTTACTAAATTTATAATTATAAAATGATATTTGAGATTTTTAGGCATTATCTTTGCTAAAGCGTTCTTGAAAATTCTTCTTTTGTTATTAATTAATTTTAATTGGGATAGTGTGAGGAAAATAATATATTTTTGTCATTATATAAAGCAAAATAAATCTTATAATTTGAATAGAACATGCGATTAATCTCAAAGTATGGTGTAGCATTAGCACTGTTTACAGTGTTCCTAATGTTTCTTAGTTCTTGTGGATCCCGTAAAAGTATGGTTTATCTACAGCCGGATTCTACACAAATAATTACTAGCTATGAGCAGTATATCCCCAAAATACAAAAAAACGATATTTTAACAATAGTAGTTTCTGCCACTGATCCCAAAGTTACTGCACCATTTAATCCTGTTAGCTCCTTGGCCTCTAACAATATGACTCAAGCAGTTGATATGGCCCTTCGTCCAACTTATACAGTGGATGTTGATGGAAATATTATTTTGCCGATGTTAGGTAAAGTACATGTTGAAGGACTAACTCGATTACAAGCTATAGAAAAAATTAGAGATGAGCTTAGTCAATATATTAAGGATCCAGGTGTCAATATGAACTTTAATAACTTTAGAGTTTCCGTTTTGGGAGAAGTTGCTCGGCCAGGTTCATTTATTATGCCAACAGAACGTGTAACTATATTGGAGGCTTTAGGTATGGCGGGTGATTTAACAATTCGGGGCGTACGTCAGCATGTGACTTTAATTAGGGAAGTTAATGGACAAAAAAGTATGCATCATTTAGATTTAACGAAGCAAGAAACTTTGAATTCACCCTATTATTATTTGGCGCAGAATGACGTAATTTACGTTGAACCCAATAAGGCGCAAATCAACAACTCTAAGTTAGGAGCCAATACAAATATTATTATTTCAATTGCAGGTCTCCTTATTACCGTTATTTCAGTATTGACACGCTAATATTATCAATGGAACATCAACCAAAACAGATCAAGGAAAATCACGAAGAAGAATTTAACCTGAGACAGCTCTTCGAGCAATATGCCTTTTATTGGAAATGGTTCATATTAGCAGTTGTTCTTTCAGTAGGAACGGCTGTCATCTATCTGCGCTACGCTCAGAAAACTTATAATACAACTGCTAAAATTCTTTTAAAAGATGAGAGAAGCGCTTCTGCGGGTGAATTAGCCGGTATCGCTGAATTAAGTAGTAGTATGGGATTTGGGGGTAGTAGGTCAGCTTTTGTAACCGATCAAATTGCTGTATTATCGTCTAGAAGGTTAATCCGAAAGGTAGTGGACCAGCACCACTTAAATATAAATTATTCTGCTAAAGGACAGATCCGTTCTCGAGAAATCTTAGAACGTGATATGCCTTTTATTATCCAACCGCAAGGAGATATGGATAGCACTCGTTTGAATTTACAAGTTCGCATAGAAGGTAGTAATCTCCAAATAACTAATTTATCATCCGGGGAAAAATTAATAGCCAATTTTGATAAGCCTACTAAAATTGGCAAACACTCTGTAGTTTTTAGGAAAAATCAAAATAAGCACTTTGATATAGATACTGATTATGAAATTAGAGTAATACCAAAGGATTGGGCAGTAGATGCGACTTTAGGTGCAATTAATATTATGCCTAATAAAGAAATGCAATCTTACATTGTTAATTTTTCAATGGTTTCGCGTTTGAGTAAAAAAGCAGATTTAATATTGAATAGTTTAATTGATATTTATAATGCGGATTTGACCAATGATAAAATGCGGATGACGCGAGCAACCTCTGATTTTATTAATAAGCGTCTCGTTTTAATTTCAAAAGATCTATCTGGAGCTGATGAAGAAGTTGCAGATTTTAAATCTTCTAACTCGATGGTTGACATGGGTACTGAGGCTGGAGTTTACTTAAATAATGCGTCTGAAAATGATAAAAAAGTTTTAGAATATCGGACTCAATTACAATTGGTCGATCATATGAACGATTTTCTTAAGGGCGAAAAGGAAGGAAAATTATTACCATCAAATATTGGTTTACAAGATGCTTCTATAGGGGGGGCGATTGAAGGATATAATAAATTAGTTTTAGAACGGGATGATTTATTGAAATCTGCCTCAAATTTAAACCCAACTGTAATTGCATTAAACCAAAGTATAGAAGAAAATCGGAATAATATTCGTCGTTCTCTCGAAAACTATCAACAGGTTACTAAATTGGCTTTAAATAGCATCGAAAGAAAATCGAGTGAAATTAGAGGTAGAATCAATTCCATACCAAATCAAGAACAGGGATTTAAGAAAATTTCTAGACAGCAACAAATAGTAGAATCACTTTACTTATTATTATTGCAAAAGCGTGAAGAATCTGAAGTACGAGCTGCCGCAACTCCAGACAATTTAAAAATTATTGATGCTGCATACGGAAACGGAGTGCCCGTCTCTCCTAATAATAAAATTGTGCTGTTAGCATCATTGGTTTTTGGTCTACTAATTCCCTTTTTGATATTATATTTGAAATTTTTATTCGATAATAAAATCCATTCCCGTAAGGATATTGAAGATGTGGTCAAGATACCAGTATTGGGTGAAATTCCAAGTTCGGAAGATACGGTTATCCATCAAAATGATCGTTCATCTTTAGCCGAAGCATTTAGGATCTTGCGGACTAATATGAATTTTATGTTTGGTGCGGATAAAAAGGATACTTCAAAGGTGATATTTGTGACTTCAACAATTTCAGGTGAGGGTAAATCTTTTGTAACAACCAATCTTGCTCAAATTTTATCCATGTCTGATAAACGTGTTTTGTTAATAGGTGCGGATATTCGGAGTCCAAAAGTTTTGGATTATTTAGGGTTATCTCACTTGCAACATACGAATGTCGGTATTACGCAGTTTCTGATTAATCCAGATATGGATGTGGATAATATCATCATCAAGAAGCCGGGTAATTACGATTTTGATGTTGTTTATTCGGGGTATATTGCTCCAAATCCAGCTGAGTTGTTGATGAATGGACATTTTGATGATGTGATTAAATATACACGAGAACATTATGATTACATTTTAGTGGATACAGCACCAGTAAGTTTAGTAACAGATACCTTATTAATTGCTCATAATGCTGATTTGACCTTATATGTATCACGTGTCAACTACTTGGATAAACGTTTATTACAAGTGCCCCGTGAACTTTACGTAGAAGGAAAGTTGAAAAACTTAGCATCCGTGGTTAATGATGTGGACTTTGCTCGTGGTTATGGTTATGGTTACGGCTATGGTTATGGATATGGAGACAAAGGCACAAAAAAAACTGGTCTAGATAAATTATGGCAAACTTTAAAAACTAAAATAGGTTTAAAATAGATAACTAAATATCATCTAAAAAGGCGCATTTCTCATAGCAGAAATGCGCCTTTTTTGTATTTATTTTATTCTAGTTTACTTTGAATCTCATGAGTATGGCTCAAAAATTGCTAGAAACCTTCATGAAAAACAAAGCTTGGTACACATACAATTCTTTTATTTGCAACAACAATGTGACCAATAAATCGTTTCTTATAACAAATCAACTCATACAATGAAAAAACTATTTTTTACCCTTATGATGTTCGGCTGTCTGGCGACTGCTTCAGCTCAGTTTTCTCGCCCTATCAGTATAGGGGCAGGAGCAGGAGTTTCTTACGGTCTGACAGATCTAAAAAACACAAAAGTACATTTTGCTTGGTATGGCGAAGGAGATTATTTATTAAGTCCTTTTATATCCGTTGGATTACAAGCACAAAAAGGTGAACTGAGTGGTAATAATGGTGATAATTCGTATAATAATAGCTACTATGCCGGTAACGCAAATGCTAAATTGCGATTAGGACAATTTATGGATTTACCTGATAATTATAGCAATTATACATTAGGTGCTAGTAATTTGCAACGTATTTTATCCAATGTGTATGTAGGTGCAGGGGCAGGATTAATGAAAAATCGGATCAAACGTAATTTCACAACTGCTTATAATGAGGGGGTAGTAGATCGAGGAGGTGAAATACCTGAGGATCGATCGGGCATTCATTTTATCGTTCCATTGAATATTGGGGTAGATATCCCTTTTGGAAGAACATTATATGGACCTAAATGGGCAATTAATGTTAATTATCAACACGGCTTAACGTTTAATGATAATGTGGATGGGGTTGTGCTTGGCAAAAACGACCAGTTTGGCATGATGTCCGTAGGTGTGAAATATGCATTTTTTAACCGAAATTAATTTTGACCTTTACTTAATTAACATTTAATAATAGCAGTAATTATGAATAATATGAAAAAATACGTTCCGAATCCTACTATCGGTCTGGTTTTTTTAGCAGTTTTGATCTGTATGCAAGCTTGTAAATCAAGTTCATCAATATATAAAGCTCCTAAAGTAAATGCTTTTCGTGCAGGAACGCTTCCTGCGCCTCCGGGAATGGTTTATGTCCCTTCTGGAACGATCCTCTTTAAAAGTTCTCTGGATACGGCTGATACCGGTAAAAATGTAAGTCTAAGTGCTTTTTTTATCGATGAAGCCGAAGTCACGAATAAACAGTACCGTGAATTTATTAACTGGGTGGCAGATTCAATCGCCATTACGGATTATTTACAAGATGATCAGTATTTTTTAAATACCGGTGAACCGGCAGAGGAACGGAAGATTGATTGGAAAAAAGTAAAAAAGGTTTCGCCTTTATGGAAAAGTAATGATCCAACAATAAGAGAGCGTTTAGCACCTATGTTACTGGTACAGGGTACAAAAAGAATGCTTAACCCTGATGTGCTTCGATATGAGTTTTCATATCAAAAAACAAAAGGTAATGCGAAAAAAGAATTCGTCACAGAACAAGTGCCTGTCATGCCTGTCAACGATATCTGGTCGAGTGATTTCCCAAATGCACAGCTGGCTTCACTAGATATGAATTACTTTACACATGAGTCTTTTGATTATTACCCGGTAGTAGGTGTCACTTGGAGACAAGCGCGTGCTTTTACCGATTGGCGAGGTAAGGAGTTTATGGCGACGATCATGAAGAATTCATACCTCAGTGGTTACCAATTGACATTAAGTCTCCCTACAGAAGCGCAATGGCAATATGCTGCGGAAGGTAAATTGGATCCTCGTGATACCACTACTACAAAACGCTTAACGATTGATGGTGCTGAAGGTAAAGACAGATTAGCGGTCAACTTTAAGCAAGGTGATGGTACCTACTCTCGTGATGGTGCTACGTTTACCCTGCCAGTGAAATCATATACCCCCAATGCTTTTGGACTTTATAATATGGCTGGGAATGTGTCGGAGTGGACCTTAGATGCTTTTAGCCCGTCTGCAACGGTATTTGTCAATGATTTAAATCCGGCACTTTTATATGATGCCGATGAGAAAGATGCGGATGCACTGAAAAGAAAAGTCGTCCGTGGTGGTTCTTGGAAAGATAATGGAGAGCAGCTGAATACGGATACACGTAATTATTCGGTGGACTATGAACCTCACTCGTACATCGGTTTCCGCTGTGTAATGGCTGCATTTGAAATGCCTACGGTACAAAGTAAGACTAGAAAATATTAAAAGCAAACATGCTCATGAAGATATGGATAACAATGGCAATGGCTGTAGGATTGATGCCGGCCTTTGCACAACAAGAGATACCAGATAGTTTGAGATCTCAACAGATCACTACTGCTGCTGAGGGAGAGATATTAATGGATACGATACCGACAACGGATGGTTTTTACCAAGCGAATAACTTGGAAGATGCAGTCCCTTTTGCGTATCCGGAAGTGAATATGAAGAATATCCGCTTCTATAAACGGGTATGGCGCGATATTGATCTTAAAGATGAAAAAAATGCGCTTTTGGCGACGCCAGGAAATTCATTGATGGAGATTATTATGAAATCGATCGAAACAGGTAAATTGTCCCTGTATAGCCCTGATGATGATTCTTTTAAAGCGAGAATGAATGCCAATGAGGGCATGGCTCGTTTTACAGATAGTGTACTGGTTCCCATTTTTGACGATGAGGGCAACCAGATCGATTCCAAGATGACTTTAAATGAATTTGATCCGACTCGCGTCACGAAATTCCGTATCAAAGAGGATATCTTCTTTGATAAGCAACGTAGCCGTTTGGAGAGCAGGATCATTGGCGTAGCACCTTTAATGAACATCACGACTTCTGCGGAATTGGCAGAATCTGTGGGTTCGACACCTGCATTTTGGTTGTATTTCCCGCAGTTGCGCTATAGTTTGGTCAAAGTGGATATTACCGATCCGGATAAAGGTTTGTATGATATGACGATGGATGATCTGTTTGTTCAAAAAAAGTACGCCAGTACCATCATTCGTGAGTCTTCTGCAGGTGCTTTGAAATTGGGTGATGAAGCACAGCAAGCACAAGATGCGCAGCAGATCGAACAAAAGATCGACGCGTATAAAAAGCAATTGTGGACGAGCCCTAAAGGTGTAAAAGAAGAAAACTTGGAAGAGTTTATTCCGAATGCACAGAAACAGAAAAAAGCAAAGAAAAAGTAAGCTCAATTAATTTTAATATCATAAAAAAACATGCTCATCTTTTGAGCATGTTTTTTTATAGCCTGAATTTTCCCTTTAAGATTTTATGGTATTTGATTTTCCCTTCGTGGTGTAATTTTTGTAGCCTGCTTTTATACTACCGATGTTTTGATGTAGAATCGTAACTCTAGAATTGGTTTCTATGATCTATAGCTTCATTAACAAATCGATCTTTTTTGGTCTATCTCCAGTATTTTGTACCAGTGATTGGTTTTGGTGAAAGTTTGATACGATAAAGGAGATCGCTGTTATCTAGATAAACTTCATCTCTGTGGCCTTATGAATTAGGGAGGCCGAATTGACGACACCAAATTTTTGCAATAAATTGCGGCGATGGCTTTCGACTGTCAATGGACTGATAAACATCTGTTCGCCGATTTTTGCGGTGGTATGCCCCTGAGCCATCAACCTGAGCACCTCGCGCTCGCGCTGGCTCACGGATGGTATGGGGTCTTTTTTGTCGGTTAGGATAAAGTTCATCTCCTTACTGAGCACCTGTTCGCCACGGATCACCGCTTGTATTCCTTCGATCAGTTCGTCGGTCGATACATTTTTGAGCAGGTACCCCATGGCTCCTGCTTTAAGCATCCGTAATGCGATACTGCCCTCGTTGTGGTTACTGATCGCAATGATCTGCGTATCTGGACATTGTTTTTTGATGATTTCTGTAGCCTCAATACCATTCATATCGGGCATATTGATATCCATAAGAATCACATCGACAGCTTCGGTGGCTAAAAAATCAAAAGCGTCTTTCGCGTTGTTAAATGAACCGCGTAGTACAATCGTCGAGGTGTTTTTCAAGATAAATTCGAATCCATTGAGGACGAGCGGATGATCATCGACTATAATGACTGAAATCATATTATTTGGTTACTTCAAATTGAATGTGAAACGATGCGCCTTTTCCTATGGTAGCATCGATCTCGAGGTGTCCATTTAAAATCTCTACCCGGTTGCGGATATTGGATAATCCGATCCCTTTCTGTTTGATACCCTCCATAGATGGATCAAATCCCTTGCCATTATCTTCTACGGTGATGTAAAAATAATGATCCGCCTCGGAACATTGCACCCAGATCTGAGTGCCATGGCTATGCTTTACCGCATTGGTGAGCAGTTCCTGCACAATCCGATAGACCGCTATCAGAAAAGACTGGTTGTAATCCGTCTGCAGATTTGTGGCTTGAAAATCGATCTGTAGCTGCGGTTGATTCATCGCATTGCACAGATCGCGTAAGGATACCTCCAACCCCATATACAGTAAAGACTCGGGCATCATATTACGGGCTATTCGTCGAAGTTCATGGACAGAATCGTCCATTTGGTTGATAATCGTATATAAATCCATGGATGAATCGGTTTGTGGCTGTGCTTTCGCTTGTCTATTGGCTACAGCTGACAACTTAAGCTTGACGCCGGCAAGCATACCACCTAGACCGTCATGCAGATCTCGTGCTATACGGCTGCGTTCTCTTTCTTGTCCTTGCAACATGGCATTGAAAAGGTTGAGTTTTTCCCGTTGTGCGGCTAGTCTTTTTCTGTTTCTAAACGATATATACCAGATGAGGCTGAGCATACCCAGCACAATGGTCGTAAGCAAAAAAATACCGGCAAATAGGCGTGTACGCTGAATAGCAAGCTGCTGCTGCTGATTGGCTGCTTTGACGCGGAGCAGTTCATTTTCTTTCTCGCTGGTCTGGTATTTCTTTTCCAGTTCGAGTGTTAGTGCTGTACCTTGATCTGCAAGGAGCGTATCGAGCACAATTTTATGTTTCTCAAACCATTTTACAGCCTCCTGATATGCACCTAGTTTCACCGCGGTAGTCGCGAGATCATAATACACCATTTGTTTATTCTTCAGCGAAGGTTTTTTTTCGACGTACGGAAGCAGTTCGCGTAGTTTCTCCATCGCTGCTGCGGGCTGGTTTGCTGTTTGAAATGCTGCGGATTGGCTGAACAGTATAGAGGCAGCCATATCGCTATTGTTTTGCTCTTTCGCGCCAGCCAGTGCTTTTTCGAAATACATATGGGCACGGCCGAAATTTTGCTGCTTTTCCCAATAGCTGCCTTCTACACTGTAATAGGTTGGGAGGTAGGAAGAGGCGGGGATTGATTTCGCGATATGGGCAGCACTGTCCAGTAAGATTCGGGAGCGTGTATGCTCCTGATCGAGTAAGGCATTACGTGCCGCATTGACAAAGAGGGTAAAGCGTTGCTCGAGGGCATCATTCCTGCCTTGCAGCAAGGTCAAGGCATGATCGTAATACAGCTTGGCTTTACTATATTCTTGCAGATTCATCAAGGCCATTGCTACATTCTGAAGGTTATTACCCCAAAGAGTAGAGTCTTTGATGCTCTTGGCCATTGGAATAACTCGATCGATAAGCACCTGAACATATTCGTGTGCTTTGCCTTCGCGTTGCAAAAGTGCCCCGTAGCTTCCCCACAGGCGGGCTCGGTAACGTGTCGCCAAAATTTTGTTTTTCGCAGGAATATCTCTTTTGAGGAAGGTTTCGGCCTGCATATATAGTTGCTTTGCTTGTTCAGGGTCAATGTCAAACTGAATAGCGCCGCGATAGAAATGGAACAGTCCTTGGTAATAATTCGTATTCGCTTTGTCGCCTAGCAACTTTTTGCTCTCGGATACGTAACTCAATGCTTTCTCTGTATCGTAGTCCGACCAGAAGAAACTCAGATCCAATAATGCCTGTGCTTTTTCTTCCCGATCTTCGATCTGCTGTAGCTGCCTGTACAAGCTATCCCCGTGTTGCGTCAATTGCTCAGGTGATTGCGCACCTGTATTCGCGATGCAAAAGAGTAAGTAAGCAAGCAGGGACAGTAGTTTGTACATGATTTAATGGATGGTTTTTTTGAAATTACAGATTAATCTGCAGATTAACAATCGGGAACCATTCCCATAGTTACCCCCGATGGACTCCATATCGGTACTAGCCGCATCTGACAGCCTGCGCTATGGTCGTTATTATCGATGCTGCGCCGCGTGTCAAAACTGAGTTTGAGCGACGATCCCTTTGGAAAGGGACCGTTTTCTTCTTTAAAATTGACGCGCATGACCATGTTAGCCGTTTCCTTTCTTAGGGTGCCTTGGAAGGACATCTCTTGTTGTGCATTGTTGAGTGTGCCTGTAATCTTTTCGTCTATTATACGAAAGAAAATGTTTGGATCTGTGGTGTCCATACGGTATGTGGACTGGTCGTATTTGCCCCGCACTTTGAAATTCATTTCGCCTAGATCACCAAAATCGGCCATAAATACCATTGAAACCGAGTCTGCCGTGGCTTCGATCAGTGCAACCCGACCTTCACCTTTCCAGGTGTAATCATCCGCTCCATTTTGGGAACGGATGCCTATGGCAGTGCCTTTAAAAGGTTGGCCTCCAAAGGTCTCGTTGAAAGTTTGGTCTGCATCCTGCTCACTGGTATCTTTTGTACAGCCCGTCAGCAACAGAAAAAATATCAGCAGCAGTGTTACATGTATTGTTTTCATTGGTTTGTTTTTAAGTGATAAGTTAGCGCCAGATCATTTGGCCGCCTGCTGTTTCAATCTTTTCTTTACCTTTCAAGATAACGGGTATGACACCGGGTGTGTTAGGTGCAATCGGATCCACATTATACGCTGTACCATCGTTGGGGATAATCTTTAGTGACCACATCCACCCAAAGGGTCCAGTTTGCCTATACTCCGTGCCTACAAGTAAGTATTTGCCATCGGGCGAAAACTCGGGAACGGATTCTTTAAAATTGCTGGTGGTGACTTGTTTCAGGTTTGACCCATCCATATCCATCGTGTACACATGGTTGGCAATGCGCACGGCAAGTTGGTTGCCTGCCTGATTGACTGCGACGTCGCCCCAATCATCATAATTCATCTCTTTTAGCAAAGTACCAGATGTGTAAGGCGGGGCCAAGCGTATGATATAGTTGTTGTGTATGATCAATAAGGCGTTGCCCGGCAACCATAAGCGTTGGTCATTGAAACCCAGCTCTTGTCCGTTGATATCGTGGATACGGCCGACGAACTCGCCATTTCGCTTTAGGATCGTGATACCATCTGCCTTATCGTTTGAAAGCACCACAATATGGCTGTTGTCGGGCGAGAGATATCCCTTGCAATAGCCATTTAGTCCTGGACTATGGTATACAAATTCCTCTACGATGCTGCCATTTGTGATGTCACTTAGCGTAAAGCGGATGGGGTATTTTCCCACCGTCTGCTCATTGACCACCGTGAGTTTATATCGACCATCCCTAGAGATGTCGAAGTTGTTGAGTTTGGATTTATCGGGGATAAAGGTGGATCCCACACCATCGGATAAACTCACTTTGAGTATTCCCTGGGTTGCCCAATCGTAATATATCGTACCTGTTAACGCGGATGGGTAGCCGTTGTCTCCGCCATCTGGACCGTTATTATCCTTTGAACAGGCGGTTAGTAGCATGAGATATCCTACTATGAGTAATAAATGTGTCTTTTTCATCCTTTTCAATTTATTTATGATTCGATTTTCTCTTTAAGGCATTCACGCTGCCTTCGGCGGTTTTATTCTGTGTTGATTTATGCTCTAACAAATTTAACCGCTATATGAATACCGGTCAATCCACGAAAACATGGATTTTTTAGATAGTAAAACCACATGGTCCAGGGGAGCTGATATAAAAAAAACCTTCCCCAATAAAGGAGAAGGCTTTTACGTATAAAGGTAGATTTGTTAATTTTTAGTTTGCCGTCAATGCTACCGCATTTAATTGTCTTGATGTACCATCGGGACCTACAGCGACGATATTATCAAAGATAACACGGGTACCCGGTGTGATACCGTTTAAGGCAGATGCCATGCTGGAACTTAATTGATTGCCAGATGTCGATAATACAATCGCATCAGCACGAGGTTTTGCGATAATCATCGTAAATTTGGTAACTTTAAAGTTTGCGTCAAAATCAAAATTATCCAATTTTGCAAAGATTGCATTTTGTGCTTTTAGTGCTACGGTGGCCATCGAACCACCTGTTTTGCCTGCAAATTTTGCAATAGGATCGGGGATGCGTTTGACACGGAATTCCGTCGTACTCAAGGTTTGCATTTTACCTGGTGCTACTTCCGCGGCGATCGAGATCCGTGCGGTACCTGGTGATGATACACGCGCATTGTATTTCCCGCCCGAGCCAGATAGGCTACCACCTGTCATACTCACTTTTACTTTATCTGTGGGGGTACCAGCTGCTGAAACCGATAATGGATTGTCCACACCGATATATAGGACATTCATTTTATCGGGTGATACCACTGCGGATGGACGAGCAACCTGATAGGTTTGTGTCGCTGTGCGGTATTCTTTCATCGAACCGTCTGTTTGTTTCACTTGAATCACACCTGTCCAAGAGAAAATCCCTTCTTTGCTCGTCGATACGTTGTAAACTCCCTTTCCATCGACAATCTGTAATGGAGATCCATTGACACTGATGGCAGGTTGGGATTTGGAATCTGAAGCCGTTAAAAATACTTCAGCTTGATAAGGTTGTCCTTGTACCAAGTAAGAAGTAGGAGCTACTGCAACAGCTGCAAATTTATCTAGGTTAACAACCGCTTGGTCCATTTTGCCCAAGATTAATTTGACCACATCCGATTCCGCATTTTGAGCGTCCGTTTGTATTTTGGTTAAGATCGTCATAGCGGCGGTAAGGGGTGTGCCGCTTCCAAAATTAATCTCTTCCCAAGTGCGCTTGCCATTGACAGATTTTTCAGGGTCTTTTGCTTCTAATGAAAAAGAAACACTTTTTTGTTCTTCAGGACTTAATAAGGCCAAGAGTTTTGCTCGGGTCTCATTAATTTTATCCTTAAGGACGGTTCCCTTTTTCTCATTGATCATAAGATTGGGCGATATATCTTCGTTTTCTCTTTTGACAAGATCTCCTTTTTCTGGATCAATGCCGCCACCTTGTTTGGTGAAGTCTTCTTTTAATGCATTGATATAAGTATTCAGTTCACCGATGATGGACTGTGCTTTTTTAGCTTTATCATAGATGGGTTTTGCACGAGCAGGCTCCTCTTTCAATTTGGTGCTTTCAAATGCAGAAAACAATTGCTGTACAGCCGTGTTGACATTTGAGCGTGATGTTTCGAGACTATTATTGATGTTCTTAAATGCATCCAAGATGGTATCGGGCACATTCAATGCAAGTAATGCAAGTAATACCAGATAAAGAATGCTGATCATTCTTTGTCTTGGAGTTTCTCTTCCTAATGCCATTTTTAGTGATTTAGATTATACATGGATGATTAAACACGCGGCTGGTTCATAGCACTTAACATATTGCCATAGATAGCATTTAAAGCGTTTAGGTTTTTTGCCAACTTGCCAACTTCTTCTTTGAATGCTTTAGAATCATCTAACGATTCATTGAAGTTTTGCATCGTATAATTTAAATTCTCGTAAAATTGGTTCATCGATTTTAGGTGCGAAGCAGAGTCTTGAAGTTCGCGCTCGTACATCCCGTTTAACTGCTGCAAATTGGTGGTCAATTTACTCACTTGCTCGTGGTAACTGGTCGTATCTGCAGATGAATTGGACATCTGTACCAAATTGGCCGATGCCTGCTCAAAAGCGAGACTCATGTGATCAAATTTGGATGTTGCTAATTTCAATTTTTGTGTAAAATCTTCCGTTGCTAGGGAAACATCAGAAATTTTATTGATCGCCGACATTTTTTCACTGAAATCACGTAAGCCTCTTCCTAAATTGCCGATACTTGTCTCATCAATACTGGCATCTGCAAACATTTTATCCAAGGCTACAGTTGCTGATGGACCTGAAGGGGTATGGACAGCCGTGGCACCACGTACTGGAAGTTCGCCTGTATAATTTTCATCCAATTCGGGATAGACGCGGCTCCAATCTGGTTCTGGTGCTGGAGGATTAAGACCCATTAGGAAAAATAAAAATGCTTCAACTCCCAATCCAATTCCGATCATATAGTTCGCATAGGATCCTCCAATGTGAAGGATTTTAAAAAGTACGCCGATAATAACGATACTTGCTCCCCAAGAAATGGCGACGTTCAACCATTTCGAATTGTCTTTTTTCTTACTCATAGTTTTTAATTTTTAAGCTGATTATGCGAAATTGATATTATAAAAGTAACAATTGTTGATGTCATTTGTTATGGCAATTTTCAAGCCTAAAATCCGGATCCCATAAAAAGTAGATTCTTTTTTTATATAAAAATACTCCTATCAGAAGATCTTCCATAACGATTGTTTAATTAGAAATGCTTTTATCCAATAGATATAAATGGTTAAAAATCTCCGTATAAAGACTTCAAGCTTGACCGAAGACCGATATTCAACACCCCTGACTTATGCGTGACCGGCGTATCATATTGGATCTTTTGATAACGCTGTGTATAGCCGACTTCAAAACGGAGGTTATATTTAGGATTGAGCACATAGGCTGCTTTTGCATCTGCATATACAACCTGACTTCCTATACCTTGGCCAATGTGGTTTCCATAACGCTCTGGAAATGTTCGATAAGACTGAAAAATATTACCACCCATATTCGTGCCATCTGCAGGGTCTAAACCTTTTTCATTGTAATTGAGCTGTGCTGAAAAGTCAAACCGTTTCCACGAGTAATTCGCAATTCCTACTATTTCTCTAAAATTTGCACCTAAGGGATGTGCTAAAGGTTCTGCATGATTACTATAATTGGATCCTGTGCTAAAATGCGCATACGTATAAGGTCTAACCGTATTGTATTCGACTAAAAAGTTTAAATTTTTTACCGCAAATAGATCATATCCTCGTACCCCGAGCTGAACGCCCCATTTATTGTGAATGTACCCATTGTTTGCAAAAAATTCTTTTGCTGTAAATTCTCCAAGTAGAAATTGTCCATAAGCGCTTATATTATGAAGTATTTTATATTTGGTATTTAAGCCCAGAAACATTTTGTCGGGAGAATCTGAATTATTGGATTCAACAGGACGTAAGAACATCACCGGATTGATGTAGGTGAAATCAAAACCTCGGGTTCCTGCGGCATCACGGTTAGCCCAAGTTATGGCTTGGAAAAAACCAATGGATAAGCGATTGGTTGCATTGTAATCGATGTATTGGAAGACGCCCCACTTTTTACCATCACCATACCGATTGGTTGCAAATAGCTCTTCTGGACGTCTATGGGTGGGATCGTTCATATATGCCCATACAGAAGTATATTGCACATTGCCGATGGTACCACTTAATTTTAAATGGGTGTAATTTGCCGAAAAATCGGAAAGTAATAAGGAACGATATCCGTCACCAATAAAGTTTTTATCGTATGCAGCAGTAGCCTGAAAATGCTTGCTAAAAGCATAGGTTAGACTTGCAGTGGTGTTCCACCAGTCTTTTTTATTTCCAGAACGATCATCAAAGGATCCCTGTCCTGTAACAACTTTACTTTCATTGATATAGTCGTCTAAATATTGTGGGAATACCGCTTGATTTTTCGTTAAATTGGTATAGAACGTTAATTTTTTTCCATAGGTAGCTCCAGCTTGAAATCCAAGGGAATTCATCCAAGTGCGACGTTTATCGCCTAAGCGGTCTTTACCTATGGTGATATCGGGTAAAAAGTCGGCGTAAATGCTATAATCTTCCCGATCGACCTGGATCAGGTGCTCATTAAAAAGCTTGCGCAACAACAAGTTGTCTGATGAAATAGGTTGATTGGACTGTAAGGAATCGAAGGTAACGAGCAATTCATCAGTAAAAAGGTAGGGCTTGGACGATGTATGCAATCTGGTATGTGGTGAATACAGCACAGGATTCATTTTCTGGGAAAATGAATAGGAATAGGGCTGATTCTTTACTTGTGCCTGTACATCATGCTGACTGAATAGGGTTTGTCCGATTAGACCAGCTAATGCGATATATTTTAAAGGACAGTTTTGTTTCATGAGCGTTGAAAAACGAGGAATAACAAATTTTATACCACGACTACAATATAAAGCTTTTAATATCCGTTAAGGTTTTTTTAATTTTAGAAAGTTTGGGGATTGGTAAGTTCATAACGGAGCTTTAAACTCCTTATTTTGATTTTTATTGAGCCATTCGCGCCTATGCACTGTTCATGGCAAAACACGATTTGCAGATATGAAGATTTTTAAAGGCTTATTTTTATGGACACTGTGCTAAGGAACTGTATGATATACATGGACGAGTTGTTAAGATGAGGAACTAGGACCGGAGATGATCGATGTTGCACAGATGCAGTAGCGTATCATAGGTTCAGAAGATGTGAATATCAACTCGATCCTCTATTCCGACCGGAACTAAACAGAAATATGGACTGTAAATTTTGGTTCATCCTGGACCAGCGAGCGAGTCATCAACAACGAAGAGCAAACCAGCATCCTGGTAAAGGCCGATGGACTATCGGATGAATCGATGTTAAAAGCCCAAATGATCAAAGATGACACAGTGCTCAAAGAGAGCTCCGTGTCTGGTAAAAATTTGTCTATTCAGCTGGTATTGAAATACTGGTCAGAAGTGTAGATCAGTTTGATGGATCTCATTTGTATCAGCTACAGCTGCTTTTTGATGTGCGCAATAGCTTCGCGAACATTTCCAAATCGGTTGATATATAAAGTGGCGTCTGCTTCGCTTGCTCCGGTTTCCTCCATCACAATACGGACGCCACGGCCTACAAGTTTATGATTAGAGAGCTGCATATCGACCATTTTATTGCCTTTGATTCGTCCCAGTTGGATCATGACCGCAGTACTAATCATATTCAAGACGAGTTTTTGAGCTGTCCCTGCTTTCATCCTTGTTGAACCAGTAATAAATTCTGGACCGACAACAACTTCTATCGGGTATTGCGCTACTTCAGCAATTGCAGAATGGCTATTGCAAACCAGACAACCTGTTATACAACCGTGCGCATTTGCTGCTTTCAGTCCCCCGATCACATAAGGTGTGGAACCAGAAGCTGCAATGCCAATAACGGTATCATGCGATCGGATCCCGTATTCCTGCAGATCCTTCCATGCCTGCTCCAGATCATCTTCTGCAAATTCAACAGCTTTTCGAATGGCACCATCACCCCCGGCAATAATACCAATAATCCAATCATGGGGTACCCCAAACGTCGGTGGACACTCGGAAGCATCCAAGATTCCTAAACGACCACTTGTGCCTGCTCCAATATAAAAAATTCTTCCTCCTTTCTTCATGGAAGCCACAGCGACAGTGACTAGTTTTTCAATCGCAGGGATAACCAATTCAACCGCGTCGGCAACTATCTTATCTTCATTGTTGATATGGGACAAAATCTCTCTTGTTGACATGCTATCTATTCCTTGATAATTGGACTCACTTTCTGTTACTACGACCATATGCTTAAAATTCATATCAAATTATTCTTTTGCTTTCCTTTAAAATTTGCTTTTCAGCACTGAAAAATGTCCTCCATATGCAACGTTTAGATATGGAGGACTTATTTTTTAATAGAGATGTTTTACCATCCCGGGTTTTGAGCCAGTTCGACTCCCTTACTTTTATAAAGTGAAATTTGATCGATCGGGATCGGATCTAAATAATATTTATCGACAACCAGTCTTTTATTGACGCTGGATGGAATGATATAGCCTTCCTGACTGCCATCAATGGCAATTCCGTTTAACAGTGCTGGTGAGTAGTTAGCCTTCACAATATAAGCTCCCCTGTTGATCGTCGGATTTTTATCGGTATCGGCATATTCCAATTTCTTCCAACGACGCAGGTCATTTAGTCTCAACCCTTCGAAGATCAGTTCAGAACGACGTTCCCTCCTAACTTCCCAAAGGAGGCTGGGCACAGTAGCATCGCGTGCGGGATCATCATAGACAACACCATTGACCGCAGGTTGCAAACCCATAACTTGCAACTTAGGAAGGCCAACGCCATTTCTGTTGCGCAGCATATTGATTGATCTGTCTAAAGCAGCTTGATCAAGAGCACCCAGCTCTGCAGCTGCCTCTGCATAGTTCATCAACACTTCTCCGTAACGAATAATGGGTGCATCGGTCATATTTAATTGACCACTTCCAACCGGTAGATTCTTGAGACTTTCATTTAAAAATTTTTGAACCGAATAACCGGAAAAAGCATAATTGGATAAGGTATTCAACATTCTCAGTTGCGGTACAACTGTTTGAACTAAACGACCGTCTCGGTTTGCCAACGCATCTGAAACAGATTTATCGCCTTTATAAAGTGGTGATAACCGAATCGGAAGTCCATCGGACAAGAGGTAGTTGTCGATTGCATTTTTTGAGATCCCTGCCTGCGGCTCCAGATTATTATAGGACATTAAACTATGCTGCAAAACGCCTTCCGCATATTCTTTGAACAGAATAATTTCGCTATTGCCCTTTAGGGTTTCAGAACTAAATAAATTGCGGTAGTTATTGGAAATGGAATATGCGCCGCTATTGATGATTTCTTCAGCAGCCCATTTGGCAGCTTCTAAATATTCTTTTGACTTGGCTTCATTTTTATTGTGGTATTTTAACCAGGTTCCTTCAAAAAGAAAAACGCGTGACATATAAGCTAAAACCACATACTTGGTAACGGACTGTTGTGCAGGGCCATCGCTTTTACGTACATGCTGTGCTGCAAATTTAAAATCTTCGAGTACTTTATCCATGACAAAAACTCGGGAATCACGAGGTCTGTAAAGTTCGGGATCGTCCTCTGTCAGCACACGGTCAACATAAGGAATATCTCCAAAAGCATTGACAAAGTTAGCATATTCAAGACCTCGGAAAAAGCGTCCAATGCCCAACCAATGGTTTTGAACTTCTTCTGCTAGCTGTGCTTTGGGCACACTTGCTATAAAGTGATTTGCCTTACGGATACGTGAATAATAAGAAGAAACGCCTGTCGGTGTTTGATTGGTCGGTAAAGCTGGAGACCAACCGCCACCTGATGTTGGGATATTTTGAACAAATTCGGTGATGACATTTTCATTGGGGCTTAACGGAGCAGAATCATCATTGATAAATTGTCCAGAAAAATAAGAACCCCAGGTGAACCCTTGCCCATAACCTTTGAAATACGAATTGTAAAAACCAAAGGTATAGGTGCGGATATTATTTTCTGAGGACCAGAATGCTGGATCTGTCAGCTGATCCAAGGGATCTTTCTTTAAAAAGTCGTCGCCTAAAAATTCTTTAGAGCAGGAGGAAAAGGATAATAATCCTGCTACTGCGATATATTTAAATAGTTTCATTTCTCTAAAAAGTTAGTTGAAGCCCAAGTGAAAAAGTTCTACGATAAGGGTAAGAGCGACCAAATGAATTGGCATCTTTAATTCCTTCTTCGGTATAATCCGTTTCTGGATCGATCGGTATATTTAAGTTATCAAATTCCAGTAAATTCTCGCCGGAGAAGAATACCCTAAATTTGGAGATCTTGGCCCTTTCTGTAAAAGATGTGGGCAAGGTGTAACCCAAAGAAAGGTTTTTTAATCGCAAATAGGACATATCCAATAGATATCTTGTCTGTGGCATATGATTCATGGTCGTATTGCTCTGATTCTGATTGGTTGGCCTGTAGTAGAAGGCATTGGTGTTTTCTGGTGACCAGTAATCCATTTGGTGTTCGTACCACGCTTCTGCAGGTCGCCATCCTGGAACGGCAAAATCGCCACCAACCCAATTGTGACGCTGCCCTACGCCTTGGAAAAAGATCCCTAAATCAAAGCCTTTAAAATCAAAATCCGCGCGGAAGCCATATTGATAGCGTGGGTTTGAATTTCCAATAATCCTTCTGTCCCCCGGATTTTCTACCGTACCGTCACCGATACCGATCACGCCATCGCCATTCAGGTCTTTATATTTGACATCTCCAGGTCCATATTTAAAGGTTGTCGTTTCGTAATAAGATTGCGAAGGAATTCCTGGCTTCAGCGTATAGGTGCCATTACTGTTTGCAATAAAATCATCCGCCTGAAATATCCGATCGGTTTCATATCCCCAGATCTCGCCAATCATCTTTCCGTTATAGTTGGAAGAAGTACCATTCACATTGACTTGTGCCTGTCCATCAAATTTTGTAATCGATTCTTTGTAATCGGATAGTTGACCAGACAACCGCATCGTTAAACCATTGCTAAAACTTTGGTTGAACGCGAGTTCTAATTCCCAACCATTGGTCTGCATTTCACCGAAATTGCGCAGCGGTGATGGTGCTCCAAAGCCAGATGGTAAAATCACGCCGCCGGTGATCAGGTCTGAAATGGTTCTCCGATACCGATTATAGGTTAAGTTCAATTTGTTCTGAAAGAAGGCGAGGTCAACCCCAATTTCTTTGGTCGTCACGGTTTCCCAGGTCAAGTCCTTCGATACAATCGATGGTGTGGTCATCGTCGTTTGGTTAACACCACCCACGACCCAGTTGGTCGGAGCCTGGCTTAAAGTAGAAAGATACAGCCCCGTTGGTACCGTTTGGTTCCCTACACTTCCCCAAGAAGCACGTACCTTGAAGAAATCTAGATAGGGTTTGGACCAATCCATAAACTCTTCTTTCGAAAGCACATAACCGGCAGATACTGCAGGGAAAAATCCCCAGACATTATCTTGATTAAAACGAGATGAACCATCATAACGCGCTAATGCTTCGAAAAGATACTTATCTTGATAGCTGTAGTTGACACGTCCGAAAAATCCTAAGGTAGACCAATGTGACGCTTCCGAGCTCGTGGTCATATCGCCATTGGCAAGGCCGAGTTGGGGATAATTTTGATCAAGAAGTCCCAACCGTTGTCCCCATACATTGTCCGATTGAAAGAGTTCAGCATTGGCACCGGCCATCACTTTGAAGTTATGCTGGTCGAAGCTCTTGTCGTATGTCGCATAGATGTTGGCGACATGCCTATCGGTCATCGTACGTTCTTTTCGTGCCCGATTATAAGCAGCTCCGGTATAGGTGATGTATTCAAAGTTATTTTTATTCCAAAAATCCCATCCCGTTACCGTACCGCCATTTTCATTAAATTTGTTGATAAATTGAGAATAGGTATAATCAGCATCGACTGTCAACCCAGGTAATATCTTGGCTTGTGCACCAAAGGTGTAACGCCCCATGTTGAATTTGCGCTCATTCATATTTGCTTGTTGCACATCGGTAATCGCGTTACGCATCGGCAATCCATCGATCGTCCCATAAGGAAAGTTTCGAGGCCAGCGGTAGAGGTAGAAGATCGGTTCATACACATTGCCATTAAACGAAAAAGGCTTACTCACATCTGAGGATGAAAACAAAATTTTGGTATAACCTGTCAACCAGTTTGTGATATCGGCATTGATACCTAAGTTAAAGTTATAGCGGTTGTATTTATCTGGATTATCTTTTAAGATCCCCGTTTGGGACATTAAACCAAATCCGGCATTATAATTTATTTTGTCAGACCCGCCATTGATACTCAGGTTATGGTTCTGTTGAGGGGTATATTTTTTCATAAACATGTCCTCTGCATCCCACTCCCGATGGAAATATAGGTAACCGTCCTTAACTTCATAATCTCGGCCCTCGACCATGTCGAGTCCCAGATCTTGTCCACCGTATAAGCTTTGCCATTCTTCCATCTTTTTGATGGCATAATCATCATATCGTGTTCCGAGATTAACATATCCGGTCAAGGAAGGGTTTGTTCGTTGCATGGCGAGCAATCCCGCTCTTGCGCCTGCTGCTCCTCCTGCAATAACCGGTGTTGAGGTGAGGGTTTGAAGGGCGAAATTATTGGAATAATTAATGGAGGTTTTGGTGTTTCTCTTTCCAGACTTGGTTTTGATCAACACGACTCCCCAAGCAGCTCTGGATCCATAGATGGCCGCAGAAGCATCTTTAATGACCGACATACTTTCGATATCCGTGGGATTGATCATAGATAAACTGGTCACTTCAACACCGTCAACCAGGATGAGCGGAGATGCTCCGCCTTGGGTTTGCAACGATCCACTGACACCACGAAGCCGAATTTTAGGGTCACCCCCTAGATCTCCACTTGCGGTGGATACGGATAGACCAGCTACAGCTCCTTGTAGGGCGCGACCCACATCAGTGACTGGACGGGTTTCAAATGTCTTCTTGGTATCTACGGTAGATACGGCTCCAGTTACATTGGAGCGCTTCTGTGTACCATAACCTACCACTACGACTTCTTCCATGTTGGTCGCATCGGATATTAACATGACCTGGACCGTGGAGGAACTCGCACTGATCTCTTGCGTCGCATAGCCAATGCTGCTGAAGCGTAAGGTAGCACCTGTCGAAGCGGTGATGGTAAATTTCCCTTTGGTATCTGTCTGTGTGGATATGGAAGACCCAACGACCGTAACCGTAACGCCCTCCAGCGGACCTGATGAATCTGATACTGTTCCTTGTATCGTGTTCTGCAAGGTCTCATGAACGAGATGAGCCCATGCTGGCTTTGGCGTAAATAGATTACTCTTCGAGCGGCTGTGCCCCTGAGCTTGCATAATTACTCCTAAAGCAGTAGAAAAAAGTAGTATTCTTCTCATACAATTTTTTGTTAATTGACGTTTATGGAAAATAGAAGGTTTATTCAGTATCTGGATACAGCAGGTATTTCTGACGCATTTGTTTATATTGATCCAGGTCTTTTTGCCAAGACGCTTTAATTTCTTTTTCAGAAAGACCAGCAATAATCTGCTTTCTCAGCACATCGGTTCCCGCCAGTTTATCAAAAAACTCTGCTCTGGAAAAAAATTTACTTTTATCGGGCATTTTATTGTAGAAATCCAGCACGTATTTTAGAGTGAAGGTTTGCTTGTCGGGATCTAAACCTCGTAAGTCCAATCCATAATGCAGTTCTCCTTTTCCAGCGACATGTTTGGCCATACCTGATTTTTCCCCTGGTGTAAACTGGAAACTACCGAATACTGGATCGGGATAGCCAATGACTTGAAAAGGCCAATCGGTACCTCGGCCCTCGGAAATACTCGTTCCCTCGAATAAACACAAGGAACCATATAACCGCACAGACAGATGATTGGGCAATGAGGGAGAAGGGATGACCGGTAATTTATAAACCAGCGCATGATGGTAATTTTTTAAAGGAATAACCGTTAGGTTGCATTGTCTTCCTTCTTCTAACCATTTTTCGCCGTTGATCATTTGAGCCATTTCACCCATGGTGAGTCCATGCATAATAGCAACTTTGTGAAAGGAAATATCGGCTTTAAATTGATCATCATGACGTACAGGACCATCGATCTGATCTCCACATGGATTTGGCCGATCTAAAACAATAAGCTCTTTATTGTGCTTGGCACATAATTCCATCAGATGATGTAAGGAAGCCATATAAGTATAAAACCGGGCTCCGACATCTTGGATATCAAAAATCATGACATCGATCGACTGTATAATGGAATCCTGTTTTTCATTACCGCCATATAGCGTATATAAAGGTAATCCAGTTTTTTTATCCATTTCATTACTGACTTTTTCGCCCCGTTCGATTTCACCGCGAAAGCCATGTTCTGGAGCAAATGCAAAACGGAGATCTACTTTTTCCCGCTGTAGGACATCTGCCAGATGTTCCAGATGGGCAGTCGTTACTGTGGTTTGATTGCCCATAAGGCCCACTTTCTTATCTTTTAAGAGTGGTAAATAGGCTTCCAACTGGTCGGCACCAAGCTGGAGCAGACGGGAAGATTGATTGGAGTCTTGTTGAACGGCATGCGAAGATGTTTTGCTCGAAGACTGACACGATACACATACGAATATTGTCGCTAGAGCGATAATATGACACACGTATATAACCAAGGGATGAGGTTTACATTTCATGTTTAATATTGATTAGTTACACTAAAATTAAAAAAATAATGCGGAATTATGCATATTTAATTTTAAAGTATGCGTAAAAGTGTTGTTTTTGCATCTAAATTTTCGTTTAAATAGCATCACTCTTGCAAATACGTAACAATTTTCGAAAAGATAAATAAGCTATAAATATCATTAACAGCCGTTTAAATTGCAGTCATGTAAGTTTAATGCGTTAAAATCACAGCTTATTTTACATCATTGTAATAATTTAGTTGCAATTAATTTTTAGTATTTTTGTTCTTGACCACGCGGCCTCAGCACTATTTTTATCGCTTAATTATTAATTTTTGGATATTCTTTAGTATTTTGTAAATAATTTAATTGATGCTCTTAAACCTGTATGCTATGACCTTATAGTCACTTTTGGAACAATGAATATAAACCGATAAATTAACGATGAAGGAGCCCTACGTGAACGCTTACGACTATGTTCTGCCGGTATATAAGCGCTTTTTTGATCTCATCATGGCGATCTTTTTACTGATCATCACCTGGCCCATATGGATGGTGATCGCTATGCTCATACGGGTCGAAACGAAGGGACAAGTCATCTATCAAACAAAACGTGTAGGTGCTGGACGTAAAATTTTTACGCTTTATAAGTTTAGAACGATGTGCGTCGGAGCGGACCAGATTGTAGGAGATATGGCCCATTTGAACGTCTATTATCAAGATGAATCGACTGCTAAAGCTTTGATTTTTAATAAATTTGAACCTGATTTCAGAGTGACTAAAATGGGTAACTTTTTGAGAATCTCTCACCTAGATGAATTGCCGCAACTGGTCAATGTCATTAAAGGGGAGATGTCTATTGTAGGCAATAGGCCTTTGGAATGCTATGAAGCAGAAAAATTAATCAATAGGAATGAAACCTTGCGTTTTGATGCACCCTCCGGTATGACGGGTTTGTGGCAGGTGCAACAGTACTGCAATAAGAGGTTAATGGAGCACGAACGCATAGCGCTCGACAATCAATATGCCGTAGAGCAATCCTTTGGATTGGATATTTTAATTCTTATGAAAACAATTCCCGTCTTATTTATCTGGTCTAAATTTTCCCATAACGACCAGCGAGAGGTGAATAATTAACGCCTGAATATCTATTTTCTTCTAGTCATATCAGCAGGTTGCTGATCAGCTGTGTTTTTTTTATCAGATGCTATATTTCTTGCTTCTTGCTATTGTTTTGTAACGTAAAATTCATATTTTTATACAACAACCAATTCGTTGTCCAGTAGCTAATTGTATACGCAATAAGGTGATGGGCTTTGTAGAAAAGACTTAATCGTTTAACTTGTACCTGGTTTTATTATGATCCATATTAAAAATGTTTCCATGACCTTTCCTGTCCCTAAAAGATATGTGGATTATCTCCTTTTTAGAAAGAACCAATATTTCTATGCCCTTGATGATATAAATTTAAATATAGCAGATGGCGATCGTGTAGCTTTTCTTGGGGTGAACGGGGCAGGAAAAACAACCTTATTAAAATTGATTGGAGGTTTGCTGTATCCCAGTACGGGAGTAATCGAGGTGAATCAGTGCGATACTATAAAAGAGAATATAAAATCCCGTAAAAATGTGGGTTTTGTCCTTAATGAGGAACGCAGTTTTTACTGGCGATTGAGTGGTGTAGAAAATCTGGAGTTTTTTGGTGTTTTGGATAATTTGAATGGGGAAACTTTACGGTATAAAATTAAGGAGCTGATCCGCTTAGTGGGACTGGAAGGTTTCGAACATAAACAGGTGGCTACCTATTCTTCGGGGATGAAACAACGGCTCGCATTAGCAAGGGGATTGCTGCGGGATCCGAAGATCTTAATCTTGGATGAACCTACCCGTACCCTTGATCCGCAGGCTGTGCAGGATGTCAAGATGTTGATCTCAAACAAGATACATGACGATAAGCAACGGACTTTATTGATTGCGACACATCGTTTTGATGAAGCGGAAGAGCTCTGTAATAAAGTCTGCATCATGAAAAAGGGAAAATTATTAGCCTGTGTTCCTATACAAGAGATTAAAGCGGAATATCAGAATTTAGAATCCTATTACCACAGTGTCATGAACGAAATCGAACACATCATATGATGATATATGCTAAAATGAAAGGTTTTCTCAAAAGAGACTACCTCATAGAATCGCGATATAAGCTTAATTTTATACTGAATTTCGTAAATTCTATTTTTCCTGTCGTTTCATTTTTTTTTGTGTCCAAGCTGATCAACGGATCGGATGCGGAGAGTTTGGCCAGATATGGTGGTGACTATTTTTCATTTGCACTGATTGGTGTTGCCTTCACCCGATTTTTTCAACTGGCCGTCGATACTTTTTCAGGAAGTATTAAGAGGGCGCAAATGGCCGGTTGTCTGGAAGCGATATTAAGTTCGCAAACGGATTCAAAAACAGTGGTCTTATTCTCTTCCATTTACAGTTTTTTAACTGCAGGCATTCAATTGATTTTTATGTTTCTAATCGGAACACTTTTCCTAGGCTTTGATTTTTCCAATACCAATAGCTTATCTTTAGTGGTCTCCTTGATCATTTCACTTTTTGCTTTTGTCAGCCTTGGGATATTTTCTGCAGCAGGTACGGTGATCTACAAGCAAGGGGAACCTATCGGTTGGGTATTCGGTGCCATCAGCGCCCTAATTGGGGGAGCGATGTTTCCAGTCAGCATTATGCCGGGCTGGCTACAATTTTGCTCTAAAATTATCCCAACTACCTATGCTCTTGATACCATTCGCTTATCTGTTCTTCAGGGATATTCCATTGATATGATGGGCAAGGAACTGTTGATCTTATTGTTGATGTCGGTGATCCTATTTCCATTAAGTCTTCGAACATTTAATTGGGCCGTAGAAAAGGGGAAAAAAGATGGTACGTTAATGAGCTACTGATCAAATTATGAATGGATAAGGATGCGGGTGGATATCTAAATTTTACGTATAAATAGAAATTTACAATGATGGATCGCTTCTTTAAATCAACTAGTTGGAGTCCTATTCTTACTTCTTCACTTATTTTAGGGGGTCTCACACTCGTTATTAAAGTTCTAGGTTATTTTGAGAAGCTGATCTTGGCCTATTACTTTGGAACCAGCTATGAAATCGATGTTTATAATGTCGTGGTGGCCATTGTTTTTAGCGTGTTCATTATTTTTCGTGAAGTCGTCGAACCGGGTTTTCTTCATGCTTTTCTAAAGGCTTTAAATCTCAAAGATATTCCGGGTGCATGGAAATTGTTTCGCGTATTTTTTAGAGGTATTGGGATCATAACGTTGGTGTTAACGGCTTTTTGTTTTTTCTTTCCAGCGCAGATCGTGGACCTGTTTGCACCTGGATTTACATGGGAAAAACGAGCATTGGCCATTAACCTCCTCAAGATCACATTTCCCGCTTCTATTTTTCTTTCGCTGACGGCACTGACCAATATCACCCTCAATGCCAGGAAGCAATTTGCACTACCAAATATGGGGGATATTATTTTTAAGATCTGTATTTTGTTGACGTTAGTGATCCTTTATAAACACTTGGGCATCTATGCTGCAGGGATCGGGTTTCTTATTGGGGCGCTGTTAAAACTTGTTTTTCACCTGATCTGGCTTTATAAGGGCTTGATCAGGCAGGAAGCTGCTTATGCTACGCTTTACCTGAAAGAAACCTGGAAACTTTCTTGGCCCTTGCTAATTGGGGTTCTTTTCTCTCAAATCAGTACACTCATAGACAATGTATTTGCTTCTTATCAACAAGAGGGGGCCATATCGGCCTTGAGCTACGCGAAAAAGTTAGTGGATTTACCCGTGCTGATTTTTCCATATATCTTAAGTGTAGTGGTCTTTCCATATTTCTCGGAATTGGCAATTGCTAAACAAAAAGAAAGTTTAACCGACTTGCTCAGTAAATCATTGTCCTGGATTACCTTGATCTTTCTGCCTTTATCGATTTACTTTTATCTCTTTTCTTATGAACTGACCGCGCTGATCTTCAAAAGGGGAGCTTTTGATGAGCATTCTACATTATTGACGGCTTTGCCCTTAAAATATTATGCGATAGGGATGATCTTTTTTGCTATCGAAACCATTTTAGTCATCTACTATTTTGCCCATTCAAATACGAAAACACCCATCTTTGTGGGCATATTAAGTGTGCTTGAAAATATCATCTTAACCATCATTTTGATTCAATTTTTTGGATACGTAGGCATTGCTATGGCCTTGGTTATTTCTAAAGCAACGAAGAATATCGTGCTGTTATGGTTACTCAAAGATCTGGTAACGATTGATTTTCAGAAAGTCCAGATCTTTTTATTTAAATTGATGATCACGTTTTCATTGACACTGAGCAGCATGTTAGGTATCAGATGGCTCTTGCCCGCCTGGGGTGAATCGACTGTTTCCAGAATGTCGTACTTAGCTATGATGCTGTTTGCTTGTTCCATCATCTATGTCAGTGGGCTATGGATATCGAAATTTGACCGGAAAAGTTTATGGTGAAAAAGGATCCAGTAATCGTCTATATTGTGGGACAATATCCCAGCTACTCAGAGGGTTTTATTGCGAATGAAATCGCAACTTTAAGGAAAAGGAACGTTCAAATAAAAGTCCTTTCACTTCACAGGGGACCGATTGAACTTGCGGTGGATGAGGGTGTGATCTATGATTGTGCTCTGGTAAGCATGGACAAAATCCAGGCACAATTTTCGTTGATTCAAAAAATCGGATTTACATATTTTGTTCTGCTTGCTAGAACTGCAGCGTCATCCGGGGCATCTCCACTCGCTTTTTTAAGAAATATAAAGTATTTTTTTTCAAGTGTCTATTTTGTTCAACAGGTGAACAGGTTGCCTGTGCGCCATATTCATGCCCATTTTTTATCGACTCCAACTAGTGTCGCCGCAATCATGTCTGACCTCATGGCGATTCCTTTCAGTGCTACGGGGCATGCACATGATATCTATACAACACAAGAAAGTGAATTGATAAAAAAAATAACAGCAGCGCAACTGATCATCACTTGTACACAGTTCAATAAAGCATATTTAAAGGGATTGGTGTTGCCAAAATTTCAGGATAAATTACACCATATTTATCACGGCATCGACCTGGGCCATTGGAAATGGAAAAGCCGGAATCCCGATCTGGCGAAAAAAGAAGTGGTGCAGATTTTATTGATTGGAAGATTTGTAGAAAAGAAGGGAATTATCTACTTATTGCAAGCATTAGCAGCCCTTAAAGGATCGGCTTATACAATCGAATGCCGCATCATAGGGGGTGGGGAACTCTATAGTGCGTACCAAAAGTTTATGGAGGAACATGCATTAACGCAAACCGTATATCTTCATGGCGCTTTAAAACAAGAAGAATTAACCTACTACTATAATCAAGCGGATATATTTGTTTTGCCTTGCTTAGTCGCCTCCAATGGTGATCGAGATGGCCTGCCCAATGTCCTATTGGAAGCTCTTGCTCTAGGTCTACCGGTCATAACAACAGCTGTCTCAGCCATACATGAATTGATTGAACAGGAACACACCGGTTTGACTGTGCCTGAAAAAGATGCGGATGCATTAGCAACAGCAATCCTACGCTTGATTAAAGATTCTGAATTGTATGCGCATCTTTCCTTGCATGGGCGCAGCAAGGTGGAGCAATTTAATATCGATAGGAGTACGGATCAGCTGATCCATATTTTTTCTGCACGATGAAGGTGAAAAAAATACAGATACTCTATGGCCTAGAAGCGGCTGATGCAGGAGCGCTCAAGCACTTGATGCAACTCGTCTGTCATTTAGATCGCACGTTGTATGCAATCACCGTGATGATTTCTCCTAATAGATCGAAAAGGATACAGCAGGAAATCACAAAAATGAAGGCTCTCGGAATTGGGGTGATCCTATTACCGATGGTGGGAAAAATACATCTGTTGCACGATCTTAAAATGATTTTCAAAGTTAAGGCACATTTAAAACTTCAGCATTACGATATCGTGCATGCCCATAGTTCTAAGGCGGGAGTTATCTTCAGGATTGCGGCCTGGCTGAGTGGTGTTAAAAAAATAATGTATACACCACATTGTTTTTATTTTCAAGCCCAAAAAGGATTTTCGAGGTTGTTATTCTGTTGGATAGAACGTCTGTTAGGAAGCATAACCACCTCCTTTATTGTTTCGGACACTGAAAAAGAATGGATGATGCACTATCGGATTGCTCCTCTTTCAAAAATAAGGGTCATTAATAATGCGATACCCATACCTGAATACCTACCTACAGAAACTGCGGAACAAGTTAAGAGCAGATGGGCTATTCCTCCAGATCATCTCATCATTGGGGGCGTAGGAAGATTGTGCAAACAAAAAGATTGGCCTACGTTGATTTATGCCGCTCAGCAGGTGATTTTGTATCATCCTCATGTCCAGTTTATCATTGCAGGGGAAGGGGAAGAATGGGATCATCTTAAGCTCTTGATCAGCAGTCTTCAGTTAGAGCATCATGTGCGTCTGATCGGTCAGGTGGAGGATATCAAAAATGTCTATACCCTATTTGATATCTTTGTCAGTGCTTCGCACTGGGAGGGCCTTCCCTATGTATTGCTGGAGGCCATGTGTTTTAAACTCCCTATTGTTGCTTCTGATCTGGGATACCAAGCCGTTTTATATGATCAAAAAAATGCGTTGCTGTTTACTCCGGGTTCCGTTCAGCAACTTACCGATACGATCCTATCATTACTGGCTGATGCATCGAGAAGAAAAGCTTTGGGACTAGCTGGTTATGAGCATCTATTGGCTTCCTGCCAGTTTTCAGAGTTTGTCCGTAAACACGAGGAAATTTATCAATTGAAATGGGAGTTATAACGCATTTTTTAGTTTAATAGTGGGATATATCATGTTTGAATGTAGCGATAAAATCGGGTAGATTAGACTGTAATTTTACGATGTTTTCATGCAATTCCCGGATCGGCTCCAAGTTGAAATTTTCATCTTTCCATTTTTCAAATGACATCCCAATTTTATTTTCATCAACAATTACAGCATTTCCCTCTTCATTTTCACCCATGGGTTCTAAATAGATGAGGGGCGTGCCGGTTATCAATGAATCGGTCAATGTCATACCGCCGGGCTTTGAAATAATGGCTTTGCTCTGGTTAATTAAATCAAGTGCGGGGTGATAATGCTCTTGGTGGCGATAGCTAATATGGTCCAGCTGATGGATGTGCCCAATAGCGGGAAAAGGTTCCGAGGAACTGGTTTTGTTTAAGAAATCCCAATCGGGGTCATTTAAATAGAAAGAGGTTTCTGGATCTTCAGGTCTGTATTTATTTAACGATTTGATCAGGATGTTTCGGTGGTATCCGGCTTCCGCTAATGCTGCTGTTTTGGTGATAAAATCTCCTAAGCCCCATCCCCCACCATGAATAACAACGTTTTTGCTCCTCTCGGCATAGGTTATATTTTTTAATTCGGGAATATGAAATGCATAATTGATTTTTTTATGTTGGATATCGAAAAGAAAATAAGATCGATCTATAGTGAGCTGCTGGTGATTGGACCAGGTATGTGCATGGCCAGCATCCATTCTACAGCAGTGGATCGTTTTCTGTGCAAAAGGTGGATGATAATTTTTCAAGATAGCAAACCATAAACCTGAAAGACAAAGAAAATGTGTCTGTTCCTCTTGCGTCCATTGTTGATAGAGCTTTTCCACCAATTTAGGATCAGTGCTAGCCTGATAATTGACCGGGATCTTGGTTGCTAATTGGGCTAGTTTATAGTTGTCTGCATAGGCGGCAGCGGAATCTGAGAAGATTTTTTTCTTTTCCTGATCGTATAGCCATTCGAAAATTAAGATTTCTGATGCGATGCCGCTGGCTGCAAGTTGTTGTTGGATGATCTGCGCAGGGAGGTAGATGCCATAACCAATGAGCGAAGTGAGAATCTTTAGGGTATAAGGCTTGGGTAATTTTTTTTCGACCTCCTTCATAAAAGTGCGATTAAGTGAAATTGCAAGGTAAAAACTAGTAATAAGGATGTCATGAGGTTTTTTAAAATGGTTAATCTGCTGTAAAACAGTTGTTCATCACTATGAGCAAGCTACAAAATAATGTGAATAATTTCAAGAATAATTGTTCTGAAAAGAAGATTAGATTAACGAATAATAAATATTCCCGCGTTTTTTATTTCTTTTTCATTTTATTCTTTTTTATATTTACTTATAAGTCAGTAATGTAATTACAGACTTGACTCTGTTCGTTAGCCGTGTTGCATGGGAAAGCTTTATTTCTATGAAATCCGTGACTGATGAAGAAATGTTAGATATAAACCTTTATTCAAATTTTTAATTCATGGCGTTATACTCGCATCATCAGGGACACTTGTTCAGGTATTTTTATGATCAGGTGACTCGTAGTCCGCAGCAACTGTACCTCTCTAGTTCCGGCAAAAGATGGACTTTTCAAGAGGCTGACGATGTGATCTTTGCTATTAGCCGTTTAATTTTAAAATCTGCTGCTGATCTGACAACAGTAATCATCAACTTTAATGATCAAAGAAAACTGTTATTCTCTTTCTGGGCATGTGTCGCTTTGGAACTGGATATGATCCTAGTTCCAGAACGCACAATCCCCGCGCACGATCTGCTAGCAAGATCCGATTGCCAGGGTTCCAGTATCACCCTTTCTGATGATCAGGGTGAGCATAGTCATGATGTCTATATCGATATCCCGCTGCAAAGGGCTCAATGGTCCGAGTTGCCAAATAAAAGACAGCAGTATAGCCATATCTTTTTTTTTACCAGTGGAACAACTGGTCAATCTAAATTGATTAAAACGTCCTATTATCAACTGATAAATGCAATAGATAGCATCCGTAAATCAAGGATGATGCCCTATACCCAATCACAGCTAGTGTTGATCAGTATTCCTTTATTCCATTCTTATGGTATAAGTGCGGTTGTGGAATATACGCAGGGTGGCAGTGCCCTCTTTATACCAGATGCTAAAGATAGCATCAGTCCGATCCAACTGCTGTTTGATCCGGAGGTGAATACTAAAATTACCGCCATTGAAGGGGTTCCTTATTTCTATAAACAACTGATGTTGATCTCAAATCGGATAAAAATACCGCATCTTCAGCATTTGGGTTTTGGTGGGGATGCGGTACCGCCGGAGCTGTTACAACAGCTACATGGAAAGTTTAAACAGGTATCTTTTTCCATTCGTTACGGGGTCACGGAAATACCGTCCATCATTGCCTTAAATTATATTAACGATATACATCGTGTACATCTCAAGTGTATCGGGCAGGTACTCCCTATTTATGATCTTCATCTAGCAGATGAATCTGCGCTAGTGAAGCCGCTACATATAAAGGGCGAATTGATCGTTCAATGCGATTTATACCCCGATCACCGGCTTCGGGTTGAGACACATGATGTGATGGAAAAAATCGGAGATCACTATCATTTTATAAGCCGAAATCTATTTATTAAATATAAAGGATATAAAATTAATCCGGTTCAGGTGGAAACCTGCTTAAATGCGGTGATCGGTATTGTCGATTCGAAGGTGTATTTAAAGAATGATCACCTATGTGCAGATCTCGTTGTTCATGCAGAATTTAAAGATGTTCAAGCATTAAAAATGGAATTGGCTCAATCCTTAAATAGCTATTTGATCCCCGATCATTTTGTATTGGTGGAGCAAATTGAAAGAACTAAAACAGGGAAAATAAAGCGTTAGACTTGTTGTTTTACAAATTCTACGTAACCGAATGCAATCGCTTCAGATCTATATGCGGTCTAGTTCTGCATAGGATGGAGGATAGCAAATCTTCTAATATTTAATTTATGGTGTGAATTATGATTGGTATTTTAACTTTTTCTAGGTGTTATAATTATGGTGCTTTTCTGCAAGCTTATGCCTTACAACGTTTTTTAATTGAAAATGGATATGACAATGAACTGATCGATTACAGAAATCAGAAAAGTATCCATAATGAACTGAGGACCATGTTTAGGCATGATGGAAATACGCCCGCTCTTTATCTTAAATTACTTTATAAATTTATGAAATTTAGGTATTACCATCGTAAGTTTAAGAAAACAAGGCATTATTTGCACCGGGAAGAATTGGGAGAAAAGCACTATCATACGGTCATCATTGGGAGTGATCAAATTTGGTGCTACACCAAGGAGTGGGGGGGAGTAGATACACCGTATTTTTCGGATCAGCTGTCTGCAGATAAAATCATCGCATATGCTGCAAGTATGGGACCGGATAATTTCGATCGACAGCATCCCAGAAGTATTGTTCGCCTCATGAAAAACTTTGATTCTATAGGCGTTCGAGATCTGAATACCTTCAAATTTGCAACATCTTTGAATGAGAATACAGTCAGACTTGTTTTAGATCCAACCCTTATTTATAATTTTGATCAGGAAATTAAGGATGTTCACTTCAAAAACTATATCCTTTTTTATTCTGATGGTCTGCTTCCAGATGATAAAATCATTCAGGAGATGAAAGCATTAAGTCGGGAAAAAGGTTTACAAATCATATCAATTGGTAAAAAATTTGACTGGGCAGATCGAAATATTATCGCTCCATCGCCTTTCCGCTGGATGGGCTATATCAAACATGCCGATTTTGTCTTTACGTGCATGTTCCATGGGCTACTTTTTTCCATGAAGTTTAATAAACAATTTGCACTCTTTCTAATTCCCGAGCGGGAAAATAAGTGTTTAGATTTTCTAAGACGTGTTGATCTGACTGGAAGGGTCGTGCGAGAACAATCGGATATGAACCGTTTGCTGGAATCAAAAATAGATTATCGCCCCGTAAATGAATTTTTAAAGAAAGAGCAGATTGTTTCTGCGTCATTTTTACATGAAAATTTAAAAAAGAATACGCTGTAATCAATTTTTAGCTCGCTAAAATTTTGTTGCAATTTGCGGTTTTATGCTATTCTTATACTTTTAATTTGATTTACATTAAAAATAATTCCTTTATTTTTGATGTTAAATAGGTTGTTATGAAGATTTTGTAACGAATCTATTGTATTAGATATAATTAATTTGCGTTTTCTTGCGTATTTTATTTTTTATGCTTATCCTTACAGCAGAAAAGGAATAGCAAGTGTATTTCTTTTACACGATTATAAACCCCGTATAACCGCATTGTACCAAATAACGATTAAAAATAATGGCCAGGTTATAGGAATGATCTCATCAATATGAAAACAGTTAAAATTATCTTCAGCTTTTGCATCGTCCTGTTACTCACTAATCCTCTTGTTGCTCAAATCCGTACAGGAGCTGATCAAACTTCGGAATATCTCGATTATTTGAAAGGGAAAAGAATTGGGATGGTGGTTAATCCTACTTCACGAATCGGGGATCAATCCAGTGTGGATAGTCTGATCGCTCTTGGGGTTAATATTGTGAAAGTATTTGGTCCGGAACATGGTTTCCGTGGCGATGTGGGTGCAGGGGTAAAGGTGACAGATGCCATCGATCCAACGACAGGGGTCAAAATCGTTTCTTTATATGGAAAGACCAATAAGCCGACAAAAGAGATGCTGGCAGATGTGGATCTGATGATTTTTGATATTCAAGATATCGGTGTTCGCTATTTTACGTATATCGGAACCATGCATCGCGTGATGGAAGCCTGTGCGGAGCAGGGAAAAGAGCTGTTGATCTTAGATCGACCTAATCCTAATGGATACTTTATCGATGGACCTATTCTGGATATGGCGTTCAAATCAGGAATCGGCATGCATCCTGTGCCTGTCACCCATGGAATGACAGTCGGGGAATATGCGCAGATGATCAATGGGGAAGGCTGGTTGGCAAATGGTGTGCAGTGTAACATCAAGATTGTACCGGTGGCAAACTATACGCATGATATGGAATATATACCGCCTGTACATATGTCTCCGAATATCAATACCTATCAGGCTGTCCTGTTATACCCCTCGACTTGCTTATTTGAAGGTACAGTGTTAAGTGAAGGAAGAGGCACTTTATTTCCATTTACCGTGATTGGTGCGCCTGAATTAAAGGATAAATATGATTTTTCGTTTACGCCAGTCCGTATACCCAATATGAGTGCAACCCCCATTCACCTCAATAAACCATGCTATGGCTTGGACTTAAGAACAGTCGATCTACAAAAATTAAGAGCATCTAAGCAAATTGACCTTTCGTGGTTGATCGAGACCTATCAGAACTATCCGAATCAAAAAATATTTTTTGATCATAAGCAAAGTAAAGAAATTGTCGTATTTGATAAGTTAGCGGGAGGACCTGCGCTACGGGAGGCTATTATTGCAGGTAAGTCTGCGGATGAAATTCGTAAAAGCTGGGAACCGGGATTAGCGACCTATAAAGAAATGAGAAAGAAATATTTAATTTATCAGTAAGATTTTCTCTAAAGTTTCATTCTTATCGTATATTTATTGCGGTATAGGTATCTTGATACCCCGTAAGGTGTTATTTCAATAGGATTAAGCAAATAATCCTATTGAAGTGATCACTCCATTCACAAAATTCAAGCGTTAATAAACCGATGATATCATATCCAGTTTTAAGATCCTTATGGGTTGTAATAATGGTTTTATTTTGTACGCAGCTATATGGGCAAGTACACGATAAACGCATTACCGGAAAAGTTGTTGATCAGCACCAGTCGCCTATATCTTTGGCTACGATAAGTCTTTATGATCACAGTGAAAAGTTAGTTTTGAGTACTGCAACAGATCGTTTAGGACAATTTCAGCTAAAATTTGATCAAGCAGGGAGCTATTTTGTAAGAGTGAGGCATATGGGTCATCAAGACCAACAGTCTGCAGTTTTTGAATGGTCAACCATCGATCTCGGCACGTTTACGCTTGTGCCATTGGCCAATACCTTGGCAGAGGTGGCTGTGGAGGGGAAGAAAAAAATAATCCAGATCGACGGTGGTACGCTTATTTATAATGTCGAAAGCACGATTGGTGGACAGGATGTTTCTGTTTTGGAAGCATTGAAAAGAGCTCCCGGTGTTTATGTTGAAAACGAAAGTGACATTACACTCAATGGAAAAAGTGGAGTACAGATTTTATTGGATGGTCGTCAGACTTTTCTTTCTGGAAAAGAATTGACAGATCTGTTAAAATCATTGTCATCCAATAACCTCAAGTCCATTGAAATCATCAATAGCCCAACGGCTAAATACGACGCTACCGGATCAGCGGGTATTATCAATATCAAAACGAAAAAAAATCAGGTATCAGGACTTAATGGTACGGTCACCAGCACTTTAGCGTATGGAGTCACTGCTAAACAGCTCCAAAATGTTGCGCTCAATTACCGGAAAGATAAATTAAATGTATATGGTAATTATAGCCACACTTTTGGTCATTATAATTACCTGTACGGGACAAACCGTCAGCAAAATGGAAAAGCCTATGATAGCCATACGGATGACGTGGACAAGCGCCAGAAAATGTCGACACAGGTGGGGGTCGACTACAATCTAAACGCTAAAAATACCATCGGTTTTTTGGCAAATGGCAATTTTATTTTTGGAGGGGGGATCACCGATACCCGGACAGCAATCAGTACCCTTCCGTCCTTAGTGATGGAAGAAACACTGGATGCTATAAACGATTATTATGGACAAGGTACTGCACGTTATAATTTTAACTTCAACTACAAATATGAAGACACGCTGGGCAGGAGTTTGAATATCGATGCGGATTATGGTTTTTTTGATAAGTGGAATAAAAATCTACAATCCAACACCTACCGTGATCAGCAACAAACCCTTCTTCAGGAAAATCTATACCGGACGCTCAATGGGATCGATATCGATCTAAAAGGAATCAAACTTGACTACGGGATGAACCTCTGGCAAGGTAAGTTGGAAACAGGTTTGAAGTATTCGAATGTCGGTTCTCGAAACAATTCGAGATTTTATCATGTAGGTGCTGCCGCTGATAGTTTGGATAATCGACGCTCCAATGATTTTCATTTTGATGAGCATACCTCCAGTGCTTATGTCGATTATAAACGAACGCTAGGAAAATGGTCGCTCCAGGGTGGATTGAGATTAGAAAATTCACGTTCAACAGGCCAATTATTTTACAAAGAGAACGGTGCGGATCTGGACGATGAAATTAATCGCAATTTTACCAACCTCTTTCCATTTTTTTCTGCTACCAGACCGTTTGGTGAGCATCAAACTCTTTCTTTGTCTTATGCCAAACGGATAGAGAGACCGGCTTATGCCGATCTGAACCCGTTTATCTATATGCTAGACGAATTATCTTTTTGGCAGGGAAATCCGTTTTTAAGTCCATCACTCACCCATCGCTTTACTGCTTTATATTCCTTAAAAAGTGCCACGGTGATCTCGTTTAACTTTGCTTATACGGATCAGTTGAATGCAAAGGTAACGGATACGCTCGATAGCGATAAAATTGTAATGATCAGCAAGAATGTAGGTACACAAAAACACTGGTCACTAACGCTGACGCAGAATCTTGCTCCAAAACCGTGGTGGGATCTTACTTTTAATGGTCTTTTTTATTATATCCAAAATGATGTTTCTTTTGATCAGTATAGAAATCTAAACTTGCAACAGGCAGCAGGTCGTGTGAGTTTAATACAATCTTTTAAGCTGCCTTACAAGATGAAAGCCGAACTGGCGGCTGTCTATAATTCAAGACGTCTCAGTGGTGCCAATACACTAAGTAGGGCCATTAGTCAGGTAGATATTGCTTTTCAGAAAACATTACTACAAGATAAAGCGACGGTCAGGTTTGCGATCAATGACATCTATAAAGGGAATCAAAGTAAGTATACACAAAATTTCCCTGGATTTGTTTCGAATAGCTATGGTTACTACGAGTCTAGGCAGGTGCGGTTGAGTTTCAGTTATCGATTCAGCAATGGAACGGCAAAAGCGCAACGCGCACGGAAATCTGCATTGGAAAGTGAAAGTGGAAGAATTCCCTAGTGCGCTTGATGCTCTCTTTATTGTAGGATAGCTTGACCGTAGATGGACTTATCTATGAATGGATTTTTACGTGTCTGATCAGCCCATGCAACAATCGTCTTTTTTTTCGACTGGGCTCCTGACATAACCACTTCTCCATCGTTGTCGACCACATTTAATTCGAGACCTATTTTTGTTCCGATTTCTGGCTTGATGCCCAGAACTGTCCAAGGTATCTTGCACGTATACAGATAGCCCGAATCCAAATCCTGATAACTGGACTGAATGGCCGAAAGCGGTTCTGGACTGATCTGCTGTTTGCCTAAAACTCGGATCGTATCTGATCCGTAAGTGAGTCTCAGATAAGTTAAATCTTTGAATTTTGCTTCAGGATCGAGTTTTTTAAAGTTGTCGAAAAATAGATCAATGCCATCTAGGTCATTGATTTTTAAGTCATACGCTTTTTCTATGTCAGTCTGTGCATCGAATACATATTTTTTGTTATCGACAATTTTAAACAAGAAATACCAATATTGATCATCCCACATACTTTTATATGCCGCAGATAAATCATGTGGGTTCTCCATCCTTTGTTCTTGTCTTGTAAACCTGATATGGGATATAGGCTCCCAGGCGCAGGAATCCCATATATGGTCAATCTGATTATCAGCCAATAAGGGTACAGTCGTTTTTTTGATCAGGATTTGTGTGGTAGGTACATCATTGCAGCCATATAAAAAGAGTGAGGCGATGCTGATCAAGCAGTAGTAAAGGAATGTTTTCATAATTGATTTGCCTTATGGGATAAAAGAGAAAAATGATCATGCGCTAGTGTATCGTATAGTGCTGTTGCTATCAAAGCATGCCCACGTTCATTAATGTGACTATCGGGGAGTGAAATGTCTTCAGGCTTGAATTCCAAGTTGAGAAATAAAGTATGGATGCCATTTTCGTTCAGGTAGGATTGTAAATTATTCTTCTCGGTATAGTAGGAGACTACTTGGAGGTTTGATCCATTTTTTGCGAGCTGCTCTTGCGTTGATTTTAACAGTTCTACAGATTTTTTGGTAGTGAGGTAGAATTCTTCCATTTCGCTAGCGCGGGAGGTTTTATCTCGATAGGCCCGCATCAGCACTGCTTCTCTCGAAAAGCTATTTTTATTGATCGTTTCCCGACAGACAGCCCTGTACGTATAGGAGAGGTCATATAGCGTTTTAAAAAAGGTTTTACCCTCGAGTTCATCTACTAGGTTTTGGGCCTTAATTTTTGTAGAATCATTGGTATAGGTAAGGAGATAGTTTTTATAAATAGCGCGCTGCATAACGCCTAAACTGATCGGGAAGCTCATTTCCAGTAAAATAAGATCGGGTTTATATCCGGAGAGTTCTGCCGTTAATAACTGCAGATTTGCCAAGCCTCGCCCCTGTCCATCCATACTGCAGTTTATAATTTCAACTTTTTTCTTAGCCTGATCAAATCGTTCTTGCAATTGAACGGCATAATTTTTCTCACCATCCATATATATTCCCGTTGCAAAAGATGCACCTACGATCATAATTCTAGCAACATCAGCTTTTTTTTCAGTACTGAATTCTGGAGAATAAAATCCTTTGGAGTTTATCTTAATATGCCTTTTACCTATTCCAGGTTTACTGATATACCCTTCGCTTGAGGGTATGTGTCGATATCCATAGAGACTATCGGGTTGGAAAATGAGTGGGGGTTCCTGATTTTTTAGCTCCTCACGGTACCAGATTCTGAAAAATAATTCTGAGCATCCGATTCCGACAATGAGGACTAAGAAAACGATTTTAATGAATTTGTAACTGCGCATCATAATTGGAAAACTTGTTTTTGGGATTGGGGAATTGCGTTAAATGACCGGTTTTTTGAAAAAGAAATTTAGGAAAAAGATAGATATAAGTGCAAATACAGCATATTGGACGGTTAATAGGAAACTGGAACGGAGTAATAATTCAACGATAAATATAGAGCAAAGCAGTAAGACCGCTAATCCTTTGAAAAAACGGGTATGCTGATTTCTTTTTCTTAAGAATATGAATAAAGGTGTTAGGATCATTGAAAATAGAAATGGGTATACAAGTGCCCGGATCACAAGATGAGCCTCTGATGGATCATGCTGTTCTGGAACCGCGTTCGCTTTCATAATAACAAGTGAAAGAAGAAGATTGGTACCCATTGCGATAAGCGCGGCCTTAAATCCCAAAATCAATGTTGCGACAAGGATACGGTGGTAGATCAGCTGGTGATAAATTTTTCCGATGATTTTTGCCCATATGATGTAAAGGAGAGGTTTGCCGACTTTATTGGCTAGCCAAAATACGCGATGGCTCCAAAAAGATATTAAATAGCGTAAGCGATAACTGATTCTTTTGGAAATTGGAATACGATCATAAGCCGGGGAGACCCTTTTGTTGAGCGCCAACTTAGGAGGGATCACCGATAATCGAAAAGATAGGCCTTCCCGGCGATGTCTTAATCCGGCGTCTTGGGTCTGTTGTACAAATGCGGCATTGACTTCTTTTAACTCCAGCTTCTGGGTATGGATGCCGTTTTTCAGGATCTCCAATAAACCCTTTGAGCGAACAATAACCACATTTGTCCCCTGATCATCGGAAGAGTAAGGTTCGATCCAAGCATCTCCAAAAGAAATGTCCGCAGTTTCAGAAACGACATCATCGCAAAAATTACAGGCGGAGTTCATAAAAAAGCCCGCACCCCAATCACCATCTGCTAATAACTCCCAATTATACTCTCTATTTTGTCCATTTTTCAATGAAAATTTAGCAAAATAAAGATTGGCAGGTCTACCGGATTGTTTTGCTCTAAAGTCTAAAGTCGCTACGTTTTGAAATGGGATACCAGATTGTAAAGCAAAGCTTTCAACCATTTTGCTGCTTTTCATATGGCCACAAAATAATCCCAGGGTGTAGCGGATCCGTTCTTTAAAAACGGGGTTTGTATTTCTTAGTAACTGGACTGCCTTAATAAAACAAGGAATACCGACAACGGCATACTTTCCGGGAGTAGCGGTAATGAGGCTTAATATCTGAGAAAGATCGGTCGGATAATATCTGGATTTTGCTCCTTCCTGCAGTTCTTCTTGGGTCCTCGATATGCGATATTGAAACAGAGGTTGCCCTTCTGATGGTGCTATAACCGGTACGACATGCGCTATGCCATCGATCAGGCCTAGATCTAATAATGTGGTCGCAACCCAGCTGACCATGCCTCCGGAACTTCCATTGGCTCGAATATCGATTTGATTGCTATAACCTACATAAGCTCGTTCGTAACGTCCGATCAAATGATTGGAGTGGCGGGCTTGAGGAAAATTTAATACAGATAGCTGGTCCTCATGAGGTGCATGTGGAGAGAATGGGCAGGTTTGGGACAGCGTTTTGGATGGACGGTCAAGCCATTGTTGAGGACCCGTAGGGACGAGCTGTCCAAAGCAATCAAATGCCATTTTGGCCCCTTCGTTTTGTTGGGCGACACAGCTGCCGCAACCAATACATAGTCCTGATTTTATCACATGATTTGGGCTGATCGGATTATTCATAGACATAGAGCTTGATGTCACATTGGTTTATACTTACGCTAGGTTATTGATCAAATTCAGACAAGAAGCCTTATTTGCTGCTATTTTATCTTCTAACAATGTCAAAATGATAGAACAGGTATCGAGCAGATGTGATAGCGGCTTGTCTAACTGCAAATAAATATAAAGTTTTTTTCTTGTATTTTAAATTAATACATCAATCTTATATAAAACGTGCTGCTTGCTTAATTGAATCGGTCGATTTTACTTAGATCGGAAGAATAAATAGGAAGAAAAACATATTTATAATAATGAATTATTTTCATTAACTTTAGTTGACTAAACTAAATTTATGGAAACCAATACTGCATTTAAAACCAAAATAGCTAAAGTGCTAACCGAATTATTGTCTAGAGAAATCAATCCTGATGAATTAAATGAAGAGACCGATCTGATCGATGGTATAGGTCTCAATTCGCTAGATTTCCTTCAGTTTATCCTTAAACTCGAAAATGAATTTGATATCGAAATCGATATCGAAAAATTAGAGCTCCATTATTTTAAGAAAATGGGACATTTAAGGGAATTCATTACGCAAGTACAGGAGGCTGAATAAGCGGAGCATCACCGTTGTGGAATGCTGTAAAAGAAATGTGGAAGAGGCTTAAATCAGGAGCAAATTCACCCGGTCGGACTGGATACAATCAAAAAAAAGAAGGCTTGGAGCATACGCATACTGCCGTCGGCATCAATACACGGAATAAAAGGGTATTAGTGATAATCAATTCGACCAAATTCAGCGGCGCTGAATCGAGTATCATGACCTTATTGGAACATCTTCGGAATGAATATCAGATCTTTGTTGCTCTCCCTGCTGATAGCGACCTGGATGACCGGTTTAAAAAAATCGGGTATAATACCATTGCTCTTGATATGATGCGTTTTTCGGGAAGTAAGACTATTCTCCAAAAAATGAAACAGGGCTTTCATATTGTCAAGCAAGGGTTTAAGATCGCAAAGATGGTCCGGAGTAAGCAAATTGATGTGGTATGGGCTAATTCAACGCAAGCGTTGATCTATGTCCTGTTTCTTAAATTTTTTAAGCATGTGCAGCTTATCTGGCATGTGCGAGACAACCTGCCCAAAAAATATATTCCTTATTTATTGGGCTTTTTTGCGACCAAAATCATCTGTATTTCTGAGCATGTGCGGAGGCAAGTGCCGAAGCTATTTCGGGCCGCTGTTGTTTACAACGGTGTGGATGTAACGATTTGGAAGCCAGAGTTGAATAAGAAGGTGCCTCCACAGCTGCGATTGCCTGATTCCGACACTTTTCTTGTCGGAAATATTGGTCAGCTGATTCCTTGGAAAAATCATCGTGATTTTATTAAGTGTGCAGCAATCGTGTCCCGCTCCATTTCAACTGTTCATTTTTTTATAATCGGAGCGGATCTTTTTTCAGCATATGATGAGTATGTCGAAGATCTGCAGGAGCAGATCGAACAAGCGGGACTGGCGCATAAAATAACCTTTGTCGATCATCAAGAGCACATAGCGCCTATGATCAATAGTTTGGATATCATCGTGCACACGGCCTTGGGTGAACCCTTGGGGCGTGTCATATTGGAAGCGATGGCGCTGGGGAAACCTGTCGTCTCTTATTCTACTGGAGGAATTAAAGAAATCATAACGCACGGAACTGATGGATTTCTAGTCGCTGAGCAGGATGTGGAAGGAATTGCTCATGCTGTGATCGAGTTGCTTAGAAATGAAGAAAGGTATCGTCAGACAATTGGTCTAAATGCACGTAATAAAATAAATTCACAGTTCAATATTCAAAAAATTGCTGAACAAATAAAAGAACTGCTCTAGTAATTTCATTTGCAATTAATCTTTTGAGGCGTTATGATTTATAGGATATTTTTTATTTCATTATTCTTGATGTCTGCCATAAAAATAAAAATGATCATGTGTTGAAAATTTGATTTATATTTTCTTTTTTGTAAAATGAATTATTTATATTTACGTAAGTTATAAGTGTCGCGAACTTTTTTAATTTAGATGCCGATCAATTAATTTCCACCTGCTCGTTTGCTACACAATTTTAATTTGAGATTTATTCATAAGCAGTAAAGCTAATTTTTAAGCTTATGCTTCATTGGTATTTTCGTAAAAGTCTAAATTATGCAACCAAAAACTAACCTCCAGTACACGCAGCATGCGGTAAAAAAGATCAAGCAAAAGATTCACAACACGAAACTTTGCGCAAAAGAACGAGAAAAGGACCCTAAATTTGCCCTTGACGTACCCATAGAAATCGGTCTAAAACTAACAAACCGTTGTAATCTCCGATGTACTCACTGTTTCCAATGGGATATCGGTGGCTACCATCACTCCCTCGACAAGTCAGAATTAAAAAAAGATGGCGATCTAAGTTTTGAGATTGTGACAGAATTGTTCAATAAAACAAAAGAAGCCAATTCATCACTATACCTTTGGGGGGGAGAACCCACTTTATATGCGCATTGGGATAAATTGATGGATCTACTGGTCGTGGATCCTCGGGAAACGGTCCTGTGTACAAACGGGGTTACGTTACATACGAAAATAGATTCGATCCTCAAGGTATCGGAGTATCTGACCGTTTTGGTGAGTATAGAAGGTCCGGAAGACATTCATAATGCGATAAGAGGAAAAGATACCTATGCTAAAATTGTAAAAAACCTGGATCAGTTGATTCAACTGCGAGAGGAAGGTCTTTTTAAGGGCACTTTGTCGGTTGAAGCTGTGATCAGCGATGGCTTGATTCCTCAGATGTACGAATTCTGTGAATATTGGGAGTCCAGAGGGATAGATAGTTTGTATTTGAATTTTCCTTGGTTTATACCACATGCGGTTGCCGATCACATGGATGAATATTTTGAAAATAAATTTTCGTGGATGGGACCTGGTTTGGGAAAAGGAAATTCGTGGCACTCCTTTGACTTTAAGATCAGTTCTGAACTGATTGATGAGCTTAAGAGACAGATGAAGAAGATTATTGATCGGAAATGGAATATCAGAATTCGTTTTCATCCTGACTTGACCACAAAAGATCTGATTGAATATATTGAAGGTAGTGTCAAACCTGCTCAAGATAGAACGAGATGTCTGGGAATGTCCAATCGAATTGATTTGCTGCCAAGCGGTCAAGTTACACCCTGTAAAAAATTTCCAGAATTTAATGTCGGTAATCTGAACAATAAAAGTCTAGAAGAAATTTGGAAGGGCGATAAATTTGATGAGTTTAGAAATATCCAAAATAATGGACTGATGGATATCTGTTCGAAATGTGAAATTCTATATGCGAATGGTATCTAAACATATAGGGGCTTATGCGCATTAGTCAGCATTTTTTTAAAAGTAATTCGACTGATCTTTTTGGAGCACTTTTTCTCCCGGATAAGCAAGTACATAGCTCCGGTTATGTGGTCTGTCACCCATTTGCGGAGGAAAAGAAAAGTGGTCAAAAAACACTTGTCGACTTGAGCCGGCGATTGGCTGCTAAAGGGAATAGTGTATTCATGTTCGATTTTCAAGGTTGTGGAGACAGTGGAAGCACGATTGCGCAAACAACGATTCGCGATTGGCAAATAAATATAACCGATGGCATTGATTTTTTTAAACAGAAAACTGGATTAGAGAAAATCACTTTAATTGGTCTAAGATCTGCTGCTACATTACTATTATCGCCTGCTGTAGATAAAAAATCTGTTAAAAAGTTAATGCTCTTGGAGCCGGTTCCTTCGCTCATCAAACATATTGAAGACTTCATCAAACAGAAACTGGTCAACGACCTCCTGACATATGGAAAGATAGAAACAAATAAAGGGGTCTTGATGGACCATTTGTTGAACGGCAGATCTATCGATTTGAATGGTTATGAAATCAGTTCAGAATTTTATCAATCCTGTATCGACTTTGATCGGGAACTAGAAACGATGACTATCCATCCGGATTTGGATATTGATGTGATTTCTATTTCCGTTTCAGGGGTGGTGAGTAAAGACTGTGCTCGATTTTATCAAAAATTTATGTGCGATCACCCTGCTGAAGTTCAAGCGATTAAGCTTGATGCTTTTTGGAATAAGGTGGATGGCGTTAAGGCAGATGCATTGTGGGAGATAATCGATCAATTATGAGGGAGAGCAGTTTATTATTTCATCATGATCATATCACCCTTTATGGGATTGAACATGCTCCGCTTGCTGAAAATAAGCTCAATGAAACCGTGATCATATTTTTACATGGTTGGAGTGGTTACCGTACTGGCCCGCATGATATCTTTGTCAAGATGGCACGAAGGTATGCTGCAATTGGATTTGGTTGTGTCAGATTTGATTTTGGAGGGCGTGGATTTAGTGATGGGGACCAATTAAAGGTTGATTTTCCGTCTATGTTAGCCGATATGCACGCGGTCATTAATCAGATTGATAAACGACCGGAGGTCAAGCGGATTATATTGATCGGCATGTGTTCGGGAGCAAAACTCGGTCTCTATTATATCAAACACATGACAAAGGGCAAAGTATCACTTTTGGTCGAGCTCTCCAGTCCTCCGCTTAATGAAGTGGAAGGTAATATCAAGATGGAAACTCAGAAGTTTAATGCTCATCTAAAAAGTTATTTTAATAAAGCCCTGGACAGGAATACCTATCGGCGACTGTTGAACAAAGAAATTAATGTGAAGCATATTTTGAGGATTTTACTTGATCCTTTTAAAAATATGAGTAAAATGGATGATTTTAAAGCTGCTCAGGCAAAAAGATGGGAACAGCAAGGTACTCATTTCTTTAAGGGGGAAGTATTGTCTATTCATGGCGGAAAGGATCCGGAGACGATCTTATCCGTCGGGCAAATTCAGCAGATGCTTGAAGACCATCAGATCCCTTTTTTGGAATACATCATTGAAGATGGTAATCATGGTTTTTATAGTGTATCTTGGGAACAGGAGATTATTTCCGTCGTGGAAAATTGGATGCTCAAGTTTTATGCAAAAGAATTGGAAATACCAAGTATTATAAATGTTTAATTTTTTCGATTGATGATGTGAAAAAACTGTGAAAAATACTAAAATTGTATGCATTTCCTTTCATGATGAATAACGGAGGGAAATGATATTTTTAATTCCATTTTCAACGGATACCGGTTGTTTTCCTAAAATACCTAACATTTTAGCATTATCAGGCTGACGTCTGGACATGTCCCCTTCTTTCAAAGCGGGTAAATGTATAATCGATGATGACGAGTTCGTTAAAGCAATAATCTTCTCTGCCAGATCGCGAATATTAATTTCTATAGAACAACCAATATTGATGATTTCGTTGACTAGAAGTTGTCGGTCAATGATTTTAAATACCGTTTCCACATTGTCATCGACATAACAAAATGTGCGCGTTTGGTGTCCATTACCGTATATAGTAATATCTTGATTGTTCATGGCAGATTCTATAAATCTTGGAATCACAAAATCACTACTTTGCTTGGGTCCATAAGTATTAAAAAAGCGAAAGATGCCAAATGGAAGACCGTACTCCTTTTGATAGGATCTAAAAAACGCTTCTCCAACATTTTTGACAATGGCATACGGCAACTTACAATTTAATGGGGTAATATCTTCTTTCTGTGGAAGCTGGGTGGATTCACCGTATACCTCAGAGGAAGATGCATAAAAGACGCGCTTGACACCTAAATCCCGTGATAAATTCAGGATGTTTTTAATTCCCTCGATATCCTGCAAAACAGCAAGTGGATTTTCCAATGTACGTTTTACGCCCACAACAGCTGCATAGTGAAGCACGTAATCAAATTGAAAAGCTTGCATAATTGCAGCAAGTTCGCTGTAAATATTAACATCACATTTGAAAAATTTAAGGTTGGGATAGCCTTGGGGCAAATTCGCCTTGTTTCCAGTGGTCAGGTTGTCGACCACGACAACTTCATAATTTTGTCGTTGAACTAAGGTGTGAACAAGAGAACTTCCTAAGTTTCCAGCTCCGCCAGTAATAAGAATCTTAGTCATTTGGTTAATTTTAAGTCATTTAGGTATAGTAATTTACAAAAATTATTGAATTAAATCAAAATTTATAGGACTACTTTATAATTTTTTGTCGTAAATCGCTGCTATTGATACGTAAAGCCTATTTTAATGATGCTTAGGAGTTAATCATTTAAACTTCAGGGAGTTTTTTGTTGGGGTATCGGTATTCTCTTGTAAAATATTATATTTGTTAAGCAAGTTTTTGTAACCTAACCTGGTGAACTAATAATTAAATATAAATATGAGCATGCCTAATATTACGATTTTAAATGCAGGACCTGGAATGGGGTTTTATATTCCTGGAATCATTATGCATAGACAATTAAAAAGTGCAGGCATTGATTCATGTGTGCATGTTTTTGAGCGTTTCTATCAACAGCAGAAAAAGGATATTATTCCTCAAATTAAATCTACTTTTCAAGAGAATTTTTCGATTGCTTTGTTGGCGCATAAATTGGCCCGTAATCCACAGGATGCATTAGATGACCAAGCTGTGGGTGAACTTCTTGCGCTGTGGGTGAAAGAGCAACGACGTCATTTTGTTGTCTTTTCAGGTTTTTGGCTTCCCATTCTGCAGCGTTATCGCGAATTGATTCATCCAATTGAACTTCAAATCGACTGTTGTCATTTGGATGCTGATTATTCAGTTTCATGGAAAATGCATATGGATATTCATGCGGGTATGAATAATAAGTGGTTTCATCATTGGGAAGAACAAGCGATAAACTACCATATCGATGTGGATAACGGTATGCCATTACCTTTTGAAGAAAGGACAAATAATCTACTCATCCATGGCGGCGGTTGGGGGCTTGGTGATTTTGAAAAGCAAGCTGCGCGACTTTTCGATACGCAATATAACCTCTCTATGGTGGCCTATGGTAATCGGGATTTTAAAAAGGAAGACGCTCGCATTCATTTTTACCATTTATCTTCGGAATGGAATATTTGGGATACGGATGAAAATGGCGAACATGGATTTCCACCCCTATATGATGTAGATCGTGATCATGACTACACACAACACAGGCTTAATGATGCTCCATATTCCCCCCTGTATCAAATTGCTAAAAGTAGTAAGGCTATTATCTGTAAACCAGGTGCGGGCACCCTCATTGATTCTTTATCTGCTGCTACGCCATTGATTATTTTGGAGCCATATGGTAAAAGTGAAGATAAAAATGGTCTGTTATGGAAACATCATGGATTGGGCATGTCATTTGATGATTGGGCTGCAGGAGGATTTTCTCATGAAGCGTTGGAACGCATGCATGTAAATCTATTGGCTATGAGAGCAAAATCGCAAAACTATATCCAATTGTACATCAAAAATTTACATCATAACAGGGATTGATACAGGTCAAACGTATTTGTAGCAGTTTTTTGCCAAGTGAAATTTTTTGACCACAATATTCCTTCTTGAATCATATTTTCTCTGAGCTCTCGATCGTTCAATAGTAAAAGGATAGCGGAGATAAGGGAGTCGATATCGTATGGATCGATTTGATAGGCAGCTCCTCCAGTGACTTCAGGCAACGCTCCTCGATTTGATATAATAACGGGGCAGCCACAGGCCATTGCTTCCAATGCGGGAATACCAAAGCCTTCGTAGAGAGAAGGAAAAAGAAATAGATCTGCCATAGCATATAAGGCTGGTAAATACTGCTCGTCGATATATCCGAGTAAAATAATATCTAGTTTGAAACGGCTCTGCTTTATTTCGCTTAAAATAGAATCGTATTTCCAACCTAATTGACCAACGATCACCAATTTATGATCGCAGAGGCGCATGTTTTTAATTTTTGTGTAAGCTTGTATAATAAATGTGAGGTTTTTCTTAGGTTCCAAATTACCCACAAATAGAAAGAATTGTTCAGGAAGATTATACAGGCTCTTGATGTTTTCTCTGATTTTAAGATCAAGAACGGAATTAAAATTGGCCTTTAAACCGGGATAGATAACACGTATTTTCTCTTCCGAAATGTCAGGGAAATGATTTAATACATCATCTTTTACTTTTTGTGATACGGTAATAATATGATCTGCTTTTCGAATAGATTGGGGAAGTGTTAATTTGAAATAGGCTGCTGTTTCATTTTGACAAAGTTTTGGAAAATCTAAAGCTATCAGGTCGTGAACCGTAACAATACTTTTAAATTTGGAAAAATAGGGTAAAATATAACCTGGTGAATGATAGAGGTCAAAACCTTCCTCTTTTAAATAGGTGGGGATTACAACATGCTCATAATAGATTCGACTGAATCTATTGTTCAGATTGTGCTGTATTTTTTTTAACTTGACATTACTGTTATCAAGCAATGGGCCTTCGTAATTTTCTGATATCAATATTTCAATATCATGCTCTTTTAAATCTAGTTGCTGTAAAGCTGCAATCAAGTTCTCAATTGAATATTGTACCCCACTGTGCTTATTTTTAAGTAATAGTCCATTAATTAAAATTTTACCCATAATTGATTTATAATCTATGTATAAGATAGTTCTTTATAAGTTATTCACATAAAAAAATATGAATTTTAGCTACGGCAGACCTTTATCACTTTTGCTTAGGGAGATTGATGCAGAAAAATCATAATTTTTCCTATGTTTGACAGGGCAGGTTCTAAAGGACTGATCCGATAAGTTTTCCGTTTGAAAAATCGGAATATAATAGACCTTATTGCAAAACAATTATTTTCAAATGATGATCAAAATCTATTATGCTTCTTTAGAACAGCCTCTATCCAACATAGATTTCCAAACAAAAATGAAGCTTCTTCCTTTAATGATGCAAAATAAGATACTGAGATTAAGGCATTCGGTAGATCAGCAGGTGTCGCTTATTGGAAAGTTATTGTTGAAAAAAGGGATGATGGATCTGGGATTTGAGCATCTATTCGCTCAGGTGCAGTATAGTTCATATGGTCGACCCTATGTGGATGATGAACTGGACTTTAATATCTCCCATTCGGGATGTTATGTGGTCTGTGCATTTTCGGTTGGTGGAAGTATTGGGATTGACATCGAACAGGTTAGGGTTTTGGATATGAAAGACTTTAAACGTGTTTTCCATAAAGAAGAATGGGCTGACATACAGTCTGCGGTGAATCGTTATCAGGTTTTTTTTGATTATTGGACAGCGAAGGAATCGGTGATTAAAGCGGTAGGTAAGGGAATGAGTATCCCTTTAAAATCAATTTTTGTTTCAAACAAACAATCAATTTTTGAGGATTCGGTTTGGCATCATAAACAGATCCTTCTTTTTGAGCATTGTATTTGCCAGATCGCATCGGATAAGCTGATCGATGATGTGGACTTATATGAAATGAAATTTTAAGAAAACTTTATATCTGCATCTTCTTTTCATACAGTGGTATTTTTATTTCCATTGTTTGTCATTTAACATTTCGTTAGCATGGATTAGAAAACTGGGTCCATAGTAGTTTATATCTATATTGTATTGCTTTACTGGTCACCTGTGACTATAATCAGGTTAGAAAGTGATATGGTTAGAAAAAGTTTAGATCTTTTTGTTACTGGGTCACGAGTCACATCGTTACTCATTTTGTTACGTTTCTAATTTTTGATCTTTTTTAGTAATATAGGTGTTTAATGCCTAATTATACTTGTTTTTTTTAATTTTCCTCCATTTTTTAGCTTAAAATTGAAATAACCTTTAATTTATTTTTTGTAAATTAGTCTGATATGGAATTAGCAAATATTACAAAAGCCAGGCTTGTCGAAGCTCAAAATAATGGATATACTGCAATTATTACGAAGTACAACTCGAATCCTTTGGATCCCATCTGGATTTTTGAAAAGGTAAAAAAAGATCAACTTTTCCAATTTTCAGAAAAGCTAAATGAAACTTTTCAATTATGCTACCCGATTTCGGAAGCTATTGAAACGGTAGAAGAATATCCCTTTATTGGTAAGGTGAAATTGCCGGATTAGTAGACTTCAAACTGGTTCAATTCCCCAGAATTGGAACCACGACCTAGCAGAATAAGGAGCATAACTTTTTAGATATAAGATAACGAAAGTCGTTGGGGAAACCCAACGACTTTTTTTGAAAAATCTGCTATTCTATCATCAAAAAAACGCGCTATTTTTGTACGTAAAAGTTTATTTTTTTTGTATTTTTTATTAAGTTTGAACATGTAAAACGGAATCATAAACACAATAAGACCTGTGAAGATTAGAACATTAGAATATCCCCTGCACTTAAATTATATACATAATGGCTAAGGAACAGGAGTATACTGCGACCAGCAGCATGTGGTTCAGGCAGATCACAAAAGAGAAAAAAGACTTAGCAGCAATTTATATTTATGCCATTCTGAGTGGTCTTGTGCAGTTGAGTATTCCACTCGGTATTCAGGCGATCGTCAGTTTTGTTCTGGGCGCAACCATGGTCACATCTTTGTACCTACTCATTGGTTTTGTCGTCTTAGGAACTTTTTTGATGGGTGTTTTTCGAATTAAAGTGATGCAGATCATCGAAAAAATTCAACAGAAAATTTTCGTCGAATATGCCATCGCATTTGCACAAAAACTTCCGAAAATAGACCTCTCCGCAACAAAAAAATACTACCTCCCCGAACTGATAAACCGTTTCTTTGATACCCAAAATTTACAAAAAGGAATTTCCAAGATCTTGCTGGAGATACCGACTGCATTGATCCAGATCGTTTTTGGAATTATCCTGTTGTCTTTCTATCATGCTTGGTTTTTGGTATTTGGGGCTGTGGTCATCATCATCGTCATTTGCATTTTTTATTTTACAATGGATTCTGGTATTCAATCCAGTATTGAGGAGAGTAATAAAAAATATGAAGTGGCTTCCTGGCTTGAAGATATCGCAGGCGCAATAAAAACATTTAAGATTATTTCAAAAACCAATATGCATCTAGCGGGCGCAGATCAGCGGGTGATCCAATACCTCGATCATCGGACTTCCCACTTTAAGGTGCTGTTGATCCAATATAAATCGATCATCGGTTTTAATGTGATCATTACTTTGGTGATGCTGGCTATCGGGACGTATTTGCTCGTCAATCAAAAGCTCAATATCGGTGCCTTTGTCGCTACCGAAATTGTGGTCATTATGATTATGTCAGCGGTTGAAAAGTTGATAAAAAGCCTCGAAAGCTATTACGATATGATCGCCTCCCTTGTGAAATTAAATAAAGTAACCGGATTGTTGGAAGAGTCCAATGGAGAGATTGTACTGGAGGGTCAAAGCAATGGTCTGGAGGTGATGTTTAAAGACGTCAGTTTAAATTTTGGTGATAGTAGACCCATTTTTACAAATCTCAATTTTAATGTTCCAGCCAATAGCCTCGCCGTGATATCAGGACAGGTGGGAGCAGGTAAATCCATGCTTCTGAATATGATCGCCGGATTTTATGACCCATCGGCTGGTACCATACTTTTTGATAAAATACCCATCAAAAATATCGATAAAATTGCTTTGCGCAATCGCATTGGTTTGTATATGGAAGACATGACAATCATCAAAGGTACCCTGCATGAAAACCTGGTACTAGGGCGTGAAAACATCAGTACCGAAGATATTCTGCGACTTTCTGAAGCGATCGGTATCGAGCACCTGTCTGATCAATTTAGCAATGGTTTTTATACCTTACTGAGTGAAACGGATACCGAAATATCTTTTAGTGCAAGAAAAATGATCTTGATGCTCAGAGCACTTTTGGGAAATAATCGTCTTCTGCTACTGGAAGATCCGCTGGATGGAATGGATGATGTATTCAGAAATAAATTGTTGCAATATCTCCATCGAATCAAAGCGCATACAACGATTATTATAGTATCAAAAGAAAGAGATATTATGGAGATTGCCGACCAGCACCTCTACTTGCGCAACCGTACGATTGAAATTAAGTAAAGCCATCGCCTACCCATGAAACTAACATCATTCGATAACATATACCATATCCATCAGCAGTCTAACGTAAAGAGGTGGTTTATCATCTTGGCGTTGATCTGCTTGGTTACACTTTTTCTCCCCTGGACGCAAAATATCAAAGTGAAAGGTACGGTGACGACGCTTTATCAGGATCAGCGACCGCAACAGCTTCATTCGCCGATACCGGGTAAGATCATCAAATGGTATGTGAAAAATGGAGATTTTGTACAAAAAGGAGATACCATCCTGCAGTTGGCCGAAGTAAAGGAAGACTATATGGATACCTTGCTGGTGCAACGTACCGAGCAACAGGTGAATGCTAAAAAAGGGGTACGCGATTATTACGAAGCTAAAGTGGGGACCACGGCAGACCAGCTGAAGGCTCTTGCCTCAGGAAGAGAATTGAAATTGGCTCAGCTCAAGGTGAAGATCAGTCAGTTGAATAATAAGCTACAAGCAGAGGAGGCTGAGCTTCTGGCGATGACCAATGAGCTGCGGTTAAGTGAAGATCAATTTAATCGACAGAAAAAAATGTATGATGAAGGTCTTGTATCACTCACCCAGTTTCAGCAGCGTAATATCGGATACCAAAATGTATTGGCTAAAAAAACAGCGATCGATCAAAAATTGGCGCAGACGAAGCAGGAAATCGTGGCTGTGGAAATCGAACAGAATGCCACGATACAGGACTATACCGAAAAACTGAGTAAGACGGAGGGTGATCGATTAACGAGTATGGGACAGATCGAGGGAAGTACGGGAGAAATTGCAAAACTTGAAAATCAGGTCGCCAATTATAAAGCAAGGCAAGGGTTATATTACGTGGTCGCTTCACAGCATGGCCAAATAGTACAACTGAATAAGGGCGGTATCGGAGAGATTTTAAAGGAAACGGAAAGCATCGGTACGATTGTACCCAGTGAAGTGAATTATGCGGTCGAGATTTTTGTTAAGCCTGTAGATCTGCCTTTGCTTAAGGTAGGACAGCGCGTGATGTGTGTGTTTGATGGTTTTCCGGCGATCGTATTCTCAGGTTGGCCTACTACAAGCTATGGAACCTTTGCAGGTCAGGTGATTGCTATAGAAAGTAATATCAATGCCAGTGGTCTTTTTAGGGCTTTAGTCGTCGAAGCTAAAGGCCAAAAACCTTGGCCTCCACAGATCAAGGTGGGAGCCGGTGTGCAAGGGATCGCGATCCTCAATGATGTGCCGATCTGGTATGAGCTATGGCGAAATGTCAATGGATTTCCGCCTGATTATTATACCGTCAAAAATGAACAAAAAGCAACGAATGATGAGGCGACCAAATAGTTTTATTTTACTATTGATCTTCTGCTGTTTTGGACCTATTTCTTATGGTCAGGATACCTTACGTTTAGCGCATAGCGAGTTTTTGGCGATCGTCAAAAATTACCATCCCTTAGCTTTTAAATATCGCCTGCAAAATCGAATGGCTGAAACCGATATCCAGCAGGCGCGGGGGAATTTTGATCCCGTACTGGATGCAAAGATCGGTGATAAAACCCTAGATGGTCTCGATTATTATAAACAGCGCAATATCAGTTTGGGTATTCCGACTTGGTATGGTATTGAAGTGAATGGTAGTTATAACCATCTCGATGGGGAGAAACTCAATAACAGCGATACCAAAGGTGGACTATACCAGATGGGCGTGACTGTGCCCTTAGCTAAAAATTTATTGTACGACAAACGCAGGGCACTTTTAGAACAGGCACAGATCGCTAGACGGATGACCGAAGCTGAACAGCTGTTATTGACCAATGAACTGCTGATGAACGCGGAGAATACGTATTGGGAATGGGTGAAACACTATGAAAACTACCTCCTGCAGCACGAAACTGTAAATATCAATAAACAACGCTTAGATCTGGTGATTAAAACTTTTCAACATGGAGAGCAAGCTGCTATAGATACCACCGAAGCATGGTCTCAACTGCAAAGTTTTGAAATGCAGCAACAAGATGCCTTGCTCCAATTTATAAGTGCCACACAGCAACTTTCGCTGTATCTTTGGCAGGAAAATCAGCAGCCAAGTTCGATCACAACAGGACTTATCCCTGCTGAACGATTGGATAAAAATAATCTGTACAGCTCTTATACAGAAATGCTCGCGGAGGTTGATGGACAGCTTCTACAGGATCATGCTGCATTACGATACTACGATGAAAAGGCGCGGATCCTGGAAAGCGAACGTAGATTGAAACTGCAAAGCCTATTGCCTAAGATTGATTTTACTTATAACTTCTTGCGAAAGGAAGGTTATGGACATCACTATTTCCCACTTTTTGACAACAATTATCAGTATGGTGTAAAACTAGAAATCCCTATTTTTTTAAGACAGGCTAGAGCGGATTATAAAAATGCAAAATTTAAAATTCAACAAAATAATTTAGATCTTAAATTTAAAAGTCAGGAATTGACCATAAAAATTGCTGGCTATAGAAATGAGGTCATCAACTACTGGAGGCAGATCGATATCGCGACAAAAAATATCGATAACTATACCAAATTACTGCAAGCCGAACAGACGAGGTACTTGAATGGAGAAAGTTCGCTCTTCTTGATCAACAGCCGGGAGAATAAGCTCATCGATGCTCAGGAGAAAATATTGGAATTAAGACTCAAGTTTCTAAAAAGTTATAGTAAACTAAAATGGACCAATACGAATTTTATGGAGACTGGCGATTAGCAGCTTCAAAAGAAACCCTCACCGTCAGGAGATGGTGAGGGTTTTCTTTTATTAACCTAAATAATCAACAGTTTCCTATTGCATCCCTAATATAATAAAAAAATAATGAAGTTTCAAATGATTTTTTAGGTTGTCATTTGTTATTGATCATTCCTTTCACGCTGTCAATCATTTTATTGGTTTATTTCATTTCTTATTTGGATTGTGTCTAAATTAAGTTAAATTTGTCGAGCTGAAAAATGATATGAGCGATCAAAATAATATAATGTGTTGTAAGTCAATTGATGCCAAGAGCTTCGAACAGATTTATATACGGTATTGGGATCAAGTTTTGCAGTATGCGATCTGTATTGTTCATGACGAATCTTTAGCAAAGGATATGGTGCAACATGTGTTTGTCTCGCTCTGGGACAAGAGAAAAGAGCGGCAGATCGAACATATCGAAATTTACCTCAAAAGGGCGGTAAAATATGCCGCGTTGCATGAAATCAAAAAAAGACTGGCGATCGATGATCAAATGGATTTGCGTGATGTCGAAGTCATCGGCGACCAGGAATCCGATCAGGACATAATGTATCAGGATCTGCACCTCATGATTGATCAGCTGATCACTAAACTCCCCTCCAAAAGTAAGGATATGTTTATGCTCAAATTTAGAGATGGACTGGACAATAATGCGATTGCAACCGCTTTGGACCTATCCGAAAAAACGATCCGTAATCAACTTTCCATCTGCCTGAAATCGGTCAGAATGAATCTGAAAAAAGTAGGTTTTTAAGGCGCTTTATTTCCTTATTTATATTAAGTATAAATAAATCGGGACAATTTCTATAAAAACGACACTTAGTAATATAGGATGTTCGTCAATCACCATCAGCAAATATCCTAATCTCCTTATGACAGAAAGAAATGTGTCTTGCTTTTTCAACTGATTGGAAAGCAATTCGTAATCTTAATATGCAGTAAGGTATCGATGAAATGTGGTGTTTTTTAAAGAAGGTCTGAACATTGGGGAAATTTAAAAGCGATAATAAAACAATTAATGCAAGCTAAACAATTATTTTTAACAGGATTTTTTTTACACATCTCGCTCTTATTGTGTGCACAAAAAATAGAAACGTTTAATCTTTCGGGTTACGTAAAAGACTCTTTTGGAAAACCTATCGCTGGTGCGACCATCTCGATACAGGAATTGGATCTGGGAACAACCAGTGATGTCGATGGATCCTACCAATTCTTGAAACTAAAGCAAGCGCATTTCAGTGTGCGTGTATCAAGTGTCGGTTTTCATTCGGACACGAGGAAGATTAATCTGGCGACAAACACCAATACCTTTCTGGATTTCCAGCTTCGTCGGGATGAAAAATCACTCGATGAGGTTTCTGTTGTTGGAAAAACCTTAAATCAACGTAAAGTACAGGAAATAAAACAGTCCGGCTATGCGGTCAATGTGATCGATTTAAATACACAGGTGGATAAGGTAGCCGATCTGAATCAGCTGTTGAGACGTTCTCCCGGTGTGACCATTCGTGAAGATGGGGGGATGGGGTCTGATTTCTCCTTTAAAATCAATGGCTTGGATGCCAAAATCTTTATCGATGCGGTGCCCATGGAAAATTATGGGAGCTCCATGACCTTAAATAATATTCCTGTCAATTTAGTTGACCGTATTGAAGTGTATAAGGGTGTTGTGCCCGCTTACTTGCCAACGGATGTGTTGGGAGGTGCTGTCAATATCATCACCAAACGTAGAAATAAACAATTTTTTGATTTTAGCTATGGTTATGGCTCTTTCAATACCCACCAGGCTTCATTGATTGCCAATATGCGGGATGCAAAGACCGGATTGATGGTGAAAGCGGATGCGTTTTTCAACCATTCGGACAATAATTATATGATGTACAGCAATCCGAAGTATGGGATTAATCTGGATGGATACTTCAAATCCTTTGTTGATGAAGAAACAGGGATCGTACAGAATCAGTTGGTGAAAGTCGATAAAGCGCGACGTTTTCATGATGCTTACACCTCTGGAATGGGTAAATTGGAAGCTGGTTTTGAAAATGTGAAATGGGCAGATCGTCTCCTTTTTGGACTGGGCTATTCAGAAAATAACAAGCAAATCCAAATGGGATCCAATATCAAATCAGTATATGGTGGTCGATGGTCTGAAAATAAGTTCCTGACTCCAAGTATCCAATATCGTAAAAATGGGCTCTTCCTTCCGGATTTATATGTGGATATTTTTGCGAGCTATGGTGATAGTCGAACCGATGTAAGGGATACTGCAAAATATATCTATTACTGGTCAGGGATACCACAAAGTAATGGCACATTCAAGGATGAAGCTTATGATCAGATTGTCAACAAGAGTTATATCGCAAAGACCGATTTTTCTTATAATCTGAATAAGGAAAAATCGCAAGTGATCAATTTGAGCTATAACCTCAGCACCAATCAGCAAAAGAATTTTGATCTAATGAAAACCGAGGAATATCGGGAAATCAACAGCAGGCCAAAGCGTCTGAATAAACACCTGATCAACTTAGCTTGGCAGGGGCAATGGCTCGATGAAAAACTAAGTTCTGTGGTATTCTTTAAATATTATGGTATGGATAACAGCTATACGGCAGATGAGCGGAAATACGATAGTGAGGGCAATCTGATTGAAGGTGATGTGGTCAAGTATGACAACTATAAAGATTATAAAAGCGGTGGTTTGACCTTGAGATATCTCTTGAAGAAGGATATAGGAATCAAAACATCGATTGAAAAATCATATAAATTACCTTCGGTAGAACAGCTCTATGGTAACGTAGTCTATGTATTGCCCAATATTGACCTGAAACCTGAAGAAGCGAATAATGTAAATCTCGGTGTGTTTTATAATGGCTATTTCCAGGACAAACATTTTATCAATTTAGATGTCACTACGTTCTTACGCAACACCAATAATTATATCCAGATGGTCAGTGCGGGTAATTATTATCGATACTCTAACCTCGATGGGGCACGATTGTATGGAATTGAGTTTGATGCTAAATACGGTTATAAAGATTTGTTTCGGATCAATGTCAACGGAAGTTATGATAAAGCAATCGTAACCAAATTGCAAACCGATGAGTCTATTGATCCGGCAGCATCCATCCTACACAAACAATTGCCCAATAGACCGTATCTGTATGGAAATGTGGATATTTCAATTGGAAAAAATGACTGGTTGGGAATGGGTACTCGTATCGAACTGACCTATATGAATCAATATACCCATAAATTTTATATGAGTTGGGAGAACCTAGCATCGCAATCGACCAAGCTCTATATTCCGAATCAAGATGTGCATTCTGCGATTTTGTCTTACTCTTGGAAGCATAATAAATACGGGATTTCTATGGAAGCTAGAAATTTTACCGACGAAAGACTTTACGATAATTTTGGACTGCAAAAAGCAGGTCGTGCATTCTATACCAAATTGAGAATGTCCATATTTTAATTTAATTTTTAACAATTATACTATACAACTATGCGTTTTTTTAATACTTATTTTAAAAAATCATGTCTAATGGCCACTGTGGCTTTAAGTTTTGCTGCCTGTAAAAATTCTTCTGATAATCCGGCTCCAGAGGAAATCACGAAAGACTCCAAATATGGTGTGACCATTCAAGTGGAAGCAGCAGGTGAAAAGCACGATTATATTTTACCGGTAGAAGACCTGATGAAAGAAGGTTCGGTATCTCCTGTAGGATTTGGTATTGATGTAACGGGAAAAATAGACCAGACTTATGGCGTAAGGGAGGGATCCAATATTTTCATAACGGACGGTAATGCTGTTTTTAAATATTCGGTCGCAACAGGCGATATTGTTGAAAAAGGAAATGCGGTAGTTTCTAACCCGGGCAACTACATGGGGATGATGAAATCCGCATTTATGGATGGCCGTTTAAACTTTATCAATTGGGCGGCTCAATATAATGTGACAACGGAAGCTATTGATAAGCGCTTATTTATTATCGATACAGCAACGATGATCGTGAAGGGCGAATCGGCATTGAATTTTAAAGTTCCTGCGATTGCTAAAGCAGGTAAACCAAATGAATTTTATGAAAAATCAACAATTCAATTGTCTCCAACAAGTCTTGGTATTAGAAATGGTAAGATCTATGTCGGATTTCTATACCTAACACCGGAATGGGCTGCTCCAGCAAAACAAGTCGCTTATGTATTGACAGCAGATTACCCAAGTTTACAAAATCAAAAGATTGCATCTAATGATAAATATGGACATACAACAGGTACGTGGTATCAAACAAAATCAAGTTTCTTTGATGAAAATGGTAACTATTACTTCACCACGATCCGTGAGGATAAATTCTACACCTTGTTGCGTGTGAAAGCCGGTACTACAGAGATCGATCCGGATTATGCATTTGATCTGTCCAACTACAGCTTGTTCTCGGAAGGATATATGGGACAGCAATCGGACCAACATACTTACCTAAAAGATGGGAAAGCACTACTGGGCGCATATATTTTTGATATCAACAATAAGGTGATGGTCAAAAATCTAAATGATTCTGGATTAGGGAAAGTTCAGATTGTCCCTTCCAATGGGGTATTAGTAGAGGGTAGTAAAGCATATGTTTTTGTAAAAACAGTGGATTCACAATGGTATATCGCTTGCTATGATACCGATAAAAATGAATTTAAAAGAGGAATTCAAATTAAAGGTGGTATTACATCAGCATACGGTATCGTTAAATATTAATCAAAGCGATTAAAAGCGGTTGTCTTTTTTAGCTATTAAAGCGGTTATCTTTTTTGAGATAACCGCTTTTTCGGTTTAATTGGAAATGTTTTTCAGCTGAGGTAAGGTTTTTATTTTATGTCTAATACCGTTTTTAATAACGGATCATCTGTTTTTTCATATTGGCAATTTGAGCAATTCCCGTTATCCCTCAATCCCCTGTTTGTTCAAGGTATTCTAATAGGTTTAGAGTATGTTGCTCCCGACTGATTGCAATTACTTCTGAGTACAATTAGCTGCATGGGAAGAAGCCGCATTATTTTACTTTGCTGACTCTTAGGTCATAATCCTATATGACTACGCTCTCCATATCCCTAGAATTGACACATGTAGGATCCTTTATACCTTTTATTGATTGGTTATCAAATATTTGTTAGCTTTACTCTTGCTTAAAAGTATTGTCATATACTGCAGAATAAAAAACAAATTTTTATCATTTATATAGATTTATTATGCCAAATATGTACATTATTTGTGGTTGTAATGGGGCTGGCAAAACAACAGCTAGCTATACTGTTTTGCCAGAAATATTGGAATGTAAAGAATATATAAATGCGGATAATATAGCAGCTGGAATTTCTCCTTTTAATCCAGACAGTGTTGCTGTGTCAGCTGGCCGTATTATGTTGAAAAGAATTCAAGAACTGATGAATGAAGGAGTTGACTTTGCATTTGAAACTACACTCGCTACAAGAAGTTATGTATCATTAATTGAAAATGCAAAAAAACGTAGCTATCAGGTTACTTTGTTATTTTTTTGGCTTGATTCTCCTGAATTGGCTTGTAAGCGCGTATTAAAGCGCGTCTCATTAGGTGGTCACGCTATTCCAAAAGATGTTATTTTTCGACGCTACTATAGAGGAATTTACAATCTGTTAAATTTGTATAAACCTATTTGCGACACATGGATTATTTTTGATAATATGGATCTTGTACCTGAAATTATAGCTAAAAAGGATGAATTTGGAGAAATGGTAATTAATGACGAGATTTGGTTAACGATTAAAAAACAAAGTGAGTATGTTGAATAAGACAGAAAAAATACCGAATAATATTTCTTTTTCAGAGAAAGTTCGATTGGGTGTTCAAAAAGCTTTAATCAAATTAGCTCATGAAACTGCAGAAAAGAATGGTACCTTAGTAGTTAAGGTTAATGGGGAGATAAAAGAAGTTTCGGCTAAAGAACTATTAAGTACCTTGCCAAAGGAATAAATTATGCATTTTAACTCCAATTATAGTAGTAGAACATACTGCATATCTCTACCTTATTATTCTCCATTATTCTCCTGGATTTATTTTGGCTAAGTCATTTCTAGTTAGATGAGCTGCCTTAGTGTATAATCCAATTACAGAAAGCGCACATATACCTATAAATGTAGCATAAGACTATCAATAATGCCGTCGAAAACAAGTTTTACCCATCAGAAATTATTTAAAAGTTGGTTGAACTTTCAACTGATTAAACTTGCTGATTAGGGCATGTTAAGATCCTTTTTGTTTAATTGTTTTTTCACGGATACATACATGCTTTTCTCTAATTGTAAATCTTATTTTTCTTTCACATTTCGTATTGAAAGTCGCTTGATATTTTTTGTAATTGGGTAAAGTGAATCTGAAAAACTATTCGAATTTCTAGATTAGCAAAGTAAACCCATCTCTCTTTATAGATGTAATGTTTATAATTTGTTTTGCTTTACTGACTATTTCCGCAAAATGGTGTTGCGCATTATTTGTTTATATGATTTTGATAGCATCGTAGTACTTTCCATGCTATACTCCAATGATTAAAATCCGATCGATATGAGAATCATTTTTTTGCAGGCATATCGTGGTTCTGTATCCATATTGTGCATCATCTATAAATAAGTCCCCACTAAAAAACAGAAGGGTTTTTTGGTATGATGGTCTGCCGAGCAATTTCTGTGATTAACTACCCTCTAGCATATTGAAAGTTTAGCTTTTTATTTCTTTTCATTGTAGTGGAGCTGAATTGCTATTACGGACCTATAACATGTAATCGTTAGGGTGGTTTGCTCAATTATCCCCTCAAAATTGACGAAAAAGCCCCTGATCTTAATCAGATTTGTTAGCTAATATTGTAAATGTCTTTTTGACATTTATACAAAATAACCAACAGTAACTAAATTATTTACTAACCAAATTAAATCTATTTAAATTATGAGAGCGAGATTTTTTTTGCTCCTTTTACTCTTTGTGGGGTGCAAAGATAATGAAAGGGACGATGAAGGGCGTCATTTACCCTTTGATGCCTCAAAACCCATTGAGGTAACCAGTTTTATGCCTGATTCTGGACGAATTCGTGAGAAAATTGTGATTAAGGGAAGCAATTTTGGTAATGACAAAAGTAAGGTCAAAGTTGTCTTTAAAGATGCGTTGACGGAGAGAATATCAACCGTAATTGGTGTTGATAACAATACCATATACTGTCTCGCTCCAAGGCAAATTTCGGGGCAGAACACGATTTCGATCGAGATCGATGGTAAAACGGTAATTCCTACCCGTGTTTTTGCATACAGTGCTTCTGAAAATGTATCAACGATAGCAGGGGGAGCAGGAGGAACCAAGACGGATGGTTCACTAGCAGAGGCTAACTTTTCTTATATGCATGGCATAGCCGCATTGGGCGATGAAAAGATCCTTGTTTTTCAGCGAGATAATCCTTCGGTACGTTATATTTCCGTACCTGATAATACCGTCATCACTGTTCATGCCGGTTTTCAAGCAGGAAAACCGACCGTCACAACGGATCGAAATACCGTGTATGCTACAGGTTGGGATTCTCCTCATACCGTATATCGTTATACCCGAGAATCGGGGTGGGCACCAAGTCGATTGGGCGCACTTGGAACCTTTGCTCGGATTCGGGCTTTAGCATTGGATCAATCCGAAAAATGGCTCTATTTCTGTGACCGTGATGGAAAATTTGGCCGCTTTGAAATAGCAACTCAAGAGGTCGAAATTTTAAATCCAGCATTAGATATTGTCAAGTCAGGTGATGGTGGATACCTTATTTTTGATCCTTTTCATGATTGTTTTTATATGTCGGTTCAAGCTGCATATGGTATTTATAAAATTGCTAAAAATGCACAAGGCATATATGAAGCAGCTCCCTACGCAGGATTCAATGGAAATCGGGTGACGAATGGATATCTGTCGGAAAGTGCATTTGCTCAGCCTAACGGGATGACATTAGATGAAGATGGTAATATTTTTATTGTGGAGGGATCAGGGTCGTATTTAGTCAGAAAAATATCAGCCATAGATGGTTATGTCTCCACCATTGCAGGCAGGACAAATGTAGAAGGAGCAACGGATGGAGCTCCTGTAGAAGCGCGTTTTAGCTTTCCATATGACATCTCCAATGATGGTCAGGGTAATTACTATATCGCCGAAGGATGGGGCGTGAGAGTTCGTAAATATGCAATCGAGTAACAAGCTAATCATGAAAAGAATTTTAACCATAATAACACTATTGTGTATATCTATCTATGCGTTCGGACAAGGTACTATCAATGTCGCCGGAACGGTTATGGATGAAAAAGGAATAGAACTCGTAGGTGTTTCTATTACGATAAAAAATAAAGCAAATTCGGGAACGACAAGTGATGCGGACGGGAGATTCAGGTTTAATAATATCCCTGTCAATGCGACACTCGTTTTTAGAATTGTAGGATATGAACCCTTTGAAGGACTTTATACCGCAACTAAGGAAAAAGAAAAGATCGTTCTGAAACAAAAGGTCAATGAGTTTGATGAAGTGGTGGTAACCGGTCAGGGAACACAGCGGAAGATTTCTGTCGTTGGTGCCATTACCAGTGTAGACCCCAAAGAATTGCAGGTGCCTGCCGTATCTGTAAGTAATATGTTGGGCGGACGTGTACCGGGTATTATAGCGGTAACAAGAAGCGGAGAGCCGGGAAATAATTTTTCAGAATTTTGGGTTAGGGGGATCAGTACCTTCGGAGCCCGTCAGGGAGCTTTGATTCTAATTGACGGGGTTGAAGGAAATTTAAATGATTTGGATCCGGCAGATATTCAGGATTTCAGTGTTTTAAAAGATGCTTCTTCTACTGCAGTGTATGGGGTACGTGGGGCAAATGGTGTAGTCGTTGTCAATACAAAAAGGGGAAAAGCAGGTAACCTGAATATTAATTTTAAAACAAACGCGACCTATAGCTATTCGCCAAGGATGCCTCAATATGCGGATGCTTTTACTTATGCATCGCTAGCAAATGAAGCTAAAGTGGCAAGAGGAGATTCACCTATTTATTCCCCTACAGAATTGGAACTGTTTAAATCCAATTTAGATCCGGATCTCTATCCCAATATCAATTGGCGTGATGTGATTCTAAAAGATCATGCGATCAACAATCAGCACCACTTAAGTGTATCTGGTGGGGGAGCAAATGCACGTTATTACTTGAGTTTGGGTGCCCTAAATAATGAGGCTTTATTTAAGCAGGAAAAGAATACCACAAATAAGGTGAATGTGGATTACCACAAATATAATTTTAGAGGAAATATTGATGCCAATTTGACTAAGACAACAGAGCTTTCTTTGAATCTAGAGACTGTATTTATTACACATAACTCTCCGGGCAATGGAACTAATAACGATGCTTTGTGGTCAGCTCAGGCAAATCTACCACCGACGATGGTTCCTGTACGCTACTCGAATGGACAATTACCGTCTTATGGTCAGAATACAGATGAGATGTCTCCTTATGTACGCCTCAACTACACGGGCTATCTCGAAAGTGAGCGGTATTCGGCCAAATCCATTTTAGCTGTAAAACAAAACTTAAGCGCAATAACCGAGGGCTTATCGGCAAGGGCAATGTTTTCTTTGACCACCAATGGCTACCACAGTATTATCAAAACGATGAATCCTGATTTATACTATGCGGATCCAAAAAATGGAAGAAATTTGGATGGAAGTCTTCGTACTATCCGAAGGGTGACTAAACAGGATCTGAATACCGCACAGGGATCGATGTCGGATCGTCAATATTATTTTGAGAGCACATTAAATTATAATCGCACTTTTAGTAACGATCATAATGTGACGGGCTTGGTACACTATTATATGCAAGAGGCAAAAAATAGTAATTGGGGAAACAGTGTGTTTAGTGTTATTCCACAACGTTATCAGGCATTTTCTAGTCGAGCGACCTACTCGTATAAGGATACTTATTTAGTGGAGGCGAATGTGGGCTATACCGGTTCTGAAAATTTTAATAAAGATCGACGTTTTGGAGTATTTCCTTCCATCGCTGCGGGTTGGGTTCCATCACAATATGCGTTTTTTAATGATCATGTGAAATGGATCAACTACCTGAAGTTTAGAGGTTCTTATGGACGAGTTGGAAATGACCGTCTGAATGTACGCTTTCCTTATCTGACCTTAATTGGCTCCAGTGGAACAGGGACATGGGGTGGTTCGGGGATCGCCGAAACACAGATAGGAGCACCAGATATGGAATGGGAAACCACGACCAAGTATAACTTTGGTATTGACGCCAAATTTTGGAATCGCAAATTTGATCTGGTGGTCGATATCTTTAAAAATAAAACGACAGGTATCTTCCAAAAACGGGCTAATATTCCTGATGAAGCAGGATTATCATCAGTACTTCCTTACTCCAATATAGGTTCTATGAGCACTTGGGGTACAGATGGTACATTATCATTTTCCCAAAATATTGGTGAAGACAAAAGCTTTACGTTACGGACCAATTTTACCCTTTCTCGAAATAAGGTAGATTATTGGGAACAGTCTGGTGTTAATTTCCCATACCAATCGTATGTAGGTGTTCCTTATGGTGTGATGAGAGGTCTGATAGCCGAAGGGTTATTTAAAGATGAGGCTGATATTATCAGTAGTCCGAAACAGCAATTTATGGAAAATGTATTGCCGGGTGATATTAAGTATAAGGATGTCAATGGTGATGGTGTGGTGAATAATGATGATATCGTACCGCTGTCGCATGCCAATATTCCGAATATTAATTATGGTTTTGCAGCGACTTTGAATATTAAAAGATTTAGCGTTAGTGCATTTTTTGAGGGTATTGGAGAGGTACAATACTTTATGGGTGGTTCAGGATACTATCCTTATGCGTGGGAATCCCGAGGTAATTTATTAAGCATTGCAGCAGATCCGGCCAATCGTTGGATCTCGAAGGAATATGCGCAAAAGCAAGGTATGGATCCGGCATTGGCCGAAAATACAAATGCGCGGTTTCCACGATTGACCTACGGCAACAATCCGAATAACAATCAATCTTCGACATTCTGGTTGGCCAATGGACGTTATATCAGACTCAAAAATGTGCAGGTAGATTATCGTTTACCGGAGCATTGGGTAAGACCTGCCGGTATTAAATCCGCATCGTTGAGTTTTGTCGGCGACAATCTCCACGTATGGGATAAGGTTAAATTATGGGATCCAGGACAAGCGTCTTCTAATGGAGGTGTGTACCCGCTTCAGCGGATGTATACAATGCAATTAGTGGTTACATTTTAAAACGATATAAAATGAAAAGTATAAAAATCAATATCAGTCAAATTTTTGTCGGTAGTTTGATGGCGATCAGTTGTTGCAGCATTTCCGCTTGCACTAGCTTTTTGAGTGTCGATGATTATTTTGAAAATACAACGCAGTTGGATTCGGTTTTCAAACGCAGGGATTTGGTCGAACAATATATCCGTGGAGCTGCGGGCTATTTGCCTAATGAAGGAAATTTATGGACAAGTTCGCCTACGCCTTTTCAGGGTGCATCGGACGAGAATTTTACATCCTGGAATGACGATCGCCATGCGGGCATCAAGTTTCTCCTAGATGAAATTACCCCTTTTAATAACTATTTTAACAATTATACCAATTACTATCAAGGAATCCGACGGGCAAATCTAGTGTTACAACGGATCAACGAGGTGCCTGACATCAGCGATGTCGATAGACGAGATTTTATGGGTCGTTGTTATTTCCTAAGAGGATATTATTCTTATATGCTCTTGTTGCAGTATGGTCCATTCCCGATTGTACCGGAGGCTCCATTTGCCGTGGATGCTGGAACCGAGGAGATGTCTATAGAACGAAATACATATGATGAGTGTGTCGATTATATCAGCGAAAATATGGAAAAGGCAAATGAGTTTTTATTAGATAGGCGAGAGGCTTCTGCGGATATGAATGTACCTGACAAGGGGGCGGCATTGGCAACCATGTCCCGAGTTTTATTGTATGCGGCTAGCCCTTGGTATAATGGTAACCATTTTTATGCAGATTGGACAAGAAAAGATGGGAAACATTTTATCAATCAAAATGCGGATAATAGTAAATGGGGAAAAGCAGCGGTAGCAGCAAAACGCGTGATGGATCTGAATCGGTATAAACTTTATATTGCCGTAAAAGAGAAAGATACAGCACCGCTGCCCACAGTGACGGAAGACCCTAATTTCAATACCCGTGATTTTCCGAATGGTGCGGCAAATGTGGATCCTTATCGTTCATTTTCCTATGTTTTCAACGGAGAAGTACCTCGGCTGCTGAATGATGAGATTATTTATTCTTGCCAGCCAGCGGTAGGGGGGGATTCTCCGATGTGGATCGCTGCCCCTACTTATTTGGGAGGTGGCAATGGACTCAATCTGACGCAGGATGCGGTGGACGCGTTCTATATGGTCGATGGAAAAGATATCAATGCTTCAAGTACGAAATATCCATATCCTGCTTCATCGATCGCGGGAGATGCTATTGGTGGATCAGATCTGGTTTTCTCTGGTTTTACGTTAAAGAATCAAACTGCAAAAATGTATCAAAATAGAGAGATGCGCTTCTACGCAACGGTAGGTTTCTGCCATAGTTTTTGGCCAGGCACTTCCTATACGGGGAGCGATGCGAGTTTGAAAAATCAGGAAGTGACCTACTATGCAGATGGAAGTGCACAGCCAGCACAAAATTTTCCTGAAGACTATAACCGTACCGGATATACCAGTAAAAAATACATTCATTCGGAAGATAATCTAAAAGCAAATGTGCGAACGAAAGCTTATCCAATATTTCGTTATGCAGAGATTTTGTTAAATTATGCAGAGGCGTTGAACGAACTGAACGGTTCCTACACTTCACCAACAACAGGGATCACCGTAACGCGAAATGAACAAGAGATTTTAGCTGCATTCAACCAAATCCGTTATCGTGCAGGATTGCCAGGGCTGGTTTCTCTTCCAGATCAGGCAACGATGCGCCAACTCATCAAACGGGAAAGACAAATTGAGTTTATGTCTGAAGGAAAACGCTACCTCGATTTACGCCGATGGGGGCAGGATGCCATGGATGCCTACAATCGACCTGTTAGGGGAATGAACGTTAAAGCGCGTAAAGCTGCCCGTAAAGATTTTTATACGGTAACAGTACTAACCGATAAACTGACCCGCCGCAGTTTTGCTCATAAGCATTATTTCTATCCAATTCCAAGAACAGCGCTGGATAGAAACTCCAAGTTGACTCAAAATCCAGGCTGGTAATCTAAAGTGTATAAATCATGAATAATTTAATAAAAAAATACAGCTACATATGGATTGCTCTTCTGCTGTTTTCAGGATGCGAACAGATCGATCCGCTCAAAGAGGAACAATACATCAAACAAATCTATATAGTAGGTGCATCAGCAGTTGTATCGCAATTTGTCATGCCTTACCAATCTACTCCGTCCGATGCTTATATTTCGCTGGCGACTGGCGGATCTTTAAAAATCGATAAAGATGTGTCGGTATCTGTCGTACATGACGACCAGGCAATCAAGTGGTACAACAATAAATATATGATCGATGCACCGGCGAAGTATAGAATTTTGGAGGCAACAAATTATACCATCCCGAAGATGTCTACAACAATTAAGGCAGGCGAGGTGTATGGAAGGGTGCCGTTTTCGGTAACTACAAAGGGACTTCACTGCGATTCATTGTATGCGCTGACTTTTAAGATCGATCAGGTTTCTGACTTTCAGAAAGTAGTTAAAGACAGTGTTTTGATCTTGAACCTCAACTTGGTAAATGATTATTCAGGAACTTATCAATTGAATATAGCACGGTCCAATATGATTAAAAATAATGCGGGTGTATGGGAAAAGGGAACAACAACGAATTTGAGCACAACACGTTTGTTAAAAGCAGTCGATGAAAATACGGTGAGGTTGTTTAATGAGGTCAAAGCTGAACAACGCTCCAGCTATACTTCCCATGAAGAATATTTTAATGCAATCAAAAAGTATGGCGTGAATTTGTCCAAGTCCGCTGATGGTACATTTGTTATTTCTCCCTGGGCTGATTTAGCTATAGTCGATCCTGGAACGTGCAAATATACAGATGATACATTTACTTTCGTATATGATTATATGGACGGAACCACGCGCTATAGAATAGAAGGAACGCTCCGAAAGTAATTTATATTTCGATCTTTAATAATCTAAGATCCCGTCTTCTATGAAAAGGAAGACGGGATCTTTTAATCGTGTGCTATTGGATATGTATACATTTGGCTGTAACTTATATTCTCCTTTTCTGAATCATGACCAATAGATAAAGATTTGGTCTTATTTTGCTCCGTGTGATTAGGATACGATCCTTTTATTTACTTGTTTTTTCACGGATTATATACATGCTTTGGCTGTTTGAAGAATAAAAAGCAAATCCATTTGGGGAGATATAAAATGACGGTCGGAAGGTTATTGCTGGATAGGATGATTCTACAATGGTATAAAATCTATTTTTATAGTTGTCAAATTTTTCTTTTTCCACCGCAATATGTGGGCTGAAAAAATTAAACTCATATTCTCCAATTTTTGTTTGAAAAAACGCTTTTCCACGCCAATTTTTGACGCTATACCCCGGACTTCCGCCTCCAATATTATGGCTGTATTTTAATTTTTCTTCGGGATGAAAATGTAAAAAATTAACATTTTCGGGTAGATATGGATCTATTTCTCCTGTCCAGAAAACATCCTTTCGGAAGCGATTGGCTGTCTCATTATCATCAGGACTTTTGTATTCAGATACTTTTTGCCACAACAGGTACCATTGCTTGTTTTCATAATAGAAAAACTGCATATAGTATTGATCATCTTTGGTCACATTTTTTAAAAACCAATACGGTATATTCTTTTTTGCCTGTTCAATTTTTTTATTTACTTTTTCTTCCTTCCAATTTAAGTCTTGATTTAAAATTTGAATAGCATGTCTTGAGGTATCGCCATTTTGAGGCCAAGTGGTATAATAGGAATGATCGTCAGTGGTGAAAATTATAAAATCATCAATGAAATCGGGCCAGTAGTGATTTAGGTTTAACTGTAAGCTGTCTTCAACAGTTCCGTTGTTTTTTATCTTGTAATAAACCATATCACCTTGCATTTCCACATTTTTTTCGGCATCACAAGAAACAATGAGTTGGTTATTTACTGACTGAAATATGCGTATCGGATTAGGTGAACTTGAGCTTGACACTTGGGTTTCACAAAATAATTTTACCTCGAAAATATCAGAACGGTAATTTTCATTGATTTCTTGAATATGTACATATGCGGAATCCAGCGGTTGTTCGTTCCGTTCCAAAATGCCATTACAGGAATAAGAAAAGATTGAAATGAGTAAAGTAATTAAAGTGGAGGTATTAAAATATTTATTTTGCATTTGATATGATTAACATCTTGTTTTAGATTATGTAGAGAAATTGTCTTTTAAGCTCCTTCAATCTTCATTAATAAGGCTTATTTAGATAAATATTCAATATTTATTAAAGAAATCTTCACGTTCAACTAAATCTGGGATTAGCTGTAATTTGCTTTTTTCCCAACTCTGAAAAATTTCTTTTGGAATTTTGATTTTTAAGAGACTTATTATGGGGCGTCCTGACTGAATCCCCATTGACCATCTTTTCTGATTTTTTAAGAAACTAGATAAAATAAAATCTGGAATAATATTATCCTTGGTAACAGAAAATCCCCGATCTGAAATGATAACCTTAAATACATAATCGGAATATAGTTTTTTATTCGTTAATACACCTGCCTGATTCAGAGAATCCAAATAATTAATCCACTGCAATTTGAAATTCTTTATCCCTTTTGGAGGATGAAGAGGAGCTTCAACTGTTTCAAAAACCACGCTTGTTGTATCAATAATTGATTTTTCTTGTGCTTTAATCAATGTGGTACATAGCAAACTGACGAAAATACAGGTAGCAATAATTTTAGTCATAATTTTTTTATTAAATACTTCTTTTTGGATCTATTCGCGACCCAATTTGTTCTTCAATAACAAATTCAAGCTTTTATAGTATTAAGTCGACCGACATCTCCGTATGATATCCTTAAAGACAATCCATGATGGTGATTGATAACAAATCAAAATATGATAAACTATTCGACAAGTTGACAGATCAAATATAGCTATTGCTATGCTTTGTTATAAAGGAATATCATTCTATTTGAAGTAGAATGATCATGATTAATGCGTGTGGATTTTTCTCTTTTTATTTCATGATCCACGTATTTGCGGAGTAATTCATAAATACGACCAGATTCGAGGACAAGTTCAAAATCTTTTGCAAAATCGATAGCCATTTCGGCAATTGACCTTGATGTGTTGAAATAATCTGTATGTAAAACGATATACTTGATCATTTCCCGTTCCCATTTGTTCCCTGCTCCAGTAGGTTTGGCTGCAAATTTAATACCCTCATCTTTTAACAGTTTATTTTTGTTATGCAGGTATTTTATTTGAAATTCTTGAACATGTTTTATGACTGGAGGATTAACAACCAAGGGTTTATCTGGATTGAAAAAATCAGTAAGTGAAATTTGATAAGTGTCGCATATCTTTTTTAGTGTTTCCACAGAAATTCGAACTGTCCTGCTATGGTAAGTTCTGAAAGTACTGTAGCCGATCTTGGAATAAGCTGCAAATACTTCAAGTTCCAATCCAGTTGTTTTCATTATTTCATTGAAACGATCTGAAATAAACTGTGCCAATTCTTTATTTACTGTTTTTGCCATTATGTTGTATGTAAAATATTTTTGGTCACTTTATTTGTATATATCATACAGATTTATTATGTTTGTATTGCAATCAGTTAATCTGATTGGAGTCTCGATACCGAAACGGCAAATTTCAATAGACACGAGGCGTAGGGTTTGCAGACCCCCATACTTTTTGTATTTTTACAAATAGAAGGGGCAAGCTCCCTATTCGAAACTGTGTCTAAGGTTCTTTGCCGTACCAGGTGTCAGTGTAGAGTAGGGGCTTGCCTTTTTATCTAAAGCCTATACCTGACACAGGCTCATTTTCATAAACCATATTTTATAATCTTATAAATGATGAAAAGAAAAGAGTTTAATAATCGATTATTATGTTTGCCGATTCCAGATCGAGAAAGGTGTAACGCGATCAAAGCACTACTAAAAAACAAGATTCGACAACCGGAATAACTTGTCAATCCTGAAAACCAAAAAGGCTCATCTACCTATTTAGGGCGATGAAAGATAGCCAGACTAATTATAGCTATTTTTAGTATCCCTAACCTTGTTGGTTTTACCGATTCATTTATACAGGCTATTATTCTATATCAATCATTTTTGTTCTTTTATTCTTGACACATTAAAAGTAATGAATTATTTACTGTAAAGCAAAGCTACATTTGCTATTGGTATAGAATTTCTGTATGAGTGAATCGGATTTTATTTCGAATAAATCAAAATGCAATTGCGAAGACCAATTCAACCTGTGATGAAGACATATAATTGCATTTTTTCCATCTTATTTTTTAACTGTTAAGCGGTGTTACCGAGGTAAAGATTTCTAGAGTCTTGCTTTCAGCACTGTGCTTAACGTAATCTTAAAATGATGCAAAAAACTTGCAAAAGGAAGAGCTATGCGCTATCCTCAAGGGAAGAAATGTTTTCGTACCAGTCTAAAAAACGTTTCCTAATTCTCAAAAAACGGGCTATGATCAGCTTTTTACTGGAAAGATATACCCCATAATAAGGGACAACAATTAAAAATTAAGTTTCAGTGTTTATAAATCCCTTTCTACCGAGGGTTAAAAAAGACTTTAGGATCAAGTCTCCCTCGGTGTGAAATGGAATATGGATACATAATGTCTAAAAATATGATGAAAATAGTAAATATATACAGCACTAGCTTTTGGGGATATATCCGGAAGCTGCGGCGTAGAAAAAAGGGGTTTCTGTTTGCCGGAAATATGTTGCTCGTAATCCTGATGATGGGAGGTGTCATGGAAAGCGGGGCGCAAGTTGATGTGATCAGACCCCTGAAAATAGGTGATACCATTCCTGAAGCAGTATGGAATATGCCCCTGTCGGCGACGAATATTCGATCTGAAGAAAAAAGTATCAAATTAGGGGATTTAAGAGATAAAAAATTGATTATTCTCGATTTTTGGGCGACATGGTGTAAGGGTTGCCGATATGCTCTAAAAGAAGTAAATAAGATGTATGATGATTTTTCATCTCATGATGCTCAGTTTATTCCCGTTACGTATCAAAGTAAAGAAGAAACGGCAAAATCGGTGGAAGATATGGGATTACAATTTCTACAAGTGCATTCGAATACCGGCCTTTCTAAATATTTCGCTCATAATACGTTGCCGCATACCGTAGTAATAAAAAATGGTGCGTTTTATGGAATAATGAAATTTTCAGGAGATCAAACGATTCAAGAATTTAAAAAGCTATTGAATCATCAACCGGTGAATTGGAAATATAATGCAAATCTACTATCTCCTAATCGTCCTCTCTTTTCAGATGGGAACGGTGCTGGTGAAATTATATATCAAGCTGATGGATTGAGCCTTTACATCGCAGATTCTACATTTCTATATGAATCTCTGAAACGATATGCTGTTGACAATAAGTTTTTATGGTATGCAAATAATACATCCTTGCTTACATTGCTTTTTCAAATTTATAAAGAAGATATCGATAAACTAAATGTGATGACCTTAGGTAATACGATATGTTATAGCGATTCCATAGTGGAAAAAGAGGTTAAATCAAATCATAAAAAGCTCGGTATACTCTATGAAAGCTCGAGTGCTGAAAGAGCTGGTTTGAACTGTAATTTTAAGAATATGCTTCGTGACCTATATAATTTAGAAATCAATATCGGTCATCATGTAACTCGTTATGATCCTGAAGGTAAATACTTGAAAATTATGATCAGTGCTTATAAGAAGGGGGGAGTGAACTATGAAGGTTAGTTTTATTAAACTGGTGCTGTGCTGTATTTTATTTAGTGCTTTTTTGTTTTCGATGGGGCAAACCAAAACAAAGTTATCTGTTGTGGATATATTAACCAAAAAAGGGATTGAAAAAGCAAGTGTTAAACTAATCTCATCGGATCAAAAAATAATAACTGGTCTAACAGATGGTTCTGGTGAATTTATATGGTCTGCTCCAAACCAAAGATGGATTCGCATAGAAGTAACTCACCTGGCATATGAGACTTTATATTTTATTGTTAAAGAAGGAACGGAAATTCCCGATCCAATAGAACTCAGCCCTAAAAATAATCTTATAAATGAAGTCGAAATCGTTAATACAGGTTATCAACGCTTGTCGAAGGAAAGGAGTACGGGCTCATTTTCAATGATTAAATCGGATGATCTGATGCAATATTCGGATCGCAATGCGCTATCTAATCTAGATAAATTAACATCTGGAATTGTATTCGATAAAAGATTTGAAGAAAATGACGGGAATACAATTTCTATTCGAGGGAGAGGTACTATTTTTGGAGGCACTGCACCACTTATTATATTAGATGATTTTCCTTATGAGGGACGAATTGATGATATTGACCCTGCGATCATAAAAAGTATAACGATTCTGAAAGATGCTGCTGCTGCTTCTATCTGGGGGGCACGAGCAAGTAATGGTGTCCTTGTCATCACGACGAAAAACGGAAAGGGATTACGTAAAACTCAAATATTCACTTCATCATCATTTCGTCTAAAAAATAAGCCTGATCTACAAGAGTTGAACTGGATCTCTACAATAGATTTTATAGAAGTTGAAAAATTTCTTTTTTCAAATAATTTCTATGATAATCAAGAAATAAGCCCAACAAAAATGGTCCTGTCGCCAGTAGTGGAAGCTTTGATTTCAAAGAGAGAAGGTAAAATATCGGATCTACAATTGGGTAAAATTATATCAAAATATAGTACATACGATATTCGAAAGGATATGGAAAGATATCTTTATAAATCAGAGTTTGGATTTCAGAATACGGTCCAGATAGCCAACTCAAATGGCATTAATAGTCAAAGTCTCCAATTAGGATGGGATCAACAGCAATCGCATACGGGACTGATTAGTAATCGCTATACGATTAATACTACAAATAATTTTTTACTATGGAATAAGCTGCAGTTAGATCTAAGGTTGAATTATACGTTGAATAAAATGAATGCAGGTGGACTAAATTATTCAGATTTGACCTCGGGCGGATCGAAAAGGATATATCCGTATGCTCGATTGGTGGATGATCAATATAATAATGCAGTGGTATTAAAAGATTATAGAGACCAATTTCTGGATGAGTCATATCAAAATGGTCTATTAGATTGGAGATACAGGCCGTTGGATGAAAATCAACTCATAAATGATAAGAGCAATAGACATCAAGGATTGTCAAATTTGACTTTACGGTATCCCATTTTTAAAGGGCTTAATATCGAAACCAAATATCAAGCATCTCTATATAATCAAACCCGCTTAAATTTAAAAAACAAAGATAGTTATTATGTGCGTGATCTTGTGAATCGCTTTACTCAAGAATCAACAAATGGTGAGTTGTCTTATCCGGTGCCTTATGCTGATGTGAGGAATAAATCTATTCAAACAAGTTACGCTCATTATTTCCGTACACAGGTTAATTATAACTTTAAAAGTGTTAATCATGAACTTGACGTGATGGGAGGTTATGAAAAACGGATTTCTGATGCATCAAATGAATCCAGTACGATCTATGGCTTTAATAACAATGATCTTACGTTTGCGATTTTGGATCATAATGCGCTATACCCGATGTACTATAATAAGAGTTTTAGGTACCGTATTGATAATGGATTGTCTTTGAACGCGACCTCTGACCGTTTTGTCTCTTACTATGCGAATATGGGTTATACTTTTAAAAATAAATATACGCTTTCAGCTAGTGCGCGAAAAGACGGATCAAATATATTTGGAGTAAATACAAACCAAAAATTTATCCCTTTATGGTCCATTGGCGGAGCTTATAATCTGACCAACCAACCTTTCTTGGCGATAGATATTATTAAATATTTGAAAGTTAGATTAAGTTATGGTTTTAATGGTCATGTAGATAATAGTATGTCTTCATTACCGACAATGCGCTATACTAATGGACAGACATTTTATCCAAATCTTAATTATGCGATACTGGTAAATCCCTATAATCCTGATCTAAGATGGGAAAAAACGGGTACTATAAATGTAGGTGTCGATTTTAAATTGAGCGGGGGGGTGAGTGGTAGTGTTGATCTCTACCAAAAAGATGGAACTGACATCATTGGTGATACACCCCTGGACCCAACATTAGGTATTATGGGGTTAGGTCTTTCATATGGTTCTTACGCTTATCGTGGCAATATAGCTGAAATGCGCAATCGTGGTCTTGATATTTCTTTGAATACTGTCAACCCAATTGATAAACTGATCTGGTCAAATACATTGAATATATCTTATAATGCCAATGAGGTAAGATCCTATCAACAGAAAAATAATTTAAATGGAAGCTTTTTTGTGGGAACAGGAATGAAAGTGAATCCAATTGTTGGTAAACCTATCTATTCTATTTATAGTTATTCATTTCAAGGCCTAGACGAATTCGGAGATCCACAAGGATGGCAAGAGGGCCAGATTAACAAAGATTATAGTAAAATTCTGACAAGTACAAATGTTGACGAGCTTATATACCATGGTCCTGCTGTCGCTCCGTGGTACGGAAATTATCGTACCCGATTTTCCTATGGACCAATGTCAATTTCAGCAGCAATTGCATTTAAATTTGGATTTTATTTTAGACGTGAATCTATAAATTATAATGATTTATATCAAGATTGGCGAGGGCATAGTGATTTTGAGAAAAGATGGCAGAAGCCAGGCGATGAGCTAAAAACATCGGTGCCAGCAATGATATATCCTAATATAAACAATCGTGATTTGTTCTATAGTAATAGCTCGGTATTGGTTGAGCGGGGTGATTATATTCGACTTTCAGATATTCGGTATGAATATAACTTGTTGAAAGGGAGTATAAAGTGTTTTGCTATGGTAGAGAATTTGGGATTTGTTTATAAAAAAACTAACGCTAGGGTGAATCCCGAAACGCTGTCTGATTTGAGTTTACCGCGAATGTACACGCTAGGTTTTTCATTACGATATTAAACTAAATTATGAAACAGATATATATAATGTGGTTTGCAGTAGTGTTGCTAACCAGTTGTGATACAGAATTTTTGGATGTTAAATCTGATAAATCAATGGTAGTGCCGATGGATTTAAAGGATTTTAGAGCAATCTTGGACAATGGAGCAATGAATGATTTAGCCCCATCTATTGGAGAAATTGCAGCGGACGACTATTATGTGGAATTTAATGCCTGGCAATCGATGTCTGATGTAGCTTCACGAAATGCATACATTTGGTTAGATGATGTCTTAAATGATAAAGAGTCGAATGACTGGTCTTTGGGTTATAAAGATATTTTGTACGCCAATACGGTATTAGATGGACTTGATAAATTAAAAATTGCATCTGACGAAGCGAATGATATTCGCGGTTCAGCACTTTTTTTTAGAGCTTTTAAGTATTTTCATCTCGCACAGGTATTTTGTATGCCATGGAAGAGAGAGGGAAATGATGAAGTGTTAGGTCTGCCACTGCGCTTAGGATCTGAAGTAGAATATAAATCAGTAAGATCCAGCTTAGAACAAACCTATCAGCAGATATTAGAAGACGCAAATAGCGCATTGGGCTTACTGCAATATGATAATTCGATATATAAGACTAGACCGAATAAGACTGCTGCTCATGCACTATTGGCAAGAATTTATTTAGTGATGGGTAATTATAAAAATGCACTGAAGCATTCTTCAGCAAGTTTGAATAAGGTGGATGCATTGATCGATTACAATCAGTTAAATTTTTCGAAATTCAATCCTATTGAAAGATTTAATTCTGAAGTGCTGTTTCATCATCGATTGTCCACCAAAACTATTTGGGGTACAAGCCGTCAGCGAATAGATACGACACTCTTGGCTTCGTATTCATTAAATGATTTGCGAAGAAAAGCTTTTTTTAAGTTTAGAAGTGATTCTACAGCATATTTCGTAGGAAGCTACGACGGGTCGGCGACTCAATTTACAGGCCTTGCGTGTGATGAAGTTATACTCATTAAGGCGGAATGCAACGTACGTTTGGATAATCTACAAGAAGCTAAAAATGACATGGTAAAATTGCTGAAAAATAGAACCATAGGTAGTTTTGATATAGCAAGCATTCCATCTGATAAAAATAATTTACTAAATTATATTCTAATGGAAAGGAGAAAGCAATTAGTTTTTAGAGGATTGAGATGGATGGACATTAGAAGACTGAATGCTTTGGAAGGTCTAAACTATACCATCGAGAAAAAATTAGGTGACCGGTTATACACATTACCTCCAAATGATAAACGTTATGCCTTTTTAATACCACTTCAGGTTATAAGCCAGAGTGATATGATTCAGAATCAAAGATAAATAAAAGGCAGCTCTGATTACTGAGCTGCCTTTTATGTGTTTAATCTTGTTTAATTTTCTGGAGTATAACGCGATTCGATTGTTGTAGCTAAATTAGGTTGGTTAGGATTACTAGCTGATGGCTGTGCTTTTAATGAGCATAAAACCTCTGTCTCTTCGGTAACACATTCTGATGGAGACTGTGTACCGTCACTGTGTAACTGATAATTTGAAGGTGAATTTGGATCGCCACCCATAAAGATAAACCACTGCTCTCCTGACTTTAAATCTGTCTTTTTAACAGCTAATTCATTTTTCTCTTCGCTGACTTTGTTGTCTGCTTTTTTCGTAAAGGCATGTGCTCCAAATACCATTCCTGCTGCCAGGACACACACACTTGTTGCGCCGATGGCTCTTTTTAATAATGTTCTCATATTTTAAATTTTAATACGTATATCTATCCTATTTTTATCCTCTCGGATAGTTGGAGAGTTTTGCTCTTGGTTTGTACCAATCGTAGACAGTTCAAATTTATGTGATCATTTTTTTTATTTAATCCATGTATCTCTACTCAAAGATAGCGTGTATCTTAAATAGAGATTTCGGTGATCGACATATCTTGATTTCGGACTTTTTTCTTGATAAGGTGTCAATCATCACGATTTACCTTATTGCTCTTCACTTCGTTTTTTTCTTTTTAAAATTTTCCGTTGATAGGTACTGGGTCGCATGCCTACTTTCTTGAAGAAAAAATCAGAAAAACTGCTGACTTCACTGTAACCACAGTACATCGCTGTTTCACTGACCGTGTATAGGGTTAACTTTTCTTTTGCTTTGATAATCAGGAGGTGCTGCAGGTATTGTAGCAAAGTCTGCTTGAAATACTGTTTGTGGACTGCAATAAGGCGTTTGTGACTTAAATCAAAACGCAGAGATAAACTACTGAGAGATAGGTTGCTAAATTCTTGATTGACTTGATCAGCAATAGCAATTCGTACTCTTCTGGCGAGATCTTCACTGGGGTCGACATAGGAATACATCCTAAATTGTTTTTGCTTAGCAATTTCAAAAAGAGTATACATGATTTTGATTACTTCATATTCATGATCCGGTTGGTAATGAAAAAATATTTCTTCTAGTCGTTGGATCTGAAAACGGGTCATCTCTTTGATCGGCCAGATCGGGGTTTGGTATAGTTTCTTTTTATCCCGCTGACGTGCAGCTCTAAATTCATGTAAAAAACTACTGCTCGAGAAGATGTCTGCTCTAATAAATCCCACATCTATCAATAAGCCAAAGACATCATAATGGCCATGATGGACATGGATATCATATTTTCCTTTTGGTACATAAATATATGTACCAGATGAGCTTGGTAAGGTGATTTGGTCTTCGTTGTCTCTATTTTGTATGATGATCGATCTTGGGGCACTCATGGTATACAGGAGATGGAAATCTGACTTTTCTGTTTTGAGCGGCAAGTTACAGGACTCGGAGACATAGGCTTCCATGCGGTAAATAAGTACGGAATGATAATCTAAATAGGTATCCGTCAATTGGATTTTATCAGTTTCATATCTTACGGTTGTCGTATCGGGATACAAGGGTTGAAAATCATGCTGATATCTACTGAACAGATCGACTTGAGGTATGGTAAAGTAAAATGTTTTGAGCATAATGGGCTAGTTAGAAGAGGAACACAATGTTTGACTTATTGATTTCTGTAGCACTAGGACACGGCTGTTATATCGTAGTACTTTTCAATTTTAATGGTTTTACTTGTTATGATAATATGTATTGGCTTAGGTTATTTACGGTAATTATTAAGGGGCTCGCATGAAATTCTTGTATAGTGATTTGTACATTTTTTAGGATTTTATTTTGTTGTTCATAATCCTAAAAATAGCCCCTATGTCTGGTAATCGTGCTAAGTAAAATTCGATTATTGGCCGAAATGTTTTTTTATTGTGCCGAAATGTGATACGCAAAATGGTTAAGAAATTAACAATATAATGGTTATATTAGCTTAAAGGAAGTAATTATAACCTAAATAAATAAATTAAAGCCCGTGCTGATATGTTTGATATTGATATCAATTGTAAAACCTGTGTGCCCAAATTTTCTGATAAATACTGGTGGTCAACATCACAACACCAGAAATACTATGGCCGTTTTCTATTCGCCTCTTTATTATTTTCTATAATAGGGGCACTGTTTCTGGTACAAGATCGTAATGAGCGGTACCTGTTTGAAATTATAGTCGAAAGCTACTATTTGATCAATTTTGTTGCCTTAACAGGTTCTATATTTTTCATGCAGTGCGTCTGTTTTATATGCATTCGGTTCTTATTTCATATGCAGATCAGTGGATTTTCACGATTCAATTCTTTTTGCATCAAAATGATCATAGTAATTGCTGTATTTCATTTGTTGCTCCCTAAGGGAATCAAACAGTACATGATCTTTTTTACAACTTATATCCAGCAGGAGAATGTTCGGGATACGGGCTATCTCGATCATGAGTATCACCGGATATGTAAGTGGATGTTGCTATATACGGGCATTTGGTTGGTATATTTCTTTTGGAGGGATAATGAGAAAAAGAAACGACTGGTGGATAGAACGCTGTTTGAGAAAAAAATCGTGGATGATGGATTGCTGCGGCAGGAGCTACGCCAATATTTGGATCAGGCTTTTATTGTCATTGTAAAAAAAGATATCGTGATCAGGCTCAGTGCGCTAGGGCATTTAGACATTATGCCGCGGATAAATCCTCAATTGAGTCGGGCGTTGCAAATGGACTATGATCAAATATCAAAAAGTGTGTATATCGCTAAGGCTGAAATCTTGGATGTTAGCGATGGACGTATTGAAATTACGACTAAACTTCATGAGGTGCTCGATGAGGCAATAAAGAAGTATAAAAAATTAGAAATTATTACGTCAGCAATCAAAAGTGAACATGGTTTACTAAGCTTAAGCCCTGTTTATGCGGATAAGTTGACTATTTCATAAAAATATTGGCTAAATCCTATTTGGATTCAAATGTATTGGTTTTACCTGCATTTTTTGATCTGCGGGTCATCAAGGTACTTTTAAATTAAGAGTGCCCAGGCTGTTTGGTGTCTTGCCTTACAAGAATTAAGCATGTCAAAAATCAAGCTTATCGAGCAGATGCAGGAGATCATGGCTCAGTATGTTGAAGAACAGCTGCAAGAAGACCTTAAACATTATCCTCTTGAAATCCTGCTGAATGAAATTATTCAACGTTTTCCTTTAAAAAAGCACTCTGATGATATCAATGCGTTGTTGAAACAGCTGATGGATCTCACGACCAGCTATTTGAACATCCCCGATGTTACGATCAATACTGTACCCGAACACGTAGATGCGAAATGGGTGATGCAGACACTTGGCATTACATCTTCAACTTTTTATCGATCGGTCAATAAAATCTTACTTTTCCCTGCCATAACGATCGGAAGACGGCCGTATTTCTTAAAGTCAGATGTCATTTTTCTATTTAACAGATCAAGGGGAAAGGGACCTTACATTTTCGGAAAATTTGCTCGAATAGCACGTCAACACCAGTAGATTACGATGGTAAACTCCAAAATCAGGGATCACTTGTTGTCAATCTGTAGTCACATCTTTAAAAGAAGTGGCTACTTCTTTTAAAGATGTGACTTCTTCTTTGATTTTTAGAGGGACTTCTTTTAAACAACTGACTACTGTAGGCTGACTTGATCTATTTCTGCTCAAGATGTGATTCTATGTTGACCAGATTGAACCCCTTCTTGTCAACATGGGATCACTGCTGACCAACAAGCGTTTGTTTCTTTGAAATAAGGGACTACTTGTTGTGAAGAAGGAATAACATGTTCAAAAGTTGTTCCTGCTAATTGTCTAGAAGTGACCCCTTATTTTGGAGAAGTGATCACTTCTTTTAAAGATAGGGTCACTTTTTCAAAAGACTTTATCAATTGTTATCCATATGTAATACATATGGATAACAAATGCCTATTTGTTTCAAAGATGTGATCACATGTTATGAAGATGTGATCATTTGTTTCCATGATGTGATCCAAACTTTAAAAGATGGTCCTCCTGAAAGTCAAGAAGTGATCACTTTTTGGCATCAATTTTTAATTTCGTAAGCATTCTTGTCCCACATTGACCATTTCTTGTCCCACATTTTGATTTGCTGTCCCATTTAGTCCCACATTTCGATTTTTATTTCGATCCGCTTCTATGTTTGCTTCATGATGTTCGTCCGGAAGAGCATCGGTTATCATTTATTTTTTAATGGAGCAGAAGCTCGAAAAACGTAATGACTATGAGAAAGAAAAAAGTAATCTTAGACTACTCACAAATTAATGATGATGGGTTTAACACTTTGGTCGGTAAAGTACTGGACTGCCTGAAAGATCATGTTTTATTGGTTGATTTGCCGGTCAGCTTAGAAGATCTTCAAAATCAAGCAGATGATTTTAAGGTAAAATGGCAGAAAGCAAGCCGAGGCGGAAGTGTGCTGGAAATTGCGGAGAAGAATGATAGTAAAAGGATCGTCTCGGAGAGTCTTAAAAAGACCGCGTTTTATGTTAATATAGTAGCTGATGGCTCACGTTCTATCTTATTGAGTTCGGGGTTGATCTTGGAGAATGATGCTAAAACAGCACAGGTTCCCGTCCAAGTACAGGGGGCTGCACTTGTGGATGGTAGACAAAGCAATCAAATGCAGATCAAGTTTAAGCCGATCAAAGATGCTTTATTGTACGAGTACCAGGTGACGAGTGAATTAGATCAGTTTGATCAACCGGCATGGGGCGAAATCTTTCAGACCAGCACGAGTTATGCCAATATCTTCTCTCCGGTAAAGCCGGGCTTTACCTATTACTTAAGGATCCGTGCGCGCAATCGAAGAGGTATCGGCGACTGGTGTGAGGCCGTTCGTCTAACAGCACGCTAAACTCCTATGGGGAAGATGCTGGTCAAACGAATCAGACAGGGGAACAACAGTACCCTGTCTGAAATTTTTGTCGACAATATGCTGATCTGTTATGGTTTGGAGGATGCGGTAAGGGAACTGAAGATAAAAAGTGAAACAGCAATTCCTGCAGGTCACTATCCCTTAATCTTAAACACCTATGGCGCCATGAATGCACGTTATAAGCGGAAATTTCCGGTGCTCCATCAAGGTATGATCGAGATCAAAGAGATCCCAAACTATAGCTATGTCTATATCCATATCGGAAACAATTTTGGCGATACCGCCGGATGTCTGTTGGTAGGGGAAAGCTGGGAGTTGATCGAAGGTGATTATGAACTTCGACGTTCAAAAAAAGCTTATTTGACTCTTTATCAAAAGCTAGTCAGGCTAATGGCGAAGGAACAGGTTTTGATAGCGATCAGTAATGAAGGGGCAAGTAACCTAGTGAACAAGTGAGGGAGTAACGAATTGAATAGGTCTAACTATCTAACTTACTAACCCTCTAACTTCTTAACTTTCTAAATTTAAAAAAAAATGAAAAAAATAATCAAAAAAATAAGTCGAGTGGTCCAAGTGATCTTATTGGCTCCTGTAAAATTGCCGGGAAAAGTATTGAATATCATTAAATATATTGGCCTTGGACTTGGCATAATCGAATCAGTAATTGCTGATGAAGATGATAAAAAAGATGTGGAAGGAAAATCTCTAGAGCCTGAAAATGCTGGATTTATTTCCAAAAGCAGTGCACCAGACGGGACTGCTGATCCTGTATTGGAATCCAACAATGCACAAAAAAGTCTAGTTCGGTACGATCTAGAAACTGGAGAGGAGATGCTTGATGAAATTGAATGATATCCGAATTTCCGCTTTAGGAGGGACCATCTGCTCGATATGGGCTTCATTTTCTTTCGGAGATCTTCTACAAACAGCATTGATGGCTGCCGTAGGAACATGTGTAAGTTATGTAACTAGCCGTCTCTTAGGAAAAGTGACGAAGCGAAAGTAGCAGAATAAGCTCCAATAAACGTGAAGTTTTGATCATCATTATCTCCTGTGTAATTCCTTAATAATTAAGAGCTGGTTTACTCCGGCTCTTTTTTTTTGGTAATGACGCAGGTTGTGTTTAGGCTTGACAATTTAGCTGCTTTGCTTCATTAGAGTCAGAACTAACGACAGGTCTCATCATTTCTTTTGTATAAATAGGTGATATCAGAGAAAATATAAATGTTGCATTGGAGCGCTTTTAGTTTTTAATTTTGAACATTTCTTTCTGATACATAGTTTGTTATGTTTGTATATAATTTTTTTATTTCAAATAAGTGTTAAATTGACATTTATATTTTCTAAATTCAGCATATAAATCAGTTATATAGCAATTGATTTGACGTGATTATAAATCATGTCAAGGAAGGGGCTGTCAAGAATCAGTACTATATTCTTGAATCTATTTGGAAAATAACCAAAGCATAAACACCAAATTATGATAATGAAATCATTTTTAACAACCAATGGATATGGATGTCGGCATCTGTACCAAAAAAGAAATCTTTCATTGGGATTACTCTTGTTTTTGATCGCAAATGGCGCGCAGGCAAATGATCTTGGCAATGAATTTTCACGTAATCGGATCGAACATCTGAAAGGGGAGTATAGTGCTCTTTCTGATGCACAACTGGAACTCGGCGGGCGCGTTGTAAATGAACAAGGGCAAGGTATCGCAGGCGTCACTGTTAAGGTCAAAGGTGGCACATTGTCGACCTCTACAGACCAAGAAGGGCGATTCAGAATTAATGTGACTGCCAACACTATGTTGACTTTAACAGCTGTAGGTTATCGAGAGAAAGAAATTGCAGCTCCAGCTAACGGGGAACTGCAGGTAACGTTGGAAAGTTCTGTGCAAGGTCTAGAAGAAGTTGTTGTAGTCGGTTATGGAACGCAAAAAAAGGCGGTTGTATCGGGCGCAATTGCCACAGTAAAAGGTTCGGATCTCGCTAAATCATCGTCAGTTAATCTTTCAAACTCTTTTGCTGGACGCTTGCCTGGTGTAACAGCCATGCAATCTAATGGCGAACCGGGAGGTGATGGGTCTACGATCCGTATTCGTGGGATTAATTCTTTATCAGGAGGCAATACGAGCCCATTGGTTGTGATAGATGGAGTGCCACAAAGGGCCGGTGGACTGGATCGTATCAATCCGAATGATGTAGAAAGTGTATCGGTATTGAAGGACGCATCTGCTGCTATTTATGGATCACGTGCCGGAAATGGTGTTATACTCGTAACCACGAAACAAGGGAAGATTGGTAAACCCCAGTTTTCTTACGATTTTTCATATGGTATACAACGACCGACTCGAACACCCAAAATGGCAAATTCGGCTCAATATACTTCTATCATGAATGAGGTAACAAAAGTGTATCCAGAGGATGCAAGTAAGTGGGGGGATATCTGGAACCAAATCAATACCGGTGATGGTACCTATACAGGAAAAAATGGTGTGCAGAACCCTGCCTATACACCAGAAGTACGTCAAAAATATATGGATGGCTCAGATCCATTACGTTATCCGAATACGGATTGGTTTGGCGCTACAATCAAGGACTGGTCACCGCAACAACGACATAATTTGCAGATCAATGGGGGAACAGAGAATACAAAATATTTGATTTCGTTCGGATATTTAAATCAAGATGCGATTTATAAAAATTCGGCAACGTTTTTTAAACAATATGATCTTCGTGCAAACCTGGAGTTTAAATTAGGCAAATATGTGACTGCTCGATGGGGAATTACTGGGCGAGAAGAATCTCGTAATTTCCCGACCAGGGGAGCAGGAGATATCTTTAGATCGCTTATTCGGGGACTTCCGATTAGTGTGGCAACATGGCCAAATGGATTGCCAGGGCCCGATTTAGAGAACGGCGCTAATCCAGTGGTGATTACGACGGGTGAGACAGGATATGATCGTAACACGCGCGATTATTTACAAAATACGGGCGCAATAGATTTTAGAATACCGGGAGTTGAAGGATTAAAATTGACGGGAACAGCTTCTCTCGATAAGTATTGGGGCAGATCGAAAAGATGGGAAACTCCTTGGACGTTATACGAATGGGATAATGCGACTTTTGAGGCTGATGGGGTGACCCCTGTACTTTCTGGGTATATACCTAAAGGGATAGAGCCTAAGGCGCAACTTCGTGAAGCGGCAGAAGATCAACTGGCCATCAATCTATCCGCTTTACTATCTTATGATAAAACCTTTAATGGTGTACATAATTTTTCAGCAATCGCTGGTCTGACACGTGAAACGGTGCATAATAATGGTTTTTTTGCCGCCCGAAAAGATTTTGCTTCTACATTGCTCGAGCAGTTGAATTTTGGAGATCGAGATCGTCAAACTTTAGGTAACGAAAATGTATACGATAGAGCACGGTTGAGCTACTATGGAAGGGTGAATTATAACTATCAGGAAAAGTATATGCTCGAGTTTAACTGGAGAGTGGATGGATCCTATGTTTTTCCAACCAATCAAAGATTCGGTTTTTTCCCAGGTATTTCTGCTGGTTGGCGGGTGTCTGAAGAAGGGTTTTTTAAAGATCATATCTCGTTCATTAATAACTTAAAACTGAGAGGTTCATGGGGACAGATGGGGGCGGAAGCGTATTATGATAACACTTTCCAAGAATACAAATACTTATCCTTGATGAATACAGGGGAAGGGGTCTTTAGTGATAAGCTGTACCAAACCTTATATGAAAGTACAATTCCTAATCCTAATTTTACTTGGGAAGTTGCCAACAATAGTAATATCGGATTGGATGCTTCCTTTTTAAATCATAAGCTGACTTTGGAGTTTGATTATTTTTATAATAAACGCACAAGTGTTCTGACAAAAAATCCTGGAGTAGTACCGATCAGTAGCGGTATCTCCGGCAACTTGCCCATTGCCAACTTAGGTAATCTGACGAATAAAGGATATGAATTTAAATTAACATATTCGGATCGAGTGGGGGATTTTTCTTATAACGTAGGTGTGAATGGCGGTTATGCTAAGAATAATGTGCAGTATTCAAGTGATGTAGCAAATACATTACCCTACCAGCAGCAGATCGGAAAAGTGACAGACTCTTGGCTTGTCTACCTATATGATGGCGTATTTAAGGATCAAGCGGACATAGATGCCAACACTGTAGATTATAGTCCGCTCGGATTAAAAAATGGAACACTCCTGCCGGGTGATATGAAGTATGTCGACTATAATGGCGATGGAAAAATAACCAGTGATGATCGCGTGCGTCTGGATAAAAATGGTACGCCTACATTTACCGGAGGTGTGGTACTTGGTGCACAGTATAAGGGGTTTGATTTAAGTGTATTGATTCAGGGAGCTACTGGTGGTATGCGCAGAATGGGACCGACAGAGTCTGGCTCTATAGGGAATTACCTCGAGTGGAACTATGATAATCGTTGGAGTATAGACAATCCGAGTGATGTGGACCCTCGTCTTACTAATCGTTCGGATACCTACTATACATCGACTGATAATACCTACTGGATACGAAGTACCAATTATATCAGATTGAAAAATGTGGAGCTGGGCTACAATTTACCAAACGATTTTGTGAAAAGAATCGGTATGAATTCGATTCGCTTTTACTCCAATGGCATGAACTTGCTCACTTTCGATAAAATCAAAATATGGGATCCGGAATCGGAAAGTGGATCAGGTCAATTTTATCCGCAATCTAAGATCATCACTTTCGGCATAAAAGCAGGATTTTAATCTAGATCGTTAATCAATAATACAACTGAAATGAAGAAATTAATAAAAAATAAATTCTTATATATGTTGCCTGCAGTGTTTTTATTCACTACGGGGTGCAGTACCGATTTTCTCAATGTTGAGCCAAGAAATGCATTTTCGGATGCAACGACATGGCAGGATCCGGTATTAGCTGAAAAATTTGTCAGTGATATCTATAATGTTTTTGAGGCGAGTAACTCGGGCTTTACCGAGCAGATGCAAGCTTCGGCTACTGATGAGTCGTTATGGAATCATACTGACGCCTTTCTGCTCTTAAATTCGGGAAATATCAATGGTGCCAATCAAGGATGGGGGGGCACATCAAGATGGTGGGAGCGCATGTATACCTATATTCGATTTAGCAATATTGCTATCGAAAGACTTGGTGATGATACCAAAAACAGCATCAGTGATAGACAGGTGAAAAATGAATTATTAGCGCAGTCTTATTTTATCAGAGCGTATTGCTACCACCAATTATTGCGTTATTATGGTGGTGTTCCGCTTATTACTCAAAGTTACGAATATAGTGAAGATCCAACTATCTATGCCAAGGAACGCGGATCATATGAGGCAGGGATCAATCAGATCGTACAAGATTGTGATGAGGCGATTAAACTCTTAAATGGTAAGGTGCTAGAAAAAGGACGTATTAACCCCATGACCATCTTGGCGCTAAAAGCAAGAACGCTCATTTATGCTGCTAGTGATCTGCATGATCAGACCAAGTTGACCGCCAAAGTGAAAGACCTGGGTGACCTTGCAGAAAAGTTACCTTTATTGGCTTATACAAGTGGATCACAACAAGAACGCTATCGTGCAGCACAAGCAGCCGCTAAGGCTGTGCTTGATGCAGGTACAGGTTATAAGTGGGATTTAACAAAACCTGAAACACCTGAACAGGGTGCGCAAAACTATAAAAGTATTGCTATGGGGGGGGGCAGTAAAGCCCCAGGTATTGATGCGAAAGCAGCCTCTGATATCTTATACGCACGTTATTTCATTACCGAGCAAAGTTCTACTCATGCTCGGGATAATGGTCCAAATGGTTATAATAACTGGGGTGGCAACCAGCCGATTGGTTTGTTGGTCGATGACTATGAAATGATCGACGGGACTAAATTTGACTGGAATAATGCCGTGCATAAATCCAATCCTTATAAAAATCGAGACCCACGTTTTTATGCCTCTATTTTGTATGATGGTGCAGATTGGAAACCTAGAAATAATCCGTCTGATCCAGCTAATCAAATTCAAACAGGTAAATATGACCTGATTATAAATGGAAAGGTGAGCAGAGTGGCGGGATTAGATACAAAGGAGGGGCCGAAAGAAGCGCACAATGGAACTTGGACAGGTTATTATATTCATAAATTTATCGATCCAGATCCGAGTATTATCGATGCTCAGGCTAGACAATTTGTCCCTTGGCCATATTTTAGGTATACGGAAGCTGTTTTTAATTATGTGGAAGCATCTATTGAATTGGGGGAAATTGAAACAGCTAAACTTTGGCTGAATAGAATTAGGTTTAGAGCCGGGATGCCTGCTATTACAGCTACTGATCAAAATACGTTGCGTAATATATATCGTCATGAACGACGTATCGAGATGGCTTATGAAGAACAACGGTTTTTTGATACGAGAAGATGGTTGATCGCAGACGAAACCATTGGGCGTAAAGTGACTATCGTGAATGTTACTGCTACTTTTAAACCAGGAAAATCATTGGCAAATATCTATAAACATGATGAGTCAATTTATGATTATCAATATGTACCGCAGGAATTCAATACAAAAGAAAACCGGGTATGGAAAAATCAGGTCTATTTCCTGCCGTTATCTCGTGATGAAATAAGAAAAAATCCATTGCTAGTGCAAAACCCTGGTTATGTGGAATAAGAAAGATTTTTTTAGATAATGTAGGGTTATAAATTATAAATTTTTGAAATCGGAAAGATCATTTTGGCATATGCTCAAATGATCTTTCTGTCTTTAACCTCTTTGTTATTGTATCGGGTTCGGTTTTAATATGCACATGCATCATGTATTTTTTTTAAAAAATTCAATCAATAGGGTGCAATCTTTAATGTTAACCAAATACACTAGATAATCCGAAAACAGCTTGCCAATACCTTATTTTTGCAAATCCATTTTTAGGTAACTAAATGCTGAATAGTAATTTAGTGGATTGCGTTTTGCAATTGAATGCGGAGTTGTTACCTTTGCGTTTTCAAATCTTGACTCTGAGTTAATCATAGTTGAAAACAAATTAATCCGCTTTTAAGTTAAGCTCCCATTTCATGACAGTAAGAATTCTGATTTTTATCGCCCTAGCATTTATTTCCTTTTCATTGGTCGCTCAGGTGAGTCCTCGTATCTCAAGTTCATTAGACTCCAGTAAAACAAAGGGTTCGGGAAAGCCTAGATTAATATTTCAACTGGAACATGAAAGTGGTGGCGAATTAAAAATGAATGAGCGTACCAAAGAGACACTGGCTGATTCCTATTACAATGGAATTAATTTTCGTGTTGGTTTCCAGAGCCAGTATAAAGATTCGGTGCAAAGTCTGTATAATGAATTGTACAATTACCCCATCTATGGTATTGGCGTGTATAGCAGTACATTTGGACAGGAACATCTTGGAGATCCCTTCGCTGTATATGGCTTCGTAGCCATTCCAATTGCTCCTAAAGTAAATAGTAAATGGAATTTTAATTATCGCATAGCACTCGGTTTATCGGGTCGATTCAATCCCTATAATGAGGAAGAAAATCCACTGAATTTAATCATTGGTAGTAAAAATAATGTGTATATCGACCTTGGAGTACAAGCAAATTATCGATTGAGTCAAAAATTCCAATTAGGGGCTGGTCTTGCTTTCCATCATTTTAGCAATGGAGCACTGGCATTGCCCAATACGGGGATCAATTTGTTGCCTCTAAGCTTATCTGTTTCCTATAGTCCATCAAGTCAACCCTTTGATTTTAGAAAATCTTCAATCCCACCGATGGAAGAAGTCCAAGAACTGCGATTCAACTATGCTTTCGGATTTAAGCAGATCGATCGCGAAAATGATAAGCAATATTTCAAATCGACTTTAGGGGCTTATTACAGTAAACATCTGGGCTATAAATGGCGTATTGGTGCGGGTATGGATGCGTTTTACTCGGCAAGTGGCCATGATGAACAAGTGGCAGGAGACCAAGCTGGCTCTGTTGGAGCGTTGTTTTCCTATGGTCCGGCCTTTTATATCGATCATGTACTCAACTCCAGATTATATTTAAATGGTAATGTTGGTGCTTATTTGCACCGCAATAAATTTAATGGCGAGAGTAGCCCCATTTACTTGAGAGCAGGGGTAAGGTATAAGGTGTATCGGGATATCTTTACGGGAGTTTCCATTAAAGCACATGCTGGAAAGGCTGATTTTATCGAATGGACGATGGGGTATGGGCTGCAGCTAAAGAAGAAAAAGCAGTATTAATTAAGTATTGCTGAAATATCAGAAGTTTGATTGCTAAATTTTAATGGTTGTGATAACTGTTGCCCATATTTGTTATAGGAATTAAGAGCTCATATTAATGAGTGGATCAGTACATGGGGTGCATTATCAATATTATTATTTAAATTTGATATATGAAGACATTTAGAATGGATAGGACAGCTTTTAAAGCACAGACAGCAGCAGAAGCATCTAATCACGCTCCTTATTACAGAGAGATGAGTTGGAAAGAACGTCTTCATGTGGCTTTTTATCTGAATAGTATTGCTTTTAATTTTTCACTTGATAATCCTCCCAAAATGGATAAGACAAAATTTAAAGCAGTTTCAAGAGTATAATTATGATGGGAAATATCTTTAATGAGGATTTCAGAGATTTTTTGACAGCTCTGAATAAACATGAAGTAAGATATATTTTAGTTGGTGGTTTTGCCGTTATTTTGCATGGTTATTCTCGTACAACTGGTGATATGGATATTTGGGTAGAACGTTCTGAAACAAACTATTCAAAATTAAAAAATGCATTTTTAGATTTTGGTATGCCCGTGTTTGATATGACTAAGGAAAACTTCTTATCTCACCCTATATGGGACGTCTTCACATTTGGTGTTCCACCAGTTGCCATCGACATTATGGTTAAAGTAAAAGGATTAGATTTTAAAGAGAATTACGATAGCTCTATCTTATTTGAAGATGATGAATTAAAAATAAGAACATTACATAAAAGTCAGTTGATAGCTGCTAAAAGAGAGAGTAATAGACCTAAAGATATGGATGATATTGAAAATTTGTTGTAATACTAAATAGTTTTAAATCCGATATAATTCTTCTTCAAAAAATAGTGATGAGCCGATTATTTACTTTAATTGGCTCAACATGTATAATTGGCAATATAAAGACTGGCCCAAATTTCATTATTCAATTGATACATTACCCACGATAGCGATTAATTTTGTTCGTGAACTTGGAGAGATGAATGGTTTGTTAACAGCAATGAATGAAGATGTTAAATCAGATCGAGACCTACAAGAAATGCATGAAATGGGTATTTTTCAACAAGTTGGTGCGGGTCGTTCGGTCAGATATGAGCTGGTATTAGCAGTATCTTAAAACTGAAATTATTATAGAATACACATAAAAAAAGAGCATCCTCGAGAAGATGCTCTTTTTTTGTGGAGACTACTGGGTTCGAACCAGTGACCCCTACCTTGTCGAGGTAGTGCTCTAAACCAGCTGAGCTAAGCCTCCGTATAAAGTATGAACTGATGCAAAGAAACCAATTTTTTTAGAAATAAAGAAGCAGTTGGAATAAAAAAGGTATGAGAATAATTTGGATAAATGGTTAAGGGGTTGTAAAGTAGTGGGTTATTGGGTAAAAGGTTAGAAAGTTAGTAGGTTATAAAGTTCCTACGTCACTCGGTCACTACTTCACTTCGTCACTAAATTTAAAAGTATTTCTGTATTTTTGATAGAGTTGGTATGCATCATCAACAGGAAAGCGATCATGCGCTGTAGAAATTTTAAATTTTTTTTGGAACAAGATGCAGTTTAGAATTGTTTATGACCTATCAGCTGTATAACGTCAGGTTCATGATCCGGTATATTGCTGATATGCATCATTAAAATAAGGAATTGCCATGAAAGAAACAGAACTACCCCAAGATATCAAATGGCTCAATGCTGTGGTCTTGATGATCATGGCATGGTTTACGATAGCGGCAATTGAACCTTGGTCGGCCTGGCAGACGGATCCCCAATCGCATGGTTATGGATGGAATAGATTCAGCTATTTTACGATTCAAAGTAATCTGATTGCTACCGCTACCTATCTGATTGCTGCGGTTGCCATCTTAAGAAAAAAAAACTTAGGACAATGGTTTAGATACCTGCGTGCTGCTGCAGTACTCTATATGGTTGTGACGGGTATTGTATTTGCTGTCCTGTTGCGCAATACAGCGGTAGATGTCGATCCAACCCACTTTAATTGGAGCAATTTTATCTTGCATGAATTTGGACCTTTTTTTATTACAATATGGTGGTTGCTATGGCCTTCTAAAAAGCCGATTACAGCCATCAATTCATTTTACTTATTGATTTTCCCCTTATTATGGGTTATTTATACCTTTACTCGTGCGTCGATAACAGGATGGTATCCATACCCTTTTCTCGATCCGGATGTTGTAGGAGGGGTTGCCGGAGTAAGTTGTTATGTACTGGCGATCACGATTTTTTTCTTATTTCTCTGTCAGTTGCTTGCATGGATCAGCTGCGCGAGGGAGAATAATAATACCCTCTACTAAATCCAACTCAAAATACCCATATAAATTGCTTTTATTAAATTTATGTATTTTTGTATCTTGTTGAAAGGTTAGAAGGTTATAAAGCTAATGGTTTAGAAGGTTATAAAGTTATTAGGTTATTAGGTTAGGGATTACTTCGTTACTAGGTCACTGCTAACGAAGTTACTGGGTTATAAAGTTAATAGGTTAGAAGGTTATAAAGTTATTAGGTTAGATGGTTAGGGGTTACTCGGTCACTACTAACTAGGTTACTAAAAAAAAGGAATTTGGAAATATTACTTGTAGAAGATGAACCATCTGTAATTTCGTTGATTGAAAGGGGATTGAAAGGAGAAAACCATTCAATAAGTGTCGCGATGGACGGATATACGGGTTTAAAAATGGCAGGTCTCAACTCGTATGACTTGATTATCCTCGATGTTATGCTACCGGGTATGAACGGCTTGGAAATCTGTAAAAATATTCGCAAAACGAATAAAGATGTGCCTATCCTCATCCTGAGTGCATTAAATCAAACGGAAGATATTGTCGAAGCCTTTAACCGAGATGCCGATGATTACCTGACAAAACCTTTTAAATTGGATGAACTTCGGGCGCGCATCAATCGGCAATCTCGAAAAGTGAGACAGCAAACGGTCACAAGCAATACCATCACGGTCGATAATCTGGTGATGGACCGGGATAGTAAAAATGTACAGCGTGAAGGCAAATCGGTTATCCTGACCGCGACCGAATACCGATTGCTGGAGTATTTAATGGTCAATAAAAATAGAATTCTTTCTCGTGTCGATATACTCGAAGAAGTATGGGGGATCGATTTCAATATGAGTACCAATGTCGTTGATGTCTATGTCAACTACCTCCGTAAGAAGATTGATTATCCCACTGAAAAAAAACTCATTCATACGGTCATCGGAATGGGTTATATCTTGAGAAATGAAAATTAGAACCAAAGTCATTGCACTTTTTTCGGCCATTTCGGTCATTTATATTGTATCCTTTGCTCTTTACGTATCTTATTTTACAAAGGATAGCCTGCAGACGAAATTTTACCATCGACTGGAAGAGAATGCCACCATCGTCGGTAACCATACCATCCAAAATGATGCCTATAACAACAAAGTCTATTATGAAGTCACGCGCAAATATCTACGTCAGCTCGCAGAAGGAAAAGATTATCTATTACGCATTGTAAAAGGACATACTGATCTCCGGTATAAACCAGACCTTCCTTTGCCCGACTCCTTCTATGAAGAGGCTATAGTAAAAGGTAAAGTACAGTTTTTGCATCACAAAACTTCTTATGTAGGGATGTATTTTGTCGATTCTCTACATCAAGAAAATCTGCTTGTGATCTCTGAAGGCATCGATGAATATGGGCACGATGAACAACAGATGCTCGACCATACCTTACTGACAGGTGGACTATTCGCTATTATACTGGTTTTCTTGCTCGCCTTTTATTTTTCCAATCGTCTGTTGGCCCCTATTAATGCGATTAATAAAGAATTGACCCAGGTCGATATTTCTAATTTGGACAAGCGGGTTAAGAATAAATATTCGAATGAAGAGGATGAAATCGGGGTATTGATTTCTAATTTCAATGCGATGATGAAACGGTTGGATATTTCGGTCAAATCACAACAGAGCTTTATTGGCAATGCATCGCACTCCTTGCGAACACCCTTGACCATTATTGGAGGCGAAGCAGAACTAGCGCTGCAGCATTTGGATAAAACCAATGAGGCTTATTATTCGGTTGAGGCGATTGCCAAGCATGCGGCTAAGATGAACTTGATCATCAATAATCTTTTGCTTTTGTCACGTACCGGTTTTGATGGAAAGATCGAGAATAAGCAATGGATTCGGATTGATGAACTGCTGTATGAGGTACAAAAAAGTGAAAAAAGCATGAATCCAGACTGTGAAATCTTTCTGGATTATTCTCATATTCCTGAAGATAGTAGTGAAATGAATATCTTCGTCAATTTAGATCTATTTTATATTGCCTTTAGTAATATTGTTTCCAATGCCTGTAAGTACGGTAATAATAAAACGGTAACGATTTCATTGGTCTGTCATTTAAATCTCGTAGTCGTCAAAATTTCGGATCACGGTATCGGTATCCCACTGCATGATCAGCCACATATTTTTGATTCTTTTTATAGGGCATCCAATGTGGGGGCGATCTACGGAAACGGATTAGGATTAGTGCTGGCCAAACATATTTTTGAATTGCATCAAGCCATACTCTCAGTATCTTCGATCGAAAATAAGGGAACATCTGTCAGTGTCTATATTCCAAAATAATATTTTCTAATCTCGCTCTAATTTCGCTCTTATCACATTTTTATCTCTTTGTGATATACTTGTTTCAAATGTGTTGGACGACAAATCGATAGCGCTATACGACTGCTCAAGCATGAGGTATAGCCATTCGGATTTGATCGCCATCAAAAGACAAGTATATTCGAATGAAAAAAGTAACAGCAATTGCCGCATCTTTATTTTTTATTGTCTGTATAACGCAAGGCACAATAGCACAAGAAAAAGCTGTTGATACCCTACAGCAAGCAGATTCCTTAAAAAAATCGGAACCTCTGACCTCCGATCTTTTTCACCAGGATGTGCTTCTACGTGCCGGCCTAAATGTAGAATCGATGGGCAACAGTGAAAAGACCAATAAGATCAATCTGGATGAAGCACGGATCTTACTGCGAGGGGACTATAATGAGCAGTTGTCCTACCGTGTTCGTTTCCGCCTCAACCGCTCCTTTGCTCCAACAAGTCAGGACAATGCCTCGCGTGCATTAGATATGGCTTATATCAAGTACAAATTTGGAAAGGACCATAAATGGGCGGTTACGGCAGGAAAGCAAAGTGCATTGGTGGGAAGTTATGAATTTGAGAATAACCCCATTTACGAATTTATGTTTACCGACTATGTGGACCGCATCCTCAATCTTTTTGTCGTCGGAGGAACGCTATCCTATGAGCTGAATCCGGCACATTCCCTTCACCTTCAAATTTATAATACCATCAACGATAGTTTCTCAGATCTACACAGCAAAAATGGATATGCGATGGGTGACTTAAAGGCTTCCAGTACGCCTCTAGGTGCCTATGCGACGTGGATCGGATCGTTTTGGGATAAAAAGATCAGCACAAAATGGTCGTATAATGTCTCCCAGTTGGCCGAGCATAAAACCAATCATGGTATTTCTTTGGCCAATAAACTAAAAACAGATCGCGATATGCTCTATGTAGACCTGCAGTATAGTTACCTGGCGGTTGATCATGCGTTGATTGCGTCGGCAGCGATGAATGATTTTTATGCACGAACAAATAGCGATCGGGTGTTGGCACAGGATGTCACCTATACATCAGTTATAGCGCGCTACGATCGCATGCTGAGCGATAAATGGGAACTTGCTCTAAAAGGAGGATATGAAACTGCTGGAATGAAAAAAGATGCTGATATCGACAGAGACTTTCGCCGCAACTTGACCTACTTTGCAGCTTTACAACATAAACCGTTTCAGAAACAAGATTTGCGTTTTTACCTGGGATATGTCGGTAATACCGTCTCTTTTGATCGCCAGTTTGATCGTCCGAACCAACAATTTAATCGACTGACATTGGGAACTTATTTCACCATTCCAGCCCTTTAATATCATTTTTTAATACACCTTAAATAACAGGTTCAAGGGCAAATTGTCCTGCGTACAGTTCTGGATCATAGCATCGATGTACTTTATACCATTCGTTCGTATCGAGAACCTTTTATCAAAAAGTTTTGAATTTAAATAGATCATTATGCGTTTAACACCGAGAGAAACAGAGAAGCTATTGCTTCACTTGGCAGGAGAACTTGCTGCCAAGAGATTAAAAAGAGGGGTAAAATTAAACTATCCGGAGTGTATCGCTTACATCAGCGGACAGATTATGGAAGAGGCTCGCGACGGAAAGTCTGTGGCGTCATTGATGCAATATGGGACCACCTTATTGAAGCGTTCCCAGGTGATGGAAGGTGTTCCTGAAATGATTCACGATGTGCAAATTGAAGTCACCTTCCCTGATGGGACCAAGTTAGTTACCATTCATAACCCAATCCGTTAATTAAAACAACTATACGATATGGTACCAGGAGAATACATCATCAAAAAAGGAGAACTGAAAGCAAATGTAGGTTATAGAACCGCGAGTGTTACCGTAAAAAATGAGGGTGACCGTCCGATTCAGGTCGGATCACATTATCATTTTTTTGAAGTGAATAAGATGCTGTCTTTTGATCGAGAAGCGAGTTTTGGAATGCGTTTGAATATTCCAGCGAGTACAGCGGTACGTTTTGAACCGGGAGAACAGAAGAAAGTTATTCTGGTTGAAATGGGCGGGAACAAGGAAATTCATGGATTTAATGGTTTGACTAATGGCAAGTATACCGATGAAAAGGTGAAAAAAGCGGCATTGGAAAAGGCAAAACAACAGCAATTTAAAAGTACGAAATAATTATGGCAGGATGGAATAGAAGAGAGTGGATTAAAGTGGTCGGACTGGGTACACTAGGTACAGCCACGATGGGACTTGACGCTCTGGGTTTAGATAAATTAGGTTTAGACAAATCATCGGTAAAATATATAGATGGGGAATTGTATATCCCACGAGATAAATATGCGGCGCTATTTGGACCAACCACGGGCGATAAAGTCCGTCTAGCAGATACGGAGCTTTTTATTGAAATTGAAAAAGACTTTGGGGTCTATGGTGAAGAAAATAAATTTGGTGGTGGAAAGACCATTCGTGATGGAATGGGACAGTCTGCACGAGCCATGCGTGATGAAGAGGTGCTGGATTTCTGTATCACCAATGTCATCATTATTGACCATTGGGGTATTGTAAAAGGTGATATCGGTATTAAAGACGGTAAGATTGTCGGCATTGGTAAAGCGGGTAATCCCGATGTGCAGGACGGTATTACCAAAGGGATGGTGATTGGGGGATCAACAGAAGTACATGGTGGTGCAGGATATATCTTGACGGCTGGAGGTATTGATACCCATATTCACTTTATATCACCACAGCAAGTGGAAACGGCACTTTATAGTGGTGTGACGACTTTTATAGGAGGTGGAACAGGTCCGGCAGATGGAACCAATGCAACTACCGTAACCTCAGGTAAATGGTTTATGGAGCGTATGTTCGAAGCTTTTGAAAATTTACCGATTAACGTCGGTTTCTTTGGTAAGGGTAATGTTTCTACGACAGGACCGATCGAGGAGCAAATCGAAGCTGGGGCATTGGGCGTAAAAATCCACGAAGATTGGGGAGCAACTCCTGCTACCATCGATGTAGCACTTCGTGTTGCAGACAAATACGATGTGCAGGTGGCGATCCATACGGATACCTTAAATGAAGCGGGTTTCTTGGAGGATACCGTGGCTGCTATTGATGGACGGGTGATCCATACCTTCCATACCGAAGGTGCCGGTGGTGGTCATGCTCCCGATATCATCAAGATCGCGATGTACCCGAATATTTTACCAGCATCGACCAATCCGACCAAACCATTTACGGTCAATACGGTAGAAGAGCATCTGGATATGCTGATGGTGTGCCATCACTTGGATAAGAATGTAAAAGAAGATGTGGCTTTTGCAGATTCGCGAATCCGTCCGCAAAGTATCGCTGCGGAAGATATTTTACAAGATATGGGGGTATTCTCGATCATGAGTTCCGATAGTCAAGCTATGGGTCGTGTAGGTGAGGTGATCTCCCGTACTTTCCAGACCGCACATAAGATGAAAATCCAGCGAGGTCCTTTGGCGGAAGATAAATCAAACAATAACGACAACTTCAGGGTGAAACGTTATATCTCAAAGTATACGATCAATCCGGCTAAAGCGCATGGTATCGATCAATATATCGGTTCGATCGAGCCTGGGAAAATTGCCGATTTGATTTTGTGGAAGCCTGCCATGTTTGGTGTTAAACCAGAGATGATTATTAAAGGGGGCATGATCGTGGGAGCGAAAATGGGCGATATCAATGCTTCTATTCCAACACCACAGCCGATTATTTATCGTCCTATGTTTGGTAATTATGGTAAAGCTCTGCAGCGCATCTGTTTCAATTTTGTTTCGAAAGTTTCTCTGGAAAACGGAAATATCAAAAAATTAAACTTATCGCGGGTAAGTTTACCGGTGCAGGGCTGTCGTACGGTTCGCAAGAAAGATATGGTGCATAATGATGCAACCCCCAATATTGAGGTGAATCCAGAAACATATGAGGTATCGGTAGATGGCGTGTTGGCTGTTTGTGACCCTTTGAAAGAAGTGCCGATGGCACAACGTTTTTTCTTGTTCTAAAAATGAGTTGGATGCTGATCGCAAGAACAATTTTAGGCAATATCGGGAAAGATCCACAACCTATGGAGGTCGATTTTCTCCAGTTGGAATGGTTCGATACCACAAAGCGGATCATCAGAGCGATTACGGTAGGAGGACGTGAAATCGGTTTCAAAAATTTAACCAGCCAGCAATTGTCGGATGGGGATCTGCTTTACCGTGATCAAGATCTGGGCTTCTGTATTGTAGTCCAGATATTGCCTTGTTCTTGCCTTGTTTTCCGAGCGGCTGGTCCGAAACAGATGGCCTATGCCTGCTTTGAAATAGGGAATAGGCATATTCCCATTTTTATCAATGATCAGCAAGAAGTTATTACGGCGTTTGAAAAGCCACTGTTTGACCTGTTCACCCGAAGAGGTTTGCAGCCCAAGATCGAGCATCGCGTGATTGAACGAACAAGTACACTGGTGATGCACCAGTACAATCCGGCACAGAAAAAAATTAGTTTACAACTATAATAAGCATATGAATCCACTATTAACGCTGCTCCAGATCAATGATTCGGTATTTCCCATTGGAGGATTTACGCATTCCTATGGGTTGGAGACCTACATTACGAAGGAGATCGTCCAGGATAGCAAATCGGCAGAAGAATATGCGGTAACGCTATTGGAGCATAATTTTTATTACAACGATGCTGCTTTTTTTTCCAAAGCTTGGGAGCTCTGCGTGAAGCGGGCTTCTCAAAAGAAAATTGCGGAACTCGATGCCTTGGTGACGGTGTTAAAAGCACCTTATGAAATCCGGGAAGCAAGCCGGAAGCTGGGACTTCGTTTTTTGAAGCTAACGGAAAAATTACATCCTGTAAAACGTTGTTCTACTTATCTCAAAGCAATTAGTAGTCATACCCTTCATGGTCATTATGCCATCGCTTTTGCCATGTACGCACAGGCGTTAAACATCAGTTATCAAGATGCCCTAAGTGCATTTTATTATAACGCCCTGAATGGTATGGTAACCAATTGTGCTAAGCTGGTCCCGATTAGTCAGATGGATGCGCAGCAGATTTTGTTTAAGCTGCAGCCTGTGATCGATCGCTTGGTAGCGGAACAACCCCATTTGAGCGATGATCTGATCGGAAACTGTTGTGTAGCACAGGATATACGCTGTATGCAGCACGAAAAATTATATACACGAATTTATATTTCTTAATAAAAATGGCAACAAGAAACTACGTTAAGATAGGAGTGGGTGGACCTGTAGGGTCTGGCAAGACGGCCCTGATCGAACGATTGGTACGATCCATGACGGCTGATTATAGCATCTGCGTCGTTACCAATGATATTTATACGCGTGAAGATGCGCAATTTCTTCAGAAAAACTCCGCTCTTCCTGCGGAGCGCATTATTGGGGTAGAAACGGGTGGCTGTCCGCATACAGCAATTCGGGAGGATGCTTCTATGAATATTGAAGCGGTAGAAGAATTGGCAGACCGCTTTCCAGATACGGAAATCATCTTTGTGGAAAGTGGTGGAGACAACTTGACTTCTACGTTCAGTCCTGATCTTGCCGATCTCAGCATTTTTGTGATTGATGTGGGTGAGGGTGAAAAAATGCCGCGTAAAGGTGGTCCCGGGATTACACGTTCCGATCTGTTGATCATCAATAAGATCGATTTGGCTCCTTATGTGCATGCGGATCTGGAAGTGATGCGTCAAGATACGTTACGTATGCGGGGTGAGAGACCGTTTATTTTTACCAATCTGATGACCTTGGAAGGCTTAGAAGATGTGAAAAACTGGTTAAAAAAATATGCATTATTAGAGCAATAAGGAGATGGAAAGTGTCATTCAGCTACATGTAGGTAAAGAGGGAACGTATAGTGTTTTGAAAGAAAGTGGCCACAATGCGCCTTATAAACTCACACATTATGGAGCACCTCGGCTCCAGGAACATCTGGAGATGATCATCATGAGTGCGTCGCCCGGTATTATGGATGAAGATACGCTCGATATTGGTATTCATATGAAGCCCGATACGCAGTTAAAGCTATTTACACAGTCTTTCAATAAACTACATCCCATGAAACGAGGTGCACGCCAGACCACGGTGGCACATATCGATGATCGAGCTGTTTTTTATTATATCCCTCATCCAGTGACTCCTTTTAAAGATTCGATCTTTAAAGCGGACAACAGTATTTATCTAACAGGTGATGCGGTGTTGATCTGGGCAGATATCATAGCTGCGGGAAGGATCCATATGAAAGAGGCTTTTGTTTTTAATAGCCTCCACAGTACCACCAAAATATACCGCAATGATACGTTGATCTTGATGGATAACCAATTTTTATCGCCTGCCAAACAACCGATAAAAAAACTGTTGTTCTTTGAGGGATATACACATCAAGCGACCTTTCTATTCTCGGCGCCATTTGCCAAAGAACTGAAAGCCGAATTGGATGAAATCCTCACACTCGAATACAGCGATATTACCTATGGGTTTACGCAGGCGGCAGATGATATCGTCATGCTCCGTGCATTAGGGCACGATGGTGAACTGCTCTATGATTTTATGGGTATGTTGGGGCAGTTGTGCTGGGATTTTACACAACATATGCAAGAGGAAAGACAACTGAAACAACAGGCGGATGAGCGTAAAGGTGAAAATTTAGTAGAGGCTGGAGTAACTGAATCTACAAATTTGAAGATCGAAAAGTTGACTGGAGCGGAAGCTGTGCCTGAGCCAACGAAGAAACAGACGGTAAAGAAGAAAAGCAACGCTGCGGGAAACTCGGTGGTCAAAAGATCCGTTAAAAGGAAGAAAGCGCTTTCAAGCAATTAATACGATGATGCTGATCATAGAAAGAGATCAAAACGAGGTTACAGTATATGACGAGGCAGTAGTAGATGTGTTGTATATTGATTGGTATGAAGTCAACAAGACGCTCCTCACAAGACAAACTGAAGGGGGGCGTCTTGTTCGCCTATATCGTGCTGATGCTCCGCCACTCGAAAGTGGTGAGATCATTTATTCTACTTCGCAATTTACTATTCAAATACACATCAAACCTTGTACCTGTATCGTACTCCAAACAGATGACCTGACTACCATCGGTCATTTTTGTTGCGATGTAGGCAATAGACATTTGCCACTATTTTGGTTTGAAGATGGTCTCGCACTTGCTTATGATGGACAACTTTATCCGGCTTTGAAAGGTCAATATGGTGATCAGGTCAACCTCGATACGCGTACGCTTTTGCCTGCTTTTGCTTTGCAGGCCTACGGTCAAACTGTCGACCAATGACTGCTGCGGTGCTCCATGGTCGCATCTGTTTTGCCATTCGAGCCAGATATATCAATAGTGGGTAAGTGCATATCAGATAGGCTGATGTTTTCCTCTAATCTTACTCGTCAATTCTGCTATACAAACAAGAGGTAGTTAAATTATGTTTCTAAAGGGGTTTTTTAAGAGGTACATAGGTAAAAGTTTTAAGTTAGTTCGTCATTAATTCGGAATGTGTGAACTGTTTTTACTTGTTTTTCTTCATGATGCCTCTTTTGAAAAAGAGATAGGTAAATAACTTTCTGAATATCATTTTATTTATAAATGTTACAAAGATATTTGTTGTGAAATAATTAATAATTAATTCGTGAAGGCTAAAAAAATGGCTTTTTGATCGTATTTAATTCGTGTCCACACAGTATTTATGCTGTAAATTTAAAAATCAAACTATTTTTTTCTTTTATAAATGTTATCTTTAATCAAAAGTGTTGGTATTCAATAATAAGTTTAAACAACGAGTTTAATTTATTGAATATTTTATGTACTAACCAGTATTTAACTAAAGCGTAACGTATCATGATTAAAGTGGGCATAATTGATAGCGACGAGCATTCAAGAGTAAACATAAAAAGGATCCTTATAGAAAATTGTCTGGATGGTCAGCCAGTTCCTATAGATATTCTTTTTAATTCAGCATCAAGCATGTTACCTATGGGATCGCATCCGTTGCGACCTGATGTCATTATACTGGATATTCAACATCAAGATGCTACGATTATCGAAAAAGTGAGTAAAATGTATCCGGAAACAGAGATCATTGTATTGACGCAACTTGCTGATGTAAAAACTGTTCGTAGAGCTTTTCGAAATGGTGCTGTCAGTTATGTCTTAAAAGACACCTGTCTGCAATACTTGTTCCATGCGATAATCATCACCTTAAATCAAGGGTCATTTGTAAGCCCAACTATCAATAGGGCTTTAATTGAGCAGGCTTTTAGTTCAAAAAAATATGAAGATATGCTGACTGCAAGGGAACTTCAGATTGCGAATGGCATTGTGGAGGGTTTGAGTTATAAATTGATTGCCCAACAATATCACATCTCATTGGATACCGTCCGAATTTATATCAAGCGCGTGTATCGAAAACTCAAGATTAATAGCAAAGGGGAGTTGATCGCACAATTGTCAGCCTAGCGGTTATTTTGTTACATGAAGATGTGACTTGGGTTATTTCTGACTAAGCGAATTTAGACTGATTTTTGTTATTATTTGAACCTCCTGCTATGCCCATGAAGTATCTGTGGACTTTCTTGCTTCTGATGTGCTTTTTACTTGTTTTCTTATCCGAAGCGAAAAGTCAACACCATTTTGATGTGGAGTATCGCTTGGACCAAGATAGCATAGCTGTGACCCAAAGCCAGACGTTTGCAAACAAGATCCACATCCGCAATCTGACCGATAAAACCATTGAACTGATACCTTTGGCGAAAGGAACATTATCGTTATCGGGTTTGATCAAGCTACCGCAAAAAATCACCTTGCAGGCCCATGAGGAAAAAAGTTTTCCGATCAAATTTATGGCTGATCGTCATACATTATCAAATAATAACCAAGCTTTTACTATTGGGTTTTCAAGTGTTGATGCCACGATAAGGCTACCTCAGCCACTCACCTTTTATACGACATTAAGCAGTGACCGCTCGCTTATCTTACAAGCAGATCAATCGGAATATTATTTGGATCAGACGACCAACCAAGTGCAGTTTAGGATTCAGGCTTCCAATGCGGGTCTAGTGCCGATTACTTTTAAGCTGCTTTTTTCAGGATTTCCGCCAGGTTTTGAAGTAATAGGCGAACTGTTACCGGTTACCTTGCAACCTGGCGGACAGGTGCTGCTGCCTTTTAACGCAAGGATGCAATCAAAAAATAGATTCGATGATTTTGATATAGCCATGCAGGGTTTGGATCTGAATGGGAATGAGCTGATAAGTAGTCGGATTCGTATTTTGCAGGTGGGCAGTGTAAAACGGTTTGGGGCTGTTCCAAATTTCGGAAACGAAGCCTACAATAATGCGGTTGCATTGCGCTATACAAGTATGGATAAACAGAACTCCATATATCAGTTACAGGGCTATGGTGATCTTGATATCGGTGTAAATAAAAAATTGAACTATCGACTGAATCTGGATTACTATCAAAATCAAAAAGCTTTCAATAGTTACGATACCTATATCGATTATCAAGCGAAAGATTGGGCTGTCAAAGTAGGTAATATCTATGAAAACCTAGATCAGACCATCAGTGGAAGGGGGGTAAAAGCAAGTTATAAATTGGATAATAACCGATCCATAAGCCTGTATGGTGTGGAAAATAACTATATGCTCTTTACACAATTGAGCAATCTGATCCCTGGGGCACATATCATAGGAGCCAATTATACTGTTCGAACCGATCAAAATCAAGAAAGTTACTTAACTTATCTGCATAGCGAACATGATTATCGTCGGATCAATAGTGACCAGATCAATGGGAGGACGGTCATCCCCATGAGTGAGCATCAGCAATTATGGGTAGAGGGGGGCTATAGTATGGAGCGTGCGGATCAAGCTGGAAATAAACATGCTGTAGCTGCAGGTGCTCATTATCAATATCATACTGAACACTATCAGATCATCAGTATGAATTATTACAGTTCTCCCTATTACACGGGTCTGCGTAGGGGGCTAATGCAAAGTGATACGCGCATCACTAAGCTATTACAAAATAACAACAGTATTACTGCGCGTATGAGTTATATGGATAATAATCCAAAATATCAGCGTACAGATCGTGATTATTTTTTTGGTAATTCTAATCGAATCGAGATTTATGAAGTGGGCTATCATACGGCATTTGGAAAATTGCAATTGGATATTAAACCTTATATGATGTTTCAGCAGGCAACTATCCGGGGGGTGAGCTTATGGGGAGCGGTACCGGAAAGATGGAAGTCGAGTGCTCTTAGAACGGTGGGTGATGTGAGTTATTTTAGCTCCGTGCATCGCTTTTCCTTGAGAACGGACTATGGGTATACCTACCGGAATACATCGAATAAACCGATCAGCCCCTTTCATTCTTTAAGACTGTCAGGTAGTTATAGCAATCCCTTCTTGGGTTTCAACACTTATATTCAGATCAATCCCTACTATCTGAATGATCTGATGGCAAGTACCCCTGATGCGAACTATAGGATCTATTCTTTTGGTCCCAATACCCAGTTTACCGCATTTAGAGGGAGTTTGCAAACACAATTATCGACCATGTACAGCTATTATGGATTTTCTAGAAGCAACAATCTGTCGATCAATGGAAATGCCAGGTGGTTATTTAGAGGCAATTGGAGTTTAACGGCTGATGTTTTTTATAATATGATCCAAAGTCGAATACCCTTACATTTTCAACAGGATCCTTTTGCCTTTGAAACATCTTCATTCAACAACAGGCAGATTCGGATAGGCATTGAAAAGAAATTTGTCTACTGGGATAAAAATAAGGGACATAAATTGCAGTTGCAGTTTTTTGATGATCATAATCAAAATGGTATGGCCGATGCGGGGGAGCTTAGGCCTGAAGGTCTTGTCGTCAAGATTGATCAGGAGGTGGCTCGTACAGATACAAAAGGTCGGGTAACATTTTTAAATATGACTTCTGGATCATATGTGGTTCAGATCGAAAATAATCAGGGGTGGGTAGCGCAAGGTCCGATCAATACGCTGTTGACAAAAAATCAAAGTTTAGCGGTTCCCTTAGTAAAAACACGCGTGGTCAAGGGGAAGATCAAACCTATCGTTGATAAATACCTGCAAACAAGTCCGGAACTTTCCGGAATACGAATTCATGCCGAAGATCAACAGGGTAAAAGCTATAGCACACTCAGCGATGCAAAGGGTAATTACACTTTCTTTTTGCCTTTGGGTAGCTATACAGTATCTATCCCAACAGCAGGAATGGCTTTCACGATTGAAAATCCAAATCAGCAGATCCAATTGAAAGAGGAGCAGGTAAATTATCTGCAAGATTTCAATTATAGAGATGGACGTAGAAAAGTGGGAGTCAAGCGTTTTTAAGGGGCTATGAAGCTAAAAATAATATTGGTCGAATAAGTTCCTGCAGGTTTGTTCAATAATTTCGAAGTTTCTGAGGCGGGAATACTATATCGGATGCTCAATGAGCGATCGACTGTTGGGTCTGCAGCGTTGATCAGCTGTTGTGGGGTTGTGGATAAGGTAACCGTTTGCATACCGGTTTCCCCAGGTATCGGACCAATACGCAATACATTAAGGGGTACGCTGTTGACTCCTGAAGCAAAAGATGCTGATGTGGCCCGCACATATAGATTATAAGGTGTCGTTTTACTCAGTTTTAAATGGGCGGGCATATCCAGGTTAACGCCATTTCTGTATTGGCTTGCAGTGGTGAAAGATAGGCCTACTGTTTGTTGATTGGCAATCAATTCTCCGAGATCACTGACGACAACCTGTAAAGTGCCAACACTTTGGGACTGTAAGTTTCCTGTCGGATAGGCTGCAGCGATTTTGTTCCAAGTATACGTCAGGGGTACCGAATAAGTTCCTGCTTGTATAAACCTCGCTTTTAATTGTGCTCCTGTTATTGAAAAGGCATAGGTCAGAGCTTGGGAGTTGTTTGTTGGTACTACAATACCAGTGGTATTTGTCAACGGCTGGCTGGTGCTTGATAAAGCAATTGGCGTAGCGGTAGCTACTGCCGTCAAAGTCGTATTAATAGCGGAAACAGGAGATATAGGCAATGTGTTATAGGCCAGGGATGTTGAAAAACTGAAATTGCTGTTTCCTGTTTGCAAATTGGGAATGTAAGGTACAGTATGAGCCAGGGTCATGACTTTATTGCTAATGATCCCTGTTGGAGACCGATAGAAGCTCAGGTTATTGACTAAGATGCTGGTAGTACCTGCAGTATTTTGTGAAGTAATAAATGCAGGAACAACAATACTGAATGCCTGTGTGGCGGGAGTCATGGCATTTCCACCTAAAAGTCCTGGAGCTGTTAGGGCGATATCTGTGCTGTAAGTACCCGCTACCCATGTGAAGCTGGATGTGTTCAAACGTAGGTTGCTCAGCACAGTTCCTGAAACAAGACTGGCAACGGCCACATACAAGGATTGTGTCGAAGTAGAAAGTGAGCGTTCTGTGCTGGAGCTGAGCACTGATATACCAGCGATCGATGAAATTTTATAATTTGCTACACTAAGAGGTGCAGGACCTACTCCACCGAGGATGTTACTTAGCGTGCTGTTATTAGATTTGATGCCGATATTTGGCAATAAGGTGATCGCACTGTTAAATTGCCCCAAAGTAATACTTTGTTGATAGTCTGTTCTTGCTGTAATATTAGCCTCAGGTAAGTTCACTGAAATCTGAGCTTGTACGATCATAGGGCACAAACTGACAGCTAAGAGGCTGATCTTAATATGTAATTTCTTTTTCTGCAATTTTTAGATCGTATTGAGCGCCAGCATCCAAGATAGCTACCGCAAGGTAACGGCCTTTAAGTGTTGCCGGTAAATCGAGTTGAATCCATTGTTCTGCTTCGGGTAACATTGCTACAGCGATTGATTTGACAGGTATCTCCTCTCCGGTCTCTATATTGGTCAATTCAAAGCGTACATAGGCATCTTTATTAATCTGTCCCGTGTTTTTAACTTTGACCATCATTTTTCTGACACGTTGATCGGTTTCTTTTGTTACCATACCTTGATCTTCAAAGGCTAAAAACTCCAGATCTCCGACACGTAAACCGACGGGAACATGATAGACCTGAATACCAAATTCCAAGAGGATATTCATATTGACACCCTTTTTCACATCAGGTGTTTGCTCTTTTACTTGTGTGAAAAACAGCATACTATTGGTCAAGGCGAGGGATTTATTATCTTTTGGAATGGTCATGGACAAGTTTATACTTTTTGTTTCTCCCGGAGCTAAACGGACGCTATTATCCGATAAAGACAGCCACGATCCATTGGATTGCTTACGTTCGTCCGCTGGAAAATATTGTTTGATGCCCAGTGAATCGCGGTTCCAATCTTTTATATTGGCCACGAAGTAGAATGCTGAAGTGGAGGCATTGCTAAAAGAAATGGCCTGACTGACCGTTTGACCTGCTTCCCCTTTGAAAAAAATCCGGGAAGGTGAAACAGAAATACCCTGAGCATGGGCCAGGGTATTCAGGAATACTAAAATTAGAGATAGATAAAACTTCACAAATTATAATGCACGTTAATTTTTTAAATATTTACAATTGCGTTGCGGTATACGTCACTGTCGTGCTATACACCTCTTGAGGTAAGGCAACGAGCGTCGTTGCAGTTGGTATGGTATAGACGACATTATAAACAGCAGTAGTTGTTGGGTCAGCTTCTTCCACTAAGGGTTGATCAGTTTGGCTAAGCGTTACTGTGCTTAATGTACCTCCGTTGGCAGTTGTTGGATCAACGCTCACATTGACCACGCCTAATGCAGGCAAATTGGTCGTATTAGAGGTGTTGGAAGAAGTGAATAATCCGTTGGCCTGTACAGAGATATCGTACGGTTTATTACTGATGACCGTCAGATGTGCTGGTTTTGTCACGGTCTTGGCTGCTGCATATTCGGCAGCTGTGGCATACACAAAATTGACAGTTGGTGAAGCGTCCAAAGCGATAGAAATAACGGAAGCTTGCAGATCAATGTTAACCGTAACAGGATTCGTGCTTGCAGACTGTGCTTTTACTTGATGTCCGATGCTTATTGCTGCAAGAGCAAGCAGGGTAAATATTAAGTTCTTTTTCATAATGCTCACAATTTATTAGATAGTTAAAATTAAGAATTCATAGAGGTAAATCCTATGTTGCAAAGTCACATAATGATGTTATAAAGAAAGTTAAATATTTAGAAGGTTGAGTAGTTAGATCGTTGTCAGTTTACTGCATTATTATGTTTCTTTCAACTAAGTCGCTTGCTCTTAGTTCATTGGTCTTTCTGTCGATGCACTCTAATGGGAGTGATATATAGACCGTAATTACATCCGCAGTTCGATTTTCAAAATGAAGACGACCTCCTACTCGCTGTAATAGATCTTTGCACAATGAAACTCCAAGGCCAGTTCCAGTATGATTGACTGTTTTTTTATATTCCCAGCTGTTTCTGTTATTTAAGTTCGAAATAGTCGAATCGGAGATGTTATCTCCTTTATTTTCAATAAATAACTGAAAGGCATTTTGCTCACTTTCTAATATTCCAATTCTAATTGTCCCTCCGTTATGAGAAAATTTGATCGCATTACTGATGATATTTCGGATCACAAAGCAGAAGATGTCTCGACTCATATGTACCATTCGGTGTAGCGGAACAGTGTTGTTGATCACCAGATTTTTCTCCTTTAGATTATGCTCAAATAAAGATAAAATAGCAATGATCTGTTCTACAATAGTGAAGCTTTCCTTATTTTCTAAGTTATCTCTCAATTGGGATTCTGCCCATAATAAAACCTCGTTCAACATGTTTTTGGAAATGGAAACCTGATTTCCCAATGCTGCAAAAATTTGTTGCAGTTCTGGTTGTGTCATTTGAGATACATCTTCTGTATGCAACAGCATATCCATGGAGGTAAATGGAGTTCGCAAATCATGAAAAGTGATGGAAAGTACTTTAGTTTTAAAAAGTTCGGACGCCTTCAATTCTTTATTATAGCATATGATTTGTTCTCGCTGCTGTTTAAGTTTAAGATTGCTCTTTATTAATTTTAATTTCTGTCGCTTCAACAGACTGTTTTTCCTAAATAAGATATAAAGTAAAATTGCAATAATAATTTTACAGATAATAATTAGGGAGGTTATCATGGTTTGACTTTGCATAAATTTCTTTATCAACGCCTTTGATATCACGGATTAGCACATGATATCACTGCGAATTGTATTCAATAAAATTAAAAAAACAGACAGGATTTTGATAGAATTTTAACCGTATTGCCACAAAAATTAACCAAAATAATCTTAGGGTAAATATAAGCGTTTTGAATTAAAATAGGAGTATCGCTTTAATCAGGAAGAATGTCCATACAGGAATAGCAGTAGAAAGGACTTATTAATCGTCGAGATGTCACTGGTTACTCCGTCACTTATGATTGTAAGTTTCTTTTAGAATGAATTTAATTGCTTCTTTGATGCGATTCATGCCTTTTTCCTGAGTGAGATCGATTTCGCAAAATGTGCTAGCTGTCGTCTTGGTATGGAGTACCAAATAGTAAATTCCGGCAATCAATAAACTGGTTACGGCTCTCAGATCGACTTCCTTGTCTTTTAATTCTTCATCCGCATGCGGAAAGAATAAGGCACTGACATCATCTCTCATCTGCGATACCTGTGACATGATCTCCGATCGTTCACTGAGTTGCCAAAGTACTAACTTCTGCATTTCTTCATTAGCGCTAAATTGGACGATCTGATCCAATAACATATGTTCGAGTAGGTGACGGGAGCTTGTTTGTGCCTGAGTTGTTATTAACTCATCGGCACGATCGCTGGCGACGATCCAGTAATCTTTAGTTTTAATATAGGTAGCTATTAAGTGATCAATATGCCCAAAATATGCTGATATCAGTTTCCGGTCTACTCCTGCAGCTTTTGAGATATTGGTCGGCGTTAAACCGGTATAGCCTTTTGCTGCTAGAACTATCCCAACAGCCTGTATGAGTTTCGACATGGTTCTATTTTTGTCGTTTTTTTCTCCTTGATATGTTTTTCTAACCATTGAAGTCGTTTCGGTTCCTTATGATCTGGTTGGCACAAATTACTTTTTCATGCCATGAATTATATACGCGAACTATTTTAAAAAGGCACTATCATTCGCTCAAATTAAGTACAGACAGTTTTCGTTTTTACTAGGTATAGATGGCTTTCAGTAACTATCTGGTTCAAATTTAAAAAAATATTTTTCTAATCAACTATAATTATCGCATATTTAGGAAAATTATAATTTAATCTTGTTGAGATTAATTTTATTGGTCTTTCATCCTCGTATATGATCCTTGTTATTTTATGGTTACTTTAAAGAATATAAAATCTATTCGTACAGTGGATTAAAGGCAGTTTATGGCTTGATTTTGAAAAAAAATAAGTTTATATAGACGTTATTTATTGGTTTTAAAGTTGGATCGTAAACTTATATTTCCTATTTTCAACCTTACTAAAACCTTTTAATGATGAAAATTGTCCTCTATTTCCTGACAAGTGTTACTTTATTTATTTCGCAGGCGCTCTTTGCGCAGAAAAACCCTGTATTCCCAGGTTGGTACGCCGATCCTGAGGGTATTGTTTACAAGAATGAATACTGGATTTTTCCGACCTATTCAGCGCCCTATGAAGATCAAATATTCTTTGATGCATTTTCATCAAAGGATTTTGTGACCTGGAAAAAACATCACCGCATTCTGGATACAACCGAAGTAAAATGGGCGAAAAAAGCGATGTGGGCGCCGAGTGTTTTTGAAAAAGATCAGAAGTATTATTTATTCTTTGGCGCCAATGATGTGCACCAAGGAGAAATAGGAGGAATTGGCGTATCTGTTGCTGATAAACCACAAGGCCCTTATAAAGATCTCTTGGGGAAACCGCTCATTAATGAGATCGTCAATGGCGCTCAACCGATCGATCAGTTTGTCTTTAAAGATAAAGATGGTCAATATTATATGTATTATGGAGGGTGGCAACATTGTAATGTGGTCAAATTAAGTGCTGATTTTAAGAGCTTGGTTCCTTTTGAAGATGGAACGATTTATAAAGAGGTAACGCCTGAAAACTATGTCGAAGGACCATTTATGTTTATCCGCAACAATAAATACTACTTCATGTGGTCTGAAGGAGGCTGGGGTCTTCCAAATTATAAAGTCGCTTATGCGATCGCTGATTCTCCTTTTGGTCCATTTAAAAGGATAGGAACGATCTTAGAACAGGATCCTGGTATCGCAACGGGCGCTGGTCACCATTCGGTCATTAAAGTGCCCAATAAAGATCAATACTATATCGTGTATCACCGTAGACCATTAGGCAAAACAGGTGCCAATGAACGGGAGACGTGTATTGATGTGATGACCTTTGATGAGAATGGCCATATTAATCCTGTTAAAATGACTTTCGAAGGGGTGAAACATAAATTAAAATAATTAGAAACAGTGAGCTTGACATCATATTGTTCGCTAACTTTTTCTCCTGTTTTTGTATAGGAGATTAAAGTTATGCACAACATGTTAAGATCATGATGTATTTTGTGGAAACCAGATTTGTTATTCACAACAGATTCACATCTGTTGAAAAGTAATAGATAACTGTGTTTCCACAATTTGTTTATAATCATATGGCTGATGTTCCTGTCAAAATCTTGTGCGTTATTAACAGACAATATTCCCATGTTGAAAATGATCATGGATAGCTTATCCACATAATATGAATAATTGAGATGAAGTTTATGGGTATATAAATGAAATATGCAATTAAAGACAAATCATTTATTTGTCGTATATGTGATGGTAAAATGACCTAAACTAGTGTTCATTTGAAAAGTGATGAGTTTCTCCCTCAAAAATGATGAATTACCCCCCTGGTTTAATAGCAACATTTTATTAATATTGGATAATTTATAACAACAGTTATCATAACTTCATATCTATCATGAACCCCATCAGCTTCTTAAAGGAAGTACAGTTTTAAACAAAAATATTTTATGCAAAAGGCACTTTACTTAATTTTTCTACTGCATCTTGTCACGCAGGCAGGCGCGCAATACTTGCCAAAGGCAGGGTATAAATTGGTCTGGTCTGATGAGTTTGATCAAAACGGATCTGTAAATGATCAAAACTGGCAATTTGAACAAGGCTTCATGCGTAATCAGGAGGAGCAATGGTATCAGCAGGAAAATGTATCTTGTAAAGATGGCATATTGACCATCGAAGCCAGAAAAGAGGTTAAACCCAATACCACTTACCAGCCGAATAGTCAGCATTGGGCGACTTCGCGTCCACAAATTACCTATACATCTGCATCGATCAATACTTCAGGCAAACACAGTTGGAAGTATGGCATATTTGAAATGCGGGCAAGGATCCCCGTAGGCAGTGGATTGTGGCCGGCATTTTGGACATTGGGCATAGAAAAAGAATGGCCTTCAAATGGTGAAATTGATATTATGGAGTACTATAAGGGGAATATTCTCGCAAATATTGCATCTGGTACAAATAAGAGATGGCAGGCAAGCTGGCACAGCCAGAAAAAAGCAGTTTCCGAACTGGGCGGGAAAGAATGGGCAGCACAATTTCATGTCTGGAGCATGTACTGGGATGAAGAGGAGATCGCTTTGTATGTCGATGATATCCTGATGAATAAAGTGAAGCTTGATCAATTGATCAATCGAGATGGAACAGGATTTAATCCTTTTAAACAGCCGCATTATATCCTGCTTAATTTAGCTTTGGGCGGAATGAACGGTGGGGTTGTTGATGAAAAATTGTTGCCTGCAATCTATGATATTGATTACGTACGGGTGTATCAAAAGGATGCTGAAGATCCAGATAGCGCACAATTTATACCTGGAAAACGATGGTTAGATGATCAGGGTAATTTGATCAATGCACATGGTGGTGGAATGCTGTACCATAAAGGCACTTATTATTGGTACGGTGAAAAAAGAGGGGGAACCGAATCACAGGGAGTCAATGTCTATTCTTCGAAGGATCTTTATCATTGGAAGTTTGAAAAATTGGCTTTTTCACCTGCAGATGATCCCAGTAGTGACGTTGCATGGGGATGTATCATCGAACGTCCGAAAGTAATCTACAATAAAAAGACGAAAAAATTTGTGATGTGGTTTCACCTCGAATTGAAAGATCAAGGCTATGCCGCTGCGCGAGCTGCGGTTGCTATTAGTGATTCTCCTGCTGGTCCGTTTAAATTGGTGGACAGTTTCAGACCAAATGGCCATATGTCTAGAGATATGGGGCTTTTTGTAGATGATGATGATGTTGCCTATCATATCTATTCTTCAGATGAGAATTATGAACTGCGATTGGCGAAGCTGACTCCAGATTATTTAGCCCCTACGACAGCAGATAAATTACTGTTCAGAAATCATCGGGAAGCGCCTGCTTTGTTTAAATACAATAAGAAGTATTATCTCTTTACAAGCGGCTGTACCGGTTGGGCTCCCAATAAAGCAGAATTGCATGTTGCAGATGATTTGTTTGGACCCTGGACTTCATTAGGTGACCCGATGCGCGGACCTGACGCGCACATCACTTTTGATGCGCAATCTACTTTTGTGTTGCCTGTTGCGGGTAAGAAAAATGCTTTTATATTTATGGCAGACCGTTGGAAACCTAAAAATTTGTTGGATAGTCGCTATATCTGGCTCCCCATTGATCTACAAGAAGGTAAGATAACGGTTCCTTGGAAAGATAAATGGAATCTGGATGTCTTTCGATTTTAAATAAGGTATCTCTAAAGCTATAAGAGATAAAGGGGTGACGGATCGCATACCAATTCGTCACCCCTTTATCTGTTCGATCATTGAAATAATCATTCCAACCTATTTTGTGGATGTATGCGATCGCTTATCTTTACGCTTCATAATCTAAACATGCCTCTTGTCAATGATTAAATATGGGTCCAATATATACGAATATGAAGGGAAAGCTGTCTAATATAAATTGTCCTCGAGTAATGTGTTTTTTTTTATTTTAAAATGATTAAATCGTACGCCATATATGGATATAAACAAGTATGTAACCTTATGCCGCAGCATGCTGATTTTTTTCACCGTGTTGACCGTTTTTTACTTTTCGAGCTGTCAACAGGAAACTAAAAATCAACCTGTTTTCGGATATGCTAAAGATAGTTTAGCGTATCAGAACCTAATTGCTTGGGATACGCTGGCACCTGAAGCACGTTTGAAAAAATTAAAGAATTATATCGATTCGTTTGAGTATAAACCGAATGCTGCACAGCCGCCGCAATATTGGATCTATAAATGTTTTTATGAAAAATCAATGGGAAAGAGAGATTCCCTGCATGCGTATCTTTCAAAAATAGATTCAACTCAAAAGGATCGGGACTTGTATGCATTGCGTCAGTATTTAAGTTTGAGTATCAAAAATAGATATGATGAGATCAGTTCAGGAAAACTCGTGGAACAGATCATTTTGGAAAGGCAGAAAATAGAGAAATCAAATTCAGTCTTTCTATACCTCATGGATGATTTATTGGCGATGGCTTTTTACAATAATCATGAGGATCTCAAGTCGCTCAAGTATGCTAAGCAGTATATGGACAATCATCCATGGAGTACACACAACCGTTTAAAACAGCGCTATTATGATATCCGATTTATGCTAAGTCAACGGTTAGAAAATACCAGGGATATGCAAAATTATCTCGATAGCAGCCGGATGTTGGCGATCAGTATCAACGATAGTTTAGCCTTTATGCGAACCGTGGATTATGAGGCACAGATGCACTCAGCCATGGGACGACCAGATGCTGCAGTTAAAAATTTCCGTATTTTTTTTAATTATCTAAATCGGACGAATCAATTGGAATTCTATGTTTTCAATAATCTTGCGCGAGCATTTTTAGATTTAAACCTCCCGGACTCGACCATTAAATATGTGCGCATGAGTGAAGCGTGGAAGGGTTGGAAAAAAGGGAGTTTTACTGCTAAGATTTCCCTCTTGGACTTATTAAGTGAGGCTTATCAAAAGAAAGGTGATTTTAAAAATGCTTATTTAGCGAAGACCAAACAGTATAATGAGTATATGAAAGTCACGACGGAGATGCAGAAGGAGAAAATTGAAGAAATAAGCACGAAGTATGAGACGAGAAAAAAGGATCAGGATATTGTGACGTTGAAAGAAACAAATCTGCTCAACAATAAGCTCTTGGTCCAGCAACGATGGATTTTTGTGATCTTATCCCTGTTTCTGATGATGATCCTATTGTATACCTATAAGTTGTACAAACAAAAATTGTTAAAAGCCAAACATGATCAGTTACTCATTGAAAATAAACAGTATATCTTAGAACAAAAGAATCGTCAGAATCAACTTAATCCTCATTTTATCTACAATGCGATTGCCAATCTACAAGGGCTCATCGGTGCAGATAAAAAGCAGGAAGCAAATACATATCTAGTTGCCTTGACTCGATTGATCCGTGATATTTTAGAGTTAAATCGGCATGATTTTATCACGCTGGAACAAGAAGTACGCAGTTTAAAAAACTATATTATTTTGCAACAGATGCGTTTTCACCATATTTTTGATTCCATCATCGATACCGGTGACCTGGATATGGAAGATATATTGATTCCACCGATGCTCATTCAGCCATTTGTAGAAAATGCGATCGAGCATGGATTGAAAAATATTGATCACAAGGGATTGGTAAAAATAAGCTTTTATGCTAACAACGACTATCTACATGTATGTATAACAGACAACGGCATGGGACTTAAAGAAAATGCTACACATGAAAAAGACAAGAAATCGCTATCTCAGGTAATTACCAAAGAACGCTTGGCTTTATTGTATACGGATGTTCAACATCAAGCTTCGTTAAAAATTTATCCAAACTATAGACCATCAGGTGATGGTTATAAAGTAGAGATTTCACTTCCACTAAAACATGTGTTTTAATTATTATGGCTATGCTAAATGTTTATATCCTTGAGGATGAGTTGAATATTGTAAAATATATCTGGTCTATTTTAGATGAAATTCCATATGTTCGTATTGTTGGACATTCGGGTGAAATGGCAAAGGCTGAGCAGGAAATTTATGAAAAATCCCCTAATTTGATTCTGGCAGATATCCAGTTAAAGGATGGGGTCAGTTTTGAGTTACTGTCCCGATTGAATCTGGATGTACATCTTTTATTTATTACTGCTTACAGCCAATACGCCATCGAAGCCTTAAATATTGGTGCTATAGGCTACCTCACCAAACCGATCGATGCCATTTGCCTGACTGAAACCATACAGAAATGTTTTGATAAAACCCAAGAGTTTAAGTTTAATCAAAACCAATTGCTCATGGCAGATCGACATATGAAAACTCCGGCGATACCACAGAAAATTGCTTTAAAAACATTTGAGTTTACCCAGATCATCAATATCGACGATATCGTCTATTGCCTAGGAGATAAAGGTTATACCACTTTTTTTATGCGCAGCGGGGATCATCTATTGGTATCAAAAGTACTGAAGCATTTTGAAGGTATGCTACCCGAATCGCAATTTATCAGATGTCATCAATCTTATCTGATCAACACGCATTATATCCATAAGTATTATAAGGATGGACAGTTGGAGATGCAGGATGGTAAGCTGATTCCGGTTTCCAACCGGAAAAGAGATATCATTGCGCAATATATTGATACCTTAAGCTAATCCGCTGTTTCTTTGAGGTTTTAGTAGCAAAAATATTCTATAATGTGTTTCTATGTGTCAAATATTTTAAGAAGAGCCACGTTTATTGATGCGTACTTATCGGATTTATATCGGAGCTAAAAGTTTAATTTCCAAGTCCGATATTTATGTAAGTTTTATTGACGAGGGGGTAGCAAATCTGAAAAGCGCTATCGCTGTAGGCAATGAAATTAGTGAAATAGGGCATTCAAAGTCTGAAATAATATGCGCAACTCATTTGTTCGCATAGCAAAAATGGACGACGGTATAGGATGCTCTTGTTTCAGCTTGTTAAGTTCATATTTATACACATTAATAAAAAACACATTTATGAAAAAGCTAGAAAAATTAAACGCAAAAAGAATCGAGCACATTGAACAGGTTTTGGGTGGTAAACTCGCTTTTACATCTGATTTTGCAGTAGCAGATACGGGTGCTGGTGGTGTGCCGACAACAGAGCACAGACCAACAAAAGGACAATTGAGGGAGCATTATACTTGTGATCACACTCCAGATGTGAGTAAATAATTGAACCGATAGGTTTATTTTAGAACAAGTAATTTTTATTTTTTTTATTAACCAAGTTAAAAGAAATTGAGAATGAAAAAGTTAGAAAAATTAAATTCCAAAAAAATCAAACAAACTGAAACTATTCAAGGTGGTGCAGGAATATTTGTTGATTTCTCTTTGGATGATAGCGGTAGTGTTCCTACAACAGAACATAGACCAACAAAAGGTAAATTCAAGGAGCACTATTCATGTGACCATTCCCCTGATGTAAACTAAGCATTAAACTCTTTAGCTCGATCAGATGGATGAATGCGATAGGTAGGCATTCATACGTTCAGTTCATCCATTATGCTGAATGATTTGGCTAATGATCGGGCTTTACCCTTTAAAAGACTTCATTTTTTGAATAACTGATTCAAAAATGAAGTCTTTTTATCGCTTATCCCATATCCTGCATATACTCAAAAATATGTACTTCCCTTTCGGATATTGGTTCGCTGTGGACGAATATCAATAGTGCCCGTTATTATAGTATTGATATCTTATTTTCACGTGTTCAAGATGTATGCACCACCTGTGTTATTTTATGGAAATAATCAGGATTAATCAGTTTAAATGAGTGGTATATTAATATTAAGTCAAGCGAGCTTAGAGAGTTCTACAGATTATCTCTGTAAATGGTTATTATACTATAAGATACCCTTTCTCCGCTTCAATGGAGAAGATCTATTTGCGCTTAATAGTTTGGTTGAAATTCCTGATGATCAAGAATTTAGTATAGCCTGGTACAGGAGGAGAGTCGCTCAGTTTACGGATGTTGATTTGACCTTTAAACAAGATAATCATGAAGCCAATACTGCCGTAAAGAAATTCTTAAATGATGAATTCAAAGCTTTACATGCTTATATCTTCCATAAGATATCGCTTAAAAAATGGATCAATAACCCATTTACAGTCACTACGCTGAATAAACTGCAAGTACTCAAGCTTGCAGAAAAGCATGGCTTGACGATTCCTTTTACCGAGATGGTCACCAGCCGTATTGCTGTTGCAGCGTTATTGGAAAAATATGAACAGCTAATTGTTAAACCCTTCAGTGAGGTCATCTTTTTTGATACGATTGATGGTGATCATTTTAATATGTTGACCAAGGTTGTAAATGCCAAAAATATCCGCTATGTCCCTGAGCGTTTTTTTCCATCGCTTGTGCAGCAGCATATCGTCAAAAAGATGGAGTTGCGTATCTTTTATCTTTTTGGAAAGTTTTACAGTATGGCTATTTATTCTCAGAACAATAAAAAGACACAGGATGATTTTAGAAACTATGATCATGTACGTCCAAATCGTACCGTACCTTATCAGTTGCCTATAGGCATTGAACTGCAATTGCGTGCGCTGATGGAGGATCTGGAATTTCAAACAGGATCGATCGATATGATTTTAACACCTTCAGGGGAGTATATCTTTTTGGAAATAAATCCAGAAGGTCAGTTTGGGATGGTCTCTTATCCTTGTAATTACTATTTAGAAAAAGAAATGGCATTACGCTTTAAAGATAAAATTTCAGAAGAAATCGACCTGGATTTAAGTAAGCATTCGAATGAAGTAGCCTATCAGGATGATCCGAGCTTTAAGTTCAGGTAAAACAATGGATGATATATGAAAAATAGATTTGTAAAAAAATTGAAAAAAATGGACGGTCTGCCCCTTTCCATCTATTTTTTAGAAAAGGATAACAGTGTGGCCGAGAAGGGGGTCTTAAAAATGGATGCGGTACAGCAAATTAATTCGAAAGGATCCCTGTTGGTGAATTATTATAAACCCATTTCAAAATTATAGCATATGCCTTATTTAAATGTATTTTCAAACTGCAAACTCGTTAGGGGAAATGGGATGTCGTTGATCTGCGATCTACAGATGCGAAAATACTTCCATATCCCAAACGATATGGCAGCAGTACTGGATTACTTGAGTAAGCATCCTGTGGAAGCATGTTATACCGAATTTGGCATCAGCAATAAGTCGACCATCAACTCCTATATTCAGTTTATGATCAAAAATGATCTGGGTTTTTTGGATGATCAGATCATGCCCGAATTAGTGCCATTATCTATGGAATGGGATGCTTTTTCGCCCATCACCAATGTGATCATTGAACTGGATCAAGCGCTCCCTTATGAATCCGGGTTTATACAACAGTTGATTCAGTTGAATTTAAGTGCTTTGGAAATCAGATGCTATAACGAGATTACGTTTGAAAAATTAACTTCATTTTTAGCCCTATTCGATGCCAGTACTTTGACCTCCATTAAAATCATTTTAAAGTGGTCCGTCTGGTGTACAGAATCGGTCTTGGGAAAATTAGTGGATCAGTATTTACGTGTCCATCAGATCATGCTCCATACTGCTCCAAAAGATCAGGTTTTTAAATTTTTTGGCGATACAGTTTCTTTAATCTATAGTCAGGCAGTATTAGATTCTTGTTTGCAATGTGGCAATATACAACCGGCTTATTTTATGACCAACGTCGAACTTTTTACTGAGAGCCAACAGTACAATACCTGCCTCAACCGTAAATTGTCGATCGATCGAAACGGCTACATTAAAAATTGTCCCTCTCTGTCCCGTAGTTTTGGACATATTAACGACGCTCAATTGGATGCTGTATTGGCTGATCCTGCGTTTAAAGAGCATTGGTTTACGAAAAAAGATGATATCGCTGTCTGTCGGGATTGTGAATTTAGATATGTATGCACCGATTGCAGGGCATATGTGGAAGATCCTGCGGATCCTTATGCTAAGCCTTTAAAATGTGGTTATGATCCTTATGCCAATGTTTGGGAAGACTGGTCAACAAATCCGCTTAAACAACAGGCTATCGCCTATTATGGGCTGGAAACAAAAGCATTAGATTAAATCGCTATGGCAAGATTTCCATTTTATAAACAACCGGATTCTAAAGACTGTGGCCCCACCTGTCTTCGTATCATCAGTAAATACTATGGCAAGGTCTTACCATTACAGATGCTTCGTGATTTATCCGAAACGACACGTGAGGGTGCGACATTATTAGGATTGAGTAGGGCCGCTGAAACCATAGGTTTTAAAACACTTTCCGTAAAGATTGATTTTAAAACGCTTGAAGAAGATGTGCCTTTGCCTTGTATTGTCTTTTGGATGAAGCAGCATTTTGTTGTAGTACACAAAATCGAAAAAAGAAAAAATGGGTTTAAAGTACACGTCTCGGACCCTAGCTATGGATTGATCAGCTATTCGCAAGAGGAATTTATCCATAACTGGATCGGAAAGGGAGCTACGGACACGACGGAAGAGGGTATTGTATTGGTGCTCGAAACAACGGCCCGTTTCGATATGCAGATAGAGATCAAGGATAAGGGATTTTCTATTTATCAGTATCTGCGCCATTATTTGGTCAAGTATAAAAAGTTTATTCTTCAGCTCGGTTTTGGATTAATAGCGGGTAGTTTACTTTCCCTTGCTTTTCCATTTCTCACACAAAGTATCGTTGATATTGGTATCCAAAATCAGGATATCCACTTTATCTACCTGATATTATTGGCTCAGGTCATGCTTTATCTCGGTCAGATGGGTATCGATGTGATTCGCGGCTGGATCTTGCTCCACCTTTCTTCGCGTATCAATATCTCGATCGTATCCGATTTTTTTATCAAGCTCATGCGTCTGCCCATTAGCTTTTTTGATTCTAAAGTGACTGCGGATATCATGCAGCGCATCGCGGATCATGCGCGTATTGAACAATTACTCACGACCAGCTCCTTGCAGACTGTTTTTTCAGTCATCAATTTTCTGGTTTTTGGGGTGGTATTACTGATTTACAATTACAAGCTTTTTGTCCTGTATCTCATCGGTGCTATTTTGTATATCGGATGGATTAGCTTTTTCCTTAAAAAAAGACGAGAGCTGGATTATAAACAATTCGCACAATTGGCCGAAGAGCAAGGACAGGTGATGGAGTTGATCAATGGTATGCAGGAGATTAAAATGAACAATGCCGAAACCAATAAGCGATGGCAGTGGGAAGGCATTCAGATCAAAGTATTCCGCATCAAAATTAAAGCATTGAAATTGGAACAGATCCAGACGATCGGTGGGAATATCATCAATCAGTTGAAGGATATTCTGATCAGCTTTGTTGCCGCGAGTTTAGTGGTGGAAGGGCAGCTTTCCTTAGGGATGATGTTGTCGGTGCAGTATATCATCGGACAACTCAATAGTCCTTTGCTCCAATTGATGAATTTTGTCAGACAGTCACAAGATGCCAAGATTGCGCTGGAGCGCTTGAATGAAATTCATGAAAAAGATGACGAAGAATCCATCGATACGACTTATCTGTCCGAAATACCACGAAAAGATATTGTGGTCTCCAATCTTTCCTTTCGCTATAGAGGAACGACACCATTTGTATTTGAAAATCTGAATCTGGTTATTCCTTATGAAAAGACAACCGCAATCGTCGGTGCAAGCGGCAGCGGGAAGACCACGCTTTTAAAATTATTGACGCAGTTTTATTCCGACTACGAAGGAGATATCAAGATTGCGCAAGCCAATATTCGCAATATATCGCCGCGGATGTGGCGTGATGTCTGTGGAGTCGTGATGCAAGATGGATATATCTTCAATGAAAGTATCGCCAACAATATCGCACTGGGCAGTGATGTGGTGGATAAGGTCAAATTAAATCATGCAGTAGAAATCGCACATATCAAAGATTTTATCGAAGGATTGCCCTTGAGTTATAATACCAAGATCGGTTACGAAGGGCTGGGGATTAGCGGTGGTCAGCGGCAACGGATGTTGATCGCACGTGCTGTGTATAAATTGCCGCAATATGTTTTTTTTGACGAAGCAACAAGTGCCCTAGATGCCAATACAGAAAAAATAATTACCGACCATCTCAATCACTTTTTGAAAGGTCGTACGGCAGTGATTATTGCACATCGTCTATCTACGGTAAAAAGAGCAGATAAGATTATCGTACTGGACAAAGGGCTTGTAGTCGAAGAAGGTACCCATGATGAGCTAGTCGCTCTGCGGGGAGAATATTATCGTTTGGTTAAAAATCAATTGGAACTTGGAAACTAAAAAAAACATATTAGACGATATTCAGCTCCGTTCTGAACAGGTGCAAGAAGTCCTGGAGACACCGCCCAACTGGTTGATCCGTTGGGGGAGTCTAGTTATATTGGGGGTTATCGTTCTCTTTTTTGCATTAGCCTGTATCATAAAATATCCTGAATTTATCACCTCAACAATTGTGATCACTTCGCAGAATCCTTCTGAAAAAATTGAAGTACGCATCAATACTCGAATTGAAAAAATATTGGTCCAAGATCATCAGGAGGTTAAAAAAGGACAGCTTTTAATGATCTTGGAATCGACAGCTAATCATGCCGATATGTTGCGGCTCAAAAGCTATGTAGACTCGTTTTCTGCACAGAATCTCGCCGATTTCCCATTACAGGAGGTGTCTCGATTTAATTTAGGAGAAGTGCAGGAGGATTATAATGTTTTTGCTAAGGCTTTACAGGATGAACTGCTCTTTCAACAGCTCAAACCTTATGCAACCGAAGAAATGACAGCTGTCAAAAGTATTGCTGACTATCGCGAGCGTTTGGAAAACCTCAAGCAACAGCATATTCTGGAGTCCAGCAAACTCCAGTTGACGGAAAAAAATTATAAACGATCTGATCAACTACACCAAGAGGGGGTGATTTCTACTTTGGAATTGGAAAATGAGAAGCTGAAATTATTAGAAGCACAAAAAAACTATAAGAATGTCCAGATCTCTTTAGCGCAAGTGGAGGAGGCAATCCTCAATTTTAACAAAGTAAAAACAGGGGCTGACATCAACTTTATGAAAGAGAAAACAAGTTATTCATCGGCTTCTATATTGCTGTTGGAGAAACTTCGTAAATCGATCCGACAATGGGAACGCGATCACCTCATGTATGCTTCTATTGATGGAACGCTGAGCTACAACCAGTTTTTAGGGGAAAATCAGTTTGTCAAGACCGGGACTACCTTGTTGAGCATTCTTCCTGATAACAGGCAAAATGCCATCGGTCAGATGTATATCGGAGCTCAAAACCAGGGTAAAATTAAAGAAAAACAAAAAGTATTGATCAAGCTGGATAATTTTAAACATCAAGAGTATGGGATCATAAAAGGGGAGATCAAATCCATCGCGCTCCTTCAGGATAACGACAAGAAATATTACATCGAAGTACGTTTGCCTGAGGGCTTGAAAACGTCTTATCACAAAACCATTCATTTTGATAAGGAGCTCAGCGGAAATGCAGATATTGTCACGGAAGAGCTGACTTTGGCACAGCGTATCCTACATCAATTGAGAAGTTTACTTAAATATCAAGACCAATCATGATGCCTATTGTTCGTCCTTTTATCTATTTGATCTGCCTGCTCTGCCTGGGTGTGCAGCAGGTATGGGCGCAAGAAACCTGGGATCTAAAAAAATGTATTGCCATTGCGTTAGATAAAAACCGATCGCTAGATAAAAGTGAATGGGGATTAAAGAGTAAAGAAGTGGATATCCGCACAGCTAAAAATGAGCGCTTGCCCAACCTGAATGGCTATACCAATGTATACACCAATTTTGGTCAGTCACAGGATATCTTTGGTAATGCGGCGCGCAATGATAACTTCAACGGGACATTGGGTTTTTCTTCCAATTATTCTATTTTCAATCATGGGAAAATCAAGCATACCATCAAGAAAGAAGAGTTGTTGCTGGCAGCGGGTCAGGAGGATCTTGCGGTATTGAAGCGGGAGATTACCATTCGCGTGATGCAGCATTTTTTGAATACCATGTTGCAACGGGAGATCAGTCATGCCAAAGATACGGCATTGGTATTTGCTGAGAATCAGCTTCAAAAAGTGCGGAAATCGAATGAGTTGGGAGCAACATCTTTAACCATACTTTACGAAGCAGAAGCAAATTATGCCCGAGAAAAAGAAAAAAGCGCACAGGCGCACTATGCAGAAGATAAGGCGATCCTGGAGTTGAAACAAGCCATGGGACTAGGCATTGATGTGGAGCTTACCGTAGGGGACCAATTGGATTTTCCATTTTTGGAAACATTTCAGATTCAAGATAAATCCGCTATTTTTAATCGTTCTTTGGATACACATCCGATCCTCAAAAAGTATAACTTTTTGAATGAGTCGCTGCTCTTTGATAAAAAATCGATAGCAGCACAACGGTATCCTACTGTAGATGTCAGTCTCGCATTAGGCAGTTTTTATTTTAACAATTTAACCAGCAGAATCGGCAATATTCCTTTATTTAGGCAATTTCAGGGCAATTTTTCCCAACAGATTGGATTGAGTATCAATTTTCCCATTTTTAATAAACACGCGATCAAAAATGCCCTTCAGAAAAATCAAATTCAGCTTCAGGAAAACCTGACACAGCTGGAGTTGGAGAAAGAGACAATCAAGCAAGATCTCGAGAAGTATTTATTGGATCTGGCTAACTTTGAAAATCAATATGTTTCGCTAAGCCAAATAACGGAGATGAGTAAGAAAGCTTTTGCCGTCAGTTTAAAAAGTTATGAAGCAGGGCGCATCAGTATCTATGATCTGCATGTGTCGCGATCCAATCTTTTAGCGGTCGAAAGTGAATGGATTCAAGCTAAATATAATGTGCTTTTTACACAGATCCTCATCCATTACAGCATACACGGTAGTCTGGATTGATCGATTAAAACTGTGGTTAGCCTAAGCTAACCACAGTATATGGTTGTAGGAAGAGTTGTGTTCGAAATAAAAATTGCTTGACCGATGTTACTTTGTTTTTACCAGTGTCACGCTAGTGGTAGAAGCCGGTATGGTGTAACGATTGAATGGATCTTTTTGGAGTCCTTTAATCACATAGCCACTCTCGGGATTGATATTCAGCAAGATATTTGGCACCTTGTCCGATTGACTGGTATTAAAACTTAACACCACAGTTTTATCTTTTTGGTTATAGCGGAGGCTTTCGATTTCTCCGGCATCCGTAGTCAGCCAGAGATGCTCTTTAGCCAGAAAAACACGGCCTTTGGAAGCGGTTGTGATCGCGACCTCAATGTTGTTTTTAGTGGCTTTAAGATGGCCACTAAATGCCAGCCAACCGAACTCAGGGTGTTGGATAATATAAGTGCCTGAATTGACCGCATAACCATAAAATCCGGTACCATAATCGCCCGATATACCATCATTGGCTAATGTCGAAGGATAGGAGTGGAAGGCTGCAGGGCCAAAACCATCTGCAGTAACATTGGCCAGTGCACCCATCATACCGGCATGACCGACACGAAGAAGATAGAAATCGTCGGGGTGGTCACGGTATTCGGTCAGTACAGGGATAGCGTTGAGTGCCGATCCATAATGATGAAGTTGACGCTCGATGCGGGATAGTTTTCCGCCATATACAAAATCCCAATAACGGCGGGCACTACCGTTGTACCCCCAGTGAGGTACTGTTGGCATATAAGCCAAAATTGCATTTAAGGTGACTTGAGTTTTATCGTCGAAACCAAAGTAGCGTGACCATAAATATACCTCCTCTTGTCCGGTAGAATCCCACGGCATTTCACTTCCAAATGGATAATCAAGGCTTTTCCAGTGTTCTGCACGTTTGCGCATCGCGGCTTCCAGCTTATTAGCGGCATCGGTTAGTCCTTCTCGACGCAGATCATGAAGGATCAGTAAAAATATACTACCCTCCATCTGTCCAAATTGAGCGTAATAAGGTGCTTTTTCGATCATGGCCATGCTGGTTTGAAAAGCCCGATCTAAATAAACATCCCAGCTTTCCTCTTGTACAAGATTACGATAGTCACGAGCCAGTCGATACATGACCCAATGTGCCGCTGCAACATGGGGGTAGTTGTAGGAACGGCCGATGTTGTCCGCTTCTTTTTTCGGCCATGCTGACCACACCTTCCAATTGATGTTGGCATCGTAAGTATCTGCTGGCAGGGAGTCTGGTTCGTAGTAAAATAAACTTTTAACAACGCCATATTTTTGATCACCGTCCTTGTGCTGGATACGACCATACATCGTTTCGTTGACAAAGCGTTTGAGTTTGTTGATTTCCGTAGGATTGGGTTGTAAGACCTGTTTCATGATCGCAGCTAGCCAGCTAGCCGCTCCTGCTTCATCACTTAATCCAGCATACCAAGCGCGTTGTTCTTGGGTGACGAGTTTTTTGTCCTCGTAATCGTAGGTCATAACAGATGGAGATCTCCCAAAGCGGTCTTGATCATTTTCATACCATTGGGCCGTGGTCAGGAAATGCCCAAGGTCATTGACGACATCTTTTTCGGATTTGATGACTTTATATTGGATCGTTTGTTTGGTGCCATCCTGATAGGTGATGGTCAATCGTGCCCGTCCCCATTGTTGGCCTTTTACTTCATATTGATGCCATTTGTGTGGGGTATCTTGCTGTTTAGAAACGGTTAATGCCCCCTCTGGGTAAACCGAAATATCTGTAATGGCTTGATCATGTTTGATAAAAAGTTTGACCGGATTATCTAAAGGAACGACATATCCAGGAGCACCAATAGCCACGGGTCTTTTATTTTTTAAAAGCGTATTTTCAATTTCTTTGATACTGGGCGAAAGCACAAACTTAAGGGCAAACGTTTTGGATTCTTTTGGCTTCAAAACAGTAGAAGTCGGTGTGTTCCATTGTTCCACCCCTTTCCACTCGGTTTCTGCAAGTGCCTTGCTGTGGATCATCCATTCATGGAAACCTTCAAAAGTAATACTTTTTGGTGTAGGATCACTGTTAAGCGGGTTGTAGGCCTCAAATCCTGCATTCGTGTAAGGAAGTACTAATAAGCTTGGACCGTTTCCATGTAAGTGGTTGACCTGCATATAGCCTGCATCTTGACCAATATAAGGATCGAAAAATACATTTTGAGCATGGGCTTGATTCAGGTTTTTCCAATCCATATTGTTGTTGAAGGGAAGGGGTATGCCCAAAGATCCGATCTCAATAGCTTGATCAGTAGGATTGCTGATTTGAAATTTCAAGATGAGATCGCCCTTGACATTCTCCCAGCTACGCACTACTTTTAAGGGTATATTTTCCAGTGTTGGGGTTATATCTGCGGCGGCTAAAGTAGTTTTAGAAGGCGCAATTTCGATCACTTTTTTACGGTCTTTGGCAGACGAATAGCTGGACCATTTCGTTTCTCCGTCACGTTTCAGGCGGATGTTGATATCGCCGATATGAAAAAAATTGTTGCGGTCCCGTTTCGCTAATAGTTCAACAGGTGTATAGTCGAAAGCGACATCTCCGTTTACTTGTTGAAAGGCGGATAACGTTTGGGAGGCGTTGAGAATCTTGACCTTCAATTGGTCCAGTGCAAAGCTTTTGGCCCCCTGCTCGATACCCAACGTCGCCGGCTGGCTTTTGGTCGCCTTCCATACGGGATGTTCATCCTGTTGGCTAAATGCGGGATGTATATAGAATAAGGTCAATAGGAGGTAACAACTTTTCTTTAAATTCATTTGGTAAGATTTAGAGATTATCATGTTTCCATACATAATCAAGTGCAACGATTACAAATTTGACTTATTAAGTCCTTTTTTAATTACCACATTTTAACCGAATATACCATGTTATTGATATAAGTTGATAAATATTTGCTTTGTGAACGGCTAAATCCTAAATTTAATGTACTAATGACATTAATCGAAAAACCATTCTATTTATGAAACCAATTCAATACCGAGTTCCTGTTCCCAAGGACAGGACCGTTTTTATTCAGGAGGATTTTTTGGATAAGTTTTATCCCCATATGCATTGTCATGAGGAGTATCAATTAATTTGGATTAAGGAAGGCAATGGACAGTTATTGGTCGATGATCATGTCCATGATTTTGAGCGCGGAGATATTTTCCTGCTGGGGTCAAATCAAGCCCATGTCTTTAAGAATGATTTTAGGGTTGGGTATGTGCAATCGGTTTCTGTTTTCTTTAATGTAAAAGGATCCTTGTCCGCGATTTTGAATATGCCCGAGTTAAGGATGCTGTTGGATTTTATAGATAAAAATGGTCGCGGTTTTAAAGTTCCTAAAATACATTTGGCACAGATCAGTAGAAGGATAGAGGCGCTTAAGAACTCCGATAGCTTAGGTCAGCTTGTAAGTTTTTTTTATTTATTGAAATCTTTGAATCGACTTTCCCTCAAACTTAAACCGCTTTCGGGTGTCACTTCTGTTGATTTTGGTACGGGCGGTTCTTTTCGGATTACGGCCTTATGTGATTTTCTTGAAAATAACTATAAGGAGAATATCGGCTTAAATGAAATCGCCGAAAGAGCAAATCTGACTCCACAAGCTTTTTGCCGTTATTTCAAGAAAAGTACGGGTAAGACTTTTGTGTCTTATTTGAATGAATTGCGGGTAAGAGAAGCTTGTCGCCTACTGGGGGGGCAAGACTATGACTGCATTTCCATCGTAGCTTATCATTCCGGATTTAATAGTATCACCAATTTTAATCGGGTTTTTAGAAGCATTCTGGGGATATCTCCAAAGATGTATGTGGCTAATTATAAACATTTGCTCTATGAATAGATGGTGAAGGTTAATATCCAATAAGTAATGATTAAAAGGCGGTTAGTTTAGTTGTTTAATAGTTGCTTTCTTTGATAAAGAAAATTATAAATTAATTAAGTAAAGAATAACTATGGCTGAATTAAATTGGAAGGGCGTATATCCGGCAGTGCTGACCCCCTTCAAGGAGAATGGTGAGATTGACTTTGATATGTTTGCTAAAAATACAGAAGCTCAGATCAAAGCAGGGGTACATGGTATTATCATTGCAGGATCATTGGGTGATGCAGCGGTGTTGGATACAGATGAAAAATTTGAATTATTGACTTACGCCATTCAGGTTATTGCAGGCCGTATTCCCGTTATCTTGAATATCGCAGAAAATACAACTAAAAATGCCATTAATTTTGCAGTTAAAGCTAAAGAATTAGGGGCAGATGGCTTGATGTTATTACCTCCAATGCGCTATAAAGCTGATGATCGTGAAGTAGTTACTTATTTTAAAGCGGTAGCGAATGCGACAGACTTGCCTATTTTGATCTATAACAATCCAGTGGATTATTCGATTTTTGTGTCGACAGATATGTTTGATGAATTGAAAGATTGTCCAACGATTGTGGCGGTTAAGGAGTCCACGCGCGATTTGACAAATATCACCCGAATGAAAAATAAATTTGGCGATAGATTTCATATCTTAGGTGGTGTAGATACCATCTCTTTGGAAGCTTTAGTTGTCGGTGCAGATGGATGGGTTTTTGGTTTAGTAGACGCTTTTCCAAAGGAGACGGTTGCGATGTATAACCATGCGGTAAATGGCGAATACGATAAAGCTTTGGACATCTATCGTTGGTTTATGCCTTTGTTAGAATTGGATATTCACCCTAAGCTCATTCAATATATTAAGCTGGCTGCAGCTGCCGAAGGGATATGTACGCCTCACTTACGTGCGCCGCGACTTCCATTGGTGGGTCAAGAAGCTGAAAAAATCAATCAGATTATTGCTGATGGTATTGCTAATCGTCCTCAGTTAAATTAAGATCTGCGGATCAAAAATAATTAAGGTACTGTAGGCGATTGGTGGATACTTTTCGCCTACAGTTCGTTTTGTAAAGAAAAATTCCGATATATAATGAATCAATCACAAGTATTTTTAGATGAGCGTGTTCGCATAGCGGCAGAGGCATTTCAATTTTTGAAATCCACGACGATCGCTGAGCGTGCCGTATTTATGCATGCTGTTGCAGATAAAATTGAAGGGTTAGGCCCGGAGTTGTTGGAAACTGCTCATGCAGAGACCGCACTACCGTTGCCCCGTCTTACGGGAGAGAAAGCGCGTACAGTAGGGCAGTGGCGCAGTTATGCCAATGCCGTCGCATTAGGTATTTACACGGAAGCGCGCATCGATTTAGCAAATAGTGAAACTGGTAAAAATGATATTCGGAAATTCAATTTAGGAATAGGACCAGTTGTTGTATTTGGAGCGAGTAACTTTCCATTTGCCTTTTCTACTGCCGGTGGAGATACCGCAAGTGCCATCGGAGCAGGCTGTCCGGTGATTGTCAAAGGTCATTCGGGACATACCCATACCTCGACGATGATGGCCGAGGCCATCGCTGCTGTTATCAAAGATTTCGGTTGGCCGGAGGGAGTGTTTAGTCATATTCTTGGAGCCAATATCGAAGGAACAGATACGAAGATAGGGGCCTATCTCACGGGGCACCCTCTTGTAAAGGCAGTTGGGTTCACAGGATCATATTGGGGCGGGAAAGCTTTGTTTGATATCGCCAATCAACGCGAAGAACCGATTCCGGTATTTGCCGAAATGGGCAGTATCAATCCGGTGTTTGCCTTTACGCATATGCTGGAAGAGCGTGCTGAAGCATTGGCTAAGGAATACGCGACTTCGCTCACCATGGGTGTAGGACAGTTTTGTACCAATCCAGGTGTATTTATCGCGGTTAAAGGCGATGGCTTAGATCGCTTCAAAAATGCACTGGCATTAGAAATTGCTGCCATTGTACCGAGCACTATGCTCAATACGGGTATCTATGAGCATTTTGAAAAAAATAAAACAACGTTAAGTAACCAAGAAGCGGTCTCAGTAATCGCCGAATCGGGGACTGAGGCGGCCCAAGGTCAAGGTCGTGCTCGAATTATCAGCACTTCAGCGGACAACTTTTTGAAAAATCAGGTATTGAGTGAAGAAGTATTTGGCCCTTTTGCGGTATTGGTGGAAGCGGAGAGTGAAGCCGAAGTATTGGCAATTGCGCAGCAACTCAAAGGACAATTGACCATTACGTTTGCAGGAACTAAGGAAGATGTACAGGAGCATCAAGATGTTTTCCATGCTGTGAAAGACAAGGCGGGTCGACTCTTATTTAATGGGATGCCAACAGGAGTAGAGGTGGTATATGCGATGCAGCATGGTGGTCCATTTCCTTCCTGTACGGATCCTCGTTTCACTTCTGTGGGACCGGATGCGGTGAAGCGTTTTGTACGCCCTTTATCGTTTCAGAATTGGCCAGATGAATTTTTGCCTGAAGAATTGAAAAATGAGAATACACTAGGCATTTCACGAATCGTAGATGGTAGTGCGACAAAAACAAGTATTTAAGACATTTTTGTAAAGCAATTGATGAAGAAAACATTTTTTTGTATTGACTCCCACACTTGTGGTTGTCCAGTTAGGTTGGTAGCAGGAGGAGGACCGGTATTGAACGGTCATTCGATGATGGAACGCCGACTTCATTTTATGGAAGAATATGACTGGATCCGTAAAGGATTGATGTTTGAACCCCGTGGTCATGATATGATGAGCGGGAGTATTCTTTATCCACCTACAGATCCAAATAATGATACTGGTGTCTTGTATATTGAAACAAGCGGATGTCTTCCGATGTGTGGTCATGGTACCATTGGTACAGTGACGATTGCGATTGAAGAGGGGTTGGTCATCCCGAAAGTGCCAGGCAAGTTGCGTCTGGAAACACCTGCAGGATTGATCCTGATCGATTATGTGCAAGAAGGTCCAAAAGTAAAAACGGTGAAGCTAACCAATGTGAAATCTTTTCTTTATAAAGAGGGACTTACGGTCATGTGTCCAGATTTGGGAGAGATTGTAGCAGATGTAGCCTATGGTGGAAATTTCTATGCCATCGTTGATCCACAGAAAAATTTTAGAGATATCAGCGATTTCTCGGCTAGTCAGCTTATTCATTACGGTAAGATTATTCGCCGTTTACTCAATGAACAGACGGAATTTGTTCATCCTGAAAATGAAAATATCTATGGTCTCAGCCATATTCAATGGACGGGAAAACCTACTCATGCAAATTCTACGGGACGCAATGCCGTGTTGGTAGGTGAGAATGCCTTGGATAGATCTCCATGTGGCACCGGAACTTCTGCTCGTATGGCACAGTGGTATGCCAAAGGGAAGTTGAAAAAAGGAGAAGAGTTTGTGCATGAAAGTTATATCGGGTCGCAATTTGTCGGTCGTATTGAGGACGAAACAACCATATTGGGTCAGCCTGCGATTATTCCTTCGGTAGAAGGCTGGGCAAGAATTACGGGATATAGTCAAATCATTATTGATGATGAAGACCCGTATAAAGAAGGATTTCAGGTTATGTAATTACTATTAAAATATCAAACAACGTGTCAACACATAATAAAGGAAAAGTTGCTATCATAGGGGCGGGTATTGCAGGATTGTCTACCGCTTATTACCTCTTACAGGATGGTTGGGAAGTTCAAATTTTAGAGAAAGGGGACGGACAGGACAATTGTTCCTATGGCAATGCAGGAATGATCGTGCCTAGCCATTTTACCCCATTGGCAGCACCAGGTATCGTGGCACAAGGTGTAAAATGGATGCTATATAGTAAGAGTCCATTTTACGTCAGACCCTCCTTGAATTTCTCCTTGATAGACTGGGGACTGAAGTTCTTGAAACATGCCAACGAAAAACATGTTAACCGAAATGCAGCGGCTATACGCGATTTGAATCTTGCGAGTAGCCGGTACTATGATCAACTAGCTCAACAGGAGGGTTTTGATTTCGAACTGAGGCAGAATGGGATCATGATGCTCTACAAATCCAATCATGTGGCGCATGAAGAAATAGAATTGGCAGAAAAGGCTCAAAACTTGGGATTGGATGTGGAGGTTTTTGATCAAGCGGGTATCCAGGCCTTAGAGCCTAATCTCCGAATGGATACAATAGGTGGTATTTTATATAAATGTGATGGTATCCTGTATCCTCCCAAATTGATGAAAACATTAACAGATTACCTGCTCGCTCATGGTGTACAGTTTAACTATCAAACGGAAGTAACGGGATTCAAGTTTTCTGGCAAAAAAGTATCCGAAATCGTTACTTCAAAAGGAGCATTTCATGCGGATGAAGTAGTCGTAACTGGAGGGGCAGCGCTACCCGCATTAGCTTCTAAATTGCAGTTAAAATTGCCGTTAATGCCAGGGAAGGGGTATTCGTTCATGCACCATACCACAGACAATAGCCAGATGGTTCATGCAGCCTTGTTGTTGGAAGCACGTGTAGCAGTGACTCCTATGAACAATCAGATTCGCTTTAGTGGAACGATGGAATTAGGCCCTGCTAATGATAAAATATATACCAATCGGGTAAAAGGAATCGTCGAATCTATCCCGAAATATTTCCCTGACCTACAGGTCGACTATCCTCAAGATATTTGGTTTGGTTACCGCCCATGTTCGCCAGATGGACTTCCTTATTTGGGCAGAACTTCAAAATACAGCAATGTTAGCATTGCTGGTGGAGGTGGTATGATGGGATTGAGTTTGGGCCCTGCTTACGGAAAAGCGATCACGGCTCTATTGTCCAATCAACCCACAGAAACGGATATCACAGGATTTAATCCAGATCGATTCCAATAGACCATAATAAACCTAAATGATGAAGAAAAACAACAATAACCCTAACGTAAAGAAATTTATTGTCATTGGCGTACTTTGTATGGCTTCTTCGCTAACAAATGCCCAAGATATGGATTTGTACCAACATACGACACCCATTGAGCCTTATATTATTCAATATCGTCATGACCTGCAGGCTGTCAATTATTTTTATGGCCCAATGCCTAAAAATTGGGGGTTTCAGCAATCAGCGGCTTCACCCGAACAGATCAATCGACTGGTATCGATAGATGACGATTATTTGGCGAAACTGAAAAAATTTGATTATAAACGATTAAATACCAATGGTCAAGTTGATTATATTCTGTTGAACCAAAAAGTGCAGCGACATCAGGAAGAGCTCAAAGAATCATTAGCATCTTATAACCACCTGAAGTCTTACTTACCATTTGCTGAAAATATTCTTCAATTTGAACAGAAACGTCGTCGAGGAGCTGCTGTTGTCGGAAAGGATGTCGCCATCGTGTTAGAAAAAACAACCGGTCAGGTCGAGGAAGCGATGCAGAATCTTGAAAATGGATCAGCGATTGAATCTGCGGATGTTAATTTTTTGGTCAATATGGTCGAATCATTGCGAACCCGATTGGAAAGTTCATTTGACTTCTATAATGGATATGACCCGATGTTTACGTGGTGGGTGCCTAAATCTTACGAAAGATTAAACGAAAAACTGATCCAGTACAAAGCTGCTCTGCAAGCGAAGAGCAACTGGAAAGTGTTTAATGATGGCAGCCATATCGGAGGCCAGCCTATTGGAAAAGCGGCACTCAATAAAAAGCTGCGGGAAGAAATGATTGCTTATGATGCGGATGAGCTTTTGCGAATTGCTGATCAGGAATGGGAATGGTGTGTGGCGGAGTTATTAAAAGCTTCTCGTGAGATGGGATTTGGAGAGGACTGGAAAGCTGCGCAGGAAAAGGTTAAAAACACTTATGTACCGGAAGGTCGACAGCCCGACTTGATCAATGAACTGTACGACAGAGCCCAAACGTTTATCAAGCAGCATGATCTCATCGCGATTCCTGAATTGGCGGATGAGACTTGGGGGATGATTATGATGACCCCTGAACGGCAATTGGTCAATCCTTTTTTTACGGGAGGACGTGAGATCAGTATTTCCTATCCGACCAATACGATGACTTATGACCAGAAGATGATGAGCATGCGTGGCAATAACCCACACTTTTCATTGGGTACGGTTCAGCACGAACTTAATCCAGGCCATCATTTACAGTATTTTATGAATAAAAGGTATAAGCCTTATCGTGAGCAGAATTTCAATACACCATTCTGGACTGAAGGCTGGACCTTATATTGGGAATTACTTCTGTATAGAATGGGTTTTGCAAAGACTCCGGAAGAACGTATCGGGATGTTATTTTGGAGAATGCATCGCTGTGCACGGATTACCTTTAGTATTAAATTTCATTTGGGCGAATGGACACCACAGCAATGCATAGATTACTTAGTCAACAAGGTCGGTCATGAGCCTGCAAATGCGCATGGAGAAGTGAAGCGATCGTTTGAAGGTTCGTATGATCCTTTATATCAATTGGCTTATTTGATCGGTGGTTTACAGTTGCTGAGTATCAGCGATGAATTGGTAGGATCGGGAAAAATGTCCTATACCGAATTTCATAACCGTGTGATCAAGGAAAATTACTTGCCCATGGAGATGCTCAGGGCGATATTGACCAACCAGAAGCTTGAAGCTAACCATCAAGCGAAATGGAAATTTTATAATTTTAAATAAGCGCAATCCAACCCTAAATTATGAGTAGTCAAGAAAATAATCAAGATTTCAAAAAGTCACTGGGTTTATTGGACGCCACGATGCTGGTTGCCGGAAGTATGATTGGCTCGGGTATATTTATTGTATCGTCAGATATTGCCCGAAATACAGGTTCTGCAGGCTGGCTGATGGTCGTGTGGTTGATTTGTGGATTTATGACTTTAGCGGCAGCTTTGAGTTATGGCGAACTTAGTGCGATGTTTCCGAAAGCTGGTGGTCAGTATGTTTATTTGAAAGAGGCCTATGGACCGGTGGTCAGTTTTACATTTGGATGGACTTTTTTTGCGGTTATCCAGACGGCCACGATTGCAGCTGTGGGGGTTGCTTTCTCTAAGTTTACGGCTTATTTGTTTCCGGTGCTGGATGAAGATGTTTATCTGCTGGTGATCGGAGATTATCATATATCATCTGCTCAAGTATTGGCTATCGCTGTTATTTTACTGCTTACCTTGATCAATACCGGAGGGGTGAAAAATGGGAAAACGGTACAGACTGTGCTGACGCTGATCAAGATCTTAAGTTTGGTCTTATTGGTCATTTTTGGTTTTGCAGCTTTTGATCTGGAGGTGTGGAATCAAAATTGGTCTTCGGAACATATGTGGAACCTACATCGGTTAAATGTGGATGGATCGACAGCAGATTATGCTACGTTTGGTGCGTTTGGTGCCATGTCTGCAGCACTAGTAGGCGCGTTATTCAGCAGCGATTCGTGGCATTCCTCTTCTGCTGTAGCGGGAGAAATCAAGAATCCACAGCGCAACATTGGGTTTAGTTTGGCTTTAGGGACCCTGATTGTGACGGTGATCTATATTTTAACCAATTTGATGTATACGGGTGTATTGACAATTGAGCAAATGGCCAGTGCTCCTAAGGATCGCGTGGCGATGCTCGTGGCACAAGAAATTTTCGGTCCCGTTGGGATCGCCATCTTAGCGATCATGATTATGGTCAGCACTTTTGGATGCAACAATGGACTGATTCTGGCTGGTGCACGGATTTATTATTCGATGGCTAAGGATGGCTTGTTTTTTAAGAAAACGGGCACTCTAAATAAGAATGCAGTACCGGCTTACGCTTTGTGGTTGCAGGCAGTGATTGCTTCGATATGGTGTTTGACAGGTAAGTATGGGGATTTGTTGGATATGATTACCTGTGTAGTTGTCATCTTTTATGTGTTGTGCATCATCGGGATATTTTGGTTAAGATATAAACGTCCCGAAGTACCAAGACCTTATAAAGCATTTGGCTATCCATTTATACCGGCGATCTATATTTTGATGGGCTTATCGTTTATCATTTTATTGGTCATTTATAAACCACAATTTACTTGGCCAGGTATTATCATTACCCTTTTGGGTATTCCGTTATACTATGTTGTGAAACAAAAGGAAGCGAAGACGTAATCTATTTATTTCATCATGCCTGTTTATGAATAAAGGCATCATCTCTACGATATAAAAAAATAATAATACATATGAAGTTAACATTAACCGCTGTTTTAGTGGTGCTATTGCAGCTTACGACAATGGCACAGGGGACATTGGACGATTATAAACGTGCCAAAGATATCAGAAGTTCATTTGGTAAGGTGTACCAAGTACCGCAACAAATTATCTGGTCTGAAAAAGGTGATAGTTTTTCCTATCGGGTGACTCAGAAAGATGGGAAGAGGAGCTTATATCTGGTCGATGCGCTGAACAAGAAAAAAATAGATACCGATGTTGCCGCGATTGAAAAGCAACTGTCATCTCAGTTGGGCAAAGAAGTGAAATTAGGTGTATTGTGGGGGCGAGATCTAAAAGTGCTGACGGCCAATGAAGTGGAGTTTACAGAAGAGAAAGTGGTCTGGAAGTGGAATGCCCAAGAAAATAAACTGAGCAAGTTGCGAGATGTACCTGCAGCAGGTGCTGATCGGAGATCGGACGGATATTGGGGAGCACGATGGGATGATAGTAAGGGTGAGCCTGTGGACTCTCCCGATAAGGTCTATACCGCTTATATTAAAAATAGCAATATTTACATCAGCAAAAAGGATGATGCGAAAAGCGAAAAACAAATGACCTTTGATGGTAGTCCTGGAGCGTATTATAGTGCTCGTATCCAATGGTCCGATGATTCAAAAAAATTGGCTGCTTCTAAAGTTCGCAAGGCAGAAATTAGACAATTGACTTTATTGGAATCTTCTCCTGTCGATCAATTGCAACCTAAACTACAAACTAGAGACTATAATAAACCAGGAGATGCTTTATCACAATATTATCCAACTATTGTTCATATAGCTGACGGTCGGGTCATGTCAGTCGATCCTGCGCAGGTGGACAATCAATTTTCAGTATCTGCGATCGTTTGGAAGCAGGATAATAGTGGAATCACATTCGAATATAATCAACGTGGTCATCAACGTTATGATGTGATGGAGTTGAGTGCTGTGGACGGAAAAACGAAAGCAATTATTTCAGAGCGCAGCGCCACATTTATTGATTACAGTGGGAAAAAATATCGGAATGATCTTAAGAAAAGTACGGAGATTGTCTGGGCTTCGGAGCGTGATGGATGGAATCATCTATATCTGTTCGATGCCAAAACTGGAGCATTGAAACATCAGATTACCAAAGGAAAATGGGTGGTGCGTAAAGTCGTTAACGTCGATGAGGACAGTAAAAAAATTATTTTTGAGGCGAGTGGTATGGATAAGGAGTCGGATCCCTATTTAATCCGATATTATTCGATTGGCCTTGACGGTAAGGGACTGAAAGAACTCACTTCGGAACCGGCTAATCACCAAGCAACATTTAATAAAGATCAAACCTTATTTGTGGATCTCTATTCTCGTGTTGATCAAGCTCCAAAGGCAGTATTAAGACGCGCTGTAGATGGGCAGATCGTCATGGATTTGGAACAAGCTGATATTTCGGATCTGGAAGCCACGGGATGGCGCAAACCGGAAGTGTTTAAATCTCTTGCTAGAGATGGTAAAACCGATATTTGGGGTATTATTGTTCGTCCTAGAAATTTTGATCCTAACAAAAAATATCCAGTAATCGAATATATCTATGCTGGTCCGCATAGCTCTTTTGTCCCTAAATCATTTTCTGCTAATCCGGCAGGACTTACTGAACTTGCGGAATTGGGATTTATTGTGGTGCAGATTGATGGCATGGGAACATCCAATCGTTCGAAAGCATTTCAAGATGTCGCTTGGAAAAATCTAAAAGATGCCGGCTTTCCAGATCGGATTGCCTGGATGAAGGCTGCTGCGCTTCAATATCCTTATATGGATATCGAAAAAGTTGGTATTTATGGTACTTCTGCTGGAGGACAATCTTCTGCTGGGGCACTGTTATTTCATCCTGAGTTTTACAAAGTGGGTGTTTCCTCTTGTGGTTGCCATGATAATCGTATGGACAAAATATGGTGGAATGAACAATGGATGGGCTGGCCCATCGGACCTGAATATGCGGCATGTTCCAATATCGAAAATGCATATAAATTAGAAGGAAAGTTGCTATTGATCGTTGGTGAGTTGGATGATAATGTGGATCCGGCATCGACTTATCAGTTCGTCAATCAGCTGATTAAGCATGGTAAAGATCACGACTTCATTATGGTTCCAGGTATGGGACATGCTTCTGGTGGTGATTTTGGTGAAAAGAAACGTCGCGATTATTTTGTCAAACACTTGCTTGGGGTAGAACCTCCAGCTTGGAACGCTTATTAAAGAAGGTATAGGATAATCAGGGATTTAAACTGATGCAAAAACTTCGTTTAGCCGTGCAGCGTGCCAGGATGAGCACTTTAATCATGCAAACATGAGTAAGCAGATCTACACAGTCATTTCTTTAGGAATGAATAAAAATTGAGCTTATGAGCTCATGAAGTCGAGCTGAGGGCTAGTATGGCCTTTAAAGAATAAACCGAGCTTGCGAGCTCACAAAGTAATGATATACCAATGAAACCATCATGAGCACCCACGCACAAAAGGCGATGAATATTGCTCATGATAGGTTCATTACAGATAAAAAACAATTTATATCAATGAAAAGTTATACAGTTTTTTTACGTTTTATCCTCGTCGCCACAATCCTAACCAAAGGGTTAAGCCCGGTACAGGCGCAAAGTGGTGATCAGATTTTGGATGGAATCGGTGAAACGGGAATGATCGCACGCTATGTATTTAATGGGGATCTGAAAGATTGGTCCCGCAACAATCTGCATGCAACCGCTGGTCGGAATGCGACATTTATCACCGATAAGCGGTTTGGAAAAGTGTTGTCGCTATCGGGCGAAAGCAATGATTTTATCCAGATTCCTGCTGATGCTTTGACCGATATGGAGTCGCTGAGTATTTCGGGCTGGGTGTATCTGCGTTCGGAAAAAAAGGGTCAAGTATTTTTTGACTTCGGAAAGGATGCACGCAAACATTTCTTCGCTGCTCCTGTTGGAACAAAAAGTCAGGTTGGTTTCCAGAGTTTAATTACTTCAGGAAAAAACAACCAAAAAGGAGCAGTTTCTTCATCGATAACCTTGAATAAATGGGTGTACCTAACTATAGTGGTGGATATCCCTTCCAAAACGATGTTGACTTATGTCGATGCTGTGCCCGTTGGTGAATCCAAACAGATACCGCGTGAGTTGACGGAGGTTTTTGGATCTGCAGGAGAGAAGAATCAGTTGTATATCGGAAAATCACTTTTTGCAGGATCTCCTACGTTGGATGGGATGTTGCATGATTTCCGGATCTATCGCGTTCCGTTGAGTAAAAATCAGCTTACCGGAATTTATACCAATTCACAGCGAGGTAGGAGTAACGTTGCTGTAAATGTAACCAAGGTGGAGGATAACCTGCCCGAGTTTCCTTTAACGCAAGCACAACTCTACAATGCGTACTTAATTGCTGTGCCAGATGTACAGGTGGAAACGGCATTAGGCGATTTGCCGCGGTTACCGAGTTATGTACAAGGAATGTATAAAGAGGATATGGTAGGGCCTAAAGTACGTGTCATTTGGCCTTCGCCAAATGATAATAGTACTGTTCTGGAAGCTGGTCGCTATACCATTACAGGTCGGGTCCCAGGTACAGATTTGCAACCTAAAGCGATCGTGACTGTCAAAACAGGTACTGCAGCAGCGCCAAGCTTAAAATTGGAAAAATTTGATTTAAATCAGGTTTCATTGCAGGCCGATGCGCAGAACCAAGAAACAAAATTCATTGAAAATCGCGATAAATTTATCAGCACATTAGCAGTTACTGATCCTAACTCTTTTCTTTACATGTTTCGTGATGCGTTTGGGCTGCCACAGCCTCCAGGAACTAAACCTTTAGGGGTATGGGATAGTCAGGATACCAAACTCAGAGGACATGCCACAGGTCATTACCTAACTGCTATTGCTCAGGCGTATGCCAGTACAGGATATGATAAAACCTTGCAAGCGAATTTTGCCGAGAAAATGAACTATATGGTCAATACCCTATACGAAATGGCACAATTGTCGGGTAAACCGCAACAAGCTGGAGGTACAGCTGTCGCTGATCCGACAGCAGTGCCTTATGGTCCTGGAAAATCAACCTATGACTCGGATTTGAGTCAGGAAGGTATCCGTACCGACTATTGGAATTGGGGAGTTGGGTATATCAGTGCCTATCCACCGGATCAATTTATCATGTTGGAAAAAGGAGCCAAGTACGGTGGGCAGAAAAATCAAGTTTGGGCTCCCTATTATACCTTGCATAAAATTTTGGCCGGTTTGATCGATATTTATGAAGTGAGTGGCAATGAAAAGGCACTTCAAGTGGCGACCGGTATGGCAGATTGGGTACATGCACGTCTCAGTCAATTGCCTAAGGAAACGCTGATACAAGTGTGGAGTACTTATATTGCCGGCGAATTTGGAGGAATGAATGAGACTATGGCTCACCTCTACCGGATCACGAATAAAGAACACTATTTGAAGACTGCACAGTTGTTTGACAACATCGATATGTTCTTTGGAAATGCGCAACATGCACATGGATTGGCGAAAAATGTCGATACGTTTCGAGGATTACATGCCAATCAACATATCCCTCAAATTGTAGGTAGCATCGAGCTATATCAAGCTTCCAATCTGCCTGAATACTATCGGGTAGCCGATAACTTTTGGTATAAGGCTGTCAACGATTATATGTACAGTATAGGAGGAGTTGCAGGGGCTCGAAATCCGGCTAATGCAGAAGTGTTCACAGCAGAACCTTCGACCCTATATGAAAATGGTTTTTCTGAAGGAGGACAGAATGAAACGTGTGGTACTTATAATATGCTGAAATTAACCAGTAACCTGTTTCTTTTTGATCAACGTGCAGCATATATGGATTATTACGAACGCGGATTGTACAATCATATTTTGGCTTCTGTTGCTGAAAACTCAGCGGCTAATACCTACCATGTGTCCCTAAGACCAGGGGTACAAAAGCAATTTAGCAACGCTAATATGACAGGATTTACCTGTTGTAACGGTACCGCCATCGAGAGTAGTACCAAATTGCAAAATAGTATTTATTTTAAAAGCAAGGATGATCAGGCTTTGTATGTTAACCTGTATATTCCATCGACCTTGGAGTGGACGGAACGTCAGGTGACTGTGGAGCAAAAGACTAGTTTTCCAAAGCAAGACGAGACGGAGCTGACCATAAAAGGAAATGGTACATTTGATCTACATGTGCGTGTACCCAGCTGGGCAACAAAAGGATTTTTTGTGACCATCAATGGTCAAGATCAAAAAGTGCAGGCTCAACCGGGAACTTATTTGAAATTGAGCCGTAATTGGAAAAATGGGGATCGTATCACCTTAAAAATGCCTTTTCAATTTCGTTTAGATCCGGTGATGGATCAACAGAATGTTGCCAGTTTATTTTATGGACCCATCTTATTAGCTGCTCAAGAACCTGAAGCGAGAAAAGATTGGCGTAAAGTAACTTTAGATGCGAAAGATATCAGCAAATCCATTGAGGGTGATCCAAAACGTTTGGAATTTAAAATCGATGGGGTGGATTTTAAGCCATTTTATGAAACCTATGGACGACACTCTGTCTATTTAGACGTGACATTGAAATAATGTCGATAAATATAAAAAATCTGAGGGGTACTTTGCTTGACGAAGTACCCCTTTATTATCCATACAGACTATGAAAGAACTATTTTTGTTAGCTCTCTTTGCCCTTTCAATAGGTTCAGTATCTGCTCAATCGTTGAAAAAGCATGAAACACCAAAAGCATTAAACCCGTTATTGCCCGGTTATTTTGCAGACCCAACGATAAAAAAAATAGGGGATACCTATTATATTTATGCCACGACAGATGGTAATGGTTGGGGAGCAGGACCATCGCAGGTGTGGACTTCCACAGATTTTAAAAATTGGACCATACAGCCTATGAATTGGCCAAATACACATTGGTATTGGGCTCCCGATATGACAAAAGGGTACGATGGTAGATATTATTTATATTATAGTCAACCGGTCGAAATATTTGGTGCAGTATCGGATACACCGACAGGGCCTTGGCAATCCCTAGCTGATCATAATAAATCGATTATACCCAATTATAGGATTCCGGGTGTGATTACGTTGGATGGTCAAACGTTTACCGATCATGATGGACTAATATATATGTATTGGGGCACTTGGGGGATTTATCCAGACCACGGTTGTGCCGTGGGATTATTGGATCAGGATATGAAGAGTTTTAAAAAGATCGAGTTGATTCCCAATACCGTGGCAAAGGATTTTTTTGAAGCTCCGTATATGTTTGAACGCAATGGTATCTATTACCTCATGTATTCTTCTGGTCATTGTGAAGATCATACTTACCGTGTCCAATATGTCAAGAGTACAGTCGGACCGATGGGACCTTTTGAATATCCCGAGCATAATCCCATATTGGTAACCAATGAAGATGGAACAATCCACGGTCCAGGGCATCATAGTGTGCTGGAGGAGGATGGCCGGTATTACATCGTCTACCATAGGCACAACAATCCGCATTCAGGAGGAGGGTTTCATCGTCAGGTTGCAGTAGATGAATTATTTTTTACTGCTGATGGAAATATTGAAAAAGTCGTTCCCTCACATCAAGGGATTGCTGATCTCATCAAACCGAAACCCTATCCCGAAGATCTAGCGTTCGGAAAACCTGTACAGGTCTCTTCTTTTTATAATGCCGATTTTAGAGCGTCTTTTTTGGTGGATGACAATAATGGAACTTTATGGCGAGCAAAAGAAAACCATCAGCCTGCATGGTTAATGATTGATCTGGAAAAGATAACAGACGTACAAACTGTTGCCATCCAATTTGAATATCCCACTTATGCGTATCAATATCGGATCGAAACATCAACAGATGCTAACACTTGGACGACATATGATGACCAGTCCAATAATAATCGTTGGGCAAGTCCGATATTGGCCCACGGAAAGGTGAAGGCACGCTATGTACGCTTGCATCTCTTGCACACACAATTGCCGGGGCTACCTCGTGGAGTATGGAATATCAAGGTCTATGGTAAGTCGCTGGAGCAGCAAACGGTTTGGTCAGCTTCGCAAATCATGCCTCCTGAAGAAACCATTTTTGGCACTTTGATCCACATGGATGCGGAGGGCTATCAGGAAGGGGAGCGTATCAAAACGATTCAGAACAAAGGTTTACTACAAGGAACGCTAGATAGTGAAAAGCCGATTTATGTGAAAAACTATCAAGGTAAAAAAGCATTTTTCTTGAATGGTTCAGTTTCCCTTCGTTCGACATTTAAAGTTCCGCAATCACTCGCTGGCAACAGTCCCTATACAGTCTCCATGTGGATCAATAATCCACGAATCGATCGTTTTGAAAGTGTGGTTGCTTGGTCTAAAGGTAATCAGGACATCAGCAAAGCGGTATTTGGCTACGGCAAAGATGCACAGCGAGGAGCTGTGACCCATGGTTCCTGGCCAGATCTGGGTTTTGACTCTGTACCCTTGGCTGATCAATGGCACCATATGGTGATTTCGTTTGACGGTTATAAGGAACGTATATATGTTGACGGAAAGCTGCAACGGGAAGAAAATCGCATGTTATTTGTCAATCCTGCCGATTATTTTGTGCTGGGAGCATCGGATCTATTGGATGAGCATTTTTCAGGTTATCTCGCAGATGTTAAAATCGCCAATATAGATTTATCTACCGAAATAATAAACACAGAAAAAGCTTTCTCCAATCCAAAAAATGTGTCTTTTGCTATACAGACCGATGATCTAGCTCGGGGTAAAATCAGCAAAGTGCGAAATCATGGAGCTGTCATGGCTCATGATGTTGCGGTTGATCGGGGAGAGGTTTTGATACAGGGCAATCGTACTGCGCTTAAAATAGGTGCATGGAAAGATTCCTTATTGACCAGCATCATTGCTCAGCCGTCCTATACCTTAGCTTTTGATTGGTTTGATGGTCAGCGTTGGAATCATGGATTGGTGCTGTATGATCAGGGCAAGTCCGTGTTTTATCAGAACAGTAAGCAAGATCAGGTACAAAACATCAATAAATTGCTTCGTATAAAGGATAGTGAAGTTGCTTTTCAGCACGCTTTTCATTTTTTTCGTGCGTATCCTAGAAAATTTAATGTAGACCAGATAGAGGAAAATTATCAGATCTGGAAAGCAAAAAGTGAAGCTGACCTGAACAAGTATGTGCCGAATATCGCGGTGAAGCCGTATTGGATTAACGATGACGATGTATTTGTCCAGATCCGTCCAGATCGAACGGACCTGCTGTATCTATTTTCGACAGATCAATATGATTCGGGTTGGATTCAAGAGTCTTACCATTTATTTGACCGTGTACATCTGGGGAAGACCATTTCGGTTTTTGCGAAAGATGAATTCGGAAATGTGAGTCAAGCACAGCAGATCGGTGTGCCGAAGAATAAACCGTCTTTACTGGTACAGGCTTCCAATCAAACTTTTACATTAGGAGAGAAAGCAATCCTCTATTGGGATGGCTGTCAAATCGGTGTATATCCCGATAGTACAAAGGTGGAGATTAAAGGTGCCGATGGACAATGGACTATGAGCTCTAAGCATACAAAATGGGGTGATGTATCGTTGTTACCACCTTTTATCTATAAAGAATTGGATGGGGATTTCACCGTCCAAGTTCAGGTAAAAGATGTAGCGGGATTAACTTCTAAAACCCGCACCTCTAGTGAAGCCGGTATTATGATACAGGCTATGGAAAACCCAAATGCTTATATCAATAATACGGTCTTAACGGGTTGGAATTTGGGTAATCTTGCCAGAAGTATAGGTGATCAGATCCATCAGGAGGGGAATAATGGGACAGGTTTGCAGTACTCACCTTATATCCAAGTGCAAAAAGTGGGGAACTATTTCTTTCTCCGCAGTTCTCAGGATGGTGTTTCTTGGATCGATCTTCCGAATACACCTTTCCTTCGTGAAGATCTGAAAGGGAAAAAGCTGCGTGTAGGACTGTATCAGATTGCAACCAATAATCAGGAAGGTTATGGTGTATTTGAGCAGTTCAAGATTTGGCAATAATCTGCTGATAAGTACGAAAATTTAAGCCGTGATCGTCTAATCTTAATCAGACGATCACGGCTTTCTCTTTTCAATAAGGAGCTATATATAAGTTGTATATGGTTTTTTTTGGTCATAATATAAGTGTTATTGGTTAAATTCGGATTGAATTCAAACCCGATTCTCCTTTACCTTCGAGTATCTATTAAACAACTAATATTAACTAACCAAATTAATTAATTTATGAAAAACGTAGGTCTTTTATTAGTCCTCGTGGTTCTCCTTTCGTTTGATGTATTTGCTCAACAGGTAACAGGCGTGGTTCGGGATGTTTCGGGAAGTGCTATGGTCGGAGCGACGCTGAGAAATTTATCTACGCAGATAAGTGCACAAACCAATAGCAAGGGAGAATTTACGATGGTCGCAAAGCCGGGAGACATGGTGGAGGCAAGCTTGCTTGGATACGAATCAAAGAGACTAAAAGTGGGGGCAGAGTCGCCGCTCAATTTTGAACTGAATACGACATTCTCTACTTTAGATGAAACGGTCGTCATCGGTTATCAAAAAATCTCTAGAAAGAAAACTACTGCAGCAATTTCCAGTATTTCGGGTAAAGAATTGGCTAATCTGCCAGCGGCAAGTTTTGATCAATTACTGCAGGGACGCTTATCAGGTGTAAATGTACAGAATTTTACGGGGGAACCAGGGGCGTCGCCTACCGTTCAGGTACGGGGAAATACAAGTTTAAACCGAGAGTATGATGAATTTAGTGTCGGTAATGCTCCGCTTTATGTCGTAGATGGTGTACCTCAACCTCCGCAACAATACACTTCACCAGTGACAGGTACAGGTACAAATTTTATTGCTGGTATCAATCCGCAGGATATTGAAAGTATTGATGTGCTGAAAGATGCGTCTGCTGCAGCTATCTATGGCTCAAGAGCATCAAGTGGTGTCATTTTGATCACCACGAAGAAGGGCATCAGTCGTGAACCACAGGTGATGGTCTCGGCATATTCAGGCTTAACACAGCGCCCTGAGTTGAGGGATGTGGCGATAGGAGCTGAAGAAAGAAGGCAAAAAATGCGCATTTTACAAGAATTACAGCAATATCGTCCTGATATTGATAATCGAAATATATCTTTTCTGCTTACGGATAGCTTAAATCCTGCTTTTAACGGTGCAACCGATTGGCAGGATATGTATTATAGAAAAGGAATGGTTAATAATGCTGATCTAAGTTTGAGTGGAGGAGGATTTGGGGGATCTAATTATCGTTTCAGTGCTGGATTATACGACGAGAAAGGAATTGTCAAGGCCACCGGATTTAAGCGTTATTCTACGCGGTTGAATTTAATGTCAAAAGCGTTAAATGAACGTTTGATGATTAATCCGATTGTTGCTTATTCGCGTACAGAACGTACTCGAGCGGGTGGTGGCGGAGTCGGTGTGACCGCTAGGTATACGCCTGCATCTTATTTTAATCTCAGTGAGACCCGAAAAAATTATCTTTTGGGGATGTACAATGATGATTCGGATGTCAATACGGGTAATCAATTTACTTTTAACCTGAATCTGGGGTATGATTTTTCAAATGCGTTGAAATTTACCTCTCAAACTTCTTATATCTATTCCAATAGTAGACGTGATGTGAGTACTCCTTCTTCAGTTGCTAATTTTACAGGCAACAGACAGGATGTATTTTCGGACAATCAAGTTAATGTATTGGCTTCTAATTATTTCAGTTATAATAAAGAATTTAATAAACATAGCCTAAGTATGATCTTGGGAAGTGATCTGGAATATAATCAATACCGGTCAGTGGGGGCGGGTGCTTCGAATGGTTCTTCAGACCAAATCAAAGTCATACAAGGATTTCAGCAACGTTATCTAACTGCTTTTTCTGATTATCAGGCTTATAGTATGGCTTCTTTTTATTCGCGATTGGCATATGACTATGATTCCAGGTATCTCGTTTCTGCCAGTATCCGTGGCGATGGATCATCCCGCTTTGGCGTCGGTAATAAATGGGGTTATTTTCCGTCGGCTTCTGTAGCATGGCTCGTTTCGGAAGAATCCTTTATGAAAGACAAAGAGTCCTTGTTTTCGATGTTAAAACTGCGTGCTAGTCTGGGTACAACGGGTGGATTGCCGGGTAATAATTACTTGCAATATAATCTCTATCGTGTCAATGCGGGCAATTTCTGGGGAAATGATAATGGGACTTCTTATAATGGTGTTACGGCCATAACACCCAATCTGGTGGATGGGGTAGCGCAACCTAATATCAGCTGGGAACGCTCTATGCAATGGAATATTGGTCTAGATGGTGAAATTGCTAACGGCCGTTTTTCTTTTGCACTAGACGTCTTTAACAAGGAAAATAAACAATCCTTGTTTGATGTTGCATTGCCGGTCACAACAGGGTATGATCGCGCATTGACCAATTCGGTTGGCGTTAGGAACTATGGTGCTGAAGTGGTGCTGATGGCTAATCCGCTTCCAAGAACTAGTCCTGTTCAGTGGTTTAGCCGGTTGAATGTCTCATATGTGAAAAATAAAATCATGAATCTGCCTAATTCGGGTCGCGATTTGGTGGTCGCCGGTTCTCGTTTTGATAAAACACATATTCTATCCGTAGGGAGTCCGATCAATACTTTTTACTTGTACCAAACTTTAGGGATTTTCTCAAATTCTAATGAGATTCCAATCAATCCGCTGACAGGTGACCGCTATAATTCTGGAGGAAGCCCCTTTGCTCCGGGTGATATGTGGATCAGAGACGTGGATGGAGACTATATGATCGACCCTTTCAATGATGGGATCAATCCGGATAAACTTCCGCTTGGCGATCCAAATCCCAAATTTACGGGTGGTTGGACGAATAATGTGACCTGGAAGAATTTCAATGTTGGGGTACTCTTCACCTTTTTGTTTGACAGGGATGTGCTCAATCTATATCAATCTGATTTATTTGAGAATGGTGCAGCGACCAATTCAACGAATAGTTTTGCGCAGTATGCGACACCTGATTTTAGTAAGATCAATATCTGGCGTAAACCGGGAGATCGAGCCGATTATCCAGCCTACCCTTTAGGATCTTGGCGCTATTATACCGTTGCTGGTCAAACATTTTTCATGGATAAAGGTGATTATTTAAGAGTGAAGAGTGTGAGTCTTTCTTACAGTCTGCCCAATCGTTTAGTCTCGGGATGGGGGATGAAAAGTATTCGCATGTATGGTATCGTAGATAATTTAATGATGTTCCAGCGTTCGAAAAGATTACCGGATGCCGAGGCTGTAAATTATTACGGCGAATATGAGGGTAATGGTTATCCGATCCCGAGCAAGTTTACTTTTGGTGTTGAATTACAATTTTAATTAGAGCGTCATGAAAATATTATTTATAAGCAATTATTGGAAATGGGTACTTCTTGTGGCTATTGGCTTGAGCTCCGTGTCGTGCAATAAATTTTTAGAAGAGGAGCCTCGAAACTCCACCTTTAAGGAGGTGTATTGGAAAGATCCGAAAGCGGGAGAAAGTGCTATTGCAGGTAATTATGCTTTATTGAGGAACGCCTTGATGGACGGTTTTTCTGGAGTTGGAAACCGGTATTATATCTATGGAGATATGACTCCGGATATATATATCGGTATCAATCGGGATAGCTACAGTCATCCAGAAATTGGAAAAGGAAATTGGACCAGCAATTATTTTGCACAGTCTTATGGCAATTGGACCGTGTTTTATAAAACAATAGCGATGTCCAATATCATTCTCAAAGAAATGCCTTTGGTATCAAATGATATCTTGATCTTAGAGCAGGCAGATCCAGAAGCTTTCCGTAAAAAAATTATGGGACAAGCTTATTTTATTCGGGCTTTTTCTTATTTCATGTTGACCAAAATTTGGGGTGATGTACCTTTAGTGACGGAGTCTTATGATGATCCGATCAGTGCACCTCATCTGGGTCGTACCTCTCGTATTGAAGTGATGAAACAAATTGAGGAAGATTGTCATCATGCTATAAATTCTTTGAGCTGGGGCTATAAGACAGTCGCAGAACGCGCTGTTACAGCAAATAGAGGATCAGCTTATGCTTTGCTGGCACACCTATATTTATGGAGAGCGACGACAACAGATCTAGCATCAAATACACCCATAATGGATGATGTAACTCGTGCGGATACGACCATAAATACATTGTTGGCTCAAGGGGGCTATGCACTTACTGATACAGCCAAATATGGAGATATTTTTAAGGGTAGATCGAGCGAGGGTATTTTTGAATTAAACGTGAGTGAAAATACATTAGAAGGGTCGAGCGCACATATTGGGATGAAATTTTTGAATAATAGCTATATCCCAACGTATGGTGCAGAAGCCGATTTCTTTACCAAACCGGCGTATTTAAGTAGTCATTTTTACAAGATCGAAGAGAAAGACGAGTGGGTCTGGCATCAAGATATAGGGCAATGGGTCTGGGAAACTGTACAAACTCGGGCGCTCGATACATTGGATGTCCGTTTCAAAAATAATTTTGTCAATTATACCGCAGATAGACCCGTATGCATTAAATATAGCAATATTGTCTTTAGAAATCCAGGACAGCAACTTGAACCTTATAACAGTAATAATTTGATTTTGTTTAGGTTGAGCGATATCAAATTGTTGCAGGCGGAAATAGCGCTCTACCAAAATAATCCGAGTCGGGCAATTACCATCATAAATGCATCAAGAACGCGATATGGAGGTGATCCCTCGAGTTTATTAAAACCGGGTCTTGCAAAAACGGAAGTGATGAAAGAATATATGATCGAACGCGGAAAAGAGCTGTATCTGGAAGGTCATCTATTTTTTGATATGATTCGCACACGGACCTACTCGGATCATATCGCTTGGCTAAGCGAAGCTCGCTTTAAACAAGGAGGTTTTTTCTGGCCGGTAGATCCTCGTTTATTTAGTGAAAATAGACTTTTGGTACAGACAGAATACTGGCGTGGAAAGATTTAATGAAGCATTTAGAAACTTAATTTTTTAGAAATGATGATTAAAATAATAAAAAAAACTGGTGCATATCTATTATTTGCCCTGTTGTTTTTTCACATATTGACCTCATGCACGAAAGATGATTATATCAACGATGGGGGCATTCATCAAGCGAAAGTGAATATGACAACCTATGATTTTCTGGCATCGCACCCAAAATTTGATTCTTTGGTGCGGATCATTGACCGCGCAAATTTAAAAGAGCTGGTGAACAGTGATATCACTTTTTATGCAACAACAAATTGGGGGGTTGCGGAATATGTGAGTGCTAAAAAACAACAGCGTATCGCAGAGGTAGGGGATGAGAATATTTCTTTTACTATTGATGACATTGATCCAAAACGATTGGATTCATTGAAGATATATATGTTTAAAGGAAAGGTCGAGCGTGATAAGCTGGATGTTAATGGCGCATACTTTACAAATTTGTTTGGGCCTATCAGTGGTGTGCGATTTCAGTTGGGACTGAGACGAACAAGAGATTATAGCTCATATGTCGATTATGTGGATTATTTATATTACACAAAAGTGAATGGAACTCTGGATTCGGAAGAACCAAATCAAAATGCGATCCCAGAAGCACAACGAGATGCGCGAGTAGATGTACAGACTTCAGGAATTATTACGACTACGGGTATCATACACGTGTTGCACGGTGATCATCGTTTATTTTTTAATAAAGAAAAAATGGCTTCTAACTAATTAGGAGATATTCATCAAAATTAATGATTAAAAATTGCGTGTTTATGAAACTATCAGACGTAAGCTTACCTATTGAAGGTTAGTATTGCTCATGGTAGCTTCATTTCCGATAAAAAATATATTCTAATGAAAATGAATACTATAACGAGGTACACGATCCTATTAGGAATAATGATCGGTATCTTCCTTTCCTCCTGTTCAAAAATAGAGGAAGGTTTTTTAAGTGATACCATTCGATATCGTGACAGTGTGATTTACTGTAAGCGAGGGATGACGCTCACACTTTCGGATCGGATCAATGCAGATGGATCGACTCCACCATTTGATTTTAAAATGTTAAACCTTCGGAATAAGTTGACGGGAGAGCCTGCGCCTGCGGAATTTACTAAAATGTACGAAATTGAAGTATTTAAGGAAGGCATGACTTTTAATGCAGCTACAGATACCACTGTTGCGCTTTTGAAAGCAAAGCGGGAACTGAAACAGGTAACACCAATGGAATTTAACCCGATCAGCGGGCAGATCAGTTTTAATCGCGCATCTGCAAATCTACCTTTAGGGGTCTATACTTTTGATTTACAGGCAACGAATCGCAAGGGTACCAAAATCTATAAAGCATTTGCCGAGATACATGTGATCGAACCATTTTTCGAAGACGTTTTTGCAATAACGTATGCCTCGCTTACGGGATCAAATGCATCAGAAACTTTTACACCGGCTTATAATAGTAATATCAAATTGACCTGTAAAAAGGTTTCTGATGAAGGTGCACGTGTGATCCTAAAAGTTGTTGATAAAAATGGTCGCGCATGGGACCCAAGTGCTGGACAGGTGATCAAGCGTGGAGATCGTCCTACGTTTGAATCGCACGTTCGTTTCAATCCGGTTGTTGCCACAAACAACGCATTGGTATGTGATTATGAAGTAGCTCCGTTTCCCCTAACAAAATTCAATGATGGGAAGACAAATTGGGATTACAATATTTATTACCGTATACCGATGCGCTTTGCAGCGATGGATGGACATCCTAATCATAATATCAATCCTGTATTTGGATTTCGTGTTTTGATGGAAGGAACATTTGAAGTGGAAGTGAAGTTAACGAATGTCGCGGCGATCAATTCATCAGGAACGCCTACGACAGGAAATTAAGTCAATCACACATGCTGCGCAGATGTAACGATAATGAGAAGTTATGGAGAATGTCTTCAGCATGGTCACCACTAAATAGATAGCATCATATCCAAGAGCAGGGGAAAGTTAATCATTTAACTTTCCCCTGCTCTTTTGGTTAAAAAACGGTTATCAAAAGGTAGTTTATAAGGATTGGACTTGCTTATTTTTAGTTATGTTTATGGTTTTACCAAATGCTGTGGAACATATGAAAATTATTGAAAAAGAAACGATTGATGCTATACTTAAATACGATAAATTGATTGAAGCGCTACGCCAGATTTTTCAATCAACATTCACGATGCCTGTTCGACATCATCACTTTTATCAAAATGCTGAGGGAACTGAAAATACCCTTATTTTAATGCCTTCATGGACGGACAATTATATTGGAATCAAACAAGTTGTTGTCGCTCCTGATAACCATACTAAACAACTACCGGCTATTCATGCCTTATATACCTTATTGGATGCGGTCACGGGACAACCTTTAGCTCAGATGGATGCTGCAGGGTTGACTTCCCGAAGAACAGCCTGTACCTCTGCTTTAGCAGCATCTTATTTAGCTCGAGAAGATGCCAAAACTTTGTTAATTGTTGGAGGAGGGAAAGTTGCTCAACATCTTTTGCAAGCACATTCGGCTGTACGTCACTATAATCAAGTATTCATCTGGACAAGAAATTCATCGAAAGGAGCGGCATTGGTATCCGACTTGCAAAAGGCAGGATTTAATCATGTGACCTATGTCGATAATTTGAAGGAAGCAGTCGGTCAGGCAGATGTGATCTCCTGTGCTACGCTGAGTCATGAACCTTTGATACAAGGAGAATGGATTAAGGCGGGTACACACTTAGATCTAATCGGGTCTCATACGCCCAAAACACGAGAAGTAGATGATATAGCCATTATGAAGAGTAGCATCTTTGTCGATTCGCGATCAGGTGCACTTCATGAAACAGGGGAACTAGCGATTCCAATTGCAACAGGAATATTGGACCCGGATAGCATAAAAGGTGACATCAAGGAACTCTGCTGTGGGGAGATTAAAGGGAGATCATCATCGACTGAAATTACGCTCTTTAAATCAGCGGGACTGGCGATCGAAGATCTCGCGGCGGCTTTGCTCGTGTATCAGTCTGTTGTTTGATCTTCGGCTCTCAGCGTTAATAGCCATATAATAACTCATCCTGATGCTTGAAAAATCGAATGTCCCTGAATAGCACATTTTAATATCAAGTAGGGGTATTGTCTTTGATTGATGTAGCTTCATGAATCATCATTTGCACATGCATTCCATTGCCGTAGTTACGATCATAGGAATAGATCATATTTTAGTCTTTTTTCTGCCTTTTTTAAAATAAAACAAACGTTACGCTCTGCATACCGTTATACAGATAGAGAATAAGATTGTTAGCATTAAAAATGAAAAATAATGATGAACGAAGAATTAATTCAACTTTCACAAAAATTTCCCGCTTGGTTATGGAATACGGCATTTATCCTCTTTTCTTTTCTGATCGGTATTCTGATAAAAGTCCTATTTATCCCCATTTTACGTTATCAGGCAATAGCACAGTCTTCCTACTCCTTATTTCGATCTTTTATACGTCGCTTCAACAAGATCTTGAGCCTATTTATTCCCTTAGTGGTGTTTAACGGTCTTTTACCATGGAGTCGATTTAATGTATCAACACTTCATATCGTCAGTAAAATTAACGAAATCTTATTGGTCAGTTTTTTTGCTGTAGTTTTGATTCAGGCCATTAAAGTTTTTGAGGATTACCTATATCATCGCTTTGATATTAATAAAGAGAATAATCTACGTGAAAGAAAAATCAGAACGCAGATTGTGTTTATCCGAAAGGTTTTTGTTGCTATCATTATTGTCGTATGTTTTGCCATTATTTTATTGAGTTTTGAAAGTATGCAAAAAATCGGAGCAGGATTATTAACAGGTGTTGGAGTTGGGGGGATTATCATCGGTTTTGCTGCACAGAAGTCGCTTGGCAATTTACTGGCTGGTTTTCAGATTGCGTTTACACAGCCGATCCGCATGGATGATGTATTGATTGTAGAGGGGGAATGGGGAAAAGTGGAAGAGATCAACCTAACCTATGTCGTGGTCAATATCTGGGACAAACGACGCTTGGTGTTACCGATTACTTATTTTATTGAAAAGCCTTTCCAAAACTGGACTAGAACTACTGCGGAGATCTTAGGTACCGTTTTCATTTATGTTGATTTTGCTATTCCTGTACAACAATTGCGGGAAAAACTGACTGCTCTATTGCTGCATCATCCTTTATGGGATGGGAAAGTTAATGTGTTGCAAGTGACTGATTTGAAAGAAAAAACAATGGAGATTCGCTGTTTGATGAGCTGTCGCAACTCAGGGCAGGCGTTTGATCTAAGGTGTTATATTCGAGAAGAGATGATGAACTACATTCGAACAACTTTTCCAGAATGCTTATCTAAAACGAGAGTTGACTATCAAACAGATTCAATTGGAGTGAGATAAGACGTATATTGTGTTGTGGATACAGTTATGGGTTGAATTGAATGAACATTCGGATGAGATCAGATAGCTCTTGCCCTTTCCAGATTTCAACTGTTTATCTGGATATATATTCTAAGTTCCAAATTTCTTTGCTTATACAACCGACTTTTATGAAGTATAGGTGCATACTAACTGAATACGATAGAGGATACAATACATAATATAGTGAAATAAATAAGGCGACAAATAATGCTAACGTATGAATGGTTAAATGATGATGAGCAATAAAAATATGTTAAATATAATTGCGCTGTAATTACAATTTTAGTAAGAATCTTGATCTAGGTCAAGATTCTTACTAAAATTTAAAGTCTAAATTTGTAATAAAATATGCGTTTAAAAATATATTTTCTTATGTTGTGATATATACCATTATTATCGTTTGCACAATCTAATACGACCGCTGTTTGTCAATCGGTAACTGTTGATTAATCAAAGAGTATTGATATCTATGTTTTTACATCTTTTCAGATGACTTTAACAGGAGCTAATGAGTTAAGTACTTTGGTAAGGGCAAGAGCGATAGAGTTGGGAAAATAGATATCCATTGCTGTAGTTGATGTAAATGGTGAGGTTATTTTAATCAATCGAGGAGATGGTGTTGGCCCACATAATTGGGAAGCGTCAAGGCGAAAGGCATTCACTGCACTTTCAACTCAAACAGCTATTTTGATTTTTACTAAAAATGCAAAATCTAATCCGAACACAGAAAATTTAGCACATCTTCCTGAGCTTTTGCTTTTAGGTGGCGGTGGTCCACTTTATTTTAAAGATCATCTCATTGGTGCAATTGGAGTGTTTGGTGGAGGGGGACCTGAAAATGACGATATAATCGCAAGAGCGGCAAAAATATCAAAATTTGATATCGTAGCCCAGTAAAATTGACAATTTGATCTATTAATTTAATACAAATAAACATGAAAAAAATAATCTTAATTACCCTACTGTATATATCGTGCAGTTTTGTATTTGCTCAAGCTCAGACATACCAGTTGTCGAGTCATATTTTGGATATTTCTACAGGACTTCCTGCTCCTGAAGTGCCGGTTAAGCTTGCAAAATGGAATGAAAAAGAGAAAATATGGACTTCGGTTGATCAAAAGAATACAGATGAGAATGGAAGAATTAAGGATTTTTTAGAACAAAGTAAATTCACGACCGGAATTTATAAATTAACATTTTTAGTGGCTGATTATTTTAAGAGTAAAAATGTAACGAGTTTCTATCCTTTTATTGAAGTTGTTTTTGAAATCAAAGACAATAAGCATTATCATGTTCCGATTACATTGTCTCCTTTTGGATATTCGACTTATCGGGGTAACTAGATCTGGTAAATAATCCTGAGCATAACCATCCGTTATTGTACTAAACAAGCAACGCCCCTTTATTGAGGGGCGTTGCTGAAAAAATCTTCTTTCCTACCAGAACTTATCTTGCTTGTTGCACTTTTAACTCCAAATCGATTGATACTGATCAGGCTTATTCTTGTATACGCTGAATAGCTTGTTCCGAATCAAGTTCAACTTCATTTTCATCAAAAAATACCTCTGCTACATCTGCCTTAGATATTAAGTAGAACTTTTCATTCTTGGAATTGACAAAAGTAGTTTTGACTACATTGTGTCCATCTTCTAGCAGATTTTCGCTAAATGTTGGAGTCAGATCATAGGTCTGTTCGTTTAAAATATAGAGCATAGTTAAATGGTATAAAGTGAAAGTTTATGGTCTCCAATCTTGAGCATAGCCTGAACTTTTGTTCAACCAAACTGAATATGGAAAATCGATTATTTTTAATGGAGAAATGTTTTTAAGAATAAATCCACCTTCTTCTTCCAGGTAAGCATCTGGATTTTCACCCTCGGCTATAGGCATCACTTTAAAAATAGCATCCTTGTCCGTTTCATTTATATCCGATTGTAGCAACTTCACATGGTTCTCCAAGAGCCATACACTTAAATCTTTATTGCTGAGAGCTACAACATGTGGAATTTCGGCATCGAAATTAGCTAATTCCTGCACTGCTTCGTTCGGAAAAAAATCATTTAAATAGTTTTCATAGATCTTTCTGTCTTTATTTCGCAATGCATAATTTTTGATGATCAATCGATGTGGATGTCGATCAAAACTAAAATTTGTTGGATTTTCTAAAAATCCGTAATGCTGATTATACAATATAATCCTTGCATCCATATTATTTTTTTCTTCTTCCATAAAAGTCTATTTTTAATAAAGAAATCAATAGGAGTACCTTATCCTAAAGGCTTAATCTCGCACACCTACATCCAACGATTAGTTTCTCGTCTATATGGATAACGCCAACCGATCGTTTTATTTACTTCATGTAGTATTTTAACAATTTAAGCTGAAATAAGTTCTGTTTAAAGTAAATATACATGGCGTGCAGATAACGGTTTTACGTCTTGTGTAATCATGAAAAACAATCTAAACACATCTACTATGTAAGTCAGCGGTGTTTATGCTGATAGCGGCCTATTGCACCACTCAATTCTGCTGGTCTATTATGGTGACTCCACGCATTTTAATCTTCATTAAAAAACGAGCTATGTATGGTCGCGAAAGTAATTTTTTGCTTTAATCTCATAAAATGATGTTTCGATATGATTTGTAGTTTATTGACTACAACTATAAAGAATGCACTTATTCAAGCATAATAGTTTCTGATTTTAAACTAGATTTGAGTATAAATTACATCTATAGAGGAAAAATTAAAAACATTCTCTCTTTACTATTGGATATAATGAATCTTAACCTATTGGATTATGCTATTGACCGTTATTATTTTACTGTTGTTATGCTTAGATATAATTTTTATTTATATTGATATGAGAAGCGAACAGCAGACATTTTATCGCCCTCTTGCACTTATATTATTTTTAGGTATATTTCATCTGTTATTTGGATATATCTCTAGTATTCTATATTCACAATGGTTATACTTAACCTTATGTTTTCCTTTGGGGCTTCTTTATGGTCCTGCTTTTTTCTTATTGGTAAAAGATCTGGGACTGACTAAACCAGATCGTGGTTTATGGAAACATTTAATTCCATTTTATTTTTCGTGTTTCATTTTTACATTGCTCGTATTCCAAACTTCCCTGCGTTATCAATATCATTTTGAGTATGCTATATTTTTACACTTCTTTAGTTTGGTACAGCTGGTCGGGTATATTATCTGGCTATGTCCCGTGATCTCACCTCTACTGGTTCAACTTTCAACGGGGCTGTTGCGAACAGCAACAGGCTATGCTCTATTTATTGTTATGTTAGGATTGTGCATGAAATCATTACTGCAAATGGTTGTAAATGGCATAAATATGCATATTCAAAGTCAACTTCTGATGCTGATCTACTTATTTTTTCTTTTATCAGTATCTTTTTTATTGCTTATATATGGTCAAGTTAGACGAAATAATCGAAATCAAATCGAGGGTTCTGTCAGTAAACAAAGTCGTGCATTTACGATTCCAACTCCTTCAAAAAAAAGAACTACAACAAGAAAATCCATCTTGCTAACCAGAGATCAGGAAATAGCTTATCGCTTCCGAATCGAAATTTTTATTGAAACTCTTGCATTTTTGGATAGTGACATGAATAAAGATAAATTTTGTCAGCTAGTCGAAATACCAAGTTCACATGTTGCATCTTTTTTAAAGCAGGAATTTGGAAGGGGTTTTAATGGATTTATTAATCAGTTGCGCTTGAATTATGCAGCTAGACAATTGAGATCAGATGATCTTATCTATACGATCGAAGATCTTTCACTGATATGTGGCTTTAGTTCGAGAGCCTCTTTTTATCGAAATTTTCAAACTGAATTTGGTTGTTCTCCGCATCAATTCAGATTTGAAAAGAAGTCAGCCGTTTAACTAATTTCTGATCAACGTACTGACTATGCTCTTTTCAAATATTTTACAGCGAGCGCATAGATTCCGAGATCAAAACTTTTAATCAGATGGTACATATCCGTCACTTTTCTGACATCTTGTTAGAATCTGAAATATTTCGTACGCTAATCCTTTCTTATATACTTTTTGAGACAGATGTACTGATCCGCTTCGATAACGATGGGTGATTACATCAGGATGGTAATATCTAATTTTATAGGTGATCATGTACGCTCATACTGGAAAAAAATTTTGTTCTGATCTCCATCTTTTCCGATGTCCTATTAAAATCTCCAAAATCTTTTCTCCTAGATACTTTCATCTGGAATTTTTGATAAAAAATTTATTGATCCACAGGAACAGTAATCATACTTTCCTCAAGCCTAAAATGTCTTATTTTAAAGGTAGTCATGTATACTGCTGATGGAAAAACTTTTTCTTTTAAAGGTAAAATGTGGTCACTATGTTTTTTGCAGTAAATCATTTTAAATTTTTATAAAGCATTGTTAATGAGTGGTTTTTAATTTTTTTCATTTCTTTTTATACTAATTTGAGATAGTGCACATCAACCTTGTCTTCGAATATGAGACATATAAAATCGAAACGAAATATAAACTTTGTTTTACGACACGACAGCTATAATTGGTCCGGTGCTGATGGTTTCTGATGTGTTAGAATAAATTTTATTAAATACAAAGATCATTATGTACTACGATTATTATCTCTATTATTTGAGCTACTTGAGCTCTCTCTATAATGGTTATCCTTTCATCATTAGAATGACCGTATTTATGGTTATGGGATTGGCATTGGTTATTATTTATGGCATACTACGTTTGCTTTATATGGGACTTATGATCCATTTGAAAGCGAATCGGATAGCAAAAACTAAAACGCATTTTGAAGAAAAATTAATCTTCGTCATGAAGAGTAGAACAAATTATGACGTCGAAGAGATCCAGCAGCTCTTGAACTATGATATCTCGAATACAAAACGATGGAAACCGGAGATCATTACGGACGTTGTTTTGGCTGTTAAAAACCTGATGTTGCAAAGTGGTGAATTGAACACAATTAATTATAAGAATTGTTTGCAAGCACTTCATCTAATGGCTTTTTGGGAAAAAAGAATTCGTACTTCTGGTGTGGGTAAAAGAAGGGCTGCCTTGCAGATCGTTGGTGATATGGATAATGGGATCAATAGTGGGATACTTTCAAAGTCCACTTTTCACAAGAATAGGTATATCCGAAAGACAGCGCGCGACTTATATACCAGTCAAGATACGTACAATCCTTTTCGATTTATGGAGGAAAATTTTGATGATGAATTTACCCAGCTCGATAAATTAAGATTGCATGCAACGCTAATTAAGCGTTCAAATGAGGGGAAACTCCCCAACCTGATGCGGTGGGTGAGCAGTTCGAAAAACCCAAATTATATCATTTTTATAGTGAGAGAAATAGGCTATTTTAAACAGCATGAAGTCGCTGAAACTTTAATGGAATTTCTTGAGAAACACGAAAACAGAGATGTGAGGACTCAAGTTGTATTGACGTTGGGAGAACTGGAACATCATGCATGTTCCGCACAGTTGATCGCTAGGTATACGCTGGAGTCGACGGTGGTGCGGACTGCCATCATCAAAACCATGGGTAAACTAAAAAGTGACCTGACTTTATCATTTCTTGTTGATGCTTATCACGCAACAGCTGATGCCAATACCAAACTTTTGATCGCCCGAGCGATTAGCAATCATGAAGAGCAGGGCGATCATGTACTCAGGACATTACAACGTGAAGTAAGTCGCGATGAAAAGGAGCATATCCTTTTGGATCAGGTTTTTGCTGAGAAAGCAATCGTTTCATTTTAAATCTTATCACAAATGGTTTATTTTTTTACTTACGTCGTCTATTTTTATGCGACTGCTCTTGCTTTTCTCTACGTGCTCTTGATGATCCTGAGTTTTTACAAGACACGGCGGTATCGGTCTCATTATTCGGCAAGAGAAGAAGATTATCTTAAGAATTTTCCTGATGAAGCTCCTGGAATTTCAATCGTCGCTCCGGCATTTAACGAAGAGGTCATTATTTATGATAGTGTTAATTCGTTGCTAAATCTTGATTATCCGAAGTTTGAAGTGATTATCGTAAATGATGGTAGCAAAGACAAAACCATGGATATTCTGATTTCGGAGTTTGAGCTGGAAGAGGTTCCTTATTTTTATGTGTACAAAGTTTATTGTAAACAAGTATATCGGGTATTGCGCTCTACCAATCCAACATTTAGCAAGTTGATTGTCGTAGATAAAGAAAACGGAGGAACTAAAGCTGACGCCATGAATGCAGGGGTCAATATGGCCCAATATGATTATTTTATTAATACCGACGTAGACTGTATACTTGCGGAAGATACCTTATCAAAGATCATACTTCCAGTTCTAGACTCTGATAAGCAAGTGATTGCGGTTGGAGCGACTATGCGTATGGTGAATAGCTGTACCATTGAACGAGGTCGAATAACGCGTGTAAAACCTCCAAATCGATTAATTCCTCTGTTTCAGGAAACGGAATATCTCCGGTCTTATCTGGTCGCCAAAATGGGGTGGTCGATGCTCAATGCAGTACCAAATGTGTCAGGGGGATTTGGACTTTTTGATACCCAAGTAGTGGTTGCTACTGGTGGATTTGACTCGGCTTCGCATGCCGAAGATATGGATATGACAACTCGTATGGTAGCGTTTATGCGGGAGAATAATAGATCCTATCGGATTGCTCAATGTCCTTACAGTCTGTGCTGGACGGAAGGTCCACCCAATATCAGGGTTTTAAATAGACAACGTACCCGTTGGGGGCGTGGGATGCTCCAATTTATCATCGATCATCGCAAATTTTTTCTGAATAAGGATTATGGTAGGTTGGGTTTTTTGGTGATGCCTTATATTGTCTTCTTTGAGTTCCTTGCTCCAATCATAGAGTTTTTTGGTTTTTTGTTCCTACTTTTTTTATTGCTTACAGGTCAGGTCAATTATGACACTTTTTGGATGATGCTACTGTATGTTTATCTGCTCGGCTTAGCGGTTTCTATCATTACGATATCTTATGATCTGATTTTAGAAAAATTGTACCGGAATTTTTCTGAATACTTAAAGCTGGTAGTATTTGCGGCTTTTGAAGCAATTATCTACCATCCATTGATCGTCATATTCACGCTGAGAGGCTATATCCAATATTTAACTCGCAGCAATTTTAAATGGGGGCAAATGACAAGACAGGGATTTTCTCCATCCAATAACGCTAATACTGTAAAAAACAATGCTTAAAAGATTAACATATTTTAGACTACTAATCGTCATTTTTGGATCTCTATATGGCAGTCAAACCATCTATGCTCAACGTGCAGGTACAACGAATGAACGAAATGAGGAGGCCTCAAGAATCAATGAACGCTATAAGCAAGGAAAATGGGAAGAGGGAAAAAAACTGGCAGAAGAATTTCTGAGGAAAAATCCTAAAGATTCTGATATGAGAATGCTTGTCGGTAAATATCACCTGCATCATCAGCAATATGAACAGGCACGTTATGAACTGGTGAAATGTTTAATGTATGCGCCTGCCAGTGTGGACGCTAAGCACATGTTGGTCGCGGTGGAGACAGAGACACAGCGATATTCCAGCGCGATCTGTTATATCAATGAACTCCTGGAGGTCAATCCCTATTGGAAGGGTTTGTGGCGAAAGAAAATCGATCTGTATCGTAAGATGGGAAATCAGGTGGAGGCCGATCGCCTGCTAAAGCGTATCGTCCAGATTTATCCGGAGGATGGTGATCTGAATAAAGACCAATCTTATATATTGGACCAACGACTTGCTGATGTGAAAAAGTCTGGGAAAATAGATGAAACCATTCAAATGTCAAAAAAATTGATTGATGATCAACCTCGCCAAGCGGAAACTTACTTGTCGCTGATCAATCATTATATCAAAGCAGGAGATTATAATAATGCGCTAGTTTACACGGAAAGGGCATTGAATCAATTTGATGGAAATCAAAATTTTGTACAAAAAAAGATTGCTATTCTAGATCATCAACAGCGGTATTCGGAAATCCTTAGTCTTTTGGATGTGGAAATGAAAAATGGCAGAGCGAGCAATTTGCGCTCGCAGTATAACTATTTTTTATTGGAGGCTGCTCGAAATGCGAAAAATAATGATCCCCTAAATTTATATGGAAAGATATTCACAGGTTCTCCAGGAAATCGGGAAGCATTTGACTATGTATTTAGTGAGTTGCTTGCTAAAGAACAATATGAAGAGGCCCTGACAACTTTAATAAAACATAAAAGAAGTGTCGGCGGAAATAAGGATCTGGATATGAAAGAACTTACTATTTATAAAAAGATGAATGCTCATGGTAAGGTGGCGGTACTGACTCGTGAGTACATGGTAAAATACCCTACTGATTCGGATCTTAAGCAATCTTACGTCACCATCATGCTCCAACAGGCAAAAGCGAATATGTTGGATGGAAGAGTGTCGGTAGCCATTTCTGATTGGAAGGAGATCATACAGCATGGTGATCCGGAAACTTCGAAAATAGCTCAACATGGTCTGTATCATGCTTATGTGACTGAACAAAACTATCCAAATGCGATCATGCTTTTAGATGAGATGCTTTCGAATAATCCCAAAGATGCTGATCTGACACTGAAAAAAGCAGATCTGTATCATAAACAGGGACGTTATAAAGATGCACTTGGGTTATATGAACAAGTCATTGGATGGGCTTTACCAAAGGATCGAGAACGGCTTATTGGAGGTTATGGGGATTTAATTGGACCATGGATCAAAAAGTTTAAAGAAAATTATGATTTGGACATTGCTCGGAACTTAGCTGAACGTTGGCTTTCTATCGATGAAAAAAATCACGACGCTCTACTTTACCTGATCAATCTCTCTTATCAATTAAAGGATTATGAGGCCATGTTACGCTATGCTCAACAAGGAGTAGAGCAGCATGGATCGGATTTGACTTTTACCATTAAATTGGCTGAAGCAATGAACCACAAGGTCGATAAATTGGACGATTCTTGGAACTTATTACATCGACAAGCGCAATTGAATCCTTATCATGAGCCCTTGATCAATACGTTTGTCAATACAACTGAAGTTTATGCTGGAAGATTATTGAAAACGAAAGATCATCAGTTGGCCTTGTTGGCAATCGATACAGCGCTTTATTATAAAGATGAGAATAAAACGTTGAGGTATATGAAAGGATTGGCCTATGAAGGGCTCAAGCAGTATGACTCGGCGTATCATTATCAACAGTTTTATGAACCGTCACTTTTGGAATTAAAAGATTTCAAAAGCCATCTGAGTTATCTCGGCCAAAAATCACTTCAAAACTATGTTGGAATTTCTCATTTAAGAGCAAGATTTGGAGATGACTATGTCATATCATCGATCTCAACAGTGGAATATACACGATTGGCTCGTTCGGGTGCTTCGTACACGGGTCGGATTAATTATGCTGGGCGAGCTGACGGTAAGGGAATACAAGGTCAAGTAGAATGGTCAAATCCTTGGACAGATCAACTATCGACTCGAATAGATCTAGCACTTTCAAATCAGTTTTTTGCAAAACTCGCACTGAATGCAGCAGCGATGTATACTTGGAAACCAACTTGGGAAGGGGAGGTGGGACTAGGCTATAGACGATTTTTTACCCATCAGAATTTAATGAATCTGAATATTGGGGTGACCAAAGAAATGGATGATTTCAGATTGAGTGCAAAATTAAGTAATTTTTTTCTGGATAGCGAAGGCGAACGATTTTACCTCTATAGTGTCGTTGCTAAAGCACAATACCTGATGAATAATCCTAGAAATTATATACTTGCTCTCGGAAGTGTCGGTAATGCTCCGGATATTGACTTGTTAAACAATCAATTGTATAATAGTTTCCATGTGTTTAATGCGATGGTTGGGGCTGGAATAGGCAGATCGATAACCAAAAATGTTGGGGCAAGCGTCATAGGCACTTGGTATAATTTCCAAACCGACCGATCGGTCATTGCTACTTCATACCGCAATTTATATAATCTATATGTCCAGCTTCATGTCTCATTTTAAAGTAATTATACTTTTTATATTTTTTCATCTTTTGAACAGCTGCATTGGAAAGGGAAACGGATTTGATTTTTCTTCCAAGTACTTGTTGATCGCATCTAATGGTGATAAGAGAAGTATGGAAGCGGCAGATTATTTTTATCATCATCTGCTAAAGAGAAAGTTCGCACATGATGAATTGATGGTACATCGTTCGGATGAGCGACAGGGGCAGGAATCGCATGTGATCATTTATTTTGAGGTGGTGCCCGATTTGGAAAGTGATTATGAAATAATAAATGAAACAGGCAGATTAGCGCTATTTGCGAAACATAGATCAACGCTCAGATGGTTGTCTTATCTGTTGCTAGAAAAATTAGGGCAGGATGATCGATTAGATATTGCTGATCTTCCTCCGAATTATCTTGATTTTAAAAGCCGCAAGTCTAATTTTTTTATGAAATATCGGGAACCACATCTTCGTCCGAATGTCGAGCTGGATTATGCTGGGGTTATGTGCACGCAAAGTATCGACGGGGATTGGGGATTGTGGGGACATCATCTGGAACGTGTTTTCTTGGAAAGTATTCCACAGGAATCGCAAGCAGAGGTGCAGGGAAAAAGGACAAAAGAACAGTTCTGTTTCTCTTCGACATCGACTTTTGAGGCAATTTCGAATTTCGTTATAGATGGGTACGGTCATGGAGAGAAAGAAGCCAAATGGTTTATGATAAGTCCGAATGATAATAATTTAGTCTGTACTTGTTCTTCATGTATCGATCATGGAAACACGACTCATAGTGCTACCGGCGCAGTTACATACTTGGTCAATAAACTTGCTCATGAATTTCCAAACCATTATTTTTTCACCACTGCCTATAAGACTTCTCGACAAGCTCCAAAGGAGAAAATGGCTACAAATACTGGCGTATTTGTCAGTTCGATCGACCTCCCGAAAAACCCGATATTAAACAAAAAGCAACAAGAGGTCTTCGATTTTAGCGATGCTGTGAAAAGGTGGAAGGCAAAAACAAATGCGGTATATGTTTGGGACTATGTGGCAAATTTTGATGATTACATGACTCCCACTCCTGTTCTGCAACGTGTGAAAGCACAGCTGAGTTATTTTTCTGAAATAGGTGTAACGGGAATATTTTTAAATGGAAGTGGTTATGATTATTCGCCTTTTGATGACGTGAAGACATATGTCTTCAGTGCATTAATGATTGATGAAACTCTTGATGTCCAAAAACTGGTAAAGCAGTATTATCAAAAATTTTATCCAATAACGGGCTCTGTGTTATGTTCCTATATGATGGATATGGAGGCTATAGCGCTTCAGCATAATGTTTCTTCGGATGTATATGTTTCTTTTCGTACAGCGATGGCCACTTATTTTGATGCAGAAAAGTTTATGAATTTTTACCATGACCTGAACCAATTGAAACCTCTGCTGTCAGGAACTGAAAAATCAAAGATTGATCAATTACTGACAGCTCTGAGCTATACGAAATTACAGATTGTCTACCATCGGAGCAGTATCGAAAATGGATTTTTGAATCAGATAGATAGCAATAAAAATACTGTTGATATGGATGAAGATATAAGACGACTGGCAAAATACAAGGAATATGAGGGTTTACTAAAGTATAAGGAAGAGGATGGTCATTTTTCAACTTATCTCTCCGAATGGAATGATATAATGAAATCTCCTTTAAAAAGAAATCATTTTGCCCATCCAAAAGTGAAGGGAATGCTGTCGGGTGAAATGTATCAGGATGCTCGACTGTTAACTGACAATATGCCCGGATTCACTAGTGACTTTAATCAAGGCTGGCTGTTAGTCGGTGAAGATCTTAATATTGATTTTTTGACAAATTTAAAAGATAGGAAGTCGAAAGGGATTGTCATGAGATTTTTGATTAATCAGAAACATCGTATGGCTATGCCTGATCGGGTGGAAGTATTTGCAGAAGGTAAAATGATCTTGACATGCACAGCAAAAGATTTTAGGTTTGGGACGACTGTCGCGCGGTTGGAAAAAAAATTGATCATACCAAATGGTACGCCCATACAAGTGCGGATTTATAAGAATAAAGTAGATAACAAATCAGTAATAGCTTGCGATGAAATACAATTATATTAATTACATATGGGTAGCAGGAATCATTTTCCTGTTGAGTTCGTGCTTGGATATTTCCAATAGAAAGACGACTATGAAAGTTGAAGATAATGAAAGACATTATTATGCTGTGTTAGCGGGTCAACAAAAGGATTTATCTTTTAAATTGATAAATACGGGAAAAAATCCACTTATGATCACGGATATTATTACTTCATGTGGCTGTCTTAAAGTAGGAGATGGAAATGGTAAATTTTCGGTTCCACCGGGAAAGGAGCGCATCTTAACGTTATCTTATAATAGTGCGAAAAATGTTGGCTATGTCAAGCATTATATAGCATTATATGGAAACTTTGAAAAATTGCCCTATCAGGAGATTGTCTTTGATATTCATGTAGTCCCCAATGCACTTTATACGCAAGATTATGAGGAACTCTATGCTGATGAGATCAAGCGTGAAGGTGGATTGAAAAACCTGGTAGAGGGGCAGGAAAATAATAAAGGTTATTATCTGGATGAGGATATGCATAAAAATATACTTCCGAAGGAATAATCTAAGCCATCGTTACGTAAATGTTAATTTATGATGTTGATTATTAATTTGTTAATTTGTTTGTGATTGGTATCATTGGGGGGATAAATATAATTGTGGATATTTAGCAACAGGTTAAATAAATCTTAGCTGCTATTATCTATATGATGAATTCAGTGTCTTATGACCCACAAGAACTTTTGATTACGTTGATGGAGTTTGAGAAGAAACTTACGTCAAGCATTGCAAAAAATTGTCCGGATCGTGATATGGCGTTATGTGATGATTTGGACAAGGCATTGGATGATTTTCTTCAACTTCAGGGAGTAAGAAATAATGAAGTCGGGTATCTGTCGTCACAACTTGCACTGCTACATCTGCGTAGAGAGATACAAAAAACGATGGAAATTGTCGTCACGACCAATAACTTGAGGGCATTTCAGGATTTTAAGGTCAAGATCGAAGAAGAAAGTCAGCAAGCGCCTGCTCTTATGCGACAATGGGGATCTAGCGATTTAATCCTTGCAGCTATTTTAGGAGGTTTAATAGCCGCAGCCTTAACTTTCTTTGTCGTATTACCGTAAGCTGAGCATCAAGCATATTCCTACTACATACTTGCTCTTATACAAGATTTAATTATGTTTAGTGTTAACCTTTTTCTTATGAAATCAGTTGGTTTTTTTATTTTTTTATTTTTTATTTTTTGTTTGATCTGTCAAGCTAAAGGTGGTTCTGGTGATGACTTTAATAGGCGCTATCTCGATGTGGTTGTTTCTTTGGTCGCATCAGATAGCAAAGAAGCGCGTCGGGTAGCAGACTCCTTGGCGAAAGTCGCGAATACCGACGAACAAAAGATCAAAGCTTTTATGCTATTAGCGAAGCTTGATGAAAATAAAGGTGATATGAAAGGATGTATTGTGAATGCCATGCGCGCTGATACCATTTCAAATGCGACTTTAAATTTTTCATGGCAAGCTTCTACTTCGGGATTTTTGGCGACATCATTTCGTCAATTGGGATTATTAAAGGTATCGGAGCGCTATCTGTCGAAGGCAGAGATCGCCAATGAAAATCAAGTAGATGTGCATATGAAAACGCTCACGAAGATCAATATTTTACATGAGCGCGCTTTTCATTGCTTTGAACAACATCGCTATAGTGATGCAAAAAAATATTTGAAGTCGGCAGCTGAACTGATCCATATGGATGGTCAAGAGGATAAAAAAGCACTTTTGATAAAAGCTACTAACGATCAGTTGATGGGGATATGCGAATTGAAGTTGGGCAATCTGGTCGCTGCAGAGTCATATCTGAATGCTTCTCTTGCAAAAATTGGAAGTGTAGAAAGTAATTTGAGACCTTATATCATGCGTGCAAAAGCGGATGTAGAGATCGAACGAAACAATCTGAGTGCCGCACTTCAGTATCTACAAATGGTAGATCCTTATTTGACTAGTGGAGAGGTAGAAGAATTGAAAATGTTGACCTATGAGTCATGGGCAAGCTATTATCAAAAAATAGGTGATAAGTCGAAATCTTTAGAATTTCGAAGCAAAGCTATTGATATAAAAGGTAAACGGGACCAAGTGGCTAGAGATATATCGGATGATTTAATTGAAATATTCAATATAAGGAAGCAATATTATAAGAATAGATACACGCTCGCAATTGGTCTAATTCTTATCATCACCATCATCGCTGCGGTTTGTATGATCTATTATGCTAAACTAAAGATTTTGTATAGGACAAAATATCAAGTTATCCATGATATACAAGATAATGATGATGCAAACACGATATCCACAACAAGGATAAATTCGGATTTTTCTACAGTGATCAATAAGCTGGAAAATAATGCTGCAATTAAAGCAAAGGAAATTAATATTGCGAAAGATACTGAAGAACGATTATATCAGGCGTTTGTAGAACAAGAGGAAGCGCATTTCTTTTTAGAGAAAAGTGTTACTTTACAGCATTTGGCAACGCTTATGGGTACAAATATGCGGTATGCAAGTTATATTCTTCAAAAATTTAGAGGCAAGGATTTTTATGATTATCTTCAGTCTAGTCGAGTCGAATATATCATTGGAAAACTGAAGACTTCACCGGAGCTCTTTGATTATAAAATTTCATTTCTTGCAGAAATGAGCGGTTTCACTTCCTTGAGTAGATTCTCGAGTGCTTTTAAAGAGGTGACGGGGATCCCCCCTTCTGCATTTATTCATTTTATGAAAAAGGAAATAGATCAAAAAAAATAATAGCATTCCTACTTGACTAAAAAAAATCTTTCTTTTAATGGAAAATCCTATTCATCTATAAAGACGAATGGTCTTGTTCTAGGCCATTTTATATGCTTATCGTAAATATCTTTTTGTACACCTCGGGTGATCTATATTATTAAAGATAAATTGAGACAGTTTATACGCATGTATTTTCTGATATAAGCGCTTGCTTTGTAGGTACATGTAAGTGATCAATAGTATCATGATGATCAGGTTTAACAAATGAAAAAAATGGATAAATTAAATATGCATAAGGATAAATTCACCTTCGTGATAAGTCAATCTTTCAGCTTCATACTGATGATCTTAGTCCTATTTTCTTGTACAAAAAAAACAAGTGTTAATCCTGAAATTACTCTTGTTGAAGAGTTGCCGCTATTGGATGAGCGTATAAAAGCGGCTGTGCCACATGTGTATATTAATATTGATGATCAACAGGAAGTCGTGGACAAAGAAGTGTATCTAAATGCTGAGATCTATATGGAAGGGAACGGTAAATTTAAGGATTTTGAAAAGATGAAAACCAAGATCAAAGGTAGGGGCAATTCGACATGGAGTAAAGCAAAAAAACCATTTCGATTGAAGCTGGATAAAAAATCTTCTCTTTTCAATTTACCTGAAGCAAAGGATTGGGTTTTACTTGCGAATTATAATGACTATACGTTAATGACAAATGCGGTTGCGATGAAAATTGGTAAACAATTGGGGATGCCTTATACGCACGATATCATATCGGTAGACTTGACTATAAATGGTGTGTATCGGGGAAATTATAATGTAACCCAACAAGTTGAAATCCACGAAAATCGTGTGCATGTAGGTCCAAATGGTATTTTGTGGGAGCTAGATACATATTTTGACGAAGAGTGGAAATATAAGACAAAACATTTTAATCTTCCTGTCATGCTAAAGGATCCAGATCCTGAATCTGAATTTCAATTTGAAACATGGAAGGTGGATTTTCAGAATTTTGAAAATTTGTTGCACGCTAAAGAATTTCCCAAGAATTCGTACGGAAATATATTTGATAAGCAGCAGTTTGTGAATTTTCTTATTGTCAATATGTTGGTCGCAAACCATGAGATCTGCCACCCTAAAAGTGTCTATATCCATAAAAAATCTGGCGGAATATTTACAATGGGACCTATCTGGGATTTTGATTTTAGCTTCGGTTTTAATGAGAAGCGGGAAAGAACTTACTTCCATGATGTTGGGCTTGATTTAATCCGGGAGAGTGACCATAGAATAGGAGCAGAATTTTATAAGAAAATATTAAAAGATGCTGAAGTGAGGGTCTTACTAAATAGGACCTGGCAAACCTATAAAAATAATAAGTTTAATGAACTGATGCAGTTTATTGATGTCTTCGCTGCTGAAATACGGGATTCGCAAAAAAGAGATTTTGAAAAATGGAAAGTTGGAAATAATAATATGGCCTTAAATAAGGCCAATATGAAGACATTTCTTAGGAAGAGGACCAAAGTTGTGGATGATTATATTGCCAAACTTTAATTGGTAAATGACTTTTATCCGTATATCTTAGTTTTTTGGTGGATGCTTGCCATGCGTAAACCAGAAGTAAATAAAAGTAGGGCTGTGAAATGCAAATTTCCTATTGATGTGATTTTACAAGTAGTAGGGCTATAGTTCTTTTGTTCCTCGTTATTGTGATCAACGAAGATGATCTGGACTTATCTATCAGTCAAAATACTGATCTTTCCGCAGTGGTGATCTCTCCAGATATCTCTGCCTTCATGATTACAGTTATTTATTGACTTGCTCGTATGCGAAGGTTATATCCTTGTTGTTAACTTTCTGTCGTAAGAAACTTTTCTTTATATGACTTTTCAAAATAGATGCCTAATGAACGAGTTCTTTCAGTATCTACACTATTAATATAGCGGTGAAACATTTGCTCAGTACTGTGACCGGTAGCTTCCATTAGGAGGGGAGTAGGAATTTTACCATAAAAGTTTGAAGCAAAACTTCTGCGACCAATATGGCTGGTGATAGCTTCCCATTTTTGCACCATCATCTCATAAGCCCTGAAACCCCGACGTTTATGCACCTTTACCAAACTTTTTATGCCTGCTATTCGAGCAACTTCTTTAATTTGATCATTATATTTTTGAATGGGTAATCGGGATGGAAATGAATCGCTATTTTTTGACATAACTACCAAAGCTGCAGGATGAAGCGGTAGAAGAATATCCTTTTGTGTTTTTTGTTGGACAAATGACATACAGGGTCTTCCATCCAGTACTTCCATCATTGCTATATTAAATTTCATAAAGTCGGAAACACGTTGGCCGGTATAACAGCTGATAATAAGCCAGTCTTTTGCGGCCTGTAAATTGGATGGAACTTCCATTCTTTTGATTTTGATCAGTTCATCTTCCGTTAACGTTATGACTTGATGGAATTTTTTTTCCTTAGGAAGCTCCAATTCATATACGTGGGTACGGATACCTCTTTTTTCTAAAAAGTTCAGGATCGTACGTACAAAATGTATCGTTCGATATGTCGTACTTTTGCTGTACTCTTCTAGTTCGCAGAAAAATAGAAATTCTTTAACAAAATTTTCATTTACTTCATTGATATAGAGATGTTGCATACGATGTCCTTCAAATCGTTCTAATAATCGAAAAAAGACCATATAGCGTTTGTAAGTTGCAGAAGAGATCATATGGTGTCTATTATTGATGTAAGCCTCCACATGTTTCAAAAAACCTCCTTCGGGAGATGCCGTATTCATTATAGATGCATTTTTTTTAATAATCCGTCCCAGGGTATTGATGGAGAATGTACGATGTTTTGTCTTGATTTCTGTTAGATAGGTGGCAATTCCGATCCGAATTCTATTGAGCAGCGAATGAAGCTTTTTGTCTCTTTTTAGGTAAATATTGTCAGGACGCTGTTTTTCCTGATTCCATCGGGAAGAAGTGATTCGCAAGGGTGTTTTTAGTAGATATTCATTTTTTTTATCATCAATAAATCTGATTGCAATGTTAGACGATACGTTAGAATCCAGTAGAATAAAATTAAAAGTCATAATAATAACATTTAGCTAATTGTTTGTGGCTAAGTTAGTATTATATATTGAGTAGTCTAATTCAGACTACTATTGAGTATAGTAAATCTACGGAAAAATTTGGAATTACGCAATAGCTAATTATAAGACAGCAGGTTAAAAGAATTAGAACTGCGATCAGCAAATCAGATAAAATATAAAAAATCAATATTCACAAGAAATATTGCACTGATAATTAATGATTTAAATATTTTTTTAAGTCTGAATTAGACTACATATTATATTTTATTTGGCGTAAAAAGAAAAAATATGAACCAAGTTAATAAGGGTAAGAAAAATTATATCCAACCAAAAATCGAAGTGATACAGGTGGAAATGGAAGGCTGTATAGCAGCAGGCCCAGTTTCATTAAATCCTATTAGCAATTCTGAAAATAAACAATTTATGGAAAAGTTAAAAATTATTAAGTAAAATTTACTAAAGTTTTATTACAAGGTAGTCTAATGGCTACAATTTATATATGTAATAGCCATGGAGCCTAAACTTAAACTTGTTTTTGTAGATGACTGTGTTTTCCAACAAGCTATGATGAAAATGCTAATCAAAAGAATGGAGATTTTTGATCTTTATTTTACCTGTAATGATGGTGTAGAATTGATAGATAGACTTGATGATTCTGACTTCCTGCCTGAAATTTGCATTCTTGATCTACATATGCCTCATATGGGAGGAATTGCGACTGCCCATGAAATTTCCGCAAGGTTTCCCGATATAAATGTTTTTGGTTATACAGCAAGTGGAGATGAGGAAGAAATTGAAGATTTTAAACGTAATGGAGCGGTACATATATTTTCTAAAACGAATCCGAGATCGATGTTGGATCAAATTTATTTATGGACAAATGGTACAGATCCATTTGACGAAAATACGATCTAAACAGATCGTTTGAATAGCCTTTTTTGGACAAATAGTTTGTATCCAGATGGAGACGAACTAATATCTTAAAACCATTATTTAGACCATGATGAAATGAATAGTGCCCCTACAGAATTTAAAATGTTTCCATTATGTGATTGGAATTACGAACAGATTTTCGTTTGGTATAAGCATGTCGATTTTTTTACCATCGTAAGAGCTTTTGAGCCGTTAGAAATTTCTATTGGAATAGAAAAATATATCGTTGGTAAAGGTAAAATGGCCTTTATAGGTTCGGGAAAAGAGTATGATGTGATCCAAAGTGGATCGTCCAGGGGATTTGCGCTCACTTTCACGGCTTCTTTTTATGAAAAATCTATTTCTGATTCTATCCTTCTCAATTCGGAACTTTTTTTTGATGCATTCCAATCGGTACAGATCACGGACACAAGTGGTGATGAGGCTGATTTTATGAAAATCATAAATCGGACTAAAAACCATGCACATCAGGTATCTGATCTTGTCATCCATAATTGTATCGAGTCATTGCTACTCGATGGGATGCAACGCATTAAATTGAATTCCAATTTGCAAGATTATGGTTCTGTGCCGATAAGAGGGGTGGTAAATGCTTTTTCGATAATGGTACATAAACATTTTAAAGAGCAGAGCAATGTTCAGTTTTATGCGGATAAACTGCATGTAACCCCTCGGAAATTAACGGAAATGTGTTTAGCGATATGGGGTAAAACCGCTAAAACAGTAATTTCTGATATCGTACTGAAGGAGGCTTTACGCTATATTAAACATACAGATCTATCGATTTCACAGATTGCCTATGAGATGGGATTTACGGATGAATCCAATTTCAGACATTTTGTGAAAAAATGTACGGGAAATATTCCAATGAGCTATCGGCAGATATATGCATTGTGATGCCGTCATAATTAACATGAAGAATGCCCTTTTTCACAGAGGTAGCTTAAAGACTATTGTTTAATTTTACGGTTCACACTGGACGATCACCTCATTGATAATAACCACCTTATCATCCTATGAAAAAAAGTGTATGCATGTGTTTATATATTGGGATCAGCTATCTGCTCTTCGGTTTTGTTAAAACTCAAGCGCAGATAGCCAACACAGCACTATCCATAACGCTAAAGCCTTTCTTATCAGTAAGCGTGAATCCAGTGTCTTTTATGGAGGTTGATGAAAGCAAGACCGAAATGCGTGCTCAGATCGCATATGCTTATCATCAATCCTTTACCCATGTAGAGGTCGGGTCCAATGAAGCATTTGAAATTCAGGTCGATCATATTGACCTTCTTAATAAAGAAACAGTAACTCTCCCTTTGCAGTTCGCTAGCAATTGGGCTAAAATTAGGGTTGATACACGTCAAGATAAAAAGGTCGGGTTCAAGATTCTGGAGGCTACGATTGATTCAGGAACTCAGAAGCCATCTTATAACGCAACAATAGAAATTTATAGATATACTATAACAGCGCTGTAATCCTGAAGATTACAGCGATAAAAAAATGGAACGAAATCCCTTCGTCCCATTATCTAACATTATTGAAGAACAATTATTATTAATAACTGTTGATCAAAGATAAATACGCTGCTTAGTTTTTACTATGTTAAAAATGGTAGATTTCATGTGTGAAAAAACCTGTGCATCGATATGAATTCAAAGATACAAAGCCCCAATCCGAAGACTCAGTCTTTGAGATCCTAAACTAGATTTTATTGTTTATAGCACTCATTAAGTATTATTTATGGGGTATAACTTCCGCTATGGCTGGTCATACCATCTTTACGCATCGCTTCAATAATAAGACAGTTGTATACGTAGTCCCAATTTGAACTCACTTCAGAATTTTGATTCAAACCATATGGCCACCAATGCTGACTATCGCCACTTAACACTGCATTTTGATCTGAATTGATCAATTTTAACATATTGTTTCCATTGGTCAATTGATATTTTCCAGCACTTATTGCTTGCTGTGACCACCAGCTTGTTGTGCCTGTTCCAAATGTGTGATTCATTTCATGTAGCATCGTGCGTATATTTTGGTAAGAAGTATTTGTTCCAAATCGCATCCACCCTTCATTATTCGCATCAGCCGTAGCAACCCCTGGTACATAGTTGAGGTATACATGCTTAGTCGCTGATGTATATTGATTGGCATACCAAACGGCACTGTCAATTGCTATTTGAAGGCGGGAGTACGCGGCAAGTTCTGCCGCTGTAGGACTACTTGCTTTGTTGAATGTATACGTGACGTTTCCTTTTTTAATCGTTCGAAAAGGAATATTGGTTCCGTAGCTCACCCCAGTTTCATTGATGGCATATGCGCGGAGATGATAATTGGTCTGTGGATTTAAATTAGATAATCCGATTCGAAATTTGCCGATACCGTTTGCTCCATGTGCAGCCTTGTTTTGTGTGATCGTCGGATTTTCTGTTGTTCCCCAACAAACACCACGCTCCGTGACTGCTCCGCCGCCACTGCTCAAAATTTCCACGTCGTAATAAGCTCGCGATGAACCGATAATAAACATCGGTGTTTGGGCAAAGTTGATAGATTGTATATCTGCAGTTTTTAAAATAACCTGATCTCCGTACGCTACACCACCTTTGTTTTTAGCATAAGGTCTGATGTAATAGGTTGTAGACTGCAAGAGGGAATGGAGTTGAACACTAAATTCTCCTGATTCTTTGCTGACTGTAGCTTCGTGAGGATTATTTTCAATCGTGGGATTGGGACTTTTGCTCCAACAAACGCCTCGATGGGTGACGATATCCCCGCCTTTATTGGTCACCCTTCCTTTAACCACCGCCCCCGAGGTGGTGATGTTGGAAAATGCTAATTTTCCAAAGCCCGGCAGTGCAATTCCTTCCGAATTTTCCATTGGCTTTACGGGTAGAAGGTCAGATGTTGATTTGGCACATGCCTGCACGGTTAAGCCAAGCATAAGCAGATAGAAATATCTTTTTTTCATGTTTTCTTTTTTTATTGTAAAAATTAAAAATTCATATCACCAGTTTCGTTGGTGTATATACAATTATCGCAACTATCTTTGGAATGGTTCGGGGGGGATTTGGTCAAAATAAGGGGGGAAATCAGCATGATCGGAGTGTTGAAATTTTAATCTGAAATTTCCATCAACTTCAATGATGCCTGCTAAATGGTTTTTTTATGCAGTTGAATAGCAAGTCACGATCTATTTCCATAAAAAATAGTTAAGATTGATTTTCTAAATATTAAATGTTAATTTAACATTTGTAAAAGGGCTGCTTTTTACATAGATTTATAGCTATACAAACCAATAATCTACGACCAATAATTATGAGGTACACCTTATCATGCCTTCTTATTCTGTTATTGCTATGCTTTGATGCTCCAGCGCAGTCATCCATTGAATATTTGGGGATTGATCATGGCTTGTCCAATGATTTCGTGACCGATATTTATCAAGATAAAGATGGGTTTATGTGGTTTGGAACTTTTAATGGCCTCAATCGATTTGATGGCTATGAATTTAAGGTTTTTAAAAATAATCCATTAGAAAATAAATCGCTTCCCGACAATCGCATCACCGATATTCTGGAAGATCAATTGGGTAATCTCTTTATTGCAACCAAGGGTGGCTTAGGGGTTTTGGACATGGATCGTAATCATTTTAGTCGGGTAAATCTTGTGAGAGGCGATTCGGAATTGCAGCCTATTGATTTTTCCATCCATCAGCTGGAGAAAGATAGCTATGGACAACTCTTTGCAGCCTCCGGAAAAGCTGGATTATTGGCTATCAACAAGGATCTCACAGCCCAAACTGTCCCTTTGTATCGTTCAGGGAAAGCATCAGGTCAAGCTTACAGTGTCAGTTCGATCTGTAAAACTTTCGATGGAAGATTGATGCTGATGGTACAGGGGATCGGCTTAGCAATGTATGAACCAAAAAAGAAATGTATTCAAGTTGTTGTGCAGGGAGATTTTAATGCGACATTGATGACTGCATCAAGTGATGGAGATATTTGGTTTTCGAATAGTTGGTCAGTTACTTGCTACAATTGGCGGACCAAAGCCTTTCAGTATTACAGTTCGCAAAATGGCCTAACCAATAAGCGGATTGTTAATCTTTATTTTGGTCAGGATCGTAAAATCTGGGTATGTACCGATGGTGATGGTATACAAAAGATTAATATGGAAACCAAAAGAATCGAGAAGAATGCGGGTTTCGATGAAAAAAAACTAACCAGTAATGCTGTTGTTGCTATTTACGAAGATACTCAGCGTCGGAAATGGCTAGGTACGATCCGAGGTGGAGTGAATGTGATCGATCCGCGTAAGGGTAAATTTCAATTGGTGAAACATCATTCACTAGATAAGCAGGTGAGTTCACGAGATTTTATTTCTGTGCTGGAACAAGCGGATCATGATCATATTTGGGTCGGTACCGATGGTTCTGGTCTGTTGAAGTGGAATTTAAAACAGAAAGTATTTGTGCCTTATCCCAATATTTCCCGACTACTATTAGAGCGCGCATTTGTCACGGGACTTATTCAGGATGATCAGCATCAATTATGGATTGGGACTTATGATTCCGGTATTTTTAAATTAGATATGGCTACCGGTCAAATCAAATCCTATACCTGTTATTATCCCCAAACTGAATATGTCAATTCAGCAGCTTGGCGTTTGTTTAAAGATAGCCGCAAACGGATCTGGGCATCGACTTTAGGCGGAGGAGAGGTCTATCTGTTTGATGCCAGGGAAGATCAGTTTAAACCTTTAAACTTACCTATATATGATGTGCTGACTTTTTTTGAAGAAAAGGAAGATATTCTCTGGATGGGATCCTGGTCTGAACTGACTCGCTTGGATCTCCAAACGAAACGCTATAAAACCTATGCAGTGGGCACACCGGTACGGTTTATTAAGCAGGCAGATCGTCATCATTTATGGATAGGTACTGAAGGGGGAGGGCTACTGTATTTTAATATAGCGACTGGACAATTTAAATCATATACAGAAAAAGAAGGATTGCCAAGTAACACCTTATTAAATGCGCTAAAAGATGAGTTTGGCAATTTGTGGATATCGACGTATCATGGTCTATCAAAATTTGATACCAAAACGCGTTCCTTCCAAAATTTCTATAAATCTGATGGGTTGCAAAGCAATCAATTTAATTATAATGCTGCACTGAAATTGTCCGACGGACACTTGGTGTTTGGAGGTATTCGAGGATTTAATTTGTTTCAGCCGCGCGACCTTTTAGTCCATGCAGTCTTTTCTCCACTCAAATTGACACAACTCCAGATTAATAATACGCCTTATGGTACTGATGCACGTTATGGTACAGATCCTCTCAATGCCATTAGCAAGCTGACAATTCCATATAATCAAGCGATATTATCCTTTTCATTCGCCGCATTAGATTATAGTTTTTCTGATCGAATTCAATATGCTTACTTTCTTGAAGGCTGGGATAAGGATTGGAATTATGTGGATAAACAACGATCAGCATATTATTCGCATCTTAAAGAAGGAACTTATAACTTAAGAATTAAATCGACGGATGCTAATGGGGGGTGGAATCCGAGTGAACGTACTATTGTGATTCAAATCTTACCGCCATGGTGGCGTACGGGCTGGGCGTATACAGCTTATGGGATGTGTGTTGTCGCGGCGCTCTATCTTTATTTTCTGTATGTCAGGCATCGAGCGTTGTTGTTGACCAAATTGAAGACTGCTGAATTTGAACGCGATAAGGAAAATGAACTTACAGAGAAAAAAGTCGCATTTTTTACGCATATCGTACACGAAATACGCACACCACTTACGCTGATTATAAATCCAATCCAAGAATTGTTGAAGGATGCGGAAGATCAGGTGACTGATTATGAAGAGCTTCAGGATGTATATCGTCATTCCAAGAGATTGCTGAATCTAGTCGATAAATTATTACTCTTCAGAAAATCCGAAGGAAACTTTGATGAACTATCTCTTGTTCATTTGGATCTAGTGAGTTTGGTCCAGGAAGTTTTTCTATGTTTTCGTCAAATCGCGCATTCTCGAGATATCAGCTACACATTGGAAACTGAAATCGAAACTTATCCATGTTATGGAGATCTTGAAAAATTGGAAATCTGTTTTTTTAATCTGCTGCAGAATGCCTTAAAATATACACAAGATGGTGGTATGGTGGCCTTATATATTAAAACTACTGCTACAGGTATTCGCATTGAAATTTCGGATTCGGGTAAGGGTACTCCGACTTTGCTGAAGGAAGATATCTTTAAGCCGTTTCAGCGGGATTTCTCGTCTTCCAATAGTGTTAAGGAAGGTTTTGGAATAGGGTTATTTTTAGTCAAAAAATTTGTGGAAATACATCAAGGCAAAATTACGTATTACTCCAATCCTGATCGGGGGATGACTTTTTGTGTTGATCTGCCACATCATGCAATTCTTGGTGACAAGGATCATATTTTAGAAGTTGCACATAGTGTTTCTTCTTGGGAAATGATGGGGTTAGATGATCCGATTGGGGCGCAAAAGGCAGAACGTGAAAATCGTCCTAATATGGAGCCCTCCGATGGATCAATTTCGATTGAACGAGAAATCATGCTTTTGGTGGATGATCATGTTGATATTCGAAATTATATCTATAAACTGTTTCAAGATCGGTTTCATGTCATGCAGGCTGAAAATGGGGAGCAGGCAATAGCAATCTTACAAAAAATAGAACCACATATCATCATTAGTGATATCATGATGGAGGGTGGTTCGGGGATTGATCTTTGTCATAAAATAAAGAAAAGTAGTCAATGGAGTCATATCCCTTTTATTCTTTTGACAGCAAGTTCTTCATCTGAAATAAAGCTAAAGGGAATTGAAGGGGGTGCAGATGACTACATTACCAAACCTTTTGATAAAGATATGCTGATGGCACGTGTAGATAATCTGATTCAGAATAGGAATCGTCTGCACGAATACTTCCATAGCGAAATTACGTTGCAATCGAATGATCATAAAATTCCTGCCGAATACAAAGCGTTTTTGGAAAAGGTGATCCAAGCTGTTGAAGCACACTTGTTGGAAGAAGATTTTACGGTAAAAGTGCTGGCCGAAACAATGGGTATGAGCCATTCGAATCTCTATAGGCAAATTAAAGCAATATCAGGAAAATCCGCTAACGAATTTATTCGATATATCAGACTTCGTAGGGCAGCACAAATTCTAATTACGACCAAATCAAATGTCAACGAATCTGCTTATCAAGTTGGTTTTCGAGATGTTAAACATTTCAGGCAACAATTTACGAAGCTTTTTGGCTGTACCCCATCAGAATATCGGAAGCGTTATCCTCATTTAAAAAAACGCTATGCTCTTGATGGACTACTTCCTCATGAATAGTACAAGAACCAAAGTAAATGATACTATTGTTTAAGATTATTTTTTCATCTACTTTTGTGTGATATGTTTTTGAATTGAAAGTGTCTGCACCAACAATAAAAAAGGCATATGCTACCTCAGGTTTAGATTTTATGATCTAAAATTTGTGTCCATGATCGGATGATCGATTGCATATATGGACATGAAAAATGTTTGTACTGTCATGCAGTTTTATTTATATCCAAGTAATTTTTAAATAATTTAATATACACCAATGATAGTAAATGATAGCATGATATTGTCTTTGCTCAAGCAGTCGCCTCTGGCAACGGCTATTTATGACGGCTACGATTTGAATATTGCTTATGCTAATCAGGCCATGTTAGATATATGGCGTGCTGATGAATCTATCCTTGGTAAAACGTTATGTGCTTGTTTTCCAAATTTCGTGAAAGAGGGTTTTAGTTCTATTTTAAAGAATGTATGGAAGACAGGTATTACTTATCGTGCTACTGAAACCCCTGCAAATATTATAGATGGTGATAGCAAAGTGAAACGTTATTTTGATTTTGAATATAGAGCGATGGTTGATGAGAAAGGGCAATGTTATGCTATCTTACATACGGCAAGTGATGTGACGGATCGAAAACTGGCTCATCATCGAATGGAAAGACAGAGTGAGCAGCTCTCTTTACGTAATAAATTGGATGTTTTGACCAACACACTTGCGCATGATTTGAAAAATCCATTGTCCGTTTTAAAATTGGGAAATGATTTTCTGAGTAAGAATGAGCATATTCCAGAGAAAGTAAGTAAACGATGGTATAAAAACTTTTCAGATTCAATCCAGAATATTGAATCCATTATTAACCAAACCTTACAAATCAATACGGTGCGAGGAACCGTAAATAAATTGGAGGAAATCATTATGGATCAAAAAGTTGCGTATTGGATCAAAGAAGTGAAAAGTAATTATCCAGATCAACAGGTTGAATTTCGATTAGGAAATCTATATACTTTATATGCAGATTACGGTGCTGTCTATCAAATATTTATCAATCTTATCGGAAATGCTGTTAAATATGCAGACAAAGCCGAACAAGCTTATTTAAGTATCCATAGTGAAATCATAGATAGCGGAATTGTATATATGCTGGAGGATAATGGGATCGGTATTCCAGAAGCTGAATTGAATGAAATGTTTCAATTGCAGGTAAGAGAGAGTAATGTAGCCCATAGAAAAGGATCGGGGATTGGACTATCATTGGTAAAAGATCTCATTGAATTTTTTGGTGGAAATATCAATCTCTCCAGCGAACTGGGAAAAGGAACAGTAGTTCGTCTGTTTTTTCCACATTCTATAAAATAGTAGGTTGTAACGAACTTTTTTCGATTTATGTTTTATAACAACTGAAGATGTTATTGTATGCTTTTTCAGTATCGGATATTCACAATTTGTGGACAACCTCATGTTATTTGTATAAGGGATTACTTACATATAACATACAGACCTAACTTAATAAGATATTAACCCTTATTTATTTAAAATTTAGTTTTTAATATTTATTAAGCTTTCAATTATTGTGGAAAACTAAATGATTTTTGTGGATAAAATGTTAATAACATGAATGTGTACATAAATTCAGAATATTTCTGATTAGTATTATTTTGATGAATTAACATATGAACAAATTTTGTGTACAAATTGTCAATAACAATCTATTGATGTTGAATGTGTATTACTTTTTCCACATTTTTCTAATAAATGTTGAAAAAGGACTGTATATACAATTTTGAATGTGTTTAGTCTGATTTCTGGTATGAAATCGTATAGGACACGAGAACAAGAGCCGAACGATCACGAACGGCTCTTGCTTTAATAAAGGTTCCTTATTTTAATTGTTTATTTTTTTAAGCTTAGCTACTATAAAGTTGGCATTGGATTGTAATTAGCGGCTGCACTAGTAACAGCAAAGTTTGCATCACGGACGCATCGTACGTTTTGAAAACCAGATCCAACTAACCCAAGATTTAGCACATCAATGTTTAAAGCTCCAGCTCCTTTGGACCCAACTGATCTTGGTGCCCCAATTACAGGATCCTGTGTTCTACCGATATAACTCCATGCACCTACACTTGTACCTAAAAGTGCTAATAGCCCTCCATCTAATACATTGTCTCTTCCCCAGAATGCTGCTGTTGAACCAACTTGTCCTAGGGTAACATTAATAGTTCCAGATAACAGGTTGACCGTATTGTTCAAGCCATTATAATTGAAACGTAAAATATTCGCAGCTGGAGTAGTAGCATATGGACTTGTGCCTGAGCCTGCTGTATTTGTATACTCAATAAAATTACTTCCAAATGTAGTATTAGGAGTTGTTGGATTTCCAAGTAAAGCCCCTAAAAGTCCACTAATGACACCTTGTTGCGAAGTTAATGTCCCAATCTCGGTGTTTATTGGTGTTTTCCATAACCCTGCAGGGTATACTAAAGCACAAGGATCTTTTTGATTAGCCTCAACAGCAGTTGCTAGTACACCAGGAAGATGGCCTTTGAAAGAAAAGAAACTTTCTGCAACAGCTGGACTGAAAGGGTTTGTATGATAAAAACGGTATGGTGTCGTTCCTAAAGTACCGCCCGTTCTATAGTACAGATTAGATCTAGCCCATTTTACAGCTCCATTTGTAATTGCTGATTCTGTCAAACCGACTAAGAAACGGTGATTTTTACCACGCTCTGGTGTGATCAATTTCGTCTGTAGTAATTGGGTTGGACCAAAGTTACGTTCAGTACTATTATCAAGCTGGATTTTTAAATTTGTAACGGAAACGGAAATGTTCTGATCAGCAGGGTCTGCGGTATAGAAGTATGCTACTTTCCGACTTGCATTTCCGTCTATATTAGCAAAGTTTGCTTCAGTAAGAGCAGGTGTACCTGCTGATGGTGCAAGTGTTAAAGCTCCAGTTGTTAAATTAACTGTTGCAGCTCTAGCGCTTTGTCCTGATACTGTGATGGATGCTGAGTTGATTGGAGCAAACATACCTAATGTATTGACTTCTATTGCGATACGGGAGTATAAACGATTAAAAGTAATATTTAACGGAGATGTATTGCTGTTAATGACAATATCAGTGGTACCCGATGATGCATAAAGTACATCTTTGTTTTCCGGTAAGGCAATATTGTTCGATACATCACCATCTGGAATAGCGTCTGTATTGTTGTATGATAATGCTACCCATTTATATGAACCATTTGGAACTTGTATGGGTGCTTCAGCTCCCGTTGTTAATTGCATTGATTTTGTGAAAGTATAGGTTCCACCATTATTTTTGTAAAGAAATAATCGATACGTCGTATTGGAAGTTAATGGAGTAGAGGCTGCTTTCAATCCATTGGAGGCACGAAGACCTGTTTGTGCTGTTGGAGAGGTTTCTAAAGCAGGTACATTGTTGTCTAAAGCAACTACTGCATCAAATCCATTTGATTGAACAAGCTGTACTGAGTGTTCAGAAGATGAACTGTTTGATGTACTTCCCTTTACGCCTTTTGTATTGATATTTTCTCCGTCGCTGATACCTGCGATACGAACTACTATCTGGCTTTGACCATCTGGAATTTCCTGTCCAGTTTGGTTATTATCTTTGTTACAGCTAGTAACTGCTAAAGTTCCTAGTGCCAAAAAAGCGGCAAGAGCAAACTTGCTTGCTAAGTTATTATTCATTGTCTTCATAATGTTAAAATTGTTAGTTAGGATAAGTTATTTTTAAAAGCCATCTACCTCCCAACTACTTCCTCCAGCACCATCTTCGTCATTAACAGCAGGAGCGCCTGGCTGTGCGTTTCCTGATCCTGCGGCAATACCTTGCTCTAGCTCAATTACTAGCTCCTCAATAGTTGGAGCGATGTACATTTTTTTGTTCTTGTTCATAATGTTATTATTTAAAATACTTTGTTTAAACCTATTTTATGGTTAAAATAATTTACTATATATGTTTTAATATGTGTTTTTATATCATGAATAATGAGTTAAATGCTTTTTTTGTTATTAATCAAAGTTTTATGATATATTGTGTGTTTTTGATTAATTATAAAAATATAAAAACGCTCTTTTATAGTTTAATTAACTGTTCTTAATATAGTATTAGATATCAATATAAACTTTTTGAATAATAATAGCCTCTTTAATAATAAAAATCTTGATTCTAGTAATGAAAATCTATTTCTTTGTTATTTGTTGTAACATTGTTTTATTTCCAAATACCTATGATATATTTATTTTTTGATAATTATTGTCTGCAAATACTTTCATAATTGTATTAGTGTTATTAAAAGCAAAAATATATGTCTTTTATCAATATTCCTAGTTTTTGTTTTGATAATAATAAAAAATTAACAATGAAAATGTTATTATTATCTCTGTAGTTTATTGTTTTGAACTAAATTATTCTTATTAACAAATAAGATTTCAATTTTGTTTTGTCTTTTTTATTTTTCCTGAACTTTTGTTGTTTCAATATTTTCGTTAAGTATTAATTTGTACCATAAGTTTAATGTGCAACTATGCTATTTGTAATCATTTATGGTGAATGTTATAACTTATAATATAATTATATTTCTTTTTCGAGTTTTGCTAAAAAAAACAGGATAGTATTATAAAATATTTTCATTTTATTTTTTACTGAGTAAGTTTAATTTTAAGTATATATTTTGTCTGAAAATTGGTGGTTGATTGTTTTTTTTTGATTCAAGCTAAATCGTTCTATTAATTATTGAATCCATTTTTCAAAAAATGGATTCAATAATTAAAATTTCATCAATAGTTTTTTATTGAAGATTTGAGATGAAGCATTATGTTGCTAAAGCAGTTCATCAATATGGTTTATTTTTAATTATAAATTTTAGCTGTAGCTATATGTTTACAAAATATTTTATTGCTTAAAATTGATGATTTATATTAAGCCAAAATTGTTAATGAAATGAATTTAATTGTTTGGTAAACTATAATTTGTCAATGATAAAAATTGAATTACTACGCTATTTTATTCTGTCTTTTAAATCGAAATTTGCATGTAAACAGATAGAATATCAACATCAGTAATAATCATATGAAGGTGACCTGGATGATGACTAAATTTTTTAAAAAAATATCAAAATAGAGTACGTTTGGTAACAAGTTTTAGTCATGTTGTATCCTTGACTAACGAATTTTTCCGTAGATCATGATTAAAATTGGTCGTAAGTCGAATGGCTTCTTAATTGTAGTTGATTGTTTACAAAATTATTTATATAGGTAAGAAGCTGATGTAGCTGATAAATTATTATCTATTTTGGTACAATATTTTGGATTCGCTGTATTTTTTTGAGGGATAATAACCGATTAAAAACTGAAAGTGTGGAAATTCAAATGGAAGGATGATTTCCTATAAAATTTTTAAATAACATAAAGAATATTCTCATCTACCTATATAAAGAGTACTTTTCTATAAGAAAGTGCTCTTTTTTTGTTCATGTAATTTTCCTACATTTAATGGATCCATCAAATTGGATATGAACCTAAATGAGCTTTCGCTATGATATAGGCCTTCTGAGGGCAATTGCTGTATGCTTTGTTTTATTTTATCATTATCAAATTCCTTTTTTCGAAGGTGGTTATATAGGTGTTGATATCTTTTTCGTCATCTCCGGATTTTTGATGACCAAAATTATATTGGCAGATGTCAAAAAAAATAGCTTTTCTTATCTTGATTTTGTTTGCCGCAGAATAAAGCGAATCTTACCGGCCTTACTTTTTGTAGCGACAGCTATGCTTCTTGTGTTGCCGTTATTGTATTTTGATGTTGATCTCAAATTGAATGCGAAATACATCGCAGTAAGTCTTGCATTTATTTCCAATATCTATTATGCCACACTATCGGGTGATTATTTTTCTCCGGAATATCAGGATAATCTATTCTTGCACAGTTGGTCGCTAGCAGTAGAATGGCAATTTTATCTCCTTTATCCCGTCATTTTGTTGTTATTAAAAAGAATATATTTTAATCGATTTAATGGTTTTCGATATTTCATTATCGGACTTGGTATTTTATCTTTTGCGGTTGGGTTTTGCTCTCCATATGCTCAATCGTGGAGTTTTTATATGATGCCTACCCGAGTTTGGGAATTTTTACTTGGGGCCCTCGGATTTTTGTATAGTCGGGAATTGCGCTCTGCATTCAAATCAATACTTATTCCTATCACTGCTTGTATGCTAGGTATTTTGTTTCTTTCGGTAATATTTTTCGATATTGGGCATGCTTGGCCTTCACCCATGATCGTAATTCCGGTGATAGCGACTATGATTATACTCGCTTTGGATACTCAATTTTCATGGTATAAAATTCCTGCTATTCAGTTTTTGGGGAAAATATCTTATTCGCTCTATTTATGGCATTGGCCCATATATGTAGTATATAAAAAATACGAATTTTTGATGCAATCTCCGTATTGGATTTTTTTGGTGTTCTTTTTATTATTTTTATTTGCGATAATATCATATTATTTAGTGGAAAGACACAAAAATGATCTGACTTTGAAAAAGATTTTCATGCTGTTCTTTTTGCTGATGTCATTTTCTTTAGTTTTATTTCTTTGGCCAAAAAGTTCGACCTTGGATTATATCCGCAGATTAGATCCTTCTTATATCCATTATTTTCAATATGAAGAACATCAACATTTAAACCCATGCAATTGTTACGTTACACGTAGCGATCGTTATGATATTTATGATCAGCAGGCCTGTCTAAAGATAGATTCGGCAAAGGAAAATATCTTATTGATAGGCGACAGTCATGCGGCTCAGCTTTCAACGGCTTTTAGAAATGTACTGACGAAAGAGCAACATTTTTTGGAAATGAGTTTAAGCTTGACTTTTCCTTTTCCAAATCCTAAAGGTTATCAAAAGTCGGTTGATTTATGGCGCTATTTTTATCAAGAATTTTTACCTCAAAATCACGAGCATGTTGATAAAATATTTATTTCTGTCCATTGGTTGATGTATAATTTTGATGAAATGAATTATACTCCAGCAGAAATTAAGATGGGTCTGCAACAGATTATTAGTATTTTTGATCAATATGGTTTAGACTATTATTTTATTGGTCAAATCGAATCATATCGGATCCCCTACAGACAGATTGCTTTAAAAAAATTGTTCAATCCAGAAATTGATGAATACGAGTACAGTGTCGAGGAGGCAAAGGAGGTAAATGATTTTATGAAGCGAATAATACCATCAGATCATTATATTGATCTATATAAAAATAAAGAAATTGCTCATCATTCGGTTAAAGAACATATGCCTTATATGTATGATAAGCATCATCTGACGGATTTTGGTGCAAGGGAAGTAATTAAGTATCTGGTCAGATATGGATATTTGTAATAGATACAAACATGTATTATGATGATAAAAGGCAATGTTGTCGAAAACATTGCCTTCTATCATATTTATCCAGCGATAATATGCTGTCCATTTTCCGTATTAATATGATCCATTAATGTATGATTGAGAATGTTACAGGATTTTAACATTTCTCTTACTGGATATTTTTCAACAACGTTTTTTAAAGATTGCAAGTGCTTCTCGTGGTGGAGATCTGTGCCAACAAAATCATACATACCAGATTTGACCAATGTCATGGCAATCGCTTTTACATCTACACCATAATATCTACTGAGGGACAATAGATTTAATTGTAGCAAGCACCCTGCATCTTTTATTTGTTTATAAATACCAAAATTAGTGTGATAGTAATTGTAGCGTTCAGGATGTGCTAAAATTGGTTTATATCCTAATTTCTGTATGTTCAAAATAGTTTGAAATAATGCTTTTGATTCCGATAGGTAAGACATCTCTATCAAAACATAGCCTCCTGGCATTAAGGATAAATCATTATTTTGAACAAGCATATGTAGACCGTCGTCAATCATGTGTTCGGCAGCAGCGAAAATTTCAATATCACTTCCTGCTTTTTTTAAACCTTCGCTCAAGGCGTGATGTGCCTGTCCGATCGTAAATTTGGTGTTAGGATGTACGCCGTCCATAATATGGGGTGTACAGATAAATTTTTTAAATCCTAAACTGTTAAGTTCCTTAATAAATCCTAATGACTGTTGCACTGAAGTACTGCCATCATCAATCCCTGGAAGTAGATGATTATGCATATCGACTTCTAGAAAATCCAACTGGGTTAGCGATCTAACGGAAGTGGAATTTTTCTTTTTTGTAAATAGATTGCTAAAAAAAGCCATTTTTTGATACTAGTAATTGTTTTTCAATAATGTTGATTTAATGCTATTGATAGTCGTCGTGTATAATTTAAAATAAATGTTAATTGTCGGCGATCATGTGTTATTACCACAACATTTTTTTTCATTTCTATTATTGGCTATGTCAAACAGCATGCCAAGTTTTTTGTAATTCATTTCTTTGTAGCCTTTGTGTTATCAGTTCAACTGTCTGAAACATAGTTGTATTTAGTCTTAAATTTTTGAAAATTATGTTGTATTGTAAGATTGTTGTTATTTAATCATGATCGAGATGATTTCTGATAGGGGCATTTGGTTAAATTACTAATTAATAATATTTTATCAATTGGTGTTTAAATTATCAAATTTTAAGTATCTTAGTATATAACAAGTGCCATACATGTACATGTGACCTAAAATGTTTCCATGTATGATGTTATGAACTAACCAGTGCTAAAAACAGAGTATAAACTAAAAATTAGGTTATGATTGGTTTTTTAGCGGCTTTAAAAAACCGCTTGCGAAAAGATAATCCTCGGTGGGTCATTTTGATGATCGATATATGCTTTGTGTTTTTAAGCTATGTCATTTCTATTTATGTTCTTTATAATTTAAAGGGATTTTCTAATGCATCCTTTGTTTTGAAAAAACTGATGCTAATAGGTTTTGTATATTTCATACTTTTCCTCTATAAAAGCACTTATAAAGGTATTGTTCGTCAAACAGGTATTCGAGACACGGTGAAAATTTTCAAGACCACGGCAACGGCATATCTAATTCTGATCGTGTTGATGATTATAATTAGAGCAGAAGTTGAGAAAGACAGCCTTGCGGGAGAATATTTGCGGATACCATATGGTGTATTGACTATGCATTTTTGTATTTTGATGTTGCTTATGGTCGGGGCGCGTGTAATTTATCGTACAATTTTTGAATATTTAGTTTTACCACCCAGAAAGATTGAGAACGTCTTGATTTTTGGAGCTTCTAGACCTGGTATTTCTACATATTCCATGTTAAATGAGGATTCTGAAGTCAAATACCATGTTGTTGCTTTTGTGGAAGATCAGATATCTCGTGTAGGTAATAGGTTGGCAGGTTTAAAAATTTTGGATATTACAGAGGTTACCCACGATTTTATTAAAAAAAATCAGATATCTGATGTGATTATTGCAGTAGAAAATAATGATCCCGAACGTTTACAATATGTGTCCGAATGGTTTCATCAATTGGGATTAGAACTGAAAATTATGTCTCCCGCACGTATTTTACCGAACTCTAGTGTAAAGCGTGAAATTCGCCCATTGGAAATCCATGATTTACTTGGAAGAAAGGCCATTCAATTGGATCATCAAGAAATCGAAGCGCAAATGGATGGGAAAGTGATCTTGGTTACAGGTGCTGCTGGTTCTATTGGATCAGAATTGGCAAGGCAGATTGCACAGCGTTCCTATAAGACCTTGGTTTTAGTGGACCAGGCAGAATCTGCTTTATACGATATACAGCAATCGATCATATGCACCGAGTCAAAGAATTTACATTGTGTGGTGGCTGATGTTCGAAATTATGCCTCTATGCAAAAAATATTTGCAGAATATCGTCCTGATTTAGTGTTCCATGCTGCTGCTTATAAACATGTGCCATTGATGGAGGCTAACCCGTATGAATCCATTCAAACTAATGTTTTGGGCAGCAAAAATATTGCAGAATTGTCGATGGAATACCAAGTCAAGAAAGTGGTTTTAGTTTCTACAGATAAGGCTGTTAATCCGACAAATGTTATGGGAGCCACTAAACGTATAGCGGAAATATATATCAGTAGTTGTAGTGGAAAATCTCTGACGCAGTTTATTATTACAAGATTTGGTAATGTATTGGGCTCCAATGGTTCTGTAATTCCATTGTTTGAAAAACAGATGGCTAAAGGTGGACCTTTGACTTTAACACATCCAGAAATCACCAGATATTTTATGACTATTCCAGAGGCTTGTTTGTTAGTGCAAGAAGCGGGTGTAATGGGCAAAGGAGGGGAGATATTTGTTTTTGATATGGGGAAGTCAATTCGTATTATTGATCTAGCTAAACGTATGATTAATTTAAAGGGATATCGTTATCCTCAAGATATTGATATTCAAATTGTTGGCCTAAGACCTGGTGAAAAGATTTATGAAGAACTTTTAGCTAATAATGAGAATACAATTAAAACGCATCACCCCAAAATCATGATTGCTCAGGTGAATCATGATAATTTGAATGTAAAGATGGAGTTAATCAATGATTTATGCCAAATGATTTTACAAGCTCAAATACATTTGCCCAATTTTATGCATTTGGTCACATGTATGAAGAAAATTGTTCCAGAATTTAAATCTCAAAATTCAGAATTTGAGATTCTTGATACTGAATTACAAGAGGATGATGAAGTGCCGATCTATCCCATAGTTAAGAATGCATAATGTAAATTTGAGTTGTAGTTTACAATCATGATATCAATAATCATGATTCAAGGGAACGGAGTACAATGATGACGCTATTTAAATTACTTGATGCAATCTGTTTGCGTGTAGTGAAGTAACTACAAATTGATTAATACTCCTCTATTTTACCTGCTTTTAGGATACATGGATGATTAAAATAGTTATTTTTGCTTGTATTTTAAATCACAAATAATTCGGCATTAGGCAAAAATATCTAGGAAGATGTTGGCGTTCATCTATTAACTGTAAAATACGAACTCTTGTCAACAGTAAAAAAGAAAAATACATTCCTGCTCAGGAAAATATTAATAGCGGCACTCATTGCTTCTTTTGCTTATGTCATGTCGATATTTATTTATCAATATTTTGAACAGCAAAAGGTCAAAGATAGGCTTAATACAGCTTATGGAGCCCTGAATCAACGATCATCTGGATTATATGGTTTATTCTCCGTGTATAGTGAAGCGGACAACCTTTTTCGATTATATACCGTCAACTTTGATAAAAAAACCTATGGCGCTTATCGAAGCAAGTTGGATACGGTCAAATTATTTGTTGATTCATTGTCCAAATTAACACTAAGTGATCATTCATTAGAGGTCAGCGTAGCTGATGTTGCTCATAAAAGGAGATTGTCGACAGAGTTTGCTTCGCTCAAGCAAACAGTCGATCAGTTGATCTTTTTTACCAATGATTCCTTATCAACATTATCCTCCGATACGAAAACAACCTCCTATCGAGAACCTAAATTTGAGCAGCTCGATTCTATTGTCAATAGAATCATGCGTGATAGTTCTTTTAATACATTAAAACGTGATACGACAATCAGAAAAAAGGAAAAACTATTTAATCGTATTTTTAAAGCTAAAAATGATACCCTGGTTGCCAGTACCATCACACAAGATTATGGTACCATACAAAGAGATGTCATTTCGAGGAACATCGAATATTTGATTCGACAAAATAAAAAAATATATCATCAAAACTTAAGGGCACTTCAAGGTAAATTTTCAGCTCTCCAAGATAAAGAAAAAGAATTGATTCAAGCTAATCGTGACTTGTTGGACAATCTCAGAAAGGGGATTGATAAAATTAGGGATCAGGAAACTTTTGAGATCCGTCAAGCGGAGGCAAAGGATTTGGCTCTCTATCAAGAAAATACGCTCAATTTTAGAGATCAACTGGTGGCCTCCTTCATCATTATCCTTTTATTAATCATCATCACCTTTTTTTACCAGTCTAACGCTGTTTCTTACGAACGGAAACTACAGGAAGAAAGAGATTATGCGGATAAGGTGGCTGCTGAGAAAACGACCATATTGGCGAGTGTAAGCCATGAGGTCCGTTCACCTATCAACTCTTTGTTGGGTATTATTGATATTTTGAGAAAAAATAATGATAGTAAATTGATCCTTCCGGAATATTTGGATTCGGCATCGCATGAAATTGAAGTAATCAATACGGCCGTTAATGATATTCTGAATTTAAGTAAATTGGAGGCAGGCGCATTGGAGGTACAATACGAATATTTTGCACCTCAGCAATTGTTGCTCGATATCATTAAACTTCATGAGCATCTGGCTGCAGTGAAGGATATTAAGCTCGTGAGTAAAATCGATATCGATCCAACATTGCTCATATACAGCAGTGCATTTAGGGTCAAGCAAATCGTATCTAACCTCTTGAACAATGCTATTAAATATACCGCTAGAGGAGAGGTTTATATCGCTGCATCCTTGAAATCTAAACATGATCAATCTGTTTTTTCTGTTGAAGTGAAGGATAGTGGTGTAGGAATTTCGGAAGAAGAACAGGGTCTAGTATTTAGACAGTATTATATGGCGGGTAATAAAAATCAATCGAGTAGCTTTGGTTTAGGTCTGTATATCTCAAAATTATTTGCCCAACAATTGGATGGTACTATTGATTTGGTCAGTATTTTAGAACAAGGATCGACCTTTACCCTATCTGTTCCTATTAAGCAAATAAAGAAAATAGATAGTGAACAACAAAAATATGTGTTGGATGACCTTCCCGATTTAAATATGGTGGTAATCGAAGATAATCGGATTAATATTCTTTATCTAAAAAATTATTTTAAGAATTTTCCGAAAGTACACATTTTTGAGAAAGGGGAGGCTGCACTCGCCTATATGGAAGAGCAGCCGGTAGATATTGTGATCACCGATTTACATATGAACGATCTGGATGGTTGGGAAATTCTCAATCGGGTACGCAGCAATCCAGCATGGAAGAATATCCGGGTTTTTGTTTTTACAGCCGATAGTATGTATATGGAAGTGGAGCAACAAAAGCATCAGATTTACTTTGATGCAAAACTGAAAAAACCGATGGATGCGCATGATCTTATTTCTCGTATTAAAGAAGTAAAGTGATCGATATAATTTATTGCTTAATATAGGCTTCATAGGCATGTGTCAGAATCTGCCCATCCTCAGTAACGCGATTAAGCGTTCGGTTATTATCCAAGACATAGCGTAAGGAGGTTTTTTGATTGTTTTTTTGTGTATTCAGGATCACATCTTTATTATCTGTAATCGTATATACCCCTTCTTCATATAAACTATTGACTTTATCTCCTTTAATTCGCACGATTTCATAGGAGTAATCCTGCTTAAAACTTAATTTCAGATAATTATCGCCGCCGCCATAAATGATTTCCGAAGACATATCTTTTCTGAGCCAGACGGTTTGGCTTAAAATATTGATTTGTTCGGGTTCTATGTTCTCTTTAGAACTGCATGCTGATAAGCATAATGTAATCGTTAGCAGGACAAGTGCTAATAACTTTTTCATAAGTGTATATAGGGTTATGTAAATGACAAATAAGTTGTATTTTAGAATGTAATGACCTGAATCTGATTGTATTCAAATTTTTATAAACAAATATACCTGCGCTTATCGCTTTTTTATAGAGACCCTGGGGTTCTATTTGTAATAATTTACTGTTAATATTAAGATGTTTTTTAAATACTTAAAATATTATCATCCATTCGCAAAAATGATTCAGCATGATGGAAAAGATCGCGCTCTTTGCGCCATAATTACAAAATACAAAGTAAAGTTATGAGTACCTTCACGGAGCATGGAACAAGCGCTGTTGGGTTAACGATAGGTTCTGGAAAAAGCACGATTCATCAGCAATATGATTTAAAATATTGGGATGCAGCTACTGGGAAAGAATTTAGGATGATTAAACGATAACAATAGATTAGGTATTGCCCATCACATATAATTGTGTGAGGTCTGGAGTGGGGTTGCCTCCTATTGTTTCCAGTGTTATCGCGAAGGCCTGTGCTTTTGGGATCTGGTGCATTATGGTCACTTGATCAGTTTTGCCCAGCGGAAATACACCTGCATCAACAGGTTTGCCATCGACCATAGCCCATAGCTGATATTGCTTGCCTTTTGGTGCAGCAGGTAGATTTTCTAAGCTCAAGTATACATCCGTTGTTTTTGTATTCCAAAAAACATGAGCTTTGAGCTGAGGGTGTTGCTCCACACCAGCCAAAGTGACGGTCTTGATTACAGGGTCTTGTAACAATTTCCATTTCTCTTGGAAATGCTGAAGCTCTTGCTGAGTGGACTGGTTTTCTACCAATGCCTGTACCAGTATATCTTGATCATTGATGCTTTGATTATGGTAGAAGATATTGGCACCGATACTTGCCACCAGCAATATCGAAGCCGCAATGGCCCAATTGCGTGAAGCTAATGAGCGTATTGGTTTTTCCGTTGCAGATGATGGTAGCTCATGGATGACAGCAGAATCTTCAACTTGTGGTTCTAAGGGGCTCGAATTGGTGGTTTCCTGACTTGATATTTTATTCCAAATCGCAGCTTTCAATTCGGGAGGAGGAGACATAGCTTGACTAGTAGCAAGATCTTCAAAGGTCATTTCTGCCTCTAAAATCGCTTGCTCTACTTCAGTATTATGTTTGCGTATGCACATCAAGATGCTCACCTCTTCTTCGCTGGCGAGCCCCATCACATACGCTTCTATAATTCCTGACGATATGTATTCTTTAGTATCCACTATTATTCGTATTCTTTAAGTATTCTTTTTAATTCTAAAAGGGCGCCGCGCGTCCGGGTTTTGATCGTCCCTAAAGGGATATTCAGTTTTTCTGCAATTTCCTGCTGGGTGTACCCTTCATAATACGCCATCTCAATAAGCTCTCTCCACTCTGCTCGTAACTCATTCAATACATTTTTAAAACCAATATGATCAACTTGAGTCGAGACACTAAAATTATGTTTTTCTTTAACATCTACGATATCTGGAAGAGATTGGTTTTTTTGTTCGTTTTGAACACTCTTAGATTTGACATAATCAATAGCCGAGTTGCGGGCGATATTGATGATCCAGGTATAGAGCTTGCCTCGTGCTGCATCAAAGGAATCAATGTATCGCCATATTTTGACAAATACATCCTGAATGACCTCATCAGCATATTCTTTGATTGACACGATGCGTATCACGATTCCATAGAGTGCTCCTGCATAATGATCGTAGAGATAATTAAATGCGCGTTGATCCTTTTTTTGCAATAAGGATATGAGTGTCTCTTCTTCTAAATGGTGTATCGGGCTCAATCAATTAGTTTTTGATAGTCAAATATATAAATTAAGATTAATAATTAATACATATTTAATAAAATTTATGGATTGTACATCCAGCAATAGCAAAAACAGGTATTTTTATCACTTCAGTTTTTTCTCGATCTAAATCCGTGCGCAGCATAATGTCGTATATGATAGAAATTACATCATTAAAAAACTAAGAAATGAAAACGAAATTAAATGTTATGGCACTCGGTCTATTATTGATGGGTGTTCTATGTAGCGGAAATGTGCGGGCACAACATGCCGACAAAATGAAAACAGTAATGGTAGGTGGAGCAGCGATGTATCCAACTAAAAATATTATTGAGAATGCAGTCAATTCTAAAGATCACACGACGTTGGTGGCGGCTGTAAAAGCGGCGGGTCTCGTCGAGACCTTGTCTTCAAAAGGTCCCTTCACCGTATTGGCTCCTACCAATGAAGCATTCAATCTATTGCCAAAAGGGACAGTGGATAATTTATTGAAACCAGAAAATAAGAAGATGTTGACACAGATACTAACGTATCATGTATTGGCCGGTAACTTTAATGCAGCGACCATTTTAAAAACAGTAAAAGAAAAAGGTGGCAAAGCTCAAATGGTAACGGTAGAAGGTGGTACAGTCACTTTTTGGATGAAAGGGAAAGATCTATATGTGCGCGATGCAAAAGGAAAAGATGCTAAAGTGACTATAGCAGATGTACAACAGTCAAATGGTGTGATCCATGTTATTGATCATGTTTTGATGCCGTAAGTTTACGTTTTATTGAAATTCCTTTAATTTTTTATTCCATTTTAATCATTATAGTAGCTGTAATCCGATCATATATCGGGTTGCAGCTTTTTTATAAGATCAATGTGCATCTCGATGATTTTATGAATGACAAATTTCTTAAGTTTATTAACCATAATAGCTGGTCGGATTTAATAAATTTCAATTGTTTATTTTTTTTAAAAAAAATTTATAAATTAACATTTAATTCCTTCTAGTTTTTTTCTGTGAGAACGAATTCTTCTAACGATAAATTAGGTTATTACTGAACTTGTTTTTATATTTGGTATTAAATTTAGTATAATTTTATACCTTTGTTAAAGCTTGAGGAATAGCATATTCTATAATCATCAACATCATGAATTATAACTTATTAAAAGAAACGATTGACCTTATTGAGCAATTCGAAGACGAATGTAAAAAAGGAAATAACTATAGCGAGGACAGCAAAGGTCTTCGAAAGTATATCGTCGATCACTCTGATGCAGAAGTTATAGCAGAACCCAGTTGGGAAGGTAAAGAGGATGGGCGCAATCCAGAGAGTGTCATCAGTACGCTTATTGTGCATATGAATCGATATGCAAAAACGTATTCCAAATCGGCTATTCATGATTCGGAGTTCTCGACACAAGAAGAGTTTATTTATTTGATTAATCTGAAGGTTTTTGGACCCATGATTAAGATGGAACTGATCAAGCGTAATATCCATGATAAACCTCTAGGTATGCAAATTATCAATCGGCTTATTCATCAAGGATGGGTAGAACAAAAAAATTCGGAGAAAGATAAAAGGAGTAAAGTCATATCCATTACAGATGAAGGATTACGTGTATTAGAAGATCAAATGCATAAAATTCGTCAAGCAAGTCAAATTGTTACAGGGGATCTTACGCATAAGGAAAAGATGGAATTGATCCGATTACTGCAGAAATTAGCTGATTTTCATCAATGTATCTATAACCAAAATATTGATGTTGCTGATTTATTAGGCTCAGTTTCAGAAAATTATCCGTACGTTAACAATTAATTATAGCCAACTCTAAATTATAAAATGGCTTTTGATGATCATAGATGCACCAGGTATCAGTTAAGATATTTTGTATCTTTTAAAAACAAAAAGCGTATAAATGAGGTTATTTATTTACCCATAAACTAACAAATGCCACAAATTTGATTTCAATGAAGATAGCGATTATAGGTTCAGGTTTTTCAGGTCTCTCGGCAGCATGCTATGCTGCTCAAGCTGGTCATGAGGTACATGTATTTGAAAAAAATAGCATCCCGGGTGGACGAGCGAGGCAATTTAAAACCAACAATGGTTACACATTTGATATGGGTCCCAGCTGGTACTGGATGCCTGATATTATTGCTGATTTTTTTCATGATTTCGGTTATAAACCTGAAGATTTTTATAAGCTTGTGGCTCTTGACCCTCAATTTGAGATGATTTTTTCAGATGGAAATTTTGAAGTTCCACAAAACTATGATGAGCTGCGCATCATCTTCGAAAGTATAGAAGAAGGAAGCGGTAAAAAGCTGGACGAGTTTATGGAGGCTGCTCGCTATAAATATGAGGTCGGGATGAAAGAATTTGTCTATAAGCCTTGCCACTCTTGGTGGGAGTTCTTTTCACCAAAGATTGCCAAAAGTGCATTTAAATTAGATCTATTGTCCGACTTTAGATCTTATGTCAAGAAATATTTCACACACCCAAAGCTGATTGCTTTGATGGAATTTCCTGTTATATTTTTAGGAGCTTCACCTAAAAATATCCCAGCGCTCTATAGCTTGATGAATTACGGTGGTTATGCTTTGGGTACGTGGTATCCTATGGGCGGATTTTACGAAGTAATCAAAGCTATGCATACCGTTGCTGAAAATCTGGGCGCCACATTTTATTTTAATCATAGTGTGGACCGTATCGATACCGAAAATGATCAGGTGAGCACTTTACTGGTCAATGGTACTTCTATTGCATTTGATGCGGTGATTGCTTCATCGGATTATCATCATACGGAGACCTTGTTGGCAGAGAAGTATCGCAATTATACCCAGAATTATTGGGAAGACCGCATATTTGCACCATCGAGTTTAATTTATTATCTTGGATTCAACGAACCAATACCCAACCTGAAACATCATACGCTGTTCTTTGAGCATGATTTGGATATTCATATTGATGCCATTTATAAAGAAAAAAAGTGGCCTGATGAGCCCTTATTCTATACGTGCTGTCCCTCTAAGACCGATCCTCATGTAGCGCCTGTAGGTCATGAAAATATTTTTCTATTGATGCCTTTAGCGATTGGTATTGAGGATGATGAAGCGACTAGAGAGCGTTATCTGAATCAAATGTTGGAGCGATTGGCTAAGCATGTGGGGATAAAAGATCTAAAGTCCAAAATTGATTATAAGAGGAGTTACTGTGTAAGCGATTTTATCGCTGATTACCATGCTTATAAAGGAAATGCGTATGGTCTGGCCAATACATTGGGACAGACGGCGGTATGGAAACCAGCTGTTAAGAATAAAAAATTATCGAATTTATTTTATACAGGTCAATTGACCGTTCCGGGACCAGGAGTGCCACCGGCTATTATATCCGGAAAAATAGTGGCAAATGAAGTTCATAAACTTAACCTAAAACAACATGAAGAAACTGTTTGATGAATTATCTTACGAGGTAAGCAAATCCACAACAAAGAAATACAGTACGAGTTTTTCATTAGGTATTATGGCGCTACATCCTTCTATCAGACAGGCTATATATGCGATTTATGGCTATGTAAGACTTGCAGATGAAATTGTAGATAGTTTCCATGGCTATGATAAACGCTTGTTGCTGACCCGATTTATAGAACAGACTGATCAGGCGATCAACGAGCGGATTTCACTCAACCCCATCTTGCAATCTTTTCAGGAGACTGTACATCGCTATGCAATAGAGCGCAGTTTGGTGGATCAATTTCTGAAAAGTATGGAAATGGATTTGCATCAATTGACATACGATGAAGATCGGTATAAGGAATATATCTTGGGCTCGGCAGAAGTAGTGGGATTGATGTGTTTGCATGTTTTTGTAGATGGCTGCAAAGATGAATATGAAAGATTGAAACCTTATGCTATGAAACTCGGGTCAGCTTTTCAGAAGATTAATTTTCTAAGGGACTTGAAAGATGATTACCATATATTGGGGCGGACTTATTTTCCAGATGTAGATATGCGAGGATTTGATAACCATATTAAATTTGCGATCGAGCAGGATATTGAAAGTGAATTTATGGAAGCATTGATCGGAATAAAAAATTTGCCAAGCTCTTCTAAATTTGGTGTTTATCTTGCTTATAAATATTATTGGTCATTACTGAAAAAAATTAAGCAAATTCCTGCCCATAACATCTTAAAGGAGCGGATTCGGATTCCGAACAGACAAAAGCTTTCTATGATGATGAGTTGTTATGTGCAATACAAAATGGAAGTAGTGCGGCCATTTAGAATATTTGGTCTGTAAATCAATTGAACAGTTATAAATAGTGATTTGGACAATAAATGATCGCCCTTAGGGAGATCGTTAGCTTAAAATTTATAAAATATGATATATCAAATAGAGCTCACGCAGCAATTGAATTGTGATATCCAAACAGCTTGGGATTTTTTTTCTTCACCGCATAATTTAGCTAAAATCACGCCTAAAGATATGGAGTTTGTGATTGTCAATGATGTGCCAGAAAAACCCGTATACGCAGGTCAGATCATTGATTATAAAGTAACGCCTTTATTTGGTGTGAGAATGAAATGGCGAACTAAAATAACACATGTGCAACACCACGAAAGTTTTACGGACCTGCAAGTAAATGGTCCTTATAAATTATGGCGCCATTTTCATGAATTTATGCCTAACGAGGAGGGGGTATTGATGAGAGATCTCGTGACTTATGAACTTCCCTTTGGATTTATAGGCCGCATAGCAAATAAATTAATTGTAAGAAAGAAGCTCGTGAGTATATTTAAGTACCGCTATTATGTTTTAGAAAAAATGTTTAACACTCAAAATCAATCTTGATGAATATCTTTATTGTACTAGCGACCTTCTTCTTGATGGAAGGAGCGACTTGGTTGATTCACAAATATGTGATGCATGGATTTCTATGGCTCTTGCACAAAGATCATCATGATCACAGTACGGAGGGACATCTGGAGAAAAATGACTATTTCTTCATCATTTTTGCAATACCTGCTATTATTCTGATGTATATCGGTAGTCAGCAAGGATTTAGTTATATTTTCTATATTGGATTGGGGGTCACATGCTACGGCTTGGCCTATTTTTTTGTGCATGATATTTTTATTCATCAAAGGATCAGTTTCTTAAGTAATACAAAAAATCCATATTTATTGGCCATAAGGAGAGCACACAAACAGCATCATAAACATTTGGGTAGAGAGCAGGGTGAATGTTTTGGATTTCTTTGGGTTCCCGTAAAATATTTTAAAATGTATTTTAAAAAGAATTAAAGATGCAGGCATATACTTATATACTGATCAATTTTTTGACGGTTATCATTTGTTTTATTTTTTCATTTGATCGTAGAATACAGTTCAATAAACATTTTAATGCATTTCTTAAAGGAAGTATACTGGTCGCCATTCCATTTATTGCCTGGGATATTATCTTTACTAAGATGGGGGTGTGGTGGTTTAATTTTAGCTATACCATGCCTTTTCGTCTAGCAGGTTTACCGATTGAAGAATGGTTATTTTTTATCTGTATACCCTTTTCTTGTGTATTTACTTATTTCTGTCTGGATAAATTTTTCAATCTCAATTGGGCAAATGGGTTCAATACGATCATCGTATGGTTTACCGTATTGGTATGCGTACTGGTAGCGATCTTTTTCTATCAAAAAATATACCCTCTGGTTACCGTGCTTATAACAGCAGCGACTGTTCTTTATCTGCATTATATCGCAAAAGTAAGTTGGATAGGAAAGGGATCACTAGTTTATCTATGCTTGATGCCTGGGTTTTTTATGGTCAATGGGGTACTGACAGGCACTGGTCTGGAATCGCCAATCGTTAATTACAATCCGGACCAAATATTGAATATCCGTATGTTGACGATTCCAGTAGAGGATGCGGTATATGGATATGCGCAGTTTATGCTCAATATCTACTTTTTTAAACGGTTTCAAAAAAAATAACGATCATGAAAAATCATAATCGCTATCTCTGGATAGGCAGTTTTCTGGTTATGCTGCTGTTCTCTGCCTGCGCCATGATACCTAAAGGTGCACAGCCTATCCCTGATTTTGATGCGGATCGTTATTTAGGGAAATGGTATGAGATCGCTCGTATGGACAATCGCTTTGAAAAAAATCTTCAGCAGGTAACTGCCCAATATGCGTTGAATGAGGACGGTAACATCACCGTATTGAATAGGGGCTATGATACGCTTAAAAAGGAGTGGAAATCAGTAAAGGGCAAAGCAAAGTTTAGAACTCAGAAAACCACTGCAGCATTGAAAGTTTCCTTTTTTGGGCCTTTTTATGCCGGATATAATGTCATCGCTTTGGATCCATCGTATCGATATGCCTTGGTGGCAGGTCAAAATTTAGACTACTTATGGATACTTTCCCGAGACATCACGATTCCTGATGCTATAAAAGCATCATTCATTAAAACAGCTCAAGGCATTGGTTATGATACCGATCAATTCGTGTGGGTGATACATGAAAAAGAAATAGGAGTTGATCATGAATAAAAATAAAGTCGTCCTGTTTTGGTTTAGAAGGGATCTGCGCTTAGAAGATAACAGAGGTCTTCAAATGGCCTTAGCTTCAGGGTACCCCGTATTGCCGATCTTTATTTTCGATAGCGATATTTTGTCCCGATTAGAAAATCGCTATGATAGGCGTGTGGATTATATACATCAAGCATTGCATGCTATGAGTAAGACTTTGCAAATGTACGGATCGACTATTCAGACCTATTCAGGGGTGCCACTGGATACCATTAAAATGATCTGCCAACAGTATGATGTGCAGGGGCTGTATTGCAATCATGATTATGAACCGCAGGCTATTAAAAGAGATCATGCTGTCCAGCAAGATCTGCAAGAAATCGGAATTCCTTTCTATTCAAGCAAAGATCAGGTCATATTTGAAAAATCGGAAATAGTTAAAGCAGATGGAAGTCCATATACCGTATATACGCCTTATGCTAAAAAGTGGAAGAGTCTATTGCAAGTGGAACACTACAGTCAGGGGACTGTCTCACTAGAGAATATTCACAAAACAGCGTTTCAGCCGATCATGAGTCTCGAAACATTAGGCTTTCAAAAGACAGATCTCGTATTTGAACAACCTCAATTAGCCATATCCATCATAAAAAACTATGGAGAAAAACGTGATTTCCCAGCACTGGATCATACCACTCGACTAGGTATTGCTTTACGATTTGGAACGATATCAGTCCGAAAATGTGTGAATTTTGCGTTGAAAAATAATGAAACTTGGCTATCTGAATTGATTTGGCGTGAGTTTTTTATGCAGATCCTCTATCACTATCCTCATGTTGTGACTGCAAGTTTCAAATCGAAATACGATTCCATCGAATGGCGAAATAATGAGGTCGAATTTGAACGGTGGTGTTCCGGGAAAACGGGATATCCGATTGTTGATGCGGGGATGAGGCAGCTCAATGAGACCGGTTTTATGCACAATCGGGTACGGATGATCACCGCCAGTTTCCTATGTAAACACCTCCTCATCGATTGGCGATGGGGTGAAGCTTATTTTGCGCAGAAATTACTAGATTATGATCTTGCTGCAAATAATGGCAATTGGCAGTGGGTGGCAGGCTCAGGTTGTGATGCTGCGCCATATTTTCGTATTTTCAACCCGACAGCACAAACGTTAAAGTTTGATGAAGATCTCGTGTATGTTAAAACGTGGAACCCAGATTATGCAAAGCTTTTAGAAGCTCCTATTGTAGGGCATGAATTTGCTCGAGCAAGAGCGCTCAAAGCATACCAATCGGCATTGCAAGATAAATAGTAAAATATAAAATTTTATGGATAGAAATAAAGTGGTATTGGTTGACGAGCAAGATCATGCTCTGGGAGAGATGGATAAGATGGAAGCACATCAAAAAGGAATATTGCACCGGGCATTCTCGATCTTTATTTTCAATCATAAGGGGCAAATGCTGATTCATCAGCGTGCTCAGCATAAATACCATGGAGGTGGATTATGGACCAATGCATGCTGCTCTCATCCACAATGGGGAGAGGAGATTAAAGCGAGTGCATCCCAAAGGTTAGCGTATGAAATGGGATTAAAATGCGATATTGATCATCTTTTCTCTTTTACATACCATACTCCCGTTGAAAATAATTTGATTGAGCATGAATATGATTATGTATTTATGGGCTATACTGATGATCAGCCAGACTTTAATCCAGATGAAGTGCAAAATTATCAATGGATCGGTAAAACGGATCTGCTTAAACAAATAGCGGAAAAACCGGAGAAATTTACGTACTGGTTTCGCATGGCTGTCCCACAGATTATGGATCAGGTAGACACCTATTAATAGAAACTAGCTACTGCCTGATCATCGCTGATGGATCAATCTTTTTCAGAAATGATTATCCCTGTTTTTATGGTATACGGATACCCTTTAAATAAACGACAAGAGGTGATATCGTATCCCTTTGCGTTAAGAATTAGTTGTTGCGGTTACTGATTTTCTTCTAATGGATTTATATGCAAGATATATCTTTGCAGATCTTGCGTAAATAAGCATTTTATATAGGATTGGGATTCTCATTTATCCCTTTAATACTCCGCTTTTCGCTCCTACATGAGTGACTTTGCAGCGATCTTTAATACCCTTCATTTCTGGAATAACACAGCAGCTCTTTCTGGTTATGTGCCCTTGTTTTATTCAGATGCAAAAAACGTTGTGCACCCTCTTTTCATAAGACTTCCTGTATTTTTCTCTTCTTATTATGATGACTTATTTATTTGCTATTGACCGCTATAAGTCGATATTTTCAGTAGTCTAGACCTGATTGGCTACATCGTTTTCGTATGATGTGCAATCGTTTGCTTGAATAACGAAATAGGAGTCGTGATTTATTTTTGTTTAGAATTGCCATACTCTAACCAAGAGTTATACGAATAAAAACCTAATAATTACGATATGGTTAAAAACAATTACTCAAAGCAAAGGAGCTGGTCCAGATTATATGTTCAGCTTGCACTTTTAACGCCGCTTTCATGGAGTATACTGCCCAGTTTGGCAACCGCTCATCCCCTTTTTTCTGTGGAAAAAGGATATCCAGCAGGGGTATTACAACAACATTTTTCAGGAAAAGTAGTTGATGCAACTGGCAGGGGAGTGGGTGGAGTAACGGTCAAAGAGAAGGGTGCTCAAGGTTCTACGTCCACGGATATGAATGGAAAATATACCCTATCGATCAGCTCATCTAATCCGATTTTGATCTTCAGTTCGGTCGGATATATCAGTCAAGAAGTGGCGGCATCTTCGGCAGCAATAGTCACCTTGTTGCAGCAGGAAGATATGCTTGATGAGGTCGTAGTGGTCGGCTATGGTAGTCAAAAGAAAACCAACCTGACCAGCGCAGTTTCACAGATCGATGCCAAAGTGTTACAGAATCGACCTTCGCCCACCGTTGTTAATATGCTACAGGGAGCAGCTCCGGGCTTAGTGATCAGTCGAAATTCGGGTAGACCTGGAGCGCAAGGATTAAATATGGAAGTTCGTGGCGCTACTTCTGCCAATGGTGGTGTTGCTCCGCTAGTTGTGATTGACGGTGTGATCAGTTCGGAAGGTACGTTTATGGCTTTAAATCCCAATGATATTGAAAATATCAGTGTGCTAAAAGATGGTGGTGCAACAGCTATCTATGGGGCGCAGTCAGCGGGAGGGGTGATATTGGTGACCACAAAAAAAGGCCATAAAGGTCAATCACGGATTTCATTGATGAGCAATATGGCTTGGCAAATGCCGGCCAATATCCCTAAAAGATTGTCCTTGATTGATGAAATGAATTATGTCAATACGGCACGCGCAAATGCCGGTTTGGCTCCTGAGTATAATGAGGAGGATCTCAACTATGCTGTGAATGGTCCTACATTTGTGCTGGGATCGAATGGGCAATGGCGGACTTACAATCAGGAAAATCTCATTGACCAAGTTGTGAAGAAGTCTTACACGATGAACAACGCCAACCTGCAGTTTTCGGGCGGTAGTGAAAATATAACGTACATGGCTTCATTGGGCAATATGAGTCAAGCGGGTATGTTTAAGGTCGGTGAAGATCATTTTACACGTTGGAATGCAAGAGCCAATATTTCGGCTAAAGTCAATGAATATATCAAATTAGATATCGGGAGTGCTTATATCAATCAAGCTACTGATAATCCACAGGATGGGGGCTATGGACTAGATGGGGGCGGAAATGGTATTTTACGTCAATTTTTCTCTTCCAGAATGCGTTTTCCGCTTTTCAATGAAGATGGAACCTATTACCGAAGTGGTACTTCATCAGCATTTGGTTATGCGCTATTGAAAGATGGAGGATTTAACCGTGACCGTAGTAGTACCTACTTCAATAATGCAACGGCAACCATACACAAGTTGGTGAAAGGTCTGGAGGTTAAATTGATGTATAGCCGTGAAGATATAACAAAACAAAATCGCAATTTCAGACGAACAGTAACTTTCTATTCGGGGCCAACGGCTAATACCGCAAGTCAATTAAACAATCCGAATAATTATGCGATCACGGATTATAAAACGTTGAGCCAGAATTATCAAGCTGTGGCAGATTATAACGTTAAAATTGTGGATGATCATAATTTCCATATCATGGGCGGGTATCAGCTCTATGCTTACGACTATCAAACCTTAAGTGCGTCGACAAAGAATTTGTATGTTAACGATAATCCGAGTTTGAACTTTACCTCAGATCCACTCAATAAGTCCAATTCGCAGTCGGCGGCTACTGAAAAAATGCAATCCTACTTTGGTCGTTTCAATTACAATTATAAAGAAAAATACTTATTTGAAGCCACTGTGCGAAGTGATGAAAGTTCACGATTGACTCCAGGTGAACGCGTCAAGATATTTCCTTCCTTTTCAGCTGGATGGAATATGTCTAAGGAAGCCTGGTTTGATGGTTTATCAACTGTCGTCAATGAGTTGAAACCACGCGTATCTTGGGGTAAAGTGGGCTCTAAAGTCGGCATAGGTTACTATGATTTTATTGCTCAGCTCTTGACTGGATCAAATGTACTGTTGGGCGATAGTAGACAAACTTATCTCAATCAGGGTATGATTCCGGCAACAAATCTATCTTGGGAAACGATAGAGACACAAAATTTTGGTGTAGATTTTAGTTTCTTGAATAGAAAGTTGAAAGGTTCATTTGATTATTACAATAAGTATAACAATAATATGTTGGTGAGAGTGAGTTTGCCTGCAACTATTGGTATTGATGTTCCTAAATCAAATGTTGGAAAGATGAAAACCTGGGGATGGGAACTGAGTTTGGGTTATCAAGATAAGATCGGTGATGATTTTACTTTTGGGGCATCATTTAACCTGGCTGACAACCAAAATAAATTGGTTAAATATGGTGGTGCTGATAATATAGTTTATTCAGGCGTCAATAATCTAGTAGAAGGCTATGCCCTGAATTCGATCTGGGCTTACAAGACCAATGGGTACTTTCAAACGGAAGAAGATTTAAAAAATGCACCCAGCTATGCCAAGTTGATCAATAAAGCGGGGGTACCTGGATTAGGGGATATTCGTTATGTAGATGTCGATGGAAATGGGGAGATCTCTCCGGGGAAAAACGTACTTGGTGATACAGGTGATTTACAATACTTAGGCGACATTAACCCTAGATATCAATATGGTTTCAATTTTAATTTTGGATATAAAAATATTGATTTCAGTATGTTTATTCAAGGGATAGGAAAACGTAAGTTTAAACCCAGTAATGAGCTGATCCAACCTCAGTTGTATTCCTATTATCTACCGATGAATTTTCATATGGACTATTGGACTCCAGATAATCGCGATGCCGCTTATCCGAGACCTTACCTAGAAGGAACACAAAATTTTCAGAATTCGGACAAGTGGTTTATGAGTGGTGCTTATGCACGTTTGAAGAATATTCAGCTCGGTTATTCTTTGACTAAGGAAACCGTGAAAAAACTTCCATTCTCACGGGTGCGGATGTATGTTTCTGGAGAAGATTTATTGACGATTTCCAAATTGGGAATCTATAAAGGTGTGATCGATCCTGAGATGAAACCTGAGGATGGTAAAGTTTCGCCATATCCGTTTGCGACATCTATTTCCTTCGGTTTAAATATTGATTTTTAATTAGACAGTGATCATGAAAAAAAGAATTTTATATCTATTAGTAGCTTCGGTGTCGTTAGGCTCATTTGTTTCCTGCGATATCCATGAAGTACCCGAAACTTCGATGAGTGACGCCAATTTTTGGAACACTGTTGCAGATGTGCGATTGGCAGCTAATTATTTTTACTCCACAGTACCGGGATTAACAACAGCTGATGTCACTGTCGATAATTGGTCGACAGATACATACCCCAATACCTCATCGAATACGATTAGTGATGGTTCTCGTATTGCTCCTGCAACAAGTGCCGATTATAGTTACTATGGAATTTTTCAGGCAAATAAGTTGATTGAAAAGTCCGAAGAGGTGATAAAACAAGGGGGCGATCTGACGCAAATTAACTGGTATGTCGGTGAAGCACGTTTTTTTAGAGCCTGGTATTACTTTGAGATGTTCAAACGTTTTGGAGGTGTACCTCTGATCACAAAAACAATGGCTGTTGATGATCCCGATGTGTTTAAAGAGCGTGCCTCGAGGGAAGAACTGTTGCAGTTTATTTTAGACGATGTTGACTATGCGATATCCGTATTACGATCGGCAGATGAATTGAATACGGCAAAAGAGTATGGTCGTATTTCTAAAACCGCGGCTTTGGCATTTAAGTCAAGAATCGCATTATTTGAAGGAACGCGAGAAAAGTTTCACCAATATGGTGATTACAAGAAACATCTGACTATCGCTAAAGAAGCTGCTGAAGCGGTGATCAGTTCCGGAGCACATGGGCTGTTTAGTATTTCTACAACAGGAAGCCAGGGGGAGATCAACAACAATGCGTACTATAATTTATTCCAAGAAGCGGGAGAAGGTCGTGCAAATAAGGAAAATATAATGGTGAAGCTTTATGGAGTCAATCGGGAAAATAGTATTATTTCTACTCCTGTACAACGCTATTATGAGGGTAACTCCGTGGTACCTACTCAAAATTTTGTAGACAACTACCTAATGGCTGATGGATTGCCTATTCAGAAATCACCTTTATATCAGAAACCCGATAAGTCCATGACTCATGCACAGTATTTCAATAAGAAAGATCCGCGGATGAGTTTTAGTATTTTTAAAAGAGGGGATGAATTTATCTCCAGTAGTAATTACACGATTCCAAACCCCAGTTATCAAAGAAGTGGTTATGGGATTCGGAAATATGCTAAAAAAGATTTTTGGACCTTGCAAGCTTCTTATATCGACCGTCCCGTGATTCGTTATGCTGAGGTACTGCTGAATTATGCGGAAGCTGTCTATGAATTGGATGAGCATATTAGTGATGCGGTGTTGGATCAAACAATCAACGCATTGAGAGGCCGATTGCCTCAAGTGAATGTGGGGACTGATGCTGCGCCTCAATATGTCGCCATGTCAAAATTGAGCAATGCTTTTGTCAACAGTAATGGTCTTAATATGCGCGAAGAAATTCGTCGTGAACGAAAAGTAGAGCTGGCTTTTGAAGGTCATGGATATTGGGATCTCATCCGTTGGAAAACAGCAGAAGTAGAATTGCCAAAAACATTATTGGGGAGTTATTTATTTACGGAATATTTAACATCTACAGGTGACAAATGGTCTGACAAAACGGTTGTCAATGATCAGAACTATATTGTCCTACAGCCAGCATCTTTACGAAAGTTTGATGTAGAGCGAGACTATCTATGGCCGTTGCCCACATCAGAAATTGCCAAAAATCCAAAATTGGTTCAAAATCCGAAGTGGTAAATATTTACAACATATCTCGAGATTGACCTCGAGATATGTTGTTTTTAATTGTAAATATAAGTGGATCTAGTGCAAACTATTTTTTTTCACTAAGGCAATATCGCATTGCATCATTTCATTTATCAATTTTGCGAGGTCATATTTAGGTTTCCATCCCAATTGAGTATTTGACTTTGTTGGATCACCTACCAAAAGATCAACTTCAGTAGGTCTATAATATTGTGGATCTACTTTTACAACGATCTTTCCAATTTCCAACTGATATTCTGGATGATGACAAGCTCTGACTTTGGCAACTTCTGAAGACTCATTTCCTTCGAAAGCTAATTCAATCCCTACTTCGGCAAATGCCAATCTTACAAACTCTCGAACATAAGTAGTAACTCCTGTTGCTATAACAAAATCTTCAGCGACATCCTGTTGTAACATAAGCCACATAGCCTCAACATAATCTTTTGCATGACCCCAATCGCGCTGTGCATTAAGATTCCCTAGATATAGGCATTCTTGTTTACCAAGGGCGATAGCGGCAGTGGCCATCGTGATTTTGCGAGTAACAAAAGTTTCGCCTCTACGTGGTGATTCATGGTTGAATAAAATACCGTTACAGGCGTACATCTGATAGGCTTCACGGTAATTTTTAGTGATCCAGAACCCATATATTTTTGCAACTCCGTAAGGTGATCGTGGATAAAAAGGGGTAGTTTCTTTTTGAGGTACTTCTTGCACTAGACCGTAAAGTTCAGATGTGGAAGCTTGATAAATACGTGTCTTCTTTTCTAATCCTAAAATACGAACTGCTTCTAAAATGCGTAATGTACCAATTCCATCAACATTAGCTACGTATTCGGGTGAATCAAAAGATACTTTCACGTGTGACATAGCTCCTAAATTATAAATTTCATCCGGCTGTACTTCTTGGATGATGCGAATGATATTGGTTGAATCAGTTAAATCACCATAGTGCAATTTAAAGTTGACATGGCTTTCATGTTGATCCATATAAATATGGTCAATACGTTGTGTATTGAAAGAGGAAGCTCTACGTTTGATGCCATGTACCATATAGCCTTTTTCTAACAATAATTCTGCTAAATAAGAACCATCTTGTCCTGTAACACCCGTGATTAATGCAATTTTCATTTTATGCTTAATTTAAGTAGTATTTAATACTTATAATTTAACTTCTTTGTAATTGTTTTGATTTTTGAGAAACCATTGATATGTAATCTCAATACCTTCTTTCAATTCAATCTGGTGCCTCCAACCCAATGCATGCATTTTACTCACATCCATTAATTTACGAGGAGTCCCGTCTGGTTTACTACTATCCCAAATAATATCTCCTTGGTGCCCAACTATTGATTGAATAAGGTGTGCTAAGTCTTTGATACTTAGATCCACTCCTGTGCCAATATTATATAGATAATCAGGTAATTTGTTTTCTAATGCAAAGACTACAGCTTTTGCTAAATCATCTACAAATAAAAATTCACGCATTGGATTACCAGATCCCCATAAAGTTACTTTAGTATTCCCTTTAATTTTTGCCTCATGAAATTTACGTATCATCGCTGGTAATACATGAGAACTGGTTAAATCGAAATTGTCATGTGTACCATACAAATTGGTCGGCATTAGGCTGACGTAATCTTTCCCAAACTGGTTACGTATCGCTTGACAAGCTTTTACACCAGTAATCTTAGCTAATGCGTACCATTCATTGGTTGGTTCTAAGCTGTCAGTCAATAGACTAGATTCTTTTAAGGGCTGATCTGCAAATTTGGGATATATACAAGAAGATCCTAAAAAAATAAATTTTTCTACTTTGTTTTCTAGTGATTCGTGAATGAGGTTATTCTGAATCTGCATGTTGTCCATTAAAAATTGATATGGATAATTATTATTGGCCATTATACCTCCGACCTTTGCAGCAGCATCAATAACAATTGCAGGTTTTTCTTGTCTAAAAAACTCTTTTACCTGTGATTGATCCCGTAAATCTAATTCGCTGGAGCTGCGGAATATAAAATTATGATAACCTAAGTCTTCTAATTTTCGTTTTATAGCTGAACCTACCATACCCAGGTGTCCTGCTATATATATTTTTTTTTCTTTCATGCTTATTCTTATTGCTTAAAGCATATTTATAAATCTTTATTTTTATCTAGCATATATAGATCAATCTAATGCGGAAGCTTTTTCTTCATATTCATACTAATAAATGCCTAAGTAATCTGATCAGAATACTTGGGCAAAGTACGAAAGAATATTTGGAATAATTACAGAAATGATAGTATTATACCAAACTGTTTTTTCTGCAGATGTCAATTTAACATATTTGCACAGCAATGGATATAATCTTAAATTTTCTGTCGAATATTGATGGATTTTTAATGATAAAAAAATAGCCCATGTAATTTAGTTACGGGCTATTTTTATTTTTTTAGAGATCATGCTGCAGAATATGATTAAACTTCAGCAATGATTTTTTCTTGAATTTCCTCATCAAGATCTTGAAAGATGGAATTTTGAGATTTGAATTCAGGAACTATCTTTTTAAGTTGTTGTACCAATTTCATATCGTTTATTTCTCCTTTGCCAATTGTTGTGATATCGTCACTGAGTTGCTGTATTAAATGGCATTTTTCAGCAATATCTTCACGATTGACCTGTGCTATCATAATCTTTGGATGGTGTGTCTTTTGAGTGTTTTCATCATTGGCCAGCAGCTCCTCAAATATTTTCTCTCCTGGTCTTAATCCCACAATCTTGATATCGATATCTTCGGGATATCGGTATCCTTTTAATTTGATCATGCGTTTGGCGAGATCGATGATCTTTACGGATTTACCCATGTCGAAAACAAATATTTCGCCTCCTTTTCCCATAACACCTGCTTCTTGAACTAATAAACAAGCTTCTGGAATCGTCATAAAGTATCGTGTGATATCTTCATGAGTGAGTGTTAATGGTCCACCATGTTCCATTTGTTTTTCAAACAATGGGATTACTGATCCATTAGATCCCAGGACATTGCCAAATCGGGTTACGATAAAATTGGTTTTTCCAAGAGCACTGCAACTATTGACATAAATTTCTGCAGCGCGTTTGGTAGCTCCCATCACATTTGTTGGGTTGACCGCTTTATCTGTGGAGACCATCACAAATTTATGGATACCATAGGCTACTGCAAGATCAGCCATATTTTTGCTACCTACCAAATTGGTCCAGATGGCTTCATATGGATTCTGTTCCATTAAAGGGACGTGTTTATATGCTGCTGCGTGAAAGATCATCTGCGGACGGTAGCGTTTAAAAATCCGTTCCATAAACACTTTGTCGCGGACATCTCCCACAATACATTTGACGCGGTCAGGATGTGTTGCTTTTAATGATTGTTGTAAATCGTAAAGTGGTGATTCGGCTTGATCCAATAAAATCAGATGACGATAATTGCGTTGTGAAATCTGACGCGATAATTCTCCTCCGATTGAACCTGCAGCACCGGTAATTAAAATAACCTTATTATCCAACTCGGCATCAATACCTGGGTTTTCAATTTTAATGGCTTTCCTTCCCAATAAATCCTCAATTTTTAAAGCACGGATCTCACGCTTAGCTCCAGAATTTAACATTACACGGGTGTTGGGCATGATTTTTAGCTCAACATCCAATTGTTGAAAATGATCGGTGACTTGAACTAAACGCTCGGGATCATTGTTTTCAACAGCAATGATTACTTCTGAAATATTATATTGTTTTATAAAAGCATGATCTATTTTTTCTAAATATAGAATACGAAGCCCAGCAATTCGATTTCCAACTCGAGAAACTTTATCTTCGACAAAGGCGACGATGTGGTTTTTCACACGTCGATCATCACGTAATAATGAGTACGCTACTAATCCGGGTCTGGAAGCTCCAAAGATCAATACATTGCGGTTTTTTCGATTGGGTAGAAAAAGCATTTCATAAATGCTTCTGTAAGTTACTCGAGCAGCAACTAACATCACCATCGTAAAAAAACTATGCATGAAAAGTATGATATACGAGAGACGTAAAAAATCACCAGCTAAAGTGCCTTTCGGGATATAATAACGAATTGCTATGGTTGGGATGGCCAATAACATAAAGGCAAGCCAGACTGTCTTAAAGATTTTTGTCGCATCTTGAATTCCAGTTTGACGGATAATACCTTTATAGGTGCGCATCATCGTGAAAGCCAAACTATAAACCACTAAAATGAACACACTCTTTTTAAGCATCATAGCTGTAGAGTATTGTTCATGGATGGTATTGAAGATAAAGTTGGAAATAGCATAACATCCAAATACGATCAATAGATCGATTAAAAGAATGACCCAACGTGGGTTATCTTTCCGGAGTTTTTTCTTAATCAGCGTAATATTAATCATGTTCGTATTTCAAATAGTAGGTGATTACTAATATGTGGCTTAAGGAAAAATAGCTTATAGACATGTGATCCAATTGTTACTTTCATAAATATCTGTAAAACCAATTCCCAAATTTTGCATCCTGTTGAAAAAATCGTGCCAAAAGATATATAATATCTGACCTTATTCAAGTGAGAGCCTTTAAATAACTTTATGAAAGCGCACTGCATAAAAAATGATAAATAAAGCTGTTTTAAATCCTTAAAAACAGTTATTTTTTTCATTTGTATTCAAATCGCTTAATGTTTAAATTTTTGATAGTTTTGTAGCTACAAAGCTACAAATTTTATTGTTACAAAGTTGATTTAGTTTCTAAAGTCGCAAATGTCGGTAATTATCTCATGAAAGAGAAAAAATAAGTATGCTATTTATCATATTTATCCTCGGCTACATCATTATTTTTGTAGAATAGCCTTATCAAATATTTTTAGACTGTCACATGGGATAGGAACTCTTTTATCATCATGATCTTGATGGCCTAGTTCTGAGGCTATTTTTTCGGGCAGTTATCAAGATATCTGTTTTTTTTTATGGTAGCTTTGTGCCAGAAATATGAAATCAATCATGAAAGATAACATCCAGTTTTATAGTTATTTTAAACTTGTGATAGGCAGTATTATTGTCGCTGTGCTATCGGGGATATTGGCGTATTCGCTTAAGCACCTGACCACCTATTTTCAAGATTACATTTTTGAAATCGTGCCGGTCCTCCATAATTACTTATACATTATCTTTCCTTCTATAGGAATCACAATTATCTATTTTTTGAGAAAGTATCTTTTTCAAAACAGGAAAAACAAAGGAATTCGTGAAATCTATCGTTCACTGGATACGCGTCAGGATCATCTTCCTTTTTTTAAAATTCCATCGCATTACATCAACGGATTTCTGACGGTCATCTTCGGTGGATCTACCGGGATAGAGGTTTCTACTGTTGTCGCTACAGCAACTGTGGGCAATCAATTTAGTAAAAAAGGTTGGATGCCCATGAAATATAAAAGAGAGTTAATCTGTGCTGGAGTAACAGCAGGGGTCGCAATTTTATTTGGCTCTGTCCTTGGTGGGTGGTTCTTTGCCATCGAAGTTATTGCAAGAGGATGGAAAAAAACAGTACTCCTGAGTTGTAGTATAGCTGCTGTTATTGCCCTTGTTGGGATATATTATTTTGAAAAGGAAACGTTATTACCCTTTTCTGTTCAAGATTGGCATTGGTATGGTTTACCCTTTATGGCGTTAGTAGCTATATTATCAGCGCTATTGGCGCTATATTTTATGAAGCTGGTACTTCTTTGCAAAAAACTATTTGCAAAGATTAATAATAATTTTCTTCGAGTCAATATAGGTGCTATCATGATTGGTAGTCTAATTTTGTTTTTCCCAGCGTTATATGGTGACAGCTATCATGGTCTTCAAAAAATGATCGAACTACTTATACAACCTGGTGCAGCATTCGTTATCCCACTTTCCTTGTTTCTATTGATTTTATTGAAACCATTTGTCGCTTCACTGACTTTAGGTGCTGGTGGAGACGGAGGAGTATTTGCGCCAAGTATTGTTGCTGGAGCGTTTTTAGGAATGCTCATTGCAATCCTTTGTAATCTGGTATTTGGTTTAGATTTGATCGTACTTAATTTTGCTTTGATCGGTGCTGCTTCCACATTGGCAGCGGCGATCCATGGCCGATTTACTGCAGTTTTTCTAATCTGTAGTATAGTTCCTAATGGCTATAGCTTGATATTGCCTTTAGCAATGGCAGTTTGGTTAGCCTATGCAGTGGCAAAAAGATTAAATCCTCATAATGTATACACTTCTCCGGAAGTAGCATAATCATAAAAACGTAAAATGAATGATCATGATTTGTAACAAAAAAAAGCAGCTTCCGATGAGGGAGGCTGCTTTGCAAGAAAATATAATAGTAATTAGTTTATTCTTACATTAACGGCATTTAAGCCTTTTTTTCCGTTTTCAATTTCGTAGCTAACGCTATCGCCTTCTCTAACTTGGTCTTTTAAGCCTGAAATGTGTACAAATACATCGTCTCCACCATTTTCAGGGGTAATAAAACCAAATCCTTTAGTTTCATTGAAAAACTTTACAGTTCCTTTATTCATTTTATTTAAAAATTATATTGATACAAGGATAGGTTAAATATGTTAATAATTTTCTAGTGATCTTCAAAAAAGACTTTCAGATGACAATTCTTTTTATCTTATACTTCCTTTGTAATAAAGAAGATAGGAATTAAAAATTGCATAAATTTTATTTTCATTTATTGCTAAAAGGTTTTATCTTTATTTTTATTAAATCAATTATTTCCTCGCAATCATGTCGGAGATAGCCAATTTATGTCAATTTAATTTACCACATATGATTTTTAAAACCCTAAAATGGGGGATAGCATGGAGTCTAAGCCTATCCTTATTTTGTACGAGTACCGTGTCTGCCCAGAAATTAAATGGGAAACCTATCGATCCTGTTGATTTGGTTAATCCTTTAATGGGAACAGATTCAAAACCTTCGCTTTCGAATGGAAATACATATCCAGCAATCGGGTTGCCGTGGGGCATGAATATGTGGACACCACAAACGGGGAAAAATGGCGATGGTTGGCAATATACCTATGCTGCTGATAAAATAAGAGGACTGAAACAAACGCATCAACCTTCTCCTTGGATGAATGATTACGGGCAATTTTCTTTAATGCCCGTGACTGGTAAAGCGGCTTTTGATCAAGAGGAGCGGGCAAGCTGGTTTTCACATAAGTCGGAGAAATCAACCCCTTATTATTATTCGGTATACCTAGCCGATCATGATGTAACGGCAGAACTTACACCAACAGAACGTGCTGCTCATTTTAAATTCACATTTAATAAAACGGATTCTGCATTCGTTGTGCTTGATGCCTTTGATAAAGGATCTGAAGTACAGATTATTCCTGAAAAAAATATGGTGATCGGTTATTCTACACGTTATTCCCGTGGTAAGTTGACCAATTTTAAAAATTATTTTGTTTTAGTATTCGACCAACCTTTTGATAATTATTCAACTTGGGAAGGTAAGCAACGTTTCAAAGGCAAATTAAAATCTACGGCAGATCAAACCGGAGCTATACTGGGGTTTAAAGTGAAGGATAAGACTAAGCCTGTCCAAGTGCGGGTTGCCTCCTCATTTATCAGTGCCGAACAGGCATTACTTAATCTAAATGAATTAGGGAACCGTAGTTTCGATCAGGTAAAAGCTGATGGAAGAGCCATCTGGAATGAAAAATTGGGACGTCTGGCTGTTGAGGGGGACAATATTGATCAAATGCGTACATTCTACTCGACTTTGTATCGTACTTTATTCTTTCCGAATAAATTATATGAAATCAATGCATCGGGAGAAAAAGTACATTACAGCCCTTATAATGGAAAAGTACTTCCGGGTTACCTATTCGGGGGTACGGGCTTTTGGGACACCTTTAGGGCACTATATCCGTTCTTAAACCTGATGTACCCATCTATCAACGTGGAGATGCAAGAAGGACTTAAAAATGCATATCTCGAGGGAGGCTTTTTACCAGAATGGAGTAGTCCAGGTTTTGCTGATATCATGGTCGGTAATAATTCTGCTTCTGTAGTGGCTGATGCCTATATCAAAGGATTAAGAGGTTATGATATCAATACCTTGTATGAAGCATTGAAGCACGGAGCCAACAATGAGGGGCCAATGACGGCTGTAGGACGTAAAGGTGTAGCATACTATAATCAATTGGGCTATGTGCCTTATGATGTAGATATCAATGAAAATGCAGCGCGTACCTTAGAGTATGCTTATGATGATTTTACGATCTATCAATTGGCAAAGGCTTTGAAAAAACCAAAAGCAGATATTGAGCTGTACGCAAAAAGAGCACAGAATTACCGCAATCTATTTGACCCATCGACCAATTTAATGCGTGGAAAGAACAAAGATGGTCAATTTCAAAGTCCATTCAATCCATTGAAATGGGGAGATGCCTTTACAGAAGGAAATAGTTGGCATTACTCGTGGAGCGTGTTTCACGATATCGAAGGCTTAATTGGACTTATGGGAGGTGATCAAAAATTCAATGTCATGTTGGATAGTGTCTTTACACAAAAACCTGATTTTGATGACAGCTATTATGGAGGTACGATTCATGAAATCCGTGAAATGCAGATCGCCAATATGGGGCAATATGCTCATGGCAATCAGCCTATACAACATATGATCTATTTGTACAACTATAGTGCTCAACCATGGAAAACACAATATTGGGTACGTCAGGTATTAGATCGTATGTACCAGGCTACTCCTGATGGATATTGTGGTGATGAAGATAATGGTCAGACATCAGCTTGGTATGTTTTCTCTTCACTGGGTTTTTATCCTGTTTGTCCTGCGACAGATGAGTATGTGTTGGGAGCTCCTCTTTTTGCAAAAACAACGTTAAAATTGGAAAACGGAAAAATAGTAGAAATCATCGGAAATCAAGCCAGCGCTCAGAATTTTTATGTCAATGACTTAAAAGTAAATGGTAAATCGTACACCAAAAATTGGTTGAGTCATCAAGAATTATTAAAAGGGGGTACATTATCATTTGATATGACTTCTAAACCGAATTACAATCGTGGTGTGACCAAGGCTGCGGCACCTTATTCAATGACTATGGAATTGAAAACAATATTTAAAAAATAATAACAGATGAATTTTATTAAGATAGTTAGTTGTGTCATAGGGTTGATTGCTTGTCAATCAGCCCTTGCTCAAGATAATTGGCAGCATACCGAGCATGATCGCCAGGTGGCGGTTGATATCGATAGCATTACAAAAGGAGGATATACCTTAATCTGGATCAATAAGGACAAAGATTTCAGCCCGGCATTAAAGGAAAAGCTGATCCATACATTTTTTGTTAATTATCCCAAATTGGCGAAGACCTATAATAAAAAGACGATGAAAAAAGTCTCTTTTGTCATCGATCCAGATTATAAAGGTGTCGCAGCAACTGCAGGTGGAATTGTACGTTATAGTCCATCGTGGTTTGCCAAAAACCCGGGAGATATTGATGTCGTGACACATGAAGTGATGCATATTGTACAGGGATATCCGAATGGATCAGGTCCTTGGTGGATTACAGAAGGTATTGCCGATTATGTTCGATTTGTGGATGGTATCGATAACGCTGGAGCAAACTGGAAATTGCCGGAATGGAATGCAAAACAAAAATATTCGGATTCCTACCGCGTGACCGCCCGTTTTTTCTGCTGGATTGAAAAAAAGGTCAAAAAAGGATTTGTTAAAAATCTTGATGCTGCCATGCGCGATAAAACATACACAGAGGGATTTTGGAAAAAACAAACTGGAAAAACAATCGATGAGTTGTGGGATAGCTACAGCAAAAATCCCGCTTTATAAAACCTAAATCCATGATCAATAAACCACTTCTATACTTAGGGCTGTTCTTGTTTCCTAGCCTATTGCAGGCGCAGTCATCTAATTTAATACAATATGTAAAACCGTTAATTGGTACTGCTCGAATGGGACATACATTTCCAGGTGCAACCGTACCTTTTGGCTCTGTACAGTTGAGTCCCGATACCGATACTATTCCTTATTCAGTAAATGGTCAATATAACGGTGATGTTTATAAGTATTGTGCGGGATATCAATATGATGATCCTACAATTGTGGGATTCAGTCATACCCATTTTAGTGGCACTGGACATTCGGATTTGGCAGATATCTTGGTGATGCCTACTCAGGGGAAAGTTCAGCTCAATCCTGGGACAGCAGATCGGCCACAAGATGGTTATCGCTCACCCTATTCGCATAACAATGAGGTTGCTGAGGCGAATTATTACAAAGTGCTATTAGATAAACATCAGATCAAAGCAGAGATGACGACCACGACCCGTGTCGGAATACATCGATATACATTTCCACAGTCGGATGCCTCTCATTTAATCTTGGATCTGACAGCCGGTATCTATAACTACGAAGGAAAAAATGTGTGGACAGTAGTGCGGGTTTTGAATGACTCTACATTGGTGGGGTATCGACAGACGAATGGTTGGGCTCGTACGAGAACAGTTTATTTTGCGATTAAAACCTCCAAAGCATTTAAAAATTATGGTGCTAAATATGAAGATGGCAAACAGGTGTATGCTGGTTTTTGGCGTAAATTTGATCAAAAAAACAATTTTCCAGATTTAGCGGCTCATCAAATTAAGATGAACTTAGATTTTGATACGAATGAGGGAGAAGAAGTCTTGATGAAAGTGGCGTTGAGTCCGGTGAGTATGAAAAATGCGCTCGCCAATATGGAACAAGAGGCGCCACACTGGAATTTTGAAAATTATGTTCAGGCCGGACAGCAGTCTTGGGAACAGGAATTGAACAAAGTTCAAGTGGATATGCTCAATAAGGAAGATTTGGTGAATTTCTATACAGCGATGTACCATGCCAGTTTGATGCCGACGGTATATATGGATGTTAATGGGGAATATAAAGGTTTGGATCAAGAGGTGCACCAAGCAAAGGGATTTACCAATTATACCTCCTTTTCGCTATGGGATACTTTTCGTGCATTTCATCCTCTGATGAATTTGATCAACCCGACACGAAATGCTGATATGGTCGCTTCGATGATGGCACACTATGATCAAAGTGTGTTACATATGTTGCCGATCTGGTCGCATTATGCCAATGATAATTGGTGCATGAGTGGTTATCACTCGGTATCGGTTGTGGTAGACGCAATTTTGAAAGGTGTCTATAAAGGCGATGCACAGGCAGCACTAGCAGCTTGTGTGCAGACGGCAAACGCTCGAAAGTATGAAGGAATTGGACCTTATATCGATATGGGCTATGTCCCTGATGAGTTATCAGGAACTTCAGTTTCCAATACCCTGGAGTATGCTTATGATGATTGGTGTATTGCGCAACTTGCCAAAAAATTAGGGAAAGATGATGTTTATGAGACCTTTATTAAAAGAGCTGCTAACTGGAAAAATGTCTATGACCCCACAATCGGGTTTATGAGACCTAAAGATTCTAAAGGAGTATTTAGAGCAAAATTTGATGCCTTGGAAACTCATGGGCAAGGTTTTATAGAAGGAAATACCTGGAACTATAGTTTATACGTACCGCATCAACCTGCAGCCATGATGGACATGATGGGGGGTAAGAAAAAATTGGAAAATTATCTGGATTCTTTATTTACCATGGAACTGCCGGATAAATATTTTGAGCATACTGAAGATATAACGCGTGATGGGATCATCGGTAATTATGTTCATGGTAATGAACCGTCACACCATGTGGCTTACTTGTATAATTTAACGAATAGTCCTGGGAAAACGCAGGCACGTGTACGCCAGATCATCCGCAATCAATATCATAATGGTCATGCAGGACTGGGTGGAAATGATGACTGTGGACAGATGTCGGCTTGGTACCTATTTACTGCTTTGGGATTTTATCCTGTAGCACCAGGGGAAGATGCTTATTGGATCGGCAGTCCATTGGTCAAATCGGCGAAGATTAACTTAGAGAATGGTAAGACGATTTCAATACAAGTGAAAAATCAATCGGAAAAGAATGTGTATGTGAAAAAAGTAAGTCTAAATGGACAAACTTTATCGGGATTGAAACTTTCTTATGAGGCGATCAAAAATGGTGGAGAACTACAATTTGAGATGGCAAGTAAACCAAGTAAATAGTAGATTGCTTTGTACACCCAAGCACATTCGATCAATATCATAGGAAGGACATAGATTAAATATCAGGTTTGAAAAATGTCAATGGTCAAGTATACACCTAAGAAGATAAGTAAAATTAAGATCATACAAGCGGTAGCAATTACCAGTTTTGTGGTCTTAATTTTTCTGCAGCTTCGATTGATATCGAGTGTTTATAAAATCGAACAACTTGATTTTTTAAAAAATGAAAAAGCGGGAATTAAGCTGGAATATGAACAATCGATCATCAATGATAAAGTCTATCGTGGTGGGCAAAAGATCATCGATTCCATCTTGGTGCCGCAATACCCTAGGTTGCAAAAGTTAGCGAAAGAAGATCAAAAACTATTTAAACAAAAATTAAATCAATTAGGAGATCAAGTCTTGGTAGCGCTCAAAAAGGGGGCGAACTTTAATGTCGAATTTGACCATATCGTGCGTAAACAAAAGTTGGATCAAGCAGAATATAATTATGCCCTATATATGGACCGACTTAGTCTCACATTTGATGGGAATACCTATTATTCCTTATTTGATATCAGTACAGCAGATAGCAAAGGGTTAATAGATGGTCATCTGGAAGTTGTCCGGCCCCAAAATATTGTCTCCGCAATTACGGTTACGCTACCTTCTGCGTATTCTAATTTAGTAGGTTTTAAACTTTATGTGAGTAAGCATAATCAGGTCAAAAATATCCTGTTGGCTATAGCACCATTTTTACTTTTATCCTGTAGCAGTATTATTGTCATTGTTTTTTTATTTTTCATCACCATGCGCAATTGGATCAGGCAAAAGAAATTGAACGAAATTTCTGCTGACTTTTTCAACCATGTGACACATGAATTCAAAACCCCACTTACCACGATACAAGTGTCCGCCAAAAATCTGAAAGCAGATCTACAAGATAAAAAATGGACAGGTGGTTTTAGAAGTGTTGAGGTCATCAACCGGCAGGTGCAGCGCCTGGACAAATTGGTCAATCAGGCCTTGGAGGTTTCGTCTTTCGACCCGCAGGCAGCACAATTTGATAGACATTTTTTGATCACAGATTTATATGATATCATCCTCGATAGTCAGATCAAGTGGAAAAAAGAAGCCACAATTACCTTGTTTTTTGACGATCACATAGCCGAATTGTGTGCTTATTATGACCACTTTATGTTCACGACATTAATCACAAATTTGATCGAAAATGGATTAAAGTATAATGTAAGCAATGAAAAAAATGTGCGTGTGCAAGTTGTACAGCTATCTACGAAGCTGTTGGAAATTGAAATTCGTGACAATGGTTATGGAATCGAAAAGCGTGACCAAAAGCGTATATTTAATAAGTTTCAAAGGGGTGATCAGCTGAGGTCTATGACAGGACTGGGCTTAGGATTATATTTTGTTCAGAAAATTGTTGAGGTCCATAAATGGAAACTCGATCTGGATAGTACAATAGATGTTGGAACTATTTTTAGAATTACAATTCCAATTATTAAATAGTATGGAAGGTAAAATATTACTGATAGAGGACGACGCAGATTTAGGCTGCGAAGTACAATGGTATCTGGAACGAAGCGGTTTTGAAGTACACTTGGTCGATGACGGTGATCAAGCATTAGCGCTAAGTAAAAGACAAAATTTTGATTTACTACTTGTTGATGTTCAATTGCCATCTTTTGATGGTTTTGAATTAATTAGGCGTATCAAGCTATTAAAACCAGAATTTCGATTTTTATTTCTGACTGCAAGAAATGCAAAAGAGAGCTGTATCACGGGTTTGAAATTGGGGGCAGAAGATTATGTCACCAAGCCATTTGATACGGAGGAACTTTTATGGCGTATGAATAATATTTTAGCACGAGGAAAGGAGAAGAAAGTGGAGGAGTTACAAATTGCGGATGTAACCTTACTCTGTAGCGCTATGGAAGTGCGGGTGAATGGTGGAACCACGCTTCGTTTGACTACCCGTGAATTCGAGCTTTGGAAATACCTACTGCAAAATCTGGATCGCGTATTGACAAGAGAAGAAATATTGAATAAAATATGGGGCGAATGTGATTATTTTATGGGTAGGAGTTTGGATGTCTTTATTTCTAGGATACGTAAAGTATTACAAAATTCGACTCAATTGAAAATTGAAACCGTGTACAAAGTTGGCTTTATCACCCGATTGATCAAGCATGGATAAAAAAAATCGTTGTTAACAATTGATTAACAAGTTTTTGAAATAGGCTTTTCTATATTAGACTACTAATCCGTTTTAGTATATCTAATAAAGCCTATTATGAACAAACTAACCAAATCTAGGCGATTGTTGCTTCTTGTTAGCATACTGTTGTCTTTTAGTGCTTGCCAGAAAACTGAGGTCAAGAGCTATGAATTATTACCTGCGGAAAATGAACCAGAAATGGATATTACCATTTATGGTAAATTGACTGTTAACCATGAAAATAGTAATGGTGTGACTGCAGGTGAAGGTTCTCCAAAAGTTGTCGATGATGACTATTCAACCAAATTTTTAATTAATCCCTATGTAAATGATCTATTTCTACAATTAACTTTCCCTGGTGGGATTGCGGTCACTTCTTATGTATTAGCTTCTGCAAATGATGCTTCAGGAAGAGATCCAAAAGATTGGGACCTCGTTGCTTCCAATGATAGCGAAAATTGGACAACATTGGAGAGCAAAACAGGATATGCTTTTCCCGATCGTAATTTTAAAGTTCGCTTTGACATCTCTAATACAACAAAATATAAGTTTTACAAACTGAATATTAAGGCTATTGCAGGTGGAACAGGCTTGTTTCAATTGGCCGAGTGGCGGTTGATCTCCGATCCTCAAAAAAGTGCTAATCAATAATTAACCTACCAGATGATGAAAAAAATAATCGGAACAATAATCGTTCTTGTCGCTTTTTGCAATAGTTTTTGGGGCAATGAAGCTGTTGCGCAACAGGCAGGACAAGTTCTCGTAAAAGGAGTTGTGCGTGATGAGATGAATGTAAATCTTTCAGGAGTAACTGTCACCAATTTAATGACGAAAAATTCTGCAGCAACAAAAGAAAATGGGCAATTCGAGATCCTTGCCAGCCGAGGAGATTCCTTGACCGTCACCAATGTGGGATATGAACCTTATCGTGTTGCAATCAATAATGCCATCAATTTAAATATTATTTTGAAAGCCATAAATAACGGTATTAATGAAGTCGTTGTTGTAGGTTATGGGCAGCAAAAGAAAATTTCTGTTGTGGGAGCCCAATCCAGTGTGAATGTTGAAGACCTGAAATTACCGGTAGCCAATCTGAGCACCATGCTGGCAGGACGTATCTCCGGACTTGTTGGAGTACAGCGTTCTGGTCTTCCAGGTGCAGACGGTGCTGATCTATGGATCCGCGGTATTTCAAGTATGTCCGGAAATACAGGACCTTTGGTCGTGGTCGATGGGGTACAAGGTCGTGATATCAATGGGCTAGATCCAGAGGATATCTCCTCGTTGACGATCTTGAAAGATGCATCAGCGACAGCGGTATACGGTGTTGCAGGAGCCAATGGTGTAATTTTAATCAGTACCAAAAAAGGTATAACGGGCAAACCTGCTTTGATGTTTAATTATAATCAAGGCTTTACATCGTTTACAAAAAGACCCGAACTGACGGACGGGGTGACGTATATGCTCTTGCGCAATGAGGCTCGAATAGCGACAGGTATGCAAAAAGAATATTCCAATAATTATATCAACAATACTATTCTTGGCAACGATCCTTACCTATATCCCAATGTCAATTGGATGGATCAACTCTTTAAAAATTCGGCAAGCAACCGTCGTGCAAATTTTAGTGCTCGAGGAGGATCTGAATTTGCAAGTTATTATGTGTCTGGAGCATATTATGATGAGTCGAGTTTGCTCAGGACAGATGATCTGCAAAAATATGATGCTACCACACGATATAAGAGGTATAATTTTACTTCTAATATCTCCATGAACTGGACGTCAACAACCAAATTCGAATTGGGGACGCAAGGTAATATCGGTAACATCAATTATCCAGGCGTGAGACCCGAAGAAGCTTTTGGCAACGTGATGCAAACAAATCCAGTGTTGTATCCTGCTATGTATCCAGGAAATTTTGTTCCAGGAGTGAGTTCAGCAGGAGCGCAACCTAATCCGTATGGTCAAATAACGCAAACGGGTTACCAAAATATTTTCAGTAATCAAATAATGACAAATGCTCGATTGACACAAGACCTTTCATTTTGGTTAAAAGGATTGAATTTTTCAGCATTATACTCCTTTGATATCTGGAACGAACATACCATCAATCGGACCCGAAATAGGAGTACTTATTTAATCAATCGCTTATTCCCATACGATGATCAGGGAAATCCAATTTTGAATATTATTTCACAAGGGGCCGATGATCTTGCATTTTCAAAATCAAATAATTCCAATAGACAATTTTACACCGAGGCGGCATTGAATTATAATACCGTGATTGCAGACAAGCATCAGATATCGGCGATGTTATTATATAACCAAAGGGAGATCGTGGAAGCTTTTGCGGATAATGTGACATCCTCGCTACCTTTTCGTAATATGGGTACGGCAGGTCGTTTGACCTACTCTTATGACGATAAGTACTTTGTTGAAGGTAATTTTGGTTACAATGGGTCGGAGAATTTTGCACCAGGAATGAAGTTTGGATTTTTCCCTTCCTTTGGTGTCGGCTGGGTAGTGTCTAATGAGAAATTTTTTGAACCGGTAAAAAATGGGATTAACTTTTTGAAATTGCGCTATTCTGACGGTAAAGTTGGAGATGGTAGTAATGGAGGAACCCGTCGCTTCGGTTACCTGACCTTAGTGAATACCGGTGCCGGAGGATATACTTTTGGTAACGGTACCAATAATACGGGCTATGGTGGAACTGCGATTTCAGATTACGGTACCAATGTGCAATGGGCTGAGTCCCATAAACAAAATCTAGGTCTTGAAATCAAAACATTAAAGAGTAAATTATCATTAACAGTTGACTTTTTTAAAGAAAAAAGAACAGGAGTATTTTTACAGAGAGCTTCACTTCCTGACTATGTAGGATTGACCAATAATCCTTGGGCAAATTTAGGAATTATTGAAAACAAAGGGATAGACGGAACTCTTGAATTAGCACCTTTTCCTGTTGGAAATGTCCATGTAGATATGCGTGCTACCTTTACTTATAACAAAGACAAGATTCTTGAAAATGATCAACCGAAGCAACCATTCCCCTATATGGAAAGAAGGGGCAACAACGTGTTGGGCATATATGGATATCAAGCAGATGGTTTGTTTCAATCGTTAGAAGAGATCCAAAATCATGCTGATCAAAGTGCTTTAGGAGCACAACGTGTCGGTGATATTCGGTACAAAGATCTAAATGGTGACGGATTGGTAGATGCCAATGATGTCAGCTGGATAGGACATGGTGATGTGCCTAATGCTGTCTTTGGTTTTGGTGTCAACGTTTCCTATAAACAGTTTTACTTTGGTGCATTTTTTCAAGGTACTTCGGGAGCTGAGCGCCTTATTGGTGGTGATGGTATTATTCCTTTCAATAACAGCACTGGAGCAGAGAGAAGTAATCTCTATACCATTGCTGAAGATCGCTGGACAGAAGAAAATCCTTTGGAAAATCCATTCTATCCGCGTTTAGCTTATGGTAATGCCGCAAACAAGAACAATTCTGCTGCTTCTACATGGTGGGTGAAAGATGTGGATTTCCTACGTTTAAAAACGATGGATATCGGCTATAATTTTAAAAAGGACTTTTTGCAGAAGATAAATATGAAAAATGCAAGGATCTATATACAAGGCGTAAATCTACTTTATTGGAGTAAATTTAAGCTATGGGATCCTGAATTGAACACAGGAAATGGAACTCGATATCCAAATGTGCGGACCATATCAATGGGCGTACAGGCCACATTTTAACTTTTAATCTTACAAAAATGAAAATATATAAATATAGCTGGGTGTTAATTGCAGCTTTAGCTTTGACATCTTTCAATAGCTGTAAAAATTACTTGGATCAAGTACCTGATGATGTCATTACGGTAGAGGATATTTTTAAATCCAAAACAAATACGGATAAGTTTCTCGCCAACATCTACAGTGTCATTCCCAATGAGTTGGTACAGCGATTTACGAATTCGGGCAATGCAGGCCCTTGGACCGCGGCTTCTGATGAAGCGAAATATACCTGGGATTTCAATTATGCCAACAATATGACTTCGAGTGTATGGAGCAATACCGATGGTGTTGTCGCAGGATTTTGGAACAGCTACTATGAGGGTATTCGCAATGCATCTTATTTTATTCAAAATATCGATAATGCAAATCCTGTTGAGGTGACTTCAGTCATGAAATCGACTTACAAAGCTGAAGCACGTGCACTTCGTGCACTGTATTACTATTATCTGGTGAAAACCTATGGGGCTGTCCCACTTATTGGGGAGCAAATACTGGATATCAACGCACCCTTAGCAGATCTTAAACTGGCAAGAAGTCCGTTTGATGCCTGTATCGATTATATTGTAACCGAGCTGGATGAATCTTACCAAGAATTACCTTTTGTACCGAGTAACAATGAATATGGAAGAATCACAAAAGGTGTCGTGAAAGCGTATAAATCTGAGGCATTGTTATTAAAAGCAAGCCCATTATATAATGGTAACGCCGATTTTGCAGCAATTAAAAATTCAGATGGAACAGCATTATACAGTCCAACTGAGGACCGACAAAAGTGGCAAGTAGCAGCAACAGCTTCTAAAGAATTTATAGATGAATTTGTACCAAACTATTATGATCTCTATCAGGAAACCAATGCGGACCCTTTTGTTGCAGCATATTTATCCTGCCGTAATGTGATGACGACAGATTGGAATCGGGAATGGATATTTGCCCGATCGAACAGTGGAAATAATACGCAGTATGATCGTACACCAAAACATGTTGGTTTTCCGTCGGCAGCTCAAGGTGGTGGTGCACTCGGAGCAACTCAATTCATCGTCGATGCTTATTTTATGAAAAATGGATTGCCTATTTCTGATCCTAAATCAACGTATTCGGAAGAGGGATTTGTCAACTATAAGGCTCCATATGATCCGGCAGAGCGTACCACATACAGGATGTATGTCAATCGCGAACCACGTTTTTATGTCGGGATCACTTACAGTGGAAGCTATTGGTTGAACCAAGCTAATAGTAGTGCTCCAGTCATTTCTTTGTTCAACTATAGTGGTAATTCAGGAAGATCACAAAGTACATCCGATGTTACACCTACAGGTTACACGGTGAGAAAGAATGTAGGATCTAATGGTAACAGCAGAGGAGCGCTATTGTTAAGATTAGCAAATATATATCTGAATTATGCAGAGGCGCTCAATGAATCTTCACCTGGACATGCAGATATTTTAAAATATGTAAATCTGATCCGCAAACGTGCGGGCGTACCTGGATACGGTGAAGGAGATGTTGCCATTCCTGTGGGGCAGGTAGCGATGCGTGACGCTATTCGAAAAGAACGTCAGGTAGAATTAGCTTTTGAAAATGTCCGTTATTTTGATGCACGCCGTTGGAAGATTGCTGAAAATACGGCTAGTACTGCTGTGTATGGAATGAATCTCAATGCAGACGGTAATGACTTCTTTAAACGGACACTTATTGAAACTAGGATATTTAAAAAACGGGATTATTTATTCCCAATTCCAAATAACGAAGTATTGAAGAATGAAAAGTTAGTTCAGAATGCAGGTTGGTAATGTTTGTTTGTAATCGAATCAAGGTCCTTTTAGGACCTTGATTTATTTATTGCGGAGCATCTCAACTATCTTTTTTTTAATAATAATCGGAGCTTATTTAGGAGTTAACGTGAAGATGTGTAAATTTAGAAAAAACTATTTTTAAAGATTAAAGCATGACCTTTGTCTATTTGATCGAAAAGAAAAACAACATAATGAATTTAAAAAAAATTGTAGGATCGCTTGTTTTCATGTTCTCCATCTGTGTAAGTGGAGCACAATCTCTTAGTCCAGTTGATTATGTCAACCCATTGATCGGTACCCAGTCCAAGTACGAATTATCCAATGGCAACACCTACCCGGCTATTGCTGTGCCCTGGGGAATGAATTTTTGGACGCCTCAGACCGGTAATATGGGCGATGGTTGGGTATATACTTATACCGCCGATAAAATTAAAGGTTTTAAACAAACCCATCAGCCAAGTCCATGGAATAATGATTATGGACAATTTTCAATCATGCCGACAACAGGTGAACCTGTCTTTGATCAAGAGAAACGTGCAAGCTGGTTTTCACATAAAGCAGAAATCGTGAAACCTTATTTATACAGCGTTTATTTAGCGGATTGGGATGTAACGACAGAGTTGACGCCATCGCAACGCGGAGCGATATTTCGTTTTACATTTCCTAAGACAGCAGAAGCAAATATCGTTGTCGATGCTTTTGATAAAGGATCTTATGTAAAAATAATTCCAGAGGAAAATAAAATTATAGGATATAATACTCGTAATAGTGGTGGTGTACCAGAAAATTTTAAAAATTATTTTGTAATCGTTTTTGATCGTGCTTTTGATTTTAAAGCTGCGGTCAAAAGTGGTGCGATCAAAAGTAATGTATTGGAATTAGAGGACAATCACGCCGGAGCCATCATCGGATTTAAAAATTTAAAAAGAGGCGAACAAGTTTTAGCTCGAGTAGCATCATCATTTATCAGTTTTGAACAGGCAGAACTCAATCTAAAAGAAGTAAATGGTAAAACATTTGATGAAATTGCAACCGCAGGAAAAGCCAAATGGAATGAGGTCTTAGGACGTATTGAGGTCACAGATCCAGATATAGATCGTTTAAAAACTTTTTATTCCTGTTTATACCGTTCGACTTTATTTCCACGTGATTTTTCTGAGATAGACCGTCAAGGCAACCGCGTGCACTATAGCCCTTATAATGGTCAGGTACTTCCTGGTGAGATGTTTACCGACACGGGGTTTTGGGATACATTCAGAAGCTTGTTTCCTCTGTTAAATTTAGTGTATCCCGAGATGAATGATCGGATGCAAGCGGGTTTGGTAAACGCCTATAAGGAAAGTGGATTTCTACCGGAGTGGGCTTCACCAGGACATCGCGAATCGATGATCGGTAATAATTCTGCTTCAATCGTTGCTGATGCTTTTGTGACAGGGAGAAAAGGGTACGATGCCCATTTATTATGGGATGCCGTCGTGCACGGAGCACATCATGCGCATCCTAAAATTTCGGCAACCGGAAGGTTTGGTCATGAGGTCTATAATCAAATGGGTTTTATTCCCGTCGATAAAAATATCGATCAAAATGTGGCAAGAACACTGGAGTATGCATACAACGATTGGAGTATCTATCAATTTGGTAAAGCATTGGGCAAACCAGCATCTGAAATAGACATCTATGCAAAGCGTGCCATGAATTATAAAAATATTTATGATGCCGAGACAAAATTGATGCGAGGTAAAAAATCCGATGGTACTTTTATTGCACCTTTTGATCCAAGCGCTTGGTCAAAAGAATATACCGAGGGAAATGCTTGGCATTGGAGCTTTTGCGTATTTCATGATCCTCAAGGACTGATTGATCTGATGGGAGGTAAACAATCATTTAATGCGATGTTAGATACCGTATTTGTGATCCCAAGTTATGAAGGTATGAAAAGTAGAAGCATGATTCATGAAATGCGTGAAATGCAGATCATGAATATGGGACAGTATGCGCATGGCAACCAACCGATTCAGCATATGCCTTATCTATATAATTATGCTGCTGAACCTTGGAAAGCACAATATTGGGTCCGAAAAATAATGGATAAGCTTTATCTGCCTACTCCAGATGGTTACTGCGGTGATGAGGATAATGGACAGACATCTGCATGGTACGTTTTTTCAGCGTTAGGTTTTTATCCCGTAGCACCAGGATCGGGAGAATATGTACTGGGGTCGCCACAATTTCAATCCGTTAAGTTAAAATTGCAGAATGGGAAAGTATTGACAATTGATGCCACCAATCAAGACAAAGGAAATGTATATGTCAATCAAGTCAAGATCAATGGAAAATCGTATACTAAAAACTTTTTTAGGTATGAGGAACTGATAAAGGGGGCGAAAATACAATTTGATATGTCTGATCAGCCCAATAAAAAAAGAGGAATAAAGGATGAAGATGCTCCTTATTCCTTTAGTAAAATAGAATTAAAGTAATGTAATCATTGTTCATCATCTCCAGATCAAAATTGTACTAGGAGTTGGTATACTGATACACACAATGGCATCAAATGGATGGCACTGTAAAAATGGGGTAGGCAATTTTTTGTCTACCCCATTTTTGTGAATTTAAGGTAAAATATGATATATTTATCGGCAATCACGGGGGGATTTAAATAATGACTAAACGCTTAGCAGTTCTTTTTTTACTTTATTTTTTTGTTTTTACGGGTATTGCCCAAGATTTGAGTGATAGTACAAGTGTCTATCGCAAATTGGAGTATGTCATGGAAAATCAAGAACTTTATGTGAAAAAGAAAGAAGATCAAATCGCCAGACTTAAAAAGGAAGCGGTCATGATCCAACATGATAAAAATTTATATCTGAACAAAAACTACGAAATATTTAAAAGTTACAAAAAATTTCAATCTGATTCGGCTCTCCATTATATCATGCTTTGCAGGAAATTGGCTTTGAACAAATCAGATTCCTTAGCAGTTGTGATTAATCTGGATCTAGCTTGGATCTATTCTTCAATAGGCCGTTATATCGAGGCAGCTCAGGTGTTGGCCCAATTGCAGTCTCAGACTTTACCTCAGGCACTGTTACCCAAATATTATGAAATTTACAGTGCCTTTTACAGTCATTATGGACAAAGCAATAATCATGATAAATATTATCAGGCAAGTGAACGCTATCGGGATTCTCTCCTCATGGTTCTTAATCCAACATCTTCTGAATATAAAAGTACAATTGCCATTAAAACCCTATTTCAGGGAAAGCGAGATGAGGCGAAGGCATTATTTAAGTCCATGTGGGTAGATCATGAAGAAAATTTAGAACAAAGGGCACTTATAGCCTATTTCATGGGATTGATCTATAAGCAAGAAAAGAATATTGTGGCTCAACGCTATTATTTTGCTCGCTCAGCGATTGCTGATATTGAAATTGCTAATCGAGATAATGCTTCTTTACAAGACTTGGCTTTGACTTATTATGAATTACGGGATTTTGATCATGCATTCAAATTTATTGAAAAAGCAATTGATGATGCCATGGGTTGTAATGTTCGTTATCGTATCGTTGAGGGTACCTCTTTTTATCCGATTATCAATGCCGCTTATCAGAAAAAAATTAATACCCAAAATAAGCAATTGCAAATGATGCTTTTTGTCATTAGTTTTTTATCGGTGATTTTGATTATTGGTTTGATATTTATCTTTAGGCAAGTACAGCGATTGCGGCAAACAAGAGAGGAGCTATCGGTGACCAATACCAATTTACGAAAGTTGAACGATGAGATCAATCATAAAAATAGTCAACTTTCCGAATCGAATCATATAAAAGAGGAGTATATAGCCCAATTTTTTGATCTCTGCTCCAATTATATTGACAAAATGGAAGACATCCGTAAAGCGCTTCTTAAAAAAGCAAGTGCGCAACACTGGGATGCGATCAAAGATCAATTGAAATCCACACAGATGGTCGAGCGGGAAGTACAGCAGTTGTATATTAATTTTGATCGTATTTTCTTAAATCTTTATCCTTCATTTGTATTAGACTTCAATAAACTCCTCGCCCCAGAAGAGCAAATTCTACCGAAGAAGGGTGAGTTTTTAAATACCGAACTTCGTATTTTTGCATTGATCCGACTAGGTATTACGGACAGTGTAAAGATTGCCAGTTTTTTACGATACTCGTTGCGAACGGTGTATAACTACCGAACCAAAGTTCGCAATAAAGCGATCGGAAATCGCGATGATTTTGAAGATTTTGTCCGCCAGATAGGCGTAATTGATCGTTCTTAACGATCAATTAAGTACTTTTTGACTTATATATATTTTTGCAAAATCCTCATTTATAATTATTTAAAAAAATAATCCAGTACTTTTTAAGATTGCACCCTTTTATTCCGATTGGGGTTCTAGTAGCTTTGTTTGAGCCACAGAGCGGGGGAACTCTATGGCTATTTGAGTAGTTCTCAAACTAATTCTAGAAACCATTTTATAAATACTTATGATTTTCTTTACTAAGAAAGCAACTCTTTTTATGTGGCTAATTTGTTTCTTTGCGATGATGGGTCCATCTTTTGCTCAGGATAGATTGCAGATCAGTGGGCGTGTCATTGACGCTCAAGATCAGAAACCATTAGGTGGAGTGACGATTGTTCAAAAAGGAACAACAAATGGCGTATCTTCCCAAGAAGATGGACGCTTTCAAATTTCGGTTCCAGCAGGAACGACCCTTTTAGTGACCTATGTCGGTTATGACAGCAAAGAGGTACTAGCAAATACCAGTAATCTTACCGTACAGTTAAGTGCATCGACCAATGTGTTAGACGACGTCGTAGTGATTGGATATGGCTCTGTCAAACGAAAAGATGTCACTACTGCTATCTCATCGGTATCAACCAAAGATCTTGAAAAAAGACCGATCGTCAATGTGGGGCAAGCGATCCAAGGGAAAGCAGCGGGTGTAGCCGTGATGCAACCGAATGGTGCACCAGGAGGTCAGATGAATATCCGTGTACGTGGAACAACTTCTTTTAATGGAAGTAATGATCCGTTGTATGTAGTCGATGGTGTACCTGTGGATAACATCAAATTCCTATCACCCAATGATGTGACCGATATTCAAATTCTCAAAGATGCATCTTCTGCCGCTATTTATGGATCAAGAGCTGCCAATGGCGTCGTTCTGATCACGACTAAAACTGGTAAAGTTGGCGAAGGAAAAATTACATTTGGAGCGCAATTGACATCCAATATCGTGAACAATACCGTGAATGTGTTGAATACGGAACAATATCGAGATCTTCAAAATGAAATTGGTATGGTCAATCTTCCTGTTGGATTGACAGATCAAACCGATTGGTTTAAAGAAACCTATAAAACGGGTATCCAACAAAACTATCAATTGACGATTTCAGATGGTACGGAGAAATTAAGATATTATCTTTCTGGAGGATTCACAGATGACAAAGGAACATTAAAAGGTTCGTTTTTTAAACGTTATAATTTTAAAGCTAATATTGACAATCAAGTCCGTAAATGGTTAAAAGTTAATGCCAATGTTACCTATTCTGATTACAATGATAATGGTATTACATCCGGTTTAGGTTCTAATCGAGGAGGAGTGGTGACTGCTGTGATTACAACACCAACTTATGCACCAATATGGGATCCAACGGATCCGGAGCGTTACTATAATAATTTCTATGGAATCAATAATATCACGAGCCCTATTGAAAATCTAGCGAGAACAAAATATAACAACAATCGCGAAAATAGAATATTAGCATCGGGAAGTGCCTTGATCACCTTTGATCCCAATTTGAATTTTAAATCTTCCTTTACTTTAGATCGTAGAAATGGTTTATTGACTACTTTTTTAGATCCGTTGACAACGACGTGGGGGAGAAATCAATATGGTGAAGCATCAGATATCCGTAATATGAATACGGTATTGACATGGGATAATGTGTTGACCTATAACAAAAGATTTGGAAAGCACCATATCGAAGCTATGGCTGGTTCTTCCTGGACAGATTCAAAATATACCAATAGCTATATCAATGGATCGCACTATGCAAACGGTTTGATACAAACATTGAATGCAGCAAACATGATTTCTTGGAATGGTACAGGATCTGGCGCTTCCAATTGGGGGATCATGTCCTATTTCGCAAGGGCCATGTACAATTACGATGGTAAATATCTGTTGACAGCAAACATGCGTGCAGATGGTTCTTCCAAATTAAATCCAAATGATCGTTGGGGTTATTTCCCTTCTGTTTCTGCAGCATGGAGACTTTCATCAGAAGATTTCTTAAAAGATGTGGAATGGATTGATGACTTAAAGATAAGAGGTGGATGGGGACAAACAGGTAATCAATCGGGTCTGGGCGATTATTCTTACTTAGCTTTCAACGGAATAGAAAGAATAGAATGGTTTAAGGTAGGTCAAGAACATGCTGTGCCCAATATTACACAGCCCAATACGTTAAGAGCGAAAGATTTAACTTGGGAAACCACAACACAAGCAAATATAGGAGTGGACGTCGCAGCTTTTCAAAATAGAGTAACCTTGACGTTAGATTATTACCATAAAAAAACAACGAATATGTTGATGGAAGTTTCTCTTCCAGCAGGATCGGCAGCAGCAAGTGTGATCAAACGTAATGAAGGAGAGATGACGAATAAAGGTCTTGAAATTGCGCTAGGATCAAAAAATTTAGTAGGTGAATTGACATGGAACACTGACTTTAATATATCATTCAATAAAAATCGTCTCGATAAACTGGTGCTAAGTCAGCTTTATAATGACGCGATGACCAATGACAATGTGCATGATTATGCTGTTCGAAATGAACCTGGACGTGCATTAGGAGGTTTCTTTGGTTATATCAGTGATGGTGTGAACCCAGAGACCGGTCAGTTGATGTATCGTGATTTGAATGGAGACCAAAAAATATCATCTTCTGATAGAACATATATTGGTGATCCAAATCCCAAATTTACTTACGGTATGACCAATAGTTTCTCTTGGAAAAACTTTGATCTCAGCATATTTATTCAAGGAACTTATGGCAATGATATCTTTAATGCAAGCCGTATGGAAACTGAGGGCATGTATGATGGCCGTAATCAATCTACAGTGGTATTAGACCGTTGGCGTGTGCCAGGACAGATAACCCATGTACCTAAGGCGGGATTTGATATGAAAAACTCGACTTATTTTGTGGAAGATGGAAGTTATTTGAGATTGAAAAATATCTCATTGGGTTATGCTATCGCTCCAGAACGATTGAAAAGAATGGGTATTCAAAAAATACAACCTTATTTATCTGCGAGCAATTTGTTGACCTGGACGAAATATTCAGGTATGGACCCTGAAGTCAACCAGTATGGAAACTCTGGACGTGTACAGGGTATAGATTGGGGAACTTATCCGCAAAGTAGATCATTTGTAGTTGGGGTAAACGTAGAATTTTAATGGAATAATCATGAAAACAATAGCTATAAAATTATTTTTCAAATTGCTTATCATATCTCTTCTAGCCTCTTCTTGTTCTTTAAATAGAGATCCATTAGATGGTTATTCGGATGATACTCAAGGAAAGACCGAATCAGGAACTCAGATTGTTTTTAAGAACAAGAGTGAAGTGGATAATTTCTTAACGGGAATTTATCAACAGATGCGCGACAGACAAGAACATTGGTATGTAGATTTATTACTCATCTCCGAATCACATGCCGACAATGCCTATGCAGGAACAACAGGGGCTGAGGTTTTACCCTTTGAGAATAATTCCATTGAAGGATCTAACTCCGTTATCGATCGGGATTGGGGTCGTTATTTAGAAGATATCGCTCGTGCTAACCGATTAATTATTAATATCGATAGTGTAGCAGATAAATCCGTAAGTGATTCGGATATTAAATCATACAAAGCACAAGCTAAAATCTTCCGTGCATTAGCGATGTTTGATATGGTACGTATTTTTGGATCTATTCCGGTCATCACGACGCAAGCTGCAGATATTACAGCTGAAAATATTGAAGAGGTATATCCACAATATTTTCCGTTCCAAAGCACCGAAGAAGAAGCATATCGTCAGATCGAAAAGGATTTAGTGGAAGCATTGGCGGATGCGCCTAATGGATCTGCAACTGATAAAACACGGTTTACAAAATCTGTAGCCAAAGCCATGTTAGCAAAAGTATATGCTGAAAAACCGATTCGTGATTATGCCAAAGTAATCCAATATGTAGATGCACTAACAGCTGATGGCTTTGACTTGAATACCAATTATGCTGATATATATGCGATGAATGCTGGCAACACTGACCTGGCACAGCGCAATACACGCGAATCCATATTAGAAGCACAATTTATGCCTGGAGCAGGTAATTGGGCGACATGGATGTTTGGTCGTGATCTGGCAAATTATGAAAATAGCTTTACATGGGCTAAGTGGGTCACCCCATCTCGAGATTTGATTCAAACTTATGAAAATGATGGTGATCAAATTCGAATGAATCAATCCATCGTCTATTATGTAGCCAAATGGAGTAATTATTATCCAGCTTCGCATTATCCATTTATGTTCAAACTGCGATCTTCAATGAGCAGTATGGTTAAATTAAGATATGCTGATTTATTATTACTAAAAGCCGAAGCATTGATTATGCAGGCCAGTCCAAATTTGACTGCTGCTGCTGAAATTATTGATCGTGTCCGTGAAAGAGTAAAACTTCCAAAATTAGATAATGCTACACGAGCAGGCAAAGATCGTATGTTGGAAGCATTATTGAAAGAACGCCGACTGGAATTGGCATTTGAAGGACAGCGTTGGTTTGACTTAGTTCGATTGGATAAGGTAGAGTCTGTGATGAATGCTGTATATGCTAAAGATTCAGGACGTAAGTCTCAAGTCTATCCATTTAATCAGTATTCATACCGCTTGCCTATACCACAAGCCAAGATCGATCAGAATCCAAATTTGGTACAAAATCTAGGATACTAATTAATTTAAAACTTTATGAAACGTAAAAATAATAATACTATGATATATACACTCTTGTTGTCCTGTTTAATGACGGCAACATCATGTAACCGAGACAGCTATACACCTTCTGCTATAGATTCGATAAAAGATAATGGCGATATCACCATATATACGACAACAAATACCCGTTCGCAAGATTTTAGTAAAGGGTTTATAGATTTCAGTACAAAATTTAATATGTCGCCCAATACGATCACCTTAGATCCTACTCAAAAGTTTCAGACTATGGATGGTTTTGGTGCAGCAATAACGGGATCTACTTGTTACAATCTGATGAAGATGACTCAAGAAGATCGGACAAAATTTTTAACAGAAACTTTCTCCGATGACAAAGGTATGGGAATGAACTACATTCGCATTGCTATTGGATGTTCGGATTTCTCTCTCAGTGAGTATACCTGTTGGGATAAAGAAGGTAAGGAAAACTTTGCTTTGCAGTCAGAAGAGAAACAATATGTTCTGCCGGTATTGAAAGAAATACTTGCCATCAACCCATCGATCAAAATTATGGGATCTCCTTGGACTGCACCAAAATGGATGAAAGTGAACAATCTAACAGATTTAAAACCTTTCGATTCTTGGACAAGCGGTCAGTTAAATCCTAAATATTACCAAGATTATGGATGGTATTTTGTACAGTGGCTGCAGGCCATGAAAAAAGAAGGAATCCATGTTTCTTCGATTACAGTTCAAAATGAACCTTTAAATCGTGGAAATTCGGCTTCTATGTATATGACTTGGCAAGAGCAACAGGCTTTTATTAAACAAGCCTTAGGTCCACAGTTGAAGGCTGCTTCTTTAGATACAAAAATCTATGCCTTTGATCATAATTATAATTATGATAATATCGCAGATCAAAACGATTATCCAGTAAAAATTTATAATGATGCCGGAGCAGCTTCCTTTATTGCTGGTGCAGCATTTCATAATTATGGTGGTGATAAAGCGGAGTTATTGGATATCCATAATCAACGTCCAGATAAAGAATTGGTATTTACTGAAACATCTATTGGTGAATGGAATGAAGGCCGTAATCTTGAAAAGAGACTGATGGAAGATATGCGTGAGGTCGCTTTAGGAACTGTTAATAATTGGAGTAGAGCAGTCATTGTTTGGAATCTGATGTTGGATAATGATAAAGGCCCGAATCGCGACGGAGGTTGTCAAACCTGTTATGGTGCAGTAGATATCAGTAAATCTAACTTTAAAAAGATTACACGCAATTCTCATTATTACATTGTGGGGCATCTTTCAGCGGTCGTAAAATCTGGAGCGGTGCGCATTGGAGCAAGCGGTTACACGGCGGAAGGACTGATCTATACGGCATTTAAAAATATAGATGGTTCTTATGCCCTAGTATTGCTAAATGATGCTAATGAGAATAGAAAAATCACCATAAATGATACAAAAAATCACTTTAGCTACGAAGTTCCCGCTAAATCGGTGGTTTCTTATCGTTGGGCTAATTAAAATATGACATTATGAAAAGACTTATTTTAAATTTCCTGTTGGGTACGGCTGCACTAGCAGCTTTGTATTCCTGTAAAAAGGATGAAAAATATGTGTATCAAATAGGAGAACCTAAAATCGAACTGAAATCCGATGTTTCATCGGCTCATTTTGGAGATAGTTTAGTATTTAAACTCCACGCATCGGATCAAGAAATAGCATTGTCAACAGTAAAAGTACAACTGTTTTTTACCGATGATAAAGTCTCTGAAACTATTATTCGCACAAAAGAGAACGGGGAATATAGCGGAAAGATTTTGATACCCTTCTATAAGAATATTCCAAACGGAAAGGCGACATTGAAATTTGTCTTGCAGAATATAAGTCAAAAAACGACTGAGCAAGCGTATGAAATTGAGTTGACTAGACCTGATTTTCCTTACTTGAATTTAGTAACTGAATCTAAATCGTATAAAATGGAAAAAGTAGGGCCAAATGAATATGCTGCGACAGAAAGTTTTCCATTTTCTGTAAAGGGATATATTCATGCCCCTAAGGTAGGAGCACAAGGAAATGAAATGAATTTTGGATGGGTAAATAATGCGGTAGACTTTGGTTCTATTACAGAAATTCCATTTTCTAACTCAACTTCAGGTGTATATAGTATCAAGTTTAACACCTTGACTTATGCAGCATCACCTTTTATTATAGCATATGCTATTAATGGAACTGTGTATAGCCGTATTGACGATGATCATTTCAAAGCAGAACTGGAATTGAAAAATGGAGAAAAAGTAACGATAGATGGGATTGAAGACCTCAAAGATTGGTGGATTGATCCCGATTATTTTACTCAAAAATCAGATGGAACAATCAATTTCAATGGTATCAATGGTAAATACCGTGTGACAGCAGATTTTAAAATGAAATATTTTGTTGTAGAAGCGATGGATGGAGCAAACTTAGCGACTTTAAAAGCAGATGGTACAGGAGCCATTTGGATTATTGGCGAGGGTATTGGTAAACCAAATATTGCAGCTAATCAAGTCGGGTGGAATACGGATAAGGCCTTATGTTTAGTACCTATAGGTAATAAAAAGTATCAAATTACGGTTAAAGCAGGTGAGTCTATTCATAAAGACAATATCAACTTTAAGTTTTTCCACCAAAAAAATTGGGGAGGTGAGTTTGGAGCAACAACGATCAGTACTGAAAGTGATTTAATATTTATTGGCACTGGAACAAATGGTCGAGATTCGGGTAACCTCGGCATTGTTGCTGGTAAATCACTTACTGTAGGTGAAAGTTATATCCTAACGGTAGATCTGAGCCAAGGGAATAGCAAAGCAGTGTTGACTGTAGTAAAAAAATAGGTCATCAGTGCATAACAATAAAAGGTAATATTGACCAAATAACTAAGCGATAATAAGACATTTCAGACAAAATGTCTATTATCAACGCAACTATTGCAAAGGGCTTGTACAAACATAATTGTACAAGCCCTTTTATATATGTAGTTTTTTTGCCCAATAACAATTCTTCATTCGATTCTATAAATCCAACCTTTTGATTTTCCAATTTCAGTTATATATAAGTTTTTATAGCGGATGTGTTACTGATCATTTTGATAAAACCCTATCATTTTGATTGACAATTGTGTCCGTAGTTTGGCTTGAATTGTAATGAAATTGTTGTTTTAATGTCTGTTTTCATTGTTTTTGTGCTGATGGCACGTTATTCGTAGTAGTGGCAAATAAGTTGGCAAAAGAATGATAGAGAAAACGAGAATAATGCCGTGGATTTGGTATGATTTTGATCAATCAATCTTAGAAAAAATAAATGAGTATAATATATTGGAGAAAAAATCGTAAAAAATAAGGGTACGAGTCAATATGAGATATGTTTTATCGTTTTTGATGGAAGAACCTTTGTTAAAACTTAATAACTAAATCAAGGCAAATAGAAAAAATAATATGGATACAATTAATGAGAATAAAGCAACGGATTATATAACTGCTTATTATAAAGAAATACATGACGAAATACGTCAATTGTCTAGTCGGGAAAACTTCGCAGGTATTCTTCAGGCAGCTGTGAATTTCTTGAAACTTTTACTTACAAATGGGCAAATACAAAAGATTGGAGATCGAATCAAAGTGATGGGGTGGTTGCATAAACGCGGAAATGAATACGTGAAATTTATCATTGAAAACTTGTTTGTGAGATCATTTGATGGGATGAAAAGAAGATGCACGGCAGTAGAGTGGAATAACTTATACAAAGGTATCCCTGTTGCTTTGAAGAAAGTATATATTGCACAAAAAGCATTAGCATAACCTAGATTTGTTGTTATATTATTAAAATCAGATTGGGTATCCAGTATATATTGGATACCCAATCTGATTTTAATAACTCCGATGTACTTCTTATACGTCTAGACCTAATTGCCATACATCTATAACCCTAAAATAGATTTTAGATCTTTTAATTCCTTTCTAAAAGACCAGCTTACTGCTGATTCTGCTAGAACAAATAAGATGAATACAGTTGTCAAGCTCATGATGATTAAATTGATTTGACTTGGTATCAATATTTCTATTTTATTGATAAGGGATATGAGGGTTATTTTATTGAAGTAACAATAAACAATGCCAAAACCAGATGCAATAAAAGTTGTGATATAATGAAAGCTTTTGTAATGAGCTAATTCGATACGTAGTTCATGGTAAAACCAGTTTGCATCTTGTATATTTTCGGAATTGATGTTCTCTGCCTTTTTATAAAAGGAATAAAACTTACAGAGATAATAGATGGCAAAGATCAGCATGATGGTATAAAAGAAATAGTAGACAAGAGCAAGCTGCTTGGTAAATCCAAAATAGGTGGGTAAAAAAGCAAGAAGGAGCATGCCCAGCACCTGTGCTAAAAATTCAATTTTCATTTTCGATTTGACCGACCGGATGATGTTTAATGTATTCATATTTTTTTAGTTTAAAATTGTTATAATTTAATGTACATGCAGTAAGTAACCAGAATTTGCAAACGTTACAATTTTTTTTAATCTTTTTAAAACTAGGATCTAGTGCTTCTCTAATTTATTCTAAATTGTAAGCTAACCTTATTTTTATGAATTTATTCAGACAGTTCTGTATCCGTTGGATTCTTGTATCTTCTTGCTAATTCATACCTTTGTCATTGAAAATGAAGAAAAGTAGATTTTTTATCGAGGTAGCTTATTTTGGAAAGAATTACCATGGATGGCAGGTTCAAAACAACGCCGTTTCTGTTCAAGAAAGATTGAATGATGCATTAGCTATTTTATTGCGTGTGCCGACGGAAACGATTGGAGCGGGAAGAACAGATGCTGGTGTTCATGCAAAACAGTTATTCGTTCATTTTGATGCAGATGCGACAGGAATATTGGCCAATCCAGAGCGTTTTTTATATGCGTTAAATGGACTTTTGCCTCATGATATTTCCGTTAAATCCGTCGTTCCGATACATGAAGATGCACATGCACGTTTTGATGCGATACGCCGTTCTTATGAGTACCATCTTCACTTTGAGAAAGATCCTTTTAGATATGAATACTCTTCATTTCTAAGGGATATTCCCGATGTTGAAAAAATGAACAAAGCTGCGGAATTTTTGTTAGGAAAAAAGGATTTCAGTTGTTTTAGCAAATCGAATACACAAGTATTTACCAATATATGTACCATATCAAGAGCGCAATGGATCTGGGAGGACGAAGGAAAACTTGTTTTTCATATTACCGCGGATCGATTCTTGCGTAATATGGTACGTGCTGTAGTCGGAACATTGTTGGAGATCGGAATAAAAGGTAAACCAATTTCATTTATGGAAGAAGTCATCGCGAGTCAGAATCGATCAATGGCAGGAACATCAGTTCCAGCTCATGGCTTATATTTGACTGAAGTGGCCTATCCTTACCCTGTAAATTAGAAAAAGTGAGTCAAGAGAAAATAGTAGGAAAAACTTATGACGTAAATTTGTTGCGTCGGATGGTCAAATATATGAAGCCTTATGGTGGTGTTTTTTGGATATCCGTAGTATTGACGATTTTACTGGCAGCTGTCGCTCCAGCATTACCCATGCTGATCCAGTATACATTGGATAAATACATATTACAATTTAATACAGCAGGATTGAGTTTGATGTTCATCTTGATGATCGTATTGTTAATTGTACAGACACTCGTACGGTATTATCATACTTTAATGACCAATACCTTGGGGCAATCTGTGATTCGGGATATTCGAATTGAAGTGTTTAATCATATTACAAAACTTCGTTTAAAATATTTTGATCAGACACCTTTAGGGAAATTGATCACACGTACCATTTCAGATTTAGAGACTATATCAAATATCTTTTCTGAGGGCTTGATCCAAATTATTGGCGATTTATTGCAGCTCATCGTTATTCTAGGGGTCATGTTTTATACGGACTGGAAACTAACATTAATTGTATTGGTACCTATGCCGCTTATGGTCGCCGCAACTTATATTTTTAAGGAGGCGATGAAATCTGCTTTTCAAGATGTTCGTAAATGGGTTTCAAACTTGAATACCTTTTTGCAGGAACATATCTCAGGTATGGGTATTATCAAATACTTTGCGCGTGAAGAACAGGAGATGGATAAATTTAAAGAGATCAATGGTCACCACCGCAATGCTCATATCCGTGCAAATTGGTATTTTTCTATATTTTTCCCTGTTTTAGAGATTATCATGGCCATTTCATTAGGTTTGTTGGTCTGGTTTGGAGCTAAACAGATTTTAGGAGATGTGATCTCTCCAGGAGTTGTCGTTGCATTTATCATGTATATTAATATGATCTTTCGCCCTATCCGAGAATTGATCGATAAATTTAATACCTTACAAATGGGAATGGTGAGTGCTGAACGTATATTTGAAGTATTGGATACCGATGAACATACTCCTAATTCAGGAACATTAGAACCCAATCATATTCATGGAGAAATCGAATTTAAAAATGTATGGTTTGCTTACAATGATGAAAACTGGGTATTGAGAGATGTTAGTTTTAAAGTTGCTCCAGGTGAAACATTAGCTTTAGTCGGTGCGACGGGGGCAGGAAAATCATCGACCATTAATATTTTAAGCCGTTTTTACGAAATCAATAAAGGACAGATCTTATTGGATGGTGTTGATATTCGGGAATATGAATTAAATTTTCTTAGAAAAACGATAGCAACTGTACTTCAGGATGTATTTTTATTTTCGGATTCCATCTTGCACAATATAGATCTGCACGATGAGCATATCACGCGAGAATCCATTATTGCAGCTGCTAAACAGGTAGGCGCGCACGATTTTATCATGCGTTTGCCCGGCGGATATGATTATCAGGTTCAAGAAAGAGGAGCCACCCTGTCATCAGGGCAAGCCCAATTGATTTCATTTATTAGAGCTTTGGTTCATGATCCTCGTATTTTGGTACTCGATGAAGCTACATCTTCTGTTGATACAGAAACAGAAGAGCTTATCCAACATGCCATCGACAATTTGATGGTAGGGAGAACAGCTATAGTGATTGCACATCGATTGTCCACCATTCAAAGAGCAAACAAAATTATCGTATTGGAAAAAGGGGAGATCATGGAGGTGGGGACACATCATGAACTACTCAATATCGATGGTTACTATAAGAAATTATACGACCTGCAGTTCCATTCTGCAGGTATTTAAAGCATTCATAAGCCCATCTTCAAATGTGAGATGGGCTTATGAATATTCTTTTTGCTTGAAGATTGAACTTGTCAATTACTCGTAAACATGTGCTCATGGATAGATCTTTTTAATATCATCCAATAGCTGGGAGCAATTTTATTTAGAATTATTGTTTAAAATTAGTGCACAGATCATGCTTTTTCAATGCAGCTGTCTTTAGCGATAGTTTCTTCTGCTGGTATATGGATATTGGCCGTAATCTCAGATCCCCGTCCGATCAATACATGGCTACCGATAGTACTATTGGGACCAATATTCACAAAATCTTCAATAATCGTATTACTGGCAATGACAGCATTACTGCTGATGATGCAGTGATTACCGATTTGCACATCAGGTGCTATCGATGCTCCTGGTAAGATAATCGTACCCCTGCCGATGTCCGCTCTTTTTGAAATATGAGCTTGGGGATGAAGAAGAGAACAGTATTCCCAACTAGGATTTTCTAAAACAATGCGTTGACGTAACCCCGGATCATAAACCGCAATGAAAAACTGTTCATCATAACTTTTTACCTCATGATGAAGATTAACCGGATAATCAAAAACAGATGCTATTAGCAATGATTTATCAATAAGACCTGAAATACCGATATGTAGTTCCTCGGCTGTTTCGACAGCAACTTTAGCGTGTGCTGTAGCGCCATAAATATATAACATAGCACAAAAGTAAAAATAAGCAAATCAAAAGTTCAATTTAATTGTTATTATGAGGAGTTCTTATGATAAGGGTTCATTTTGTTATTCTAATTGCTAATTTCTTACCAATAGATCAAAATGACTGCAGGTAAAAAGATCATGGGGGGCGCTCATCAGGAAGGATTTAAAGAATCATTACAAATGCGTATGAAAGCTGATAGGTGTTCTTTACAATAGCTCATAACGCATAAATTTGCTTTTGATTATAAACTAAATATATTGTGTTTATAATCAAATTTATCTAAGTTTGTCATCAATCAATTTAATATATAAAAATGATTCAACGTATTCAAACCATTTATTTGCTCGTTGCTGGACTGATTTTGTTTGGCTTATTTTTGTTTCCTTATGTTCACTATAATGACCTTGTAGGTCTCGGAAAAGATGTTAGAGTTACAGGTATTTATGGTACATCAGCGGGCTTACCGACACATGAGACTAGTTTTTGGTATATATTGCAAATCATTGCAACTGTAGTTGTGGGACTATTGCCTATTTATACCATATTTAAATTTAAAAATCGAAAGACTCAAATTAAATTGATTCTGCTTGATATCGTGTTGATTGTTTTGCTTGCGGTCTGGTTGTACGCAAGTGCTAGTGGTCATTTGGTCACTGTCAATCAATTTTTAGGTGCAGGCACTATCGGTGTAGGCTTCTTTTTGTTACCCATCTCGATTATCTTTCTTTCCTTAGCACTAGGAGCAATTCGCCGAGATGAGAAGTTAATCAAATCTGCAGATCGATTACGTTAATATCAAGTAAAATTTATTATAGAAAGCTATGTATATATGACATGGCTTTTTTAATTTAAAAAAAATGAGACCAGCATGATACCGCTCACAAACGGGAGTGAATATACTCATGCTAGCTTCATTGCCGTTAAAAATAAATTATATTCTAATGAAAATAATTGCAAAATATTCAGCAATCCTTTGTGCGGTTTTATTTGTAGGGCAGTATGCCTTTGCACAGGTTGCTCAAGTGGAAAAAGACCCATTAGTGGTTGATGAAATTCAAATCGATGTAAAAAGTGTGCAGATTGATGCTAAATCGAAGACGGCATCGGTTGAATTATTTCTGACATCTTATACCCGTAGTGGAAGAGAATTAAAGTTGAATACTTTTGGGACACAACTCTTGGATGTGAAAGGTACAACCTATTTATTTGGAACGATCACGTTGGGCAAGATATTGGTAAAACTGCAGGATAAGCAAAATTATATTAATTATTTAATGCAGATGGATGAACCTGTTTTACTGAAAGTGACTGTTCCAAATTGGGGGAAAGTAAAACCAAAAGAAATAATCGTTGTCTTTGAAGACAGTGAAGAAGAAGGGCATTATATAGAAACGGCTGTTCAATTGTAATTGAACAGCCGTTTTTACTTTTGTTAGCCTTATCTGCTATAACGTATTTGTTGACGATCCATCATACCCATTTGGTCTTTCATCATTTTGATTTGATCAGCCAACAATTTATTTTTATCTGCTTTTTTAGCCTCCTGTAGATATTTCTCCGCTTCACGCTTATTGCGTTTCGCCATTGCAATACCTGCTAAACTGAGTTTTGCAAGAGCAATATTGTGATCCATGTGAAGACCTAATGTTAATGCTTTTTTGAAATACTTTTCAGCTTGCATAGGGGCACGCTGTGATTCGATCAATCCGATCAACATATTGTAGTAACCATATTGAGCAGGGATTAATTGCTGCTCGTAGTTCGTGATTTTATTTAACCATTTTTCAGCTTTTGGCATATCCTGTTTGCGCAGAAACCACTGAGCCAATAACATATATTCGTGGAAAAATACCGTTACAAATCCAAGTATAGTTAAGAATATCCCTAAAATACCCCATCCCCATTGGCCGATCCAAAATAAAGCGACAGTTCCAATTAATAACAAGCTGCTGATAATAATTCTTACAAGATTTGACATAAGTCTATATTTAGTGTAAATGTATACCGAGTTTAATTTTGCAAATATCCGTTAAATTGTGCGCTAAAGCAACTTGTTTTAGTTGTTATTTTGTAAAATTGTATATTTAAAGTATGGGAAAACGTTTTGATCAATCTTGGGAACCTATTTTGGGCCCACTTTTAAATCAGCCCTATATGGCTGAACTTTCATTTTTTGTACAACAATCGAGAAATCAGGGACGTGTTTTTCCGCCTCGAGAATTGGTTTTTAATGCATTTAAACTAACAGGTTTTGATTCGCTAAAAGTTGTTATTTTGGGCCAAGATCCTTACCATAATGATGGGCAAGCACATGGTTTAGCATTTTCTGTTCCAGATGGTATTGCTCTGCCACCTTCATTAAAAAATATATTCAAAGAGCTGGAAACTGATATACCAGGCTTTAAGACACCTCGATCAGGAGATTTATCTCACTGGGCGCAACAAGGGGTGTTGTTATTAAACGCGACATTAACAGTCAATGCACATCAGGCAGGTTCACATCAAAAGAAAGGATGGGAGCAATTTACAGATCAAGTCATAAAAGCAATTTCCGATCAGAAAGATGCTGTTGTGTTCTTACTGTGGGGTGCATACGCACAAAAGAAAACGAACTTAATAGATGCGAATAAGCATTTAATTTTGAATACTGTGCACCCATCACCTTTGTCTGTTTATCGTGGGTTTTTTGGTTGTAAGCATTTTTCTCAAGCTAACTTTTTCTTACAAAAGCATGGAGAAAAAGCCATAGACTGGAAGTTGTTGTAAATCCTCTAAGCAGTCATTTCTTCTTCCAATAAGGATTGTAACTCCTCAGTGGAAATATGATGCAGGTGATTTACTTTTAGTTTTTTATGATTTTGTAGGAGATGTGTGACCATGAGATGACTGTCATAGGTAACTTTTAAGCCTTCTAAACTTCTTATTCTTTCTTCAGTTTCGCCTATGATGGCATACTCAAAAATGCCTGTGATGGTAAATCGCTGAATGAGCAATTGGTTGTTTTTAAGTAAAGTGAAATCAAACCATGCTCCCTCGCCTACACCTCCAAGATATTGAGCACTTTCGGGAATTTGTAAAGGCTTGTGTTTGTGCAACATACTGCCAATCGTGATGTCTTCTGGCAATAAGGCAGCCCGATTGCTGTATACATTTTCACTTAACTTCTTGATCAAGAATAGGAGGGATTGGACACGCGACATTCTGAAGTTATGTAAACCCTGTTGTGGTGTGTAGCTGTAGATCATCTTATTTTCAGCCGAATTGACCAAATTACTTATTGGACTTGCTTTGATCGTTTCTGGGAAATTGATGGGATGAGTCCATGAAAATTGCTTGGAAGAGGCAAAAAGTAATCGGGTAATGAAGCGCGAGCAGTTGTTGTTTCCTTTTGCTACAGCTCCATATGGATAAGAACCTTTTCGTACCCAATAATCAGCAAATTTTTTAGCCTGTTTAAAGTTTAGCCCCTTCACGATAGAAAAATATAACTCTCCACTACCCTGCATCGCTGGTTTCATGCTTTCAAAATGATACGCTATCGCTTCTAAATTAGAAATATCGCCATTTTTAAATGTTGCTTGGATATCAATATTTAAAAGTGGATCCGAATCCTTAGATCGTGCTCGGCCATAACCACGTGGGGAGATGTATCTTCCGAAATCGTAGTATAATAATTCACCTGTCTTAGCAGAAATAAGAACAACCCCGGTATGTCCAACTTTAAAATTTAAATTTTTTACAATGCCAATTTTTTTAAAAAACATCATCCATTTTTCATCCCCTCTTATTGTGGCATCGGGCCAAGATAAAATAAGGGCAAAATCATGATATGTTGTGGGCTGATCTCTCATAACTGTCTTGTAAAGATAATAAATAAAATTAACGGACTTCTTCAATTCCTGTCAGTCACCAATAAAAACCTGCTTTTCAATATCTGTTTATACTGAATTTTTTATATTAAACGCCATCAAGTGAATACAATAGGTATACGAGCTGATTTTTTTAACTTTATATTTAAAACTATCTTCGAATACATATAATATTGGTATCATCCACCGTATAGCCAACGATCTGAGCGATATGCTAGCTGTGAAGGATATAAGAGCGAAGTTTTTATGTTGTTTAGCTGTGAAGCTGAACAGTTTGATTGAGGTAAATGCATGGCTTATGCTGCACAATCTCCTCTATAGCTTAAATGAAGCAAGATGAGATTGGCGATCACATCTTGCTTTTGTATTTTCGATCCATTAATTATCGGGATGTAATGGAATGCAACCGCTCGCTATCAGGAATGTTTAAGAACTATTAAACCAGCATTTTAATGATTATCAACATTTTCTCCTGGTTATTTTAACCTCAAGCCAATAGGCTACTATGAGTAGCAATTGCTTTTGAAATTATTTTTAATATTCTAATGGAATAATAGGTTCTTTCTTACTGGTAGACATGATCATCATCGTTTGAAAGGTTTTCACAAAAGGAATCTTGGCGATTTTTTCCATGATAACAGCTTCATAAGCTTTGATATCTTTTACATATACCTTAAGCATAAAATCACAGCTGCCTGTTACGTGGTGACATTCTGTGACCTCCGGAATCATTTTCACGGCCAAAACAAATTCTGGAATAGCATTATGGGTGTGAAAATCTAAAGATATCTGTATGAACGATTTGATTCCTAAACCTAATTTCTCTTCATCCACAAAAGCATGATAACTTTTTATAAATCCCGAATTTTCAAGTTTTCTAACGCGTTCTAAAGTCGGAGCTGGAGAAAGACCAATACTAGATGCTAATTGCAAATTCGTAATGCGTCCGTTCTCTTGCAATAACTTAAGAATTTTTAAGTCTGTTTTATCTGGCAAAAATGGCATATTAAACTATTTTTATTGGTGATATTCTGTAAATATACACAATTGTTCCAAATTTAATTTGGTCATGAAGAGTGTTTTTGATTTTTAATTTTTTATATAGTTATTAACTATATTTTACATGTATATGTATAGATTTTTGCTATGACAAATCATTTGTTTGTAAAAAAGTGATATCCGTTAAGCTTATAACGCCCAGAAAGTGACTTTTGTCACTTTTTTAATCAAAATGAGGTTCTAAACTGCTAAAAGTAACGTTTTATTGGCAGGTAAATCGTAACTTTGTCGTTCAGAAGATTGTGGGTTTTACCTGAATGCAATTTTTTAAACGTGAGAGCGAACTATGAGTACTAAAGACGACGATTTACTAAAAGAGCTGGAGCTCGAAGAATATAAATACGGGTTCACAACAGACATCGAAATGGATTTTGCACCAATTGGTCTTACAGAAGACACTGTGCGTTTTATTTCAGCAAAGAAGAATGAACCCGAATGGTTATTGGAGTGGAGATTGAAAGCATTCCGTCATTTTCAGACCTTAAAAATGCCGAAATGGCAAAATTTTGAATTACCTGAAGTTGATTTTCAAGGCATCTCTTATTATGCGGCACCTAAGGTGAAACCGCAATTAAATAGTTTAGACGAGGTAGATCCAGAATTGCTGTCTACATTTGCTAAACTTGGGATTCCATTGGATGAACAAAAAATATTAGCTGGTGTGGTTGCTGTAGATGCTGTATTTGATTCGGTATCTGTGAAAACGACTTTCCGAGAAAAACTAAAGGAGCAAGGTGTGATCTTTTGTTCTTTTGGAGAAGCTGTTCAGGAACATCCCGAATTGGTGAAAAAATATTTAGGTACAGTTGTTCCTCAAACTGATAATATTTATGCAGCCTTAAATTCTGCTGTATTCTCTGATGGATCATTTGTATACATACCGAAAGGCGTCCGTTGTCCAATGGAATTATCTACCTATTTCCGTATCAATGCACAAAATACAGGTCAATTTGAGCGTACTTTGATCGTAGCAGAAGAAGGAGCATATGTTTCTTATCTAGAAGGTTGTACAGCGCCTATGCGTGATGAAAATCAATTGCACGCAGCAGTTGTAGAATTGATCGCTGAAAAAGATGCTGAAATAAAATATTCTACCGTACAAAACTGGTATCCTGGGGATAAAGATGGTAAAGGTGGTATCTTTAACTTCGTTACAAAACGCGGTATCTGTAAAGGTGACAACAGTAAGATCTCTTGGACACAAGTAGAGACTGGTTCCGCAATCACATGGAAATATCCGGGTGTAATCTTGAAAGGCGATAATTCAGTTGGTGAGTTTTACTCCGTAGCGATGACCCGTAATATGCAAGTAGCAGATACAGGTACCAAGATGATCCATATCGGAAAGAATACGAAATCAAAAATTATTTCTAAAGGGATTTCTGCAGGTAGAAGCCACAACAGCTATAGAGGTTTGGTGAAAATTGGTCCAAATGCAGATAATGCAAGAAATTTTACACAGTGTGACTCTTTATTAATTGGAGATCGTTGTGGTGCACATACTTTCCCTTACATCGAGAATCGTAATAATACAGCAACATTAGAGCATGAAGCAACGACTTCAAAAATAGGAGAAGATCAAGTCTTTTATCTCAATCAACGTGGTATTGACTCTGAAAAAGCAGTCGGACTTATCGTTAATGGTTATGCAAAAGAAGTGCTAAATCAGTTGCCGATGGAGTTTGCTGTAGAAGCTCAGAAATTATTAGCAATCTCATTAGAAGGTTCAGTAGGATAGATATAAAAAATATAGTTGCATCATAAGTGGCTAGCTGATAGCACTTGAGGCAATACACAATACTAATAAAGAAATGTTAAGTATAAAAAATTTACACGCGTCTGTAGACGGCAAACAAATTTTAAAGGGTTTAAATCTTGAAGTAAAAGCAGGCGAAATTCATGCAATCATGGGTCCAAACGGTGCTGGTAAAAGTACTTTGGGAAATGTTTTAGCTGGTCGTGATGCGTACGAAGTAACTGAAGGTGAAGCTTTATTGGACAATGTTGATCTATTGGATTTGTCTCCAGAAGATCGTGCTCGTGAAGGTCTATTTTTAGCTTTCCAATATCCAATCGAAATACCAGGGGTATCAAACATTAACTTCTTGAAGACCGCGGTTAACGATATTCGTGCATATAAAGGATTGCCTCCAATGGAAGCAAAAGAGTTCTTAAAAACGGTTAAAGAAAAACAACAATTGGTTGAATTCTCTGCTAATCTGGCAAATCGTTCATTAAATGAAGGATTTTCAGGGGGTGAGAAGAAACGTAATGAGATTTTCCAACTAGCGATGTTAAATCCTAAATTATCTATTTTAGATGAGACAGATTCAGGTTTGGATATTGATGCATTACGTATCGTAGCCAATGGTGTGAATCAATTGCGTTCTAAAGATAATGCTTTTGTAGTGATCACTCACTACCAACGTCTTTTAGATTATATCGTGCCTGATGTCGTGCACGTATTATACAACGGACGTATTGTGAAATCTGGTCCTAAAGAACTTGCTTTAGAATTAGAAGAAAAAGGTTACGATTGGTTAAAAGAATTAGACGCACAAAACGCATAATCACCCTAAATCTTGTGAAAGAATAGAGTTTTTAAAGCGATTTGATTAAAATATAAAATGAATACATTAGTTTCAGAATCATTACTTCAACAAGTGTTGAACAGTTTTCAAGAGCAAGTGGCAGAGCCTGCTTTTTTGTCGACGATACGTCAACAAGCTTTTGATCGCTTTTCGGCAGTTGGCTTTCCTACTGTGAAAGATGAAGAATGGAAATACACCAATATTCATAAGCTTATCGATCAATCATATGTATTGAATTCGGATGTGGATATTGAAGGATTAGATTTTAGTGCTGGCGAAATTCCAAACTTGGATGCCCACCGTATCGTATTAGTTAACGGTCAATACATGCTTTCATTCTCCTCATTAGAGGAGGAAAACGGTCTTATTGTAAAACCTATGGAAGATGCTGTAGAGGAGCCTGCTTTTAAAGCGAATTTTGCACAGCATGCCGATAAAGCTAATAACACTTTCGTAGCATTAAATACTGCAGGTTATACAAATGGTGTTTTTATTGCGTTAGCAAAAAATACAATTTTATCAAAACCAATTCATATTATTCATGTTGCGACAGGTCAAGAAGATTTCTTCTCGCAAACACGTAATTTGATTGTCGTAGATGCCAATGCTGAAGTAGAAATTATCGAGTCCTATATGACTGCTGAAGGTGCTGCTAAAAACATTCAAAATAAAGTTTCAGAGATCGTGATTAAGGAAAACGCTAAAATGCAACATTATTATTTGCAAGTAGCAGAAGCTGTCAGTCATTATTTCAATCATACCGAAGTATATCAAGAGAAGTATAGTCTTTACAACAATTATAACTGTAACTTCCCTGGCGCATCTTTTATTAGAAATAATATCAATGTACGTCTTGATGCTGAAAATGTCGAAAGTCATCTATATGGTATCAACTTGACAGATGATAAGCAATTGGTGGATAACCACACGGAAGTCGACCATATGAAACCGCATTGTGAATCTTACGAATGGTACAAAAACATTACGCAAGGCGAGTCAACAGCTGTTTTTAACGGTAAGATTTTTGTACGTGAAGATGCTCAAAAAACAAACGCATTTCAACAAAATAATAATTTGTTGATCTCCGATAAATCAGCAGTTTATACAAAACCTCAGTTAGAAATTTTCGCTGATGATGTGAAGTGTTCACATGGTTGTACCATTGGACAGTTTGACAATGATGCATTGTTCTACTTAAGAGCGAGAGGTATTGGAGAACAGGCAGCACGTATTTTATTGGTACATGCATTTGCATTTGATGTGACAAGTCGTTTTTCAAATGATGTTGTTCGTCGATATGTAGAAGAATTAGTTGAAGAAAGTTTAACAAGCAAATAGGTCTCCCTATATTGCTCTATCTATAAAAAAGCGTTTGAACTCTAATTCAAACGCTTTTACTATGAAATAATTTCAATGGTTGGATTTACTTTTAAAATTTCCTGGAGAAAAGTATCCTCGGAATTTGGATTGATAAAGACATCATCATATATATTAAAGTGTACGACGAGACCCTTTTGATACGGATTAAAAAAAGGGTAAAGTCCTCTAGTTTGATTTCGCTCAATTTTTCGGATAGAAGGGATTGAAATCGTCTTTTTTTCTAAAAAATTATTCAAATTCAAGGATTTATCTATAATACTATATCTTGGAAATATAAAAACAACGTACCAGATGAAACCAAGAAATACGGTTGATAATAGGGCCCCTAAATAAAGTCCTTTATTAATATTTCCATAAGAATTGAAAATAAAGATAGCAAGGATAATCAGTAACCAAATATAGGTTCCTCCATAGATTTTAGGTCTGTAAATTTTCATAATGAAGTGCTTTTGAGGCTTTAATTCTTTAAGTTAGTGGTTTTTTTTTATTTCCCCTAGAAAATTTTCAAATATATAGTGATGCGGGGTTCATTTGATGTTCAAAAGGTTAATTGTTGTTTTATTTTTTATGATTTTTGAATAAATACGTTATGGCTTCTATTTCTTTTACACGTAACAGAATACTCATCTTAGGATTGGCACTTATTTTTGTTGTGTCGATATATATCATCATGTTTCGTGTTATTGATCAACGATTAGAGCGGTTGAATAGGCGTATTTTAAAGGAGGTGTCATTGGAAAAATCAGAACTTGTTCAAAAAGAATTTGATGATTTTGATCGTATTTTTCACTTAATGGGACTTGCAGCAGATGAAGGACAGCAAGAGTTTATGAATAAGCTCATTGAACAAGACAGCGTTAAACAATTTCTTGTTGCTTATTCCTACTGGAAATCTGAATCGGGAGTTTATTCAAAAAAATTAACATGGTACAACGATAAAAGTGTTATAGATTCCATTTTTATTCAGACGAAATTATTTGAAGATATCACATCAGCAACCTTTATTCAAGGTGAAAATGGCATGTATTTGCGGATTCATATTAAAACGAATAAAGGTGTTCTACAATTGATTTTAGATCTCTATAAATTCAATACTTATATAGCAAATCAAAACATAGGAATGCGGGCTTATTTTGAACTATATGATGATCATGGGATATGTATTATGCATCCTGATCTAACCCATATCGGGAAAAAAAGAAAAGAAGCTATAATGAGCTATCCGATTAGAGATAGTGTGATCCTCTCGGATCATCTAGGATTAGAGGTGTTGCTGGAAGAATATAAATTAAACGGTATATTTTCAGATAGTAAATTTTTTGTAAACGTCGTTTTGCTTATGACAGCAGATGAAGTTCGCGATATCGGCAATACAGCATTTCTCTTGGGAGCCTTAGGTATTGCTACGATGCTACTTTTTATATTTTTGATTGATTGGCAAAATAGAAAAGCAAAACAGTTGACGTTGAGGAATTTGGAGTATCAAAAAGAAGATGCATTGCTGCGTTTTGAAAATTTAAAGAGAAAAGTCGACCCACATTTTCTCTTCAATGCGTTGGGCTCTTTGCAGCAATTGATCGGTAAAGACCCACTTCAAGCAAAGACATTCGTTGGTAAAATGGCAAAAGTATACCGTAAGTTTTTAAGTCGTGATGAATCCGGATTGGCGACTATCAAAGAAGAAGTTGTGCTTGCAGAAGAATATTTTTTTATGCAAAAGATTCGTTTTGTAGATACGTTAATACCTCTAGAAATTAATATCTCGCCAGAAGCGATGACTTTACATATTCCCCGTTTTAGTCTGCAGATTTTGATAGAGAATGCTATTAAGCATAATGAACTCAATAAGGAAAAACCTCTGTCGATCTCCATTATTGAAACCCAAGGCCAACTCGTAGTTCGAAACACGGTGTTGTTAAAAAATCCAGATATAGATTCGGCAGGATATGGTACGCAAATGATCGCACATGTCTATGATTTTTATCAGGTACAAGGTTTTGAAATACAGCATAATGAAACAGATTTTATAGTTTACCTGCCCTTTATTCATATCGATAGTCAATAAAGCTAAAATAATAATTTAATAGCGCTAGACTATTCTTCTAGTATTACTGCGGATTCACTCCTGAAATTAACGCCTTCACTCGGTTTCGCTTTTTGGAACGATAATATATTGGCATCTTCACCACCCTATATCTATGAGTCCTATATTAATTTAATACAAATGAATAATCTGCCTTTCAAAAGAAATTCGGCATTAGCAAGCTTAAGTTTCTTTTCCATTTTTATCCTAAATTCTTGTCAACTGCTCAGTCCATTAGGCTTAGGTAAAAAGAAAGATGTTGTCGCTGATTCCACAAAAAAGGATTCGGCATTGGTATACGATAAGTTTTTGAAAAATGCCAAAATAGACAGTGGGATTTTTAATGTTATTAATAAAGAAAAAGATTTCTTTTTTGAGATACCTATAGAAAAACTAGATCAAGATTTTTTATTGATCAATAAAATCTCTTCAGTACCATTAGCATTGAACGAAGCCGGTTTAAATAAGGGAATGAATTACGAAAATAAAGTTATTCGTTTTTCTTTGAAAAAAGCACGTAAAGAAATTTGGGCTAGTGAAATCAAGCCACAGGTTGAAGTTCCCAAAGAAGATGCGATAGCGCGTTCAGTAGCTGATAATTTTACACCATCTTTCATTGAATCATTCAAAATCGAAGGATATAATAAGGATTCTTCTTCGGTCATTATCAAAGTCAATAAAGTATTCGATGGTACGGAAAAAAGTTTCAATGATGTATTTACCAATATTGGTCTAGGCACATCACCAAAGACTGCCTTATCTATCATCGATCAAATGAAATCATTTGATAATAATATTGTCATCCGTTCCGTTTTATCGACTCGAGTAACAGAAGGAAATGAATCGATTCCCATTAGTTTGACGATAACGTGTAATATATTAGAGCTGCCAAAGAATGCCATGAAACCCCGGTTCTCAGATCCAAGGGTAGGTTATTTTACGACTCCTCGTTGGTACTTTTCAGATAAACAGCAAGAGTTAGAGAAGCGGGAACTCGTAACCCGTTGGCGTCTAGAACCTCGTGAAGAAGATGTACAACGTTATTTAGCAGGTGAATTGGTTGTGCCTAAGAAACCCATCGTTTTCTATATTGATCCAGCTACTCCGCAACAATGGCGTCAGCAAATCATCGAAGGAGTACACGATTGGCAAAAAGCCTTTGAAGAAGCTGGTTTTAAAGATGCGATCATTGCAAAAGAAGTTCCTAAAGGAATGGATTTTGATATGGATGATGCCAATACATCTGCCATAACCTATGCTGCATCTCCACAGGCTAATGCGATGGGACCCTCCGTTGTAGATCCCCGTACTGGTGAAATTCTAGAAGCAGACGTTATCTGGTGGCACAATGTGATGACCGCATTAAACTCATGGATGCGTGTACAGACTGGTATTATTGACCCAACAGTCCGTGGTAATATATTTTCAGACGAAAAAATGGCGCATGCCATTCGTTTTGTGTCTTCACATGAGATCGGTCACACCTTAGGGCTGAAACATAATATGGGTTCTTCTTTTGGCTTTCCAGTGGACTCTTTGCGGTCGGCATCTTTTACACAAAAGATGGGCGGTACGGCAACATCCATAATGGATTATGCTCGTTTTAATTATGTTGCACAGCCCGAAGACCAGGTACAAGCCATCACACCAGTGATCGGGTTGTATGATAAATATGCCATTGCATGGGCTTATCGTTGGTACCCAAATAAAACAGCGTGGGAAGAACTTCCTTTGTTGAAAAAAGAAATCGAATCCAAGCAAGACAACCCTTATTATTGGTATGGGGAACAACAAGACCCTAAAAATACAATTGATCCAAGATCACAATCTGAGGATTTAGGCGATAATGCGATGCTTGCAGGAACCTATGGTTTGAAAAATTTGAAACGCATTATGCCACAAATTATTAACTGGACAACGACTTCAGGCCAAGATTATTATAAGGCAGGTAAATTGTATATGGCTGTTATTGGTCAGTGGTATACTTATGCCGATCATGTATCTAATAATATTGGAGGTATCTACTTAAATAACCCTGTTTTAGGAGATGGTAAAGATGCTTATGCACCAGTACCGCGTCAGACACAAATAGAAGCATTGGCTTATTTGAAAGAACATGTTTTTACATTGCCAGAATGGTTGTTCCGTAAGGAAATAATGACAAAAACTTTTCCTTTAAAAGATAGCCCAATTGGATCTTTTGAATATGCACCCTATACATTAAAAAGGGAATTTCAATACAGTTTATTGTATAATTTGCTTCAAGACCAACGCTTATTGCGTATGACAGAGATGGAATTATTATTTGGACGTAGCCAAGCTTGGAGTGTAGAAGAATTTTTGAAAGCACTGCGTCAAGATATTTTTGCACAAACGATAGCAAAGCAAAACTTAGATATCGATGCACGTATGTTGCAGCAAAATTATATTGATATTTTATTGGTTACCAATAATAAAAGTATGGATAAGTTAAACACAAAGAAATTATCTTTTGTGGACCAATTTATGCAAACAGCCAAGCCAACTTTTTGTCCGATACACGGCACAACACATGCTGCTACTGATGAATCTCATTTACGGAATGTACATGTTTCAGGTATGAGTAGAACCGCTGAAATGTTGACTGTGAAACGTGCTGAACTTATTCAGATCCAAAAGCTGTTGAAAGCAGCACAATCATCAGGAGATTTTACCACTCAAGCACATTACCAAGACCTATTAATGCGGATTAATAGTACTTTAAATATGAGTAAATAACTAAATCTATATATCAAAAACAAATGAACAAATTCTTACTCTTTGTCGTCTTTTCTTGCGTGCAACTTACTTCGTATGCACAAGAAACGATAACCTTAAAAGGAAAGGTGTTGGATAGCAAAACGCAATCACCGATATTAGGTGCTACCGTTTTTATTGAAAGCACTGCAGTTGGAGAATCTACGGGCGTAGTTGGTCAAATACAACAATCTGCATTGGGAGCAGTGACCGACAACGCTGGTAATTTTACTTTAACTGTGCCGACGGACGTTAAATATTTTACAGTTTCCTTTGTTGGATACCAAAATAAGCAAGTCCAGGTAGCAAAGGTATACAACACAATCTTTCTGGAAGCTACGGATAAGGCTTTGGAAGAAGTGATCGTAACAGGGTATACCAATATCAGTAAGGTCAAAAACACGACCGCTTATAATAAGCTGAAATTAGACGATATCAAGCAAACAGGAGTATCGAGTATTGACCAATTATTGGAAGGACAGGTAGCAGGTTTACAGTTAAGTAATCTAAATGGCGGGCCAAATAGTGCTCCAAAAATTCGTATACGTGGTACTGTATCCTTAAACGGAACGCAGGATCCTTTATGGGTAATCGATGGTTTGCCGATCGAAGGAACAGCATTGCCAAATACTTTTGATAAAGATAATTTGAACAATCTGTCTAATTTACCGATTGCAGGGATCAACCCAGATGATATTGCGGATATTACCGTATTGAAAGATGCTGCGGCAACATCCATTTATGGTGCTCGAGCTGCAAATGGTGTTATCGTGATTACAACTAAAAAAGGTAAAAAGGGACCTACACAGGTTTCTGTATCTGCAAACAGTTTCGTTACTCAAAAACCTGATTTTACTAAACTCAACCTGATGAACGCATCAGAAAAGGTTGATTTTGAATTAGGATTGGCCAATCGCTCTGATCTGACTTATCGAGCAGACCGTGGTGCTATTGCACGTTTATTGAGTGCCAATAATGAATTAGATGCTTATCGTCAATATGGATTGACAGGTCTTTCTAAAACAACACAAGACGCGATCAGTCAATTGCGCAATCAAAATCATAATTGGGGCGACGAATTGTACCGTACAGCATTAAATCAACAATATACAGCAGCGATATCTGGTGGATCTGATGGACACGATTTTTACTTGTCGGGAGGATTTTACGATGAAAAAGCAACAACAAAAGGAGTTGATATGCGTCGTTATTCACTGACTTTAAATAATAACTTTAAAATCAGTAATAAATTGAAAGCAGGTATTAATTTATTAGGATCATCTACAGATCGTAATAACTTCATTCAAGATCGTGATGCTTTTACTAATCCAAATACCTACGCACGTACAGTCAATCCGTATTTAATGCCTAGAGATGTACAAGGGAACTATATGTATGATCCCGATATTGAAGGGTATGCAAAAGATACCTATGTGCCTTTTAATGCGCTTGAGGAACGTACAAATACAAGCTATAATTTAAATAACAAAAGTTTAAAAGCAATAGCAAATGTCACCTATCAGGTACTTCCTTCTTTATCGCTACGTACTGAATTAGGTTTACAGTTTGAGGAATCAGGAACGGAGCGTTTCGCGGATAAAGAAAGCTATAACACAAGAAAGTTTAGAGAACAAACTCGTTATTACGATAGTGTTTCAAAAAAATATAAATATTTCCTTCCTGATGGTGGAACGATACAAAATGATAAAAACAGTATTTTTCAATACAACTGGAAATCTTTTGCGCAGTTCACCCGTAATTTTAACGATCACCATGATATTGAGATCATGGCAGGTACAGAATTGAGAAGGTCAAAAAACACCGGGATAATGACACGTGGGTTTGGTTTTAACCCAAAGACATTGACTAATGAAAATATTATATTCCCTAATAATAATTATTTTAATGATAATAGATTTAGACAATATTCAAAAGCAATAGGGGAAAATTCTTATGCATCATTTTATGCGAATGCTTCTTACAGTTACGATCGTAAATATAATGTGCATGGTAGTATTCGCTACGACGGTTCGAATATGTTTGGAGTAGATCCGAAATATAGATTCTTGCCGATATGGTCCTTATCAGGTTCATGGAATGCAAAGGAAGAAGATTTCTTGAAAGATAAAGAATGGATCTCGAATCTGAGATTCCGTGGATCCTATGGAATACAAGGAAACATAGATCGTAATACCTACCCTTTTATTATTGGTGAATATGGTAATGGTAGTCTGTTGCCAGGAACAAGTGAAGAAAATATTGTGGTCAATGCACCTGCTAATGATAAATTACGTTGGGAGCGTACACAATCGTGGAATGCTGGTCTTGATTTTGGAATCTTAAAAAATAGAGTACAATTTACGGTAGATTATTATTATCGTACTTCAACAGATCTGATCGGTACTAGTGATTTACCTCTAGAAAATGGATTCCCCAATGTATCCCGAAATTGGGCATCAGTAAATAATGATGGTATAGAATTATCGATCAGCAGTCAAAATATTGTTCGTGATCGTTTTAGCTGGTCAACAGATTTTAATATTGCGCAGAACCGCAATAAGTTGAAGCGTGTAATGGCTAATCCAAAAGCCTATAATGTAGACGCGCGTGCCGGCTACCCGATAAATGCTATGTATGTCATTGAGACAGCAGGTTTAGATGCCGATGGATTGCCACAGTTTTACAATGACCAGGGGGCTGTTGTGTCGTATGAAGATTTTTATCAATTATACGATCCTTATGCCGATTTTATGCCAGGTTATCTGGTATCATCGCCACTTACAAATAGGGAGTTTCAGAATAAATTCAAATATAAAGGTAGCCTTGACCCCAAATTTGTGGGTGGTATGACCAACAGGTTTCGTTATGCTAATTTCGATCTAGCTGTCTCTGTAGTTTTCAATATCGATCAGTGGATGCGTCGTAGCCCAACTTACAATCCAGCTATCGTAGACAGAGGTTCAAATTATACCAAAGATGTCTTGCAGGCATTAACTCCAGGTTCGAAAGAATTTATTGCAATCGGATCGACTAATGCTGAAGTTACAGACCGTTGGATGGCCTACAGCTGGATGAATGATAATGATCCATCTAATTCTTTTAAATATTTAGATATCTGGTCTAAAAAGATGAGTTATTTACGTGTCAACAGTATTCGTTTGGGTTATACTTTACCGAAGTCAGTTGCTAGTAAAGTTCAGGCATCCAATATTCGCTTTAATATAGAAGGACGTAACCTGTTTGTTTTTGGTAATAACTACGATGGATATTTTGATCCAGAAACTTATGGTAATAATTATGCGCAACCCATCTCAAAATCATTTGCATTTGGTTTAACAGCATCATTTTAAGTAGAAAACCATGAAAAAAAAATTAATATATATCGCATTGTTAGCTGTAGGTTTAACAGCTGTTTCTTGCAACAAATATTTAGATATACAACCAGTGGGAACAGTAGTTCCTACTACTGAAGCAGACTTTAGAGCTTTGATGGTAAGTGCATATCAAGCTTACCCTGCTCATAAGGCATTATTAAACTTACGCACAGACGAATTATTTTTAGATGAATATTCTACAGATATTGCTCAGATAAAAGATCTGTATCTATGGAGAGATCAAAATTCTGATCAAAATACTCTGCCAATGGCGTGGGAGACGATATACAAAAGTATCTTTTATACCAATCACATCATTGCTGAAGCAAAAAATAAAGCTGGAGATACAGATGCCGTAAAACAAATCCTGGCAGAAGCGTATTTATTACGTGCATATGCACACTTCGAACTTTTAAATACCTATGCCACTAACTTTAATGCAGCTACAGCTTCAACAGATCGCGGTGTTCCGATTTCGATAAAAGTAGACTTAGAGCAGTTGTTTGCCCCGTCAACAGTAGAAAAAGTGTATGCGCAGATACTGCAGGATATGAATCAGGGAACTGCTTTAATGCAGGTTTCAGATCAAGAGACCAAAGTAAAATACAGATTTAGTCGTCGTGCTTACGAAGCTTTTGAAGCACGATTAAGATTATATCGTGGCGAATGGGAACTTGCTTCAAAAGCTGCTGATAGAGGTTTAGCCATCAATGCAAACTTAGAGAATCTGAATGATACGACTTCTAAATTGCCAAATGACTTTGAATCCAAAGAAATGATCCAAGCGTTGGAAGAGGTCGGGAAAACAAATGTTTCACGTTCAACCTATATTAATCCATCTTTTCTGTCTAAATTTAAAGAAGGAGACTTACGTGTTAATCGTTATTTTCAAAAATCTGGAGGAGACTATGTATCAAAAAAAGGTGGAGATAATCGTTTTAACGTCACCTTTAGAAATGCAGAATTGTATTTGATCAAAGCAGAAGCTACAGCAAGATTGGGACAAAAGGAACAAGCTATTGCTGCGTTGACTATATTATTAAAAAACAGATTAACTGCAACTGCTTTTACAGCAGCTCAAGCAAAATTAGTAATACTTTCAAATGCAGATCTAATTACTTATATCTTAGATGAACGTGCGCGAGAACTTGCTTTGGAAGGATTGCGTTGGTATGATCTGAAACGTACAACAAGACCGGAGATTATACATAGCTATCAGTCTCAGATGTTCAAGTTGAATGAAAATGACCCCCGTTATGTAATTCGTTATCCAAAAGAATCAATTTCGAATAATCCAGATTTATAAAATTAACGCATTTTGTGTGAAATTCAATCCTCATTCTGAAAAGAATGGGGATTTTTTTATAAATTCAACACATGTTTAAAAAGATATTAATCGTAGAGGATGAAAATTGGGCTTCGGAAAGTCTATTGGAAAAATTGAGCCAACTGATTTCCACAAAGTTTGAATCTACGGTTAAAACGACAGTGCGAGAAGCTGCTGATTGGTTGCTTAAAAATGAGGTCGATCTCATTTTTATGGATGTTCAGCTTGGTGATGGACTCAGCTTTGAGATCTTTGATCAAGTAAAAATCAACGTACCTGTTATCTTTACAACAGCTTTTGAAGATTATGCATTAAAAGCATTTCAACATCAAGGGTATGCCTATCTGTTGAAACCGTATGATGAAGAGGAACTACAGGAAGCTTTGAATAAAATAACACCTTTTTTTGTTCAAGAAACAGATGATATCAAGTACAAAAGTCGTTTTTTGGTGCGCTATGGTATACGGTTAAAATCTATCCCAACAGTTGATATTGCTTACTTTATGGCTGAAGACAAATTGCTCTATGGTTATACCAAAGATGGTGATCAGTTTATTGTGGAAGATACGATTACAGGTCTTGGATCACGGCTCGATCCACAATTCTTTTTTCAGATCAATCGCAAATTTATTATACATATTGATTCTATTTTGGATATGTTAAAAGTAGGACGAAACCGTATTCGCCTGCAATTGCAACCAGCCCTGCCTTTAGGAGTTGAAGTCATAGTCAGTGAAGATAAATCATCCGATTTTCAAATGTGGCTGGATCGCTAAATTTTTTCTATTTTTGTGCCATTATGAAAGTCGCTTTATATACAACATTTTATTTCTAATCTGAGGACAATTTCGTTCATTAGGTTTTTTGTTTCATGGGGTCAATGATATTGAAATATCACTGACAGTTGTATTTTACTGAATTATTTTATGGAAAAGAAAAATTGGTTTCAGACCTATCTCTATATCTGGATTGGACAGTTTGTATCCTTATTGACCAGTTCAGCGGTTAACTTTGCTGTCATTGTATGGTTGAGTTTAACCCACAAATCTGCAGAAGTATTGGCTTTAGCCGGAATAGCTGGATTATTGCCTCAAGCATTGATCGGTCCATTTGTCGGTGTTTTTATCGATCGATGGGACCGCAAAAAGGTGATGATTTTTGCAGATGCTTTTATTGCGCTTTGTACTTTGCTCATGACATTTGTCCTTCAAGGATCAACTGTCGGCTTATCTTTGATCTATCTGTTATTAGCATGTCGCTCCATTGGATCTGCTTTTCATGCTCCTGCGATGCAAGCTATAGCACCATTGATGGTTCCCGAGGATAAGCTCTTGCGTGTATCAGGGATTAATCAGATGCTCCAGTCGGTAAGTAGTATCGCAGGGCCTGCGCTAGGTACATTGGCCATTACTTATTTTTCAATTTCCCAAGTGCTTTATCTCGATGTTATTGGTGCTGCTGTAGCCATTATATCCTTACTCTTTGTGACCATACCACATCTATCGGTAGAGTCTACCTTGTCGATTGCACAGGTCTGGGATGATTTGAAACAAGGTATGAAAGCCATCTATCATAATCGTGGATTGAGTTTATTGTTTTTATATGCGATGATTGCCACTTTTTGTGTGATGCCTATAGCCATTATGTTTCCTTTGCTGACCATTGGTCATTTCAATGGTGGCAAATGGGAGATGAGCGTGATTGAAATTATCTGGGGTGTCGGTATGTTAGTCGGAGGTGGCTTATTGAGTGCATTTAGGGTTCAGTTCTCGAAAGTGATGATGATCAATACCATGCACATCGTGTTGGGATTGACATTTGCATTTTCAGGATGGTTTCCTGCCACCTGGTTTATTCCATTTGTCGTGGTGACCGGAATTGGGGGTGTGGCGATGTCGCTATTCTCTGCCTCATTTATGACCACTATACAAGAAGAGGTGGCCCCGCAAATGTTGGGACGTGTGTTTTCACTTTATTTTAGTCTTGCTATTTTACCAAGTGTCGTTGGACTACTTTTTACCGGTTTTATTGCAGATGTTATTGGAGTTGCTCATGCTTTTGTGATCGCAGGAATATTGATGATGGTCGTAGGTATATTATCCTTTTTTACACCAGCAGTTATGCGCTTGGGAGAGAAGTAGTTTAAAATCCCCTGAAAAAATAAAAGCTTCCAAATTTTGGAAGCTTTTATTTTGAGCGAAAGACGAGATTCGAACTCGCGACCCCAACCTTGGCAAGGTTGTGCTCTACCAACTGAGCTACTTTCGCATTTGTCTTACAAAAATACGGCTTTATTTGAATTTTTGCAAGACCAATTTAAAAATTTATCAATTTAAAGGATCGCGTCTGCACAATTCATCCCATCAATCGCTGCAGAAATAATACCTCCAGCAAAGCCAGCGCCTTCAGCGCATGGATAAAGTCCTTTAATTTCAGGATGTTGTAATGTTATTTTATCGCGCGGAATGCGAATAGGAGATGATGTCCGAGATTCCACGGCTACTAAGATCGCTTCATTCGTATAATATCCTTTCATCTTTTTCCCAAAAATAGGTAGTGCGCCACGTAGCGCTTCATATACAAACTTAGGTAATACTTGCGTCAGATCGGTAGAAACAGTACCAGGTTTGTAAGAGTTTTCAGGAAGATCTTTGGAGATACGTCCTTCTACGAAATCAATCATACGTTGGGCAGGGGCTACCATCTTGCCTCCACCAGCTTCAAAAGCGCGTCTTTCTATTTCACGTTGAAAATCTAATAGGGCAAATGGATTACTTTCAGATCCCTCAACATCTTCCAGATTGATTTGAATGACGGTCCCCGAATTTGCATGAGGATTATTCCGCTTAGAAGGAGACCAACCATTGACCACAATTTCATTGTCTGCTGTAGCACAGGGAGCAATAACTCCACCAGGACACATACAAAAAGAAAACACTCCACGACCATTTACCTGCTCCACGAGACTATAGTAAGCCGGTGGAAGATGTTCGCTTCGAACTTCGCAATGGTATTGCGCTTGATCGATAATCTCTTGTGGATGCTCGATGCGAACACCTAAAGCAAAAGCCTTAGCTTCAAGCAACCAGTTTTTAGTACGGAACAGTTCAAAAATATCACGTGCAGAGTGTCCCGTGGCAACGATGACATGGCTTGCATTTAATTGTGTACCATTAGCAAGTGTAACTCCCGTAACTTGGTCATTTTCGGTATTGATATCGATTACCCGTTGTTCAAAAATAACCTCACCCCCATAAGAAATAATGGTTTCACGAATCGCTTGGATAATATGCGGTAATTTATTAGTGCCGATATGAGGTCGTGCGTTCACCAGAATATCTTCATTTGCACCATGAGAGACAAAAAGTTTTAATACTTTTTCAACATCACCGCGTTTGTCAGAACGCGTATACAATTTGCCATCTGAATAAGTCCCGGCACCGCCTTCGCCAAAGCAATAGTTTGAATCTGCATCCACAATACCTTCGCGATTCAACCGAGCTAGATCACGACGACGATCCTGTACACATTTGCCACGTTCGATAATGATCGGTTTTAAGCCTTTTTCAAGACACCGAAGGGCAGCGAATAAACCCGCAGGACCAGCACCGATAATTAAAACGGGTTGTGCATCTTGTACAGATTGATATTTGATTTTGAAACTTTCAGTAATAGGTTCTTCGTCTATAAAAAAGATAATACGAGCTCTAAAAACAACATGACGGCTACGCGCATCTATCGAACGTTTACGGATTTTAAACCCTTTAATGCGTTCAAGTTTTATGTTCAAGGATTTGGCACCTTGATTTAAAATATAAGCATCGTCTTCCATTCTTTCTGGAGCGATCGCCAATTCAATTTCTTTTTGCATATTATTCTTGCTGGGTTTTTATCCCAAAAACAGGTCAAAGTTAAGGATATCTGCTGTATTTTTTTAGTGATTAATAGGTATGCACCTAAAATTATTCTTATATTCGTAGGAGTGGTATAAGCTTTGTAGTAAGCTATCCGTTAAAATTTATTTGAAATATATTAATTCAACGAAAAAATGAAAAGATTATTAGTCGCATTCTTTGGTTTAATGGTCGCATTATCTTTCAGTTCATGTGGATACAATACAATGGTATCGCAGGATGAAAATGTAAAAGGTAAATGGGCTCAGGTTGAAAATGCATATCAGAGACGTGCAGATTTAGTTCCTAATTTGGTCAATACCGTTAAAGGATCTGCAAAGCACGAAGAAAGTACATTAACGGCTGTCGTTGAGGCGCGTGCCAAAGCGACATCTATCACGGTGGATCCCACTAATTTAAATGAAGAAACGATTGCACAATATCAAAAGGTACAAGATCAATTTTCAGGTTCTTTGAGTAAATTGATGGCTACAGTAGAAGCTTATCCTGATTTAAAAGCAAATCAAAACTTTTTGGAACTTCAGGCACAATTAGAAGGTACTGAAAATAGAATCTCGACCGAACGTAGAGCATATAATGAAGCGGTACAACAGTTTAATACAACGGTAAGAAGCTTTCCTAATAATTTGATGGCGGGTATGTTTGGCTTCAAAGCGAAAGGAACTTTTACAGCACAAGAAGGGGCTGATAAAGCGCCAACCGTATCATTCTAATATACCGATTAGTTTACTAGAAAAGATGAATGATGGGCTTATCTTGTGCACTCATTCATCTTTTTTTATTTAAAAACAATTTTATTCATGGGAACATTTTCATCAGAACAGCAGGAAAAAGTAGTACATGCGATCAGTATAGCGGAAAATAAAACTTCAGGAGAAATTCGTGTGGTGGTTGAAAAACATTGTCCAGGCGAAGTTTTTGATCGTGCCACACATTATTTCGAAAAGCTGGCGATGCATAAAACAACCTTAAGAAATGGTGTGTTAATTTACTTGGCGCATGAAGACCATAAGTTTTCAATCATTGGAGATGCCGGTATTCATAAGAAAGTATCGGAAGATTTCTGGGAATGTACGAAAGAAATTATGGTTCAAGAATTTCGAAAAGAACAGTTTGTAGAAGGATTGATTCAAGGAATTGTACATGCTGGCAACCAATTAGCAAAATTTTATCCGCGAGAAGAGGATGATATTAATGAATTACCGAATGATATTGTTTTTGGCGATAGATAAAACATGAATAAACTAAAGGAATATAGGTCATTGACCACGATTAGATTTTCAAGCCTCAATATTTTTGTATTGACGATTGTCATGCTGTTTAGTGTGGTAAGTTTATTTGCTCAGGATTTTCCTGCTGTACCAAACCGACTGGTCAATGATTATACAAAAACATTGACAGCAAGTCAAGTGGATCAGTTAGAGCAAAAACTCTTGGCTTTTGAAGATTCAACTTCTATACAAATCGCTGTTGTATTGATGAATTCTACTGGATCATATGATATTAGCGATTATGCTGTACGACTTGCTCAACAATGGGGCGTTGGAAATAAAAAGTACAACAATGGTATTATGTTGCTTGCAGCAATTGGAGATCGGGCAGTTACGATTCAAACTGGATATGGTATAGAAGGTGCTGTTCCCGATGCAATAGCACATCGGATCATTGAAAATGAAATAAAACCAGCTTTTCGAGCACAAGATTATTTTACAGGAGTCAATAGTGCAACAGATGCATTGATTTCATATACTAAAGGAGAATATAAAGCAGATCCTAAGCAAGCAGAAGGAAAAGGTGGTGGATCAAAAATGTTGATCATCATTGTGGTAGTCATGATTGTTATTGCTCTGATCTCACGCAAAGGTGGTAATGGAGGTAACGGCGGTGGTAAAGTGATGAATGGTAGAGGAACTTCTGATTTGTTTTGGTGGACTTTACTCAATAGTCTAGGTCGAGGTGGTTCTGGTGGCGGAGGCTTTGGCGGCGGCGGAGATGGAGGTGGCTTCGGCGGCTTTGGTGGCGGAGGCTTTGGCGGTGGCGGTGCCAGCGGCAGATGGTAACGCAGAACTATAAGGGAGTAGCAAAGGATAAATAAAATTAAAATAAAACCATCATAAGCAAATGTGGATAAATAGTGATGAATATTGCTCATAATGGCTTCATAAACGATCAAAAACAAATTATATAGTGATGAAAAAAGGAATATTATTGGGATTAAGTTGTATCCCAGCTTTAATTTTTGCACAAGAAAATTTCACATTAACAGGTCAGGTAAAAGGTGCTTCAGATAAAGCGAAAGTTTTTATGCAATATGTTGAAAATAATGCACGAAAAATTGATTCTACGACCATATCTGGAGGACAGTTTAAGTTTAATGGTTCAGTTGCTGGACCGGTGAAAGCTTATTTGATACTTTCTGCCGATGGCACATCCATCAAAGAAATTCAAAACCCCGATTTGACACAAGTTTATTTGTCAAATGGTGTGATAAAAGTAAACACTGATGGTGAAATGAAAAATGCTGTTATTTCAGGTAATGCTATCAATACTGATTTTGCAAAATATCAAACAGCAATCAAGTCTTATACAGATGCATTTCAAGCTTTAAATAAGCGTTATGCTGAAGCTACAGAAGAACAGCGCAATGATCAAACTTTTATCGCAGGTTTGCAGAAAGAAGCAGGTGAAATTAATGAGAAACAAGAAGTAGCAGATGAGCAATTTATAAAGGATAATAAATCAAGCTTTATTACATTGGATCTACTGTTTGATAAATTAGACGGTGAAAATGTCAATTCTTTAATTATACCAAGTTACCAAGCTCTTTCAGCTGACCTGAAAAATAGTAAAAAAGGTAAAGAATTAGCGACTAGAATTGAGAAATTAAAAGCAGTTGCTATTGGTTCAATGGCTCCAGATTTTTCATTGCCAGATACTGCCGGAAATGAAGTCGCATTGTCTTCTTTAAGAGGTAAGTATGTGTTATTAGATTTTTGGGCGAGTTGGTGTGGACCGTGTCGTCATGAAAACCCTAATGTAGTAGCTGCATTTAACAAATTTAAAGACAAAAACTTTACTGTATTTGGTGTCTCTTTGGACAACCCGGGTAAAAAGGATGCTTGGATGAAAGCAATCGCTGATGATCAGTTAGGACAATGGCCACAGGTATCTGATTTGCAAGGTTGGAAATCAGCACCGGTAGCATTATACGAAGTGCGCGGTATCCCGCAAAACTTTTTAATCGATCCGACAGGTAAAATTATTGCCTCAAATCTTCGTGGAGAAGAATTGCAAGCTAAATTGGCAGAATTGTTAAAGTAATAGCAGTGTAAGGATACGAGAAAAAGGGCTTTTCGATTCGTCGAAAAGCCCTTTTATTTTTACTATTGTAAATGCGTACTTTTTTATACCTGATATGGGCAACGGTTTTATTGACCAGTTGCCAGAATAAACAAGAAGCGGGAGTACCGATTCTTAATCTATCGGCTTTATCCGTTATTCCTTTGGAAGAACCTATAGATAGTTTGGCAAAGGGTAATACCTTTATTGATGTTCAACTGCCTGCAGGAGCGCGTATTGAAGAGTTGTCGAAAGAAGATTTAGGTCTATTGAAAGCCGCTGCCTACCGTTTTTTTGGTAAAGTCAAATTAGTCGACAATCAATATGTTGCAGATATTAAAGAAGGAAAAGAAATTGAAGTTTCGGATGCTGTTGTTTCTGCATATTTGAAGGCAATATCCAGTACAAATGCTTTTGCAGATTCCCTAAAAAGGGAAGGACAAGAAATTCAATTGCCCGCTATCACGGATGAATACCGAAATGCTTTATTGAAATAAAGGCAAGCAGTCGGGGTAAATTAACTAACAATGCTATGCTTCCTTTATTTTTTATAAGCATTGATTGAAATTAAAAAAGGGAAAACCAAACTATAAATTTTGATTTTCCTTTTTTTAATTATGATGTTTTGATATTTTAATTCAGTGTTTAAATTGTAAATTTCCTACTACCTTCCTAGTTTTTCACTTTTACTGCATGGTGTAAGCAGAACTATACTTCGATATTTTTTCAGTACTTCTGGTATTGGAAGGTCCACTTTCATTTTTCATGCGATCCAATGCTGTAACAAAATAGTAGTATTGCTCTTTCGTATTGATATCAGTATCGGTATACTGCAAATCATCTTCATGGTAAGTAATGTGGATGATGTTACTGCTATTGTTTAAGTCTGGTTTTTCCCCTTCCTTAAAGCGGTATACTACATAGCCGTAAGCAGATTCACCGTCAGCCGCACGATCGGGTTTTTGCCATACCAGATCATTGGATTTTTTATTATCTGATGGTCTTAGTTGTAATCCAAAAGGTGCATGCGGTGGAATGCTATCGATCCATGGCATCGTTGGTGGTAAAGAAGATGCATGATACAAATTGCGTTGCAATGAATCTTGTAATCCAGCCAGATTGTCTGTTAATGATTTGGAACTAAAGAAAATACTGCCTTGGACATTTGGCTGTTCGCGTAGATAACGAATTTGACGCGGAATTTGGCTCCGGTCAGTCCATCCTGGTTTTTTTTCATTTACCCGGTACGCTCCATGTCCGATGTAAAAATGACGACCATAAGTATGATCTTGCCACCAAGCAACCAATATTTCATAGGCTGCAGCGCGGTTTTGAAATGGAAAATAAATCTGAGGATTGATATAGTCGATCCACCCCTCTTTGATCCACTTTACACCATCGGCAAAAAGTGTTCGGTAACCACTTAGACCATGGGTATTGGACCCCTCTTTATTTGCATCTTTATTGTCCCATATACCAAACGGACTAACTCCATATTTAACGTAGGGTTTTTTGGCCTTAATTGCAATTCCTAGATCACGTATAAGTATATCCACATTGTTTCTTCTCCAATCATCGATATTAGAAAAATTGTTGGCGTACTGCCCAAATGTGATGCGATCAGGTATCGGAGTATTACGGGTATCCGGATAGGGATAGAAATAATCATCAAAGTGGATCCCATCAATATCATAATTGTTGACCACGTCCATGATGACATCAATAATATATTCACGAACTTCAGGAATACCGGGATTGAATAGTTTTTTGCCCGCATAAGTAAAAAACCATTCAGGTTTCCTTTTGGTAATATGATCTTCTGAAAAATGATTGGGATTAAGTGTTGTAGATGCACGATATGGATTGATCCATGCATGTAATTCCATTCCTCTTTTGTGACATTCGTCGATAATGAAATCCAAAGGATCATAGAATGGATCTGGAGCTTTTCCTTGTTTACCAGTTAAATAGCGACTCCAGCCCTCCTTTCCACGACCATAAAAAGCATCTGCCGATGGTCGGATCTGAAAAAGAATGGTATTCATACCAGATTTTTTGTGCTCATCCAAAATATGGATAAGCTCTTGCTTTTGTTTTTCAACATTAGTGCCCGTAGCAAGTGTAGGCCAATCAATATTTCCGACAGTGGCAATCCAAACACCACGAACTTCACGTTTGGGGCTAGGTTGAGCGCATAAAAGTTGTGCTGTTAGTGCGATTAGAAAAAATACTCCAAGTAAGTGCAGAACGTGTTTAAATCTCATTTGTTTAATGATAAGTTAACAAAGATAATTAAGCTTTATTGATAAAGTATTAAATCTTTGTAAGAACTTTGTGGTTGTTTAATATTCTGTAAATTGCAATGTTTTTGGACTGTCCTAAAAACATGATTTTGATAGCGTTTTATAAATATAGAATGAGCAAAGAACAAATTTCCGTTTTTGATATGTTTAAAATTGGTATAGGACCTTCCAGTTCGCATACCTTAGGCCCATGGCGAGCAGCACAGCAATTTACGAAAGTATTGCAAGATAAAGCTGTGCTCGATATGGTGGAGTCTGTTAAAATTTTACTCTATGGTTCTTTAGCGAAAACAGGGACAGGACACGGAACAGATATCGCTGTGCTTTTGGGATTAAGTGGAGATGATCCCGTTACTTTTGATGTTAATCAAGTAACTCCTAAAGTGGAGCATATCAAATCTGTACATGAATTAAGATTGGCTGGTACCCATCTGATCCCTTTCTCTTATCAGGAAGACTTACTTTTTCTTTATAGCGAAAGTTTACCCTATCATCCTAATGCTGTTACTTTTCAAGCGTTTTTAAAAGATGGTAAAGCACTTAGTGAAACCTATTATTCGATTGGCGGTGGATTTGTGGTACAGGAGAATGAAACGAGTAACACTTCTACAGAGGTTGATTTACCTTTTCCGGTTGACACTGCTCAGGACTTATTACATTGGTGCCGTAAAACAGGATTAAAAATATCTGAACTCGTATTAGAAAATGAATATGCATGGCGTGAAGAAAAAGAAACGAGAGATGGTGTTTTAAATATTTATAAAACAATTTATGAATGCATATATCGAGGTTGTCATACAGCTGGTACACTGCCCGGAGGATTAAATGTAGAAAGAAGGGCGGCAAAACTGAATCATCGGTTGCTGAAGGGGCGTACTTACCAAGATTATGAAAGTTGGATCGATGCCATAAAAGCAGGAGGTGAAAATTTTCAATATATTCTGGATTGGGTCAGCTGTTTTGCCTTAGCTGTCAATGAGGAAAATGCTTCTTTTGGTCGAGTCGTGACAGCACCGACAAATGGTGCATCGGGGGTTATTCCTGCAGTATTGCAGTATTATATCACATTTCATCATGGTGGTTCTGACGATAAAATCATACAATTTATATTAACAGCTTCAGAGATTGGATCAATCTTTAAAAAAGGAGCGACGATTTCTGCGGCCATGGGCGGTTGTCAGGCTGAGATTGGGGTATCATCAGCGATGGCCGCAGGTGCATTGACAGAATGTCTTGGTGGGTCTCAAAGGCAGGTGCTAATGGCCGCAGAAATAGCGATGGAACATCATTTAGGTTTGACTTGTGATCCGATAGGTGGATTGGTTCAGATTCCTTGTATTGAACGTAATACAATGGGCGCAATCAAAGCGATTACAGCTGCACAATTGGCTTTACAGTCCAATCCTGATAAAGCTAAAGTAAGTTTGGATGCGGTCGTAAAGACCATGTGGGAAACGGCTTTAGATATGAATGTTAAATATAAAGAAACAGCAGATGGTGGATTAGCTGTACAAATACCACTAAGTTTACCCGAATGTTAATTTTTTAGATTGTTATCGCGCCATATTCAATTATTCGGTTGGCAGAAGCACGGATGAATATGAGCTACGATCTTTAAAGAACAAATATAAAATACATATGAAATATTGTGCTATTGCCTCAGGCAGTAATGGAAATTGTTATTATGTCGCTAAAGGCGATACGGCTATTTTAATTGATGCTGGCATTAACAGTAAGCACATACATCTGCGTATGTATAATTTGGGTATATTGCCGACACAAATTAAAGCAGTATTCGTCACGCATGAGCATAGCGATCATATTCGTGGTTTATCTGTTTTTGTCAAAAAATATAATATACCCGTATATATAACAAATGGAAGTTATGAAGGAACACGATTGCATCTTCCATCACATTTGGTTCATATCATCGCACCAGATGAGGTGACAGAAATTGGTGAAATGAAAATTTATGGTATTCCAAAGTACCATGATGCTAAAGAACCATGCAGCTTTTTGGTTTCAGACGGAGCGCATAATATTGGAATTTTAACCGATATCGGACGCCCTTGCAAAAATGTTGAACATGTGATTAAGCATGTTGATGTGTTGTTATTGGAATCTAATTTTGACGAAGAGATGCTGAAAAATGGTCGTTACTCTTATTTTTTAAAAAATAGAATTAGTAGCGGTTGGGGTCACCTTTCCAATACTGTCGCTCTGGATTTGTTTAATACACATCGTACATCCAGATTAAAGCACTTGATGTTAACCCACCTTTCTGGCGAAAATAACAGCGTAGAACTTGTTCACGAAACTTTTAGATCGCACTGTGAAGATATTTTACTTTCAGTGGCAACTCGCTATGAGGAAACTGAAATTTTTGATGTTGTCAATTTGAATGCCCTTCAAAATGATATGAGATCAAGCATGTGCGGTTAAAGAATCCGTTTGGTTAATTAGTTGATGGATTGTTTAGTATTGCATCATTGCAATGCCAGTAATAAAATGCCTGTAGGTTTTTAAGGTACTATAGCAGTATAAAAGGTGTCGGGTATCTCGTAAGTGCGAATTAAACCTCTATTAGGAGTATAGATGAAGTATCCCTCAAGCATATATTAGGTACTTGTACAGTATGGTTTCGAATAGCACGGTATCTGCTTGTCATTTTCCTACGTTATAAAATGCAGGATTTAATTTGAAGCAAGAAAATTGTAGTTTTCTTTTGATTTGTATTCGACTGCTAGTTGGGTCGCGTTTGAGAATATTTTGAGACAGATTCAGCTTTCGTTTGATTCATGCTCGGCTGCTGTTCGATTCGCTGCCGAAAAATAGCCGAATGGCAGTCGTAGCTGTGTCGAGTTAGTCTCGACGTTGTATCGAAGCCATAGCCTATCACTATCGAATCGTTGTTGAGTAATGCCAGCACTTATATGGAGTTTCAAGGAGTTTCAAGGACTTTTAGGGGCTTTTGTCCGTAAAACATCAAACAGTTTAAACGTCACTTTACAAAATAAATTGATTTGTTTCTGAACGAAAAATATCCTAAATTTATTGTTAACCAATAGGCAAATGTTCATGTTTAATTTTAAAAATCCTAAAAATCCGTATAGAAAAAAAGGAAAAGATTATAGATTGAGTGAGAACAGTAAATTAACCGGGGCAGATTTTGGATATACTCGCAAACTTGCCAGTCAAATTTATAAAATAATGCAATTGATACAAAATGAGTCTTGTAAAAATGATACCTATACTCGTTTTTCAAAAGTACTTTATAAAGTAGTACGTAATGATCAAGTGCATGAGTTGGGTAAATTGCAATTAGGTTATGGAAATGTAGCGCCATTAAAAGGTTTTCGATTCTTTAAAAAAAGAAATTGGCATAATTTCTTTATGAATAAACCTACAGCTGAGTTAGACATAGAGAAAGGGGCGATTCGTTTTGCTATTCCACCTATTTTTGCAAGGGAGTTCAATAAGTTTCCAGAACGAACGCGTAAGGTTATTATTAAAATGCATTGTATCCAAGTATCTGTGGGTGATGAAAATATAGTTGAATTAAATTCTAGTAAAGAGCTGGTGATAACAGAAGTTGATAATATCAATTCGCGCTCTGTTTATTTTGCTATAAAAGAGAGAGCAAATGTAGTCGCATTGTGTGTGGCAACAGTACGTATTTGGTTGGAATCTGTAAATAGTAAAGAGGAGTTTTTATCTTTCGATAGTAAATTTATGACTGCTGAAATATTCGATGCATTAGTAATCCGTGATGGTCAGCTTTGCCATTTCGAAGAACAGAAATTTTCTGATATGAAACCTCCTGAATTTCCAGATTCGGATGAAGAGATCGATTGGGTATAATCAGTTTTTTTATAAAAATTATATTTTTAATATTTGTGGGTCTTTAAGGGAAGAATATCAAATAGGGAGTCTGAAAGGCTATATCAAGTATTTGGTGAGTTCATTTGCTACATTTTTGAGGGGTGTTATCCATTTTAATATGTTTATCAGTAGATACTGAGTGTAAATGTAACATGGTATTCAGACGCCTTATTATTGAGATGTTTTTATAGCATACTTTCTACTATTACTGTGCTATGGTAGATTTTATATTCGCATACGAAGGTATAGGTAAAGTAATGCCCTCATCTTCATATATGTAATATAATGCATGCGCCAGACGAATGAGAAACTCGCGAATAGCGATAATCCTATCTCCAAATTGGTCATTGTCTAAAGATCTCTTTAAAGTCAGCTGTTCCATCAGATCGTCCATCGTCTTGTACCATTTTTTTAGCGACTGATAAGAGAAAAATTTACGAATTAAATCGTTGGGATTTCTTTTGCCATTGTATGTGAAGTCAATTCCATACGAGTAGTTGAAGTAATCGTTTCTGGTCTCGAATAATTTCAACGGATCCTCGTGTTTTGCTAGACCACATTGTTTAAAAATAACATATGCAACTTCAATCTGTTTGATCATTTGATGACAATTGTAACCATTTTCGGGATATCCTCCACTGGACATCGCTGGATAAGCTCCGCTGGTAACAAAGAGATTGATATCATTTTTCCAGTTAATGATATCGGTTTGATGTCGAAAAAAATCATGGATGTAGATCATTGGATTATTGATGATCTTCTTACTTAAGTAGCGAAAATTTTTCGCTTTTAGTTTCTTTTTTGTATTTTTCATAATCATTAATTAAGTTGGTACCCTAGTAAAGGCTATTATATTATAATTGTTTATTAAAATTAGGATATTATAATGTCTTTTGCAAGTTAAATAAAAAATAATGTCTGGTATTAAAGAACGTGTCCTGTTAATCGCGGAAAGTAAAGGGATCAATAAAGCAGTTTTCTTTGAAGAGTTAGGGCTTTCTTATGCTAACTTTAAAGGTGTGCAAAAATATTCCGCACTAAGTTCTGATACGATGGTCATTATTTTAAATAAATATGTCGATATAAGCCCTGTTTGGCTTCTAATGGGTATAGGAGAGATGTATAAGAATGATTTGGGTAATATGAGAGAACTTGCAACTCCTTATCAACAGGTCGTTGCTTCGCAAAATAATGATAGCCTGATGGTCGATTCTTTGAATAAAGTGATCAATGCACTGGAGCAGACGATACGTACCCAAGAGAAAACAATTCTTGCCCTTGAAAAACAGATTAGTTTTTTAGAAAAGAAATAGTTTTTGGATATTATTTTATCTATTTTGTTTTTAAGTTTTAAAGCTAGTTGTTACCTTTAAAAATCTTATTTAGCTTGATATCTCATTGCAATAATTTTAAAAAGTAACAGATTAAAGGGGATTTATTGTTAAGATTTTGGTTTATTTTTGTTTAATGGAGGTATTTTGTTTTATAAAATATTATCCTTCTTTAAATCTTTTAATATTTAATAATATCGCGTTTATGTTGCAAAGACTATATCTTTTGTTTACGATGTTACTTTGTTTTATTACTCTGGATACTGTTGCTCAATCGGCTGGTGATCGTCCTGTCTATACATCAGAATGGGGGCATCTTTATCGTGCTGAAAATAACAAAAGAGATTTATTGGGTATTTTTTCTACGGAAGCGCCGATTTACGTTTTGGATTCTAACCTGACACAGTATAAGGTGCAAGTGAGTAATGGAGATATTGGTTTTATCAAGAAGCAACCACTTCAGAAGGCGATGTCTGGCAAGAGATCGGAGGGTGAACCTGCTCAATACTTTTACCGAGGTAGTCAAGGAAGTCAGTGTCCTCATTTTTTTGTTCAGGTATCGGAATTAAGAGTACGAAAAGCTCCAAATGTGACCAGTACAGCTGTTAGACGAGCTAAGTTGAACGAATTGATTTGTGTGGATTACATTCCGCTTTATTCGGACGGTTGGGTATATGTTGGAGATCATTTTCATGAAAAACCTGAATTCATTCAGGCTAAATTTTTAGGTGCTGAATTAACTTACGATAACGTGTTGAAGAATTATCTTCAGGTAAGAGGTAAAGACCAAAAGCAAGAAATGGTATGGGCAGGAAGGCTGCGCGAAATCGCTTGGACTGATGATAGAAAATTGAAAGAGGCTCTTACTTTTTGGAAACAATCATTTGAAAATGCTGGTGTTAAAGATCCAAAAATAGATATAGATTTTGAATTGCTTGTCGCGGAAAGGTTTCAGAGTAGACCAACATTCGATGCTATCATGAGTCAAGTGGAGGCTCTTCGTATACACTATGATTGGAAGGGAACGCTTCTTTATGATGGAAAGATAACGGATAATCAGATGAAACAATTGGAGATGAAAAGGGTGGAAGAGATTCCTAATATGCCCGAATGTGGATGGGAACCGAAATATTATTATCAATCTCCATCTTCTATTGTAGCATTTGAAGAAAATAGCAAGGGTAAGTTAGTTGGGTCTGTCTATCAAACTTCCTTTGTGGAGGGGGTTGTATTACGGATTGGTCAGGAACGTGTGGATGGTAATTATGATGAAAAGGAATTTGTGAAAAAATTTGGACACTTATTGACCGTCACGTGGATAGATACTCCGCATGTCTATCATATCCCAAATGGCGACGCCGGCCTCTTTATCATTACTTTTGAAAATGGAAAAGCTGTCTGTTATGCATGTATGTTTTATTGTTAGGAAGGTTAGATGGTGAACATGTTGGATCGTCAGAAAGGTTAGGTAAATATTGAAAAGAAAGGACCTACAGTTTGTAAGTCCTTTCTTTTTTAAACCAGTTCCATAGCGAATAGATTGGCAATATGTCTTTTTAATTTGTCTTTTACTTCATTTATATTGGGTTTATAGCCCAACTCTCTTTCCATAGAAGTGACATCTTTGTCATCAATACCACAAGGTACGATATTTCCAAAATAGCTTAAATCTGCATTTACATTAAATGCAAATCCATGCATAGTGACCCATCGGCTTGCTCTGACACCCATTGCACATATTTTACGTGCTTTTTCGTTATCAGCATCTATCCATACACCTGTGAAACTCGGATATCTTCCTGCTTGAATACCGTAGTCTTGCAAAGTCAGGATAATAGCTTCTTCTAATGTACGCAGATATAAATGGATATCTGTAAAGAAATTATCTAAGTCGAGTATGGGATATCCCACAATCTGTCCAGGACCATGATAGGTAATATCTCCTCCGCGATTAATTTTGTAATAGCGAGCTTCTTTTTCTTCTAATGCTTTTTCATCGAGTAATAAATGTTCTGGTTTACCCGATTTCCCTAAGGTGTAAACATGGGGATGCTCGTTAAAAATTAAAAAGTTTTCCGTTGACAATTCGGTGTTGTTAACACGATTATCATGCTTTATTGCTAAGGTCTTCTTAAAAATCTCTTCTTGTCTATCCCAAGCTTCTTGATAGTCTACTAAGCCCCAGTCGATAAATGTTACTTTCTTATTTTGCATATTGATATGGCTTTATGCCATTTATACTTTTGTAAAGAATTAAAATACATTTGGTTACTGTCTTCAATGCGATGTTATCCAAGCGTATTTTAGATCTAAAAATTTGAATTAGTAAAGCAGATTATTGTAAGGATAGCGCGCATTGTGCATATCTACAATGATTTCGTAAAGCTTCTGTTTGAACTCTTCCAAATGTGTTTTGTTTGTTGCGGAAATAAAAATAGCAGGATCAGCATTTTTTGCCATCCAACTGTTCTCAAAATCTTCTAATGTAACAGTACGTTCGCCGTCTTCCCCTTCTTCAACTGTGGGAACAAATGCATCTATTTTGTTAAAGACGGTAATAACGGGCTTATCTAATGCGCCTATATCCTTTAATGTTTCATTTACTGCTTGGATATGATCCTCAAAATTGGGATGCGAAATATCCACTACATGGATCAAAACATCTGCTTCGCGAACTTCATCTAAAGTGGATTTGAAACATTCTACCAAATGATGCGGTAGTTTGCGAATGAATCCAACTGTATCCGATAATAGGAACGGTAAATTGTCGATAACGACTTTACGCACTGTTGTATCTAAAGTAGCAAATAACTTATTTTCAATCAATACATCTGATTTTGAAATCATATTCATGATGGTAGATTTCCCAACGTTGGTATAACCCACTAATGCAACACGGATCATGTCGCCACGATTCTTACGTTGGGTTTCATTTTGTTTGTCAATGGTTTCTAATCGATCTTTGAAAACACTGATTTTGTTAAGGATAATCCTTCTATCCGTTTCAATCTGACTTTCACCGGGACCGCGCATACCGATACCACCACGTTGACGCTCTAAGTGGGTCCACATACGCGTTAACCTTGGTAAAAGATATTGCAATTGCGCCAATTCTACTTGTGTCTTTGCTTGCGCACTTTTTGCGTGGCTGGCAAAGATATCCAAGATGAGGTTGGAACGATCTAATATTTTGACTTTGAGCTCACGCTCGATATTTCGAAGTTGTGAAGGTGTCAATTCATCATCAAACACGACCATGTCAATTTCTTCGGCGATGACAAAAGCTTGGATTTCTTCCAATTTTCCACTGCCCACAAATGTTGCTCGGTCTGGATAGGCCAGTTTTTGTGTAAAAATGCCTTTTGTGACGCCACCTGCTGTTTGCACTAAAAATTCAAGTTCCTCAAGGTATTCTTGAGCCTTTGTTTCAGCTACTCCCTGGGGAATAACGCTCACGAGAATTGCGGTTTCTGGTTTTACTGCGGTATCGTATATTTTGATTTTTGCCATTATTTTCTGTTATAGTTTTGTATTGTATATTAAACTTGTTGAAATGTTAGCCTCAAGGCTTGACAAATAGAGGATGAAAGGATCAGTTTTCATATCACGAAGTCCTAATAATAATACAAAGATAATCGTTTTTAGTTTAATTGTTTTATTTGGAAAGCTTATCCCTTCATTTTATTAATAGAGCTTATGAGCTGTTTTAGAAAGAAATAGTACCTGCGCGAATGTTTATGAAATCTTATCCCAAGTGATACCGTCCGTTTTTCTTGCGAGGTACTGTCTGAGTAATGTATGACGTTCTTCTATCATTTCAGGATCTTCTTTGAAGATGTCTATGACTGAGTTTCGTGCTTCGGATAACAGTTGTTGGTCGGTAGCGAGGTTTGCTAACTTTAATTCTAATACACCTGATTGTTGCGTGCCGGAGATATCGCCTGGGCCCCGAAGTTCTAGATCTACTTCTGCAATTTCAAATCCATCATTGGTACGTACCATGGTATTCAACCTTAATCTTCCTTCTTTACTAAGCTTATTTCCTGACATCAGTATGCAAAAGGACTGCTCTGCTCCCCGACCTACACGTCCTCTTAATTGGTGGAGTTGTGAGAGACCAAAACGTTCCGAATTTTCAATCACCATAACGGATGCATTGGGCACATTGACCCCGACTTCGATAACGGTGGTTGCAACCATGATCTGGGTTTCATGTTTTACAAAACGTTGCATTTCAAAATCTTTGTCCTTGACTGGCATTTTGCCATGTACAATACTAATTTTATAATCAGGAAGTGGAAATTCACGTTGTATATTTTCCAATCCTGCCTCTAAGTATAATAGATCTAGTTTTTCACTTTCTTTGATCAGTGGAAATACAACATAAACTTGTCGGCCTTTTGCGATCTCTTCACGCATGAGGCCAAACATGCGTAGTCGGGAGCTTTCGAAAAAATGTACGGTCTTGATGGGTTTTCTTCCTGCCGGAAGTTCGTCTATAACAGAAATATCCAAATCGCCATACATGGTCATGGCCAGCGTGCGGGGTATTGGTGTTGCAGTCATCACGAGCATATGTGGTGGGATACTATTTTTACGCCACAATTTAGCCCGCTGTTCTACGCCAAAGCGATGTTGTTCATCGATGACGACAAAACCCAGATTCTTGAATTGTACTTTATCTTCGATTAAGGCGTGGGTTCCGATGAGAATATCTAAAGTTCCATTTTCTAATTCTTCATGGATAACACGACGTTGTTTGGTTGTGGTTGAGCCAGTCAATAATTTGATGTTGCAGATGTCCTCACCGAGTAATTCTTTCAATCCGGTAAAGTGTTGTGTCGCTAATATCTCCGTTGGTGCCATCATGCAGGCTTGAAAACCGTTGTCGATAGCTAAGAGCATGGTCAAGAGTGCAACCACCGTTTTTCCGGATCCTACATCTCCCTGTACTAAACGGTTCATTTGCGCTCCAGTCACGGTATCTTGTCGGATTTCTTTAACGACACGTTTTTGTGCATTTGTTAATGGAAATGGGATACGTTCTTTGAAAAAAGTATTAAACTTGTCACCTACTTTAGAGAAAATCTGCCCTCTGAATTTTTTAGTGTTGAGCTGTTTGTTTTTTAGTAATTTGAGTTGAATATAGAATAATTCATCAAATTTGATCCGCTTGATTGCTTGAGTCAGTTCTTCCTGGCTCTGTGGAAAATGAATAGCAACGGTTGCCCGGGCTTGATCCATCAATTGATGTTTTTCCAATAGATATGCCGGCATTTGCTCGGGAAGTTGACGAAATACAGTTTCTAATGCTGTTTGCTGTAGTTTTTGAATTCCTTTACTGTCTAAATTGAATTTTTTAAGTTTTTCAGTGGAAGAGTAGACCGGCTGTAGCGTCATGTTCCCTAAGTTTTTTGCTTGGGCTTGATATGGCTCCATTTCGGGATGTGTAATGGATATTTGTCCGTTAAAGACGGATGGTTTTCCATACATCACATATACCGCACCTACTTTTAACGATTTCTGGAGCCAGGTAATGGACTGAAACCACACTAACTCGATGCTTCCGGTTTCATCTTTGAATTGTCCAACTAATCTTTTGGCTTTTTTCTCTCCAATTTCTTTAAGCCCAATAAGCCTTCCTAATACCTGAGCAGAGTACATATCGGCATCAAGCTGTCTTATTTTATGAAAGACAGTACGGTCAATGTAGCGAAAAGGATAGTAGCTGAGCAGATCACCAATAGTGAAAATCTGCAATTCTTTCTTAATTACATCAGCTTTCTGAGGGCCTACGCCTTTCAGATATTCTATGGGGGTTATTAAAGATAAATCAGCCATTCTTCTAATTCGCTAATTTAAGGAATTTACTTAAAATTTTAGCAAAGTACTGTTATTGTTTGGTCATTTGTCTTGATTTAACGACATCATGTTGAGGTTTTGATTGATAATTGGCTGATAAAATACGCTTTTTAAAATTGGAATGGTTAACCGTGATGGATCATAAATGAAACTAGGTCATTGACTTGAAGAAATAAAAGTAAATGTATAGGTCTAAAATAATAAAAAATGGGGGTGATCATGATTTATGATCCACCCCCGCTCTTGTTATAGTATATTAATTTCGATTAAAAATTTCCTTTATTGACATCCCACCAGAGACGTGTGCCGCCATGATCGGCACCGCCAAGTAATGAAATGGCATTTTGTACTTCAGTCGCATTGGTGTTATACTCATTTTGCGGGAATGGTAAACGACGAATCTGAATCTTAGTGTCGATCAGACCAGCACTATTGTTAACCGCAACAGGGAATAGTTTTGGATATCCAGTTCTCCGGAATTCACTCCATGCTTCTTGTCCTTCAGGAAAGATAGCCAACCACTTTTGGGTAATGATGCGTTCCAGTTTTTCTTCATTAGTGGCTGCATCATTCCATTGTATGGTTAAGCTTGTCGGTGAGTCTGCATTATTGCTGGCGTTAAATGGATCAACGTAGGCATCAGCTTTACTGGTATTGTCTTGTAAATATGTGGCTAGACCACTTACACCCCACTGTGCAAAAGAGGTTTCAACACCTTTTTCATAAAGAGATTTTGCTGTTCCACCAACATTTGCCCAACCTCTTAGGGCTGCTTCGCTACGTAAGAAATACACTTCTGCTGCAGTCATTAAAATGGGTGCAGTGGTTGCAGTAAATGAGGGTGTACTCCCATTTGTATTTAAAGCAGATAATACTTGGTATTTATCTTTTTCAATAGCTGCGGCACCTGTGCGGATACCAATGTATTTTCCAGCAAATCCTGTTGTTAGTTTATCAACCGCTACGGGCTCCATATATTTGGAAATACGAGGATCTTTGTAACCCGTCATGTAAGATTGTAAGGAAGCATTCATACGTGTATCTGCCCAGTTTTTTGAAATAAACCAAAGTGGATTGCTAAATGTACCATCTGTAGGAACTTTAATTTTAAAGTTTTCACTATTTGCTTCGATAACTCCACCATTTGCAGGGTCCAACGCTTTTTCGGCTTGTATTTTTGCTAATTGTGGATCTGCTTTTACAATACGAATTGCAAGTCTTAAGCGAAGAGAATTGGCCAATTTTAACCAATTTTTGAATCGGGATTGGTTATCCATATTTGGGTAGACCAAATCAATTTCTTCGATTTTATCTGTCATTGGACTTTCTGCACTAAAGGCTTTTAAGGCTGTAGTAGCTTCGTCCAATTCTGTAAAGAAGGCGTTATAAAGATCGGATTGTTTGTCATAAGGAACGTCACCTGATGTGCCTACTTTACTGTAAGGGATGGGGCCATAAATGTCGGTTACACGGTTGGCCGCTGCAACTTTAATTACTTTTGCTGCTCCCCCAAGAGCTGGATAGGTTTTATCCAATCCGTTTTTTTGTAATTTATCAATAGATTTGATCACATCTAGATAAAGAACTTTAAACGGTTCGCCATTCCAACCATTCACCATAGCATAATTCAGATTGTTTTGACCACTATTGAAAGGAGTAGGGGACATAAAGTAACCGGAGAATACATCTGCATTTAGATTTTGCTGAAGTTGGTATGAATTTGGATCACCGCCTCCAGAGAAATTGTAAATGGCCATTTGGGCTGTTTTGAAGAATAAGACCAGATCTTTCCCATCGGCAGCGAGATCTTCATCGGTTAATCCGGTGTTGTTTTTGTTGTATTCTTCAAAGTTTTTTGTACAGCTGCTCATAGCACTTCCTAGTACTACACAGGCTAACATCAACTTACTTATATTTTTGAAATTGTATTTCATCGTTGTTTTTTTAAAATGTTGCATTCAAAGTAAGACCATAGTTACGGGTTGGTGGCATCATAAAGATATCTACACCGCTTAGGGTATTACCGGTAGACATGGTTACTTCTGGATCAAATGGTGCTTTCTTAGTCAAGTAGAATAGATTTCTACCTACTGCTGAAACGCGGAGTTTTTTAAAGAAACTGTCATTGATATTAAAATCATATCCTAGTACCAATTCACGTAGTCTAACAACTGTTCCATCGTAGATATATTGGCTACTTACAGGTCCCATTCCACCGACAGTGGTATACCATTTTTCGGCATCAACATTGGTCACTGTAGTACCTGAAGCTGTGATGCCATTAATAGCAACTCCGCCATTTGCACGGGCATCGCCACTTGTTTTTGAAACACCGTAACCGTCAAGAAGCGCTTGCGTGATGGACATGACTTCGTAGTCAAATTTGCCGTCGATCAAGAAACTTAAATTGAAGTTTTTATAATTGAAGCTATTGTTCCATCCCATTTGCCAAATTGGATTTGAGTTGCCTAACTTAGTATAGTTTGAATTCTTTTGTGGAGATCCATCTTCAGATACTAGAATACGTCCTTGATCGTCACGCGCAAAATCTTGTCCATAAATATCTCCGAAAGAACCGCCAACTTCAAATTTGGAAGCATAGTTATTACGTCCATCTCCGGTCAATGCAAATTCTTTAATGCGATCATCTAACTTGATAATTTTGTTTTTGTTATACGTAAAGTTTAAACTTGTTGTCCACGTGAAGTTGTCATTTTTGATGGCATCTAATGATACTAATGCTTCAACTCCTTGATTTTGGATATCACCAGCATTGATAGCATATTGATCATACAATGATGCTTGACTAGCCGCAATTTTGAAGAACTGATTTTTCGTATTTGTTTTGTAATAAGTGACATCTACATTTAAGCGGTTGTTCCACATACGCCATTCAGTACCAATTTCCAATGAATGGGTTTTTTCTGGCTTCAAACCTTTGAGAAATGCGATATCATTAAGATTGATGACCCCGTATGCATTGAGGTTATTGGTCAATAAAGTGGTATAAGGTGGTAAATCATTTCCAACGATAGCATACGATCCTCTAATTTTGGCCATGTTGACAAAATCGGGCATATTTAACTTGTCATTTAAAACGACACCTAGACCTACCGATGGGTAGAAGAATGAATTTGATTCTGTAAAAGCTAGGGTACTTGACCAATCGTTACGTGCTGTTAGATCCAGATATAACCACTGATCGTAGGATAAATTGGCACTAGCAAAGACCGATTGTAATTGTCTTCTGTTGTTCAATAGACCTGTTGGAGTTGGTGTAGTTGAATTTTGGATGATAAACTGATTTGGATATTGTAGACCAGCTGTACCACTGTTGTAATCGACACCTTCTGTCTTCCAGTCTGTGATACTGGTACCTACTACACCTGCAATTTGAAATTTATCGTTGACATTGAAATTCATGTTGGCGATCAAATCTCCATATTGCTGAGTAATGGTTGTATTGGTATAACTATATCCTCCATTAGGTCGGGCTAAAATAGACTGTGTACCTGCATATGATTTTCTATCCCAAACTTCACTGGTACGATCGACACTTCCACGTGCTTGAACATTGATCCATGGTGCGATTTGATATTTGGCACTACCGTTTAACAATAGACGGTTTCTTTTTGAACTATTTTGATTTCTGTTGACGATCCACCAAGGGTTTTGTTGTGTGGTTGGGTCATCTGAGAGCGTAAACCAGTTTTGATCATAAAGATTGCGGCTTGGATTGAATTTCTCAAATTCTTTATAAGGAGAAATGTCAACACTGCGAGGCAATAAATAAAGTCCCACTAAAGGATTATAGTAAAAACCAGATGTCGGTGCATTGTCTAGTTTTTGAGTAATATAATTAGCACTTCCTTCTACCGTTAGTTTGTCGTCAAAAAACTTGGCGCTTTCTTTTAGATTGAAGTTGTGACGGGTCATGTCATTATTTGGCGTAATTCCTTTTGCTAAAGTGTTGGCGTAAGAGAAGTACGTTTGATTTTTCTCGTTTCCTCCAGATAATGTCAATGAGTTGGTGAAATTGCTACCCGTTCTTAGGAACTTGTTAACATTATCAAAGTTCGTTTGATCATTTTTTGCTCCCCAACTGGTTACACTTGTCGTGCTAGCATTGCCTCCGGATCCTTGCCCATATTGATTTTGAAATTCTGGTAACGAGGTTGCTTGCTCGATCTGTGCACTGGAGGAGAAGTTAACTGTGGTGCGGCCACCTTTTCCAGATTTGGTCGTGATTAAGATAACACCATTGGCTGCTTGACTACCATATAAAGCGGCAGCTGATGCTCCCTTTAGTACGGAAATATTCTCCACATCTTCGGGATTGATCATGGCAATAGGATCTCCAGGATCGCGTTGACCTCCAAATACATTGTCAGGTTGTGATCCTAATGTCTGATTATTGATCGGTACTCCATCAACAACATATAAAACTTGGTTATTTCCTGAAGCTGATTTGTTTCCCCTTAATACAACTTTGGCAGATCCACCTGGTCCGGATGAACTGGAAGCAATGTTGACACCTGCTACTTTACCATTTAGGTTATTGGCCAAATTGGTGCTTTTCACACGATTCAATTCGTCGCCTTTCAGTTGTTGGGTCGAATAGGTCAACGATTTTTGAGCGCGGCTGATCCCAAGTGCTGTTACAACTACACTTTCGAGTTGTTGTGTCTGAGGCACTAGACTTATGGTTAAAGTAGTCTCATTGGGAGCAAGTGTTACGGTTTTGGTTTCATACCCAACAACACTGATGCTCAAAATACGATTTTTATCGTCAACGTTCACTTGGAAAACACCGCTAGCATCTGATGAGCTGGCTTTAGATGTTCCCAAAACTTTAATAGTAGCTCCCGCTATTGGTGAATTAGACTGGCCATCCACAATAGTACCCTTCACCTGCGTGTTTTGGGCAAGAAGTAAAGATGCTGAAAAGAGCATTGTTGGAACAATACCCAAGATCTTCAATGTTGTTTGTAATTTACTATTCATTTAGTAATATGTGTTATGATCTAATTATGTCTTTACACATTTCATAAGAATAGATTTATAAGCAATGGCTAATTCAATTTAGCTCATTGGTTAGTAGATGTCTTATATTGAATATAGGAGGGCACGTATATAATAGACGTAAAATAAAATCAATATAATTTATTAGCGAGACAGGTTTTTCTCGTAATGGGAATCTAAAGTACTATTGTTCTTGAAATTTTGAAAGGATTTTATAACAAATGTGATACAGTATTCCTGTTTATACTATCTATCTATCTGTTTTACAGTCGATTTATTTTTGTCATATTTTTTAGACACCTGTTATTTTGTATCATAAAGGTCTTCGGGTTTCAGAAATTGATATTTTCTATATCATTAGAATTTAGTATAAAAAGACAGCCATAGCTGAATGCTATGGCTGCCTTTTATTAAATAACGGTTGTGTTAATTACTTAGAGAGTTCGACGACAGGTTTATTATTGACACATTTTACGCCTGTCGGATACATATATTCACCCACTGGGCAATTTGGTTTTTCAGCTTCAAGGATATTCTTTTTTAAAGAATTGTAAAGTGCAATATCTTTTTTGATTTCAGTGAGGTTAGCTGTCGTTAAATAAGGGATATAATCAAAGCCACAATCTCTTAAAAGTATAGTAGTCGTCCAATTATCTTTTCCGTTGCACGTGAGGTTATTCAGATAGTTGTCTATCTTAGTTTTTACAGGAGTTATTTGTGCTTTGCTATCGGCTAAACTAAGATCTTTCATATATAATAGCTTGGCTTTTCCATTTTCACAGATAAGTTGAATAGGTGCAGAAACATGCCAAATGCCTTCTTCACAGGGTTCGTAGATAATTCCTTCTCGGATTCCTGCATCTATTCCTTTAGATTCAAGTTCACGATATTCATTCCAAAGTTTTTCAAATTGTGTTTTAATGCGTTTGTGCACAGGGAAATAGCTGTGTCCACACCAATAATTTGCCGCTTTTTCAATGGTCCAATCGTTTAGGTTCTCGCATTTTTCTGAAGCAATGAGCTGCTCAATGGCTTCTCTTTTTTCTTTGGCTAGTTCACTCCATTGCAGTGAAGTTGTTTCATCTTTTTTACATGCGCTAACAAGTAAAATAAATAGCGTAAGATAGCTGAGTTGTTTGATCATGATCATAAAGGTTATAGATTTAAAATATAAGAATTGGACAGAGTATCAGTATTAAAGTACTAATCCTAAAAATTTGGCAAATTCTGAGCACAGATATAAGGTATACATGGTTAATAATCAATTATTAACCATGTAAACGCATTTAGAAAATGAAATGCTACAAATAATTTTTCCTTTTGAAGAGAATTTTTAATTTATCGAAATTAAAAATAATAATGGCAATGAAAATCAGACTATATGCCCAGTATTTATATGGATCTACCTGTTCTTGAAAATAGGTAACAGCCAGTGTAAATGCAATAATTGGGTTGATGTATAACATGATGCCAAGTGTCGAAGAAGATATTTTCTTTAACGCATACATGCTTGAGAATAATGGTATTATGGTAAATAGTAATGCTATGATTAATATAATGCTCCAGAATGTGCCTTCTTGAGGTATTGGACTTTGATCCATTATCATTTGGGGTATAATAAATAACGTACACATGGCTAGCTGTATCGCTAGCATATTGAGTTTGTCAAAACCTTGTATGATACGCTGTAAGACCAGATAGAAGGCATATAGTGAACCAATCGTTAAGGACCATAATACTTCTGTCAGAGACCCCGTTGCTAGCATGAATACGCCGGCTATAGCAACAGTTAAAGATAGTTTTTGAGTGGTATTTAAGTTTTCTTTTAAAATGAAATAACCGCCTGCAGTAGTAATCAATGGGCATAGAATATAAGCGAACGCACCCGCTTGTACGCTAATACTGTTGATGCAATAGATATAGGTGTACCAATTTGCAAATAGTAGAATAGCTGATGCAAGCGTAAGATAAACGATTTTAATTCTTTTATTCTTAGGAAGCAGTTGAAAATTGCGATAGTCTTTTTTAAGATCTCTTTTTCTGAAAATAAAGTTGAAGAGCCAAAGAAGTGAAACGGCTAATATGATACGGTAATGCAGAATATCCTCTGCTGACCAATTTTTTAACAAGCGAATAGGGACAGCCATAAATCCCCAAATTAAAGGACCTAAAAAAGCCGCTAAGAAATACTTTCCGCGGCCTTCAGTATCTTGTTCTTTGGTTATCATTAATCTTTCCAAGCAATCACGGAAATTTCTACATTTACATTTTTTGGTAGTGTCTTAACAGCAACACATTCACGTGCCGGTTGTACAGTGGTGAAATATTGTGCATATACTTCATTGACTGTCGCGAAGTCATCCATATTGCTTAAGAAAATGGATGCTTTAACAACATCTTCAAATCCATAACCTGCGTTTTTTAAAATAGCATCTACATTTTTTAAAACTTGATGAGCTTCATCTGCAACTCCTGTTGTGATTAATTCCATCGTTTCTGGAACTAAAGGAATCTGTCCAGATACATATAATGTTTTATCGGCTTTTATTGCTTGGTTGTATGGACCGATTGCTGCGGGTGCTTTTTCTGTATTTAAAATAATTTTTTGAGACATATGTTGGTATTTAGGATGCAAGGAATATTTTATAGATCAACGCCAATATAAAAACAATGATAGCTATGGCATTGATGATATGCATAGCTTTTAGATTGCCGTTGGTGGGGCGATTGGGGTCTTTTTTTCTAAAAAAGTACATGGAACTAAGTTACGCTTGTAAATTGATAATCGCAATGATTATCTTTAAACAATCAAAAATAAAAGATAATGAATAAACTTGCTATAGTTGGTGGCAAAATCTTCTCAGATTATGATCTGATTGAACACAAAGCTCTACTCGTTGAAAATGGAATAATTACAGCTATCGTAGATCCAAAAGAAATTCCAACTGATTGGGAGCAATTGGACGTCAAAGGTGCGAATATTTGTGCTGGTTTAATTGATTTACAATTATATGGCGATGGCGATGACTTGTTTTCCGCTGAATTGACAGCAGCGTCTTTGCAGCGAATTTCGGATGGACTAGCTCGTAAGGGAACGACTTCTTATATGATGACTTTGGCAACAAATACATTTCATGTTTTTCAACAAGCTATTCAAGTTGCTGGTCATTTTAAGCATGACGCATTATTGGGATTACATCTGGAGGGACCATTTCTGAATAGTAAAAAGCGTGGTGCCCATCCTGCTGAATTGATTGTAAAACCTACGAAAGAGAATATCAAAGAACTGCTAGGCGATCATCCTTCTGTCGTGAAAATGATGACCATTGCTCCAGAGTGTATAGATGACGACGTGCTTGAATATTTACAATCTTATGGACTTTTTTTAAGCGCAGGTCATAGTGATGCTACATATAAGGAAGGCACGAAGGGATTCGATCTAGGTATTCCTACAGGAACTCATTTATTCAATGCGATGTCAGCTTTGCACCATCGAGAGGTAGGAATGGTAGGGGCAATCTTTAATCATCCTACAGTATGCTCTAGTATTATTTTAGATGGGCATCATGTGAGTTTTGAAGCTGTTAAAATTGCAAAAAAACAGATGGGTGAACGTTTATTTTTAATTACAGATGCTGTAGCAGCTTGTTCGAAAGGGATCTATCAGCATGTCTTGAATGATGGTTACTATTCGCTGCCAGATGGTACGATATCAGGTGCTGCTGTCTCTTTATTTGAGTCGGTTAGAAATGCTGTACAGCAAGTCGGTATCCCATTGGATGAAGCAATCCGTATGGCGACTACATATCCTGCTCGATTGTTGAAGCGAACAGATATTGGTAATCTAAATCTGGGTAGTATTGCTAATCTTTTAATCTTCTCTGCGGATTATAAACTTCAGGAAGTGCTGGTTAAAGGAAAGTTAATATCGAAGTAGTTCTGTCGATACAAAATCATAATCCGTACATTTGTAGCTTATTTTGAAATAACACATTAACATTTTTGAATGAAACATCACTTATTAATACTATCAGTTGCTTTATTTTTATTTTCATGTTCTTCCAAAAAGAATAGAAAACAAGAGCAGGTTAAGGGTACTACTGAAGTTAAATTGCAACATCCGGATGCAAAAGATAAGCCTCTACGTGAGAAAGTAAAAAATAATATTGAAGAGAAAAAGGCTGAAGAGAAAAAAGAGGTTGTAGTTGAGCTTCCTGAAGTGCAACGTGAATTTCGTGCAGCATGGATCGCTACTGTAGCGAATATCAATTGGCCAAGTAAGAATTTCTTGTCTACTGATGAACAAAAGCAAGAGGCTATCCAAATCTTGGATTTTTTGAAGAATAACAATTTTAATGCAGCTATTTTTCAAGTTCGTCCATCATCTGATGCTTTGTATCAAAGTGATTTGGAACCTTGGTCTTATTTCCTAACAGGAGAACAAGGAAAAGCTCCTTTTCCATATTATGATCCTTTAGAATTTTGGGTTGAAGAGGCACATAAAAGAGGTATTGAGTTACATGTTTGGTTAAATCCATATCGTGCGCACCATACTTCCGGAGGTAAGCTAACAGAATCTTCCATGGCTAAAAAGATGGGTAATTCTGTCGTTCGCTTGAAACAGGGATGGTATTGGTTTGACCCATCGAAACAATCAACGCAAGATCATGCTTCACGTGTTGTGATGGATATTGTAAAACGTTATAATATTGATGGGGTACACTTTGACGATTATTTCTATCCTTACGCAGAATATAACGGTGGTCAAGATTTTCCTGATAGTGATAGTTGGAATGAATATAAGAAAAGTGGTGGTACATTGACACGTGCGGATTGGAGAAGAAACAGTGTGAATACATTTGTAGAGCGTATTTATAAGGAAATTAAAGCAGAGAAAAATTTTGTGAAATTTGGTATTAGTCCTTTTGGAATTTGGAAGCCAGGTTATCCAGCAGGTATTCAGGGGTCAAGTCAATATGATCAATTGTATGCGGATGCAAAATTATGGCTGAATAAAGGTTGGGTGGATTACTATACGCCACAATTATATTGGCCTATTCAGCCGGCCAAACAGAGTTTTACGACTTTGCTAAAATGGTGGGAGAGTGAAAACACGATGCGCAGGCATTTGTGGCCCGGCATTAATACTGTGGGTAAACGTACGGCAGAATATTCTACTGAGATCGTCAATCAAATTGCGGCAATGCGCAACATTGTTCCGGATAGCAAAGGTATTGTTCATTGGAGTTTAGCAGGTTTGACCAAAAATCCTAGTATGGCAAAAGCTATTTTTGAAGGTCCATACCAAAATAAGGTGTTGATTCCTAGGACACCTTGGCTGAATGCAAATCCGATGTTGAAACCAACTTTGTTGTTGACTTCAGAGAAAGATTTTATGTTTGCAAAATGGCAACACAAGCAGATTGACCAAGTGTTTCATTGGGTTCTTTATACCAATTATGGAGGAGAATGGTCTTATGATATTCTAGATCCATCGATAACAGCTCGAGAGCTTTCGAAAACTAAGAATGGCAAAAAGCTGCAATATGTTGCGGTTAAAGCGGTGGATAGATTGAGTAATGAAAGTCCATATATTGCTGAAAAGATTAAGTAATCTAAAAAATATTAAAAAAGGGTTATCCAACTTGGATAACCCTTTTTTTGTAAAGTATGATTTTGGTCGATCATGTCGTCTATGAATGGAAGTCATGGATGTAATTGCTTGATCGTGATCGATTAGGAATTGATTTTTTTCTAAAGTATATTTAATTATATGGAAGAAATTTATAAAAAAGCTGGTGAGTCTGTTATACGGATGTCTCAGTTAATGTTACCCTCCAATGCCAATTTTGGAGGTAAAATTCATGGTGGATATGTGCTTTCTTTGATGGATCAAATTGCTTTTGCAGTAGCCTCAAAATTTTCTGGACATTATTGTGTGACAGCATCGGTTGGAAAAGTTAATTTTTTAAAACCGATTGAAGTAGGGGAATTGATTACGCTTATAGCTTCGGTAAACTATGTTGGCAATACTTCTATGGAAGTCGGTATTCGTGTTGAATCCATGAATATTCAATCTGGTGAAATAAAGCATTGCAACTCTTCTTATTTTACGATGGTGGCAAAAGATGAGCATGGACATTCTGTTCGTGTTCCGCGTTTGATATTGTCGAATGAAAAAGAGGTGTTTCGGTTTTATAAAAGTATCATTAAAATTGAGATTGATAAAGAAAGGGAGCGCGCAATACTTGATTTGGAATCTGATTCGGAGGAACAGTTAAATTATATCAGGGAACGCTATGATGTTAAGATCATGTTGTAATGATTTTTCTTTTTATGTTCAATTTGTGCGCATTTCTGCATTTTGTTTTTTAATTTTTTGCTTGATTCAATCGATTGTGTTACAAAGAGATGATTTAGGGTTGTGTTTTAAGGCATATTATTAAAATAATTACGCATAATCTTGCAAAGCTTGGAACCTTTTTATACTATTGTAGTGTAATGGTCAGAAACCAGTCGGGAAAAATCACCCGATTTAACAATTGCAACTAACTAAATTATTATTATGAATAAAAAATTACTCTTATTCTGTTCTGGAGTGATGTTATCTACCAGCTTGTGGGCGCAAACGAAAACTATTTCGGGCAAAGTGACCAATGCATCTGATGGAACATCCCTGTCGAATGTGACTGTCAGTATTAAAGGTAAAGCAGTCAGTACACAAACTAATCCAGATGGAAGTTTTACAATAAAAGCTGAACCTGGAGACGTCCTCATCTTTAGTGCTATTGGTTCTAAGTCAACACAGCAAATCATTGGTTCTAGTTCTACCATCAATATTGCGCTTTCTGGAAGTGAAGAAGCCTTGGGTGAGGTTGTTGTCACAGCTATGGGGATAAAAAAGGAGAAAAAAGCTCTGGGATATGCTGTTCAAGATATCAAAGCTGATGAGTTGATGAAGAATAAAAATCCAAATGTAATCAATTCTTTAAATGGAAAGATAGCAGGTGTAAATGTAACCAATTCTGGAGGTTCACCAGGTGGTTCGGCATCTATTGTGATTCGTGGTGGAACATCGTTGGAAAGAGATAACCAACCACTTTTTGTGATTGATGGAATGCCAATGGATAATTCAACTGGACAAGGTGATAATTCAGCATTTGATGGAAATACAAATATTTCAACGACAAATGGTAACCGTGCATTAGATATTAATCCTGAGGATATTGAGTCTATTTCAGTATTGAAAGGTCCAGCTGCAGCAGCGCTTTATGGTTTAAGAGCAGCGGCTGGCGCTGTGGTGATTACAACAAAGAAGGGGAAAGAGGGTGCGACATCTATTGGTATTAATTCACGTATTGGAACTAATTGGGTCAATCGTTTACCAAAACAACAAGATAAATATAAGCAAGGATCATATTACAACGGTTTATTTATTCCTGAAACTAACTTATCTTGGGGTGATGCTTTTAAAGATGGAGAGAAAATCTATAATAACATGGAGGATTTCTATCAAACTGCAACTACCTATGATAATTCATTTAATGTTTCTGGTGGATCTGCAAAGGGTAATTTCTATCTATCGGGCTCAAATATTAAGCAGACCGGGGTTGTGCCAACAACAGATTTCGACCGAACTACCTTTCGATTTAACGCAGAGCAGAAAACAGATGTCTTCACCTTTGGTGCAAATGCTTCTTTTGCACGTTCTTCAACTCGTAAAACTTTAACTGGCTCTGGTTTATGGGGTGGATCAGGTTCTGGTTATATGGAATCTATAATTGCCTGGCCGAGAAATTCAAATATGCGTGATTGGATAAACCTTGATGGTTCGCAGCATTTACTATTGCCAAATATTCCATTGTTAGATAATGCGGATAATCCATATTGGACTATTAATAAGAATCCACAAAATGATAAAACAGATCGTTTTTTAGGTACTGCCTATGCTTCTGCTAAAATTACGAGTTGGTTAGATGCTACCTATCGTCTAGGTATCGATAATTATACAACTGATTTTAGTACATTGATTTCTCCTGGATCTGCAGTTAAATTAGCGTGGCAGAATGGAATGCTTTCTGAAGGGAAAAGACAATATTCTTATTTGAATTCAAATTTTATGTTAAATTTCCATAAGGTATTTGCTGAAGACTGGGATTTAAACTTATTGTTAGGGAGTTCTGCAGAGGATACTCACATACAGGCAAACTCGTTACGTGCGGAAAATTTTTCTATTCCAAATTTTCAAAGTATTAATAATGCTGAAAATGGAGATAAATACTTAAATCAAGTCATTACAGATAAACGATTATTAGGTGTTTATGGAGAATTTAGAGCTGGGTATAAAAATTTGGCTTTCTTTAGTTTTACTGGAAGAAATGATTGGTCATCAACTTTGCCAATTCAAAATCGTTCTTTTTTCTACCCCTCTGTTTCAGGAAGTTTAATTTTCACAGAGTTATTGGAAAAAAATGATATTTTATCATTTGGAAAATTACGAGCATCGTATGCTCAAGTAGGAAAAGATGCTCCAGCATATCAAACGAATACTTATTTGTTTGGACCTGCATTAACAATAGGTGGAGGCTATAGAAATGCTTGGACAAGAGGAAATGATCAACTAAAGCCAGAAACAACCACCTCTACGGAATTTGGTACGGAATTGAAATTCTTAAAAAATAGATTAGGGTTGGATTTTACATACTATCAAAATAATTCAAAAGATCAAATCTTACAACCTCGTGTTTCAAATGCTACAGGATATATTTTAAGTTATGTAAATACAGGTGAGATTGAAAATAAGGGTTTTGAAATTTCGTTGAATGCAACTCCAATAAAACGCGATCATTTCAGTTGGGACTTAATGTTGAATTTTTCACATAATAAAGGTGTTGTTAAATCTCTTCCTGCATCGTTGCCAATTTTATATGTTACAGATGTGCAGGTAGGTAATGGGAAAGCTGCCTCATTTGGTAATGGCAATTTTATGGGACTTTCGGGTTCAACATGGCAGAAAGATACAGATGGAAATCTTTTATTAGATTGGGAAACGGGAAACCCATTGACATCCACATTGACCACTACACCAATTGGTAATCGTGAACCTGATTTTATTGGAGGATTAACTAATAATTTCACTTACAAAAATTGGGATTTTTCGTTTTTATTTGATTTCCGTAAAGGAGGAGATGTATTGAATGGGACAGAGTATTTAATGACAACTTATGGTCTTAGTAAAGAAACAGAAAATAGAGGCCAGACAATTACATTCACAGGAAAATCTTTAAATCCAACAACAAAAGAATATGAAACAGTAACACGTGAAGTTGTTGCTACAGAAAAGTATTATAGAGATATTTATGCAAATAATACACCTTTTTTTGTTGAAGAGGTTAATTGGTTGCGTTTGCGTTCAGTTTCATTGACTTATAGTTTGCCTTCATCTGTTTTAAAAAGATCAAAAGTTTTCAAAGCTGCATCTTTTAATGTAACTGGGACAAACTTATGGTTGCTTACGAATTACTCAGGGATGGATCCAGAGACAAGCGCTGCGGGTGCTGGTGTGATTGGATCTGGTTCAGTAGGTATTGATTATGCAGGTGTTCCTGCAACTGCTGGATTTACATTTGGTGTTAATTTAAAATTCTAACGTAATGAGAAAAATATTTTATATAGCGACAATTTCTGCAACATTGCTATTCAATTCCTGCAGTAAATGGTTAGATGTTAATGATAATCCTAATTCTGCCAACTCAACAGTACCTACACCTCAACAACGATTGCCATCTATACTGGCTCAGTTTATAGATGGATATGAGTCTGCAGGTACACGTACTTCTTTTTTAGGACAGCAATTGGCTGTTGTAAACGCAAACAATAATAATTGGAATTTAACCAGATGGAATTCAACAGCTTCTTCAACTGGTTGGCCTTGGCAATCATGGTATGTTAATACTGCGGTTAATATTGATCCATTAATTGAGAGCGCAACTAAAGTTGGTGCTTACCACTATGTTGGAGCAGCAAAATTGATCAAAGCTTGGGGTTTTGGTTATATGGTTGATTTGTATGGAATGTTGCCATATGATGAGTTTGATAAAGTTAATAATCTAACACCAAAATTTGACGATGGTGAATATGTGTATACTCAGGTTTTAGCTTTAATTGATGAAGCTATCCTAGATCTATCTAAAGAACAGTCTTTAGGGGCAGCTCCATTATCTGCAGGAGACATTTTTAATAAAGGAAACGTACAGAATTGGTTGAAATTGGCTTATGGATTAAAAGCTAGATTTTTAAATCATTACAGTAAATTGCCTTCCTATAACCCTCAGGCTGTACTAGATGCTTTGGCTAAAGCTCCAATTGCAAATGATGAGAGCACAATTATTCAGTATGTAGATGAGACAGCCACTACTAGCGATCAGAGTAAAGCATCTTTGCAGTGGGTAAATACAGGGACTTCAGCTCGTATTACTCAATTATATTATAATTATATTACCAATAATTATCCAGGAGCTCCTTCAGGTAGTGCTAATGTTATTGATCCGAGATTGGATTTATTAGTTCCAAGTTCTCAGAATTCAGATGGAAGTTATCGTAAAACATTATTTGTTGATATGAGTTCAGATTTGCCAAAAACTGGGCCTGCGTCTTATGTTTATGCTAGCGCGACTAATAAATTTTCGAATAAAGATTCTGTTTATATTTCCATGCGTAAGGACATTGCTGCAAATGGACGTATACTTTCCACGGGAACTTGGTATACTGAAAAAGGAGGTAAAGGATTATTGTTAACTAATTCTGAAATGAAGTTTATAGAAGCTGAAGTTCGCTTTAAAAAAGGAGAATTAGGGGCTGCATTGTCCGCTTATCACGCCGGTATCAAGGCGCATATGGAAATAATGGGTATCAAAGCCTCTGATGTCGCATTGTATATGGCAAGCTCTTCCATAATACAAGAGGCAGGGAAATTAACTTTGAGCCATATTATGATTCAAAAATATATAGCTCTTTCCTACTCACCTGAACAATGGTCTGACTTAAGAAGAATGAACTATTGTACAGATGCATCAGGGAATTACAATGAAGCGACAGGTATCTATAAAGGATTTAAAAGACCTTCACATGTATTTACCACAGCTTATCCCTCGCAAACTGAATGGCCTAGAAGATTCGCAATTCCATCTTATGAAATTAATTATAATCTAATACAAGTAAAAGCGGCAAATGCCGAAGCGGATTTACCGACTTATCAAAACCAACGTATTTGGTGGGATAAATAAAAAATTAAGGGTTTACAAAAAATTGTAAACCCTTTTTATATATTCGTGAGATGAGATATTTTTTTATTCTATTTTTATTTTTAGCTCTTCGCTCATTTGCACAAACACCTGTTATTATCCAAAAACCTATTCTTTGGAATGCAGAGCGGGAGCAGCTCTCTTTGGATTATCTTAAAAGTAGGCATGGTATTGTACAGCAAAAGGCAGTTATCAAACCAAAAATGGTAGTCGTGCATTGGACAGCTAATAATAGTGTTCAAGCAACTTTTAATACGTTTAATCCCGTATTATTGCCTGGGAGGCCAGAATTGACTAAAGCAAGCCCGTTAAATGTTTCTTCGCAATATGTGATCGATAGAGATGGTACGATTTATCAATTTTTGCCTGATACTGTATTCGCTAGACATACCATTGGTTTGAATTATTGTGCGATCGGTATTGAAAATATTGGTGGTGATAAGTATCCACTTACCGACAAGCAGTTGTTGGCTAATGAGGCGCTCATTAGGCAGTTAAAAAGCAAGTATCCAATAGATTTTGTAATTGGTCATCACGAATATAAGACCTTTCGTAAAACTAAATATTGGAGAGAAACAGATTCAAATTATATCACTTCAAAGTCAGACCCTGGAGATGATTTTATGATAAAATTAAGGAGAAGGTTGATTGATTTGAATCTATTATCTTTATAACAGGATTATAAAAAACAAAAAAGGAGTTCTTATGAACTCCTTTTTTGTTTTTGTATTTTTTCATCTGATTTCTTGAAATGTGGATGTTTTTTTAATCATATTACTATCTCTTCTAAAATGTTTGATGTAATTTCTTGAAAAATCATTAATTGCTGTTTTGTGCCGCACTTTATTAAAGTAATAATAATGTTACAAAACTGTGTATTAATTACACTAATTATGCTTTTGTAATTCTTAATTATTGTTAATATGTTTTTGATATTCAGTTATTTGTGATGTTTATCGAGTGTTTTTTGTTAAAAAATGTTAAATAACAGTTAATGGTGTATATAGGGAATAAAAGTGACTACTTACTTTGTTTTGCGTTTTTGTAAGTGATTTAGTTAAAAAAACGAAAACATCTACTTACATTTATTCACGAATTATCATCTATTTGCCAGTATGATAGACACGCTACCATTAATTTTTAATAAAATATGAAAAGACTATTTGGATTCCTTTTATTGACGAGTTTTCTTACTTTCACTTCATGTGCTAGTAAATCAGTAGTCATAAATCAGACTTCATTCACTTCTCTAAATAAAAATGCGCAAATTTTAACCGGTGCAGATCAGCTTTCATCTTACTTGCCTATGTTAAAAGGTAAGAAAGTAGGTGTTATGGGAAACCAAACTTCTATCGTAGGGGCATCTAAGGAACATCTAGTAGATGTTTTATTGCGCGAAAAAGTGGATTTAAAATTTGCCTTTGCGCCTGAGCATGGTTTTAGAGGTGATGTGGAGCGTGGAGAGAAATTTGGTAATGATGTTGATTCAAAAACAGGATTGCCATTATATACTTTATATGGAGGTAATCAGAAACAAGACTCTATTGTAAATGCAATTGATGTCATGATTTTTGATCTTCAAGATGTCGGAGCCCGTTTTTATACCTATATCACTTCCTTGCATCGGGTGATGGAATTATGTGCAAAACACAATAAAAAACTTATTGTATTGGATCGTCCAAATCCGAATGGTGATCAGGTGGATGGTCCGGTAAGACATGATGATAAGTTTAAATCAGATGTTTCTTGGCATAAAATAGCGATGATCCATGGTTTGACCATTGGTGAATTGGCTAAGATGATCAATGGTGAAAAATGGTTAGAAAATGGCAAAAAATGTGATGTGACCATTGTACCTGTTAAAGGATATGACCATAAGATGATGTATGATCTTCCTGTTATTCCTTCGCCTAGTTTGCCTAATGCTCTTTCAGTCAGACTTTATTTGTCATTGTGTCTTTTCGAGGGGACAGATATTTCTGTAGGACGCGGAACGGATTGGCCTTTTCAAATTATTGGTTATACCAATCCAGTGTATGGATCATTTACTTTTACTCCTGGTGAACGTCACGGTATGACTAAGCATGTAGAAGGTAAAGGTGCTATTAATTATGGGATTGATCTTCGAAGTGTAGTTCCTTCTGAACATAAATTTACTTTAAAATACGTGTTGGATTTTTACAACAAAACTCCAGATAAATCTACCTTTTTCGCTCGTCCTGCATTTTTTGATAAACTTGCTGGGACTGATCAATTGAGATTGCAGATTCTTGACGGAAAATCGGAACAGGAGATAAGAGCTTCGTGGGCAGCTGATTTAGCTGCATATAAAATGATGCGCAAGAAGTATTTATTATATCCTGATTTTGAATAAAACAAACTAACTAAATTTCAATATAAAAATTCATTTATTATAAAACGCTACGATACAATGAGAAAATTTATACTATTTTCTGTTGCTGTGGGTCTGAGTGTGCCTTCTAAGTCTTTCAGTAATGTGAGCAAAGAAGGAGTACTGAATAGCCCTAATGTAACACAGTCACTTTTAGCTTCATCCAAAGCTGCGCTTCAAAATGCAGTTCAGGGGGTGGTGACAGGGCCAGATGGGCCAATGGCGGAAGTAAGTGTAGTAGTTGTCGGAGGGACAGCCTCTACAAAAACAGATACTCAAGGACGTTTCAAGATTACGGCTCCTATCGGGAGTAAGTTGAGATTTACGTCCATTGGTTATGCTACAAAAGAGGCAACGGTAAGTTCTAACACTGTGAACGTTACTTTAGAATCAAGTAATGAATCTTTGGAAGAAGTGGTAGTTGTTGGTTACGGTACACAGAAAAAAGGGAATGTAACAGGTGCTGTATCGACTATCAATGTAAAAGAAAATTTACAGAGTAGACCTATTGCTGATGTTGGTCGTGCTATCCAAGGTACAACACCCGGATTGAGTGTTACAATACCAAGTGGAGAAGTAGGTTCTGATCCAAAGATTAGAATTCGGGGCGCAATTTCTTCTATACAAGGAACATCTAATCCTCTTATTTTATTAGACAATGTTGAAATACCAAGTATTCAATATGTCAATCCTGAGGATGTTGAATCTATTACAGTCTTAAAGGATGCTGCGGCCTCTTCGATATATGGTGCTAAAGCAGCTTTTGGCGTTATTTTGATCACAAGTAAGACGGGAAGTTCAACTGAAAAAATCAATGTTAATTACTCTAATAACTTCTCCTTTCAGAATCCTTTTAAAAGATATGAAATGGGTCGTCTTAATGCATTGAAATATACGGTAGACGCTATGGATCGGGTTGGAGAAACGGAAACTGGAGCTTTTTATAAAATAAATAGAGAGAGTTACGAAAAAGCTGTTGATTGGGATAAAAAATATGGTTCTACGATAGGATCAGATGACCCTACAGTCTATGGGAGAGATTGGTATGTGAATCCTACAGCGCCAACTAAAAAATTTGGTATTCGTACTTATGATCCCTATGATTATATGATTAAGGAATGGGCGCCTACTCAGACCCATAATCTATCGTTAAATGGTAGCATTAATAAAACAAAATATACGGCTTCATTTGGTTCCTTAAACCAAAGTGGTATGTTGAAACCTGGTGATGCAGATAAGTTTACAAGATATAATGCTGCTTTGCGACTAAGTACAGAACTTAATAAGTTTATTACTGTTCGTGGTGGAGCCATGTTTGCTCAGCGAAATAAGACATATCCATATGCCACAAACTCAACTACAGCAGATCCATGGTTATACATGTATAGATGGAGTTCATTGTATCCAATGGGAAATGACGAAAATGGAAATCCAATCAGAAGTCCTTGGAGTGAAAACAATGCGGCAAATGATGCATCGATGTTACGTAACTACATTAATTTAAATGCAGGTGCGACAGTTAATATTAAGAAAAACTGGAGAGTAGATATTGATTACAATTTTACGAATGAAGATTTTTCTTGGAGAAAAAATGGTACGAGATATACCGCTGCAAATTCTTGGGTTGCTGCAAAGCAAAGGCTGGATGCGAATGGTAAACCTGTTTTTGTTAATAGTGATGGTCAAGTAGTTTCTGCAACTGATGCGGGAGCAATACAGGCTTATGATTTGTCCAATGACATGTATACCGCGAATGGTTCTGCACAGGATCATATTTACATGCGATCTGAAAATGAACAAAAACATACTTTTAATGCATATACGACCTATGATTTAAATTTAAATGATAATCATGTATTTAAATTTATGCTAGGTATGAATCGGGTGGCTTCTGCTGGTCAGTATCATTGGACGCAAAAAGCTGATTTAATTGATATCACTAATCCGCAATTTGATCTTGCTGTTGGAACAATAACGGGTAGTGGAGGCGAGTATTGGGAATCTCAGTTGGGATACTTTGGTCGGGTCAACTATGCTTATAAAAATAAATATTTGTTAGAGGCAAATCTTCGTTATGATGGATCGTCTAAATTTCCTACAGATTTGAAATGGAGATGGTTTCCTTCATTCTCAGCGGGCTGGGTAGCATCAGAAGAGAGTTTTATGGAATGGGCGAAGCCAACGTTGAACCAATTAAAATTTAGAGGTTCATGGGGTATCATCGGTAATCAAACTGTACCTTCTGATTTGTATATTTCCAACATGCCTGCAGGTCAAACAAGCTGGGTAATCGATGGAACATTAACAAATTCTGTTGGATCTCCAAAATTGAATGTTCCGAATGTAACCTGGGAAGATCTGGAAACGTTGGATGTCGGTATGGATGCCAGATTTTTCAACAGTAAGTTGGGACTTACTGTTGATTGGTATCAAAAGAAAACAAACAATATGTTTGCTCCTTTAGAAGGTACTACTTTGACTTTAGGTTCAGCACCTCCGATAGGTAATTATGGTACTTTGACTACTCGAGGTCTTGAGATTGCTGTTGATTTTAACCATCGCTTTGAAAATGGCCTTGGAATTAATTTAAGAGCTAATATTGATGATGCTAAATCGGTATTTAGCGGTTATACAGAATCAAGAACCACAGGAGTAAATTATGACGGTCGTGTATATGGGGATATCTGGGGATTTGAAACTGATCGACTGTATCAGTATGATGATTTTGTGTTGGATGCAAATGGAAAGACACAATTAGTTAAGCTGACGCAGGATATGTCAAAATATTATACTGAAGGTGGTAGTCTAGCGTATTTATTGAAGGAAGGACCAAATGGCGAAAAGGCTGTTTATCAACCCAAGTATCAAAATTCATCTAATTTTTATTACGGACCTGGGGACGTAAAGTTTAAGGATTTAAATGGCGATGGAGAAATCGATAATGGTGCAGGTACAATCGATAATCCTGGAGATATGAAAATTATTGGAAATTCTACGCCTAGATATCAATATGGATTTAGAATAGGGGCTGATTTTAAGGGTTTTGATGTTTCAGCATTCTTTCAAGGAGTTGGTCAACGTAAAGTGTGGGGGACTGGATTTTTGGCTATTCCTGGCTTTAATGTTTCTGATGGCGCTATGCCAGCAAGTTTTGTTAATGATTACTGGACTCCAGAAAATCAGGATGCATTTTACCCAGCCGCATTCAATAATGCTGGTGGTACCAATGTAAACAATATGCAGATTCAATCTCGATATTTACTGGATATGTCATATTTGAGAATTAAAAATCTGACAATGGGATATACGATTCCAAAGCGTATACTGGATCGTGCAAAAATTAACAATTTAAGGGTGTATGTATCATTAGAAAATTTCTTTACTTGGGATAAGTTAAATGGCTTGCCAGTTGATCCCGAGGAGGTTGAAGGAGAATCGATTTTTAATGCTACTAACTATAATGGTGGTCGTACAGGTGTTGGTACTCCAACATTCAAAAGTGCATCATTTGGTGTTCAGTTAAACTTTTAATATTAGAAAAATGAAATTAAATAAACATATTATAGCAGTTTTGCTGTCTGCGGCAGGTTTAGTTTCTTGTAATAAGGACTTATTAGATCGTTCAGAGACAACGAAAGTGATTGATGCTGAATTTTGGAGAAACCAAAGCGATATCCGATTGTATGCAAATGACTTTTATACAAACTTTTTTGTTGGGTATAATTCAGGGTTTGGTGTTGCGTTTGCTCCGCTTAGAGGGTATAACTGGTCGGATGATTTTACATCTGAAGGAACGCAAGCAAGTTTTGAATCCACAGTACCTACAACGCGTGGTCCTCTTACAAATACAACTTTGCCGACAACAGATATGCTAACTCAGTATTCTGGGCCTTCTTGGAATTTCTACTGGGTACGCAAAGCAAATGTGATGTTGAATCGCATAGAAGATAAAGCAAAACCTAATTTATCTCCAGAAGAGTATAACCACTGGACAGCAGTTGCTAAATTTTTCAGAGCTTTTGAATATTCCCGTTTAGTAGGTGTGTTTGGAGATGTTCCTTATTTTGATGCGGAAGTCGATCCATTGGATTTTGATACGATGTATAAAGCTCGTACGCCAAGAACGGAGGTGATGGATAAAGTGTATGATGACTTTAAGTTTGTACTGGAGAATATGCGCGTAGATGATGGTAAAGGGTATGTAGGTCGTTATACAGCTGCTGCTTTAATCTCAAATTGGATGTTATTTGAGGGTACTTGGGAACATTACCACAATGTGGATAAAACAAGAGCGAAAAAGTTTTTAGAGTTAGCCGTTGAAGCTTCTCAATATGTAATGAATTCTGGTAAATATTCTTTTGGTAGTGATTTTAAAAGTTTATTTGCATCTGAGGATCTAACGGGTAATCCTGAGGTTATTTTTTTTAGAGCATATAATGATGCCGTAAAGGTGACACATGCAATTGGTTCTTACAGTAATGGTACTGAAGGACAGGATAAAGCTTCAAATTTAAATTTATTGAAATCTTTTATCTGTAATGATGGTCAAGTTTGGCAAAACTCTACAACAGCTAAAGCTGGTGACTTTTCGTTAAAAGCGTTAGCATCTTCTAGGGATCCAAGATTTGAAGCAACTTTTATGGATACAGTTAACACGGCGTCTAAAACATTAGCATATGTTCATAAATTTGCGAGCAGAGATGCCTTGAATTATATAGGTAAAACCTATCCTGCGAAATGGGCAAGTAATACCAATACAAATGATGCTCCTGTAGTTCGTTTAGCAGAAGTGGTCTTAAATTGGATTGAGGCTAAACAAGTATTAGCGGAAAATTATGGCGGTGCTGCTGTGGGGCAAAATGACTTGGATAAATCTATTAATGCAATCAGAAATAGACCTTTAGATGCTGATGCAACTAGAAAAGGTGTTAAGAAAACTGCGCCATTATTATTATCTACTATTCCTAATGATCCTACTCGTGATGGTGATGTGTCTCCATTGATGTGGGAAATACGTCGTGAACGTCGTATGGAATTTGTATACGAAGGATCTCGTCTGAATGATATTAGACGCTGGAAAAAATTGGATTATATGAATTTTAACAAGCCTGAATATGCGGCGGGTCCATGGATCAATGCTTTGAAAGATTTACCTAAAAATAATGCTGGTAATAATTTGGCAGATTCGTACAAAAATAGATTAAAAGTAATGAAGGCAGATGGTACCATTGTTACATTTAATGGTACAAATGCTAGTGATTTAGTTGGTTACTATGTTGTTGCAAACTTTGCAAATCGTGTAGGATTTACAGAGCGTTCATATATGTCTCCAGTTGGACTTAATCAGGTTCAGCAATATGTGGATAGAGGATATACATTAACACAAACAGCAGGTTGGTAGTTATCGACTACTGAGTTAATAAAGAGCCACTTAATTTTAGGTGGCTCTTTTTGTTAATTTTAAATTCAATTTGACAAAATTATCTTACGGTGTTGCTAGTATGACTGCGTATTTGTGTTATTTAATTTATAAAGTTGCACAAAAACGCATTATTTTATTTTTTATGACTATCTTTACAATACGAATTAATTCCTATGATGATAAAAAGAACCTATAGTATTATTTGCATGTTGATTTTTGCATTTAATATATTGAATGCACAATCTTTCAAATTTGCTCATGTCACCGATACACATGTTGGGGGAGCGACAGGTGAAGAAGATTTGCGTCGTACAGTAAAAGATCTGAATACTTTAAAAAATATTGATTTTGTTATCCTTTCAGGTGATATAACCGAATTTGGTGCCGATCATGAATTGATACTGGCTAAACAAATATTGGATAGCTTGTCCTTGCCTTGGTATGTAGTTCCTGGTAATCATGATGGTAACTGGTCTGAAAATGGAGCCAATACTTTTCGACGTGTTTTTGGTGGTGAAACTTTCTTTTTTAAACATAAAGGTTTCATGTTTTTGGGGACTAACTCAGGACCAAATATGCGGATGAGTCCGGGTCAGATTCCGCGTGAAAATCTTGTTTGGATGGATTCAATTTTTAGTGCTAATCCAGATCATAATATGCCTTTGATATACATTAATCATTATCCGCAGGATTCTTCTTTAAATAATTGGTTTGAAGCTTTGGATCGAGTAAAGTCTAGGAATGTGCAATTGGCTTTTTGTGGACATGGTCATGTAAACAAATTATACGATTGGGAAGGGATACCAGGGATAATGGGGAGATCAAATCTTCGTGCAAAAAATGAATATGGCGGTTATAATATTGTAACGATCGACCAGGGTAAGGCTACTTATCAAGAGCGTACAGTTGATGGACGCTATTTGGATCCTTGGGCAGTGGTCACGTTAGAAAACCATCATTTTGAGTTGAATAAAAAGAAATATCCGCGACCTAGTTACATCGTTAATGATAAATATGGGTCTCAAGTCTCTGTAGCTTGGGAGTTTCAAGATGCGAGTGATATTGGTGCTGGAATGTCCCTTTATAAAGATTGCATTATCACGGCTAATACCTCAGGTGATATTTTTGCATTGGATAGCAAAACAGGCAAAAAGAAGTGGTCATTCAAAACGGGAGGTAAAGTATATTCAACACCAGCGGCATGGAAAGGTGTTGTGGTGGTAGGCTCTTCTGATCATTATATTTATGGTATAGATGCAGAGACGGGTATGTTGAGATGGAAAGTGAAAACAGAAAAAGCTGTTCTCGGTTCGCCATTGATTCATAAGGGTATAGCATATATTGGTGGATCTGATGGAGTGTTTAGAGCATTGGATGTATTGACGGGAAAACAAAAATGGAATTTTAATGGAGTGAAAGGATATGTTTCTACTCTTCCGACTTACTATCAAGATCTACTGATTTTCGGTTCATGGGGAAATGGCTTTTATGCTTTAAATGCAAAGTCGGGTGCTTTGGAATGGGAGTGGAATAACGGACATGCTAATCGCATGTTTTCTGCAGCAGCTTGTTACCCTGTTGCCGTTAATAATACCATTTTTGTAGTGGCTCCAGATCGTTATATGACGGCACTAAATGCAAAAGATGGACAAGTTATTTGGAGAGAGAAAAAGGATACAATTCGTGTTAGGGAATCCATGGGACTTTCTGCTGACCATAAATATGTTTATGTTAAAACAATGGATGGAGATTTGCTTGGGGTTTCCACAAAAGGTAATCAGATGGATGTCGCTTGGAAATCTAATTTGAAACTTCCTTATGAATTAGCCCCTTCTGCGATAAACACGAATGGTAAAATTGTTTTTGTACCGAGTCATTCTGGATTATTATCAGCACTAAATGCTAAATCAGGTCATATGCTTTGGCAATATAAAATTTCAAACGGTATGGTTAATCCAACATTAGTTTTGGGTAATAATGAACTCGTTTGCAGTACAATGGATGGTAAGATTGTTAAACTAAAATTTTAACTTTATAAAAGTTCTAAATTATGAAATTAAATACACAAAACTTATTACATTTACTGCGTATTTTTATGCTTGTTTTTGCATGTTTTGTTTTTAACTTTGCGAAAGCGCAAAAACAAGCATGGATTAGAGTAAACCAATTAGGTTATACACCTGCAGGTATAAAGGTTGCGGTATTTGGAGGAAAGGTAAAAGGAAATTATACTGAATTTGAACTGATAGAGGTAAAAACAACAAAACGCGTGTTCTCTAACACTATTGGTAAAGATTATGGTTCATATGGACCTTTTGTTCAGAGTTTTAGATTTGATTTTTCAACATTCCGGGATACAGGTTCTTATTATTTAAGAGTTGGAGAGGTGAAATCACCTGTCTTTAAGATTGGAAAAGATGTTTATAAAGGGGCTGCGGATTTTGCGCTCCGTTACATGCGTCAACAAAGGACGCTGTTTAATCCATATCTACAAGATAGTTGTCATACACACGATGGTTTTGTATTACATGCAAATAAGGTTGGTATCACTGATAGTACACGCATTGATGCAGGTGGCGGTTGGCACGATGCTTCTGACTATTTGCAATATTCTACGACCTCAGCAAATGCAACTTATCATCTTTTGGCTGCTTATCGGGATTTTCCAAAAGTATTTGGTGACCAAAAGCAGGCAAATGGACTGGATGGGAAAAATGGTCGTGCTGATGTGCTTGATGAGGCTAAATGGGGATTGGATTGGTTGATCAAGATGCATCCTGCTCCGAATTTGATGTTTAACCAAATTGCAGATGATCGTGATCATACCAATATGAGAATGCCTGGTGAAGATCCTTTTTATGGAAGAGGATTTGAAAGACCGGTATATTTTATTGATGGCGAACCACAGCAACGTGGTAAATTTATGAATAATACAACGGGAACAAGTTCTACAGCAGCTAAATTCTCGAGTGCGTTTCATCTGGGAAGTTCTTTGTTTCAAAGTGATGATCGTAGATATGCAAAAGTCTTGGCAAAAAAAGCAAAGACAGCCTATAGCTTTGCATTGATAAAACCAGGAGTAACGCAAACGGTATCGGTAAAATCGCCCTATATCTATGCTGAGGATAATTGGGTAGATGATATGGAATTGGCAGGTGCAATGTTTTATGGAGCGACTAACAAAAAGAGGTTTTTAAAGGAGTCAATGGCATATGCTCGACAAGAAAAGATTACGCCTTGGATGACAAGCGATACCGCAGCGCATTATCAATGGTATCCATTTATTAATCTTGGTCATTTTGAGTTAGGAAAACAATTAAAAGGCAATGATCGCGAGGAGATTGTCTCATACTATAAGTCTGGAATAGATGCTGTTTTAGCTAGAGCTCAAACTAATGCTTTTTATCGGGGAGTGCCTTTTATCTGGTGTAGCAATAATTTGACTGTATCCTTTGCTATTCAGTGCTTATGGTATAAAGAATTGACAGAGGATGAGCGCTATGATGAATTGGCACAGTCAAATATAGATTGGCTGTTTGGGACTAACCCTTGGGGGACTAGCATGGTTTATGGTTTGCCTTCTTGGGGCGATACACCGGTTAATCCACATTCTGCTTTTACCCATTTAAAGAATTTTCCAATTGATGGTGGATTGGTCGATGGTCCTATTATGACTTCGACATATCGTAATCTGATTGGTATCAAGTTGTTAAATGAGGATCCGTATGCAGCATTTCAAAGTGATTTAGTTGTTTATCATGATGATTACGGGGACTATAGTACGAATGAACCTACAATGGATGGTACCGCTTCTTTGATATATCTGTTGGCTTCTCAAGAGCAAAAGGCATTGGAGGAGCCTCCGGTAAAAAAGTAGTGTTGGATTCTTATGGAGCGATCATAAGGGGTGATAGTCTGCAAAAAAGGCTTGCACTTGTTTTTACAGGACACGATTTGGCTGAGGGAGGATTAAAAGTACTGAAGACATTAAGGGAAAAGTCTATAAAAGGATCATTTTTTTTAACAGGAGATTTTTTGAGGACAACAAAATTTCGTTCTGTTATAGATGAGATTAAAAAGAATAAACATTATCTTTCTGCCCATTCTGATAAGCATCTTTTGTTTAGTGATTGGAGTAATAGAAATGGATTATTAGTGACTAAAGATTCATTCATCCATGATTTGGAGATGAATTTTAGAGAACTAGATAATTTGGGTTTTCGAAGTGATAATAAATATTTTATTCCGTCGTATGAATGGTATAATAAAGAGATTGTCGTTTGGAGTAAGGAGATGGGGTATACGCCCATTAATTATACACCAGGATTGCGAACTGCGGCAGATTATAGTTATCCAGAAATGGGAAAACGATATTTATCTTCTGATGATATCGAAATGGGAATATGGAAAGAGAGTAAGCAACCCAATGGTTTAAATGGATTTATCGTGCTCGTACATATGGGTACTGATGTACGTAGAAAAGATAAATTCTATGATCGTTTGGGAAAGATAATAGATCAGTTAAAGAAAGAAGGATATCAATTTGTAGATATTCGTGAGTTATTACAATAGAATAAAGGACAATATAGAAGATAGGATGATAAATACAACCGAAAAAGAATCGCATTACCAGGATTTAGAAAAAATGACTGTTTTGGAGTTGTTAACGAATATTAATAACGAAGATAAGACCGTTCCAATGGCTGTTGAGAAAGCTATTCCTCAGATCGAGGCTTTAGTTAATGAGTGTGTTGCTAAGATGAAAAACGGGGGGCGCGTTTTTTATATTGGGGCTGGTACGAGTGGACGATTAGGTATTTTAGATGCTTCTGAATGTCCGCCGACATATGGGGTTCCTTTTGATTGGATTATCGGAATGATTGCAGGAGGAGATACAGCTATTCGTAAAGCTGTAGAGTTTGCAGAGGACGATACGGAGCAGGCGTGGAAAGATTTAGCTGAATATAGTATCAATGCGACAGATGTGGTGATTGGTATTGCTGCCTCTGGAACGACGCCTTATGTAGTAGGTGGTTTGAAGGCTGCTAACGCAGCGGGATTAGCAACAGGTTGTATCGTATGTAATGGTGGTTCTCCGATTGCAAAAGTGGCACAATTGCCAGTTGAGGTTGTGGTAGGACCTGAATTTGTTACAGGCTCTACTCGTATGAAAGCCGGTACTGCTCAAAAATTAGTATTGAACATGTTGAGTACCTCAATTATGATTCAATTGGGTCGTGTTCAGGGAAATAAAATGGTGGATATGCAACTGTCAAATCATAAGCTAGTCGCACGTGGGGTACGTATTATCATGGATGAAACGGATGCTACTGAAGCAGAAGCAACGGAATTGTTGGAAAAATTTGGTCATGTACGTCAAGCGATAGAAGCTTACCAAGAAACACATTAAACATAAATCACCTATTATAAAACAAACTTATGTCACCAATAATTTTATTGTCTTTTTTGGTTATCTACTTTGCTGTTTTACTTGCTGTAGCGCATTTTACATCAAAGGGGTCTTCGGATAACTCTACATTCTTTGTCGCAAATCGTAATTCAAAATGGTACATGGTTGCTTTTGGAATGATCGGTACCGCATTATCTGGGGTGACTTTTATTTCTGTCCCTGGAGCAGTTGGAGCTTCAGAATTTAGCTACTTTCAATTTGTATTGGGAAACGCGGTAGGATTCGTTATCATCGCCTATGTATTACTTCCTTTATACTATAGGATGAATCTTACTTCTATCTATACCTATTTGGAGGAGCGATTTGGACATACAACTTATAAGACCGGTGCTGCTATTTTTCTTATTTCCAGAACAATTGGTTCTGCATTTCGCCTTTATTTAGTTGCTATTGTATTGCAACATTTTATATTTGATGCTTGGAATATACCTTTTGTCGTTACAGTTGTTATTTGTTTATTACTGATTTGGCTCTATACGAATAAAGGTGGATTGAAAACTATTATCGTAACTGATACACTACAGACAACGTTTTTGATAACAGCTGTTATTTTATCCATCTACTTTATGGCAAAAGGTTTAAATTTTGGAATTGTGGACACCTTTGAGGCTGTGAAGGAAAGTAGCTATTCTAAAATATTCTTTTGGGATGATTTTGTTGGTAGCAAAGCTAATTTTTGGAAACAATTTTTAGGAGGTATTTTTGTAACAATTGCTATGACCGGGTTAGATCAGGATCTAATGCAAAAAAATCTATCAATGGGAACGATCAAAGAGGCTCAAAAGAATATGATAACCTTTACAAGTGTATTTGTCGTGATTAATATCTTCTTTTTGGCTGTTGGAGCGTTGTTATATATCTATGCAGAGAAAAATGGTATTAATATAAGTCAACTGGCAACTCGTGATTATCTATATCCGGAAATTGCTTTAAATCATTTAACTATCCTTCCAGCAATTATATTCATGATGGGACTGACAGCTGCCACTTTTGCTACTACAGATTCAGCTTTGACTGCCCTGACAACTTCTTATTGTATAGATTTTTTGAATTTTAATAAAAAAGAGAATCCAAATGATCCAGTATTGGTGAAGCAACGCAATTATGTACATTTTGGTTTTTCAATTGTAATGCTGTTGGTCATCTTAGTTTTCAAATTGATAAATGATGATTCTGTTGTAAATGCCATCTTTACTGCCGCGAGTTATACTTATGGACCATTATTGGGACTATTCGTTGTTGGTATCGCTACCAAATATGCTGTTAAAGACAAGCTTGTACCTTTTATCTGTGTGATATCTCCTGTTATTTTATATATATTGAAAACTTATGTTATTGAGGTTTATACACCATATGTTATTGGGTTGGATTTAATTATCATTAATGGATTTATTACATTTTTATTGTTAATCCTTACCTCTCCAGGTAAAGCCTCTGTTCAAGAGCTTGCACATAATTAAAAAAAGTTAAGTGATTTGTACGTGCAAAAAAATTAAGTTAAGTTTGATTAAATTAGTTTTTTTGTACGTATGTATCAATTGATAGAAGAAACAGCAGGATTTATCCGCAAAAAAATAGGCGATTTTCAGCCTGAATTTGGAATAATACTAGGTACTGGCTTAGGAAAATTGGTCGATGAGATCGAAGTGCAGTTTTCGCTAATGTATTCCAATATCCCCAACTTTCCAATCTCTACAGTGGAATTTCATTCTGGCAAATTGATATTTGGTACTCTTAATGGTCGTAAAGTTATAGCGATGCAGGGGAGGCTACATTATTATGAGGGATATAATATGAGAGAAATTACTTTCCCCATCCGTGTTATGAAAGTATTAGGTATTCAGAAACTGTTTGTTTCAAATGCTTCAGGGTCTTTAAATCCTACTATTCTTAAAGGTGATCTGGGAATTATCTCTGATCATATTAATCTTTTACCTGATAATCCTTTACGAGGTTCTAATTTAGCAGCTTTTGGACCACGTTTTCCAGACATGAGTCAACCCTATAATCAGGAGATGATCAAGCAAGGTTTGGCTATAGCCAAAGATAAGGAGATTCGTGCACATGAAGTAGTTTACGTAGCCGCACCAGGCCCAAATTTAGAAACTAAAGCAGAGTATCGTTACATGAGCATTATCGGTGGTGATATCGTTGGTATGAGTACGGTGCCAGAAGTTATTGTTGCAAATCACATGGATTTGCCCGTATTTGCCATCTCTGTCATTACTGATGAAGGTTTTCATGAAGATTTGAAACCTGTTTCTTTGCAAGATATCGTAGATATCGCTGCAAAAGCTGAACCAAAGATGACGTTAATTTTGAAAGAATTAATAGCTTTGCAATAGTTTTTCAACAATGCTAGTTCAAATATAAATGAAGGTGACCTTGCGCTTATTAGCGATTTTTTGTTGTATTATTGGTTTTATAAATCAAGTTCATGCACAAAGTAATGATGAATGGAGTAGTGCTTTAGACTCCGCTAGGGCAAAAGAGGATTCGAAAAAAGATTCTGTGATTTTGTCTGCTAAATATATTCGTTATACCACATTGGATATGATGAAGAAGGGCACTTATACTGTTCAAATCGATACATCACACCGTAATTTTCAATATTATAATAAACAAAATTTGCCCTGGAATCCGAGTATTAATTTGGGTTCTTACGGTCTTGCAACACGCGATTTGTTATTTCAACCAACAAAAACTATCGGTTTTCAAAGTGGTTTTCATAGTTTGGAACGGACGTTATATCGCCCAGATTCTATCCAATATTTTAGAGCACGAGCTCGATTTTCTGAACTTTATTCTGTTGGATTTTTCTTTAATGACCAAGTATTTCGTGCTCGACTTGCACAAAATATAAATCCAAGACTTAATATTGGTGGGGAATTTCATGCTACAAAGGCGGATGGATATTACACCAATCAGAAGTATTCTGATATTAAATCAGCTTTGTTTACTTGGTATGAATCCGAAAATCATCGCTATAATTTATTGTCGAATCTAGTTTTCAATAAATTGGACGCAACGGAGAATGGTTCTATTTTGGCAGATAATATTTTTAAGGATGCTGAAAAACAATCTGCAGACCGATATCCTGTGCGTCTACAGGGATTAGGAGATAATAGACCTCGAAACGAATGGCGGGATAATTCACTTTTTATTCGTCAATCGATGTTCTTGGGGCATATTGATACCGTTGATGCCGGTAAACCTACGATGCAAATTTATCCTACTAATAGCATTGCCCATAACAGCTCGGTTCGTATTCAGAAATTTAACTTTTTTAAGAACGAAACGGATGGTAATGGAGCTTTTCCTTATGGACCTTCTCAATTAAGCCAGGATACAACAGAGATTACTTCGATTTCAAATGAATTTGAATATAGTTTTTATTTACGGGGGAAATCTATTTTTAAAAATGAAGCGAAATTGAATGTAGGATTTCAACATGATATGTATTGGTATACAGATAGCGGGATTAATAACCGATTCTATCAAAATGGAATGTTGAAAGGGGAGTTGGGCTATAAATTTTCTGACCGAATAAATATTACGGGTAAGGTGAATCAGATCGTGATGGGACACAATTTTGGAGATTATCTGTATGAGGCAAAAGCAGATTTTTTATTAAGCTCTAATGTGGGGAAAATAACGGTCTCGGCCTATTCTCAAAATAAGTCTCCTGAGATGGTGTTTAATCGGATGAATTATACTTATCATCAATGGGATCGGGATCTTGACAAAACCAAGACCCAAAATTTAGCATTCCATTATAGTAATCCAAAAATTGGTTTTAATGGTAAAGTTGAATACTTTTTGATGGACAACTATCTTTATTTTAGAGAGATTGACAATCCACAAAATGATGCGCGCTTATCAAAAATAATCGAACCTGCACAATTGAGCTCTGCTAATCTTTTGAAAATATCTGTTGGACAAAAGTTTAAGTTTAGAAGATTTACACTGGACAATCTGATTGTCTATCAAAAAACAGATCAACAGGCGGTTCTTGCCACTCCGGAAATCTATACATGGCACAGTTTGTATTATAGTAATGTTCTTTATAAAGTTGTTGATTTTAATATTGGTGTTGATGCACGTTTTAATTCTCCATTTACAACACCATCTTATTCAATTAATGCAAGCCAATTTTATAATGATAATACTGGAATTAAATTTTCTACTTACCCGATATTTGATGCATGGGCAACTGCAAACATTCAACGGGTCACATTATTCATCAGCTGTAATTTTGTAAATCAATATTTGGGACTGCCAAAAGGTTATTATACTGTTCGTCGTTATCCGATGAATGACGCTAATATTCGATTTGGAGTTTCTTGGAAATTCTATGACTAAAAATATTGAAAATTATGTGGGTGGCTTCTAGTGGATTGCGTTTTTATGCACAAAAAACTTTTGAAATAATTTTGAGAGTCAAAATTTTGCTGTACATTTGCATACGCAATTAGGGAAAGATATTAAATATCGATAACTAAAGCAGAAGTTAGCACAGCTGATTTATTGAAAGTCTGAAAGAAAATGGAGAATTAGCTCAGCTGGTTCAGAGCATCTGCCTTACAAGCAGAGGGTCACTGGTTCGAACCCAGTATTCTCCACAAAAAACAGAGGTGTTTTAAAATACTAAATGGAGAATTAGCTCAGCTGGTTCAGAGCATCTGCCTTACAAGCAGAGGGTCACTGGTTCGAACCCAGTATTCTCCACAAAAAACAGAGGTGTTTTAAAATACTAAATGGAGAATTAGCTCAGCTGGTTCAGAGCATCTGCCTTACAAGCAGAGGGTCACTGGTTCGAACCCAGTATTCTCCACAAAAAACAGAGGTGTTTTAAAATACTGAAAAGGAGAATTAGCTCAGCTGGTTCAGAGCATCTGCCTTACAAGCAGAGGGTCACTGGTTCGAACCCAGTATTCTCCACTTTAAAGCATCGATTTTATCGATGCTTTTTTTGTTTAAGCCTATTTTATGTATTTCCTATATATTTTATATTCCATAAAATGTGATCGCCATGGTATGGGTATAACTCCTATTTAGTTGATCTTAAAAATCTCTTCAAACGAATCAAAATTATTATGATTTTAAAGATGTCTGAAGACTGTGAATTATCCTTGAAACATTTATATATTTGATTATATTTTATAAACTTATTATAAATGAATTTAAAATCTATTTCGATAATAGCTTTAGTGTTCTTATCTAGCGTAACAACTTTTGCACAGGTGAAAAAGTATGATTGGAAAGAAGCAAATGAGGGAGGTTATACGTATCGTTACGTAACAAATGATCCTACAAATTCTCGTTTTTACACTTTGAAAAACGGTCTAACAGTTATTTTGAGTCCTTCAAAAAAGGTTCCTCGTATTCAGGCATATATTGCTACTAAAGCCGGTAGTAAAACTGATCCGGCAGATCACACGGGTTTGGCACATTATCTTGAACATATGCTTTTCAAGGGGACTGATAAATTTGGGTCAAAAGATTGGGCAAAGGAAAAACCATTACTTGATCAGATTGATGGCTTGTATGAACAATATAATTCAACGAAAGACGAATCTAAGCGTAAAGAAATCTATAAACAAATCGATCAGGTATCTGGTGAGGCTGCTAAATACGCAATCGCGAATGAATACGATAAGCTGATGAGTGAAATGGGGGCGGAGGGAACCAATGCCTTCACTTCTTTTGAGCAGACCGTTTATACGGAGGATATTCCAAACAATGTCATCGATAAATTTCTTGCGGTACAAGCTGAACGTTTTCGTAATCCTATATTAAGATTGTTTCACACAGAGCTAGAGGCTGTTTATGAAGAGAAAAATAGAGGGTTGGATAATGATGGGCGTAAATCTGTTGAGGCTATGTTTGAAGCGATGTTTCCAAATAACAATTATGGAAAGCAGACAACTATCGGCACAGTTGAGCATTTAAAAAATCCTTCATTAAAAGCGATACGTGAATATTTCAATACTTACTATGTTCCGAACAATATGGGGGTAATTATGTCAGGTGATTTCGATCCAAATGAGGTTGTAAAGAAAATTGATCGGGCATTCAGTTATATGCAACCAAAGGAAATTCCAGTTTATAAATTTGACCCCGAACAGGAGATTAAGCAGCCTATTGTAAGAGAGGTTAAAGGCCCTGAATCTGAATTCTTATTTTTAGGGTTTCGTTTTCCTGGTGCATCTACTAAAGATGCACAAATGTTGAATTTGCTTGGAAATATGTTGACAAATGGTTCTGCGGGTTTAATTGATCTCGATCTGGTGAAATCTCAAAAATTATTGGGTGCAGGTGCATTCCCTTATGTTCTGAAAGATTATTCGATGTTGATTATGCAAGCAAACCCAAGCCAAGGGCAATCTTTAGATGATGTTAAATCTTTGATTTTAGCAGAGCTGGAGAAACTACGTAAAGGGGATTTTTCTGATGATTTGATTACTTCAATTGTAAATAACGAAAAGAAATCGGAGATTTCAAGAAATGAAAGCTATAGTAATCGTGCTGAGGAATTAATGGATGCTTTCACTTCAGGTGTAGATTGGTCAACAGAATTGAGTTATTCGGATAACTTAACTAAAATTACCAAAAAAGATATCATGGATTTTGCTTCTAAATATCTGAATGATAATAATTATGTGGTAGTCTATAAGCGTAAGGGTGTTGATGATAGTGTTGTAAAAGTAGAAAAACCTCCTATTACGCCTGTAGTTGTAAACCGTGATGACCAGTCTGCTTTTCTCAAATCTATTGCAACAATGCCAGAAAGTAAAATTTCACCAGTTTGGTTAGATTATGCGAAAGATATCCAAAAGGGTACGTTAAAAGGTGTTGATGTGATTGCTGTTCAAAATAAGGATAACGCTTTATTTAGTTTGACCTATCGCTATGATATGGGAAAATGGAATAATAAGTTACTGGCTATTGCGGCAGATTATCTAGAGTTTTTGGGAACTAAAGACAAATCAAGTGAAGATTTCAGTAAAGCATTTTATAAGTTGGCATCTGATTTCTCGGTGACTTCCGGAAATGAAGAAACGCGGATTAATATTTCAGGATTAAATGAAAATTTTGAGCAAACAGTTGCATTAATACAAGATTTACTGAAGAATAGTGTAGGTGATGAGGAAGCCCTAAAAGCTTATATCGGACGTTTGAAAAAATCAAGAACAAATGCAAAAGAGAATAAGGCTTTAATTATGGAAGGATTAAAATCTTATGCAAAATATGGTGCTAAAAATCCTTTTAATAATGTGCTTACAGATGAGGAACTGAATTCAATTAAAGCATCTGATTTAGTTGGTATTTTACATGAACTGGCGAATATGAAACATCAGATTTTGTATTATGGTCCTAAAACAACAAGTGAGTTAGTTGCCGTATTGAAGCCTTTAAATACAAATACCATATTTACTGAGGTTCAGAAAGCGAACAATTTCGCAGAGTTGCCTACCCCTAAAAATCAAGTGTTATTTGCTAATTTTGATATGAAACAAGCTGAAGTATTCTGGTTTAGAAACTCAGAATTGTATAATTCAAAATACAGTCCTACTGTAGCTTTATTTAACATGTATTTTGGAGGTGGCATGGGAAGTATCGTCTTTCAGACAATTAGAGAATCTAAAGCTCTAGCTTATTCTACTTATGCCCATTTTGCTTCTCCTGCGAAAAAAGAGAATCATTATTCTGTTGGTGCTTATGTAGGTACACAAGCCGATAAATTTAATGAAGCGGTTGTGGGAATGAATGAATTGTTAAATGATTTGCCTGATGCTCCAAAAGCTTTGGAAACTGCTAAAGTAAGTTTAGTAAAATCGTTGGCGAGTGATCGCATTACAAATGCAAATATTTTATCAAATTATTTAAATGCTCAACGATTAGGACTTGTCTCAGATATCCGTAAAGATATATATGAGCAAGCGCCTAAATTAACTTTTACAGATTTAAAAACGTTTCACAATAAAGAAATGAGTCGTAGACCGTACGTTTACTGTATTGTAGCAAAAGACGAAAATATGAAAATGGAAGATCTACAAAAGCTTGGAGAAGTTAAGAAATTAACTTTAGAAGAGTTATTTGGATATTAATTTTGAAGCAATTAAAAAAGAGCAGGATTTTTCCTGCTCTTTTTTAATTATAATACTTTTATCTTGATATTGCGGAATGAAACTTCATCTGTATGGTTTTGCAACGCAATTTTTCCTTTTTGAAATTTACCAAAGTCAGGATAGTTTTTCATATTGGTATTGGAGACCAAATTTTTCCAAACTTGAGTATTGGTACTGTCCTCGAATGTTAATTTACCATTCAACCAAAAACTAACTTTACCGTTATCTTGTACGATTCTTGATGTATTCCATTCATTAAAAGGATTAGGCTTCGAATTTGTTCCAATAACCTTTACTGAGTAAAGAGATCCAGCCCAATGTGTAGAATCTACTTGGTGACGTGGTTCGGCATTGGCATTATCCAACAGTTGCATTTCAAGACCTGTTACAAATGTCGCATCATATTTAGGATCTTCTTGGACATCGATAAACATACCACTATTTCCTCCCTTAGCAACTTTCCAGTCAAATTTTAAATCAAAATTTTCATAGATATCATTGGTGACTAAGTCTCCAAATATTCCTGTTTTTATTGTTGGATCACATACTATAGCGTCATCTTTTACAACCCATTTGGAAGGTTGATTGCCCTGATTGTAAATATGCCAGTTGTTGATATCTTTTCCATTAAAGAGTAATTTCCATCCTTCTTTTTGTTCTGTTGAAGTCAAGATGTTATTTTCAGGAGCTTGCTTGCAAGAAGATAATAACGTAAGTGATAATATAAGATATGATAATTTTAATTTCATAAGATTTGATTTTTCAACAAAATACGAAAATTTGTAACGCTATTGAATTTAAATGAAATAGCCAATGTATAGTGCATTGGCTAATTGTAGTTTTACTGTTTTTTAAAAGTGAATAAGTTCATCGATTTGCTCGTCAATGGCTCTGATTGTTTCATCATGAATAAAATTATTCTCTTCATTTATTTCATTTTGAATTTGCGGTAAAAAGATTTTTAAAGGTAAGACATGCATGCGTAAGTAATTACAAATCCCTGTGAGGTGATCTATACCTCTCAGGTTGCCATATCGACCGGATGAGATGCCTACTAATGCTGCTTTTTTATGATAAAAACTGATTGGAAAACTACAGGCATCTATAAAAATTTTGAGTACCCCAGGAATACTTCCATTATACTCGGGCGTAACAAAAATAAATTTATCTGCCTCAGAAACGAGTTGTTGTATCTTTTGAAATTCTGCACTTCGCTGTCCATATAAGTCGGAAACAATTATATCTGCAGGTAGATCTGTTAAAGGTAGTATTTGACAGCTTTCACCACTTTTTTGTAACTGCCTTTGATAGTATTGAGCAATTTTCAGTGTCTTACTTTTGGGACGATTCGTTCCCGAAATTATTAAAATCATTGTCTAGTTGTAACTTATAAAAACCCACCGAACAAAGTGGATGTATATCCTGATTTTTTGTATCTTAGCATCTTGAGGATCTATTCCTTTAGATACTTTCAAAAGTAATAAATAAGCACCATTTAAGTGTTTTTTTAGAAGGAAGAATTTATGAATGAGCAGAATAATCCTTTTTTGTGACTTTAGAGTCACAAAATAATATTTTATAAAGAAAGAATTTCATTCGAAATGGGTAAAATTATATCAATTGCAAATCAAAAGGGTGGTGTTGGTAAAACGACAACATCAATCAATTTGGCGGCTAGTTTAGCTGTTTTAGAATATAAAACCTTATTGGTTGACGCTGATCCGCAAGCAAACTCTACTTCTGGAATTGGATTTGATCCAAGAACCATTAAGGAAAGTATATATGAATGTTTGGTAAATGATTTGGATCCTCGTGATGCAATTCAGGCGACGGAGACTCCTAACTTAGATTTATTGCCCGCACATATTGATTTGGTTGGTGCTGAAATTGAAATGATCAATATGCACGAACGCGAATATAAGATGAAAAAAATCTTAGATCAGGTTAAAGATGATTATGATTTTATCATTATTGATTGTTCTCCTTCCCTTGGTCTGATTACTATCAATGCACTATCGGCATCTAATTCTGTTGTGATACCGGTACAATGTGAATATTTTGCACTAGAGGGTTTGGGCAAATTATTGAATACAATTAAAATCGTTCAAACACGTTTAAATACAAGTTTGGAAATTGAAGGTATTTTGCTGACGATGTATGATGTACGACTTCGTTTGTCGAATCAAGTGGTGGAAGAAGTCAAAACCCACTTTACAGATTTGGTATTTGATACCATTATCCAACGAAATACGCGATTGAGTGAAGCTCCAAGTTTTGGTATTTCTGTGATTATGCACGATGCATCTTGCAAAGGAGCTATCAACTATTTAAATTTGGCTAGAGAAATTTTACATAAGAACGGACATCTAAAAGAATTAGATTCAACAGTTACAATATAATATGGCAGCACAACAGCGAAAAACAGGTCTAGGAAGAGGATTAGGTGCCTTATTAAATGATAGTACCGATTTGCCTGAACGAAATTCAGATGTGCAGGCATCTCGAATAGAGACTCCAATAAAGTCAAAAGAATCTGGCAACATTAGTACGGTAAATGTAGATGCGATTGAAATGAATCCATTTCAACCCCGTACTGACTTTGATCCACAGGCACTGCAAGAGCTTTCTGAATCGATCTTATTGCAAGGCTTGATTCAACCCATTACTGTTCGAAAAATCGGTGAAGATAGCTATCAGTTAATCTCGGGTGAGCGTCGTTACCGTGCTTCAAAATTAGCAGGTATCACTGAAATTCCTGCTTATATCCGTACAGCTAATGACCAACAAATGTTGGAAATGGCTTTGATCGAAAATATTCAACGTGAAAATCTGAATGCTATCGAAGTGGCTTTGAGTTTTCAACGGATGATTGAAGAGTGTAATTTGAAACAAGAGGAATTGGGGGAACGTGTAAGTAAAAACCGTTCTACTGTAACCAATTATTTGCGTTTGTTAAAATTACCGCCAGTGATCCAAGCTGCTATCCGAGACGGAGAATTGACAATGGGGCATGCTCGTGCACTTATTAATGTTGCAGAAGTTGATAAGCAATTGTATATTTTCAAATTAATTGTTGATTTAGGGCTGTCTGTACGTAAGGCAGAAGAGCTTGTTCGCGAGATTCAAAATGGAAATAAGAAGAAAACACAAAAGGATAAAAACGCACCTAAATCTTTTCAATTTCAAAAAATTGAAGATGATTTGGCATCTAAGTTTTCATCTCGGGTCAAGTTAAATCTGAAGAGTGCAAAAGGAAAGGGTGCTATTGAAATTCCTTTTGAATCTGAAGATGATCTGAGTCGTATTTTGGAATTATTAGACTGGTAACATGTATAAAGTAATCAGTTTATTGTTTTCTATCTTTATTTTTTTTGTTGCACAAGCACAAAAAGTAGATCCTAAAGAAAAAGTGGCTTTAAAAACTATTTCTATGACAGATTCAACTAAGAAAGTCTCAGCTGTGCAGGATACCATCAAAAAAGAAAGCCGTAGGGAGAGAAAGCGTAGAGAAAAGGCCGAAGAAGAAGCAAAAACACCGAAAATTTTCAAAGATTCTACGCGTCTTGCTATAGAAGCAAAAACAGTTACTGCCTGGAAAAGATCCTTGATTCTTCCAGGGTGGGGGCAATATACCAATAAAGGTCTATGGTGGATTAAAATACCGATCATCTATGGCGGATTTGTATCTACAGCACTTGTATTTGATTTTAATAATCGTTACTATAAAGAGCTTATTGCAGAACTTGATTATCGCTATAAAAATAATAATGCGGTAAATAATCCCGCATATGCAGGAGCTCAAACACAGGGACTTATCAGTGCAAAGGATTATGCTCGCCGTAATCGTGATCTCATGGTACTTTTGACCGTGGGTTTATACGGATTAAATGTTGCTGAAGCTTATGTTGATTCCATGATTAAGAATCGTTGGAGCATTAGCTCTGAAAAGTTAGCATTTACAATTAGACCTACTGTTTTACAGGGACCATCAACAAGTTTTGCTTATCATGCTGTTCCAAATATTGGGCTCAAATTATCCATGAAAATAAAATAAAATTATATAACTTGAATTTGTATTCATGCATGACTGCAGCATACTAATTTGGTCTTCTTTATTAAATATGATCTGAAAAAGATATGAAAATTGTATTATTCGGCTATGGCAAAATGGGCCAAATTATCGAAAAATTTGCTCAAAAGAGAGGGCATGAGATTCATTTAATTGTCAATAGTGAAAATCGTAACCTAATCAGGGTGGCTGATTTAGAAGATGCGGATGTTGCGATAGATTTTGGTGTTCCACAGGCTGCATTGTCTAATATGGAGCTTTGTTTAGAAGCTAACTTACCTATAGTGATGGGAACAACTGGTTGGTACGAACATATTGATGCCATCAAAGCGAAATGTTTATCTGTTGAGGGATCGATCTTATACGGATCGAATTTTTCGATTGGTGTAAATATCTTTTTTCACATCAATAAAATGTTAGCCAAAGCAATTCAGCCCTATAAAGCATACGATGTACAAGTGGAAGAAATTCATCATATCCACAAATTAGATGCTCCAAGTGGAACAGCTATTACAATAGCTGAAGGAATTTTGAATAATAGTGATGTCAAAACAGCTTGGGTTAATTCTTTGGTTGGCGAGGGGGAAGAGGAGATCATTCCTAAAGCAAATGAATTATTGATAGAAAGTCACCGGATTGAAGAGGTCCCAGGAACACATACTGTTGTGTATAGTTCGGAAGTTGATCAGATTGAATTTAAACATACTGCACATAGTCGTGATGGTTTTGCTTTAGGTTCTGTGATCGCAGCTGAATGGTTATTTGGGAAACAAGGGTTTTACCAGGTAACTGAAATGTTTGATTTCAATAGGTAATGCGATTAACTTTTAAACGTTAAAATTACGTAGTTCTGTAACGAAACTAACAGGTATTATACTAATTGAAATATTAGGTCATTAAAAAATAAAACTTAGAGAAACTTATGTGGTATATTATTTTTGCCGTCTTAACAGTTGTTGCTCATTATGGGCTTTGGAAATTATTTGTTAAAGCAGGCAGACAGGGATGGGAAGCGCTAGTTCCTTTTTATCGTGAGTATGTAATGGCTCAATTGACCGGTCGTGCAAAATGGATAGTAATTTTATTACTAGTACCAATTGTGAATATCTTTATTTTTTATGGTCTATACCTGGATTTAATAAAGGCATTTGGGAAAAGACGATTTTGGGAAAATGCTGCCGCTGTTTTAGTTCCATTTATCGTATTGCCAATATGGGGTAACGATCCATTAGTCAAGTATTTAGGGAATCCTAATTCAGAAGAGTTCAAAAAGAAATATTTTTATAAAAAATCAATGGCTCGGGAATGGGCAGATGCAATTGTTTTTGCAACTGTAGCAGCCTCTTTGATTCGTGGTTTCTTGATTGAAGCCTATATGATTCCAACAGGTTCAATGGAACGTACGTTGCTAGTTGGTGACTTTTTGTTTGTCAGTAAGTTGAACTATGGTCCTCGTGTTCCGATGACGCCACTGGCATTTCCTTTTGCGCACCATACGATGCCATTGACAGGTGGGAAAGCTTATTCTGAATTAATCGAACTGCCTTATAAACGTTTACCTGGATTTCAGGATATCAAAAGAAATGATGTCGTTGTATTTAATTATCCTATGGAAGCTGATGCTCCCTATAATAGACCTGTAGATAAACGGGAAAATTATATCAAGCGTTGTGTAGGAATGCCTGGTGATGAAGTTTCGATGTCTAATGCGGTATTATATGTGAACGGTAAACCTGGTTTTAATCCTCCAGAGGGACAATTGGATTATATCGTAGTAACAGATCAAACGGGATTAGACATGCGCGTCATGAGAGATAAACGATTAGAAACAATCGACACAGGTCAACCTAATATTTATCAGGTTTTTATGACAGCAGATGAAGCTGCAATGGTCAAAGGTTGGATGAATGTCAAAGAAGTTGTTCCAAATATTCGTAAAGCTGGTGAGAATGAAGAGGGAACATTTCCACATGTATCTGCTCTGAATTGGAACTTTGATAACTTTGGACCAATTAAAATTCCTAGCAAAGGTTGGACAGTACAATTAGATAGTGCAACCATGCCACTTTATGAGCGTGCAATCACCGTGTATGAAGGTAATAAGTTGGAAAACAAGGCTGATGGGACCTATATCAACGGTGCTAAAGCTAATTCTTATACCTTTAAAATGGATTATTATTGGATGATGGGTGATAATAGACACAATTCATTAGATTCTCGTGGATGGGGTTTTGTTCCAGAGGATCATATAGTAGGTAAAGCATTATTTACCTGGTTGAGTCTTGATGAATTAGGTTCTGGATTATCTAAAATACGATGGAATAGGGTATTCAAAGGAATAGAATAATAAATAAAAAGAAAGGTCCTGACATATGTCAGGACCTTTCTTTTTTTATTTCAGTGCGTTTATATACCTTTTTATAGTTTCCTCCAATCCAAGGTAAAGTGCATCAGCGATAAGTGCATGCCCAATGCTAACTTCTAGTAATCCTGGAATATGCTGATTAAAATAGGTTAAATTGTTTAAGTCAAGATCATGACCGGCGTTAATTCCTAATCCTACTTCTCTAGCTTTTAAAGCTGCGTGAAAATAAGGTTTTATGGCTTCATCTCTTTCTTCTAAAAATGCTTGTGCGTACGATTCGGTATATAGTTCAATGCGATCTGTACCTGTTTCAGCAGCAGCCTCTACCATATCTTCATCTGGATCAACAAAAATGGATACTCGAATGCCTTGATCTTTAAAGAGTTTACACATATCACTTAAATAAGCTTTATGTTTAATCGTGTTCCATCCATGATTTGAGGTAATCTGACCTTCTGCATCTGGTACTAATGTCACTTGTGCAGGTTTATTGGCTAGGACAAGATCAATAAATTTCTGCTCTTGACAATTGCCTTCGATGTTTAATTCTGTTTGAATATTGGCTTTCAAATCAAAAACGTCAGTATAACGAATATGACGTTCGTCCGGTCTTGGATGAACAGTGATTCCATTTGCACCAAAGCGCTCGCAGGCTAATGCAGCTGCTATTACATTTGGATTGTTTCCTCCTCGCGAATTACGGAGAGTAGCTATTTTATTGATGTTTACAGATAGTGCCGTCATGTTTATTCCAATCTTTTAAGTAAAAATACAAAACAATTTGAATGCTTGCTTATATTAACACTAATTTGCTTGATAAAGAGCATATTCTTTATTTGATTTTTTTTAACTTGCATCAATATGGAAGGATTTGATTATAGTCTGTTTAGAGGTTTCCGTTTACTGGATGTCATCGATATTATTTTAGTAGCGATTATTATCTACTATGTGTATAGTTTAATACGTGGTACCATTGCTGTTAACATTTTAATTGGTGTTGCTTTATTCTATGGTATCTATATCATTGTTAAGCAAATGCACATGCGTTTGTTGACCGAGATATTTGGTGGATTTATTTCTGTGGGATCAATTGCTTTGATTGTGGTTTTTCAACAAGAAATCCGACGATTCTTATTACACATCGGAAAGAATATCTCCATGAAACGAAAGAAGATTCTGTGGTCATTTTTGGTAAGTAAACGGACTGTTGCAAAAGATAACTCTGAACATCTTAAACCTATTATTGAATCTTGTCGTAGCATGTCGAAGTCTCGTACTGGTGCTTTATTGGTTTTTTCTAAATACTTTGATGAGGAATATTACCAAAGCAGTGGTGAGTATATTGATGCACATATCTCCAAGCGTTTAATAGAAAGTATTTTTAACAAAAATAGCCCTTTACATGATGGGGCTGTTGTTGTTGTAGATTTTAAAATTATGTCAGCTTCTTGTATTTTACCTTTATCAGATAGTGAAGATCTACCTTTGCAGTTTGGCTTGCGCCATCGCGCTGCTATTGGGGTAACAGAGGTTTCGGATGCTGTTGCTGTTATTGTATCGGAGGAAACAGGTGAAATATCATTTGCTAAAGATGGTAATGTCAATATGAATATTACGCATGAGGAATTGGCCGAATTGCTTAAAGAAGAATTATAATAAATGCCGCTTTTCCAAAAAAAGCGGCATTTATTATTTAATCCTATTTATTGGCTTCTTGAATAACCTGTGTATTTAATTTAACGTATTCTGTGTTGTTTTCTTTTTGAGCAATTTCTAATCCTTTTTTTGCGGTAGCAATAGCACCTTTTTTATCACCCGCTTTTAACTGGATCTTTGCTTTCCAATAACGAATGTATGGAGCTTCAGGATTTCCTTTTTCAGCTTCATTAGCCCAAACTAATGCTTTATTGAGATCAAGATTGTTGGTAAGATAAAACTGTGCGGCTTGTAGATAAGGTTTTTTATCCCCTTTCATCGCTTCATCAATGTTCGCTAAGATTTCTTTAGTTTGATCTACTTTTATCGTAAACTTCGTATATGCATTTTCCCAAGCTAATGATAATGTCGCAGCATTAGTCGTTACATTCTCAAACTGCATGGTAAATGTTTCTACTTTGTTAGGAAGTTTCGTCGACTTGACATTAAAACGGATCAAATCGTCTTTTTTGTCGTATGTATAAGCTCCCCATTGATTACTATTTTTAGTTAAGATGATCGTCCATTCTCCTTGAGTAGGAATGGTTAAGATACCATATGTACCAGCGGGAACTTTATTTCCTTCTATTGTAACTTCTTCTTCGAATTTAATAACAGGAATGTTATTTGCTCCAGTCCTCCAAACTTCATTATAAGGAACTAAACCACCGAATATAACGCGTCCATTTATATTTGGTCTTTGATAAGAAAGTGATAGATTTTTAATTCCTAATCCTTGTGTAATGGAAGTCGTGCTACTTGCTTGTGGTAGTTTTACTTGAGCAAAAGAAGTCGAAGAGAGACTAAATGTAAGTAACGTTGCCGCACAAAGTGTTAAAATAGATTTTTTCATTCTGAAAATGTTTAATTTTCACTAAAATACTGGTAAATAATCAGAATAAAGAATTTTTGATTTTAAAAAACAAAGACCGTTAAAATGATTTTATCGGTCTTTGTTTCATAGTTCTATAAGCTGTTTAATATTGCTTTAGCTTCTTTAATTTGCTTCGGAATTGCGTTTTGAATAATATTTTTATTCGTAAATCCTGCAATTGCTTTATTTAATTTTTCTAATTGAGCAGGGGTTAATTGATCTCTTAAAATTCTTATTTTTTCAACATCTTGAATACCTTCAATTAACTTTTCAAAACGAATAGATGTCATGTTGTTCGGATATACAAAGTAAGTGTCGCCACCTAACCAAGTTCCATAACGAGTGTCTTGATTCGGATTTTTATTCCAACAGTCAAATGCCCATCTTAAGTAGCCATCAAAACCCCTTTGCACACTGTGCCAAGCTAACCAAGTTGCTTCTTGATAACCAGAATTGGTAAATGTATTTGGGAAAATTTCAGAACAACAAGTATAGACAGTTGTTTTGTATCCTTTGTCTTTACGTGCTTTTAAAACTTCTGGAGCCATATCTTCTCCTAAGGTGATACTATAATCTGCAAAATTATCTGAAATCTCTGGATGATATGCACCTGCAAGGGATGATTTGAACTGTGGATCAGCTTCTTTAATAATTGCAATTGCACGTTTCATATCTTCTTGTGGCCTTTCATCCATAGCGATTGTGGTCCATTCAAAATATCCTTTTTGTTTTAGGTGTCTTGCAAAATCTTTTAATAAGGGTAACCAATGTTCTCGATATTTTGGATCATCTGTTTTCACTTTGAGAATTTCGTATTTGCCCGATGTTTCATCATAATATTGAAAATTCATATTCCATGGAATCATACTGTAACAATTGATATATTCTGAAATACCAATTTCACGCATGAAACTTATCCATTGATCAAAAATGCTATAATCGTATGACCAAGAACCATCCTTCTTTTTTGTCCATTTGATCATAGCTTGGTATTTATCATAAGTTTGTCCATTCCAAGGGTCGTTGATGATACTTGCAGTGATGTTTTTTTGTCCAGCGTCGCGTAATCTTTCATAATATGGTTTCATGGCATTGAAGTGTGCTGAAGACCATAGCTCGACTTTATGTTGTCTCGCAATAGAGTAAGGGTTTTGCCAAAGATCTAAGTGATACGCCCAATTTTTTGCTTCTGGCAGTACATGTGTCAATACTTCTACTGTGTAGGGAATGGTTGTATTATAATTTGTACCTTTTAGTGTAATTGAACCTTTATAGATTCCCGCCGCTGCGTCACGAGGAACTTGGATACTTAACCAGAGGGGTCTGGTTGTATTTTTATCATATTCAAAAGTTGATTGATTGGTAATACGGTCTGCAACTAAAGCCGAATCTAATACCTGGCTAATACCACAACCATTTTTTAGATCTCCCGCTAAATCTGTCATCACATATGAAATATATCCAATGGCAATATCTTTTGTTCCGATTTCTTGCGCTTCATTATTTCTTAATGGTGAAGAACTCACTTCAATTTTATCATGATTTTGGTTGCTCCAAAAAACCAGTTGTGTATGCACTTTTTCGCCCTTCCAAGCTTTTGTATTCCATGATTTACTCCATGTTTCAACCGTAGGCGGGTTTGTTTTAGAATAACTGTAATTAGCTGTGCTAAAAGCGAAATTACTTTTCTCTTTTAAATTGTTCCACTTTTCAGTTGTTTGAGGAGCTTTAGGGTCTTTTAACTCATTTATTTTTTGGGAATAGCCCTGTTGGGCATAAATGAATAGACCAACTAGTAAACAATAAAACGATTTTTTCATATTTAGGGTATAAGAAAATAGCGATTATTTTCAAGAAATAATCGCTATTTGTTTGTAATTAGTATTTTTTATTTCTGCCCGACTCTGTGACCTTTAGTTGCAAAGTATAAGATGTATAGATAAGCAGGAACCATGGCATAAAGAAATGCATGTTGAAAATCAACATGTAAATTGTCTTTTAAATAACCATATATCAAAGGCCAAATAGCTCCACCTGCAATACCCATAATCATAATAGCAGAACCTGTTTTAGTGAAACGGCCCAAACCTTTAATACCAAGTGGAAAAATTGCTGGCCACATCAATGAATTAGCAATACCTAATAAGGCTACAAATATAAAAGATGTAATTCCTGTAGTAAATACGGAAATAACGGTAAATAAAATACCCACCATGGTACAGATACGTAGTGCTAATTGTTGGGAAACAAATTTTGGTATAGCAATAATACCAACAATATAACCTAACAGCATGCAGCCCAACGTAAATGTCGTCGCATAGGTAACTAATGCTCCATGAATATTCAATTCTCTCGCATAAACTCCAATAATATCACCCGCCATTACTTCTACTGCAACACAGAAAAATATAGCTAATGAACCTAGGAATAAATGTGGGAATTGGAATACGCTTGTTTTCTTTTCTTTGATAACAATAGCACCGTGTTCATCTGTATGTTCTTCTTCTGCGTTAACATCTACTTCTGGTAAATGTGTTATTTTAATAACGATAGCAAATAGAACAAATATGACTGCTAGTGTGATATAAGGGGTATGGACACGTTGTAGTAAAGAATCTAATATGGCATTTTTAGCTTCCATATCAACCGCAGCTTCTAGTTTTGCTGTGACTGCAGCGGAATCTTTTAAGAATAGAGTTCCGAAAATTAAGGGAACAATAATGCCAGCTGATTTGTTGAAGAAACCAGCAATTGATATTCTTTGAGCGGCACTATCAATTGGGCCAATGATACTTAAATAGGGGTTTACAGCAGTTTGAAGTAATGCCATTGCCGAACCTTGAACAAAAATACCTGTTAAGAATAGAATATAGCTTCTGCTATCAGCTGCTGGTATGAAAATTAGAGAACCTACGCCAAGTAGAACTAAACTAAGAACAAGACCATTTTTGAAACCAATTTTTTTCAAAATCCAAGAACTTGGGATTGCTAAAAAGAAGTAGGCGATGTAAGATGCAAATGTTACAAAAAAGGCTTGTAAATCTGTTTCTAAATTACAGGCAATCTTTAAGAATGGGATAAGAGTTCCATTTGCCCAAGTGACAAATCCTAAAATGAAGAATAAGGCGCAACACATTGCCATGGGGCGAAATGCTGTTTTTCCTGAATTTGGTTGAGAATTCATTTTTTTAGTATCAATTAATTGTTTTTTTTGATTAAAAATTAGAAAATGTTGATTTTTTTTTGTCTCTATTCAAAATGTGCTTACACAATCGATTGATATTGGTTTATAATAAAAAATCAACTCTTTTCATTACAAGACTAATTAAATAAATTCAATATTGGAAATAAAAAAGGGGGGATTTTGAGATTATTTAGTAATATTTTCAATAGAAAAAGGGAGTGCCATGCCTAGTATGAACCTCCCTTTTTTAAAACCGTATTAGCAAACCAAATTCAGTTGGTTTTCTTTATACCAAGACAACTGAAGATGTCATTTGTTTTTAAAATAAAATTATTTTGGTATAATGGCAACCGTTAATCTGGATATACAATTGAGATTTCCAGATTCATCTGAGATGCGAACATCCCAAATATGTGTTTGCTTACCAATATGTACAGCAGTACAAACAGCTGTTACGAATCCTGTTGCTACCGGACGTAAGTGATTGGCATTAATTTCGAGTCCAACTCCCTTTTGTATATTGGGATCAAGAATTAGGTTAGAAGCGATACTACCGATAGATTCTGCCAATACTACAGAAGCTCCTCCATGTAAAATTCCAAATGGTTGTCTTGTCTTATTATTGACAGGCATTGTTGCTGTAATTGAATTATCGTCAATCGCTACAGCCTTAATTTCAAGCAATCCTGTCATATATTGATCAAGGATACTATTTATTTGCTCAGTGCTGTAATTCTGAAACCAGATCATGGACATTGTTGGAATTAAAATAACGTTCTTGAATGATGATGCGGTGGTGATTTAAATGTCCTGCAATAACATATAATAAAGCTTTGACACTTGTCAGTCTTTCTGATGCCATTCCTTTTCTTTCCAATTCCGGTTCACTGAAATTTTCAAAAAGAAACATATTTGCTTTTCTGAGATGTACAAATTCTTTACTTAAGGAGGCTAATGTACGTTCGCTATATCTGGAGTTTTGGATAAAATATTCTTGATCATATCCTAAAAGTTCTTTCATATCATTTCGAGAAAACCTCAGAGCACGATAAGCCATGATCCGTTCGTTATCCAAAATATGTCCTATAACTTCTTTGATTGACCATTTATCTTCAGCATAACGATAATCGCCTTTTTCTTCGGGGATGGTATCGAGGAACGCTGGAAAAGATAAAATTTGTTCTTCCAGTACTTCCATGACATCGCCGACTACGGTCTCAATGTACGTGGAATACACCGCTGGGTATTCATCAGATTTCAGTGGGTTCATATGTTAGATTACTTTTTAATATTATTCTAAATGTTGTTCCTTTACCAATTTCAGAATCTTTTACAAAAATATGTCCTTGGTGATAATGTACCATTCTTTTGGTTAGACTCAGTCCCAATCCCCACCCGCGCTTACGAGTAGTAAAACCTGGTTGAAATACCGTTTCAAAATTTGATCTTGGAATTCCTTTTCCTGTATCACTAATGTCAATAAAAATTTCCTCTTTCGCAATATTTTCAGATATTTTAACAGTTATTTTACCTTCTGATGCAATTGCATTAACTGCATTTTTTAATAAATTTTCAATAATCCAATCAAATAAAGGGATATTGAGTTTTGCTTCAACATGTTTATCTCCTACAAGTTCGAAGATAATTTTATCACTTGTTCTTACTTTAAAATACCGAATATAGGATGCAATCACTTCATACACATTGGCATTGTGAAGGACAGGTGTTGACCCAATTTTAGAGAATCGATCTGCAACGATTTCGAGTCGCTTGATGTCATTTTCCATTTCGTTCAAGGTTTCATCATCCTCTGCATCAAATTTTAATTTAATGAGTTCTACCCAACCCATCAATGAAGATATTGGAGTCCCTAACTGATGGGCGGCTTCTTTGGTTAATCCCACCCAAACGAGATTTTGTTCTGATTTCCGAATAGAGTTGAATACGGTATAACCAATAATCAGAAAAATGGCAATCAATGATAGTTGGATATAAGGAAATACTCTGAGCTGTTGAAGAAACCATGAATCTTTGTAATAAACCATCCATTTTGCTCCATTATCTAATTTCAAAATAATGGGTGTATGGCTCTTTTTCATGAAATTCAGCTGCTTCTCAAAGTAATGAGGATCGTATTCCAAATGATGATTTGTACTGTCTTTTGTCGTTGCCTTGATATTGGTTTTAGTAGAATCTAAATCTCTCCAGAAAACAATATTTTCTTTTTCATCTGTGATGATTGCTGGAACAGCGAGGCTATCTCTTACCGAGTAGACAAACGTAATAAATTCATCATCGACATCAGGCATTGTCATAATGCTTTTTGTACTCATAGCCCACACTTCTGCTTTTGTACGCTCTACTTTAGATAGATTTTTGACCAGATAGTTGGTATACAAAAGAGAGGCCGCTGCAATAATTGCCGCGAATATAAGTAAGAAAAATTTCCAACGTTGTTGATTGTATTGATACGGATTCATATAAGCCAATGAGGAATCTTGTTGTTGCAAATTAAGGAATTAATTGAAATTAATCTTTGTCGGCAACATATATCTAATGATAAACTGTCAGTTTTGTTATTTTATTGTGGTTATCAAGGTTATAGTTTCATTGAAATGAAAATTTTGTGGTAATTTTGTGTCATGAGTTCTGAAAGAAAAGTAAGGGTGCGCTTTGCACCAAGTCCTACAGGTGGGTTACACCTTGGAGGAGTTCGTACAGCTTTATTTAATTATTTGTACGCACGCAAACATCAAGGTGATTTTATTTTGCGTGTTGAAGATACAGACCAGACACGTTTTGTTGCTGGAGCAGAAGAATATATTAATGAGTGTTTAGCTTGGTGTGGTTTGACGCCAGACGAGAGTCCACTAAAGGGGGGAACTTTTGGACCGTATCGTCAAAGTGAACGTAAACCTTCTTATCGTCAATTTGCTGAGCAATTAATCGAGAAAGGATATGCCTATTATGCTTTTGATACAGCAGCGGAGCTTGAGGAACAACGGAAAGATCAACCAAATTTTCGTTATAGCCAAGAGAATAGATTAAATTTAAGAAATTCATTAAGCCTTTCGAAGGAGGAAACTCAAGAGTTGCTGTTAGCCGGTATTCCACATACTATTCGTATTAAAGTTCCTACTGATGAAACAGTTTCTTTTACAGATATGATTCGTGGTCAAGTGAGTTTTGATACAAATCTGATTGATGATAAGGTATTATTAAAAGCTGATGGTATGCCTACCTATCACTTAGCAGTTGTTGTTGATGATAAAGCGATGGAGATTTCTCATGTTTTTCGTGGCGAAGAATGGTTGCCTTCGGCTCCAATACATATTCTGCTTTGGGAATATTTAGGATGGAATGAACATATGCCTAAATGGGCACATTTGCCTCTAATTTTAAAACCTGATGGAAATGGTAAATTGAGTAAACGCGATGGAGATCGATTAGGATTTCCAGTGTATGCCATGAATTGGAAAGATACTCAATCTGATACAATGACAAAAGGATTTCGCGAAATGGGATTTTTACCAGAAGCTTTTGTCAACATGTTGGGGGTACTTGGATGGAACGATGGAACTGAGAAGGAACTTTTCTCATTAGAGGAATTGATTGAAAAGTTCTCGGTTGAGCGTATTAGCAAAGCTGGGGCTAAATTTGACTTTGAAAAAGCTAAATGGTTCAATCATGAATGGATAAAGAAAACATCAAATGAAGCTTTACTACCGCAGATTAAAGATGTATTGGCAACACATAAAGTTGAAAATGTTTCGGATCACTATATTTCCGAAGTTTTGAGCACTGTGAAAGAACGCTTAACCTTTATTTCTGATTTTTGGGAGCAAGCATCATTTTTCTTTGTACAGCCTGATAATTATGATTTAACAGCTGTCAAGCCGAAGTGGTCTGTGGAGAAAATGTCTTTCTTTCAGGAAGTTAATGTCGAATTTTCTAAATTTGACTCTTGGGATGCTTCAGCTTTGGAGACATTCTTTAAAGGGGCAATTCAGGCATCAGGAATGAAAATGGGGGAACTGATGATGCCTTTCCGAATTATGTTGGTCGGAGGTAAATTTGGACCAGATGTATTCCAAATTGTTTCATTGTTAGGAAAAGAAGAGGTTATTGCTCGTGTTGATAAAGCGCTTATCGCTTTTTCTGCGGAGTAATGATCTTATATAAGTTAAAGCAGGAAGCTCTATGCATTGCATAGGGCTTCCTGCTTTAAATACTAACCGAGAAGTTCTTGTATGTCTTCTGCGGATAGTGATTTGATAAAACTTTCTTCAGTTGTGATTAGACTTTGAGCAATAGAACGTTTTCTATTTTGCATCGCAAGTATTTTTTCTTCAACAGTATCTTTAGATATGAATTTATAGATAAAAACATTCTTGGTTTGTCCAATACGATGAGATCTATCTACAGCCTGTTGTTCTACAGCTGGATTCCACCAAGGATCTAGAATAAATACATAATCGGCTTCAATAAGATTGAGACCAACACCACCTGCTTTGATGGATATTAAAAAGAGTTTGGTATCTTCATCTTCTCTAAACTGACTTACAGCCTCATCTCTATTTTTAGTACTTCCATCTAAATAAGCGTAATTGATATTCTTTTTATCAAAATAGCTTCTGAAAATATTCAGTTGTTTTACAAACTGAGAAAATATTAATACTTTATTCCCATTTTGCAACACTTTTTCCAGTGTTTCAATAACCGTGTCAAATTTTCCTGAATTGCCAGTATAATCTTGATCAACCATTTTTGGATGGTTGGCCAGTTGTCGTAATTTGATTAAACCTTGTAATAATGCAATTTGGTTAGATTTTGCTTTTCCTGCAAGTTGATTATCTAAAATTGCATTACGATACTCGGATTTTATTTTTTCATACAGTTCATGCTGTTTTTCAGACATTTCACAGTAAAGTACTTGCTCCGTTTTTGGTGGTAATTCTGTTGCAACCTGATCTTTAGTTCGACGCAAGATAAAAGGTTTGACGATCGTTTGGAGTCTTTTCGCTTTATCTTCATCTTTTTTCTTTTCAATAGGCTGAACAAATTCCTTTTGAAAATAGGTGTAACTACCCAAAAGACCTGGATTTGTAAAATGCATCTGTGTCCATAGATCAGAAACCGAGTTTTCTACAGGAGTTCCGCTTAACGCGAGTTTATGTTGACTTTTTAAGCTTTTAATTGCCTTGAAAGATTTTGACGTTGGATTTTTTATATTTTGACTTTCATCTAGAATGATGTAGTTAAAATAAAATTGATTTAAGAATTCCTCATCAATACGCGTAATACCATAGGTGGTAATGACCAAATCATAAGAGGTGAGTAATTCAGGATTTTTTATTCTATTATTACCTGTATGCAGATAAATCTGTAGATCAGGAGCAAATTTGTTTGCCTCATTCTGCCAGTTATATATAAGTGAAGTTGGTAATATCAAAAGTGAAGTTTTAACAGCATTTTTTGTTGTCAGTGTTTCTTTTTGACGTTGTAATAGCGCTAAAGTTTGGATCGTTTTCCCGAGACCCATGTCATCAGCAAGGCATCCTCCAAACTTATATTGTTGTAGAAAATTGAACCAATTATAGCCTGCTTGTTGATAGGGACGTAGTTGTCCTAAGAAATTTTTCGGTAAAGGAGCATCCGCAATTTCTTCAAATTCAGCCAATTTTTTTAATTTGCGACTGAAGGTAAGTTCTGTGTGCTCACTAATTTCCAACAGTAGACCGAGATGAATTTTATTTAATTTTAATTCATTCTTATCCTTCGAAAATTGAAATAAATGATTGTATTGCGCAAACCACTCTTCGGGGATCATCGCTATCTCTCCATTTGGCAAAGTAAATTCTTTGATATTGTGGAGAATGTGATGTCTCAATTGAATAAAAGGAATTTCAAAAGGACCAAATTTAGCAATTGCTTTAATATCAAACCAGTCATTGTCTTCATTGATTGAAATATCAATAGAAGTCTGACCAATGAAAAATCTTTTTTCAGCTAGATCTTGTATGATTTCAAAGCCCTTTTCTTTCAAAACCGTATCATTTTGACTTATCCAGTCAAAAATCGATGATCGTTTTCCAAGTAATTCTTTTGGTACTAAATCATTTGAATATTGGTGGGTTCTCTCTAGCCCAAGATCAGTTATAATCTGTGTTTGTTTTTCTTCCCAGACAATAGATCGCTTGATACGGTGGAAGGTATAAAGATCCTCTTCTTCATTGTACTCCATCCGTACATTGACTTTATTGTCTTTACCTGAAGAAAATATATAAGGCCCATATTGAAATTGTAATTGTACATGATAATCGCCTTCTTCATGATAATTTAACTTCAATATTGGATTGGCATTATGTTGATGGTTTTTTATTTCAAAACCTTCTGCATAGACGTGATACTTTTCTATTAAGCTACACACAAATGTTTCAAAATATTTTTTTTCTGTACTTCGCGATACAGATATGAATCTTTTGTTTAAAAATGGGCTCAATTTCTTTCCTTCTAATTGTTGATCGAAGTGAAAGAGTGTATTGTTCAGCAACATCCAAGCTTGTTCATTGACGATTACTTGAGCATTCTTGAACATGAACTCCATGCGATGGTCTTCATACTTAATGGTTGGAAAATACCGTGTTTCTTCTTCTGTTCTTCTAAAATGAAAGAGGACAGAAGCAGGCTGAGGAGCAATTTGAACTTTTTGATCAGCGGGATAACCATCTTTGCTCATTAAGAAAATCGGTTTTTCTCCTACAATTCCAAAAAATTGAATAAGTACTTGATCAATTTTTGTTCTCAAGACTTCATATAGATTTTTATCAAATACTTTTGAAAAGAAATCAACGGGTCTAATAACTTTGTTATGATGTTTTTTAATAAGGCTCGTTTGCTCAATCTGGTCAAGTAATCGAATTAATTTATAATCCAATTCGTCAACAGCTTGGGCATATTCATTTACCGTATTGCTAAATACACGTTTATATCGAAGTGAGTATGATCCATTGGGATTTAATTTGACCGCATGTGGCTCTATTAAATAACCCAAATAGGGATGTTCACAGATGGAATAAACAATTCGGTGTGATGAAGATAACTTTGTTTGTTGCATTAAATATATTCGTACCCTCTAAAAAGGTTTCTAATATACAGATTAATCTATATGATGTGGCTAATATTTGTTAATAATTTATACTGAATGAATATAAATAGAGATTTTGTTTATGTTCATTCTGTGATATTGATTTTGATGCAGTTACAATTGTAATCCTCGAATTAAATCGTTCCCTCAAAAACAAACGTGGCAGGGCCTTTTAAGTAAACTTCAGTAAAAGAGAAACCTTCTTTAAAAAATGAGATGTATAATTGACCACCTAAAACACGAATTGGAATGGTTATCTGCCCATTTCTATTTTCATGCAATGCTATTGTCATGGCAGCGGCAGTTGCTCCTGTACCACAAGCAAATGTTTCATCTTCTACTCCTCTTTCAAATGTACGTAAGAAATAACCCGATTCGCCTTCTTTTTCAATAAAATTAACATTAATGCCTGCTTCTCTATATGTTGCATTATTACGAATTGTATAACCAGCGTTGAAAACATCTAGGTCAGAAAGGTTATTTTCGAAGGTAATATAGTGAGGTGAGCCTGTATTGATGACATAAGCATCTCCATCACGATTTATTTCATTAACATCAATCATTTGAAGGTCAATTAATTGATCGTTTAAGTTAGCTTTGTGAATACCATCAACTGCCAAAAAGGCAGTGTTGTCATGAATTAGCCCTAGGTCTCTTGCAAAAGCAACAATACAACGTCCTCCATTACCGCACATTGTGCCTGCTCTTCCATCGGCATTGTAATAAATCATCTCAAAATCAAAGTTTTCTTTCTCCTGTAATAACATGAGACCATCTGCACCAATACCAAATCTTCGGTCACAAAGCTTATGGATTAAATCTTCGTTTTTACTATCGAAATGCAGGTTTCTATTGTCGATAAGAATGAAGTCATTGCCAGCGCCTTGATATTTTGAAAATTTAATTTTTGATTCCATTTTGCATGATTCTATCTAGCAAAATTAACTTTTCTGTTACATATAACATAACGAAAGTTAAGTTTTGTTAAAACCATGTTTTAAGACTTCAATTAACATTTTTTAACGTGCCTAATTAGCAGAGAAATTTGAAATGGTATTACATTTGAAAAGGAACTAGTATATTTATGTAGAATAGTTTTTCGGGGTAAATATCGAGTTTAGAATATCATATTTAATAAAAAAATTTAGAAGCTATAGTTTATGAACAAAGTAGGATTAACTTTATTAACAGCAGTCTTCGGAGGAGTCGTAGCCCTTGGTGGTTATAAGCTTTTTGAAAGTAAAAAGTTTGAAGGAATGTCTATCGAAGACAAACAAAAGGTATATTTTGCGAACAACCCCACTGGAGTGATTTCTTCAACAGGAAATCCAGATTTTACACAAGCAGCTGCGATTGTGTCTCCAGGTGTTGTTCATATCAAAACAACATATACAAGGCAATCATCTCAAGGGGGCGGTTCGGGCTCTCCATTTGACATGTTTGAAGAGTTTTTTGGAACACCACAAGGACGTGGCCGTCAGCAAAGACAGGCACAGCCTGTACAGGCTTCAGGTTCTGGAGTTATTATAACGGAAGACGGGTATATCGTGACGAATAATCACGTTGTAGAAGATGCAGATAAAATTGAGGTGGTACTTACGGATAAACGTTCCTTTGAAGCTAAAGTAATTGGTCGTGATCCAAATACGGATTTAGCGCTTTTGAAAGTAACCGCTAAGGGTTTACCTGTCGTAAAATTAGGTAATTCCGATAATGTAAATATTGGAGAATGGGTATTAGCAGTAGGATATCCTTTGGGCTTACAATCCACAGTAACTGCAGGTATTGTGAGTGCTAAAGGTCGTCAAATTGGTATATTAGGAGAAAGCCAACAACAACCTCGTGGTTATGGAGGTCAAGAGCAGCCAATAGCTAATTCTTCAATAGAATCATTTATTCAAACAGATGCAGTTATCAATAGAGGTAATAGTGGTGGTGCACTTGTAAATGCTCAGGGAGAATTGATTGGTATTAATTCTGCTATTGCTTCTCCAACAGGAGTTTATGCTGGGTATGGATTTGCAATACCGGTAAATCTAGTTAAAAAGATCGTAGACGATTTTAAAGAATTTGGAAATGTGAAACGTGGATACATCGGTATTACTTTTACAGAAATTAATCCTGAATTAGCGAAAGAAAAAGGATTTACAGATGTCAATGGATTGTATGTTCAAGATGTTGTTAAAGGTGGTGCCGCTGAATCTGCGGGAATTCAGAAGGCAGATTTAATTACCAAAATTAATGGTAGAGTAATCACTTCTTCACCAGTTTTACAAGAAACTATTGGTCGATTACGTCCAGGAGATAAAGTGAAATTAACCTTCAAACGTGATGGCAAAGAGCGAGAAGTAACAGTAACTTTAAAGGGAGAAGAGGTTAATAAAGCTGCAGAAGGAGGAAAGTCAAGTAAAAGCGCTACTGAAATTTATAATAAATTAGGAGCTAGTTTCCTGCCTGCTTCTTCTGAAAAGAAAAAAGAATTAGGTGTTAATTCCGGTGTTGTGGTGACACAAATTAATAAAGGTGGAGTATTTGAATACTTTGGAGTCGAGAGAGGATTGGTGATTACTGAAGTGAATGGTGTACCTGTTAATAATGTTGACGAGATTGAAGCGGCATTAGCTAAAACAAAACGTAATATTGTTAGTTTAAAAGGTGTTCCAGAACGTGGAAGTACAGTAGTTATCAATGTTCCTATCGAATATTAAACATATTTAGGTTGGTTATGAAGGTGGTTCCGATTTCGGAATCACCTTTTTTACTTTAATATAGGCGTATACTCTCAATATTATCACTATTTTTAGGCATGAAAATTTTAATGGTTTGTTTAGGTAATATTTGTCGTTCACCATTGGCACATGGCATTTTAAATCATTTAGCAAAAAAGGAAGGATTAGATTGGACAATTGAGTCTGCTGGTACTGGAGATTGGCACATTGGTCAAAGTCCAGATCGTAGATCTATTGCTGTTGCTAAAAAATACGAAGTAGATATTTCACAACAAAAAGCGATGCATTTTAACGCTAATCTGTTTGAAATATATGATCATATCCTGGTGATGGATCATCAAAATTATAAAGATGTAGTAGCACAAGCATCGTCAAAAGAAGAAAAGGAGAAAGTAGCCTTATTTTTAGTTGATGATATCGTTCCAGATCCTTATTTTGATGAAAGTTTATTTGAACCAGTTTACCGGATGATCGAAACTCGCTGTAAAGAATTGCTCCAAGCATGGAAGTAGTTTTTCAGATTGATTAAAATCCTGCGGTACTATGTAAGTTAGCGGATAGATTACTCATGTCAGAAGCATCAAGTGTCCTACATGAAATTTAATAATCTGAATGTACTATGTTTCATATTCACTCTGGATATATTAGTATATAAAATACAATTTATCTAAGTTTGTCTCTATATCTAAGTTTGTCTTTATATGAATGCGTCAGAAGTAAATAAAAAATGGGTGGTTTTGCAACATGAGATTGCTCAATCATTTGATATGGATTTACCCGATTTAAAAGTATTTTTATTTTTGATTGGTGTCCAGGAACTAGGAAAAGGACCACAGACTTTTTCGAAAAGAGAAAAAGAAGAATTGATGCATATTGCAAATTGTCGTCTTTTTAGCGCGATGGGTTTTTATGAACTTAAAGGATTGGATGAACAAGGTTGGCCACATTGGGAGTTGGTTAAACCAATTCCTAATTATACTTTATTAGAACAGGAGTTGATCATCAAGTCATTGATCATAGATTATTTCCAAGAGCTAAACGTAATTTAATAGATCATAATGAAAAGGATTATTTTAAGTGTATTTTTTTGTGCTTTATCGATCGCAGTATTTGCAGCGAAACCTGTATTTAAATATGTGCGTATCCAAACGGATAAAGGGACAGTTGTTTTGAAGCTTTATAATGAGACACCTAAACACAGGGATAATTTTATCAAATTGGTGAAGGAAAATTATTTTGATAGCTTGCTTTTTCATCGGGTGATACATAATTTTATGATTCAGGGCGGGGATCCTGATTCTAAAAATGCAAAGTCAGGTCAACAACTGGGAGAAGGTGGACCAAGTTATACCGTTCCTTCTGAAATTCAATCAGGATTATTTCACAAAAAAGGAGCTCTAGGAGCTGCACGTGATGATAATCCCGCAAAAGCTTCTTCAGCGTCACAATTCTATATTGTACAAGGAAAAAAGTTCACAAACTCAGGTTTGGATAGTTTAGAAACTCTGCGAATGAAAGGTGTCAAATTTACGGAAGCACAGCGTGCTGCCTATACAACATTAGGGGGCACTCCACACTTGGATGGAAATTACACTGTATTTGGCGAGTTGATCAATGGAAAAGAAGCGATTGATGCCATTGCTGCTGTGAAAACGGACAAAAATGATCGTCCTATAACGGATGAACGAATGTATGTTAAGTTATTGACGAAGAGAGAAGCAATTAATTTGGAACGTGAATTAAAAGGGTTAAAACCTAAAAATGGTTTATTCACTAAGATTGCTGATATGTTTTCTTCTTCTGATTATTAATTTCCAAATAGATTTTTGCTTTGAAAATAGTTACATATAATGTGAATGGTCTGCGTGCAGCGATTAAAAAAGATTGGCTGGGCTGGTTAAAAGAAGTCAATGCAGATGTTGTCTGCTTACAAGAAATAAAAGCTACTCCAGATCAGATCCCTGAAATAGCGTTATTAGAGCAGTTAGGATATGAACATTACTGGTATCCTGCTCAGAAAAAAGGATATAGTGGAACGGCTATATTTACTCGAATAACACCTAAACATGTTGAATACGGTTGTGGACATGAAGATTATGATTTTGAGGGACGAATCATTCGTGCCGATTTTGATGATTTATCTATCATGAGTACCTATTTTCCATCTGGCACTACTGGTGATACTCGTCAAGATTTTAAATATCGATTTTTAGCTGATTTTCAGAATTACTCCAATCAGCTTTTATTAGAGAGACCAAATTTGATTGTGTGCGGAGATTATAATATCTGTCACCGTCCTATTGATATTCACAATCCGAAGTCAAATGCTAACTCTTCAGGTTTTTTACCAGAAGAAAGAGAATGGATGGAAAATTTTATAAACTCAGGTTATATTGATTCTTTTCGTCACTTAAATCCAGATCCGCATCACTACAGCTGGTGGAGTTATCGCGCAGGAGCACGTGCTAGAAATTTAGGTTGGCGTATTGATTATAATATGGTATCAACTGCTTTAGCAGATAGAATCGAATCGGCTACAATATTAAATCAGGCAGTACATTCTGATCACTGTCCAGTGGTGCTCAGTTTAAAATAATACGATCATGAAAACCTGAGTTCAGCTTATTAAGGTTGAATTAAAACGAGCAAAATAGTCATGATAAAAAAAGGCGCATATTCAATTAATATGCGCCTTTTTTTATGTTAAATTAAACAGTTATTTTACAGCTTGTATGATAGACAATTGTTGTGCTACTTTTTCAGCTATTGTAATAAATGCCTTTGATGTTGGATCTTCTACATCTATAGCAGTTGGGAAGCCATTATCACCCGCATCAGAGATTCCTTTTAATAATGGAATTTCGCCCAAGAAAGGTATTTTGTATTCTTCAGCCAATCGCATTCCACCACCTTTACCAAAAATATAATATTTGTTTTCAGGTAACTCGGCAGGAGTAAAATATGCCATGTTTTCAACAATACCTAATAGTGGTATATTTATGGAATCCATCAAGAACATACCCATGCCCTTAATAGCATCTGCTAAAGCAACCTGTTGCGGTGTGGTTACAATAACTGCACCTGCTATTGGATAGTTTTGAGCAACAGTGATATGGATGTCACCTGTACCTGGGGGCATATCGATTACTAAATAGTCTAGATCTCCCCAGTCTGTATCATTTAACAATTGTTTGATAGCAGATGTCGCCATAGGCCCTCTCCATGGAATAGGCTGATTTGGATCCGTAAAAAATCCAATAGATAATAACTTGATTCCAAATTTTTCTATTGGTTGTATTTTGACAGTACCATCTTCATGTTGCACCGACTGTGGCTTTTCACCCTCAAGCCCAAACATAATAGGAAGTGAAGGTCCATAGATGTCTGCATCTAAAAGTCCAGTCTTTGCTCCTTTAGCATGTAATGATAAGGCAAGATTTGCTGCAACAGTAGATTTGCCCACACCACCCTTTCCAGAAGAAACGAGTATGATGTTTTTAATTCCTAAAAGTTGATTTCCCTCTTTACCTACTACGCGTGATGTCATATGAACATCTACCGCAATGTTCTTGTCAATAAAATGTGCGATCGCATTTCGACAAGCATGTTCAATATGATCTTTAAGCGGACATGCTGGTGTCGTTAAAACGACTTCAAAAGATACTTTTTGATCTTCAATGACAATATTTTGAATCATATTGAGTGTAACCAAATCTTTTTTCAAATCTGGTTCCTCGACATATGATAATGCTTCTAGTACTTGTTCTTTGGTTATCATCTGATATATGGATGCATGTATATTAAACCACAAATTTACTGAATGATAAATTAAAACTTGTCATAAAGATGTTTTTAATGATATTAAGATTTAATTTTTACATTTGAGTATTCAAACTCGAGTGTCATACGTTTTTATAATATGTCCAATAATCTTAAGACCCTTCTTCGCTCCAAAAAAATGCGAATCTTGTACATCGTACTGGGAGTTATTTCTATATTTATAATTGCAGGGGGTGTTTTTGCATACCAAAAAAGAGATGGTTTGTTGCTGTCTGCTATTAACAAGGCAAAGGAAAAACTTGCAACTAAATATGATTTAGATCTCAAAATTCAATATTATTCTTTCAAGGGGCTATCTTCTGTACAGTTCCAAAATATCATTTTACAACCTAAGGGAAAAGAACAATTAGCCCATATACAAGATCTGACAGTCTCTGTTCGTATATTTCCGTTATTATTTGGCGATGTTAAGTTAGGTCAAATAATAATGAATAATAGTGCTGTTACATTAATCAAAAAAGACTCTACGAGTAATTATGATTTTCTGTTTAAGAAGAAAAATAGGGATAGTACAACCAATGATAAAGTTGAAACTAATTTTGCAGATTTGGCAGATCGTATGCTTAAAAGTGTATTCTTTAAGATTCCAAAGAATATGGATATGCAAAATTTTGAACTTTCCTATCAGGATGATAGCACTTCGCAGCGGATTTCAATTCCTGAAGCTGAAATTTCTGGTGGAGATCTGAAAACAAAATTTTTACTAAATGAACATGAAGCTGTCTGGAATTTAGAGGGTACTGTTGACCCCGATGGTAAAGAATTGTATCTCCGTTTATTCTCAGATGCTAAAGATGTCGAACTGCCTCTATTAAGACGAAAGTTTGGGTTAAAGGCAAGTTTTGATGCTATTTCCTTTCGACTGAATAAGGTCGATCGTAAAAATAAAGAACTTTTGTCCTTATCTGGTGAGTGGGGTTTTGAAAATTTAAAACTTAATCATTGGAGAATTTCTGATAAAGATGTTTTATTTCCTGAGGGTTTGATGAGTGGTACATTAAACATTGGGAAGAATTATCTGGAGGTCGATAAGGAAAGTAAAGTTAAAGTAAAAGAATTTGAATTCAATCCATATGTTAAATATGTCCATAAACCCAGTAAACAATTAGCGCTTGCTATTCATACCGATCGTATAGAAGCTCAAAAGTTTTTTGATGCGATTCCACAGGGCTTATTCCATTCATTAGAAGGAATACACGTTTCTGGACACATGCAATACGATCTAAATTTTGCGTTGGATTTCAAAAAGCCAAATGAAGTTGTCTTTACTTCAAAAATGGATGACAAAGATCTAAAAGTAGAAAAATGGGGTAATGCTAATATCCAAGAATTAAATACAGCTTTTACTTACACGGCTTATGAAAAGGGAGAGCCCATGCGTACAATTGTATTGGGGCCTCAAAATAAAGATTTTACACCTTTGGGACAGATTTCAAGATATATGCAAATATCATTAATCAATACGGAGGATCCCTTCTTTTTTTCTCATAATGGTTTTCAAGAAGAAGCGTTTCGTCTATCTATAGCAACAAATTTAAAAGAGAAAAAATTTAAGCGAGGTGCAAGCACAATCTCGATGCAATTGGTGAAAAATGTTTTTTTAAATCGTAATAAAACAGTTGTACGTAAAGTGGAGGAAATTATATTAGTTTGGTTGATGGAGTCATCTAGACAGGTGAGTAAGAAGCGACTTTATGAAGTTTATCTAAATGTGATCGAGTGGGGCAATAATGTTTATGGTATTACTGAGGCTGCACGTTATTACTTTGGTAAGAAACCCGCAGACTTAAATTTAGGAGAAAGTATCTTTTTGTCCAGTATTGTTCCTAGACCTAAGACGGGTCTATATTCTTTTGATTGGACAGGACATCTGAAGTCAAATATGATCCGCTATTTTAATACCTATGGTCATATCATGGTCAAGACTAGGCAGATTGGAATAGATTCCACTGTATCAAATTATGGTTTCTATCAAGTTGAATTAGTACCACATTTGCGTTCTGCAAGGCCTGCTTTTGTAGACTCATTGCAGACAGATTCTTTAGATATAGGAGAAGATGAAGACAGCTTTTTAGATTTGGATGAAACAACAGAAGCGCATAAACGATCTATTTTTGATAAACTATTAGGGCGAAATAAAGAAGAAAAATAAATGAAGCAGATACAGATAGATCAATTACATTTTGAATTGATGATTGATGACAATCAAATTCAAAAGCGAATACGCTTGATCGGTGTTGATATTAATCACCGTTATGAGAATAAAAATCCAGTATTTATTGGAGTATTAAATGGATGTTTCATGTTTATGAGTGATTTGCTTAAGCAGGTTGTAATCCCATGTGAGATGTCTTTTGTGAAGTTGTCCTCTTATCATGGAACCGATCAGGGTGATATGCATGAACTCATTGGATTAGGTATAGATCTTAAAGGAAGAGATGTTATTATTGTCGAAGATATTGTTGATTCGGGGAACTCTTTAAAATATACAATTGCTGCTATCGAGAAAATGCTACCTGCTAGCGTTGTTGTCTGTACTTTATTATTAAAACCTGAATGTTTACAATATGATTTTGAAAACATTCAGTATGTAGGTTTTGAAATTGAGAAAGAGTTTGTAGTGGGCTATGGCATGGATTATAATGGTCTTGGTCGTAATATTCCAGATATTTATAAAAATATTCCCGCTTAATTCCTAAACGAGCAAGAGTTAAAGTGATCATTGACCATTCCTACAGCTTGCATATAGGCATAACAAATTGTTGAACCGAAAAATTTAATGCCTCTTTTTTTTAGGTCTTTAGAAATGGAATCAGATTCTGTAGATGTAATCACTGCATCTTTTGGTGTGACGATATTATGTTCTATACGTTCCTGATTGGGCATAAAACTATATAGATACTGGTAAAAGCTACCAAATTCCTCTTGTATCTTGATGAAAATCTGAGCATTCGTTATAGAAGTTTCAATTTTTCTTCTATGGCGAATGACTCCAGAATTTGTCAAGATATCTTCCACTTTTTTTGGTGTGAATTTTGAAACTGCCTGTACATCAAAGTCGGCAAATGCTTCTTTGTATTGCTCTCTTCTTTTTAAAATAGTAATCCAGCTTAGTCCAGCTTGAGCAGATTCTAAAATCAAGAATTCGAAAAGAGTTTTATCATCTTTTACTTGTTTACCCCATTCTAAATCATGGTATTCCATATAAAGCGGATCATTGCCGCACCATAAACATCTTGTTGTTGACATCAGTTATCGTTTAATTTTTTCATGAAGTTAAGAAAAGCGTTTGTAATGTTTTTTTTCTAAGCCAAATTTTATCCTAACTTTACAACTCTTAAGAATTTCAAATCAATGCAGGTGAGGTTAAGCTACATTATTCAGTTTATTTTTTTCTTTTTTATGTTGTCTGCTCAACAGGCAAAAGGACAGGAGCTGACTGATTCAATGGTGGTGCTTTTGGCTGATTCTACTGCAGTACAGGATACAGTTGCTCAAGTTGTGGTTCCAAAAGGACAAGAGTCGCTTTATCCTTCTGTTGCAAAGCCCTATCGGATACTAGACGTTGTAGGAGATGAGATTATCCTTCATAATTTGAATTCTTATGCTATCACACAGTATTTTTTAACAAGTGACCTTCAGGGTAAGGATAAAGTGCATGTTGGAATTTTAAAATATGAGCGTAAAAGATGGGTGCTATTTACCAGTTTATTTCTTTTCTTGGCATTTGCCATTGTTCGTTTTTTCTTTTCTTCAGATGTCAAATTAATTGTATCAGCCTATTTTAACGAACGTATAATTGTACAGGTGAGTAAGGAAGATACCATTCTGACATCTTGGCCTTTTATTTTTTTATATCTTCTTTTCTCTTTAGCACTCAGTCTTTTTGTCTGTATATTTTATGCTTATATCTTACAGAGGTTTGATTTTCTGTCATTTACCAATTATTTAAAAGTCTCGGCAATAATTGCAATTATATTTGCTTTGAAAATAGGGTTTATTCGATTTATCGCTTTTGTTTTTGAAATACAGCGTTTAGTGAAAGAATATGTTACAATCTTATATTTAATTTACTTTAATTCATTGTTATTTTTACTGCCGATTGTACTTGTTGTAAGTCTTGTCCCACTCAGTTATCTGTCTTATATCTTTAGTTTCACTGTAATTGTAGGTGTTTTATTGTTTTCCTATCGGTTTTTGCGAACAGCACTGAATGTGGTATCTCAACAGCAGTTTTCAGTTTTTTATTTAATTTTGTATCTTTGCTGCCTAGAAATAGCACCTATTTTAATATTAGTGCGACTACTAAGCTAATTAAATGATAATATGCAAACTTCCGACGTAGAAAGAGCGAAAAAGGTAAAAAGTATATTGGTAACCTTGCCAAAGCCTGAAAATGATAAGTCACCATATGCTGCATTAGCACTGAAGTATAATTTAAAACTTGATTTTAGAGGTTTCATCCACGTAGAGGGTGTTCCAGCTCGTGATGTTAGAAAGGATAAAGTAAATCTTGCTGATTTTACGGCAGTTATTTTCACAAGCAGAAATGCTGTAGATCATTTTTTTAGAGTCTGTGAAGAAATGCGATTTGAAGTATCATCAGAATTGAAATATTTCTGTATTTCCGAGACGATCGCATTGTATCTTCAAAAGTATATTCAATATCGCAAACGTAAAATTTTCTTTGGAAAACAAACGGCTAAAGATTTGGAAGATGTGCTTAAGAAGCATAAGGATGAAAACTTTTTATTTCCTTGTTCGGATGTTGCTAATGAAGAAACAAGTAATTGGTTAAAAGTTAATGGCTATAAGTTTACACCTGCAGTTTTATTTAAGACAGTGGTGAGTGACTTATCAGATTTGAAAGATGTATTTTATGATATCATTGTTTTCTTTAGCCCTTCCAGTGTACAATCTCTATATGAAAATTTTCCAGATTTTAAGCAAAATAAGACAAGAATTGCGGCATTTGGAACAAGTACGCAACAAGCATTATTGGAGCATGGCTTAGTTTTGGATATTCCTGCACCGACACCGAAAGCTCCAAGCATGACCATGGCCGTCGAGGAATATGTTAAGATGGTGAATAAATAGAAAAATCTACATCTCGATTATTTTTGTGCATGTTTGCGCATCTGAATAATTTTCTGGTCTATTTCATCCAAAATGGATTGTGTAGCTCCATAAGAAAGAAAGATTTTTAAATAGGTGAACTGATATCAATAAATACGCTTAAAAATAGGCTTGATAGTCTCAATTACGGCATAAATATGATTTTGGGTCACTATAAATAAAATATGAAATACGATTTAATGACATTTGTCATTTAGTTATTTAGAATATTTCTACTAACTTATGTGCTAAATTAGTACTTTAGCGATAGTGATTGTTTTAATCGCTGCATAAGTTTAAGTAGAAATATTTTTTTTAAGTTTGTAGTAGTTGTAAAAACAGATAGCTTGTGAAATTAAAACCAGTTGATAGTATCTCAGGAATAACTCCAAAAGAATTTGTAAAAGATTACTTAAAAAAAGGTCAGCCTGTAATTATTAAAGACTTTATAAGTAAGGATAGTACATGTTGGAATAAATGGAGTTACGATTATTTCAAGAAAATTGCAGGTCAAGAGCAAGTAGATGTATATGGACGCGAAGAAGATTCTCAAAATCATGCAGCGAGTCCTCCCGTTGGAAAAATGACTTTAGCACAATACCTTGATAAAATAAGTGCAGAACCAACTGAGTTACGTTTGTTTCTTTTTAATCTTCTAAAGATTAGACCAGAACTTAAAAAGGATGTGACCTATAATGACGTTACCGGTGGTAAAGTAATCCAGTGGCTTCCTTATTTGTTTTTTGGAGGCGAAGGATCATCAACACGTAATCACTTTGATATTGATATGTCCCATGTATTCATATCGCAATTCCAAGGTTCGAAAAGAATTTGGTTATTCCCAAATGATCAGTCAGACTTATTATATAAATTGCCTTATAATTTTCATAGCATTGCTAATCCTAAAAAAAGTACAGAGGAAGACTATCCAGGATTGAAATATATTGAAGGTTATGAAGCCGTAATTAACCCAGGTGATACTCTATATATGCCAGCAGGTTGGTGGCACTATATTCAGTATGATACGGAAGGATACTCCATCTCTGTTCGTGCTTTGGCAAATACGTTCTCTGAAAAATTGAAAGGTGCACGTAATCTATTTATAACACGTTACTTTGATGATGCGATGCGTAAAATATTTAAAAAGAAATGGCTAGATTATAAGATTGAGATGGCTAAAAAAAGAGCACAGCGAGCCATTAGAAAAATAAAATAATATCAATTTTAGGATAAAAATAAAACTCCACCCGGTACAAGGTGGAGTTTTTTTATACCCTTAGATTATTCATCATCTTCCTCGTTTATTGCATTTTTATAAAATAGAATGTAAGGATCAGAATCATATACATTTGCTTTCGGATCATGTTTAAAAGGAATTTCTGGATTGAATATTTCCTCTAAAATGGTTTTTAAAAATATTACAAATTCCTTTTTAACCTCATCTAAGTAGATGGATTCTAATATTTCGGATTTCGCATAAAACAAAGTTCCTTCTTCTCTCATCTTTCGGGCAACATATAAATTTGGTTCGATACCGATTCTTCCAGTAACTTGTTCATAGACATAGGTGTAAAATAAGGTTTGAACTAGTGCTTTGTTTTCCGTATTCTTGATAAACACTTTATCCAATCCTTTAAAATTTACTTCATCAGCTCCTGTTTTATAATCAACGATTCGAATCTTGACCGTTTTATCTTTTAAAAGTACCTCATCTACACGGTCAATAATACCATATATACATACCTGTTCTTCTTTTCCTTGTACTTCAATAGGGAAATTCATCACATAATCTTCATCATTCTCCAGTTCTATAATCTTGATCCCGATGAAATGGTCAACATCGTGTTGAATAAGTAGCCGTACATATTCGGATGCAATTTTATGCATGATACGCTGGAGACTGTTTAACGAATTTAATCCTGTTCCTTCCAGTTGATACAATTCGATAATTTCGGAAACTATCAAAGCATCAATTGTGGTTAAAGATTTTTCCAATTCCTGTATAGAGACAAACTGATCAGCACCTTTAAATGGCAGGTAGACTTTTTCCATCACATTGTGTATCACTGTACCCAAATTATTCATTTCAAATTCTTGTGTAATACTGGGAGGTTCTTTGATTTCTGCCACGTATTTTAAAAAGAATTGTAATGGAGATTGTAAGTAAGTCGTGAGTGCTGTTGCAGAAATTTTCTTTTTCTTTTCGATAAAATCGACATATAATTTATCCCATATTGCGCCCCTTTTTTCCACTGTCAGCTCTTCTAGATCTGGTAAAAACGTAATATTCTGCTGTTGATTATGTTTTAAAAATTTGAAATTACTTTCAAACTCCAACTGCTTGATAAAACGACTTTCTTCACCAGAGGAGCTTTCACTAACAATGCCGTTATAAAGGAGATGAATCCCTTCACTGTATTGAAAGTGACGATAAAATAAATAAGCAGAAAGAGCATCTTGATTTTCTAGAATTGGCAGTCCGTAAGCTTGTCTTAATGAATTAGGAATAAATGTTGGGGAGCTTGAGGTTTTAGGTAATATACCCTCATTGGCACCTAAGACATATACATGATCAAAATTAAGACAGCGGCTCTCTAAGAGACCCATGATCTGTAGCCCTTCGAGCGGATTACCTTCAATAGCCGAATTGATATTGGCAATTGCTTTACTGATAAGTCCCAATTGAAAAGGTAAGCTCAGCGGTTGAAGCGATTCTAAACCAAGATTGAGCTGGTTTAATGTCTTTCTTACCTCGATCAACAAGTTGCTGTCAATTTGTTTTATACGGTCTTCTTGAGCAAGATTAGCAAGTAGATTGTCAACGATATGAATCAGTATAGCAATAGTTTCTTCGATTCGGATGATCGGGTGGAAAAAATGTACTAAACTTGAACTTTTGAATACAAGTTCTTTAACTTCCACTTCAAATAGTTGTTTATCCGAAATTAATTTTTGAATGGATTGTTTCTCTTGTTTTGAAACGTTCGTCAACGGATGATTGATGAATGTTTCAATAAGCGTATAAGGTATTTTTGTTTTTTTCTGATGTGTGATCAGGTGCTGAACTTCCATCCACAATTCAATAATGCCATAGATGGGCGATTGAGTTAAGGGAAAACCTGTTGTAATGTTTGGTTTTACATCAGGCAGACTTTGTAATAAAGAAACCAATAATGATTCATCAGCGAGAAGAATAGCCGAAGATTTACCCTCCTTTTCATTATTTTCTAAGATGTCATGTAGCAGTTTTGTCTGGGATACATTACCCGTTGCTGAGTATAGATGAACTTCAGATTGACGATTACCAATTACATTGGAGCTATCGCCTAAAGCATTTATCAAACCGGTTTGATAAATATTCCGACGGATGAATAGACCAGCTTCCTGTTGTTGATCATCTAGATAATAGGCATCTGCATCAAAGTAAAAGAGCGCTAAGCCTTCCTCTTGCCATTTTTTAAATAGAGTAGCTTCTGTTTTGCTCAAAGCATTGAATCCAACAAAAATAATCGTTTTATAATTCTTGTGGAATTCTTGATTTTTTGCTTTTCCATCCACAATATCCCGATAGATTGTCGGCATATTTGTCATTCTCTTCACTTGTAATTGTTCTTTAAAAGCGCGGTATAAGAGCGGAAGACGTCGCCATAGTTTTAAAAATCTTTCTTGTACAGCAGAGTGGCCTGCAATGGAGAAAGATTGCCAAAACTGACGTATAAAGTCCTGTTGTTCTGAAGTAAAATGTTGAAATTGCAAATCAATCTGTGTATTGTCAAACAATTCCATAAAAATTTCATCAATATCAACTAAATCGTAGTCAATTTGTGAGAAGTCACCTAATATAGTTTCTGCGATTGGATAAAATTCTTCTAAAGTCTCTGCTTCATGACCTTCCTTGGATAATAGCTCATTATGCAAATGGTAAAGAATGAAAAACTGTGCAATAGGAGTTGCTTCTGCCAAATGGGTTGACAGCCGGAAAAATTCTTGGATCGTAAAAAAATGTGGTGACCAAATTGCTTGTCCGTACACTTCAGCTAGATGTTGTTTAAGATAAGTGATCGGTCTCTTGTTGTTAAATATAATAGCGGTTTCGTGTAGATCCTCTCCGAAGCGGTTCTTTAAATCGATAGCGACGTCTTTTAAAAATGGATTCATTTCTTAATTTTTTGCATGTAATAAAACCTCTACTAAATCATTTGATTTGGCATAAAATAAGAACCCTTTTACATTCTTATAGCCTAATTCCTCCAATGTTCTGACATATTGCTTGACCTGCTTTTGATGTGACATAGCTTCGCTCTGGGTAAATTTAAAGTCCAGCACAATCGTTTCATTTTCGCTAGTGAATACTTTGTCGGGACGTAAGGTTTCACCTTTAGCAGTGATGATTGCCGATTCATTCCAAATTTTAAAATCACCAGTCAACCACATATTGATTTGTTGATGTTGCCATATTTGGTTGACTTCATGTAGAATTGCAGATTTCTCAGCTGGTGTAAATATTCCTTCTGAAATGTATTGATTAATGATGGTCTCAATTTCTGATTGTGTAGTTACGATGGACATGATTTCATGTGCCATTACGCCGTATTGTGAAGCTTTGTCCAGTAATAAGATGCTGTTAATGGTACGTTGTGAGGATTTTTCAAAAGCTTTATCCAATTCTTTTGAAACAGGATAGTGTTCCAAGGCTATTTTCCCTATTTCAACATGATCACTTTTTTGTCGAGTTATAATATGATCGATGTTTATTTCATTATTTATTAAAGTAAAGTCTCCTTTATGATTATCCAATACTTGATAGACGATATCACTGATTAAATCATTCTTTACGTCCATGCCTATAATTTCTCCTGTTTTTTTGTCTACGAGCTGTTTAAAAGCAGGTGCGGATATATAAAGATGTTCTATTGCTCGAGTGGTTGCAACATAGAACGTATTGAGTGCATCCATATAATTAAAAACCATCTCTTCATAGTACTTCTGATATAGGGTAGATTGTCCTAGAGAAGAAGTATACTTAATGGGTGCTTTCCCTATGGCTTCAAGAGCTGTTCCTTCGGTATCTATCCAAAAGTTGCCATTGACCATGCCATCTAAAGTCCAATTGCAAAATGGAATCATAACCACATCATAAGCTAATCCCTTTGATTTGTGGACTGTGGTCACTTCAATAGCATCTACTTTACCAGAAGAGGGTAATACCGATTTTATACCATCTTCTTCCCAAAAGATCAAAAATTGATTAATCCCGCGCTCTCCATTTGTCGAAAAATTAGCAATCATATCTTTAAAGGCCAATATATAAGGTAGATGGGCATTATGTAAAGAAGTCAATCCGTAAGCTTCTATCAACTTTTCAACCAGATGGACCAAAGGAAGTTTCTGCCAGTGCTCCCAGTTTTCTAGCAATTCTTTTGGTAGCTCTCCTTGCAAACTCTGAACATCATTTTCTTTAAATTTTAACCAGACATCAGCACTAAAACTTTTCCCTTTTTGAATAATATGATAAAGATGTGTGAGTTTTGCTTTATATAGTACATGTTTATCACTATTGAATACAAAAGCCTTAAGTGTTTCAATCAGTAATTGTATCCCCTCATTTGCCTCTAACGCGAGTGCATCTCCAGATATAACTTCAAATTGTAGCTGTTTTTCATTTCTATAATTCATCAGTTCATGGATAATCAATCTTGCCTGCTTATTTGATCGTACAAGAATTCCAATTTGATTTGCGCGATATCTGCCTGATGTAATCCACTCGTCAATTTGTTGACATAAAGAGCTAACAGCAAGTTCCTCCACCTGTGAGCTTCTCCTTACATTATTTTCCACTTCCAAATACTTGACAGTGATGGAACCATTTTGTAATTTATCTTGGAGTTTGTACTCTGGTACTTGTTGTGAAGCGCCTTCGTAAGCTTTTATAATCATGTGGTTATAGCCCATTTCGTTCCACCAAGATTGTCCTTCATCGCTAAGATCAGCTGCAATATGCTCGTTTAATAGTTTTTGAATATGACTTGGGATAGTCTCAAATAAATAGTTGTTAAAATGGATAATATTTGGGAGACTTCTATAGTTGACATCTAATGAACCATTTTCTATCAATTCTTGCAGATCTTCTTCATTTGAAATATGAAAGGCATGTGCGACTTGTTTTTCTGCTTGTTCCAGTAATATGCGCCAATCACCGTTTCTCCACCGGTAGATACTTTGTTTGACATCACCAACAATTAAATGCTCTGAAAGATCTCCAGAGGCATTTCCAAGTGCGTTGATCAATAATGGGCTATAATTTTTCCATTGGATGCGTGAAGTATCTTGAAACTCATCAAATAGAAAGTACTGGTAACGATTGCCGATTTTTTCCCAAATAAAAGTAGGATCTCCATGTTGATCTAATCCCAGTTTATTCAATTGAATTTGAGCATCTGAAATTAATTGAGCATTGTTTTCCTTACGCCATTGTGCCAATAAGTCACTCATCTCTTTCATAAGACGGAGATAGTAAAAATTTTTTTGGAATGCTTCGTAAGTGATATACGTACTGAATTTATCTTTTAATATTTTAAAGTTTTTTAAAACCGGAAATAGCGCCTGCTGCAAAGCGTAATTGATTTCTTTTTTACCGTCTAAAAAGGCATCTTCCTTATCCATTAAATCAACATATTTAGTGATAATCTCTTGGAGTTTTGACGTACTTTGTTTGAATACATTGATCGTTGAATTGGATAGCGAATAAATGGGATTTCTGCTTTTTCCTTTTAAATCAGCAGAATCAATGTTTAAGGATTTAAATGTCGCTGTAAAGTTTTTGATCTCTTCACGTAATGCTTCTAAGAATACCTGAGTAAAATTTTCTATTTCCTTATTTAGGGTATTAAATACTTTATCCGAATTTTGTGATAATAGATGTTTGTCAAATTCTTTGAAGTTTTCTGAAAAGATTTCATTCGCCAGATTAGTCAATTCTCTACGGTAGTTCCAATTTTCATTGTTTGATATCTTTTTTTCGGCAAATTCAATGATCCATTCCAATAGATCCGGACGCTTATCCAACAGTTGATTTAGCATGACAGTAAGCTCCTGTCGTACTCTACTGGTATTCATTTCTATTTTATATGCTGCGTCCAAATTGAGCTCATAGGTAAAACTTCGAATAACTTTTTGAGAAAATCCATCAATAGTACTGATGGTAAAGTGACTGTAATCATGTAATATCTTGCGATAGACACGGTAAGCCTTTTCTTGAATATAGCTTGTATTCCAATGTGGAAATTGCGTTAATAATAAACTTCTATAATCCTGTATTTTTCTACTTTGATCACCGAGAGCTAGCCCTTTAAGTACCGATAAAATTCTTTCTTTCATCTCAGCCGTTGCTTTATTTGTAAAGGTGACGGCTAGTATTTCTCGATAACTGTTTTCTTTTGAAAGTAATAGCGTTAGGTAATGTACAGTTAAGCTGAACGTTTTACCAGAACCTGCAGAGGCTTTTAATATTTTTAATGGAGCTATTAATGACATGAATTCAATTTGATTTGGAAGGATGAAAATACACTTATTAATTTGAATAGACAAAATTGTATGCGCGTCTATTATTTAACAATAGACGTAAAATTACAAATAAATTTCTCGTATTAAATCGCTTGTTTTCTGTTATAAACGCAGATTATATTCTTTTAAACGGATGATTTTTACAGTCCAAATATGGCATACTACTGTTTTGAAGTGTGGTAGGCTAGCATCTTTCTTATTTCGTGGAGGTTGACTGTTATATTTAGCTTTTTACTTTCACAAATCCTTTGTATCTTTGCGTCCCCTCTTACATGAAGTACGGGGGATATGTTGAATACATAAATAACAAGAAAACATGGCAACTAAAATCAGATTGCAAAGACATGGTAAAAAAGGACGTCCTTTTTACCACTTAGTAGTAGCAGATGCACGTGCTCCACGTGATGGTAAATTCATCGACCGTATTGGTTCTTACAACCCAAACACAAACCCAGCGACTATCGTTTTGGATTTTGAAAAAGCTTTGGATTGGATGAATAAAGGTGCTCAACCTACTGACACAGCTCGTACTATCCTTTCGGATAAAGGTGTTTTGTACAAAAAACACTTATTAGGCGGTGTTAAAAAAGGTGCATTTGATGAGGCTGCTGCTGATGCTAAATTTGTTGCTTGGACTGAAGCTAATGATGCAAGAATCGCTGGTAAAAAAGACGGTTTAGCTAATACAAAAGCTGAAACTAAGAAAATTGCATTAGCTGCTGAAGCTAAGAAAAAAGAAGAAAAAGCTGCTGCTATTGCTGCTAAAAATGCTCCAGTTGCAGAGGAAACTCCTGCTGAAGAAACTGAAGCTCCTGCTGCAGAAGAAACTGAAGGATAATTTTTCTTTCATACAGTATCAAGAAAGCCGGTTCGACATGATCCGGCTTTTTTTATAAAGAAAATAACTCCTATTGCCAAGAAGTACTGCAATTTTGTATTTATATTTTTAAATTTGCCCTTTCAAATTAGAACATGACCATAGAAGAAAGTTTTTACATCGGTTATATTAGTAAAACACGAGGATTAAAAGGAGAGCTACAGCTTTTTTTTGAATTTGAAGATTATCAGGATTTAGATTTTGATGTCTTATTTGTTGAAGTCAATAAAAAATTAGTTCCTTATTTTGTCGCTAATATTAAATATCAAACCAATAGCACCGCTTATTTGAATTTGGAAGATGTAGATCATATTGATAAAGCACAGCCCTTAGTACGTAAGAAGGTATATCTGCCTCATGATAAAATGCCTGAACGTGATCCTGATGATTTCAGATATACGGATTTAATTGGGTATTTGGTGATTGATGAGGTGCATGGAGAACTTGGTGAAATTACACATGTGCAGGAAATGCCGCAACAGTTTATAGCTACTGTTGACTTTAATGGCAAGGAACTTATGTTCCCATTAAATGATGATTTAATGCTTGGTATTGATGCAGAAGATCAAGTACTAGAAGTCGATTTGCCCGAAGGCTTAGTTGAGTTATATAAAGAAATTTAACATATTCATAATAGAATATGAAGAAACATAAGCTACTACACATCTTTGTGTAGTAGCTTTTTTATTTTAATAACACGGTTTTTGTAACTCCTGAACGTATGATTTTTTTAAACAAGCTTCTAATATTATTTTGATTATAAATTTCTATTACCGATATTAGCCGATGCTTATAGAGAAAGGCAGAGGGACTAGACCCAATGAAGCCTTAGCAACCTGTTATTTTATAAGGTGCTACATTCTACCCCAACTCAGAGATGGGAAAGATAAGTTGAAACAAGTTTACTTGTGCATTTCGATGTAAGCCAACCAAAATCATATTTAAAAAAAATTAATGAAAATCGTTGATCATATCAGTAATGCCAAAGGAAAAACTTTGTTTTCTTTTGAATTGTTGCCTCCAGCTAAGGGGCAGGGTATCCAGAGTATTTTTAAAACAATGGATGCACTTATGGAATTCAAGCCTCCCTTTATCGATGTGACTTATCATAGAGAAGACTATATGTATAAGAAACACGAAAGCGGTTTATTAGAGCGTGTGGCTTATCGTAAACGTCCAGGAACAGTTGCTATCTGTGCTGCTATTATGAATAAGTATAAAGTGGATGCTGTTCCTCACCTGATATGTGGAGGATTTACGAAAGAGGAAACGGAGAATGCATTAATTGATCTCAACTTCTTAGGGATTGATAATGTATTGGTATTGAGGGGAGATGCACGAAAAGGTGATTCTGATTTTATTCCAACAGATGGTGGACATGCATTTGCAACGGATTTATTGCAACAGGTAGTTGATATGAATCAGGGACAATATCTCCATGAAGATATTGCTATATCTGAAAAAACAAACTTTTGTATTGGTGTAGCGGGTTATCCAGAGAAACATTTTGAAGCGCCTAATTTTAATACCGATTTCAAATGGTTAAAAAAGAAAGTAGAGATGGGAGCAGAGTTTATCGTTACCCAAATGTTTTTTAATGTAGAAAAATACAAAGAGTTTGTTACTAAATGTAGAGAAAATGGTATTCATGTTCCTATTATACCAGGATTGAAACCTTTGACAACTAAAAAGCAATTGATTACCCTACCTAAGATTTTCCATTTGGATATTCCCGAAGAATTGAGTGAGGCAGTCTCTGCATGTAAAAGTAATGCTGATGTGAGACAGGTGGGAGAGGAATGGTTAGTACAGCAGTGTAAAGAATTAATCGATTTCGGGGCTCCCGTTTTACATTTTTACACCATGAGTAATCCTGGTCCAACAAAAAGTATTGTAGAAAAGTTATTCTAAACCTACCTATTTAACGATCAGCCTGCTACAGAGATGATGCAGGTTTTTTAGAAGTAGTATTTTTTTATGGTATTTAATTAAAATCAATTAAGCTAGCGATCAACGTATTGCTCGCTCGTAATGTGAAATTTTTAATAGATCATCTGTATTATTAACAGCTGGCTGCTGATAAACCAGAAAGTGGATTAGAAGTCCGAAATATTAAAAAAGCTCTTGACGCTGTTGACTTGTATAATCGCTAATATGAAAGAAAAAGGACCCATATGTCTATGTTGCTGATCTGAGGAAAATGTATAAAAACATATATCTAGGAGTGAGCCATTAAATGAAAGAGACCAGAAATTATAACAAAATACTGGTCTCTTATTGTTTTAGCTATAACGTGGTTATTTATCAGTGTTATGCTGTTAAAATAGATAACTGACAGCATTATATAGCAAATGTCAATGTTTAATAATCATTTAAACAACATATTACCCCTGTAGATTATTTGTTAAAATTTTACTCCTACACCAAAACCCAGAAGAAAAGGATTGATATTTACCTTTGCAGGAATATTTAATCCAGTTGCAAGGTTACTTGCATCCACATTGACATCTGTTTTTAGAAGGATGTGTTTCACATCAAGATTGACAAATAAATTTTTTGAAATGCTAATGTCAACACCCAATTGAGTGGCTAACCCAAAAGCATTATCGTATTGCACATTTTTAACTGTATTTCCAGCATTCTCATTGTAAAATATAGTATAGTTCGCTCCAACTCCGATATAGGGTTTAATAGATGGAGTAGGATGGAAATGATATTGAACAGTTAAAGTCGGTGGTAATAACCAAACACTACCCAAGTCAATTTTATTATTGGTACTACCACCAATAGCTGATAAATCCGAATTTGTGGTGGATACTTTGTGTTTTGTAGTTCCGAGGATCAATTCTGCTGCGATGTTTTTGTTAAAAAAATAAGTGAAATCCAGTTCAGGAATTAACTGACTTGAAATAGCAACATTTCCTCCAATCGTGGATACATCAGCATTTTCGATAGGGACAACTCCTACACCTCTAAGACGTATCTGCCATCTATCAAAGTCTCTAGTTTCTTGTGCCTGACTTACTCCTAATCCGAATAATAAGCATGCAGCAGTTGCAAAGAATAACTTTTTCATATTTGAATGTGTTAATTGTGATTATTCAAATATAAAGGGGCCACAGCTTTAAATATGTGACAAAAATCAAGAGTAGCTATGAAGGTAATTACTTTCTAGATCGGCTTAAATATCGATATTGATCATTAGTGATTCTACTTTTTTATTGAAGATGACTTCATAAAAAAGGGAAGCTATTGCCTCCCTTTTTTATGTTATTATTGACCTTTTTTTACTTCTTTGGCCCAAGAATCTTTTAGCCCAACCGTTCGATTGAAGACCAAGTGATCTGGCGACGAAGAGGTATCTAAAGTGAAATATCCTAGTCTGATAAATTGATATCCTTTTCCCGGTACCGCATTTAACAAATCAGGTTCTATATATGCTTTGCTAATTTTTAAACTATCGGGATTGATCGATTCTTTAAAATTTTCAGAAGCAGCAGGGTTTTCATCGTTAAATAAACGATCATATAATCTAATTTCAGTTTCCTTAGCATGTGGAACAGAAACCCAGTGAATGGTACCTTTTACCTTCATTCCAGAAGTATCTTCTCCAGATTTTGAATTAGGGACATAAGTACAATGCACTTCTGTTACTTGACCATTTGCGTCTTTGACGAAGTCATGGCAGGTTACGATATAGGCATTCTTTAAACGTACAGAAAGACCTGGTCCTAAACGGAAAAATTTCTTTGGAGCATCTTCCATAAAGTCATCACGTTCGATCCATAACTCATTTGAAAAAGGAATCATACGAGAACCTTCACCACCTTCAACCTCAGGGTTATTTTCACCATGTAACTCTTCTATATGGTCAGTCGGAAGATTTGTGATCACTAATTTAATAGGATCCAAGACAGCCATTCTTCTCCATGCTGTTTTATTCAAATCCTCACGAATACAAAATTCTAACAAACTCACATCAATCATGTTTTCGCGTTTAGCGACACCGATTTTATCACAGAATGCACGAATACTCGCTGGTGTATAGCCCCTTCTACGCAAACCAGAAATTGTTGGCATACGGGGATCGTCCCAACTTTCGACAAATTTATCATTGACTAATTGCAACAACTTACGCTTACTCATCACTGTGTAAGTCATGTTAAGGCGAGCAAATTCATATTGCTTTGATGGGTAAATCTCTAATTTTTCAATACACCAATCATATAACGCACGATGAGGAATAAACTCTAATGTACAAATGGAATGTGTGATTTTTTCGATCGAATCTGATTGACCATGTGCAAAATCATACATCGGGTAAATACACCATTTGTTTCCAGTACGGTGATGATGTGCATGTTTGATGCGGTACAATAAAGGATCACGCAAATGCATATTTGGATTAGCAAGATCTATTTTAGCACGCAATACTTTTTCACCATCTTGGTATTTACCATCTTTCATTTCTTGAAAAAGAACCAAATTCTCTTCAACACTGCGACTGCGATTAGGAGTAGGAACTCCAGGTTCAGTTGGTGTACCTTTGGCCGCCGCAATCTCTTCGGCAGTACTATCATCTACATAAGCCAAATCTTTTTTGATTAGGTCTACAGCATATTGATATAAGGTATCAAAATAATCTGAAGTATATAATTCCTGTGCCCAGCTAAAGCCAAGCCATTGAATGTCGTGTTTAATACTTTCAACATACTCTGTATCCTCTGTAACAGGATTAGTATCGTCAAAACGTAAGTTAGTCTTGCCATTATATTTCTGACCTAAACCAAAGTTTAAGCAAATAGATTTAGCATGACCAATGTGAAGATAGCCGTTTGGCTCGGGAGGGAAACGCGTTAATACACGTCCATCATGTGCCCCATTACGAAGATCGTCTTCGATAATTTCTTCAATAAAATTTAATGATTTCTCCTCGTTTATCATAATACAAAGTTAAGTATTACTTCGAATTATCCGTAGTAGTTCTCACATTTTAAAGTAAGTTGTTTCAATAGAAAAATTACTATTATATACAAGCTGTAACTAGGAAGGGTAGAGGGGCGGAAAATGGATTTTATAATAGAAAAAGGGTCAGTTGCCCGACCCTTTTCAATGCTATTTATAAGAGAATACATCTCCAAGATCTTCATTACTGGTAAAAGTACAACTCAGATCTGTCAGTTCACCTGTTCCGATGTTAATGACCATTCCATGAACGGCAAGATCATTTCTATCTTTCCAAGCATTTTGTATAATGGAAGTTGTACATAAATTGAACACCTGCTCTTGTACATTTAGTTCAATTAATCTGTCTACTTTTTTGTCATGATCCTCTATAGCGTCTATTTCAGCCGCATGTAAACGGTAAACATCTTTAATATGGCACAACCAGTTATCAATGATACCAAATTGATTGCGACTCAATGATGCAGCAACACCACCACAGCCATAGTGACCAGCGATTATGATTTGTTTTACTTTTAAAACATTGACCGCATAATCCAGTACAGATAGCATGCTCATGTCTGAATGTACACACATGTTTGCAATATTACGGTGTACAAATACTTCTCCAGGCTTAGTACCTGTGATTTCATTTGCTGGCACCCGACTGTCTGCACAACCAATCCATAAAATTTCTGGATTTTGACCTTTTGCTAATTGTTGAAAACGACCTGATGTATCATTCTTAACAAAGTCCATCCATTCGCGATTTCCGTCTAAAATTTTTTTAAATCCTAATTCTAAATCTTTTTCCATTTTATATATATATATTAATACAGTTCATATTTAATTGAGCTGCATGTTTTATCCCTGATAGGATACAAATCTCGTTAATTAATTGTTTTATTTTTATTATTTTTTCTTGTATTCAACATCTGTCAATTCAATGCGCTTTCCTTTGGTCAAGGCATTTTGTTGAAAATCTTTAATAACTTCAATGACATCTTTATCAATGAATTTACTTGCAGTACCATTGATAACAATCAAACCAACAGATTTAGGAAGGCTATAAAGCTTTTGTTGAATAGGCGCTTTATTTAAAAAAGATACCTCTTCGGCCAAAGTGATGATAGCTTTGTCGCAGTCATTTTGTTTTACGATATCAAATTTAAAAGCATTTTGCATATTTGCTTTTAAGATATAAAAAGTAGCTACAACAAGTCCAATACCAACACCCATCAATAAGTCTGTAAATACAATGGCTACAATTGTTGCGAAAAATGGAATAAATTGATCAAGTCCTTTTTTATACATCGATGTAAACAAAGCAGGTTTTGCCAATTTATATCCCGTTTGCAATAAAATTGCAGCTAAGCATGACAACGGAATAAAATTCAATACATTAGGTATGATTAAGATAGCCAGTAATAACCACATACCATGCAATAGGGCCGACTGTCTCGTTCTACCCCCAGCATTGACATTTGCAGATGAACGTACAATGACAGAGGTCATCGGTAAGCCTCCCAATAAACCACTTGTAATATTACCAACACCCTGAGCGATCAATTCCCGATTTGTAGGTGTATTTCTTTTAAATGGATCAATTTTATCCACCGCTTCAATACTTAAAAGTGTTTCTAAACTGGCAATAATTGCAATAGTAAAAGCGACTATCCAGACCTCCTTATTGATGATTTGTGTAAAATCTGGGAGTGTAAATAGTCCAGTAAATTCTGCAAATGAATTGACAATAGGTACAAGGACAAATTGTGATTCAGCCAGTTGGAAACGTGTGCCATTAAAAGCAAATGACAAGCCTATGCCCAGAGCAACTACAATTAATGGAGCTGGGATCTTGTTTAGCTTTGGTATTTTAGACCAATAGATTAAGACTACCAATGATAGTATACAAATGATAAAAGCGCCCAGACCAATGGAAGATATCAATGTGTCGGTGAATGCTCCGATTCCATGACCATTATCAAGTTCAAAAGCATGGGTTTCCATCATACCAAATGCCAAAGGAATTTGCTTCAATATAATGGTGATACCAATTGCGGCAAGCATTCCGACGATAACAGAAGAAGGGAAGTAATTGCCTATCATGCCAGCTTTAACTATTCCAAGAATCAATTGGATAATACCTGCAATAACTACAGCTAATAAAAAAGTCTCATAGGCACCGAGACTCTGAATAGCGCCCAAGACAATAACCGTAAGACCAGCTGCAGGGCCACTGACGCTCAAAGGTGATTTACTGATAGAAGAGACGACGACACCGCCAATTACTCCTGTTAACAATCCTGCAAACAATGGCGCACCAGAGGCCATTGCAATACCCAAACATAGTGGAAGTGCTACTAAAAACACTACAACACTAGCGGGTACATCATATTTTAAGTCTCTTTTCGATAGTTTTAGAAAAGCAGACATACGAGTTCCAAACATTAGTTTCTGTCTAAAAATGTTACCTGATATTTTACCATATATTCCTCTAATCAGACTTGATTAAAGTTGATGTCATGCCGAATGGCACATAAAGGGAGAATTAGCAGTTAGGAGGCGGCGTAGGAACAGAAGGGTGGAATGCGCGAATACATTTTTCATTTTTCAAATAATGTTTTTGCTTTCCATGATTATCAGTAATGATGGCTAAGAAATTCGATTCTTCTGTTTTAGCATTAAAAAACTTTGAACCAGATTCATTACTATCACTGTGTGCACCATTGTTGTTTTCAATTTCTAATTGGAGCACAATTTGAAGAATTGTGTTTTGATCTAATAAAGAAGAAAATATAGGCGTTATCGATATGCTCATCTTTACGAAAAAGATTAAAGCACATAATAGAGCGGCGATATTTCTAATTTTTTTGTTAAACATTTTTTTTCAAAACTGTATCTGTACCTTTTTTAGAGTATGTAAAAATACATTTTTCATGTTAAAAAATTATTAATTTTTTGAAAAAAAGCCCTTGCTGACAAAAAAATTACAAAGACTCAATATTTCGTTCTATATTTAATCTAAGAAATATAATTTGTAAAAGGCGGGGGTATTTTAAGATTAAGGACTGGTTCCTTTATAAAAACTAGTATATTAAAGAATGGAAGATCAAGCATTATTTATTGAAAAAGTAAAAGCATCCTATAATCCAAAAGGTACCTATATTTATTTAGGAGCGGGTATTTTAGATGGAAATATTCTTGCAGAAGCCCAGGTTAATTTGGCTTTAAAAATGATGAATCGTCATGGTTTGATTGCTGGGGCAACTGGAACAGGTAAAACACGTACGTTGCAATTGATCGCAGAACAGTTATCCGACAGTGGAGTTCCTGTTTTCATGTTGGATGTAAAAGGTGACTTATCTGGGTTAGCTGTAGAAGGACAGACCAATCAAGCTCTAATTGATAGAGGAAATGCTGTTGGCGTTTCATTTCAGCCCGCTAGTTTTCCCGTTGAATTGTTTTCATTGACAGGAAATAAAGGTACCACTATGCGTCTTAAAGTATCCGATGTTGGTCCGATTCTATTAGCACGTATTTTGGAATTGAATGATACACAAACTGGAGTTTTAGCCGCAATATTTAAATATGCGCAAGATCACAATATGCCCTTAGTTGATTTTAATGATATTAAAAAGTTATTAAGTTATTTGGCAGATGGTCCCGGCAGTGAAGAGATTAAAGATGATTATGGGAAAATAAGTAAATCAAGTTCTGGAACTATTTTACGTAAAATAGTGGCGATAGAACAACAAGGAGTAGCCCATATATTTGGCGAGAAGGAATTTGATATTCAAGATTTATTTCAAAAAGTAGATGGTAAGGGTGTTATTAGTTTATTGAATATTTCGGATGTTCAGGATCAGCCTGTGCTATTTTCCACTTTTTTATTAAGTATTCTAGCACAATTGTTTAAAAATCTACCTGAGGTAGGAGACTTGGATAAACCAAAATTGGTTTTCTTTTTTGATGAAGCCCATCTGTTATTTAAAGATGCTTCAAAAGCTTTTATGACACAAGTCGAGCAAATTGTCAGATTGATTCGTTCCAAAGGAATCGGTGTTTTCTTTTGTACCCAATCGCCGACAGATGTTCCAGAAACTGTTTTAGCTCAATTGGGTAATCGTGTTCAGCACGCTTTACGTGCTTTTACACCTAATGATGCAGAGAACTTAAGAAAGACCGTTAAGACTTATCCAAAATCAGATTTTTATGCTATTGATCAAATCTTGACATCATTAGGAACTGGACAGGCATTGATTACGGTGTTAAATGATAAAGGTATTCCCACGGAAGTTGTGGCTACGCATCTTGTCCCAGCTCGAGCTGTAATGGGACCTGCAGATGCGGTTACTTATGATCAGCTTTTGAAGCAGTCTGATCTGTATACCAAATATCAGCAGCGCGAAGAAAATCGTTCCGCAGCAGAGATAATCGATGAGAAAATGCAAATTGCAACACAGCAACAGGAGCAATTGAGTCGTGAAAAAGAAGAAGCAAAGCGTTCAAAAAGTACTTCTAGAAGACAGACACCATTAGAAGCAGCACAAAAAACGGCAACAACTACCTTAGCTCGTGAGGGTGTCAAGCTGTTAGGGAAATTAGCAAGTGGTTTGTTAACAGCATTCTTTAAGAAAAAGTAATCTAATATGTATATATTTGCAAAAATTTAAACTAGAAACGACCTAGAAATTGGATATGAGTAAACCAACTTTATTAATTTTGGCAGCAGGTATGGCTAGCCGTTACGGATCATTGAAACAGATCGATGCTTTTGGGCCTCACGGCGAAACTATTATTGATTATTCTATCTATGATGCTATCAATGCTGGATTTGGCAAAGTAGTATTTATAATTCGTGAAGAATTTTTAGATAAAATGAAAGAGGTCTTTGACGAAAAATTGAAAGGAAAGATTGAAGTAGATTATGCTTTCCAAGATTTTGATTTAAAGAAATATGGTATTGACCGTGAAATAGAGCGTGCTAAACCTTGGGGTACTGCACACGCTGTATTGAGTGCTAAAAATAATGTCAATGAACCTTTTTGTGTGATCAATGCTGATGATTTTTATGGTACAGACTCCTACCAAAAAATGGCAAAATTCTTAACAACCGAAGTATCAGATGAGCAAATGGCGTTAATGGGATTTCAAGTAGGCAATACGCTATCCGATTATGGTTATGTATCTAGAGGCGTTTGTGAGGTAAGTCCTTCTGGACATATGGAAAGTGTAACAGAACGCACCAAAATTTATTATAAAGAACTTGAAGGTGAGAAAAAGATTGTCTTTGAAGAAGGCGATGTAATTACCGAGTTAGATCCAAAAAGCCGCGTATCTATGAATTTTTGGGGTTTCACTCCGAAGGTTTTTGAAGTTGCAGAAGGCATGTTTAAAGATTTCGTTGAAAAAAATGCGGAAGACCCTAAGTCAGAGTTTTTTATCCCTTCTGTAGCCGATTATTTGGTGCAAACTAAGCAAGCCGATTTTAAAGTTATCCCCACTTCATCAAAATGGTTCGGTGTTACCTATAAAGAAGATAAGGAAATTGTGCAGGCGTCGATTTTGAAATTGATCGCCGATGGAGCATATCCAGAAAAATTATTTTAAGATATAATCATAGTATTTTTCGTAAACCCGTAACAAATGTTGCGGGTTTTTTTTATGTTTGAATATTAGGAAGTATTTTCATCCTAGGAGTCAAGTCCATTATAAACATGAAAAAAATATTGAAAGTGTTATTATATATTCTGATCACTATAATCGTGATCGCCTTTGTGTACTGGCTGTCCGAACGCATTCTTTCACGCATGAGTGCGCATAGGGAACCGTCTATGATTCCTAAACAGGTGACTGTGTACATCATGTCCAATGGTGTTCATACAGATCTGGTATTACCTGTTAAAACCAATCAGATCGATTGGTCTGTTTTGTTTCCATTTCAAAATAATAAGGGAAAAGAAACAAATTATAGTTATATGGGAGTGGGATGGGGTGATAAAGGCTTTTATTTAAATACTCCAGAATGGAAAGATCTAAAAGCTTCTACTGCATTTGTTGCTGCGACCGGTATTGGGGAGACAGCACTTCACGTAACTTATCATAACGAAATAACGGAAAGCGAGCTCTGCTTTAAGTACATGATTGATACTGTACAATACCAGTCCCTCATTGATTTTGTAAAATTGTCTTTAGAGTATAATGATGAAAATAAACCAATTGTAATCAATACGAATGCACAATACGGAGATTCAGATGCTTTTTATGAAGCAAAGGGGTCCTATAGTATGTTTTACTCGTGTAACACCTGGACGAATGAAGCCTTAAAAAAAGCAAATATGCCAGCAGGTATTTGGGCAACATTAGATAAAGGTATATTGAGCCACTACAAAAAGTAATGGTATTGATCAAACGACCATTTAGCAGTTGATTGAAACCTTTTTTGTCGTGCTATGATATCAGGATTGATACATGCACATTATACTATGACAAAGTATGGATCTGATAAAATAAGTTATAAAAAAAGCTCGAAGACTAATCTTCGAGCTTTTTAATATTGGAGGAGAAGTTAGATTACTTAACTTCTTCGTATTCTACGTCAGTTACGTCATCACCACCTTGGTTACCGTTGTTTGCTTGACCAGCATCACCTTGAGGTTGTGAACCACCTTGTGAGGCCGCATACATCTCTTCAGAAGCAGCATTCCAAGCATTGTTCAATTCTGCAGAAGCAGTATCGATATCAGCAAAGCTTCTAGCTTCAAAAGCTGCTTTTAATTTTACTAAACCAGCTTCGATAGGCGCTTTTTTATCTGCAGAGATTTTGTCTCCGTATTCTTTTAATTGTTTTTCTGTTGAGAAAATCAAAGCATCAGCACCATTGATTTTGTCAGCTTCTTCTTTCATTTTTTGATCCGCTTCAGCATTTGCTTCAGCTTCCTCTTTCATTTTTTTGATTTCTTCGTCAGATAAACCAGATGAAGCTTCGATACGAATATTTTGCTCTTTTCCAGTTGCTTTATCTTTAGCAGAAACTTTGATGATACCGTTTGCATCGATGTCAAATGTGACTTCAATTTGAGGCACACCACGAGGAGCAGAAGGGATATCATTTAAGTGGAAACGGCCAATCGTACGGTTTTGAGCTGCCATTGGACGCTCTCCTTGTAAGATATGGATTTCAACAGATGGTTGATTGTCTGAAGCAGTTGAGAACGTTTCCGATTTTTTAGTAGGAATAGTTGTATTCGCTTCAATTAATTTAGTCATTACACCACCCATTGTTTCGATACCTAATGATAAAGGAGTAACGTCTAATAATAATACGTCTTTCACTTCACCAGTCAATACACCACCTTGAATAGCAGCACCTAATGCAACAACTTCATCCGGGTTAACACCTTTAGAAGGCTCTTTTCCGAAGAAAGCTTTTACTGCATCAACGATTGCAGGAATACGTGTAGAACCACCAACTAAGATAATCTCATCGATATCACCTGTGCTGAATCCAGCATTTTTCAATGCAGAACGACAAGGATCGATTGTACGTTTGATCAAGTCAGCAGCTAAGCTCTCAAATTTAGCACGTGATAATGGGCGTACTAAGTGTTTAGGGCCTGTAGCATCTGCAGTGATGTATGGTAAGTTGATCTCTGTAGAAGTTGTGCTCGATAATTCAATTTTAGCTTTCTCAGCAGCTTCTTTCAAACGTTGCAATGCCATTGGATCTTTTTTCAAGTCAAAGCCATTGTTTTCGTTTTTAAACTCATCATTCAACCAGTTGATGATTACGTTGTCAAAATCATCACCACCTAAGTGAGTATCACCATCAGTAGATTTTACTTCAAATACACCATCACCTAATTCTAATACAGAAACGTCATGTGTACCACCACCACAGTCAAAAACAACAATTTTCATGTCTTTGTGTGCTTTATCTAAACCATAAGCTAAAGCTGCAGCTGTTGGTTCGTTGATGATACGTTTGACAGTTAAACCAGCGATTTCACCAGCTTCTTTAGTTGCTTGACGCTGTGCATCATTAAAGTATGCAGGAACTGTAATAACAGCTTCAGTTACTTCTTGACCTAAGAAATCCTCTGCAGTTTTCTTCATTTTTTGAAGAATCATAGCCGAAATTTCTTGAGGCGTATATTTGCGGTCGTCAATTTCTACACGTGGTGTATTATTGTCGCCTTTTACTACATTGTAAGGTACATGTTGCGCTTCTTTTATAGACTCATCATATGATAAACCCATAAAGCGTTTAATAGAATAAATAGTTTTAGTTGGGTTTGTGATCGCTTGACGTTTTGCTGGATCACCAACCTTACGTTCTCCACCTTCAACAAAAGCAACGATAGAAGGTGTTGTACGTTTACCTTCATTGTTAGCAATAACTACCGGCTCGTTACCTTCCATTACAGCAACACATGAATTGGTCGTACCTAAGTCGATTCCTATTATTTTAGACATATTATATATATTTATTTTTTACTAATCTGTTTGTATATCTACCCTAATCAACCCTTGTGCCAATCATTTTGTTTGCTTGAAATTGAATGAAATTAGCAATATAACGTCAGGATTGGTGACAAACTGTCATTTCTGTGTTTCTTTGTTATGTCTGAATTGTACAAATGGCAAAATTTTGTCATATTGTGTCCCTAAATAAAAAAGCTATTTTATGCAGTTCGAAGAATACATATCTTATTTTCAAACCATATTAGACAATCCTCAGCAATACGAAGGCTATCAGGATGAAGAAATTTTAACCTATACGAAGCTGAATTGGTCGCGTATGAACCGTTGGTTGAAAAAATTTGAACCAAATGCTGATACCATTTCTTTTATCAATGGTATATCAACAAAGCAACATTGGATTTTGATCACAGAACCTTGGTGTGGAGATGCGGCTCATTCAGTGCCTATGATTTACCAATTGGTCAAAAACAACCCAGCTATTGTATTGGATATTCAATTGCGTGATTCGGAGCCTTATGAAATAGAAAATTACTTGACCAATGGGGGCAAATCTATTCCTAAACTAATCGTTCGTAATGAACAGGGAGATGATGTTGCTGTTTGGGGACCACGCCCTCAAGGATGCACAGATTTATTTGTCATGATGAAAGACAGGGGAGCTGAATTTCATGAGATCAAAGAAGAAATTCAAAAATGGTACAATCATGATAAAGGAATTGCGATACAGCAAGAACTAGTAAGCATACTATCCTGATCAGAAATATTAGAACAGATTATTAGTAAATAATCTGTTCTAATATTTGTCTTCTTTGTTCAGATTCATTGCCTCCTCTACCTCTAAATATACTGCCAGAAAGCAATTTAAAAAATTCATTAGCGGTCATTTCCTTTGCTTTTTTATCTCTCCAAGAATTTGAAATTCCATCATTGGTAAACTTGACTTCGGTAGCCCAATAATTAATATGCATTTCAGGAATGACAAGTCCTAGTATCATACCTGGCAATCCGTTAGTTAGGACTGGACCGGCAGATACCGGAATCTCTTCTGAGTAAAATGCAATGAGGTATAACGAATCTTTTGTTGCTCCATTGACACGCCTACATTCATAACCAGCAATGGTTCTAAATTCATCCGTGAATCGCCAAGTAACTTGTTGAAGACTGTCCTTAATCAGGATTTTTTCATCTATTTGTAATTGGACCTCTGAAATTCTGGATTTTAGATTTTGAACATATATTTTATCGCCCATTTTATTGTTTCCTCTCATCATTCCTCCCATACGATTACCGCCTGTATTATTATTTCTTGGTGATCCACCTGTACCACCTCGAGAACCTCCGCTTGAGGAGCGACCACCTTTTGTAATGCTAGGAGCTGTCATTGTTGATTTTACTGGTGTACCCATATCGATAGGAGACATTACAGTTTGAGTTTCATCAAACTGTAATAGGAAGTTTGATGTCGAACTTTCGGGCATCTCGTCGATATTTCCCATATACATCATCCCCCTATTACCTCCATGTTTTGCCATTAGATCTCGCATTCGTGCTTTCGTGTACACGACTTTCTCATATTGGATGCTTCCTTTCGTTGCAAAGTATGCATGTTGAGCAAATGAGTCTAGACCCAGCAACAAAAGGATAAAACTTATTAATAATCTAATCATTTTTCTTTCCTAAGTTTTTGTTAAAATCCCATTTCAATCCCACCATAAAATACTGCGTCAGGAGCTGTTGCTGTGATTCAGAAAAATTACTGCTATCAAATGATCGATTGATGGTATTGAAAGTTTTAAAAATATCAAAAGCTTTTAAGCTCAATTGAAGATTATTACTCATCAATTTTTTATTCAATTCAAGGTTCATATAAAATTGATGAATAGCCTTTGTGAACACTTTATTTTTGCCTGTATAACCATAGTTTACCACCTGTACCAAATCAAACTTATAAGGCAGGAAATATTTAATGTCAGTATTGAGATTTGTTCTTAAGCTGTTGTTATTTAATTCAGGTTTTAAAAGAGTTTCTTGTCGATCTATACCGATATTAGTAAAGAAATTAAAATCAATCACTTTAGAATTTTGCTTATTTAATCCAAAGCCTATATTCGCATTGTAATTCTTAGAATTGTTCAATTCACCATTGATAAAATCGTAACTATTACCATAACTTAGGTTCGCGTTTGGATTGAATTGAAGTAAATTATTGAACAGTGGTTTACTATACCCTGAATACACTCGGGCAGACCAATTGATTTTATCTTTTATATTTTCATAATTACTAGTCGTAACGCCAAGTGTATCGAGCACTCTTTTGTTTGCAATCGGGTTATGTGTGGTACTAATTCCTGCGTTTATATTGAAACTTGAACTTCTCAAAATACTAAAGCTGTTAAAGTTGAAATTGTAAGAGTTTTCGGTCGATTTCTTTAAATTAGGATTTCCCAATTGTATAAATAACGGATTGGTTAATGGTTGTAAAGATTGCAATTGTCCAAAGGTCGGGATTTTATTGGAAGTGCTATAGCTGACCATCAAATTTTTATTTAATGTCAATTTATAATTGATGTTCATATTCAGGTTATTGTCCCAAAAATTACGTTTTAGGTCAAGATCGCGATAAGTATCGATTAATTTTTGGTTTTTATAGCTTATGGTATTTGAAATATTGACGTTGATCTTGTCTTTGAGGTTATAGTTGATTTGGATATTAGCCCCTTGATTGAAATTTCTATTTTCTTCATTTTTCGAATATAGAGAATCCAATGTCTTATATTCCCCAAAACCATCTCCATTATATGAGTTATTAAGACTTTTAGAAATATTGGTATTCATCGTATATCCTAAGGTCAGATACAAATCTTGAAACAATTTTTCATTAAGATTTAAAGATGCGCCGATTCGATTGTTCGTACTGGAGTTTACACGTTGTTGATCTAATACCACACTATCAACTAGGTTTTCTCTATAATAATTGGTTGTAGAGTTTACCTGTGCAATAGATTTATTTTGCGATAGTTGGGTGTTAAATTGTGCATTTAATGATCTACCGTTGTTATTTAATCTTCTTCTATAATTAATACGAAAATCTGCATTATCGTTATTGCCTTTAGAATTGTTTCTTTCTTTAAAGGTATTGGTTAATGTAGTGTCGTTATTGGTGATACTGCGATTTGAAGTACTTGTACTTTGGGAATTTGATTTACCCGCATTAAATTGAACATCCAAATTCTGAATCGAATCAATTTTGAATCTAACTTGTGTTCGAAAATGATTATTTTTAGTATCATCGTCTGAAGCGCTGCTTCCTGTTGTTTCCCGAGTTTTGTAAGGGAAAACCTCTTTACTATAAGATTCTCTTTCATTAGAAGAGCTATTGTTGCTAAAATTGTAACTAGAGTTTAAAGACAATCTTTTCTTCAGAAATACATTATCATAATTGACACCAATATTTTTATACTCAGGTTTACCTTGGATGCTCGAATTGGATCTAATCCGGGAATCATTTTCTCCACCCATATTATTCCAATTACCAGTCAATCCAATACGTTCAGCCTTATTGAATTTGGCGGCAAATAATGCTGCGTCAAATAAACCTTTTGTTCCAATAGCAGCATTTGCATTCCCAAAAATTCCCTTTCGCGCTTCTTCTTTTAATACCACATTGACGGTTTTGATACGTACTCCATCGTCGACCCCAGTTAATTCTGCCTCGTCAGACTTCTTTTCATAGACTTGTACCTTATCGATAGCATCTGCACGGACATTTCGAATGGCAATTTTAGGATCATAACCAAAGAACTCTTCACCATCGATTAAGACTTTAGATACCGTTTTTCCTTGCGCTGTGATCGTTCCATCTGAAGAAACGGTCATCCCAGGTAATCTTCTTAATAAATCTTCGAGCTTAGCATTTTTTTCAGTTTCAAAACTTCCGGCATTATACTCTATCGTATCGCCTTTTATTTTTATCGGTAATTTTTGTGTGATTACAACCTCCTCAAGAACATGAGCCCTAGAACTGATTTTAATATCATGTAAATCTATTTTTGCATCTTCTACTGTTATGAGATCACTAAATAATTCAAATTTTGGATAAGTGATCAGGACACGATAAGATCCTCTTTCCAGTTGCGGAATAGTAAAGTTGCCTTGCTCATTTGTTCGGGTGAAAACTTTCAATATGGAATCCTGTGCAGATAGTAAAATCACAGAAGCATTCATGAGCGGTTTGTTTTCTCCTTTATCTAATACCTGACCTGTTATGGCGGATTGACCGTAGCTTAATGTTGTACAAAAAAATAAAAGGAGAAAAAGTATCCTGTTCATAACGGTATTTAGGTGAAGTTATGCCGCAAATATAGAATATAAAGTGGTTCTTAATATTTCTGTAATCAGAATGTTATACAAACAAACGACTATTAACAATAATTAACAATATACGTGTTTTTTGAACCTGTAGGTGACTATATCATAGTTTATAAATAATAAATATTTCTTAGCTTTAAAAAAAATCGCCTTTATGAATATCGAAGAGCTACGTGAATATTGTATATCTAAGCCTGCAGTTACAGAAGAGCTTCCTTTTGGTCCAGATACTTTGGTTTTTAAAGTTGCTGCTAAGGTTTTCCTCTTGGTTGGTTTAGGTCAATCGGACAGTTTGTCGTTCAATGTCAAATGTGATCCAGAATATGCGATTACATTGAGGCAGGAGTATGTACATACCGTTTTTCCGGGTTATCATATGAATAAAAAGCATTGGAACACCTTGCATGCAAATCGCGAATTGACTGACCAGAAGTTAATAGAACTGATTGACCACAGTTATAACTTGGTTATCGCATCATTGCCTAAAAAGATAAGGGAAAATCTATTCTGATAGTTGATTTTCCTTTGATTGTCAAGTTTTCGAGACAATAGCTATTTTTAGCATATCAAATCCATGTTGTTTGATGCACAATCTTACCTTTGTACCACGTTAATAATTCTCAAAATACATTAACGATATTTTACACTAAAATATTAATTTATTATGGAACAAAAACGAATTCTATCGTTTATGATTTGTATTGTGCTGCTTTTTGGATTGAATAGCTGTATTAAAGATGAAGCCCTCAATACAGAGGCTGATGTAGAGCAAGCGAGTATTCTTAACGGGGATTTAGTCCTTAGTACAGCACCTTCTATTGGTAATAATACGATTATTTTTAAGTTAAAACGCTTTTCGGGAAGTTATAGGCATGCACCTGAATTTGTGGTAACAACAGGGGCGACCATCTTACCTGAAAGCGGTACAGAACTTGATTTTTCAGTACCGCAGCAATATACTGTTACTTCGCAAGATGGTGCATGGTCAAAAACGTATACGGTTTCATTTTTGCTAGATGAAGGAGCAGATTTTTATGCTGCTTTTGAAAATGCACAAATTGTGGACTCCGACAATCCTGTCGGTCATTATCATCAGTTTTTTGAATTGACAGCAAAAGGTCAGAAAAACTTTATATGGGAAACTGCAAATGAAGGCTATAATATTCTTGCTGGAACGCTAGTGGGAGAGGATGAAGATTTAGTACCCTCTTTTTACCCTACTTCACAAGTTACAGATGGTTATCTTGGTCAGGCTGCTAAATTGATTACGAAGGATACCGGTCCATTAGGCGGGATGTTCGGTTCGCCATTGGCAGCAGGTAATTTGTTCGTTGGAGAGTTTAAGTTGACTTTCCCTACCGTGAACTCTACTCGATTTGGCATTCCTTATAATAGCGATACAGCTCCAGTTTCATTAAAAGGTTTCTTTAAATATAAAGCCGGTGAAAAGTTTGTAGCAAACACAAAACCATCACAGCTTACTAAAGATACTTGGGATGGATATGCAATTTTGTTTGAAAAATCACCTGGACTAGATCATAATTTTTTAACAGGAACTCATGGTTTTAAAGATGCTCGTATTGTAAGCGTGGCTCGTATCGGAGCGCAACAACAAATTGAGACCGATAAATGGACTGCATTTGAAGTACCTTTTTCATTTGTGAATGGTAAATCTTTTGATCCTTCGAAAGAATATATGTACACCATTGTGTTTAGCTCAAGTAAAGAAGGAGATATGTTCAATGGAGCTGTGGGTAGTACCTTGTATATTGATGAAGTGGAGCTTGTCACAAATCAAATCAAATAATCATGCACATAAATAAGAAAACGACTTTAATGAAAAGAATACTTTATCTGGTAGCTATTTGTTTAATGGCTATTCCATATGCCCAAGCGCAAGATAGCTCATCTAACCAGAATACAAATTTTTTTAATACAAATATGGATTACGCGGTACAGGCGCAATTCAGTATCGGAGGGAGTAGTCCATTGGGGATACCTCGAGAGATACGTAAGATTAAAAGCTTCAATCCAGGTTTTAGTTTTGGCCTGGAAGCAAATGCTACCAAGTGGATACAAGAAAATGGTAAATGGGGAGTGCGTTTAGGAATTCGTTTTGAAGAAAAAGGAATGAAGACAAATGCACAGGTTAAGAATTATCTCACCGAAGTAGTAAAAGATAATTCAAAAGTAAGAGGATATTATACGGGTCAGGTACAAACAGATGTGAGTAATACTTATTTTACTTTACCTGTATTAGCTGTTCTCCAACTTTCGGATAAGTGGAATTTGTATGGAGGACTCTATTTCTCTAGATTGATGGACAATACATTTGATGGATATGTGTCTGATGGTTATTTAAGACAAAATACACCAACAGGAACGAAGATATCTTTTGAAGATGGGAACCAGGCTGCATATGATTTTTCGGAGAATGTTCGAAAATTTCAATGGGGTACTCAACTAGGAGCAGAATGGAAGATGAATAAACATTTTAAATTATTGACTGATGTTACTTATGGATTCAATAATATTTTAGAAAAGGATTTCAATTCGATCGATTTCAGCATGCATAATATTTACCTCAATGTAGGTTTTGGTTATTCTTTTTAGGAACAGTTTTTCTAATTAATAATTGTTGACAGCAATACAAAATTTGGTAGAGTCATCTGAAATAAAAAATGCCTGTTAATTACTCGACAGGCATTTTTTATACATTTCATTAGAAGTAAGTCTTATCTAAGAAAGGCTTCTATGATTTTGTTTTGATCGCATTACATTTTTAAACCAATTTCTCTTAATCGCTCATCTAAATATTCTCCTGCAGTATAATTTGGATAAGCTTTTGGATACTTGTCACTGATACATGAATCAAGAGAAGCTAAACTCATCGATGACTTAGGGTGTAAGAAGAAAGGGATGGAGAAACGTGAGGTGCCCATCAGTTCAATTGGAGGGTTTACCACACGGTGGGTCGTAGATTTTAATTTATTATTCGTCAAGCGTTGCAACATATCTCCAACATTGATTACGATATCTTCACCTTTCGCTTTGATCGGGAACCATTCGCCATCTTTTGTCATTACTTCAAGACCATCAGCACTAGCTCCAATTAATAATGTGATTAAATTGATATCTTCATGTGCTCCTGCGCGAACAGCATCAGGTGCTAATTCTTCAGGATTTTGAATAGGAAAATAATGTATAGCTCTTAAAATCGAGTTACCATTGATAACAAATTTTTCAAAATAATCTTCTTCTAAATCTAAGTAGGTAGCAATTGCTTTTAACAATTTACGACCTGTATCTTCTAGTTTTTTGTATACTTCTGCAGTAATGCTATTAAACCTAGGTAATTCAGCTACTTCAGGGTTGTCCGGAAAGTCAGTTTTACTATATTCTTCACCAACGATCGTTTGCCCTCTTTGCCAAAATTCTTTCAAATCTGGAGTCGTCGAATCTTTTGCTTTTTCACGACCCTTCGTTGTATAACCTCTTTGTCCTGCAAGTTCGGGGAACTCATATTTCAACTTGATCTCCGTCGGCAAAGAAAAGAATGCTGGTACGACTTGATACAACTCGTCGATTAGCTCTTTTGATAGACCATGATTAGCAATGGTAACGAAACCAGTTTCGTTAAAAGCTTTTCCAATGTCTTGGATAAATTGATTGCGTAATTCTGCTTTACCTTCAGTGAAGTTTAGCAAGTCAAGTCTCGGAATATTAACTAAAGCCATACGTTTATGTTTGTTTGTACAAAGGTAACCGAATTAATTTTGAATATAAAAGTGTAAATGTGAATAACTGATAGTGGTTTTTACTTAAGTTGTTGTATTTTAGTGTTTAAAAGTTTTCCACATTTTGATAAAAGTACTTTTCTGACATTTTAAGTAGTATTTCACTCCCTTAATCAGATACTATCCAATTCTGTCAAATATTATTTAAAAAATTAGTATTAACTGTTTGAAATCTAAAAAAAATAAATTAGATTTGTTATGCTTGCATAGTAAATAACAAAGCGGATTATGAGTCAAAATAAAACTATCGATTATTTTTTAAAAACAGGTTGGCAGACGATTGCTAATAAGTATAATCAAATTGCTACACAATATGGTTTTACACAAGCTGCTGGCTATATTTTAATAAATATTCATAAAGAAGGCACTCCAGTGTCACAAATAGCTAATTTAACAGGAGTGAAAACAACCAGTTTGTCTCGTGTGTTAAATAATTTAGAGAAGCTAGGATTTATTTATAGAGAAGCAAGTGCATCTGATAAACGATCAGTCAAAGTTTATCTAACAGAATTAGGCAAAGAAAAAAGAGAAGTTGCAAAAAATGTCGTGCGTAATTTTAATCAATATTTGGAAGAGAATTTATCGGAGAAAGAACGAGTACAATTGATGAAATCTTTGACCAAATTAAATGAATTAGCAACTGCGTATCAAGAAGAAAATAGTACCATCGATCAATAATAGACAACCATTATTGATAATAAAACAATTAAATAAATGAGTAGAAACATTAGAAAAGTAGCAGTATTAGGTTCTGGAGTAATGGGCTCTAGAATCGCTTGCCATTTTGCTAACATTGGTGCGGAAGTATTACTCTTGGACATTGCTCCAAAAGAATTACTACCAGCTGAGACAGCAAAAGGACTTACTTTGGAAAGTAAGATCGTGCGCAATCGAATTGTCAATCAGTCTTTAGAAACGGCTGTCAAATCTAATCCATCTCCTATTTATAGTAAATCTTTTGTAAAAAGGATTTCAACAGGAAATTTTGATGATAATATGTCAGAGATCGATTCTTGTGATTGGATTATTGAGGTTGTCGTGGAAAGACTGGATATTAAAAAATCTGTATTTGAACGTGTCGAGCAATACCGTAAACCGGGTACTTTAATTACATCAAATACTTCAGGTATCCCTATACATTTAATGGCAGAAGGTCGTTCTGAAGATTTTAAAGATCATTTTTGCGGGACCCACTTTTTCAATCCACCACGTTATTTACAATTATTAGAAATCATTCCTACTCCACATACCAAACCAGAAGTTGTTGATTTTTTATTACAATTTGGAGATAAAATATTAGGTAAAACGGTTGTATTATGTAAAGATACTCCGGCATTTATCGGTAATAGGGTAGGTGTTTATTCAATGTTAGCTTTGACACATTTAGTTGAACCGCTAGGTTTGACTGTGGAAGAAGTTGATAAATACACTGGACCAGCAATGGGGCATCCGAAATCGGCAACTTTCCGAACAGCTGATGTTGTTGGTTTGGATACTTTAGTAAATGTTGCCAATGGACTTGCTCAAAATGCTCCCGATGATGAAGCCAAAGGTGTTTTTCAATTACCATCTTTTATAACCAAAATGGTTGAAAACAAATGGTTAGGTGAAAAAACTAAAAAAGGATTCTATGAAAAAGTAAAAGATGCATCTGGAAATTCGGAGATTCAATCTTTAAATCTGAAAACACTAGAATTTGGAACACAAGGAAAAGTAAAATCAGCTACTCTTGAAGCGACAAAGCAGGTCGAAGATATTCGCAAGCGAATGAAGGTATATGAACAAGGTAAAGATAAAGCAGGAGAATTATTTCGTGCCATGCATTACCCTTTATTTGAATATGTTTCCAATCGTGTGCCTGAGATTACAGATGATTTTTTTCGTATTGATGATGCCATGCGCGCCGGATTTGGCTGGGAGATAGGTCCTTTTGAAGTCTGGGATGCCTTAGGAGTTAGAGAGACTATTGAGAAAATAAAATTAGAAGAAAAGCGCCTCCCGGGTCAACGTGGAGAAGTAGCACCATGGGTTCATGATATGTTGGCTAATGGTTGCGAGTCATTTTATAAAATTGAAAATGGTGTTCGTCACTATTATGATATTACATCCACGTCATATAAACCTATTCCAGGAACAGAAGATCTGATTGTTTTAGATCACATCCGCGATAGTAAGACCATTTGGAAAAATTCAGGAGTTACTATTATTGATTTAGGAGATGGTATTATCAATTGCGAATTTCACACCAAGATGAATACCATAGGTGGAGATGTTATTCAGGGAGTCAATAAAGCAATTGATTTGGCTGAAAAAGAATATCGTGGATTGGTCATTTCTAATGAAGGGAAGAACTTTTCCGCAGGAGCAAATATAGGGATGATCTTCATGATGGCCGCTGAGCAAGATTACGACGAACTCAATATGGCTGTCCGTGCCTTCCAAAACACCTCAATGCGTCTCCGCTATTCTTCCATTCCAGTAGTGGTAGCTCCATTTCAGATGACGTTAGGTGGAGGATGTGAATTCTCTATGCATGCTGATTTTGTGCAGGCACATGCCGAAACCTATATGGGCTTAGTCGAGTTTGGTGTTGGTGTAATACCAGGAGGTGGCGGTACTAAAGAATTTGCTTTGCGTGCCTCAGATGAATATAAAGACGATCAGATTGTTCAAAACACATTAAAAGATCGCTTCTTGACCATTGGTACAGCAAAAGTGTCAACTTCTGCCGTTGAAGCTTACGAACTAGGTTATTTACAACAAGGTAAATATGCAATCACGATGAATAAAGCAAGGCTCATTGCTGACGCTAAAGAAAAAGCCTTAGAATTGGCTAATGCCGGATATATTCAACCTGCTCATCGGACAGATATTAAAGTGTTGGGAAAACAAGGTTTAGGTATTGTATATGTAGGAGCAAGTTCAATGCGGGCAGGTAATTATATCTCAGATCATGATAAAAAGATTTCAGAGAAATTAGGAACTGTTTTATGTGGAGGCGAATTGTCTGAACCAACGGAAGTGTCTGAGCAATATTTGCTCGATCTCGAGCGTAAAGCTTTCTTAGAATTATGTGCCGAACGCAAAACACTGGAACGTATCCAATTTATGTTAACAAAAGGGAAACCGTTGCGAAATTAAACTATAAATCTCACATCTAAAAAAATTATGGAAGCATATATTGTAGCAGGATATCGTACAGCAGTAGGGAAAGCTCCTCGTGGAGGATTTCGCTTTATGCGTGCAGATGATTTGGCCGCGGATGTAATCAAACATTTGGTCGCATCAGTTCCAAATTTAAATAAAGAAGAAATTGACGATGTAATCGTTGGTAATGCAATGCCAGAAGCAGAACAAGGATTAAACGTAGGACGTTTAATCTCCTTGATGGGCTTGGAGACAGATAAAGTTCCGGGAGTGACTGTGAATCGTTATTGTGCCTCAGGATTGGAGACCATAGCTACGGCAGTAGCAAAAATAAAAGCTGGTATGGCCGATTGTATTATTGCTGGAGGTGTTGAAGTGATGTCAGGAATGCCCTTTGGAGGATGGAAAATTGTTCCTAACCCACAGGTAGCCAGAGAAAACCCAGATTGGTATTGGGGAATGGGACTCACCGCTGAAGCAGTCGCCAAAGAGTATCATGTATCACGAGAAGATCAAGATGCATTTTCCTTAAAGTCGCATCAAAAAGCAATTCAAGCAATCAAAAATGGACACTTAAAAGATGGTATAGTTCCGATCACAGTAAAAGAAAACTATCTGAAAGATGGAAAAAAACTAGAAACAAGAGAATATATTGTCGATACAGACGAAGGTCCTCGTGCGGATTCTTCTATTGAAGCATTATCCAAATTACGTCCTGTTTTTGCTGCTGATGGTGTTGTCACTGCTGGTAATTCATCCCAAACTTCAGACGGAGCCGCTTTTGTCTTGGTCGTTTCAGAGAAAAAATTGAAAGAATTAAATCTAAAGCCTATCGCACGTCTAGTGAGTTATGCAGTGGCAGGTGTTCCACCAAGAATTATGGGTATAGGACCTATTTATGCCATACCAAAAGCCTTGGAAATGGCAGGATTGAAGAAAGAAGATATAGATCTATTTGAATTGAATGAAGCATTTGCCTCACAATCTTTAGCAGTTATCCGCGAATTAGGGTTAGATGAAGAAAAGGTCAATGTCAATGGTGGTGCAATAGCATTGGGGCATCCACTTGGCTGTACTGGAGCAAAATTAACTGTTCAGGTATTGAATGAGCTGAAGCGTAGAAATAAAAAATATGGTATGGTAACTATGTGTGTAGGAACTGGACAGGGAGCCGCAGGTATTTTCGAATTACTGTAGCTCTAAAATCAATATAGCTGTCATGCGCATCTTGAAATTATGTTTCAAAATGCACATGCAGCTGCTAGTTCAAGATGGATTGGGTTATAAGTTCTCATCATCGTTTCAAATAAGTTATTGATAGGATAAGTAAACTTCAACAAGAGTAATAACATTTTTTAAACCATAGAAGCAAAGAAAGAGGATCATGTTCTTTGACCTTTGCTCTTTAATCAGAAAAATTATGAGTAACACAATTAAAGGCGGAGAATTTGTAATCAAAGAAACCTCTTATAACGATATTTTTATACCAGAAGAATTTGACGAAGAAGCTAAGATGATCCGTCAGACCTGTATTGACTTTTTAGATACAGAAGTTTTAAACAAATTGGACCGTATCGATGCTCAAGAAGAGGGGTTGATGCCGAGTTTGATGGATAAAGCGGGTGCACTAGGTATGCTAGGTGTATCCATTCCAGAAGAATACGGTGGCTTTGGCAAAAATTTTAATACTTCGATGCTGGTAGCAGATGCAGTAGGAGGAGGCTTCTCTTTCGCTGTAGCATTATCCGCACATACAGGTATAGGTACACTTCCTATTTTATATTATGGTAATGCAGATCAAAAAGCAAAGTATATTCCTAAATTGGCTACAGGAGAGTGGAAAGCTTCTTATTGTTTAACAGAACCTAATTCGGGTTCAGATGCCAATTCGGGCCGTACATCAGCAAAATTAAATGCTGCAGGTACGCACTATGTCATCAATGGGCAAAAGATGTGGATTACAAACGGTGGTTTTGCAGACATTTTTATTGTCTTTGCAAAAATCGATGATGATAAGAATTTGAGTGCTTTTATTGTAGAGAAAGATTTCGGGGGCATTAGTATGAATCCGGAAGAACATAAATTAGGGATTAAAGGATCTTCTACCCGTCAAGTTTTTTTCAACGATTGTGAGGTTCCTGTTGAAAATATGTTATCCGAGCGTGAGAATGGATTTAAAATTGCCGTTAATATCCTTAACATAGGTCGTATAAAATTAGGAGCAGCAACGATTGGTTCATCTCGAATGGTGATTACACAAGCTGTTAAATATGCCAATGAACGTGTTCAGTTTAATTTGCCTATCTCAAAATTTGGAGCTATCCGCTATAAGTTAGCAGAAATGGCCACTCGCTTATTTGCTACTGAATCAGCAGCATATCGTGCCGGACAGAATATTGATGATGCTTACGAAACTTTAGTTTCTGGAGGTATGGATGAAGCGAAAGCAAAATTAAAATCTGTAGAGCAGTTTGCTATTGAGTGTGCTATTATTAAAGTATGGTGTTCGGAGATGTTAGATTATGTTGTCGATGAGGGGGTACAAATTTATGGAGGAATGGGATATTCAGCTGAAGCTCCTATGGAACGAGCTTATCGTGACTCCCGGATCAATCGTATTTTTGAAGGTACAAATGAAGTAAACCGATTATTGGTCGTTGATATGCTCTTGAAACGTGCTATGAAAGGTGAAATAGATCTAATGGGACCAGCAACAGCTGTTGCCTCAGAATTGTTGGCAATCCCTGATTTTGGACAAGAAGATGAAACAGCGTTTGCAGCAGAGAAAAAAATTATAGCTAATCTTAAAAAAGCAGGATTGTTAATCGCTGGTGCTGCGGTTCAAAAATTAATGATGTCCTTATCTAAGGAACAGGAGATTTTAATGAATATCGCTGATGTGATTGGATATGTATATATTGCTGAATCCGCTTTGCTAAGAGCAGAGAAATTGTATCATACAAAAGGACCAGAGGCAAGTGCTGATGCTACCGATATGGCTAAGATTTACTTGTACTCAACGATCGATAAAGTTAATGTAGCAGCTAAAGAAGCATTGAACTCTTTTGCTGAAGGTGATGAATTGAAAATGATGTTAGTTGGACTGCGCCGTTTTACGAAGTCAGAACCGTTTAATGTGAAAGATGCGCGTCAACGTATTGCCAAGAAATTGATCGATGCTAATAAATATTGTTTTTAGGTTTAACATGTGATTATAGGTTTGAAAGCCGCGGTCTTTGTACCACGGCTTTTTTATTTGGTAACTTTTTCGTTTAGTTGTTGCCCACAAGGATAATATTTCTAAATTTGAGATTTCAATATTAAAACCTATTTTCATGTCATCTTCGAAATCATTCTCCTTAGCTGAGGATTGGGTAGTTGTTATCTTAGGGTTAGGAATTGTTTTCTTAGCTATCTTTGGAGTTATTGTACCCCAACCTAGTTTTAGCTGGAGCAATTTCTCAGAACTTAAAGATCTTGTACTTTCAAGTCATAATCTGCAAGCAATTGCCACCCAGTTTGTACTTGTTTTTATAGTTGCTATTCTAGGAGCAGCCTTGTTAGGTAAATCTCTCAAAAATTTATTGGTCGTATTTCCTACCGTTTATGTATTGACTATGCTTGCCTTACTCTTCGCGGGAAATTCATGGGTAAAGGAGTATAATCTAGAAGCTGTTATTTTTAGTTTGGCTATAGGATTAGTAATCAGCAATTTTTTTAAACTTCCAGATTGGTTTAAGAGTGCATTAAATACAGAGCTTTATGTCAAGATAGGTCTAATTCTACTCGGCACTACGGTCATTTTTGGAGATATATTGAAAGCTGGTTCTTTGGGACTGATTCAAGCATTAGTAGTCGTGATATCGGTTTGGTATTTTGCTTTTTGGGTTTGTAAAAAACTCAAAATTGATAAAGAAATGTCTTTGATGTTGTCTAGTGCTGTATCCATTTGTGGTGTTTCAGCTGCTATTGCGACCTCAGGAGCAATCAAAGGAGATAGTAAAAAACTTTCCTATGTCATTTCACTTGTGTTGATCACCGCTATTCCAATGATGATTTTCATGCCATATCTAGCTGAGCAGATGGGATTGTCACAGCAAGTTACTGGAGCATGGCTAGGGGGATCCATTGATACCTCTGGTGCTGTAGCAGCTTCGGGTAGTCTAGTTGGAGAAGAAGCGTTAAAAATAAGTACAATAGTAAAATTCTCCCAAAATGTTTTGCTAGGGATTGCTGCATTTGCCATTAGTGTTTATTGGAGTTATTCCAAATCTGTTGATGATGAAACCAAAAAAGAAAAACCAACATTGAAAATTATTTGGGAAAGATTCCCAAAGTTTGTGCTCGGTTTTATTTTTGCATCCCTGCTTTTCTCTTTTTTTATCTCACCCGAAACCAATGCCGAGATTAAAGGAAGTTTGAAATTTATTCAAGGACTTTGGTTTACTTTGGCATTTACATCCATTGGTTTAGAAACAAATTTTAAAGATTTATTTCAGCAAGATAATAAAAAGCCACTGTATGCATTTTTGATAGCGCAAACTTTTAATGTAATTGTTACGCTCATTATTGCACTCCTGTTATTTCAATAAGTTAGTTAAGAAGTAGTTTTTAAGGCTTATATACATTAAGATCTTAAAATCACCTCAACTTATTCAAATTCTTGCTGAATCTCCATCAATAGGTTTGTTGAAAAAAGAAATATGAACAATTTTTTAAAAATGAAGATCAAAACTAGAATGATTTATCATCGTTGTTTTAAAGTATAGCTTGTGTAAGTTGCATAGTGTGATCACTTACTAGTCAGATTAGATACCAATCATCTTGAATATTTTCTTGATTTTTTTATGGAATTATGTATCTTCAAGCATCAATTTATCAAAGTAATATCCCAAGCATGAGTGAAAAGGAATTATTAATACAATATCGTACAACAGGAGATTTGGATCTTTTGGGGAAATTGTATGCTCCTTATATGTCATTATTGTATGGGGTATGTTTTAAGTATTTGCAAGATGCAGATAAAAGTCAAGATGCTGTGATGCAAATTTTTGAAGAGTTGATTCGAAAATTGCGTATTCATGAAGTTGATAATTTTAAAAGCTGGCTATATACCTTTTCGAAAAATTTCTGTTTGATGCAGTTACGCAAAGGAAAAGCAACACAGTATGTTGATATCGATGAGCAAGTTGCAATTGGCAATGATTATTTAGATGAATCAGATCCTAAAGAATGGAGTGAGAGTCAATTTGAAAAATTAGAAAGTTGCATGTTGACTTTAAAACCTGAACAGGAGCGTTGTATCCGTTTGTTTTACTTGGAACAAAAGTGTTATAAAGATATTGTGACTTTGACAGGCCTCGACATGAATCAAGTGAAAAGCTATATTCAGAATGGAAAGCGAAATCTGAAAATTTGTATGGAGAATAAGTAAAATGGAAAATAATTATCAATTATCCAGAATTCAGAACTACATCAGTGGTTTGATGAATAAAGAGGAAATGTTTCAATTAGAAAAAGAAGCATTGGAAGATCCTTTTTTGCAGGATGCCATTGAAGGTTATCGCATGCAAAAGGGAGTAGATGTGCGACAATTGAGTTTATTGCAGCAGAGACTAAACCGTCGCGTTGAACAAACTAAATCTACACGTAATGCCCAGTTTTACACTTGGCAACGATTGGCTATTGGATCTGCTGCAGGAGTCATTTTTGTCGTGCTGATTGCATTTATCTATTTTAGAAATTTTACTTCGCACACCAGTCGCACAACTGAGGTAGAATTAATCAACCCAGAAAATAAGATTGCTATCGAACCAGTGTTAACTGGTGGAGATGCCTCTCCGATAGGAGGATGGAATGAATTTGAACAGTACCTGCAAAAAAACACACAGGTAAAGGATCTGGGTGGAAAGGTTGTAGTTGAATTTAGTGTTGATAAAAATGGAAAACTCACGAATTTTATTTTTGGTGGACAGCCAAATGAAACCTTAAAGAAAGAAGTATTAAGGTTGATCGAGCAGGGGCCTAAATGGCAAGGTAATCAAGGAAAATTAATTATTCTTTTTCCTATTGATGAGTATAATTTCAGTCAGGTCATAAAACCGCCACACTGCTTCGGTATAGAAGAACAAGCAAACTAATTATTTTCATTATAGTCGAAAGGAAGTAAGTTTCCGACTTTAGAATACCAAGCAAAGAATCCTTCCATTAGCCACTCTGTGGAAGGGGAATAATTGCCCATTTCATTTATCGAAATAGACAGATCTCCAGTTAATTTTAAGCGGGTAGATTCATCGTAGGCATTATGATATTGAAAATAATCAGAATCGATTGTTTCGTTTTTATTCCATATATAAAGGTAATTATCATGTTTAATTTCTTTTAAATCGTTATCCATATTTCCAGTTTCCAGATCTGCTTCTTTATAGTGCTTCCCTAAAACATCATAATATTCTGGCTGGCGCATTATATTCCGATATTTAGTTACCGTATCTTGTTTTATTTTAGATTGCAAGATGTAAAATGTACTCCAATTGCCTTCATAACTTTTATTTACCAGATTTGTAATGGCCATTAATCTTTCATGGGCGGCTTTTCTTTCCATATTTTGCTTTTTGATGAGTTCACGGACTTCATAACCATCTTTTGACCATTCATGTCGGTAAGTACTTCTGATAAAGCGCATCATAGAAAACTTGTATGCAGTTTTCCTATTTTGTTTCATCTTTTTGATCACCCTTTTATAGTCCTTAAAATAACTAAATCCTTCAAATTGGATGGTGTTTTCGGAAAAACTAGAGCGAAAACTAATCAGGTCATATGAAATATAATATCCCAATTCTTTATTATCGATTTGTATCGGTTCATGAGCAATAACAGTTAATGTTTTCGACGATTTGTTGTATCTAAATCGGATAACTTCGGGATTTATTATTTTTGTTTTTAATGCAAACTTACTAGTACCAATAAAAACTTCTGTGAAATATTTACCCCATTTTGTCCAACCATCTTTTTCAAAAGGAATCACAGTTACTTCATCCAGTGTCGTTATCTTGCGATTTAAGAATACAGTTACTTTATCATAGTTTGTATTATTGATAGTTATGGAAGCGGGGTCGTATCCGATATTTGAAATGATTAATTCTTGATTCCGGATGACCTTCTGTGAAAGCTGAAAACTACCATCTTTAGCACTGCTAGTCGCTGATGAAGAATTATTGATGTAAACGGTAGCGCCATGGATGGGTTGTTTAGTCTCTCGATCCAAAACAATTCCTTTCACCAAGCTTTGTGCAAAGCTTGGTGAAAAAGAGATCAAGCTCCATAACAATATGGCGATAATAATTTTCATTAAATGAATTTACGAATATATCGTAGATAACAAAAAGAATTTTCAAAAAATTACTATGAACAATGAAATAATCGTTAGGCTACACCTATTTCCTAAATCTAGTCCATAAAAAAAGATCGACCTATTAGTCGATCTTTCTATATATTAAATTTTTTAATTTTATTCTTCCCAACGGATTTTGTCAGCAATAGGGGATCGAATAGGTTCTCTAGCTTCCGTTTCGTGGTGGCCTAAATAGAATAACCCGATGCATTTTTGATGTTCTTCCAACTGTAGGAAGTTTCCTAAATGATTGATGAGCCCCGGAGTTGCCCAATATCCACCTAAGCCCAAGGAATGTGCTGCTAGCCACATATTCTCAATAGCACAGGATGTAGCAGCCAATTCTTCCCATTCAGGCACATCGCCAGTATAATTAACGATTAATGCAATAGCAACTTTTGATTGTGTAGCTTTCTCACCCATGGTTATTTCTGTTTTCTCCATGTATTTTTCCGGAGGGGTCAACGTTTTATAAATACGAGAAAGTTCCATTCCCAAGCGAACTAATCCTTCACCTTTAAAGATCGTGAAACGCCAAGGTTGTGTTCTTTTGTGGGTAGGTGCTGCGTTGGCAGCCTCTAAGATGGTTAAGATATCTTCTTTATTAACTTCTTGATCTGTAAAATTAGCTTGGAAAACAGATCTTCGACTCTGTATCGCTTTTAAAACTTCGTTTGATTGCATATATTTTATTTTCTTAAACTCATTATAGGAGTATGAAGTTATTTATTATTTTTCTTCCCAAAGAGCGGCAACATGTAAGATTGTTAAAACTGCTTTTTGCATATCTTGTTCCGATACCCACTCTTGTTTTCCATGGAAGGCATGTCCACCTGCGAAAATATTAGGACATGGCAATCCCATAAAAGATAAGCGTGAGCCATCGGTACCACCACGGATACTTCTGCGTTCTGCTTGCATACCCGTTCTCGTAATTGCCTCTATCCCGATTTCCATGATTTGAGGAAATTGATCCAAGATCTCTTTCATATTGCGGTATTGCTCTTTTACCTCAAAGGTATAGCTGCAGTTTGGATATTGTTCAATGATATTTTTCGCGATAGATTCCAATTCCGCTTCATGTTTTTCTAGATTTGCGGTTTTGTGATCTCGGATGATGAAGTGGATTTCTGCCTTTTCAACTGTACCAGAGATATTTGTAGGGTGTACAAATCCATCTTTCTTGTTAGTACTTTCTGGAGAAAGGCGATCTTGAGGCAAAGCAGCTACAACTGCACTCGCAATCTTTATAGCACTTTGCATTTTTCCTTTAGCAAATCCTGGATGTACTGAAACACCATGAATAGTCAATATGGCCCCATCGGCTGAAAATGTTTCATCTTCTATCGTTCCAGCTTTCTCACCATCCATCGTATAAGCAAAGTCTGCAGCTAGTCGTTTCAAATCGGCCTTATCAACCCCTCTTCCAATTTCTTCGTCAGGGGTAAATAAAATTTTAATATCACCATGCTTGATTTCTGGATGTTGCATGAATAATCGAGTAGCATCCATGATTTCAGCAATTCCTGCTTTATCATCAGCACCCAATAAGGTCTTACCACTTGCGGTGATGATGTTATTGCCAATTTGATTAGCTAAATCAGGATGTTCAGCATATTTGATTATGATGTTATTGTCATCTGGTAACACCAGATCCTGACCTTGGTAGTTGCGATGAACTAAAGGCTTTACATCTTTACCCGAAGAGTCAGGAGAAGTATCCATATGCGAACAGAAGCATATCGTCGGTACTTTTTTGTCTGTATTAGAAGGTATAGTTGCATAGATATAACCATTATCATCCATTGCAGCATCCGCAACACCTAAAGCTAACAACTCTTCTACAAGCAATCTGCCTAGATTTTTTTGTTTCTCTGTGGAAGGACAAGTCGGTGAACTTGCATCTGATTGTGTATCTATTTGAACATAACGTTGAAATCTTTCAGATACTGAAAAATCGTTGATGTTGTTGATCTCGAAGTTACTCATATACTTTTATTTCATTAATGTGATCGTACTATACAAAATTACAAAAAATGTAACCATTAGCGAATTTTGACTTTTATAGTTTAACATTTGTTAAATCATAATTTATTTTGTAAATTCATAAAACTTAAATTTTGATTTTCAGTATGTTGCGTTTGTTAAGAGCAATGTTTCTTCTCCTTCTTATTGTTCAGTTATTTTTACTCTTTAGTATGGATGATTCCTATCGGGAATTGGTTTATATCGGTCAATTGATTTACGTATTCATTCCATTGTGGGCATTTGTGGCACCAAAGAATCGAAAGTTTCTGAAAAAATCTTTTCAGATATATGTGATTTTTTGCGGTCTTTATTATGTTTTCTTTGCCCTGGTGTTGATGGCAAAACATGTACAAATAACACCCTATTTTGGTGCAAATTTACTCGTAAAGTCTATTCTGCTTATGATTGGACTCGTCAGTATATATCAGTATAAAAATTGGTCTAGACTGTTCTTCAGTTATATTAATCAAAGAAATTTAAAAATGTAAGCAGAACATCGTGTTCTGCTCCATTTTACTTTTGATTATCCGCCCAGCCAAATACTTTTGACAATAAATCTGTACTTCTAGATCCACCAATATTTTCTCTGATTTGCAGTTCTTGATCTGCTACTTTTACAAATAAGCCATCAATTGCTTTTTGTGTCACGTAACTCGTTAAATTAGTCTCTACTTTTTTTGAAAATGGAAGATTATTATACGCACTAGTCAATTGATTCCAATATCCAGATACATTATTGGCACCCATCGCTTTGTCGATAACAGGTGAAAATTTTGAAGTTAATTCATTAGATGTATTCGTTTTGAAAAATGTTGTCGCCGCATTTTGATTTCCACTTAATAAGATATTGTAAGCATCTGTTATGGTCATTTTTGATAATGAATTAGCAAAAACAGAACCCGCTTCACTTACTGCCGTTTCTGCAGCTCTATTCATACTGCTTATAAATTGATCACACAAAGAACCCATACCGACAGCTCGCAGTGCTTTTTCAACTTTTTGAGCCTCAGATGGCATTAATATTTTAACAGCAGCATCACCCAAAAAACCATCCTTTACAGACAAAATATTTACACTATTTGTCAAGCCCTTGCTCAATGCTTCTTTAACACCTGACGTGGCTTCTTTTTTAGTAATATTTATTGGAGCGTTTGCTGTAGTTGTTTTAGTAGTTGTACTATCTGTGGATTTTTTATTTTGATCAGTTATAGCACTTAAGCTTTTTTTTAATTTCGAAAGCCCCTTTGATTGTGCTTGAGTATGAGTAGCAAATAATAACCCTGATGCAATCAAGGCATATGATAAGATATTTTTCATGTCTATTTTTTTTGTAAACTTACAAATTAGAACCTGAAACGTGTCAAACGTTTAATAAGGAGACTTATTATTTATACTAACGCTTAGCCTTAATCATCTGGAGTTATCCTATATGTGCCTTTAACAGGAAGGATAAGTAGCTATTAAAGTATCAAATTGTGCCAGTTCTTAAGCTGACACAATTTAAGTTATTTATAATATCAGATCAACTGCCACAGGAAAGTGATCCGAAGGAAATTTTCCTCGATAAGTATCCGTTAGGATCGCGTAGTCCAAAACTTTTATTTGGGGCACAACAAAGATATGGTCAATCCGTTCTTTTGGTTTGATACTTTTACCCCAACCATTAAAAGAAGAGCTAGGTTCGTAACGACGTGGGCTTGCAGTGTAACTGTCAACAACTGTTTTACTGTTCGCCAAAGTGAAATAGGCTTCATTATGTTCATCAACATTAAAATCTCCAGTTAAGATTAATGGAAGGTTCCCTGCCAACTCTTTTGCTTTGGCCAAGATTAATTTAGCGCTTTCTTTTCTCGCTTCTATACCTACATGGTCAAAGTGGGTATTCATAAAAATAAATGATTTTCCACTTTTTTTATCTTTCAAGACCGCCCAAGTACAGATCCGTGGTAACGCGGCATCCCATCCTTTATTAGGTTGCTTGGTATCAGTTGCTGACAACCAAAAAGTACCACTCTTTTTCGCTTCAAAGCGATTTTTATTATAAAAGATGGAAGAGTGTTCTCCTTTTTCGGCGCCGTCATCACGACCTACACCTACAGACTGAAAATCCGGTAGACGATCCTGTAAGTCCTTTACTTGCTCTATAAACGCCTCCTGTATTCCAAAAATTTCAAACTGATGATATTTGATCAGATTGGCAACAGCATCTTTACGTTCATCCCACATATTTCCGATATCATGATCATTTTTCTGTCTGATATTATAGGTAGCTACCCGCATTTGTTGTGCGATGGAATAGGATAAACCAGTAATTAAGATAAAGAATGTAAAAATAAGTTTTTTCATTAGCATATAATTTTAGGCGTGTAAAGGTTAGAGGTACTTATAAACTCTTTACACGAGGGTTATTATTTAGAAGTTGAGGTTAGGGCATTATAATTTGCCTTTGTCCTTTTTTTAGCAAAGAAATGATCATAGTCATTATCCATTATTATTTGGAAGCTAATGGCTATGATCGTCTCCACCAAGTACTACTTCAGTAAAGTCTTTAATAATTCAGGCTCGTTGGTCGTGATATAATCAATCTTTTGGTCAAGTAGTGATTTCATATCAGATTCCGCGTTGACTGTCCAAGCATTAGTGGTTAATTTCAATGCCTTTGCCTCTTGCAACCAAGTTGGATGTTTAGTAAAGACACTCAGGTGATAGTCGATTCCTGTCAACCCATCTTTTTTGATTTGATCAGGAGCAATATCACCATTTAAATAGGATACTTTAGCTTTCGGGTCTAATTCATGTATCTTTTTACAGGCATCATAACTGAACGCGATATATTCCGTTACTTTTTCAGCTTTTAGTTCTTTTACTAATGCAACAGCCTTTTCAGTAGCTTCCAGCGTGCGCTCTAAGCCCAATTTGTTTGTTTTCAGTTCTAATATTAATTTTAGTCCCTTAAGTTTTAAACCTGCTTTAATGAATTCTTCAAGCGTAGGGATTTTTTCACCATTTGGATGTGTCTTAGCCAATAAATCTTGATATGTGGATGTTGCTATATCAATTCCATAAAAATCGTTGTCATGATTGACCACAAGGACATTATCTTTTGTTAAATGGACATCATACTCAGAGCCCCAAAGATTCAGATCTTTAGCTGCCTTTAAAGACGCGATCGAGTTCTCTGGTAATTTAGTGTTTTTAAATGCTCCACGATGAGCAATAATTTTGGTTTGTGCTGTTAATTCGGAAATTCCCATAACGGCCATAGCGGCAAGGATTACTAAAACTTTTTTTTTCATCAGATATATTACTTCGTGAGCTCGTAAGCTCGGTTTGTGACTTAAAAAGAAACGATCATGTGTCTTTTATCTATCTAGACCTTTAAGCTCGATAGGCTCATGATGGTTTCATGCTATAAACTCATTCGACTATTGCCATAACGTTAAATCATTCGCCATTAATTATATATTAAACAGATTTTTTAATTTAAAATCTCTCCAATTTCTGGTGAAGACTATTATTTTGTTGATTTTTAGCAAACTAAATTTAAACAAAAAAAATGGTACCTAGATAATGATCAATCAATCATCTAAAGTACCATTTTTTTATAATCTCCTAATTAAGGAAATATTAAGTTTTATGTATCTTATCTTTTACCTTCCCACTCCGCGTAAAACTCGTCTAAAAAAGAAAGCATAAATTCATGTCTTTTTTCGGCAATTGCTTGAGCAGCTTTTGTATTCATTTTATCCTTTAGCAATAAAAGTTTTTCATGAAAATGATTGATTGTAGGTGCTTCAGAATGTTTGTAACTTTCTTTATCCTGATATTCTTGAACAGCAATATTAGGATTGTACATTTCTCTGTTTTTGTGTCCACCATAATTAAACGCTCTGGCGACACCAATTGCACCGATTGCATCTAGTCGATCAGCGTCTTGAACGATTTCAAGCTCCTTTGAATGAAAAGCGATTTCTCCCAGACTTGCTTTGAAAGACATATTTAAAATAATCTTTTGAACATGGTCAATCACCTCTTTATCCAGATCTAAGGATGATAAAAATTCACCGGCAACACGGGGACCAATGGATTCATCTCCATCGTGGAATTTACTATCCGCGATATCATGAAGCAGAGCAGCTAATTCACAAATTTGGTAATCCGCTTCTTCTGTTTGAAGAATTAATTTTGTGTTGTTCCATACGCGTTGGATATGAGACCAATCATGACCAGATTCAGCAAATTTTAATCTGTCCTGTACAAATGCAACCGTACTTTCAATAATCTTATTCATAAATTACTTTTGGTTTTTCGCGAGTTCCCTCGTACAATTCGTATTCTAATAGACGACAATCCAGTTTACCGTTATAAAATTCTACCTTTCTGGAAGCTCTTAATCCAATTTTCTTTGCAAGATCAGGATTTCCAGTAAAAATATAACCTCTATAACCCTTGCAGTTTTGTTTTAGAAAGTCACCTACACGTTTATATGTTAATTCCAGTTGACTATGATTACCAAGGCGTTCACCATATTCTGGGTTAAATATAGCAATTCCTTTTTCTTCTTGTGGTACAGTTGTCTCTGCAAAATCACAAACTTGAAAATCAATCAGCTGATCTACACCTGCTGTCTTGGCATTCATGATCGCAATATCTACTGCCTGCTGCGAAAGATCCGAAGCTACAATTTTTGGATTTGCTTTTTTGTTGACCTGTTCTTTCAGATTTCTTCTTTCTTGAAAAAATACCTCTTCGTCATATCCAATAAAGTGCATGAACGAATAGTTCATACGGTAAAGGCCCGGACGACGATTGGTCGCGATCAATGCCGCTTCGATTGCCAAAGTACCTGAACCGCACATTGGATTGACAAAAGACGACTGACCATCCCATTTAGAAGCTAAAATTGTGCCAGCAGCTAATGCTTCTAACATTGGAGCTTTTCCTGGATGTTTACGGTAGCCATGCTTTGCTAATGTTTCACCAGATGAATCGATGAAAACCTCGGCACGATCATCTTTCCAATATAAATGTACCACAGCTTTATTACTGTCAGAACCTGAATTAGGACGAATGTCTTTCTTTTCTTTGATACGATCTACAATAGCATCTTTGACCTTCAAATTTGCGAATAATGGCGTAGTGATCGTTTCATTATCCACATTCGAAGTCACAGAGAAATATCCATCAAAAGCAATCAGTTCTTCCCATGCGATGTTTTTCAATTCATCGTATAGTTCTTGAGGGTTTGATGCTTTAAATTCTTTGATAGAATATAAAATCTGCGAAGCCGTACGCAAGTTTAAATTTAATTTAATCGTTTCATTCAAGGTGTTAAATAATTCTACACCAGTAGAGAATGAACGTTTGATCTCGAAGCCAAGTTCTTCGACTTCTTGTTGCAAATAAGGAGAAAGTCTCTTATTGCAAGTGATGATGATTTTATTGGGGGTGTTGAAAACTTCCATAATATTTGTACAAAGTTAGTTAATCTCTTACTCAAAAAATGCTTATTTTTACGGTTTAATATTTTTGATTATGGAAATTAGAGGAAAAGTACACGAAATAGGTGCTACGCAACAAGTAACAGAGTCATTTAAAAAGCGTGATATAATCGTGGCTTACGCTGAGAATCCGCAGTTTGTTGAATATATTCGCTTTGAAGCTACTCAAGATAGAACATCAATTTTTGATGGTTTGACTGTAGGTGAAGAAATTGAAGTTTCTTTCAATTTACGTGGTCGTCCTTGGACAAATAAAGAAGGTGTAACAACATACTTCAATTCATTAGTTGCTTGGAGAGTTACAAAATTGGCCAATACTGCTTCTTCAGCTCCTGCTCCAGGTTATGCTGAAATGCCAGCTCCAGTTGATTTGTCAGGTTCAAATGACGATGATGATTTACCTTTCTAGTCCTGCGACAATCTAAAATATAAAAAAGCTTCAATTGATTCAATTGAAGCTTTTTTATTAGCCTGAAACGTATTTACCTAGCGGTATCTTCCGAATGCTATAAGTGAGTAATATGCTGATTAAAAGTGTAACAACAGTCGCTAATGGAATCTTTAAAAACGTTCCAACTGGTAATATCGGATGCACATAATTTAATATCAGAATATGGCAGAGGTATATACCAAAGCTATATTGGTCAATCCACATGGCCCATTTAGGAAGTGTCCTATCTTTTGATATGGATTTGATAAAGATAAATAAACTAGCTGCTATAAGAACAGTATTAGGTGATAAGTAACCATATAAAAGAGGGCGAAACTCATGCGCATTCAAACTCATTTTATAGGTAAAATAGGAAGTACCCCATGCAGTAATGATAAAAATACCCAGAAACCACCATTTCAAGGCACTAAAATCTTTTATGCTCAAATAATAACCTAAAATTAAGTATCCCGTGTAGCTAGAGAAAAATGTGATATCTAATTTAGGTAGATAAGTAGGTAAGTTTTTATTAAAAATAAATAACGAGATCAACCATAAGATCAGAAATATTTCCAGTTCTTTTGTTGTTGCGTGCTGCACGATTTTTTGAAGAAAAGGAATTGCTAGATATAGACCGATGATCATATAGAGATACCACAAGTGTGCATTTGCACCATTTTTAAGTCTATAGACAATCGTTGAAATCAGTTCATCTATACCCAAATCAAATAGATTCGTATTGTAAAAGATGTAAATTATAGTCCAGAAAATAAATGGATAGCAGATTTTTAGAAGTCTTTTTTTATAAAATTCAACCGTATCTTCTTCCTTTGTGAGTAGGAGAGCTCCTGAGATGATCACAAAAATGGGAACAGAATAACGTGTGAAACTATTAATAAAATTGGCGTATCTCCAATCAAAACCAGCTATATCAGTGCTATTGAGATAACCCGATGATGCATGTATTGCAATGACTGCAATAGTTGCAATGACTCGAAGTACACTGATATAACTGAGTTTATTTGCCATCTTATCCATTAATCTGCAATCGGAATACGATTTTTTTGCACATACTGTACCAAAAATACCAAAGTAAGTAGTGCTCCAATGGTCGCCATACCCACGCCAACTAAAGAAGGTGTATTGTAGGCCAATCCATAGATAATCGGAATTCCACCTAAATAGGCACCTAAAGTATTTCCTAAATTAAAGGCAGCCTGACCACCAGCAGCCGCCAATGTTTCTGCTCCTTTCGCAGTTCTGATCAACATCATCTGCGTCGGAGGACCAATAGTAAAGGAAACTAAGCCTGTAATAAAGGCCATGATATACGCTGACCATTCAAATGGAGAGATAAAAAAAACAATGACCAAGCATATTGCCATGGAACTAAAACTAGCGATGGCAGCTTTTGTTGGAGAGATGGTATCAGCCAATTTACCACCTAGCAGATTCCCAAAGAACATACCCACACCAATTAAAACCATAATTAGCGGCACACGATTCGCTTCAAGTCCAGATACATTGGTAACTAATGGAGCAATATAGCTAATCCATGCAAAAAGCCCCCCCGTCCCGATGGAAATAATAGCCATTAGCAACCAAGCCTCACTTTTTTTAAAAAAACTGAGTTGTGCGATGATGTCATTGTGTTTAGAAGATTCAATTTTTGGCAACCACAGGTAAATCATCAAAAATGTAAGTAGGCCTAAAGCACTGATAACACCGTAGGTAATGCGCCAAGAATAATGATGACCGATATATGTTCCTAACGGTACACCAGCCAAGTTTGCAATGGTCATTCCCGTAAACATGATCGATATGGCTTGAGCCTCCTTTCCTTTCAGAGCTAATCTTGCAGCAACAACAGACCCTACACCGAAGAATGCACCATGGGGTAAGCCTGACATAAACCGAGAAAGTTGAATAGTAAAGTGAGTTGGTGAAATGGCAAATAATCCATTAAAAATGAAAAATAGAACCATTAAAAACAGCAATACATTCTTAGGTGGGTATTTTCCAGATAATAATACTAACGTTGGAGCTCCAACAACAACCCCTATCGCATATAATGCTATTAAATGGGCAGCGGTTGGAATGTCGATGTTCAAATCCTTTGCTATATCAGGTAAGATTCCCATCATCGAGAATTCTGTCATTCCTATAGCAAGACCTCCAAAGGCCAATGCAATAATTCCTTTATTCATATTTTTTGCTCAGATAGTGACGAGCGCGTCATTAATGATAGAAAAAGCCATTTAATGATTAAATGGCTATGTGTATGTTTAGTTTGTTTTATTGCCAACGCTTTTGCGGGACACAAATTACGTCTTTAGTTTTCCGTAAAATGATAGGGCGCTGATCATATTTATTTTCTAAGACCAAAGAGTCCTTTGAATGGGAAGCAACTTTAAACCGAGGTAGATACTGTCCCTGACGGTAGCAGCCCGATAATTTTTGTTTTCCATTTTCTTTAACATAAATACCGTCCACAATTACGCTGTCACCACGGACAACATAGAGACCTTTAGCATATTCAACCCAGGAACCGTTATTGTAGCAACTATCTGCAATTTGTTTTGTTTTCGAATGAACATACATACGCGCATAGATCGAATCACAGGTAAAACGAAATTCCGTAAGTGTGTATTGCAGCATTTGGTCCTGATGAGGAATACTATCTTGCTTCCATTCTCCTTGCAAATAACTTGCACCTTCACTCTGCATTTCCGAATTAAACTTACAGCTCCCAAACAGCAAAAGCATACCTATTGTAACGAATAGGTATGCTTTTATATTTTTACTTTTAGTTAGATAGGACATCATAAGCTTATTTTAAGCTCCCGACCATATCTTCAGGTTTTACCCATTCATCAAATTCTGCAGCAGTTACATAACCCAATGCAATAGCTGTTTCTTTTAATGTTGAATTATTTTTATGCGCTGTCTGAGCAATTTCTGCAGACTTATAGTATCCAATTTTAGTATTTAAAGCCGTTACTAACATTAAAGAGTTATCTACTAATTCCTTAATACGAGCGTAGTTTGGTTCGATACCGCTAGCACAGTGCTCTTCAAATGATATACATGCATCACCGATTAATCGAGCAGATTGTAAGAAGTTAGCCGCCATCAATGGTTTGAAAACGTTCAGTTCATAATGACCCTGCGTACCACCTATTGTGATCGCAACATCATTGCCCATTACTTGAGCAGCAACCATAGTTAAAGCTTCACACTGAGTCGGGTTTACTTTTCCGGGCATGATAGAAGAACCGGGCTCATTTTCAGGGATGATGATCTCACCAATACCTGAACGTGGACCAGAAGCCAACATGCGGATATCATTAGCGATTTTATTTAAAGAAACTGCTAATTGTTTCAATGCACCATGAGACTCAATGATGGCATCATGAGCAGCTAAAGCTTCAAATTTATTCTCAGCCGTGATGAAAGGATGACCCGTAAATTGTGCAATATATTTTGCTACCAGTACATCATATCCAGCAGGAGTGTTTAATCCAGTACCAACTGCTGTACCTCCCAGTGCCAATTCCGATAAATGTGCCAATGTGTTTTTGACAGCTTTTATACCGTAGCTTAATTGAGCAACATAGCCAGATAATTCTTGACCTAATGTTAAAGGCGTTGCATCCATTAAATGCGTACGGCCAATTTTAACAACCTTCATAAACTCAGCAGATTTCTTTGCCAAGGTATCACGAAGTTTTTCAACACCCGGGATGGTCACTTCAACTACAGCTTTGTAGGCTGCGATATGCATACCAGTAGGGTACGTGTCATTTGAAGATTGTGATTTGTTCACATCATCATTCGCTTTTAAAACAGGCTCACCTTCTCCAATTTTGAAGCCAGCTAATACTTGAGCACGATTTGCAATGACTTCGTTTAAATTCATGTTAGATTGCGTACCCGAACCTGTTTGCCAGATTACCAATGGAAATTGATCATCCAATTGACCAGCTAAGATCTCATCACAAACAGCCGCAATAGCATCACGTTTCTCAACAGGTAATACACCTAATTCAGCATTCGCATATGCAGCAGCTTTTTTTAAGTAAGCAAAACCTTCGATAATTTCATGCGGCATAGATGCTGCAGGACCGATTTTGAAGTTATTGCGTGAACGTTCTGTTTGAGCTCCCCAGTATTTATCTGCAGGAACTTGAACTTCACCCATGGTATCTTTTTCTATTCTAAATGACATAGCGTTTGATTTTTTTGATATAACAAAGTTAAGTAAAAATATAGAGAACAGCCATTCAAACACTTCATCTTAATTGAATTTGAATGTCATAATTTATTCCAATCACCCTAACCGTTCAGTCGTTTTGTTAATTGTTCATTGATATGGTGAAAAATTTGAATGGGTTTTAAGGTACGCCAAGGAAGATCATTGAGATGGCCGCCGAAATTGATATAATAGTCGATATTATTTTGCATAAATTCCGTGATGACATGTTGTCTAAAATTGATAGCAGCTATCCAACCATCTTCAATATCCTGAAACCACTCTTCATAATAAGTATCATCAGAGGCATGAAAATTAAGTAGATTTTCACCTATCAATATAAAATGATTGATTCCCTCTGCCATCATTAAATCAATCAATTCACGTTTTAGGATCATGATATCATTGTCAATCGCATCATTCCATTCTCCGATAAGCTCGATGATACTATACTGCTTATCGTAGTCCACAAATAGCACTTTTAAGTACAGGGTATGCGAACCAAAATCATCCCACTGGGGATGTAAAAGGAAATTATAAATCTGTTTATCGTATTCAAATTCATTATATATTGTTCCGTAAAAAGGAGATTGTTCATCTTCCGATGCAATATAATCATGTCTCCAATTGTAAAAAGGTTCAATTTCGTGCATTTTGGCAGATTATTTGATTGTTACAAAGACAAAGTTGAGAAAACTTTCACATATTAACCACATTTAATAACTTTTGTTTTAACATAAAAATCACCTCATTTATTGTGGTATTAATGGATAAAACTTAGTATTTTTGAAGCATCTTTTCATATGCAAGGAAGTATAAAACGGAATATTTTTGTAGCGGCAACATACGCAGGAGTTTTACTCGTGGGTTTATTGCTTGGGCAGAAATATGCCGATGAACAAGGTAATAAACAATCGACTTCAATTCTAGCCGGCGGATTAACTGGGAATTCCGAAAAAGTTCAATATTTAGTTAACTTAATTTCCGACAATTATGTGGATAAAGTGAGTTTAGATACCATTCAAGACGAAGCTATTCAGCATATTATTACCCGATTAGATCCTTTTTCAACATACCTTAAACCCAATGAACGCTTAGCTCAAGCGGAGGCTCTTGAAGGAACTTTCGATGGTATAGGTGTTGAATACTTTAATCTTAACGATACCTTACTTGTGGTTGGTATGATTGCTGGAGGTCCTGCTGAAAAATCAGGAATGAAAATTGGTGATCGTTTAATCAAAATAGCCAATCGAAATATTGCGGGTGTTCGGGTAACCGAACACGTGGTCGATAAATTGATTCGCGGTAAGAAGGGTTCTACCGTTGATATCATGATCAAACGTAATGATGAAATTTTAACCACACCTTTAAAAGTTGTTCGTGATCAAGTATCTGTAAGCACATTAGATGCGTCTTATATGATCGCACCTAAAATTGCTTATGTAAAAATTAGACGTTTTGGACACCAGACATCCGAAGATTTTAAAATCAAATTGCGTGATCTTAAGAAAAGTGGCGCACAAGATCTGATTTTGGACCTTAGGGGTAATGGTGGCGGGTATGTACATACCGCTATTGAAATGGCAAGTATGTTTTTCAAAGACAAACGCTTATTGATGTATACTGAAGGAGCAAATGAATTGCGTCGTGATTATTTTTCTACTGAACCTGGTCATTTTAGTGATGGTCGTATCATTGTACTTATAAATGAAGAAACTGCTTCGGCAAGTGAAATCGTCACAGGAGCTTTACAGGATTTAGATAGAGGGACCGTCGTCGGTCGTAGATCTTATGGAAAAGGATTGGTTCAAGAGCAGTTTGACTTTGCAGATGGTTCTGCAGTCAACTTAACTGTTGCTCGATACTATACGCCATTAGGAAGGTGTATTCAAAGAAAGTATACCCGAGCAAATTATGATCAGTCTAAATATATGACCACATTTGATTTATGGACTTTGGATACAGAGTTTAATACGCATGAAATGTATACCACCAGCCAAGGGAAAATGTTATTTGGTGGTGGAGGTATTCAACCTGATATTGTCATTCCTATAGACTCCAATGAACTAAGTGCCAAGTATAGGGAAATCTATCATTCCAATAGTATACAGGAGTTTGTATATGATCGTTTTACAAAGAAATTACCAGCATACTCTATTGAAAATTTCTTAAGTGGTTATAATTTACCAGATCCAGAATTTAATGATTTTATTTCCTTTTTATCTAAAAAGGGAATTGCGGTCAATAAGTTAGAGGCAGATCGTCTTCATCAGATCATTCAGTCTGACATCGAAGCATTGGTTGGTCGGTATTATTTTGGTAGAGAAGCTTATTTTAAGATCAAGAACAGGAAAGACCAATTTGTTGCAAGTGCTTTACGTGCATTAGGTATTCAGATCAGCTAATAGTTTTTTAATCGTAAATCACTCCAGATCGGGTAGTGATCAGATAACTTTTTGTTGACTACGTGATAGTTTAATACTTCAAATGCAGGACTAGCAAAAATATAATCAATCTGAAAGATCGGCAACATTTCATAATGTGTAACTCCCCAGCCGGCACCCTTTTCTTTAAATGCATTATGTAGCCCTTTACCTACTAGATTGACCGAATAGCTCATTGGAGTATCATTAAAATCACCCATCACGATATAAGGAGAATTACAGGCGTTCATGTGTCTTTTTAAAGAACTAGCCTGCTCACTTCTAAATTCAAAAGCATTTTTTAACTTTCTGCCCAAACGTCTTGGAGCTTGATTGTCAGTTTCATTTTTACTTGATGGATTTTGAATGAATTCTTTATCTTCATTTTGAAGAGCAAATGATCTCAGATGAACATTGTATACGCGAATTGTACTATCATTTTTCTTAATATCAGCATAAGAAATTCGATTAATACCATAATCATTGTCTAGAATATTTCCTGAATTGACAATCGGATATTTCGAAAAAATAGTCATGCCATAAGCCTCATAATCATTCTTAGAGCTTTCAGCAAAGTAATGATAGTCATATCCAAGTTTGATTTTAATTTCATTGGAAATGACGTATTTTCCCTTTATTTTGCTATAGTATTCCTGAAAACATACGATGTCAGGCTTGATGCTATCCAATATTTGCAAGGCATCATTTTTAAAATTTTTCTTAGGATCATGTATATCTTTAAAAAGATGAGCATTGAAACTTAAAACACGGATATGATCTGCTGTTTTTACGGTAATTGGAGCGGTTGACCGGGGGTTCCAATGTTTTGTTAATAAAGGCCATCCGATTAGGATAGTCAGCAAAGAAAAGATCATCATTTTCGGCTTTCTTAATAACCAATAGGCTATAAAACCGATGTTGACAAGGAGAATAGGTAAGTACCCTAAACCAAAAAAAGCAATTGGCCAAAATGTTTTAGGATTAATGAAAGAGGCAGAATAACTAATCAATAAGGCGACAATGGCAAGAATGTTGAAAATGAAAACCGTCCTGCTCAAATAACCCAATCTTTTTTTTACGAATGCCCGCCTAGCCATCTATCTTATTATTATTGCTTGCTTTAAAGAGAATTTCTTTTTCGTGAGAACTTAAACTATCGTATCCAGATAAGGATATTTTATCTAATATCTCATCGATCTGATCCTGATTCGGTAAATCATAGCGGTGTTGCTGCATGGGGCGTTCACCATGTCCGACTACGACTTTCAGTTTTGATCGTCTTTTATCTTTCTTTTTAAATATGTTAGACCAATCCATCCCAGATTGCAAAGCATAAGTGTAGCCCATACCAAATATAACAGCACAAAAATAACTGATCGCGGCAGGTTTATTTGTCAATATGAAGAATAAGAATTGAATGGCAAAATAGACAATAGCAATTGTTTTTAATTTTACATTTCCAAATAATAGGAGCCTGAGTTCATATTTGGGAACTAAAGTAGCTATTGATGCTAAAATGGCAGCAATAGTGATCGAACCGGTATTTAAATAAGGATTAGGTATATCAGAAAAAAGGGCAAGATGCGAAAAGATCAAAAAGATCACTCCAGCAAGCAACCCAGAAAAGATATAAATAAACAGAAATTGTCGTTTATTTAGAAAATTAAAGAAAATATTCCCTAACCAATAGAGCCATAAACAATCAAAAGCAACGTTAAAAAGTCCCGTATAGAGAAAATTATAAGTCACAAGAGACCAAGGCTGTTGAATAAAAGCTTGAAAATTTGTTGGTAAACTTAATTGATCTACCGTCCATTGAAAAAGAGGAATGGATATAATCTTCAATTCAAAAAGAATATCAAAAAGATAGATCAAGATAAATAGAGCAACATTCCCACTGATAATAAATGGAATAGGGGATCCTGAACCGAAGGTTGTCCTGATAAAGTTTTTGAACGAATTTTCCCTCATGTTATAAAGATAATTAATATATTCCTTTTTTAATACCCCAAGCTTTCAGTAGTAGATAACCAAACAATGCTCCTCCAACGTGCGCTAAATGTGCAATGGATCCTCCTGAATTTGAAAATCCTAAATAGATTTCAATCAAGATCATGATTGGAATAAAATATTTCGCTTTTATCGGTACAGGTATAAAGATAAGTGCAAGTTTGAGGTTCGGAAATAAGTAGGCAAAAGCTAACAATAAACCATAGATAGCACCAGACGCACCAACCAATGGCGTATTGTAGATTGAAACTAAAGTTCCTAACCCTGCCTGAGATATATTAGGGCTATCGCTATATACCATACCCGAGATCATATCAAACTTTAAACTACTGCCTGGATTAACTAAACCTGCAATTTGATAGACTTCAAACGCCTGTACACCAAATTGAAGAACCAAAGCTCCAATTCCCGTTAATAAATAAAAATTTAAAAAACGCTTCGATCCCAATACCTGCTCAATGATAGGACCAAACATGACCAACGCAAACATATTAAAGAAGATATGTGTGAATCCACCATGCATAAACATGTAAGTAATGATTTGCCAAACATTGAAAAAAGGAGAGTCAGGGTAGTACACCCCAAATAGTCTCGTCGAGTTTTCAAAGATCATCGAACCAATGAAACATACTACGTTAATAATGAGTAAGTTTTTAGTTACTGTAGGTAAATTTGACAATGGATTAGCGCTATTCATAAATTTAAATTAGTTTTTACTAAACTTTTCTAAAAGTTCTTGTAAGGTAATGGTAATAACGATTGGTTTTCCGAAAATAGAAATATTTGGAGATTCACAAGCAAAAAGTTGATCAATAAGTTCTGATATCGCATTATTATCCAAGAAAGTTCCTGGTTTAATTGCTGCATTGCGTGCTAGGCTTTTTGCTAAATTTTCTCGTTTTTCAATTTTAAAATCACTCAAATTGTTTTTATAATCTTCTAAAATCTGCTCAATGATTTTACGTTCATCAATTCCTGTCCCTAGATCTGCAGGGATGCCGTCAATGATATAACTGTTTTTACCAAAGGAGCGGATTTGAAAACCTAAACTCTGGATATCTTCTAAAAGATCTTGCATCAATTCATTATCTGATGGATTTAAGTCAATACTCTGTGGGAACAAACTTTGTTGGCTCAATCCTTTGTGCTGGTCAAGCTGTGATTTGAATTGTTCAAACAAAATACGTTCGTGTGCCGCCTGTTGATCGATGAGCATAACTCCAGAATGAATCTGCGATACAATAAACCTATTGTGGATTTGAAAAAATTGCTTGGTTGTTACCTGACTCGTAACTCCCGAGAGTTGATGGATAGAACGCTCTTGCTGCTCATGTTCAAGCGGCAATTGCATGGATACATCTTGCTCTGTGATTTGATATAAAGTATCCCAATTTTGAGGAATAGCCGATTTTCTCTCAAAACCTGCCATATAATTATCCGAACGTGAAAACGTTGTTTTCGTGACCTGATCTGGTTCAAAAGGATTAAAATCAGGGTTGAAACTTACGGTAGGCACAATGATTTCGTCCAAAGGTTTTGGTGTAATCATGTTCGAAAAGCCTGTTTCTTGCTCAAAATCAAGTGATGGGGCTATGTTATAACGACCCAGGGATCTTTTGACAGCGGATCGGATGATGGCATAGATGGCTTTTTCATCTTCATATTTAATCTCTGTCTTTGTTGGATGAACGTTGATATCGATCTTTGATGGATCAATATCAATAAATAAGACATACAAAGGAAAGGTCTCTGCAGGAAGAATTTCCTCAAAGGCATTCATAACAGCATGATTCAAATAATGATCTCTGATAAATCTTTTGTTAACAAAGAAAAATTGCTCCCCTCTCGTTTTTTTAGCAAATTGAGGCTTACCTACAAAACCATTTACCTTAATAATAGAAGTATCCTCTTCCACAGGTACTAATCGTTGATTGTAAGTATTACCAAAAAGATGAACAATACGCTGTTTTAAGGTTTCCGCTGGTAAATGAAACATTTCATTTCCATCACTATGTAAGGTCAAAAAGATCTCCGGATTAGCTAAAGCTATCCGTTGAAATTCTTCTATAATATGGCGCATTTCTACCGAATTACTTTTTAAAAAGTTACGGCGTGCGGGTATATTGAAAAAAAGATTTTTAATAGAAATATTGGTGCCTGCAGCTACTGCTTCAGGAGCTTGATTGATGATTTTTGAACCTTCGATCTCGACAACAGTACCCAATTCATCCTCAAAACGACGTGTTTTCAATGTCACATGTGCAATGGCCGCGATAGAAGCCATCGCTTCTCCACGAAATCCCATTGTACGAATGGCAAATAAGTCTTCTGCTTTACGAATTTTGGAAGTAGCATGTCGTTCAAAACAAAGACGTGCATCCGTCACGCTCATTCCACAACCATTATCAATCACTTGAATTAATGATTTTCCAGCATCTTTGATGATCAATTGTATCTTGTCAGCTCCAGCATCTATAGCATTTTCAATCAATTCTTTAATAGCAGCGGCAGGTCTTTGTACGACTTCACCTGCTGCAATCTGATTGGCAACATTATCTGGTAGTAATTGAATAATATCCGACATATGACGCGAAGTTACGAAATTAATGAGGAATGATTTTAATTCCGTTAGAAAGTTGTCGTATAAATTACATTACTTATCAACTTTCATGCTTTAAATTTGATACACCAACTTGGTGTATCAAATTTAATCTTGATTATTTCATTTCCAGCTTTAGGAATCGGGCCGTTTCGCTGTCTTTGTTTTTGATTAAGCCTTCTGGAGTGCCTGAAAATAATACTTTACCACCCTCTTTGCCTCCTTCAGGACCAATATCGATGACCCAGTCGGCGCACTTAATCACATCTAAATTATGCTCAATGATCAAGATGGTGTTACCGCGATCCACCAAGCGGTTGATCACACCCATCAACACATTCACGTCTTCAAAGTGTAAACCAGTTGTTGGCTCATCCAAGATATAGAAGGTGTTACCGGTATCTTTTTTAGAGAGCTCAGTAGCCAATTTAATCCGTTGAGCTTCACCTCCAGATAGCGTGGTCGATGACTGTCCCAATGTAATATATCCTAAGCCAACATCCTGCAATGTTTTTATTTTACGATAGATAGAAGGGATGTTTTCGAAGAAAACAACAGCCTCATCCACACTCATGTCCAGTACATCGGATATAGATTTACTCCTGAAGCGTACTTCCAAAGTTTCTCTGTTATAGCGTTTTCCATGACATGTTTCACAAGGAACCTGAACATCAGGTAGAAAGTTCATTTCAACGACTTTCATTCCCCCACCTTGGCAGGTTTCACAGCGTCCACCCTTGACATTAAAGGAGAATCTTCCGGGTTTATAGCCTCTTATTTTCGCTTCAGGTAGTTGAACAAACAAGGTTCTGATATCTGAAAATACACCTGTATAAGTGGAAGGGTTTGATCGTGGTGTTCGACCGATCGGACTCTGATCGATTTCAATTACCTTATCAATATGCTCTAATCCATCAATACTCTTAAAGGGGAGAGGGATACCTTTAGCACGGAAAAAATGTTTATTTAGAATAGGATATAATGTACCTGTAATCAAACTTGATTTTCCAGAACCGGAAACACCGGAAACTAAAATCAATTTTCCTAACGGAAAATCTACAGAAACATTTTTCAAATTATTTCCTGTAGCTCCTTTAAGCGATAATGTTTTTCCATTGCCAGCTCTTCTTTCAGAAGGGGTGGCAACCTCTTTTTTGCCATTTAAATAAGCCGCTGTTAAAGATTTTGATTTCAAAATATCTGTTGGTTTCCCCTCAGCCACCACCTGACCACCGTTTACACCTGCGGCAGGCCCCATATCAATGACATAATCGGCATTCAAAATCATGTCTTTATCATGTTCAACAACTAATACCGAGTTGCCGATATCACGTAAATTTTTTAAAGAATTGATCAATCTTTCATTGTCTCTTTGATGGAGACCAATACTCGGCTCATCCAAAATATACAAGACATTGACGAGTTGTGAACCGATTTGTGTCGCAAGTCGGATACGTTGTGCTTCTCCCCCAGAAAGTGATTTCGAAGAACGGTCTATAGTCAGGTAGTTTAATCCCACATCCAATAAAAATCCTAAGCGCGACTGTATTTCTTTTAAGATTTCAGTTGCGATGATCTGCTGACGTTCATCCAAAGAAGCGTTTACATTTGAAAACCATTCGTACAGGGATTTGATATCCATATGCGCCAGTTCATAGATGTTTTTACCTGCAAATTTAAAATGCAACGATTCTTTCTTCAATCGTGCTCCTTGACAAGTTGGACAGACTATTTTCGAACGGAAATCATCTAAAGAAGACATATCGTCGCTAGATTTGCCTGATTGCTCTTCAAGCATTTTGAAAATACCCGAAAATTCGATCCGATAATCGCGTACATCATAACTACCATATGAAACAGCTACTGAAATAGGTTCTTCAGCACCAAATAGTAACGTATCAAGTTGTTCTTCCGTTAATTTCTCCAAAGGAGTGCTCAACGAAAAATCAAGTTTTTTAGCTACCGCTTTTAAAACTTGGAAATTCCAAGTTTCCTTTGCAGGGCCTAGTGGCGCTAAACCTCCTTTTTGAATACTTAATTTACGATCAGGAATAACGGTGTTTTTATCAATTTCAAAGATATAACCTAGACCATCACATTTTGGACAAGCTCCATATGGCGAATTAAAAGAGAAGGTATTCGGTTGTGGCTCATCATAAGAAATACCCGATTCAGCATCCATTAAGTAGCGGCTGAAAAATTGTTCATCATTTTCCTGATTAGCCACTTTGATAATTCCTTTCGCTGTTTTCATCGCTTGCATAACAGATGTCTGCAGGCGCTTTTTATCATCGGCAGTTACTTTAAGTCGGTCTACTACAATCTCAATATCATGTATTTTATACCGATCCACTTGCATCTTTGGCATGAGATCTACAATTTCACCATCTACGCGAACTTTTACATAACCCTGCTTACGGATTTGTTCAAATAATTCGCGGTAGTGACCTTTACGGCCCTTGATAACAGGAGCCAAAATATTGAGAGCTTGTCCATCAAAATCAGTCAGAATGCGATCCACAATTTGATCATCAGACATGCGCTGCATGCGATTGCCCGTTACATAAGAAAATGCCTCACTCGCACGTGCAAATAGCAGACGCATAAAATCATAAACCTCAGTAATGGTACCGACTGTCGAACGCGGATTTTTGCTCGTCGTTTTTTGTTCAATAGAAATAACAGGGCTCAATCCGGAAATTTTATCGACATCAGGTCGCTCCATGCCACCCAAAAACTGACGGCTGTAGGCACTAAATGTCTCCATATACCGCCTTTGACCCTCTGCATAGATCGTGTCAAAAGCTAATGACGATTTACCACTACCACTTAGTCCCGTGATAACAACCAATTCGTTTCTAGGAAATGAAATGTCAATATTCTTGAGATTGTGTACACGTGCTCCAAATACTTGAACTTCATTTTGTTCACCTAAATCTGGTGTGATTTTCTTTGTCATGTAACCCCTGTTTTCTTCCAAACGCAGATGAATTTCTGCAAACATGCAAAATTACTTATTTTTAATGAACTTTAACAGTGATCGTATCTTTATTATTGTCACGACATTGCAAATCTATAGCTTAAATAATGGGTATAATTTGTACTTTGCCATTTCACAACTTATATGAAGAAATTAGACGTTACTAAACAAGAAAAAGAATCCTTAGAAGAAGCGATACAATTTTGGGAGAAGGAGAAAATAATTGATGCATCAACCGCTAGTGCTATGGTCAATAGTATTGATGTAAAAAGCTTTGATTGGAAACGCTTAGCACGCTATGCATTTTGGGTTGCGCTGGCTTCTTTGGTGTTTGCCGTATTTTCTTTGATGACAGACACAGCCTTTCTCAAATTTGTCGATACACTTTATGAAGCACCAAATATTTTGTTTTGCTTATTCTTTGCTGCACTAGCCGTTTTATTTTATACATTAGGATTTCGTTACAAAACAAAATTTCCCAATAAAAATCTATCTATTGAAACCATGATGCTCATCGGAGTATTCGCAACAGCAGCATGTATTGGGTTTTTAGGAAAAGTGCTGGACAAAAATAGCATGCATTATTCGCTGCTATTTCTCTTGTCAGTACTGATTTACGGATACCTCGCTAATCGCCTTAAATCAAAACTGATATGGGTTTTTATGCTCATCGCCTTGGGGATTTGGTTTGCAACAGAAACAGCCTACCATAGCGATTGGGGATTTAAGTTCTGGGGAATGAATTATCCATTGCGTTTTACCATTTTTGGTTTAGTCTTAACATTAATAGCTATATACTTACAACCACGATTTAAGCAATTGATGGAATTTCAATCCCTCAGCTATCTCATTGGGTTATTGTATCTGATGGTTTCATTGTGGTCCCTTTCTATTTTTGGCAACTATTCGGATTTTTATGAGTGGACATTAGTACGACAATATCATATATTCTACTGGGGATTATTATCTACTGCAGTATCGGCAGGTTTAGTGATCTATGGTTTAAAGATGAAAGATAATACCTCCAGGGAAATCGGTTTCGTATTTTTTGTGTTGAATGTATATACCCGTTATGTCGAGTATCTATGGGATAATATCAATCGTGCCATCTTCTTCCTCATTTTAGCGATCTCCTTTTGGTTTGTGGGCCGTTGGGCAGAGAAATTGTGGCAAAAACGCGAAGATGGTATTGATGAATAAGTACACTAATTTTTGATCGACCCAAGGGCAATCCGATCAGAATGAAATTGTAAATCCAACTCCTCTGGAAGAAGTTATTTGCAAGCTTACATCATGTTTGAGGTATTTTCGAAGCCGTGTAATAAAAACATCCATACTACGCCCGTTGAAAAAATCACTGTTGCCCCAGACTTCTTGCAAAATTTCTTCCCGAGTCACAAGAGAACCCGAGCGCTTACTTAGAAATAATAAAAGCTTGGCTTCCCTTTCCGTTAGTTTAAATTGCTCTAAAGGATGAGAGAGGATTAAGCGTTGTGGAAAAAACTGATAACTGCCCAGTGTTATCGAGATCGTGAACTCTTTCTTTTTATTCCGTTTTAAGATATTTTGGATACGCAATACCAGCTCTTCTGGATCACAGGGTTTTGTGATGTAATCATCTGCGCCTATTTTCAAACCTGTTAATTTGTCAATTTTTTGCTCTTTCGCAGTTAAGAAAATAAAAGGAAACTCAGGGAAGCGCTCCTTTATTTCTTGCGCTAATGTAAAACCACTTTTAATAGGCAGCATCACATCAATGATTAACAAATCATAAGGAAGTGTGTTTTCATACAACGAAAACTCAGCGGGACTTTGCATCCAATCAACTTCATATCCTGAAAGTTGTAGATAATGCTGTAACATAAAACCGAAATCAGCATCATCCTCGATTAACAAAAGCTTAGTGTTCATGTGGTATCGAAATATTAAAAGTGGTTCCTTGATTCTGTTTACTATTGACTTGAATATTTCCTTGGTGACGGTTAACGATATTGTTGACTAGATATAAGCCCAATCCTAAACCTTTAGTATCATGAATATTATTTTTTTGTATACGGTAGAATTTTTCAAAAATATGAGGAATCTCCTCCTGAATTATTCCAATTCCATTATCACGCACTTGAATCTTGCATCGGTTTTGATCATTTATTATAGATATATGCAATTTTGTAGCACCGTACTTGATGCTGTTATCCATCAGGTTCACGAATATGGTGGTGAAATCTATATCATTAAGCGGAATAGATACCGTTGAAATATCGTTCATTTCAAATTGGATATCAGGATGTGCTAATTTAAAATCGGATAGCAATGTCGCTATTTGATAATTGGAGATCAGGGTATTAGAAATTTCTTTTTCTGGCTCATGCAAGGGATTTAAAGTCTGCTCTAGGCGTTCCACTTGTCTGGTCATGACTGCTATTGTAGTGGGGTCGGGCTGTTTTTCTAAAGTTTTTAAAGCGACTTTTAGGGTTGCAATAGGTGTTTTAAGTTCATGCGAAATGTTGTCAACAGTGTCATGTAATTGCCCAATTTTCTTCTGTTGCTTTTTTAGATTTTGATAGGTCTTATAAAACAAGAAGATTAATGCTATCAGGATCAAAAGTGTATTCAATAGCAGGAATGTCAATTCTTTGAAAACAATCCAATTGATATTAACAACCTCAAAAGATGATCTTCGAAGAACAAGAAAACTATATTGCTTATCCTCTTGTTCCACGGTTATTGCTGATTCCTCTTTTGTCAGTTGTTTGACTGTTCTTTCCGTAGCCCATGTTCCCGAAGATAGCTCTAATGGATGTATGAGATTTCCGTTCGTTTTATACACCACAATCGGTTTATTCAGTAGCTTTTGCTCGGTGTTTTTGAAAGTAATCTGCAGAATTTCTTTTTGTAATTTTACTTCAAGACCTAATGGTGCGAAGATACTATCCACATAATGAGTCAGTACATGTTGAGTCCGCTTTGCTTTTTCCGAATAGCTGTTTTCTAGTTGAGCAAGTGTGATTTTCCCTTGGACCAAATTTATATAATAAGCTGTAGCATCTTGATTATTTAATAGATCGTTATCAAATAATGCATCTGTATCATCAATATGTCCTAATTTTTCTTTTGTCTTTGAATAGATCTCTCGTTTTTTCAAATGAAAGGAATTCATTAACAAATACGTCTGGATACCAATGAGGACTAGAAAGAGGATAGCAAAAATATAAATATAGTTTTTAGACTTCAGTTCCATATACAAATATAAGTTCCGCTTTTGAATAAATGGAACCTTAACCTTCCATTAACCCTTCATTAACCGAAGTTCTCCCTGACATAAGACACTTTTGTATCATCAATTAAAAAAGCATGAAGTATCTTATTATTTTTTTATTATTCCCTTTTCTTGCGCAAGCACAAGTTAAGCGTTTATCTGTCAAAGTCTGTGATCAAAGCGAACGTGCATTGACAGATGTTACCGTTGTATTATTAGATAGTGCAGGGAAATTAATATACACGTCCCAGGTAGATACAGCAGGTAGATTCGACTATGCTATTGCAGAGAAAAATCTATACAGGCTGGCAATATCTCACTTAAACTACGAAAATCAAGAACTCTACTTTCGTTCCGATACCGTGCAAAATTTGGTGTTGATCAAGCTCAGTCCAAATGAAACCAAACTTGAAGAAGCACAAGTCACCGGCAAACGTCCGCGAGTCATTCGAAAGATTGATCGATTGGAGTTTAATGTCCAAGGCAGTAATTTATCCGGATTGAATAGTTGGGATATTTTAAAGCGGACACCTATGGTGATGCTCACGGGGAGTAATATTGCTGTCCGTGGAGATAAGAAAGTTGCAGTCATGATCAATGAAAGAAAGGTGATGCTGACAGGAGAAGAGCTGAAGACACTTTTAGAGAATACTGCGGGATCAGATGTGCAAGCTATTGAGGTTATCACCAATCCACCTGCAAAATATGAAGCAGAAGGGAGCACAATCATCAATATCAAAATGACCAAATCACAACTTTATGGATACCGGGGAGTGGTGTTGGCTTTGGCAGAGCAAAGTAACTATGCAAAACAGCTCTTTGGACTGACACAATATTATAAAAATGAAAAAATTAATCTGCGTGCTACCTACAATTATGGTAGAGGGACATATGCGCGATATGGGACTGATTTTGTATACTATCCCAATGAACAAACATCATGGGAAAGTATCATGACTCGCATCGATCAAAATAATAGTCAAAACAGTTATGTGTTCTCTTTCGATTATACACCTGATACCTCTTTGACTATCGCTATAGGATTAAATGGTTATTACGGACCCAAGTCTGCTGGAGTATATCGCGTACCGACTTCTATCTATAATAAGGATGGTCAACTGGAGTCTTCTTATTTAACGAAGAATGACCATGTAGATTCTCGGAAAACCAATAACCTGTATTTACAGGTTAACAAAAAGATAAATTCCAATTGGAATGCGAATTGGTCGTCATATTTTACAACAAATCGAAGATCTAATCTGCAAGATGTATGGACCGATTTAAATTTTAAAGACCAGGAACCGACTAGCACCCGGTTTGTAAGTGATAATGCGAGTCAAAATCAGCTGTTATCCACACAACTCGATTTTTTCGCAAATTTAAATAAGGTCGCTCTAGAATTTGGAGGAAAATTTAGTACTGTAAAAACAAAAAGTACTTTATTGTTTTTCGATGATGAACGAGGTAGTTTTCAGGAAAGAGCTGATAAGAGTAATGTTTTTGATTACGATGAGCAGCAATTTGCCGCTTATGCGTCTATGGAATATAAATGGGGTAAATGGAGCTGGAAAGGAGGATTACGTTTGGAAAATACGGCATTGAATGGTATAGTTTCTGAACCTGCAGACCGCAATCATCAAAATTATTGGGCACTCTTTCCAACATTCTATGCCCAATATCATACAAATAAGGAATATCAGTGGGGATTTTCCTATGGCAAACGAATCAGCAGACCAGCATACTCCTGGTTAAATCCTGCGAAGTCTTATTATAATTTGTTTTCTTACTTTCAGGGAGATCCACGATTGAGGGCCACGATTATTCACAATCTAAATATCATGTTTACAAAAGAGAACTGGAACGTGGACTTGTTCTATCGTTATGAGCAGTGGCCATCCATGGAAATTTCTATTCAGGATAATATCAATCATCAATTGATCTATCATTATACAAATATTAAAAAAGGACAAGGAGCCGGTGTAGATTTGAGTAAAAGTTTTCAGCTTTTGAAAAACTGGAGCCTAAATACACAATTGGAAGGAATGTATAATGTAAACTACTATCAAGGAAGAGATCTTGAGTTATACCGCAATCAGGTGTGGATGGCCAATGGTAATGTCAGCTCAACTTTCCTGCTGAATAAAAATGTCGATTGGAATTTGGAAATTGGCAATAGCTTTGAGTCGCCTACCATACAGGGGCCTTTTAAGATTTCTGGTTACTCAAGTACCTACCTATTGACCAATCGGAAGTTTTTTAATAAAAAATTTGAAGTAAACTTTTCCTTTATGGATATTTTTAAAACTGAAAAGCAGCGAGTATCATCAAAATATGCTGACCAGAATAATTATTATAACGATTATCGCGATACACGTAAAGTAAATGTAACACTTCGCTATCATTTTGGTAATCAAAAAATTAAAAACAGTGCCAATGTACCCAAAAAAACGGAAGAACAGGGGCGGTTATAATATCCATGAGCAAACAAGAAAAAAGCCAGATTCCTATGCAAATCTGGCTTTTTATATGACTAAAAATAAATTAATTTATTTTTAGTGAATACGTGATATGAATACCACCTGCCGCAAGCATATCATGCACAGAACAATATTTTTTAACCGCTAATTCTGCTGCTTTTTGGGCTTTGATCTCGTCAATATTACCTTTTAAATAAAAGCTAATGTGAATATCAGTAAAGATATTTGGAATTTCTTCTCTTCGTTTTCCTTCGACTTCCACTTGTATATCTTCAATCTCTTGGCGCTGTTTGGTCAAGATCGAAGATAGGTCAAATACACTACATGAACCTAAAGCCATTAAGACTAACTCCATTGGACGTACGCCTTTCCCTTCACCTCCAATAGCTTCTGAGCCATCTATATTAACTTTGACATTAGACAATTCACTTGCGGCTTCAAAGTGAACCGCTTTGTTTTGGCGATTTAGTGTTACTTTCATGTTTCTGTACCTCTATGTATACACAAACTTAGCTAATTTTGCTTTGATTAGCAATATAATCGCATGGATTACAAAATCAATTTATATCAGCTATAATTGCTTTTACCGGGAGATATACCAGTTTGATGGTCCTTTACTTTTCCATCTTTTCTTGTTTTTATTCATATAAAGTTGGCAAAAATCATATAAGGGAAAGGTTTGTTTATTAAGCTACTCGCAAAGCGTGATTTATATGTTGATATATTCCTGAGCATATGCAATTGATCAAACAATAAAAAGGGTGATCATACAATATGATACACCCCTTTCACCAAACCATTTAATAATAATATTATGGAAGTTTTACACCTCTAAAGTCAGAAATATTCAACCTTGGAACCTGGGCTCCATAAGTTTTGTTTATAGCTTCAATAAATACATTTGCCATCAATGCATTTCCAATGGGAGTTAAATGTATACCATCTAATGAAAAACCGTTACCAGTAATGTATTTTGCACTTACAGCAAGACCATCGATCCTGATTCCATTTTTTACTGAAGTTAAGAATGCATTTACATCTGCCACGGCCAATCCTTTAGATGCCGCTACTGATTTAATTGTCTTATTGAAATCATTGACACGTGCCACGACTTCTATCGCTTCTTTGGTATCCAAAACATATTTATCTTCAACTGGGTTAAGCGGATGTAAGCCGTAAGGAATTTTATTGGCGTTTGGTACACCTAATAAACCTGCGGATGAAAAAGGTAAGACAAAGAAATCTTGGTCAGTAGCAGCTCGAGGACCAGTCTTAGTTGCGATGTAAATATCGGTTACCTTCGTTGTACTTGCCGCATTTACTGCCGCCAAGAGTACTTGACGTGTCACCGTTGTAAAATAAGGGACGGATGTCACATCTGGGATTGTTGCTAATACACCCTTTTGACCTTTTGCAGTTAAAGTAGTTACATAATTATTCAATAATGTATTAAACAGGGCCGTCGAAGTCAATGATGTAGTGGGGCCTTCGTTAACAGCTCCATTTGTTGCATATCCCAATACGTCATTATTTCCCAATGAAAAAGTGAAGAACGTATGATTTTGCGATGTAGAGTAGGTGAAATAATTCATCGTTGGTGGAGTACCATCAGGTAGTAGACGTTCGAAGTACATATTTCCCGCAGCGGTACCTATACCTGGTGCAAAAGCCATATCCATACGCATGCCCGGTACACCTAAGTTATTGATTGGATCTGTATATTTGGTTAATAATTTGGGCGTCGCCGAACGATAAGCTAATTTATCCGCAACCTGTTCTGTTACTGGTTGGCCATTCACGAGTGCTTTTAGACGGATGTAACCTGATCCATTGGACTGCTCTTCACTAAAAAATGGAGATTTAAATTCTCCTCCACCCACTTTTTGAAGTTGCTCTGCGATGAGTAAAGGGAAAGCCACTTTTTGCCCCTCTAGATATAAACCTCCATCAGCAAACCCTGCAGATAGCGAGTTTCCAATAGCAATATATTTGCTAAAATCAGCTTTTGTCCCTGCTGAGGGTGTAAATTCGTCTAGAGTTGGTTTACATGCTGTGATACTCAGTATAGCTAATGCAACTCCTATATATAGATTTCTTCTTTTCATGATCATAACATTTTAGTATAAATGCTTAAAATTTGTAAGTCAAACCAATTCCTGGCGCGTAAATATTCGTTGTATACGTTCCCGATAGATGGCTGTCTACATTATTCGCTTCACGAGGTAATACTCTTTGGTATGCAAATGAACCTGTCAAATCAAACTTAGGAGACATTTTGTAGGTGAAACCCCCAGCTACCAATATGCGGTTATTATCTGGAGTCTCCGGATATACATAATCTTTGCTGACAGGAGTGGCAATATATCCACCACCTATCCGAAGTTGTAATTTCTCTGATGGTAAATATTCAATACCCGCTTTTATAGAACCTGCCTTTGTATAATTCTTTGGAGAATGTGTATCTGGAGTATTTGCTCCACTGTAATCAAAATTTAATTCCTTATAGATATCATAATTGATCACAGTTCCATCTACAGCCATTTTCACCTTCTCACTGATAGGGAAAGTTACACCAACGGCAAAAGTAGAAGGAAGAGGAAGTTCCGCACTAAATTTACTGTCTGGCGGAAATGTTCCTTGTGCCGCTTCAGGTACAGTGAACTTCGCATCACCATCTTTTAATTTTGTGATGACTTTTGAACGATAGCTCATCGAGATGGCAAACTCTTCATTTAAATTATAATGCACCCCGACGTTATAGCCAGTACCAGTTCCAGTTCCCTTTAATTCCGCTAATCCAGATGTTCCATCTTGGAAATAAACAGGAATAGCACTTTGTAAATCTACAGATCCAACATTGTATACAAATCCACCACCAATACTAAAGTTGTCCGTTAATTTGAAACTCACGGTTGGTTGTATATAGATCGCACGTAATGATAAACTAACTAAACTGTATTTACCTGTCCACTCTGTTCCCCAGTCTACTGCACCACCGTAAGGTGTATAGATTCCTATACCAGCTTTCCACCACGTGTTTTTAGGACCTACTGTCGCAAAAACAGAAAAGGGAGGTGTGATCTGATTTCTAGTGTGATCGACTACTGAACTTCCTGTTGCTTGAAAAGCAGATTTGAACATAACACCATTTCCGTTAACAGAAATCGCATTGTGACTCATTTTTGAAAGTGCTCCTGGACTATAAAAAATAGAAGATTCATCTATAAAGTAGGCAGAGCCTGCACCGCCCATACCCACAGATTTTGGACTCTGAAGATTAACTTGAGATCCCTGTGCAAAAAGTAAGGAGGGGGATGCACAAAGTAGAGTAATTAGTAACTTCTTCATATACATCATATTTGGTTTATCGTTTGTGTTTGAATTACAATGCTAACATAGTAATTTTTTGTGGTTTTTCGATATTATTTTGGCAAAAATTGATAAATATTTATTTTGAATTAAAGACCGCTAATAATTGTGATTTTTGTGGCAACATTAGACATAAATCATTAAATTGCTAAAAAATTTAATTATGGCAACAGTAACATTCAAAGGTGGAGCAGTAAATACAGTTGGAAATTTACCGACAGTAGGAAGTCAAGCTCCAGATTTTAAATTAACAGCAGGTGATTTATCCGATAAGTCATTAGCAGATTATAGAGGAAAGAAAGTAGTATTAAATATTTTCCCAAGTGTCGATACCGGAACATGTGCAGCATCAGTTCGCGCTTTTAATCAAGCTGCATCCGGTTTAGAAGATACAGTTGTACTGTGTATCTCTAAAGATTTACCATTCGCCCAAGGTCGTTTTTGCGCTGCGGAAGGTTTGAAAAATGTAGTTACCTTGTCCGAATATAAGGATGCTAATTTTTCAGATACTTACCAATTACGCTTCTCAGATGGTCCTTTAGCAGGATTATTGAGCCGTGTAGTGATTACATTGGATGAAAATGGAAAAGTGTTGTACGAAGAACAAGTTGCGGAAGTAACAGAGGAGCCAAATTACGAAGCAGCATTAGCTTCATTGAAGTAGTCATGTGCATAAAATAAAGAGGATGTCAGATGAATCATCTTTATTTTAATAATGATGTAAGCAATAGCAATAAAAAGGGTGATCACCATGATCACCCTTTTTATTGCTATTTGGTCTTTTCCAATGCCTGTAAGATATCTTGGATGATATCTTCTTGATCTTCTAAACCAACAGATAGGCGTACACTACCCGGTTGAATACCAAGGTTTGATCGTTCATCTTCTGTTAATTTTGAATGCGTTGTAGAAGCAGGATGAGTAGCGATTGATCTTGCATCTCCTAAATTAGAAGTATATAAGATCATATTTAATTCATCTAAGAATCTAAATGCCCTTTCTTTTCCACCTTTAACAACAAATGTGACAATACCACCACCAGCTTTCATTTGCTTCTTTGCTAGTTCATATTGCGGATGGGAAGGAAGAAATGGGTATTTAACATCCTCAATTTCAGGATGAGTTTCCAAAACCGTTGCTAACGCTAATGCATTGCTGCAGTGTCTATCCATACGTAAACCTAGTGTATCTAAGCTTTTAGAGATCACCCAAGCATTGAATGGAGACAAAGAAGGACCAGTATGGCGGATAAAGAACATTAATTTGTCAATCAATTCCTGTTTACCGACCACCAATCCACCAAGCACGCGGCCTTGACCGTCCATATATTTGGTTGCGGAATGAATAGACAGATCAAAACCATACTTTAACGGTTTTTGCAAATAAGGTGTTGCAAAGCAATTGTCAATGGCTAAAATGATATTCGGATATTTCTTCTTTAAAGAACCTAACCATTCCAGATCTACTAATTCCAAACCAGGATTAGAAGGTGATTCAAGGAAAATAATTTTTGTATTCGGTCGGATGGCTTTTTCCCACTCTTCTGGATCGACTGCATCCACATAGGTTGTTGTCACTCCCCAGCGTGGGAATAATTGCGTAAATAATTGATGAGTTGAACCAAAAATAGCGCGTGACGAAACAATATGGTCACCACTTTCAACGATACCTGCAAAAGAGGCAAATACTGCTGCCATACCCGAAGAGAAGGACAGCCCAGCTTCTGCACCCTCTAGGATGCAAACTTTGTTAATAAGCTCTGATGTATTTGGATTGGCATAGCGAGAGTATATCATTCCTTGCTCTTCATCAGCAAAAATAGCTCTTCCCTGTTCTGCACTATCAAAGATAAAACTAGAAGTAAGATATAGGGGCACCGAATGCTCACGTGTTGCAGAACGATCGGCTTGTTCGCGTATGATTTTAGATTGATCTTTGTTCATGATGAGGTAAAGGTACAAGTTGTAAATTTTATTTTTTATATTTTATCAAATAAATTTGTGTAAAAAATAATCATTAGAACAACTTAAGTTTTTAAAATTTATACGATCCCAATCTCAAATAACAGCCTATCATACAGTTAAATCGATTGCAATGCGATTCATTTAATTTTGTCAATATTGATTCGATTCTAAATAAGTACGATTAAGAAGCTAGGATAAGTGTTGTATATTTTGATATTAAGCTTCAAACTTTGGTACTTAACATACATTGTGAGACATGTAGAAGACATAAAAAGAGCAAAAATGTATGGGTACATTTCCGCTCCTTAAATTATTGCCGAATTATTTTTTATTTCTGCGGCATATGTTTCGCCATTTGATCCATAGAAAACCCTAAACCTCTAGCAACACTAAGACCTAGATTCATATCTGCTCTAAACCAATGACACAGTTGTCGCATGATAATTTCATCTCTTTTTGGACCTTCGATTCCAGACATTGCACCAACAATATTTTCAACGAGATGTTGTTTTTGCCCTTCATCTAATAATCGGTACAGGTCACCAGGTTGCGTATAGTGATCGTCTTCACCAGGGGCGTTGCGGTCATAATGATCGGCCACGACACTATCCAATTGTAATGCAGGCTCTTTGTAAGCTTGATCTTGGTAGTTGCTATCAAAACTGTTGGGATAATAGTTTGGAGCAGAGCCTTGATTCCCATTGACAGTCATCTGACCATCACGTTGATAATTGTTGGTCATAAAAGGACATTGGTTTACCGGAATTTGCTCATAATTACCCCCTAAACGATAGCGCTGTGCATCAGGATAAGATAGAATACGACCCTGTAGCATTTTATCTGGAGAAAAACTAATACCATCTACCACATGTGCTGGTGCAAAAGCGACTTGTTCCACATGAGCAAAGTAATTATTGGGGTTTTGGTTTAACTCCATTTCTCCAACTTCAATAAGTGGATACTCTTTTTGCGACCATACCTTCGTTAAGTCAAATGGATTCCAGCGGAAAGTTTTAGTTTCCGATTCGGTCATGACTTGGATATAAAGCTTCCATTTTGGAAAATCTCCCTTTTCAATTGCTGTATGTAGATCGCGTTGTGCATAGTCCATATCTTTTGCACGCATTTCATCGGCCTCAGCGGCAGTCAGGTTTTTGATGCCCTGTTGTGTTCTAAAATGAAATTTAACATATACCAATTCATTCTGTGCGTTGATCATGGAATAGGTATGACTTCCGTATCCATGCATATGTCTATAGCCTAATGGTGTACCACGGTCCGACATCAAGGTCGTCACTTGGTGGAGAGATTCAGGATTTAATGACCAAAAGTCCCACATCATGGTTGCCGATTTGCAATTTGTATAAGGATCTCTTTTTTGAGTATGGATAAAATCAGGAAATTTTTTTGCGTCTTTTATAAAGAAGACCGGTGTGTTGTTGCCTACTAAATCATAATTTCCATCTTCCGTATAGAACTTTATTGCAAATCCACGTGGATCACGTTCCGAATCTGCAGAGCCTCTTTCTCCACCTACAGTAGAGAAACGAATAAACAACTTCGTTTGCTTTCCGATTCCATTAAAGAGTTTTGCTCTCGTGTATTGGGAGATATCATGCGTTACTGTAAATGTGCCATATGCGCCAGAACCTTTGGCATGTACAATTCTTTCTGGAATACGCTCTCTATTAAAATGCGCTAATTTTTCATGCAGAAAATAATCTTGTAATAGTACAGGGCCTCTAGGTCCAACCGTCATCGTGTCTTCATAGTTGACAACAGGAGCTCCTGATGCAGTTGTAATTTTTTTGTTATTGTTATTTTCCATTATACGTATGATGAGTTTCAATTTTTTTGTTCTAAACAAATTTAAATGAAATGTATGGTCTTATTTTATTGATAATCTTGATGAGGTATCAATATTAATGATCAAGGATTTATTTTTTAGATTAACTTGATCAATCGATTGCTTGAGTAAAATGAATTGATCAAATTTTAATTCCACCAAAATAAAACTATATTTAAGATTTAAAACCTATTCTCTACAAATATGTTAACATTTCTTTTCTCTAGTTTACTCTTTGTCAATGGTAGTATTTTACCATCTGAACCTGTAAATCCGCCGAAACCATATGGAGCTATTCCTTCCGAAAGACAATTGAAATGGCATGAAATGGATACTTATTGTTTAATTCATTATACGCCAACTACCTTTCAAAATAAGGAATGGGGATACGGTGATGCCGATCCGGCTATCTTTAATCCAACTCAATTTGATGCGAATCAAATTGCAAGAGCAGCAGCTTCCGCTGGTTTTAAGGGTTTGATTTCTGTTGCTAAGCATCATGATGGCTTTTGTCTGTGGCCGACCGCAACCACAACATATAGTGTGGCAGCGTCACCTTGGAAACAAGGTAAAGGTGATATGGTCAAAGATTTTATGTTAGCAACGCATGCCAATAAGATGAAATTTGGTGTATATCTTTCCGCATGGGATCGCAACGATATGCGCTATGGTACTGCTGACTATGCGGAGGCTTATCGGGCACAACTGACGGAATTGATGTCTAATTATGGAGAATTGTTTACTTCATGGCATGACGGAGCCAATGGAGGTGATGGTTATTACGGTGGATTGAAAGAGAAAAGAACCATCGATCGCAATATCTATTATGCATGGGAAGAAAAAACTTGGCCTATCGTACGCAAGTTGCAGCCCATGGCCATGATCTTTAGTGATGTTGGTCCCGATATGCGATGGGTTGGAAATGAAAAGGGATTTGCAGGAGAAACGTCATGGGCAACTTTTACACCAGAAGGCTTAGATGGGAAAAAAGCAGTTCCCGGATTAGTTAATGAAAAAACATTGACATCTGGAGTTCGAAATGGAAAATATTGGATTCCTGCTGAATGTGATGTTCCGCAAAGACCAGGCTGGTTTTATCATGCAGAACAAGATGCTCAGGTTAAAACACCAAATCAGCTATTTGAAATCTATTTAAAATCTGTCGGGCGTGGTGCGAATATGAATCTTGGGCTGGCTCCTATGCCATCGGGTCAATTGCATGACAATGATGTCAAATCTTTGGCGGCATTTGGAAAAAAGGTAGAAAAAACTTTTAAAACCAATTTAGCAAAGGATGCTCAAATTAAAGCATCTACTATTCGTGAGCACTCCATTCAAGAATATGGAACATCGTATATCCTCGATGATGATCGCTATAGCTATTGGGCAACAAACGATGATGAGCATCAAGCCTCATTAGAAATAAAGTTGAATGGTAAACAAACCTTTGATATTATTCAGATACGAGAAAATATTAAACTCGGTCAACGGCTTGATAGTGTTTTGGTAGAGCAAAAAGTGAATGGCCAATGGGTGACATTGACAAAGGCTACAAGTATTGGCGCTAATCGATTGATGAAACTGGAGAACCCAGTTACGACCGATGAACTGCGCGTTCAATTATTCGCTCCGGTCGCTATTACGGTCAGTGATTTTGGATTATATAAAGAATATAATGAAGCCTTTGAATTTGAAGGTGCAGGATTTAAAAAATTAAATGCTAGGGAGTTTACAGTTAGTGCTTTTTCCGAATCTGCAAAGGCACTTGATGGTAAGAGCGAAACTTTTGCCTCCGTACAAGCATATGAAAAGGGATTTGTTTTTGAATTAAAAAGTGATGTCATAGGACTCGGTTACTTACCACGTCAAGATGGAAAAACAGTAGGTACAGCGACCAGGTATAAGATCTATACCAGTCACAATAAGCAACAATGGGTAATGGTGAAAGAGGGTGAGTTTTCCAATATTAAAGCAAATCCAATTTTACAACAGATCATTTTTGATGATGTCATAAAGGCAAAATACATCAAATTTGTTCCAACAGAAACGTTAACGAAAGATGTCTTTACAGTGGCAGAATTTGAATTATATTCTAAATAAAAAATGAAATTTACAACTAAATCAACCTTATTGGCTCTGTTATCGATCACCTCTCTCCAAGCGTATGCACAAAAAAGAGATGGTCTAACGATGTGGTACGATAAACCAGCTACTCGATGGGAAGAAACACTGCCATTAGGAAATGGATTGATAGGAATGATGCCAGATGGTGGAATTAAGTCCGAATCATTGGTCTTAAATGAGATTTCTATGTGGTCGGGCTCAGCTGAAGATCCCAATAATTATAATGCATATAACAGTGTCAGTGAGATTCAGAAGTTATTGATAGCGGGAAAGAACAAAGAAGCTGAGGATCTGGTGAATAAGAACTTTGTGTGTACTGGACAGGGGTCTGCTTTTGGAGCAGGTGCGAATGCACCATATGGTTGTTATCAGAATTTTGGATTTTTAAAATTTAATTTTGAAGTGGATGTACAGCATGTTTCTAATTATGAGCGATCATTAAATATTGGGAACGCGACTGCACATACTTCTTTCACTTCCTCCGGAGTAGACTACAAGAGAACTTACTACACTTCTTTTGATCAAAATGTAGGCGTGATACATTTAACTGCTTCTCAGAAAAAAAGTATCAGTTTTGCTGTTGCTCTGGAAAGATCCGAAAATATAGATTCTTATCAGATTAAAAATGGTGAAATTGTTTTGTTAGGCTCTTTACCAGATGGTAAAGGCGGTAAAAACCTACAGTTTGCAAGTAAAGTTAAAATTGTGTTTAAGGGTGGGAAATTGACAGATGATGGTAAACAATTAATCTTAAATGGAGCTGATGAAGCGACAGTTTTCTTTGCCGCAAGTACAAATTACTACGGAACAAATCCGCAAGAGGTTATCCGTACAAATATTGCTGTTGTTGAAAAAACTGCTAATAGCAATCTGTATAGCAATCATCAAAAAGCTTATGCGAAGAAATTTGACCGTGTTGCTTTAACTATTGCAGATCATCAGTCTCAGATCGATACGCCAACTCCGCAACGTTTACATCAATTTTTTGAAAATCCAGCTTTAGATAATGGATTAGCGGCATTGTACTTTCAGTTTGGTCGTTACTTGAGTATTTCAAGCACAGCTCCAGATCACAAAAATGCATTACCTCCAAATTTACAAGGTTTATGGGCTCATCAGATCCAGACACCTTGGAATGGCGATTATCACTTGAATATCAATGCACAAATGAATCACTGGGGAGTTGAAGTCAGTAATCTTTCTGAATATCATAAACCCTTTATAGCCATGATCAAGCGTATTGCAAAGACTGGTGAAAAAACTGCTAAAGCTTATTACAATGCACCAGGATGGGTTGTTTATATGATGACAAACGTCTGGGGTTACTCAGCTCCAGGAGAAAATGCATCTTGGGGTTCAAGTACAGCTTCAGGATGGTTGTGTAATCATCTTTGGGAACATTATTTGTTTACACAAGATAAAACGTATTTAAAAGAAGTCTATCCCGTTTTAAAAGGAGCAGCAGAATTTTATGATTATATCTTAGTTAAAGATCCAAAAACAGGCTGGTTGGTCACTTCACCATCCGTCTCTCCTGAAAATGGGTTTCGTCTTCCAAATGGTGAAGTCGCTTCCGTAGTGATGGGTCCTACGATCGATAATCAGATTGTAAGAGAACTGTATGGGAACCTGATACAAGCGGATAGTCTTTTAAACTTAAATGATCCATTTGTTCAAAAATTAAAGGATAAATTGAGTCAAATTCCACCAGCGGTAGTGGTTAGTAAAAGTGGTCGTGTTCAAGAGTGGTTAACTGATTATGAAGAGGTAGAACCGCAGCACCGGCATGTATCACATTTGTACGGTCTTTATCCGGCAAATTTTATCTCTCCTCAAAAAGATAAATCTTGGGCAGACGCAGCTCGTAAGACGCTAGAAGTAAGAGGCGATGAGGGCACTGGATGGTCTCGTGCATGGAAGATTTTGTTTTGGGCAAGATTGCAGGATGGCGATCATTCCCTAGAAATATTAAGACAATTGCTAAAGCCAGCATTTGTTAATGAAACGACTTACCAAGGATTGGGAGCAGGTACTTATCCAAATTTATTCTGTGCACATCCTCCATTTCAAATAGATGGTAATTTTGGAGGTTCTGCAGGAATTGCTGAGATGTTAATTCAAAGTCACGCAGGCTTTATCCATTTACTACCTGCTTTACCCAAAGCATGGAAAGATGGATCTGTAAAAGGGTTGAAGGCGAGAGGTAACTATACGGTGGATATGAGATGGAAAGATGGAAAGGTGATCGACTATCAGATCACTGGACCAAAAAATAAGATCGTCAACGTATTGAATGGTCTTGAATACCAGGATTATAAAATAAAATAATTGTTCAATATAAGATGTAAAAAGGTTGTAAATTCAAATTTAATTTACAACCTTTTTAATGACCAATCTGCTTCCTAATACACTATTTGAGATAACGAGGAGGGATCAAATAGAATCTAGTATATGTGGACGGATGGTGATTCATTAAAAACAGTTATGGAATACGTGAGGGCAGATCTAACGTTGTCTGGTTTCATACAAAAGCAAAAAATAAATTATAGAAGGATTTACGATTATTGTCTATTATATTGTTTAAATTTGAATAATTAAACAATATCTGTTTTTTTTAGTTTTTTTTGATCATGAAAGTTGTTCAATTTACCGTTCCTGTTCCAAACCAGGGCTCTGTTTGTGTACAAGAGGATCTGTTGGTGGAGTTCTACAGTAACTATCATCGACATAAAGAAATTCAACTGACATACATCTTAAAAGGTGAGGGTACTTTTTTGATTGGCAATTTTACCCATCAATTCAAACAAGATGAAATTTATATTGTGGATGCCAACGAACCCCATATGTTTCAACGTTCGGAATTGATTCCTGATCCCATATTAAAAGAACAAATTCATGCCATTCATATATTCTTCGACTACACGAGATTCAGGGATTTTTTACAGCTACCAGAATTAGAACAAGTTCGTTTCTTCCTGGAAAATATCAATGTGAGTAAAAAGTTAGATGCAGGATCAAATCCTGCGATCAAACGAAAATTCTTACAGATTAATGAAACAGAAGGATTAGAGCGGTTAACGGCATTTGTTAGTTTGATTGATTACCTTACTGAAAAAGTAGATCTTTGGACATCGCTTTATACCGGAATTCCACAGAAAAAGTATTCTGATGCAGAAGGCATACGTATTAATGAGATTTTCCAATATACATTTAAGCATTTTGAGGAAAAGATATCACTAGAAGATATTTCAGGAGTTGCTCATATGACACCGCATGCATTTTGTAAATATTTTAAGAAACATACGCGAAAGACTTATATCACCTTTCTTAACGAAATTCGCATCGAACAAGCCTGTAAGATGTTAATCCATGGTCTGTCAGAAAATGTATCGGATATCGCTTTTAAAACAGGTTTTAATAATGTGGTCAATTTTAATCGCGTATTTAAAAAAATCACCAAACTTTCTCCAAGTGAATACTTGGTGCAACATAAAATAAAAGACATGAATTAATGCTCATCAATACCTTATATTAATGAAAATCAAATTACAACCTCTATTTTTAAGTTTTCTCTTTTCATTCTTTTTCTTTCCTGGTTGTTTTGCACAACGTTATGCCATAGATACATTGCAGTATCAAGGAACTGATCAAAAGGTGGTGAACCTCGTAATCTTAGGCGATGGTTATACACAAGCACAATTGACAGATTTTGAAGAAGATGCCAAACGTTTCACGGATTATTTCTTTCAGACAGAACCTTTTCGTCAATACAGTAATTATTTTAATGTGTTTGCGATCAAAACACCTTCTCCAGAATCTGGAGCCACACATGCCTGTAGCGCGAGTGACTGCGTGCATGGTCATACAGATTTGAGTGAATATCCTGTGCGATTTAATAAGTTTACAAAAAAATATCCAGTTCCCGTCGCCTCTCCCAATACCATATTTGGAAGTAGCTTTGATAATGGAGGATTACATCGATTGGTCGTTCCCCAGAAATATCGGATCATCGATCAGGTGTTGAAAGATCATATTCCAAATTATACACAAGTTGTAATTTTGGTCAACTCTCCTTTTTATGGAGGTTCTGGTGGTAAGTATGCGACTGCTACAGTTAACTTTATGAGCAATGATATTGCAGTACATGAGATCGGTCATTCTTTCTCTATTCTGGCAGATGAGTACTGGGCTGGTAATCAGTATGCCATAGAGGGACCCAATCGTAGCCAAGAGTCAGATCCAACAAAAGTGCCTTGGAAGCATTGGGTGGGTATGCAAGGTATTGGCGTGTATGCTTATGGCGGAACAGGATCAAAGTCTACTTGGTTTAGACCTCATGAATTTTGTAAAATGCAATATTTGGTAGCTCCATTTTGTGCGGTATGTCAAGAAGTTTTTGTGGAAACCATACACCAGAAGACGAATCCAATCGTCGCTACCTTGCCAGTAGCGAGTAAATTAATAGATGCAGATAGTAGTATGTCTGTTTTCACGCTAAAATTATTAAAACCATCTCCCAATACATTGGATGTGAAATGGTATCTCAACGATCTTTTAATTGATCAAAACATCGATTCGATTTATTTGAATGTGGGGATGCTTCAATTGGGACACAATCAATTAAAAGCGATTGTAAAAGATACGACTTCTTTAGTTCGGATCGATTCCCATCATGCTCATCAGTACGAAACAGTATGGTCGATTACCAATAATAAAGATCGTGAACTTAGCACCCCGTTATCCAATTGGGGAGATACGTTGGAGACCTGTTTTAATGGTGGACAGGTATTGAATATCAAACAGGCAAGTCGCGGATTGACATACAATTGGTATCGTGAAAATCAGCTGGAAACTCCTTTTGCTTCTGGAGCTAATGTGAGTGTGAATGAAGTCAAGGAATCAACAAGTTATTTCGTCGAAAGTGTGTGGAAAGGTAAGAAATCTCCTCGAAGCAAAGTATTAGTTAAAGTTTTTGATAAGGTTGAAAAACCTAAAGGTGCCAAAGTAAAGTTTGATAAGAAATTAGGTAAAATCCGCATTACTTTAGAGGAAAAATCTGATGATCGTTACAATTATTTATGGTGTAACGAAGATGGTACATTGTTGTATGAATGGGATGACTTTAATGGTGAATATGTCCGTCCAAAGGGAAGTAACAATCAATTTATCCTGAATAAATCAAACACTAAATCAAAAGTATATGTGCTAAAAGTTAATAAATTAACAACATGTCGCAGCGAAAGATTAGAAATCATCATTCCTAAATTTTAACATTTAAAACTAATAAGTATCTTTAAAGTTGTTATTGTGTAACTAACCTTAGATATTTTATGAAAAAGAATGCCCAATTTAATTTGAGCATATCTTCTTTAGTATTCATCTTTTTATTAGCCGCTGCTTCATCATGTCAAAAGAATAAGAAAATTTCAGATGAATTAGAAGAAAATGTGTTCGCTGTAAAATTCAAGATTAAAGATTTTGAAAGTATAGTAACGCCACTGCAAAAGGCCAGTGGCGTGAAAAAATTAGCTTCCGGAAAAGCGACAGGAAGTTCACAAGAAGAGATTCTATTTCAGTGGACTTTTGATTTAGGTAATACTGATCCTACTATAGCAATCAATCCATTACCTATCATTGATTATAATAATGGTAAAGTTGATTATAGCTTTACAGCTGGATGGCCCACCACTGGTAAATCAATCAACTTTAGAGGTGCACAGTCAATTCTCTTAAAACTTCCTGTGCAAAGAATTACATCGATCCAGAGTTTAAGTATGGATGTCAATAGTTCAGGAACTGGACCACGTGCATTATTGATTGATTATTCAACAGATCGAGGTTTGTCCTTTTCCAAACTTTCAGATACCATTCATTATCCGATAGAGTTAGCAAATACTGGTGTTGCAAAACTGCCAGTCACTCAATCCTTAACAGCAATACCCGTTTTAGGAAAGGAATATGTTTGGATTCGTCTGCGTTTATTTGAAGGTACACGACCTACGGGCAGCATCTATAATCCAACTACCGGCACCTTTAAAATGGACAATTTAATGATAACGGGAATCACAGATGAATCAGTTTTACAAAATAAGCTCTATTATCATATCTATAATTCTGAAAGTCAGGCATTGGTTAAACAAGGGGGAATCTCTGCCCAAGAAAGTTTTGAAATTGATCTGCCTGTCGGGACATACTATTTGAGTTTGGTTACCAAAAACTCCAACAGTCCCATTATTTTTGCAAATAGTGCTAACCGAAGTGGTTTTTATATGAGCAATTCATTTCTGGAAAAGGAAGTGGAGATCTATGCTGTAAGGGATACATTTGAGGTGAACAACGCTATGGAAAGGGTATTGACATTAGATCGGATCTTTAGTGAAATTAATGTAGAATTTACGGATGTGGAAGATTTGAGTAAAATTGATAGTATCCGCATTCAGCAAAAACATCCTAGTTTTTATTATTACCCCTTTAGTAATAGCAGCAATACCCAAATGGATGCCAGTGTCCTGCTGATAGAACCAAACTTTACAACGAATAATAAGAAGTTTTATTTTAATCAATTTATGGGATTCCACGATACCAATAGATCTATTAAGTATGAGTTGAAAGTATTTGCTGAAGGAGTTCCGATTCGAACATTTGAATTGAGTACTGATGTTAAAAACAATATGCAAGTTCTTTTTAAAGGTTTGTTGCTCGAGGGATTTGACCCCATCCAGGGATTTATCATTCGAAAGAATGAAACATGGAATGGTCAGGTGGATGTAGATTTTTAATATTGACAAGTTCTTGTGGATTAGGCTCTTCTCCACATAAATCATTAAAAAGGGTGTTCTTCTATGAAGAAACACCCTTTTTTATATCTTTGATATCATTATAAGACTTTTTTTAATAAAGTATTCCAACCTACGAGGTCAGAAACGAATTGTTGTAGGTCGGCAATTGCTACACGCTCTTGTTGCATTGAGTCACGGTGACGAATAGTAACCATGTTGTCTTCTAATGATTGATGGTCAACTGTGATACAGATCGGTGTACCGATAGCATCCTGACGACGGTAACGTTTACCAATGGAATCTTTTTCATCATATTGGACATTGTAGTCTAATTTCAAAACAGACATAATCTCACGCGCTTTCTCTGGAAGACCATCTTTCTTGGTTAAAGGTAAAATGGCTGCTTTTACCGGTGCGATCGCTGGAGGAAATTTCAATACAACACGTGAATCTTGTTTCTCATCTGTAGAAAGATCTTCTTGAACCAATGAATTACATAATACCGTTAAAAACAAACGATCTAAACCAATCGATGTCTCTACCACGTAAGGGATATAGTTTTGATTGATCTCGGTATCAAAATATTGCATTTTTTTACCAGAGAACTCTTGGTGTTGTTTTAAATCAAAATCTGTACGAGAATGGATACCTTCTACTTCTTTAAATCCAAATGGAAAGTTGAATTCGATATCCACTGCTGCGTTAGCGTAATGTGCTAATTTATCGTGATCGTGGTAACGGTAATTATCTGGATTGAAACCTAAAGCTAAATGCCATTTAAGACGAGTTTCTTTCCATTTGTTGTACCATTCCATTTCTGTACCTGGACGAACAAAAAATTGTAATTCCATTTGTTCAAATTCACGCATACGCATGATAAATTGACGCGCAATGACTTCGTTACGGAAAGCCTTACCGATCTGAGCAATTCCGAAAGGAATTTTCATGCGGCCAGTTTTTTGAACGTTTAAGAAGTTAACAAAGATACCTTGAGCAGTTTCAGGACGTAAATATACTTGTTCGGCACCATCAGCCATTGCTCCCATTTGTGTCGCAAACATCAAATTGAATTGACGAACATCGGTCCAGTTTTTTGTTCCTGAAACAGGACAAACGATATTATGATCTTCAATAATAGTTTTCAAACCAGCTAGGTCATCAGCGTTCAAAGCAACATTTAAAGCTTCTAATAAAGCAGCAGCTTTATCAGTTTTACCATCCGCTTCGTAACGGGCTATTTTATCCTCGATCAACTGATCAGCACGGTAACGTTTTTTAGAATCTTTATTGTCGATCATGGGATCGTTAAATCCATCCACGTGACCTGAAGCTTTCCAAGTTGTCGGATGCATGAAAATAGCAGCATCGATACCGACAATGTTTTCATTCAATTGCACCAGGGATTTCCACCAATAGGTCTTCAAGTTGTTTTTCAGTTCAGAACCTAATTGACCGTAGTCATAGACAGCACTTAAGCCATCATATATTTCACTCGATTGGAATACAAAACCATATTCCTTGGAGTGTGATACTATACTTTTAAAGAAGTCGTCTGTTTGTTTGCTCATAAGTAGCAAATATAAATATTAGTATTTAGATTTTAGATAGTAGGGCCTAGATATTGCTATTTAGCTTTTAGTACAACATGAATGCATACTAGGATCTGTGTGAAAAGCCTCTTTTGCAGCAATTGAAATCATTACTGCAAAAGGGTTTTTCCAAAGTTGCCGATATCACCTGTGCTTTTTGTGAACCAGCAATAGGGTTATCTGCTCTCTATTTTATTAGATCACGGATTTGTTGGGAGGCATTTTTATTATCTACCTTTTTAATAATATGTGCAATATTTCCTCGTTCATCAATGACAAATGTTGTACGTGCAGTCCCCATGTATTTTTTGCCATACATGTTTTTCTCTACCCATACGCCGTAGTCATTGACAATTTTTTGGTCTTCATCCACCAGCAATTGAAAGGGTAGTTCATGTTTGCTGATGAACTTTTGATGAGATGCTTCTCCATCGATACTGACACCGATAATTTCGAAACCCTCCTTTTTTAGGGATTGGTAATTATCTCTAAAATTGCAAGCTTCTGTCGTGCAGCCTGGCGTATTATCTTTTGGGTAGAAATACAAAATTACTTTTGTGCCCATAAAATCTGACAAAGAAATGCTTTCTCCATTTTGGTTTTTAGCCGTTATTGCAGGTGCTTTTTGTCCTACTTCTAGTGTTGCCATATGGTATTATTATTAGTCTTACGTACAAGATACTGATTATCTCGTGAAATTGGCTTCATAAATCCTTACATTATCTTTCCAATCTTTGACCTCTAGTTTAAAGTTGTGTTTTCCCGAACTTAAATTAGATTCAAAAGTATGCCAGATATGACGATTTTTAGGGTCATACTTCATCAGTACCCATTCTCCATCGATATAGGCATTAAAGGATTGAATACCGGATAAATTATCTGAAATGGTAAAGTCGATCTGTTTCTGGGCGGAGACATTTTTATTATTCACTAAATTACGAGCCGTAATGGTTGGTGCGATTGTATCGACTGCAATATAGAAATCGCCAAAACTTCGCACCGATCCTGTCACTAAGCCATTTTCATATTTTCCTCCTTGAGATCCACCATCAGTGGACATGAGCAGTGCTTTGCTGTAAAGTTCCTTTGTGAGCTCTGCAGTTGGTCTAATGCTTAATGTGTACGAACCAAATACAGGAGTAAATTTATTATGAATACGCTGAAGTTGCGAGTACGCATTGACAGGTTTAGGACCCTCGCTATAAGTAAAGTTCAGGTTATCGTACAAGGTGTTTTTAGGAACAGTAACCTTTACATTATCAGCTTGGAATACATTGTCAAGCAGAAAATTGAAGTACTTTCCAGCGTTTGATGGAGTATTTTTCACCACGTAGTTTGCATCCCTTTGCACTTCAAAATTTATTTCTGTTGCATTACCCTGTACATCTTTTACAACATAGCGAACTTGATGCACTTGGTCATCTTGGAGCTCCATAACACCATTATTTTCTAATTGATAGTAGATGTCTATAGGGTTTCCAGGCTGCTTGAAACTTTTTTGTACACGAACATTTGATTTTTTCCAGTAGGGGTAATCGATGTACGAATGGATAGCACGTGTTTTATCAAATGGAATTGCTTCGAAGAGGACGGTACTGATATTTTTGTTGTCCAAAAACAGTTCAATCGAGTATACCCCATAGGTAAAGGAAATGCCTTTGCGTTTATCAACGGTATTAATCCCTAAACCAAACCTGCCATTAACAGGAATGGGAGCATTACCAGAAAGGCTATAATTGCCATTTGTAAGTGCTTTTACAGTCTGGTGTCTTCGTGGTGTATTTTCATTGAAAATGGGATCTGCCAGGTCATAAACCGTTAGACCTCGAATAATGGGTTTAGTATCATCGGGAAAGGTAAGTCCGAATAATTGAGTGTTAAAAGGAAGTTGCTGCTTTGTGTCGCGGATTTCAAAATGAAGATGTGGTCCTGCCGAACCGCCCGTATTACCAGAGTTGGCTAAAAGCTGTCCTTTTTTTAAATTAAACTGCCCTGGTTTTAAGAATAAATCAACGTCAAAACGCTTTTGTTTATATTGTTCTGCTTTTATAAAAGCATTGAGTTCATTATTGAAGCTTTCTAAATGTAAATATACAGAAGTATAGCCGTTAGGATGATCGACATAAACCGAATTTCCACCCCCACTAATCTGTACACGAATACGTGACACAAAACCGTCTGCTACAGCATATACTGGTATATTAATTTTTTGTTGCGTGCGGTAATCATCGCCACCATGAAAATGAGTAGCTCTCAACTCGCCAAATGAACCAGATGCCTGTGGAGCGATATCCATAGGTCGCCTAAAATAATTTTGTGGATATTGACGATGTTTGATGATATCTTGTGCTTGTATCGTTGTCGTAGCCATAGTAAGCAGACTGATTATAAAACTTAATTTCTTCATAATCGCTTACTTAATGACACAACTAAACATTTGCTCTTGACCGATATATCCAACTAAAGTATCACCAATAATTACTGGGCCCACGCCTGCAGGAGTTCCTGTATAAATTAAGTCTCCTTTTCGTAAAGTAATGAACTTGGATATATATACAATTAGATCTTCATAAGAAAAAATCATATCTTTTGTATTTCCCTGTTGTACAAGTTCTGTATTCTTGACTAATGAAAAATCAAGATTTTTAAGATCACCTAAATTTTCTTTAGGTATCAGTGTACTGATAACTGCTGAACCGTCAAAAGATTTCGCAAGTTCCCAAGGTAAACCCTTTTCTTTATGTTTTTGTTGTATATCTCGAGCTGTAAAATCTATTCCTAATCCGATGGCATCAAAATATGTATGTGCAAATTTGGTACTTATATGTTTTCCCTCTTTACAGACACGTAAAACGATCTCCGCTTCATAATGAATGTCATTCGAAAAATCGGGGTAATAGAAGTCTTTATTGTCTTTTAGTAAAGCTGTATCTGGTTTCATGAAAACAACGGGTTCTTTGGGAATGGGGTTGTTGAGTTCTTTAGCATGGTCTATATAGTTGCGGCCTATAGCAATAACTTTCATCTTGATCTATCTTAAAATTAAGGCACCAGAGTATATGAGTTTTGGTGCGGAATATACAAACTTAATAAATGTAGAAAGTAATTCAAATTGATTCGAGGTAAATCCATACCATATTAAGAATTAACAGAGATTTAATAGGGGGATAATAGGGGGTTAATAGGGGTATACCCCTACTAACCCCCTATTAAAACTAACTAAACAATATCTTATACCTAAATTAATGTATAATTTTGTATATATTTGGTATTGAGGAGTGTAAGAGGATTTGAAAACCAAATAACTATCTAAACCAATGGCAATTCAAGAAAATGGTCCTAATGGACCTTTTAGAGGTAAAGTAGGTTCAGTATATGGCTATAAGCTCAATGGCCAAAATATTATTAGAGGTGCTCGAAATAAAAATAGAAAACCTCCAACCGAAGCTATGTTGCTGAATCAGCAGAAGATGAAGGTTGCGAATAATTTTATTGGATCTGTAAAAGCTTTAATGCAATATGGCTATCGTCATCTTGCTCCAAAGGGAAGCAAAATCGGTCCATTTCAATTGGCACAACAACACATCTTAAAGGAAACAATGGAATTGGACGCAGATTGCCAATATTATGTCAATGTTGAAAAAGTTTTTATTTTTAAAGGTCCTCTTTCTCCTCCGACAGGTTGTTCTGTTGAAAGGCATGGCAAAATGTTGCATATGAAATGGATTGTTAATGCGGATTATATCGATAAAATGTACAAAATGAGCTTCGCATTATTTAACACAAAGGAATTTATACAACTTGATATTGGTGTCGCTGAGGTTAATCAAGGCTCTTGTACAGTACCGTTAATTGGATCTTTTGACGAGAAAAATCCCATTCACGTATATTTTGGAATATGGGATTCGTACCTTGATTTAAATTCCGATTCGGTGTATTGCGGTATAGTTGAGTAGGAATTGCCCTAGGGTTTGCCTATTTTTAACGGATGAAAGATTTAAGAGCTGTATTTTTTGATTTTGATGGAACCTTGGTAGATTCTGAACGTTTTTATTTTGAAGCATGGAAGCCAATTCTTAAACAGCACTTTGCTGTTGATTTGGATTTCGAAACTTGGATTCAGTATTTTGCAGGACATACTTTGGCCCGTAATATACTAACGATGAAAGAACTCTGGGGAGTTGACGTTAAGGAAGAATTCATGTGGAAAAGTACTAGGGAAAATTATGCAAATCAAGATATGTTAACGATCCCTTTGATGCCACACGCAAGAGAATTAATTGATTTTTTGATGGAAAGGGACATTCAGATGGGTTTAGTGACTTCCAATTTTAGGCCAACCGTTGAGCGCATGCTTGAGCATTATGGCTTATTGCAACATTTTTCATGGTTCGTAACCCGTGAAGATGTTGTTAATCCTAAACCGAATCCAACTTGTTATCAAAAAGCCTTGTTATTATCCGGTTTTGATACATCAGAAGTCGTTGCTGTAGAGGATACCGCGACAGGATCTCGTGCTGCATATGATGCCGGATTGACATGTATTGCTGTAACAAAGCAAAAAGCTGAACGTGATCGCTTGGATTTTGTGGACCATCTTTTATTCGATCTCAAAGAGGTTAATGACCTGCTCAGATAGTTTTATGTATTTTTTTATAAAAATTAATCGTTTTAGCTTTGTTATTTTTAATATTATCTTTAATATTACAGCAGTAAGAATACCTTATTATGATGAATCGAAGAACCCTTGTTAAGCAGTTATTTATTATCGCAGGAGGAATCGCCATATTGCCTTCTTGTCTTCGTGAACAAGGGGGCGCATCTATTGTGCTCCAAAATATTAAGTTATCAGCTTCAGATGAAGATTTTTTGGCAAAGCTCGCTGAAATTGTTATTCCTAAAACAGATTCTCCAGGAGGATTAGAACTGAATTTGCATTTATTTGTGATGAAGATGGTCGATGATTGCGAAAGTCCTGAAAACCAACAGGTATTTGTAAAGGGTATGCAGGCATTAAAGGACAATTCCGAATCGCAGACTTCAGAACAGCTTTTAACCTCTATAACAGCTTTGGAGGGTCACAAGGAGGGAGATGAAGCTGCTTTTTTTAAGATATTTAAAAATCGGACTATTCAAGGATATTTAAATTCTGAATACGTGATGAAAAACAAGTTGATATACAAATTGATTCCTGGGCCTTATCAAGCTGCGGTAAAATTGAAAGCGTAAATGGCAAATATTAATATAGACAGTCAAAAAGATAGAACCTACGATGCAATTGTGATTGGATCGGGGATTAGCGGTGGTTGGTCTGCGAAAGAATTGTGCGAAAAGGGATTGAAGACTTTGGTTTTAGAGCGAGGTCGTGATGTGAAGCACATTAAAGATTATCCTACCACCAATATGAATCCTTGGGAATTTGAACATCGCAATGAGATGCCATATGCCATAAAACAGGAAAATCCAATCGTTAGTAAATGTTATGCTTTTCATGAAGATGCGGCTCATTTTTTTGTCAAAGATAAAGAGCATCCTTATGTACAAGATAAACCTTTTGATTGGATTCGCGGATATCAAGTAGGTGGTAAATCGCTTTTATGGGCGAGACAAACACAACGTTGGTCTGACTTTGACTTTGAAGGTCCAGCTCGTGATGGTTTTGCTGTGGACTGGCCCATTCGTTATGCCGATCTAAAACCATGGTATGATTATGTTGAAAAATTTGCAGGGATTGCTGGCGATAAGGATGGCTTGCCCGAATTGCCTGATGGCGAATTTTTACCGGGTTATCCGCTTAATATGGTAGAAAAATATTTCAAGCAATCGGTATCCTCTCAATATCCAGAGCGGAAAGTAATTTCAGCACGCTGTGCACACCTTTCCAAACCCAATCAAATTCATTTTGATCAAGGACGTGTACAATGTCAAAATCGTACTTTATGTCAACGCGGTTGTCCATTTGGAGGTTATTTTAGCTCCAATGCTGTAACGTTACCTTGGGCTGCAAAAACTGGGAACATGACTCTCCGTCCCTTTTCTGTGGTTCATTCCATTTTGTATGATGAACAAAGAGGTAAAGCTGTAGGTGTTCGCGTGATCGACACCAATACCAAGGAGGAAATCGATTTTTATGCGCGTATTATCTTTGTCAATGCAGCAGCAATCAATACAAATTTAATTTTGTTGAATTCGAAATCCAATCGTTTTCCTAATGGTCTAGGTAACGACTCGGGCGTTCTGGGCAAATATGTTGCTTTTCATAACTATAGTGCCCGAATTTATGCAGAATATGAGGGTTTGCAAGATTATACTACTGAAGGAAGAAATCCAGCGGGTGGGGGATATATTCCTCGATTTAGAAATTTACATAAACAAGAAACGGACTTTCTTCGTGGATATGCGGCAGGTTTTGGTGCTTATCGTGGTACCTCTGCTGATCGCTCAGGTGCTGGGGAATCCTTGAAAAATAATTTATTAAATCCGAAATTAGGCAATTGGCAAGTCGGCTCCCATATGATGGGAGAAACGATTCCAAAAGAATCAGGCCAGGTAACATTGGATACTAAGAAAACAGATGATTGGGGAGTTCCTTTACTTCATATTGCTGTCGATTATGATGATAATGATGCAAAGATGAAGAAAGATTATCTTGATACGATGGAGGATATGTTTAAAACGGCAGGATTTACCAATATTCGACGTGATGATGGTAGTCAAGCTCCAGGCCTGGACATTCATGAAATGGGGGGAGCGCGTATGGGCTTAGACCCAAAAACGTCTATGCTAAATAAGTGGAATCAAATACATTCGGTACCCAATGTTTTTGTTACAGATGGTGCAGCAATGACATCAACTTCTACTCAAAATCCTTCTCTAACTTATATGGCTTTTTCTGCTCGTGCGGTGGATTATGCCCTAGCAGAAATGAAAAAAGGAAATCTATAATACCTTTTAAAGATTAAGCTTTTTTTTTAAAAAAGCTTAATCTTTAAAATTAAAATACTAATTTAAACCAATCTTGATTATTCATTATCCGAATTTAATCAAGTTACAATAACCTTATAAATGCTTAAGATAACATCAGTGATGCGGTGTATTTAGGTTTATTGTGCAATTTATAGACTCAAGCTTGAAAAAAATTATGATGTAATAACCAATTATGATTGGTATTTTCTCTTGAAATATAAATCGATTTTTATAAAAATAATAACCATACAGAATAGAAAAATTTGTTTTAGTGTCTTTGAAAGGGAATTCTATTACAATATTTATTTTTCTAAATAGCTAAAACGATTAAACAAATTATGATGTTAAAACCAACTATGATCAAAACTTTTCTTAAGGCATAAAATATGCTTTTTTAAAAGATTATAACCAACAAACAAACATGTGTTAACATTTTGAGGGAAACCTATGTATTTATTTTTTTCTCAAAAATGGCTAAAACGATTAAACAAATCTAAATCATTTTAAAAATTATGAACAAATTTGACGCAAGAACATTTTTGCAGTTAAAGAAAAAATCAAAATTGTTTTTTTCTTTAGCTGTTATTGCTGGATCTATGCAACATGTCTATGCATCGTCAGTTACTTCGTTAGGATACGTGGAAGTATCAGAAGCAAAAAACCTTGTTGCTAAACAAGGACAAGTAAGTGGTAAGGTACTGGATGGCACAGGAAATCCAGTACCAGGTGTGACTATCTCGGTGAAAGGATCTCCAGGAGGAACTCAGACTGGACAAGATGGTAGTTTCAGTATCAATGCTAAAGTCGGAGATGTACTCGTTGTATCGTCTGTAGGGTATAAGACCTCAGAAACAAAAGTGACGAGCACCACCAGCTTAACCATCCGTCTCGAATCAACTGCAGATCAATTGGATGAAGTAGTTGTGGTCGGTTATGGTACGATGCGTAAGTCTGATGTGACCGGATCTATAGCTATGGTGAAAGGTGCAGACATGATCAAAGATCAGAATTTTAGCCCATTGGACAACCTAAGAGGTAAAGCATCAGGTGTTAACATCTTCTCCAATTCCAGCCAGCCTGGAGCCTACGGTAATAAGGTAATCATCCGAGGAATGGCAACGATCAATTCTTCATCTAGCCCACTATATGTTGTCGATGGAGTTGTCATGGAAGATTTTCAGTTGTTGAATCCCAATGATATTGAAAATATTGAAGTACTAAAAGATGCATCTTCTGCTGCGATTTATGGTGCTCGGGGTGCGAATGGAGTAATTCTAGTTACGACCAAGCGTGGTAATAAAGATGGAAGACGCACCATTAGTTATCAAGGATCACTTGGTGTAAGTTCTCCGCAGCGTTATATGGATCTTCTAAATGCACAAGAGTGGACAGATGCATTTATGATTGGCTTGGAAAATGAAAACAAATACCAAGGAAAAACTTGGGATTTGGATCGTTCAACATGGTTCAATGATGCTGATTACTTTGATGCAGGTGGTAAACCATTGTATGATACCGATTGGCAGAGGGAAGCAACTCGAACGGCTATTTCACAAAATCATCAACTCAGTATTCAACAAGGTGATGATAAATCCTCAGTTGGTGCTTTTATTAATTATACTGATCAACAAGGTATCGTTAATAACACGTATAATAAACGTTTAAATGGTAAGTTGGCTTATGATTCTAAACCCACATCTTGGTTATCAACAGCTGTCAATTTAAGTGTGAATCATACTTGGGGACGTTATACGCCTGAGGATGGGGGTGGGCAAGATGCTCGTCGTACTATGATTGAAATGCTTCCTTGGCTTCCAGTACGAGATAAACTCGGTGAATATACAAATTCTGCTTCTTCATCAATCGCTGATGTTCTTGGTTTTGAAGGTATGGCCAATCCCGTTTCAATTTTAGAATTGCAAAAGCGTATGCGTTATAATACGCAGATTTTTGGTAATGCTGCTTTGACGTTTCATCTTGCTGATGGATTAGATCTGAAAACACAATTTGGTATTGATAATCATGATAAAAAATATCAGGGTTACTCATCTATATCATTGAATAATATCTCCAAACCAAATGGTTGGGCTGAAAGAAACCATACCAATACTTTCTACTGGCAGGAAGAGACTTATTTGACTTATAATAAACAGTTTGATAAACACCGTATTAATGCAATGGCTGGTTTATCGTGGCAAGCTCGTACCTATGATTTCGATAATTCAAGAACGGAAGGTTTCTTTGATGATTTTTATGAATTCAATAATATGGGTATCGGAATTTTACCGGCTCCTCCAGGATCAAACTGGAATAAATGGGCAATGAACTCGTATTTTTTAAGAGCTTCTTATTCGTATGATAATCGTTATTCGGCGACTGTTACGAGTCGTTATGATGGTTCATCCAAATTTGGAAAAAATAATAAATATGCTTTTTTCCCGTCAGCTGGTTTAGCATGGAATGTTTCTAACGAAGATTTCTTAAAAGGGAATGAATCTATCAGTAACCTAAAACTACATAGTAGTTATGGAATGACGGGTAATTCCGAGATAGATCCATATAAATCTTTAGCTATTGTTGAAGCTGGAACTATATTATTGAACAATAATAGAGCTCCATATTCTTTTGTGAGTACCATTGCCAATCCTGATTTAAAATGGGAGAAAACAGCTCAGTTTGATTTCGGAGTGGAGTTGGGATTATTTCAAAATCGTTTAAATTTTGATATTTCTTACTATCATAAAAAAACTACTGATTTATTGTTAGATGCGCCTGTGCCAACAGCATCAGGATTTAGTACGGTAATGAAGAACATTGGTTCTGTACAAAATAAAGGTTTAGATATGATGATCACAGGTACTCTTGTAAATAACGAGAATTTCAACTGGAAATCATCTCTAAATATGAATTACAATAAAAACGAAGTATTGAAATTGGGTGAAAATAATGCCGATATTTTAATGAATAGTTGGGTTGGTGGACCTAATAGTGTGATTCGTGTGGGAGAAAATTTAAATAGTTTTTTCGGTTATCGCAGATTGGGAATTTATACACAAGCAGATGTGGATGCGGGTAATGCTACCTTAAATCAAATAGGTAGACCAAAACGTACAACAGAAAAAGAGATTATTGGAAAGGGAATACCGGATTGGACGGGTAGTTTTATTAATAATTTAAGATATAAAAACTTTGATTTTACTTTAGATCTTCAATTTGTTAAAGGAGTAGAAGTAATGCAACAATTTTTTCATTCTACTTATGACCGTTTTGGTATTACCAATGGTTTAAAAGAGATTTTAACCGATGCTTATAACGGTACAAATCCCAATACCATGGAGCAAGCGATCTACCTCACTAATGGAGGACATGCCGGTCAAGATAGTAACGTTGACGATTCATGGGTAGCAGATGGCTCCTATATTCGAGTGAATTTAATTCAATTGGGCTACACGTTTAAGCCAGAAGTGTTGAAACGGGTGGGGATGTCTAATTTAAGGATCTATGCAAATGCTAATAATCCATTCTTATTTACATCGAGTGATTTCAAAGGATATGATCCCGAAAGTACTTCTCAAGGAACAGGTAATTTTGGACAAAATATGACATTCTTTGCTTATCCAAGAGCGAAGACTTTCTCTTTAGGTCTTAATGTTACATTTTAATTTTTAGAACTGAATACATGAAAAATAAATTTATTATATTGTTACTGGCCGGATTGGCAATGACAACTTCCTGTAAAAAATTTTTGGAAGAAGATCCACAATCAAATTTATCATTAGAATATTATTACAAAAATGCTGGACAAGCGGAAGCAACAGTAAATTCTCTTTATCGACGTGGTGCTCCACAGCGCATTTCATTTGCTAGTAGTGCTTATATTGGACCTACAGCCTCTGTGAATACGATGTTGACTGGATACTTTACCAATAGCTACGAAGGACAGGAAAGAGTCTGTTTATTTTCACGTGAGTTGACTCGTCAAAATAATACAAATTTGATTTCTGGGACGATGAATACCATTTGGGATGATAGTTATAAAGCAATTAATATAGCCAATGCAGGTTTGAAATATATTCCTGAAATTAATATGGCTGAAAATGTGAAAAATCGACTTCTTGGCGAAACTAAATTTTTTAGAGCCTTTAACTACTTCTATTTAGTAAAAACATTTGGAGCAATACCTCTATCTACAACTCCTAATGAGACTTTAAAGGATGATCTTTATTTAGAAAGAACAGATGCTGCGACAGTATATGCATTAATTGAGGCTGATCTGAAAGAAGCTGTTGAATTATTACCGGCAACTAAATTTGCCCAAAATGGTCATCGTATTACCAAATATGCAGCCGCAATGACTTTAGCAAATGTTTATTTGCAACAAGGAAAATTTGCAGATGCAGCCGTAGCAGCTAAAATTGTGGTTAATTCAGGTCATAGCATGACCACCAACTCAGACTTAGGAATGAACAGTGCCTACAATCGTTTACGTAGTACCGATGATCTGGATGAAGTGATTTATGCTCAAGAATATGATGCAACAATTAATAGTGGCAGTTGGTGGCCAACTTATGCTTTTAATTCTTCTGCTGTATCGGTGTTTGATAAGTATGCGATCTTTGAACGTGTATTTGGTCCAACAAAGCAGTTTTTAAATGTGTATGATACCAAAGATCTTCGTATTCAACCCAACCAATTCTTTCATTGGAAATATACAAATCCGAATACGGGTAAGGTTTGGGAGTCAACTGAAGCAGGTGTTTGGTATTATTTTGATGAACAGGCATTACTGACAACGGGAAAGGCAACGAAAGATTGGAATTTTTATCGTTATCCTGAAGCTTTGTTGATTGCTGCGGAAGCTATTGCTAAAAGTGGTAGTGTGACTGCTGAGGCTGCCGGTTACTTAGCTCAGGTTAAAGCTCGTGCTAATACCGAGAACAAAACTGTGGCTGATTTTACATCTGAACTTCAAGGTTTATCTGTTGATAATTTTGTGAAAGAATGTTGGATTGAGCGGTTGAGAGAATTCCCATTGGAGTTTAAAATGTGGGATGATATTTTAAGAACAAAAATGTTTCCTGTTATATCTACGACAGAAGCGGGTAAAATTGATTTCGTTCCTCTTATTGGAGCTAAAAATGGATCAGGTGCAATCTTTAAAGAATCAGATCTTTTATGGCCAATTTCACCAGATGAAATTCAAAGAAACAATAAACTAACGCAAAACGAAGGTTACAATTAAAATCGAAAGGCTGTCCCGTACTCGGGACAGCCTTTTTTAGATCTCATCACAAATATGAAATTATTTAGTTTTTGTGCAGTTTTAATGATTCAATTGTGTATAATTCCGTTATGTGCACAGGAAAAGGTGCCATTTGATTTGGCAGCTTCACAAACAATGAAGCGGATTTATCAGTTTTTTGGAAATTCGGAGAATCAGTTGTTATTGGAAAAATATCCATTTGATGAAAATTTTAAAGCTGATTATCTAAACAATAATGAACAAGCGGCGCAACAGAAAAAATATGCTTATCTATGGCCTTTTTCGGGTAGTTTTTCGGCCGTGAATGCGTTGATGGAATTGCCAAAACAAAAAAAAGAATATCAAAAAATTCTGGATAAAAAGGTGTTGATAGGTCTTCATGTCTATCGTGATGAAAAACGTCTACCAATAGGTTATGCTTCTTATTTGAACACAGCAGCTGCCTCTGATCGTTTTTATGATGATAATATTTGGTTGGGTATTGATTTCACTGATAGTTATTTGTATACTAAAAAGGATGTATATCTTACAAAAGCTAAGGAGATATGGACTTTTGTAAAAAGTGGTGAAGATAGTCTACTCGGTGGAGGAATCTATTGGTGCGAGCAAAAAAAGGAATCAAAAAACACCTGTTCTAATGCGCCTGCTAGTGTATTTGCACTAAAACTCTTTGAAGCAACAAAAGATAGTGTATATTTTCTAGAAGGAAAGCGACTTTATCATTGGACAAAAGAAAAACTGGAAGACCCTACGGATGGACTTTATTGGGATAATATGAGCTTAAATCGCCATGTGGATAAAGCCAAATATTCATATAATTCAGGTCAAATGTTGCAAGCTGCTGCTTTATTGTATCGATTGACCAAAGAGAAGCAATATTTGATTGATGCCCAAAAGCTAGCTGAAGCATGTTATTCTTATTTTTTTCAAGATTTTTTAGGGCAAGAATTTAAGTTGTTGAAAAACAGTAACCTTTGGTTTCATGCTGTGATGATGCGGGGCTTCATTAGTTTATTTGAACAAGACCAAAACCCGAAATATATCACTGTATTCGCTAAAAATTTGCACTATGCGTGGCGGAATATGCGCGATGAAAAGGGATTGTTCTATGCCGATTGGACGCTTAAAAATCGAAAAGAGAAAAAAGATTTACTTGATCAATGTGCATTTGTAGAAATGTATGCTCGATTGGCAAAGCTTAGTTATTAGCAAAAGAGGCTGATTTTTTGTTGATTGTGTAAAAATCAGCCTCTTTTATCACTTACTATAATACATTCATCCTTTTTCCATCCCATCCGACAGCTTTCACCTGTGTCGTGCCTGCTGGAGTGTGTACAATGGTATTGGACACATCGTTTGAACCAGCACCAACAAAGGCTACCTTTACCAATTTGTCGCCCGTATATGTTTCAAATGCTACTGCATTTTTCCACGCATTATTTTGAATAATGATTTTACCTTCCTTTTTTTCAAAACCAGCTCCAGTGTTTCCACTTAGCGGTGATTTGTTTTTATAGATGTCAGCACTATTTGCGGTGATATAATGTAATACTGGTGTCGAGGGTTTAGAATATTTTGCAGCATACTGTTTTATTTCCGCAATATCTGAAGCGGTGATTGTCATTTGTGCGCAGGTATAATCATCTACCCACAGATCTATTGGTATGAGCATACCAGACTGTTCAAAGAAATCTGTGAGGTCTAATTTTGCTGCATCACATGCATTTTTTATGAATTCCATTTGATAGTATGCATCTTGCTTTTCTGGAGTTTCTGCAGCATTGATGGCTTTTGTATAGATATCGCCATAGAAGTTTTTATGCTCCCAGACATTTCCTTTTCCTGCAACAGTAAAGTATAATTGTAATTGCCAAAGGGGAACTAATTTTACGAAGTGATCTCCGCCCCAATCACGTGGACGTTGGCGATCCCATCTATCTGGACCGGCTTGTGTTAACCAGGGTTGACGGTGTACAAATGCAGATTCCATATAAGCAGTGATACGGCCTCCAATTTTAGCTTCATCATAGTCTTTTAAGCGTTCTCGTTCTAATTTGGGACTATGGCTGTTATACGTATATTGTGTCCATACGGAATAGATGTTATTGGTTACCTCTGTTGTACCTACCCATTTCATGTTTGGTCGTACTTGGTTGACATGACCAAACTCATGCGCTACTCCCCAAGAATTTTTTCTAAGATTAGCCACATTTGCAACATCTTTCATGGTATTATCGTGAAATGCAGCTCCGATACCATCAGCATGCATAAATCCTTGCCAGATCACACGACCAAACATCCTGTTTTTAGGTACTCTTTTAGTCTGTGCTAATCCCATAATTTGGTGTTGAATAGCGATAATAGAATCATACAGCTGGATCAGTTCTACTCCTTGATGAGGCGCATTTTGCTGTAATGATTTTACGGCATATGCCAGTTGTACATGTTTTCCAACAATATCTAAAATTGGACCTGAGGCATTCGCCAGCATATCATCCCAATCTTTATTGGTATGCTTGCCTCGTTCAAATACATCATTTACTTGTCCACCGAGTATGTGGATATTGATCTTTTTTGACGAGACTTTGTCTTCTGAAAAATATTGAATGTACGCATTTCCTTTATTTTCAATCTTGAAAGCATTATACCCTTCTTTGAGCTGATAATCCTTTTGTTCAAAATTTTGATCATCCCAATTCGTTACACGAAGTGCAAGTGCTGCTCCATTGGTCTTTCCGACCCATACAATTGCTTCATCTCCTGTAGAGAAATAGATACCCGTTGGGTTTTCATATGAAGAGTACGGACTTGTTTTGAGCTGTTTGCTCAAGAGGAAGGGAGAGAGGTAGTTTGTATAGGCACGTAAACGTTTTTCAAGAGGATAGGATCCATCTTTTAATTGTCTTGCGGCTTTCTGTAAAGTCGGGTTGCTGATACGCGCAATATCTTCATCGTTGACATTCTTTTTTATTTGACTGTAATCGTTTTTTGCAAATAGGTGGCTATACTCCTGCTGTGCATAGGATTGTATACTGATAGCAGATAATAATAAAAATGTAAATAATTTATTCATCTTAGTCGAATTGGTTTGTTGGTAACACCAAATATAGTTCAAAAGAGCTTCCTCTGTATTGCTTCGATTTCAGACAAACGTTTGTGTAATAGAGGTTTTACGTTTTATAGTTTTTGCTCTGTTTCTTCAATTATTGATAACGAGTGTGAAAGTTTGTATTTCAAGTTGATATGTTTGTCTTTTTCTGTTTTGGAGTAAAACAAGATATTCGTTAGATTTATCATATGAATATTTGATGTATTCATGAATCTGATTATTTAACTCTGCAAATCGATCAGATCATGGATTCGTTTAAAATAAAAACTCCCTTTACTTATTCAGTAAAGGGAATCTATATCGGGATAAGTATATGCTTATACGTTTACTGTAGCATCCATTTTGAAATCGTCATCTTTAAGATGTACGATTTCCATTGACTTTTCGTAGTTAGTTGATTTTTTCGAGAAGAAGTCATGTTGTGTTGTTTCGGTATTTAAGCCATTTAAAACAATTGGATTTACTTGTTTTACTTCAAAAATCGGATCAAATCCAAGATTCATTAATGCCTTGTTGCCGTTGTAACGTACATATTCTTTTACTTCTGCGGTTAAACCAACTTCTGTATAGATTTCTTCTGTATATTTCATTTCGTTGTCGTACAACTCGTTTAACAATGTAATGAATTTTTGTTTTACCTCTTCTTGATTTTTTATTTTTTTAAAGACTTCTTGTGCCATTAATCCAACGAAAACCCCGTGGATAGACTCGTCAGCAATGATCTTTTTGATGATATCTGCAGAAGCAACCATTTGACCTTGCCCGCATAACCATAAAGGCAAGAAGAAACCTGAATAGAATAAAAATGACTCTAGAAGCACTGAAGCTGCTAAGGTCATAAATAATTCTTCATTTGTTGGGTTTTTCTTGTCTAATATGCGGTAGTAAGAATCAATCGTAGAGGCTTTGAACTGCAAAAATTTGTTTTGTTCAACCCAACCGAAAATATCATTGATTTCGTTTGTCGTAGATACTGTTGTAAAAATAGTTGAATATGATTTTGCGTGGATAGCTTCCATCATACACATATACGATAATACGGCCTTATTTTGTAAAGACTCTGTATGGTCAATGATTTTTGGCATACCCGTATGACTTTGTAATGTATCTAACAAAGTTAGTCCGCCCAATGCTTTTTTATAGCATTCTTTCATTTCCCAGCTTAATCCTTTCCAACTATCGATATCTTTCGAAGGGATATATTCGGTATCAATCCAGAATTGTCTAATATTTTGCTCCCAAAACATCAAGGCATAATCATTATCTGGCGTATTCCAGTTTACAGCAGTATATTGTTTACTCATTATTTTTACAGCGAGAATTATTGAATGTATATGTTAATAAAGCTATTCAAAAGTCCTATTATCTTTTGAATAACTTATGGGTTTTATCTTTTAATGAAGAATTATGCTGAACAAGAAACACAATCTTCAATAGATGATTTACGTGTCCGTGTATAATACAATGACTTAAGACCTAATTTATGTGCATAAATATAATATCTAGATAGGTCACGTGTATTATCTTTCGAATTGGTATGCAAAATTGTACTTACCCCTTGATCAATGTGACGTTGGATAACGGATACTAATTTAAGGACCTTAAATTGATCCATATCGTATGCCGATTTGAAGTAGAAGTAATTATCGTTTGTCAAATAAGGCATTGGGTAGTATGTTGTACTATCTCCATACTCACGAACTTCAATGATATCCACAATCGGCATAACTGATGCTGTTGCATTCATGATATAAGATGTGGATTGGTTTGGCGCGATAGCCAATCGATAAGCGTGATAAATACCATGCTCTTGAACTTCTGCTTTCAACTTTTCCCAATCTTCAATTGTTGGAATATGAACACCTTCAAATAATTCTTTAACCTTATCTGTTTTTGGTAAATAGTCGCGTTCTGTATACGTGTTAAAATATGATCCATCTGCATAAGCGGACTTTTCAAATCCTACAAATGTTCTTTGACGATCACGTGCGATTTCCATCGATGCTTCTAAAGAGTAGAAGTTCATCATCATAAAGAATGCATTGGCAAAGTCTAATGCTTCCTCCGATTCGTACATAATAAAGCTTTTTGCTAAATAACCATGTAGATTCATAGCACCAAGCCCTACTGAATGTAATTCTTTATTTGCTTTGGCGATAGAAGGAACCATTTTGATATCGGTAACATCAGATACCATTGTTAAAGCGCGCATTGCTAATTTAACCGATTCTTTAACACGTTTATTATCCATTACGGTAGCTATATTCAAGGAACCTAAGTTACAGGAGATACCATATTTGATTTGATCTTCTTCTCCGTAGATATTTATTTCTGAAACCTCAGACACCTGCATGATCTCTGTACATAAGTTTGAGAATTTCACTTTACCAATGCCATTCAATGCATGAGCACGGTTGGTATTTTCTTTGTAGAAGATATAAGGATAGCCGGACTCTTTTTGTGTCTGTGCAACCTTGACTAACATGTGACGAGCGTTGATTTTCTTCTTCTTGATATTCGGGTTGGTGATCAACTCTTCGTACATCTTGTCCATATCCATCTCGTCCAATGGTATGCCATATTCTAGCATTACGGTATGTGGATAGATTAAGTAACAAGCTTCATCCTTTTCCGCTAATTCCATGAACTTATCAGGAATAATAATACCGATAGAAAGTGATTTGATACGTACTTTCTCATCGACATTGATTTTTTTACAGTCTAAAAATTCTTCAATGTCAGCATGGAAAATATTTAAATATACTGCACCAGCACCAGGACGTTGTCCCAATTGGTTGGCATATGAAAACGTATCTTCCATGATTTTCATGATGGGAAGGACACCACCAGCGCGACCTTCTACTCCTTTGATCGCTTCGCCACGAGCACGAATTTTCGAGATATTGAATGAAACACCGCCACCGATCGATGATAACTTCATTGCTGAATCAACAGCATAGCCAATACCATTTAAATTGTCACCAATTTCATCTAAGAAACAAGATACCAATTCGCCAGAACGTTTTTTACCTGCATTTAAGAATGTTGGTGTTGCTGGTTGATATTCTTGATTGATAAATAATTCGGCATAAGCAATTGCTTTTTCCACACCTTCTTGACGTGCTAAAAATAAAGCCACTGCTACGACACGGTCTTCATAGCGTTCCAGAAATTTCTCTCCCGAGTCATCTCTTAGTGCGTAGCTCTGGAAAAATTTAAATGCAGCCATAAAGGATGCAAAGCGGAATTTTTTTGCAAACACAAAATTATAAACGGTTTCCATTTCTTCGTATGTAAACCATTCGTAGAAATTGATATAATAATTTTGTTCAATTAAATAATCGATTTTTTCTTTTAATGTATAAAAGAATACGGTATTCTTATTTACATACTCTAAAAAATAGGCACGAACGGCCTCTTTATCTTTATGTAAGCTAAACTCGTCATCATGTTTGATCATGATTTCGTTGTTAAGCAATATCCAGTTTTTTGCTACCTCGTTTGCTACCATCGCAGTTGTTCTTTATGATGTCAATAAATTGGTTAATATCCTCCATTGTACCAGACAATTCAAATTTGAAAGCCAATGGGATGTCAAAGTCCGCCGAAATTTTGTCAGCAGCTAATCCGAAATTTTGTCCCCAATTGCGGTTACCGCTTGAAGTGACCGAATAGATTTTTGAAGCATTTGCTTTCATAAATACTATGGTCGTTTCAGGTATTTGTCCGAAATTAGTGGTAAAAGTTACGAGATGCCCCGATTCTTCAGCAACAAGATCTGCGGTTATTTTATGTCCTTGCCAGCCTGTAATTTGTGTGACCTTATCCATAAAACGTTGTACATTTCCTGTTTTGCTATCGTAATAAATATGTATCATGGATTATAAAAATTTGATACCAGATTTTTATTATAATGCGATTGCTCCTAATTCTTCAGGCTTGAAACCGATAATTCGGTGTTGAATTTCGTCATTTTCCAAAACGATAACGGTCGGAACAGTGCGTACTTTAAATTTTGCAGCTAAATCAGGTTGATCAAATGGGTTGATAGACTCATATTTGATACCTTTTTGATCTAGATATGCAGATACTTGAGCACAAGGTGCACAATCGTTTTTCTCGAATTTGATGATTCTTGCCATGATTTTACTTAAATTTAAAATCGCGCTTCCTAAAAGAAGGCGAGTTGAGTTGAATGATTTTAACAAGTTTGAGAAGCCTAATTTCTCAACTCTAACAAATATCATAAATTTAATTCGAAGCTGTAATTTGACTTTTCCACATTGGTGGAAAAAAGTGATCGATATATGCCTTTGCGCATGCACAATATTTGTATCCGCTTGGTTATCAATATTAATTTAATGTTGATAACTTTAGAACCTCTAAAATATCTGTATTTTAAGAATGTTTTTTTAGTCTAATATTTGTGTCATAAAGTGACCACATTTTCTTGTTTTTATTTAATTATTTACTATATTTTGACAGCTTATTATATTATAATATATATGAAAAAATTATTTTACGGTTTATTATTTTTGTTATCTCTGGAAGCCTCTGCCCAAGAGAATATTACCTTCCAACAACCTTCTTCTGAAATTTTGGCTTTAGCTGATTTTGTTCGTCCTCCTCAAATGCGTATATCAAGTGATCGTAATTGGATTTTGTTTATGTATAGACCCACGTATAAAACATTGACAGAACTGGGGCAGGAAGAGATGAAATTAGCCGGTCTTCGGATTAATCCAGTCACAAATGTGGTGAGTGCAGAAAATTTCTTTAATAAAATATCATTAAAGAAAATTGCTGATGATAAAGAGTTTACAGATTTTAAAGGAATGCCTGAAAATCCAGCTTTGTCAAATGTAACTTTTTCTCCAGATAATAAGAAATTAGCATTTACCAATACGGATGCTACGGGTACCGCATTATTTGTATTGGATTTAACCACGTTGCAGGTGACACAATTGACATCATATCTATTAAATGCGACTATGGATGCGCCATTTAAGTGGTTCCGCAATTCTGACCGTCTTTTAATTTCAACATTGCCTGCAAATAGATCCAAATTAATTGATCAAACCAAGGATCTGCCAGCAGGACCAATTGTTTCGACGAGTGATGGTCAGGTTTCGCAATTGAGAACCTATCAAGATTTGTTGAAAAACCCACAAGATGAAGCAAATTTTGAAACCCTGGTACAATCCGAGTTACAGATAGTAGATCTAAAAGGTGGAATTCAAAAGTTTCGGGATAAATCCATTTTTGCAGGAACTTCATTTTCTCCAAATGGTGATTATATCATGATTACTACGATTAAGAAGCCTTATTCTTATATTGTTCCCTATTCTAGATTTCCACAGGAAACAGCTATTTATGATCTAGCAGGAAAATTAATCACGCAGGTTAGTGATGTTCCTTTGATTGAAGTGATGCCTAAAGGATTTTCAGCGACACGTACTGGTCGACGCTATCTGCATTGGAGAGATGATAAGGCTGCAACATTGGCTTTTGTTGAAGCGCTAGATGAAGGAAATCCAAGTAAACAGGTGGAGTATCGCGATGCGCTATATACATTGGACTTTCCTTTTACTGGACAACCAAAGCTCATCACAAAAACTAAAGATCGATTTGCTGGCGTTACTTGGGGCACTGATCAGTATGCTTTGGTGAACTCACAATGGTACGATACGCGTAATGTGAAAACGTTCTTAGTTGATCCTACTTCTGGAGATTCAAGATTGGTCAATGATCGTAATAGCCAAGATGTCTATAATGATCCAGGAGATGTTTTTAGAGATCGTAATAACTTTGGGACTTATCCGATGTACATTCAAAATGGAAAAACCCTGTTGATTGGAAAAGGTTTTACTAAAGAAGGTGAGTTTCCTTTTATTGATGAATTGGATCTCAAAACTTTAAAAAAGAAACGTCTATATACAGCTAAAAACTCGGATCTTCAAGAACGCATCGTACAACTTATTGATCCCAAAACAGGGGACATGTTGATTTCTTTACAATCAGCTTCTGTTTTTCCGAACTATTTTACTAAGAATATGAAATCAGGCAAGCAAAAAGCGCTGACTCATTTGGAAAATCCATTTAAAAGTTTAGAAAAGGTGCACAAGGAAATCTTGAATTACAAGCGTAAGGATGGTGTTGATCTTTCGGGGACATTGTATCTACCCGCTGGTTATGATTTCAAAAATAAAAAGAAACTTCCTTTATTAATTTGGGCTTATCCAAGAGAATATAAGGATAAAAATACTGCAGGACAGACTACGGCAAATCCGAAAGAATTTACTTACCCTAGTTATGGATCTTTTATCTATTGGGTATCTAAAGGTTATGCTGTACTCGATAATGCGGCATTCCCAATCGTAGGAGAGGGGGCACAAGAACCAAATGATACTTTTATTGAACAATTAGTTGCGAATGGTGCTGCTGCGATCGATGCCGTGGATAACTTGGGCTATATTGATCGTAAGAAAGTTGCCGTTGGAGGTCATTCTTACGGAGCTTTTATGACGGCACATCTTTTATCTAATTCAAATTTGTTTGCAGCAGGAATAGCGCGCTCTGGTGCTTACAATCGTACGCTGACTCCTTTTGGATTTCAAAGTGAGCAACGCAATTTTTGGGATGACCCACAATTGTATATGACGATGTCACCATTTGTGAGTGCTGATAAAATGAAAACACCATTGTTGCTTGTGCATGGGGGAGCGGATAATAATCCTGGAACCTTTACGCTGCAAACTGAACGTTATTTTCAAGCATTGAAAAATCTTGGAGCTCCAGTTAGAATGGTTATTCTTCCTCGAGAGGCACATGGATATGTGGCTAAGGAGAATATTTTTCATTTATTATGGGAGCAGGATCAGTTTCTTGAAAAATATTTGAAGAATTAAGAATTTTAAAAATTACATAGAAAGGCCAGATGTTAAAAATTCATCTGGCCTTTTTTATCTTTCTCCTCTATGGGGATCAATGAAGTTTATCGGTATATGCTCGACTTTTAATTATGATAGAACAACTATTTTGATGATGCATATGATTGTATCAATTGTTCGGAATTGGCTTTCTTTATGCTTTGTTGTTCATCTTTTTGTTCGTTAAAGTGCAGATTTGACTTGTATAGGAAGTACATAATCTCCCCATAAAAGACCTATTTTACCTGATTGATCAACATCAATTTTAAATTGTTCTTGTGCTAGATTATTTGTTTGACTGGAAACATTAACACGTAGGGCATCTTGATTTTTATCATATTTTGTTCCCCATTGATCCCAGGTTTTATTGAAAATGACAATGGTCTCTTGCTCTCCCGGAATTGTATATAAACTATATTTTCCTTTGGATAACTTCTTACCTTCGACAAGGACATCTTTATCAAAGGCTACTGTCGTTGCTTCATTCGCTCCAGTACGCCATACTTCTCCTATTTTAACAATATCAACTCCAATTTGACGTCCTTTTAAAGAAGGGCGGCTGTAGTGGATGTCAATCGTTACACCATCATTCGTGGTGACTTTAACACTATCAGGTGGGCTTGGTCTTTTGCTTTTGTCTGTCTGTCCAAATACGGTGGTACAGATGATGGTTAACATGAATAGAATAGCTGTTGTTTTCATAATATTTTTTAGTTTAAATATATGAAAAAAAATATATTTATCTTATTAATAGACTGTTCTAATCTCAATTGGTTTTGGTTATGCTATTCGGTTACAAATTTTTACTGATCAAAAGTAGCGATTATCATGGGTTTTGTCACTTTTTTTAAACGCAAAAAATAAGTGTATGTAAGCATACTTCCCTTTAAATTATGATTAAAAATAGATCAATAGGGTTTAAAATAGGTAATGGATGGGAATAATGAAAAAAGGGAAATATGCTTTTATTCCATATTTCCCTTTTTAGATTTTGCATTTGAAGCTATTATACTAAATATTCAAATAATGTTTGATCTTTATTTAATTCAATATATTCAAATTTATTGTCTGTCATTCTTTGTAACAAAGATTGATAATCTGCCGGATTATTCAATTCGATACCGATCAAAGCTGGCCCACGTTCGCGTTCCGTTTTTTTGATAAATTCAAAGCGGGTGATGTCATCTTTTGGACTTAGTACTTCGGATACGAATAGTTTTAAAGCTCCAGGTCTATTTGGAAAGCGTACGATGAAGTAATGTTTGTATCCTTCATACAGGAGTGATAATTCTTGAATTTCACTCATACGGTTGATATCATTATTACCACCTGAGATGATACATACAACTTTTTTGCCTTTAATCTCCTCTTTATGAAACTCTAGGGCTGCTACCGAGAGGGCGCCTGCTGGTTCCACTACGATTGCATCTTTATTGTAAAGTTCTAATATGCAGGTACATATTTTTCCTTCAGGGATGGATCTGATATCGTCTAAATACTGACGACTGATCTCAAAGGTCAGTTCGCCAACTTTTTGAACTGCTGCGCCGTCAACAAATTTATTTATTTTTTCAAGTTCAACAGGTTTTCCTACAGTGAATGCAGCTTGCATGGAAGCTGCACCTTGCGGCTCTACGCCATAGCATTTGATATTTGGATTTTTGTTTTTCAAATAATAGCTTGTTCCTGCAGAAAGACCACCACCACCAATTGGAATAAAAACGGCATCAACATCCGGTAAATCTTGTAAGATTTCCACGGCTACAGTTCCTTGTCCTTCAATAACCTTTGGATCATCAAAAGGTGGGATAAAGGTCATGTTATTTTCTTCGGTATAAATGCGAGCCGCTTTCTGACAGTCGTCAAAAGTATCTCCGGTCAATATAATTTCGATATTTCCATTGCCCCACATTTCGGTTTGTGTTATCTTCTGTCTAGGCGTTGGGCCCGGCATAAAAATAACACCTTTAATATCGAGCTTTTTACAAGAAAAAGCTACACCCTGCGCATGATTGCCGGCACTAGCACATACAACTCCTCGTTGTTGCTGTTCTTCACTCAGGGAAATGATCTTGTTATATGCACCTCTTAATTTGTAGGATCTAACGATTTGTAAGTCTTCTCGCTTCAGATAGACATCGGCGCCATATTTCTCAGAAAGATAAGTGTTATACTGCAAAGCTGTGCGATTGACGACGTCTTTGATACGGTGATAAGTGCTTTCTGAGTCGATTTGTAAATTAGAAAAATCTAAACTCATTTTATTACTGTGATTAGGTGATTACTGTTTTTTTAATAAAAAAACGTCATCTTGACTTAGAATAAAAGTAATTAAGTTTTTTGACTTTTTACTTGTGAAGTTATTCTTTGTCAAAATGACGTTTTAATAAGTTTTTGTTTTATCAAACGCTTTCTGCGAATAAACTTCTGAGATCATCGTCGCAAATATCTTTTTTGGCATCTGCAATAATCAAGAAGCGTTCGTATGTTTGTGATAGCGCTTCTTTCTCTAAGGTATAACCTAGGCGTTCTAAGTGATATTTTAATGCATGGCGGCCAGAACGTGCTGTCAAAATAATATCTGCTTCTTCTAATCCTACATCTTCAGGACGGATAATCTCGTAGGTCTCGCGATGTTTTAAGAAACCGTCTTGGTGAATACCTGAACTGTGTGCGAAAGCATTTCGACCAACAATTGCTTTATTGGGCTGCACAGGCATATTCATCATCTCACTGACTTTACGTGACAGGTAGGTGAACATTTTGCTATCAATATTGGATGTCAAATTACCAAAAGATTGCTTGTGCACTTTTAAGATCATAGCTACTTCTTCTAAAGATGTATTTCCAGCACGTTCACCGATACCGTTGATAGTACATTCCACTTGACGGGCACCATTTTGGATTGCAGCGATCGAGTTAGCTGTTGCTAATCCCAAATCATTGTGACAGTGTGCAGAAATAATCGCTTGATCAATGTTTTTAACATTTTCTTTTAAAAACTTGATTTTTGCACCATATTGATCTGGTAAACAATATCCGTTTGTATCTGGAATGTTGACAACAGTGGCACCTGCGGCTATAACTGCTTCGACCATTTGCGCTAAGTAAACTAAATCAGCGCGACCAGCATCTTCTGCGTAAAATTCAACGTCTTCAACATGGGATTTTGCATATTTTACAGCCGCAACAGCGCGATCTAATATTTCTTCGCGTGTGGAGTTGAATTTATATTTGATATGCATATCAGAAGCTCCGATACCCGTATGTATACGTGGTCTTTTTGCATATTTTAAGGCTTCTGCAGCAACTTTAATATCATTTTCATTGGCACGTGTCAAAGCACAGATGATAACATCATTTACTGCCTTGGATAACTCAACTACCGATTGGAAGTCTCCGGGGCTAGAAACTGGGAAACCAGCTTCAATAACATCGACACCCAGTTTCTCCAAATCTTTTGCAATGTCGATTTTTTCAGGAGTAGTTAATTGACATCCTGGTACTTGTTCGCCATCGCGAAGAGTGGTATCGAAGATGTATAGATGATTTGGATCGTGTAACATAGCTTTATGTTTATAATTTAGAAACTCTGTTCAGTCTATTTAATAAATTCTAATACTTGAGCACCCATTTCTTGTGTGCCTAATATTTTATCTGCAGGTGTATTTGCATTTGCAATATCACCAGTTCTCCAACCTGCTTTTAATGCAGCAGCAACTGCTTCCGTTACTTCTTTCGCTTCGGTTTGTAAGCCGAAACTGATATCTAACATCAAGGCCGCAGATAGGATTGATGCTAAAGGATTGGCTTTATTTTGTCCTGCGATATCGTGTGCTGAACCATGGATAGGTTCAAAGAATCCTGTACCATCACCGATAGATGCAGAAGCTAGCATACCCATAGATCCCGCGATTTGAGAAGCTTCATCCGTCAGGATATCTCCAAATAGGTTAGCTGTCAATACAACATCAAATTTCTTTGGATTTTTCACTAATTGCATCGCAGCATTGTCAATGAACATATGTTCGGTCTCCACGTCAGGATACTGCTTTGCAATTTCTTGCACGACTTCTCTCCATAGACGTGACGTTTCCAATACATTTGCTTTATCTACGGAGCATAATTTTTTGGAACGTGTGCGAGCAGCTTCAAATGCCTTATGTGCGATACGTTCTACTTCATATCGGTTGTAATTCATTAGATCTGAAGCGAAGTTGTTGTCCTCGGAACGATTTTTTTCACCGAAATAGACATCACCGGTTAACTCGCGGAAGAAAAGGATATCTGTTCCTTTTAATACTTCTGGTTTCAGGCTAGATGCGTCTAATAGTTCATCAAATAACAAGATGGGACGTAAGTTTGCATAAAGACCTAATTCTTTACGGATTTTTAATAATCCTTGTTCCGGACGTACTTTAGCAGATGGATCATTATCGTATTTAGCATGTCCAATGGCACCGAATAGGATTGCATCACTTGATTTTGCTTTCTCTAAGGTTTCATCTGGCAATGGGTTTCCGGTAGCTTCAATAGCAACGTGACCCATGATCGCTTCATCAAAACTGAATTCATGACCATATTTTTGTCCGATTTTTTCTAGAACTTTTTTACCCCAAATTGTAACTTCTTGTCCTATTCCATCACCAGGAATAACGAGTATATTTTTTTTCATCAGATTAATTATTTTTGAGTGTAGGATTTCAATGGTATTCATGAACTCATCGCACTCGTTTTTTATGTTTTATGATGAAACATTCATCAGCATATCTACATGATATTGGGAGTAGTGTGCTGATGACGGTTTCATGCTATGCGTATTGTAAAATATCTTCAATGGATTGAACTATTCCTTTATCTAATATTATTTTCTTTTCCAGGCATGACGGGAGTTGTGTTTCAAAATGGCCGACATAAATTAATGTCTTGCCATAGGTACACAGTTCATCTACAACTGCATTGAAATGTTGTGTTTGTTCGTAATCAAGACCCTGGCAGGGTTCGTCCAAAATTAATAATTCAGGATTCTTAATCACTGTTCTTGCTAGCAAAGCAAGACGTTGTTTGCCTAAGGGTAGTGTATTTAATAATTTATTTTTATCTTCTTTCAAATCAAAGAAATCTAATACTTGATCGAGGAATTGTTGGTTTTCAAAGCTGAGATTACGGAATAGTCCAACGGAATCAAAAAAACCTGAAGCAACACTTTGCCAAACTTTCGCTGACTGATCAAAGTACCAATGCATTTCAGGTGAAATAATTCCTAAATGAGCTTTGATGTCCCATATACTTTCTCCAGATCCTCTTTGTTTACCGAAAAGAACAATATCATTGGCATATGCTTGCGGATGATCTCCATTGATCAAACTCAATAGAGTTGACTTTCCGGAACCATTATGCCCCTGCAATAACCATTTTTCACCTGCTTTTACTTCCCAACTAATTTTTTTTAGTACCTCTTTTTCACCATACCTTACATCCACATTGGACATTTTTACCATGGTTTGGGAAGTAATACGTGGAGATTTCTGTAAAAAATGTGGAAGTGGTTTTCTTGCGCGCTCTTTTTCTCGTGAGAATGCTGCTTGTGAAGAAACCTCAAATAACTGACCTTCCTGTATTTCTGCAAAATGATTGATACAGGTGGGTACCGTTTGATCGTTACTGATTAATATCAATGTCACACCAGCTTGCGCCAGATCATCAAATGCTTGATTGAGCTCTTGGCGAGATTGACGATCCAGACCTGTATAGGGTTGGTCAATAATCAATACTTGTGGCTTTAGCCATAAGGCTTTTAGCAATTGTAGTTTTTTATGTTCTCCACTGGACAATTCGATGAGCTGTGTATCGTGAACATTTTCAAATCCAAAAGTTTCGAAGTATGGTTTTACATCATCGAATTGTAAATGCTTTTCTTTTGCAAAATGTAGAAATTCGGCCTGTACTGTTAACGTATCGTTGGTTTGATGTTTGTTGTAACGTTGCTGATAATAGAAGTTTTTATCGCCTTCTAGATTGGTGAATTGGTACCAATTGGAGACATATAAAACTTCTGCCGGAAGAGGGGAGTGGTTATCAAAGTTGACGTTTAAAATTCCACTGTATGGGACATGTCCAGCAATTGCTTGTGCTAGCGTGGTCTTTCCTGTTCCGCTTCTACCACCGATCAACCAGTGCTGACCTGGTTCAATTTGCCAATTCAAGTCCTGCAATACCACATGATATTGGTGTTGGACAGTTAAATTGGCAATATGGACGACAGGTTCTATCATTATTTTGTTTGTTCGAAAGTTTCAATTGAAGCTTTGTTATTCAAGATGAAATCAATATCATCATAACCATTGATCAGGCATGATTTTTTGTAAGGATTAATTTCAAAAGATTGTTGTGCACCTGTTTCAGATAAGGTAACGGTTTGATTTTCTAAATCAACGATAATTTCTGTGTTCGGGTTTTTAAATACGGTATCAAAAATAGTTTCTAAAAACTCGTCTGTTACCTGAATCGGCAATACGCCATTATTCAAGGCATTTCCTTTAAAGATATCTGCGAAGAAACTACTGATAACGACATCAAAACCATAATCTTGGATAGCCCAGGCAGCGTGCTCACGGCTTGAACCGCAACCAAAATTTTTACCTGCGACTAATACTTTTCCTTGATAGGTAGCATCGTTCATCACAAAATCGGCTTTTGGCTGATTGTTGCTATCATAACGCCAGTCGCGGAATAAATTATCACCGAATCCTTCACGTGTAGTCGCTTTTAGAAAGCGAGCTGGAATGATCTGATCGGTATCTATATTTTCAATCGGTAAAGGAACTACCGTTGTTGTTAATGTTTCAAATTTTTTCATCCAAATAATTATTTACGAGTGTCTGTTCTTAACTGTATAAATGAACTCGTTTCACTCGGTTTGTTTTTTAATGGTGATGAAGCTATCATGAGCCGAGTATTTATCTCGGTTTGTGAGCTGCTTTAAGCTCATGATGGTTTCATCCAATTCATTATTTACGAGTGTCTGTCTTCAAATGTATAAATGATCTCGTTTCACTCGGTTTGTTGTTTAATGTTGATGAAACTATCCTGAGGAGCATATTTATCTCTATTTATGAGAGCCTTTAAGCTCATGATGGTTTCATCCAAATAATTTATTGATACGATATGTTTGATGTTAAAATTGCTCTCACTTCTCGTAGCTTCATGGTCATACTTACAGCTTCATGGTCAGCCCAGTTGTTATAATCTTGAATAGCATCTAAACGCTCTTGGTCATTCAAATATCCCTCTTCTACCATCTGTGTGGAGTTGGCTACCTTAGACCATATTTTTATTTTGTCTAGATGTAATGGATTATTGCGCTCATAATGCTCATCTGCATTGAAAACTTCTATTTGATCAAATCCATGCTCTTCCAATATTTCCTCCAGATCATAGCCTATTCTATTGTTCATACCGGCATCATTTCGCCACATGAGAAACATGTGATAAAAATGTTGCATGCTTCTTGGTATTTTTGGATTCCAATCTATCGCTTCATGATTGTAATCTAAAATCGATACTTGCCCATTGGGCTTTAATAACGTTTTCAATTTATCAATCGCTTTGTCTAATGTTGAAATCCACTGAAAGGTTCTTGCAGATACGATTAAGTCAAATTTTTCGATACATTCAAAATCTAACAGATCACAATGAACTAGCTCTAGATTCGGTATGTTGGCAAATAAGCTGTTTCCTTCTGTAATAAATGATGCAGTATTATCAATTCCAACTACATAACCAGTTGGACCCACGATTGCAGCAATATCTTTGGTGATGGCACCTGTTCCACATCCAATGTCCAAAATTCGCATTCCGGGTTTTAAAGCAGACTTCAACGTACGATAATCCTGATCCAAAGTTCTTTGGTTAAAGGTGTTAGCGGAACTTTGCGATTCTCTATGGATGACTTTATTTTCAGTGACTGCTACGGTCTGACAAATTTGGCACATATGTAAAGTGATTAAAGAACAGTTACTATTAACATTTAATTTATATCAATTCCCTTACATCCGTAATAATACCTGTTACAGCTGCAGCTGCTGCAGTTAAAGGTGATACGAGCATGGTACGAGCATTAGGACCTTGACGGCCTTCAAAGTTTCTGTTTGAAGTTGAAACACAGTATTTCCCTGCAGGAATTTTATCTTCATTCATTCCTAAACAAGCAGAACATCCGGGTTCACGTAATTGAAAACCAGCAGCTTCGAAAATTTTATCTAATCCTTCTTCGATGGCTTGTTTTTCTACTTGCTTAGAGCCTGGAACGATCCATACTTCTACTTGTTCTGCTTTTTGTTTTCCTTGAACAAAGGCAGCTACTTCACGTAAATCTTCGATACGGGAGTTAGTACAGCTTCCAATAAAAACATAGTCTACTGGTTTTCCCAAGATTGGAGCATCATCTGCAAAGCCCATATAATTGAGTGCTTTTTGATAAGATGGTTGTTCAGATTCTGGTTGCGCTTGTGTAGCCGGAATATTTTCTGTGATCCCCATTCCCATTCCTGGGTTAGTACCATAGGTGATCATCGGTGCGATATCTGCTGCATCAAATTCTAATACAGCATCAAATTGTGCATCGTCATCAGAATATAATGTTTTCCAGTAGGCCAATGCTTGATCCCATTCTTCACCTTTAGGGGCGAATTCACGTCCTTCTACGTAATCGAAAGTCGTTTGATCGGGTGCAATTAAGCCGCCTCGCGCTCCCATTTCAATACTCATGTTACAAATGGTCATTCTAGCTTCCATACTTAATGAACGGATTGCTGAACCAGCGTATTCAATAAAATAGCCTGTACCACCTGCTGCGGAGATTTTTGCAATGATGTATAAGATAATATCTTTTGCGCCTACTCCTTTTTGCAAATCACCATTTACTTCGATTTTCATCGTTTTTGGTTTTTGTTGCAATAAGCATTGTGTTGCAAAAACTTGTTCCACTTGAGAAGTGCCTATTCCAAAAGCAATAGCACCAAATGCACCATGGGTAGAGGTGTGACTATCTCCACATACCATGGTTTTACCAGGAAGGGTAATACCTAGTTCTGGACCGATTACATGTACAATGCCTTGATAGGGGTGACCGAGACCATATAAATTAATTCCAAATTCAGCACAGTTTTTAGTCAACATATCGACTTGATAACGTGATAATTCTTCTTTAATCGGAAGATGCTGATTTAAAGTGGGAACATTATGATCTGCAGTTGCGACAGTTTGGTTGGGACGAAATACCGGTAAGCCTCTTTTTCGTAAACCGTCGAATGCTTGTGGTGAAGTTACCTCATGGATAAGGTGGGTGTCTATATAAATAATATCTGGAAATCCTTCTTCACGTTTGACGACATGCGCATCCCAAATTTTTTCTACTAATGTTTTTGACATTTTCTTCTCTAATGTTAATTTTTTCAATTTAATTCGGCTGTTTTTAGGAACTTGCTAAAAACAGCCGAATTTTCGCAGTCTAAATTACGAAAATTTAAACAGTTTTTATAGCTTTCATTGCAGTCATTGCTTGACGTAATTTACGCCCTACAATTTCTACTTCATGATTACGTAAAATATCATTAATTTCCACTAACTGAGCGTTATCTACTGATCCGTCTTTACCAGCATTATAGTTTTTACCTACTAAATCAGTTTGTACTGTTTTCATGAATTCAGCTAATAATGGTTTACAAGCTTGATCAAATAAATAACAGCCATATTCTGCTGTATCTGAAATAACACGGTTCATTTCAAATAATTTTTTACGAGCGATTGTATTCGCGATTAAAGGAGTTTCGTGCAATGATTCGTAGTAAGCTGATTCTGGTTTAATTCCTGCTTCAACCATAGTTTCGAAAGCCAATTCAACACCAGCTCTGATAAAAGCAACCATCAAAGTATAGTTGTCAAAGTACTCTTGCTCTGCAATTTTCACATCACCTGCAGGAGTTTTTTCAAATGCTGTCTCACCAGTTTCAGCTCTCCATTTTAATAGATTTGCATCACCGTTAGCCCAGTCTTCCATCATTGTTTTACTGAATTCGCCAGAGATAATGTCATCTTGGTGTTTTTGGAATAATGGACGCATGATATCTTTCAATTCTTCTGATAATTCAAAAGCTTTGATTTTAGCAGGATTGCTTAAACGATCCATCATACCACTTACACCACCGTGCTTTAATGCTTCAGTAATAACTTCCACACCATATTGAACTAGTTTGGATGCATATCCAGCGTCAATTCCTTGTTCAACCATTTTATCGAACGATAAAATAGAACCTGTTTGCAATAAACCACATAGGATGGTTTGCTCGCCCATTAAATCAGATTTTACTTCAGCAACAAATGATGATTTCAATACACCAGCTCTGTGACCACCTGTACCTACACAATATGCTTTTGCTTCAGCCCATCCTTTTCCTTGTGGATCGTTTTCTGGGTGAACAGCAATTAAAGTAGGAACACCAAAACCACGTACATATTCAGCACGTACTTCAGATCCTGGACATTTGGGTGCTACCATGATAACAGTAATGTCTTTACGGATTTGCATGCCTTCTTCTACGATGTTGAAACCGTGTGAATAGGACAACGTAGCTCCTTCTTTCATTAACGGCATTACGGCATTGATCACAGCAGTATGTTGTTTATCTGGTGTTAAGTTGATGACTAGATCTGCAGTAGGGATTAATTCTTCGTAAGTTCCAACGGTAAAATTGTTGTCCGTAGCATTTTTCCAAGAATCTCTTTTTTGCTCAATAGCTTCTTTACGCAGTGTATACGATACATCTAAACCGCTATCTCTTAAATTTAAACCTTGATTTAATCCTTGTGCACCACAGCCTACGATTACGATTTTTTTACCTTTTAAAGCATCCACACCGTCTGCGAATTCACTATTGTTCATAAACTCTGCTTGACCTAATTGATGTAATTGATCTCTAAGTGGTAGTGTGTTGAAATAATTTGCCATTGTTGTTGTTAATTTCTTATTGATGGTTTGTTGATTATTCTATTTATTATTTTTAATTACTCTTCGTTGTGCTTGGGCATATCCCCAATGCAAATTATCGTGCGATAATGTGGCGATTAGTACTTCTTCGATTGTTTTCATCTCAGAACCATACGTTGCTGTCGCATATGGTGTGGTGGAATTGAAAGTTCCGTTAGCATAGTCCTTCTGAATCTGATCGATGGTTGTTAGCGCTAAAGATTTAAATTCATCCACTTCTGCTTGTGTTACCTCACGTGTTGGTCTGGTGTCTTTTTTATAATCGTCATTATACTTCACTGTTGAAGCATCAGGGAGGATACCTGTACGAACATAGCTCAATGTTTGTGTGGAAACAACGATATGTGCAAAATTCCAAAAGATATTATTATTGAATCCTGCTGGTATCTGGTTTAATTCTTCTAATGTTAACTCATCGATCAAACGTATAAAAGCTTTGCGGCTATTGATGATAAATTCAAATATATGTTGTGTCATTTTTTACTTTTTTTAATCGATTTTTTTAAAGGCATTGGAATTTAATATCTTTCATTGCCTTACATTTTGAGAGCTAAGCGATGTTGAAATTACATGGTGAAAACATCATCCCCTTTTTCAAGGTATTCGTTTTCTACAACTTCTTCAGAAGGTTCTCTTCGCTCAAATTCTTTTAACTTAGCATGAAATCCAGCACTTTCTTTAATGATGGCGATACGTGCACCACGTACAAATTCGATTAAATTATATTTGGTCAACTCTTCTGTCAGTTTATCAATTTCCTCTCGATGTCCAGCAGTTTCGAAGACGGTGTAATCTTTGCGGATCACAACGGCAGATGCGCCATATTGACGTAAAAGTCTTTCTACGTACACTTTTTCTGTGATAACTTCTGTTGGAACTTTGTATAAAGCTTGTTCTTGCCAGATAACTTCATCGTTAGTATTGTAGTATGCTTTGAGTACCTCTACCTGTTTTTCAATTTGACGGCATAATTTGCGTACTACTTCTTCTATTTCAGTAATTAAAATCGTAAAGCGATGAATCCCTTCTACCTCGGAAGGTGAAGTGTTTAAGCTTTCGATATTGATTTTTCTTCTTGAGAATATGGTTGATATTCTACCGATCATGCCGATAGAATTTTCTGTATATATCGTGATTGTATATTCTTGTTTTTCCATTTTTACTTCAATCTAATTTCTGAAACACTTGTTCCTTGGGCAACCATCGGGAATACATTGTTCTCTTTGCCCACCATTACCTCTAATAAGTAAGCGCCATCGTGATCCAACATGGTTTTTAAAGCTGTTTTCAATTGCTCTCTTTCTGAAACTTTTTGTCCATCGATGTAGTATGATTTTGCTAGTGCAACAAAATCTGGACTGGTAATATTCACAAAGGAGTATCTTTTTTCATTGAAAAGCTGTTGCCATTGGCGAACCATTCCTAAGAATTGATTGTTTAGAATCAAGATTTTTACTTTAGCACCAAATTGCATGATGGTACCCAATTCTTGTAACGTCATTTGGAAACCTCCATCACCGATAATAGCAATCACATCACGATGAGGTGCACCATACCAAGCTCCTATTGCTGCAGGTAGACCAAATCCCATGGTTCCTAATCCTCCTGAAGTAACGTTGGATTTTGATTGGTTGAATTTTGCATAACGGCAGGCAACCATTTGATGTTGACCGACATCTGTTGTGATGATTGCATCTCCGCCAGTCAATTCATTTAATAAATGAACAACTTCACCCATTGTTAGCACATCACCTGTAGGGTGAAGCTCATTTTGAATAACCTCTTTAATTTCTTCTTTTTCTAAAGTTCTGAATTGTTCTAACCAATCAGTATGTTCTTTTTTGTCAATCAATTCGGTCAGTTGCGGCAAAGTTTCTTTACAATCTCCCCAAACGGCAACTGTTGTCTGTACATTTTTATCAATTTCGGCAGGGTCAATATCCAAATGAACTACTTTTGCCTGTTTCGCATATTTGTCAAGACGTCCTGTAACACGGTCATCAAAACGCATTCCGATAGCGATTAAAACATCACAATCGTTGGTCATGACATTCGGTGCATAATTACCATGCATACCAAGCATTCCCACATGTTGTGGATGATCTGTTTCGAGTGCGCTAAGCCCCATTACTGTAGCTGCAGCAGGTATTCCTGATTTTTCTAAGAAAGCCTTGAACTCTTGTTCGGCCCTACCTAAGATGATACCTTGACCAAATAAAATAAATGGTTTTTGAGCACTATTGATTAAGGCTGCTGCTTCCTGTACATATTCTTTTCTAACAATAGGGGAAGGACGGTACGAGCGTATGTGTGTACACTTTTCATATCCTAAATAATCGAATAATTCCATTTGTGCATTTTTTGTAATATCGATTAATACGGGACCAGGGCGACCTGTACTTGCGATATGAAATGCTTTAGCTATAGCCGTAGGAATTTCTGATGCTTCTGTCACTTGATAACTCCATTTGGTGACAGGGGCGGTAATATTAATGACGTCTGTTTCTTGAAAGGCATCTGTACCCAATAAACTAGCGAATACTTGTCCAGTGATACAGACGATCGGATTACTATCGATCATAGCATCAGCTAAACCAGTTACTAAATTTGTTGCTCCGGGACCAGAAGTTGCAAATACAACACCGGTACGTCCAGAGGTCCTTGCATAGCCTTGTGCTGCATGGATACCGCCTTGTTCGTGGCGTACTAGGATATGAGTCAATTTTTCATTGTAATCATATAATGCATCATAGATGGGCATGATAGCTCCTCCAGGATATCCAAATACGGTATCAACACCTTCACACAATAAGGCTTCTAATACCGCCTGCGAACCTTTTAATTGACTAATAGGTTGAGGTTGCTTCGCACATTCCTTGCTTTCAGTTTTTTCCAGCGTACTCATTATTTTTAATTTATTCGATTTGTAATTCTTTTGTTTTTGTTGATTATTCGGTCTTTTACTTTTATAGGTCTGTTACACAGCCATCTGAAGCGTCGGAAACGGTTTTTGCGTATTTGTAAAGCACTCCTTTTGTTACCTTTAGTGCTGGTTGTTTCCATTGTGCACGTCGAGCTGCAATTGTTGCTTCATCTACTTTTAAGTTTAGGGTATTGTTGACCGAATCGATTTCGATGATATCATCATCTTCTACCAAACCAATCAAACCTCCTTTGTACGCTTCAGGGGTAATGTGTCCCACGACAAAACCATGCGTACCTCCAGAGAATCTTCCATCCGTGATCAATGCGACTGATTTTCCTAATCCTGCACCAATGATTGCCGAAGTAGGTTTTAACATTTCCGGCATTCCAGGAGCGCCAACCGGACCTTCGTTTTTAATAACCACTACATCTCCTTTTTTGACACGTCCTGAGGAGATACCTGCGATAAGATCTTGTTCTCCATCAAATACGCGAGCCGGTCCAACAAATTTCTCGCCCTCTTTTCCTGAAATTTTAGCAACAGAACCTTTCTCTGCTAAATTACCATAAAGGATCTGTAAGTGACCATTTGCTTTAATTGGATCGTTCAATTTATGTATGATCTTCTGATCATAATCTATGACGGATTTCACATCTGCCAAGTTCTCCGCCAGCGTTTTACCTGTTACGGTCAAACAATCACCATGCAATAAGCCTTCGTTCAATAAATACTTTAAAACAGCAGGGATACCACCATATTGATGTAAATCTTGCATTAAGTATTTTCCAGATGGTTTAAAATCTGCTAAAACGGGTGTCTCATCCGACATGCGTTGAAAATCGTCTTGAGTGATATCTACTCCTATCGATTTACCAATTGCAATAAAGTGCAACACGGCATTGGTACTTCCTCCTAAGATGATGATCGCACGAATGGCATTTTCAAATGCTTTACGGGTCATGATATCGGAAGGTTTGATATCTTTTTCTAATAAGATACGGATATATTTACCCGCTTCTAAACATTCATCTTTTTTATCTTGTGATACAGCAGGATTGGATGATGAATAAGGTAAACTCATTCCTAGTGCTTCGATGGCAGCAGCCATGGTATTAGCTGTGTACATCCCGCCACAAGCGCCTGCCCCAGGACAAGTGTTGCGGATCACACCATCGTAATCTTCATCTGAAATATTGCCACAAATTTTTTGACCTAAAGCCTCAAATGCGGAGACAATATTTAGATCTTCTCCTTTATAATGACCGGGTGCAATTGTTCCACCGTACACCATAATGGCAGGACGATCTAAACGACCCATAGCGATAACAGCCCCAGGCATGTTTTTATCACATCCTGGGATCGCAATCAATCCATCGTAATATTGTCCGCCACAGATAGTTTCAATGCTATCAGCGATAACATCTCTACTGACTAAGGAGTAACGCATACCTGCTGTACCGTTGCTCATCCCATCACTGACACCAATGGTGCCGAACGTTAGACCTACTAAATCATTTGACCAGACTCCTTTTTTAACAACTTGCGCTAAATCATTTAAATGCATATTGCAGGTATTACCATCGTAACCCATGCTTGCAATTCCTACTTGTGCTTTTTCCATGTCCGCATCCGTCAGACCGATACCATAGAGCATCGCTTTTGCTGCAGGTTGTGTTTCGTCTTGTGTGAATGTACGGCTGTATTTATTCAATATTTGTTCCTTATCAGATGATGACTTCATAGTTCTCGTTCTCTAATACTAAATTTTTATATCTTCTTTGGATAGAAGCACCTATTGTATGCTCCCAGTTTTCTTTATATATAATATGATCGACTTGTTTTATTCCTATGATCTCTGCTGCAGTTCCAGATAAAAAAGCTGAATCAGCTTCATGGATATCTTGAATAGTTAGTCTTTTCTCAATTAATTCAATTCCTAATTTTTTGCAAATAAGGATGACATTTTTTCGTGTTATCCCAGGGAAAATATTCTGGATAGGGGGAGTGTAGATTTTGAAATCTTTTTCGATGAATAAGTTTTCACTTGAAGCTTGCGCTACAAAACCATCTTGATCTAATAATAAAGCCTCGTCATATCCATTTTTTATGGCTTTACTGCTCGCTAAAATGGAGTTGATGTACTGTCCTGATATTTTAGAGGAAATCGGAAATGCTTTTGAACTTGGTCGCTGAATATCCGATATCTCAACTTTTAATAAATTTTGTCCTAAATAAGGTCCCCATTCCCATGCAGCCATCATGATCCGAGCTTCGGTAGATGATGTCAGATGCATATTAGATCCTGAAAATACCAATGGTCTAATATAGGCTGAACGTAAATTGTTAATAGCGAGTAATTCATAAGCGCGGTCAATCAACTCACGATTGTCCCATGAGTATGGAATGTTGATCGCTTCACATGATTTTTGTAAACGCTCGAAATGTTCAAGTGCTTTAAAAATACGAGGTCCATTATGGGTGTTATATGCCCGTAGACCTTCGAAAGCTCCATAGCCATAATGCAGAGCTTGTGTATACAAGTCTAGACCTGTTGCAAAAGCTTTGACATATGATCCGTCTAAGTAAATTAATGTGTTCTCGTCGTAATACTTCATAGCCTATGATCTACCCCTTCTAGTAAAAATTAAAAAATAACTTGCTTTTGTTTCCCTTGGGTAAATGTAATTTTAGTCGTAAACTTTGGTGCTAAAATTATTTCTTTAAGTTACTTCGAATAAAAATAATTGGCAATAGGTATATCTAACTTTTTTGATTAAGTATATAATTTTGAATTATTCTTTTTTGCAAAATTTAATTTTATTAATATCAATATTGTTGATATTTTAAGGTGCGTTAAGTAGACCGTATTTAAAATCGGTCTACTTGGTCAGAAAACTTTTTTTTTAATTTTTTTGTGAAATTCTTCTTAAAAAATGATAAATGTAGTTTTTTTTATTTTTTATATACATTTTTTGTTATCGATTTTTAAACTGTTTTTGTTCGCATTAATAATGCTTTTTGTTATGCCATAATATATGGGATTGCTATTGTAAAAATAGATTGGAAATACTTGTATTCTAGTTGAAGTGTTTAATAAATCAATTGATGAGTGATTCTATTTTTCTTGATTTATAAACATGTTGTTAATATCTATTGAGAAAAGTGGAAAAGAGTGAAGGTGCTTCTATCATGATATCAATAGATATAGACATATTGTTGGAAACTGCTCAAAAAATGTGTAGAAGAGTAAACATTTATGATTTGAAGCAGACGGGTAAGAAATGATATATCGGGAAGATGAGTTTATTTACTAATTTATAAACATAATGTGGATATCTACTTGAATAAGTGGATAAAGACTAAAGGTATTTTATCGATTCTATCGAAAGTTGTTGACATTTTGTAAGTAACGCTGTTAAGAAAGTATGAAAAAAATAGCAGATCATGCTGATTTCAGTGGATCAAGTAGTCTGGAGTAGGTCAATATTGGACATTATTGATCATTATAAAAATATTGTGGACATCTGTTGAGAAACGTGGATAAAGAGTAAACGTTATGGATTTTGTGACAGTTCAATCAAGTGGAAATATATCTTGAAGAAGAGTGTAATAGAGTTTTTGAACATAATGTGGATATCTACTTAGAAATAGTGGATAAAAAATAAAAGCCTCTTATTTTTTTAAATAAGAGGCTTTTGAGATCATCCATAGATGATTTATGCTTCAATAATTCCTTCTGCTAATATAGTAACGACATTATTTTTAGCTTCTACCACACCACCTTTGATGCTTAAAGTTTGCTCGTCTTTACCTTGCTGAATAATTACTTTTCCGTCTTCCAAAGTAGAAATGATAGCAGCGTGATCTCTCAATATTTGAAAAGATCCTGATGTACCTGGAACAGTTACCGCAGTTGCATCACCTTCAAATACTATTTTGTCCGGAGTGATTATAGATAATTTCATTTTATATAATAGTATTTAGTAGTTCGTATTAAGTACTTAGACTTTTACACTGTATTTAGTATGGAGTATTTAGACTTTTGCTATCGATCAGCATCTAAAACCTTCATCTTAAGTTTTCGAGATCTAAATACTAGCTACTAAATACTAACAACTAACTTAAACTGCTTCAGCTAATAATTTTTTACCTTTTTCGATTGCCTCTTCGATGCTACCTACTAAGTTGAAAGCAGCTTCAGGATATTCATCAACTGCGCCATCAAGAATCATATTGAAACCTTTGATGGTATCTTTGATGTCTACCAATACACCTTTTAAACCTGTAAATTGCTCAGCAACGTGGAAAGGTTGAGATAAGAAACGCTGAACACGACGAGCGCGTTGTACAGTTAATTTATCTTCTTCCGATAACTCATCCATACCTAAGATGGCGATGATATCTTGTAATTCTTTGTAACGTTGCAAGATTTCTTTAACGCGTTGAGCTGTATCGTAGTGTTCGTTACCTAAAACAGCCGGGCTTAAGATACGAGAAGTCGAATCTAATGGATCTACCGCAGGGTAAATACCTAACTCAGCAATTTTACGCGATAATACTGTTGTTGCATCTAAGTGGGCGAATGTTGTCGCTGGAGCAGGGTCAGTTAAATCATCGGCAGGTACGTATACTGCTTGAACTGAAGTAATTGATCCGTTTTTAGTAGAGGTAATACGCTCTTGCATTAAACCCATCTCCGTTGCTAATGTCGGTTGGTAACCTACTGCAGAAGGCATACGGCCTAAAAGAGCAGATACTTCAGAACCCGCTTGTGTAAAACGGAAGATATTGTCAATAAAGAATAATACATCTTTACCTTTACCATCTTCTTCACCGTCACGGAAATACTCAGCGATAGTTAAACCTGATAAAGCAACACGAGCACGTGCACCTGGAGGCTCATTCATTTGACCGAATACGAAAGTACATTTCGATTCTTTCATCAATTCGGTATCGATAGCATCTAAAGGCCATTGACCTTTTTCCATCTCTTCCATGAAATGCTCACCATATTTGATAATGCCTGATTCCAACATCTCACGTAATAAGTCATTTCCTTCACGTGTACGCTCACCAACACCAGCAAATACAGATAAACCACCGTGTCCTTTTGCGATATTATTGATTAACTCTTGAATTAATACAGTTTTACCTACACCGGCACCACCAAATAATCCAATTTTACCACCTTTAGAATATGGTTCTAATAAATCGATTACTTTAATACCTGTGAAAAGTACTTCAGTTTCAGTCGATAAATCTTCAAATTTAGGTGGAACATTATGGATCGAACGACCATTAGTTTTATCTAAATTTTTGATCCCGTCAATGGCATCACCCACAACGTTAAATACACGACCTTTAATTTCTTCACCAATAGGCATTTTGATTGGAGCACCTGTGTCGACAACTTTCATTCCACGAACCAAACCTTCGGTTGCATCCATAGAAATTGTACGAACACGTTCCTCACCTAAGTGTTGTTGAACCTCTAAAACGACACGTTGACCATTTTCTCTCTCGATAATCAAGGCATCGTAAATTTTAGGTAGATTTTCATTGTCGGCGAAGTTGACGTCAACCACTGGGCCGATAATCTGCGCTATTTTACCAATATTGGGCATATTATGGGGACTAAATATTTATTAATCAATTTTATAAAGGCAATATAAACCGCCTCTTTTTGGTCAGCAAAAATAAGCTTATTGTCGCTGAAAAACAAATAGAAATTTCAATTAAATTCTTTTTTATTGAAATATGTCAATTTGTTATTCATTCTAATAATATATGTTCTCGAAAAAAGATAATTTCAGCCTAATATTACGGCTTTATCCATTTTAAAGACAATATTCATGTTTTTTTGTCCTCATTGGACAAACGATAAAAAATCCTGATTTTACTTCAAATATATAACGTGTTTGAATTAAATACAACTATGATGATTACATTTTTGTTGTATCATGATGCTGATTATTCGAAAACGTATTGAATTATTTATAATTAAATCCTATTTTTCCTCTGTATCACTAATAAAATAAGGGCAATTGCACATGCAATTGCCCTTATTTTAAATATATTAGAAAATGATTACGATCTTTTGTTTAACTCATCTTGAAGTTGACGTTTTAATGCTTGTTCTTTTTCAAGTGCTTTTTTTCGAAATAAAGCAAGTTCTTCTTGTGCTTGATCTGCCGTTTTTTGATATTCATCAGTATTTACTTTCGCTTTGCGATAAGAGAATAAAAAGGTTACTGTACTGATCAAGAGTACGGCAATGATTAGCCAAACGATACTACTATAAGCTGATTTTGTTGTATTGATTCCTAAGAACGAGAAACTATCAGCTTTTTCTTGCTCTTGAGCCAATTGATCTTTTAATATTTGAACACTATCTTGTAATCCTTTAGTTGTCGATCCGTAATTTGAACTTGCAGATTTCAATGCGGTAATTTCTTTTTGAAGTTTGCTGACGGTATCTACTACATTTTTTCTGATGATCTCCAGATTTGTTTTGCGCACCATCTTGAAATCATAATTATTTTTTGAAATGTAGTTCAAATGGTCAAACTGATTTGCAAGACTACCTTTACTCAAACCTTCAGGGCCAAATTTATTAGCAGTCGCTGCTGTTGGTTGAGCTACTGGAGCTTGTGCCGTTGCGAATTGCTGTTGAGCGCATAGAAGAGATACAGTTATAACTAGTGATTTTAAAATATGCATAGATGAATTAACGTTACAAATTTTTTACAAAATTAATGATTGCTTCTAATATATACTAAAAAGTTAAGATTTTAAGTTTAAATGTTTAAATATTTTTATTAAATCTGTATTTCTGCAAGGTAAATAAAGAATATGCACCCGAGTTGTTCATGCGTTTATCCTATTATATTATTTTAAAAATAGCGCTTTTAGAAGAGTACTTTTTTACATGTTGTTGATTCATTATTTTATCTAGAGATCAATCGTTTTTTAGTTAGAGACTGCTCGTAAATTTAAATTTGATACCCAATTGAAAATTGCTAATGGTCTTAAATATCTCTTTCAAAGTTGCTTTTTCAATTTTAGTTAGACTATCGATTCGAATATAATTATCGGGTTCAGATTTTGAGGTTAAAATCTCATTAGTTTGATTTTTTAATCTCAGGGCCATCATGTAATAGTATGATTGATATAATTCTTCGTATTGTGTCTGATTGAAGATCCCGAGCTTAACCAATTTTTTGAGCCTTTCGCCTGTATTTTCTTCATATATTCTATTTTTTAATGCATATACACGGACGAGATCCACAATTGGAGTCATCGCTTTTTTGATATTTAAAAATTCAGCAGTTCCAATGGTTTGTGTTTTTATAGCATTAAAAAATGTTAATGGTGGCTGATATTGCAAAGCATTCTTTGCGATGAAGGAGAAGAAGCGTTCATTCGGTTTTTGTAACTCTTCATTTAAGAATAATTTAAGTTCATCTATGATTTCTTGATCTCCATAGAGTCGCCTACAATCAAAGAACGTCGAAAATTTAATCGCATTCTCGGGAATGGTATCTTCTATCCAATTTTTATAATTATTTTTCCAATGAGATAAAGAATGTGTCCATTTAGGATTGCTTGCCATAAATTCACCGGTACAGTACACAAATCCAATTTTATTTAAATAATCAGAGACTTTATTTGCAAAAGTTAAAAAATAACTTCTAACAAGTTCACGATGTTCATTCGCTTTATCTTCATATATAATGGCATTATCTTGATCGGTTTTGAGTGTTTGTTCTTTCCTGCCTTCACTTCCTGTTACCATAAAAACAAATTTTGCGGGAGGTTTTCCAATTTCTTGGATAACTTTTTCAATCACTTTGATTGAAATGGTATCGGCAATTGTCGTAATCACTTGGTTGGCTATTTCAGCATGGACACCGCGCTCTAGCAATTGGTTTATAATTTTAGGTACGTTATTCCACTTATCCTCTAATTCATCTATAGATTCGGCTAATTTTACGGATTGTATAAAGACTAATGGTGATTGACCTTGCTCGCTTAATAAGCGATTACGGCTTAAAAAACCAATATATTTTCCTTCTTTTTCAACTAAAAGATATTTGGTTTTTGTTCGAAACATCATGAGTACGGCTTCATATAGAAAAGCTTGATGAGATATGCTTACAATCGGATTATCCATTACTGATCCGATCGGCTGTGTAGCTTCTATTTGTTTACCTAAGACATTGTCCCGTAGTGTTATATCTGTTGCGTATCCGATGATTTCTTCCTTTTCGGTTATGAAGATGCAGCTAATTTTATGTCTTGACATTTTTTGTGCTGCTTCGAAAATAGGGGTGTGGTAGGGAATGGATATAATATCTTTATAGATGATATTATCGATCTTTCGAGAATAGAGCTGATCTGCTGCGTAATAACTTTCTTCAAATGGTGCTGGCGATTTTACGAAATGCGAAAAATCTTCTTCTAGCATTTTGCGTCCAAATGAATTTGTAAAGAAATGAAAAAAATCTTCATTGACATGGCACAGTTCAATGAAATCTTTACGGGGCAATCGGTATATGGTTGTTCCCTTTTTGACCATGACGGATTTTAATGCCTTTTTACGGTTTAGCAGAATAGATATTCCTCCAAAGCAATAAGGATGATGATGGATCTCAATAGAATGTTTATTCTCACCTGTATCTAAAAAGAAAGTTTCGTACCCACCTTTATAAATGAGATCTATACCCTCTATGTCAGTCACATTTTGCCGGTAAATCAGTTCTTCTTTTTTAAATGTAAATTTCGTCATCAGGTCCACTAAACTTTTTTGCACGGAATCGGGCAATAGCTGAAAAGGTTGAGTTGTTTTTAATAATGATAAAATAACCTCAGAATTATTCATATAAGTGGATTTAGGGTTGAAATATAGGTAGAAATTGAGCTTGTTGGTTTTCAACATCTGCTATTGAAAGTTCATTTCTGCGTATCATTTCAAAATAACATTTTGCAGTTATTTCGGCATCTTTTTCAGCATGATGCATATTGTCTGGCAATGTTGTAAACAACGTTTCATGTAACAGCGACAGATTCATATATACCATATTGGGATTTCGTACATATTTTTTGCTATGCCATAAGGTACAAAAATAGCGAAATTGCTGAAATGGGACAGGAAGTTTTACCCTAACAAATTCAGCGCACAATACTTGTAAATCAAATGATAAGAAATGGCCAACAATTAAAGGATTGTATTTTTTTAAATCATGCGCTAATTTTCGAAGTACGTTTTTTTTGTTGTCGCCATGCTCTCTCAAAAAATGTGGTGTTAGACCGTGAATTTTTTCTGATTCTCGACTTATAGGGATCAGTGGTTCATAGATGTATTTGTTTGTCCGTTTGATTTCGTTAACCTCCGTATCAAATATGATCCATGCTAATTGCAGTACATGAGGCCAATTTTGAATATCACTGTATTTTTTATTCCATTTCTTTGGAAGATCGGAGGTTTCTGTATCCAGAAATAATATATACTTTTTCAAAAAGAGTGTTTCTATGCTATTTGTGATTAAAAATAAGTAAATTATCGATCATACGGATAGCCAAATGATAAAAAAAAGATTGACTACACGTGTTGTACCGTTGTATTTTTTTGAAACTCGGTAGGTGTTATTCCAAATGATGCTTTGAAACAAGTCGCAAAATACCTGGGATCAGAGAAACCAGTAGCAAATGCCACCTCACTCACCGTAATGGATTTATCTTTTTCCATCATTTGACAGGCATGTTTTAAGCGAATATTTTTTATAAACTCACTCGGTGATAAATCAAGCAGGACTTTGGTTTTTCGGTATAATGTCGATTTAGATAGTGCGAGCATCTCCCCCAGCTTAATAATATCAAATTGATCATCACTTAAGTTCTCTTCAACAACTTTGATCATTCGCTGTAGAAACTGCTCATCAATTGGTGTGTAATCCAAAGTAGCGATATTAATTTGTGTATTGTTATTGAAGTTGATTTGCTTTGTCCTTTTATTGATGACAAAGCTCTGAATTTTGGCTTCCAGTACTTTAATATCAAAAGGCTTACTGATATAGCCGTCGGCTCCAGCTTGATAACATTCAATTCGATCTTCTATACTATTCTTTGCTGTAAGTAATAATACTGGGATATGGTTAATTTCCGTATGCTGCTTGACAGCTCTACATAGGCTAAGTCCATCCATTTCGGGCATCATAATATCACTGACAATAATATCAATATCGACTTTATTTAAAAGATCAAGACCCTTTTTTCCATCGGAAGCGACATGGACATGGTATTTTTTTGATAAAATATTTGACATGGTCTGTTGCAGATCTTCGTTATCTTCTACCAATAAAATATGTAGTTTATGGAGGTCTCCAGAAGTGATGTCATGGATTGCTGTTTCCAAATCACTAATTTCATAAATAAGTTCATCTTTTTTAGGAAAAGACTCATCCCATATTTGATATCCTTTATTAACGTAAAACTCCTTACCGACAGGTAATACAATCTGGAAACAAGTTCCTTGGTCAGGTAAACTCTCGACACTGATTTCCCCAAAGTGAATGTCTACTAATTCTTTAGTTACTGACAGACCAATCCCATTGCTTTCTTGATTAACAAATGATTTATTGGTATAAAATGGTTTAAATATTTTATCTAATTCATCTTTATCGATTCCCATACCGTTATCGCGTACAAAAAGATAGAGCAGCTTTTGTTTTTTATCTTCTTTTATATAGTATGAAAGGCTGATTTTACCATCTTTAGGTGTGTATTTAAAGGCGTTAGAGAGTAAATTGAAAAGAATCTTATCCATTTTATCCGCGTCATAGTAGATATCGGTTGTACATTCTCCATGATTGATTTCAAATTCAATATTTTTTCGAATGGCTAATGGACTAAAAAAAACATGGCTCAATTGATTTATAAATGTGGGCAAATGTTCTTGACTAACTTTCAACTCCATCAAATTATTTTCTATTCTTCGAAAATCCAAAATTTGTTGCAATAAGCGTTTTAGGCGATCTAGATTCAATCTCATTTTTTCGAACTGACTTAAATGATGATTTGTGGTCATTTGAACGTCGTCTACTAAACAAGAAATGATGGTTAGTGGTGTTAGCAAGTCATGGGAAATACCTGTAAAATAGCTGAGTTTGGACTGCGCCAATGCATGTGCATTTTCTTTTTCTATTTGGGCTATTTTTAGATCACTTCTTAATTTTAAACGATGTAGGGTAAAATTAATGAAATAGTAAAATATACCGATCAGTAGGCATGCATATAAGAAATAGGCTAAATTGCTCTCATAAAATGCAGCTTTTTTGTAAATATTAATTTCGGTAATTGTCGTATTCCATTTATTATTTAAATCAGTTGATTTTATTAAAAATCGATAAGATCCTTTTCCTAGATTATTATATGCTGCGAATACCCGATCTCGAGATGCATTGATCCAATCCTGATCAATACCTTCTAACTTATAGGCATATCGAAGTTTGTTATCCTGGGTATAGCCAAGTGATGAAAAGGAAAATTCTATATTTTGATCGTCGGGTTCTAATGTCAGTATCTGTTGATTGAAATTAAATTTTTTTTGATTGGATTCCAGGACAATGGACTTGTTATTAATCTTGATATCTGTTACTTGAACTTTAGCTTTATAATTTGGGATATTGCTATTATCATCCAATCTAACCATTCCGTTATATCCTCCAAAGTAGACCGAGTTTGATTTTTTATCAATCGTGAATGCTCTTTTGGAAAACATATTGACTTGGAGACTGTCAGTCGATGTAAATTCTAAAATGTCTTTATTGAGTGCATTTATTTTAAATATATTTCTGGTACTAGAAAGCCATACGGTATTATCGAGGCAAACGATATCTAATAATTGGTTCTTTCCAAATAATGCCGAATTTGCCAATTCCTCCATTTTTTTTAAACCAGTTTGATAATAGAGTAAGCGATTATCTTTGGTTCCGATCCATAGATTGTCATTTTTATCAATATCTAAGGATTCAATTTGGTTCGTTTTGAGAATTGCTGTTGATTGACCAATATGTTGCAAGATCTGATCTGGATCATTTTTATTGATATAATAAATGCCGCTTCCTTTGGTGGCTATCCAGATATTTGATTTTTTATCTTCTGCTATGCTAACCGCTTGATCTTTTATTTTTGTGATCAGCTTTATTTTTTTGCTTTTTGCATCTCTATATAATACACCTTGATTTGTTGCGATCCAAGTTCCCGACTGGTTATCTTGGAAAAAAAATATGGGAACACCCGAGTGGTTTGCTTCACGTTTTAAATCTATCTTATAGTTTAATTTGATATTGTTGTGCTGTTTCTCGAAAACATTTATAGTAGCTTCATAAGCAGAACCGACCCACAGTTCATGCTGTACATCAATGGCACAGCTAGCTGCTCTAATGGAGATCAATTCACGTAAATTCGCATTACTGTACGTGTTTAATAAACCATCATTAGGGTTTAAACTTCCAAAACCAAAACGTTCCAGATTGAACCAAAATATACCCTTTTCATCTCGGTATAACATATTCACATTGGGGGCGATGCTATATCGACTTTTAATTTCTTTAAAGGTGTAATTTTGAATAAGAGGTTTATCAAAACTAATCGTTGAGATACCTTTTCCACCGATAGACAGCCACAATGTCCCTAATCTATCTTGATAAATATCATTGAAGATATTGGTTGTATGATCAAAATATGGAGCCATATTGACTTCTTTGAGTGCTCCGTTTACATATTGAAAGGTAGATATACCAGAAAACGAAAGGATCCAAATATAATTGCGATGCCGGTCTTGTACGATGTTATAGAATAAATCTTCCTTTCCAATGTTTCGACGCTTGTTTTTGATTTCTATTTCTTGATATAAGTTCTTCTTATTGTTCGGATTAAATAAGTAAACCCCATCCCCCCAGGTACATACCCAGAGTTGTTTGTTATGATCTTCAAATAGCTTAAAGGGATTGTTACGTGTTCCAAGTTTTGGGTACGCAATGAATTGATTTGTTTGAATATCTAATTTAAATAATCCTTGTTCCCAAATTGCTACCCAAATATTGCCTTTTTTATCTTCAAAGATGGTATTAACAGTACCCGATGGTATTTTGTAAATGGGATTGTGATCATCTTGATAATTTTGGATGATGGATAAGTCTTTGTTATATACCACAATACCGTTGTCTGATCCGACCCATAATCTGTTTTTTTTATCAATCAATAGTGTGGTAATACGTGTTGTAGCTTGTAGGTTATTTTGGAAGGGCTTGATCAGGTAGCTTTCTTTTTCTAAGGTATATAATCCTTTATCTGTGCCTAGAATGAGGTAATTTTGATATTCTATTAATGTTTTAATATTTTGGTTGGTGGCGGTTTTGCCATCATTGGTCTTTAATTTGAAATTTAAAATATTGTAGGCGTCATATCTACTTAATCCCTGTGTAGATGCAAACCAGATATAGCCATCCTTATCCTGACAAGTTTGATTGATGGTCAAGGAGGGTAATTCATTATTTTTAGCAATGGGGTTCAATCCCATTTGTTGACCATTAACTTGGATATGAAAAAGTAAATATATAATGAAGAATAAGATTTGATATGTATTTTTCATAATCAATTGGTTTAATCTAATCAGATCTACAATTTGTCCTTCACTTATTTCTGTTTTCATCACCTTTCTCTAAAAAGCCGGTGAATTAAACAACATAAGAAAAAATGGAGGCATAATTTAATTCCTTAATCAATAATGGTTAGCGCTAAATTGCTAATTCCTTCCGTCTTAATTGAGCATCTAACTGGTTCAAAAAGTCCGATTCAAATTGGTATCTTTTTTAAAGATATAGAATGTTATTTAAAATAAATGTATTATAAACACTTATTTTTAAAAAAAATGGAATAATTATCTTTTTTTAAGCAATATTGGTATATAGAAGTGTGCTTAAGCCATAAAATGATCCAATTTTGTATGTTGAATAAACCCAAATTAAACATCAGATGTATGCATTTTATCTAGATTTGATTTGACCAATCTCCAATAATATTTAGATCTGCTAAACACTGTTGATTGGATTTTTTTAACCTTAAAACCTTAATATATGCGCAAATACTTTATTGTATATTTTCTTCTAATTACTTATTCTGCCTTTGGACAAGATCTTAAAAAGAGTGATGTTTTGGCTCAATTGAATCTGGCGAATCACTATTGGCAGACCAACCATAAGCCTCAAGTTTGGGCATTTTGGGATCAAGCTGCTTATCACAGTGGAAATATGGAATTTTATAAAGAGTTTAAAAATAAAAACTTCTTAAAATATACCGAAGATTGGGCGAATTTTAATGAATGGAAGGGGGCAAAATCAACTGATAAAGCGAATTGGAAATATAGTTATGGAGAGACCGATGACTATGTGCTGTTTGGCGATTGGCAGATCTGTTTTCAAACGTATATTGATCTTTATCATATCGATCCCAAAGCTTACAAAATAGCCCGAGCTCAAGAAGTGATGGATTACCAAATTCATACCAAACAGCATGATTACTGGTGGTGGGCCGATGGACTATATATGGTCATGCCCGTGATGACCAAAATGTACAACTTAACTAAAAATCCGCTCTATTTAGAAAAGCTACATGAATATTTGGAGTATGCAGATGGTATCATGTATGATCAAGATGAAAAACTGTATTATAGGGATGCGAAATATGTTTATCCAAAACATAAGACTGCTCATGGAAAAAAAGACTTTTGGGCAAGGGGTGATGGTTGGGTATTCGCGGGATTAGCAAAAGTACTACAAGATCTACCCAAAGACAATGCTCATTATAAACATTATGCAAAACGTTTTCAAGATATGGCGGATGCTATTGTAGCGTGTCAACAGAAGGAGGGTTTCTGGACGAGAAGTATGCTGGATCCTGAACATGCACCAGGTAAAGAATCCAGTGGAACGGCTTTCTTCACTTATGGACTTCTCTGGGGAATTAACAACGGGATTTTGAATCGTGAAGAATTTGATGGTGCCGCAAAAAAAGGATGGCATTATTTAAGTAATATTGCTTTGCAGCCTGATGGGAAAGTAGGTTATATTCAGCCTATCGGAGAAAAGGCCATACCAGGTCAAGTCGTTGATGCCCATTCCACATCACCATTCGGTGTGGGAGCATTTTTATTGGCGGGTGTTGAAATGTACAGATATTTAAGCAAATGATGATGAAAAATGTATGGACATTATGGGTATTGATATGCTTCGCCACTGTGACTTATGGGCAGAAGAAAAATACTGTAGTAGGGAAAGAAACTTCAAGAGCCTTTTGGTTAAAGGAGATGGATCGTATGGCAAGACCAGTTATGCGTAGTTTGGCTCATGACAGTCTAAAGATCAATATGCCTCAAATTACTTCTATAGCGGTTGACAATAAAGAACATCGCATTCAAGTGCAATATGTAGAAGTATTAGGACGAGTTTTAAGCGGAATATCGCCTTGGCTGGCTTTGAATGACGGTTCGGAAGAAGAACAAGTATTGAGAAAACAATATCGCAATTGGACTATTCAAGCATTAAAAAATGCCTTAGATAGTAATGCAAATGATTTTATGCGTTTTGATCTAGGTGGGCAGCAATTAGTGGATGCCTCATTTATTTCAGTTGCTTTTTTGCGTTGTCCTTGGTTATGGGATCATCTGGGTCCTGTAACTCAAGGTCATTTGATTGAGGCAATCAAAACGACACGTCAATTTAGACCGGTGTTTTCCAATTGGTTACTTTTTTCTGCCATGAATGAAGCTTTTCTAGCCCAGTACAGTAAAGAATGGGATGTTATGAGAGTAGATTATGCCCTGCAACAATTGGAGCAATGGTATGTTGGGGATGGTATGTATATGGATGGTCCTCATTATGCATATGATTATTACAATAGTTATGTTATTCATCCTTTTTTATCTGGAATTATGGATGTCATCGAGCAAAAAACTAAAAATTATGATGGCATGTTTGCGAAAATCAAACTACGTAACCAACGATATGCCATTATATTGGAAAGGTTGATTAATACAGATGGTACTTTTCCTCCATCTGGAAGGTCAGTCATTTATCGTGGAGCAGCCTTTCATCATTTGGCAGACATGGCCTTGAAAAAACGATTACCCAAAGAGCTGACTGAGGGACAAGTCCGCGCGGCTTTATCTGCCGTTTTGAAGAAAACATTTGAAAGTCCATCTACTTATCATCAAAACTGGTTAACGATTGGTCTATATGGAGATCAACCCGGATTAGGGGATTTTTATAACAATCAAGGAAGTCCATATTTATGCAGTACGATTTTTTTACCGCTTGGATTATCTGAACAAGATAGTTTTTGGACTTCAAAAGAAGAAGAATGGAGTTCTAAGCGTATTTGGTCTGGACAGGATTGGAAAAAAGATCAAAGTAAGGTCATTCAATAAAAAGCTATTAGTCATGGGGTTAAGTACGTTTTATAGGATTTTATGGTTTCATTTTTATATGATCCTTTCCTTAAATTTCTGTTTTTCGCAAAACCAACAGGTTCAGATTATGGATGTTGGAGACGGTTGGGCCAAGAATACGGTCAATACAGCTGTTTTTCGAAAAAACTCTCTCGTCAGTGATGCGAAGTTTCAATACATAGCCTATTACAACGAGAAGGGAAAAGTTGTATTGGGAAAAAGAAAGCTGAACAAGAAGAGCTGGCAGCTACAGGTTACTGAATATTCGGGCAGAGCTCAGGATGCACATAATATTATCAGTATCATGATTGATGGAGAGGGATATTTACACGTTTGTTGGGATCATCATAATGGTCAGTTACGATATGCTAGGACGAAACAGCCACATACGTTAGATTTAGGACCTGAGCAGTCTATGATCGGGAAAGATGAACAGTATGTGACCTACCCTGAATTTTTCAAAATGCCTGATGGTTCATTATTATTTCTTTATCGTGATGGCGGTTCTGGATCAGGAAATCTTGTTATGAACAGTTATGATCCCACTAATAAAAAATGGACTAGACTGCATCGTAATTTAATCGATGGAGAAGGGAAACGAAATGCTTATTGGCAGGCTTATGTTGATACCCAAGGAACGATACATTTGTCGTGGGTTTGGCGAGAGAGTCCTGATGTAGCCAGTAATCATGATATGGCATATGCTTGTTCAAAGGATGGAGGGCTCACTTGGGAGTCTACTGCTGGAGTTCAATATACATTACCCATAAAAGAATCAACCGCGGAATACGCGGTGCGTATTCCTCAAAATAGTGAATTGATCAATCAGACATCGATGGCTGCAGATGATGATGGTCATCCATTTATTGCAACTTATTGGCGCGCAGAAGGTTCTACTATTCCTCAATATAAGCTTATTTATTATAGGAAAGGTGCTTGGCAAGTCCGTTCTTTTGATTTTAGAAAAATGTCTTTCAGTTTGAGTGGACATGGAACAAAAGAAATACCTATAGCGAGACCCCAATTAATGGTCAAAGGGAAAGGAGACAAAGTTGCTGTCATGCTCTTGTTCCGAGATAAGGAAAGATTAAGTCGAGCTTCTGTATTGAACTTAAATAAGTTGACGGATGATGATTATCAACTATTTGATTTGAATGACGAATCATTAGGAGCATGGGAACCCAGTTATGATACAGAAATGTGGCGAAACAAGAGGAGATTATCGCTGTTTGTTCAAGCTACTGATCAAAAGGATGGTGAAGGACTTTTGGAGTCTGGTCCAAGCAAGGTTAGGGTTATTGAATGGACGCCCACTCTCAAGTCAATACAAAATATAATCAAACATTAATTATGAAAAAATACCTCTTTAGGATGATATCCTGCTTCATACTCATTTTATCTTATCCCACGGATATGCTTGGACAAGGGACAAGAGATACTGTTTTTAATGTTAGAAATCCAGATCTGAATCTCAGTCCCTATACCGGTATGAACCGTCAACATTGGTTAGATGCAGCCGAATATCTTTTAAAGGGTGCCTTTAGTTATGTCAGTAATCTGGATAGCCCAATGGAGTTTCCTAAACAACCGGGACGAAGTTATCCTAGAGACGGCGTTCATACGGAAACAGAACGGTTGGAGGGACTTTGTAGGACCTTGTTTATTGCTTTGCCTTTGATGAAGGAAAATCCAGATTATGAAATTGGAGGTATAAAGATTGCCGATTATTATCGGCATCAGATTACGCAGTTAGTGAATCCACATTCGACGAGTTTCATACCACCCTTACCCAAAAAAGGAGGGCCAAGTCAAAAGCTTGTTGAATTCGGCGGTTTGGCAGTATCTCTAATGGCTGCTCCCGAAATTTTATGGGACCCGTTATCACAGGAGAAAAAGGATACTTTAGCGCATACACTCTTAAGTTATGGCAACGGACCTACTATTGATATGAATTGGCGTTTTTTTAATGTCATGATTTTAAGCTTTTTTAAGAGTAAAGGTTACCCAATACGTGAAGATTATTTAAAAGAATTGCTGGAGAAGTGTTTATCTGATTATAGGGGGGATGGTTGGTATAATGACCAGCCCTATTATGATTATTATAGTATGTGGGGGTATCAGATGTACGGAACTTTATGGGCTACCTATTATGGCGATCAGATGTATCCAGATTATGCGAAGAAGTTCAGGACTCATTTAAGAGAAATGGTTGGTCATTATCCTTATATGTTCAGCAAGGACGGGGAAATGATTATGTGGGGGAGAAGTATTGCCTATCGAATGGGAGCTGCTGTTCCCTTTCCATTGATGGGTTTTCTTGAGGATCAAAGCATCAATTATGGATGGATGCGAAGAATTGCATCAGGAACACTGCTACAATTTCTGAAACAGCCTGATTTTTTATCTGAAGGTATTCCTACACTTGGTTTTTATGGAGCATTTGAACCTGCTGTGCAAGAGTATAGCTGCAGAGGAAGTGCTTTTTGGTTGGGTAAAATATTTTTAGGATTGCTCATTCCGGATGATAATGTATTTTGGACAGCAAATGAAAATTTAGGTGCTTGGGAAAGTGAGATACCAAAAGTGAAGGTCTTAAACTCATTTGCTCCTGATGCCGAAATATTGATTACTGATTATGCAGAAATTGGCGCTTCAGAGATTAGGGCTTGGTGTGATAGTAAGACAGTGGGTTATTATCAGGGAACTGAAAATTATAATAAGCTGGCTTATAATAGCGCATTTCCTTGGCAGGCAGATGGAAAGAATGGTGAAGTATCGATGAACTATATGTTTCAAATCGATGGGACAAAATGGGAGTCACTTCGCCGCTATAAATTCAAAGGCTATCAGAATGGAATTTATTATAGGGATGCCGTATTAGCTTCGGATTCGACGATCAGATTGCAACTTGCAGATGTGATACTTCCTAATGGAATCTTGCGTGTGGATCAGGTGCATAGTCAAAAAACTGCTGCGCTGCGTTTGGGACACTATGCTTTGCCTCAATATGAGGGTAGGGCAATTGTTGAGCATCAAATTAAATATAAAAAATGGACAGCAACGATCATCGACAATGGACAGTATCAGTTGGCTATTATTCCACTTGAGAACTGGGGAAATGTTGAAATCGTAAGTGCTCAAGGTTTAAATCCAGTTACTGCTAACAGTAAAGTCTTGAATGTAATTGGAAATACCAGTGCAGATCAAAAGCGTTTTTTCGCGACGTTGATGTTATGGAAAAAATCGGGTGAGCAGTGGAAAAATGAAGAATTGTTCCCTGTAAAAAAATGGGACCTAAACATGGATCAAGTAAAAATCAGTTGGAAAAATGGTCGTTATCAAACCGTGAATTTGACAGCCAAAGATTAACTCTGATATTACCTGAATTGTGAAACTTAAATGCAAGCGTGCATGCTGATGAGTAAGAACTAGCAGATACCGCAACAAAATTTTAAAAACCATTTTATGTAATAGGTAGCGAAGGCACCCTTTACCTAAAATGGTTTTTACTTTTTATTGATTTTTAGTGAATAATCGCCTTCCCTGAATAGATTTTGAACCTTATTGAATCGATTTCAAACCGTTTATAAGCGAATCCGCTATAATTTTGACCTAACAAGGAATTTGAAAATAGCACAGCAGCATGTTTCTTTTCCTAAACAATGGAACTGTATCGAGCGATCTTCTGAGTTTGATAAGTGCCAATTATAAACAAAAATATAAACAATACGATGATGGGATCAAGTTGAAATCAACCTGTAGGGGGATTATAGGATAATGGTATGATCCTATAATAAATTGAATAAAATAGTAATTCTAATCTAAAAACCAATTGTAAATTATGTTAACCCACTATTGCAATAAATACGCAAAAAATACATTGTTATTAAATAGTTTATTTTTAATAGCGATGACTACTTATGGTCAAGGAACTTCCATAAAAGGAACTATTCGAGACGCTTCTACAGGAAGAAATATAAGTAATGTCACTGTTAAAGTAAAAGGAAGTTCTGCAAGTACACAATCAAATGCGGGCGGTAGTTTTACCATTCAGGCAAATATCGGAAATACCTTAATTATTTCTTCAGTAGGATATCAGGAAAAGGAAGTGATCGTGCCTCAGGGGGGGATTGTCGATGTTACGCTTATCCCATCTGAAAATGTACTCGACGAATTAGTTGTAGTCGGATATGGAACACAAAAGAGATCGGATGTTACGGGTTCTGTGGCATCAGTGCCAAAGGATCGATTGTCAAAAATTCCGGTTACGAATGTGATGCAGGCCATCCAAGGAGCCGTATCCAATGTGACTGTTTCGCAAGCATCCTCTATACCTGGAGATGCTCCAAATGTTCAAGTTCGAGGTAAGAACTCGATCAATGCATCTTCAGAACCGTATATTGTCGTTGATGGAATTCCGCTATCGCGCACGGATGGATCAGTTAACGATATTAATCCCAATGATATTGAGTCGGTCGAGATCTTAAAAGATCCATCAGCTGTTGCGATTTATGGTGTGAATGGTTCTAATGGTGTTATTTTGATCACCACAAAGCGCGGTACATCCGGAACCCCGCGTATTCGTTACAGTGGTTATGGCGGTGTAGAAAATGTTGCCCATATTCTTAAGCCCGTTTCGGGAGAAGAGCTGTTAAAACGCTATGCTGAATATGCCCGCATTAATAATAGTCCGTTATATAATGGTGGTCCGGTTCGCAATCAGTATGAGTTTGATAATTACACCAATGGTGTGACCACCGATTGGTTGGATGCGGTGATGCAGACCGGTGTGATCCAGAATCACAATGTCAGCTTATCAGGTGGAAGTGAGAATGCCAAATACTATGTTTCTGGAGATTATTTGGATCAAAAAGGCGTTTTATTAGGATATAACTATAAACGGTATTCATTTAGAACGAATACAGATTTTAAACCAACTAAATATTTATCGGTAGGTACATCATCTTATATCATAGCGCATAATAGAGATGGTGGACGTGCGAGTCTTCTACAGGCCGCGGCAATGAGCCCCTATGCCAAGATGTATAACGATGATGGCACGTTAACACAGCATCCCATGTATTCGGAACAGCTCTGGACCAATCCACTTTTACCAACGACATTAAATCCAGAGCGTCGTCAATTTAATATCACCCTCAACGGTTATGCAGATCTTAATTTTGGGGAGCTTTACAAACCGCTGGCTGGTCTGAAATATAAACTCAATGCAGGATATTCTTATGTCCCTGGTCGTACTAATGAATATGAAGGGGAGAGTGTTTATAATTTTGCCGGGATGGGTCGTATCACCAACAGTGAATCTCAGTCATATACAGTAGAGAATATATTAACCTATAACAAGGATTTTGGTAAGCATCATCTTGATTTCACAGGATTATATGCCTCCAAAAGTAAATATTGGCAACAGGCTATTGCTACAGGAGAGGTATTCCCTAACGATGCCTTGGAATGGGGTAATCTAGGTGCTGCCGCCACACAGAAAGTGTCTTCTCAAGCCGACTTGTACCGCTCTATTTCCCAAATGGGTAGATTAAACTACTCTTACGATAGCCGTTATTTATTTACAGTAACTGCACGTCGAGATGGGGCCTCTATCTTTGGTAGAAATAATAAATACGGCATGTTTCCATCTGCCGCTGTCGCATGGAATATACATAATGAATCGTTCATGAATAGCACTAAAGATGTGGTGGACAATTTAAAATGGAGAATATCTTACGGTATTTCTGGAAATGAAGCTATTGGAATTTATGAAACGCTTTCGTTAATGGATGCCAGTACTATTGCGATGAAAGGCTTATCCAATACGGCATTGAATATTCGTAAGAGAATGGGAAATGATGATTTGCAATGGGAAAAAACGAAGGGATTCAATACAGGGATTGACTTCGGATTATTTAAAAGCAGAATAAGTGGAAGCATCGATGTGTATAAGACCAATTCTTATGATATACTTTTAAAACAGCGCCTTCCAAGACTTACGGGTTTTGAAGATGTGTATTTTAATATTGGAAAGGTTGCTAATACAGGTATAGACCTGACGCTGAATACCAAAAATATTGTGAAGAATGATTTTACTTGGTCCAGTACGGTTGTATTCTCCCGCAATAAAAATAAGATTGTAGAAGTTTATGGTGATGGAAAAGAAGATCTGGGCAATAGGTGGTTGATCGGACATCCGCTGGGTATCATCTATGATTTTACCAAAGTGGGGATCTGGCAGGAAGAGGAAATAAAAGCGGGAGTTAATAAAGGATGGGATGAACAAGCAGAAGCAGGAAGTGTAAAATTAGCGGATCTAAATGGTGATGGTCTAATTAATGAGGACGACCGATCTGTATTGGGACAAACTGCCCCGAAATGGACCGCTGGACTTACCAATACATTTAGCTATAAAGCATTTTCATTAAATATTTTTATCAATACGGTGCAAGGAGCACTACGCAATAACCCGCAGATCGGTTCGGCTGCAGATGAAATGGGACGTAAAAGTACGCCTGCAGAATTGGGCTATTGGACTCCTGAAAATAAAAGTAACGAATGGCGTTCATTGAGTAATCGTTCCAATACCTATGGGTATGGATTTCCATCAAATGCAAGTTTTACACGGTTGAAAGATGTGACCTTAAGTTACAATATGCCACAAAATACCTTGAATAAATTGGGGATCAATGGGGCTACGGTTTATGTCAGTGGCCGAAACCTATATACATGGACCAATTGGATTGGCTGGGATCCCGAAGCTCGAGATAACACTCGTGGATCTGATAATGCTCATCTAAATTATCCAATGGTTCGCACCTATGTACTTGGAGTTAATTTAACCTTTTAATGAAATCATGAAGCCATCATGAGTAAACGCTCATGATAGCTTCATCACCGATAAAAAACAATATATACTGATGAAAAAATCAATAAATATTCAAAATAAGTTATTACCTGTCTTTGCGATCTTTTTGTTAGGTTCTGCATCTTGTAGTAAGAATTTTCTGGAAGAGAAACCCTATTCTAGTTACGAAGCTGGAAATAGTGATCCATCAACAATAGAAAATAGAGTTTTAGGTTTGCATGCGACTTTTGGTCAATTGTGGGGTTACAGTGGGCGTCAAGGATTTCTGTCGTGTTGGCAGATCGGTACTGATATCGCAAATGCTGGTTCTACGGAAGGTGTGGAAAATGCTTTTTTTCAATATGCCGATCTCAATCCAGAAAATGGTGGAGTAAGCTACTTATGGCAACGCTGTTACGAGTTTATTAACAATGCAAATAGCATTATCGAAGCTGTAGGAGATACTAATCCAAAGGCAGCAGCAGAGGCAAGATTCTTTAGAGCTTATGCTTATCATATGTTGGTCACGCTATGGGGAGATGTGCCTTTGTTGACTACTTCTATTAAAGTTCCAACGTTCAATTATGTACGAAATTCTACTGTAGAAGTGGACAAAGTGATTGTTGAAGATCTGGAATATGCGGCTAAGGAATTGGCTAATGTTGGACAAGCTGTTGCACCAAGCCGGATCAATAAAGATATGGTAAGACAATTGGCCGCTGAAGTTTATCTTCGAATGGGCATGAGAGATCCTGCTTATTTTGCTAAAGCAGAAGCCATGGCAACAGCCATCATTGAAAGTGGCAGTTATAAATTAATTGACGCCCGATATGGTAAATACTTAAATGAGGGTGGCGATGCTTTTCGAGATATGTTTAGACAGGGCAATATGCGCCGTGCTCAAGGAAATACCGAAGCCATATGGACTTTTGAAGTTGAATTTAATCGCGAAGTGAATGGTGGAACCATCGATAATCCGCAGCATCGTCGTGTATGGCAACCTTCCTACCACAAGTGGGATGGAATGTTAAATGCTGATTCTTTAGGTGGAAGGGGGAATGGACGTTTGAGATTAAGCAATTTTATGAAGTATACAGTCTGGAAAGGACTTCAAGGTGATATTCGGAATAGCAATTATAATATCCGAAGGACTACGAATTATAATCGACCTAATATGACCGTCAACAATGTTGTAGTAACACCATGGAGTACAGAAATCGGTCTGGATGCCGATGGTTATCGTGTTGCTAAAGGTGCAGGGGTTAGAAATGTGACGATAAAAACTGGTGATAAAGTGATTCCTTTTCGTACAGACAGTCTGGAAGTATGGTATCCTTTCCCAACTAAATGGGGTGGTTATGATCCGATAGATGATTTTGGCTATGCATTGGTCAAAGATTGGCCAGTCATGCGGTTTGGAGAAACGTATCTATTAAGGGCAGAGGCACGTCTGAGACAAAATAACCTAGGTGGTGCGGCTGATGATATCAATAAGTTGAGAGACCGTTCTTTTAAAGAAGCTCGTAGTCAATCTGGAAATACAGCTCTAGGAAGGGTTCTAGCATCAAACATGACTATTGATTTTATTCTTGATGAACGTGCACGTGAATTGATCTCGGAAGAAAATCGTAGGATGACCTTAGTGAGAACGAATAAACTTAAAGAACGTATTGGATTAAATCGTGATCAAGGACCTGCTAATAAAATCATCAGTGGTTTCCAAGATTATAATGCTTTACTTCCTATTCCTTTGAGTGAAATTCAATTAAATAATAAAGAGGGAGAGGGACTTAAACAAAATTTAGGTTATAAATAATCTGTTTTATGTTATTGTCATAATTGTAAAAAGGTCAATTTTCAGCATATTGAAAATTGGCCTTTTTTGTTAGGTACGGCTTGATGCTTTTAGCGCTGATTTTGGTGCAGCTGCACATAACAGTGCATAACAGTTTACGTGCAGAAATCTTTTAATTTAGTTGATGTCAAATACCTAAAATATATCATATGAATGCTGTTTTCGGAGTATTATTCCATTTCATTGGCGGGTTTGCGTCAGGAAGTTTTTATGTGCCCTATAAGAAAGTAAAGGGATGGTCTTGGGAATCTATGTGGATCTTGGGAGGGCTATTTTCTTGGATTATCGTACCCCCTATAGCTGCCTGGTTAACCATTCCTGATTTTGTAAATATCATCCGATTAGCCAGTTATTCCACCTTGAGTTACACGTTTATATTTGGTCTTTTGTGGGGCATAGGCGGATTAACCTATGGTTTAGGGGTTCGGTACTTGGGTGTTTCTTTGGGTAGTAGTATTATTCTTGGTCTAAGTATGGTGTTTGGATCATTGATGCCGAGTATCTATTATTTCTTTAACGAAACGGCAGGCAAACATGGTATTGATTATTTTTTCATTAATCAGTCTGGTATCTGCATTTTAATAGGCTTATTGATTTGTGTTATTGGTGTTTGTTTATGTGGTCAAGCTGGTATATCAAAGGAAAAAGACCTCACGTCACTTTCCACGGAAACTAAATCTGATTATAATTTTGGTTTAGGCATTGTGGTCGCTATTATTTCAGGCGTGCTTAGTGCTTGTTTTAATTTCGGAATCGAGTCTGGTAAACCCTTGGCCGATGTAGCCAATGAAATATGGAAAACAAATCATCCTAACCATGGAGAGTTTCTTTATCAAAATAATGTTACTTATATCATTATTCTTTGGGGTGGTTTTACGACAAATTTTATCTGGTGTGTCTATCTGTTGTTTAAAAATAATACCTTTTCAGATTATACCAAAGCCGATGCTCCGAAAGGTAAGAATTTATTGTTGTGCGCGTTAGCAGGTACGACTTGGTACTTGCAATTTTTCTTTTATGGAATGGGTGAGAGTCGCTTGGGTAATGGTGCCAGTTCCTGGATTCTTCATATGGCATTTATTATTTTGATTTCAAATGCTTGGGGGGTGGTATTGAAAGAATGGAAGGGAGTGAATAAGAAAACATATCGATCCATAATAGCTGGAATAGTGACAATTATTATTTCAATCTGTGTCGTCGGATTTGCAAGAACTTTAGAAAATTAATTTAATATATATAGCAGTGAAAACGTACAAACATGTCAATTACTTGTGGGACGATCAAAAAGCGAAATCATTGGAAGGCGATGAAGTTGCTTTATTATTATATCGTTCAAATATTTTAGGCGCAGATCTAAGAATTACCAATTATGGAGGAGGTAATACTTCTTGTAAAGTCTGGGAGAAAGATCCACTCACAGATGAAGATGTTGAAGTGATGTGGATAAAAGGATCTGGAGGCGATATTGGTACCTTAAAAAAATCAGGGCTTGCAGCATTATATCTGCAGCGTTTACGTCATCTAGCAAATGTTTATAGAGGGATCGATTATGAAGATGAAATGGTGGAATTATTCAATCACTGTATTTTTGATTTAAGTTCTAAGGCTCCTTCGATTGATACGCCATTGCATGGTTTTCTACCTTTCAAACATATTGATCACTTACATCCTGATGCTGCAATCGCAATAGCCGCAGCAGAAGATGGAAAGAAAATTACGGAAGAACTGTTTCATGGTGCCATTGGTTGGGTAGATTGGCAGCGTCCTGGATTTGATTTAGGATTACAATTGCAGGCTTGTCTTCATGCAAATCCAGATATCCGAGGTATTATGTTGGGATCTCACGGTTTATTTACCTGGGGGGATACTGCTTACGATTGCTATATCAATTCATTGGATATTATTGAAACCTGTGCCACATATCTGGAACAGAATTATGGTCAAAGAGGTCCTGTATTTGGCGGACAAAAGATCGAAAGTCTCCAAAAGGAAGACCGGAATGCTCAAGCTTCAAAATTAGCCCCAATACTAAGAGGTTTTTGTTCAAGCGAACGTCATATGATCGGACATTTTACAGACGATGAACGCGTATTGGAGTTCATTAATTCTCATGATCTGGAGCGATTAGCTCCTCTGGGAACAAGTTGTCCCGATCATTTTTTAAGAACTAAAATTCAGCCTTTGGTACTCCACTTGGATAAGTCTGAGAATTTGGATGATGTGGAAGAACTGAAAACAAAATTGGAACCCTTATTTGAAGACTATCGCTTGATGTACGAGGAGTACTATGAAAATTGTAAGCATGATAATAGTCCCCTTATTCGAGATAAAAATCCAGTCATTGTTTTATATCCTGGAGTAGGTCTGTTTTCATTTGCAAAAGATAAACAAACTGCTCGTGTGGCTGCCGAGTTTTATACCAATGCCATCAATGTGATGAAAGGTGCAGAAGCTGTTAGTGCATATACAGCACTGCCAAGGCAAGAGGCTTTTGATATTGAATATTGGTTGTTGGAAGAAGCAAAATTGCAACGTATGCCACGACCTAAGGCCCTTTCAGGTAAAATTGCGCTAGTGACCGGAAGTGGTGGCGGTATTGGTAAAGCTATTGCAAAAAAAATGGCACAAGAAGGAGCTGTTATCGTGTTAAATGATATCAATGCCGAACGACTTGTAGCTTGTGAGCAAGATTTTGTATCGGAATTTGGTAGAGATGCCGTTATTACCACGATCCTCGATGTAACAAACGAAGCGCAGATTAAACAAGCACTTAATGATGCTGCATTAGCATTTGGAGGTGTTGATATCATTGTCAATAACGCAGGATTATCCATTTCTAAAACGATTGAAGATCATACTCAAAAGGACTGGGACTTACTGTATAATGTATTGGTAAAAGGTCAGTTTTTAGTTACTCAAGCAGTTGCTCCAATCTTAAAGGGACAAAATATAGGGGGTGACATTCTTAATATTGTTAGTAAAAATGCGTTGGTCAGTGGTCCTAACAATGCGGCTTATGGCAGTGCTAAAGGAGCACAGTTACATTTAAGCCGTTTGTGTGCTGCGGAATTAGGTCCCTCAAAAATACGCGTAAATGTGGTTAACCCTGATGCGGTTATTTCTGATAGTAATATTTGGGCCGGTGGATGGGCAGAAGGCCGCGCACTAGCATATGGTGTAAGTGTTGAGGAATTGCCAGCTTATTATGCTAAACGTACTTTATTGAACGAGATTATTCTTCCTGAGGATATTGCAAATGCTTGTTTTGTTTATGTGAGCGGTTTGTTAAATAAATCTACAGGAAATGTTCTGAACGTCGATGGCGGGGTTGCAATGGCATTTGTACGCTAATTAAAAGCAATTAGATATCGAGTGGAGGAAATTCACTCGATATTTCTTTAAATTATTAATCATTAACCCATTTAATTATGATACTAAACAAACAGGTCGTAGATCAACATAATAATCAATTACTCGATAAACATAAAAGAAATTTTACTCATCTCTCTTCGGATATTACCCATCTAGACTACATTTTAGAAAAGCTTCAGCAATTTCAAATTGCAATACCTAGCTGGGCTCTTGGTACTGGTGGTACCCGTTTTGGACGATTTTCTGGTGCCGGAGAGCCAGGAAATTTGGAGCAAAAATTAGAAGATGTTGGATTATTGCATGCTTTAAATAAATCCAGCGGAGCGATTTCTTTACATATTCCTTGGGATATCCCTACGGACGCTGATAAAATAAAGCAATTGGCAGGTTCTTTAGGGATCGCATTTGACGCAGTGAATTCGAACACCTTTCAAGATCAACCCCATCAAGCCTACAGCTATAAACATGGTTCATTGCATCATGTCGATCCAAGAGTGCGTAAGCAGGCTGTTGATCATAATATTGAGGTGATTAATTATGGAAAATCCCTTGGATCTAAAGCGTTAACAGTTTGGCTGGCTGATGGATCGTCCTTTCCGGGTCAATTGAATTTTCGTGAAGCATTTCAAAATACGCTTGCTAGCTTACAAGAAATCTATCATCACCTTCCCGAAGATTGGAAATTATTTGTTGAGTATAAAGCATTTGAACCTCATTTTTATTCTACCACAATTGGAGATTGGGGACAATCATTATTGCTGGCCAATAAGCTAGGTCCCAAAGCGTATACCTTGGTTGATCTGGGGCATCACTTGCCGAATGCAAATATTGAGCAGATCGTGTCTTTGTTGTTAATGGAAAAAAAATTGGGTGGTTTTCATTTTAATGATAGTAAATATGCCGATGATGATCTTACGGCAGGAAGTATCAAGCCTTATCAACTCTTTTTGATCTTTAATGAATTAATCGATGGGATGGACCTTCACGGTATGGATCACGCTTCTGGTTTAGGATGGATGATTGATGCTTCACACAATTTAAAAGATCCGTTGATTGATTTATTACAATCTGTAGAAGCCATTAAAATTGCTTATGCACAGGCGCTGTTGGTTGATCGTGAAGCTTTAAAAAAGGCACAGCAAAGCAATGATATTGTCAAGGCCCAAGAACTATTGCAAGATGCTTTCAGAACAGATGTTAGAGCGCTAGTGGCGGAGGCAAGATTGCGAATGGGAGGGGCAATTGATCCTGTCCAGCTTTTTCAAGAAAATGAAATCAGAAGTCAATTAATCGCGGAGAGAGGTGTAAATACTGTGGCAACGGGATTATAAGAGCGAAAACATGAATGATAAGAAAATTCCAGTTGTTGCTATTTTTGATGTTGGTAAAACAAATAAGAAGCTGTTTCTTTTTGATGAGCATTATCACATCGTATTCGAACGTTCGGCTCGGTTTTTAGAAACAACAGATGAAGATGGTGATCCATGTGAGAATCTAGAAAGCCTTCGTTTGTCCGTATTTGATTCTCTTCATGAGGTATTTCGAAAAAATGAATTTGAAATCAAAGCAATAAATTTCACCTCTTATGGAGCTAGTTTTGTTTACATTGATGAGCATGGACGCCCATTGACACCGCTGTACAATTATCTCAAAGAATTTCCAACTGCTATTCAAGAGGATGTATATGCAAAAAATGGTGGCAAAGAATCATTTTCGATGATTACCTCTTCGCCAGCTTTGGGAAGCCTAAATTCAGGCTTCCAACTCTTGCGGTTGAAAAAGGAAAAACCAGCTATATTTAAACAGGTTAAGTTTGCGCTGCACTTGCCGCAATACTTAAGCTTTCTGGTTTCTGGAAAAACATATTCGGATATGACCAGCATTGGCTGTCATACGGGGCTTTGGGATTTTGAGAAAGGTGATTATCACGATTGGGTGAAACAGGAAGGTATACAGCAAAAATTGGCTCCTATTGTACAGGGAAACGAAGTGTTTGATGGCGCATTTCCAGGTAGCCCTTATCGTGTTGGACCTGGTTTACATGATAGTTCATCAGCCTTGATACCTTATTTGTTGAATTTTCATGAACCCTTTATTTTAATCTCTACCGGTACTTGGTGTATTGCTTTCAACCCTTTTAATCATCGTGCTTTAACCGTTGATGAGTTAAAACAGGATTGCTTATTTTATCAATCCTATGCAGGAACTCCTGTGAAGGCATCTCGATTATTTGCGGGTTATGAACATGAGTTGCAGTCGAAACGAATCGCTGATTTCTTTCAGGTTACGACTGCTAAATTTCGTAATCTACAAATTAACTGGTCGATTGTTGATCAATTATCATTGTCGGAAATCGACAGTGATTTAAAGGCTTTTTCAACAATACCATTAGAAAGATTTCAAAATTACGAAGAGGCTTATCATAGTTTAGTCTTGTATTTAATCAAGGCCCAAGTCCAATCAACGAAGCTTATTTTAGACGCCAATCAGGTATCTAGAATATTTGTCGATGGCGGGTTTAGTAAAAATCATATTTATATGAATTTATTAGCAAAGGAATTTTCTGAAGTGGAGGTTTTCGCAGCCTCTATGGCGCAAGCGACGGCATTGGGAGCAGCTCTGGTGATCCATGAGCATTGGAATACTCAATCTATCCCTAATGATATTATTGAGTTACGTTATTTTAGGGCAAATCATTAATCTTCTTGCATATGAAAAAAATATTTCATCGAATTTTAAGCACCCTATTTTTGGCTAATTTTTGTATGACGATATTCACTTGCACGTATGCTCAAGAGCAATATATTTACAGTTTTGGTTCCAAAACAAAAAAGGAGAAAAATGAAATAAATATCAATGATGCGATCCGTTATGATTCGCAGAGCGGTTTTGGATTTGATTTTGGGACAGAAAAAAATATTTTTCTTAAAAATAACTGTTTGATCAGCGACAAGCCTTTTTATTTCTCTTTTAAATTATCAGAAGGTGCATATAAAATAACAGTTCGATATGTTTCTCAAAAAAATAGTTTTACGAGTACCATACGTGCTGAGTCAAGACGCAATTATTTAAATCAGTATGTGGTCCATTCAACCGGAATGCCTGAACAAACATTTGTGGTTCAGGTAAAAGATGCAAAAATTAGTGCAACAGAAACCATAAAATTAAAGGAAAGAGAACGTCATAAATTGGATTGGGATGATAAATTGACGTTAGAGTTTCAGGGGCAAAATTTTATTGAATCTATTCGAGTTGAAAGCGTAAAGGGTATAACGTCTATCTTTTTAGCTGGAAATTCTACTGTTGTGAATCAAGAAGAAGAGCCATGGGCGTCTTGGGGCCAAATGATACCGGCATATTTTGACGATCAAGTCGTTGTGGTCAACCAGGCGGAGTCTGGCCTCTCGCTAGGATCATTTCTTTCTGCTCATCGATTCAATAAAATATTGACAGATGCTCAACCTGGTGATTATCTATTTGTAGAATTTGGGCATAATGATCAAAAAGAAAAAGGCGAACATGCAGGTGCATTTTTATCGTATTCGGATAGGTTGAGACTATTTGTAAGGGAGTTTAGGAAAAAAGGAGGTACTCCTATTATTGTCACTTCTACAGCACGAAGAGCTTTTGATGATGATGGAAATGTGATCAATACTTTAGGTGATTTTCCAGAAGCGGCTCGAATGGTTGCAAATGAATTGAATGTTCCTGTAATTGATCTCAACCTGATGACAACTCAATTCTATCAGGCATTGGGAGTTGAAGGTTCAAAAAAAGCTCTTGTTCATTATGCCGCAGGAACTTTTCCTAATCAACCAGAACCACTAGCTGACAATACTCATTTTAACACTTACGGTGCTCATGAAATAGCATTGATGGTTTTACAAGGTATTGAGAAAAGCAAATTACCACTTGCCAAACATATTCAAAATTTTGATGGGTATGAACCCATTCATCCAAATGATTGGAGGAAATGGAATTGGCCCCCCAGTATGATCACTGGTGCCACAAAACCTGATGGTAATTGAGTGAAGTCAATGTGACGCAATAAAATTCTGAATTAAGGAGGAAAGTTGAAACGGAATCTTGTTTCTAAATATCAATTTTAGGGACAATCAATTATAAAAATATTAAACCTAGAACGATGATTTTAAAAAAAAGGATTTACAGTCTATCTTTTTTGTTGTTACTATTAGGAAGTCATTCCTTTGGACAGCAGGTGGGGAGTATCATCGAATCAAATGATTCAAATACGCCTTTACATTTACTACAGCCGGATTATCCTGTTCGTTATGGTGAAGTGACAACATCGGGTATTAAAAAAACAATAGATCGCGTATATGCTTATTTGAATAATGTCACTCCTGTGATGTTGGAGCATGCGCAAAGCCATAAGCCAATAAAAGATATACATCTGATCGATACGAATAGTATTTTTAAAAAAGGTGACTTTCGATTAATCAGTTATGAGTGGGGAGTGACCTATGGTGCTATGCTTCGTGTCACGGAAACCACTCATGATCAAAAATATGCTGATTATACACATCGTCGATTAGAATTGATTGCAGACGTGCTTCCTCAATTTCGTGCCTTGGAAGAACAATATCCAGGCTACCGCTCGCCTGTACATTCGGTATTGCAACCACATGCTTTGGACGATGCTGGGGCGATGTGCGCAGCTATGATCAAGGCACAGCGATCCAATGCCTTAAAAAAGGATATTAAAGGCATTACTCATCATTACATTGACTATATTTTAAATAAAGAATTTCGCTTGAGCGATGGCACTCTGGCACGAAATAGGCCTCTACCGAATACACTTTGGTTAGATGATCTGTATATGAGTTTGCCTGCTTTGGCACAGATGTCTATGTATAGTGAAGATCCTCAATATATGGATGAAGCGATCCGGCAATTTTGGCTATTTACGGATAAAATGTTTTTGCCAGAGAAGGGCTTATATCGGCATGGCTGGGTGCAGGATATGGATCCGCATCCTGCATTTCATTGGGCCAGAGCCAACGGGTGGGCATTATTGACTATGGTCGAACTTTTGAATGTATTACCAGATAAACATGCCGCTAAGGGTGCATTATTAGCACAGTATAAAAAACATGTGCAGGGTTTGGCATCCCTTCAAGATGGTACAGGTTTTTGGCATCAGTTGCTGGATCGAAATAACTCTTATTTAGAAACATCGGCAACAGCAATTTATGCGTATTGTATAGCTAGGGGCATCAATGCGGGCTGGTTAGATAAAAAAGCTTATGGACCCATGGTTCTTCAAGCCTGGAATGCCGTTGATTCTCAAGTCAATCTTGAAGGCCAAGTTATGGGTACTTGTGTAGGTACAGGTATGGGGTTTGATCCTGCTTTTTATTATTTTAGGCCTGTCAATAAATTTGCGGCTCATGGTTATGGCCCTGTTTTACTTGCTGGTGCTGAAATATATGAATTGATCAATAATAATGAGTACGAGATCAACGATAGTTCGGTACAGTTTTAATTTTTGGATGTAGCGATCAGTTTAAAGTAATAAGCATAAATTGAATGGATGATGATGAAAAAACTATTTCTTTTCCCACTATTGTTGTTACTGGGATTTTGTGTCAAGGGACAATCTTCTGTTTATCTCTTTTCCTATTTTGTAGATAATGGCGCTGATGGATTGCATCTTGCTTACAGTTTGGATGGTCTAAAATGGGAACCCCTACACCATGGTAAATCATTCCTCAAGCCTATGATCGGGAAAGATAAACTAATGCGTGATCCCAGTATTTGTTTAGGTCCAGATGGATATTTTCATCTGGTATGGACAACTGGATGGTGGGATAAGAGTATTGGTTATTCTTCTTCGAAAGATCTTATGCAATGGACAGCACAAAAGTCTATTCCTGTCATGGAGGAAGAGTCTGAAGCAAAAAATGCTTGGGCTCCTGAGGTCTTTTATGACAAAGCTGAACAACAGTACCAGATCATGTGGGCAAGTACGATCCCTGGACGTCATCTGGAAGTGAATACAAGTGCGAGTGAGAAAGGATTAAATCATCGTATGTATAGTGTTACCACACCAGATTTTACTGTTTTTTCTAAAACCAGTTTATTTTTCAATCCAGATTTTAGCGTGATCGATGCGGCTATTTTTCAGAAACATAACAACGAGTATATGATGTTTCTGAAAAATGAAAACTCTAATCCACCAGAAAAAAATATTCGATTTACGGTCAGTAAAAGTTTAAAAAATGGGTTTCCTACGGAAGTTTCTAAACCGATCACCGGTAACTATTGGGCTGAAGGACCCGCTCCTCTTCAAGTAGGTGAATATATTTATGTCTATTTCGATAAATATCGTGACCATCAGTATGGTGCAGTCCGTAGTAAAGATGGTATAGATTGGGAGGATGTTTCGGATCAGGTCAGCTTTCCAAAAGGGACGCGGCATGGTACTGCCTTTAAGGTAGATCGAGCGATATTAGAAAATATATGGAGAGCCAGTGAGTAATTGTACTTCATCAATTTTAGTATTATAGTTTCGATATTAGCTTTTTATAAAAGGAAGAGGTGACATAAAAAAGGTTTTCAGACGGGGAGAATGAAAATCTTTATAAAAAAACCAATTCATTTATTATGATAAAAATTTATGGACTTCTTTGATCATTTTAGTTATGTTGCTATCAAGTATACTAACTTTTATGAGGAAGAAGACTGTAATCGTACACATTAACATGTGCCTGAAATCTTACTTTACAATACTAAAGAAACAAAATGAATGGATTGTCCTGTGCTGTCATGATGTGAAAGTGGTATCCCTATTTTTTAATCCTATCATTCATCATGCTATATAGGCATGATCTGATCTTGATGGGTCATCTTTGCTATCTGATGATTCTTTGGACAGTAGATCAACTGATTTCAATGATTTGATGGACCTAGCAGGTAAGTTCAGGATACTTTTGCATATAAAATTCTATACTTTAGATACTTTCATAAAAAGAATCGACCCATGCTAAATATCCGCATTACAATTTCTATCCTATTTTATTTATTGTTAGCGTCCCTCGTTGAGGGACAGTCTAAAAAACAAATTCAATATCTTTCTGGAACAGATAATACGCATACGGTAGCGTGGGATTTTTGGGTCACAGGTGGCCGAAATGCGGGTAAATGGACTCAGATTGCTGTGCCAAGCCATTGGGAGCAGCAGGGTTTTGGAGCGTACAATTATGGCCGCGACTATGTCACCTATGGTAAAAACTTTCAATTTAATGATGAGAAAGGTTTATACCGTCATCACTTTGAAATACCAGCAAAATGGAAAGGAAAACAAGTGACTATTGTATTTGAGGGATCTATGACCGATACGGAAGTAAAAATTAATGGTCAGTTGGCAGGAGAGGTCCACCAAGGTGCTTTTTATAGATTTAAATATGATATTACGGATAAAATTCGATTTGGAAAGCCCAATTCATTAGAAGTAATGGTATCAAAAATGTCGGATGAAAAAACGGTAAACAACGCGGAGCGTTTAGCTGATTATTGGATTTTGGGCGGTATCTACAGGCCCGTTTATCTGGAAGCAACGCCACAGAAGCATATCAGTTGGACAGCCATAGATGCTCAGGCTGATGGGAGTTTTCGTAGTCATGTATACTTGGAAGGATTGACCCAGACAGAGGAACTATTGCTTGAGATCAAAGATCGTTTGGATAAGACTGTTGCTATTAAAAAGTTTACTGTACAGCCATCAGATTCTGTTAAATTAATTGAACTGTCTGTAGATAAACCTTTGTTATGGACAGCAGAAGCACCTCACTTATATCATGCTGTTTTTACATTGGGAAAAAAGAATGAAGAGGTTTACGAACATCAAGAACGTTTTGGGTTTAGAACAGTAGAGGTTCGGGAAGGCGATGGCATTTTTGTAAATGGTGTGAAAGTCAAAATGAAAGGTGTGAATAGGCATGTTTGGTGGCCTGAAACAGGACGATCAGTGAATCGCGATATCGATTTGAATGATGTCAAGCTAATTAAGGAAATGAATATGAATGCTGTGCGTTGTTCCCATTATCCACCAGACAAATCTTTTTTAGAAATCTGTGATTCTTTAGGTCTTTATGTATTGGACGAGTTAGCTGGTTGGCAGAAAGCGTACCACACTTCTGTAGGAAAAAAGTTGGTTAAAGAAATGGTTACTCGTGATGTGAATCATCCATCGATCATTCTTTGGAGTAATGGGAATGAAGGGGGACATAACAAAGAACTGATCGATGAGTATAAAAAATATGATCTTTCTGGACGTACGGTGATCCATGCGCATCACCGACCTGGAAACGAGATCAATGGTATTGATTGTAATCATTACGAAGATTTCTATTCCACCAAAAAGATTTTAGAGGGACCTCATATTTATATGCCTACCGAATTTTTGCATGCTCAGGACGATGGAGGAGCAGCGGCTGGTCTTGCCGATATTTGGGAGTTGCATTGGAATGCAAAACTTGGTGCAGGAGGTTTTATTTGGGATTTTGCCGATGAAGGTTTAGCGCGAACAGATTTTAATGGACAGATCGATGTCAATAAAGTGAATGCGCCGGATGGTATTCTCGGGCCACATCGTGAAAAAGAAGGTAGTTTCTATGCGATAAAAGAAATTTTTTCACCCGTTCATATTACCTTAAAACAATTACCAACAAATTTTGATGGTGCGATTGAAGTGGAGAATCGCTATCATCATACGAATTTAAAAGACTGTTCTTTTGCGTATAAACTGGTGATTTATCAACGACCTGATGCAGATCGGGCTGGCATGGATGCTATTGCTGGACAGGTGATCAATAGCCCAGCAATAGCCCCTACAAAGAAAGGTGTGCTCCAACTACAGCTTCCTAACGATTGGAACCAGTATGATGCACTCTTATTAACCGCTGTAGATCCGCATGGAGAAGAAATTTATACATGGACATGGAGAATTAAGGATAATAAACGGATCACTGCCGAAATTTTACCCATAAAATCTGCTACTGCTGTAACATTAACGGATGATAGTACCAATTATATCTTGAAAGCAAATGGAATAACGGCTTTCATTGCAAAGAAAACAGGACTTCTTGTAGATCTGGCGAATGATTACAGTATGAAATTGGCATTCAATAACGGACCTATATTAACGGATGGACAATCGCATGTCAAAACAACAAAAATAGGGAAAGACGGCCAAAATCAGATTGTCGAATTTATGTTGGAAGGTAGTTTGAATCTCATTCGTTGGACCATGCATCCAGATGGTTGGCTGAAGCTGGATTACGCCTATCAAATAAATAATCCAACTTCGTACGCTGGTGTTAGTTTCAGTTTTCCTGAGAATTATATCATTAGTGCTAAATGGTTGGGGAATGGTCCTTACCGCGTCTGGAAAAATAGGATGCAGGGGGTAACGTTGAATACTTGGGAAAAAATGTATAACGATGGGCATGCGGGTATCGGACCATGGACATTTCCTGAATTTAAGGGATATTTTTCAGATGTAAGTTGGGTACAATTTAATACAGTGCAAGGTAAATTCTTGGTCGCAACAGAACAGGATAATATGTTTTTACGGTTGTTCGAATTTTATGGGATCTCTGGCCCCAAAGGTTATCCTCAATTGCCTCCAGGAGATATATCTTTTTTAGACGCTATTCCGCCAATAGGAACTAAATTAGCATTGGGAATCAATAATAATGCTGCAGTTAACGGTCCTGCGGGTGAGTTGAATCAACTACATGGACTAACAACCAGAACCTTATATTTTTACTTTGGAATACCTAAAGGAGAAAAGGAAAATACACAGTTCGTGATGCCTAAAATAAATGTGTTAACTGATTAATTGATTATTACCGTTCATACCAACTTATTTTTTATGGATATAGAAAAGGAGCTTTGAAAAAATTGGTATTCAGGATACTACAGGACAGCTCTTGGTGAAAATGTTCATACCTTTAAGATCGTTACTGTTGAGATGATAAGCTTATATGACCTGATTCATAGAGGTAGTACAGGAAACAGAGAAATATACATATGCTGACCAGAATCAGTACAACTATAAACCATCAATAAAAATCTAATATAATGACAAAAACTTCTTGCTCTTTACTTATACTCCTAGCTTTTGTTGTGTTCTCTCATGTAAATGGACAACATAAATTTCCAAATGGAGCGCCCATATCAGATTGGTTTGAAACGGTAGTACCTACTGCTATTGAAAGTTTAGGACAAAAATATAGCATAATAGATTTTGATGTTATACAAGATAGCACAATCATACAAACAGCCAAGATCCAACGCGCAATAGATAAGGCTTATGAAAGTGGGGGTGGTGTAGTGGTTATACCTCGAGGTGTTTTCCTCAGTGGATCCTTATTCTTTAAACCAAAAACCCATTTACATCTGGAGGAAGGTGCTGTATTGAAAGGGAGTGATGACATTGCAGACTTTGCATTGGCAGAGACACGTATGGAGGGACAGACCTTAACCTATTTTTTGGCTTTAGTGAATGCCGATCAAGTTGATGGTTTTACGATCTCGGGTAAAGGGACTTTAGATGGAAATGGTATTCGTTATTGGAAATCTTTTTGGCTGAGACGTCAATTTAATCCCAACTGTACCAATATGGACGAAATGCGACCTAGATTATTGTATGTTTCCAATAGTAAAGATGTACAGATTTCGGGCATTCGATTGGTAAACTCTCCTTTTTGGACTTCTCATTACTATAAATGTGAAAATCTGAAATTAATCGGATTACATATTACGGCACCAAAAGCGCCAGTAAAAGCCCCCAGTTCAGATGCTATTGATCTGGATGTATGTCATCAAGTATTGATAAAAGATTGTTATATGTCGGTCAACGATGATGCTATTGCTTTGAAAGGTGGTAAAGGGCCACAGTCTAATCTGGATCCAAATAATGGACCAAATTATAATGTGATCATTGAAAATTGTTTTTTTGGTTTCTGTCATAGTGCTTTGACCTGTGGCAGCGAATCCGTGCATAGCTATAATATTATATTTAGAAATAATACTTTAGATCAAGCACAGAAGCTTCTTCAATTAAAGATGAGGCCAGATACTCCCCAGGAATATGAAAATATCCTGATTGAAAATATTAAAGGAAATGTACAAAGCATGTTGTATATCAAACCCTGGACTCAATTTTTTGATTTAAAGGGTGAAAATCAAATTAAAATGTCCTATGCAAAAAATATGGTATTGCGTAATATCGATCTTGACTGTGCTATCGTATTTGATGTATTGAATTCACAACAATATGTGTTATCCAATTTTACATTTGAAAATATGAATATTCGTGCTTCAAAAGATCCAGTTATTCATCAAGAATATATTCAGGATTTTACGCTTAAAAATGTCACTGTCAATCGTAAAAAACTATAATTTGCTAACCTCAAAAGTTTCATACCTACATGATGAAAATTAAACTTTTATGGATCATGGTTGTGCTGATCAGTTATTTTGATTTATCAGCACAGAGAAACATGGAGTTTCTCAACAGAGGTATGGTAGGTCTGAAAACAGCGGAGAAATCGGTTTTTTTGAGCTGGAGATTGTTGGGTACGGATGATTATGAAACCGCTTTTACGCTTTATAGGCAACAAGGGGATGGTCCTAAACAAAAATTAAATAGGACTCCTTTGATTAAAGGAACTAATTTTTTGGATCAAACTGTTGACCTGAATCAAGAGGTGATCTATACATTGGCTCTTGTCCAAGCTGGGAAAGAAGTAGAAGTGGATAAAATCACGTTGACTAAAGATCAGCAAATCCAACAATACCTGAATATTCCTTTGCAAACTCCAGTTGGATATACACCCGGAGATGTTTCTGTTGGAGATCTGGATGGTGATGGCAGTTACGAATTGATTGTCCACCAAACTGGAATTGCTCATGATAATGCGCATAATGGCATTACATCTGAACCTATTTTTCAAGCTTATCAATTGGATGGTACTTTTTTATGGGAAATCAATCTGGGTAAAAATATTCGGGAAGGGGCACATTATACACAATTTATGGTCTATGATCTGGATAATGATGGACGTGCAGAATTGGTTTGTAAAACTGCAGATGGAACAAGAGATGGGCTGGGTAAGATCATTGGGAATCCTTTAGCAGACTGGCGAGATACGGTAAGGACTTCTATAAATTTTGGAAGGATTTTGACTGGTCCAGAATTTTTAACGGTTTTTGATGGTCTGACTGGAGAAGCGGTGAGTACGGTTGATTATCTTCCAGGTCGGGAAGATCTTCGTTCTTGGGGTGATACCAACGGAAATCGTGGCGATCGCTACTTAGCTGCTGTTGCCTACTTGGATGGGGAGAACCCGAGTGTGATCATGACCAGAGGTTATTATGAAAGAACCGCCTTAGCTGCTTGGGATTTTAAAGATAAAAAATTAGTGAGTCGTTGGGTTTTTGATACCAAAGGGCGTAAACATCCTTATTCGGGGCAGGGTTATCATAGTTTGTCGGTAGCAGATGTCGATCAAGATGGTCGGGATGAAATTGTTTTTGGGTCAATGGTAATTGATGATCAGGGTAAGGGTTTGTATAGTACAGGTTTGGGACATGGTGATGCTTTGCATGTTGGTGATCTTGATCCAGATAGACCAGGTCTAGAAATCTTTGGTATCCATGAATTAAAAGGAGGCAGAAAAGGAATTGGTGTTAGTTTATTAGATGCAAAGAATGGTGAGCTTTTATTTAAAAATGCGATCGATCAAGATGTTCCGCGTGGAGTAGCTGAAAATATTGATCCCAACCACCGTGGGGCTTACTTGTGGTGGTTGGGTTCTAAGGATATGTATGACGCGAAAGGAAATATAGTGGGTGTTGCGCCTGGTTCAACTAATTTTCTGATTTGGTGGGATGAGGATCTAAGTCGGGAATTGCTTAATAGCAATTATATTGAAAAATATAATGCAGGCATTATTTTTACTGCCGAAGGCGCTTCTTCTATTAATGGTACCAAAAAAACGCCTAATTTATCTGCAGATATTCTAGGGGATTGGCGCGAAGAACTTATTTTAAGGACAAATGACAATCAAAATCTGCGGATCTATACGACAATTATTCCTACCGATCATCGTATCTATACTTTAATGCACGACCCGCAGTATCGTTTGAGTATTGCTTGGCAAAATGTAGCTTATAATCAACCCCCACATACAGGTTATTATCTAGGCACTGGTATGCATACTCCAGTGAAGCCTATTCTAAAAATTGTAAATCCAAATAGAGAAGTTATCCGATGATAAGGCAATTCATAAAAGCAGTTAGCAGAGATCGTGATTATTTAAAAATAAGTAATATGTTAAACGTCAGATGGATAATTCTAGTTTTACTAGCTTTCGTATTTATTTCTTTTGTTGCGGATCAATATCGACCTACCGTATATTTAATAGGAGATTCTACGGTACGCAATAGTAATCAAGAATATTGGGGATGGGGAACTTTGTTGCCTGAATTTTTAGATAGTAATCAAGTGAGTGTCAATAATCAGGCTATGGCAGGAAGGAGTACACGTACTTTTGTTAAAGAGGGCCGGTGGGCTAAAGTTGATTCGATGTTGCGACCTGGAGACTACCTATTGATCCAGTTTGGACATAATGAAGGGAGCAAGCCTGACACGAGTAAACAAGGATACCGTGGTGTATTGCCTGGTATAGGAACAGATTCAGTGGTTTTGGATTGGGGAAGTAAGGGCAAAGAAGTGGTATACTCTTATGGTGAAAATTTACGTCGTTTTGTTGTTACAGCAAAGAATAAGGGTGTGACTCCTATATTGATTTCTATGATCCCACGTAATCAATGGGATGGTGCAGGTAAAGTAAAACGGGCCGATCGGGATTATGGTCTATGGGCGAGGCAAATTGCAGAAGAGCAGGGAATCCCATTTCTTGATCTGAATCGTATTACTGCTGATAAATATGATCAACTTGGAGCTGAGTTGGTGAAGAAAAGATTTTTCCCTGGCGATCATACACATACCAATAGAGATGGTGCTATGGAAAACGCGGCCTCTGTTGTTCAAGGTCTTAAAGAAATCCAGAGCTCATTGGTCAATTATTTAAAATAGGCTTAATGATGACGAGCAATTTGCTATCAGTATAAACTCTTGGGATGGATAAGGGTATTGACCAAGGATCAGTTGCGGATTGGAAGACGAGTTGTGAATGTTTGATGAATTGCCGGAAGTTGTTGAAGTGCATATACTTTTTGTACAAGTAGCAGGATAAAAATAGATGTAGATTCTTGAAGCAAAATAAAGTCTTCATCTATGATTTTTAAAACATATTGAAATGAATATTGGGAATAAATTAAAATTATTAAATCTTGTTGGACTGCTATTTGCATTTTTTAGTATGTCATTTTTACTAAAGGAAAATAAACCAACTTTTTTTATAATCGGAGACTCTACGGTAAAAAATGGACAAGGTAACGGATCTAATGGTCAGTGGGGATGGGGAAGTTTTATGGATCCCTATTTTGATCTTTCTCAGATTCATGTGAAAAATGAAGCGTTAGGAGGTACAAGTACAAGGACTTTTTATAATAATCCAAAATTATGGCAACAGGTGTTAGATCGTATTCGACCAGGAGATTTTGTGATCATGCAATTTGGACATAATGACTCAAGTCCCATTGTCGATACCTTACGTGCAAGAGGAACAATTAAAGGTAATGGTAATGAGTATCAAGAGGTATATAATCCCTTATTGAAGCAACATGAGGTTGTTTATAGTTATGGTTTTTATCTGCGACGTTTTGTAAAAAATATAAAGGATAAGGGGGCTACGGCGATTATTTGTTCTCCTGTTCCTCGGAATAGCTGGAATGGTCAGTACGTTAAATCATCTGAGTACGCGATTTGGGCTGCTGAAGCAGCTCAAAATTCGGGTAGCTTTTTTATCCCATTACAGGATTTGGTCATTGCTGAATATGAGAAACTAGGAAAAGAAAAAGTTGAAACTACCTATTTTGATACTAAAGATGCAACTCATACCCTACAAGCTGGTGCTCTATTGAATGCAAAGCTCGTTGCGCAACAGCTAAAACTTCAATCCCGCATCGGTATTAAAAAATTTATGAAATAAATGATGTTAGAAATGGGCTATCTAGCCCATTTTTTTGTGCTTTTAGTTGATCCATCAGGATACCTCAGGATGCGCAAATCCTAAAATAAGTGTATACTAGCTATTTGAAAACCGGTACTAAATCTGAATATCGTTGATCCATATTCTTATTCCTTATTATTTTATGATCTTAAACGACAAAATAACGTAACGAAGAATAAATGCTGTACTTCTATTTTAGTATTTCGGAGGATATTATTATAAAACTATTCCATTATAAATATGAAAAAAACAAAACACTGGTGTTATATCCTTGTGCTATTTGCTATCGTCACCATAGCAGGATGTGCTAGCGCTAAGCAGGTGAAAGCTCCATCTCAGAACATATCTTCCAGTCAGGTGTTGCAGTCGTTGAGATTGACAAATCGTTATTTTATGGATAAATGGCCCGATACGGGAAAGCCTATTTATACGAACAGGTGGCGCCCCAGTAATATCTGGACAAGAGCTGTTTATTATGAAGGCTTGATGGCATTATATCAAATCGATCCTGATCAGAGCTACTATAATTATGCTGTAGATTGGGGAAATAAACATAAGTGGGGCATGCGCAATGGTGTCGAAACACGAAATGCAGATGATCAGGCTTGTGGTCAAACCTATTTGGATCTTTATGAAATAGATCCACAACCGCAGCGGATTAAGGATATTAAGGACAATATTGATTTTATCATACAATCGGGTAAAGTCGATGATTGGACATGGATAGATGCCATTCAGATGGGTATGCCTGTTTTTGCAAAATTAGGTGTCATGAATAACGATAAGACCTATTTTGAGTATATGTATAAAATGTACCACCATTCAAAAGTTATTGAGGGTGGAGGACTGTACAATAAGGCCGATAAATTGTGGTGGCGAGACAAAGATTTTGTTCCACCTTATCAGGAGCCTAATGGACAAGATTGTTATTGGTCAAGAGGAAATGGTTGGGTGGTAGCGGCTTTGGTTCGTGTGTTGGATTTGATTCCTCAAGACGAGGCTCATCGGGCTGAGTATCTTCAAGATTATAAGGATTTAATGGAAGCTCTATTGCCTATACAGCGAGCAGATGGCTTTTGGAATGTAAGTTTACATGATGCTAATCATTTTGGAGGAAGAGAAACCTCAGGTACCGCTTTATTTGTATATGGTATGGCTTGGGGAATTAATAAAGGTATTTTAGATGAAAAAACATATCGACCAGTTGTTGAAAAAGCTTGGATAGCTATGTCTAATGAAGCCATTCATCCTTCTGGTTTTCTAGGCTTTATGCAAGGGACCGGTAAGGAACCAAAGGATGGACAACCCGTAAGTTTTTCAAGTATGCCCGATTTTGAAGATTATGGTTTGGGGTGTTTCTTGTTGGGGGGAACAGAGGTTTATAAGATGCTGAATAAATAACATATCTTAAGATACCCAATTTGAGGTGGAATCTGATGATAAGAGGAGAATAATGAAAATATAAAGTGAGATGCAAGTCTACTATTGGATTATGCTCATGGTAGAAGATGCATGAGCAAAATTAGTATTGAAAAAAAATAAAGTATAATGGAAAAAGTAGCTTTTAAAATGAAATTAAAGCCAGGAATGCTGGAAGAATATAAAAAAAGACATCAGGAGATCTGGCCAAAATTGGTTGATTTACTTCATTATAATGGGATTTCTGATTATACTATTTTTCTCGATGAAGAAACGGATACACTTTTTGCTGTGCAACGTCTTTCTGGTCATTCTTCTCAAGATTTGGGTAATGAAGTCATTGTTCAGAAGTGGTGGCTATATATGCGCGATCTGATGGAAGTGAATCCGGATAATTCACCCATATCAAAAAATCTACAACATGTATTTCATATGGATTAATGAACTGGAGATAAAGAAAACAATATGAAAAAAATATATGTGTTTTTGTTGATTGCATGTGCTATGAATATGGGTGGTCAATGTTATGGTCAAAATCTTTGGCCCCAAGTTACTAAGGAGATGAAACCTTGGACAAGATGGTGGTGGCTGGGATCTGCTGTAGATAAGGAAAACATAGCACGTGAATTGACATTGCTGGAAAAAAGTGGATTTGGTGGAGTAGAAATTACGCCTATTTATGGGGCGAAGGGCTTCGAAAATAAATACATCAATTTCCTTTCTCCAAAATGGATGGATATACTGAACGCAACAACAGATAAAGCGACTAAACTCGGTATGGGGGTCGACATGAATTTGGGTACAGGCTGGCCATTTGGCGGTCCGCAAATCCAAGAAAAGGATGCTGCTACGAAATTGATATTGGAAGAAATCGTTTTGAAAAAGGGAGAACAACTCACATTTCCTTTGAAACCACAAGATGCCAAACATAAATATGCGGCATTGCAAGCTCTACGAGCTTATGCAGCAGGCAATAAGGAGATCAATCTTGACGTGGATATGGATCGTATTTCTGGCTATTGGACAGCTCCTGAAGATGTTAGAATATGGGCATTATTTACTGCAAGGACCCATCAGAAAGTAAAGAGGGCAGCTCCTGGTGGTGAAGGCTATACGCTTGACCATCTAGGGAGTCAATCCGTAAAAAACTATTTAAATAGATTTGACCATGCATTTGATCATAAAAATTTAAAAGTCAGAGCTTTCTTTAATGATAGTTATGAAGTTTATGGTGCAAACTGGACGGATACTTTCTTATTGGAATTTGATCGGATGAAGGGATATAAATTACAAGACCACCTGTTGGATTTTGCGGGGAAGGGTGGAGATGTCAATAAGACGGCAAGAATTAAATCTGATTACAGAGAGGTGGTCGATATGTTGTTAACTAAAAATTTTTTAACTCCTTTTACAACATTTGCACAGCAAAATGGAGCACTATCTAAAAATCAAGCACACGGTTCACCGGGTAATTTGATTGATCTATATGCAGCTACCGATATTGCTGAATGCGAAACATTTGGTTCTAGTTATTTTCAAATTCCTGGTTTAAGAAGGGATTCGGCGGATGTCAGAAATGTAGATCCCGATCCAATGATGGCAAAATTTGCTACTTCGGCAACAAATGTATATGGAAAAAAATATACCTCTTCGGAAACATTTACTTGGTTAACCGAGCATTTTAAAACCTCTTTATCTCAAACCAAACCTGAGGTCGAACAATTATTTCTTGCCGGTGTCAATCATATATTCTATCACGGTACGACCTATTCACCTCAAGAAGTACCTTATCCAGGCTGGTTGTTTTATGCTTCTGTTAATTTTGTTCCTCACAACTCTTTTTGGGATCATCTTTCCGGCTTAAACCAATACATTACACGTGTGCAGTCTGTGTTACAGTCGACGAAGGCAAATCATGAATTATTGGTTTACTGGCCTGTATATGATCTGTGGAATGATGCAGAGAAATTGCAGCATGCATCGCATAGTGATGATGGGAAAGAAGTATGGGATAAAGCTTTGAAAGTCCATGATGTTGATGACTGGTTACACCCAACAGCTTTTTATAAGGAAAGCATAAAATTGCAACGACGTGGTTATAGTTTCGATTTTGCAAGTGATCATATTTTGAATCAATCCATAATCAAGGAAAATCATATTTTAACTTCTAAGGAGGCTCATCCTTATCAAGCGATCTATATTCCAGCTTGTCATTATTTTTCGGAAAACACAATGAAGAAAATATTGCAGTTAGCCGAAGATGGTGCTACGATAATTTTTCAAGCCATACCTAAGGAAGTTCCAGGTTTTAGTCAATTGGAGAAACGTACTGCTATGCTTCAGCAATATATCGGTTTGTTAGGATTTGATCAGGAAAATAAAAATCAATATACTGCTTATGGAAAAGGAAAAATTTATTTGACTGCGGATATCCATACTGCTTTAGAAACAGAAAATATTTTTCCTGAAAGAGTCAGTCAAACTGGATTAAAGTTTACGCGTCGTATTTCAGAGGATCAGATTTATTATTATTTAGTAAATCATGGTTCAGAAACTGTCGATAAAACTATTGAGCTTAATGCAAAAAGTAATTATTATTCTCTACTGGATCCACAAACGGGTAAGATCTATGCATTGACACCTACAGCGGGAAAAATTCGTGTGCAGATCCAACCCGGATATTCTTGGATCATTTTAGTTTCTCCAAATCAAAAGACCGATAAGGTATATGTTTATATGGATTATTTACATTCGGAAGTACAGCTGACTGCGCCATGGAAAGTTAACTTTATTGCGGGGGGGCCAACCTTACCTCATTCAAGAAACGTAAAAACCTTATCCTCTTGGACCAAGTGGGATGATCAAGAAGCTATTAATTTTTCGGGTACAGCTGCTTATGAAACCAGCTTTTCTCTGAAAAAAAATGATGGAAAACGCTATCTATTGAAATTGGGAAGAGTGGCTGAAAGTGCTCGGGTATTTATTAACGGTCAAGATGCTGGGATTTTGTGGTCCATTCCATTTCAGACCAATATCGAACAATTTTTGGTTGATGGTGAAAATAATATACGTATTGAGGTTGCTAATTTAATGGCTAACCGGATGCGTTATTTAGACAAAAATAAAGTTTCATGGCGAAACTATCATGAAATCAATTTTGTCAATATCAATTATAAAGAATTTGATGCTAGTGATTGGGAACCCATGGATAGTGGGTTGATCGGGCCTGTTGAGCTTTTTAGTTATTGAAAATAAAGTTTTATATCTGACTAAGAGTTTCGTATTGGCGAGGTTCTAGTTTTTAGTATAGATCAGGTATTATTATCATTTTGTTTAGTGTTAATTACTTGGTTTATTGATTATTACCTCTCTTGTTGATGTGGGAGCCACCTTTTAAGCAAAAGGTGGCTCTTTTTTTATAATCCTGAACAGAATTGGCAGGATTGAGCAGGATGGATAATTTATCTTATCCTTCTACATTTATACATCATTATAAATCTAGAAAGGTCTTGGTTGAAACTGTAACCAGTAGTTGACAAGGGAATAATCACTTTAGCTTTTCTATGTAACCATTGCTTAATACTGATTTTTTATATAAAAAAATCGATAGAAATAATATCTAATTACATCTAAATTATAACCAAATGAGAAGCAGTTTCAAAATTGAGTTTGAACATGTTTTAAAAAAGTACTTGTTGCTGGTCGTGATATCCATCTACAGTACTGTTCAATTATATGCTCAAACAACATTGAGTGGAAGGATCAATGATGAGAAGGGGTCTCCCGTTGAAGGGGTTACCATTCAGGTAAAAGGAAAATCCGCTGTAACAAAAACAAATGCTGAAGGAAATTTTACGATCACAGGCGCACCTGTAGATCTATTGGTGGTTTCAAGCGTGGGCTATGAGTCGCAAGAAATAGCTGTGAGAAGTCAAACACGATTTAACATCATTTTAGTGCCTAAAATTGATGTCATGGATGAGGTCGTTGTTGTGGGCTATGGAACCATGAAAAAAAAGGATTTAACTGGAGCTATTGCGAGTATTGGGGAAAAAGAATTAAAGGCAATGCCTGTGAAAGATGCTTTACAAGCCATGCAGGGTAAAGTGGCAGGTGTTGATATTACTTCTAATCAAAGACCTGGCACAACTGGTAATATTCAAATCCGAGGTGTTCGTTCCTTAAGTGCAAATCAAAGTCCATTATATGTGGTGGATGGTATGGTGCTGCAGGCAAGTGGTATTGACAATATCAACCCAAGCGATATTGAATCCATTGATGTCTTAAAAGATGCCTCTTCAACAGCAGTATATGGAGCTCGCGGTGCGAATGGTGTGGTGCTAGTGACGACAAAACAAGGAAAAAAAGGCAGACTGACATTAAACTATGCAGGAACGGCTACTTTGGAAAAAATGTATGATGTCACGGAGTATATGAATGCGGCAGAATGGTTGGATTATGCACGTTTGGCAAAAAACAAAACGACGACTCCTGATTATAGCAAGGATTTTTCTTTATGGGGTTCTGTAGCGGCTTCATGGGAAAATATTGCCAAAGGTTGGACCAATAATAATACGGTATGGAATCCCGACCTCGTTGGAAACTACGATTGGGCTGATGCGGGTAGAAAAAATGCATTGTCCACAGAACATACGTTAAGTATTGCTGGTGGTGGAGAAAATTCTAGGGGTTATGGGTCTTTTGGTTATTTGAAACAGGATGCCACTCAGCCGGGACAAAAATTTGATCGGTATACTTCTAAGGTAAGTTTTGAAGCGACTCCGACCAAGTGGTTTACTATGGGTGCATCCATCAATACATTTTTCTCGGATCAAGATTATGGGTATAACTTTTCAAAGTCTGTGACAGGAGCGGGGGATTACTACAGTGCTCTACGTGGTATGTTACCTTGGACAGTACCCTATGATGAGCAAGGTAAATATCTGCGTAATCCTGCTGCAGGTGATATTAATATCATTAATCCAATTAACGAATTAGAATACAATACCAATCAGCGACAAACTTTTGGAGCTAATGGAAGTTTCTTCGGTCAACTTGATCTCGGTCAGATCTATGCTCCATTAAAAGGCTTACGCTACAGGATGCAATTTGGTCCTGAGTTTCGCTATTATCGTCTAGGTTTGGCCAATGCTGCAGATGGAATAAACGGTGATGGCAATAATGCGGTTACTTATTCTACTAATCGGAATCTGGCTTGGACATTAGATAATTTAATTTATTATGACCGTGATTTTGGAACGGATCATCATTTGGGCGTTACTTTATTGCAATCCTCCACGGCTCGAAATACTGAAAATTCAAATATGAAAGCTACAGATGTATATAGTGCAGAAGAATTGTGGTACAATATATCTTCTGGAGGTTTTATTGGGTCATATGGCACCGGATTATCGGAAGAGCAGATGAATTCTTATATGGCTCGTCTGAATTATTCTTATAAAGACCGCTATATGCTAAGCGCATTTGTTCGTTGGGATGGCGCATCTGTCTTGGCTCCAGGCCATCAATGGCAATCCTTTCCTTCAGTTGCAGCTTCATGGCGTATCGATCAAGAGCAGTTTATGAAGGATGTCTCTTTTGTCAATACGTTAAAAGTACGTTTGGGAATTGGTGTTGTGGGAAACTCCGCAATAGGTCCTTACCAGACAAAGGGTTTATTAACTCAGAATTTTTATAATTGGAGTTCGACAAACTCTACCCCAGGATATGTCGCTTCGGATCCATCAGCAGCTAACCCTCAGAAAATGGCGAATCCAGAGTTGGGATGGGAGCGTACCACACAATATAATTTAGGCTTAGATTATGGTTTCTTCCAAAATCGGATTAGTGGAGCATTTGACATCTATAAGACAAAAACAAACGATTTATTGCAAGTTATGAGTATACCTTCCATTTTGGGATATACAACAACTTTTGCGAATGTTGGTAAAACGGAAGGTTGGGGTATCGATCTACAAATTAATACGGTGAATATTAAAAAAGAAAATTTTCAATGGATGACATCGATTACCTGGTCAAAGGATAAAAATAAAGTGGTGGAATTGGCCAATGGAAGAACCGAAGATCTAACAAATAATTGGATCGTGGGACAAGAGATTTCAGTACCCTATGATCTGGTATATGATGGAATTTGGAAAACAGAGGAAGAGGAAGAGGCTAAAAAATATGGTGCAAAACCTGGACAAATTCGGGTGAAGGATCTAAGTGGCTCAGATGGTGTGCCTGATGGTAAAATCGATCGTAATTATGATCGTCAGGTTTTAGGATCTTATCGTCCCAAATGGTCTGGTGGAATCTCCAATACCTTCAATTACAAAAACTTTGAATTGTCATTTTTTATTTATTCACGTTGGGGGCAGACCATCAACGCAGGAGCAGAAACATTGGGAGGACGTTTCATGATGCGAAAACTCGATTATTTTATTCCTCAAATCAATGAAGATGCTGAATATTATCAACCCGGTATCAATGGTGAGGCTGCAGATCCGAACAATTCGTCCATGAACTACCGCGATGGCTCATTTGTCAAATTGAGAAATATAAGTTTTGGTTATAATTTCCCAGCAGAAAAATTGAAAAAATTGGGGATCAGTAATTTTAAGGTGTATGGTCAAGTGATGAATCCAGCCATGTTATATTCAAAAATTGACTTTTTAGATCCTGATTTATCGACGTACAATAACAATACGGTGCAGGCTGGATCTGCTATTACGACAAGAGGGGCAGTAATAGGTGTTAATATTGGCTTCTAATGATATGAACGTATTACATTTTATAGAAAAAAAGAAAATGAAAAATTATAAGATATTACTTGCTTCCCTGTTGGGAGCTGCTGGATTATTCGTTTTGAATAGCTGCAGTAAGAAATTTCTGAATGAAGAACAGATTACTATTCCAGATACGGATTATTTTAAGACCGAAAAAGGTCTTGATGATTTGTCCATTGGTGTTTATTCTAAACTGAAGTTTAAGTTTAATTATACATGGGCTATGGGTCTTTTTAATTTGGGTGTTGACGAATTTACGGATGCCAACAATCCCTCGCCAAGTTTCAATAGTTATAGTATGGATCTGAATCCTGCAGAATCAACTTATGGAGGAAGTAATATTGCTCCTGTCTTTGACAATATGTACAGTGGTATTGAATCTGCCAATACGTTGATTCAAAATGTTCCACTTTATTACGATAAGTCCAGTTCTAACTATAATACGCGTTTGGGAGAAGGTTACTTTATGCGTGGTTATTTTTATTTACAATTGCTTGTACAGTTTGGTGCTGTTCCGTTAAAATTGACACCATCTCAGGGAGTTCAAACTTTTTTTAAACGTGCTACAGAAGAAGAGTGTTTTTTACAAATTGTTTCAGATTTGAAACAAGCTTATGATTTACTACCTCCATCTGCGACTGAATTTGGTCGTGTGACCAAATGGGCTGCGGCGCATTACTTATCAAAAGCACAATTAACACGTGCTAGTGAATTATATGCGGGTTGGAATGCTTCATTTGTTGCTGCTGATTTGGATGCGGTTATCAAGTACAGTTCAGAGGTTGTTAATGCACATCCTTTAGTAGATGATTATGTCAAACTTTGGGATTATCAGAGAGCAAATGGTGCCAATGAGAAAGTTTCAGAGGTGGTGTTGTCTGCACAGTTTTCGGACGATCAGGCGACTTGGGGTCGATATGGTAATCAAATGCATCTGTACTACCCTGCTGTTTATCAGGATTTAGCTGGGACATCTCGTGATATATCTGGTGGACGTGAGTTTTCTTATGCCCGAGCTACAAACTACACCATGGATGTATTTGACCGTGTAAACGATTCGCGTTTTTGGAAATCGTTTATCACCATGTATGGTAGTAACAACACTAATGGAGCTCCATTGTGGAACGCTAATAATGCAGCTCTAGGTCCAGCAGGAACCGTGGCAGGAACTAAGAGATTTAAAGGTGGAGAATTGGCGATTAAATATATTGTCAATAACGCAGGGGATGCGCGTTATAAGGCTGTTGCTAGTGATGCAACAGGAGTATTAAAAAATGGTGTGATGCAAAATACGCATACTTTTGTTCGCTATTTTGAGGGGCAGCCTCAGGCATGGGTAGGTGTTCATGGTAATAATGGGTATTTTGGGGTGCAGTCCAGATCGGTCGCCTTATCTAAATTTAGAGATGGCTATCGGATAAATATTGCTTCACAATTTGGAACCCGTGATGCGATCATGGCGCGCTCGGCAGAAGATGTATTGATGGTGGCTGAAGCTTATATCCGTAAGGAAGATTATGTTAATGCAATCCAATGGATAAATAAACTTCGAGCTCGAGCTGGCTATAAAGCTGGTGAAGATCGTGCGAAAAATGTAGATGGTGGACAAGCATACAAAAATAATTCATATGCAGTTGGAAAAGGAGGTGGTTTTTCTGCTGATGGAGCAATTTATTGGGAGAGAAACTCCTACTATGAATCGAATAATGATATGGCTGTATCAACAAGTGAAACAGCTTCTAACCTATTGATTAATTCGGTGAATGATATTTATAATTCTGTTGTTGATAAGCCTATATATGAAAAGATTGGAGCAACTTCCAATGCACAAAAAATGATGAGCTTTTTACTCAATGAACGCACACGTGAGCTTTGTGGTGAACTTTATCGTTGGGAGGATCTGGCTCGTACCAAAACATTGGAATCTCGATGGAAAGCATTTAACGACGGTTTTGTGAGAGGCAATACGGCTTTCAATCCTAGTACCCATTACTATAGACCTATTCCACAATCATTTTTGGATGCAATTACCAATGAGTCAGGAGCTGCACTTTCACCTGCTGAAAAACAAGCTATGCAAAACCCTGGATATTAATAGTGACCATAATCAAGAGACCTATCGATATCAAGATAGGTCTTTTTGTTTTCACCTTTTAAGGTCTAGAGGCATCGCATAGTATCTACTTTTTAAAATTTAAGATATATTCTTTTAAATCTGTGCTCATTAATCGTTATTTTAGGCATTAATCTTAATTATAAAATGACCAATTCAACCTCTCAATTTTTAAAGACACTTGAAATTAGTGATTTTTCAGCTACTCCCAAATATCTACAACTTGCGAATACCATCATTGATGCGGTAAAGAATGAGGTACTCAAGAAGCATGAAATGCTGCCATCCATTAATGAGTGTAGTGCTTATCTTGAAATATCTAGAGATACGGTTGAAAAAGCATATCGCTATTTAAAAAAGAATGAAATTATTGCATCTAATCCTGGTAAAGGATATTATGTCAATAAGATTGATGTTCAATCCAAATGTAAAATTGCATTATTCTTAAATAAACTCAGTGTTCATAAAAAAATAGTTTATGATTCATTTGCCAAAGAACTGGGCGACTTTGCCAATTTGGATTTGTTTGTGTACAATTCAGACCTTTCTTATTTGAAGAATTTGTTAGCAAATCTGACTAAGACCTATGACTATTATGTGCTTTTTCCACATTTTAAAGAAGGACGAGATAAAGCTCCAGAAATTATCCGTCGGATTCCAACGGACAAATTGATGTTATTAGGGAAATTTATCGATGATGTCCCCGGAGACTTTCCCGCTGTTTACGAAAATTATGAGCAAGATATTTACTTAGCATTGGAAGAGGCGAATGAAGCCTTGAGTAAATATAAGATGCTGAAATTGGTGTTCCCCGATTATAGTGATTTTCCAAAAGCTATTATAAAAGGTTTCTATAAATTTTGCCAGCAATATGCTTTTGAGCATGAACTGGTATCCGAACTCAATAAAGAAAAGATAACAGTGGGTACCTGTTACATCAATATCATTGAAGATGACTTGGTCAAATTACTGAATAAGGTATTACAAAAAAAGCTCATCATTGGCCAGGATGTTGGTATCATTTCCTATAATGAAACTCCGCTAAAGAAATTTATATTAAATGGTATCACGACTATATCTACGGATTTTGAAATGATGGGAAGGATGGCGGCAGATCTGATTAAGAATAAATCAAAGGAAAGGGTGGAGGTGCCTTTTCATATTAAAATAAGGGCATCTATCTAAGTTAACCCTTTTTAAATAAAAAAAGCCATGATGGATATCATGGCTTTTTTAGTATGATGATCATCCTCTTATTTTTTTGAAGAGATTGGGTATTGTTTGAATATTCCTTTAACGACTTTAGCAATATTGGTCGTTGCCTTTTCAGGACTATTCACTTCACCTGAACCACGTGCTTGCCATACGACTTTATTTGTTTTACGATCTACGGCTTCTACGATTAAGTGAGCATAACGGTAGCGCTCTTTAGCAACAGGGTAGCTCGCATATCCGTAGTAAGGTGAAAACCAAGGTCTGTACCAGTTCCAAGGACCACCCCACGCATAAGAAGTACCATATACCAAGCGGCTTTTGTTATTGACAATTGTTATATAGCGAAATAACAAATCTGGATTGTCCTTACTATAAGTAAGTCCTTTTGCATTTAGTTCGCTATTACTTGCATCTAAAATATTTGTGCGGGCAATATCATTATCAAAATATGACTTTGATAGTGAGTCTACAGGTGGTAGCCACCCATAAGTACGATATTGTGAGAAGTCAATTTTCTCATCGCGCATCGTATTGTATTGATAAGAGGCGCAAGAAGCAAGAATTAGACTTGCAAATAAGAAATAAATTATTTTTTTCATGACCAATAGGGTTAATTTTCTTTTAATTAGACAAATAGATCTATTAAAGGTTTAATAAAATGTTTAAAAAAATTATTGATAAACGGCAACCAGTGGCATAGAACGACCAGGACCAAAAGCTTTAGGACTTATACGCAAAATGGGAGGGGCTTGAAACCGTTTAAATTCTGCATTATTGACCAATTTGGTGATCCTTTCTACGGTGCTTTCATCAAATCCCAGTGCGATTATTTCTTCCTTTGACTTCTGTTTCTCCATGTATTGAAATAGTATTTGATCGAGTAAGTCATAGGGCGGCAATGAGTCTGAATCTTTTTGGTCAGGTCTCAATTCTGCCGATGGCGCTTTATCAATTGTATTGACAGGAATTATTTCTTGATTGCGGTTGATATAACGGGCAAGGTCATAGGCTTTAGATTTATATACATCCCCGATGACAGAAATGGAGCCCGCCATATCTCCGTACAAAGTGCCATACCCTACAGCAGCCTCACTTTTATTGGATGTGTTCAAAACAATGTGTCCAAATTTATTTGAAATCGCCATCAGCAATGTGCCTCTTGTTCGGGCCTGAATATTTTCTTCTGCTATGCCAGGTTGCTGTCCTTCAAAAAACGGAGCTAAAGTCGTTTCGAAAGCTTGCGTAATATCTTTGATCGGAATAATATGATGTGCACAGTTCGTGTTTTTGACTAGATCTAATGCATCTTGAATGGAGTGGTCGGAAGAATAGATCGATGGAAGTAATATTGCTAATACATTTTCGGCTCCCAATGCTTCGCAAGCAAGTGCCGCTACTAAAGCGGAATCTAAACCACCAGAAAGACCTAATACCGCTTTCTTAAAACCTGATTTACGAAAATAATCGCGAAGTCCTAATAATAGCGCTTCATGGATCAGTGCTATTTCTTGATCTTGAGGTTCGGTATATGTTGTCGTCGATTGTATGGTTTGATTGCTGTAATCTACAATCTGTAAATCTTCTTCGAATTTTTTTAATTCACAACAAATTGCTCCGTTTTCATCAATAGCCAATGACCTTCCATCAAAAATGATATCCATATGAGCGCCAACTTGGTTGACATAAATCAGTGGACGTTTAGCTTTGGCTATCTGCGATCTTAAAACGGCAAGTCGATCTTGATAATGGCTATATGAAAATGGTGAGGCAGCAATGTTGATCAATAGATCGGGGTTTTCTTGGAGTAGCTCCTGCATAGGATCACCTACATATGAATTATTCCCTTGGTCATCATCCCACAAGTCTTCACAGATGGTCAATGCTATTTTTGTATTTTTATACGTCAAACAAGTGAATTGACGATTGGGTTCAAAATAACGATATTCATCAAAAACATCGTAGTCTGGTAAAAGCCCTTTTTTACTGATATGGATAATTTTACCATTTTCCAAACAAACGGCAGCATTATAGAGTGCTTTTCCTTCAGAATCGGTATTAGGTATAGGAGCTCCAATAATGCATAATATATCTTGACAATGTGAGGCAATAACAGTTAACGAATCATGGCAGTTATTTAAAAATGCTGCGTTTTGTAATAGATCTTTTGCCGGATATCCTCCAATTGCTAATTCCGAAAAAACAATAATCTCAGCTTGTTGTGCTTTTGCCTTTTCAATAGCAGCAATAATTTTTGAAGTATTGGAACTGAAATTACCGATATGATAGTTTAACTGTGCTAAAGCTATTTTCATTTTACGATGTTATGTAATGTACTAAACGAATATGAGAGCAAGATAAGAAGTTTTTAGGGTACCTTTTGATCGAATTGTAATTTTTCTATTTTGATTTTGAATAAAAAAGGGATCCTTATCATGATAAAGATCCCTTTTCTATATGTTATCGTTTTGTGTTTATTTAATGTCAACAACTTCAATCATGAAATCTAGTGGCGAGTTTGCTGGTATTTTACCATTAGAGAGATTTCCGTAAGCCCAATATGAAGGTGTGATGATACGGATTTTAGCCCCTTTAGACAAGCCTTTAACGGTTAACCCTCCGATTTTAAGATCTCCAATTTTTTTAGGAAAAAAAGCAATCTGCCAAGCAGGAATATATTGAGTTAGAAATCCGGTCATGCCTTCTTGAGATTGGTTCTGATCAAATACAGTTCCGTCAAGTAGCTGACCTGTATAGCGGACAGAAATTTTTGGAGTTACTGGAACTTTCTTTGTTTCTCCATAAACGATTGAATCTTTTGATTTGTATTCATATGCTCCATCTCCTTCAGCGATCACTTGGTACCAGATTCCAGAATTACTATCTAAAACCGCTACAGGAAGTTTAGCATCTACAAAAGTTTTAATGGCTTGCGCGTCAAGTTCAAATTGCTTGTTTGCATCAAAATAATTATCATCATTTTTGTTGCATGATGCGAATGAGATTACAGCGATCGCTAAAACTAAGAATTGTATCAGTCTATTTTTCATTTTTTAATTTGTTGAAATAATGCTTGTTTAAATATTTTAATTATATATGCTTGTGTTCTTTCTCAAAATAGTCAACTCTTTTATACTCAACTATTATTTTTTCGGATACTAATCAAATATACTGTAATGGCAGTACAAATATTAAAATATTTTAAAAGTTTTACGAAATTGGATGCTATTCATTACAATTTTTTAAATAACGATAAGTTGTTTATCATAAGATCTATAAAACAATAATACACACACAAATTTTCTATGTTTTAGTAAGCGAAATTTTCTTAAGGTAATTTTAACAGATAAAAGCATTCATTTTAATAGGATATCAAAATGAATGCTTTTGGTATTTTAATTAGCACCAACGGCTCCAATACTTTTTAGTTCAATAGTATATACTACTGGAGTGTTTTTTGGAACGGTTACTTTTTCACTTCCTTTCGTATATTCTGTTTGGTCAAAAGTATGGTAAGAAGGTGAAATAAAGGTAATTTTATCGTTCTTTTGTAATCCTTTAGGTAACAATCCGTCAAATCTTTCATCTTTACCTTGAATATTTATAATAGTTGGTACGAATGCATAAATCCATGCTATTCCATAGGTGTCAATAGCTGTACTTATATTTGAATAACTTTTCGGAACTCCATCTGTATTTTTATCAAATACAGTTCCATTCATTAATTCGCCTTTAAAATTTAAGGTTGCTGACCAAGCTGACAACTGTGGACCATAATAACTAATGCTTCCTGTATATTTATAAGGTGTTTCATTTCCGGTAGCTAATTCCACCATGTACCAAATTCCGGTAGAATCAGAATATTTCGCTTTATCTCCCCATTTCGTTTTTGCATATTGCTCTAATAAAGGGGCTTGTATTCTTTTTAATGAATCTCTGCGTACTTTTTCTAATCTTGCTTTTTCAATTTGCTCTCTTTCAGCTTGCTCATAGTCAAAGTTATCTTTGTTACATGATGCAAAAATTAACCCTAAACATAAAAATGCCATTAAAAATTTAGTAATTTTTTTCATAATTTTTTAAATTGTATCTTTTTTTACCACTAAAACGTTGTGTTTTTCGGTTTCGCTACAGCGAGATGTTAAATTATCTTAAAAAATTCGCTAACTCTTTTGGGCTAAGATATTTTTGCTTTATACTTTTTAATCTAAATGTTTTGTCATAACGAAGAATTGTGGGGAAAATCATCTTTTGATTGGTTAACAATATGGATGCTAAAGGATGATATACTCCTGTCTGCTTTTTGAAAGATTGAGGTTTCCATGTATGTTGATCAAAATTAATTTCTTCGACTGATTCAGCATCTAGTTTAATCAGGTAGTAACTATCATTAATCAGTTCAGCGATTTCTTTTTTTGTAAATACCTCTTTTTCCATCTTTCTACAATAGCTACACCAATCAGTATGAATAAAAATGATCGTTTCTCTTGGAGCTACGCTTAATAAAGAATCTAATTGTTGGAAATTAGTCCAAATTATCCGCTCTTGTCCATAATGGCTGAGCGGATAAAGGATAATCATTGTCAATAAAATAATTTGGTTCAAATATTTCATCTTTCTTTAATAAAGAGGATTAGTGAAAATGACCAATTTTAATACCAAAAGTTATTGTACGTGGTTTTGTGGGACCGTAGATATAATTTGAATCACGATTAGCCCCTCGGTCAAAATCTTTTTGGAAGGCATTGAACATATTCTGTACGCCTCCAAATAATTCGAGATTAAAATCTTTGTGAATAGCAAAAGTGTAACCCAATCTTAAATTTAATTCCATAAAATCATGCGTATTTTTAAGTGTCATGATCTCTTGTTGTATATGCGAAATTTTCATATCACCGGTATATACGCCAGTAACATCTACAGCGAATTTCTCTGTTGCTTTCCAATTGGCATTTAAGTAGCCATAAACATTCGGAGTACGTAAAAAATCTTTAGACATGATGGCTTCTTGACCTGGTTTGGCCTCTGCGATCAGTTGTGCCGCTTGGAATCTGGATCGTTGGATTGTTCCTCCTGCTTGTAAACTGAATATACTTGAGGGAGCAATGTTTAGTTCCACGTTGGTTCCAAATACATATGCATCTGTACCGTTTCGCATTTCTTCAATCATGATATCGTTAGATTCGGATTTCAAAACAGTTGTAAAAGGATTATTCAATTGCGTGTAGAAACCTTCCACTAAAAGACTGGTCTGTGTATTTCCAAAGTTTCTGCTTAAATTGAATGAGCCTGTATAGGCATTGGAATATTCCGTTTTTAAATCTTCTCCGATTAATACAAATACCTGTTTTCCACCAATTGAAGTGACGTGCATATCTTCATTAAAGGCTTGTGGAGCACGAAATCCACGTGCATAACCTCCGCGAAACTGAATGTTGTTATTGATATCGTACAAAATCGTTAGACGGGGATTCCATGATCCGAAATTTTTCTGACTACTCCGTTCCACCTGCTGCAATTGATAGTTACCATCCACAAAAATATAGTCATATCGCATACCGATCAATGCTTTAAAAGAGGATAGTGGTTTCCACTCGTATTGTGCATAGGTACCTACTCCTTTTGTTTTTTGGTCAATAATGCGTTGATAACCTGGAATCTGATCATTTGTTTTATTATAATTGAACTCAATACCACCCGTGAATACATCTTCATCAAAATTATTGGTATATTGTGTGCCCGTTACGAACGATACATCGTCGGTATCACCATATGAATTTGCCGCTCTTAAACTATCCGTTGCTGTTGGAGCTTCGCCCAGTCCACCATAAAAGCTTTTACGGGTTGTTTTCTGTCCCGAGGCGTAAACAGATATTTTCTGTTTGTAATCTGACAGATAGTGATCATAGGTGATCCCTCCAATAAGGGAGCTTGTTTCCAGCTGTTCGGTGATAGCTGTAAAATGAGGCGCCTTGTTAAATTGATCTCCTCCTCTTCTAAATTCCTGAATGGTACTAAAATCTACGGTTATTTTATTGACATCGGAAGGTTTGAAAAAAGCTTTAGTACCAAAAGTCGTATTATTTAGTTTTGTGATTTCTGAAAATCCATCTTTATTTTTGTCAAAAGGTTGACGATTACGATGCATACCATAAAAGGTAACACCGGTTTTCAAGTCTTCATCTACATATGAGGTGTTGAAATCTATTGTATTATCCCAGCTGCTGCCACCGATTAAAGAATTGGTGGATTTAATTTGCCAGTCGTTTTCAACAGGATCTTTGGTAATGATATTAATGGTTCCGGCAATTGCATTTGCTCCAAATAGTGCAGAACCACCACTACGAACGACTTCAATACGGTCGATCATACTCGTGGGAAGTTGGTCTAGTCCATATACACTATTTAAAGCGCTGAATACGGAACGACTGTTGATCAAAATTTGTGAATAAGCACCTTCGAGACCGTTGAGGCGAACCTGTGAAAAGCCACAGTTTTGACAGTTGTTTTCGACGCGCACTCCTGGTTGATAGTTTAAAGTCTCAGACATAGCGACAGACTGTGTTGCCTGAAAAAGTTTAGGACCTAAGACTTGTACAATAACCGGAGCTTCTTTTTTACTTACTCCATAGCGGGTGGCGCTGACAACAACTTCATTGAGATGTAGATTGTCCGTATTTAATTTAAATTGTATGGTTGTATCAGAAGGCAGTATCGTTTGTTTTAAGGTTTGGTATCCTATAGCACTTATTTGTATACTTTGTCTGTGGCTGGTAATTTTCTGTAATTCAAAATTTCCGCTTGTATCAGATACTGTTGTATGAGTCCCGTTTTCCAGACTGATGGTTGCTCCTGAAATAGCTTTCCCTTCATGGTTGCTGATTTTTCCTTTTAATGTGTGTTGTGCATAGGTATATATACTGATTAGCATAAAGCAAATCAATAGCTGTATATTTTTCATGAGGATATTTGTCTTTTATAGTTGCAGATTGATCATGAGCTAGGCTATTTATGATACTTGTGTTGCCATATAGCAACACAAGTATCATAAATGTCAATTTGAGCAAGAAGCTCATGATACTTTCACTTTTTTTGTTTAAAATAATTAAGATAGCACAGCTGATCGCGATGTGACTTTCGACTGCACGACGAGTAGCATTCTTCTCAGATTTAGACGAATGCAAAACAGGATGATATTTTAAACTAATGGGGGAGGACCTCGAAGGAAAGCATAGTCGACGACACAATTTGTAAAAAGAGGTGTGTAGACCTGATAACTGTAAACGTGAAAGATAGTTCGAATTGGATCTTCAAAAACTATAAATTCACTTTGAACAAAATTTTGATAATAGACAACATTTAGAAAATCAATTTGATCATCGGATTCTTGCTGTCGGGGTTGATCGTCTGTAAAATCATAAGGGTGATTGTGCATCACAATCTCGCCGTTTGACTTGACTTCTTTGTGCATAAAAATAACACCAGAAATAATGATCAAGCTGATCAATGCAAGTTGCATGGACGCTAAGATCTTTCTGATATTTATTTTATATGACATGTCGCTAATAAAAAAAGCACTCGATTTATACGAGTGCTAAATTATTGAAAATAAACGTAGCTTTCTATTGAAAGTTTATTTTTATCAGATTATTTTATAAGTTGATTGTTATCATCCGGAAAAACTAAGCTTGGAATATGTTTTTTCGCTTCTTCCATTTCCATTTGTGCGTAGGATATGATGATCACAATATCACCTACCTGAACCAGTCTTGCTGCTGCTCCATTTAGACAAATAGTACCAGAAGCTCTTTTGCCAGGAATAACATATGTTTCTAAACGTGCACCATTGTTATTGTTAACGATTTGAACTTTTTCGTTTGCAATAATATTTGCTGCATCCATTAAATCCTCATCAATTGTAATACTACCAACGTAATTCAATTCGGCCTGTGTAACCCGAACACGGTGGATTTTAGATTTCATTACCTCTATAAACATGTGGCAAAGTTAGATTTTTCTTGTAAAAATGTAAAGCTATTAAGTATAATGTGACAATTAATTCAAAATCATATTATCGATTAGGCGCACATCTTCCACTCTGGCGGTAACAAGAGCGACATATTGTTTATTATTTTCAATACCTGTAGCTTCCTGTAAGGTGGTTGTTTCGCAGATGGCTAGATACTCTAAAGCGATACCATCACTAGTTTCTAACTGATTGGTTGCCATTTTTTTCAATTCAGCCAAATCTATTTTCTGAACATTATTCTTAATAAATTGAAGTGTTCTGAACAAGGCCAGCGCCTGTTGCTTTCCCTGTTCAGAAAGGCGCGTATTTCTAGAACTTAGGGCAAGACCATTGTCATCTCTAATGATTGGACAGAGTGCAATGGTGATCGGTAAAGCTTTTTCTTTGATCATCTGTTCAATAACCATCACTTGTTGAAAATCTTTTTGACCGAAACAAGCGATATCAGGTTGAACTAAATTGAATAATTTATATACGACTTGTGTGACTCCTTGAAAATGTCCTGGTCTCATTTTACCTTCCCAGATTTCATCCAATCCTTGGAGGTTGATATGCCATTTTTCATCTTGATCAGGATACATTTCTTCTACTGTAGGTAAAAATAGAATCGTACAATTAGCGGCTTCCAATAAGGCAATATCCTGCTCAATTGGTCTGGGATATTTTTCTAAATCTTTGGGATCGTTGAATTGTGTGGGGTTGACAAAAATACTGCAAACTGTTATATCTGACAACGGTTTAGCGTAATTCAATAACGAGATATGTCCTGCATGTAATGCACCCATTGTTGGGATAAGAGCTATTTTTTGCTGGTTGACTCGCGCTGTTTCCAGGTAATCTTGAAGCTCTTTTTTAGTCTTGAAAATTCTCACTTTTAGAAATTTTAATGCAGGGCAAATGTGAGGAATATATTTGTGAATATAAAACGATGATTTGTAAGGAATTGTATTGTCGGGATATTTTACGTATCTTTGTAGACCGATTTTACTGTTCTAATAAAAATAAAATAAATAAAAACTGGAGATGGCAAAAACGAAGATATTGTTTATAACCCACGAGATGTCGCCTTTCCTCGAATTAACTAAAATTTCTGAAATTACGCGTCAATTGCCACAGGCTATGCAAGAAAAAGGATTTGAAATCCGCATTCTTATGCCTCGTTTTGGTAATATTAATGAGCGTAGAAATAGATTGCATGAGGTGATTCGTTTGTCAGGCTTAAACATTGTGGTGGATAACAATGACAATCCGCTAATCATTAAGGTAGCTTCATTGCCTGCGGCACGTATGCAGGTTTACTTCTTGGATAATGAAGACTATTTTCAGCGGAAAAAAGTTTTTCGTGACGAGAATGGAGAATTTTTTAATGACAACAATGAGCGTTCGGTGTTCTTCTGTAAAGGGGCATTGGAGACGGTTAAAAAATTAGGCTGGTCGCCTGATGTGGTACATTGCCATGGATGGTTTTCAGCATTAGTGCCGGCTTATTTGAAGACGACATATAAAGATGATCCTACTTTTAAGGGAGCCAAAGTGATGTATTCGTTGTATAACGAAGAATTCTCAGGTACTTTAGGAGATAAATACAGAGAGATTGCTCCTGAAGGTGCATTGACAAAAGAGGATGTTGCTACTTATGGTGACGGAAGTTATGTCAACATCTATAAAGGTGCATTGGATTTTACAGATGTAGCTGTTGTAGCTGAGGAAGGTGTTAATCCGGAAATTCTAGCATACGCAAAAGAAAAAGGCGTTCAGGTATTTGAGCCGAATGGTGATGAAGACTATGAAGCTTTTAGTGATTTGTTTGATCAATTCGCTCCTGTAGAAGAAGAGTCAACAGTCTAAAGAAAAAATAGGAAACAAAAAAAAGCGTCTAAGTAATTAGGCGCTTTTTTTTGTTTCCGCTATGAGCAATAAAAATCATGATGTCATTTGTGAGATACCGGATGATAAAAAATGACCAACCTGGTGAGCTTGTTGCAAATTTGTTTTATGATGGAATTTATGGCAGGGATGATCATTTAAAATGTTACCTTAGCTATATTATGAAAATTAAAGTTGGTTTTGGCTTTGATGTCCATCAATTAAAGGAAGGACACCCATTTATAGTAGGTGGAGTTGAATTGGATCATCATGCAGGTGCATTTGGGCACTCTGATGCAGATGTTTTGGTACATGCAATTTGTGACGCATTGTTAGGTGCGGCTAATTTAGAGGATATTGGCTATCATTTTCCCAATACTGATGATCAGTGGAAAGGTATTAACAGTCTGGTTTTATTACAACATTGTATTAAATTGATTGCGGATAAGGGATATACTTTAGGGAATATTGATGCTATGTTATGCTTAGAAGCTCCTAAGATCAAACCCTATATTGGTCAGATGAAAGAAAAAATAGCAGCAGCATCAGGTCTGGATGTTGATGATATTTCCATTAAAGCAACGACCAATGAAACAATGGGTTTTATTGGCAGAGAAGAAGGCGTAGTCGCGTATGCCGTTTGTTTGATTGAAAAAGCTTAACGTTTCTTTTTGTTTTTAAAAAAGAAACATGCGATGATAAAACTGATTGCAGTAAGTATAAATCCGAGATAGAAAGGAGCTCCTGGTAAATAGAGAGCTTCTTTTTTGTCTGTAAAATGAGCAAATAGCCAGCTCATGACCGGTGGGCCTATGATGGCTGTTAAACTGATGATACTTGTCAATCCACCCTGTATCTGCCCTTGCTCATTGGAAGGTGTTTCATTAGAGATGAGACTCTGGATGGCAGGACCGGCTATTCCAGCAAATACATAAGGTACAATAGCCAAAAAAATCAGCCAAGGAGCAAAGGCCAGCCCCATTAATGGCATGGAAATCATATAAAGGCCAGAACCAATTAAAATACTCTTTTCTAAACCAAGTTTGGGAATAATGATGCGAATAAGACCCGCTTGAACGAGGGCAACTAACGCACCAACAAATCCTAAAGATATACCGACCATCCTTTCATCCCATTGATATCTTTCCATGGTATAATAAGACCAGGTACTTTGTACTGCATGCGCTGAAACATTGATTAAAAAAATACAGAAAAAGAGCTGTTTCAAATGAGGATATTTGGCCAATTGTTTGAAAGCACCAACTGGATTGGCATTTTTCCACTTAAATGGTCTCCGATTATCTTTTTGAAGTGATTCAGGAATTAAAAAATAACCATATAAAAAGTTGAGAAAACTTAATATTGCCGCGGCATAAAATGGAATTCTGGCACCATAATGCCCTAATAATCCTCCTAATAATGGTCCTACTATAAATCCTAAACCAAAAGCAGCCCCTAGTAAACCAAAATTTTGAGCTTTCTTTTCCTGTGAACTAATATCGGCGATAAATGCTGCAGCAACGGTGTAACTTGCACCAGTAATACCAGCAATAAATCGACCTATAAATAACCAAAGAATAGTTGGTGCTAGACCCATTAACAAATAGTTGATAGAGAAACCTAACAGTGAAATCAGTAGAATAGGTCTTCTGCCAAATCGATCACTTAAATTGCCCAATACAGAGGCAAAAAAGAACTGTGTCAGTGCATAGCAGAACATGAGTAATCCGCCATAACGAGATGCATCACTCAAGGTTCCTCCAATTAATTCTTCAATTAATTTGGGCATTACTGGGATAATAATACCCAATCCGATGACATCAATTAAAACGGTCAAAAAAATAAAAAATAAACTTTTTGAAGTACTAACAGACATATTTAATGCATTTTGTTTTAATCTCTTAAAATATTAATGACGCGATAATAAAATTAATAATCAGGTTGACGTATCATGGTGATGATGGTCAAGAGATTTGTTTTTAAATCTAAACTAAATTTCTCAAATACCAAGCTTTAATGGTATTCAAAATTGTAAATCGGTAATTTGAATAGTTTGTTTTTATCCTATAGTCTTGTTAAATGGTACGATATGGAATTGAATAGCAACGAATTTGAAAAGATTTCAAGATATCTTATTAGTCGTTAATGATTCTTTTTTAGGTTTTTTTTTACGGATGTTGTTTCGAATGAAGATTCCTCAAAATATTTGTAATATCTTTGTTGTCATGCATATAATCTTTGGCACATTATCTGATGTTGTAGCGAAGAATTATGTTATCATATTTATAACGATCAAATCGAGAAAGAATAAGGTTCAATGAAGAGAGAATCAAAAAAAAACCAACTGCAACCAGAGGACATCAAGCGGTATACACGTAATTTCTGGAAATTTATTATTGGAATAATAGCTTTTGGATTTCTATTTATATTTAGTGTACGCATGGGGTTATTTGGTAAATTGCCATCTTTTAGCGATTTAGAAAATCCTAAAAGCAATTTAGCTTCTGAAGTCATTACTGAAGATAATAAGGTTTTAGGGACCTATTATATTCAGAATAGATCTAATGTAAAATATAGTGAACTATCACCTTATTTAGTGCAGGCACTGATTTCAACAGAGGATAAACGTTTCTATGATCACTCCGGGATTGATTATACGCGAACATTTACGGTTATTTTCCACACATTGACAGGAAATAAACAAGGTGGTAGTACCATTACCCAACAATTGGCGCTCAATTTATTTTCAGATGGCCGGGCTAAAAGTGCTCCTAAACGTATTATCCAAAAATTTCAAGAATGGATTACTGCTGTTCGATTAGAGCGTAATTATACAAAAGAAGAGATTATAACGATGTATTTTAATACGGTAGATTTTGGAGCCTATAATACTTTTGGTATTAAGTCTGCTGCACGTACCTATTTCAATACTACTCCAGATAAACTTACTGCTGATCAAGCAGCATTATTAGTCGGAATGCTTAAAGGTCCTGGTGTTTATTCTCCTGTTCGATATCCTAAAAATGCATTGTCACGTAGAAATACGGTTTTGGACAATATGAATAAAGCTAACTTTATTTCTTTGGAGGAAGAGGCTGCTGCTCAGGCAAAGCCGCTAGGTTTACAGTTGAAAATTGCAAACTATGGCGAAGGTTTAGCCCCTTATTTTCGTGCAGTATTGAAAGAAGAGATCAAAAAGGAGTTTTCAAGACTTTCTATTACCAAATCTGACGGTACTCCTTATGACTTGGATCGCGATGGATTGAAGATTTATACAACGATCAATATGTCGATGCAACAATATGCGGAGGATGCCCAAAAAGAATGGATGAAATCATTGCAAGTAAAATTTAATGCCCAGTGGAAGAGTAGAGATGCATTTAAAGGAGCTAACGTCAAGTTGTTGACTACAGGAATGAGACGTTCCGAACGTTATCGCATATTAAAAGAGAATGGGCTTTCTGAAGATGAAATTAAAAAAGCATTTAAGGAAAAAGTACCGATGTCAATTTTTACTTGGAAAGGTTCTGTTGATACGGTTATGACTCCATTAGATTCAATCCGATATAATAAGTTGATGTTGCGTAATGCCATGATGTCTATGGAACCAAAAACGGGACATATTAAAGCATGGATCGGTGGCATTAATTTTGAACATTATAAATATGATCAAGTAAAAATGGGTACCCGCCAAGTGGGGTCGACTGCAAAACCTTTTACTTATGCTGTTGCAATTGATAACGGATATTCTCCATGTTACAGTATTCCAAATTATCAGCAAACTTATGGTAATTGGACACCAAGGGGAACAGCTGAAGGTGGAAACCCAATAACATTAGCAAATGCGCTAGCGTTGTCTCAAAACTATGCCACGGCATATCTTGTTAATCAGGTAACGCCAGAGGCAGTTGCAGCTTTGACTAAGCGCATGGGGATTACAAGTGATGTTCCTAATTATCCTTCCATTTCACTTGGAGCTTATGAAGCTTCTGTATTTGATATGGTAGGCGCTTATTCTGCTTTTGTGAATCACGGTACTTGGATAGAGCCAAATGCAATTTTAAGAATTGAAGATAAAAATGGCACACCTATTTATGAAAAGGCTCCTAAAGTGGTCAAAGCATTAAATAGTGAATCTGCTTACATTATCGTGGATATGTTAAAGTCTGTCGTTTCGAAAGGTACTGCTAGAAGAATTCAGTGGAAATATCATTTAACCAATCCGATTGGAGGAAAGACAGGTACTACAAATGATAACTCAGATGCTTGGTTTATCGGAATAACACCTGAATTGGTTTCGGGTGTATGGACTGGTGCTGAGGATCGGGGTATTAGTTTTGCGAATATGCAGGATGGGCAGGGTGCAGCGGCGGCTATGCCGGTATTTGCATTGTATATGCAGAAGATCTATGCTGATAAGAACTTGAATTATACAAAGGGAGATTTTGAACTTCCTGAAGGAGGATTGACTCGGGTGGTCGATTGCTCCAAATATTGGAGTGGGGGCGGAAGCGCGGGTAGTGATAGTACGGGCTCTGAATCAAATTTAAATGATGATCGATTAGGTTTTTAAATTATATTAAATATAGGTATATAGCCAGGTAATAGAGTTTTTCGAAATTTGTTATCTGGCTTATTTTATTGGAGATGAACGTGTTTGATTATAAAGAAGAGCTCAAAAGAATTCCACATAAACCGGGTGTTTATCAGTATTTTGATAAGCAGGATATATTGATTTATATCGGTAAGGCCAAAGATCTCAGAAATCGGGTAGGCTCTTATTTTGTAAATGAAACGCAACACAACGGTAAAACAAGGGTATTAGTGCGTCAGATCAACCGTATTGCTTTTACGATTGTAGATACAGAGATTGATGCTTGGTTGCTGGAGAATTCATTGATTAAGAAGCATAAGCCTAAGTATAATGTATTATTAAAAGATGATAAGACCTATCCGTGGATCGTTATTAAAAATGAGCGTTTTCCTCGAGTTTTTTGGACACGCAAGCATATTAAAGATGGTTCCCGCTATTATGGCCCTTATGCGTCTATAGGGATGATGCACATCGTGCTGGATGTCATCCGGGATTTATTCCCGTTACGTACTTGTAATCTGGCATTAACTCAAGAGAATATTGCTCGAGGTAAATTTAAGATTTGTCTCGAATATCAGATTGGAAATTGTAAAGGACCGTGTGAGGGTTATCAGTCTGAAGAGGATTATGACCAAAATCTGAGCGATATAAAAGATATTTTGAATGGTAAAATTTCGGTTGTCACCAATCGGATTAAAGAGCAAATGCAAACAGCTGTTTCAGAAATGAATTTTGAAAAAGCACATGCTTACAAGATGAAATTGGACAAATTGGATTTTTATCAAAGTAAATCCACCGTTGTCAATTCATCAATCACGAATGTAGATGTCTTCAGCATTGCATCGGACGAGAGCTATGCTTTTGTCAATTACTTAAAAGTAATGAATGGTGTTATCATCCAGACACAGACCGTTGAGATGAAACGGCGGCTGGATGAGACCGAACAAGAACTTCTAGCTTTGGCTATTCCTGAAATTCGAGATCGATTCAAAAGTTTATCAAGAGAGATCATCGTTCCTTTTGAATTGGATATTCAAGAAAATGATCAAATTAAATTTACAGTTCCAAAATTAGGCGAGAAGAGAAAATTATTGGATCTATCGCTGAAGAATGTGGCTTTTTTTAAGAAAGAACGCTTGTTGCATTATGAGAAACTAAATCCTGATGTAAGAGTTGATCGTATCTTGACGCAGATGAAGAAAGATCTGCGGTTGAATGTGTTGCCCCAACATATCGAATGTTTTGATAATTCCAATATACAGGGTAGTTATCCTGTATCGGCCATAGTGGTATTTAAAGATGCAAAACCATCAAAAAAAGATTATCGACACTTCAATGTGAAGACAGTGGTGGGTCCTAATGATTTCGCTACAATGGAAGAGGCAGTATATAGGCGATATAAGCGTGTTTTAGAGGAAGCAACAGGATTGCCTCAGTTGATCATTATTGATGGTGGTAAGGGGCAGTTAAGCGCTGCAATGAAAAGCTTAAAGTTATTGGGGATAGAGAAACAGGTGACTGTCATTGGCATTGCCAAAAGATTAGAGGAATTGTATTATCCAGGTGATCAATATCCCCTATATTTGGATAAAAAATCGGAAACACTAAAAATTATACAACACCTTCGTGATGAAGCCCATCGATTCGGAATCACTTTCCATAGGAACCAACGTAGTCGAAAGACTTTTGTTTCTGAATTGGAGGATATCCCTGGAATAGGAAAAACTACAGTGGAGAAACTATTGACAACTTTTAAGTCTGTAAAAAAGATTAAAGAGGCGCCAGAAGAAGAGTTGAAAAAATTATTAAACCTCAAACAGTTGCATGCTCTTTTAACTTATTTTAATCGCATTGATCAGAACTAAAATTTACAATTAAGAAGAAAAGCCTCTAAAATTTAGAGGCTTTTCTTCTTAATCGTAATTGATCAAAAAAATAATCCTGATTTAGTCGTCGTAACCGAATCTTTTTAAGTAATTCTTTTTACTTCTCCAATCTGGGATTACCTTAACAAAAACTTCTAAGAATACTTTTTTGCCAATAAATTCTTCAATATCTTGACGAGCATAAGTACCCACTTTTTTAATCATGGAACCTCCTGTACCGATGATAATATTCTTTTGGGAATCGCGTTCTACGATGATCTCTGCGGCAATACGTGTGATCTTTGGTTCTTCTTTATAAGAAGTGACAATGACCTCAGAACTGTACGGAATTTCTTTGTCATACAGTTTGAATATTTTTTCACGAATCATTTCCGAAACAAAGAAGCGCATCGACTTATCTGTTAATTCATCTTTCTCATAGTAAGGGGCATGTACAGGAAGTTTTTCCTTGATATAGTCCATGACACCAGTTACATTGTGATTAAGAAGTGCTGATACAGCAAAAATAACTTCCGGATTGATCGTTTCTTTCCAGAATTCTACTTTAGCCATCACTTCTGCTTCGTTAGATTTATCAATTTTATTAATCAGAACGGCTACTGGAGAACTTGTTTTTTTCAATTTCTCGATAACATCATTTTCATCATATTTTTCATTGATATCTGTAACAAATAAAATAATGTCCGCATCGATTAGCGATCCTTGGACAAAATTCATCATTGATTCTTGTAGCGAATAGTTTGGTTTGATGATACCTGGTGTGTCTGAAAAGACAATTTGGTGCTCCTCATCATTCACTATTCCAATAATGCGGTGTCTTGTTGTTTGAGCTTTAGGAGTGATGATAGACATCTTTTCACCCACTAAAGCGTTCATTAGCGTAGACTTACCTGCATTAGGTTTACCGATGATGCTTACGAATCCTGCTTTATGCGACATTTTTTTTAATTTAATTAGGATTACAAAGAAACAAAATATATCTTTGTGCTCCAATTCGGAGGTAAAGATATCTTGCTTTTTTGTATTTAAAAGTAAGATTGACCAAAAAATATATTGCGGGATGGAGCAGTTGGTAGCTCGTCGGGCTCATAACCCGAAGGTCATCAGTTCGAGTCTGATTCCCGCTACTAAAGAGTCCGTTGAAAGACACAGACTCCAAAATATTAAAAATACATTGCGGGATGGAGCAGTTGGTAGCTCGTCGGGCTCATAACCCGAAGGTCATCAGTTCGAGTCTGATTCCCGCTACTAAAGGGTCCGTTGGAAGACACGGACTCCAAAATATTAAAAATACATTGCGGGATGGAGCAGTTGGTAGCTCGTCGGGCTCATAACCCGAAGGTCATCAGTTCGAGTCTGATTCCCGCTACTAAAGAGTCCGTTGGAAGACACGGACTCCAAAATATTAAAAATACATTGCGGGATGGAGCAGTTGGTAGCTCGTCGGGCTCATAACCCGAAGGTCATCAGTTCGAGTCTGATTCCCGCTACTACAAGAGTCTGTTGAAAGACACAGACTCCAAAATATTAAAAATACATTGCGGGATGGAGCAGTTGGTAGCTCGTCGGGCTCATAACCCGAAGGTCATCAGTTCGAGTCTGATTCCCGCTACTTAAAAGAACCCCTTAGTCGAAAGCTAAGGGGTTTCTTTTTGCCTCCTTTTTAATTCGAAATTTTTCAAATCTACGATCTTGTATTCCTTATTTGTTACAATATAATTCCGAGTTAATTTTTCCTTCATATATCTTTTTTTGCTTAAATAATTTTCAAAATAAGCTGTTGATTTTTAGTAATTTATCAAAATAACATTGATTTTATTGCCATAATTTATACTTGCCTACTGAAGTTGTTTAAACAATATGTGCAATCGATTGTTCGATTTTCTAGCTTTTTTATTTGATTATATAGGATTAATATTGTGTTTACAAATGTTAAACATTTGGCTTAAATACATTGAAAAAAATCATTATTTACATTTATTATATTAACCTATGAAAAGAAAAGCGATCTTACTTTCTTGTGCTTTATCTTTAGTTATGAGTGCAACTTTTGCACAGAAGATTAAAGTAAAAGGTAGTGTTACAGATGACAAAGGAAATAAGTTGTCAGGTGTAACTATTACAGAGAAAGGTACGAGCAATGCTACGGCAACCAACCCCAGTGGAGGATTCGAATTGAATGCTGAAACAGGCAAAACACTTATTTTTAATATTGTAGGTTACGAACCTAAAGAAGTGGTTTATACGGGTGGAGATTTGAATATTTCATTAAATTCTTCCAATACGGCGTTAGATGAAGTTGTCGTGGTTGCTTTTGGTACACAAAAGAAAGCTAACCTTACAGGTTCTGTAGCAACAATTACTCCTAAGCAATTGGCTGATAGGCCAGTTACGTCATTGCAGAATGCTTTACAAGGTATATCTCCAGGTATAACCGTATTGAGCAGACCTGGAGAGGTCGGAAAATCTTCCAGTGGTACATCATCTAATACGGGAAGTATTACGGTGCGTGGTAGAACGAATCTAGGTTCCCCATCACCGATGTTTATCATCGATGGAATTCCAGCAACTAGTGCTGAATTTTCAGCATTAAGTCCAAATGATATCAATAGCATGTCGGTACTTAAAGATGCAGCTTCCGCATCATTATATGGTTCAAGAGCAGCAAATGGCGTTATTTTGGTAACAACTAAGCGTGGAGGTGGAGATCGTGCCGTGATTGGTTTTAATGCAAATTACGGATTTCAAAGTGCGACCTATCTACCGGAATACGCTGATGCTGTAGGTTATGCAGAATTGTACAATAAGGCGATGGTAAATGCTGGTAAAGCACCCACATTTAAACAAGATGTGATTGATAAATTTAAAAATCAAACTGATCCAGATTATTATCCTAATAATGATTGGTATAAAGAGGTTTTAAGAGGTTCCGCTCCTCAGCGTGATTTTGGATTGAACGTAAATGCTCCGGGAAAAATTACCAACTATTATCTTGGATTAAACTATTTTGATCAACAGTCTTTAGTACCAGGTCGTAAACAAGATCGTATCAACATGAAATTGAATACCAATACTACGGTAATTAAGGATTTGTTAACGTTTAATACCAATGTTTCATTTTTGAAACAAGATTACGATCGTAATGGTAGCGCGATCAGTTGGGTCGAAATGGGTAGAGCACTTCCTTTTACTTCGATACGTCAATCAGATGGTTCATGGGGATCGATTTCAAATGGGGCAGCTAATGCGACAATTGCTAAAAACAATCAGCTGCGCGCCATTACAGAAGGTGGAAAAGGAAATAATCGAGACAATTATTTGCAAATGGCTGCTAATGCATCTTTGACGCCGCTTGAAGGTTTATCTATCGATGGAGCTATCTCTTTGAAATATACCAATACCAATTCTTTTGATTTTATCAATCGTACAGATCCTGTTATCAATTTCATTACGAAACAACCCATGGCTTCTACGGTGAATGCAATCAATGAACTAAAAGAGTTTTGGGGCAAACGTCAGGAGCTTATGCTGCAAGGAACAATTAATTATGAACGTAGGTTTGGTGACCATTATGCGAAAGCAACGGTTGGAGCTTCTGAGGAGTCAAATGTCTACAGAGAAGCATTTCTAGGTAGACAAAATTTCGTTAATAATGATGCTTCTACTATTATTAACGGTAGCTCTGGCGAAATCAGTAAAGATGATAAAGGTTTAGCCAATCGTACGACACAAGATGAGTGGGCATTGCGTTCCTTCTTTGGTCGATTTAATTATTCGTACAAAGATAAGTACTTATTGGAAGCAAACGTCAGAATGGACTATTCTTCTCGATTTGCTCCAGAGATTAGAAAAGCTACTTTTCCATCATTCTCAGCAGGCTGGAATATCAATAAAGAATCTTTTATGGAAGATGTTGAGTGGATTGACTTATTAAAATTAAGGGGATCTTACGGAACATTGGGAAATCAAGATGCTGTTGCAATAGGCAATTATTATAATCTTTTGGATCGTTATTCTGCCTATAGTTTTGATGGTGTAGCAGTTGATGGATTAGAACAACAATATGGTGCCAATAGACTTGCGCTTTGGGAGAAAGTAACCATGTCCAATGTTGGATTAGATGCCACTTTTTTAGGTGGGAAATTTAATTTAGTAGCCGATTACTTTGTTAAGAAATCTGATGATGTGCTCTTGCGACCTGCGACTTTGTCTACATCTGGATTTGATAAAGACCATACACCATTTTATAATCAAGGGACTACGCAAAATAAAGGAATTGAGATCGCATTGACGTATAATGGTAAAATCGGTGAGGAGTTTACGTATTCTGTATCGGGAAATATTTCGAAGATAAAAAATACCATACTTTCGCTCGGTGATGTGAATGAGATTACAGAGGGCTACTATATCAATCGGGTAGGCGGATCTGTAGGTGATTACTATGGTTATAAGTCTGATGGCTTGTTTACTAATCCAGAAGAACTTAAAGCGGTTAATTATGAAGCAATGGGAGGTACGCCAAAGTTAGGGGATATCAAATATGTCGATATTAATGGTGATAATAAAATTGATGCAGAGGATCGTACGATCTTAGGTAATGATGTTCCTTGGTTTAATTATGGTTTTAATTTCAGAGCGGCCTATAAAAATTTCGATCTCGATGTGTTGACTTATGGGGTTGGTGGAGTGAAAACTTATTTGGACAACGAGGCCTCTTTTCCTTTCTTCAATGGAGCTAATATTAAGAAGAACTGGGCAAATGGCTGGTCTGAAGAGAATAATGTAGCAGATGCTCCATTTCCGAGAATCACATTGACAGGTGATGCACCCCATAATTATAAAACATCAGATTTTTGGTTGTTTAGTGGCAACTATTTCAGAATCCGTGCGATTACGGTCGGCTATACATTTCCTAAAGAAATGTTGAGTAATATCAAAATGTCTCAATTGCGCTTCTTTGCGTCTTCGAATAATCCATTTACTATTATGGCGGATAAGCGTCTGGGCGATTTTGATCCTGAAACAGGTTCGGGAAGAGCAAGTTATCCGGGTGTGAAAACAATTTCTGTTGGGTTAACCGCTAAATTTTAATTTTTAATAGAAAAAGAAATGAAAAGACATATATTATATTCCTTATTAGCAACTACGCTATTATTTGGAGCGTGTTCAAAAGATTTTTTAGATCGTACACCTGTCAATAAGATTCCTGAAGAAGAATTTTGGAGAACTGAAAATGATGTAAAATTAGCGGTAAACGCTATTTACGGAAAATTATCAGATGGTATGTATGATGATGGAGCTACTGATTTGGTTCATGCTCAATATCCATGGGAGAGTGCGTCAACCGCTATATCTGCAGGATCTCTAGGTGCAGATATAGATGCAGGTTGGAGTTATATTCCTATTCGTACATGTAACTATTTTTTAGAAAATGTGGATAAAGCTATTATGGACGAAACGCTTAAAGAACGTTATAAAGCTGAAGTTCGTTTCATTCGTGCTTATTTATATATCCCTATGGTAGAGAAGTTTGGTGATATACCATTAGTCACTAAAGTACTAACAAAAGAAGAATCTAATGTACCTCGTGTTGCGAAGAAGGAAGTGCTGGATTTCTTATTTAAGGAGTTGCAGGAAGTATCAACAAAATTGCCTGTATCATACTCTTCTGAAAAGGGAAGGATTACAAAGGGTGCTGCGTTAGCTTTGCAATCTCGATTATATTTGATGGAAAATAATTGGGAACAGGCAGCACGCACAGCACAAGAAGTAATGGGTTTAGGATACAAGTTGTTTCAGGTAAGTGCAGAATCGGAATTAAATAAAAAGGATAATTATGCACAATTTGTTGATTTTGAAAATGCTGATGATGAGCATAAGTTTCGATTAGGACTTAGAAGTTATGAAGGTATTTTTCAAGTTGAAAATGAAGGTAACGATGAAGTTATCTTAGATAGGCAGTATATCCGTGTAGCTCAGCCTCAATCTAATAATACGTTGTTGGCAGAAGGATCTGTAGGTGGTTGGAGTTCTTTAACGCCAACACAAAATTTGGTTAACCTGTATGTTAATTATAAGACTGGAGAACCCGTCAATCCTGTAAGTGCTGAAGTAAGAGCTGCTCATTATGCGAAAGCTGATAAAGCTGATTTTGTGAAGGAGTTTAAAAATAGGGATCCACGTTTTTATGCCTCTATTTTGTTTGAGACCGCACCTTGGAATGCACTAACGAAGGATGGTGGGTATCAATTTACATGGAGTAGTGGTAAATCTAATATGTCTATTACAGGTTATAATTTCAGGAAGTTGGTAGATCCAACATCCAGCAGAGAACAGATTGATTCTTATGCTAATGTGATCTTAATCCGTTATGCTGAGGTTTTACTTAACTATGCAGAAGCTCAAAATGAAAAATCTGGACCTGATGCAACTATTTTCGATGCTTTGGACCAACTTCGTGTTCGTGCAGGTATGCCTAAAGTCGATCGCAGTACATATGGAAGTCAAAGTAAATTAAGGGATCTGATCCGTAATGAAAGAGCTGTTGAGTTAGTGCTAGAGGGTGTTCGCTATTACGATATCCGTCGTTGGAAAACCGCTCCTAATGTGATGAAAAATATTTACGATGTGAAAAACGGGCTAGCTCAAGAGCGTATCTGGAATGATAGGCTTTATCTAATGCCTGTTCCGCAGAGTCAAATTGATTTATCATATGGTGTGTTAACTCAAAATACAGGATACTAATTTCTTTAAATATGTTCAACAAAAGCAGGTATCTCCGAAGGATACCTGCTTTTTTTATGGCGTTTATATTTTTGAGTTTTTATGGTGTATCGGGTATCCTACAGATCGATATATCAGGGGTTATAAAGGCTGTGTATTTTGTAGTTTCAAAACGAACTATATTTTAGTTAGCTAAACAAACGATTGCGTTATTTTGTGCAATCGATTTCGTTTCATATTAAATTTATATTAACTAATCTTTACGCTATTTTGCAGGAGAGAAATTATGATAATTATCTAATTTACTGATTATATTTAATTTAAGTTTATGAATAAAAGATTTACAAAACCTTTTTTTGCGACTAAATTTTATCCTATTACATCTGCATTAATGTTGGCTCTTGTAGCTCCTAGTATGGTGATGGCAAATAACAATAGAAATTTAATTAGCGAAGCAAATAATGGTTTGCAGCAACAAGTATCTGGTGTTGTTACTGCTGGTTCTAGTCCATTAAGTGGAGTGACGATTTATGTGAAAGAAAATTCCACAATTGCGACTTCCACGGATGCCAATGGACGCTATTCGATCAAAGTTTCTGCTGGCCAGACTTTAGTATTTTCAGCTGTCGGATTTGATAAGGTTGAAAAACCTGTGCAGGGTTCAACAGTGAATGTCGTACTTGTAGCATCAAATGAGGCACTAGAAGAGGTTGTGGTTGTTGGTTACGGGAGCCAAAAAAAGGAAAGTTTAACAGGGTCATTACAGACTGTGAAAGGTGATAAATTGCGTGATATTACTTCCCCTTCTGTTGAAAATATGTTAAATGGTAAAGCTGCAGGTGTATATGTTGCTCCAGGAACGGGAAGACCAGGAGCAAAAGGAGGTGTAGTCATTCGTGGTCAAGCTACTTTAAGTGGTACTACCAGTCCACTTTGGGTTGTCGATGGTGTTATTCTCGGATCTAGTGCTGGAGATTTAAATCCAGATGATATTGCGACCTTAACGGTATTAAAAGATGCAGCATCAACGGCTATATATGGTTCTCAGGGAGCAAATGGTGTGGTTGTCGTCACGACAAAAAATCCTACTGCAAATAGCACTTCAATCAGTTTTTCTTCAAAAATCGGATTTAATCAGCTTACTACTGGTAATTTGAAAATGATGAATGGTGCTGAGCTATATGATTATTATGCTTCGTTTGCAAACCAAGCGGCAATTAAATTCCCACGTTGGAATGCTGATTTGAGAAATAGTGATTTCGATTGGTGGAAAGTGGCTACACAACATGGTTTTACCCAAAATCATAATATTTCTATCCAATCGGGTACTGAAAAGCTACAATCTTATCTATCATTGGGTTACTACAATGAAGTAGGTGCTGTGAAAGGCTATGATTACGATCGTTATAATTTCCGTATGAATACGGTTTATAAACCGACGAAATGGTTGACCGTTAAACCAACTTTAGTTGGAGCACGTAGAGGAGTAGAGGATAGACAATATTCTACAACAGCGATGTATTCAAATTTCCCTTGGGATAGTCCATTTGATGCAGATGGCAAGCCGGTTCCTCATCGTTATAGCGGGTGGGTAAATAGTGCGAACACAAACTACCTATATGATTTACAATGGGATCATAGTGCCAATACCAATTATGAGTTCAGCGGTAATATGGACTTTGATATTAAATTCACCAATTGGTTGACTTTTTCATCCGTTAATAACTACCGCTATAATACTTATAGTGCTGCGGGGTATACAGATCCTCGTTCTAGTGGAGGAGAAAGTGTAAAGGGACGTTTAACAGATTACCGCTCAGAATATGCGCGTCGTTATACCAGTCAGATATTGCGTTTTAATAAATCTTGGGGTAAACATGCTGTGAATGCATTAGCAGCTTATGAATTCAATGATTATTGGGACAAGACATTAGATGTTTATGGTACAGGTTTTATTCCTGGCTTCGAAGTGTTAAATGTTGTTGCTAAACCAGAACGTACTAGAGGAAATATTAATGAATGGGCAGTCCAATCTTTATTATCGAATGCAAATTATGCTTACGATGGTAAATATTTGGGACAGGTATCTTTCCGTCGTGATGGTGCTTCCAATTTTGGAGATAACGCTAAATATGGTAATTTTTTCTCCGTGAGTGGAGGATGGAATATCAATCGCGAGAGTTGGTTCAATGCCGCCTGGATTGATAATTTGAAAGTCCGTGCTTCATACGGTTCCGTAGGTAACCGTCCTAGCGAATTATATCCACAATACAACTTATATTCTGTTTCATTGGCATCAGGTTATAATGAAAATTCGGGAGCTTTGATTTATCGGATTGGAAATAAAAATCTGACTTGGGAACGTACCTTTACAACAGGTGCAGGATTTGATGCAACCATGTTCAACAATCGTGCTCGTGTCACTTTTGATTACTATGATAAAAAAACGGACAATATCTTATATAACGTGCCAATCAGTGGAATGACGGGCGTCACAAGTGTGTATAAGAATATTGGTAAAATGCAAAATAGAGGTATTGAGCTTACTTTAGGAGGTGATATCATTCGTAAAAATGACTTCACTTGGAGCTTGGATATCAATATCGGCCATAACAAAAATAAGTTAACCGAATTGATTAAGAGCAAAGATGCTAATGGCAACGATGTGACAAGACCTCTTATCATCGGTGATGGTTTAGGCATCGCTGGTTCTGCTAGTCGAGTTTTGGAGCCAGGATTACCGGTTGATACTTATTATATGCCGATATGGGCTGGGGTCAATGTGGAGACTGGTGCTCCTGAATGGTATAAAGTTGAAACCGATCAGGATGGTAATCAAACTCAAGTCAAGACTTCTAATTATTCAGCAGCTACCTTGCAGAAGGCAGGAAAAGCATCCCCAGATCTATTTGGTGGATTCAATACAGGAATCACTTACAAACATTTTGATCTCAATGCATCATTTGGGTACTCCATTGGTGGGAAGATCTATAATTATTCTCGTCAAGAATATGATTCTGATGGAACCTATACCGATAGGAATCAGATGAAATTGCAAGACGGCTGGAGTCGCTGGGAAAAACCAGGAGATATTGCTACGCATCCAATCGCTAAATACAATAATAACGATAAAGGAAATTCTACATCAACGCGTTATTTAGAAGATAGTGATTTTTTAAGATTGCGTTCGTTGACCTTGGGCTATAACCTGAAATTGGAACAATATAAATTGAAAAATGTCCGTGTATTCTTTACGGGGGAGAACTTGTTTACCATTACGAACTATTCAGGTGTGGATCCTGAGATTTCGATCAATGAAGATACAGGCGCTATCTTAGGTTCGGCAGGTCCAGCTATATATCCTGCTACACGCAAATTTATGTTTGGTCTTAATGTGACATTTTAGTTAAAAGAGAGAAAAATTTTATGAAAAAGATACTATCTATACTATTAACAGCTGCTACCATTACATCATGTAATATAGATCGGTTCCCCCATAATTTAATGGATTCGGATAATATTTCTAGCAATCCAGATGCCGGGATTAATGGCGCATATGGACAATTGAAAGCCTGGTCGGATCCGATGCATCGCGCTGGCGAGTATGCCGGCGATAATATGATGATTCGCGGAGCTTCGACGGATGCATTTTATGAGTTTATTTCGTATGCACGTACGCCAAATAACGGACGTTTATCTGAATTTTGGAATGCGGGGTATAAGGCTATTGCGCAGTCATCCAATGTGATGAAAATCATTACTGAAGGTGAAAGTCCTGAAAAAGACAACCAATTAGGGGAGTGTTATTACATTCGTGGCATGATGTATTTCTACTTGGTTCGTGCCTATGGACGTCCTTATTACCAAAGTCCTGAAACCAATCTTGGAGTGCCTATTGTAAATGGTACCCCTGATGATGTTTTTAATGATCTGCGTTTACCTGACCGTGCTACCGTTAAAGCAACGTATGAACAGGCGATCAGTGATTTGAAGAAGGCAGAATCGTTATTGACAATTAAAAAAGGCAATATCTATGCTTCTAAGGGAGCAGCTCAAGCCATGTTATCTCGAGTTTACCTGTATATGAGCGGTACATACCAGTCTCCAAATGCCGAATACGCAAGATTGTCAGTAGAGTATGCGGATAAAGTGATCAACTCTGGAGACTATACCTTGTTGGATCGAGACAAATTTATGAAATATAATACCTTTACACCAGAGAATAATGCCGAGACGATCTTTGCCATTAAAAGAGTCGCATCTGAATTTTCGGGTTATGATCATTATTATGGTGTTGGTGGTATGTATTCAAATATCGGCGGTATGGGCTGGGGTGAGATGTATGCAAGTGCAAAATACATCGATTTGCTAAATGAAACAGGTCGTAACGACTGGCGCCCAGACAACTACCGTATCGTTGATGCGCGTGCTTCCTTTATAGAACCCACTTATTCCGAAGATGAAAAGACAGGGAAGTATACCGAGGTCTTTCGCTTTATAAAAGAAGACGCTGCAAATACATTAAATTATGCCCAATTTATTATTGAGCGAACAGGTAACACCGTTACTGCTATAGAGGTAATTCCAAAAACGGCGACTACTGCCGAACAAAGAATACCTTATGCATTAACAGTGATCGACGCCAATGAAGGAACTTATAGTATAAAATACAAGGATGGTAAAACGTATAATGGGGTATTGGATTATTATATTTCATTAAATCGTGTATATCCTCAGTTTTACATCACGAAATGTTCTAAAGAAGGTGAAAATTCGCAATTGCATTCACCCGTCATCAGCAGATTAGGAGAGGTTTATCTCAATAGAGCAGAAGCACAAGCAAAACTGGGTAATTACGGTGCTGCATTGGCGGATTTAAATAAAATAAGAACCCGCTCAATTACAAATGGTGCATATTCATCTTTAAATGCTTTAAATGCGAGTAAATTAATTGATAAAGAGCGTGAATTGGAATTGGCATTTCAAGCAGAACGTAGCTATGATGTATTTCGTAACGGTGAAGCATTGACGCGTCAATATCCGGGACCGCATAATCAATCTGAGGTTATCGCACCAACAGACTTCCGTGTGGTATACTTTATCCCACAGAGTGCGATTAATTCATATCCTGGAGTGTTGACTCAAAATCCAACACAATAGATTTAAGTTATAATTTCTGATTACTGAATGGCTTTGCAGATTTGCAAAGCCATTTTTTTTGTGAGCTAGGAATACAACGCCTGCTTAACGATGTGCTTGCTTATGAAAGATAATTTTAAAAATAACTTTACGTGCTGATAGCAAGACGATTTGATCCATGGAAGCATCGTTTAAAAATTGATCATAAAAATGCTATAGTTTACGATTAGATTAGAATGGTTTCCAAAAATACCAGGTATATTGTGTAACTTTGCCAACTGAGTTAAATTGTATTTAAATAAGTTGCCGTGAGGTAACGAGAATAATATATAGTAAAAATATGGCAAATATTGTTGCAATTGTAGGTCGTCCAAATGTTGGGAAATCCACGCTTTTTAATCGTCTGACGGAGAGTAGAAAAGCTATTGTTGATGACTTTAGTGGAGTGACGCGCGACCGTCACTATGAAACGGCAGAATGGATAGGAAAGAATTTTACAGTAATTGATACTGGTGGGTTTGTACATGGATCGGATGATGTTTTTGAAGAAGCAATTCGTGACCAAGTTCATATCGCAATAGAAGAAGCATCTGCTATCATATTTATGGTGGATGTAACCACAGGAATCACTGATTTAGATGATGAGATTGCTGATATTTTAAGAAGAAGTTCTAAGCCTGTATATGTAGCAGCGAATAAAGTTGATCATGCTAAATTACACCATGATTCGGCTGAGTTTTATGCATTTGGTTTAGGTGAGATCTATAATGTTTCTTCAGCTACAGGATCTGGTACAGGAGAGTTGTTAGATGCGGTAGTCTCCACTTTTGAAGATGAACCCGAAGACGATACGACATTAGCAAAATACACGATTGTAGGTCGTCCAAATGTAGGTAAATCTTCTTTAACCAATGCGCTGTTGGGTGTAGATCGCAATATCGTGACACCAGTAGCAGGTACTACTCGTGATTCGATTCGTATCCATTACAAACAGTTCGGTCATGAATTCTTATTGATTGATACGGCTGGTTTGAGACGTAAGTCTAAAGTAAACGAAGATATTGAGTTTTATTCTGTCATGCGTACGATTAAAGCTTTGGAGGATTCGGATGTTGTTCTTTTGATGTTGGATGCTAATGATGGTATTGAAGCGCAGGATATTAATATTTTCCATCTTGCAGAGAAAAATAGAAAGGGGATTGTAATTGTTGTGAACAAATGGGATACCATTGATAAAGATAATAAAACAATGAAGGAGTTTGAGGCGCGTATCAAAGAGAAAATCGCTCCTTTTACTGATATACCTATCGTTTTTACATCAGTTACTGAAAAACAGCGTATTTTCAAAACTTTGGAGGTCGCTGCAAAAGTCTACGAAAATAAAACAAAGAAAATTCCTACTTCAAAATTAAATGAGGTGATGTTGCAGGTGATCGAAAATTATCCGCCACCAGCTCTAAAAGGTAAATATATCAAAGTGAAGTATGTTACTCAGCTTCCTGGACGTACACCCATGTTTGCATTCTTCTGTAACTTACCACAGTATGTGAAAGATCCATACAAACGTTATATTGAAAATAAACTGCGTGAGCACTTCGATTTCGAGGGAGTTCCAATTCAAATATATTTTAGACAAAAATAGAAACTGATATTTTTCTAGACATGGAAAACAATCTTTATTTATACAATACGTTAACACGTAAAAAAGAAAAATTCCAACCATTACATCCCTCTTTAGTAGGGATGTATGTTTGTGGGCCTACCGTATACAGTGATGTTCACTTGGGGAATTGTCGTACTTTCGTGTCGTTTGATTTGATATTTCGATATTTAAAGCATCTTGGATTTAAAGTGCGTTATGTACGTAATATAACAGATGCTGGCCATCTGGAAGGAGATAATGATGAAGGTGATGATAAATTTGCTAAAAAGGCTAAACTAGAACAGCTGGAGCCGATGGAGATTGTGCAAAAATATACACTGGGTTTCCATGATGTTTTACGTCTTTTCAATACTTTACCTCCTAGCATCGAGCCTACAGCTACCGGTCATATTTCAGAACAGATCGAAATGGTTCAACAAATCATTGCGAATGGATATGCTTATGAAGTCAATGGAACCGTATATTTTGACGTTGAAAAATATGTGAAAGATTATGATTATACCGTTTTGACTAATCGTAAGCTTGATGATATGTTGAATAACACACGTGAACTCGGTGGTCAGGATGAGAAGCATGGTCGTTTAGACTTTGCCCTATGGATCAAAGCTAAGCCAGAACATATTATGCGTTGGCCTTCACCCTGGAGTGTAGGCTTTCCAGGCTGGCATATTGAATGTTCGGCGATGAGCCGTAAATATTTGGGCGACCAGTTTGATATACACGGTGGGGGAATGGATTTGGCAGCTACACATCATACCAATGAAATCGCGCAGTCAGAAGCATGTAATCATACCACTCCGGCTAAATATTGGATGCACACCAATATGTTGACGGTAAATGGTGCGCGCATGTCAAAATCATCGGGAAATGGCTTTTTGCCACATCAATTGTTTACGGGAGATCACCCTTTATTGGAACGTGGTTATACACCTATGGCCGTGCGTTTCTTTATGTTGCAGGCTCACTATAGGAGTACATTGGATTTTTCTAATGAGGCACTGGATGCTGCTGATAAGGGGTTTAAACGTTTGATGACAGCTATTAATCTGTTGGATAAATTGAAGCCTTCAAAAGGTAAGTCAGCTTTGAATATCGCCGATTTACGTGCAAAATGCTATGCTGCAATGGACGATGATTTCAATAGTCCTATTTTAATTGCGGAATTATTTGAGGTCGTTCGGTTGATTAATTCAATATATGACGGCAAAGCAGCTATTAGTGCTCCTGATCTAGAAGAGTTAAAAACATTTTTACAACATTTTGTTTTTGATATTCTTGGGTTGCAAAATGATCAAATATCAACCAATGATAGTATGGATGAGATCATGTCTATTGTCATCAAATTACGCGATGGTGCTAAGCAAAATAAAGATTTTGCAACATCGGATCGTATTCGTGAGGAACTCAATGCTATCGGTATACAACTGAAAGATAGCAAAGATGGAACGCTTTGGAATAAGATTTGATAGTTAGTGTCGAATTAATATCAAAACATTACATGAATATATGGAATAAAATGTCGGCAATAGTTTTCATGAGTGCATTTTCAGCACAAGTGTATGCGCAGATTCCCGATAAAGTAGGTAGTTTAATCCGCGCAGATAAAGAAGCTGCATTGATTTCTAAAACAACTACACCGCATCAGGCACTTCTGTCTATTGTCGATAAAGAGTCTAAATTTTTTGTTCCTTCTGAGGTCAATGCTTTAGATTATCTGAATAATAGGCCGAATATACCTGATGTATTAACTTGGGAACCAGCATTAGCAATGGTTTCAAAAAGTCAAGAATTTGGTGTTACTACAGGCCCTTTTGAATTTCAGAAAGTTGGCGCCAGAAAACGTTTTGGACAGTATCTAACGGTATGGAAAAGAAATAAAAAAGGGAAATGGCTTGTCGATATTCGCGCTGAAGTTGAAAATTTTGGCAATAAGGAAAATTCTGAATTAGAATTTTATGAGCCTAGCGAAGCTTGGTATTTAAAGCATCGTTCTCAAGTACGTTTAGATCAGCGTAAAGAGATTGTTTTTGAGACTGACAAGCTTTTGTCGACCGTATTAAAAGCGGATAACCAAGCTGGCTATAAAGAGTTTTTACATGAGGACTCGCGTTTGCTTTTTCCTTGGATCCAACCGATAGAAGGTAAAAAGGATATACTGGCATATTTGAAAAAATCCCGGATAAATATCATCACAACTCCTGAAAAAGTGGGTAGAGCTTATAGTGGCGAATATGCCTATTCTTTCGGAACTGCTACAGTCAATCTGAAAGATAAGGTTGTCAAATATAATTATATTCGAATCTGGAAGTTAAGCGAACTGGCAAAGGATGATGTGTCAAAAGCAAACTGGAATGTCTTGGTAGAAATGATGTTCGAACGATAACTGAACTCAATAAAACTATAAATATAATAGAAAAGGGTTTCAAATTAAATTTGAAACCCTTTTCTATTATATTCTATTAGGTACTATTTTTTAGAAATCCAAACTTTAAGTTCGTCACATTCTTGAAAGTCATCGGCAATATCAATGTAAGTACTTTCTCTTTTTGATTCAAACCAAGTGTTCAATTTGCGATTAACCTTATCTTGTCTTGCTGCTTCTTTTATTTTCACATAGTCTTCATCCAAATTAGCTTTATGAGGAGCAACACGAGATTTTAGATAATTGAAGCGTAGACCAACTTCACCAGTGCGATCTGTAAATTGAGCAGGTTTAGAATACTCTCCTGGTTTTAATGGATCGATTGCTTGGAATACAGATGCCTCTAACTTATCTACTGGTATTAATGTAGATCGTGTTTCACCTTCTTGATTAAGTACCATACCGCCATTAAATTTGGTTTCTTCACTATCCGAATTTGTCGTAGCAGCATGATAGAAATCCAATTTACCTGTTGTTACTAAGTTGTAGATACTGTCCATTTTTGCTTGCGTCCGTTCTATACTAGCAGTAGTTGGTTTAAATTTGATCAAGATGTGTCTCACATGGACCTCTTCACCGCGTCTTTCCAAAACTTGTAGAAAGTGAAATCCATATTTGGTTTCAAATACAGGCGAGATCTCACCAGCTTTTAATTTAAAAGCCATCGCAGCAAATTCCTTTACCCAGTTGTCACGCGTGTTGAAACCTAAATCTCCACCATACGGGGCAGATCCATCTTCAGAATATAAACGAGCAACTGTTCCAAACTCAGAACCATCCATCACTTGCTTGCGAAGTCCTTCTGCTTTTGTTTTAAATTCAGCTTTCTCTTCCACGGTTAGCTTAGGAAACATCACAATCTCACCAATTTCAACTTCTGTATTGAAATATGGTAAGCTATCTGTATTTAAGGCTTCAAAATAACGTTTTACTTCGATAGGAGTTACATCAACTTTTTGAACAATATTTTGACGCATTTTATTCGCTTTTAATTGTTCAAAAATGCTTGGACGCATATCTTCTTTATATTGCAATAAAGATCTGTTTAAGAATTTTTCCAATCGTTCCTGTCCACCAGCTTGTTGAGACATATAGCGTAAGCGGCTGTTCAAATTATCATCTACTTCTGTTTCACCAACTTCAATGGAGTCGATTACAGCTTGTTGTGAAAGTAATTTTTGTGTCAACAATTGTTGAAGCATTTCACATTTGAAATTTTCATTTGCTTTATTACCACTCGAAAGATATTGTGCATATTGCATATCAACATCTGATTGTAAGATAATACCAGAGCCTACTGTCGCAACTACCCGATCGATTACTTGTTTTTGAGCAAATACTGTTTGTGCTGTCACAAATACCAATAATAGCAACGTATATATGTTTTTTTTCATTAGAATAATATGTCTTTTAATGGTGATGAAGCTATCATGAGCAGTAACGACTATCTTTTTTAAGCTATTTAAGCTCATGATGTTTTCATTCGAGGAATGTAAATTAAATACTTTTAATAAATAAACTGTTCAAACTTAAAGTTTTGAAAGCCTGCACAAAATTATTAGAATATATTAATTATTCTTAATTTTATTTCAATAATATTTCCAAGGTATTTTTGCCTTTTTCTGTTCCATAATGACAAAGAAATACTTAACATCCATGGAACAGCTAAAATAAGTATTTACACCGTATCAAAAGTAGTTTTAACCAATTTTAACACTACTTTTTAACACAAAGTTTTAATTTTGAAAACATGAAAAAAATTCTGCTTTTTATTTTGACCTGTTTCCCTTTTTTAGGTTGGTCCCAAAACATGACGATGTTTGTCGGTACCTATACGTCTAATACAGCGAGTAAAGGTATATATGCTTTTGACTTCAATGCTAAAACAGGTGCAATTCAATTGATTTCCACGACCCCAATGATTGATCCCTCTTTTTTAGCACGTAGAGATAATATTATATATGCAGTAAGTGAACAAGGTAAAAGTAAAGGTAATTTATCCTCGTACTCCTATAATAATGGTCAATTTACGTTATTAAATGTCGTGCCGACAAAGGGTGATGCTCCCTGTCATGTTGCGGTGAGTCCCTATAAAAATTTGATTGCAGTATCTAATTATTCTGGAGGTTCATTTGTACTTTATGGATTAGAGCCAAATGGTGTGATTGGCAATTTAAAGGAATTGATACAACATGAAGGCAAAGGAGTCGATAAAGTAAGGCAAGAAGGGCCACATGTTCATTCTGCTTTTTTCTCGAAAAAGGGTCATGAACTTTTTGTTCAAGATTTAGGACTAGATCAAATCTCGATTTATAAGTTTATCAATCCTAAAAAACCTGATGTCAAATTGGCTGAAGATCCTGCAGAAGTATTTTCTTCGGCCGGCGGTGGTCCAAGACATATCGCTTTTGATAAGAAAGAGAAATATATGTATGTGGTGTTGGAAATGACAGCCGATATTGCCGTATATAAACGAGACGGTCAGGATTGGTTATTTGATCAGTCTATTAATATTAATCCTGATGGATTTAAGGGTGCAAATGGTGCCGCTGACATTAAAATATCTCCAGATGGTAAATTTCTTTACGCAACAAATCGAGGAGATGCAAATACCATTGGTATTTTTTCAATTGCCAAAGATGGCAAGTTAGTAAAGGTTGCAAATCAAAGTACGATGGGTAAAGGACCTCGTAATTTTAATATCAGTCCAGATGGTAAGTTTCTTTTGGTGGCTAACCAGACGACCAACGAAATCGTTACTTTTAGTCGAGATGAAAAAACAGGACTATTAAAAGAGACTGGAAATCGTGTTCATGTTCCAGCCCCAGTCTGTATTATTTTTTAAGCGGTTCATCCTGTGATGAAGAGTCGTCATGCGTACCTGTACCTTTAAGCTCATGCGTCTCTTCATCATACATGCCCTCCAACTCATCCATAATGGTTCCCTTCCATACTTTTATACCGGTGATATAGGCAACTCTTCCAATCATGTGTGCGGCTACAGGGGCAGTTAACATGAGAAAAAATGCAATAGCAATTGTTTTGGTTGTCACAGAGACATCCGGAAATACAATGGCGGCACAAAGTAATAATAATCCTACGCCTAAGGTTGCAGCTTTTACGGTTACAGATAGGCGTAAATAAAAATCAGGCATTCTTAGTATACCAATGGAGGCAAAGAGAATGGCTAGTGCACCAATGGTGCTCAGTACGGCAATAATGATATCAGTCATGGTGATCTTGTTTTTCTAAATAAAATGCAAAGGCTATTGTTCCTAAAAATGCAATTAATGCGAGAATCATAGCTACATCAAGAAAAATTGCTTGAGCGGTAGTGATACTGTAAACCGTGATGATACCAATACCTGTAGTAATGATTAGGTCTAACGCAATTACACGGTCTGCCACATCAGGACCTTTAAAAAGACGAATAAATGTGATTACTGTAGAAAGAATCAAAATTGGTAGAATCACATAATCCAAATATTCAGTTAAGCTCATCGTAGAATTTCTAATAGTTTACGTTCAACATTGTTTTTCAACTCTGTCATGAATTTTTGTTTATCATGAAGGTACATGACATGGATATATAAAATCTTTTTATCATCACTAACATCGAGAATCAATGTACCTGGTGTCAATGAAATGAATGTCGATAAGAGATTGATCTCAAAATCAGATTTTGCATCCATTCGGTATTTTACAATTCCAGGTTTGAAAAAATATTTAGGAGTAATGACATCATAAGCTACTTGTAGATTAGCGATAATCATTTGATAAAAGAAGAAAAAGAGAAAGCTAATTGTTTTTGGTACACGATAAAAATAACGTTGATCCACTTCATTGCGATTCATCACCCATAGGATAAAGAAACCCAGCAAGAATCCAAAAAGAAAATTAGTATAGTACATTGAACCTGTTAATGCTACCCAAATAAAAGATAGCAGCAGATTCATTAAAAACTGTTTTATCATATGTTCTTTTTATTTACCTAATACTGCTTGTATATAAGGTGTTGTGTTTAACATTTCGGATGATATGCGATCAGCTACTTGAATAATAATTTCTGCATTTAAACCAATATATAAAGAGCTTGCTGCCAAGATACAAATGGGTAGGATTAAAGCTATTTTTCGAATACCGATTAGATCCTTAAACTTATCTTCAATGGTATCTGGATCCGGTGATTTTTTCCAGAATACTTCAGACCAAAATTTTGCAATGACAAATAGCGTGATGAAGCTACCCAGTATCAGTGCTCCTGCATAAAGGTAGTGTGCATTTTCAAAGGCTCCTTGCAACAAATATATTTTTGGCCAAAAACCAGACAACGGTGGAATACCCGCCAGTGAAAATAAAACGATGGCAATTAATAACGAAATTTTAGGATACTCAGCATAAAGCCCCCCTAGTTTCTTCATATCCATAGAGCCACGCATCTGACGAATTAATCCTGCAATTAGAAAGAGATTCGTTTTGACCATGATATCATGGATTAAATAAAATACCGCTCCGAGAATAGCTAATTTGCTGTACATACCTAATCCACCGATCATAAATCCAATATGACAAACAATCAGGTAGGAAAAAAGCCTTCTTACATTTGTTTTTATCAATGCGCCAAATGCACCTGTTAAAATGGTTAAAATAGAGAGCACTAGTAGTAGATCACGAATAAATTCATTCGGAATAAAAATCAGCGTAAAAACCCGAAATAGGGCATAGATGCCTACTTTGGTGAGCAGACCTCCAAAAATTGCAGCAACTGCCGATGGAGGCGTGTGATAAGAAGAGGGGAGCCAAAAATAAAGGGGAAAAATAGCAGATTTAATACCAAATCCAATCAAAAAGAATGTGGCTGTAATATCAACTATTGCCCGATTTTCAATTTTGGGCACTATTAAAGCTAAATCGGCCATATTTAAAGATCCTGATATACCATAAAGGAGCCCAATCCCTGTTAGGAAAAACGTTGAGGCAAGTATATTCATGGCCATATATTTGACAGCACCTTCTAATTGAGCTTTTCGGCCACCTAATGTCATTAGGACAAAAGAGGATATAATAATAACTTCAAAAAATACGTAAAGATTGAAAATATCACCGGTTAGAAATGCACCGTTTAATCCCATTACTAAAAAGTGAAAAATGGGGAAATAACCATACAATATGCGTTGTCGTCCAATACCTGTTGCAGAGAAAATAGATACTGCTAGAGCAGCTATAGCGGTCAATAGGACTAAAGTTGAGCTTAATAAATCGGCTACAAATACAATTCCGAAAGGCGCTTCCCAATTTGCGGCATGCATAATGAGAATATCCCCATTGAATACTTTTGTAAACAATTTGATAGCAAATATTAAGCTGATAAAGCTACCACCTATGCTGAGTACGCGCTGTGGAACTGTTTTTCTCCAAAAACCAAGCTGTAAGATTGCTATAAATAAATGTACAAGTACTGTTGCTATAATTTGATTGTCAATCATATATCTTCGTCTTCGGGTGTGTTTAAGTTATCTAGATCATCCGTGTTGATTAATGCATACACACGTTTTAATAATACGATGGCAAAGGAAGTCAGGCCAAAACTGATGACAATGGCTGTTAAAATCAACGCCTGAGGTATAGGATCTGCATATATATCTTGAAAGACTTTCAATCCATCACTGATAATCGGCGGTTTTCCTTTTGTGATATTGCCTAATAGAAATATCAGCATATTTGTTCCGTTGCCTAAAAGCATGATTCCTAGAAGTAATTTTACCATACTTCTTCTTAAAATCAGATATATGCCTGTTGCGTATAGTACGCCTATGAGTAAAATAAGTAGTAATTCCATTGTTTTGTTAATCTGAACTTAATGAAATAGTAAATAAAATAGTTAAGACCACTCCAATGACCACCAGATAAATTCCTATATCAAAAAGGAGTGCAGTACCGATCATACCAATAACAGGAATGGGATGCTCTAACCAAAGTCCTGTCATCACTGGTAAACCAAAAATTGCAGGCATAAACATGCTAAAAGCAGATATTCCCAATCCAATAGGAATTAGAGACAGTGGTTTATATCGTAATATTTTCATCGTTTCATTGGTACCATGAGCAAAACTATGTAATACAAACGCAATCGATGCGACTAGTCCACCAACAAAACCTCCTCCAGGAAAATAGTGCCCTCTTAGCAATAAGAAGAATGAGAATAAAAGCAGTATAGGAAGTAGGTAGCGTGAAGCTGTCTGTAAAATTGTACTTTTCATATTATTCCTTCTCCGATGATTTTAAACGTAATTTTAATAAACTATAGACTCCTAGAGCAGCGATACTGAGCACAATAATTTCAAACATGGTATCAAAACCCCTGAAGTCAACGAGCAATACATTAACAACATTTCTTCCTTTAGCCAGTAAGTAAGCATTTTTACCGTAAAACTCACTGATGGCAATATGGGTAGGTACATGGAGTACACGTATAGCCACCATCGATAAGATCATACCAAATACGATAGCAACAACGACATCTCTGATTAATATCCTTTTTTTTGCGAGATTAAGAAATGGAGGTAATTTAAAGAGTACAAGCACAAATAGAACAACTGTGAGTGTGTCGATCGTAAATTGTGTCATAGCCAAATCTGGGGCACTATAAAAGACAAACAATAAACAGATACCGTAACCGATGACACTTGTCGCTACCACAGCTGTAAGTCGCGAGGCAGTGCTTAGTGTGAGTGCAACAGCACCAAACACAATCAAAACGGTAACCACTTCATAAACACTAATGGCAGATAATAGATCCCAGTTGATATGAAGTGGACCACCAAGATAGAGTTGATAAGCTAATAGTACTTCTGCAAATATGATAATTTTTAAAAGATAGGAACGTAAGTATCCATTATGAAAGTAGTTGGAGTAACTTGTTGAAAAATTGTAAATGCGCTGATATGCTTTTTGAAAAATAGTCAATGGCGCAATAAAATTTAATCTTTCAATCCACTGCAATTTTCGTGGATTTGGTTTATTTATGAAATAAAGGATAGTCCCTAAAATAATAGTTAGGGCACTTAATAGTAATACTAAATTAAAGCCATGCCAAATTTGAAGATGAAAATCCGTTTTCACTTTCATGATACTATTGACTGTGGGTTGAGCGATCCAGTCCCCGATGATATGGGGAAAACAACCGAATAGCACACCTAACAGAGCAAGTATTAAAGGTGGTATCCATAGAGACTTAGCTGGCATATTGATTTTTTCAAACTTTTCAGGAAGAGTACCCATAAAAGGCTTAATACCGGCCATGAATCCTGCTGAAACCAATAAGATATTGGTTATCACTGCAGCAACAGTCAGATATATGGCTACATGTTGCTCACTGTGTAGGGTTGCTTCATAGATCAAATCTTTACCGATAAACCCCAAAGTCAAAGGCACACCAGCACTGGATAAGGCTGCCAAAAATCCGGCAATTGCTACAGGTAGTAGAACTTTTCTCAAACCCTGTAACACAGAGAGATCTCTTGTATGAGTAGCATGATCAATGATGCCTGTAATTAAAAATAAAGTTGCTTTGTACAGTGCGTGGACAACAATAAAAACCGCAACAGCGATGATAGCATCTTCAGTTCCAATTCCTAATAAAAAAACTAAAATCCCCAATGCAGAAATTGTGGAGTAAGCGAGCACTCCTTTCATATCGGTTCTAAAGAGTGAATGAAAAGCGCCATACAGCATGGTAATCCCTCCAATAATCATTAAACTATAGGTCCATGCTGGGTTGCTGCCCAAAATTGGAAAAAACCTCGCAAGGAGATAAATTCCAGCTTTCACCATAGTTGCGGAGTGTAGATATGCTGAAACAGGGGTAGGGGCTTTCATCGCTCCAGGTAACCAAAAGTGAAATGGAAATTGTGCCGATTTGGTCATGGCACCTAAAATTACCAAACCTAATATATAAGGGAATAATTCATGATCTTGAATGAGCTGTGCTTTTTCTGCTAATTCAGAAATAGAGTAAGTCTGAGCAATATTACCCATGAGCACAAGCCCAGCTAATAGAAAAAATCCACCTAGTCCGGTTACACTTAGGGCTGTTAGTGCACTTTTTCTAGAAACTGCATGGTCATTATTGAAACCGATTAAGAAAAATGAGCTAATACTGGTCAGTTCCCAAAAAGTAAATAATAGAAAAATATTATCGGAGAGCACCAGCCCAAGCATGGCCGACATAAATAGGCACAGATAACCAAAAAAACGATCGATGTAAGGATCATTTTTTAAATACGATTTCGCATAAAAAAAGATACATGTTCCAATTCCTGTGATTAATAATGAAAATAGGAGTGACAGACCATCTAACCTCAAGTCAAAATTTACACCTAATGACGGAATCCAATCGATATGTTGAACGTATGATTTATCCCAACTTATCAAAGGAATATATTGTAGGTAATAAAGAAATAAAAGTAGCGGTATGAATGCGAGAATAATCCCCCATTTGGTTTTAACAAATCTGCCAAATGGAACAATAAGGCTCGATGTTATTAGTCCTAATAGAACAGTAAATAGCATTTAGTCTTTGTTTAAATATTTGTGAAACGCTCCAATATAAGCAAAATTGACGGTTTTTATAGGTGTTTTGCTCAATATGGAGTAAAAAAACATAAAATAGGGATATTTTTTAACATTTCTATGAATGATTGTTTCGCTTTGCGAATAGGAATGTTGATGCTTAAATTCTGGTTTTTAAAAGAGTGAAAGGTTGCCGGGGAGATCTGAGTGAAGACATCATATGATGTTCGTATTCTGACTACTTAAAAGTAAAATGGAGAAATAACCAACTCATAGATGAGGTAAGGATGCTATATGTGTGAGATTTCAGTTAGTATATCCTAAAAATATTTCTATTATAAATAATTTCATATAGCTATAGCATTTAACAAAATTTAACATTAACTTCGTTTTGAACTAACATGCCAAACCGCTAACTAACAAGTACTTTCTTCCTTTACCAGATTTATGTTTAAATGAGCAGTATCGTTAATAAAGAACTATTTGAGCAACATTATAAAAGCTTATGTCATTTTGCTTGGAAGCTCTGTGGAGATCTTACTGAAGCAGAAGATCTGGTACAAGATGCTTTTATTGCCTATTTTAACCATGAAGATCATGTTTCTACAAATGAATCAGCGGTAAAAAATTTCCTGTATACCTCGGTCCGATATGCATTTTTAAATAGTAAGCGTCGAGAAAAAGTTGTTGAAAAATATTGGTTAACAACGCCATTTAGTGAGTATAGTCAGGAGTCGTTAGAATTAAACATCATTCATTCGGAAGTTATTGCAGAAGTCCATAAAATTATGCAAAGCATGCCTCCAGGCTGCCAGATTGTATTTAAGATGGGATATTTTGAAGGTTTGAGTAACCAAGAAATTGCTAAAGAATTGAATTTAAGTATAAATACGATAAAAACTCAGAAACAGCGCGCATTAAAAACAATTATGAAAAAGTTGAACCCTGAATTTCTACCTGTTTTGCTTCTTTGGTATAGTATGATCCGATAAATTTGTTATAATTTATCGAAGTAGGGTTTATTTGTGGTCATTATTCGCATTCTCGTGTGAGTAACATATTTTAGTAACCTAAATTCCGGATAATTTTATAGATATCCATCTAATTTTTACTCAATAAACCTTTTAATTTAAATATTTGGCAAGAATTATAATTAAATTCAGTTTTTTTTTATTTGTTGTCACCCATTTAGTTCAATAACGTTTCTTTATGATATATTATGAAAAGTAAACCTTTTATTATAGCTAAAATCATTAAAAAATCGCTTGTTGAGGAATTAACAGGAGATGAAATGGCTATGCTTGAGTTCTGGATAAATTCGAAGGAAGAAAATAAACAGTTATATGATAATTTTAAGAAATCGTACTATATAGAAGAGGATTTAACTATCATCAACCGTATTGATCTTAATCAAGCTTGGAATACTTTAGAAAAAAAAGGTAAGGAGTTAAAAAGTTCGAACCATGGTTGGAATTTAAAAATTTGGATTCCTTTAATTGCCTCATGCTTAGTATTGTGTTTCTTTTTTTTATATCAAAATAAAACAATTAACAATTCAAAGATAATAGCTATTCAATCTACTAAACATAAAAATGATGTAAAACCAGCTTCGAATGATGCAGTGTTAATATTGGATAATGGTGAAAGTTTTGATCTGAGTAATCGCAGTAATAAACAAATTGCCAATAATATTAAGGTTCGCAATGATCAGTTGGAATATGTTAAAAATAAATTTGAGGGAGGACAGCTTAAATATAATACTTTAGTTGTTCCAAAAGGTGGGTACTATAAGCTCGAATTGTCTGATGGTACAAAGGTTTGGATAAATGCGATGTCAAGATTGAAGTTTCCTGAATCTTTTGGATCAGGGGAACGTAAGGTCCAATTGGAAGGTGAAGCTTATTTTGAAGTTTCTAAAGATCCTGATCGTCCATTTATTGTGCAAGCCAATGGTACGGATGTTAAAGTACTGGGTACACATTTTAATGTTGATGCTTATAATAAAAAAGTTCGAACAACTCTAGAAGAAGGGAAAGTAGAAGTCTCTACAGCTGATCATGCGATTATTTTACAACCTGGAGATTTTGCTGAATCTGGTGATGGGAAATTAAATAAAGGTCGTGCAGATTTAGCAAAAGATTTGGCATGGCATAACAATGAGTTTTATTTTAATAAAGATAATGTTCAATCCATTGTCGATCAGTTGTCTAACTGGTATGCTATAGAGGCGAAATTTGATCAAGGCATCAATAGAAATAAAGCAATAACAGGATCAATTGACCGTAATGTTCCACTTTCTCAAGTCCTTGAAATGTTGGAATATGTAAGTGATCTGCGATTTAAGATAGATGGAAATCAATTAATTATAAAAAATAAATAACACGATATGGGGAACAAATACTAAACACAATTATTAAACAAAAAAATACAGAGATGTTGCAGCATCCCTGTACCTATTCTTAATTAAGAAGCTAACCGAAAAATTAACTCATTAACCAAATGTAAATGTATGAATAACTTACCATTTGGCAAAAAGCGACCTTGGGAACCTCAAGACTCGTTATTTTGCAAACCTTTACGTATTATGAAAATTAGTACCTTTTTAATGTTTGCTTTCGTCACTGGTGTCCAGGCTGAAGGTATTGCGCAAAAGGTCAACCTTAATCTCAAAAATGTTAAGGTTGAAGATGCGTTATCAGCTATTGGAAAACAAACGAAGCATCGTTTCCTTTACAGTGATGATGTCACCAAAGGAGCGAAACGAATAAGTTTAAATTTAAAAAATGCAAGTCTTGAAGATGCGCTTGAAGAAGTTTTAAGCGACAATAATTATTCTTATAAAGTTATTGCCAATACGATTACAATCAATAATATTGTTAAGAGTATGGATAAAACATCAGAAGAATCCTTGCAAAATACAGTAACGGGAACAGTAAAAGATAAAGATGGGAAATCATTGGTTGGAGCAAGTATCACCGTAAAAGGAACCTCTGTTTCTACTCAAACAGATGAAAATGGTACTTTTAAAATTAATGCTCCTGCTAATGCAACTCTACTTGTACGTTACGTAGGCTTTACTCAAATTGAAATTGCCACAAACGGAAGAAATGTTGTTTCAATAACATTGAATCGTGCTGAACAGCAATTGGACGTTGTTAATGTCGTCGCGACTGGTTATCAAAATTTAGATCGTAAATTGTTTACAGGAGCATCTTCAAAAATTGATGCTAAGGAAGCAGAGCGCGCAGGTGTTCCTGATATATCGAGAATGTTAGAAGGACAGGTCGCAGGTGTTTCTGTTCAAAACGTATCTGGTACATTTGGTGCTGCACCAAAAATACGTGTGCGTGGGGCGACTTCACTTACGGGCGATAATAAACCGCTATGGGTTATTGATGGTGTGATTTTAGATGAAGCGGTCAATATTTCGAATGAAGCCTTGTCCACTGGTGACGCCAATACTTTATTAGGATCTTCGGTTGCAGGTTTAAATCCTGATGATATTGAATCGATTACAGTGTTGAAAGATGCCGCAGCCACAGCGATGTATGGTGCTGCTGCGATGAATGGTGTTGTAGTAGTAAACACAAAGAGAGGGCGAAATACTGATGGTGCTGTCAATTTTAATTATTCAAGTAATTTTACGACTTATATTAAACCTAATTATAATCAATTTGATATCATGAATTCTGCAGAGCAGATGCAATTGATTATTGATATGGAGAATAAAGGATATTTGAATCATTCACAAGTATCAAGAGCACCTACAGGAGGAGTATTTAATAAGATGTATAATTTAATGTATGACTATGACCCTAAAACGGATTCATATGCGTTACGTAATGATGCTCCTTCTCGTTATGAATTTCTGCAGCGATATGCTAATACAAATACAGATTGGTTTGATTTATTATTTAGAAATAACTTAGTACAGGATCATTCTTTGAGTATGAGCTCAGGAACAAATAAAGCGCAAACTTATGCTTCTACCAGTTTTATGAATGACCCAGGTTATACACTTGGTAATCAGGCAAAGCGTTTTACTGCCAATATTCGAAATAACTATAAAATTAGTGATAAATTAAGTACAGAATTTATTTTCCAAGGTAATATTCGCGATCAACGTGCTCCAGGCACCTTGAATCGTAACTCTGATGCTGTTTACGGAAGTTATTCCCGAGATTTTGATATCAATCCATATTCTTATTCCTTAAATACAAGCCGGATTATTACAGCGTTTGATGAAAATGGTGATCGGGAGTTCTTTACAAGAGATTATGCACCTTTTAATATATTAAATGAGTTAGATAATAACTATATCAAACTTAAATTAATGGACATTAAAGTGCAGGCTGGAATTACTTATAAAATCCTTCCTTCATTAACTTATTCTGCAAACGGTATGTACCGTTATTACAATTCGGAAAGACAGCATATGATTACAGAGAATGCTAATTTATCAAAAGCATATCGAGCCAATCAAGATCAAACTGTAAACAGCGGAAATAGGTTTTTATATGCAGATCCTGACTTTCCAAATACAGATAAGTATGTTATCCTGCCAAATGGTGGATTCTTCAATTTGGCGAATAATAATATGATCAGCTATTACATGCGTCATAATTTGGAGTATAATCAAAAGTGGAATGAGCATACATTAAATTTATTTGGGACATATGAGCTTCAATTTGCTGATAAACAAAATCATGACTTTAATGGGCCCGGCATTGAGTATGGTAATGGTAACCTGGTGTTACCGAGCTCTCGTTATTATAAAAAGCTGATAGAATCTGGTGATAAACCATTTGCTATGAATTATACTTATGATCGTAAGGTGGCTTATGCTATTCGAGGCGCATACAATTATATGAACAAGTATTCCTTTAACTTTACGACACGTTATGATGGATCTAATAAAATGGGTCGTACAAATGTGGCGCGGTGGTTACCAACTTGGAATCTGTCTGGAGCCTGGGATATCGATCAAGAAAATTTCTTTAATAAAGACAATGGTATTCTATCTAGTGCAAGATTACGTGGAACCTATGGTTTAGTCGCTAATATGGGGAATGCATCCAACTCTTCTGCAGTATTTTACAATGCCACTACTTATAGACCTTTTGAAGGAGAAAAAGAGGGAAAAATCAGCCTCGATGATTTAGAAAATTCTGAATTGACTTGGGAAAAGATGTATGAATTGAATGTTGGTACAGATCTTTCATTTTTGAACAATCGTATTGATTTAAATTTTGACTATTACAAACGTAATATATTTGATCTAATTGGTCCGATTCGCACATCCGGTATTGGAGGGAAATTTGAAAAGTTAGCCAATTATGCAGATATGAAAAGTCATGGTGTAGATATTCAATTAGGCGGTTATCCTTTTAAAAATCCGGAGGGCTTTACTTGGCGTACTCAATTCACCTTAGGTTTCAATAAAACCGAGATTACAAAACTTGATGTTACACGTAATATCTGGAATCTTGTTTCTGCTGAAGGTGGAGCCATGTTAGGGCAACCTCATCGAGGATTATATTCTATAGATTTTGATAAATTGGCAGCAAATGGAGGATATCCCACTTATATTGGGACAGATGGAACACCAGGTGAGACCTACTTTTGGCTGCAAGATAATGAAACGAAATTCTTAAAATATGAAGGTCCAGTAGATCCAACTATTGCTGGAGGTTATTATAACCGTCTAGAATATAAAAATTTCAGTCTATCGTTCTTGCTAAAATTTGCATTTGGCAATAAAGTGCGTTTACAACCAACATACTCAGCAAGTTATTTGGATATGTATAATGTGTCAAGAGATTTAATTAACCGTTTTATTTTTAAGGGTGATGAGTTTCTGACCGTGATCCCATCTACATTAGATGGATTGACTTCTGAATTTGATGTCATTAATTCTGCTGGTAATCGTAATGCATCTAATTATACTTATAATGCCTATAACTATTCTACAGAGCGGGTCGCTAAGGGGGATTATATTCGTTTATCACAGATCTCTGTAGGTTATAATGTTCCAAGAGCATTAGTTTCTAAAATCAAATTTAGAACTGCTCAATTCAATTTGGTTGGTAATAATCTATGGTTACTACATTCGGACAAAAAACTGAACGGTGTAGACCCTGAGTTCTATAGCAATGGAGGTATAGCTCTTCCAGTTCCGAAGCAATTGACTTTATCCGTAAAACTAGGATTTTAAACGATTAAACTATGAAACTTTCAAATTTAAAATATTTAATGCTATCATCTACCTTATTATTTGGTAGCTGTAGTAAATATCTGGACCAACAACCAGATATGCGTGCAGAAATTAATACCGTGGATAAAGTTAAAAGACTCATTACTTCGGCTTATCCTTTTAATAATTATCTTGCTATGGCTGAGACCTATTCAGATAATGTTGAAGATAAAGGTGTAGGGGATTTATATCAACCGGTACCGGCATTATTCCGTTGGGAAGATGTTAAAGATAGCGGTTCTGATACTCCTACAGGTTATTGGAATAAATGTTATGAAGCTATTGCTGCCGCAAATCATGCTTTAGATGCTATTGAGTCTAACAAATTTGGTGATGAGGTTTTGGCTTTTAAAGGTGAGGCATTAGTGGCTAGAGCATATGCTCATTTTATGCTAGTAAACTTTTTTGCAAAAGTATACGATTATAAAAAAACAGAAAGTAATACTTCTCCAGGAATTCCTTACGTAACAAAACCAGAAACTAAGGTAATAGAAATGTATGATAGAGGTACTGTTCAATCTGTTTATGAAAATATTCGTAAGGATTTAGAAGAGGGCCTTGCACTTTTAGATGCTAATCCAGCGGAGTGGAAAGTGCCTAAATACCATTTCACACCTGCCGCTGCTCATGCTTTTGCGACGAGATTTTATTTGTTTACCGGCGAATGGCAAAAGGTTGTTGATCATGCGAATAAGATTTTTGCGGGAGGAAATTTTGCAGGTAAATTAATCCCGTATAATTCTACTTTCAAAAAAATGACCTTTGAAGAGGTACATACTGTTTTTGCTAAAGCTGAACAACCTTATAATTTATTGATAAATGAAACCTATAGTGGTTATCAACGTTGGTGGAATAACCGTTATGCTATGGGAATAAATATATTTCAAGGCATTTATAATGGTAATACAGCAGCTGGTGGTAAATTTTATAATTTCGGAGTTTCTTATGGCGCTCCTCATTACACTACATATATCTGGAAAGAATACTGGTACGTTACCAATACAACTGCAAATACGGGATATCCTATGCTCATGGTTCCTGTTTTGATTACGGACGAAGCTTTGATGAATAGAGCTGAAGCTTATTTAGAACTTGGAAATAATGCAGCTGGTATAGCTGATATGAATTTAATGGCAAGTAACCGAATTGATAATTATAATGTCACAAACCATGCGGTAACGCCTGCTAAATCTAAGTTGTTTTTTGGTGTACAGGATGATAAGGAAGCCCTTATTCAAACGGTTTTACAGTTTAAACAAGTCGGTTTTATGTCCATGGGACTAAGATGGCTGGATATTATTCGTAAGGGGATTACGGTGAAACATCTGGTTATTGCCAATGATGAAAGTGAATCTTATATAGAATTAAAACCAGAGGATCCAAGACGCATTTTTCAAATTCCAGAAGAAGCGAAATTGTCCGGTGTTGAACAAAATCCAAGGTAATTTATGAAAACGATAATCAAATTATTTATTCTAGTAAGTGTATTAGCTGGAATATACTCCTGTTCAAAAGAGGAGAAACTCAACGTGAAAATTGAAAATTACGATACATTCGTCCCAGGGGCAATTGATAAATGGATTTCAACCAATTTAACTGACCCTTATAATATTGAAGTTGTGTATCGATATCAACGTAGCATGCATGATATCAATAAAAACATAGCGCCAGCAGATGAAGCCAAGGTCATCCCACAAATGGACGTTGTTATTAAGGGTTTTTTGGATGTTTACAAAAAGATTGGCGGTGTTCCTTTTATTAAGACCTACACACCAAAACAATTTGCTCTATTTGGATCAGGTGATTATGACGTAGATGGTTCTGTTAAGGGAGGAACAGCAGATGGGGGTAGACGGATTACATTGTACGGAATAAACAATTTTAGTGCGGAGAACGCTAATTCTGTTCTTGGCAATTTACAGGTCATCCATCACGAGTTTACCCATATTCTGAATCAAAATAGATTTATTCCTGGAGAATATGGAACAGTGAGTGTTGGGGATTATTATTCTAATTGGACGGCGCAAGAGAATACAACAGCATTAGCACGCTCCTTAGGATTTATTACTCCATATGCACGTAAATCAATCGGTGAAGATTTTGCAGAAGTATTATCCCACTTGATTGTAGCTGGACAATTATATTATGATGATTTTGCCTATGATAGTGGAAAAGATGCATACCCTAAATTTAAACGGAAAGAATCCATTGTACGTGACTATATGATGCAAAATTTTAGTATTGATGTGACGCAGTTGCAAATAGAATTTCAGCGTATAATGAGCGAAACGTATAACTCGACAAGATATTCTGCTGCAACGGCACTTAATAGTAATTATCTAGGTTCATTGGATTGGGATATCAGGAGTACTTGGGGTTTAGAAAATGCAATTTCTAATAAACAACGAGATCTTTTTATGAATATTCTTGACGGATTAGAAGGGTATAGAACTAAAACAATGGTGTTTCAATTCGTTTCTGAAAAAAAAGCAACACTAAATATTGGATACGGAGATGATAATAGTACTTATAATGCCGCTTATGATTTTGATATTGTTAAGAATGATGATAATACGTTTAAGATCTCTAAATCAGCAGTACAAGGAACGGGTACAATTTATAATAACGGTAATAGAAGTTTGATTCTGCAAGATGTACAACCCTTGATAGATTATCTGGGTAGTACCAGCTTTTCTGCCGAATGGAAGAGCGTCGATTTAACCGTTAATCCAACTGATTATTTGCAATATTTTGTATTGAAAAATACTGAGGATCCGAGCGTAACATTTATGGGGAAAGTTAATTTGAGAAAGTATTAAGTTATGAAAAATATATTTTATTTAATGTTTTTGGTTTTATTAACTATTAGCTGTAGTAAACCAAAAGAAGTCGATCCCATTTTTGGGGATCCCACGCAACGCATTGCGGATACATTAGCTTATGTGAAAAATACTTTAGTAGCAGCACCGAATGGATGGAAGGCCTTTACAACGACTTCTATAAGCAAAGGTGGATATGGATTTTACATGCAGTTTAGTGAAAATGATAGACTGAAAATGGTGGCTGATTTGGACGAAACAAGTGCTTCTGAAATAAAAGAATCTACCTATCGTATACGTCAAATCATGTATGCAACTTTATCATTCGATACGTATAATTATATAACTAAACTACAAGATCCTGACCCAAGTGTTTATGGCGGTGCGCCAGGTAAGGGCTTGGGAAGCGATAATGAGTATGATTATGTTAAGACTCATGGAGATACACTGTTTTTTCAGGGGCGTAAATTTGTTCAGCCTCTTATATTGGTTAAAGCTACGGCTGCTGAAGAAAATGCTTTTTTAACTAAAAAGTTATTGACTAGTATTGAAGATGTAAATACTTATTTTGAAGAAGGAATTAATGTAGTTTCTTTAAATAAGGCAAATTGTGAATTTACTTTAAATATTGCTGCCAAGCAGATAAATCTTATGGCAATGATTGATGGTAAGGTAGAAAGTGTTCAAATTCCATATTTTTACAGCCTTAATAAAAACCTGATTTTACTAGGTGATGTCTCTTTTGATGGTGAAAAATTTACTAATGTTACTGAGGAAAATGGTGTTTATAAATTACATTCTGTATCTGGCAAGTCATTCACTATTAATAAGTCCGAAGAATATTTGCTACCTCCTCAATATAAACTAGGAACTGCAATTACAGATATGTACCAACCAGGTGTCTATAATTATAGTTCTTATCTTCCGCTAAAAACATGGTCTACCAGTTATTCTGTTGATTGGAATGAATATGTACGGCTTTCAAAAACAGGAGGGTATAACTTAACCGTTGGTGAATCTTTTTATAACTTCAATGATGCTAAAAAAGTGATTACAATGGATGGGTATATTTATCAAGATAATACAAGGTTTATAGGTGGATATGTAATGAATTATTCAATCGACCTTGAGAATGGTACAATACGTTTCCTTTCTGTCAAAAATACTACAAATAATGGAGGAATAATGGTGCCATACATGAACCAAACATTCTTCAAAAAGATGATAAATCACGATTTTAAATTGTCATTTATAAAAGATGAAAATTTTGGTCCGGGTATTCAATTTACTAGTGTAGAAGATCCTAATTATTATTTTTCTTTTGTTTATTAATTGAAGGGTGAATTTTATAAATACGTCCACAATATAATTAATGATTGATTTTGTGGACGTATTTACATAGCAATACTATACTTAATTTAATATGTTATAGGAATTTGGTGGGTAGATTTGAAATTATAAAAAAAGCTACTTTTTTGAGTTATAATGACCTAATTTTCAACTCTCAATCCGATGTTTTTTAAAATATTATGGTGCAATAATGTTTAATGATATCATCTGGTGTTTTAAAAAGAATATTTTTAACAAATATTCTTTTATTTATTTTGGATTTTTTTATTTAGTCAGTTGTAATGTTTCAAATAATATTTATTTTTTAGGAAATCTCAATGTTAATACACCATTTTATATTGATTTTTATAACTTAAACACCGGTGAAAAGGTCTTCTCGGATAGTCTCAATAGTAATGATTTTAACATGTCTATAAAGAATCTTCCAAAAGGGATTTATCAAGTTGTATTTTCATGGAAAAGGGATTTACTAAAGCCTCAGGATATTGAACGATTTACACGTCAACCTGAATTAGGAGTGCCAAAATATTATTTATCAACGACATTTTGGTTAGATAATAAAGAGGCAAATGAATATAAGTTATCGTTTGATAAGGTTTATAATCAGAATGAATTGGAAGAGATATTATTTAATCAAGTGACAGACGAACCTACTCACATGTGGGTAAAATCTAGTGGATTAAATAATAAGCTGTATAGTCAATACCTTGAGTTAATAGATGGGTTTAGGCAAAAAAATCAGCATCAGAAAGATAGTTTGGAGCAGTTAGGGAATTATTATATTGAACATAAACGTTACGACGAAGCCAAGATAGTTAGCGAATCGTTGAGTAAATCTTGGCTAGATCTGGTGAAAAATGAATTGATAGATCGAGAAATTTTATTTATGAAAAAAAATATACATAGCGATGTAATTCTTCAAATATATGATTTTCAAGTAAACAGTAAGCAAGATTTTGAAAGGTATATCAAAGTATATAATTCTTTTCCTGACGATATAAAACAAGATTTGGATAGTCGATTAAAACATGCTATAAAATAAAAAGGTGTATGCTGTAATATTTGCCAATAAATAGATGTATAAATCTAAAATAAACTTTAATTTTTTCACAAGATCATTCAGTATTACATTTATAAAAATCAAAAAAAGAGGTTGTTTCAATGGACTACCAGAAAAAGTGGAAACGAAATTAATAATTTGATATATGAGCTCGATATTTTATCGGGTTCATTCATTTTAGATTAACCCTTTGTACATTGTTAATAATGGTAATTTTTAAATTATTGATATTTCTGTTGAATATATTTTGTTGATGTATTGAAGGACTGTGATTACGGTGATTATTGTCAATATTCTGGTTTTGAAATATTTGGTGTAATTAAGCCTCAATTTTCAGCCTAGATTTCGGATACAACCTAGATTGAGAATTGAATCCTTTTTGATTTAATTCTCTTTGTCGTGTCAAAGTTAATTTTAGTCGATTCAAATAGGTTAAGGCGAATTTCAGAAGAAAGACATCCCCTTGTCATCTGACCAGTGTACAGGGTAAGAATTGCTGTTTAATATCACTAAGTTAATGATGTATATTTTCTGAATTAATGTTGCTGATAGGTCATCAGCCTGAAATAAAAAGCTGTCTACAATCTTTAACAAGCTTTATCCCATCACCAAAACTTTGAACAAAGTCACTTTCATTATCATTGATTATATGGTGGAAGGATAGCTTTTGATCTGGTATAAACGACTATAAAGATATGGGTTCTTTTGTGCGTAATGTATTGCACTGTACTGCAGTACCAATAGGAAAGTAGCGCAGTATATCTTAAGCCTGTAAACATGGTCCGAAAATAGTGATATCATGGTGAAATTACTATAAACACGCACTTAATACGGACTCACCACGGACTTAACACGGATTCTTATTGGATTTAGGCTGTAAATCGTAAGAATATAGCATGTATAAAGGATGAAGAAAACTCGAATATTCCGCTTGTATTCGCTATACATATTGATCAGCTTACAACAATGGAAATTAGGTTTATGCTACTTTAAGCAATGTTTTTTAGATATTTAATAAAAGGTTATCAACATCCTCAAGATATGGATTAGTGAAAGGTTGATTTACATGTGATCGGATAATGATGTACTAGCGAGTCCGAGTCAAAAATGAGATCCTCATACTTTTTAATTCTATTTGTACGCTTTGATTTGACGATAAAGTGTTCACAATTAATCAACAGTATCAATGTATAAGATCCAGTAGTATGATCGTAAATTGTCATAATAATTATAGGTGTATTATTATATGTTTGCCGATGTAAGTTAATTTTAGCCCTGATGGTATTTTGACAAATTCATTTTTTGATCTATTAGAATGAAAGTGTGATTAAAAAAAATCCGACAGTTGCAAGTTTAATAAAATATAGGGTTACAATCTATTGTTGCATCGATAAATTTCTCATTGTTAATACAAAATTTGATTAAACTATTGAAAATAAAAAAAGGTTTTCAGACGGGGAGAATGAAAACCTTTTATAACCAATTATAAACCTATTAAGGTGTTGTAAATATATAGTTTTTTTTATGATTACCAATATTATTTTTGTTTTTTTTATTATTTCTTTATGGCTTTTAATGAAAATGATGCTTATTTTTTTATTTGTACATCAAATTATGATGTTTTTATTTTTTTTAATGAGTTTTTCGATTATTTTATATTGTTAAATGTTTTTAAATTACTTTTTTAAAGAATTTTGTTTAATTTTTAATGTTAATATGAGTTTTTTTTGTTTATTCTATTTAAATAATCAATTTAAATAGAATATTTTTCAATAAATATGATGTATTTTTATAAAAACAGAAGCCACCTGATGAGGTGGCTTCTGTTTTTATAAAAATATTAAGTTTTTTTATTTCTTCAAGTTATCAGCTCCTTCGATGATGGCATCAACAACAGCAGGATCTTGTAAGGTAGAAGTATCTCCTAAATTTGATCTTTCCCCTTCTGCAATTTTTCTAAGGATGCGACGCATGATTTTTCCAGAGCGAGTTTTTGGAAGATCAGATACAAATTGGATAATATCTGGTTTGGCAATAGCACCAATCAATCTCGTAATCGTCTGCATAATATCTTTACGCGTACTTTCATCATCGATATGATGGTGTGCGATTACGTAGGCATAAATACCTTGTCCTTTTACAGGGTGTGGATAACCCACTATTGCCGATTCCACAACATCAGAGTGCATATTGATCGCATTCTCTACTTCGGCTGTACCAATACGGTGTCCTGAAACATTTAACACATCATCTACACGGCCAGTGATTTTGTAGTATCCTTCAGAATTCCTATAGCAACCATCACCTGTGAAGTACATATTTTCATAGGTTGCAAAATAGGTCTGACGACAACGCTCATGATCCCCCCAAGTGGTACGTAACATACCTGGCCATGGAAACTTGATACATAGATTTCCCGATACATCATTTCCTTCAATCTCTTTTCCATTTTCGTCCATCAGGGCTGGTTGCACCCCTGGTAGTGGCAACATCGCATAGCCCGGTATAGTAGGTGAAATACCGGCCATAGGAGCGATTAAGATACCTCCATTTTCCGTTTGCCACCACGTATCAACAATGGGTGCTTTTCCTTTACCTACTTTGCTATCATACCAGTGCCATGCTTCTTCATTGATCGGCTCTCCAACGGATCCCAGTTTGCGAATGCTGCTCAAATCTTTACCGTCAATAAACGAATCTCCAAAGGCCATTAACGAACGGATAGCTGTTGGTGCTGTATATAAAATATTGACTTTATACTTTTCAACGATATCCCATAGACGACCAGCGTCAGGAAACGTTGGTGTTCCTTCAAACATCAATGAAGTAGCTCCCTGCGAAAGCGGACCATAGACAATATAGGAGTGACCTGTAATCCAACCAATATCTGCAGTACAGAAATATACTTCTCCTTGCTGATATTGAAATACATTGGAGAAAGTATAACCCGTGTAGACCATATAACCACCTGTGGTATGCACAACTCCTTTTGGTTTTCCTGTAGATCCGGAGGTGTAAAGGATAAATAACGTATCTTCCGAATCCATCTCTTCAGCAGGACAAGCCGGGTTTCCTTGTGTTTCTACCTTCTTAATCTCGTCTTCCCACCATACATCACGACCTTTGATCATGGATACAGGTGTACGCGTTCTTGTCAATACAATTACTTTTTCAACCGTGTCGCATTGCATCAACGCATCGTCTACAATGCTCTTTAATTCCAATACTTTTGGCCCGCGGTAGCTACCATCGGACGTAACTACTACTTTACATGCTGCATCATTGATACGGTCAGCAATAGATTGTGCTGAAAAACCTCCGAATACGACATTATGGATAGCGCCGATACGTGCACATGCCAGAGTTGCAATGACCAATTCAGGTACCATCGGTAAATAAATACACACACGGTCTCCTTTGCGGATATTGTTATTTTTTAGCACGTTGGCAAACTGCTCAACCTTCTGTAAAAGTTGTTTGTAAGATAAAATTCGATGCGCTTCATTTGGATCATTGGGTTCCCAAATAATAGCTGGTTTATCTCCTAAATTATAAATGTGACGGTCAAGGCAATTTTCTGTAATATTTAATTTTCCACCTTCGAACCATTTTACGTTAGGTTCTGTAAAATTCCAATTCAGAACATTTGTCCATTTTCTTTTCCAAAAAAAGTTTTCCGCTATCTCTCCCCAGAATGCTTCCGGGTCTTCTACACTTTTTTTATAAACTTCTTGATATTCTTCAAATGATTTGATTTGTAGACTCATATTTTGGTTTTATTAATTTCAATCCCTAAAAAAGCAATTTGGTTGATTAAACAAGTTCATTAGGAATCAGCTAATTTAGTTTTTTTTGGGACAAAAGGCAATTTATAAAATTTATAATTCGAAATTTAACTTTTTTATAACACTATTGTTATATTGCTCATGATATAATAGATTGATCTGTATGGATGTATTAAAAAAAGTATACTATTTTTTAATTTTTAGCAATATGTTAATTGCTCTTGCAGCGGCTTCACAATGCGTATTGACATATGTGATCTTGGATCAGGAGGTCAATGGTTATATCGCACTAATTGAAGGAGCAGCGACACTTGCTCTTTACAATTTTAGTTTAATCTTATCCAAACCTCAACATCCCGAAAGATCAATATATGCCCGAACAAGATGGGTTTTTAAATACGAACGATTTTTACTGATCAATACATTCATTGCTGCATGTATATGTATATGGTGTCTTTTTCATATCCACCTTTATTCCATCCTTTTCTTAGGTATCATTGGGCTTGTGAGTGTATTGTATAGTCTTCCTATCATTCCTTTAAGAGGTCGATGGGGGGGATTAAGACAGATTCCAGCCATGAAAATTTTTCATATTGCTTTTGTCTGGGTGTTGAGTAGTGTATTTCTACCTTATATCGAGTTGTACAGCAATAATATTTTGGTAAATCTTAATTTGTTATATTATCTCGCTGGATTGAAGTTCCTGTTCTTGATTATCTGTACATTGCCTTTCGATATTCGGGATATTAAACAAGATTCTTACTATCATCTCCGAACATTGCCTAATATGCTCGGAGAAAGTAGAGCAAAGAGTCTATGCTATTTATTGCTAAGCTTACATAGTCTATTTATTATAGGTGCTCCTTATGATCTCGTGCTCAAAATGGGTCTTTTGCTCACCAATGCAATGATTTGCCTTTTATTGAAATTGATTGTTTTCAAGAGAAATGACCATTACCATTATGCTTATTTATTAGACGTAAGTTTGGTTCTTCAATTTGTAGTGGTTGTCTTTGTGCAATATTTTGCCTGACTTAAATGTAAACGCTTATTTTTTCAAAAGTGAAATAATCTTTTCTGCCACAACATCCGATAGTTTATAGTAACTTTCAAATGTCCAACCGGCTACATGTGGACTTAATAGAACATTGTCTCTACTGGCTAAATCAGAAAACCAGGATTGTTCTGCAAGAGCAGGAAATTTTTCAACAGGTAGCACATCGAAAGCTGCTCCGATGATTTTTCCTTCATCCATCGCTTTTAATACAGCTGGAACTTCAACAATTCCTCCACGAGCACCTAACAAGAAAAATATAGGTTTCCGAAAATGATGCAGATATTCTTGATTAATCAACCCTTTAGTTTCTTTGGTTAGCGGTATATGAAAACTAAGTACATCTGCCTGTTTGACCACTTCTTCCATAGAAACTTCTTTAGCAAATTGATCTGTAAATCCTGTCTTATATTTATCATACGCAATCACATTGACATCAAATCCTGAAAGTTTTTTTGCCATTGCTTGTCCATTGTGACCATAGCCAATGAGTGCAACAGTTCTTCCTTTTAATTCATAGCCTCGATTGGGTTCTCGACGCCATAGACCATTTTTAATTTCTTGATTTCCGTTGTTGAGATGATTCATTAAAGAAAGTAACATGCCGATCATATGTTCTCCAACAGCGTCTCGATTTCCTTCATTTGCACTGATGATTTTAATTCCTTTCGATACAGCATAAGTTTCATCGATGTTATCCATACCCGCTCCACAGCGTGCGATAAATTGCAGATTACTTGCTAAATCTATAAACTGTTGGTCAACTTGAAATTTCGATCTGATGATTAATCCGGTATAAGCTACAATTGCATTTTCAGCATCTACTCTAGTGAAGTCTGGTTTGTAATCATATGCAATACCAGCTTGTTCTAATTTTTGAAGAAGTACGGTATGCGCATCATCTACGATTAATACTTTTGTTTTCATTTGATTTTTTATTTCATAAAATCAACACCTAAAAGTGTTTTCAATTGATGTTGTTTGATTTTCTCGGGAAGTATGGTCATCAGCGTATTTCGAGCCATGATACTGATCGGGTTTTCCCATTGTGCGATCTTTCCTATAGTCCAAGAAGTTTCGGTGATATACCGCGTTCTTTTTAATCTCCTTTGTTCGAAATGTTTAAAAGCTAGTGTTACATCCTTTGTCTTCTTCAATTCGTCTACTAAGACGGCTACGTCTTCTATCGCTTGGCAAGCACCTTGTCCCATATTTGGAGTAGTCGCATGTCCAGCATCTCCAATAAATAAGATATTGCCTAATGCAAGATGCTTTAGAGGTTTAATATCAATAATATCATTCCAGATGAGTTGTTCGTCTTTTGTTTCGGCTAACACCTTTGGTATAGGATCATGGTAATGAGCAAAATTCAGCTTGAGATCCTCGATGGTATAATTACTATACTGAGCACTATTTGGCTCCGCATTGATGCAAGCATACCAATAGATCTTATTTCCAACAAGTGGAGTCATTCCAAAACGTCCTTTACGACCCCAGGTCTCGAAACCGGTCTTGAGGTTTATATGGGTATTGTCTATAGTGGCACGCCAACAGGTATAACCTGCATATCGAGGAGCTGAGTCAGGAATTAATTGCTGTCTTAGTTGAGATTTTACACCGTCAGCAACAATCAAATAATCAGTTGTATGTACAGTGCCATCGTCAAAGAAAATAGCAATACCAGCTGTATCCTCTTCAACTTTGAATGCTCTTTTTCCTAAACGTAAGTCCGTGATATTTATTTGCTGGAGTAGAAATTGATGTAAATCGGCACGGTGGATGGCAAAATTATCCTGTTCATACTGCGCGCTGATTTTCCTGGTCTCGGGAGATGCCAGAATTTTCCCTTGTTCATCTAGGATATTATAATTTTCTAAATAATGACCCAGCGGGATCACTCCAGCTTTAAGATCTAAATACTCAAGTGCCTGTATGGCATTGGCTGCTAATCCAAAGCCAGCACCAATACCTGCTAATATTTTTGCACTTTCAAAGATTGATGCCTGTATCCCAATCTTATTTAAACCAATTGCTGCGGTTAATCCCGCAACTCCACCACCAATTATCGTAAATCTTTTCACATACAGCGAATTTAATTATTCAATAGTCAAGGTACGATCTTTTTTATTAATGCAAAATTTCAATAGACGTTTTTTAAAGGAAGAAATGTGTCGATGATAGGGTGTTTTTATCCATTCTTCGGTATCGATTAGCTCAGCTACATCTTCGGGCTTATGAGCGGCAAGCAGCAAAGGCATTAAAAAATCTAAAATTTTTTGATGCCACTCCTCTTTATTTCCCCAATAGTGCAGTATCCAAGAATCAGCAACTTTTAAATTTCCGTGTTTTTCTAACACAACCGAGAATGCGAATTGTTCTTTTACACGACAAACAATTTTTTGGTCACACAGTGTATCATTGAATAAAAGTACATCATCTAATAATTTGATTTTGTCCTGCTGATTTAATGCGATGATGCCAGAATTCCACATACGAATCGTATCATCCATCACGATATTATTAATTTTTGTACCTCCAATGATTTTCCACATCCTCTTATGGTCGTTGGTAATCTGCTTATCCGACAGGAACCGCTCTTTTAAATGAAGAAAATTATGTCCGGAAGAAAGCTGACCTATCAGTTGATCTAAAGGTGCAATTGCCATCGTATCTGAATCTAGAAAGATGAGGTGACCATCATCTTTTAAAGCAGCATCTTGCATGGCTTTAATTTTAGTCCTATAGAAATATTGAGTAGGCCCTATCCAGTTTTCGAATGTCGCTATATGAATATTACGAATCTCAATTAACGCTGATAACCAATTATAATATTCAGGATGGTCCGTATAAATGACATATTTAGTTGCTTCGCTTCTAAATTTCACTAGACTGAGTAAACTGAATATAGTCTGCAGGTGATATGTAAATTTTTCACCTAAAGCGATATATATAAAAGTGGTTTTCAGATTCATAAAAATCAAATCAGGTTAAAAAACAAGATATTAACTTACAGTTCGCCGGCAATTTCATTAGTAAGTACTGTAAAGTCATTGACAGTCAGTCTTTCTGCACGTAATTCGTACAATGGATTATCAGACATTTTATCTTTTGTAATTACTGCTGACAATGAATTTCTTAATGTTTTCCTTCTTTGATTAAAAGCGGATTTTACAACTCTCCAGAATAATTTTTCATCACAATCTAATTCCTGACGATCATTCCGAGTCATTCTAATCACTCCAGAAAGCACTTTTGGGGGTGGATTAAATGCACCTGCTTTTACTGTGAAAAGATATTCAACATGATAGTAAGCTTGTAAGAAAACGCTTAAAATCCCATACTCTTTGCTGCCAGCTTTTGCCGTGCAACGTTCTGCAACTTCCTTTTGAAACATACCTGTCATCTGTACCACACGATTGCGTTCGTCCAATATTTTAAATAAAATCTGCGAGGATATATTATAGGGGAAATTACCAATAATTGCTATTTTTTCATCAAAATGTTTCGCAAAATCCAACGTAAGAAAATCACCATGAATCAATCGATGTTCTAATTGAGGGTATTTGTCTGCTAAAAATTCGATAGACTCATCATCCACATCAATCATCCATGTTTCATATGCCGTATTTTGCAATAGGAAATCGGAAAGAACACCCATCCCAGGGCCAACCTCTAGCACTTGTGTAAATCCTAATGTTGGATTCAAAGCATCCACTATTTTTTGTGCTGCATTTTTATCATTCAAAAAGTGTTGCCCTAAATGTTTCTTGGCTCTTACTGTACTCATATTATGCTAGTATTTGCTACAAACTTAGATAAATTTGTTTTATTCACAATTTTAATTAAGTCATATAATAAAAAATAAAGTTATCGATTTATCTACTGAGAGCTTGAAAGCCCATTTCGCTATTACAGCGATAATTATTTTATTAAGGAAAAATAGTAACTTGTCTAGAAGAATTAATATGATAAACCCAATGATAGAAAATTTGTCATCAGTTTCGTTAGTTAACTATGAAGACTCGCATTATGAACATCTGTCCTATGAGCTCGATGAAACACAGCGTCGCTTCACTAAAACGGTGTATCAAAATATTAAAGTTGAAGAAGTTCACAAAATCAATAATAAATATCCCATTACGATCTTATATCAAGAAAATCCTGTTGGTTTTTTTCTACTAGACCGCACAGTGGATCACCTGATCGTCACCGGTAATCCAAATTCTATATTATTGAGAGGATTATCTTTAAATCCCAATTTTCAAGGTAAAGGAATTGCAAAACAGGCATTATTATTAGTAGATTCCTTTGTTAAAATAATAGCCGAAGATATTGATGAGATTGTGCTTACGGTGAATATTGAAAATCGTTATGCTTATCATTTATATCTACAAATGGATTATAAGGATACAGGTCGATTTAAAAATGGCCGTTATGGTTTACAGCATATGCTTTTTAAACGAATTTGATATTTCGATCAAACCTTGACTATTTCGTATAATTTTAATTACTTTTGAGTCAATAATTTCATTTTTTACTATGGCTGACAAATTAAAAATAGGTATTACGGTAGGCGATATTAATGGTATCGGATTGGAAGTGATTATAAAATCATTGTTGGACAATCGTGTATTAGAATTTTTCACTCCAATTGTTTATGGTAATACAAAAGTTGCGTCTTTTCATAGAAAGGCATTAGGCGTCAATGATTTTAGTTTTAATGTCATCAACGATCCTGAACAGGCAAATCCTAAACGTGCTAACATGATTAACTGCTGGCAAGAGGATGTTAAAATTACTTTGGGAGAAGAAAATGAAATTGGAGGCAAATATGCATTTATTTCTTTGGAAAAAGCTATTGAAGACCTGAATGCAGGAAAGATAGATGCGGTTGTGACAGCTCCTATAAATAAACACAATATTCAACAGGAAGGGTTTCATTTTCCTGGACATACAGAATATTTGCAAGAGAAGACAAATGCAAATGATGTGTTGATGTTTATGATTTGTGATGAGTTACGTGTAGGTGTTGTTACAGGTCATATTCCGGTAAAAGATGTTTCTGAACATATTACAGAAGAGGCAATATTAAATAAATTGGAATTAATGAATGAAAGTCTTAAAAAGGACTTTTGGATTCAAAAACCAAAAATTGCTGTATTGGGTCTTAATCCACATGCAGGAGATAATGGTGTGATCGGCATGGAAGATGATACGATTATCAGACCAACATTGGAAAAGGCGAGAGAGAAAGGAATGCTTTGTTTTGGACCTTATCCTGCTGATGGTTTTTTTGCCAATCATGCGTACGAAAAATTTGATGCTGTATTAGCGATGTATCATGACCAGGGATTGATTCCTTTTAAGCATATTGCAAAGCGTAATGGAGTAAATTTCACTGCAGGTTTGCCGATTGTGCGTACTTCTCCCGATCATGGAACAGGTTATGATATTGCAGGCAAAAATATTGCAGCACATGAATCATTTATGGAGGCGATATTTCAGGCCGTTCATATTGTTGGACGCCGCCGCGAACAAGCGGAGCTTTCTCAAAACCCATTAGCTTTCCGTAAGCTTTCTAGAGATCGTGACTAATGTAGAACCAAGTAATATCATTAGTCTTGTGTGCTTATATCATAAGACTAATGCCTATTTTATAATAAATTCCTTACTTTTGCATCCTAGTGTTTTTTTAAGGACCTAGATTCATGCTATGAGTGATAATTTACAACATCCTATTTTCCCAATCATTAAAGAGTTAGCCGAAAAAACAAGCACGGAGTGCTACGTTATTGGCGGTTATGTCCGTGATCGAATCATGCAGCGGCGGTTTAATAATGATGTGGATATTGTTGTTATTGGCAGTGGAATTGAATTTGCTACAGCTTTAGGAAATCAGTTAAAAACGAAAGTTGCTGTTTATAAGAGTTTTGGAACAGCAATGTTGGTTTTTGAAGGATTGAATGTCGAATTTGTAGGTGCGCGTAAAGAATCTTATCGCAGCAATTCGAGAAAACCGATTGTTGAAGATGGAACTTTGGAGGATGATCAAAATCGCCGAGATTTTACAATTAATGCCATGGCTTATTCGTTGAATAAGGAAAATTATGGTGAATTGTTAGATCCCTTCGATGGAGTAGGGGATATCGAATTACGTACCATACGTACGCCGCTTGATCCTATCGTGACTTTTTCGGACGATCCTTTACGAATGTTGCGTGCAATTCGGTTTGCAACACAATTGAATTTTAAAATAGATACGGATGCAGTTCGAGCGATTACAGATACAAAAGAACGTATACGTATTATTTCTAAAGAGCGCATTATTGATGAAATTAATAAGATTATTTTATCAAAAAAACCTTCTATAGGTTTCAAATATTTGTTTGATACGGGCTTGTTACCTTTGGTGTTTCCTGCTATGCAAAACTTATATGGTGTAGAGATTATTGATGGTAAAGGACACAAAGATAATTTTTACCATACATTAGAAGTTTTGGATAATGTGTGTGAAACAACAGATGATCTTTGGTTAAGATGGGCGGCCATTATGCACGATATTGCAAAGCCAGCGACAAAGAGATTTGATAAGAAATTAGGTTGGACATTCCACGGACATGAAGATAAAGGGGCAAGAATGGTTCCTAAATTATTTTCAGAGCTTAAGCTGCCATTGAATGAAAAAATGAAGTTTGTGCAAAAGCTTGTATTACTACATCTAAGACCTATTGTATTGGCTCAGGATATTGTTACTGATTCTGCAGTACGTCGATTGTTGTTTGAGGCAGGTGATGATATCGACGCGTTGATGCAATTGTGTCATGCCGATGTAACCACAAAAAACGAATATAAAAAGAAAAAATATCGTCAGAACTTTGAATTGGTCAAGCAGAAGCTTAAAGATGTTGAAGAGCGGGATCAAATTAGAAATTGGCAACCTCCAATTTCAGGAGAGGATATCATGGAGGTCTTTGGAATTGGTCCCGGCCGTGAAGTTGGAAAAATAAAAAATGCTATTAGAGAAGCAATCTTGGAAGGAGAAATACCTAACGCCAAGATGGATGCTTATCATTTTATGGTCAATAGAGCGGAAGAATTAGGCTTGACTATTAGAAAGGCATGGGATTTGAATACAACTGTTAAATAAAAAAAGTAATTTTAATTGCTTCAATTCATATTGAAGCTCATCTTGTTAACAAACAAAACGAATATTAAAAATGGCTATTTATAGATTCAGAATCACTTTTGAAGATTATGAGGATGTGTATAGAGAAATCGATATGCTTTCGAAACAAACTTTTTCAGAATTACATGAGGCTATCCATAAGACAACTTCTTATGAAGCTGAACGTACATCTTCCTTTTATGTCAGTAATGATCAATGGAAAAAAGGAACTGAAATTGCTTTTTTACCAACTGCTCGTAAAGTATCAGAAGGTGTTTTATTAATGGAGAATATTCGTTTAAGTAAGTTTATCGATGATCCTCATCAAAAGTTTTATTACATCTATAATTTTGACAGACCATATGAATTCCATGTGGAATTAATCAAAATTTTGAAAGAGGAGGAAGGGAAAACCTATCCGATAGTTTTTAAAACTGTAGGTGCGGCACCTAAATCTTTGGCTGCATCAAATTTTCCAGTTGCTGATCCACTAGAAGATGATGATGATGAGGAAGTTTTGGTAGATGAAACACAATATGGTGTGGATGACGACGAAGAATTTGATTTGTTTGATGGAGATGACGAGGAGGAAGAAGACAAATCTGAAAAAGAGAGTGGTGGTTCGTTTGACGAATATTAATGTTGGATTCTAAACAAGAGCACAAAAAAACTTTAATTGTTATAGTAGGTCCTACAGCGGTAGGAAAAACTGCTATGGCGATTCAGCTTGCCCAGCAGTTTGATACGGAAATTATATCTGCAGATTCAAGGCAGTTCTATCGAGAGATGAATATTGGGACAGCTAAACCAACGCCATTTGAATTGAGTCAAGCTCCTCATCATTTTATTAACTCACATACGATTGAGGAAGATTATTCTGCAGGTGATTTTGAAAGAGATGCCCTAGATAAAATAGAATCCTTGTTTCAAACAAAGGATAAGGTCATCATGGTAGGTGGTTCAGGTTTATTTGTGAAAGCGGTATGCGAAGGTCTTGACAATTTACCTAAAGCTTTGCCTGAAACCCGTGAACAATTAAATAAAAAATTCGATACAGCAGGAATAGTACCCTTGCAAGAGTATTTGAAAGAAGTAGACCCGGTCTATTATGACGCGGTTGATATTTCAAATGTACAACGTGTGATTCGTGCTTTGGAAGTATTCGAAACTACAGGATTACCATTTTCTAATTTTCTGAATCATAAAAAATCACATCGATCCTTTCATATCTTGACTATTGGATTGAATATGGATCGAGCTGATTTATACGAACGTATCAATCAACGAGTCGATTTAATGTTGCAAGAAGGGCTATTGGAAGAAGTGAAATCATTAATTTCATATCAGCATAAACCAGCATTAATGACTGTAGGATATGCTGAAATCTTTGACTTTTTACAAGGAATTATTTCTTGGGAAGAAGCTGTCGATAAAATAAAACAGAATTCGCGAAGATATGCGAAGAGGCAAATCACATGGTTTAAGAAAGATAAAAATACCATTTGGTTTGATCCCAAAGACAAAAATCAGATTATTGATTATATTCAATCCTAATTTTGATGTTATCAACAGAGTTATCCACATTATGTTAATAACTCTGTTGGTAAACCTCATTTGGATAAAAAAAGCGCTATGTTAAGAGTATTAACATAGCGCTTTTTTATTTAATCTAATGATTTTCTAGTCTACAATCATATTCCAACCAAATTCATCAGCAATTCTGCCATATCTAAGATCATCTAAATAAGTTAATACTTTTTTAGAAAAATCGCGACCTTCAACTGGTGGCAATTGAAATAATTCACCTTCATATCCAATCGTAGCAATTGGTGTTAATGTAGCCGCAGTTCCAGCTGCAAATGCATCTGTCACTATACCTGCTTTGATACCGTCAATAAGCTCTTTTACAGAGACTCTGCGCTGTTCTGTTTTATATCCCCAACTTGCAGCCAGTTCCATAATAGTACGGCGTGTCACTCCATGTAATATCGTATCACCATGTGGTGTAATGATGCTATCACCGATACGGAAGATTAGGTTGGCGGTACCAGCCTCCTCGATATACTGATGTTCTGAAGCATCTGTCCACATCAACTGATCAAAACCTTCATCATTTGCTAAACGAGTCGGATATAATGATAATGCATAATTACCGGCATTTTTTGAAAAACCTACTCCACCTTCAGCTGCGCGGGTAAAGTGCGTTTCAACCTTTAATTTTAAAGGATTACTATAGTAAGCACCTACTGGACTAGTAATGATGATAAATTTATAAGAATTAGAGGGATGTACGCCCAATGCAGCTTCAGTTCCGAACATAAAAGGACGGATATATAAAGATGTGCCAGGTGCATTAGGGACCCAATTACTATCTGTTGATAATAATTTCTTTAGTCCACCTAAAAAGATTTCTTCTGGCACTTCTGGCATTTCCAAACGAGCTGCAGAAGTATTGAATCTTTCCCAGTTTTTGTCTGGACGGAAAATACTGATGGTGCCATCTTGAAACTTGTACGCTTTGATACCTTCAAAAATAGCTTGACCATAATGTATTGCTGACATGGAAGGACTGATATTAATATCGCCATAAGGCACAATGCTTACATCTGTCCATGCTCCATCTTCATAGTTTGCGACCAACATGTGGTCGGATAATATTTTTCCAAATTTTAGATTGTTAAAATCTACTTGCGAGAGTCTCGATTCTTTTGTGGGCTCTACGCGAATTGAATAATTTTCTGTCGCGCTCATTGTATTTAAATTACGTATGCTAAAGTAGGAAAAAAACAATGAATTTGAAGGATAAATAGGTAGTTTAAAGAATTTTGTTCTATTACAATATATTTTATTATAATAAGATAAAAATGTCTCTTTTTTAGGATTTGCGTTTTATTTTATGGACACTAAATTGTTATGGATGAAAGGCCATTCGTTTTTTTGTCACTATTTAATTGCGATTTCTTAATTTAAAATTTCTTCCATATTAAATTTATATGAATTCATATTGAAATCGTAATGTGGCATGTTATTTGGTTTAACGCAATCACACTAGTCAACTGTCCCAGACAGTAGACTTTGAATAGGCTCACACTTTTTAAACAGATATTAATTAATAACAACAAACTAAATGATTAAAGCCATGCAAGAATTAGACAGTAAAAGAAATGCATTGGAAGAGGATGAATTAGAGTTTGATCAAAAGACAGCTGTGGAAAAGAATGGATTTTCACTAAATTTTATTTTAGGTTTTTTTGTTTTCCTTTATAAAACAGCTATCAAACCGTAAGTACTTCCTAATTTTTCAGAAGAGACAAGTACTCAACAAATGAATAGGAGAAATATGAATATTTCTCCTATTTTTTTATGATAGCTAATATCGGTTCTAAATAGTCACGGTTATTGGATAGTCTTGGAACTTTATTTTGACCTCCGAGTTTCCCTTTTGACTTCATCCATTCAAAGAATGTATAATTAGGGGCGTTATGAATAACTGGAAATTGTAATGCCATGTTTTTATAACGCTTTGCATCGTAATCGGAGTTGATCTCTCGTAAAGTTTCATCCAATATTTTGCAGAAAGTTTCAAAATTATCGGGTTGCTGTTCAAATTCTATAATCCATTCATGAGCTCCAGCTTCACCTTCCTTAAAGTAAATGGGCCCAGCTGTATAATCTTTGACAATAGCGTGGGTTATTTCACTTGCCTTTTTAATAGCATCCTCAGCATTATCGACAATGAGTTCCTCTCCAAAGGTATTAATGAACTGTTTTGTACGTCCTGTTATTTGAATACGGTATGGAGATAGGGTGACAAATTTGATCGTATCTCCGATCATATACCGCCATAAACCTGCGTTGGTCGAAATAATCAAGGCGTAGTTTTTATTTAATTCGACTTGATGTAATCCTAATGTTTGAGGATTTTCATCGTATAGATTTTCAATAGGTAAAAATTCGTAGTAGATGCCGTAATCAAGCATTAATAATAAGTCTTCAGAATCGGACACGTCCTGTAGTGCAAAGTATCCTTCAGAGGCGTTGTAATTCTCTAAATAATACATCTTATCGGAAGGGATCAGTTTTTTAAATTGCTCACGATAAGGTTTAAAACTTACTCCACCATGGGTGTAAAATTCTAAGTTGGGCCAGACCTCCAGCAAATTACTCTTTCCTGTGATTTCCAATATCTTTTTGGCGAGTACGATATTCCAAGTTGGAACACCTGCCAGATTAGTCACATTTTCGTGAATGGTAATATGCGCAACTTTTTCAATTTTTTCCTCAAAATCCGGTAATAGGGTAACTTCCAAATTTGGTGTTCTTTTAAATTCTGCCCAAAAGGGAAGATTTCTCAATAAGATGGAAGATAAATCGCCATAGTATGAGTCCGAACTAAAGCTATTGATTTGAGAGCTGCCTCCTAATACGACCGATTTTCCGCTGAAAATTTGACTTTCTGGTTTATTGTTGAAATAAATTGTCAACATATCTTTTCCACCCTGAAAGTGACATTCAGTTAAGCACTCTTCACTTACCGGAATAAATTTACTGCGATCTGATGTTGTACCTGAAGATTTAGCAAACCATTTGATGTCCGACGGCCATAATATATTTTGCTCACCTTTGATCATACGATCAATATAAGGCTTTAACGAATTGTAATCTTGTATAGGAACCCTGTTTTTGAATTCTTCAGGAGTTAAAATACTATTATAATCATATTTTTTACCCCACTCCGTTGCTTCTGCTGATGATATTAAACTTTGGAACCATTCTTCTTGTACATCATGCGGATATTTCATAAATAACTCAATCTGATGAATCCGCTTTTTCATGAACCAAGTCAATAGTGAATCTAATATTGCCATATAAAGTTGGAGTAAGTTTAAGTATTTAGCTTTTTGCGACGGAGTTCAAAATGTTGACCCAGATAAAATGTTCGAGCCATCTCATTACTGGCGATTTCCTCCGGAGTACCTGTCAACATAATTTTTCCTTCTGTGAGTAAGTATGCTCGATCAGTAATGGATAATGTTTCTTGAACATTATGGTCAGTGATAAGTATTCCGATATTGCGTGTTTTAAGTTTCGCTACAATAGTTTGAATCTCTTCTACTGCAATTGGATCCACACCTGCAAATGGTTCATCTAAAAGAATAAAAGAAGGATTTGCAGCTAGAGCACGAGCTATTTCTGTACGTCGTCTTTCACCTCCAGACAATAAATCACCTCTATTTTTACGTACTCGATTGAGACTAAATTCAGCAAGGAGTTCTTCCAATTTTTCCAAGCGCTCTTTTTTATTGGGATAGTGTATTTCCAATACGGAAAGGATGTTGTGTTCTACAGACAGCTTTCTAAAGATAGAAGCTTCTTGTGCCAGATAGCCAATCCCTTTTTGAGCACGTTGATACATGGCATCCTGTGTGATTTCTTGATCATCTAAATATACATGACCTTCATTGGGCTTTATCAATCCAACGATCATATAAAAAGAAGTGGTCTTTCCTGCTCCATTAGGTCCTAAAAGACCTACAATTTCTCCTTGCTCTACTTGAAAAGAAACATCGTTTACAACAGTACGTTGTTTGTATTTTTTGATGAGATGTTCAGCTCTTAGTATCATTTTATGTCGTATTTTAACTCAAGATAACAATCTGATTATTAAAAATATATTTTAATATCGAATTCCTTTTAAATTTAATTGCAAATTCTTTTTACCCCGCCATACATTTTCTTCTATGCTGTAACACATATCAAATGGTTTGCCACTATTGATGGTCTCAATATGTTCAGAAAGTCCAAAACCAATACAATCAAAAGAAGGTGAATGCTCTTGTTTAACAGTCATTTTTAAATGATTAGAACCCACAAGATAGGCCGATCCAATCAGAGTGACTTTTTGACTTAAAAAAATGGGACTTTCATTTTGTGGTCCGAAAGGTTCGAATTGGCTTAATATACGGTGAAATTTGGCATCGATATCCTGAAGATGAAGTTTTGTATCTATCAAGATTTCTTGTGTTAACATTTCAGGTTTGATAAGTCGAGTCACCACTTGCTCAAAACGATCTTGAAATAATTTAATATTTTCGATTTGCATGGTCAGTCCAGCGGCATATTTATGGCCGCCAAATTGATCCAATAAGTCACTACATTCACTCAGGGCCTCATACAAGTCAAAGCCGATCACCGATCGACATGAACCCGCAATATGCCCATTAGTCTCTGTTAGAATAATGGTCGGTCTATAATACTTTTCTGTAAGTCTGGATGCAACAATGCCAATTACACCTTTATGCCAATCCGATTTGTACAGGACAGTTGATTTTCGGGTCTTAAGCGAGTCATTATCATCTATAATGGACAATGCTTCTTCAGTAATTCTAAGATCAAAATCCTTACGGACATTATTTTGATCATCAATATTGATATTAAAATCCTTTGCTTCTTGCAATGATTTTGAGATCAATAATTTCACAGCGTCTTTTGCATGATCAATTCTTCCTGAAGCATTGATTCTAGGGCCAATTTGGAAGACAATATCATTAACGGTAAATGTCTTCGTTTTATTGGTAGAAAGGTCAACAAGTGCCTGTAGTCCACAGCACGGATTCGTATTGAGTTTGATCAATCCAAAATGAGTCAGAATGCGATTTTCACCCGTGATCGGTACAATATCGGAAGCGATACTTACCGCTACTAAATCCAGATATTGATAACAGATATCCAAGGACATATCATTTTTCATAATGAACGCTTGGATCAGTTTAAAACCGATTCCACAGCCTGATAATTCCTTGTAAGGATAGTTGCAGTCTTCTCTTTTGGGATCCAGTACCGCAAATGCAGGAGGCAATTCATCACCAGGTAGATGATGATCCCCTATAATGAAATCAATGTTTTTTGAATTAGCATATTCGACCTTATCATTTGCTTTTATACCACAATCCAATGCAATTATCAGCGTAAAACCATTTTCGGCAGCGTAATCAATACCTTGTGTGGAGATACCATATCCTTCCGCATAACGGTCGGGAATATAGAATTCGATACGCGAATGAAATTCCCTGAAAAAACTGTAAACTACAGCTACAGCTGTGGTACCGTCCACATCATAATCGCCATAAATTAAAATCTTTTCATTTTGGCCAATTGCAGTAGTAATTCGGGCAATAGCTTTTTCCATATCTTGCATTAAGAATGGGTTGTGGAGTTGGTCTAAAGAAGGTCGAAAAAATTGTTTAGAAGCATCAAAAGTCTCAATATTTCTAGTAACTAATAATTCTGCTAATACTGGATTAATACCAAGTTCATTGCTTAATTGATTAACTTTTTTGACTTCACTTTTAGATTTTAGTACCCACCTTTTTTGCATATCTTTGCATCGTAATTATGTGTAAATATACGTTTTGTCTATTGACTAACCTAATAATACAATAGGCTAATCATGGTGAGGTATATAACACGCAAGTTTCCAATAAATTAAAGATGGCACTAGCACATTCCTTATTCGAAGGCTCATTTTCAGTCGATGCTTCGAAAAAATTTATTCCTTTTGATCCGACTATTCATCGTGCCATAGATCGTCCTTCCTCGATGTTTATCCATGTCCATCCTTTTCTGATTGAAACTAGTGACGGACTTGTTTTATGTGATACCGGATTGGGACTAACAGATCTTGACGGTGAACTCTTACTTCATAAAAACATTAAAAAGCTTGGATATGAAACGAAGGATGTGAAATATGTGCTGATGTCACATTTGCATAAAGATCATGCTGGTGGAATGGTGAGTTTTGAAGAAGGAGCAGGCCGTATCGCATTTCCAGACGCAGAATATATGGTACAGCGTGGTGAATGGGAAGATGCCTATTCGGGGATAAATAAATCTTATCGGACTGAGATTTTTGATGTGGTGCAGCGAAGTGGTAATTTGCACTTGATAGAAGGTGATGGTATCATTAATAAAGAAATACGATATAATTTGAGTGGAGGGCATACGCAGTACCATCAAACATTTCATATTGAGACCGGCGAGAAGAATTATTTTTTTGGAGGTGATGTTTTACCGAAACCGGAAGAGATTTTTCAAAATTATAGTGCAAAATATGATTTTGATGGACGTCGGTCAAGGGAGTTAAGGAAAGATTATTGGAATGAAGGTGCTCCAAATGATTGGATCTATCTATTTTATCATTCCAAAACGATAGCCATAGGTATACCTGAATTACAAAATGATGGTCGCTATACCATTATAAATATAAAATAATACAAAAACATGTATTAAAAATTCAAAACGGAATTTTTGTTTATTCAACCTTATTATCGTTTGATTTGGCCGATTATTGGTCGCAAAACACATGATAAGATGCTGATATGATTGAATTTTTAGCTAAGTTTGTATAAAGCTGTTAGATCATATCTTTTTTCTTCAGCTAATAAAAAATAAGTTTTATAATAAAGCAAAAAAAATATGTCTGTTGTAAGAGAGTCGGATCTTATTGGTATTGGGAAGAAATATCAAATTGAAACTGAAGCTGGAGACAATATGGTCGTGGTTATACATGACGATGGTCGAAGAGAATTATATCGTTATGATGAAGAAGAAAGTGAGTCTCGATGTGTGATGACCTTAAGCGACGAGGAATCTAGACAGGTCGCAGGTATTATTGGTGGGTTGTCTTATAAACCAAAAGCTTTAGAAACCATTGAAGTCGCATTAGATGACTTGAGAATAGAATGGTATAAAGTGGAAGGTAAATTTGAGGGTGCTAATAAAACAATTGGCCAACTAGAAGTTCGTCAACGTACAGGAGCATCCATTATTGCTGGTATATTAGGTGAAAATACCGTTATTAATCCAGGTCCTGATTATGTAATTAGTCCAGGTACGACCTTGGTTATCGCAGGGAAAAAGAATAATATTAAGCTATTAAAGGAAATATTATTGTAACATACTCAAAACAAAATTTATTTATATGCCATCACACACACTTATTTTAGAAATCGGAATTGCCGTTGGTCTTGTTGCTTCTGTAGGCTTAATAGCCAACAAGCTAAAGTTTTCTGTTATTCCATTTTTTATTTTGATAGGTATGGTGTTGGGGCAGCATGCTCCTCAGATTGGTACTATCGATCTTACTTTTACGGAAAGCAAGCCCTTCATTGATTTTATGGGACGCTTAGGCGTTCTCTTTCTTTTATTTTATTTGGGACTTGAGTTTTCTGTCGGACGTTTAATTAAATCTGGAAAATCAATCGTCACAGGAGGTACCGTTTATGTACTGCTCAATTTTATCTCGGGTTTACTGATCGGCTGGATGATGGATCTTCCCTTCAAAGAGATGATGGTCTTGTGTGGAATTATGACAAGTTCTTCAACAGCTATTGTTGCCAAGGTATTAACCGATTTGAAGCGAACTGCTAATCCTGAAACAGAAGTAATTATGGGGATGATTATGTTTGATGATTTGTTTATCGCCATGCATATCTCATTCCTTTCAGGATTGATTCTAACAGGGAGTAGCTCCTTTTGGACTGTCGCCGGAACATCATTGTTGGCATTAGGATTTATCTTGACATTTCTTATATTAGGAAGGAAGCTGGTTCCTGCTATCGACAAATTATTGCAGGTTAAGTCTTCCGAACTATTTGTCCTTGTTATCTTTGCATTGCTATTTATTACAGCTGGTTTTTCCGAAACCATTCATGTTGCAGAAGCAATCGGTGCTTTGATGGCTGGATTAGTCTTAGCGGACTCTCAGTATATCAAGAAGATTGAAGCCATGGTTTTGCCTTATAAAGATTTCTTCGGGGCGATGTTTTTCTTTAGCTTTGGGTTATCAATAGATATGCTGTCTCTTGGAGGTGCTGTTTTATGGGCTTCTATAGCAGCTGCAGTTACGATCTGCGGCAATCTTGCATCAGGTTATTTTGCGGCCAAATTTTCAGGAATGAAAAATAAAACTTCGTTTGATATTGGATTTACATTATCTGCAAGGGGAGAGTTTTCGATCATTATGGCTAATATTGGAAAGGCGGGTGGTTTATTGCCTGTTATACAGTCATTTGTTGTTGTTTACGTATTGATATTATCCATCGTATCGCCATTATTGACAAAAGAATCTCGGAATATCTGGACAAAACTATTTGGCAAAGATGAAATTAAGCCGAAGACAGTTAAAAGATTAAGTGATTTGGAATCTGGTCAAACACCATAAAAAAAGCGAATCCATTGGATTCGCTTTTTTCTTATAAGAAGCCCAGTTCTAATTTTGCTTCTTCACTCATCATATCTTTTGTCCAAGGTGGATCGAATGTCAATTCTACAAGAGCTTCAGTTACTCCTGGTACAGCAGCAACTTTATGCTGTACTTCGTCCATTATTTGACCAGCAACTGGACAGCCAGGCGCGGTTAAAGTCATCACTATCTTTGCAATACCATTTTCTTTCGTTATGATTTCATAAACCAAACCTAGGTCAACAATATTTGCTGGCTTCAACTCGGGATCATATACTGTTTCTAACGCTTCTTGAATAGCAGGTGCAATATTTAGCTTATCTAAAATTATAATACTCATTTTGACGATCGTTTAGTGTTAGCTTGAATTGCCTCATTGTAAATATGAAGTAATTTCTTTTTATTCTCTTCTGGCGTAAAATTACTAAAATAGAATGCTTTTGTTGTTTGTCTAATGTTAAATTTTTCTTGTGGACTATAATTTTTCCATTGCTGCAAAGTTATCAACATATTATCCACATCTTGTGGATTAAATAATAAACCCGTCTTATTGGGGATTATCAATTCACTCAATGCTCCGATATCACTACCTATAACTGGAGTTCCAACTGAGAATGCCTCGAGTATAGTCATAGGCATACCTTCAAACCACAAAGATGGAACGATTAATGCTTCCGCTTTTTCAACTAAGGGGATGATTTCATCACGTGATTTAAAACCTAAATAATTGATATTGGAATTATTTTGAGCTGCATCTATTACTTTTTGTTTCAACGTGCCGTCTCCTATGATCAGTATTCTGATATCAGTTTTTGAAAAGACTTCCAATAAGTTTAAAATTCCCTTTTCCTCAGTCAGTCTACCCATGTATATAAAATAATCTTCTGCAGGTGATATCAAACCTTCAATAGGAAAAGTGAAATTGGGTTTAATAACAAATTTCTGTGCATCAACAGGTAATGTAGAGTGTATAAATATATTTTTTGCAAAACCTGATAAAGTAATATAGCGATCTACCATATTCCATGTTCCGATTTTTCTATGAAACCAATAGTTTACTGCTAAAATAAATGTTTTGATGGCTGAGTTGTCCATGACTTTATTTTTGATAGCTGTCCATGGAAAATTTTCCTTTAAACTCGAAAGGAAGAGTTTGTTGTCATGATAAAGAATAGCAGAGGGGCAAAGTATTCGGAAATTGTGTAAGGTCATCACCAGTGGGAAACCCAATTTATAAATTGTTCTTATAATAAGGGGACCACTTGCATAATGTGTGTTGTGGATATGCACTAATTCAGGATTGAATTTTTTTATCGTTCTTTTTACCTGATATGAAGCAGCAATATTCCAAAAAGAAAACAGTGTTTGTAAAGCACCTTTCCATCCCTTTTTATTTTGAAAAGTAAGTGATAATACCTCGTTATCGACAGCGAGCAGTTCTTGCTCTTGTTGAAAAACGGTGTCTTCACCACCAGGGCCTTGATAGAAAGTATGGATGATTAAAATGCGCATGGATCCTTGCTTTTTTACAAACTTAGATAAATTTGTTTTATGTGCAATTTTAATTGTATCGTAAATAGCATAAATTTATGGGATCGCACTTTATTTTTTGTTCTCCTCATTTCAATGCTTTATTGATCTCTCCTTTGTCCTCAAGGCTGCTTTCATAGTGAAATTTGTATTAATTTGCTTGAATTAAATTCTTTTCAACCCACTGAAATCAAAACTTTGTTTTTATAATTCTTATCTTCGCTTATCATTAGGAGACGATGACCAGATAATATGCAGCATTTACAAAAATTAATCTTTGACTCGATTGAAAACAGTCAATTTCCGAATCAGCCCGCTAATCTTTACGATCCAATTCGTTATTTTTTGAGTTTAGGTGGCAAACGTATTAGGCCTACATTAACCTTATTGGCAGCTGATATGTTTGATATTGGAGAAATTACAGATGCTTTACCTGCGGCAAAATCGATCGAATACTTCCATAATTTTTCACTTGTACATGATGATGTAATGGATCAAGCGCCACTACGCAGGGGAAAACAGACTGTTCATGAAAAATGGAATTTAAGTGTAGCCATACTTTCAGGTGATGGGCTATTAGTCAAAGCATATGATGAATTGGCAAATTGTAATCCTGGTTATATTGCCGATCTATTAAAAACCTTCAATCGTGTCGCTATGCAAGTGTGCGAAGGACAACAAATGGATATGGATTATGAACATGCTGATTCCATCAGTATGGAGGATTATATTGAAATGATCCGATTAAAAACTTCCGTATTATTAGGTGGCGCATTGCAAATGGGAGCAATTTTAGCTGATGCAAGTCTTCATGATCAAAAATTGATCTATGAATTTGGTGAATATATCGGTATTGCTTTTCAACTTCAAGATGATGTTTTAGATGCCTACGGAAATCCTGAAACATTTGGCAAACAAGTAGGTGGTGATATTTTGATCAATAAAAAAACTTATCTGTTGGTCAAGTTGATGGAAATCTTAAAAGAAGAAGATAGAAACTCCTTACAAAACTTATTAGATTCTACTTTATCAGGTAATCCCAACAAATTGAAGGATATGTTAATATTATATCAAAAATATAACATAAAATCACTTGCAGATCAATTGAAAGAATCTTATACACAACTGGCATTTGAAAGATTATCGGCGATTGATATACCAAATGACAAGAAGAAAGCGTTAATTACATTATCAAATCAACTCCTTATTAGAGAACAATAGAAAGCGCTATTATTTGTCTATTTTATCTTTATTTGGTAAAATAATTCTTAATTTGTAGACTTAGTTCATCATAATTTACGAAACAATTAAAATGGAACCGTTAAAAGTAACAATCTTTCAAGCTTATATTTTTTGGGAAAATATAGAAAAAAACTTGAGTAATCTTGCGCTTAAACTTTCAAATTTGAGAGAAAAAACGGATCTCATTATATTACCGGAGATGTTCAACACTGGATTTACCAACAATGTAGAGAAGTGCGCTGAAACATCAGATGGTAAAACGATGCAGTGGTTATTCCATATGTCTCAAACTTTAAACTGTGTGATTGCAGGTTCTTTGATCATTGTGGAGAACGGGAAATATTTCAATCGTTTTGTATGGATGTCTCCTGATGGCACTTATGTAAAATACGATAAACGTCATTTATTTGCAATGGCAAGAGAGGATCAATATTTTACAGCAGGCCGCGAACGTATCGTTGTTAATATCAAAGGATGGAATATTTGCCCTATGATTTGTTATGATATCCGTTTCCCAGTTTGGTCTCGAAATGTTGGAGGGGCATATGATTTATTGGTATATACTGCCAATTGGCCGGATAAACGTTCTGCTCATTGGCGTACATTGATCCCAGCACGTGCGATTGAAAATCAGGCCTTTGTTATTGGTGTGAATCGTGTAGGACATGATGGTAATGATATCTATTACTCTGGAGGCTCCATGTGTATCTCTCCATTGGGAGATGTGGTATATTATAAACCTGAAGATGAGGATTTGTATACATTTACTATTCAACCTCGTGATCTTCAAGAAGCAAGAAAATCATTCCCATTCTTGCAAGATGCAGATAGCTTCACGATAGATTAATACCTGTTATTTGTATGGTCTATCCAATATTACAGACATAATAACTGCTTTTCTAAGATCAAAATCTTCTCCGATTGTATGCTCTTTTTGTGGAGAGTTGGACAGTTTAACTTTCTTGCTCAACGCTGAACGATGCTCTTCTCTTTCTTTTTTAAATCGTTGAATTTCATTCGTTTCCTTTATTTTTTCGGAATAAAATGGTGGAGGTGTAGGTACAGATGTTTTCTGTGGAGTGGATTTATAGGTAGCGGGTTGCTGCTTGACTGGCACAGGATTAGGGCTAGTTACCTTCCTTCTTTTTAGGGCAGCCTCTTGCTCTTTCATGTAGTTTTGATATGATTTAAAACCAAAGATTGCCAATGCAATTAATAAGGGGATTAACTTTTCCATAGCATGAAGATAATAAAAAAAAACAATTAAATTTTTGTTATACCGTGTAAAACTTTATATTTATAAATATAAACCTATTTGATCAACGCGTTCCAGTTCATTATTTTTTTTGAAATAAATGACCGTTGGTTAAAAAGTACGATATAGTATAACCTAAAAGACTTTAATTATTATGCATAATGAAGATTTAATTGGAAAGATAGAATTCTATGATTTTCTAACTGGAAAAGCAACTACTGCCATATCACGTAGAATGCAGCGTAATTTAAAAGATGTGGGAATCAATATTACGGCTGAGCAATGGAGTATTCTGTACAATTTATGGCAAGAGGAAGGACTTACACAACAAGAGTTGGCCACACGAACTTTTCGAGATAAACCGAGCATCACTAGGCTCATTAATAATTTAGAAAAATTAAATTTAGTTATTCGTGTCAATGATAAAGAAGATCGTAGATCCAATCTGATTTATTTGACAAAGTCAGCACGCAAACTAAAAGATGTTGGCATGCAGCAAGCCAATAAGACTATTGCTGAGGCGCTTGAAGGCGTATGTGCGGAAACCATTAATATTGCACAAGTTACTTTACAGCAAGTGATCTGTAATTTGAGGAAATAAAATAACAGCGGCCTTATTTATCAATAAGGCCGCTGTTTGTTATCTTGTTTAAAACATTTTTGCTTCAAAATCAGTATGACTTTCAATCAATCGTCCTTCTCGACCAAAATAAATATCTTGAAAACTTAAGGTATTGACTGCGTCGACTTTTCTGAAAAATTTATCAGCACTGACATCAGATAAAGTTTTGAAACCACATGCTTCCATAATTTCTACGGTCGCCCGTAATGTGTTACGATGAAACTGTGCAACACGTACATATTTATCGTTGACATCTAATCCTTTGTATAAATGCGGCTGTTGAGTTGCAACACCAACAGGGCAAGTATCTTCATTACATTTTAAAGCTTGAATACAACCTAAGGCAAACATCATACCTCTAGCACTATAACAAGCATCAGCTCCCAGTGCAATTACTTTTAATAAATCAAAACCAGTAACGATTCTACTTGATACTAAAAGTTTAATATGTCTCTTTAAACCAAATGCTATTAGGGTTTTTGTTACAAATGCTAATGCATCATATAAAGGCATACCCAGATTATCTGTAAACTCAAGTGGTGCAGCTCCAGTTCCACCTTCAGAACCATCAATAGCTATAAAGTCAGGAAATATCTGTGTGGTTTGCATGGCACGACATATTTCAATGAACTCTTGTTTATCACCGATACACATTTTGAATCCTACAGGTTTGAAATCACTTAATTCCTTCATTTTATAAATGAATTCCATCATTTCAATAGGGTTTGAAAATGCACTATGTGCTGGTGGCGACATCACATCTGTTCCAGGAATGACGTGACGAATCGCAGCAACCTCGGGAGTGTTTTTAGCTGCGGGTAGAATACCGCCATGACCAGGTTTTGCTCCTTGGGAAATTTTTAACTCGATCATTTTGATATTAGGTCGAGCTGTTTTTTCTCTAAAAAGTTCAGGATCAAATTTACCATCATGAGTTCTACAGCCAAAATAACCAGTACCCACTTGCCAGATTAAGTCACCACCACTATTATGATATTCACTAATACCACCTTCACCAGTATTATGTGCGAAATTTTGTAACTGAGCACCTTTATTTAAAGCTGTAATGGCTGTTTTACTCAATGCACCATAACTCATTGCAGATATATTAAAGACGCTTAAGTTATAGGGGTGTTTACATGATTCATTTCCCACTACAGTGCGTAAATCATGGTTTTCAATATGACAAGGAAAGACGGAGTGTGCAGCCCATTCATTTCCTACAGTCTGTGGATCAGTTTGCATACCAAAAGCAACGGTCTCTCTTTGATTTTTTGCGCGTTGGTAGACAATAGAACGTTGACGTCTGTTAAAGGGACGACCATCGGTGTCAGATTCCCAAAAATATTGACGTAATTCTGGACGAATAGACTCAAAGAAATATCGGAAATATCCTACTAAAGGATAATTACGTAAAATGGCATGTTTATGTTGAAAACTATGATATATAGCGACAAATAAAAGAGGCATTGGAATGACTAATAACCAAAACCATTGTGGTGTAAAAATAAGACCAAAGGAGATTATAATCAAATTGATTACAGTCATGGTGCCAAGAATTAATTTTCTAACGGTCATAATTTAAATAATATTTAGACTCTACTTGAATAAAATTTGATCATTGACCCATCAAATGCGATGGACTGACCTGATACATTTTTTTATGTTATTATACTTTCAAATATTGAACCAATGTTCGATTTTGACAAAGCAAAAGTACTAAGTTACTTGTTGTAAACGAAAATTATTGGCAGGTATGAAGAAGATTTAAAATCTTGGTAAAGAAATGATATTTAGCTTTTTCTTTTCACAATCTCTTGTGATAATAGTTGATAGATTTGTTTCCAATCATCCTGTTCTCTGATAAAATTTAAATGCTTTTTTATCGTTATTTTGTCATTTCTAACAGCAGGTCCGGTTTGAACCTCTTTTGGAATCCTAGTTTGAACTTTTTTCGCTGTTTCTAGAATAATTGGTCGTACTAAATCAAAGGGCAAATCATGCTTTTGCAAAAGTTCATAGCTGATTTGAAAAAGTGCATTCGTAAAATTATTGGCAAATACCGATGCCACATGTATGGCTAATCTTTGACTGCTACTACATGCAAAAGATAGAGGCGCTATGGTATGGATGAGTGTTAATAGAGTTGCCTGTACTTTCGGGGTATTTCCCTCGATACAGAATGGAATTTGGCTGAAGTCAGAATCTTCATTTTTAGAAATGGATTGAGGTGGATAAATAACTCCGTAATGTTTAAACTTATTTAATACGTCCATCTCAGTTGCTCCAGAGCAGTGTACAACAATTCCGGATAGATCTGTTGGAAAATCCATGATCAAGGAACTGATCGCTTGATCTGATACCGCTATCACATATAAATCAGCATGTCTTTGCATTTCAGAAATCTCGGTGATGCTGTCTGCATGTACAGCAAAGGCCAATGCTTGTGCATTGGCCTTTTTTTGACTGAATATTTGTTTTATTTTGTGACCTTGATGATGAAAGTTTTGTGCAAAATGAGTAGCAACATTTCCACTTCCTAAGATGACAATATCCATTAGCTTTGTTTTTTTTCTAATCGTTTTGCATCACTATTTCTTCTAAATATAGACATGAAAAATCCAATTGACATCACGATTGTTCCACACCAGAAGAAATTAATATACGGAAATTTAATGGCTTTGAAAACGATCCATTTTTTCTCTGGTAATGGTTTTTGGTACACCATAATTTCCAGCTTATCTTTTTTAGGTAGGATATTTGAAAAACGGAAGCGTAATCCTTGTTCGTTCACATCCTTATTAAAATCGTACGAAGTACCGTCTTTAATTAAAAATATAGGTTCTACGTGATACTCTTTGTTATCAGAAGCTACCACTTTAATTTTCAGCCCGACGATCACATCTTTCTCTCCTTTCGGAATATTTTCTAAGTGTGCATTTCGATTAACGCCTTCAATGACGAAAAATCCATTTCTATACCGGAGCGTATCGCCTACATTAGCTTCATAAGTTGCAGGTTCTTCATAATCTTCAAAACCTGTTTTTTGATCCGCAGGAATATTTGCATTTTTTGCCTGCTGATCCGATGCTGCAGCTGTTATCAGGGTATAAATATCATGAGTAAAGTAATGTTTGGTTGCTGGAGTACCAATCAATCCACCCATTTTTTCATTATTCTGAGCAAATGGCATCAGCACAAACGAACTTTGGACTTTTCCACTTTCTTCATCAATTTTTTCGTATTTTATTTTATAGAATACATTGGGTTGAGCCACACTATCACCGATATAAGTAATACGGTAATCACCCATCTGAACAGGTTCTCCCTCCGTTAAAAATAAGTTGTCTCCAGGTTTTTCCACTTTATCAAATCCTGACACAGCAATATAACCTGTGTTATTGATGGAGATCACTTCATTTGTCGAGGCAGCTACCATAGCTCCAATTAATAGCAGTCCAAAACCAATATGCGCCACAGATGAACCGGCTAATTTCCATTTCCCTTTTACAGCGTCGGCTAATACACGGATATTAGCAAGAATACAAAATAAAGAAGAGAAAGTAATTAATATGAAAATGAGGTTTGTATACGTTTTAGTAATGTAAGAAACGATAGCAGTCAATAGAACCGCAACGATTAATGATGCAATAGTAGATGCGAAAAATTTTCTAGGATCTGTTTTTTTATACTTTAAAAACTGAGTAATTGAAGTTAAAATCATAATAACAACAGCAAAACCTGATTGCCATTTATTATAATGTTGGATAGGATCTAAAGGAGGGGCAACTTTGGTTCCAAAAATTGCATTGAAGACTGGGATTGATGTGGAAGAAATCATTTGAACACAAGCTACAGTCAGTACCAAAGCACCGATGAATAACCAAAATTCTCTGGAATAGATATCTTCCTCCTTTTGTGTAGTTGGCATATGTTTTTTTCGCACAACAAGGGCAATGACCATAATCGCAAAGAATGTGGCATTAAATGCGATCAATTGTCCGTTTAATCCTAAATCTGTAAAAGAGTGAACAGATGTTTCTCCCAAAATACCACTTCTCGTTAGATATGATGCATAGATAACCAATACAAAACTCACCAATGCTAAAAATGTCGCAGTGAAATAAGAATGACCTGAGTTTTTGTATGCGATCATGACATGGACAGCAGCAATTAATGTAAACCAAGGAATAATAGAAGCATTTTCTACAGGATCCCAAGCCCAAAATCCGCCAAAGTTAAGTGCTTCATAAGCCCAAAAAGAACCCATAATAATACCAACTCCCAAAATCATAACGGCAAAAAGCGCCCATGGTAAAGCCGGTGTGATCCATTCTTTATAACGTTTGGTCCAAAGTGCTCCAGCTGCGTATGCAAAAGGAACAACCATAGACGCGAATCCTAAGAATAGCGTAGGGGGGTGGATTACCATCCAATAATTCTGTAATAATGGATTTAAGCCTCTTCCATCGGGTATGAGAGAAAGGTAATCCGCTTGACTGAAAATTGGGCCTTCAATCGCCTCTCTTAATAAGATAAAGGGCGAACTACCGAAGTGAAATCCAAAAATTTGAACACCAACTATCATCGAACCTAAGAATACTTGACACAGCATAATAAAGGTCATCACTGGACCTTCCCAATCCTTTGCTTTAAACAGCAAAACTGATCCTAATACACTTTGCCAAAACATCCAGAGTAAAAAACTACCTTCTTGACCTTCCCAGAAACTGGAAATGATATAATGCGTCGGTAGCGCTTTCGAACTATGTGCCCAAGCATAATGATATTCAAATAAATGATTGTATATGATATAAAATAGTGTCGACCCAATCGCAAGAATTGAAACGGCATTTATCCAAAAGGAAACCCGAGCGATTTTTAACCAAGATTTGTCCTCTTTATTAGTTGTAGCAAAATAATAACTGATGAAAGAAAGAAGCGCTGTTCCAAATGAGAGAATGATAAAAAATTGACCTATTTTTCCAGGCAATAGATTCTCGCCTACGTAGTTTACGTCCATTTATGTGGTGATTATGAATATTATTTATTAAAAGCTACTGCGTTCGTTTCGATAACTTCAACCTGATCTTGGTTGTATTTTGAAGGGCATTTCATTAGAATTTTTGATGCGTGAAAGACATCGCCATCCATTTTTCCTGTTAGCACAATCTGTTCAGAACGTTCGATATCTTGTGGCTTTGAACCATTGAATACCACAACACATTCGGTACTATCGTTGTCATACATGTAAAAAGAAAAGTGATTAGCATTTGTTTTTGGATCATAATGCAACGCTTTTTCTTTATTGAGTACACCTACGACGTAGAGCTCTGTCTTTTTCTCTTTCGCTTCAGTGAAAGTTGAATAAGTACTTGAATCTGTATAAATGACAAGAATCATAGCAATAGCAACAGCAATGATGGCGATTAGAACAATGGAACTTTTTTTCATTAGAGTAATTTTTTTAAAGCTCATGATTACTCATGAACAGTTATTCATTTTTATTCAGGAGCTGATTTAAGCTCATGAAGGTTTCATTTTAAAAAATTTAACAACTTATCGACTACAAAATTACGAATAGATTGGCGAAGTAACTAAATTTGCAACTTGGATAGTTTATTTATAACCTTTCTAAATAATTTCGCGCTATAGAAAACATATCTTTAAATGATTCTGCACGAGATACCTAGAATCTTATTAAATATTTTTAATTTAGTTTACATCTTAATTTTTACAATCAGTTGAATAACATAAAAATAATTATTCTGTCTTTCATGTATGTATGTTTAGCAATATGTAATGTCAAGCATTCATGGTCACAAACAAAAAATATACGGCATGAAATTGTTATTCAAAATGACAATGATGTTTATTTGTTGACATCTCAAGATCGGTATTATACAAATGGAATTAATATCAACTATCGATTGGGGCTAAAATCTGATACTTCGCGAATTAAAAATCGTATACTGGATGTTGAATTTGGACAAAAAATGTACAATGGAATTAATTTGAGTGCGGGGAGGTCCTTACAATGGGATCGACCTTTTGCAGGATATTTATATTTGTCTGGAGAATTGAATCAGTATTATAATGATGAACAAATATTAAGTTTAAAAGTAGAATTAGGACAAGTGGGGCCACTTGCAAAGGGGAGGGAAGTACAGAAAGTAATTCATCAAGTATTTAACATGTATGAAGTATCCGGATGGAATCAGGAAGTGTCAAATGCCTTTGGAGTTGATCTTGGAGTTAAATATCAAAAACTAATTTACAGATCGATTAATCATAGTTTTGAAATCTCTGGTATGAGCTCTGGTACTTTAGGGATGAACCATATCAATGCGCATGTGGGGTTACCTATCCGCTGGGGAAGGTTACGTTCATTCAGCCATTCGGTATTTACGAAGGGGCATGTGCAAAGTAGGAGTAACGATCGTGAACTATTTTTATACTATGTACCTGCTGTTCATTTTGTTGGTTACAATGCCACTATTCAAGGTGGATTGGGGCATCACGACATCAACAAAGAACAATATCAGATTGAAAAGATCATCTATAGTCATAAAATTGGTTTTATGCTCGCAAATGGCAGATCATCTTTAGGACTATCCTATACATTCCAATCACGCGAGGCAAAAGAGATGCTCTATAAAACACATCAATATGGTACTATATTTTATGGATTACGATTCTAAGGAATCTACAGCTGCCACCTGAAATTTGTTGCCCGTAAATTTCGTGACAAGCATGCTCGCTACCGTATCTCCGGTTGCATTTAAGATGGTGGCTAATGGATCAACCAATGTTCCGATAATCATAACCGCAGGAACAGCTTCAATAGGTAGGCCAAGGACAGAAATCATGAGCATTTCCCCAATATATCCGCCATTAGGAATTCCTCCAGCCACAACGCTTACAAGTACAGTAATGCCTAGCGCTGTAATAAGGGTAGTAGGATCAAAGAAATCTTTCCCTATTAATAGAAAAGCAACGTATATTTTAAAAATTGATGATATACTCGAACCTTGCTTATGCAGGGTTGTTCCTAATGGAATGACAACATTGGCTATCGCGTCAGGAATTCCTATTTTTTTTGCGGCAATTAAGTTGGCAGGCATAGTGGCCAAGCTGCTGCATGAACCTAGCGCAGTCAATGTGGGTACAATATTGTTTTTCCAGAATGAGGTGAGACCGTATTTACCATTAGAGATAAAGGCAAATATGCTAAAACCCAAAATGAAATAGATCGTTCCAAAAAGGTAATAAAGACCTAAAGGTTTGGCATAAAAGCCAAATAGTTGTGGACCGAGACTACTCACTTGATAGGCAAAATAAGCACCCAAACCTAAAGGCGAAATTTTCATGATTAAAATCAGTAGATTTTTCATTACTTCGTTTCCACCATTTAAGAAGGCGAGAAAAGGTTGTGCTGCCATACTGGATTTTCGGGTTGCAATACCTACCAAAAAGGAAAAAATAACGAGTGCGAGCATATTTTCCCTAGACAGTAATTTTCCAAATTCTGAAACGGTAATAAAGCGAACCATTTTATCACTCCAAGTATCATCAGGATTGTTCTCAAGCAGATGAGCACCATCGGCTACATGCGGAGCTTCCAAAGGGAAAAAATAAAGTACCGCAATAGTTGCACAAGCAGAAATTAGAACCCCCATTAAAAATACCATACTCATCGTGCCGATTATCTTTCCTAACTGGTTTGTACCTTCAATATTGGCTACAGAGGAAGAAATAGCGAAAAATACCAAAGGGATAACAGCAACAAATAATAAATTAAGAAAAATATCACCTATAGGTTTGATATAAACCACCACTTGGGGTAGATATATCCCTAAAATACTACCAATAAGTATACCTACGATCAGTAGGATAATGTTTCCATAATTTTGGAGAAATAAATTGATTGAATATGTCATTGCGAAGACTAATTTAGTTTTTTTTCTAATATGTTTTATTAAAAATGTTGTAATAGAGATTTGTAATTAATATTTTCGACCAAAGGCATAATAAATATTTAGATTTCATGATTATTTAAAGAAATTTGTATTAAAGTATAAGCATTTCTTTTTTAGATATACTAAGCAGTGTATGTTTACAGATCGTAACAGAATACAAGAAGAAATAGTAATATTGGAATGTTTCCTTTTTTCAATTATTATTCATAACAACTGATATTAACAAGCAGAATGAGCTATATTAGAATTAAAAAATATCTTAAAATCAAATATGAAGGTCTTTTGAGCACCCGTATACTTTGTCCTTTAGCAGGTCTGTTTTTTTTCATTTCTACTGGGTATGCACAAGGTCAGACTGGATTAGGAAAATACGATGGTCCTTATTTCTTTTATGAGGATGGGGATACAACGCTAGTACGTGTGGAGAATGGGGAAATCCAGATCCAAACACCATCCGAAGCCTCTTTCTCGGTAACGACTGAGGATAGTCATCATCGTTTTAATGTATCCATGCATCCGATTGAGACTCCAGATTGGCATTATTCCAGTAGCGATACCCTATTAGTACTATCTGATCCCCACGGAGACTTTGAATCTTTTTTTTCGATTTTAAAAGCTCAGAAAGTCATCGGAAATAACTATGAATGGGTTTATGGCAAAAATAATCTAGTCATTATAGGAGACGTCTTTGATCGCGGTAAAGATGTGTTACCCATTTTTTGGTTGATCTATAAGTTAGAATATGAAGCAGACCAAGCAGGTGGTAAAGTTCACTTTTTACTGGGAAATCATGAAGAAATGATCTTGCGAGGTAATTACAAATATGCACAAGATAAATATAAAATACTGGCAGATTCACTCGGAAAAGATTATCGTGAGTTTTGGGCGATAAACACAGAGTTAGGAAGATGGTTGCAAAGTAAAAATACAATGGAAAAGATAGGCGATCATCTTTTTGTACATGCAGGACTAAGTCGTACGATGCTTGATCCAGCATGGACTATCCCAGCAGTGAATGACTCGGTGCGCAATGTTCTGTTTAGAACTAAAGAAGAACGTCAAAAATCGGTCGCTGGAACTTTTCTTTTTGGTAGCGAGGGACCTTTGTGGTATCGTGGTATGGTGCGCCAAGAAGAAAAATATCATCCTTTGAGTGAAGAAGAATTCAGTCAGATCCTTCAAAATTACAACGCAACAAAAATATATGTGGGCCATACGATTTTTCCTGATATCACCGCTTTTTATAAAGGAAGAGTTATCGCTGTTAATGTCAATAATGAAAGCAACAGAACAAAGGGTACGGGGCGTGGTATACTCATTAATGGAGATAAAACATTTGTGATTTATGATGATATCAAGAAAAATAAAGTATTGCAGCAATAAAAATTAAATATGCTAAATTATAATTTTGGGCTGGGGTCATATTCCAGCCCTTTTTTGATTTTAGTTTTGTTTTTTACCCAATAATAAGCGTACTTGAGACCCCCAGCCACCAATCACGATATCATCGACACCGTCAGCATTCACGTCACCAACTGCAATACCCCAACTTCTCCCTCGAGTGATTTCAGGTATAACATCATCTGTCACAAATGAAAAATGCCCAGATCCGTTATTTCGTAGTGCTTGGACTTGCATTTCCTCAAAAGGAGGTATCTTAATGGCGCTTAAGATAATGTCGAGATGCCCATCTTGATCAAAATCGACTGTTGTAGCGGCATAGGTCGAAAATTCCTGTTCGGGCATTCTTGATTCTGTTTCATCAACGAAGAGACGATTACCTTGGTTTATAAATAATCGTGCCCGTGGATCTTTTTCTTTGGCTCCGCCATTGCTTGTCAGATTTGCGAAAAGTAAATCGGGTTTTCCATCACCATTGGCATCAAAAACTATAACTTCTCTTGTATGCAAGGGGATATTTAAAGGAAGACCCATAGCATGTTCGATGAAATTACCTTGACCATCATTAAATAATAAACGATTTGGCGTTTCTTCATTGCCAATAATCAGGTCGACATGACCATCATCATCCAAATCTGCCAATTTTATTGACTGTGTTTGATCGGCAACCTGTGGTAGTGAGACGGTAGAATGATCGAGGAAATAACCTGGTCTTTTAGGATCATTTAACCATAAAAAATTTTGTGGTGATTGACCAGAATTGCCAATAACAATATCCATTAATCCATCTCCGTTGACATCTGCGACATCTAAACCATTTGCCTCACTTTTCCCCAATAAACGATCAGAAACGTCAGTAAATGTACCATCACCATTTCCTAAATAATATTCATGATGTTGATCATCTTCAGCAACGAAAATAAGATCTAATAGACCGTCTTGATTAAAATCAGCAGCTCTTACATGTTCGGTATCATGAGATTTAGGAACAAAAGTATCTTTTTTCCAAGAGAAAATCCCTTTTCCATCATTGAGGTATAATCGATTAGGTTGTGATTCTAATGCTAAAACGAGATCTAAATCTCCGTCACCATCTACATCTATTAGAATCACATCTAGAGCATGTGCTTTTGCATCTTGTGGGAGATGCGTTATTGTAACGTCGTCAAAATATTTAGTTTGTGCTAAACTACAAGAAGAAGTGCCTATAATTAGACAAAGACCCATATAGCGAAGAGATCGTTTTAAAAAACCATTCATACTTTTATATTTTTGTAATCTGTTAATATACAAATAATTATCGGGATGATGGGTTGTTGTATATGATTATTTAGCTATGTTAAACTTTTCTTATACTTGCTGTTTGGCTTTTTCTACTATAATAAATTGTTACTTAATTAAGTTCCATGTGGATTGTACTGATGTTTTTTTTTCTAGCCTGTAGGGATGCTAACACTAATCATTTTTGGTCTTTTATACTTATGATCGTTGAAGATTATAATAATGATTGCATACATACCGATTAAGATCTATTTATTTTACTTTTGTTCCATATGCAAGAAATGGAATTTGTAACAACAGGAGACGGTTCAAAGACATTGTTCAATGAACAAATAGGGGAGTGTTATCACTCCAAACATGGTGCAGTTCAGGAAAGTAAACATGTTTTTATTCATACAGGGCTTGATTATTATATACAACAGCATCAGCTACATAAAGTTGCAATTTTAGAAGTCGGGTTTGGAACAGGTTTAAATTTCACACAAACGCTAGCTTACATTGCTGATAAACAGGTTGAGATAGATTATGTTGGAATAGAGGGATTTCCATTACCCCTAGATGTGATTCAAGAAATTGGTTATGATGCTTTTGTGTCAGAGGAAGATTGGAAAAATTATATCTCGCATTACAAGGACGCATTAACTGGAACCATGCAGGTCAACAAACAAGCGCAGTTACATATCAATCATACTTTATTGATGAATTTTAACTCCAATAAGATTTTTGATATCGTATACTTTGATGCATTTGCTGCGGTTCATCAACCCGAAATGTGGACAGATGAAGCATTAGCGCATGTTGCTAAATTTATAAAACCAGGAGGTGTATTTGTTACCTATGCGATCACTGGAAATCTTAAAAGAAGTATGAAGGCTTTAGGATTTACGATTGAAAAAGCTCCAGGTGCACCTGGGAAAAGAGAAATGCTGCGGGCAACAAAAATTTAATAGAGAACTAGCGTATGTTGGTTGTTTCTGATCAAAATTAGGCTATCGTATTTTCTATCCAATACCAATAAATTATATGGAGGTCATCATCTTATGATGATGACGTTTTTTATAAGAAGAGTAGGGAATTAGAAGTGATTAAAATAGTTCGCGTGCTAATTTATGTATTCAAAATGCTGCAAGAACTTAAAAAAGTATGCAAAAGTTGGATCACTTCTTGGCTGGGAGCGATCCCTTCTTGAGAAGAAGGGATTACATCTTCTTAAGAAGTAAGGCAATCTTTACAAGAAGTAACTCGTTCTTGAAAAGATTGTCCTCATTATTTGGCTTTATCGTCGATTCTTTAAAGGAAGGACCTCTATGTTTAAAAGAACTGACCCCTTCTTTTACACATAGAGGTACTTCTTCTCTATATGCAATCCCTTCTTATTAATAAGCAGTCCCTTGTTTTTAAGTTATAATCGCTTGTTTTTAAGTTCTGATCGTTTGTTTTTGCTTATGATCGCTTTTTTTAGAATAATTGACCAAAACTTCTAAAGTTGATCCATGTTTTCTTCATAATCAGATTATCATTAAAGAAATATAGAGCGGTTTTGGTCGTATGCATGATTATTTTTAGAAAGAAGGTGTCACTTCTTTTAAAGATGTGATCCAATCTTTAAAAGAAGGAACTACTTATTTGAAAGAAGGTGTCACAGAAAGCGAGTATTTAGAAAGGAATGTCTCGTATTGTCGTTTAAAGGCATATTTTCTTTTAATAACCCACTTAAAAATTAAATATTCATAAATTTATAATATAATTGTTTCGCTAACTTTTTCAAATCATTACAGCTGTATTTCTAATAGTTTTCTAATGATTTGCCTCTATATTCCAACCTAAATTTGTCTTAACAAACGAATCATATTAAAGACAAATTATCATGAATAAAAAGCCGCTGTTTGCGTCATTATTATTGACCATTGGTCTTACTGGAATCCATATAAGTAAGGCACAAACAAATGATTTTGGAAATCCCAAACTCACCCATTATTTAAATAAGGAGCATACTCGTTATGTGAGCTTCAGTGGGTATGCAGAACTGTGGGCGCGTTACACTCAATTAAATCCAGGAAGCCTTGTTAATAATGAACCAGTAGGAAGTGTATCCGATTTATCACTGCGCCGTATTCGTGCGAAGATGACGTATAAACCAACTGAAAACTTGTATTTCGTACTGCAAATGGGGCCTACAAATGTGAATGTGAACAGTAAAAATAATACCTATATGGATCTACTTGATGCATATGCAGAGTATAGCTTTAGCCCTAAGCTTGCAGTAGGTGCTGGACGTTCTACTTGGAGAGGACTATCTCGTTTCACAACAGGACCTCAGGCAACTTTACTCTATGATCTTCCCCTATATGCGACATCAAACACAGGTATTACAGATATGACGGTGCGGGAGATGAGTGCCTATATTAAAGGTCAGCTGGGACGTCTTGATTACCGACTGGTAGTTGCTGATCCTTATACGGCAACAAATGCAGATCCGGAATTAAATGTCGCTAAATTTAGTAAAAATGAAGCCCGTAAAGATGTTTCAGGTTACTTTAGATATGCATTTTTTGACAAGGAGAATAATGAAACGCCATTTAATGCGGGTACCTATCTAGGGAAGAAAAGAGTATTAAGTGTAGGTGGGGGATTTGAATATATGCACGATGCATTATGGCATTTAGATGCTGATAAAGCAGTACAAAACGATGATATGAAAAGCGTAGCACTAGATATTTTCTATGACGCACCCCTCAATAAGGGTAAAGGAACTTCTATCAGTGCGTACGCTATGGCCATGCATAATGACTATGGACCTAATTATGTCCGATTTTCGGGAACAAATAATCCAGCTACGGGAGTAGTGGCTGCCAGTGCAAGTTTAAATGGGGCTGGAAATGCTTTACCTACCGCAGGAACGGGTAATACATTTTATGCTCAAATAGGAGGTACATTGCCCTATTTTAGCCGCAATAATCATAACCTGCAACTGCAGCCCGCAGTATCCATACAACTTGCCAACTACAATGCTTTAAAAGATAATAGTGCGATATACGATGCTGGAATATCGATGTTATTTCATGGAAATAGTAGCCGCTTGACCTTCGATGCTCAAAATAGACCAATTTATAGCATGAATGCAGCAAAAGAAAGTTTGGTGACAGATCATAAATGGGCCTTTATCCTTAAATATAGAATAGATTTTAATTAATAATAACATGAAAAGGAAAAATTTCATACAAACATTAGGAACTGTAGGAGTCTTGGGCGTAACAAGTTCTACCCTACTAGCAGCAAATCATAAAAAAGTAAAGCCTGTGTTTTTTCATTATCTACTTTTTTGGCTCAAACCTGAGCTTTCAGTAATGCAAGTTGAAGAATTTAAACAATTTTTTGAAGGGCTCAAAAAATTACCCTATGTCAAAAATGTACGTTATGGTAAACCTGCCGCTTCAAGTCCACGTACTGTTTTAGATAATAGTTTTACATACAATGTCTCGATGGAATTCGATAGCCTCGAGGAGCTAGAAGCTTATGGGAAATTGCCACAACATCTTGCTTTGGTAGCGCAGTATAAACCTTACTTTGATCGTATGATGGTGCACGACAGTGTATATGAAAATTTGTAAAAATAATAATAGATCTTAAAATTAATAAAAAATGAAAATCATCTCAAAAGCAATCATGCTTGTCAGTTTAGCATTTATTGGTCAATCACTAAAAGCTCAAGAAAATCATGGAAACATTACATCGGTAAAAGTAGAAGAAAGTGAAGGTAAAATGCCCGCGATTCGATTGATCAATAATCCTGATGGAACTTGTTCTTTTGAAAAAGGATATATTCCAACATTGAAACATGCGAGCACAACTACTTTTTGGTCTAGCAACAAAACAGAGGATTGGGAAAAAAATGCGCATCCTGCTCCAAGACGTCAATATGTAGTGACATTAAAAGGCAAAATCCGGTTTAAGGTCAGTGATGGTTCCACATTTTTGATTAAACCGGGGGTGATCTTACTCGCTGAAGATTTGAAAGGAAAAGGCCACAGTTGGCAAATGGTTCATACGAAAAGCTGGGAACGTTTATATATACCGCTACAAGAAGGGGCCGATGATTTATTTGTCGCCAGTTATGACTCGAAAAAATAGAGATGCCAATAGGAGAAATACTATTTTTTCAATAGTATAATGATCAAAGTAAAGGTAGGTTTTGCTGTGCATGCTGTATATAACAGTATGCACAGCAATTTCTTGTTGATTTTATTTTATTTAAAAAGTATCTACATTTGTTTATATGAGGGTATTGGTCGTAGAAGACAATGAACGTGTAAGTTCGGTATTACAAAAAGGATTAAAGAGCCAAGACTATCAAGTTAGTGTTGCCCCTGATGCTGAATCTGCTTTAAAGCAGGTGAAGTTACTTGATTATGATATGCTCATTATCGATATTATGCTTCCTCGCATGAGCGGCATCGAATTGAGCAAGCGCATGAAATCGATCTATCCTAAAATACCGATTATTATGCTCACAGCTCTTGGTCAAATCGATGAAAAGATCGCAGGTTTTGATGCCGGGGCAGACGACTATATGGTAAAACCCTTTGATCTTCGCGAATTATATGTCCGCATTGCAGCTGTTCTAAAAAGAAATAAAGAGTTTGGCGGTTGGGAAAATAATGAAACTTTAGATTATGATTCGCTATCGGTCAATTTGAGAAGTAAAAGTGTGACACGCAATCATATGGACATTAAATTGACCCCAAAAGAATTTGATCTACTTGTATTCTTTATGCGCCATCATGAAACGTTATTGAGCCGTGATGAGATCGCCAGAAATGTATGGGGAAAAAATTTTGATACTGGGACTAATTATATTGATGTATACATCAATTATCTTAGAAAAAAAGTAGATAAAGATTTTGAAACTAAACTCATCCACACCAAATCAGGACATGGTTTTATCTTATCAAGTAAAGAATGAAAATAGCTTCTCGAACCTCGTTGGTATTTACGTTATTTTCTGCGGCAATACTATTTCTTTTTGCCTATAGTATCTATTTCTTTTCCGAGAAAAATAGGGAGGAAGAATTTATAGACCGGTTGAGGTATAAAATTACTTGGCGTGCAGAATTTATTTTTGATGCCAAAGTGAGTGAAGCGCAATTGCGTCAGATTCATGAACAAAATAAAAAAATGATCAATGAGGCTCAGATAACAGTTTTTGACAATCAATTTCAAAAGCTCTTTGTAGATTTTGGCGAACAAAATTATGATCGAGCTCTTTTAGAGAAGATTCGAAATAAAAATTTTATGACTTGGAATCAGGGTGATGAGCTGTTTATGGGGATGCATTATCCTTTTCAAGGCAAACAATACTATCTCATTGGACATGCGTATGACCAGACCGGTTATGCCCATATGCATCGTTTACAGCAGCTTCTGATCAGTATTTATGTTGTTGCCATTATTTTTATATTTATAGCTTCTTTTTTCTTTGCTCAATATATTCTAAAACCAATTAAACATATTATTAATGAAATTAGGGATGTCTCTGAACATAATCTAAGTAAAAGGGTATATTATCGAGAAGCAAAGGATGAACTCTCTGAATTGATCGATACATTTAATGGGACTTTCAATCGATTGGAAAAATCGTTTAACAACCAAAGACATTTTGTTTCTATTATATCCCACGAATTTCGTACTCCTTTGTCTGCTATGATCGCTGAACTCGAACTTGCCAAAGAGTTGAATACCACCTTAGAAGATTATAAACATTCGATCGATACCGCTTTACTAGATGCTAAAGAAGCAACTGTTTTGTCTAATTCCTTATTGGATTTTGCCCGTGCGAACTACGATAGTTCACAAGTTAGTTTTAGTTCCCTTAGACTCGACGAAATTCTTGTTGAATCAAAATTTATGGTGCAGGATAAAGATAAGGATTACCGTGTCAGCATATCTTTTGATTATGAATTGCTCCATGCTGGTGAAGATCAAGAAGAAATTCTGGTGATGGGAAATGCTTATTTACTTAAGGTGGCTTTCGCTAATTTGATCGAGAATGCGTGCAAATATAGTGCTGATAAGCATTGCTTAGTAGAGATCATGTACAATAAGGGGATCGCAACAATACATATTTCTGACAAGGGGAGAGGAATTTCATCTGAGGATTTACCGCATATATTTGAACTTTTTTACCGATCAGCATCTTCTCCAGACCAAAATGGACATGGTATCGGACTTTCTATAGTGCAGCGGATCATTGATATGCACGATGGTCAATTATTTGTTCAATCTGCAATTGGTGAAGGTTCAACCTTTACAGTGCAATTTAATCGAATTGTTTAATAGATCTGATTATTTGAATGAAGATGGAGATCACTGATTGATAATGATCCTTAAGAAGTAAAACGGAAACGATTCCATCGTTATTTATGAGCTAGAATACATAACATATAATAAATGAAGTCAGATTATACCACAACATGGGATCTTTACAATACTATTACGCTAGATTATAAACAGTATAATGGTTTTTAAAGCAATTTATGTTCATTTACTTTTTTAATTTTATTATATTTAGCAAACGATTTATTTATGAAGACACTAAAAGGACCAGGAATTTTCTTAGCCCAATTTGTTGCTAACGAGGAACCTTATAATACACTTGAAAATATTGGTAAATGGGTTAAATCTCTCGGATTTAAAGGCGTACAGCTACCGACCAATGATCCGCAATACTTTGATTTACAAAAAGCTGCTGAAAGTAAAACTTATGCGGATGAAATAAAAGGAAAATTAGGAGAGATTGGTTTAGAAATTACGGAACTTTCTACACATTTGCAGGGCCAGTTAATTGCAGTTCATCCAGCATATGATCAGCTATTTGACGGATTTGCTCCGGCAGAAGTTCGTAATAATCCAAAAGCTAGAACTGAATGGGCTACACAGCAATTAATATACGCCGCACAGGCATCTGCAAATCTAGGATTAAATGCGCATGCGACTTTCAGCGGTGCTTTGTTATGGCACATGGTTTATCCTTGGCCACAACGCCCTTCAGGTGTTGTTGAACTTGGTTTTAAAGAGTTGGCAAATCGTTGGGTTCCCATATTAAATGAATTTGACAAGCATGGAGTAGATCTTTGTTATGAGATTCATCCAGGTGAGGATCTGCACGATGGCGTGAGTTATGAGCGCTTCTTGGAAGCAGCAGATAACCATCCACGAGCTTGTTTACTTTATGATCCATCACACTTATTATTACAAGGTATGGATTACTTAAGTTACATTGATCATTACCATGAACGCATTAAAATGTTCCATGTGAAAGATGCAGAATTTAATCCAACTGGTAAGCAGGGGATGTATGGAGGCTACAGTAGCTGGTTGGATCGTGCAGGACGGTTCCGTTCGTTAGGAGATGGACAAGTAGACTTCAAAGGGATATTTAGTAAACTTGCCGCTTATGATTTTGATGGCTGGGCAGTGATGGAATGGGAGTGTGCATTAAAGAATAGCGTAGATGGCGCAACTGAAGGGGCAGAATTTATAAAGAAACACATTATTAAAGTAACTGACCGTGCGTTCGATGATTTTGCAGCATCAGGAGCAGATGATAATTTTAATAAAGAAATCTTAGGTATCAAGTAGGAATGAAAATGTAAACTGGAAAAAAGAGTCTTCCAGTTTGTATTGTTATTTTAATAAAAAAGCGGATGCTAGTTTAAAACCAGCATCCGCTTTTTTTATTTATCTCGATCAGAATTAGTGACCTTGAGTACCATCTACACCATGAGAGTGACCATGAGATAACTCTTCTTCAGTTGCAGGACGTACATTTAAAATTTCAATTTCGAAATGTAATGATTTACCAGCCATTGGGTGATTTAAGTCAGCAACAACAACTTCTGGAGTTACTTCTACAACTACAGCACGGAATTGGTTACCTTGGTTATCTTGTAATGGGATAACTTCTCCAACTGGAGGTAAACCAGTTTCTTTAAACATATCTGCTGGTAATTGGGCAACAGCACGTTCGTCTTTTTCACCATATGCATCTTCTGCAGATAATTCAAATGCAGTAGTGTCACCAACATTTAAGCCAGCGATGTTTTCTTCAAATTTAGGAAGCATCATGCCAACACCGTATAAGAAGTCTAAAGGATTTTCTGTTGTTGTTTCTTCTACGAAAACTTTTTCGCCGTTTTCGATTGTGTGAAGTTTGTAAGTTAACGCTACTACGTCATTAGTTACTATTGCCATTTGTTTTGATTTTTGGGATTTTCCCCGTTATTATTCTATTATTTTTATAAGTTCTGCAATCGTATTCTGTGGCAGACTGCATGTTTTATTTCTACAAAGGTAGGCTTTTGATTTTAAACCCGCTCTATTTAATAACAATGGTAGACTGCCTTTTGTTCCACCTAATACGATTTTATTCGGAATGTAATAATGATCTAGCTCTTTACGAAATGCCTGTGCATCCTCTCCAGTCAGCGCAATCTCATTGCAACCATACAATTCTTCTAACAATAATATTGCCCAATTTGAATAAGCAGAGCCGTATGTCTTGATTTGTGGAAATACATTCGCAAATAATTGATCTGATATCGCTATATATCCCTCATTATCAAATAGTAGTCCTATTTTTTTTAATTGATGACAGATTGTAGATGTAGATGACGGAATGACATTATCCATGACTTCACTTTTTCGAGCAATTAATTTTTCTGCATTAGAAGCGCTATAATAGAAGGTTTTTTCATGACTGTCGTAAAATAGTTCAATCGTTTTATCTAATAATCCTTTCGCTGTATAAAGCCATTTTTCTTCGAATGTAGCTTCATACAATGCTGTAAATGCAGCAATAGTGAAAGCATAATCATCTAAAAATCCGGAAATACTCCGATTAGAATCTTTCGGTTGATGGAGCATTGTAAAATCTTCTGCTATCAATTCATGCATCAAGAATTCCGCATTTTCCAAAGCCAGTTCTAAATAGTCTTGCTTGTCAAATACACGATACGCATCGATTAGACCTTTTAGAAGAAGTGCATTCCAAGTGGCCAACTGTTTATGGTCAAGTCCAGGATGAATACGTTTTTTACGATAATCAAATAATTTCTTCTTAATTGAACGCAGATAAGCTTCCCATTCTTCGGAGGTATATCCTGCCTCTTGAGCCATTAGATCTGCATCAATATCACAATTCAGGATATTGATTTTTTCTTCTTCCCAATTTCCCTCATCTGTAATATTAAAGTAAGCGATAAATAAATCAGCATCATCGCCCAAGATGGTTTTAATTTCCGATAAATCAAAAGTATAAAACTTTCCTTCTACTCCTTCACTATCTGCATCCAAGGCTGAGTAAAAACCCTTATTTGGGTCTAACATCTCTCGCTTGGCCCATATAATTGTTTCTTCAACAATACGTTTGTACAAAGGTAAAGGTTGTTGTTGATATGCTTCTGCATATAAGGAAATCAGTTGACCATTATCATAAAGCATTTTTTCAAAATGAGGGACATGCCATTCACTATCAACCGAGTAGCGAGCAAACCCACCACCAATATGGTCATAAATACCTCCTGAGGCTATTTTTTGAAGGGTAAAATGCACATGATTTAATGTTTCATGATCATGTGCTAAGACGGAATAGCGTAATAAGAATAACCAGTTGTTTGGAAGAGGAAACTTAGGACTACGGTGATAGCCGCCATCTTTTGGATCGAATAGTTCTTTCCAGGGCTTGATGATATCTTGCAAATCATCAAATTTATATTGTTCAGGAATTGGATTTATGGGAAAACGTTCACTTTGTTGAATGCCTCTTGTCAATTTGTCAGCATATTCCAGTGTCACCTCAGGTTGTTCTTCCCACATTCGGGCAATTTGAATTAATATATTTTGCCAATCATGTGCTTTGAAGTACGTGCCACCATAAATCGGTCTACCATCAGGTAAACAAATACAGTTTAATGGCCATCCGCCAGCATTAGTCATGAGTTGGACCGCAGTCATGTATATTTGATCAATATCCGGACGTTCTTCCCGATCAATTTTGATCGGTACATAGAACTTGTTCATGGTTTGCGCAATGACATCATTCTCAAAGCTTTCCCTTTCCATGACATGACACCAGTGACAAGCAGAATAGCCAATACTGATGATGATCAATTTATTTTCTTCTTGAGCTTTTTTTAAAGCTTCCTCTCCCCAAGGCATCCAGTGAACTGGATTGTGAGCATGTTGCTTCAGGTAGGGAGAATTTTCAAATTGCAATTGATTTGCCATAACCCGAAGGTACAAAAAGGAATTATACTATGGTATTTAAAAGCGTTGCACAGCTGGAAGTCAAAGTATTAAAATCAAATCCATCATCAATTACTAGGTGTACAACCTGTGAAGTTGACAACGGAACCGATTCATTGCTGACGTATTCAATAAAGTCCGATAAGCCAGGGTTGTGACCAAAGATAAAAAGTGTGTTGATATGTGCAGGTACTTGATTGATTAATTTTAATATATCCAAGTACGTTGCTTCATAAAGTTGATCTTCTTTAATCAAAGCAATTTGTGGATATTTAATCGCTTTAATAAATATTTCTGCTGTTTGATATGCCCTATCTGCAGAAGAAGAAATACAAAGCGTAGTTGCATCAGCTTGCATGTGTAAGGACAATTGATAGGAAATGCGTTGTGCTCTTTCAATGCCTTTGTCTATTAATATACGGTCGAAATCCCTTTTGGAAAATGACTGTTCAGCCTTTGCATGACGGACGATATAAAGATTTTTAGACATAATATGATGTTATCTATATAAATATAGCTAAAATCGATTTATTTATTCAAAGAGATCGAAAAGTTTAACATTAAATTAATGGTGATTCTATATATAATCTTTGACATTAATTGTAGTTAAGGATGAAATATTAGTAAATTATTCTTTGGCAAATCATTAATACGTTCCGTGCAAATCATTACTAAAACATGAAAAACAGTAGAAAAATAAGTTTATTTCACCACTAATATATTGCCATAATGAATGATAGCATATTTACTTGAAAATACGAAGGTTTAGTGCTTTACTGGAAAGGTACTATATTTTCCTTAAACTTTTTATATACTAAACCTCGCTTTTTGACAACTTAAGACAGCATAAATGAGACTTTATAAAAATATTTAACGACAGTTATTCTTGCGGTTGCTATCTCTTAGGTAATTCTAATTAAAAACTCATTACAAGCTTTCTAAAATAATATTTTGTGAAGTCACTTACTTAATTTGTTCCCAATGAGTAGATTTCCTTCCATTCCATGTTCGTGTCTCTGCAATTGGTTGGATCCTGACAATGGTGTCTATGTTTGCATTTCCTCCATCAAGATTAAAATATAAAACTAAATTCCCGTCATCCTGTAAAATGTACATCGAAGAATTGACGCTGGATAAGAAAAAATCACCGTTTGGTACAAAAAGATTACCGGTTGCCCATACTGAATCATCATAAAGCCCATTTCTATTTGCGTATATTACTAAATTTCCATCCTTTTGGAAAGTCATTCTATAGAGATATCTAGAACCATATTTCTTATATGAGCCAGCATCCCATAGCACTTTATCATTGCTATGATCGACAAGATAAAGATTTCCGTCCGATTGACCAACTAAAGAAAATCGCCCATTTGGGCTTTTAAGATCGAAAGGAAAAGATTTTATAGAATTAACTCGTATAATGGATTCCTTATAATATTCGAGATCAATCATAACCGCAGATCGACTCTGTTTATTACAAAATCGTTATACCATTTTATCGGATAACCACAATATCCAGGCGTAAATGGAGAATTGAGAGCACTACAGCCATTATTTGAAACTATAGATTTCCTATAAGCAAAAGCCAATTGATCTTTACTCTCTACTATATTTTGTCCCTTAATCTGAAAGACATCCTCTCTTAACGTATAAAGCACATTTTCGGCTCCTACATTAGACAATTTTCCATAAAATTTCTTTAGTGCTCGGAAGATTCTTGTAATTTTTCATTTTCTTTTTTACAAGAAATTAAGACAAGGGAATAAAATAATAATATTCCTATTTTTTTTTGCAAAATGTATTCATAATTACATATATAAATTATCAAGAATGTAACTTAAATAAAAAATCAAAAACATACAATTAAATTATTTAAAAAAATAAAATAATTTAATACAATTTAAACACAGTAGTGTCCTAAACAAATTTTAGTCTGTACAAAACTTCCCTTTATCTTCATTTTGACAAGGTTTTATCTTATTTATCAGAATAGATCCTTCCAATTTAGTTTAGAAGAGTTTAAATTGAGCAATTTTGTTTGGCGGTTTTCCTGAAATAAATGTATCATCGGCCCATTTCCATAGGTCTATTTTTACAAAAATATTTAATCGTATAAAGTTGACCAGATTCGATAGATTCCAATCGTATTTAGCTTTCTTTTGGATATACTTGAACAGTAATATTCCGATCAATGCGGTCCATATTTGTATATACACCGCATTTTGGGATGTGCCTACAAAACTGGTGACCTTTAGTCTTTATTTTAGATGTTTGAAGAATGTTTCAATCTCCCACCGTTCTTTGTAAAGAGATGCTACTGTCTTGGGTTTCCAACTAAAATTGTTTGTTAAGAACTCATACACTACGTTTTTAGTGCTGTCCAAAACACGAACTTGGCGTATCTTCTTTCCTGCATTCCCTATATTTGGTGATCCAATAAGCTCAATGGTCTGATCTTCAATTATTCCACCTTCCATTAGTGCCTCACTCTTAGTTGTTTTGATCACAGTGTACTTCATGTTGGATTTGCTTCTGGTAACAAAGAAACAGCCGGTGCTGTCCAAAATGTTCATCCAGGCATAATCTACATAGCCCCGATCTACCACAAGAACACACCCTGGAGGAAAAGAGATGGTTTTGGCTACTTTGGATTCATGTTGTTTACCATCTGTAATATGCACAAAACTCGGCATACAGCCATCATAATCCAATACCGTATGAAGTTTAACCGCTCCTTTTGTACTTCGGAACTTCGCCCAATCAAATACACTCAGACATAAAGGGATGATTGTGGCATCCATCAGCAGAATCTTACTCTTTAATCTTCGCAGCTCAGTTCGTTTGTGAGGATGTTTGCTCCATAGCAGATCCAACAACCATAATAAAGATCCCTGAAAAGAGCATGGTCGCGATGGGAATTCATATAGGAAAGATTGGACTTACTCGGTGTTCTGGAAATACCCATATGATTCATATTGCCCGTAGTACTGCGAAGCCCATTGGAAATATCCAGAACACAATCGGCTGAGGATAAATGGCAAAATAGCATGCTAACAAAGTGGGGCCAGCTGTTTATACCCTTGTGATGTTTGTCGGACTGGTATTTCTGAACCAATCTATTGAAAATGTCACGTTCAACTAGACCTAGAATCTGAGAAAATACGTTTATATTTACCATGGCGGTGGATGATTTTTAGCGAAATAAATATAGCAATCTCTGCTATACAAATTCACCGCCTTTTTTTACTTATTTGGGACGCAACTGATTTAAACATAGTATAACAGAAAAAGTAAATCAAGTTGCTAAGTTATTGAAACTTTTTTACACCAAGAGCTTTAAGAATTTTATAACCCTTCGAAGATTGGATTCGTTGCAAGGTTTTTTCTGTTTCAATTAATTTTAAATGGTCATAATAGAAAAAAGAAAAATTCTCTCTAAGAAATTCTGCTTTTTCCTCAAAGATTTGAGATAGATTTTCGGCTTTTGAACTCATACCTTCTGTATCGAAATTACTTATGACTTGATCAATGTGCCTATAGGATACATTTTCTTTAATAATAACCGTTATAAAAAATACCCAATCAGCTATGATCTTGTATTGTTGATCATACATGCCATATCTTGAAAATAAATCTTTTTTTATAAAACTGGCTGGATGGGGTAGGGAAGCTTTAAATAAGAAATTTCCTGTGAGTTTACTTGGGTAGTTAAAAGTGTAGGGATTTTTCCTGCTATTAAATAAAAGATCACCATAAATAATATCTTCATTATCTAAATTTAAGATAACTTTTTCTAAAGTATTGTTGTCAAACAGAGTATCACCACTGTTTAGAAATAAGATATATTCTCCTGTTGCAGCTTTTATACCCTTATTCATAGCATCATATACACCATTGTCTTTTTCAGATTTACAATAATTGACTCGATTATTATTAGTTATCAATTCTTCACTTCCGTCATTTGATAAACCATCAATAACTATGTGTTCAAATTTTTGAAAAGTTTGATTATTGATAGATTCAAAAGTCTTTTCTAATCCGGTTTTGTTGTTAAGATTAACAGTAATTATTGATAGTTTCATAGACATATTGTGTTTTAACAAAAGTAAATCTATATATTTTAACAAGCAATAATAAACTTAGTATTTATAATAAGAGTTAGTTTTAAAATTATTTTATCATTTTTGTGGATGATAAATCTTAATCCCTTAGTAACTATTGTTATTCCTTGTTATAATTGTGAGTCAACAGTTTTAGAAGCGATTCAATCTGCTTTGAATCAAATATATAAAAATATTGAAGTTATTGTAATAAATGATGGTTCAATTGATAATTCGAAAGATATTATAATTAAAGAGTTAAGTAAAGATGCAAGACTGACTTATAAAGAACAAGAGAATAAAGGACTTTCTGCTGCTCGAAACCTAGGTCTGCACTTTGCTCAAGGAGAATATATAGTTTTTTTAGATGCAGATGATATGTTGAAAGATAGTTATGTACAAATCTCTCTTGGTCACTACGATGATAACCCCAACTTGATTATTGTCTATAGCAACATGGAACTATTCGAAAGAGAAACAGGTGTTCTATATTTACCTAAATTTGAAATTAATTTGTTTTTAAAAAGTAACTGTATTCCAGCTTTTGCAATGGTTAGAACCTCTCAAATCAAAGAAATAGGAGGTTTTGATGAAGATGTAAAATTATGTGAGGATTGGGAATGTTGGATGCACTTATTAAAATGTTTTAGTGGAGATGTTTTAAGAATTGAAGAGCCTCTATATAATTATAGAAAAAGGTTTAGCGCCGATTCTATTATGGATCAAAATGTAGATAATTCTATTGATGAAGTTTTATTGTATATCTACAAAAAGCATTATGAACTTTATAGGAAGCATGGATTTATTATTTCTAATTTATTAAGAGACAGACATCAATTAAAGCAAATAAGATTAAAGTATTATAATGTTTGGTATAGAAAACTTATTTATAAAGTGTTTAAAGCGAATAAATTTCGTCAAATTATGAATGAATTACGATCCTAGAACTCACCTTTAAGAACTATAAACACTGAACTGCATAATGGTTTAATAAATCTTTATTTATTATTAAGCTTATGATAATCGAAATTTTTTTTGAATGCTTCTAGATAAGCAGTTCCAAATTTCAAGTCTGGTTCCATATGATTACCTTCAGCCCATTCATTCCAAGCATTTATAAAAAAAATACGTTCATCTCCGTCAAAATTCTCATCCGTAAAATTAGTAATGTATTTTACCCATTCTCCAAATTTTTCAGGAGTTGATTCATGGAAAATAGTTGCATTTTTTTGACGTCTAGCGGAATTATCCCATGCAGGGGTTACACATCGAAATTGTTTATAATGCATGGGTGGTTTTGCTAAAGTATCATCTACTAATTGAGAATAACTAAAGACCTTATTTAAAAAATATCCGCTTTTTTTAATACCAGTTTTATGTAAGGTTTTTTTTAAAATATATTTAAATGGAGTATTCTTTTTCAGTATTTTATCCTTAGCTAAGGAAAAATCAGGTGAGAACTCCATACCTGCATCGAAACCATGATCTTTTGGATTTAGGTTTTTGATGAAATTTTCCATTCTAATTAGATATAAGCCGTTAAATCCTTGATTTATAGCTTCTTTTTGCCAAAGTGATATAGCATTTTTAATTTGAGGATGTAGTTCGCTTCTATATATAATCAATATAGGCTTATTATCGATTTTAATATATCGTTCATCCCTAAAGAATTTCATTAAATAATGTATATGCTCTAGATCGTCCTTATGGTTATAATGTTGTTCCATTAAAACTAAGTGCTCAGAACCGTCCCATCTTCTACTCCAATTTTCATTTGCCCAACATAAACAAAATGGCATGTCAATTTTTTTAGAAGCTAACATCATTTCTAAAGGCTGTTCCATCAATAGTTTCCCATTAAACCAATAATGATAGTAACAAAATCCATGAATGCTATATTCTTTTGCTAGCTCAGTTTGAGCAATCATGGTCTCCTCTAAGCGAAGATCGTAAAACCCAAGATCACTTGGTAGCTGCGGCTGATAATGGCCTTTGAACTTAGGTTGAGATTTTGTTACGTTGGTCCATTCAGTAAACCCCTTGCCCCACCATTTATCATTTTCAGTAAATGGATGAAATTGAGGTAAATAGATAGCAATTGGTTTAATATCTTTTTTCATTAGATTCTATGTAATTAATACTCTTTTTTAACTTATATAATTGTTGAAGAAAATTTTTCTTTAGCTCTTATCTCAATTTCCTTTATTTTTATACTAAGAGCATCTGTGGAAAAAGGTATTAAGCTATTTTCAGAATTATTTTGTAATTTTTGCCATAACATTTTGTTTGTATAAAGTTGAAGAATCTTCTCTGCAAAATCTATTTCAGATTCTGCTAATAAAACATTCTCATTGTCAATAAGATTCATTCCTTCTGCGCCTATTTTACTTGTTACTACAGGCAGATGATATTCAAAGGCTTGTCCAATTTTTCCTTTAACGCCGGCACCATATCTAAGTGGAGCAATCATCAGTTTGTTAGTTAAGAAGAAAGAGGTTATATCCTTTACATGGCCGTGGAAGATTATTTTAGGATGTGATCTATTTATTTTAAGATTAACATCCCCAATAATATTAAGTTCAATTTCAGGATGCGACTCCCAAATAATGGGCATAATATCGTCTGCCATAAACTGTACTGCATCAACGTTTGGTTGATGCATAGATCCAATGAATAATATATTTAGCCTTTGTTCGAAGCTAGTTGTGTTTTCTAATTTGATTTTAGAATAATGAACATTAGAAATAACAATTATTTTTTCTTTTTCACAAAAATTTTCCATGTATGTAGCCTCATCTTGAGAAATAGCTATAACAATATCAGCTTTTATGGATGCCGTTGTCTCGTATTTTAGATCTTTGAAGTAATTCTTTTTTAGTTTTCGATTTGTTGGATCACTTTCAAGTGCACGTTTTATTCTAAGATGATGTATATCTACCATATCATATACTAGTAATGTATTCTTAAAGTATCTATTAGCATATTTGTGGTGTTTTATAAAAACTTTTGCTGTATAAAACCAACAAATAGATTTATCGTTTTTGATTTTTTTATAAAACGAACTTAAATCATCTGCATGTAAATACCTATAAAAGGTATTTACACCCAATCTTTGAAAATAATATAAATAATTATTGTCTATTTTATTTTTTTTGGCGATTAAGGTTATATGGTAACCTAAATTTTTAAATGTTGTGATAATTTCGGTTAATCTTAAATCACCTGAGTTATTATCATATTCTGGTATTCGATGGTAGAAAAAAACAATGCTTTTATCATCGTAAATTTCAATTTTTCTATTGTTAATATTTGTGGCCTTAATATTAATAATCTCTTTAGCCCATTTCTTTTTAAAAAGATCTAAGTTTTTTTTGAAAATTATTTTTTTATTTATTTTTTCATTTTTCTTTTTAGAATTGTATGAAATTCCATTGAAATGAATAATTTGAGAAAAGGGTGTATAATAGATGTTCTTTTTTTGTATATATTTAAGTGTGAAACATAGATCTGTTTCCTCAAAGTAAGCCGGTGAAAACTGCTCATCAAATAAATTTAATTGATTATCATCTGTATATTTTCTAAATAATAAGCTGCATCCTGAACAATAATCCACTTTGTATATATAATTGACTTCAGGATAATAATGTTCATCTGACCTTATAGGACTTATGTTGCAATCTTTCATCAACATACAGCCTGCTTCTTGAAGACTTCCATCAGCATTTAGTAATTTAGAACCTACAGCACCCACATTGGCAAATGTTTTAAAGACTTTATATAATTCATCCAAAAATCCTTTTTTAACAACTGTATCGTTGTTAAGAAGATATATGAAGCTTCCTTTTGCGAAATTTATTGCTTTATTAACACTTTTTAAAAAACCTAAGTTTTCTTCATTATTTATTATTTGAATATTTTCAATTAATTCAAAATCGAAATCTTCTTTACTGTTATCATTAACTAAAATAATCTCAAAACTAATTTCTGGGATATGTTCAGCAATTGATTTTAGACATGCCCAAGTATATGATTCCTGATTATAGAAAGGGATTATTATTGAAACTACCGGTTTTTCTACATTTGGAAAATGTAATTTATTACGATTTATTTTTAATGGTAAGTCGGTTTTAATCCTTAATTTCCGGTGTAATTTTTTGATTAAGAGTATGTTTTTAAATAAATGTTTAAAGGTTCTTCGTATTCCCATTTATAATATTATTTATTTTTTAAAAACGATTAGTGAGTTTGCATTTATACCTTATTTAAAGTACTTAATTTGCAGGTTGATATATTCATAGAAAAATTACTCCGCTAAATTAACATATTGTTTCAATGTAAATTCTTTACTTTCCTTTATAAGATTTTAAATTAAAAACAGTTTCCACCCACCTATCCAACGTATATTTTTCAAATATATCAGTGGGAAGTCTTTTATAAGGGCTTTCAAAAAATGAAGCAGTTAGATTACTTAGATTTTTATCAAGATATAAAATATTCTGTGGATCATAAAAATCATACTCTATGATACTTGGATTATCTGTAATAATCTTTTTTTCCAGTGCTATAGCCTCAAATACTCTAAAGCTTAATCCTTCTTGACCCTCTCGAATCAGGTCTAAGGTGACGTTACTTTTTTCATATTCCTTCAAAACTTCGTCAATGCCAATGGGTTTTTTGAGTAAATGAACATATTTAAAGTTTAGATTGCGTGTTATGAAGCGATTTAATTTCTCTTTCCACACTTGTTTACCAACGATAACAATCTTATACTTGATATGTAGTTGAGCTAGTTTTGACACAATTTTTCGAAGTGTCTTGATTCTTTTTTTATCAAAAGAAGTGATATAAAAAAGATCTTGCTGATTTTTCTGAGATGATTTAGGCTTATCGGAAAGATAATTATAATTTGTTATTTTTTCAAAACCGTGTTCCAAAACGTCTTTATCCTCAAAAGAATAAACCTGATCAAATAAGTCTAATTTATTTTCTACTGGATAACGACCAAGATTATCATATAAATAGGTGATAAGATGCTTGGTATAAGACTTTATTTTTGATATAGTCTTGTAATCTAAAGTATGAGGATTTAAAACAAGTATTTGATCTTGGAGTCCAATTTTACTCAAGTATTCAAGTACATATTGTTGGCGCTTAACATGTTTAATATTTCTATTCAAAAAAATCTTACTTGCCGCGTTGTATATTTTTTCTCCAAAATTTTTGTAACGATAAGTACCCATATTGATATGAGTGGCTTCAACACCTTTTTCTTGCAAATTTTTTGCAATATGACAATCGTAATTCCAATAGTCAAAGCTTATAATGGAGATTTTCATATTTGTTTTTTTCGCTTCAAAGATAGGTAAGTATGGTGCACACTTAAACTTTGCAAGTATGAAATTTCCCATCCTTCTTTCCCGTCTAATATACCCAATTTAATAATGTATGCTTTGAAAAATTTAAAGCTTGTTTTAGCGATATGAGTCACTAAATTATACTTCTTGTGAGATAACTGTAATTCTTGTCCTTTGAGTATGCCATAATGAATCATTTTATTTTTGTATGACTGATAATCAGAAAAAGAATAATGTAAAATCTTATGTTTTAAAATTCCAATAGTACCATTCACATCTAAAGTTTCATGTACTTTTTTTAATTCACGATATTTTGCTTTAGATTTTCTAAATAGCCTAAAGTTTTTGTCATTCTGTGTACCAGAAAATCTTATTTTTTTGTTGCAAAAGAAAAAGGTTCTATAAACATAATATGCATCATGGGCGGTAGAATCATTGATGATATTTTGAATTTCCTTTTGAAGTGGTACGGTTAATCTTTCATCAGCATCTAAAAAGAGTATCCAATCATTAGTGGCATAAGAAATAGCTAAATTCCTTTGCTTTGTAAAATCTTCAAACTTGTGTTGGTAAACACGAACTTTTGGATTTTTCTTGGCAAGAGTAACCGTTTGATCATCACTGAATGAATCTACTATAATGATTTCATTCGCAAAGTCAAGGCATTTTATGACATCTAAGATGTTTTTCTCCTCATTATATGTAATCACTAATGCACTTAATTTCTGATTCACTTTAACTGATTTCAAATTATAAAATATGATAAATTTACTTTCAAACCCTTAGTATAAATATTAATTAACTTATGAATATCAAAAGTATTGCCACAATATGTTGGAGATGCACCGATTTTAAAAATAGGGTAATCATTTTATTCATAGATTATTAACTCATATTTATCTTGAGTCTGTTGTACAACCTCTTTTATATAACGAGAATTGTCTTGTTTATGTTACAATAATAATGTTAATTAATGTAAATATTACTCTTGACTGGATGTTTTTATTCTGTCATCTACATTATATATTCATATAAAATCATTAAAAAATGAGATACTTAGGTTTTTAGGCAAGGAAAAATATTAATAACCAAAATTTTAAAATGAATAATAACCGAACTAAACAAAATTGTAGGACAGCGCTCTAATAAGAACTTTAGAAATATACAAGAATATCTATGAGAGATTACTGGAAGAGGAGATTTATTTATCGCCTCTAAACAAAAGTTTGTTTGTCAGAAAAGTTAATGTGATCAATTCGATGACTCACCATGCATTTCAAGATAAAGATTCATCCATTGATTTGCTAAGGTATCATCATTGAATTGTTGAGCATATTCCAATCCTTTTTTACTCATTTCTTTTTGTAGAACAGACGAATTTAAGATCGTATCAATAGCATCACTCAGTTGATCAATATCCTGAGGGTTGACATAATAAGAGGATGGGCCTCCAGCTTCTGGGAATACACCTGAATCTGTTGTAATCACGGGAGTTCCACTATACAATGCTTCGATAATTGGAATCCCAAAACCTTCAAATATGGAAGGGTAAACAAATATTTTTGCAATACTATAGAGTACTGATAATTCCTGCATAGATAAACCATGTAAAAAGATGACACGATTTTGCATGCCGTTGAGGGCTACAAATTCATGTATTTCTTTTGTATATGCCGTAGGTTTACCGACAATTACTAAAGGTATATCTTTATCTACAATTGCTTTAACAATGGATAGTGCATTTTTTCGAGATTCAATCGTTCCCACATTCAAGATAAAATCTCTTGGCAGGCCAAGCTTACTTATTAAGTTATTTTTTTCTTCGTCTGTTTTAATGGACTTAAATGATTCATGACAACCTTGATAGATGACCTTAACCTTGTTTTCAGAAATGTGAAAAAATTCACAGATATCTCGCTTGGTCTGTTCGCTGATTGCAACGATTTGATCTGCATGGTCACATGCATATTTGAACTTTTTGTAATAAACCGTACGGTCTATCTTTTTATACAACTCGGGATAACGGATGAAAATTAAGTCATGTATGGTCACCACGGATTTAATTGAAGTTTCTTGTAATCCAACAGGAATTTCTCCAGATAAACCATGAAATATATCAATCTTGTCCCTTTTAAGATCTTCAACAATACGATTCCCTCGCCAATAACTTTTGAAAGTTCTGTTAAGAAAACCAGAAGCTTGTCTTACCATCTGATTTGGAACAAGTTTATCATATTCTTGTTTTCCAAGCTGTGGGGTATATAATAAATAGGTCTCTTGAGGAAAATATGTACGTAAAATGCGAATCAAATCACGACTATAGTTTCCTAAGCCCGTTTGATTATTAAAAAAACGTTTTGCATCAAATCCTACTTTAAACATTTCACTAAATTGTTTATTATGATATAACCTTTGACTCCCTTTATCTAGATAATTTGATTGATACTAGTAATAACCATTTCGGATGAGACCAAGTCGATCGCTTCAGTTCCATCACATGAGCAGGATTTATTTCCATAAACAGAATTGGGCCTATTTGGATGTTCAACTTGTATGCAATCTGATAGCGTTTGCCCATATCCTAGAAATCCAGCAAAAGGATGAGTTGCCCCCCATATTGATAAGCAACGTACGCCCATTAAAGAGGCCATATGCATTCCGGACGAATCCATGCTGATCATTAAATCTAAATTAGAGATAATGGATAATTCTTCCTTGAGTTTGAAGCGACCGATCGTACTATGCACATTGGGATATAATACCTGCCATTTTTCTGCTTGTGTCTGCTCAGTTTTACCTCCTCCAAATACATACACATCCACATTATTGTGCGATAAGTAACGAATTACCTCTTGCATTTTTGCTAAAGGGAAAACTTTATAGGGGTGTTGTGCAAATGGAGCGATCCCAATTTTTTTACTCTGATCGTTAGCAAACAGAGCATGTGCTAGATTGGGTAATGGCAATTGATTTGGTATTAATTTATTTTGAAGTACAAATTGAAAACCCAATTGCCGAAATACATCCGCATAGCGTTCAACAGTGGGCTTCAAAGGTTTCAGAATCTTGTTCGGAAAGCGAGTCAATTCCTTTTTCTCTTTACGCCCTTTATCCAATTGCTTTACCTGTAAGCCAGAGAACTTTAAAAGCGTGGACAAAATTCTGGACCTTAAATTAAAATGTAGATCTGCAACAGCATCAGCATCTTCCAATGCTAATTCTTTCTTCAGGGCTATAATCCCTTTTAATCCCTTATGTTTTTCCTTGGGATAAAAACTATGAAATTTGATATTGGGTATTCCTTCAAAAAAGGCTTGAAAAAGCGGACGACTGACCATAATGATGGAGACTGTTGGATATTGCTTTGCAAATTCTTTCAACACAGAAGCAACCATGGCAACATCTCCCATGGCAGAAAAGCGTGTAACAATTATTTTTGAAGGTAAAGCCATTATTTAGCTGCCTGATATAATATCGGATTTAAACTCGGGTCATTATACATTTTCATCTGTTTGTAGACCTTCATATATTTTTTTCCTGCTTGAATATCCGAAAGCAATTCATCAATACTTTGTGACAAATCAATGCGTTGTTCCAATAATACATTCAGTTTAATTTGACATGCATCGATATGACTTTGTTCAACATCTTGACGTAATGTTTCTTGCTCCATATGGTAGATTTTCAATGCAAGTATCGACAAGCGGTCTATGGCCCAAGCTGGACTTTCCGTGTTGATTTTAGCATCTTCGTTTGGAGTAATATGTTGAAACTTTAAGAGATAATAACTATCTATATATTCTACTGTATCTGTGCGGTGTTGATTCGACTCATCAATTCTTCTTTTCCAGTATAAACCCTCTTTAGGATCTATTTCTGGATTTCTGACTACATCTTCCATATGCCATTGCACCGTATCAATCCAACATTTCATGAAGAGTAAATGTTCTAATGACGACGATTCAAACGGATTCTGAATGATTTGATCAATTTCGTTTTCAACGTGATAATCTGCGATTGCACGTTGAAAAATAGTGTTAGCTAATGCACTTATCATACTACAAACTTAGATAAATTTGTTTTATTTACAATCTTAATTGCGTCATATATAAAAACAAATTTATTCATTAGAATCTCTGTTCATAACTACTGATGATTGTTTTGCTCTCCCCTGTCATCTAGAATTATAGTGTCAAGGATATCATGATAAATGAAAGAGCGAACTTATTTTAAGAAATTCAGTAGTAAACTTGGATAAATACCGAGTATCACAACTATAATACTAATGGAAACAGCTATAGAGATTAGAAATATATTGAATTTTGGTAAGTCTACAACTGTTTGATTTTCTCTTAAAAATGCTTGTAATGGAATTTTAAAATAATAGAATAATGATATCACCGATGTTAGTGCACCTACTATAAGTAAGACGAGTAAGGACACTTCATTTACAACTTGGTATTGTTCGAAAACCTTGGAGAATACCAGAAGTTTTCCGATAAAACCAGCAGTTGGAGGTAATCCGATCAAAGAAATCAAGAGTATTGAAAAACATACAAATAGGAGCGGGTGTTTTTTACCCAAACCGGCATAGGATTCAATTTTGGTGCTGCCAATGCCCTGTTCCAATTGATCAATGAATAAGAAAACGGCGATATTCATCAAAGCATAAATCGTTAAATAGAATAATAGGACATCGATATCATGCTGGACATAGACGAGGGCTACCATTAACAATATACCGGTATGACCAATAGAAGAATAGGCCATCATTCTTTTCATATCTTTTTGTTTTAAGGCGGCTAAATTTCCGATCAGCATCGTGGCAATAGCAATGATGATGGTGATCGTGGTTAGAAACTCAGAATAATAGAATGGACTATCTGTCCAGCTTGCCAATAAACGTGATAAAAGAACTAGGGCGCCGATTTTAGGAACAGTTGATAAATAAGCAGTGATCGGAGTCGGAGCGCCTTGATATACATCGGGGCTCCATACATGAAAAGGAGCAAAACTCAACTTAAAGCCAATGCCAGTAAGCAAAAATAGAAATGCCATGCTGCACATGATTTTAGGAGCTTCAATAAGTCCTTGTATATGTTGCGAAGAGTCGAAATTTAAGTTTCCCGTGAAACCGTATATCAGGGATAATCCATATAACATCACTGCAGCACAGATGGAACCGAAAAGGACATATTTCATTGCTGCTTCAGCCTCAAACTTCGTTTTGGAAAAGTATCCTACCATGACGTAAGAACTAATTGATACGGTTTCTATAGCGATAAAGATCAACAACCAATTGCTGCTTAGAGTCAATAGATGCAATCCTAAGGTCGCTGTGATCAAGACTGCATATAGATCTCCAATTGGACGAATTTGGTTTGAAAAACGCTGTTGTATGAAAAACGTTATGCATAATGTTGATATCGATATGATGATTCGAGATAGAATCGATAATTGATCAATTTTGATCATTTCAAAAAATCCAGATTGACCAATGAATAACTGATGCTGACCCAAGAGGAAATATAGACTAATGAGTAAGCCGGTTATCGTAATGATAAAGGAACTGAATTTCCATATTTTGTCTACAAACAAACTGCAAATGATACTGCATACAAAAGCAATCATTAAAGTAAGCTCCGGCTTGAAAAGGGGAATACTTGAAATGATATGATCTAAGATTGACGAAATGGATGAAGCAAATGCTGACATGTTCTTAGTTATACTGTTGAATAAATGCAACCAAATTGATAACCGAGGCGTTCATTTGATCAAATACAATAAATGGGCATATCCCCAAAATCAATGCGAGTGCTAATGTGGGAAATAGGATGAGTTGCTCTCGTCCTGTTAAGTCTACCAGAGCCGTATTCCAAGAGTCACCACCTTTCAGCCTTGTTTGTCCAAAAAACATACGTTGCAGGGTCCATAATAGATAAGCAGCACTCATCAGTATACCAACAGAACCCGCTATAGCCATCCATCTTGGAAGACCAGTACCTAGACTAGCAGAATTAAATGTACCAATAATAACAAATGCTTCTGCTATAAATGCCGAAAATCCAGGTAGACCTAATGAAGCAAAAAATGCGATCGCAACATAAGCGGTATACTTAGGCATAATAGTAGCCAATCCTCTAAAATGTGGAATGTATCGATCATGCACACGGTCATAAATCACACCGACTAAAAAGAATAAAGCAGCAGATAGAAAACCATGGCTGATCATTTGGAACATCGCTCCAGAAATACCCTCTGCAGTAAAAGATGCCAAGCCCAGTAATACAAAACCCATATGCGACACGGAAGAATAAGCGATCAATCGCTTTAAATCTTTTTGCGCTAAAGCATTAAAAGCTCCATATAAAATAGAAATGACACCGATGAGACCAAGCCACCAGTTACTTTGAGCAGCAGCATCAGGGAAAATGCTGAAGCAAACGCGTATGATACCGTATCCACCAATTTTTAATAAAATACCTGCTAATATGATCGATACCGGTGTTGGAGCTTCCACATGGGCATCAGGCAACCAAGTATGTAGCGGGACAATGGGGACTTTGATGGCAAAAGCAAAGAAAAGTACGATAAAACCAATTAAGCGGGCAGATATACCAAATATTTCTTGATAACCGTCAAGTGCGAATATAGAACCAGCGACGTAGTTATCTGGATTCATCATATGAATCATACTAAATGTATGAGCACCTGTTAGTGGATTAATGACAGAAAAATAAAGACCAACAATAACCAAAAGCATAAATACAGAACCAAATAAGGTATAGATGAAGAATTTCATCGCAGCATATTCTCGTCGTTCTCCACCCCATATACCAATTAAGAAATACAGAGGCAGTAGCATCACTTCATAGAAGAGGTAAAATAAGAAGAAATCCAAAGCACAAAAGATCCCGATCACCGCCATATTCAATAACATCAATAAGGCAAAGTACCCCTTCAGGCTTTTCTTCATATTCCAAGAGGCACCAATAGCCATTAACATGACAAATGTACTTAATACCAATAAGGGCATTGATATACCATCGACACCCAATAAGTAATCAATTTCTAATTTTCCAATAGTGCCCAAATCCAATCGGATCCAGGGTAGCTGTTCGACCAATTGATACCCTGCTAATGTATTGATACCAGTGGAAGTAGGGTTAAAGGAGAAATAAGCCATTCCTGCCAGAACAAGCTGTACAGCAGTTATAGCAAGGGCAATGTATTTATAAACATCTTTGAATCGACTAGGAAGCGCCAATATGATCGCTGTGGCTAGAAGAGGTAAAAAGATTAATAAGGATAGTGTAGGCATTTTCTAACGTAATAAAAGATAAACTAAACCAACTATAACAAGTAAAAACACAGAATATAAATAGGTCTGTAGTTTTCCATTCTGCGTTGACCGTGCAAAATTTCCTAAGAGAAGTGCGATTTTCCCAAAAGTATTAACAAGGCCATCAACGATATTTTTATCCAACCAATGACTCAAAAGAGCTATTTGCTGAATAAAATTTATAAATATATGGATGAAACCATCAACAATATGGCGATCTATCCAATAAGATAACTTACTTAAATTCAATACACTGTTGACAATAATTTTCTCATTAAAAATATTGAGATATCCCTGATTTAAAGATATTCGATTAGCAAGACTGTTTGCATGCAATGGATATTGTCCTTGAGCATACCATCTCCAAGCCAATACCCATACCGATAATGCACCAACAGTCAATATCATTGGGATAACGAGATGTGCTGTATGATTGGTTTCATAGGGATACTGTACAAGTAATCCATCCATAACCCATGCATCGTGGTAGGAAATAGGGTTGAATGAAAAGAGTGGGAACACACAGCAAATTCCTAAGAAATACATGGGCCAAAGCATCAATTTTGGAGATTCGTTCAAATCAACAGATGAGCCCAATAAACTTTTAATACGTAACTCCGAAAAGAAGGCTTTAAAGAGGAGACGTCCAATATAAAATGCTGTCATGATACTGACGATAATCAAAGTGATCGGTACGATCTGAAACATGGGACCTTTTGCTGATGCCCATTCGAAAGCAGAAATAATAATACTGTCTTTGGATAAATAACCTGAAGTAAGTGGGAATCCTGCGAGTGCTAATGAAGCAATGGTCATTAAAATAAATGTTTGAGGCATATAATGACGTAGTCCTCCCATATTACGTAGATCTTGCGGATCAAAATCTTGTTTACTATGTGCTTTTAGATGTGCCATCTCATGGATGACAGCTCCTGCACATAAAAACAATAAACACTTGAAGAAAGCATGAGTCAATAAGTGAAACATGGCCGCATCCCAAGTGCCGATACCAATACCCACCATCATATAGCCCAATTGTGAAATTGTAGAAAAGGCTAATATTTTTTTGATGTCATATTGTGCCAAAGCAAAGTATGCTGCAATAGTAGCGGTTGTCGTACCAATGATAGCTATGATCAAAAGTACAGTATCATTAAACAAAGGAAATAAGGTACTCATTAAAAATACTCCAGCAGCAACCATAGTAGCTGCGTGTATTAATGAAGAAACAGAGGTGGGGCCCTCCATGGCATCGGGCAACCAAACATGAAGAGGGAACTGCGCTGATTTTGCCATAGCCCCTAAGAAAAATGAAATTCCAGTTACCGTTAACCAGATCGCATCCATACTATTGTGTGGTGATATCCATAACCCATTTTCTACACTTGTGTTCGCAATCAAACCATCATTTCCAAATAATGTGACGAGATTTAAAGTGCCAAATTGTGAGTAGACAATGGCTATACCAATTAAGAATCCCAAATCCCCGATTCTGTTGACTAAAAAAGCTTTTTTATTGGCTTGTACGGCGGCATCTTTCGTATACCAGAATCCAATCAATAAATAGGATGCAAAGCCAACAAGTTCCCAAAATACGTACATGAGCAGTAAGTTGTTCATGATGACAAGTCCAAGCATTGCGAAACAGAATAAACTGAGATACATCCAATAACGGTGTATACCTGCATCGCCGTGCATGTAGGATTTCGAATAAATATGAACAGGAACTGCTATGGTGGAAACCAGAAGCAGCATCAGCGAACTGAGGTTATTCAGCAATATACCAACCGTAAATGTCGTGTTGCCTATTTTAAACCAGGTGATTTCAGAGGATAAGGGCATGGCATTCCATACATCAAGAAATGTCAGTAAGCTCAAGACAAAACTGAATATAATCGCTAACGTCCCAACGAGACCTGATTGGTCTTTTTTACCAACAATAGCTTGATATAAAAAAGCCAATAAAGGGATGACCACAGTTAAAAATGCAGTACAAATAGGCGATATGTTTAATAAAAAGTCCAATGCTAATCTTTTAATTCCCGAATTTGATCCGGATTAACGGTTTTGTAATAGCGGTATACGTTGAGAATAATAGCTAACCCAACCGCAACCGCAGCTGCAGCCAATACAATTGCAAATAAGGCAAAGATCTGCCCACCATAATTGATTTTATCATACTTACCAAAAGCAACAAAATTGAGAATGGCAGCATTGATCATCAACTCAATGCCCACTAAAATCATAATAGCATTCTTTTTTGCTAATACAGCATACAGGCCGATACAAAAGATAAAAGCTGAAACAACTAAAAAGTGTGTTAAGGTGATCATTTTTGTAAATCCTTTCGTGATAAATGTGATGCACCTATTAAAGCCATCATCAAAAAGATGGATATCACTTCAAAAGGCAGTACATATTGAGTCATAAATTTAATACCCAATTGATGGATATTATTATCTGTGCTTTTGATAACGGTATTATTTTGGATAGCTGTCGTCATCCATGCCGGAGTGGACTGTTGCCATTCTATGATGCCGTAAATCATAATTCCTAAAAAAAACAAGATCAAAGGAAGTACTTTCCAGGTAGGCAGGGAAAACAAAGATCCGGTAGTCTGTTGTAAATCGTTGAGCAATTCTTTATTAGAAAGCATAAAGGCGAATAGCAATAAGATGAGTACGCCTCCAACATATACCATGATTTGTGTAATAGCGACAAAATCGGCTAAGGCAAATAAGTAAAGACCTGCCATAGCGAATAATACTACAAAAAATAAAAATAGGGCTCTTGCTATATTTTTTAAACTCACCACCAATAAAGCTGAACCGATAGCTAGAGTTGCAAAAGCATAAAATAAAAAAAGGTCTACATTCATTATTTTGATTTTGCCGCCTCCTTTTCAGCTTGAAATTTAGTCCATTCCGATTTTCTTTGTGCTACCTGATCATCTGTCATATCCGAAAATCCATAAATTAAATCCGTCAGCTTTGTCGAACTGCGATCATATTGATTGGTCATAACAATACATTCTGTTGGACATACCACGGTACACAATCCACAGTACATGCATTTAGCCATGTCAATATCAAACTTAGCCGGATATAATCGTTTGATACTACCATCAGAAGTTTTCCCTATCGCTTCCGGCGATTTGATTGCTTCAATTGCAATACAGTCGACCGGACATGCTTTAGCACATAAATCACAGACGATACAATCGTCAATTTCAACTTCAAGTTGATAGCGAGCAACTTCAGGAATCGGCATTTTGACTTTGGGATATTGAACTGTCGCAATACCATCCTGCTTGTCAAAATAATTATCTTTTGTAATATCCAGTTCTTGACGCGCCTTACGAGCACCAAATAGATGCTTTACTGTCAGAGATAATCCTTTGAAAGCAGTCGTTAATGCATGAAAAGCCGTTTTGAATATCATATCAATTTAACCAAATTAAACAATTACTAAAATTCTCCAGATTGCAGAGATTGCCATACATAGAAATGCTAGTGGTGTTAATACTTTCCAGCATAAATTCATCAATTGGTCCGCACGTAAACGCGGTAATGTCCAGCGGATCCACATCTGCACACCAACTAAAAAAAGCGATTTTGAAAATGTCCAAAATATTCCCCAAGCAAAGCCTGTTGTCCAATTGGCAAGCTTCAATGCGCCCATATTAGGTAAAGGAGTGTTCCAAGCCCCTAAGAAGATGACCACCCCTAACATAGATACCAAAAACATCATCGCATATTCAGCTAAGAATAAGAATGCAAATTGTATCCCTCCATATTCGGTGTGAAAACCACCTACTAATTCTGATTCTGCTTCGGGTATATCAAATGGAGCACGATTACATTCTGCCAATGTAGCGATAAAAAAGATGATGTATGTGACGATCATATGTGGAGCCTGAAAGATATTCCAAGCGAATATTCCACCAACGTTTTTAATTGACCAGACACCTAAAAATTTGATTTCTTCTGTTGCCAATACTCCTTGATTGGTTGCGATATCATTTAAGTTTAACGTTTGTGTCAGCATGACCGCAGCGATCAATGATAAGCCAACAGGGATTTCATAGGAGACCATTTGTGCAATGGCACGCATCGAACCCAGTAATGAGAATTTATTATTGGAACCCCAACCTGCCATTAAAATCCCGATAGCATCAATGGATACAATGGCCATAATAAGGAATAAACCCGTATGTGTATTGACGGGAATAAAATCTTGTGACCAAGGCATAACAGAAAACCCCGTGAAAACGGCCACGAAAATAATGATCGGGGCCAGACGGAATAAAATTTTATCGGCTAAGAGTGGAGTGATTAATTCCTTTTGTAGCAGTTTTAAGATATCAGCAATGGTTTGGAGAGAACCATATTTTCCAGTTTCCATAGGACCAAGTCTGTCTTGAACAAACCCAGCTATTTTACGTTCAGCATATACTGCAAACAACGTGAAGATCGCTATAAACGTGAATATAGCGACAGGAACAAGGATATGGATAAATAAATCTAACAAGTCTTATTTGTAATGATTATGAATAAGTGAAATTCTAGTAGGCAAATTTAAGTAAAAGGTATGAATTAAGAGCAGGAAAAACAAATTATATACTGGTTTAATAGACATTTGTTTTTAGAAACAAAAAAAGCATCTTAAAAGATGCTTTTTTATAGAAATATTTTAATGATTAACGTTGTGTAATTTCAACATAATTACGTTCTGTTTGTCCTGTGTAAACTTGTCTTGGACGACCGATCGGCTCTTTGTTTTCACGCATTTCTTTCCATTGTGCGATCCATCCTGGGAGACGACCTAATGCAAATAATACGGTAAACATTTCCGAATTAAATCCTAATGCGCGATAAATAATTCCTGAATAGAAATCGACGTTTGGATATAATTTTCTGTCAATAAAGTATTGATCGTTTAATGCAGCTTCTTCCAATTTTTTCGCGATATCTAAAACAGGATCATTCACACCTAATTTTTCTAGAATATCATCACATGCTTTTTTAATAATTTTAGCACGAGGATCGAAATTTTTGTAAACGCGGTGACCAAATCCCATTAAACGGAAAGGATCATTTTTATCTTTTGCTTTTGCTAAATATTTTTCTGCATCGCCACCATCATTTTTGATTGCTTCCAGCATTTCGATGACCGCTTGATTAGCACCACCGTGTAATGGGCCCCAAAGCGCATTGATACCAGCAGAAACCGAAGCGTATAAATTTGCATTTGAAGAACCTACGATACGTACCGTAGAAGTCGAACAGTTTTGTTCGTGGTCAGCATGTAAAATCAACAATTTATGCATTGCATCAATGACAACAGGATCAAAAGTCTTATCTTGATTGACTTCTCCAAAGATCATATTTAAGAAATTGTCGATATAGCCTAAATTAGTTTTAGGATAGACAACGGGATGACCTAAAGATTTCTTCTGAATCCAAGAAACAATAGTCGGCATTTTTGCCAATAAATTGATGATTGTTTTATCTTCTTCTTCTGGTGTAGGGTTAGGATCTAAAGATTCTGGATAGAATGCCGATAAAGCACCAACAAGACATGATAATTGTCCCATTGGATGAGATTTTGATGGAAAACCTGCAAAGAAGTTTTTCATGTCTTCATGGATCATCATTTGTGATTTGATATCCGTGCGGAATTGTTCTAAAACTGCTTTTGTTGGAAGATCTCCATATATCAATAGATAAGCAACTTCTAAGAAAGTTGATTTTTCAGCTAATTGTTCGATAGGATATCCGCGGTATCTCAAAATACCGGTTTCACCGTCTAGGAAAGTAATTGCACTTTTCGCTGCTCCTGTGTTTTTAAAACCTGGATCTAAAGTAATATATCCAGATTGATCTCTCAATTTCGAGATGTCAACTGCTTTTTCGTTTTCTGTACCAGTAACAACTGGAAATTCGTATGACGAACCATTTAAAATAATAGATGCTGTTTCAGACATAAGCTTCTTATGTTATCATGTGTTTATGCAAATGTAATAAAATTGATAGCTAATATACTAGATTTTCGTAATAATAATGCCATAATCTGTACGTTTTTGACTTTAATTTTAATTAAAAATGGCAGTTATTACTCATAACTGCCATTTGTTTATCCAAAAGTTTTTGATTGATAAAGAGGTTAAAAATCTAATTTTTCAAGCATAATATATGCTAACCATAAGGCCTTAAAATAACGCATTTAAAAATTATTTTTAAACGCTGTAGAGAATATTTATTATTCCTTTACAATAAAATTTGAGTTCAAAAATCTTGAAACTTTAATCCACTTGAAAACCATATTTTTTATAGATATTTTTAGCCGATGATGACTGTAGATAAGTCATAAAATCAGTTGCGGCCTGCTTATTTTTTGATTTTTTTAATTTACCAGCCATGTATTTTGCTGTTATATTTTCATGATCTGGAATAGCAATACTTTCTACTGGATGATTTTTTATCTTTTGAAAGTAGGCTTCAGAGTACCATACTGGAGCCACGTCAGCTTGTCCCTCTAGTATTCTCAAAGGACTTTCCCGATGATGTATTTTAGTGAGGTAAGTTGATTTATCGGCTACTTTTTCTTCCATGACAGCATGAATGAGTTCTTCTCCGCCTGCTTTCCGATAAGCCGTTTTGATTTGTTCTCCAACCCCTTCCCATGCTGGATTTGGCATACTGATGCGAACATCTTTGCGTTTCAGATCTGTTAAAGACTTGATGTTTTTTGGATTTCCTTTAGGAACCATAAGGGTCAGTTTATTTGTCGCATATGTAATGGTGTGATCGAAGTAGTTTGGCATTTCTGTGATCCGTCTTTGACCAGCCGTATAGATATCAGCAGTGTGTGTGATCTTCAAATTACCAATTGTTAAGGATCCACCCTGTATTTGTTTAGCTAAAATTCCAGGAGGAAGTGTTTCTACAAAAATCCGTTCATACTGTGGGTATTCCTTTTTAAACGTTTTGATGAGATCGTCAATAACCATAAACTGATTTCCTGCAAAGAAAATAACCAATTGTGGATTTTCGATTTCACCGTATAGATCAGGAATATTATCAACTCCTGGAATCGTAAAATTTACTGCAGATTCAGGAGGTGTATTCCATGGTGGATGAAATGGATGATCTTGGGCATACGTAAATGCTATTCCTAGCAGAAAAGCAAGAAGTGTTTCAATGCATATTTTCATGTGTTGTCCTTAATTATGGTTTAACAATATTCCATCCTTGATGAGCTCTGATGATCAATTCACCGTTGCCACTCGGGACATAACCGATAAAGTCAAAAAGCTGTTCTTTCGTCAGGTTTCTTTCCTTTAGCGAATTGGTACATTGTGCTACAATAACGCCTCGGGCAATTAGTTTTTTGAATTGCTCCTCATATTTAGACGCGCTTTTTAGAAAAGCCTCAGTTCCTCCTGAGAAAGTAATGAGTTCTACGGTTAATTTACCTTTTAATCTCGGGTCATCTAAGGCATTATTGATATTTCGGATCGCTTTTTCGATCGTTTTAGGATCGTTACTATCCAATTGATAGATCGTATGATAAGCTTTCTTTTCGGCAATAGCTCCCTGAAATGAAGCATTTTTAGTCAATTCCTCTGGGGTCTGAGCGGATAATTTCCCTACACTTAGTAGCGAAATGATCATGATCATCATCGTTTTATTCATTCTTTAAAAATTAAAAGGTCCAAATTTATGTTGTATTGCACTAATTTTGTCGTTGTAGGGTGGGTAAGGAGAGTCCTTTGGTTTCTTAGCTAAATTGGGATAGTCTTTTTCTTTATTTGCTTTGATAGGTCTCGAAAAAGAATTGATATATGCTGCTACATCATATGCCTCCTCATCTGTTAAGATGGGATTGTCATGTGTAGTACCTAAAGGCATATTCCCCTTTATAAATTTCATTGCCGTCAACACACGTGCCATTCCCGCACCATCGTTATAGGAATCATCACCCCATAAGGGTGGATATTGATAACCCTTACTATCTGTATGTTTTTGACCTTCTCCATTTGCGCCATGACAACTCTGACATTGTTGTTGAAAGACGGCTGCACCAATTTTTTGATTGGCGGCCCGTTCTGGAATGATGACTTTCACAAATCCCTGACCAGCAATTCTTTTTCCAATAGGTGTGTTTTTACTGATATGTTTGATATAGGTAATGATGGATCTCATTTCAGTACTGTTGACATCAATAGCATGGCCATTCATACTGCGTTCAAAACAACCATTGATACGTTCTTCTAACGATTCTATTTTATCTTCTCTTCCGATGTAAATAGGGAAAACACCCGTTAGACCAACGTAAGGTGCAGCAAATGATTTTGTGCCACCATTAAGATGACAATTGGTACAAGCTAAATGATTACCGATTTTTGTTCCATTTTTCTCATAAAAATAATTGTAAGTCTCCCGAATCAACTTTTCCCCATAACTTGCCATCTTATCTTCGTTAGTTTGCTCATAGGGACTTCGTTTTAATTGATCCACATGTGTGATCATTTCTTCACTTTTATGCTCTTTGGGAGAAGACTTATCAGGCAGAGCATTTGTCATGTAAGCAAATAAAATGATAAAGCATACTAATATACTCGTGATCACCATAATGGTACTACTACTTCTCCTAATTTTTTTTATTTCCTCTTCCATTCATACTTGGGTTTAAAACAAAAGTAGCTGAATCGAAAGCAACACTATAATTCAAAATTATTATTACTCATAACATATGGTTATGAGTAGATTTTACCTTTATGCTGCTGTATAAAGTTCATAAATTTAATAGGTAGACCGGTTAAGCCGCCGACAAGATGTGTGATATAGAAATAGCGTTCTATACAAAAATTATCAAATTCTATAATTTTGAGTTCACCATTTTTAAGTTCTTCCTGAATCGCATGAATGGATAAAAATGCTGCAGCATGGCTATATTTGAGATAACGCTTTATACTTTCAGAAGAAGATAACGTAATTTCTGTATGAAGGTGTTGTATAGAAACTCCTGCTTCTTTCAATTTCCGATCAATAATATCGCGCGTACCAGAACCAGCCTCTCTAAAGACGAGAGCTAGTTTGTAGATATCGTTAAGCACATATTTATCGTCATTGCATATCATATTATTGCATCTGGTGACCAAAACAATTTCATCTTTGATATAAGGAATAAATTTTAACGATCTATTATCGGGCAATCCTTCTGTAATACCTAGATGAATCTCATTTTTTATAAGCAACTGTTCAACACGTTTTGAATTTGCCTGGATCACCTTAATTTCATTTTGTGGAAAATGCTGATTAAATGCTACTAGCATTTTAGGTATGACATACTGGGATATAGTCGTACTTATGCCGAGTAAAAGATTTCCATTTTCCTTTCCAATGATTTCGTTGATTTGATATGTCGCCAGATTATATTGTTCCAAAATAATTTGTGCATGATGATAGAGGATTTTTCCAGCAGGAGTAAGTGCTAGTCGATTTCCTAACCTTTCAAATAGGGCAGTACCTATTGAATTTTCAATTTCTTGAATATTTTTACTCACTGCAGGCTGAGAAATGAACAGTTCCGATGCCGCTTTGGTGAAGTTGAGTGTATGAGCTGCAACATAAAATACTTTTAGTCTAAAATCGAAATCCATATAGCCTTATTGTGATGTCATGTATTGCTCCAAATCTATAAAAAAATAGATGCGAATTCATGGATTAACAATATTGTCACAATAGCGAAGAGCTTTATAAGAGGTTTATTACTAACAAATGTATCTTTTATGCACATTAAATCTGGCAAAAGTTTATGTCACATCCTTCTTTTGTTGTCGGATGATTACGCTGGAGTACGCCTAAATCTTGCTTGCACAAATAGGGTATATGACAGCCCTGTAAGCTGAAAGCCTGCAAGTATTTTTTGTTTTACTTTTATAGGGGACAAGTGGCTGAATGTGACTATCGAAAGAAAAAAATAAAATATTTCTTTTGTTTGTTACGATTTATTCGTAGACTTGTGTATAATTAGTAGTTTAATAATCAGATATGGAAAAGTTAACAGCACAAGAAGAACAAGCGATGCAAGCAATTTGGAATCTTAAGGCATGTTTCGTGAAGGAGATTTTAGATAATATCAAAGGAGAGAAAATGCCTTACACCACATTGGCTTCTACAGTTAAAAATTTAGAAAAAAAGGGATTCGTCAAATCTGTTAAATATGCAAATGCCAATCGATATGAGCCCATTATTTCTGAAGAAGATTACAAGGAAAAATTTATGCACTCCTTTGTTGGAGATTATTTCAAGAATTCATACAAAGAGATGGTGTCATTCTTTGTAAAAGAAGAAAAACTTTCTGCATCTGAATTGGAAGAAATCATGCAGATGATTAAAGATAACAAAAGCGAATAAGTATGGAAAATATCCTAAATTATGCTATTCAAATTAATGTATTACTTACTGTTGTCTACTTAGGTTATGCATTTTTATTAAAAAACCTAACATTTTACATGCTCAATCGGGTTTACTTGTTGACAGGTATTGTCTTTTCATTTGTATATCCGTTTCTTGACATACAATCTTGGTTTAGTAAACCCATTCCATCCGTTGGGGAGATCGCGATGGATTGGTCCATGTTTTTGGATCAAGATGTTGAGCAATCATTTTTCACTTTAAATAACATATTGATTATCATATTGGGTATAGGTCTTGCTGTTTTATTCATACGGTTTTTGATCCAGATGATCAGTTTGTTGCGCATTCATATCTATTCGGAACCTGCACAATGGCAATCTTATCTTTTTAGAAATGTTTTTATACCTATTGTTCCTTTTTCATTTCTGAATAAAATCTATGTCAATCGAGACCATCATGACGAACCTGAATTATTGGATATTTTTAAACACGAAGATATCCATGTTAAAGGTCTGCACTCTATTGATATTTTGATCAGCGAATTTACTTTAATCAGTAGCTGGTTCAATCCTTTAGTCTGGTTGATGCGGAAAGGGATACGTGAAAATTTAGAATTTTTGACAGACCAACAAGTACTTAACCATGGAGTCGATAAACAAGCATATCAATATAGCCTGTTGCGTGTCAACAGTAGTGGGGGTGCTGCTACATTAGGGAATCAATTTAGTTTTAAAGCCTTAAAAAGAAGGATTATGATGATGAATAAAAAACGATCAGCAAAAATACAAATGAGCAAATATGCTTTTATGCTTCCTGTATTTGTATTAACTGCCGCAGCATTTACTTTAAATAAAGCTGAAGCGAAGATTACAGAAGCGGTAGATGCGGCTAAGGAAATGACTTTGGCACCTGTCGTATCAGAGGTTCAAAAACCTGTTGAAACGATAGAGAAAGAAATCGATACCAAGCCAGATACATTAAAAGGAAAAGTAATCGGTTTTAAGGTAAACACCGATACTGTTACCAGAGGAAGTGAAATAGTAGATGCTTCTTTTAAAATAACTGAAGGAACGGGTGCCAAAACCATACGGCTATTCGGTAATAAAACCTTACCGAAGGGAATGTTATTTTTTGTAGATGGAAAAGAAACTCAGCTTGATGATCTTAATGGTTTAGATCCATATGAGATTAAGCAAATGACTGTACTCCAAGGGAGTGGTGCGACATCTAAATATGGGGAAAGAGGAAAGGATGGTGTGATTGAATTGGAGACCCACTCTTCTGCGGATAAATCTTTAGCACCAACAGCCTCAGAATCTACTAGTAGCTTGAAGAATAAAAATGACGGAATTGAAATTAAGGAAAGAGCTTCTGCAACTGTCGTAAGCACCACCTCACCAAGGATTACTATTCATAAAAGAGATAGATTGGCTAATGACCCCTTATATCTAGTTGATGGAAAAATCTATGAGGGTGAAATAAGTTCAATTCAACCTGATCATATCGAAAGTATAGAAGTTTTAAAAGATGCTTCTGCAACTGCGCTTTATGGAGCCAAAGCAGAAAATGGCGTCATTATCGTAACAACAAAAAAGGAAACCTCCGGAAATTCGACTACATTAAAAAGTGATAACGGAAAAACAATTAAGGGAGTCAGCATTAAAGTGAAAAATAACCACGATTCGGTAAAAACTATACCTGAATCTCAAATGGATGAGATCACTATTATTGGTATTAAAAAATAGAATGGCCTTCATCATAAGATTAAAAAAACTAAAAAAGCTCTAAAATTTTTAATTTTAGAGCTTTTTTAGTTTTTTTCAGACTTTTATCTTGGTTCAGATACGGTAAAAGGTTGATAGGGACTCAGATTGAATGTAAAATTTCCATTTGAATCCGTACCGCCAACACTTCTGACTAGAGCCCTAATTATATATGTTGCATTTGGATGGTATTGTTTAACTTCAAAATTGTAGAAAAAAGGCTTGATTTTATTGGTACCTCTAAATTTATCAGCTAATGCATGGTGATCATCTACGGCGATGACTTTTCCATTCTCCAATAGTTCGACACCATCGATCTCTAAAAAGTTTTTTCCACCTGTAAAAAAGAAACCAGCTTGCACGCGGCCTGTAGTATACACCTTTTTAGTAACATCAATTGTCATTTCTTTAAACTGCTCAGTAACTGTAGCGGGACTCCATTTTGCTACAGTATATCCCCCGCTTTTATAATAATCAACTTTCAGTTCATCCAATCGATCATAATGTTGATCCAAACGAAGAGAAAAATCACTAAAGTCTTTTTTACTTTGAGCTGTCCATCCTGTTTCAGCAACAGCAAGTAACCGAGGGAAATTTTGTACATTCATATCCTTCACCTCTTGTGGAAGAGCTGTCCATTGATTTGCTTGCACACCTAAAACCAGCTTTTCCTCTTCTGGACTGAGACCCTGACTGGGGTCATATTGATAAACACGTGCTATGGTATTGATATTGCCATAAGCTAGATCGCTCATTGTCCCATCATCCCGGTCAGCTTGTGTGATATCAAAATACATAGGCGCCGTAGGAGTTGCCACGCTTTCAAATCCATTTTTCACAGCTTGCTTAATAGCATCTGCACCTAACCAACTCATGATAGCAGTTTCTTTCGGTAGATTTTTAGCATCCACCAGAATATCATTCCATCCCATTGGTTTTCGGCCTTTGCTGCTGATGATATGAGATACACGCTTGACAAAATAACTCTGTAATTCGGTAACTGTTTTAAGATTATTTTTTTTCATGAAATCCGTGACATGAGGTTCCTTTTCCCACAGATCGTGGCGAACTTCATCACCACCAAAGTGAATGTATTGTCCAGGAAATAGTCCTACAACCTCAGTAAACACATCGTCAAGAAATTGGTAAACAATTTCTTTAGTGGGATCTAATGTGTTGGGAGTAAATTGATTGCCCCAATATCCCCATGAAGAAACAAATGGAAACACATGATTAGGGTAACTGTTCTGATTAACTCCCAATTCCGGATATACCAAAATAGTAGGCCAAGAGTGTCCGGGTACATCAATTTCAGGGACAATCGTGATGTGGCGTGCTTTGGCATAAGCAACTACCTCTTTAATTTGTTCCTGCGTGTAGAATCCGCTGCGTTCGGCAGGTTGATGGGTGGTGTGGTGGAAAACAGTCGCTTTCTCGGATGTTAATTTGGGATACTTTTTGATTTCAATGCGCCAGCCTTGATCATCAGTCAAGTGCCAGTGGAAAGTATTCATCTTGTAGAGCGCCATGACATCCAAGTATTTTTTGATCACATCTACACTATAAAATGTACGGCTTGCATCCTGCATATATCCGCGCCAATGGTATCTCGGAGCGTCTGTTATCGATGCATTTGGAACAGTCCATCTGCTATTTTGAACGATAGTTTGCTTTTCAATTGTACTAGGTAACAGTTGCCTCAACGTTTGTGTCGCATAGTACAGACCAGTCGCAGAGCTAGCTTTAACAATGATGTTATCCGATTTAATATCCAATGTGTACCCTTCTTGCGGTACGTTTTTTAATTGCTGATCAAGAACAAAGTGAATTCCTTTTTTACGGGCATTTTCCTGTTCGATTTTAAGATCAAATCCTGTTGCGGTTTTAATCAATTTTACAAATTCCTGTATTTCAGAACGATTTTCCTTATTTATGTAGATCAGCGTCTGGGGATTTAAAGAAAACTCGCCATTTTGTGCAATCATCTCGCTAGGTTTGGGTATGATCGCAAAGCGTGATTCCTGTGCTTCTAGTTGATACGAAAGCAATAAAATGGCTATAATGGAAAGACATTTTTGCTTTGTTTTTTTGATATAAAACATGCTTTATTCGGTTTTTGATTGATATTAGTTCCTTTAAAGGTAGAAAATCATTTTAACTTAAAATGACGCTTTTCGATATCAAACGTTTGCGCTTTTTTGGGATGGCGGCCTCATAAAGAAGGAAGCCGTTAATCTGTTTAACGGCTTCCTTCTTTATTTTGTATTTAAATTTGTCATCGTCAGCTCAATCCCGATATGGACAAAACTATGGATCATTTTTACTGCGTGGTCGATCAGGCGTGGAAGTTCTTTTTGTTCCTCAGGATCAAATGGACCTAAGACATAATCAATTTGCCTGCCTTTTGGATAATTATCACCAATTCCAAAACGGAGACGAGGATAAGCTTGTCCGCCGCATAAAGCTTCAATTGATTTTAATCCATTATGCCCCGCAGCCGAACCTTTAGGTTTAATTCGTAATGAACCAAATGGAATAGCCAGATCGTCGACAATCACTAATGTATTTTCGATAGGTACCTTCAGCAATTGCATGTAATAATTCATGGCCTTACCACTTAAATTCATATAAGTCGTGGGTTTGATCACATACACGTTATGTCCACGCTGCTTGAACTCGGAGTAGGCAGCCAGTTTTAACGTTGAAAAAGAAGCATTGGCCTCTTTCACCAGTTGATCAGCAACCATGAAACCAATATTATGACGCGTGTCGGCATATTCTCTTCCGATATTGCCTAATCCTACGATAAGATAATTCATTGTTTAATACTTAGCCTGCAAAAGTAAGGAAACCTTTTCAAATACAATAGACATGCTATGCTTTAACTGGTAAAATAACAACGATTACCTGACTCCTTATCCAAAGTGACCGTTAATGTAGTTTTTCGTGATCTCGTGCTGCGGATTGTTAAAGATATCGATCGTAGCACCCTCTTCTTTGACTTCACCCAGGTACATAAAGATCGTTTTATCAGCGACACGCTGTGCCTGTTGCATATTATGAGTAACGATGACAATGGTATATTGATCCTTTAACTGATGGATCAGTTCTTCAATTTTCAACGTACTAATCGGATCTAAAGCCGAGCAGGGTTCATCCATTAAAATAACATCAGGTCGAAGTGCAACTGCACGGGCGATACATAAACGTTGTTGTTGTCCGCCGGATAATCGGGTTGCTGGTTTCTTAAGATCATCTTTCACTTCATCCCAAAGATATACCTCCTCCAAAGCCTTTTGAATCACAGCAGGGCTTGCATCTAAATTATTCAACTTTAATCCGTAGGCGATATTTTCCTGTATACTTTTTGGGAATGGATTTGCCTTTTGGAAAACCATACCGATTCTTTTGCGGATATCCGTCACAGATATCCCTTTTTGGTAGATATTCTGACCGTCAATACTTACCATTCCTTCAATTCTGGCATCTGGCACCAGGTCGTGCATACGATTAAACGATCGCAGCAAAGTACTTTTGCCGCATCCAGAAGGGCCAATTAAAGCAGTGACTTTTTTTTCAGGAAATTCAATATCAATTCCCTTTAAAACATGTTTAGAACCAAACCAGATATTCAGGTCTTTGGTATATAAATTATTGGTCATTTTTTCTGTATTTATAACGAATGTAGAAAGCGGTTAAATTCATTAAGAAAACCACCATGATCAGAACAAGTGCTGTTCCATAAGCTAATGGACGAACTTCTTCAATAGATTGATGTTGCGTCGATAGCATGTAAAGATGGTACGGTAAAGCCATAAACTCTTGACTGGTATTGACAGAAACATCTGTGATATAAAATGCAACACCTGTAAATAAAATAGGAGCTGTTTCTCCTGCAGCCCGAGATAATGTCAGTACAACACCCGTTAATATACCAGGTAATGATGCCGGTAAAACAACATCTTTAATGGATTCAAATTTTGTCGCTCCTACAGCAAGAGCAGCCTCTCTCATACTCGCAGGAATACGGAGTAATGCTTCTTCTGTTGTGGTGATGATATAAGGTAGTGATAAAAGACCCAATGTCAATCCTGCAGATAGGAGTGAAGTTCCCAAATGTAAACCTTGCACAAATAATGCTAATCCGAATAAACCATAAATAATAGAGGGAACACCCGATAGATTACGGATCGAAGCTCTGATAGTACGTGTCAACCAGGTGTTCTTAGCGTACTCATTTAAATAAATAGCACAGCAAACACCAAATGGAATAGAAAATAGAGCTGTGATCAACGTTAAAATAACAGTTCCAATAATAGGGGAGAGTACGCCCCCCTTTGTCATGCCATCTGTAGGTAATTCACTGATGAAAGACCAGGAGAGGGAAGACCATCCCTTTGAAAAAATTTCGTAGAGGATGACAACTAAGAAAAAGCATACCAATCCTGTCGAGAGGAGTAGGGAGCCCCATTCAATAACAGGAGTTATTTTTTTAAAATTAAGCCGCATGATATTTTCTAAAACGATTAATAAAATATTCACCAACCAAATTGGCAATTAAAGTCATAAAGAATAAGACGATCGCAATAGCAAATAAAGCAAAGTAATGTGTCGTCTGATAAGGTACTTCGCCCATTTCAATGGCAATAGTTGCTGTGATGGTTTTGACCGAGTCAAAAAAGTCTTGTGGAAAAAGTGCTGCGTTTCCTGTTGCCATCAGTACCGTCATCGTTTCGCCGATAGCACGCCCTAGTCCCAACATAACAGCCGCTATGATGCCTGGAGCAGCGGCAGGAATTGTGATTTTAATTAATGTTTCCCATTTATTTGCACCTAAAGCATAACTTCCTTCTCGATAGGTTTTGGGAATAGCATGTATGGCATCCTCAGATATGGTAATAATAGTAGGCAATGCCATGATAGCAAGTAATAAAGAGCCATTTAAAGCATTCAATCCATTAGGTAAATCCGTAAGTTCTGCGATCTTAGGTCCGACCAATACGATGCCTAGGAAGCCGATGACAACAGATGGTATTGCAGCCAACATCTCAATTAAAGGTTTTAATATGTTTTTGACCTTTGGACTTGCATATTCTGAAATGTAAGCTGCTGTTCCAATGCCCAGAGGAATAGCGATTACCATAGCTCCAAATGCAACGATTGTCGTACTAACGATCAGGGGTAAGATACCGTAGGTTGGAGTAGCAGCTGTAGGATTCCATTCGCGACCGGTTAGGAAATCCAAGGGTTTAACTTCCAAAAAGAAAGAGATGGCATTATATAATAGCATGCCAAAGATTCCACCAAGAAGTGCCAATACCAGGTATCCTGTAAGCTTAAAGGTATGTTGTGCAACACGGTCAATTAAAATTCTATTTTTATACTTCATAACCTATATTAGTGAATAACATAATACCCTGATGCTTCGATTAGATTCTTGCCCTTAGCATTTTTTTCAAATGAAATAAAGGGCTCTACCTTCTTCCAAGACTTTTCGGGAATAAATTGGAATAATGGACGCTGGAAATAATAGCGATTTTGACGAATCGCCTCTTGATCCAATGGAGAAACTGCCGTATTCGTTTTATCAATAATTTTTAAAACCTTGATACCTTGTTGGACATTGGTGTTTTGCGAGATATAACCTGCACCGACATATCCGATACCGGATTTATCCAATTTTACACTTTCCAAAATTTGGGAATTACCTGTCATTTCTTTAGCAGACTGACTGAAAGTAATCTTTAATTTTTTTTTGACAAAAGAATATGTTCCAGAGCTACTTTGTCTGCCATAGATGGTAATCGGTAATTTATTGTTTACTAATTTTGACCATGAATCTTGAGTTCCGTCTAAAATTTCTGCTAGATCTATTAACTTGATGGAATCAAGCGGATTATCTTTATTGACGACAAATGCGGTTGCATCCTCGGCAAAGACAACAGTTCGTAAAGGAATGTTCTTCTGTTTAAATAGGTTTATTTCGTCTTCAGTTAACGGACGCGAGGAATTAGCAATGTCAGCTTGCCCATTGAGTAGAGCCGTGATCCCCAGACCAGAACCTCCTCCGGAGATGGCAATACTAAAATCAGCGTTCTCTTTTGAAAATTCTTCTGCAAGATTTACGGCTAAATTGACCTCAGTGTCTGAACCTTTCATTTTGATGGCATGATCAGCATCAGCGCAACTTTGAGTCAAAACAAGGATGGAGTACAAGAATATCTGAGGATATCCAAAAATGTGCTTTTTCATTACTTTTATAAAACAAGTCGAGACTTAAAGATGTTCTCAAAAGTAATGATACACTGTTAATTCGTCATGAAGCTAATATTAAGAAGGTGTTAATAATTAATTCCCTAAACTTTTCTTAACAAAAAAAGGCATCGATAATTCGATGCCTTTTATAAGCTGTTTAATTAATCTCGAAAGATTATTTTTTACCACCTTTAGTTGCTTTCGCAGCTTCTTGTTCTGCTTGACGTAAAGCACGTGACATAATAACAGATACGATAGTATCGTCAGAATTGTTTAATACTTTAGCGTTTTCTAAAACTACTTGAGCAACGCGGAAAGATTTACCAACTTCCAAAGATTCCATAGGAACTTCAATTTCTTGAGGTAAGTCACCAGGTAAAGCTTTAACACGTAATTTACGTAGTTTTTGAACTAATTTACCCCCTAATTTAACACCTGGAGAAGTTCCAGTTAATTTTACAGGGATATTTATTGTAACTTCTTTCTCGTCATTTAACTCTAAAAAGTCAATGTGAGTAACTAAGTCAGTTAATGGGTGGAATTGAGCGTCTTGAACGATAGCCTTTACAGTTTTTCCATCAAGGTTTAATTCTACGAATACAACCTCTGGAGTGTAAAGAACTGCTTTCAAATCAGCTGCGGATACAGAAAGGTGAGTTTGTGTAGTACCACCATAAAGAACTGCAGGAACATTACCTTGGTAACGCAATTCTTTTGCATCTCTTTTCCCTACGCTCTGTCTTACAGAACCGCTAATAGCAATTGATTTCATCTTTAATTTAATTAAATTTTGAGGTGCAAAGATATGTATTTTTTTGAATAATAATAGATTGGGAACTATTATTTTAAATAAAAAAAACCTTTCTCCACAAAGAGAAAGGTTCTATTATATGATTAATGATCAGATGACTGACTATTCTACTTCGAATAAATCAGAAATTGAACCATGTTGATTCACATTTTTAATTGCTTTTCCAAATAATTCAGCAGTAGATAACACTCTGATTTTGGTGGAAAGTTTCATTTTTTCTGGATCTAATTGAATCGTATCTGTAACAATCATTTCTGATAATACCGAATTTTCAATAGTTTCGTATGCTTTACCTGATAATACAGCATGTGTACAAACCGCTCTAACAGATTTGGCTCCACTTTCCATAATCAATGCCGCCGCTTTTGATAATGTGCCAGCTGTATCGCAAATGTCATCGATCAAAACTACGTCCTGACCAGTTACATCGCCAATGATAGACATCGACTCAATTTCATTAGCACGTTTACGACGTTTGTCACAGATGATCACTTCTGCATTAAAGAATTTTGCAAATGTACGAGCGCGGTAAGAACCACCCATGTCTGGAGATGCAATCGTCAAGTTAGGAAGATTCAGTGATTTGATGTAAGGGACAAAGATAATTGAACCATCTAAGTGATCAACAGGGATATCGAAGAAGCCTTGGATTTGAGCAGCGTGTAGATCCATGGTCATGATGCGGTGTGCACCTGCAGCAGTAATTAAATTTGCAATCATTTTCGCACCGATAGCCACACGAGGTTTGTCTTTACGATCTTGACGTGCAAAACCAAAATAAGGAACCACTGCAGTAATGTAATGTGCTGAAGCACGCTTTGCAGCATCAATCATCAACAATAATTCAAATAAATTATCTGTTGGCTGATTGGTCGATTGAACGATAAATACGTCGCTACCACGAACAGACTCATTGTAAAAAGGCTGGATTTCTCCATCGCTAAAACGAGCTAACGTTTTATCTCCAAGAGGTTTCCCATAGGAAGAAGCGATTTTTTCTGCTAATTCTGTAGTGCCAGAACCGGCGAATAACTTAACCGTGTTGAATTGCAAAGGCATGGTTTTTTATTTTTGATATAGTGGATTAGAATAGAATTTTCTGTTTGTATGTTGCCAATTACTTTCTAATGACTTAAAAAAAAAGGATTGTTTTTGATAACAATCCATTTCTTTCTTTTTTAAAGTTGCTCGACCTGGATTCGAACCAAGACAAACAGTACCAAAAACTGTCGTACTACCCTTATACTATCGAGCAATCTATCTTAAAGATTTGTTTGATGTTGCAACCGCCCTTATCCTTTCGATGGTGCAAAGTTAGATAAATGTTTTTAATTTCAAAATCTCAATCGAAAAAAAATATCAAAAATTTAAATACTGCCTCATTATGAGCATAAAAAAGTATATGACCCACTTCCGTACTGATTGAGTTGTGCCGAAACATAGTTTCAATCGACAAAATCATACCTATATAAATTTTCACTCCCTGTACATTATATATCGGATAGAATCCACATGAGGTTATCCTATTGTTATAATTATTTGGAAGTATTTTTTAATAAAAAAGATAAGTCATGTTCCGTCTGTGAAGCGTAAGTTATGTATGGATTCGATCGCATGCTATATGATGGATAGTTATGCTCTCAGGCAATATATTGCAGCACTTTAAATATACTTCTTTCGACAAGTTTGAGCCTGTATTTATTAACGAAGTATAAATCAACTAAGAATAGCAATGTGAATACAAATTGCTCCTATAAATTTTAAGGAGGGTGATAAGTAATGAAAGCGGTTACTTATTAGGAATATATGGAGAATTGTTTTGTGAATAAGTTGGGGGGCTATCAATTTTCAAAAATGTTAAAACGAAAAAAGGCTTACCGAAGTAAGCCTTTTTAAATGTTGCCCGACCTGGATTCGAACCAAGACAAACAGTACCAAAAACTGTCGTACTACCCTTATACTATCGGGCAAACATGCTCAAAAGAGTAACACTATGGAAGCGTGTTGGTCACTTTTGATGATGCAAATATACGGTGCTTTTTCATTTCTGCAAATAAAAAAGTATCATTAAATCCATTTTGATTGATTTTCAGGCTGATAATTTTAAAATTTATTTTCAAGAAGGATTTGAAACCCAATTTTGACACGGATGTCACGGTAACAAATTTGACTTTTACTGGATAAAAAAATATAATTTATTCGTTTCTTATTAAATATCCTTATTTTCGGAACGTATTATAATCTTTATACAGTATAATTTATGAACTATACTAAAATTAACAATGTTTTAGGGTGGACGTGTGCAATTATTGCTACGGTCACTTATATGTTAACCGCTGAAAGGTCAACGAGTTGGTGGGACTGTGGTGAGTTTATTGCCTCCGCATATAAAATGCAGGTCGTTCACCAACCAGGTGCTCCTTTATTTTTGATGATTCAAAATATATTCTCAAACCTTGCGGGTGGAGATGTAACACGTATCGCTTTTTGGATGAATGTGGGATCTGGTGTATGTAGCGGTATCACTATTCTGTTTTTATTTTGGACCATTACAGCATTAGCGCGTAAAGTGGTCACAAAATCTATAGACGGAGAATATACAAGTGTAGATCTGATCAAAATATTTGGATCGGGTTTGGTAGGAGCATTAGCTTATGCCTTTTCAGATACATTTTGGTTCTCGGCAGTTGAATCCGAAGTATATGCGATGTCATCTTTATGTACAGCAGTCGTTTTTTGGGGCATTTTGAAATGGGAAAATCATGCAGATGAGCCAGGAGCTGATCGTTGGTTGATTCTGATCGCTTATGTGATGGGTCTGTCAATTGGTGTTCACTTATTGAACTTACTGGTCATACCGGCAATTGCATTGGTGATTTACTTTAAAAGAGCCAAAACAATTACGAGTAAAGGAGCAATTCAATCCTTCTTATTAGGTGTTGTCGTACTGGCAGTTATTTTATGGGGTATCATTCAATATTCGGTTAAGTTTGCGGCTTATTTCGATTTATTCTTTGTGAATACCTTAGGACTGGGATTTGGAACAGGATTTACATTTTTTGTTGTTCTATTAGTGGCATTATTAGCTTATGGTATTTGGTATTCAATCAAAAAAGTGAAGCCTATTTTAAATATCGTATTGATCAGTGCTTCATTTATTATTTTTGGTTATAGTTCTTTTGCCATGATTATGATTCGTGCAAAAGCAAATCCAACGTTAAATAATAGTGATCCTGAAAATGCTTTTACATTTTTAAGTTACCTAGGTCGTGAACAATATGCCAGTGAACCTTTATTTAAAGGGCCTAACTTCGATTCTAAAATAACCGGTGTAGAGCCAACTTATTCTTATCGAAAAGATAAAGATAAGTATACGAAGATCCAGACGGGATCTACTTATCAATATGATAAAGAAGTATTATTTCCGCGTGTATATAGTAATAGAGATGGTCACCCAGGGTATTATCAAGATTATTTGAGATTAGGAGAGGGACAATCCCCAACTTTTGGTGATAACTTAAAATTCTTCTTAAATTATCAGATTGGACATATGTACGGACGTTATTTCCTATGGAATTTTGCTGGTCGACAAAATGATCAACAAGGTCATGGTACTTATACGGAAGGAAATTGGATTTCGGGTATTAAGCCTATAGATCAGATGTTGGTCGGTGGACAGGATGCACTGCCTGATTCATTGAATACAGACCCATCAAACAATAAATATTTCTTTTTACCATTAATCATTGGATTGATTGGAGCCTTCTGGCATTTTGGTAAAAGACAAAAAGATGCAGGTGTTGTTGGTTTGCTCTTTTTCTTTACAGGATTGGCGATTGTATTATACCTAAATCAAAGTCCATTACAGCCGCGTGAACGTGATTATGCTTATGCAGGATCTTTCTATGCATTTGCGATATGGATTGGACTAGGTGTATTTGCGATAGCAGATTTCTTAGGTAAGAAAATGAATCCAAAGACAGCTGCAAGTTTGACAACAGGAGTTTGTTTATTAGCAGCTCCGGTTTTATTAGCTAAGGAAAACTGGAATGACCACGATCGCTCCCATAAGTTAACAGCGCGTGATCTTGCTAAGGATTATTTAGAGTCATGTGCTCCAAATGCGATTTTGTTTACCTACGGTGATAACGATACCTATCCATTGTGGTATGTGCAAGAGGTAGAAGGTGTGCGTACAGATGTACGTGTCGTCAACTTAAGCTTACTAAGTGCGGATTGGTATATGGCTCAAATGCAGCAAAAGGTAAATGATGCAGATGCTCTACCGATTAATATTGAGAAAGAGAAATTCAAAAAAGGTATACGCGATGTCATGTATTACCAAGATGTTCAAGTACCAGGACACGTTGATCTGAATTTAGTATTACAGATCATGCTATCGGATGATCCTAAAAATAAGGCTCAGTTGACTTCCGGTGAGTTTGAAAACTTTTTGCCAACGAAAAATCTAGCTTTAGCGGTAGATAGAAATGCTGTCATTCAAAATAAAACAGTACCAAAAGAATGGGAAAGTTCAATTCCTGACACTTTAGCGTGGACCTATAACAAAAACTATGTGACTCGTGCAGAATTGTCGATCTTATCCATTTTGGCAAATAACAATTGGAAAAGACCTATTTATTTTGCAGCTACTGTGCCAAATGATAATTATTTAGGTTTAGATAAGTATTTAGTACAAGAAGGTTTTGCTTACCGTTTGATGCCTGTACAGGTAGCAAAAGAGAATGAAGGATCTTTAGTAAATGCAGATGCTGCTTACACCGCTATTACCAAGAAATACAGTTGGGGAAATATGGCGACTTCACCATATCTAGATCCAGAATCTTATCGTATGATTGGTTTAATTACCAATTCAATATTGGGAAGTACAGCTACCCAATTGTTGGAGCAAGGTAAAGAAAAAGAAGCAAAAGAAATCGCTTTACTGGCTTATGAAAAAATGCCAAAACGAGTTTTCTTAATGCGTGATGCTTTAAATTACACACCGATCATTAATATCTTATATAGTGTAGGAGAAACGCAAAAGGCGGCTGATATAGTCAATCGTAATCTGTTATTCTTGAAGCAAAATATGGCATACTATCATGCTATTGCAGAAACAAAAACAGAATTAGAATATGCAAATATTCAAACAGCTTTAAGAACCTTAGGTGTATATAAAAGTATCTTGTCTCAGACAAAAGATACAAAATTGCAACAAGAAGTCGAGCAGCTCGAAAATAATTATAAAAAGCAATTTGGCTTAGAATAAATAATTTGACACAAAAAAATAGGCTTACAATTTTGTAAGCCTATTTTTTTGTGTATTATTTTTTAATCGGACAGAACAAGCCTGAGAGCTTAAAACATAGAATGAATTGTAAAGGCTTGTTTACAAAGTGCTAAATCGATAAAATTGTTTTGAACTTTCAAGAATTTTAGATAATTTGTCGCTTCATCTAACAATTAATTATAACCAAACAGTTTTGAGGTCTCATCTTATTTTATTGTATATCATAGTAAAATGAATGGCTTCTGAGAAAATTAAAAATTAATTATGGTAAATTATCAAATAAAGGAAAGTACAGAAGTCTATGATGCTATTGTCGTCGGATCAGGCGCCGGTGGTGGAATGGCGGGCTATATCCTTGCCAATGCCGGGCTTAAAGTACTGATGTTGGAGGCAGGTCCTTTTTACGATCCAGCAAAAGATTCATTACAGTTGCGTTGGCCTTGGGAGTCTCCGCGCCGTGGGGCTTCTACCACACGACCATTTGGAGACTTTGATGCCGCATTTGGAGGCTGGCAGATCGAAGGAGAGCCTTACAGCAAAGTAGCAGGTACTGAATTTGAATGGTTCCGTGCTCGTATGTTAGGCGGACGTACCAACCACTGGGGTAGGATATCGTTACGCATGGGACCTGATGATTTCAAACCCAAAGATGGTGTCACCGATGAATGGCCAATTACTTATGATGAAGTGAAACCATTTTATGATCGTGTAGACCGTATGATCGGTGTGTATGGTACAAAGGAGGGCATACATAATGAGCCAGATGGTATTTTTATGAAACCACCAAAACCAAGATTAAATGAGTTGTACATCGCAAAAGGAGCAAAGAAAGCGGGAGTTCCCGTTATTCCAGGTCGTGGAGCCGTGTTGACCGAAGTATCGAAAGAAATCAAAGGCAGAGGGACATGTTTTTACTGCGGTCAGTGTGGTCGTGCTTGTAAAGTGTATGGCGATTTTTCATCGTCATCTTGTTTAGTCATACCAGCAATAAATACAGGCAATCTTAAAGTAATAGATAACGCTATGGTAAGGGAGGTTCTGACCAATGATGAAGGGTTAGCTATTGGTGTTTCTTATGTGAATACCAAAGATATGCAAGAATATGCCGTAAAAGGAAAAACAGTTATTTTAGGAGCTAGTGCCTGTGAGAGTGCGCGTATTATGCTTAATTCCAAATCCAAAGCTCATCCTGGTGGAGTGGGTAACAGCAGCGGTGTAGTGGGTAAATATTTGCATGATTCTACTGGTGCTAGTCTGTCTGGTTTTTTACCACAATTGTTGGATCGAAAACGTTATAATGAAGATGGGGTAGGAAGTGTGCATATTTACTCTCCATGGTGGGAAGATAATAAAAAGCTTAATTTCCCTCGCGGATATCATATCGAATATGGAGGTGGACTTCATATGCCTTCGTATGGATTTTTGAATTGGGTCCCTAATGTGAATAATAATGCGAAAGGTGCCGATGGAAAGCAAAAGCCATTAGGTGGATATGGAGAGTCATTGAAGCAAGATTATAATAGTTTCTACGGAGCGAATGTGGGAATGGCTGGTAGAGGGACCGCTTTAGCACGGATTGATAACTATTGCGAGATTGACCCTAATAAAGTGGATAAATTTGGTATCCCTGTGCTGCGTTTCCATTATAAATGGGCTAACGAAGAAATAGCACAGGCCAAGCATATGCAAGAAACGTTTCAATCCATCATGCATGAAATGGGGGCTGTGATCACCTCTAAGATTCCAGGAGCAGATACACTCTATGGTTTGGAGGCACCGGGTAAGATTATACACGAAGGAGGAACCACTCGTATGGGTAATGATCCTAAAACTTCAGCATTAAATAAATGGGGGCAGGCACATGATTGTAAAAATCTGTATGTCGTAGATGCAGGACCATTTGTTCAACAAGGGGATAAAAATCTGACTTGGACGATATTAGCCCTGTCGATGCGCACTGCAGAATATATTTTACAAGAAAAGAAAAACTTAAATAGCTAGGACTCATGAATAGAAGAGAATCACTAAAAGCATTAGGTCTCATTGCAGCAGGAACTGGCCTATTGGCGGGATCCTGTAATACCGATAAGAGTAAAACAGCAGCGGTAGATACTTCAGATCGACTTCCTGGAATACAGGATTTTGAATATGAACGCACAAAAGCACTATTGGAAGAGAAATTTTTTAACGAACATGAGTTTGCAACAATTACTATTTTAGCCGATATCATTATTCCTAAAGATGCATCTTCGGGAAGTGCCTCAGATGCAGGAGTGCCCGATTTTATTGAGTTTATCGTGAAGGATTTACCAGATAATAAAATTCCAATGCGTGGTGGCTTAAAATGGTTGGATGTACAATGTCAAAAAAGATTTGGACAAGCATTTGTTAATTGTAAGCAGCAGGAACAATTGGCTATCGTCGATGATATTGCTTATCCCGAATTAGCGAGACCTGAAATGCAGCAAGGGGTTGCTTTCTTTTCTTTGATGCGTAATCTGACTTCTTCGGGTTTCTATACCAGCGAAATCGGAGTGAAAGCAATCGGTTTTCAAGGAAATACGCCTGGAGTATGGAACGGTGTTCCAGATGATGTATTGAAGGAGCATGGATTTGATCCAACCCAATTTTTTGGATAACAAATAATCAAGACTGAGAAAGCCCTTTTCATTAAAAATGGAAAGGGCTTTTTTTATCAGGTAGAGTTTGATTATTATTTTTTGATAATCTCTTGTTTTTCAAGAATATTTGTAAGTTTGTCAAAGGTAACCAGCCTATAAAATATGAATCGACAACTCAAACTTTGGGATGCCATTATGATTGTAATGGGATCAATGATTGGAAGTGGAATTTTTATTGTTTCATCAGATATGATGCGGCAATTAGGTTCAGGATGGTGGGTGATAATCGTATGGCTCATTACGGCTGTGATGACCGTTTCTGCAGCCATTTGTTATGGGGAGTTATCTGCTTTATTTCCCAAAGCTGGTGGTCAATATACCTACTTAACTGAAGTATTTGGGAAAATGACGGGTTTTTTATATGGTTGGAGTCTGTTTACCGTGATTCAGACCGGAACTATTGCTGCAGTAGCCGTTGCATTTGGAAAATTTACTGCCTACCTGATTCCGGAATTAAATAACGCTGCACCCCTATATGAAAATGGCTCCTTTAAGATCACCTGGATTCAAATACTGGCCATGTTCGTTATTTTGATACTCACCTTTATCAACACCAGAGGAGTACGAAGCGGAAAAATGATACAATCATTTTTTACATCATCAAAGATCATCGCCTTAATCCTATTGATTATAGGCGGTATATTTATGATCAAAGAAAATCATTTTTCTGAAAACTTGAGTTATGGTTTAAATTCCTATCAAAATTTGAAAGGTCTCGGCTGGTCAGATATTAGTGGTGGTATTTTGTTAGGTGGCATTGCTGCAGCAATGGTCGGTTCTGTATTTAGTAGTGTTGCTTGGGAGAACGTAACTTTTATTGCAGGGGAAATTGAAAATCCAAAACGCAACGTTGTTCGGGCGATGGTGATCGGAACTTCTTTAGTGATGGTGCTGTATTTACTCTGTAATTACGTGTATTTATCTGCATTAAGTAGGGAGGAAATTGCGTTTGCGGTGAATGATCGTGTAGCGGTAGCAACAGCACATAAAATATTGGGCGAGACAGGAACGATTATTATGGCTGTTCTAGTCATGATATCCACATTTGGTTGTGTCAACGGTATTGTGCTCTCTGGGGCAAGGGTATTTCAACGGATGGCAAAAGATGGTTTATTCTTGAAGCAAGCTATTCCGAATAATAAATACGAAGTACCTGAAAAATCATTATGGTTACAAGGGATATGGGCTTCATTACTATGTTTGAGTGGTCAGTATGGAGACTTACTTGATATGATATCTTTTGTGATTGTTTTATTTTATATGATCACGGTGTTTGCTGTGATTTGGCTTCGATTTAAACAACCCAATTTAGAGAGGCCCTACAAAACGGTAGGATACCCTATAGTCCCTTTAATCTACTTACTTATTGGATCTGCATTTTGCATTTTATTGATTTTATATAAACCACAATACACATGGCCAGGTTTTATTCTTATTATTCTGGGACTACCTGTTTACTGGTTTATAAATAAGAAAAAAACAGCTAAGATCGATTCTTAAAACAAGCTTATAAGAGCTTGATCGCTTATTTTATAGGGTGTCGGATAAATTCTGCTCAAGATGGCAATGAATAATTAGAAATGCTATACGATGATTTTATAGGATGGGTATAACGCATTTCTAGTTTTTAATCGTGCTTTTATGTCGTTCATCCGACAATAAATTCATCTTTTATTCGGATTTTTTCGAAAAAAGTGGTACGTTTGCTTAAACATTCCCTTAATGAAACAGTCGATTTTATTAGATGGACCAAAATTTCAGATTACCATTCAAAGACTTTGTCGTCAATTGATTGAGAATCATGGAGATTTTTCAAATACAGTTATAATTGGTATACAACCTCGTGGAACTTTCTTAGCCAGATGCATTGTCAAAGAATTGGAGAAAATGTTGGGTACATCAATTTTAAGTGGTGATTTGGATATTACATTTTACCGTGACGATTTTCGTAGAAAAGGTAATGATGGTCCCATTTTAGCTAACAGCACAAACATCAATTTTATTGTAGAAGGTAAAAAGGTCATTTTGATGGATGACGTCCTTTGGACTGGTCGAACCATTCGTTCTGCGATGGATGCCATTCAAGCATTTGGTCGCGCCGAACGTATCGAACTACTCGTGCTCGTTGATCGTCGTTTTTCAAGACAGATCCCAATTCAACCCGATTATATTGGAATTCAAGTGGATTCTATTGATTCACAAAAAGTGATTGTGAACTGGCAGGAGTCGGATAATCAGGATAGTATTATCTTGGTAACAGAGAAAAAATAGAGTAACGAAAATCTGAATACATTATAAAATGTCATCAACAGCTGAACAATTAAGTACACGTCATTTGTTAGGAATAAAAGATTTGAATGAATCTGATATTCAATTGATTTTAAATACAGCGAGCAACTTTAAAGAAGTTTTAAATAGACCCATCAAAAAAGTTCCTTCACTGCGTGATATTACAATCGCAAATGTCTTTTTTGAAAACTCTACACGTACACGTCTATCATTCGAGCTAGCTGAAAAGAGACTTTCAGCAGATATTGTCAATTTCGCAGCCTCATCTTCTTCGGTAAGTAAAGGAGAGACTTTAATCGATACGGTCAATAATATATTAGCGATGAAAGTGGATATGATCGTGATGCGTCACCCATATGCTGGAGCAGGCGTGTTTTTAAGTAAGCATGTAAACGCACAAATTGTGAATGCGGGTGATGGGGCACATGAACATCCTACACAAGCATTATTGGATTCTTTCTCGATTCGTGAACGATTTGGTGATGTAGCAGGACGTAAAGTGGCAATCATCGGTGATATCACCCATTCTCGTGTTGCGCTCTCTAATATCCTATGTTTACAAAAACAAGGTGCAGAAGTTATGGTATGTGGACCAACTACACTAATTCCTAAATATATCACTTCATTAGGAGTAAAAGTAGAACACGATTTGATGAAAGCGTTGAATTGGTGCGATGTCGCGAATATGTTGCGTATTCAATTGGAAAGACAAGATATTGCCTATTTTCCATCTTTACGTGAATATTCCATGCTTTATGGTTTAAATAAGACCTTGTTAGATTCACTGGATAAAGAAATTACAATTATGCACCCAGGACCGATCAATAGAGGAGTAGAGATCACATCGGACGTTGCGGATAGTGCACATTCCATTATATTAGATCAAGTGGAAAATGGTGTCGCAGTTCGTATGGCCGTGCTGTATCTGTTAGCAGGACAGCGTGGTTAGCAACAGGTTGTATAAATAGATCAATATGCCTGGTTTTATTTTAAATCAGGCATATTTTTTTTGTATTAAATACGTTATACTTTTGATAATGTTAACAATTGTGAATAACTTTTGAGGAAAACTCCTTATTTTAGGCTTAATTTAGTACTTTGAAGATTACTATGAAGTATACTTCGCTTTTGGAAGCTAAGTACTTGTAACATAAAATAAAACATATAAAATATTTTACATATTATGTATAAAAAGATTTACCAGGTGGGGTTTGCGCTGAGTTTGATGGCGACACCAGCTTTAGCACAGCAAACAGAGTGGCAACAAATCAACAAAGCATACAAGTCCGGAATGGAGTTGTTTGAAAGAGGTAAGTTTACTTCTGCTTCCGAACAATTTAATCGTGTGGAAGCTTTACGTACCAAATCATCATTACAGTTAGATGAAACAGAGGAGCTGACACTCCTAAAAGAAAATGTTCGCTATTTTCAAGCAGTATGTGCTCTTGAACTTGGCGAAACAGATGCGGAAGCACAATTTCTGAAATATATCAAAGACTATCCTTCGAGTGCTAATGCTAAAGCAGCATATTTTCAAATTGGAAAATCTTATTATGCAAAGAAAGACTATGTAAAAGCAATTGAATGGTTTACCAAGATTGATAGTAAAAATTTAGCGGGTAATGAAAGCTTAGAGTATCGTTTTAAATTGGGATATTCTTATTTTACAACTAAAAATTATACCGCTGCAAAACCACTTTTTGAAGCTTTAAAAGATCAGAAATCGGAATATCAAGAAGCATCAATTTATTATTATGCTTACTTATGTTATTTAGATGCCGAGTATAAGACTGCTTTGAATGAGTTTGAACGTCTTAATGGATCAAAAACATTTGAAACCAGTTATCCGTACTATATTACAGCCTTATATTTCTTAGATAAGCGCTATGATGATGTTTTGGATTATGCTTTGCCCATTATGCAACGCACCAAACAAGAAAATGAAACGGAATTGTTCCGTATTATCGCAGCGACATATTTCATTAAAGGAGATCTGAAATCATCTAAAAACTACTACGATAAGTTTCAAGCCCAAGATCAGGGAAAGACACAAAACAATCAAGATAGTTACCAAATCGGTTATATCGCCTATAAGTTGAAAGATTATGATAAGGCGATTACAGAATTGGAGAAAATGACCGAACCTGATGCTTATTATCAAAGTGCGATGATTACATTAGGAGATTCATTCTTAAAAAAAGGAAATAAACAAGCCGCTCGTAATGCATTCTTCAAAGCTTCGAAATTAGATTTTGATAAAGATCTGCAAGAGGAGGGATTATTTAACTACGCTAAACTTTCATATGAATTGGAATTCCACCAAGTGGCGTTAGCTTCTACTCAGGAATATCTAAAAACATATCCAAATTCAAAACGTCAGGAAGAGGCTAAAACATTATTAGCTGAAGTATTGCTGAGCACTAAAAATTACCGCGAAGCAGTTGATATCTTAGAAACCATTCAGAAAAGAGGAAAAGAAGCAAATGTAGCTTATCAAAAAGTAACGTACTATAGAGGTTTGGAATACTATAATGAGCGTGCATTTGAAAATGCCATCTCCTTATTCATGCGTTCGGAAGCGAATCGTTATGATGAAGAAATCTATGCATTAGCGACTTACTGGAAAGCTGAAGCGATGTATGAGGTGCGTAAATATGGTGAAGCGGTAACGAACTTTAATAAATTTTTACGTTTACCAGCAGCTAGCAAAACGGATGTTTACAACTACGCCAACTATGCATTAGCATATGCCGCATTTAGAAATGGTAATTACAATACCTCTGCGAATTATTTTGAACGCTTTTTAGCGACAGGTGGTTCTAAAGGAATTGAATTGAATACCCGTAACGATGCTATCGCGCGTTTAGGAGATTCGTATTTCTCCGCGAAAAATTATGGTAAAGCTATGGAGCAGTATGATCGATTGATCAATGCAAAAGCAGCAAGTCAAGATTATGCTTTATTCCAACGCGGTATTATCCAAGGGCTACAAGGTAATAATGAAGGCAAAATTGCAACGCTTAAATCTGTAATCGCGAAATACCCATCTTCAAACTATGCCGATGATGTTTCCTTCGAGATTCCTTATACCTATTTCTTGATGGGACAGTCAGATCAAGCGATAGCTGGATTGCAAACGATGGTGGAGAAATATCCACGAAGCAGTTATGTGCCACGTGCTTTGGTAACCATCGGTTTAGTGCAGTATAATCAAGATAATAACGAAGCAGCGTTAAAGACTTTCCAACGTGTAGTCGATCAATATGCGACTACGGATGAGGCTAAACAAGCGATGCGATCTATTGAAAATATTTATTTGGATAATAGCGATGCTACTGGTTATATCAAGTATGCGACTGGTACCAATATTGGAAACCTGACGACATCAGAGCAAGATAGCCGTACCTTCTCTACTGCTACTACATTATTCTCAAGATCAAATTATCAAGGTGCAATCGAAGCTGTCAATGCTTATTTTGACAAATTCCCTAAACCTATTCAAGAAAAATATGCTCGTTTTATTCGTGCAGAAAGTAATGCCGCATTAGGTCATATCGATGAGGCTCTACATGATTATAACATTATCTTGAATGATTGGACAAGTGCTTATACAGAACGTACTTTGGTTAGTGTGTCACGCTTGTATTTGAAACAGAAGAAATATAACGAAGCAACACAATTGCTCAAAAAATTAGAGTTGACTTCTGAATACAAATCGAACTACAGCTATGCGATCAACAATTTAATGGTCAGCTATTTTGAGATCGGTGACTATAAAGAAGCATTAAATTATACGAATGCTGTCAAGAATTACGAGAAATCATCGGAGGAAGAAATTGCTAACGCTTCTTTATATGCCGGTAAAGCATATTTGAAACAAAACAAGCGTGCTGAAGCATTAAAAGAATTTAATTTAGCGGCACTAAAAAGCCGTACCGTTATCGGAGCTGAGGCGCGTTATAATGTTGCTTTGATGCAGTATGAAAATAAAGAATATGAAGCAGCTATTAAGTCCGCTTTTGATGTTTCAGATTCATTCTCTTCTTATGATTATTGGGTAGCAAAAAGCTTTATTTTAATGGCTGATGCTTATGTCGGAAAAGGAGATAATTTCCAAGCAAAATCTACTTTGGAGAGTGTGATTGAGAATTATGATGGTAAGGATGATATTTTGCCTACAGCAAAAGCTCGTCTAGAAAAATTGAACAAAAAGAAATAGGAAATAATGAAGAAGTTGCACAATACAACAGTGAAGAAATATACATTAGCAACCTTGTTATTGGGTGCTGGAATGCACTCCTTTGCACAAGAAACACCAAAAAAAGTTGATCCTGCTACACCAGTGACAATCGATTCTTTTGATGTCGTACGTGATTATAAACCTATTCTTGCAGATGCGGTAAAAATCCGTCGTAGTCCTGATATGACCAATAAAAGAGAATATCAGCCTAAGTTGAACTATAACAATATAACAGATAAAAAACTGGATATCAATACCGGATTGCGCGAGTTGAACGTGAAAGAATTGCCTTTCTCGCAACTAGCGGATCAAACCAGTAACTATGTGAAATTTGGCGTAGGTAATTATAACACGATTCTAGGTGAAGCATATTTAGCGGTTGATAAGTTTGAAAATACACGTTTTGGATTATTTGCCAAGCATTTGAACCAAAAAGGAAGTATTGAAGGTCAAAAGTTTGCAACACAAGATATCGGTATTTTCGGACGCCGTGTTTATGAGCCTTTTACAGTAAATGGTACTTTAGGCTACAACCGTTATTCAACGAACTTCTATGGACAGGTCTTCGATCAAAGTTCAAATCTAATCAATACAACTCCAGAAGCACAAGCTTTTAATGATATCTATTTTAATGGTGAGCTGACCAGTAATACTGATGTGGATAAAGAAGGAGCAGTAAGTTACTCGGCAAAAGCAGATGCTTACCTATTTAAAGATAAGTACAATGCAAAAGAGAATTCATTTGCACTGTCGGGTTATCTGAATAAAAAGATCAACACCTTTAATGTTGGAGCAAATTTAAGCGCAAGCTTTAATTCTGTTGAGGACGTTGAGGTATCGACAAAAAACCATGTGGCATCCATTAATCCGTATATTAAATTCAAAGGCGATAATTATAATGTGACTCTAGGAGCTAATCTCGTGTCGGAGTTTGGTGATAGTAGCGGGTTTAATGTATTCCCAACAGTAGAAGCTGATTTTGCTGTAGTACCAGAATATGTGTACTTATTTGCAGGAGCAAACGGTGGAGTTAAACAAGGATCATTACGTGGTTTTGCAAAAGAAAATCCTTACCTGAATAGCAATATTGAAGTGCGTAATACCTTAGAAAAATTAAATATTTATGCAGGTCTAAAAGGTAATGCAGGTGCAAATTTTGGCTATAAAGTAAAAGCATTTTACAAACAGATCGAAGGACTTCCTTTATTTATCAATAGTAGAGAGGAATTGGGAGAAGGATTTGTTCCATATAAATTTGATGTTATTTACGATGGCTATTCCAGTAAGGCAACTCACTTTGGTATAGAGGGGGAGATGAATGTTCGTGTTTCACAATTGGTTAACTTAGGAGGTAAGATCAATATTGATGATTACAAAGTAAAAGATGATCCATATGGTGAGGCTTGGTCATTGCCGAAATTTCGTTTCTTAGCCAATGCAAGATTTAATATTTCGGATAAATTCTTTGTAGATGCCGAGTTATCAACGCAAGGACAAACATCTGCTTTAGCGTACACGTATACAAGTGCTACGGTACGTTCTGAAAATCCATCTAAAGTGACGATACCTTCTTTTGCAGATTTTAATGCTGGTGCCGAATACCGGATTAAGAAACAATTAGGCGTATTTGTAAAAGCAAATAATATCTTTGGAACCGAGTACGAGCGTTATCAATACTACCCACGTCTAGGTTTTAATATAATTGGTGGTATAAACTTTTCTTTTTAATACAAGAAGATTATAACTTTGCGTTAGCAAATAAGGAACAAGAATGAATTTAGGTAAAAACATCAATAATCTATTAAAGCGTTACTCAGAAGTTTACGTTAAGGGCTTGGGGGTGTTCAAAAGAAAACATTCTGCAGCTCAGTTAGATAAACAACGCGATCTGTTTTTACCACCTATTTCTTATGTGGAATTTGATTCTACAGCAGAAAATGGGTTTAACTTTATTCATTATATTCAGCAACAGCAAAATTTAAACCTGGATGCGGCCACGCAAGTATTGCAAGATGCTGTGGCGGATTTAAAAGATCAGCTCATCCAAAATGGACAAGCGAAACTGGAAGACTTAGGTCATATCGTGAGTTATGGTTCCAGTTTAGTTTTTAAACCATTGGACTTATCGGGGTTTAATTTTGAACCGATAAAACATGTTGTTGTTCCAGAAATAGAAACTGTAATTCCAGACCGTGAATTGGAGGAAATTATTCCTTTGATTCCTGTCGAAGAGCAGGAAAGTGTTGAAGATGAGCTTGAAGAGGATAAAGAGGTAGATACCGTAGAAGTAGAAGAAGAGATTGTTACTGAAGAAGTAGAGCCAATTCAACCGGATCCAGTTGTCGAACCGGTGGAAATAGAACCTGTTGTCTTTACTCACGAACAAACCGTGGAGCAAGAGCCCGTAGTGTTGTATGAAGAAAGAACGACACAGTCCAATACGATGTGGTATTATATTTCTGCCGCAATCATTATTGTCGTATCTGTCATCGTAGCTTTCATGCTCAATCCAATTTTAAAAGATCAACTGTTTGGAAAGAAGCCGGCAACAGCACCGGTCGTCGTTCCCGCACCAGTGGATACACTACCTAAAATCGATAGTACACAATTGAAGCAAGATTCAACTGCAATAGTTGATTCTTTAAAAGTGGATACAGCAGCACTTCAAACAACACTAAAGGAAACGGTAGTTGTAAAAGAATCAGTACCTGTAGCACAGCCCAATTATCAACTGGTTATTGCCACGCCACCAACAATGAAATTGGCAGAAGAGGAAGTGCATAGGTTGCGTAAAAAAGGATATCAAACTGTGCGGGCAGTTGATAGCAAATTTAAAAGAAATAAAAAACGTGTGATTTGGGATACCTACATGACAAAAGAAGAAGCCGATCGGGACCAGGCAACTGTCGCGAAGACTTTTTCAGGAGCATGGGTTGAAAAAATATCGAAATAGTCTAATATAAACAATTTTAAAATTATACATTATTATGTCATTGATTCAGAGCGACAGCAATCTTTTGGACACCATTAATCACGCTGCACAACAGGCAGTACCTGTAGTAAGAGACGAGAATTTGAGCTTAATTCAAATGATGATGAAGGGGGGATGGATTATGGTTCCCATTTTATTATTGTTGTTTATTGGTTTAATTATCTTTTTTGAACGTTTCCTGACTATTCGTAAAGCGGCAAAATATGATGTTTCATTAATGTCACAAGTAAAAGCAAGTGTGTTATCAGGAAAATTGGATGCAGCTTTAGCCGTTTGCCGTTCTAGCCATTCTGCATTAGGGCGTATGTTACAAAAAGGATTACTACGTGTAGGACGTCCCATCAAAGATATTGAAGGCGCTATTGAAAACGTAGGTAAGCTTGAAGTGGCCAAATTGGAAAAGAACATTAATATTCTAGGAATCATCGCTGGTATTGCACCGATGCTTGGTTTCGTCGGAACTATTTTTGGGGTTATTACGATTTTCCATGAAGTGGAGATGGCTGGTGGTATTGATATCGGTTCGGTATCTGGTGGTCTTTATGTGAAAATGGTTGCTTCGGCTTCAGGTTTGACGGTTGGTATCTTAGCTTACATTGGTTATCATATCTTAAATATGATGGTGGAACGTTTGATCTTACGTATGGAAACGGATGCAGTAGAATTTATTGATTTATTAGATGAACCTGGCGTATAATCGCAGGATCGTATGACTAATTCATCAATTAAAATTTATTAAAATGAATCTAAGAAGTAGAAAAAATAAACCAGCAGCAGAAGTACATACATCTGCATTGAATGACATCATGTTCTTTCTGATGTTGTTCTTTTTGTTGGCATCTGCTGTCTCCAATCCGCAAGTAGTGAAGTTATTACTTCCAAAATCTAGCGCAGGAGAGCAGTCGGTATCGAAAAAAACATTGACGGTTTCCATTACATCGGATCTAGCTTATCATGTTGAAAAGGCGGTTGTGCCCTATGAAGCATTAGAAGCTGCAATCCAATCACAGATGAAAACGGGAGAAGAGCTGACTATTATGATGTATGTTGACAATAGTGTACCTATTCAGAATGTCATTTCTGTAATGGATATTGCCAACCGCTTAAAGATAAAAGTTGTTTTGGCGACAGAACAAAAGAAAGATTAAAGAACATTAAACCTTTGAACAGGTTGAAGTCTAATTTTTAAAGAAATAGGAGATATAATACATGGCTTACCATCTTCAACATGAGGAAAATAACTTCCCAAAAGCATTAGGGATTTCTACTGCTATTATGGGAATTTTGGTATTGATAGGTTTCTTTGTCATTTTTGGCACTAAGACACCTGATGAATACGGTATGGGTGGCATGATTGTCAATTATGGTACAGCAGAAGAAGGCATGGGCGATGATTACATGAGTGTGGAAGAACCATCGGTAGATCCCAATGCTAATAATGTAAAACCTGATCGCGTCGTTCCAGAAGAGATTCCGACACCGACTCCCTCACAGCAAGTTGCAGATAAAGCTGTAGTGACGCAAGATGTAGAAGATGCACCTGCAGTGACCAAATCTTCAAAACCAGTCAAAACAGTAGCTCCTGAAACTACCAAAGAAGTCAAGGATAGTAAACCTACTGTTAACTCAAATGCGCTTTATAAAGGTAAAAAGAATAATGGTACAGGTTCTGGTGACGGGACAGGTTCGGTACCTGGCAATCAAGGGAGTAAATTGGGAGATCCTTTAGCGAGTAATTATGGTGAAGGTGGCTCTGGCAACGGTAATATGATGCTTTCGATTGAAAACCGAAGCTTTACACAGCGACCTCAGATTGATGACAATGGACAGCAGGCAGGAAAGGTAGCAGTAGAGTTCCGTGTTAACCAATCTGGAGTGATCATCTATGCACGTGCTGGTGTAAAGGGGACAACGATTACGGATCCAAGTTTATTGGAAAAATGTGAAAGAGCTGTTCGTGGAGCTCGATTGAATCAATTGGCAAATGCACCTGACTCTCAAACAGGTAGAATTGTATTCAATTTTAAGTTAAGATAAAATTTATTGTCAATGCAAAATTATAATGAGGTAATCGAGTATTTATATGCTCGATTACCTATGTTTACCCGTGATGGGGCTTCGGCATATAAAAAGGATTTAGATAATACTTTAGCACTGCTTGATGCTTTGGGCAATCCACAGCATAAATTCAAGTCTATCCATATTGCAGGAACTAACGGAAAGGGATCCTCATCCCATATGCTAGCTTCAATTTTTGCAGAAGCAGGGTATAAAACAGCCCTGTATACCTCCCCACATTTATTGGATTTTAGGGAACGTATCCGTATTAACGGGCAAATGGTTGACGAACAATTTGTGATCGATTTTGTCCATAACCAGCAGGCATTAATCGAAGAGATCCAACCGTCGTTTTTTGAAGTAACGGTGGCTATGGCATTTGATTATTTTGCGAAAATGCAAGTGGATATCGCAATTATCGAAGTGGGTTTGGGTGGACGATTAGATTCCACCAATGTGATCCAGCCCTTAATCTCCCTGATTACCAATATCGGATTTGACCATATGAATATGCTTGGAAACACCCTTTCAGAAATTGCATTTGAAAAAGCAGGTATAATCAAATATGACACTCCGGTTGTGGTTTCTGAATACAATGAAGCGACGGCTCCGGTATTTGTAAAAAAAGCTGAACAGGAACACGCATCGCTTGAGTTTGCTTCTGAAAAACTGCAATCAAGCATAAAAGCTTTCAATGAAGACTATTTGCAGATTGATGTGGTCAACCTAGAAGGTCATACAGAACAGTACGAATTGGATTTAAAAGGAAGTTATCAATCGAAAAATATCTTAGGTGTTTTGCAGATCGTTGATCACATGCGTAAGTTAGGGTATGATCTGCCACTTGCATCCGTTAAAAATGGTTTGAGAAAAGTACAATCCTTTACTGGACTTCAAGGACGCTGGCAAACACTTTCAAAAGATCCATTTGTCATCTGTGATACGGGACATAATGAAGATGGAATCAGGGAAGTTTTAAAGAATCTGGCCAATACAAGCTTTAGACAGTTGCATTTTGTGATAGGAGCAATGAAGGATAAGGATTTGGGGCATATGTTGCCACTTTTACCAAAAGATGCGATTTATTATTTTAGTAACCCCAATATGCCAAGAGCAATGCCCTCCGTGGAACTGGCAGCGGAAGCACATCAATTGGGATTAAAAGGTAATGCTTATGGTCCGGTAGTGAAGGCTTTTGAAGCTGCTAAGGAGCACTATCAACATGGAGATTTAATCTTTGTTGGCGGAAGTAATTTTGTAGTGTCCGAAGTACTCTTACAGCTCAAATAGTGATCTAAAAGTTTCTATACAAAGGGATTTAATGTTTCCTATATTCAAATATTAAAAAATACAAAAGGCTATCCATCATCAGATTCGATAGCCTTTTGTATATCATATCTTACTTCCTCACAGTACATTTTCGACATTCTACGAATGACATGCTGGAATAGAAGCTAGGATCAATTTTACAGGCAATGACTAGTCATTGATCGTCAATTCGCCTCTGATATTTTTTTCAACCCAATAAGCAACTTCTTTTTGGTCTTCAAGCTCTCCTTGAAGATACATCAGCTTCGTTACAGCAGCTTCAAATGTCATATCGTATCCATTGAGCACGCCAATAGCTTTTAATCCTGTGCTGGTCTCATATCTACCCAATTCGACCGAACCTACTTTACATTGCGATATATTCAGAATGTTTTTACCATTATCTATCGCTTCTTTTAATAGATCCAAGAACCATTGATCTGTCGTGGTATTGCCCGAACCGAAAGTTTCCATCACAATGGAGCGAACATCGGAATTGAGAACAGCTTTAATTGTACTTGGGCTTATTCCTGGGAAAAGTTTTAATACCGCTACCCGATCATCTAATTTTGTGTGCAAAATAAACTCTTTACCACTGTTGTTTAAGAGTGCATCTTGGTTATATTGTAAATGTATCCCAGCCTCTACAAGAACAGGATAGTTGGGCGATCGGAATGCCTCAAATTTGGCTGAATTATATTTAAAAGATCGGTTTCCTCTAAATAATTTATTATCAAATAAAATGCAGACTTCCTGGATCATGGATATACCAAAATGTTTAGTAGAGGCGATTTCCAAGGCTGTCATCATATTCTCCCGTGCATCGGTACGAATCTCTCCAATAGGCAATTGGGATCCCGATAAAATAACAGGCTTTTGTAATCCTTCTAACATAAAACTAAGCACCGATGCTGAAAATGACATCGTATCTGATCCATGTAAAATTACAAAACCATCATATTCATCGTAATTATCTTTAATGATTTGCGCCATTTCAATCCATATTTCAGGCTTCATATTAGAAGAATCGATAATCGGATTAAATGAATGTACCGTCAATTTATAGTCTAAACGACTCAAATCCGGAAGATTACGTTTGATCAATTCAAAGTCGAAAGGGACGAAGGTTCCGGTTTCGTCTTTGACCATTCCAATGGTTCCACCTGTGTATATGATAAATATGTTATGCATGATATGATTTAGATTCCAAATATTCTTTTTGAGTTTTCAGTTGTTATTGCTGCCACATCTGCTATTGATACCTCTTTTAGGTCTGCAATTTTCTGTGCGATGTAGTACAAGTAGCTGCTTTCATTTTGCTTTCCTCTAAAGGGAACAGGTGCCAGATATGGTGCATCTGTTTCTAAAACGATATGTTTCAGATCAATTTGTTTAACCACTTCATCCAGCCCTGCTTTTTTGAAGGTAACCACTCCACCTATTCCCAATGCAAATCCGAGATCAATAGCCTGTTGTGCTTGAGCAAAGTTACCTGTGAAACAATGTAAGACACCGAAAAGCTTCTGATCTTTCAACTCCTCCAACAATTCAAATAGTTCGTCAAAAGCTTCACGGCAATGAATATCTATAGGTAAATGGAGGTCTTTAGCCCATTGCACCTGTTGGCGGAAGGCATCCTTTTGAATTTCTAAGGTCGATTTGTCCCAGTAGAGATCAAGACCAATTTCCCCAATGGCGTAGACTTGATGCTGTTGCAATGCGGTATAGATCTGCGCTAATTCCTCCTGATAGTTTTCTTTTACATCGCATGGATGTAGACCGAGCATTGGAAAACAATTTGCAGGATAAGCATCTACAGTCTTCATCACGGCAGAAATAGATGCGCTATTCACATTAGGAAGAAATAAGCGCTGTATGTCTTTATCAAAACAACGTTGCATCTGTTCTGCTAATGTATGGCTATCGACGTGGTAGTATATATGGGTATGGGTATCTGTTAATAACATGGATTATAGTTATAGCGACGGTAAAAATAAAAGATTAGGTTGATATGACCTAATCTGATAAAAGTTAGCCATTATCATCATGATGTAAATATGTTCAATGCATTGAAAATTAATAAGTAATAGGGATGTTTTGTTGCGAATATATATTAATTGCTCGCTGATTTTTCATTTTTTGCGAAAAATAAATAATACATCAATATTCTTTAATTAAGAATAGGAGTAAAGCCAAAAAATTCCATATGAATGAATATGTTTTGAATTTTTGTCATTTTATCAATAATTTTATGCTGGATAACAATAAAATCAATTTTTAGCTGATGTGTTTTACCGATTTTTATATATCAGGTTAACGTGATATCGTTATTTAACTTTACGTTTTTATTAACAATTATTTATTTTCTTAAAGTAATGATTGTATATTTACGGTTAATTAGCATAATTTCAATTAAACCCAATACCCAGTTTTGATTAAGAGATTCCCTCACTATAAACAGATGGACGAGATGGACTGTGGTGCCACCTGTCTGCGTATCATATTTAAATATTATGGTAAGTTGGTCTCGATTCATAAAATAAGGAAACTGTGCCAAACAAATAAAACGGGCGTAAATCTGTTGGGAATCAGTGAGGCTGCGGAGAAACTGGGGTTTCGTACTTACGGCGTTCGATTGTCGTTGGAGCAGCTCAAAGAAGTCGAACTGCCCTGTATACTACACTGGAATCAGAATCATTTTGTTGTGCTCTATAAAATTTGTCGTGGTAAATACTTTATATCAGATCCAGCTTCGGGACTGCTCAGTTATGACGAAAAAGAATTTGCCAAGAACTGGTTCTCGACGAAAGAGCTTCATGCCGGACTGTCACTCATACTGAGTCCCGGACCAGATTTTTATCAGATCGATGAAGAAGAACCCGAACTGAAATTAGAGTGGAGCAAGATTTTCACCTATTTCTATAAATATAAAAAGCTGTTTGTCCAACTGATCTTAGGTATGGTACTAGGGACCATTCTGTCGCTGATCGCACCCTTTTTGAC
>NZ_QBKH01000003.1 GCF_003054045.1 Sphingobacterium faecium
ACCTCTTCCCATTCCGAACAGAGCAGTCAAGCCCGCCAGAGCCGATGGTATTGCCGTAACAGGTGGGAGAGTAGGTCGGTGCCTTTTTTTATACAGAAGCCCTTGCTAAACAGCAGGGGCTTTTTTGTGCGCTAAACTTTTTTTTCTGTACTGTCTTTAGGCTGCAGATACCCCCATCTCACTGCTTTCGGATATCCATCCCACTGCTGCCGCAATGATGCCATGCACCGCAATATCCTTTTCCTAGGATCTCCATGATTCTGTATGTGGATCTGTTTCCGATGAACTTGACTTGTAATAGGATCGGTTTAGCTACTGTATTGTAAAGGATGAGATTGACATCAATTTATTAAACGCATCTAGCAGATTTGTGCTGTATTGATCTGATCATATTATTGTTGAAATACTCCCTAGAAAATACTTTCCTCCTTATCAACTTCTTTATCGATTAAATACTTAAACTGTCTTTTAGCTCTATGTAGCTTTGGTCGCTTTTTATGCAATAGTATAGCTGATCGATCTTGCCTATAATATTCTTTATGGATGGTAATCTGAGTTATTATTATCTCAATAACTTCAGATTTATACTCAAAATATACCTTGTTATAGATCTTTCCTCACTTCTTATGGGAATAAATTTCGTTGATAAATTCTTAAAGATATATTTTTTAATTTTCGTGATCTTATTTGAGACTTTAATATTGTACTTCTGGAGTAGTTCTCTAATGATTTAATTTTTTATCAGGAATATCTTATCTTTAATAATAATCTTGACCCTTATGCTGAAACCTATTTTTCGAAAATTATTATTTCTACTTCTGCCCGTTTTGAGTTCTTTTTCTCCTCCAGCTAAAAAAGTAAAGAATACAAAACCTAATATTATCTTTATATTATCAGATGATCATACCAATAAGGCTATCGGTATATATGGCAATAAATTGGCAAAGACTCCTCATATAGATCGTATCGCTAAGGAAGGTGCTCTATTCAATAATTTTTTTGTAACCAATTCCATATGTGGACCTAGTCGTGCTGCATTATTAACGGGCAAGTATAGTCATGTAAATGGTTTTATTTCAAATGATAAGAAGTTTAATATCGACCAATTTATTTTCTCTCGATCTTTAGAAGATTCTGGATATCAAACTGCGTGGATAGGAAAATGGCATCTAGAAACTTTACCTCAAGATGCATTTAATTACTGGACTATTCTTCCTAATCAAGGACATTATTTCAATCCAAATTTTATAACTCAAAGTAATGATACAGTGACTTATAAAGGATATGTGACGGACATTATTACGGATCTTTCAAAGGATTGGATAAGAAATAGAGATCAGGATAAACCTTTTTTATTGATGATAGGTGAGAAGGCTACACATCGTGAATGGTTGCGAGCTGTAGAAGATTTGGGATCCTATGATGATATTGATTTTCCTATTCCGCCGAGCTTTTATGACAATTATCATAATCGTATAGCCGCAGCTCATCAGGATATGTCAATTTCTGAAACCATGCAGTTAGGCTTCGATTTAAAGGTAAATGTAGATTATGACTCGGATTGGATCTATAGTAGATTAGATAAAGAACAGCGTGCTGCTTATCGTACTTATTATGGGGATTACTTAAGTAAAGAGTTCAATGAGAAAAATCTGAAAGGTAAAGCTTTAACAGAATGGAAATTTCAACGGTATATGCGTGATTATTTTGCGACTGCTAATGCATTAGATCGCAATATTGGAAAAATATTAGATTTCCTAGATGAGAATGGATTGGCGGAGAATACGATTGTTATTTATGGTTCTGATCAAGGATTCTATTTAGGCGAACATGGTTGGTTTGATAAGAGATTTATATATGAAGAATCTTTAAGGACTCCTTTTATGATTCGATATCCTGGTCTTATCAAGCCTGGAACAGTCATTGAACAATCGCTTTTAAATATTGATTGGGCTCCGACTTTATTAGAGATGGCTGGTGTTTCGGTGCCACAGGAAATCCAAGGTAAATCATTTTCTGGTCTATTACAAAATAAAATGATTAATTGGCGGGATCATGTCTATTATCATTATTATGAATATCCTCAACCTCATCGTGTCATGCCGCATTTTGGTATTAGAACTTCTAAATATAAATTGGTACGCTTTTACGGTGATCAAAATTTTTGGGAACTTTATAATCTAGAACAGGATCCACAGGAATTAAATAATATTTATAAACAGTTTGAAAATAGTAAACTAGTCAAAAAGTTAAAAGAGGATTTAAAAGTATCAGTTCTAGAATATAAGGATGATTTAGCGACTCAAATTATTCAGAAATAAGTATAGCCACATGCATAACGTAATGTATGTAAAATTTAAAAACAGTCTTATGAATAGGGTTCCAATTTGCTGTATTGAATGTGGTGTTTATGGAGGATTAGGTATATTTCTTATTTATATTTTTTAATAAAATTAGAGCGAATTTGATTATTCATCATTACAACAACTGGAAAGAAGGACGACACATGATAATTAAACTGTTGTAATATTCATATTATGCTATGGTATAAACTACTTTATAACGAGTGCTTTATATACTAATATGCTTATGAACCGTTTTTTTATTTGTTTTGGTATAGTATTTGGCTAAATAGATGAAAGAATATTTTATTTATGAAAGCAAAATTTGCATTTTTTTTGGGAGGATTAATATTGTTAATATCGGCTAGTTCTTGTGTTGGATATTATCACGATCATGGACCTAGGCATCCACACGGACACCATAAGAAGGGGCATAATAAGCATTATAAAAAAGAACACAAGAGGCATAATAAGGGACACGGTAAACATCGAGGGAGACATTAATTGTTGGGCGATCATAGTTTTATGGTCGCCTTTTTTGATCTCTTTTCAGTATCCTATTGGATTACTTTATTGGTTAATTATTACTCTGAAGCCTAATGATTTTTATAAGAGTCTTTTAAAGTATGATCTATAGCGATCAATTGATGATTCGGATAATTGATTAAATAGATTCTCGTATGGTAATGTCCGCATCTAATTCGATCGTTTCATAGACAATCTCTCTCTTTTTTAGTCGGCATTCTAAAATATAGATCATTTTTTCGAAAGCGAGTTTCCCAATATTTTTTGCAGGTTGAGAGACACAAGTAAGTGGTGGGTTGAATGAAAATGCATAATTGGTATTTGAAAATCCAATCAGGGCAATTTGTTCAGGAATTTTAATTTTCTGTTGCGCTAATAACCCTATTGTGCGATTTGTCAATAGATCGGTAGCGGTAAAAATTGCGTCAGGACGATGTTGTTCTTTTTCTAATTCTTTTAATTTAGATAAAATTTGCTGTTCTACAATTTGAATCTGGGATAGATCACAGCGTAAAAGGAGAGTTTCATCGAAAATTATTTTGTTCTGTTTTAAGGCTTCTTGAAAGCCGGTGAGTCTTTCATTGGTAACTCCATTAGCAAGTCCTGTAATATGTAAAATATTACGATAGTTTCGATCAATAAGTTCCTGTGTTGCTCTTTTGGCGGCTTTCTTGTTGTCTATACCAATCTTGAAAGTATTTACACTATTATTAATCCGGTCAAATATAACAATTGGGCAATCACTATGATGTAACTGCTCTAAGTAATTTAAGTTGGCTCGATCAGATACTGGCGAAATCAATATACCATCTACACCTTTGGAATAAAGAATGTCAATACATTTTTTTTCTATTGCGGGATTTTCCCTGCTTTGCATAATAATGATATTATACTGTTGAAAGAGTGATGATTCTTCAATTCCTTCTAAAATTTGGGAAAAGAAGGAATTGCTTATTGTTGAAACGATGACACCAATGATATTTGTTTTGCCCGTTTTTAAGCTTCTTGCTAGTGCATTATATTGATAATTATGTTCATGTGAGTAAGCGACTATTTTCTCTTTTGTTTCTTTGTTAATCTCGTGGCTATCGGAGAGCGCTTTGGAAATCGTGGGAACTGATAAGTTTAGCGCTTTTGCAATATCTTTAAGAGTTAATCTTTTCATAATTTCCTAATGTAACTTATAAAGATAGCAAATTGTGTAAAGATTCGTCTATTAGGAGCTATATATTATAATTGAAATAATTAAAACCTATGAATTCTTTCTATCTTTGCATTTATGAGTACATTATTAGACATAGGACAAAAACCATATCATCATTATGGATCTTATTTAAAAAAGAAATATGATGGTCAGCGTGTGTATAAAGTCATTGTAGATGGCAATTTTACTTGCCCTAATCGTGATGGCAGTAAGGGATATGGTGGATGTTCGTATTGTAATGTGGATTCATTTACTCCCGAATCAGCTCGTAAATTGCCAACTATCCGTGAACAGGTAGAAGAGGGTATTAAGCGGGCTAGGGAAGGGTATCGTGCTGATAAGTTTATTATATATTTTCAGCCCAATACGAATACTTATGCTCCAGCACATTTTTTAAAGGCGATGTACGATGAGGCATTGGCAGTTTGTCCAGAGGATACAGTAGGTTTATCTGTAGGTACACGTCCTGATTGTATAGATTTTGAAAAAGTGGCTCTTTTGGAAAGTTACTGTGATCGTTATGATGTCGATTTGGAAATGGGGATGGAATCAATTTACGATGAAACTTTGGATAGAATCAATCGTGGTTGTTCACATGAAGAATTGCAAACGGCTTTGAAATTAGTAGAAAACAGTCCCTTAGAAATTTGTGTACATACTATTTTTGGTTTTCCTTGGGAATCAAAAGAGATGATGTTGAAATATGCTGATGAAATTAATAAACATCCTCAAATCAAATTTGTCAAATTGCATCATTTACATATTGTAGAGGGATCCATTATGGGTGTACAATATAAACGTGAACCTTTCCATGTTTTTTCTATTGATGAATACTGTGATTTTTTAGCGGAGTTTATTCCATTATTACGTCCAGATATTGTCATTCAAAGGTTATTTGGGTTAGCTGATCAAGACTTATTGATTGCTCCAAATTGGGGCATGAAGAAATCAGCGATTCAGTCGTATATTGATAAAGCACTTGAACGAAAAGAGGCCATACAAGGTTCTCAATATAAAGGATAAAAAAAGGGTTGCTATTTGCAACCCTTTTTTTATTTTTCTATGATTGATTTTAAATCTGCTGGCGAATAATTGATTGATTTTAATGTTTTATTATCCTCTGTTCTGAATACTAAAAACAAGCCATCCACTTCTTTGTAATAGCTGTCTACATCTTTTGTATTTTTATAGTGGCTTATAGTTGCTTCTGCTTCTTCTATAGATTGACATGCTTTACTCATATTGGAGCGTTGAACTTCTTCAAATAACTCATTAAACTTGTCTTTTAGACCAAATTCTAGAACGGCACCTGCTAATACATACTGGATATCACATAATGCATCGGCTACTTCAACTAGATCGTTATTTTGAATCGCTTCTTCCAATTCTTTCAATTCTTCTGCAATCAGAGATACACGTAATGCACTGCGTTTTTCATTCGGAATTGTCGGTTTTTCTAATATAGGATGTTGGAAAACTTTATGAAATTCAGCTACGGATGTTAATGTTTTTGGATCAGTCATGTTATTTTTTATTTACTGCTAAATTATGTAATATTATCTAATTTAAAAATTAGGTATCATAAAAAAAGCAGCTAGGAAGCTGCTTTCTGTATAAAGGAGTAATAATTAAATTAAATGCTTCAATTGTACTAACTCGCGCTCTTCAATATATCTCCAACGACCTCTAGGTAAATCCTTTTTAGTCAAATTGGCATAAACAACGCGATCTAGTTTTACGACTTCATAGCCTAATGATTCAAAAATACGTCTTACAATACGATTTTTACCACTATGGATCTGTACGCCTACTTCTTTTTTACTTCCACCTATTACGTAACTCAAATCATCAGGTTTTACAAAACCATCTTCCAGCTCAAGACCGAATACGATTTTATTGAAGTCACCTTGAGTTAAGCTTTTATTTAATTCTACGTTATAGATCTTGCTGATATTATTACGAGGATGAGAAAGCTTTTCGGCTAAATTACCATCATTTGTCATCAACAATAAACCTGTTGTATTTCTATCTAAACGACCAACCGGATAAATACGTTCTTTTGTTGCTTTTGAAACTAATTCCATTACTGTGTGACGTTCTTGCGGATCATCAGTCGTAGTGATGTAATCTTTTGGTTTATTTAATAAAACATAAACCATTTTCTCGCGTTTCAAACGTTCACCATTATATTTGATGTCGTCTTTTGCTGGATCTACTTTAGCCCCTAATTCAGTGACAGCTTCTCCATTCACGCTAACTACACCTGCAGCGATCAATTCATCTGCTTTTCTTCTAGAACATACTCCAGAGTTAGCGATGTAGCGATTTAAGCGAATTAAGCCATCATTTTGAGATGAAGATTTAGAACGTTGAGGTCTTTCTGAGCTTCTTCTTTCTGTAGATCCTTCTTTACGATCTTCTTCACTATTGAATTTTTTATAAGAAGATTTGTATTGTCTATCTGATTTTTCTCTAGCAGGACGTTTAAAGTCTGTTTGTTCTCCTTCAGATTTTTGGAAAGATCTACCTTCTTTATTAAAAGGTTTGTCAAAACTTCTTTTTCTATCTGAGCTTTCACCATCTCTTTTGAAAGGTCTATCACCTCCAAAAGATTTACCTTCTTTATTGAAAGGTTTGTCAAAACTTCTTTTTCTATCTGAACTTTCACCATCTCTTTTGAAAGGTCTATCGCCTCCAAAAGATCTGCCTTCTTTATTGAAAGGTTTGTCAAAACTTCTTTTTCTATCTGAACTTTCACCATCTCTTTTGAAAGGTCTATCGCCTCCAAAAGATCTGCCTTCTTTATTGAAAGGTTTGTCAAAACTTCTTTTTCTATCTGAACTTTCACCATCTCTTTTGAAAGGTCTATCGCCTCCAAAAGATCTGCCTTCTTTATTGAAAGGTTTGTCAAAACTTCTTTTTCTATCTGAGCTTTCACCATCTCTTTTGAAAGGTTTATCGCCTCCAAAAGATCTGCCTTCTTTATTGAAAGGTTTGTCAAAACTTCTTTTTCTATCTGAGCTTTCACCATCTCTTTTGAAAGGTCTATCGCCTCCAAAAGATCTGCCTTCTTTATTAAAAGGTTTGTCAAAACTTCTTTTTCTATCTGAGCTTTCACCATCTCTTTTGAAAGGTCTATCGCCTCCAAAAGATTTACCTTCTTTATTAAAAGGTTTGTCAAAACTTCTTTTTCTATCTGAGCTTTCTCCATCAAATTTTTTGAAAGGTCTATCACCTCCAAAAGATTTTTTGTCGCTACTGTATGGTCTGTCTGTGTTATCTTTATTGCCGAATGATGAACTTCTCGGTCTTTTACTATCTTTGAAATTAGATGATCTATCATCTTTTGAACGATCACCTCTTGGTTTGAAGTTTTCTGAGGTACTTCTTGAGTTTTTGGAGTTGTCATCACGACTGTTCCTTTTATTGCTGAATGGCATCTTATTACTATAAAATAATGTGAATGGCAAAGTTAGCTATAATATTCTTTTTTTCTAGGTTTTAATGCAATTATTTTTTTGTGGATATAAAATTACAAAATAATCAAGCTTAAAATGGGTTTAAACCTTGAAAATGGTAAGTGTTTGTTTTTTAAGTAAATAGTCTTTATCTTTGTAGCCTTGAATTTGTACCAAGCTATTTTTTGATCGATTTTATCGTGGATAGGATAGCATTAAGGGAGTGAATGTTTAGAAAAAAAGTATTATGTTGTAGTCTGATTTTGTCGGCGTTAGTGTTGTCAAAGTTATACTCAAATCCAAACACAATTGCTACAGGTGATGATCAGATCATTGCTATGAAAGCGCCAAGTAATCTTGCTCATAAGGAAGATGAAAAGGAAAAGAACGATAATGAAGAAAATAATCATTATTTAAGTTCATTGACATTTGCTAATGATACATTACCGATCGATCGGCCACATGTTGAAAGTAAATTGTTACGATATTTTAAAAACTTCTCTTTCAGTAAGAGAGGCTCTTACAGTCTTCATAAAAAAGCAGAGACCTATCTGCCGCAGATTGAAAAGATTTTAGCATCCTATGGTATTCCTGAAGACTTTAAGTACGTTCCATTAGTAGAAAGTGGATTGGACAGAGGAGTAGTTTCAACTAAAGGCGCTGGTGGTTATTGGCAATTTATGCCTGCAACTGCAAGACTTTATGGGTTGAAAGTAAATGGAAATGTGGACGAGAGACGTGACTTAGTCAAATCAACTCATGCCGCAGCTAAATACATTAAATCACTTTACAAACAGTTTGGAAATTGGACTCTTGTAGCAGCTGCATATAATGTAGGTGGTGGTAGTCTTAAGGGCTCCATCAGACGTCAGAAAGAGGATAGTTATTACAATTTGAAATTGAATAATGAAACTGGATCGTATGTTTATAAATTGATTTCTATGAAAGAAATTATAGAGAATCCACAAAAGCATGGTTATAAGCGTTATGCAAACCGAGTCGACGAGGAAGATCCAAACAAAAACATGCTATAAAAAAAGGGCTTGAAAATTTTTCAAGCCCTTTTTTTATAACCATACTTATCTTAAATCTACGATTTCATACCCGCTATATTTGCTCTTATTAAAAGTAAATAGACTATTGTCTAACTTCTTATTTGGAGTTTGACTTTTTATCGTATAATTGTACTGACCACCATTTTTATCATAAATTGTAGCGTCGTGAATCAGCTTTGTTGACTTATTGATACGAAGCTTAATCTTCGTATAATTCTTTTTTGTATCTGTTGGTGTTAACTGGACAACATCGAGCAATGTCGTGCCTGATTTCTCATTACCGACTAAGGTATATTTGAAACCTGTTTTATAAAAGCTGAAAATATTGCTGGGATCTATAGCATCTGCATTGTTCTCTATTTCGGCTATTTGAACTTCTTTTTCATCTTTCAAGATTGTGTGCAAATTTTTGCTGTCCGATATCAAATCTTGATTGTTCATCGTAATTTGATATTTATTATTTTTTTTATCTAAATAAAGAGTACCGACATCCGAATAACGTCCTTTGTTGGCAGCTTGAATAGCTGAAAAAGAGAAGTTTGCTTGGATAGTTTGATAACTATCATATTTTTTACTCACTTCGGCTAATAATTTTTTTGCAGCATCTTGCTGTGCAAATGCTGGCATCGCGCCTACTAGTGTGATGACACTTAGTAGTACGTACATTGTTTTTTTCATTTTTTTAATCCTTCCTTAATGTTTCTAAAAACTGTTCTAAAGAATATTCATCTGGATAGAGTACTTCACGGGCTTTGCTGCCTTCAAAAGGTCCAACAATTCCTGCGGACTCCAACTGATCAATTATCCTCCCAGCTCTATTGTATCCCAACTTTAACTTACGTTGGATTAAAGATGTTGATCCCTGTTGGTGCATGACAATCAGGCGTGCTGCCTCTTCAAATAATTGATCTCTATCGGAGAAATCAAAATCTGTTGAACCAGATCCATCGCCACTTTCGTCCACATATTCAGGCAGCATAAATGCGGATGGATATCCACGTTGACCACCAATAAAGTCAGAAATCATTTCTACCTCTGGTGTGTCTACAAATGCACACTGAATACGAATCAAATCACTACCTGTCGATAATAACATATCTCCTCGACCAATTAATTGATCAGCACCTCCAGAATCTAAAATAGTTCGTGAATCTACTTTAGATAATACTCGGAATGCCAGACGTGCCGGGAAATTGGCTTTAATCGTACCTGTAATAATGTTTACTGATGGACGTTGAGTGGCAATTACTAAGTGAATACCTACTGCACGTGCTAGCTGCGCTAAACGTGCGATGGGTGTTTCAACCTCTTTACCAGCGGTCATCATCAAGTCGGCAAACTCATCTACTATAAGAACTATAAAGGGTAAGAATCGATGACCCTCCTCAGGGTTTAATCTGCGATTGACAAATTTTGCATTATATTCTTTTAAATTACGTACTTGTCCATTTTTTAACAAGTCATAACGTTGATCCATTTCAATACAAAGTGAATTTAAAGTATTGATAACCTTCTTTGTATCTGTAATAATGGCGTCTTCTTCTCCTGGTAGTTTAGCTAAAAAGTGACGTTCTATTTTTTTGAATAATGAAAGTTCTACTTTTTTTGGATCGACTAATACAAATTTTAATTCTGCTGGATGTTTCTTATACAGTAGGGAAGTCAAAATAGCATTGATACCTACAGATTTACCTTGTCCTGTTGCACCGGCAACTAATAAGTGGGGCATTTTGGCCAAATCTGCTATATAGACTTCATTCGAGATTGTCTTTCCTAAAGCAATCGGAAGATCCATATCTGTTTTTTGGAATTTCTCTGTTGCAATTACGGACTTCATGGAAACCATCTCTGGATTGCTATTCGGTACCTCGATCCCAATCGTGCCCTTTCCTGGCATCGGAGCAATAATACGAATACCTAAAGCTGCTAAACTTAAGGCGATATCGTCTTCCAAGTTTTTAATTTTTGAAATACGCACACCTGGCTTAGGGATGATTTCATATAAGGTTACAGTTGGTCCAATGGTAGCCTTGATATGTTCAATCTCAATGTTATAATTTCTTAAAGTGTCAACAATTTTATTTTTATTGACTTCTAATTCTTGTTGGTTAATGGTGATTTTTCCCGTTCCATAATCACGCAGTAGATCTAATGTTGGATGTTGATACCCCGATAAATCTAACTTTGGATCATATTGACCAAACTGTGCAACTAAGTCATTAGCCGTAATTGTTTTTTCTTCTTTAAGGGATTCTACTTCTAATTCATGATCCGATTCAGGTGCGTCCTCGATAACTGGATCTAATTCTATAGGATCGTCTACCGTAAATGAAATGCTATTATCCGAAACAACATCCGTTTCTTCCTTAATTTCACGAGTTGGTTCTTCAATCTCAAATGGAATAACAACTTTATTTTCGGGTTTGATCTCCGATATGGGTAAAACAATCTCTTTATGGGGAGGAGTAAGATCTTCATTTAATCGAATATCTCCATTTCTATGAGATTGAAATTTATCGTTGAGGCTAGGGGCAGGAGTATATGTCTCTCTTCTATTGATTAAAGGCTCAGATGGAATGGGTTCTGATGATCTAATGGTGTTGCTATAATTCTCTTCTTCCTCTAGATCTGATGCTTCCTCTTCTTCGTTGTTTTTACGGGAATCAAAAATACTAAACTTAAGATCCAGATTGTATACCAGAATCAAAGTCGTTAAATACGCAAAGATTAATATTCCGGCTACACCTACGGTACCGATCTGCGCCTCTAATAGCTTATTGGTCCAAAAACCAAACTTTCCTTCTAAGATATGAGGAACTTTAGCAAAAAAACTATGTAAAAATCCTAACGTAACGGATATGAAGACAATAGCGATAAAGGAATAGATAATGGTACGATATACTGGTAAGATCGATTTTTTGTACAGTAATTTATATCCAATCACAAAAAATACAAGTATAAACAGGAAAGATGCGATTCCGAACCAATTGTAGATAAATTGATTTGCGAATAATGCGCCATATTTTCCTAGTCTATTTTCTACGACAGGCAATTCTATATCTGGATTGTCAATTTCTTCTGCTGTATTCATCACAACACCCCAACCACCATTATTCGTAGCGATGTAACTTTGATCTTCTGACCAGGTGAATAAATAGGAGACAAATGCAATTCCCAATAGGACTGCACATAGTATGAGAAATGCGCCTAAAATTTTCACTAATTTTTGCTGCATTTCTGATAAGTCCCTAGCTGGAGATGCCTCTTTATCTTCTACTTTCTTATTCTTTGGAGTTTCTTTTTTTGTACTCCTCTTAAATGATGTATTAGCGCTAGATGGTCTAAATGTATTTCCTTTATTTGACATGAATGTTTCACAGTTATCCTTCATACAAACTTAGGTATTTAGAAGGAAATTTAATTGGCTTATAAACCTTTTATTTTTTGTTGTAGCATTTTATTTATAACAAACGTTTTTTATACAGACGATCGTTGAATTTGTTGAAAAATAAAAAAATAAAAATGAAGAAAGCATTATTTTTTGGATTCAGTATAATAGTTTTTATGCTGACATTAAATTCATGCAATAAACTAGATGATGATTTCACGTATGTGGAAATCTCTGCTGTGTCTGCAGTGAATGTTGTACCTGGTTCTGCCGGATTGGATATTGGTCTGGATCAGAATAAATTGAATAATAACTGGGAAAGTGTCTTTTCTTATAATCGATATCTATTTTATAAAAATGCTTACCCTGGAAATCGATTAGTACGGGTGTTTGATCCGAGATCCAACTCTGGGGATACTGCATTGGTCAGTAAAAAGGTCAGCTTTACGCCGGGTAAATTCTATAGCTTATATGTCATTGGCAAAGATAAACTGGATGTGCTGGCTACTGAGGATAATTTTGGTACATTAAACCCTGGATATGCAAAATTTAGGTTTATGAACTTAAGCCCTGAAGCACCCAAGCTTACCTTAACTTTAAATGATACGGATAGTTTATCTGTCAAAGATAAAGCATATAAAGATTTGGATAATTTTAGAAATATAAAAGTTTCTGAGGTATATAAGCTCAAGATCAATGGTGTTGGTGTAGCAGAGCTGTTGGGAGATTTTAAACCTGAAGAGAAAGAGGTGTATACAATTTATGCTTCGGGCTTAACCTCGAGTAGTGATGCCAACAAAAAATATGGTTTTCAAATTATTAAGCATAAATAAAAATTCCCGTTATAATTTTGGTTGATTATAATAAGAAGACCTGTTCTTTCCAGAACAGGTTCTTTTTTTTTTCTAAAATTGATTCATAGAAGTACTTGTATTTAATCGAATCGGTAAAATATAGCTGACACTCACAGGTATACCTCTTTGGCGTCCAGGTGTCCATTTTTTCATTTTTTTTGTTACTCGGAGAGCTGCTTCTCCGGTGCCATATCCAAGATCTCTTTTGATTTTAAAATCTCTTGGTTCCCCACTTTTATCTATGACGAATTCGACTTCCACTGTTCCATTTACACCTTCGGTCAATGCCTGTCTGGGAAAATCATAATTTCTGCTGATATATTGCATCAAAGATGAAATTCCCCCTGGATAGTCAGGTTGCTTACCTACGCTAATCGAATCGTAGGGTGTTTGCTGACCTAATGAATCTGTTGTAATGCCAGAAATCAGCTTACCTGCTATGAAAGTTTCTACAAAAGTATATCGCTTCCCATTAAAGTGTCCTCTCCATTCACCTTCTTTTTTATGGTTTACATAATTTCCCTCTTCATAGGTATACGAATTATCTGCAACTTCAACTGCAAATCCATTTCCATTTTTCAATAATATTTTACCGGTTGAATCGACATATGCTAGAAAGAGTGGTTCGTCAATTTTATATTTTCCTTTCCTATCTATTTTATATGGATAATAGAGGATTGATTTAATTTTACCATTTTGATGATAGTAAAAAGCGGTATCGATCTGTTCAGAATGGTTCGAGTACATGACTTCAGATTTCAGGTTTCCATTTTCAAACAGTTCATATTTTTTACCTTTAAATTTTGTTGCAAAAATATCGGTTACTTTTCCTTGAAGCTTGGGCGCATTATTTGCAAGAAAATATTCTTCAACGATCGTATCTTTAGTATTTTGATCTGGAATGGTAACAATTCGTGCATAATGTGCTTTTTCTAAGTCTTTGGTTGCCTTGTTATTTTTTGTATATAAGGTTTGGAAGCTAACTTGTCCGTAACCGGTGCATGTAAGTAGGAATAAAAAGATAATTAGCGAAATCTTTCTCATTAAGTTTAAAATTTTGATATAAATGTAATTTTATAAATCGTAAAGATAGCAAAAGTTTATAAAATAAAAATGACCGATCAAATCGGTCATTTTTATTTTATAAATTTAAAAAAACTTACTCAGCAATAATTAAATAGTAATTTTTCTTACCTCTTTGTGCAATGATGTATTGATTATTGATCAATTGAGATGTGTTGATTACTTGTTCGATATCTGTCGCTTTCTCGCGGTTGATCGATACACCACCACCTTGTAGCATTTTGCGTGCTTCACCTTTAGAAGGGAATACCTGCGTATTGACCGCTAGCAGATCTAAAATATTGATCCCGCTGCTTAGCAATTCCTTTGAAATACTAAATTGCGGAATCCCTTCGAATACATCTAAAATAGCTTCATGGTCCAAACCATTTAAGAATTCAAGCGTACCATTGCCAAATAAGAAATCTGATGTTTTGATTGCCGTTTCATACGCTTCTTCCGAATGCGTACGAATGGTAATATCTTTTGCTAAAGCCTTTTGTACTGCCCTTGTATGTGGAGCAGCATCATGCTCAGCTATGATAGCGTCAAGTTCTTCTTTTGATTTTAAGGTGAATATCTTAATCCAGTTTTTAGCATCATCATCTGAAGTATTTAACCAAAATTGGTAATATTTATAAGGGGAAGTTTTCTTTGGATCTAACCATACTGCTCCTGATTCTGTCTTACCAAATTTTTGACCGTCTGCTTTTTTTATTAACTGTGTTGTAATCGCGAAAGCAGTTCCTTGATCTTGGCGACGAATAAATTCAGTACCTGTTACGATATTTCCCCATTGATCTGAACCGCCCATTTGTACTTTACAATTGTGATGTTTCCAGAGATAATAGAAGTCATATCCTTGAATCAGTTGGTACGAAAATTCTGTAAATGAAAGGCCGTTTTCACCTTCCAGACGTTTTTTTACAGAATCTTTAGACATCATATAGTTAACAGTAATCAATTTACCTACATCACGAATAAAATCCAAAAATTTAAAATCTTTGAACCAGTCGTAATTGTTAACCATTTTAGCGTCGTTTTCACCTTCTCCAAATGCCAGAAATTTCCCTAACTGATTTTTCAAACAGTTCACATTATGATTTAATGTGTGTTCGTCTAATAGGTTACGTTCTGCAGATTTGAAAGAAGGGTCTCCAATCATTCCCGTTGCACCACCAACCAAAGCGACAGGCTTATGTCCTGCATTTTGGAAGTGTATCAATGTCATGATTTGTGTCAAGTGACCTACGTGTAAAGAGTCACCCGTTGGATCAAAACCAATATAACCAGATACTTTTTCTTTATTTAGTAAGTCTTCAGTTCCTGGCATAATGTCTTGAAGCATGCCTCTCCAGCGTAATTCTTCTACAAAGCTCATTGTGTAAAATGGATTAAAAATTTTAATATAAGCCACAAATATAAGAGATTAAGCTGTATATTGAGTCAATATTTATCGTTAAATGACTGCGACGGGTATAAAAATGATGTTATGAATTTTTTGTCACACTTTTATTTCGAACGTTTTGCAACTACTCCAGAAAGAGTTGTCGGTAGTTTGTTACCTGATCTATTGAAAAATGCAGATAAAAACTTTGTACTCAGACCCAATAATTTTGAAGATAAACTCCGTGTGAATCCTTTACATCTGGATTTGCTAAAAGGATGGAATGGACATGTCGAAGTGGACCGTTTATTTCATAATTCGGATTATTTTTTTCATCATACACATGAAATTAAAGAATCAGTCAGGGATGAGTTAGCTGGCTTGCCTATTCGTCCTTCATTTTTTGCCCACATCGCACTAGAATTGCTCTTAGATCATCTTTTAATCGTGGATAAAGCGATTTCTATCCCTAAATTTTATAGTGCATTGGAAAAAGTGGATCGTGGTTCTTTAAAATCGTTCTTAGCCATCAGTGAATTAAAAGATATGGCCAAATTTGATGCTTTTTTTGATCGATTTCAGTCCTCACAGTACCTTTATGAATATGCCGATATGAAACAACTGACTCGAGCCTTATTTCAGATTTGTAAACGTTTATGGTCTTTTGATGTAGAGGAAGAGCGGGTTTTATCGTTAACCAGTAAATTAATAGGTTATATGAATCAAAATTTGACTGATTTCCATGATATCTATCATTATATCCATTATGAAATGATAGATTTTGAATAGTATGTATGTTGCATGCTTACTATCCATCTATTTTTTTTATTTTCGTAACCAATTACTTAACTTATTAACAAAAACTACATGTTTAAAAGACTTTTTCGCAAGAAAAGTGTTGATCAAATTATATACGACTCTCAGCATGGTGAGGGTTCTGGGCTTGCAAAAGTACTAGGTGTAAGGGATTTGGTTTCACTTGGTATCGCTGCTATAGTAGGTGCTGGGATTTTCAGTACAATTGGACTGGCAAGCTATGAAGGGGGACCAGCGGTTTCACTTTTATTTATTTTTACAGCCTTTGCATGTGTTTTTACAGCTTTGTCCTATGCCCAGTTTGCTAGTACGGTTCCAGTTTCAGGGAGTGCTTATACTTATGCTTATGTTGCTTTTGGAGAATTGTTTGCTTGGATCATTGGTTGGGCATTGGTCTTGGAGTATGCTGTTTCTAATACGGTTATTGCCATTTCGTGGTCACAATATTTTGCGTCCATGCTTGAAGGGTTTGGAATCCATATACCGGCATGGCTATCCATGGCTCCTGGTTATGCTTTAGATGCATCTGAAAAGCTTGCTAAACATGGAGCAGCAGCCTTAACTGCGGCAGATAAACACGGACTGGAGGCGTATTTGAGTGCTCCTCGAATAGGAGGGATGCCCGTTATATTTGACCTTCCAGCTGGTATTATCACTGTTTTAGTCACTGCCTTAGTATATATTGGAATTAAAGAGTCGCAACGTGCCAGTGCCATTATGGTCATGATTAAAGTTGGAATTATCTTGGCCGTTATCTTTGGCGGGATGTTTTATGTAAAGCCGGAAAATTGGACACCATTCGCTCCAAATGGCATGCATGGAGTCATGGGAAGTGTAGCGGCTGTCTTTTTTGCCTTTATCGGTTTTGATTCGATTTCAACAACAGCTGAAGAGTGTAAAAATCCACAGCGTGATCTGCCCAAAGCCATGATTTGGTGTCTGGTAATCTGTACGGTGCTATATGTCGCTATTACGTTGATATTAACGGGGATGGTTAACTATACAGAGTTGAACGTCAAAGATCCTTTAGCTTTTGTGTTCAAATATGTTGGATTTGACTATATGGCTGGTATTATATCGGTTACTTCAGTAATCGCAATTACAAGTGCGCTACTGGTTTATCAATTGGCACAACCGAGAATTTGGATGACGATGAGCCGGGATGGGCTGATGTCTAAGCGCTTTGCTCGCATTCACCCAAAATATAAAACACCTTCTTATGCAACAATCGTAACAGGAATTGTTGTTGGCGTACCTTCCCTATTTTTCAAAATGGATTTTTTCGTCGATTTAACTAGTGTTGGGACATTCTTTGCCTTTATTATGGTATGTGCTGGTGTACTTTATATGGATTATTCGGGTTTATCTGAAAAGTCGAAATTTAGGGTTCCCTACTTAAATGGTAAATATCTTGTCGGTATTGGTTTATTGACTGCAATAATTTTGATCGGGATATACGGTCAGTCAATTTTAGTGGAATGGAAGAATTTAACCTTTATGGAGATCGTAGAGCATAAGGTACTGGTTATTATTTTTTGGTTGACCTGGTTGGGATTAAGTATCTATAGCTTTAAGATGAATTTTTCATTATTACCTGTTACTGGAATTTTAATCAACCTATATTTGATGACCGAATTAGGGGCTAGTAATTGGATTATATTTATTATATGGTTAATTGGAGGGCTCGTTATATACTTTTTGTATGGGTATAAACATTCAAAACTAAATAAGGAAAGTATTTCTTAAGTGACGTACGGCTATATAAAAAAAGCTCTAAACTATGTTTAGAGCTTTTTTTATATAGATTAGAATCTCCAAAGAAGTATTCTACCAACTTTATTTCCTTGTTCCATGCGGATGACTTCCATTTCGACGACATTGAGTTTTTTTAACTTATGTTGTAAACCTCTGATATCTTCCCGGTGTGCTACCAGTGTCGAAAACCATTTTACTTGATCTTTGTAAAACTGACTTTCAAAAATCATTCGTCCGATAAAAGCCTTTTCACCACCATCGCACCACAGTTCGCTTCCTTGACCAGCAAAACTTTGAACGATGTTCTCTTGCTCAGCTGGCTTTAAGCTTTTTATTTTACGGTCTGCTTGTGCCAATGCTTCTAATTGAGAGGAGAAGAATGGAGGATTACAGATCACCATATCATATTTTTCATTTTCAAGAATGATATCCTTGAAGATGGCTTTGGGATTATTCTGTAATCTGATCTGTACATTATTTTTAAGTTCTGGATTTAACCGAACGATTTCAATGGCATTTTTGTATGCTTTCTTTACAATTTCTGAACCTACAAATGACCAGCCGTATTCATGATGACCCACAATTGGGTAGATACAATTTGCTCCAACTCCGACATCAAGGATCTTAACTTGTTTTCCTTTCGGAATTTCATTGTTGTTGCTTTTAGCTAATATATCAGCAACGTAATGAATGTAGTCTGCACGTCCTGGAATAGGAGGACAAAGGTTTTCCTTAGGAATATCCCAATATTGAATGTTATAATATTGTTGAAGTAATGCTTTATTTAAAAGTCTTACTGCTTCGGGATTTGTAAAATCTATTGTTTTGGTACTGTAATCGTTAACAAAAATGAATGGTTTGAGTTCAGGAACGACTTTGACTAATTTAACAAAATCGTATGCATCAAGATGTTTATTTCTAGGGTGAAGTTTTTTTGTTGGAGTTGTTGCTGTTCCTGCCATAATGTTGTATTTGATGCAAAAATAAGCTTTTATTTTAAGAGATCGCTGAAATAAAAGTAGGTTGTGCTAAAAGGTCAATAAAAAAACCTCCAAGTTGTATTTAACTTCTTGGAGGTTTTAGGGTATAAACAGGATCCTATCAGTTGTTTTTCCGCTTTAAATCTATGGTAGTTGTTTGGGGTAAACTTAACGGGACACGTTCAATAGTTACAAAACTAGCATCCAATCCAAATCCTTTTTCTTCGGAAAGACTTAGTTTTTTAAGATAACCATATATCTCCATAATGATACGCTCTGACCAGCTCAATTGATTACCCTTTGAAAGTACTTTTTCTAATACAACAAATTTAAAATCTCCAGGGATTTTGTGTTTTTTTAAGGTGTCGTATTGGCTTGTAATATCGATTTCACCTTTTTGAACCATATCTTCTACTACTTTTCTGAATAGTAAACTGATGCGTTGTTCTTCTCTAAATCCAAGTTTGAAATCTATACGAATTAGCTTTCCTGGAATCAATTGATCGATGGTATACTCCCTTGTATGAGGGTGATCCATGACATCCACGTGTACTAACCAATAGACATCAGCACGTTTTGGTTTCTTATTCAATATAGAATAAATGATTTTGGATTCGATCTCTGACTTAAAGTTGGCACTTGTTAAATACACTAAATGCGATGCGTACGGTGGTACGGACTTGTCCTCACTCAGTTCCGAAATAATGGGATAATATTTATCGATATTAATGAAGTTAACAAATCTATTTTTAATACGTCTGGCACTCCACCAAGCATACATAATCAGAAATAGAAGGGAAGCTAAGAGTAATGTGAGCCATCCGCCATGTGCAATTTTAACGCCATTTCCGACTAAAAATATCAATTCTAATATTAAATAAAACCCTGTAAATAAAGCAATAAGATATTTATTAATTTTTTTAGAAGCAAGAAAGAATGCCATCAAAACTGTTGTTGTTAAGAATGTCAAATTGATAGCCAAACCGTAAGCTGCTTCCATGTTGCTGGATTCTCCAAAAATTTTAATAATTAACATACATCCCGCCCATAGGATCAAATTGATTGAAGGAACATATAATTGTCCTTTATGATCACTGGGATAGCGAATGGCAACCTTAGGCCAAATATTTAAACGTACGGCTTCAGATATCAGGGTGTATGAACCTGAAATCATCGCTTGACTAGCAATAACGGCAGCCATGGTGGCAATCGCAATACCATAACCAAGAAACCAATGGGGCATGATCGCATAAAACGGATTATTTTCACCTAAGACTTTTCCTTCTTGGGTTAATAACCAGGCACCTTGACCGAAATAATTAAGAACAAGTGTTAGTTTTACGAATATCCAGCTGATACGAATATTATCTTTACCGCAGTGTCCCATATCTGAATACAGTGCCTCGGCTCCTGTCGTACATAGAAATACTGCCCCAATGATAAAAAGTGCATTGGGATAAGCAATTAATAATTTAATGGCATAATACGGGTTAAGAGCTTTGAGTACTTCATATTCAAGGTGAATATTGCTAAGTCCTAAAACTCCAATAGTTGAAAACCAAATAAACATCAGTGGCCCAAATATTTTACCGACTACCGATGTACCAAATCGTTGGATGGCAAATAAAAGTGTGATGATGGTCACAACAATTGGAATTGTTGGTAAACCAGGATACTTAATGTCCAGACCTTCAATCGCAGAAGAGATCGTAATGGCTGGTGTAATCATGCCGTCGGCAAGAAGCGTTGCTGCTCCAATCATTGCCGGGAAAATCAACCATGGTGCCCTTTTGCGAACTAATGAAAAAAGTGATAGGATACCTCCTTCTCCTTTATTGTCAGCTTGGAGTGTAATCAGTACATATTTTACAGTTGTTTGTAAAGTAACTGTCCAAAACACACACGATAATCCACCTAGAACAAGGTCTTTGTCGATGACCCCCTTATTCATGATGGCCTTAAAAACATAGAGCGGAGAGGTACCAATATCTCCAAAAATAATCCCTAAACTAATTAGGAGACCTGCAAGGCTTACCTTTTGTGCGGTACTTTGATGACTTGTCGTCATTTTTTTATTTGATTTAAGTAAAAAAACCTTCATTTTAACACGAATACGAAGGTTCGTTGCAATTGAAAAACTCGTGCCAAATTTTAGCAATTTGTTTGACAACGCCAAATCTTGTTAAAAATTGTTAAAAGACAAATTTTTATTCGATATAAGTTAATAATATCTAAACAAATAACCTACTTTTGTTGTTGATATATTGGTTTAGATATATTATATTTGATTAAACTATAACCAATCTAAGAAGTCGTATATACAAATGAATATTAATTTTAAGAAAATAGCTTATTTATGTCTGCTCTGCGTGGTTACGTTGCCAGGAAGCTTAGGCTATGCTTCTGTATTGCACGCTTCTTCTTCCACCAAAAATTTGGATAGAGCTAATCATCAAGCTGATATTATAGGATTTGCAGCTAATCCTGAGAATGCTAAAGATGTTGATAAGTTAATCAATAATGTTAAAGTTTTTTATAATCCTATTTCAGAACAGATCAGCTTATCTTTTAAATTGAATAAGCAAAGTTCTGTTGCCATTAAAGTCATGGATGCTTTGGGTAATGAGGTGGTTCAGTTAATGAATGGGAGTTTAGATGCGGGTAATCAAAATTTATCTTTTGATCCAAGTGGAAAACTTAATTCTGGATTTTATTTTATCCGAGTGGTTTCTGGTTCAGAAACTGTTGTAAAGAGGTTTTCTGTTCGTAAATAAATTAGCGAAACGCTAGATATAAGAAAGGCTTAAATGATATCATTTAAGCCTTTTTCTTTAATTGGGCATTTCATTTTCTTCTATCCACAAACCATCAGATTTGATAATATTGATGAGCTCGTCCAGTGCATGGGCAGAGCTCACGTTTTTCTTAACGACTTCCTGTCCACGGTAAAGCGTTATTTTGTCTGGACCAGCGCCTACGTAACCATAATCGGCATCAGCCATTTCACCAGGTCCATTGACAATACAGCCCATGATTCCAATCTTTAATCCTTTCAGGTGATTTGTCCTATTTCTGATCATTTGCGTTGTTTCTTGGAGGTCAAAAAGTGTTCTACCGCAGCTTGGGCAAGAAATGTATTCTGTTTTGGAAATTCGTGATCTGGTGGCTTGGAGGATTCCAAATGATAAGGATACTATTTTGTCCAAAGGTGTTGCAGGTGAATCAATCCAAACACCTGATCCAAAGCCATCAATTAAAAGTGCTCCTAAATCGGTCGCTGCATATAACTGAAGTTTTGAAATGGGCTCTTCGGGATTCATAATATCGCCAACAGGTCCTGAAAATTCGGCAGGATCGTAAGTTCTTTTAATAATCACAGGATTTTCTAAACCAATTTCTTGTAGATTTTTAAAAAATTGTCTTTGTTCTGCCATTCCATGAACTGCTGTAGTTTCTAAAAGGAACACAATAGTTTTATCAAGTTGTAGAGTTTCAAATAAACTTGTCGCTAAATCCGTATTTTTTATTTTGATCAGGTTGAGTACTTGATCTTTTTCTGTTGCTTGATTGAATTCTTCTAATGTAAATAAGGGGTGGATATTAGCTTTGTTTTGTATGTTTTTCCACGTTTTGTAATTATAGAGTTGTTTTAGATTTGCCGGCATATTGAATGAAGGCAATTGATCAGCTAAATATACAAAATCAACAGATTGTTCACCCATATGGTATTTGTCCAATAGCATATCATAGCGATAGCCTGCTTGTGCTAAAAAATTGGCATCTTTCAAATTTTGCGTAGATATGTCAACAACTACACGTGGAACTAATGATCCTCCAATAAAAGTATTAACTTCTTTGGAGATATATGGTGTAGCTATATTATTATCTGTTAATTTTAAGATTGGAGGAATCACAGACGTATTGAAATCATGCTGCCTTTTTGTATATCGATTAACTAAAGCAATCGCAACTGGAGCTTCTTTTTCCGGTTCCTCAGTCAAGGATACTCGCACCGTATCACCTAATCCATCTTCTAATAATGTTCCAATTCCTACGGCTGACTTGACTCGACCATCCTCTCCATCTCCGGCTTCAGTAACGCCTAAGTGTAAAGGATAATTCATGTTTTCAGAAACCATTTTTTCGACTAAAAGCCTATAAGCACGAACCATTACCTGTGGATTGCTCGATTTCATGGATATGCATAAATTATAGTAATTTAAGTCTTCACAAATTCGGATAAATTCCATGGCCGATTCAACCATTCCTTCGGGAGTATCACCATAATGGCTCATGATTCGATCTGAAAGGGAACCATGATTGGTTCCTATACGCATAGCCGTTCCGTACTCTTTACAGATATTGACTAAGGGTTTGAACTTTTTATATATCCGATCTAATTCTGCTTGATACTCGCTGTCTGTATAACTAAGTTGATCAAATTTTTTCTTGTCGGCATAGTTACCTGGATTGACGCGGACTTTTTCAACAATCCTCGCAGCAACTTCTGCTGCATTGGGTGTGAAATGAATGTCAGCGACTAATGGTACCTGATATCCTCTAAGGCGCAATTCTTTTTTTATATTGGCCAGATTATTTGCTTCTTTTATCGAAGGTGCTGTGATCCTCACATATTCACAACCGGCATCTACCATTTTTATAGTTTGCTCCACAGAACCTAAGGTATCCATGGTGTCGATTGTTGTCATGCTCTGAATACGTATCGGATTGTCCCCACCCATCGGTACATCCCCAATCTGCACTTCTCTTGTTTTCCATCTTGAATACGTGGTTTGCGAGTTGCAATAAATATCAGGCAATGTCAAAAGTTTACTTGTGTCCATATCTAATTGCAAAGTTATGTATTCTACAGCATTTATTTAAGCTCTTTTAATAGCGAGTTATCGATACAGAAGTAATACCCCCATCAATAGCAATCTGAAACTTATTTTTTGCTTTATCAAAATTAGGACTAGTCAATGTTCCTTTTTCATTACCCTTTATAAAACTATCATCAGCATTTACGGAGGACAATGCCATTTCTGTTATAATCTGACAAGCCGCATCTCTCGGAATGGCAATTTGGATCGAAGATGCTCCAGCATCAATATTGATGTTTGAATTTATCTGTGGATACCCTAACTTTAAGTCTAAATTACTTGCGCCCGCGTCAATTGTCAAATTTCTAAGTTTGAAGTTTGACAAATCCCCTTGAATATCTGCTGCACCTACATCTAAGTTCAGATCCCAAATGATATTCTTATTGAGTTTGATTAGCGTGGTATTGCCTTTTGAGTTTATCCCTTTTTTTGTTTTTCCGCTTAAATTCAGTGTGGTAGGTTGCCCTTCTTTTGAATCAGAATTTAGTGAAAGAAAATATTTATTGGAATTATTTGTTGCTTCAAATAAATTAGATTCAGTGGTGTCTTTTAATTTGATTTGGGTCGCTCCCAAATCAATGTTTGCTGTTGCATGGGTGGTATTTCCACTATTTTTACTGGATACAAAGTTTGACGTTCCTTTAAAGTCTTCTTCATCCATATCGATATCTACGTGGTTGTTTTCCATGATGCGGGATAAAAAACTTTGATTGGGTGTCGTTATACCGATATAAGTAAATATGGATAAAATAACACATGTGGTTCCGATAGATATGATATAACCAATATCTTTTTTTGGAACTAGAATATTTACTCCTACTAATATAATCAGTAGTGGCCAGTAGCGAAAAACCTCAAACCAATTGAAATCAATAATGTCCATCTTACTTAAAAGAAGTATGATTCCAATGAATAAAAATATAATACCTGTTGTGATTCTCTTTGCGTCCATAATATAATCGTTTATTCTTTTATTTTTAAACTACATCACAAATGTAAACTAAAAATAAATTTTTGATTTTATAAATTAGGTTATTCATGTACTAATCTCGGTAAAATATATCATTTCATCGGTAATTGAGTTGTGGTATTTCTAAGGAATAGGTATTAATGCGTTATTTAGAAGTATTGGCTATCTTTGAGACAAAGTATATTTTATCATGGCATTATAAAAAACCAATTTGTATTTTATGGTGTTATAATAGTATCTTAGATTTTAATGAAGAAAAAACACTGTAAAAATATATGATATTTCACCATATAGGTTCTTATTTGCTACTGCTACGCTCGGTTTTGAAGAAACCAGAGAAGGGAAAGATTTACTGGAAAGAGACTATGCATGCTATGAACGAAATAGGTCTTGGATCCCTTGGGCTTATTGTTATTATTTCCACCTTTATTGGAGCGGTTATGACGATGCAAATTGCTTTCCAATTGGTTTCTGATCTAATTCCAAATTCAATTATTGGCTCCATTAATCGAGATTCCAATATTTTGGAATTGGGACCTACTATTTCAGCCTTAGTTCTTATGGGAAGTGTGGGTTCATCGATTTCCTCACAAATAGGTTCTATGCGCGTCACCGAACAAATAGATGCTTTAGAAATCATGGGAATTAATGCTCCAGGATATTTGATCTTGCCTAAGATACTTGCAGGTATCACGATGGTACCTGTTTTAGTGACTATAGCAATTTTTTGCTCTATCGTTGGAGGTCTTATCGGCGGAGCGCTTTCGGGAGCTGTGACACCATCTGATTACATTATGGGTATTCAAGAGGGATTTAATGGCTTCACTGTTACTGTGGCATTGGTGAAAGCTTTTGTCTTTGGCTTTATTATTACTTCCATATCTGCATATAAAGGTTTTACCGTAAGTGGTGGTGCTCTTGAAGTTGGTCAAGCAAGTACAAAAGCGGTTGTCATTGGTTGTATAACCATCTTGGCAGCTGATTATTTGATAACGGCGTTGATGCTTTAATTTCTTTTAAAAAATTATGATACAAATAGAGCATATTTATAAATCCTTCGGAAGTAACGAGGTACTGAAAGGTATTGATGCTACTTTTGAACCGGGTAAAGTGAGTTTAATTATTGGTGGTTCAGGATCTGGAAAAAGTACTTTATTAAAATGTATGGTTGGTTTGCACGAACCAGATCAAGGCCGAGTTCTTTTTAATGGTCAAGATTTTTCAAAATTAAGTTTTGAAGATCGTATTCCTGTCCGAAAAGAGATCGGCATGTTATTTCAAAATTCGGCGCTTTTTGATTCCATGACTGTTGAACAGAATATTATTTTTTCTTTGGATATGTTTACAGACATGTCTAAATCTGAAAAATTGGATCGTGCTAATTTTTGTTTAGAAAGAGTAAATTTAAAGGGGAGAAATCAACTTTATCCTTCAGAACTCTCAGGAGGGATGAAAAAGCGTGTTGGCATAGCCCGTGCTATAGCTATGAGCCCGAAATATCTTTTTTGTGATGAACCCAATTCTGGCTTAGATCCAGAAACTTCAATATTGATTGATGAACTCATATTAGAATTGACACAAGAATATAATGCAACCACTATTGTGGTGACGCATGACATGAACTCTGTAATGGGTATTGGTGAATATATTCTTTATCTCTATAAGGGACAGAAGTTTTGGGAAGGTTCAAATCAGGATATGATGCGATCTGATGTGAAGGAGTTGAACGATTTTGTGTTCGCAAGTCCATTAATGAAGCGCGCAAAAGAAACGATGTAATCTGTTGATCTTTGCTTATTTGTTTTTAGATTTACGTATCTTTGCGCCAAATTATTGATTTTGACTACTACAGATATACAATTATTAACACCACAACATTGGAAAGATTACGAGTTAATCGATTGTGGTGATTTCGAAAAATTAGAACGTTTTGGCGACTTAGTTTTAATTCGTCCTGAACCACAGGCTGTATGGCCAAAAACATGGTCAGAGGCGGAATGGAATAAACGCCATGATATTAAATTTAAAGGTCGTTCTGCTACTTCTGGTGAGTGGATGAAAAAAAATCCTAAAGTCCAAGATCGCTGGCATATACAATATAAAAATAATGATGTTGCGATTAAGTTTCGTCTGGGATTGACCTCTTTCAAACATGTCGGCATTTTTCCGGAACAAGCTGTCAACTGGGATTATATCTCACAGTCTGTGCGCGCATTTGAAACGGATAAACCTAAAGTTTTAAATTTATTTGCCTATACAGGTGGAGCATCTTTGATTGCTCGTGCTGCAGGTGCCGATACCACTCACGTAGACTCTATCAAACAAGTGGTTACTTGGGCGAATGAAAACCAAGAATTATCAGAAATTGACAATATTCGTTGGGTTGTAGAGGATGCTCTGAAATTTGTAAAACGTGAAGTAAAGCGTGGAAATAAATACAATGGTATTATATTGGATCCGCCAGCCTATGGACATGGTCCGAAAGGGGAGAAATGGAAATTGGAGGATCATATCATGGAAATGATGCATGATGTTGTACAATTATTAGATCCTAAAGAACATTTCTTGATCTTAAATACGTATTCTTTAGGTTTTTCATCAGTGATCGTAGAGAATTTAATTCGTACAGCATTTCCTAAAGTGGAAAATCTAGAAGTTGGAGAACTTTATTTACAAGCTACAGCAGGACCTAAATTACCTTTGGGAGTATTTGGGAAATTTAGAAAAGTGGCTAAATAAATATATCAAATATAGAATAATAAAGGAGTAACCAATCTAGTTACTCCTTTATTATTTTTAGACATTATATTCAGGTACACGTGTCTATTAAAATTTTACCTCAGCGAGCTCGATTTCTGCATTCTTAAGTTGTTCGGGTATGTTGTCTATTACATGACTAGAAAAACCTTTCAAATCATTTTTTAATCTGTTGTAATAGGCTATTCCTTCCAAAAGCTGATTTTTAAATTTTTCTAAATATTTTATTTTCTTATCATTGACTGTATCTGCATTCATTTCTACATATTTTTTAATGTGCGCTACATAGAGTTGTAGTTCGCTAATAAATAGAAATGGACGGTTATCATTTTGAATCAAATCATATTTTCCGTAGATGTGGTTGATCATTTGGTCCAGTGAGTATTTATTTTTAAACCATACAGTATTTGGACCAGGACAAATGGATACGGCTTTCTGTTCTTTTGGTTTTAAAATATCGTATTTTAAATATGCAGGCACTGCAAGTCCATCGCAAAGACATGTTTTTTCAGTAATTCTCGCAAATTCTTTGTCATAATCCTTTTGTTCCAATGACTTTGCTTTTAATTCTTGAATTTTTTTGTGTTGATAAGCACGAGATGCGGTGCACAGGGGCTCAGAACCAAAATCTATATTGGATACGAGGTATTTCTTTTTACAGGGACTTCCTGGTCTTCCTTCTTGTATTCTTTTTATACGTAAACGTTCTGCAGAGCTTTTTCTAAAATTATTGAAAGGTACTCCGAGCGGTGAAGCTTCACTGATGTAAAAGTCATGCTCTTCTGAGGTGGTAAGGGCTTTCAAAGTTTCTTCATCTACGGTTGTGGCTTCAGGTACTAGTAAGAATGGAGATCCCCAACCCACGGCGTCAAATTCATAATATTGGAGTAAAAATTGATGTTCACTAGCTGTTCCTACGCCGCCCTGTACGGTATATTTAATCGGAGGAGCTTGTTGGAAATTTTTGTCTTGTTGGTTCCAATATTGTTGATAGATATGGAATAGCTCTTGTTGTAATTCTAGTTTTTTATTTTTGAATTCAGCTAAAATAGGACCTAATAAAAAACCGTCTGTTGCGAATGCATGCCCTCCACAGTTGAGGCCAGACTCAACACGAAACTCAGAGACCCAGACACCTTTTTTTGCTAAATATTTTGCTTGTATTAGTGCAGACCTGAAGTCACTAACCTTTAGGGTTATCTTTTTATCAAAGCTCCCATCTTCTTTTTGCCAGAAAGCAGGTAATTCTGCTACGTATGCATACAGCTTTGGGTTCATACCTGCAGAAAGAATTACGGAAGATTGTAATTGTGAATTAGCATACCCTCTTAATGCTGCTAGTGCATCTGAAAAGGTATCCTCTAATGCATTTCCGTTTTTATCATAATTAATTTTATCTACTTTAGACATGATATTGACATCAATATCTCCAGCTTTGATAAAGGTTCTAAGATTTTGCTTCTTTTTCGCTTTCTCCACGATATCGGTTTCAGAAAGCATATCCTGGTAAATCTTTTTTGCAGGATGTGATTCTGGTATAAGCTGAAAATAACGATCAATTTCAGATCCTTTTTCAAAAAATTCGGTACGCATATGCTCAATTTGTTCTTGGACTAATTGAGAAACTAGGTTGAGATAACTTGAAATTCGATGAGACCTAAAATCGGTATCTGTTTTTTTTATAGGAAGATATTCTTTATTATTGAGTTGGCAATAGTATTCGCGTATACGTTCAATTAGCTCATCATCTACGATGGATATTACGGATGAAATGCCAAATCTAGCGACTTTTAACGGCGAATCTATTGAGAATGCTAATCCCAAAACGGGAATATGGAATGAGTGCGTCATATCAGTTTTATTTCAATACGAAATACCGAATAAAAAGAATATGAAAAAGTAATGTGCGCATGATTAAAAAATGATATACATCACTTTTTGCTGAATGCCAACCTGTTTTTTGCCTTTTAGAAGGCTAAGTAAATGCCTGTATTGATGTCCTATTGTAAATGAAATCTAGGTAGCAGTTACCCAGTCGATTATACCAAATCGTACAAGGTTTTACTTATGAAAAACAAGCGGGGGTTTATTAACCCGCTTGTTGTGTTTGTTGTGCTTCTTTAGCTATTTTGGCCAACTCTTCTTCCAGATCTAATTCAACGCGAAGATTATTAACAATATGTTTTTGTCTATCGGGTGTATTTTTCCCCATATAGTACTCTAAAAGTTGCTTTATTTTATTATCCTTTGATAAGAATACCGGATCTAAACGCATATCTTTTCCGATAAATAGACCAAATTCGGAAGGGGATATCTCACCAAGACCTTTAAATCGTGTGATCTCTGGTTTATTACCTAATTTAGCAATTGCACGTTGTCTTTCCTCATCCGAATAGCAATAGATTGTTTCTTTTTTATTACGCACACGGAATAATGGTGTCTGCAAAATAGAGACGTGACCTGCTTTAACAAGATCAGGAAAAAATTGCAAGAAAAATGTTAACAATAATAGTCGTATGTGCATACCATCAACATCGGCATCCGTAGCAAATACAATATTGTTGTAACGTAAACCGTCTAAGCCATCTTCAATATTTAGGGCATGTTGCAACAAGTTGAATTCCTCATTTTCGTAGACGATCTTTTTGGACATACCATACGAATTTAATGGTTTTCCTTTTAAGCTGAAAACTGCCTGTGTCTGTACATCTCTCGATTTAGTAATAGAACCGGATGCAGAGTCTCCCTCCGTGATGAATAATGTCGTTTCTTGATTTCTTTCGTTTTTGTCTGAAAAATGAACTTTACAATCGCGTAATTTACGATTATGTAATGATGCTTTCTTAGCACGCTCATTGGCCAGTTTTTTTATACCTGCGATATCTTTACGTTCTCTTTCGGATTGAAGGATACGTTTTAACAAGGCATCAGCTGTATCGGAATTTTTATGGAGATAATCGTCTAATGCTTTTTTAAGAAAATCATTGATGAATGTTCTGACCGTGGGTCCATCTGGTCCGATACTTTGGGAACCAAGTTTTGTTTTTGTTTGCGATTCAAAAACAGGTTCTTGTACTTTTATTGCAATTGCTCCAATGATAGAAGATCGAACATCTGAAGCATCAAATTCTTTCTTATAAAACTCACGTATTGTTTTTACCAAGGCTTCGCGAAAGGCTGCTTGATGCGTTCCACCTTGCGTGGTGTGCTGGCCATTGACAAAGGAGTAATACTCTTCACCATATTGCTGGCCGTGTGTTATTGCAATTTCGATATCTTCTCCTCTCAAATGAATGATCGGGTAGCGCATGGATTCTGTATCGATATTCCGTTCTAAAAGATCTTTTAATCCATTTTCAGAGATGAATTTTTGTCCATTGAAATTAATTGTTAAACCTGAGTTTAAGAAAACATAATTCCAGATCATGTTTTCCACAAATTCTAAGCGATATTTATAATTTCTGAATATGGTTTCATCAGGGTAAAATATAACAGCGGTACCGTTACGTTGAGTTGTTTCTTTCTCCTCATCGGATAGTAACTCTCCTTTACTAAATTGTGCGATACGTGTTACCTTTTCACGGTAAGATTGTACGGTAAATTGCCCGGACAAAGCATTGACAGCTTTTGTACCGACACCATTAAGCCCTACTGATTTTTGAAAAGCTTTACTATCGTATTTACCTCCTGTATTAATTTTTGACACGACATCTACGACTGAACCAATTGGGATACCACGCCCATAATCTCGGACAGCAACTTTGTTGTCATTGACCGTAATATCGATCGTTTTACCAGCGCCCATTACAAACTCATCAATAGAGTTGTCGACTACTTCTTTTAATAAGACATAAATACCGTCGTCGTAGGCAGAACCATCTCCTAATTTCCCGATATACATACCGGGACGCAAGCGGATATGTTCTTTCCAATCGAGGGAACGTATACTATCTTCGTTATAAGTACTCATGTTTTTTAATTATTCTTCGGTGTTTAGCAAAAATAGTAAAATAAAGATTAAATATGTGCAGTCAATTTCTTAAATCAATTATTTGGAAGACTAGAATTCTAGAACCGATCTTTGGTTTAGATAGGAGTGTATAAATTGTACAAATATTTACTTTAGATTGCTGATTATTTCCTTAAATTTAGAAAACGTTATAGCAATAAATTATGGGATTGTTTGATAAAATAAGAAATGAGTTTATCGATATCATCGAATGGGTTGATGATAGTCCTGATACGATTGTATGGAAATTTCCTCGTTATCAGAATGAAATAAAAATGAATACACAGCTTACTGTACGTGAGGGACAGGTTGCGGTGTTTATGAACGAAGGGGTGATCGCCGATGTTTTTACTGCAGGCAGACATGTTTTGACTACGCAGAATATGCCTGTGATGACCACCTTGCAAGGATGGAAATATGGTTTTAATAGCCCTTTTAAAGCGGATGTGTTTTTTATCAGTTTAAGACAATTTACGAATCAAAAATGGGGAACTAAAAATCCTATTATGTTACGGGATGCTGAATTTGGTCCTGTACGATTGAGGGCTTTTGGATCGTATGCTTTTCAGGTTAAAGATGCTACGGTGTTTTTAAAGCAAATTGCTGCAACCAATCCAACATTTACCGTTGAAAACATTAATGAACAGCTTCGCAATATTGCCGTTACTCGAGGTATGGATGCTATTGCTGAGTCTAAAATAGCAGTTTTAGATTTGGCATCCCATTATGATGAAGTATCCGTTTTTGTGCAACAAAAAATAAATCCTGAATTTGAAGAAATCGGTCTGAGTCTGACCAAATTTTTGATTGAAAATATTTCATTGCCTGAAGAGGTTGAAAAAGTATTGGATAAAAGAAGTAGTATGGGGATTGTTGGAAATTTAGGCGCTTATGCTCAATTTCAGGCTGCAAATGCCATGGAAAAAGCTGCAGAAAACCCCAGTGGCGGTGGTATAATGGGTGCTGGTTTGGGTGTAGGACTAGGAGCGGGGATGGCAGGTCAAATGAGTGGGGTATTTCAACAAAATAAGTTTGATGGTAACCATCCTGTAGAAAACTCATCCGCTGCAGTACCGCCTGTTATTCCGGTATCTGTGCAGTATTATTTAGCTATTAATGGTGTGCAAGAGGGACCTTTTGTTATTGAACAGTTGAATAATGAGATTAAAAGTGGGAAACTAACTTCTTCAACATTGGCTTGGAAAGCAGGAATGGAAAATTGGAAGGAAGCATCTGAAATTGAGGAATTGAAAAACTTATTCCAGGCCATACCTCCACCACTTCCTGGAATATAGTACGCTGTTATGAGTTTTGAGGATAAAACAACGGAAATTAGCCAAGATTTGAAGTGTCAGGGATGTGGTGCAGTTTTACACTATCAGCCTGGTACTTCCAATTTGAAATGCTTGTATTGCGGTACCGAAAACCAGATTGTGGAAAATGCGGGTATTGGAACTGCTATTCATACGATCGATTATGATGAATTTACCACTGCGATGCAGGATATTCACGATGCTCGATTTACGATCACTGCTGAAGTGGTACACTGTAAAAATTGTGGTGCAAATTCAACTTTGGATCCTCATGTTACAGCAGATTTATGTGCTTTTTGCGCCTCTCCTTTGGTTATTGATCATCAAGAGAAACGAATTGTCAAACCTCATGGTTTAATTCCGTTTTTTATTGACGAAAAGAAAGCATTTCCGCTTTTTAAAAAATGGGCTGGGGGATTATGGTTTGCTCCGAATGATTTTAAGCGGATTTTTAATGCTCAGAATAATAGGTTAAAAGGGGTGTATATTCCTTTTTGGAGTTATGATGCTAAAGCGACCTCTTCCTATCAAGGTCAAAGAGGGGAGTATTATTACGTAACGCGGACACGTCGTACTGCAGATGGTAAGTCAGAAACTTATGAAGAACAGCAAACACGCTGGTATTATGCTTCAGGCCAGGTTTTGAATCGCTTCAAAGATGTTTTGATTAGTGCATCAACATCTTTACCCAATGATTTTGCTTCTAAAATAGGTCCTTGGAATATGGAATATTTAAAACCTTTTAATGATCAATATTTGAGTGGATTTATTGCTGAAACTTTTAGCATCGATCACGTTGCCGGGATTCATGCAGCGAAAAGGGTAATGGAAGATGAAATTAGTGATACTGTACGATCTGATATTGGTGGCGATACCCAAAGAATTGATGATATTGATTCAGTATATGAGGACATCAGGTTAAAATATATTTTACTTCCTGTATGGTTGTCTGCTTATCGCTATAAGGGTAAAAGTTATCAGATTATGGTGAATGCATTTAATGGTAAGGTTTATGGACAGCGACCTTATAGTTTTTGGAAAATAACCTTGTTCATATTGCTCATCATTGTCATTATCTTTTTATTAAGCAATATGGGATAAATTGCTGGCATTGATAAAAATAAAAAATGGTCTTATTGTAATCAATAAGACCATTTTTTATTGAATATTTTAATGAGATTATTTATTTAATGAGAGTAAGAAACCAATTGTAAAGTTGGCATCCCAATCAAAAACAAACGTATCACAGTTGGTTGCATCTTTTATTGCTTTATAGATGTTAACACCACTTTTGATTTTCACCTTATCTGTATTGTATGTTTCGGGATTATTTAATACCGTAAAACGTTCTTCCCCTGTACGTGTTTGTTGTGCTAATTCAAAAGGAACTCCACCGATGATAAAACAAATTTCTCTATTGGCTGATGGAATTTTTGCTGTTAATGTTTTTACTTCATTATAAACATCTTCATCTTTAAGATTTTTTTCATAATATTTTGCACCTGGAGCCTCCAGTGAGCTTGTCTGTCCTGCAACCCAAGAAATTTTGGTGTTACCTGAGCCAATATCAACAACAAAAGAATTCTCCTGATAAGAAGGAGGTAATACACATTTAAGCGCTAATTTACCTTCTTGTTCGGCTGTTACTAAATTGACAACGAATCCCATTTTCTTAAGCTCAGAAACAATAATCGCTGTTTTAGGTTCTTTTTGAGCTCCAGAACTGATCACAAAGTGTATGTTTTTTGATTTTACTCCCTTATCAAACATAGTCCCGATATAATCTTTTAGACCTTTACGAATATCTTCGGTATTGGCCATACCTTCATATACGAATGATTTGCCAAAATCTTTGGAGATAATCTCCCAATGATTTTGTTTATCTATGTTCACAACAAAAGAATTGAAGCCCGAAGCACCTACTTCTATTACTCCTTTGTATTCACCGTTTACAGGTTTTTCGGGTTGGTAATTAAAAGTTCTTTTATCGTCAGATGATTTATTGGCAGGATTTGAAGATGTGCTGTTGATCGTGGTGTCTGCAGTGGATGTCGATGTGCCATCAAATTTACCTGAATTAAAAGCCCAGTAGCCAAGTGCAATAAGTGGAATTGCGATAATTATTGCTTTAATTGGCCAGCGTAATCTAGCCCAAGTTGATTTTTCTTCCATAATTTTTCTAGTATAATTTGTAAAATGATTAATCTAATAATGTAAATCCTTTGTCTATTTTTTCTTCCGGTTTGAGTTCATAGCTTGAATCTGCCATTTGACTAACATTCAATACTTTCAAGTTACGCTCATCAACTTTGCGGATAAACTCTTCCAGTTCCACCTGTGTAGGTGCACCGCCCACCGTAATATTATTGTTTTGATCTAAAAAGTCAAGATTAGATCTGATAGAAGCAATATTTTGGCTGATTGCACCTGTTGCCGCATTCATTGCTTCTTGAAAAGCCCAGCCATCTTTGATGTTAAATACATCAGCAAGTCCTTCTGTTGCATTTTTCATTTTTTGAGTAGCTTCCAGTTTTTTTGAAATAATAGAGATACTACTATCTAGGGTGCTTACATAAATACGGGCGGCACTTTCATTATCTTTCAATACTTCCAAAACTTTAGCAAATTGATTGGCATATTGGACATAACTTCGTGCATTTTGTTCTTCGGATTCTCCTTCTTTACCTAGGAGAAATGCCTTTGTACGGGTTTCTTTTGCATTTCGCAAGTAAGCATTTGCTTTTTCAGTATTGTTATTTTGAGTTTCTTTTTGAGCATTTTCGTCTAGATTTGCTGCTTCTGCGGTGAAGCGCTTTGCATAGATATACTTTTCTTCAGCTGTTTTTTGTGCTGTTTCACCACTTTGGATCATATCAATGCGTACACCATCTACATTGCTGATTTTCTCTTTAACTCTTTTTAGGGTGTCCTTTGCATCTTTTGATAAAAGTTGTAACGTCTCTATGGGATTATTGCGGATGATCGCTTTTTCACCTTTAAATAATAAGACAGTACCCAATCGATGTAATAAGGCAATGATCTTGGGAGCTAATAATAATAGTGTTAATAATAGGATGCTGAAAATGACAAATAAAATGCTTTTTGCAGCATATTCCAACATGATCGGAAGAAACTTGAAAAAAGCGAAAGCACCTCCAATAACTAGTGCCCAGAAGAAAATACTGGAGATCGTCTTCTTAGCTTGGGGAGTTTGCATTTGAGCTGGCAAATGGTCACCTAATACTTGAAAAATGGGTAACTGAGATTTTATTTCAGCCGGTATATTAATGTATTGTTCTTTCTTTTCCATTGATGTATAACTTATGAGATTGATCTGTCTATAATTGCTAAGGTGGTTTGTATGTCGGTAACTACTTCATTGACTGCTGCATTTCCAATCGAAATTTTTTGCTCGATCTCTTTTAATTTTGGTTCATATTTAGTGTTAATCTGAGCAAGAGCAACTTGTTTTTTTTGTAAGTCGTCCTGAAGCTTAGAAATGCTATCTGTCAATGTTTTGATTTCATTGTTTAAGGTTGTCTTTTCAAATTCACGGTCTTGTTCTGTTTTTTGTTTTTCCGCTTCCTTTTGTTGTGTTTCTTTGGCTATGGTTTCTTTAAGTTTGTTAGCATAATTAGTGCCAGTTGTTTTTAATTTTTCTTTGGTCAGCGTATTATCAACATATTTGAGTGAGGTATAGGCTGCTTTTATCGTATTTTCATCTACTTTCCCCATTGCAGCTGCGGCATTCCAAACCTCAAAAAAATCTAATCCTTGTTCATTAAGTCTTTCTAATATTCCTAGAACTTTCAGTTTCATTTGTTTGATATCAGTGGATCCATCATTGGCTGTTATCGGAATAGCAGGGGGCAGTTGGTTATTTGAAATCGGATTTCTTTCTGAGGCGTTCGTATATTCCTTTGTTATTGTAGGTGGCGTAGGGTTTTGTTGTTTGATAGGCGATGGAGATCTTTCTTCAGATGATGTCTCCTGATGGTCTGTAAAAATTAGTTTTTTAAGACTATTCAATATACTTGAACTTTTATTATTTTCTTGATCAGTCATAATTTGTGTTAGTTTTAGTCAAGTAAAAATAACAAAAAATGGCAATCTTGATTCATGTTGTTTAAATTTTAAAACAATTTGATAAATGAAATTTCTATTTTCATTTATATACCGATTTTCTAATCTGATTTTAGAGTATTATTTCTTTATATAAAATGGCTTTTATATGATGGCGCTTTTTATAATGTGTCGATTATAAAATTTAGAATATAAAAAAAGCTCGGAGGTTAATTTCCGAGCTTTAACATAAATGCTGCTATAACAGATACTATCTTCCGAAATCATCTTGAACACGAACTATGTCGTCTTCATTAGAAGGATTTTCAATATCTGTATGTTGCCATATTTCAGCTAAAATACCATAACCATCTAATCCGATTAAACGGTGGCGTTGGCCTTGACGTAATTTGATAATGCTACCTGCTGTTAGTGTTTGAACAACAGACTCATCATCAGTATCTGATACCATAACCCCAACAGTTCCGTGGATTACTTTCCAAATTTCTGCACGACGGTGATGATATTGCCATGATAATCTTTTTTGTGGAGCAACAACTAAGATCTTAGGACTTAATTTACCTGAAATTTTTAAATCTTTAACATCTAGTCCGTCAAAGTATTCATCTGCAAATTTTTGTGCTTGATCTTCGTTGATAACAAAGAAACCGCCCCAAGGTCTGGTTTGATCTGATTTATCAATTTCAAATCCTTTTTCTTTTAACGCTTTATCTAATTCCTCAAATAGCGTTGATTTATCAGTTATCATAAATATGTGTCTTAGTAAGTATAATATACGTTTTATTTGAGTGATAAATATAAATAAAATCTTTTAAATAAAAAGCGCATAAACGTTTTAGCTATTTTTTTATTAACGGTGGACGTGTTAAACCTATATTTTAATGTCCATTGAGGTTTATGTTAATGGTATGGGTGGTCACTAGATAAAACCCCATATTACAAACTGAGTATCATTATTTCCTCTCAGAATATTTGATTAGTTTTGTAATTCTTTATTAAAATTATCAGTATGTCAGAAATAAAAATAGATCGTGAAAATACGTCTTTTATGCAAGCTGTTGCTTTTGTTAATCAAACAAATCAACATATTTTTCTTACGGGAAAGGCTGGGACCGGAAAAACGACATTTCTGAAATATATACGCGATCATAGTTATAAAAAAATGGCGATTACTGCTCCAACTGGAGTGGCGGCAATGAATGCAGGTGGAACAACACTGCATTCCCTTTTTTGGTTGCCTTTTGGAACATTTATAGAAGATTATGAATTGAAATGGGACGAACAAGATGGCCATATCTATAATAAAAGCCGTCTGTTTAGCACCATTAAATTAACGAAACAACGCCGTACTATTCTTCAGGAATTGGAATTATTAGTGATTGATGAGGTGTCGATGGTGCGTGCTGATACATTAGATGCCATTAATGTTATCCTGCAATCGGTACGTCGTGATATGCGTCCTTTTGGTGGTTTGCAATTGCTTTTTATTGGCGATTTATATCAATTGCCACCCGTTGTGCGTGATCATGAATGGCAAGTTCTACGTCACCATTATAGTTCTGTGTTCTTTTTTAATGCTAAGGTACTTCGTGATAATCCTCCAATTTTATTGGAATTGGATAAGATTTATAGGCAACAGGATGAAGGTTTTATTTCCATATTGAATGCCATTCGTAATAATAACTGTGATACCGAGATGTTGAAGGAATTGAATACGTACTATAAACCTGATTTTGAACCAAAGGAAGGAGATCAATTTATTACGCTTACTTCACACAATCGAAATGCTGATGATATCAATGGAAAAGCATTAGCTAATCTGTCGGGAAAGATGCTCAATTTAAAAGCTGTTGTCAAGGATGATTTTGCTCAAGGATCATATCCTGCAGAGGAAATTCTTTCTTTGAAAATTGGTGCTCAGGTAATGTTTATACGTAATGATACGGGGGAAGATCGAAAATACTATAATGGTAAGATCGGCACGGTGAAGGATATTAATTTGCAGGCGGGGACAGTGGTTGTCAAATTCCCAGATGGGAGTGAAGATGTGACAGCCAAGCGTGAAACATGGGAAAATATCAAATACAATTATGATAAGGGGCAGGATCAGATCAAGGAAGAGGTGTTAGGAACATTTTCTCAATTCCCGTTGCGGTTAGCGTGGGCGATCACGATTCATAAGAGTCAGGGTTTGACATTTGATAAAGCCATTATCGATGCTGGAACCTCGTTTGCTGCAGGACAAGTGTATGTTGCATTAAGTAGATTGACGAGTTTAAAAGGACTGGTATTGAAATCGATTATACCAGCATATGCTATCCGTACTGATAGTCAGGTCGTCGAATTTGCTTTGCGCTCTTCTTTTCAAACGGATGTCAAAGATATTTTGGAGCAATGCCAAAGAACTTATTTAGCACAAAATCTAATCCAGTGTTTTCGGTGGGACTATCTGACTGCTTCATGTCAAGAACAAATAGTGGCATTGGCGGATCGAAATATTGATAATAAAGTAGAAGCGGAGGCTTTTTGGTCTACGATGCAATCAAATTTGCTTACGCAAGAAAAGGTAGCCCATAAATTCATTACGCAATTATACGAATTATTGAAGAAAACAGATCAACATGTGGATTATGCTTTGATCTGCGAACGTACTACATCTGCCGTCAACTGGTTTTTACCTAAAATGGATCAAGATCTGATAAACGCATTGGATCAGCATATCAAAGATTGGCAGATTAAGAAACGAACAAAAAAATACATTGATGAAACAAAGGAATTGTTTTTGGATTTTAAGCGTAAGCGCGAACAACTTCAGCAATGTTTGATTATCGCCGATGCTTTATCAAAGAAGGATGATTTTCAACAAGCATTGGAGCAGGTGCAGGAACAATCAAAAACGAAAGAAAAAGAAGATCTAGTGGTGCAAAATGAGGAGGGAGAAAGTGCTAAAAAGCTTGATACTAAACAGGTAACTCTAGATTTATATAAGGATGGTGCTACTATTGAAGAAATAGCAGTGAAAAGAGGTATGGTCGCAGGAACAATTTATGGGCATTTAATTCATTTTGTTGGTACAGAAGTCGAGGCTACGGAATTGATTGAGCAAGATAAATTGGATCTGATTGTTAATACCATTAAGGCACATCCTGATAAATCTTCCTCAGAATTGAAGATGATGTTGGGTGCCAGTATCGATTATCCTCATATTAAAATCGGACAAAAAGTTTTAGAAAATCCAGTTCATGATTAAGATGTTTCAAAATATGTGTATGTTTGTAAAAGTTAGCTATAAATAGCCATGGGAAAGTCTAATAAAAACCCAAATAAGTGGATGGTTTTTATCTCATTGCCAATGCAAATGGGAGTCACTATTTATTTGATGTATATGTTAGGAACCTGGCTAGATGAGAAATACCATTTTTCTAATGGTCTTGCCATGAAAATATGCACTTTTATCGGTATTTTCGCCTCACTTTACCATTTTATACGAGAAGCTAATCGATTGAACAGGGATGAATAATTACATTAAATTTATTGCAATACTTCTAATTTCTACAGTTATCCTTTTTGGGGCACACTATTTTGCTTTACCATCTTTTGGAATAACAGATTTTAAAAGCCTTACCGGATTTGAGTTATATAGTTTATATGCTTTTGAATCTATCGCATCATTAGTTATACTCCTTGTTATTTTGATTTCAGACTCCGTAATGCCTAAAAATATTGGGTTTATTTTTTTAGGTCTGATTACTTTAAAAGCGGCTTTAAGTTATGTGTTTTTTAGGTCAGGGCTTAATCATTCATCCGATGATATATTCGAATATAATTTTTTAATCGTATTTTTTCTATACTTGTTTTTTGATGTATTAGTTGCTTTTAAGGTCATTAATAAAGAAGTGGAATCAGTCAATAAGTAGTTTTAATAAAAAGTTCAAATTAATCGCAAAAAATGATAAATAATATTGTATTTTTGCGCAAAAATAAAAAACAGAACATGGGGAGCGTTAAGAAAGCATTTCTTTTTTTTGCAGTAATTTTATTTGCTGTTAGTCCATTTTTAGTAAAGGCATCTGAATCTCATACAGCTGAGATTTCAGCTCACGCAGAAGAGCCAAAAACTCAACGTGAGGAGATTGATGAGTATATTGATCACCACTTACAAGATGATCATTATTTCTCTTTGTATACAGATAAAAAAGAAGGTAAGACTTATGGATTTCCTTTACCAGTGATTATCATTGACGGAGGTGTTAAAGTTTTTATGTCCTCAGCGTTTGATTTTGGTAAAAATACCGTTGAAAAAGATGGACAGTTTTATAAATTATACCATGGTAAAATCTACAAAACAGATGCTAATGGTACACTGAATTATGATGAACACCATCACCCAACAAATGTTAAGGCATTAGACCTTTCAATCACAAAAAATGTTGTGGGTTTGATTTTGGCAACTGTTTTGTTATTCTGGGGATTTTTAGGCTTAGCAAAAACATACAAAAAGGGAGCGAATAATTTGCCTAAGGGTGCAGGTCGTGTTTTAGAACCTTTAGTTTTATATGTACGTGACGAGATGGCCATTCCAAATATTGGACATCGTTACAGAGAATTTATGCCATACTTATTGTCTGTTTTCTTTTTAATTTTAGTATTAAACCTATTAGGTTTAACACCGCTGGGATTCAATGTGACGGGTAATATTTCAGTGACGATATGTTTAGCAATCTTTACATTCTTATTTGTGAACTTTAAAGCAAACAAGGACTACTGGAAACATATTTTCTGGATGCCAGGAGTGCCGGTTCCTTTTAAATTTGTCTTAGCACCAATTGAAGTATTAGGAATGTTTACAAAACCATTCTCGCTAATGGTTCGTTTATTTGCCAATATCACAGCAGGACATACGGTTATTATGGGATTGATTGCAATTGTTTATGTATTGCAACAACAATTAACATTAGGAGGAAGTATCGGAGTGTCTATGTTATTGACAACTTTCCTTATGGTAATTGAAATATTAGTTGCATTTTTGCAAGCATTTATCTTCACAATGTTGTCATCGCTATTTATTGGAATGGCTGTTGAAGAGCACAATGAAGCACATCACTAAGAAATTTTTTGTTTAATTATATTTAAATCATTTATTATGTACAATTTAATTGGAGCAGGTTTAATCGTTATCGGAGCAGGATTAGGTCTAGGTAAAATCGGTGGTTCAGCAATGGAAGCAATCGCTCGCCAACCAGAAGCAGCTAGTAAAATCCAAACTGCGATGATCATTATCGGAGCCTTATTAGAAGGTTTAGCTTTCGGTGCGTTATTATTAGGTAAATAATCACCCAATGAATTTAAAAGTATTATTTATGACGGTTGGTCATAAATAATACTTTCAATTAGACGAAATACAAAAAATATTATCATACATCAATGGAAAAATTAATAGAACAGTTTTCATTTGGTTTGTTTTTCTGGCAAGTCATCATCTTATTAATCATTATCTTTTTATTAGGTAAATTTGCTTGGAAACCGATCATTTCTGCATTAGCAGAACGTGAACAAGGTATTTCTGATGCTTTGGAATCTGCTGAAAAAGCTAAATTGGAGATGGCACGTTTGACAAATGAAAATGAATCCTTATTGAAGGAAGCTCGTGTAGAACGTGATCTAATCTTGAAAGAAGCTAAAGAAATGAAAGATAAGATTGTTGCTGAAGCTAAAAATCAAGCACAAACAGAAGGTGCTAAAATGATTGCTCAAGCGTCAATTGAAATCAATGAGCAAAAGAATAAAGCAATGGCAGAAGTGAAAAATCAAGTTTCTACTTTAGCATTGGATATTGCTCGTAAAGTATTAAGCAAAGAATTTGAAGACCAAAATAAGCAAGAAACGTTAATCGCAGATTTGCTTAAAGACGTGAAAGTAAACTAATCGGTCATTCAAATTTTATCATTAAAGAAGTATGTCAGTATTTAAAGTAGCATCAAGATACGCCAAATCATTAATTGATTTGGCAAAAGAACAAGGTAGTCTGGACGCTATCAAAACAGATATGGATCAATTTATCGATGTTTTGAAAGCTAATCCTGAGCTACGTGCAGTATTGTCTAATCCAATTATTAAATTAGATAAGAAAGTAAATATCTTAGAGGCATTATTTAAAGATAAAATCAATCCTGCTATTTTATCATTCTTCAAAATCATGATCGTAAAAGGTCGTGCTGAAGTGATCGAGGCTGCTGCTCATGAATTTATCCGTGAGTACAATGAAGTAAAAGGAATTGTAAAAGCTACAGTTATATCTGCAGCACCACTTTCTGATACTAATTTATCAGAATTAAAAGCAACAATTGCTAATCAAATTAATGCGCAGGTATTGATTACAAATAAAGTTGATCAATCTTTGATCGGAGGTTTTGTAATTACTATTGGTGACAAACAATATGATGCAAGTATTGCCGGTAAATTAAATAGATTAGAAAGATATTTTGAAGGTCAACGCGTATAGTGTTGATTTTAACATTTAACAAAATCAAGAACCCCTTATAATAATAACAATGATAGAGGTAAGACCAGATGAGGTTTCGGCAGTTTTAAGAGAACAATTGTCGGGCTTTAAATCAGAAGCCGAACTAGAGGAAGTTGGTACCGTACTTAGTATTGGTGACGGTATTGCTCGTATTTACGGCTTAACTAAAGTTCAGTCCGGTGAATTGGTTGAATTTGATAACGGATTACAAGGTATTGTATTAAACTTAGAAGAAGACAACGTTGGTGTTGTACTTTTAGGTCCTTCAGACATCGTAAAAGAAGGTGATACTATCAAACGTACTAATCGTATTGCATCTATTAAAGTAGGTGAAGGTATGTGTGGTCGTGTTGTCAATACATTAGGTCAGCCAATTGATGGTAAAGGACCTATTACAGGTGAGACATACGAAATGCCAATCGAGCGTAAAGCTCCAGGTGTATTGTTCCGTCAGCCGGTAACGGAGCCATTACAAACAGGTATCAAAGCTATCGATGCCATGATTCCAGTAGGTCGTGGACAACGTGAGTTAGTGATCGGTGACCGTCAAACAGGTAAGACTGCTGTATGTATCGATACTATCTTAAACCAAAAGGAATTTTATGATGCAGGTCAACCGGTATTTTGTATCTACGTTGCAATTGGTCAAAAGAACTCTACAGTTGCGAATATCGTTCGTACTTTAGAAGAGCGTGGTGCAATGGCTTATACCGTTGTTGTTGCTGCCTCAGCTGCTGATCCAGCTCCATTGCAATTCTACGCGCCAATGGCGGGTGCTGCTATCGGTGAATTCTTCCGTGATACAGGTCGTCCGGCTTTGATCGTATATGATGATTTATCAAAACAAGCGGTAGCTTACCGTGAGGTTTCATTATTATTGAAAAGACCTCCGGGACGTGAAGCATATCCAGGTGACGTTTTCTACTTACATAGCCGTTTATTAGAAAGAGCTGCGAAAATCAATGCTTCTGATGAGATTGCTAGAAATATGAATGATCTTCCTGAGTCTATCAAACACTTAGTAAAAGGTGGTGGTTCATTGACTGCTCTTCCTATTATTGAGACTCAAGCGGGTGACGTTTCTGCCTATATCCCTACAAACGTAATCTCGATTACTGATGGTCAGATCTTCTTGGAGTCTAACTTGTTTAATGCAGGTATCCGTCCAGCGATCAACGTAGGTATCTCTGTATCACGTGTAGGTGGTAATGCACAAATCAAACCGATGAAAAAGGTTGCAGGTACGTTAAAATTAGATCAAGCACAATACCGTGAGTTAGAAGCTTTCGCGAAATTTGGTTCAGATCTAGATGCAGCAACTAAAGGAGTTTTAGACAAAGGTATCCGTAACGTTGAGATTTTGAAACAAGCTCAATATTCTCCAGTTTCTGTTGAAAAACAAGTGGCAATTATTTATGCGGGTACTAAAGGTTTATTCCGTTCTGTTCCTGTAAATAAAGTGAGAGAGTTTGAAGAAGAATACTTAACGTTGTTAGAGCAACGTCATCCAGAGGTTTTAAATGCTTTTAAAGCAGGTAAATTCTCAGATGAGTTAACTTCAGTATTAGAAACAGTAGCTAAAGACTTAGCATCAAAATATTAATTAGATATGAGTATAGAGTATTGAGTATAGCGAGTTATACTCAATACACAGTACTCAATACTCAAATCTCAAATTAAATATGGCAAATTTAAAAGAAGTAAGAATCCGTATCGCATCGGTAACATCAACACAGCAGATTACTAAGGCGATGAAAATGGTATCTGCAGCGAAATTAAAACGTGCTACTAATGCAATTGTTCAATTGCGTCCGTATGCGAATAAACTTCGTGAAATTTTGGCAGATGTATCTGCAAGTGTAGAAGGAAGTAATTCTCCTTATACGGTAGATCGTGAACCAAATAAGGTGTTGATTATTGTTGTTTCTTCTAATAGAGGTTTGGCTGGTGCTTTTAATGCGAATGCAATCAAAACTGCTAATAAGTTAGTTGCTGAAAAGTATGCTGATCAATTACGTAAAGGTGATGTGAGTATGATCACCATTGGTAAAAAGGGATATGATTTCTATGCTAAAAAGCCTGCTTATAATATTATTGCCAATCATAGTGATTTATTCGGTGCTTTGAATTTTGAAAATACTTCAAAAATCACTGAATTTGTAATGGAACAATTCAAAGAAGGTAACTTTGACCGTGTAGAAGTGGTGTATAACCAATTCAGAAATGCAGCGGTACAAATCTTGACTTCGGAGCAAATTTTACCATTACTTCCTACGGAAGATACCCTTTCGACTAAGGAAAAAACTGCTGAGGTTGATTATATTATCGAACCTTCGAAAGAGAAGATCATTGAGGAATTAATTCCTAAAGCTATTAAAATTCAATTATACAAAGCTATTTTGGATTCTCATGCTTCTGAGCATGGTGCCCGTATGACTGCAATGGATAAAGCAACTGATAATGCTGGAGATTTGTTAAAAGCATTAAAGCTTTCATACAACCAAGCTCGTCAGGCTGCTATTACGACAGAGTTAACAGAGATTGTTTCTGGTGCAGCTGCATTATCAAACGGATAATTAAGATTAATATCAATATAGAAAAAGGCGATGAATTAGTTTTCATCGCCTTTTTTATTTAATGAGTTTTTCATCTTCATTATAGAGTCCAATTAATAAGCTATTTCCTTTATTATCGACTTTAATTCCTCCAAATTTAGCCGATTCATATCTTTGAGCATGACCTTCTTGAAAAAAGAAAGACTCTGCACCAATATTTAAATTATTGATGTTGGACTTTGTATAATTAATTAAAAATTCATTGTTATTTAATGGTGTCGTATGCTGTTGAACGCGTACTCCTTTTGCTATGCTCTTTTCATTTAATTTGACAACAATATATCCTCTCAATGCAGCCTCTTGTGTATCAAGGCTATCTGCTATGCTATATCTTAATTGCATGTAATCACCTTGCATAAGTGATCTTGGATCTATAGGAGATAATTCTAAAAGGATCAGTTTTCCGTTTTTAAGGATGTTTTCTTTTTGAATTATCGTGAAACTAAAGTAAGCAATTATGGCGATCAGATTAGCAGCGATAATCCAGTTTTTATATTTTTTCATTGTTGATCTTTTTTGAATTTATAACATAATAAATAGCTAAAAATACGAATCCAGATAGCATTAAAAAGATGGATTTGGTTAATAACGAAAAGTTTAGGTTGTAGTAAAAATGCCATAGAAAAAACAGCAATGCAATGATGCCGATAGAAAGCCCAAATTTATATTGATAATAAAAGCAAAGTAATATAAGGATTATGGCTCCAGATATTCCTGGATTAATAATTGTTGAAACGAGGATCAATATGACGAGTATATAAATTAGAATGCTTTTATTAGCCATTCTATTATCAAATTTTTGTATGATTTTGCGGACCAAGTACAGTATTACAACTGAATATGCTACAGATAGTGTATACAGTGCGATTGCTGTATTATTGTCATATGTTTCATATGTCTTGAAATGTGATAGGACAATATAGGCCGTCGTTGCTATGGTTGAAAGGGTGAGTGCTATTCTTAGAGATTGATAAATTGTACTCATGATATTTCTTTTCGAAAGAAGAAGTGCTTCTTGCATTAGTACATACATTAACGCCACCATCAGCACGATATTCATGAGTGCGATCCATACTAGATGATCGGTATTGTAACTGATTAATGCGATCAACGCGTAGATTATACACAGTATATTTAATAGTGAAATAAGATAACGCTGTACTATAGCTAATGTAGATAAATTGATGACGAGGCATAGGATGAGTATATTGTTTATATGGTCAGTATCTATACCATATATCAACATCCATCCGCCTACGATATATGAGGTAATACTAGCCGTATCTATGATAATGCTATTGTATTTTTTGATACAGTATATGGCGATAATAAGAAAAAGGCTACCACATATGATTAAGTTCAACTTATCATCTAGAAGATTTAATGAAAATAAAGCTCCTAAAAAGCTCAAGACACTGATGATAACGCCGAGTATAGATAGAATTTTTATGGTTATGTTGGTTCTATTTTCATCTAAATGTTGGTATGTTGCTAATACCTCATTCGTATTAATTTGAAAAGCAGGATCACTGTCGCGGCTTAACGTTTCTATTTTTTCAACTATTTCTTGTCTATTTTTCATTTGTCCATTTTCTTTGCAGGTTCAATAGGAATTTGATGAGCGCTGTCACGGTGATGATAACAAAAATACTAATGAAAAAGAATATGAAATCTTCATTAAAAATATGAATCAAGATGCTGTTGACGATGATTAATAAACTAAAGCCTATGGTTCCAATAAAAAATGTGCTTTTATTTATTTGTGCATATTTCATACAATACGCATAGAAAGCTAAAGTACCTATGATTAATAATAATCCTTGTTGTAATTTTGAATCGAATATCGACAAGGAAATCCCTACTGTGGCTATTGAAGTCACTGTAAGAACTAAGGTATTTCTAAACCATAAAGGAATATCTGTTTTATAATACTTGGTTAGTGCTAATAATGCTGTGCATACAATGCCATTAAGGAAAAATAGTAGTGTGTAGAGTGCTATCGAATTAAGGTTATTTTGCACTTGATCATTGAACAATATAATCGTGGTATTGATCAGTACCATGTAAATTAACCACAAGGGATAGAAATGTGTTGTGATGACCCAGATTGTAATGAATATTGTCCAGGCCAGAAAAAAGTCATATGCATTAGCTCCCGTTTGATAAATTTGGCCAAATACTGCAAATAATACCCCAACCAGCATGGCTGCAGCGGTTATTAACATTTTCTTATAGATTTCCTTTATTTTTAATTGAAACGAACAGGTTATACAGATTATCAATAATAAGAGGATAACGCCTATTTTGATAAATTTGTTGAGTTCAGCCCAATTGAATGCGAAGAAAAATATAATTCCGGATACAACAAAACCTATCCCTAAGACGAGTAAAAATAGATCTAAAAATTTTTTCCAATCTTTTGGTTTGGCATATACATACTGTTCCAATAGATATTCGATTTGTTTTCTTGACCGATTACTGTGTTTACTCGTAATAGCGATGTCTTCTCGATCTATTTTTTCCATTATTAAATTTAATAATAAATAGTGGTAATTAGGAGATATCGTTTTTACGATTTACTAAATCATAGGGGATAGGGGGAATCTTTCTTAATTAGGATGTTCTATTAGGTTTTCCACATGAGTTATCAACATTATGTTAATAACTCATGTGGAAAAGTGGATATTTCAAATGATTGAACAATCAACACGATCTATAAGTAAGCCTGCAGATTGTTAATATCCTTTAAAATGAAAAGAGCTCAGCTATTTTATAGTAAACGAGCTCTTACTTATAGGGGGGGTGTGCAAAAAACATTACCAGCGTATCAAAGCCGACCCCCAAGTAAATCCAGCACCAAATGCTGCTAGACAAATGAGATCACCGTCTTTTATTTTTCCAGCTTCCCATGCTTCGCATAATGCAATTGGAACAGATGCAGCGGTGGTATTTCCATATTTTTGAATATTATTGAATACTTGATCGTCACTGAGTTTAAGTGTCTTTTGAATGAACTGTGAAATTCTCAAATTTGCTTGATGGGGTACTAACAAGTTAATATCTTGCGTAGTTAGGTTATTTTTAGTCAATGCTTCGCCAATTACTTCCGGAAATTTTACTACTGCTTTTTTAAATACAGCTTGACCATCCATTACTGGAAATGCAGTTCCATCTTCCAACATCTCTGCTGTTATGAGCATTCCTCCGAGTTCTTGTTCAGGCCATTTTGGTTTTTCATCTAGCCAAATACCGCCTGAAGCACCAGGATAATACATCGCTAATTTTTCAGCCTCGGCACCATCAGCGTGTAGATGGGTACTTAATATTCCCTTATTGGCTTCTTCTGTCGGTTGAAGTACAACAGCTCCTGCTCCATCTCCAAATATAACGGATACGTTGCGACCTCTTGTTGAGTAATCTAAAGCAAATGAATGTTTTTCTGAACCTACTACTAAAATATTTTTATACATTCCAGTTTTAATAAACTGATCGGCAACAGATAATGCATATATAAATCCTGAGCATTGATTTCGAATATCCAAAGCACCGACTTCTTTCATTCCCATTTCTCTTTGAAGTAAAACCCCGCAACCAGGAAAGTAGTAATCCGGTGATAATGTTGCAAAGATGATGAAATCAATTTCTTCAGCAGTTGTATTGGCACGCTCAATCGCTATTTTTGAAGCCTCAACAGCCATAGTTGTGGTCGTTTCGCCAATTCTATCGGCATATCTTCTTTCTTTTATACCTGTCCTTTCTTGAATCCATTCATCGCTCGTATCCATAAAACGAGTTAAATCTTGGTTGGTATATACATTCTTTGGTACATAGTATCCTATACCTGCAATTTTGGATTGAAACATTTGCTTATATTTATGTTAAGTTCAAATTAAGTAAAATTACGTATTTTTTGAAAATTACAGTACTTTTGTATCATGAGTACAGAAACTGCACAAGAAACCTATTCCTTATCCGAAATTTTAGCTTCCGTTAAAGAGTCCAATCGACTAATTCTCTGGAATGATGATATCAATACGTTCGATCATGTTATTTTTTGTATGATGCATCATCTGCAATACTCAGAGCCTGAATCTGAAAGGATTGCATTTAAAGTTCATAATGAGGGTAAGTGCGCTGTTCTGGAAGGGTCGATGACTGAAATGGAAGTGTACAGGAAAATTTTGAAGGCAGAGGGTCTGACTGTTTCTGTGGAGTAATTGTCATCAATATTTCCTGATCATATTAAGTAATAAAGTGGTTACGAGTCGTTTTAGTTCAACAAAAAAATACATTTTTGTAACATTACAGCTTATAACTATATTATGTTCTCTAAAAATCACACCTATTTCTCTGCTTTTTTAATTATAATTTTATTCTTTCCGATATTTACTTTTGCTCAATCTAGTAAAATATCTGCCATACTTGTAGATGAAAAAACTGGTGCTACTGTCAATTATGCAAGTGCTTCTTTACTAACTGGTGCAGCTCAAGCTTATTTAAAAGGTACCCAATCTGATGATAAAGGTGTTATCACTTTCCAAGATGTTCCGAATGGTACTTTCACCTTGCGTGTTACTTATGTTGGCTACTCTGATTTAATAAAAACAAATATTATTGTTTCAAATGCTTCAAATTTAGATCTTGGCAAATTGATGCTTAAGTCTTCTGGTGAATTGTTGAGTGAGGTTGTTGTAGAAGGAAGGGTTCCAGCGATGCAAATTGGGATTGATCGCAAGATATTTAATGTAGGAGAGAGCTTAGTGAGTGCTGGAGGTACCGCGACTGATTTATTGGCCAATGTCCCTACTTTGCAAGTTGATCAAGATGGTACGGTTAGTCTCAGAGGTTCGAGTGTTAAAATTTTAATTGATGGCAAGGAATCTGCCATGGCAGGAAATGATGTGACAGCCTTATTACAGAGCTTACCGGCGAATTCCATTGATAAAGTGGAGATTATTACGAATCCTTCTTCTAAATATGATGCCGAAGGACAGACGGGCATTGTGAACATTGTCTTGAAAAAAAATATACGGACGGGTCTGAATGGTGCTGTTAATGCTTCGGCAGGTTCTTATGATAACTACATGGCTGGTCTGACACTTAATTACCGGGACAAGAAGTTTAATTATTTTGGAAGCTATAATTTTAACCGCCGTAATATGGTGGGTAGCGGTAAGGTGGATAACACTTTATTAGATAATAATAGTCGCATCTATAATGAATCTGAGTCTTCTCGTAAAGGGAAGGGACATAATGTTAAAGCGGGAGTGGATTATAACATAACGGATCATACTACCGTGGGGCTTTCTGGTAATATGAGCATCCGTAATAATGACCGTTCTGAAGATCTGAATTATCAATATTTCAATCACCCTACACTTATAGGTACTAGTAATCGTACTTCACGTCAATTTGAAGATGACTTTGCGTACGACTTGAATTTTGATTTTAGACATCAATTTAAGCGATCTGGTGAAGAATTGACGGCTAATGCTAGCTACGGAAATGATAAAGAGGATGGAACAAATGATTTCGTACAAGAGTTTAGTGGTCCCACTCTGGGTAGTGGTCGTAAAAATGTGACTTCTGAAAACGGAAAGGTGATCAACTTACAAGCTGATTATGTTTTACCTTTTTCTGAGACCAGTAAGTTTGAAGCTGGATACCGGACGCAGATCAGAAAATCTTTTGATACGCAGTTTTCAGATACGTTGGTTGTAAGTAATGGGGATTATCTGCCCGATTATAAGATCAGTAATGATTTTGACTTTACAAGTACCGTTCATGCTTTATATGTGAATTATCAGAATAAATTAAGCAAAAGGATTGGTTATCAATTGGGATTACGTGGCGAGCAGTTTGAATTAAAATCAACTTACTTTTCAAAGGATCCTGACGTACTTGATAAAGAAACAAATGCTAATCAGGATTTCTTTCGCTTGTACCCGACTGTTTTCTTGACGTACGATCTGGATGATAATGGTGATAATAAGTTGCAGTTGAGTTATTCTAGAAGAGTGCAGCGCGCCAGAGGGTGGCAGATCAATCCATTTCCTGATGTGACCGATAATATGAACCAACGCCAGGGTAATCCAAATCTGAAACCTGAAGATGTACATGCTTTTGAGTTAAGCTATGCAAAAACTTTTGGTAAAGTAAACTTGGTCAGTTCAGCATATTTTAACCATACCAATGAAGTGATTCAACCTTACGTATTCTTTGTGGATTCAAATAGTGTGACTTACAGTAAATGGGAAAATTTAACAAGCCGTAATTTATCTGGTCTTGAATTTATTGCTAAAGTAAATGCAACAAAAGATTTTGATTTTACATTCAACCTGAACTTGATCAATACCAATTTTAAAGCGAATGACTTGTACCAGTTGCCCAGTAGGAAGGGATTTTCTTATAATTCTAATTTAACCATGAACTATAGGATGACACCAACATTTTCTGCACAGGTTAGAGGCGAATATAATTCTTCTCGAGTAATGGCTCAAGGTAAGATGAATGCGATGAAAGGTATAGATGTAGCTTTGAAAAAAGACGTCTTTAATAAGAAAGCTTCTGTTATGCTGAATGTACGTGATGTATTTAATTCTAGAAAAATGGAAGGGTATACGGAGACACCGAAGTTGATTTCTAATTTTGAAAGACGCTGGATGAAAAGGATGGTTACTTTGTCAGTTTCGTATCGATTCGGAGGCCAGGATTTAACAAAGTCTAAGAAAAAGGAGACCAATACAAATGAAATATCCGGAGAAGAATATTAAGATATATTCTTGATTCCGATGATTTTTTTTTAAATTTAATCCATATAAATACTAGATATGAAATTAAGAACAATCGTTTTAGCAGCTACTATGCTCGCGGGTACTGCAAGTGTGGGTACTGCTGTCGCACAACAGAAGAAAGAAGTCCCTGCATATAAGGTTTTGGATTTACCAAAGGTAGATTTGAAAAAATTTAAAAAAAATAAACAAGGTGCGTATATCATTTTCGACGGTACTTCCATGACAGGATGGAGAGGTTATAACAAAACCTTAGTTCCTAAAAAATGGACTGTAGATGAAGGTGCTATAAAGTTTGATAGTAAGGCAAATGTTGGAAATGATGAAGGTGGAGATTTAATTTTCGCTCATGATTTTAAAAATTTCGAATTGGAGTTGGAATGGAAAGTTGCGAAGGGGGCTAATTCGGGTATTTTCTTTTTAGCGAAAGAAATTGAAGGTCAACCGATCTATATTTCAAGCCCTGAATGTCAAGTGTTGGATAATGAAAATCATCCTGATGCGAAGATGGGTGTGGATGGTAATCGTAAATCAACATCTTTGTATGACATGATTCCGGCGAAGCCACAAAATGGCAAGCCATTTGGTGAGTGGAACAAAGTGAAAATTGTTGTTAATAATGGTCAAGTTGAACATTGGCAGAATGGTGTCAAAGTGGTCACCTATACACTTTGGGATCAATCTTGGATTGACTTATTGCAGAAAAGTAAATTTAGTGAGACCAAATGGCCTTTGGCGTATGAGCTCTTGAAAAATGTTGGTGGTAAAACCAAATCAGGTGTGATTGGATTCCAAGATCATGGTGATGATGTTTGGTTCAAAAATATAACCGTAAAAAAACTATAATATCATTTTAGATATAAAAAGAGAGCGAGCTTAATTTTAAGCTCGCTCTCTTTTTATATACTTCGCGTTTCTATATTAAGTTCGAGTAAGGCTGGCCATGCTGGTCGCTATTTCACTCTTTTGATTGCTATAACCGTTTTCGGAAACGAGTGATAGGCGGTCAATCCTTGCTAGAGGATTTCTTGTAGTTCTTTAAGATTATGGATCATATGGTTGATATCCTGTGGTTTTTCAATTTGTGTTGGATTGAAGAATATCGCGTCCATTCCTACATGCATAGCTCCGCGAACATCGGCATCGATATTATCACCGATCATGATGGAATGATCAGTTTTTGCATCGGCTTTATCTAGTGCATAATTGAATATTCTGGGATCCGGTTTATTGACTCCCACCACTTCCGATATGAATATGTTTTTAAAGTATTTATGAAGATCACTTGTTGCAAGTTTTACTTCACAAGCTTCTTTGAAGCCATTTGATATCAAGTGTAAGTTATAATTATTATACAGATAGCTTAATGTTTCATGTGCATGAGGAAATAGATTTGTCTTTTGCGGACAGATCAATAAATATTCTTCCTCAAAATCATTTGGGAAAAGGGAAGGGTCTACACCAAGCTGTGTGAAGGTGTCTGCAAATCGCGCACGGCGCAGTTCTGCTTTATCGATTTTACCGTGATGGTATAAGTCCCATAGTCGATGATTATTGATCGTATAGGTCTTAATAAATGTCGTAGAGGATTCTTGTTGAAAGAGTTGATCAAATTGGTAGTGGTAATAGAGTTCATCCAATGTCTCTTCCGCATTTTTGTCAAAATCCCAAATGGTATGATCTAAATCGAAGAATATATCTTTTTTTTCTTGTTGAAACATAGTACAAATATAGTGTAATAGGACTGATTGCAAGAAATATCACCAATTCGATTTTCCTCTTAGTGTCATAAAGTCTAACACATTTTTTTATACATCCCATTATCGTTATTTTTGTTCCGTTGCAATATATCGTATGAAAAAAGCACTTGTTTTATTTTATTTTCTAGTATTCTATGCTACCTCTCAATTGATATGGTGGGGGGTTATGCTTGCTCGATTTCAACCTCAAAGGAAGTCGATGATTATTGGTGAGGGTATATTTTTCTTACTGATCTTTTTATGGGGGGCTTTGCGGTTAAAAAAGCTTTTTGTACGAGAACAAAAATTGCAGCAACAGCAGCAAAATTTCTTGTTGGCTATCACTCATGAACTTAAATCTCCGCTGGCTTCTGTGAAATTGTACATTCAAACCATTTTGAAAAGAGATTTGGATAAAGAACAACAACAGGTATTTTTGACAAATTCTTTAAAGGATATTGAACGCTTAGACGATCTAGTTGAAAATGTATTGATTACCACAAAGCTTGAAAGCCGTAATTATAATCTGCCTAAGGAGAAGTTTAACTTAACTGAATTGGTAGAGCAGATCGTCGACCGTCTTCAAAAAAATGCATGTAGAACACAAGTGCTGAAGCCAAAATTGGATGCTGATATCATGTTGTATGCGGATAAATTTGCCATTAGTAATGTGGTGACTAATTTGATCGAAAATGCAATTAAATACTCTCCTCCATGCGCCAATGTTGTTGTTAAATTAACAAATGAGCCGCAGGGAATTATTTTTTCTGTTGCTGATCATGGAATTGGTATCAGTGATGCGGAGAAAAAACTTATCTTTAATAAATTTTATCGTGTTGGAAGTGAAGCGACACGTAAAACTAAAGGTACTGGTTTGGGGTTGTATATAGTGAAGACGGTTTTGCAAAAGCATAACGCGTCTATTAAGGTAAAAGATAACACTCCTTCGGGGAGTATTTTTGAAGTAACATTTGATAAAAATGCAAAGTAAACAACGCATACTACTCGTAGAGGACGAAGAACACTTGTTAGAGGCTATCAAGTTGAATTTGGAGTTAGAAGGTTACCGTGTGACAACAGCTACAGACGGAAAAAAGGCTTTGAAAATATTCAAGGAAGAACGTTTTAATTTAATCATCTTGGATGTCATGATTCCGGAGATCGATGGATTCCAAGTTGCTGAAACAATTCGACTTCAAAATACCGAAGTTCCCATTATGTTTTTAACAGCTAAAAACAGTAGTGAAGATCGTATCACAGGTCTTAAAAAAGGAGCTGACGATTATTTAATAAAACCTTTTAATTTAGAAGAACTGATTCTTAGAGTTGGTAATTTGGTTAGAAGAAGTTTGAAACCCGATGATTTGAAAGAGATTAATTCGTATCAAATCGGTGATAAGACCATTTATTTCAATTCATACGAATTGCACCATGCAGATGGTACCATTACATCGTTGACGAAAAAAGAAACGATGTTGTTGAAGCTGTTAATAGAGCGTCGCAACGAAGCTGTTTCTCGTGAACAAATATTAGAAACGGTATGGAATTATGATGTTTATCCATCGACTCGTACAATCGACAATTTCATACTGACTTTCCGTAAATATTTTGAGCCTGATCAAAAGCATCCTATTTATTTCCATTCCATTCGTGGTGTTGGATATAAATTTACGGATAATAACCACTAGTACTTTATGATGACATTTAAGGCTCGCGTAGCTGTTATTATTATTGCATTATTGTTAATTGGTTATGGTGTATATGCGGGACATTATCAGACTTCGATCCTAATTGCTGGGGGAGTTTGTTATCTCGTTTGGAGCCATCTACGTGAGAGTTCTGTTGCGATGGCTAGTGATTCTTTTCATAAGCAGAATTATGCAAAAGCAAAAGTATTACTAGCTGAGGTGAAGAATCCAGATCGATTGAGAAAAGGACGTCGTAATATTTATGAATATATGATGGGCACTATCTCATTACATGAGGATCGGATCGATGAGGCAGAATATCATTTTCAGTTAGCATCCCGATTACCGTGGAAAAAAGATAATGAAAAAGGAATGATCTTGATCAATTTGTCCAATATCAGTTTAAGGAAAGAAGAGTATGAACGTGCTCAAACTTATATTGATGTTGCTAAAAAATTGAATTTGACAGAACGTCAAGCAAGTATAATTGGCAAAATACAAAACGAAATTTCAAAACATATATAGTGATTACTACTTTACAAAACGATTTATTGATTAGAGCTGCGCTTTCGCAGCAAACAGAACGCCCACCTGTATGGATGATGCGTCAAGCGGGAAGATTTATGCCTGAGTATTGGGCGATAAAAAATAAATATTCCTTTTTGGAAATGTGCAAAACTCCAGAGATTGCGGCGGATGTAACGATGTTACCTGTTGATCTATTAGGCATTGATGCTGCAATTTTGTTTTCGGATATCTTGGTTACGGCGGAAGCAATGGGTGGAGATTTAAGTTTTGAACAAGGGGTTGGTCCTCGTTTTGCAAATCCTGTACGTTCTTTTGCCGATGCGGATAAATTAGCGACGGATTGTCTACCTAAATTGGAATATGTTGCTGATGCTATTAAAGTTATTCAACAACGTTTGAATGGAAGTATTCCGCTAATTGGTTTTGCTGGCGCACCGTTTACCATTTTAAGTTATTTGGTAGAAGGAGCTTCTTCAAAAGATTTTAAGCTGACTAAGTTAATGTTGAATAATGAACCAAAATTGGCTCACACTATTCTTCAAAAGATCGCTGATGTAACAGTTGAATATTTAAATATGCAAATTGCAGCAGGGGTAAATGCTGTTCAGTTATTTGATAGTTGGGCTTTGGCATTATCTTGGAACGACTACAAAGAGTTTGCTCATTATTATAACAACCAGATTATCTCGAGATTGAACCGTAAAGATGTTCCTGTAATTTCTTTCTGTAAAGGTTCTTCTGTGTTTGCGCCTATTATGGCTGAAGCAAAACCAGATGTAATTTCGGTCGATTGGAATGCTGATTTGAAAAATATTAAACAATCTTTATCTGCAGGTATAGCAGTTCAGGGAAATTTAGATCCGTTTGTACTGTATGCGGATAAAAAAGTGATTAAGGATAAAATCCATCAATTATTTGAACGTATGCGTGGTGAAAATGGTTTTATTTTCAATCTAGGGCATGGAATTATGCCTGATATCCCTTTTGATCATGTAAAATATGCAATTGAAGTTGTTAAGGAATTTAGATATTAATAACTTACAATTATTAAACAAAACAAGGAACATATTTTTGTTCCTTGTTTTGTTTAAAGACAATGGACACTTTTTCAAGTAATAAATATTCGACTATATTTGTCTTCATTTTTATACAACTATGATATACCTGTACGCTAAAGCCATTCATATTATATTTGTCATTTGTTGGATGGCAGGCTTATTTTATATGCCTCGCTTATTTATCTACCATACCGAAGCAAAAGATCAATCCAAAGAAGCCTATCATGTCCTGCATAAGCAGTTTTCCATTATGGAAAATCGTCTATGGTGGGTCATTACTACTCCATCGATGTATATCACTGTGATTTCAGCTTTAGTGATGTTGTATGTAAATCCTGGATTACTGCAAATGGGGTGGATGCACGTAAAACTGCTATTTGTTGCAGGTATGATCGCTTACCATTTTGTCAGTCAACGCATGATGTTTAATCTAAGAGATGAAAAATCTACGCTTAGCTCTACAAAACTTAGAATGTGGAATGAAGTATCTACTGTTCTGTTGTTTTCTATTGTTTTTACAGTGGTTCTAAAATCAGCGTTGAATTGGATTTACGGTGTTGTTGGACTTATTTCTTTAGCGATTTTATTGATGGTTCTCATTAAAGCATATAAAAAATACCGCATCTCAAAAGGCGGTAAATAATTTCCATTCTGATCTAAGTCAACTTATAACGTATTGAATTTTATCCACCTATTTTTTAATTTAACAAGATTCGTACTTCATATTCTCAATTGATCACTGTCATTAACTTTTGAGAATAAATAATAGTGTACATTTGCAGTAAATAAACGTTTTTATGTCATTTGAGTCTTTAGGATTATCACACAATATCATTAGTTCTGTTAAGCAGTTAGGTTATCTAAAACCTTTTCCTATTCAACAACAGGCCATTCCAGTTATCTTATCGGGTAAAGATTTGATGGGAATTGCACAGACAGGTTCTGGAAAAACCGCATGTTTTGTGATGCCTATTTTAGAGAAATTGCAAGTGGAGGTCGTTAAGCGTGATCGAAATATTGAAGTACTAGTTCTTGTTCCTACACGTGAATTAGCCATTCAGATTGATGAAGTTTTTAGAGCTTTTACTACGAATTTGAAGCGCGAAATCAAAACGATGGCGGTATATGGGGGTGTATCTATCAATCCACAGATGAAGGGTATGCTGGGGGTTGAAATTTTGACCGCTACTCCTGGTCGATTGTTAGATCTAATCAATAATAAAGCATTGAGCATTAGTCATATTCAGCATTTAGTGATCGATGAAGCGGATAAGATGTTTCAATTGGGTTTTGAGGATGAGCTGAAGCAACTTTTAGCATTAATGCCTAAGAAAAAACAAACCACTTTATTCTCGGCAACGTTAAATGATAAAATAGAAGAAATCAATCAGCTTCTTGGAATTAAACCTGTGGTGGTAGAGGTTGAAAGTGAAGAAGCAAATATCGACCATATCGATCAGATCGCTTATCATGTCACTGCCGAAACTAAAGGACCTTTTTTACGTTATCTGATCAAAGAAAACAAGATGACTCAGGTTTTGGTATTTGTATCTTCTACGCGTACAGCGGACAAATTAGTGGATAAATTATTAAAAAATAAAATTAGAGCCATTTCGATACATGGTCAAAAATCACAAGGGAGTAGAAGAGATCATTTAGACTATTTTAAAAAGGGTGATGTACAAGTTTTAGTCGCGACAGACCTGATCGGTCGCGGAATTCATATTGATGGCTTACCTGTTGTGATTAATTTCGAATTGCCTCGTTCTCCTTTGGACTATGTGCATCGTATCGGTAGGACTGGTCGTGCCCATGATGTTGGTACTGCCATTACGCTATTAACAGATGAAGATCTACATCATTTTTCCGTTATCCAAAAGAAAATGGGTAAAACGGTAACGGTAAAATCTACAGATGAGGTCAATCTGCATGGATATTAATGATACTCACCAAGCCCCGTTATAACGGGGCTTGGTGAGTATCATTAATTATTCTTATTCGATTTTAAAAAATATCAAAATTTGTTATCATCTGCATCTGATTAAAAATCCATTTGTTCGATTTCGTTGAATACAAACTTGACGCTGTCATAGTTTATGGCAACTTCAGGGGCATAATAAGGTATATCCATAAAACTCATCACAGCCCCAGAACCCAGTCTCAAAGTCTTGCCATTTTGTAGTAATGCAAATGGTTTTCTTTTTTTTACCGCACCGCTACTGGGTATATAGAAATAGTCTCCAAGTAATGTATCTCCTAGAATATTACCTCTAATTTCACCAGAGTCTTTAGCACTATTGCCATATTGTACGATGTATTTGCCGTAAAAATAATTTTCTCGTTTGGTAATCTTAAGATATGCTGTATCTCGTTTTGAAATTGCCAAATAGTATTTTGCAGGAAAATCTGCTGTATTAGAATGGCAACCTATGATTAATAATATCAGGATCAGACAGGAACATCTTAAAATGAGCTTAGATAACATTGTATCAGGATATAACATAGAAATGTAGATATATAAATTGTATGTATACGATCGTGGTATTTTTGACGCTATACACTGATCATTCTGATATATAGTATGAAACTGAATTTTGTATTTCTTCAATTAAATCTCGATCCATGTACTTGTATTCATCAGGTATGTCCAAAATTATTATTTCTAAACTCTGAGTTTCATTTGAAAATTGTTGTATTATTTTTTCTTTATGATGTTTTTCCATTACAAATACAAGATCAGCCCAGGATAATTGTTTCCCATTGACTCTAATTCGGGCATTACTTTCTGTACCAGCGGATTTTGCTCGTATTGTTTTGTGCTTCTTATAAATGGTTTCTGCAGTTAGGCTTCTCCAGCGGTTGCGGCTACAAATAAATAATATATTTTGCATCTAGATGTCTCAGTAAGTTTTAAATAGGAGAGGTCATTATTGGTATTATCATCTCATGCTGAATTTTAAATTAAAGTCGTTTTTATCACATTTGGTTGATCTGCTAATAGGGTTCCATAGCTAGGTCCAAAATCTTTGATGTATGGTTGTTCGTTATGTGCATCTAGACCCGCTTGATCTGTCCAAATCTCATAAAACGTAAATACATTTGGATCTTCTATACCTTGATGCAGGTTGTAAAGTTCTGCTGCAGGTTCAAGCCGTGTTAAGCGAACCATTTCTAGTAAAGTATTTTTAATCTGTTCACGATGTGTTTCTTTCACTCGTAATACTACCGTTAAATAAATTTTCATGACTTAAAATATGATATTGTTTAATTTTTCATTGGATTTTGTAAAGATAAGATCAGCGGTTATTTTGAGCAATTATGATCATAGCACTATTTTTTTGTAATATGAATTTTATACTAAATAGTTTAGCTGGATTTCTCTCCTCTAAAATAAGATTTTTAAATATTTATCACAATTGTACTTGAATTGTTATCTAATAATTAGGAGTTGTTGTTGTATCTTTTTGAAATTATGTATAATATTACATTTAATCTTCCAAATGCCTGTAAAGCTAAATAGAAAATTATCAATGTTTTATTGAAACTTTATTATTGTGCAAAAGAGGGAGTCGTATTTTTAGAATAATCATTATGAAGAAATTTAAATTTTTGGTTGCTGTTCTTTTAGTGACAGGATCGAGTCTTTGTGGGTTCGAGAGTTTTGCGCAAACATTGAAAAAGAAAGATATAGGCCTCCAATTGTATTCTGTTAGAAGTCAGATCAAAAATGATACAGACTACTTTCCTGTATTGAAAAAGTTGTCCGCTATGGGATATACTGCTGTTGAGGCGGCAGGATTTAGTGATGGAAAATTTTATAATAATTCGCCGCAAGAGTTTAAAAGTAAAGTGGAGAAAGCAGGTATGAAAGTTATCTCATCACATGCTACAAGAAATCTTTCAAAAGAAGAATTGGCTACTGGTGATTTTTCAAAAGCTTTAGAGTGGTGGGTGAAGGCCATAGAGGCACATAAGGCTGCTGGGATGCAATATATTGTTACTCCCTGGATGGAAGTTCCAAAAACAATAAAAGATCTGGATACACAATGTAAGTACTTAAATGAGGTTGGTAAACTTTGTCGTCAAAACGGGTTGAAATATGGTTATCATAATCACGCACACGAATTTCAAAAAGTGGAAGATAAAGTGATCATGTTAGACTATATGATTGAACATACTAATCCTGAAGATGTATTTTTTGAAATGGATGTATATTGGACGGTTATTGGTAAATCGAGTCCTGTAGATTATTTCAATAAGTACCCTGGAAGATTTACTGCACTTCATATAAAAGATCATCGTGAAATTGGTCAAAGTGGAATGGTCGGATTTGATGCGATCTTTAAAAATGCTAAAACTGCAGGTGTGAAACATATTTTTGTTGAACTTGAAGAAGTTACAGTTGATTTAGATAAAGGTTTAAAAGAAAGTATTGATTATCTTTTAGCTGCTCCGTATGTTCAAACAAGTTATTCGAAGTAATTACTCGGATTAAGTATTAATATTTTCAAAGAAAAGCACGGTTTATTAACTCGTGCTTTTCTTTTATGCGTGCTTTTTTTTGATTTATTATTCGGCGAAGCAAAGATATTTTAGCTCCATATATTCATCTAAACCATGTTTGGATCCCTCTCTGCCTACTCCTGATTCTTTTACCCCTCCAAAAGGGGCTGCAGCGTTTGAAATCAATCCCGTATTGATCCCGACCATTCCAGCTTCTAATTGTTCAGAAACGCGAAAACAGCGGTTTACATTTTGTGAATAAAAGTAAGATGCCAAACCAAATGGAGTGTTATTAGCTAATTGAATAGCTTCTTCTTCAGTAGTAAATTTAAACAAAGCACATACCGGTCCAAATGTCTCTTCTTGTGCTATAAGGGCATCATGGGAGAGGTCTGTCAATACAGTAGGTTCGAAGAAAAGTCCTTTCATAGGTTTTCCTCCTGTTGTGATTTTCCCTCCCTGTTCAACCGCATCTTCAATATGATGTTTGACCTTTTCAAGCCCTTTAAGATTGATGAGTGGACCAACTTCTACTCCTTTATCCAAGCCATTTCCTACTTTAAGTTTTTTTACTGCTGCAGTAAGTTTTTGAGCAAAGGTATCGTAGATGTTTTCTTGGATATAAAAGCGATTGATTGATACACAGGTTTGTCCTGAATTTCGAAATTTACCCGCTATAGCTCCTTTTACGGCAGCCTCGATATCAGCATCTTCAAATACAATAAATGGGGCATTGCCACCCAGTTCCATCGATACCTTTTTGATGTTAGAAGCAGCTTGCGTTATGAGTGTTTTTCCAACTTCTGTAGAACCGGTAAATGATAATTTTCTGATCATAGGATTGCTTGCCAGTTCTTTTCCAAATCCTGCGCTATCTTTACTGGTAACGACATTGAAAACACCTTTTGGTATACCTGCTTCTTCGGCTAATTTTGCTAGGGCAATTGCTGAAAATGGCGTTTGTGAAGCCGGTTTTAGAATAATGGTACAACCTGCCGCAAGTGCTGGAGCTACTTTCCGTGTAATCATGGCTAAAGGAAAATTCCAAGGGGTAATTGCTGCTACTACGCCAATACCTTGTTTGATCGTCATCAGTCTATTTCCATTTTGAGCAAATGGTATAGTCTCTCCGTAAGCGCGCTTACCTTCTTCAGCAAACCATTCGACAAATGAATTACCATAATCTACTTCGGTCAACGATTCTTTTAACGGTTTGCCGCTTTCGAGGGTTATTATTTCAGCTAAATGAGCCTTATTTTGTAAAATGATTTCGTACCATTTTCGAATTAAGGAGCTGCGTTCTGCGGCTGATGTCTTACGCCACAATATCCAGGCTGCTTCTGCTGCAGTTATTGCTTTTTTGCATGCAGAAATTTCAAGATCCGCAACTGAATCAATGACTTTTCCTGTGGAAGGATTGATGACATCAAATGTCTTTTTATGGGAAATGAATTTTCCATTTATATATGCTTGATTAAGCAATAAGGGATTTTTCATAGTTTATGAATTTTTATGAAATGAATTTTTTTCGATTTTGCGCAGAGGGTATTTCACAATGATCCTTTTTACCAAACCATCGATATCTGTTCTTTGCTATATAATCATAACAACAGTCTCGCCAGGATGTTGGTAGAAACTTGAAAATGGCGAGCAGTTTATAGGGATATCCTAAATCTTGGGCAATATAGAGTGCTGCAGTGCTTTTTATTAGAACCTGTTTATTTCTAATGTATACAATCGAATCTGTATTTGATGGAAGTTTATGAATGAAAGTTTGCCCAAGTGCTGATTGTAGTGACGCAAATTTAAACTGGTCCTTCTTATCTTTTTTAATGATAAAATTAACGGTACTATTGCAAAAATTGCAAATTCCATCAAATAAAATAAGCTGCTTTATATCTTCTTTTATCATTTTACGTAATAAATAAAAAGGGAGAACTTACGAACTCCCTTTTACAAGTATGATTAAAGATTCTTCATAATGGTATGACCCATTCGATCTCTTTTAGTTTTTAAATATACCTCGTTAAAAGGATTAGATTTGATTTCGATCGCAACATTTTCAACGATCTCTAGTCCATAACCAACTAAACCAGCTCGTTTTGATGGGTTGTTGGACATTAAACGCATTTTTGTCACGCCAAGATTACGTAATATTTGAGCTCCTACTCCGTAATCTCGTAGATCGGCTTTGAATCCGAGTTGAATATTTGCATCTACGGTATCGACTCCAGTTTCTTGAAGTTTGTAGGCTTGCAATTTATTAACTAGGCCTATACCACGACCTTCTTGGTTCATGTATACGATCACCCCTTTTCCTTCTTGTTGGATCATTTCCATGGCTTTGTGTAATTGGGGTCCACAATCACAACGGCAAGATCCAAAGATGTCACCGGTAAGGCAAGAGCTGTGTACACGTACAAGAATGGGTTCATCTTCATTCCACTCCCCTTTATAAAGCGCAAGATGATGCTCGCCAGTATCTTTTTGTGTGTAAGCTTTTAATTTGAAATCGCCGAATGCTGTTGGCATATCCACTTTCACCTCTTCCACGATCAGTGAATCATGCTTTAAGCGGTATTCGATTAAATCTTCAATACTGACAATTTTTAAATCAAATCTTTTTGCTACTTCCATTAATTCTGGAAGTCGTGCCATTTCGCCGTCTTCTTTCAAGATTTCAACCAGTACACCAGCAGGTTCGAAGCCAGCAAGGCGTGCTAGGTCTACAGTAGCTTCTGTATGACCCGTGCGACGTAATACGCCACCATCTTTAGCTATTAATGGAAAAATATGTCCAGGACGTCCTAATTCGACAGGATCAATATTGGGGTCAATAAGGGCTTTAATTGTTTTTGAGCGATCTGATGCAGAAATACCCGTAGTACAGCCATAACCTTGTAGATCGACAGAAACGGTGAAATTTGTTTCATATACAGCAGTATTCTTTCCGACCATGAGGTCTAACTGCAATTCCTCACAGCGCTCTCTTGTCAAAGGTGCACATACTAATCCTCTACCATGCGTAGCCATAAAATTAATTATTTCTGGTGTGGCATTTCTCGCTGCTGTGACAAAATCACCTTCATTTTCACGGTCTTCATCATCTACTACGATGATTACTTTGCCCGCTTTTATATCTTCGATTGCTTCTTCAATCGTATTTAATTTGAAATCCATCGATATCTTAAATGTATATATACAAAGTTAATATAGAATTCTATTTTATTTATAATGTATAAGTCAAAATGAGCTTATTATTGCGCTTTTGCCTTTTTTTTGCCAATCTTACTTTTGATCCAATTCAAGCCAGCTTCAGCTTTTATCTTATACTGGTCGATATCAAATAGAGCCGAATCTGTTGTGGATTTGTAAGTTAGGAATCCAGCCAAGGGGGATAATACAATAATTGCCATCCACATTCCAAGAATAGGAGAGATTGCTCCATCTTTTGCAGATTTTTCTGCCACCGTAGAGATGATATGATAAATTAAAAAGAATATGATAGCCATGATGACGGGTAGTCCCAATCCTCCTTTTCGGATAATCGCACCTAAAGGTGCACCTATGGCAAATAATAATAAACACGACACAGCTAGCGTGAATTTTCTATGAAACTCAATCCGATAACGTATATCTTTTCCATTCAGGTCTTTATAGTCTGGCAATTTATTATTCAGATCGTCCTTCATGTAGTTTAATTGACTCAATGCATTACCTGTAATTTGTGCACGCTGTTCCACCGGGATCACATCTTGTAATAAATCGTTGAAGGGCTTGATTTTGGCAGGTTTAAACTTTTCATCCCCTTGTTTATTATTGAAATAGGGTGAATATAGATTAAAACGATGATCCATGGTATTAGATAACAGGTGTTTGACACTATCCAATTTCATTTTATTGGAGTCTGTGTACACTTTTAGTTGCTTTAAATTTAACATAGCATGATGGCTCTTGAACAGATTTTCATCAGTTCGTTGCATCTTATTCCATTCCATATCAAATTTTTGCTCTGTTTCTTTGAATTTAAATCGGGTGAACTGTTGACGGGGGTCATAACTTTTTGAGCTTTTAACACGTGCGTCTTCATAACGGATACCATCTTTAAGTTTTAAGATCATATAGCTATTGTCAGGAGAATTGTAGATAAATCCTTCTTTAGCGATTAACACCGTATTTCCAGCATTTCCACCTTGATTGTCATAAATCATTAAATCATACAGAATGGTTCCATTTTCATTTTTACCTTTAGCACGGATGGAATAACCTGGGATTGTGTTATTGAAAATACCGGGTTTAATTAGAAAGTCTGCTTTTTTATTTCGCACATCATACAGCAATGAACCCATTTTCAAATTGACAATAGGTAGTATATAATCTGAAAATAGGAAGGAGCTTAAGCTAAAAAAGCCAACTAAGATAAATAAGGGAGTCATGGCTTTTCTGAGCGATACGCCTGCAGCTTTAATGGCTACAAGCTCATAGCTTTCTCCTAAATTGCCAAATGTCATGATAGATGACAAGAGCATAGAAAGGGGCATAGCCATAGAAATCTGAACCGCACATTGATAGCCGATTAGTTTCAGTATGACATACCATTCAAAGCCTTTTCCTATTAAATCATCGATATATTTAAATAAGAAAAGCATTAAAAGCACAAACATCACAATACAAAAAGTGACGAAAAATGGCTTTATAAAGGATTTAAGAATAAGTAAATAAATCTTTTTCATCCGATCACAAGTTCCTTTCTAAAGCTTATTTTGTTTGAAGCTTTAGAGGTCTATTTTAAAAAGACCTAATTTAGATGCAAAGATATACTTTTTTATCCTCCAATTACACTTTGGAGATATTCAATTGAATTATTCCAAATCATTTTACGGTTTTCAACATCATCTTCTTTTGCGAAATCTGTTATTCGCAATGCAACATCATTTGTGAGTTCGTCTTGGTCGATTTCCAATTCGAAGTAATAAGGCTCATCATCAAGCCATTTATAGCGTATTAGCTTATTTTCTTTAATATTTACGATTTTAGCTTTATGGCCTTCATCATCCCAGACAAATTCATAAACAGATTCGCGATAATTAACATCATCAGCAAGCCATTGTGATAGGGCATTAGGTTCTTGTAAAAATGGGAACAGAATTCTAGGTGATGAATTTACAATATATTCTAAGTTTAATTTTATTTTTTCTGCCATATTGCATGAATATTTATTTTTTATTTATTAAAAAAAATCTATATTTGCATTCCCAAAAACGGCGGGGTAGCTCAGATGGTTAGAGCGCAGGATTCATAACCCTGAGGTCGGCAGTTCGATCCTGCTCCCCGCTACTAAACTCAAAAGCCCCTCTTTATTAATTGCGTATGGGGTATACTTTTATAGTATTATATGTAATAATACATATTTATTTTGTCTTTGCAATTATTTTATAAAAAAGTTTTGGATTAAAAAAAATAAAAAATATGGACCATTTGGCCTGTACATTTTTTATGTGCCCACTTTTAATTTTTTACTATTACTATTTGTTTCATTATAAAGGAATTGCGTTTTTTTTGTACATTAAGGCGTTAAAACAATGAAAAAAAATAAAAAAAAGCTTTTTATTTGATGGGTAATTGCTATATTTGCATACCGAAAAACGGCGGGGTAGCTCAGATGGTTAGAGCGCAGGATTCATAACCCTGAGGTCGGCAGTTCGATCCTGCTCCCCGCTACTAAAAGCTTCAAGTTTACTTGAAGCTTTTTTGTTTTTGTCTCTTTTTCCCTTTTTATATAATTCTAAGTCACTGTACAATGAGGGGATTCTATCTTAGATTCAATACGTTTATGGATGAAGGATGGAGAATAAGCCAGCGCGGTACGGTGGCACTCTCTTTTGTCTTCACGAGAGCCTTTTTATGGAGATCTAACAACTTAGGATGATCGAGTGGTAAGATGCAGTATACTGCTACTTAGTCTTCATGATGGGGAGTAGCGGTATGGTTATTTATAATTGTGATTCGACGTATTTTTTAAAACTATTAAGAATAGCTTGCCAACCTTTATGTTGCTGCTCTTCTGTATGTGTGGTCTCACTATCAAAACTTTGAACGATCGTAACTACATTTTTATTTTCGAAAAAAGTTGTGCTTACTCTTCGGTTATCTTCGAGACTGTATGAAATATGTCTTAAAGGCCTTACTTCATCGTATTGCCCTCCTAAATCAAAACTAGAGCTTTTATCTTTTGCAGTCATATGAAAACTAAACCTGCCTCCATTACGAAGATCATTGGTTGCTGATGTAGTTTCCCAATCATCGCTCGCCGTGTTCCAACGCATAATATGTTCAGGCAGCGTGAAGAGTTTCCAAACAAATTCTAAAGGAGCATTGATATCGGCACTGACAGTTATTGTTGACATAATTTTTTATTTATAAATTGTAAACTTCTTTAAATATAACGTTTTTTTAATCTTCGTCATATAGCATCTCAACATCTATGGTTGTTTCTTTAATATTGAGGATACCTTTTTCATCGATTATTTTTATTAATCTCCCTGAAAAAAAATCTGCTGGAATTCCATATGGGAGATGATAGCTGAAATAGTTTGTGAATATGATGGTAGGTTGTATTTTATTTATTTCTTCTTTCACAATTTCATCTTCATCATCGTATAGGGATTTGACCATTTCTATATAAGAGTTTTGATCAGCGTAATAGTTATTATAAAAACTAACAAATTTTTCATCGATGTAATCGTTGTAAAACTCGGATTTACTAACTAAAAGATGATTTGATAACGGGTTTGGTAATTCAACTTCTGAATAAATAGTATCTTTAGTGTCGTATACGCCGCCATATAAACTGCACAATAATGGTATTTCAGGCAGGATAAAGTTTTCGACTCCAGATTTGGACTCGAACATTTTAGTATACTTTTCTAAAATTAACTCATTGTCCTGTTGATTTGGACTATTCTTCAAAAAACTTTTAAAATATTTAATAGAAAATTCACTGATTACTTTATGATTTTCTATTTCTAAAAACCGACCTAATGTATCCGTTTTGAAGATAATTTGAGCACTATTTAAGGCCATTGCATCCAAGAGTAAATCTTCTGGAATATCTTTTTTTTCTGGATTTAAATTTTCAATAATTTTCCATTCTATGCGATATCCATCTTCTAAAGAGTCTAAGACAATAAATTGTGCAATATAGGCGCGCTCTTCATGTTTTACAAGTTTGTGATCAACGCTATCCGTATTTTTTTTAGTGACTTTAAATTTGAAAGTATCTCCTTGATCCCAATAAGCAATAATGGGTACATGCCGTACAGTGTCTTGCAAGTTAACTTGTGCTTGCGAGGTTTGGAAAAATAATGTTATTAAAAATATAGACGTGAGTATTGTTTTCATTATTATTTCCTTTTTAATTGTCATCAAAAGCTAAACTTTTCCAGTTTTCTTTTTTTAGGTATTTTATCATGATTAAAAATATTATCCAGGCGATAATAGTTGCTACCCAAATAATCATTTCGTATTCGTGGATCACAATATGCAAATAACCTACAAGTGCCAGCAGCCCCAATACTAAAAGATTGATCAACACCCTACTTTTTCCATTTTCAGCTGCTTGAGAAAAAGGATAGGACTTAACTAAAAAGAGCATCACAAGCACGCTCTCAATACCTCCGATGGCTGTAGCTAGAAGAATGTCATTGGTTACATGCGCTCCAAAAAGCGGTACACAAATGATTAAAAAAATCAGATTGAAGGGTATAAAATATTTCAGGAATGCAGATTTAAGTACTCCAGACATTAACTCTCCAGTTTGTTGAATAGGTGCCGCATAATAGATCCATGCTGCTTTGTATTTTTCACTCTTAGTGATCAGTTGGAAGACGGTTAATACCGTAAATAAGGATAGATAAAAGATCATAATATATAAACCTGATCCATTGACACGATCGATTCGCTCGGAGAATGTATCGCTTTTCCCTTGCAAAAATAGAAATATAAAATAGATGGGTAAATAAGCCATGGTAGGATATAGTTGCATCTTAAATTCGCGAGATCGTGCCGTTATCAACCAAATGATGGAAAAGCCAGCCTTTTCTAGAGGACTGTTGGTCACTATTTTTTCTATTTTCTTGTATAATGGAACTTGACCTTCTGGATATTGTTGTTTTTTCTCAACAGGGTTATCTCCACCTGCCAATTGTGCGATTTTTGAATTGAAATCTTTAGAAAATAACTGTGAAGATCCTGAAATGGCTATAATCAGTAAACATATGCTGAGTGCAGTGAATGAAAGTGTAAGCGTACTAAAATCTTGTACAAGTAAGGCTTGGAATGAAGCGATCCATGTTCCTGGAGAAAGCCAAAGTAATTTAATACTGTGAACACTGGTTTGTCCTTCTGTGAAACTTTCCATCACTCTAGGACCAATTTGATAACCTAGAAAAATAAAAATGGAAAAAAATATTTGGATGTAATTGATAACATCTTTAAACTTTTGAATCGATAGAAATCGTAAACATAAGGAATAAAAAATATTAACAAAAAAAACAGCTATTAAAGTGGCTATTATTAATTGAATCAAAAAAGTAAAAGCGGCTAGAATACCCCAACTGATAAATACAAAAATTAATCCTGGTAAGGACATGGCCATCAACTGTGTTGAAATCTTGATGAGCATATAAAGTACTCTTGAGAATGCCACTGTTTTATCATTTACAGGTCTTGGCAATATGATGTATTGATCTTTATTGTCAAGTAATATTGTTGAGAAATCAGTGATCAGGGATAAAGACAGCATGGATAAAATCAGTGTCAAAAACAATGATGTAGCTAAAAATTTGTCGTGGATGACAATAACAAATGCTAGGAACATCAACCCCATAAGGAGGAAAATGAAAAATTGAAACCACGTTGAATATTTGGATGGTTTCTTGTTTTGATTTTTTGTAAATGATGCTAAAGGGCGACGATCATCGATGATCAATTTTGTTTCTATAATTATTTTTAATTGAGTAACATCAATTCCCATATTTGCCCATAATTTGCTGAAAAGCAAAATAAATTTTAACGTTAGTTTTTGCATAGGATATTAACGAATTGCTGAAATTATATTTGATGCATCTGCATTTCCATCTTCTTTTCCTGTCAGTTTGGAGAAAATTTGTTCCAAAGATTCGGATTGATGTGTTTTTAATTGCTCAAATGTTCCATCTGCAATGATATGGCCTTCCGAGATTAACAAGATACGGTCAGATACTTTTTCAACGACATCCATCATATGTGAACAGTAGAATATTGTTTTACCTTCTTTAGCTAAAAGTGAAATTAATTCTTTGACAATTATAACGGCATTTGCATCCAGACCAGATAAAGGTTCATCCAATACGATGATTTGTGGATTGTGGATAATGCCTGATATCAATAATACTTTTTGACGCATACCTTTTGAAAAGGTATCCATTCTATTATTTATATTTTGTTTAAGACCAAATGCTTGAAGCAATTGCTGAGCCCTTTGTTGGATAAGTGTATCTTCCATCCCGTACAGTTTACCAACAAAGTCAAGATATTCCAGAGGAGTAAGTACATCATAGAGTTCCGCATTTTCAGGAACATATCCAATTTGACTTTTTACAGCAAGGGGATTTTCTTTAATATCGATATCGTTAATCATCACTTCTCCTTCAAAATCACTGATCAACCCTGTTAAAATTTTAACAGTAGTTGATTTTCCTGCACCGTTTGGACCGATATAACCGATTACCTGACCTGGATATATGTCTAAATTGATTCCTTTTAATATTTCTTTGAATCCGTAAGATTTGCGAAGATTTGAAATTTTAATAATTGGTTTGCTCAATTCCATAAAATAAATAATTATGAGCTAAAGATATAAAATTAGAAAGCTAATTACATGAATTTAGGGGAGAAGTAAAGTTTGTTTTTCAGGAAATGATAAATGGCATTCAATAGTTGGGACATCATGATATACCATTGGTGATGATTAAGATTGCGTACAATTGCTAAAAAATAATTATTAGTCTATTTTTTAGCAATTGTACACAAGTGATTTTATTCATGAGGTGAATTAGTCATAGTTGATGGGGTAGCCTTCGTCATCTAAATCGTCGCGTAAATCTTCCGGTGTTTCGGATAGTAATTTATCTATTGCACTTACCTTAACTTCTCCTTCTATTCGCATTCCATCCTCATCTAGTTCATCTTCCTCTAAATCCTCCAAATCAGCATATTCATCACCAACATAGGGATTTGAGTTGTCGTACGTCGAATCATCATCAGCTGCACCTTCGGCAACAGTTTCATAATCACTTGGGTGATCATAGTCCGGATCGTCGTCATCTACATCCAAGGAAAATGATTTTTTTTCCTCGTCATAGGCTAATTGATCTGGGTTTGAATTATTAATATCTTCTTCTTCAACTTTTTTATTTTTATCATTAGACATGCTATATTCTCCTTTCTAATAAGAAAACAAAGGAAAAGCCGAAAAGTTTAAAAATTAAGATTCGATTTTAATATCATATTCAGTTAGCAAGCCAGGTAAATTGATAAGTGTAAATTTTGCTTTTTTTAATTTATTTTTATTGGGCGAAAGAGTTACATTAAATGCATCACGAAAATCTACTTGTTCTAGATTTGTTTGATCGAATATGGCTTGATTTAAGTCACAGTAATGAAAGGATGATCCTGTTAGATCTGATTCTGAAAAATCTACTTCTCTCAATTGACAATTTTTAAAGGATGTCTTCTTTATCTTGAGCTGATAAAAAGAAGCATGATCAATATTGCAATTGTCAAAGGTAAAGGATAAACCAAAAGTATTACACTGCTGAAATTGTAAACCCAATAATTTACAGTTTTTGAAAATTACTTGTTGGAACGTAGTCCCAGAAAGTTCCGCTAGAGAAAAATTACAATCTACAAACGTACAATTTGTGAATATGCTGTTGTTTAGTTTGTTGTTAGAGAAATCGCATGTCTCGAAGCGACAATTATCGTATTCTGCTTGTTCAAATAGATTATTTTTATAATCAATCGAAACTATTTTCTCTCCTTCGTAATATTCACTAGTCATATTCAAAAGTAAAAAAATTAAATCAAGAATATGTCAAGAATCAATTCCTTTATTTTATGTAAGAATTCCTATTTTATTTAAAAAAATCTGCTTAATATAACTTTGTATCGTTGTTTAATATCATGAAGTGCATCTTTTTATTAATTTCAATTTATTATTCCATCACCATAACAATGGGTTGATGGTGAATCGGAATATGGAGGGATTTTGCGATGAAGCAAAATTCATTTGCTTTGGTATGCCATTCTTTAGCTAGGTTTACTTGTTTTGCTCTTCTAATCCTCATGGTTAGATATAGCGTTATTTTAGTGAATTGTCCTGCGCCGGATTGTTCTTCTGTAATTATACCTATGGGCTGATCTTCATATCTTACCACGTGAATTCCCGATGTAGCACAAAAATGCAAATACCAGAGCATATGACAACTTGATATCGCACTTAAAAATAGATCTTCAGGATTGTGCTTCGTTGGATCTCCCAAAAATTCAGGGTCTGAAGAACCTAAAATCGATGCTTTTTTTGGTATGTTAATTTCAAAATCACGTTGATAGTCTCGATAGGATGCTGTATCCTTACCGAGATTGCCTGTTCAAGTTATTTTTTGCTGGTATTAATGCTCTTTTATCATATGAGGAAATTGAAAGAATAAATCTAAAATTAGATATGGATTTTCAAAAGTTAGGGAAAAGGTGCTTTTAGACTGTTTGATGATACAAAAAAGGCAATCGTGATGGATGATTCCCGTACTATTCAAATAGTTTCCAGAGCAGGATTTACATTTATTCGGTTTCTAGTTTTGTTTTTAATCTCTGCAGACCTATTTCTAAATCTCCACCTAACATGTGGTCAAAATCCATAACTAGTAGCATGAGGTTCATAGGGTAATTCATATGTCCATCAAATCCCCAAATTACTTTTGTCGTATTGGAAGATAGAGATTCTGTGATCATATACGCTTTATCTTTTGATTCAAATGGCTTGATAAATCGGATTTCGAAATCAATTCGTTTTCCTTCTTCAATTTTGACAATTTCCTGCTCACCTTTTCCTACACTATCCGCTTTACTATCCCATGCAGAAATAAAACCGACAGTTCCATCAGTGCCCTGATATGTTTTTTTCATCAGAGGATCCATCATTGCCCATTTGCTGAAGTTATTTTGATTTCTAAGGTATTTAATATAATCGAATACCTCTTGATTCGTTTTGTTAATTGTAATTTCTCTTTGGACAGCATAATCTTTTTTTACAAATAGTGCTATGATCAAAAGTAGGGCTACGATGAAAAGTAATGCAATTACTATTGTTTTTAAAATTTTCATATTGGTAGATTTAAGAGTTTACAACACCATTTCTTTAGAAATTTATCAGCGATTAGATTCAAATTGATTTCGTGTTCTATAGATTCTTTACCGTCACCTCATACTATCCTCAATCCACTAGCTGAATCAATTGATACCTATCACCAATCATTAACTTGATAAAAGCCTTTTTGATTGTTGACGATTTTCATGATAGGTATTATTGAATTTGTTTCAAATAATTGATAATACCAATGACATCTTGCTTTCCAAAGCCCGCATCATGTGCCTGTTGATAAGTCTCGATTAACACCTTACTCAACGGACTGTTAACACCTTCTTTTTTAGCTAGATTGATATCTTTTAACATCAGGTCTAAAGCAAATGCAGCTGAATAATCCTGTTGCAGAAGAAGTGGAGTTTTAACCTGAGTTGCACCGCTACCACTTGCGCTTTCATTGATTATTGCTAGCATATCATCTCTTTTTATACCACTTTGTTCTGCAAATAGTACGGTTTCGGCAAGCCCTTGATAAATAATGGATAGAAAGTAATTGATGGCAAGTTTAGCTGCGATACCTTGACCAACAGGACCTAGATGTTTAACTGATTTACCCAGTTTTTGCAAATAGGGTAATACTTCTTGAAGATCCTTTTCTTCACCACCTGCCATAATAATTAACTTTCCTTCCTTAGCAGGTACTGTACTACCGGCAACTGGAGCATCGATAAAACGTGCTTGTTTTTCCTTTAATTGTTGTGCAATGGTTAGGGTCAGTTCCTTGGAGATCGTACTCATGTCGACGAATATTTTTTCCGTAATATCTTCAAGTCGAAAAATATCTGCGTACAGATCTATAATTGCAGCATCGTTTGAGACCATTGTAAAAATGATATCACAGTTTTTAACCAGTTCAATGGCACTGATATAGACTTCCGATCGAGCTGTAAAAGGTTCTGATTTACTCGCAGTTCTATTGAAAACAGAAAGCGGAAATCCAGCATTTTCGAGATTTTTTGCCATCGGAAATCCCATGTTTCCTAGCCCGATCCAGCCTATTTTTTTATGATGCATATGTTCTAAGTTTACAACAGATATAACAACTCATTTTTAAGTTTGTTTTTATCATCTGTATCGTTATATATTTTGATATTAAATTTTAAATCAATACGTTATGAAAACAAGAAAAGATAATTTTAACCTATCTGCTAACTTGTAGACGAATCGAATAAATTATCTTTTTTATAACAATGAAAGTACATTCTTTATAAGAAAGTGGATCGCATGATCGCAACTATTTACTTTCGTACAGATATATCTTGAGATACAATTCTTCTACTTTTTTTCTTGCCCAAGGTGTTTTTCTTAAAAAAACCAATGAAGATTTTATACTTGGATTTTCATTGAAGCATTTAACGTTGATACGCTCACCTAAACCTTCCCAACCTCCAAAGTAAGCAACTAGATATTCTAATATTGCGTCTAATCGTTGTCCATGAAGGGGATTATTTTTTTGTTCCATTTTTTGTCTGTTTTTTAAAATTTAGATCTTGAAAGTCAAAACTAAAATCTGTCTGTGGTGATATGGGTTTCATTCTAAATCCATTCACCTGATGGTCTTGAATGTCAAAATATACAAATGCATCAGCATACATAAAGCGATTATCCCATTTGACAGTATACGTATTATCTTGATAGTAGAATAGCTCACCAGTAAGCTGTGGTGAACGTTTGGAAGCAAATGTTAACTTTCCATTTTTATTCATATGAATAGACACTTCGCCAAGCCAATTATCCAGATATTTGCCTTTTATGGTCAGATGCTTTGTATTTTTATGATCATCTACGATCTGCCATGTTTTTTGTGTTATCAGATCAGCTTCTGCATTATTTTTTGCTATTAATGCTTCATAGGTCGTGATCCAATGTTGATCAGGTATACCGAGGTAAAAATCTTTTATGCTATTGCTTATGGCACTGAATGCGGCACCTTCTTGCTGATTAGTCAATACGACGATGCCTAATTTTAACTGGGGAAGCATAACGATTTGTGTGACAATCCCTTCTAATCCGCCAGTATGCGAAACTTCCATTTTACCTACTACATCAGTAAGAACGAAGCCTAGCCCGTAATTCTTAAATAGAGAATAGTAAGGTGCTGTTGTGCGGACAGGCATGATGGTCTGAGCGCTAGTCAATTCTTTCAGCTGTTTTTTAGATATCAATTGTTTTCCATGATGCTCTCCGTTATTCAAATGAAAGATCATCCATTTGTTGAGGTCTTCAACATTTGAATATATTCCGCCAGCAGCATCTAAGATTGTATTGGTATACCTTATCCTGACTTTATTTTTTCCTGATAAAGGCACGTGCGGAGAAATGACATCCGCTCGATCTTGCAATAAATTCCAGTTCGGTGCAGAATGATTCATGCCAAGTGGGTTAAAAATTCTGTTCTGAATGAATTTTTGCCAACTTTGCCCAGATACTTTTTCTAATATTTCACCAGCGATGATGTACAGGAGATTGTCATAATCATATTTTGTACGAAATCCAGAGGTTGGTTTTAAATACTGGATATTGTGGATGATGTCTTTAGGAGTAAAATCATGTCCGTCGGGCCATATCATCAAATCTCCGGCACCTAAGCCTAAGCCACTTCTGTGGGTTAATAAATCTCTAATCGTAAAATTTTGACTGACATAGTCATTGTAAAGTTTGAATTCTGGAATATATTTTTGAACGCGATCATCCCAATTTATTTTCCCCTCATCGACCAACATAGCTAGTGCAGATGTTGTAAAAGCTTTGGAATTGGATGCAATACCAAAATTTGTACTTGCATAAACTTTGTTTTTTCGATTTAAATCTGCAATACCGTATCCTTTGGCTAGTATGACTTGATTATCTTTGACAATACCTACCGCAATTCCTGGCACATTGAACGTAGACAATGTTTGTTGAACAAGAGAGTCCACTGTACTTTCTTCTATTTGCTGAGCAGATAAAGTTGATCCACTAAAAAATAGGAGTGCTATGAAGGCTATTTTTTTCATTCCTTTATTATTATTGTCAAATATCTAAATAAAACAACAATTGTCTAGCCTTTGTATAAAAAACAATCGTATTTATAGCTCGTCGTTTATGTGCTTTTTGCTCCGCGAGTTAATTTTTCAACAGTATCCCACTGTTCGTCTGTTACGGCATCGAGTCCATTAAATTCTCCGGCACCTTTTAACCATTCTCCGCCATCTATTGTTATGACATCACCATTGACATAAGCTGAGTAATCGGATACAAGATATGCGGCTAAATTGGCCAATTCTTGTAGATCACCCGTGCGACCTAGGGGGATTCTATTGATAGGGTTTAGGGTATCACTAAGGTTACTTGGAAAAAGACGGTCAAAAGCGCCAGTTGTATGAAATGGGCCTGGTGCGATTGCATTCAATCGGATTCCTTTACGTCCCCATTCCACCGCCAGTGATCTTGTCATCGCTAATACTCCTGATTTAGCACAGGCAGAAGGAACTACATATCCAGAACCTGTGCTCGCATATGTGGTCACAATATTCAAAATGGTTTTATCTTGATCTTTATTCGCAATCCAGATCTTTCCCAGAGCTAAGGTACAATTAATGGTACCCTGCAGGACAATGCCTAAGACAGATTCAAATGCACGGTGGCTTAATCTTTCTGTAGGGGATATGAAATTTCCAGCAGCATTATTGACTAATACATCTATGGAACCTAGTTCTTGTATACCAAAAGCGATGACTTTCTCCACAGATTCGTAATCACGGACATCACAAGCTATAGCGATACATTTGCCATTTGTTTCTTGGCTTAGTTCCGTTGCGGTTTGCTGTATGACATCATCCTTGCGGCTTGTGATAAGACATTGTGCCCCTAATTGTAAAAAATATCTGGTCATGGCTTTACCAAGTCCAGTACCACCACCGGTAATTAAAATGTTTTTTCCTTTTAATGCATCATCACGAAGCATGCCTTGTGTTGTACTCATGTGATATTATTTAGTGATCTATAATCAATGTTACCAACCAATTTACAAAAAATATGTGCTTTTGGTACTATTTATTTTCAACCCTAATAATTTGATCTCTTCCATTTCTAACGTTGGTTTTGATTAATTCTGTTTATTCAATTTACCATAGCTTCATTCATCTTAATGAGTTTTTGAATGGTAAATAAATTGAAATAAGCAATTGTTAGTCATGGAGATTGAAGAGATAGACTGTAACGGCTGATATAAAATAAAAAGTATATTTGTTTGACCTAAATTTTAAAATTATGAAGAAGTATATTTTTATTATTCTTATCCTGTTTATTGGGCGACCAAGTTTGGGCAACATATACGACAGCTTTTTGGATCAAGTTCAATAAATACGATACCTGGAATGAGATCTAATTTACATAAATGGCAAGATTCCACAAATTATACTTTAAATGTGATACCGGACTATTTTATGTTAGGCACTTTTAGTGATTATTTGGATCGGTTTAACGGTCGTAATAAGGAAATTAATATTGATGAATATACTTCTACGGAAAAGAAATTAGTAGCGTATTTAGTGGCATATTTACATGATAATTATCATGTAAAAGTTGAACAGAAAGTCGACAATAATCTCGATAGCGAATTGAATAATCCACAATTGGCTCAATATTTTAATACGTTTTATACTGATGATGGTCATTTAATTAATGAAAATTTTGATAAAGATGAAAGTAGAAAATATTCATTTTTACTTGGATTATATATCCGGTTTGGGGAGCGGGTATATGATAATGTTTATAAAATTAGGATCATAAACTCATCAAAAGATAAGATTTTATATCCTTTATTGAAAGATCTGGGCTGTAATAAAGTTTACTATAAAATTTTAAGAAATTTTATACCTGTGAGTGAGTATTTCTATTTTGAGGCTACTCCAATAATGGTTAAGTATTTCAAAACGGTTGATCCTGTAAAAGCAGATTATTTGAATGTTTTTCTTCAGCATCCGTTTTTTAAAAATTTAAGAGAAGAAGATAGGAAAGAAATGGAAAGGGTGATGATGGAGAATAAGGAAAAGGAGATGAACATGTTGAAAAACTGGTTCTCTGCAGATGAATTTTAATTATACAGTTTTGAATTAAAATAAGAAGACCTATCTCTTTTGGAAATAGGTCTTCTTTATAAGAATTATGTTTATTATGCTCCTAATTGAACACGTTTGAATGCTGTAACAGTTAAGCCTTTAGAAACTGAATCTAAGAATTGAGCGATAGATTTAGAGTTATCTTTCACGAATTCTTGGTTCAACAAAGTCGTTTCTTTGAAGAATTTGTTCAATTTACCAGCAGCGATTTTTTCTGCCATTTCAGCAGGTTTACCTTCAGCCATGATTTGCTCTTTAGCGATAGCAATTTCACGCTCGATTGTATGAGCATCAACACCATCTTTATCAATAGCGATAGGGTTCATTGCAGCGATTTGCATTGCTACATCTTTACCAGCTTCTTCAACACCATCAGCAGTTGCAGATAAACCAACTAATACACCTAAACGGTAGTTCGCGTGGATATAGGCAACAACTTTTTCAGCAGAAATAGTTTCGTATTTAGAAACGTCAATTTTCTCACCGATTTTACCAGTTTGATCGATTAATAAATCAGCGATTTTAGTACCACCGATTTCTAAAGCTTTTAAGTCTTCTAAAGAAGCAGGTTTGTTAGCCAAAGCAACTTCAGCGACTGACTCAGCGAAAGCTACGAAATCAGCATTTTTAGCTACGAAATCTGTTTCACAGTTTACTTCAACTACGATACCTGATTTACCATCAGTAGCAGCTTTAGCAATGATAACACCTTCGTTAGAATCACGGTCTTGACGGCTAGCAGCAACTTTAGCTCCTTTTTTACGTAAGTAATCAACAGCAGCTTCAAAATCACCGTTTGCTTCTACTAACGCTTTTTTACAATCCATCATACCTGCGCCTGTTTGTTGACGCAGCTTGTTTACATCTGATGCAGAAATTTGTACTGACATGATATATTTCTTTTTTAAATTTTTGACTTATTATTTTCTTGACAATATTAACCTAACTCTTGTTAAGTTAATATAAAGTTTATCATTTCTTTTTAGGGCAAGGATAAACCAAAAAACCGGACAGATAGGTTAGTCCAAGAAAAGAATTCTTTTCCAGAAACCAACGCTACGCTATCCGGTTTGGAATAAAAAATATTATTCTCCGTCTTTCGCTTTACGAGGACGTTTAGCTTCTGAAGCTTCAGTAGTATCAACTTTAGCCTTAGCTGCAGCTGCTTCTTTTTCTGCTTCGTCTTCTTTATCACGTTTACGTTCGTCCAAACCTTCTTGTATTGCTTGACCAATGATGCCAGCGATTAAGCTAATAGATTTACTAGCGTCATCATTTGCAGGGATTGGGAAATCAATGTTTGAAGGATCAGAGTTTGTATCTACCATTGCAAAAGTAGGGATGCTTAACTTGATTGCTTCAGTAACAGCGATGTGTTCTTTTTTCACATCGATGATGAATAAAGCAGCCGGTAAACGGTTCAAATCAGCGATACCTCCTAATAGAGATTCCAATTTGATACGCTCACGTTGAATCATCAACTTCTCTTTTTTAGATAATACATCGTATGTACCATCTTTTTGCATTTTGTCAATTGTAGACATTTTTTTGATAGACTTACGCACTGTTGTGAAGTTTGTAAGCATACCACCTAACCATCTTTCAGTAACGAAAGGCATGTTAACTGCTTTCGCTTGTTGAGCGATAATTTCTTTTGCTTGTTTTTTCGTTGCTACGAATAAAACCTTACGACCTGATTTTACGATTTGTTTGATAGCTGAAGCAGCTTCTTCCAATTTCGTAAGCGTTTTGTTCAAGTCAATGATGTGGATCCCGTTGCGTTCCATGAAAATGTACTTAGCCATTTTCGGATCCCATTTACGAGTAAGGTGACCAAAGTGCACACCTGCATCCAATAAGTCTTGATAAGTTGTTCTTGCCATTTTTTGATCCTCCTTTGATTAACGTTTACTGAATTGGAATCTCTTACGAGCTTTCTTGCGTCCTGGTTTCTTACGCTCAACCATACGGTCATCACGTGTAACTAAACCTTTAGCACGTAAAGCTGGTTTAACTTCTGGGTCTAATTCAACTAATGCTTTCGCAATAGCTAAACGAACAGCCTCAGCTTGTCCTTTTACACCACCTCCATTAACGTTCACTTTCGCATCAAAATTCCCAGCTTGACCTGCTACTTCTAATGATTGAGTAACAATGTATTGCAATGGCAATGTTGGGAAATATTCTTTGTAGTCTTTACCATTAATAGTAAGGACTCCGCTACCAGCAGTTAAGTAAATGCGGGCAACAGCAGTTTTTCTTCTTCCTGAAGTATTAGTTGTTGACATGTCGATTCTCCTTAAAATTTAACTGGTTTTGGATTTTGAGCCTCTTGTTTGTGCTCAGTTCCAGCATAAACATAAAGATTTTTAAACAATTGACGACCTAAACGGTTTTTAGGAAGCATACCACGAACAGCTTTCTCAATGATGCGCTCAGGGTGTTTTGCCAATAATTCTTTTGGAGTGATGAAACGTTGACCACCCGGGTATCCCGTGTAGCGAACGTAAGTTTTGTCACCCAATTTATTACCTGTCAATCTAATTTTTTCTGCATTGATAACGATAACATTATCTCCGCAATCTACGTGAGGGGTAAACGATGGCTTGTGCTTTCCGCGAATTACTTTCGCAATTTCGCTTGCCAAGCGCCCCAAAATCTCGCCTTCAGCATCAACAACGATCCATTCTTTGTTGATGGTGTTCTTGTTGGCAGAGACAGTCTTGTAACTTAACGTATTCACTTGCTTTTAATTAAATAATTAATAAAATTTTATTCACTTCTTTTCCCTGTGTCTCAAGGGTCTGCAAAGGTACTTTTAATTTTTTGATTACGAAAATCTATTTTACTTTATTTTAGAGACTTTGATTATGGATAGGCCTCTTTTTACCAGCATTTAAATTCCGATTAACGGGTAGATCGTCAAAAATAACCAATTCAATTGCAATACTGTTATTTACAATTGTCGTTTATTAGTATATTGCAACATAATTAACACAGTAATTGGTGAACGAGAAGGATTATTTATGTTTAAAAAATATTTGAAGTATGCGCTATTAGTAACAATGTTATCTGCAGCTGGAAAAACGGTATCAGCACAAAATAGCACCCCAGAAAAACCTTATTCGCAACAATTAAAAAATATAGAAGTTTTTTTAAGGAAGGGGGATTACAAGCAAGCCATGGACTCCTTGGATGCGATTACAGTACGCTATCCCAAAGCAGATGATGTATATTTTACAAAAGCGGTATTATTTGGACAGATGAGAAATGCCGATCGCGCTCTCGAGGAAGTAAATAAAGCGCTAGAAATAGATCCTAAAAACGAATACCTAAGTTTTAATATTGATGTCAATAAAGGAAAAGGCGATATCCAGAGTGCGATCCGATCATTAGATATTTTAATGAATAAGGAACATGTCAATGTAGCCGCTTTAAATAGGGAAAAGATCATGTTATTGTTCAATAGTGAACAAAAAGAAGAGGCTTTTACACTCTATAAAAATGTTCGCGAAAGAACAGGAGCTACCGACACATTAGATGTCATAGGTGCTACTTTGTTATTGGATAAAAACGATTTTCCTGCTGTAATCAATGTTTTGGAGCCGTGGGCAAATAAAAAATCCCCTTTAGCACAAGTATATAGTCAATTGGCGCAAGCATATCGAGAAAATAAAGAAGCAAAAAAATCGGTTGCCATCTTAAATGCAGGTGTACTGAATACAAAAGATGATTATCTTTTTTTAGACTTGGCTGATGAATACCGTCTGTCGGGTAAAGGAAAACTTTCATTTGATTATCTTAAACAGGCTTTTTCGTCTAAAACTATTGATTTCTCAGAAAAAAATAGAATCATTTTATCCTTGTTAGCTCCCAATAGCAGTTTTACACTCGATCAAGCTCAAGAATTGGCTAATATTTTAGTTGATATGCACCCCCGTGTAGCAGAGAGCCATGTTGCTAAGGGGCAGGTAAACTGGATGCGTAATGACCTAGTTGGGGCACAATCATCATTTTCGATTGCAGTTGGCATCAATCCATATCAAATTGATGCATGGCGTATGTTGATGAATGTTGATCTGGCTATGGAACAATATGACCAAGCGATAGCACATGGGGGAGAGGCTTTACACAATATCCCAAATAATCCTGTTCTATTGTATTTCAGTTCGATTGCCTACACATTAAAGGGTAATTATGAGCTTGCGCGTAATTTGATGGAAGCTGCACTGAATAATGGTCAAAATGAAAATGCTATTTTTCAATCCAATATATATAGTGGTTTAGGTGATATTTATCATTCCCTCAAAATGGAATCTGCTTCTGATGTGGCTTATAGAGAAGCCATTCATTTAGATAGTACAAATGTCAGTGCCATGAACAATTTAGCTTACTATTTGTCGTTAAGAAATCAGGATTTAGAAGATGCTGCTCTTTTTGCTGAGACAGCAAATAAATTAAGACCAAATGATGCGACTTTAGAGGATACTTATGCATGGGTGTTGTTTAAACAAGGAAAGTATGCTGATGCACTGGTATGGATTGAAAAAGCAATTAAAAATTCAAATACGATTTCTGCAGTTTTATTAGAACACTATGGTGATATTTTGATTAAAAATAAAAAATCTGCAGAAGCAATGAAGCAGTGGAAACTTGCGTTAAATAGAGGTGGTAAATCTGAAATTGATTTAGATAAGTTGAAAGAAAAAATAAATACAAAATCTTATGTGGAGTAGATCTCTTGTCATCATAGCTGTGCTTTTTATATTTGTATCTTGTAGTACAAAGAAGAAAATTGCGAAAGTAGATTATACACCTTTAGAAATTCCGACGATAGATAAAAAAGATTCCAGAACTGAGATTGCTCAAAAATTTTTATTATCTAACTTGGAGTTTACGACGTTCTCGGGTAAAGCTAAGAGTAAAATAAGCATTGGAAAATCATCTCAAGATGCGACTGTTAATATCAGAATCGAGAAAGATAAGAAAATCTGGATTTCCATTACGGCATTATTAGGTCTTGAAGTAGGACGAGTTTTGATTACCCCAGATAGTGTTCAGATCTTAAATAAATTTCAAGGTGAATACATTGGAAAACCATTCAGTTATTTGTATCAGTATGCGAGTGAAGACTTGACTTTTGCCAATGTTCAAGATTTGCTTTTAGCAAATTTTTCAACAAATCTGTTAAATGCCCATAATTTTGAAGTTGATCTGAAAAGTATACCGATACAATTAAGGGGTCAAAAGAATGAACTCAGCTATTTATATTTAGTTAATCAACAAAATAAGTTAGACTCATTCAGTTTAGAGCAAGCTGCAAAGGGACAAAAATTGGAAGCAAACTATGCTAGCTATTCAAATAACGGTGGTATGTTGTTTCCGATGGCTCTTGAATTACTGATATCAGGAGGAGATACCAGTATTAGTGCTAATTTTAATTATAGCAGAGTATCATTTAATGAAGCTGTAGAAATGCCTTTTACAATCTCTAACAAATACAAAGTAATTAATTAATGTTAGTACGATAATCCTTAAGATTTATTACTTTCGCATTTGGGACTGTTTTTACTGGAAACATGTTAATTCGGACTCAACTGCTAGTAAAAGATTACTATAGATGAATTTAAAAAAAATAACACTAAGTCTACTTGCGTTTTTTTTGATGCTGGGAATCGGTTTTTCACAGACCCGGGCTGAGCTTGAAAAGAAACGTGAAAAAATAAATCGTGAAATAGCGGAACTGCAAAAGACGCTAAAGGAAACTACTACGGAGAAGATATTGACGCAGAAGCAGGTAAGTGCGCTGAGTAGTCAGATTAATCTTCGTCAAGAAAAAATATCAACAATTAGTTCTGAGCTCAGCTTGATTAATCGCCAGATTAATGTCAATACTGGTGCCGTTGATAAGTTAAAAGCGGAGCTGGAAAAGATGCGTAATGATTATGAAAAAATGATCATGTTTGCTTTTCGAAACCGCAACGCTTATAATAAGCTTATGTTTATTTTTGCTTCAAAAGATTTTAACCAAGGATTTCGTCGTGTAAAATATTTACAGCAATTCAATGATTCACGAAAGTTAAAGGCGAGTGAAATTGAAGGGACTAAAAAACAAATTGAGCAGAAGATCGCCCAACTTCAGGCAGATCGTAATAAGCATAAACAGTTGTTAAATGAACAAGAGCAAGAGAAGAAGACAATAGCTCAACAACGTGCTGTTTTCTCTAATGAATTAAGCTCTTTGATTACCACTGAAAGAGGTGTCAAACGCGATATTACGCAGAAACAAAAAGAGGAGCGTAAGTTAAGATCTGCCATTCAAGCAATCATTAAAAGAGAGATTGAAGCCGAGCGTAGAAGACAAGAAGCTGCTCGTAGAGCAGCAGAAGCAGCGGCTGCAAGAAGTGCTAAGAAAAATGACACTAAGGTTGATGATAAAGAATCATCTAAATCTACTGCCCGTAAATCGGATTCAGAGGTACTGCGTGCTACTCCAGAGGCAGCTCGTCTTTCTGCTGATTTTAGATCTAATCGTGGACGATTGCCATGGCCAGTTTCCAATGCTAAAATATTACAAAGTTTTGGTACGGATAGAACAGGTAGAAATGTGTCGGTAAGCCATGAATCCTTGAAATTGCAGACTGCAAGTGGAGCAACCGTCAAAGCGGTGTTTTCTGGAACTGTAACAAGTACGTTAACGTTGAATGGACTTAAGGTGATCATCATTTCACATGGTGAATTCTTCTCGGTGTATAGCAACTTAGCAAGTTTTAGTGTGTCGAAAGGACAGAAAGTATCTGCAGGTCAGTCAATTGGAACGGTAGCTAATGATCCTGATTTGGACGCTCCGGTCTTGGATTTTCAAGTTTGGCAGGGTCAAATTCCGATGAATCCACAGTCTTGGTTAGCAAATTAAAAAAATATAGAAATAAAAATTATTATGTACATTTGTTTTTAAGGTATAAGTGTATATACTAAAAGAGAATATTGAAAAACAGTAAATCATAAGTTATGTTGACATCAGGGTTATTAATAATGGGTATTGGGGGTCAGGAATTAATTATAATCGTTGTAATATTATTACTATTATTTGGCGGTAAAAAAATTCCTGAATTGATGCGTGGATTAGGTAAAGGTGTAAAAGAATTCAAAGACGGACAGAAAGAGGATTCTACAGATGATACTAAAGAGAAAACAACAGAGAATAAATAATTCTACTGTGTGTTAGAGATAAGATTTTACTTCTTCGTAAAATCTTATTTCATTTTCTACCATTTCTAATATTGTAAAATAAAGCGCGTATTCGAAAAATATATACTTTATTCTTAGGACGATTTAGTTCTAATTGTCAACCATAATTAAAAAAGATGATTGAAAAAAAGAGGACTCTATTCACCATAGGCTTCGCATTCACGACATGTTGTTTGTTTGCACAAGAAAGGTCTATTGATGAGATGAGAAATTCTACGCAAGCAATTATGTCTGCGAGTATTGATCGTGAAAATGCATCGATCCTGCAACAGCTTGATAGCATTAAGTTTGTTCATGTAGGCGAGAAGGAAGCCCAATCGATCGTATTTGATATTGAAGATGTCAATGTTGTTCGAAAATTAAATTCTTTAGAACGTGAAGTCCCCTTAGACTACAACCAACATGTTCGCAAGTATATTGATCTTTATAATTCTAAAAATTATTCCGGGCATATGTCTCGAATGTTGGGACTGGCACAATATTATTTCCCACTTTACGAACGTATTTTGGCTGAAGTGGGCGTTCCTAAGGAAATAAAATACCTATCGATCATTGAGTCTGCTTTAAATCCACATGACGTTTCACGTGTTGGAGCAACTGGACCTTGGCAATTTATGTATGGTACGGCTAAGATTTATAACTTAACGATGGATACCTATGTTGATGAACGTAAAGACCCCATTGCATCAAGTTATGCAGCTGCTAAATATATGAAAGAAGCTTATGCCGAATTTGGTGATTGGCTGTTAGCTATTGCTTCCTATAATTGTGGAAAAGGTGGAGTCAAACGTGCAATTTTACGATCTGGAAAGATTCAACCTACATTCTGGGAAGTCGCACCTTTTCTCCCTAAAGAGACTAGAAATTATATTCCCGCTTATATTGCGATGACCTATACTTTAGGATATGCTCAGGAACATGGGATCGAAGCCAAGGAAAGTGAGATGGCTTTAAATACGCAGATATTAGAAATTGACAAGTTTATTTCTATAGCTGAGGTGGCTAAAGCAATAAACGTGACTGAAGAGAGCTTAAAACTGCTAAATCCAGCTTATAAAAAAGGAGTAGTTAATGGTTCTGATGAAATTCGCCGTCGTCTGATCATTCCTGCATTGGGTGAAGGAATAAATAAGGACCAGCTTTATCTAGCGCTCAACACAACAGTAGAAACTCCTAATCAAGTCATTGCAGTGGTAGAGGATGATATTCGAAGGGGCAGTAAGCATACTGCTCAGCCTAGCCGTCATCAAGTGAGTAGAGGAGAGACTTTAGCTATGATTGCGAAGAAGTATGATGTGAGTGTCCAAAATTTAAAAGCTTGGAATAAGGTAAGTGGATCTTCTTTAAAGGCAGGCACTTCTTTAGTGGTCAATAGCAATGGAATAAATAGCCGTTTAGCTCAAAAGGTAAATACAAGTGCATCCAAAAAATCAACTATCCTAGTTTATACGGTCAAGAAAGGTGATACACTTTCTGACATAGCGAATAATAAAGGCGTTTCTTTATCTAAATTGAAAGCTGATAACAATTTATCCCATACGAGGTTAAAACCTGGAATGAAACTCCAGATCAATAAAAGATAGCATCTATTTGTTTACATATAAAAGCAAAAGCCTTCCATATTAATATGGAAGGCTTTTGCTTTTATATCTTTATACTATACCAGCCATGCTGCATCATCCTCAGCTTCAAAACCTTGTAGGTTAACTTCTACATGTTCCTTCAGGATGGTCGATAGCTTTAATCCATAATAATCACTTACAATAGGAAATTTTGGATGACTTCTGTCAATAAGTACGGCAGTCCGCATTTTTTTTATGGGAACATTTAAGAACACACCTAACCCATAAGCAAGCGTTCTACCACTATTTAATACATCATCAACTAAGATTAACGTTTTATTTTTAGCACCTTCAATGGGTTGGTCGGTCTCAGCTTTTAAAGAGCGACTTGTTTTACTCATTGTCACCTTTAAAAGCTCAATATTTTTGTCTGATATTTCTTCTAATATTTTTTGCAAGCGTTGTGCAAAAACATAACCTCTATCCGCAATACCTACTAACACTAATGTATTTTCTTCAAAATTATCTTCTAAAATCTGATAAGCAATGCGTATCGATTTTTGTTTGATTTGTTCTTTATCTAGTATGAGCGTTTTCTTTGACGACATAATGGTATTAATTTATTTAAGCGTAAAAGTACTAAAATCTTTGCAAAAAAAAGTCCGAATGTATTGACATTCGGACTTCTTATCATGATGTGAAAAAATCAAATTAATTGAATTTATCTGATTTTTCAGCATTTAATATCTCTGCAGTAAGTGATTTGTTATCATCAGGTAATCGACCACCATCATAATAATAGCGTCTCCAATAAGCTTCTCCTAGGTTGCTAATCATAACACCTTTACTTGAAGAAGCATGAGCGAATTTATTATCACCAATATAAACACCAACATGCGTAATACTTTTACTTCTGATTTTAAAGAATACCAAGTCACCAGCTTTCAAGTCATCTTTCTTAACTGGTTTTATTTGAGAATATTGGTTACGACTATTATAGCCTAAAGTAGTATTGAACACTTTGTCGTACAATTCAAAAGAGAATTTTGAACAATCGATACCTCTTTTGGAGTCACCTCCTAAGCGGTAAGGTGTTCCTAACCATTCGTAAACAAATTGATATAATTTTGTGTTTGTAGTTGCTGAAACCGCAACACCCATGATTTGGGAGAAGTATTCTTTAGCGAGATTGTCCGGGTCTGATTCCGGTTTAGATTGGGTTTTGGTTGATTGTGCCTGCGACACTAGACATAAGCCTATAAATAGCATTGAAGCTAATATTTTCTTTGTTTTCATTAAATCGCTTTTATGTACAACTTTAACTTATTCTTTTTGTTGTTGGATGTTAACTATTTTGGACATCACTGTTGCGAATATAATACAACTCATCTTACTTTGCAAAAAATATGACAAGTATTTAACGAAGTTTTAACGTTTTTAACACTTTTTTTATTGAAACGCAATTTATCGAAGCAGAATAAATTGTCAGCTTACCACTACAACTTCACTAGCGTAACAAAATTATTTTTTTTCTAGTAATAATATGTTTTTCGTATATAAGGAGTGGTTTTCTTAATAAATATCAAAAAAAACGTTAATTTATTTTGATACTTGGTAAATAATGCTTTATATTTACGAAAGTAAAATAAAAAAGAATGAAAACGACTACCATTATTACATCGATTATTATTACCACCGGGATAAAACTTAGGAGGAGGTAGTTTCGTTGTATAGAAATGTAGACAAGATATTTCGCAAACGCCTTCCTCTCCGAGTGAAGGCGTTTTTTTTTATGCTCTAAAACAAACAACTAAACAGTATACATTATGAAAATTTTAAAATTTGGAGGAACGTCGGTCGGATCTGCAGATAGTATCAAAGCAGTACTTCGTATTGTGAAGAAATCATATGATTCCGGAGAACAGCCATTAGTCGTCCTATCGGCCATGTCGGGAGTTACAAATTTATTATGTAAAATGGCCGTTGATGCGTCCGAAGGAAAATCATTTCATGAAGATTTAGCATTAATCGAAACCAAGCACTTTGAGGTGATTAAGAAATTAATCACGGTTAAATATCAAAATCCAGTATTCACGAAACTAAAATTATTTTTCAATGAAATTGAAGAATTATTGCAAGGTATTTATGCGCTTAGAGAGTTAAGCGAACAAAGTAAGGATTTGATCGTCAGTTATGGCGAACGTTGTTCTACTTTTATGGTATCCAAGATTTCTGAACAAGATTTAGCAGCATCTTTATTTGTCGACGCATCGCATTATATCAAAACAGATTCTCATTTTGGACATGCACACGTTAATGATCAGTTGACCGAGCAACTCGTTAAGTCTTTGTATCTAACAAATAGTGATAAGCTTATGTTCGTAACTGGATTTATAGCATCTAATGAGAACGGACGTATGACCACGTTAGGTAGAGGCGGATCAGATTATACAGCCGCAATTTTTGGTTCTATTCTAAATGCTTCAGCGATTGAGATATGGACAGATGTTAATGGTATGCTGACTGCAGATCCACGTATTGTTAAAAAAGCATTTTCTTTGCCTGTTCTTTCTTATACAGAAGCTATGGAGTTGTCCTATTTTGGTGCTAAGGTCATCTATCCGCCCACTATGATTCCTGCTTTTCTAAAGAAAATACCAATTGTCATCCGCAATACTTTTGAACCTGATTTTGCAGGTACTTTTATTCAATTTGAAAGTGGAAAAACAACATTACCAATAAAAGGTATCTCTTCTATTGGCGAAATATCTGTCATCAACCTGAGTGGTTCAGGCATGATCGGAAAATCTGGATTTAGCGGTCGATTATTTACTTTATTGGCAAGAGAGCAGATCAATGTCGTTTTAATCACACAGTCTTCTTCCGAGCACAGTATTACTTTTGCGGTCAATCCAGAAGATGCATTACGTGCGAAGAGTTTGATTGAGAATGAGTTTGAACTGGAAATACAAGTTAACAAACTCATCAAACCAGAAATCGAAAACAACTTATCAGTTTTAGCCATTGTTGGTGAGAATATGAAGAAAACTCCTGGAATGTCTGGTCGATTATTTTCTTCATTAGGCCGAAATGGAATCAATGTACGCGCTATAGCACAGGGATCTTCGGAGTATAATATATCTGTTATTATCTCAAAGAATGACTTATCAAAGGCACTTAATGCTGTGCATGATGCCTTTTTTGCGGAACTTAAAAAAACGCTTTATGTATTTAATTTGGGAACAGGAAATATTGGTTCAACCTTATTTAAACAATTGGAGAGTCAATATGATTTCTTGTTGAGTAAAAACGATCTGGAGATCAAAGTTGTGGGTATCTCAAATAGCAAGAAAATGTTGTTTAAACTAGATGGTATTGATTTAGCAAATTGGGATACAGAACTGCTTGAGCAGGGCGAAGATGCAGATCTTGCAGTCTTTGTAGAACGTATGAAAGGTTTTAATCTTCCTAATTGTGTATTTATTGATAATACAGCAAGTCGATTGCCATCTACCTATTACGAGGGAATTTTTCAATCTAATATTTCCATTGTTACGTGTAATAAAATTGCTAATTCGGGAAAATACGAACAATACAAAACTTTACGGGAAACTGCTCACAAGCATGGTGTGGACTTCTTCTACGAAACCAATGTTGGTGCCGGTCTGCCGATCGTGCGTGTTTTGAAAGACCTGATGTTAAGTGGTGACCGTATCGTTAAAATCGAAGCTATACTTTCTGGAACGATCTCGTATATCTTTAACAATTTTAAAGATGATGTATCATTTTATGATGTAGTCAAACAAGCACAGGATTTAGGCTATACAGAGCCAGACCCTCGTGACGATTTAGGTGGAGTAGATTTTATGCGTAAAATGTTGATTTTAGCACGTGATGCAGGCTATACAATCGAAGCCGAGGACGTGAACTTAGGTGCTATATTACCTGAGGCATGTTTGAAAGCAGATTCTGTGGAGTCTTTCTATGTAGAACTTAAAAATGAGAACAGTTATTTTGAGGCCCTAAAAGAAAAGGCTCGTCTTGAAAATAAGGTGATCCGTTATATCGGGAAATTGGAAGATGGAGTTGTGTCTATTTCCGTCCAGATTGTAGATGACAAGCATCCATTTTATGCCCTGTCTGGAAGTGATAATATTATCTCGTTCACGACAGAACGTTACAAGGAAAGACCATTGGTGGTCAAAGGACCAGGTGCCGGAGCTGAAGTAACAGCTGCAGGAGTATTTGCAGATTTAGTAAATGTAGGTGCGTAATTAAAAGTTTCACTAGACCTGTTACAGCTTTGGATAACAGGCATAAAAATTAAATATGAAAACTTCTCTATCGAAGAAAAAGATAAATCTGGATAACATGTTGGATCACGTCCATGTTTTCGCTCCAGCGACCGTAGCGAATATGATTTGTGGTTTTGATATTTTGGGGTTCGCTTTAGATGAACCAGGAGATGAAGTAATCATGCGGAAAACAAGTGCTGCAGGTGTTGTCATTACTAAAATAACGGGTGATGATGGACGTCTTCCTATGGATGCTGATAAAAATACGGTTTCGGCATGTGTACAGTTTCTATTGCAGCATCTGGAGCTACAAGATGAAGTAGGAGTCGAAATTGAACTGCATAAACATATGCCTATTGGATCAGGTTTAGGATCAAGTGCGGCAAGTACTGTGGCAGGTCTATTTGCTATTAATAAAATGTTGGGTGATCCGCTTTCAAAAGAAGAACTACTCCCTTTTTGCGTGGAAGGTGAACGGTTAGCATGTGGACATGGTCATGCGGACAATGTGGCCCCTTCATTATTTGGTGGAATTACCTTGATCAGAGGACATGACCCATTAGATTTAATTCCTTTACCCGTACCGGAAGAATTAGTTGCTGCTGTAGTATTTCCGCAGGTCGATGTTCCCACACGCGATGCGCGTCAATTGATTAAAGAAAAGGTGCTGTTAAAAGATGCTGTCATCCAGTGGGGGAATATTGCAGGACTGGTGGCCGGACTCTTTAAAAAAGATTATGATTTAATATCCCGAAGCATGCAGGATGTATTGATAGAGCCAACACGAGCGATTTTGATTCCGCAGTTTTATGAGATGAAGCAAATTGCATTAGAAAATGGTGCTTTAAGTTTTGGAATATCGGGTTCTGGTCCTTCAGTTGTAGCCATAACACGAGATAAGGAGGTCGCGAAGCAGATTGTTAAACAGATTAAAGCTCATCTTTCCGAATCAGAGATTGAAAGTTATGGTTATGTATCGGGTGTAAATGTTGATGGCCCTAAAGTATTAAATTAAGATGATTATGAAATTTTACAGTACAAATAATAAAGCATTACGTGTTTCTTTCAAAGAAGCAGTTTTTAATTCATTGCCTGCCGATAAAGGACTTTATATGCCTCAGGTGATTCCACAATTGGATCCTTATTTTATAAAAAATATACAGCAATATTCGCTGCAGGAAATTGCATTTACGATAGCTCAGGCTTTTATTGAAGATGATATTCCTGCAGATGTATTGAGGGATATTATCGCGGATGCTATTAATTTTGAAGCACCTGTTAAGTTTTTGAGTCCAGATACTGCGGTATTAGAACTATTTCATGGTCCTTCGTATGCCTTTAAAGATTTTGGAGCACGATTTATGAGTCGAGTAATGGCTTATTTTTCAGGTGCAGATGATGCATTGTTGGATGTTCTAGTTGCAACATCTGGAGATACGGGCGGGGCTGTTGCTTTAGGTTTCTTGGGAGTTGCAGGCACACGTGTCACCATTTTATATCCAAAAGGTAAGGTTTCGGAAATTCAGGAATTACAATTGACGACCAATGGACAAAATATAAGAGCCATTGAAATTGATGGAACATTTGATGATTGTCAAGCATTGGTTAAACGTGCTTTTAATGATCCTGAACTTAATGAACATCTGAGATTAACTTCCGCTAATTCCATTAATATTGCACGCTTGATCCCTCAGACATTTTACTATTTTTATGCTTATGCACAGTTGAAGGCACAGGGTTCAGACCGAGTTGTCTTCACGGTTCCAAGTGGTAACTTTGGTAATATCGGTGCCGGGTTATTGGCTTTCAAAATGGGTCTTCCGGTTGAGCAGTTTGTTGCTGCTACCAATGCAAATGATACCGTTCCACGTTTTATTAAATCTGGAAAATATGAACCCAAGCCATCTGTACAAACTTTAGCCAATGCTATGGATGTAGGTGATCCTAGTAATTGGGTTCGTATTCAAGATTTATTTGATCATAATCTGGATGACTTAAAGAGCATGATCACCACTTACACGTATACGGATAAGGAAACTAAGGCTGCTATGGAACAGTTACATCATACTTACCACTATGTCGCTTGTCCGCATACGGCTATTGCTTGGTTAGGGTCACAAGCCTATCGTGGCGAACATCCAGGTTCTTATGGATCTGTATTTTTATCCACAGCACATCCTTGCAAATTTCCAGATGCTATTTCTGAGCAGGTATTCAGTAAAATTAAATTGCCTGTAGGGGTAGAGCAGTTACACAGCAAAGCTAAAGTTGTTGAAGCTTTTTCTGTTGATTATGCTGTTTTTAAAAATTACTTAATCACACATAAATAATTGAAAAGGCTCACTAAAATGAGCCTTTTCAATTTATAATCTCATCATAGATAAAGTCTGGTTTAACTTTTCCTTTTCATCTTATGATAAATTTCGGACACAAGATGTTTCAAATAACTTGAAAACCTGTACTTTTGTTGCGATGAAAAAAATTATTCTGAATAAGGGAAAAGATAAGGCAGCTTGGCAACTTCATCCTTGGGTCTTTTCTGGTGCAATAAAGCGTATAGACGGTGCTCCCGATAATGGGGATGTGGTTACTGTTTTTAATGCTGAAAATGAGTTTATTGCTTTCGGACTTTTTCACGATTCATCTCGTGTAGCTGTTCGTTTATTAGAATGGCACCCTGATCAACAAATCAACGAACACTGGTGGAGAAAACGTATTCAAAAGGCTGTTGAAGCACGCCGCCATTTATTGATTGAAGGAAAGAATGATACGGCAAGGTTGATCTTTGCGGAAGCAGATTTTGTACCGGGGTTGATTGTGGATAAATATGCTGATTATATTTCGATACAAGTTCATGCTGCTGGTGTTGAAAAAATCAAGGATGTGGTTATAGATGAGCTGAATAAATTATTAAGTCCTAAGGGAATATATGAGCGTTCAGACCTTAAATCCCGTGAACATGAGGGATTGCCCGATACAAATGGTTTACTTTTTGGTGAACTCCCTCCTGAATTTGTAGAGATTATTGAAAATGGTATCCGCTATCAGGTCAATATTATAGATGGACAAAAATCAGGTTTCTATTGTGATCAACGAGAGAATAGGGCGTTGACAGCTCAATATGTGAAAGGCAAAAAGGTCTTGGATTGCTTTTGTTATTCTGGAGGTTTTACATTAAATGCTTTTCATGAAGGGGCGGCAAGTGTTACTTCTGTAGACAGCTCCGCTTTAGCAATCGAAACATTGAGACGCAATATACTGTTAAATGGCTATAATGAAGAGAACCATATCGCGATCCAGTCGGATGTGAATAAGCAGTTGAAAGTTTTTGCTGAAGAGCAACAAAAATTTGATGTCATTGTATTAGATCCACCGAAATATGCACCTTCACGGTCTTCACTGGAACGTGCATCACGTGCCTATAAAGATCTGAATAGGAGAGGTTTGTTGCTTTTGGAATCAGGAGGTTTATTGGCCACTTTTTCTTGTTCTTCAGCCATGGATATTGATACTTTTAAACAAGTGTTGGCATGGGCAGCTTTGGATGCAGGCAAAGAAATACAATTCATCAGACAATTTCATCAACCCGATGACCATCCGGTGAGAGCATCATTCCCAGAGGGTGAGTATTTAAAGGGACTATTAGTAAGAGTTATTTAAAAAAAACAAAAGAGGTTTCTACTATGAGGAACCTCTTTTTTACGTTATGGAAGTATCAAATAATAAGATCAGACCCGAGTTTTCTATTTTACTCGCAGTTAGTTTTGCACATTTATTAAATGACCTGATTCAGGGAGTCATCCCGTCAGTTTATCCGTTATTGAAAGAAGAACATCAGTTGAGTTTTTCACAAATTGGTATGATCACTTTTGTGTATCAAATCGCAGCATCGATTTTCCAACCTGTCGTTGGTTCTTTTACGGATAAAAAGCCGATTCCTTATTCCCAAATTATTGGTATGACTTTTTCGATTTCGGGCATGGCTTTATTTGCCTATGCACCTAGTTACGCACTGATCTTATGTGCTGTATTTTTAGTTGGAATAGGATCATCTATATTTCATCCTGAATCATCACGTGTAGCTTATATGGCATCAGGGGGTAAACGGAGTATGGCGCAGTCTATTTTTCAGATAGGGGGCAATGCAGGAACAGCATTAGCACCTATTATCGTTGCTTATTTGGTTTTACCAAAAGGGCAATCTTCTATTGCTTGGTTTTGTGCGATTGGACTTATCGGTCAGGTTGTTTCGTTTTACATTGGGAACTGGTATAGTAGGAGGCTAAAAAATAGAGCAAAAAATGCTTTAAATGCTATAAAAATACCTGATCTCTCGGAAACCCGAGTGCTGACGACTGTTATTATATTGATGTTATTAATTATTTCTAAGTATTTTTATATCGCTAGTATTACCAATTACTTTCAGTTTTATACCATGGAAAAGTTCGGTATAACAGAAATTCAAGCACAGGTATATTTATTTTACTTCTTAATTGCTGTCGCAGCTGGAACTTTATTAGGTGGTTTATTTGGAGATCGTTTTGGAAGAAAATACGTGATATGGTTTTCCGTATTAGGAGTAGCACCATTTTCTTTACTGCTGCCTTATGTTGATTATACCATGACAGGGGTTTTAGTTGTGATCATTGGTTTAATTTTGTCTTCTGCTTTTCCTGCCATTATTGTGTATGCCCAAGAGCTGTTGCCCAAGAAATTAGGTATGGTATCTGGATTGTTCTATGGTTTTGCTTTTGGTATGGGAGGTTTAGGTTCTGCATTATTAGGATGGCAGGCTGATCATACATCGATTGAGTTTATTTATCATATCTGTTCTTATTTGCCTTTGATAGGTGTAGTTGCCTATTTCTTGCCCAATCTGCAAAAGACTCCATATAGAGAAGTTTTGTAAATCAGCTTAGCAGTATATAAAATAAATAAAGCGCTCTATGGAGCGCTTTATTTATTTTATAACATCAAGCCACCCCTTCGCCATTAGACTAGCGCCTGCCAATGAAGTATGGACACCGTCTGTTGTCCAATAAGATCCGGAAGCTTTAAGCTGTGCCTGATCAAAAATCGATTGGTAAGAAATTAGTGCCGCATCAAATTCTTTGGAAATCTCAACACAAGCATTTTGATAAGCTAAGAAGTCCGGATACCAATCGTCTGTGACATGTTTTACATTCTTTACTCCAAATGGTTCCCCAATGATCAATTTCACCTGAGGTAATTTGGATAGTGTTTGTTGCAATAGATCTTGATATTGTTTTTTAAACTGTTCAGGTGTATTTGTTGCTCCACTATCTTTTGTTCTCCAAAAATCGTTTACACCAATCAGGATACTTAAAATAGTAGGTTGAAGATCTAGGGTATCTTGTTGCCATCTATTTTGCAAGTCAGGTACTCGGTTGCCACTGATACCGCGATTGTATATTTTTAGATTTTTGTCCGCATATTTTTCAAGCAGATTTGCAGCAGCAAGATTGACATAGCCTGATCCTAGAGCTCCATTATCATTCACATTTTTATTATTTCGATCTCGACCATTATCGGTGATCGAGTCTCCCTGAAACAGGATAATATCGTTCTGATTTATACTAATCTTTTTCGATTTCTTTAAACTGACCATACTTTCAGCCTGAGCAGAAAATAAATTAGCGTTAGTTAGTAAAGCAGCGCCAACAATACTTTTTGTAATAAATGATCTCCGATTTGTTTTCATATTTGGTTATACATTGATAGACTAAATATAAAAAAAACTAACCATACTTTTCTATGCCAGCAAGGATAATTTTACATGCCTTCTCAATTTCTTCATTTGAAATGGTCAATGGGGGAGCGACACGCAACGCTGTTTCACAGTGTAGATACCAATCAATCATGATTCCTTGTTGTGCACAATAATTGCTGACATTATATACCTGTTCAAAGTTTTCAAGCTGCAGGCACATCATTAATCCTTTACCTCTAATTTCTTTAATTTTAGGATGTTGTAATAGGTTTCTAAATAATTGTTCCTTTTCAGCTACTTGTTCCACTAATTGATTTTCTAGGATGACTTCTAAAGAAGCTTTTGCTGCAGCACAACTTACAGGGTGTCCACCAAATGTTGTAATATGGCCCAGCATAGGATTATCTTTGATCACATCCATCACCTGCTTAGCCGCTACAAATGCACCAAGTGGCATGCCCCCGCCAATACCCTTAGCAAGCATTAAAATATCAGGAACTATACCATAGTGTTCAAAAGCAAATAATCTGCCGGTTCTACCAAAGCCAGTTTGGATTTCATCGAATACCAGTAGTGCCCCTGTTTCATCACAACGTTTACGTAAAGCCTGCATATAGGCAACATCGGGCACACGTACTCCAGCTTCTCCCTGAATGGCTTCAATAATGACTGCTGCAGTTTTAGGTGTAATGTGCGCTAGGTCTGCGATATCATTGAAGGTTATGAATTCAATCTCCGGCAGTAGTGGTGCATAAGCCGTATGGTACTCCTCATTACCGATAAGACTTAAGGCTCCTTGTGTACTCCCATGGTAAGCTTTTTTTGCAGCGATGATTTGTCTTCTACCCGTAAAACGCTTTGCGACCTTCATACTTCCTTCAACAGCTTCAGCTCCTGAATTTGTAAAATAAACAGATTCAAAGTGTTTTGGAAGCACGGCTAATAAATCGCTTGCAAATTCAACTTGTGGGGCTTGTACAAATTCACCATATACAGTAACATGTAGGTACTTCTCCAGTTGTTGTTGGATCGCTTGGATTACCTTAGGATTTCTATGTCCGATATTACTGACATTGAAACCAGACACCAAGTCCATATATTCTTCACCATTCGGTCCATATAAATAAACTCCTTCTGCTTTAGCTATTTCAATCATTCTAGGTGAATTAGAAGTCTGTGCGGTATTGAGCAGAAAAAGTTGGCGATTATTTAGCATCTTATGATTTGTTTAAAAAAAAGAAGAAGTCTTTTGGACTTCTTCTCATATGCGTATTAATTATTGTTTTTTCGATTATTGAGAGATTTGATCAAATATTCTCGAAACTCCTGTTCAACTTGAAAAAATTGAGAGGAACGTGATGCTCCAATAACTTTAGAAAATTTCTCACGATAATTTTTCTTGATCTCCAATTCTTTGGCATCATAAGCGATGACATCTCGAGACCCTCCTCTTAGATTATTTCGGGAAGGACTGTTTCCCGTTTTAGCTTTTTTAACACTCCACATCTCCTTGGAGTATTCATTATAAATAGGGAAAAAATCTTGAGCTTCTTTGCGTGATAAATTTAGCTCTCTTGTGATAAAAGCAATTTTTTCATTTTCAATGATTTGAAAACGTTCATTGTCCTGTGCATAAGTAGTTGATAAACCTATGATACAGAAACAAAATATGATCATTATATTCTTAATTTTCGACATCATTATAACGTATATTTAAGATAATCCTCAATATCTTCGTCCTTAACTTTACTATTTGTTCCTACTATATCTTCATCGTCGATATATTTAGCAACATAGAGTAGATCGTCACTATTTCCTGTTTGTGCCAAGTAATTAATAATTTCCTGATCAGAAACATGACTCAGGTTTTTTTGTTCATCTTGAACGTTGTTATTTTGTATTCCAAAGTAACTACCTATACCTAAAACGGCTACCAGAGATGCAGCGACAGCATATTTGTTCCAAGATATTCTTCTTTTTATAGAACGAATAGGGGTTTTAACAGGAGTGTTTGAAGCCAAGTCTGCATGAATCGTTTTAGTAATTGTAGCATTTAATGCTTCAAAATAGCCCTTAGGAGTTTCAAAGCCATCTACATGAACTAATTGCTTTAAATTGTCCGTAATTATTTTTGCGGATATTTGATCATTAAATTCATTGAAATATAAAGACGGGGTTTCAAATCCATCTTGAGTCACTTTAGATTTTAATTTATCTTCCGTTACTTTTATTAGTATATCATTTTGCAAAGAAGAGAAGTAATCATCTGGATAACTGAAACCATCGGTTTTAATCTGATCTTTTAGTTTTTCTTCAGCTACTTTACTTAATATATTTTGTTGAAGTTTTTCAAAATAGCCAACGGGTACATCTAGATTTTTTTTCTGTAAGGATTCCAATTTGACTTGAGAAATTAAAGATTCATTTAAATGGTTAAAGTAATCTTTAGGTACGTCAAAAGGATTTACACGTAATGAATCGGGTAGATTATTAGCTTCCATTCCCTCATGATATGTGTTATTTTCCTTCATAGTAAATCATTAGAGTATCTAAATCAAAAAAGGTTTAATCGTTGTTATGAAAAAAAGCTTCTATTTTTTTTACCGCTAAATGATAGGATGCTTTTAAAGCTCCCACACTTGTTCCTAATACTTGTGAGATCTCATCATATTTCATATCATCAAAGTATTTCATGTTAAAAACAAGTTTTTGTTTTTCTGGTAATGTTAATAAAGCTTGTTGCAATTTCATTTGCGCTTTATCACCACTAAAGTAACTACCACTTGATAAAGAGTCGGCTAAATAAGCAGAACTATCGTCATCCAACGATACGTTCTGCTTCAGTTTTTTCTTATTCAAGAATGTGATACATTCATTGGTTGCGATGCGGTAAAGCCAAGTATACAATTGGGAATCCTCTCGGAAGTTTGCCAAATTGCGCCATACTTTGATAAATATGTCTTGAACAACATCATCCGCATCATCATGATCAATGACCATTCTTCTCACATGCCAATATATTTTTTGCTGATATTTGGTCAGCAGATGATTAAATGCTTCTTCACGCGTACTTTCGTTAGCAAATTTTGAAATAATTAAACCATCTTCCATATAGTGACGTTGTGATCTTTATTTTTTTATTTTCTGTTAATAACACGTTGTGCGGCAGCAACAATGGCAGCAGCATTCAAACCATATTTTTCCATTAATTGAGCAGGCGTACCGGATTCACCGAAGCTATCATCAACTGCTACAAATTCTTGTGGACTTGGTAAATTTTTCGTTAAAACTTGAGCAACACTATCACCCAAACCGCCCAAACGATTGTGTTCTTCAGCCGTTACTACACATTTTGTTTTAGCAACAGATTTTAAGATAGCCTCTTCGTCCAAAGGTTTAATGGTGTGTATATTGATGATTTCAGCATCAATGCCCAATTCAGCTAATTGCTCACCAGCTTGAATCGCTTCCCATACTAAATGACCTGTCGCAATAATTGTTACGTCAGTTCCTTCGTTTAATGTCACTGCTTTCCCGATTACAAACTCTTGATCAGCAGGAGTGAAGTTAGGAACAACAGGACGTCCGAAACGTAAGTAAACGGGACCTTCAAATTTTGCAGCGGCAATTGTAGCAGCTTTAGTTTGATTGAAATCACAAGGGTTGATCACTGTCATTCCAGGTAACATTTTCATCAAACCAATGTCTTCTAAGATTTGGTGTGTAGCACCATCTTCACCTAAAGTTAATCCTGCATGTGAAGCTGCTATTTTTACGTTTTTGTCAGAATAAGCGATCGATTGACGGATTTGATCGTAAACACGACCTGTTGAAAAGTTAGCAAAAGTACCTGTAAAAGGAATTTTACCACCAATTGTCAAACCAGCAGCAATTCCCATCATGTTTGCTTCAGCAATACCAATTTGGAAAAAACGTTCTGGGAATTCATTTATAAAATCGTTCATTTTTAATGAACCGATTAAATCAGCACATAAAGCAACAACATTTTCGTTTTGTTTACCTGCTTCTAATAATCCAGCACCAAATCCTGAACGGGTATCTTTTGATTCTGTGAAAGTATATTTTTTCATTTTTTACTAGTATGGAGTAGTTAGTATGGAGTAGCTAGTATTTAGATCTGTTCAAATGACGTTTATCGGTCAACTTCTAAATACTAATGTCTTAAATACTAATATCTAATATAATTAATAATCGCCCAAAGTTTCTGTTAATTGACCTAAAGCAGAAGCTAATTGATCATTGTTTGGAGCAACACCGTGCCACTTGTGAGATCCCATCATGAAATCAACACCATTACCCATTTCAGTATGTAATAATATCACGACTGGTTTACCTTTTCCGGTGTGGGATTTTGCTTCTTCAATTCCAGCAACTACAGCAGCCATATCATTACCTTTTGCTACTTCTAATACATCCCATCCAAAAGCTTCCCATTTCGCGCGAAGATTTCCGAGTGAAAGTACTTGATCTGTAGAACCATCAATTTGAGCGCCATTATAATCAACCGCAGCAATTAGATTGTCTACTTTATTATGAGGAGCATACATTGCAGCTTCCCATACTTGACCTTCTTGCAATTCACCATCACCCATTAAAACATATACCAAATTGGTATCTTTGTTTAATTTTTTAGCTTGAGCGGCACCAATTGCAGCAGAAAGTCCTTGACCTAAAGATCCAGAAGCAATACGAATACCAGGAAGGCCTTCGTGAGTAGTCGGGTGTCCTTGAAGACGAGAATTGATTTTTCTGAAAGTTGCTAATTCACTAACTTCAAAGTATCCTGCACGAGCAAGTGTACTGTAGAAGACAGGCGAAATGTGACCATTTGATAAGAAAAATAAATCTTCTCCGATGCCATCCATATGGAAAGATGGATTACGTTTCATCGCATTGAAATAAAGAGCAACTAAGTAGTCCGTACAACCTAATGATCCACCTGGGTGGCCAGATTGACAAGCATGTACCATGCGTACGATGTCACGTCTTACTTGTGATGCAATTTGTTCTAGTTTATTGATATCTGCACTCATTTTAATATATTGATTTCACAATTAGCCGTAAAGTTAGTCATTTTTAATAGAGTAGGGGTTATAAATTGTAAATTTTAGGGACAAAATAGCTATTCAAATAACTTGCTTCATACTGTGGTCATGAGAATAGCTATTTTTTCTGAGGGCATGCTTTGAGAAAGTACTCCAAAGACATCTCAATAGGAGTAATGTGAATAGCTATTAGTCTGATTGATTGATCAGTATAGTTGTACTTGTTCATATTAAAGCGGCAATTATTTAGGGTTTATAGCGAGCTCAATAACATCTGTATAGCAGATTCGAATGTATAAAAAAAGCCGTTCACTGTGGAACGGCTTTTGCTTCATATCGTTTTATCCTTACATGGATTCAGCGACAACTTCTTCAACTTCTGGGACCATACGTTTAAGCAAACCTTCTATACCAGATTTTAAGGTAATACTTGAAGAAGGGCAACCACTACATGAGCCACGCAATTCTACCGTTACAACTCCACTATCAAATGATTTGTAAGCAATAGCACCACCATCTTGCTCTACAGCAGGGCGCACATAATCATGTAATACCTGTTGGATCTTAATTTCGATATCTGATCCTTCAAAAGTGACATCTTCCGTATGTTCAATTGGTTTTACAGCAAGTTCAGATTCTATAGCACCTTTTATGAAGTCTTTTAATAGCGCTTCGATATCCGTCCACTCAGCATCATCACTTTTTGTAATGGTCACAAAATTACTTGCAAAGAATACGCCGTTTACAAAGTTGAATTTAAATAATTCCTTTGCGAAAGCAGATTCTTGTGCTTTATCCTTATCCGGATAATCCAAACTACCGTTGATCAATAATTTATTGACCAAAAATTTCATCGTAGATGGATTCGGAGTGGATTCTGTATATACGTTAATTGTTGCCATATTAATCAGTGTCTATTTCAAATAACAAATATAAGCTAAATATCAGATGATGTTAGTCATTAAAGCGTAAAAGCTTATAGACTTACGCCAGTATAATTAGTAGGGCTGATTGATTTTAATTCTGCCTTTACTTGGTCTGTGACCTTTAAGTTGTCCACAAATTCTGCAATTGTTACTGCTGTTACATGTGTATTAGTTCGCGTCAAATCTTTCAAAGCCTCATAAGGTTTTGGATATCCTTCTCTTCTCAACACTGTTTGTATCGCTTCAGCAACGACTGCCCAATTATTGTTTAGATCCGCTTGTAAAGCCGTTTCATTTAAAATCAATTTGCGTAAACCTCTTAGTGTAGATTTTATTGCGATTAACGTATGCGCAAATGGAACACCAATATTTCGCAATACGGTTGAGTCCGTTAGATCACGTTGTAAGCGAGAGATCGGCAATTTTGCAGCTAAATGTTCAAATAGTGCATTTGCAATTCCTAAGTTTCCTTCAGCATTTTCGAAATCAATAGGATTTACTTTATGTGGCATTGCTGAAGATCCAATTTGACCAGCAGTAATTTTTTGCTTAAAATATTCCATGGATACATAGGTCCAAATATCGCGACACAAATCGATCAGAATTGTATTAATACGTTTGAATGCATCACAACTTGCAGCAAAATTGTCATAATGTTCAATTTGAGTGGTAGTTTGCGAACGGCTCAAACCTAGTGATTCATTGACAAATTTATTTCCAAATGCTACCCAGTCTGTTTGTGGATATGCGACATGGTGCGCATTAAAATTACCCGTTGCTCCACCAAATTTAGCCGAGTAAGGCACTGCTTTCAGTTGCTCAAACTGACGTTCAATACGTTCTACAAAAACTTTGATTTCTTTACCTAGGCGAGTTGGGGAAGCTGGTTGACCGTGTGTGCGTGCCAACATGGATACGTTTGACCAATCTGTAGACAATTGTGTTAATTCTTGAATCAATTCTTCAATCGCAGGTGTGTAAACATGTGCAATTGCATCTTTCCATGAATAAGGGATGGCTGTGTTATTGATATCTTGTGAAGTTAATCCGAAGTGGATAAATTCCAAAGAATCATGTAATCCTAATTTCTCAAATTTATCTTTCAAGAAGTATTCTACTGCTTTTACATCATGGTTAGTTACTTTTTCAGTATTTTTAATCCATGTAGCATCTTCTTCTGTAAAATTTCTATAAAGGTCGCGTAATTTTTCATTTAACGAACCATCAAAATGACTTAATTGTTCAATTCCTGATTCAGAAAGTGCGATGAAATATTCAACTTCTACTAAAACTCGATATTTGATTAAGGCAAATTCTGAAAAATAAGCCCCTAATTCTTGAGTTGCGTTATGATAACGACCGTCTACTGGAGATACGGCGGTAAGTGATGATAAGGCCATAATACGTTTTTGTTTGTGCAAAGGTAAAAAAATGAGGGGAGCTTATCAATTTAAATCAGAGGTATATAACAAAAAAAGCTCCAACAAGTGGAGCTTTTAATATTTTTAAAATCAGTTCCCTGAAATTAGTGAGCAGCTTTTGCTGAATCAATAGCAACTTTAGCTGAATCAACTACAGTTTTAGCTGAATCGATAGCTGTGTTAGCTGAATCAATTACAGTGTTAGCTGAATCGATAGCTAATGAATCAGAAGTAGTTTCTGATTTGTTAGCAGTACCATTACAAGAAGCGAAAGCTACAGTTAAAGCTAATCCTAAGAAAGCGAATTTGAATGAATTTTTCATTTTGATGTTATTAAATTTTATTAAATTTTTTTATTCATAGGTTTATACCTTAAATATGAAAAGGTAACCCATTTATTTTTATTTTTTTTAAAAGAAAGCTTACATCACTAAAATGTAAGCTTTTATGTTGTCAACAGTACTAAATTATTTTTTAGTAACAGCAGAATCAACTTTCGCAGCAGCAGAATCAACTTTTGCAGCAGCAGAGTCAACTTTGTTAGCAGCTGAATCTAATACAGTAGCAGCAGAATCAACTAAAGCAGCAGCTGAATCAGCAGCAGCGTTAGTTTTAGTTTCAGCACCACCACAAGAAGCGAAAGCTACAGTTAAAGCTAATCCTAAGAAAGCGAATTTGAATGAATTTTTCATTTTGATTTTTCTAAATTAATGGAAACAAAATTGTTATTTAAACATTAATACTTAGAATGTTAAAAGGTAACCTTCAAAATCAATTATTTTTTTATTTAATATTTAAATGCTGATTATCAGTTGTTTAAATTTTATTATTTTTAAAATTTATCTCCCTATTTTCTGTTTAAAGAACTTTTTATTTTAAATAGCGTATATTGAAAAGGCAAATTGTTGATCGTTAATTTTAAAGAAGGAGACTATGTTTGATAAAATGAAAAATATGATAGACCTCTTAAAGGTCGTTGATTTAGAAAAACTGAATGAGATTTCTCAAAAAATTGATTTGGGTCAGGTATTGAATGCGGTATCTAAGATGGATGATAATCAATTGAAGGGAGCGATGAAGCTGCTAACCGCAACAGGTAAGAAAAAAGAGTTACCTCCGATTAATGGAGATTTCTATCATATTGAAGATAAGTTATCGACTGAAGACAGAATCGTACAGTTGAAAGTTCGTGATTTCATGGAGAAGGAAATCAGCCCTATTGTTAATAATTATTGGTTGAGAGATGAATTTCCGTTTGAAATTATTGAAAAGTTTGCAGCATTAAATATTTGCGGATATACCTATAATGGGTATGGTTGTGCAGGAGGGAGTTCTTTAATGGAGGGGGTGATTGCTGCAGAGATTGCACGAGTAGATGCGTCGATAGCGACATTTTTCGGTGTGCAAAGTGGATTAGCGATGGGATCGATTTATATCTGTGGTTCAGAAGCACAGAAAGAAGAATGGTTGCCGCGTATGCAGCAAATGAAAGTCATCGGTGCTTTTGGTTTAACAGAACCCGAAGTTGGATCAGGTGCAGCCGGAGGATTGACCTGTACTTGTAAAAAAACCGAATCTGGTTGGGTTTTAAATGGCCAAAAGAAGTGGATTGGAAATAGTACTTTTTCTGATATTACTATTATTTGGGCACGAGATCTGGATGATGGACAGGTGAAGGGTTTTATCGTGCGTAAGGAAAATCCAGGTTTTGCCGTAGAAAAGATAAAAGGAAAAATGGCCCTTCGTATTGTTCAGAATGGCTTGATTACGCTGACTGGTTGTCTCGTTCCAGAATCCGACCGATTGCAAAACGCCAATAGTTTCAAAGACACAGCTAAAGTGTTGCAGATGACACGAGCCGGTGTGGCTTGGATGGCGGTAGGCTGTGCGCGGGGAGCTTACGAGAATGCACTTGATTATACCCGGAAGCGTGAACAATTTGGAAAACCGATTGCCTCATTTCAATTGATTCAAAATCATTTGGTCGAAATGCTCTCTAATTTAACGGCAATGCAAACCTTGGTTTATCGTTTATCTGAAATGCAAGATAATGGTGATTTAAAAGATGAACATGCTTCTCTAGCTAAAGTTTTTTGTTCATTAAGAACACGAGATATTGTGTCCAAAGCACGAGAAGTAATGGGCGGAAATGGAATTTTATTAGAATATAATGTTGCACGATTCTTGGCAGATGCTGAAGCGATATATTCTTATGAGGGAACGAAAGAGATTAATTCCCTAATCGTTGGGCGAAGCATAACTGGTTTCAGTGCATTTGTGTAATAGAGTATTTGTATGAAACAAGTCTTTATATGAATAGATATAATAATTTTAATATTTTTTATAAAAGTTGAACTGTACCATGTAAGTGATTGAGTTGGTAAAATGTTGCAGTTTCGATTCTGTTGTTTAATAATAGAAATTCTGAAAGAAATCAGGAATGTTGGTATAGGTGTGCATTCTTGATTAAGAAATCTTGGATATTATTGAACACTTATGTTGTCCCTATTAAATAAAAAAGATCAGGCTGATAAGCTCTGATCTTTTTTGTTGCCAGATGTGCTATTTAATGAGGTCTCCCGAATGATGTTACTTTTCCGTAGGTTGTGTTGATCGTTTATGCATCCTTATGATATTTTATCCCAAGGCTACGTCCAAAGTCATCATTAAAATGAATCCACCTATAAATCCAATTGTTGCAATATCTGAATTTTTATTTTGTTGTGCTTCAGGAATTACCTCTTCTACCACGACAAAAATCATAGCTCCTGCTGCAAATGCTAATGCATAAGGAAGTATAGGTGTAAAAGTAACGACAGCCATTGCCCCCAAGACGCCGGCAATCGGTTCTACAATTGCCGATGCTTGTCCATAGAAAAAACTTTTACGTCTGCTCATGCCCATTCTTCTTAAAGGCATAGCGACAGCAATACCTTCTGGGAAATTTTGCAGACCGATTCCTATTGCCAATATCACTGCGCCTGCAATTGTCGCCTCTGGAACACCTGCAGCAACACTCCCAAAAAGAACACCCACAGCAAGTCCCTCCGGAATATTATGAAGTGTAATGGCTAAAATCATGAGTGTCGTTTTTTGCCATGGGGTCTTTACACCCTCTACTTTTTTAAAATTAATATGGAGATGCGGTAAAACCTTGTCTATGCTAAATAGGAATGCGGCACCAATGAGAAATCCAACGACAGCTGGGACAACTTGTATAAAACCTGTTCCCTCACTCATGTCGATAGCAGGTATCAGGAGACTCCAAACACTTGCAGCTACCATGACCCCGCCCGTAAACCCCAACATGCCGTCCAAAACATTCTTATTCATTTCTTTAAAAAGAAACACAAAGGCAGCTCCTAAAGCAGTGACTAGCCAAGTAAACAATGTTGCATACAGAGCTGCTACAATCGGGTCGATGCTTTCAAGGTAGGAGATAATTGATTCAATCATAATATATACTAATTCTTTATTTTATCCATCTTAAGATCTATTCCTATATTGGTGCGATATCGCTTTAACAAGGCAGAAATCTATTGATTTTGCTGACCATTTTAGTTTAACTATATTTTAAAAGTTCAAGTATCAAAAGTTTAGTCAGTCTTCGATGGTATTTGACAAAAGTAATAAGTTAGATTGAACTAACAAATATATTTCTAACATTTTTGTTAGCTTGTGCTAATAATATTTAATTCAGCTATTATTAGCATGCAATTGGATTATCTTTAAAGTTGTAATTATATTGAATTGATCTTTAAAACATCCATGTCCCACTTTTTGAAAGCGTTATTTTTTTTAAGTAGTTGCTTCCTGTGCTTGGTCTATTTTTTCTTTTTTAAAGATGGCATTTAATACAATTGCTATTGCGCCGTCTCCAGTTACGTTGCAGGCAGTGCCGAAACTATCCATAGCGATATATAAAGCTATCATTAAAGCTTGATTTTCGGCATTGAATCCGAGCATACTGCCAATAATTCCTATGGCAGCCATAATAGCTCCACCTGGTACACCTGGAGCTGCAATCATCGTGACACCCAGCATACAGATAAATCCCATCATCTGTACAAAATCTATAGCAATGCCTTGCATCATCATGAGTGCAAGTACACAAGCAACTATTTTCAGTGTGCTACCTGCAAGATGTATTGTCGCGCATAAAGGGATACTGAAATTGGCTATATCCTCATCAACACCTAGTTTTTTTGCCTGTTTTAGCGTTACGGGAATCGTTGCAGCGGAAGATTGTGTTCCTAAGGCAGTGAAATAAGCAGGTAACATACCGATCAATAATTTGAATGGATTTTGTTTAGAAGCGATACCTGCTATGATAAATTGAATGACAAGTAAAAGAATATGAATGACGAATATAATACCGATGATTTTAATGAAGACATGCAATATCGTGAATACTTTACCGGTATAAGTCATATCGTAAAAAATACCAAGAATAAAAAAGGGGAGTAGCGGGATGATCATTTTTTCAATGATAAAACTAATTACTTTTTCAAAATCAATAAATACTTTTTCTAATGCTGAATTTTCCAATTTTGATAAACCGATGCCAATACAGAATGCAAGCACCAATGCAGACATGACGTCAAATAGCGGTGGAAATTCAATGGTAAAATATGGGCTAAGCGTCTTTGTTGTTTCGGTAATGAGATCGGTATTGATCTGATTTTGGAGCAAAGATGGAAATATGCTCATACTGACCGTATAAGAAAAAAGTCCGGCAAATAAAGTAGACCCGTATGCGATCAGTACAGTCGTTAGTAATAGTTTTCCTGCTGTTTTTCCAAGTTGGGCAATTGATGGGATAATTAATCCAACGATAATTAATGGGATCAAAAATTTCAAAAATTGGTCAAAGAGAAAGTTATATGTTGTCAATATGCGCCCTAGTGATTCGGGGAGATAAAGTCCTAGTAGAATTCCGGAGATAATAGCAATGATTACTTTAAAGAGAAGATTCTCAGTAATTTTTTTCATTTGATTAATGATTATATGGTGCAGTTTACTTTTATAGTATGTAAAATAATATGTGTTTATTGTAAGCTTTCGCAAGCTCAATTGAGCCTGACTTCATTTTAGTTCATCCATTCACCTTGCCTTGATCATAACGGAAAGAAGTAGCATTATTCTTTTTATAGCGGTAAACAAAATAAATGCAACCATATCATATGACTTCTATATCTTATTTTACGGAAATTGTCTTAGCTTTTGTCAGCTATGATGCAGCTGTCAAGTCCGTCTACATGTATATATCTATTCATTTATCCCGTTTTCCTGTCGCAGAAATCAAAGGTGAAGTCACGAAAATAGGAATTTATAATTGAAAAGGTTGCTATTCTTTTCGGAATGAATTGTATGTATTAGTTGCTAATGAGGGTTTAAAATGAAATCCTTCAATAATTTTTTGAATTGTATTTTTATACAGTTGAATTGCTTTATGCGATACAGATGATGTCAGCAAAATTAGCATGTGTCACGCTAATCAAGTCATGGGGATTGATCTCAATCTGTAGCCCCTTTTTGCCAGCGCTAATGATTATTTTGTTTTCTAAGGAGGCGAGTTCTTCCAGGTATGTTGGAAATGATTTTTTCATTCCTATAGGAGAACAGCCACCTCTGATATAGCCCGTTACATGCTACAGGTCTTTCATTGGGAGCATTTCACATTTTTTATTACCAGAAATATGAGCTAATTTTTTTAAGTCTACCTGTGCATTGCCTGGTATTACAGCGACGATATAGGGATCTTTTTGTCCTGTCAGCACTAAGGTTTTGTAAATCAATTCTGGTTCAATTCCTAAAGTTTCAGCAACATTGGTTGCGCTTTGATGCTCATCCTTTACTTCGTAAGTTTTTAAGTTATAAGTAACGTGTAGGTTGTCCAGTATCCGAGCAGCATTCGTTTTTGCCATTTCTTTCATATGCGTGTTTTGTATGATATAACAGGTGTGTTATAGAATCATTTTATAAAAGAAATGAATGTAATGATGTTTTTATTAAAAAACAATATGGAGATCTGTTGTGTAAAATTGAAAAATTGGACCATGATGATATTTTTGATTGTATAATGATCAAATATGTTTATGGATATGATTTAATCATTTCAAAAAAAGATGATTTTTCTGTAGTCATCCTTTAAGCTCTGTAAGATATTTACTGTTTGTTTCCTATACATAGAAGCTGTATAGAAAGATTATTTACTGTGCTGAGCCTGTGTGACCGCTTAGTCACTGCTGTGTGTTTTCAGATTTATACTGGGCCTGTTACTATTCAAATCCCAAGAGTTGGCTAATGAGTTTGTTTTTTTTAGTAATCGTATTGGATTATTCTGCTGAGTTTTTTAATACAAAAGGGATTGAACAAAGAAAATGGACAATCCCTCTTGTGTTAATTTTGCTCGTATCTCATTGTCAAATCAGATTTCCTATCGATCAAGTACATTTATTTTGTCCTATACCTGATTTATTCAGATAAATATGATTTGTCGTTTAAATAAGAGTTGTTTTCTGATCCTACAATAGGCTATTGGTTCCTATTTTTTTAGAAAGCATATACGAGTGCTAGTGAAAATTGTCCAGCATTTTTTGTTGGAGAAAGATCTTGTTTCACAAACATTTGCGAGTCGCTATTATCTAATCTAATTTCGGGGATAAATGTAAATCCATGATGCTTGAAATTGGCTGTTAAAGTGGTCGCGATAATTTTATTGCTGCTGGTTTCTGTTGTGGGCATTTCCTTTGTTTTGAAGTATTCCCCACGAATGCCTATACCTATATTCTCATTGATATTCACTTTTGGATATAACGCTACTCCCGAATAACCACCTTCTCCTTTTCTATCGTAATTGGTCGCATTTGCTCCTAATGAAAACAAAGGGGAGAATGAATAATTTCCTACAAAATCAATCAAGGTTCCCGAGCTATAATTAGCTGCGCCTCCTTGTGAAGAACCTGTAAGAAAGTTTAGATAAAAACTTGATTTTTCATTGGGTGTCACGGATAATTGTGATCCAATGTGCGATACACCATTTAGATCTTGATAGACATTCCAGTCATTAAAGATGCCAACCATAAGTCCCACTTTGTCAGAAAAAGCATATTGAGCTTTTAATCCTGCATCTTGAAAAGGTCCGGCGCCAAATAGATAAGAAGTAGAATAGTGAAAATTGAATGAAGGACAAATGACTTCGTACCCCACAAATGTACCCATAAATCCAGCTGTCAGACTAAGTTTTTCCGTGAGTGCATACGATATGTATAGATTTTGAATATGAAAACTGTTTTTGTCATCTCCAGCTTGGCCATCTCCATTCAATATAGATCGATATTGACCTCTTGGTCCAAAGGATAACTCACCAACAAAAGATGCTTTTCCAGTAGTTTTTTTAAGCGCAAGGTCGACCATTCCAATGGATACAGAATTGTTGTCTTCCGTAAAATAGGTGTTGATATTCGGTTGTTTTTGAAAATCATACTTCCAATAAGTGTCTACAGAACCTGATATTTCCAAGTCTAATAAGTCATATTTTTTACTTTGTGCGTATATTTTACCGAAAAATATAACTAAAAATAGTGTTGTTGAGATGATTTTTTTCATTTTTTAATGTTTTTAAATGTTTGTTTTAATTTTTTTCTCATTTAAAATCACTAAAACCTCTAGTTGTTATATGTATTTGTGCTGCATGTATATTTTTTTAATTAAAATTTATTGTTTTTAGCATTTATTCTAGTTGTTTTTGTGTTTTTAGGTTGATTATGTTTAGGATCCTACTGTAAATATATGATTTTTTTTATATTTTATTGATTTTTTAATTATTTGAACTTATATTTGAATAAAATAAAATCAATTACATTTGTTTTTGGTTATTTTGTAACAAAAAATAGTATTATTTATGAAATTATTAAACTTAAATCTTTGAATATTATGAAAAAATTCATTCCTCTTATTATTTTGGTATGTTTAGCGATTATCGGCTTACTTACACCGTCGTTAGAAGTCATTAATGTAGCAGGTGTGCAGATTGACACAGGTGATACGGCTTGGTTGCTGGCTTCCTCGGCTTTGGTTTTGATTATGACCCCAGGTTTAGCATTCTTTTATGGTGGGATGGTCAGTAAGAAGAATGTGATTTCCACGATGATGCAAAGTTTCATCTGCATGTGTATTATTTCTGTCCTCTGGGTGATCTTCGGCTTTAGTTTAGCCTTTGGAGATGATATTGGCGGTATTATTGGAGATCCTCGAACCTTTTATATGATGAAGGGCATGTTAGGTAATGTTTCGTGGTCAGCTCTTCCTACGATTCCTTTGGTATTATTTGCGATGTTCCAGCTGAAATTTGCCATTATCACACCTGCACTTATTACAGGGGCATTTGCTGAACGTGTTCGCTTCAATTCGTTTATGGTATTCATTATTTTGTTCAGTGTTTTTATTTATATGCCCTTAGCACATGCAACATGGCACCCGGAAGGTATCTTGGCCAAATTTGGCGTTTTGGATTTTGCCGGTGGTACTGTTGTGCATATGTCTGCTGGATGGGCTGCATTAGCTTCTGCCATATACCTCAAGGGACGAAAAAAACCAACACATTCTCCAGCTCGTATTAGTTATGTGATTTTAGGGACAGCTTTGCTGTGGTTTGGCTGGTTTGGATTTAACGCTGGTTCTGCCGGTGGTGCAAATAGTCTTGCGGCATATGCTTTTGCTACAACAACAACTGCATCAGCTGTAGCGGCTATTGCTTGGATATTTGTCGATATCATTCGTGGCAAAAAACCATCTGCTATGGGCGCTTGTATTGGAGCTGTTGTTGGATTGGTGGCCATTACACCAGCAGCGGGTTTTGTTACCATTTCACATTCCATTGTTATTGGACTTGTAGCTGCTTTGGTGAGTAATTTAGTTGTGTTCTTACGTAGCAAAACAAGTATTGACGATACCTTAGATGTATTTCCTTGTCATGGAGTCGGTGGTATGGTTGGTATGATCCTTACAGGTGTTTTCGCTAATAGCAGTGTTAACAGTGTGGTGACGACCAATGGTTTATATTTCGGTGAAACGGGTTTGTTTATAGCACATGTCGTAGCACTCATTGCTGTGTCTGTTTTTGCATTTTTTGGATCACTTCTTTTAATTAAAGTAACGGATTTAATTACGCCGCTTCGTGTACATGAAGTGGAAGAAGAACTTGGATTAGATATTACTCAACATGATGAGGAATTGTAAGACTGAAGATTATTTATGCCAATATTAACTCTTGTAAAGGTGCGGTATCTACTGCACCTTTTGTTTTCAGCTGTGCTAAGTTTGTTGTGGATATCCGATTAGTATTGGGATTCCCTTCTTTTTATTTTTAAATTTTCGATGATCACCTGCTATCATTTATCCCAATTTTTTTCTTTGCTATCGTGTTGATTAACTGTGTTTTCATACTCTAACTCAACTGTCTCTTTCTTCAGTGTGATATTGAAGATATTATTTATTCTTTTAAATTTCTGCTAGAAAATAATAATAAGACGTGAGGGAAACATCGATTTTGATTCTCATTCGGATGTTTATGTATTTGTCGTCATGTTTAATATTTCAGCTTATTAAACTATCCAAATATAAAATTTGAGATAACTTTGCTAAAAGATTGCCTTATCTTGTGGCAGCTCGCTTGTGCGGATTTAGACTTTGCAGAAAATGGAAGAAATCAATTATTCTGATAAAAATAGACGACTGGTTCCTACCCGTTTTAAACGGATGTTTTTGGTCGTATTTGCATTTGTTTTGCATTATTTGGTTTCTTACATCCTCGATCCGTATTCTGCCTATTGGCAAGATTATTTTACAAGAAGTATTTCTGAGATTATAGCAGAATGGGCGGTCTCCTTTTTATTTTGTTTTCTAATTTCCGAAGTGAGTATTTTTATCCATAGAAAGTTGAATCTGCGCGTTCCTTGGACACAAAATAAATCTAAAAGGCTTTTTCTTGAAATTACCCTTAATTTCATCGCCGTATTGACGCTCATTTTGATGAATATGCTGTGTTATGCCATTATAGACCCTCAATCTGCTCAAATAGAATCAGTTCCTTCTATGGAGGAAATAAAAGATATTTTGCAATGGATCGTGGTCAGTTTGGTCATCTCTTTTATGATTATTTCCATCAATACCATGAGTTATCTCATCAACAACTGGATTGAAACCGCTACGGAAATGTCCGAACATAAAATAAAAGCAGCCGAATTAAAACAAGCATCTGTAGAAGCTGAACTGAATGCATTAAAAATGCAATTGGATCCTCATTTTATCTTTAATAATCTCAGCGTACTTTCTGAATTGATATTGGAAGATCAACAGCTTGGATTTGAATATTCTGAAAACTTTGCCAAAGTCTATCGATTTTTATTAGTGAATAGTAAAAAAAATATGATAACGCTAGATGAGGAAATTAGATTTTTAAATGCCTATATATTTCTAATAGAACATCGTGTCGGTAGTGGGGTCAATTTTACAATTGATATTGATGATCATAGTCGGAATATGTATATTCCTTCATTGACCTTACAGTTGCTGATTGAAAATGCTATTAAACACAATTCTACCAATAAGCGACGTCCTTTGATGATTCGTATTTCCAATGAAGAAGTTGGGAAGGTCGTTATTGAAAATACTTTATCACCTCTTGATCATTCAGAAATTACATCCACAGGTATAGGGCTTAACAATATTACAAGCCGTTTTCAGTTGCTTGGAGAACAAGTTCCAGAGGTGACCAGAGATCAATATACTTTTCGAGTGAGTATCCAATTGGTAACCTATGATATTGAACATGGATAAGTTATGTTACAGTCGCTTCAATCAATCCAAATATTGAACTCAAAATACGAAACTCTGTATTAAAAATATGGAGAGTTGGATTGATTTAGATGAGCCAATGAATAGCGCTTACAAAACGAGGTATAAAACCGTTTTGATGCCCTCATATTTATTTAAATGGGTGATTATTAGTGTTGTATTGGGTGCTCTGTAAGTCAGTGTTTTAATGGCATAAAATGGCGTTTATTTTATTTTTCGTACCTTTGTGCCGTCATATGACACGGAGGCAAGGGTTTTTTCCGTTATGATATAGCTCTTTTGGGAGCTTTATCAGATTTGTTCGCCATATACTTGTTAAGTATAAAAGAGGTCTAGTTTTCTATATCTCGTCTTTTAAAAGATTCGTTTCTTTTTCATGATTGCTCTTCATCGAACTAAGAGTAAAATGTATTAATTATCAAGTTGATTGAACAAGAACTAGGTCTTTGATCGAACTCGCTCAACTTTAGGGATATGTTTATGTTATTAAAAATAACATGAGTGTATTTACTATTGAGTATGCCGAATGTGACGTGACATTTCGTTTCATATCAAAAAAAATAAAAATGAATCAAAACAGAAAAGTTAAGATAAAAGTTGAAGACTTAACAATTGTGTTCGGTAGACAAAAGAAATTGGCTTTGAAATTACTGAATGATGGTTGTTCAAAAAAAGAGATTTTAGAAAAGACAGGTTGTACGATCGGTATCAACAGAGCTAATTTTGAAATTTTTGAGGGTGAGTTTTTTGTGATTATGGGACTTTCTGGAAGTGGTAAATCTACTTTACTACGTTGCCTGAACCGCTTGAATGAACCTACAATGGGTAAAGTTTTTATCAATGATGATGATATCACAAGCAAGAATAATAAAGAGCTTTTACAAGTACGCAGAACTGAAATGAGTATGGTGTTTCAGAAGTTTGGATTATTGCCGCATCATACCGTTTTGACTAATGCCGCTTTTGGTTTAGAAATTAGAGGAGAGGACAAATCGTCTCGTGAATCGAAAGCTCAAAAAGCGCTTGATATCGTTGGTCTGAATGGTTTTGAACAGCAGTTTCCGATTCAGCTGTCGGGTGGGATGCAACAACGAGTAGGCTTGGCTCGTGCCCTTGCCAATGACCCAGAGGTCATGTTAATGGATGAAGCATTTTCAGCACTAGATCCTTTGATCAAAACAGAGATGCAGGATCAGTTGCTTGATCTGCAAGATACTTTACAAAAAACTATTGTATTCATTACCCATGATTTGGATGAAGCTATCAAACTTGGTGACCGCATCGTGATTATGAAAGATGGTATTATTGAGCAGATTGGTACAGCAGAAGATATCCTAACCAATCCAGCCAGTGATTATGTGAAAGCTTTTGTGGATAAAGTCGATCGAAAATCGATTATCACAGCAGGTTCATTGATGACAGAGAAACCAACATTGGTTAGGTTCAAAAAAGATGGTCCTGAAGGAGCGCTCCGTAAGATGAGAACAACCGGATTGGAAATATTACCTGTAGTGGATATCCATGATACCTTCTTGGGTTTTGTTCATATTAATGAGGTTATTCAAGCTGCTAAGCGAAAGGATCCAACTGTAGAATCCATTATTCATATGCATGTGCCTTCTGTATCAAAAGATGTTACGGTGGAAGAAATGTTACCATTGATTTCTGAGACACGATCTCCAATAGCGGTCGTCAATGATCAGAACAGATTGTTAGGTATAGTAACACAGACTTCGCTCATTATCGAAGCCACAAAGTTTAACGAAGAGCAAATTAACGAATTAAAAGACAAAGCAAATAATCAATAACAATGAGTAAAATAATAGATATAGGTCAATACATTGAAGTTGCGATTAATTGGCTTACAGAAAATTTTAAGCCTTTATTCGATTTTATAAAACATACGGGTAATTCAACCATTATCGGATTAGAGTGGATATTTTTAGCGATACCATTTTTTGTGGTGATCGGAGTTTTTACAGGTTTAGCATGGTGGAAATCCGGCAAAGGTGTAGCCGTCACAACTTTGTTAGGATTGACGCTGATTTACATGATGGGGTTTTGGAAAGAAACGATGGAGACCCTGTCATTGGTATTAGTAGCGACTGCCACTGCTTTAATACTTTCTGTTCCTTTAGGTATTTGGGCAGCAAAAAATAAACTTGCGGCCAAAATCATTCGCCCCATGCTGGACTTGATGCAGACGATGCCTGCTTTTGTGTACCTCATACCTGCCGTATTGTTTTTTAGTATCGGTAAAGTTCCTGGAGCATTTGCGACTATTATTTTTGCCATGCCGCCAGCTGTCCGTTTGACGACTCTGGGTATTGATGCTGTTCCAAAGGATATAGTAGAAGCAGCGCGTGCTTTCGGAGCTACCAATCGACAAATCTTGTTTAAGGTTGAGTTGCCGTTAGCGATGCAAACTATTTTAGCAGGTATAAACCAGACTATATTATTGTCCCTATCCATGGTCGTGATTGCCGGAATGATCGCAGCAGGAGGTTTAGGAGAAAGAGTACTGGAAGGAATCAATAATCTGGATATAGGACTTGGATTTGAAAGTGGTTTGTCTGTCGTCATCTTAGCCATTATCTTGGATAGGATAACACAGGGTTTTGTACAGAATAAAAAATAATATGAAGAACATAAAATTAGCGTTAATCTGGGGCGTTATCCTGTTACTTAGTGCTTGTCAGCCAGATGGTAACAAAAAATATATCAACGTAGGTATGGTGGATGGTTGGGCAGAAGGTGTCGCCATGACCTACGTTGCAAAGGCGGTTCTAGAAGAAATGGGTTATCAACTGGTGATCCAGCGCGCTACACCCGACATGATATTAGCATCCATGAACAATGGCGATACAGACCTTTATATGGATGTTTGGCTTCCTTTGACTCATGGTTCTAAAATTGCAAAATTTCCCAATCTTGTTGATATCGGAACGAGTTATGCTCACGCCAGAAATGGTCTGGTAGTACCCGATTATGTGCCGATCAATTCGATAGAAGAGTTAAAAACACATGTAGATCAATTTAATCATCAGATCATGGGTATTGAAAAAGGAGCTGGTATTACGGCTGCAGTAGATCGTACGCTAAAAGATTATGATTTAAACTATCTTCAGGTCAATTCATCCACTGTTGCGATGATCACTGAATTGCAGAATGCGATTAAGGAGAAACGCTGGATTGTCGTCGCGGCATGGCAGCCACACTGGATGTTTGGTAAGATGAAGTTGAAATTTCTGGAAGATCCAAGAGAATCTTTAGGAACCTCAGAGCAGATTAAGATTTTTACGCGCAAGCAATTTCCTACTGAGCAGCCCGAGTTGACACGTTTCTTTTCTCAGGTTCATTTTGATGTAGCCACTATGGCTAATTTATTGATGAAAATGGAAGAAAGTAAGGATAAAGAATCTACTGCAAAACAATGGGTTGCAGAACATCGATCTTTGGTCAATAGCTGGTTGCGATAGTGTTGATCTTGATGATTTCAGTTGACTGATTTTGTTTAATCTTTGTATTTTGCACATTCATATAAAAAGCAAGTACTTTCGTATAATATTAAAATTTCTTCCTACCTTAAAGACTAGATTTGTTTAGCGGCATCATTAATATATATCATGATTAATAATGCGGTATGGTTATATCTTAAATTAAGAATAATGATGGTCAGGCAGGTGTTAATTTTTAAAAGCTCAGTAAAAACAAACGAAAAGAAAAATTTTTTAATGCAGATCTTGAAGGTTAATATGCCGGAAGTGCAGTCTGCAACCTTGGATTTGGATGATGAAGATTCTATCTTTCGTATAGAAACTGAAGGATGTTCCATCGATCGATTAACAAGTCTACTGCAAATTCATGATATCAAAGTTGATTTTTTGGATCGATTTATAGATGAAAATAGAAGGACCGATACGGCGTAAGTAAACTTTTATATTGTTTACATATCCTGAAATCTCGTGGTATTCAGATTGGGTCTTCCTGATTGATGAATGGAGATATTCTCTTTGAAGAAGTGTTTTTCTTATTGGATACATTTAACACCTAGGGGCTGTCATTTTTTGACAGCCCCTAGGTGTTAAATCTAAAAGCGGTAAGCAATACTACCCAGGATATTTCTTGGCATTTGCGGATTGACCGTTGTCCAACCTTTAAAGTAAGTTTGGTTAGTCAGATTATTTGCTTTCAGGGCAATTTCCATTTTTTTGTAGCCGTAAGAAAGGCTGGCATTAAGTAATGTATAAGACGGAAGTACAAAAGTTCCCGTAGGGACACTGTTGGTAATGATATTTTCACTGGCATGATTGATTCCAAGACCAATACCTACACCCTTCAACGTTCCTTGTTGTAAGATGTAATTTGCCCAGATATTCGATAGATGTTTTGGGCCAGCTTCAGTAGGACGAAGGTTGTTCACAGTAGCTGCAGCTTTTGTTGTTTTACTATCGTTGAAACTATAGCTTAAGATGACATTTAACCCTTGAATAGGAGCTGCGGTTAAGTCAAAGTCAACACCACGACTTAAACGTGTTCCATCCTGTACACTGATGTTGTAGCTTTTGCCATCTATTTCTACTGTTTCAGGACGGATCATATTGTCTACACTGATATCGTAGTAACTGGCAGTAAGACCAATTTTATCCTCAATTAGATTAAATTTGACACCAGCTTCCCACTGCGATGCCTGTTGTGGTTTGAAATCACCAGATACACTAGGGTGAGGCTGTACTACTGGCGAAACATTTTTAAAACCATTTTGATAGTTTGCGAAGAAAGAAACCTGGTCCTTGATCGCTTCATAAACTAGACCAACACGTGGCGAAAAAGCTGTTTGGTTAAACGCACCGGTGGTCGTATCCTTGTCGATGTTATAAGTTCCCTTGTTATTGAAATAATCCATGCGTAAAGCAAGGTTTAAATGCAATTGTGAAGTTAGGTCCAAGACATTGGAAACATATGTGCCAAATACTTGCGTACGGCTGCGGTTGTTGGTTTTTGCACCATTGGAAGCAGCAATTGCGGCGTCAATAAAAGCAGCGTTAAATTTGTAGTAGTCCGGATCGTCGTATGCAGTGTTGATCTGATCTGTCTGTACGTAAGGTGAGTTGTGCGTTTCTGTTTTTTGAGAAAGGAAATCCAGTCCTACAAGCAATCTATTGCGCATGCCACCAATATGGAAATCACCAATAAAATTCTGTTGTGCATTGATATTATTTGCTACATAATTTTGAAGAGCCGCATATCGGTTAATCAAGGTATCATTGGCACTTTGCAAGTACATAATGTATTGAAAGTAACCATCAGATTTACGTCTGTTATAATTGACAGTTGTGTTGGATGTCCACTGCTCATTGATACGGTATGTCACATTTCCACGCAAGTTGGTACTGGGATTTTTAAACGTCACATCATTGTTGGTGTACGACTTGTTAAAGTCAAATTGTAATTCATCAGGTGTTCTTGCAAACAATTGACGGGAACGATTGAGGAATACCATCATGGGATTTGTCGCTTTGCTCTGATAAATTTCCGCATCCAATTGAATGTCTAATTTGTCATTTGGTTTGTACAGTAAAGAAGGTGCAACAAAAAATGATTTATTAAATCCTGCGTCCTGGAAGGTCCCAGTGTGCGAATATGCTGTATTGATACGACCCAGTAGTTTTTTATTTGCTGTCAAAGGACCGTAAACATCTGCTGTCACGCGATGTTGTGCATAACTACCAAAGATATAATTGACACGTCCACCTATAGTATCCAACGGTTTTTTAGTGATGTTATTGATCAATCCACCAAAACCAACTGCAGCACCACCATACAAAGAACCTGAAGGACCTTTAATCACCTCGATTGTTTCTAAATTAGCTGGATCAGGACTCGTACTGGCAATACTGACCACTCCATTGACCATTGCTGCTTGTGTAGCAAATCCACGTAATGTGTAGTAGGAGACTCCATCTCCTGGACGACCGGTAGCTGACCACAACTTGTCAATACCCGAAACATTGGCCAATGCATCATCATAATTTGTATTTAATTGACTTTTTAGCAATTCTTTGGTAACAACAGCATAAGATTGCGAGTTTTCCATATTGCGAAGCGGCATTTTAGATACGTATAAGCTTTGTTTGCGCGTATATTTATTTTTGTTAGTACCGTTGATCACTATTTCTTCTAGAGTGGACTGGTTTTCGGTAAGATAGATGTCAGCAATGGTATTTCTTTTTTCTTCTATCTGGATGTCTCGGGTCTGAGATTGAACTCCAATGGCTGAGATATAGATTTGTGCAGGACCAGGTTTTACTGATTTTATGAGATAAGAACCGTTGGCTCTAGTCGAAACGCTGATGTCCTGAGGAAGTAGTTTGACCGTGATACCTTCAACTGGCTTTCCATCCGCGGAGAATATTTTTCCATATATTTCTGTTTTTTGTTGCGCTTGCGCATGGAGAGAGCATGGAAGCAGCAGCATGAGGTAAATGATAATATTATTCATAGTGTTTATTTCTTTTATTTAGATTAATTATAAACAGTGCAAATATATTATTCATGTTACACTTTTCAAAGCGTAATTTTATTATCCTTTATTTTTATTGAAAAAAGACAGTTTATAAAGTTTTTGGTTGATTACAATCGTGCTATATGAGATGCGCGAAAAGCTTAATATGGAGATAATGAGTGTGATGATACGTTGAAAATCATTTTATTTGAGATACTAATATTTTGTTGTCGTCTATGAAAATAGAGTCAATATGATCTATGGAAGATAAATTGACTCTACTTTTTAATCAACGATCTAATCAGAATATCGCAAGTAGCTCAATTACACTCCAATGCTTTTGTAATGCAGTTGCGTTAATCCTGTTTTGAACTGTTTGGTTGAGACAAGTTTTAGGTTTTGCTCCGGTCTCCCGTCCTGAAAGAGTTTGGTTCCATTTCCAACTAAGATCGGAATAATCGAAATCACAAATTCATCAATTAAATTGTCCCTTAAAAGCGCATTGACGATTTCAGCTCCACCATCAATAAAAATTTTTTTTCCGGCTTCACTTTTCAATTTTAATATGAGGTCCTTTAGATCCGCTGTGTAGAAACTGGTGTTGCCAATAGCTGGTTTTGGAGTTCTCGTTATGATGTAAGATCGCTTATCTGCATGGTGAAATTCCGGAACGTGCCTCATGATCCAATCATATGTTTTTCTCCCCATCACTACCGTATCTACAGATGCTATAAACGTTGCATAACCGTAGTCTTCACCTTCCTGTTCTACTAGGGATAAAAAACCCAGGTCATCATTTGGTTTAGCGATATAGCCATCTAAACTCATGGCAATATATAGGATTACTTTTCTGTCTACCATATGCTGTTTCTTTATTTTAAAATTATACTTCTTTCATTTACATACAATGGAAGTCAGGTTTCACTACTATGATCAAGCATAGTAGGTTGAATCACGAACTTCTATATTTGATCATGGACTTAGTTATCTTTTAAGTTGACCTCTTTTTTTTCTCCATTTTTGTCTATGGTCACTCGTTTTTCTATATGAGCCTGATCCCTGTAATGCTGTCTAGCAGAGGCATAGTTAGTATTAGATCCGGTATATCCCCAGTAATTATAATAATTAGTATATCCAGTTACATACGAATAGTTATACGAGTTGGTAAAATCAAAACTGGCCATGATCACATATGTGCCAGGGAGAAGATCCGCAAATTCAAAATGTCCCTCATCATCATAAACCTTCGCTTTCTTAATTCCTGCCCCAAAATTTGAATCTAATGGTACCTCAGGTATTTTCCCTTGTTTTTTTATCTTTTTATTAACGGCGGTCCACTCTTCGTAGTAGGCAGAATTTGGGAAAAGTGTGATTTCCGTACCCTTTGGAGCAAACTGTTTTTTGGCCGTATTGACCAGTCCGCCCAGTTTCTTGCCCGTGTTATCTTTTGCATAGGCCGTTCCTGTAATGACACTACTACCTGTTGTAATCTGCTGTACCGCCTGTTCTTTATTGAACTGACTTTTTATCGGTTGGTAGTCTAGTTCTTCATTGGTACAGATTTCCCACATGCCATTGCCCAAGGACATTTCCCGTTGCCATAAACGGTGATCTTTTTTGTCAATCACATAGTTGTAGATCGCTCCTGTGCTTTCTTCCAATACGGAGGCTAACCACGTATCATGGTTTCCGGTTTTAGGTGAACGATAAGCATAACTTTTAACCTCTTTGATGATGTAGTTGGAAGTTAAAGTATCCGAGTTGTCATCGTAATAAAACTGCGAAAAAGTTCCTTTATAGCCTACAGTGAGAGGTAAGGTGGTCATCATATTATCAGCTAGGTTGAAATCAATAAATGAACCTGGTGATTTTAAATTCAATATTTTATCCTTTTTGGTTTTTTTTGAATAATAATTCCCTCTTATGGTTTCTCCAAAATCGAGGTTGAATTTACTTCCGCTGCTTTCAGATTGGTAACTGATCGATCTTAGGGTCTTAGCATCTGCAATAGACGTTCGGATATTAGACCACTCATTACTTTTGTCTGTGTATTTGTAATGGAATATCAATTGATTGTTTTCGTAAGAGATGTCATAAGTCATCGTTCCTTTCTTTGTCCAGCTGGTATCCTTTACATAATATACTGTGTATAAAGATTTTTGAGGTTTAAGATAAGACGTATTAATATCAGGACTGCCAGGTGCAATCATTTTTTGACAAAGTGCTATAAAAGGAAGCAGATTAAGTACGAGTATAAGAGTTTGTTTATTCATGTGCATTTTTACTATAAAAAAGATAAAAAGGGCGTTAAATGTTCACTCATTTAATTTTTATCTAAGATAATAAAAATGTAAAAAAATAGAAGCACTTCAGTTCTTCGTATTTATCAAGCCACATTTATAGCCTATTTCTTTTTTTTCGGGTGCTGGGGATGTAATGATACTTATCTGAAGATATACTATGTTTATTACTTAATAGATATCTTGATGTTGCATCGTTTGATTTTGAAGTAATTAGATAATAGGATTATTAAAGTGAAGTACGCGGAGTGCAGAAGAATTTTAAATTTAAAAATTTATTTTTGATAGGTACAAGTCAGGTATAGCGTGTTAAAACTGAAATAGAGGTAGGCTGATATAGGGCTTAATTTCTTTTGCGTATTGTTATGATAATAAAAATGAGGATGGTCAATAACAGAATTTTGCCTGCCAAATAACCATAATCAAAACTGCTCATCGGAGTATTGCCGACAAATAGGATATTTAAAATACTGAATAGTATATATACACAAATCGCAATAGCTGTCCAGAAAAATACTTTTTTCATGATATAAATTATAATATCGGATTTTAAAAGGCTGCCAGTAGACAGCCTTTCAAATTAAATTTAAGTGTTACTATTTCGTAACAGTCGTCACTGTTGGTGTGTAGATACCAAATGTGATTGCAGATAATAGACCATTTACAAAAGATTGTCTAGTATGTACGGTGTAATTTTCAGCACCTTCAGCCATTGCTTTAGAATCTGAAACTCCAACTGGAGCCAAACCAGCGATTACATAATGGTTCCATTTTGTTACTTGTTGATTTCCTTGTGCTCCTTTTCCTACGACACTGGTGTAAGAATAACAAGAAGTTAGCATAGCAGAAACTGTTAAAACAGCTGCAAATTTGAAAAACATTTTCATTTATTTATAATTTAGTAATATATGTAGCTCATTTACTGTTTATTTATATATTTTAATTCCAAATAATGAGAATAATTAATTACTGGGATTATTAATATCAATAAGCCTCTAAGATATTAATTTTAATTAATATTTATCGATAATCGTGATATTGTGTCTAAATCATTTCTCCTACTGTAGCGGATAGTCTACAACGCGTATACTGATATACTATTTCAATTCACTTTTATTTTGTCTTATAACAACATATTCATTCTTATCAACCTCATATTTTCGGTATCTCCCACATACCGCTTACAAAGCATAGATATCCTGATTTTTTGTCTCATCACTGCTCTACTTTTGTATAAGATATTCCAAACTAGTATAAAATAAAAATGAAAGAAAAGATTTCAGCAGCCCTTACAGCCCGATATACAAAGCTGGGTTTTGAAGCAAAAGCAATTTCAGAGGTAGCCCATTGTTTGGCTAAAAAAGTAATCTATGAAGAAGATATTGATGGTGCGATCCAAGATGTAAAAGGGCTGCTGGAAGTCTTTCAGAACCATGCAGCTACACGAGTTCGATGTGCTGTTATTAAGAGTAGACCTTATACTTCTTAAATATGCTACCGCTTTCGTGTAGTCTAGGCGCTGGATTAGATGAATATTAATTACAGACAAGCTCTCCGTTAGGGAGGGCTTTTTTTGACAAAAAGAAATGATTATGAAGATAGGACAAAAAGGATTACAACTGATAAAGGATTTCGAGGGCTGGTACAGCAAACCTTATCTCGATCCTGTTGGGATAGCCACTATAGGTTATGGATTTACCTATTATCTTCCCAGTAGACGTCGGGTCGCTATGGATGATATTCCACTCACAAGAACAGCAGGTGATCGGATGTTAGCCGATATCCTAACTCATTATGAAAATGATGTTTTGAGGTTGGTGCAGAGATCTTTACGGCAGCAGCAATTTGATGCACTTGTATCTTTCACCTACAATTTGGGTGCGACAAACTTGAGTAAATCAACTTTACTGAAGCGGATCAATCAAGATCCCGATGATAAGCGTATTGCAGATGAGTTTATGAAATGGGACAAAGCCGGAGGGCGGGTTTTACCTGGTTTGGTAAGACGAAGAGCGGCAGAAGCAAAATTATATTTTAGTTAAGCATGATGGAACTGTTGGAATTAGTGGAACGATTTGGTACGCCTGTGATCACCGGAATAATTGGTTATTTCGTTGGGCGTCCAAAGCAGCAAGCAGAGGTGGAAGCCACCAATGTCGAAAATGCAGGAAAGGTGATTGATAAATGGGCAGGCTATGCAGATCGCCTGGAGAAAAATATCGAACAGCTACGCGCTGTTATTGAAGATTTAAACGATGCTTTGCGCATTGCAAATGATGAGCATATAGCTTGTGCAAAAACATTAGCGAAGCTACAAGCAGAATATGATGACCTGATGAAACTTTTTAATGAATTACAAATTGAATTAAAGAAAATTAAAAATGAAGATAATAGTAGGCGTGGTCGCAGTCATACTTTTGGTTAATGGCTGCGGTTTATTTAAAAAAAACACAAAAATCAAGCAGTCGGAAATAAATGAAAACATAAGCGCAATGGAGCTTGATTTAAAAAAGGAGAAAGAAATAGTGGTGACAACGGAAACAGATTTGCAATCTTTTGTATGGCTCGATGGAGAGACTGTGATGCAATTAGAAGGAGAAGATGTTAGGATTGAGAAAGATGGCACCGTCCTCATGGCTAGGGGGAAAGTCAATCAGAAAAGCCGAGAGAAATCCAATGTAGTGCAGTCGATGACTAAAACTACAAAAGTGGAACAACATGAAAAGAAACAGACAGCGCTGGAAACAAAACAAAAAGTCACTTTCGAAAAGAAAGCTTCCAGCCTTGTAAGTAAACCCGAATCCAGTATGATATTCTGGTTTTACATCAGTCTTTTTATACTAATTTTCATTTGTCTGTGTTGGATCAAGAAAAAGATCAGATAGATCATGCAGGGTGCAAAAAAAGACCACTTATCTTTTGTTAAGATGGTCTTTTTTTGTGTTCATGGACCAGGAGTTTTGGACTTCTAGGATTTTCACTTGCTCCATATCCTTGATATAATTTTGGAGATAAACTCATTTTTAGTTGTATATAATGTGTGTTATCGTCTTCCGTTTCAGATTAAAAGAACCTGATGTTTTCCAACCATAACCTAAGGACCCTATTTACTGTTAAACCGGGTATGTATGAGGTAATAATTTGCGATCTGTTTAATTTCTTTTTTGAAATCACTATACATGTCGTATTGATTGCAGGCACAGATAATGGATTTTTGTAAAGTATCGTTACTGATATTCAGATATGGGATAGTTTCCTTGTAGATCGTACTTTTTACTTTAGTTTTCAACGATACCAATTTTTCCGGCTGAAAGACTCTAAGTACCACCGAAATGGCTTTATACCGATGTTGGATGTCTTTATAGTTGATGAATTCACCTTTGATCTGTTCAGGATTGATTCCAACAAATGCGCAATAGCAGTCTATTACTGCATGGATTTTGGATAGATCAGGTTCATACATGGTATTGATTGTTTTCAATAACTCTGGGTGATTTTCTGTGAGAAAGTTCATAATAAAAGAATGATATAGTGTGTTCATGTTTTCAATTGTTAATAGTTTTATAACTCATTTAATGGGCTACAAAGCTCTGGTTATGGTACGTATGCTGATCGCTTTGGCTGTTCAACTAATCCCCGTAATAGGATGAACATATTTTTTGACGCTGCTTTCATGCAAGGATGGTATGGATTCTTTTCATCTATTTATTTTTTGTGCTGTATACTGTTTTTATCGTTCAATGTAATTATTGGGTTAAACAAAGTTAAACAGAAAAGTTAAACTTCAAAGATTTTTTTAATTTATTTTATGCATATATAGGTTTGATATAAATAATATTAAACTTTTTTGTTTATATTTAATATGCTTATAATCAGTATTTTGATTGTTTTTTATTGATTATTATTTGTTTAGGTTAACTAGATTGTGTAACTTAGCGTCAGGTTGTTATGTTTTTGTGTAACAATTGATTAAATGCTATGAAAATCATGGAAACTTACCTAAATAATAATTTTGAGGTATTACGTTTGGAAATGAAAGTGACCAATCGCGAATTTGCGGCTATTTTAGGTGTGCGGGAACAGGTGTATTCGCGCATCAAGAAAGGCGAATATCCCATAGGTCTAACCATGAAAACACGTATTGAAAATGCATTTCCGCAGGTCAATTATGATTGGTTGCTGCACAATCGTGGAAACCGTGAAAAGCGCGAATCCTTTGTTCAGTCGGATGCCGTTTCTATGGTCAATGTAGGAAACGGAAAATCCATCGGTTATTTTTCTGATGAAGTGAAATTCATGGATGAAAATAAAAACAATATCTTTTTTGAAGTTTCTCCTGGACGCTATTTGATGCAGACCAAATTGGTGACAGAAAAAGCAAAAGCGGGTTACTTATCTGGTTTTGCCGACTCTGAATATATGGATGAGCTGCCGGCACATTTTATCACGGTCAATGAGTTCCACCGGGGTATATACCGTTCTTTTGAGGTTAGTGGTGATAGTATGACTGACGGTACAGATGCAAGTGTCTTGGATGGCGATATCGTTACCGGACGTTTGATTAAAAGGGAATTGTGGCAATCCAAATTCCATACCCATAAATATCGTTATTGGGTTATTGTACATCGTTACGAAGGGGTCATTATTAAAGAAATCAGCCACCATGATGTAGAGAAAGGCATCCTTACCCTGCATTCCCTGAATGCCGACAAAGTCAAATATCCAGACTTTACCATTACACTCGATGATGTCGATCAGATTTTCAATGTCGTGGATATCAGTCGGTCTTTATAAGTCGATTTTATAAAATGGAATGTTTATATATTGAGATCAGATCGATCGAATAGGATGTAGCAATGGCATATTGTAAATAAAAGTGCAAAGATCTTCCGTCCATTGTGAGTTTGTTAAACGGTCGGTAATTCATATTATGAGGGTAGATTGAGATATTGCTTTTAGAGGGTGGCTTGAAAGCCACAATTTTTGAGTTAAAACTTGGATATTTCCGTGCTTTATTTAGTTTTGCGAAGATTTTGAATGAAATATTAATTTTTGTGAAAGGAAATGGATTTTTTGATCAATATAAAATTAAATTAACCCCTATAGTATATATGAAAAAAATAGTAACAATTATTGTTCTTTTTGTAACGGTGTTTGTTGCATCTTGTTCAAAAGATGAAGCTTCCATAGATGGATCTGAAAGTATTGTTGGACGTTGGGTTCTGCAAGAGATGCAAGAGTTAAATACAATGAAAAAAGTTCCTTATACCGATGGAATCGAATATTCGTTTAAAGCTGACGGTACCTTCACAGGTATTACAGTCGAAATCGATTTTGACGAAATTGAACCCGTTTGGATAAAAGTCCCAGTTTCGGGTAAGTACAAATTTTCTTCGGATCGTCAAGAAATCACAATAGCAGAAAATGGTCGTCAACAGGAAGTATTTGATGTTTATACACTGACAACAAAAAAGATGATTCTACGGGGTAAATATCAAGATTTTGAAGTGCAGTCTACCTTTAGTAAAAAATAAATAATTCGAAGTTTATTTTTCAAACGCCCCCTCCTTTTACTAAAAGGAGGGGGCGTTTGCCTTTAAATCTAAATAATAATTCAGCTTCTTGCGTTGTGTTACGAATAGCTGTAGCTATGCTTAGTGGATAACGGTATAAAATAGCTTGGGATCTGCAATCTCATAAAAGAAAAAAAAGAAATTATCCTATTTCGTGAAACAAAATTCAAGATTTGTGCTATTTTACTTGCTTTTTTTTACTGTAAATTTGTTGGATTAAAAACAATGAGTTTTTAGAATAGTTACTTATGATGTTGAGACTAGTTATTTTTGTGCTGTCAGTATGGTTTTTTCCTTTGCAATCTTTGGGATCAACCACTCATGCTCCAGTACGGAATCGTGCTAGTTCTAGCTCCTTCCAAAGGAGATTTGATCCTGCGGATCAGTTGATCGATCATACAGACGACCAGCTATCTGACAAGAAAAATTCTCTTTTTCAAGAAATGTATATCTGGGATATCGATTTAGATCTTGACAGGGATTTAAAACTGGACAAATTATTTGCCGTATACGATTTAACTGTTCGCTTGTTATATCCCGATCAGACAGCTTATCTGGATACCTATTCATCACAAGCTGATCTGCCGGTCCAATCCCGTAAATTCCTCCTTTTTGAGCAGATAAAGATACCTTTTTAACCTGCTATCCTGACGTACATGCTATATGGAATAGCGTCAAAAAACCTGAATTGCTACACGCAAAACTCAATTCTATATTATCTAAGATTAAACACTATTATGCACGAGCTTAGTATTGTAAAGGATATCTTCGATACACTGGAGGGCCATTATGGTGCTAGAGTGGAAGATGTTCAACAGATTCAAGTAACCGCAGGTCTGCTGTCAAATGTACAGCCTGTTCTGATCCAAAATGCATTTGATGCCTTTATTGCTGAGAATAGAGGTTACGCAGAGATGGAGCTGGAAGTGGTCGTTAACGATATCGTAGCTTACTGCGACGTCTGTCAACAAAACTTTCCGGTTCACTATCACCGTTTTGTATGTCCTTGCGGCCGTTCTTCGTCTACAATCGTTCAGGGAAACGAATTGTATATTTCAAAAGTAATTTTTAAACAAGAAAAATAAGAAATTATGTCTACTAACACCTCTAGTCCAAAAAGTGCTGGAAACCGAGTCGGTTCGGTACAATGTGATAACACCACATTACATTTATTAAAAGCCAACGATTATGTTGCAAATGCTATCCGTGAGCGTTTAAAAGACGTTTGTGTCATCAATGTTTGTTCTTCTCCGGGTTCAGGTAAAACAACTTTGATGCAAGAAACTGGAAAACTACTTGCCAATGATCTCAATATTTCGGTATTGGTAGGTGATCCAGAAACGGAGCGCGATGCGATCAGAATGCGTGAAGTTGGAATCAACGCGTTGCAGATCGTGACTGGTGGTATGTGCCATATCGAAGCACAGATGATCCTGCAGGCACTTGATCATATTGATATCACAGGTACTGATCTATTATTTATCGAGAACGTCGGCAATTTACTTTGTCCTTCGGCTTTTGATTTAGGTGAGGATTATCGTGTTACATTATTGGCCACCACTGAGGGTGATGATAAACCCAAAAAATATCCACGTATGTTTTTAACGAGTGAATTGATGTTGGTATCAAAATCTGATTTATTGCCGTATGTGCCTTTTTCAGTAGATGCTGTAACTAAAGATGCCCGTGAAGTAAATCCGAATATTGAAGTGATTACTATCAGTACATTGAAGAATGAGGGTATTGATGAGTGGTGCGACTGGTTGAAGGAAAAAGTGAAACAGAAAAAAGAATCAAGACTTCAAGCGGAAGTAAAATAAGAGCTATGCAAGCAGGGTCCGTATATATTGATGCTGTGCTGCCACAGGGAGAGCTTGTTCAGGATACGGTCGCGATACTTCAGCTGGAATGGTTTGAAGTGAATAAAAAAAGATTGACCAGAGCGACAACGACTGGACAAACTATAGTCATGGAACTGGAAAAAGGTAGGGAATGGTGTTTTGGAGATGGTCTGTTTCATGAAGGAAAATTGATCGCTACCATTGCGATTAAACCGACATTGACCATTTGTTTTACTCCCGTCAATGCAGTGCAGGCAGCAGACTTTTGTTATTATTTGGGAAATAGGCATTTACCAGTGTTTATGGATACTGATAGGGGCATGTACTGTGTCCCTTATGATGGTCGGTTATATGAACAGCTGCTGGCAAAATTTCAATCTCAGGTACAGTTGGAAGATGGGATATTACTGTCAGAAAATTTAGTAAAGTGGTTGATGAAAAAATCAAGAAATGAAAATGAGCTGTAAATTATTTTGCTTAATAGCCTTGTTATCTATAGTCACTTTTAGTGCGTGTAGTCATGGTCCTAAAAATGATCTGTCGAAATCCATTAGCGCTACCGATAGTCGTGGGAAAGTGATCAAGTTGAAGGATGTTGCCAAACGGGTTGTGGTTTTATTTCCTTCGTTGCTTGATGAGGTGTATATGCTTCAAGCGGGTGATCAGGTTGTTGGTATTCCTCAGCAGGTTTATCAAATGGAAGATACTTATGCCTTTTTATCAAAACTTGATTCGAGGATTGCCGCCAAAACATTGCCAACACCAACTTATGGTGGGCAGTCCAGTAATGTAGAGGGTATTATTGCGTTACAACCTGATCTGGTGATTACCTTCAATACCGATCAAGATCATATACAACAATTAGAAGATCTTGATATTCCTGTTTTTACCTGCTCTTCGGCAGATGACAAAAGTATAATAGCGGAATTGCTTGGTATGGGAACGCTTGTTGGAAAACAAGAAAGAGCACAGGAAATTGTTGATTATGTTGATGCTGAACTCGATCGTATGCAAGTTCCATCGATTGAAAATGCGAAGTCTGTTTATTATGCTTGGTCAAAAGGCCGTGTGATGTCTACTTCTGGAAAAGGAAGTTTAATTGATATGGCGATTCGTCTTTCTGGAGCTGAAAATGCATGTTCTCTACCGATGGAAGCTCCAAATATCAGTGCAGAAACGATATATAAATGGAATCCGGATTTAATAATCTTGTGGAACTCTAAATTGTCGGATGTGTATGATCTGAAAGAGTTAGCAGATCTTCCTGCCGTGAAAAACAAACAGGTTTTTGTCATGTCACCATCGTTTCCTTTTGATCCACATACCGTCAAATTTTTATTGTTTGCCAAACAAGTGCGTCATTGGAGCTTTCCAAGCTATTCGGAAGAGCAATTGAAAAAAGAAATGCAGGAAGCTTTTGAGGTCATGTACGGTAAAAAGGATTTACTATAATCATGAAAAATATAAAAATCATCGTCCTGTTGATCTTATTTCCACTGACGCTTTTCGTGTTGTCGCTTACTATTGGTTCTACACAACATGTCGGTTTGGTCGAATTGTTCCAGCGGATGTGTTTGCAATTCGGGTTGATACAAGATCAACATCTGCTTGCAGATGGAAGTTTGAATACCATCTTATGGCAGGTGAGATTGCCCCGGGTACTGTTGACTTTTATGGTCGGTGCAGCGTTGGCTTCGTCAGGAGGAGTTCTACAAGCTATTTTTCGTAATCCAATTGTCGATCCATTTACGTTAGGTATCTCTTCGGGATCTGCTTTTGGAGCAGCACTGGCGATGTTGTTTCCGATTATGTCTGTTAATCTCTCTGCTTTTATTTTTGGAGTTTGTGCAGTGGGGCTGACTTATATGGTTTCTTACTCCGGGGCAAGGACTTCTATTGTAGGGATGGTATTGTCTGGGATGGTGATTTCAGGGGTTTTTACGGCCCTTTTAACTTTATTGCAGTATTTAAGTGATCCGTATAAATTACAAGCTATTGTCCAGTGGACAATGGGCAACTTACATACGGCTTCTTGGTCTAAGGTATATAATGCTATCGGACCGATTTCAGTAGGTTTATTGGTGATCGTACTCTATCGATGGAAGTTAAATCTTTTGTCTCTAGGCGATCAGGAAGCTTTAGCCATAGGTGTCAATCCTAGAATCATTAAACTGATCCTAATTGGAGTGGCGACGATGATAACAGCATCTGCTGTAGCAGCGGTAGGGGTGATCAGTCTGTTTGGGTTGATTATTCCGCATATTAGCCGAATGATATTTGGACCTAATAACAATATTTCAGTGTGGGCAAATATCAGCATCGGTGGCAGTTTTCTACTCTTGATCGATGATTTTTCTCGTGCTGTCATGCCTTTTGAAATTCCGATCGGTGTGTTTACTATGATTGTGGGAGCGCCCTTATTTATTTACTTGATGCGTCGAAACGCGATGAACTGGAACTCATGATACCTACGATTTCTACACAAGAATTATCTTTCTCCTATGGCAATGATGTCGTATTGCGTGATGTGAATGTGTCTTTTCCGAAAGGAAAACTGTCGATCATTCTGGGTCGTAATGGCAGTGGGAAATCAACGTTGTTTAATGTGATCGCGGGCTTAGAAAAACGTTACGATGGTCAGATATTTATAGGTGATGTGGAACGTAAGAAGATCAAAGTCGGTAACAGTAGTGAGTTACGTTTGGGCTTCCTCAATCAATTTCATCAGATGACTTTTCCCTATCCAGTGTTTGATGTGGTTTTGACTGGAAGGGCCTCTTTTTCAAGGTTCTCACCAAGTAAAGCAGATCATGAAGCGGTACATGCAATCTTAAAAAAGTTTGATCTGGAACATCTTAAGGATAAACCGTATACCGAACTGTCGGGTGGAGAAAGGCAGTTGATCTTACTATGTCGTGTATTAGTGCAGCAACCTGACGTGCTGATGCTGGATGAACCTACCAATCACTTGGACCTCAACTACCAAATGGCTGTTTTACGAACAGCGAAAGAGCTGGTTCAGGAGGGTACAACAGTTTTATGTGTTATGCACGACCCTAATCTGGCTTTTATGTTCGGTGACCAATTTTACCTCATGCGTGATCAAAGTGTGCTTGATATTAATGGTCTGGAGCGCGAAGAAGTGAAAAATTTGTTGGAAGAAACATATGAATTGCCTTTGTTGAGTTTAGAAAATCAAGGGAAATGGATGTTTACTCCAATGCTTAATGAACATCAATAATGAAAAATATTTCGATATATCATGTTGAACCGGAAGATGTGGCAGAAGTGCTGCCTTACGTCCTGGATTTCAGAAGAAAACTATTTCCGATGTTGGATCCGAATCAGATTCCAAAAGACCTAAAGGCTTTCGAAGATCTTTACTTACAGAGCACTGCCGGTGCTTTTCTGCAGGCAAGAACCGCGGATGGCATATTAATCGGGGTGATCGGTATGCTCCATTACGATTACCGGTTTCCACATTTGGATATTGATGCGAAGAATACGGTCGAAGTAGCCCGTTTATTTGTGGATCCAAAATACCGAAGGACAGGATTGGGTACTGAGCTGTTTCAGAGATTGCTAACAGTAGCTAAGGAAAAACAGATCGAAAGGCTTTATTTACATACGCATCCATTTTTGGATGGCGCCTATGAATTTTGGTTGCGGCAGGGTTTCCAGCTGATGGAGTATCGTGATGAATCTGGATTTCTTACTATACATATGGAGCTGATGGTAGATGAAATGGAAATGGTTGCGGTAGTGGATGAAATTGTTGTAAGAACAGCAAGCATTCCGCTATAAGTTTTTATTGATGCCTCTGAGCACGCAAATCATGATATCGGTCAGAGCCGAGGGTTCATAACTGCAAAATACGTAAAAATAAGGGCTGAAATTAGTTTTTGATCTCAGCCCAAAAGGGCTTAACAGTGATGTATAGCCTCATATTGAACAAATAATAGATAATTATATCCCAATGAAATATACGATAAAGACCTTTGCTTTTGCAATGGCTGTAGCTGCTCTTTTTCCAATGGCTGTGCATGCGCAGAATAGTACACAGCTATTTGGCAAAACATATGATGAGTCAGGAGCTCTTGTCTCTGGTGTAACATTGACGATAAGCAGTTCAAAGCAGGCAACAACTTCCAATATATCGGGTGAATTTACTTTTCCTGAAGCGATCATTTTCCCAATGGTTATCCATGCTTCAGCAATTGGTTATATCGATCAAAAAATAACGCTTTCAGCGAGCAACTGGAATGCAAAAAAAGGACTATCTCTTGTCTTGATTAAAGATAATAGAACTTTGGATGAGGTGTTGATTACTGGGAGACGTAATAAATCTTATCTCACCAATGATCTGGAATTGGGGGGTAAGTTTTCTGGTAAATTAAAGAATCTACCGCAATCTGTTTCTGTTCTAAGTCGAGAGTTTATCGAAGATAAGCAGGCTTTTACGACAGGTGCACTGTTTCAAGATTTGGCAGGCGTAACTGAAGCATCTTCTTATGATGATGTGGTTATCCGTGGTTTTAAAAGTGGATATGAAACCGGAGTACGTTTGGTCAATGGTCTGCGTTCGGGTTATGGTTATGGTAACAGTTACTACAATACGCCATTGACACTGAACTTGGAAAGTCTTGAGGTATTAAAAGGTCCGGGAGCTTCTTTGTTTGGTGATGTAGTACCAGGTGGTACGATTAATATGACCACAAAAAAACCGTTGGATACTTTTAAGGGGAATATCGGTTTTTCTTCAGGAAGTTTTCAGACGATGCGTACGACGCTGGATCTGGGAGGACCTTTGGATAGCGCTAAGCGTGTTTTGTACCGTTTCAATGCGGGTTATGAGGATACGAAAACTTTCCGTGATGTCAATCGTCAAAAAAGAATTCTGGTTGCACCATCGTTTACTTTTAAACCAGCAGCTGGTACGCAGCTAGACGTTGATGTGGTTTATAACCAATTTAATGGTTATCTCGATCGGGGGATGGGAATTAAAGCAAATGATTTTTATGCTTTACCTCGATCATTTACACTAAGTCAACCTTCAGATTTTTATAACGCGAAGACATTTTCACTGAGCGGTAGATTGTCGCAAAAGATTACAGAAAATTTAAGCTTGCACTTGAGCTATATGAAATCAGTGTATGAAGAGGATGTCAATGAACACCGGACGTTGAATACATTTGCTGATGCTCCTAAAAATACGATCATGAATATGCGTTTTTTTGATCGTCATGGTAAAGATTACACGGATAACGTAGTCGGATATTTTAAATGGGATCATGATGGTGCTGTGGTAGATCATCATATCGTAGCTGGAGTTGATTTTGCGGAGTATAGCGGTGATCAGGAAAATCAGTTGCGGGAAGCTAGACAAAAGACGGTGAACGGACAGGTGGTGCCTCTTACTTTTGATTTGAACAATCCAACTTATACGACACATGATCTAACTTCTTTCGTCTGGCGAGAGCATGTAGCTTATCCATTTTTAAGTCCTTATAAAACTACGGGTAAGTATATCCAAGATCAACTGACGATTGCTGACAAACTTAAAGTGATCCTAGGATTACGTCATGAGCACTATGCTTCCGAGACTATCGAGGGGCAGAAGCGTTACCATGCTACACAAAATGCTTGGTTACCACGTGCGGGATTAACGTACGAACTCAATAAACAGGTTAACTATTTTGCGAGCTATTCTCAGGGTTTCGTACCGGTGGGTGCAAGTTTTATTCAGAATTATCAGGATTATGGTGCAGATAAACCTTTTGTTCCAGAACGTAGTTTTCAATTGGAAACGGGATTTAAAACTGGTTTTTTTAAAGATCAGTTGCAGATGGATCTTTCTTTATTCCGTATCGAGCGCCAAAATATGATGATCGCTACTGGTGTGATTTTGGATTCTGGATTTTCTGAATATCGACAATCTGGAAAAGCAGTTTCTGAGGGTATTGAACTGGATCTTCGTGGGCAGTTGACCAAAGAATTTCAGATTATGGCAAACTACACTTACAATCTCACCGATGTGAAAGCATCATCCATCGCTTCTGAGGTTGGTCAATCGCTACCGGGAGCTCCTAAAAACAGGGCAAGTGCATGGCTGAAGTATGTGTTTTCAAAACATACTTTGAAAGGTCTTGGTTTTGGTGCAGGGGCGTATTATGTGGATAGCCGTCGTATGGATAATAGTATTGGTAAAGATAGTGATGGTCATGCGATGTGGGGTTACTGGCCTTCTTATACTACTATGAATGCTGCGGTATATTACCATATCGGTGCATTGAAGATGGCTGTTAATGTCAATAATGTATTTGATAAGTACTACTTTTTGGGTGGCTTTGATTATACGCGTGCATTTCCTGGAGCACCGCGCAACGTGATGGTTTCGTTAGGCTATGCTTTTTAATGAGAAAAAGAGCTAAATCGTAGTTTAAGATGTAATATAGACTATTTTATTCAAGATTTGTGCTATTTAAAACTTGTTTTAGTTGGTACTTTTGTCTTGGTAATTAATTTAAAAATGAAAGCAATGTTTCGGAATGTATGGATACTTTTTGTGATGCTGTTCGCTTTGGCTACTGTCAATGCGAATACGCGATTGCATCTAGATGTCGATCAGTATAAACAGCTGGAGTTTTTATCAACACTTAATACTTCAATTCAGCTACCTGAAATCAGTCCCAATAGCCATCATATCGCATTATTTTCAGGTATGCTTGAAGCATGGGAGTGTAGCGATGCCCAAGAGCTCAAGGAAGTTGACCAATTGCTTTATTTTACCATAATTCCTATCTGGCTATCGGCAATGGGAGTCAGGTATGACAAAAAACAGGATTTCAGTTTCCCGACTGAACACATAGGTGTCATCCTCAATCCGCGATACATATTGTTCAAGTGTATCAAAATACCCATCTAATTTTAATATAATTCCTTTCTTTTGCTAGGAGTCATGGAGGCTGATTAGGGCTTGTCATGTACTGTCTGGCGCTATCTGCACGTTTTTTTGTTTGTCATAAACATTAAAGCAAGACGTTGTGGAACAACTAATAGCAATATAATTCTTACATATAAGTTAACATTAAATAGTAATTCAATGCATTTATTACCTAGAGAGACGGAGAAGCTATTGCTTCATGTAGCTGGTGAACTCGCAAAAAAGCGTATGGCCAGAGGTGTCAAATTAAATTATCCAGAGTCTATTGCGTATATCAGCAGCGAACTTATGGAAGGTGCACGTGATGGTCGATCCGTTGCGGAACTGATGCAGTATGGGGCGACTTTGTTGACCCGTGAAGATGTGATGCAGGGTGTGCCTGAGATGATTCACGATATACAGATCGAGGCGACTTTTCCTGACGGTACCAAGTTGGTGACCGTGCATAATCCTATTCGTTAATTTAATAAGAACATTGAAAATATGATTCCTGGAGAATATTTCATTCAAGATGGCGATATCATCTGTAATGAAGGTAGAGAAGTAACAACATTGACAGTTGTCAATACGGGAGATAGACCGATTCAGGTGGGCTCTCATTATCATTTTTTTGAGGTCAATAAAATGATGGAATTTGATCGTGCATTAGCCTTTGGAAAGCGATTGAATATTATCGCGAGTACTGCTGTTCGTTTTGAACCAGGCGAATCCAAAATCGTGGAATTGGTTCCTTATGCTGGAGCAAGAAGAGTATATGGTCACAACGATCTGGTGAATGGTGATACGGAAACAGAAGTGGGAAAAATGAATGCTTTGAAAAAAGCAGATGCAAATGGCTTTAAAAATAAAAAATCATGAGCTTAAAGGTTAGTAGATTAAATTATGCAGCGATATTTGGTCCCACAGGAGGAGATAAAGTTCGTTTAGGAGATACAGAAATCATCATTGAGGTAGAAAAAGATTATGCATACTATGGTGATGAGGCAAAGTTTGGTGGTGGTAAAACTATTCGTGATGGTATGTGTCAATCTTCGGTGCATACGCGTGATGAAGGTACATTGGATTTAGTGATCACAGATGCGATTATCATTGATCACTGGGGTATTGTAAAAGGTGATATCGGGATCAAAGACGGAAAAATTGTTGGTGTAGGTCGTGCGGGTAACCCGGATACGATGGATAATATCACACCAAATATGATTATTGGTGCTTCGACCGAAGTTCATGGTGGTGCTGGATATATTGTCACTCCTGGAGGAATCGATACGCATATTCACTACATCAGTCCTACGCAGACGGAAACGGCCTTATATAGCGGTATTACGACTATGATTGGAGGGGGAACTGGCCCTGCTGATGGCACGAATGCGACAACGGTAACACCTGGTAAGTGGAATATCCGGAAGATGATGCAGGCAGTGGAAGCTTTACCTATGAACTTCGGTTTCTTCGGTAAAGGTAATGTGGGTACAGAACAACCGATCGTCGAACAGATCGAGGCGGGTGTACTGGGTGTCAAGATTCATGAGGATTGGGGCGCTACTCCTGCGACCATTGACCGCGCGCTTTCTGTAGCTGATCAGTACGATGTACAAGTCGCAATTCATACAGATACGTTGAATGAAGCTGGATTTTTAGAAGATACGATGGCAGCGATCAATGGTCGTGTCATCCACACTTTCCATACGGAAGGTGCTGGTGGTGGTCACGCTCCCGATATCATTAAATCGGCTATGTACCCAAATGTATTGCCTGCGTCGACAAACCCGACTCGTCCGTTTACTAAAAATACGATTGACGAACATCTGGATATGTTGATGGTCTGTCACCATTTAAGTAAAGATATTCCTGAAGATGTTGCTTTTGCGGATTCCCGTATTCGTCCTGAAACGATTGCTGCGGAAGATATTCTACAAGATCGAGGTGTTTTCAGTATCATGAGCTCGGATTCTCAAGCCATGGGTCGTGTAGGTGAGGTGATCCTCAGAACATGGCAAACTGCGGATAAGATGAAGAAACAGACGGGGGCACTTCCGGAAGATGAGGGTACTGGGAATGATAATTTTAGAGCTAGACGTTATGTGGCTAAATATACGATCAACCCTGCTATTGCACATGGTATCTCTAAATACGTGGGTTCTATAGAACAGGGTAAAATAGCGGATATGGTGATCTGGCGTCCTGCTTTGTTTGGCGCTAAGCCTGAAATGATCATTAAAGGCGGAATGATTATCGCTTCGAAAATGGGAGATGCCAATGCATCTATTCCTACTCCTCAGCCCATCATCTTGCGTACGATGTATGGTGGTTATGGTAAAGCATTGACGGAGACTTGTTTCAACTTTGTTTCTAAAATTTCAATTGAAAAAGGAATCAAAGAGGAGTACGGATTGAACAAAACATTACTACCTGTGGAAAACTGCCGTAATATCTCCAAAAAAGATATGATCCACAATGATGCTACTCCAGAGATCATCGTGAATCCAGAAAACTATGAAGTGAGTGTCGATGGTGAGGTGATCAAATGTGAACCGATTGATCAGGTTGCTTTGGGACAATTGTATTTCTTGTTTTAATTGGATCGCTAATTTTTATGGTGTGACAGTTGGTCACACCATAAATTGTGAATAAATAATAATGAAAAATTTGAAACTATTTTTAGCAAGCTGTTTAGCAATAGCCTGCTTTTCGATACCATCTGCCTACGCACAAAAAGGTGGTGTTATGCTTTATGGTTCATTTAATTACCATGAAACTGAAGCAGGTCATCAGCTCAGTGCGGCACCACTGGGGGTCGGTTATTTTTTTAATGATAATATGAATGTGGGGCTGAACTATGGTTTCAATACTTCGAAAAATAGGACATTGGATTTTACTGATCATTTTCATGAGGTCGGACCATTTTACAGCAATACTTGGCCTCTAGGTAAATATTTTAATTTAATCGGGCAGGTAGAGGTGCATTATATTTGGGGCAATGAGCATGCTGTCCATGCTGCTGATATGATGGCGGACGGTAGCTATAACGGCTACTTGCTAAGAGCTTATCCTTTGGTGGGTATTAACTTAGGTAAAGGTTGGGCACTTAAAGCAAAAGTTGCGGAGCTTTCTTATAAGAAGAAGCAGAGTAAAGATGTTTCTATATCCAATGATCATGAAATCATCACTGGCATCAATGGTTCTACGGTTGGTCTTGGGATATCAAAAAATCTATTTATTAAGGGATAATAATGATTATTACAGAAATCACAAGAAATATCAAAAACGAGGTGGTCAATAAGCGTTGTGATCTGCTCATGATTGAATGGTACGAATCTACCAAACGTATTCAACGTTTGCGTACGGAGGAGGGTATGGATATCGCCTTTAAATTATTGGGAAATACTTCTCAATTGCATGATGGAGATATTCTGTACGAGGATGCTGACAAAATTGTTGTCATCGCCATCCGTGCTTGTGATGTGATCTGTATAGAAATGTTGAATTTTTTGGAGATTGCTTTTATAAGTTGTGAAATAGGTAACAAGCATTTGCCCTTATTTGTGGAGGGTAACGAATTGCTGATCCCTTTTGAGCGAACGATGCAAACCTGGCTGGACAAGCAAGATGTTTCCTATACGCTTGCTTCACGTCAATTACTGCGTCAGTTGAATGCTCATGTCGATGCAAATTATCATCGTCGGCTCAAATCTTCAACAAAGGGGATCCCTTTATTTATTAAAGCATAAAATATATGGAAAATAAATTTTTAGGCAAGCTTCTTCATTTGTCAGATCCGACGTTACCAATCGGTGGATTTACCCATTCGAATGGATTGGAGACGTATGTGCAAAAGGAGATCGTGCATAATAAAGATACTGCTGAGTCGTATGTGAGACACAATTTGTGGTATAACTTGAAGTATAATGATGCGGCTTTGATGCGTCTTGCTTATGATGCTACCCGAAATCTTGATATCGATCTGTTGCGGTCTTTGGATGAAGAGTGTACGGCATTGAAGAGTCCGAAGGAAATCCGTGAAGCCAGTAAGAAATTGGGGGTGCGTTTGTATAAGATTTTTTCACGGTATCAGGAGCAACCCATATTGATTTCTTGGGGTAAATTGATTAAGCAGAAAAGGGTGGATAGTCATTATTGTTTGGTGTATGGTATGTTGGCTGCTTTATTAGACATCCCGATTCGGGAAGCCTTGCATGGCTACTATTATAATGCTGCCATCACGATGGTGACCAATGCGGTAAAATTGGTACCTCTTGGACAGTTGGATGGTCAGGATATTTTATTTTATCTGCATGATGATCTGATGACTTTATGTGATGAAACGCTGGAAGTGGATCGTGATCTGATCGGTCTATGTAATGTTGGATTTGATATCCGCTGTATGCAGCATGAACGGTTGTATACACGGGTTTACATTTCTTAATTAAATACGAACAAATGGAAAATAGAAAATATGTTAAGATAGGTGTAGGTGGTCCGGTTGGATCTGGAAAAACGGCACTGTTGGAGTGTCTGTGTAAACGCTTGAAACATGAATTGAATCTTGCGGTTATTACCAATGATATCTATACGAAGGAGGATGCCGAATACATGGCTAAAAACAGTACGTTGTCTCCTGATCGTATTATTGGTGTAGAGACGGGTGGTTGTCCGCATACAGCTATCCGTGAGGATGCGAGTATGAATCTAGAGGCTGTGGAAGAACTTGCGGAGCGCTTTCCTGATCTTGAATTGATCTTGATCGAGAGTGGTGGTGATAATTTGACTTCAACTTATAGTCCTGATCTTGCGGATATCACCATTTTTGTGATCGATGTGGGTGAGGGGGAAAAGATGCCCCGTAAAGGTGGACCGGCGATTACCCGATCGGATTTATTGTTGATCAATAAAATGGATTTAGCTCCTTATGTTGGTGCTAGTTTGGAGGTGATGGAGCATGATGCTCGGAAAATGCGAAAAGGGGCTCCCTTTTTATTTTCGAATTTGAAAACAGGAACGGGATTGGATGAAATCATCGGATGGATCAAAAAATATGCTTTATTGCATGATGTAGCGGAACCTAATTTATTGCGTTAATATGATCTGTTCTTTAAATATCAACGTCGCCCATCGTGAAGGAAAGTCTTATCTCAAGGATGCTTATGTCACACAACCTTTTCGTATCGTTCCGGTAGGACAATACAGGAGGGATAAAGGGGCATACTTGATGATCATGAGCTCATCACCTGGGTTACTGGATGGTGATGATCATCGGATCCAAATTACGATAGATCCTGGTGCTAAATTGCAACTGCAGACTCAGGCTTATCAGCGTCTTTTTCATATGAAAGGTAAATCGGTACAAAAAACGGAAGTTACGCTCGGCGAAGGGGCGGTGTTTTCTTTTGTTCCGCACCCTATTGTTCCTCAAAATTCTTCTCATTTTCTTAGCCATAATATTATCCACATGCAAAAGAACTGTCACCTCATATTGAGTGATATCGTGACTTGTGGACGGAAACTGTCGGGAGAGGTTTTTGAGTATAATCATTTTCAGAATCTGACTCAATGTTATGTGGATGGCCGACTGATCTTGAAAGATAATGTGCTGCTGCAACCCGACAAAATGCCGATACAGGATATCGGGATATTGGAAGGTTTTACCCATCAGGGAACATTTATTTATCTCAATACGGCAGGGAAAGCTGTTGGGGACTGGATCGAAAAATTCCATCAGCAATATGAGCATCTTACGGATATCGAATTTGGCATCAGTGCACTACAGCAGGATGGATTTATGATCCGGATATTGGGATATGGTGCCGAACAGTTGTTTACTATTTTTCAGGAGGTCCAACAAGAACTGTGGGATGCTGAACTCCTTATTTAATTATTTTAATGAGACTATTTTTTTAGTCTTATCACATCAATTTATCTCAAAATGAGGGATCAAGTTTTAGCTTATATAAAAGCTTTTTTTAGAGGTTTCGGACAGATCATGTTGCAGAATAATGCTTGGACAGGCATATTATTTATTGGTGCCATTTTATATGACTCGACTTTAATGGGTTTTGCAGGTATATTGGCCAATGTTGTAGGGGTTGCAACGGCAAAAATACTGAAATACGATGAAGAACATATTACTCATGGATTATTTGGTTTTAATGCTTCTTTATTTGGTGTCGCCCTGGTTTTCTATTTTGAGGCAAACATCTGGATCTGGATGACATTGATTCTTGGTTCCATGTTGACCACACTGATGATGGGATTTGCGCTCAAAAGAAATTTACCTGCTTTTACTTTTCCTTTTATAGCAGTAACCTGGATTTCACTCTATATCTTGAGTATTCCGCAACTTGCCATGTCTACCGTATCACAACATTTTGTTGATATCCAAGAGATGGATGATTTCTTGATCGAGGGACATGCTTTTGGGCAAGTGATCTTTCAGGGAAGCCTGATCGCAGGATTGATCTTTTTCCTTGGTGTATTTATGAGCAATCCGATGGCTGCACTTTATGCTTTCGCTGCGGTGATCATCAGCATTTACCTATCTCATTATGGTCATGAATCGGAAACGATGATCAGCAACGGAACGTTTAGTTTCAATGCTGTACTCTGTGGTATTGCTTTAAGCGGGACTCGTGTACGCGATGGATTATATGTCCTGATTGCTGTCGTGATTGCTACTTATTGTGATCATGTGCTTGTGCACTATGGCTGGACGACATTGACTTTTCCTTTTGTCGTAGCGATGTGGGCTATGGAACCTGTTAAACGTTTGGATAAATGGATCGTTGGACGATTTGAAGAAACTTTTAAAAACAGGTTTTCTTAAAAGGAGCAAACCTTATCTGCTATACAAACTGATCAATGGTGGAGTCGCTATTGGTCAGTTTTGTACGGGTATAAAACAGACTAATGGTCATTAAAAAACAACTATACAATCGATGAAAAATATGCTTTATAAAATAATACTCTTACTCTTTCTTATTATCAGTCCATTTTTATTACTTCACGCACAGATCAGTCCTCCAGGATTGGGAAAGGCAAAGACGGCCTCGTGGTCTGCCTTAGGACTTAAACGTCAGTTGGATAGTACTGGTAAGAAAGAAGCATTGACTTACCTCGGCCTAGGAACCAAAAGTACACCTGATGATTCCAATCCTTTTCATAAACAAGCTATTTTTGTCCTCAATCACGAGGTATATCACAAATTTGCAAAGAACCAGCAATATAGTTATGCGTTGAGCTATCGTCGTCAAAATGTATATGATGCAGATGCTCCTTATCATGGTGAAGGGGTAGAACAGGAGTTTCGCTTGTATGGCCGCTATGCTTATACTTTCAGATTCGGTGAGCGCTGGAAATGGAAAAATACGGTCAGACAGGAATTTCGTAAATTTTTTACTGCGGATTTTAAGGAGGCAGAGGAGAATTTTCAATTGCGAACTAGACTTAAAACACAGGTGAATCTGAAGCTTTCGGATAAGAATAAACAGGAACTTGCGTTTAGTGCTGAGGGCTTGTTTGCGGTAAGTAAAATGTATGAGCCGAAAGATGAATGGTCAAAATTTGCTTATAAGGAATCGCGTTTGGCTTTATATTACATGACGGATATCCCGAATACTCCTTTGCACGTGGATGTAGGATATATGAATGATTTAATTAAAGGCTATCGTCAAGCAGACTTTGGTGTTCATTATCTCGCTGTTGATCTGATCTGGAATCTACCTTATAAAAAGAAGCATTAATCGGAAAGAAATTTATGTTTGCGATAATCACTGGGTGAATAACCGGTGACTTTCTTGAATAAACGGGTAAAGTAGGAGGGAGATTTATATTTCATTTCGAATGCAATGCCTGCAATATCCCTGGTAGCGTCCTGTAATAAGATTTGACTGTGTAGGATACTGATTTCGTTGATCCATTGTTTAGGCGGTTTGTTGGTTGCTTCTTTCACACATTTGTTGAGGTAGTTTTCGGATATATGCAGTAAGTTGGCATAAAATAAAACATTCTTGTGATCGGTGTGAAATTTCTGTACAAACTCCCGAAACCGAAATGCAATATCCAATTGTCTGCTCATCGGTGCTTTTACTTCGTAATCGGTTTTAATTATTTTTAATAAGATGCATTGTAGCATCGACACACAGATCTCCATGACCTTCCCTTCTGTAAAGAGCTCTTCTTCCAAGAGTTGAAGCATTTTTTGAATCCACACGGAAACATGCTCTGACAGGGGGGTAAAGGGATGTGAATTGAAAAATCGAATGTCATTGATGCCTAATTCAATATCGGTCACGATTTCGTTTTCATAAACAACGAAAAAACCTTCTGCGTCATCTGAGATCGCTAACGTAGCTGTAATATTTCCTTGTTTAACATTAATCACTTGATTTTCTGCTAATGTATAAGAACCTGACTCTAAATGTTGTGTTAAGGTTCCTTTGGTCACAAAGATGAGAAAATTAAAGGTGGTACGGTAGGGGATAACGGGCATGAGGATACTCCGTAGGTAATTTTCGATACGGTAGACTTGTATTTTGCTTTCGTTGAATAGATTATGCTCCGTTACATCTGGCAAAAAAAGCTTTTTGTATTCGTAGTTGTTGATAATCTTAATCGACGATTTCATAATCCTATTGCTCTAAAAAAATCTTTTCATATCATGTCCATGAAAGAGATTGTGTATATACAAATATACGATTTAGAGCCCTAATTTACAGTGTAATCGTATGGATAAAATTTGTTTTAAATGGAAGTATTACGATAAAATGGTGATAAAAAAAGCTCCAATATGGAGCTTTTTTCTGTTTATTGTTTTTATTTGAGGTATTGTTTTATTTTTTTTGAAAACGCATCATCGCAATATCGCCCATGATCAAGGTCAATGTAGTTCCATTGACATCGAAAGACGTGATTTTGCCTAGGGTGCTGAAGTAAACACTTTCTCCTGAACCTTCACATGCCATTTTAGTGGAGGCTAATGGACCAAAACTGATGTGGTTGTTTTCGGTTTTGAATGTACCATTGTAATTATTGCAGCTACTATTTCCAGATACTTTTTTTGTACTTAAATCAAAGGTGATCGAAGGTTTTTCATTTGGATATAACCCTTGGAATGCGATACGGGGTCCCGAGATATAATCGAGTTCCCATGTCCCAGCTAATGCTTGTTCGCCTTTTTCAGGTTTGATAAGTGTAAATTTAGCTAAGGTCTTACTACCTTTATTCAGACTCAATATTTCTCCAGCAATGGTGTAACTATCTACTGCAATAATGGATTTTGATAACGATTGTTCAATATCGAACTCCGGACATGCCATCATGGTAGAAATACCTTGTTCGAATTTAATTTTATTTTTTCCAGAGATATTTACTACTCCACCTAACGTATTACAACCGGCATTAGCAGCATATCTGTTGTCTTCAAATTGTAAGAACGGTACGCGACCGTTTACTTGTGCTGGTACTGTTTTTCCATCTACTTCGATCAGTTGCCATTTGTTTCCTTTCAGTTGCATAGTCTCTGTCGTTGACGTTTCTTTATTCGTATTTTTCTTGTAAATAGAACAACTGCTTAATCCTAAGATCAGCGTTGCCATGATTAAAATCTGATTGAATTTCATCTTTTATCTTTTTTGATATGATTGTTTAACAATAGTTAGAACGTTTGGTTTGAGGTAATGCTACATTTTATACTAAAAAAGAGGAAACCTATTCGGGTTTCCTCTTTTTATCAGCGATATAAAGATCGATATTATTTTTTGTTTTGTTGTGCTTGACGCATCGCTTCTTCCATTCTGGATTGGAATGACGATTTCTTTTGCACTTTTGGGTTCTTTTTATTGTCTTCTAATTTAGCTAAGATCTTATCATCATTAACCATTGAACGGATGATCAATTGTGTTAAGAAAGTAAGGATTGCACTTAAGAAGTAATAATAGTTTAAACCTGCAGGGAAACTATTCAAGACGAAGAAGAAAATTAAAGGCATAATGTAACCGATGTATTTCATCTGTCCTGTAGCGCCTGAAGTTGCATTGTTGTACCAAGTGGTCAATAAAGTGGTTAACGTCATCAATACACACATCAATGATACGTGATTCACGCCAAAAATTGGTGAGAATGAAAATAAGGTATCGTATGTTGACATGTCTTTCATGAACAAGAAGCTCTCTCCTCTCAATTCGAATAAATTCGGGAAGAAGTAGAAGAAGGCAATTGTAAACGGCATCTGTAATACCAATGGAAGACAACCTCCTAATGGGTTTACGCCAGCTGTTTTATACAATTTCATCTGCTCTTGCTGTAGCAATACGGCATTGTCTTCACCGACTTTAGCTTTGATCTCATCCAACTGTGGTTTCAACACACGCATTTTAGCCATAGATAGGTAAGATTTGTATGTCAATGGTGATAAGACCAGTTTTAACAATAATGTCAGAACTAGGATAACGATACCATAGCTCAGGTGGAAATTGTCCAAGAAATCAAAAACAGGTACGGTAATAAATTGGTTAATCCAACGCATTGGTCCCCATCCCATATTGATGATTTTATGAAAATCATGACCTTCTGCTTTCAGTGTTTTGTATTGATTTGGCCCGAAAAAGAAATTTAACGAATAACTGTTGTCTTTTTGAGTTGCATAATCAAGACGTGCTGTTGCACTATAAAGTTTAACAACATCGGCTTCGATTGTCGTTTTTACATTGACATCTGCTGTAGAGAATCCTGTTTTGCTAGAAAGAATATTGGAAAAATAGTGCTGTTTGAATGCAATCCATTCTACTTTTTCTTTAAGCTCTTTTTCTTCATCTTTTGCTTCTGATAAATGATCTACATTACCTGCTTCTTTAAAATAGATGGTAGATTTTTGACGTTCAGAATCAATATTTTGTTCTTTCTGTAGTAAAATCGTTTCCCAATCTAAAGCAATTGTTTTTTGATCGATCTTATTTTGAATACCTTTTGTATTGATATCAAGACCTAGGTTGTAACCGTTACCTTTGATGGTATATACATATTCAATATACTGATCGGCTCCATAAGCCAATTGTAATTTAATCGATTTTGAATCTTCACCTGTAACTTTTACATCAGCATCTTCTGATGTGAAAAACAAATCATTGGTATTGATGTTTTCACCGCCTACATTGAATTTTAATCCAAATCTATTGTGATCTCCTTCAAATAAAACTAATGGCTTACCATTAAAATTTGTTTGACCTTTAAGTTGTACAGATTTTACACGACCGCCTTTAGAACTTATTTTGGCGATGATTTTATCATTTTCTACGGTAATGATTTTTTCGGTTCCAACTTTTGTTGCTCCAAAAGGAAGTTTCAATGCTGCAGAGTCAAGAGGCTTGGCCGCTTGTGCTGCTACTAATTGTGTATTCGCTTTTGTAGAGTCTGCTAAAGGTGCTAAACCTTTTTTAACGCGTGCTAACGAATCTTGTAGAACTTGTTCTTTCTTTATTTCTACTTCGGACGGTTTCATCAAATAAAATGAACCGGCTATGATTCCGAACATCAGAAGTAAACCAATAAGGGTATTTCTATCCATTTTTTTAAATTAAACTTACTTAATTGTTTCCTGCTTTTGTATCTTATTTTTCTTATTTGACAAAGCAGCGGCTACAAAGCTAACAAAAAGTGGGTGAGGATTTGCAACAGTTGACTTTAATTCTGGATGAAATTGTCCGGCCACGAAAAAAGGATGGTTTTTCAGCTCTACAATCTCCACTAAACCTGAAGTTGGATTGATACCTGAAGTAATCATACCAGCTGCTTCATACTGCTTTAAATAGTCATTATTGAACTCATAGCGGTGACGATGACGTTCAGAAATTCTTGTTTTGCCATAAAGGGCATATGCTTTTGTTCCTTTTTTGATATCACAGTCATAAGCTCCTAAACGCATGGTGCCTCCCATGTTGGTGATATTTTTTTGATCTTCCATCAAATTGATCACTGGGTGTGGTGTATCTGGATTCATTTCGGTGCTATTGGCATCTTTTAAACCCAATACATTGCGACCAAATTCAATAACTGAACATTGCATACCTAAACAGATTCCAAAGAAAGGAATGTTGTTTTCACGGATATACTTGATGGCGGCTAGTTTACCTTCTAGTCCACGTTCACCAAATCCTGGAGCAACGAGTACGCCATCCATTTCTTTCAATTTATCCTGAACGTTTTCATCATTTACACTTTCTGCTGCAATGTATTTTAATTTTACTTTACATTCATTGGATGCACCTGCGTGAATAAAACTTTCAACAATAGATTTATATGCGTCTGGCAATTCAACATATTTACCCACTAATCCGATATTTACTTCATTAGTTGGGTTTTTTAATTTACCTAAGAAGGCTTTCCAGCTATCTAAATCAGGTTCATTTTTATTGGAAAGCTTCAGTTTAGCAAGAACTGTCTTGTCCAATTGCTCTTTCAACATATTTAATGGAACGTCATAAATAGTTGGTGCATCAATAGATTCAACGACAGCATTGATGTTGACATTGCAAAACAAAGCTAATTTTTTGCGAATCTCTTGTGTCAATTTATGTTCTGTACGACACACTAAAATATCGGGTTGGATACCGTATTCTAATAATGTTTTAACGGAGTGTTGTGTTGGTTTTGTTTTTAACTCACCGGCTGCAGCCAAATAAGGAACTAATGTTAAGTGTATAACAACTGAATCGTGTGTGCCCAATTCCCATCTTAACTGACGAACAGCCTCGATGAATGGTAAAGATTCGATATCCCCTACAGTACCACCTAATTCTGTAATAACAATATCGTATTTTCCTGTCTCGCCCAATAAACGCATGCGGTTTTTGATCTCATCTGTAATATGAGGAACAACTTGTACTGTTTTTCCTAAATATTCACCTGCACGTTCTTTTTGGATAACAGATTGATAAATACGTCCTGTAGTCACGTTATTGGCCTGTGAGGTAGGGACATTTAAGAAGCGTTCGTAATAACCTAAATCAAGATCTGTTTCAGCACCATCTTCCGTTACGTAACATTCACCATGTTCATATGGATTTAATGTTCCTGGATCAATGTTAATGTAAGGGTCAAATTTTTGAATCGTAACCTTGTAGCCACGTGCTTGGAGAAGTTTAGCAAGAGAAGATGCAATAATACCCTTCCCTAACGACGAAGTAACGCCGCCCGTAACAAAAATATATTTAGTCATATCAATAATGGATTTCAAAATATAAGGCCTAAAATGGCCTAAATATCTGCTTTATGTACGGGATACAAAGATAAGAATATTTGTGGAAGACAGCGTTTTTTTTGTCTTTAATTTTTTAAAATTACTTTTTCTTACTTCTCGATTACAGGATTTATGCTTTCTTCTAATTTAATTTTGATCGGAATTTCATAAAAAAGTCTTCGAAATATTTTTTCGATATATGTGCTGTAAGAAAGGTTCCTGCGATAACCAAACTGTAGAAAATTAGGAAACTGAGTTTGGAATCGAGCGGCAATAGGTGTTTTTTTCCTAAGTGAATAACGGCAAATATCACAATCATATGATACATGTAGATACCATAAGATATTTTTCCTCCATAGTCTAGAAATCGACTGCTGAATAGGGATGTTGAATTTAATTTTACTCCAATATATAGGATGAGGTGAAGAAAGAGCGCATTAAGAATGACATAAGAAAAGACCCAATGCTCAAAAAGATCGTACCCAATTAATGTCGTCAAGGTGCTTCTGAAAAAGAAATAAGCAAAAAGTAGGACAAATAAGAGGTAATTACCTAGAGCATATTTTTGATACCATGCTTGCAAATTTAGGGTCGTATGGTATAAAAAATAGGCTCCCAGAGCACCTATTGCCATAGATTCGAAGGCAAAGGTTTTAATGAGGTGTATGATTAATGGATCGGTAATGATGTTGTTAAAACACAGAACCAATAATAGGATTTTGATTAGGAATACGCCTATAATTAAAGCAAGCTTGTTGTTGATCCATTTAAATAATGGAGCCCATATAATATAAAACCATTCTTCCACACCGATGGACCACAGGGGTTCGAGTAGGTGCGAACCATATTTAAAGGTAACGAGACTGGGTAAGAATAAAACAAATAATAACCAAACTTGTCCTAGGGTATAAGGGAATGAATAGTTAATAGGTAAGAGCTGAAATAGATAGGGGAAGATAACAATGCCTATGACAACCAATAAAAAATATAAGGGCCAAATGCGAATCACTCTTTTGAGGTAGAAATTTTTAATGGATATCGTGTTTTTCTGATCTTTTTCTTTCATCAACAAGTAACTGATCAAAAAACCACTCAATACAAAGAAAAACTTGACTGCTGTCGTTCCATTTTGGAAAAAACTGAAATGTTCATAGCTGATAAAATCATTTTTCGCGCGAATCACTTCGCCATGATGAAATATAACCAGCAGAGCTGCAAAAAAACGGAACGCATTTAGATTTGGGAAAAAAGATATATTCTTATACATTGTTGCTGTAAAAATAGCAATATTACTTTATTATTCCTGCGTTATTTTTGCTCTTACAAATGGGAATTAAAGTTTTTGAAATCATATATAATTGAGCCGAATCTTCTTTTCGGCTCAAATTAATGTGATATCAATAGCATATTTTTTGGACTGGGACATTCCTGAAGATTACACGTTGGTATTTCTAGTTACTGGTAAAGATCAAAATTACCTCTGCTATCTAAGGATACCTGAATTTTTTTTGACTGTTTGTCTATAATTTTCATACTATAGCTCTGCTTATCTTTGTTTAGATCCAAAGTGACTTGAAAATCTTTTAAAGCAGGTAATAGGTATTGATGATATAACGAAAGTTTAGCCAATTGATCACTATAACGACGATTTTCTTTTTTAAACAATTGTTGTAAATAATGGATATTCCAAGCTAATTTGGTGACGGCATAGCTAGCTGGAAGTGCTGGTTCTTGCTCTTGAGATTGTTCGACAAATTGTAAATAGCCCCATCTTTCTGGATAATGCATATTGACTAAACCGATTGGTGACCATACCCAATTGTCTTCGGGAAGGATTTTATTGTTTTCTTTTTTTCTACTATAATGGTCATTGTTGATGGCATGTTGCCATTGTACACGTGAGAAATTGCATAACCAATAATCATCTTTTTTTGGCATTGGCGATTTTCCGAAGGCGTAGAGTGATTGATGTGGAATGGCAAATTCAACGGACCAGAAGGAATCGATATCGCGTGGATTGTTGAGCGAACCATTGATATATACAGCAGATTTTAGATTTTTAACGTCCCAATGTGTGATGGCTTGTCCGCCAAAACGGTAAGGTTTTGGAAGCATCAGATCAAAGATTGTATTTAGGGGATTGACTTCGATTTCATAATATTCTGCCTGTTGCAGGTTTGGTTTTAAAAATATTTCAAAGTCATTGTTGTGATAAATAATCTCATCGTGTTTATCAATATCTCCCCAGATATGTGGTTCATATAATTTTGCATAGATATAGAGATAGGTGGAGTCCCAAAGCATTTTCACTTCGGTTTTATAGGTGGGTTTTTTGAAATCACCACCCTGTATATCTTCAAAATTGCTAATAGTCTTTGCTTTTGACCAACTTTTTTCATCGTCTTTACCGTCAATTTTTAGTGCCTCTGTTGTTTTGAGTACAGCATAAGTTTTTGGAATGGATTGTAGCGCTAAAAAATCTTGAATAACGTTTTGAGCATAACTGTTCTGAAAACAGCATAGGAATACGAAAATAAAAATAGATTTGTTCATAAGATACTTTTCTGCTCATAAGATAAACTAAAAAGATTTAGCATGGAAATTATTTTTGGCATGTAAAGAAAATGTTGCTCATAATTAGTTATGGCAGGGAAGTGCTTGGAATGAAAGGAAATGTAAATATAAAATAGAATCGAGCTGGGATGAGGTATGCCTTGGGTAGAATGATGTGGAGCTAATATGATATTTGTCAATATCGAAATTGGGGAAGATCGAGTTGAAATTGGGACAAAATAAATCCTATGGTAGAATGATGTAAAGTCGAGGTAGGATCGGGATACAATAAAAAAAGGCATTTGAATTAAATCCAATGCCTTTTTTTATACTTGCGTAGTCGTGATTAGATTCTTTTAGATTTAATACGAGCAGCTTTACCAGTAAGACCACGTAAATAAAATAATTTAGCGCGACGTACTTTACCGTAGCTGTTTACTACAATTTTTTCAATGTTTGGCGAATTTATAGGGAAGATACGTTCCACACCAATGCCATTTGAAATTTTGCGTACAGTGAAAGTTGAATTAACACCTTCGCTGTTCAATTGGATAACCACACCTTGGTAAATTTGGATACGCTCTTTATTTCCCTCGCGAATTTTATAATGAACGCTTATGGTGTCTCCTGCTTTAAATGCGGGAACTTCATTTTTGATTACCGCTTGTTCTTCTACAAATTTTACTAAATCCATGATTTTGAGTAATTAAATACGATTATTAGCCTGTAAAAATCGGAATGCAATATTACAGCTTTTTTTTTACTTTAAGAAATACTTTTTTCAAAAAGATGTAAGCTGCCTTAGTTTGTTGCAAAGATAGAAAAACCCTTTTAATATTTAGACCCCTAGGCTTGGATATATTATAAAAAGTTTTGCACATCGTGATTTTAGTCTTTCAACATATTATAACAAGTTGATGCTAATATTTTATTTCTCAATAAATCAGGCTTTTATTGATTAAAGTGAAAAATAATGTTGACAGATTGAAAAAACGCTGTATATTTGCATCACAATAAAGAAAAGGTGATACTTTTTCGGGGTGTAGCGTAGCCCGGTATCGCGCCTCGTTTGGGACGAGGAGGTCGTAGGTTCGAATCCTGCCACCCCGACAAAAAAGCTCGACTTAGGTCGAGCTTTTTTTGTTTTAGACATTTGCAGATGAGAACCTTGGATACATATGCAGGAGCTTATGGACTTGTTCTGGGAAATGCGGGACTGAAGTACTCTTGTCACGGTTACAATAAAATCAAAGCTTTCTATGTTAATGGAGAGCTTTTTTTGTTTTCTGAATGGTCAAGTTAGACCGAAGGGTTTTGTAAACAAAAAAATGATTCAGGCTGAGCTGGAATCCAAACCAATAGTTTTGGGTTCAATGCATGTTTGATCTTATCAACACTTTCTGATCAAATTTATAAACGATTCTTTGTAAGAAATTAACAAGATTAATTGAAAACTAATAACATAGGTTCAGATGATCGGATATATGCTTATTTTACTAAAAGCGTGAAATAGTTATCATTGATTTTGAATCTGTATGAAAAAGTTGTGAAGACCTCATAAATTTTACTAGTTTTGTTTCATAAAAATTAGAATTTCGTCTACTTGTTTGTATTCATTGAAAAGAAGAGATGCGCAGATAGAACGCATGCATGTCTTCAGTATGTTTAGCATGAATAGTATGATTGTACTATATGATAGATATATAAAAGGAGTAAGGAATTTTTAATATCACCTAGCTGTATTATTTATACTATATAAGTAATTACCTGAAAAAACGTTCATTTAATGACCACTACGTTGTTTACATTCGTGAAACAAACCTTAAATAAGCTCTCCAATGTGGGAATTTATCCAGATATGCCTTATGTGGAATCAAGATATACTAAGTTAATAAACATCTTGAATTGGATCGGAATGTGCTGCATGTTTACTTATGTTATTATAAATTTCACTAATGAGCGTTATTTTCTATGTTTTTTGAATTTATTGAATGTATGTGATGCGGCTACTGTGCTTTTGTTGAATAAATCAAGGAAGTATCTGAGTGCACGATTAGTAATGGTTGGTTCAAGATTGGTCATTTACACTATTGCTGGTTTGTATTTTCATAATGGGGGGGAATACTTTTTAGTGGCTTTATTAATCACCACAAGCTTGATGTTCGATACCAAATGGATCAGATTTTTATTATGTTCTTTAATTTTTGTAGCGTGCGCAGCGGTGATTCTGTTTCCACAGCCGCCTTTGCTGGGTTCACCCGTCCCCAAGGAGCAGGCTTTTTTGAATATGATTGTTGGGATACTGTTGATCATTGGTGTAGTCACCTATTTTAAGAGTATTCAACGAAGTTATCAGCTCGAAGTGGAAAAACAGAGGCAGGCATTATTCTCCTTAAATAAGGATAAAGAAAAGATGTTTTCGATTTTGGCGCATGATATCCGCAGCCCCATGGCGACTTTAGAGAATCTACTGCAGTTATTTCATCAAGACTTATTGACAGAGAATGAGCGCGTTGAAACGGTAGGGTTATTGAAAAATCAGGTCTCTCAATTAGGTTCAGTAATTGACAATTTATTGCGATGGAGTGTGCGTGGAATGCAGGGTATTCAAACTCTACCGGTTGTTTTTTTTCTCCAGCCTTTGTTTGGGGAGATCCTACAATTTTTTGACTTACTAATTAGACAGAAACAACTCACGATTCATATCCAAATACCTGAACGGGTAGCATTGGTTGCAGATTATGATCAGATAGCTGTTATTTTGAGAAATTTATTAAGTAATGCTGTAAAATTTAGCAAAGTAGGTGGGCGCATAACGATTTCAGCAATTGAAAAGGGTGATTTGATCCATATTATTATTAAAGATGAGGGAATGGGAATGGACGACAGCCGGTTAAATATGTTGTTTACATCATCACAATTTTCCTCTCGAGGGACAGCGGGGGAACGTGGATTTGGTATCGGATTGATCTTATGTGCCGAATTTACGAGATTGAATGGTGGTTCAATATCTGTAGAAAGTAGACCTCATAAAGGTTCTACTTTTACTGTTTCTTTGCCTAAAGGGGAAATTTAGTCTTTCGGTACTTATGGAAATCATGAATGCCTTATGTCTTCTACTAATACTCTAGTTTTCGTAAAGACATTTGGTCTGTCAGATCCAACTTGCTATCATGTATAACGATTAATCCTATTTTATAAGACAGCTCAAGAATGCTCTTTTTACTTTAAGCCCCAATAGTCCTTAATGCTTTTTTAATAATATATTGAGTTTCTTTTGTTTCACTTTCTATTTCCCATTTTTGACAAAGTGAACGGACAAAATCAGCTTGTGTTTTACTAGCATCGTTGAGCCAGTTACCTACACTATCTTGTACGTATCGTTCTGGATCAGATTTTAATGGTTCCAAAATTTGTAATGCTAACTCAGGATTGTGTTTGAGTATCTCAATATGTCCACACCAAACTCCTCGTGGTCTTGTCGATTCGCTGCTAAATCTTCTTATGTTTTTATCTTCATGTGAAGTCCAACGTGAAAGGATGCTAATACTGGGTATTAAATTGCTGGCAATCTTATGTCGTACTGCCATCCAACTGATCTCTCTAACTCCAAAATGTGTATCTGCAGAAAAAGGTTTAATCTGTTCCAGCGTCTGTTCAATAGTCAATTGTTCATTTTTGCCAATTGTATAAGTTGCCCAACAGCGAGCCATATCGGCTTGATGATAGGATAATACTTGTAAAAATTGCTGATCACCATTTTTCACTGACTGCTCGAAAAGGACAGTTCCGATAGCTTCATTGATCGTATTTACTGTTTGCTTTTTTAGCTGATCTATGGCTAATAAAATAGGTTTTAGATATGTTGCCCGATTATGCTGTTGTAATATATGTGCTAATAAAGATCTTTGGTCAACTGCTAACCACTCGACGAGATTTGCGGTTTCGATTTCTCCACGATTTAATTGTATTAATATATCTGGTGCAAGATCTTTCGTGGATCTGGCACCTTTTCTTTTTACTTCAATCATAATTGATCTATTAGGTCTTGAATATTTACTCTATGCATATAATTGCTGTCAACAAATTGATAAGTTATGGTGTGGTCCGTATCAATAATATATACTGCGGGTATAGGTAATTCGTTATGATCATTTTTATTATAGTCAGATAGCGAGATTCCTAATTTCTCGTAGGTATCGACGACGTAGTTGGGAAGTTGAAATGAAATACCAAGTTGTTTGGCTAATATATGATTTTGATCTGTCAATACATCAAAATTCAATTTATGGCTAAGTTCTAATTCTTTATTATTATCCTCGGATTGAGGTGTTATTGCAACTAATGTGACTTTTTTTTCCTTTATCTGCTCTAAATGATCTTGCAGTGCTTTGAGTTCAACGCTACAATATGGGCACCAGCTTCCGCGAAAAAAAGTAACGATTACTTTACCTTTTTTTAGTAGTTCATTTAAATGGATCATTTGATTGTTGGTGTTTCGTAAATTGAAATCAGGAAATCTGTAACCTATTTGTATGCTGTTCTGATCAATTTTGCTATTTTTCAAATCTTGAATAGATTGACTAAAAACGTTGATAATTTCAGCAGGTAACTGCGTTGCTAAGTTTTCGTTAATTTCTTCTATTTTCTTTGCTAAATTTGTCATGCGGTATGATTTGTTTTTGCAAATATTTAAAAGTAAATTTAGAATGGCAATACCGCATATTATTATCCCTATGGGATAAAAAAGTCAATTTCATGAAAATGAGGGAACAAGCGATAACAGAAAAAATATGTCCATTGGAATTTGCTGTGAATGCCATAAGCGGAAAATGGAAAATTCCGATTATTTGGCGTATCAATGAAGGGGAGAAGCGTCCAAGTGAAATGTTGAGGGGAATAGTAAGCGTGGATAGACGTGTATTAAACCAACAACTCAAAGAGCTGGAAGAAGATGGAATCTTAATTAAAAAGAGCTTCCCTGTATTGCCTCCTCGTGTTGAATATACGCTTACACCTCTTGGTGAAAAACTGGTGGAGGTTCTGTGGAAATTAAATGCTTGGGGAGAATTGTTATTGCAAGAAAAAACAAGGATATAATTCTACTGGATAGGAGTGCTGTTGTAAAATATAATGGAATAGAAAATAATGATTGATGTTTATACCGTAAAGTTTAAATCACAAGATTTTAACGAATACTTTCAACTTGTAAGTGATGCCAGCGTTATGGAAATGATCACGGAGCGCGCGATTCCTATGGATGAAGCTCGAATAGATTTTGAGCAACTTATGGAAAATAATAAGCTGAATGATAATTTCGGTCATTTCAAAATCTTAACCGTATCATCAAACGAGTTTGTTGGCTTGGCAAAATTAGTGCTTAATGAAGAAAATAAGGTTGAAGCGGAGCTCGGATATATGATTTTGCCTTTGTATTGGGGGAAAGGAATTGCGAGTCATGTCGCTAGAAAGTTAATCGGACATGCGAAACAGCAGGAGTCGCTTGAAAAAGTAGTGGCTATTATTGATCCCAAGAATATTCCATCTAGAAAAATTTTGATCAATAATGGTTTTGTTTCGAAAGAGTTTAAAGATTTTGATGGATTGCCCGGTGAGATTCTAGCGTTAGAACTTCCTTGAAGTTGTCCTGAAAATCGCATAAATGTTTGATAAAAGATTGATTTTCTACACTACCCCAAAACTAAATTGCTATTTGGGGATTTTTAGGGTTAAATGCAAGGAAAGATAATCTGATTTGAAAAGATCTTTTCATGTATATAATTTATCAAAAATTGCAATTTTATACTGCTTCAATAGACAAAATATGCGAACTATTATTTCTTTTCAATAATGTTAACTTGGTTTTCTGGAAATTGGATTTTGATCCAGTTTTCTAGTTTTGAAGTTTCTTCAGGACTTAATGTTTTATCTGCTTCATAGATTAATGAAATCATATTATACACGCTATCTGTATTTATAATTTGATTTTGAATCCCAATACTGTATCTTTTTATTTGTGGAAATAAGACTTTAATATTTTGTTGTAAATTTGGGGTATTGATTTGATATTTATTAAGTTCTGCATTTAACTGTTTTATCCTCAGATCCTTTTCAGAAAGATTCTGTTGCGTTTTATTTATTTCATTTAGAATATCTGTTTTGAGATCGTTATTGTCCTGACGAATGATCAGTTCCGTATTTGTAATTCCAAAATCTTTCATTTCTTTTTTTATTTCTTCGACTTCTTGTTTACTGAATTTTTTAATAAGGAAAGCCAATTCTAATTTTTTGGGATTGGTATTATAATTTGTTCTTTCAAACAATACTGTATATCCTTTATCGGTAAAAACTGTTTGAACAAAATTGTTGATTTTCTGGGAGTATTTTTTTTGCTCTAGCAATGTATAGGCAAAATATATACTCGGAATAATGAGAACGAGGATGATTAGCGAAATGACCCGTGTTATTTTCTTTTCACGGTTTGCGTCTACAAAGTTTACTTTTGGATAGTTGAGGTATTTGACAATGATGAATGTGGAAAGGCAAATGAAGAAGCAGTTGATCATATAAAGATAGAGTGCACCAGCAAAATAGGATAGATTACCGATCGCTAAACCATAACCTGCTGTGCATAAGGGGGGCATTAGTGCTGTTGCAATGGCTACTCCTGGAATAGGATTGCCTTTCTCGACACGGGTTATGGCGATGACTCCAACTAGTCCGCCAAAGAAGGCTATCAATACATCATATATATTGGGCGAGGTTCGTGCTAAGAGTTCGGATTGCGCATCTTTAAATGGGCTTATTGTAAAATATAAAAATGAAACCAGCAGACTGACAAAAGTTGCAATCAATAAATTCTTTAATGATTTTTTTAATAGTGGAAAATCGTAAACTCCTAAGGCAAATCCTGCTCCTACAATAGGACTCATCAAAGGAGAAATAAGCATAGCACCGATAATAACTGCAGTAGAATTGACGTTTAGACCTACTGAAGCGATGACAATGGCACAGGCTAAAATCCAAAGATTCGCACCCCGGAAAGAAATGTTGTTCACAACATTTTCTAAAACATTTTCCTTTTTGTCTTCACCGGTATGTAAATTAAAAAATCGGATGAATTTAGAGTTTGCCATAATTTGTTTATTTTATTCAATAACAGTATTTGTTAAGAATCGTTTGATAAAAATATGCATATTGGCAATTTAGGTTAGATGAGTAGGTTTTATGGCATGTCTTGGATTGACTAACAATTTTGTAAGTTCTTTAATGGAAAGATAAGCTTTCATAATTTTGATGAAAAATATGTATTATGAAGTTATCAGAAAATATCGTCGATTTTCATCATTATTCGTTAAAGGCACCTCAATTTGAAGAAACAGTCCAGTTTTATGAACAATTGGGATTTGTAATTGTGCATTCTTGGTCATTACCAGATTTTATGCTAGAAAAATGTGTCATGATGTATCATGAACAAATTAAGGTGTATGTTGAAATTTGTGATGGTGATGCCGACATGCCTGCACAGGGAAGGAAGAGAAGATTAGGTGAGGAAATTGTTGAAAATTCTATTCTTCACATCTGTTTTGTAGTGAAAGATGCTGCTAAAGCAAGAGAGGAGGCACTAAAAGTTGGGGCTACTGATCTTAGTAATGGGGTGTTTGAAATTCAATTGAAAAATAAATTAAAATCAGTGGATGTTTACAACAGCTTGGTTTATAGTCCAAATGGTGAGGTGATTGAGTTTTTAGAGCAGGTGTCTTTTTAGTTTTCGTCTATAGCGCCTAAAGTGGTCAATACAGCAACAATTTTCTTACCTTTTTCGGTCAAGATGTAAAGAGATTGGACTTTATCTTTCTTATTGTATATCATCTGATCTTCTACTAATTCTTTCAATTGCTTGGCTAGTATCCGGTCAGAAATATCTGGAAGTATGGTTTTAAAACTTGCATAAGTTAAATCTTCCTCTAGGAGTGCAAAAAGTAGGGATAATTTCCATCTGCCACTGATTTTGGCAAGTGCTTTATGGGCTTTACAAAATTCCAATAATGATTTTTCATTGATCGAATTTGTTGAATTTTCTTTACGCATATTTATTCTTCGTATTATAAAGGTAGCAAGTTTTCGATAAATTATGCTTTTGATATGGGGAGACCCATTTTGTTGGGGTTTAAAGATCGTTATGTCTTTTGTAAAATTAAGTAAGTTTGACTATTGATTCTTCTATAAAAATGATTAGATTATCTTGTATACACGTTTAATGTTTTTAATATGAATACACGATCATCTAGTCTTCTTACTGCAGGTCTGATCACACTAAAGGATAATAAATTACTGCTGGCGTATAGCAATAATAAAAAAGCATGGTATCTACCTGGAGGTAAGGTGGATCAGGGGGAGGACTCGCTGCAATCGTTGAAGAGAGAAATAAAAGAGGAATTGATGATTGTGCTAAATACGGAAAGATTAAGCTTTTATTGTCATATCACGGCTCCTGCTTATGGTGAATTACCTGTTGTAATTATGGAGCAAGATTGTTTTATATATGATCTTCAGGAAGAGATTAATCCGAGTAATGAAATCGGTGATGTTCGGTATTTCTCGCGCGCTGAATATTTGAAAGAACAATTTCAAGTAGTTGGTGTATTGATGGTTTTCGATCAATTGGAGGCTGACCATTTGATAAGTACTTAATACTTTACCTTTATTTTTCTGCTATTTACCGAGTTATAACTATTGTTGATCTAAATGTAATAAAACGGGTTCGTTCCTTGTCTTAATTTTGAATCAGAAAGTTAAAAGCAATATTTATGATGAATTGAATATTTGATTGACTAACTGATAACTCAAGAAAACTAAATCTATAAAATAAAGACATTATGAAAACGTTAGTAAAAACATTCACAGCAGCAGTACTAGTCGCAATCTCAACAATGACTATCGCCGCAGAACATCCTGAAAAAGTAATTAATCTATCTACAGCAGATTTTGCTATCCATCACTATGTAGAGGTGATCACGGAAGGACAATCGCTAGGATTGGAACAATTATTTGCGTCGGATTATAGTCAAAAGGTAAATGGGAAAAGCATCAAAACCAATAGTCGATCTGAAGTGATCGGTTTTTTGAAGAAGCAAAAAGGCCATCAGTTAAACTGTAAAACAACAACTTCAATTTTGGAGAAATCTGCAGATTATATGGTGGCAAAAATCACGATGCAGTTTGAAAATTTCACAAGGACTGAATTGGTTACCTTGGTCCATGAAGGAGGTGCCTGGAAAGTTTCTAAATCAATCAATAGTTATCTCTAGAAATTGTTTAATAAGTATCATATGTTTATGTGAGTCCTATCGAGAGATAGGACTTTTTTTGAAGAAGAAAAGGTAATCAACCCAAGCAACGAGTGATTATTGGAAATCTGATCTATAATGTTCCTCACAGGAATAACAAAAGCGGTTAGCAGTTCTTATTTGGGTAAGGAAAGGACTATTTTAAGTGTTTGATTAGACTAAGTTTAAGATGAAAATATTTGATTTTCTTAACCATAGGGGCCGAATAAAAAATGTAATACTTAATCAATAAAAAAGAAAGGGAATTGTTATTTGTATAAAGTGACGCTTCCTTTTATGAGTTGGAGATTAAATTGTCCGATACTTGTCTTTTTGAGCATACTACTTAATTGATTTCTTACTTTTTTGAAATCATGGTGCAATGGACATGGATTTTTTTCCGAACAATAATCCAGTCCCATGCCGCAGCCTGTAAAAATCTGTTCGCCATCTATGGCTAATACAATATCGGCAATTGGTTTTTTTAATCCTTCTGGATCAATAAAGAATCCACCATGGGGTCCTTTTGTAGATTGTATTAGACCTACTTTACTGAGGTTTTGAAGAATTTTTCCTAAAAAAGGTTCTGGAGACTTTACTTTTTCAGCAATTTCTTTAATACTCACTTTTCGACCCTCTTGAGAGCTTTGAGCGATATAAAAAACCGCACGCACGGCATATTCACAGGTTTTAGAAAAAATACCCATTTATCGATTCTATTATTTTAATGGTGATCTAGTATGCAAAGATACAGCTCTACTTTTTATTTATGACATCCTGTACGCGTTCTACTTGATCTTGTTCGTGTATGGACAGTCTTATGATGCTATTTTCATTTGCCTTAAGATTGTGCAGTATGGATCCTTCTAAGCCAATTAGATCACCCTTTGTCATCTTGTGCATAATTCCGTCAGTATGGAAGTCGATAGATCCTTCTTGGATGTGTATGACAATAGGGAAGGGGCTTTTATGATCGGCCATAAGTACTCCTTTTGCTAGACATATTCGCAGTTCTTTGGTCGATGATGTTTCTAGTAAGAGCGTTACTGATGGTTTTGCTGCTGCAAATGATACTTCTTGATAGAGAGATATCGGATTGTTTTTTTTGTTCATTTCTATGTCCGTTTTTTTAATTAATATAAATATAGTTATAAAAGATGTTTAACTCTTTTATTATTGATTATATTTGATATAAAAAATAATCGTTTATTAAGTTGTGTACTTGGAATATGAAAAAGAAAGATATCACTTCACTAGCAGATATTCAATTACTTGTTGATATATTCTATGGGAGGGTTCGTGAGGATACGCTTATTGGGCCAATATTCAATAATCTATTGGAAGGACGCTGGGAGGAGCATTTAAAAAAAATGTATAGCTTTTGGCAAACGATTTTGCTGGAAAAGCATACCTACTTTGGAAGCCCATTTCCTCCGCATGCCACCATGGCGCTTACGAGTGCACATTTTGATTCATGGCTAAAACTTTGGCATAGTACCGTCTATGAATTTTTTGAAGGAGAGAAAGCTGATGAAGCTATTCATAGGGGAGATAAAATGGCAACTATGTTTTTATATAAAATCAACTATTTCAATAACTTAAAGACTAAACCTCTGACTTAGTATTTTACAGTTCCTTTTTGAAGAATACTTCATCCAAATATGCCCTATATCAGGTATAGATACTTACGGATGTCAAGTCAATACTTGACGAAATATAATTCAATTAAGAGTAGTTTTGGACTGAGCAAATGATAGTTTCATAAAGGTGGTATCTTAATTGTTATTTATAACTCATAGATCTAAATTATCTATAAATTGAACTGATTAGGGTTTTATACTTTGTACATTTATATGTAAATTTCAGTATGATAATGATTTATTTTTTGACTGATTAATATTGATGTATAGGCGTGTATCCTATCAAGTGCTGATGGGATAATAAATCTCGCTTTTAAGATTAAAATGCAAAATGTCTGGTTTAAATACAATTAAATGAATAGTGAAATAGAAAATAAACTTCGAGATAAAAATACGAAGCCGACAAGTATGCGGATTTTGGTGTACGATTTTTTGGCCTCACAACATATTGCTTTATCATTATCTGAGATGGAGTCGCATTTCTACCCAGCAGACCGAATTACCCTATACCGTACACTCAAAACTTTTGAAGAAAAAGGGATTGTCCATAGTATACAAGAAAATAATACGAGTAAATACATCCTCTGTCATGACGACTGTAATGAGGAAACACATCAAGACTGGCATCTTCATTTTTATTGTAAAATCTGTAAGCAGACTACATGTCGGACAGATATTAATTTTTCTGCACCTCATAATGATTCAGTTCGAATTGATGAGGTACGGCTTTTTGCCAAAGGAATCTGTGAAAACTGTATGAATGAAACTATGCAATAGTATTGCATCAAAAGAGCTCATATCTTTGGTATTATAAATAGCTTAAAGAAATTTTACACAATGACTGCACAACATAAACATACATATGATAAAGCTGGAAATCAGCTTTGCTGTACACACACGACAAAGATATATACGCAGGCTGGCGCTTCGGAACTGGTCGACCATCAGGAAACAGGTAAAGAGCATAGTCATGATGGACACGATCATGCTGAACATCATCACGATGATGATGGCCACGATCATTCTCATGTAGAAGGTAGTCGGGTGAAACTGTTTGCTCCTGCGATCGTTTCCTTTTTGCTTTTGATGATCGCTATTGTATGGGATAACTGGATAGCACAAGAATGGTTTGATGGTTGGATAAGAGTTGTATGGTATGTAGTTGCTTATGTTCCTGTGGGTTTTCCTGTTATTAAAGATGCATTTGTCAGTATACGTAAGGGGGATGTTTTTTCGGAATTTTTGTTAATGGTTATCGCTACCATTGGCGCATTTGCTATCGGTGAATATCCCGAGGGTGTTGCGGTCATGTTATTTTATGCTGTTGGTGAAGTTTTTCAAACTTTGGCTGTATCGCGTGCTAAAGGAAATATCAAGGCGCTTTTGGATCAGCGCCCAGACGAGGTGACTGTTTTGATTGATGATCGGCCCCAAATCATAAAAGCTACGGATGCAGAGATCGGATCCATTATTCAATTAAAACCGGGAGAAAAACTTGGATTGGATGGCGAGTTGTTGTCGGATGTTGCTTCTTTTAATACAGCTGCTTTGACCGGGGAAAGTAAACCTGATCGTAAATCTAAAGGTGAGTCTGTCCTTGCTGGGATGATCAATTTGAATACAGTAAGTCTCATTAAGGTCACGACTGCATATACAGATAGTAAATTGAGTAAGATCTTGGAACTGGTACAGAATGCAACAGCACAAAAAGCACCGACTGAATTATTCATCCGTAAATTTGCAAAAATATATACGCCAATCGTTGTTTTTCTAGCGATCGGTATTTGTTTACTCCCGGCGCTATTTGTGCAAGATTACGTATTTAGCGATTGGTTGTATCGAGCATTGGTATTCTTAGTTATCTCTTGTCCTTGTGCTTTAGTCATCTCTATTCCTTTGGGTTATTTTGGAGGAATAGGTGCAGCCAGCCGAAATGGTATTTTGTTTAAGGGAAGTAATTTCTTGGACACGTTAGCTCGTATTCAGCATGTGGTGATGGATAAAACTGGAACGATGACCGAAGGTGTTTTTCAGGTGCAAGAGGTTAATTTTGATGCCAATTTTGATCAGGCCACCATATTGAAGATGGTAAATGCTTTGGAGAGTAATAGTACTCACCCTGTTGCTACAGCTATCCATCAATATGTGGGTGAGGTAGATCATGGTATTCGCCTAGATCAAGTGGAAGAAATAGGCGGACATGGATTGCAGGCAATAGTGGATGGAAAGCAATTGTTAGTGGGTAATTTTAAGTTGATGGATATGTTTAATGTCCGTTATGATGTTGATCCTGCTTCGATCGTATATACTTTGATCGCTGTTGCCTATGATAGTAAGTTTGTCGGTTATATGACTATTGCAGACACCATTAAAGCTGATGCATTAGAAACGATTGAACAATTGCATAAATTGAATGTAAAAGCAACGATGCTAAGCGGAGATAAAAGTTCGGTGGTTCGCCATGTCGCGGATCAATTGGGTATTGATCATGCGTATGGAGATCTGTTGCCAGAAGATAAAGTCAATAAACTTAAAGAAATTAAGGCACAGAATCAACGCGTTGCATTCGTTGGGGATGGTGTCAATGATGCTCCCGTGGTAGCTCTGAGTGATGTGGGGATCGCAATGGGAGGTCTAGGAAGTGATGCTACCATTGAAACTGCCGATGTGGTGATACAAGATGATAAACCGTCTAAAATACCGATTGCAATTCGTATTGGTAAGCAAACAAAGCGCGTCGTATGGCAAAATATTACCTTAGCTTTTGTGGTGAAGGGAATTGTATTGATCTTAGGAGCAGGGGGGATAGCAACGATGTGGGAAGCTGTTTTTGCTGATGTTGGTGTCTCTTTGATTGCGATACTAAATGCGGTAAGAATCCAGAAAATGAAATTTTAATTTTGTTGGAAAGTGCTCGGTATTTGAAATCATGTGAGCACTTTTTAGGCATTCATATTACTCTGTTTGCATCTTTACAATTTACCTTTTATGCTGTTTATAACTGCTTTATAATAATTGGTTTTGTTTTCATCGTCAACGATCTCTACCTTGACATCATTGGCTCTTAAAAGCTGTATTTTGTCTGATGAAAGTTTTACATATTTATTGGGAATATAATAGTAAAGCTGATTTTTGATAAAGGTATTTTTCTTGTAAAACTTGTTTCTTGCGCGGTAAGTCAGCAGCCACCAAAGATCGATCTCTACAAAATCCAATGAGAGTCCAAAAATATGAACATCTTCTGTGAAGAAGAGGTCAATCCATGATTGTAAAGCCATTTGTTTACCGGTCTGTAATCTTCTGATCAGGGAGGCTTTATACACTTTTGTGCTTGGTGAATAGTTTGGCCCATTGACAACATAGTCACGCATTTTTTGCAATTGTCCGCAGTAATGTTCATAGCCAAGGTTAATCGAAAATGGATTATTGCAATCTCCGTGAATATGCCAGTAGTTTTTGTTTAAAGATCGATATTGTCTAAATACACTGTAGGTCGTTTCATTCACTAAACTTGTTTTTACTTTTGGATGTATGCCTTCTAGACTGAAATCATAATTGGTTGTCATGATATTTTGAATGGGTAATTCTCTAATCAATTCATGGAGTTCATTTTGTTGTATCGAGGAAACAGCATCTGCAATGAAAGTTTTAAGCTCTTTCTCATCCACATGCTTTTGTTTTATTGCATTTAGAAATATCTCTTCGTAGAGCATAGGGAATGGTTTCTGACCATTCTCTAAGGATTGAACATGATATTTTTTCTTAATACTAATTAACAGATCATTCCAACTTGTTCCTTTATTGATATTGTTGATGTCATTGCCAATTAGTAGCGCTGCATGAGTCATAGTTTTGAGTGGTCTTAATAATTGCTTTATTAGTGCCTTTGATTAAATCTAATATCGTTATTTTTTCCCAATCTATCTTTAGTGAAGATGATTTTGTGCTGCTGTAATATGTCATACGTTTGTGAATTCGTAACGTGTTAAATTTTCTGAAACTGTTCCTTTGTTGCCTTTGTTGTTTTTACTATCGATATATCTGTAAACCGAAATAGTACAATATATTTTCTACAGCTCAAATAAATAAAGTCATGGCGGATTAATACGCTTATAATATGTGGTTTATACTTGTTTTGAGGAATATTTAAAAAAAAAGAAAATCTTCCAATCCGCTCGTAAAAAGTTGTCGTATATAGCTATATAAACTAAAATTATACACTAAAAAACGAATATGTTATGGAAAAGATGTCATCTCAAAAAGAGTGTTTAATCGATGAAAAAGAACACCTCGATAAAAAAGACCTTCATAGAAGGGATTTCTTAAAATTTACTGGTGCTGGACTTGCTGGCGTCGCTTTATTAGGGCTTTCTAGCTGTAAAAAAGATCGCAACGACGATGATATGAGCGGTAATGGTTTCTATTTTGGTAGCGGCGATATTGCTATTTTAAATTATGCCTACGCACTAGAACAGCTTGAAGCTGCATTTTACATTAAAGTTGTCAACAGTCCTTTTTCCGGTATTACAGATATGGAAAAGAGTTTTTTTACGGACATTCGCGATCATGAAATTGCACATCGTGAGTTTTTCAAAAAAGCATTAGGAGACAAAGCAATATTGGATTTGGAATTTAATCTTTCGGGGATTAACTTTTCTAGTCGTGACAGCGTATTAGCAACAGCCAAAACATTTGAAGACCTGGGGGTATCTGCTTATAATGGTGCAGGATGGTTGATCAAGGATGTGTCTTATTTATTGTTAGCGGGCAAAATAGTTTCCGTGGAAGCTAGACACGCTGCATGGATCAGAGACCTGATTGATAATGGAAGTTTTGCAAATCAAGAGGTCATTGATGCAAATGGTCTTGATGTTGCTAAAAGCCCTAGCATGGTACTTCAAGCGGCTGCGCCTTTTATCAAATCTAAAATTGATGTAAAGGATTTACCTACTTACTAACTTTTTAAAATTTTATTGTTATGAATCTTTTAAATGTATTTGACGAAATAAATAATGTTGATCCTGAATTTACAGATCGCATTAGTCCACGTAGAGAAGTTATTCGAAATATGACTTCATTTGGTAAAAAAATTACATTGGCATCTTTGCCTTTTCTCATAAGTGATTTGTTTAAGAAAGCATATGGAGCTACTGCACCTACGGATGTAAATGGAGTATTGAATTATGCTTTGACGTTGGAATATCTGGAAGCGGAATACTACACGATGGGCGTGGCAGCTTCTAATCTAATTCCTTCGGGTAGACCATTAGGTGCAATCACGACGATTCGCGATCACGAAAATGCGCATGTTAAATTTTTGAAACAGGTATTAGGTGATAAGGCTGTTTCGAAACCTACTTTTGACTTTACAGCAGGGGGAACTTTTGCCAATGTATTTAGTGATTATGATACTTTTTTGGCTTTAGCTCAGGCTTTTGAAGATACTGGTGTACGTGCTTATAAAGGTCAAGCTGGAATATTATTAGGCAATAAGGTTGTACTTACGGCCGCTTTACAAATCCATTCTGTAGAAGCTCGTCACGCATCTCATATCCGTCAGATGCGTAGAGCTAGAGGGGGAGGTGCAGCAAATCAAAAGCCATGGATAACAGGTGCCAATGATAGTGGTATTGGTGCAGTTGTAGATCCTGTCTATATGGGTGAGGATAATAAAGTACAAGCAAATGTTGATATTACAACTCTAAAAGGAGTTTCTGGAAATATATCTCTTGCAGCTGCAACACAATCTTTTGATGAACCGTTAGGTGCTGAGGCTGTACTTAATATTGCAAGTCTGTTTATTAAAAATTAGTGTATAATGCTTTGATAAAGAGCTCTCTGTTTGTTATGAACAGGGGGCTTTTTTTATTCTAATAATTTGATACCTTTCATCACTTAAATTTGCGAGTCTAACGGATGTTCTTAAACTTGATCCTGCCTTATTGTTTGATATGATTTATTAATTAGTGCATTCAGATCCTGTATTTGTTTTAATAGATACTTTGTAGGTGTCTAAAAATAAAATGTATTTAATTGAATATGTACTATTCGATCAATAAATTTTTGATTTTAAAATTTATACTTTAATAATTTTTTAACTGAAATAATTAAAACATTTCATGGATGGTCGTTGTTTAACCATAAGAAGATTAATGAATCTGACAATAATAAAATGGGAAGGGATTATTTTCCTGATTCTAAATTTATCAATATTGACAAGGTCAGATAATTGAGTTTTTGATCTTTAGAAACATAAGGAACTAAGGTGTAATTTTGAAATACAGGACTTTGTTTTATATATTTTTATGCGTGTTCCACCTGTTAATAACTTATAAAAGGGGGATAGATATCTTAACGCATATTTTAGATTGAGTTATTTTTTCTCAAAAGAGCTCAGGGTTTCTATAGTATGCACTTAATTTAATGTAAACTATGCAATTTAAACTATGCAATTTTTACCTGTTAACTACAATTTATTACGACAACTGCAAATTAGAGGTTATAATATATTAGCATCTGCACAAGGTATTGATCATGAAAACCCAAGTTACTATCCTATCCAAGTTAATGATGTTTGGGATTATTTGGTTCGACTAGATTGTACATCTGGAATTGGTGAGCCGGCTTTAATTGTTATTGATGATGCACTTAGGAATGTTGAAGAACAACATTTTGAAGGTGCTGTATTTGTTGATTTTGAGATTGATTGAAGTTTTATTGAAACTATAATTTATTTTGGATGTAATCATTATTGGAATTAACTTAATTATATCTTATTATACTAAATATCTATAAAAATCTATTATTTAAAGCGATATACAGTTTTTTACGGTTGTTTTTGAAAAAGTAATCATTATTAAATTAAAAATATGAGGTGATTAGGATAAGCTCATATTTTTAATTTATGCCTTTAGATCTTATTCTTCGAAGGTTGAATTTTTAGTATAATTCAACTACTACAAAAACATACCTCCAGAAACTTCAATACGTTGCGCATTGATCCATTTAGCATCTTCAGTACACAGGAATGCAACTACACCTCCGATATCATCCGGTAATCCTACTCTTCCAAGTGCTGTTTGTGCTGCAATGGCTATATTAATCTGCTCGTTATCACGCACCATGCCGTTTCCAAAATCAGTTTCAATCGCTCCTGGAGCTATAATATTAGCTCTGATTCCTCTTGATCCAAGCTCTTTAGCTTGATATTTCGTTAGTGTTTCCATAGCTCCTTTCATGGATGCATAAGCTGCATATCCGGGAGTAGAAAAACGAGCCAGCCCTGATGAAATATTCACTATGGCACCTCCATCTTGAAGAACTGGTAAAGCTTTTTGTGTTAAAAAAAATGCTCCTTTGAAATGAATATTTACTAAATTGTCAAACTGTTCTTCTGTTGTATCCGCGAAAGACGCATGTATTCCTATACCCGCATTGTTGATTAAAAAATCAAATTTATCGGTATTAAAAACAGATTTGAGGCTTAGTTTTACTTCTGTAAAGAATGAATCAAAGGTCTTGCTGTCTGCAACATTGAGCTGTAAGGCTATTGCATTTACGCCAAGTTTTATAATTTCTTCAACGGTGTTTTCAGCTTCTTTTTGTTGCGATTGATATGTTAATATGATATCGATTCCTTTTGATGCGATTTTGAGAGCTGTATTTTTTCCTAGTCCGCGGCTACCACCAGTTACTAGTGCAATTTTATTTTTTGTTTCCATTTGCTTTTAAATTGAAAACAAAGTTAGATGACAAATGTTGATAAAAATGGTGACAGTTTAAGTATTATATAGCTATTTTATCTTCTTTAGAAGGTAAGGATTGGAAATAATCTGTACGATATTGCTTTGGAGTTTTTCCCGAAAAGCGCTTAAAGAATTTGGTGAAGTTGGATGGATCATAGGTTAATGTCCGCGCAACTTCGGAAATTGGCATTTTATCAATTTGTAATAGTGATTTTGATATTTCCATTAATCTGTTTTCCATAAAATAACATGGTGAGTGTCCTGTTGCGGCTTTGATCGTATTGCTGAGGTGAATGGGATGTATATATAGCAATGCTGCAAAATCTCGAATCTCAAACATTTGGTCCTTATCTCCAGATAATATATCTTTAAGGTGATTATCTACCTCTCGTAAAAAATCAGCAGTTATTTCATGTTGACGGGTTAAAAACTTTTCTGGAATTTTCATGTCTTCGAAAGTGCAATTTTAGTAAAAAGTATTCCGTATTTGCTGTTTTAAAATAATACGTGTATTTTTTATCTCGTTTGTAAATTTTGCTTATCTAAAAATAAGAAAAAAAAATTATTTTTTCTTTCTTGTATACCGGTATTTACGTTGAGTTTTCTTTAGATAGCTCCAAATGACCATCGGGTATCCTGCAAATTCGTAGAGTTATCGTTTTGAAGCTTACGATCATTCTTAATGAGTTGTGAAAAATGAAAATGACAAGCGAAAATGATGTACGGGTAAATGGAAAATTTAAGAATAGAATGGAAGCTAAAGATGGTAGTTTTGGCTTTGATTTTGAAGGTGTTTATGATAAGGTCGAATTGTTTAAGGAGTTGGCTTACAGTATGACTGACGGAAGAAAGGTGAGTACCGTATTTACGGAAAAGGATGGTAAAACAACTCTTTCGACAGTTTTTGATGCGGAGAGCGAAAATGAGGTTGAAGTTCAAAAACAAGGATGGCAGGTCATCTTAAACAGTTTTTCAAATTATGTCGAATCAAAAAATTAGTAAATCCTAAAATTTGGTGTCATGAAAAAGAATACAGTTTCCTTACATCGCATTATTCAGGCGGGGCCTGAAAAAGTGTTTCATGCTTTTGCTGATCCAATAGCACATTCCACCTGGTTACCTCCTTATGGTTTTATATGTACGGTGCAACAAATGGACTTTAAAGTAGGCGGTAACTTTAAAATGACCTTTATTAATTTTAGTACTGGAAATGGTCATTCATTTGGTGGAAAATATTTAGAGATTGTACCGAACGAATCAATTAAATATAGTGATCGTTTTGATGATCCTAATCTTCCGGGAGAAATGATAACCACAGTTTCATTGAATAAGGTGTCCTGCGGTACTGAACTTAAAATTGTGCAAGAAAATATTCCAGATATAATACCTGTTGAAATGTGCTATTTAGGTTGGCAGGAATCATTAGATAAAATGAAGAGATTGGTTGAAACTGAAATACCTGATGCTTAATGGAAATACAATGTTATTTAAAAATACCAACAAATTGGTAAGTGGAATCTTCCTCACATTTTCTGGAAATTGTAAAGAAGCGCTAACATTTTACCATAGCTGTTTTGGTGGTACATTACATTTTGATACATTCACGAATCAATTACAGGATTTTCCAAAAAATCCTGTAATTTTTGGATCACTCATCTCTAAGGATATTGTTATTCACGGTTCGGATTTAGTTGCTGATGAGGGCCGAATCATTGGGAACTATCTATCTGTCTTTTTAATGTGTGAAAATGTTGTTTATAGAAATTTGTTAGTGGAGAAACTCGCAAGCAGTCATTATCATTTCCCTAAAAGGCATCATGATTTACAAAAACTAATTGAAATAAGCGATGCTTATGATGTGAAGTGGTTGTTAGCTATTTCCTCTGTCATGTAACCGTAAGAAATGAACTTATATTCTATGAAATTATTGCAACTTCATTGCAATAAAGATGGTAATCATTATCTTTATTAAAATTAGATCCTGCACTTGTTACTGGATCAATAAAACTATGATATATGATGAAAGAGGTTGAAATTTATGATGTTATTATTATTGGAGGCAGTTATGCAGGACTTTCAGCAGCACTGGCCTTAGGGCGTTCTTTGAGAAATGTGCTCATCATCGATAGTGGAATACCCTGTAATCGACAGACACCTTATTCCCATAACTTTTTGACACAAGATGGAAAAACTCCTTTGGAGATTGCAACGATAGGAAAGGAACAAGTTGCTCAATATGAAACCGTACAATTTCATGAAGATCAGGTAATAAAAGTAAAACTTTTGCCAGAAGGATTTGAAGTTATAACAGCAGGTGGAAATAATTTTAAAGCTAGGAAATTGATTTTTGCTACGGGAGTTAAGGATATTTTGCCAGATATAAAAGGATTTGCTGCTTGCTGGGGTATTTCTGTTATCCACTGCCCATATTGTCATGGTTATGAGTTTCGTCATAAAAAAACAGGAATTATTGCACGTGGAGATCGTGCACTTCATCTTGCTTCACTAGTTAATAATTTGACTGATCAGTTGAGTATTTTGACAGTGGGGGAGGCTGATTTCAAAGGGGAGCAATTGGATAAATTAGGCCGCAATCATATTGATGTCATAGAGACGGAAATAGCTGAAATTATACATGATGCGGGGCAGGTCAAAGAAGTGATATTTAAAGATGGTACATCGCAACGTTTTGACGCAATTTATGCTGCGGTTCCATTTGTTCAACACGCTCTTATTCCTAATAAGTTAGGATGTGAGTTGACTGAACAAGGGCATATCAAAGTTGATAATTTTCAGAAAACTACCATTCCTGGTATCTATGCTTGTGGTGATAATAGTACGATGATGCGTTCTGTAGCCAGTGCAGTGAGTACAGGAAATATTGCTGGAGCGATCGCTAATATGGAATTGACATTAGAACGTTTTTAAATTGTTTGCTTTTATTCTGGAAATAGAATTATAATGACTTGCAACAAGGATAGGTAATGGACTATTATGGACTTCTATCTGTCATATAAATCAAAATAAAATCTGTAAAATGGCGATCAAGTAATATAAAACGCCATTTTACAGCTATGTTATAGCTCTTATTTTAATTTTATGTATTGATTTGAGATACCATCGTATAATAGCGTTAAGGTGTCTTTCTTAATGGTATAGTTACACTCAGATTTTTCCTGACTTTCTTTTTCTACAGTTATGATTTTGTCTTTTTCAATTTTGTAACTTGATATTATGGTATGCTGCATCTTTCCTTCTCCTAGATGTTGAAGAAACTGTCCATCTTTAGTAAACTCTAAGATGATTTTTTCTACTAGTTTTCCTGTTTTTGCATCTTTAAGAGAACCATCCCATTTTCCAATGATCTTTGGATTTTCTTGGGCATTACAACTTAAGAACATACAGCATAAGATAACAAATACTTGCTTTATTTGATTTTTCATAGGAATTGGGATTAAGCTTTATAGTTCGTTAAAAGATTATTGATATGAATCCGATTAAATTTCTTTCTGTTTTTTCCATTTACGTATTCTTCCAGTTGCGTTTGCATAAGGTGATGAGGTATTAAATTGTATCATTCTTCCTAAGGTCCAATTTTCATACCAATTGATTTCATAGAGTTCTTGATTAGATTTTGTCGCTATGAGCGATAAAATCTGGTCAACATGGATGTCCAGATTTTGCTTCAAGGTTGTAAAATCGTCCGCTTGATAATCTTCGTAAAATTTTTGAGCTAGCCTGCCCAGCTCATTCCATTTATAGCCTGTTTCAGGAAAATCGACAGACTCATTGTTGTCTTTCTTTTGGTTCCATTTTAAAACTAATGCTCCCCAACCGATTAGGTAAGCTAAAAGATTATTGATACTCATCTTTGCTCCTTTTGCGTGCCCTTCTAATTCCTGTATCCTTGTCAGCTCTTGTGGAATGCTGCTCAGTTCTTTTTTTAGTTTATTATAATTGATCTCGATAGCTTGCCGTAATTCTTCTTTATTGGTTGGAATTGCCATTTTAATTGATTGATGTTAAGAACTGCTATTGATATTAGAGTTTCTGTTTTATTTGTGGTGAGAAGCATCTCCTCCTAATATAGGAATTGGGTTCACATATTGTACAGAATTTTATTCAATTGAGTTATTTTGCTATTCAAAAATAGTCCTTTAATTTCTATATTAATAATTTTATTACTTTTTGTGAGAAAAAAAATTGTTGGTGTGATGCTTTATTTTTATCTTCAAGATTAATGTTGTATCCCATCATATTTTTTTAGATGATGATGGAAAAGTAACAAATTAACTATTAAACCGATTTTTATATGGAACCAGATTTTACAGAAAGCTATACCAAAGAAATGCGAACAATAGATCTATATCGCGCTAATGTAGTGGCGTTGTATTTATTTGCAATAGTCATCTTAGCATATGGTATTCCATTTTATTTCCTCTGGTCTACACAAGATTTTATCAGCATAATGAAAGATTCTTTTGGAGGTAACATTATTTCTGCACCTCTTCTTATCTTTTTGATTATGATTGTTGGAATTGTTCTGCATGAACTGATCCACGGTATAACTTTTTCCATATATGCTAAACATGGATTTAAATCCATTAAGTTTGGTTTTTTAGTTAAAATGTTAACTCCATATTGTCATTGTAAAGAACCCTTAAAAGTAAACCATTATATCATAGGGGCTTTAATGCCAGGTATGATCCTAGGCATTATTCCAGCTTTGATTTCATTGATAACTGGAAATATATTCCTTTTGTTATTTGCCATATTTTTTACTGGGGCAGCTGCAGGAGATTTTTTAATTGTCAAACTTATTTGGAAGGAGGATCGATCATCGATGGTTTTAGACCACCCTTCAGAGGCAGGATGTTATATTCTTAAAAAGATATAGCATTTGTCATTTTTTTTGACTTCTCCTTGATCGGTAGGTATGTATCATCCTTGCATTAAATTTCCTTAAGTTTATGGATATAACAAACCATTCGATTATTGTAATTGTTATTGAAAACAAAACTTATGGCTAGGTTATCCATTATTATAATTTTTAGTATGTTTCTTATTCATACCTCTTGTCAGTCACCTCAATCAAGGGAAACTCTACATACAAATCAAAATCCAGAGGAAACGATGACACAAGAGTTATCTCATATTTCATTTTCTGATGGGAGCTTGTTGAAAAATATGAATAAAATATCCGGAGTAACAGATACTATTTTGATCTTCGTAAATAAGCCTGATTCGGCAGTTATCACACTTCTAAGTGCAGCAGATACCGCAAATATTCGAATAGCCCAACTTTTCTCGCCAGATGGTACCGTTGATGGTCCATTTGGTAAAGACTTAAAATATCGGTTTAAAGACACAGGAGATTATTACATCACGGTCAATGAGAACCTCATGGTGGGTAATCATTATACGGGTCCTTACCAAGTGAAGATGGTCATTACAAATCATGGTCATTAGTGGACATTTATAATCAAATGGATATAAATTGTTATAGATTTATTTGTTTATTATCATCATATCCATTTATTTAATTTTTTCCTTTTTAAAGGCAGATGGAGTAATTCCATAATATTTTTTGAATGCGGATGTGAAATAAGCGGCTGATGAAAATCCGACCTTTTCTGCTATTTCATTAATATTAAGTCCTTCCATAATGAGGTGTTGAGCCTTTTTCATTCTTCTTTGCAGCAAATGTTCATTAACACTGCATTGTAGTAAAGCTTTTACTTTTCTATACAATTGTACACGTGACATGTGGAGCTCTGAGCTAATATCTTCTACGCTTAGTTTTGGATCGGATAATCTAGACTCTACGACTGCAGAGAAGTTGTTTAGAAATCGCTTGTCCTGTTCCGAATACTCACGTTCGCTCAGATCATCAGATGGATCTATCTCACTCATATACCGTTCTTTTAAGCCTTTGCGTAGATATAATAAATTTTCTATTACAGCTTTTAAGTGATCTGTATTGAAAGGTTTAGTTAGGTATGCATCTGCCATAGCTCTCATACCTGCGATCTTGCCTTCATCTGAATCTATTGCTGTGAGCAAGATAATGGGGATGTGTGAAGTCTGTGCATCGAATTTTAGATATTTTAGTACTTCTATACCACTTTTGTCTGGCAACATAACATCACAAACGATTACATCTGGATATTTAGTCGTAGCTAACTGTACTGCACGATCATAATTTTCTGCTGTATAAATATTATACTCCTGTCTCAACAGATCCTTTAAAAACATCCGGATATCTGCATGATCATCGATAAGCAGTATGCTTGGAAATCTGCTGGAGGTAAAGCTGACCTCTTCGTCGAGCTGCTTCGAGTTGTAGGTCGATAATGCTTGTTTGGTGATTGATGATGTTGATGGAACGTTCTCCCTGCGTTCATGGTCTTTGAGGTGTAGATGACCTATAGGTAGCCGTATGGTGAAACAGGAACCCTCATTTAGTTTACTACTGACAGTAACTTGTCCGTGATGAAGATTGATAATTTCCTGTACATATGAAAGTCCTATACCAGAACCATCAGGATTATATCCGCCTTGATAGAAAGGGTCAAATACATGATCAATATGTTCTGGGCTGATGCCTCTGCCATTATCGATGACGCGGAGGTAAACATAATCGCCAAAAGTATTGCGCTCCAAAATGATTTCGATCTTACCGTTCTTCTCGGTAAATTTGATAGCATTAGAGATTAGATTGGACATGACTTGTTCAAGCAGGTATTCGTCAAACCAGAGCTCTTTGATTTGTGCCCTATTGCTATAGGAAAGTGATATTCTATTTAGCGTTGATAAAGGTTTAAATGTTGCGATCACCTGATGTATAAAATGATCTATTGGTACAGGTGCTGCCTGTAATCTGATCTTGGATTTTGATATCTTATGCATATCAATAAGTTCATTTACAAGCTGGAATAATTTATGCGCGCTGCGTCTAATACGTTGTAATTGTTCCTTAGCACTCACTGAAATTCCCTTTTCTTTCAATAATTCTTCTACAGGAGCTAATATCAGGGTAAGTGGAGTTTTAAATTCGTGTGATACATTAGTGAAAAAATTACTGCGTGCTTCAGAAGCTTCTTTGACTTGTTCACTCATCTCGATGAGTTGCTGTTGCTGCTGTAAGATTTCTTTATTTTGGCTCTCTAAATCTTTATTTTTACTCCAGTTACTTTTGATCACAATGATGGACACGCCGCCAAATACCACAGCCATAACTAAACTTATGATCAGTACGTTAAGAATGGTTTTCTGATCGTTGTAGATTTTGCTCTGCTCCGTGATCAGCATCTGTTGCCTATCGATATCGCTTTGTTGCACTTCGATTTTTTCAGATTGGAGTGCCATCAGATTAGCATTGCTACTATCGATGACTAATGTGCCTAACAGATTGTCCCTTTGATAAAATTCCTTTTTTAGTATAGCTATTGCTGTTCTTATAGCTTCGGCTCCTCCGGTTGGATAAAGTAGGGAAGCTTGCAGATAGCCTTTATTGATCTGTTCTAGTCCATTGCCGGAACCTGGTAGCGCATCAACACCGATGATAATTTGATTAGCTTTGGTGTCAAATCGCTGCAGAATTTCTCGTACTCCTAATGCCATCTGATCATTGAAAGCAAAAATGAGGTCGCTACTTGCTAATTCTTCCAAATGATCTTGGGCTAGCGTACGAGCCTTTGCTCGTTCCCAATCTCCTTCTAGAACATGGGTGATTTTTATGGCTGGGTGATCCCTTAGGGATTCGCGAAGACCTTTTTCTCGTTCAATGGAGGCTGAGGTTCCTTTCAGCCCTGTGATGATCGAAATATTGCCTTTTCCTTTGAGTGTGTTTGCAATGTATTTGCCTGCCAAATTACCAATAGCCACATTATCGGCACCTACGTAAGCATTATATAGATTAGATGAGGTCTTACGATCAGTTACAATAACCGGAATATTCTGTTGATAGATGGAGTTGACTATCGGTGTAAGTGGATCTGCTTCGTTGGGAGATACGATCAGTAAGTCAATATCTTGTTTTAAAAAAGTTTCTATCTGTTGGATCTGCTGTTTGCTATTACCTTTTGCATCTGCATAGAGAAATGCTATTTCAGGATGGAAACTCAGTTCACGTTTCATCTCTTGCAGCATGGTTTGTCTCCATGCATCAGTCCCTATACACTGAGAAAAAGCGATGGTATATTTTTCTTGAGGTTGATGTTGCTGACAAGAAATAAAAAGCAACATGGACAAGAGGAATACATATATAAGACTTCTAGGCATACTTGATTATATAAACGAAAGGCAATATACATTTTTTTATTTTTTGAAGCTTCTCTATTCAAACTTAGTGTAAAAAGTACATTAGTATTATTGGGGTATAAAATGAATCAGGATTATAATTTTTTGTTCAATTTTCACTAATCAATATATGGGGGTCAATATTTAATCAACTGAAAGTCATTGTGTTTGTGTGTATTTTGTTTCATGTATCAAATTTTATTCAATTTGTCTGCTATTTGTATCTCTAAAGTAGACTTGGGCACATAGATTTGCTTCTAATCAATTATAAAAGTGATATGAACAAAAACATGGTGTTGGCCTGGTCATTTGTCGTGGCCCTGGGAGGATTTTTATTTGGATTTGATACAGCGGTAATTTCTGGAGCGGAGAAAGCAGTTCAGGTATTTTGGAATTTGACTGAGTTTGAGCATGGATTGACGATGGCTATCGCTTTGATAGGAACTGTTGTTGGTGCTGCTCTTGGTGCATTACCTTCTGATCGATTTGGTCGAAAAAATACGCTTTTCGCAGTTGCTTTACTCTACTTTTTCTCTGCTATAGGTACTGCATTAGCCTATGACTGGTCGCTCTTTTTGATATTTCGATTTTTAGGAGGTATAGGTGTTGGTGTTTCCTCGGTCACCGCACCGATTTATATTACAGAAATCTCACCTGCCAAGTCTAGAGGTAAGCTTGTTGGTCTTTTTCAATTTAATGTCGTATTGGGTATACTCATTGCATATTTGTCCAATTATTTGATCGGACAATGGGGGGAGGAGTCATGGCGATGGATGCTAGGTGTCCAAGCTTTTCCAGCTGCATTATTCTTTATACTTATATTTTTCATTCCTGAAAGTCCAAGATGGCTTTTATTGCATCGTAATAGACGTGAAGAAGCTGAGGAAACCATGAAGAAGATCAATGCGGACAATTATAAAGATGAAGTACAGTTTATTATCGATAGTCGACAAAACAGTCAACGTGCAGGTGAACAGTCGAGTGCTCTTTTTTCTAAACAATATCGCACTCCATTGATCTTAGCCATATTATTTGCTGTTTTTAATCAAGTTTCTGGTATTAATGCAATCATCTATTATGCACCTCGGGTATTTGAAATGGCAGGATTAGGTGCTCAAAGTTCTTTGTTATCGAGTGTGGGTATCGGGCTTGTAAATTTTATATTCACGCTACTGGCTATCAATTTCATTGATAAAGTAGGTAGACGAAAACTCATGTTAGTGGGGTCAATTGGACTTATCCTTTCGCTATCATTGGTTTCATTTGCCTTCTTTTCTGGGCATACAGAAGGGTTGTCTATTACTTTTTATTTGATGCTTTATATTGCTTTTTTTGCATTCTCTCAAGGAGCTGTAATCTGGGTGTTTATTTCCGAAATTTTTCCAAATGATGTTCGTGCTAAAGGGCAAACAATCGGGAGTCTGACACATTGGGTGATGGCTGCGCTTATTACATTTTGTTTTCCCGCGCTAACTGAATTTTTAGGGGGCGGATACACCTTCTTGATTTTTGCAGGCTTCATGGTATTGCAATTGATTTTTGTGATCCGTATGATGCCTGAGACTAAAGGAACTTCATTAGAAAATATGGATCAAACGATTAATTTACATTAAGGATGAGGAGAGAAAAATTAACCATTCGTGGACTTTGCTTTGGTGAAGTGCTGTGGGACAACTTACCCACAGGTAAAAAACTTGGTGGAGCTCCTTTAAATGTTGCTTATCACCTCAATAAGCTTGGCTTAGAAACTCAGATCATCAGCCGGGTGGGAAAAGATAATGGTGGAGGTGAATTGATTACAGGGTGTGAAGAACGTGGTATTCCTACTAAACTTTTGCAGGTCGATGAGGAGCATGCCACTTCAACTGTAGAAGTACATGTGGATGAACAATTGGAAGTTACTTATGAGATTGTTTTTCCTGTAGCATGGGATTATATCCAGTTAACTGAAGATGATATCATTGCTGTTCAGCATGCTGATTTTCTAGTCTATGGTAGCCTTTCTTCACGTCATGAGGTTTCATATCGTACGCTAAGGGAACTATTAAAGTTGGCGAATTACAAAGTGTTAGATGTTAATTTGCGAGCACCTTTCTATTCACAATCGCGCTTGTTGGATTTGCTGAGTTATGCTGATCTCGTGAAGATGAATAAAGAGGAACTCGGGATCATTGCGCAGTGGTTAGATCTACCTAAGGAAGACAATGATGGACAGTTGGTGGAGCAGATTATGCAACGATATGCTATTGATGAGGTCATTGTAACCTATGGTGCTGCTGGAGCAATTTATCACGCTAAACGAACGGGCGTCAGTTATCATTTTGCGGCATATCAGGTTGATGTGAAGGATACCATTGGGAGTGGAGATTCTTTTTTGGCTGCTTTTTTATCGAAACGTATGCGCAATCAAGTTGATATCAGTATTGAAGAAACCATGGGGTTTGCGGCTACGCTAAGTGCTTTTGTTACGCAAAGTACTGGAGCATGTCCAAGCTATGATGCGAGTACGATCAACAGATTTGAATGGATTCATTATTTGGGAAGAGGGGAGGCTAATTCAAGTTAAGAAAAAGATTGACCTAACCTATATCTTGATAAACGCTAATTATAAACAACTAAAATTTACTAAATTATGAGAAGAATAGTTTTTACACTATTGTTCCTGGGATGCCTGTTGTCAACGGTGTATGCCCAAGACATTCCGTTGTCTGGAAAAATTACCGATAACAAGGGACTTCCACTATCCGATGTGACAGTTACCGTAATGGGAACACAGCATGTGACTGCTAGCGATGAAAATGGAAATTATAAAATAAATGCCACCAAAGGTACTCAGATCCGCTATACTCGTGTCGGCAAGAAAATAGTATATGTAACCGTGGGCGAGCAACGAGTCGTAAATGTAGTGATGGACGAAGGAGAAAACTTGGAAGAGGTTGTCGTTACGGGATATCAAACGCAGCGTAAAGCAGATCTTACGGGGGCAGTCGCAGTAGTGAAAATGGATGAAATAAATGCACCCCTAACAGGGAATGTCATGAAAAGCCTTCAAGGTCGAGTACCTGGTGCATTTATTACGACTAGTGGTTCACCTGACGGTTCTGCCAATGTGCTCATTCGTGGAATTGGAACTTTGGGCAACAACAGCCCTTTATATATTATTGATGGTATGCCAAGTACTAAATCCATGAATGAAATATCTGGACTTGATATTGAATCGATTCAGATTCTTAAAGATGCATCTTCATCAAGCATCTATGGCTCTCGCGCAGCTAATGGGGTAATCATTATTACGACAAAAAAAGGGGGTAAAGGTGCTACACGTGTAGATGCACGTGTATCTACTGGTATCAAAAATTATGCAAAATCATTGGACTGGCTGGATACCCAGCAACGGGGGCGTGTACAATGGCAAGCTGGACGTCATGATGGTACAGATCCAAACTTTGGAGTTTATACGTTTAAAGATGTGCAAAATAGTGATGGCAGCTGGCAACTGAATGAAATTATAGTACCCGAATATATTGATGATGCTAAGACAATGCGTGCTGCCAATACCGATTGGGTACAGGAAGTGGGACAGACGGCTTTGGTACAGAATTACAATGTAAGCTTAATGACGGGTAACGATAAGAGTAGAGCACTCTTTTCTGTGGATTATTTCGATAATCAAGGAACGGTTAAAGGAACGTATTTTGAACGTCTGTCCGGTCGGTTAAATACAGATTTTAATTTACTGGAGGGTCGTGTGAAAATAGGTGAAAACTTATCGATCACCAAAATAAAACAAGATGTACTAGGCAATGTGTTAGATCGCACGCGTAATATACAACCGATCGTTCCTGTACATACTGTAGATGGTATGGGTTGGGGTGGTCCTGTAGCAGGGATGAGCGATCGCCAAAATCCGGTTAGACTGATCGCCGATAATGAGCAGAATAGACGAAATATGCTGCGTTTATTTGGCGATATGTATATCGAAGTGAAATTGTTAGAAAATCTAAAATTTAGATCCATGCTTGGGATGGACTATTCTTTTCTCTGGGACCGCAATATGCAGAAAACCTATGTTTCTGGATTTATGTCCGAAAATACAGCAAGTTTAAACAATGTTAATAATAGATGGGGTAACTATGTGTGGAATAATACGCTGACCTATAAATGGATCCTGAATGAAAAGCATCATTTTGATTTTTTGGCTGGTCAGGAGCTCATAGATTATTATGCTGAGAATCTGCAGGCAGGACGTCGTAAATTTGCTTCTGAAGATCCCGATTATATGTATCTGGATGCTGGAGAGGGTATTCAAACAAATAGTGGGAGTGGTACTGCCTACCGACTGCTTTCGTATTTTGGAAAAGTAAACTACAATTTAGCGAATAAATATTTGCTATCTGCAACAGCAAGATACGACGGTTCGTCCCGATTTGGAGCTAACAATCAATTTGGTTGGTTCCCTGCTTTATCTGCAGGTTGGCGTTTAAGTCAAGAAGATTTCCTGAAATCTGTCGATGTCATATCAGATCTGAAGATACGCTATGGTTGGGGAAAAGTAGGTAATCAAGAGATTGGTGATTTCGCTTCTTATGGGATGTATCAAGCGAGTTATGCGACTAATCCAACATGGGATCCTGACAATGGAACCGCATACGATATCAATGGTGCTGGTACAGGTACACTACCTTCTGGATATAGACGTGTGCAGCAACCTAACCCTAATCTACGCTGGGAATCGGCTACTCAGCATAATATTGGTGTGGATTTTGGATTTTTTAATCAAAAACTAACAGGTTCATTCGATTATTTTAAAAAGAACACCTCGGATATCCTGATATCGCCACCTTTTATTGCCACTTTGGGTGAAGGGGGCAATCGTTGGGTAAATGGAGCAAGTATGTCAAATAGGGGATATGAATTTTTGTTATCCTATTCATCATCTCATAACAATTGGAAGTATTCCGTAACGGGAAACATGGCTGGATACCGCAATAAAATAGTCAAACTACCAGAGGATGTTATTAATTCTTATCCTGGAAATGGGGTAGATCAAACCATTTTAGGAAGGCCACTTAATTCCATGTTTGGATATGTAGCGGATGGTCTTTTTAGAACCATGGAAGAGGTAAATGCGCATGCAGAACAGGTCGGCAAAGGGTTAGGACGAATCAGATATCAAGATATCAATCAAGATGGTCGAATCGGTGATGAAGACCGAACTTGGCTAGGTATTGCCGATCCAGATTTTATTTATGGAGTAAATTTCTCGGTAGGCTATAAGCAATGGGACTTGAGTATGTTCTGGAATGGGGTTTATGGTGGTTTGGTTAACAATTCTGCTAAAGGTTATACGGATTTTATCAGCTTTTTTGGTGGTGAAAATTATGGTACACGCGTACTGGATGCATGGTCACCACAAAACTCGCAATCAGATATTCCAGCTTTATCATTTAACGATCTCAATAATGAAAAAAGATTCTCTAGTTACTTTGTAGAAAGCGCCTCTTATTTTAAGTTGAGAACACTGGAATTGGGATATAGTTTGTCCTCATCTGTATTGAAAAGAATTAAAAGTCAGGGAGTAAGATTCTATGTATTAGGCGAAAACCTGTTGGCATTTAAAAAGAGCTGGGGAAATTATAAATATACAGGTGTAGATCCAGAAACCCCAAATTCGGGGTATCCAATTCCGTTTTCAATTACCGCAGGTATAAATGTTTCATTTTAATCGTAACCTTGTCATGAAAAAATCAATATATATATGTTACACTGTGTTATCGCTAATATTAGTGAGCAGCTGCAGTGATTATCTGGATATCAATCCCAAAGGTCAATTGGGCGAAAATCAGTTGAATAATGTGGAGGCAGCAGAAAATCTGGTCATTGCTGCATATTCTTCATTGGGTAATGAAAACTATAATAATAAAACAAATAGCCTATGGCCATATGGCGATTTGAGGAGTGGAGATGCTTACAAGGGAGGTGCTGGTACGGGTGATATGGAAGAATGGAACCTCTACGAGACCTTTGTCTCTATGCGGGTAGATGTTGGCGGATTGGATCAAAAGTGGTACCGACAATATGTTGCCATATCACGTGCAAACAATGCTTTACGAGTTATAAATGGTCTGAATGCAACTGACTATCCTAAGAAAGACATCCGCACCGCTGAAATGCGGTTTTTGAGGGCTCATTATATGTTTGAGCTCAAATTACTTTTCAAGTATATCCCTTTTGTAGATGAAAACTTAGCACCAGAGGATTATGTTACCATATCCAATCGGGAGTATTCTGATACTGAACAATGGAATAAGATTATTGATGAATTTAGATTTGCAGCCACTACATTGCCCGAACAACAGGAGGGTCATAAAGGGAGAGCTAATCAATTTATGGCTAAAGCATATCTAGCGAAGGCTTTACTATATGCGGCATATGAGCAAAATGAGCAACATCAGGTGACAGGTATTAATAGCCAAAAATTGGAAGAAGTGGTGAAGCTTGTCACGGAACTCGAGGGACGCTATGACTTGTCACAGGATTTTGCTTTTAACTTTCTGTGTGAATATGAAAATGGTCCTGAGTCTATTTTTGCAGTGCAGAATTCGCTGAATGATGGAACAGAATTTGGTCGTTTAGATTGGAGTGCTATGCTCAACTATCCCATGAACAATGAGTATGGTTGCTGCGGTTTCCATCAACCAAGTCAAAATCTAGTCAATGCATTCAAAACCGATAATGAGGGTTTACCACAGTTTACAGGATTTAACAATCTAGATCTAACAACTGCTGCACAGGTGAAAACACAAAATGTGGATCCTAGATTATTGCATACGGTAGCTATCGTCGGTCTCCCATATAAGTATAAAACTGATTTTATCTTTCAGAATAGTTGGGTTCGCCAAATCGAAACTTATGGCAACTATATGTCATTGAAAGAAGTGGTGTTATATGATAACCCTTGTTTTAAAAAGGTAAATCCATTTATGAGCAGTAGTAAAAATAGGGATATTATCAGATTTGATGATGTCTTGCTCTGGAAAGCTGAGTCTTTGATCGAATTGGGTAGACATACGCAGGCATTACCCATTATAAATAAAATCAGGAAACGGGCAGCTGAGAGTACGTTTAGATTGGTGGATCGTGAAGGTGCGCCTACAGGTCAATTTAAAGTTGCCGCATATGTAGATGGGGTAAACTGTACTTGGAATCAAAATTATGCACGTGAGGCATTGCGTTGGGAGAGAAGATTGGAATTTGCTATGGAAGGGTTTCGGTTCTTTGATCTGGTACGTTGGGGAATTGCGGATACATATATCAATGCTTACTTGCAGAAAGAAAAAACACGACGAAATTATTTGGCAGCTTCGGTATTTAAGAAAAGTAGAGATGAATATTTTCCGATACCATTGTCGCAAATCAATTTCAGTAAAAAACTATATGTCCAAAATTTTGGTTGGTATTAATAATATTAAATTGAACTACGGGAAAAAGGTGGAAAAGCAATGATAGATAATCTGGAATTTTATAAACTTAAAAGCATATGGTAATGAGGAAATTATTAGGTATTTTATTGGTTTTGACAGTATTTAATAGCTGTCATACGTCGTCGAAAACAAAGTCTGTAAAGAATGAAAAATATAGACCTACCTATCATTTTACTCCCAAAGCGGGATGGATGAATGATCCGAATGGAATGATATTTTTAGATGGAACTTACCATCTGTTTTTTCAACATAATCCAGATTCGACTGTATGGGGACCGATGCATTGGGGACATGCTACGAGTACGGATTTAATTCATTGGGAAGAACAACCTATTGCTTTATTTCCAGATAGCCTCGGGACTATCTTTTCGGGTAGTGCTGTAATTGACAAAGACAATACTGCTGGATTTGGTAAAGATGCCTTAGTGGCAATCTTTACACATCATAATCATAAAATCGAAAACCAGAAAACAGGGTTGCATCAATATCAAAGTATCGCTTACAGCTTGGATAAAGGAAAGTCATGGACGAAATATGAAGGTAATCCAGTGTTGCCAAATCCAGGAATTTGGGATTTTCGTGATCCAAAAGTGATGTGGCATGCCGAAAGTAAGCAATGGGTGATGACATTAGCTACCAAACAGTCGATTACTTTTTATGGTTCTCGCAATCTGAAAGAATGGGTCAAGCTTAGTGAATTTGGGAACGAAGTAGGCGCACATGGTGGAGTTTGGGAATGTCCAGATTTACTTCGTTTTTCGACGCCTGATGGTGAAAAATGGGTATTACTTGTGAGCATCAATCCAGGAGGACCTAATACTGGTTCGGCAACGCAATATTTTGTGGGTGAGTTTGATGGTAAAACTTTTACTTCGAATCAGCACGATATTAGATGGATGGATTATGGACCTGACAACTATGCTGGAGTAACTTTTTCTAATACTGGCGACCGCCATATCTTGATGGGGTGGATGAGCAACTGGGAATATGCCAATACTGTACCAGCATCTACTTGGCGAAGCGGAATGACAATAGCAAGGACACTTCATCTACAACAGGTAAATAATGATTGGTATTTGGTCTCGATACCTATCACAGGGACGGGCAGCGTGGAAGAAATTGGAGATGCAACGCTGGAAAATGGGTCATTAGATTTGAGCAAATATATAAAAGGAAGTAATGGTGCGTTTGAATTGTCATTTGTCGTCGATCAAGTTGCTCCTTTTAATATCATATTGGGTAATGAAAAAGGAGACGAATTAGTGCTTGGATTTGACCAATCAAATCAGCAATACTATGTAGATCGGTCTAAGTCTGGAAATACTAATTTTAATTCGGCCTTTATTCATCGTACGGTGTCACCTCGTATCTCAGATCATAAAACGATCTCCTATAGATTATTGGTCGATCATAATTCGGTGGAGATATTTGCGGATGGAGGAATATCTAATCTGAGTAACTTATTCTTTGTTGAACAGCCTTTTGATGTATTGAATTTGAAGTCTTTACACCCAGTTGGTATTAAGGATTTGAAAGTAAAAATTATCAAGTAAATTTTACACTATTTTAATAGTGCAACGAAGTGCTGTACTATTAAAATAGTGTTGCTATTCAGTATGTTATTCTTTAGTAAAAGTAAATTCACCTCCGCCTTGTTTCAAGACCATTGTTTTTTCTTGTGGATCAAAAGATAATACAATACCCGCTTTCTCGAGTTTGAATGTATCTTTCTCACTAGGTTCTAACTCATTGGCAGCCTGTCCTGTGGCTTGAACAATGAGTGTGTGCCCAGATTTAGTTATGGTGAGTTTAATCGGTACCTGATTCGACGAATAAACTCCTACATATTGATCTAACATGGAGCTATCTACTTGATAAGTTGAAAAATTTGGTATTTCAAATGATTGATTGAAAACAGCATTTAAAACCGTTATAGGAATCTCATTACTATTATAATTAGATCCATTAGAAGTTAAGGCAAATGAAATATTTTCTTTTGGAAAATAGCTAAACACGGAAGTGAATTTATCAATTCCACCTCGATGTCCATAACTTATTTTATCATAAAATGGAGTTACCATAAGTCCTAGTCCATAATTATCTTTCATCGTTTTCATCAGATCAAGGCTTTCTTTTTTGATAATTTTACCTTGAAAAAGCGCATTACTAAATGTCACTAAATCAGTGGGATTAGAAACGATACCGCCCGAACCTAGGGGAATAGAAATATCTGTTTCAGGCGCTGCGATCCAATTTTTATCGAATGTATAAGACTTAGCTTCATTATTTGCCGTGTTAATTTTGTGTCCTAAATAGGTGTTTTTTAACGATAGAGGAAGGGTTATATATTTACTTAACAGTTCTGAATAAGACGCTTGATAGATATTTTCAAGAATAAAACTTAATAAGACATAGTTAGAATTGCTATATGATGTCTGGCTATCAGGCATAAAATCGCTTCCTACTTTTGCAATTAAACTGACCATCTCACTTTCTGATTTTGCTTGGGTATTCCAATCGGTGTAGTTATCCAATTCGGTAAAATCTGCTATTCCAGATCGATGTTGAAGTAATTGGAGTATGGTTATTTGATCTGCATTTTGAATATGGGGAAAATATTTTCTAATAGGTTGATCTAAAGTTATTTTGCGATCTTCAATAGCTTTTAATATCAGTACCGCTGTAAAAGTTTTGGATATCGATCCAATTCTATAGGTTGAAGTTTCAGTCGCTTTGATCTGTTTTTCAACATCTGAAAATCCGATGCTATTGGTATAAATTACTTTACCAGCTTGAGAAACAGCTACGGATCCCATGAATTTGTTATTTTGTGCTAAAGTAGAAAAATATAAATCTAACTTTTTTGTATCTATTTCTTGTCCAAATACTAGTGTAGAAAAGAATAGATAAGCTAGAAATAGAAAATGTTTAGTGTTCATAGTGATTTATTTTTTAGGTTTTTATTGAGTTTTAGAAAGAGGGTCAATATGATATAAAGGATAATAATAAACACGAGTATGACAGGTATAAACCAATCCCCTAATTTTTCATATTCGCTATAACTAACTCCTTGTAGATTATTATATTGACCTAATACAAAAATGTGATTAGCTCGATAAAAAAGACCTATATGCTCTGGGTTTATGATCTTAGCAATGATTAAAAAAACAAATGCAAATAAGAACAGATATAACAATGAAAAAATGATGTAAGATATTCCATTTCCAATATTTAGCATTAAAGCTTTTGCTATTTTAATTGGATTAAATGTTTTTGTCGCCTCTTTAAGTTTTCTATCAGCAACCATTGGTTTTAAAAATACCTCTGGTTGTCCTAGTTTTTCTAACACATCCAATAGATGTTCAACCTCGTTCTGATCCTTGGAGTTTTGTCGAGTACCCTCATAAATATGGCTATTTATTTCAAGCAATATTTCCTGCTGATTTTCTTTATCTAATATATGTATTGCATGGCTTACACGCTTTAGGTAATCCTTATAAATACGGCTTGAATTAGGGTCTTTAAATGCTATTTCTTTAAATTTCATATCAAATTGAGTTTATGGTCTTGTTGATATTATTCCAATATTTGGTCATCTCTACTACGGTATCAATCCCGGATGCTGTGATATTGTAATATTTTCTTGGTATTCCGGAGCTTTGTTCCACCCATTTAGATACGACTAGATTTTCATCTTTGAGCCTATTCATGAGTGGATATAGTGTGCCTTCGGCAATTTCAATTGCTGTTCTCTTTTTTATCTCATTGATCAGGTCGTACCCATAATATTCTTTTTCGTCTTTTAGAATGCTTAAAACCAGAAAAGATAAAGTTCCTTTCTTAAGTTGCGATATCCATTTGTTTATAAATTCATTATTCATGATGTAAAGCTATAACAAATACATAGTATAACAAAGTATATATGTAAAAATATTTTATAGCTATCTAAATTGACATCATCTGGTTATTAGAGCTATAAAATCAAGTTGAATAGAAGACCTGGTGTAGGTAGTAAGCTTGTTTTTTAATGCCAATTGATCTAATCATTGTTAATTATATGATCATCTTTTTCAGACGAAGAATGGTTATCTCAAGAGATAAGCTTATTAGCTAGTATAATCAAATGGGCTAAACCTGTAGTTAGGTTAACGTTGCTGACGACAGTTTTAGCATATCTACTATTGCTATATTTAATTTATTGATTAACTTTAAATTTAGTTTATTTTAAAATATATCAATATGTTATACAAAAGTCTGATCTTCTTCTTCTTCGTACTCGCTCAATTTCCGCTTTCAGCTCAGGACTATAAATTGTTAAAGGATATTTCTTATGTAGAGAAGAGCGAATCAGATTTGTATAAACAAGAACGGTGTAAATTAGATTTGTATCTTCCGGAAAACAAATCGGATTTTGCTACGATCATCTGGTTTCATGGTGGAGGATTAGAGGAGGGTGCTAAATATGTTCCACTGGAATTGCAGGGTAAAGGAGTGGCAGTTATTGCCGTAAATTATCGGTTAAGCCCTAAAGTTAAAGGGCCAGCTTATATTGAAGATGCCGCTGCTGCTGTTGCTTGGGCTTTTAATCATATTAGTCAATATGGGGGTGATCCTGCTAAAATTTATGTTTCCGGTCATTCTGCAGGAGGTTATTTGGCCTTGATGGTGGGGTTGAATAAGGCATATTTGAAATCTTATGGTATTGATGCCAATAACATAAAGGGATTAGCACCTATCAGTGCACAGACTAATACTCATTATACCATAAAGAAGGAGCGAGGCCAGTCAATGGAAATCCCTATCATTGATCAATATGCACCTTTAAGTTTTGCTAGAAAAGATGCACCTCCAATTTTATTAATCACAGGAGACCCTAAATTGGAGTTACCTGCAAGATTTGAAGAAAACGCTCATTTAGCTGCAGTGCTGTTAAGTTTAAAACACCCTCAAACTGAGCTTTTCCAGTTACAGGGCTTTGATCATGGCGCTGTATATGCACCAGGATGCCTCTTACTGTTAAAGTGGATCGCTGCACTTGAAAAAAAATAAAGTAATTTGGCACGGCATTCGTCTACTCTATAAGAGCGTTTGACGATATGGCAAAAAGACTGATTTTATTTCTATTACTATTCTTGATCAGTGATATTTACTTTTATCAAGCTGTAGTTACACTTTTTTCGGGTTCATCAATTCCAATTTTTTATTGGTTTGTTGACGTTTTAATAATTGTCTCGATTGTATCAATTATTTTTCTTCGCCAACGAATAAGTGATATTCAACGCATTGCTTCTATTTTGATAACAGCAATGTTGCTTGTTTTTATACCAAAGTTGTTTTCTTTTCCGATCCTATTCATAGAAGATATTGGACGATTGTTTCGCGGTTTTCCAGCACGAAGTGTTTATGTGAGTGAAATAGTCGTTTTTATTGCGGTAGCGATCTTTTTAGCTATTGTTTTTGGGCTTACCCGAGGTAGGCATTTGTATCGTGTAAGAAAGGAAATTCTATATTTTTCAGATCTGCCTGAAGCATTTGATGGTTTTACGATAACGCAGTTATCTGACATCCATTCGGGCAGTTTAAGTAATATAAGAGGGGTGCAGAAGGGTATTGATTTGGCTAATGCACAGAACAGTGATCTCTTATTATTTACAGGAGATCTGGTCAATAATATGGCATCGGAGATGGATCCTTGGATCGATACTTTCACAGCTTTAAAAGCCCCGTATGGTAAATATTCAGTGTTGGGTAATCACGATTATGGTGATTATATTAAATGGAATAATGCATCAAGTAAAGAAGCTAATCTAAAGCGTTTAAAAGAAATACATAGGGAGATGGGGTTCAATCTGTTATTGAATGAAACTGTAACACTTCAGAAACAAGGACAACGCATTGCATTAATTGGCGTGGAGAACTGGGGTAAAGGAGGTTTTCACCAATTTGGTAATCTGACCCAAGCAACGGAAGATATTCCTATAGATTCATTCAAAATCCTGATGTCTCATGATCCTTCACACTGGGATGCGGTGACAGTTGATCATGAAAAACATGTCCATCTCACTTTAGCTGGGCATACTCATGGTATGCAGTTCGGAATTGAAGTTTTTGGGTTTAAATGGAGTCCGATTCAATATTTTTATAAGCAATGGGCAGGTTTGTATCAGCGTGATGGTAAATTTTTATACGTCAATAGAGGTTTTGGTTTTCATGGATTGAAGGGGCGGGTAGGAGTATGGCCTGAAATTACTGTACTGACTTTAAAACGTTCTGATTCTGCGACAGCATAAGACAAATAGCACAATACCTTGCTTAGGGCCTATTTTTTTAAAATCCCCTTTTCCACACTCTCATCAATTAGTTTTTCAGCAAAATCCCATATCGTCCTGGAACCTTCATCAATTATTTTCTTTTTATCGTATACTTTGCTGTACTTAATGTCAAATTCATTCCAAGTTCCACCATTGTTTGAGGTGTTTTGTAGCAGTGGTTCTAAGCGATCCATTGCTCTTGCAAATTTCGCCTCATGAGTTAGTCCTGCTTCAAATTCTTCCCAGATTTCAATGAGCCCTTCTGCCTGCTTTTGTGGAAGTAATCCAAAAATCCGTTTAGCCGCAAGCCTTTCTTCGTCGGTGTTTGTATGATTTTTCTGAGTATCGTAAATAAAGGTATCACCTGCATCGATCTCCACTATATCATGTATGAGTACCATCTTGACAACTTTTAGAATATCAATAGGTTCGTTGGAATGCTCTGCTAATATAATTGCCATCATGGCTAAATGCCAACTATGTTCTGCATCATTTTCATTTCGATCACTATTAAATAGTTTGGTTTTTCGTTGTATGTACTTGACTTTATCAATTTCTTTAATAAAATCGATTTGTTGCTGTAAATTTTTAAGATCCATCTTGATGAAATAAAAGCTGTACTACAATTCGTGTATTGATTGGTGTAATTTTTTATCTGCACGAGTTATTCCTTCTATCCTGCGTTTAATATAAATTTTGCACAGCTGATCGGAAAGTTTTTATCGACCATAAATATAGAAAAATTGCAGTACATGCATTAAATCTTTAGGAGCGGAATACGTAATAATTTATCTGATGCAGTTATATACAAGTATCCGTCTCCGCCGAAATTACAGTTCGCAGTAGCAATACCAAGTTTAATCCGGCCTAATAATAATCCCTCGCTATTGAAGATAACGATTCCATTGCCAGCTGCTGCAAATAAATATCCACCAGCCTGTACTTTGATTCCATCAGCCGCCATAGGTTCTGATGGAAATTTTAACCTAAAATCTACGAAGATCTTACTATTAACAACTTCCAATTTATTATTGAGCGTATATTCCATAATTAAGGGCTGCTTATGATCACTGATGGCGACATATAATTTATCTTGTTTTTCAGATAAGGCAATACCATTTGGTCGAGTCAGGTTGGAGATGATCTGAGTAGCTTTTCCAAAACGATCCAATCGATATACACCGTTTTCTGTAATCTCCCTATTTACGGTATCGCGTTCTCTGTGCGGAAGTCCATAAGGAGGGTCTGTGAAGAAATAATCACCACGTTGATGTTGACAAATATCATTTGGTGAACTGAACCTTTTATGATTCCAATGTGTACCCAATGGTTTGAATTTTTGGGTATTAAGATCAATTTGTACGATACGTCTATTTCCATGATCACACGCTATCAAATGTCCTTCCTGATTGATCAATAATCCATTTGTGCCCGGTTCGTCACTATAGATATTAGAGCCTTGATAGCCGGCTGGTTCAAGAAATTTCTCAAGTCCATTTTTTAATGACCATTTATATATGGTATTAAGTCTTGGGTCGCTAAATAATAGATAATTTTCTTCGTAGTTCCATACGGGACCCTCCGTCCACTGCATGCCATCTGCTAGCAGTTCTACCTTTACAAAAGGATCTATTATTTTATTAAGTTCAGGATGAAATACTTCAATGGTCGCACCATCTAAAAGTTTCGAATTACTTTGCCCGAACATGGTGATCGGAAATAGAATGTTCAAGATAAGTACAGTAACTGGGATCATTTTATTGGGCGTCATTCTTTTTTCTGTATTGATTTTTTATTAAATTATTCTGAACGGCTCTGAATATATGATGTCATTTCTGACCTTTTCGAAGCGAATTATAACGTAATGATCATGAATTCGATCATTATTAGTACTTTAGGTTAAGTAAAGATAGGAATATTTATGATTTAGTCGAAGTAATTAATTTTTGTGCGCTTGTAGGATTAAATTTTTGCAAGAAATCGCTTGGAGGCATGTCTAAAATCTAATCTTAATCAATAATGATGAGATCAGGTTAATCACGGTAACGTATGTATGCTGATCTATTCATAATCTGGGAGTCAAAAGTGATATACTCTTGTATAAAACAAAAACTCCTGAACTTCACAAAAAGTGATCAGGAGTTTTTGTTTTTTAATGCTTTTTAATAAAGCAAAAAAATTATTTTAAAACGAACTTAAATCCCATAGAAAAACTTGATGGATCAAAGTTAACGTCATGTGAAATATTCCACCAAGGTTTCCAGTCAAAATGCATCGCTAACGGTGCCGATGGAATTCTAAATTCTAAACCTAATGCGGGACGGATCGCAAAATCCACATGGGTGTCATCATTTTTCCAGTGATAGTGTTTATATCCTTTGTTATAATCGATAAATGATACTTGAGGACCGACACCGATATACCAATATAGACCTCGAGCGCCCTGAATACGTCTGTTATAAGAATAGTCAACACCTAGGACTGTGATATGATCCCCAAATAATACCTGTGCATTTACTGCGTCATTTCCGCCAAAATTGTGTTTAATCTGAGGGCCAAATAAAGTCTCCCCATCGCCCAAATCTATTCCCAGCCCAATAGCTGTCCGATAGGGTGTTTGTGCATTTGCCTTTTGCTGCGTGGCAAAAAATAAAGTAAAAAGAGTAAGAAAAGGTAGAATTACTTTTTTCATGATCATTATAAAATATTTTAAGTGAGCGTTTTCAAAATGAAAACTTTCGCTGTTGCAACAAATAGTTTGCCAATTATACTCTGAAATAAATGTTAAAGTTTTATCATATTGTTTATGAGGTAATTGCCGTTTGAATAGTTGTGATCGCCCATTTTCAATAATCAACCAATCTCTTGTTTATGATTAGGGGTGACTGGAGAACATGCTATTATAATTTGATTAAAATTTTAAATAGGATAGGTTTACGACTATTCCAGTACAATTGTTAGATCGGTCAGGTAATTTATTATGATTCTTCATACACAAATATATATCCAGCTCCATAGACACTATCAATTCTGATGTTTTTTTCAGAATCGACTAATTTCCTTATTCGTGAAATAAACACTTCTAAGCTTTTTCCATTAAAATAATCTGTATTTCCCCACAACTGCAAAAGAATATCTTTTTTTAATACCAATTGATTCTGATTTTTAATTAATAAATCAAGAATTTCAGTTTCACGAACAGTTAATTTTTTCTGTTTGCCATTGGACATTGAAAGTAACATACGCTCTTTTATAAAGGTTATGCTTCCTACTGAAACAGGGGCGATAGTAGCCACTTTAATTGGAATTTCTTTCTTTAATTTTAAGAAGTTTTTAATTTTTAATATGAGCTCTTCCATTTCAAAAGGTTTTCCGATATAGTCAATCGCACCTAGCTCTAAGCCTTTCATTCGGTCGATTTTTTCATGAAGGGCAGTTAAAAAGATGATGGCCTGATTCTGATTAATTTTTTGAAGTTGTTTTGCTAATTCAATTCCGTTCATATCAGGAAGCTGGATATCGATAATTGCTAAAGCATATATTCTTTTTTTATACTCATCTAGAGCGATTTCAGCAGACGGGCTCCAATATACACTGATACCTTTAAATCGCAAATATTGAGATAATACTAAGCCCAAATCGGGTTCGTCTTCTACCAAAAGTATATCAAAATAATGGTTTTTATCATGCATACGTAGCGTGGTTATGGTTGTATTATTATTAATTTAAATCTGGATCCTTTACCGATCTTAGATTCCACTTTTAAATCCCAATCCAATAAGTCTATAATTGTTTTTACGTAATATAGTCCTAAACCTAAACCTGGTTTTTTACCACTTGATTTAGAACGATAGAATTTCTCAAAAATATGTTTTAATTCTTCCTGATGGATACCAACACCATTGTCTTCAATATTTAAAATTAACTCATTTTGTGTCTCTTCCCAATAAAAAGAAACTTTCGGTGAAGCACTTTGATTGAATTTTAACGCATTTTTAACCAGATTGTCTAAAATAGAAAAATATAAAGAAGAATCTATCCATATCTTTTTAGATAATGATAGGGGAGTATAATTGACCTCAATTTTTCCTGAATGGCGTAGCGATATATCTTTTAAAAATTCTTTTGTTAATGAACATATATCTTCTTGTTTTAAATCAGGTTTCTGTTTTGGCAAAGAGACAGATTCTAAGATTTGTTTAAAATAAGTTTTCAATCGATCGGCTTGCCGCTCTATCACATTGCCTAAAGATCCAATCTCGGCGATATTTAATATGGACTTTTGTTCCTTTAGGGTTTCTGAACAGATCAAAATGGTCGTGATGGGTGTATTAAATTCATGCCGTATATGATTTAAGAATTCAGTTTTTAATTCCGTTTCTTTCCTTTGATCGATCCAATTTTGATAGGTGAGGTAGTTAATTGTGATAATCAGTAAGATACATAAGATCGAAAAACACAATACAGGGAGCATATCCATCAATACTCTTGTCATTCTGTTGGGGTAATCGACATACAGACTGTAGGTAAATCTATAGGTGACATGACTCGCTACACTGACGGATAATTGGAGTATCTTGTTATTATTATTTATCTCTTTTAAATTTCCGGCTATTTCCGTATTAATCTTTCCGTCGTCTTTAAGGAAAAAAGTCTTCCAATCATGTCCATTTGGTAATAATAAATCCAATCGATCAAATACTAACTTATATGATAATGTGGTATCCAAATGATGTTTTGCTAATATTTCATTAAATACGATATCCATATTTTGATATCGGCGCAACTCTCCCAAAAAAGAGGATAGCACCTGCTGTTGTTCCTGTTGTAGTGCCTTTGGATTATTTGTTAATGTACGATATAGACTTGATAACTGTGGCTCTAGAAACTGTTGAAACAGTTTATTTCCGCCAGGGAATAGTTTGTCATTCATCACATATTGACCATATGATTTTTCGATCTTCAGTTTTTGAATATTTTGAAAATTTTTATCCTTGTATTGATAAGTGTTGAATACCAAAAAACCAATCAATAAGCAAAGCATAAAAAAACTACAGCATAACACCCATTTATAAAATTTGGGATTGTGTCTTAATATCATATTATAAATCTAGGATAATTTCAGTTATCCTAAACATCATTAACCTTTTATTAAGTTTTCGTTATCCTTCTATTAATCACTTGAGCGTATTATAAAGCTTATTTTTGAAGCATAATTAAATTATAAATCTATTGATGTCATATGAAAAATAACAAATTTTTGACCGCAGTGTTACTTCTCCTAGGCTTAATGCAAGTAAACACGATTGTGGCTCAAGTAAAAGAATCTGAATTAAGGAAGCAACAACTTGATTTTGTTAATCTAGGCTTTGGAATGTTTATCCATTATGGAATGCCAACTTATATGGATCAGGATTGGTCAGATCCGAATGCTTCGCTAAGTTTATTCAATGCTCCTAAATTAGATGCAAACCAATGGGCTCTCGCTGCAAAGTCAGCTCATATGACTTATGGCTGCCTGACTACGAAACATCACAGTGGATTCCCGATCTGGGATACTAAGACCACAAACTATAATGTGATGAATACTCCTTTTGGACGTGATGTAGTGAAGGAATATGCTGGTGCTTTCCGTAAAAATGGATTAAAAGTGATGCTTTATTATTCTATTTTAGATACGCATCAAGAAATAAGACCTAACCATATAACCAGCAACCATATTCAGATGATCAAGGATCAATTGACGGAACTGTTAACTAATTACGGTGAAATTAATGCATTAGTAATTGACGGTTGGGACGCTCCATGGTCTCGTATTTCTTATGATGATATTCCTTTTGATGATATTTATTACCATATTAAATCTCTTCAACCTCAATGTTTGGTTATGGAACTTAATTCTGCGAAATACCCTGGTGATGCATTATTCTATTCAGATATTAAATCATATGAACAGGGTGCTGGACAGTTTATCTCCAAGGAGCATAATAAACTTCCTGCGATGGCTTGCTTACCACTTCAACAGAATTGGTTTTGGAAAAAATCATTTCCTAAAACTCCCGTTAAGGAGGTCAAGAGTCTTGTCAATGATTTCATAATCCCTTACAATGGTGCCTATTGTAATTTTATGCTTAATGTAGCTCCTAATGCTGACGGACTTATTGATAAAAATGCATTGATCGCACTCCAGGAGATCGGAAACTTATATAAAAATAAACCCTCTTATTCGGAATTACCGGCTTATGAAAGTCCTGTAATAGGAAGTAATATGGCACTAAAAGCATATACAAATTCGAGCTGGAGTGACGATATGAATCTTATGGATTTTGCAAATGACGATAACTTTGGGAGTTCTTGGGTGTCCAATGCTGCCGCTTCTGCTAGTCCATGGTGGGAACTTGCTTTTGAACGATCAAAAGCATTCAACACAATTGTGATTACAGAAGGAAAAGATCATCCATCGGTTTACAATCTAGTATATTTTAAAGACGGAAAGTGGTACCCAATCCTTGCTGAGCAAAAAGATCAAGGACGTATCAAGATATTCAAATTTAAGACTGTGATAGGTCAAAAAGTGCGGTTGAATATGAAGCCAAAAAACGGGAAAGTTGTACTGGCAGAGGTAGGGATATATCATGAAAGAACATAAATTTTGCCATTAAATATAAAGACATTCAAGAGTAATAATTTTTATTACTCTTGAATGTCTACTTTGAGCGAAAATTTTATCCATGATAATAAGATAGCTATACGATTTGGTACTTAATTCGCTGCAGGATCGATAAGCTCATTGCTAAGGGATATGAATTTTAAAAGATTATTATTATCAAAAAGTAATGTCGTATAGTGCTTTCCTTTTTTGAATGTCAGTTTAGTGCCGTCAGAAAATAAAGCTCCATCATTTAGCTTTTCCTTTTTTAATCTATATTTATTAAACTTTGCTATAGACTCCTGAAGGGTAGTTTTGTTCATAGTGAGGTTATGGGGGAGGCCTTCGATAATTAAAAACTTATCATCTGGAATATCAAAATACATTTCTTTGATGACTTGATCTTCACCAATACTGCAGAAAAGTTCTAATCCTGATGGAGTAAGCCATTTTGCATATTTTTCTTCGTTAGCATCTTCATAAAAAACAGTTTCTGTCTTTAAAATAGACGAAATGTTAGCTGGTTTTTGAGGAAAAATAAATTCAGCTTCCTTGTTCAGTAAGGACTTTAAACCGGCTGCAGTTTGTGAAAATACAGTGAGAGTTATTAACTGAAGCAATAAACTTAGGGTCAATACTTTTATCTTCATAAAGAATACTTTTAAATTTTTGATGATTTTATTTTTAAAGATATTAAAGTTCGTGCCAAGAATTAATGTTATTCTTTCTCAATTCGTTTATTTTTGATTTACTTTCCATTCATTCGTGAAGAATCCCGCGTCTATAATTCCTGCCGGTCCATTTTTTAACATAGTTAAGTTGAAAAACATATAATCAGGAAAACCACTTGCGCCAGCAAAATATTGATTTGCCCCTGCTGCTTGCATACCACTAAGTCCTGTGCCGGTAATCACCCCAACTGCTCTTGATTGTGTGCCTGGTTTTTTCCAATAAAAATATCCGCCTAGATCACTTCCATTATAAATTTGTTTATCTATTTTGATCTGACCTGGGAGTACCGTAATTGGACAGTCTTTTAATAAAATATCCCAAGCACTGTTTGTTTTTGAATTACCAATGAGTATGATGTTATGTTCCGTATATTTATTTGCTTCAAAATCACGGTCAGCGATTATTTCAAATACTCCATTTCCTCTATAATACCAGGCTTCTGCATCATGGCGTACTTTTTCTAAAGCCCACTTATTTTCTTCCTTGGTACCCATGGTTCCATAAACATATACCATCCCATGGTTAAATGCTTCTTTAAAAGTACCATTACGATGTGGTCCCTTTTGATCTAATGATGGCTTTGCTATGATGTTCCAGATCTGATCTTTTTTTTGTAAAAAGATTAAAGACTCGTTCGTTGTATTCCTTTGGTATGTAATGGTATTTAAACTATCGAGGTCAATAGTCAATGCAACATTTTTATCAAAATCTGTTAAATCCAACGAGAGCACCTCTACATTCTCTGTTTTGCCGACTATGGTTCCTCTCTCCCGATCTCGTGTTAGGACAATATGTGAATAATCTAGTGGCTTTTCCTGTTGATATACTGTACCCCAATAGTAGGAGGAGGATATCCCAGGATTAGCGGTTTTGAAATCGATATGATTGACGTCAATGGCAGCTTTTCGTTTATGTATTTTAAAATAATCAAATAAAGGTTTCCAGTCTACACTTTCATTACTATACCAATGTGATCCACCTGGATATTCATAATAATTGAAATCGGGGTGGAATGTACCCAATAACTTACGCATCTGACGAGCATAATCTACGGATACTGTACGGTCTGCATCACCATGCAATACATATATCCCAAGTGGTTTGTAGTTGGTTGCATATGCTACTACGTCACTTTGATTACCAGATCTTAATAATATATTTTCTAAGGCATTTCGTCCTTTTTCTGGAATCAATCCGTCGGCAGAACCGTAACCTTTTAAGGTTGGATATCCTGCACATGGTGCTATTGCAGCCCATTTGTCAGGATAAGTTGCTCCCAAAAACCAAGTACCATGTCCTCCCATAGAATGGCCAGTTAGATAGATTTTTTGCGTATCTGGTTGCAAAGTTTGTTTCGCTAAACTGAGCACTTCCAGCGCATCTATTCTCCCCCAATCTTCCCAGTTGAATCCTCGTGGTCGACGATTGGTCGGTGCCACCAGAGTTCCCCAGTCTTTTGCCTGATATGCTTGTGCTTGACCAATGGCTTCTACTCCAGCTCCATGAACGGATAAAAAAAGCGCATCACCAGATTTTTCGCCGCCCAATGCTGGATTTACCGCATAGTATTGTAAACTATTGTCTATCGTACTTATAAAGGTGACCCGATATGGCGTATTACTATTGACACTTTTCAATGGAATTTTTTTCTGATCGATCAATTGACTTTTATTCCAAATTGAAATATCCGAAAGAATCTCTCCTAAGCTATGGATTGTTGAGGCATCAATAGGAACAATTACTTTTCGAGTACTCTGCGCCCTGATTACGGGTAAGATGACAGATGCTTTTTGATTTCCTGTGTTGCTTTGTATCTTCAGATTATGTAAATCTTTATTACTATTGTTGATGAGTACAATACCTAAGAGTAAATGTTGGTTATTTTTGCCTTGTACAATATCGGGTTGTGTCAGATCTTCTGTACCAATTATGAGTTGATTTTTAATGAAACTCAGCTGTGCCGCGATGGACGAACCTCTAACATAAAATTCATTTAAACCTTTTTTTAGTTGGATTGGAATATTTAACCATCCCATGCGGTATGGATCTCCAGTATGCAATTCTCCATTAATTAATACAGCACTATTTCCTCTAATATTAAGTAATGCAGACTGTACTTTGTCGGATTGATAAGTGAGATATAGATAACTTGGACGAGGACCTCTATAAGTGGTCGTCATCGACCTGCTGGTTTGATCTTGTTGAGCTACACGGCCAGGCCCTGGAGGATTGTTGGGTTGCTGCAGGTTGGCATCCATATTTTGCTGACGCCTAAAAAAACCATTTGTATCTGCTTTTGCAGCAATCCATAATGATTTTTCTGAAGTTCCATCCCATGTTTTTCCAACTATGGGACGGGGGAGTCCATGTTGGTAATATTGTGACAACAGCTCATCAGTATATATTGCTTCCCGACCATAACTGTAAGGAATATCTACTGTAAGTCCTTCTGTGAATTTATATGTATTTTGGGCAGAAGAAAGGGTGGAGATTACAGTTAAACATAAGCATATACATATAGTTTTTACACTTAATCGTAATAAATGGTATTGCATAATAAAAGGGTTTAGTACGTCTAATATACGGATCTTTATTTTATCTCCTTTAAATTTCAGTATAAAACAAAGTCAAAAATCTTCTCGATAAGCATAGCAATATTGACTTGAATAAAAATTAGCGCATAAGTTTTCTTTTTATCGGATTGTTAATCACTATTTGTCTTAGATTTGTTTTATTCTTATAAACTATTATCTGTTCAATAGGTATAAGTTTATCGTAAATCTTGTTGAAAATGAACTTTTTAATGCGTAATAGTTGTGGAAAAGATCTCATTATATAGCAGTCAAAATAAAATAGAAAGCAGGTGAAAGAAGCTGAAATTGAACGAATAAATTGGTGTATTTGTCAGGAATGCCAGGGTCGGGGGAAAAAAAGTCGAAAGCTTAATAAAAAAATGCGACTGAACTACCAAGCAGCATATGATCAATTTGAAAAAACGGGTGGTAATGGTACAGCTCCTGTTAAACCAAAAGGACATCTCTCTCTTTGTTTGAACTGCAACGGGTCTGGCTTAATAAAGTCATCAAGTTGTCCGCTCGCCAATAATGAAAATTATCCTCACGTTGCTATTATAGGTGGCGGTATCGGTGGAGTAGCATTAGCCGTAGCTTGTCTGCACCGGGGTATTCCTTATACGCTCTATGAGCGTGATCGTAACTTCAAGGCGCGTTCTCAAGGTTATGGTCTCACTTTGCAGCAGGCTAGTAAAGCGATTTCAGGATTAGGCATTCTATCATTAGAGGATGGGGTGATATCAACAAAACATGTCGTTCATAAGATTGACGGAAAAGTGATTGGTGAATGGGGAATGAGAAAGTGGGTACCTGAAAAAACAAAGACAGGTGATAAGCGTTCTAATGTGCATATTGCACGACAATCCTTGCGTTCAGCCCTTTTAGAGCAATTAGGTAGTCATGATGCGGTTCTGTGGAATCATCAATTGGTAGATTTTAAAGAAACGGAGTCGGATGGTCTTTTGTTAAGCTTTCAAGTTGATGGAGAAGTGAAAACTGCCAAAGCCGATCTTTTGGTTGGAGCTGATGGCATTCGCAGTTCTGTCCGGAGATTGTTAATAGGAGAAGATATTGCTCCTTTACGTTACTTGGGCTGTATCGTCATATTGGGTATCTGTCCTTTGAGTGCTTTAGAAAATCTTCATAGCCCTTTACTCGATTCTGCCACTGTGTTTCAGACTGCTAATGGGAATGAACGCATCTATATCATGCCTTATTCATCGGACTCAGTCATGTGGCAGCTTAGTTTCCCTATGACTGAAAATGAAGCTAAAGCCTTGAGCGATCTAGGATCACAAGCCCTTAAAGAGGAGGCATGTCGCAGAACGCTATGGCATGATCCGATTCCTCAGATTTTAGCTGCGACCCAGGCAGCTCAGATTTCTGGCTATCCTGTGTATGATAGAGAAATTCTTGATGCAAAATGGTTGGAAGGAAAGGTGACACTTATCGGAGATGCAGCTCACCCAATGAGCCCATTTAAGGGGCAGGGGGCAAATCAAGCGCTGCTGGATGCACTTGCATTAGCGAGAGGCATATCAAGCGCATGTGGGTCATCACATTGGAAAAAAGATGGTATTAGAAAAGCGGTACTGGTTGATTATGAAGAAGAGATGATCGTGCGCAGTGCGATTAAAGTGAAAGATTCAGCTGATGCAGCAAAATTTTTACATTCTGAAATGGTGCTGATAGAAGGAGATGAACCCAGAGGAAGCTGTGTCAAGAAGAATTAATCTAACTTGTTGATGAATAAGAAGTATTGGAGTGGGGAAGCTGAAATTTTAAATGTATGGATCATTTTATTTAATCAATTGGATGATCGTCCTCTTTAAGCTAAAAGAGGACGATTGGATTTTTAGAAATGTAAGCGCATAGATAATATACATTGACGTAAATTTCCTTGCGTGATAAATCCTCTTCCTCCATAATAGTAACGTTGGTTGAACAGGTTCTCTGTGGTAAAGTTACAGGAAAATTGCTTGTACTGATATCCAATAGTACTATTAAACAGTGTATAATCGTCTGTAGAGAAGCTTCCTGCCGTTTTGCTGTTGATGATTAAATCCTGACCTACATAATTACCACCGATACCAAGTATCCATTTACTTGCATTGGCGATTGCTGTTTCATAATTCACATACCAAGTTGCTGACCATGTAGGACCGGAGTTAACGGGTCTCAAACCTGTTGTTGAGTTTTCAGCTTTTGTTATTTTACTTTCATTGTAGGCAGCACCACCATGTATGAATAGATTTTGAATAGGTTGTATCTGGATATCCAATTCTATACCTCGGCTGTATTGTTTACCATCCTGAATATATGTTGTGGCATCATTTTGATCCGCCATCACGGTATTACGGACGTGAATATTATAATAACTAAATGTTGCATCTAACAATTGATGAAGGCCAGATATTTTAACTCCTGATTCCCATTGTGTACCATATTGAGGTTTGAAATTATATAAAATTCCATTGATACTTGTGGGAGCAATGTTCTGAAATCCGCTCATATAGTTCGCGAAAAAAGTAAATGTTTTAGGAATGATCTGGTAGGTCATACCTATTTTTGGTGTCATAGATGTCTGTTTATATGCCCCTGTTGTGATTGCTGTAGATACATCTTTTGTCCCGTTGTTGATTAAGCTGCTGTATCTAACACTTAGCATGATCGATAATGCATTAAATGGTTTGATAACATCCGAAATGTACGCTGAATAGGTGTTTTGAGGTGATGTAGTATGGTTAGGTTGTTGGAACAGCACTATTTTCGTAATCAGGTCAGCATTAAATAAATTGGCAGACAGGGAGGGATTATCTATAGATACGGTATCGATATAGCCTGCACTTTTATAATTTGCCATATAACTATAGCGATAGTAATCCAGTCCAATCAGGAGTTTGTTGTCCCAATTGCCAATGCTGAAATTACCGATAAAATTTTGTTGTACTTGGTGATTGGTTATATCTTCGGCATCGTACCGCAACACCTTTCTTGCTACAGCCGTATTATTGGTCACTAATAAATTGGTTTGATAAGTGCCATTTGAAGTACCGTACGTCGTAGCAAGATTGGTTTCTGATTGCCAATGGTCGGAAATTAAGTAACTTATTTTTGCATAGAAATTGATCGATGTTGTTTTCCATAATAAGCTATTATCCGTATACGATTTGTTATAAGCGAGGTCCAAATCTTTAGAGTTCTGTACATTGACCAATTGACTATTTATGAGTGGGCTGGCGGGAGTAAATAGCGGACTATTGGTCGCGATTTTACGTAAAAACTCGGCTTCAAGCTTAACTTTTAACTTGTCATGGAGTTGGTAAATAAAACTTGGTGCCAAAAAGATGTTTCTATTTAATCCTTGATCTTGAAAGCTTTTTCTGTCAGAATACGTGCCAAAAATGCGAAATAGCGCTTTATGGCTAGAATCTAAAACGGAGTTGACTTCTATGCTTGAGCGTTGCAATTATTATTACCTGCCGCAAGTGAAAAATTTGTAAATGAACTATCGATAGGTGCGTAAGTTTGTACATTGATAAGACCTCCAAAAACCATATTTGCGCCACCGAACAAGGTTCCGCTTGGACCTTTGATCACATCTAACTGTTGTATGTTACTGTTATCATCACTGTATTGTAGGTAAGCATTTAAACCATTTCTGAAATTGCTTCGAGTTCTAAAGCCACGAATTGAAAAATTTGGAGCTAATCCAGCCCAACTTGGAGTGACCCCGGTCACATTGGACAACATGGCTGTTTGGGTATAATAATTTCTGTTTTGAGTAAGTTTGGGTCCTACACTCGTTGTCACCTGTGGATTTTCATAATCAGTAATATTTAATCTTGCTGTTTGAATGCTTGATCTGTCTTTTTCGCTGACACGAGCTTTTACGAATACCGAATCTAATTGCTTTAATATAGGTTGGTCTTTGGACTGTGCGTGTGCTGTATAAATGGAAAGAAAAATGATAATTGCATTGACAATTAAAAGTGTAAAATGTTTTATGTGTATGAACATAAGTACTTGCGTGGTAAGAAAAATATGGAGAATTATTTGGAATGAGTATTCTATACCTAACTTGCTAAAATTTGTATTAGGATCGGGTATTTGCTTATGCATATTTGCAGCAAAATCGACGTTGGCTACTCCCTAACTTTTTGCCTTAATTTAAAATCAATTCCTGTACTTAAGCACATCTAACTATTGTGCTTCGTATTTAGAATTGCATATGATCTTTTTGTTCTGTGCAAGGATATGGCGCAGTTTAAGACTATGTGCGCATAGACCCAAAATAGGACTTCGTAATTTCTATTTTTTAAGAAGTCGATATAAAAAATGACAGAGAAGACACTATGTTTTAGAATAATGCAGATCGCTCAGCTAGATAAATCGAGAAAAGACATTTTTAAGGAAATAAATCGATTATGCCATATAACCTGTAGGAGGCTTGAGTTGTCTGTTAAAAACGTACAGCTTCCACATCGGGGTGTTGGATAGTCGCACATGATTTTGAGATGCAATTGGAAAATACTGACTGTCTTTGACGACTGGGAATTGATGATGACAGATTAATAAGGTAGATTTTGAAAAATTTTCTTGAAGATCTTTATGCTTTTGTGTATCTTTTTTCAAGGCTCTCATCAAGAAGCAATTACCGTTGCAGTGCATCGTGATATTGTTCTTGTTGATACAATATTTTGTAGCAATTTCACTTCGGTTTGCATAAAAACTCAATACAATAAATGCCTTGTTAAAAGTCATCATGGTGATGGATATCAAGAGTAATATTGTCGTAATGAATTTCAAAATCTGTTATTCGATGATTTAGTGAGCTGTTGCGAATATAGGTGATTTTTTTTAAATCTTCTTTTAGCGATCGCTAATTTATACTAATACCTCGTACAAATTTTTCAACTGCTATTTGAAGCTTTTATAAATTCACTATTGCGCCTGCTTACGTGTAGCGATACGTTATCATTTAGCAACGTTTTATCAACCCAAAAGCTACTGATGACAGTAGCTCTTTAGTAGCCTTTTAGTATATCTTCATTACATCTCCAGTACACTATTGGTAGGGAATTAGTACACTCCCGGTACACTCCCCGTACACTCTTCGTACACTTTTCGTATGTTAATTGTGATTAATTTGCGCAAATAAAAATGATGTATCCTGTCATATAACGCCTGATCAGGCCTATTTCTGCCATTTTGGTCATATGATGCCATTGTGGACATCTTTTTTCTTTCCACTCTTCATCTTTGTGTTGTCAACAAAAAATTAAAATCATGGTAAAACAAAAAAGTTTAATCAAGTGTATAGTGGATTTTTTCTTTATCAAACCTTGTCATCAGAGTGATGTAGTTCGTATGAAAAGCGGTTTATACACATCTCAAATCTACACGTATTCCAATTTTAAGATGAAGCTCGAAAATATGGATACATTTTGTCCTGTGGTGCGTAAGGCTCTTCTGCATGTACGATCAAACAATTTGCTGATGCTACTCATAAGTAACAGATTGTCTTTGCTGGTTTATCGGAATCAGAATGCCAAGGTGATCAATGGAGGCGAAAGGCATATGGGAGGTAAATATTCATGTTGATCCGATGAGGTGTATCTTGATTGATGCAAGAGTGTCAAAGCGAGGATGATGTTTTTGTACTTATGTATTTTTAATTAATAGAAGGATTGTTGTCTGAATCATCCAATAATAACTTGATCAAATCGTATTCTGCCTGCCAAATATCTTTTTTGGCTTTTTGGTAACTAAGGACTGATTCGTGGTATTCTGTCAAGATCAATCTACCTCCACGATAGGCAGAATCTTGTTCTTTTACAGCTTGAGCGACTAATTTTTCAATGTGGTGAAGGCGATCAATCTTCAGCCGTGCAGTCTTAATTTTAGTATTCTGTTGCTGTGTTTTGATCTGGTCAATGTGCTGTTCTTCTTGTAATTGCAATTCCAAAACATGAGCATTTAGTATTTCTTTTTTTAATGTAGGTTGCGCTGTGAAATAAGCAGAAAGGGGGATACGGAGTGCAATATTGACATAACTATTTCCATACCAAGCATTATTTTTATCGAGGCGAAATTCATTGCTGAAATATTGTTTTCCTAAATAGGCATTTGCAGTTAATGTCGGTAGTAGTTGCTTTTTAATGCTCCTTCTCTGCAAGAGATTGATCTGCTGATCAAGCGCTATAGATTTGATGGCAAAATTTTCTTTTTTGAGGTGTTCGACAAAGCCCTTGATAGCTTCGATATTTGAACTTAAAGTCTGTGTGTTTTCTAAGTTGGTATATTTACGTAGCTCTAGGTCTGCATCTATGAGAACAGACCATGCTTCATATAGAGTAATGCGTTTGCGCTCGTATTCTTGTTGGGCGCTAAGGTATTGATTGGATGGAAGTCGTCCCTTTTCATAACGCGCTTTGCTAATCTGTAAAATATCCGCATAAGATGCAGAATCTTTTAATGCCATTTCATATTGTTGTGTGGCGAGTACAACAGAAGCGTATGCTAATGTCGCATCATGTTTCCAATCTTGTTTATGTTGATCTCTAATGATTTCCGCTTTTTGGATTTCTAGGGACTGCTGTTTTTCATTAAGCTGTCGTTTAGGATCAAATAAGCTCCACTCCATTTGGATCCCAGCTTTAGAAGACCATTTAGTAGCAAACTTTAAGGGTATAATAGCTCCATCCAATGCATTGGGGTCAAAAGCGATGGCGGGTACTGGTGTTGTTGGAATAATGAGATTGCGCTGCAAATTTGCATCTATATAAAATACTGGAATACGATTGCTTTTTATTTCTTTTAATTCCTGTTCTTTGATTTCTTTACGTAGTAAATCTTGCTGGTGAGTGAGGCTTTGATCGACATTGTTCCATAATTGTTCTATGCTCAAGGCCTGCGCTTGAACGAAGATTGGAAAAATGGCCAGTATAATGATTACAATCTTTTTCATACTAAAAAACAGACGCTGGTTCCAGTTTAGCAATTTTACGAACCGCAAATAATGAACCGCCAACTGAAATAATTAAAGTGATCAATAATAAAAATAAAGCAAATATTGGTGAAATATCAATAACTAAACCTGATCCTGCTACACCAAACTTGAATCCGATAAGTAAAAGCATGGCAATCAAATAACCTATTATAGCATATAAAAAAGCTTGTGCTATAATGAGCTTGTTAACATAACTTTTTTTCGCTCCAATAGCTTTTAATGTACCATAGTCTTTGATTCTGTCTAAAGCTGAAGAATAGAGGGTGAGCCCAATGATGAAAAATCCACTGATCATGGCAAAAAGGACCAATGTACCGAAGCTCATGCCCATATTGGATGTTACCAAGATTTCTTTGATTGTAGATTTTTGCAATTTTTTGGCATCCCAAGCCCGTAATTGTGGAAATAGTTGCGTAATCTCATTACTGATCTTTTCTTTATCTGTTCCGGGTTTTAATCTAGCAATGATGATATTCACTTTAAATGGTGGGACATTTCCTAAGAGTCTTGCATTGTTGGTGGAGGTGTACATCAGACTGGCTCCGAATGCTTGTGCTTGTTTCGTTATCAAACTTATTTTAGCCCTTTGTCCATTGATTTCAATAGCTTTGTTGACGAATAGGGTGGTATTCCAGGTTTTTGAACTAAAAAATTCAGCTGATACTGAGCCTGGATCTGTGAGTGAGGATAATATCCCTTCTTTTATCCGATCTTGATCAGGACCCATAACATAATCTGGAGCATCGGCTCCAACTAAAGTCACTGAAGCTGTTTTTCCATCTAAAAAAGTAGCTCGAGCTGGTGCTAGGATCACTGGAAAAGTTTGCGCTATATCGGGTAAGCTTCCGATTTGTTGTACTAATCGCTGATCGAGACTATTGACTGTATTGATATTGCTACTCTGGGCTTCTATGATCCATAGATCGTTATCTTGAACAGGAGCGTTTCCTACTAGATTACCCATTAGCCCCATTAGAAAAAAAAGAAGTCCCAATTGTTGACCGATTAGAAATATACTGATCACAATAGCGGTGATAATACCGACACTTTTTGCTCGGTCGTATTTGATGAATTTATAGGCCAATCTCAACATATTACTTGATCTTGATCGTACAGTCTACTTTTGCGTTAATGGCCAGTTCGTTGTTCGTACTTAGCTGTATTTTGATTTTTCGAACACGACGGTCTTCGCCTTCATTGGCGGTTTCATGAAGGATGGATTTATTGGATAATATAGGACTTGTATAAATGACATGTCCCTCTATTGCTTTATCTTTTCTTCCCACTTGGGAAATGGTGACCAACTGACCAACTTTCACGTCTTGCGCAAATAATTCATCTACTTCGGCCTCTACAATTGGTTCAACTACATTTACTATTTTTCCAAGCTCAGTCGTACTACTGATACTTTGTCCAACATGAGCAGTTAAATCCATGACGATTCCTGATTTACGCGCTTCAATAGTAAAATCTGTAACCAGATTTTTTGTTTTCTGTATCTGTAAATATTGTTCCTTTTCGGCAATCTGTTGAGCTTTGTATTTTTTTTGAAGTCCTTCTAGTATAAATTCTTCTTGACGCCAGTTGGAGTAATCTGTTTCCATTACTTCTCTTGTCTCCGCATTTTTGGAAAATAGTTGTTTTGAAGTTTCATATTTATCTTGCAATTCTTGCACATGTAGTTTCCCTCTATGGATATCCTCCAGTGATATTGCGTTTTGAGCTTTTATACTGTTGAGCTTTGCCAGCTCCTGTTTGATATCCAACGGAGCATTTCCTTGCTCAAGCTGGATAAGAATCTGTCCTTTTGTTACCGAATCACCTTCTTTGACCAATACTTCCTTAATCAGTGCTGGGGTGGTACTAGCAATAAGGGCCCAATCTTCTGCTGGAATAATTTTTCCTATTGCCTTTACTTCGCTTACCTGTTTTAGGATCTGGTCGCTGCTTTGGGTAGCTTTTGGTTTCTTATCCGAACTGCATGCACCTGCAATCATGGCAATGACCATCATGATCGTTAACCTATTTGTAATCTTCTTCATTTCTAATTGCATCTGAAACTTTTCCTTCTTCGACATATATTACTTTGTCCGCATATTGGCGCAGTCGTAAATCATGAGTGACGATGACGACTACTTTGTTTTTAGAAGCTAGTGTTTTGAGCTCTTTCATAATGCTCTCAGCGCTTTTTGCATCTAATGAAGCTGTAGGTTCATCACAAAGAATCATGGATGGACTTGTTACTAAAGCTCGTGCTATGGCCACTCGTTGCTTCTGTCCACCACTGAGTCTTTTTGGAAGCGTATACATACGGGTAACTAATCCGACTTCTTCCAAAGCTATTTTTGCTCGTTTGGTCGCCTCATTTTTTTTTATTCCTTGTAATATAAGTGGTTGCATGACATTTTCTAAAGCGTTTAATGGTTCGATAAGGTTAAACTGCTGGAAAATAAAGCCTATTTCATGTAGGCGTAATGTCGCTAAATCTGATTCTTTTAATTCGCTCACTTTCTTGCCTTTATATATGACTTCACCTTCTGTTGGATAGATCACAAAACCTAGAATAGATAATAGCGTAGTCTTTCCGCTGCCCGATGGGCCCATAATCAAGGTCAATTTATTCGTTTCAAAACTGATAGTCGTGCTGTCTAATGCAGTTATGGTCGTATCGCCTGTCTTATAAATCTTTTTGACATTTTCTAATGTGACGATTTGCTCTGGCATATCATATTTTAGTAAAAACAACTATAGTGAGGCCATGTTTGCCTAAGATATACGAATATCGACAAAATTTTAGACACCAAGAAAATGTAAAAAAAATCAATCTTTGGGATTTGATAATAACACTCCCGTACTTAACGTATAGGAGTGTTTTTAAGCTTCATTTAATGATTTTCTGGTACAAGAATCGTTTCCTCTATAATGGGGATGTTCATGTCCTAAGTTTTGTTACTGATCCAAAAACTCAGCAACAAAAGTGTCGAAGGCTTGTGGATTTTCTGCTTGTACCCAGTGACCGGCATTGGGAATAGTTTTGATCGTAGCTTTTGGAAATTGAATTTCGATGTTTGTCTTGTCTTCTGGAAGTATGTATCGAGATTTTTCGCCTGCTAAGAATAAAGTTGGGCCTTCAAATACTCCTGATTTAATCCCTAGTGTAATGAAATCAGTATATTTTCCTTTTAAAACATCTAAATTAAAACGCCAACCTAGTTTTCTATTTTCTTTAATGTAGACGTTTTTTAATAAAAATTGAATTACGCCGGGCTCTTTGATATATTTTTCGAGCGCGGTCTGCACATCTTTTCTATTTTCGACATTTTCAATATTTACGGCACTTAGGGCATTGAATATATCTTCATGATGCGGCGGATATGGTTTCGGTGCAATATCTGCCACAATAAGCTTTCTTACTTTTTCGGGATGATCGATTGCAAATTGCATCGCAACTTTACCACCTAGTGAATGCCCTAAAAGATCAATTTTATCTGCTCCAATTGCTTTGATATAAGTATATAAATCATTGACCATAGCTTCTATAGACATCTCATCGCTATGAAAACTCCGACCATGATTACGCAGGTCCAGCAGATGTACCTGCCTTTTTTCACCGAAACTGCGACCAAAAGTCCCCCAATTGTCCGACATGCCAAATAATCCATGTAAAACCACTAAAGGAATACCTGTGTTTTGTGCTCCATATATCTTGCTGTATTGTAGTTCTTCCAATGTTAATCTGTTTTAATAAATGCTTCAGTTCTTATTCAAAATTACTAAAATTAATTTATAGGGTTGTACTATAAATCCATTTGCATCACTTAAATTGGTTGTAAGTGAGATCGATTTTATAATAAATATTGCTCGTAACTCCATCCGAGTAAACTGCTGCTCATATGATTTTGTAAACTGGTGCCTGCAGTATCTTTTTATGATGGCCGTACGTTTTTACATACTGTCGGAAGTAAATGGCTGAATAGATGATAGCATCAATTGCTGAAAATATTAATGTAGATTTGTACTACTAAAGAGGCTAGATGGTCTGAAGAATATATATAATAAGCAGTAATGATAGCAGATTTTTTTCGCGATTTTGAAATATTTACAGAACAGGAAATTAGTAAAGTGATTCAACTTTTTGAATTGAGGGTTTTGGATAAAGGTGATTATTTTGTTCGAGAAAATCAAAGATGTAATGAAGTCGCATTTATACAATCGGGAATTTTTCGTTCATTTTATACAACTCCTAAGGGCGATGATATTACGTATTGTTTTCGATTTCCAAATGATTTGATTGCAGCCTATTCATCTTTTATAACAGGAAATCCAAGTGTAGAAGCGATACAGGCTATTTCTCAGGTGTCACTGCTGGTGATTCAAAAAAATAAACTTGATGAATTAGTGCTTGAAAATCAGATCTGGACCCAATTTCTTAAAGTTATTGCAGAGCAGCAGTATCTTGAATTGGAAAAACGGGTGTTTCAATTGCAAAAGGAAACTGCTGCACAACGATATGCTTCTTTACTCAAAAATCAACCGCAATTTATTTTACAAATCCCGTTACACTATTTAGCTTCTTATCTCGGAATTACCCAACGCCATTTGAGTCGTATTAGAAAAGAGATCACTTTTTAGTTGTTCATGTGCTATTGATTCATAAACGTGATACCTAGCTCTTTAGTTTTATTATAAATGCATCTTTAAACCTGCAGATGCGTAGGGAGATGCTCGGAAGTAATATTCTTTATCTTGAAACATACTTTTCAATGTTCTATCTGTGATCTGAGCTGGTCGCCACAGATTCATGCCAATGGTTAGCGGTATTGATATCTTTTTTCCGATTTTTATTTCTGGGCGAAAACCAGCAATCATATATAAATGTGAAAACATTTTGTCTTTTCCTTCTTGTTGTAGTAAGGCTGTTTGCCCATTCATTTCTGCAATAAGATTCAATCTTAGGTTTTTCGTAAAATCGTATCCTAATGACATTTCTAAACCTTGCATTAGAGCTATCCTTACCGCATATTTTCCTTCGGTTTTCCAATTGAGGTAAAGGGCAGGAAAGACCATTGGGAAACCAAAAGAATTGTTGATCATAATACCACCGCCCAAATCCAAATTTGGTTTTAAGTGACGAATGAAAACGGTTCCGACGTTGCCAAGTACATTTTTTAATCCTGCTTGGGAGAAATCAGTATCAGGCATGAATATGCCACCACCTACAGTCGCTAGCATAGACCATCTATCGTTTAATGGTCTTAAATGAGACAGATTTATTCCAATATTTAGGATGTTATCAACGACCAGAGACTCTGTCAAGTTTTTATTGTCCAGCTTTGCATAAGTACCATTCATGCTTATTGCCCAGAGTGTGGGACGTTTATTCTCGTTCAGCCTTAAAGATAAAGGAATCGTGATGTTAGCCTGGTGGACCATAGCAGCACCTCGACTATCTCCTACTTTTTCGCTTTTTTCGTTCTCTGATTTTCGGTAGTCTGATTTTCCAATGTATTCGCTTTTCATTTCTATTTGGACTTGTGCATCCACAAATTGGTAGGAAATAACCATGATAAATGCGAAAAGCATTGTTTTTTTAATTTCAAAATTTCTGATCATATGAAGCATTTCATTTTTATTAAGACAATTGGTAGGTACTTTACCCTTTATTTTTATTTCCAACGACGATGTGTCCACAACCACCAACTAGGGTCTTCTTGTATACTTTTTTCCAGCATGGACGCAAATTGCTTAGTTATCAATCCTTCTGAAGTTGCTGCTGCATGATCACATATCGGTTTAATATCAAGTTCCCATACTTGTTTATTTAAAGGTTTTAAGGAAACATACCCTACATAAGTATCTAACTGTCTTGCTAGTTTTTCGGCACCTGAAAACATAAAGGTCGGTTGCTGTAAAAATTCAACAGCAATTCCATTGTCGTGTCCAGGAAATTGATCAGCAATAAAAAATGTGATGGAAGGAGTTTGTTTTTCGCGTAAAAGTGTTCTTAATGCATGCTGAGCAGGTAATAGACGCATACCATGCTTTGTTCTTTTTTTATAACTTAAATAGTTGAAAATTTTGTTTTTTAAGGGTTTATACAAGGCTTGTATTGGTATATGGGTCAATTGTGGAATTTTTGCTATCACCTCCCAATTTCCGTAATGTCCCAATAGAAATATAGTTTGGCGTCGTTGTTTCTGGAGCTTATTGATGATTTCAAGTGCTGATTCCGATAATTGCACTTTTACCTGACTGGAATTGAAATTTTCCCATATAATACGGGCGAGATTTCTATAAAAATTATCACGGTGCGTGTTAATTTCATGATAAGATAGGTGAGGAAAGGAGCGTGCAAGATTTTGTACGCATACGCTTAACCGATATTTGCAAATCTGTCCAATGAAATAGCCTAACATAATGATTGTGTTTTATTGTTCTGTAACGTTTTTATACTGTGATGTAATTGGTGGAAATTGTAAATTCTATGGTATCAGAAATTCAATAAGCATCCCTTTTTATCTATGACAATCGTATGCTTCTTTACCCTTATTAATTTTTATAAAAAAGTAGAGGTCTACGATTGATTGTAGTACTGTCAAGAAAATTAATCTTTATAGTCAAAACTGTTCTTAAGTGACAATTACCTTTTAGACATATGTCCTGTAAAGAGTAAGTTTTCAACGATATTTTTGTATAAAAAAAGATGCAAAAAAATATCTTAATTATTGGAGGTAAAGGATTGGTCGGGAAGACGATTTATAGGATACTTAAATCAAGAAACCCGGATGCTCATCTTTTCGTGGGAAGTAGGAAGACCGCTGTGGAAGATAATGATTTAACGATCGATGTCAATCAACCAGGTACTTTTCAGTCTATTTTAGATAAAAAAATAGATCTTATTGTGTTGAGTGTAAATGATAACGAAGACAATGTTTTACATTTTGCAGTTAAGCATCGTTTGGATTATATTGATATTACAAAACCAACTCCAGCATTAATGAAGGCATACCACGCGGTTGTAGATCATGACATCAATAGCCGAATTGTGTTTAGTTCTGGATGGATGGGGGGTATTGTCAGCGGATTAGTGAAGGCTCATATTCCTAATGATACAGATATTGAAAAGGTAGACTTATTTGTCTATTACTCCGTCAAGGATCTTGCAGGAGAGAGCTCTGCCTATTTTATGGCTGAAAATGTCGCCACTCCATTTGTACGCTATGAAGATAATAAACCCGTGCATATCACACACTTTTTAGACACTGATTATTTTGAGTTTGGTTTCGGAATCGGAAGACGTCAAGTCTATAATTTTGATGTCCCTGATTTGTATATTCTCCATAAAATCGAGCATATTCCAAATGTTTCTGTAAAAATGACCTACAACTCTAAATTTATAACTTGGCTGTTGGGTGCTATGCAACGATTTGGTATATTTAAGAGGCTGTCTCTCAAGAGCAGAAAAAAAGTTTTCTCGTCTAGTGGAAATGGTGATTTATCTGTTTTCGATGTGGTGATATATACCCGTGATGGGAAACAGAAGAAAATTAGTGTGCTGAGTGAGAAAGGTCAAGCTGAGCTGACGGCTCTATCAACTGTTTTACATATTGAATCATTATTTAATACTCATGTTGAAAATCGGATATACTTTGCCCATGAATTGCATACGAAACAAGATTTACATCATTTTCTAGTTGATTATAAAACGATAACGGTAAATGTAATTTAATAGGCAATGGAAAGATCAGGTTTTATTAAAGTCGCTGTTGATAGCATACTGTAATGTATAAATAAGAGGCTATAAATTTTTGAAATTAGAACTGGTTGCAAGTGCAAGTGTGAAATGAATACTATCTGATGTCAATAGTGATGACAGTGTCTTTGTCTAGGAATATAAATTAATTCAATGAAAAAAATAGTGATAATAAATGGACATCCTAATGGGGATTCGTTCAATTTTGCTCTTGTAAAGGCTTATATTGATGGCGCAAAGCAATCAGGAGCTGAAATCAGGGCGATTACGATTGCAAATCTGGATTTTAATCCCAATTTGCAATTTGGATATAGTAAGCGAATGGACTTGGAACCCGATTTACTTGAGGCCTGGGAAATGATTTTGTGGGCTGATCATTTGGTTTGGGTTCATCCCGTGTGGTGGGGTGGTCTTCCTGCTATAACTAAAGGATTTATTGATCGCTTATTTTTACCGGGGATGGCTTTTAAATATCGACCCAATTCGGTTTTTTGGGATCGGCTTTTGAAAGGAAAGACAGCACATATTATTACGACTATGGATCAACCTGGATGGTATTATCATCTTATTTATGGACGACCAAGTGTCAATCAGTTGAAAAAATCAACCTTACAATTCTGTGGTGTATCTCCAGTGAAAGTAACTTATATCGGCATTGTTAATACTTCTGATGAAAAGTTACGTAAGACTTGGATTGAAAAAGTAACGAAATTGGGAAAAGAAAATCTTTAAGTTAAAGTATTTTGAAAAATAAGGACAATAGGACATTTACAACGGTAAGCCAGCCAACTGAAAAATGAAATAGTTAGGTGCTTATACTTTCCATAAAGGGTGTACGGATAAAAATGATAAAAAAGGAGAGGTTTTATTTTTTAACAACCTCTCCTTTGCCTCAAATTAACGGTCATTAGATCGTCTTTTCAATTTGATTCTTTTTTATTAATCAGCTGTCCATCCTCCACCTAAAGATCGGTAGAGATCAACCACTGCAGCAAGTTCGGCTTTCTTAACTTGAGCAAGTTCCAATTCACTTTGAAGCATATTGCTTTGAGCTGTGATAACTTCTAAGTAAGTCGCCATACCCGTTTCAAAAAGCAGATCGGCATGCTGGATAGCTTTCTTCAATCGATTGGTTCTTTCCTGTGTGATATGCTGCTTTTCTTTTAATTTTTGTATTGATACTAAAGCGTCAGATACTTCACCAACTGCTGTAATCACTGCTTGTTTGAATCGAATGACATTTTTTTCTTGATCAATTTGTGCTATTTCATATTGTGTTTTTAGTTCACGACGTTGAAATATAGGCTGTGTGATACTACCTGCGATAGCGCCAAATAGAGATGCTGGTATATTGAACCAATTGCTGCTCTTGAACGCATTAATTCCTGCTTCGGCACTGATCACCAAGGAAGGATACATCCTTGCTTTTGCATATTGCTGATAGGCTTTAGCGCTTGTGACGGCAAGCTCTGCTTGCTTAACATCGGGTCTACGGCTCAATAGATCGGCAGGTACTCCAGCTGACCAATGGTGTGGAAGTTCAATATTTGCCAGTTTTTTCTTGATTGTAATCTCCTGTGGTAATCGACCACTCAGGATTTGAATGGCATTCTCCTGTAAATGGATCTGCTGTTCGAAATCTGGGATGAGACTCGCTGCTGCCAGACGTTGTGCATCTACCTGCTCTACAGCTAGCATACTGATATCACCAACTTCGTACTGTTGTTGGACAATGCGCAAGGTGCTGTCACTAAGACGTAGATTTTGTTGCGCAATCTCATGTAGCTGATAAAGCATAAGCAATTGGTAATATCCCTGTGCTACTTGAGAAATCAATTGTGTCTGCACTGCTTTTTTTGCTTCTTCGGTTTGTAAATAAGAAGCTAATGCTACTGTATTCTGATTCTTTATCTTTCCCCATAAATCGGCTTCCCATGATAATCCTAGTGATGCCGTATAATCTTCAACGTGGTTTTGACCTAGAAACTGTCCTAGACTTAATCCGTTCATACTATTGTTGGATGGATTGGTACTGTTTGCTTTTATCTGCAATTGCAAATTTGGCAAATAGTTAGCTTTAGCCTGTTTTAACATCATTCTCGATGACTCGATGTTTTTGATGGCGAGCTGCATGTCTACATTTTGATGGATGGCACTATCAATCAGATCTTGTAAAATACGGTCCTGAAAGAAATCTCGCCATGGAATGGAACCGATGCTCGTTTCTTTTGCTCCTTCTTGCTGGTCACGAAATTGTGTAGGAAGGGCAGGGGCAAGATCCTTGTCGCTGATGATTTTTTCTGTTTTACAAGACCATACAACAAAGGGCAAGATGAAAGCCATCAGTATGTTTACTTTTATATTCATGTATTTCAATTTTGTCATTATTTCACTAAACATTAGTATGTGCTGGCACTCTAACACCTTCTGGTCGGTCCAATTCTTGTTGTCCAATAGGCTTTTTACTTACTTTCTCTTGTAAGTATTGGAAGAAAATAAAGAGCACTGGAATGATAAAAAGACCTAACACGACCCCACTGAGCATACCGCCTGCGGCTGCAATACTGATGGAGTGATTTCCTTGAGCAGATGGTCCTACTGCTGTCATCATCGGGATCATTCCGACGATGAAGGCGAGTGACGTCATAATGATGGGCCTCAAACGTAATTTTGCAGCTTTTAGAGCAGCACTCGCAATCGAAAGACCTCTTTTACGTCCCTGAATGGCAAACTCGACGATAAGAATGGCATTTTTGGCTAATAAGCCGATAAGCATAACCAAGGCAACCTGAACATAGATATTATTGGATATGTCTGTTAGACTAATTGCTGCAAATACGCCGAAGATTCCTGTCGGAATAGATAGGATAACCGCTAAAGGAATGATATAACTTTCATATTGCGCAGCTAACAGGAAGTAAACAAATATTAAACATAAGATGAAAATTAGAGTAGACTGCCCACCTGAAACAATCTCCTCTTTGGTCATACCTGAGAATTCGTAAGTATATCCGGTCGGAAGATGTTGTTTTGCCACCTCTTCTACCGCACGAATAGCATCTCCTGAACTGTATCCAGGTTTTGGAATCGCATTGATACCAATGGAGTTGAATAGGTTATAGCGTGATGCTGTCTCTGGACCATATACACGTGTCATGGTAACCAACGTATTGATAGGAACCATATCTCCCTGACGATTTTTAACGAAAATACCGTCCATAGAAGAGGGTTCGGTACGGTCTTTTACATCTGCCTGTACCATAACGCGGTAATACTTGCCGAATCGGTTAAAGTCTGAAGCTTGTGAGCTACCAAAGTAAGCTTGCATAGTCTGCAGAATACTTTTCGTACTGACACCGAGCTGTTCAGCCTTGATGTCATCAACCTGCAGTTCGTACTGCGGATAGTCGGCTTTGAATGTGGTAAAGGCCATCATAATTTCAGGACGTTGCATCAGTTCTCCAATAAACTGTTGTCCTACGGTACTGAATTTGCTCAGTTGACCACCAGTTCTATCTTGTAAAACCATATCGAGTCCATCAACATTACTAAATCCAGGTACAGTAGGGAAAGTGAAGACGAAAAAGTTAGCGCCTTTGATTTTAGATAATTTCTGGTTAACATCCGCCATAATGGCATTGATATCTTTTATAGCTCCCCGTTCTTTATGTGATTTGAGGAGGATAAAAGCGACCCCAGCAGATGGACTCGTTGACTGTGTTAAAATATTAAAACCAGCTAAAACGTTCAATGTTTTTGTGAAATCAGCATTTTGCAACTGTTGTTCTGCTTCGGCTAATGCGCTTGATGTGCGGTCTAAAGATGCTCCTGCCGGCATAGAAAGTGATACGGCGATAAAACCTTGATCTTCCGAGGGGATAAAACCAGTTGGAGTTTTGCGAATCATAACAACAGTCAGAAGTAAAATAACGCCCAAAGCACTAAATGCAATCCACTTATAACGAATTAAGAAGCGAAGGCTCCCGATGTAATTTTTAGTCAATCGATCAAAACCGACATTGAAGCCAGCAAAAAAGCGTTCTTTAAAATTGAGTTGCTTTTTACCAGACTGGTTATGATGTGTAGGCTTTAAAAAGAGTGCACAGAGTGCAGGGCTCAAAGTCAAAGCATTGATCGCTGAAATAACAATGGCAATGGCCAAAGTGAAAGCAAACTGCCGATAAAATACACCTGTTGACCCCTCCATAAATCCAATGGGAAGGAATACTGCCGACATCACCAAAGTAATGGAAATAATGGCTCCTGTGATTTCGCTCATGGCTGATGTGGTGGCCAGCTTAGGAGACAGATGTTCATTCTCCATCTTGGCATGTACGGCCTCGACGACGACAATCGCATCATCGACCACAATACCGATAGCAAGGACTAGGGCAAATAGTGTCAGCAAGTTAATGGAGAAACCGAACAGCTGCATGAAGAAGAATGTTCCGACAATCGCTACAGGAACTGCAATGGCAGGAATCAATGTTGATCTAAAATCTTGTAAGAATAGAAATACGACTAAAAATACCAATATAAAAGCTTCAATTAAGGTATGCTTTACTTGATCGATGGATTGGTCCAGAGCATCTTTCGTATTATAAAGTACTAAGTATTTTACACCTTTTGGAAAGCTCAGTGATGCTTTTTCCATAAACTCCTGGATCGCAATCTGAATTTCATTGGCGTTGGAACCTGCCAATTGCATTACACCAATATTAAGTCCTGGCTTACCATTGATGCGAGTGTGGCTGGCATAGGTATAAGAACCCAATTCAACACGGGCAACATCCTTCAGCCTTAAAACCGAACCATCTGTATTGGAACGGATAATGATATTTTCGTAATCGCTTGGCTGATTTAGTTTTCCTTTGTATTTGATCACAAATTCAAAAGCCTCTTTACTACTTTCTCCGAATTTTCCGGGAGCAGCTTCAACGTTTTTATCCTGAATGGCCGCCATTACTTCCTCTGGTGTCAGTTTGTAAGTCGCCATCTGATTAGGTTTGAGCCATACACGCATCGAATAATCTTTACTTCCACCAAAAGGCAGAGCTTGACCTACTCCGGGGATACGTTTAAGTTCAGGAATAATATTGATCTGCGCATAGTTGGTAATAAAAGTTTGATCGTATTTACTTTCGTCTTCGGTATACAGATCTAAAACCATGATCAGACTGTTTTGCTGTTTTGCGGTCGTGATCCCTGCCTGTACGACTTCGCTAGGAAGTTGGCTGGTCGCTTGGGAAACACGATTTTGAACATTGACTGCCGCTTGATCAGGATCAGTTCCTAATTTGAAATAAACAGTAATCATCAGGGATCCGTCATTACTAGCTGTGGAGCTCATGTAACTCATATTTTCTACACCATTGATGGACTCTTCTAAAGAAGGGGCTACGGCACGAAGTACCGTCTCGGCATTTGCTCCGGGATAAAGCGCCGTGACCTGTACTGCGGGTGGGGCAATATCTGGGAATTGTTGTAAGGGAAGTTTTAGGATCCCGATGATCCCCAATATGACGAGCAGAATGGAGATAACTGTAGCAAGTACGGGTCTTTCTATAAATTTTTTAAACATTTTGGTTGTCGTATTATGTTTTAGTTGATGCTGTCTTTCGATAATGCTTGTGGGGTGATCACTTGACCATCTTGAAGCAAATCAATGCCTTTATAGACGATACGGTCTCCTTCTTTAAGGCCGTTACTCACGAGGTAATTTGATCCGCTTTTGCCGATGACTGTGATAGGCTGTTGCACTACTTTGTTTTCTTTGTTAACCGTATAAACGAAAATTTTATCCTGCATCTCGAGTGTTGCCATTTGTGGTACCAAGAGGGTATTGTCATATTTCTTCTGTAATCGTACACGACCTGTATTTCCATTTCTTAAAACTCCTTCGGGGTTTTTGAAAGTAGCTCGTAAAGTAATGGCTCCTGTATTTTTGTCAAATTGACCGTCCACCATATCGATCTTTCCAACCTGATCATAAATACTTTGATCGGATAGCACCAAGTTGATAGGAGGGAGGTTGTTCAATTTTTGCTGTAGGTCGTTACCCGCTGTATTATTTTTAAATGCGATGAAATCGTTTTCACCAAGAGAGAAGTAAACGTGCAGATCTTGTACATTGGATAGTGCTGTTAAAGGTTGGGAATCAGCTGGACTAACTAAACTTCCCTGTTTTTTTTGTAATCTTCCGATGTATCCATCTGTCGTAGCACGGATCAAGGTATATCCAACATTGATTTTAGCTGATTCAATTGCTGAAATGGCCAATTGTACATTTGCTTGAGCGGCATTACGGGCACTAATTGCTGTTTTGAGCTGAAAATCTGTTAATACCTTGTTGTCGACCAAGCGTGTCTTTTTTTCTACTTCTAATGTAGCATTTTCTAATGCTGCTCGGGCAGAGAGTAAATTGGCTTTCGCCTGATTAAGTTGCTCTTGATATGGGCGATCATTGATTTTGAAGAGTGCTTGACCTTTCTTAACTTTTGCCCCTTCATCTACAAAGATGCGGTCTAAAATACCCTCTACCTGTGGTCTGATTTCAATATTGGCAGATGCCTCAATACTAGCAGGATATTCTTGATAGACCGTTTCCTGACCGCTTGCAATGGTCATCACTGGTAAGCTAGCAGGTGGTGGAGGTATAGTTTTGCTCGTTCCTGTAGTGCAGCTGTATAAGAAAATTGCCGATAGAAGATAAAGATACTTTACTGCATTAGATTGTTTAACACTGTTAAGTAGAGGCGCATAAATTTTCTTAAAATCTAGTAATAGATGTGTTTTCATATTGTATTAAAAATTGATATATGGTATATTTAACGCTGTTAGATTTTTTAACGTTGTATTATTTTGGGTAAAAAAAAACTAATCAGTGAGTGAACGCGTGATTCCGTAAATCGCATCTTTTAAAACTTGTTGATTGGTAATATCTCCATTACCTTGATTAACCAGATTGATCGATATCAATCCATGTATAATCGACCAGTATGTAAAGTACTTTCTACAGATCAATTCTTCTGATGGATTTTTTTCTTTCATAATCTCGCGGATGACATCGCTGATCATCTTACCGTGTGATTCGGCACATTTATATGTTTTTTCAAATCCACAGCATGCAGTTCCAACTCCAAACATTAATTGATAAAGTTCGCGTTCTTGAAAGGCAAAATCCCAATAGCTAAACCACATCGCTTCCAATTGTTTTTCGAGATCAGTTTCTGTAGATTTTGCTTCTCTTACTTTTTGAGCAAGGAGTCTGTAACCTTGGTTAGCAAGTTCTGTTAAGATGGCATCTTTGTTTGCAAAATATTCATAAATCATGGGAGCCGTATATTCGATGATATCGGCGATCTTACGCATGCTCAATGCTTGCCATCCTTCTTCTTTTACAATCTGAAGAGAGGCGTCAAGAATATTGCTGCGGTTTTCGTCTTTAAGACGTTGTATGCGATCTTTACTAGCCATGCTTTATTAGCATAAATGATTTAACAGTGTTAGGACAAAATTGTGATTTTTACTTTTTATTTGTGACATCTCAAAGTCATTAAATAAAATTGTGTACTAAGATGCCTTCAGGTTTATATTAAGCTGTATTTTCTCATTCTTAAATTTATACTGTAACCTACTATAAGTGTTATTCCTCTCCAATAAAAGTACAAAATAATGGTTAACTAAACCAAACTGCTATCTGAACACTATAAAAAGTTAGTAATGTATTTCATGCTAAATTACTTATAAAAATTTTGACATTATTAAAATCAGCCATTACCAATACTTATCTTTTTATTTAAAAAATACAATTTTTGAATACAAACCACTATGCAGAATAAATATAATTATGAAGTTAATGTAATGTTTTTACATATAAAATTTCTTTTAAAAACTTTTTTTGTTATATTTGATAATATTGGAAATTTTATATTAAATATTATGAAAAAGACACTAGGATCTTTGTTACTCCTTTTAACTATTTGTTTGTCATCATGCACAAAACAAGAAGTATTGCCCATCCAAGATAATCAATCAAAATTTGTTAATATTGGCGAAATTACTTATAATTCAACATCAAAAACTTATTATGATAAACTAGGTAAACAAGTAAATTTAGATAGTATAAAACTTACTTTGTTACCAAATCAACATATTGAAGTAACCGCTTTAACTATTATTTCAGATGAACAAGAAACTCAGGAAAACGATAATTCTGGTGTGAAAAGTGCTAAAAACAAGGCATTTTTAGTTGGATCTGCTCACAGCCAAGGATATATAGTTAATATTGATAACCATGTCTGGTGGAGAGCTGACGACTATGATGGAGGGGGAGATATTGGAATAGTTACTCGTGAACAAGCTTTCATCTTTAGACCAGGAGAATTATATATGAGAGATGGGAAATTTAAGTATGCATCGTCTTCTGATAGCGATGGCGCAAGGCTTTCTAGAGAATTTCTTTGGGCTTTATATACACACGATCCTTCTGATACTGTTTATTTATCAGATTTTAAGGGACCTGCAATGAAATACCCTTATTGATAAATTAGTTTTACTATGATAATATTAATTAAATTTTATTATTTTTAACTTTAAAAACGTGAAACTTGAATAGATTATTTTATGTCATGAATACCGATTCTTGGATGCACAATGGTCTATTTGATAATATTACGGGTTTATTAAATATGTATAACAGTGGCATGCAGATGAATACGGCTACACCAGAACAGAAGGAGAAAGATCTGCTCTATCCACTTACAGATCCTTTGATGAAGAAGTTGAATTTAACTCAGGATGAGATTGGAGATATTCAATCTTTTTTACAGGCTATAACAGCATCTAAATACAGGATGAATCGTCCGGATAGTCTGCCGCGATAAAGTTTTGACAGAAGCTATTCATTCAATTGCCATTTACAAAAAAACCATTCTCATTGAGAATGGTTTTTTTTGTGTTAAAATATTTGTAGCGTTTTGGACTGCTTATTTTTTTATAGATAGTGATCGGTATAATCAGAATCTACTATTTGTTCCACCATAATTTATTTGTGATCAAATCATCGCCTTGCTGTGCTAGTGCAGCTTGATAGTTGGCTTTGTTGGTACTTTGCTCTTTTATTGGATATACCAAACGGCTAGGGATAGCATCTCCGACCTCAGGATTGAAGGTGTAGGTTACTTGTTTACCTTCAACAAGACCACTCCATACCACATCTCCTTTTTTGATCAAGTATAGTGGATATCCTGTACGTCTCACTTCTGACCAAGACTCGATACTTTGGTTAAAGAGTGCCAAGTATTTTTGCGATAGCACACGTTCTTTGTTGGCTGCAGGAAGCTGATCTAGATAAGCTGTAATGTCTGTTGCTGATACCCCCCATTTCTCTAAAGATGCACGTGTGCCATTTAGATATTGAGTTTGATCCCAATTGTTATTTTCGGATAGTAAGAAAGCTACTTCAGCATATTCCAATAATACCTCGGCATAGTCAGCCGCATTGATAATATCTCCAGGTAAAGAGACTTTGTCTATCGGGAATAAGTTACCAGCAGCTAATGGTAGTCCATAAGGTTGCCCAAAATAACTACCGTTTTCGGTCGTTGGTTTTGCATATTTCGCTAGTCTTGGATCTGCTGTACTAAAAGGGCCTCTTTTCCCCTGTAGAGCTTCTACGATAACATTGGAAATAGCAAAATCTTTTCGATTTGCTGTAACTGTTGCCCGGTATAATGGTGCTTCATTTGGAGAAGTCTTAGAATATTTAAATACAGCATTGTCACTATTGGAGGTAAATACACCTTTTTTAACGGCATCTGTGATATGTGATGTTGCTAAAGATGCATCTTTAGTCTTGATGCGATTTGCTATACGTAAACGGAGAGAATTGGCAAATTTCGCCCATTTACCGTTTTCGCCTTTGTAAATAACATCAGATGTGCCAAATGTTTTTTCTGCTTGATATTTGATTAATGTATCAGCAGCTTGTTGCAGCTCATTCAGGATATCTTTATAAATTTTCTCTTGACTTGCATATTTAGGCGTTAAATTGTCCGGATCCTGTTGTAAAGCTTCAAAGTCAGGATCCGTATTACCATATGATTGGTAAGGAATATTGCCGAAAACATCTGTTAGAGAGTGAAATGCATATGATTTTAAGATACGTGCAATCGCAATTTGATTGGCGTTAGTTCCCGCAGTTCCTGCTGATGCTAATGCTTTTGTGCTTTCAGCTGAATTTAACTTGATGATTTCATTCAAATTATTTAAAGCTTTGTAGGTAGCGGTCCAATAATTATCTGAATAACTTGTTGGAATTTGATATCTGGATGGATCTGTGTAAATATTTTGACTAAAGTATTGTGTAAAAAGTTGTGCTCCTCTCAAGCTGATATCTTCACTTCTTAGAGCATTGACTAATTGCTTTTCTGCTGTAATCAATAATGTTGGTGTGGTTACCAAAGCAGGGCGATTCGGATCTGTATTGATATCGCTCAATGTTGATTTCGAACAAGAGCTTATAGCGAATAGACTTAGACCGATTAGAGTTGTATATAACAAATATGTGTTTTTCATTTTTTCTAGAATTTAAGATTAACATTAAAGCCATAAGTCACAGGAGTAGGGATATTACCTCCTTCTATTCCTTGTACATTGCCTCCACTGGAAGTAAACTCAGGATCAATGTATTTGCTCTTGGTATAAATGTTCCATAGGTTTCTGCCATAGATATTAACCCCTACATTTTTAATCAGTTTACTATTTGTAATAGGGAAGTTGTATCCTAGTGTTACTTCTCTCAATTTAATGAAAGTTGCATCGAAAATAGAAAAAGCAGTAGGACCGTTGTATTCATTTCGTGCCCATTGTTGTGCTGTAATGTTCGTAGTGTTTTCACGAATATTCGTTACTTCGTAAGTCCCGTCGCTGTTAAAGGCAACATTTGCTTTAACACCATCTAACGTTACGCCTGTCTCACGGATATTATTGGCTGCTGTTTTATCCAAAATACCGGAGTACATACCTACTTTATAGGTTTGTGAGAAGAACTTTCCGCCCACACGTCCTGCAACTAGAAATCCTAGATTGAATCTTTTGTAACGGAAGCTGTTTTGGAAGCCAAATGTATAGTTAGCTAATATAGAACCTAATGGCACCAATTGAGAAGTTTTCATAAAAGTACCATCTTCTTGAACAACACGTTCTCCATCTGGAGTATAAACAAAGTCGTATCCCAGAAATTGTCCGTAGGATTCACCTTCACGTGCGACAAGCTCGACTAGGGTGTTGCTTAAACTTAAAGTATTGACTTGTTCATCCAATTTAATTACTTTGTTTTTGTTTTTTGCCCAATTGATGGTTGCATCCCAAGAGAAATTTTCGGTTTTGATAGGCGTTCCATTTAATACGACTTCAATACCTTTATTATTGATTTTTCCAGCATTAAATATTTTGTTGGAATATCCAAAGGAGGATGAAACAGGTACTCCAAGTATTTGATTTCTAGAGTTATTGTTGTAGTAAGTAACATCTAGTCCTAATCTGTTTTTAAAAAATTGCAAATTTAAACCTGTTTCCCAAGAGCTTGTAATCTCAGGTTTAAGAGAAGCATTTGGTTTTGTATTTGGTAAACTGTAACCTGGAGTTCCTTCGAATGCTTGCTCTGCATCATACACTTTATACAATTGATATGGATCTGTATCATTACCAACTTGTGCCCAACCAAGACGTAATTTACCAAAGCTCAACCAATCCAATTGTTTAAATACTGGTAATTGTGAAAATACAAAACTACCAGTCAGCGATGGGTAAATAAAGGAATTATTTTCTACAGGAAGAGTAGATGACCAGTCATTGCGAATAGTTCCATCCAAGTATAAAAGATCATTATAACCTAGTGAGAAACTCCCATAAATAGAAGCTATACGGCGATGATATTTGAAATTATCTATTTTAACTGCAGAAGCATTTTTTAAATTATAATAGTTAGGAAGAATTAATCCTCCTTGTGTAATAGCGTAATCATTCTTACGTTGTTGATCACGTAGATTGGCACCTACATTAGCAATTAGGGAAAATTTATCCCAATTTTTTTTTGCAGTAGCTAAAAATTCGTAATTATATTCATTTAGTTTATTACTCATTTCTTCGTATTGAGAAGTACTTCTAGAATATACCGCAATACGGTCTTGAGATTGGAATGAATAAATATCGCCATGTACTTTAGCCCCTAAGGATAACCAATTGTTAACATCATATTGTAGACCAATGTTTCCATAAAAGCGGTCTCTACTGTCTTCCATGTAAGATTCATATGCAGACCAATACGGATTGTCGATAAAACGAGTCGCTTCGGCTGCAGTTGTATTTTGCCAGCCTGTGCGGTTCCATGCTAGTGGTGTTCCATCTGCACGTTTGTAGTTTTCAAGTATTTTATAGTCGACTTGTACAGCACCCCATTGGAAAGCTTCTAATATAATATTTCTATTTGATGCTCCTGTCCAAGGACGACCAACAGAAGAATTACGGATATAATTAAAGTTAGAAGTAACTTTAATTTTACCTAATTGTGTACCTCCAGAAAAGTTAAACGTATTTCTTCCTAAGCTGGAATTTGGTACTGTACCCGTGACGTTTTTATTCGTGTAAGAAAAACGATAGTTTGTATTACCTGTACTACCAGCAATAGCAAAATTATTGGTATTAGCTATCCCTGTTTTGAAAAAGTAGCTCACATCGTTTTTTGGATACAACCAAGGTGATGGATTCAAATAATTTGCTTCATCCTCTGGATTGAGATTATACCATTGCAATACAGGGGTACCATCTAGTTTAGGACCCCAACTTTCATCGGAAGCATAATCAACGATTTTATAATCCTTTCCATTGATATTTTGAGTTTGAAAACTAGTAGAATATCCTTGACCATAAAGATGCTGACGTTTTGGTAAGCGTGTGACATTTTCAAAATCTAGACCTGTGTTTACCGAAATATCAACCTTTTCACCTTTTGATGCACGCTTCGTAGTGATTAAAATTACACCATTAGCTGCTCTAGATCCATACAATGCAGCAGCTGAGGGACCTTTAAGGACAGAAATATTTTCAATATCATCAGGGTTAATATCCTGAATCATATTACCTACATCTTTCCCAGCACTTCCATTAATAGTCGAACTTGAATTGAGATCTGTATTGTCGATAGGTGTACCATCTATAACATATAAAGGTTGGTTATTTCCTGAGATGGAATTGATTCCACGTAATAAAACATGTGATGACCCCCCCATGTTGCCACCTGATGTGGTCACTTGAAGTCCAGCGACTTTACCTGATAAGGCGCTAAGCGCATTGGTCGGACGTGTTTGCAATTCAGTCCCTTTTACTTCCTGTACGGCATATCCTAATGATTTCTTTTCTCTCGATATTCCCAATGCAGTGACGACAACTTCGTTGAGCTGTGAACTGGTAGGTGCTAACTTTATCGTTGTTAAACCTGAAATGTTTGCTTGAATCGTTTTAGTTTCAAATCCAATGTATTGTACTTGTAGTGTAACCGTATTTTCGTTTGATGGAAATTCAAATAGACCATTTGAGTCTGTTTGAATTTGTTTTTTACTATTAATATCGGTAATCGTAGCACCTTGAATAGCAGTATTGTGCTCGTCAACTACTTTTCCTTTTATGGTAGATTGTGCGTATAGTGTGCTTGAGCTGAGGCAAAGCGCTGCTGCTACGACAAAATTTGTTGTATGTTTTGTCATGTTAATAAGATTGTAATATATGAAGTGAGGTAGTTTTGTTGTCGGAGATATTTGTATATAATTAATCTTAAATACCTCCTAGGAGCATTCGTTTTACATACATACAGGTAGCATATTTTGTCATTATTTATTGTTAATGGTGCAAATATATAAAATCCACCTGATAAGTAGTCTTTGTTTTGTGATTTTTCGTTAAAAAAATGTTAAAAAGTGCCTTGTTTACTTTTAAATGGCAATTTGTAAATGAATTGGGTTTAAATATGCCATCTTATTCATGCTTGTACATGATTTAAAAAAAGCCGATATCTAGAGATATCGACTTTTTTGGATTTTTTTTATTTTCAAAATATCTCTCTTATCTCGCACCTGGAGGACAGTGCTGTTTTAAATAGTTGGTAAACAAAGTTTTTAAATGTAGAGATGTTCCAGCTCCCTCACTAATAGAATGACTTCTGTTTGGATAGGACATCAATTGAAACTGCACGTTGTTTTTAACTAACTCATTGATGAGAACTTCGGCATTTTGATAATGGACATTATCATCTCCAGTGCCGTGGATATAAAGTAAGCTACCCTTGATATTTTTTGCATATTTTAAAGGTGAACCATTTTGAAAGTCTGCTAAATTCTCTTGAGGTAATCCCATATATCTTTCTTGATAAACATTGTCATATAACAACTGATCTGCTACAGCCGCAATAGCTATTCCTGTTTTGTAAATATCAGGATACTGCCCCAGAAGATTTAGCGTGCTAGATCCACCGCCGCTCCAGCCCCATACTGCGACGCGTGAACTATCGACATAAGGCCATTTTAGAATTTCTTTGGCGCCCATTGCTTGGTCTCTAATATTGAGCTGCCCAATCTTACGATAGATGCTTTTTCGCCATTGACTGCCTTTTGGCGCAGGTGTACCTCGATTTTCTAAAGATATATAGATATAGCCATCTTTAGCCATACTTCCTTGATATAAATGATTCATACCAGCACCAAAGTTATCTAGGACAGTTTGAGATGCTGGCTCACCATATACCATAAATACAACAGGGTATTTTTTATTTGGATCAAAATGAAGTGGTTTGACCATCCAACCATCTAATTCTATATGATCGATCGTTGTTATTTTAAAAAATTCAGCGATACCATTTTCAGATTTTTTGGTTAAAGACTCACTAAAATCGACCAATGTTTTGTGATTGGGCAACTCGATTACCGCATTTCTTTTATATTCTTTATGGTTATTAAAATCGAAGATCGCTATTTTCCCATTCTTAGCGATATCATATTCACAAGTGCCTGCATATCCTGCTGGAGTTAATCTTTTTGGTGTACCACCTTTAGTGGAAACTGAATATAGGTAATTTTGTGTGGCATTAGTAGGTGATGCACTAAAGTAGATCGTTTCCCCTTTGGTATCCATTAACTTTAGATTGATGATATCGTAGTCTGCTTTTGTAATCAATTTTTCATTGCCCATGAGATCAATTTGATATATTTTACGCCAGCCATCTTTTTCCGAAACCCATATAAAAGCTTTGCCATTTTGAATCCAATCCCAACCTGATGGATCATTATTATTCCATCGTGATTTGATATCTATCCACGAATCACTTGTTTCAGTATAAATATTCTTATGGGTATTATTTGCTACATCGACTAAGTAAATTTTACTTTCGTTTTGTTTGCGATTAAGTTGCTGCAATATTATTTGTTTGCTATCCAAACTCCATTCCATACGAGGAATATAGTGTTGAATAGCATCTCCAGGAACATGTACAGGTGTCGTAGCATCTGTTGTTAATTGGTAAGTCCATATAGTGCATGCACTAGGTGCTTGACCGACTTTTGGGTATTCGATAGGTATCGTATAAGAATAGATGCTGTCGGTATTGTTGATCATTAAAAAGTTGCGTATCGTGCTGGCATCCAATTTCCAGTAGGCAATAGCATTTCCGTCCGGAGACCACCGAAAACCATCTTTGCATCCAAACTCTTCTTCATACACCCAATCAAACGTCCCATTAATGATGCGGTCTGTTCCATCTTTTGTGATTTGTTTTATGGTTCCAGTTGCAAGATCTTCAATATAAATATTGTGATTGGATTTATTAACATAAGCCACTTTTGTCCCCTGAGGATTGAATTTTGCAAACATGAGTTGAGAAGGAGGGAATGTTTTTCCAAGTTGGGTCAATTGATTTGTCTTTTTTTGATAAACCCAATAATCTCCTCTGGTTTCTTCACGCCATACCCTTTTGCTATTGGTATAAAGTAAAATATGCTCTTTATCTGGTGAAATGGAGAAATCACTTATTTTTAATGCAGCCGATTGACCCTTGGGTACGAGTGCTGCACTTGGTAAAAAAATCGTGCGTTGTGCATTTATTGGGTTGACAATTTCGATTCCATTGTCAGAAAATTCATAATAATGACCACCATCTTCAGTCCAAAGTCGCTGTGCCAGGAGCAAGTTTGGGATATAACACAATAGGGTGAAAAATAATATAATACGTAGTTTTTTCATTTCTTATTTTGATTTTTTAGTCTGTGCCTAAATCTTTTAATGCATATATTTCATCGATTTCTCGTTCCAAATATTTTCCAAGACGATGATATCCTGAATCTTGGATGACATAATTATCTTCTATGCGGATACCTCCAAAGTCAAGGTGCTTATTGAGCAGATCGTAATTAATAAATTCGTGATGCAAATTTTGCTGTGCCCACATTTGAGTAAGTTCGGGTATGATATAGATACCGGGTTCTACTGTTACTACGTTACCTGCCTCTAATTTTTTTCCTAATCGTAAAGATTTTATGCCAAAGGTTTTGGTGTCTTTTGGCTCGTCTGCGGTGTATCCCACATATTGTTCGCCAAGATCTTCCATATCGTGTACATCTAGTCCTAGCATATGACCTAAACCACATTGGAAGAATAAAGCATGGGCATGTGCCGCGACAGCATCTTGCGCGTTTCCTTTCATGAAACCAATCTGGATTAATCCTTCAGCAAGTGCTTCGCAGGCTTTTAAATGGATGTTTTTAAAAGCAACTCCTGGCTTTAACGCTGCTTCAGCAGTTTTAAAGGCATTTAAAACAACAGCGTATAATTCTTCTTGTAGCGGGTTAAATCGTTTTCCTACAGGAAATGAACGTGTTAAATCTGACGCATATCCTAGAGCAGTTTCGACACCAGAATCATTAAGCAGTATATCACCAGCTTTAATTTTATGATATTGGATATGATTGTGTAATATCTCTCCATGTTTAGTCACAATGGGAGGGTATGAGAATGACATTTGTCTATTTTGTGCAAGATGTTGAATTGCATTGCTTATCTCATATTCGTGCATACCTGGTCTAGTCATTTTAATAGCTAGACGATGCATGTCAACAGCTACGTCCACCGCTTTTTCTAATTCTGCGATTTCTTCTACTGCTTTTATATTGCGCTGTGTTACGACGGCTTTGATCATTTCGACCGATGGTTTGATCTGGTCAATGGATATGCCTAATAAGTGCTGCAGCAATAACTTGTTGTGCGCTTGATAAGGAGGTAGGTAATGTACCTGATTATTATTTTTAAACACTTTTTCCAAATACGGTTGGAGTTCATGAAAAGGATGGACTGATGCGATTCCTACCCATTGTGCCTTTTCATTTAAAGTCTGTTGTTGCCCCATCCATACGATGTCATCTATAGTCATTTCATCACCAAACAACAACGTTTCACCTGTTTGAATATCCACAACTGCAGCGAGCTTTGGACTCTTGATTCCGATATAGTATAAAAAGCTACTGTCTTGACGGAAAGGGTAGGTGTTGTGCTCAAAATTAATTGGATTTTCGATATTTCCTAAAAGTAGGAGTAGCCCTGATGAAAATTTAGAACTAAGTTCATTTCTTCTTTTGATGTATATATCTTTTTCAAACATGATTGGGAATCTTTTTGTATTCAAGTATAAATCTATGAAAATACACTTGAACAAAAACATATGTAAGCGCTATTTTTTTGAATATGTTACTTTACGGTTCTAAAATGTTAATAAGAGGTTGTAATGTTAACACATTGTTGTTTTTAGTTTATCCTTTTAAACTTAATACAGGTTTCATTATTCGTTAATATGCATGTCATTACTTTGCGCCAAATCGCTTAGCATGATGAAACCATACTCATTAAATTTAATTAAGAAAAGTACCCAAATAACACTCTGTGCAGCACTTTTATATGCGACGCAGACAGAAATGGTTTGGGCAAACAAAATTGCATCTCATTCGTTTATGGGAACTGTAATAGATCAGGAACTCATTAAAGGAGTGCTCCGTGACCAACAAGGTAATCCAATAGATGGGGGTACTATCGTTAACGAATCGAATAAACAAAGTACAAGAACGGAGTTTAATGGAAATTTTTCTATTAAAGGAAAATCTGGTGATCGACTTCGGATTTCTTCTTTGGGTTATAAAACTCAGTTTGTAGAGGGAGGAAACGTTACTTTAGATATAGTTCTAGAAAAGGATGCATCTAAATTGGATGAAGTAGTGGTAACAGCTATTGGTATCAAACAGCAAAAAAAGCAAATTGGATATGCAACTCAAGAGGTGAAAGTGGATGTCCTAAAGGAGTCGAAAACGATGAACATCGGTACAGCGCTAACGGGGCAAGTTTCAGGTTTAATTGTGAATAACCCGACTGGTATTTTCCAAGCTCCTTCATTTCAATTGCGTGGTAAAAATCCATTGATCGTCGTCGATGGTATTCCGGTAGAGACAGATTTCTTTGATATACCGAGTCAAAATATCGAAAACATCAACGTGTTGAAAGGTACAGCTGCTTCGTCACTGTACGGATTAAGAGGTAAGGATGGCGCCATATTAATTACTACAAAAAGTGCTAAGAATGAAGGTTTAGAGTTTTCTTTTGGTACCACCAATATGTTTTCTGCAGGATTTACCGTTTTTCCTGAATCACAAAAGGAATTTGGAAGTGGATCAAATGGTAAATACGAATTTTGGGATGGAGCGGATGGAGGTATTTCTGATGGTGATATGACATGGGGTCCAAAGCTCAATGCAGGACTTAAAGTACCGCAATGGAACAGTCCGATCCGGGATAAGGTTACAGGTGAAGTGACACCATGGTGGGGTGACGTGAAAGGTACGAAATACGATGATAAGTCACGTTATGAAAGAGTACCAACAGATTGGGTGTCGCACAATAATTTGGAAGATTTCCTAGGAACAGGTCTGATTACAGAAAATAATGCGACCGTATCTTACCGTTCTGAAAAGGTGAGCATATTTGGTTCTGGAAAATATGCTTTTCAAAAAGGGCAGGTACCGAATACAAAACTGACAACGGGAGGTCTGAATTTAAACACCTCTTTTCGCTTTACACCAGAGGTGCAGTTGGATTTGAATCTTTCTTATAATAAAGTAAAATCACCTAATTATCCTCGGTATAACTATGGTCCTAAAAACCATATGTATACCATCTTATTGTGGATGGGAAATGATGTCAATGGCAAGGAGCTCAATGAACATCACTATATTCCTGGGCAGGAGGGGTATCGTCAAGCAAATTACAATTATGCTTGGTATAATAATCCTTATTTCGCAGCTTACGAACTTAATCAAGTATATGATCAAGATGTATTGCAAGGTCAGACAGCATTAACTTGGCGCGTGACGCCCGATTTCACATTAAAGGGGCGTGCTTCAGCTAGACAAAAAAATGTCTTTCAGGATATGCAGAGTCCTAAGTCTTATATGAACTATGGTGATTCAAGAAATGGTGATTATAAAAATTGGGATAGCAACCAGTTAAATTTTGATGCTGATGTTTTGGCGACTTACAATAAGGAGTTCTCAGATCAGTTTGCACTGACCTTAAATACAGGGGCTTCAACTTTTAAAAAGACATACCGACAATTGTACCAAACGACAGATGGATTGGTAGTTCCATTTATTTATAGTTTAGGGAATACACAAGGACCTGCCAAAGCTGAAAGTTTATTTAATGAAAAAGTAGTTCGTAGTGCCTATGCGACGGTAAATTTGAATTTATTTAAATCAACTTATCTTAATCTTTCAGGACGTAATGATTGGTCATCTACTTTTTCTAAAGAGAATCAATCTTTTTTCTATCCTTCAGTATCGTTAAGTTCTGTAGTGTCTGACTACTTTAAACTACCGGAACAAATTGATTTTATTAAATTATACAGTTCTTGGGCATCAGTTTCATCAGATTTAGATCCGTACAGCATTTTAGCTACCTATAAAAAAGATGTCACATACGGTTCAACACCTTCTGTGACTTATCCTACAGGTATTGTAAATCCTAATATCTTACCACAACAATCTAATTCTTTAGAAGTCGGTGCTGCATTTTCATTATTTAAAAATAGATTGTCAGCAGATGTAACTTATTATGATGTTGTCGATAAAAACCAAATTATTGATCTAAGTATATCACAAGCTACAGCTTTTACCTCGCGTAAAGTTAATGGAAATAAGTACCGTACAAAAGGATTAGAGATTTCTTTAACGGGTAATATTGTAAAACAGCAACAGTTTTCGTGGACTTCAACTGTTAATTGGTCAAGAGCAGTAAGGAGATTGGAGGAGATATATAATGACCAACCTAAAATGGGGAACTTAAAAAAGGGTGATCGTGCCGATAGTTATTATGCAACTGTCTGGGAGAAATCTGCCGATGGACAGTTGGTTCTTAATGCCAATACAGGTATGCCAATCCGTAATCCATTTCCGCAATATTTAGGATATTTTCAACCCGATTGGCAATTTGGTTTTGCTAATAGATTTAAGGTCAAGGATTTTACGGTCAATATAGATGTCGATGGATCTATTGGAGGAGTCATGAATTCGACTACAATCGAAAAGATGTGGTGGGGAGGGAAACATCCTTCTTCTGTACTGTATAGACAAGAAGAATATGATGCTGGAAAACCTATTTATGTACCTGAAGGCGTAATCGTAACAGGTGGTGAACTGACCAGAGATGTCAATGGTAATATTACTTCTGATACGCGTACCTATGCTCAAAATACTAGGGCTGTTGATTGGCAGGCTTGGAGTCAAAACTACCCATATCAAGCCCGCGTCACAGTATCTGAAAATAAACTCTTTGCCAATGTATTTGATCGTTCATTTGTTAAACTCCGTAGAGTATCTGTTGGTTATGATGTCAACAAATTATTCAAATTAAAACACCTGAAAGCTTTAGATGCTTCTGTATTTGGTTACAACTTAGCTATGTGGAAAAAAGTACCTTACCTAGATCCTGATTTTGGAGTAGGAAATGACGGTAATCTGCAAGATCCATCTACACGATATATTGGTTTATCTCTTGATTTTAAATTTTAAACGATTCTATAATATGAAACTTGTTTTCAAACATATAATATTTGCGTTGGGTCTGCTTGCTGGAGCAGGATTACAGTCATGCGAAAAATTGACAGATGTTAACAATAATCCTAACGAAGCATTGATCACTCATCCGCAGGCTTTGTTGACCAAGGTGGAATGGGATGCTTTTCGTACTTGGCATGGTACTTCTCCTTTATATGCATTAAAAATGATTGTGCAGACTGATGGTGAAAATGCTAATCAAATCTATAACTGGCAGAGGGGAAGTTTTGAGCAATATGGTTTTCTCCGTAATGTCACCAAGATGACAGAAGAAGCTGAAAAGATTGGGACGACTAATTACATCGCTTTAGCTAAATTCTTCAGGGCTTATTATTTCTATAATTTAACTTTGACTTTTGGTGATATTCCATATTCAGAAGCGACAAAAGGAGAGAATGGTGCTTTATACACTCCAAAGTATGATACTCAAAAAGAGGTTTTTGTTGGGGTTTTGAAAGAATTGGAAGAAGCAAATAATTTATTAAAGGCAAATAATAACCCGATAAATGGAGATATTATTTATACAGGAAATTCCGATAAATGGCGCAAGCTGATCAATTCATTTCGATTGAAAGTTTTACTTACGCTATCCCGTAAAAGTGCTGACTTTCCTGTAGATATCAAATCTGAGTTTGCAAAGATTTATAATGGAGAGACTCTGATCACCAATGTAGCAGGATCTGATGATGGACAGCTAATTTTTTTAAATCAAGAAGGCAATCGTTATCCTGAATTCAATTCAAGTGGTTATGGATCGGGTATGTACATGGACTCTACGTTTATCCGGCGATTGCAGGATCATAAAGATCCACGTTTATTTGTTTTGGCTACACAAACGCGTTTAGGAAAAGAGGCTGGTAAGGCACTTGATGATTTTAGTTCATATGAAGGCGGTGATCCTATTGTACCTTATGCTGAAGTGAATGAAAAAGCTGTAAAAGGGAAATTGTCTAAGGTACACGAGCGTTTTTATAAAGATCCAACTGCCGAGCCTTTGGTTTTAATGGGATATTCGGAGTTACAATTTATCATTGCTGAGGCAATAGTAAGAGGATGGATTATAGGGAATGATAAAGAATGTTATGTGAATGGCATCAAGGCATCTTTTAAATTTTATGAGAATTATGCCAAAAATTTAAATGCTTATGTTGATGCAACTCGTGTAGAAAGTTATTTGTCACAAAAATTGGTTAATTGGGATAACGCAAGAAATTCAGAAGAAAAACTGGAACGTATCCTAATGCAGAAATATTTACGCTCTTTTCATCAAGGAGGCTATACCGCCTATTTTGATCATTTGAGAACGGGTTATCCAAGTTTACTTAAAGCCGATAACGTAAAAGTAGCTTACCGCTGGATGTATCCTCAGGATGAATACAATAATAATACGGTGCAAGTCTCTGATGCGATAAAACGTCAGTTTTCAGGCAATGATAATATAAACTTACAGACTTGGTGGTTGAAATAATGGAATCTAGAAGACAATTTATAAAAAAAGCGACAGCATTGGCTGGCGCTACAGCTGTCGTTAATTTGTTGCCTGAATCAATTCAACGGGCATTAGCGATTGAAGCTCCATTGGGATCGACCTATATGGATGCGGAGCATATTGTCTTTTTAATGCAAGAGAACCGCTCATTTGATCATTGCTTTGGTACTCTTAAAGGTGTGCGCGGTTTTAATGACCCTCGAGCACTAAAATTACCAAATGGTCTTCCTGTGTGGGTACAGGGAAATAAAAAAGGAGAATATTTTGCTCCTTTTCATTTGGATATTGTTAATAGTAAATCTACTTGGATGGGCTCATTGCCACATGGTTGGCGAGATATGGTGGCAGCTCGTAATGGTGGTCGTATGGACAATTGGCTTGAAGCAAAAAGTTCAGGTATTAAAGATTATAAAGCTATGCCACTTACAATGGGCTATTATAATCGGGCAGATTTACCGTTCTATTATGCATTTGCAGATGCTTTTACGGTCTGCGATCAGCATTTCTGCTCTTCTTTGACAGGGACAAGTGCTAATAGGTCCTATTTTTGGACAGGAACAGTTCGTCAAAATCCACGTGATCCAGAATCAACTGCCCATGTGGATAATGGACAGATCAATTACAAAGATGTGAGTTGGAAATCTTATCCAGAACGCTTGGAGGAATCGGGAGTATCTTGGAAAGTATATCAAAATGAACTGAGTATCCCCGTAGGATTTAAAGGTGAGGAAGAGGATTGGTTAGCTAACTTTACAGATAATAATCTGGAATTTCACAAACAATACGGTGTACGCTATCATCCTGCACACCGTACCTGGATGGAATATAAACTGAAGAAGCTGGAAAAAGATGTAAGCGGTTTAAAAGATACAATTGAAGTGTCTAAGTTAAAGAAGCAAATCGAGGAACTAAAACAAGATTTACAGCGTTTTTCAAAAGAGAATTTCGAAAAGTTATCAGAGCTACATCAGGCGATTCATAAAAAAGCTTTTGTAACTAATGTGGGAGATCCTGATTATCATCGGGTAGAAAAATTGGTTTATGATGATGATCAAGGCAAGAATGAAGTGGATGTTCCTGCAGGAGATGTATTTTATCAATTTCGTAAAGATGTCAAAGAGAGAAAATTACCTACGGTATCGTGGCTGGTCGCTCCATGTCGTTTCTCTGATCATCCTGGATCTCCTTGGTATGGAGCCTGGTATGTTTCAGAAGCATTAGATATTTTGACAAAGGATCCTGAGGTCTGGAAAAAAACAATCTTTATTTTGACATATGATGAAAATGACGGATATTTTGATCATATTTCACCTTTTGTGCCGCCAATGGAAGGGAATAAAGATTCAGGTAAGACTGCCGTAGGTATTCATACGGCTGATGAGTACGTCACTAAAGAACAGGAGCGGAAAAGAACAGGGAAAGCAGATTCGGAGCTGGAAAGTCCAATAGGATTAGGCTTTCGGGTTCCATTAGTGATTGCTTCCCCTTGGACTAAAGGCGGATGGGTAAATTCGGAAGTTTTCGACCATACTTCTTGTTTACAGTTTTTGGAACAATTTTTAAAGAAAAAAACTGGAAAACATATCAAAGAAACAAATATTTCTTCATGGAGGAGAATGATCTGTGGTGATCTAACGTCTGTATTTCGTCCGGTGAGTGATACTTCTCCTGATTCTTTACTCCCTGTTAACCGGGATGAGTATGTAGAGCGTATCTACAAAGCACGTTCAAAGAAATTACCCGCAGATTTTGTACAGCTAGCCCCGTCAGAACTAGATCAAATCCGTAAAAAAGGTGTACCGACCTCAATAAAAGCGATCCAAGAGAAGGGTATAAAACCAGCTTGTGCATTGCCTTATGCATTGGATGTCAATGCGAAGTTGGACCATATAGGTTTTGAAATTACTTTTGAGAACAAACATGCTGCTATAAAATCAAAAAAGAAAATTGGAGTTCCTTTTCAAGTTAGAGCCCATATGGAATATGGAACAGCACAAATTGGTCAGGTTTGGAATTTTGCGGTCAAAGAAAATGAACCATTGAAATATGTTTGGGATATAGATCAATTAAAACATAATAATATTGAAATGGAACTACATGGTCCGAATGGTTTTTTTCGGATGTTCAGGATTCATAAAGAAAGACCACATGCGATCGAGGTTAAGCAAAATCATAAGAAGTATACACTAGCTTTGGAATTGAAAAAACTTCATAAAGCGTATAATTATTTGGTTAGAGATCGTTCTTATGGCTGTTTCGAGCCTTTTTCACTAGATCAATCTTTTTCTGGTTCGAAAATACTTGACTTTACTAAAAGCCATGGTTGGTACGATTTAGAAATATCTTGTAAAGAAGATCCTGATTTGTGTTATATTTTTGCTGGACATATTGAAAATGGAATGCCAAGTAAGACAGATCCTCTAATGGGAGATGTTATTAATCGTTCTTAGAGCGCATGAAAATATGTTATAGGTACAACATAGTAGGGTATAATTAGTGTAAATGAATAGAGGTTCCGTTCAAAACTTGAACGGAACCTCTATTTTATATTATGTTACTAAGCTATTTCATGCTCATGTTATTTTTTTACGGATTAAAAACGAGCATTATGTAAATGGCAAAGAGAGCTAAATGAATAATCCCTAAAATCGGTGTAGTTCTTTTACCTAAGAAGCTAATCAGGCTTAATAATAGAGTCATTATAAAGAGAATCATTTCGGTGTTTGTTAAACCAAATAAAACCAACTTTCCCTGTAATAAACCTACGATGAGCACTGCAGGTACAGTGAGTCCTACAGTCGAGACAAAAGCGCCGTGACATAAATTGATACTTCTTTGGAATTCGTTATTAAGGGCAGCTTTAACTGCTGTAATAGACTCAGGGGTAAAGACAATAATAGCAATAAGTATACCGCTCAATGCTAGTGGGAGTTTTGCTGTTGCTATGCCATAATCTACGACAACTGCCATATGATGTGATAATAAAACAATGGGTAAAATCATTAAAATAAGAAGAATAGAACGTATCCAAATTTCATTTTTATTAGAAGTCTTATCTTCATGCTTTTTATTCCTACTAAGTTTTTTTTCTTTTGGATATTCAATTTCAAGCTGTCCTATAGCTGGTTGGATATACAAATGATTATACCCTTTTAACTGGTAACGCAGAAATGCGATGTATACAACGATAATTAAAGTTGAAATAAATAATGCCTGTACTCTAGTAAATGCTCCATTGCCAGCACCTTGAATAAAATTGGGCAGTAGCATCGAAGTAGCTCCCAAAATAACAATCATAGAAAAATAAGCCAGTGTACCTTGAGCATTATATTCTTGTTCTTTGTATTTAATACCGCCTAGTAAGATACATAGTCCAACAACAAGATTCATGATAATCATCATCACAGAAAAGATTGAATCCTTTCCGATTGTTGGAGATTCTGCTGGACCAAGCATAACAGCAGCAATCAAAACCACTTCGATCGTAACGATTGAAAGTGTAAGAATAAGTGTACCAAAAGGTTCACCTAACTTATGTGCAAGCTCGTCAGCCTCTTTAACAACTCCAAATGAAGCTGTCAAAATTGTCGATAAGAGAACTGCAAATACGATGGAGGCTGATAATAACGAAAAATCAGATTTAAAAATCAGATCTTCAAATAAAATCAAAACAATGACAATGATCCATAAGGTGGATAATCGGAAGATTGTTTTTCTTGTCAGTATATTTTTCATCATATTTTCTTATATAATTTACTGATACAAATATGATTACTTAAAATGAAGATAATTTTAACATTTGATAAAAAATAAGAAAAAGTGATTTTTCTGCGTATGTGATAGGAAAAGATGAAACAGGTTGTCTCTTCTTTTATGAAAACATAGAATATGAAGTGGAAAAGTGAATTGATTTTTTTGTTCTTTTGAGAAATAAAAAATATGTTTTTATTTTATGCTTTGCGTATATGATTATACTCGAGTTTTTCTGAGATTTGATTTTTTTTGGTAATTTTTTTGTTTCGCGTTTGAGTTTCCATAATCATTACTTGATATTTTTAGTATATTCGTTTTGATAATTATCATAATAAATCTAAACCATTGTCACAATTCTTTAAAACTATGTTAACAAATCGTTTAAAATATAGTGTTCTCTTCTGCTTATTGGGAGCAAGTGTAAGTTCATGTCAAACGACAGATCAAAAAAAAGAACCCGAAGTAGAACATAATCCTGCAAAACAAGTCGTACCTGAAAGAGCGAAAGATTTGATTGGTCGTTGGGATTTAAATGTGGATAAAGATGGAAAAGTAGTACCATCTTGGATTGAAGTAAAACTATCTGGATTTAACACATTGGTGGGAAGTTATGTTGGTGACAGTGGCAGTGCTCGACCTGTTTCTCATGTAAAGCTTGAGGATGGAAAATTTTCATTTGCTATTCCGCCACAATGGGAAGGTGGAGAAGGGGATTTTGTGATTGCAGGGGAATTGACTGCTACGGGTATTAAAGGGACAGTGACGACTAATAAAGGTGTTAGCTATAACTTTACAGGTGAAAAAGCACCTTATTTAAATCGTACAGGAACTGTTCAATGGGGAGAGGCTATGGAGCTTTTTAATGGTAAAGATTTGACAGGTTGGAAAACGATTGGTGGCGAAAATAACTGGTCGGTAAAAGATGGTATCTTGACGAATGCAAAGGCTGGTGCTAATTTGGTAACAGATCAAAAATTTGAAGATTTTAAATTAGAAGCAGAATTTCGATATACAACCGGAGGTAATTCTGGTATCTATTTAAGAGGAAGATACGAATTGCAAATTGAAGATAGCCCTAAGGATCAACATCCAGGTAGTCTTTATTTTGGCGGTATCTATGGCTTTTTAGCTCCAAATGAAATGGCTACATTAGGACCAGATCAATGGCAGAAGTATGAAGTTACATTGGTTGGAAGATTGGTGACTATTGTCGCAAATGGTAAGACGATTATTAATAATCAAGAAATCCCAGGTATAACAGGTGGTGCGTTAGATAGTAAAGAAGGCGAACCAGGACCTATATATTTACAAGGAGATCATGCTCCGGTAGAATTTAGAAAAATAAAGATCACACCGGCTAAGAAATAACAACAATACAAATAAAAAAGCCTCTTTCATTAGAAAGAGGCTTTTAATTTTATAAGATGATTTTTACAAATTGACCACTTGGATCGAACAATAAATCGATATCATTTGTTAGTTCGACTTCAAATCCAGCAGTAACTTTATCGATGGCACTGATTTGTGCTGTTTTATAATTTGTATCCACATAGCTGACTATCGTAGATGAGATAAAACCTGTTGGAATAGCGGTATCATTGTCGGATTCTACCTCTTTCCAATTACCTTCTTGATCAAAATCAACTTCGATTCCATTGGCTAAAACTAAACTGTAAGCGGTTTTATTTGTTGCAGTAGGAGTCTTTTTCTCAACTTTTCGAATAGTTACATCTTTGAAGAAGGTGTTAAGAAATGTTGATGCTGATGCTGGTAAAGAGGTAGCAGGGACTTGATGATCATCATCTTTATCACATGATACCACAATGATTGCAAATGCAAGTAGAGCTGTGAATGTTAAAATTAGCTTTTTCATATTTTAGTTCTATTAATCATCTATTTTAGTAAACTGCCCCTTTTTATTAAACTCCAACTCAAGTCCATTCGAAATCTCTACTTCATATTTACGTAATGATTTTTTTATTTTTACGATCTGTGTATTTGGAAAACTTTTTGCCACATAATTTTGAATATTCCTAGGTACTATTTTTAAAGGAATGGCAGTTTTTTGACCATCTACTTCCTCCCAATTTCCAGATTTATCAAATTCTATTTCCGTACCATTGTTAAGAATAACTTTATATTCCTTTGAAAATAAATTTTCTTGTTCTTCAATTGTACTGCTGATTTGATTAATCGCAAAATTATTCTTAATAAATGTTTGCGCATTTGCAGGCAATTGGTTACTGTTGATTACTTTTTTTTGTGCACATACTATCGTCGATAACGCTACTAGTGCGGTGATAGCTATTGTTTTGATTTTGTTCATAATAAATCCTCCTTTTATTTATAACAAAGTTCCTGTACAATTTGGTAAACAATTGGGAATTATAGTTTCTGTATTTTGAAAATATGAAAACTATCTGAGTATGAGTAGTTTATTTTTAAATTTTTATTTGTTTCTATAATTGTTTTGACGATTGAAAGTCCTAATCCATTCGAGTTTACAGCACTAGTTTCTTTATGAAAACGGTCAAAGATATGGTCTGCGGATAATCCTCTGCCTTTACCCGTATTTGCAATTGTAAAGTGATGCTGATCAATCTTAATTTCAATAAGCCCATCAAGTGATTTGTTATAATTGATGGCATTTCTCAGTAAATTTGATAATAGTATTTTTGCTAGGTCAACGTTAAAATCTATTGTAAATGTACCATGCTCATTAATCTTAATCTTAATCCCTTTAAATTCTATCAAATCTGCAAATTCCTCACAGACCTCAAAAATCAGTGAATTAAAGTTTATTTTTTCAATAGCTTCAAATTGATTATTTTCAATGCGGGATAGCATTAATAAGGCTTTATTTAATTTGATCATACGTTCCAGTGATTCTTTGGTTTCACTGATGGTGATTAAGTGATGCTCTGCCAATTCCTCATCTTCTAATAATAATTCTAGTTTATTAGTACTTATAGCTAATGGGGTTTGTAGCTCATGCGAAGCATTTTCAATAAATAGCTTTTGTTGTTTAAATATTTTTTCATTACGATCGAGCATCTTATCAATCTCTGTATCCAATTGGGTAAATTCTCGGACATTGCTTTTTATCGGTTCGGATTCTCTAATCTTTCCAAATTGGTATTGTTCAAGTTTGTTGAGTATTTGATAAAAAGGTTTAAAAGCTCGGTAAAACACCCATGTATTGAGTAAAAATATACTGATTATAATCAAGAAATAAAGGATGATCAATGCGGTTGCGAGATCATATTTTAACTCATCTTCTTCCACAGTAGACGTACGAATTTCCAGACGATACATTTGCTTATCCTTACCGTAGAAGTAAGTTGTTAGTATCCGATATGGCTCCATATCTTCATCATATGGCATGTAAATGAGTTCATTCCTGAAGGTGCTTTTTTCGATATGTTTTATTTTGACGTTTGATTTTGTAATCTTAAACTGATTGATTCCGAAAGTATCTGTTTTTAAAATAGATTCATCTTGGTACGCTGCACGTATAATTTCAATTTTTTGATTTTTTAAACCATCATCTACATTATCATACACCTCTTCAGTTATGTAGGCATAGAATAACGTAGCCCATACCGCAATTACGATCAAAATGATGATCGTGATATAGCTTAAAGTGTAATTTTTGAGTGATTTTTTCATCAAAATGAATTGTTGTAATATGGAGTGCTAATTGATACTATATCATTACGTTTGTTTCACTCAGCTTCATTAAATCAATTTATATCCAATGCCATATACCGCTTGAATGTCCATATCAGCATGATTATCCTTTAACTTTTTTCTTAAATTTTTAATTTGGGAATAGATAAAGTCTAAACTATCAGCTTGATCAATATGATCTCCCCAAATTGATTCTGCTAAACTATTTTTCTGAATAAGTTTAGTCGGTCTGATGATAAAATAGTAAAGTAGATCAAACTCCTTCCGATTCAGGTTCACAGGTTTACAATTAACCTGTATACTTCTATCAGTGGTGTTTACTGCAACATTTTTATAAACAATCACATCATCGCCATTTTGATTTTTTCTACGTATGATCGATTTTATCCTGGCATGGAGCTCAGCTAGATGAAAAGGTTTAGCGAGATAATCATCAGCTCCTAGTTCTAGACCTCTTACTTTATCATCTACTGAATCTTTAGCAGATAGGATAATCACTGATTCATCTTTTCCCAGTTCTTTTATTTTCTCCAAAAGTTGGAGACCGGAGCCTCCTGGTAGCATGATATCTAATAAAATACAATCATAGGTATAAATAGATATTTTTTCGAGCGCACTAGGATAGTCAAATGCTTGTTCTACTAGATATCTTTCGGCAAGTAGGGATTGCATAATGACTTGACTTAAAGCTGCTTCATCTTCAATCAATAATATTTTCATAAACACGAATTATGGAACAAGAGTAATACCCAAATTGGGAAACAATTAGGAATTAAAGCCCGATAACTACGACCACGATATCTTCATTATGGTAAGCTGGATGATAATGCGATATGACTCTTTGATCTTTATAAATCCTGAGTTCATCATAGATCATTTTTTTCAAAATTCCTTTACCTTTGCCATGTACAAATTTTATTTCTGGCATATCCCAATATATAGCAGCATCTAACATGTCACGCATATAGATCAATGATTCGTTTGCTAATTCATCTGCTGTGTAATCTTGCCAATCAGAAAGGAAGGCTTCGGCATGTAAATCAATTTGTACAGGTGGTTTTCTCATGTAGCTCTCTTTGTATTGAAAACAAAAGTACGATTAACGCACTAACAAATAAAGTTAATAGCCTGTTTACTTTATATAAATAGCAATATAAAGCAGGTCATACCATTTTTTTATAGTGGCAGCTTCTTCATAAAATTCCTTTTCAGCATATGCTAACATGATTTCCTGTACTTGAACTATCATATCATTCTGATCTTGGAAAATGCCATTACAATCTCGATAATCATTAATAATTTCCAACAAATAATGAAGTGATTTCATCTTATGATATAAAGAATGGTGCTTTTCGCCAATTAGATCTGCAATTTTCTCATGTTGCACTTCACACTCACCAATTTGGTTACGTGTCTTATTGTACAATTGGCTGTAATCAGCAATACGATCTCTTAGATCATAAATGTTATTTTGAAGATCTTCAATGAGTACAATGAGATTTTCTTGTATTTCAAAATCTTTTGATACAATTGACATATTACACCTTTTTGCAATGAATATAACTAAAATTTATATCATTTTTTAATACAATATAAACAAACAAATAAATATTGTAAATGTTTTGTTGTCTCATAATTAGTGTATTATGATGTTATCGTGCCTCTCTCTTTAACCTGTCACCTATATAATAAATAATATTTATCGTACATTTGTGACGTAAATAAAATGGAGGAATTGTATTAAACCAAAGACTCTACATCTACTACTTAAGCATATTTGGGATTTTGTGCTTAAATAAAAAAAGGGAGAAAGTTCAATTGAATTTTCTCCCTTTTTATGCAACTATTTTGAGAGTAAAATATTTTATAAAGTTTATGGGAAAAGAAATCAGTATAAACGGCTATCAATTGGAAATATGCTCAAACTCACCACAATCTGCACTTTATGCAGCACAAGGAGGAGCAACAAGAGTGGAATTTTGTCAAAACCTCGAAAATGGTGGAACGACTCCTTCTTATGGTCAGATTGTTCAAGTTAGAAAACTAATTGATATTGGCATACACGTCCTTATTCGTCCTCGAGCAGGTGATTTTGTGTACTCTGATTTAGAGTTCGAAGAAATGTTAGTTGATATTCAGTTTTGTAAAGATGCTGGCTGTGATGGGGTGGTAATCGGAATATTGAATATAGACGGTACAGTTGATGTGGAGCGTACTAAAGCACTTATTGAAGCAGCTCGGCCAATGCAGGTAACCTTTCATCGTGCTTTTGATAAATGCGCTTCTCCAATCACTTCATTAGCTGTATTGATAGAATTGGGTATTGATCGCTTATTAACTTCAGGAATGCAAGATAAAGCCGTGGACGCAATTGAATTGCTTAAACAATTAGTGGAATATGCAGAAGGAAAAATTGTCATTATGCCAGGCGCTGCAGTGGATAGTAGTAATATCGCGATGATCTTAAATACAACTGGTGCAATAGCTATACATAGTTCGGCTAAAGAAACTATAGTATCTAGTATGTCTTATGATCGTACTGAGGTGACAAGTATGAATGAATCAATCTATAGTACATCAAAAGAAAAAGTCCACCAGCTGGTAGACATCTTAAAAAAACAATAGCGTTGTAAATTACAACGCTATTGTTTTTTTAAATATTTTTTTAACCTACTTAGCTTCTGAAACTAATTGGTTTAAGATAGCATCGTTTTTAACGATTTGATTTGATTTCTTCATTTTAGATCTTGAACCAAGTTCAACATTTGTACCTAAACTTAAGAACTGAACTTCAACACGTGAAGTAGTTTTATTTCTTCTATCTTTTCTTTTTAAACGTGTAACTCCCATTTTGATAAATTTTTTTATTGTTCAATAAAACGAGGTCGGAAGCGGATTCGAACCGCTGTAGGAGGTTTTGCAGACCTCAGCCTAGCCACTCGGCCATCCGACCCTATTTGTTCCCCTGAGGGAATGCAAAAGTAAAATTAATATTTGGATTAAAAAAGACTATTGTGCAATTATTTTTTAAATAAATCATTATCAAGCTGTTTTGTTTAAAATTTATTTTGTGTTCTTAGTCTTTGATGATAATACTGTATAAATGAATAAATACTTGTCTATTTTTTTATACAGTAGATACATGACGTGATATTTAATTATCCTCTTGTAAATGAATGCTTTAATGATTTGGCTTGTAACTTGCAATATCCAAGATAACACTAATAATATAATAGAGCGATGAAAAAAATATTACTAACATTAGGCGCAGCATTTTTATTAACTGCTGGAGCTTATGCACAAGGAGGATTAGGATATGGTCTTAAAGCAGGGGTTAATATTCCTTCTTACAGTTATGGAGGAAGTGATCTTTCTGATTCCAAGTCAACAGTTAACTTTCATGTTACCGGTTATTTAGATGCGCCTGTAACAAGCAATTTTTATATTCAACCTGGAGTCTCATTACAAGGGAAAGGTGCTAAGTTTGCTGATTATAAACCGAGTGCTAACAGTACGTATGAGGTAAAAGAGAATACAATGTGGTTAGAGGTTCCAGTGAATTTTGTTTTGAAATTCCCGACAGCTGGTGAAGGTAAATTTTTCGTTGGAGCAGGTCCATATGTAGCTTTTGGTTTAAGTGGAAAAGATAAATACGAATTAAAGAATGGAGATGCTTCTACTTCAGTAACTAATGAATTTAAATTCGGAAAGGATGAAAGATTAAAAGGTACTGATTTTGGTGTTAACTTTTTAGCTGGATATCAATTAGGAAGTGGAATTTCGATTAATGCTGGTTATGGTTTAGGTCTAACAAATATCGCTGGATCTAAGTTCTTCGGAAAAGGGGATGTTAAAAACCGTGTTTGGTCAGTAGGTCTTGGATTTGGAATTTAATATCCAATTCATAAGATCAAATTAAATGATTAAAACTAAACCCTTGCTTTTTAGCAAGGGTTTTTTTATTTTCCTTTAAAACTTTACTTTAGTAGGGTTGTTTGAGATTTATAAATATATGATACTATGACAAAGTTTTTAGGCCTACCGTTTTATATAAAATTAGCCTGTACATTAATTTCTATTTTAGTTTTAGGTTATCTTGCTAAAATAGGAGATACAATTCTAGTTCCATTTATATTGGGTTTACTTTTAGCTTTACTGCTTGTTCCAGTCAGTAATTTCTTTGAAAATAAACTGAAATTTCCAAGGACAATTGCAGGAATTGTGACCGTTTTACTTTTTTTCGGTCTAGTAGGTTTTGGGTTCTATATGCTCGCTTCCCAATTATCAATGATTAAAGATGATTGGCCAGCATTTAAAGAACAAATCTTAGTTGGCTTTCATAATGTGCAAATTTGGGTTACAGACCGTTTTGGTGTGATGCATAATGAACAAATGGATATCATTAATAAAACAGCTACAAAATCTCTTGATAGTGGAACATTATTATTAGGAACAGCATTACTGTCTTTATCTTCTCTTTTTATACTTTTAGTCTTTACATTTCTATACACTTTTTTTCTACTGATCTACCGCAGTCATATTGTTAAATTTCTATTAATGCTCAATCATCAGGACCATCATGATATTGTATTGGATGTTGTGGGACAGATACAATACGTAGTGAAAAAATATTTGATTGGATTGCTTTTACAGATGTTGATTGTATCCACCTTAGTATTTGCAGCCTTGAGTATAATAGGAGTGAAGTACAGTTTGTTGTTGGCCATTATTACAGGTGTATTTAATGTGCTACCCTATATCGGGATTTTTACCTCTATATTAATTATTGCGTTACTTACTTTTGCTACCACTTCATTTACCCATGTGCTCATTGTGATCGGTGCACTTATTATTATACATCTTATCGATAGTAATTTTATTGTGCCTAAAGTTGTTGGATCCAAAGTCAAAGTTAACTCTTTGTTTGCCATGATGGCCATTATTGTAGGAGAAATGATATGGGGAATTTCTGGAATGTTTCTAGCCATCCCTATCCTTGCGATATGTAAGATCGTGATGGATCGCGTCAAAGAATTAAAACCTTGGGGATTTTTGCTTGGAGAAGAAGATAGTAAACGTGATAAAGATTTGAATAAAGTTAAAACAATAAGTCTTAAAAAGAATCAATAAACAATATATTGATACTTATTTGGTATTAATGTATTTTGAAAATTAACATAATTAAAACCTCAGTTATGTACATAATTATGGCGCATTTAAAGCTTATCTAACGTTTTGTTTATAGATCTAGCTATTATCTAGTTTTTATATAAATATTTCAATGTAGCGCTTTATATGAATTGATAATCAGGCATAGATAACTAACTCTAATAAAAAAGGCTTCTAATTTAACATTAGAAGCCTTTCTTGTTTTTTAATCAGTGCAATTCTATCACACTTTGATTTCTACTTCAACACCTGAAGGTAATTCAAGTTTCATCAATGCATCAACAGTTTTAGAGTTAGATGAATAAATATCTAACAATCTCTTGTATGAACATAATTGGAATTGCTCACGCGCTTTTTTGTTAACGTGTGGAGAACGTAAAACTGTATAGATTTTTTTCTCAGTAGGTAATGGAATAGGACCACTAACAACTGCGCCTGTAGGCTTTACTGTTTTTACGATCTTCTCAGCTGATTTGTCAACTAAATTGTAATCGTATGATTTCAATTTGATTCTGATTCTTTGGCTCATTTTTGTTTTTGTTTAAATTGATCTCCCGTTAGAGCTATTATCAACAGGAGATCGGTTTACTTTATATTAGAAAGGATTATTCTCCTTTTAATTTACCTTTTGCTTTTGCAACAACTTCTTCAGTAACGTTGCGTGGAGCTTCTTCGAAGTGATCAAATTCCATAGTGGAAGTTGCACGACCTGAAGTGATCGTACGTAATTGTGTTACGTAACCGAACATTTCTGAAAGTGGAACTAATGCTTTAATTACTTGAGCACCATTACGGCTATCTAAACCTTGCATCAAACCACGACGACGGTTTAAATCACCCATTACATCACCCATGTTTTCTTCTGGTGTTAAAACCTCTATTTTCATAATTGGTTCCATCAACACTGGAGAACATTTTGGTAATGCTTCACGGTATGCCGAACGAGCAGCTAATTCGAAAGATAATGAATCTGAATCGACAGCGTGGAATGAACCATCAATCAAACGAACTTTCATTCCTGATAATGGGAATCCTGCTAAGACACCATTTTTCATTGATGTTTCAAATCCTTTTTGAACTGAAGGGATAAATTCTTTTGGAATTTTACCACCAACGATTTCATTTACGAATTGAAGAGGTGATTTCGTTAAATCTGCATCTTCATCTGCTGGAGAAATAACAACTTTGATATCCGCAAATTTACCACGACCACCTGATTGTTTTTTGAATACCTCACGGTGTTCAGTAGTTCCGTTGATAGACTCTTTGTATGATACTTGAGGAGCGCCTTGGTTAACCTCAACTTTGAATTCACGTTTCAAACGGTCGATCAAGATCTCTAAGTGAAGCTCACCCATACCAGAGATAACAGTTTGACCAGTTTCTTCGTCAGTTTTTACTACGAATGTAGGATCTTCTTCAGCTAATTTACCAAGACCGATACCTAATCTATCAATGTCAGCTTGAGTTTTTGGCTCAATAGCTAAACCAATAACTGGCTCAGGGAAATTCATTGATTCTAACACGATAGGGTGCTTTTCATCACATAAAGTATCACCAGTTTTGATATCTTTGAAACCAACAACAGCACCGATATCACCAGCCTCGATGAAAGGGATAGGGTTTTGTTTGTTAGCGTGCATTTGGAAGATACGAGAGATACGCTCTTTGTTACCTGAACGTGTGTTCAATACATAAGAACCCGCATCTAATTTACCTGAATAAGCACGGATGAAACACAAACGACCTACGAAAGGGTCAGTTGCAATTTTGAATCCTAATGCTGCGAAAGGCTCGTTAACATCTGGTTTACGTATTAATTCTGCACCTGTATCAGGATGAGTACCTTTAACACCTTCTGAATCCATTGGAGAAGGCAATAATTCCATTACTAAATCCAACATAGTTTGAACACCTTTGTTTTTGAAAGATGAACCACAAACCATAGGAACGATAGAGTTATCCAATACTGCTGCACGTAAAGCATTTAAAATTTCACGCTCAGTTAATGAATTAGGATCTTCGAAGAATTTCTCCATCAAAGATTCATCATAGCCAGCAACAGCTTCTAATAAACGCTCACGGTATTCAGCAACCTCTTCCAACATATCTTCTGGAATAGGAACTTCTGTAAAAGTCATACCTTTATCATGCTCATTCCAAACGATACCACGGTTGTTAATTAAATCAACAACACCAGTGAAAGTATCTTCAGAACCAATAGGAAGTTGTAAAGCTACTGCTTCAGAACCTAACATTGATTTTACTTGACCAACAACTTTTAAGAAGTCAGCACCTGAACGGTCCATTTTGTTTACGAAACCAATACGTGGAACAGCGTAGTTATCCGCTAATCTCCAGTTAGTCTCTGATTGAGGCTCAACACCATCAACTGCAGAGAATAAGAATACTAATCCGTCTAATACACGTAACGAACGGTTTACCTCAACCGTGAAATCTACGTGACCTGGAGTATCGATAACGTTTACTTGGTATTTGTTACCACGGTACTGCCAGAAAACTGTAGTAGCAGCAGAAGTAATTGTGATACCACGCTCAGCTTCTTGCTCCATCCAGTCCATTGTCGAAGCACCTTCGTGTACTTCTCCAAGTTTATGGTTAACACCTGAGTAGTAAAGAATACGCTCAGTTGTAGTTGTTTTACCAGCATCGATGTGAGCAGCGATACCAATATTTCTAGTGAATTTTAAATCTCTTGCCATAATATTTTTAAGCATTAGCCTAGATAAGGCCGTATGTTTTTTTGTCTAAATAAGTACACCGATCCTGATAAAAGAATAAACGTTTACCTAAGATCGGTGTAATCATATTTGTGTGTGTAAGTTCAAAACTAGAATCTGAAGTGTGAGAACGCTTTGTTAGCTTCAGCCATTTTGTGCGTATCTTCTTTCTTCTTAACAGCAGCACCTTCACCTTTAGAAGCTGAAATGATTTCTCCTGCTAATTTTTCGAACATTGTTTTTTCACCACGTTTACGTGAATATGAAATTAACCATTTCATACCCAAAGCAATTTTGCGTTCAGGACGAACTTCCATAGGAACTTGGAAGTTAGCACCACCAACACGACGAGATTTAACCTCTACAGCTGGCATAACGTTGTTTAAAGCTTTTTTCCAAGCTTCTAAACCGCTTTCGCTAGTTTTTTGCTCTACTAATTCAATCGCGTTGTAAAAAATATCATATGCTGTAGATTTTTTACCATCATACATCATATTGTTTACAAAACGAGTTACCTGAGTGTCGTTAAACTTTGGATCAGGTAAAATGATTCTCTTTTTTGGTTTTGATTTTCTCATTTTTCTTTCCTCCGTTTAATTATTTCTTTTTACCTTTTGCTGGCGCAGCCGCTGCTTGTCCTGGTTTAGGACGCTTAGTTCCGTATTTAGAACGACGTTGGTTACGACCTGCTACACCTGAAGTATCTAATGCACCGCGGATAATGTGGTAACGTACACCTGGTAAATCTTTAACACGACCACCACGAATCAAAACGATTGAGTGCTCTTGTAAATTGTGACCTTCTCCAGGGATGTAAGCGTTGACCTCTTTACCGTTTGTTAAACGTACACGAGCTACTTTACGCATTGCTGAGTTTGGTTTTTTAGGGGTAGTAGTATATACACGTGTACATACACCTCTTCGCTGTGGACATGAGTCCAACGCTGGTGACTTACTCTTGTCAACCAGAGCTACTCTACCTTTTCTAACTAATTGTTGAATAGTAGGCATTTACCTGATTTTGTTATTTAATTTAATTCTTAAATTATTATAAGTTCGCAAAGATAACGATTTTATTGTTAAATCGTAACACCTCGCCAATTAGTTTTCCACATTTTGCTTGAATATCTTTGACTTAGCTCTTAGATAAGTCTATTCTTAAGTAAATATTTAATAATTTGATCTGCGCCATATTTTGACAAATGGTCGTCATCGTGCATATAAGGGTCTTGACCATTATATTTATTAACTTCTGGTAAAGTATAGATATCAATATAAATATCTTTAGGAATAAAGGTTTGAAGATAATGATTGATGTGGACGGAACTCGGATTAATATAGTTTTCTTCTTTTACCGTGCTATTCTTAATTTTTAAAGCCAATATGTTAGGAAAAATGATGGAATAGCTAGGGGTTTGTCCAATCATTTTAAGTGTAATGTTTTTTTCTTTAAAATACTGTATTACCTTTTGAAGTTTGAGCTTTAAAGTTTCATCTGGGTACTGTTGTGAACCCCAAAAACCAACAAGAATGACCTCGTCTATATGTTTTGCATTTTCAGGGATAAACTTCTGATACATATAGTCTATAAGTTCGCAAGAAGTTTTAGGACCTTTTGTATCTAATAAGGGGTAACTTGTAGATACGGTCGCTTGCAAAAGATTGATATCTTGTTTTTCAAGTTGCTCTTTTAGACTTTGTGCGAAAACGCCAGCATGGCTGTCACCAAGTAGAAGAATGTTTTTTTTACTAGGAGCTATGTTGGCACAAATGTCAAAATCATATTGACTAAATGTATTGTCTATATCTAAATGACAGACTCCCTTTCTAAATTGAAAGGGCAGATGATGTTTTCTATAATTTGTATTGTAATTGGTGAGGTGTTCAATTTCCTTGTTAATTTTTAATTGATCATAAGGGAATAGCATCATGATTGCGGCTAGTATAGCAATGCTTATTGCTGTAACTAAAGTAAATCGTATTTGATTAAATTTTTTATTAGACTCAATGGTATAAAACGAGATGCAAGCGCAGATAAAGGAAACAATAAGTATACTAATAGTAGTGTAAGACTGATTTAGTCCCAAGTAGATCGCAAATACATAAATTGGCCAATGCCATAAATATAGCGAATATGAAATCTTACCAACCCATTGAAGTGGTTTAAAAGACAGAGTTTTAAAGTCATATTGTACTAGGAGGATGATAAATGTAGACACTACCGGAATAAGCGTGTAGTACGATGGCCAGCTGATATCGTCCTCTTTGAGTAAAAGGATGCATCCTATTAGTGTGCTATATCCAAAAAGCGCAAATAATTTTCTCCAAAATTTTGGTAATGTTTTTTTTACATCTGCTTCCCATAGACATGCAAGTCCACCGAGTAGCATTTCCCAAGCCCGTGTTGGGAACATATAAAAGCTGAGCGATTGATCCCTATGATTGAAAAATAAATTCAGACCCAAGGAAAGAATGATCAAGCTTATGAAGAAACAAATGAACTGTCTTTTATTGCTCAAATAGCAATTTCGAAATGGATATAGGAGCGCAGGATACAATAAATAAAACTGCCATTCTACAGATAGTGACCAAGTATGTAACAGTATATTATTTTGTGAAGCCACATCAAAGTAACCACTATGGATGTAGTAATCGATATTAGAAATAAAAAGAATACTAAAAAAGGAATTGTTGCCAAGTTGTTGCAAATCGTTAGGTAATAGAATTAAATTACCCATGATAGCTGTACCTACAATTAGAAAAACAAGTGCAGGGATGATACGTACAACTCGTTTAATGTAAAACTGCTTGAAAGAAAATATGTTGTTTTCAAATCCTTTAAGAATAATATGGGTCATTAAATATCCGGATATGACAAAGAAGATATCTACACCACTGAATCCGCCGTCAAAGTATGGGATCTTGAAATGAAAAAAAAGTACTGCTAACACAGCTAATGCACGTAATGCTCCAATATCATTTCTAAATTTCATTCTTAAATATGAATAGTAGTAAGCTGCAAATCTGAGCAAAATAATTTATTTGACCTATTAATTTTTTTTCATTTATTCTTGAATCAGTATAGAAAATTCTAAACAATGCTTTTTAATAATATACATTTTTTCAATGAATTGTCAATTTTTATGATTTAGCGCGGGAAAGATGATTTTTTCTAACTAAATTTAAGCATCTGTCATAGAAGATTATATAGAAGGAGTTTTTAAAATGTAAATAGAGGTGTTATGAATTATTTAGAAGATGTTCAAAAATTGTTTTTGTACTATAAACATTTAGTTGATAGCACTTTAAGTCAACTTACTGATAGTCAGTTGTTTTGGCGATATAATGAAGAGAGTAATAGTGTTGCGGTGCTGATTCAGCACATATCTGGAAATATGAAATCACGATTTACAGATTTTCTGACTTCAGATGGTGAAAAAGAGTGGCGTAACCGGGATGCAGAGTTTGAACTTGTTAATGAAGATAAAATGAGACTTTTGCAGGAGTGGGATGAAGCCTGGAAAAGCTTATTTGCTACGTTGAAAAATTTGGAATTTGAAGACTTGAGTAAGACTATCTATATTAGAAATCAAGGACATACTGTCGTAGAAGCTATCAATAGGCAATTGTCACATTATCCCTATCATGTAGGACAGATTGTGATGTTAGGAAAGATGATGAAAGGAAATGATTGGCGATCGCTATCTATCCCTAGAGGAGAGTCTGGAGTATATAATTCAGTGAGATTTATACAGTCAAAGCGAACAGAACATTTTACAGATGAAATATTACGTCATTTAGATGGTTAGTTAGTTAGTTAGTTAGTTAGTTAGTTAGTTAGTTAGTTAGTTAGTTAGTTAGTTAGTTAGTTAGTTAGTTAGTTAAAAAAATGCCCCCAAAAAAGAATGAACTCGATTGGAGGCTATAGTTGTGAATGTTTTTGGATTAGCTGATTAAAGTAAAGTCAATTTGACGTTTGTCAAGATCCACTTTCTTAACTTTGATCTGCACTTCGTCACCTAATTGATATTTCTTTTTCTTGCGTTGACCAATAATCGCAAAATTCTTTTCATCTAATACATAAAAGTCATCGTTAATATCCCGCAATCTAACCATACCCTCACATTTGTTAGTTTCGATTTCGACATACATACCCCATTCAGTTACGCCAGATATAATTCCTGTATATTCAGTTCCAATTTGTTCTTGTAAAAATTCAGCCTGTTTATATTTGATCGATGCACGTTCTGCCTCTGCAGCTTTCTTTTCCATCTGTGAAGTGTGCTCACACATTTTCTCATAATGGTCTGCATTAATTTTATTACCACCATCTAAGTAATAAGCCAATAATCGATGAACCATTACATCAGGGTATCGACGTATGGGAGAGGTGAAGTGAGTGTAATAATCGAAGGCAAGTCCATAGTGGCTTGTTCCTTTAGTCGTGTAGATCGCTTTTGCCATAGACCTTATTGCAAGTGATGTAAGCATATTTTGCTCTTTGCTACCTTCAATTTTTGTCATTAACGCGTTTAAGGATTTTGCAGTCTCTTTATCGGATTTGATTGTTAGCTTATGTCCAAATCGAGATGCAAATTGAGAAAACGTGGCCAATGTTTCTGGGTTTGGTACATCGTGAAAACGATATACAAATGGTAATTTATTTTTACCCTTACCTTGTTTGCCAATATATTCTGCCACTTTTCTATTTGCAAGAAGCATAAAATCTTCAATGAGTTTATGTGCATCTTTTCTAACCTTGGTGTAGACTCCTGTCGGCTTACCGTTTTCATCTAATGTGAATTTTACTTCTTCACTTTCAAAAGCAATTGCGCCATTCTTAAATTTGCGTTCCCGAAGAATGTAGGCAAGCTCATTTAATTTAAGTATTTCTGTCGTAAAATCTCCTGATTTTGTTTCGATAACCTCTTGAGCTTCTTCATAAGAAAATCTTCGGTTGGAGTGAATGATAGTTCTTCCAAACCATTGATCTAAAACATTAGCTTTTTCATCGAGCTCAAAGACAGCGGAGAAACAAAGTTTATCTTCATGCGGACGAAGTGAACACACACCGTTGGAAAGTCTTTCAGGAAGCATGGGAATCACGCGATCAACCAGATATACCGAAGTCCCCCTTTCGTATGCCTCTTTGTCTAATTCAGTGTCTGGGATGACAAAATGTGAAACATCTGCGATGTGTACACCAATTTCATAATTTCCATTCTCAAGTTGTTGAAAAGAGATCGCGTCATCAAAGTCTTTTGCATCAACAGGATCAATAGTAAAAGTGGTGATATTTCTAAAATCTCTTCTTTTAGAAATTTCTTCTTTCGAGTAGGTGTCAGGCAATGCATTTGCCTCTTCTTCTACTTTTTTTGGAAATTTTAACGGAAATCCATAGTCTGCCAAGATGGCATTCATCTCCGTGTTGTTTTCTCCTTTTTTTCCAAGAATTGTCTTTACTTTACCAATCGGATTTTTTGCTCCCTGCGGCCAATCAACAATAGATACGACTACCTTTTCTCCATCTTTAGCACCTTCGAGGTTATCTAATGGAATGAAGATGTCATGTAACATTTTTCGATCATCTGCAATGAAAAATGCAAAGTTCTGAGAAAGGTTGATAATACCTGTGAAATCTGTTTTTGCACGTTGGATGATCTCTACTACTTCACCTTCTTTTTTACGTCCTCTGCTCTTTTCAAAAGTGTGTACTTTAACGATATCACCATGAAGAGCCTGACGCAATTTTCTAGGTGCCACAAAGATGTCATTCTCGAATTCATCTTCAGGTATAATATAAGCAGATCCTTCAGCGGTCATATCTACTTTTCCAGTTACGTAAACTTTGAGTTGACGTAGCTTGAATTTTCCTTTTTCAACCTCTAAAAATGGGCTGTTTTTTGCATGTTCAGTCAGGATATTGGCAATAGCTATTTTGGAATCGGAATCTTGAACGTTCAATTTTGATGCGACTTGTTTGTAGTTGAGCGGTTTGTTATTTGACTTCTCAAAGATGTCGATGATGAGCTGAGTCAAAACCTCTTGATATGGGTTTTCTTTTTTTGTCGTCATACGTATTTTATTTACTTTTTATTATGTTGTGAATAGGGGAGGACCAATACATAATCATGATATAACATGATCATGATTTACCTCTATTTTCCAGCCCTTGTCACCAACAATATACACATATTAATCTGAAAAATGAGACACTATCATCTTCTTTGTTTTATATTTTTTTTAATTGTATTTCTTATTCTCTTTAGCCTAATTATATATTTGATAAACAGTATTTTGTGTTTATCATTGCTTAATGAATCTGATGAAAGAGAAGTTTCAAAGGTTTGTACGGAGGTCTTACCTCCATTTTACTCTATTTTGCTAAATATAATAAATGATATGATTATTGATTATGAAGTTTTTAATTATCTTTATTTCAATTAATTAGCTTTTTAAAAGCTAAAATTTAGCATATAGAAAATATATTTAATTAGCTTGGGCTGATGCTTTAAATTAGATGGAAATGATGGTTTCATTAAAAAAAGAGAAACCATCAAATGTCGTCGATTTGGAAGATGTATTGAATTTAGTTTTCAGGGCATTGATCACAAAGTCCAAGAGCATTTATAGCTATTGTTTCCAGTTTGTAACCTTGAGGAAGATTAAATTTTGGAAGAGTGATTTCTTCCATACAATAGACCGAATTGCAGCACCTACAGATGAAATGAACATGTTGATCATGATGATTATGTTCTGAGCAATTTGTGGAACATAGTGCATAAGTTGCCGTTCCGTTGAGATCAAAAATTTTATGCAGTATACCCTTCTCTTCAAAAGAAGCTAGTACTCGATATAGCGTTACACGATCAATTTCATTACCAATTAATTTTTCCAACTCTGGTTGTGAAATTGCTGATTTCTTAGTCGATATAGTTTCTAAAGTTCGGAGTCTAGGTTGCGTTACTTTTAGATGATATTGCTTTAGCAAAGCTGTAAAATCTACAGGCTCACGTACTGCTTTTTCATGTTGTTGATCTTTACTCATATTACAAAAATACATCATTATTCCTATATAAAAAAACGGTCAAAAAGAAGTATTAATTACTAGCTTTTTGACCGTTCCTTTAAAGACGTTTTATTTAAAATTATTTACCTGCCGCTTTAGCGTGATCAGCTAAGAAAGTAGCTAGACCACTATCCGTCAAAGGGTGTTTCAATAAAGCAGTAATAGCTGATAATGGACCCGTCATAACATCAGCTCCGATTTTAGCACAACCTAAGATATGTGCACTATTACGTACCGATGCAGCTAAGATCTGTGTAGGGAAACTATAGTTATCATAGATCAAACGGATCTCTTCGATAAGACCTAGACCGTCTGTCGATATGTCATCTAAACGTCCGATGAAAGGTGAAACATAAGTGGCTCCAGCTTTCGCAGCAAGTAAGGCTTGACCAGCTGAAAAAACCAAAGTACAATTTGTTTTGATTCCTTTTTTGCTGAAATATTTAATTGCTTTAATACCATCTTTGATCATTGGAACTTTAACAACAATCTTGTCATCTAGTTTTGCAAGTGCCTCTCCTTCTGTGATCATTTCTTCGTAATTTGTAGAAATTACCTCTGCGCTTACATCCCCATCTACGATAGCACATATGGCTTTGTAATGATTAATTACATTTTCGTCACCACTAATTCCTTCTTTGGCCATTAAACTTGGATTTGTTGTTACCCCGTCTAATACACCTAAATCTTGTGCTTCTTTGATTTGTTCTAAGTTTGCTGTGTCAATAAAAAATTTCATCTCGTATTGAATTGATTGTTAATTGTTTGGTTTATTTACCTTTAAGTGGTAAAGTTATCGATTAAAATTCACTAATCTCGTGATGAATTGAAATTACTGCACAAATATTGCTTGCTATGTACTGTTCATTATAGATTACTACTTTCATTTACTTCTATTACGTGTTGATATGCAGATATTTCGTTCTCTTGAATACCCCAATTTTCGATTACATATAATTGGACAAGCAATTTCATTGATGGGAACGTGGATGCAGCGAGTTGCCATTAGTTGGCTGGTATATAAATTAACGGACTCCGTATTTTGGCTGGGTTTTGTTTCTTTTATATCATTGCTTCCTTCTTTAGTGCTATCTCCATTTATAGGAAGCTTTGTAGATAAACACAAGAAGTATAAACTTGTCTTTATGACACAGATAGGTTTGATGATCCAAGCAGGGATTCTCACGTTACTGGTATATCTAAAAATGGAGACGGTGTTATGGCTATCTATATTGGGATTTGCACAAGGTGTTATCAATGCATTTGATGTATTGGGAAGACAATCTTTAATGGTACATCTAGTTGATAATAGAAAAGATTTACCTAATGCTATAGCACTCAACTCTTCTATATTCAATGCAGCACGGATGGTCGGTCCAGCGATAGGAGGGATCCTTTTGAGTACTTATGGAGAAATGATGTGTTTTAGTAGCAATTTTTTGAGCTTTATACCTGTTTTGATTACACTTTGGATGATGAACGTCAGCGAAAGTACAGCTAGCTTAAGTAAAGGAAGCAATTGGCAAGGATTAGTTGAAGGTTTTTTCTATTTGAAACGATCTCCACATATTTTTTCACTCATTATTGTAATGACTTTTTCTAGTCTATTGGTCATTCCGTATACCTCGTTATTGCCGGCTGTAGCTAAAGAAATGTTTCATGGTGATGCAGGTACCTTTTCTTGGTTCGAGAGCGCTGCAGGTCTAGGGGCAATGGTTGGTGCAATCAATATGGCACGTCTGAAGTCAGGTACAAATATGCGCTATCAAGTAATGGGAGCAGCTTTGTTAATGGGGGCGGCTTTATTCTTACTAGGTCATTCTTCTGTTCTGGCTCTGGCTTTAGTCTATACAGCTGTTGTATCTTTTGCGATGATGATGCAGAATTCAAGTATCAATACTTATATACAGACGCATGCGATGCCGATGTATCGCGCTCGAGCGATATCATATTACGTTATGGCATTCCAAGGTGTTTTTCCAATTGGGAGCTTACTAATCGGAGCATTGGCAAGCTATTTTGGACTGCGAAGTGTATTGTATTTTATGGGTGGAGCAGGAATATTGATCGCCTTATCTTATTATTTGTATTTAAGGATGCATATCCATAAAAGACTATTTAAGTTTTAACTTTCTTTTGAGTAATTTAAGTGTTTTCTTTTTGTAGTCAATCACAGCACCATAACGACCTAAAATATCTCCTCCTATCACGCCAATTACAGGTTGTAAGTTCATCTGCTCATAGGCATAGTTGATAGAGCTCAGATCCAGTACTGCAGCTCTGTAGTTTTTTATTGTCCAGTTCTGCATACTAAGAAGCGGTATATGGATCAAAAAACTTTGCATGGTATTAGTGCCCAACCCAGATGAAAGTGTATCTGTATTTTCCAATTGGAATTGGTCCGAATGAATTTTTTCCAATTGATTTTTATCAAATACAGTCTTTGAAGCTCCAGTATCGAGAACCATGAGATGAACAGTATTGAATAATGTAACTTCAACTAGAATATGAGTACCTTGTTCTTGTAATTGTAAAAGCTTAAGTGGGATGATTGCCATATTTCAAACATAGAAAAAATATATGCTTACCGAAAGGATAAAATATATTTTTGACCTCAATGATTATACCTGATCTAAGGTTTGCCTAAGTGAGGTCGGGTTATTTAGATTTTTAAATTGCGTAGGAGTAAGACCTGTGTTTTTTTTAAATTGGTTGCTGAGATAAGCAGTACTTGAATAATTGAGCTTTTCCGCTATCTGTGCCAAAGATAATTCATCATAAATTAACAATTCTTTGATATATTCTATTTTTTGGAAAATAGCATATTTTTCAATACTGGTGCCACTCACAGATGAAAATAATGAAGTCAGAGTACTATATTCTAGATGTAAGTTATCACATAATATCTCCGAAAGGTTTTTATTTAAATATTGGTATGGCTGACGTGTGTAATCAATGATCACTAGTTTTATTTTCTCAATAACACGTGTGTTTTTATCATCTATCAATTCAAATCCAATAGCCTGCAAGCTTTCTTGTATGCGTTTTCGCTGTGCTGGTTTCAAAGTTTCTTTTAAACTAACAACCCCTAGTTGAAGATCACGATAAGAGATATGCAACTCTTTAAATATATTTTCTACAGCCATTTTACATCTATTGCAGACCATATTTTTAATAAAGAGTTGCATATAATTTTTTATAAAACGTTAATTTCTTTTAACACATTATTCATGTTACGGACTGCTTCAGCACTTTTATGTAATTTTTGCTTTTCCTCTTCCGACAGGTTCAAAGGTACAATTTTATCCCAACCATTTTTATTAATGATAACAGGGACACCTAAAGTGATATCTGATAGTCCAAATTCTCCATCTAAAAATACACTAGCTGTGAAGAGTTTATTTTGATCACGGACAATACTCTCCACGACTGCTGCGGTTGCGGCTCCTGGAGCATACCAAGCCGATGTACCAATTAAAGCGGTCAGGGTAGCACCACCCACCATTGTTTTATGTACGATCTCATCTTGTTCCTCCTCGTTCAAAAAATCAGTTACAGGAATGCTATTCCAAGTAGCATGTTTGATCAGAGGAATCATAGTAGTATCTCCATGACCGCCAATAACAATTGCATTAAGGTCTCCTGCAGATGCATTTAATTTATCACTTAATTGATATTTGAATCGAGCAGAATCTAATGTTCCTCCCATACCAATAATTCTATTCTTCGGAAGACCAGAACTTTGAAGGGCAAGATAAGTCATTGTATCCATAGGGTTAGATACAATGACAATAATGATATCTGGTGAATGTTTTACCAAATTATCGACTACCGTTTTAACAATATTAGCATTCGTACCAATTAATTCTTCTCTAGTCATTCCAGGTTTTCTAGGAATCCCTGATGTAATAACGGCCACTGTCGAGCCAGCTGTAGCACTGTAGTCATTGGTTACACCTTTAATTTTGGAATCGAAACCTAATAAAGCAGCAGTCTGTGACATATCTTGTGCTTTACCCTCTGCAAAACCTTCTTTAATATCTAAAAGTATGATTTCTTCAGCAACTTCTCTTCTCATTAAATTATCTGCAGTGGTCGCTCCAACTGCTCCTGCACCAACTATTGTAACTTTCATAAGCTTATTAATTTTGGTCCTTAGACATTAATTTTTCTTTGAATTTACTCATTAAATGGTAGGAATACAATTAAGTTTTATAAAAAGTAATTCTAAATAAAAGGGAGAAACTTTCGTTCTCCCTTTTATTTAGAATGGATAGCCGATAGCTAAATTAAACATCAAATTGTTTTTTCGCCATTGGCTACTTCCCAAATCGATATCTTTAAATACCCAACGATCTCCTTTTTCTAAGTAGGGGATACGGAATGGAATTGAAAAATCTGTTCTTAAAATTAAAAAAGTAAAGTCAAATCTTAAACCTAGTCCACCGCCAACAGCCAATTCTGTTAGGAAATCTTTACTAAACTTTGCTCCAGGTTTTTCATCATCCGTATTTTGCAACCACACATTACCCGCGTCAATAAACGCTGCCCAGTGTACAAATCCTGCAAGTTTAGCACGATATTCAGTATTGAGCTCCAATTTGATATCACCGGTTTGATCCGCATAAAATTTGTCCGTACCAATATTCTGAGGTTTCAAAGTTCCAGGACCGATTGCACGTGCTGCAAATGCTCGGATACTATTAGGACCACCCACATAATATTGTTTTAAATAGGGGAGTGCACGTGAGTTTCCATAGGAATAACTTAAACCCACACTAACGCGAGAAGCCAATTGAGAATTCTCACTCAATTTGAGATAGTGTCTACCATCACCACTTACTTTAATATATTGAGAAAAGTAAGCGTTAAATAGTTTAAAAGTCTTGCCTTCATTATAGTTCGCACCCTTAAGAAGTCCCAAAACATTGCCCGATAAATCTAAATTTCCTTTAAAATAAAAAGTGTTTTTTAGAGTTTTATTCATCGTATTTGACAAGGTGAAATTGTAGTTTGGACCTATGGTGAATTGCGGCTCAATAGCATGTCTTAGCGTAGGCACAGTATCCAGTTGAGCTTTATATTCATCAGACACACGACTAGGTTGTACATAAGTGATTTCTAATAATCCTAGATCATGTTGTTTTTCTTGTGATTCTTGCCAAATATAACCGTAGTCGAGTTTGAGAGAACGTAAAGTATAAGCTTTGGTTCTATTCAAGAATTCAAACCCTGTTTTAATATATGTTTTTGGTATGTACCTACGACTCGGATCTATTTTAAAAGGTGACAGAATACGGGGTAGTGTCAAGGTAAGATCAGCTCCATAGCGATAATAGCTTGAATTTAAGCTAACACTTCCCCCCGTCTGCGTTTCGTAACCACCAAATACATTGAGACTAAGTAATTCAGCTCCTTTAAATGCATTGTGCAGTTGCCAGTTTACATTAAGCTCCGTACCATTATAGACGGATGCCATTTTACCTAAAAGCTCCACCCGAATTGATTTTTTAGGAAGAGGAGTAAGGTAGTAGTAAACATCTAATCCATTTTTAATATCCTTACTATCTACAAAATTGTTTTTAACAAATTTGAAACTGTTTAAATTGACAAGATGACTAATCGTCTTGTTATGTGCATCACGGTTATAAAGATCCCCTTTTTTGAAGAAAATATGATTGGCAAGAACGGGTTTTCTGAAGGTGTTTTGCCTATCTATAAAATAATACGAACTATCAAATAGTTCGGCATTACGAGGGGTACGCTGATAACCTGTTCCGGCATCTGTATAATTTGGATAGATGTATATATTATTGATTTTAGATGGCACTTTAGCAATCTCTGGTGTTTCAGGTTTAAGGGTTACATACAAATTTACTTTATTGTTTCCAATGGTGCTATCCACTTGTACCAATAAATAATCAGGGCTAAAATAATAATAACCAATCTTTTTGAGTTCATTGTCTATTCGGTCGCGTTCATTTAATATATCATCGAGATCATAATGTTTACCCACTATTAAGAGTGATTTTTCACGTGATTGCAATATATCTTGACCAAGCTGGGTGGCGCTATCCACGTCAAATTTGACTGATTTTATTCGGTAGATTAAATTGGTTGTAGCAATATAGTGAATAGTCGCTTCTTTATCTTTAATGGTTGTATCAGATTTAACCTCAGCATTAAAAAAACCGATATTTTCTAGTCGATTCCGAAGTAAGTTCTCATTGTATTCTCGGTTAACATCACTTAACAGAACAGGCTCTTCCCCCATTTTTTTCAATTGCTTCTTTATGAAATTTCTTCCAACTGAATCACCAGCCATATTATTGAAAGCTAGTTTATAACGCCATCCAAATAATGATTTATTTGGTTTTGGCATAAGCACTTGTTCCAAATGTGTCGCTAATATCTTTTTTTGTTCTTTAGGAATCGTATCTGACTCAATGTCAACATGACCGTCAACGTATAAGGATTGACCTTCTTTTAAATTTTTAGTTGTTGAACAAGAAGCAATGAAAAGCCCCAATAATAAAACGAAAGCTATAAATTGATTACTATTTTTCATTCTTCTCCCTTTCTTCATTTCTAATCACTTTTTCTCCTATTGTATCTACTTTCTGATTTGTCGAATCAGTTTTATTATTTGAATCTGTCTTTTGTATTTTTGGTTTTTGATTATCATAGCGTTCCTTGTATTTTTTAGGATCGTTACGCATTATGCTATCACGTATCACATACCTGACGCTATCACGATAAACCGAATCTGTTTCCATTCGCTCTACATCAAAACGTTTTCTAAAACTTTTGCTGCCAGAATTATATTCGTTTAGCTTTTTAGAATTCATCCAAATTTCTTTAAATTTATTGTAGCTCATATTGATGATAAATCCAATACCCGTTTCTACATATTGTCCCTGAAGAGTTACTTGATACTGATTTTTACGGTACACACGTGCAAAATAGCGTCCATCTGGTGACAATTGATAATCTAGACTGATATCGCCAGCGATATTAGCAGCCTGTTCCCCAGGTCTTGAATTACCTTCAACCTCAAAATTAGAACCAATCGTTATCTTTAAACGATCATTGAATAACATTTTTGAAACCCCAATATTTAAATCAGTACGCGTCTCTCCAACTCCAGTCGTAAAATCTTGTTCCGATTGTAAGTCAAAATCTAATTCAACTCCTTTAATAAGGTCAGATGCCAAGCGATTTAATTGCGAAGTGAGTAACGAACTTACGCTATTTCGTGCCATCGATTCAACGCCACCACCACCGGATAAGCTTTCAAATGGGTTGGAAGCCATAAATCGGCCTAAAACGATCAAAGAGAAAACTTGTTTATTGATTTCTGAGGGATCTGTACGAAGCTGCGAAAGGGCATTGTTAACCTTACTTACAACATCTTGAGAGGCGATTGCATTATTTTCATCCAAGTCAATATCAAATCCCAATTTAGGTTCAAAAAGTTGTTCTGTTATCAATAGATTCACATTAAAAGGAACACGTTGTTTGTAAAGATTGGAGTTCTCTGCACCCAGTTGAGTTTGTACAAGTTCTAGCGTAGGAGCTTTTACTTTATATACTGCAGTAATATCCAATCGTGCGTCTAATGGATCGCCTGCCCAAGTAATTGTGCTGCCTTCTTTAAATAAGAATTCACGTTTTACAGGTCCAAATGAGAAGGAATAGCTTCCTTTTTCTACGGTATAAGTACCTGACATGGTAATTTTATTACTCGCATCGATTCCGGCATTTAATTCAGCCTCACCTTGAATATTCAACGCGTCTTGAGAACCTTCATCCAAGATGACTTTAAATTTAGCATTTTTATCTGTTTGTAAATTTAAAGTAACATCTATCCCTGTAAGTTTAGTTGTCGTTAGTGAATCTAATTTAGCAAAAACATTAGTCCTTGTTGTATCGCTTTTATCCACAAATTCTACTACACCTTTTCTTTCCACCATTCCAGGCTCATCATTTGGCATAATGAAGACAAAATCAGTTTTATCTTGAACCTTGATATTTCCATCAACAACAGGCTTATCAAGCGTGCCTCGTATTCGTAAATCTGAAGAAACGTACATCTTACCGAAAAATAGATCATTATCTTGTCGAGTAGAGTTCACAACCTCAAAATTATCTGTTTTAAGATTTAAATTAAAATCATAATCTATGTAGTTTTGAGTCAAAATAGTACCATTCATATCGCCACTATTTCCTTTTTTATCTTTAATGTTGAAGTCGGATAATGTAATGCCTCTATTATTAAAGGTAATTTTTTCATTATCAATGAAAAATGCTGCATTCAGCATAGACACATTAAATTCTGCCTTATTGAAATTTAAATCACCATTGATTACAGGCTTATCAGTCGTTCCTGATATTTTTAATTGTCCCTCAACATCTCCCTTAGATTCTTTTAAATAACCAAAGCTAAATGCCTGGATGGTTTTCATCTTTAATGGGGCGATGTTTAGAATAGCATCAAATGTTGCCACCCCTTTTGGAGGACTTATAAATTCACCGATTAAACTTACGTTATTACCATTTTCAGTAATACTCACATTTGCTGCATAAGTATTTTCTTTTTCATTATTGACTTTAATGTTGACATTACCAATGGTATCTGTCCCTAAGTAAAACTTGTCAATTCCGATATCAGATACAAAAACAGGATTGCTTTCCAGACGCGAAATGGTTGCTTGTCCATTAATACCACCTCCTAAATTCATATCATCTGCAGCGATCATTTTACTTAAGGTTTCAATTCTGAAATTTTTGAAAACGAGGTCGATAGGAGAGTTTAAGACACTATCTTGTGATTTAATTTCTAATAATTGTCCGTTGTTTTCAAGAATGAAGTTATGTGCCTGAATACCTGCATTTCCAAACGAAATAACATTCGTGCTATCGACATTCCATTTTTCATAATTTAGCATTAATCCGTTTTCGAGTAAGCTAAAGAGAAAGTTTCCACGGTCGACTTTCATATTAGCACCTAAATGATATTGTTCTTTATCTTGTTTATCTTTAATCCATAGGCCAAAATCAAGATTATTTTTAATGACCTTACCGCTAAAAACAGTATTGATCAATTCAATGTTACTTACTTTAATTTTATTGATAAGAGCTGAATAGTACATCGTACTATCAACAGTTGTGAGATCAAGAGATACACTATTGATATCCGTACCTGCATAAACAATTTTTGGAGCGTTGAGTTTAGCTTGAATCAATTTACTCTTACTGTTAAACATACCATCCAACGTAATGTCTTTCATCTCAGTAAGATCAGGTAAAAATTCTTTGATAAATTTGGTTCTGGTCAACTGCGCTGAAAATTCGAATTGCTGATCCTCATATTTTGGAAGGACAACTGGTGCCCCGGGTTGGTAATATACATATACAATATCCTGGATAGCAGTACCCAATTCCATCAATTTATATTTACCAACTAAATGGGCGTTCAAAAATGCCGATTTTAACATTAAAAGATTAGAGCTACTATCTGATCTAGCAATTAGTGAAATACTATCAACACTATAACGGTCGTTATTATAAGCAATAGACGAATTAATGACATGTGCTTCCCCATTCAAATAATTTGGATCTGCAGTTTCAAAATGTCCAACCAATTTACCATGATAGCGAAAGTCATCCTCCATCAATTTTAAATTTTGCAGATTGACACTATCCACCATCAATTCAAAATTAACTTTTGGATACTTTTGACTCATATCAGCATCAGCATTTAAATTAAATTTGATATTAGGATCAACACTGCTGACATTCGCTTCAATATCACCTGCATTGGCACTCATGTTCATGTCTATATCATGGTAACGGTATCCAAGTGCCTCCAGTTGAATCAGTTTGCCATCTACGTTAGCTATTGCTTTCTTAGGATCAAGTCCGTGACCTTTTACATTGGCTTCAAAAGATAAAATACCTAATACAGAATCCTGTTTTAGGATCTTGCCAATATCAAAGTCCTTAATGGATACAAAAGCATCATATGTTGTATCACGCTTTGACATATCAAATTTACCATTCACTTTGGCAGTTCCTTTTTCTGTAACCAGTGCCAAGTTGGTATTGAATGATTGCATTCCACCCTTAAATGTTCCCGTTAGCCCAATAGCATTTGGAAGTTCAAGGTTTTTGGGGAACAGGGATTTAGCAACGAGCTGTTCAATATCAGATCGTCCAGTAGTGAATTTTTTGAGCGTAAGGTCGATGGACATCTTGTCAACATCAGGAAGTCCCTTGATTCTGGCGCTGGCAATTACTTTTGTATTCGATAATGTACTGAAGTCCAGGTGGGGGATATTGAGGTCATTCAATTTCCCAATTACTTTTCCGTCGATGTTGAATTTTTTATTCATTAACGGATGCATGATCTCCATCGTATCCAAGAAAGGTGCGAAATAATAAATATCGCGCATATCAACGTGACTCTTTTTTATATTGGCATTGACAGTTAGTAGTTCCGGTTTTTCCGATATGGCTTCCAAAGATGGATAGGATATCTTAATATAATCTTGTAATAATGTTTTAGCTGTTGCTGCATATAGATTTTTGATTTCAGCACCCGTATTGGTATAGATGAAATCACCTTTTAAGCTTTTAATTTCGAAACCAGAATGATCTTTTGCTGTTAGAGACTTTAACGATCCACTGATAGAGTCTGCACTGTAGAACAAGTCCGTCATCGCTGTATTGATCGCGGGGATTTTAATATTGAAATAATCAAATCCCTTCATGCGAGCCTGATTGTCATCTTTATACCAAACGTTGGTATTGTTGATGTTGATATCAGAAACAGAAACAACCCAATTTACTTTACTAGGAGTTGATGCTGTAGTGTTACTTTCAGTTTTAGGTAGAGTTGCTTTTGCTATTTTATCAAAAAAAACTTGTGAATCAGATCCTTCTAAACTTATTTTTTTTATATCAACAACTTCTTTATTAAGATCGATACTATTGATATCAGCATATAGTTTTTGAATAGAAAATTTTGTTCTCAGTTTGGATGATTTATCCTCATAGTGAACATTTATATTTCTCAGGTCTGCGATGTTGATACCAATATCAGGTAAAAGAGAAGTAGCAATAGTAGTGGGATCTGTAATTCCAAAATCTTCAACACTAGGACCGTCGCCTTCGTCTGTAGGATTCCATTGTGTTATGATAGCACCCAAACCATCAATATTAATTTTTGGCATATCAAATGCCATATTTTTTGTTAGGTCAAATTTCTTGATCCGCGTATCAAAATGTTTTAAATAGACATCGGCATTTGTACCGATAACATCATCTGCATAAACAACGTGAAAACGGTCAAATATGACTTTATCCATATTGAATACCATTGCCGAAGTAGTGTCGGTTTTGGCTTTAGTAGTTTCGGGACTGGCAAATGCCTTAATTATATAATCAAAATTGAAACTGCTATCGGGCATGGACCTACGAATTTTTGCTGTTATACCCGTAGCTTCCAATTGTTGAATCTCGACTGTACTTTTAAGCAATTTTATCATATTGATATCTACCTTTATTGCTTCTCCCGCAACTAGGGTGTCCTTGGATTGATCTTCAAGATAGATATTCTCTAAAACAAGTTTTTTAGGAAATTCTATATTAACACGTCCAATGCGGACGGGTGTTCCTATTTTTCCCTCCACATAAGTCGTTACTTTTCCTGCAATATAAGTTTGCACAGAAGGAAGTCGAATTAAAAAAATAACGAGAAGTATGAGTCCAATTACAGATCCAATGATCCATAATAGGGTCTTTAATGCGATACGGCTAAATTTATTCAAAATATATTCTAGTCTTTTGTAAACCCCTAATTTAATATTATAACGTAAAACAGGTAATTATGTTTATACTTTGCTCATTATTTTATAAACTTTTTAAGGTTGAATGATATGTTAATATAACCCCATTTAATTGTATATTGGAGGTTAATTTTTCAATCTTAGCGATGTTAATCAAAAATAATGCCTTAATTCCACAAAAATAGCATACTATTATCTAGGTTTTGGCAAGATTGATAATTTATTTTTTTCTGTGTATATTCGTTAAAATCAACATTAAACAAATGGAAAGAAAAAAATTTTTAAGTTCATTGGCGCTAGCAGGCGTTGGGGGTACTATATTCACTTCATGCTTAAATTCTGAAGACAAATCACAAATGAAAAATACACACGCAGGCTTTTCTCCAGGATTTATTTTTCATAGTGTTTATTTTTGGCTAAAAGATGGAATCAATAAAGAAGAAGAAAAGGATTTTTTAAATTTTTTTGAAATTTTAAAGAAAGTGCCAGGAATAGAATCTTGTCATATCGGGAAACCAGCAGCGACAAATCCACGACCAGTTGTAGATAATACATTTTCATACCATATTATGTTGACATTTGCCAATATAGAAGCAATAACGAAATATGAGACCCACCCGGATCATCTGGCAGGTATTGATCAGTATAGTAAGTATTGGAAGAAAGTAGAAGTAAAAGATACCCTACTAGGCGAGTAGAGAGTTAACTAATATAGTGAGAACCATAAGTTCTCACTATATTAGTTAACCTCAATATGTTGAGAAGTATCAGGATTGTCTTGATCATTCTCATCTTTATCCTTCCTTTCGACCGTTATTTTACACTCGGTCAGTAGTGCAGCCATAGCTCCAACTGCCGCAAATATGGGGGCAAATATAAGCCCTATAGCACCCACTGTAACAGGAAAACTCATTATTTCTTTCCCTGATTTATCAGAAATACTAATCTTAGTTACGTTTCCATCAGCAATGAGTTCTTTAATCTTCTTTAATAGATTTTCACCAGTAATCGAAAATGTTTCTTTAATACTCATAATGTTTTGATTTTTAATTGATAACTTTTAAATATAACCATTTTTCATCAGTAATTATAGAGAAAATTTTAAAAGCGGTGTTCGCGCTTAAATTCATTAAATCTGGATTTATTTTTACCATCTACCCTTGATGCTACCGCCCATATTGCTGCGGGCAACCAACCGATAAGCGTACACTGCAAAATCAAACATAAAATTCCAGAAAAAATTTTCCCTCTTAAAAAAAAGGACAACCAAGGTAATAATACAGCTATTAAAATCATATCTTTTATTTTTAAAACTTGTTCAAATATAAATTCTATTTTACTGGACATTAGCTTGTTTTAGGTAAGACTATTGAAAATATCGGCGAATAGATGCTATTAAAAGGTAAAAGAAGTGTGCGATCATAGGGCTTGATTTACTTCAATTCAATCAGCTCGCTTAAAATATAACCATCCCACCTATACTTAATCTGACTTTTAGTTTCTTTATAATTAGGTTCATCCAAATTGTCATCGGTATTCTCAGCCTCTACTATTTTTTTATAAATCATCGTCGGATCACCTTTATGTTCTGAAGGAAATAATATGGTTTCTTCACGATAAAATACTCCTGCGTCAGAAATGGTCATTTTACTTGGAAAATGAATGAGTTCTTGACCATTCCATGCAAAATAGTAATATTGGGTAGCTATTCCACATGCTTCACCTAAAAAAGCTGAACGATGAATATTTTTAATGTTTTTTAATCCCATTGCTCCTAAGATCTTAGTATCGGTACCAGTTTGATCGTTTACTTCTGCTTGATATGAAGCGCGCGCAATGACTTTTTTTTCTCGATCAAAGACTTTGATTTCAGCATCATAGTAAGATGCTGAATTTTCTGTAGATGGTCTAAATTTTTTGAAACCATATAGAAACTGTTCCCCATCTTGATTATGTACACTATTAAGAGCTAACAAACCTAGCCAAATGAAACCTTCTTTTTTAACATTATCTTTTACATAGCTTATTTTATGCCATGGAGCATAAAATCCTCTTATGGTACTACCATTGTATCCGTCGCTTTTAATAATAACCATTTTACCTTCTTGAAGAGAATCTACTAGTTTAGATTTTGTATCTGCATTTTCTCGAATATAAGCCATTTCAGCAAATACATAAGTTGTGTCACCTTTTTGAAGATTCCATAAGTTATACTCTTCGTTCAAAGCATAAGCAGCAGGTTGCTCCTGTGCATGAATCAATAAAATGGTCAAGGAGAATATCAATAGCGTGATTGTTTTTTTCATTTTTTTAGTGACTTATTTTTAAAACTTCATTTAGCGTGTAAACTCCAATTTTGGTTACAAATCTTAGTCCAAAAATAGTTACGGTTTTGACTATTTATTTTTCCATGATAATTTTTGTTAACCACTAAGATTGTTATTGCAATTGGTCGACAGTGCATAAAAAATGCCCCAAAAAGTGTATAGCTTTTTGGGGCAAATTATATTTTTAATAAATGAATTAGGATAAACTTGCCAAGCTTTCTGCTAATATTTTCATCTTGGATTCAGCATCAGCTTTTTTATTTTGTTCATTTTGAATAATTTCAGGTTTCGCATTTTGAACGAACCTTTCATTCGATAACTTCTTGTCTACAGAAAACAAGAAGCCTTTTAAATAGTCAATTTCTTTTGTTATCCTTTCGCGTTCAGCGTCCACATCTATGTTTTCTTCAAGAGCGACATAACATTCTTCTTTACCTGCCAAGAAACTAACTGCTCCAGCGACTTTCTCTTGAACAAAAGTTAATTGCTCAATATTGGCCAATTTGATGATGCTTTCTTGATAATTCGTAAAGTCAATCTCTGTTGCATTGATGGCTAGAGGCAAGGCAATCTTAGGAGAGATTTGTTTGGTATTGCGGATATTCCGAACTTCAGATATGATCTGTTGTACAAAAGTGAATTCTTTAATAATTTTTTGATCGATATTACCTCCCTTTGGATATTCAGCAACGATAATACAATCTTTCACATCGCGTTCTCCGAATAATTCATCATGCCATAATTCTTCAGATAAGAAAGGCATAAATGGATGTACCAATGTCAGTATACGTTTGAAAAATCCTTTTACGACTTCAAAAGTTTCCATCTCAATAGGAGCTTGATATGCTGGTTTTACCAATTCTAAGTACCAGGCACAGAAATCATCCCATACCAATTTATAAGTTGACATTAAGGCATCCGATAAGCGGTAATGGTTAAAATGATCTTCTATCTCTATTAATGTAGCATTAAATTTACTTTCAAACCATTTTGCAGCAGTTTTCTGAGCTTCATTTGCAGGAGTATTTGCGGTCTCCCATCCTTTAACTAAGCGAAATGCATTCCAGATTTTATTCGCAAAATTACGACCTTGTTCACAATACGACACATCAAACATTAAGTCATTTCCAGCAGGAGAAGATAGCAACATACCTACACGTACTCCATCTGTTCCGTATTGTGCCATTAATTCGATAGGATCAGGAGAGTTACCCAACGATTTAGACATTTTACGTCCTAGTTTATCACGAACGATACCAGTTAAATATACATTTTTGAAAGGAGCTTTACCAGTATATTCATGTCCCATAATCATCATACGTGCTACCCAGAAAAATAGAATTTCAGGAGCTGTAACCAGATCATTGGTAGGATAGTAATAATTAAATTCTTCATTTTCAGGATTGCGAACGCCATCAAAAACCGACATTGGCCATAAACCAGATGAAAACCAAGTATCAAGAACATCTTCTTCCTGACGGATATTTGATGAAACTTTTCCTTGTGATTCAAATTCTGTAATAGCTTCAGATTCAGTTTTGGCAACCACCCATTCATTTTTCTCATTATACCAAGCTGGTATACGTTGTCCCCACCATAATTGGCGGGAAATACACCAATCTTTGACATTTTCCATCCAATGTTTATAGCTGGATGTAAATTTATCAGGAATTAGATTAACCTCTCCACTGACAACATAATCAAGTGCTGGTTGTGCCAATTTATCCATTTTGCACCACCATTGCATCGATAGCTTTGGTTCAATTGCAGCATCCGTACGTTCGGAGAAACCTACTTGAGACTTGTAATCTTCGATTTTTTCGATTTGGTCCACTTCTTCTAAAAGTTTTGCAATCTTTTTACGAGCGATAAAACGGTCTTCACCTACTAATATTTGAGCATGAGCATTTAATGTTCCATCATCGTTTAATAAATCGATAATCTCTAAATTATGCTTTTGACCTAAAGCATAATCATTTAAATCGTGAGCAGGAGTTACTTTAAGGCAACCCGTTCCAAACTCTATGTCCACATATTCATCTTCTATGATTGGAATTTCCCGATTTATTAAAGGGATGATTACCGTTTTACCTTTTAGATGTGTATAGCGTTCATCACTAGGATTGATACAGATGGCAGCATCTGCCATGATCGTCTCCGGACGAGTCGTTGCAATGATGATGAATTCATTCGAATCCTTTATATTATAGCGGATGTAATATAATTTTTGATTCACTTCCCGACGGATTACCTCCTCATCAGATAAAGCTGTTTTTCCTTGAGGATCCCAGTTTACCATACGGACACCACGGTAGATATAACCTTCTTTATAGAATTTAATAAAGGTATCGATAACCGATTCGGAAAGATCAGCATCCATGGTGAATTTCGTGCGCTCCCAATCACAAGAAGCACCTAATTTTTCCAATTGTTTTAGTATAATACCACCGTATTTTTCTTTCCACTCCCATGCATGCTTAAGAAAATCTTCGCGAGATAATGATTTTTTATCAATTCCTTGTTCTTTTAACATAGCTACAACTTTAGCTTCAGTAGCAATCGATGCATGGTCGGTACCAGGGACCCAACATGCATTTTTACCTTGCATACGTGCGCGACGAATCAATACATCTTGAATAGTATTGTTCAGCATATGTCCCATGTGCAATACGCCAGTGACGTTTGGAGGAGGCATTACGATAGTATACGGTTCACGCTCATCGGGTGTAGAACGGAAAAATCCATTCTCCATCCAATAGCTGTACCATTTGTCTTCAGCTTCTTTAGGATTGTAAGTTTTTGCTATACTCATGATAATTTTTTTTCAAAATCGTTTGCAAATTTAACGATTTTAGTTGTTTTATTGAAGTTTAATATTGCTATTTCAAAAAATGGTGTTTGGACTGTTTTTCAAGATTTCTGGGAAGAGTAAATTAGGTGAATTGGAGGTATTATCGTACGATTTCGTATTGGCTGTTGAATAGAGGTTTAACTTATTGATAACTTGGTTTTTATTTTATAATCTAATCTTAAAGCATCATGTTATGAAATTATTGATGATATCGTAATATTTTTATAACATAATCTTCACAATCCAATCAATTATTATTGAAATAGCGTACATTTGCGTGTTTTAATTAAATACTAAAAATGAACAAAATTGCCAGTGAGTTGAAGGCCTTGACTCAGTATTTTTTATTTTGGCTTATCATATGCTTTATTGATCGATTACTTTTTATAAGTGCTTTTTATGATAAAATTGGATCCAAGCACTTTTTTGATGTTTTTAAAATCTATTATCATGGTCTTAGTTTAGATTTTTCAGCAGTAGCATACATCTGTGTTATTCCTTTTGTTATTTATTGTATCTTATCTTTTATACCACATAAACGCTTTAAAAGGAAGGTTTTAGATATTTATACCATTAGTTTATTGGTCATTTACTTTGTTGTATCTTTTATTAATATCAACATTTACAGAGAGTGGGGAGACAAGATTTCAAAGCGGGCCATTGACGCCTTTTTGGCATCGCCTTCTGGAGCTGTAGCTTCTGCTGAATCGACACCTGTTTTTTTTCCTGTTTTTGGCATGATCATAGGTATTGTAGTAGGCTATTTTTTATATAGATGGATGTTCAAAAAAGTTCATTTTTATAATATTATATTGCCACGTCAGAATACGATCAAATTAATTTTGGGAGCCCTTTTATTATTTACCTTCATAAGAGGTGGATATGGAAGAGCTACTCTAAACCCTAGTAAAGCTTATTTCTCTGAACAAAGTTTCTATAATCATGCAGCTGTAAATACACAATGGGCATTATTACGTGATTATTTCTCTAAAAGTACCCGTTTAAAGAGTCCTTATCATTTTTATGATGATGAGTCACAGGTACATGCTGTATTAAAACCAGCATTCCTATCAAATCCAGATTCATCTGTTTCCATATTAACCACAAAGCGACCAAATATTGTTGTCATTATGTTGGAAAGTTTTGTGGGTGGTTTGATTGAATCCATGGGTGGAGAAAAAGGAATCACCCCTAATTTCGAAAAGCTCATTAATCAGGGTGTATTTTTTGATCATGTTTATGCCGCTGCAGATCGATCAGATAAAGGTATGATTGGTATCTTTAGTGCTTTTCCTGCCCAAGGACCGGAAAGTATTATTAAGTATATCGATAAACATGAAAACTTACCCGCAGTTGGTCAAGAACTTAGCACCGCAGGTTATCATGGATCATTTTATCACGGTGGGCAAAGTGAATTTTATAATTTTAAGTCATACATGCTCACGCATGGCGTTTCGAAAGTTGTTGATAATGCTAACTTTGGAGTAGATGCGGCAAGAGCATCATGGGGAGTTTATGATCATGTTGTTTTCAATCGAATGTTGCATGATTTTGATACTGAAAAAACACCCTTTTTCTCCACTATTTTTACATTAATCAATCACGAGCCCTTTAACTTACCGGATGGTTATAAATTCGGAACTAAAACCAATGCTGATAAATTTAGAAGTACAGCTTTTTATACAGATTCTGTCGTGTATGACTTTATCAATCAAGCAAAAAGTAAAAGCTGGTACAAAAATACGTTATTTGTTGTCGTTGCAGATCATGGACATCGACTTCCTGCTGAAAAATGGGAGTTGTCAAATCCGCATCGCTTTCATATTCCACTTTTATTTTTTGGCGACGTTATTAAACCTGAGTTTAGAGGTAAGAAAATTGAACAAATTGGTAACCAGACTGATATAGTGTCTACTTTATTGCATCAATTAAACCTTCCTTCGGAAAGATACCATTGGAGTCGAGATTTATTAAATCCTACAACACCGCAAATTGCATTTTACAATTCAAAAGATGCTTTTGGTGTGATTACACCAAAACAGGTTGTCAGTTTCGATAATGTAGGAAAAATCATCAATTATAAACAACATAGTGATTATTCCCAATCGAAAACAGATAGTTTGCTGAATATCGGAAAAGCTTATTATCAGGAAGTGTACAAAGAGTTTTTAAAATATTAGTCAGAAAATATGATAAAGTTGAAAGGTTCATTTGCACCATATTTGGGTTTGTTGATTCGATTCCTGATGTTGCTGTTGATTTACGCTTTTTTAAGATTTGGATTTTATTGGTTTAATTATTCGTTATTTCCGAATATCAGTGCTGATCAATTGTTATACATGTTTTGGGGAGGAGTCAAATTTGATATTGTAGCATTATTATATTTAAATGTGCTGTATTTATTGATGCAGATTATACCAGCTCCATTTAAATATAGTACAGTTTATCAAAATATCGCGAAAAAGATTTTTATCATCACCAATTCAATAGGCATTGCCTTAAACTTAGTTGATTTCGCATATTATCCTTTTACTTTGAAGAGAACTACTGGTACAGTATTCGATCAGTTTTCACATGAACAAAATCTAGGATCTTTAGCTCTTGATTTTTGTCTGGACTATTGGTACCTGATCGTGCTACTTGTCGTATTGATTTATATCTTAGTAAAGATCTATGATCTAGTATATATAGTTAGACCGCTATCCTTTAAGTGGGCTGCATATGGTATTCAATCCGCTTGTTTTTTACTTGCTATTTTTCTATTTATAGGTGGAGTTCGCGGTGGATGGGCACATAGTACTAGACCCATTACATTGAGTAATGCAGGGGACTATGTAACAAATCCTGAAGAGATGAATATTGTGCTGAATACACCTTTCAGCTTAATGAAAACATTGAAAGCTGTTAATCTGAAACCAATTCATACTTATACTGATCAAGAATTAACAGCCCAATATAATCCGATTCATTACCCACAAGGTAAAGCATCATTTAGAAAGATGAATGTGGTCTTTTTAATTTTAGAAAGCTTTGCGAAAGAACATTTTGGAGAACTAAATAAAGATATTCAAGGCGGTAAGTATAAGGGATATACACCATTTTTAGATTCATTGATACGTGAAGGTTATACATTTGAACATACCTATGCAAATGGACGTAAATCAATTGATGCACTCCCTTCTGTTATAACAGGCATTCCTTCGATAGGAGAACCCTTTGTACTTTCGGTATATTCAGGTAATAAAACGACCAGTATTGCTAAATTATTGGGGGATGAAGGCTATGAGACAGCATTCTTTCATGGAGCTCCAAATGGTAGTATGGGATTTTCAGCTTATATGAAATTAGCAGGTATCCAACATTACTATGGTAAAAATGAATATAATAATGATGCAGATTTTGATGGTATATGGGGCATTTGGGATGAACCTTTTATGCAATATATGGCAAAGGAAATCAATACCTTTAAGCAACCATTTTTTGCCAGTTTCTTTTCACTATCTTCGCATCATCCTTTTAAAGTTCCAGCAAAGTATGAAGGAGTTTTTCCAAAAGGACCCTTACCTGTTCAGGAACCAATTGGATATACGGATAATGCCTTACGTCAATTTTTTAAAACAGCAGCTACCATGCCTTGGTACAGAAATACCCTGTTTGTCATCTGTGCCGATCATGCAACTGTAAGTGCTTTGCCAGAATATCAAACAGCTGCCAATAGCTTTGCTATTCCTATTATCCTATATACTCCAGGAGGGGAATTAAAAGGCAGAAGTGATAAGTTAGCACAGCAAATTGATATTATGCCAACCGTTTTGAATTATTTACATTACGATAAACCTTATTTTGCTTTTGGGTTTGATGCATTGAACCCTACAAAAGAAAATTTTGTAGTGAATAATAATGCAGGAATTTATAATTTTTACTACAAAGATTATCTGTTGATTAATGATGGGAGGAAAAATCTATCATTACATAATCTTAAAGAAGATCGTTTCATGAAACAAGATTTATTAAAACAACCACCACTTGTTCTAGATACGATGCAAACCAAGTTCAAAGCTTTTGAACAACAGTATAACAATAGGATGATTGAAAATAAACTTATTTACGAAATTAAATAATCGATCATAAGTCCTTAAAATATAAAAGCATCTCCGTGCCAGAGATGCTTTTATATTTTAAGGACTAGTTATCAGTGTTGGGTTGTTTGATTTGGGGTTAGTATAATCAAATATTAACGTCTATATCTATTTTGAATTCACGAGTTATTCAAATAGCGAATCTCTATTTACCCTAATGAGCTTATAGAATGACTATAATTTGAAACTTATTCTCATAGTGATTCATCAGGTTTTAATACAGAACTTTAGAAAAAGTGTAAATTATAGACATAGACTTATATCATTTTAGAACCTCAAAAGAGCTATTTGATATCTATTCACTATTCATGATCACAAATGTATCAATTTGTAATCATTAGCCCATGAACTACAGCAGTAATCCTTATCTTTGCAACATGTCTGAACACCCTATTTTGGAACAAGAAACAATTGTGGCATTAGCCACAGCAAGTGGTAATGGTGCTATTGCAGTAATTCGTCTTTCAGGAAAAGATGCTATTGTGATTACCAATCAGGTATTTAGAGGAAAAGATTTATTGAAACAACCCTCACATACCCTTCATTTTGGTACGATACGTGACGGTCAGGAGATCATTGATGAAGTGTTGGTTTCACTATTTGTTGGCCCCAATTCCTATACTAAAGAAAATGTGGTAGAAATTTCTACACATAATTCAAAGTATATTATTGAAAGAGTCATGAGCTTACTGATTAAAAAGGGAGCTCGCGCTGCTAAAGCTGGAGAGTTTACACTTCGTGCTTTTTTGAATGGTGGGATGGACCTTTCTCAAGCAGAAGCTGTTGCAGATTTGATTGCATCAAACTCTGCAGCTTCTCATCAGATTGCGATGCAGCAGATGCGGGGAGGTTTCTCTAATCAATTGAAAAAGTTACGGGACGACTTGATCCATTTCGCATCCTTAATCGAATTGGAATTAGATTTTTCTGAAGAAGATGTTGAATTTGCAAACCGTGATCAATTGAAAAGTTTGATAAAAGAGATTAATCAAGTGGTGAGCAAATTGATTTCGTCATTTGAACAAGGAAACGTACTGAAGAATGGAGTACCAGTAGTAATTGCGGGTAAGCCTAATGTGGGTAAATCGACTTTATTGAATGCTTTATTAAATGAAGAGCGCGCCATTGTATCCGATATTGCTGGTACCACAAGAGATACGATTGAAGATGAAATAAATATCAAAGGGATTACATTTCGATTTATTGATACAGCTGGTATTCGCGAAACAATAGATGTGATCGAAGCCAAAGGCGTTGAGCGCACGCGCGAGAAAATGAAGCAGGCACGTTTGATCATCTATCTATTTGATCCGACCCAAGATCAAGTGCAAGATATTCAAAATCAGATCACCGAAGTTTCGGTATTAAATATCCCGTTTGTTACGATAATTAATAAAGCAGATTTGCTTACACAAGAACAAAAACTACACTATGAGCTCCTTAAACCGTTGTATATATCTGCAAAAGAGCAAATAGGTGTGGAAGAACTTAAAGATGAGCTATTGGCACAAGTAAATCTGGCCAATTTAAATACGGATGACGTTTTAGTGACCAACATTCGACATGTAGAAGCCCTGCAACATACACGTTCATCCTTAGAACGTGTGCTTTATGGTATTGATAATCCTGTAACATCTGACTTTTTAGCCATGGATATCCGTCAATCTTTATATCACTTAGGAGAAATTACAGGATCGGTATCAACAGATGATTTACTTGATAATATATTTTCAAAATTTTGTATCGGGAAGTAATTTTAGAGTTCAATAAGAAAACTTATTATTATTCAGTATACCTGTTCTTTGATGAAAGTTTATCGAAGTAATGGAGTATCTTTCCAAGAATAGATCAAGATACAAAAAAGGCCGTTTAAGATTAATCTTAAACGGCCTTTTTTGTATAAAATTAGTAATAAAAAGGTTCTTTTGATCATGCAATTTACATATTCAATGATATGAATTTACCCCATACTTCTTGGACCTGATCATCCAATTTGAACAAGTTATAATTTATATTAGCTTAAAGATAAGTTGATGTTTACCTGAACCCAGTTGTATAGTTGCTTGGTCTTTTATATTCGTTGGAGGATAAAATGTAGCTGTAGCATTAGCCGGTATCACAACATCATAGGTTATGGTCTTCTTGTTTTTTTTCCACTTGGAGACAATTGTACCATAGGCTGATCGGTGCGTCACTTCAGATTGATCGAGTGTACGCGGGAATATCGGCTTTAATAAAATATGTTTAAATCCCGGTTGATCAGTGTCAGGTAAAATACCTCCCAGAGACTTAAAGAACCAGCTACCTATTTCACCAAACATCATATGGTTATCCGAGATATCTCTTTCAGATGCCAGGTCCCAATTTTCCAACAATGTAGTAGCTCCATTCACAACCCACCAGCCCCATGAAGGGTAAGTGTCTTGTACAGCAACTTGATATGCAGTTTCTTCATAACCATTGTTTTTTAAAGCATTTAATAGAGCTTTTGCTCCCAAAACACCAACATCCAGATGGAAATTTGTTTCTTCAACTTTCTTGTTCAGATTGAACGCAACCTTAGACCTCATGTCTTCAGGGACTACGTCCCAATGCAACGGCATACTTAATTCTGTTTGCGTTCCGCTTGCATAAATTCCAGTTGATACATCTAAAAATTTATTATTGATGGCACTTTTGATTTTTTTACTTAAAGCATTATATTTCACATAATCATCCTGTTTGCCAAATAGCTTTGCTGCAGATGCCAATATGGTCGCATCAACGTAGAAATAGATAGAAGAGGTAAGCTCAAGATTGGATGTTGATTTAACAGGTACCCAATCTCCTCTACCAAAAGTAGTTAGTCCCTCTGGACTAATGCGCGACACGTAGTTAACATAGCGTTTTATATTTTCATAACAATCCTCCAAAAGCCTACTATCTCCGTAAAATAGATATATTTGCCATGGGATAATGGCGATTGTACTGGTCCAGTCCAACCCATTTGCCGTGCCATATCCCCATCCTCCTGTGGGAATAATATCGGGCAGTACCCCATTTGGTTGTTGTTCATCACGATGATCAGCTAACCACTTTTCATAAACTGTAATGCCATCAAAATTGTATAAAGCAGTTTCAATAGCGAGATGTCCATCGCCTGTCCAACCATTTTTTTCTCTTTGTGGACAATCTGTTGGATACCCCATTAAATTAGAAAGATAAGCGTTATTGGTTACTTTCCAAAGGTCATTGACCAGTTTCGAAGATGTTTTGACTTCCCCAAGTGCATCAACATCACTATGCATGAAATAAGAAGTAATTTTTAAATCTTGAAGCGAAATAGGTTCCGTACTATTTATCTCAACATAGCGAAATCCTTTATAATTAAATTTAGGAATAAATTCATCCTCTTTTTTACCACTTAATGTGAAGATATCCGTTTGGAAGGGATCTATAGACTTATCTCCGCGAAAATAAACATCGATATTAGATAAATTAATTCGGCCATGATCATCCAGACGTTCCCCATGTTTTATTTTCAGTACTGTTCCAGCAGCTCCCTTTGCTTTCACTTCCGTTACACCTGCCATATTTTGCCCCATGTCAAAGACATAAGTTTTATCATCTATTTTTTTGATGGAAATTGGTGAATAGGGGGTGATCAATCGAATTGGTACCGTTTGTTGCGAAATAATAAGTTCTGCAGGAGCACTCCGATATTTCACACCTTTCCATTTTGAGTCATTAAAATGAGCTTTATTCCAATCTTCTTGTTCTAATCTTGCATCATAGTGCTCGCCAGTATAAATACTATTATAAGTAATTGGTCCAGAAGAAGTCTTCCAATCTTGTTCAGATACAACCGTTTCTTCGGTACCATCTGTGTAGACAATACGCAAATCCATACAAAATGCAGGACGATTTCTCCACGGTGCTTTATCGAAATCCCATACTGCGAGAGATTGGTGATTGTACCAACCATTTCCCAGAATAACTCCAATAGCATTTTTACCCGATTGCAATTGTTTTGTAACATCATGTACAACGTATAGTGTGCGTTTGTCGAAACGCGTATACATCGGATCAAGCCAATTTTTACCCACCTTTTCTCCATTTAAAGACAGCTCATATAATCCTGCCGCCGCAATATATGCTCGTGCAGATTGAATTGTTTTTTTTATTTCAAATGCCTTTCTGAAATAAGGTGCTTGTTTGTGATGAATATCATGATGATCGCTTATCCATGAACCTTTCCAATTCGATCGTCCCATCATCCCTGTTTCAAAAGTTGAAATTTCCGAAGAACTTGGTTTTCCGTTTTTGTCCCATACATTGACCTTCCAATAATACTTCGTTAATGGATCTAGCCTTTTACCCTTATATGAAACAATAATGTCAGATTTAGACTGCTTACCTGTATCCCAGTGCTCACCTATATTATTACTAACAGCAATTGAATCTGTACCGACTAAGAGCTGGTATGCTGTCTGCATAGCGCCTTGTCGTGTATCTTTAAGCATCCATGTCAATCTGGGATTCGGGATATCTACACCCATAGGATTGTTTAAATGTTCGCATTTGAGACTGATTGGTTCACAAATGCTTACATTCTCTTGGGCATAAAGATGAGTATGTATGGCTAGGAATGTAATAAATAAGGCTATCTTCATTCTAAATTATTTGTTATCCTCTCTTACGCAATATACAATCAAGTCATAGCGTATTTGAGGTGGTTATTTTGGTTTATATCTATCGTAAAATTACAATTTTCCTCATGTATTCACTAATGCTAATGCGTTTTAGTAATTTAAATAAATCCTTTCTGCAAATTTTAATAATTGTCATGCTGTGACCCTGAAATTATAAAACCCGATAAATCGAGTTTAAGAGACGTTAGTTTTGTAACTTATTTAATATATTAAGAACACATACATCGAATAATAGGTCTCTTTGTTTTCTTTAAAAAGAGCACTCACTATCAATAAAATCAAGATTTATGAGGTCATGATGATGTTGTTTAATTATCATGATCTATGTTTTTATGAAATAGGCTAATCTTCAGCAGTTTGAGTCAAGCATTATTTTTTCTATATTAGAAATTATAAACTAAACAAAAACCTGAAATCAGCTGATTTTTAATTAAGGATACCATGAACTGGAAAGTTATAAGCTTTTCAATTAATGATAAATTTATAGCATTTTCATGTGCCTTTTAAAAATTAGCTATTCTATATGATCATGAATAGACAAAAATTTCTTAAAGCGTCAACATTATTAGCTGCATCTGCATTCTTATTTCAAGGAACTCATGGACTTGCCGAAACAAAAAAAATCCGTGTTGCTGTGATCGGTGTGAATGGAATGGGGTGGTCTAATTTAATGGCAATATTGAAAAATAAAAATGTGATTTGTACAGCACTGTGTGATGTCGATGAAAACGTGCTTAATCAGCGTGTTGCTGAATTGGATAAACGTAATATAAAGGTTCAATCTTACATTGATTACAGGGACTTATTAAAAGATAAAAATGTGGATGCAGTTATTATTGCGACACCCGATCATTGGCATTGCTTGATGATGGTAGATGCTGTAAAAGCAGGTAAACATGTTTATATAGAAAAACCAATAGGCAATTCAGTCAAAGAATGTGAGGTCATGGTGACTGCTGCTCAAAAACACAATGCAATTGTTCAGGTAGGGCAGTGGCAACGCAGCCAACAGCATTTTGAAGATGCAATGAAATTTTTACATGGTGGTAGTCTAGGTAAAGTGCGGATGGTTAAAGTTTGGGCATACCTAGGTTGGAAGAAAGATGTTCCAATTTTACCAGATACTGCAATTCCATCTGGAGTACACTATGACCGATGGCTAGGTCCCGCTCCTAAAAGACCATTTAATCGGAATCGATTTCATTTTAATTTTCGTTGGTTTTGGGATTATGCAGGTGGCTTGATGACAGATTGGGGAGTACATATGTTAGATTTTGCACTCATCGGGATGAATGTTTCTGATCCACGTTCAATAATGGCAGCAGGAGGTAAATTTGCCTACCCTGATGATGTAGAGGAGACTCCAGATACCTTGACTACTTTATATGAATTCGATGGTTTTAACGTGCAGTGGGAGCATGCTATTGGAATTGACCAGGGCCCCTATAACAAAGGACATGGAGTCGCTTTTATAGGTAACAACGGAACTTTAGTGCTCAATAGACAAGGTTGGGAAGTATTGCCAGAAGGTAATCGAATGGAAGCAGTTCCACTACAAAAAGCAAAAGACGATGGATTGGAAAGACATATGAACAATTTTGTGGAAGCGATCTTTACACAAAACAGAACTATACTCAAAGCACCAATTGAAGCTGGTGCCCATATTGCCATTTTATCACAAATGGGAAATATTGCTTATAGAACAGGTAAAAAGTTGTATTGGAATAAAGAGAAACAACAATTTTCAGATAAAGAGGCCAATAGATATTTAGCTGCAGCTTACCATAACGGCTATACATACCCTAAAATTTAGATTTAGTAATCTTAAGGTATGCTTATTTAAACTAAACCTATAGCGGAAAACCGTCATTATTAAAAAGTTTAATGACATAAATAAAAATCATATAGATCAAAAATATTAAAATATAGACCTATAAAGGACTTAACCAAGTATATACTAATTATGAATAGGAGAGATTTTATAGATAAAAGTGTGAAAGCTAGTTTGGCTTTTACAATTGTTCCCCGATCGGTATTGGGAGGAGCAAATTTTATAGCACCTAGTGATCGGATCAATCTGGCATATATCGGAGTAGGTAAACAATCTTATACCCTTATGAATGGTTTAGCGAATTGCAAAGAGGTATTGATACATGCGGCATCTGATGTCGATTCTAAAAAGTTGAACAATTTCATTTTAGAGACGACCAAAACGCAAACAACTTTGAGAAAACCATCCATTCAAATGAAAGGTTATGGGTTATATCGCGAGCTATTGGAACGAAAAGATATTGATGCTGTGGTCATTGCTACTCCCGATCATTGGCATGCACAAGTTGCCGTAGATGCAGCTCGTGCAGGAAAGGATATCTATTGCGAAAAACCTCTAGCATTGACCATTGCTGAAGGCCGAGCGATGGTTAATGCGAGTAGAAAGTATGATCGAGTTTTTCAAACAGGAAGCATGCAAAGATCTTCTTACAATTTTAGACAAGCAGTGAATCTGATACGAAATGGGTATATAGGGCAGGTGAAGGAAGTAAATGTAGCTATTGGAGAACCGGTGAAACAATGTGATTTACCAACGATGCCAGTTCCAAAGGAACTAGACTGGGATATGTGGGTAGGACCATCTATGTATCGTGGATATCATCCGATATTAGCCCCAAGGTTAGAAGATCCAGAGTGGGCTGGTTGGAGATGGTATCGTGATTTTGGTGGTGGTTATATTACAGATTGGGGTGCGCATATGTTTGATATCGTACAATGGGCTTTGGATATGGATCGAAGCGGACCAGAGTTATTTCTCCCACCTAAAAAACCGATGGCTCAACATGGCCTTTCATTTATTTATAAAAATGGAGTAAAAGTCAATCATACGCCTTGGGGAGAGCACAATGCTATACAGTTTATTGGTACAGAAGGTAAGATCGAAGTGAGCCGTTCCTTTTTACGAACAAGTCCAGAGCGTTTAGCCTCTTTAAAGTTGACTGCACAAGATAAACTTGTTTATCACAGTGATAACCATTATCAAGACTGGATAGATGCAATTAAGAAAAGGTCAAAACCCATATGTGACGTTGAGATCGGGCATCGCACAAGTTCGGTTTGTAATGCCGTGAATATCGCATATGAATTGCAAAAGGATTTAAAATGGAATCCAGAAAAAGAAGAGTTTAATAATTATTCCGCTAATTTGATGAGGAGTAGATCATATCGGGGAGAATGGGATTTTAATGCATTTTAAACAAACCAAGTGATTTTCCGTGCGTCCCAAGATCGCAGTTGCTTCTTTGGGATAGATCATAGATGATATTTATTTTTCATTGTAAGTTTACTTTGAGGCATGATCTTTTGACCAGATCATCCTGTGAATGAATATGGATGGTGGGTTACCATAGACAGACATTCCCTATCAAAGCATTTGCTATGCAAGTATCAAGCTATCATAATGTATGGGTAAGGCTTGTTTGCCTATGTGCGGTATTGACATCGGATAAGTGTATAGTAAGTGCATAGTAAGTGTATCAAACACCCTGTTTTAATACTGTATCTATGCACTATCTATGCTTTACATATGCTTATGCCATGCTTTATTGATGCATAGCATCTACTTGACCGATGCGGCATTGCACTTTAATTTTTGCAAATCAGGTTTAATTCCTCTCCAGAAAAATGCTGTTATTGGTTAGTCATTTACTAAAATAAGTTTTTCCTATAGAAATAAGTTTTATTCCTGATCGTTTAGATTTTTATGGCATGAAATGAAGTAAAAACGGTATTTATTCCCCATATTTCCGGTTATCTCCGCTTTTGGAGCTACCGCTTTTGGATGGATGGTCATCTTCGCAGTGTCAAAACAATAAAGTCATAGCAAGAGTATAAAGTTTAATCAAATTAAATGGAACGATCGGGTATCTTTTCTTTTACAAATCAAAAAGTGTGGGTTACCAAGCACGGATGAAAACACGACATGGCCAACAGATCGGCATTCCCGTTCTACTGGGACGCGCAGCCATCTTGATTCATGAGCCCTATTTTTAATGATGGGCATGTTTTTTTTGAGTATGATTGAAAAAAAAGATATCATCCAATCACTGTGGGATATCTTTTTTTGGACTTTAATTTTTGGAACGATAGGTCATGGTACTATTGGAAATTAATTTGAAACAGCGATAATGCTTTCAAAAACTTTGTCCATAAAGAGTACCGTATCCATATTCTTTTCATACTTCCTATGCTCAAAGAGAAGCTCAAAATTGCCGTTATATTTCATTGCAACAAGTTCAAATTTGCGCAGTTCTAACCAGGTTGGAATCTCCGCGATACTGGGTACTGCACAGGTGATGGTTTTAAAATTTCCTTGTTGAATAATGCTATAATGAACATGGACTGGAGTAGAGGTCTTCTTCGGGTAGCTGACCATAATGTTTAGTTTCATACTGAATATAAAAATGTAATAAATCGTTGATCCTGCTCACTACGAAGAGCAAGAATCGCTAAGTGCAGACGATCTGCCTAAAGCCAGAAAGATAGAAGAAGAGATGTCGTTATCAATGAACGAGGACGTAGCGTAATCTCAGTTTTTTAATCACATTTCTGTAAGATACTGAAATTAAGTTGAATAAACAAATTCCGGAAATTGACTCTCTATAAATAAGATGTTTTTATAGAGCTAAAAAAATACTCGAATTGTTAGATTGGAAATCTTGGAAACAGAAAAATATGTTTTATTTATAGGAGATGAGGCTAGTTAATTTGATATGGTTAAGGATAGGCCTAAAGCTTGGTTGTAGAACTCATGATTTTCACGCCAAATACAGATATGGTGATTGGGGCATGATATATCCCTTTGTTAAGGACTAGCCTATACATCATATCGGCTTAGATCTAGTCTGTAAGAGTTAAAAATAAGAGAAAAAAATTGATCAGCTAATGATAGCGGATCAATTTTATATATCATCACTTATTAAAATAGTTTATTATATCATCCAACGGAATATACTTGCTCCCCAAGAAAATCCAGCACCAAAAGCCGTGAGCATAACTAAATCTCCAGTTTTCATCAACTTGACATTTTCCCAAATACATAACGGAATTGTGGCTGCTATTGTATTACCTAGATATTCGATATTGCTTAAGGTACGCCCCTCAGGAATATTCAATGATCGACCTACAGCATCAATAATACGTTGGTTTGCTTGATGGGGTACTACCCAGTTTACATCCTCAACCGTTATATTATTACGTTCCATAACTTTTGTACAAGCATCGCTCATGGATTGAACTGCTTTTTTAAAGACCGTTTTACCATCTTGACGAAGGTATCTTTTTTGTGTATCGTTGTCCGCTAAACAGATCGGATATTGCGTTCCGCCAGCTTCAATATTTAAAAATGCACGTCCATCTCCATTACTTTGAAGATATGCATCCATGATCCCACCTTCTGTAGAAGGTTGCAAAAGCACCACTCCAGCACCATCACCAAATAGAATATTTGTTGATCGATCATGGATATCAACATAGGTACTGATATTATCAGCGCCAACAATCAGTACATTTTTGTATCGACCAGTCTCTACAAGTGAAGCACCCATATCCAAAGCATACAAAAATCCTGAACACGCTGCATTGATATCAAACGCCCAAACATGAGTAAGACCTAGTTTTTCAGCAATAATGTTGGCAGTTGCAGGCATGGGCATATCTGGAGTGGATGTAGCTACCAAAATAGCATCTACTTCATCCAAGTTTTTACCGTACTTAGCAACAAGATCCTCAATAGCACGAACAGCCATATCCGAAGTCGCCAATTCATCTTCTAATATGCGACGTTCTTTGATACCGGTTCTTTTGATGATCCATTCATCATTCGTATCACATAATTTTTCTAAGTCAGAATTTGTTCGTTTATTTTGAGGGATATAACCTCCAATTGCGGTAATTGCAGCGTAAAGTTTATTCGGGAGAGTTGTATTCATATATTATGGTTATCATATTCAAGTATGATCTGCCTGTTGTAATTTTAGTTTAAATTTATTTTATAGCCAATGAGCCTATCTTATTGTAATAACCTTTACTTATTTTCCAAAAAAGACTTCTAAAGGAGGTGTAAAAATAGAATAATTTATACAACAGTATGAAAAATATTAAGATTGTGACAAAATCATTACGATGAGGCTCTTTTTTTGAACCGAATCGCAAAACGGTCTAGTATTGATACCGTCTGAATTTTATTGTTTAGAATTTAATTTTGATAATGATGATGTTTGCAAAATATATGAAATTATTGTAATCGGATGAATACATACTTTAGAACAGGTAGTTAGTTTCCTAACTTTTTAGTAAAAAGATAAATTAAAACCTTTAGCATTTATTCTACTTGAAAAATATTTATTTTACCCCTTTAATATTAGAAACAGTTTCCTTAAATTGTTGTGACTATCCTCATCTTACTGGTCATAAGATTATGATAGTTGCATTCTCATTATTATATAAACATGATAACACCATTTTCTATTCAAATACAGCTTGAAAATAATCAAGTCAGATTAATTCCAGTTCAGCAAGAGGACTTAGAGACACTTTATGCTGTTGCTCAAGATCCTAAAGTGTGGGAACAGCACCCTAATAAAAATAGATTTGAGCGAGCAGTATTTGAAAATTTCTTCGAAGGTGCATTGCTCAGTAGGGGAGCATATTTGATACAGGATAAAAACTCAAATGAAATACTGGGAAGTACACGCTTTTACAATTATAATTCAGATGAAAAAAGTATTTTCATTGGATATACATTTTATGCAACAAAAACATGGGGTACAGGGATCAATCCACAAGTAAAAAATATGATGCTTGATTATATCTTCGATCATGTGGATATTGTTTACTTCCATGTTGGAAATGATAATGAGCGATCTAAAAAAGCAATGGAAAAATTAGGAGCAAAAAAAATTAGGTTGGAGGAAATAGCATATCATGGTGAACCAAATCGGATCAATATCCTTTATTCAATTAGAAAAGAAGACTATTGTTATAAATAGGCAGATTTTTGAAGTGAATAAATTTGTTTTATTCAGGAAGTATTTTTTTGTTTACCCTTTGATCATGAATCCAATATAATTTTTTGTCTTTCCAGTGAGCAATTAATAACATCTTCAAATGCTTCTAATAGCACAATAGTATTAATCATGCTGAAATGATGTTCAGTTTTTGTCTAAAATCTGGTATGCTTTTAAAATTATAAACTTAATAATGATTAAAAAATTATTTATTTTTTATAAAAATTGACAGCACTTGGTATTATTTTTAGGTGATTGGTAAGAGAGATTCAATAAGAGTGTCAAAAACACAAAAAATACCTCTATTGATTATTATTATCACTGTTAGAATGGTAGATAATTCTGTAACTGTTTCATATGCTAGTGCTTAGGTGTGGGAAAATAAGTTAAATTTGTATATAGCTTAATATATAAATGGAAACTTACGGCAACCCAGCATTAATTCACCTACCTCAACATTTAAAACGTTACATTGTGCCACAGCATTATGAACGTTACACTGCGATTGATCAAGCGGTATGGCGATATGTCATGCGACAAAATTATGCTTATCTCCGAGATATTGCCTATTATCCCTACATTCCCGGGCTTCGTAAAGCAGGATTGACCATTGAGGAGATTCCTAATTTGCAAGCGATGAATGATAGCCTCAAAAAAATGGGATGGGGAGCAGCCACTGTTGATGGATTTATACCTCCAGCAGCCTTTATGGAATTTCAAGCTAATCGCGTACTTGTCGTGGCAGCAGATATACGTCAGATTGAGCACATTGAATATACACCAGCACCAGATATTATTCATGAGTCATCTGGTCATGCTCCAATTATTGGCGAACCAGAATATGCCGCATATTTACAGTATTTTGGAGAGATTGGTACAAAAGCGATGTTTTCAGAAAAAGATTTTGAATTATATGAGGCTATTAGAAATCTATCTATTCTCAAAGAAAGTAGCGGTACCACAATAAAACAAATTGAAATGGCTGAGGCGACGCTTGCTGATATTCAAGCCAATATGGGGGAACCTTCTGAAATGGCACTCTTGAGTAGATTGCATTGGTGGACTGTTGAATATGGATTAATTGGGACTGTTGAAGATCCCAAAATTTATGGTGCAGGATTGTTATCATCCATAGGTGAAAGTGCATCATGTATGCATAAAGAAATTCCCAAATTGCCTTATTCTCTTAAAGCATTAGACTACTCATATGATATCACTAAGCCACAGCCCCAATTATTCGTTACTTCAGATTTTAATCAATTGCGTGAGGTATTGGATCAATTTGCAAATACGATGTCATTTCGGAGAGGGGGAAAAGAGGGGTTAGAAAAAGCTATTGCCTGCAAAAATTTATGCACAATTGTATATAGTTCAGGCTTACAGGTATCTGGATTATTTCAGTCAGGTATTGGTGATGAAGCCATATCCTATATTAAAACTGTAGGACCTACTGCATTGGCATATCAAGATAAACAACTCCTAGGACATGGAAAGACTTACCATGCTGATGGATTTAGTTCACCAGTTGGGCGTCTATCGGCAGTCGAGAAGGCACTTGAAGATTTTGATGAATCAGATATGAAGCGGTATAACATTGAGGTAGACCAACACGCTACATTTATATTTGAGTCAGGTATTGAGGTAAGAGGAATAATTCGTTCCATAGTGAAGCAAGATCTTAAAATTCAATTAATTACCTTGGCGCCTTGTCAAGTTGTCGATAGCTTATCCTGTCAGATTTTATTTGATCCAGAATGGGGAACTTATGATATGGCAGTAGGTCAGCAAATCGTCTCTGTTTTCTGTGGTGCAGCAGATAAAGAAGCCTATGAGCAGGGAGTTGCAGTATCAGCAAATAAAACAATTATTCAGCAACAAGATGAAATTGGACAAGCTAAAAATAATTTATATAGTTTGATTCGTCAACGTAGAATAGGTGAATCACCTATTTCATTAACAGAAATTTATGAAATGATTGTAAAGCATTTTCCAATGGATTGGCTGGCTTATATTGAAACACTAGAGTTAGCCATACATGATCAAGAAAACCGTTTAGCAAAGCAAATTGAAAATCATTTACAAGAAATTATCAGTGATCATAAGCATTTGAGTAAATTAGTTTTGGATGGCATCCAATTAGCTAAAAATGATCAAATAGCCCTAATTCCTACTGAATAAGACATTCACTTGTTATTTAAGTACGGTTTAAGATATATTCTTCAAAATATACTTTCAAATTACAATGCTATGTTGTTAAATAATATTGAACTTAATTGGTTTTTTAAATATATTAACGATTATGTAACATTAGGTTAGCATTAGCATCATGTCAGACTTATAGTTTTGCGACAATATAATTAGCGCAAACTATGAGAATTTTTTACACAATGATTTTGTTGATCGTTACTGTGAGTACCTATGCACAGTCTACGTTATTGACAGGTAAAGTAATGGATGATACCGACAATCTATCCTTACCAGGAGCAACGATAAAACTGCTTGAAGGAAATCGGTATACCGTATCGGATCAAAATGGTCACTTTGAGTTTTTAAATTTACCGACAGGTAGTTACACCGTTTCTGTTGTTTATATTGGTTATCAACCGATACTGAAAAATATAGTAGTAAAAAATGGCCAAAAGAATTATATAACGATTCAACTTTCATCGTCTTCTTTATCGCTATCAGAAGCAGTTGTCCTTGGAGATATGGCTAGGGGACAAGCTAAAGCATTGAATCAACAGAAAAATAATCAAAATATTACTAATATTATTTCTTCTGACCAAGTCGGTCGCTTCCCAGATGCAAATATTGGGGATGCTTTAAAACGTGTTCCAGGTATCACTATGCAGAATGATCAAGGAGAGGCGCGTAATATTATCATTAGAGGTTTAGCTCCACATCTTAATTCAGTCACCCTAAATGGAGATCGTATACCTTCTGCAGAAGGAGATAATCGTAATGTGCAGATGGATCTGATTCCATCGGATATGATTTCTACCATTGAAGTTAATAAAACACTGACGCCAGATATGGATGCAGATGCAATCGGGGGGTCGGTAAACCTGATTACACGAGCTTCACCAAATGGAAAGCGATTATCAGCAACAATAGCTGGTGGTTATGGTCCTATTCGTGAAAAAGGTAACTATACTGCAGGTTTGGTATATGGTAATCGTTTTGCAAACAATAAAATAGGCATTGTATGGAGTGGTTCCTTTAACAATAACCGTTTTGGATCTGATAACGTGGAAGGAGTATGGACTGAAGGAAAGAAAGATCAGGTATTTATGAAAGAAATGGATATTCGTAAATACGATGTTCAACGCATTCGTAGAAGCACAGCATTGGCATTTGATTATAAGATCAATGATAAGCATATGTTATATGCCAACGGAATGTACAATTGGCGTGATGATCGCGAAAACCGCTATCGTGTTCGATACCGTGATATCGAAGCTATTTATGATGCACAAGATAATATTACAGGGTATAAGGGAAATATCCGCAGGGAGACAAAAGGAGGCATAGACGACAGTAAAAATAAAAATAGTCGTCTGGAAACCCAAAAGGTACAGAATTATTCGATTGGTGGAGAACACCTATTAAATCCAAAAGTGGCATTAGATTGGTCGGCCAACTATGCATCAGCAAGTGAAGATAGACCGCATGAGCGCTATATAGACTTTCGTGCAAAAGATGTTGTGATCACAGAAGAGTTATCTGACAGCCGATTTCCTTTGGTAACATCGGTAGGAGATGTACCCGAAAATTTTAAACTCGGTACAATCTCTGAAAATGATAATTATACTGAAGAAACTGAATTTGGAGCAAAGCTTAATATTCGTTTTCCTTTTACGATGATTAAAGATCAGAAAGGTCGTATTAGAACAGGACTCCGTATGCGTCTAAAAGATAAGTCTCGCGATAATATCTTTTATGAGTATACACCCATCAATGCGCTTGGCAAGCTGGATGCTGTACCTAATAACTTCTATTCGGGAGAAGATTATCAAGCAGGAAATAAATATGTACCTGGATATTTTATAGATCGTGAATACTTAGGAAAGTTTGACCTTAAAAATGCTGCTCTTTTTAAGGAAAAGGCCAAACCAAGTGAATATCTGACCCAAAATTATGAAGCAAAAGAGAAAATATTTGCAGGTTATATGCGATGGGATCAGGATATCAATACAAAATTATCTATGATAGTTGGTGCTCGAGTTGAACATACAAAGATTGACTATACTGGTAATTATGTGATGGATGAAGAAGATTTGGAAGGTAGTGTTCAGCATAAAAATAATTACACCAATGTACTTCCGAGTTTATCTTTCAAGTACAATGTAGATGAAACATTCATTTTACGTACTGCATTTACGACAGCCTTAGCTAGGCCCAATTATTATGCTTTAGCCCCTTATGTAAGTGCACTATCTGAAGATGCAGAAGTATTCGCGGGTAATCCAAGTTTGAAAGCAACCTTCTCTTATAATTTTGATCTAATGGCAGAAAAATATTACAAATCTATTGGTTTAATATCTGCTGGACTATTTTATAAAAATTTAAATGATTTCATCTACACCTATGTAGACAAACAATTTACAAATGACAAATTTTCATCCAACTTTCCAGGACAGAAAAATCCGATTCCTAATGATCAAAACTGGAAGTTTGTGCAACAACGGAATGGCGATAATGTCGATGTGTATGGATTTGAAGTTGCATTTCAACGTCAATTAGATTTCTTACCTGGTGCATTTTTAAAAGGGTTAGGTGTATATGTCAATTATACCCATACCAATTCCAAAGCTAAAGGCATCACCAACGAAGATGGTGAGGAACGTACGGGTGTTAAGTTACCAGGTACTGCTCCACATATGTTCAATGGATCATTATCTTGGGAAAACAACAGGTTTTCTTCTAGAGTATCACTCAATTATACTGCTGGCTACATCGATGGACTAGGTGGAAGTGATTTTGAAGATTTATTTTATGGAAAGCAACTTTTTGTAGATGCCAATGCAGCATATAAATTCACAAAGAAGTTACGCATATTTGCTGAAGCCAATAACTTGACAAATCAACCCTTACGTTATTACCAAGGTATTTCATCTCGTACAAGTCAAATGGAGTATTACCAAGCACGGTATAATTTAGGGCTGAAATTTGACTTATAAATATGATCAGGATCTAACCATAACATCCTGCATGGCGCATTAATCGCTATGCAGGATTTTTAAGCAATGCGATAACAAGATCAATGTATTGAAATGGTGCTATTTCAGATCCATATTTAATTTCAGTAATTTAAAATTTTTCAATATCATTTTCCTGATGGAAGATAAAAGCACAATCAAGTGAATGGGTTCGGTAATTCAAACACCTGTATAGATTAAAATAGATGAAAAAAAAAATATTCTTAACCCTGCTTACGGTATTAGTGCTGCAACAATCATTTGCACAGATTGCGCTACAAAAAGAAGAAAGGCAATCTGGATATAAAGGTGGATTTACTCCAGAGGTGACCTTGCTAAAGGATGGTTTTACTTTTCTAGCATTAGGAGATTTTGGACGAGTTGGTGAATATTATCAAAAAGATGTGGCAGCAGAATTAGGGCGTACGGCGATCACCCTCAATGCTAAGTTTGTGGTATCTGTAGGGGATAATTTTTATCCATCTGGAGTAGCAAGTACACAAGATCAACATTGGAAATCTTCTTTTGAAGAGATTTATACACATCCCAATCTATACCAGGATTGGTATGTCATTTTAGGAAATCATGATTATAGTGGCAGTACTAAGGCGCAGATTGATTACAGTCAGATTAGCCGTAGATGGAATATGCCAAGTCCTTATTTTAAGAAAAAATTTAAGTTGGAGGATGGTAGTACACTATTGATGATTTTTATGGATACCAATCCTTTTATTGATAGTTATCATCATAATAGTGAAAAATATCCAGATTTAGCACAGCAAGATACGATTACTCAAAAAAAATGGTTAATTGAAACCTTATCCGATACTGATCCAAATATTAAGTGGAAAGTCGTGGTAGGACATCATCCATTATATAGTGGCGGTAAGCGAAAAGAAAATAAAGATACCAAATCTTTTGAAGCAAAATTTGCAGCTCTTTTTGATCAATATGGCGTGCAGGCATACATTTGTGGACATGAGCATGACCTGCAGGTCATTCGTCCCAAGGATCGTTTCACAACACAGTTTCTAACAGGGGCAGGAAGTGAAGTCAGGCCTACCGGGCAACGAGAAGGTACGCTTTTTGCAGCAGCAGAACCTGGTTTCATGGCATTCACGATAGTAGGAGAGACGATGCTTATGCAAACCATTCAAGCCAAAAATGGTACTACCAAATTATTAAAGAGTATCACGATTAAATCAAAATAATTATATTTTATAGCATAAGAAAAATGAAATCAAGATCTATTTTATACGGATTAGCAGCTTTGACACTCGCAATGTCATGTAGTGATCAACTTGCTCCAGTATCATCCAATGCATTAAAACCAATAATAATAACTGAACAAACCGAGTACGATACAGACGATCCCGCAATTTGGATCAATCCACAAGACCCTAGCAAAAGTTTGATCGTTGGTACAGATAAAGAGATAAATGGTGGTTTATATCTTTATGATCTAAAAGGGAAGATTGTTAACAAAGTAACAGGATTGCAACGCCCTAATAATGTAGATATCGCTTATGGTATGACGATCAATGGTAAAAAGATAGATGTTGCTATAACCACCGAACGTAAATCCAATAAAATTCGGATATACACTATTCCAGATCTCAAACCAGTAGATGGGGGAGGTATCGAAGTATTTATTGGTGAAAAAGGTGAAGATGAACGGGATGGTATGGGTATAGCAGTTTATACCAAAAAAATCGACTCGTTAACAAATGAGATTTACGCTATTGTTGGTCGCAAAACTGGTCCTTCAGGTAGTTATTTATGGCAGTATAGATTAAGTGGAAAACCTGACGGCACCATTCAGGCAGAAGTCGTGCGCAAATTTGGTGCTTATAGCGGAGCAAAAGAGATTGAAGCGATTGCTGTAGACAATGAGTTAGGCTATGTATATTATTCTGATGAAACAGTAGGTGTGCGTAAGTATTTTGCTGATCCCAAATTAAATAATAATGAAGAATTAGCTCTTTTTGCTAAAGGAGAAGCTAAACGTGATCATGAAGGTATTGCTATTTACAAAACAGGGGATAAAACGGGTTATATTCTAGTTTCTAATCAGCAGAATAATTCTTTTTTAGTTTATCCAAGAGAAGGTGAAGCAGCCAATCCCAATGCTTACAAATTACTAGCTGATATTCCTGTTTCTGCTATAGAATGCGACGGTGCAGATGCTACACATGTCAATCTAGGTCCCGAATTCCCGAATGGCATATTGGTAGCCATGAGTAATGGTCAGGTATTCCATATCTATGACTGGAATGAAGTTCAAAAACGTATCCAAGCAGGAAAGTAGTCCTTATTATAAAAACCAGTTGCCCACCCATAACCTTTCAATGTGATGGATATGGATGGGCAACTTGAGTTTAAATCAACCTGATATTTATTCGATTTCCAGTAAAAGAACCTGCCAGGCCATATTCAATTTACCCTCATCCAATAGTTTAGCAGCGTATATCTGTAGAAGTTTACTTCTTAATGTTAGTTGATCTTGCGATTGATCCCATATTGCTTTGATATTTGGATCCAAACTCAATCTGTTTTCATCAGTCAATACTGGTAATTGTTCTACATTCGCAAGTCTACCCAGATGATTACCAGTAAGGATTTCCGAAAAGCGAATGTGCTCCGGCAGTGCGTCAACTCCAATTCCTAAATTGCGGAGTGGTTTTGGAACCTCAAATAACGACTCTTGAGTTACACGACAATACCAATTACCACCTAAACGAGCAACAAGATCGAGTGATTCCTGTGTGATCTGGTAGTTCTCATTCAGTAAAATTTCGTGAATGTGCATCCTAACAATTTCGGCGATGACCAAGTTTCCACCTCCAGGGCCATCCCCAAGACTGATGATTTCTTTAACTTTACATTCCAACTGTATGGGTGATTCTGCAACCCGAGGTGGTTTGATGAGATCTGATGCAATTGCTGTAAAACCCGATTTCTCAAATTCATTGATACCTTTTCCATATTCGGTGCTCGCTAGGGACTGTTGCTGTACCATAGCATAATTCACAATATTGATCACCACTTCAGGGACTTCTTCGATATTATCTAATGTATGTTTTGTTGAACCATCTCGCATTCTTAATAATGGAGAAAAAACACAGATAGGTGGTTGTTGAGACATGAAATTAAAATAGCTAAATGGACTCAGGTTGACCTCACCTGCAGCATCTATCGTGCTTGCAAAACAGATAGGGCGCGGTGCAACGGCATATTTGATGAGGTCATCAAAGATAGCTTGCTGTGCTACAGGATCAATTACTGTTGTTTTTTCTGATATCATAAGCTATATTCCTTATTTGATTTATTATTCTTAATTTTTTAATTTCACAATGTGATTTTCCAGCTTACCTAGACCAGTTACTTCCAAAGTGATTTGATCACCTTCCCTTAGCCACTGTTCTTCGTAAGATGGGTCATTTAGTTTTCCAGTTCCATTAACCTCCAGGAAACAGCCAGTGCCTACAGTTCCTGAGCCAATTAGATCGCCAGGGAATATATCCACACCATAAGAAATACGTTCGATGATTTCGGCAAAAGTCCAGTCCATATCCCTAAGATTACCCATGGAGACCCGTTTTCCATTTACCGAGCACGACATTTCAAGATTATAAGTGGCACCGATATGGCCTTTAGGAGGATCTACTCGATATTTTTCCAATTCATCGGCAGTTACTAGGCACGGTCCTATGACCGTCGCAAAATCTTTTCCTTTGGCTGGTCCCAAATTGAGCTTCATCTCTTCCATCTGAAGTGTTCGAGCACTGATGTCGTTCATGATCATATAACCAGCGATATAGTCATCAGCTTCCGAAGCCGGTATATTCCGCCCCTGCTTCTGTATGACAATAGCAACTTCCAGTTCAAAATCAAGTTTATCAAAATGTTTCGGCATACAAGCCACTGCTCCAGGGCCACAGATGGCTCTATGATTTGAAAAATAAAAGACAGGAAACTGGTCAAATTCGGCAATCATTTCCAATCCACGATTGCGACGAGAGGTGGCTACATGCTGACGAAAGGCATAGGCATCACGCAGTGAACCTGGACGAGGGACAGGTGCTTTTAAGGTTGTATTATCCAGAGTAAATGTTGTAGCAATAGTAGTTGCATGGCATAGTGAAAGGTATGCCTCACCCATAGCTGTCTTTACCGCATCATTTGTATGTAGGTAAAGATCCATCGTATTCGGAAAGGATTTATCAATTTCGTGACAAGCATAGATATGTGTGCCAATTAAAAAAGCCAAACATTCATTTTCTTCCAAAACGCAGGTAATCAGTTTCATAATCTGATGTATATAAAATTAAAATTGGTTTCGTAATTTATGCTCTATAATGCATTAAAAAAGATTATTGTTGCATGCACTCAGTTATGCAATTGGGTTAAATATAGGAAGTTCGCTAATCATTTTCTGTATTTATTTGAAATATTAAAAAATAAAATATTATATTTGATTAAATAAAAAATCCAATTATGAACACCAGTAGACTCACATATAAAAGAGTCAATTTAGGAATGAGTGCTTTCTTGAAGGCATTGATCGCTGATGTGGTGTTTGCTCAATATTAAATAATCTTCCCCTTCATTATTTATTTGTGCTAGAGTTACTTGTTTAACCCCTGCCGCAACATATATCATTTCACCTTTTTAATTTAGTTACTTATGCCACTTTATCATCAATTGGGAAAAGTTCCTCCTAAAAGACATACCGTATTTCGGAAGCCTAATGGTGAGCTGTATTCCGAAGAACTGGTTTCTACACATGGTTTTTCGAGTACTTATTCATTAGTTTATCATTGTCATCCACCAACATTGGTGAAGCAGATTGGAGAAGCCTACGATGTCTCACCAAAAATAGCGCGTAGCAAGCATCTTAAGCACACGAGCTTAAAAGGTTTTGCGGTACAAAAAAAAGACGATTACTTAGAAAGTCGAGTTCCCGTTCTGGTCAATGATGATCTGCATATTTCACTCGCTTCACCTCAGACATCCATGACGGATTATTTCTATAAGAACAGTCAAGCCGATGAAATCATCTTTATACATGAAGGATCAGGAGTCGTTAAAACAGGTTATGGACAGATCCCTTTTGCTTATGGTGACTATATTGTTATTCCGAGGGGAGTGATTTATCAAATTCATTTTGATCATGCTGACAATCGCTTGTTTATCATCGAATCATTTTCTCCAATTCGTACCCCAAAACGCTATCGAAACGAATTTGGACAATTGATGGAGCATGCTCCTTTTTATGAACGTGATATCCGAAGACCTGCTGCTTTAGAAACCAATGATGAAATTGGTGAATTTAAAGTTAAAATTAAGAAACAAGGATTAATATATCCCTACGTGTATGGTAGTCACCCATTTGATTTTATCGGCTGGGATGGTTATCATTATCCTTGGGCATTTTCGATCCATGATTTTATGCCTATCACAGGAAAACTGCATCAACCACCTCCAGTACATCAGACTTTCGAAACGGATAGTTTTGTCGTTTGCAGTTTTTGTCCTCGTCTTTATGATTATCACCCAGACTCCATTCCTGCCCCTTATAGTCATAGTAATGTTGATTCTGATGAAGTCTTATATTACGTTGATGGTGATTTTATGAGTCGTAAAAGTGTGGAACGCGGACAAATTACCTTACATCCTGGAGGAATACCGCACGGACCACATCCCGGTACCGTGGAGAAAAGCATCGGACAGAAGCAGACAGAGGAATTGGCGGTTATGATTGACCCATTTAGACCATTAAAGTTGACAGAAGAAGCACTAGCCATTGAAGATCCAGATTATTACAAATCGTGGTTGAGTGAATAATATTAAATATACTCTTAAAAATATAAGATAATGAAACAGACTTTTGCCGAAAAAATAGCTTTAGCGCAAGATTTTCTGCCCATCAATGGCACAGATTATATCGAATTTTATGTGGGCAATGCCAAGCAGGCTGCTCACTTTTATAAAACGGCTTTTGGATTTCAGTCCGAAGCCTATGCAGGACCAGAAACGGGAGTCCGGGATCGTGCTTCCTATGTGTTAAGACAGGGTAAGATCCGATTGGTATTGACTACTGCTCTACGATCGGATCATCCCATATCAGAACATGTGAAACAGCATGGCGATGGAGTCAAGATTCTTGCTCTTTGGGTTGATGATGCGACTAAAGCTTTTGAAGAAACCACCAAAAGAGGAGCTCGCGTATATCAGCAACCCAAGGTGCTCAGTGATGAACACGGTGAAGCAGTTACCTCAGGCATATATACCTATGGCGAAACCGTGCATCTCTTTGTCGAACGTAAGCATTATAATGGGGTATTTTTACCAGGATATCAAGCATGGAATTGTGATTATCAGCCAGAAGAAGTCGGATTATTATATATTGATCATTGTGTAGGTAATGTGGGGTGGAATAAAATGAATGAAACAGTAGACTGGTATCAACGCGTTATGGGTTTTGTCAATGTCCTTTCTTTTGATGATAAGCAAATCAATACCGAGTATTCGGCATTGATGAGTAAGGTGATGAGCAATGGGAATGGGTACGTTAAATTTCCAATCAATGAGCCTGCAGAAGGACAAAAAAAGTCACAAATTGAAGAATATCTCGAATTTTACGAAGGAGAAGGAGTACAGCACGCCGCTTTAGCAACACATGATATTGTAAAGACAGTCAAAGCCTTAAAGGCACGAGGTGTAGAGTTTTTAGGTGCTCCGCCCGAAGCATATTACGACATGTTGCCCGAACGCGTAGGTCAGATTGACGAAGAGATAAAAATTATTCAAAATCTCGGTATTTTAGTTGATCGTGACGATGAAGGTTACCTTTTACAGATCTTCACAAAACCAATAGAAGATCGTCCAACATTATTCTTTGAAATTATACAACGCAAGGGAGCACAAAGTTTCGGCGCTGGTAATTTTAAAGCTTTATTCGAAGCTATCGAACGGGAACAAGAGAAAAGAGGTAATTTATAATCATCAGATCTATAGCTTAAATAAGCTAAAAAAGAATCTACATACTATGGAAAATATGAAAGAGCTGCTGCAAGCTTTTGAACAGAAAAGGCCGGAGATCATTTTTGAATGGAAAGATACAGAAACTGAGGCAGAAGGATGGGTAGTCATTAATTCTTTACGAGGTGGAGCAGCTGGAGGAGGGACTCGGATGCGGTTGGGATTGGATAAAAATGAAGTTGAATCATTAGCCAAAACCATGGAAGTAAAATTCACCGTTTCTGGACCGCCTATCGGTGGAGCCAAATCAGGAATTAATTTTGATCCATCGGATCCTCGAAAAAGAGGTGTACTGGATAGGTGGTTTAAAGTCGTGACTCCCTTACTTAAGAATTATTACGGTACAGGTGGAGACCTCAATGTCGATGAAATTCACGATGTCATACCTTTAACAGAGCAATATGGTCTTTGGCATCCACAAGAAGGTGTGTTGAATGGTCATTTCAATGTACGTGAAAATGAGCGCATCCACCAGATTGGGCAACTTCGCTATGGCGTTTCTAAAGTTTTGGAAGACCCAGCATATAGTCCCGATCTGAAACGAAAATATAAGATAGCGGATATGATTACAGGTTATGGGGTGGCAGAAGCTGTTAAACATTTCTACAGATGCTATGAGAGTAATTGTGCGGGTAAGAGTGCTATCATTCAAGGTTGGGGCAATGTTGCTGCAGCAGCAGCATTTTATCTCAGTAAGATAGGGGTAAAGATTGTCGGTATTATAGACCGTGCTGGCGGATTGATTAATCCTTTAGGTTTTACCGAAGGAGAAATCACAACGCTGTTTCTCAATCGTAAAGGAAACGAATTGTCCACTCCTGATTTACTTTCTTTTGAAGAAGTGAACAAGGAGATTTGGCATATGGGAGCCTCCATTTTTATTCCTGCTGCAGCCTCACGTTTAGTTTCTAAGGAACAGGTAGGTGAATTGGTCACACATGGACTTGAGCTGATTGCTTCAGGTGCCAATGTGCCTTTTTCAGATCGTGAAATATTTTATGGACCTGTCATGGAATATGCCGATACACAAGTATCCGTAATACCCGATTTTATAGCAAATTGTGGTATGGCACGTGTTTTTGCATACCTCATGCAACCCAATGTAGAAATCAGTGATGATGCATTATTTTCAGATGTATCACGTATCATCGGACAAGCAATAGATCAAATTAGAGCAGTATCCGATTCCAAAACACATCTATCATCAAAAGCATATGAAATTGCGCTAAAGCAATTGGTTTAATCATCCCCTAGGATGGATATATGAAAAAGCATTTGCAGTAAAGATCTGCAAATGCTTTTTATAGCGATGATAATATTTCTTATTCTCCAGTCTTTAGATCCTCTTCTTTTAAACCGTTTTTTATTTCTTGTTCCAACTTCAGTTCTTCAGCTTTTAGCTCGTCCAATACTTTTTTCAATTGGTTGACATAAGGACCGTAGTAATATCGTGTCCAAGCAAGAATGGATAGGATAAAACTTAAACTAACCACTAGCGTGAGTACAATAAGTGTTAATCTGAATTCAGATGATAAAGATGAGAAATCTTTTCCTTTTTCTAATAAAGTATTATATGCATATAACGTAATCACAATTAGCGCAGTAGGAAGTAAAAGAAAACCAAAAGCGTGATAGCGTTCTATATTTAATTTAAAATCATAGTATATTTCGGTCAAGCTATCTTTCGTATCAGCAGTGTAGTGATTAATCCTGTTATAAAATAATCGAAACAAGTTCAAATAATATGCTGAAATAACAACCAGTAAGGTATAAGAAGCATAATAAATGACATGCAATGAAGGGTGGATAGGGAACAGTTGTGGGAAAAATCCCAAAAATAGGATAGTCACAATCTGTATATACCATTCCTTATTCATGTTTTGCTTGAGTTTATCCAAGGGGTGTTTAGCTTGTCTAAGTTGTTTTATTTGTGATGGAATATGGACATCGTCCGTGTTTTCATTATTCCACGCCGATTTTAATTTATCAAGATTCATAACCTGTTTTTTTTATGATTTGTTGTAATTTTTCTTTAGTTCTATTGAGTTTTACACGTACATTTCCTTCACTTATACCGAGCTGAAATCCCGTTTCACGATGCGATAGTCCTTCCATGAAGTAAAATATCAAAGCTTTTTCTACGGAATTTAGTTGTTGCACAGCAAGATAAAATATCTCCAGTTGTCGATCCTTTTCTGGATTGTAATCTTCATTTTCAGGTTCTTTTGCACTAGAGTAATCATAAACATCACTTCTTCGTTTTTCCTTTTTAAAATAAGAAATAGCCGTATTGATTGCTACTCGATACATCCATGAAGAAAAAGCACTATCTCCTTTAAAGTTTTGATAAGATTTCCACAATTGGATCATGATTTCCTGTTGTAAATCTTCTCGGTCTTCTGGACTGTCCATATATAATCGAGCTACCTTATGTAGGATACCTTTGTGAGCCTCCATCAGATTCAGAAATGTTTTTTCGCTAGAATAATCTGTTAACATATGATATTACTACAAAGATTTTAATTGAAATGAACAACATTTTGAACATATCATGCTTAAAAAATGAATTTCCTTTTTGTTATTTGATTAGTAAGTACGAGCACTTCTCCTTTCGTTACACTTTTTTTAAATGAATATTCCAGATAGATTGTTAGATGCTGTTTATGAGATAGGTAAATGAGATTTTTTAGTTTCAAATACTATCAATAAGGTACCATATCAATAGTGCACTAACTAAAATAAGACCAAAAGTAGCGAACACAATGAGGGGATTAGAGCTTCCATAAGTATCTTTATCAATCTCTTTTTCAACTTTTTTATAATTGAGATAGGCAAATAGTGCTGTCATAGCGCCAAGTGCTACTAATGTGACACCGATTGCGGCGGAGTAACCTTTTTGTATAGTATGCTGTTGGTTATGTAAAATTAAACTCACTTGTTTGACAAATAATGAAAATTTTACCACTACAAAACCAAATCCCATAATTCCTATACTGGTACGTATCCATGCTAAGAATGTACGTTCATTGGCCAAATGATCACTTGTTTTCTTTTGAGGTTGATTATTCATAATGTTCATGATATAGGATATAACAATAAAAATGCAAGATTGATTTCCATTGTTTTGGGTTTAAAATAACTATTACCCTATTTTAAGGATTTCTATTTTAAAAATTACAGTTTAATTTCACTGTTATATCAAAAGAGGGGTAAATATTTTCATATGTGCAGATTAAAAAGTGGTACTAATGAAAATGCCTAAAGCTGGGAACTTCAGGCATTTTCTAACCAATTATTAATCTAAATTATGAATAAAAGTTATTTCAAATGTTGTGCCAAGAAATAAACTTATCGTTATTTTATGGTATTGCGTTAATAAAATTACAAAACTTATAGTAATTTTAGTTACTTTCTTTGCTTATTTTGTCTAATTGATAGGAGTTGTCTCCCAATTTTACCAACTTAACTGATGTGCCAGCCTCAAGTTCAAGTTCTTCTGCAGCATGTTGTCCCAAACTCAGGACATGAGAACGATCTCTTCTGTAAGAAAAAGCACACTCGTATTCATTTTTAATCAGTATTCTAATCTTTTTAGTTTTATTTGGAAATAAAGGTTTAAGATCTTTCGTAATTCTGATTTGATTTTTAGTTACATCTTCTGCTGTAATTTGGTTTCCTTTCGAAGGAATAATTGCATGTTCCAACTCTGTGATATGCGTTTTTACTTTAGAAAGGGAAGACGTCGCTGAACTTAAGGAAGTCGTTGCTGTATGCTCAGATTGTGAAGGTGGGTGGAGTTTTGTTTGATTAGAATTTGTATTTGATCGTTCCGTATCAGCCGATTCAGTAGCAAATATGACTTTTGCCTGTTGGTTAGCTGTATTGGTTTCGGATATCGTTACAGTAGGATTTGTATTTTTTGGCTTTCCCTTTGATTTTCCTTGTTTTGGTGTTATGTTTTTCCGCTCTGTAGGAGCAGATACCGACTGCGTTATAGATTTTGCTTGTTGCGTAGCTGAATTTGCAGCTTGAGAAGCAGTTGTGTTTGGTTTTGAATGATGAGCAGTATTATTTATTGGAGTTGTTTGACTAATGGTTGTACTTCCTGTTGTCGTCAGAGCAGGATTTGTTTGTACGGGTTTATTAATGATATTTCTGATGTAATAATTTTTTATTCGAGATTTCTCTGTATTACGCTCTTCAATTTCAAAATCTTCTTTATAAGCCTTAAAAAGGTGGGAGATTTTTTCATAGCCGTAGTTTCTAGCATCAAAATCTGGTTTTCTTTTATTAAATAAGCTGCCTATTTCACCTAAAAATGCCCATCCACTTTCATCTGCAGTATCATCTACGGTATCTTTTAGTAGCTCAAGTGTCTCTTCATCCAAGGCAGAAATTTGATTTCTGTCAACAACAGGGTTGGGAGTGGAACTGGAATTATTATTTTTCTTTTTTACAGCTTTTTTAGAAACCTCCTTCTCTAAGATTTCGACATAAATAAATTTATCACAAGAAGAAATAAAAGGTTTCGGAGTTTTACGTTCTCCTATACCAATTACTAGTTTACCTGATTCGCGAAGCCTGGTAGCTAGACGGGTAAAATCGCTGTCACTGGAGACAATACAAAATCCATCTACACGATCCGAGTGTAAAATATCCATCGCATCGATGATTAAAGCCGAATCTGTTGAATTTTTACCCTGAGTATAGCTGTATTGTTGAATGGGTGTGATCGCATGTGTTAAGAGGCTATCTTTCCAATTTTCTACATAAGGACTAGTCCAGTCACCGTAGATACGCTTGATCGTAGGGATTCCATATCGTTTTACTTCATTCAATATCTCCTCTATTTTTTTATAAGAGATATTATCAGCATCAATCAAGATCGCTATTTTTTTTTCTGTTTCTTCTGGCATCCCTTGTGTTTTTAATATGCGCTATAAAATTGAATTCTATTGAAATTTAAGTTATTTATTTAGCTTAATTTGATTTTAACTAACTATAATCACCTGAGCATTCAGATGGTACAGTCCATGTCTAATGTGTTAAGTGTAACAACTCTGCTCTTGTAAACTTATATAAATTTGCTTAGATACGCAATATAATAGAATTGATCCATAAGAAGATATTTGTATGCATTTATTACATTATAAAAGGAGAGCATGATTTTTTTGTTGTACACACATGTACATTCGATGTTTTTCTATAAATAGAAGACAATTCCGGTTTACATGCAGGGATGATGTATTTTATTCCTATCTATATATCCTAAGTAAAAAATGTTAAATATGATTTTCTATTTTACACCAGTTATTATCCACAATTAGTTGTTGCAAGCGCTCCATTCTTATGATAACCATACGACTTTTATAAAACCAATTTAGAATTAGTGTTATGATCCCGATAATGCCTCGCTTTTCTATTAAAAACTTGTTATTTTTGTGTAAATTCTAGTTTATGCTGATCATTGAATCCCCCTCCAACAACGCTTATTTTAATATAGCATCGGAAGAATATTTGTTGAATAAATATCCGGAAGCAGATATTTTTTTATTATATATCAATGCACCTTCTATTATTATCGGTAAATTTCAAAATACATTAGCGGAAATTAACTTAGATTATGTTCAAAGTCAAGGAATAAAGGTCGTTCGGCGCATGTCTGGTGGAGGAGCGGTTTATCATGATCTTGGAAATTTAAACTTCTCATTTCATACCCTTTTAGGTACAAATGATTTTATGGATTTTTCAACTTTTACACAGCCCGTCATATCCCTGTTAAATCATATGGGTATCCCAGCAAAATTAGAAGGTCGAAACGATCTGTTAGTAGAGGGAAAGAAATTCAGTGGAAATGCAAAACTTGCCAAAAATGGAAAGATGATCCAACATGGTACACTTCTAATCAATTCTCAGATGGAGGTTCTTGGGGATGCTTTAAAAGTTAATCCTTTAAAATTTGTGGATAAGGCGGTGAAGTCAAATCGTGCCCGAGTGATCAACCTGAGTGAATATCTTCCTGCAGAAATTACAGCATTATCTTTCAAAGAGTTGTTGATCGCTGAAATGATGGAAAATAATCCCCAAGCAGTCCGCCATTCATTTACAGACGATGATGTCATCGGTATTGAAAAATTGGTAGCAGAAAAGTACAGTACCTGGGAGTGGAACTTTGGATTTTCACCCCAATATAATTTTAAAAAAGCACTAAAAATACCAGCAGGATTTATTGAAATCCATTTAGATGTACATAAGGGATATATTGAAAAAGCAAAAATATTTGGAGATTTCTTTGCTTCAAAACCGATTGAGGAACTAGAATCCTTACTCATCGGTCAGAAGCACGACATTGCTCACCTTGCAACGCTATTGTGTCAGCAAGATATAACGGCTTATTTTGGCAAAGTCAGTACCGCTGAATTATTGGATTTATTTAAATGATATCGTATTTAAAACAAAAAATACTTCTCACCATACCCATATTTTATGGCTTGACAATATTAAAATATCATATTTTCAAGAAATTTTCTTGTCCTTTTTAAAGCAGAGAGAAGATTAAGTTCTGTTTGTAACGGCTAAAGAATGCTTTTTAACAAGTACCTGACAAATCAACTTGGTGAGATTAATCTTTATGGTTATGTTTGTCGTTTTTGGCATTGAAATTTGAAACCTTATATTCAAATTTCAATACCCATTGATTTCATATTAAAAAAGCCATGATTGCCGAAATAGAAGACAAAGAAATTAAACAAATTTATCAAACATCAATTATTCAACAAACAGCCTATTGGTCTGAAGTGAAAAGATTGCAAGGAGTAACGTCGAAAGCGTTTAATTTTAAAACCAAAATAGCCGATCTCTATGTAGATTCAGAAGACACCACTTATTTTATCGGAGATCTGTTGATTTTGATTCAGACTTTAGATCAAGATCATAGTATTGCTTATGTTCCCTATGGACCAGAAGTGGAGCCATCAGTAGAAAATCAAGGCTATTTTTTAGAACAATTATCTGAAAGCTTAAGATCTTGTTTACCCAAAAACTGTATCATGATCCGGTATGATTTATCTTGGGAGTCACATTGGGCAAAAGAAGATGACTGTTATGATATTAATGGCAATTGGTTAGGAGTTCCAGACAAAAAAATTCAGGAAATCCGTTTTAATTTCAATACAACTAACTGGAATTTAAGAAAATCGAATACAGATATTTTACCCTCAAATACCATTTTTATGGATTTGAAGAAAGATGATGATACCCTTTTAGCTGCTATGAAAACCAAGACACGCTATAATGTCAATCTATCCAAAAGAAAAGGAGTCAAAATTCGTTCACTTGGTCTCGATAGTTTGGCAATTTGGTATGATCTATATCGACAAACTGCTGCACGGAATCATTTCTTTCTGCACGATATCAGCTATTTCAGAGTAGTACTTTCTGCACGAGCTAATGATACGCTATCACCAGCAGATGTCTATTTATTAGTCGCAGAGATAGAAGATAAACCGCTAGCGGCGATGTTTTTGGTCGTATCGGCGAATCGAGGAACGTATTTATACGGAGCTTCAGCTACAGAAAACAGAAATTATATGGCTACTTATGCTTTACAATGGCGTGCCATGCAAATGGCTAAAGAAAAAGGCTGTACCGAATATGATTTCTTTGGAGTAGCACCCCAAGCAGATGCATCACACCCGCTATATGGACTCTATCGGTTCAAAACAGGATTTGGTGGTCAAATTTTTCATCGTATGGGTTGTTGGGATTATCCCCTTGATAATGAAAAGTATAAGTATTATACTTCTATGGAGTTTAAAAATCAAAGCTATCATCTAAGTTAAAAAAAGAGGGTACACCCATATGTCAGGTGACCCTCTTTTTTATGATCATTAAAAAAGTATGAGAGGATTGATACTGTAACTGTAATTAGTTTAATGTGATGTAATTAGGTTGCAACGTCTACATTCCATCCAGACAATATTCCCCCATAAAAATAGAAAGTAACGTGAAATTTTTTATTACTCCATTTATCGGAAACCAAATAACGTTCCGTTACATCATAAGATGCCACTTTTTTGAAACTTGATAATTTCACCGCAGGTAAATTGCTGCTTGTTTCTGATCCAGATACCAGTTGCTGTATTTTAGCCGTAATTAAATTCATAATCCCTTCCTTTTTGAATGGATCACGTTCGACTCGGTTTTTACCAACGATAGGCATTACGCCATTATTAGCTAGTTTTTTAGCCTTTGCTTGTGCAGTATAATTTTTAAATTTCTCTTTAATTTTAGGGTCACGGATACTATTCACGGTAAATATGGCTATCCCTTGTGCTCCATGATTCAACGCCTCATCCATTTCTGTAAACATGACATCGCTATCACTCGCCATCAGTCCGCAGTATAAAGTGGTCATCTTATTTTTATCATGTACATTTTCGATCGTACAATCTCTTATGAAACTTGGATCTTCTGTATAGAAATTGCTGTATACCATGGGAAATACCATATCCAATTTCCATTTTCCCCAATCTTGTCTTACCATTCGGGAAGCCATTTTTGGTGTTGGAAAGGGGGATGCGGCCATTACTTTACCACTAGCATGCACCACATCTGCGATCATATTAGCTACATCTGTAATTTGATCACAGCGAAACTGTCTCCATTTGAGATCGCTAGCGGGATCTTTTTGTTCACGTGGATCATAACCGAATTGATCTTTGAACTTTTGGATTGCTACCGGGTGATAACCATAATCCCAAGCGGCATATTCGCGATCTTGAACAATATGATATTTAGGCCAAAGTGTAGTAGGAAGTACAACATCGACGTAGCGGTTATAGTCGATAGAAATTCCATCCAACCCCTCTACATCACAATATGATTGAATTTTCTCTTTGATGTAATTCTTGACTTCAGGAAGAACAGGAGATAAAAATTTATAATAACCTACATATGCGGTCGTATCAGCTAAACTTTTCCCATTTCGATTGACACTAAACCACTCTGGATGCTCCTTTAAAATCTGCTCCCGATCATGTTCCAGATTTAAAGTCCACAACCAAGCGACTACTTTAATCCCGTATTTATGCGCGATCGGAATGGCAACCCTATAATCATCAGGTGTAGGAGCATTGAGCATGACCCCATCGATACCCAGATACTGCATTTCACGACAGAGTGAATCAAAATTACTGGTAGGTCTATAATCTAACCAAGTCCAAAACATGGGTTGATCTGTGTTATTTGCAGCAGCAGCTTGTTTGCTGGTCAAAAGAAATAATCCTAAGAAAAAAAGAACGAAAATACGTAATTTAAGCGAATGATGGTGGTTCATAATCTATACTTTATTAATACAAAGAAATCAGATAGTATTTAAATGGATAATATTTACGTGCAATATAAATAATTTCAGTCGAAAGTCAGGTAAGCTATACCCTTTTAGCATATCTTAATCTTGAGTAATCTTATTTATGTGAGTAATCAGATTGAATGTCAATTCTTTTGTCATAAAAAACGCCTGAAGCGGGGAACTTCAGGCGTTTTAACTAACCAATTATTAACCTAAATTATGAATACTTATTAAACGCGCTGTGGCATATTATTGTTGCGTATGTATATTGATTTTAACAGATTTTAACGGTTGTTCCATCTTCGTCTTTATTTTGAATCAAAAATGATCAATGTCAATTCTTTTTTCATAAAAAACGCCTGAAGTGGGGAACCTCAGGCGTTTTTAACTAACCAATTATTAACCTAAATTATGAATACTTACTAAACGCTTTCTGATATCGTATTGTTGCATATGTATATTGATTTTAACAGATTTTAACTATTTTTATCATGCATGCGAGTTATTTCGGTGGTAAAATGAATGAGTTAAAGTGTGTTTAAATCTTTTCATTCCAATGCATATCCTTAGATTGGCATTATCATTGAAGAAATGTCAAACTGAAAGTATAAGAATTTGCGAGATACTCTATTTTGTTTTATTATTTTCGAAATTTCATAGCATCCAGAAGCAAAATGTTCAATACATGATCGAGTATGATTGTTTTGCTATCATGGGCTGATAGATTAAATAATCAAAAAAGTAATGTTGCGATCAAGCAATTTGAAGCCATTCCGCATGAGAGAAAAGTTAAGTACCAATCAACAAGTCAAGTACTTGTTCGAAAAATTCTATATTCAACTAAGTGATCCATCCTATATTGAATTGGATTTCTTGTCCTACTTAATTGCCATATTCAGACCAAAACGAAAATCATTATATTATCAAGTTGATATCCGTCCCTTATTGGATTATTTAAAAGAATCTAACGAGCATAGAGATCTATTTGTTAAATATATGCATCGAGTTTTAGATCAGAAAGATTTTGACCAATTGATTACAGATACGGGTATTATTAGTTATGCTGATTTTAGGTATGAGATTAAAAAAAGATTTACGGAAAAGTATTTGCCATCACAACCTCCAAAATCAACTTTACAATATGTACTCAATCAAATTTTTTATCATTCTAAGGATGCCGATTGGGTTGCAGCGATCCCTGCAAAACAGCAGCATGAATTATATGTGATCTGTCAATTCAACTCACTTTACGAAAGTGAGCATAATTTTGAAATTAAAGAAATTTTGTATGGATTAGAGGTACTGGTGCAGCGGATTACAGGAAGAGCTATGGAAACCGATGTGAGCAAGATGGTTCCCGAGTTTCAAAATTTTGATAGTCCATTTATTGCCATTATGCGGGAGTTCAATGAGTTGAACGATCGTTTCTTAGGTGACCATATGCAGTTTATGACTTCCGATGATCTTGCCTATAAACAAATATTGGTGTTGCATAAGCAATGTGAAAATTATATTGATACCGCATTTTCCAATTCGCATCGCTTTGGTATCTCGATCAAAGTCAATCAATCTTTATTGCGAATCAGGCAGCAATTGGAAAGAATCAAAACAATTTTATCTTTTTTGGTCATTAATGAGGCTCAAGAAAAGATGACTAAAACAATAGCCTTTGCACAGACATTGATTGATTATAATTGTCGTAAGAGCAATATTCGGAAACTGGTGGGGCAAAGCACCCAATTGTTAGCTTATGAAATTACACATCATACTGCACAAACTGGAGAACATTATATTACCTCAAGTAAGAAAGAATATTGGCGTATGTTTCGTTCAGCTTGTGGAGGCGGGATCATCGTGGGCGTGATGTGTATAATTAAATTGTTCTTAGGAAAAGTTGACACTAGTGAATTTGGACACGCTTTACTTTACAGTATGAATTATGCCATAGGGTTTACCGCTATTTATCTTTTTGGAGCAACATTAGCAACTAAACAACCTGCTATGACTGCATCAGCATTAGTTGCTGCTATACAAAATGGTGCATCAGGGCAGGATCAAACTCGACATAAGTATTGGAATTTTGCCATTTTCTTTGCCCGATTGTTTCGATCACAATTTATCGCATTTGTCGGTAATGTCATCATGGCTTTTCCTGTCAGCTTACTATTGGTATGGGGTATTCAGGAAGTTTTCCACTTCAATCCGGCAGCAAATAAGTGGCTAAAATTGGTCAACGAATTGAATCCTACAGAAACGCCAATGATATTGCATGCTTGCATTGCAGGAGTCTTTTTGTTTCTTTCAGGAATCATTGCCGGTAGTATATCCAATAGAGACAAACATAATTCGGTGTATTATCGAATAGAGGAACAACCTGTATTAAAAAAAGTATTTGGTAAAGAAAAAACAGCGAAAGTTGCGCGTTTTTATGAAAAAAAATGGGCTGGAATAGTCTCTAATATTTGGTTTGGTGTTTTTATGGGGACAACAGCCTCAGTAGGTATGTTTTTAGGGTTAAATTTGGACATTAGGCACATCACCTTCGCAAGTGGAAATTTAGCTCTGGGCTGGTTTGGTCATGATCGTTACCTCAGTACGGAAATGTGGATATGGGGTATTCTTGGTATAGGGATTATTGGTTTTTTTAATTTTCTAGTTAGTTTCTCACTATCACTGACACTCGCATTTCGATCTCGGAACCTGTCCTTTGGAGAATTGATTAAAATGGCAAAAGCGGTTTGGATTTATTTTAAAATAAGTCCAAGATCATTCTTCTTCCCTCCCGAAGAGAAAAAAAAGTAAAGAATTCGCGAACATGAGAAGGAATAAAAAGTACAATGCCCCAAAATTATTCTGGGGCATCTACTGATCTGTACAGTTATTTTTTATTTATAGTTACCCGAGAGCTTGCTCCAAATCTGAGATTAAATCATCAATTGATTCGAGCCCCACACTAATGCGAATAAGACCATCGGTAATACCTGTTTTTAAACGAATCTCTCTAGGTATTCCGGCATGGGACATAGAAGCAGGGTGGGAGACTAATGTATCGACAGTTCCGATTGAAACGGCACGTGTGCATATCTGAAGTTTGTTTACAAAATCAATAGCTTTGTCATACCCATCTTTAAGCTCTATGCTCATGACAGATCCGGCATGTCGCATCTGTTTTTTACTAATCTCATAATCCGGATGGGTGGGGAGTCCATTGTAATGTACCTGCGCTATCTGAGGATGCTGGTCTAGAAACATGGCTACATCCATGGCATTGCGGCAATGTTGTTCCATCCGTAAGGGTAAAGTTTTGATTCCCTGTAAAACAAGAAAAGCATCAAATGGGTTACTGTTGACACCTAATAATTTATGTGTCTGATGTACATACGTTTCCATAGCTGTTAGATCCCGTCCTACTAATACTCCACCTATGGCATTACCATGTCCATTCAAAAATTTTGTTGTGGAATGAAACACATAATCTACACCGTATTTAAAAGGTTGCTGGAGATAAGGAGTAGAAAAGGTATTATCAACAGAAATCAATTTGTTATATTTTTTTCCCAGTTCCACCACCAGTTTTATATCAATACACTGCATGGTTGGATTTGCGGGAGATTCAAAGTGAATCAGCTTAATTTCTGGTTTATCTTTTAAAATCTTTTCCAATTCGTCCGCATCAGTCATATCCGAAAAAAAAGCTTTAATACCAAATTTAGGAAGCATTTTGGTGATGAACTCATGGGTTCCACCATATAAAGATGGGGTGGCCAATATCCCATCTCCAGCATTAAGGCAGGAGATAAATAGCGTTGACATGGCAGATTGTCCACTTGATGTTAATAAAGCACGGGCACGCAAAGGGCTTCCATCAGGGTTTAGGATATGCCAGGTTTCCAGGTCAGCTATAGCTTGAGCTGTCGCATCAGTCGTTGGATTGCCAAATCGAGAGTAAATATATCCCGCATCTTCTCCAGAAAATCTGCGCATTCCTTGCTCCACGCTATCAAAGGTGAATGTAGAACTTGCATATATAGGTGCTAAATGGGCATGATGACCATCCGTATGTTCCTGATGAATAGCCATTGTTCCAAAGTCAATATCATTTCTGGTCATAGGAGTAGCTTAAAATTAAATGTTTATCCTTGTTGCACATGTTTGTCGGTCTGTAGGTGTAAGTTGTCAATCCTAAATTTAGGAATAAAAGATTAAAAAATGGATTGAAATAGGGGAGTTTTCCTTTATTTTTAAATAACCAAAGACCAAGTGTTCTGCGCTGATGTGATTTATTATTCGATCAAGGAAGCAGATTTTAAAATATATTAGAATTTATTACTCAGTTTTTATTCTAAAAATACCTGTAATTATAGCATTTATAAGAATCATCTACTTCCAATACTGTGTATCTACTGTATCATAACAGCTTCATAGTGCTCCATTAAAAACATGTAAAAGCATTTCATTGAGCGTTTGATTTGATATTGTTATGAGCTAAATACACGATATATGTTAATTAACGACATATACTATTAAAACATCGATAATTGAATTCCGGAACGATCTGAATTGGGCTTTTTTGCTTTTCCCATTACGGTTTGACCATTATACTTCCATGAATCTCTACGCTCTTGTTCCAATATTTCTTGTATGTCAAACTGTGGAGTGAAATTTGCCTCAGCCTGTAATACGATCTGATGTAATTTATTGATTGTTTTTAGTTTATCCAGATTTCCCAATTTTGATTTTTCTATTCCTTTTCTAAGTACCATAATACTATCATCATAAATCATTAAAGGTACAGGAAAAGGATGACCATCTTTACCACCATGAGCAAATGAAAACCGCGCAGGATCTTTAAATCGGGATGGACCACCATGAATGACTTCACTCACTAACGCAAGAGATTGCATGGTGCGAGGACCGACTCCTTTGAGCAGTAATAATTCTTCAAAACTATTGGTCTGCAATTCGCGTGTCACATATAATAATGCCCCGAGTCTTTTTAAATCCACATCAGATGCGCGGATATCATGCCTTTTAGGCATCACAAGATGTGCAAATTCTTGTATGATCCGAGCGGGATCATTTTTAGCAATAGCCAAAATTCCCTGTCTATTTGGTGTTGCTGCTGCTGCTGTTAGGTTTAATATCTGTCCCTGAGAGATGCCACTTATGCCCGTATGCGGTTCATCTATAAAAGATTTTAAATGCTGAGAATGCCAATGGTAACGTCTTGCTGTCCCATCATTTTCATGCATACCCTGCTGTACAACAGTCCAATTGCCTTGGTCAGAAACAATGAAATTATGAAGATAAAGTTGGTATCCATCTTGGATAGCCGTATTATCCACTTTTGCAGTCAGTTTGCTCGCACGTACCAGTGCGTCCCCAGCAAGGCCTGTTTGGTCTGCTATCCTTAATAATTCTGCAGGTGTTTCTCTGGAAAACTTTCCTTTACCACCGCATATATATAGCCCTAAAGACGCCGATTGTGGGTTAATAGCACGTTTTAAAGCCCCCATGACGGATGTGGTGATTCCAGACGAATGCCAATCCATACCCAATACAGCACCAAAACTTTGAAACCAAAAAGGATCTGATAAGCGGCGCAATACCTCATCTTGACCATAGTCTGCTAAAATGGCCTCTACAATAGAAAGCCCCAAGGCTGACATACGTTCATAGAGCCAAGCTGGTACTTTCCCATAATGTAGCGGTAAATCAGCTGTTCCCGAACGTTTCATATTGTTTTACTAAATTTATTAGTGTAAAATTAGGCAATAAAATCTAGAGTTGATTTCAATCTATCAGATTTATTTTCTTGAAATGAAATGTATATTTTTTACATTTTAAATCTTTATGACTGGAGTTGTTATTTTGGATTGATTTTTGATTTTAGATAAGGGACATCTACAAAAATTATTTTAGTACCAATTGTTTTTTGTTTACTATTCCGTATGAAATAATTATAATTAGCAAATTAAGTTGAAAATATGATTTTAATCGTTGATGATAAACCTGAGAATATCTATTCCCTGCAACAACTGTTAGAGTCTAGAGGTTTTAGTGTGGACACGGCATTTTCCGGAGAAGAAGCTTTAAAAAAAGCATTCAAAAACCGATATGCACTTATTATTTTAGATGTTCAAATGCCCGATATGGACGGCTTTGAAGTTGCAAAGTATTTAGCAAATTACAGTAAAACTAAAGATATTTCCATTATTTTTTTGTCCGCAGCAAATCACGATAGGCGATTTATTGAACAAGGCTATGCTTCTGGAGGGATAGATTATGTCACAAAGCCTGTAGATATGGAGATTTTATTGCTTAAAGTCAGGAATTTTTACCGTTTTTATGAACAAAATTTGGCTTTAAATGCTGTACAGCATGATTTACTGAGCGAAATTGAGCGACGTAAACGGGCGCAATCCTCCTTGTTAGAAAAAGCAAATCATCTACGCTTAATATTAGAGTCTCTTCCTCAAATCGCTTTCTCTGTGGATCCAAAAGGTAAAATTGATTTTGTAAATAATAATTGGTTTCTATTTTCAGCATCCGAAAATCAATTTCCAGAATGCCATCCTGATGACCCCGTTATTATGGATGTTGTAAACGCGCATATTAAAAAGGGTAAAGCTGTGGAAATGGAAGTAAGAATAAAACCGTTGAATTCTGAACTTTATCGTTATCACTTATTGCGGATTGTCCCCATTGAAGAAAATCATGTGATTGCCCACTGGGTAGGTACTTTTACGGATATAGATGATCAAAAACAGATTGAACAAAAGAAGGATGAATTTATCAGTATTGCATCACACGAACTAAAAACACCACTGACTAGTATGCGTGGATATGTTCAATTGTTAGATCGTGCTTTGCGTGGAGAACAAAATGTAAAAGTACAGAAATATATGGATCGTGTCCAAGGGCAATTGGATAAATTGAGTACACTGGTTGCAGATTTACTCGATATTTCAAAAATTGATAATGGCAAATTAAAAATCAATCATCAGTTATTTGATCTTGATATTTTAATAGATGCTGTCATTGAAACCATGCGCCAGACTGATGATAGTAAGATGATGCATATCGAACGCGTAGGTACTCGATTAGATCGCTTAATATTGGGCGACGAGTTGCGCATCGAACAGGTACTGGTCAATTTTGTGACCAATGCAATCAAATATGGGCCCGATTCGGATCGAATTATCATCCATACCGAAATGAATGATCAAGAAGTGAAAGTAAGTGTACAAGATTTTGGAATAGGTGTACCTGCAAAAAATCAACCCCCCATCTTTGATAAGTTTTATCGGGTCGAGGAAACATCTGTTCGCTTTCAAGGATTAGGTTTGGGGCTTTATATCTCCGCTGAAATTATTAGACAGCATCAAGGTCGGTACGGCATGGAAAGTAAACTCGGCGAGGGAGCCACTTTTTATTTTACTTTACCCATCAAACAGCGCATTTATGATTAACAAATGAATAAAGGGGCTTTAAATAAAGGTTTAATCAAAAAAGGTAGATTCATCGTCCACGACGCAATTAGATATTAAGAATAAGATCATGTTAACAATACAATTTTAAAAAAAGAGCCATGGAAACCAACAAAAAGATTTTAATTTTCGAAGATGATATTTCCATATTAGAGATCGTTACCATTATTCTAGAAGATGCTGGCTATGAAGTTGAAACATCACAAACTTCTCATGATATCATTGAAAAAGTTGCTGCATTAAGACCAGATTTAATTCTAATGGACAACTGGATTCCCAATATTGGTGGAAAAGAAGCAACAAAACTATTAAAAAAAGATTCCAATTTTAGTCAGATACCGGTTATTTATATAACAGCAAATAGTGATATCGCTGAACTTGCCAAAGATGCAGGAGCAGATGATTTTCTAGCAAAACCCTTTGATTTAGTCGATCTTGAAAAAATAGTGGACAAATATTTAAAATAGCGTTTTAAAAAACATAAATGATATCTTCTCATTTGCTATAGCGCTAACTAATGGTCTCCATATGTGGGGATAGCTAAAGATTGAAAATGAAATTCGATCGTCTCTAAATTAATTGCATACTAGGTCACTTTAGAGACGATCGGTTTATATATTGCATGCTGTCGCGTCGGGATCATGCTTTAACTTAACTGCGGATCTGTTTTTGAATGTTTTCCAGTCTCCACCCGACCAGCAAAATGTCGCTCAAACGAACGATTTAATATCGTAAGAGTGATATCATACCATCCAGACTGTTGTTTGGTATCCATTATCCATGTTATTGACTGGTCTGCCTTTAAGGCTATTTTCTTATTCCATAAACGATATGCATTGTCTTTAACGTTTATATTTAACGTTTCTTTTCCTTCATTTTTGAGGTATATCACTAGATTTCCAGTCGGTTTTTTATTTATTCCTAATTCGTAGGATGCGCGAACGTGTAGAGCTTCATCTTGCCCTTTAAATCCCCGCATAAATCCATTTGGTCCGTAAGCCGTAAAAGCATAAGTATTATCTTTGAAATCGGATAAATTCCAGCTGAAATCAAGTGTCTGTCCTGCAAATACAGCAAATGGCCAAAATTGAACACCAGCGTGATAAGATTCGCCCGTGTAGATATTGAATGGACTATTCAAGGATGCCTCACCAAAAAAAGTATTCCCAACTTGCATATGTAAGGAGATCTTATCATCTTTTTTATTAATCTCTTCATGGATATACAATTCATACGCCAAAGCACTCGAAGGACGTTGGCCTTTTTCTTGTTTGGCCAACCATGGAGATTTGATTCGTTGTTTTTTTAGATTTTCTACATCACTTATGGACCATTGATGATAATTATGGGGTAAGGGCAATTTTTTGGATTGATCAATAGCGCGTATCTGTGCGTTGCGGTCTAAGAAAGGTAATTTCAGGTCAGAAATCGATTCTGCTGTACGAAACACGGAAGTCAAATCTCCCGTAATTGCTCTTCGCCATGAACTGATATTATTTTCGTAAATATGTTTATCATATTTTTTGTTCAGAAAATGTTCTAAAAATTGTATTGTAGAAGTGATGTCGAAAACTTCAGAATTGACCCAACCTCCTTTTGACCAAGGCGAAGCGATGATCAACGGAACACGGTATCCGAGTCCAACGGGACCCTCAGTTGCGTTTTCCTTATTTTCTCCAGCATCTAGTTCCTGTTGTAGACTGACGTACTCACCAGAAATATCCATTCCAGGAGAAACCTTACCTGATGTTGGATCTGCTGGATTGGGTGCTACGAAAGGTGGGATATGATCAAAATAACCATCATTTTCATCATAGTTCAATATGAAAATGGTTTTGCGCCACAGATCCGGATTTTCTGTTAAAATATTCAAAATTTCGGAGGTATACCAAGCACCATACATCGGTGCGCTAGGATGATCAGAAAAATATTCGGGTGCAACTAACCAAGAAACTGTAGGAAGTTTTCCAGACCGTACATCTTGTCTAAATTGGTGCAATACGTCGCCTTTTGGAACACGAATTTCTGATCCATGTTCTTCGGTATTGAGAGCCTCACGATAAGATGGATCTTGTTCATTCGTCTGAAAGGCACGCCTAAAAAGAGCTTGCTCCAATGGCGATAGCTTTTTAAAAGCCTCAGGAGTAAAAGTTTGAAGTTTTTTTTCAAAACTCGTCAACTGTTCACGTTTTTGCTTTAATTTATTTTTTTCCTTTTGTACACTTTCTGCTTTACCATCTTGCAAGAGTTTTTCTATTCCCTTGATTTCATCAGGAAGCTCAGCAATGCGCTTTCTTAAAAAAGCGAGATGACTCTCCTTAAATTCAACATGATATTGTGAAAACCACTCCAAGTTGTTGTCCGTATAATTGCCCAGTAAGCCTTCATCTTGTAGACCGGATTGTATGCTCACCTCATTTTGATATACCTTCCAGGAAATACCCGCCGCTTCTAATTTTTCTGGAAAAGTTTTCCAATTAGCCCATCGGTTGAAGTAGATGTCTGAGTTGCGAACCAATGGTTTCTCTCCTTTAGCAGGGACACAAGTACCCGTCCAAAAAAAGTGTCGATTGGTTGTTGTACCTGTTATCGATGAACAAAAGTTTTGATCGCAGATTGTAAAAGCATCGGCAAATGCATAGTAAAAAGGATTATCTTCACGGGTGTAGTAACCCATTGTTAGTGGGATATCTTCGTAATGCTTGTGGCCAGATCGTTTAGCATCTATCCAATTATCGTGTTTTCCGTTGTTACGGGCAGCTGATTGATTTTCCCAAGAGTGCGGTAAGTAGCTTGTCCAGGCAGCTTTAGATCTTTTGATGTCGAGGCGAAAAGGAGAAAATGTTTTACCATCTTTTCCAGATTGTAACCATACCGGATTTCCATTAGGCAATCGTATAGCTCGAGGATCTCCATAACCTCTTACACCAGATAGGGTACCAAAGCTATGGTCAAAAGAGCGGTTTTCTTGCATCAGCATAACGATATGCTCAGCATCAAGAAAACTAGATCCAGAAAGAGGTTCGATTGCCATTGCTTTCTGTATAGCGGCAGGTAGTCCCCATTCCAAACCCATCGCTCCAGTTAAAAGGGAGGCTTTCTTTAAAAAATCTCTTCTATTATCCATGTAGTACTATATTACTCATTTTTAGATTTAAAATTTAAAAGTATAAAGAATTTGGATGCAGTAGTGTAACGATTAGGTTTCATAAGTGCATATTCAGCATGATTATTTAAAATTCCTAAGTTTTTCCTAAATGTGACTATAGGTTTGTTTCAAACAATAGCATCATGAAACTTTTATATACCATTCTATTTTCACTATTCATCTACACTTTTTCATTTGCTCAAGTCAGTATACTACCTAAACCGGCTAAAGTAAAACATGCAGAACCACTTTATCTCGATCTGATGCGTGACCTGGGAGCCCGAAAGGGGGAGGCCGAATTTAATGTCGGTTATGGAACAGGACGTTTCAAAAACAGAGTCGAGCATCATACTTTTGTTGAGTATGAATGGGCAGTCGCCAATCGGTTGGGATTAGAGATCGAAATTCCTGTACTCTTTGCAAAAGATGATTTAGGACATAGCACCAATCGGGTCGAAGGATTAAAATTTGGAACGCAGTATACGTTTTTAGTTGATGAGAAACGTCAGACTTCCTTAGCTATCGGTTACGTACATGAAATGGAATTTGGAAAATCTAATCCGAACGTCAGAAATACACCTCTTTTCGAAGGATTAATATCATCGCCATTTTTTATAGCAGCTAAAAACTTTAACCAGATTAGTACATTGATCTATACAGGACCAGAATTTGAATATGGTTTTAAAAGTAGGGAGATGCAAACCAATTTTGTCCTAAATGCCAACATACATTATATGGTTCCTAATTCAAGCCATTATATCGGTATTGAAAATGATATGCGTATGGAGCATGGTCACTTGGAATATATCATGAGACCACAAGCCAAGCTGGCATTATCACCTCAAATAGCAGTAGGACTTGTGTGCGGAGTTCCGATTAAATCGGATGAATTTCAAATGGATTTTATGACCCGATTAATCTGGGAACCTAAATTTTAGGACTGTTACTTATAGGTTATAAATTGTGGTTTAAATCTGGTTGAAAATGGTCCTGATTTTTGAGAATTGCTTACAAGAAATATTACAAAATAATCTTTCGTGATTTCTGTATCTATAGTGAATCAAACAGGCTCATGTGGTTAACTACATGAGCCTGTTCTAATTGTGGAGCATATCGGAATCGAACCGATCACCTCTTCACTGCCAGCGAAGCGCTCTACCAAATGAGCTAATACCCCTTATGATCCTAAAACAGCAGCAATATAGTATTTTTCTATGAAATAGCGAAGATCTAAAAGGGATTTTTATTCTGTTTTAAATATATGATTTCATTTTATGATCCTGTCCTTTTTTGTTCAATCCAACTTTAACAACCTGATCATCTAGATCACAAGGGCTTTATGTAAAAATTGATTTGCAATTGGATTCCATAGTTATCGGGTATGTAGTGCCGGTATTAAATAATCTTGCATTATTTTATCCACTTGCGTATGTCCGTATGGCTTATTATAAGCTGTTGAGGTGATCACAATGACGAACGGCTGATCTTTGAAAATGAATATCTTATTTCCCCCATTTCCGCTTGAATAGTACACTTCATAATCTTTATGATCGACACTATAAGTTTTATTCCAAAATAAATAACCATAATATTCATTTTCAGAGATAGCAATTTGTCTGAATAGACTTTTAGCCACCCATTCTTGAGTAAGAAGTTGCTTTCCTTTCCAATTACCTTGATTTTTATACAGCTGTCCATACTTAGCAAAATCCAAAGAACGTAATTGTAAACCACCAGCTGTACTAGCTACTTTCTGAGGAGTGAATTGCCATTTATAATGTGTGATTCCTAAGGGGTGAAATAAGTGGCTATCTGCATATTTTTCTAAACCACTTGGAACAGATTGATCAATGATATCACCAAGAATGATAACGCCAGCGGTAAAATAATCCCATGTTTTAGCTCTAGCTTTCTTTTGGTCGATGGGTAGATCTAAAGTAAAATTAACCCAGTTTTTAGTTGGGTACATATTTTCTTCGTTACCCGGAGACCCTGCATCCATATCATTTCCATCAAATGATGAACTCATCGTCAATAGATCTTTTAGAGTGATTAGCTCTTTTTCCGGAGTATAATTCTGAAAGGACTTTAAGTTGTAAAATTCATTTAATAGTTGCATTTCACTTTTTAAGTATCCTTCCTGAATGGCCATCCCCATCATGGTCGAAGCAAATGATTTTCCAACAGAGCGCATGTCATGAAGACTGTTTCTGTTTGTGCCATTGAAATACTCTTCGATTAAAAGTTCACCATTTTTTAAGACCACAATACTTGTTATATCCTTATACGCTTGCGTAACTATTTTTTTATTAAGTTCTTCAATTTTAGCAGTATCAATGGAAGTGGAAGAAATTTGCCAGTCCTGCACAGGTTTTATAGCTTGAATCCTAACCAGTTTTTCATTGATTTTTATTTTGGGTACCCTAATTTTCAACTCTCCTTCCGCGATTTTATTTCCGACCAACAACGAGTCTAGCTTTATATACGGTCTAATTTCAATTTTTAGTTGATGCTCCCCACTTGTAAAAGCCTCTTGTCCACCATGCATTAAAAATCTATTCCACAGAAATCTACCCCACGAATCTTCATTGGTGGTGCTTATCAAGGGAACTCTAAAAGTTGTTTTTTGATTTTTACTTTTCAAGTTTCCAGCTCCAACATGAAGATTCTCCACATAGGTCATTTTTTGATCAACGAAAAACGTAAATTGATAATTCCCACTTTTTGTGAGCTCATCAGCAGATAGTTGAGGAGCAAGCCTATGTAGATAATTTGTTAGTGAGTTTCCTAAAAAAACATGGATATCTAGATCTTCCTTATCTTTAAATTTAAAGTCAGTCAAGAAATTAGACGTTTTGATATCTTGTATTGTTTTTCCTGTACCTGTAAATACAATTTTACCAATATTCTCGATATGTAATGGAGAGACGATGCGATCGCTTTTTACCAAGTCAGGAGTTTGACCAATAGAAGTCCTCACCACGAGGAGCATGATCGAAATCATCAGGCATATTTTTTTCATCAATTAACGATTAGAATTGAGGAGCAAATTACAACATGAAAAAACATTAAAATAGAACAGCATTAACATGATGGAAATTTATGAGCAACAATTTTTCTGAAATTGTTTGGACTAAGTCCACTGATAGATTTAAAGCATCGGTTGAAATGGCTTTGATCTGAAAAACCACAACCATATGCTATTTCAGTCAATGAAAGATTTTTTTCAGCTAATAGTGCATACGCCTTTTCAACTTTCAATTTTCGTAAATAATCGCCTAAATTACAATTGAAATATTTTGAAAAATCTCTTGAAAGATGCACCGGATGAATACCCAATGTCTGAGCCAAGTAGTCAAGAGTTAGCTGATCTTTAAATTCGTAAAATAGTATCTCTTTAATCTTATGGACCCAGGCTGGGTTTTTATCACGATCAATAAGCGATTGATCCAGCATTTTTGTAAGTGTTTTTAAAACCAACGTTTCGATGGCTAGTGTAGTCGTATTGTCTTCAATCTTTGTCTCCCTAAATATATCGTAAAGTAAAAATTTAATGTCAGCATTCATGATTTTTATACTTCCTTGCAATTTGTCCATATTAAAATCCAACTGATCGAACCATTGATGTTGAAGCTCAATATGAAAACCTCTGGTGTAACCCGTTGGCTTTATATTATAGTGGGGATCTTGCCAGTTATGAAACAGAAGGCTTCCTGGAGTACAGTGGTACATTTCCTTTTTATTTCCTTCGATCACATTACCCTGCAAAATAAAAGTGAAGTAAGCATTTTCGTGGTAGTGCCAATCCACCCGATCAAGCGTATATTCGGTATCGGTCAAGGTTATTCCACTCAAATGAATAGTTTGATTAGTCTGTCCATAAAACTCACCGGTCAGTAATTGTTTCATTTATTAGGGTTTAAAAAAGGCCATCTGGATATGAAATCGCTATTGTTTTTACTGAAATAAATATAGGGTTTAAAATTATAATTCATCATTTATTTCTTTCGCTTACCAAGTTTTATCTAGTATAGATCTAATGCAAAAAGGATAAAGGCAATGTGCATCCTACTTTTGAATCATCAATTACTTCCAAGCAAGCGTCAAGGTTTGAGTTGGTGGATGATGCAATAAAGAACCAAAAACTATCTTGAGCATACATGCAAAAGTTCATCGTAATTTCATTCAGTTGCCGCAGGTAAGCCAACTGTACATCCTTCAGGAAAAACTATTCTTAATTTATTAACAGCTTATTTTGCCATTGATTATTAAATTGCTGTCATGATTGTTGGACAATCAGATGGAGTCAAACAACAAGATATTAAAAAGCCTCAGCAGGTTCATGCTAAGGCTTTATTAGCTACGCTTCTCTTCTAATATCAAAAGAGATGTAATTTTCGTAATACTCGAGTGATCTCACCGGGCTGATGAAGTTGTATAACAGTTCTAAGTACATTTTGGAGATCAAACTCCAAGTCGTTTGTTCTCCAAAATGACGTGCCTTATATCTGTGCCACGCCAATAGTCTTTCGGAATGATATAACTGGCTGATATTTTCACGCATAGCATCGATGTTGTGAAAAGGAGTGAGGATACCACGGTCGTCTCTCAATAAATCTTGAGCATGCCAATAAGGAGTCGCGATAACAGCTGCTCCGGCCCCGACGGCAAATGATAGCGTTCCACTACTGATCTGTTCTTCATGTTGATAAGGAGACAAGTAGATATCGCATGCCGTTAGATAATCCTTCAATTGCTCGTCTGACAAGAATTCATCCACAAAAGTAACATGATCCTGCAGTTGTAATTGTTCCACCAAGTTCTGCAATTCATATCGGTAGGATTCACCTTCGCGGGCCGATACATGAGGATGAGTCTTACCCACTATTAAGTATTTAAAATCTGGCAAATCCAAGCCTGACAAAGATTTGATCGCATATTCCAAACCTTTCCCTCTACCAATCAGTCCAAAAGTCATCATCACAAAATTTTTGTGCAAACCTAACTTTTCCTTCGCTAACTGTTGGTTGTAGTCAAATTGTGGAACTCCATGTGGTATCATCTTGAACTTATGCTGATCGCAGTCCGGAAACAGTTCCGTCAAGATTTCACATCCTTTTGGAGATAGGCTCACCACAGCATGGGATCTGGCTATAAGTGACTCCATAATCTCCTTTTTTCGTAAAGATGGAGTGGCCAATATCGTATGGAAAATAGTCAAAAGAGGAATGCTCAACTTATTTACCAAGTTGTTGATAAATATACCATCAGCACCACCAAAAACCCCATATTCATGTTGCAAAATACAATAGTCATATTCTTCATTGATGATATAGGAAGCTTGGATATAACTGTCCAATCGATCTTTATCAATAACAAATCGGACTGAATCATCAAATTGTTCCTGACCAAGCTTACATACGGCAATCACATCGATTGTCACATTCGGATCCAGTTCCATTCCTTGCTTCAGGTCCTTTGTAAATGTTGCCAATCCACATTGTTGGGGTGGGCAGGTACTTATGATAACAATTTTTTTCATAGGACTTATACCGCTTCAATGTTATGTTCTTCGTTATCAACAGGAATATCCAAAATAGCCATCAATAATAAATAGTATCCTCTATCTAATCCTATTTTTTCTGCTTTTTGATCTATATTTTCCATGTGTAGTATATTTTTAAATGTTATGTTCTTTTCGTTTGTTAAAACAAAAGCTGTACCCAACATCCCGCTAATCGCACATAAACGTAGTTTTTGATGAATAACCCGTAGCATAATCCATATAATCCGTAAAAAAACGTAGCGGATACGTATTTTTCACCAAATGATCGAGCTGGAATTTTTCAAGATGCTTATTTATAGAATAACTATCATTATATTTATAGTTGACAAATTTTATTAAATGGAGTTTGTATTATTTTTATGTTCAAACCGATCACCTTATACATATCATTAAATTATGAAAGTTAAACATATCCTTTATTTTCTTTTCCTGTTCCATTCATTTGCCTATGCACAGGAAAGTCTTGATTTTAATGCTAAAAAAAATATCAGCTCTCCAGAAGTCAATGGAAAAACAGTCACTTTTCGACTTTTTGCTCCCCAGGCTAAAACGGTAAAAATACAGGGAAATTGGATGGATTCAAGTCCCGTAGATCTCCAAAAAGGTACTGATGGAGTCTGGTCATTTTCAAAAGCAGATTTTACCCCAGATATTTACACCTATTCATTTTTAGTTGATGGTGTCAAAGCCAATGACCCAAACAATGCTTATCAAGTTCGTGATGTTTCTTCCCTGATGAGTATGTTTCTAGTGGCAGGACCACAGTCTTCATCATACGAAGTACAGCGTGTTCCGCATGGAAGTGTTACCAAACGATGGTATGCATCAATAGGACTTCAAGAGGATCGAAGATTGACTGTATATACGCCGCCTGGTTATGAATCTAACAAGGGCAAATATCCCGTTCTTTATCTTTTACATGGAATGGGCGGGGATGAAGAAGCGTGGATGACATTAGGAAGAGCTTCTCAGATCTTAGACAATTTGATTGCCTCTGGTCAGGCAAAGCCAATGATCGTTGTGATGCCAAATGGACATACCAGCAATGCCGCTGCCCCAGGTGAGTCGGCAAAGGGCTTCTATAAAATCGATATGATGACTCCTGATATTTTTACGGGAGATATGGAAACTTACTTTCATGAAATCATCAGCTTTACAGAGAAAAATTACCGTGTAAAATCCGATGCAAAAGACCGCGCTATTGCAGGACTTTCCATGGGGGGCTTTCATTCCCTATATATTTCAGCAAACCAACCAAAAATGTTTGATTATATCGGTTTATTTTCTCCAGCGATCCTGCCACCACAAAATAAGCAAAGTCCCATCTACTCAGATCTAGATGCTAAACTGGATGTTCAAAAAAATAATGGCTACAAATTATATTGGATTGGAATTGGAAAGACCGATTTTTTGTATCAAAGCGTCACCGACTTCAGGAATAAATTGGATAAAAATAATTTCAAATATATTTACGTGGAGTCAGAAGGAGGTCATACCTGGAGCAATTGGCGCACTTATCTCAATGAGTTTGTTCCGCAATTATTCAAATAGCACGTGTATAAAACGTAAATGTTATGGCAGTTAGCCACAGTTTTGATCATTAGAGACAATCACTATGTTCAAAAACACCCTTTAATCGATGCGGTAAAAATGGGTTTCTTCAGATATTGTTGATTTAGGAAAGGCAATATCTGAAGAAATGATATATCATCATGTCCGATAGTCCCCAAAGGTAAATCAAAGAGAAAATTAGCTATTTCTGTTATTGGGACTCTATATTCTACTATTGAGCAGTATCCCAAGGTTTAAAATCAGATCGCACAGGTTTTGTCAGATCAAATTCTACTGAAAATATCCGATCAGAACCTATTCGCCTCAAGTTGTAAGAAAACTTGGTCTGATCAATAGTTACCCACCAAACATTATAAGCAGCATGGTCGATAAGCTGTTCCGTTTCTGCATCAGCTGGAAACATTTGCATCTGATTTGTTCCTTCATTAGTGGCTGTACCACCATAAAAGGTGATTTTATCAGCAGTTCCATCCGGCTTTCGATGATCATGTTTTAGTGTTACACGGTTATTGTTCCATGAAAATATCCAGGTACGCGATTTGTCTTCCCCAACAAAGAAAGGCACTTTTACTTCATGATCGCTATAGCTCATGATCTGCATCAATAAACGTTTTCCGGTAAATCCATCACCCTCCTTTCCACCCACAACAATAGTTCCCTCATAATATTTACCCAGATGTGGTTTAAAAGCTTGAATAAAAGCTTTGGAATTCGACTCTTGAGCACTCGCCCAATTGATCACAAGGCATGATATTAAGAGTAATATGTACTTTTTCATATATGAATCATTTTGAATTTTAAAGGCTTAGTTTTAACGCTATTTTTATTCTTACTTTATGACATATTCGTGGTTTCATGATTTATCTATATGTATATTTGTGAACCTTAAAAGTATTAAAAATAAAATTAATTCATCGCATGCTAATTACGCCAATATGGGTCTTGTAAAAGATATCTATACACCAGATTTTTATCAGTCAATTGCCGATCAGTTTTATGCTATAGATCCAGATTTTGACCGAGCAAAATTTATTGCTGATATTTTTGTCAGTAAGTTTGATCATCTCGAATGGAAGCAGAGAACGAAACATACGACCGAGGTTTTACATCAATTTTTACCGAAAGACTTTTCCGAAGCAGCACAGATTATCACTCAAGTTGTTGAAAAGTTGCTTGCAAGTGGAGCCTCTGGTGGTTTAGCATATATCATCTTTCCAGACTACATCGAAACCTATGGGCTTGATCATTTTGACGTTTCTGTACGATCATTTGAGGTGATTACCAAATTCATATCCTGTGAATTTGCCGTTCGACCTTTTCTCATTAAATACCAAGATCAAATGATCCGTGAGATGGAAAAATGGTCGCGCGATCCTCATGCTGCTGTACGTCGATTGGCAAGTGAAGGGAGTCGACCTAGATTGCCCTGGGCCATGGCGATCCCTTTCCTAAAAGTTGATCCATCTCCGATATTGCCGCTATTATACAACCTTAGAAATGAACCTTCTGAAACGGTAAGAAGGAGCGTGGCTAACAATTTAAATGATATCGCCAAAGATCATCCTACTGTTGTCATCGAGATTGCCAAGAAATGGAAAGGTATTAGTGCAAGTACGGATGCCCTCATCAAGCATGCCAGTAGGACACTGTTAAAACAAGGACATCCTGAAATACTTGCTTTTTATGGATTACAAAATACAGCTTTTGAGGTAAAAAATTTATTGCTCAAAACAGCAATAGTGAAAATTGGCGACAGTTTAAATTTCTCCTTTGAACTTCAAAACCTCCATACCCAAGCTCAATTAGTCCGACTTGAATATGGTATTTATTATCTAAAAGCAAACGGACAATTGTCACGTAAGGTTTTTAAAATCAGTGAAAAAATATATCAAGCTGGAGAAGTTAATACCCTCTCACGTCATCAATCCTTTAAATTGATTACGACTAGAAAGTTTTATTTGGGAAATCACAAACTATCCATTATTGTCAATGGACAAGAAACTTTAGAAACTTACTTTGAGTTAGTCTAGTACCTGTCAGTACTATGGATTAATATTTTATTCGGGGATTTAGCTACTCGCTATCCCCATTTTTCAAGATGATATTTCTTAATCTTTCCTCATGATCATCCCCCCATTGACCCATTGCTGCAATAACAGGGATTAAGGTTTTTCCAAATTCGGTCAAACTGTATTCTACTTTTAGCGGAAGAACAGGATAAATCGTTTTCTCAATCAATTCATGATTTTCCAATTCTTTAAGTTGGATATTCAAAACCCTGCGTGATGCATCTGGGATTTTGCGCTGTAATTCGCTTGGACGCAAATGTCCTGCATGGATAAACCAAAGCAAGCGGATTTTCCACTTACCATACAGTACCTCCGCTATGAGATCAAGTCCACAATTTAGATTTACAGGTATCTTTCTTTCATACATCTCGTAAAATTACTTTATTGTACCAAAATGTGCAATAGGGAATAATTTATCCCGATACGAGTTGTCTTCTCGTACCTGTTAGGGAAGTTGTTTCATACTCATTTTCGGATCACTATTTTGTAAACGTAACAAGTCTTTGATAAATTAAACCTGACACCCTCCTATTTTTTATTGAATCAAAAAATGAAGGACCGGATTAGAGTCTAAATAAAAATCTTAAGATTCAATGTTTATTATTCACTTTGACGAGTTTTGTTTGAACAATATATCTTCAATTAAAAGATTGGCTCCTATTTTGATATCTATTTCGTGATCTCGTTATGTGCTTAAATGGGATAGCAAATTTGGTAGATCTTGCGTCATGCTGAAATTGTTACTGTAAACTGATTTTAATTAAATTATACTGAGATGAAAAAAAGAACTTTGGCCATATTGAATGCCCTGTGCCTTGTGGTGACCTTATTTGTCAATTATCAAGCTAATAGCGGTGTTATAAATGGTAAAACAATGAAAATTGTCTCCGATACCTATCACAATTTATTTACTCCAGCGGGCTATGCCTTTTCTATCTGGGGTGTCATCTATTTATTCTTGATCGGTTTTGTCTGCTATTCCTTTGTCATTTTAAAAAGACCGAAAGAGAGTTATATCATCCATAAAGTAGGTATATGGTTTATCGTTTCCTGTGTGCTCAATAGTCTCTGGATAGTAGCTTGGTTAAATGATTACATCGGTTTTTCAGTACTGATTATGATCCTATTATTGATGACCTTGCTTAGGATTGTTGTTAATATTAAAGCACAGCTAACAGATCCACCCTTCCGTATCGTTGCTCTGGTATGGTGGCCATTTTCATTATATTCTGGTTGGATATCAGTAGCATTGATTGCTAATATAGCAGCTTATCTCACCAAAATTAAGTGGGGAGGATGGCAGCTATCGCAGATTTCTTGGACGATAATCATGATTGTGATCGCAGGGTTACTCTATATTTTTATGACTTGGAAGCGCAATATGAGAGAGTATGGATTGGTCGGATCATGGGCTTTAGTAGCCGTGGCTGTAGCAAATTCAGCAGTAAGTGAGACTGTTTATACAACAGCAATTGCGACAGCAGTAATTATAGCTATAAGTGGGTTGATACATGGAATAAAAAACTTTCGTGGCTTCGGAAATCAACTTGAAGTATAAAAAGGAGATCAGATGAATTGAAAAATCAACATAACTATTCTTGAGAAATCCAATGATTATATGGTTGCAAGCGTGGCCATGCAATTTGATTATTTCACCAAGACCGACTTCGTGACATTTTTAAACGAAGTCGGGAGTTGGAAAGTTTCAAAGTCGATCAATTCATACAGTCGTAACACTTTATGGTAGAGTTTTTTAAATAAATGACCCACGGGATTGCTGTCGGGCATAGACGTGAGCTGTTGACCAAATACTTTGATCAAACCTGTTGGGAGAAAAGAAAGAGCGATCAAAAAGCGTGTGAACATTATAAAATAATTAACCCAGATCATGTCTCTTAATTTTTTTATCATGCTGTTTTTTCTTTAATGTGCAGCAGCGTTGATCAGATGTTATAGATTACGGCCCTTTTTTTTCTTTTTCTTGCGTCGATTGTACCAAATGTAAAAACCGGTAATAGGCAGACTTGCTGAAATCAAAGAAGCCAGAAATACGATTATCTTTCCTGGGATACCCAAAATACTTCCGAGATGGATATCATAATTAAGAGCACGCATTTTTTCGCCATAATTTTTACTTGAAAAATTGATCGATTTGATCAGGTGACCATTTTCCGCATGATATTGACGTATGATAGAAGCATAGTTTTTTTCATAACGGATATACACGTTTAAAGGAGCCTTGTCCTCTTGTGGAAAATAAAAGTAATAAGCCTGTGCATCAGGATAGGTTTGCTTTATTTCTTTTAATATATGATCATAGACAGATAAATTGGTATCGACATCAGGTGGGGGTGGTTGAATTGGGATGAGCAGATCTGTTGCGGGAGTTTTATTTTCGATTTTGTTCAGTACCTTTTGCACCGATTGGTCAAACCACGAAAAGGCCCATATCAAACCTGTTAATCCCAAAATTAAGGCTACAGCGAAGGAGTAAAATCCAAGGATATTGTGTACATCATAATTTTTCCGTTTTATACCTGTTTCATTTTTCCATCGAAACCAAAATCTGACCCTTCTCGCTTTTTTATTTTTGGGCCACCACAGATAGAGACCAGTTAGTAGTAAAATAACGAAAAATAATGTTGCAGTACCTACAATAGGCTGACCAATTTCGTTCTTTAATAGTAATGACCAATGGATGAAGAGTATCACCCTAAAAAACTCAAATTCTGCATTTTCACTATAGACTTTCTGTGCTGTGTACGGGTTGATGAAAGAAGATTCATAGTATTTTTTCTCATTCCAGTACCAGATTCCATGATGATCATCTTGGCGATAAGCTCTAAAATGCCAGGTTCGATGTGGATTGTTTTCAATTTCTACCGCCGAAACCGGTTTTTCGGGACCCCAGTATTGTTCCGCAGCGTGCAGTAAGGTCGAAAACGATTGTTGTTGCTTCTGTTGAATAGAATGCTCAACCTCATAATGACTTTTATAAATCAAGGGTTTGATTTCATCGACAAAAGCAAGTATACAGCCAGTTATACCCAGTATAAATACGATCAATGAGGAGAGTAAACCCATCCAAAGATGCGTTTGATGTAATATTTTTTTTAACACAATTTATAATATAATCAAGCAGACAGCCTTCAACAAGCTATCTGCTCTCAGATCTAATATTTTTAGAAACGATAAGAAATATTTGCCGCTAGATTAGATGGCGCCTGCAAATTTCCCCAATTGTCCCAATACTGTTTATTAAATACGTTGTTCGCTTTCAGCTGAATTCCCCAAGCTTGTTTATTGTAAAACAGCGTAGCATTCGTCAGCGTATAGTTAGGAATAAAAAAGGTATTTGTTGACGCTCTATACATCTTATCCACATAATTGACACCTAGACCAACTCCCACTCCTTTTATCTTTTCTTGGAACGTATACGAAGCCCAGATACTAGCGACATGTTCAGGAGCAAAAGCTGCTTTATTGCCCTCCACTGCCTGATCAGAAGCTTTGATGATTCGATTGTCATTGAAGGCATAACTTCCGATGATATTCAGTCCCGATATTGGATTAGCAATGATTTCCAGTTCTGCACCTTTGCTGACCTGTTTTCCATCCTGTTCTGTAAACATTTCCGCATTGACGCGGGTTGCATTATCAATCTTGATATAATAGTAACTGGCGGTCAGATTTAATTTTTTATGAAAGAGTTCTGATTTGATCCCGCCTTCCGCTTGATTCGCAAAAATAGGATCAACTACAAATCGGTTGCCATCCGGTTGGATCACAGGAGCAATATTCTGAAATCCGCTCATATAATTGGCAAATGCCGAAATTCGTTCTGGAAGAATTTGATACACCAATCCAAATTTAGGAGCCAATGAAGTTTGTTTAAAACCCTCCTCCGCATCTTCTACTTTCTTTCTATTAAAATGATCAACACGTAGCGAAAGCATGGTAGAAAGGCGTGGTACGATCGTGATCATATCCGATACATAAGCACTGATCGTCTGTTGAGTAGGAGTGGGGTAAGGTTCAAATACCGCATTTTTATCAATTTCTTGTCTTAACAAAGGGCTGAATTTTTGTGTCAGGTCTACTTTATCAAAGATCTGTAAATCCCCGAAGAGAAAACTGCTGCTGAGATTTCTATAATTGGCACCTACTAATAATTGATGTTTGATACTTCCGGTATTAAACTCACCATTGATATTTTGTTGAATGTTGGCGTAGCCATTGTATACATCCTTATAGATGGATGAAGCTCTGCTGATCTCTGTCGGCGAACTGACCAGCACCACACGCTGGTAGCTGTGGTCCACATTTTCCGAAACATAGGAGAACACCGTTGTGGATTTAAATTTATCCGATATTTTATACACCGCTTCAGCAAAGATTCTCGAAGCACTATTTTCCACATCAGCATCACTGTAAAACAAGCTCTTGCGATAGTCTAGTTTCAAATCTTTCGGTTGAAGTACATCCTGAGAACGGATCACAAAATTATTAGGCTGCGTATTTTGGACCTTGAGGTATTCAGCATCTAAATTTAAGCTCAACTTCTCGTTGACCTGATAGCTTAAGCTCGGTGCGATTAAAAAAGTATTATTAAAGGCATTCGATAGGTAGCTTCTTTCCTTATGGATAGCGGTATTCATCCTGAACAAAACACTTTTATCTGCAGTCAATGGTGTATTGAGATCTACCGATAAGCGATTTAAATCAAAGCTGCCCGTCGTATAGTTTACTTCGGTACGCTTAGCTTCGATAGGCTTTTTCGTAACCAAGTTGACCACTCCTCCAAATGAGGACACAGAAGCTCCAAACAAGGTTCCCGAAGGTCCTTTTAGAACCTCTATACGTTCCACATTGGCAAGATCCACGGCAGAACGGTCAGAAGTTGACTCCATGCCATTTCTGGCGTTAATACCTGTGCCAAACCCTCTAAAATAAGCACTCAATCCGCCCGAAGGATTGATCACAGGCACAGTACCGCCTGCATTACGCATCGCTTCCGCGATGCTATAAGACACCTGTTCTTTCATCAATTGTTGCGTCACCACTTGATAGACCTGAGGGTTTTCTAAATTGCTCAGGGGCATGCGTGCCACAAAGGGAGTTTCTTTATTTGCAAATCGATTTGTACGTTCGCCATTGACGACGACTTCCTGTAGCGCTTTAGCGTCTTCATACATCACAAAATTGACTGCAGTAGTTTTATTAGCCTCAATAGTTACAGGCTGCTTCTGGGTTAGCAAGCCCACATATTTAGCTTCTATCGTATAGTTCCCAGCTTCAATAGTATTAAATGTAAAACTGCCATTTTCATCGGCGTGGATTTGTCTTCCCGCAAAATATATGCTCACATATCCAGCCGGATGACCATCACTACTATGTACCTGTCCGGTCAGACTGCCTTTACCTGCAGATGGTTGTAAATTAATCCGATTTCCTTTGCTTTCCACTCGTTTTACAGCATCACCCAAGATTTCCTGTAAAATAGTTTCTAAGCGTGTATTTTGCAGATCGATCGTGACTTTTCTATGGGCATCGATCAGGTTTGGACTGTAGATAAATGTACAGCCCGTTTTTTCTTCTATTTGCTCTAGCGCTTGCGCTATGGTTTGATTTTTGAGCTGGATGCTGACCTTTGTATGAAGAATACCCTGTTGTGCTTGCGTCCATAGACAGGTTAAGGAAAGCGCTAAAAAAAGGCTATTTTTTTTCCATGTTCTGGAAAATAGCTGTGTGCTAAGTAGCAAAAAGTTCATATTTTTGATTAATGTGATTAAGTAATTATAATTAATTTCATCACCCGGTGAACAATTTTGGCGATGCGTACACCGGGTTCTTTTGTTGATCTCCTATCGATATAAGCTGACCTCCTTATCTTTAATCGTATATTTTATGGAGGTAGCGAACCCGATGTCATGCAAAACTGATGCTAAGGAAGCCTGCTTAAACTTCCCTTTCACCTGATCGTTCAATATCGCAGTATTTTCACACCTGATCTTGACATTATACCAGCGTTCCAGCTCCGGGATCACCTGCTTGATTGTTTTGTTGTCAAATATAAGCTCCCCTTTAGTCCAGGCATTGAACAGTTCGCTGTTGACGGTAATTAATTTCATCTTTCCTGCCTGATAGGTACTTTGCATATTTGCCTTTAAGAGTAGTGTATCGATGCAGTCCATGGCGGTAAATTGCACACGGCCCTCTTCGACAGTCAGGATATCAGCCTCCCCACTACGGCTTAGTAGATTGAATCGGGTACCCAATACGCGGGTGCTGGTATTTTTTGTTTGGACTATAAAAGGTCTCTTTGGATCTTTACTGACTTCAAAAAATGCTTCACCATCTAAGACAACTTCTCTTTTAGCAGCAGCAAAATGTTCCGGATAGCGCAGCTTGGTTCCCGAATTGAGGCTTATTGCCGTTCCATCGCTGAGAGTCAGTTTTTGTTTTTTTCCAAAAGGAACTTCAATATGTACAAAGCGGGTTGTTTCAATTGGTTTTTTGGCCATTTTATCCGATCTGATGTAGATCGTAGCCCAGGATAAGATACATAGTAAGCACGCCGCAGCGCCAACTTTAGGCCAGGATTTCCAGATAGATTTTTGTTTAGGAGCTGCATCCGTCATTTCAGCGTGATGACGGATATTTTGCCATAAGATATCTTTTTTTTCTTCAGGTGTATATTTGCTTTTTCGTAGAGCAAACTCGTCTTCAGGTATATCATCAGCCATCCAAGCTTCTACAGCCTGTTTTTCAACAAGTGTGCACTGGCCGGACCAGTATTTTTCAAGTAGCTGATGATCGATCTTCATATATTTTTATATACCAGTCGTCTTTCAGCTGTTTTACCCTTAGTCTAACTGTAAATTATTTTTGGGAGGTTGTGGAGATCTTGTTTCGTAGAAATTTTAAGGCTTTGGTCAGGTGCGCTTCAACTGTCTTTTCGGACAAAGACAATGCTGCAGCAATTTCAGGGATGCTCAGGCCACTATTGCGGCTTAGGGAATAGACCTGACGGCAGCGACAAGGGAGTCGATTGACGAGGCCATCCACAAAATGATCGAGATCTCTAAAATAGATCGTTTCCTCTGTATTGTTGATGCTGTCGCAAAACGTCCCAACAAGTTCATTATTTTGATGGAGACGCTTATATCGTTCGCGGTAATAATCGTTTATCCGTATTCTAGCCGCCCGGAAGAGGTAATGTTCTATTTGCGCTATTTCTTCCATCGCATCTTTACGTTTCCAGAGCGAGCAGAAAATATCCTGTACCATATCCATTGCGATTTCCTCATCATTACAATGATGTTCACAAAAAGCAACAAGTCGCTTCCAGTACATATCGAACCATTCCTGAAAGATGCATTCAGGTGATTTTTTATGCTGGTTTTTTTTTGTAAAGATTAGTTTGAGGCCCACTGAGCAAATCATTTAAATTGAAACGCTCAAATATAGGTTTTAATCTGGAATTGTTCTAAATAAAATTAAGTAATCTGTTGCTTCAAAAAATTACTGCCTTACTATCTAATGCATACATGCTTGTGGTTGGCATGCTGCTATCATAAAGTTATTCTTCCAAAGCTGTCTCTTTTTTATAGATTCTGCCCCATCAAATATTTTTATTAAATTGTCCTATTCATCCATTTAGTAGATACACCTTATGGCCATTAAAATTCCGGTAAAATGTCAAGAGAATTGGGATCATATGTCACCAACTTCTCAAGGTATGTTGTGTTCAAAATGCCAGATTGAAGTGATCGATTTTACCAATTGGAAAACAGAAGATATTGTTAGCTACGTTCAAAAATCCAATACTAAAGTATGTGGAAAGTTATGGGCTACACCAGTCAAGACTAATTATAAATCGAATTTTTGGAAGAAACTGCATGTTCAGCAATTACGTTTTGGATTGATGTTGTCTGGATTATTATTTACAAAATTCGTTCATGCTGAAAATCAAATAAGAAATATAATATATGACCAGGTTAAAGAACAGAAGGATGTAAAGGATAGTATCACCATCAAAGGTATGGTGACAGACGAATCCGATCAACCCTTAAGCGGAGTCCATATCTACCAGGTAAGCAATAAGGAGTTTATCAGCACAGATGATAAAGGAATTTTTACTTTCAACTATTCAAATGCACAAAATTTCAGATATTTAAGATTATCCATTAGATCTGTTGGATATGATAAGCAAGAGATTGTTCATGACCTATCTAAAAATCCGATATTGAAAGTAAAATTAACCGAAGCAATTTATGAGATGGGAGAGGTGATCGTCAGTTACCCAACAGCAAGACCACCTAAAAACGTTGATATGTCAAAACAACTAAAGTAAGTAATGAACTTTGCGAGTTATGAATCAAGCGCTCCTTTTATGCTGATGTATCTAGTAGGAGGTTTCTTATTATTTGGACAATCTGAAGGTTGCTGACGACTTTTTTTTTCCGAAGTTAAGACGTCAAAAAATAGATGTAAAAAAAATCCTCCCGAATGTTAACATTCGGGAGGATATGAAGTGCGGAAGAAGGGACTCGAACCCCCACGCCTTGCGGCGCCAGATCCTAAGTCTGGTGCGGCTACCAATTACGCCACTTCCGCATTAGGATTTTTTTGATGACGTAAAGATAGAATCGAAATTTATATATTACAAGTGTTTTGCTCATATTCTACTTCTCAAATACAGATGATCCTGTTTATGAATAAGATATTTTTTCGCAAGCTTACGTTCCTTAACAAGGATCAGCCGTCTTAATGATCTGTTATTGAAAATACAATTCTGCTTCCTTTTCATCTCCATCTTATCATTAAAGAATAATTTTATTCTCTTACTTCGTTATTTTGCTAAAACGTTTTAAAATTACAATGTAAAATTTAAATTAATTTTATTGATCGCTCCATTTATCTTATATTGGCATCTTGTTTTTCTTGATCAATACAGTTTTGAGGTTTAATGACTTCTAGGTATACCTATAAAATTTTACCGGTCATGATCTGAAAATTAGTTAGAAAATAGACCCGTCACTACTTCTGATCATCTACCTTTTAGTGAGGGAAATATTTGTAAATAAAATTTAAAAAGCGATATATACGATGAAATATATGAAATATATGGTCTGTGCAAGTCTATTAGTCTTATTAGGCTGTGCTTCCAAAAAAGATATCCAAAATGATTCTTATGCAAAATTTGTTAATCCATTTATTGGCACAGATTTTACAGGAAATACCTATCCCGGAGCACAGGTTCCTTTTGGTATGGTTCAGCTAAGTCCTGACAATGGTTTACCAGGTTGGGACCGCATATCAGGTTATTTCTATCCAGATAGCACCATCGCTGGTTTTAGTCATACACATTTGAGTGGTACAGGAGCGGGAGATCTCTATGATATCTCCTTTATGCCAGTTATCCTTCCGTTTAAAGAGGCTGAGGCCCCATTAGGGATTCATTCCAAGTTTACCCATCAAGATGAACAGGCACATGCAGGATATTACCAAGTAAGACTAACAGATTACGATATCAACGTCGAATTGACAGCAACGCCTCGTTGTGGTATTCAGCGTTATACTTTTCCAGAAGCAGATGCTGCGGTATTTTTAGATCTTAAGAAAGCCATGAACTGGGATACGACAGTTGATTCCCACATTGAAGTCGTCGATTCAGTAACGATCCGTGGCTATCGATTTTCTGAGGGATGGGCAAAAGGGCAACGTGTCTATTTCGAAACACGCTTTTCAACACCCTTTTCTGCCGTGCATATCGATAGTACTGCGATACTATCCGTGACAGATACCATCACAAAAGCCACAAAACGTATCGGTACAGCTTTTAAAGCACGTTTTGACTTTAAAACAGCTTCTGGGGACCAAGTCACATTGACTACAGCACTCTCCGGAGTGAGTATGGAAGGAGCGTCTAAAAATTTAAAAGCAGAAGCGCCTAAGGATGATTTTGAATATTATCTTGCGCAGGCGGAAAAAAATTGGAATGATGAACTTGGGAAGATCGCTATCCAGACGAAAGATCAAGATGAGCATGTGAAATTTTATACCGCATTATACCATAGTATGTTAGCACCCACCATATTTGGAGATGTCGATGGATCTTATATGGGTGCTGATCGAAAAATACATCAAGCTGAAAACTGGACCAATTACAGTACTTTTTCATTGTGGGATACTTATAGGGCATCACATCCTTTGTTTACTTTAACTGATCCTGATCGCGTAAATGATATGATTAAGTCGTTTATTGCCTTCTATGAGCAACATGGTCGTTTACCGGTATGGAATATCTATGGAAGCGAAACAGATATGATGATCGGGCACCATGCCATCCCTGTTATTGTAGATGCTTATTTAAAAGGTATCGGTGACTTTGACGTCAATAAAGCGCTTGAAGCTTGTGTCGCTTCAGCAAATACAGATGCATACAGAGGTGTCGGTCTGTATAAAAAGTTAGGCTATATTCCCTATGATGTTACGGATAAATATAATGCAGAAAACTGGTCATTATCCCGCACTTTGGAGTATGCCTTCGATGATCATTGTATTGCCGTAATGGCAAGTAAGATGGGCAAAGAGGATATTGCAGCGACATTTTTGGACAGATCAAAAAATTATAAAAATGTCTATAATCCAGCAACATCTTTTATGCAGCCACGACATAGTAATGGTGAATTTGTAAGCCCATTTGATCCCGAAGATTACAGTGAACATATTTGTGAAAGTAATGCCTGGCAATACTTTTGGTCAGTACAGCACGATATTCCGGGCTTGATCAATTTGGTCGGCGGGGAAGAACGATTTGGACAAAAACTCGACAGTATGTTTACTTTTCATCCTTCAGACACGAGCCAGCTGCCCATTTTTAGTACAGGCATGATTGGACAGTATGCACACGGCAATGAACCGAGCCATCATGCACTATATCTGTTTAACGCTGTTGGACAGCCATGGAAAACACAGCAGTATGCAGCCGAAGTAATGGAAAAACTGTACCTCAATAATCCTTCTGGTTTGAGTGGAAATGATGATTGTGGACAGATGTCCGCATGGTATGTATTCAGTGCATTAGGTTTTTATCCGGTAGATCCTGTCAGTGGCAGATATGAGATTGGTACGCCTCTTTTTGAGCATAGTGAAATTACACTTGCTAACGGCAAGAAATTTACAGTCAAAGCCAATCACGTTAGTAAAGATAATAAGTATATCCAATCTGTTTCGATAGATGGTGAGCCACTTCAAACAAGTTACATCACCCATCAGCAAATCATGTCGGGAGCCACTTTATTATTCGAAATGGGCAACCAAACAGGACCGGTGTGGTATAAGAAATAGTTGGGTACAGTAAAGCTGTCTGGTTTAATTCATTAAAAAAACAATGAATCCATTTATATGTTTATACAATCGATGTCAGATCCAGTACCAGTTCATGTACGGTGAAGATTTCATAAAAAGATCGGGAAGGGGCAGTGTTAAAAGGTAAGACAGATATTCGATGGACAAATAGACTTTAAATTAGAGATCATATATGGGGCTTTTTTCAAAATTATTTGGCAAAAAAAACGAGGACAGAACGATAGCAGAGGACACTAAATCTGTTTCGAAGATCATATCATCTCCTATAGAATTATATGAACAATTAATACATATAATCGTGGTTTCAGAGACATTAAAATCCGATCTGAAAATTAAGCTCAAGCAAGCTCTTGAAAATCCTCAATTATTTTACGACGACCAAGATGAGTTTATTTTATCCGAGCGTGGATTGACATTTCCAGATGATCGTTTGCTAACACCAAAGTTTGTTTTAATCGACACTTTAATAGATAACAATCAAATGGCAGAAGTGGACTGGAAAGAGGATGAAGAAGAAATTCGTTTTGCAATAAACAGTATAATATCTGCAAAAAAATATAGTATTAATCTTTCTGATAAAACCATTTATGACAATGAGGATACTTCTGAAATCATTGCATTAATTGATAAAGAGGAACTTCAACCTGTAGGGTATTGTCTGAAAATTCTTGATATAGATTCGGATAGTTATGTTTTTACAGTAGTTCCGCTTTCCAAGCAAGACGAAGTCTCGGATTTTTTTGCTCAACTCCAATAATGTAAACAAATACTATAAAGTAAGTCTTAGATTAAAGCCTCATGCTAATTTTCCTCATTTAAATATAACGTAATAAGGAATTTTTAAAAAACCTGATATTGGTTGAAAAATATCTGGGAATAGATCTAAAAAACAAGCGATCTCAAGAATTTTATAAGTTAATTGATGATGTTGACAACATACTACCAATAGCCTATTGTCTTCATGAAAAATCTGTAATATTTATATATGATGTTTCGCTTCCGATGGTTGTTTTCGTCATCGGAAGCGAAATACTCGACAATGCTGTTCCAAGAATCAGCATAAAAAGATGCTGATTTGTTGTCGCGAAATATTCAAGTGCATCAGAGCATTTTTTTCATCAGGATGTCAGTTTGCTCATCATCACCTAATATAAATACATGCTTGTCAAATTCTTCAAACCCATTTTTTTTGTAGAAATTTATAGCTCTTGGATTTTCTTCCCAGACACCCAACCAGACATACTTAGACTTTCTTTTTATTGCCATCTCTATAGCTTTCTCATATAGGATCTGACCCACTTTTTTTCCATGATAATTTTGCAGCACATAGATGCGTTCTATTTCCAAACTTTCAGTTTCCTGCACTTCTGTTTGAGCATCTCCCGTATTTAGCTTTAAGTATCCTATAGCCTCTTGGCCGTCCAGTGCAAAATAAAATTCCGAGTGTTCATGAGCAAGTTCATCTGCCAGCTTCTCAGCTGAGAAACCATCCTCCAGATATTTCTTCATATTATCTTCGGTATTGCTTTTTGAAAATGTTTCAAAAAAGGTCTGTCTTCCTATTTTTTGTAAAATTTCGATGTCACTTGAAGTAACTTTTTTAATCTTGATGTTTTCCATATCCTTTATAATGAAATATTCCATTCATAATTTAACCATTCTGTATTTTCATTGGCACCCAGCCGCTCATAGAATTTTTTGCCTGATTCATTCCACGTTGCCACTGTCCATTTGATCTGTCCGCATTTCTTATTTTCCGCCTCTTTACGAAGTGCTCCCATCAATTGTTCTCCAATCTTCTGGCCTCTGTAATATGGGTCCACATACAATTCTTTTAGATAGATAGAAGGCCTGTTTTGAGCGGTATAAGGAAGAAAATAATAGACCAGCATACCTACGATTGAATCGCCATGTTCGGCAACGATAGCATAAAAATCAGGCGGATTTTTTTTGAACCCACTTTCTAAAACAATCGCTGGTGTAATAGCAAAAGAGTCGATGTAATTTTCAAATACTGCTAATTCCTTCATGAGGACCCATAGCTTTTCACTGTCAGCAGCAACTGCATTTCTTATTTTAATTTCTCGATGATTTGTATTCATATTTTGTATTTTAATTGATCAATTTGTTTTTCAATAACGATTTATCAGTTTATTGAAAATTCTACTATTTATGGTTAATTTGCATCATGGACATCCAACAAATAAAATACTTTTTGATCTTAGCTGAGGAATTGCATTTCTGGAATACCTCAGAAAAAGTTGGTATCACCCAATCTGCGCTCAGTAGACAAATCATGTCTTTGGAAAGTGAGCTGAACCTGAAGTTATTTGACCGTGACAAACGTAATGTCAGTCTAACATCTGCAGGGCAATATCTAAAAGAGAAGTGGCAGTCCGAATTATCTACTTTAGAAATAGTTCATCAACAGGCTCTTCAGATTCATTTAGGGGAATTAGGTACCATAAAAATTGCTCATCCAGATTCAATATCTTCCACTATCATTCCCGAAATTATTTCCAAGATTTCATCTGCATTTCCTCAATTAAATATGGAACTCCTTCAACTTCCATACAGCCAAGAAGAAGAAGCTCTGAAAAACTATAAAATTGATATTTTGCTTAGCAGAGACATGAATCAGTCCGTTTTTCTCCATTCAAAAAAACTTAGTTCCGATAACCTGTGTCTGGTTGTTCCGACCGATCATGATTTCAAAACTCCGGAAGATATTACTTCTGTAAATTTAGCCAATCAAAAATTTATTTTGACCTATGGCGGTTCAGACAGCAGGTATGATTCATTGCTTCAAGATATCTTCAAACATTATAATATCCATCCCAGCTCTTTTATCTCTTCTCAATTTGGATCCACCATTATTTCTTTAATTAAGAAAGGCTTGGGGATTGCTATTTTGCCACTGTCATATAGTCATTATGATCCTATTGGATTACGATTTATTCCACTTCCTTTTTTCTCAGATCTTTACATCAACTGGCGAAAAGACGATCCTAATATCATTATCAAAAACATAATGGATCTGATTTAAAGATTACTGATATTTATTTTTATAAATGCCGCTCTTGCTAGATGTAAAAGTAGGAAATGTATTCAAGTTGAAAAATGCTATTTTAGCATTGTTTAACTCATTTTTTGCATCAATTAGTTTTTTCAATTTATCGCAATTGCGGATTTAACGATTAACAATTAACAATCATCCCACTTCCACCAATTACTTTTATTCCAGAGGGGAATGTTTTCCAAACCCTTATGTAACGAAACTTGCTTTCAAAATCATCTCCACCGTAATTTCCTTTTAATTCTAGGATCAAGGTAATAACGGCGACATCATCGATGATGTTTAGATGTTCCACATGAGGATTAAGCTCCCTAATCTTTAGATTTCCATCACGATAGCTTTGTAGATCGATTTCCTTTGTGATAACGTCTCCACTTGGAATTAAAAAAAGTAGATCATCGTGCAGTAATTCCTCAAGCACTTTTATATCACTTTCTTTGATCGCGTCATAAAGCTTGTTTTCCTGATTTAAAATATCTGCTTTTGTCATGGTTTATATTTATCTAGTACTAATTTAGTGAACTTTTCTAAAATAGATATTATAGAGCCATTTTTGATTATTACTCCTCAAGACTTGATTCTATTCGATAATGGTTTTCGATCTATAGTTACCGCAGAACCTGCAATTTTACAATCCTTTAGAAAGATAGATCAATAACTTTTTTTTTAAGAAAAGTGGCTCAATTAAAAGATATAATTACTAAATTCATCGAATTTTAGTAAGCAGAAATACGGTGGAAACAATGCATATAGTTCCGATGTAATCACTTAAACCAAAAGGTGTTTTTAACCAATAAACAGCTAAAATGGTAGCTGCCAATGGTTCTGCTGATGCTAGTAAACTAGCTTTTTGACCACCAATTATTTTTACAGAATAAAGGTATAATGTAAAAGCGACTAAGGTCCCAAATAAAATGATTGCAGTAGTATTTATAGCTGTGTAAATATCCCAAGTTCCCTGAAATTCCCAAGGAGCTTTAATAAAACTGAAAAACATACCGCCGCAGAACATTCCCCAACCAATCACAATTGAAGGTTCATATTTTGTTAAAATATGAGTAGGTTGAAGCGTATAAATTGCTAAAGACACAGCTGATAGAATACCAAGTAAAAATGCTAAAGGAGAAATTGCTAACGTATAAATATTTCCATGAGTAACCAATAAAAATGTTCCAGTTACTGCAAGCCCTATTGCCAACAATTCTTTTTGTTTTGGAATTTGTCTTTTTTTTAGAGCTAAGTAAATTGCAATTATAATAGGACCAAAGTATTGCAATACAGTTGCTGTTGCTGCATTAGAATGTTTAATAGCTGCGAAATAGGTGTACTGTACAGCAAGCATGCCGCAAATACTGAAAATCAACAGTTGTATTCTATCTTTTTTATTTTTCCATATTGCAAATAGATCCCTCTTTTGTCCATATTTGGTATAGGCTAGCAAGACAGCTCCAGATATTAACAATCTTATATTAATCAGCCATTCAACGTTAATTCCACGCTGTTCAAATAAGTATTGTCCGCAAGTTCCAGAAATTCCCCAGAAAATAGCCGCAATAATAGCTAAAAGCATTCCTTTGTATTTTGTCATTCTCATATTTAATTACATGATTATTGAAGCAAAATTGCACCAACTTTTTCATGTATTTTCATTAAATTTGATGTATTATTTGCAATTTTGTTTCACTTACGGTCATGGATCAGTTTGATATTACCATTCTAACTATTCTTCAAGAAGATAATCAAATATCTCAGCGATCCATAGCTGATCGTGTAGGTCTATCAGCTGCCGCTGTTCAACGTCGTATTAAGCGTATGAGTGAAAATGGAACAATAAAAGAGGAAGTAGCTGTTCTAAATCCCGAACATTTTGGTGATCCACTTACAATTTTAGTTGAGGTTTGCCTTGTAAATGAAAGAATTGAATTAATTGATCAAGCGAAGAAGACGTTTATTGATACCGCTGAAGTGCAGCAATGTTATTATATAACTGGTGAATCAGACTTCTTCCTTGTTATTGTCACACAATCGATGGCCGATTATGAAAAACTTACCCGTCGTATCTTCTTTGGAAACGATAATATCAAAAGTTTTAGAACTATTGTTGCATTGGGTGTAGAAAAATATGGATTTAAAATACCTTTTCTGAACTTTTTATCAGAAAGTAAAAATAAGCTTTAATAAACTCTTTTTAAAATGCTTATTTTTTTAAAAATTTTGATAAAGTTCTCTTCTTTGTTTGCAAAATATCTCGAGTTAGCTTTAGACTCATTTTTATAGCAGTTCCTCATAAACTACTTTTTGAATAGTACATTAGCAATCTCTATCTCCAATATGGAAGGTTGGTAGCGTTATTGCAAGGTGGATAATCATTGTTATATTAAAAGCTTTGGTGTACAGATAATGGTAATGGAAGAAATAGGTCTTCTCGATAACCTGATTAAACAATCCACTATTTCAGAATTTGTGAAATGGCTTGATTCCAAAGGTAGTATGATTCGAGGATATCAGTGATAAAACGGTAATCAAAAATACATGTCAGTCTATCCTGTTTACCCAAGGCAGGCTTCAACGGGCGATATACGATCATACTAAGCTATATGTAAAAATAATTTTTGTTTCAACGATTACCGATCTGCGATAGGATGGGTAATCATTAATGTAAAGGCGCCAAGACTTTTTTCGGAAGATGTAGTTTTGTTGGCCGATGCCGGCTATTGTGCGTACCGCACTGTCTGGTTTGGGCATATCCATTTCGACATGTGGAGCAAAAACATTATTAAATTATATTGCACAATCACCAACTGATAATGCCATTTCGCTAGAAAGATACGCTGTGTGTGTAAAAATCTATTGTGCTATTCTACATAATCAAAAGATCATAGCGATGAGCTTATTTGTATTAATAAAATAATAGAGGTAGTATATAAATAATAAGTATCTTCAATTTGAACTAATTAGTAAGATTATTTGGACTAAAAAGGATATTTTATTTTCTTGATAACACATATTTTTGTATTCATTAAATTTGAATATACATCTACTTTATGGCATTCATCCTCTGTTAATTAATGCTTATTTTGTAAATTAGTATTAGGCGTAAAGTCAATCAAATTGCGTATTTCAAAAAGTTAGTAAATGAAAAAAATAATTAAAGTTCCAACTTCACTGATCGGTTGCGATGCGCCGCAAAATACACTGGTTTTAGATGGTTGTTCTGTAATTGAGCAGTGCATACACAGTACCGAGGTGAAAGGAACTATGTATCTTGAACAGCATTTACTCCTAATTGTACTAGAAGGGTCCGTCATTCTTACTTATGGGAAACAGAAATATACGGTTGAAAAGAACGATATGATTTTGCTAAAAAAAGCAACTGCTGTAAAGTTTCATAAATTCGGGAACGTTGAAAATGATCATATCTACGACAGCTTAATGTTCAGTATCAAAGATGATCTTCTGAAATCATTTTTATCAACCTCAGAAGTTAAAGTGTCAAAACCTGAAGGAGAAATCAAAACAGGTGTTTATCCAATGAATGCCTGTTTAGTTGCATTTGCCAATTCCATGAAACCATATTTTTTTAATGATTCTGTGGTTCATCCTGGACAGCTTCGGTTGAAAATAATGGAATTACTATATGATGTTGCTGAATGCAATCGAAATATGTTTTTACAAATTCTCCAATTACACGAGCCTGTACGAACTGATATCCGCAATGTGATGGAACAGCATTATGCTTCCCCGGTTTCTGTCTCAGAACTGGCTTATCTTTCCGGGAGAAGCTTATCCAGTTTTAAAAGAGATTTTCAAAAGATATATAATGTTGCGCCTGCCAAATGGATCAGAGAAAAGCGGTTGGAAAAAGCAAAAGATATGTTGGAAACGACAGCATTATCGGTCTCCGATGTCTGTTATTCTCTAGGATTTGAAAATGTCTCCCACTTTTCAAGAATATATAAAGAATTTCACGGACAGACACCGAGCATATCTCGTTAAGAAATCATTTAAAAATTAAACTTATGAAAATATTAATCATTGGATCAAATGGTAGAGTAGGCTCTATTTTAGTTCATAAATTAGCTGTTCAACATCAGGTTTTAGCAGGTTCAAGAAATCCAGACCGAAAAAATAATTTGAATAATATTGAGCAAGTTTATGTTGATTTGCAAAACGATGTGGATACTCTTGTAAAAAGCATGAGTGGTGTTGATACGGTTTATTTTGTCTCTGGATCACGTGGGAAAAATCTTTTGCAGATAGATTTACATGGAGCAATTAAAACGATGCAAGCTGCGGAAAAAGCGAATGTCAAACGTTATATTATGTTGAGCTCAGTTTTCGCATTACAACCGGATCGTTGGAGTGAATCTTTTCTAAGTGACTTAACAGATTATAATATTGCCAAGCACTATGCTGATCTTTATCTCACTACTCAAACCCAATTGAATTATACGATATTGCAGCCCGGAGCACTTAAAGATGAACCAGGAACAGGAAAAATAGCTACCCATGTTACCAATCCTAGATCTAATTCTATTGCCAATGTAGTCGATACCCTTGCCGCAATTTTGGAAAATAATTCTACCATCGGTAAAGTGATTTTAATGCACGACGGGGATACTCCTATTGATGAAGCATTAAATCAACTCTAGTAAGGTTTTAGTATTCAGTGATTTGAATCATGTTTTTTCTTATTCTCACGGGCTCATTAATAAAGTCTTAAAACACATCTGATTTAAAGCGGAACTTCAACATTTTAATGTCTCATTTTAACCCTCAAAAAGGACTAATTAGTCAAAATCTTTGAGCTAATTAGAAAAATCATCTCCTTGTCGTCATTGTACCTTTGTTATAGAAAAAGAGTTTGATTATGCTGTTCACAAGCACAGTTAATGATGCTCAAAAAATGGACAATATTAAAAAAAGGACGATTTATGAAAAACATTCCTGAACAAAAAAATATCATTTCGAGTTTCGAAGATTCTTATGCTGATGGCTTAAGGCAGAGTATTGGAAAAGCTTCGAAGAAGATATTCTCGGCACTACCAGGCTTGGCCATTATCTCAACTTTAACTATTGGCGGACTATTGATTTCCTGTCAAGATAATAATAATCAAAATAATAAAACAGAAGTTATGCAAAATAATCAAGAACAAAAAGAAGGAATCCTTAAAGCAATAGATTTATATGTGGAAGCAGGAAGAAAAGGCGATGGTAGTATTGCTAAACCAGCATTTGCGTCAACTGCAACCATGTCATGGTCTGAAGATGGTATATTGAAAAGTGTTCCAATCCAAGTGCTATTTGACGGATTTTCCGCAGCAGAGCCAGTGGAATCAAATTACAAACTGACTACATTGGATGTTGAGGGCGATGCTGCAATAGTCAGAATCCAATCTCAGTTTGGGCCAAACAAATATGCCGATATGTTTACTTTGGTAAAAGACGGCAGCAACTGGAAAATTATCAGTAAAATTTATCAAGTAACAAAATAAATATAGTAATGTCTGCAAATCAAAATATGAACACCATCCAGGATTATGATGATGTCTTGGCCGCAATGGAGGGCTATGTTCATGGACTTAAAACAGGAAACATAGCCGAATTAAAAAAGACCTTTCATAAGGATGCAATTATGTATGGTCATTTAGGTGATGACCTATCAGAGGGAAGTATTGATCATCTGTATGCTTATGTGGAGAAATTTGGCGCAGCACCTAACATCAAGACCAATATAACTATTTTACACAAAACACTTACAACAGCAATCGTTCGTATTGAAATGGAACACGATGCTGCAGATGAAAATTTCACCGATTACCACTCATTAATCAAGATGAATGGCAAGTGGAAAGTGGTCGCAAAGCTTTTTCATCTTTACGATAAATAATCAAAAATCATGTTGTTAAAGTTTTCACTGGTAGCATCTCATTGCTTCCAGTAAGAACTTTGCGTTTAAAAAAAGAAAGAATGTCAAAATTATTCAGTCCGTTAACGGTTAGATCAGTTACGTTTAGAAATAGAATTGTTACTTCTCCAATGTGCATGTATATGGCCGAGGATGGGTTTGCAAATGATTGGCATTTGATTCATTATGGGTCAAGAGCCATGGGAGGAGCAGGCGCAGTAATGCTTGAAGCAACCGCAGTGCGTGCTGATGGACGTATTGGTGTTGGGGATTTAGGAATCTGGAAGGATGAACATGTGGATATGCTTAGCAAGATTTCATCTTTTATAAAAAATAGTGGATCTATTCCTGCAATTCAATTGGCGCATGCCGGTAGGAAAGGAAGTACTTGGGCTTCAGGACGTGATAGCCGCCCGTTAATGCCTGATGAAGAAAATGGATGGGAAGTGATTGCGCCATCTGCTATTGCATTTTCTTCAACAATGCAAACACCCCGCGAAATGACTTTGGAAGTTATCGAAGAACTTCAACAAGCCTTTGCAGATGCTGCCTTGAGAGCGTTAAAGGCTGGTTTTGAAATGATCGAAATTCACAGTGCCCACGGTTATCTGATCAACGAATTTTTATCGCCAATTCCAAACAAAAGGACCGATCACTATGGAGGTAGTATTGAAAATAGAGCAAGATTTTTATTTGAAATCATAGATAAAGTAAAAGTAGTATGGCCTTCTGAACTTCCAATTGCTGTTCGTATTTCAGCTACAGACTGGATGGAAGAAGGCTGGAACAATGACGATTCCATTTGGTTAAGCAAAAAATTGACAGAGAAAGGAATTGATATTATGGATGTTTCCTCAGGTGGTACAGTACCAGACGCAAAAATTAATGTAGGTTCAGGCTATCAATTACCCTTTGCAAGTGCCATCAAACGTCAATTAAAAGATGAACTACTCATCGGAACGGTAGGGATGATTACCAATGCACAGCAGGCAGAAACTATATTGAACAATGGAGATGCCGATCTCATTTTTATAGGTCGTGAACTTTTACGAAACCCTTATTTTCCCTTAGAGGCTGCAAAACAGCTTCGTTCGCAAATTCCCGTTCCTAAACCTTACGAGCTTGCATTTTAATATATATAGAAAGATTTTATGAAAATTTATTTAACCGTCTTGGTAAAGGCAAAGCCCGAGCATCAGCGAGAAATCAAAGACTTTTTATACGGACTCTCCAAATCATCCAGACAAGAAGATGCCTGCATCGAATATAATGTTCATCAAAGTATTGATGACGAAAACATATTTATACTCAATGAGGAATGGGAAAGTTTAGATGGTTTAGATCTCCATAATGAGCAATCATATTCAAAGGAGTTTTTTGCATCATTTGATAAATTAGAAGAGCAACCGATTATTTATAGGTCCAAATAATTCTGAGTCGATTTTAATCATTCATAAAAATTAGAAAAATGAAAAAATTAAATGAATCTGTAACCATTATTACTGGAGCATCTTCCGGAATTGGCGCGGCAACAGCATTAAAATTAGCCAAAGCCGGAAGCAGCATTGTATTGGTTTCCAGAGCTGATGATAAAATAGAAAAGGTAAAACGGCAGATTGAAAAAGAAGGCGGTAAAGCCGAAATATTTATTGCTGACGTAACAGATCCTGACCAAATGAAAGCAATGGTTGATTTTACTATTGATAAGTTCGGAAGAGTAGATCATTTGGTTAACAATGCAGGTTTAATGTTATTTTCACAATGGAAAGATGTGGCAATTGATGAATGGAATTCGATGATCGACACGAATATTAAAGGCTACTTGAATGCCATTGCAGCTGTACTTCCCAAACTGTTGAAGCAGAGATCAGGTCATATTCTCAATATGGGATCTGTGGCAGGAATCAATATTGATGTTGGTGCAGGGATCTACCACGGAACTAAATTTTTCGTTCGGGCAATTACCGAAAGTTTAAGAAAAGAAGTTTCTGTTTATAAAGGTATTAAAATCGGTCTCATCAGTCCAGGAGTGATTAATACAGGTTGGGCAGACAAAGTGACCAACAAAGAAGGAGCAGAAATCGCAGCAGCGTTAAACACGCAAGCTATCGAACCAGAAGAAATTGCCAATGCTGTTCTATTTGCATTCGACCAACCGGATAATGTGAACGTGAATGATATTGTGATAAGCCCAACTTTGCAAAACTGGTAATATTTGTAAAAAAATAAATAATGAATAAATACAATAAGCTATTTACTTCCTTATCATTTGCTAAAGGAATTATTTTGAAAAATAGAATTGTGATGTCGCCTATGACTACTTGGGCATCTAACGAAGACTTTACTATTTCTGATGAAGAAGTTGAATATTACCGTAGAAGCGTAAACGGAGTAGGGTTGGTTATTACTGGATGTACGCATGTAACGGCAAATGGAATTGGTTTTACTCACGAATTTGCAGGATACAACGACACATTTCTTCCGAGTTTGAAGAAATTAGCGAGTGCAACCAAAAGTGGTGGAGCCCCAGCAATTTTACAAATATTTCACGCAGGAAATAAAGCAATTCCTAGTCTGATTCCTGATGGAGAAGTGGTAAGTGCAAGTGCGATTTCGAGTGGACCAATACTGCTTTCTGATAAAGAAAATTTTCCGCTTGAATTAACAGAAAATGAAATTCTGGAAATCATCAAAGCATTTGGAGAAACTACCAGAAGAGCGATCGAAGCAGGTTTTGACGGTGTTGAGATTCACGGAGCACACGGCTTTTTACTTCAGAATTTTATCTCTCCTTTTTTCAATAAAAGAAATGATCAATGGGGAGGTTCTCTGGAAAATCGTTTGCGACTAAGCGTGGAAGTTTTAAGAGAAGTTAGAAATGTAGTTTCAAAATGTGCTGATCGTCCTTTCTTAATTGGTTACAGAATTTCACCTGAAGAAATTCCTCAACAAACCTATGGACTTCAAGATACTTTCATTTTAATGGATAAGTTGATTGAAGAAAACATCGATTATCTACATTTTTCTCTATTGGATGCTGTAAATCAAAAACCAATTGATTCAGAATTTTCAGATGAACCAATATCAGTCGTACTCAACAATTATGTAAACGACAGAGTTCCTGTTCTTGTTGCCGGAGGTATTACAACACCAGCGATTGCTGATCAAGTTTTAGAGTATGGTATATCGATTTTTGCAATAGGTAGGGCTTTGGTTATCAATCCAGATTGGGTGGAATTAGTTAAAAGGGGAGAAGAAGAAAGAATTGATACAAGTCTTAAACTTGCAACAGTGAAAGATAAAAAGATCCCAGCGAAATTGATGACTATATTTGCAGCACTAAAAGGATGGGTTCCTATGGAACATTAAATTTTTAACTGCTTGGTAGTTTTGTCATGAACATTTATAAATTTAGCAGTGTCATAGGGATAAATGGCACTGTTAAATAGGCATAATCTTGATTGGAAGTACCGTAATTATATTCAGTTATGATCCAAATCCTCTTTATAACCATATAACAGTTTTATTCTAGCAATGATTTGGATTACTGAATTACTTCTAGTAATGATGTGGAATATTTTACTAAATAATTACTCGCGAGTTTCTATACTATATCTATATTATAGCTAGTGTGTCAGTCACCTGTATTAATGATTTTTCTTATCTTGTTATAATTCAATGTTTTAATATGGTTGATTTTACAATCAAATATCTCGTCTAATACCAGCTTTGATCTGTTTTATTAACCTAAAGCTTTATCCTTATATTGAAGTAGTCCAGCAAAAATATTTATCGGCAGAGATTTGATGAATACTTTGTATATTCAATATGTACTTAACTATCATATCATATATCAAAATGACCGAGAAAGAAAAATGTGAAAAAGGGCTTCTATACGATGCCAACTATGATCAGGAACTCATAAAGGAACGCGCCGAATGTAAAGTTCTTTGCCAAGAATACAATGGAACCCCATATTCAGATACCGAACAAAGAAATAAACTGATAAACAAAATCGTAGGAAATGTAAAAGGCAAATTCCTGATCGAACAGTCCTTTTACTGTGATTACGGCTACAACATCACGCTTGGAGATAACTTTTATTCTAACCATAATCTGGTGATTTTGGATTGCGCAAAAGTAACATTTGGCGACAATGTATTCATTGGTCCAAATTGTGGATTTTATACGGCAGGACACGCCGAAGATGCAAAGCTGAGAAACGAGGGGTTAGAATATGCTCATCCTATTACGGTAGGTAATAATGTCTGGTTCGGTGGAAATGTAACCGTATTGCCCGGCGTTACCATTGGAGATAATTCCATTATTGGAGCAGGCAGTGTTGTGACCAAAGATATACCAGCCAATGTGGTTGCGGTTGGAAATCCCTGCAAGGTCGTTCGATCAGTAAAGCAGGAACAGTAAATAATAAACAAAAATTCTGGTGATGAGAAACTTTATTAAACTTCTTTTGTGCATGACACTCTTTTCATGTAACCATCATACGTCTCACAATGAGACAAGTATAAAGGATACGACCTATGTGGATATCAAAGGACAAAAGTACAATTTTTTAGGACAAATTCCTGATAGTCTACGTACCGAAGAACAAACAGAATTAATTAAAAAATTACAAAAAATTATTGTCAATCATATTGTGGTAAAAGATAATAAGCAAGTATTGGATATTAGCAAAGAAGAATTTTTAGCTACGGGAATTCCTGAAAGGTATTATCAAATGGTGCAACGAAATATAAGGGATAATAATGCTCTTTTTGACTCTATTGGCGTATCAAATGTTGATGAATTAGTAAGAAAAACAAAAGAAGATTATAACAAATTGGCAAAAGAAACTGAAAAATTTTAATCTTCATTTTTTAAAATTGGATGAAATTTTGATCAGTGGATCAGTCGAAACATATCTACCAAAAATTTTAGACCTTCTTTAGAATGCATATTTTCCATAGATTGCAGTGTCACCTCAGTGATTTCGGCAGCACGCTGGCACATCGCCCTTTCATATTTTGAAATAGCAGTTTTGATATCGCTGACATCTGGTGCTGTAAGTTGTTCTACGAGTTCCAGTGCATCGAACATGGCCATATTTACCCCTTCACCAGCGTAGGGAGGCATACGATGTGCAGCATCACCCAGCATCGTTAGGTTCGACAAGCTTTCCCATTGCTGGTCGGGGGGAAAGTGATATTGCGGACGGGGGACAAAATAACTGTCATCACTTTCAAATAATTCATGCCATTCACTTCCCCAATCGGTAAAACGCTCTTTAAACCAATCGTATATTTCCTGCTTGTTTTCAAAGTTGATACCCGAAGTTTTTACCCATTCTTCCTTTTCCTTCGTTCCAGTGTAAAAGGATAGTGAACCATCGCCTTTGGCACTTAGAATAATGCTTTTTTCCATTCCCAACGCAAATATTTTTCCACCATTAACCAGTTTCCAGAGTTTAGGCGCATGGGTTGCTGCATGGTAAATATTTCCCTCTACAATGGTTAAGCCTGAATAAATTGGAGCAATACGGGTTAGGTATTTTCTAAGTCTTGAATTTGCGCCATCTGCAGCAATGACCAGATCAGCGTACGCGGAATTGCCATTATCGAATAAGATATTCCAACCATCATCTAGCGATTGCATAGATACAAATTTCGAATTCCAGACCAGGGTATCTTTTTCAAGTGAAGCAATAAGCAGATCACGGAATGGTCCCCTGTCAATTTCTGGTCGGAAAGAAGCACCGCTTTTCTCTAGCGGAGCTCCACTCGTATGATCGTCAACATGTATCACCGCATTGTGGTCGGTTATACGCAGTTTATCAGCGTTGGGACGATAGTGTTTTTTAAATTCATTTAACAAATCAGCGGCAATCAAAGCCTTCAGTCCCGATTCTTCGTGTAAGTCCAAGGTGGCACCTTGCTGACGCACATATTGGTCTTCATCCCTTTCATACACTTTTACCTTATACCCCTTCATCTGTAACAATCTGGCAAGGGTCAATCCGCCAGGACCACCTCCAATAACGGCTATTATTTTATTTTTCAATAACATTATTTTTTCATTTTGATAACACAAAATTATCAAGCCTCTATCGAATATAATAATTGAATAAGACTTAAAAATAGTCGTAAACGGCTTTTTAAACCTGTCAAATGACCTAAGCTCAAATTCCGCATTCCCCATCTTTTAGGCAGCTAACGTAACCCATGTCAGGGACAGTATAATTGTAATCTCAATTCAACTACGTTAAACTGGAAAATTAATTGATCTTGATCATTGTGCAATAAAAACACCGAGTTAATAGCTGATACACCAATGCTGCTGGATTGCACAATTGCAGTTGTATAATGAGGTAAAATAGCTTATTTTAGTCTAGAAATACTCGTAAGCGGCATCATGAAAATTGAAATTAAATCAAAAGACGGAATAGGAATGCTCGCTGCTTTTGCCCAAAAAGTAGGTAGCACCGTCGAAAATGGAAGGGTAGAAGTGCCAGAAGAGGTTGGAGTAGGCTTTATACAAGGCTATAGTTTTAATGAGCGATTGCGGATGATGATCTTGAACTATCAGCTCCATCAAGACTTTGCTATTAGCCGGAGCAATCAGCCTACTCATATGCTCCTATTTAACTTTCAACATATCATCAATTCTCCTCAATCGCAAACAGGTGCCAAATTTCAACCCTCGGTTCAAATTACGACCCAAGGAATAAATGTGGAACTTTTCATCCCAAAAAATACCATTCAAAATTCGATATCATTGAGTATTGATGCCAGCTACCTACGAGAATTGATCGGAAACCGCATAGACCATCCTTTAGTAAACACCATTTTGGAAAATAAGCAACCCTTATTGTTTGAGGAGTTGGTATGTATTCCGCTGCTGGAGGTTGTCGATGATATCGTGACCAGTCAGGTGCCGATGCTGCTTCAGGATTTTTACTATAAGCTAAAAGCGCAGGAACTCATTTGTCAATTACTGATTTCGCTTGTCAGCAGGGATGAGAAAAAAGTGCACGCTTTGAATATTGCTGATATCAAGATGTTGTATCAAGTTAAAGAACGTTTACTCGATAACCTTGAAGAAGCGCCTTCCATTGCCGAACTATCACAATTTTCCGGTGTGAGCGAGACTAAATTAAAAAGATTATTTCACCAGGTATTCGGGAAGAGTATATTTCAGTATTTCCAAAATTTCAGAATGCAGGAAGCTGCCCGCTTGCTGAGAGAAGAACGGCTGTCTGTTTCGGAAGTGGGATATCAGCTTGGTTTTTCCAACTTGGGTCACTTCACCAAAGTTTTTGAAGCGGTGATTGGAGTTAAGCCGAAAAAGTATAGTCAGTTAGGTCATGAAGATATCTAAATTGTTACTGATTTTGAATACCAGGGTCAGGTGCACATGAAGTGATATGGCATATATCTCTTCATGAATAACAATGATTAATAGATTTTGTGTAACAAATCGCCAAAAGATTTTTAAACTTATAGGCGCCATGACTACAATAGCCGTGGTGCCCTACGGTTCCATAAGTTCCCCATGATGATCATACTATTTAAAAGACTACTAGAAGTGTCCACCAACTCAGATAATCTACTATAAAATAAAGAAAAATGGAATTAGGAAGATGATTTTTAGCCAACTAAAAAAGGGTAACTAATTCTGAACCTTTGTAAAATGATCAAATATGACTGACAAAATTTATCGAATATTTATATTATAAAATAATGACATTTCAATTTTTTTTATCTGCTTAAATACACAGTTATATCAACTGGAAATCGAAATTACCCACCACTTTTATCAAGTTTTGATAATATCTATTAATATCAAGACACCAATTCTAAGTAAACACGATGTTATTTATAAATGTTTATTCGACATTTATAAATAAAGTATTATCTTTAACATTCAAAAAATACATTACTTGAATAATTCTATGTTGCGTTTATATACTTGTAATTTTAATTACTTAATTAGCACATTTATCAGGTGGAGGACTATTGGCTTTCTATTTCTCCTATCTTATTCCATTTCTTTAGGACAAGATCTCTCTTTGTCACATTCTGATGGGAAATTAGTGGTCAAGTTGAATATTGCAAATGTAAATACATTTTATAGAGTTAAGATAGAAAGTACAGAGATGTTAGAGGATTCTCCATTGATGCCGAAACATGTTATCGAATTTAGAAAACACGTCCCGACCCTGTGTGATGAAACAGTTTTTGTAGATGGATATGCTGACCAATATGTAGTGCTATCCCGTAGTAATCGGGATCAATGGTCTATTGCCAAAATTAATACCGAAGCAAAAGAAAGAGAAATTGAGATTACTTTTTCGATGATTTCTGGAAAACCATTACCATTGATAAACCAGACAAAACAACTGGAATCTACGCAGCAAATAGTTCCATTAAAAAGAGGAAAAACAATTGAATTGACATTACAGCCCCACGGTGGATCTTTACTGTTTGGATAGTAGAAATTTTATATATTTGTTGGAAGAGGAGTAGAGGTTATGAAGAATTTGTTGATTGTCATTTTTTCATTTTGGCAATTTAGCCTAGCTCTTGGGCAACCCAACCATGTTCGTTTTTTCTCCCTTCAAGATGGACTGACCAATCAGCAAGTTTTAGATGTCGTCCATGATGATGATGGCTATTTATGGGTAGCAACAGAATTGGGCCTAAATCGCTTTGCTGGTAAGACATTCAAATCGTATTATGCTTCAGGTAACCAAGATGGTCGGTCAATCAATAGCAACGAAATCAATACCCTCCTATATGACGACCAAAAAATATATATAGGTACACGATCCAATGGTTTAAACGTCTTAGATCTCAACACCAACAAATTTTCCTATTATTTGCATGATCCAGCCAATCCAAAGTCAATTGCAACAAATGATATAACAGACATTATCAAAAGTAAAGATGGTAATTTATGGATAGCGACCTATCATCAAGGTCTACAGCATTTTGATCATATCAAAAAAGAATTTAGACGCTATAATAGAAAAAATTTCTCTAAGCTTCCTGAAAATAGCATCTGGTCACTCGTAGAAGATAAAAAACACACACTCTATATCGGTCATGTTAATAAAGGAGTCTCCATCTTAGACCCTAAGACTGGTGTACTTAAACATCTGACAAGTCAAAATACAGCCAATCAATTGCCTGACAATGAAGTCAAAGTACTGTATTGTGATCGATATGGTAATATATGGATTGGGACAAGAAAAGGGCTGTCCATTTATCATCCTTTAACAGGTCATATACAGCACATTCCTTTAGCCAAATTAGCAAAAAATGGAAGAGAACCATTCATTTATACGATTAAAGAAATTGGAGACGAAATTTGGATAGGAGGCGAATCTTCTCAGCTTTTTATTTTGCAGCCCACATACCGCATTGACAAGCAACTCGCACACATTAAGAATCAGCAACTATTTGATGTAGGCAAAGGAAATAATGTCATGATACAGCATATTTCTTCCGATCGCTTTGGCAATATTTGGCTAGGCTTATATGGTGGTGGACTAGGTTTTGTGAGCCATCTAGCTCCATTCTTCTATGTTTTTCCAGATCCATCGACATCCAATCCTATCGCAACAGTCAGCAGTATTGTAGAAAGGGATAAAGATACGATGTTACTTTCTACAGAAGGAACAGGGCTAGTTCAGATGGACAAAAAGGGAAAACTATTAAGCCATCTTGGACAAAAAAATGGCGATCCCGACGATTATATATTTACCTCATTCAAAGATCATAATCAAAATATTTGGATAGGTATACGCAAGGGCGGTGTGGCTGTCCAACGACCAAATACAAATACCTGGCATCAGATTGATTTGGGAGAAAAAGCGACCGATGTTCGTGCTATTTTAGAAGATCATCATGGACATCTCTGGATTGCAGCTCAGCAAGGCATCTTTATTTACAACCCGCATCATAGTACCGTAGAAAAATTACTCATCAATAAACCCATGATGGGAGATTACGCACCTCGTGCTCTAGTAGAAGACGACCGAGGAAATATGTGGGTAGGTACATACGGACAGGGACTGTATATCTTTGATTCCACTCGAAAATTACTTCAAAATATAACAAACCATAATGGCCTTTTGAGCAATTCGGTCAACGATTTATTGCGCGACAAGCATAACAATATTTGGGTCGCAACAAATGGAGGGATTGTTTTTCAGCATGCACAAAAGGAAATCGGAAAACTGGATATCCTCACCCCACCAGGAGCAGATGCTTGGTTATTTATCAATGCAATAGCAGAAGACCAACATGGAAATATATGGTGTTCGACTAAGTCAGGTCTGATGCGTTACTTACCACTAGAAAAACAGTTTCTACAGTATGATCATGCATTTGGTTTACCTCTTGGAGGTTTTATCAATGGAAGCGTAGGTCAAGATCACAATGGACATTTGTTTTTCGGTATGCAGGAAGGCATTTCTTATTTTGATCCCAAAGATATTCCACTGAGTCTTCCGACATCTCCAGTCCGAATAAGTCGATTTATTGTCTTTAGATCAGGTGAATCTAATACCACAGTAGATAAGTACCCCTCTCAGCTACAGGAGATTAATTTAAGCCATGAAGAAAATAGTTTCCGAGTAGAACTGGCCGTGATGGATTTTGCATTGCATGGATTGGTAGAATTCAGTTATCAGCTGCAAGGCCTGAACAATGATTGGATTTTTTTAGGAAATGAGACTAATTTGGATTTTCGCAATATTCCTTATGGCGAGCATGAACTGATCATTCGTACACGCATGAGAAATGGGCAGTGGTCCAGTGATTATCAGCGCTTGTTGGTTAAAATTGCACCTCCAATTTATCTAAGTTTACCCGCTCAGATCTTGTATTTCGGCATTTTCGCAAGTATACTGTATGTCGTGATTTTCTTTTACAACAAAAAGCTGAAAGCAGAGTCTGAACTTAAGCTCAAGGAGAGACAACACGAGCAGGATCAAAAACTACATACCGAGCGAATCAATTTTTATACCCATATCACACATGAGCTGCGTACCCCCTTAACATTGATTTTAGGTCCGCTTGATGATCTTGCCGATGAGAAACAGCTTTCAGCAAAAAATAAAGGTTTAGTACTTGCTGTTCAGAAAAGTGCCAACAGACTATTTACTTTAGTCAATCAGCTTTTAGAATTTAGAAAAATAGAATCTCAACATAAACCGTTAGTACTCGGAGAAGGCTATTTAGCAGAGATGCTCCATGAACTCGTCAATAAGTATAAACTGCTGAACAGTAAAAAAGATCTACAAGTGATATCCCGATTGCCAGATCCCGATATCCGAACTTTATTTGACGCCGAGATTGTTCAGCTTATTGTAGAGAACTTATTGTCAAATGCTTATAAGTATAGTGAAAACGGGAATATTGAAGTCAGTCTTCATTATGAAAAAAATCAATTAGTTAACTGGGCAGTACTGACAGTCTCCGATACAGGATGTGGAATTTCAGCAAAAAATATAAATTCAATCTTTGATAAATTTTATCAGGTTTCACGACCCGGAGTTCAAGGTACTGGTATTGGTTTGGCCATGGTCAAAGAATTGATTGCGATTCATCAGGGCAAAATTAATGTAGACAGCACCGAAGGCGTAGGCACGACTTTTACAGTACGATTTTTAGCAAACCAAGTTGTTCTCGAAAAAGAAGAAGAGCCGCCTGCTTCCAAAGATAAGGAAAATGTTGAAGTTGATAGCACACGTCCGCTACTTCTATTGGTTGAAGATGACCCTGATCTACGGGATTATCTGGGTGATCTCCTAAAGACACATTATGAATTCTTACTAGCAGAAAACGGTGTGGGGGGATTTGAAATTGCAAAAGAGCAGGTTCCAGATTTGATCATAAGCGATATTATGATGCCCGATATGGATGGCTTCCAATTATCTGAAAAATTAAAAGAAGATCGGGTTACGAGCCACATCCCCTTAATTCTGTTGACCGCTAAAGACACCGAATTAGATCGTCAGCGTGGCTATGACTTAGGAATAGATTCATACCTGACCAAACCCATCGGGCGAACATTACTGTTTAAACGTATAGACAATTTATTACGTAAGCAGAAGAGTATGTATGCAACTATTTTACAAAAGATAAAAGCCGATACGATCGAAAGCCAGCCTGAAGAACAAGAAAGACCCAAAGAAAATCTTTGGAGAGAAAATGTTTTTGTGCAAGACTTTGCAAAGATCGTGGAGCAGCATATGCAAGATGAGGTACTGGATGCCGCTACATTAGCAGAAAGAATGAATATGAGTCAATCCACATTGTATCGAAAACTCAAAGGTATTACAGGTAAAAATATTAATCAGCTTGTGCGTAAGATACGGATTCATAAGGCCGCCGAATTGCTCCTTTCAGGACGTTACAATGTAACTGAAGTCTCTTTTATGGTAGGTATTAATAGCGCCATTTATTTCCGGCAATGCTTTAAAGAAGAATTTGGAAAGCTCCCTTCCGAATACCAAAAATCAACGATCAATAACAAAAAAGCTTAAAATTCTAAAATCTGTTTCAGATGTTCTAAAAACGTAGATTTTGACTGAAAAATATATGTTAATTGACGGATTTATATATGGTCGGACTGCTCAAAATGGTCTAAGTTTGACCCTATAATTCAATTATAAATCTAGTTAAGAGCCACAGCGATGCAATTTATATAACCCATATAAATTACGATTTACCATCCTGATGTATTTGCTGACTAGATTCATTTATTTACTGTTTAATTAGTATAACTATTTATGAACAACCTAAAAATTGTTTCTGTTTATGCCATGTTGAGCGTTGCGCCAGCTTTGGTATATGCTCAAGGAAAGATTACAGGGCAGGTTACAAACAAATCAAATGAGCCTATTCTAGGAGCAAGTATTATTGTTGAAGGGGGAACGACTGGAACCACCACAGACAAGTCGGGTAAATTTGAACTGAATGCCAATAAAGGTGTTCTCATCGTATCATATATTGGGTATAAAACGCAAAGAATACCATTAGATGGTACGACAAATCTCAAGATTCAGCTGGACAATGATGACCATGTCTTAGAAGATGTCGTTGTCGTCGGTTACGGAACACAGCGCAAAGCGACGTTAACTGGATCTATTTCCGAAGTTAAAGGTAAAGATCTTGTTAAAAGTCCCCAACCCAATTTATCTAATTCCCTAGCAGGACGCTTTTCAGGAGTGGTCATCAATAATCGTAGTGGTGAACCCGGATATGACGGATCTTCAATTACAGTACGTGGACAAGCAACAACAGGAAACAATGATGTCCTAGTTGTCGTAGATGGAGTACCTGGGCAAGTAGGAGGATTAGAACGGTTAGATCCAAATGATATTGAGAGTATCTCCGTACTCAAAGATGCTTCAGCAGCAATCTATGGTAACCGTGCCGCTAATGGGGTTATTTTAGTCACGACAAAAAAAGGAAAAAGCGGTAAACCATCGATATCCTATAGTGGAAATTTGGGCTTAAGTTCCCCAACCCGATTGCCGAAGATGGCAGATGCGGCCACTTATGCCCTATTGCGAAATGAGATAGCTCAAGGAACTAATGAAGCTGGGGGGATGAATCAAATTTATTCCGAAGATCAAATCAAATGGTTTAAAGATGGTTCCAATCCACTTTTGTATCCCAATACAAATTGGGCAGATATCACATTGAAAAATACTGCCCTTCAAAGTCAACATAATTTATCGGTTTCAGGAGGCAAAGAAGACGTTCGTTATTTCATGTCTCTAGGATCAGTATATCAAGATGGTTTGTTCAAAGAAGGAGTAACAAAATATAAGCAGTATAACTTCCGTTCAAATCTGGAAGCAGATGTTACAGAACGCTTAAAAGTTGGTTTATCTCTCGCAGGAAGACAGGAAAGTAGAAAATTTCCAACGGTATCCGCTGGAGATATTTTTAGATCTATTTATCGTGCATATCCCACAGTAAATGCCTTTTACCCCAATGGATTACCTTCAAGAGGTATTGAAGGAACAAATCCAGCCGTAATCGCAACAGACAAGGGTGGTACAGTAGATAATCCAAAACAAGTTTTCAATGGGATCTTACGAGCAAGTTATAAATTACCTTGGGTAGAGGGGCTATCTGTAGACGGTTTTCTCTCCGTGGATAAATCGATGAATTTTAGCAAAAACTTTAGTGTACCTTATGTTTTGTATGATTACATTCAGTCAGAAGATAAGTATAAAGAATCCATTGTAGGCGGAAATAACAATAAAGCGACCTTGACTGAGTCCCACACGAATGAATCGTTAATTACAAACAACATTAAATTGAATTTTGAACGAAAATTTGGAGCACATTCAATCAATGCGTTTGTTGGGTATGAGCAAAGTAAAGGGCATTTAGAATATTTTGATGCGCAGCGTTTCAATTATTTGTCGACCAAATTGCCAGAACTGTCACAAGGAGGATCTGCTGCTACAGATTACTTAAATTCGGGCTATAGTACCAATTATACACGTCGAAGTATCATTAGCCGTGTCGCGTACAACTTTAGCGAAAAGTATTTATTTGAAGGACAGCTTCGTGCAGATGGATCATCCATATTTCCAGAAGGAAAAAAATGGGGATATTTCCCATCCGTCTCAGCAGGTTGGCGTGTAAGTAAAGAAGATTGGTTTGCTGATCAAATAGGTTTCTTTGATGATCTTAAGATCAGAGCTTCTTATGGTACATTAGGAAATGATAATGTAAAAGGATTCCAGTATTATGATAACTACACCTTAGTAGGAAATGGCTTTGTTGCACTACTAGACGATAAAAGTCAAATCGAGCCCAATGTGAAACTAGCAAAATTAGCAAATCCAGCCATCACCTGGGAAGTATCTAAAAAACTGGACATCGGTCTGAATGCACAGTTCTTAAAAAACTTTACTATTGAAGCGATTTATTTTCAACAAAAAAGATCAGATATCTTAACAGAAAGAAATGCATCGATTCCAGCAATATCAGGTATCGTCAATCCATATAAAGAAAGTAGTTCAACACCTCTTGTACCTTCAGAGAATATTGGTAAGGTAAACAGTTCAGGAGTTGAAGGAACCTTTACTTATCAAAAATCAGGAGACTTTAGTTGGGGTGCATCAGGTAATATTACTTACGCAAAAAGCAAGATTATATTCATCGATGAAGCTAGCGGTACCCTTGACTATCAACGTCAAACAGGGAGACCACTAGGGACATATTTGCTTTACAATGCAATAGGACTCAACAGATCAACGGAAGATCTTGCTGGATCACCTCAAGCAAAAGGTGCTCAGATTGGAGATTTGATCTACGAAGATTTCAATAATGATGGTAAGATCAGTGCAGATGATATGTACCGGACAAAATATGGTAACATTCCTCAGATCACTTATGGGTTTAATCTAAATGCGGCATATAAAAATTTCGATGCTTCCATTTTATTTGCAGGTCAAGCCAAGGTCAGCCAATATGTACTTCCGGAGTCCGGTACCGTAGGAAATTTTTACAGTACATGGGCAGACAATCGTTTCCATGCCATCGGCAATCTACAAGGAACATATCCCAAAGTATCTGACCGAGCATCTTCGGCTGTTAGTGGCGGACAGTACAATAATACCTTTTGGTTAAATGATGCCTCTTTTTTACGATTGAAGAATGTTGAGATCGGATATTCACTTTCAAGTGATGTATTATCAAGATTAAAATTGGGTGGTCTACGCTTTTATGCCAACGGATTCAATCTATTGACCTTTACAAAAGTAAAAGATTACGATCCCGAGGGAAATAGTGGAAGCGGTCAGTTCTATCCGCAACAGCGCATAATTAATTTTGGTGCAAATTTAAAATTCTAAGGAGGTTTAACAATGAAATCATTAAATAAATATATCGCATTATTAGGCTTAGGAGCTATTATTTTGTCCGCCTGTAATAAAAATCTACTGGAAGTCACCGCTACAGATCGAATCTCCACAGATGCCATCGAAAGCGATACCGCAGTACTCGAAGCCTTTATCATGAATAGATATCTAGGGGAGAAAATTATATCCAATGAAGCAGACGGCACAAATCCAGGTTTTGGACGTGGGTTTGAATATTCCTTATGGTCATCCGTCACAGACGAATCGATGTACACCAATGATGATGCCACTTGGGTGGTGCTACGTGGACAGCTATCCCCTGAAAATACGGGTGCTACAGGATCAATTTGGGCCCGTAGCTACCGCAGTATCAGAGAATGCAATTATGCCAAAAAGGTATTGGCCAATATCACCATGAGCGCAGCACATAAACGTCATCTCGAAGGTGAACTTCAATTTATACGCGCCTTTAGATATCATGATTTGATTCGCAATTTTGGACGTGTTGTCTTGATGGGAGATACCGTATATGGTTTAAATGATGATCTAACCAAAGCAAATCTGTTTGAACGAAAATCGATCCAAGAAAGCATGGATTATGTCATTAAAGAATTAAATGAAGCAATCGAAAAATTGCCAGCAGACAATCATCAAGCAACTTGGGTAGCTGGTCGAGCGACCAAAGGAGCGGCGATGGCATTAAAGTCCAGATTACTACTATACGCCGCGAGTCCACTTTACAATGCTGGAACATGGGCAGATGCCGCAAAAGCAGCTCAGGACTTGATTTCCCTTAATACATATAGCCTGTTTACAGGAGGCTATCGCGAATTATTTTTAACAGATCGTAATCCAGAAACTATTTTTGCACGCTATTACACCAAAAATGCGAACCATGTGCATTTAGAAATCGCCAATGGGCCCAATGGTTATGGAGGTTGGGGAGGCAATACTCCATATCAAAATTTAGTCGATGCTTATGCCATGAAAAATGGACAAGTTCCATTTAATGAAGATGGTACAGTTAACACTGCTTCTGGCTATAATCCAAACAATCCTTATGTCGATCGTGATCCTCGTTTTGATGCGACCATTCTATACAATGGATCCATTTACAGAGGACGCGCTGTGGAAACCTTTACACCAAAAGGTCAAGACAGTCAAGAGGGTAATGATAACTGGAACACATCCAAAACAGGATATTACCTTCGTAAATTTATGAATGACGCATACCCATTGCAAAATCCCTGGGGAAATGCAGGATTCCAGCCTTGGAATTATTTCAGATATGCCGAAATTTTATTGAATTATGCAGAAGCAGCAAATGAGGCCTATGGACCAGATGTTCTTCCAGCTGGAAGTACGCTTACTGCAAGACAAGCTTTAAACCAAGTGCGCTCTAGACCATCAGTTGAAATGCCGGCGATAACCGGCGGAACATCAAAAGACGAATTTAGAAAACATGTACGCTATGAGCGCCGTGTAGAATTAGCGTTTGAAGAACATCGCTTCTATGATGTCAGAAGATGGAAAATTGCTATGGCAACTGAAAATGTTCCAGCATACGGTGTGACGATTACAAAAGATGCAAATGGTTTTGTCTATAAACGCAAAGAAGCAATCTCCGGACGTTCATTTGAGGAAAAACATTACTGGCTTCCGATACCACGTTCCGAAATCTTATCTTCAAATGGGCAGTTGGAACAAAATCCATCATATTAGCTCAGTTAGTTGATAACGGATGGGTCTGCATACTTGAAAAATGACACATTTCAAGTATGCAGACCCATCTTCTTAAATTTTATTTTATTAAGAAAAATAGATCATATATATGGTTTACAATGATAACATGCATATTGATTGATCAATATTGCGGCACCCGTCTTTGCATAACGATACAAATACGGTCCTGCAGAAAAAGATTTTGCCGGTTACTTATTCTACCCGGGCACCTGTCTCGGATTATTTGATTCAAGCCAATCATAATTTTGATCTTTTCATCGTTTTTTCTCCTCTTTAAAACTAGTAATTCTATCCCGAATTCTCTACTTGCAAATACTCCATTTCTTTTTAGAGGAGGTCAAATTGGCTCTTTGTTATAAAATAGATACGTTCATAAGTAGAGGTAAATGAGGTTCTTATAAAGCTAATACCTCTGTTGCAATTTTCCGAGATTTGAGCACAATAAAGCTCAGAGGAAATATACATTTCTTCACTGTCGATAGGCACTGTTTTATTATCACGTCCTTTCTAGGATGTCCTTGCGCTGGTGGGCTGGCCTCCTTGTATATAACAAATAAACCTTTCTTGCAGCAGGTTGGAACCGTAACATGCATACTAAACTTTTTTTCGTTTAGTTTTTCCATTTCTTTAATGTTTTCTGACTCCTTTTAGATGCCAACGTAATTCTTCAGGAACTAATACATAGGCAAAGCTAGAGATTCCAAAATCTTTTGAGAATAATTCCTTATCATTCTGCCAAACTGTTATATGATCCCAATAAGCCAGGAAGAAGTCTTCTTCCTCAATAAATTCCATACAGCCATCTGCTTTAATAAATGCTTGTTTGTTGGTCAATTTAATACCAGAGTAGTTCTCTAGGCTTCCATCAAGAAACTCTCCGTCATGTCCTTCAATACAGGAGTCCGACCAGTCAATATCAAATTTGATACTCATGCCCAATAAACTATTTAGTTCATCAGCAAGTTGGATTTGCACTAGTTCCCTTAACGTTGGTCCCATAGTACATGAAAAACCGTATTTATTCCAATTATTTCCCATAGATCCCGGATTTACTCTTTTTAAACGCTCTTTTTTATCTAAAGCTAATATAGCTAATCAATGGAAACACCCCGGAAAGAATGATATAAATCCATTTGGCTTAAAAGTCCCAGCTTATATTCAATATGAGCGGATTTTCTCTGAAGAGATCAGCTCTTAAAACATCATCTGATATGTCATAGACCTCAAGAATCATCGTATAATGGTGATATCTTTTTTTGTATTAAACTGATAATTTCCTGTTAGGAGTATACAAAATATAAGTATCAATTGCCCAATCAATCCTGGCGAGAATACGGATGATAAGTTTAATGTTGCAAAAAATACATATGTTTTAACTTAAATAAATGATAGTGGTGCAGAATTATGAATACAATAGTATTTTATTGAAATGAAAAATATACTTCCAGATAAACTAACGAGATTTTTTATATTGAAAATAACAAATATTTAAGAAGAACTAATCATTATTCAGTGTTCATTGACGAATAAGTAGAATTGCATTTTCAAACCTGGTTTGCTATAGACTAATGGTATGATCAATCGACCAATGGCATGTAGTTAGCCAGTTTCAACCATCTTAAGATGCAAAAAAAATTGCAAAGAGGACCGCGCTGTTAGCTATCCCGAGAGTATTCTATAATTGAATAAGAATAGTCAATTTATTCATATTCAATTATAGAATACTTTAAATCAGCTGAAAATACTTTAAAAATTAATCTTATACACATAGACCAAAAAATAATGTTAAGCCAAACAGGTATATTACCCTCACTAAGTTGCAAAGTCAAAATACCACCATATCCTGTAATCACAATAACAAGAATATTATAAATGACAAATAGGATACTCCTGATCCAAAAATTAACGATCTCTTTTGTAGTTATAAGATACTTTTCGATAAAGTGAAAAGGCAATAGGCTTACTATTAGGAATAAAGATCCTGCTACTAAAAAATTAGGTCTAATCACATTCCAATATTCGATTGAAGACGCATACCTGGTTGAATAATAAGTATAGTCCCCCATATAGATGCGATACCAATAATCAGAAGTTATTAATATAGGAAAGACCAAGTAGGCTGCTATTAAGTAAACAAGTATATAATTTTTCATAACTAAAATTAACAATCATTTGATCAATTATTAAGAGTAAGTGTGACCATTAACTACTTTTTTTTGCTCAACACAATTAATACTAGCAAAGAGTATGTAATTAATGAAAGGGCTTAATCGCAAGTGATGGTAATACGTTTTTATAAAATTTTTAATATTAAATCAGGGAACAAATTTTCTAATTAAAGGCATTTCTTTCAATTCCTTACGTTCAATTTTTATAATTAACAGGATGTAAGATAGAAATAAGATTGTAGCTACGGGCAACCTGGTTAGCATTTGTAAGTTATTACTGAAGGAAAGAGATAGGTGATCAAAGTACATTTTTAGAAGGAAACATATAAGCATCATACACAGATACAGGACTATCCTCTTTACTTGATAAGGTATGAAATAAATTTTTTGACCTATTAAATAAGTTAAAATCATCATTGAAGCATAACAAAGTAGAGTAGTCCAGGCAGCTGCATAAATGCCCCAATGAGGTATAAAGATATAATTACCGACCAACGTTATAATTGTACCAAACACTGTAATATATAATCCCATTTGCATGCGATCAGTTAATTTATACCAAACAGATAAGTTATAATAAATGCCTAAACAAATATTAGCACATAAAAGGATAGGTACTATATCCAAACCTGAACGGTAAGGTGCACCGATCAGATATTGCCAAATGTCAAGATACAGTGCTGAAAAAAGAAATGCCAAAGATAGAATAATTACAAACCACTTCATTACTCTTGCATATACAATAGGAGCATTAGCCTCTCTTGATTGATTGAAGAAAAATGGTTCAGCAGCCATTTTAAATGCTTGTATAAATAAGGTAATAAATATTGCTAGTTTATAATTTGCAGCATATATACCTACTACTTTTTGCGCATCGATATTTGCAGGTAGCAGTTTGGCCAACATCTGACGATCCATAACTTCATTTATCATACCAGCCAATCCAATAAAAATCATAGGTGCACTGTATTTAAAAAGCTTTATCCATAATTTTATATCTATTTTAAATTTAAAATTCTTCCACTCTGAAAATAGCATAAGAAAAACAATAAAATTTTGTAAAATATTCGCAATTAGTAGAAGGCCTATACGATTTTGGTTATTTAACCATTGGATGATCGAATCGTTAAAATTATTTTTATTATTCTGAGGCAACCATACTAAAAAAAATAATGTGAAGATAATATTAACAATAATACCCGCTAACTTTATTAATGCATATTTCTTTGGTCGATTTTCTTGTCGAAGTTTAGCAAAAGGTATTGTACACAAGGCATCTAATCCAATCAGACAAAGACACCATAATATGTATTCTGGATGTCCCTCTAGATTCATGAAGTTATTAATGGAAACTTTGAAAAATGATAAAATAATTATAAATAAAGCTGTGCTGATTATTATAGAACCGAATGCTGTTTGGAATAGTAATTGGCGGCAAATATTGTGTTTATTCGAAAATCGGAAATATCCTGTTTCAAATCCATAAGTAAATATGATATTAGTGACTGCTATCCATGAATAAAGTAAACTATAACCACCATAATCGCGTACACCAGAGGTATCAGCCATTAAATAAGTGAGGATAGGTGTCAATAAATAGTTGAGGAATTTCGCTCCAATACTACTCACTCCGTACCATAGCGTTTGTCCCGCTAATTCTTTAATCGCCGCCAATAAAATATATTTAAATACAATAATAATAAAACTTTCATAAAAATAGTAACTAGTATTTTTAAGGAATTTCTCTCATTAAATTAATATATGTATTTTTCTGATTATGTGAATATTTTCTAAAGTACAATACAATCTTTTACTGGATGAATAAAGTAGGCGAATTTTCAATTAAGCTGTTTCAAGTAATCGATTGTTTTATAGCTTTATAATCCGTTTTGAGCACTTTGATTAAGCGATAAAACCCAATCAGTTAAACGATATATCAAAAATTGAATGGTACTTTTGGCGTCAGCCTGTGAGAGTTTTTTAACCGCTTTTCCTCTTACATAACCACTTCCTTTTAATGAACTGATTGCTAACAATTCTACATGTAGTTCCTTTGCAAAATTGGTCTCGTAAAAGTCAATATCACTTTCTGAAATATCAGCCTATTTGAGACTGCCGTAATATCCTTTTTTCTATTAATCTTTTTGAAAAGGTGTATTATTGTTGTGCAAGCCGTTTCTCGTATTTCTATAATGTCGTCTTTTAAAAATTCGGTCAAATTGTAAATACCACTTGGATAACCGTCGTAGGAAATTTTAGGCAAGGCGTTAATTTTTTCTTCGATGTTATCCTTTGAGGAAAATAAAGTCTTTTTATGTTAAGTCATATGAAGTAATTTACTTCCAAAACCTGTAAAAACCAAGGATAGAATGGTGCTTTTTACTAATTTGATTTTCTTTTTGTTAATTTCACAAAATAATAAAAAAATAACACAGTCGAGATAAAAATAAATATGTCTAGTAAAATGTTGCTAGGTATGAATTCTATGTTGATCGAAGTACCTTGCAGGCCATTATTACTTCCAAATTCTAAGAATAAAAAGGGAAAGCCTATACCTTTAATTTCAGATGAATAATAGCTGTAGATATTCAATCCAATAAAAAGTAAAACAGGTATTATCCAATACAATCTAGACCTTAAAAAAATCATAAAATAGAAGTTATTATACTTTAAATACTAAAATAGATATATAACATACTATACCGCCATATATTTTTATTTTTATATCTAATTCTTTATCAAGATAGTAATATTTTCCGACTATTCCTCGTACTTCTACACTACCATCCTCATTTGCTGGTAACGCAAAGAAGTTGACATTTTTGCCAAAAGATTCATATGGGTTCTGATAAAAAACTAAATCCTTTGTTACTAATTTGATGATGGCTTCAGGACTTCTAAATGATAAGGAAGTACTGTTAGATACGCTTAAGTGACCCTTTTCAAAATGAAATCTTCCAATATTCATAGCAGTCAATTCATATCTGTTATCATACACCTCCTGAAATATATCTTTGTGCTTATGAAAAGGAAATTGAGTTGACTCTTTTAATAATTCTTTAAATATTGAATCCTTTAGTAAGGATTCGATAAAATTTGACTGTTCCATAGTCTCTAATAGCAAGGCAATATTGTTTTAGAATAGGGATTATTATACTGGATTGTTAAAATTATAAAAAAAATAGATATTTATATTCAAAGTGAATAATTATAGATTTAAAAACTGGTGAAATTGCACTTCGAACTGTGGCAGGGAATATTAATACATCAGGTAAATTATTTAATGTTGAGTAATCGAAATAATAATTAACTTAATTAAAAAAGAGCATTGGTAAAGGTGCAGATATTCTTTCAGGTTCAACGGAAGGTCTTAAAAACTCTCCTAATGTGTCTAAAGTTTTATGCATACAATAAGACCAAGTGCTAGTTATGTTTAGAATAAGTCTTGAAACCAGTTTTACCAAAGATGTTGAAACAAAATCACTTAAAAAACGTAATGGATTATCAAATGCTATCGCTGTAATTTCAGTTTTTGAATACTTACTCTCAAAGTGCTCCGTATGCCAAAAACACTTCACTTGCAGTTGTAAGAACTAGCTGAGGAATAATTGTAGGTGGTGTAGGTGGAAGTTGAGGAACCAGTTTGGGGTGCCTCCGTTGAATTATAGAGGCCCCTGGGGTTATTAGAGGTTCAGTAGTTATAGAAGCAGCTGGAGCTTACGATGGAAGTGAAAAAGGAGCAAAATTTGGAGAATGGATTGTAGGTGGTTATTTTGATTTAATGAATTAAATTATGGAAATTAAATTATTGAAGGGAAAATTGTTTTTATTTTTCATTGGGAGTTTTGCATTTTTTTTATTGGGTATTTATACAATTTTATATCCTGATGAAATGTCTACATTTTTAAATCGTCCAATTTTAGCAAGACTGATTGGTATTTTAACATTTTTAATGTGCGGCATTCTCATGGTTGTTTTATTGAAGGTTTATTTCAATAAAAAAGGTCTAATAATTAATGAAGAGGGAATAATGGATTATTCCAGTATCCTCTCAGGATATCTCATTACATGGAATGAGATTGTTGCAATAAGAAAAGTAAATATTCGTTCTCTTACCATCTTATTGATAGATATTGAAAAACCAAACGAATACATTAATCAATTTGGTAGACTTAAGTCATGGTGGTTAAGATTGAGTGCTAATTCATACGGAACGCCAATATCTTTGTCTTCTTATTTTTTAGACTGCAAAACTGATGAATTAGAGATCTATATAAGAGATGCTTATCAGAAATATAAAAGTAAAGAAATTTAAATTTATAGTATTGCTATTTAGAATAATGATTTTGGTGTGAAAAAAATCTTGGTCAACCCCTGAAGAACTACAAAAATATCTAAAAGATTTATGCAGTCGATCATCGAGGAATATTCTCTATTGATAATAGGAGTATTAAGTTAGAAATTGATGGCAATGAAATTTTTGTAGGGACTGGTTTATATAAAAAATACTATCGGTCATTTTTTATATGAAGCGATGATACTGAAATACATTAGTACGATCCAAAATCTAGGGGATTTATAAGATTTTAATTTATGAATATAGAAAGTATCTAATTGCTGGGGGCTGTTAAGAATTTAGTATTTTGGTTTTCAAGGGTTTGAAACGTAAAAGGAATGAAGGAAATTCCTTTTACGTTTCAAAAAAATTCTTCCGGAGTTTTAGTACCCGGTAAAGTTCCCTGTTTTTGAAGCCTTCCCATTTTGGTATTTGTTATATATCATCTCTATAACAAAATAGAAACTATAATATGTTCTATTTCATTTGTTATATAGTTATAATATGAGTGAACTGAAGCAAAAGAAATATAAATTTCATGAACCAAGTGTAAGCCTCAAATAATCTATAAATTTCACAAAAATTAAGATGTTAAATTATTCTGTTTTATAGGCTTTTGATATCCTTTACAGTATTGATCCTCATAACTCGTTAAATTAGTACCGTTTGTAGCTACAAATATATATACTTGAGAGGAACGGATTTGTTAGATTGTGGTGATATTACAGCACATATGGCCTTTTTTACTGATGGTAGTCATCACTCAATTTTCAAGTATTGTTCATTTTTATAATTGGATTTTATACGTAGTAAGGACACTCGGGCAAAGTATCTGCTATAATATTTATATTTCTCCATAATTTCAATTGCTTGGGGAAGGAGTGAAATCTGTCCATGTTTTATTTTTCGCAAAACTAATTATCCCTGAGCTGTGAAAAAAAACTATATTTAAATAAATTTTTACACAACAAAATCTTTATTTAAAACTGTCTATTATTTTCATATTATGAAACCTGTTTTAACGCTGTTTATATTCATTGCAATGCTGATATCCTCCTGTAGTAAGGATAGACCGGAACCTGAAATTCCTAAAACCAAACTTGAAACAATATCGGATGAAATCCGGACCAAATACATTGAAATATTACCCGAGCTGCGAAATTTCCGAATCATATTACAGGATTATAATGCAATACGGGACTACATAATACTTTATGGTAGTAACGACACTAAAATTTTTGTAGCTTATCTTGATCAGAAGCACAGGACGGTAAAATACAAGAAGATCATAGATGCTCCAGGAGAACTTACTTCCAAGTTTTTGGTACAGCGTATAGGTGTTTCTGCCGGCAATCAGGAGGAAAACCATTCTGCTACGATCTATTTAGGACAAAAAACAAATTTTGATCAAGAAAGTTCCGAGCAGGAAGACAAGAGTATCGGCGCAGTGATTATATTCCCTAAAGAACGAGAGCTTTCTCACGTATTGGTTTCATTAAACGGGCCCCAAAAATTACCTCCCTATTTTTCTGAGATCAGATTCACGCATGATAAGCTCTATTACTGCACCTCGCAAAAGGTATATATGGTGAATAAGGCTAACCTACAATTACAATATTCAGGTGCTGTTGTTGAACTATTACTTGAAGAAGAACCTATCCGGTCATATTATTTTGAGGATGCCCGGGTTGTCGTGCTCTATCGTGTGGAGCCAGGAAAACTTATTGTTGAATGCGGTGATATTTCCAATAATAATTTTAAGAAATTATGGAAACATGAATTACTTGATTGGCAACCTGTAAAAGGTGAAATTAAACGTTCAGATTACACATTTGGGGATGATCAGGATACTGTCTTTTTACAATACACTTCTTTTGGCAATCGCTATGAAAATGGATCGTTAGTAGAATACTCGGAGAAAGAGTTATATCGCTACAGCAAAGATAGGGGTAGATAGTTTGATCATAATTGCTTTATGTAATTAATTTTTTAAGCAAACCACAAAAATTATGTTAGCCCATTCAAAAACCGTACTTATTGACCCTACCAACGATGAAGGATTCAAACGATTATTCGGACACAAGATCAACCTAATCAATTTTCTTAACATCATCTTTCGCAGTCGTAAGACCCTCACAGATCTTACGTATCTAGATACTGCACGCATCGTTTCGGCTGAAGACATTGGCAAAGTTATGTTTGACCTTGTTGTCCAGCGCAGTACAGGCGAGGAGATCATCATCGAGATGCAGACCAGTACATATACCAATCTTAAAAAGCGTATGCTTTACTATGCCAACAAGGTTATTCTCTGATAAGCGTAAGACCTGTTTCTTTTCGTATTCGCGCATCACTAGTATTTCCATAATCAAGACTAGTGCTGCCGAATTAGGTTTCGCTTAGTCCCCATCAATACTCTGCGAATAATCCAGTAAAGATGATTGATCAAGGCGGAATGTTATTGAGAGATTGCCTTAACTCAGTTCGGTAAGTAGCGATATGGATATATATATACGGAAAAATATATGAAGTTCAATTTGATAATGTTGATGGTTGGCATGGTTACCCTATTCCCTATTCAGATATGAAAGATGGAAGTGGTAGTATGGTTAGAGGTTGGTTAAAAGATGGTTTTATGACTACTTCAGAATACAAAAAAATTGATAAAAAATAAGTAAAAAAAATGAATTGTGGTAAATTGTATTTTCATCTTGAAAGGAAAGAAAGTCCTTACAAAGAAGAGCTGCCTACCAATGAAGTTTGGGGTATCATACGACTATGTTATGAATTAAATAATATAGTAGAATATATTCTTGACTGGCAGTGGGATATTACTGAAGTTGCAGAGTGGTTTGATGATGCTGAGGATTTATTAGCTGTCAAAAATTTAGATGTCTTGAATGATGAAGATAAATCCATTTCTGAATTGCGAGATCTCGGTTACGAGCGATCGTTTTTCTTTAATCAAGAGGAAATGTTGTCATATCATGAGGATTTGGATACGTATTTTTCTGACTTTAAATTTCATTTGAGGGGCACACCTACACCTACGTATTACATTGGACTGAATAACGGAGAAGGTGAGTTATCCTATTTTTGTCGACAACAAAAAGTATATAAACGATACTGTTTTAACATGGATGAGTTTCTTAAGAGTACAAAAAAAACTTTATTGAAGTTTCGATAGTTTTATTTATAAAAATCTCACAAACTTTATAAAAAAGGGTTCGGTTGTACCCATTATAACTGAACCCTTTTTATAAAATTCAGAGTTGATTTTGATATTGGAATTAATGATACCGTCCGTTAATGCTAGTATTGAGGATATGTTCTCAATTATAGATTTCGGATAAAGGGGTTCATCGTAGCAAAGGTATCACCAACAGTATCATTGGTCTCTCTTTAAACTTTTCTCTCTAGCTTTAACCTATCACCAAATTTAATATATACTTGTAATATGGTCAAGCCCAAATTGTGTATTGGCATTGTGCATTTGGTGATATATCTTTTATAATCAGTACATCAATTTCATCAGCACCTGTTCTAAACTTAATGCATCGTTGGTTTATTCATTCGTTTTTGTTTTATAGGTATTTATAAGCTCACTATGTTTGGCTACCTGAGGTAGTTCACTGAAAAAAATAAAGAAAAATGGAATGAGGCAGATGATTAAGTACACCAGTTTCATCATGCCACCCACAGGCAAGTGGTTGCCGTACATAATTCAAAAATGAATTGTTAATTTTAATCTTTAGGATGGATTTTACAATATGATAGTGAATCAATCGACATGATAATACACCCTCAAAGTAATTTAAAAACTAGTTATGCTTAGAATCGATCCTTGTTTTTGCTTTTTAGAATGATCACGCAGATGTGGAGGTAAAATTAATTGGAGAAATATTTTTTGGCAATATTGCAGGTTTATGTATTAAATGCCAATCATTACGCGATCATAGAATGATTTTGGATGGGAGGTTTAAATGCAAAAAAAAATGTAGTTAATTAGCATTTAGCTAATTACTACATCAAAAATAACAAGAATTAGAATAATTCTCGAATTCTTTTATCTTGCTATGCGCACATTGAATGCGTTAACACCTTTTTGACCGTTTTCTACTTCGTAAGTAACACTTTCGTTTTCGCGAATGTCATCCATTAAACCAGTTGAATGTACAAATACGTCCTGACCACCGTTTGCTGGTGTAATAAAACCGAAACCTTTGGTAACGTTGAAGAATTTTACTGTTCCTTGTTGCATTATATTATTGTTTTTATTGAAAATTATTTAAATCTGAACTTTTGTAAAGTCATCCAATATGACTTACAGAAGTTAATCGATCTGCTAGAAAGAAAAAGGAGGTGTGTAATTTGAAGGTTGATTGGAGTCAAGCTCTAAGAGTACTGCGCACTTTTTATGAATAACAAAAATTAGCAATCGATAGGTGAAGAAAAGCAAGATAGGAAATACCTACTATCTTTAACATCCCACAATCATGCTTGATTCTATCACAAAGGTAAGTGAAAATTATTTATAATCAAAATATTTTTTCAAAAAGAATCAATTTTTATTTTTTGTAAAATATTAGAACTGTTGCTCAATAATTAGTTTAAATTTCAAATTACACATGAGCGTAGTAAGCTAAGTTCGGCATTGACCTGTGCGGATATTATTGAGATCAGATGAAGTTATCGAACTTGAGATAAAATAAGGTATTTTGATCATCGCAATGTAGTAGAGTGATCTTTTTTGGATCTCACTATAATTCTTTTTAATATTTTCAAGCTGATGAAACAAAATTGAACTTCATAGATACCAAGTATTTAAATTTTTTTAATATTGATCCACGTTTTATTTGGTGATTTAATCAAATCCCTTGGTAATATGCGGTTAAGAATATAATCTTCACCTTCTAACGTATATAGAGTCGGGCTTTCAGAATTTGAAACAGATATCATTTTAAAAATTGCATCAGGATCTTCAAAGGAAATATCTGATTCTAAAACTTTCACATTGTTTGTCGAGAGCCATGCCAATAACTCAGCATGGTCAAATTGCCTGATATACCTGACTTCATAATCAAAATTGTTTAACTCGATTTTCGTAAAGTGAGAAAAGTATTCATCTAGGTATTTATAATAACTATTGCGGTCCTTCGTTCGCAAAGCATAATTTTTGACTATTAGCCGATGTGGGTTGTACTCAAAATTGAAATCATCAGGATTTTCAATAAAGCCATAGTATTTATCATATAGCGAGATACGAGACTCCAGACTATTATATTCTTCCATAATTATGCTTTACAATAATAACAATTCAAAGATGCTAAAGTTCAATATAGGATGCCATAACAACAATACCACATCGATAAAGAAATCAGAATATTCCGTACGAGTATTAATTTATGGGCTTCTTTAGTTTTTCAATTAATACTCTATGATGTCGATTGGAAGTTGGAAAATGTAATTATGATATGATCAGTAAGTATAAGATTCTTTAGGGACACTCAAGTTTTAAAATAAACTCTAAGAAAGTACATTGAATCAGCTAATCTTTGATTAGGACTATCGTCCCAACTGATACTGGCATTCTAATTTTGAATTACAACTAAAAGACCAAATTTTACCATTTTACAATAACAGTTGAACCAAGGGATAGTGGATTACGACGCAAGGTGTCAGCCATTCGATAAGTTAGAATATCTTTCTGCACAACCAGACGAATTTTTTTTAGTCTTGGTTTAGGAGCATGAAACCCATCATTATAACAATAATGTTACAAAAAGCATTGCTCCATATACTATAGTTTTTTTTCCGTCGTTAATTATTTGATCATGGTTAATTTTTTAATGTAAATGTTTTCATTAAAATACTTTTTATTAATCATTATCGACAATTTAGAGATGATATAAACTTAAAACCTTCGTATGAAATTTAATGCTACCCAATGTAAGCTATGGTTGTCGTATTATGTACCATCCTTGTTTTTTTTGCATGTCCTATTGATAATTCCTGCCGGTGCAATAGCGCAGCAAAAAACGATCATCGGCAAAGTGATCGATGCGGTCGCAAAAACACCTTTACTCGGGGTTACTGTAAAGCTTGAAGATAAAAATGGCACGACCATAACGACGGATAAGCAGGGTGGTTTTATATTAGAAAATGGGACAATAGGACAGTCGCTTACTTTTTCATTTGTGGGTTATTCAAGTCAGACGATAAAAATAGATTCGCGTACAAGCTATACGATAGCTTTAGTTGCTGTTTCCAATATGATCGAAGAAACTGTTGTGGTGGGATATGGCCGTCAGAAAAAGCGGAATCTAACAGGAGCTATTGTTTCTGTAGGTGCTGCTGAAATTGAGAAAACAACGTTACAGGATCCTATTTCCATTTTACAAGGACGCGCTGCTGGTGTGCAGGTATCCTCCAATTCGGGAGCACCTGGTGGAGAGATGAGTATACGTGTCCGGGGAAGTTCTTCGCTGAACTCGGGTAATAATCCGCTTTTTGTTGTGGATGGTATTCCTCTTGAATCCAATTCTATTTCTTCTTTAAATGGCACCGAAAATTCAGGTCTCAATCCAATGGCGGATATCAATCCAAGCGATATCGCCTCGATTGAAATACTAAAAGATGCCGCATCTACAGCAATTTATGGATCTCGGGCTGCCAATGGAGTCGTGATGATTACAACCAAACGAGGTGCAGCAGGTAAGCCGGAAGTGATATTGAATGCAAATGCAGGGGTAAGTTCGTTGACGCGAAAACTCAGTGTTCTTAATGCCAGACAGTATCGAGAAGCAGTATTGGACTCTTATCGTGGGATGACAATCCCAGAAGATCCTTTCTATACAATTATCGATTCCCTCAACCCCATGAACAATGGTGATGTAGACTGGCAGGATGAGTTGATGCGTACCGCAAAACAGTATAAGTTAGATCTCTCTGTAAGAGGAGGTAATGAAGGAACAAAATACGCATGGAGTTCTTCCTATTTGGATCAAGATGGAGTCATATTGAATTCGAATTATAAACGGTTTACCTCGCGACTGAATGTTGATTTTACGATTTCAGATCGCGTGAGGATAGGGCAGAGCATTTCCTATACAAATGCGGTGAACAATCGAACGAATGCTGCTGGCTCCGGGAATTTGAGTATTATCAGGAGTTTATTGATAAGACCACCAAATATGTCGATGTACTTGCCTGATGGATCACTGAACGGCTATATGATTGGACAGCGTAATCCTGTCGGTATGGCTTTGTTTTCAACCAATCTCAATAAGAGCAATCGTATCATTGGAAGCCAATATCTAGAAATTGATATTTACAAGGATCTTAAATTCCGGAACAATGTAAATCTGGATTATATTTCAATGAAGGAAGATGAATTTATGCCATCTATATTGGACTACCGCGAAGGATACAATAGCGGTGCCGTACGATCTTCCGGAAATCTTACTTGGGGAAATGAGAGTTACTTCACTTACACAAAAAATGTGGCGGATAAGCACCATATTGGAGCGGTATTGGGCATGAGTTTTCAGAAATGGCGTTATGACCGGACTGGTCTCAATGGAGAATATTTTCCAAGCGATGATATCCGTACCCTTAATGGTGCATCTGTGATTTCGAACCAAGGCGTAAATGTCGCTTCTGAACACGCCATGCTTTCTTACTTTGGTCGGGTTACTTACGATTATGAGGGCAAATATTTGTTAGAATTCAATCTTCGTACTGACGGTTCTTCCCGCTTTGGCCGTGAACGACGGTTTGGTTTCTTTCCCTCTGCATCCGCAGGATGGCGTTTTGTGGAAGAAGAAAGTATCAAAAATCTGGGCTGGCTGAGCGATGGTAAGCTCCGTTTTAGTCTCGGAAGTACTGGAAATGAAGCCATCGGTGACTACACTTCAAGAGGAGAGTTTACCTTAGGGACAAACTATTTGGATTTTTCGGGCGCTGCGCCAACAGTGATGCCCAATCCGAGCCTCACCTGGGAGAATACCCATCAATATAATCTAGGTTTAGAGCTTGGTTTTTTTAATAATAGAATCCTGTTTTCAACAGATGCCTACTTGAAGAAAACAAAAGATTTGCTGTATAATGTGCCTACCCCCGGAACCTCTGGCTTTGAGTTTATTACACAAAATATAGGATCGATTGAGAATCGTGGCTTGGAATTTAGCCTACAGACCCGTAATCTAGAAGGAGCGTTTCGTTGGAACACGAATGTAAACATAAGCTTGAATAGGAATAAAGTGACCTCTTTACCGAAGAATCTACTGACTAATGGGCATATCCAAAACGGTAATTTCCATATACTAAAAGAAGGATTGCCTATTGGGGTATTTTATGGTTGGAGTTTTCTTGGCGTGTATGCTCGTGATGAAGACAATACAAACAAGCTAACTAATGGAGCCAACGGAGCTGTATTTGTAGGTGGAGACCCCATTTGGAAGGATGTCAACAATGACAAAATTATCGATCAGAATGACCGGGAAATTATCGGATATGCAGAACCTAAATATTTTGGTGGGATCTCTAACGATTTTAGCTATAAGAACTTTCATCTGAATGTGTTTTTTCAATATGCTGTCGGTAATCAGATTTACAACGAATTGAATCATCAACGGAACTCCATTGTTCGTTACAACAATCTATCTACCGATGCCCTTAATCGGTGGCGGGAGCAAGGAGATCAAACAGATTTTCCCCGATTGATTCGGGACGATCCAAAACAGTCCGATAGCAGAGTCCAAAGTAGATGGGTTGAAGATGGTTCGTACCTCAAATTAAAGAACGTCAATTTAAGATATTCTTTTGATTCTGCTTGGAGCAAACGGATAGGTCTGCGCAAGTTGGATGCCTTTGTTACCGCTACGAATTTGGTCACCTGGACAAAATATACTGGCTTTGACCCCGATGTCAATTCCTATTCTGGTCTACGTGTAGGATTGGATGAAGGCTCTTACCCACAAAGCCGCACATTTACGTTTGGTTTAATCTTTGGACTTTAATAAATAACGATGAAAAAATTGTTTAAATATACATTTTTGTCTATTCTCTTTCTATCTGTTACCAGTTGTTCTAATTCGTTGCTGGATAAGGAACCTATTAGTAATTTTTCTGGAGAAGGATACTATAAAAAGCCCAGTGACGCCCAAGCCGGAGTCAATGGAATCTATAATGGTCTACAAGCTCTTTTCCGTCAGAATTATGCGTATTGGGGCGAGGGCCGGGCAGATAATGTCGTGACCCGTCATGCCGCTGACCCTGCCGCGCTGCAACAAAATACGTTAACGCCCATTATCAATTCAGCACGGTGGGATAATTTTTACACCGTTATATCCCGAGCCAATTACGCGATTAAATATATTCCCCAAGCATTTGGAGCTGAAGATAGCGAACTTAAAAAACAATTACTCGGGCAGGCACATGCGTTGAGGGCACTAGCTTATTTTTACTTAGTTCGGATCTGGGGAGAGGTACCTTTAGTCATAGAGCCGTACGAGGGTTTGGGTCAAGAGCTGTTTGTCCAAAAGAATACGGAGGCTGAAGTATTGGCTAAGGTGGAGGAAGATTTGATGCTAGCGACGGAGAATTGCGCTGCGAATTATTCAGGTGCCGGAAATCGTGTGTTGATTACCAAAGGAGCTGCTTATGCTTTTCTGACGCAACTATACATGTGGCAAAAGAAATATGCACGGGCGATAGAAATGTCCGAAAAAGTGCTTGAGGATCCGCAATATACATTGGTATCGATCGAGGATTGGAATAACATTTTTGTGAAAGGAAGCAGTGCCGAAAGTATTTTTGAAGTCGGCTACAATGAAGTACAGACCAATAATCTCCGGATATGGTATGCCATGGGTTCCGATAGTGACTATGTACCGAGTACATCTTTTATCGCGTCTATCGAACCTGGAGATCTTCGCAAACCACGTATTTACGATGTATCTCAAGTACAGCCACGTAAGATATGGAAGTTTTTTGGTCAGGGATTTAATGATGAGAGCCCAGAACCTTCCTCAGGCAATATTGTATTAACCAGAGTAGCTGATATCGTCTTACTCAAGGCCGAAGCACATGCCCATTTAAACCAGACCGTTGAAGCATTGGACTTACTGAACAGTATCCGCATCCGTGCAGGACTTTCCGCTTTGGATCAAAACAACGCCAGCATCCAATTTGGAAGCTTACTCACTGGTATTTTGCATGAAAGATCCATAGAGCTTTGTTTCGAGGGACATCGGTGGTTTGATCTTGTACGTACAGGAACTGCAATTTCAATAATGAAACCGATCAATGGCCTCTCGGACAATCGAAATCTGCTGTGGCCAATACACGAAGGTGAACTATTAAAAAATCCAAATTTGAAACAAAATGAATTCTATAGATAATCATATGAAGAAGATCAAATATATCGTTACTTTTATTCTGTGCATTTTTACTGTGTTGGTTACTTTTTTTAGTTGCGAAGTACAGGACAGCTTTGAATACGATTACGCAGAAGACAATAGCAAATTAAATATGTCTGCATGGGCCTATATCCAAAAAAATGATTCTTTGTCTTCCCTAAAAGAAGCAATTATGCTAGCTAAGGATGAAGGATTATACGAACGTACAGATAAATCGACCTTCATTCTGCCCACAAATCGTGCGTTTAAGGCATATTTAGAAGAAAATAATTACGACGCTATAGGTACAGTACCGATATCCATACTGAAAGATATGTTGCGATATCATATTGTAAAAGCAGTAGTAAATTTTAATGATCCTGCGTTGTCTCCAAAAAACAAGCCCATTGCATATCAGACTGAAAATGATCAGATCATGTACCTATCCCATACTGGTACCTATGTTGGGCTCATCAATGAAGGAACCAATAGACAATGGCAAATCCGTACGTCGAATCTTGTTCCCAACAATGGTGTCATCCATATTGTTGATCAGATTGTTTTCTATTCCGAGAAGGTAAAATAGGCATATTGTTCCTGCATTTCCATAGCATAGTAGATGCAGAAACTTTTTTTTGAAGATGATAAACATTAATAAAATGTGCTTTTAATGTGTCATGTTAGATCTTGGTTTAGAGATTGGGGAAGCACAGGATGTTCAAGACGTGAATCCAAAACAAGTACAGCTTTATGGAAAATAAGAATAATAGAAAGTATGCTTGCCCCTGTTGTGGCTCTTTAACTTTAAGTGATGAAGCAGGTTAATACTTTTCAACTTTGCTTCGTTTGTTATTGGGAAGATGATGGTGTACAGTTTATAGACCCTGCATACGAAGGTAGTGCAAATAGAGTTAGTTTAATTCAGGCAAAAGAAGATTTTAAATCTTTTGGATCAATAGAAGAAAGGTTTATAGAATATGTTCGACTGTATTTAAAAGAAGAAGAAGAGTAAACGAAAAATTAGTCTAATCAATTGAACTTATTGAGAAGAACTCTATTAAAATGTAGTCTAGTAACTCGGAGTTATGATAACAGTTAGAGCCATAATATAACTATGTCCAGGCGAAAATAAGATAAAAGCTCCTTTTACTACAGGTTATATGCCGTAATCCAATTTGTTGAAGAATTTAAAATATCAGGACAAATTACTTTTCCTAATCAAGAAAAATCTATATCTGGTATTTTTAATTATTCATTTGTTTTTCAGATTTTCTGCTAATTATCGAAGCGAGTGAACAGGTTATGATTCCTGGAAGAACTGCATAAATTGGAAGCCAGACAAAAAGTAAACCGCTGGTAGAAGATTTTGAAGCCAGATGATTAATGTCAAAATACCACATAATTTGTGCTGTTAGTGGAAATACAAGTAATATTAATATGGAGAGTATATAGAATATAAAAGATGCTGTTTCTGAGCGCTTTATTTTATAAAAAACTTTCAGTTGAAAAATGTAAAAAACAGCTATCGGGAGTAATTGGTATAAAGCAAAATAGTTGAAACCCAGGATCAGAAAAGCCGTAAAGGCGCATAAAATAGATAGTAAAAATGCAGTGGTATTGCTCATGATCAAATATAAGTATTTATTATGGTAAGTAATCTTCAGTTCAAGTATAAGTGAAAAACCCAAATATTTTGATCAATTTTATTTACTATTGATTGTATAGGGTTCTACAATTCGTTTTATCGATTTTTTACAAAGAAAACCTTGACGTTTTTACCCATAGCAGTATTTATCTGCACATCTTCTGCTAAAGGAAAACCTGACGTTAATACAAATAACGGGTATTATCATTATGCTTATATCTATTTTATCAATGAACTTCATAAAAACAAAACCAATAAATACTATTCATATTAAATAATCTTCTATAGGCTATTTTTATGAAGGTTATTATTTCATTTTTGTAATTATCCACTTTGGCCTATTTAGACGAATATTATCAGAAAAAGGAGTTTGCCAATAAGATCAAGAAGAGGAAAATAAAGCACAGATAATTTTTTACAAACATTTGGAAAGGAATTTAGAGTAGTTTTAACTAGTCAACTGTCCTTTGTGGAAAGATTTCTTAGATTACCATAATGTATTCTTTTAGTTGCTTTGTCTCCAAAGATATATTTGGCACGTTATTAGTCTTTTATAATAAAATTTAGTATGAGAAAAATTTTTATAGTATTGACCCTTATTTGTATGGTATTTTTGACTTCTTGTTATACGACAAGAACCGCTGGAAATAGCGGTAAAGTACCTCCCGGACAAGCTAAGAAAGCTGCTGGAACAAAATCTGCGAAACCATTTGCACACGGCCAAAGAAATAAGTAAATATGGTTTTTAAGTAAGTTATATTTTTAGGATTTATAGATTTTAGAAATAGTAATATATCTGTTAGTCAAAATTTAATTTGTTTTTTAAGGACAGCAGGGAGACACCTTGGATTGTATTCGTAATATGCTTGGGAAAAGAACAGACCTAATTAATGATTATTCAGATCTACCTAATGTAGGAGACCTGTGTTTTTTTGAATCTTAAGTATAAGCTAAGCTACCCTTTTTATAAATGATTTAGAGCCAAAAAATTTTGATGCGCCCTTGAAGGCGTCTATAAAATGATTTTTGTTAAATATCTTAGAGGATGGAAAAACCTATAAGTTTCCACCAGTAATCTCCAGCGTTGAAATAAATAATTGTTGAAATAACGATTGATGACTAATCTGGTCATTGATGCAACGACACTAAAATTATCTATTTGAGGTTCTACTTATTAGAAAAAGATTGAAAATCTCGAAAGATTTCAAGGAGACCTTTGTTATTCAGCAAAAAAGATTGACTGATGCTAGCAATTAAAGACCAGAAAATTTATTATTAAATGCAACCTTTTAAGTTTTGTTGGTGTTATATGTATGAATAAGTCAAACGCTGGTTTATCATATCGTAAATTTTTTTAAAAATTATATCATGGCAGATAACAAATCAAAAAAAGGGAAATCTGACAGAAACAAAGTCAGTGGTTCAGAAAATTACGAAATCCAATATTTTAAGGAAAAGATGGGAGTTTCTTCCCAAGCGGTTACTGGTGCAATACGTGCCATAGGTAGCAATGACAGAAAGAAATTGGAAGAATATCTCAAGAAGCGTCATGCCAAATAGAAGCTAGCATAACAAAGCAATTTACTACAACTTCTAACATATCCTTTTTGGGGAAACATTTTTTGGCAAAGTGCTTCGCTTTGTGGTGCAGATGCACGATGCGTCGCATTTGCATTACGTCCTACGCTTGAAAATGTAGGGCGTACTCAAAAGCTGAGCTGTTCCGAAAGCACTACCTCCGGATCCAGCAGTCAGAAGGCTTGCCATAGTTGTTGAAGGTCTTGCTTAAGACTACAAAGATTTTGAAGGTATTAGCTTTAAACCCGTGTTAGGTGAGGGAATTGATTTGGGAGAAGCAATTGAGCAGTACACAGGAAGAAAATTTTTCTTTAAAAAAATGACTTGATCAACGGGGATCTTAATCAAAATGTCAAACTATTTGATAATTAAAAAATGATAAAGAATAGATCAGAATTTCCAACAGATGAACTGGGCAAAATCAGCAAAAAACTATCTGCTTTAAGTGAAACTGTTTCAACTGCTGAAAGTGTTACTTCAGGCTATCTACAGTTTTTATTGTCGCAGATGCTCCAGGCATCTGAAATTTATAAAGGTGGCATTACCGCCTACACTTTACAGGAAAAAGTGAATTTGCTAAAAGTGGATGAAAAGGAAGCAAAAAAGTGCGACTGTGTTTCTAGTGTTATATCCAATAAGATGGCGCTCTATACTGCCGAGCTGTTTGGAACTGATTGGGGAATTGCTGTAACTGGATATGCGACACCTGTACAGGAATCTGGTTTCCAGCTTTTTGCCTTCTTTTCATTTGCGTATCAGAACAAGATCATACACACAGAAAAAATCGAGCTTAATCCGGATGCCAAGGGACCTGATGCACAAATCCACTACGCAGAACACATCATTACAGCATTTAAAAATAAGTGCTCTAAGCATCATCCTGCCTAAACATTTACAAAGACTTAACAGCTTCCGATTTGGGTATTGGGCGTGTTTATATAAAAGATAGACTATCAAATATAAACAACTATGTGGAGGGACATATCACTCTATACCGATTTTGAAATCGTCAAGAAAGCAACTGTATCCATGACATAAATAGATCAATTTGATAGATTTATTCCTTAAATTAGACATATGAAAAAAAACTTAATAACTATTATAGGTCTTTTGGCGGTGATATTATCTTCTTGCTCTGGCGTACGAATAGCCACAATGAGACAATCGAAGATGGAGCAGCTCGAATTGGGCATGTCCAAATCGCAAGTCGTTAATATTCTCGGATCATCCTATTCGATCGCGCAAAAGGAGATAAATAATACGGATACCATAGAAGTAATTTCCTATAGGAATGTCCCTTTTGATGAAGAATTCTATTTGTTTCGCTTTAAGGATAATAAGTTAGAAAAATGGTACCGCGAATTCCAACCTATATACAGAGAACCAAGACCGTAGATTTTAATGTTTACTGCCTTTATATAAGCGAACAATTTCAGTTGTGGCAATTTTTGCGCTTTATCTAAAGGATATTCCTAATTAATCAACGTAGCAAACATATAATGGATTGATAGTAAATCCATTTATGTACATATACTATGTACTCTTATTATAATCTTTTGAGTGCCGAATTCTTGTCCACTGAAGAAGTAATATTTTACATTCAAGTGTATTTCAAATTTACAGATTTTCGAATTCCATAGAGCATTCTAATCGGTTTGGGATAAAACCAGTCCATATACCATTCACTTTAACAATTTCTCTGGTTTTAATATCTCTAAGAGTTAATACATATTCAGACGTTATTTTGTTGAAAATAATGGCTATTGACCCTTTTAGATTTTTATTAGGTTGAACATAAACTGAATCCTTTAGATTTAGATTGGATGGTATTTTCAATTCATTTTTTTCGTATTTCCATTTCTTTTCCCCTAAAGAAATTTGTGAATTATCCACATATTGAGGGACACTATATAATGTGCTTGAATCAACAAGTGTAAAAACACTATCGGATTTTTGATTAAAAAAAGATGTTTCGAATATTGGTTGGGGATCAATTATTATCTTTTGAACAGTGCCTGTAGTATTTTGATAGGTAAGATTAGGTTTCAACTCTTTAATTTCTTCTACTGAAGTAGAATTTGTGTCAAACAGAATATTCATTATCTCATACTTATTAGAAGATAAGCTATCAGGCGAATTCTGGTCTATATCTATTGGGTTGTTGCTTTTTGAGCAAGACAGTTGTATTATTAAGAATACAATAAATGATAATTTCTTCATTATAAATTATATTTAACTATATTTACTACAAGGTAGCTATAATTGCTATAAATTACTAACAAAATTAAAATAAAGTATGAAAAAGTCATTTTTAATTATTTTGTCGGCTTTCATTTTATTGAATTCTTGCCAAAAAGAAATTATTTCTCCTATTCAAAATGAGAAAGAGATGTTATCAAATGCTCAAGCTAAAGGGCAAGCTGGGGTGGTCGACACTGCGGGAATGGGTGCTATAATACCCATAGAAGAATCTCCCTTAAAGAAATACTTAAAATTATTCCCCAATCAGTCTTTGATTACAACTAAAAACACAACACTTTCTTATCCATCAACACTTTATGACCTTAAAGATCTTCCTTTGAATATTGTTGTAAAAGGAAATACCACTGCAGACAGATTCTTTACTTCACAAGGAACCAATCAAGAAGTTCTCTTAGCCCCAGAAAATTCAAACAATCCCCACCAGAGGTTTAAAATAGGTATCATGCCATTAACTGGCTATATTTATATAAAAAATGTAGAAGATAAATTAGTTTCTGCGGGAGTTTACACCAATAATCCCAACGTAGATATTTTATACGTAAAAGACAATACCAATTCAATTGGTGCGATGTGGAATTTTATAGAGTCATACCAACATAAACCTGGTTATACTCTACAAAATGCAGATGTGTTAGGGTTTGATGGTCCAGAACCTACAATTGGTAACGTATACAATAAAGTTATTGGCGGCCAAGCAAATAAAATATATTTTGGAAAGAATTTTAATCAATTAAATCAAACTTTTGAATTACGCGTTATAGGGGATTATGAAATTCAAAATATAGAATACCTAAATGATGCCAGAGCTACAATTACTCAAATTCCTGACTTTATAGTAAATTGGTCTTATTCAAATGGCTCAAGCGTCCAACAGTCAATGACTACAAACTTTGGAAGCAAAGCTAGTAAAACGTCCAACTTCTCTGAACAAAATTCTTTTTCACTTAAAGTCAGTACTAGTTTTAAAGCCAAGGTTCCTTTCTTAGCGTCAGGTTCAATTGAAACAGAGGTTGGCTCATCTCAAAGTTATACTTATGGACAAAGTGAAAGTTCTGAAGATACTAGAACATATGATTTTCCTTTACTTGTTCCAGCAAAAACCAAAGTTACTGCTACTGCGAAAGTTGCGAAATTTAAACTCAATGTTCCATATATCGCGACTTTGAGAGATAAAAATACAGGGTATATTCTCAAAGTAGCTGGAGTCTGGGAAGGCGTGGATCTGACTGATATAGATGTTACGGTAAATGAAACAAGTCTTGTCACTGGCGTTACAACCTTAAAAGCGCAGTTCAAGAAATAAGGCTCCGACTATTTTTTTTTATAGAGCTGTAATCTACAATCAGTAGAAAGAAAAGGTAGTATGCAGTTAAAATAAGCGCATACTACCTTTATATTTTGATATGATCTATTGGGATAAGGTAACACGTACCTTGTGGTCGTTCGGAATCACCAAGTATTGTATTTTTATATCCTCATGTTTGGCTTTAGTCTCAGGTGTTTCCGATGTTGTTTATCCGGAGTACTTCTTATTTATTTCACTTCGGCCCCTGTATTGCTGTTTCAACTGTCTCCATGTAAAAAAGGTTTATCTCAAATGCGATTAGCATAATTGAAGCTTTTATGGAATCCACCAATATATAACTAAGCTTTTAGCGGTGCTGCCAGCATCTTCCTCCACCGGCAACGACACGCTTACAGTAGCCTCCCGATTTGTTTTTGGCTCCGCATACGGACGATGTCGGTTTGGTGCTACCTCCATTATTTCCTCCATTTCCCGAGTCTGTGTTTTTATATGCGCCATAGACTCCATATCCCAAATCTCTTTGTGTGTCATAGGTTATATGAGTTTGGTTATATCCCACATCACCATATACGATCTCTTTGTTTTTTAGTATATATGCATTTATTGTCTGTTTATATGCTAGCAAGGTCTTGATGGATAGCTTTAACTCAAAGCTGATCTTCTGATCAAATACATAATCCCACTTTCCTTCTGTATGCTTTACTGTTTTTGTGCTGTTGGATTTATCGGTATAGGTGATTTCACAACTGCTACATTCCACTTCGTAGCTGAATTCATCCATGGGTTGTTCTATGATGGCCTCTTGGTTTTTGCTGCACGCATTTAGAGTTAATAGAGTAGCAAATAAAAATAGATACTTTGTTAAGCCTTTTGCTTCAATTAGATTTTTAAACCTCATACAGATTAACTTTTGTTTTTGATTCATGTTTTGGCAAATCTAATGGTTCATATTTGTCCTATCTTACGGTTTCCCATATTTCTAAAAAGCGGTCAAAAATAAAATAATACACCGAATTTACAGCTGCGTGATAAATGATAAAGCGTTTGAAAAAATCCTAAAAACATTTATTTATCCATAGAAATCTCTAGTAATCCAACGATGTGCTCTGCAAAGAGTCAGATTCAATTGTTACACATTATTGACGCAGCAACCTACTGCTATATCCATAGTCGATTAATCTGCATGCGTGGCGAGTAATTTACGGGAGTGGGCGAAGATGACAAAGTATTGGTGTTAAAATTCACTCCTTCCGATCTTAAAAGGTAAACGCGTACTTCAACAAGATTGTTCGTGGCCTTAGGGGTAATTGAAAAGTCATTAATTGATTTGAATCCGAATTCATTTGTTGATAAAGTTTCTGATTGGTCAAATTTATGCACTGAAGTTCAAAAAAACTTTTCCAATTGGCAGGACTGTACTTTAAATTTAAATCCAGGAAACTATTATTTACTATCTGTCTTGATGCCTGCTTGTAAGAAGTAAAATTATAAGCAAATGTATAAGCTATTTGATCGCTTATATTGTGTTGCCATTCTGCTTTTATTTTGCTTAACCTGGTGATGTTCTTTATTACTGTATCATCCCATGTATTTTGTTCATTGATAAATTTTGCCAGATCTCCGGCAATTGAAATCGTTAGTTCAGATAATATTTTTTTCCTCGCTTTTAGCGATATATTCATGTTGTAACCATTGTATGGGGAGATTTCGTTATTGTACAGACTGTTTCCTTGTTGCAATCCTATATTCCCGCTTGCTGAAATATTAGTCGCGATTGGAAATAGATATTTCGAAATATTTCCACTAAGGGCATACTTGTTAGTAACATTTTTATAATTTATGGCGTTAGCTTTGGTAGCACCACTATCAATAACATAAGAAATTATAAAATTCTGCCCGGTTCTATCGTAGTTTAAGGAAATAAAGTAAAATAACATTTTTATGGGTTTACGATAAGCATATCTGGCTCCAATTGTATGTAGATCCGTTTTAGGCAAGGGTATGTCATTTGCGCTAAATTGTCTGTAACTTACCAATATATTACCAGGATAAATATCAGTAATTTCACCAAAGCTGGTTTGCCGGCTGTATCTAAAATCAAGCTCACTGTATTTTCCTATTTTGTTACGGAACTCTATTATAGGGTTAAAAAGAAAATAGTTTTTTTTTTCAGCGTTTACTGCATCACGTTTATTGTATTTTATAAAGCTGTATGTAGGAGTAGTTTCCAGGCTTAAGGAACCTCTTTGCAGCTGGTAAATTAGTGCCGCTTTTCCGTAGAGCCCTATATTTTTAAACACGATATCATTTTCAAAGTTTTTGCCGACTGTGCTGATTACGTTTAAACTGTCGGTTTTATATAAATTACTATTAAGTGTATTGTGATCATAATATGCGCCTAACGCTGCCGAAAGGATAAAACGATCAAATTTTGTTTTATAAGTAGCAGATTGATTTATAAACAGGTTTTTTGTCCTGACTTGCTGATTAAGCATCAAATAGCTCATGCTATCATTAACAATGTCTTGTTGAATTCCCGGAGAAATATTTAGATTTTCGTTCATTTTATAGAATTGTAGCACCGAATTGTACTGTACCACATGATCTACACCCATTGCCTTTGTCAGATTAGTTTCATTGCTCAAGGATAGTTGATTTGTTGGCTGTATCTGCTTAAATGCTACATTATTTTGAATTGTGCCGCCACTTCGATCCCACCTGGGTAGATCTATTTTTGTGTTAGACTTTACATATATCGAATTGCTGTTTTTCTCGATTTGGGCACCAATTTGCCAATGGCTTAATTTTTCAATGGTATGCTGTATTTCATTGTAACGAACGGTATCAGCATTTGGCAAAAAGTAATTAACCACATTGTTGTAATTGTAATTTCTTTTTAGTTCCATGGCAGCAATATTTAAGCGTAAGTCCCAGTCAGATTTAAGTTTATAAAGTGCATTGATATTCCCCGCGTAATCATTATTGATGAGGTGATATTTCTCGGCTAGAGTGGGAGTTCGCTCACTCATCATAGAAAGGTATGGCTTGGGGGTTTTCAAACCAACCTCACTGCTGTTGAAAGATATCCCGATATTGGCATGCTCTGTTTGTAGATTCTGACCAATATTATTCACTTTTAAATTGTTTATGCTCTTAACTTTATCTTTAAAAATAAGATTATTCAATTCTGCAACATAGGCCTTGTTGCCCAAACCTATAAAACCAGTGTTGATGCTAATAGTGCGGGCATGATCGGCAAGTTTCAAATTTAACGAAATGTTATTGGCTACCATGTAACCATTTAATGCTTTGATTGGTTGATCTCTTTCTATCACCTGAACCTGTTCAACAGCATCAACAGGCACATTACTGGTAGCAGTTCTATACTTCCCATCCAAAAGATTATCACCATCTAGATACACATTGGTTATGCGTTTCCCATTGTAGCTAATAGCACCATTGTCATCGACCTGAATGCCTGGAAGTCTGGCGATCAAATCCGCAATTACCCGATCGTTTTTATCCTTGAATGCGTTGACATTATATTTTAAGGTATCGCTGGATAGAGATATCTTACTTTTTGTTTTTACGGTAACTTCTGATAATTTATTGTATGCTTTTTTTAATATCGCAACATAAGGATAATGAGCGATATTGGAAAGCGGAACTACAAGTTGCTGATAACCTATAGCCGTTATTTTGAGAGAAAGAAGCTCCTTATTTCCTTGCAATTCAATATTAAACGAGCCCTGCTGATCTGTTTTGGTAAAAGAAATTCCTGCGCCATTTTCATTGATGAGGGTTATAGAGGCATAGCCAACAGGAGTCCCAATACTGTCATTTACGATTCCATTTATGATTATGGTACTTTGACCATAAAGTAATCGAGTAGAAAATATTAAGAAAACAAGTAATATAGTTTTTTTGCACAAATCTTATTTGCTTAGTTTGTTAATTCCAATGGAAAATTCAATACGAATTTCTTGCGTTTTGTACCAGATCCGTTTCTATCTACAGCTACATTATCAATAGTTAAACCACTTGAATTCATGGCATCCATACCAAAGCCATTTTTGCTCGCTTTCTCCATTTGATTATATGCTGAGGCAGTAGTTACTGTAGCATCTGTAGGTAATTCCAATGATGCTGAAGCTGGTAGTTTTCCACTTGTAACCACATTTGTACAAGTAAATTTTATCCACTGTCTTGCATCATACGCTTCTAAAATTAAACCTGGTAGGCCGTGCAATTTCCATGGGCCAAGACTTGCAGGTATATCTGTAGTAAACCAGGCTGTATACAGTCTGCCTTTGCATATACCAGTAGCTTTTTGGCAAACATAACCCAATATTTCTTTGGTTTCCTGCTCAATTTTCCAATTTATTTTTTCTAAGGCTTCTTTTATCAGGTAGTTGTTCCGGTTAAAGTTCTTATTGATATATAAGCTGCTTTCCTTTTCGTTCAGGTAGATGTTATCGCTGGTCGTTCTTAATAAAGTCCCCATGTTTACCGTATTGCTCCCAGATTTCATAGCCGCTTCTATCTTTGCCATTTGTATTGAATCTTGAGTCATCTTTGTCGAGCTTGTATAAAAGCTTTGGTAGGCATTAAAAGGCATCAGGAAATCTTCTTCCCATAAAATACCCGTGTTTGTTGAATCGCGGATATGAAAAAAGTGATAATAAGCAACTCCAGTAGGTGGCTCGGTTGTATTTTTATAGCTAAAAGCATAACAGCTGCACAATACGAGTGCAGCTGCAATAAGCTTGATGTAATTACGCATCAGTTTTATGATAAGTGATCAAAAAGAAGGGGTTAAAAGCGCCCTAGAAATCTAACAGTTGATTTAATATAAACAACCACCATTATTATTTATAGTAGTTATTGCATGGTTGGCTGCTGTCATCCACAGGTCACCGTAACTTGTGCCCTGTGGTCCTGATACCCATATAGCCATTGTATTTCCACATTCATCCTGCCAGTCAACCCTCAGTTGTGTACGTTTAGGTTTTCCAGCCACTTGTGGTGTTGTTGATACTTCAATTTGGTCTTCCGAGGTTTTCTTAATCTCTAGCTGTGCACCATCTTGCTTAACATTAGATGCCAAATCACTTGAAAAAGCGCTTATTCCTATAGATAAGAATAGTAACGCAGTACATAATTTTTTCATAGTTTTTGTTTTTTAGTGAATTAATTGAATAGGGATATATGCATAGTAGATGATGTCATATTCCTTATTTTTAGGTAATATTCAGCATTAAAGATCACTAGCAAAATAGTGGTTTTATATGTGTGCATTTTTCAAGAATATTCGTGTGGTTTAGATCTATATCTGTAGATTATGTAATACACTAAAAAATATAATGGAAAACTTTTAATAAGAATTGTATCCTGTTTCCAGTGATTGCTAAACATAAGAGTAAAAGAAAATGCTATAGTAAAGAAATTTACGAATATTCAGAATATCCAAAGAAGCTCAAGCCCAAGCACATTACGCTATGTTAAAGAAGGTAAAGCCACACAGATACCAGCAGATGCTCATAGCATACCGGTGTAGGGTTTATATATTTGGGAATCCCGAAGGGATCTGTCATTCCGTAGGGACAATGATTTATACAGTGGAGAATCGATAAAGACTGACAGTAGTCCTTTTCATTCACCACTACCAAAACATCTTAAATCCATAGATAAAACACAGTATTGCGGTTTCTGAAGTAAGAATTTGAACACATCGTTCATGATGCTTTTGTAAAACGCTTTAGGTAAAAAACGATATCATAGTTTAAATTGCCGCAAAAAAAAGTGGTATAGCGCATAATCAATACAATTATATTTCGCGTACCTATAGCACAGAAATAAAGTTACAACGAACAAGGAAAGCATCTTTTGGTCCCATTTTTTTAAAATCCAATTTTTTTTAATAAATTCTTATTGAAGCCGAACATCAAGTTGGTCCATTTGTTATCTCCTTATGAAAGAATTAATATTTAAAGATTGGCAAAGCATTGGAAATGTTGCTTTCTGTACTGTCATTGGTTACTTCGTTTTATTTTTATTTATCCGTATATCTGGAAAACGGACGTTAGCCAAGCTTACCGCATTTGATTTTGTTGTCACGATAACGCTAGGTTCTACACTTTCGTCGATGATTTTGGGGAAAGTCACGCTAATCGAAGGTGCCGTTTCGCTCGCAATCATCATACTGCTACAGTATCTTCTAGCATTTTCTGCAAAGAGATTCCATTTCCTAGAAAAAGCTATTAATGCTTCACCTACTTTGGTATATTATCGTGGAAATTACCTCAAACATGCTATGGAAAAAGAGGTGCTTACAAAAGAAGAAGTTCTCGCTGCTGTAAGGGAAGCAGGGCTTGGTGATGTGGAAGATGTAGAAGCCGTCGTTATGGAAATCAATGGCGAATTAGCAGTGGTCAAAAAATCTTTCGCAGGATCGTACTCATCGTTAGAAGATATTGAAATCCCAAATCAAAAAAGGAAGTGAAATTTTTGTCAACGCATAATATAACATTGTACTGAGTTGACCCAAGTGGTACTTTGGAAAATTTGTGGTCGTCGCAATGTCAAAAAGTATTATTAACCTTGGGTTTTCCTATCTATACTTTTAGCAGATCCGATAGGCAAACTTAAATACGATTATATGGTAAGAGTAATTGTTTTTCTGTCCATAGTGGTGCTATCCTGTGATCAGAAAGGAACAACAAAAAGTGGTGTCCCATCCAAAGCAAGTCAAGTATCTGTTGCAAATGAAGGGCCGGCACCTCTTAAGTCCAGACCACAAACAATTGAATTGGCAATAGAAAAAATAAGTAGCGCAGAATTCCTTTCTGCAAAACAAAGTGCTAAAGTAAATATCCCTTTGGATAAGATTACAGATTTAAAGATCGTTCAGGAAAAATTGGCAGGAATCGTAGAATTTGAAGAGCAGGGAAATTACCTGGGTATAAAAAAGATTAATTTCAGGAATGGTCATTCTGTCCAAAATGAGGTTGACCTCAGTGAATGTGCTTTCGTTTCATACTTTCCTTCCGAGGACGTTTTGCTTTTGGAATGCGGCCACACCATGGATGTAAGCTTTGATCTGTCCACAGGACAGACTACCTATGAGATAGGAAACCTCAACTTGGTGACCATATCACCATCTGGAAAATACAGATTGAACAAGGTATTCGAAGGGCAGGAATGCTACAGCCATTTTATCCAGGTAAGGGAGAATGGTAAATTTAAAAAGATCGCCGAGCTCAATGATTTCTTTGAAAAGAAAACCGGCAAATGGCTTTGCGTAATAGAGCAGGAATTTTGGTCAGACGATTCTACTCTTTATTTTGGGCTGTTGACCGAATATAAAGAAGAAGGAAACGAATATGAATTTTATAGAGTAAACATGACCAATGGTCGTAATTAACTGGAAAATATCCAAATCGATCAATTCTTATAAGTAATTTACTGTTTAATCATATGTTTAGTTAAGACCATGTCGCTAGATGTGGCTTTTTTTGTGTCCGGCAAGCAAGACTAGGTTAACAAGTTGATGCTTTTTTTGACTGCTAGCCGACAACAAACGTTTACAAACGACTACAAACGATTAATAACCGGCTAATAATTTTAGTTTTTCTGATGTTTGCTTAGCAATAGTTAATTATTTCAGCAAATGCTAAAATTATGAAAAATCACGTTCAACCCGTTTTTATTGATCCGACTACCGATGAGGGCTTCAAACGGTTATTCGGAGACAAGATCAACCTAATTAATTTTCTCAATATTATCTTTCGTGGTCGAAAGACCATCACAGACCTTACTTATCGGGATACCGAGCGTATTGGTGCAACCGAAGAGATCGGCAAAGTTATCTTTGATTTGGTAGTCCAGATCAGTACAGGAGAAGAGATCATCATCGAGATGCAGACCAGCAGTCAGACTAATCTAAAGCAACGCATGCTCTATTATGCTAGCAAGGTTATTTCAGACACAGCACCCAAAGGAAACCGCAAAGCCTGGGGTTATGCCATTCCCGAGGTTTACACCATTGTCCTGATGGATGGTTTTCATATGCCAGGCGGTGATCGGAGTACATATTTTCATGATACTTGCCTGTGTAATAGAGATTCAGGGGAAATATTTTGCTGGAAAATTTTGATACTTTTTGGTCAGCAAGAGACTTTCCTTACAGTTGCTTGAGTATGCAACAGTAACTCAATTAGTTTTACGAGGGTTTGGGGTTTATCTATTTAGAAATTATTAACTTTGTTAAAAGCGAAGCTGAGGTTGAAGACGAACTGGATAAAGTATTTTATATGCTCAAGAATATGTCTACGTTAAAGACCTTGCCACGGATCATGAAATCGGCTGTATTTCAACGCTTCTTTCAGTTGGCCAGCTACGCAAAATTGACAAAGGAGGAACGAACTATGTATGATATTAGTTTAAAACGTAAATGGGATGCCGAAGCAGTGCGGATGTATCAACAGGAACAAGTTGAAGGACTTAAAAATCAATTGGAAGGACTAGAAAATCAATTGCAAGAGGCTAAAGAAGCTGTTGTAATTGCTAAAGCCGAAGGCGAGCGCAAAAAAGCCCTTGAGACAGCATTAGAGTTCAAGAAAATGGGTTTACCTATTGCAGATATTGCAAAAGGTACTGGTCTTAGTATTGACGAGATCGAAAAGCTGAAATAAACGATCTTAGATCATATAAATAAAACAAACAAAGCCATTCTCCCAAGAATGGCTTTGTTTGTTTACCCTCCTTACGACTTGCCGTATTTTTTAATCAAACCGATCAACACAAAAATCCCGTTTGAGCAACAGCTTTTATTGGAGCCAATGCTCTGAGTGAGAACGTCAAATATCAACAGGTTATTTTGAACGTACCATGATCGGAAATACAAAACTCTCAACAGTGTTGAGAGAATTTAATTTTGGTATAACAAATGCATTTAAAGATAGTTATATTTTTGATTTTCTGAACCTTCCAGAGCCATATAACGAAAGTGATCTACAAAGAGGCTTAATTCATCAAATGAAAAATTTCATTTTAGAACTAGGAAAAGAATTTTTGTTTATTGCCGAAGAATATAAAGTACAAGTTGGGAATAGTGATTTTTATGTTGATTTATTATTTTATCATCGAGGATTACAATGTCTGGTCGCTTTTGAGTTGAAAGCCGACAAGTTTAAACCCGAACATTTAGGGCAATTGAATTTCTATCTACAAGCTCTAGACCATGATGTAAAAAAAGCTAATGAAAACCCTAGTATTGGCGTTTTACTGTGTAAAGACAAAGATAGCGAAGTAGTAGAATATGCTTTAAGTAGAAGCCTTTCACCCACAATGGTTGCCGAATACCAAATGCAATTACCTGATAAAAAATTACTACAGCAAAAACTGCACGAGCTGTTTGAGAATAATCAAATATAACATCAATAAAATGCAAATCAGCAGATCTTTATTTGATGGTTATTTGATGATAGGAATGTTTTTAGATATAACGTCCTCTAAATCAGTTGCAAATTATTTGATGGTTATTTCATTATCATATTTCGCATTGACTTAGAAACGTTATTATTCTCGGATTACAACAGATAAATCAATCTCCAACTACCACGATACGTTTACAGGAGCCTCCCGATTTGTTTTTGGCTCCACATACAGACGATGTTGGCTTGGTACTACCGCCATTACTTCCTCCATTGCCCGAGTCTGCATTTTTATAGGCGTCATAGACTCCATATCCATACCTCTTTATGCATTATAGGTTATATCAGTTTGGTTGTATCCCACATCACCATATACAGTCTCTATGTTTTTTAGTATATACGCATTTATTGTCTGTTTAGATGCTAGCAATGTCTTGATGATAGCTTTAGCTCAAAGCTGATCTTCTGATCAAATCCATATTCCCACTTTCCTTCTGTATGTTTTACTGTTTTATGGCATTGGATTTATCGGTGTAGGTGATTTCACAACTCCTAAATTCCAATTCGTAGGTGAATTCATCAATTGGTTGTTCTCTTATGGGCTCTTGGTTTTTGCTGCACGCGCCTTGGCTGACGACATTAGTGTATGTATTTTTTTAACCAAAAATTATTTAAAATCATAAAATGTCATTGAATGAAATTTTTTTCATTCAGATAATCAATATTTTATCGTTTTACAAGTGTTTTGTTTAAAATTCCCTTATTTAAGAAAAAAAATATTAGTATGTTTGTGGAAATATTTAGGGGTTAATTATTCTTTTGAGAAATAATATAGAATTATAAGTTTTTATTATAATAATTTAGAAATCTTAATAAATATCAGGAATTATTTGAAAAATTATTTACAAAACAAAGAAATGAATAAACATTTTATTTATCCACTCGTAGCTGGGATTTCATTATTATCTTGTCAAAAAGATAATTTACCGGTCGAGCCTGGAATTGAAAGTACAGTTGCGGTCAACGCGTTATCTCAGTCTAATTTGGCTAGAATTGAGTTTTCTAAAATACTTTCAAAGGCTGTTTATGACAGCAAAGAGTTAAGGAACTTTATAAAAGAAATAGCCATTGAACAATTCGATAATGATTATGATGTATTTTATCCTTTTATTAAAGATAAAATAGTTAAAGATGGAATGTCATTTCGAGAAATACTCTTGCAGTATACGGATAACGAAAATACGCTTAAAAGTATCGAAGCCTCTTTGCCATTACTGAATATATACGTTCCAGATCTAACGATGTTCAACGACTTTAATGCAGAGAAGTGGGATACAAATGACAACGATATTGTTGTAACTGCATTAAACTACGAATCTGAACAAACATTTTATGGAGATGGGAATAAATTATTTAGTCTTGCTAAAAATGAGATACCAGGTTTTCCATGTTTAATTGTGAAAGATAATGAGAGGTTGAAACAGAATATCAAAGTTAAGGGTATGAGTTCAACTAATTATGAGTTTCTCGATGATGTTTTTAATAAAAAATTAAATACCAAGGGAGCCGTTATTGTTGATGGAGTCGCGCATGGCTACAGAGATGATAATATTGTTGCGCCAGCGCAAATTGTTCAGCAGGCTTTTGCTGAATTTGGTATTGATCCTATTTACTGGCAAAGAGATTATATTTATTGGGGATTGTCAAAAACAAAACCAAAAAATGGAAGTTTCAACCCACAGGTAAGGGAATTTATCCATAAAGTTAGAGTCAATCCCAATATTTTTTATACCATTTCAGATCAGCCTAGTGATCCGAAATTAACATCTTTTCAGCATAGTAGCGACTTAAAAGATCCAGTTCCATGGGCGGACGTTGTGAGAAGAGTGTGGACTGACGGAAATTTTGAATTCAGGTTCTATATCTACAAAGGTAAGAGATCTGCAGGTAGTAATGCCGAAAAACCTGATATCAAGAATCTGAGTATATCTCCAAGGGATTTATTTACAGTCAAAAAAGTTAAGCATACCATTAAAGGGGGGGGTATCTTTCATCGAGATAAACATACCTATTCGATCGAGTCCATTAATGATCTCGAAGGTAAATGGTTTACTCCTAATGGTACAGGAATACAGCTAGAACAGTGGGATATTGCCGAGGAGTCGATGACCATGACTATTTTTGTAGAAGAATTTGATCCAGGAGAGATTGAGGAAAAAGAAATCACAGTATCAAACAAATATTCAAGTTCAGCAAATTTTAAATTAGATCTAGGTTTAGGTGGTCTACCTAAGAAACTTGTCAAGTTGGACTTATCATTTGGTATGTCTAGTCAGAAAGAGGAAACAAAAGTACAACGCACTAAATGGACTACGACCCATACGAGTGACGCACTTGGAAATGCTACATTCTATTTTTCTGATCCAATTTTAAAAGTTGATTATTGGAAAGACAAACCAGCAGTTCGAATTTATGATGGTTATTCAGTAGGTACAGGTTCTATCGATATTATGTTATTACCAAGACCTATATAAGGTTGAATCAAAGCTATCGCTATAGAGGAAATTCTTCTATAGCGATATCGAAATTAAAGATATATGAAAAAAAATATAATAGTAGCCGGATTTATAATGATCGGCTTATTAAGTTGTTCAAAAGATCATGTTGAGGTCAAGCCCTATATTCCAGGTACTTTTAGAGGTGAAATAGGAAGGCATGGTTTTTATTTAGAAAATGATAAGTCAAGAAAAGTGATTAAAACTTTAGATGGCGATGCACAATCCATCAAATTCGAATTTGAATTAGATAACAGTTTTGATCAATTTATCATTTATAATCAACTTATTGTCAATTTAAAAGATATGAAGGCTGAGACCACCTATAAAAGGTTTTTGCCCTACGTCGGTGATAACGGAGTAAATGAAAATTGGATTACTCTAATAACGAAGGATGGTAATATTGGAAACGAGAATGCAAAAATATATAGCACTTTGCAAGATCGAGAAACTTTTAACGTTCAAATAGAAAAAATTAGTGAATTACAATCTAAAGTTCCTTCGGTACAAGGAAGTATGAAAGGTTATCTGTTTAATGTGAAGAATCATAAAGACAGTATTTTGGTACAAGCTTCATTTTTGACTGAACCATTTCAATAAATCCGTGTTCCTGTGAGAAAATGTAATGCTAAATGATATTAAATAAGTATAAAAAAAGATATCTGATCACATTTCTTTGTGTGGGTATTCTTCAGATATTTGCTTCATGTAAGAAGGATGATAAGTTGCTAGAAATTAATTCTGACATCACTACGATCATCTATATGGAAGCCAATAATAATCTGAGAGGAGAAGCTCGCAAAGCCATCCATGAACTGGAGGGAGGATTATTGAATACCAAGGCTAAAAGTAATATTCTGGTTTATATAAAGGATAATGATGATATCGGCTATCTTCTGCAAATAGTTGCAAATGCAGATCCATATCGAATAGTGAGCGATACGATCATGTCATTTCCTTTTTACCGTAAGTCAGATGCAAATCAGATTCGAGAAGTTTTGACTTATGTTGATAAAAGATATAACAGTGAAACTTATAATCTTGTGCTGTGGTCGCACGGTACCGCATGGTCTCCAGGCGCAGACTATTTATCACCACCAAAATCTAAATCTTTTGGAGAAGATAGGGGGCAACAAATTGATATTATAGCATTGAAAGATGCGCTTCCCATGCATTTTAATTTTATCGTTTTTGATGCCTGTTCGATGGCAAGTATTGAAGTGTTATATGAATTTAGAGACAAGGCAGACTTTATAATAGCTTCGCCGACTGATATCTTATCTGATGGGTTTCCTTATAAAGCTTTTATTTCAGCACTTTCATATCCCGATCGCAATTCTTTAATTCGTATTGCCAACTCATTTTTCAATTATTATGATATTCAACAAGGACTTTATAGGTCAGCTTCGGTGTCCGTTACGGATTTATCCAAATTAAGTAAGTTAGCGTCATACCTTAAATTAAAATCCGATCATGATCGAGTATATGTGACAGACGGTGTGCAGAGATTGGATTTTACACCTGGATTTCCTGTTAAGCTGTATGACTTTAGTGACTTTATAACCAAAAATTTTAAACAAGAAGATGCTGATGCCATCCGCAAATTAATGGATGAAGCAATTCTTTATAAAAATAATACCAAGGAATTTTTGGGTAACAAAATTTATAAATTCTCAGGTATTACCATTTCCTGTCCATTACCTGATGATCCTTTTTATACATATTACTCAGAATTAAGCTGGAACAAGGATAGTTTTTTCTTAAAATAACATAACAAAGCCATTCTGAGCAGAATGGCTTTGTTTGTTTAATACCCAACTTACGACTTCCCGTATTTTTTATTCAAACCGATCACCACAACAATCCCATTTCAGTAACAGCAGTTACTGGAAATCAATTCCGGCTATCGCATCTTCAAAAATCGCTTTCGCGAAGAAAAGTGGGAAAAGCGCATGCTACGCATGTACGAAACCAAGATTATCGGTTACCTGCGTAGCCAGACCACCTTCAAAAGGAAAAATCCGATCGATATCCTCTTTACCCTCGGACATGGTCGCGTATGGGCTATCATCTGCGATGGGAAGAACTAAAAGAAAGTCAGGGCCATTGAGCTTATCAGTTAATAGCCGGCGATAAAACAAATGAATACATTATCGTGTTTATTAATATATACTCTATCAATATAAATAACTATGTGCTGGGACAAATCACTCCATTCCGATCTTGACTTCGTCAAGAAAACATTTCCATAGTTACGGGACGAACACAAAGACCTCGATTAAAAACTGAAGTTGCATTTCCAAATGGATCAATCTTTTAAAAAGAGGCTATTATTAATCTCAAATTCAATTTTACACAATTACTTATCAAAAGACTTATGAAATATTTTTTAAAAACCTTGCTATTCTTATTTTCAACATCTTTGGCTGTATGTAATTTGCAGGCACAACAAAAAGATGATTATTCCGCTAAAATTGATAGCTTAATACGAATCAAAGATCCACGTTCGTTTAATGGTGTCATTATGATCACCCAGAATGGTAAAACAAAATATTCAAAGGCTCTTGGTTATGCAGATTTTGAAACCAAAACACCATTGTCAGTTAAAGACAGGTTCAGGATTCAGTCAAACAGCAAACAAATTACCGCCGTCTTGATTTTAAGGGAAGTTGACAATGGAAAAATAGATCTTCAAAGTCCAATAAAAAAATATTTACCGCAAATACAGCAAATCTGGGCAGACTCGGTAACAGTTCATCAGTTGCTTAACTTCTCGTCGGGAATAACAGCCATTGACAAACCTTTAAGTTTTAAACCTGGAGCAGACTTCTTATACAATGTGGTCGCTTACACCCTGCTTGGAAATATCATTGAGAAAGTAACCGGCAAAAAATATGTGGATGTAGCAAATGATTTGTTTAAAGATCTGAATATGAATAATAGCTTTTGCTATGAAGAAAATAAAATGCAAGACATGCTGGTCAATGGCTATACAAGCTCGAATAACATCTTCAAATTAAGGAATCATCCCATTCAGGGAAATGATTGGGTTGGTTTCATTCCAGCTGGGGGAATTGTTTCCAATCTAGAAGACTTAAATACATGGGATACAAAACTTCATCATAGAAAAATCTTAAAGCCAACGACCTACAAACTGATGACAAATTATACTATTACTGCACAGCATGAAGCTTTTGGCGAGGAAAAAATTGGCTATGGCTACGGCGTATACATAAGCGATAAAACACCGATCAAATATATCGGGCATCCGGGAAAAGGGCTGGGGTTTGCATCACTTAAAATTTATTTTCCTGAAAGTGATGTAGATATGGTAGTATTAGAAAACCAATATAGTGATGACGAAAGTCTTCATTATTATTTTGAGAAGGAAATAAGAAAAATCGTAATGAATAGCAATTTAATGAGGACTAAATCTATTCATTAGGATTTGCATGAGCAGTATTCAAAAGACATCGGAAATTTTTCCGCAAATTATGATAGATGAACCCCGATGTCAGTGCCTGTCTGGAATCTATTTCTTTAGGTTCGCGATGTCCAGAAATGATATGGTTCAATGTGTATTGATCACAATTATTATCTTTGAGTAATATAGTTAAACGGAAAATAATTAGTTTAATGAAAAAACGTTTGATACGGTAAAAAAGCTTCAGAAATGACATATACTAACAGCCAATCATCTTGATTGTAAATTAAATTTAAAATTATTGGCTGAAATAACTTTATGAAAGTTATTTAAATTAGACTGAGGCAATGCGTAAATTTGGACGCTATGCGACATTTTAATGGAACCCTAAATTTTTTTTAAGTGCACTCACAATTAGAAGAATATTTTAAAACAAGAACTGAAATTGACGATAAGACACTTTCTTATATCTCATCATACTTCAAAATTAAAAAGACGAAAAGAAATGAATTTCTGTTGAAAGAAGGTGAAATTTGCAAACATTTCTATTTTATAAATAAGGGTTGCATACGACTTTTTAACATTAATAAGGACGGAGAAGAAGGAACGAGATATTTTCATTTTGAGGATGCTTTTGGAACCGCGTTACCAAGTCTTATCAATCAAAAACCATCGTATGAATTTATGCAGACTATTGAACCTTCGGAGTTGCTGGTCATCAACCGTGAAGATTACTTTCATTTGGTTGAAATTGTTCCACAGTTCGCTATTGTTTACAGACAGATTTTAGAATTGGCTTATCTCAAATCCCAGGAACGTATTTACTGTTTTCAAAGTTTAGAAGCCATAGAAAAAGTTCGTTGGGTTTTGACCAATCAATCAAAATGGTTGACAAGGCTATCAAACAAAATGGTTGCATCGTATTTAGGTCTCACCCCTCAAACATTAAGCAGATTAAAATCAAAGCTGTAAAAATGTGAACATAGGATAATGTTTACAAAATATACTCTTATCATCTTTGTACTTCAATAAAGAAAAAAAAGTTCAATTATGATTTTAGTAACAACGCCAACAGGCAACACAGGTTCAGTGATTGTGCAACAATTAGTAGAGCGAGGACAACAGGTTAGAATTTTTGTCAGGGACCCAGAAAAAATACCAGCTGACATTTTAGAAAAAGTAGAAGTTGCCACAGGATCTCTGCTGAATGAATCTGAATTTACAGAGGCATTACAAGGATGCGAAACGCTTTATTTTTGTGTGCCTCAGAGCAACACACAAGAAGACGTAAATGCCTATTATGAGAACTTCGCCAACGTGGCTTCAAACGCAATTAAAAATGCAGATACACGAAGAGTTGTTTATTTGTCAAGCGGGGGGAAGGAAAGCAATTTGCAGGCAGGTCTTATAACAGCACTCCATAAAGGTGAAGATATCATCAGTCAGTCAGGTGCATCAGTCCGGGCATTGCGCTGTCCTGTATTTTACGAAAGCATTTTGTATCAAATTTCGTCACTAAAAAAAATGGGAATGTTCTTTTTGCCGATTGATGGAAATTACAAAATGCCACAAGTCGCAATAAAAGACATTGCTGCAAAAGCGGTAGAACTTCTAATTGATAAAACCTGGGCAGGTGTAGAAGGATATGAGATTCAGGGTCCGGAAGATATCAGCTATAACGACATTGCCGTTCAACTGAGTGAGCTGACAGGTAGACCGATCCGTTTTCAGCAGGTTTCAAATGAAGACTATATTAAAACACTATTAGGACAACACCATACATCGGAAGCATTTGCAATCTCTTTAACTGAGATGTTGACGGCAATTGGCAATGGCCTGTATGATGCTGAACCGAGAACAGATGATACTACGACAACAATTAAAGAGTGGATGATTGAAAATGTAGTAGATAAAATAAAATAAAGCCAAACAATAGCAAAGAAACCAGCAAAATTACATTGGTAATTTAACTTTGTATTTATCCTCTTTTGAATATTTTATTTATTTTTTGACAACTGACATTTTCACATTTTAATTACTTCAGGAGTTTTGTTATGCATTGTTCCTAAGAATCATTTAAGTAAATTTAAAAAACATAAAAATAACAAAACACAGCTATTATGATTAAAGTATGTATAGCAGGCGGCACCGGTTGGGCAGGTTCTGAATTGAGCAAAGGCGTTTTTAACAACCCTAATATGACGTTAGTTGGCGCACTTTCAAGAAAACATAAAGGAGAAAATCTGGGTGATGTTCTTAATTTTGGTTCAGCAAACATTCCAATCTTTGGTGATATCGAAACAGCATTAAAAGAAATTGATTTTGACGTATTGGTAGATTATACAAAGCCAACCATTGCCATGAAGAACATTATTTCTTGTCTTAAAAAAGGTAAGAATGTGGTTATCGGCACTTCGGGACTTACCGATGAAGATTATTCAGAAATAGAAAAAACAGCAGACGAAAACAACACCTCTGTTTTGGCCGTTGGAAACTTTGCAATTACTGTCGTGCTGCTTCAGAAGTTTTCTGAAATGGCAGCAAAATACATCCCAAACTTTGAGATTATAGATTATGCCCACGAAGACAAAATTGATGCACCAAGTGGAACCGCAAGAGAATTAGCCTATCGACTTTCAAAAGTTCAAAAACCAAATCAGTATGTGACCGAAGAAGAGCTGATTGGCGAAAAAGCAAGTCGTGGCGCAAATCTAAATGAGGTGCAGGTGCATTCCGTCAGGCTTCCGGGTCATGTTATTTCCATAGAAACAATCTTCGGACTAAAAGATGAAAAGCTGTCCATTCGCCACGATTCCGGAGCAAGTGCAGAACCTTATGTAAAAGGCGGACTTTTAGCAATTGAAAAAGTTAGCACTTTTAAAGGCTTAAAAAGAGGACTTGACAGTGTAATGGAATTTTAAAAAAAAACTGCAAATCACAAAGTATATAATTGTTAGCGATAAACTTGACAGACCAGAAGCTATGAATTGGACAAACAACATAACACGAATACTAAACATTGAATACCCAATTATTCAAGCACCAATGTTTGGAGTTACAACGCCTGAAATGGTTGCAGCTACTTCAAACATAAATTGTTTGGGTTCATTAGCTTTGGCTGACCTTAGCGCTGAAAAATGCGTTGAAGCAATTCGCTTGACAAAGCAACTCACTAAAAATCCCTTTGCAGTAAACATTTTCGTTCACGACATACCCGAAATTACAGACAAACTAAGAGCGGACTATGCAAATGCAAAAACATTCATTGAACACTTAGCGGAACAAAACAATTTACACATACACATTCCAACTATTGACCAACTAAAAATCAATAGCTACCACGAACAAGTTGACGTTATTATCTCTGAAAACTGCAAAATTTTAAGTTTCACGTTCGGTAATCTTGACAAACATAGCATTGACAAACTAAAAAGCAATGGAACTATTTTAATTGGCACTTGCACTTCGGTAAGTGAAGCAATTGTTTTAGAAAAATCGGGAATTGACATTATTTGTGTGCAAGGTTTGGAAGCAGGGGGACACAGAGGGAGTTTCACTTCAGAAGTTATTCCTAAAATTGGTGGTTTATCATTATTAGCACAAGTAAGTGAGACTGTAAATGTTCCAATTATTTACGCAGGCGGAATTTACAATTCAAAAACATTATTAGCTTCAAAAGCTTTAGGTGCAGGTGGGTTTCAAATCGGAAGTTTATTATTAGGTTCGGCTGAAAGTGCATTGAAAGATTTTGAGAAAGAAAGATTGCGAAAAGTCAATGAAGCTGATATTGTTTTGACAAAAAGTTTTTCTGGACGTTTAGCAAGAGGAATAAGAAACGCTTTTATTTCCGATATGGAAGAAACAGAGTTTATTTTACCTTACCCTTACCAAAACAAATTGACAGGCGAATTACGAAAAGTGGCCAAAATCAATAAGAATGTTGATTTTGTAAACATTTGGGTTGGGCAATCCATCAATGATTATAGTGGACAATCCATTACTGAAATCATAAGTAAATTAATTAAACAAACAGAAACTAACAATCGCTAAATTCAGTTTGTGGCAAAGCTTCCAACAATCACAATAATTATAACAAAGAACTGAATGGAAAATATTTCTATTTAAAAAAACAATAAACGATATAAGCCAATTACATGAAATTGAAAGACTACGTTTTGTCAAACGTTTGCAGCAAGCAACATCAAATAAAATATACGAAAAATATTTGGAAGAAGTATTTTCGATAGAAAAACTTATGACTGAACTAAGTGGTGTAAACAATTACAATTCAATTTCCGCCAAAGAACTAAGCAAAACGTCAACTGCCATTAAATCTAAAACAGAAAATTTTAACAAAAAACTACAATGATAGCACCATTTTCAGCAAATATTTCCGAAGAAATTCTTGATGACTTAAAGACAAGAATCAGAAATGTTCGTTGGACAGACGAAATAACCAATTCTGAATGGAGTTATGGAACCAATCAATCTTTTTTAAAAGAATTATGCCATTATTGGCTTAACAGTTTTGACTGGAGAAAAGTGGAGGCTGAAATAAATTCGTTTCCAAATTTTATTGCAAATATTGATGGTTACGAAATTCATTTTGTACATGTAAAAGGAAAAGGTGAAAATTGTATTCCACTGATTATTACTCATGGTTGGCCCGGATCATTTATTGAGATGATAAAGCTGATCCCTTTATTGACAAATGACAAAGATCTCTCCTTTGATCTGGTCATTCCATCGATAATTGGTTTTGGATATTCCAGCGCAATCAAAGTCGATGGATGCAATTCTGAGTTTGTTGCCGATCTTTGGCAGAAATTAATGGTGGAATTGGGTTACCAACTCTATGGAGCACAGGGCGGAGATCTTGGGTCAGGGATTAGCACATGGCTATCTTTAAAATATCCTGATAACGTAATGGGCCTGCATCTGAATTACATTTCAAGTTCTTACAAACCTTATTTAAAAGAAGGGGAAGAATTAGCTTCTGAGGTTCTGGAATTTCAAAAATTTGTTCAGATATGGTCATCCAAAGAAGGCGCATATTCCAATATTCAAAGCACAAAACCTCAAACTTTGGCTTATGGATTAAATGATTCGCCGATTGGCTTGTGTGCCTGGATTATAGAAAAATTTAATGCCTGGAGCGATCATGATGGTAATATTTATAACGTTTTTTCAAAAGACGAACTGCTCGCGAACGTAACCTTATATTGGATTACGCAAAGTATTCATTCATCGATCCGGATATACAGTGAAAACAGCAAGCGTCCATTAGAATTTGGAGAAAACGACTTTATAAAAGTTCCTGTTGGATTTGCAAAATTTCCTAAAGAACTGCCAACTCCACCGCGTTCTTATATTGAGAAAAGTTTTAATATAACTCATTGGGCGGAAATGCCATTTGGAGGACATTTTGCAGCAATGGAACAACCAAAATTATTAGCCGATGACATTAAAAAGTTTTTCAAGAGTCTTATATTAATAAAATAATTTTCAACAGCTGAGATACAGCATTTTAAAATTACAATAAGCAAGAGAAACAGCGTGTCATATCAAAAATAATAAAAATATTTTAACGAACGTTAGGTAATTAATAATTTTTATTTATATTTGTACTATGAGACCACAGAAAATTTTAGATGCAGATATGATCTCCGGACTTACCAAGGTTTTTAGAGATAAAGGCTATGAAGGAGCGAGTTTAAATGATTTAGCGGAAGTAACCGGATTAAAAAAAGCAAGTCTGTATCATCGATTTCCAAATGGAAAACAAGAGATGGCAGAATGTGTATTGAACAATATTGATCAGTGGGTTGATGATCATATTTTCTTTCCTCTATTGGACGAAAATAAACCAACAAAATTGAGATTAAGAGATGCTCTAAAAAATATTGAAATTCTTTATGATAGCGGAAAAGAAACGTGTGTTTTAAGAGCTTTTTCAATGCATAGCGGATTATCATTATTTGAGCAGCAGATAAAATCAGGTATGAATAAATGGATTTCCGCTTTTAATGCATTGGGTATTGCCTTAAAATTAACTTCCACGCAATCTCAACAAAATGCTATTCAGACCTTAATAGAATTGCAAGGCAGTCTAATTGTAACAAAAGGGTTAGCTGATACCAGCATTTTTAAAAATACTTTAAAAAATATTGAAAAGCGATATTCAACAGAGTAAAAAAATTTGAATTAATATATTAACAAACGTTCGGTAAGTTATGACACAATTATATCCGCTCCCACCTTTTAACGAAGAGACAGCGATACAAAAAATTCAAAAGGCAGAAGATGCCTGGAACAGCAAAGATCCTATTCGAATTTCAAAAGCATATGCAGTTGATACAGAATGGCGTAATCGGAATCAATTTATTAACGGGAGAAAAGAAGTACAGGATTTTCTTTCGGACAAATGGAAAAATGAATTGGATTACAAACTTAAAAAAGAGCTTTGGACATTTAACGACAATCGTATTGCTGTAAGATTTGAGTACGAATATCGCGATAAAAATGGTCAGTGGTATAGAGCTTACGGAAACGAAAACTGGGAATTTGATGAAAATGGATTCATGACAAAAAGGTTTGCAAGCATCAATGACCTAAAAATTGAAGAAACAGAACGAAGGTTATAAACAATCAGAATATGAAAAAAATAATCCTATTACAATTCATCATCCTATTCACATTATTTGGATGTAAAAGCCAAACAATTAATAATACTAACGTTAAATCAAAAAGTATGACACACAAACACCCCACATTATTTAAAACCATCAATGTTGACGGAATTAATATTGCATATAGAGAAGCAGGAAACCCCAAAAACCCTACAATAGTGCTATTACACGGCTTTCCTTCATCTTCACATCAATACCGAAAAGTTTTATCACAGTTATCTGATGACTTTCATCTGATTGCACCAGATTATCCTTCATTTGGAAACAGCGATTTTCCGTTGGCAAGTGAATATGAATACACTTTTGATAATATTGCAAAAACAATAGACGCCTTTTTAGAAAAGAAAAAAATTGGCTCTTATGCATTGATGATACAAGATTATGGAGCACCTGTAGGTTTCAGAATAGCGACAGCTCACCCAGAAAGGGTCACGGCAATAATAAATCAAAACGGAAATGCATATTTAGAAGGTTTGGGTGATGCGTGGGCTGGAATCAGAGCGCTTTGGAAAGACCGAAACCCTGAAACCGAAAAAGCAATACTGCCATCCTTTTCACTGGACGGCTTAAAATGGCAATACACACACGGAACAAGAAATGTTGAAACCATAAATCCAGACACCTGGCATTTAGATTATTTAAGACTTTCAAGACCAAATGCACATAAAGTCAATATGGATTTATTTTACGACTATCAAAACAACTTAAAACTATATCCAAAATGGCAACAGTATTTAAGAGATAATCAGCCACCTTTATTAATAGTTTGGGGTAAAAATGATGAGTTTTTCCCTGAAAGCGGAGCAGCTGCTTTCAAAAAAGATGTTAAGGAAATCGACTATAATATTTATGATACCGGACATTTTGCATTAGAAGAAGATGGAGATGAAATTATAGAAAAAATTAGAATATTTATGATGAAAGTTGGGAAGTAATTGCCAGCTGCTTATATCGGCCAGTCCCGAAATTTTAGCTGCAGATAAACTAAATCTCAAAAATATATATTCAAAGAGCGAACAGTTTAAACCACTCGCTCTTTGTATTCATTACATTCATAATGTTATTTAGTAGCATAAACTTCTTTTAAAAATGCTTTTGCAGTAGTTGGTTTTCTGCCCAAAAGATCTTCCAGATCTGTTGTTTCAGCTGAAAATTCCTCTTGTTTAATCGCTTCGGCAATGCCTGCAACCATTCCTATGTATTGAGCTGGAACACCTGCTTTCGTTAAAGTTTCTACGTAAATATCTTGTGGAGGGCTGACAAAGTTGATGTCATTACCAACTATTTCACTTAAGTCATCAGCTATTTCCTGTAATGATACACTTTCCGTATTGCTCAATGAGTAAACTTTATTGTCGTGACCTTTGCTTGTTAATACATTGGCAGTGGCTTCACACATATCATTACGCAGAGCATACGCTGATTTCGAGTTCCCGGCAGGTAAAAATATTCCGGTTGTTAACACGTCTTCTCCAAAAAACATTGGTAACAGATCCAGATAAAGATTGTTTCTGAAAATGGTGTAAGTCAACCCACTTTCTTTAATTAGTTCTTCTGTTTTGATATGTGATTTTGCAATTGAGTAAATAGGTGAAGTTTCGGTATCGTTTTTTCTTTCAAAGCTGGTATATAATATATGTTTGACACCTGCCGCTTTAGCTGCATTCACTGCATTCTCCTGCTGTTTTTCGCGGTTTTCGATATCTGAACTTGATACTAACAGCAACTTTTCAACACCTTTAAATGCTTCTACCAATTCATCATAGTTATCATAATCGCCAATTTTTACGTTAATTCCTTTTGCTTTTAAGTCTTTTACTTTCTCTTCGTCTCTTACAAAAGCCGAAATACTTTGTGCCGCAACCCCTTTTTTCAATAGAAAGTCAATGGTCGCCTTTCCGTAATTTCCTGATGCTCCTGTTACTAAAATCATATTTTTAATTTTTTAAATATTGTTATACAAAGATATAGTACATTTGCTTCTTAAAATATAGCAGTATACTAAAGTATAGCGACAAACATTTATTATTGAAAAAATGGAAAGTATTGGTTCAATACTTTTCGGTAAAAAGCGATTTACGGAAATACAGCGTAATATTTCTAAGATCACCCCCCGAATGCTCAGTAAAGAGCTAAAAGAATTAGAGTTGAACGGAATGATTATTCGAAAAGTATATGATTCAACACCAGTGGCCGTGGAATATGAATTGTCTGAATCAGGAAAATTAATTACAGAGGTTTTGGATAAAATGATTGAATGGGGTATAGAACATAGAACGTCTGTACTATCACGCACGTAATCGTACGCCATTCATTGCAGATAAGAGCTTATATATAAGGATTTATGTACAGATAAAAAATCTCAAAAAACGATAGTTTGTACTTGGAATGATTTACCAAATCTGAAATAGGATTTAATTTAGTTCCAAACCCGCTGTACTGCCAATACGTTAGCGCATATTTTCACGCAGCGCGCCAAAATCTAAAAAAAATTACAAAAAGTGATTTTAAAAAAGTCCTCTAAATCTTTCTCAACCAGTCTTACATCTACTCAAAACTTCAGACTTTTGCCAATCAAAATGCATCGTTTGCGAATGACTGCCTTTCCAAACGGCAAATCTAGTCCAGTAAAAAAAATCTTCACTAAATATCTCAAGCGCAACGGTTGCAGGAAAATAAAAATTATCCACCGCATATTTTTGCACGTTAAAATCAGAAAACAACAGTATCTAAACCTAAAGAATGCAAAAAAAAACCAATTTGGCGTTCTTAACGCCAAGTAGTACGTTTCTGACGCCAAATTTTACGGTCATTTAATATTTTCTAATATAAAATGGTTCTGCTTATAAAGAATGTAGATGGACTTTTTAATTTTTAGTTTCGCAAATCAAACTATCAGAAAAGGTTTCTTCTAAATGATGGCTGTATGCTTCCATATGTTCTATAATATTGGTATTTTTTATCACATCATAAAAGTGGTAACTTTTTAAAGGAGTCATTCCTGTAAAAGCATTCATTCTATGAAAACCAAAAAAAGAACCTTCGTCAACTGATTTTTGATCGAAAAATTCTCCAGGAATTGTAAAAGCAGTTGCTGGTGCATTCCAAGTGGTTGTGAGCATGTATTTTTTGCCCTGCAACATCCCGCCAGTTCCATAATTAATATTTGGGTTGCTGGATCTTCTGCCGTCGTTTCTAAAAATTCCATTGTTGCCTCCTGCATTAAAAACTTCGTCAATGTATTTCTTAAAGTTAAACGGAACCTGAAACCACCAAACTGGTGTGTGGTAAATAATAACATCAGCCCAAACAAATTTGTTGACTTCTTCTTCAGCTGTGTATCCGTTTTCTATTGTAGTGGTTTGAACTATTATATCTTCTGATTGATTAAAAAATTGTTGAGTAGTTTCAGTAATGGTGTTGTTGAATAATCCACCAGAAGTAGCAAAGCTTTGTCCTGCATTTATGATAAATATCTTTTTCATGATTTTTTTTATACTGGCGTAAAGTTAGACCAGCTTTTGTTATTATTCAAATAGTATAATTTATACATTTGTATTATAAATTTAATAGATATGGTCAATTTAGAATGGTATCGCACCTTTAAAACGATTTATAAAACAGGAACATTAACCAGTGCTGCTGAGGCGTTGTTTATTTCGCAACCTGGTGTGAGTGTGCATTTAAGTTCCCTGGAAAGTTATGTAGGTTATAAACTTTTTGAGAGAACAGGACGTAAAATGATTCCAACCGAAAGAGGAAAAATTTTATACAATGCTATTATTGAAGGATTGAAAACCCTGGAAGATGCCGAAAAAAATTTCCATAGAAGTACGGAGAAACATACCCCTACAATTAGTATTGGGATTTGTTTTGAGACTTTCCAAATCACATTGGAGCAATACATTTCGAGTTTGCCCTTTAATGTGATTATTCGTTTTGGTGATTATAGAGAAATGCTGGAAAATTTAGATAAAGGAATTTTAGACTTAATAATTTGCCCACAAAAGGAAAATTCAACTACTATTTCTTATGAAGCTTTTTCATCAGAAACTATTATTTTAGTGGGAGGAAGCGAAGTGGATGATTCGGAATTTCAGCGATTGGTAAAACAAAAAAAATATATTGAAGCCGAGCAGTATTTAAAAAGCCCCAAATGGTATGGAACCACTGGCGCCATGGAGAATCTTTTTCGTTTTTGGCAATTGAATTTTGGAAACTTTCCTGATTTTAGACCCAATTATATTGTTCCTAACTTGAACTCAATTGTCCGTTGTTTGAGTGGATCCAATGGATTAGCTGTTATTCCTGACTTTTTTTGCCAAAAAGAAATAGAAAGTGGTGCTGTAAAAGTGATTTGGGAAGGACATAAAAAACTTACAAATACGCTCTACTTTGCCACTAGAAAAAAAACTTCATATGAGAAAGAGCTTGATTTAATTAAAGATTTGTTTAAAAAAGAAATGTTGTAAAATCAACATAACCCATTGTGTGGACCATGTTGATTTTTGTTTTTGCTATTTTTTTTATTTCAACCGAGGGATCAGAAATTATTTTTAATGGGAAGAAATTACCTGGTATAACTGAAAGAATGAAGACCTTACAACTGCGAAAGCTTGAAGAACATGAAATAATCAGCATGACTTTCAGCAATCACTATGCTTGTAGAAATATCGCTGTTTAAAATTATTGCTAAAAAGTACCTTTTATCGCTAATCTGCTTTTTGTTTTCCATTACTTAATACATCTCAGCTCAAAAAACAATAATTAATCTCAAAAAACGATGCAATATACATATTGATAAGATAAATAAGAGTTAAGGATCTTTAACCTATATTTATCTTGATAAATCTACCATAGTTTGAAAAAGCATATTTTAAATAGTTCGGTCCCACAATTTTCCTGTATAGAGATATTTAGGATAGAAGAATTACGTGCCGGTACATTCGATTATTATCAGCGGTTTAATTTCCATCAGCTGCTATGGAGTACGGAGACAGACGCAAATATCACTTTTAGTATTGACTTTAATGATTTTGAAGCGGTTGGCTCCCAGGCCGTTGTCATTTACCCCTATCAGAATATTAAAATTGATCTGACTGATAAAAAAGGATATTTATTTTTAATTCACAATGATGTATTCTTTTGGATCAATCAGAAGATCGGATCAGATTACCTGAATGGTTTTTTTATCAATCAGTTGGTACCACTTACCGGTGAAAATGCCATAACAATGAGAACCCTCGTTGATTTGCTTTTAAAAGAGTATAACAGGTACAATAGGGCTTTAATGATGGAAAGCTATATGTTTTCGATCTTATTTCATGTGTCAACTCTTTTTGATGACAGTCCAGCGGTCAGAGAATATTTGGACTATCCTGTTTTCGGGAAACTGATGAGTCTGATAGAAACGCATTTTATTACGGAGAAAGGAGCAGCATTTTACGTCAAAAAGTTAAATATTTCAGCCAAAAAGCTTAATCAGATCTGCGAAAGTATCACGAACAAGAAGATAAAGTATCTGATCCAGGATCGCATCATTTTGGAAATCCGAAAGGAACTGTATCTGGGCAAAAAGACTGTAAAGGAAATAGCCTACGAGTTGGGGTTTACCGAACCCTCTTATCTTACACGTTTTACAAAAAAACATACAGGTCTAACACCCAAAGAATTCCAAAAGCAGTAATGTCCTTTTTTTTAGCCAGAAAGTGTAATTCTCGCACCTCTCAATTACTCTACATTTGTACGGTAAAGTAATAGTAATGGGAAACTACATATCAATAAAGAATCATAGTTTTCACAGCTAATAATTTTTGAAAATATGAAAAAAAATTCTTTAGTTACCTATTTAAAAAGAAAGCGTGTACTCTTGATAGTGATCGGTATTGCTCTGATTTCAGCGACATTAGTTTTAGCCTTCGCTTATACTGCAGGACTTTTTGGCGGACGCATTACCACTCAAACATTTTTACAGGATACCCCCAAAACATATCCGGCAGGTTACCGTCGGGCTCACGGGAAGGGAATATGTTTTGAAGGTACTTTCCGCGCCTCAGGTCAAGCAGTACCATATTCTATAGCAAGGGTTTTTGCGCAGCAAAATGTTCCGGTTATAGGCCGTTTTTCACTTGGCAGTCCCGATCCCTATGCGCCTGATAATTCCACCCGAACAGTAAGTATGGCCGCGATGCTGACTGCTGATGACGGAGAACAATGGAGAATGAAGCTTAACAATGAACCTTTTTTTGCTACCCGTGATGCAGAAGGTTTTCTAAAGCAAATGGAGGCATATAAGCCTACTTCGGCTACGGGCATTCCAGATCCAGCACGAGTTGCAGCTTTTTTGAAAGAGTATCCAGAAGCACAGAAATATGTAGAATGGGATGCTACAGCACCTTGGACCCGCAGTTTTGCAGGAGCACAATATAATGTTATTAATTCCTTTATCCTGATTGATGCAAACGGCAAAAAGCAGGCGGTACGCTGGTCTATGGTCCCACACGCACCGTTCACTTCATGGAGTGTCAGTCAGCGTGAAGAGGCCAGCCACGACTTCCTGTTTGAAGATTTGAAGAAGCGTCTTGAAAAAGGGTCGTTATATTGGGATCTCGTGCTGACTTTGGCCGAACCAGGCGATCCGGTAAATGACCCTTCACAGGTTTGGCCGGAAAACCGAAGACAGATCGTGGCCGGCACCTTGGAAGTATCCCATGTTTTTGACCAGACGAAGGGTGGATGCAGGGATGTAAATTTCGATCCCACTCGTGTCCCAAAGGGAATTACGCTTTCGGATGATCCCGTTCTGGCAGCCCGGGCTGGCATTTATTCTCATTCGCACAGCGATCGGGTACGCGAGATCGGTTATGGTAAGGCTACGGATGCAGTAGGGAAACCTCAAAAAGAAACCTCGAGAAATAAATAACCATGGCTAAAAATAAAAATATACCTTCGGCTCCGCCAACTCATTTCAATGTAACTGCCCGTATATTGCACTGGCTGATGGCTTCAATGATACTTACAATGATCTTCGTCGGGGTAGGAATGATGACATCTCTAACGTGGAGACCGTGGCTGCTAAACCTCCATATCCCATTAGGTACAGCTATATTGTTGCTGGTGATCATCCGTTTGATAAATAGGTTAAGCTTTTCTGTACCAAAAATGCCTGCAAGCGTGTCTGGCTTTCAGTCAAAAGCGGCGGCAGGACTCCATTGGCTCCTGTATGGTATGATGGTGGCTTTGCCACTAACAGGATGGGCACAATTGTCTGCAGGAGGGTTTTTGATAAAGATCGTTCCTGGTGTCAATCTTCCCCCAATACTTCCAGAGAATCCATTTTTATTTGCTTTGATGCATGATGCGCACAAAGTGATGGCTTGGACATTTTTTTTGATGATCATAGGACACCTTTCCGCAGCATTGTTACATGCCTGGGTATACCGTGACGGGCTTTTTTCGAGTATTACGTGGACAAGAAAAACAATTACTAGATCTGAAAATCTCCTGCCAGGTGAACAGAGTAATGATAAAAATAACGTTGGGAATGAAAGGGTTATGTAAATCACTAATTCTATAAATGGCAAATGGTACCTTTAGCAGAAATGTTGGTTTTTGAGGATAGCACATACGATATTCCCCTGAAAAGCACTAAAGAATTTCCTTTAGCCCTTTCTCGCATTTTGAAAAATCATACTGTTGTTAAAGGTCAGTACAGTTTTGTGAGGGATGTGTGGATCTATAAAGAAGAAGACAAGAAAAGTCTTTTGACCGCGGAGTTTACAATTAGGTAAGCAGTAATTGCAGGTTATGGAAGAGTTGGTCAATTCCAAAGATTTCAGAGTGTACTTCTTTATAAAATGAATAAAAAAACTTCAATATTCTGACATAAAGAATATTGAAGTTTTTTTAGTGTGGTTATAGTAATTCTAAAGTGCTGCGATAAAAGGAATGAAGGCATTTTCTTAGCCCATTCAAAAAAACTTCTTCCGAAGTTTTAGTAAAAAAATCATAATACCGATAGAAAACCCTGCGAAAAGGCATGTCTGGAATATAAACCATCCAGATTGATTTTCCCAGGTAATGCGTGTTAACCCATGACCAATTCGACTAAAACTCAGCTCGTACTTACCTTTCAATAAACCTGCTATCATCATATAGAACGACATGGCCGCTAGGCCAAGCAAAAATATCAAAACCCCAATTTGTGCCATTTTGGAAAAGAATATGACGGATTTTAATAACCTGTTATTAGTGCTTTTATTAATTGAAAAAAGTAGCTCATAGATCGTTAATAGAAAAAGTAATATTGCGCCCGAAAACATTAAGGCGCCTCCAATACAGATTGATACCACAATAATGGTGACAAAAAAACTCATTTTTAAAGATTTTTAAAGTTCATTTTATATTTATACTTTGCAATTTATAATCATTACCGTTTATGAAGTTCTTTCAAAAACGGATAGAATATTGATGTATGGGAAAAGTTTCTCAAAATTGGTATTCGAAATAAAATTATCAAATGTAAAGTCAAAGTAGGATAGGAGGGATCCGAAACAACTCTTACCACACACTTTAAAACCTCATTTATGAGCTTATAAAACATCAATACCTTTATCACAGTACTAAAATTAATATTCCGTAAAATAAATATAAAAGGATCAATACTTCAAAAGTCCTCTCTTTGAATGCGTATATGCCATATGCATTCAAACACATCATAATAATACAAAACATAAAAAAAGGAAGTTTGGACAACTGAGAAAAGTTATAATAAAACAGATCGATATAAATATTCTTTTTCTGAAGCCCAATATACTTGATATCCTTTCCTTCTTTAATCCTGCAAGTATCATTTTTGTTTATAAAGAATGTGATTTTCTTATCATTTTTATTATATAAAATTTCCTTGTCACTTTTAAAATTAGATAAAAAACCTGTTCCTCCGTTATAAAATATATTTGAATAATCAGAGATACGAAATCTATAAAAAGGAATTCTTGTACCTGATTTTTTTACCTCAATTAATGATCCCTGAATGGGGGTGAGATTATTATTTAGAAATATTAATTTCAATGGAACATATAGAATCCCTATTACTGACACTATTATGATTATAAAAAACTTGATATTAGAATTCATCCTTTTTTACATTAATACTTTTAATTCATTCGTCAAACTCCTTTTAATTTTTAGATTTTAATTCCTTGCGCCGTGCAATAAAAACTGCTATTTCAATCGGATTGGTGGAATGTTCTCTCCGCATTACTTTAAATTACGAAAATATCAGTAAATAGGATCAGTATAGTCACCTTTTTTGCTAACAATTTGATTTTGCCATGAAGCAGATGTTAAAGTTATTAATGTTAGTTATGTTCCTGGATGGTATATATATGTAATAGTCTCCATAAATAAGACGAAATAAATAAATGTTATTTCTAAAGTAGTCAAAAGAGCTAGTCAGCGTTTTATTCAGACGGTCTTTTTAAATGGTTATCAGAATCCATATTATTGAGCTCTTCCTTTCAAATTTTATGGTAATGAATTTTGATAATGGATTAGAGGAGATAAGAAATATATTTTGTTTTTATTTTGAAGTCTAATGATTGAAATTAGCGTTATATCTTTTATGGGAAATTATGTCTAATTTTCAAGCAATTTTTTTTGTAAAATGAATACAAAAAGTTCCATATTCATATATGGAGAATATTGAAGTTTTTTCAGTGCGGTTGCAGTAATTCTACAGTGCTGCGGTATCCCGGATGATAGGAGGGTTTATACTTTATGAAGCCATAAATTTGCAGTTCCTTAAAGTATTTGTGATATGTGGGTGTTGTATTAATATGCGAGAGAGCCATTAGTTTACTTCTGCTTACCCGTATAATCTTGCTTTCATTTTGCCTATAGGCTAATCGCGTAATTGCAAGTAGTAGGCTTATATGCCAAACATTCAGTCTGGGATCATCACAAATATGATCAAGGTATGTCAAACCTCTTTTGGATACATCAGTTTTCATCTTGAAATAATTTTTGAAGGTCTGACCTGTTGTAATAATAAGAACCCATTACCTTTTTGTGGCGGATCTTCCCAGTGATTCTTAAGTTCTGCAGCGTGGCAGGTGAAATGTCCATCATTTTCCGGATGGCCTTGCTTCGTAGCCAGTCAAATTCTTCAGTAGGCGGGACAAGACTGCCTACCAACATCTGTTGTATATCCGAAAGCATTCTTATCCTGAATTGTTCCAAATCCTGTTTTGATACTATTTCCATATTCTATAATTTGTATGGCTCAAAATTGTAGGATAATGATGCGAGATTATGAAATTGTTGATAATGATACTCGTTTTGGCGTACGGTTTCCGTTTATGTAATAATTTGTTTTTCTTTTTATAATTTTAAAAACACAACCATTATAATGATTTAGGTTGAAAAAAATAGAAATATAGAAAGTGAATTCTTCGAAAAGCACTATGCATTGTGAAAAATCAGGATTATAGCAGCAAGTGAGCAAATAGACGATAATCAATGCCAGTATAAGATGTTTTTGACCAACATATGTTTGCCATACGGTGTATTTGTAATTGTATCTTTTGTAGACGGTGAGCTGTTTACTTCTTAATTTTTCTGGATATAAAACGCTGGTGGTTTTTCTTTAGATCCTCATTGAATTCCTTGCTTATGAACTTATCATTGATCTCTCCATTACCATATTTATATTCCCGGCCAATTTCTTTCTCGCCTGCTTCTGCGAGCTGGCCGAGCGTGTTGGCAACAAAATTTCCTTTATCCTTTTTTCTGGGAATGACTAAATTTGGTAGTGATTCCATATAAATATTCCATTTCCCATCTTCTCTGCTTAACAAGCTTAAAGAACATATGCTGGTCATAGGCTTACCTTGGAACCGCTGCCGGTGCACCATCAAGTTATAGCTGCAGCTGGCCAAATAATGCCCCTGGTACTCCTTACAAGGACTCACTTAGCTCATTATGTGTCTTTAATATTAATTAATGAAAAATTAAAGTCGCAAAATGTCTTTAATTCAATATATTTTTCAGGCAGCTCTGCTGACTTTTTGAGTGTCTCGGCTACAAGATATTTCAGGAATTCAGGCATAGAATGTTTTATAATAAAATGCCTATTCTTAAACCATTTTATTGGAATTATAGCTCGAAATCTCTCGCATAATCATGCGATTTAAATTGGATGATGACTTAAGAATTTAAACCAAAAAGCGTTCGGTGTCAATCTCCACGCTTGCTAAATCAATATCAACTCCAGTTTAGGAGTTCTATTATATTTCCGTCAGGATCCGAGATATAAATAAACTTAAACACCCCCTTATTGTCAAAATGATGTTCGCTTAGCTCTCCAATCTTCGATGCTCCATTCGATAATGCTAATGCTAAAAGTCCGGCAATGTCCTCTACCTGGAATGCAATATGTCCAAATCCTTTTTGATTAGCTAGGTGTCTTTCAGCATTTATCATTTTTGAATACTGATAGATCTCGAGTGTTGGTCCATTATCGCCATAGCCGGGTAAACGTAATTGCATCCCTTCTAAATGAGCATTTACAACACCGGTGCCTTTGTCAAGCCACTCTCCTTGATAGGTTCGTATAGGTGGAACTGGTATGCAATTAAATACGATTTCATAGAATTTTGCAAGTTTCTTCCAATCCTTCGTTATAATGTTGGTATGAGCGTACTTTATTTTTATCATGAAAATTTGACTATATTGTTCGAAACGTTATTAATGGTAACACTTTTTCAATTTATTATTTCCTGGTGTTATAAAATCTTTTGTTCTTTAAGCTATACAAAAGTATAATTTTGTTTTCGAATCTCTACGTATATTCGAACTTATCCTTCTAAAGAAGGTATAAAAAAGGTGTTTTCAAATTACTGCCATGATTCTGCCATTATAAAGAAACTGTGTCTTTATTTTTCATAAGTATTTATTTTAAAGTAACTAATGAGGGGTTCGCCGTTTTGAACTTACCAGCTTACTGTGAAAAATTGAGCACAAAATCCGAATGAATTATTGGATTTTTGTGTACATATAGTTGATAAAAGCTGAACAAACTATCAGCATATACTTTGCATCGGCTAATGGATAATTAATATTGTGATCTCTCCTATAAGGATAGAGTTTAGATTCGAATTTAATCAGAGCTTCCTCAGGTGATGTTGCAAAGCAAAAAAATGAAAATCTGGAGTTAGATCTCCTTGATAACTCTCTACCTCAAAGTGATCGACAAGCTCAGGAATAATGTGGTCGAGACTGTAACGTGAACTCATATCTTTGAAAATAATGTATAATCAATATTTTTATATTAAAAACTAACAGAGCTAAAGCAGCAACTTGAACATCGAACTAGGCACTTTTCTTTGAGGATGCTGGGACACAGAGAAACCTGCTTTAGTCTCTTTCTGAAGAGATCCAGAATAGTACTTAAAGATATCTATTACGTTAGATAATCCTGTATAAAAGATGAGTAATGGTTTTTCAGAATATCTGTTCTTTTATAATTTTAAAATAGGGTAATTATGTTAAAGTATTCACTGGGATTGGATATCTCTTCTAAAGAAATTCACTGCTGTTTATCGACAATTGACAGCAGTCAGAAGGTAAGCGTTAAAGGTAGTCCAAAACTCCATTTAATATGTGCTGAATTTCCGATATAGATTGGCAACTTTATACATCCACAAAAGGACCAGATCAGTCTGTGATAAATTCCGGTATTCTCTATTACCAAAAGAGAATTTGAAACCATGGTAACCTTATTTTTCCTCAGCCACTTTTGAAACAACTTAAGTCCATCAAGATTATTTTCAAATCTCTCGGTTTGAATTGGGCGTCTATCTCCTACAACGCTCAATAATGATGCGTCAAAATGAGGCTTTGAGACATCAATACCTATGAAAAATTTTGTAGTGTCTTCCATTTTAATTAGATTAGTATGTTAATGATCTAACTTTTTTTCTCCTATACTTCAAGTCCTTAATAGTGGGTAATGAACCCGAATTGTTATATGAAAATTAAGAGAAAAAAATCGGCGATGGATTCGATCCTAAAATAGGTATTAAAAACCTTGACGCAACTAAAATGAGCCACCGTCGATAGTTAATCTTTTATTAGTAATATAAGCATTTTTAATAATAGCAAATCTAAAGGACGCTACTGTAAAAAAATAGGATGCTGAAAAATGCATCCTATTTTTTTGTTTTCAGAATTAGTGATAGACACTTTATGACATCTAGTTCATCCCAATAAATTTGAACTTGAACAATTGACAGGATGTTCCGTAATAATCCCAAAGGTGTAAGGTTGAATTACCGTCCATGCTACAGTTGGGGATATCCCAGCCACGGGTAGCATCCACTTTGGATAGGATTTTGTAATAACCATTGGAGATGGAGACTACCTGCCAGGACTGTGCATCATTGCTATAGTTCTGCCAAAGCCGAATTGAAGTTCCCAGCGTATTACTGTTACTAGCCAGATCGATACAGCGATTTGTTGCACTGGCTTTAGACACAAAACGCCAGTAGCCATTGCCGGCGTTAATGGCAACCCACCGCTGTGCAGAAGCACCATTCCTCGTCCATGGTCTTAATACTGCACCATTGATGTCCTCTCCGGATTTTAAATCAAGTACTTTGTTGGGGTCGGTCTGAAATTCGATTTCATAAATACCATTATTGACCAGACTGCTGGTTTCGTTACAGTTTGCAACAGGATAGTTAGAGGCAGCATATTGCTGAAACCATTGCTTGCTTGGAGCTGCGCAGGCTTCCCAATCGTTGTTATAGGCTGTTCCTGCATTAGGATCACCCTTGTGTAGCAGATTATCTGGTGCAAGGAGGTTCCAGCTTACATTGCCAGATTGATCCACAATATATTTTAAATTGGCGCCAAAGCCGTTTCCGCCTGCTGTGCCGGTTGTGCCGATGCCGAAGGTTTCATATCCCTGCGGTGCCCAGTCGGTCTCGGTAATAGCGATCGGTGCAATGTCTGCAATTGGCTTAACATTAATATTCCATGCATTTTGGAAGGATTGATAGTTGTTGACACCACCCCAGTAACCAGGGTATATGTGAACAGCATAACCAATATTACCACCGGTGATCTGGTTATTGACATAGCCTTGATAATGCGATTGCCAACCTGTACCTGGAATCCAGCAAATATTGTTGGCTCCGTTGTTGCGAATGATGTTGACTAATGGCTGAAAGAAGTTTTTGAGTGCTGCAAAGTGCGCATTCCCCGTTGTTCCCCATGTGCCGTTTGTTCCCAGGATCTCAACAGGTTCGTTGGCCAGTTCAAACATTACGTTGTCAGCATTCTTCAGTCCGGGGTGTTGGGAGAGAAAAGTCCATACAGTCTTGAGGTAGTTATGGTACGCATCATCGACTGCGATACGATGTGGGCATACACCTGGAGGACGTAGGATTACATACATACCTCGGCTTCGTGCATGGTTGATCAAAGGAATAATAACTTGATCAGTGTAGGTAACCAAACGGTTATAATTGAATCTTGAGATATCGTTCTCAGGGATAGGCGAGCCGGGGTTATTGGTCCAATATGGGTCAATGTGAAGGCGGATGTAATTGAGGTGCCAGCCATCAGCAGTGCTGCTGAGCTTGTCCATGACAGCTTTGTTATAGTTCAGAGCCCCCTGCACATTATAATTGTCCCAAGTACAGTAGCCTGAATTCGCACCATATTGACAGCCATTGAACCAGGGACTGGGTGTTATGGCAACCCCATGTAAGACGACGTTATTGCCGCAGGGGTCTTTGAGGTGCCTGCCGCCGACATGCAGGGGTGGTGTCACCGCCAATGCAGAAGCATCGTTGTTGGTGTTGACTCTCAGGATTCTTTCGGATTCTTCCAGTAGAGTTTTTTCTTCCATCCGGGAGCATCCGAAAAAAATGGTTAGTAGAAAGGCCAGAAATAGCCACATTTTGTTTGTTCTCATAATTAAATATTTAAGGGGTTGTTAATCTTATTTTTTAGCTATTAATGCGTTGGTCAGAATAATGAAATTGTTTCCATTCAGTTTCAGATGTGAAACCTTTTCTTTTCCTGGATTCTTTACGCATGAAAGCATGGTATTATGGAAATATTGGTCATTTAAGTTGTTGTTTTATAAAAATAAATATATTATTAAATATAAATAAATATTTTTTCAAATAAAATTGACATATATATCAGTAGCGTCTTAAATAATTTTTTTGGCACGAAAAAAACCGTCTTCATCGCTATTTCAGGAAAGATTTTATTTTTTAACACTAAATGTACCTCTCTGTTCGGTTTAGAATAGCGTAAACTGACCTTTTTTATCGAGCGATTTACCTGAAATAAAGGGGTCTTCAGCCCATTTACAGAGATCAATCTTGACGAAGATATTATGTTTAATAAAGTTGACCATAATGGACAGATTCCAGCTGTATTTCGCCCGCTTCTGACTATATTTAGAGCAATATTCCGATCAATGCCGTCTATATCTGGATGTACACTGCATTTTGGGATGTGCCCACAAAACTGGTGACCTTTAGTCTTCGTTTTGGATGTTTGAAGAATGTTTCAATCTCTTATCGTTCCAAATAAAGGACGCTACTGATTATTTATAAGATTTTCTCACTTGGATTGCAATAGTTGCATAGATGTAATGATGTCAATTTTTAAATTTACCTGAAGTCAAGCGTCAGAAGATAGTTTTGTTAAGTGACAATATAGATCAACGTGATTTTTTAATTAAGGAGCGTAAAAAAAATCAGGATTAAGATCTTTTTCATTTGCCTTTGATAATTTGAATGTCTTAAATTTTCTTGGAATTCCTATTGAAGGAAAAGGTTTACCATTTTGTTTTAAAATTAACTGCTCCATTAGATGGATTCTCAACATTTGTAATAAAGACTCTGTTGACTCCAATAATTGTCGCTATATCTGTTCGATTAAGTTTAAACACGTAATCAGTGATATATTGCTCAATTTGTTCACAGCATTAACATTAGTAAATGAATTAAAAGCTCAGTGTAATTTAAAATTGGCGTCAGATCGATCAAGTGAGTAACAGTCAATAGAGTTAATTATAAATCCACATCTAGCACGATATGGATTTTTTTGAGTTGGTATATTTTTACAGTATGATAGGGTGATAAAATTGTGTATCTATTAATTATAAATATCAATTATATGTATCCGTCCTAAGAACTACATCTTTGATTTTTGTAAGAATGGAAAGATCGAAATTATACTTCGTATGAGCTCCCATCGGTCGGTTTAACGAAGCTCAGGTCACCTTTGCGATCAAGCAGTCCGAGACAGGCACCCGTGTGGAGGAAGCCTGGCGTAAGATGGGTATAAGTAAAGCTACATCCTACAACTGGAAGAAGAAATACGGTTATCTAAGAGTTTCGGAAATCCGAAAAATGCGGTAGCTTGAAGAAGAGAATTCCCAACTGAAAAAGATTTTAATAGATGTCAGTCTTGACAAGATGATGCTTTGATGCATTCTTAGTATAAGATATTGTGTATTAGTCGTTATAATATCTCCGTTTAAAATTAAATTTAATATTATTTTGCATAATGGTAGTATTTGTACTACCTTTGTATTGTGGTATTCGAGATGTGTATGGTAGTTTAAGGCGTAAATTATCCACTCACATTTAAATCTGTTTCAATATGAAATCAAGTGAATTCCACAAGATTTTGCGAAAAAGTGGCTGGAACCATATCCGCACGAGTGGATCTCACTACATTTATGAGAAGGAGGGTAGAACATACCCAGTTCCATATCATGGAAGTAAAGAAATTGGAGAAGGTCTTCGCAAGAAAATCATGAAGGATCTGCGGCTTAAATAAGCCCTAGATTCTAAATGAAAACAGAAAGGAGCAAAAATATGAAAACCTTAAAAATTGTTATTGAACGTAGTGAAGATATGTTTAGTGCATATGCAGAGAATGCAGAAGGCATCTATGGCGGAGGGGATACTGTCGAAGAGGCAAAACAATCCATTTTAGATGCTATTAAAATCATAACTGAAGAGTTTACTTCAGAGAATATACCTTCCATTCTAAAAGGAAAATACCATATTGTGTATCACTTCGATGCAGAGAGTTTTCTTACCTATTACAAGGGGATCTTTACCAATGCTGCTTTAGAGAAGATTACAGGCATTAATCAGCGTCAGCTGCAACATTACTCCTCTGGCTTAAAAAAGCCTCGACAGCCGCAGCTTAAGAAGATTGAGGATGGGTTACATCGTCTTGCGGCAGAGCTTCAGGCGGTGGAGTTGGTGTAGAAATGTCATCGATAATTTAATCTATGCTTTTGATTTAGCAAGGTTTTCATCGCTTTTATCAAGAGTGGATTGTTTAAAAATGCTCTTCTTTCCATATCGCTTTGATGGATAATAGTTCATCCTTATTCTTCTGTCAGGAAGCTACGTAGCGTTTCTTTATTTATATTTTTAGATAAACTTCTGATTAATTGTCCTCTGGTATTCAATAATATAAATGCAGGTATTTTCTTAGAACCTAGATAATGAATTTGAATTTTTTCGCCACGTTTACCTACTGTCATATTGGTTCCCTTATCTTCATTTTGGCTCGGAGAGTTTTCGATTTTAGTTTTATCGTCAGTGTATAAGGTAACAAACATGAATTTATCGTAAAGTAATTCATTTATTTGCATATCGTTAAATAACGAGACTTCTAGTTTTCTACTATCCACATGCCCCCAACCTGTAAAATAGATCACGACATTTCTATTAATTCTTTCAGCTTCCTTAAGAATTTCGGGAAGCGCCATATAATAATACTTATCTGATAAAATTTCATTTTTACGTTTAGTATTAATTTTGACATTTTCCCGTGCTGTACCCGTAGTTTTTTCGAGTTGTTCGTGCTCAAAATTTTTAAAAAGGCTCCAAGCTTCAAAATATGAGTTATCATTTGATAAATTATCTTTTAGATAGCTATGAAAGCGCTGTACTTCGTTCGAATCCAACGGAATTTGTAAAAGAAGCTCTTGAGCTGATACCCAATCATTGAGGTCAACACTTTTACTTTTAAGGATTTTTGATGCATGGTGTGACCTTCTTAATAAAGGGAATTCGCTAGAATTTTGAAATTCCATCACTATGTTAAAGATATCTTGATAGGTTGTTATTTTGTTACTATAAGGGTATCAGGATTGATGCAGGCACTACCATGGATGATATGCAACGTCTGTTTCCGACAGCCGTAAAAGGTAGGTTGGGCATGGACAAAGAAGGAAAACTGTGGGTCATACAGTTGAAAGAGGATGAAAATGGCAGCTCCGATGGGCATATCAAAATATTTTTTAAGAATGGAAGGGTATATTTTATGCACTGGTGGTTTCCTTGCTAGAACGTAAGGGTGGCACATGAAATAACCGATGGATATTTAAAAGGAACCAGCTATTAAAATTTCAATGCACATGAGAAGTAAGTTTTTGAAAAAAATATCAGTAATTGTTTTTCTGTCCATAGTGGTGCTATCCTGTGATCAGAAAGGAACAACAAACCGTGGTGTCCCATCCAAAGCAAGGCAAGTATCTGTCGCAAATGAAGGGCCGGCACCCCTTAAGTCCAGACCACAAACAATTGACTTGGCAATAGAAAAAATAAGTAGTGCAAAATTCCTTTCTGCAAAACAAAGTGCTAAAGTAAATATCCCTTTGGAGAAGATTACAGATTTGAAGATCGTTCAGGAAAAATTGGCAGGAATCGTAGAATTTGAAGAGCACGGAAATTACCTGGGTATAAAAAAGATTAATTTCAGGAATGGTCATTCTGTCCAAAATGAGGTTGACCTCAGTGAATGTGCTTTCGTTTCATACTTTCCTTCCGAGGACGTTTTGCTGTTGGAATGCGGCCACACCATGGATGTAAGCTTTGATCTGTCCACAGGACAGACTACCTATGAGATAGGAAATCTCAACTTTGTAACCATATCACCATCTGGAAAATACAGATTGAACAAGGTATTCGAAGGGCAGGAATGCTACAGCCATTTTATTCAGGTAAGGGAGAATGGAAAATTTAAAAAGATCGCCGAGCTCAATGATTTCTTTGTAAAGAAAACCGGCAAATGGCTTTGCGTAATAGAGCAGGAATTTTGGTCAGACGATTCTACTCTTTATTTTGGGCTGTTGACCGCATATAAAGAAGAAGGCAATGAATATGAATTTTACAGAGTAAACATGACCAATGGTAGTAATTAAGTACAAGAGCATGCGATTATTTATTTTTTATTGGTGTATGTAGTCCTGATAACGGAAAGTACGAGACTGTAACGTAAACTATATCAACGGAATAATTTAACAAGATCTTTTATATTTAATTATTCAAACGACATGGTCATGAAAGAAAAGACCTCATTCGATTTTTCGTTCGTGTTTGTTTTTAAAGGAACTCAAGAGGGTTTCGCCGTTTTGAACGTTTTAAAGTGGAAGCTATGTAAAATCTTTAAGATTAGAAGAGTCTAATATTCCAATATCAGTGTTTTGGTGCCTTTAATTTAGCATTTATTATATTCAATGATTCACGACGAGCCAGAGAGAGAACAACCTGCAAGTGAATAAACCTTCTTGGAATCACAACCGCCGTAATGGTAAGAGAAAGAAAACAGTTGGAGGTCTGAACACAAGACCTTTATTCTGCCAACTAATCGTTAATTTCAGGTTTATTTAGAAGAAAATAATTTCAATGCCATTGGTGTAATACCGGTATTCAAATTGAAAGATATTTTACGATATCATATTGTAAAAGCTTTTGTGAATAATTCTTTCTTTTTGTATTCAAGATAAGAAAAACCGACAGGTTTTGAATGAAGAAGTATACCATTTTTTGATATAGCAAGGCTTCCTATAAACTTATTATTTTACTCGAGTAAAGTAAATTTAAGAATCACGTATTTGGGACAAGGTATTTGGCGCATAGTAGTCATCCGGAATCAAAATAAATCCGAAGTAATTAGTAATTTTTTTACATTTTTTTGGTTGTTTTATATATTTGATCTCCTTTTTTATTAGATTATAGTACGTGAAGGCTTAATATCTAATTATTTTAAAGCAAGAGTCTTAAGTTTTTGTGCTTTAGAAAATTCTAGAAATTGGTAGAATATTGTAAGCATTAAAGTTAAACCTGTAATTACTATATATGTACTGGTAAATTTTATTTATCTTTAATACTGATTGAAATAATAAAAAATGTAATAAAATACTTAGCTAATATTGTTAGTAATTATTGTAACTTTGTTTGAAGAGGCAACTTAAATTGGAAAATATTGAAACAAATTTTTAACACTTAATTACATTTTGCCTTTAATTTACCTTAATAACGCAATTTAAAGGTTCGGTAAACATTGAAGTTTATGTTTTATTTACAAATCTACTGAAAGAATATGTTAGTTTTTCTTGAAAAATAAAACTAGCAAAGCCATTAATTTGTCTTAATTTCGTTCCTATAAATGAGTATACAAGAAATTGCAACAGAAGTTGAAGTTAAAGCTAAGATCCCACATATTTTGAAGTACATGGGTTCCAAAAGGGAAATATTGGGGTTTGTCCAAGAAGCTATAGAAGCGTTGGATGTAAAAGCAGAATGGTTTTGTGATCTCTTTTCTGGCACCAGCGTCGTAGCGGGCACTTTTAAAAATAAATATAATGTAATGGCGAATGATGTACAGATGTACTCCGCTATATTTTCAAATACATATTTGTCAGATCTGAATGGAAACTTTTCTATTGAAGATTTGGATATGGTTCTCCAAGAAGCGTTATCATATAGAAATGAATTTTTAAAAATTCACAGTGAATTATCATTTAAGTATTTAGAAGACATCACTTATGAGAAATTCGACTGGATAGAGAATCAGCAGAGGAAATTGATTGATCATGAATTTAAAATAGGATTTCATTTATTTGCAAAATATTTTTCAGGTACATATTGGTCTTATGAACAGTGTGTATGGATCGATTCTTTTCGTGCCGTTGCTGAGAAATATAAAGGGAGTTCATTATATTATGTTATACTATCATCATTAATTTTTGGCATGTCTTATATGTCACAAAGTACTGGTCATTATGCTCAATATCGGGATTTAACGGATTCTAATTTTAATGATATTCTATCATATCGTAAGCGTGATATTATACCCTATTTTAAGAGAAAGTTTACGGAATTGATAACAATGATCAATGGTACTAAGAATAGGAAATATCTAGTAACTACCATGGATTATTTAGATTGCTTGCGAATTATACCAGAAGGGACAATTGTTTATGCAGATCCACCCTATCAATCAGTTCATTATTCGAGATTCTATCACGCTTTAGAAACTTTAGTTCGTTATGACTACCCAACAGTAAAATATAAAGGTCGTTATAGAGAAGATCGGCATCAATCACCTTTTTGTTTAAAGACCAAAGTTGAGGATGCTTTTATAAATATGTTTAAAGCTGTTAAGGCTCGTAAAGCACATATTAGTTTAAGCTACGCCGATACGGGGATGATTTCTAAAGAAAAAATCACTAAATTAGGAGAAGAGATATTTGGATCAGGATATAAAGTTCAGATATTAAGTAAAAGCCATGTTCATAGCAAGATGGGGAGAAGTGATGAAAAGGAACATGATGTTGAAGAATATATTATTAATTTCCGAAGAAATGGCAACACAGCCTAGTTTTGATTTAAGTAAATTAACTACTTCGTGGACTAAATTTGACATAGTTCAGGTTTTAGATATATTGTTTGATAAGGAAACTTTGATAAGTTATGTTAATCAAGATTCTAAGTTAAATACCGCTATTTTAAAATCATTTTTGGGAGTTGATTCTTTAGATGACGAAATTCCTGATTATTGGTTTGAAATTCTTAAATATCCAAACGAAAAACGTTTGTTTGGTCTTTTTGCTTTAATTCTTACTCATCACAAAGTATTAAATATATTTAGGGACTCTGCAGTGAGTCCTATGATTGGTGAATTCAATGTGGAAGAGGGTAAGATGTATACTAATATACGTAGTTGTTTAGTTGAGTCTGGAGCATCAAAGCCTATTTTTAGACGAAAAGAAAAGGTTCCTTATGATTTTACGACGATTTTGTTAAATAAAAACGTTGGTAATATTTTTAGAAATGTTATTATTGAACGGCTTAATCGAATCTCGACTTTTAAGATAGACTATACTAATTACATAAGCTTAATTGATGAACTTAAATTATATGAAACTTTCAGCTGTGATCGAGATTACTTCTTATCCTGGTTAGAAAGTTATGAAGCAACAAAAGTTAATGTAAAAAAGGATTTTCCCTATATAAAAAATGTGCAAATTCAAAATTTTTATAGTATAGTGGATCCCATTCATCTGGATTTTGGATCGTCAAAAGAGATTTATTTTGTTGGTGAAAATGGAGATGGAAAATCTTTAATACTAATGGCTTTATATCTTGCATTTAACAAAGATTTCGTACTAGAGCAAACTGATCAAGAGAGAACCGGGAAAATTAGGGAAATTTTAAAAGATAACCCATCGCTAATTTTAAGTGGAATGGATTCAAATGGTGAAGATCGATATTTAAAAAATATTTTTGCTTATGGAACACATCGAGGAAGATCCACTAATGATAATTTTGAACAGTACGGCTTTATGTCGTTATTTGATTCTAATGAAATGTTAATAAGTCCAGAGAAATGGCTTAAAGACCAATTATTCCTCGAGCTTCAAAATGAAAAAGGTATATATGCATCCATTGATATGGTTAAAGATATCATTTTTGATATTTTGGAAAAAAATGTAAGAGTAGTCTTTGAAGGTACGGATTTATATTTCTTTGAAAAAGGGAGGAGATTAAAGTTTGAACAATTATCTGAAGGTTACAAAAGTGTAACAGTTTTTGTTATTGATTTGTTATATAGATTGCAGAAACTTGTCACAACGAATGAAGATATTTTTAAAATACCAGCAGTAGTAATTGTAGATGAGATCGATTTACATCTACATCCTAAATGGAAGAAGGTTATTGTTCGGAAATTAAGAGATATTTTTAAAAATATTCAATTTATTTTTACAACACATAGTCCAAGTATTATTCAAGGAGCTTCGGAAGATTCCGTCATATTCAAAGTATATAGAAATCAAGAGGATGGAATAACTAGAGTTACTGATACATACTTTCGTAAAGATCTTAATTACATGATGCTGAACACGCTCGTCACATCATCTTTATTTGGATTAGAATCGGCTCGGCTTGATAGTAAGAATGACACAGCAGATACCAGTGATTCATATTTGTTACACCGAATTAACTTGAAGTTAGATGAAAGGTTAGCTCTACAAAGAAAAGAAGGAAAAAAATTCATCAGTGACGAAGAAATTGATGACTTAATTAATCTAATCATGAATGAGGAGTTAGATAGAAATGATAAAACTGAATAAAGATCTTACCATCTTACCTGTGTCATTAATACCCCCGTATTTAGAGTTTTTTAAGGATAGAGTTGGTAGGAAAGTAATCCCCATTCCAGGTCCATCTAAGACTACACATCAAAGACGAACTGAATTGATTGAAAAAGGAAGTTATATCGACACGGATGTATATAATACACGATACAAACTAACAGATATTAAGACAGCTCTAAGGTTAATTTATAATAATAAATGTGCATTTTGTGAACAAATAATTGAACAATATCACGTAGAGCATTATAGACCAAAATCAATTTATTATTGGTTGGCATATTCATGGGACAATTTATTAATGGCTTGTTCTCTATGCAATGAATATAAAGGGAATAACTTTGAATTAGATGGTGCTAAAGTCAGCTTTGTTAATAATGATAATAATCTAAAGGCTATAAATATTTTGTCTGCAAATTATGATCTCAAGGAGTTTCCACAACTAGTTAATCCTGAGGTAACTGATCCTGAAGGAAAAATTGTCTTTAATCAGAAAGGTGAAATATCTTCAGAAGATAAGAGATTTAAATACACTATTTCAATATGTAAAGTGGATAGAGAAATCCTTAATGATTGGCGAAGAGGCATATTAGATCGATTCAGAGAAAATGTCCGCGATGCGTTATTAAATAATGAGAGCATTAGTGATCAATTAGTTGCACTTAAAACAAATTTAAATAATTTTAAGTCAGATTCTGAAAATCCAAAATTAGAATATTTGGCATTTAGGAGATTCGCGATCAGTAACAATTGGTTAAATACCATTATAAAAGAGTTAAAAGTTGGTTAATACTTGTGTGTTTTATTTTCTGTTTTTACAAAAATAGAAGATAGTTTACTAGTTTAATTAGTTATAACTTATTTGATTGTTTAGAATGTCTGATAATTGCGGGCTACTATTCAGATTTTTTAAGTAATATTGACAATGACCTGATTGATTTTCAATTATATGACAAAGTTTCAAATAGACCTTAATGTTGGCAATCGCTTTTGGACTCCTAAAGGTTTAGGAGCAATGGGTATGGAGCCAACTCAGGCACTTGCTGAATTAGTAGCAAACTCACTTGACTGGCGAATCGAAGATGATAATATAAAACCCCTGATTCAAATCATTATTTCTAAAAATTCGATAGAAGTAAAGGATAATGGCTTCGGAATGAAATCAGACGAGCTCCAAAATGCCATACAAGTATCAGTCGCAAATGAAAATTTGCGGACATCACTCCGGGTAAGAAAAGGAATGTTTGGAATGGGAATGAAAGTTGCTTGCTTAAGCTTAGGATGGAAAATCACTTTTCATACTCGTTCGAAATTAGAAGAAGGTATTGAAAATACATTTATTTTAAATACACGTGAGCTTGATTCTGATGGAATAACTAATAACTATAGAAAAAATATAAATGGTGAATCTTTGCCTAATCTTTTCGATAGTCCCTTAGGTGATTGGAAATCAGGCACATCAATTTTAATTGAAGACTTAAGCCATCGTCCATTAACAGCTATTGCTGTAAGAGATTCTCTTCAAGAAATATTTAGTCCCGAAATATCTGTAGAAAATGTTCACATTCAAGTTATAGATAAAATAAGTGGACATGAATACGATTGTAAAAAGATTGATGTTCCAGTTTATTCTGAAAGTATTATTAATTTAGATGAACTTAATTTATTTATAGATGATGAAACAACTGGAAATCCTGTTCAAATTAAAGGCTGGCTTGGTTTAATGAAAACAAGTTCTTCGGGTCTTGGAAAATGGGGATTACATTTATTCAAAAATAACCAAGTAATAGAAAGATTTCATCAACTACCTAGTCGATTGGGAGGATTAATGCCTAAAAATCCACACCCAAAATTTGGTAGAACTTATGGAGAAATACATTTAGATATGTGTGTCCCTTCATTTCATAAAGTTGGTTTTGACTATTCAAAAAAGAGTTGGATAAAAGTTGCTGAAATTTTAGAGAGTTCAATTGCGACTATTATGCAGGCATCTGAAGAGTTTAAATCAGGAGATCATGAAAAGGTAAAAGAAACAATCAAAAAAGTACAAAAGAATAAAAAAGCTATTAAAAAAGTTCTCTCTAATATTATTTCAGGGAGCACGGAAAAACTGGAAGTTCCAGAGAATGCGGTTATACTTACTACAGGAGAGTGGTTTATAATAGTAAATCCCATTATAGATAAATTAGGCGAAAACGAAAGAAATAAGCCTTGGATTTATCATTTTAGAAAACAATCAAGAGAATTAGCAATTATTATAAATGAAGAAAGTCCTATTCATAAAAATTTAATTAATGGAAATAGTGATGATAATACTATTTCTCTATTATTGTCCTGGGCTATATCAGATTGTATTTTACTATTATTATGTGAAGAGTTTGATTATAAGTTAAAAGATGCTGTTGCTTTCCGAGATGAGCAACTAATATGGTTAACCTCTCAAAAAGGAGGTAGTAATGAATGATAAATTAAAATTATTAGATTTATCTATACCTCTTCAACAGCGATATGATTGTTTTTTAATTTGGTTATCATCAAAAAATCATGTTGTAATTGAATTCATGGCTCAAGATCTTGGATTAACAGTAAGTGAAGTTGATGTTTATAATGGATTAGGTGAATTAGAAGATGATGAGTTTGCCGCTATAGATAAGACAGGTTTTGATATCGGGCTTCTTTTTATTGTCTTGAGAGCTCCTGAAAAAGTAAGAAGGCTTATGTATAAGCGTTCTGATGAAATATTAAAATCATCACAACCATTAACTCTTTTGAAAGAAATTGTTGATGAAAATAGTGATTATACAGGTATTGAAGAATTGGTAAAACTTATTTCTGGAAATTGTTGGAAATCTATAGCTAGTTATTTAAAACAAAGAAATATTGATAGAAACACACTATCTGTTAAATTAAGAAGTATGTTGATGGGAGTAGGAAATAGTATTAATTTAAAAAAGCAAATTTCGGATGCTCAATTAGCTTGGATTATTAGAGCAATTCAATTTGACCATTCTGAATCTAGTGGCGTTTTTACAAATGAAATCCTTGAAAAGGACTTTAATGATGACTATCAAATATTCATTAAAATTCATGAACATATAGAAAAATATGACACAGACTAATGCAGATATTTTTAATAATATTGTTTTTAATCTTCCCAAAAAGAGAGATGAAAATAGTGTAGATATATTTTTAGAAAATACCTATAATGATTATTTAAACGAGATTAAAAAATTTGGGGGTGATTTACAAATCCAGTTAAAAACTCTAATACCATTTATCGAAAACCAAATCACTCTCATTAAGGAAAGTCTTACCTCTTACTTACAAGGTTCCCCCTCCATTGCGTTTGATATCTTATCGAGAGCACTAAACTTATTGGATATTAATGATTATTTACCAATACAAAAGATGGATTTAGATACTTTTAATCCTACTTTTTACCGTTTGAGAATCTCTGACAGTAAAACATTAGATATTGGTCAATTATTTCACATTCCATTCGAAATTAGAGAAAAAGTATCCACTCAACGATATAGTATTCCAGGATTCCCATGTCTATATCTTGGTGATTCTATATTTGTCTGTTGGGAAGAACTCGGAAGACCTGATTTAAATACATTTTATGCTTCTAGGTTTGATCTTTCTCAATCAAAACTGAAATTTTTATTTTTCGATACTTTTCCAAATGAAGTGAAAAAAAAATGTTTTCCGAAAAAAAATCATGAAGGAAAATTATTTAATCTACTCCTTCCATATCTTTGTTATTGGCCACTTTTAGCAGCTTGTTCTTTAATGGTAAAAAAACCTAATGAAGTATTTAAGCCTGAGTATATAATTCCTCAATTACTATTGCAATGGGTGGTTTCTGTTCAAAAAGTAGATGGAGTAGTTTATAAATCAAATAGAATAAAAGAATCTAAACATGCTATGGGTACTTTTCGTAATGTAGTGATACCTGTAAAAACAAATGAGCCAAATGGCATCTGTCCTCAATTAAAGAAGAAAATTAAACTTACTAACCCAATATCATATCAGCTCCTTATAATCTCTGGAAATAAGGCATCACCGATACCTGTCAGAAATAACGATCTACATAGGGTAATGTTTGTAGAAATAATTGAAGGAGAAAAATCTGTCTATTCTGATACAATTTTTGGACAACTTGAAAGTAAATTGGGAAGTTTACCCGCAAAATATATTTAGTATTTTCTTACATTGTCATTTGGGAACTATCTAATTATTAAATCTAACTAAGTCACTCAATAAGTGATAAAACCTTTTAAAAGTATAAAGCGGATTAGATATTAAAAAAAAGTTTTCCTTATCTCTATTATTTGCCTTTTCGAGTTACTTATTCGTATCTTTAAACTATGAATTCCCAATTACCAGTAACACTTCCGGAGCATAAAATAAAAGAGGTACAGTCCATCAAAGCGATCATCACTGAGTTCGTGGATCCTGATATGATTATCTTGTATGGTAGCTACGCTAGGGGAGAGTTCAAGGATCAGGTGTACATCAAAAATGGCATCAGGTACTTTTACATCAGTGACTATGATATTATTGTCGTTACTAACAAGACAAATATCAAGGAGTATGAACTCGCTAATGAATTAGAAAAGCGCATTTCTGCACGTCCGGATATCAATTTCTTTATGTATGATATCAAATACCTAAATCAGGAGTTGGTAACGGGTAACTTCTTCTTTGTGCCAGTTTATTTTGAAGGAGTGATGCTGTATGATAATGGGAAGAGTCAATTATGCACACCAAAACCGCTTTCTATTGACCAGATTCGAAAGAATATTACTGAGTATTACGATTTTTGGATGGGTAATGCTGAGACATTTTTTGCACATTTTCATTTTGATTATGAATTAATGCTACAGGGGAAATCGAGAGCTGGTTTAAATGCTTGGTTTTTGTTCCAAACTGTCGAGTCTATTTATAGTACATTGCAATTAGTATTTATAGGTATTAAACCCAAGCTTCATAATCTTTATAAATATCGTCGTTCGGTTAGCAGTATATCGGAAGAATTGAATGCTATATTCCCCGATGTTCAAGAAGGTAATGAGAGAAGGCTTTTCGATTTACTAAACAGAGCATACATCAGTGGTAAATATAAAATCGATTTCGAGGTTGATATAGAAGACCTTAAAGAAATAAGTTCTCGTCTAGGGGAGATGATTGAGGTAACACATCGACTCTGTACCGATAGGATACAAAGTTTTAAATAACTAATCTTCGAAGTTTACTAATTCGGATAAACTAATATCCAAGGCTAAGGCTAAAGATTTTAAGGTTAATAAAGAAGGAGATGATTCTCCTTTTTCTATTTTGTGAATATGGCTGTGGTCGACACCAGACATCTGGTCAAGTCTACGTAAGCTGATTCTTTTCCCTTTTCTAAATTTATTCCCTTCTCTAATAGCTTTAAGGTGTATGCCAAAATTTTTAGAGAATTTTATTTTATCAAGCTCCATTCTCAAAAGACAAAAAAAAAGTAAAATATTTTGTAGTGTTATTTGAGTACATAGTTTTTATTTACTATATTTGAATCAACAATTATAAATGCTGTATAATTCCTTATTCTGATGCCTGAAGAACAACAGAAATAGAGGGAAATATGAACAATAATAATTTTACACTTTTTAATAAGTATCTCTTTAATTCTCGAGACGGTTCTTCAGTGCTCAGAATTGAGATAAAAGACACCTCTGTTTTAAAAGGTGACTTTATGTCTGTCCAATTCAATTTGAGTTGGATAGACTTTTTCTGTTTTATAAAACCACCCCCTGTATAACGATATATCATTTAATCTTGAATCCTTAATTTGATGCTCCAAAAAGATTGTAATTTAAGTATTTGTGCATAGAAAATATGCAACTGCATATTACATAAGATATATTCACTTGTATTTGAGATAATTAGAAAATAAAGATGTATCAAAAAACTGTAAGGATACTCAAGTTCCCACCTTGAATTGGCTGAGTAAAGTCACTATGATGACTATCCATTCAAAGTGCAATCACGAAGACCAAATATAACCTTGATGATAACAGTATAATTGCATTTTTCAAATCTTATTTTTTAACTATTGAATGGTTGAGCAGGGAGCTTATTGCGTGAGTTCTAGCACTCGCTTTACCTTCAATGTAATCTAAAAAAAATGCAAAAAACTTGCAATAGGGAGAGCTATGTGCTATCCCGAAGGGTAAATACTGTCCTAATTCGAGCGTTATTTTTTGGTCTTCCATCTAAAACAAACCAAAAAATAAACACATTGAAAAGTTCTATACTAAAAATTGGAAACCTCAGGAAGGGTTCTTCTCAACAAGAGGATCATCAACCTATGGTTTCATCGCTAAAAGCATCTTGGAACCAAGTAGTACTTTGCTATTTGCTTGCTCCAATGTTACATGCCTTTAATCTGATCTTCTGCTTATTAAAGGCACTTAAAGTAATTGCGATACCATGCATCATGGTTATTGCAGTGTTTTATAATTTATGTTTATCAGCTCAGACACCCCGCAAGGACAGCGGGGTGAACGGGCAAAGAAAATATAAACTCGAAGGACAGGTCATATCCGCTGCTGAGGGCACACCCATGCAGGGTGTATCTATCTATATCGAAAACGAAAACCTACAGATTACAACATCTAAGAATGGAACTTTTGAATTGACAGTAAGAAATCAAAGAGGCAAGATCAAATTCTCCTACATAGGTTACAAAAGCCAAGAAATCAATTATACCTCAGGAGTATCGTTAGTAGTGAAATTGATACCTGAAGATTACAAACTCGAAGAAGTGGAGGTGGTATCAACCGGATACCAGAAAATCCCGAAAGAGCGTGCAACAGGGAGTTTCGAGTTTGTCGACAATAAACTCTTCAATCGTAAGGTCTCGACAGACTTTGTAAGTAGGCTAGAAGACGTAGTGCCGGGGATATCATCTTCCAAAGTTTTCCCCAATAATAAGGGATCATTACTGAATATTAATATAAGAGGTGAAAGTACGCTAAACTCCGATAGATGGCCTTTACTGGTTATTGATGGTGTGCCCTATGAAAATAAATTTGCAGATGGTGGATTTGGTACGTTCAATAATATCAACCCAAATGATATTGAAAATGTAACTGTTTTAAAAGATGCGGCAGCGGCTTCGATCTGGGGAGCAAAGGCCGGAAATGGTGTGATCGTGATCACAACAAAAAAGGGGAAATTCAATGAAAAAACGAATATAGATGTCAATACCAATATCACGATAAAAGATAGACCTGACCTGTATGCTATTCCACAGATGGCTACCTCAGATTATATTGATCTGATGCAGTATTTTTTTGATAAGGGGAGGTACGATGCATATTTTGACGATTGGGGTACTAATCTGGAACCTGTTATCAAATTAATGAAACAGGAAAAGGATGGCAACATGACAGCGACGCAATTGAATGATGAATTAAATCGATTGAAAAAGATTGATATCAGAGATGATTTTAAAAAATATATCTATCGTAAAGCTGTCAACCAGCAATATAATGTACGATTAAATTCTGGAGGAGATCGGGTCAATACCTCGATTGGGCTGGGTGTTGACCAAAACAGAAATGAACTGGTGACTTCGGGTTTCCGACGTTTAAATTTAAATACGAATACCCAAATTAAAGCCACAGATAAGCTATTGCTTAATTTAGGGATCACCTATACAGAATCAAAAGCAACAGATAGCCAGATCCCTGTTGCCTATAACGCGCTTGGTAAGGGGATATCTAATTTTCCTTATATGGAGCTGGCGGATGCAGCTGGCAATCCACTTGCTGTTGATATTGCGGTGTTTAGTCAAGCTTTTAGAGATACAGTAGGGGCGGGTAGACTCCTGGATTGGAGTTATAATCCGCTAAAAGAACTTGATGATTCGAAGCGTTTACAGTTGAATCGGGATTTATTGGTCAATTTTTCTGGAACGTATGTATTGCCATTTGGTTTAAAACTGCATGGATTGTATGCTTATCAGCGAAATATCGGTCCGGTGTCAGAATGGAGGGGTATTGGAACATATAGCCAAAGGATGGATATCAATCAATTTGCGAGTTGGGATGATAAACAGGTGCGCTGGGGATTGCCAGTTGGTGATCAGTTATTGGAATCCACTTGGAATAGTTATACGCATCAGCTTCGCGGAACTGCTGAATATTCAAAAAAGTGGAACACACATCATGATTTAAGTTTACTGGCGGGGTATGATAGGAGAGAATTGGGCAGAGATCTGCGTGTATCCCAATACTTTGGCTATGATGCTGAAACAGGTTCTTTTCAATCGGTGCAATTTGGTAAAGAGGTACCTTACTTAAACGGATTATGGGGAACCAATTATTTGCCTGATCTCAATGGATTCGAAAAGCAACTTAACCGTTTTGTTTCCTATTATGGTAATGGAGCTTACACTTTTAAGGAAAGATATATAGTGAGTGCAAGTTTTAGAAAAGATGCCTCAAACTTGTTCGGAGTCAAAACCAATGATCGTGGTCAGCCATTCTGGTCTATTGGTGGCGCTTGGGTGATATCCAAAGAATCTTTTGCTAAAGCTAGTATCCTTGATTATTTAAAATTGAGGACGACATATGGCTATAGTGGTAATGTCAATAATACCGTATCTGCGTATCCGACTATGAGTATCCAGTCTTATGCAAATAGTGTGACGGGACAAAATTTTGCGATGATGACCAACCCGCCCAATCCGACTCTAAGATGGGAACGTGTGGCTACACTGAATCTAGGAATGGATTTCTCCTTTAAAGGAAATCGCTTTGGAGGAAGTATGGAGTATTATGATAAAAGGTCTAAAGACTTAATCGCTCCTACAGAGATAGACCCTAGTACAGGATTCACCTCACTGACGGTCAATGCCGCAAATCTTCATGGAAAAGGATGGGATATCGGGTTGCGCGGAAAACCGTTACAGACAGGTTTTTGGGAATGGAATAGTAACCTGGTTTTTTCCTATAACCGCACCAAAGTAACCAAGGCTTTCTTAAGATCTGATGTCGCCCAGAATAATGTAAGCCGATCATTCAGTTTTCAAAGAACACCCATAACGGGAATGGACCTGTACAGTTTATTGACCTATAAGTGGGCAGGACTAGACCCAGAAGATGGTACACCACGTGGTTATTTGGATGGTGAAATCTCAAAAGACTATGTCGCTATTGCAGGTGCAAAAGTGACAACATTAGAGAACCATGGTTCTCAGGTACCACTGTATTTTGGCTCTTTTAGAAATAGTATTCGATTTAAACAAGTTGAATTATCATGGAATATAGCTTATCAGTTAGGGCACAAATTCATCAGGCCAACATTTAGCAATGATGCGTTTCTGAACTATGGATCTGGTCATCCGGATTATCAATTGCGGTGGCAGAAACCGGGTGATGAGTTGGTGACCGATGTACCTGCTTTTACCTATCCTAATAATGCAAATGGCAGTAGGATGTACGTGAGTTCTGCCGCATTGGTTGAAAATGCAGGCCAGATCAAGCTGCGGGATATCCAATGCAGTTTGGAGCTGCCAGCAATGTCAAAATATGGTTTTAAAAGCTTTCGCATCTATAGTTATATACAGAACGTAGGTACGATATGGCGGGCAAATAAAAAAGGTATAGATCCTGAATTTGGAAGTTGGTATCCCGATCCATTGATGTGTTCACTTGGCTTAAATTTTAATCTTTAATTGCTTACCTGATGAAAAACTTATCTATACTAGGATTAGTGCTTATCGTGCTATCCTTGAGCTCCTGCAACAAATATCTGGATGAAAAGCCTGATATAAAAATGGTCATCCCGAAAACATTGGAAGATGCGACCTTATTAATGAATGATTATACCACTTTAAATGGTGGCTACCCCACTTATGGAGAGATAGGTACCGATGATTATTACCTGACTGCCGAAAGATGGAATGCATTGGTCAATCTGGACCAAAGAAATAGCTATGTATGGGCTGATGAGCCCTATGTCGATGCGCTACAGTGGCAAAGACCGTATCGGACGATATTTATCTCTAATCAGGTGCTCGAAATTCTTGGAAAACTTACAAAGGACCAAAACAGTGATGCATATAAACGCAATTTCGGGGCAGCATTGTTCTATCGTGCATTTGCCTTTCAATTATTGACAGAGTTGCATTGTAGTGCCTATGTAGAGGCAACTGCTCAGGCAGAGCTTGGGATTCCGCTTCGTTTAGATGCTGGAATTGACGATAAGTCGGTACGATCTTCTTTAAAAGAAACTTATCAACAGATTATAGCAGATTTTAAGAATGCTGCTATTTATCTACCTGTCGTGGAGCCGATCCGCGGTAGACCTTTTAAAGCATCTGCCTATGCAGGTCTAGCGCGTGCTTTCTTGAATATGGGCGATTTTCAACAGGCTTATCTTTATGCAGACTCTTGCTTGCAACTCCATGCGGAATTGATGGACTATAATATGCTCAAAGCAACTGATGCTTATCCTGTGCCCCGATTCAATGTGGAGGTGTTATTTTCTGCAAATCCAGCATCAGCTGCACCGATGGCTGCTACTACTGCTTTGATGGATCCGGAATTGGTCGGATCGTACGCTATGCACGACTTGCGAAAGGGTATTTTTTACCGAGTCAATACCAATCCTACAGGGACATATTTTTACAAAGGCAGCTATGATAAAGGGGCAGCGCTGTTCTACGGTATCACGAACAGTGAAGTTTATTTGATAAAAGCAGAAGCGGCATGTAGGACGAATAAGATTGACATTGCTCTTCTAGCCATCAATACGCTTCTCAAAACCAGATGGAATAAAGAAGTGGCATATATCCCTGTAACCGAAAATAACGCTGATCGATTGCTGAAAATCATCTTGGATGAAAGACGTAAAGAACTGGTCTTCCGCGGACGCAGATGGGCTGATTTAAAAAGATTGAACCTCGATCCTAGATTTCAAAAAACATTGATACGTACGGTGGGCGATCAAATTTATACCCTACCACCCAATAGTGCTAAATATGCTTACCGTCTTTCGGAGACCGTAATCAGACTGGCAGATATTCCACAAAATAATAGATAAAAAACAACTATATCATGAAGAAGAACATCACATTATTATTCGTATTTCTTAGTTTACTTTTTGCTAATGCGCACCTGTATGCGCAAAAAGAACAGCAGGTTGATTTTTCCAAAGCGCTAAAGATTGGCGATACTTTTATTCCACCACCGGCAGTAAAGCTGATGCGTGGAACGGACAAGTCATTTGACTGGAAGGCTTTAGAAGACAAGGTTGTACTCATTGATTTTTTTGACACGTTTTGTGGCACTTGCATACAGATCATGCCTAAATTACAGCAGCTTGAAAAAAAGCATGCAGATAAATTCAAAGTGATCACCGTTACTTGGCAGGATAAAGCAACTATCGAGAAGTTATTTGCAACGAACGAATATCTCAAGGAAAATAAAGTGAATTTACCGGTGGTCTATGATGATACCTATTTTAAAAGTATCTTTCCACATAAAGCAGCACCACATGAAATCTTGATCTACAAAGGTAAGGTGCACGCGATCACCAATAGTAACGGCATAACAGAAGAAAATATATTGAATTTACATGCAGGTCTGCCGATTAGTGTTCGGGTTAAAGATGACTATGCAACAGGCGATGTGCTCACACAGATGACAGGGCAGCAGAAGACAATAAAAGCGGGAACTATTTTTTCAGGTTATCAGGAAGGAGTAGAGGCGGAATCCTGGCGATTCAAACGCGATAGTATCACTGGCCTGTATAAAAGTTCATGCTATAATACGGGCATCATGCAAACTTTACGAGTATTGATATATAAGGCCAGATTAAAGGAATCATACATGCCCAGAATCGAGAGAGTTCATTGGAAGGTGAAAGATTCTACCAAGTACTATAATTTTAAAAATGAAGAAGGCTGGTGGAAAGAAAATGCCATCTGTTATGAACGCTACGATATTACAGAGCGGCCGGACTCGTTGCAGGCCTTGGTGATCATGCAAGATTTTCTTAGTTTTTATGGCGTCAAAATCTATCAGCAAAAAAGGAAAATAAAATGTTTGGTGCTGAAGCCTTGTCCTGTGGTACCTTATACTGCAGATCCAGATGCAAAAAAAATAACTTATGTCGGAACAAATGTACTCACAGGGTTTCTTGATCTTTCTGAAAAATTTCCTCCTGCTGTTGACCTGGTGAACGATAGGAAAATCGAAATTGAAATTGGGGACTATAATGATCTCGAAGGTATGAATGTACAGCTCGCAGCCTATGGTGTTAAAGGTGTTATAGAAGATGCTGAAATCAATGTTTTGGTTGTAGAAGAGTTGCATTACTAGTCTAAAATACAATAAGGGTATGGTTCTTTTCGACCATACCCTTTCTGAGTTTAGCTACCGCTTATATGTTGTCCAATTATTTAGATGTTGGACGAGCCTTTAATCTCACATTGGTCGTATTCACCTCATTTTGCAAAGCGTTTGCTATTTCTGCTTGAATAGCGCTTTCCAACTTTGGATTGTTAAAGCCATCATTCATATCCTGAATAGAACATAATGCTTCTGGTGCTCCTGGACACGATGGAGGAGTTGTTCCTGGTGACAATGTATAATGTGAAGATTGTGACGGGTCTGTTCCCGTAAAAATAAACCAAGCCATAATTGACAAGTTTTTAGTTATCATAAATAAGACATAAATAATTCGTATATTCATATCGGTTCAAATCGGTCTACCTGTATATAACAGGCTGGCCACATAAAAGCTTCCGCGCATCGGAGGCTTTTATATTAAAGTGGACTTTTATTTCCTGCACCGGCCACCGGGGAATGTCGCAAATTTGCGACGGTATACTTTGATACCTAAGTTGTTTATATTTATGTTTTTCATGGTCATAGTTTATTCGTTTATCCAGCAAACATGATATTATTTAAGATGCTTGATGTAAAATTAGATTCCTTCTTCTTTAGCTTCGTATAGCAATGCTATAGATTGCATTTTTTTCGTATTTGTCAGACCATATTGATTTTGATCTTCGACAGCTCTTATTATTTTTTTGATACTTGCTTTTCGTAAAAATATAATCCTTCGGTAAGCTCTGATAATAGCAATGCGATATATCTTAGCTCTTTCCAAGATGATAGCGTAAAGATTTATAATAATCACGATCACAGGAAATGTTTAAAAAAGAACGACGTTCTTTGATGGTAAGTAAAGGCATAATATGAGGCATCTTGAGAGAAAGCTCATGTACGCGATGTAAGGGGGGAAGTTTTAGGATATGTACTATGTCCTGCAGTCTATTGACCTTATGCTGTTTCAGGATATGGAATATCGTACTCAGCTCAGGGTACTGTTTGAGTGCGTGTTTGAAATGGCTGTTGCTGATCTCATATAATATAGTGGGTTGCAAAAATTTGATAGCGACGGATGTTGCCCGATCACTATAGGGGTGATTGCTACCCGTAAAATATTCGTTCTTCCCATTGATGCGTTCGATGCGAATGAATGTGTCTGCTTCGAGCACTTCTTTGGCGACTACACCATCAATTATAAAGCACCAGGTCGACATCGGAATACCAGCGATCTTGTAGTAACTTCCTTTTTTATAAAAATGGAGCTTTCCATGTTCTTTGATATAATTTTTTGCTGATGCGCTGAGCTGATGGTATTTACTGAAAAAATCTTGCATTCTTTCCATAATTTAAGATCATATGTTTAGTAAGTTGGAGTAATCAGCTCGATTTCTATAGACAGCTGTTTTATTTAAGCTAAATTTTGGCGTGGTTCTTTTCATTGAGTTTTATTTAGGTTTATATAATAGAGGTTTATTTAAAGGTTATATATAGGAGTATTTGAAATATACAAGGGGCTGGGGATCTCGCTACCAGCCCTCAAGGAAATTTGTGGATTTTAATGGATCAACTGTAGTGGATGCGGATCATTAATGGCGTCACGATCATAGTTGCTGAAGAGGTTTCTAATGGTGCTTGCCACTTATCAAGTCCATGCACAACGATACTTTTCTTGTCGGGTACTTCGTCATCCTCTTTGTCGTCTTTACTAAAAACGACCATGACGCCCGCAGCATAACTGTTGGCGATGGCGTAAGCTAACTCTTGCTTAAAGATGAGATCCATCGATTGCAGCTGAACGAGTTGAGTGGTAGTGAAGCTAAAAAACTTATTGATCCAGCTATCAAAATCGTTTCGGATTTCGGTCAGTTCAATCTCTAATAGTTCAGGTGACCGCCCAAGAACAATGGCTTGCATACTATTGACACCCTCTTGGTCAAAGTTTAACGTGTTCATGATTTACTGTTTATTGGTGAATTCCAAATTTGGCAAATCTATCTTTTTGAGAAAAGAGATGGTGGCCAGTAATAGGCTAAGGCATAATAAGAAGAGTCGTTAAACTGATTTTTCTAGTTTAAGGGTATCTAGAAAGTATCTTTAAACTTTAAAAGTACCGGCAAAATACCTCTTTAAAGCTTGTTTTTTGAGTTTTTAGACAAATCTGCAGTTTTGTTTTATAATGAAATATTGTTAATTTGCATTTTAACCTAATTAATTATTACTTTTTTACATACGAATGATCCACCTATTTGAAAATCGCTTTTTAAATATAAATGCCTTATCTGGACATTTTAGGGCATATTATTTTTATTATCTGATGTTTGTTTTGTTACCCTTACTGTATAATAAGATTACCTATAATTATACCTGGACAGACTCATCGGTTTTCTCTTATAGATTTGGATCTCTTTTTCTGCTTACGATGTTTGTGATTGTTTTTATAACGGCTATTTCGCTTGTTATCCAGCTGCTATTCACTTATGAGGATGATAAGCAAGATATCGTCTGGAAGAAGGGGAGTGCTCGGGTTCTGTTTTATGTGCTGCCAATAGGACTCGGGCTATGCATTTTGATTGCATTTAAATACATCTGGTATGAAGGGGAGCAGATGTACGCGATCTTGTGGGAGCATGCTAAATCCCGGTTTTTGCTGTATCTGGTTATGATGATCGCTTTTTCGATCTGGTTGGATACAGATCGAAAGCGCAATTTGCTTATTACTTATTTTCAGCATGAATATCCTCCAACAGCAGGTGAAGAGCAAAAAACTTATGCTGTTGACGTTATTGATCGTCCAATCGAGGAGCAGCGGTATGCTCAGATGGATACTGTTATTGAAAAATTTTCTCAAGTGGTCGAAGATAAGCTGACAACTGTACTGGACAATAAGTTGCATGATCGAAATGAAGAACAAGTGAGCCTGGTCAAGAAGGCACTAATCGAGTTTGTAACTGATCATCAAGTGCAGCAAGATAAAACTGAACAGATGTTAGGTCATCCTCCGCTTAAAGAGATCGTTAAGGAAGCGATCGAGGAATGGCAAAGTGAACGCGATGATCTGCCTGATGAGGTATTGCTCGAAAATCTGTACGCCAGTTTATATGCAAAGAGTCCAACCAAACTTATGCCTTCTTTTAATGAGCTGGGAGCTGTGGTATTATTCCATATTTTTGCTATTGAATCGCACACAAAGCATGCTGTTGTGATCTTGACTGACGGAACCCGGATTGACTCGCCTAAAATTTTAGAGACATTGAAAAATCTTGGTCTCTTAATCTGGTTGGTGAAAGTTAATAAAAATCATTATATCAATATGATGCATGTATGTTTTATGGATTATAAAAACGGCCAATTTGTCAAGATTCAGAGCCAGACTATACAAGCATTAAGTACAAACCTAACGAAGAGTGAAGTGTTAAAGATTTGTACATTAGGAAGTAAAGTAAAGAATAAATATATAGAGGAGTTTTTGAAATCGAGATTTGAACTGCGTTATAGAGGTTGGAATGCCTGTGTACCGTTGAGTTAAAGTCCTATATTTCCAATTATAAACTAGACCGATTGAGCTGATCAATAGGCCTTAATGGTGCTATATCAGTCAGGATCTCGGCGGTAGGTCGCCCTTATCTTACCTACATATGTTTTTTTATCAAAACACGGCTTCCACTCAGGAGTCAGGCCACTGCTTTGGCTCCAATGCAACATCCATGGCTCACGCAGTATCGTATTATTTCGCAACACAACCCACCTCATCAGACCCCGATCTGCATAGCAAAGTGGATCGCATGCTCAGGCTGCTTGAAGGTCAGCAGCAGGACGAAGGAAGCAAGCTCGCCGGCACCATGAGCACGCAGGAGGCTGCGGATTTTGTTGCTATTTCCAAACGCACTTTTGAACGCAAAGTACAGCAGGGTCTGATCAGTCCGATCGCTAAACATAAGAAGAAAAATCAATTTTCAAAGCAGGCTGTCCTCGAGTTTTTTATCGCTTATCGGGGCTATCAGCCCGCGCAATTGCCTTAGACAGATTAGGAGGGTAGGGTGACTTGCTTTTAACCTTGTTCGTACCTGCTTTTAACCTTGTTTTAAGGTATCCCATACTTGTACCGTCCCTGCAAAGTCCCTGCACCGTCCTTTTCCCGGTGCAGGAACGGTATAGGAGCGGTGCAAAGACGGTGTATAGAGGCCTTTGATTAAAAGGAGCTGCGGAGCTGGTAGCCTCTTGGCTAGAAAGAGGTCATGTTTTCATCGGTCTGAGCATCCGGATTTTTAGAGCCTATAATATTTTAAACCGACAAAGGCCGACAACATGTTACCGGTACGCCGACATACACCGACAAGATCATTTTGGCTCTTGACAAGCCCTATGTTCAGGTGCTATGTTTGTCATCGTAAAGCAGAATATACCGGTATGCATCAAGCCTTTACGTATGGTCAAATCTTTTAAAAATTAGAAAAATGGGAACAATTAGACAAGGTGCCAATGGGAGTTTTCGAGGTAAAGCCGGCAGCGTGATAGGGTCAAGCTGGAAGGGTATCGACTACATCAAAGGGCTGCCCAAAAAGCGGACAAAAGGAGCTACAGAAGAGCAGCTTATCGTGCAGGCACGATTCTATGCGATGTCAAAATTCTTGATGCCCATAGCCCCAATCTTGCGCCTGGGTTTTGGTCAGGTCAATGCCAATCGGATGACGCCGACCAATGCGGCCCTGCAGCAGAATATCAGTCAGGCAGTGGTCGGATCTTATCCAAATTTTGAACTGGACTACAGTAAGATCATGATCAGTTCGGGCTCCTATATCGGTGGCGGTGCGATGGCCGTATCGGCATCGCTTGGGGTGCTGTCGGTAGACTGGGATTTTTCACTCAGCAGCCTCTATGATTCCAAGGCAGATGATCAGGTGATCATCTTACTTTATCAGCCCAAGGCAGATGAATTTGTGACGACCCCTACGCCGGCCACACGTGCCAATGGGACTATCGATATTACGGTGCCATCACATTTGCTAGGAGCGAAGGGGCATGTATGGATCTTCTTTGCTGACCGAAAAGGTACCAAGGTATCCAGAAGTACCTACCTGGGAGAAGTGGACTTAGTGTAAACTGTTGTACAGCATGTCGAATCGGGAGAAGCGTCGAGCTTCTCCTGCTTTCGATATGATAAACCAATCGAATATGTTGATGATATCCAATAAAGAAAAAACGCAGGAGCAGCCCAATCGGGCCAAATCGACCCAGCTTGGATTTAAGTTGGTCCGGTATTTCCTCAATCCGCTCAATCTGCTGATCCAGATTGGCTTTGCGACTCGTAAGAAAGGAAAAACAGCGCTCGGCAGGGCGATGTCGCACCATTTACGCAATGCGGTCACCGGAGAGTATCCGGATATGAAGATCGATCCGGCCAAAGCAAAAATAAGTGAAGGAACCTTAGCTCCATTGCTGAATGCTCAAGCCGAACGTGTGGGCGATTTTATGACGGTGAAGTGGGTATTACCGGATCAATTTATCGCAGACTATAGCAACTGGGACGATGAAGTGATCCTGTGTGTGTATGATATCGAGGCCGGAAATGCAGCGGTCAATGAGCAGCAGGTGATCAGAAAAGATGCCTATATGAAGTTGCAGTTGCCTTCTGTCTTACGGGATAGACCCGTACACCTGTATCTGATGCTGCACGATCGGGATAAACGGATGGTCTCCCACAGTCTGTATCTGGGGAGTTTTTAATGAATTTCTAAACAAAAATCGTATGCTGTTAAAAGTTATCCGTATCAAACAGGGGAAGGACAGTACCCTGTCTGAATTCTATCTGAACCATCAGTTTATCTGCTATGGTCTGGAGGATATCCCTCGTGAGCAGAAAATCCCGGGGAGTACCTGTATCCCTTTGGGTACCTATACATTGGGTTTCAACCGAGATGGAGGTATGAATGGTAATTACTATGACCGTTATCCTCAGATGCACCGGGGTATGATCGAGATCCAGGATATCCCGGGTTTTAAATATGTCTATATCCACATCGGTAATACGCATAAGCATACTGCGGGCTGCCTGCTCGTGGGAACAAAGTATGTCTTTGAAAAAGGAGACTATCGCCTGGAGCAATCCGTTACGGCTTACAAAAAGTTGTATCCCTTACTGGTGGAGCTTATGATGAGCGGGGAGGTTGTTATGGAAGTGACGGAGTTGTCACTCATGCCGTGACAGGCAATTACTTTTTCCCTTGATGAAAAAAGTAATCAAAAAAATCAAGGTTGCATTCCTTAATGCTATTCCACCTTAAATAGGCTAAATGAATTTAAACTCGTTTCACTCAGACATAAATTCATTTTTAACACCTCTTTTTCGGTGCAATTACGCAGTCGTAATACAAGGCCTTTTGGATAAGCCTGCAGCTTTTGGGGATTAGTATACTGACGGAGTAACCGAGTAACAGAGTTATCGAGTGACGAAGTGACCTATTCTAACACTCTAACTTACTAACTATCTAACCTTAACAACAAAATGAAAAAAATAATCAATAAAATCGGTCAGGTCTTGCAGGTGATCCTGCTAGCACCTGTAAAATTGCCAGGCAAGGCACTGCATATCATCAAATATATCGCTTTAGGTCTTGGTATAGTGGAGACGGTGCTGGATGATCCGGACAAAAAAGAAGCGGAGGAGTCTCCGCCGGATGAGCCTATGGTGCAGCAGAAAGAAAAGGAGATATCCGATGAAATGGAATGACATTAGGATCGGAACTCTTGGAGGTACTTTGTGTTCCATATGGGCAAGTTTTTCCTTGGGCGATCTATTGCAAACGGTATTGATGGCTGCAGTAGGGACGGTGGTCAGTTTTGTGACGAGTAGACTGCTTGGGCATGTTGGAAATAGAAAATCCAACAAATAATCGAGCAGTTTATGTCTTTATTCTGATGGAATGTTAGCATTCCGGATGTTCAAAAATGCTCCTGAACAACGAGACACCTTCCACGGATCTCGTTATTAGGGAGCGTTTTTTGTAATCATGCAGATTGGGATAAGCAAATGATAAACTTATGGAGCGATTATTAAGATTTTAAAAATGTGTTTTAAATGCCCTGCTCATCAGTTCTTTTTCTGCTCTTGATATTCCAATCTTATCTGCAAGATTTTCCCACTGGCTTACGCCTTCTAGTATTTCTCCAATAATACTATCCATTTGATTTTGGTTAAGTCTAAAAAACTCACCTACACTTTTAGCAAGATCAAAATCCAACGCGTTATTGTTCATGTCAATATTCAATGAAAGGCCATCTTTTTCTATTGTAGGGTTTAATTATACTTAATATGCCAAATTTATTTTGCGCCATTGTCTACTTTAATAATTCGAGATCTTGCAATTTTCTTCCTAAATCATCGTTTGCCGCTAACTGCAATACATCATCTTGTAAACCTAATACTCGGAGCACGTTTAAATAGGCGCCAAATGCTACACTGGTATCTACTTTTTTCAATGAGATATAACGTTGAGCGGCAATTTCAGCCCGTTCTGCAAGTTGAATAGTGGTTAGTTTACGACGCTTCCTTGCTAACTTTATGTTCTCGCCTATTTGTTCCATAAGTTTGGCTAGCCTAGGGAAAACGATTTGTTTCTTGGTACTCATATCTCCGTATTGTTTGATATTATAGACAAGTTCAATTGATTTGATTGAAATAACAAACATGAAAAGATTTCGATTGATATGTTAGCGTTACAGATCTTGATCTTTATTGATGCGTTACGTTTTGCGGGCGTACCCCAGAATGAAGTTGTACTTGTCAGCAAAGAGGTCAGAAAATCTACTTTTCAGATTGGGCATTTATAGTCCTTTTTTGCCTGTTCTTTTCGATGGTATTCCAATCCATATATTCAAAATGAACAGCGTTTACCAAATAGTTCTTCCATCGCCAGAAACAGAGTGGATTAATTTTGTATAGCCGATAGAGCTTCCTGTTTTCTTTAGCAGGTGATGTATTTTTAATAAAATTTTCAAAACCAAAAGTCGAGAATCCAGGGCTTTTAAAAGAAAAGTGCTGTGTTTGGATAAATGATCCATCTAAGTTAGCATATCTAAAATATCCTTCGTCCAGTCGATGAGCAATATACTTATTGATGAAAGGTAAATTAGGAATCAGTAGTATACTGATCAGCAACATCAGAATTGTTTTCTTTTTCATAGTGATATCGTGTCTTGCGGGTGCACTTTTAGATTACTGGCCTGAAATGGCTAAGATTAACAATGGATCCTAAAAATCTTGATATCTATTCTCAGGATTGTAAGGAACTCTGTTGGGCTCAATCTCTTTCCACGATTTATAATCAAAATCTCTACTTGTTATGAGATAGTGAGACCATCGCCAAAAACATAGTGGATTAATTCTGTAGAGACGATACACCTGTTGGCTCTTTTTCTCTGGATGAAATTCTGCTATATAGCGATCAACAGATTTTAGGCTAATGTGAGGCGATTTAAAACTGAATGTGTCATGATTGGTATATGATGCATCTGCATTGGAATATTTAAAGAGATCACCATCAATACGATGAAGTAGGTAACCGTTCACGAAAGGTAGATTACTCATAAAGCCTGCGATCAGGTATACATAGAGAAATGTTAATAAGTATTTTTTAGTTTTCATATGAATTGCAATTTGTGTAAACTGATGGGCTTAAAAAGCTTGATATCTATTCTCAGGATCGTAAGGAACTCGGTTAGGCTCAATTTCTTTCCACGATCTATACTCGTAATCCCTACTTGTTATGAGATAATGAGACCAACGCCAAAAACACAATGGATTAATTCTGTAGAGCCGATATACCTGTTGATTCTTTTTCTCTGGATGAAATTCTGCTATATAGCGATCAATTAACCATTGGCTTATAGGCGAAGATTTGAAACCAAAGGTGTCATGCCAAGTAAAAGAAGCATCTGCATTGGAATATTTAAAAACATCACCATCAAAACGGCGAAGTATGTATCCACTTACGAAAGGTAGATTACTCATGAAGCCTGCGATCAGGTATACATAGATAAATCTTAGTAAGTATTTTTTAGTTTTCATAATTAATTAGAGTTTGTACCACTAACAGGTATGGGCAGTGATAAACTACCGAGACTTATTGAATTGTCATTAAATCGATTTGATCATGTTATAGTTTATAAAAGAAAATAACTGCATATTTTTCATTCAAGAATAACTATCGTTCCCATACAGTCGAACGTCATTAAATCTATATTTGAATGAATAACACTAAATTAAGGGTAGTAAAACGATATCCTTTTGACAAAAGGCAAAAAATATAAATAGTTGAAAGAAGAGTAATTTAAGCTTAGATCTTTGCTCGAATTCTGCTTAGGGTAGATTGCGTTATTCCTAAATAGGATGCGATGTAACCTAGTGGCACACGTCTTAGAATTTGAGGTTTTCTAAGGATCAATTCATGATATCTTTCTTTTGCCGACAGCATACGTAGCGCATTAGCTTTACTTTCGCTTTCGATATAATATTGCTCCGTGAGGTACCGTCCTATAACATTAAATTCCAGATGATGCTGATAGAGATGGGAAAGTGCGGTATGCGTCAGTTCCAAGGTAACACAGTCCTCTAAAGCTTCAATGGCTTCAAAACTTTTTTGCTGACTATAAAAACTATACACTGATATGGCGAGTTCTCCTTCGGTCAGCAGCCAAGAGGTATGTTCCTCGCCATCATCATTCAGATAATAGGTCCTCACGCAACCCTGCAAGATAAAATATATCGATTTATTTACTTCGTTGAATTGCAATAAATGCGCTTTTTTGTTAAATGTAGTAAGCTTACTATGCTGGCGAATGCTCTTTTCAAGCGCTTCACTCATGGGGTAAATGCTATTAAAGATATGTAGAATCTGTGCTTGCGCTTGGTCAAGATCAATTTTTGTCATGTTAAAAATTAAGGTCTATGATGCTCAATATCTATAAAAGCTCGTCCTAAATATAGGGAAAGAATCGATGAATTAAAAATGATAGCACTCAAGCGTCATGGTTGGTTTAAAAATCTGGATTTTCCATTTTAGCGTTGCTCTTGGAGATGCAATTTCTTTCCATGGTTTATAATCAATACCTGTTATCAAGTTATAATATATTAGAAGTTAGAAATCACTGTTGGTTTCTATGGTTGGATAAGCGATTTATTGTATCAAAAAGTGAATACGTGCTATATTTTTTTCTTAATAAGCCTCCAAATCATTATTTTAAAATAAGTCTATTAAAAACTTATTTTAAAATAAACTAGAGATCGAAGCCTCAATAAGAACTCTAAGATATACTTGTGGGACTGGATAACATCACCTATGTCTGTCGAGCTTGATAAAAGGCTAGAGAATCATGATAAGGAATTCATGGAATATCATCAGTAACTTATATGGAAATATCCATTTTTTTCCCATGACATCGATCATTAGAGTGGTCGCTGGCTTTGATTGGATCATAGACCAGATGGTGTCCAGTGGAGAGATGTTGGTTTTGTTTTTGATAAATGATACAAATGGAGGTTGTGGTCAACCTACATTTGTATTTAGAAAAATAGGGATGCATTCCTTGCTGATGCACAAACGTTATGAATCGTGGATACCATTCCGTTCATCAGGAATGCCTCTACATGTGGAAGCTTATCTTGTAGCAGACTGTCCCCATGCAGGCCGAGCATGCTCGCTGTAAACACGAATCCTTTTTTTTGTCGCTTTTTATTGCACCTCCTATTTCCTAAGATTATTCCAGTTCCCCATTCAGGGGCTAGAAACTTAATAAATTTCTAAAATACCATGAATGGTATTCGTTTGTCGGTTATGATCAATACTTCTTTCCTGTTCGTTAAATTTAGATATTACGAAAAACCAAAGTAGCATTGTGTCCACCAAATCCGAAAGCATTGCTCATAGCGGTTTTAATGACCTTTTGCATGGGTTTGTGTTTGACAATTTGAATAGTTTCTGGAATGTCCGTATCCAGTTCTTCGATATTAATGGTTGGCGGAATGATATCGTCAGTAATCGATTTTATAGCTAAAATAGCTTCGATTGCTCCGGCTGCTCCCAACAAATGTCCCGTCATGGACTTGGTGGCACTGACCCACAAATTTTTGGAACCTTTGAACGTTTTTTCGACGGCTTTTAGTTCTGCAATGTCGCCAACAGGTGTGGAGGTAGCATGCAAATTTAAATAATCCAATTCCGAAAAATTGAGTTTTGCTTCGTCCATAGCAAGCTGCATGGCTTTTGCTGCTCCTATACCCTGAGGATGTGGCGATGTCATATGGTAAGCATCTGCAGTCATTGATGCCCCCACCAACTCAGCATAAATTTTGGCTCCTCTTTTTTTGGCATGTTCATATTCTTCCAAAATCAACGCTCCAGCTCCTTCTCCCATCACAAAACCGTCTCGATTTTTATCAAAAGGACGACTGGCTGTTTTCGGGTCTTGATTTCTTGTACTCATCGCTTTCATTGCAGCAAAACCACCCACTGAAGCTGCGGTAATCGGCGCTTCGGAACCACCGCTCACAAAGATTTTGGCTTTGCCCATACGGATGTAATTAAACGCATCCATAATCGCTGTATTGGCTGTGGCACAAGCCGAGACAGTGGTATAATTGATCCCTTGTAAACCAAATTTCATCGAAATCATTCCCGAAGCCATATTAACAATCAATCGGGGCACAAAAAACGGGCTGAATCGAGGGATATAATTCCCGGTTACGTAATTTTCAACTTCTGTCTCAAAAGTTTCCATTCCGCCTTGTCCTACTCCCCAAATCACGCCAATGTCGAATGGATCGATGGTGGAAATATTTAAACCTGAATCTTCCAAAGCCTGCGAGGCACTGTATAAAGCGTATTGTGTAAATAAATCGCTTCGTTTTATTTCATTCCGATCCAAGTATTTTTGGGGCTCAAAATCTTTTATTTCTGATGCAATTTGGGTGCGAAATTTTGACGCATCAAAACGGGAAATAATGCCCGTATTGTTTTTTCCTTCAAGGCTGTTTTTCCAAAAGGTGTCTACATCATTTCCCAAGGGATTGATGGTGCCTAAACCTGTTATGACAACTCGTTTCATGTATTTTTTTTTATTTCAGTTTTAAATAAATTGGAAGAACCTTTGGCGATTAATCTCGTCTTATCGGCATTCCAAATCTCACATTCTGCATTGATAAATTGCCTTCCTTTCTTGATAATATGAGTTTTTGCAATGATGGTCTCACCCGATTTTGCAGTTGAAAAATAATCAATCACATTATTGATCGTGGTGTAAAAATAATCTTCATCTAAAGAAAACATGGTAGCACCCAAAACGTCATCAACAATAGCTGCCGTTATACCGCCATGCAGATTTCCAATGGGATTGAGCCACTCTGGGCGAATCAGATATTCAAATTCTAAAGCACCCGCTTCTACACTTTTCACAACAGGATTCAACCAATGCATAAATGGTGATGGCGACGCCGAAAACTCTTGTCCAATACAGGATTTCATTATTTCTAATGGACTCATATTATTATTTTTTTGGAGTTAATACTAGCACTAATTTTTCTACTCATAGAGAAATCATTTAAGATGACCGGTATCACCATGAAATACGCAATCGCCCAAGATGTTGACCAAATGTCTACTTGGAAATTTATCCAACCAAGTTTGACGATAATCCAGTTGAATGAAATCATTCCGGCGGTTATGATATTCATCATTTATGCAAATGGCAATTTTTGTTTCATCAATTTTTCCGGTACATATTCACAAATGTTCTTTCTAAGTGTTCTTTCTGGTGCTTTCGTTAAAATCAAGCAGTGTTATTAATGGTACTCATTTCAAAAAAAATGAATTGTTAATGTTCAACATACCGATTGGTATATTATTTATCCAATTTTTTTTATTTTACGATTTCTTCATTGATAATTTTTAAAATCCGATCTAAAGCCAAATATAAATTTTTGGGTTTATTTGTCACTTTTGAAAGCAAAATTCCACCTTCAATCAGCATTAAGAAAGTGGTTGCATATTCTTTTGAATTGATATCTGGGCGAAATTCATGTTGTTCTATTCCGAATTCAATAATGCGCTCTAATCTTTTGTTCCAACTCGCAAAAGCATGCTGAACGGTAGATTTCATAAATGGCAACGCATCATCTGTTTCTGTAGCCGCATTTAACATGGGGCAACCGCCGGTTTCGGAAATAGCAATCCAGTTGTTTCGGTAAAATTTAATATAGGCAATTAGTTTATTGTAAGCGCTGGTTTCAACGGAAACAGCGCGATCAGCATTTTTCGCTAATTCTGCTGAACTATGCTTGAATACAGCAATCATGACCTCTTCTTTATTTTCAAAGTTCCCATAAATACTACCTTTTGTCAAGCCTGTAGCTGCGGTCATATCGGATAAAGAAGTTCCGGAAAATCCATTTTTATTAAAAAGTACAGCCGTTTTTTCGATGATGAATTGCCGAGTTTGTTCTGCTTTTGACATTTTTTTTAAAAATCTTTTTTTGTCATTATTGAACAAAGATATGAATATATACCGAACGGTATATATTTTATGAAATTTATATTTTGGACCTCGTACGGTTAGCAAGTATAACCTTATTGTATTTTTTCTCTTAATCTAGATGACTGTTGGCAGGATTATGAAAAAAGCGTAGAGCACTACCTACTTTACTCCAATCATCAGGGAAATTTTTTACTTACAGAAATGTTTTAAATGCTTTTTTTATGCATTGGGCGATAGTAATTTAGTACTGTTGATCAACAAAGCAGTCATCCGAAAAGGCTTATCAAATAGAGTAGGAGTAATTCTTTTATAAACAAAATATGAATAATTTAGAATTAAAAACTATCGGCGTTCAAGAAATGGACTTGAACGAAATGGTACAGGTTGATGGAGGTATAATTCCTGTACTTGCTCTAGGTTTTGCTGCAGGAACTTTTTCTTTGGCTTTAGGTTATTATGCTGGTAAAGCATTATATTATGCAACTCATTAATTATAAAGGTTATTATGGATTATCAATTTAAAGAATTATCTTTTGATGAACAAAAAGATACCAATGGTGGTGGGCTTATTCCATTAATTCTATTGGCAATGTATGTTGGATATAAAGATGCTGAGGCTGCCAATAAATAAGTAACATTGAATACTAAAAAACTGGATTAGAAAAATGATTGATAGGGGTCTGAAAATATTTTTTCTGTTATCCCCATTTTAATTTCTCTATTACGGCTTATACTTTTTATTAGCTTAGTAATTAAAGTTTTGTAGTTTTTAAATTTAGTTTATTCAACATTAGATTGATAACTTTAGATCTAGTGTTGAATAAACTTTTATATTCTAAAAATATACAAAAATATGCTGTAGTATTTGCTGCAACGCACGCTCGGATGATACCAGATCTAAAGGTAATCTCAATGACCTATGATAGGTGTCTTAGTGTATCGATCGTTAATTTAAACTCCTATGTCGGATAGATAATCCTAAATAATCCTGCCATAACATCTACTGAATAAGGTAAACCATAATCTTCAAATAACTGATTGATTATAAAAGTACTGCCTATTTTAATATAGATTTGATTTTCTTTATCCCTACAAGTAGGTATTGATATACTAAACCAAATACGTTTTCTCCCATAGTATCACTCGCTAGTGAAGGAGGCAAAAGTTCATAAATGCTAACACCAAAATACTCGGCAATTTTGTAGACCTGATCTACTTTTACTTTTGTTTCATTCCTTTCAATTTTTGAATACGCGGCTTGCGACATCTCCAGATGATAAGCAACGGCTTCTTGTGATATTTTTAGATTTTCTCTTTTCTGTCTAATAAAAGTTCCAATCTCCGCTTTTGACATAACTTACTCTTAATTTATTGATCGACAAATTTAACAATATAACCTGAGGTTATAAAATTTATAAGTGTTAAAACTCTAGGTTGTGATTTATAACCTAGAGTTGTGGTTTAGTCTTTTGTATTTCAGGACTTTTGAGAGGTAATAAAATCGAAAATCATGGAAGAAAAATTAAACAAGAGTGATGTCATTGAGCTAAGCTCGGAAGATAAAATAGAAATAAACGCAGGTAGTGAAAGAAATCAAGATAAACGTATTGATCTGTTTGAAAAGTTATGGAATTTGTTTCAAGGGTGATTGTTTAATTAAAGATGTAATTAAAGATTTCTAATACAGATTTGGGTCTAGCTAGTAGTGCTAGTATACCTCCAGTAACATAAGCAGATACATGCAAATATTTATTGATATAACTTTTATTCAATTGAGCTAAAAGTAATAAGATAAGTAATCCACAAACCCAACTTTGCATAGCATTACTTATGAATTGAAAAATACTACTTTTCATGGGTTGTAGAGGGAAATATAATGCAGAGAAACCATAGAGGCCAAAACTTAGACCAGATACCCCTATAGAAGTGAAAAAGAAATCTTTTCTTTTCTGGCAGGTCTGGATCAGATTGGGCAGAGAAATTAGTAGTACAAACAATAGAGGTGTTAATATATACGCCACTAGAGCCCCGTATATCTGTTGGATGTTTCCGAACATATCATACCCCAACCCATAAACGATTAGTGCATTAAATAATAAATGCAACCAATTTCTATGTATAAATGCAGAGGTAAGTAGAGTATGGATACGCTTACCTCTCATTATTTCGTAAGGATGTAAGATTAAGGCGTGAAAATAGGCTTTGTTGTAAAAACCAATGATACTGCTAATTAGTATAATGGGAACGATAATGTACGAGTATGGTGCCTCTTTAAAAGTTGGGAATACGTCGAAAAATTGCATCTACAATTAAAATTATTTTTATTTCAAGATAGTAAAAAAAAATAAAATACAACCTGTAGTTGTGGTGTGGTAAGTTCTTATTTTACAAATTTGAGTACTTAATTGTCATTATGCGAAAAACTAATATTATCTATATCTTATTGCTTATAGCGATTGTTTGCACGCTTACTGCTTTGCCGTTTATACAAGTCCCGATTTCTATCTCTGCTCCTGGAGTGATTAGACCACAAACAGAAAATAGTAAAATCATCTCGCTTGTCAGTGGCCGTGTCGTCGAGAGCCGAATACTTGGGAACAATCAGAAAGTGAAGGCTGGGGATACTTTATTTGTTATTGTTTCGAAAGATTTACAAAATAAATTGGAATTAAATCAGCACCTAGGATCGGAGTATGCGCAGCAGATCGCAGATTTAAAGCTCTTATTGTCCCGAAATTATAAGGGGTTGCATAGTGGGTTGTATCACATGGAGCTCGTCTCCATGCAGCAACGGATGTCTGAAGTGCAATCGCAATTGACATTAGCAAAACGTGAATTGGATCGAAATGAACTTCTGTTTAATCAAGGAATAATAGCACAGGCTGAATTTGATAAAAGCAGGTATTCTTATGAACAATTGGAAAATCAAGTTTCATCTATTGAAAAACAGCAAATGGCACAATGGAGTGCTAAGTTGATTGAATTGAAGCAAAAACATCAATCTACGTCTTCTGAGCGAAATGCTATTCAGATCGATGGTGAAAATTATATCGTCAGAGCGCCATTAACGGGTACAGTGATCAATCTAAAGGGTTTTCAAAAAGGTAGTCAAATTATACAGGGCCAAGATATCTTAGAAATCTCACCGGAAGATAACCTGGTGGCAGAATGTATGGTTCCGGCCAATGCTATTGGTTATATCAAAGATAAGCAAGTTGTCAAATTTCAGATGGATACTTATAATTATAATCAATGGGGTTTCTTAACGGGATCTGTTAAAGACATCGATTATAATCTGGTTTCCGATCAGAAAAATGCTGCATTTTTTAAAGTGCGTTGCCAAATGGATGCTAATTTTCTGAGTTTGCCAAACGGTAACAAAGTCACAGTCGGTAAAGGAAATACTTTTAATGCCCGTTTTTATCTCGTAGACCGTACGCTGTGGCAATTGCTATTCGATCGCGCAGATGATCTTTTTAATCCCAATTTGGGTAGTAAAGAGTCATAGCATTTTTTGTTCGATTGTATCGACATGAGTTGTGATCTGGTAAGCTCTAAAAACGAATAGAAGCAGCCGCTTACTTTATGATCACAAGCTCAATAGCATAGTGTCAACTACTCCAATTCACTAAATAATATATAACATACTAAATCAAATAAAGGGTGCCCATTAATAACATTGGAACTCTTTCATATGATAAAATAGATTAAAATAAAAATGAAGAAATCTCCTGTCCGTGTTAAGCAACATGATATTCGTGATTGTGGGGCTGCTTGTCTGGCGTCTGTTGCAAGTTACTATGGATTAGATATTCCAATAGCAAAGATCAGACAGCATTGTCATACAGATACCCGAGGCACGAATGTATTGGGTATGATCCAGGGATTACAAGAATTTGGATTTACAGCCAAGGGTGTGAAGGGCGCTATAGACGCTATCCCCCAGATTCCACTTCCTGCGATCGCACATGTTGTATTAAATAATCAGTTGCAGCACTATATCGTGATCTATAAAGTTCAGAAAAATCAGATCACCGTAATGGATCCTGGTCCAGGAAAAGTGCAACAATACAGTATGGAGGAGTTTCAGAAGATCTGGACAGGGGTATTAATCCTTTTAGAACCTAATGAGTATTTTAAACAACGGAATGAAAAGACAGGCGTTTATAATCGATTCTGGAACTTGATTAAACCTCATAAATCGATTGTTCTGCAGGCTTTGGTAGGTGCTGTTATTTATACTTTACTTGGATTGTCATCTTCATTTTACATTCAGAAAATAACTGATTATGTATTAGTGGATGGTAATGTGCGTTTGCTTAATTTACTATCTGTAGCCATGTTGGTGATTTTGTTAATTCAATTGATCATCGGTACGCTTAAAAGTGTCATGGTGCTACAAACTGGGCAACGTATAGACCGCTATTTAATCTTAGGCTATTATCAGCATTTGTTGAGTCTTCCACAGCGTTTTTTTGATACGATGAAAGTTGGTGAGATTATCTCTAGAGTCAATGATGCCGTGAAGATCCGGGCATTTATCAATGATGTGGCTATACAGGCTGTTGTCAATGTTTTAATTGTGGTATTCTCATTTGCATTGATGTTTTCCTATTTCTGGAAACTGGCGCTGATTATTTTACTGGTGATACCATTTTATTTCTTTGTCTATTGGTTGAACAACAAATTAAATAAAAAAGTGGAGCGTCGGCTGATGGAGGAAGGTGCTGAACTGGAATCGCATCTGGTTGAATCGCTCAATTCTGTTAAGACGATCAAACAGTTTGGTATGGAGACGTATTTCAATAGTGGTACAGATCAGAAGTTTAGTCACTTATTGAAAACAATTTATTCATCAGTTTTGAATGGTCTTTTCTCAGCGACATCAAGTGAGTTTCTTTCGCGTCTGTTTACCATTATCTTGCTATGGGCTGGATCATATTATGTCATTGACCGAACGATCACGCCAGGAGAGCTACTATCTTTCTATGCATTGATCGGATATTTAACGGGTCCTGTAAGCCAGTTGATAGGTATGAACAAAACATTACAAAATGCACTGATTGCCGCAGATCGTTTATTTGAAATCATGGATCTTGAAAGAGAAGAAAATCAAGGGAAATTGGACTTACCAAGCAGTCAGGTTGGTGATATTGTTTTTGAGAACATCCGTTTTTCCTATGGCTCCCGGGTTGAAGTGTTCAAAGATTTTAGTTGCAGATTTGAAAAGGGCAAGATGACTGCCATTATAGGTGAAAGCGGAAGTGGTAAAACAACATTAGGAGCTCTTATACAGCAATTATATCCTGTCCAATCGGGTAAGATCCATATAGGTCAATACGATCTCCAGTATATTTCTAAACAATCCCTTCGCGAACGCATTGCTGTGGTGCCACAGCAGATAGATCTGTTCTCTGGAAATGTGATCGACAATATAGCCGTGGGAGAGCAGGTTCCAGATTTTCAACGGATGATGGAGGTTGTGAAACAATTGGATCTGATGTCGTTCATTGAAAAGTTACCCTCGGGTTTTGAAACTTATCTGGGAGAGAACGGCTCTATGCTTTCTGGCGGACAACGACAGCGTATTGCTATTGCTCGAGCATTATACCGCAATCCTGATATCTTGATCTTAGACGAAGCAACCTCGGCATTGGATACCGAAACAGAGTTGATTATACAGCGTGCTTTCGACCGATTTAGGGATGCTGGAAAGACGATGCTTGTTATCGCTCATCGATTGAGCACCATAGCAGGAGCTGATACCATTATTGTGATGAAAGATGGACAAATTATAGAACAGGGAAGTCATGACCAGCTGCTATCTACGGAGTCTGCTTATAAAGAGATGTGGAAAAAACAATCTGTAGTGCTAGGATAATGAAAAATATACTACTTATCACTCTTGTATTCATTTTAGGAATAGAAATGACGGTGGCTCAGAAGCAATGGTCTTTGGCAGATTGTGTAACCTATGCAACCGATCATAATTTGCCTATAAAACGCCAAGACATTTTGGTGGCTATCAAAAATCTGGATCAGGAAATGGCTCGACGAGATCGGCTACCTGCAGTAGGTGGATATTTTAATGGATACAGCACATTTGGTCATTCTCAAGATGTCTTTGGGACGATTCGTCGCAACGATAACTTCAATAGCAATGTCGGTATCAATGCGGAGGTAACGCTTTACCAATACAACTACCTGCGCAATCAGGCTAAGAAGGCAACGCTGCAAGCGGAGCAGGAGGAGCTGGAAAAAGGAATTTTAAGAAGAGACTTAACACTTAAAGTAGTACAAAGCTATTTGGAAGTATTGCTTTCCCAAGCTCTAGTACATGCACAAGATTCTGCAATAAACTTTTCTTTGCAATTGCTTGATAAAGCGGAGAAAAGTACTGCAGTCGGAGCAACTGCACCGGCGGTAGTTTTTGAGGCTAAGGCGAACTTAGCCCGGGAGAAACAGCAATTCCAACAATATCATAAAGAAGCGCAACAGGCAAAATTAACTTTAGCTCAATATATGAATTTTACGGATTATCAAAGTTTGATCATATACGATCCACTTTTAGAAACTGAAATTTTTAAAACGGGGATCGTTAAAAGTCAATCGGATCTTATTCAAACCGCCTTTGATAATAATCCCATTCTTGCAAAGCTTGAAAATCAGCTTCTCGGATTGGATGTAGAAACCAAGCTGATCAAAGCGGCAGACTATCCCTTGGTTAGAGGTTCGGCGAGCTTGGGAACAACTTATTTCAATGCTTTTAAATCTCCTGGTGAACGTCCTGTATTTGTTCAGACCAAAGATAATTTTGCTCAACAACTCGCTATAGCAGTCACAGTTCCCATTTTTAATAAAGGGAAAACGAAAAGACAATTGCAACAGATTACATTTCGTAAACAGGAAATCGAGTTATTAAGTGATTATGAAAAATTGCAGCAGGTACAAATTTTAGAAAAACTGAATCTCGACTGGATTGAAAGCAAACAGCAATATGATATTTCGACTGAAGCATTTGCCGCGACAAAGGAATCATTGGAATATTCCAGACTGAGTTTTATGGCCGGTAAAGCCTCCATTTATGATATTAATAACAGTAAAAATAATCTCATCAAATCGGAATCCGATATGATTCGGGCCCGCTATAATACGCTTTTTAGTCTCTTGATGCTGCATTATCAGGTATCGGGGGCTATTAAATTTTCTAATCATATACATTAAATCACAGTTTATGCAACTATTTAAATATATTGAACGGATCAACTTAATGGATCAACTGATCCGTCAAGGAAGAACAGGTACACAAACCGAATTTGCAAATCGTCTTGGACTTTCCGTCTCACGGCTTGCACGTATTATTGAGTATTTGAAAGGGATAGGTGCTCCGCTGGAATATGATCGATCACGAAATACCTATTATTACGAAGAAGAATATTCGATTCAAATCAAGGTTGATATTCAGCAGCTCAATTATCAGCAAATCAGACATATTTCAGCAGGAACTTATTATTTGTCAAAAAATATCTCCAATGCTTTTTTTGAGCATTGAGCAACTGTAATTTAGTATTGTTGATCAACGAAGCAGTTATCCGAAAAGGCTTAGCAATAGAGTAGGAATAGTTTTTTTTATAAACAAAAATATGAATAACTTAGAATTAAAATCAATCGGTGTTCAAGAGTTGGATACTAATGAGATGGTAAATCTTGATGGTGGATGGTTTTGGCCCGCAGCAGCTGCAACATTTTTATATAATATTGTTGGAGATTGGAACGAAAATGTTGAAGCATTTAAAGAGGGGTTTAACGGAAATTAATTTTTTAAATCATGATGACAATGGGAGAATTAAATAAATTAAATGTTTCTACTCTTACTGTAGCAGAAGAGATAGAAATTACTGGTGGCGATGATTTAACAAGAGGTTTTTTTTATTACCTTGGTAGATTTTTTCATGCTCAACAACGGGATTTAGATGGATCAATTGGAGGTCCAACAGCTAATCACGGATAAATATAAATTTTTAATAGGTCATAATCAAAGTTGATTTGATTATGACCTATTATATATAACAAATTTCCTTGTGTACAGTAAAATAGATCTAAAGTATCATTATTTCAAAGAAAACGTAAAGAATTTCTTTTTTGGAAGTGTATTATCGGCTGTTGTACTAACTATATTTTTCGAAATATTTTCAACATTTCGAATTTTTAATGATGTCGCAATCTTACCACAAGTTAACCTCCTATTCGTTTGCCTTTTTGGAGCAATATTTGAAGAATTATTTTTTAGTTACTTTTTATTTAGATTTTTCTCAAGATATTTTAAATTAGGCTTGTCAATTTTTATTACGAGTATAATTTTTGCAACCCTTCATTTAGGAAATGATCATGCTACTTATCTTTCTTTTATATCTCATTTAATAGGAAGTTGGGTGTATATTTTTGCTTTTATCAAAAGTAAAAATATTTTTTTATGTATAGGATTGCATTTTGGGTGGAATTATCTTCAAATATTATATTCCCAACCAATGAGTGGCGTTGTTAAACAGAGTTTTTTTTATGTTTCTCTTCCTGAAAATCCATTTTTATTTGGAGCTGATTACGGTTTAGAAGCAGGTTTATATAGTTTCATTCTTAGATTTATATTGATATCATTGATTTTTTTCTACTATCAATATAGACAGCGTGAATCAAGTCGTCTTCATTAATCTTTTGGCAGCTTCAATGAATTTATTTAGCTAATCTCTTACATCATATTTATTAGATTTAACATCGTACGACGAGGTTTTTTTTATATAGTTTAAGGTTTATTTTTAATTATAATTTTCTAGGATTTTATCTTTTTGCTTTAATGATTTCTCTAATGAAGATACCTCAAAATAAGAATTTTAAATTTTTAATTTTATTTTTCTTTATTCTATTTATTTATACCGTTACCACTTCTTCAATTTCTAATTTGTTTGATCCGTCTCTATTGGAGACTTCTATGAGTAAAGAAAAGAATTTAATGTTCGTGTTTTTTATGTTAGTCGTGGTAGCTCCAATTTTTGAAACCTTAATTTATCAAACAGCAGTTATTGAAATCCTTTTAAAATTTAAAATTAGAATGAGAAGTGCGATAGTCATTTCCGCACTATTATTTGGGCTGTCCCATTCGTACAGTTTTATTTATATTCTTTTGGCAATTGGAACGGGATTCGTATTAGCATATTATTATGCAAGTTTGAGGGAACAGGGGAAGATTAACAAAATTCTGTTTGTCACCATTTTACATGCTCTGATTAATTTGGTTGTATTCATTCATAATCATATTTTTAACTTGTAATTCCTAGTATACTTAACTTATGATCATTTTGAATTTAGGTTTAAATGATCATAAGCATTATTGGTGGACTTTCGATCAGATATCACAAGTTCTCTTGATGATGATATAAACCCAATCACTTTACTTAAAGTGTTAAAAATCATTTTGATATCAAATCAGGTCCGATCTCCAAAACTCGATCTGAAATAGATTAGACCTATTTCTGCAGGTAAGTATTATTTATCAAATAATATTTCCAATGCTTTTTTTGAGCATTGAGCAACTGTAATTTAGCTGTTTATGAGTACCTGTCAAATTTTAGCTTTTTACAATAGACATCAAAAATCCATTTTATGGTCGGTTTTCTTGATACATAATTTATAAAATAGGATATGGACTAGGGGAAATCAGGTATCAGCTATTAAGTCAAATCCAATAGGTTTTATTGAGAAAAAAGAGTATTAAATAAGTCTATATGAAGGTTCGTCAAAAACTTAATTTGAGATATTCTTTTTATATTGTTGTAACAATTTTTTTATTCAATCGACTAATAACCAATCATCAGTTAACTTATTTATGAATTTATCTATAACAAACCTCAGTAAAATCTATCCGAATGGTGTAAAAGCCTTAGATGATGTCACTCTTGAAATTAAACCAGGTATGTTTGGTCTCTTAGGGCCAAATGGAGCTGGTAAATCTTCTTTAATGCGAACTATCGCGACACTTCAAAGACCGGATAGTGGTACAATTACTTTTGACCAGATTGATGTGCTGAAAAATCAGATGGACTTGAGAAAAGTACTGGGCTACCTCCCTCAAGAATTTGGAGTCTATCCCAAACTTTCGGCTGTAGATCTATTACAATATTTTGCTCGTCTTAAAGGTATTTCTTCAGGTGCTGATCGCCAAAAAATCATCAACCGTGTTCTTGAAGTGACCAATCTGTGGGATGTGCGCCATAAAAGTGTTAGTGGATATTCTGGTGGGATGAAACAGCGCTTTGGTATTGCTCAACTGTTATTGAACAATCCCAAATTGATTATTGTGGATGAACCTACTGCCGGACTTGACCCTGCAGAAAGACACCGTTTTCTCAATGTATTGCGCGAGATCGGCACGGATCATACGGTTATATTTTCTACGCATATCGTAGATGATGTACGTGAACTGTGTCATGAAATGGCCATCCTGAATGGAGGGAAGATCTTATTAAGGGGAACTCCGAAAGAAACCATAGATAAACTGTCCGGTAAGATTTGGGTACGTATCATCACCCGGGAACAACTGGATGAGTACACCCAAAAATATAATGTGATATCAACCAACTATAATCAGGATAATACCTTAAATATCCGGGTCTATAGCGATTTATGTCCTGATGAATCTTTTGTTCCTGCTGATGGGCAACTGGAAGATGTTTATTTTGTCGCCCTTAAAAAAGATCAACACCATGTTTAGCACTATTTTTAAATTTGAGTTCACCCGCTGGTTTAAGAATAGTACCATCTATATCTACATGTTGCTGTTCTTTATGCTAGCACTGTTCATCATGCTGTCTGCACTTGGTATCTTTGATGGTATTACCGCGACGACATCTTCCAATACAATCATGAACTCACCTCTGGCGATCAGCGAAATGATCAACGGGATGTCTAATCTCATTTATTTTCTGATCCCAACCATTGTGGGAGCTTCTGTCTATCGGGACTTTCAATACAATGTGCATAGCATTCTTTTTAGCTATCCCTTTACCAAGACTGATTATTTGCTGGGTAAGTTTTTCGGTTCACTTTCAGTAGTCTTAATCATCGTATTGGCTTCTACACTAGGGATTATAGTTGCGCAGTATGTTCCCGGTATTAACCAAAGTTTATTGGGTCCGGTACATGTATTTGCCTATTTTCAGACCTATCTTATTCAGGTCATCCCCAACCTGATAATTTTCAGTTCCATTATTTTTGTATTGGTGACACTGACTAGAAATGTATATGTGGGTTTTGTTGCGGTACTGATTTTACTCCTGCTGCAAGCGGTGGTTCACAGTACTACAGCTGATATGGATAACCGTTACCTCGGTGCATTGATCGATCCATTTGGGGATAGTGCCATTTCCTACTATACACAATATTGGTCTCCAGCAGAAAAAGATATCAGAAATCTTCCTTTTACTGGAGCAGTGATTTATAACAGATTGATCTGGCTATCCGTATCTGCACTTTTTATTGGTGGTTTTTACTTGTTCTTTTCGTTTTCTCAACAAGCTTTTACGTTTAAGACGAGTAAAATTGGTAAACGCGTGACTAAAAATAATTTTGAAAGTATTTTTAGAATGGATCTGCCAGTGGTGAAATATAATTTTTCAGCTTTTCACTATTTTAAGACTTCATGGGCATTGGCGAGATACAACTTCAGTTACATTGTCAAAAATCCTGTATTTATGATTTTGACATTGGTAGGGATCCTCTTTGTTATCTTAATGGCAAGTACCGTCGGTTCTATTTCGGGAACATCGACTTATCCTGTTACTTGGAAAATGCTGATGATACCTGGATCCACATTTAAGTTTTTTCTGTTGATATTGACTTTCCTGTTTACAGGTTTGCTGATTCATCGGGGGAGCATTAGCCGTATGGGGGGATTGATTGATGCGAGTCCTGTCCCGAACTGGGTTTTACTTTTATCAACTTTAATTGCTATTGTCAAAATGCAGCTGGCCTTATTACTGGTTGTTATCGTGACTTGTATGGCCTTTCAGGTATATCATGGGTATTATACTTTTGAGATCGGACAATATGTGATGAATCTCATGGTGTATGGCATGCTGTCCAATATAGCTTGGCTGTTTATCTCTGTGTTTGTCCATACTTTGTTCAAAAACTATCTGACAGGATTTTTTGTGCTCTTGCTCTTGTTTATCGCATTGCCCTTTCTTTCGGCAATGGGAGTGGAACAGAATATTTACAAATTTAATCAAGGACCTGGGATTGATTATTCGGATATGGATGGTTTTGGATATATTTTACCCTTCCTGACCTATCGGTTATACTGGCTCTTATTTTCTATTTTATTCTTAACGGTTTCCTTATTAATGTGGCGTAGGGGAGGGTTTTCTGGTATCAGGGAAAGATGGGAAATCTTTAAGGCCAATTTGAACCCTGTCCCTCTTGCAGTCCTTGCCGTTAGTCTTGTCGGTTTTCTGTCCATAGGTCTGGGGATCTATTATGAAAATAATATCAAAAAGCCTTATTATACCGGATTGGATTATGAAAAGCAGGCGGTCGAATGGGAGAAGAAATATAAAAAATATCAATACCGGCCACAGCCCAGGGTGGTCGATGTTAAATTTAAGATGGATATCTATCCCGGAGAGCGGAGCTTTAAGGCGCAGGTCGCTTACGTATTGAAAAATAAGACCAATACGGCGATTGATTCTATTTTTGTCAACTACAATGATTACGATTATACTTTCTCGTTCAATGTACCCCATACCTTGGTTTCGGAAGATGATAAGTACAATTTTAATATCTATCAACTCCAGCAACCGCTTGCACCGGGGGATTCTATTGTCTTGAACTTCAGCACGAGCAGTCCGCGCAACACGTGGGTCAATGAGCGATCACCTGTTAAAGGTAATGGTACTTTTATCAATAATATGCAGTTTCCAAATATTGGATATTTGGATCAAGGGGAGCTGGTGGATAATGATATTCGTAAGAAATATGGATTGCCACACCGCAATCGTATGGCTCCGCCGACAGATCCGAAAGCCTTGAGAAATAACTATATTTCGAATGATGCAGATTGGATCCGTTTTGAAGCGACGGTGAGTACAGATATGGATCAGCTGGCGATCGCACCTGGCTACCTTACTAAGCAGTGGGAAAAGGATGGACGTAAATATTACCATTATCAAATGGATAAGGAGATCCTCAATTTCTATGCGTTTAATTCTGCGCGCTATGAAGTGAGGAAAGATAGCTGGAATGGCGTGAACCTGGAGGTCTATTATCATCAAGATCACACGTACAACCTGGATCGTATGTTGGCATCTAGCAAAGCCTCTCTAGCTTATTATACCCAAGAATATAGTCCTTATCCACACCGTCAGTTGCGTATTGTGGAATTCCCACGTACCGATGGTACTTTTGCGCAGTCATTTGCCAATACCATTCCTTTTTCAGAAGCCATCGGATTTATAGCTGATGTCAAGGAGAAAAACCAAGATGCGGTAGATTATCCTTATGCGGTCACGGCACATGAAATTGCACATCAATGGTGGGCACATCAGGTTGTCGGCGCCAAAGCACAAGGTGCTACTTTGATGTCGGAGAGTATGTCGGAGTATTCATCGCTTAAAGTGTTGGAGAAACGCTATGGTAAAGGACAGATGCGTAAATTTCTTAAAGATGCATTGGATGGTTACCTGATGGGGAGAAGTGCCGAAAAATTGGGGGAGAGACCGCTTATGTTCAACGAAAACCAGATGTATATCCACTATCAAAAAGGTTCTTTGGTGCTCTATGCCTTGAGCGATTATCTGGGAGAGGAGCTGTTCAATAGGACAGCAAGAACTTATCTGGAGCACACTGCTTTTCAAAATCCCCCTTATACGACATCGTTGGAATTTGTCGAGTACTTTAAGCAAGCGACACCAGATTCATTGCAGTATCTGATCAAGGATATGTTTGAGACCATTACCTTGTACAATAATAAGGTCGAGAAAGTGACCTCTAAAAAATTGAAAAATGGAAAGTATCAGATCGATATCCAATTTGAAGTGGCCAAATACCGAGTGGATGAAAATGGAAATAAAAGTTACCATGACCCAGGAAGCAAATCCATCTCATTCAAAAAATCAGATCAAGAGACCGTACAGTCTTTGCCACTAAGCGATTATATCGAGATCGGAGTTTTTTCTAAAGCGAAAAAGCAGGATGGTAATCCGTCTCCTGAATTGTATCTGAAGAAACATAAGATTGATCAGATCAATAATAAGGTTACACTGGTGGTCGACGGATTGCCTGCTCAGGTAGGTATTGATCCGTATAATAAACTGATCGATATCGACTCCAATGACAATCGGAAAGATATCTGATCATGACCAAAATTTCAGTTGCACAAATCGGTCTATTCATTTTTATGCCGGTTTGAAATCGACTAGTTTACTGTTAAATTAATCATATATGTTTGGTAAAGTCACGTTGAGAAATGTGGCTTTACTTATTTAATAATGTTGGTGGATCACTTCTGAACTTTTTTCGGATACTTGCTTCTGTATGATTTTCATCGGCATAGAGCAAGATGACATAATGGGGTGTCGGTTTTATCGAGTCCTGTACTGCTATGGGAGGGAGAGCTGTTGAATCAGCTGCTGCAACATTTTCGTTCGATGTAGGGTATGAAACCCGATTGGTAGGAATCGTCGATATGGTAGGGTTAGGTGCTGTTATTTTTCTGAAGTAACGGAATTGAGCTTGATTAATAGGCACAATTTCTTTCTGCTCAACATCCCTGGGATAGTCAGCAGTAACATATTGCACTTCAATCCAACACATGCGTAACTTGGAAGTGACGAAATAGGTGGTTATGCAAAATACAATCATACAGAAGGTCAATATCAAGAGATAAAAGAGATGTTTCATTTCGAATTTGAAGGGATCACTTTTTTTTGACTTTGCCGCAACGGCAGGTTGAATCATGGAAAAGCTGTCCTGGGGGAATGGCCAATCTTCTTTTGGATATATGTTGGATGATGATCGTATTTTTTTTTGATGTAGACCTGAGCTACTATTTTTATTAAATCCGTTCTTTTTTGTATATAGATGTTGATGTATTCCAATCCATTTATCTGCTAGCCTAATTTTTTCTGGCTTTATTTCGAAGACCTTTTCTCCCCTATATCTATTTGTAAGGTATCGTCTGGCATGCTGATTTTTAAAATCCGAATTTTGGATTAAGCTATCTCGAATACCCTTTTCATTACTCTTGATGCCTAGTCTTTCCTTAGTCTTTTTTTCTTCGCGATGTTGTTGAATGTCCTGATTCTCATCTACACGATTGTCGATTTCGATCATTCCACCCTCCTTCAGACCAACTGGTTGCCCCGCTATTCTTTCATATGTTTCTTCTGTTTTGATTTTAATATTCTTGTCTTCCTTATGTTCCAGCTGTTCTGGAAGAACTGTATTTTTTTGATGACGTAATTGACGCCATTTATGAAACGGTCTCGGAGAAAATTGTATCAGTATAGCTAATAGCTTGACAATATTCTCATCTGGATTGCTTGTTTTGGCCATTATAAAATTTTTAAGTGGCTTCAATTTATCCAATTCAAAACGACGAATGCCCGTTTCAAGATCAGCATACTTATTCGTAGGATTAAAGAAATCTTGAAATACTTGGATATCTTCTTTCGACAATCCATTCGCATACAATTTGAGGCTTAAATTCCTCAAATTGCCTGGGGTCGGATGCTCTAATCGAGTATCCAACTCATGGTGCAAAAGCATGTCTCTATAGGTTCCAATAACCTCTTTTTTAAATTCTTCAAATTCAAACATTGTTCAAAATTAAACCAACGATATGGTCTGATTTTACGGAAAACCGTAAAATTCAAGATCATTTAAGAGCTTTTTCCGAATGGAATAATCGGAATTTTTGGAATTGTTGCGGAATATAAGGAAATGTCGGAATGAGTTGGTAATTAGATTTTTAAGTGCTATAAATTTGATTTCGAAATCAGTTGATCGATCAACTAGTCCTTTCTAGGAAAGTGACGAATAGATTTTGAACGAGTACCTATTGCGGTAGTTTTTAACCGGTTTGGGAAGCAGTTATAAGCTCCCGCGATAGCAACTCACAGACTTCCCAAAAAATTCAGAAGGCCTTCTGAAAACATTGTAGTAACCCCGAGCACGAAGCTCGCGGGACTACCAGGTTTTTGACTTTTAATTTTTTGAAACATGTGGTATTTCATTTTAGCACTTTTATTTGGTACCCCATCAAATGGTACTAGCAATCAGGATGAGACTGTGGCTTCGGCACAAAGTGAGGTTAATATTCCTGGTGATGACTCTGGTTATGGTGGTGGTCCAGGGACTGTTCGTCCTAAATAATATCTAAATATTATAAAGTTTAAATAAGGCAACAGGTATGTTGCCTTATTTTGTTTTTTAAGCTTGAGTTGTTTTTCCAGTAAAATTTCGATATTTTAGAACAAAATAGCTGCCTTCTTGAAACGCTTTAGTTTATATTTATACGTCACCATCTTTATTTCTTGTAGGCAGGAGCCTTTTCAAAAAGAGATGCCTATTGTTAATACGGCCTATGAAAAAGCTTTTGACTATGTCGATAGCGGAAAAGCAGATAGTGCATTTTATTTTTTTGATGCTGCGAAACAAGTGTTTTTAGAAAAAGGGGATAGTTTAAGTGTTGCAAAGTGTCTCATTAATATGTCCATAACCCAACAAGAGCAAGGTGATTATTATGGAGCACAGGAAACAGCACTACAAGCTGTTCCTTTTTTGAATCCACGTAAAGCTGGTCACTTAACTTTTCTAAGTATGAATTTTAATGCACTTGGATTGGCTTCTTATTATCTTAAAGACTACCCGCGATCCATTTTATTTTATGAACAAGCAATTCATTATTCGGGTGATCCACAAAACACATTGGTTTATCGAAATAACTTAGCAGTTAGCCTTCTTGATAGTAAAAAATATAGAGAGGCTCAAAAAATATATACCAATATAATCAACGGAATTCACAAAAATCCTGCGGAATATGCGCGTGTATTAGCAAATCTCGCTCGCATCAAATGGAAACAAGATCCAACTTATCCGGCTATTCACGAATTTCTAATCTCACTGAAAATTAGAGAAAAAGAAAAGGATTTTTGGGGTCAAAATGCAAGTTTAGGATATATTACAGATTATTATGAAAATCATAAACCGGATTCGGCTTTGATATTTGCTAAAAGATGGTACCACGTCGCAAAAAAAATCTCAAGTCCGAATGATCAAATTTTTGCATTGAAAAAGTTAATTAAGTTAAGTCTCAGCGATTCTTCTAAATATTATTTTGAAATTTATAATACTCTAAACGATAGTCTACAGCAAGCTCGGCTTGCTGCAAAAAATCAGTTTACCATGATTCGTTATGAAGTGGAAAAGAATAAAGCGGATAATTTAAGCCTCCAAAAAGATAATGCCGAGAAAGCTTATAATATCAGTCGCCAGCGTATGTGGACGGCAGGAATTTCCATATTTTCTTTGATTGTGATTATTGGGGGAATATTTTGGTACAAAAGACGTAAAGAGCGTCTTCAGCTGGAAGCTCAAAATAGAATTAAAGCCAATCAGCTTAATATCTCCAGAAAAATTCATGATGTGGTAGCCAATGGACTGTATCGCGTAATGACGGAGATTGAAAATAGGGAGGATATCGATCGGGATGGTATACTTGACCGATTGGAAATGATGTACGAGAAATCACGTGATATCTCCTACGAAACCGAAGTAACGAAACCAGAACAACAGGATTATCATACCCAAATCGCAGAATTGCTTAAATCTTTTGTGACCGAAAACCGCAAAGTGATTATCGCAGGTAATGATGCCGAACAATGGGAGCGTATCCATGCCGATAGCAAAGAGCAGATCCATCATGTCCTGCAGGAATTGATGGTGAATATGCGCAAACATAGTCAAGCAACAAATGTGGTCATACGCTTTGATTGGGATGCTGATGTATTACGTATTTATTACAGCGATAATGGAATCGGGATGTCCGATACGCAGGTCAAAGGCAATGGTCTCACCAGTACGGGAAACCGTATTTTCAATTTAAATGGCAAGATTACCTTTGTAACTCAAGCAGAAAAGGGATTAAAAATTGAAATTTCGATGCCTATTCTATAAAAGATGTAAAATGTATGTTTAAAAAAGTACTCATAGCCGAAGATCACGAAATAGCTAATATTTCGGTTCAAAAAACTCTTCAAGAACTTGGAATTCAAGAGGCTAAATATGTTTATTATTGTGATGATGCATGGACTTGGATTAAAAATGCGTTAAGAGATGGTGTACCTTATGATCTGTTGATCACAGATCTTATTTTTGAAGCGGATCACAACCCTCAACGTTTAACGGGTGGTATTGAACTCATCCAGGCGGTCAAAGTTTTGCAGCCGAGTTTGAAAATAATTGTTTTGTCTGCTGAAAGTCGCACTGCGGTCATTGATGAACTGTTTAAAAATCGAGCGATTAACGGCTATGTCCGTAAAGCAAGACGAGATGCACAATATCTCAAAGAGGCACTTCATGCTGCACAGCAGGATAAATCGTATCAGTCTCCTGAAATTAAACAGTCGATTCGCGAAAAGAATTCTCACGAATTCAGTACCCTGGATATCCATATTATTTCCCTATTGTCACAAGGCGTACGCCAAAAAGAGATTCCACTCTATTTGCAACAGCAGCAGGTCAAACCCTCGGGATTGAGCAGTGTGGAGAAGCGCCTCAGCTTGATGAAAGAGGTATTGGAATTTTCAAAAAATGAACAGCTTATTGCCTATTCGAAAGACATCGGGCTCATCTAATCGATCGATAGTAGGTCCATATAAAATTCTCCATTCCTTTTGAATAGCATGGAGGATTTTGTATGGGCATTAAAAAGTGTGTTTGATCTGGACTAACGGATCGATGGTTTAATCAATTGATATTGGATACCAAATCGAAAGGCATTCAATCGCGCTGGTTGGGCAGACATACCATCCATACCGGATGTATAATCTTTGGTTCCCCAAGAGTATCCTGTAAATACGGTATAGCGATCGTAATTGACATTAAATTGCAATCGGGGCCTGATGTCTAACTTCATTAAATCACTACCTCTGTCGTGTTCAAATTCTGTTACATGACCTTGTTTATCTTCGAAGCTTCCTTTTTCCTTTATGCTCAGTGTTTTGGCTAGATCTACACCCAATTGGATATCCATCGTCATCGGCTCGAAAAGCACACGATAACCAAAGAAAGGGTTGAAATTTAAAAATTGCTGATTTAATTTGGTCATGCCCCGGCTATTGTTTAAAAAGTCGTTGCCCTCTAAATTTATTTTAGTTTGTAATCGCTCCAACGATCCTTCAATACCCAATAGAAAATTACTGCTAAACACATAGCGGTAATTGATCGCGCCACCAATATTAATTCCATACTTTTTACCGAATGGATTGTTGGTGTAATAACTTTGTTTTTCTGTGCCATTTAAGCTACTGAGGGCTGCACTGCCTGATCCTGTAAAATTGGAAAAACCAGCGTTAATGCCTAACCGTAGTTCATGAGATTGGGAATGGGCTAAAAAATGAATGCTGCACGTGAAAAGGCCAGCCAGAATAATTTTTTTCAACATAAACAGGAGTTTTTTAATGGTAATGAAAAGAAATGTTTGATCTCTTTTTTTATATCCTGTTTAAATTTAAGCAAATGACTGCGATATATCCTATTTTGATGTTGTATTTATGTGAAATGTACGCTAAAATTTAAAAAGGGCCAGCCTACGATCTGTATGCTAACCCTTTTTCTTGATAAACCAACTAACCGATTAATCAATGCGTTTGCAGCAACTATCACTTCTTTGGGAAAAGTAATAGTCAGTTGAAAACTGTGTAAATAAAAATTCCCATCTACCTCAAATGCGAATATAACAAAGATAAAATTTCCCTTACGGGGGATTTTACGGGAAACCGGAAAATTTGAAATTATTTGTATTTATTTTTTTTAGTCTAGCTTTTATCGTGTAAAAAAAGATGATTTTATGCCTTTAATGCTTACTAATAGTGATTTATGACGATAAGAGAGTTGTTATTTTTTTTTCAGTCCGCATCCATATTTTATTAACCTATCGTTTTTTTTGGAAATCAGCACACTTTAGTATCAAAGGTTTTGTTTGTTTTAGGCCACTGATACTCGATGAGATGTAACGAAAATGGCTGCAAAATAGTTCTTTACCATTTTGCAGCCATTGAAATATAAATAGACTATAATTATAGCGATGTGAACTTCATCCAATCGGCATTTTCTTCATAATCCATTAATGGATCTGCTGTATTGTTGCTGTTTAACTGTCCGACAAACATCGATAGATCCATATGGATATGCTGACGGGTGATCTCGGTCATCTTATCGTTAAATCCGGCATTGTTTATCAATAGGACATATTGAAAACAAACGACGCGTGATATGATTCTTCCTATGGTCATCATTTCGCGTTGTTTGGGCTGATCCGGAAGATTGAAGTTTAACACTTCAGAAAAGAATGGTGCTGCTAATTCTGTTCCCTTATATTGTTTTAAGAAGGACAATAGGTTATTCTCTTTTCCTTTTCGCATCAATTTTGCGATAGCTTCTGCAATCTGCGTATATAACATTTCATTGGATCCTTCAAAAATCTGGAAAGGTCTGCTGTCTACGACACCTCTTCCCGCAATGTGATCTAATCGATATCCATTTGCTCCTGACAACTGCAAACATATTTGTGATGATTCTTGCATCAAATCGGTCACAAATGCTTTTACGCTATTGGCATCAACCCCATGGCTGGAAAGGTCATGACTGATTGAACTGACCGAAGTACTGTATGAACACATGGCCGAACAGAGTGTAAAGGCTGCTTGTAAACGTGATAATTGAAATTTTACAGTATCCATTTCATTTAAGCGCATACCTGTCACGCGTCTTTCCTGACAGTGCTGCATTGCTTCGTCCAACATACGCTTGATAAAACCCATCCCCATGCCCGGGAACTGAAGCCTGCTGCGGTGTAACGTGTCCAACATTAATTTGATACCGGTGCTTTCTGGCGTCAATCGCTGTGCTGATGGGACTTGGATATCAATATTATTCAGCCCATAAGGAATGGCATACAGACCTAAGCTATTGTAACGTTTCTCGACAATAATCTTTTGTTCTTGAAGTGCGTCTTCGGTTAAGAAGAAATCAATGTCGCGCGTCAGTTCACCATTTTCATTTCTCTTACGTGCAGTAACCAACCAATAGTCAGCTGCTCCCGTAAGACCTTGCCAATGCTTTTGTCCTTGAATATGGTAGGCATCATCTTGTTGTACGTAAGAGGTACGCATATTGAGTGCATCACTACCAAAGTCAGGTTCTGTGATCATTAGACCACCCATTGCTTTATCTTCCAAAAATCGCTTGAATACTTTTTCCTGAACAGAGATATTGCCATACTTCGCTAGTGGTTCCAGGAATAAAGCGATATTGATACCGAATATGAGCGATAGGGATAACGACTCATAGGATGCCGCAGCAAGAACACCTAAACATTCTTTTACCTGTACACCGCGACCGCCATGGCTTTCTGGAATAGCAACCGAAAGGGGAGTCATATCCATGATCTTGCTTAAAAAATCAGGGGGTAAATCGCGCGATAGACTCAGCTTATTGTAATCGTACTCGTGATTAAATAAACTGGATAATCGTTCCTTAAAAGTGGATATGAAAATATCGAAATCTTGGGTCATGGTAGATTGTTCTAAAAAGTTAAGCATCTTAAAATATAGAATTAAATGATGAACAATTACGAAAGGGCATATGCAGAAACGCTAGTTGTTTACCGTCTCTTAAATTTTCAGATGAAAAGTAAAAGCCTAGGTAAGGTAACGAAATTCCTGCTCCAAAAAAATATATATTTTTTTGGTTAGCACAAATTTTGTTGAAAATTGACTGCATATCGACCATCGCTTTCTACAAAAATAAGCCTAAAAACGTAATCCGTGTGTTTTGTTTAGTATAAATAATAGGACAAATCGTGCATTTGTCAACAAAATCTATTTGGATTCATTACGATAAGATGTTGGCGACATGCCTACAATTTTCTTAAAGATTCGCGAAAAATAGGACGGATCGGAGAAATCTAATTCGTAGCAGATGTCGGCTATGCTTTTGGTCGATTCGAATAGCAGCAATTGGCTATGCATGACCAAGACTTCCAGAATGAGCTCTTTGGATGATTTTTTAAATACGGTGGATACACACCTGTTTAAGTAATTAGGGGAAACGGCGAGCTTATCGGCATAAAATCCGATCTCCTTCTGTTTTAAAAAGTTCTTGTGGACAAGTTGTTTAAACATCATGGCAATCTCTTGACTGCGATTGAGCATTTTGTTGGTGGCTGAAAGCTTGATGATCTTTAATAAGGCCGATTTTAATAGGCTCTCAAACAACTCTTTATAGGGCGATGCGGTATGGAGTTCTTTGTAAAGCAGCCTAAAGAGTTGATGAAGGTCATGGTCCTCCTCCACGGAAAGATTATGCAACGGTGAAATATTAAAAATATTTAAGATTTCTTGCTCTCGGAATATGGAAGTCATCGCGGCATCATTGACCAATATGCAGTGTCCTTTGGCAGATTTGTCTACCGATTTGATGACCGATATATTTCCATAGTTACTCATTAAGATAGCAGGCGCTTGGACAACATATTCCTTTGGGCCAATCTGGTGCTTGAAATAGCCTTCAGTAATGTGTACTAGTAAATTGTAACCTAGAAAAATGGGGGGAGTTGGAAATTTAATATAGGGTGCAATTTCGCTGAGTCGAAAGATCTTGACCGGTGAACGCATATATTTGAGGTGGTCTAAACTACCAAACATAAAACGTTCTACAAATTCATCTGCATTTACTTGTTTTTCCATGATTTGATCCCTAATATAAGAATTGTGAATAAGAACACTAAAGCTAAAAGATGTTTTCTTTCCTTTCCAATATTGCGGATGGAAATGACAGCAATTTTACACGAAAAATATCAATATGGTCCGCTCGCGAAAGATAACGACAGAAATAGGAACAACGTTGGTCCTCAATTTCTCAATCCAGTCATCATTGAATAACAAAGGGTCTAGCGTCACGAGCTGCTCTTTGTAAGTGTTTTTTCTTCATCGGAGCAATTGAAACGTTAGACCCTTTAAGTTATTGGGCTTGCAAGTAGTCGCTTAACGGTAAAAGACTGTCATTCGTTTACCTGCAACACCGGGTATTATCTATAAATCGCAAATTCTTCTAATGGATTTCTTACTTTTTTCATGGGTGCTAACCAATCTTTTTCTTCGTCTCGGTACCCAACATACATCAACGATACACTTTTTAAACCTAGACTTGCTAAGTCAAGTACTTCATCGATCACTTGGTTGCTAAAGCCTTCTGCTGGAGTGCTATCTATCCGCAATTCTGCAGCTTGTGCCAAAGCTAGACCTAGTCCGATATAGGACTGTTTTGAAGTGTGTATAAAATGTTCTTCTTCTGTTTGTGAAGCATACATTTTTTTGATCATGTCGGTATAGCTATTGAAACGTCCAGCTGGTAGATCACGTTCTTCGGTCGTACGGGTGTAAATGCTATCGATACGCTCATCTGTATATTTGTCCCAAGCGGCGAATACCAATAGGTGTGAGCAGTCGCGCATACATTCAGGATTTAATGCCCCTGCCATTAATTTTTCACGTATTTCTTGGCTTTCGACAACTATTACTCGAAAAGGCTGAAGTCCCGATGATGTTGGTGCTAGACGGGCTGCTTCTACAATTTTTTCGATATCCTCTTTACTTACTTTTTTGGTCGGGTCGTATGCTTTTGCAGCATGACGCCACTGTAGATCTGCTATTAATGTCATTGTTTTAATTTTAAATGGTGTTAACCTTGATCTGGAATGCGACTCCAATTGTTTTTGATCTGTGGAAAAGATGTTTTTCCGTAGATGTTGATGGGTATGGTGTCGCAATCAACGATTCAAGATTTTACTATTTGTTCTTATTTTAATTTTAATATTTTATCCGCTATGCTGCGTATAGAGTCAATTTCTTCTTGCGTTATTTCCAGTTCTTGAATTAATTTCTCTGGGATGCATTTTGCTTTTTTCTTTAAATCAATCCCCATATTCGTTAAGGAAATTTCAACGACTCGCTCATCTACCGTACTGCGTTGTCTTAGGACAATTTGCTTTTGCTCCAGACGTTTTAGTAAGGGAGTCAGTGTACCGCTATCCAACAATAATTTGTGTCCGATCTGGTTGACTGTCTGCTTATCATTTTCCCACAGCACCATCAATACAAGGTATTGAGGGTAGGTGAGTCCGATCTCATCAAGATGAGGGCGGTAACGCTGTATGATCTCACGACTCAATGCATAGAGTGGAAAACAGAGCTGGTTGTCCAACTTTAAAAGATCTTTCATATCAATTTTGTTTGCGCTACAAATATAACAAGTTATCTGCAATTATATTGTGTGCAATATAAAAAATAGTTTATTTAAAGTATTTATTGACAATGCTGTGGCATTGTTCTTTGTTAAATGGAGATCATGGTCTTGTTACGCTGGATGGGTAATCTAAGCGTGATTTTTCATTCCGAGTAACGGAAATGAATATCGTATAAACGTTAGCTGTTCAGCTGAAACTTTGTTCTTGTGGTTGACATCTGGCTACTTTTTTGTTTAATCTGGTTTGCATCGCGCAAATGCTTTATATTTTGATTTTCATAAAACATTTTGTGTTACACAGGGGTTTTACAACAGGGAGCAGTGCTCAACCTAAGAACTGCTACCTGTACAACTTTTTGGATTTGATATCTGAAATAGAAATGAGAGCTCAAGAAGGAAATGGCTCTATTTCTGATCCGTGAACAGGCGATTTAATATAAAAAAAAACAACATATGATGACATCATCTCGAATTGAACATGATTTTTTAGGAGAAAAGGAAATTAGCAATGATTGCTATTATGGGGTTCAGACGTTGCGCGCCAAGGAAAATTTCGATATTACCGGAATCCCAATCGGTAGTGAACCTCTTTTTATCAAGGCATTTGGTTATGTAAAGAAGGCTGCGGCTTTGGCAAATCGGGATTTGGGTATTTTGGATCCCAACAAAGCGGAAGCAATCGCTTATGCTTGTGACCGTTTGATCGCAGGTGAATTTACGGATCAGTTTATCAGTGATCTTATACAAGGGGGAGCAGGTACTTCTACCAATATGAATGCCAATGAAGTGATTGCTAATCTGGGGCTGGAATACTTGGGGCATAAAAAGGGAGAATATATTTACTTGCACCCCAATAACGATGTCAATTTATCACAGAGTACGAATGATTCTTATCCTACTGCTTTTCGAATTGCGATATACCTTAAAATTGCATCGTTTTCTATAGCTCTGGAAGAGTTGCAAGAAGCTTTTTTTAATAAAGGAAAAGAATTTGATGGGATTTTAAAAATGGGACGTACGCAATTGCAAGATGCGGTCCCGATGACTTTAGGGCAGGAATTTAATGCTTTTGCAACGACTTTGGGTGAAGATGTCATGCGCATCCGTGAGGCTTCTCAGTTGATTACGGAAGTAAATATGGGGGCTACAGCTATCGGTACGGGAGTAAATGCTCCTGAGGGCTATGCACAACTTTGTGTCAAGTATCTGGCAGACATCAGTGAGGTGCCCGTGACACTTGCTGCAGATTTGATTGAGGCGACCTATGATACCGGGGCATTGGTACAGCTGAGTGGCACGCTAAAGCGAAATGCCATAAAATTGAGTAAAATCTGTAATGATCTGCGCTTATTGAGTAGCGGACCGCGATGTGGTCTGAATGAAATCAACTTGCCTGCTATGCAGCCTGGTTCTTCGATCATGCCTGGGAAGGTTAATCCTGTGATTCCGGAAGTGATGAATCAAACTTGCTTTTATGTGATCGGTGCTGATCTGACCGTGACGATGGCTGCAGAGGCTGGTCAGCTGCAGTTGAATGTGATGGAGCCTGTGATCGGAATGGCCTTATTTACGTCTTTACAGTACTTGACTAAGGCTTGTCGCACGTTGAAGGATAAGTGCGTGGTCGGAATCACGGCGAATGTGGAGCATAGTAAAAATCTGGTGATGCAAAGTATAGGAATTGTCACGCAATTAAATCCGATCTTAGGTTACGAAGAATGTTCTTCGATCGCGAAAGAGGCCTTGAAAACAGGGAAGTCTATTTATGACATCGTGGTTATCGAACGGAAGTTGATCACGCAGGCCAAGTGGGATGAGATCTATTCAATTGAAAATTTAATTCATCCTAAATTTATATCACATTGATCCTTGCTATTTGTAATGTTGCACACTATAACGATGGAAGGCATCACAGAAGCAGTGGAGCTGGTATGGTCTAAAAAAACGTAATGCAGAAAGTGCAATTTAGATGGATATGCCCGATATTTTATCGGGCATATCCATCTAAATTAAAAATGAACGTTGTTTAACTTTTGGGGTGAAGTCCGATTTTGTATCTGAACCCTTATTTTTCTTTAATTCTTATTGGTGATGAGATCTTTAATATCTTCTAAACTTTGCAGCACGGTCTCCATGACGGTTTGTGTTTCCGGCAATGCTGTGGTGTGATAACTATGGAATTCCCATACTTCTAACACCTGCTCAAAGGGTATGGAATAGACTTCATAAATCTGATTTAATGATCGGCACTGTAAAAAGCCGCCTTCGAGTATGCTGATGGACTTGAAGACAATATCTTGACCCTTGAGCACGACGATGGCTAATGTTTCGGGCTTAAGCTGATCCCAGTTTTCGAGAAACTTACCCGTGACATCCATTTTTTGTGGAAAAGGCAACATGGAATCCCCGTGGATGGGAAAGGTGCGATAGGTGCGATGTTTAGGAAGATTTGGGATCTGATATTTTGGAAGTTCAGCTAGATAAAGTGGGTCGGCATATCCGCCTGTGATATATCCTGCCTTTCCTTGTAAGGGTACATAATCAGCATTTTCATGATCCGTTTTATCGACTGTGATGGCCAGTACACGTAAGTTTCCACCTTTGATATAAATATCATTTCCGGCTTGCAGATCGCGAATTTTCAATTCGCCCAATTTACTGATATCTACCGTCAGTAAGGTATCCAAGCTGATCTTAAAATAATTGGATATAGAGAGTAAAAAATGGGGTTCCATCGCCTTTGTTTTTCCAATTTCGATCAATGCAAGCTTTGTACGCGTTACATTAATGGCATCTGCAAGTACTGTCTGACTCACTTTTTTACGCTCTCGAAGGAACTTGAGGTTATTAGTGAAAAAAATTTTTGGTTCTTTATCTTTCATTTGTTATTATTAGAAACATATAATTGTTTCTATTGGAAACAAATATAGTGTAAAATATTGAAAAATATCGGCTTGGGTATAGGAATATAATGGGATGTCGTTACGTTACTATAGGAATGAAAAACTTGGTGCATGCTCGCTTGATGGAAGGATTTTTGTATAGGAATGAGGGATCTTTATTATGGTGGAATAAGACGTTTTTCATACTGTACCAACTTATTTGAATGGATGAACGTGAATAAATTTAAAAATATGGAATATGCCATTGTTGATATCGAAACCACGGGTGGGCATGCGAGAAATAGCAGAATGACTGAAATTGCTATTGTTATACACGATGGGCTTCGTGTTATCGAGCGATGGGAGTCTTTGATCAATCCCGAACAGGATATCCCACTGGCTATTTTTGCATTAACGGGTATTGATAATGATCTGGTCGCGAATGCTCCGGTATTTGGTGATATTGCGCAGCAGGTGTTCAATATGCTTGATGGACGTATTTTTGTTGCTCATAATGTCAATTTTGATTACTCTTTTATTCGCCATCAATTGGAAGAGGAGGGATTTAAATGGGGGGCTAGAAAATTGTGTACCGTCAGGTTGAGCCGAAAAATCAAACCTGGTTTTCCATCCTATAGTTTAGGCAAGCTGTGTGATGCTTTGGGCATTCCGATTTCCAATCGTCACCGTGCTGGTGGTGATGCTGAAGCAACTGCTCTATTATTTGCATCTCTTTTAGAATGGGATCATGAAGGAGTGCTGGAGGAGATGCTGAAAAAAACTTCAACGGACCAACGTTTTCCTCCGAATCTTGCAATCGAGGATTTTGAAGCGCTTCCAGCACAGCCCGGGGTTTATTACTTTTTGAATCAGCAGGGTAAGGTGATTTATGTGGGTAAGGCAGTTCACCTCAAAAAGCGTGTCGCTTCTCATTTTACAGGACATAGTATTCATAAGCAAAGGCAACATTTCTTAAAGGAGATCTATCATATCACTTTTGAGGTCTGTGCGACCGAATTAATGGCCTTATTGCTCGAATGTACCGAGATAAAAAGGCTATGGCCGGCTTATAACCGTGCTTTAAAACGTTTTGAACCTAAATTTGGTTTGTTTAGATATGAAGCGCAAAATGGTTATCATTACTTGGCTGTTGGAAAATTGAAAAAGCATTGTCAATGCTTACAAACGTTTAATGTGGAATATGAAGGAATCCATGTCTTACGTCAGTTGATGATTAACTTTGACTTGGATCCTCGCATGTGTATGTTTGCGGCAGCAGATACGCCATATGCTCAGAGAATTAAAGAGGCTGATGCCGATCTTCCAAATATCGAAATGCATAATGCGCAAGTTGATTTGGCGGTCGATCATCTTTTGGGACAGCAACCAACTTTCGTGATCGTGGACAAAGGTAGAACGCTTGATGAAAAAAGTTATGTGTGGGTCGAACAGGGAAATTTTTATGCTATGGGCTATCTGGATCAAGATGCACAGCTCGCGTCAATCGAAGATATTCGCTCGAGTTTAAAGCGCTATTATGGTAATCATTATATGATGCAGGTGATCAATTCCTACATCAATAAGTACCCCAGAAAGGTGACTTATTTGAATGATTGTCACAGAGCTGTCGTTTTACCCGAAGTGACGGATGATTGCGATGGAGAATCTTTGATCTTGTTTTAAGTATACCTATTATTGAATTAAAATAAAAACAAACGAATGGAATTGATATTATCGATAGTGAATAGTGTTATTTTCTTATTTCTGGCATTGATGCATTTATATTGGGTCTGTAATGGTCAAGTGGGTATCGCAGCAACAATTCCAACGAAGTTGAATGGAAAGCGGGTCTTTACTCCCAGTCGTTTTGGTACTTTTGTTGTAGCCGCAGGATTGTTTGTGTTTGCGGTCACCAATATGATTTTTGGAGGGATGATTGAATCACCTGTTGGACTTTCTTATGTGAGTTATGCTATGTGGGGTATAGCTGGTATCTTCCTGATCCGTTTTATTGGTGATTTTAAATATGTCGGTATTACCAAGAGATTCCGACAATCTGTTTTCGCTCGGAAAGATACCTTTTTTTATAGCCCGTTATGTTTTTTACTGGCTGTATCTCATGCTATTTTGCTTATGGGGTAACTAGATTTGATCAATACCCCCTTTAAATTGTGGGACAAAGTCTACTTTACTGTAAATGTGCGGAGCGTTCATTTCAATGCCGGCAGCTAGGAAATCGTTCAGGATCAACTGAAAGATTTCGGATTTGGCGAGTTCTATTTCCCCAGATTTGGTGATGTACACATTCAATTCATATAATACATAAAAATCATCTAATTTCTTTTGTAATACAAAAGGGGCGGGGGTCGTGTTGACTCGATCGACACGGGGTGGTATACTCAATAATAGCTCATGGATCCGTTCCCAAGGTTCTTCATATCCCACGGATAATTCGACTTGAAAGCAAATACCTTGATCTGAAAAAGTAGAGTAGTTAACCGTATTGCCCGATAATATAGATGAATTGGGAATTGTAATTTCTTCGTTTTTAATGGTTCGAAGCCGTGTTACTAAGGGTGATTTTTCAATGACGACTCCTGTTTTATCGGCTATGGTGATCCGATCTCCTATGCGGAAGGGTCTCATGTAAGTGATCACAAGACCGGCAATAATATTGGATATCGCAGATGAAGATCCTAGCGAAAACAATACCCCGATAAATACCGATATACCTTTGAAAATATCGGAGTTTGATCCGGGCAAATAGGGAAATATGAGGACGAGTGTGAATGCTTGTAATAGAAAGCGGACAATGGTAAAAGTCGGCATGGCAAATTCTCGGTGAAAACCATTGATCTCTAATTTTCCTTTATCGATTTCAGTAAATATATACTTCACAAACCGTACGGCATAGCGCATCACGAATAGGATCACAAATACCGTAATCAGATTGGGGATGTAAGCCCAAATCGCAAAGACTGCTTTTTTTAAGGGTTTGGTAAAAAGTCCTATTAAACTATTTGCCCAGCTCTGTGTAAAGGGGAAAACACTGAATATAATGGGAAGCATGATAAATGCCATCACAACGATCAATGTCCAGCGCAACATGTCGATGCTACTGATCAGTATTCGGGTTTTTTGAACGGAGCTGATCAGCACGTAATTTTTAATCTTCACGTCCTTGATCCGTTGGGTACGCTCGGTCATGATCCGTTGAATGCTGTAATTTTTAATCCTATTGATCAATAGGATGAGAAGGTAAAATATGAATAAAATGAGGATAATAAGCCCGATACGGATCATTACTTTGGTGATGCTGTTTTCTTCTTTTTCTTGGGAAATGGCTTGTTGAATGCTTTTTAAATATTGGTTGGCTACTTCTTCTTTGCTTTTCCCTTCCAATAGGGCATCGAGTTCTGTAATTGAAGTAATGATCAAATCTTTGTATACAATATCGGAACTGATTTCGTTATTTTCTATCTTAAAGGAATCAACACGGACAAAGTCATCTTCATACAGATTATGAATACGGTTGACCACATTTGCGGCACGATCCTTTGCTAAAGATGAACCCAATTTATTGTAAACGAAAAAAAGGGTATCCTGAAAAGGAGCAACGGCATAACGTTTGGTATTTTTCTTAATGGAATCGACTTTAAGCTTTACCTCTTGATTTCGAATGAAGTTTTCTTCATCCAAATTGTTCAATTGTTGTTTTAGATTTTCTTTTTTACTGCTGTTTTGAGTCTTTAGATTTGTGATCTCGTTCTGAAGTTTCACGCGCTCTAATGAATCGTTGATCTGCTGTTGTCGAATACCATTTAAAATGGAGCTCAATCCGAGTTCTTTTGCATCTACGGAGTCTATCTCTTGCGCCGAAAGTGGGTTAAGGGCGGTAAAACAGAGTAAAGAAAAAAGGAAACATATGTAAAGTCTTTTCATGTGTACGGGCTTTTTGATGATACTTCCATCTGGATGGTTGTCGATCGGGCTGTTTTAGAAAAATCAAACATAGATAAATTTGCTTGTAAACGCAATCAAATCATCTGATAAAGTTTTGGAAGGAATCGCCTTTTCTGAGTCACCATACTTTTTAATTAGGTGATATCGGGTATTAGATAAGTGAAGTGGTAGGGCTCGATTCCTGTTACATCTGTAAAAACCAATTTAGGAGCTAACAAATAAGATGATATGTCTTTACTTTTTTAATTTCGATAACACAAGATCAAGATGAAGAATGATTAGTGTAATGGCCGATACGATGATGATGGGTAATGCGGAGGTATACATTGTACAATAGATTTCTGCTTGGAAATCATAGGTGCTCCAAGAAGATTCGCGATCAACAAAAATGGTATAATCCCAAAAAAACCAAACAGCCATTAATAATATCCATTTTGCTGTAATGTTGAAGCTATTTTTCTTGATGCGATCCAGCGGTAGAAATAGGATGGTCAAGATCAGAGTGGAAAATAAAGAAATGAAAAAAGCATCATGAAAAAAGCTACAGTTTAAACATCCGCTTGAAGTATTATCTGTCAGTATGCCCATGGACCAATAAATCTGGATGATGGTACAGATCCAGAGCAGGATGGCGGTCCGTGCTGTATTTGTCAGTAATTTGATCATACGTTCTTTATTTAACTGCATTCATCAGTTGATGTGCTTCGATTTTCCCAGCTTGCATATGCTGTCCAATTTTTTGGATAGACTAAAATAATGAATAATTCGTGATATCTGATGAGTTTATTACATAAACCCGCAGGATTGCTGAGCAATGCACTGCGGGTAGCAACCGCTAAGTTACAGTTCGTTTTCCTCAAACATCTTGGCGTCGCGGGTATTTTTTTGAACAGCAATAGCAGCAAACATACTTAAGCAAAATGACATGGCATAAAATCCTTTTTCACTAAGCAAGAGGTCTGCATTCCATAAGCCTACTGTCAGCAGGATCATAGCAGCTATGGTGGCAAACCAACTTAATCCATAATAAAGATCGGTCACTACAATACCTTCTGATCGATCTCTGACACTTTTTTGTACCGAGATGACGGCGAATAATCCAAATAGTAGTATAGTAAAATAGTATCCTTTTTCGTTGAGTTCCATTATGGCATTCCATAAGCCAATACAAAAGCCGACTGTTCCTGTCAGTAAAGCAAACCAAGATGCACCGATAAATGCAGCTGTGGGTTTAAATGGGTTTTTTACTTTTTCTTCGTGTTTTGTAAGTGGAGCATGCTCCTCAGTTTTGTTTTTTAGCGGTTCCATATTTTTTAGTTTTTAATGTTTTACTGAAAGCAAATATCCGATCTAAACCATACCTGTACAAATGAAATATAGTAAAATACTGACGATATAATTGTTCAATAATACGTATATTTATCATTAAATTTAATGGATATGGATACACTTTCGGCATTACTGAATTTACTTGGAGATGATGATAAAAAGGTATTTAGGTCATTTTTGCAAAGAAGGAACAAGCGAGATGATGCGCGCAATATTGTCTTGTTTGATTTATTAAATACTGATGATATAAGTGGTGTCGAAAAGCTCTATAAAAAAGCAAAAAATAGAGATTCATATCATGCTTTGCGTAAACGGTTACAAGATAACCTGCTGTTATTTCTTTCGCACAAAACATTTGAGAAAAGCAATAGCCAGTCGGCTGAAGCGATGCGTTTGATTATAGTAAGCCGTTTCCTCTTGGAAAACAATTTGGATAAAACGGCTTTCAAGTCTTTAGCAAAGGCAGAACTGCTCGCTGTAAAATTGGAAGAATATAACCTCTTGAATGATATTTTGCTGCTTAAAATACAATATGCCCACAGCGCATATGCTGAAAATCTGGAACTGTTGACAGATCGTTTACTGATCAATCAGCAACAGATGCAGCGTGAAGCAAAATTAAATCTTGCCTATGCCTTCCTACGTCAAGAACTGCGTGATGTAAATCTGAAAGGTAAAGTTGTTAATCTGAGCACACTGATGGTGACTACCATCCGTAAATATCAAATCGCTGTCAGTGATCTGATGAACTATAAGTCGATCTATCAGATTCTTTTTATTGCCAATGAATATGCCGCTATTTATCAAGATTATCGTTTTATAGAACGTTACATCAAACGGATTCACCATTTCTTAAAGAACCAAACAAAAACCAATGAGCAGCAGCTTTTCTATCATTTGTATGTACTCTATTTTCTAGCTAATTTTCATTTTCGTAATAAAGATTTTGCTCCAAGTAGGGAATATCTTGTTGAGATGAAACTGCATATGGAGGCGAATAGCGTGTATGTCACTCCATTTTATCCTAGGCAACAATTGTTGTTCGCGCTCAATCTTTATTTTACAGGGAATAGTGGGGACGCAACCTCCATATTGCAGCAGATCTTACTCGGATCGACCCAAAAGTATAAGCAGGAGGATATAGAGGATATCAGGATTTGTCTGACCATGTTTTTGTCCTTACAACATGATCACAGTTGTCTACGTCAGCTTGCCATGTTTCAACATACAGACCTGTGGTACGAAAAGAAAATGGGCATGCTCTGGACGATTCGAAAAAACCTGATGGAAATCTTGATCCATGCGCAGTTTGAACATCTGGATCTTGCCGTGTCAAGATTGAATAGTTTTAAGCGTAGGTATAATGCATATCTGGCAAGCACTCATGAAGAAAGGGTGTTGCAGTTTGTGAATTTCGTTGAAAAATATTTGATTAAGCCTGATGTTGTATTTCATCCGGCATTTCAACAGGATGTTCAACATCTCTTAAAAGCTAATCAGGATATTTTTCACCTTTGTTTTCTCTCTTGGCTGATGGCGACTTGGAAGAAGAAGTCTGCCTATCAAATTGTATTGGAACATCTTGCAAGTAGCTGATGTTTTTTTAGACCCGATCAGGATTTTAAAATATGGGGTCTTGAGCTAGGTCTTATTTTTATAGATAGAATCGTTTAAGCTTCAGACAACTTATTGTGAGGTTGCTTGTTTTATAGTTATGGATGCATCGTATTATTCTGGCACGAGCGGTATTCTTTTACCGTATAAAAATAAAAATTTTTATCCTGAAAGTTTTCAGGGTAAAAGCAGGCTTACGGTATGTAGTCTCCTTTTCAATTCTTTGGAAGTAAACAGTTCATTCTATAAAATACCACGACTGGAAACCGTACAGCGGTGGTCAGAGGAAGTAACTGCTGGTTTTCGCTTTACCTTCAAATTATGGCGTGGCATAACCCACAATAAGGGATTGATTTTTGATCCTCAGGATGTGGATCGATTTCTGAATGTCATCACTGCGGTTGGAGACACGAAGGGATGCCTCCTAGTACAATTGCCACCCACAATTTCTTTCCATCATCGCGCACAAGTAGACCTGTTACTGAAAACGATCATGAAAAATGATCAAAGTAAAGGCTGGCGAGTCTGTGTGGAGTTTAGGCATACGTCTTGGTATAAAGAGGAAACGCTCCAACTCCTGGACGGGTATGGTATTGCTTCTGTTATACATGATAAGCATGGTCAGGGGATACAGGTGCAGGATATGGAAACTCCATTTGTCTATGTGCGTTTTCATGGTCCTGAAGGGAATTATAAAGGTTCTTACGAAGATTCATTTTTGCAAGAATATAGTTTTTATATAAAAGATTGGCTCGACGAAGGAAAAGAGGTATATGTTTATTTTAATAATACCGTTGGGGCTGCTCTAGATAACTTAATAACGTTGTCTGCATATGTAGAGGAACGTAACTGATCTTTTCGTGCCTTATTATTTTAGAAAATCAGCATACCAATGTCCTGATGATTTAATAATGCGTTGCTGCGTTTCAAAGTCAACATAAACCAAACCAAATCGTGGTTCATAACCCTCTGCCCATTCGAAGTTATCAAGAAAAGTCCATGCAAAATAACCGTTTACTTGAACACCTTCTTGTTTCGCTCGATATACCTGTTCAATAATCGCTTGTAAATACTGTACTCTTTTGGGATCATCTACTCTGTTATTTTCTACTTGATCAGGAAAAGCAGCGCCATTTTCTGTGATAATCAAAGGCGGCATATTTTCGTAGGCATGGAATTTTTTAAGGATGTGATACATGGACTCTGGATAGACTTCCCATTTCATGGCTGTCATGGAGACTTTACGATCCTTCGCGCTTACAATTTTTGCTTGCAGGTAAGGGACAAATAAGGAATGGCGGATAATCTCCCGAGTATAGTTTTGTACACCAATGAAATCCATATCAAATTTTAGATCTTGTTCATCGTTTTGTTTGATATACTTCTCGATTCTTTTTAGAATTTTGATTTCACTAGTGGGATAGCCCTTGCCCAGTAACGGTTCTATAAAGAGTCTATTCAATAGTACGTCTGCTCGTTGTGCAGCACGGATATCTTTTTCCCGCGCCGAGAAAGGTTCTACATGCGAACATGAGAAGGTCGTGCCTACAAAACTGTCTTTTTGTAACGATTTAATAATTCTGGCACCATGTGCCTGTGCTAAAGTGGCATGATGTGCAGCGGCTAAGAAATAATCAATTCCTTTTTTTCCAGGAGCATGTACTCCAAAGAAATATCCTGCTGCGGTAAATACGGCAGGTTCATTGAGCACCATCCAGTTTTTTACCCGATCACCAAATGATCTGACACAGACTGCTACGTAATTGCCAAACCATTCTTTAACATCGCGGTTGAGCCAGCCCCCTTTTTTTTCAAGGGCATGGGGTAGGTCCCAATGGTATAAGGTCACCCAGGGCGTAATCCCTAACTCCAAAGACAGGTCGATAAGCCGATTGTAAAAATCGATTCCTAATGGATTGATTGTTCCGGTACCTTCTGGAAGTATGCGGCTCCATGCAATGGAAAATCTGTAGTTTCGAATATTTAAACTGTACATTAAATACAGATCTTGGGTATATTGATTGTAAAAATCACAAGCTATATCCCCGCTATGGTTTTTGAATATTTTATTTCTTTTCTGAACAAAAACGTCCCAGATGGAAAGTCCTTTTCCATCTAGATTATGTGCTCCTTCGATTTGGTAAGCTGCGGTTGAGACACCCCAGATAAAATCTTCACCAAAGGATTTTTTAGTTAAAGGCATTTACTCGTATAAATTTTCAGGTGCAGTAAAAAATGTTCTGTTATATCTTTTAGTTTTTATGGAATCTAAGAGGGGAATAGAATGAACTAAACTGTACAAGAAAGAGACGAAATATCATCCTTTGAAATAAATGAGTGATCGTTTTCATAATTCAAATGTTTTAAACCAAAGGCTATGTAAATTTACTTGTCTAAATATACATCGTCATTGTGAACTGTAGGTTAATAAACTATTAATTTTCAAAACATGATGATGGTGGCTTTCTTGTCCTCTATATTAAATCTTATTTTGATTTTAGATCATGCCATAAAGCTTAAAGATACCTTTTTATTTTCCTATTTGCTATGTGTTTGATTTTTTTGATCTTTTGAATAATTTTTATTTCCTAAATGGGCATTAAACTCTGGGCTTAGAGCAGTCCTTGTCTATATCTTTGAGGGCTGATTCCTATTAATTCTTTGAATAGGTTTGAAAAAGTGGGAATACTGTCGTAACCGATTTTGTAAACAATTTCACTAATATGCAATGATTGGTCTTCTAATAATTCTAATGCGAGCTGCATACGGCTTAATTTTATAAACTGAAAAATGGTTATATCTGTTTCTTTCTTGAATTGTCTTGACAATGTCCGCTCGGGAATATTTACGTGTTGCGATAAGGATGCTACTGTAATCTGTTCACTAATTGATTGGGTAATATATTCAACAACTTTTAAGAGTGATTCGGACTTTGGTGGTTGTGCATGAAGTTTTAGGGGGCTGATTAATATATGTGCTAACATTTTTTTTAAACACGTTAGCCCAACTTCTTTCAGTTCTTTATCGGACCAATGTTGTACGCCAAATGCTAAAAGATTATCAAGTAAGTTTGATGGAGAGAAAATAGCGATATTTCCCCAATGAGCAGTAGGGTACTTTTCCTTATTCAAATCAAGAAAGATCGTCTTGAGTTTTAAATTGGGCGATCTTGATATTAATTTATGTTTGACATGTGCGTCAACATAGGCATAGTGTCGGGCAGGAATACAAAAACTTCCCTTTTCTGAGTAAAGATATACAGCACTCATTTCAGGGGAGATCAGCTGTGCTTTTTCATGATGATGTATTTCAGTATTAAATTGACCAAAATACCGGATCTCAATATCTCCATCTTCAATAACTTTTGCACAATCTAGTGTTGATATATAAGCTTTTGGCATAATTAGATAAGTATTGCTTTATTTTCAAATATAACAAAATAAAAACGCTCATTATTTTTGATAAAACAAAAGATCATGAATAAGAAAAAAATAGATATTTTCGATACCACTCTCCGTGATGGTGAGCAGGGGCCTGGGTGCTTGCTGACTCTTCAATCAAAACTGGAAATAGCCGAACAGCTTGAATTTCTAGGTGTTGATATTATAGAAGCCGGTTTCCCTGTGAGTTCTCCTGCAGATTTTAAGGCAGTACAGGAAGTTTCAAAATTAATTAAAAATGCTAAAGTGTGCGCATTATCCAGAGCCCGTGAGCTAGATATTGACACTGCGGTTAATGCCCTCAAAAATGCGGTGTGTCCTAGAGTACAACTTGGAATCGGGACTTCGGATATTCATATTAAAAATAAATTTAATAGTACCAGAGATGATATTTTAGCTGTAGCATTTAAAATGGTGCGGTATGCCTCTAATAAAATTGAGGAGGTGCAATTTTTTGCTGAGGATGCGGGTAGAGCTGATAATTTATTCTTAGCAAAAATGGTTGAAAATGTGATTGAGGCAGGTGCAACTATTGTTAATCTACCTGATACCAATGGTTTTTGTACTCCTTTTGAATATTATGAAAAGATCAAATTTGTTATAGAAAATGTCTCGAATATGCACAAAGCTAAAATTTCGGTACACTGTCATAACGATCTAGGCATGGCAACCGCAAATACAATTGCGGGGTTGCTGGCTGGTGCAAGTCAGGCGGAAGGAACGATAAATGGTGTCGGGGAGCGGGCTGGTAATGCGGCATTGGAAGAAATTGTGATGACTCTTATTATTAAAGATTTACCGATATTTACTACTGTTGATCCTCGTTATATAAGCAAGTTGAGTAAAATGGTTGAAATAGCCATGTCCAATCCTGTGCAAGCGAATAAGGCTATCGTGGGACGAAATGCTTTTGCCCATTCGTCTGGAATACACCAAGACGGTGTTCTGAAGGATAGGAGCAATTATGAAATTATTGATCCTGCGATGATCGGTTTCGAGTTACCGGATCTTATACTGACTGCCCGCAGTGGTCGTGCAGCTTTACGACATCGGATGGAAATACTTGATATTCAATTTCAGGAAAATGAATTTGAACAGTACTATGCCTATTTTTTGCAAGTAGCAGATACCAAATCTATCGTGGCGGATAGCGATCTTATTGACTTATGCAAATCGCGCTCAAGAAAGGTCTTCTAAGTATCATCAAGCAATTATAGTGCTTTTGTAATTGAATCGTGTTTTTAATCCTATTTTCATCGCGCCGATATATGGAGGAGAAAGAAAGTTTCCATCTTTCCCCTCTATAATCGCGCTCTTTAGGTATTAGGGGGGATCTAAAATTTACATCAGTCCAAATTTTAATCCTAAGAAAAATGTTCTTGGCCTACTCGGACCATAAATATAGTTGCTGTCTCTATTTTTGCCCGTATCAAAATCGCGTTGATATTGATTGAACATATTTTGAATACCAATATGGAATTGTAAATCTTGCTTGATTTGTTTTAGTGTACATGTATAAGATAGCTTAATATTGTTTTCAAGGAATGTAGGGGAGGTGTAGAGAACATCCTGATCGATACCTGGAGCACCTGCAAAATGAGGAACTTGCATGGGACCGGTCAAGACGCCGGACAATACAGCATTGAATGGATTTTGAGGCCAAAAACTAAGGGTATAATAACCATAAAGATCAGGAGAGCGCAGATATTGTTTCGTGCCTGGAAGATCGGATGACCAGGATACAGCTTGATCATAGGTGGATTTTTGTAAGGTCAAACCGGTCTCCAGTTGTATTTTTTGATCATAATTTAATCTACTTTCCACTGTTACCCCTCGTACGGATGAGTTTCCTCCGTTTTTTCGTAAGAGTTGCTGATTGTTATTTTGATCAGTACCGATTTCTTCCAAAACGAATGTGTTGTACAAGCGGGTGAAAAATCCGTCTAGTGTAAACCCATAAATCATGTGTTCACTGGCTCTGTTAAAGTCCAAAGAACTATTCAAACTATTGGACGTTTCTGCTATCAAATTTGCATCGGTGCGAATGACGGAAACGCCACCTCCGGCAAAAGCCATATGCATATCGGTTTCTAACGCTTGTGGGGCTTTAAATCCTCTTGCATATGATGTTCTCCATTGGGTTTCATGGCCAATTTTATATAACGCGCTGAGTCTCGGTGTGAGAACCATGTTGTCCATACGGTTGGATTTGTTTAATCGAAGTCCGGATAGTAATGTTAATTTACGGGTTACTTCCCAGTCACTCTGTAAAAAAGCTCCGAATAAATTGACCTGTTGGTCAATCAGATAATCATATGCTTTAATTTCATCAAACGTGTATTCGTATTGATTTTCTACTCCAGCAGTAAAGGTGTTTTTCCCATTTAAGAATTCCGAACTGATATAATTGTATTGAACTCCGTTTTGTACCGAATAATTTTTTGTATGTCCCCATGCATCGATTTGGTCTATACCTGTGTAATGTGTTCTTTTTGTATTTTGGGCAGAACTATAGATACTGAATGAACTTGATTTGTCTTTTGCCTGACGTTCGTAATTGAAGCCTGCTACCAGAATATGATGTAAGCGGTATTCAGATTGATCGGCTTTGTCGGCTTGAAGATCTAATTTATTTCCGCCTTTTCTTTCTTCATTGATACTCCATCCATTGATTTCCAGTTTATCTTGCGGAGATAACTTAAAAAATGAATTGAAACCGAAAGAGTTGTTTTGTAAGATGGGCATTTCAGAAAATCCATCGCCATTTGCATCATAGGAGTCACGATTGCGATGAGATGCGAAAAGAGAAACTCCAGCATTCTGCTCATCATTAATTGCTGTTAGATTGGCATTGAAAAAATGATCCCAGGTTTTGTTGCCGATTAATGAGCTGTTATTGGAAAGTGTGAACGAGCTTTTTCGCGGTTCCTTTGTTAAGATATTGACCGTTCCAGCAATGGCTGAGGATCCATATAAAACCGAACCACCACCTTTTACAATTTCGACGCGGTCAATCATATTGGCAGGTATCTGTTCCAGTCCATACAGACTCATCAATGAACTGAATACGGGGCGGCTATTAATTAGGATCTGGGAATAGGAGCCCCCAAGCCCATTCATCCTTAACTGAGAATAGTTACACGTCTGACAGTCTGTTTCCATACGCAATCCCGGTTGAAAACATAGACCATCTGCTAAGGTGTTGGATTGCGTAATATCGAAAGTTCTACTGTCTAGAATATGAACTGCTATAGGACTTTCGGATTTTCGGCGCGCTGTTCGGGTGCCGGTAACGACAACGCTATTTAATCGGTTTGAGCTAGCGTTCAGTTCTAGATTTTTTACTTGAACTACCCTCTCTACTATGGTTACCGATAAGAGCTTGGTTTCAAAACCAATAAAACTGACCTTTAATTGATAGGATCCTGCTGGAATAGGAGGTAATTCATAATTTCCAATGCTATCCGCTTTTGTAGCCATACCTAATCGTGGAATGCTTATAGTAGCCCACTCAATGGGGGCTCCTTCGGGATCGGTTATCTTACCTTTTAATTGCCCTGTCTGTGCAGAAAGGGTCAAACTCGATAAGATGAGGGTACCCATTATTAGAAAATGATTGATCTTCATTGTGTAAATATTATTTGTTAGTATTGCAAATCTATAAAGTTTGTATGAACTAACAAATTATTTATAACAATATTGTTAGATTGTACTAATAATTTGTATTTTTGTTATCATGATATCACAGACGGAAGAAAATTATCTGAAAGCATTATTTGCTTTGACGAGTACAAAAGGTGAAGCTAGTGTAAATGAATTAAGTAAAATGCTGGACATTAAAATGCCTACCGTAAATGGTATGATGAAACGTCTTAGTGAAAAAGATTTTGTTATTTATGAAAGTTATAAACCTTTGAAACTAACGGAAAAGGGAAGAAAAGAAGCATCATTAATTATTCGGAAACATCGTCTGACAGAAATGTATCTGGTGGAAAAAATGGGATTTGGTTGGGAGGAAGTACATGACATTGCTGAACAAATTGAACATATACAGTCTCCGGCTTTTTTTGCTAAAATGGATGAAATCTTAGGTTTTCCTGAGGTGGATCCACATGGTTCGCCTATACCTGATGAAAATGGTAAAGTGATCGTTAAGGATTTTGATAGGTTGAGTGATTGTGAAAGTGGCGATGTTGTAAAATTTATGGCAGTGAAACCGTCTTCGGAAGAATTGCTTAAATTTTTAAATAGCCGCGAATTGGTACTGGGAGCTGTGATTACTATACAATCTGTTGAATTGTTTGATAAAAGCATGTCGGTCAATTATGCGCATAGAGAGATGGAGGTCTTGAGTAATATGGTTTGTGAAAAATTACTTGTGGAACATGTTGCTAAATAAATGATTTAATTTCCAGCAGCCCTTTATTGATTTGAATAGCTGCTGGAAATGCTTATTTATTGTTTCTCTAAGACCCACCTTTGATTGTTGCTGCCAAGATTATTATTGATACTGTATAATACTACTTGCGTATTGTCGCTTGTACTACTTCCAGGGTTGTCTATGATCAATCCTTTGCTCAGTATACTTCTTATAAAGACTGTATTGCTGATATCTAAAAAATTAAAGGTCCATTGTTGATTTTGATTTGTTGAGCTACTGTACTGGATCAATCCGGTGTTGAGATCATCTGTACTGGCCGGGATATCGACGGATTTGGAACTTCCAACATTAACTAATGCATATCCGGAACTGCCACTGACAATTTTCCATTTTTGAAAATCGCTTGTATTAGCACTGTATTGTACAATTTGAGCAGAATTGGCTGTACTATTATCCCGAACTGTGAGATACTTACCGCTACTGACATTTTTAATCTTATACGTATCATTAGTATTGAAAACTGTTATAGGAACTAATTTTGCCGGAGCTTGTTGATTAAAGATATCTGTCAATGTGATCCTAATGGTATAATTTCCATTTGCTAAAGTACTGGAAAGGGTATCTATTCTTTTCTCTGGTTTTATTTTTTCTTGTGTCTGTAAAACTGAACCTGAAGCATTTAATAGTTCAAGTTTATAGCGTAGTTGTGGAGATTTGTTCTCGTTGATTCCCCAAGAAACAATTAATTTATTATTATGATAACGAGCGGTACTATAGCTATTTTCAATCGTCGTCAATATTGGAGCGGTTCCTTGTCCTGCCTGTTCTGGTAAGTTTAAGACACGACCAGTACCAAAAGCTGGATCTGGAGTCGTGGAACCTCCATGCTCCATAAAATACGCGTCCTCGGCACTATTGTAACCGACATTAAATGCTCGATCAAATTGCCCATTTCGTGCAGCATCATTATCATTGGCAGAGAAATAACGACTGCTCGATTTTTCCCAAACGTTATTCACACTGAGGTTCCAATTATCTTTCAACAATGCTTTTCTATGGAATCTGCCATCATAGCTCGGATTGTCGCCTACCCAGTTTTCTAAAAATGTACCACTGCCCGAACCTAAATATCCTGCGCTAGCTTCTCTACCGATGGTGGAGGTGTGTAACCATTTTCCCGTTGAGAGGTCTTGAACGAAATTGGCAATGTATATTTTTCCGTTTTCCTTCCAAGAACGGATGACCATATTGTACCACGTATTGATGCTCCAATTATATGGATTTAATGTTTTTTGACCATCTCCTTCACCTCCGAAACGACTAGCAACTGTTTTGCTATCTAAATATGAATAGAAAGCGAGATTATTTGTTGCGGTATTTTTATCCCACAGCGAAGCAAGCATAATATTGGATGTTCCATAACGCAGATCTGGTGTGTCTTGTAAACCCATATATCCACCATCATAATTGAGCACCGAGAAATATTCGGTTTTAGCTGTATTTGTAATCTTTATTTTGCCCATCTTCAATACCGCATCATTTGGAAAACTATAGACGAGATGCTGTGAGGGTGCAGCATTACTTCCTGTTAATATCAGATTGGGTAGATCTTTATCACTCTGTGAGATGGTCGCAGAGGGTTTTTCTAATCTTGATTTTACAATTTCTTTTGAGCAGGAAATCGTAGCGAGTGTTGCGAATAGTACGCCTGTGAGATGTGTTTTTTTCATAACTGGAATGGATTCATAAGGGTTTATTATTGATTTTGGTTAACATAATGGTATTAAGTTAGCCGTTTTGTTTGGATAATTTATGGGCTTATTAAATGAAATCGATTGCGTAATTTTTATTGTTCATGATATCTATTGTAAGGGGTAACTGATTGATAGCTAGATTTGAGCGTGATGTATGCTTCACATTGCTTATCTCTTAAAATCAAGCAGGCTGGAAATTACTTTCGACAGGGCATCTTTTATCTTTCTTCTGGTGGATTAGTTATTTTACGTTACGTGGATTGATCAAAAATATTAAAAGCTGCTGTGTCTGTACGCTGTTTTTTTTCGATTTGGAAGAATTGATCAGCGGTCTATTTTTCTATTGATGAGGGAAATCAGGCATTTTTAATAATTTTTTGTTGGGTGCAAAAAACCAATATCCCATTTCAATTGTTATATAATCAGGTTACTAAATATTAAACATCATAAAACTACATTATACTATGGGAAATTTATTATACATCATCGCAGTAATTTTAGTCATTATCTGGGCGATCAGTTTTTTAGGAGGATTTTACAGTGGAGGTATTATCCATGCGTTGTTAGTAATCGCAATTATTGTCGTGTTACTACGGGTTATTCGAGGAAATGCATAAACTTTTAGCTTATTCATAACATTCAGAATATTTCAAGTTGATAAGCTATAAAAAGAGACTTTTAAAGTCTCTTTTTTGCTTTATATGATATCATGTCTATGGTAATCAGTAAGCCTTATTTTTTTGCTATGCAAAATGGTATTTTAAAATTATAGTGATACATTTGAGGTTCTATATATTCAATAGACTTTTTATGAAATTTTACTCCTCTATTTGTTTTCTCCTTTCCTTTTATGCTATTTATCCTGTATTTTCACAATCATCCACTCGGGATCTGAATCAAGAAAAGATCAATAAAAATCTTAAGATTTTGGTCTTATCCGATTTAAATGACGGCTATGGGTCGACCACTTATAGTCAAGAAGTATTGGATGTGGTAGACCGAATTGCTGAGCTGAAGCCAGATCTTATTTTATGTGGCGGAGATATGGTCGCTGGTCAGAAAAAAACTTTGACGCGAGTAGATCTAGAGGCCATGTGGGCAGGATTTGATCGGGTTGTTTTGCAACCAATAAAGACAGCTGCTGTACCTTTTGGATTTACCATGGGCAATCATGATGCTTCTCCTGGTTACGCTTTAGATCGTGAAGTTTCAGCGTTATTTTGGAACAATCATAAGCATGATGTGAATCTGACTTTTATAGACAGCAGTCATTTTCCATATTATTATTCCTACTTGAAAAATAACGTATTGATCATCTCATGGGATGCCTCTTCTGCTCAGATACCAAATGATATAAAAAGTTGGATGAAAGAACAATTGAACTCTTCCTTGGCTAGAAAAACGAGATTTAAAATCGTACTCGGACATCTACCATTATATGCTCTTGTAGAATCAAAGAACAAACCGGGAGAAGTATTGGAACAAGCTGATGAAACCTTATCTTTTTTAAAGGAAAATGGGGTTGATCTTTATTTGTCTGGACATCAACATGTGTATTATCCCGCACAGAAAGAAAGTGTCATATTATATCATAGTGGATGTTTAGGTGGGGGACCACGATCTTTATTAGGAGATGATCAAGTGCCTTATAAGGCATATGGTCTGATTGAAATACCGAAGAAGATCAATAAAAAACAGGATGTCAAAATCAGTGGTATAAAGGCGGTTGATCATCAGGAAATTGAACTTTACAAGTTACCTGTTCAGGTGTCGGGTTTTAATGGTACATTGAATCGGATAGATGTTGTTAAGTAGAGCAAGGAACATAAAAAGCTAGTCTTTTTTCTATTTGAGTTGTCATCATAGGTTGTTTTACAGCTGTGTTTGTACAATTACTACAATATCGATTACTTCTTCTTTTTAGATCCCTTATCGGCTCGATGTACACCGATAATAAAAATGTTCAGCTATTTTTTTAAATTAAGTGCTATTTTCCTGTTTTTTAAAGAAAATCATTCCGTATATTTGGCCATATTGAAAAAAACTAAAAGGTTTTGAAACGTATCTGTACTTATATTCTTCTGATAACATTGACATTGCAGTCCTTCTATCGCAATGTCATGGTACTTGAATATGAGATACACTTACCCGATTATATTGCTCAATGTATCAATAAGGATCGTCCTCAGATTCATTGTAATGGGCAATGTGTATTTATGAAAAAAATAAGAGCAGAAGAGCAGAAGGAAACAAAAAAGAATCTGGTGATATATGAGCGTAATGCTTTTTATATGCATAAGGAAAGTGTTTTTTTTACTATGCATCCACCAGAAGAAAATCTTTCTGTTAAACATTTTTCTCCTTATTTGGCGGATTACAGATTTACATTTACCACACCTATTTTTCGTCCTCCTATCCCGTTTTTGCTTACCAGCAAAGCTTAGTCATTAACGTCAGCTATTTTAAATTTAGTGACCTGATTTTATCACGATATTATCGAGACGGATACTGATATCCTATATCATGAATTTCTTGATGTATTGTTAAAGACAGATTTTTATCGGATCCTATTCATGTCGTTGTACCTGCGATAGATCAATATTGAAAATGATGCTCTGCATCATGAATTTTATTGATCATTTTGGAGAACAGACTTCAACATGTTGACTAGTGGTTGAAACAGGAATGAATTGAAGTATAGCATTTATTAAAGTACTATCAGATCATCAATTAATGATCTCGCATAAATTATTTCTGCAGGATACGCTCCATATCATAGTCGGTATGTAGCAGTGGAAGATTTATAGTGGGTAATTGTTATATTTTGATAACCTCTTATCTACCTGCTGATGATTACGATGAATCAAAGTCATTCCCAACTCTGAGATCGAGGTGAAGATAGTCCCTATCTATAGATTTGACGTTGTACTACATATATGTAGAAGCTAAGCTGGATTTCCGATTTTTTTTTCACAAAACAGTAAATAATAATGAAAATACTATTATTTATGGCTGCGCTATGCGTTGTGGTCATGTCATGTACAAAGGGTAAAACGGATTACGAAGCTGAAATCGATACTGTAGTAACGGAACATGTCGAGTTTAAAGAGGCTGCAACTGTTACTACTAACGGGTATCATATTCGTATTGAAGCTTTGAATGGAACATTCTATAAGGGTTATAATGAAATCCGTTTAAAAATCACCAATAGTCAGACTGGCGAAATATCTAATACTTCTGGAGTTACATTTTTGCCTATTATGACTAATGCAATGGGGGAGCATCAGTCCTGTCCTCATCGGTATCAATTGATGGAGAGATCTGATGAAAAATATTTTTCTGGATATGCTGTATTTACAGAGAAAAGTAGTTTAGATGACAGTTGGAACCTATACCTCAGCCTGACCGTTAATGGTCAAACTTTCCAGGTCGAGAAAAGCATAAATGTTCAGGAACAAGCAAATAAAAATCTCAACATGACGGTTTTTACGGGGAAGGATAATGAACAATATATCATCGCTTTAATATCTCCTCAGAAGCCAAAAGTTTCTGAAAACGAACTGTTAGCTGGAATCTATAGATATCAAAAACCTATAGATAATCCATCGGGAGTATTTCCAGATCCGACACAGTTTTCCTACACTGAGGTTAATGGTTATATGTTACAGCTGGATCCGCGTATGCCAGAACCTTCTATGGGGAATCATTCGTCACCCAACAATAAAGATCTGACGCAACAGAACGACGGGTTGTATCATGGCGTAGTGAATTATACCATGACCGGAAACTGGACATTGAATTTTATTATGCAGAACCAAGATGGACAAATCATAAAAGGAACTGTTGTACCGGATGATTTTACACCTGGCATTGCAGGTGCTAAAAGCGACCTGCATATTGATATTTTATTTTAACCATGATGAAGAAATTAAGTGTTGGCTTAGTGCTTCTGGTATTTGGTATATATGCTAAAGCGCAAGATTCGCAGATAAAGCAAGATAGTACGCGTCGTATCGATGAAGTACATGTAAATAGGATGGTCAAAAAGAAAATAGAGACTGAAATGAAAATGTCCGTGTCGGTTGATGAATTTTTGGCATCCTCGGAAAATATAAGTTTTATCAAACGTGGTGCTTATGCTTGGGAGCCCTTGTTGAATAATATGAGTTCAGAACGGACGAATTTGACCATTGATGGTATGCATATCTTCGGAGCTTGTACCGATAAAATGGATCCGATCACCTCTTATGTGGAGAGTAACAACCTTTCTGCGATTGACATTACATCGGGGCAGGCTGGAAGTATGCATGGATCTACCGTGTCGGGAAGTATTGATCTGAAGCGAAAAAGTACCCCGTTTAGTCTGGATCCGAAGTGGAGTGGTGCCTACCAAACAGGATTCGAATGGAATAATAAACAGTTTTTCAATATGGGAAATTTGTCTTATTCAGATGACAAATTTGTAGCAGATGGAAGTATTTCTTTTAGAAAAGCGGGTAATTATGCTGATGGACATAACGATGAAGTCAAGCATTCGCAATACCATAAATTTAATACGTCTTTAGGTATGGCTTATAAAACAAGTCCATTGTCTGCTTTAAGAGTGGATGCTATTTTTGATATGGCCAAGGATGTCGGTTTCCCAGCATTACCGATGGACCTCTGGCTATCCCGAGCATTGATCACATCTGCTTCCTATAAGCAAATGTTTGAGGATGGGTTGGTCAAAGTGTGGGATTCAAAAATCTATTTTAATGCAGTAGAGCACTATATGGATGATACGACACGTCCTGAAAATTTAGTGCATATGGATATGCCGGGATGGAGCACGACTTATGGACTTGTGAGTAAGATTAATCTAAAAAAAGATGATTACGCTTCCGAAATACAGTTGAATGCTTACGAGAATGTATCGATCGCTGAAATGAGAATGTATCCTCAAGATCGAAACAACCGTACCATGTTTGCCTACAGTTGGCCATGGGTAACGACTCGATATGTAGGACTTTCGATGAATAATGCATGGGAAATCTCCGACAAGAGTCAAGTAAATGTTGGTGGAGCATTGGGGTTGAACTACAATCATGCTAAGTACGTGGAATTTAATTGGATTTTCCACCCTGGTACACCACAAGAAAAAACAAGATTCTTGCCAAGTCTTCATGCAAATTATCAGCTTAATTTTGACAGTTTTAATTTTTCTGCGGGAACGGGTTATGGACATAGGGCACCATCTGTTTCCGAAGGTTATGGTTATTATATCTACAATAGTTTCGATCGATACGATTATATCGGGAACCCGGATTTGAAAAATGAAATTTCATATGAAATGAATGCGAGTTTGGGCTTTAAGAAAGAAAAAGTCGGGATTGAAGTTAAGGCAAACTACTTCTATATCCAAAACTATATCGTTGGTCGAATTTTAAATATGGGTAGCCCAATGAATTACCAATCGGTAGGTGTCAAAGGTTATACCTCTTTGGACCATGCTACACTTTTCAATTTTTCTATTGGTGGTCATTACGACATCTTGCAAAATCTGCAATGGAAAGGTCTGCTGACTTATGCTCGCGGTCAAGATGACAGAGGTGGAAATTTACCCTTTATACGTCCCCTAAGTTATCAGACATCAGTCCATTTTACACATCATAAAATTGGGTTTCAAACCAGTTTGAATGGTGATTTTACACAAAATAATTACAGTCCGGAGTATGGAGAAGATAAAACTTCCTCTTATAAGATTTGGAATGTTTCGGCAGACTATCGATTTAATATCAAGAATTGTAAAGCTGTTGTACAGGTAGGTGCCGAAAACTTATGGAATGAATACTACAGTACATACGCTGACTGGGGAAATATTCCTCGAATGGGGCGTAATATATTTACATCCTTAAAAGTGGGTTTTTAGAAAAACCCATAGTGCTAACAATAAATAATGTTTAATTAAATAAAAATTGAAATGAAGAATCTAAAAAACTATCTATTATTATCAGCCTGTACACTGGCAATGGTTTCATGTAGTAAAAGTGATGACATGCCTGTGGCTAATCATGTAACCTTACATTTTAATAATACCTTTAAAAATACAACGATAATCTTAGGGGGGGCGAGTTCAACTACTGCTACAACAAATACTTCTGCAGTAGGACAAGTCCATCATTTATCTGAATTGAAATATGTGATTAGCAATATCCGTCTTATCAAAGCTGATGGAGGGGAGATACCTTACCATGTTAATGATCTGGATAAAGGAGCAACTGTTATTGATCAAGCGAAGCAAGCTAGTCTGGACTATGTCTTAACGAACATTCCATCGGGTACTTATAAGCAGATCAAATTTGGTTTGGGTGTAAAACAGGATGTGAATACAATCGATCAAGTGAGATTTCCAACATTTTATGCCACTGCTGGTGCTAATGATACTAAAATGATGTGGGAGTGGGGAACAGGTTATCGATTTACAAAATTGGAAGGCTTTTATGAAATCGATAATAAAACCATGTCTATTCACACCGGTAGCACTATTGAAGGAAATGAAGGTGCATATACGCAAGGTGTGGATGCATATCGCGATATCACATTAGATCTGACAACAGTTGCTATTGTGGGTCAACGTGCTCCTAAAATAACCATTACAGCAGATTTTAATCAACTGTTGACCGGGAAGACCAATACCATTACCCTATCAACAGGGACAGGGATGGGGAATAATGCTACACCAAATGTTCATACTGCTGTTCAAATGTTAAAATTCGTGGACAATCTCGGTGGTAATGGTTCTAGTGATGTATCAGGAATGTTTTCTATAAGTAAAGTAGAAAACTAAGATCGGACACGAGCTGATCAAAGGAGATGAGTGGATCAGCTCGTGTTTTTATAATTTAAAAATAGCTATGCAAGTGGAAAAAATAGTAGGGATTATAGTGGTGTTCATCTTGTTGCTCTCTTGTAGTAAAGAAGATGATAAAACTTCCTTTTCTTTCGATAACCCAGAGCTTTCATTGGAAATTCCTGCTGGATTTCCTATTTTAAATAATAGTGTGAAAAATAATAGGCCAACAAAATATGGAGTAGAACTGGGAGAAAAGTTATTTAATGAAAAAAAATTAAGCGGAAATAATAGCATATCCTGTGCGAGCTGTCACCATAGGGCCCATGCTTTTGCTGATCATAATCCGAGAGCCATAGGCATTTATGGTCGAATAGGTCTTAGAAATACCCCGCCGATACAAAATATGGCCTTTATGCAGTTTTATAATTGGGATGGAAATGTTCTCCAACTAGAAAAACAACCCTTGGTACCTATCATAACACATGAAGAGATGAATTCTTCTATTGTAGAAGTTATTGGGAAAATAAGCCAGGACATTTCCTATCAAGAATTGTTTAAAAAGGCATTTGGAGATGAATATATTACGCCTGATCGGATTTATCGTAGTATAGCCCAATATGCTTATACTCTTATCAGTGCTAATAGTAAATATGATCAAGTAATGCGAAATAAGGATGAAAAATTCACTAAAAGTGAAGCGCAGGGCTATCAGATATTTAAACAAAAATGCGAGAGTTGTCACAGTACGGAACTTTTTACGGATCAGAGTTTCAGAAACGTGGGCTTTCCATTACACAGTAGTTCTGAAGAAGCGGGACGTGCTCGGGTGACGGGAATGCTTTCCGATTTTATGAGTTTTAGGGTTCCTAGCTTAAGGAATATTGAATATACTGCGCCTTATGGTAGCTTTGGTCAGTTTGCAACGTTAATAGAGGTGTTGGATTACTTTGATAAAGGTGTTAGAGATACTGAAAATCTGGATCCTATTTTAAAAGAAAATGGCAATCGGATCCCATTAACTGATCACGAAAAACAAGATATTATTTCATTTTTGAAAACGCTTAGTGATCCTGAGTTCTTAGGATCAGGGTCCTAACTTTGGACAAGATGCAGTGCTGGAGTTCATAATAAAACTAAGTGAAATTTTTGATGTATAAATTAGGATATCCCTCTCGTCTTGAGTTCTTGATTGATTTTCTTTAAATTTTTAAAATTAATGATCGTCGTGGGTGACAAAGCAAAAGGAATAGCGACCAATGCACTGAATTTTTTGGTTACGGAAATATAGATTCCCATTCCCAATAGGATAAGTAACATAAAGGTCAATAGAACTGCAGCTATTGTTGTTACTTTTTTGGCATTGATTAGTTCTTCATTGCTCATTTCTTGGTATGATTTCTTATTCATGGCTGGTTTAAGTGATTGATTCGTAGCTAAAGATAAAAACCTTTGTTTATTAATCTGATTTTTTTTATGAAAAAAATCAGATCGTATAGCATTTTTAAGAATTGTTTAATGATGATTTACTAGTTTTTAAAAGTCGGTTTGTTAAATACTTTCTTACTGGTATGTCGTAAAATTTTAAAGAGATATAAGCAAGTATGATACTTCCAATAAGAACAGCTGCTGCACCAGGTAATGATTCTTCAAAAGTAAGTTTATGATTTTTTACCCAGGCATAGTACAGATAGATAAAAGGATAATGAACGGTATATAAAGGATACGAAATATCGCCTAAAAATTTACATATCTGAGTTGTATACTTATCGCTGGTTTTTCCAGATGCTCCAAGATAAACTAATATTGGGAAAATCACGATACAGTATAAGGTATCATATAGCCCGTTCATCCATAAATACTCTGCTCCGCCAATACGTGGTACGGTAAGAAGAGCAACTAACAGGAGACTACACATCCAAAAAGCTCTTTTTATATGAACGGGATTGAAAACACGTGAGAGTAATAAACCTGCAGAAAAAGAAAATAGCATCCTTAAAAATCCAGCAGTAAATTCGATTTCGGTCAACGAGAATCCAGCACAGAGATCCCCGTAAGGTCCTACTATTGCAAATGTCGCTAAGCCACAACCTGCAATAAAGACTAAGCCTGCAAGAATCTTGGTGGAAAATCTTCGGATAATCAAGGCATAGAGTATATTTCCCATATATTCAAAAAATAAAGACCAGCTTGGGCCATTCAAAGGAAACATTTCACCTAAACCGCGTACTTCATGCCCTGGCATTGCTGGGATCAAAAATGCGTTTAATAATGTCGCACCGAGCAATGCCATGATACTGACAGTAGAAACATCCCATACCGAGCAGCCTTGGAAGTAAAATAGAATGGCACCAATGATCGCACCCATAAAGACCATGGGATGAAGTCGAATTATTCGGCGTTTGATAAAATCTAAAGTTGATGTTGTTGCCCAACGATCATCATAAGCATAACCAATCACAAATCCGGATAGTATAAAGAAAAAATCGACGGCTAAATAACCATGATTGATTACCTGGTCCAAATGACTCGTTGCAAAAGCTTCAAATATGTGAAAACATACAACCGTAATAGCTGCCACACCTCGTAACCCATCGAGTATAGGGTAATGTGGTTTTGTATTATTGAAAGTCGCTGTTGAAATTTGTGTATGGAGCATAAAATATAAGTCGGTTGTTCGTATTGTTGGTTTTTGTAAGAGAAAGATGGTGAATATAGGAAATTATAACAATTTATAAATAATTATTTATGATCAGATACCATCAACTTGTTTGGACTTGTTTATCTCAGCGTATTAAGAGCCAATAAAACGGTGTATAGGAATATGAGGTTGATATTTTAAGGTTGAGGGAGGCTTGTTGTAATGATGCTGTAATGGTATTATACATGTAGATGTTAGAATACATCAAATATGGAATTAAAGGAATGAAAGTAGGTCATGATAAATTGAAGAGGACAAGAATATTGCTCGACTTGCAAAAGTCTATATATTCATCTTATTAAGATAACGCATACCTTAGAGAAATAGAAAACTTATTTTAAAAACACCATTTAGGAATGGAAATATCGGTATTTTATCTATAGACTGTATATGCTATAGATAAAATACTTGATGATATCAGAACAATCAATTTTTATAAACTCATGATTTAAAATTAGTTTACCATAGCGTCTTTTAGCCTTTTGACTGATCTAAGACAAGCTGCCCAAACTTTTTGCTTCAAATGTCGACAGTTCATCGAACTTTTCTGCATGTACTTTTTTGACCCAATTTGGATCTTGTAAAATTGCTCTACCTACTGCAACAAGATCAAAGTCTCCTCTTTCATATCTGCGAACCAATTCATCTAAGGCAACTGGAGCTGATTTTGAATCGGAATTGGTAAATACATCCCCAAAATCTTTATCAAGGCCTACAGAACCCACGGTAATAGTGGGTTGTCCAGATACTTTTTTCAGCCAACCTGCAAAATTCAGGTCACTGCCTTCAAATTCCGATTCCCAATAACGGCGTTGGCTACCATGAAAAATATCTACTCCAGCATCGACTAGTGGTAAGATCCAATCTTCTAAAGATGTAGGTGTTGGAGCAAATTTAGCAGTATAATCCTGTTGTTTCCATTGCGACAGGCGTAGGATAATAACAAAATCAGGACCTACTGCTTGGCGCATCGCTTTTATGACTTCAACAGCAAATCTGGATCTTTCTTTGATTGTTTTACCTCCAAATTCGTCAGTTCTATGATTCATACCTTCCCAGAAAAACTGGTCAATTAAATAGCCATGTGCACCATGAATTTCAAATGCATCGAATCCTAGATCTTTCGCTGCTTTTGCCGCATGCGCATAAGCTTGTATCGTATGTTCAATATCTGCTAAGCTCATTGAATCTGGACTTTCAAAAGGTGCTGGAGGAGTCCATTGCATCGGTGTATCGCCTACATGCCATATTTGAGGGGCTATTTTTCCACCTTTTTGATGAACAGCATCAGCAATATTTTTCCAAGCAGATAATGCCTGATCACCATAAAAATTTGGAATATCCTTTAGGTTTTTTGATGATGGTCTGTCAATTACAGTACCTTCTGTCAGGATTAATCCTACTTCAGCTGCTGCACGACGTTCGTAATAACCTTTGACATCATCACCTGGAATGCCATCGATAGAAAATGCACGTGTCATCGGTGCCATGACAAAACGATTGTTGAGAACGAGGTTTTTGTATTGAAATGGATTAAATAGTGTTTGTATACTCATTATATTTTATTTTAAAATTTGATCGTATTGCAAATATATTTCAATTAGTGTACTTTTGTAACTATTGATAGTATAAAGTGGTTACCTAGATGTAACTATTCAATAATTTGTATATGAAACGAACGGATTTTAAGAGCTGCTCATGCGCTATGCAGCGTTCGATGGGAATTTTAGGAACAAGATGGAAGCCTGTTATCATCTATACTTTGCGTGATCGGAAAGCACGCTTTGGACAATTGGATGCTATGATAGAGCATATTTCTAGGAAGGTATTGACGAGTTCGCTGAAAGAGTTGGAAGAGGATGGTATTATCTTTAGAGAGGAGTTTAAAGAGTTGCCCCCTCGAGTAGAATATTCTTTAACCGAAAAAGGAAAAGCATTAATCCCCATTATGTGTCAACTCGCAAAATGGAATGAAGCATATCATGAAGATCAAGAAATCGCTATGCCCTAAATGGCGATTTTTCATACACATTTAAATAAGCTATTGGTATTACATGGTTGTAAGACTGAAAACCTTTTGTTAGTTATATCCATAACTTGGTCAGTCTTTTGTTGCTGGTGTTAAATACGCTATTGCTGTGTTAATACCCGAAATGAATTAGGGACTGAACCTATTGCTTATGTTGTTGTTTTCAATGCAATGATTTACAACTCAAATAACATAATTGCTATGGAAAATCAAATTAATAATCCAGAAATTATCAATGATCTGATCAAGATCAACAATGATCGGATAGAAGGATATAAAACAGCATCTGATCTTGCCAACAATATGGGAGTGGATAGCTTAGGCGGTATTTTCGGGAAATATATGCAGCAATCAAAACAATTTATAGAAGAGTTAACACCTTATGTTAAACTCGAGGGTGAGGAGCCAACGGAAAGTACGATGATGAGTGGTAAACTTTTTAGATTGTGGATGAATGTTAAAGTAAATATTTCAGGAAATGATAAGAAAAGCTTATTGGAAAGTTGTGAAAAAGGAGAGGATGCTTTTAAGGAAACCTATAAAAATACTCTAGAAGAGGATGCTGATCAGTTATCTATAGAAGTGAAAAATATGGTGTTGAACCAATTGGGTAAGCAGTTAGCTGCGCATAATGATATTAAAATGTTACGTGATAACGTATCGTTATAACACAAGACTTTATTCTGTAATTGTAGTTTGAATATAAATATAGTATATTTAAATTACTGAATTAAATGAAAAGGGGACCCATGTCCCCTTTTCAACATAAGGCTTATATCACCTGATGGTATGCTGCATAACATTTATAAACTTAGAAATTGGAATATAAACATCATAATTGGAGAGAATATGGGTAAACGTTTTTTTGTGTGTATATTTTTTGTGTTAAGTACAATTATTTGCTTTGGTCAAATTGATATTGATAAAATAAGATCTGACTATTCGGTAGCTGTTAAAGATAAAAAACTCTGCGAGAACAATCTGAAAACCTTAGAATCTGGAGCCAAAACTGCAACAGAACAAGGGTATCTCGCAGCATATGAAATATTATGGGCAAAGCATAAGAACAATCCATTTACAAAGCTAAGCCAGTTTAAAAAAGGTAAGAATAGACTAGAATCTGTTATATCAAAAAATAAAGATAATATTGATCTGCATTTTATACGATGGTCTGTCCAAACACATGCTCCCTCATTTCTTGATTATCATAAAGATCGATTAGTGGATAAAAATTTTTTAGTTCAAAATCTTAAAAAATTGCCAAGTCAAGAAGGTAAAAAAATAATTTTTAAATATCTGAAGGAAGCAAATAGTTATTTGAAAGGGGATCATGTATTCACGAAAGATGAACTTGCGGAACTGTCAAAATAGAGAATTTCTGTGGAGTTTTAAAAATATTGTCATTATAAAAAACCTTTGTCCATTGTCGGTTGTATCTATACTGATCGATATTGATAAAATAAATAATATGCTGATGAATCAATCCTATTTTCAAAAGGTAAGCAGAATTGCTCTTGGTACATTTTTAATGACTGCTGGTATCTCACATCTAACATTTGCTCGTAAAGAATTTCGGGCTCAGGTGCCTAATTGGGTTCCACTTAAAAAGGATGATACGGTGGTGTTTTCTGGACTAGCGGAAATTTCTTTAGGTGCTGCTCTAATTTTTACAAATGAAAAACATAGAGAAACTGTTGGTCAAATAGCGGCTGGATTTTTTACATCTGTGTTTCCTGGCAATATCGCCCAATATGTAGAAAAACGTGATGCCTTTGGTCTCGATACTAATGCTAAGAGATTTGCACGACTGTTCTTTCAACCCGTACTTATTGCTTGGGCATTAGCGAGTACGAAGGATAACAAAAGCAAATAACTTTCTTTTTTTATTCAAAACATATTATTTTATCTCAAATAGTAATATGATGGATATATTATTTTTAATAAAATTCCTGTATTAATTTCTTAATACCATTTTCAACAATCAATACCTAGCCTTTATGCTATATTTTGAGTCACATTGATTCAGTACATGGAGTATAATGGATCTAATTATACACAGCATGCCTAGCATGATTAATACGCGCTGATATTATCAAATGGTTATTATTTGTACATACTCCTTTCCTGTGGACATATCTGCTTCGGCAGGTCTTAGTTTTGCAATCTACGGTATGCTGAATTTGCTTGGATGTGTTCAGCAAGTGCCTCATTGCCTTTACAAGTAAAGGGGTAGAGTTTGAGTGAAAATTTTGGACTATGATATGCGACACTAGTCATCTCATGATGGATTGAAATTTCATTTGCCAATTCTTCATAAAATTTCCTTTTTTAAGCAATTTTCTTAGCTTTTATCAGTTTCGATCTTTCCTCCCCGAAATTTTCATTTCAATATAGTCTTCATTAAATTAGAACGGTTAGATTAATACTTTTGATCATGTTATAGTGATAAGTCCGGTTAATAGTAGCATGGTGGATTAAAAATAGATATTCTAACCTTCTAAAATTGTGGTATCTGATTGTCATAGATGGTTTATCATGTTCATTCCTGTATCAAAATTGTGTATGATAAATTACTTAGTAAAATGGCTTAGGGATTGTATTATATACCGAAAGGGCAAGCATTATGCGAAAACGCATAACCTTGCCCAAATCGTAATCATATTAATTAAATATGATACATGGAATATTATTATTTACTGGAGTTAGCCTCTTGTCAACCATCCGCTGCGTCCTGCTGTAGCAATTGCATATGGAGTAATCCAGAATAGAGAGAATGCATAGAATATACTGTAAGTATAAGCCCAAAATGCTTCTTTTTTATTGTCACTTTTTGAGGCAAAGAAGAATGCTTGAATACTTGAAAAAATTAGTATTCCTACAAAAGTTGAACTCAAGAACATTAAAGGATAATGAAATATTGTCCACATCATTAACAAAAGCAGCGGATAGGAAAGCAATACTTTTTTCCATTGCATAAGTAATAAAATACGCGTTCCTAATTTTTTACCCTCACGGAAATTGGTAAAAGCAAAACGGCTCATCATAATATTTTCACGCACATTACTTCTTTCCCAACGAATAAACATCTTATATAAGTTTTTATAACGTACAGGAGTATCGGTATAGACATATGCATTGGATTGAAATAAAACATGGAAACCCTGTTTTAAAATCATATTGGTCATAGCCCGGTCTTCTCCAATATCAGAAGGTTGATTCATAAAAGTTTGATTCATCCAATCTTCTAAACAATTCATCACGGCATCTTTTCGATATGCAGATAAAGCACCTGGAGTACACATTACTGATCCTAATACACTTTGTGCTGAGCGGACAAATTCAAAACTGAATATAAAACTTACACTAAGCATACGTGGTATAATAGCTTTTTTATTATTGAGTACACGTACATTTCCAGCAACAGCACCACAATCCTTATTTTTCACAAAAGGGGAGGCCATATTCCTAAGTGTGTCTTTTTTTACCACAGAATCACTATCGACAGTAATGAAAATATCACCTTTACCTAATTTGAAACCACGGTAAAGCGCATGTCGTTTTCCCATGTTCTTAGGTTGTTGATAAATCTCAACGCGATCACCCAACTCCGCTTTAGCGCGTTGTATCCAAGTGAACGTATCATCTTTACTACCGTCATCTATTGCTATTAATTGGAGCTTATGTCCAGGGTAATCGCTATTAGCAAGACTACGTAAAGTATCATAGACAAGATGTCCTTCGTTGTAAGCTGGTACAATAACTGTACAAGATGGTAATTCATCATCAGATACAGATGCTATAGGCTTATATTTAGTATGTAAAATTATTAAATAGACCAAGAAACTGATACTGGATAGTAACAGGAAAATACCGAAACCAATAATTATAGTTCCGCCAATGCTATCTAGACGTTCAAAACGTAATGCTTCGAATTCTGTCTGAAGCATATATAGACCAAATACTGACGTTAGTAAAATCAAAAATGTTATGCCCCATATACTATATTCTTTGAGACCATATTGAATTGATTTGCGTAACAAACTGTTTTTTTGTTGTTTTAATTGCTGCTCGTTTGAATTTAATACAGCTGGCTTTAATAGCACCTTAACCTCCTTTGTAGGAGTGAGAACTTCTTCCATGTAATTCATATCCTATATTATTTAGTGTGTGTTAATGCATTTGATCTGAGATTCAAATGACAAACTTACTTTTGTAATAAAAATATTACGATTTGGTATTTACAAAACACATGCCTCAATATTTGGCATGCATTAGAATAAATATATGTTTGTAACAAACTTGATATAATATAATATGTTGTAAATGGCTGATTTACAGTGTTATTAGTGTGAATATTTTAATTTAAATCTTTTTTAACTTGATATGTTGAATGTATGTTTTTTAAGGTTTTTTAACATTTCAATCATTTTTTCACGATATTATCTATGGTTATGATTTCGAATTTGTACTGCAATTTGGGATAATTATCCATAGATCTTATTCCATTATGACGAATATTTGGATCGTTTTCTTTTAGAATTGCTGCTCTACTAAACAAGATCATCCAATCTAAATTTGTTATTTATAATAGCTCCTTAATATACTTTGATATTAAAATAGATGTTTGGATCCCAATAGGATGGTTTGATGATGAAAAATGAACTATTGCCATGTAAAAGAATGATAGAGTAGTTGTAAATCTCTGCCAATATAAAAAAGAAGGATAGATGATTTCTAGTTACACATCTGTTACTGGATCTGGTAGTAAAGAATTTGCTGCTCCTTCTGTTTTTTAGAAAGTGTAATTAAAACTTATGTCAAATGTTGCTATTTCAGCTTTAGATGCAACGGGTCGAGGTTCTAAGGCGACTTTTGTGAAATAAAAAACTAGTCTCATATACGAGAAATAGAAAACGGATTGGCCCTAAGGGATCAATCCGTTGATTAATAGTTTAAAACTGTATTGGATTAATATCTATTTCGATAATAGGGCGAGTAATTCCTTTGCCGTTTCTTCTGAAGAACCTGGATTTTGACCTGTGATCAAATTGCCATCTTTTAAAACATAACTACCCCAATCTTCTCCTTTACTGTAATCACCACCAAGTTTTATAAGTTCATCTTCTACTAAGAAGGGAACAACATCTGTCAATTGAACAGCCTCTTCTTCAGAATTCGAAAATCCAGTAACTTTTTTACCTTTTACTAATGGGATACCATCGCTGTCTTTAACAAACCGGAATACACCCGGAGCATGACATACCGCGGCAACAGGCTTATTGTTTTTCCAAAAATCTTCTATAAGTGTTATAGAGGTTTTATCATTCGCCAAATCCCAAAGTGGGCCATGTCCGCCGGGATAAAAAATAGCATCGTAATCCTGTTCGTCTACTTCACTCAATATCATGCTATTGGCCAATTTAGCTTGTAATTCCTTGTCCTCATCAAATCGTTTTGTCGCTTCAGTCTGGAATTCTGGAAGTGCGCTTTTAGGATCTATCGGAGGTTGTCCACCTTTTGGAGAAGCGATTGTCACATCGACTCCTGCATCAGCCATAACATAATAGGGTGCAGCAAATTCTTCGACCCAAAAACCTGTTTTATTTCCTGTATCTCCAAGTTGATCATGAGAGGTAAGTACGACTAATACTTTCAAATTTTCTTTTTCCATCTTTAAAATTTTTTAAATGTTTAAAATGATATCACAAAATAGGGTATAAATTATCGAACCCTTATGTGATATACATCACATTTTAAAGAATGTTTGTTTTGGTGACATATATCACCCTATCTGGCATGATACAGGCGGCTGAGGGTTTCGCGGGATACACCAAGATACGCCGCAATTAAATGTTTTGGAACCAGGTTGTAGAGTTCTGGATATTGTTGCATCAATTCTTCATACCGACTTCGGGCATCGTTGTTAAGTAAGGAGAGAATTCTTTTTTGTAAACCTATATAACCCTTATTGGAACGCCACCTTAGAAAAGTTTCCACTTCGTGTATTTCTTTGCACACTTTTTCTCGGTCTTCACTAAACAGGCAAAGGGTATCTGCATCACTTACACAATCCAGATTAACTGTTGCTTTTTTATTGTTATGTAACGCATTATAATCAGATGCCCACCAGGTTTTTGTTGCAAATTGTAGGATGTGCATCTTTTGTTCATCATTAACAAAAAATGTTTTAAGACAGCCATTTAAAACAAAATACTCGCATGTTACATCATCACCAATTTGGATGATGGATTGTTTCTTCTTAAATGATACGGGTTTAAAAAAAGAAAAGAAATAATCAAACTGTTCATCGTTGAGTTGAATAGTTTGATCGATATGTCGTCTAAGAATTTCGCGATCCTTCATGAGTAGAAGATACATTTTTTATAGCAAAGTTCAATAATATCTCGATTATTGAACTTTGCTCTTTCTTATTATTAAGAATAATCATCAGCTTCTAAACGATATTTTGATCTTTATTTTTGTTTTTAAGTTTGTTCTTTAGATTTTTCCCGAGTATGTAAATGGAAAATATAAAGACAACGCTGTAAACAATAGCTAGTGCTGGTTTCTCAAATTTTAGATTTTCAAAGTCAAATTCTTTATATAATCTTACCCCAATTATGATCGCTATAATACCAAAAATAAAGGATGATGCTTTTTTATTTTCCATATGTTAATGTTTTATAAGTATGTCAATTAATGTTCCTATTGCAACAGCTAAAATTGTAGCACTCACGACCCCTAACATATATGCAGCAAATCCTTTTAGATAATTACTGATTTTCTTGTCAAAAAATTGTCCAATAGCCCAACTGAAATATGCAATTCCAATAATGCCTCCATATTGCATGATGTCAATTTTTATTAAACCTTGTAAGAGTGCGCAACATGCAAAAATGAGCATCTCTATCCCCATGACAAAACAAAGTAAGATTAGAATCTCAAATAGATTGTAGTTATAGTTTTTAAAAAATATTTTAACCCAGAAAGCAATGAATATTCCAAGTATAATATTGGAATAACCATAGTGAGCTTGCACCCAAGTAAAAATTTTTCCTGTCGTTGTTTGCTCGATTTCTTGATAATTTATATAGCCGTCTTCTATATGGAAAAAACCATTAATCAACGAATAAATAAGAGAAGTTACAATAATAAATATGATTGGTTTTACAAGTCGAGCACGATTTTCTGAAATATAATGCCTGACATTATCACCGGGTTTGGTTAGTAATTCTCTTATCGTATATAAAATCCCTCTTTCAAAATGTAAAATATGCTCGATTTCGTGCGTAATGTAGTGTCTATCAATTCTTTTAAGGATTGCGGGTTGTCCACAATTTGGACAATAGTTTTGAAAGACTTCGGTGTTGCAGTTTTTACAATTCATTTATTTTTTAATATTTTAGACAATATTTAGTTAAGGTTAGTTCGGTTAAAACTGCTATTTATATACAAATATGTAAAAGTTTCATCAAATATGCAATCGGCATATCTGTAAAAAGGAAGGTTTATATGATTTAGAAGTTTCAAAGGTATGATAATGATTTATCCGATATGTTCCTTTTAGAATTGAGATGTGTAGAAATTTAGGTTTTCAATCTTAGTAATCCAATGATTGCCAGATCATTTTTAATATTGATGTATTGTACTATATTAGAAGAAAGCTTATTGTTAACAATTTTCAGACAATGATCTACATTTTAGCACCATATTTGATTCATATATATAACATGAGTGGTTAGCGAGCAACAACAATAATTGAACTGAAATTTTGAGAGGAACAATTGGTTGAAAATTGGTGTTATATTTTTTACTGATGAGGATTTTAGGTACGTTATTTTCTTTATTGAGTTGCTGCGCTCCTATTTTTTGTTGTTAATTATTATTTTTTCAAAGATATTAAAGTTAATAGCTTGCTCAAAAGGATTATGGCATATATGATTCTACTCCTTGTAGTCTCCATTTTATTTGGTTACGGCGGAGATTGGTTTTTTTAATAATGCCATATTTTGAGCAGGATCTGATTGCATAAAAGGATAGGCAATCAACAGAAATATCCTTTACTATTTCCATATTTAATTATCTTAATCATGACATTACTTTTTAATTTCCTATCATCACCTGATCATGTTGTATCACAGATAAAGGCTTTGGCTAAAATCATCTATCGGCAACAAATGATCAACTGGATGAAATTTTTAAAAGTGACTATCTTATTTTTTTGTTATCAACAAGTAGAGGCTCAAGTTTCAAAAGATGCTATAGATGGGATGACCTCTTATGTGCTATTAGAGAAGATCAATACCAATGGATTTCATCATCAGTTGTATAGGAAGGATATTAAAGAAAATACGGTAGAAGCGGAGATACTGCCCGAAGACCATGATGCCCCACAGCAGGTTACTGCGCTAAAAAAAATGATGGATTATGATGCTGATCAAAAAGGGGAGGAATATGTTCTTTATTGGCTGGACGATAAAAGTCAAAAGATATTGGAATTGACCTTTCCTAAACAAATTAAGGATGCAGAAAATAATATTATAGCTGAAGGGAGTTACTCAATCATAGGTAAAAATTTAAAAATTGTAATCTTGCATTTCGATTATCATTTTCCAGCAAAAATGGTTACCATGTATCGCTTAAATAGGATAGGGAGAATTTCTTTTGTTGAACGGAAAGCGATGACCTTGGATCCGGATAGTTTTAGCAATGATTATGTAAAAAGAGCAAGGGAGAAAAATATCATATCGAATTAATTAAAGTGGAACAGTGGTCCATGTCTATTTATTTTTTATTTCCATCATATATTTATCTATCCCCTTTCCAAAACCATCCTGTACAATAGCTATGGTATGAAATCCATTTTTTTCGTAAAATGCTGCAGTATGCTGTGAGGTTTCTAATACATATGTTTTATTCGGGTAGCAGTTTTTCATGATCTCTAGCCTGTATTGAGTAAGCAATTTACCTATTCCTTTTTTATGATGCTGGGCATGCACCATTCCCCATGCTAGACTGGCTTCGCCTTTTATTTCGTCAATAAAAATTCCTCCACAGGCTAATATCTGCTCACCTTCTTTAATCAGGTAGTAATTTTCATGAGTATGGTGATCTAAAAAGTTTTCAAATAATGGCAACTCTTGCTGGTCAAAAAAGATTGGTAAATTACTTTTAAATATTTCGATACATTTTTCCCTGTAAAATGCTGTATAGTTTATGAATAGCATGAAAATAAAAAATTTAAGCAATTAAGATACAGCAAAAGTAGTCGAATACCTAACAGTTCATGGTTTTTTAAGAGATTGTATTATCTTCCAATTGATTCCAATAGCCTTTTAATGAAGAGTGTATTAAAAATGGTTGTTTACCATAACGTTAGTAGTACAATAGGAGTAATGATCAATGGATATGGTAATTTTTAAATATTGGGTTTGATTATCTATTATCATCATTTAATAATGGCATCATGAATAAAGGTATGGATCGTGTTTATTTACTTTCAATTCTCGTTAAGATCATGATATCTCGATCTATGGAATCAATTTTATATAAATTGTTTGATGGATAAAATGCACTGTCGAAATGGATCATATTCTTTGAAAATTTAAATCTTCCCTTTGTCGTTTGCTGATTATTGGGAATGGTATAAGACTCACGATACATGCGATCGTATTCCTTACGGTGACGCCATGCATTTTGATATGTAATTGTTTTTTTTCCTTTATAGGTTCCATCTTTGCTTAATTTAATTAAATAAGAAGTTTCTATATCATAAGATTCGGGACTCCATGCCGTGTCGGGTTTGACCGGATTCTCAAATCGATGGAGTAATCCGCCATTGAATTTGTTGTCAAAATTAGGATTATTTGTGATTGGGTTTTGAAGACGATAATTTTTATTGATCCCAAATAAGGTATCGAGATTTTTATTTGCAACAAATTGCCAGTTGTCGTAAATATAATCTTCAGGTTGGATTACTTCACTTATACGTTTAATATATAGGGTATCTAGATTGTCTATGGCACCCTTTGTTCTACCGCCACCATATCTGCTAAAAAAATCTTTGCTATAACTTTGATAACCTGGCTTTTCAATGTCCAATTCAAAAAATAAAGGCGGAGCCTCCATAACCATGATCTCTGATAATAAAAATTTACTTGACCTGATTTCTTTCAAATAAAATTTTCCGTTTTCATCAGTATGTGTTTCTCCAACTTTACAGCCAGGGATAGGCTTATTGTCATAATCATAAATATAGCCTGTGATAGCGGGGCGGCTTAATCTTGAAATACAAGAATTAAATAAGCATAAGATTGTACTTAAACACAAGATAATGATGATGCCTTTTTTCATGATTTTAATTTATTTGTATCTAAGCCTATTTTCTTTCAACCAATAATTGACTTATTTGTTTTCCAAAGTAATCAATTTTGAATTGGGTAATGTATTGTGAACGAAATTTCTTATTTATCAGGTATGAATAGATTTTAATATCTATTAGTAGATATTATCTTATCAATTTATAATCGATCCATCTGTCTGGGGATACACTAATTCTATATATTTTTTAGATCAAAAGATTTTATATAACCTGTTCCTTGAAAGGAAACACGTGCACCTACAATTTTACCAATACTTTTTGCAAAACGACCTTCATAAATCTTCGTTCCATTCAAATCAATTTTTATAGATTTTGATTTTGAAATACAGCTGATTTGTACTGGTTTTTTAAAATCAGTCGAGAATGTTGATAAGTCATTTGTCATACCATCAACTAACTTTTCACCAATCCTTAATTTAAGTTCCCCAACACACCCTGGTGTTGATAAAGGAATGGTAATCACACCTTCAGTTCCTAATAACATGATACTTGCTTGCTTGCAAGGATTATTGTAATGGTTAGCAGTATTTTGTAGTTCGAGCTTTAATGCAAAATTTTCACTGGAAACATTCAATTTTTTACTTACATGGGTAAGAATAAGTGTTGGTCCTTCTTTTTGATTATCCAATTGCTCATTCTTTAAATCAGTTTCTTTAATTCCAACCCAATCGCCATGATTAACCGTCTTTTCTGGTAAATAAATAGGTATTGGTTCCCTATGAAGCATTCCCATCCAATCCTTAGATTCTATCAGAATATCATGTTCACGAACGATCGAATCATTGAGAATCAATTTAGCTCGGTAATAGCCAGGCATGTAATAGGTACTCGTATATTCATGTTTATTTTTATCTACTTTAAATCTTTTTTTAGGATCCCAGCTTTGTTGGATAAAAACACTGTCCGCATTACTTTTGCTCACATTGTATTTGAATATCACTGTATTGGGCACGCCAAAGGTGACAGGTCTACTGGAAAAAGTGATGTGACTATAGATTATTTTTTTAGCACCTTTAATGAAGAATGCAAAACTGATCAACAGTGTACATGCTAAGATTAAAAAAGCAAGAAAGAAAGGATTCTTCAAATCATATTTTTTACGATTTATTGGAGTATGGCTTGTATTTAACGAATTTGTAAAAGATCGCCAGTTAGGAAAATCAGCAAACTTTGCTAGAGCATCCAGTGTACTCAAATTTGGAGTACTATTATATTGAATTTTACCCCAAATACATTTTAAAGTACTGGCACTTAGCATGACATTGGTCTGTTCGAATATCAGATTGCTCAGATTCTCAAAATCTTGAGATTGCCACAAAGAGCTATTTCCCCAACCAAGTTTGTTTTCGATCAATTCTTTGCATTTATCTATAAGCTGTTGATTTTTAAACATATATTTCTTGTGATCAATCTTGAAAAGACTTGAATGGCTTTGAATATACAACTTATCCAGCATATAAATATCTTAGTTGCCGAACAATAAATTAATTAAATATAAATTTCAAACCCTAACACATGTTAAAGATGAATAGATTTAAAATTTTTCTATGTATCATTACTTTTATCAGCCTTACATTAAGCACCCGTGCACAAGAAATTATTCTTAAACCAGTTCTCTCGCATGAGGTATTCGAAGTGATAAATAGAACAATAATTGTTTTAAAAGATCAGCATAATAGGTCAATCGTGAATGTAAAGGCTCAACCTTATCCTGGTATTGCTTGGATAAAAGGAATTGAATTTCAAAATGGGATAATTGAATTTGATGTAAAAGGAAAGGATGTTTTACAGGAGAGTTTTGTAGGAATTGCCTTTCACGGCATGCGTGATAGTATATATGAAGCAGTTTATTTTCGTCCGTTTAATTTTCATGCCAAAGATCCAATAAGAAGAAAACATGCTGTACAGTACATTGCAGTCCCTGAAAATGATTGGCCTTATTTAAGGGAGAATTTTCCGGACAAGTATGAAGCTCCTTTGTCAATCCCCGTCGATCCTAATGACTGGTTTCATGTCAAAATTATTATTCATAATAACAACATTAAAACCTTTATAAATGGAGATCCTAATCCTGCTCTTATTGTGGAATCTCTTCATCCGAATACAGGTGGCAAAATAGGTTTTTGGACTGGACACAAATCGGATGGTTATTTTTCGGATCTGGTTATTACTCGTGAAGGCAATAGTGTCTTAGTAGAATAATAAAAGATAAGTTGAATATATTTTAATAAATAAATCCCATGTATAAGTTAGTAGTAACTTATACATGGGATTTATTTTGACAGTTTTAAAATTTGTAGACAAATGCGTTGATATTCATGCCTGCTCCAACAGATGCGAATAGCGTAATATCTCCTTTATTGATCGAATGCTCGGGTATTTCTCCGTGTAGAATCATTGCTAATAATGTAGGTATGGTTGCAACACTATTATTGCCCAATTTCTGAATGATCATAGGCATAACATTTGGCGGCTTTGGGAGATCGTATAGTTGATAGAACCTGCTTACGATCGCTTCGTCCATTTTCTCATTAGCTTGATGAATGATGATCTTAGAAAGTTCTTTTATAGAGTAACCGCTATTGTCAAAACACGTTTTCATAGCCTGAGATACATTTGTTAGCGCAAATTCATATATTTTACGTCCTTTCATTTTTAAATACTTGGTATTTGAATCCTGATGGAAGTAAGATTTACCGAAATATAAATAATCGCTTTCATTAAGGGTGAAAGAAGCCGATAGATGAGATTGAAGTCCAGAATCATCTTGATTAGCATCTAGGATTACTGCACCAGCACCATCTGCATAAATCATGCTGTCTCTATCGTGAGGATCTATTACTCTAGATAATGTTTCTGCTCCGATAACCAGACATCTTTTAGCAATACCTGCTTGAATAAATGCATTGGCCTGGATGACGCCTTCAATCCACCCCGGACAACCGAATAATAAATCGTACGCAACACAAAAGTTATTTTTAATCTTTAAAAGGTGTTTAACACGAGAGGCTAAACTTGGAACCATGTCGGACTGTATAGATCCATGCACAACATCTCCATAATTATGAGCAAAGATGATATAATCTATGGTTTCGGGATCGATCTGAGCATCTTCGATTGCTTTCTGTGCAGCAAGAAAACCAAGGTCAGATGCCACTTGGTCAGTTTCTGCATAACGCCTTTCTTCAATTCCAGTTATTTCCTTTAATTTTTGGGTTATAATTGCATTTGACTGTTTTAATGGTACTCCGTTTTCGTCAAAGAAGGTAGACTCGTCAAAAAATTTATTTGTAACGGTATGTAAAGGAATATAATTTCCAGCGCCTATAATTTTGCTATTCATTTTTTTTTATATTACTTATTAATGTAGTCATTATTACTGATATCTGCAAATCTGCATCTAACGACAATTGTAAATTTTATCAATCTAATATAATTTTCCTTTATTTGTGAATATTATATTTGTATATTAAGTTAAAGCTATACTTATGTAGTTTTTAAATTGGTTCACACACTATAATTTGATTTTATAATGGGTAATATTTGTAATTTGATATTAGGTTCGTTTTATACGAAAAATCTTGTCGATGAACTTCAGCTTTCGATGTGTGTGTTTATTAACAAGCATAAACAAAAGTCGATCGGGTTATTTCTCACGAGCGATCTAAAAGTAGATAATGAATTATTGGTCAGTTATGTACAGAAAAATGCAGGTCAAGGTCCAAAGCTTATCATCAATGAGGATTTGGTATTAAAGCATTTCAATAATAAAAAGGAACAATTTTACTATTGGAAAGGTACTGTCGCTACAATTCGAAGTATGGTACGACTATTGGATTTCTATTGTTTTACTGAATTGGGACAAAAACCGATTACTCCGATTGAAGGTCATTCATTTGTTATTCAAACAATGCATATGCTCGAGGAAGTGGAAAAGAGAAATTTGCAGATTGAAGCGAAACTGAAGCAATAATTGTTCTCCCTTCTATACAGGTCGTGTATACAATATATTTGATGGTTCAAAGAGGTTAGTATTTGAATGCAACTTTAAGATTGATTCTTCACATTCGCTCTTTATGATGATTTGGTCATTCTTCGATTTTGCTTGGTGTTATTTATACAGGATGATTTACTGGACTCGTGAAAAATTCAACCTCATTTCCAATCTTTGAGTACCCTATCTTTCCTACATCTTCCATACTCAAAGTATCTTTATTCTCTAAAAGTTTTATAATCTATTTTTATCACGTGCTATAACCATATTGGATTGGTTTTTAGCAGCGCAGTCTACTTTTTCAAATTTATCACCGTACCAACACATACATTCCTTAGATGTGAAGGTGTAGATTATAGTGGTAATAAAAAAAGTTAATAAAGGACAAGATTATGCGCGATCAAATCAGTTGGGACTTTGGAAACGATATGAAAAACCGGTATTTGATTAGTATTCTACGAGTGTTTAATCAAAAGTTTTCTTAATAACAGCTCGATATCTTTAGCATGAGTCATGGTCATAAAATGACCTCCATGTTCGATCACATAAGACGGAGTGATATTTTTAATGGGGATTATACGATCTTTGCTTCCATGTATATGAATGAGATCAGCGGAAATTATTTCATTTTTCCAGTTTAAGATTTTATCGATTGCCCATACTAAGAATTGTGGATCAGTATCCCGTAATATCTGTTTGAGCATCAATTTGTCTTGTTTTAAGGTTATGCCAAAGAAATAATCCAAAAGTATATTATGTTTTTTGAGCAAGGCATTAGGGAGAATATGATTAAGTTTTAGCCCTCCTATGATTCTGTAAAGTATGGGTATTTCCTCAGTGCCTTTTGCTGAGGCTAGTAATACAATTTTTTGCACTTTAATGATTTTAGCGATTTCTATCGCCATCATCCCTCCGAAAGAGAGTCCAATTAAGATAGGATCTTTTGCTGTTATTTTTAATGATAATCTTTTGGCATAAGATGCCATTGACTCCTGTGCAACCGGATACATCCAATCTAAATATTCTATAGGTAAACCTTCGAAGTTTATTCTTGAAAATACCCTTCTATCTACACCCAACCCACTTAGTATATAAATATGACTGCTGTTCATCTTCTAATTGCTGATTATGCTCGACAAATAATTTAATTTCTTAAAATTTATAAAGATATTTACCAGAATTTGTATTTTAATATTGATACTTTAAAATGAGTGAAAATTTACAGAATCGATCTTATGAAAAGTACTTTTTGCTCTCACTGGAAAATGATAATCACTTCTTATTTGATCGTTGTACAAATTTAGTTATATTGTGTCAGCAAGCCGAGAGCCTACGTGATTTTTTTAAACACGTAGGCTTGCACTAATTATTTCCCAGATATGGCAATTTTGATTTCATTTCCTGTATCAAGTCCACTGACACCTCCACCAGTGTATTTAACGGTGTAATTTCCCGGTTTCATCGTGTAATTCTTTGCTAGATTATATACGGTGCTCACGCTATCATGCGGTTGTACTTGAATATAGCTTTCTGCAGGAGGAGGCATTACTCTTCTGGCCATAGGACCATTAAAAAGTGCTTCGTTGCCCTGCTCGTCGATAACGTCCATATATTTTCCTAAAAATGGTTCAAAGGGTGTTTCCCATTTGCAAAAACGTTGTACCGTATCCGCATGATTGACCACGGTGAAAGACAATTGTACCGAATCTGTGGAGAAATTACTACCTACTGCTCTTAGATGTGTTTGAAGGGTGAGTAGTGTGGAGTCATTTTGTTTTACATCATTGGCTGAGCTTATTGTTTTTTGGTTTTGACAACTGGTAAACATGACAGTTGCAATACATAATATTAAAGAATATGGACGAATCATATATTTTGGAATTTAAATAGTTAATTATTGTGTTGTTTAGGATGTATTTAGATCGTTTTTTATTCAGTAGATAACGTAGAAAGCGGCATGCTGCTGATTAGTCCTGATAGCAAACCCGGTATGTTACTCATATCATTACTTGGAGGAAATCTCTGATACTTCAATCAATTCGGGTCCTCCTTCTAAAGGATAGCCTGCTACTTTTTTACCTTTAAGCGTGACAGATTTATCGATATAATCATCTAATTTTATTTTAATACTTTTCAAAGCATAAGTTTTGTTCTCTGCATCTATCATGTGTGTTCCATACTGAAAAGTAGTCATTCCTAAAGGAATTATTTTCCCTGTAATAACAATGGTGTCCCTATCTCCGGTATTTTTCATACTGCAGCAGCTAGAGAGTAAGCCTACGAGCATGGTGAATATCACGATCTTTTTCATATGTACTAAACGAAAGAAACAATGTTTACGCTACATGTTTATAATAATAAAGGTATTAAAGAAATCAGTTGTAGAAGGAATAATTAACTGTTATTATTTCTTTGTTGTGAAATGTTGCTGTTAATAGTAAATAATCATGCTAATATATCGATATATTGCTATTATATATCGATTTATGATTAACGACGAAGACATTTTGATTGTTAATTTGAACACTTACTCATATTAAGAATCTAATGTCATTATCTCAAGAACCTATTTCCGCGTTACAGCATATTCCGGACGTTATATTTGGTACAAGTAGTCTGGGAAATTTATATCATGAAGTTCCATTTGATGAAAAATTGGAAATTGTAAGGGCATGTGTACAACATTCGGATGGCCTTGCAGTGTTTGATACTGCGGGCAAATATGGCGCAGGTCTTTCTTTAGAATCTATAGGGACATGCTTAAAACATCTAAGTGTTCATCCATCAAAGGTATTGATCAGTAACAAGTTGGGTTGGTTTAGAGTGCCATTGGTAGGATTAGAACCGACCTTTGAACCAGGCGTATGGAAAGGAATTAAACATGACGCTGTACAAAAAATCAGTTACGAAGGTATTTTGGAGTGTTTCCATCAGGGAAATAGTTTATTAGGAGACTATACTGCGCAACTTGTTTCGGTACACGACCCAGACGAATATCTGGAAAAGGCGATAGATCAAGCTGATGAAGAAAAAAGGTATTTAGATATTTTGGAGGCATATCGTGCACTTTTGGATCTTAAAAAAGAAGGCAAAGTATTGGCTGTAGGTATAGGTGCTAAGAAATGGAAAATCATTCAGCGAATTTCCCAAGATGTCAAATTGGATTGGGTCATGATTGCCAATAGTCTTACCTTACACGATCATTCTCCTGATCTTTTAGCGTTTATCTCACAATTGGCAGATAAGCATATAATGGTTATTAATTCCGCTGTATTTCATGGAGGATTTTTAGTAGGAAGTGATTATTATAATTATCAATTAGTAGATAGAGAAACGAGGCAGGGGAGTGTTCTTTATGAATGGCGTGATAAATTTTGGACGATTTGTGATAGATTTAGCATTAAGCCTGCAGAGGCTTGTTTTGCCTTTGGTTTTGGGGTGGAAGGGATAAAATCGGTTGCATTAAATACTAGTAAGTCCGAAAAAGTACAGGAAAATATATCCATGGCAAAACGTTCAATTCCTAAAGAATTTTGGGAAGCAATGCGTGATGAGGGATTGCTAAATTGAAAATTTAATCCCATTGGATCTCATCTTCCTATTCTACGTTTGTAACTTGTAGGGTTTTCGCCTGTCATTTTTTTAAATAATCGATTAAAATAGGATATATTTTCAAAACCTAATTTAAAGCTTATTTCCTGGATATTGATATCATCCACCAGCATCATGAGTTGAGCTTTTTCTATTTTTTTCTGATTGATATATTTCATAGGGGTTACATCCATATGTTTTTTAAAAAGACGGATAAGATGATCTTTAGATAAGAATGTTAAATCGGCAAGGGCATCAATTGAGATCTGTTGATGAAGATGATCATCGATATAATCAAGCACCCGAGACAAGCGTTTGTCAACATCTGGTATTCTAGAGGTTGCACCTGCTAAAAATCTGCTGATCAATAGCTGTATAATTGCTTGGCTTTCGGCCTCTAAAGCAAAAGGAGAATTGATCTGTATAGCAATGTTTTTCATTAATTCAGATGAATTGTCATAGCTTTTAGGATCATATATGGATAGCTCGCGCCCAGGATTGATGGAATGTAACCTTTTTACAAGTTCAAGTAAAAATTTGTCCGCAAAGATTTCTTTTGGAAAGATATAGCGATCAAATATGCTGGATTTTCTTTCGGGGTTCTCATAGATGTGGATATAAAATAAAGATAATGTCGAGCTGCACTCATATCCGTGATGTACATGTGCGGGAGTGAGGTACATGTGATCAGCTTTTAGTTTGATAGACGTGTTTTGAAAAATTATGGTTGCTTCACCTTCTAGGATATAGTGTATTCTTGCAAATGGACTTTTAATGTTTTTAAAATTCCAGTCTCCGTCATGCTTCGCATAACCTATATTAAGTAAAGTGAAATCAAGTTTATTCTTTTCTTTGGTCATCATGATTTTGAAAGTCTATTGAGTATGTTTTAAAAGTATGAAAAAATAGGCATAAAAGTATAATGGCTAATTTTTAAAATGTCGATAATGTGTCTAATTTTGTCGATTACGTTCATGAAAGATGAAATCAGTTTATCATAATTTTGATTTTAATACTATTTGATCCCTATATGAAAAGATAACACTTTGTTTATTAGTGTTTTTTGATAGATATGGTGTGGGGAATTTCCAATTAAATACTTACTGTTATTTTATGAATAAAAAAGAGTGCTTGTCGGACAGCACCTCAGTTCCTGTTAAGAGATATTGTCAGACGCTACAACTTAAAAATGATCAAGAATTGATTGAAAAATATATTCAAATGCATCATGAAGATCACCATTGGAAAATTATTCGCGATGGAATACGCGCTGTTGGAATCCTTAATATGGAAATATATTTATCTGATAATAAATTGTTTATGATAGTTGATGCTCCTTTGGATTTTGAATGGCACCTTGCGTTTGAAAAATTGAAAAAAATGCCCTTGCAAGAGGAATGGGAGAAAGAAATGTCTATTTATCAAGATTCCAGTGGTGGGAGCAGTATGGAAAAATGGCAGCTGATGGATCGTATATTTTATCTTTATGAATAGTATTATCAGTTTTATCAATTAACATCAAATTGACTAAAATAATATTATTATATTTTCTATTTATCGATTTTGTGCAATTTTTAGTCGATTATGTAACTCATTTTGTTAGCGATTAGCTTTACTTTTGTTTAAGTAACCATAACAAATTATAAACCGAATGAACTCAGTGAAGTCTCGTTGATCTTAGTTCTTTCAATATTTAAAATCTGAGGTATAAATTATGATGGATAGAAGAAGCGCAATTAAGTTTCTGGGCGCCACAATTCCGGTATTGTTTTTAAGCAAATTTAGTTCCGCCACTCCGGATTGGGCTAAAGCACCTTTTAATCCGAATTGGCAATCACTAGAGCGTTATAATGTTCCAGATTGGTTTAGAGATGCAAAGTTTGGTATTTGGGCTCATTGGGGCCCACAATGTCAACCTGAGTATGGAGATTGGTACGGACAGGGGATGTATAAAGAGGGATCCGATCAATATAACTATCATCTTGAAAAGTATGGCCATCCGTCTGTTTTCGGATTTAAAGATGTGATTCATACTTGGAAGGCTGAAAAATGGGATCCTGAGCAATTAGTAAAGTTTTATCGGAAAATTGGTGTGCAATATTTTATGGCCATGGCAAATCATCATGATAATTTAGATTTGTATGATAGTACCCATCATGCCTGGAATAGTACACGTGTAGGTCCTAAAAAAGATATCATAAAAGGGTGGCGTGATGCAGCAAAGCGTCAGGGGTTGCGCTTTGGTGTGAGCGTTCATGCTGCTCATGCATGGACGTGGTACGAGCCTGCTCAACTATCTGATAAAAAAGGAGGAAAAGTAGGCGTTGCCTATGATGGAAAAGCCACCAAAAAAGATGGTTTTGGCAAATGGTGGGATGGTATGGATCCGCAGGAATTATATGTTCAGGAGCATGCACTTAGCCAAAATGCTGTAAGTGGTAATCAAACGCTTGAGCAATGGGATTGGAAGGAAGGGTCTGGAGTGAGTATCCCAAGTCAGAAGTATAATCATAATTTCAGAGAACGTACGGTTGACCTGATCGATAAGTATCATCCAGATCTGGTTTATTTTGATGATACGGCCTTACCTCTTTGGCCGGTAAGTTCCGTAGGTCTTGATATTACCTCACACTATTACAATAAAAGTCAGAAAGAAAATAAGGGAGTTGTAGATGTTGTTGTGACAGGAAAGTTGTTAGATGCGCAACAAAGGAAGTGTTTGGTATGGGATATTGAAAGAGGGCACAGCCAAAAGATTGAGCCAATTCCTTGGCAGACATGTACATGTATCGGTTCATGGCATTATGATAAGCGTATTTATGATCGTGATCAGTATAAAAGTGCCTTAACGGTTTTACAGACATTAGTTGATGTGGTCAGTAAAAATGGTAATCTGCTTTTAAGCATACCGCTTCGCGGAGACGGATCGCTCGATGATAAAGCATACAAAATTGTGTCTGAGATCGGTGATTGGATGGCTGTAAACCAAGAGGCGATAATCGGTACAAGACCTTGGCATACCTTTGGGGAAGGACCAGCTCAACAGTTCTCTACTCACTTTGATGGACCCGGAAATAACGAAGGAAAGGGGATTGCTTTCAGTGGAAAGGATGTGCGATTTACCACAAAAGGTCCTGCTTTATATGCCTTCATTATGGGATCACCTGATCAAGGGAAGGTTAAGATCAGCTCACTGGCCAATGGATTGCAGCAAGCAAAAAGAATTAATTCAGTGACAGTCTTGGGGTCGAATGAAGAAATAGTATTTGATCAAGATCAAACAGGTCTTTCTGTTGTACTGCCCAAATCAATTCACAAACAAGATTCGATTATTGTGATTAAGTTAACGTAAAACCTAGAATACAAATGAAAAATGACTTACATATCAATCTATTTGATATTATCTAATGAAATTCTAACCGATTAAGCAATGAAAAATAAAAACATGTGGCCGCTCCCCTTGGGAGGGAAGTGGCAATTATTGTCTCTTGGGACCGCTTTTATATTCTCACAATCTACTTTTGCGATGTTGAATAGAAAAGAAGTAGATAAGAATGGTTATGGTATCACCATACCATTCCTTGAAAGTCAACAATTAACGATCACGGGTACTGTTAAGAATACGAAGAACCAACCATTGGCGGGTGTTACAATCATGCCGAAGAATGGTACTGGTTCAGGTACTTCAACGGACGAAAATGGTAAATTTTCATTACGTGCCGCAGCTGGGACAACGTTGATTGTGAAGTATGTTGGCTATAAAGAACGAGAAGTCCCTGTAAGCGATAGCCGTTTATTATCGATTCAATTAGAAGAGGACGTAACGGCAATGGATGAAGTCGTAGTGATAGGTTTTGGTTCGCAAAAGAAAGTAAATCTTACTGGAGCGGTTGCGACGGTGAAGGGAGATGATTTGGTGAGGAGACCCGTAACGAATGCCGGATCCATGCTTCAGGGACAGGTGCCGGGATTACGTATCATTCAAAATTCAGGAGAGCCAGGAAGTGAAGGATTGACGATTCGTATGCGTGGTCAGGGCACTTTTAGTGATGCTGGAAATAATCCATTGGTTTTGATTGATGGTGTAGAAGGAAACCTGTCTGATGTCAATCCGAATGATATCGAAAATGTATCCGTTTTAAAAGATGCAGCTTCGGCAGCGGTATATGGTTCGAGAGCAGCAAACGGTGTCATCTTAGTGACAACAAAGATGGGAAAGGCTGGTCGTATTACCGTTGATTATAGTGCAAACGGATCCATACATACTCCGACAAAATTGTTTGATCTGATTACTAATTCGGCCGAATATATGGAATTATGGAATGAGGCTAAACTAAACAATGGCATTAATAGTGGCTTATATCCGCAAGAGACGATTGATTTATATCGTAATGCTACAGATCGTGTAAAATACCCTAATACTGATTGGCTGGATATTATGTTTAATCCTGCATTTGTTCATCAGCATAATTTAGGCATCAGTGGAGGTAGTGAAAATACACAATACAATCTATCTTTAGGCTATGTTGATCAGCCTGGTGTAATGAAGGGGTTTGACTATAAAAGATATAATGTGAGGTTAAACATGACTTCCAAAGTAGCGGATTGGTTAAAAATTGGAGCAAATATCAGTGCAAAACAAGGAGATACGAAACGACCGAGACAGGGAGCACAGGATGCGTTTATTGCTACCTTGTCACAAGCACCTACCTATGCACCTCAACTTCCAGATGGAAGATATACATTCAAAGCCTATGACTTTGAATATAACAACAAAAATTTATTGGCTATCGTGGACAACGATGTGCTATGGAAAAATAGGGATTACTCCCTTAATTTTCAAGGTTGGTTTGATGTCAAGCTTACCAAGGGGTTGAATTGGTACTCAAAAGCAGCTCTAGTAGGAGACTTCGATAATGAATCTGATTGGCGACCAGTTGTGCCCCTATATAATTACCATACGGGTGAATTTGCTACCGATCTGGATGTCGGTGGAAAAGGATTGGGAAATACGCGTCGTGAAAACAGATATACCAATGTATTTTCTTATTTAAAGTATGAAAATATATTTGCTGATGTTCATAATCTTGAAGTTCAGGCTGGATATAGCCAAGAATCTAACCGACAAGAATACCTATATGGCTATCGTCGTGATTACTTTAATAATAACTTGAAGGAGATCGATGCCGGAGGTTTAGCGGTACAAAATTCGAATGGATCAGCCTATGAATGGGCGCTAAGATCTTTCTTTGGTAGATTGACCTATAACTATAAACAACGGTATTTATTTGAAGCTAATTTGAGATATGATGGTACATCGCGTATGCACCCAGATACACGATGGGGAGCTTTCCCTTCTGTATCAGCTGGTTGGCGTGTTTCTGAAGAGTCATTTTTGAAAAATGCAAATTTAAACTGGTTGAATAATTTAAAATTGAGAGCTTCTTATGGGAAACTTGGTAATCAAAATATCAATATCAGCGTAGCTGGTAATAATTCCTATCCTTATCCATACCAAGAGATACTAAATTATATAGGCAATTATTCATTTGACAACTCGAATCTAAGTACAGGTGCCGCGCAAACAGCACTTGCAAACCAAGGGCTGATCTGGGAAGAGACATCTGTAGCTGATATTGGTGCTGATTTGACTTTTTTCAAGGGCTTGGACCTAACATTTGATTGGTATCGTAAAACTACGTCTGATGTCCTCCGTCAATCGCAAATTACGGGAGTCGTAGGTTTGGAGGCTCCAAATGTGAATAGCGGTACAATGCGCAATCAAGGTATGGAACTAAGTCTTAGATATTCCAATAAAATAGCATCGGGAACATTTGAAGGATTGTCTTATAGTATTGGTGGAAATATTGACCGGTTTAAAAATACGGTGGTCAAACTGGGGAAACAAGAAATCCAAGAATATACGATTCGAGAAGAAGGAAGACCTTGGGATACCTTTTATATGCTAGAGTGGGTAGGAATTTTTCAAAACGAAGAACAAATTTCAAATGCACCTAAACAGTATAATGATGATACGAAGCCTGGTGATCTTATTTTTAAGGATCAGAATGGAGACGGAATAATCAATGATCTAGATCGTACTTATATGAAAGGACAGTTTCCATCTTTTGAATATGCTTTAACAGGAAATGTAAGTTGGAAAAATTTTGATCTCTCTTTTATGTTTCAGGGAGTACAGGGACGAAATCTATTTGTCAATAATTGGGGAACTGTTCCTTTTGTTCAAGGTTCACCACCTACAACCGAATGGAGAAATCGCTGGACGGAGGAAAATCCTTCACTAACAATGCCTCGTATTTACTGGGGATTTGATGCTCCAGCTAAAATCAGAAGACCATCGAGCTACTATCTGCAGAATGCAAGTTATTTACGATTAAAAAACCTAACCATCGGATATACCATTCCTACTTTAGTTACCAATAGAATAGGGATAAATAAAGTTAGAGTATTTGTATCGGGCGATAATATATTCACAAAAACAGATTATCCGGGGCTGGATCCAGAACGTTCGGGGAGTGGTACATTTTTGGGGTATCCACAGAACAAAGTGTATGCTTTTGGTTTAAATGTTCAATTTTAATAATTAGAAAAATGAAAAAAATTGTCATAATAACAGTAATATCATTACTTGCATGTTTTATTCAAGGATGTGATAAAAATTTTTTGGATAGAGACCCGCTAGATAAGTTGTCTTCTAATCAATTTTGGGAAACCAAACAAGATTTCGACATGGCACTTACGGCTATTTATGGAAATTTGCAGACTCCTATGTTTTCCGCAGGCACGCCAGACTGGGATCTGATTACAGATAATGGATATGGTCAACACAATTCCAATGGTAGCCAAGCTATCGTACGTGGAGATATTTTCTCATCATCAGATGGCTATATCCGCGATGTCTATAAAAACTGTTATGCAGGTATCGCACGGGTGAATATTTTTCTATCGAAATTAGCTAACTATGAGGGAAGTGCCATAGATGCGACAGCAAAGAAAATATATGTTGGGGAGGCTAGTTTTATGCGCGCTTACTATTATTACTTGTTGTATACATGTTACGGAGACGTTCCTTTGGTAAAAGAACCATTGACATTAGAAAATCAAATTCAGCCCAAAGTGCCTGCAACTGAAGTGTTGGATTTTATTTTAAATGAGGTAGATGAAGCTATTGCTAATCTTCCTAATTCGCTTTATAAAGATGCAAAGGGACATCTTGTCAAATCCTCAGCTCAAGCTTTAAAACTACGCATACTGTTGTTTATTGCTTATGGACAAAATGGGAATGTAGATTTGCAAATTATCCAACAAGCTAAAAACGTTGCAACGGAGATCATGCAGGCAGGATATCAATTGTCTCCACAATTTGAATCTATTTTTAGAAGTACTACGCAGGAAGGAAATCCTGAAATCATTTTCTCGGTTAAATTTTTAGCTCCTGACAATGCGACATCTATGGATCAATGGTATGGGGACTGGTTAGTAGCAAGTCCTTTGAAAAGTTTTTACGATGCATTTGAAGCCAATGATAAAAGAAGAGACCAAACCGTTTTTGTAGGGCAAGTTGATTTTAATGGCACCATCCATAAACCCTCAAATAACGTTCCTACGGGATATGGACTAAAAAAGTTTCTTTCTCCAGATTTGATCCCTTATGGTTATTCAACCCAAAGTGAGCAGGACTGGGTAATGTTTAGGTATGCGGAGGTGCTTCTTTCCTTTGCGGAGGCAGAAAATGAATTGTCAGGTCCTACTATTGCTGTTCATGATGCCATCAACTCATTACGCTTACGTTCAGGACTTGGCAATTTATCGAAGACACTGACAAAAGATGAAATGAGGACAGCAATTCGTAAAGAAAGAAGGATGGAACTGGCTTTCGAAGGGTTTCGTTATTTTGACTTGAAGCGCTGGCATATTGCCGAAAAAGTGCTGAATAACGTAAAAGATGGAATTTTAACGTATAAGTTTGAAGATAAATTTTACAAATGGCCTCTTCCGCAAACCGAAATTGATCGAAGTCAAGGGGTTTTGATACAGAATCCTTCATATTAATAATTATTGTGGGCTCAATAAAATATGTAATTTTATTGAGCCTATGTTTTTAATGCATATAATCCGTAGCACGTGAGAGAGAAATCTTAGACTTAAAAAAAAACTGAATCCAATTATTGTTATTGATATAAACGTTCCAATTCTTCAAAATGACCAATCAGTAAAACATATGAAATAATAGATTGCATCCTGAAGACTAAAAGCAAAAGTACCATTGACTATCATTTTTTCTTTTGAACCTAAAAGTTTAAAAAATAATTTCACGTATTTCAGTCTAGAATACATAATGAAAATTCCGTCTTATCATCATCATCAAATTGTACTGTAAGTCCAAAACTCCTCTTGTTTTCATGATTTATAAAATCCCATAATGGGTTATGATAAGTATCCTCAGGTGGCATATTGTTAAAGATATTTTATTTGTCTATCCAAGGATAATATGTTGTAATGTCAATACACTGTGTAGCTGTAAACGTTTCAGATACTTCAATAGTTTACTTTTCTCTAGGATTACAAATTGGATAGGTATACCCCATACGGATAATGTTGTTTGATTTCAACAGTGCTCATCGATTTACATCCATAGTACTGTTTGCTTTAAAGGTGGTTAATTACAAATGAATTGATCTAACTCTTTGATGTCATGATAACCAAAAACTATTATTTCTGGGTGTTGATTGATAAAGTTTCGTAGGATATTTAGTGTATTGATCCTTTGAATATCATCGTCCGCTCTATTTTTTGCCAATTGACTAACAGGTTGACTATCATCCTCTAGTTCTGTTCTGAGGTAATAGGCATCACCTATGTAGAAAAGACTGGTATCATGCAGGTTGATCGCTACTCCGCAATGTCCATGTGTATGCCCAAACAAAGGTATTAGCGAAATATCTGCTATTTGGAGATTAAGATGTCTGGATTGCAGGCCATTCCACTGATTGAAAGAAGGTCCATAAGTAATTATCTTTGGATTATGGAGCATAGGCGCTTGTAGATACCTTGGATTTCCAGATTTGAAATTATTATATTCTTCCATGCTAATATGAACTGTGGCATTTGGAAAGTCTGCAAGCCCACCAATATGATCATTATCCAAATGAGAAATAATACAATCGGTAACCAGAGCCGGATTTAGACCTAGTTTTTCTATTTGCCTGATTGCAGTAGATGATTCATTAAATCGATAACCAGCCATTTTAATCACTTCTTTCCCTATCCTTTTTAGCGGATCTCGTACATCGTTAAGTCCAATTCCAGTATCAATTAAAATAAGTCTATTTGCTGTTTCCAATAAAATGCAATGTCCGATGGCACTGAGTTGCATAGGGGTTAAGATATCCACGCAGTTTAGATGATGTATTTTTATTTTGTCCATGCTATAAATGTTAGCTGTCAAAATAAAGAAATCTAATTTTTATAAAATAGAACTATGGCGACATCATCGCCAATTTTTCATAATGCGTAGTAGACTTAACTCATTACCATGTATTGTACCAGTATCATTTTCTGAATGTTGTAATGCTAAAAATTCCTTTGGCGTTAGGCTGGAAAATAATTTAAATTCTCTGCCAAAGTGAGAATGATCGGCATACCCAATCCTGTAAGCGATATCGTTTAACTTATTAAACTGTCCAGTTTTTATGAGGTGAATTGAGTTTTGAAACTTAACAATTCGGGAATATGTTTCTGGACATATGCCGACGTATTCTTTAAATTTGCGCTGAAATTGTCTTCTTGATAACAGAGATTGTTGCGCCAGCAAAGCAGAATTTATTTTAAAAGCACTGTTTCGAATCAAATTAACACTTTCTTCTATACTGTTTTGATTTTTAGAATTCAATAATTTTTGAGAAATCTCTTGACTAAATAGTTCAACAAGTTGTTGTATGGAGGATGCATCTAATAACTTTTCGGTAAAGTGTACGGAAAAAAAATTTCTCAATTCGACTAGTGTATTGGTCAATTCGGATGTGTTGATTAAAAATAGTTTTTTGACTGCTGCTGGTTGAAAGTTGACTCCAAAGATAAAAGAAGCTCCATGAATGTAATTGGTGCAAGGGGCACCATTCTTCTGGCCATAAATAAAAGAAATGGGTAAAGCAGTATCCTGTCCTCTAAATAAATTAGAGTTTCCGTTGTGATGCTGGAAAATAATCCCTGGCGCCCCATCAGCTAAAATTTTATATTCATCAACTCCAGATACTGTGCTTGGAATAGTGGCAGACCAAAACTCATTGATGACATTTTTTAGATGAGCTGGAGGCTGTATGCTCAATAGTTTCATATTTGCTTTTATTGTATACAGTTAACGACATTGATCGTAGTTTTTTATGATTGCTGCAAATTCATCTCTTCAAATATACTATAAAGTATACTCCAATTGAGACATATATGGTAACTTCTGAAGATTTAAAAATAAATTATATCTTTTTTTCAAAGCAGATGCTACTCGTTATGTTTTCATATTGACCATAATTTTGAATGATGATGAATGCATGCTTTTTATACAATCCAATTGCTTCAACCATCTGATCGCCCGTTTCTAAAATACATTTTTTATAACCCAATTCTTTTGCCCATTGTTGCAATTCTTGTAATATTCCGCTGGCAATTCCTTTTCCTCTATTTTCAATAGGTACAAACATCCGTTTGATTTCCATCATGCTTTCTTCATATTCTTTTATTGCACCACAGCCTACAGGCTGTTTATCCATATAGGCAACCACAACATATCTAATCAAATCTAACTTGTTATACTGGGCAAAAAAATCATTTTTATCACCATTTTTAAGGGCGAGATCTCTGTCTAATTGCTGGACTAATTTTTGAAAATCTTCATGATCTGAATTTGTTCTTATTAATGTATACATCTGTATTATTTATAATTTAAAAATTTTTTATCATGGCTATGCAATTCCTAACACACACCCTTTTTTAGCCGTAAAGCCCATTCTTATTAGTGGGTTCATCATCATGTTGATTTTTACGTCTGGAGATGAATATAGAACGTTGTTTAAAGATAATAAATATTAGAAATTTAATCATAATGACAATGTTACACCGTAAAATATAGACGATAGGAGACCCGTAGATATTTGTAGTTTAGGGAGGACTTATTTTGGATAGTCAATCATCAACGTGAATAATAACAAAATTTTGGCTTTATGTTTGCCTAAACATGTTGTGATTGGTTAAGTATTAACTCCATCGCAGCAAAATATAATGCCAAATAGATCTATCCTATGGTGGATGGATTGAATTATTTTATTCCCTTGATTGAAGTATGATGAAAAATTTTATTTTACTCGTGTTGATAGCTCTGACAGTGCCACTTTATGGTCAAAATATGAATCTGTTGGAAAAAAAATTAAATGAACTGAGTGAGCAGAGAACAAAGTGGAGCGATAGTCATGATGATAAGGCATATGACTCACTCGTGTATTATAATCAGGAATTGGAGAAATTTATTCTTGATTTTACCTCAAATAATAGCAAAACACTTCAATATCCGTTTAAAAATATCAGAGACAATATTGATATCGTGACTTCTAAGGATGGCTTATTTAGGATATATACATGGAATACCTTGGAAGGTGGCACCATGCAGTTTTTTCAGAATGTGTATCAATATAGTCATAATGGGAAAGTATATGCCCAATTAGATCGCACACCTAAAAATAATGATGGTTATGATTATTATGATATTAACGATGTTAGGGTTGGGGATAAATATTATTATATGACCAGTAGAGTAAGTCGTGGTAGCAGCGCACTGTTCTATTATCAAGCTAAGATTTTTTCAATTGAAAATGGAAAATTGAATCCTGATGAGAAGTTGATTAAAACAAAAACTGGAATTAATAATACATTAGGTTATGAAGTGGACTTATCGAGTTTATCTAATAGGAATAGATTGGATAATTTGAAATCGAGTGATTATAAGTTGACATTTGATAGCAAAAGTAAAACAATTATACTTCCGTTGATTCAAGCTGATGGATATATTACTAAACGTAAAATTAAATATCAGCTTAAAACAAATTATTTTGAAAAAGTTGATTAATGAGAACAAAAGCCACTTAGTACAGAAAAAGGTCATGTTCCGATAATTTTTTAAAAACTGAATAGTTATTACAATTGTTAAACCCATCATAAACAATTCAATATGAAATACAAAATAGTTCTAATTTGCTTACTTCTTGTGAGCTTTTCCGTGACAATGGCTCAGGAAAAATCTTTCGTCATTAATAAGGACATGAATACTTTAATCAGCAGAGTAGGGGATTTTCAAAATCTGGTTGCACCTGATGGAATGTCTGATGCAGCTAAAGGTGATGATAATTTTATAACTAGTGTCACTATTGATCAAGAGCAATATGCCGTTGCTATTGAAAAGAATTATATGGCTGTTAGTTACAAAAAACCTATGGATGCGGTGATGATAGCGTCTACTTGGGATATAACCTTGACTAAACTATCTGATGGGAAAACAAAGGTGACAGTTTTACTGACTAAAGTTGTACCCCATGGAGAAGGGAAAGAAAATGTTGATCTAAAAAAAACAGTTTCTAGTGGAAAATTGGAAAAAGAACTAGAAGATTTTCTGAAGAAAGAGGAAGAGCAATCTGAGGATTCGGGTATAGAAATTAATGAGTCTGCAAGAGTTTAAAAATAATTAAATCAAGCGCATACTATTTGCGCTTGATTTTTTTTATAAAGCCGAATTTATTGTAGCATTCACTTGTTTTTTATACTATCTTGTCGCAACAATAATCAATTTCAATTTGAATTAAGCTTACACTATCAAAATAATTTAGAAAATATAGATCTATTTTTGTTTGTAATAGTTATTGAGATTTATTGAAGCGCACTAAATATTTTCCACTTAAATGGTTGGGCCTTTATCTATTCGCTCGCTTGTTTGGTTTTAGATCAGACGATATCCTCTTCATTTTTTTCTTTTAGCAATGTACTCCTTATATCTACTGCAGATATATTTTTCATTTTTTTCGTCCTGCGACTTTTTCATTTATTTTGAATTTATATTTTTGTCAATATGTTAATTACTTATTAATAAGCAATGACTTAGGTGCCTGATATTTATATATATTTTAACCTTATTTATAATCTTTATCGATATAGGTTGATGAGATAAAGATTGCTAGGTTAAGTCAGATGATAAATTCTCTTTGATCTGTGATAAGAAATCCTGATGAATACCCACAATTTTTTGATCGAAAGTCAGTTGAATTGTTTTTCGCAATTAGATTAGTAATTGTACATTAAAGGTTATTTTGACTATAGATTGATTCCAGTCATCAACAGTATTCTCCCTGTAATCAAGTCATAATAAGCTTTGGTCAAAGTAATTTGATTAGCGTATGAGTTGCTCACATCTTTGCTGAAAAAGATCAACATGTTAAAATTTAAACAATACCTATTGCTACTTTTCATCTATATTGTCAATTCTTCTACATTCGCATGTTCACTTGATTCGCTACTGTTGTATTCTAAGTTACCAAGAGTAGAAAAGCCAACGCATTTTACCACACCTATCGTGATATCGGGAAGCCTAATTGGTTATGGTTTAGTTTCTCTTGGAGTTCCGGCCTTAAAGAGGTTGGACATACAGGCAAAAGAAATTGCCAATAGTGTATACACAGGAAGAACATATGTAGATGATTTTATTCAGTATACACCTTCCTTAGCTGTTTTTGCATTGGAACTGACCGGTCTAAAAGCAAAACATAGTATTTCTCAGCGGATGAAAGCAATGGCTACAGCTGCGACCATCACCGCAATAACTACCCAAGCACTTAAAAAAACTACTCATATTTGGAGACCTGACCATTCAAACGACAAATCTTTTCCCTCTGGTCATACCGCAACCGCTTTTGTAGGGGCACATATGCTTTTTAAGGAATATAAAGATCAAAATATATGGATCGCTTCGTCGGGGTATCTAGTAGCCGCTAGCACTGGGATATTCCGCATGTTGAATAACAAACATTGGTTTAGCGATGTCTTAGCAGGAGCGGGCATTGGGATTCTATCAACAGAACTGGCTTACTCTATTACACCTAAACTTAAAAAAATGTTTTATTCTGAAGGAAAAAGAAACCAGAAAATGATCTGGACCGACCTTACCGGTGACTATCCGATGCTCAGAGCATCTATCTATTTTTAGGAATTAAAGATGCACGATTGTTTTAAAGAAATCTTCGCGACGGTGCTTAGATAATGGCAGTTCATGCTCTAAAATAAAAATACGGTTTCCTTTAATACTATTGATGTAAGTAGTGTTGATTAAATAGGATTTGTGTATCCTATAAAACAATTCCTTATTCAATTTATCACTAATAGAAGACATAGTCTGATGCGCAATATAAGTTTTTTCAACCGTATAGATTTTTACATAATTCTGCATAGACTCCACGAATAGAATATCGCAGATATTAATTTTTAAATGTGCATCAGCGTGCTTGATATAAAGAACATTGATTGGAGATTCTACCATTGAAGAATAACTTTTTCGCAGATGTGCTTTTTCAACAGCAGCAACTAGCCTCGGCATTGAAATGGGTTTTAGCAAATAGTCTACTACATTTAAACGATAACTATCCATCGCATACTCTGAATAGGCTGTTGTTAAAATCGTCATTGGTGGCATAATGATACTTTCGAGCCAATCCAACCCAGATATATCAGGCATATTTATATCTAAGAAGAGCAGATCGATCTGATTTTCCTTCAATTTTTGATTTGCTTCGAGTGCTGAGTAGCAGACATCAGCAATAGAGATATCAGCTAATTTACTTAGGTAAAATTTAATGCCCTCTACTGCCAGCGGCTCATCATCAACAATGAGACAGGATAATATCCTTTTATTTGTCATTTTTACTATTTCTATTTAAAGCTGAATGATCAATTCGGTTATATATTCTGTTTCATTTTGTTGTGTCTTGAGCAAATGTCGATCTGGATAGATCAATTCAAGTCGTTTTCGAAGATTATATAACCCCAATCCGGATTCAATTCTATTTTTCGGCAGAATGGTTGCTGTAGAAATTGAGTTTGCGACAACGAAGTGAATTTTAGTTTTTTCCTGCCACATTTTTACAGTTACAAACCCCAGATTCGATGTTGATTTGGACACATGTTTAAATGCATTTTCCAACAGGGTAAAAAAAAGAAAAGGTGATATCTTCGTTTGTGGATCTCTGATCTCCCAAGAACAGTCTATAGACAATCTATTATCCCATCGGATACCTTCAATCGTAATAAAGTCTTTCAGGAAGGATATCTCAACCATTAAGCTTGTTAAATCCTTATTTCCTTCATAAAGTTGATAACGTAACATATCAGCATATTTTAATAATAATACGGAAGCTTTATCCTGATTTGTTTGCATTAAAATATGAATATGGTTTAGAATATTAAAAGTAAAATGAGGATTAATTTGTGCTTGTAACGTTGCGATTTGACTTTCTAGAAGATTCTTTTGCAATAGATTGTTTTTTTCGGATAGCCGTGAATGATCATATAAAAATCTCAATCCACCAAATCCCATATTTAAAAGCAAAGCAATGGGGGTAAAGCTAGATATAGCAACAAATAATTCATCTGGAGCTCCATCTAAGCTTGGAGAAATAATCTTTTTCTGTTCTAAAAAATTTAAAAAGACATCACAATAATATAATGATGTAGCCTGAATCAACGAAATACCGACTAATATAACGATAAAGAGATAAATCTTGTTGCCCATGATGATTGGGGGTAACAAGATATTACATAAGATGTATGTAGTTAATATTAGGATAAATAACTGTAGACCTAAAAAAATGATCTTGGAAAATGGATCATGCTGATGATAGTCACTCACTACCCAAATTACAGCAACAATAATTAACCAGAGTAAAAAAAACAAAATATTAAACTGTTTGCCCTGTACCAATTTCATAACGTAAAGTTATAAAATCCTACCAAGTAAACGTAGTGGAATCTGTATCGTTTTTAGGATCTAAACAAATAGGTAACTTTAATAATTTGTGAAATTTTTATAAATCCAAGCTATCTTTATAAAATACCGACGATTCAGTTTTTCACTTTCATTTTCACACAGAAATCATGATTAAACTAAAACTCAATTCTTATTGTAAACTGATTTTTACTAATTAATCTAACGTAAATTTAGTTTTTATAATTTTTAATTGATATTTTAAATAGCAGGTACTATGGATGATTAAATAGACGCTGTTATGAACGATTTAAAATCATAGTAGATATATCTTAAATAATGTTACTTTATACAGATTATTTGATAAAGGGAATCGTATTTGAAAACTAAATGTATTATAATACGTATTTAACATTAAGTATCGCTTCATTTTTATTTAAAATATATATGGAAAAAAGAACTGTTCTTGTATCAGGAGCCAGTATTGCTGGTCCAACTCTTGCATTTTGGTTGTCTCGATTTGGTTTTGAAGTGACTGTAGTAGAGCGCGCTCCAGAATTGAGATTAGGTGGACAAAATATAGATGTTAGAGATGAAGCACAGAAAGTCGTACAACTCATGGGGTTGGAAGATAAAATCCGAGCCGCTAATACTGGTGAGTTAGGTATTCGTTTTGTCGATGCCGCTCATCGTATTAAAGCCGAGTTTCCAAAAGCAAATTCAGATTTTGGAACGGCTGAATTAGAAATCCTCCGAGGGGATCTTGCTCAAATCCTCTATCATGCAACCCGGGAAAATGTAGGTTATATTTTTGATGACCAGATTACGGTGTTAGAAGATCAGGGAAATCAGGTTTTAGTTACCTTTAAAAATAATGCGCCGCGCATTTTTGACCTCGTGATCGCGGCAGATGGAATCCGTTCTACGACACGTAAGTTGATGTTCGGAGATGAGCCACAGATTAAGTACATTGGCGTTTATTGTTCATATCTCACCATTCCTCGGATCGAGTCTGATGATGAATGGGCATATTGGTATAATGCACCTGGCTCGAGAGTATTAAACACAAGACCTGATAATGTGGGTACAACCCGAGCTTCCTTTTCTTTTCTTTCACCAGATAACGGCTATGAAAAATTAGATTTAGTAAAACAGAGAGAAATTTTGAAGGATAAATTTGCAGATGCCGGATGGCAAGCTCCACGTATTCTAAAAGCATTAGATCAAAGTAAAGATGTGTATTTTGATCGTATAAGTCAGGTAAAGGCTCCTCGATGGTCTAATGGAAGGTGCGCAATGGTTGGTGATGCGGCCTATTGCCCCACTCCAATGTCAGGAATGGGAGCAAGTCTATCCATTGTGGGCGCATATATATTGGCAGGTGAATTAGGACGACATAAAAATCATCAAGATGCTTTTGAAGCTTACGAAAAGTTGATGAGACCTTTTGTTGAAGATATTCAAAGCTTACCTCCAGGAGTGCCATGGGTAGCACATCCTAAGACAAAGTTGGGCATCACACTTTTTAATGCTGCCCTTGGAATAGCATCAAGCAGGTTGGTGAAAAAAATTTCAAAAATTTTTGGAGGTAATGCCAAAAAGGATCTAAAAGAGCGTGTTAAATTGCCTAATTATAAATAAATAAGTTGTTAAGTTTTAATGGTTCAATCTTTCTTTGTTTCCATATTAATATTTGGATAATAAACAGATACTAAATTTAATTTTTTAAGTCAATGCTTATATACTCTCCCAAATATCTGGTTTTAATTTTTGCCATGCTGGTATTGATCGTAAGTGAACTGAAAGGGCAGTTGATTAATAATAATGATATTGGGTATGTTGAAGATTACCAGAAATTGCCAAGAATAAATTTTGTAAAATCCAATGTTGTGGAATATGAACAATGCAAATCACTAAATCAATTCGTAATACCTAAGATTAAGCAGAGCAAAACAAATTTCTATTTACAGACTAATACCGGTCAAATAAAATTTAAGAAAACACTACCGGATAAAAAAGATTTTAATGGATATGAATTCCTTGGATACTATCCTCAGCTTAATATGTATGCGATCACAGAGAATATCATGTCTGATGAATTAAGTTTTGGTTCACTTGCATTAATCGATAGTCTAACAGGAAATTCGTATACGATTGTTTCCATAGGGGATGGGGCAGTTGAAACCCCTATCATATCTCCACGGGGCAACTATTTAGTTTATTATTATAATTGGCTATATGATGGCAATAGTTGTTTTATTGGGTTATTGCAGATGAATAGAAATAAGACACATATTCTTGAAGAGCATCAAAGTTTCGAGAGTAAAAATTTTACGATTGAAGGAATCCGTTGGTTGGACAACGATACGTTTATAGTAAAAACTTTTCAATCAAAAGATATCGATGGTGTTCACTTTAAAAAAATCAATTATTATAGAGCCAGTTTAAATTGATAATGGATCAAAGACATGTAATAGATCCGTTGGAATGTTACTATAAAATAAAGACGTAGTTCCCACATAAAAATGTATGTTAACATTTAAGCGTATTTTTTGTTAATAGAGTACTTATGGTAAATCAGAAGTTAACCGTTAAATTATAGATATATTGAATTATAAATATTTTATTATGAGAATTAAGTTGGCCATTTTATTATTGTCCGTTTTGTTTTGTGCTCCGGTTTTTGGTCAGATCAAAAGTATTTATGAAAAAACAGTAGATTCTTTAAATCAAATCGGCCAACCAGAGAAGATTATTCCATATTTAGAGATAGAAGTTAAAAAGCAACCTAAAGAAGAAACGTTACTTCGATTAACGGGATATCAATATTTGCAATTAAACAACTTAGAGCGTGGTGAGCATTATTACCGTCAAGCACTTATGGTCAATCCAGCATGTGCACGTTGTTATCTCAATCTAGGTCTGATTTACGCTTTTAAAAATGATTTTAATCAAGCATTAAACTATTTAGATAAAGCTGTGGCTAATGATTCAAACGATGATATGATTTTATCAAATCGAGGAAGAATAAAGGATATGATCGGTGATAAGATTGGTGCTTTAGTAGATTATAATAAATCAATATCAATTGCTCCTGATCGCGCCAGTAACTATGTGGAAAGAGGAAATTATCATTTAAATCATCAAGAAAAATCTAAAGCTTTGTTGGATTTTAATAAAGCGATCGAACTCGATTCTAAGCATTATAAGGCTTATTTTTTTAGAGGTAGATTGAAATTTGAAAATAACGACCTCTCTGCTGCATTGAAAGATATCAATCAAGCAATCTCCTTAGTTGCTCCTGATCCTCAATTATATAATTTTCGGGGTACTGTTTATAACCATTTGAAACAATTTGAAAATGCTTTGACAGATCTTAATACATCGATCCAACTTAATCCCAATGATGTTATCACATATTTAAATAGAGCCGAAATATATTATGCGCTAGAAGATTTGGATGCATCCTGTCAAGACTATACAACAGCAAAAGCATTAGCTCTGGAGCAAAAGTTAGAGGATGCTGAATTATACAAAAACATGGAGGAATCAATGTCGACCTTTTGTGATTCCAGCAAAGCCAGTTATTACTATCAGCGCGGGGTGGCTTTTTATAACTTACAACAATATGAAAAAGCGTTAAAAATTTACGATGCAGGATTACGGCAATTTCCTGATAACGCCATGATTTTATCTTTTAAAGGTAATGCCCACTTGGCTCTGAAAGATTTTACTAACGCTACTTTAAATTATGATATTGCTTTAATTAATAAGGCGAGCTTGATGCTTGAATTTAAAAATAATCCTCGCTTTATCAATGCAAGCCAACAAGAACTTCAATCCTATTACGATGCTTCTTTAGCGGATATTTATTATCACGACGCGGAAAGTAAAGTGAATATTGGAAAATTGGATACCGCTTTAGTACGAATGAATGATGCCATTGCATTGATTCCAAATCTCAATGGATTTGCAAAAGAATTATATTTTAATAGAAGAGGCCATATCTATTTGTTGCTAGGGCAATATAATCAAGCTTTGGTTGACTTCAACCAAAGTATCCAAATCAATGGAAAGTATGCTCTAGCTTACATAAATAGGGCCATAGCCAAGGTAAGCCTATCCGAAAAACCAACCCAGTCAGCTATTATTATCCGTACTAAACAGCCTAACCAACCTTTCAGGATGAATTGGACAATTAATTCAAAAATACGTTCTGAAAAAGCAGATCTAAATCTTAAATCTGCTTTAGCAGATTGTAATAAGGCAATAGATCTAGACAAAAGCGATGGTTTTTCATATTATGTTAGGGGACAGATTAAACAGTTTTTAAATGATCCAACATGTTGCGCAGATCTTCTTAAAGCAAAAAAAATGGGTATTTTCGTAGAAGATGATTTGCTAGTTTCATGTAATCAATAATTCTAAATTAAAATAGTATAACCTAATCGTTAAATAATGAAAATTTTAAAATACTTTCTATTACTTTTTGTTGTCGTTGCTAGTCAAAGTATAGCACAAACAAAGTCTACAAAGAAAACTAGAATTAAAAGACCAGATATTATAGCACCGCCAGAAATTGTCATTCCTGAGGAATATAAAACGAGTGAAAATGTACCGCTTTTTCCTCTAGCTTTTGCTTGGCAAATAAATGCGGATACGACCTTAGCTCCAAATGTTATTTTTAGGGAAATTATCGAATTAAACGGTGACCAGGTAGACAGCAGAGTTTCCTTTAGAGATGTTGAAGTTAAATTGAAAAAGAGCGAACAAGAGAATTATAATGTACAGAACGACGTGCTATCTATGTTTGTCAAATTAGTTCAGTATGATGCAAAAATTGACCAGAATATGCTTTATCTCACGGATAGGAAGAACAAGATTTTGCGAACTTTTAAAATATTTTATGATCAGCATAACCATATCGAACGCTTGCAAGATCTGAACACAAAAAAGTTCTATGAATCTACCCCGTTCGAAGGTGCTTCACCTTCTATGTAAAAAAGTTAAAAATTGCTTTAATGTAAGTTGATGTCTAGTCATTATATTACAATTATAAAAAGCTTATAGGTTTGGGTATATTCCTCCAAAACAAAGCTAGACTTAGTTTGTTGTTTTTATATACATAAAATGATACTAGATATGCTTAGAGTTATTCAAAATCTACCAGACCATGTATTTGGTGTACGTGCAAGCGGAGAGGTCACAGCAGATGACTTAAAAAATGTTTTATTACCCGGGCTAGAATCATTAACTGATCGTTATAACGAGATCTATTATCTTTTACTGTTGGAAACAGAGGTGCAAAATTTTACAGCAGGTGCTTGGGTGCAAGATCTAATAGCGGGCTTGAAACATTTTACAGCTTGGAAAAAAATGGCTATCGTGACTGATCAAACAGCAGTAGAAAAATTTACGGATGCCTTTAGCTATATCAGTCCAGGAGAGGCTAAAGGTTATGAAATAAGTGAACTACAAGAAGCTATAGATTGGTTAAGCATAAAAAAGTAAGAAAAGTTTATCCATTTATTGTAGGAGTTTAGGCTATAGAAGTGCCTAGGATTTATAGGGAATAAATAAATGGAATACAATATAAATGGGTTACATCATGTGATGTAACCCATTTATATTTTGGGAAAATATTTCATCAATAATGATACTGTTTATTGATTTATTTTCTTGAAGATTAGTTTTTTAAGGTAATTAAAATTTCATTTGGGAATTTTTTTTGTTTAAATTTATTAGATTAGAATAACCAAAATTAGAAATTAAATTACTGATAAAATAGAAATCAATGGAAAACGAATTAAATGATATTAATAAGTGTCCATTTCATAATGGAACAATGCGAAAAGCTGTTGCAGGTGGAGGTACAACAAATCAAGATTGGTGGCCCAATCAGTTAAAAGTTAATTTGCTACGTCAACATGCTACTAAGTCAGACCCAATGGGATCAGATTTCAATTATACGGAAGAATTTAAAACCTTAGATTTAGAAGCAGTAAAAAATGATTTAAAACAGTTAATGACACAGTCACAAGATTGGTGGCCAGCTGATTTTGGGCATTATGGGCCATTATTTATTCGAATGGCTTGGCATAGTGCTGGAACTTACCGAGTGGGTGATGGACGGGGCGGTGCTGGGCGTGGGCAACAACGATTTGCTCCGCTAAATAGTTGGCCCGATAATGTGAGCTTAGATAAAGCAAGACGTTTATTATGGCCTATAAAACAAAAGTACGGACGTAAAATATCTTGGGCAGATTTACTGATCTTAACTGGAAATATGGCTTTAGAATCCATGGGATTCAAAACTTTAGGTTTCGCAGGTGGTCGAGAGGATGTATGGGAAGCAGATCAAGATGTGTATTGGGGTTCCGAAAAAACTTGGTTAGGAGGTGATGTCCGTTATGCGCAGGGATCTGAAGGTGTTGCAGAGTCACATGGTGTATTGGTGTCGGATGATGATGCAGATGGAAAAATACACAGCCGGAATTTGGAAAATCCCTTAGCAGCTGTTCAAATGGGATTAATATATGTGAATCCAGAAGGTCCTGATGGCAACCCTGATCCAATTGCTGCCGCAAAAGATATTCGTGATACATTTGGTCGTATGGCTATGGATGACGAAGAAACCGTTGCGTTGATCGCAGGCGGTCATACATTCGGTAAAACACATGGTGCAGGTCCTGCTGACCATGTTGGTAAAGAACCTGAAGCTGCAGATCTAGCATCTCAAGGTTTAGGATGGGCAAACTCATTTGGATCTGGAAAAGGCGCAGACACGATTACCTCTGGCTTAGAAGTAACTTGGACTAGTAAACCCACAGAATGGACGAATCAGTTTTTTGAATATTTATTTGATTTTGAATGGGAATTAACAAAAAGTCCTGCTGGAGCACATCAGTGGATCGCTAAAGATGTTGGAGAAATTATTCCGCATGCTCATGATGCCACTAAGAAATTAAAACCAACCATGTTAACAACGGATTTGTCACTGCGTTTTGATGCGGAATATGAAAAAATATCTCGGAGATTTCGCAATAATCCAGACGAGTTTGCTGACGCTTTTGCTCGTGCTTGGTTTAAGTTGACCCATCGCGATATGGGACCTCGGTCACGTTACTTAGGACCAGATGTACCTCATGAGGAGTTTGTATGGCAAGATCCACTTCCAAAAATAGAATATATACAGATCGATGACGCTGATGTTCAGTTTTTAAAGACTGAAATTTTGAATACAGGTCTATCAATTTCTGAGTTAGTATCCGTAGCTTGGGCATCGGCATCTACTTTTCGTAATTCGGATAAACGCGGTGGTGCCAACGGTGCTCGCATCCGCCTTTTACCGATGAGTAATTGGGAGGTCAATCGGCCAAACCAATTGAATCAGGTTTTGATCGTGTTAACAGATATCCAGCAAAGGTTTAATCATGCGCAATTTGACGGAAAGCAGGTTTCAATTGCAGATTTAATTGTGTTGTCTGGCGTAGCTGCTATTGAAAAAGCAGCACAGAATGCAGGTCATGATGTGCAGATACCATTTAATCCTGGACGTACGGACGCTAGTCAGGAGCAAACCGATATGGAATCCATTGCATTTTTAGAACCACTTGCAGATGGCTTCAGAAACTATCGTAAATTAAAAAATAAAGCCATTTCAACAGAGGAGCTTTTAATTGATAAAGCTCAGTTGTTAAATCTTTCTGTTCCCGAAATGACCGTTCTAATTGGTGGTCTTCGAGTGTTAGACATCAATTATGATGGCTCTAAACATGGTGTCTTTACCTTGCGCCCAGGGCAATTAACTAATGATTTTTTCGTGAATCTGTTAGATATGCAGACAGAATGGAAAGCCATGGACGAGACAAAAGAATTATATTTAGGGACTTGTCGAAAAACGGGGCAACCAAAATGGACTGCTAGTCGAGCTGATCTCGTGTTTGGATCACATGCTGAGTTGCGAGCAGTGGCAGAAGTATTTGCTGAATCGGGAAATGAGAAATCTTTTGTCCATGCTTTTATAAAAGCATGGAATAAAATCATGAATGCTGATCGATTTGATCTGGTATCAGCATAAATAAAGATTTGATTTTAGAATTCGTATTATAGTTTTTTGATCTAAAATAATATTGAAATATGATCAATCCTAGTTTTTAACCTAAAAGTGCCTAAAGAATCTAGTTCTTTGGGCATTTTTTATGCTTCATTATTCCCCATGTTTTTAGAAAGAGCGATCCGATAAGCACACCGTCTAGCACCAGCTACTATGTGGTCGGTACGGTGAATAGAAACACTTTCTCCTAAAACGGACTGGAAAATTTGTAATTCTGAATTACAAAACCCTTGACAAGCTTTTGCCGCTGCACAAATGGGACAATGATTTTCGACCAGTAGATATCCTTCTTCATCTTCAGAATAATCTGCCATATACCCCTCACGTGTACGAATAGCAACCAAACGGGCGATTTTAGAGTTTAGATCGGGTAGAGGATCGATCTCTTCATGATATCTTTTTTTACCTGTTACCTCATTAGCATCAATAATCGTTTGTAAAGCATCCTTGCCCATTGCATCTTTGATGATTGTTAATAATTTAACAGTCAATTCAGCATGAGTATCCGGAAATTTCCGATTTCCGATTTCTGAAATCGTAAAATACTTTTGAGGCCTTCCAACTCCTTTCGATTCTGTTTCAACTTCTATTAAGCCTTCTTCCATAAACTTAACGAGTTGTTGTCGAACACCTTCCTTAGTTATTTTTAATTCATGGGCAATGTCGAGTGCCGTTAGAGGCCCACGCATTTTCAGTAACATTAAAATTCGATTTGTCGTCATAAAATAATAAAACAAGTATTTAGTTGTTTTATTATTCAAAATTACTACTTTTGTTACACTTATCAAAATGGATAATTTTAAGCATAGACTTCCAATTATAAATTTGATGAATGTAAAGTAAGAATTGTAATATTTATTTTATGTGGATTGATACATCAAAAATACACCTTCCTAAACAAATAACTCAAGGAGTTCATTTTGCCTTTATAATTGTGGTTCCGTACTGGAATACGCTGAAGAGGTAATAACCCTCGCGCAAAAGATGAACATATAGATTTCATCATCTAAATATTTAAAATATCCCCAACCCCAAAACAGGTTTGAGCGGGGGAACGGGATAACTATGTCTTGTTATTAATACCATGTTGTGGTCTAAAAATCTCATTATTAAATTTTTACATATTGTTTATTCAAAAATTATTACCATGGAAAAAACACACTTATATCTATTATTCTTTCTTTTCATAGGATTAATATCTTGTGAATCGAAAAAGGAGTCTCCTACAAATAAAATTTCTTCATATCCAGTGTTAACGTTAAATGCGCAGAAAGCGGATTTGTATGTTGAATTTCCAGCTACATTAGAAGGGATACAAACTGTTGAGATTCGATCCAAAATAGATGGTTACATCGAGGAGGTGTTTGTCGAGGAGGGTAGTCTGGTCAAGATAGGACAAAAGCTATTTAAAATTGATGCCAACCGTTTTGTCCAAGATGTTAATCAGCGAAAATCAGCGGTGCTAGCTGTCGAGGCTGCTTTGGAGACGGCTAGTATTCAAGTTTTGCGAACACAGGCTTTAGTCGACAAAAAAATAGTGAATTCATTTGAATTGACTACAGCAAGAAATGTGGAACGCGTGAAGAAAGCAGAGCTTAACCAAGCTAAAGCTGCTTTGTCCGATGCGCAATCACAATTGGGATTTACACAGATTGTAAGTCCAATTACGGGTATTGTAGGTCGTCTTCCTCTTAAAAAAGGTAGCCTAGTCAGTAGTAATTCTGAGATGGCCTTAACCACAATTGCCAATACAAGAGAAGTATATGCACACTTTTCATTAAGTCAGAAACAGTTAAATGGCTTTTTAGATCAATATACAGGTCGAAATATGGCTGAAAAATTGAAAAATATGCCTTCTGTTACTTTGAGAACAGCAGATGGAAATGATTACATGCCCCAGGGGAAAATTCAAAGCTTAAGTGGTGTGATGAGCAGGGAAACAGGTTCTGCTAATTTTAGAGCATTGTTTCCTAATCCTGAAGGACTTTTATGGAGTGGCGCCAGTGCGATACTTCGTATACCTACTACTATTGATCAAGCAATTTTCCTTCCTAAAAAAGCTGTTTTTGAAATCCAGGGAAATTACTTTGTTTATAAAGTAGGTCCAAAGAATATTGTCAATCACACTGAAATAGTGTTGTATCCAACCTCAACGGAACAAGAATATGTTGTAAAAAGTGGGCTTCATATTGGAGATATTGTCATTACAGAAGGTATTGGGACTTTAAGTAATGGGATGGAGATAAAACCGGCCCCTATTTCGAATAAATAAAATAGAAAAAAAATGTTAAAAAAATTCATAGAAAATCCGGTATTATCCACGGTAATATCGATTATAATTGTGATGCTTGGTGTTTTAGGATTGTTATCGCTACCCATTTCACAATATCCTGAAATTGCACCTCCTACAGTAGTGGTAACAGCCTCTTATCAAGGAGCAAATGCCAATGTGGTCATGAAAAGTGTCATTATACCTTTAGAGGAACAAATTAATGGTGTTGAAAATATGACTTATATGACCTCTACTGCCAGTAATAACGGAACAGCTGCTATCACTATATTTTTTAAACAAGGAACTAATGCAGATATGGCGGCAGTGAATGTCCAAAATCGGGTTAGTAAGGCAACTAGTTTATTACCTGCTGAAGTTATTAAATCTGGAATTACCACCAGTAAGCAGTTGAGTAGTACAGCATTTAGTTTCTTATTGTATAGTAAAGATGGAAAGTATGACCGTAAATTTCTCGATAATTACTTACGTATAAATATTATGCCTCAGATGAAGCGCGTAGAAGGGGTTGGTGCAGCAGAGATCTATAGTGATCAAGAGTATTCCATGCGTATTTGGTTGAAACCAGATGTCATGGCGACTCATGGTTTAATACCAGAAGATATTATAACTGCTTTGAAAGAACAGAATATAGAGGCTGCACCAGGTAAAATAGGAGAGAATAGCCGTCAATCTTTACAGTATGCATTGAAATTCACGGGTCGCCTTGAGGATCCAGAGCAATTTGAAAATATCATTTTGAAAAGTGGTGTATCTGGAGATTATTTACGGTTAAAAGAAGTTGCAGATGTAGAATTTGGTGCGCTTGATTATACGACTTCATTGATAACACAAGGTAAGCTCTCGTCTGGAGGAGCGATAAGTCAAATTTCAGGTTCAAACGCAAGAGAATTGATTATTGCTTGTGAAAATATTTTGAAAGAAGCTTCTAAAGATTTTCCTCCCGGTGTGGAGTATCATACTTTTTTAAATGCCAATGAGTTTTTAGATGCATCGGTTGAGAAAGTTATTTATACAATCATCGAGGCGTTTATATTGGTTTTCTTAGTTGTTTTTCTTTTTTTACAAGATTTGCGTTCTACCCTTATTCCTGCCATAGCCGTTCCAGTAGCTATTATAGGAACATTTTTTTTCTTAAAACTCTTTGGCTTTACGATTAATTTATTGACTCTATTTGCACTTGTGTTAGCTATTGGTATTGTGGTAGATGATGCAATTGTCGTAGTTGAGGCGGTACATGCAAAACTTGATCAAGGGGCTAAGTCTGCAAAAAAAGCAACTCTGCATGCCATGAGTGAGATTAGTGGAGCTATTGTTTCGATTACCTTGATCATGTCGGCTGTATTTGTTCCTGTTACTTTTATAACCGGTTCCGCAGGTGTCTTTTATAAACAATTTGGTTTAACGCTAGCTGTGGCTATTATTATTTCGGCGATTAATGCCTTGACTCTAAGTCCAGCATTATGTGCTTTATTATTGAAACCACATACAGCTGATGCTGAAAACCACAAAGGTTTTATTCCTAAATTTTTTACAGGTTTTAATATCGCCTTTGAAGTTGTGACTAAAAAATATGTAGGAGTGGTGCGCTTTTTAATACGACGCAAATGGATTTCTTTTGTTGGTATTGTAGCCTTTGCATTGTTATTTTATACCTTAATAAAAACCACGCCAACGGGGTTTGTTCCTAATGAAGATGGCGGTGCGATCTTTGGAAATGTTGTTTTACCTCCAGCCTCAACTTTGGAACGTACTGAAAAGATCGCTTTCGAGGTTGATAGTATCGCCCGTAGCATACCAGAAATTGAATTATCCTCGACATTGTCTGGAATGGATTTACTGCACGGTACCGGTGGATCTTATGGTGCCTTGTTCATCCGTTTAAAGCCTTGGAAAGAACGTAAAGGAAAAGATCAAAGTGCAGCAGCGATTGTTCAAAAATTATTTGAAAAGACAGCTCATATCAAAGGTGCAAGTGTTATTTTCTTTGCGGCACCGACTTTACAGGGATTTGGAAATAGCAATGGTTTTGAAGTGCAGTTGCAAGATAAAACAGGAGGAAGTTATTTGCAATTTAACGAAAATATTGATCAATTTATTACTGCCCTGAGCAAACGTCCAGAGATTAATTATGCGACGAGTTCATTTAATGTTGGTTTCCCTGAATTGGAAATTAATATCAATGTAGCGCAGTGTAAAACTGCTGGTGTGAGCGTCAATACCGTGTTGACCACTTTGCAAGGATACTTTGGTGGTATTTATGCCTCAGATCTCAATCGCTTTGGAAAGCAGTATCGTGTGATGATGCAGGCTGGAGCTGATTATAGAGCAAAGGAGGAAGATATCAATAAAATTTATGTGCGTACGATAAAAGGTAATATGGCGCCAATTGCTGAGTTTGTAACCTTGAAAAAAACTTATGGGCCAGAATTTATTCAACGATTTAACCTATTTACCTCCAGTACCATTACAGGAATCCCAAATGTGGGTTATAGTTCTGGCGATGCTATTAAAGCCATAGAAGAGACAGCCGCTCAAACATTAGATCGTGGCTATTCGTACGAATTTTCAGGATTGACGCGTGAAGAATTATCCAGCGGTAGCCAAACGGTTTTAATTTTTTCCCTTTGCCTTCTTTTTATATACTTTCTTTTAAGTGCACAGTATAAAAGTTATATTCTTCCATTTTCAGTACTCTTGTCATTACCTATTGGTCTAGCGGGGGCATTTGCTTTTGCGCAATTATTTGGAATTGATAATAACATTTTTTTACAAATCAGTCTAATTATGCTGATTGGTCTATTAGCAAAGAATGCGATTTTGATTGTAGAATTTGCTCTTTTACATCGTCTGAGTGGTAGAACTTTGGTTCAGTCCGCTATTTATGGAGCAAAGTCGCGATTAAGACCTATTTTGATGACTTCCTTTGCTTTCATTTTCGGATTGATTCCTTTGATGTTAGCAACTGGAGCTGGTGCGCTAAGTAATAAGTCTATTGGGACTGCTGCAGTAGGGGGTATGTTGATTGGGACTGTATTTGGTGTTTTTGTAATACCTATTCTTTTTATAGTATTCCAAGGTTTACAAGAAAAGATTTCAGGTGTGAAAATATCCGATCAATCAGCTCGTGCCTGAGAAGATATATAATAAAAAATGACAATCACTTTTAAAATAAATTCAATTTAGATGATAAATATGCCTTATAAAATAATGGTGCTTGTTATGATCGGCCTGGTTAGTTGGAGTTCCTGCCAGATAACACGCCCATATGCATCACCAGAAAATAAAGTGAATGAACGTTATCATTCCCCTATGTCCAACCCTAAGGATACCACAGGTCAATCGTCTTTAGAGATCGATACCATGAATATGGCTACTTTAAAATGGTCTGAAATTTTTACTGATACCCTTTTGCAGGGATTGATAGCAGAAGGACTAAAAGCAAATATCGATATCAAAATAGCTGTTGAACGTATAACAGAAGCTCAGGTTAATTTACGTTTGCAAAAGGCAGCATTTTTGCCCTCATTGAACACTAATATATCCGCAAATTCTCAACAATATCCTACTTTTCAAAGTTTTGGTTTTCCCAGAAATAATACACAGTATGATGTGCGGTTAAGCACCGATTGGGAAATTGATATCTGGGGTAAACTAGGGAGTGCTAAACGTGCTGCTTTATCTCAGCTATTGGCTACTGATGCAGCAAAACGTGCTGTACAGACGCAATTGATTGCAGATATTGCGTCAAATTATTATGAACTATTGGCGTTGGATCAACAGTTGCTGATTATAAAAAAAACAGCTGAAAATCGGGCTGAGGATGCAGCTGCCATTGAAATGCTTTTTGAAAATGCATTGCTTAATGGAGTAGCAGTTGTACAAAGTAAAGCTAATTTTTATGAAGCTAAATTGGATATTCCAGATATTGAGCAAAAAATAAAAGAAAAAGAACATCGTCTTAGTTTTTTAGTGGCTCGAAATCCAGGTACAATCATACGTCAATCATTAAAGGAACAGCAGGTTGAATATGATCTAAAACCAGGTATTCCTGCACAACTCTTAGCGCATCGTCCAGATGTACAAATGGCAGAATTAAATTTCAGAACAGCATTTGAGGAAACGAACGTAGCCCGTACCTACTTCTACCCCGTTTTAAAAATAACTGCTTCTGGAGGTTTTTCAAATCTTGGTTGGAACCAATGGTTTTCAAGTAACAGTCTTTTTGGTTCCATCGCTGGTGGTTTGACACAGTCAATCTTTAATAAAGGTGCTAATCAAGCACGTTTATCTACCGCTCAATCTAGACAGCAACAAGCTTTATATCAATTTGAAAAATCCCTATTGATTGCCAGTCAAGAAGTGTCTAATGCTCTTTTTGAATATGATACTGCTTTACAAAAAGAAAAATCGAGGAGAAAACAGTTGGATGCCTTATCCCAAGCACTTGAATTTAATAAGGAACTGTTTCTAAACCATCAACAAACTAATTATACAGATGTGTTGGCTGCGGAACAAAATCTTTTAAAGGCACAATTGAAAGATATTGATGACCAAAGCCAAAAATTATATGCGGTAGTTCAACTATATCGTGCATTGGGTGGCGGTTGGGATTAATTAGGATATGGAGAAGGTCTATTCGATTAAATTAAGGACTAGACCTTCCCCATTCTATATTATTAGATCCATCAATCTCGAGGTTGCCACATCACATATAGAACTCTATTCTATCAATACACCTATGTAGTAATTGAAAGTGTCTATGGTGATATTTTCTTTAGTTAGATTGGGTATTTTTATTTCTTTGAAATGTTGATCCAGCATCACAAGCTGTTTTGGATTTTCGTTTGTACCGATATGGATGGGCATATGAAAGTCTTTTACTTCACTGATCCACCGCCCAAGTATTTTACCAGAAATATCCTTTCTTATTTCAAGTATCGGAATAGAAATGTGTTGTACATATTGTTCAAAAAACTTGGCGAGATCTATACCTGATTTTTCAATAATGTACTGAGCAATATCTTGATAGTCAACCTGCTGATGAAAGTACTTCGCATTTAATCCTCTCAAGATGGACCGCCATTTTTCATCATCATCAATCATTGTACGAATCATATTGAGCATTACTCCTCCTTTGGGATACATATCACCAGATCCTTCTTTATTAACATGAAATGGGCCCTGCATGGGCTTATCATTCTGTATGCCGCTGCGATTACCATGGACATAGGCCTGACTCGCTTCTTTTCCATAGAAATAATCTATAAATAAAGCTTCTGAGTAGTTAGTAAAGCTCTCATGAATCCACATGTCGGCAAGATCTTTGGAGGTTATGTTATTGCCAAACCATTCATGTCCAGATTCATGGACCACAATGAAATCCCATTTTTTGCCCCAGCCAGTTCCAGAGGCATCTCGTCCACGATAGCCGTTTTGGTATTGATTGCCATAGGCGACTGCGCTTTGGTGTTCCATACCAGTATGTGAAGTTTCGACTAATTTGTATCCATCCTCATAAAATGGATATGGGCCAAACCAATGTTCAAATGCTTCTAATGTTTGCTTTGCATTTGTTTTTAAATGTTGTTTTTTCTGTGGTTGATTATTTTCTCTCAAGATATAATAATCAATATCAAGAGGACCTTTTTCACCCTTATATTTTTCTTTGAAATGAATGTAGTCTCCAATATTCAGAGCGACATTGTAATTGTTGATTGGATTGACAACCTTCCAATGATACTTAGTAAAGCCGTCCTTCATTTTTTCTATTTGGATTAATTTTCCATTGGAAACATTCATAAGCCCATTTGGAACCGCTATGGAGATTAACATACTGTCCACTTCATCATATTGATGATCTTTATTTGGCCACCAAACACTAGCACCCATGCCTTGACATGCCGTAGCAATCCAAGGTTTTCCATTGCTATCTTTTTTCCAATCAAAACCACCATCCCAAGGAGCGCGTGCTGCTTCTGTTGGATGACCCTCGTATGATACTATAAACTCATCTTCTTTGCCTTTGGTAATGGTTTCGGGAAAATCAATAAAAACGGCATTGTATTCTCGTGTAAAAGGTAGTTCTTTACCACGATAAATAACCTTGCTCACTTTTAGATTGGCAAATAAGTCAAATTGTAATTGCTTAAAATCTTGTGTTGCCTTAAAACGAAATAGATTAGTTCCTGATATAAATTTACGATCAATATCAACTTTAACATCCAGATGATAATATTGAATATCATAACAGGTCCTTAAAGGAGTTAAATGACCTCTTAAGGAATCTGCTCGGGAAAATTCTTCCTTCTCTTTCATTAACTGAGCTGAAGCAGATTTTATACCTGCTGTAAATAAACAGCAACTGGTGAATAGATATATTAGTTGTCTTTTCATATTAAGATGATATGTTATGGAGCCTAATTTAGTAATGATAAACACTTATAATTTGCTCTAATTTTATCGATTTTTCTAATTTTTTAATTCGGTTTGCTATTAAACTATTTTTTGAACATTTCTTATTGAATAGCTATCTTAAATATAGTGACATCATGGTATATCAATTGATTGTCAAAATTGGACCATAGAGAAGATGACTTGTTCATAATTTGTTACAATTTTTTTAATATATTATATTCTTACACAAAATAGACTAGGAATGAAATTATATAAAGTTCAATAATTTTCATGAGGTACAACAACAGAAAATTATCTAAGTAGATTTGTATATTAACATTATTCTTTTTTTTGGAAAAAAGATTCTCAGTATGATGAGTTTGTTGCATTAATCTATTCAATCACGTCGATTAAGTAAGTTTCCTTTTTATGATTTTTTAATTATGTTTTTTGAATGTTTACTTGATTTTTGGGGATATTGAGATGTAGTTGTTATATTTAGATCAACCAAATAATAAATTTTTGTAAAGTTTAATTTTGAATATGCTATGAAAACTCTCCAATTTAACGTGCCAACAACCCAAGGACAAAGCTTAACAATACAAGAAGATGTAATGGATTCTTTCTATCCTCATTTGCACAGGCATCAAGAAGCACAATTGATGTGGATTAAAAAAGGTAAGGGCGTATTGGTTGTTGAGGATACTTTGCATCCTTTTAAAGAAAATGATATATTCTTTTTGGGAGCAAATCAGCCACATGTATTTAAATCGATGTCACAAGATGGTTTATTAAATGAATCAAGATCTATTTCTATTTTCTTTGATCCTAATGGTAAATTGAAATCTTTGTTTTCGTTAGGCGAGTTTGATTCTTTGAACCATTTTATTCAGAGTAATTCTCGCGGATTTAAAGTTCCTGATACTTATTTTCAACAAATCTCGGAAAGAGTAGTGCAATTAAAGGAAGCTGATGAGCTCGATAAATTGATGCAATTTTTTTATTTGTTACGCTCTTTAGCTATGATTTCAAAAGAAACAGACCCGCTTTGTGTAGAAAGAATTGAATTTAATCATGAAAGTTCAAGTGGTGTAAGCCGAATTACTTTAATATGCAATTATATAAAGGAAAATTTTAAGAATGAACTTACTCTAGAAGATGTTGCCAACTATGCTAACCTAACCCCACAGGCTTTTTGTCGGTATTTTAAAAAACATTGTGGAGTGACTTTTGTATCTTACTTAAATCGTATTCGGATAAAAGAAGTCTGCAACCAATTAAATGAGGATCACTTGGAGAGTGTATCCTTTATTGCCTATAACTGTGGTTTCAATAGTATCACTAATTTCAATCGCGTCTTCAAACAAATAAGAGGATGTAATCCAAAAGAATATGCGGATAATTATAAAAACACTGTTTTTGCAGAAATTTAATAAAATGCATCTTTAATAAATTGTGTTTTACAAGTGCATAATGATATTTAACATTTAGGGTTAAAATATGGCTGATCATTGTTAAGATAATGTTAAGATTCCAAGGATAGTATTGATAACTTAGTTTATACATATAAATCATAAACTAACATTTGAAACTACTATTTTATGAAGAAAACAGCTATTGCATTTCTAGCAGCTAACTTGTTGGTCAGTTCAGCTATTTATGCACAGACCGTACTCAAAGGTACGGTTGTCGGTCAAGATGGGAAACCAATCCCTGGGGTTTCCATTTCCTTACAGGACGGCACAGGAACACAAACTGGGCAAAATGGTGATTTCTCTATTTCTTACAAGCAGGCTGGCACATTAAGTGTATCAGCGATTGGCTATGAGCGAAAACAAATTAATCTCAGTAACCAAACAAACCTCACTATTACTTTAATATCAAATACGGAAAGTTTGGACGAGGTCGTGGTGACGGCAATGGGTATTTCAAGAGATAAGAAATCTTTGGGGTATGCCGTTCAAGAAGTAAAAGCCAAAGAATTGACCGATGCAGGACAATTAAGTGTGACAGGTGCATTGACGGGTAAGGTCGCCGGAGTACAAGTGAATCAATTTGGTGGTGCTGTAGGTTCTTCTGCAAGGATAGCGATTAGAGGAAATACTTCTTTGCAACCTGATCAACAGCCACTAATTGTTATTGATGGTGTGCCTATGACAAATAACACACAAAGAAGTGGTGATAACACCTATGGCGGGGTGGATTATGGCTCAGGTATAAATGATATCAATCCGGAAGATATTGAAAGTATGACGGTCTTAAAAGGTGGATCAGCTGCTCTATATGGAATGCGTGCTGGTAAGGGAGTCATTATGATTACAACTAAATCCGGTAAACGCGCTAATAATGGTGTGCAGATCTCTTATGATGCTAATTTTAGTATCGATCGAGCAGCAACAATTCCCAAATATCAAAATTCATATGGGCAGGGTTCAAGAGGAGATGAATATAACTACCTACTGAGTGAAAGCGGATTAACTTATCAAGAATATGCTCTTAAAAATTCTTTTTCTTATGTTGATGGTGCAGGGGGTGGAGTGAATGATGGATTTGATGAATCTTGGGGTCCTCGCTTAGATGCTGGTTTAATGATTCCTCAGTTTAATAGCCCAGTCGTAGATGGTGTAAGACAAGCGACCCCGTGGATTTCCCATAAAAACAATATTAGAGATTTTTTCCAGACGGGTTTTTCTCAAAATCATAATCTATCATTACTGTCAAAAACTGATAGATCTTCCACCCGAGTAGCATTATCTTTTCGTGATCAAAAGGGAACCGTTCCTAATACTGATCAAAAGAAGTATACAGCACAGTTGAACAATGATTACAAAATCAGTGATAAGGTTTCTTTTGATATCATGTCTAATTATACACGGACTGAGAGTGATAATTTGATTATGCAAGGATATGATGGTGCAAATCCTATGAATGGGTTAATTTGGTTTGGTAGACAAGTCGATATGAAGGATCTGAAAAAGAATTGGAATCAGCGAGATGGGCAGGGTAATTACACTTATTACAATTGGAACTCTAACTATCACATGAATCCATATTTCACGATGAATGAATCTATTAATTCATTATTGGTGAATCGTGTGTTTGGGAAAAGTTCACTCTATTATCAACCCTTTGACTTTTTGAAATTAGAGGGAAGAGTTGGTCTAGATTATGTTAATTCGCAAAGATTTGAACGAAACTATTTTAATTTCGATCATTTGAACGGAAGTTTTAACGAAAATAAAAATGATAGAACAGAACTCAATGTTGATTTTTTGGCAAATTTTAATAAACAGTACGGTGATTTTAGTGTGCTGGGTACTGCGGGTGTAAATTACCGGGACTATAAAATGAGTATGAATGAATTGGGTGCTACTGGACTTAATGTACTAGGTATTTATACGATTACGAATAAAATTGGTCCTGCCGAAGTGGATATGGATCATGCACATAATCGCTCTAATTCTATTTATGGACAGGCATCTGTTGGTTGGCGAGATCAATTATATGTTGATGTGACTGCTCGCAACGACTGGTCTTCCACTTTGACAAAATCGTTTTTTTATCCATCAGTGAGTATGAGTTGGATTCCAACAACTTCTTTTGCTAATCTAAAAGGCGATGTTCTATCGTATTTGAAACTGAGATTGAATATTTCTGGAGTGGGAAATGCAACAGACCCTTACCGCAATGCAAATTATTATTATGCACAGCCTGATGGTTTTAAGGACTTAGCTCAGATGTATAAAACTATGACCTATGCGATAGAAAACTTAGAACCTGAAAAAATCACAACTTGGGAAACCGGAGCCGAAATTGGGCTTTTTAATAATCGGTTACATGCAGATATAACTTACTATCATAAAAATGCTCGAAAGCAATTGCTTTCGGTAAATACATCTAATACGGTGAGTTTTACAAGAATGTTCTTGAATGCGGGTGATATCCAAAGTAAGGGTGTGGAGCTTCAATTGCGTGGTGATATCCTGAAGAACGAAAATGGTTTGAACTGGACTGCGACAGCAAACTTCTCAAAAGATAAAAGCAAAATTTTGGAATTATATCCAACTCTGGATTTAAAAGATTTTCAAATTGGATGGACTTGGGGTATTGCAAACATGGCCAGAGAAGGTCAACCATGGGGAACATTAGTTGGAGCGGGATATGATCGTGTCGAGGATGGACCTTTGAAGGGAGCAATTAAAGTTACGGATACTGGTATCGTACAAAGAAAAGCAAGTCAAAATATTGGTAGTGTTGTACCAGACTTCTTGGCAAGTCTACGCAATGATTTTAACTATAAGAATTTTAGTTTTGGTTTTATGTTAGATTTTCGAAAAGGTGGAGATATTTGGTCGCAAACTATGTCACATGGCTATACTACTGGGGTAGCAGAAATTACCGCAGCAAATGGAATACGTGAGCGTGCAATTATTGCAGGAAAGGATATGATGACAAATGAGCGCTTTGCCATGTCTGATGGTAAGAATGGATGGATAGAAAATACAATAGAAACTGATGCCCAGAGTTGGTACGAAGGAGGTGGTATTGATCAAATGTATGTTTTCGACGGTTCTTTTCTTAAATTAAAAGAAGCCTATTTTACCTATAGTTTGCCTCAACATTTATTTAGTAGAATCAAGGGGGTTAAGCGAGCAAATCTATCTGTAATCGGATCTAATTTGGCGTTAATTTGGGTAGATAAATCAAATACGATGCGATTGGATCCTGAATCAGGCGGTGTGTCCAGTGATTCAAGAGGTGTTGGTTTTGAGCAAGCAACGGTTCCAAATTCTAGAAGCATTGGTTTAAAATTAGGAGTTACATTCTAAGTCTACACGAAGTAAGTGACGAATACTTTTTAATTGAATTAAAGAATCAGAAAAATGAAAAAAACACTATTTAATATAAAATTTGCTTCCATACTCGCGGTAGTTTGTCTGGCAAGTTGTACAAAAGATTTTGAGAAAATTAATATAGATCCAGATGCACTACCCAATGTTCCTCCTCAAAATATGTTGATCAATGTACTTCGTAATGCAGGAGAGCAATTTGGAGGTGACGTAGATGGCTATGGGACTTTTGCAGGCTATATTGTTAAAATTCAGTATCCGGATTACATGACATCATTAGTACCCGGAAATAATACCTTTGGTAATCGTTGGGCTGCTTGTTATTATAATATAACCCAGATGGATGATATGTTAAAGAAAACAGCGGATCGAGCGGAAGGTTTTAAGAATATTAGAACGATTGCCCGAATTTGGCAAAATTATATGTGGTCCTATCTTTTAGATGGATGGGGGGATATACCTTATTCCGAGTCTCTTAAAGGGATGCCCGAAGATGGCAATCTCTTAAAACCTAAGTATGATAAACAGGAAGATGTCTTTCCTGCCGTACTAGCGGATTTAAAAAAGATCTCGGATGAGATGTCTGCGGGTCTAGGTACAGATGATGTTGGTGATTACGATATTGTCTATAATGGGGACATGCTAAAATGGCAAAAATTTTGTAATTCTTTACGGCTTCGCATGGCTATGCGGATTTCATCAGTAGCACCCGCATTAGCTAAATCAACGATTGAAGAAATTGCTGGAAATAAAAGCAAATATCCAGTTCTGGAAACTAATGATGAAAACTGTTATTTGTACTATCCAGGTACATTACCATATATGGAGCCTTGGTATAAATCAGGAATCAATGGTAAACGTATCGATAACTGGGGTATGTTTGATATTTTTATCAATTATTTAAACGAAGTCGAAGATCCTCGAATTGCCTCAATAGCGCAAAAGACTAGTTCTGGAACATATGTTGGTTATCAAAATGGGCTAACAACATCGCCAATTCCGCTTAGATCTATATCTTGGATTGGTGAGCATTATATAAATGATGCAGCTGGATATACACCCTTTTATCGATCTAGTGAAACTTATTATATATTAGCTGAGGCAGCTATGTTAGGCTATAATGTTGGCACAACTGCTGAAGCGGCTTATAATAAAGCGGTCATGATTTCCATGGAAGATAATGGAGTTTCTACAACAGATGCTGAAGCATATTTAGCAGGTAAAGGAAAGTTTAATAATACAAAGGAGAGAATATGGTGGGATATGTGGGTCGCTTTATTTAAAGAAAATTATGAGGCATGGGCACTATATCGAAGAACTGGAATTCCTTCGACTAATTATCCGTCCTTAAATTCAGTATTTAAAGGGATACATAACGATCAACCATGGAGGCTGCCATATCCAAATAATGAATACTTATACAATAAGGCTAATACAGAAGCAGCAGCAACTGGAGTTGTTGACCAAGCTTGGGGTAAAAGACTTTGGTGGGCAAAAGATAATGGTAAAAATTAATTTCAGGTGCATATGTTTATTAAAAAGCGGGGTGACGAAAGTCATCTCGCTTTTTTTAAGTTCACTGAGGGAGGTGTTACAAAATTTAGTAACAATATTTTGGTTAAGGACATTAAATGCTTTTGAGCCCTCTAAAATTGAATTGTTAAATAAGAAAAGAGCTATTCTTAGAATAGCTCTTTTGTATGAAAAAGGTTTTATAAAATTAATCCATCTTAATGGTCACCATATCCGACATCATCTAATTTACCTTTGAAAACTTTAAACTGAATGATGAAATATACAATCACCAATACCGCTGCTACAGAGAACCAACCTATCCCAACAGATAAACCATATTCGTGTGCGGCTACATTCTGTATAGTTAAAGAAGGATTTACGGCATTAGTCGAAGGTAGTAATATCGGAAACATAGAAGCTATAGTAGATCCAAAACTCCCAAAAATAAATAAGGATGAATAGATAAAACCGGATAAATCTTTTGTAAATTTTTTAATTCTAAACTGTCCAAAAAGACCAACTGTAGCAATAATAGGGAAGATCCACAACCAATAATAGGTTTCAAAATTATGTAATGATATTGGTTTCACATCATGCCATACGTAAGCGGATAATATTACTAAGAACAATAAAACAAAGTTGAGTTTAAAGATTACAGTTTTTAAACGCATATTCAGGGTGCTTGATGTTTTAAGAATGATCCAATTTGCACCATGAATGGTCAGTGTCACAACTGCGACAAGACCCAATAATAAGGTGAACCAATCAATGATTCCTTGATGTTCGGCCAATGGATCAAATGTTGGATTCCATAAGGCCAAGAAAAAATAATGTGCTTCTTGAGTAGATACACCATTTTCAACCATACCAAGATTAACTCCTCGAACGACATTTCCTAAAGCTGCTCCAAAAAATAGAGCGAGTAATAGACTCGCCAAACCAAACAATTTATCCCACATCAATTCCCACATCCGGTTATGAACTTGCCCTCTTAATTCTAGACTGATCGCTCTAAAGATGAGCAACCATAACACAAGCATAAGGGGTAAGTAAAATCCACTAAAAGCTGAAGCATATAAGGTTGGAAAAGCGAAAAATAGTACACCTCCCGATGCGATGAGCCAAACTTCATTGGCATCCCAAAAGGGTCCAATGGAATTGGTTACAGCTTTTTTTTCTTCTTCTGTTTTAGCAAAGAAAAGATGAACAATTCCTGCTCCAAAATCGTAGCCATCGAGAATTACATAGATTCCGAGCATAATCATCAACACAACAAACCAAAATATTTCCATAGCTAATTATTTAAAGCAATTTGGGATTCAGGACCTTTTCTGATTGTTTTTAATACCAGCATTAAAAACAATAATCCCAATAGTATATAAAGTCCTACGAATCCTAAAAGTGTGAATAATGCATTTCCAGAAGAAACGGTAGGTGATACACCATCTACCATGCGCATCAGGTTATATACCAGCCATGGTTGCCTTCCTAATTCAGCTGTATACCAACCTGCAGTATTGGCTATATAAGGAAATGGAATCATAAACATAAGGATCCATAGTAGCCATTTCGTTTGAAATAGTCTATTCTTCCAAAGTAAAAAAGTAGCTGTTAACATGATCGCAATAAATATGGTTCCGAGACCAGCCATGATGTGGTAGCCATAGTATAATCCTGGAATATTCGTAGGGTGTATAGATTCATCAAATTCATTTAAACCCTTGATTTCCGCATCCCAGCGTTGATAAGTAAGAAAGCTAAGGACGTTTGGAACAGCAATTTTATTGTCTAATTTTTTATTTTGCATATCGGGTTGTCCGATAAGTACAATTTCTGAACCTCCTTTTTCAGTTTTAAAAATACCCTCCATGGCGGCAAAAGTTACCGGTTGATATTTGACTACATTTTTTGCCGCCATATCACCTGTAGGGAATGCAACCACAATAGAAGATATGACACCAAAAATAACTCCAGTCTTCACGAATATTTTTCCAAATCGACTATGCTTGTTACTCAGCAAGTAAAAAGCTCCCACTGCAGCAACAAAGAATGAACTGGTGATCAGAGAGCCAGCTTGATTGTGTAAATATGATGGCCAGAGCCAAGGATTATTGAATAGAGCTGTAAAGTTATTTAAGACAAACTTCCCATTTTCTACTATTTCATATCCCACAGGATATTGCATCCAGGAGTGCGTAGCGATAATAAGGAAACCACTTGCCCAAGATCCTATAAATACCATCAACCCAGAAAGAAAATGGAGTTTATGACCAAGAAGCTTTTCCCCAAATAGAAACATTCCTAAAAAAGAAGATTCTAAAAAAAAGGAAAACATACCTTCCATGGCTAGTGTTTGTCCGATAATACCTCCCGTCAATTCAGAAAATTTGGCCCAATTTGTACCAAATTGAAATTCCATTGGTATTCCTGTAACCACTCCCATTGTAAAATTCAAGGCAAAGATTTTCATCCAAAATTTTGCAGCATGATTGTAGTCATCAATTTTAGTGCGTAAAAATTTCCATTTGAAGTAAACAATCATTAAAGATAATCCCATCGTCAATTGCGGAAACAGGTAGTGAAAAGTGATGGTAAAAGCAAACTGTAACCGATTGTAAAGTATCATGTCTTCCATACGACATTTTTGTAGGTTGAAATATAAATTAAATATAACTGTTTTTTACTTAAAACTCCATGTTAAAATGCTCTTTTTTATGGTATAATTTAAGGGAATATTAGTTGTTAAAATGTCTCATGAGTAAGCATTATTATTGGATAATTTCAAATATTTATTTTATATTTACCTATCAGTCAGGTTAAAATTGATTTGAGTGTAAACCTAAAAAAATCTCCAGGTTATAATTAAAATACAAAATAGAAAGCATGCAGATGTCTTTATCAACATGTGCATGTATGATAATAGTATGTTTAATAAATTATAAATAAATATGAACAAGAATTTTTTAATGATAATGAGTAGTTGTATGCTGTTCTTTGCATCTTCAACTTATGGACAAACGAAAAGACAAAGCTCTTTCATACCAATTTTTGATGGAAAAACATTTAATGGATGGAAAATCCTTGGAGGAAAAGCAAAATATACTATTGAAGATGGTGTTATTGTAGGGGAGATGGTCAAAGGAGTGCCAAATTCTTTTTTGTCAACAGAAAAGGAATATGAAGACTTTATTTTAGAATTAGAATTTAAAATTGAAGGAACAGAAACTAACTCTGGGATTCAGATTAGAAGTAATTATGATCCGCAGGGAAATAATGGGCAAGGTCTTGTTTTTGGTAAGCAGATGGATATTGATCCAAGTGAGCGAGCATGGACCGGTGGAGTATATGATGAAGGTCGGCGAAACTGGCTTTATCCGCTGGATTTGCAGGAATCTGCTCAAAAAGCTTTTAAAGCAAATCAATTTAATAAAGTACGTATAGAAGCGATTGGTGATGAAGTCCGTATATGGTTAAATGATATTCCTACCGCCGCTGTAATTGATACACTTGATAGAAAAGGAATAATTGCATTGCAAGTGCATAGCGTACCAGATCGTTTGGTTGGTCAGAAAGTGTATTTTAAAAATATAAGAATTAAAACAGCAGAGTTGGCATTCACCAAATTGCCTCAAGATATGTTTGTTGTTAATCTCAAAAAAAACAATGTATCATCTCAAGAAAAGAAGTCTGGCATCAACTTATTGTTTAATGGTATAGATTCAAAAGGATGGCGTAGTATAGATGCTAATCATTTTCCAAAAAAAGGATGGGAAATTAAAGATGGTGAAATAACTGTTTTAAAAGCAAACGGAGGAGAGTCAACTAATGGAAGGGATATAATAACCGATAAACAATATAGCGCTTTTGATCTTTCATTTGAATTTAAACTAACTCCAGGAGCGAACAGCGGTGTGAAATATTTTGTTACGATGCAGGAGGAGACGAAAGGATCGGCGATTGGACTTGAATACCAATTGTTGGATGATGAAAAACATCCAGATGCTAAAATGGGTAAAAATGGTAATCGTACCATGGCATCTTTATATGATTTAATTCCTTCGCTGAAACATGTGCGCGCACCACGACCTATAGGTGAATGGAATAGAGGACGAATTATGGTTACACCAGACAATCAAGTCACACACTATTTGAATGGTATAAAAGTATTGACTTATAGACGAGGTTCGCCAGAATTTAAAGAACTTGTAGCAGGGAGTAAATATAAGGATTGGCCAAATTTTGGAGAGGCTGAAAAAGGACATATTCTGTTGCAAGATCATGGTGATGAGGTTCATTTTCGAAATATTAAAATTAAGGAATTGAAATAATGAAGCAATTATCAAGAAGAAATTTTTTACGTAACACAGCTTTTATAGGGGGTGGATTATTGATGTCAAACGCTGCTCTTGGAAATGTAAAATTAGCATCGGCAAATGAAAGACTGAATTTGGTATGTGTAGGAATAGGAAATCGAGCAGCAGAAGTGATCAAAGAACTTTACAAAACAGGTTTGTGTAATGTCGTAGCATTATGTGATGTTGATTTAGAAGCTCCACATACTTTGGAAATATTAAAGTTGTTTCCTAACGTGCCCCGATTTCGAGATTTTAGACAAATGTTTGATAAAATGGGTGGACAAATTGATGCGGTATCTATAGGTACTCCTGATTTTGCCCATTTTGCAATTACCATGATGGCTATAGACATGGGGATTCATGTATACGTAGAAAAACCGATGGCGAGTACATTTTGGGAAGCAGAGCTTATGATTCAAAAAGCTCAAAAATTTAATAAAGTAGTTACTCAAATGGGTAATCAGGGACATTCGGAACCCAACTATTTTCAATTCAAAAGCTGGCATGAAGCCGGTATCATCAAAGACGTGACACGCATAGATGCACATATGAATTTTGCAAGACGTTGGCATACTTGGGATGCTAACATCAAAGGTTTTCCATATCCAGAACGCATTCCGTCGACGTTGGATTGGGATATGTGGCAGATGCAAACTTTGGGTCATGATTATAATAAAGACTTTGTTAACGGACAGTGGCGTTGTTGGTTTGATTTTGGGATGGGGGCTTTGGGAGATTGGGGAGCACATATCTTGGATACAGCACATGAATTTTTACAATTAGGTTTACCTCATCGTGTAGAAGCAGTGAAACTTTTGGAGCATAATTCTTATTTCTTTCCGAAATCATCCACGTTGAAATTCAAATTTGCCAAAAGAAAGCATATGCCGGCTCTTGATATCAATTGGTATGATGGATTAGACAATTTACCAGAAATACCATCTGGTTATGGAGGTTCTGGCTTAGATCCAAATATACCAGCTCCTAGTACAGGTAAAGTAGAAGCTGTGCAGTTGAATCCTGGGAAAATTATATACAGTAAAGATTTGATATTCAAAGGAGGTTCGCATGCAAGTATCTTAGAAATTATTCCAGAAGAGAAGGCTCGTGAGGTGGCAAAACTTCTTCCAGAAATACCTAAATCACCCTCTAATCATTTTGCGAATTTCTTGAAAGCCTGTAAAGGGTTAGAAAAAACACGCTCAAGTTTTGAAGTAGCAGGTCCATTGAGCCAAGTGTTTTGCTTAGGCGTCATTGCACAAAGGTTGAATGCTAAGTTTGATTTCGATCCAGTTAAAAAAGAAATTCTTAATGATCGTTTTGCTAATGCTTTGCTCTATGGTCCTCCACCAGCAAAAGGATGGGAGCAATTTTATCGAGTATAAAATAAATTAGACCATCTAGAACAGCAAGCAGCTGTAGGATGGTCTAATTTTCTTTCTTTCTTTCTTTCTTTCTTAAAATGGTTTTACTTCAGGACTATTGAGGATTGATTGACAATTCACTTATATTCTTATCTATATTTATGATCTCATCATGCTCTTATACATGGGCAAAAAGTATAAATCATTTTATGTATTGCTGAATCGTAACTTATGTCTAAAGTCATTTTGAGAAATGATTATGATATGTTGAGATTAAAATTTATAATTTAATTAAGCAACTATGTTGCATTTGTTTGTTGTTTTATTATATTTGCAACATAGTTGCAAATTATATAGCATTTAATGGTTGAATTATTAAACTGAAATCAAAATCAAATCATGAAAATTAAATTTATCAAAAGTACTACTGTATTCGTGTTAACATCCTTAGGTCTTTTAGTTGGTATTGTATCGTGTAAAAAAGACGAAGATACTCCAATAGTAGGGAAGGAAATAAGAGCATCTTTACAATTTACTGAGCTTGAGGGAACTAAAGGTGCGGGTCATGGAGATCATTTCCATGGTGTAGCTTCTGCAAAAGAAGGTGCTGTGATCAAAATAAATTTTGATGCTTCAGGTCATTCACTAGCGAGTAGTGCTATTAATCTAAATGCTGAGATTGCCTACAAGGTCGACTTAAAAGTTTACGATGAAAATGGACGAGAAATCCAAGATACGTATGTCAATAATCTCACTACAGCAAATGAATATAAAGCTTTCCTAATCGGCGATAAATTGATCGCTAATGCAAATTCAGAAACGAATGGTGGAGCGATTTTTCAACCACGTGATACAATTTATGCAGATGGAACAAAGGTAAATGGTAAATATGAAATGACAGGTTTGATGGCTTTTTTTACATTAGGGAATGAAAACAAAGGAAATACGAAGAGATTATCGTACATCTTACGTAAAATAGAGCCAGGTGTTAAAGCAAAGATTGAACGTGTAGACCTACTTGATCTGGCATATGCCACTAAATTCCAAGGCAAGAATATCTTAGAATTGAAATTTGATATCAAATAAGTACTCTAATGTTTTTAACTTGAAAAGGAAACTATAGAAATAGGCTATCCATTTTGGATTATCCAGTACAGATATAGGAGAGGAGCTGTCTAATCATTTTGGACAGCTCCTTACTTATTGCTCTTCTATTGAATATTAATGGTTAGCTTTCTAATAGCAGATTAAAATCTTATAGATTATGATTTAATTCAATTAGTTATAAGAATTTTCCAATAGGGTAATAGCGTCAAATAGTACACCAGCTTCACCCCTAAATGTTCCTGATCCTTCAGGTTTGTTATCCTTTGTGTACCACTCATAGAATCCTTTATTTTTTATAACCCGATCCAGCATGGGTTTTATTTGCTCATAGGCTTCTTTTTCGTAACCATTTTTTACCAACTGTTGGATCATGCGACCTCCGAACCAAGTCCAATCCCCACCGTTTTGATATCCATATGGATACATACCTTTATTTTTGAATGAACCTGCAGGATAAGTCGGATAAATCGTCAAGCCGATTGTGGCAGCACCAGAATCTTTCACATTTTTCACCATCTTATCTAAGGCTGTTTTTATTTGTTCCTTACTCAGCAAATTGGCTTCGATAGCAATAGCAGTACCACCATGATAGTAGATTTGATTCTCATCAAAATCTGAAGAAAATGGCGATCCATTGATATAGATATGAGGGATAAATTTTTGATTTTTCTCATCCCAAAGATGCTTCATTGTATTGGAAGCGATTTCATCGCGGATGGGTTTCCACTGGGATGCTTTTTCAGGAACGAGCTCTATATAATTGTCCAAAGCAATTAAAAACATCGCATTATCATAAACGTCTAGAGCAATATGGGAGTTTTCATCCAGATGTACCCCCCAATCATGCTCGGGTTGCACATCTCCCCAGTCAACAGTCGTAGCTCCCCACAATAAACCATAAGCTTTATTGTATCGCTCATTCATTAAGAATTCAAGTGCTCTATCCATTTTGTCCTTTACGGTGCTATTACCGACTTTCATGGATAAAAAAGATGAATCTTGAGATACCTTTATATATTTATAGACTGCTTGTATCAAAGAAGTTTCCTGATCTGTTTCTACGGTATTTTTATGCCCCGCATAATCTGGAGCTAATACATTTATTATCGTATAGTAGTCAGATGTGCCATTTTTTAAACTCGCTTTTTTTACAAAACCATCTGCAATATTCCCATCAGGCCCCTGTAGTTTCAGAAAGATAAGCAATTGATCTTTGATTTGCTCATGAGGATGGACTTGTGTAGCTAAATTGATAAAGGTATTGTAATCTCTGATCCATACCTCTCCATATCCATCTCCAGCATTGAAACCGGATTTTATGGTATTGGTTGCCATATCTTTGACTAGTTGAAAACTACTGTCATTTTTCATGTCGGCCTGCCAACTGTTTTGTGTTCCTTTGCTTCCGCTTGGATTGCAGGAAAATAAAAGGGCAGAGGAAGCTATTGCAAAAAATAAGTTTTTCATATTTTTAAATGTTTAGTTTAAAATTGGTTGCATTTTGAATCTTTAACGTATGATTGGATCACTTTTGCCGGCTGTTTTCCAAGGTTACGAAGTATATATGATCCTGTTGCAGCTGGAATGGCAAATGTCTCAACATAATTAAAAACTTCTCTCATACCATTTGCAGTTGTTAATTCCACAGCCTCCCCTTCAACAAGCATCAGAATATGACACTGATTTTTTGTTTCAATCGTTACCTCTTGGTCAAAATCATAGCGTACAACATCATAAAAATGATCTTCATGGGTAGCTAGATGAACTTTAGTTGATTGATTATCAATTTTGTGAGAAACAGGTTTCGCAATTAAGGTATCGTTGACCACTTGTCCTTTTCTTTCAAAATTAAGATTGTCAAAAGCACGGTCGATATTTAAAGGACGTGGTTTGCCATCCAAATCCGGTCTTACCCAATCGTACATTTTAAAGGTGAAGTTGTATGGAGTCGCACTAATTTCTAAAACTAAATTATCGATACCAGATGAATGCACTGTACCATGCGGTATCAAGTATAAATCATGCTTTTTAGATTCAAATTTTTGAATATATTGATCTACCTCAATGGCTTCTCCGGTTTTAAAACTATGTTCTAAAGCACTTTGAAATTCATCTTTATTGATATCGTCTTGAAAACCTAGGTATACCTGTGCATCTCCTTTTCTGTCCACAATATAATAGGTTTCATCTTGGGTAAAGTTTTCTCCAAATTGTGACTTTGCATACTTCGGGCTAGGGTGACACTGTATTGATAAATTTCCTCCATCAAAGGTATCTAAGAAATTAAATCTAATTGGGAAATCTACACCAAATCTTGGTTCAGCCAAGCCTAGGATATTTTTGCTTTCAGTGAACATCAATTGATCAAATGAAATTTCCAGAAGTAGATCATTAAATTTTAATGACAAGCCATTTTCCGGAACAATCATTTCGAAGGACCAGGCGTAGTTTTTTGCACTTTGATCTATCCCTGTTAGATGATCTTTCATCCATTGTCCACCCCAAACACCAGATTCAAATGTAGGTTTTACTCTAAAATAATTAACAGACATTTGATGCAAGGTCTGTCTTAAATCAGATCCCTTTATCCAAGGTAATGTGTTGTCAGATTGCTGGTCTGCCATGATTTCTATCCGAGATAGGATTGAATTTTTGTGGCTATTTAATGCTTGCCAATCCACAAAATAATATCGTTTGTAAATCTGTTTTGGATCTTTTGAATTGCTGCATCCTAAGTTCCACGCCTTTCCAGCTCTCATGCGCTGAATTAGAACACTTTTAGGCAAATCAACATACATAATTGAAGCTTGATTATCTAAAAGAGCTGCTCCAGGTCCGTAAAAGATGATACACTCTTGGTTGTTTGCGAGCATATCATGGAATTTCGCTAATTTTTCAGCGTTAAAATAAGAAGATAATGGAAGAGGATATTTTTTTCCAAATAAGGGATCATTTCCACCAAGATAAGGTGCTAGCTGATTATTAATAATCTCTTCTGATAAAAGTGCCTCATCAATAGCGATGAAGCGTGGTTTAATGTCGTAAATTTCAAATTCTTTTGAAATCTCTCCAATGACAAATTCCCAATCTACACCAACAAAACCATCGATGATACGTATATTATTGTTGTGAAGTACACGAACTAATTTTTGAAATGCGCTTGAGATTTCACCTGTAGCAGGGAAAGCGGGCATAATATTGTACTGGCCTATTCCTGAATCTTTAGTGGTATGCATGTTTAATTATTTTATTGAAATCTGTTGAATGTATAGCTAACTTATTTACGGGCTTTATCTTTCCAATATTTCTCTATTTCTTCCAGGGGTTTACCCTTAGTTTCAGGTAAAAATAGGAGTACGGTTATAAAAGCAATAGCGCAGAAGAATGCAAATAGCCAAAAGGTGTAACGAGCTCCCCAAGCATCTAGAATGATCGGGGTCAATTGGCCGATAATGGCATCTGAAATCCACATAACCAAGATACTGATACCCATGGCACGTGCTCGGATGGAATTGGGGAAAATCTCTGAGGCAACTACAAATTTTAAAGGACCAATAGAAAAGGCAAAGAAAAACATAAACGAAAGTATCGAAATGATTAAAGCCGTATTGTTAATCTCTTGATTTGTTGCAAATAGAAACCCGGTCACAATTAAACTTAGGGTAGCGCCCAATGTTCCAAATACATATAGAGGTCTTCGTCCCCAGTTGTCCACTTTCCATATTGCAAAGCATGTGAAAAGTACGTTTGCAAGACCAAAGAATAATTGTGCATGATAGGAATTGCTCATCGAAATGCCCGAATCCAAAAGAATCGTCGGACCATAGTAAACAATGGCATTAATACCACTAAGTTGTGAGAATAGCGGTAGGAGTAAACCCAGTAAGAATGCTTTTCTGTAAACCGGAGAGAAAAGGTCCTTTAGTTTTCCTTTGGTTTCAGGTGGACTATCTTGTAAATTTTGGAGATTAAGTTTAGCACTTATTTCAGCTACCTCAGCATTTCTTCCAACTTTTAGTAACCAACGTGGGCTTTCTGGAACAAAGTATGCTCCAATAGAAAGTAATATTGCAGGTATTGCACCAACTAAGAACATAGTCCGCCACTGTCCATGAGTTTGTGAAGGAAGATGTTGAATAATCAGATAATTACTAATATAAGCGATAAGAATACCAAAAGTGATTGCCAGTTGATATGAAGTCACTGCCCGGCCTCGAAATTGACTTGGGGATATCTCTGCAATGTATAGCGGAACAACAATAGAAGCAATGCCGACACCTATGCCACCAAGTCCACGAAAAAGAATAAGCATCATATAGTTCGTGCTCAATCCACAGCCTATCGCTGATATTAAAAATAGAATAGATGCAACGATAAGCGCAGGCTTGCGGCCGTACCTATCGCTAAAGCTACCTGTAAAAATCACGCCCACTATACAACCAATCAAAGCCGAACTGACAAATATGCCCTCTTGATTTGGTGTTAATCCAAAAAAATGCTTTACTAAAGGTAATGCTCCTGCTATAACGGCCATATCAAATCCGAAAAGTAGTCCCCCTAGCGACACGATACATAGAATAAGGATGAAAAATTTACTCATATTAAGGTTTTATAATTAGTATGTATATACATACAAACATATATTTATTTTTTTAATAATGCAAAAAATCTTACTTTAGCCTAAGTAATAAATATGATGAATCTTAAAATAGACCATAAAAGTCCGATACCATTACATATACAGGCCGAGAATTTGTTGCGTGAACTGATCAAGCAACCGGAATATATTGATGGGAAATTATTGCCAAATGAAATTGAACTGGCTAAGCGCTTGGCAATTTCACGTTCAACATTACGGCTGGCAATCAATAAGTTGGTTTACGAAGAGCTGTTAATCAGGAAGAAGGGGATAGGTACCAAGGTAGCAAGTGCTAAATTTAGTTCAAAGTCTAAAAATTGGTTAAGTTTCTCGCAAGAGATGAAAAATCGGGGTCTCGAGGTGAAAAATTTTGAACTTCATGTTAGTTGGGAAATACCTGATAAAGCAGTTTCACAATTTTTTGATGTACCAGAAGATTTGAAGTTACTTAAATTAGAACGTTTGAGAGGTAAAAAAGAAGATCCGTTTGTTTATTTTATCTCTTACTTCCATCCACGTATTGGTTTGACCGGAGATGAAGATTTTAAACGTCCGCTTTATGAAATATTAGAAGCCGATTTTCATATTGTAGCCGATCTGTCTCAGGAAGAACTGGATGCGATGGCCGCTAATAAATTTATCGCCGACAAGCTTGAGATAGCTATTGGTGCACCTATTTTGTCAAGGAAGAGATTTGTCTTTGATCAATCAGGAAGGCCTATTGAATACAATCTTGGATATTATCGTGCTGAGAGTTTTACGTATACCGTAGAAAGTAGACGCGATTATTAGTATATAAAATGAATCTAGATAAGTAATTATCCAGATTCATTTGTAACAAAGTTTTTAGTTTTTATCTAAAGTTTCTTTAGCCCAATCGTTCATTAATAAAATAGCTTTGCTTAAAACTCCGGCAGAGCCTTTGAACTTACCAGAACCACTAGGAACATCATTTTTTCCATACCATTCGTAAAATCCTTTATTTTTGACCACTCGGTTTATCATCGGTTGAATCTCTTCATAAGCTTCTTTTGGATAGCCATTTAACACTAATTGTTGGATCATTCTACCACCAAACCAGGTCCAGTCTCCACCATTTTGATAGGCATAAGGTTTTGACATCCAACCTTTGAAAAATCCTTCAGGATAGGTCGGATACAGTGTAAGACCGATACTTGGCATGCCAGATAGACGTACATTTTCCAACATTTGATCATTGACTGTTTTAATTTCTTCTTTACTTAAAAGTCCCGATTCAATAGCTATGGCTGTTCCACCGTGGTAATGAATTTTATTCTCATCAAATCCTTCAGGTAATGGCGAATCTTTAGGATAAATATGCGGAATGAATTTTTGTTGTTTTTTATCCCAAAGGTGTTTCATGGTGTTGATCTCAATTTCCTTTTTCAGACTTTTCCATTCGTTTATTTTTTTTGCGTCGGGCATAATATCAATAAGTGTTTTTAGAGCAATGATGTGCATGGCATTGTCGTAAACATGAATCGCTTCATTGGATAGATTATTCCAGTCACAACCAAAATCATCATGTGGTTGGACATCTCCCCAGTCTGCGGTCATTGCTCCCCACAAGAGTTTATATTCTTTATTGTATCGCTCACGATTCAAGTAATCTAGCATCAGTTGAATTCGGTCTTTTACAAGTATGCCACCGATGTTTTCTTCGAGTATGCTATAGTCTTTTGTTTTTGTGATGTATTTGCCCAGCAGTTGAATAAGCGAAGTTTCTTGATCAGTCTCCACGGTATTTTTAAAGCCCACATGTTCAGAATCGTTCTCTGAGTAATAAGGAGTATCATCGTGCCAGGTGAAGTCTTTTTTCAAGACATAGCCATCGACCATTTCCCCATTTTTCTGTTGCATCTTAAAAAATACCAATATAGCACCTCTAACTTCCTCTTCCGTACGTTCTTCTAAAGCGGTTTCGATAAAAGTGTTGAGATCACGCGCCCATATCTGAGAGTAACCGCTTCCAGCATTGAAACCTTCTTTAATGACTTGTCTAGCTAAGCTGTCGACAAAAGCTAATTTTTGATCAGCTAAAATAGTTTTTGCAAGTTCCATATCTGAACTCTTCTGTTTCGATATGCAGCCTGCCAACAGTAGCGCGAAAGTAAGGATCGGTATGCATCTTTTCATAATGGATTAAATTTTGGTTTGTTATTATGTATATACATTCAAAAGTATGAAAAAACAATCTGTTATTCCAAATGATCAGGCTTTAAATTGTTTGGTATTCATAATTTTACAATTATTCGTATTTTTTTTTAATGTTTAATGCTTTATTTTTTGATCTTTAATTTACGGTATGTCTATACATTTGAAATTTATTTTATAAGTTTGTGTGTAAACCTTAAAAATAAAGATGATAAAAAATATAATTATGTATTGCTTGGGAGTCTTGACCTTTATTACATGCTCTTACGCACAGCAAAAACAACATTTAACACAATATGTTAAGCCCAATATAGGATCGGTTCATAGCCGGTATTTTTTTTATACTCCAGCGGCAGTACCTTTTGGAATGGCTAAATTAGCACCGAGTACAGATGGTAGTTATGGTAACCGCTCTGGCTGGGAAGCAGTTGGTTACGATGATAGGCACCATTCAATAGGTGGTTTTCCTCATTTTCATGAATTTCAAATTGGGGGAGTGGTCTTTGCTCCGACAGTAGGTGCCATTAAAACTAATGCCGGTAAGCTGGATGAACCAAACAGTGGTTATCGCTCTGCATTTGATAAAGCAGATGAATTTGTCACATCTGGCTACTACCGTGTAAAGCTAAAAGATTATGACATTCAAGCCGAGTTGACAGCTACAAAAAGAGTAGGATTTCATAAATATACTTTTCCCGCAACTGATTCAGCCAATGTTATTTTTGATATTGGTCATGTTATGGGAGAGAGTGGTCCTGTTCTGGATGCAGAAGTTAGTTATGATCAACAATATGTATGGGGTTATGTGATAACAAGTCCGCTTTATGTACAGAAATATCAAAAAGGAGCCGATATAAAAATGTATTTTTTTGCTGAGATTGATAAATTGCCGGTCGCTTATGGTACTTTTCTAGATTCAGAAATTTTTGCGGATAAAAAAACGATAAAAGGTAAAGGAGCAGGTCTCTATTTACGCTTTAAGACCAAAAAAGGGGAAGCGATTGAACTAAAGACAGGTCTATCCTATACTTCGATTGAAAATGCTAAATTGAACCTGTTTCAGGAAGCTAAAAAGTTAAACTTTGAAGAAGCTAAGAAGAACGCGATTCAGATTTGGAATGCTGAATTGGGGCGTATTCTTGTTGAAGGGGGTAAAATTGAAGACCGGACCAAGTTTTATACAGCACTTTATCATGCTATACTCGGAAGAGGCTTAGCGAGTGATATCAATGGTGCATATCCTAAGAATGATGGAACTGTTGGACAGATTCCTTTAAACGCCAAAGGTATTCCAGTACATCATCATTATAATACAGATGCGATCTGGGGGGCTTTTTGGAATCTGACACAATTATGGTCTATTGCTTATCCAGATTATTATAACGATTGGATCCAAAGCCAATTGCTCGTATATAAAGATGCAGGTTGGTTAGGAGATGGTATTGCTAATAGTAAATATGTTTCCGGTGTTGGTACTAATTTTACTGGTTTGGCAATCGCTGCCGCATATAATGTTGGAATCAGAAATTATGATGTTGACTTAGCCTATCAGGCAGTTAGAAAAAATGAATTAGAATCTAAAGATCGGCTTCCGGGTGCTGGAAAACTGGATGTAGGAGTTTTTGTCGATAAGGGTTATTCCCCTTATATAAAAGATGAGACAGGTAATCCAGAGCTCTTAACCAATGGATCTCCATTTGGTGCTTCGCATACCTTAGAGTATGCCTTTTCAGCAGCAGCGGCGGCACAATTTGCGAAGTCTTTGAACCATGAGTCGGACTACAGCGTACTCCATAAATTATCAAATGCATGGCGGACATTGTATGATCCTTCAACCAAATTTATGAGACCTAAGGATAGTGAAGGAAGATTTATTCAAAATTTTAATCCCTATGAATCATGGCGCGGTTTTCAGGAAGGAAATGCCTGGCAATACACTTTTTACGTTCCACACGTACCGCAGGAGTTAGTAAAACTTGTCGGCGAAGATTTGTTTAATCGACGTCTGGATAGCATCTTTACCATTTCGCAAAAGAATATCTTTGGAGGAGGTGCACATATTGATGCTTTTGCTGGGATTGAAAGTCTCTATAATCATGGTAATCAACCTAATTTACATATTTCCTGGTTGTTTTATTTCTCAGGGCGACCAGACCTGAGTCAGAAGTGGGTACGTGCCATCTGTAATGAATTCTATGGTACAGAAGCAATACACGGTTACGGTTTTGGACAAGATGAAGATCAGGGACAATTAGGGGCCTGGTACGTCATGTCAAGCATGGGGTTGTTTGATGTAAGAAGCCTAACCGGTGAAAACCCATCTTTTCAAGTTGGGGCTCCTCTTTTTGATCGTATAACCATCTCGTTGCCTAAAACACTACGCAAAAATAAATTTGAGATCGAAGTTAAAAATCAAGATATAAGTAGGATATATCTGGATCAGATCCAATTGAATGGAAAGATCTTGTCTAGTCTGGAGTTGCCGTTTCAAGACTTGGTTAAAGGAGGGAAGATGAGTATTGTTTTAAATCGAGAAGCCAATAAATAAAGCTATATGACTAAACTAAATAAATTCTTCGTTGCGGCGGGTATACTTATCCTTTTACTAGGACAATCTGCCGTCGCGCAGGAAAACGTTATTTGGGAATTGGGTGTTACTGATGGATCGAGTGATGAGTTTGCCCTATCACCAAATGATTTTAAAAAGTATTTAGCCCATGATATGGGTTATGAAGATAAACAAGTCATTATTAGTAAAGATCAGACTGATGCTATACCCTATGTTTTACCAGGACCTGCAAGTGAATGGGGAGGCACTGGCCCAACCTCGGGTTTGCGAACTCATTTCTTAAATTTATATTATTCTTTGGATAAATCAACTGGTCAAACCCCCTATATACTAGAAGTTGATCTTGTCAATTCTGATCCAAAAAACCATCCAACGATTCAACTCTCGATTAATGGGAAAAACTATAATTATGATATTAACGGTGGTGCAGGATCTGGCGACCCTGGAGTAGGAGCTCTGGGTAAGAAGAAAATTATCATCGATCTCGATCCAACTCTATTAAGACAAGGATTTAACTATGTAACCTTAACAGTCCTGAAAGGAGGTTGGGTTGAATTTGATTCTTTTCGCTTATTGGGGCCTCCGACTACGAAACTTCTTAGTGATTATGGAGCATTGGTAAAACAGGTAAAATTAGCAGATTTTGAATCAAACAGTCTGATGGGTCGGACTCAACAGGTTCTAGTTGAAGTATTACGTCTTTATGATGCTCAAAATGTAAAAATATACATTGATGGGAAGGTTATATTTCAAGAAAAACTAGATCAGGGATTATCAACATTAGAGGTGCCCATTTCAACAGTAAGTAAGCGCAAGAAAAGTATTTGTGAAATTTACATAAATGGAAAATTGACTGATCGTTTGCAACTGATTAGGGAACCAAAGCGTTTAGGTGGAGTATCAGATTATGTGAATACGATGATTGGGACTGCGCATTCACGTTGGATGATTGCCCCTGGTCCATGGATGCCATTTAGTATGGTCAAGATTAGTCCCGATAATCAAAATATAGGTTGGCAGGCCGGATATGAACCATCGATGCAATCGATCGGTACATTTAGTCACATTCACGAGTGGACGATGGCAGGATTGGGAATATTTCCAACTTCGGGAATACTAGAAACGAAAGTGGGCGATCAGTATAATCCAGATTCTGGATATCGATCTCGAATTGATAAAATGACTGAACGTGCCCCATTAGGATCTTATCATGTGAAGTTGACCGACCATGATATCGATGTCGATATAACACAAACTACCCGAGCAAGTTTTCAGCGCTATACTTTCAATCAATCAGATATCGGACGAGTTATGATCGACCTGAAAGTCAATGGAGAGTATCAATATCAAATTTTAGATTACAAGATAAAAAAAATCTCAGATACTAAAATTATAGGATACAGCAGTCAGCTTTCAGAGAATGTGTGGTCTACAGATGCCAAGCAGGATTATATCGTTCATTTTGCAATTGAATTTGATCGTCCTATCATCAATTTTGGGACCTGGCAAGGAGACAATAATAAGCTTGGACAGGATGGCGAGGGTTATCATGTAAATGAAGCCGGTATGTTTGTCGAATTCGACGTACACAAGGAAAAATCAGTACAGCTGCGTACAGGTATTTCTTATGTAAGCATCGAAAATGCTGAAGAAAACTTACGTGAAGAAATCACTAAACCATTTAATTGGTCTTTTGATAAGATTGTTGCTCATCAGCACGAAGTCTGGAACGAATTACTCGGTCGATTAGAGATATCTTCAACTGACTATCTAGAGAAAGAAAAATTCTATACAAATATGTATCGGGCATTAGCCAGTCGTAATACCTTTAGTGACATCAACGGACAATGGCGCGATTCACGTGAAGTCGTTCGCACGCTGAGCAGTAAGCATGATTTAGCTCTAGGTTGCGATGCTTTCTGGAATACCTTTTGGAATCTGAATCAATTTTGGAATCTTGTCACCCCTGAGTGGTCAAATAAATGGGTTAAGTCACAACTTGCCATGTATGATGCTGATGGTTGGCTCGCCAAAGGACCCGCTGGTATGGAATACATTCCAGTAATGGTAGCTGAACATGAAATTCCATTAATAGTAGGAGCCTATCAAATGGGGATCCGCGATTATGATGTTGAAAAAGCCTACGAAGCGGTAAAAAAAATGCAAGTTACCAGTCCATCTAAGTTTGAAGGAGGTTTCGCTGGAAACCGCGACTTAGATGTCTATTTGAAATATCGGTATGTTCCCTCAGATCTGGGAAGATTTTCTAATTCAATGGAATATAGTTATGACGATTGGACAGTAGGTCAATTTGCTAAATCACTCCATAGAAAATCTGATTACGAATATTTCAATGATCGGGGAACATGGTGGAAAAATGCCATTGATACGGTAACGGGTTATGCGCGTATGAAAGATTCAAATGGCGATTGGTTAAAAGATTTTGATCCGTTTAAATCGGGAGCAAATCATCACTATGTAGAGGGAAATGCTTGGCAATTGACTTTTTTTGTTCCACAGGATCTACCCGCACTTTCAAAATGGATTGGAGAAGATGTCTTATTAAAGCGTTTGGAATGGGGCTTCAGTGAAAGTGAAAAATGGCGATACAATGGTCCAAATGATCAATATTGGGATTATCCTGTGGTCCAAGGTAATCAGCAATCGATGCATTTTGCTTATATTTTTAATTATATGAACAAGCCTTGGTTAACTCAGAAATATAGTCGTTCCATCGCCGAACGTTATTACGGACAAGGAGTGTCTAATGCATATCTAGGAGATGAGGACCAAGGACAAATGAGTGCGTGGTATATTATGACAGCGATTGGTCTATTCCAAATGGACGGTGGCACCCGTAGTAATCCCATTTACGAAATTGGAAGCCCGATGTTTAAAGAAGTGAAAATTAAGTTGGATAATCAATATGGTAGAGGAAGTCAATTTTTGATTAATGCCAATCATGCTAGCAAGAAAAATATCTATGTACAAAGAGCTATATTGAATGGGAAACAACTAAATACCTTTTATTTTGATGCTTCAGAATTATTAAAAGGAGGGGAGTTAATTTTAGAAATGGGACCGGAGCCAAATAAGCAATGGGGGCTCATGAAATTTTAACATCATATTTTTTTTCATGCAGTAATCAAAATTTAGACATCGAGATGTGGGATTTGGATCGAGATGGTTTTTAAATTTCGCAGATTATAGTCTTTTATCTAAGATAATATTAATTTATTACGATATTCACGAGGTGTTGAGCCTTTAATTTTTTTAAAAAATTTGTTAAAATTAGAGAGACTATTAAATCCACAGTCATAAGCTAAATTGCTAACCCGATATTCTTCCTGAGTAAGTAATTTACAAGCATGACCGATGCGAACTTCATTAACAAATTCAACAAATGTTTTTTGTGTTCTGTTTTTGAAATATCGGCAAAAAGATTGTTTATTCATATGGATCATATCTGCAACATCCTCCAATAGGATTTCTTTAGAAAAATTATTGAAAATATACTTTAAAATGATATCCATCCGATCGTTATCTTTTAAGTGATAGGTATTGGTGTAACCCGCACCAGTAAGTAAATCATAATCTTTAGTTTGACTCAATATGTGAAGTATTTTTGTGAGCAATGTCAATCTCTGCAACACGTTTGTTTCCTCCGCTAATTCCATTAAAAGATTTTTGATTTGTAATTTTGCTTCCCCCTTAAATCGCATACAGCGTTTACTGAGTTGAAAAAAATCAGCAAGTGTCTTGACATTTCCAAACTGTGAAAAGATATCGAGTATTTTATCAGGATGAAAAAAAAGCGTGATTGATTTGGCCTTATTTTCATGATTAGAAGAGATGAAATATTCCTTACTGTTGTGCCAGACATGTGGAATATTGGAACCCACTAAAATAAGGTCATCATGACCAAAACTCTCGACACTATCTCCGATCATTCTAGTGCCCACACTCTCGACGACATAGTTTATCTGACATTCTTCATGAAAATGAAATAAGGTAGAAAAATAAGGTGAGGTGACAATTTTTGTGTCAAATACACCATTTTCTTTACCCTCTAATATTTTAGCAGGAATCGGTTTCATAATTTCATATCACTGAAAATATTTAAAAGCAATGTTCTATTGCCTGAATATTAACGTGAAATTTTTCATTATGCTAATATAGCGCATATAATGGTGAATTGCCAATTGGTTTTTAATTTTTTTAGCAGCTACCTTAGTATTTATATATGCTAGCTATAAATCCTTAATGATAAAGATATCAAATGATGAAATCAATTATAAAAAGTAAGCGTTACTCAACATGGGCAATTGGAAAAATTAGTGTTTTGTTATATATGATCCCTATACTTTCAACTGCCGTTTACGGACAAGATAAGCGTGATCTGTATACCTTACAGTCTGATTTTGTTGATCTACGATTTGGTGTTATGATGCATTTTAATATGGGGACATTTACCGATGAAGAATGGGCATCTCCTGATCATGATCCGCAAAAATTTAATCCTACCCAACTTGACTGTAATCAATGGGCTGATGCATGTCTTGCAGCAGGAATGAAATATGCGATTCTGACAACAAAACATCACGATGGCTTTTGTTTATGGGATTCGAAATATACGGATTACGATGTAGCCAGTAGTCCCTATAAAAAAGATATTGTTAGAGAATATGTAGATGCATTTCGTAGTCGTGGTATAAAGCCTTGTTTGTATTTTTCCATTTGGGATCGGCATAATGGTGTAGAAAATGGAGGACAGGAAGAAGAAGAATTTGTAATGAACCAACTTACAGAATTATTAACAAACTATGGAGAGATTCCACAAATTATCTTTGATGGTTGGAATTGGAAAATGGGTCACAGTAGAATCTCTTATCAACGTATTTATGACCATATAAAAAAATTGCAACCCAACTGCCTAATATCAGAACACAATGGAAATAGCAATTTTCAGACGGATCTTATCTATTATGAAGGCCCCAAAGGAGTCTTCCCTCCAGGAAATAATATCTTTGCTTCACAGATGGCTCTAACGATGACAAATGGTTGGTTTTGGCATACAGACTCACCTAAGAATGTGAAAAGTCTCGACTATACCCTTGACAAGTTACAGCGTCTCGAGCCATTGTATTGCAATTTTATGCTCAATGTAGCACCTAATCGCAACGGTCTTTTTGATAAAGAGGTGGTTGATCGCTTGGCTGAAATAGGAAAAAGATGGAGACCCAATATGAGTCGATTACCACTACCAACTCAGCCTAAGACTATCAATAACTATATCTTGCCAGCAGGTATCATAGCTTCTGCAGGTAAAGCAGTGACTCAACCAGCACCACCAGCCAATGAAGGATCGCCTATTGCCGCATTACTGACACAGACTGATGCTGAGGTTATGATTGATGGGTGCAGCGATGAAATACCAGACAATGGTGGGTTTTCTGCATTCCAGACCTATTGGAAATTTGAGCCAAATCCATCTCGTTATCTTATTCTTGATCTTGGAATCTCCAAAGATATCAGTAAGCTTTATTATCTACCTGCACGATGGTTAGGGTATAATGGAGTTGTGACTAAATATCGTATTCTAACAAGCATAGATGGTAAAAATTATAAAAAGATCAATGAAGGAAAGTGGGAAAAAAATACCAATCTAAAGATTTCAGATTTTCTTTCAGTGAAAGCACGTTATGTGAAATTTGAAATTTTGGAATCTATTGATGAAGCTATTATAAGCGAAATAGGAGTCGGAAATTGATCTTAAGATCAATGATTGATAATCAAATTTTACTTTAATGTATGATTTTTATAAAAGAAAAAATGAAAGCAATTATATTACAAGAGCCTGGCAAGTTTCAATATATGGAAAAGGAATATCCCACAGAATTGAAACCCGATGAAGTCCTATTGAAAATTAATAAAGTATCCATTTGCGGTACAGATTTGCATGCTTTTAATGGTAAACAACCGTTTTTTACGTATCCCCGAATTTTGGGACACGAAGTGTCTGCTGAAATCGTAGCTACTGGAGATGAAGTTAACCAATTTAATGTAGGAGATAAGTGTACTGTGGAACCCTACCGTAATCTTGTGAATGATCAGGCGGTTCATAGAGGTAAAACTAATTGTGGCATTACGCTAACGGTCTTGGGAGTGCATGAGGATGGAGCTATGCAAGAATATATCACTTATAAAGCGAGTAATGTACACCTTGCTAATGGACTTGAAGATGATCAAATTTCTCTAATTGAACCCTTTGCTGTTGCAGCACATGCAGTCGATCGAGCTAATATCATAGACAGTGATACTATTTTAGTAATTGGTGCAGGACCCATTGGCTTAGGTATTATTGCTATTGCACGCTTATTGGGGGTCAAAGTCGCAGTTTTAGATCTGTCAAAATTTAGACTAGATTTTGTGAAAAATAAATTCCCTGATGTGGCAACCATCGTCTTGTCTGATGATTTGGAAAAAGATATCAAAACATCTTTCAATGGCGAACTTCCCACTGTAATATTCGATGCTACGGGAAATAAAAACTCGATGGAAAATTCATTTAACCTCATTGCCCATGGTGGTACGATCATTTTTGTCGGACTTTTTGTTGGACATGTTACCTTTGATGATCCTAATTTCCACAGAAAAGAAATTACATTAAAAGCCAGCCGTTCTGCTCGTGCAGTTGATTTTAAAAAAGTTATTCAACTGATGAAAGCAGGACTTATCAACACGGAAGGATTTATTACCCATCGTATCCCATTTGATCATCTTATTGATAAATTTGATCATCTATACGATCCCGAAGAAAATCTTATTAAAGCTGTTATTGATTTTAAAATATAAAAAGTGTCGATTTTCATGTATTTCTAGAGTCGATGAATCATGTATTCAGAATCAAAAAATCTATGTTAACCAAAAAATTAATAAAATTATGAATAAATCCATCCTATGGACAGCTATGTTAGGGTTTGCCTCTATATATAGTCATGCACAAGTGAATAATAAAAAAATACCTGTTAAAAGCACCTATGAAATTAAGAGTACAGATAGTCCAGAAGATATCATATGGAAAGCCGTACATGTTGTGCCTACAGCAAATCAATATCAGGCTCTAAAAAATGAATTTATAGCTTTTATCCATTTTGGCCCTAATACATTTACGAAAATGGAATGGGGAAATGGTATGGAGGATCCTCAAGTTTTTGATCTTAAAACTTTGGATACCGATCAATGGTGTGAGGCTATGAAAGCTGCAGGAATGAAAAAAGTGATCATTACGGTGAAGCATCACGATGGTTTTGTGCTTTGGCAGAGTAGATATACAAAACATGGAATTATGTCTTCAGGATTTAGAGGTGGTCAAGGAGATGTATTGAAAGACTTAACCGCTTCTTGTCAGAAATATGGATTAAAACTGGGAATTTATTTGTCCCCTGCAGATCTTTTTCAGATTGAAAGTCCCGACGGACTTTATGGTAATTTAAGCGAATATATGCAACGTATCATCCCTCGTGAGGTAGCTGGAAGACCATTTAAAAATAAAACGAAGTTTAATTTTAAAGTGGACGATTATAATGAATATTTCTTAAATCAACTGTTTGAATTATTGACGGAGTATGGTCCGGTGCATGAAGTTTGGTTTGATGGTGCACACCCAAAGAGAAAAGGAGGCCAAACATATAATTATAATGCTTGGCGCGAGTTAATTAAAAAATTAGCTCCAGAAGCGGTCGTATTCGGAAAAGAAGGCATTAGATGGTGTGGAAATGAATCTGGAAACACTAGAAGTACCGAATGGAATGTAATTCCTTATCAAGAAGATCCAGCAATACTTCAAAATTTCAGTGATCTTATGGATGAGGATTTGGGAAGTAGAGAAAAGCTTTTTAAAGGAAAATTTCTTCATTATCAACCCGCAGAAACCAATACTTCAATTCGAGAAGGATGGTTTTATAGAGATGATACGCATCAGAAAGTGAGGAGTACAGACGATGTTTTTGACATTTATGAACGATCGGTTGGCGGTAATTCTACGTTTCTATTGAATATCCCACCCAATAGGGAAGGAAAGTTTTCACCAGAAGATGTAAAGGTTTTACATGAAGTAGGAAGTCGTATTAAAGAAACATATGGTCATAATCTTTTACGAGGAGCAAAAGGAAGCAAAGAAACATTAGATGACAATCTGGAGTCCTTTACTGTACTATCCGATAAAAGTCCAGAATTGATTTATACAACTCCAAAAGCTATAAAAATAAATCGTTTTGTGATTCAAGAAGCAGTAAGTACGCATGGAGAGCGTGTAGAAAAGCATGCTTTAGACGCTTGGATTGATGGAAAATGGGAAGAGATCGCTCAGGCTACTAATGTAGGATACAAACGTATTCTTCGTTTCCCAGAAATAACAGCAGATAAATTCCGTATTCGAGTATTGGCTAGTCGGGCAACTCCAATAATCAGTCAAGTGTCGGCGCATTATGCTCCAGGAAGACCTCCACAACTGGTATTTAATCGCAGTATAGATGGTATGGTTGCTATTGATCCTATGAAAAGTGAATTTGGATGGAATCCTCACGGAGAGGATATTCTTAAAAATCTAAATATAAATTATCAAATACATTACACATTAGATGGTAGTCAGCCTACTGAACAGTCACCAGTATATAAACAACAGATCTATGTAAAAGGCGGTCAGATAAAAGCTGTAGCCATCAGTGCAGATAAACTAATAGGTGCAGTTGCTGAAGAAACAATTGGTATTGCGAAAAAACTAGGACAAATTTTAGATTTTACTAGCGAAGATCCTAAGCATAGTGCAAAGATGGCTTTCGATGCAGATCCAAAAACTTATTGGCAGTCTAATAACGATGGTGCCACTCAGCACATTTCAATAGATCTTGGACAGCAGTATAATTTAACAGCATTTAGTTATACGCCACAAAAAGAGCATGGAAATGGTATGATGGCTAAGGGTATTTTAAAAATCAGTAATGATGGAAAAAATTGGAATGAAGTCGAGCGATTTGAATTTGGAAATCTAATTAATGATCCGACAAAACGAACGCATCGATTTTCTAAAAACATTCAAGCGAGGTACATTCAGGTTGAATCCACTGAAATAACGGGCGGAGGAAAACTGCTTACTATTGCTGAACTGGATTTTATTGAGCAATAGATTAGAGTTCGGTTCTTATGTTTTTAAAAACCAATAAATAACAGTTCTTGAGCTGTTATTTATTGGTTTTTTCTAATTTGATCTGTCTATTATAATTTAAGATATAGATGGGATATCTGGACTGAATCACCGTGATATAAAGCTCGCAAACCTAGTTTGGTTATTTATGAATAGTAGTTGCTGTAAATTTGAAATTTTGAAAGATTCGCTATTTTTATAGTGAATGATTAAGTTTTTTATGTCGACTTTTTTAAGGTGTTCAACAAGGCTTTTAATCATTACTGGTTTTAAAATTTTAAAATCGAATACACCAAGGCCTCCGATCTTTAAAAATGATTTTCTTTTCATGATAATTTAGAACCTAATTTCTGGGTTAATAGAGGTTGTTATAGCTGTTTGATAATATCAATATACGCCTTAGGCTCTTTAATAAATTGATCATGTGGATAAGCCATTAATTCATTTTCTTTGTGCGTGCCGTAAAGAGAACCTACTGAATAAAGTACATTTGCACGGTGTGCAGATTGTAGATCAGAAGGGGTATCTCCTAAGTTAATTACAGATTTGCTGTCTGAAATATTAAACTTTTGCATCGCCAATTTGATCATATCTGGAGCTGGTCTGCCATGCGTCACATCGCTGCTGGATATGGAATAGTTAATACTATTAGATTCTGTATTGTCTATACAAAGATAATTCTTGTCCAAGTCTTTATCCCAGCCTAGTTTTTGTAGAATAATGTCCGTTACTTTACGGTAGAAACCTGTTGTTAAAGCTATTTTAATATCATGCTTTCTGCAGAACTCGAATACGTCCAGTACGCCATCGTATGGCTTAGCTCCAACAGACTCATAATGGTTTTCTAAGGTATGACAGAATAGTTGGTAAGACTTATTTACTTCATCACGATAAGAAGGGTGATCAATACCAATCGCCTCTTTCCAGATCGTTTCAAATACTAAGATCTTTGACCAACCCATCATACTATTTATTTTTTCAGAAGATACGTCGATGTTTGTTGCTTTAATGGCATCAAAGAAACATTTTTCTACTTCATTGTGGTCTTGAACTGTTGTTCCTGCCATGTCAAATACGGCTAATTTTACTTTACTCATGTTTGTTAATAGATGTTTGCGGTTTTACAAAAGATATAATGATTGCGCACGAAGCACAAATGGCGGCAACAACTAGGAAAATATTAGAGGTATTACCTGTATAATCAATGATTTTTCCAAAGATAGGTTCGCCGATAGCTGCAAATACATAGGCAAACATATTCATGACACCTATCCCTGTACCGACTAATTTTCTACCCAATAAATCTGGACTTAATGTCCAAAAGTTAGCTTGAGGTCCGTAAACAAAAAATCCGGAAGCAAACATAAGTACTGCCGCGAGTACATGATGCGGAGTCGGTATAAAATAGATTAGTAGGGCGATAACGCAGCTGCATAACATACCCGTGCGGATAGATTTGCTTCTGTTTTTATTGAAGATCAAGTCTGAGATATAGCCAAATGAAATTGCGCCTACAGCCATTCCAATGGGGATAAATAAGGTAAGCCATAAGTTACCGGTAGATTCTTTATAATTTTTTCCTAAAAAATGGATTGGTACCCAAAAGATAAGACCATATCTAGCCATACTTTGAAATCCGATCGCGCAAGATGCGGTAATGAAATTTTTATTACGAAATACTTCTTTATAAGATTCTTTCCATCCTAACTTTTGGGTGTTCTGATCAAGTACATTGTCTGACTGTAATATAAAACCTTTTAACGCAGGATGACTGCGAGCAATGATTAAAAACAGGATTAAAGCGAAGACAAGAAAGAGAATAGGATACCTGAAGAGGGTGCGCCAGCTTTGTTCTTGTTGAAGGAGAAGTAGTGCCATAAAAAAGGTGAGTACAGATGAGCTACCAGCTGCCATAGTGTAAAAACCAAACGCTTTACCACATTCGTTGCTATCCCACCAATTGGAGATCAATTTACTGCCCGATCCCCATGCCATGGATTGAAAGTAACTATTTAAGGTCCAAAGCACCAGGATTACACCATAAGTGTTAGCATAACTGATGAAAAGATTACAGATGATAGAGAGAGAACCATCCGTCAAAATCATGATCTTAGGACTTAATCGATCGGCTAGATTACCGTTGATTAATTGTCCTATAGCATATCCCATTAGCATAGAAAAACTGATCCACCCAATTTGTTGGTAACTGATACCGAGCTCGACAGACATACCTTTTGCTGCCCATCCAAATTATGTCTTCCCGTGTAGAAAAATAAATAACAGAACATGGTGATGAATAACATTTTCCATTGTTCTTTTCTAAAGTTTTGTTGTATCTGCATCTTCGGCTATCTAAGATCCATATTGATGCCTACACGTATTGGTTTATTGACTACAGCATATTCAAATGCTTCGTTGACTTGTTCCAGCGAGAATTCTTTTTCAACGAGATCTGAAAAAGGATATTTCTTCCAGTTCTCAATAATAAAATCTACTGCTGTTGAAAAATCTTGGTAATTATAATTATGAAGACCTTTAATCGTTAAGATGGGTCTGATCATTTGTTCTGCATCGATTTCAAGCTTGCGGTGCTTGAATACTGCTCCGATAAATACAGCGACTCCGTTAACTCCTAATTGCTCTATTCCATCTTCCATGGCATCAGGTGAACCACTCATGTCGATAAAGCGATCAAGACCATTTGCTGTTTTTAAGGAATCGAGTTCACTAAGTTTGGTTACCCTTGAATTCAGTGTTTCGGAAGCGCCAAATTGTTTTGCTAACACTAAACGTGTGTCGTCAATATCTGGTACCACAATCTGAGAAGCTCCACCCTCTTTGCACATAGCTGCACAAACTAAGCCCAATAGCCCCATTCCTGATATGAGCGCTTTTTTACCCATTATTGTGCCCGCTAGCCTAATCGCACCTGCAGCGGTTGCAATGGCACAATTGATGGTTGCTGCAATTGGAGCCGGCAATTCTTTTGGAAGAATTCGGATATAAGTATGGCGTCGCAATATAATATGAGATGACAAACCACCATGAAAAGTATCTTGTTCCGTGATTTGTCGATGTCCATATTTATATAGAGGATCATTTTTTTGAGGAGTTTCAGAATTATAGTTAGCCGTATTGTAATCTTACCCTAACTAGCTACACCCAAAACTAAAAAATTCCAATGAGATTTGCTACTGCTATCCTGTTGGAATGTGGGAAACTCGGAGAGTTTTCCATATTTCAATAGGAACTCTATCGGAGTCAATTGTCCCAATGACGAATGCGGTCTTATATTATTGTACATCCAAGCCCATGCATTTGCATATTTTCTAACCTCAGAAAGATTATCAAACATAAAATAATCTAGCACATCCTGTCTAAATGTTCGATTGAATCGCTCAATTAAACTATTCTGAGTTGGTTTTCCAGGCTGGATAAATTCCCACTGCACGTTATTTTTTTTACACCCCTGCTGTATTACTATTGCAATAAATTCCGGCCCATTATCTGATCTTTTCAGGCTTTCCTCTCCACTCAACCAATTTATCCAATTCTCTAACCACTCGTTGTGCAGGAAGACTGGTATCAACCGTTATGGAAAGTGCCTCTCTACTAAAATCATCGATGACGTTCAATGTACGAATTGTTTTGCCACAGGCTAAAGTGTCCTGCATAAAGTCTAAGCTCCAAGTGATATTGGGCCCAATAGGATATAACAATGGTGCTTTTACATGTGTCGGCAAACGTTTCTTGCGTTTGTTCCTCATATTTAGTTCTATAGCAGTATATATCCTGTAAACACGTTTATGATTCCACATGTATTGCAACTTGCGCAGTCGATGGTACATCATCCAAAAACCCCAAGTGCGATGTAGTTCTGCAAGGATAGAGAGTTGATTGATGACTTCAGTATCATCCTTTCGCTTAGCGACATAACGATAAACGGAAGTGCTAATATTAAACGATGAACAGGCCTGACGAAGGCTCATCCCGAAATATTCAAGGGCATAACCTACGAGCTCTCGCTTCTCGACAGGCCCTAAAGCTTTTTTTCTATGACATCTTTTAAAACAGTATTTTGAAGTGTGAGTTCTGCAACTATTTTCTTGTACTGCGCCAACTCTCGCTCCATATCCTTCATTTGCTTAAGCTGAGAAACTTCCATTCCGGAATATTTGCTCTTCCAAGAATAAAAGGTACCCTGACTAATACCGTACTCACGACAGATCTCAGTAACAGACTGACCTGAATCTTGATGCGAGAGAATCTTGATGATTTGTGACTCGCTAAATTTACTTTTTCTCATTACCCTAAATTATTAAATTTACTACAATTATTATCGTAGCTATTTTAAGGGAAGATTACACCTGCTTTTATATTATCGTCCCCAATAGATTGGAAAAAGGGATTTTTATAATGGAGCCATCAAATACATAACCCTATATCGTATAAATATGATTTCAATAAGATAAATACGCTTTTAGGTCAGAAATACTTTTTATCCTTTGATCATGAGCATCTTTATTTCGCATCATTAAAGCGTAGGCATTATTAAAACCGATCGGTTTTAACCATTGTATACCATATTTATTTTTAAATTCTTGTTGAACATAATGGTACGTTTTTTCTGGGTTTTGGGTCACCTCTTTTATATTTTCTTCTGTCGGATTTAAGAGCACTAATAGTCCAGTACCGGTATACTCCGGATAGAGATCGATTGCATCATTTACGAGCGCATCAAAACAAATTTTAGTACCCCCTAATCCTGTTTTTGTTTCGACGGCATAGGAGGTATGTCCTTCAATTAGCATTTTGTATAATGCAGCGAGAATATACTGTTCTCCAAAAATTTTAGTACCAATTCTTATCTTTCCTGCATTACGTAGGCCGGCCTCTTTATATAAATGTATGGACTTTAAAAAGTCTTGTGCTACTTTTTCCGGTGTTTGCTGTAGAAAATCAGTTTTATAATTCATTTCTGTCATCAAGGAATCATTGATCTTACCAGCTAGTAGATCAATAACAGGTTCTAAATCTGGGTATTTTAGTAATGTTTTTGATTTAATGATTGGTGCAGCATAGTAGGGCGGAAATATTTTTTTATCATCCTCTAGTACTTTTAGGTTAAATGCCTTTATCCGTCCGTCTGTAGAATAGCCACTAATAACATCCAATTGATCTTCATGGATAGCTTTGTACATAATCGCATCACTTATAATTTTTGGATTCATATACAAACCATAGATCGCACGTAAACCGAGATCACCATCCTGTCTACCCATAAACTCTGGGGTAAAGCCTGCTTTTAATTTGTTTGATGTAGGGGTGGGCCAAAAATAATATGCAAGGGCAATTATGGTTATTAATGAGCCGATTACACGCCATTGATTTAAATTTCTAAATTTTAAACCTTGTAAAAAAGCGATAGTCTGATCCAAAAAAATGGCAAGAAATGCTGCCGGAATTGCGCCCGCTAATATCATATTACTATTGTTGAGTGATATACCTCCGAAGATAAATTCACCCAGACCACCAGCGCCAACAAATGAAGCTAAAGTTGCAACTCCTACATTAATCACAGTAGCGGTTCGTATTCCAGCAATTATGACGGGCATTGCCAAGGGGAACTGTACTTTAAATAATAATTGCCGCGAATTCATACCCATCGCTTTTCCTGCTTCCATCACATTGGTGCTAACTCCAGTAATGCCTGTATACGTGTTTCGAATAATTGGCAACAGCGCATAAATCAATAATGCTACAATCGCGGGAATTGCTCCGATACCAAAAAAAGGAATCATAAAACCGAGCAATGCAATACTGGGTATTGTTTGTAAAATGCCTGCTGTGCCCAATATAAAATGGGCTAATTTTTCCTTTCTTGATATCAATATACCGAGCGGGATACCCACAATAATAGCAAGCAAGAGCGATGAAAAGGTCAATCCCAGATGTTGTATGACTTGCATGAACAGTTTTTCATGCTGTTCTACAACAAAGGTCCAAAAGTTTTGTTTCATCATGTTATTTGCATTTTTCTGTAAGCAGCAAATGCTTTTGAAAGTTTTTCATAACGATCAAAGTCATGCTTATCTGTACTCAAATGTTGTAAAGCCGACCATACCGTTGATTGTGCTGAAAGGCTTGATTGTGCTGAAAGGGTTGGTTGTATGATATCCTGAATATGGAACATCTTCTCGAGATCTGCTAGGGTCGTTACTTTATGTTCTAACAATAATCTATTGCTTGCAAAAAAATTGCTAACAAAATCATTTTTAGGACGATAGATCATTTCTTTTGGAGTTCCAATTTGTAAGATTTTTCCCTTGTCCATCAAGGCGATGCGATGACCAAGTTCAAAGGCTTCCTGCACATCGTGAGTAACTAAAATGGTCGTTTTATTTTTTAATTCATCTAGCGATTTAAATGCGGTATGAATCTCCGATTTAGTAATATTGTCCAGTGCACCAAATGGCTCGTCCATTAAAAGAACAGGTGTATTAGCAATTAGAGCTCGAATGATCCCTACCCGTTGTTGTTGTCCACCACTTAATTCATGTGGATATCGAACTAACATATCCGTAGAAAGATGAAGTTTATGCATCAATTCATTCGTACGGTTTTGAATATGTTTTTTATCCCATTTCAATAGCTTTGGAACTGTGGCGATATTTTCTTGAATGGTATAATGTGGAAACAACCCCGTATTTTGCATGATAAATCCTATTCCCATCCTGAGGTCTTCAATTTTTTTATCCCGTATATTTTGACCATCGATCAAGATGTGACCTGTATCTGTTTCGATGAGCCGATTGATCATTTTGAGTGTGGTTGTTTTACCGCAACCGCTTGTTCCTAAAAGAATCAAGATCTCTTGGTTATGTGCTTCAAATGATATCGTGTCAACAACGGATTTTCCTGCATAATTCTTTGAAATAGCGTCTACTTTTATCATGAGTTATAAATCATTTCGCAAGCCGTATACCGGTAAATTGCCATTGATGATGAGCGTGAAAGAAATTTCGATATGTCTTTCTACTATGTCCTTGGGAGCTAGCTTCTGATGACCCTCTTAAAACCATTTGGTTGACCATAAATTTGCCATTGTACTCACCTACTGCACCTGCTTCCTTTTTGAATCCAGGATAGGGAAGATAAGCACTTCCGGTCCATTCCCAGCGTTCACCCCAGTTTAGCTGATCTGCCGAGATTTCCCATTCCGCTTCTGTCGGTAAACGCATTCCTTTCCAATTCGCATAAGCAGTAGCTTCATAAAAGTTCACATGGTTTACTGGAGCATTAAGATCCAACTCTTGTAAACCAGCATGTGTGTAATGCATCCATTGATTACTTATCTGATGCCAATACAAAGGTGATCTTCGCTGGGAAGTTTTTACCCAATCCCAACCTTCGGCATGCCAATGATTAAATTCTAGATAACCTCCAGCTTCTATAAATTCTAGATATTCGCGATTACTAACCAAGCGATTGGCAATTTCAAAATCCGCAAGATATACACGATGTCGCCCACATTCATTGTCGAAGCAGAAACCTGTACCTTCAAATCCGATTTCGTATATACCTTCACCAAAGCTTATCATTTCCATACTCTTCAATTCGGCTGCTGGAAAAATGTAATCTTCCAAATAAGGAGGGAAAAGTGGATTATGACCTAAGATATATTTAATATCGGTGATGAGCAATTCCTGATGTTGTTGCTCATGATTGAGTCCCAGTTCTAATAAAGTAGCAATAGGTTCTGATAAATGAAATTTTTGATCAAAAAATAGCTGCATCTGTTCATCAACATATGATCTATATTGATAAATATCAGCTACCGAAGGACGACTCAAATTTCCACGATCTGTTCGGATAACACGTGCACCTACAGTCTCATAATAACTATTGAAAACATAATTATACTGTGGATCGAAAACTTGGTATCCAGTAAAGTATGGAATTAATAAAAAAGTTTCAAAAAACCATGTAGTATGACCGAGATGCCATTTTGGAGGACTTACATCTGCAATGGGTTGTACAACATAATCTTCGATAGCTAAAGGAGCACAAATATGGACAGAATGATTTCTGATCTTCCTGTATTTTTCTTCTAAATCTATGGTGTGTTTGCTTATTGTATCTGTTGTTTTCATATTACTATTTTTTATTTGATTTGCCAAATGACATCTACAAACCAATTTTTTGAATCGTACAATTCGCTTATTGGACTAAAACCTGATTGATGAGCAAGTTGTCGGATATCGTTATCGGAGAACTTCTGAGATATTTCCATATAGATCGGTTCATTTTCTAAGAAGGAAATGTGCTGGTTATCAATAATTACTTGTTGTGCAGCAAGACTGATGAGATAACTTCTACAGGCACCGCTGAGCGGATCATAGGTTTGATAATGCTCGAATTGATTCAGATCAAAATTAGCTTCCAGTTCCCGATTGATGCGTGCAAGAAGATTTAAGTTGAATTTTGCAGTAATACCGGTAGGATCATCATAAGCATTTAATATGGTTTGAGGATGTTTCTTTAAATCAAAACCCATGACAAGATAATCGCCAACATTAAGTTTTTGATGCAATGAGCTACAAAACTGTGTAGCTTCTTCCAACTCCATGTTACCAATATTGCTTCCTAAAAACAGGACTACCTTACGCCTTGATGATAATGCTGTGGCTTGATCGATCATCTCAAAATATTCGCCTTTAAGACAAGTGATTTCAAGATTTGGTATGGATTTATTGAGATTTGTTTTTAAAAGAGACAGAATATTTCCTGATATATCGATAGGCATGTAACTGAAATTGACATCTTGATCAATCAGACGTCTCAGTAAGTAAGAAGATTTCATAGCATCACCAGCACCTAATTCAATCAGATCAAAAGGCTCCTCATCAGCTTTTATAAAATGAGCAATATCTGCCGTTTTATTTTTGAATATATCGAGTTCGCAATTGGTCAAATAATAGGTTTGCATAGCCATAATTTGTTGAAATAGATTATCGCCAATGCTATCGTAGAAGTATTTTGAAGATAATTTCTTCGGAGTGTTGCCTAAATCTTCTAATACTTCCTGACGAAATTTCTGAATAGTTTGACTAATATTATCTTGTTGGTGTTCGCTTTGCAGACCAAATTTCATTATGTCGTAATTTTTAATTTGTTATCGATGAAAAGTTCGACGGTTTCTATCGTTCTAATGGTATAACATATGAAAACTATGACTTGTTTGCTGTATCGGATATTGTTAAATAAGTAAAGCCATTTTTTCAATGGCTTTACGATACTTATTTTGAGCTATTATAATTTTAGGAAAGATAATCAGTTGGTTGTTATTATATTTTTATTTGGTTCTCGCTATCTTTTTTTTCTTTTTCTTCATTTTATTGATCCAAATAATAGTCCCTGTAATCGGGAGAGAAGCACAGATCAAACCCACGATAAATGTTAGAATTTTGGTTAACATTCCGCCATAACTTCCTACATGAAGATCATAATTCATAGCTCCAATTTTATCACCGATTGGAGCATTTTCAGATTGTTTTAGTTTTTCAATCTGACCGCTTGTTTGATTAAAATAATACCAAATGAATTCGCCTGTACGATCCTCAGTAAACCTCACTTGTATATCTTGAGATTCAGTAATTGATTTGCGTAAGCGGATTGACATCATCTCTGCTTGAGGATGTTTGGTTAAGGTGTAACTCAGGGCATTGTCTATGGTTTTTGATTGATTTTGAGGTACATAATCAAAGTTTTTCTGTGGTGATAGTTTTTTTGTATCCCCCAGATGATTGAATGCCTTCACATACAATTCTTTAAAAGCAGGGAAAGTAAACGCAATACCTGTTGTTGCAATTAGAAGAGCAAAGATTAAACTATAAAGTCCCAAGATCTGATGCAAATCATAATTTAATCGCTTCCATTTCACGTTGAAATCAAACCAAATCTGTCTTTTTATTTTTTTTAAACTCCATTTTTTAGGCCACCATAAAACAATGCCTGATAGTAGAATAATAATAAATATAATAATAGAAATTCCTACGACCCAATGACCGATCTTTTTCCCCAACAGGAGGTTCATATGTAACTGCAATATCACTTGGAAAAATTCAGTTTTGGAATTTTCCACTACTTGTACCTGACCCGAATAAGGATTTATAAATACCCGCTTATGATAAGTGAAATATTGATGATGACCAATACCCTGTTCATTCGTTTTTACAGCACGAAAAACCCATGTTCTGTTTGGAGAAAGATAAAGATCTGCACGGCTGATCTTTTCACCTTCAGGTAAAACTTTTTGAGCAATGTCTATCAGTTGGGTAAGGGGTAGGAGCTTAATATGATCGGATTGCGGTTCATGCGTATAATATTTTTGCGGATAGATTATTAATTTAAGCTCGTCATAGAACACATAGCCACAACCGGATAAGCTGACAATGAAAACGACCAGACCTGTAAATAAGCCTAGCCATTTGTGTAACCATAATATACCTTTTTTAATCATTCTTAAAATTGGTAATGTAGATTCACCGAAGTCACCATACCACTACCTTTCACATACTCAGCATCTAAAGCACGATATTGACTCACTGTTGGATAGTAAGATGTGTTGAATAAATTTTCTATTCCTAAACCTATTCTCCAGTTTTTATTAAATTTGTAGTTACCGGATAAATTGAAAAGATCAACATTACTGATAGGTCCTTCACTATTGTTATATTTTCCTTTATCATTAAGTGCAAATCGATCCCGAGCACCCGTATGTATCCAAAACAACTGTAAGTTTACTTGTTGGTTGGGTTTATAGCTCAGAAACCCTGTTGCTTTTGGTGGTGCAATTCGAGATCCATTCAGATAAATTTTACTGCCATCATCCATTTTTGCTTTTCCTTCCACATAAGCATAACTACCACCTAAACTTAATTGTTGACTAAGCTGAGCATCTAGTGTAATTTCATAACCTTTTACCTCTTCAGGCTCGCGTTGTGGCATCAGAAATCCACCGACATCAACCAAGTTTACACCTAAATCTGAAGTACTGATATAATAAGAAGCTGATACGTTGAATATACTGAAACGACTTGAAAAACCCGCTTCATAATTATTGGTAATGATGGGGTCTGTTTCTAGATTTCCGATGGTGTTTTCTGTAGCTCTGCGTAAGATACGGCCCAATTCATTGATGGCAAATGCCTGTGAAAAACTCACAAAGGGATTGAAATAATCGTATTTTGTAAACCTTAACCCGGCATTGAACATCGTCGCCTTATAAGGAATGTTTCCACCACTCACCATAATGCTACCTTCGCCATTAGGACCTGTAGCGATCGTATTGAAATCATTGATCTTAACAGTCGCATTTTCATAGCGAACGCCTCCTTTGAAGATTAGATTTTCAACTAGATCTGCTTTTAGCTGTACATATGGTGCAAAGTTAACCATATTCATTTTAGGGATGTATACACGGCCATCTGTTAAATCTTGATACGTGACATCTTTCAAGAGATCCAAACCATACGTTATTTCGGTCGGGATAGTAAAAAGTTGAAATGGTGTATTTAAATTGACTCTTAATCCTTTTTTATCCGAGTTGATCATGGTTTGTCCAGGGCCATACCAAGCCGTTCCGGTTGCAACATACCGATTCATGGATCTAAATGAATTTAAATAAGCTGTCACATCTAATTGTGTAGCATGAAAGAGATTATTTTTGGAGTAGGACAACATGGCATTGTGATTGAATGGAGTGCCAGCGGGCTTACCTGGTTCTTCTCCCTCGACTCCAATAGTGGGCGTCTGACCATATACGCCACTTTTACTGATATATTGAGCTCGTTGTGTGCTCCCGTAATAGTTATAGAATCCGGTCAAGGTACTGCTTGAGTCAATTTTATAACCAATTTTCGCAAACCCATTATATTGATAGGAATTTGATAAACCATCTGTTTGCCCTAATGGTAAACCATCAGAATCTCTTTGTAAACCAGTATAATCAACAGATCCAGATACGGTATAACTCCACCTATTTACTTGACCTGATAGCTGTTGCGACAGTCTATAACCGATCGTTTCTTTTGGATCAAATGGATTTATTGATGTTCCCAACATCGTTTGCCCGCTTACCTTTTTACCATCGCTGTTTTTTTTCGTGATATAATTGATGATACCTCCACCCGAACCATTTCCATAAATGGAAGTAGCCCCTTTTATGACTTCGATACGTTCGATTACACTGGGGTCGATAGTTCGTAGGTCACGTGCTCCATTCATAAGCGGTGTTGATTGCGGGATTCCGTCAATCAATACGAGTACTGCACGTCCACGAAGTGTTTGTCCCGAATTTGTTGCTTTATTGGTTGAGGTTCCCAACCCTGGAATCGCATTTCCTAATACCGTGGCTAAGTTATTGGTAATATTAGTCTGCGCTTGAATATCTTGTTGGTTCAGAATTGTAATAGAGGAGGGTATAGTCGAAATGCTTTCTGGTTTTCGACCTGCTGTCACCACAATCTCATCAAGGACATGTGTACTCGCTACTAAAATAATATCTAAAACCTTATCAATCATCTGATTTGATAATTTGAGCGTTTGTTCACGAAACCCTACTGCAGAAACCGATATTTTTTGATTGACAATTTTTTCATTTGTTGTCAATAGGAATCCACTGGTGTCCGTACTTCCTAGAAACTGCTGATTAAGAAGGATTGTAGCACCAGCAATTGGAGTACCTTTTTCTGTTTTGACATGTATATGCATCTGTTGGGCTTCACATATGAAAACGAATAGCTGAAAGGCCGCAAACAGTAGGAGATATTTCCATCTTCCTTGGATGGATCTGAATGTAATAAGCATCTGTATTATTCTATATTAATTTAGATTTGTTCTAAACAGAGGCAAATATACAATCTATTTGATTCGAGTAAAATTTTTTTTAGTTTTTTTGGTCAATAATTTGATTTTTTTTAGGCTATTAAAAAAGGTCGCTCTAAAATTCGATGATTTAGAGCGACCTTTTTTGTTTGTACCGGGATTATTATCGGTATTCTTTATTTCATAGTTTTGTTTCCTATACCCACTGTTTATAGGCTTTTTTAAGCTTGATAATGATGAGCGTAACAAAACCCAAAAATGCAAAAATCGCGTAACCTATTCCAATTTCAGTTTGGGTATCTGGATTCACGAGACTCACGACAATATAGCTTAATGCCGAAGTGACCAGATACGTAATACCTCCTGCGAGTCCACCTGCTATTCCAGCTGATGAAGGAAAACGACCCAAGCAGTACCCAAAATAGTTATTGAATATAAACCCTGCAGTCACATGGATAAGAAAAGCAAATAACGATAAGGTGTAAATATTGGTGGCATATGGTGATATTAAGATCATCACAACGATAAAACCAATTTGTAGATAATTAGCCATTTGTAATTTTGGCAACAAAGATTTCTGGATAAGTGCTCGCCCTATAAATCCACCTGACATCCATGCAAGTCCCATCAGTAATGAAATATATCCCGTCGTAATAGAACTAAAGCCTAGATTGTGCTCGATAAAGAACGGTCCACTTAGATTATAAAACATGACCAATCCATAACTTATACCACACATCAATACACCGAAGGTAAAATCTTTGGTTTGAAGCATGGTTTTAAATTCGGTCACTAAATAATTCAGTTGTAGCGGGTTCTTTTTACGTATAGTTTCGGCAGAAAAAATCAGTTCCAATACAAATAGAATAGCACTATACGCTGCCAGCAACATAAAGTTCGAGCGCCATCCAAATTGTGCTTGTAAATAACCACCGATAAAAGGTGCGATGATTGGGGCTAATGACCATACAATGGTGATAGCGCTCAAGTAACGTTTTCGTTCTTCTCCTTCATATACATCCACAAAATAGGCGCGCTTTGAAACAACGACAAATGCAGATAAAATTCCCTGCAATATGCGCATCAGATAAATAACCAAGATATTGTCTGTTGTGGCAGTTACCCAAAAACTTAAGGTAAAGAGAAAAAGTGAAATTAAGGTAATCCGGTATCTTCCCCATGCATCAACAAGGGCACCGGTAAAAAATTGAGCGATACCATAGCTGATTAAGAAAAGTGATAAGGTAAGTTGAATATTGCTTTCTGCTAATCCAAGCTCTTGCGCCATTTGTGGCATTGATGGTAAATAGATATCGGTAGCCAAACCTGAAATCGGTACTAATGCAAAAGCAATTAGTGTTGGTGCAAATGATTTTTTTGAATGTATAGTATTGTTTTGCATGTAACTCTTTTTACTGAAAAAATGAGGTGGGTAGAAAAAGGGAAACCCATAATGGGCAAAGGTATAAAATTCAACAATGACGTGTATTTGTTTTTACTTCAAGGACTGGCTTACATGATCTATAAAAGCAATCCAATTCCCTATTTAAATTTTATGGTATATAGGATGGTAGATTAATTATTGTCAATTATAGTGTTGATAATGAGTGCTATGTTATTTCTTTTGTATTGGTTAATAGTGGTTTTATAAGGAGTGTTAATCAGTATCTTTATAAAGAAATAGAATCCTTTCTTACCATTTGTTTGACATTTAAATGATGTTGTTTGCGGATATGGTGACATTATTAATAAGCATGGAGATATAGACGATTGAACATAATTTGTGAAAATATCCAGCGATATCGTTTTCGTATTTTAATATCTATATGGAGGGCAGGTATCCTCATTTATTAATTATATTCGTTTACGATTGTACGATCAATACAGAATAAATAGACAGCTATTATGATTAACTTAAAAAAGAACTCATTGCTATGAACATTTTGTTTCGCCTAAAAGAATTGCTATTATTAATGTGGATATGCTCTTGTTCCTTATCATATGCACAAAAACAACCCCCGAATATTATCTTTATTCTGACCGATGATATGGGGTATTCCGATTTGGGTTCTTATGGCAGTCCGAATATTCAGACTCCTTTTTTGGATTCCATAGCGAGTAAGGGTGTACGGGCTACAAATTATGTCGTTTCCACTCCTTCATGTACACCATCTCGCGCATCGCTATTGACCGGGCGCTATGCTTCTCGCTATAACTTGCCTCAACCGATCGGTCCTGGTTCTGATTTAGGTCTACCTGATGCTGAGGTAACGATCGCTGAAATGTTAAAACAGAGGGGCTATCGAACAGCTTTGGTAGGAAAATGGCATCTTGGTGATAAAGCAGAATCGCTACCCAATGCACAAGGATTTGATTTCTTTTATGGGATGCTGTATAGCCATGATTACCGTGCCCCATATGTAAAAACGGATACAGTGATTAAACTTTTTAGAAATCGTACTCCTGAAGTATTTGCTCCTGATGATTCAGATCTTAGTCAACATTATCATCGTGAAGCGCTTCAATTTATAAACAATCAAAAAAAAGACAAACCGTTCTTTCTATACTATGCCCATAACTTTCCACATCTTCCTGTAGCATTCTCCAATAAGCATAATCCCTACGTCAATGATCAAAATGCAGGTCCTCTTGGGGCGGTCTTATATGAGTTGGATCATTATATTGCTCAATTATGGCACGCACTAGAGGCTAAGGGTCTGGATAAAAATACCATCTTGATGTTTTCTAGTGATAATGGACCTTGGATAGAATATCCATCACGTATGGCAGATGATGGCGAGACGAAAAACTGGCATGTCGGAACTGCAGGAGTATTTAAAGGCTCGAAAGCGCTGACTTATGAAGGCGGTGCGCGCGTCCCTTTTATTGTTTTCGGAAAGGGGATTATTCCTGAAGGAAAAGTTATTCGTTCTTCTATCAGCAATCTAGATATTTTACCAACTATTGCTTCTTGGACAGGATCTTCTTTACCAGATAGAAAACTGGATGGACAATCGATTCGTACTTTGTTAGAAGGCAATGATCCTGATTTATATTATAATCACAGACCGATATTTTTGGTCAATTACGGTAAGCCAGAGGCAGTAAAGGTTGGCGATTGGAAATATAGGATTGTCAAACAGCGAACCAATTTGATATCAGGTAAAACCGAAGAAACGGTTGAAGAATTGTTTAATGTTGCATGGGATCCTAGCGAACGGACCAATTTGATCCATCAATATCCAGAAAAAATGGCAGAGCTGAAAACGGTATTTGCTTCTTTTGATGAAACAGAATAATTTTTCAGTATCTCCTATAACCTCAAATCAAATGATTAAGATAATTTGATTTGAGGTTTCAAACCCATAGTATTAATTTAGGCAATATCTTCGAAGTGGAATGGGAAATTTTCTCCCATGATGTTTCTATATTCGCTAGCAAAGCTTTGAAAACGTATACGGGCTTCTTGTGTCAATTTTAAAGCAAGCATTGCCCTAATTTGCATAAATAATACCTGTTCATGGAGTGGATCAAACATAAATATAACTTCAGCCAATGCTATACTATCGTTGTAGGCATGTGCCTCCATACTGTGATAGAGTTCTGCGATTAAAAGTGGTATTATATTTTTCTCCAGATCAGCCTTAGTCGAATCGAAAATAGGTTGATTGGTACTCTGTAAGAACTTTCCCCTTCCTAGTAAATGAATTAACTCATCTATGTTTTCCGTAATGTTAAGCGATGAAGTCAGTTCCATACATCTCGTATAATCACAATAGAAATCGGCATCTTGTTCCATTTTAAAACGTCCTTTTTCATAGCGTAATTCTATTCCATCTAATTCGCTTAATGCTTTTCTTAAATGATTGATTGTCACACCTCTTGAATTTTTGACTTTATCTTCAGATTTATCTGGCCAGACCAGATGACTCAATAATGCGGACGAAATTCCTGATTCACCTCCGTGCGTCAAAATCAAACAAAAGACTTGTTTCAGTCGGGTGCTAAATAAATGGGAGATATCCTTTTGATTGCGATCTAATACCTTAAATTCTCCAAATAAATAGATTGCATTGGCTCGAGAGTTGTTTTTCCATATAATTGCATCGGTAGTAATGGGTTTTAATTGATCGATAGAGGCTAATGGTTCAGTCTCGATCAACGTATGTTCCTTAGTCCTATCCGCTTCATTTTCTGGTATTGGAAAGACAACAGATCCATCAAATTTCTTTTTCTTTAATCTTTTGATAATTCTATAACTTGCTGTTCCGATAAGCGCCCCTAGCAGCACTAAAATCATATACTTTACTTTATTATCCTTTTTTGGATAGTTGCTTAACTCAGCTTCTGAGATAGGAGGAGAATTTAAAGAATAGATTTTCAAGGTTGATTTGATATCATCACTTGACTCCTGTACCAAAGCGAGTAGACGACCAAGTTGATGATCATAGTAAAGCTGTGCCCGAGTTGAAATCTTATCCGAGTAGATCGACACGGAGTCACCTAATATTTCATAGCTTCCATCTTGGATTGAAAACCGATAAAGCTTGATCGCTGATCGGGTTAAGTGTTCAGGGTAGCATAGAGCATAGAAATGTGACTGATCGGGAAATACAATACCCCTTGCAGGTACGACGTGTTTATCTTTCCATGCAATATCCCACATCTTGGTTACCTTCTTCGTATCTAAGTTAATTTTATAAAGATCGTAATAGTATTTTCTTCCTACGATGTGCTCCCCAGACTCGTTGCCCATACCCCCAAAAATATAAGCGGTATGACTATTTTCCATGTAACCAGCCGATAGAAAATAACGGGGAAAGAGTTTATCTCCTGCAAGATCATCCAATTTTTGCCACTTGGAAGAGTCAATGGCATATTTATAAAATTGGTCACTATAGGACATGTTTCCATACCCTCCGAAGATGTAATATTGCTTTTTTTGCTGATCAAAAAAGAACCCATGGTGATGTAGTTCCTTTTGCATCCCGTCATAGCTTTCAATAGTCCAAGTAAAGTTATCTAGATTTAGACTGGCGACAGTTGGGCCATCATAGGGATAGTTATGATATAATTCATAGACATACAGCTTATTTGCTTTTACATCTAGAAAGTTTGTTGCTTGAATCAAGTCAACAGGGCATTGTTTTTGAAAAGCAACTTTTCGAGTATCATTCGTTTTAATATTATGAATGAATATCGAATCGCGATTGAAATAATAGATTTCTTTTCTGATTTCATTATAATTAGACCCTGCTTGAGTCGACGAATGAAAGGTGTTCACTAATTTCCACTGGTATGAATCATTGATTAACCATTCCGGGTTGGTTACTAATCCATAACTATTTCCTTCAAAGTCATGAACGATATGACCTTCATTTTCTCGTAATGGAAATATATATTTGGTGTTTTTATTCCCAATGGACAGATTTTTAATCCCCATATTAGGTACATCGATCAGGTAATCACTTTTTCCAAAAGTAATGATTGGAAAATAAGGATTAGGAAGTTCAATTTTTTCGGATGAAAAAACTTTGTTTTCTATTTGAAGTTTAAAAATACCTTGTCGGAGATCAAAGGTTAATTTAACCGGAAACCAAGTGTTGTTATTCAATAATCGACGATCTATTTTAGCGGTGATCAAACTACTTTTTCCTTCTTCATTTAGTCTGAAGATGCATTGATCTTTTTCTTCATCGTAAAAGAGATTATAGATGGTGTTATTTTCCTTGTTTTGAACTCTGAGGATATTCCCAAGTGAATTTGCCCCATAGATAGATAGTTGAAAGTCAATGTCAAATAATCCTTCAAATGAAATATTTTTTTTCGCAAATACTTCATAAGATGTGCGTTTATCGATTGCATGATGACCTCCATTAAATTTAAGTCCCTGTGAAAAGGCTAGCGTCGGCAGGAAAAAGTAAATAGCAAAATATATATAATAGAGTCTCATACAGAGCAATCAAAAACTTAAATCAGAAAGGATGGACGCATGATGCCTTTTTAAAAGGCGACTGCATCAAACCTCTAGCTGATTTAATGGTTAGTAACTAATTTGTCAACATCTTAATGCCTTAAAAGTATACAAAAAAACAATCAAATGAAATAAAAGCTTTGTTACATATTTGCTGATTTTTTGATGTTTTCAATAGTCTATAGCACTAAAATACGGTGGGGTTATTGTTTTATTTTTATGTATTAACCCCTTTTTAACCCTAAAATTAATCGACTCCACTTATCTTGTTCCAGAATTTAATGCCCTCATCATGGGCACAATTCTGACTAATTATAAACCAAATACTTCTTATGAAATTTTTAAGAAAGCTGCAAAGCATTTTTATTCATGCTATGCCACTGTTACTGTTTGTACAGTTTTGTTTTTTAATGCCTACTCATGCCGCGATTCCAATGGGCAGAAATGGTGAGAATGTGCCAGATTTACAAACTCAAAATTTATTACGTTCGATTCAACTTGTTGACAAATCTGTTTTCACCTATTTTTCAGGTGATGAGATGACCATGGCTAGATTTTACAATCCGGACACGAAAGAGCATTCTACAGAAAGAGGTAGTGTTTGGATGTATACGGCATCTATCGAAGCTGTCAATGCTGTCTTGACAAGTCTTAAGCTCCAAAAGGAAAACGGTAATACAATTTTGTATGATCAACATTATAATCGTTATGTCGATTTGTTAAAGAAACTATTTAATAATGCTGATTATTATCTAGGCACTTTTACGCTGACTTCATTTACACAAGAAAAAGAGTGGGCTGTTTACGCGGTAGACCGTGTTCGGGAAAAAGGTAAAGCGAATGTTGGCGGTATATTGAATGTTTATGATGACCAAATGTGGCTTGTCCGTGAATTATTAGATGCCTATCATCTCACGAATGATCAGATCTTTTTAGAGAAGGCTGAGTATTTGACGGCATATGTACTTGATGGCTGGGATAGTACGCTAGATGATAAAAATAAAGAGCATGGTGGTATTCCTTGGGGACCCGGTTATGTGACCAAGCATGCTTGCAGCAATGGTCCCATGGTTAGCCCTTTAGTATGGCTACATGAAATTTATAAGCATAAATCTGATCAGATCGAGCATCGCTATGTCGATAAAAAAGATAAAAAATCACGCCGTTCCAAAATGGTCAATAAAGGTGATTATTATTTAAGTTTTGCACAAAAAGTCTACGATTGGCAAAAACGCTATCTTTTAAACAATCAAGGTGTCTATACAGATATGATGGGAGATTGCTCCCCAGATTGTACTATCGCATATGAAACTGTCCATGGAACGAGATACCGAGCAAATACATTCTTGAAAACTGCTGTAGGTCCCTCATTTTCCTATAACAGCGGAACGATGATTTCTGGAGCTGCAGATCTATATCGCGTAACAAAATCAAAAAAATACAGGGAAGATGGTCAATCATTATCTCATGCTAGTTTCCCGTATTTTGCCAAACTAGGAAAACAGATTCCAGCATATTATACTTACGAATCCTCGGGATTCAATAATTGGTTCAACGGTATCCTACTCCGAGGATTCTTTAATATTTATACCTATGATAAAAAAGCGGGAAGTTACATGGAGTCTTTTCAAAAGAATCTGGATTATGGTTATGACCACTTCTTGAAGGATGGGTTTTTACCAACAGATTTATTAACGGGTTGGGATCCAGATAAAAATAAAAATAATTTGGAAGGTATGTTCATGTTTACCTATGCTGCGCAATATGCTATTTTATCGCAATACGAATTTGACAAATCGAAATAAACCTAAATAAGACGATGATGATAAAAACATTTAAAAATTGGGGGGCTATATGGTTTTTACTACTATTGCTCACACTTTGTGTTCCTATAACAGGTTGGGCACAGCAAGCAACTATCACAGGAAAGGTGCTGAATAGCAGCAATCAACCACTAGCTGGTGTTCTGGTTAGTGTACAAGGAGCAACTGTAAAAACAGAAACAGCAACCAATGAGGACGGCAGTTATTCCATACAGGTTACTGATGGAGCATCTCTATTATTTAAGTTCATTGGTTATGAGTCCAAAGAAGAAGTTCTTGGGGCAAGAAAGACGATTAATGTCATCTTGATGACCGATGAAACTGAATTGGAAACAGTTGTGGTCGTCGGTTACGGGACACAGAAAAAGATGACGTTAACCGGAGCTGTTGCTGGTGTAAAAGGGTCTGAAATGAGACAGACTAAAAATGAAAACCCACAAAATATGCTTGCTGGTCGTATTGCTGGAGTGCGTGTTTGGCAAAAAAGTGCTGAACCAGGTGCATTTAAAGCCAATTTTGATATCCGTGGTATGGGAGCGCCTTTGGTGATTATTGATGGAGTTCCCCGTACTTCCGAAGATTTTCAGCGTCTAAATCCTAGTGATATTGAAGAAGTCTCGGTTTTGAAAGATGGATCTGCAGCAATCTATGGTGTAAGGTCGGCAAATGGTGTCGTTTTAGTCACGACAAAAAAGGGAAAAGAAGGGAAAGTATCTATCGGTTATAACGGTTCATTTACCTTCCAAAAGCCTTCTGGAATGCCTTTTTTAGCAAATGCATTTGATGCCATGAAGATCTATAACGAAAAGTCGATGAACAACATCAATGGGGGAAGTTTAATTTATACAGAAAAAGATTTTGAAGACTTTAGAAATGGAACCCGTCGTGCTACAGACTGGACTTCATTGATCTTCTCCAAATTTTCACCACAGACACAACATGATATTAATTTTTCTGGAGGAAGCAGTAAAATACAGTATTATATTGGAGGGGGCTATTCCTACCAAGAAGGCTTTTTTAAATCGGGTGATCTCAACTATGATAAGTATAATTTACGGGCCAATATCAGCGCAGAATTAGCTAAAGGACTGAAGTTAGAATTAAATCTAAGTGGTATGGCCGATCAACAGAATAATCCATACACAAGTTCTGTCGATATTATTCGGAATTATTGGAAACAGGGTGTTTTATTTCCAGCTTATGCAGATCCTGAGAATACTAGATTGAATTATGAGGGGCTTGATTTGGAACAAAATACATTGGCGATGATCGACTCCGATATATCTGGATATCGTAAATATAAAAAGAAGACATTTCAATCCTCTGCAGCATTACATTATGACTTCAGTAATTTATCGCAAGCTCTTACCGGATTCTCAGCTAAAGCATTAATTGGTTATGATTATCGCGTGGATAACAATGCGATCTTTAGAAAAGAATATTACCAATATGCCTATAATGCGGCTACAAATACCTACAATCAAAAATTATATAACCTCAGTAGTCCTAATCAGATGAAAAGAGAGTTTTTTGATAAACAGCAACTATTAACGCAATTTATCGTGAATTATGACCGTACCTTTTCGGAAAAGCATAAAATTGCGGGATTAGTAGGTTGGGAAACGCAAAAGAATAATGGAGACAATTTTTATGGTGTTAAGAATTTAGCATTCGGTTCAGATCAATTATTAGCAGGAGTGGAAGATGGCCAGATGACATCGATGTATGGCGGATTGACCGACTATTATGATGAGGCAAAATCGGCCTTAATTGGAAGAGTTAATTATGATTTTGGAGGTCGTTATATTGCAGAATTTCAATTTCGATATGATGGCTCATCGCGATTTGCAAAAGGGCATCAATGGGGATTTTTCCCATCAGCATCTGCTGCTTGGCGAATATCAGAAGAACCATTTTTTAAATCTATTAAAGCACTATCATTTGTCAATCAATTGAAAGTAAGAGCAAGTTATGGTGTGCTTGGAGATGATTTGTCAAGCTCTTGGGATTTTGGTTGGATTCCTGGTTATATCTATCCTGCGACAAGTGGAAATGCCGAGAATGGTTATAACAATCAATATGCACCAGGTTACTTATTTGGAGATAAATTTATTACAGGAGTAAATCGTAAAGCTATTGCCAATGAGCTTATTACATGGTATAAAGCTAAATCGTTTAATGTTGGTATAGATTTCGAAGGTTGGAATGGCTTGTTCGGCTTTACATTAGATTATTTCGATCGGGTACGTTCTGGTTTATTCCAGCGTCGTAACAGTGAATTTCCGACTGTAATTGGAACCACAGCACCTTTAGAAAATGTGAATAGTGATCGTCATTTCGGATTAGAACTCGAGTTAAAACACCGTAATAAAATTAATGATTTTTCTTATAACCTTCGTGCCATAGCAACCATTACTCGAAATAAGTATTTGACCGCTGTGCAAAATGGGCCCTATAAAAATTCATATGATCGTTGGAGAAATGATAACTTAAATCAACGTTATCAAGGATTTCAATTTGGATATGAAGGTGCTGGACGCTATGAGAATTGGGATGATATCCGCAATTATCCGATTTATAAAGAACGTGACCTATTGCCTGGTGATTATAAGTATTTAGATTGGAATGGGGATGGTGAAATTAGTGGCTTGGATGAACATCCATTTGCTTTGGATCAAACTCCTTGGTTAAATTATAGTTTAAATGTGGAAACAGCCTATAAGAATTTTGATTTAAATGTATTGTTGCAAGGATCTGCATTAGGATCAATGGAATATAAAGAGCCTTTGTATTCGATCTGGGGAACAAATGGCGGCGGAACTCTGGAGCAATACGTGGATCGTTGGCACCCCATAGATCCAACAGCAGATCCTTATGATCCAAGTATTGAATGGGCAAAGGGTTACTACGGTTACACCGGTAGATATCCAAAATCAAACTCATCATTCAATCGTGTGAGTACGGCTTATTTGCGTTTGAAAAGTATTGAATTGGGCTATACCATTTCCAATTTAAGACCATCTTCCAATATGCGCTTACGTCTATTTGCTAATGCTTATAACCTGTTTACGATCACGGGTGTTAAGTTTGTTGATCCAGAGCATCCAGATGATGATTTAGGTCGGATGTACCCGCTCAATAAAACATATTCTTTAGGTCTATCCCTTACATTTTAATCGGTTAATGATGTATAAAAATTTAAATCACATGAAAAAAATATTGATCATATTATCTCTTTTTGGATCGTTAGGTCTTGCTGGTTGTACCGATTTGGACATTACACCAAAAAATATTGTTACTGATGAGGATCTATTGACTACTCCCGCTGGGATGGATATCTACATGGCTAGAATGTATAGTTTAATGCCTTTCGAAGATTTTAAATATATGGCCGAATGGGGTATTGAATTTAATGGCTGGTTAGCTTCTAATGGTATTGAAGGTACTGGAGAGGCTGTCAATAGGGATGGAATCACCCGATCTTTTACGGGAGAAAGAACACCGTACTGGGGTAGGGCTTTTGAATTGATACGCGATGCCAACCATCTGATTGAGACTTTGCCTAATTATAAAGATAAATTTTCACAAGAAATCTATAATCATTATTTGGGTGAAGCTTATTATGTACGAGCAACTGCTTTTTATGCTATGGCACGCAGATTTGGTGGTATACCTTTGGTCACTCAGGTTATTCAATATCCTGCTTCATCTGCCGATCTTGAAGTGGCAAGATCGAGTGAAGAAGATACTTGGAATCAAATTCTGAAAGATTATAACGAAGCTATTCAGCTCATGTTGCCTAAAAGCTTGAAATCTGGATATTCCAACAAATATGTGGCTTTGGCTTTTAAATCTGAAGCGATGCTATATGCTGGAAGTGTCGCGAAATATAATGAAACTGTATCTGGAAGATTAACAGGACTCGGACAAAAAACTGGAGTGCGTGTTATTGGTTTTGATCCTTCAAACTGGAAAGCCGCTTCTCAAAAATATTTTTTAGAGGCTTATCAGGCAGCACGAACGGTTATGGCAGAGGGAGGTTATGCACTCTATAAGAAAAAATGGCAAGCAAATGATGCAGAAGCACAGTATCAAAATATGGTCGATATGTTTAGTGATCTGAGTAGTCCTGAAAATATTTATGTCAAAGAATATCTTTTTCCGACAACTACACATAGTTTTGATGCTTTCAGTTCTCCGTTTGTATTTCGATCGCCATTATCAGCAGGAACCTGTCCTACAGTAGATTTTTTGGAGCTTTTCGACGGTTTTGACAAATATCCGAATGGTACTTTAAAAGTGACTTCAGGAAATACAAATGCTGAGGGTGATTATTTGCTGTATGACAAACCGATGGATTTGTTTAAGAATGCAGAACCACGTTTAAGAGCTTATGTTATTTTTCCAGATGATATATTTAGAGGAAAGTCGATAGAAGTTCGTGCAGGAATTTACACGGGTCAGCTTCCAATAAAACCATTATTTAATAATTATACGTATGCTACTGCAGATACCCGTTATCAGCAACTCAGTGCCTATACCGCAAATCCTAAAACATTGTATTTGAGTCCAAGAGATGGTGGTGGTCAAGAGACTGTTGAATATCAGGGACAGCGCATGCCTGCGGCTGGGGCAAATGGTCCATTTTATGATAATGGTGAAGCTACGCTTACCGGATTTTATATACGCAAATGGTTAAATACCAATTTGTCTAAAGAAATTGGTGAGGGAAAATCTGATCAGCCTTTTATTTTGATGCGTTATGCTGAAATATTATTAAATGCAGCAGAGGCTGCGGTAGAATTAAATATGCTTGGAGCAACAGCACCTGATGGAAGTGATTTCTTGCAAGTGGCAACATCTGCGGTAAATGAAATTCGCGAACGTGCAGGAGCAAAATTGTTGACGACTTCTATTGTCGGAAATAATAATGGACGAAACATCGTGCGAAAAGAACGACGTAAAGAGTTAGCATTCGAACATAAAGCGAAATGGGATTTACGTCGATGGAGAGTTTTACATTATGAAGGGAGAGACGATTTTTGGGGTGAACCTAAAGACAAAAATCAATATAGTAATAATGAGAATTTCCGTTTTAGAGGATTGTATCCCTTTTTCTCAACAGCATCAGGTAAATATTTCTTTGATGCTAGGTTTCAGTGGGTAAGTACCAAAACATTTTCTTATACCCCATTGGATTATTATTTTGAGATTCCTGGAGGAGAGGTCGCAAAAAGTGCTGTCATTGATCAACAGCCAAATCGCTAATATTAAAAATAACAGAAAATGAAAAATAGATTTTTTAGTATAGTAAGTATGTTGCTTTTATTAAGTTCATGCAATCTTTTTAAGGAAGACAATTATGAGATTCCGGCAGTGACATTAAAAGGCGAAGTTGTTGATGCCCAAACGGGAGAAAGTGTATTGACCGATCAAGGCAGTGAGGGTATTCGCGTTCGATTGACCGAGCTAAGCTGGGGTGACAATGTCGAACACAATCCAGATTTTTATTGTATGCCTGATGGTACCTTTCAACATACCAAGTTGTTCAAAGGTAATTATAATATAACAGTAGATGGTCCATTTATCCCTTTGGTTCGCAAGGATGTGAATAATACCATCTTATCGGATGATAGTAAGAATATGGAGTTGAATGGTACACACGAAGTCAAGATGGAAGTACATCCATTCTTGAAGATCGAGTGGGTAGGAGAACCTGTTGTCAGTAACGGGAAAATTAGTGCTCAGATTCGTGTAACACGCGGTATCAATGAGCAATTTTTTAAAGATAAGATCGAACCTTTAGGTAACTATAGTGCTGATTTTTTCAATATTACGGATGTTCAATTTTTTGTGAGTTATTCTTCTACTGTTGGTTATCGTGCTCGCGATGAGCGTTGGTCAAGTAAGATCGAATATAGCGGACGTAATTTTGATCCATTACTCGGACAAGTCATTAAACTGGAGTCAGTAGGAGAAATCCCAGCTGGACGTACCGTGTTTGTACGAGGAGCTTCTCGAATTAATTATGATACACCCAGAGGAAGTGGTACAAGAAGATGGAATTATAACGAAGCAAAAAGAGTCGATATTCCGCAATAAGGACGGATTTAATTATACTTAAATGCATTCAATATGAAAAAAACGAGCATATTAATAGCTTTGTTAGCGGCTTCGGCTTTGGTTACTGCGCAAGTTAAAGATCCCGTAAAAACTACTTTTCAAAGTTCAAGGGAGTGGCGTCCAACGATTGATAATAGGGCAGATGCCGTCATGATCTATGGTACAGGAGGAAATCCATCAGATAAATCCAAAAGAATTCCTTTTGAAGAAAGAGTAAAAACCTGGCAGAACAAGGGATATATTACGCACTTTATGACAGGTATTGCTTGGGGTGAATATCAGGACTATTTTACGGGTAAGTGGGATGGTAAGATGCATCTTGATGAAGGCCAAGTTGACATAAAAGGAGATACCATATGGCATGGACATATGGTACCTTATATCGTTCCAACGGATAATTATCTAAAATATATTAAGGAAATGCATGTCAAGCGCGTTATTGATGCAGGTATTGACGCTATTTTTATGGAGGAACCCGAATTTTGGGCTAGAGCGGGGTACAGTGAATCTTTTAAACATGAATGGAAAAAATATTATGGTTTTGAGTGGAGGCCACAACATGAGTCTCCGGAAAATACTTATCTCGCCAATAAATTGAAGTATTGGTTGTATTTCAATGCCCTAAATGAAGTATTTACGTATGCTAAAGCGTATGGGAAATCAAAAGGAATGGATGTTAAATGTTATGTGCCGACACATTCTTTAATTAACTATTCGCAGTGGATGATTGTAAGTCCTGAAGCAAGTTTAGCTTCGTTGCCCGTGGTTGACGGTTATATCGCACAAGTCTGGACCGGAACGTCCCGTGAACCAAATTATTTTAACGGTGTTGTGAAGGAGCGTGTTTTCGAAACGGCATTTTTAGAATATGGATCAATGGAGTCCATGACTGCACCAACTGGCCGTAAGATGTTTTTCTTGACCGATCCCATAGAAGATTGGCCAAGAGATTGGGTCGATTATAAGAAAAATTATCAAGCGACTTTTACGGCACAATTGTTATATCCGAATATTGCAGATTATGAAGTCATGCCTTGGCCTGAAAGGATCTATGAAGGTTTATATAAAACCAGCATGAATAGTGATACCAAAGCTAAAATTCCAAAAGATTATGCTACGCAGATGCAAGTGATGATCAATACCTTGAATCAGATGCCAAAATCTAAAAACCAAGTTTCTGGCTCTTCAGGGATCAGTATTTTATTGGCAAACTCGCTCATGTTTCAGCGCTTTCCAACACATGCAGGATATGACGATCCACAGTTAGCTAATTTTTATGGCCTTGCACTGCCATTTCTAAAAAGGGGAGTTCCTGTAAAAACGGTTCATATCGAAAATTTAAGCTTCAAAGAAGCTTTAACAGACACCAAGGTTCTATTGATGTCTTATGCTAATATGAAGCCTTTAAGCCCCGAAGCACATCAACATTTGGCCGATTGGGTAAAATCGGGAGGTGTGCTGATATATAGTGGTACTGATCTGGATCCTTTCCAGACTGTTCAAGAATGGTGGAATACAAAAGGAAATCATTACTCAAGTCCTGCAGATCATTTGTTTGAAAAAATGAATATTGAGGGAGTCGCAAAAGAGGGAAGATATAACTATGGCCAAGGTTCGGTACATATTTTACGAACAGACCCAAAAGATTACGTATTAAAACAAAATAATACACAGCAATTGCTAGCTGTAGTCAAAGATTTATACGAAACAAAAGCTAAAGGTGGAAAATTACAATTTAAGAATAACTTTTTTCTCACCCGTGGTGTGTATGATTTAGTTGCAGTTTTAGATGAAAGTGTCGATGCCAAACCCTATCAGATAAAGGGAAATTTAATAGATCTTTTTGATCCTAAGTTACCCATTTATACCAGTCGGGATATACAAGTTGGAGAGCAATGCTTCTTTTTAAATCTAGATCGTATCCAAGATAAGCAGAAGCCTCAGGTGCTAGCAGCAGCTAGTAGAATATATGATGAAAAGATAGATGCACATCATTATTCTTTTATCGCTAAAAGTCCTATTCAGACCACTCATATTTCACGTATATTATTACCTCAAAAACCCAAGAGCATCCTCGTCAATCAGCAAGAAGTATTTGCTGAATTGAATTGGGATCAAAAAACGAAAACATATTTGCTCGGATTTGAAAATGATCCTCAAGGTGTAGCTGTAGCTATTAAATGGTAGTATTTAATTAATAGAGTACTCTGTTGCCTTTGGTTAAAAGCTAAAAGATTATTTTTCGAAGACCTCATGCGTTTCGCATGAGGTCTATTTTGTATTAAGAATGCAGTTTTTGCTGATCTAAGAATTCAGATGGACTTACTCCAAATTGCTTTTGAAAGTTACGTGAAAAATGAGTGGCAGAGCTGTAACCCAGTAAATTGGAGATTTCATAGATTTTGAATTTTCGTTGTGCTAGCAATTCTGCGGCTTTTCGCAGCCGGGTCAGGTTAATTAATTCATTAGGAGATAGGCTCGAAACAACATTAATTTTTCGATAGAGTGTTGGTCTGCTCATGCACAAGATATCGGCCATACGGTCAACATTGAATTTCGGATCTTCCAAATGATGCTGAATAATGTCATCTACTTTCTGTAAAAATTCTTGATCACTTTGATTTTGACCTATACTCTGTATCTGAGATAGTGGATTACTCACGAAAAAAGCTTTTACTTTAAGCCTGTTTTTTAGAAGACTAGCGATTTGAGCTCTTAAAAAGGCAGGTGAAAAAGGTTTTTCAATATAAGCATCTGCTCCAAACTCCAAGCCTTGTATCTTAGACTCGATACTGTTTTTCGCAGTCAGTAAAATCACAGGAATATGGGAGTACGCCATATTTTCTTTAATATGTTGACACAATTCGTATCCATCCATTTCTGGCATCATCACATCGCTAATAATTAGATCAAAATTTTCAGATTCCATTAATTTCAAGGCTTCTATACCATTGTTGCTGGTTTGAACTTGATATTCTTCACAGAGATCATCTGCAATAAATTCCAGTAATTCTTGATGATCGTCGATTAGTAAGATATTGGCTTTTGCATTTTTCATGATGATGTTAAGCTTTGATTTAAAGGTATCGTTAATACAAATATGTTGAGGCAAGATTCGTCCGTGTGATAGACTATAGAACCTTGATGTTTTAGGGTGAGTGATTTTGTAAGGGCTAATCCCAATCCACTTCCAGAAATACTTTTATTTCTTTTTACGCGATTAAAGGGTTCAAAAATGTGATCTTGATCCGAAGGAGGAATAATTGGACCATCATTTTTGATTGTCAGTATAAATACCTTTTTGTATGGATCACTTTTCAAATCAATTGCGATTTGTTGATCAGCATATTTTAATGCATTGTTTAATAAGTTATAGCAAATTTTTTCGAAAGCATCCCGATCTATCAAAGCCATGATATTTGGCACGATATCCTGATTAAGGACACGGTTTTGGGCGATTAAGGTGATAGAAAAGTTATTGATGATCTCCTGTAAGATGAGACTGACATTTTGTGAGTCAAAGTTTAATTTAAATCCTTCAGCCTCTACTTTTCTGAAATCCAATAATTGATTGCTCAGATCGATCAGCTTATTCGTATTGTTTTCCATAGTCTGCAACAGTTTATCTATCGCAGGGTTGCGATCCACTTTATCCATTAATTTTTCCAATGGTGCCTTGATCAGGGTTAAGGGTGTTCGAATTTCATGGGCAACATCGGTATAAAAATTGATTTTAGATCGATACAATTCATGATCCCTAAGATTTTGTATGGTCAAGATATGTTGCCTATTGCGCTGTTTTATTTTTTCATTAAAATGATGGATAATAAAAGCAACCAGTCCAATAATAATAAGCCCATACATGAAAAATGCAGGTATACTTGCCCAGATGGGTGGCAATATTTCTATTTTTAAAGTTTTAAGTTGTGGAATCGCTAATCCATTGGGATCTTCTGCTTTGACCATGAAAGTATATTTCCCAGGCGCTAGTTTGGTAAAATATGCTCGTGGAATCCCTTTGATGTGATTCCATTTTTCATCTATTCCCTCCATTTTATAGCTGTAGCTTACAGAGTGTGGAGCTTGATAATGTAAGGCTGCAAAATCGAGGCTAAAAGAAGATTCGTCATGTTTGAGCTGAATATTTTCAGTAAAGAGAATAGATTTTTTCAGAATCGTAGAATCATCTGTTTGGTTTACCTCTCGATTGTTGACCGTAAGATCTGTAATAAAAATAGGAGTTGTTGTGGAATAATTGATGGCATTGAGACGTTCCGGTTTAAATCGAATCAAACCATTGATGGAGCCAAAATAGAAGTTTCCATTTTCATCATCGAACGATGAATTGTAATTGAATTGAAGCGTTGGTAAACCAGACTCCATATTATAAGTTCTTATTTTTTGATTTTTGGGATTATATCGAACCAATCCTTTTGAAGTCGCAACCCAGATGTTATTTTGTTGATCTTCCAAAAATGATAAGATAACATTGCTGGGCATTCCATTTTGCATATTGACGCATTTAAATCCATTGTTATGGATTTCTTTCTTGGCCACTCCACCCTCTGTAGCGATCCAAAGCTGCTTGTTGGAATCTTCAAATAAACTATTGATCCGATTGTTCGGTAGTGCTTTGGGGTCATTGCTTTGATGCGTATAATGTTTAAAGTATTTGGTCTTCGGGTTATAGCAAAATAAACCATCACGCCAAGTTCCAATCCATATATTACCTTCAAAATCTTCCAATATACACGTATAAAAAATATAAGCAGGTACATTTTTGATTAAGAAAAATTGCTTGGTATCCAAGTCAAACCGGTAGAGGCCTCGTGTCGAAGCGGCTAAAATATCGCCATTTTTTGTTTGATAAAGATGAAATATAAAATTACTTTCAAGTTCAGAATTTCGATAACTATTTCGATCTAAATGGTGAGTAACCTGTAATCGTTTTAGATCAAATATATCGAGACCATTTACAAAAGCGCCAACTAATAATTGATCTTTAACCGGTAGTAGTCCATGAATATTATTATTTGCCAACGCGCTATTTTGACTAGTGAAATTTCGGATCGTATGGGTTGAAGGGTTCCATTTTGAAATTCCTCCGTTTTCAGTACCCATCCAAATATTTCCTTGTTTGTCTTTCTTTATTGCTCTTACAACAGATCCTTGCAAGTTTGAAGGTTGATCACCTGGTAAAATTTTCTCAATGATACTATTATGTGCATGATAATAATTGAGACCACCAAAATAAGTACCGAGCCAAATACCTTTATCTTTGTCTTGAAGTATATTATAGATCGCATCATCAGAAATCCCCCATAGATTATGTTTTTGCTTTCTTAAATTTAGGAATGTTTGAGTAGCTATTTGATAGATAAATAACCCAGATTCGGTTGCAAACCAATATTCATGATCATTTGGTTGTATAATATCACGTACATACAAAAATTGTTTCAATTGCTTTTGACCGAGAATAGACGTGATATTTTTTTGCTTTCCATTATATAAAAAAACACCTGCTTTTGAAGTTCCGATCAATAATTCTCCGGTTTTTGTTTCTACAATTTTCTCAATGCTATACCAATCTTTCTTTTCAAATGTATCGGTAAAGTCTAGAAATATATGAGGCTTTTCCTGTTCATCAACTTCATAGATAAAGCCTTCCGGAGTGCCAAAATATAATTTTCCCGCGCGTGTGCTACATACTGAGGTAATGTATAGATTTGAATGGGTGATTTGTTTTGTTTTCTTGTCCACGAGGTTATGCATATATAACATTCCATTGGAAATAAACCATAATCTATGCTTATGATCGGTTGTGATGACAGGAACTTCTGTACTTCGAAATTTCTCATCCAATATTTTAAATCTTTCATAAATTGGATCATAAGAATAAATTCCTTGATCTGTACCAATCCACATTTTTTTTTGATCGTCTTCTTTTAAAGAAATAATAGAATTGCTCCCAAGACCATGTGGATGCTGTTGTGATGAAGTAAACTGTTTAAAGCTATTTCCATCAAAACGATTTAAGCCATCTTTGGTACCAAACCATAAAAATCCATAACTATCTTGCATACTGCAGATCACCGCATTATTAGACAATCCTTCATTTATTTGGTAATGATTGAAATAATAAGGCTGAGCATAAGTGTTCGCAGTAAAAAAAAGATACGCGAAATAAAGAAGCAACAGTTTAATTTTTATCATGTCTATAATTGGGAATTGATACAAAACAGCAACATTATGAAACGATTTCGATGATCAATATTTTCTAAATTTAGGATTTTAGTACTTGCAAAGATGAAGATAAAAAATATAAAAGTAAATCATAACTTTTATATTCATTTATTTCATTTATTGATTAACTAAATCGCTTAAGTTGATCAATAGTGTTCCAATTATAAACCTTTAATCAAGCAGTCAAAATAAAGTAAATATGAAGAGAAAAATGAAGTATATAGGTATGGTCAGTATCCTTTTCGTTGTACTAGGGTGTCAGCAAAAGAATGCCACTAAGGCTAAGGATGAACCTGCGATGACCATGCATATGGATAGCAACGCATTTGCAGGGAAAATAAATGATCAAGAGGTGCATTTATTTGAATTGAAAAATAAACGGGGGGTACATGCCTATTTGACCAATTTTGGAGCACGCATTGTGGGGCTTTGGGTACCGGATAAACAGGGTAATTTACGGGATGTAGTTTTAGGTTTTGCAAAGGCTACTGATTATAATAACCCTGCTGAACCGTATTTTGGAACAATCGTCGGTCCATTTGGAAATCGGATCGCAAAGGGAACGTTTCAATTGGATGGACAATCTTACCAATTACCCGTTAACAATGGTTCCAATACTTTACATGGCGGATTTAATGGTGTTCATTTTGCCAATTGGACAGTAAAATCTAAAAATGATTCATCGATCACATTTGCCTATACTTTACCAGATCGATCGGAAGGATTTCCTGGAAATATAGCGATGGAAGTAACGTACGGTCTAAATGAGGAAAATGAATTGACAATTGCTTATCAGGCACAATCGGATAAGAAAACAGTTATAAACCTCACCAATCATGCTTATTTTAACTTAAATGGAGAAGGTAGTGGATCTATATTAAACCATCAGATTAGATTATTTGCTGATGAATTTACACCCGTTGATAGCACGTTGATCCCAACTGGAAAACTGGAGAAAGTAATCGGAACACCTTTTGATTTTACCGTCAAAAAAGCGATTGGTCGAGATATTAATGCTAATGATCGTCAGCTGTTTTATGGAAAGGGGTATGATCATAATTTTGTTTTAAATAAACAAAAAGAAGGAGGCTGGTACAAAGCAGCTCAGGTTACGGGCGATCAGTCCGGCATTGTGATGGATATTTTGACCGAAGAACCAGGAATTCAATTTTACAGTGGCAATTTTATGAATGAAAAAGTCCAGTTAAAAAATGGTAAAAAAGACTCGTTCAGAACGGCATTTTGTTTAGAGCCACAACATTTTCCAGATTCTCCAAATCAATCCAATTTTCCTTCAACAGTGTTAATTCCTGGTCAAATCTATAAGACGAAATCGCTGTACCGATTTTCCGTTTATTAATGAGCGCTATTTTTTTACGAGAGAACAAGCACTTTTCCTATAAAGGAAAGTGCTTTTTCAGGTATTCATTGGAAATTTTTTTACCTGATATAACCAAATGATACAAATACGCACATTATTGAGAAGATAAGCAAGCTAAATTGCCTTGTTAAATCTTAAATTTGGATAACCAGTAATTAAACACAATAACCTGATAAGAGGTCCATTATTATTTTTCATATACCTGTATTATAAATGTGTTGAGTAGGAAGATAGAATAACTTAAAAACGAGTTCTTGGTTCCAAAATTAAACTTGTTATGATCATAAAAAAAATAGTTTTTTTAGTTTTTTTAGTATGTATTTGGATTTCGACATCCGCTCAAAAAGGATCTGTTGCAGTTGTTGAACAGTTACCTATAAACGGGGAAAGTATCAATTATATCAATAATAGACTACCACTAAAGCAAAATGTATTACTCAAAATTCCTATAGGTAATATTGTCCCCACGGGTTGGCTGGGTAAATATTTAGCATTGCAAAAAGAGGGATTGACAGGGCATTTAGGAGAGATCAGTGCCTGGTTGTCCAAGAAAAATAATGCTTGGTTGAGTCCTGATGGCAAAGGTGATTTTGGTTGGGAAGAAGTTCCTTATTGGTTAAAAGGATATGCACATCTCGGCTATATCTTAAAAGATCCTAAAATTTTGGCTGAATCTAAAATTTGGTTAGACGGCGCTATTCAAAGTCAGCGTCCCGATGGCTACTTTGGTCCCTTGATCCTGAGGAATAATAAACCCGATTTATGGGGCAATATGATCATGCTTTGGTGTCTGCAATCTTATTATGAGTACAGTCCTGATCCTCGGGTACTCGATCTGATGACTAAATATTTCAAATGGCAGATGCAACTTCCAGATAGTTTCTTTTTAAAAGATTATTGGGAGAATAGCCGTGGCGGAGACAATTTGTTGTCCGTGTATTGGTTATACAATCGCACCCAAGGAAATGAATGGTTGATGGAATTGGCTGATAAAATTCACCGCAATACGGCAAATTGGAAACAGATTAATGATTTACCCAATTGGCATAATGTGAATGTTGCACAATGTTTTCGTGAGCCAGCTACTTATTATTTAAAAAGTCAATCTCCAGATGATTTGAAAGCTACCTACGACAATTTTCATTTTGTCAGACAGGTGTTTGGGCAGGTACCTGGTGGTATGTTTGGAGCGGATGAAAATGCCCGTCCAGGTTACACAGATCCACGACAAGGAGTCGAAACATGTGGGATGGTAGAACAGATGGCTTCCAATGAAATTTTACTAGGTATCACCGGAGATCCTTTCTGGGCAGATCATGCAGAAGACGTCGCATTCAACACCTATCCTGCAGCAGTAACAGCAGATTTTAAGGCATTACGATATATTACAAGTCCCAATATGAGTATTAGCGATAGTCACAACCACGCTCCAGGGATTGATAATAGTGGGCCTTTTTTAATGATGAATCCCTTTAGTTCAAGATGTTGTCAGCATAATCATAGCCAAGGTTGGCCCTATTATGCCGAACACCTATATATGGGAACAAATGATAATGGGGTCGCAGCAGTGCTTTATGCAGCATCCAAAGCAGATGTGAAAGTCGCTAATAATCAACGTGTGCATATTCAGCAAGAAACCAATTATCCATTCGACGAGACGATCTCATTTAAAATAACAACGTCCAAGCAAGTTGAGTTTCCTTTTTATCTGCGGATTCCTGTCTGGACAAAAAATATGAAGCTTAAAATCAATGGTAGAACTACCGATATCGTCGGCAATGGAAAGTATATCAAAGTAGATCGTATGTGGAAAGATGGTGATCTGATGGAGTTGGTCTTGCCTATGGAAATCGAAGTTAAACAATGGGCTGCAAATAAAAACTCGGTCAGTATCAATCGAGGACCGTTGACCTACGCTTTGAAAATAAAAGAAAATTATATTCAGAAGGATAGTAAAGAATCGGCTATAGGGGATTCCAAATGGCAAGAGACTGCTGATCCTTCCAAATGGCCTTCTTTTGAAATACTTCCGCAGAGTGATTGGAACTTCGGGTTATTACCAGAGCAATTGACAGATTTAAAACAATTGAAAGTAGTAAAAAAAGCATGGCCAAAAGATGGATTTCCCTTTGAAGCCCATGCAGTACCCATTTCAATTCTAGTGAAAGCGAAGAAAATTCCCGAATGGAAGATTGATGCTCATGGACTGACTGCTGTGTTGCCTCTCAGTCCAGTAAGTACCGAAACAAAAATACAGGAAGTGGAATTGATTCCTATGGGAGCGGCACGATTACGGATCGCGGCTTTTCCAACTGTAAAATAGTAATATATATATAAAGATTTTAATGATTACACGTTTATTATGATGAAGAAAACCTTATTATTTGCAAGCTTATTGATGACCGTACAGATGAACTTTGCACAAGAGTGGAAACCTGCAGGTTCGCGCATTTTAACTTCTTGGGGAGAACAAGTGAATGTTCAAAAACCTCATCCCGAGTATCCAAGACCACAGCTTGTCCGATCAAACAATTGGCAAAATCTAAATGGACTTTGGAAGTATGCCATCACAGCTGTCGATGCTAAGGAAATCCCAACCCAATGGGAAGGTGATATCTTAGTACCTTTTGCAGTTGAATCAGCTTTGTCTGGTGTAGGAAAAGAAGTGGGTAAGGATAAAGCATTGTGGTATAATAATAGCATTAGTTTAGATAAAGCGGTTCAAAAAAATAAAGTCTTATTACATTTTGGTGCTGTAGATTGGCAGTGTGATGTATTTGTCAATAAGCAACTGGTCGGTAGGCATGAAGGTGGATTCGATCCCTTTACGATGGATATTTCTGCATTTCTTAAAAAAGGAACCAAACAAGATATTGCTATACGGGTATGGGATCCAACAGATGATGGTCCTCAACCACGTGGGAAACAAGTGAATCATCCCAATGGAATTTGGTACACACCAGTGACTGGGATATGGCAGACAGTGTGGTTAGAGAGTGTTCCGCAAAGTCACATTGTTAGTACCAAGCAAACTCCGCAATTGGATGAAGGGAATTTGACATTTGAGGCTTTTGTAGCCGTCAGTCAACCAGGTGACCAGATTAAGGTAAAAGCCTTAGATGGTAATCGAGTTATGCAGGAACAATCCGGTGAGCCCAACCATACGTTTACCATTGCTATTCCAAATGCTGAGCCTTGGTCTCCTTCCAATCCAAAGCTCTACGATCTAGAAGTTCAACTGCTGAGAAAAGGTAAGGTGATCGATCAGGTAAAAAGTTATTTTGCAATGCGTAAAATCTCGATGCAAAAGGATAAAGACGGTATTCAACGTCTCCTGTTAAATAATCAGTTTACATTTCAATATGGGCCATTGGATCAAGGTTGGTGGCCAGATGGCTTGCATACTGCACCTTCTGATGAAGCTTTGAAATTTGATGTCGTCAAGACTAAAGAAATGGGATTTAATATGATCCGAAAACATATAAAAGTTGAACCTGCACGTTGGTATCGTCACTGCGATAGTATTGGTATGTTGGTGTGGCAAGATATGCCAAGTGGTGATCTTGGAGGTAATAACTGGGATATGCAACCGGGGAAAATTTCAGGAGGTGATCGTGACAAAACCCGATCAGCAATATCAGAACAATATTATCGCAAAGAATGGAAAGCAATTATGGAAGTGTTACATAATTTTCCAAGCATCGTCATTTGGGTACCTTTCAATGAAGCATGGGGGCAATTTAAGACGAAGGAAATTACTGAATGGACCATTGCAAATGACCCCTCTCGTTTGGTAAACAGTGCTAGTGGTGGTAATTTCATGGAAACGGGACATATGCTCGACATCCATAATTATCCTGATGCCGCCATGCCCGACCCGTCTTTATTTGGAGCCAACCAAGTATTGGCATTAGGAGAATTTGGCGGCTTAGGTTTACCTATAGAAGGTCATTCTTGGCAGCAAAAGGACAATTGGGGGTATCAAAGTTTTAAAAACAAAACAGAGTTATTAGACCGGTATAAAAGACTCATCCATGATTTAAACCGCTTAATTCCAATGGGACTATCAGCTGCCGTTTATACACAGACCACAGATGTAGAAGTGGAAACAAATGGACTCATGACCTATGATCGGAAAGTAATGAAAATGCCTGAAAGTGAACTGAAGGCAATTCATAAGCCGCTGTATGATTTTTTAATTAAACGTTAGTGTAATAGTCCAACTCACTTGAATATTATTGGGTAAAGGATGCCCATTTAAGCGCTGGGATTTAAAAGCTACAGCTGTCTTATGTGGTTACTTCATCAAAATATAAGTAGACAAGGAAAAAAAGTAAAACAGATTTAGATAGGTTGGTTTGTAGGGCCTTGCGCATACCTGTATGTAGCAAGGTCCTTTTTTATGACCATACACGGATCATCTAAGGACATCAAATTAATCGGGGATCACATGAATCAAACAAATTTTATCGGACGTTGTTTAGTCATCATTTTTATCGTTTATTTTTCGATTGCATGCAGTAGCCTAGGTTACAGGGAACGAAATTTAAGAGATAGCGAGATTACGAACAAGGGTGGTGCGACATATATGAATCCAGTATTTGAGCCGATACTCGCAGATCCAACTGTGATTAAAGATCCTGAGACGCCTTATTTCTATGCATATGGCACTGCAGATAATTGGGGAGATCAACGCGGAGAACGTCTCGTATCTATACTACAATCCAAAGATCTAGTTCATTGGAAATGGATAGGTACGGCTTTTCAAAAGAAACCATCTTGGAAAGCTTCGGGAGGAATCTGGGCTCCTGATGTTGTCAAGGTAAAAAACAAATACTTACTTTACTATGCCTTTTCCACTTGGGGAGACCCCAATCCAGGAATCGGTGTTGCGGTTGCAGATCGGCCTGTTGGTCCATTCTTAGATCAGGGTAAATTATTTGATAGTCAAGAGATTCAGGTTCCCAATTCTATAGATCCACATTTCTTTGTCGATAAGGGGATTAATTATCTTTTCTGGGGAAGTTTTAGCGATGCCCATACGCAAGGCACGTATGGAATTCCACTTACACAAGACGGACTACATGTTTCTGATTTACAGCAAAAGTTTAAGGTAGCTGCTGGAGATTTTGAAGCTGTTATGATTCACAAACGAAAAGGGTATTACTATTTCTTTGGTTCAAAAGGTTCTTGTTGTGAAGGGGCTAAGAGCACTTATCATATGATGGTGGGGCGTTCAAAAAAATTGCAAGGCCCTTATTATGACAAAGAGGGCCGAGATTTGAAAATTAGGGGTGCCGGCACACTATTGCTTCAAGGTAATGACCACTTTGTGGGCACAGGGCACAATTCAAGAATCATCACAGATGACAACGGTATAGACTGGATGCTATACCATGGTATAGATCCCAAGCAAAGTAGAGTCTCTTCAGGTGGTAATAGACGAGTTCTACTATTAGATCAGATTAAGTGGAGCGCAGGTTGGCCAGTAGTGGAAAATCAAACCAGTAGCCATATGACCAATGCAGCACCTTTTTTTAAATCGATATTATAATCGGTATGAACCAACATGATCGATGACCCCTTCGTCGATATTTTCAAAAGCAACAAGCTCATGTAAATGGTTGATGTGCTCAAAACAGATGAATGAAACGCCTGTTTTGGTTATGTTCAATTAAATGAAGCTGTGGCTTTCGTCTATTACAACTAGATAAATTAATCATCTGCAATTCCACGATCCATTTCCTTATTTCTATAATAGGGAAATGGATTTTTATTTTAAACAGAGTTTCATTTATCATGGATAGGTATGATACTAATAAGCAGACTATTGAGATAAATTGATAGTATCAATTTTATTACATTGATTATTTTTGATTAATCAATTATAGAATTAAACCTTCTGAAATACATTTAGAGATTTATTTATGCCGTATGCTATTTGTCATGAGCAAGAAGCAACTTTTATAGATTTATATGCTGCTTTTTTGAACGCAGGTATATGCTGTAAAAAGCAGTGAATCCATGAACTGATGTGATTTTGAGAAGGCTAATTTTTGAAAGGAAATTATAAAAATAACAGATATAAATCGTCGATTGAAGCCGTTATCAGGTCTTTTTTTTAACATGATAAGCTAATACCATTTAGCTTTAATAGTATTAACCAATTATGCAGATATCAATTTTAAACGCCTCTTGGATAAGAGCTTTGTCGATACGGTCATACGTTCGTCTCAAAGATGATGAAAGAAAATTGTTCATGACACCGCCTTAATATCAGCTGGTCATCCAATAGTGAGTATAAATTTCATTTTTATGAAAGATTTATTCACTCATCAGATCATACGAGGATAAGTTTTTATCATCGATCATTGGGTTTTTAGGAATAAAGCATAACTATTTGACCATTCCTCAAAACTCGAGCATAAATTTTAACCAAATTATATTTTATGATAACTAACCAATTTATTAAAAGCAATAGGTGGTTCCTAAGCAGCATGCTATGGGCATTTATTGTACTTAGTTTTGGATTAGGGGGCTGTAAGGATGACAGTAAGAATGTCATCGAGACCATACCCTTTGATCCTTCTAAACCTGTCGTCGTATCCGATTTTAGTCCTAAATCGGGAGGTATGGGACAACGCCTTATTATCTATGGGCAAAATTTTGGGAATGACCCCACGAATGTACACGTACTTATTGGTGGAAAGCAGGCAAAGGTAATAAGTGTACTCGGGGAGTCACTCTACTGCTTAGTTCCAAGACAAGCGTTTAATGGTGACATTGAAGTGCGGGTGGGAGATCCAGCTCAACAAGCTGTGGGGAAATCAGCAAAACCTTTTGACTATCAACGTAAAATGGTTGTGTCGACCATTATTGGATACCGAAACTCACGGGGTGATGAACCTTGGAGGGACGGGAAATTTAAAGATGCCGACCAAAGTAAAATGGCCAGTGGATTTTGGGAACCTTCTTTTATGAAATTTGATCCCGTCAATCCCAAGCATCTCTGGATGACATTTGACAATAATAATGGACTTTATTTGATCAATTTTGCGGATAGTACCGTAACCAAAAAACGTTCAGATTTTGACCGTCCTCGTAGTATAGATTTTACTATTGATCATAAATATATGATTATAGCAGAAGACCGCGGTGGAGAAAATGACCGGGCGACTTACAGATTATCGCGTGATCGACAATGGCAAGATAGAGAAGTGCTGACCACCTATCGGCAGTGTAATGGAGCCTCTGTTCATCCCGTTAATGGAGAAATGTACTTCAATAGCTACGAGAAGGGACAATTTTTTCGCTTTGATCTCAATAAATATTTTAATCAAGGGCTTGGTGTTAAGGATTTTGAACAATTGTTTGTCGTTCACGATCCGCAATGGGAATATAAGATTTTGATCCATCCTACAGGAAACTACGCATACATTGTCGTCATTAACCAGCACTATATCCTTCGTGTGGATTACAATTGGGAAAAGAAACAATTCAATCAACCGTACTTGGTTTGTGGTCAACTTAGAGGAGCTGGTTATGAAGATGCAGTAGGTTCTTCTGCCAGACTGAGAAATCCTTATCAGGGTGTATTTGTGAAAAATCCAAAATATGTCGCTGATGGTAAGACCGATGAATATGATTTCTATTTTACAGATCAACAGAATCATGCTATCCGTATCCTGAAGCCCGATGGGAGTGTGACCACTTTTGCAGGACGAGGTAGCTCCAGTATAAATGCGAATCCTTATGGTTACGTAGATGGAGATCTGAGGCAGGAGGCACGTTTTGACAGACCTTCCGGTATCGCTTATAATGAGGCCGAAGGTGCATTTTACATTGGAGATCAATCGAATCGCCGAATCCGTAAAATAGCACTTGAAGAAATGGATCAAAGTATTAACGAATAATCAGTGGTTTTCATAATGAAAAAATTCTTAATAATAGCGATGTTACTGCTTGGCTTCACCTATAGTGTGTTGGCTCAAGAGATTGTCGAAGTAACCGGTGTCGTCACTGATGCCCAAAAACAACCCTTAGTAGGGGTTAGTATTTTTGTAACCGATTCACCGGGATTAGGTACGGTTACAGATAGCAATGGTCGGTATAAAATCAAAGTAGAACGATATAAACGATTGACATTTTCTTATATCGGATATATCAAACAAGAAGTGCTGATCAAAGATGTTTTTGCTATTAATATAGCACTTGAAAAATCTGAAATGAGCGTGCTTGATGAAGTCGTGATCACAGGAACAGGTGCTCAAAAACAATTGACATCGACAGGAGCTGTGAGTAGTGTAAATGTCGATAACCTCAAATCCAACCCGACGTCGAGCTTATCCAATGCATTAGCAGGAAATGTACCAGGAGTGATGGCTATGATGCAATCTGGACAACCTGGAAAAAATATTTCCGAATTCTGGATTCGTGGTATTTCAACGTTTGGAGGTGGCACAGGTGCCTTGGTCTTAGTCGATAATATCGAGCGTAATATCAACGATATCAATATTGAAGATATTGAGTCCTTCTCTGTATTGAAAGATGCTGCTGTAACAGCAATTTATGGTTCTAGAGGAGCAAATGGAGTTATTCTCATCACGACTAAGCGGGGTAAAGAGGGGAAAATCAATATCAATTTTAAAGATGAAACGATTTATAATACCCGTACAATCACTCCTCAATTTGAAGATGGTGTTACCTACGCTAATCTCTTAAATGAATCGCGTATTACCCGTAATCAGGCACCAATCTATCAACCTGAGGAATTAGAAATTTTGAGATTAGGATTGGATCCAGATTTATATCCTAATGTAGATTGGCAAGATCTGTTGCTCAAAGATGGTGCAATGACTTACAGAGCCAATCTCAATATGAGTGGTGGTGGACCTACAGCGCGCTATTTTGCATCTGGTAGTTATGTTGATGAAGGTGGGATGTATAAGATCGATGAAACATTGCGTAATGATTATAACACCAATGCCAATTACAAACGTTGGAATTACCGTTTGAATACCGATTTTAATATCACTAAAACAACGGTCGCTAAAGTTGGTGTTGCAGGATCCTTGGACAAACGAAACAGTCCGGGAATGGGTGATGATGATTTTTGGGGCGTACTGTTTGGATATTCGCCCATCCGTACACCAGTTATGTACTCGAATGGTTATGTACCTGCGATCGGTACAGGTAATCAAACTAATCCTTGGGTAGTTGCCACGCAGACGGGTTTTAATGAAAACTGGACCAATAGTATCCAGACCAACGTTTCCATCGAGCAGAATTTTGATTTTATTACCAAAGGACTTCGGGCCAGAGGGATTGTCGGATTTGACACCAACAATAAAAGTAATATATCTCGCCGTAAATGGCCTGAGCAGTGGCGTGCCGAGCGTGCGCGCGATGAAAATGGGAACCTCATTTTTACGCATGTGTCCAATCCCAGCGAAATGTTTCAAATGAGTAGTGCAGAAGGTGAAAGACGTGAATTTCTGGATTTAATGTTCAATTATGACCGAAGTTTTGGCCACCATAATATCGGGGGGGTCATCCGGTTTACACGTGACGCTCTGGTAAATACCGTAAACATCGGGGGTGATATTAAAAATGGAATTTCTAGACGCAATCAAGCGCTCGCAGGAAGGGTGACCTACAACTGGAAAAATAGATACATTACTGACTTCAATTTTGGTTACACCGGTTCAGAAAATTTCGCTATAGGACAGCAGTATGGTTTTTTTCCAGCAGTTTCTGCTGCCTGGAATGTATCAGAAGAACCCTTCATCAAGGAAAACTTGGATTGGGTGAACATGTTTAAGATCCGTTATTCGTGGGGTCGTGTCGGCAATGATCAACTGAGAGTTAATGGCAATCAGGAGCGCTTCCCTTATTTATATACTGTCGAAGAAATCTGGCGCAGGAATAGTGATGGAAGTTTTGCTTTAGATGGTTCAGGCAATAGGATACCGGATGGGGGGTACCAATGGGCCGACTATGGGTTCAATAGGTACTATCAAGGAATGAAATATGCGCAAGTAGCCTCTCCCTATGTGACATGGGAAATGGCAACAAAACAAAATCTAGGATTCGATATCTCGCTATTTAAAGATAAGATTATTGCTAACCTTGATTTCTTCGATGAAGAGCGTACAGGGATCTATATGGAACGCAGATTTTTACCTGCGATCGTTGGACTAGAGAGTACACCTCGGGCCAATGTAGGTGCGGTGCAGTCACGAGGATTCGACGGAAGATTTGAGTATAAGCAGACTCTTGGAGCATTCCATATTACCGCAAGAAGTAACATCACCTATAGTAAGAATATCATTTTAGAAAGAGATGAGGAGAACAATGTGTATGGTTATCAGAATGAACGCGGTTTTCGTGTCGATCAAGCTAAAGGATTAGTGGCTTTAGGCCTCTTCAAGGATTATGATGATATCCGTAACAGTCCGACCCAAACTTTCGGAAATTATCAACCGGGAGATTTGAAATATAAAGATATCAATGGTGATGGAGTAATTGATGATGGTGATCGTGTTCCAATTGGCGCGACCAGAAGACCAAATTTAATTTATGGTGTCGGTGCTTCGGTCAGTTGGAAATCGATTGATCTCAATGTGCATTTTCAAGGAGCAGGAAAATCTACTTTTTCCACTTATGGCAAAACGGTACATGCATTTAGTGAAGGCGAGTGGGGTCAAGTCATGAAAGGTGTGATGGGCGATAACCGTTGGATTTCTGCAGATATCTCAGGAGATCCTGCTACTGAAAATCCCAATGCTTCTTATCCTCGGTTAAGTTATGGTCAAAACCCAAATAACTTTAGAGAGTCTACTTATTGGCTTAGAAACGGTCAATACCTTCGTCTCAAAACGTTGGATATCGGTTACTCCATACCCAAGTCATTGGCTAATCGGATCAAGACCAATAACATCCGTATTTTCCTTGTTGGAAGCAATTTGCTGACTTGGTCAAAATTTAAGCTTTGGGATCCTGAACTTGCCAGCCCTAGAGGTGAAGACTATCCATTGCCTAAATCATTTACGTTAGGCATAAATGTTAATCTATAAATTGAAGAGAAATGCAAAAGAAGATATATTCCATGCTATTATTTGTGCTATGTACAAGTTTTATTTCCTCCTGTAAAAAAAATTACCTCGAATCTGACCAATACTTTAAGGACCGGATTACGATTGAAAAAGTCTTTAAAAGTAAAGTTTATACAGAAGAATGGCTAGCACATGTTTTTGAGGAATTAAAAGGGGAAAATGTTGATGTAGCCAGTAAAGGGCTTACTCCGCATAATTTTGCCGATGATATGTATTATGGTGATCGGGACCGGGATTTTGATCCTTCAAAGACCGAACTATCTTACAACATGTTCAAAATGGGGCTTTATACTGAAAATGATAAACAAAGCAGCTGGACCCAGTCTTATCGGGGCATTCGCAATGCTACGACCTTTATTCATAATGTGTATATGAATACCGAAATGACCCCGGATGAGATCGAAGATTATCGAGGGCAAGCTCGTTTTGGTAGAGCTTATCTGTACTGGTTACTCTTGCGTAAATATGGTCCGATTCCATTATTACCTGATGAAGGAATCGATTATACCAAAAGTTATGATGACATTGCTACAGCGCGTAATACCTACGAGGAATGTGCCACCTTTATTGCAGATGAACTATTACTAGCTGCTAAAGAAATGGAAAAGCTGGGGATGAACCGGGGGCAAGATGGCTCTGCGCGTCCGAGTTGTGGGGCAGCTTTGGCTACGCGTGCCAAAGTCTTACTCTATGCTGCAAGTCCGCTAGCGAATGGAAACACATCCAGTTTTGCGGCAAGATTAATTGATGATGCTGGCAGAAAATTACTTTCACCCGACTACCAAGAAGAGAAATGGGCAAAGGCTGCTGCTGCGGCAAGAGATGTGATTGAACTAGGCGTATATAGACTATATTGGGTTCCAATACAAGAAACAGGTGATGAAGCGACTGTTGTGCCTCCTAAAGACAATAATTTTTCAGGAAAGAATTGGCCAGAAGGTTGGGCAAATATCGATCCTGCCAAGTCCTATGCACAAGTGTTTGACGGGACATTGCAAGCCTCAGGAAATCCGGAACTTATTTTTACAAGAGGTAACAATCAAGATGGTGAGAGTATCGCTGCTATGGTCATCCATCAGTTGCCTCGTTCTGCAACGGGATGGAATACGCATGGGCTTACTCAAAAGCTTGTCGACGCCTATTATATGAATGATGGGAAAGACGCTCCCGGTAAAGATAGCGAGATCGGACGCGGTAATGGATCAAACCGTTTAAGCGGTTATGTATCTGCTGACGATTATAAATTAGGGAAATATAAGCCCTTGAGAGAAGGTGTTTCTTTACAGTATGCAAATAGAGAACCTCGTTTTTATGCTTCTGTTGCTTATAATGGTAGCTTCTGGACCTTACTCAATGAAACCTTGGAACGGAACCGCAATCAGCAAGTGTTTTATTATCGTGATGATAACAAAGGCAATGGCTTCAATTCTTCCAATGCGTATTGGCTACGTACAGGTTTTGGAGTGAAAAAATTTGTTCATCCTAGTGATACCTACGAAGGTGGAAGTGCAGCCCGTGTCATTTCAAAAGCAGAACCGGCCATTCGTTACGCAGATATTTTGTTGGGTTATGCTGAGGCGTTAAATGAACTCAGTGGTTCCTACAATATTCCATCATGGCGAGGTGCAACTTATGCGATCAGTCGGGATATTAACCAGATGCAGCGCGGTATTCATCCGGTTCGAATCCGCGGTGGTGTACCCGACTATCCCGCGCAGGTGTATAGTAGCAAAGTGGAGTTAAGAAAGACATTAAAGCGAGAACGTTTTATCGAACTGATGGGAGAGGGACAGCGTTACTATGACCTACGTCGTTGGATGGATGCACCTACAGAGGAGGCTTTGCCAGTTTATGGCTGTAACATTCTGATGAATGCTCAGGAGAGAGATCTCTTTCATAGACCAGTAGCTGTATGGACACTTAAAACAACCTTTGCTGATAAAATGTGGTTTTGGCCGATCAGTCATAGCGAACTTAAACGCAATAAGCGATTGACACAAAACCCAGGGTGGACTTACAACGATTAAATATAGGTGATTCAAAGTTGCGTGAGCTAATTGTTATAAAATAGTTATGAATGTGGTGAAATTAGCTTACGTATATTCTAAAATCGTAAATAATAACATACTCAAGTGAAATGTTTTTAAAAGGTAAGAGTTGCACTAAACTCCTATATACACTTTAGAACCTGCACTTATAAAAATAAATTGTCCAATGAAAAAAATAGATATACAAGTATTGCTACTCTCCTTGCTGCTCGTATTTAGCGGTTGCAATGATGAATGGAAAGATGAGCAATTTGAAAACCTGGTTTCATTTAAGGCTCCTTTGACAAGTGAAGGTGTTTCTAATATCTACGTTCGTTATAAAGGAGATCAGAAAACGACTTTCATGTTACCCATGATCGTTAGCGGATCGACTATAAATGATAAAAATATAACCGTTCAAATTCGTGTCGATACCGATACATTGAAGGTGTTAAATTATGAACGCTTTCAAAATAGAGCGGATTTTTATTACCGCGAGCTCACCAGTCAATACTTTTCCATGAATCCGTCAGTTAATATCAAATCTGGAGAAAGCACGGCATTAATGCCAATCGATTTTACGCTCAAAAATATTGATATGGTCGATAAGTGGGTACTCCCTTTAACGATCTTAGACGATGCTTCCAATGGATACAAGGCTAATCCACGAAAACATTATCGAAAAGCACTATTGCGGATCTATCCTTTTAATAATTACTCAGGAACCTATAGTGGTACTGCCTTGAAAACAAATATGGAGGGATATGAAAATGAAACTCCGATTGTTAAAAGTGAGATCCGGAGCTATGTGGTTGATGAAAATACGATTTTCTTTTATGCAGGAAATATAGATGAGGAACGACAAGATCGTGGTAAATATAAAATTTATGCAACTTTTAATGAAACTGGTGGGGTCAGCTTTCGTGCTGATAATCCCAATATCAATTTTAAAGTGAATAAAGATGCTAGCTATACGATTTCAGAACAGAAGGATGCGGTACGCCCTTATCTGTTGCATCGCTACATCGCCATCAATAATATTGACTATCAATTTACCGATTATACAATGGTTCCAAATGTTGATATTAAATATAAAGTAACGGGTTCATTGATTTTACAGCGCCGATTGAATACAGAGATTCCTGACGAAGATCAGTCAATCGAATGGTAAAAAAAGACCAGAGGGGTCAAGAGAAAAAAGATTTTGGTGATTTAGTTTGTAGGGAATGCGGAGTGTAAAAGCTTCGCATTTTTTGTTTCAGGTTCGTGATCAGTTCTGATAGGAGCCTATAGATTTCACCAGGCTACCACTTGACTAGATCTGAATAGTAGTGGCCTGGTGAAAATGGAATGGATTTTTTAATCAAAAACATGAAGTTTTCAAACATGTGCTTAAAACTTGCTCGATTATGCGCTATCGATTCAGGATCGGTTCGTTTGTCTGAGCTAAGCGCTGTGAACCATTATTGGCAGGACATGAAATATCATCTGTAGCATCATAGATTAATGTTTGACCTTCTTTTATTAATCCTTCAGGCACATAAATTTGAATACGTGTTATACTATACCCACTAGGGAAATACCGAATATAATAACCATCAGGATGTAATGTCCAAATTCCACTTGGCGTATCTGTCCGTAGGGGAGCCATGCCCGCCAAAATTGCATACTGCTCAAATTCTTCATAAGAATAATTGCCGGATGATACCAGGTTTCGGATGTTATTTTCCGCTTCAAAGACTGCGCGTAGTGATGCTGGTAATTGTTCTTTTGCAGCTTGCATGGCATCAAAAGGTAAAATACCCAATGCACCTCCTTCCAATTGTAATAATTGCTTTGGCGTGAGCAAGATTAAAGCTGTTTCTTTGACAGATCCTGCGTAGTCAATAAATTTAGTTCGTGCAATGATAGTCCATAAAAGCATTTGGATATCACTTTGTTCAACTTCAGGATGTTGTTCTGCACTTTTGAGTATAGCCACGACTACATCTCTTTTTTTACCTAATGTAGGAGCATACATGTAACCATCACCCGATGATGGGGCATGCGTACCAGCTTTCAGACAATAACTTTTATTGGTCATCTCATAATGACCTGCCTGTAGGATAAAACCATCTTTTCCATTACGTGATAATTCATGTAAAGGTTTATAGATCGCATCTTGTTCAAATTCTGGCATTTGTTCTCCCTTGCGGTCTACATCGTCAAAATTTGTCGTAATGGCTTCCGGTTCCTTTAATAGTTTATCCAAACCTAAAACTTGCGCTCCTTTACTAGTTGCTGCTTTACTTACTTTATTGAGTAAGCCACCAAATTGTGCTGAGACAGCATGTGTGCTGAGCATTAAACAACATGAAACTGATATTTTTAATACAGTTTTCAGAATTTTCATAACGATTATATTTTAGTTAGGTTTATTTTTTAGTAAAGTATTCTTTAGGAATATGAAGATCGTAGCATTTTAAATAATAAAAAAGATTTCTACAAAGCGAAATCAATATCGCAATTAAAAGTTTTCAATACATATATCAATAATAATAGCTATAAATCTAGTTATATTTTTTTATGAAATAAAAAAATCCTTCCAATAATTGCCTGTCATACTATCCATTATCAGCGTAGAAAAGGGAATAGAATACGAAGACTATTTTAATAATCTGAAAAATATTTCTTAGTTTTATTTGGTTCGATTTCGAATCTTACATATCCATACTTAAGTCGTGTTATCTAAATACCCTCACATGAAAAGAATATTGTCATCCTATTATTTTATTATTTTTTTAGGTTTCTTTTTTTTATCACTAATTAGTGAGGCAAGGGGGCAGGATAGCATTCCTACCAAACGAGATACGGTAAAGGCAGACTTTGTCTCTCGAATGGAAAGTTTTTTTCAAGAATCATCGAAAAAAAGTTTGATTGATTTGGAACAAGATCGAGCGACTATTAGACAAAATAAAGTATTTGAAGAAATCAAAATTCTCTCCAGACAGGCAGGTGCTTTTTTAAAAAAAGGATTTGATACTGTGGCATTAAAAGTTGAAATAGATCAGGTTACTAAATGGCATCAGCTCGCTCAAGATGGTGTTTTTGAAAATAAGGGTTCTTCACAAACTTCTAGAAACTTGAGCACTACTTACAATATTTTGAATGCACTCCAAGTCGAGGTAAAAGTGTATAAGAACAATTTAGATAATTATCAGTCCAAGCTGGTTAATTATCGATTACAGATTGACTCCCTATCCGATGATAAATCACTATTTGTTTTATCACGAGACTCATCGGATTTAAGGCAATATTTAAACAGATTGATGATACTAGCAAAGGAAATATCGCCTGTTATCGATAAGTTGAGTCAAAATATTAATGGAATACAGATCATGCAAAATCGCGTTAATTTGGAACTTCTGAAGTTAGAAACAGATATGGATGAAATCCGATATTACCAACAACAGATTTCCAATAGAAATTTTGCTAAAGAGTTTGCCGCACTTTGGGAAGAAAGTAACTATGACCGCCCCTTACAGGAAGTCCTTTATTTTTCGATGGTTAAAACAAAACTTCTGATCACATATTATATAAAGGCGCATTGGGGTAAAATGATTATTTTATTGATCACTATTGGAATTGTTGTATCCTACTTACTTGCTTTAAAGAGCGAAATAAAAAGAGAACTGATCAATGAATATGATAAAAGTCTACTTTTAAATGCTCCTGTTTTTTCAGGTATTGCTATAGCATTAGGGGTAGGACAATTTTTGTTTCTAGTCCACCATTTGTTTTTTCAACGATTATCTTGTTTATAATAGGGGTATTGATTTCCTTTATTTTTAGAAAATATATCACAAAATATTGGCTGGGTATCTGGTTGACCATATTTACCTTGTATACATTAGCTGCTGTCGATAATCTTATTTTGCAGGCATCGCGTCCTGAAAGATGGGTGATGATTTTCCTATCAACAGCAAGCGCTCTTGTTGGATTGTTTGCATTATTAAACAGAAATCAGCATCATAAACTTCAGGAGCAGTGGATTCTTTTTCCGATCTGCTTGATGACTTTTATGGAAATTACATCGATCGGTCTCAACTTATTTGGTCGTCTCAATGTGGCTAAATTGTTGATGGTTAGTGGATTAATAAATGTTGTGGTAGCCATTGTTTTTCTATGGGTGATACGTTTGGTGAACGAAGGATTAACCTATGTTTCCATGATCTATACCAAACAAGAAAGGAGGTTTTTATATATTAATTACAATAGAGTAGGGAAGCGAGCTCCTGTATTTTTTTATATAACCTTGATCGCCGGATGGTTTATCTTGGTAGGGCGAAACTTTTACGAATTTAGATTGCTCGCGGAACCACTTAACGAATTATTTTTCAACGAGCATCAATTAGGTACGTATACATTTTCGGTTTATAATATCCTCGTATTTTTTTAATTATGTTTGGAGCGACTATGCTTTCCAAAGTGGTTTCATTTTTTGCTTCTGATCCACAATGGCGCAATCATGATGAGAAGAAAGATACTAGCTTTCATATCGGGAGTTGGATTCTTCTTATTCGAATAAGCATTATCGTATTGGGACTGTTTCTGGCTTTTGCCGCAGTAGGTATACCTGTACAGCAAATTACGTTGATTATTGGCGCTTTAGGAGTCGGTATTGGGTTTGGACTGCAGACTTTAGTAAATAATCTGGTTAGTGGCTTAATTATAGCATTTGAAAAACCTGTTAACGTGGATGACATGATCGAAATCGGAGGCCAGTCGGGTAAGGTCAAGTCGATCGGGTTTAGAAGCAGTGTTATTTCGACGGCAGACGGTGCAGACCTCATCATGCCAAATGGTGACTTATTAAATTCTCATGTGATCAACTGGACATTGGGAGGTATGAAGAAGCGTGTTCATTTACGGGTGGAAGTGCAATATGGAACAGATTTGGAACAGGTTAAGACGTTATTATTAGATAGTATGGTTCTAGATGATCAGATCTTAAAAAACCCTGAGCCAGTCATACAGTTTGGAGAAGTTTCTGCCCAATTTGTTGCTTTAGAAATCTATTTTTGGGTGAGAACAATAAAAGATTCGGGACAGGTAAAAAGTAATTTAATCGTTGTTATCAACAAAATTTTCCAAGAAAATGATATTCATTTGGCGGTTCCTACACAAGATATTTATTTGAAAAACCCTTAATTATTTCGTATAAAAAATGGAATATGGGAATGAACTTCACTGTATATGAACAAGAGCTGCATAGATTAAGATGCAGCTCTTGTTGTGTTATTATTTTTTTTCTTATAACGGTCTGATCCAGATGTTTCGAAAGTTAACTAAATCTCCATGATCCTGTAAAACAATCGGTCCAGGACCATGAACTAACGTTTTGGGCAAGCCGATATATTCTGTAGTACCTTCAATTTGTGTGTTGTATTGTACTACCACTCCGTTATGGAGCAATGTTACCATACCTTTCTTGATCAAAACACCATCTACATTAAAACGTGGAGCTGTATATACAATATCATAGGTATGCCATTCTCCAGCTGGCTTAACAGCAGTCACAAGAGGAGGCTGCTGCTTGTATACGGAGCCCGCCTGACCGTTTACATAAGTTGGATTATTGTTGTTGTCCAAAACCTGAACTTCATAATGACCTTGTAAAAATATACCACTATTTCCACGTCCTTGCCCTTCTCCTTTAATCACTTCGGGACTTTTCCATTCGACATGTAATTGAAAATCTTCAAAGTTCTGCTTGGTTTGAATATCACCTGTATGCGGTGTCGATATTAATACAGCATCTTTGACTTGCCAAGGCGCCTGTTGGCTTGTATTTTTAGAACTCACCCATTGATTCAGATTAGAGCCATCGAAAAGAACAATAGCATCTGAAGGAGCTTTATTGGCAGCTGTGGTGACTGTCCGCAGAGTAGGCGTGTAAAATTCGGTATCTTCAGGTTTAAATTTGGTTTGAGCATAGGTTAACGTACTCATTAAACTCAAGCAAAAAAGACTGCTGATTTGAAATATTTTGTTCATACTGTAATAGATTGATTTTACGTAAATATAAATATAAGTATTCATGGATATAAATTAAAAAAGTTCAATGAATGATCATACTTTATTCAATCTCTATCCATTTTTTCTCAAAATAAAGCCGATGTGTAATTTTATTTTTAGAATTGGAGAGGCTAGCCTCAATAAAATCACCACTAGTCTTGATATAGTGTAACGTCAAATTCTTTGACGCTAGGTCAGAACTATCATAATAAGCGCCTAAAGGAAAATTAAATGGATTGTCTTTCACATCATCAGTAAAGATCGAAAATAGAAACAAACGTTTGGAGTTTGTGTTCGGTTGATCAAAACCAAATATCCGGTGATCCAGACGCATATTGGCGCCGATATGAATGGTGCTATCTCCAGCGCTCAGACGAACATAGGCCTTATTTACATCATCACCAGACTGGGAAACATTTTTCGCATTCGTTTTTTCGATAAGGTCTAGTTTTGATGGGGATTTAATTCGGGAACTGTAATTGACTTTAGCAGTATCTTGTTGTATAGCTGTGCTATCATATGCACTAAGCTGCTTTTTAGTTGTTCCTTCAGACTTATAACTGAAAAAACTCATCACTAATATCAGCATATAGGGTGTATTGTTCATATTTATAATCTATATCAATCATTAATATCTTTACTGACAGTTTAAAACTGTATCCAAATAAAAATAGTGTTTTTTAGCCGTGTATCCTCCATGTGTATCCACTTATTTTGAAATATAACGCTTTGTTACTACATCAACTTCAGATTGCTATTAATAACAAATGGTCAGGTCTTGAACATGAAACAATTCTTTTTAAGTTATCAAAGCAAATGTGGATTGTAGCAGACCATTTCTCCTCCTATAGTAGTTATCTTTTTTAGAATCTCCTGTACGTTATTTTTTTACTGGAATCGCTCAATAATAAATAGGAATGAGAAAATAACCTTTACAAGTTAACGTCATTTTTTATTGCTGGGATAGTAAATTTATGAATGGCTATTGGGATCGATCTTATATATTTTTATGTATCTATATCATAGTGGATTAAGTTGGTGTGAGTCGGTCTTTTAGTTTAGAAATTGGGTAAAAAACAAAAGGTTTTCAAACGGGGAGAATGAAAACCTTTATAACCAATTATAAACCTAAATTATGATGATACAAATATAGTGTTATTTATACACTAAGTCAAATCTTTTTTCAATATTTTTTTAAATAATATTTTTCCAGGTCTATTTCAATATCTTCTCTAAGCGATGAAGCGCCGTTTAATCAATTTGTACCGATGTTTTGCCTTGATATTCGTTTCTTTTTTATTTCTTTGTATTACTGCATCGGGATATCCATTGTACGGTTTCCATTTTATGGGGTAATGTGTTCGAACTCATTTTATAGTTTAAGACGCATCTTATGTCAAAATTGAACATGTAAATGGTTAGGTTATCCGAACCGAACAGATTGTGCAATCTTTTACTTCGCTATATATTACAGAGACTGGAGTATGGATTGTTTTAAAGAGAATTGATGATGAAGACATTAAAAGATTTAATAAATAAGGAAGAGTTTGGTTGGGGATTGGTAAAATCGTGGATGAAAGACTCAAAGAATAACTTTGAGATTTTACCAAAAAATCCCAAACGTGCAGATGAGGAATTATTGCGTCTACAGATATCAACAAAATCTCCAGTAGCTGCCATCGTATTTGAGACAGGAGGTATTCTAATTGACCATGGCTGGTTGCGCATCTTGGGATCTGGTTCCAACAAACTGAATAGGGGTATCATGGAATGGAATAAAGGAAAAACCTATAGCAACGAAGGGGAGAAGGGAGGTTTTTTACTGATTGCAGATGATGTTATCGGTGGATATTTTGCTATCAATGCAGGAGAGTTGGGTGAGGATATTGGTCAGATATATTATTTTGCTCCACATACGTCAAGTTGGGAAAGTTTATCCTGTGGTTATTCTGATTTTATTAACTGGTCATTGAATGGTGATTTAGATTTGTTTTATCAAGCCTATAAATGGGAGTCATGGAAGGATGATATGGCTAACGTTAATGGCAGTGATGTGTATTCAGATTGGAGTGCTGAGGGGCGAACCCGTCATCAAAGCAACAATAGAAAATGGGTTTCCACAGAAGAGCGAGTAAAACTAGCATTGCAAGCCGTGTAATGGATAACAAAAGATGTATTCAGTTTTTGTTTTAAATATCCATATTCTATATTATTTTTAAATGTAAGATGATGGTTTACCATTTCTTTTCTGCAATTTATCAAGCAATCTGAAGACAAATGAATCAATCCTCCTGATATGGAGAAAGGAATTTATTAGGGCTTGAAAAAAATGGATTTATAGTAAAAAACAAAAGGTTTTCAAACGGGGAGAATGAAAACCTTTATAACCAATTATAAACCTAAATTATGATGATACAAATATAGTGTTATTTTTACACTAAGCAAAAGTTTTTTTTATTTTTTTGCGATCGCCATTATTTTTTTTAAAACGGCTATTTTAATTGATTTATAGATATCATACAGCAAATAAGGCATTTTTAAAATCGTACTATTTATGATTAAAAGAATAGAAATCCCTTCTTCGGATAAAAAATTGAATTCAACCTTAGATCAAGAATATTGGAATTCAAAATGGCAAGGCAATCAGATCGGTTGGGATATTGGCTATGCTTCTCCAGCTATATGTGCCTATATGGATCAATACCCAAATAAAGAAGCTCAGATCCTGATTGCGGGTTGCGGCAATGCCCACGAAGCGGTGTATTTACTTGAACATAATTTTAAGCATATAACTTTAATTGATTTTGCTCCTGAGGCCATAAAACGGGTAAAGGCAAAGTTTGCGGATCAAACGGCAGTAAACGTACTCTGTACTGATTTTTTTGAACATGAAGGGCAATATGACCTGCTGTTGGAGCAAACTTTTTTTTGTGCTATTGCACCAGAGCGACGCGCTGAATATGTGCAGAAAGTATCCTCCTTACTTAGACCAAATGGAAGGATGGTCGGTGTTCTTTTTGATCAATTGTTAGATGAGCCTGGTCCACCATTTGGAGGAGATCTCATGATCTATCAACAACTATTTACTCCCAACTTTATCTTACAGACGATGGAAAAGTGTTATAATAGCATAAAACCAAGGATAGGTAAAGAGGTTTTTATTAATTTTTTGAAGCGAGAAGATGTTAATAGCAACGAACTATCAGGGTTTTCTTCCATATAGTAAAAGTCGTTTAAAGGAATATATAGCAGGAAATGTAGTGAATTTTAGTTCAATACGCTTTTTATATTCCGTAATAAATTCTTCCTTTTGATCTCCCTTCAATCTATCTACGTAGGGAATTAAGGCAGATCCAGATATAAAGTCCAATAAATCTTGCGCATGCTCTGCTATGATTGGGTATACCTTTTGAATGATTTGCATATGGATCAGTCCAGCATGAAACATGATGGTTGCATATTCATCTATGCTCAACAGTGGTGATTCTCTTTTCCATCCGTTTAAGTAACTTTTAAAAGGCTGTTCATCGACCAGTTCCAATAAGAGTTGGTTTAAGACATTATCTGATTGCATAGGCATTTGGATAGCCATTTGACCGTGCGGATTCAGTAGAGCTATAAGTTTTGGAAATAGTTTATCATGCTGATTGGACCATTGTAGAGCAGCATTACTGAATATCAGATCCCACTTTTGTTTACTTTCCAACACATCTTCAGTCGTAGCCTGCTTAAAGGATAATCTTTCCTGCACAAATTGCTTTGACTCAGCGAGCATCTCCTCAGATGAATCAACACCTACAAATTGTGCATTTTTCAATTGGTTAGCTAAAATAAATGTCTGCTCGCCAGTACCACAACCGATGTCGATCGCATTTTGATGTTGTTCAGGTGTTATGAAGCTCATTAAATCATAAAATGGTTGATATCGGATATCTTTAAACTGATTATAAATTTCTGGATTCCAGTTCATGCTTGTTGATGTATATATGTAAGGGATGATATGAACAATAAATGTACTTCAATTCTTGTTATGCCTATCTACATCAGATATAGTGGTGAAGTAAATAGGCAACATATTAACGGTTTTAGTGAATCTTTTGTTTGAAATACTCCAAAATTGATGTTGTATTTTTTTGAAATCGAGAAATAACCTGAATTGTATGTGAATTTTGTATAGGTTTGATTTATAGCTATTTATTATTTTTAAGATTGTTAATTATGACAATATGTCTATTTAAATAGTTTAAAGTAGACATATTGTCAATATATTTTACACTTTTTCATTTTGGTATAGGAATTGAAATACTCCTGTAAATTGGTTAATAAAGTAACATATAAATATTAAAAGGAGGATAAAAAAATGGCATTAATTAAATTTCCAACAAAAAGTTTGAATACAGATTCTGTAAATCCATTTGTAAGTACAGTATTTGATAATTTGTTTAATGATTCTTTTATTTCAGATCGATTAATCTCTCGCGTTCCTGCAGTTAATATTTCTGAAACAGAAAAGGCTTTTCGTATTGAGTTAGCTGCTCCGGGATTGTCTAAGTCAGATTTTAAGATCAATGTAGATAAAAAAATTATCACGATTTCTGCAGATAAAAAAGAAGAATCTGTTAGTGATGAGAAATTATTTAGTAAAAGAGAGTTCAATTACACCTCTTTTTCAAGATCATTTGCATTGCCAGAAACGGTAGATCATAGTAATATTGATGCAACGTATGAAGATGGTGTTTTAATTTTATCGGTAGGTAAGAAAGAAGATTCAATTGTTGCAAAAAGGTTAATAGAAGTTAAGTAATAGGTGTTTATTAAAAAAAAGCTTGTAGGATTTATCCTACAAGCTTTTTTTATGCACTGATTTCTTCATAATCTTCTGATTTAGGAATTTTCGCAATGAAATGGCTCCATTCATCTGGAATTGGAGTCAATTTTCTTTTTTCTAAATCTAACCAAGCCCCATCTACAATTACGGTAGCGCTTTTAGTACCATCTGCCTTAAAAACAAGATGTCGAAATGAAAAACGACTATTTGCCACGTTATATTTCGTCAGCTCAACTTCAACATATATTTCTTCGTCAAGATGAATTTCTCGGTGATAGATCAGCTCCTCTCTAAATAAAATTGGACCAATTTGATGGATCGCAAATTGGTTTAGTGACAATCCTATACCATTTAGCATATTGCTTCTAGCTTGAGCACAAAAATCTGCATAAGCAGAATGGCGTAAGTGTCGATTGGGATCGATCTGAGCCCATAGCACCTGACCTTTAAAAAATACGTTATCCATATGATGATATTTTTGATTTAAACTAAAGTAGTGAATAAAATAATATTATTTTCACTGTCGTATTGTAACATTTAGAGAAATACTGCACTAATCTTATATATTTAATTTTTTAAGGCAAAGAGTCTAAACAGTTAATGGTAAAGCCAGACGAACAACAATTTTTGAAACAAATAGAAAAGAATAAAGGTGCTATCATCAAAGTGTCTCGTATGTATATGGACAATTTGGAGGACCAGCAAGATTTATTTCAAGAAATTGTTATGCAATTATGGCGATCGTATGGTTCTTTCAGAAAAGAAAGTTTGTTCTCTACCTGGTTGTATCGTGTGGCCATCAATACGGCTCTCATGTACTTCAAGAAAGAAAAAAGAAGACCAGATCAACAGGAGCTGACTATAGATATTGATGTCGTGGATGAGTTTGATAACGAGAAAAAAGAAGAGCAGTTACGTTATTTTTATCAAGCTGTCCAGCATATCAATCCAGTAGAAAAAGCATTGATTTTTCTTTTTTTGGAAGGTCAGAGCCATCGGGAGATTGCTGTGAATCTTGGTATCTCTGAAGTAAATGCACGTGTTAAATTGAATAGAACAAAAGAAAAGTTGCAGCAGATTATTAAAACACAAGGTTATGAATTTTGATGAATTAAAAGAACAATGGAATAATCAAACCGAAAATAATTTCGAGGTTGATCCAAATCTTAGTCACTATAAATCAGTGGGAAGTATTCTTGTGAAATTAAGGAGGAATATAAAGATGGAATTTATATCCTGGTTATGTGCGATTATTTTTTTACTGGTATTACCTAATTTGGAAGTTTACCAGATTACGGGATATGTGAAAGTAGCCTACTATTCTATCTTATTACAAATGTGTTTATCCAGCATGTTTTATTATAAAAAGTTTTTCTATTTCTATAAATCGACCAAACAGTTTGAACTCTTAAGTTCTCGGGAAAATTTGCTGAAATTGTATTACGATTTAAAATTTTCTATCGAAACCTATAAGATGTCATCTTACTTGTTGATGCCTCAAGGTATCCTCATCTGTTTCATTTTTTTCTCGCTTGGCCATTCGGCAGAGTGGATGGACAAAATTTATCACTTTGGTGAAACCTGGAAAAATGATTCCACCTTTATTATTTACTTCATCTTAGGGATTTTTGCAGGTTTAATTTCTTTAGTTATTTGCATTGAGTCCATGAGTTACTACTATTATGGTAAATATTTAAAGATGATCAAAAATAATATGGATGCTTTGGAAGAAGAGGCGGAACTTTAAAAAATATTTTTAACGAATGTATAGCTGATCATGTTGCAATAAATTAGATATGTAGGCAGGGTTTTTGTAACTTGAAGAACTTATCGAAGATGGTTTTATGATGCAGAATTCAGCTAAGAAATTACAACGAAGTTCCCATATCATTAGCGTGCTCGCGAAATATGGATTTCGTGATCTATTAAATAGACTTCCTTGGAATACGAATAAACCTTCCTTAGAAATAGGGGTTGATGTTGCCAACATCTCGGTTTACAGACGTATTCGAATGGCATTAGAAGAATTGGGCCCTGCATTTGTTAAATTGGGACAATCTGCTTCTACACGTGAAGGTTTACTACCTCAAGAACTGATTGAAGAGTTGCGATTCTTGGAAGATCGTGTCGACCCCTTTACCATTGATATCAAAAGTTATATAGCAGAAGAGTTGGAAATCAATTTTGATGAACACTTTTCAGATATCGATCCAGAACCCTTCGCTGCTGCTTCTATTTCACAAGTGTATAGAGCTAAGCTCATCGATGGACAGCATGTTGTCGTAAAAGTGAGAAGGCCTCAGGTTGATGAAGTCCTAAAAACAGACTTATCTCTCATGAGAGATATCGCCCGAATATTAGTAGGGTATAGTGAACCATTACATAATCTCAACTTGCCTTTGATCGTTGATTCCTTTGCCGCGACTTTGGTGCAGGAAATTTCGTTATTGAACGAACGGTACAATATTGAACGATTTGCTAAAAATTTTAAGGGCAATGATAAAATTAAAGTTCCAAAAGTATACCCTAAAATAAGTTCCGATCGCATTTTAACAATGGAATTTATGGATGGTGTGAAAGTGACCGATAAGGAAAAATTGAAGTCAATGGGATTAGATCTGGAAGAGATCGTGGATAATGGTATCAATCTTTATTTGGAACAAGTGATTGTACATGGTTTTTTCCATGGAGATCCTCATCCCGGTAACTTAATGGTGCTCCCCAATGGAAAACTGGCCTTTATTGATTTTGGAAATATGGGCAAATTGTTGTCCATCGACCGGCAAAACTTAGAAGAATTTATTCAAGCTGCGGTTTCTTCCAATGCCGTCCATCTCGCTGACACCATAGAAGATGTTGCTATCGTAAGTAGTATTCCCGATCGTGCTCGTTTTGAACGGTCTTTATATGAAATTTTTGATCTTATTGATAATGTTTCGTTAGGCGATATTAGTCTAGAGTTTTTATTTGATAAATTATGGGCGATCATAGGTGATAACCGGCTTTATTTTCCAGAATACATCTATCAATTAATCCGTGGTATATCATTGATGGAGGGCATCGGTCGCCAGCTCAATCCGCATCTAAATATCATGAAAAGTATCAAGCCATTTGCCAGCCGTATTATGCGGGAGCGGATGGATCCGAGGTACTTGTTCGAAAAAGGAAAAAATAAAGCCTTTTCATTTGTTCGTGATATTGAAAAATTACCGGACGATCTCAGAAGTTTATTTAGACAGATCAAACTCGGTAATTTCACCCTCAACCATCACTTGATCAGTGCCAAGTCATTTACGCAGATATTGAGAAAGGGAGTCAATCGCATCGTCATCGGGATCATGGTCTTGTCACTCAATATGCTTGCTGGAATGGTTATAATAGCACATGTCGAACCCAAATTTTTAGGAATTCCCATTTGGGCGTGGGTCTTTTTGGCAACTTCTTTTTCCCTGTCTATTTATTTATTTGTCGCTATGGTACGCGCTAAAAATCGAGATTAGTTTTTATAGGTTTAAAACAGAAAAATGAGATGATAGATATCAATTTAGAAAATAAAAAAGCATTAGTTGGAGCCAGTTCTGGAGGAATAGGCTGTGCTATTGCGCAACAGCTCGCCTTACATGGCGCTTCGGTCACCCTAATGGCTAGAAATGAAGATAAATTAAAAATAGCACTCGCCACCTTAGATCGGAGTAGGGGACAGACACATCGTTATCTTGTTGTTGATTTTAATAATTTCGAAGAATATAAGATCGCCATATCTCATTATTTTAATGATCATGTGGTTGATATTTTAATCAATAATACCAATGGACCAAAAGCAGGTACCATTGCTGCACAATCCTTAGAAGACTACCAGCGTGCGTTTGATCTTTTGTTTAAAACACACTGTTACACCACCGAGTTAGCATTGCCCCATATGAAAAATCAGGGATTTGGTCGTATTATCAATGTATCCTCATTGACGGTAAAAGAACCCATGTCTAATCTGGTTTTGTCCAATACAGTCCGTACAGCATTGATGAGTTGGAGTAAATCATTAGCGAAGGATGTCGCGGCAGATCATATTACCGTGAATAGCATATTGACAGGTCTTTTTGATACCGCACGTATTCAGTCATTGACCCAGATGGATGCCGACAGTCTCCATATTACGTATGATGAAGCTTTGGCTTTGCGGTTGAAACAAGTACCGATGAATCGATTGGGTAAACCAGAAGAGTATGGTTACCTCGTAGCTTTTATCTGTTCTCAATATGCCAATTATCTCACCGGATCAAATATCCCTTTAGACGGAGGGATGTTAAATGGCTTTTAAAAAGAAACAGCGCTTAAGAAATTACTTAAGCGCTGTTTCTTTTTAAAAATTATGTTTTAATTCAATACCAGTTCGGTATTGACAGTAATTTCTACATTTGCAGATACAGCTTCTACTCCCGATGGTAATTTGTCATTATATTTCATTCCAAAATCAAAGCGGTTTATAGTTGCTTTTGCTGTAAAACCAGCTCTTGTTTTACCCCAAGGATCCGTGATGATTCCGCCATTTTGAGTGACATCAAAAGTTACTTTTTTAGTCACATCTCTGATGGTCAGATCAGCTACTAATATATATTTTCCCTTTTTACCCGGTTTAAAAGAAACAGATTTCAATTTCATGGCTGGATATTTTTCTGCATTGAAAAAATCATCTGATTTCAAATGACCATCACGCGCATCGACACGTGTATTGATGCTGTTGACATCAATAGTGAAATCTATTTTCGCGTTATCAAAGTTTTCTTTGGTAGGAGCATCGATTGAACCCGATACTTTTGTAAACTCTCCGTCAACAAAGCTTATCCCTAAGTGATTGACATCAAATCTTGCGTTTGTGTGTGCTGGATCTGCTGTCCATTTAACCTGTGCTACGGCGCCATTAATCATTAAGGCTGCAGCTGCTACAATTTTGAAAAAATTATTCATGATCTTTCTTTTTATCTATTTAACAGCAAGGTTGTATAAAATGTTTTATAATCCACAAACCAGCTGTTTGATTTACTTGAGCAAAGATCAGTAAATGATTGCTGTAAAAAATTGACCTACATCAATAAATAAGCTTATTTGTTAGGTTTGAGAATTTGTCTTTTCAATCGGCTTAGGAACTCTTGTGTTACACCAATGTAGGAGGCCAGTTGTAAGCTTGATATTCTAGGGTATATTTTAGGGTAGCGATTAATAAAATCCAGATAACGCTCTTGCGCTGTAAACCCCAATGCCGCGATGATGCGATGTTGAGAGGCAACCTGAGCCCGTTGTGCCATGATGCGAAATAGACGTTCTACCTGCGTGCAGTTAAGAAAAAGTTGTTCCTTTTGTTCTCTGGAGATGATGAATACTTCAGAGTCTTCTAATGCTTGAATGTATAACTGAGCAGGTTCCTGCTCATTAAAACTCGCAATGTCTGAAATCCACCATTCTTCAATGGCAAAATATAAAATATGTTCTTCGCCATTAGGTGTTAAATAAAAAATCTTAAAGCAACCTTTTTTTACAAAGCCTTCAAAATTACAAATCTCTCCGGCACGGAGAATAAAACTCTTTTTCTTGACTTGAGTCAAGGTATAGCTGGAGGTGATCTGTTCGAGCTGTTCCTCAGTAACGGATATTCTTTTTTTTATATAGGATTTGAAAATTTCCATGGGATGATGAAGTCTGCAATAATCTTAGTCCAGTACCTTAATAAAAGAAATTTCTTCTAAGGTATCCGAAACTCCAAAAATTTGGTAACCGTGGCGGCGTAAAGAATCTAATAATGATTTCGTTTTCTCCATTCCATTATCAAAAAACCGTTCGTGAATTTCCAGTAAAATTTGTTTGACTTCAATGGATGAATCTAATATACTATCGATCACGCAATATTCAGATCCTTCAATATCCATTTTTAGGACATCGATATACGTATGGTTATTTTCTAAAGCGATATCGACTATTGATTTCATCTGTACTTCTACCATGTTATGCTCATCTACATTGGGATGATTGATGATAGAGCCAGATACATGCTCTTTATTTTTCGGTAAATTGAAATGTGTTATTCCAGTTTTATTATCTAAGCCCACCGGGTGAAAATGAAATTTTGGAGATAAATCTGTTCGTTGCGCAATCCATTCTATGGATTTCGGAGTAGGATCATAGCCAAATACATGACAATTGTGTTTTTGTATAAGGGTATCGTCAAAAGAAGTATCTTGCCCTATTCCAAAGGAATAAATGATCGAGTCAGCATGTAATAGTTCGGGATTAACGTAAAATCCGCCATACGAATTGCCGTACCATACATGAGGGCATTTATGCTCAATTTTAAAGGATGTTATTTTTCCGGTAAGTATTTTATACTGCTTCTTTAACGTATTGATCAGGCTTGGCCTCATATAATTTCTATCTTTAATGGTGCTTGTAAGTTACGATAAAAATTAATTTTAAATGAAATCGAAATTTAATTTACAGCGTTAGATGACCAATTTTAATTATTTTATCTGATGCTGCCAGTCCGTTGGGATTACAACCTAATTCTCCTTCAGGTACTTCTAATCCCTGCTTCTGATAGAAATCTTTCCAAAAATCATCTATTTTACCTGTGGATGGGTTGATAAAGGTCATAGGTTCTAATTGGAAAATATGCGCGTGGCGAAAAGCCCGTTCAATAAAATCGGAACAGTATAAGCTGCTGTCATTCAAGATGTAACTCCAATTATAAGGCTTTCCTAGCATCAGTTTTGCTGCAGTAATAGTCTTCGGTATCGTGCTTTGATACTCCTCCTTAAGGCGGTATACCACTAGGTTATTCTGATCCTTTTTTTGAGTCTGGTTGAAACTTTTAATTCCTTCACGGATAGATCCTTTTTTGGAACTTGCATGTAAAACAAACAAATTGCCTTGATCATATTCGATAATTCCAATATGATCAAAAGAACTATTTGTATCACGCTGGGTGACACGATTGATAGCACCTGATAAATGCTCTTGCTCGGCTTCGACAAAAATTAAATCTCCATTTCTTAGGTTTTTAAGTTTCACGTTTTGAGCGAAACCAGATGTGCTGATCAGGATCAATAAAATGCCTAAAACTAAAGCGGGTATTTTCATGGTATAAATGTACGAGCTATTTTGATAGAAATAGATTCATTACCTAAAAATAAGTATCTAATGATAGAATCTTTGTATCTTTGCAAGATGGGAAAAATGTACAATGATGTGGTGGAGTTATTACCCGAATTGATTCATTGCTTCAATAATCATTTGATGTTTGATAGCTTAGAAGAAGAAGATGTGATATCTTTTCTTCCGATCGAAGATGAGGAGGTTGCAAGAGAATTTGTAGCACACACCAATAAAGTATTAGCCGATCATTTTGAAGTCGAAGATGGTGAATTGTGTTATCCAGAGGATAGTTATCGGGATAAGATTGATAATCCTATTTTATTTTGGAAAGATTATCTAGGTTGTTTTTTCAATTTTGAATTGGTCGAGGATTTATTAGAGCGAGAAGATATTAAAGGGACTAGTTTTGGAACATTCCGGATCACTCAAATTGCCTATATCAATGAGGTGAACAAACGCATTAAAAAAAGACGTTTGAATGGAATCAATCTGGAATATCGGGTGATACCGACTCCTTTGGATAGTCATAAACATTGGAATCGTACTTACGATAAGGAATGTTAATTTTTAGGGTGTCAGGGAAGTGAGATTGTACCCAAAGGGTTCAGCAATTTTATTATTTCCGCATCTTGATTGGATACGGATGTCAGCTAAAAGTAGAGGCATAGCGTATACAATTTATTGTGAACAGCTCTATTTAAGTATCTTTATACTAAACTCAATTGAAATGAAATATATTTTTTTCGGATTGTCAATCTCGATATTGATGAGCTGTTCCGAAGCTAATCAAGATAAGCCATTAGAGCAATTGGATAAGAAATCAGCGCGGGAAGTTGTTTTGGTTACAGAGACAAAAGGTGATTCTGTTTTACATATCACTAAGCAGCATATTTGGTTTAATGGTGAAAAGATTGCGGACAAAAGTGATACCATCATCACAGCTAAACGTGTCAATACTTGGAGTGTGGGAGATACAGCTCAAACATTGAGTGAAGTACCCATCTATGTAACTGTTCAATAAATATGAGAAAAAAAGCATCTTCAACGATCAAGTTGGTCCTGATTACTTCCGTATTGGCTTCATGTGGGCAGCCTGTTGCACCAGCAGAGGAAGCGAAGCAACGCGTCTTTATGCGTGCTGATTCTACAGCACCTTATACTGAAGTAACCAAAGATTACCGCGATCAGCACCGTACAGGAGGAGGGATGGGGTCATCACTTTTATGGTTTATGGCTTTTAGACATATTGGTGCTGGTCTGGGCTATTCAAATAACAATCTGAATCCAAGTTCTGTATCGGGAACCAATGCGAAGAAAGCGGCTGCATATCAAGCAAAAAGAGGCGGATTTGGCAATACTGCAGCTTCATCTAAGTCATCTTCTTTCGGTTCATAATGAAAGTAAAAAAGCTCATCATTGATCCCAATTGGAAATCCAGATTGACAGCTATTGGATATGGTTATCATACGGACAACGATGAACCCTATTGGATCGATGATTATTATTATGAGATTACCAATAGCGAAGCGGATACCATTTATCAAGCAACTACAGAAGTCTGGGACATGTGTCTAAAAGCTGTTGAACACGTTATTGCCAATAAGCTATATCATCTATTTCATATCCCCGGTCATATGGTACACCATATCGAACAATCGTGGGAAAATGAATCTCCCTCGATTTATGGTCGCTTTGATTTTGCATACGACTCGGTCAAACGAAAATTGAAGCTGTTGGAATTTAATGCCGATACACCAACCTCTTTATTTGAGTGTGGAATCGTCCAATGGAACTGGAAAAATCATTATTTTTCTGAATCCACCGATCAGTTCAACAGCGTACATGAGCAGCTTATAGCGAGCTGGAAAGAGATCAAACCCTATCTAAAAGGAGATGTTCTTTACTTTTCATGTGCGAAAGAAACACTAGAGGATTTGACCAATGTTGAATATTTGAGGGATACCGCTATTCAGGCAGGTATACAGACACAATTGATTTATATCGATGATATTGGTTGGAATGGTCATGCTTTTATAGATTTGGAGGGTGAATCGATTACCTCTATTTTTAAGTTATATCCCTGGGAGTGGATGGTTCATGAAGAGTTTGGCCATCATATCGTGAATGATATCCATAGAACGCAGTGGATAGAACCATCATGGAAAATGATCCTTTCCAATAAAGCTATTCTTCCTATTTTATGGGAGTTGTTTCCGCATCATCCCAACTTATTGGCTGCTTATTTTGAACCTCAAAGAATGCTTAAAAACTACATCAAAAAACCGATCTTATCGAGAGAAGGTGCCAATATTGATCTCTACTATGATAAGGAACTGATCTATGCGACGCCAGGGGATTATGGACAGGAAGGTTATATTTATCAAGAACTAGCTACTTTACACAAAGAAGAATCTGGTTTTTCTATCATAGGAAGTTGGATTATTGGGCAAGAACCCTGTGGAATCAGTTTTAGGGAGTCTACGATGCCCATCACAACGGATAAAAGTCGATTTGTACCACATATCATCAAGCATTAAAAGTATTTAATAGCAATAAAATAAATATCCCCCTTTATTTATTTTTTCTGATCACTTAAGATTTTCTCGTACTCTTCAAAACGATGCGCTCTTATGGGTCTCACATAAGGTTCTGTATTGAAATATAGTAAAAGGCAGGGCGCTATCTGTTTATACTTGTCCACATACTCATACTTGATGAGTTCACCATTGTTAATTCGCTGTTTAATCTTATTGTGATAAGGATACATTCTCTTTTACTTCGATCAGGAGTACAATATACTGGATCTAATTGATATGAGAGGAATGGGATGTCAAAAATGATAAAAAACAAAACGAATGATGATTTGTTCTAGTCATATACCAATAAGAAAGGAAAATATTATGAACCTTATTCACAAAATTGAACATTGGGGGGATACCCATCATCCCAGATGGATAGATTACCTCCGGATAATAGTTGGTTTTTTGATCCTAATAAAAGGACTGAGCTTTGTTAGCGATCTTGATCGTGTCAGTTCCTTGGTGCAGCAAGTGAATTATACCTTATATATTTGGGGAGGAGTACATTATATCGTCTTTGCTCAAATTGTTGGAGGTCTGTTTATTGTTTTTGGATTTCAAACCCGATTAGCTGCAATAGTATTGCTGCCCATTTTGTTTGGGGCTGTTTTCTTTGTTAATTTAACCAATGGCTTAAGCTTTTTAAATGGAGAACTTTGGTTATCCATTGTTGTCTTGCTTATGCTCATCCTTTTTCTGGTTATGGGGTCTGGTAAATATTCTTTAGATAGTTTGATGAATAAGCCGGGGTATAGCAGAAGAATTTAATTGTACAGCTCAAGTTTAACCAGTATACTAAATACACTTTTTAGTGTCCTATGGTAATAAAAAAAACTCCTGCAATTATTTTGCAGGAGTTTTTTTATGAAGCTATACGCTGTAATTTATTTTTTATTTTCTGCGATCCAGTTACGGGCATTAACAAAAGCCTCGATCCATGGTGTGACCTGATCTTGGCGTCCTTTTGGATAGTTAGCCCAGTTCCATTGGAAAGTAGAACGCTCAATATGTGGCATAGTGACCAAGTGGCGACCCGTTTTGTCACAAAGCATTGCTGTGTTATAATCAGAGTCATTCGGGTTTGCCGGATATGCTTCATAAGCGTATTTTGCTACGATATGGTATGCTGACTCCTCCTGAGGCAAATTGAATTTTCCCTCTCCGTGTGAAATCCATACACCTAACGTTGTACCCGCTAGTGTAGATAACATAATGGAGTTATTTTCTTCAACAGTTACCGATAGGAAATTAGATTCATGCTTCTGTGAAGTATTATGAATCAATTTACCATGAACATCATGTTCAGGATTGATGAGTTCTAACTCCATAAACAATTGACATCCATTACAGATACCCACCGACATGGTGTCAGGGCGTTTAAAGAAGTTCTCTAAAGCTGTTTTCGCTTTTTCATTGTATAAAAATGCACCAGCCCAGCCTTTAGCTGACCCTAAGACATCAGAATTAGAGAATCCACCAACAGCACCGATAAATTGGATATCCTCAAGTGTCTCACGACCAGTAATTAAATCAGTCATGTGGACATCTTTTACGTCAAATCCAGCTAAGAACATGGCATTAGCCATTTCACGTTCAGAATTGGAGCCTTTCTCACGGATGATAGCCGCCTTAGGTCTAGGCTTTGATTGGTCTATGGCAGGTTTCAATCCTGTGAAGTGATTCGGGAATACAAAATTCAATGGTTGATTTTTGTAATTGTTATAACGCTCTTGTGCCGTTCCATTTTTAGATTGTTTTGAATCCAATAGGAAAGAAGTTTTATACCAAGTATCACGTGTTTCGATTACATTGAAAGTAAACGTATCCGTATTATTTTTGAAGGAAACTTCCGTGCCAGCGATCGCTTCACCAATTTTCACCGCTTCAACTCCAGCTGCCGTCAATGTGCTTTCGAAAATAGCATCATCTTTTGCTTGTAAAACAACAGCGATATTTTCATTAAACAACGCTTTTACCGTATCAGCCTCACCTAAACCTGACAAGTCATAATTTGCAGCTAAATCAACGTCGGCAAATGTCAATTCCAATAAAGTCGTGATCAAACCACCAGAACCAATATCATGACCTGCTTCAATTTGTCCTGCTTTAATTAGATCTTGGATCGTATTGAATGCCGTTTTAAAATATGCTCCATCTTGAATGGTTGGCACTTCTTTACCGATCTTGTTTAAGATCTGAGCAAATGAAGAACCCCCTAATTTGAAACTATCTTTTGATAGATTGATATAATAGATCGACCCCGCATTTTTGTTTAATACAGGTTCAATAACTTGTGTTATATCGGTACAATTACCAGCTGCAGAAACAATCAAAGTACCAGGCGCGATCACATGGTCGCCGTTCGGGTATTTTTGTTTCATCGATAGCGAATCTTTTCCAGTCGGGATATTGATGCCTAATTCTAAAGCAAAATCAGAACAAGCTTTTACAGCTTTATAAAGACGCGCATCTTCACCTTCATTGTTACAAGCCCACATCCAGTTCGCTGAAAGGGATACGCCTGCAAGACCATTTTTAATAGGAGCAAACACTAAGTTTGACAATGATTCGGCAATAGCCGTTCTACTTGCTGCTGCTGGGTCGATAATTGCTGCCACAGGAGAGTGCCCTACAGTAGTTGCTACACCTTCCTTGCCTTTATAATCTAAAGCCATTACACCTACGTTATTCAGTGGTAATTGCAATGGACCAACGCACTGTTGTTTAGCTACACGTCCACCAACACAGCGGTCAACTTTATTGGTTAACCAGTCTTTTGATGCCACTGCTTCCAGTTGTAGGACTTGATTTAAGTAGGTTGGAATATCTTCAGTACTGTAGTTTACATCTTCATAATTTCTGACAATTGTCTTGTCGTTCATGATTGTTTTTGGTGACGAACCAAAGAAATCTTCCAAGGCATAATCCATGGGCTTTTCACCCGTTGTCTTGGACTCAAAAGTGAAACGGTGATCACCCGTTACGTCACCAACAGTATACATAGGTGAACGCTCACGGTCTGCAACACGTTTTAATGTTTCGATATCTTTTTCACCAATAACCAAACCCATTCTTTCCTGAGATTCGTTACCGATGATTTCTTTTGCTGAAAGGGTAGGGTCACCTACAGGTAAAGCATCCAAATCAATTAAACCTCCAGTTTCTTCTACAAGTTCTGACAGACAGTTTAAGTGACCACCTGCACCATGATCGTGAATGGATACAATTGGATTATGATCAGACTCCACCATACCACGAACAGCATTTGCGGCACGCTTTTGCATTTCTGGGTTTGAACGTTGAATCGCATTTAATTCAATACCCGAACCGAAAGCTCCTGTATCTGCCGAAGAAACTGCTGCTCCACCCATACCGATACGGTAATTTTCACCACCAAGAATAACAATTTTGTCACCAACTTTTGGGGTATGTTTCTTAGCCTGATCCAATTTGCCATAACCAATACCACCAGCCTGCATGATTACTTTATCAAAACCTAACTTACGAGCATCTTCTTCATGTTCGAATGTTAACACCGAACCCGTAATCAAAGGCTGTCCAAATTTATTTCCAAAGTCGGATGCACCATTTGAGGCTTTGATTAAGATATCCATTGGAGTTTGGTACAGCCAAGGACGTTCTTCCATCGCTTGCTCCCACGGACGATTTTCTTCCAAACGAGAGTATGATGTCATGTAGATGGCTGTTCCTGCTAACGGTAACGAACCTTGACCACCAGCTAAACGGTCGCGGATTTCACCTCCAGAACCTGTTGCAGCACCAGCGAATGGTTCTACGGTCGTTGGAAAATTATGGGTTTCAGCTTTTACGGAAAGCACAGAATCAAATTCTTTTTCGGTATAAAAATCAGGCTTATCTGCCGATTGAGGTGCAAATTGTGTGATACGAGGACCTTTAACAAAAGCAACGTTGTCTTTATATGCCGAAACGATTTCATTAGGATTTGTTTCGGATGTTTTCTTAATCAATTTGAACAGTGAGGTCGGTTGTTCTTCTCCATCGATAATAAATGTACCGTTGAATATTTTGTGACGACAATGTTCGGAGTTTGCTTGTGAGAAAGCAAATACTTCTGAATCGGTTAACTTACGATCTAATTTTATTGCTAAGTCCGAAAGATATTGAACTTCTTCAGGGTTTAAAGAAAGACCTTCTTGCTTATTATACGCATCGATGTCCTCAATTTCTAAAATAGATTCAGGAGCAATGTTGATGGTATACATTTCTTGTGTCAATGACTCATATTTTTGAGAAATCATTGGGTCGAAATCATTATAATCAGCTTGTACTTTTCGGAATTCCTCGATTCGAATGATCCCTTCAATACCCATGTTTTGGGTGATCTCCACGGCGTTAGTACTCCAAGGAGTAATCATAGCTGCACGAGGACCAACATAATAATCGTTTAGTGTTTCTTTTTCGATTTTGTTAGCGTTTCCAAATAGCCAGTTTAGTTTAGAGATATCATTGGTAGATAAATCTTGTAGGGTTTGCACACCGTAAACGATGTCGCTTGGGTTCACAAAGAAATGAATCATTATAACTGTAAGTTTTGAACGTTCTTCAAATTAAAGTACAAATTTACGTTAATCCTTTGACTTATCGGGAATCAAAAGTGCTAAATAATCGTAAAATTTATTTTTCTTATACAGGGATCTTATTTTCTCTTAAACTTGACCTATTCGACTGGTAAATATGTTAACTAATTTTAGGTGTTTGCATGGTGAAATCAGGGAAATATACCCTTCATTATGTATGAATTTATACTATAAAAGTGAAATTAATCCAATTGATCGACTACAAAAACTCACAAAGGCTGAGGCAAAAACGATAAATTTGACTTGATAACACTGCAATTATATTGCGAATCAGATCAAATTTATCTAAGTTTGTGCGTAAAATCAGATTCTAAAATGAATATTTCATATAAGTGGCTTAAAGATCATATTGATATCGATACCAAACCAGAGGAGTTATCTTTAATTCTAACGAACGTTGGGTTAGAGGTAGAGGTTCTAGATGTGGTACAAAGTATACCCGGAGGATTAGCGGGATTGGTCATCGGCGAAGTGAAATCTTGTGAACAACACCCCAATGCAGATAAATTGAAAGTAACGACGGTTGATGTCGGTCAAGCAGATTTATTACACATTGTGTGTGGTGCTCCAAACGTTGCAGTAGGTCAAAAAGTGATTGTCGCAACTGTTGGTTCCACTGTTCACCCAACAAGTGGCGAGCCCTTTAAAATCAATAAATCAAAAATTCGTGGTGAAGTTTCTGAAGGAATGCTTTGTGGTGAAGATGAAGTTGGCTTGGGCAATTCACATGCCGGCATCGTCGAGTTGCCATTGGATGCTCAGGTAGGTACACTTGTTAAGGATTTTTATCATATAGAGGACGACTATCGTTATGAAATTGGCTTAACACCAAATCGTGCAGATGCAGCTTCACACCTTGGAGTGGCTCGTGATATTGCCGCTTTCTATAGAAAAGAAATGAAAGCTTCTGATCTTTCTTTATTTAAAGAAGGAACAGGGATCAACACGGAGGTTGTTGTCGAAAATCATGCCGGAAGTCCACGTTACTCAGGTATCAATATCTCAGGAGTACAAGTAAAAGAATCCCCTGATTGGTTAAAGGAACGTTTGAATGTCATCGGTATCCGTCCGATTAACAATATTGTAGATGTTACGAATTTCATCTTGCATGATCTTGGACAACCTTTACATGCCTTTGATCAGGATAAGATCGCAGGTAATCAAATCGTTGTGCGACAAGCAAAACAAGATGAGCTATTCACGACATTGGACGCTGTAGAGCGCAAACTATCCGCAGAAGATCTCGTTATTGCCGATGCTGAAAAGCCCATGTGTATTGCCGGTGTTTTTGGTGGTGCTCATTCGGGTGTGTCGGAGTCTACGACAAATATATTTTTAGAGTCCGCCTATTTTAATGCTGTTTCTATTCGTAAAACAGCAAAACGTCATCAATTAAAAACAGATTCTTCATTCCGATATGAAAGAGGAACAGATCCGAATATTACTGTAAATGCACTCAAAAAAGCAGCTATATTAATTCAAGAAGTGGCCGGCGGACATATTAGTTCCCAGATCACGGATCTTTATCCATCTGAAATTAAGCCGTTTGCTTTCCACGTAAGCTACCATAATGTGCGTCGATTGATCGGCCAAGATATTCCAGATGAGGAGATTAGGTCAATTATAGTAGCATTGGGTATCGGTATAGAGCAAGAATCAACGGATGGTTTGGATGTTTTAGTTCCAGCTTACCGTGTAGATGTTACTCGTGAAGTGGATGTTATCGAAGAAGTATTGCGTATTTATGGATATAATAATGTGGAATTAAAACCACAGATCAAATCTTCCTTAAATACCTCTGAAAAGCCAGATAAAGAAGTTGTTTTAAATCAATTGGCAGATCTGTTAATTGCTAACGGTTTCAGAGAGACCCTTTCAAACTCATTAACAAAGCTAGATTACGCAGATGACGAAGCTACAGCTGTTCGTCTATGCAATCCGCTAAGTTCAGATTTGGATACCATGCGTCAAAACATGTTGTTTTCTGCTTTGACAACGGTTTCATACAATCAAAAAAGAAGAAATTCGGATCTAAAAATCTTTGAATTTGGAAAGACTTATGCGATTGATGGTGAAGGGTACAAAGAAAAGCAGCATTTGTCTATTGCTATCAGTGGTAAACTGGAAGTGGAGCAATGGAACAACAGCAAGCAATCTGTTAATTTTTATAATCTCAAAGCGGTCGTTGATCTAATCTTAAAAAGATTAAAAATAGAGGGACTTCAATTGCAGGATGCGCCTACAGATCATTATGCATATGGGTTAAGCTACTTGAAAGGTACAAAAGCACTGGTGACATTTGGTGCGGTATCCACTGCAGCATTGACAAAAGCGGATGTAGAAGGACAGGTGTTTTTTGCGGATTTTGATTGGGATCAACTCTTGAAGATTATTCGTAAAAATGTCATCAAATTTAAAGAAGTATCTAAGTTTCCTGCTGTTAAACGTGATCTATCGTTGTTAATTGATGAAGCCGTTACCTTTAAGCAACTGGAAACAATAGCGTATAAGACCGAGCGTAAACTGTTGAAAGAAGTAAAAGTATTTGATGTTTATAAAGGAGATAAAATTCCTGAAGGCAAAAAATCTTATGCTTTAAGTTTTATTATAGAAGATGATGAAAAAACTTTAATGGACAAACAAATTGACGCAATAGTTCAAAAATTAATTCTTAACTTTGAGAAAGAAGTAAGCGCAGAAGTGCGTGGTTAATTTGAATAATCGGATTTAATTGTATAAATTTAATATATGGCAGCATTATCTTCACAAATGAATATTATCGTTGAGAAAACGAAAAATTTAATTCAAATGTGCGAAGTCTTGCAAGAAGAGAATGATTTACTTAAATTAGAGGTTCAATCACTTCAAGTTGCTTTTAATACGTGTAGCGACAAGAACAAACAAATGGAAGAACAGATGAAAGCAATGGCAGTTGCTCGTTCTTTAGATAGTTCTGAAGCTGACAAAGATGCAATTAATGAAAAAATACTTGACACAAAGCAAAAAATTAACGATTTTGTGCGAGAAATAGACAAATGTATTAGTTTGTTGAAGTAAGTCGATCTAGAAGTAGAGGGGACAACTTACTAATACAACGTAAAGCTCAAATAACAATGGGAGAGATTTCCATCAAAATAAATATCGCTGATAGAGTGTATCCGCTTCGTGTAGATACAGCAGAGGAGGAGATTATCCGCCATGCAGCGAAATTGATTAATGAAAAAGTAAAAGAGTTACAGGATAGTTATACTGTTCGTGATAAGCAAGATTTATTGTCGATGTGTGTACTCCAATATGCAACAGGAATGTTGAAAGCGGAGCGACAGGTGCAGACACAGGATCAGGGTTTAGAGCAATCGGTTCATGAACTGGATCAACTATTATCTAATTTCTTTACAAAATAATCGTTCTTTATAGCGCTTTACTAAACGAATTTGCCGCAATTGAATTCGGGTTGTCACTATTTTAAACTTAACGCTTCAATATTACAGGCGAAAAGATGTAGGTCATTTTGCGTAAGCCATCTGGACCATGATCATAGCCTAATTATGTATATTAGAAGTTTAATAATATTAGATACCCTTATTTAATTGCGGTTTTTTTTTGAAAATTATAAATAAATAAACTACATATAAACAATTAATAAATACATGGACATCGCAATTTATATCATACTTTCTCTGATTGTTGGTATTGCAATAGGCCGTTATCTTTTAGCTCTTTTGTTTACTAAACAAACACAAGAAGCTCAAGAAAAGGTGAAAAGCATTATAAAAGAAGCCGATCAAGAAGCAGAACATCTGAAAAAGAAAAAACTTTTAGAAGCAAAAGAAAAGTTTCTACAGTTGAAATCAGAACATGAAAAAGAGGTCAGCCAACGCAATAATACCATTAGTCAAAAGGAAAATACCTTACGTCAGAAAGAACAATCTGTTAATCAAAAACTTGAAAACTTAAATCGTGAAAAACAAGAACTAGACGCTACACGTAAGCAACTTGATAAGCTTGTTGAAGTCAATGAAAGTAAGTCAGAGGAAGTAGAGCAGATCAAATTACAACATATCAAGCAATTGGAAGGTATTGCTGGAGTTACCGCTGAAGAAGCTAAAAATCAATTAGTAGACTCCTTACGTGAGGAAGCTCGTTCACAAGCTATTAGTCAAATTAAAGATATCGTTGACGAAGCTAAACTGACGGCAACGAAAGAAGCGAAGAAGGTGGTTATTCAGACCATACAGCGTACAGCAACTGAATCTGCAATTGAAAACACCGTTTCTATTTTTAACATTGAAAATGATGAAATTAAAGGACGTATTATCGGACGTGAAGGACGTAATATCCGCGCTTTAGAAGCAGCAACTGGTGTTGAGATCATTGTAGACGATACACCTGAAGCCATTATTTTATCTGGTTTTGATCCTGTGCGTCGCGAAATCGCACGTTTAGCTTTACATCGTTTGGTGACTGATGGACGTATCCACCCTGCACGTATCGAAGAAGTAGTCGCAAAAACACGTACACAGATTGAAGATGAAATTGTCGAAATCGGTGAGCGCACCGCTATTGACTTAGGTATTCATGGTTTACACCCGGAATTGATCCGTATGGTAGGCCGTATGCGTTACCGTTCTTCTTATGGACAGAACTTGTTACAACACTCGCGTGAAGTTGCAAATTTTGCTGCAACAATGGCAGCAGAATTAGGCTTGAATGTGAAGCATGCAAAACGTGCAGGTCTATTGCACGATATTGGTAAAGTGCCAGATGATAACCCGGAATTGCCACACGCAATTTTAGGGATGCAGTTAGCCGAAAAATATAAGGAGCATCCTGATGTGTGTAATGCAATCGGTGCTCACCATGATGAAGTGGAAATGACAGCGATGATTTCTCCAATTGTACAGGCTTGTGATGCGATCTCTGGAGCTCGTCCAGGAGCACGCCGTGAAGTGGTGGAAAGTTATATCAAGCGTTTAAAAGAATTGGAAGACCTAGCGTTATCTTATCCAGGAGTTGAAAAAACTTTTGCGATACAGGCTGGTCGTGAATTACGTGTTATTGTTGAAAGTGAGAAGATATCAGATGCGCAAGCAGAAATTCTAGCAGCTGATATTTCAAACAGAATCCAGACCGAGATGACGTATCCAGGTCAGATAAAAGTGACCGTGATTCGTGAAATCCGTTCTGTCGCCTATGCGAAATAATCCTGATTTTAACATATCAAGTATAAAAGCCTCAACAACGTTGAGGCTTTTGCTTTTAATAGCCTTTTAGGTCTATATTCAATTTTTATTTTTAGTATTTTTGCTGTATTATTTGACAAAAACTGTAATCTCGATTAGATGAAGAAAAAACAAGCTCCCGTACCAGAAGTCAAAAGACCCGTTGATCAATATTTTGAGCATTTAAATGCTAATTTTCAAGATCCTACCAATAGGATTATGCAAATTATATTTTTACCGTTATTTTTTTTCGGTTTAATGGGGATCATCTGGATGATTCCATTTCCACAATTTGATTTTTTAGTCAAACTGGGCTGGCACACCTTTTTGAATTGGGGATCTTTCTTTATTGCAGTTCTCATTTATTATTATTTAAAGCTTTCTCCCACCTTATCTTATGCCGTATTACTCTGCATTGGTATCATGAGCTATTTCATTGTACAACTCGAATATATAGAGCGTGATGGTGGTCCAGGTGTATTGTTGATTTCTAGTTTAATCACTTTAATTTCGCTAATCGTACTATGGGTAGGGAAGTCCAAGGAAAAAAATACGATTTCGTTGAAACAGTTTTGGTTGTTTCTGACTGTAGGGCCTATTTGGTTATGGCACTTTGCTTTTCAGAAGATCAAACTTAAATATTAAAGCTTTTTGCGATATCTTAAAAGCCTTTGTTTCGAAACAACAAGGCTTTTTTATGCAATTAGCATGTTAGGTATTCCTTTTACCCTAAAATTATTCAACTATATGCCTAACTTTTAGCCAACGAGCTGACTCAATACCTGTATTTGCGTATCTTGTATAATCAACACGCCCAAATTGTAGAGTTGCTTACTGGAATCAATTTGTTAGGGGACTTATTGAAGTTGGAATATAATCACTAGCTCCATTTTTTGTTCCTCTAAATCAGTTTGTATGGTGTGCACTTGACTTAAACGTTAACCGTCACTTATTAGCTCTGACAGGTCACGAATCTACTTTGCTCAACGATCCGCTCTATTAGTTAGCGTGCTAATTTGTTGAACATTAGATCGGCATAGTGAGAACAAACTCAGCTAGAGTAGGATCACTTCTTGCAAAGAAGCGATCACATCTTCCAAACAAGTGATCACATCTTCCAAACAAGTGATCGCTTCTTCCAAACAAGTGATCACTTTAACCCAAAGTGATCACTTGTTTGGAAGAAGAAGGTGCATCTTACCAAGAAGTGATCACTTGTGAGACAACATGGATGTAAATCTGATAGAGAAGCGATCACTTGTTGAGAACAAATAGGTACATCTTCTGGATAAGTGGTCATATGTTATAAATTTGTGATCACATCTTTACTAGATGGAGATGCTTCTTAGTAAGAAGTGTTTCAAACTTGACAACAAGTGATCCCTTTAGGATCATGCGATCATGAATCCTAAGAAAGAAGTAGGATTTTATTGAATAATAGTAAGGTTGTCTGAAATAAGTGATCCCTTCTTGAAAAGAAGGGATCACATTTTGGAAAGAAGTGATCTAATCTTTTCAAGTTGTGACTTCTCAAAACTAAGAAGTAGTCCCAGAAAGAGGTATAATAACTATGAAAACGGTCTTTATGATGTTTTAAGCGTGTTTCTCTATTCAGATATCTGATAATATCGGAGTTTACAAAATTACTGATTTTTGATTGTTGCGCTAACTTTTAAATGTCTTAAACGATTGTGATCTTGTTATCTAAAGTTTGATGAAGATCAGTGCCTATGCTATTTTATAGGGCAATAGCTGAACAAAAACTTTTCTGCTACTTGTGGTTAATAATCCCGTAAATCTAAAATATTTAAACAAAGCATGAAGTTAGTTTGTTTAATAAAGTGGAAGTTTTATGATAGAATAATCAAAAAATAAGTCATTTTTGTAGAAAGAGGATGATTTATGAAAATAACTTTGCTGTGCATTGGGAAAACAGATGAAAAATATTTGATTGAAGGTATTGAAAAATATTTGAAACGATTAAAGTTTTATATTACCTTTAATTTAGTTGTTATTCCTGATATCAAGAATAGCAAAAATTTGACTCAAGAGCAGCAGAAAGAGAAAGAAGCACAGCTTTTGCAGAAGTATATCACTTCACATGATACGGTGGTCTTGCTGGATGAGTTTGGAAAGGACTATCGTTCTTTGGAATTTGCATCCTATCTGGAAAAGCACATGGTTCAGAGTACGCAGCATCTTATTTTTATCATAGGTGGACCTTATGGTTTCGATGATCAGATCTATCAGCGTGCAAATCAGAAAATATCATTGTCAAAAATGACATTTTCACATCAGATGATCCGTTTGTTTTTTGTTGAGCAGACGTATCGCGCATTTTCAATATTAAAAGGTGAGCCATATCATCATGAATAATTATGGAATTTATTTAATTAGAGCATCTACTAAAGAAAGGAGTTAATATGTTACCAAGTAAAAGAGATTATAACTTTAAAAGCGATGATAGTAATTCCCGTATCACAAAAATTATTATTGTTGTCGGCATCATCCTCGTATTGCTATTGGCTTATTTCACATAGCATATAGGTGAATACCGTTTTTATAAAAAAGTTCTAGATGTATATTTAGAACTTTTTTTATTTGATGGTTATCCCATTATTGGTGACGATTAAATAAGCGTACCATATACTCAAATAGATTCGATCATGATCACAAATTGCATCAACAACTATCCTTATTTTTCTTCCTAAATTCTATAGCCCATTTTCTAGTTTTTTGTGGCTGTCATTTTAGTTGCGCTAGGAGCGGGGATCATGAAAACGCAATGACTGCCGAAAGCTGGCTCAAGTTGGAGCAGATCCTTATTTGCTCCTGACCAGATTCGGCCACTGTTTTACCGAAAGCCGTCTATACACCGCTTCTGCACCGCCTATTTCCCGTCCCTGACCCAGGAAAAGGACGGTGCAGGGACTGTGCAACTGCGGTGCAGGGATAAGAAAGTTTAAAACAAGGTACGAACAAGGTACGAATGAGATGCAAATAGCCTTTGCATTTTTGCTGTTGATTTTGAACCAAAATAGAGCTTTCAAATGGGCCAAGAGTGTACCGTTAGTGTACGGGTTATTCACGGGGAGTGTACCAATACGGTACCAAGAGTGTACGGGAAAGCTACTAAGAAGGTACCAAATAGCTACTCAGGTTAGTAGCTTGGCTGAAGGTCAAGAGGGGATACAAGGCAAGCATAGGAGTATCGTTGTTCAGGTATAGATCAAGCATGCGTAGTGCATATGCTAAGTAGTGATAAAGCATAGATAGTGCGTAAAACGGTACCCATTGATACACTATCTATGCACTATCAACGCTTTATCTATGCTTCATCTATGCTTGATCTTTACCTCAAAGGTGCTTCATTTGAAATAAGAGGTTTTAAGCTCTTAAATTTTATTTATTACACACTAGGGTGTTTTTGTAATGATCATCTCGTAAATCGCTTAAAATACTTGTGAAATAAAAAGATGAGCGGTATTGATGATGTCTAAATCAATGGACTGTGGTCAGGTATGAAATTTAAGATATCCTTTCTGCAGTTCCGGAATAAGGCGAAATTGACCGATTGGGGCTAGAAAATTTAAGCGGTGGATTCGATTTGAAAAGTGGTATTGTTTGTGCAACTAAATTGGCTGAATGGTCAAACAGAAACTATTTAACTTGTCATGTTTTATCATACGCAAAGTGCCATTTCCAAGTATTTCAATATATTTTCGGATAAGGAGAATATGGGCCATATTAGGATTTTATAAAATAGCATTTTTTAGTCTTTTTAACTGAGCTTATCTCTAAGCCCTTAATTTAATTCTATTTATAAAAAAATAGGCGATACTGGGAGTATCGCCATAAAATCACACTAACTATTAAAAAACCTATAGAACTAGGAATTTGCAAATTTGATTATACCAAAACGTCATGCTTTCACATGATGAGTAATCTTTAAAAAAAAATAAACGTATTCGGTTTCTTTTACAAAAGATGTTTCTCTTGTTGGTCAACGTAAATTTAATGAATTTTTTTAAAAATGCAAATTTATTTTTTATCTCTATAAAAAACATTCCAGGCGACCTGATCGGTTTTAAAAGTTAGGCTCATTTCTTGTAAATCATCGATTTTTACCCAACGGAACGATTGTGCTTTACCGTCTTCATATTCCTGTCCTTCAAAATCAAATTCTTGGCTTGTCGTTCGGATCGCGATAGGGCTGGTATTCTTAATTAAATAGTAAATGGATATAATTTGACTTTCATTGAAACTTGATTTTTCGTAAAAATCGGTCGTATAAATATGTGATATGACTTCAATGTCAAAGTTACACTCTTCTTGATACTCTCTTTTTAAAGCATCAAGTAATCCTTCTCCATATTCTAAACCTCCGCCGGGAAATTTGGTAAAAGATACATTTTCAGTTTTCTCATCGCTGATGAGGACTTCATTATTATCATTGATCAAAATTCCGTATACTCTTACATTAAAAGGAAACATGCGCTATTGTTTTATTTTTTTGATAAATCTTTCAGGTAAATATTTCTAAACTCGACAGGTTGACCTTCACTTTGTAATGCAATAAAGCCTTGCTTTAACTTTTTACCGTCAATTTTTATTCTGGGGTCGTATCGGTTTGCCACTCCACCTCCTATGGTCGGTTCGCTATATTGAAGTACGGTATCGCCATTGATGATGTGGGTAATCAACGAATCACCAAGGACAATTAATTCAGCCTTTACCCATTGATCTCCATCATATGTTTTAGATGAAGAATCGAGGCAATGTGACTCCAATTTTTTGCCTTTATACACAATATCTGTTCCTGGGGAACACATATTGCCTGTTGGCCTTGGTTGGCCGTCACTTAGCCCTCCTAGAAATTGCATTTCGACCGATATTGGCCAATCCTGCTCTTTGGGCATAGTCTTTGGATCTTGTGAGTGAAACATCAGACCACTGTTGCGCAAGGTATAAGAGGGTGCTCCTTTTTGCAAATCGCCGTAAAATCTATATTCCAACTTGACATGATAATGGGAGTAGGGTGTATTGTAATAAAGATGACCATACTGTTCATTGAAGTCGCCATAACCATCATAATTGACTTGGATGACCTTGTCTTTTACACGAAAAGTTTGGGCAAAGTTTTCACCGACCTCATGATGATGGATTTTGACTGTCCAGTTATCCAGATTTTTGCCATTAAATAAACTGATCCATTCGTTGTTATGCTGCTTAGCAGGACCCGATTGTGTCGTACAGGCAGCGGCGAACATGCAGAGTCCAATGGGTAATATATGTTTTAATTTCATTGTTATAAAGGCATAAAACCATTTTCTACAGTATGCTCATCGATCCCCATATAGGAGTAATGTCTCGGTAAAAACCAAGATATAGACGACATAATCTGTTTAAAATCTTGTTCGGTTTGAAACATATCAGGCGTAATATTGAATACTAAATCTTGGCTCACCAAATTTTCATCTTCATAATTTCTAGCAATCAGCATTACCTTAGGCTCTTTTACCCCCATATTGACTAAGTATTCCCTGAGGTTATGACGTAAGTCCTGGGGAAGAATCGTATCCGATGGTTGACCGACTAAGATTTTTTCATCTTTATCAATATGAGGTTCTTCGGTTTTTTGAGAGAAAATAGACTCATCTGTATAAAATTCTTGATTTAAGGAGTAATTGACAAGATCGCCGTAAGTGAAGATCCAATCGGGTTGCTCTTGATGGGTATTGATGGCTAGTCCCATTCCTTTTTTCAACAGGAAGCTTTTTAGTTTATGTTTGATGACAAATGCTTGAAAATTTTGATCTTTAGGTGCATTTTCCAATTGAAAGTAAGGATAGCCATCGGGCCCAATAATCAATTCTGATTCTGCCAATTGAAAGGTTGCTTCATCAATGTTCTCTAAGAACTCCGCTACCCATTTTTCATCACGCTCTTGAAAAGGAACTTCTAGTAAAGAGTTAATGTTAATCGTCTTTGACAGGTTTCCCAATAGATTTTCGTTGGAATCTTCACTGTCGTTAAATAAATGTATCGTGCTCATATTAAATTTGAATCCTTGTAATGGTGAGTAAAAATAGACAATTTATTAGGAATGGGGTATAAGGAATGCTTAACAATTTGAATTTCCTATTTTTTTCGTCTATTTCCCTTTTTCAATTCACTGGTTGAAATCATTTGTTCCCAGCTTAATACGTAAGGATGTTGATCGTCTATTCTTATTTGTCTATTTAATGATAATTGAAGTTGAATCCATTTATGATTATCTTCTGCATCACAAAAAGTATAAGCTTTACCTGAAACCATATTTCGACCAGTTCGTCCAATACGATGTAAGTATAGCGTATCCTGGTCTGGAACTTCGTAGTTAATCACCAACGGGAGATTTTCAATATCCACTCCTCTTGCAAGCAGATCGGTGGACACCAAGATCTGAATTTGATTGGCTTTGAAGGTACTTAATACTTGCATTCTATTCTTTTGTGACTTGTCTCCGTATAGCCCCTCCACTAGAATACCTTCTTTTCTTAAATCCTGCACGATTCGATCTACGCCATGAGTGGTGCGACTGAAAATCAATATTTGCTCCTCTGGATTTAACTCAATTAAATAGTTGATTAACTTTTTTTTATTGGTTTTATCTACATAAAATACTCGTTCCTCAATAGTTGTATTTGTTATTTCTTTTTTGATCTCAATTTTAAGTGGATTTCTGAGTGTTTTATTTGCGATACGTAAAATATCATTTGGAAGTGTCGCTGAGAAAAAAAGGTTTTGACGTTCATGGGGCAACTCCTGAAGAATTTGATTGACTTCTTTCATAAACCCGAGTTCGAGCATGTGATCAAATTCATCAATAACAAGAGTTTTGATGGAATGAAAGGAAAAGATGCCCTGAGCAAACAGATCGAGCAGACGACCTGGAGTAGCTATAATCAGGGTAGGATACTGTGATAGCGCTTCGATTTGCTGATCATAGGATTGACCACCACAAATTGAAATTGTTGCGATATGATTTCCTTGCGTAAGAGCAGCTATTCTTGCTTGTGTCTGAAGTGCTAGTTCTCGTGTAGGATTTAAAATTAAGGTTTGATCTTTCAGCGATGCCTCTTGCGTATAGTATCGATGTAAGATCGGTATCGTAAAAGCTTCCGTTTTTCCGGTTCCGGTTGGGGCAATACAAATGAGATCTTTTTTATCTAATATTTGCGGGATGGCAAGCTCTTGAATGGGAGTCAGATTGAAGAAATCCAACTGCGCTAAAATGGATAATAGACTAGAGTGAATGTGAAGATCTTGAAATTTCAATTTTTTATACGTTGTTTTTATCAAAGATATGATTTCGAGATTAAATTATTAAAAATCTTTAGAGGAGTAACTACAAGCGAATTGTAGGCGCTAATTCGTTAATACAAATATTTATATGGTATAAATAGATATCTTCAATTTTTTATTAAAGTTAATAATGATTATTTTAGAATATTATTTTTATTAAATTTGTTGGAAACTGAAAATATAATATGTTGGAAACCACATTAGACCAAGGCAGTGATTTAAGTTCGAAACTAAGTTTTGATGACTTTAGAAAGATCATTGTTGAAGATTATAGGGTTGCAGTAGAGAGCAGATATGTTAGTCTATTGGGGCGTAAGGAAGTCTTAACAGGGAAAGCAAAATTCGGAATTTTTGGAGATGGCAAAGAGCTGGCACAGATAGCCGTCTCTAAAGTCTTTCAAAAAGGGGATTGGCGCTCGGGGTATTATAGAGATCAGACACTCGCTTTTGCAAGTGGGATGACCACTATCTACCAGTTTTTCTCTCAATTGTATGCACATCCAGATGTCGAGAAGGATCCTTCTTCTGCTGGCCGTCAAATGAATTGTCATTTTTCAGTTCGCGTAATCGATGAAGATGGTAATTGGCTGGATCAGACACAGCAAAAAAACACCTTCTCTGATATTTCTACGACCGGTGGTCAGATGGCGCGTATCTTAGGGCTTGGGTTGGCTTCTAAATTATATCGGGAAAATCCGAATTTATCTTATTTGAAGTATTTTTCAAATGGAGGAAATGAAGTGGTGTTTTGTTCTATCGGAAATGCTTCCACTTCTGAAGGTGTATTCTTTGAAGTCGTAAATGCGGTAGGAGTCAAGCAAATACCCGTCGTTATTTCGATATGGGATGATGGGTATGGAATTTCGGTTCCTAATGAGGTACAAACGACCAAAGGTGATATATCTGAAATATTAAAAGGATTTCAAAAAGAAAATGGATCCAATGGTTTTGAAATATTTAAAGTAAAGGGCTGGGATTATCCTGGACTTTGCCAAACCTATGAACGTGCAGCAAAATATGCTCGGGAAAATCATACCCCTTGTATTGTCCATGTGATCGAATTGACGCAACCACAGGGGCACTCTTCTTCGGGTTCTCATGAACGCTATAAATCAAAAGAACGTCTGGATTGGGAATTGGAACACGATTGTATTGTTAAAATGCAAAAATGGTTGATCGATTCTGATATTGCAACAGCAGAACAAATAAAAACCATCGAAGAAGAAGCGAAAGACTTTGTGCGTAAAGAACAGCGTCGAGCATGGTCAGATTATAATAAGGCGTTGGCCGTAGATGCTTCTCAAGCAATAGCTTTATTGAGTCAAATCGATGATGAAGCCGTAGAATTGCCGCTCAAGCAATTACAGTCTTTAACCGAACCTTCTTTAAAAGAAGTGTACAGTACTGTGCGTAAGGTGATCCGTGAATTAAAAGGTAAAGCTATTGATGGTAAGTCGGATTTATTGACTTGGTATAAACAACAGCAGCAAGTCAATGAAAAAAGATATAACTCAAAATTGTTTACCACTGGTCATCAGGGACCGGACCACGTTGAAGTGGTCGAACCGGTTTATTCGGACGACGCCAAGATCATCGATGGACGGGAGATTCTAAACATTTGTTTTGAAGAAAATTTTCTTCGTGATGAACGATTAATCGCATTTGGTGAGGATGTGGGTAAAATTGGCGATGTGAACCAAGGTTTTGCTGGTCTACAAGAAAAATTTGGTGAACATCGGGTATTTGATACCGGAATTCGGGAGAATTCGATTATTGGGAAAGGAATAGGATTGGCTATTAGAGGTCTTAAACCTATTGCTGAGATTCAGTATTTAGATTACCTGCTATACGGGATTACGGTAGCGAGTGATGATCTCGCGAGCTTAAGTTACCGTACGTTTGGTGGTCAAAAAGCACCTGTGATCATTCGTACACGTGGTCATCGTTTGGAAGGTATCTGGCATTCGGGATCACCGATGTCCATGATCTTGGGAACATTGAGAGGTCTGCATATCTGTGTGCCACGCAATATGACTCAAGCAGCAGGGATGTACAATACCTTATTTAGATCGGATGAACCCGCATTGGTGATCGAGTGTTTAAATGGCTACCGATTAAAAGAACGTTTACCTCATAATATCGGTGATTTTACGGTACCCATCGGTTATGCCGAGTGTATTCGAACAGGCCATGATATCACCATCGTATCTTATGGATCTACTTTACGCGTGGTGGAAGAAGCAGCTATGGAATTGGATAGACTGGGGATCAGTGTTGAAATCATTGATGCACAAACTTTACAGCCTTTCGATAGAGCGCATTTGAGTGCAGAATCTTTAAAAAAGACGAATAAATTATTGGTAGTAGATGAGGATGTACCTGGAGGTGCGTCGGCGTTTATAATGCAACAGATCTTGGAAGAGCAAAATGGCTACTATTTATTAGACAGTCAGCCTCGTACGTTAAGTGCTCAAGCACATCGTCCTCCGTATGGTTCCGATGGAGATTATTTTACTAAACCTTCTAGCGATGATATCGTAGAAGTGGTATTTGAAATGATGAATGAAGGTAATCCAGATCAATATCCCGCACTGTTTTAATCAGTGTGGGATATTGAGATTTATGAAAACTGTGCAGCAGCCCCTATAATAGCAGCTTCTTCACCTAGAATAGCTGTTTTTATATGGAATACTTCAATTTCTTTTTTCTTTTGATTTAACAATAGGGGTAATGCCTTGGCAATATTTCCTCCGATGACAAAGTCGTTGCAGTTATATTTCTTGCTGAAGAAATCAAGGAAAGCAATCAGGTGATTACTGTATTCATCACAGATGGTACTGAATGCAGGTTCTTCTTGATGCTCATTGATGATTTGTTTTAATCCGGTTACTTCGATATTGGTAAGCTCTTTAAATCGTCTTATAAACCATCTCGTGACTAAGAACTCTTCAAAGATTAAACCTTGATAAGGGGTGTTCCAAAGATCGGCATCAAATGATTTTTCACCCTTATTCCAAACGGCTGAACCAAGACCTGTTCCTAACGTGATACCCAATACTCTTTCTTTTGTATGGAGATGTTGAGCAAAAACTTCCCCTTGTAGAAATGCTGCGGCATCGTTGATAAAGTGAATGTTCTGTTCTGGTATTCCGGTTAACGTTGATAAAGGTGTCTTGACATTCACCTTATATAGCTCATCGTATTTGCTTTGTCCGGTCATCATAGAAACCCCATTTTCATAATCAAAAGGTCCTGGCATGGCAATACCAATATGTTTGACTTTTGAACCAGCTGCTGCTACACAACTGTTGATTGTGTTTGCCCACGTAAGGAAAATCGATTTAGCATTTTCTTGCGAAAAAACGTGGTTTCTGACCACGTTTTCCGAAATAATTTTCCAATCTAATTTATTCACTATAGCGGCACTAATATGCGTACCACCAATATCCACTCCTAAAATGAATTCACTTTTATCTGACATTTTTGTAACTAGATTGTTTTAATAAATGATCAGCAATAACTAATGCAGCCATTGCTTCAACAATAATAACGGCACGTGAGACGACACAAGGATCATGTCTTCCTTTGCCTTGTACTGTAGCTTCATTACCATTAGAGTCTATGGTTTGTTGGTCTCTCATGATCGTCGCAACAGGCTTGAATGCTGTTTTAAATGTGATATCCATCCCATTTGAAATACCACCCTGTATTCCTCCGGAGAAATTAGTATGCGTTTTAGTCTGATTAATATCATGCTCATCAGAAATAAAAAGATCGTTATGTTGTGATCCTAATAATTCTGAACCAGCAAAACCAGATCCATATTCAAAACCGTGTACGGCATTGATGCTCATCATCGCTTTGGCGAGGTCAGCATGTAATTTATCAAATACCGGTTCTCCCAATCCAACGGGCACATTTCTGATAATCGTGGAGATGCGGCCACCTACCGTATCACCCGATTTTCGAACAGTATCGATAAATTCAATCATTTCCTTTGCTGTTGCAGGATCGGCGCATCGCGCTATATTAGACTCTCTCAAATCTAACAGTACGGTTAAGTCTTTTGTATCTACATTTGGAGATTCAATTTTACCAACACCAGACACGTGTGCAAAAATTTCAATTCCATGCTGCTTTAAGAAAGATTTCGCAATGGCACCTGCCGCTACCCGAGCAGCAGTTTCTCTTGCTGAAGAACGTCCTCCACCACGATAGTCACGATGCCCATATTTCATATGGTAAGTGTAATCTGCGTGTGAGGGTCTAAAAATATCTTTTATATGCGAGTAATCTTTCGATCGTTGATCTTCATTAGGAATGAGTATGGCAATGGGTGTTCCTGTTGACTTTCCTTCAAATACACCTGAAAGAATTTGAGCGGTATCACTTTCTTTTCTTTGAGTTGTTATTTTGGATTGACCAGGCTTGCGTTTATCCAGTTCTGATTGTATAAACTCCTCATCAATAGCGATATTTGGAGGGCAACCATCTAAAATAACACCAATCGCTTTTCCGTGAGATTCCCCAAACGTGCTTATTCTAAATAAATCGCCAAATGAATTTCCTGCCATGATTTAATATAATTTCTATAAATATAGGTAAAACCGCAATAATAGGAGCATTATTGCGGTTTTTTTTGCTAAGTAATGATAAATTTATGCTCAGCTAAATGTTTCCAAAAATCTGGATAAGATTTTTCTACAACTTGTGGCTCCTCAATATTAATATTTTTGAAAATTAATGCTAGAGGGGCAAATGCCATTGCCATTCTATGATCTTCATAGGTCGCAAAAGAAACAGCTGTGGGTTCGAAGACTGCATCCGTTTTGATGTGATAGGTCGTGCCATCTTCGATTAATTTTGCGCCAAATTTAGCAATTTCAGTTTTTAAGGCTAAAATGCGATCTGTCTCTTTGATTTTTAAGGTTTCAAGACCTGTCAAAGAGATATCACGGCGTAATGCTGCCGCGACAACAACTACCGTTTGAGCCAAATCTGGACATTCTTTCATATCGAAAAATGTCTTTCCCGAAGGTTCACTTATTTTGGTGAGGTGTAAACCATCTTGTTCAAATGCTGATGCGACCCCAAAGTGGCTCATGATTTCTACGATGGCGATATCACCTTGTAAACTGTTTTTTTTGAGTCCAGGAAGGGTAATAGAACCGGAATTAGAAAGTGCGACTATCGCATACCAATAAGATGCTGCACTCCAATCAGGTTCGACATATATGGTTGCCTCTTTTGTTTCCTGATGTGGGATATGAATCGTATTGTTGAGCCATTCGTTTTGAATACCAACTTCTTTGAGCATATTTAAGGTCATCGTCACATAAGGCCTTGAAGTCAGTTCCCCTTCAATTTCTAGCGTCAAACCTTTTTTCAAAGATGCGGCGATAAGGAGTAATGCCGATAGGTATTGACTGCTGATATTGCCCTTAATTGAAATTTTATCTTTTCCCTGAATCATACCACCTTCTATTTTAAGAGGAGGGAAGCCTGATTTTGCTTCATAATGAACATCAGCACCAATAGTTTTCAACGCATCTACTAAAATTCCAATAGGCCTTTGCTGCATGCGTTCGGAACCTGTTAAAATGAAATTTCCTTTGATCAAATTTAGGTAAGCTGTCAAGAAACGCATCGCAGTTCCCGCAGGTCCAATATCGATGTGGGTTACTCCAGATTGGGCTTGGGCAGCGAGTTGAAGAGCCTCTTTTAGAGTGACGGTATCAAAAGCTTGCGAAAGATTTTCTATTTGTACTTTCCCTTTTCCCAACGCTTGAATAATAAGGGCACGGTTACTTTCTGATTTTGAACCAGTAAGTTGAACCGTACCATTAATACTTTTAGATGGGTGAGTAAGTGTAATCACCTGTTGACTCATTATGCCTCCGCAGTAGGTTGAGTATTCATGATTGCATTTTGCTTACGAATCGATTCATTGTGAACCAATTCTAAGAATTTTACTGCAAAATCATTACTCAAAGTTAATGCTTCAGCAAGTTGGGTACGTTTTTGAATGATCTCATCCCAACGATTTACTTGTAGAATCGTTACATTGTTGTCACGTTTGTATTCACCGATTTTCTCAGCGATTTTCATACGTTCACCAATTTTCTGAATGATTAGATCATCTAATTTATCAATATTGCTACGTAACTCGGCCAATTTATCTTCGAAAGCTGGATTGTCTGAATCTGCTTTACGTAAGTTTAAATGATCGATTAAATCAGCAAGTGCAGCTGGTGTCACCTGTTGTTTAGCATCAGTCCATGCAACTGAAGGATCGATATGTGATTCAATAATCAAACCTTGTAAATCCATATCCATGGCTTTTTGAGAAATGTATGGCAACAATTCGCGGTTACCACAGATATGACTTGGATCATTGATAATCGGTAAATCTGGACATAAAGATTTTAATTGAATGGCAAGATCCCACATCGGTTCGTTACGGAAAGCAGATTTTTCGTAAGAAGAGAAACCTCTATGGATAGCGCCTAATTTTTTAATTCCAGCACGGTTTATACGCTCTAAAGCACCAATCCATAAGGATAAATCAGGGTTTACTGGATTTTTAACAAAAACAGGGATATCAACTCCAACTAATGCATCAGCGATTTCTTGAACTGTAAAAGGGTTTGCTGTAGAACGTGCTCCGATCCAAAGTACATCTACACCAGCAGCTAAAGCTTCTTCTACGTGCTTCGCCGTTGCTACTTCTGTAGCAGTCAATAAGCCTGTTTCAGCTTTTGCTCTTTTCAACCATTCTAAACCAATAGAACCAATACCTTCAAATTCTCCTGGACGAGTACGTGGTTTCCATATACCAGCACGTAAGATGTTGACTTTACCCGTATTTGCTAATAAATGTGCTGTTGATACCAATTGATCTTCTGTTTCAGCACTACAAGGTCCTGCGATAATTAAAGGCTTGTCTCCTGTATCTAACCAAGATTTTAAAGGGACGATATCTAATGTGTTTTTCATTATTATATAATTTTTATTTTTGAGTGGTTATGACGCGATCATGATCATAATGCATTGCTTTTCGAGAGCTTTAGATCATGATGGTTTCATTTCTATTTTGAGTTTTACTTTTTATTTATGACAACTTAAATGCGGTCATTTTTGACATATTCGCCCATAATATTAAAATTGATACTATGTTTTAATACTTTACGAATAGCGGCATCATAATCCGACTGCTTTTTCCATTCTACATCAACGAAAAAATCATATTCATTTCTTTTTCCGATAACAGGCATCGACTGAATCTTGCTCAGATTAATATTTTGGTCGGCAAAGCATTGCAGAATTGTTGCTAGTGAACCTACTGAATTGCCCGTCTGAAAGGATAAAGAAGCTTTATTGGCATTCTCTTGTTCTTCGACATCATTTGATAAGACTAAAAATCTAGTACTATTTTTTTTGTTGGTTTCAATCTTTGCTTCTAATATATTAAGACCATATGTTTTTGCTGCAAGAGTACCTGCAATAGCAGCTGTATCGGTCAATTTTTGATTGGCTACTTTAGCTGCAGAAGCCGCAGTATCCGAGCTTTCAGAAATCTTTACATCAGGTAATTCTTGTAAGAACTCTTCGCATTGACGAATAGCCATTTGATGTGACTCGATAAATTTTATATCAGCAAGTTTAACTCCGGGAAGAGCCAATAAATTTTGGTGAATACTCAATGCAATTTCACCAACAATATTGAATTTATAATCTCTTAAAAGATTATAATTGGGCAATATGCTTCCTGCGATTGAATTTTCAATGGCCATGACAACATAATCAACTTTTTTCTGCTTTAATAATTCGCAGGTTTTTTTGAAAGTATCGCATTCTATCGTTTCGATGTCTTCACCAAAATACTTCAGTGATGCTTCCTCATGAAAGGAAGCTTTTACTCCCTGTATTGCAATTTTTAAACCCATTGTCTGTTTTATATGTTCTTAGAAAAAGCAAAAGTTCCGATTGTTGACCGGAACTTTTGCTTTTTAATATCTTGTGATGATTACAAATTCGTTCCAGCTCTTATTGTTTAAAATAAAAGTAATTAAAAAAATATGTAGTCGTCATTTTCATTATTTGTTCGTTTCGATGTTCCAAATATACGTATGTTTTTTAATAATGCAAGAGAAAAAATAAATATTTTTAAACTATTTTTTTTAATCATTTTTATCAGTAAAAATTTCTATTATTTTCTATTATTTTCGATTATTTTTTGATGTTATTTTCAAATCTTTATTTTGTAATAAAATTCCTTTAAATGTTATTAAAATAAGTTTTTATATTTTTAAGGGTTATTTATTGCTATTTAATTCTATTATTTTAGTGCTTTTTTATTGTTATTTTTAGTATATTTTTTATTCATTTTTAATATAAAAGTAGCTCTATTTTTAACGTTAATGTATCTATTTTAAGTCATGAATTGCTGTAATAATTCGTATTTTTGTCTCCTATATATCGCAATTTATACAAACATGTTTAAGCTCATAATCGTTCATTCCTTATTATTTATCTTTTCAAATAGCCGCGCAATAGCTGGATATAAAGAAGATCCCCTCTATTTTAAAGTGAAAAGAGTTATTGATGGCGATACTTTTGTCATTGTCGATCAGCACCGTAAAGATGTTAAAGTTCGCTTGATTGGTATAGATGCCCCCGAAACACGTAAAACAAGCAAAAAGCCGGTTGGTTATTATGGACAAGAATCAAAAGCATATCTCAAAAAATTAATTGATCAAAAAAATGTTCAATTGATTTTTGATGTTGGTAAAAAGGATCGATACGGCAGATTGCTTGCCTATGTGTATGTCAATCGAAGATTTGTCAATGCTGATTTGCTGAGAAAAGGTTATGCGGTAACGTATACTGTACCGCCTAATGTGAAATATGCGGAATATTTCGTAAAATTGGAACAAAAGGCCAGAATAAATGAAACGGGTCTTTGGAAATATAAAAATTTATGATTTTTGTCCTTTTAAGCGTGCTCTGTAGTGTTACTGTTGCCGTACTACTCAAATATGCAAAACTTCAGCAGATCAGTACAAAGCAAATTATTGTTTGGAACTATCCGGTAGCAGCAATATTGACTTACTTCGTGTTGCAGCCCAAGCTCGGAGATATTCAAGTGGAGCAGATGCCTTGGCACTTGTATATCCCTCTAGCCATTTTATTACCTACTCTTTTTATTTTTATAGCACTGACCATTCAGTATACAGGATTGGTGAAAACGGAGATCGCACAGCGCTTGTCTTTGTTCATTCCCTTAGTGGCATCTTTTATCCTTTTTTCTGAAGTCATTTCGTGGAATAAAGGAATCGGTATTTTGGTTGGTTTAGCGGCTATCGTATGTTCCATTGGCTGGCAAAAGGGAACTATAAAGAAAAAGAATAAAGTGGGGAGTATAGCCTATCCTTTAATTGTTTTTGTTGGCATGGGTGTCATCGATATTCTTTTTAAACAAATTGCGCTACATCAATCTGTGCCTTATATTACAGCCATGTTTGTTGTGTTTTTAATCGCCATGTTGGTGGCCTTTCTATTTATGATTTATTTTTTGGGAGTTGAAAAGCAAGCATTTTCTGTTAAATCCTTGGGTTTAGGGATTGTATTGGGTTTTTTCAACTTTGGTAATATTTTATTTTATATGAAAGCACATCGCGCAATTCCAGAAAACCCTTCTATTGTTTTTACAGGTATGAATATTGGCGTGATTTCAGTAGGAGCTGTCGTTGGTGTTTTATTATTTAAGGAAAGGCTAAGTGTCATCAATAAAATTGGTTTGACACTTGCTATTATATCGGTTTTAATTATAACATATTTGTGAGTTTATTTGAAGATACATATCGTACTATTGAAAAAAGTGCAGAGGGAATATTTCGAGATAAGGGAAGTAAATTTATTGCCTATGCTTATCCGTTTACCCATGAAGAGCAGCTCAAGGAAATCATTGTGGAATTGAAAGCGCTACATCCAAAAGCACGTCACCATTGCTGGGCATACCGGATGAGTCCGGATCGTACGGTATTTCGATTGAATGATGATGGGGAACCTTCTGGCACAGCAGGCAGACCTATTTTAAATGTGCTCCTATCACAGGATGTAACGAACCTTATAGTGGTAGTAGTCCGTTATTTTGGAGGAACGCTCTTAGGCGTACCAGGCTTGATTAATGCCTATAAAACGGCAACACAGGAAGTTTTGTCCATGGCAGAAATTGTGGAAAAAACAGTCAATGATATTTATAAGATTGAATTTGATTATTTAGCGATGAATGATGTGATGCGTGTAGTCAAGGAAGAAAATATCGATATCAGTAAACAAGTTTTTGATAATACCTGTTATATGGAAGTGGAAGTGCGAAAAATGCAGGTTAATTCGGTCGTTTCGCGTTTTGATAAAATTGAAAATTGTACACTTTCTTACTTGAGGACGATATGATAAATGATTCAGAATTAATATTGAACAAAGATGGTAGTATTTACCACCTAAATTTGATGCCAGAAGATATTGCTGATACGATTATTACGGTGGGGGATCCCGATCGTGTGGCAAAAGTATCTCAATATTTTGACCGTATTGAACTGCAAAAAGGGAAGCGAGAGTTTATTACGCATACAGGATATATTGGTCAACAACGGATTTCGGTGATTTCGACAGGAATAGGGACCGATAATATTGATATTGTCTTTAATGAGCTTGATGCCTTGGTTAATATTGATTTTGTTTCCAAAGGATTGAAATCAAAATTGACCAGTTTAAATATTATTCGTATCGGGACTTCTGGTGCCGTTCAGTCCGATATTGAGATGGGAACAATTTTGGCATCTTCATTTGGAGTAGGTTTCGATGCGCTTATGCAATATTATATCAAACCCTATTCAAGTGCAGAAAGAAAATTAGAAAAGGCAATATGGGATGCTTTTCCTAACTTATACCTAAAACCTTATGTTGCGGAAGCCAGTGCTGCTTTATTAGCGCAATATGCATATGACTTACCTCAAGGAGTAACCATGACTGCTCCCGGGTTTTATGCGCCTCAGGGTAGGAATGTACGTTCGGAAAATACCTTTCCCAATTTAATCCAATTGGCAAATACATTCCAATCTGAAGATTTACGGATTACAAACTTAGAAATGGAGACCGCAGGAATCTATGCTTTGTCGCGTATGTTTGGACATCATGCCTTATCCATTAATGCCATTTTAGCGAGCCGAGTAGCGGGGCATTTTAGTTCTGAACCAGAGAAAGTGATCGATCGAGCCATAAAATTGGTCTTGGAACGCTTTTAATCTCATAGAAAAGGAGTGGTTTTAAACCACTCCTTTTCTATTGGAATCAAATTTCAGCATGATGAACAGCAAAATGGTGAAACTCCATAAGGAAGATCCCCCATAGCTGATAAACGGTAAAGGGATACCAATAACCGGAACGATCCCGATGGTCATGCCGATATTGATAAAAAAGTGGAAAAAGAGGATGGAAGCTACTCCATAAGCATAAATTCGGGCAAAGGCAGAACGTTGCCTTTCTGCAATATGAATAATGCGGAGTAACAACGTCAGATAAATGCCAATCAGAAATATAGAACCTACAAATCCCCATTCTTCACCTACAGTACAGAAAATAAAATCTGTACTTTGCTCGGGAACGAAGTTATATTTAGTTTGTGTACCTTGAAGATAACCTTTTCCCCAAAACTGACCGGAGCCGATCGCAATCTTGGATTGGTTTAAATTATACCCTTGTCCTCTTGGATCATCCATTTTTCCAAGGATGATATCAATACGATTTCTTTGATGTGACTGTAAAACATGATTGTAAACTAGATCCACCGACAATATAAATACCGCAGAAGCAGCAAAAATAATTCCGATATTGATTAAATGTTTACGCTTCTTTCTAAAAGTCCACATAAAGAATCCTGCTAGTACAGCGAGTATGCCAATTAAGATCCAGGCATTGACCAAGAGCGCCATGACAAACAAGACAATACACAGGCCTCCAAAAATAAGTAAACTGTTATTGACATAACCTTCTCGATAGAATACAAAGATAAGGGAAAAGAAGGCTAGGGCAGAACCTGTATCGGGCTGGAGCATAACCAGAAATACCGGAAATAATACAATACCAGCACCAATGGCTAACGTATGCATATTTGGATTTTTATTACTCTGAGAACTCAAATAATTGGCTAGCAGAAGACAGGTCGCCAGTTTTCCAAATTCGGAGGGCTGAAGCCTAAAACTCCCGATAGGGATCCATGCTTGATTTCCACCAACATTTCGACCGATGACCAATACGGCAATTAATAATAAAACAACAACTGCATAAATAACAGGAGATGCAGAACTGAAAAACTTAGCGTCTATAATTAATATGGTAATACCAATGATCAATGCAGAAGCAATATACATGGATTGCTTTCCATAGTTGGTCGCCATATTAAACAAGCCTGGATTTTCTGGATCATATACCGCTGCATGAATATTGAACCAACCGATCAAACATAAAGCCAACCAGAGTGAAATGGTTAACCAGTCTATTTTTCCGAAAAAACTGTTTTTTTGGTTATTCATGACTTCTATTTACGGCACTATGATGAACAATTGTCTCTCTTGTTGTTATTGCAGCAATGCGGTTGACACTTTTTGTAGTATCTTTTTTGGATTTAGTTGAATCCGTTGCTTTTTTTAACTCTGTTTTTTTCGGATCTACTTTTGGAGCAGGCATAAAATTAGCATTGTAGATACGGTCTTGTATATGTTTGGGCATCGTGATGGTATCCTTGATATATTTTTCAACCATCATACTGGCGATAGGACCTGCCCATACACCACCATAACCTGCATTTTCAACAAAAACCGCAATGGCAATTTTAGGATTATCACGTGGAGCAAATGCAAAAAATACAGCGTGATCTTTACCATGTGGGTTTTGTGCTGTACCCGTTTTTCCACACATTTCAAGGCCTGCAATTCGATTGGCAAAAGCAGTTCCTTCGCCCATGTTGACAGCTCTGCTCAATCCTTCGATTACTGGCGTATAATATTTAGCATCTACACCGGCGGATATTTTTTCTGTAAATTCTTTTTTGACGATCTTTTTATCCCCAATAGCTTTAATAAGATGCGGGCGGTAATAAAATCCTCTATTCGCTACAATAGCCATGATATTTGCCATTTGTAGGGGCGTGACACCCATTTCACCTTGGCCGATGGATAGGGATATATTAAATGCCGAACGCCATTTGTCATTTCTGTAGCTTTTAGTGAAATGATCAGATTTATATAACAAACCTGCGTTTTCTCCCGGTAAATCAATGCCTAAGCGATGACCGATACCAAATTTAGAAATGGCTTCGTACCAAAGATCATAAGCCTTTGGTCCTGATAGACCTCTGGAATCTATCATTTTAGCGTAGGTATACCCATAATAGGTATTACAAGACACTTGTATGGATCTGATCAAAGAAGTCGCTCCATGGTAATGGGTACAACGCATAAAACCTCTTCCGCCGCCATAGCTATAACCGTGAGGACAAAAGAACGTGGTGTTTTCATCAATCACGCCAGCTTGTTGTGCAGTTAGGGCTGCGACGACTTTAAATACGGACCCAGGAGGGTAGGATGCCTGAATAGGACGATTAAATAAAGGTTTACTTTCATCGTTTAATAATTTCATGTAATTATTGCCTGTTTCACGACCTACCATGTCATTCGGGTTATAACTTGGACTGCTGACATACGCAAGTACTTCACCCGTTGAAGGTTCGATGGCAACAATGGATCCCAATTTATTTTTCATCAGTTTTTCACCCAAGATCTGAAGTTCCTTATCTAAAGAAGATACTAGACCTTCCCCAGAAACTGCCAAAGTATCATAGCGTCCTTCCATAAATACGCCTTTGGGTCTATTGAGCGCATCGACCATCAGATTTTTGACGCCTCTTTTTCCCCTTAATAGGTCTTCATAAGAACGCTCGACACCACTTCTTCCTATATAATCTCCAGGACGGTAGAAACCGTTTGATCTTTCAATATCTTTTTCTGTTACTTCATTGACATAACCCAAAAACTGTGCAGCAATACTATCAGGATAGCTACGGACAGTTCTATTTTGCACATAAAATCCTCTGAAGCGATAGAGATATTCTTGCAAATGCGCATACGTACGGGAAGACAATTGTTTTTCAAATATAGAAGCACGATAAGGGGAGTGGGCTCTGGCTTTATCCATGCGTTTAATAAAACCCTCTTTATCAATTTCGATGAGTTGACAAAGTAAAGCTGTATCAATATCTTTCGCCTCCCTTGGTGTAACCATTAAGTCATATACGGGTTCATTTTGCACCAAGACTTGCCCTGTACGGTCTAAAATGACTCCGCGCGCCGGGTAGACAACAACCTTACGCATGACATTGCTATTGGCCGAATGAATGTAAGAATCGTCAATGATCTGTAGATAAAATAGTCTAGCTATTATTAATAAAGCAATACTAATAATAATGCCTTGAATGACAAATTTACGTGCGAAAAAACTGTTCATAGACTCTTTATCCTTTTTTTAGCCATGGAATCCTTAAATTCTACTCTTTCTTTTATAGAAAAGAAAACTGAAAATGAGCAGAATAGCCATTGTAAAGATACAACTTAAACCAATAGTTGCTAATGTGTATTGAAACTGTTTGAAACTAAATGTTTCTAATAAAACCAGAACAAAGTGGTGAATCAGTGTTCCAAAAAAGGTGTAGGATAGGAACCATTTAAAATTCATTTCACCTAATATGGGAGTAATGAACGTATCCATATCATTTTCAATTGTAATTTTCATGAAGAAAACACGATATGCTGCCAATGTCACACAAGCTGCGGCATTCACTCCCAATGTATCGTAAAATACATCAACCGTCAGACCCGTTAAAAATGCAATTGTAAATAATAGAAAATTGGATATTCCAGTTGGAAGCAAAAAGATAAATAGAATATAAGGGAAAGGGCTTGCCAGATTATAATAGCCAATATTTTTGAATAAAAATACTTGCATGGCAATAAGTACCAAAAATCGAATGATATTAAATAGTAATATTCTAGCCATTATCCTGATTCGTTTCTTCTAATTGTTTTAATTCTTTTGAAAATAGATCTTTCACAACATAAACATGGTGCAAGTTTGAAAAATTCGTACTTAACAGGATGCGTAAATCCAGAAATGAATCTCCGGAGGATATACCTGTCTCAACTACAGCTCCTACCAGAATGCCTTTTGGAAAGTGTCCCGAATAACCCGAAGTATATACTTTTTCTGCTGTTTTCACTTTTACATGGTTTGGAATTTCTTTCACCATTGCAAAACGATAATCTACATTACTTCCCCAGACCAAAGAACCAAATACATCGGTGTTGGCTAATGTTACGGAGATTTTGGTGTCCGGATGAAGGAGTGACTGTACTGTTGAAAAGTGCGGGGTCACATTGAGCACAATGCCGACTACGCCATTAGGAGCAAGAACACCCATCCCTTTTTCGATACCCGCTAGCGAACCCTTGTTTAAGGTGAGGTAATTGCTTTTTTGATGAATACTATTATTCGTGACACTTGCAATGATAAATTCATATCGGCCAAACTCGCTACTGTCAATAACAGGGCTCTTAGCCATGGCAACAGTATCTGTCGTTAAGTAATTCTCCAGCTGAGTTCTTAAACTTGCATTTTCTTTCACCAATTGATCATTGGTTTCGGTCAGTGATAGATAGCTTTTCCAAGAATTTACTTTTTCATAAATATGACCAATTACGCTATTGGAAGAATTTAAAGCACTAGCACGTTGGAAGGAATTGTTAGTAACAACCAGAAACATTGAAAATCCAAAAAATAGGATAAACCAAAAAAATGCGTTATAACGTCTAAGAAATAACCAGAGGTTTCTCATTGTTAATAATTATTACTTTGCTATTTAATAAAGAAGCGATATAGTGAAAAATCAACTATATCGCATATAAAATTTTATGTTGAGGCAATTATGATTGCATTAAGAATTTAAATCTTCCAATATTCTTTAATGCGATGCCTGTACCGCGAACTACTGCACGAAGAGGATCTTCTGCAATATGAACTGGTAATTTTGTTTTGGCTTGAATTCTGCGATCTAATCCTCTTAAAAGCGCTCCACCACCTGTCAGGTAAATACCTGTTTGGTAAATATCAGCGGACAATTCTGGAGGGGTGATTTCTAGAGCTTTCAAAATTGCTTCTTCAATTTTTGAAATGGATTTATCTAAACAATGTGCAATTTCTGTATAGGAAACGGTAATTTGTTTTGGGATACCTGTCATCAAATCACGACCTTGAACGGCGAAATCCTCAGGTGGATCTTGCAATTCAGGAAGAGCAGCTCCCACTTCGATTTTAATTTTTTCTGCTGTACGTTCACCGATCATGATGTTGTGCTGTCTACGGATATACTGTACGATATCAGAATCGAAGTTATCTCCCGCAACACGGATTGATTGGTCACAAACAATACCGGAAAGTGCGATCACGGCGATTTCTGTTGTTCCACCACCGATATCAATAATCATGTTACCCATAGGCTCTTCCACATCAATTCCGATACCTACTGCGGCAGCCATCGGCTCGTGGATCAGATATACTTCTTTTGCTCCTGCAATTTCTGCAGAATCACGTACCGCACGCTTCTCGACTTCAGTAATTCCTGAAGGGATACAAACCACCATTCTTAAAGAAGGAAAAAACCAACTTTTCCCATTATTAACCAATTTTACCATTCCGCGGATCAAATGCTCTGCGGCAGTAAAATCTGCAATAACACCATCACGAAGAGGACGTACTGTTTTTATATTATCGTGTGTCTTTCCCTCCATTTGCATTGCCTGACGTCCGATTGCAATTACTTTGTTTGTCGTACGATCAAAGGCCACAATTGAAGGTTCGTCAACTACTACTTTGTCATTATAGATGATAAGGGTATTTGCTGTACCTAAATCGATGGCAACTTCTTGTGTAAACCAGTTAAATAAACCCATTTGCTGTATTTTAAGCTACTTTTTATGAATATGCAAACCTACTAAAAATTATTAGTTTTTGAAGTAAGTCTTGATTTTTTTTATTGATAATTTAGAACTCTTTTGTGGAGCTGTAAGATGATAACAAGTAAACGTTTAATAAGGCATTTTCTTATGTTTTTACTTCGAAATTAATTTTTCTGTACGTCAATGTAGTAATTAAAAGTGTCAATCTTTACATTTTCTTTTGTTAGATTGGGAATATTTAATGTTTGGTCGTCATTGGTGATATTAATTGCTTTTAAAGTATTATCTGAGGTCCCGATAGGGATGGGCATTTGAAAATTTGCAACTGTATTTTTCCATTTAGCATGTATTTTTCCATCTTTTGACTCCGTAATACTTAAGATGGGAATAGCTGTTGTCTTGACATATTGTTCAAAAATAGAACTGAAATTTATACCCGATTCTTGATTGATATAATGCACAATGTCATCATAATTAACCTGTTGGTGATAAAACTTAGCATTTAATCCCCGCAATATCGAGCGCCATTTTTCATCATCAGCGATGATTGTTCTAATCATGTTGTGTAGGACACCACCTTTGTTGTACATGTCTCCGGATCCTTCGTTATTGACATGATACCGACCTTGAATAGGTTTATCATTTTGAATGGCGCGTCGATTGCCATAAATATATTCTTGCCCCGCCTTTTTGCCAAAGTAATAATCGATATAAAGTGCTTCAGAGTAATTGGTGAAACTTTCATGGATCCACATGTCAGCAATATCAGCTGCAGTGATATTATTGCCAAACCATTCGTGTCCGGCTTCGTGTATAATGATAAAATCCCATTTCAATCCCCATCCTGTACCCGAACCATCTCCGCCAAGATAGCCATTCAAAAATCGGTTGCCATAAGCAATACCACTTTGGTGCTCCATGCCGAGGTGTGATGTTTCGATCAGCTTGAAACTATCTTCATAGAAAGGGTAGGGACCGAACCAATATTCAAAAGCTTTTAACATCGGTTTTACATTGGCTTCGAAATGCGGTTTTGCTCGATCTATATTTTCCCGTAATACATAATAATCGATATCCAATTTTCCCTTTTCACCATCAAAGCTATCTTGAAAATGAACGTAGTCGCCAATATTGAGGGCAATATTGTAATTGTTAATCGGGTTGGAAACAAACCAGTTGAATTTAGATTTTTTACTTCCTATATTTTCGATATTTCTAAGTCGTCCGTTTGACACATTCATGAGTCCTTTAGGGACTGTTACGGATATGAGTACGCTATCTGGTTCATCAGACTGATGATCTTTATTGGGCCACCATAGACTTGCTCCAATACCTTGGTTTGCACTCGCTACCCAAGGCTTGTTATTACTGTCTTTCTTCCAATCAAAACCGCCATCCCAAGGGGCACGATTGGCTTGATGGGGTGTACCTGAAAAATATACGAGGATAGAATCTAACGTATTGGTTTTGATGTGCGTTGGAAAATCGATAAAAACCGCATTAAATTCTCTGGTATACTTTAGCTTTTTACCCTTGTAGAGAATTTGATCAATGGCCATATTATCAAACAAATCAATCTGCATGCGATTGAAATCCTGTAGGGTTTTAAATTTGATCAGATTACTTCCAGAAATGCTTCGTGTTGGAATATTGACATCAACATCGAGGTGATAATAGGTGACATCGTAGCAGGTCCTTAAAGGAGTCAATTGGCCTCTTAAAGAATCTTTACGAGAAAATTCAGTTTTGTTTGATAACAATTGTCCGTTGACAAGACAAGGAAATAAAAACAGAAATACGACTAAATAGCTTAGATTTTTCAACGCTTTTGATATTGATATAAGCGTTAAATATAAGAGAATTTACCTAGTTAAAAAAATAGCATTGCTTTCTAGAAGAAGAGTTCAGTTATCTTTTTTTACTAAAATAGCTTTCGATTTCTGCTAACGTTAAGCTATTAAGACAGTTTTTAGCACTTAATCCGCCTTTTCTTGCCACAAATATACCATAATGCATATCCAGTAGACCTTCGGTACGGTGCGCATCCGGATTGATCGATAATAGAACACCTTTTTCTACAGCATAACGATGCCATCTCCAATCTAAATCCAAACGTAAAGGGTTGGCGTTGATCTCTATGACCACCTGGTGAGCAGCACAAGCATCGATTATTTTTTTATAGTCCAATGGATAGCCGGATCTACTTAATAAAAGACGTCCTGTTGGATGACCCAAAATGGTCGTATAGGGATTTTCTATTGCCTTTAACAGACGCGCAGTTGCTTTGTCTTCGTCCATTTTGAGGTTGGAGTGAACAGAAGCGACTACAAAATCAAAACCTGCAAGAATCTCGTCAGGATAATCTAACGAGCCATCGGCTAAAATATCCGACTCAATGCCTTTAAAAATTTTAAATGGCGCCAGCTGTTGATTGAGTTGATCGATTTCTTCCCATTGTTTTTGTACACGGTCAATCGGTAGACCATTGGCATATACAGCAGTTTTGGAGTGATCACAAATTCCGAAATAACTTAGTCCTAATTCTTCCTTGGTATATCTTGCCATTTCTGCTAAGGTATGCACGCCGTCGCTGTAGGTAGAGTGGTTATGCAAAGTACCTTTTAGATCATCGAAATTGATCAATTTGGGTAATTGATGGTTTTTTGCTAAAAATACTTCATCAAGACCTTCTCGAAGTTCAGGTTCGATATAATCCAAACCCTGAACAGCGTAATTTTCCTCTTCCGAATTTAAAGCGGTTATCAGCGTCTCATCAAGTAATTCCAAGTGTTTTTTGGAACCCGTTGTTAAGATTAAATTTTGGTGAAATTCTGCTGTTGTGGAGAGGTAGAGGTGAAAGGTAAACCCAAGTTCATCTCGGAATGAGATATATTCCAGCTCTTCATTTATATGATCAGGATAATGTGCATGTAGATACGCTAATGTGGTATCTCTATCTGCGCTTAATAGAATATCGACCGAACTTAATACTTCACATTTCCGACGAAAATCTCCAGTAAAGGAAATTAAGGTAGGAGATAAACTATTTTCAAGTGCTGTAATTACGGCATCTGCATTCTTCAGCACCCTTGCATATAAAAACCAGCCCTGATTGGATATGGAGAATTCAATGGATTTTTTAATATCCTCTTGTGTTTTCAACCCAAAACCTTTGGCTTCTATCAATCGATTTTCGTTGCAGGCATATAGCAACTCACCGACGCTTTCAATCTGCAGGTCAGTCCAGATAATTTGTATTTTTTTTGGACCTAAGCCTTTTATGTTAAGCATTTCCAAAATTCCTTCTGGGGTAATGCTTAACATCGCATCTAGCTCATCAAATGAACCAGTTTCGGCTAATTTTTTAACCTTTTCTGCCGTGCTTTTCCCAATACCGGGTTGGCTGCTTATCTCTTCTAAAGAAGCGGTTTCAAGCAGAAAGGGTAGTTTATCTAACTTAAAGGATGCACTGGCAATTGCTTTTATTCGGAAAGGATTTTCATTATGCAATTCCATTAGTTGGCTACATAATTTGAATTTTTTAGCAATTGTCTTGTTATCCATTTTAGTTGTTTTCTATGACTTGATTATCGTTTTTTACTTCTGGAGCGGGTTGATTATACTTGTAAAAGATTAATCGAACACCAGAGTTCTTGGTGAAAAATTTCACTGTCCAGTTGATAAAGGTAATGACTTTGTTTCTAAAACCAAAAATAGACATTAAGTGAACAAACATCCAAACGATCCAACCGAAGAATCCATTAAAATGAATTTTACCCATATCCACGACAGCTTTAGCACGACCAATAGTCGCCATCGAACCTTTGTCGAAGTAGGAGAATTTCTCATTTGAACGGTTGTTCATCACATTGCTAATGTGTTGAGCAACGTATTTACCTTGTTGTTGTGCTACTGGAGCTACACCTGGCAATCCACGAGGTAGATCGTCCGTAATAAATGCGGATACGTCACCGATTGCATAGACGTTTTCCATATCCAAGACACGACATTGATCATCCGTCTGGATACGATTACCACGTTGAATGTTTTCTTTTTTGAAACCTTCTGGAAATTGACCTGCAACTCCAGCACCCCAAATAACAGTCTTTGTTTCAATGGCGCTACCATCACCAAAAGAGATTGCAGTACCATCAAAGCCCGTTACAGAAACATTTAATAATATTTTAACGCCTAATGCTTTTAAATATTTTTCCGAATCTTCAGAAGACTTCTCTGACAAATTAGCTAAAACTTTACTTTGACCTTCGACCAAGTAAACGTTCATTTCTTCTTTGCGTAATTCCGGATAATCTTTCTCCAGAATATTATTTCTAATCTCAGCAATTGCACCGGAAAGCTCAACACCTGTCGGTCCACCACCTACAATGACAAAGTTTAAAAATGGTTTACGGTCCTCTGGATTTGCAATTTGAACTGCTTTTTCAAGATTTTGCAACACATAGCTACGGATGTTTAATGCTTCTTGAATGCTTTTCATCGGTAAAGCATATTTTGCGATTTGCTGATTACCAAAGAAATTGGTCGTAGCTCCTGTCGCAACGACTAAAAAATCATATTCAAAATCACCAATATTGGTTTGAACCGTTTTATTGATCGCATCGATATGATTGACTTCTGCAATTCTGAAACTAAAATTCTCCTGAGATTTGAACATCTTACGGATAGGGAATGAGATCGAATCTGCAGATAATGTACCTGTAGCTACTTGATACATTAAGGGTTGGAAGGTATGAAAATTATTTCTATCTAATAATAGTACTTCTACTTCCTTATTTTTTAACTTTTTAGCAACTTCAATTCCACCAAAACCAGCACCAATAATGACCACTCTTGGGAATTTTCTATCTGAACGATTGCTTAGCATATTATTTGAAATTTATATAAAATATTCGGAAAATTGTAATCCTTCTGCAAATATCTTAATTTTTCATTCAAAAAACTAAAATATCTTTATATATAGTTCCTTTTTATTGTCATATTTATGGTGAATAAGCTGTTTTTTTATTTTGCTTATTTTATTACTACTTGTTAATCAGTCGCTTGCAAACAGAATTAATTGCATAGTTTATCAATTCTGTTTGCTGGGATATTTTAAAAATTGGGTGTAAAAAGTACACTTTGAATAATTTATTATTGTAAAGCACCTTTTATTTTAATACTTAATCCTGCATTTTCATTGGTCAATCTCAGCTGACATGCCAGTCGGCTATCGTCGTCGGCATCTGGTAAAGTATCCAGCATATCGAGCTCCTGATCCTGTGGTTCTGATAAATGCTCCCCTCCAGATTTGACCTGTACATGGCAGGTGGCACAAAGTGCCATTCCTCCACAAGTCGCTAAGACCTCATAATCGCATGCTTTTAACAATTCCATTAAGGATAAATTGACATCGGTCGGCACTTCTATTTTTTGAACGGTACCATCCCGATCTTCAATTTCTATTTCAATAATATGGTCCATGACTAAAATGTATTGATACCGTTTACAGTGGTATATTTGAAACTTAGTTTTTGATCTGGGTATACAAATCTGAAAGCACTCTGTGCCATCAATGCTGCTTCATGGTATCCACATAAGATCAACTTTAATTTACCTGGATAGGTATTGATATCTCCGATGGCATAGATACGTTCGATATTGGTGGAGTAATCCACCGTATTGACCTCAATCGCATTTTTATCAATCTGTAAGCCCCAGTCAGCAATAGGTCCCAGTTTTGGAGTTAAGCCAAATAATGGTATAAAGTAATCGGCTTCCATACTGATCTCCTCTTTTTGCTTATTGATAGCAATGACATGCGATAAACGATCTGTGCCATGGACATCAGCCAGATTGTGGGATAGCAATAGATTGATTGCTCCTTTTTGAGCAAGTTCATAGACCTTGTCTGCCGAGTCTGGTGCTCCTCTAAAAGAGTCACTTCGATGTATTAATGTCAATTCTTTCGCAATATCCGATAAGTAGATCGCCCAGTCCAACGCAGAGTCTCCTCCACCGGCGATGATGATCTTCTTGTCCCGATAAGTCTCTGGATTTTTGACCATATAATCAACACCTTTTCTTTCGTACTGAGCTAAATTAGCTAGTTCTGGCTTACGTGGTTCAAAACATCCTAAACCACCTGATATGACAACAACTTGACAGTGGATATGTGTTCCTTCTGAACTAATGACTACATATGAACCATCTTCTTGCTTTTCCAGGCCTTCAACACGTTCGCCGAGTGTAAAAGTGGGGCTGAATGGTTCGATCTGTTTCATTTGATTGTCAATCAAATCCTGTGCACGTATGGTGGGGTAGCCGGGGATATCGTATATCGGCTTATGCGGATAGATTTCAGATAGCTGACCACCAACCTGAGGTAAGACATCAATGAGATGACATCTCATCTTTAACAAACCTGCTTCAAATACAGCAAATAGACCTACTGGTCCTGCGCCAATAATACATATGTCTGTTGTAATCATATTAAATTTTATTACTTAGGTTATTGTAAATTTTTTCCAGTATGCGTGTGAAGGCGCTAAAATCCTCATCAGTTAAATTTTCCCAAGCTTTCATACGGATGCTTGCGACGATGGGAGAGTAGGCTTCTACTTTTTTTCGACCTTCATCCGTCAAGTGCAGATAGATGCTCCGTCGATCAGATGGATGGACAACACGTTCTGTTAATCCTTTTTTTATTAATAAATCAACAATACGGGTTAGGGTAGGCTGATCTTTACAACACTTTTCAGCGAGTTCTTTTTGCAATAGATCATCATTTTCATAAAGTGTTTTAATAATTGTCCATTGATCTACGGTGATGTCAAAATCATTGTCCGTAAAAGAATTTTGTGCAAATTGTTTTACTTTTTTTGCTGTTCTTTCTAAAATGAAAGAGTATCGATTGAATTTTTCGTCTTGCATTTAAATATTTGTATGCTAATATTTCGTACAACAAATATAATCATTAAATACTTAGTGCAACAAGTATTTAATGAATTTATTGTAAAATAAAAAAGGCTTTCAGATAAAATCTGAAAGCCTTTTTAAACGTTTTGTTTTTTAACTAAGGAGTTACCGGTTCAGCTTTTTTAGGAGCTTCTTCAAAATGTTCTCCTTTACTCAAATCGTATACTGCTGGTGCAGCTAAGAATATAGAGGAATATGTACCTACAATAATACCAATTAAGATCGCGAAAGAGAAGCCTCTGATTACTTCACCACCGAAAACAAATAATACTGCTAATACGAATACAATTGTCAATGATGTAATAACCGTTCTGCTTAATGTTGTATTGATGGCGTGGTTGATGATTTCACCAAAGTTTTTATTTAAAGCATTTGGCTTATTTAGATCTTCACGGATACGGTCAAATACCACTACCGTATCATTTACAGAATAGCCTAATACCGTTAAAATAGCGGCAATAAAATGCTGATCAATGTCTAATGAGAATGGAACAATACCATCTAAAATAGAGAACAAACCTAATACAATGACGGCATCATGCACGGTAGCGATTGCAGCACCTGCTGAATATTGCCACTTACGGAAACGTACTAAAATATATACTGCAATGATTAATAAGGCAAAGATTGTTGCATAAATTGATCTTGCTTTCATATCAGTTGCGATACTAGGACCAACTTTCTGAGAAGAAAGAATCTCATGTTTGTTGCTCGCATCTACTTTAGATAATCCTTCATTCAATTTAGTCAATACTTCTTGGTCTGCTTCGTCAGATGTCTCATCGATATGATAAGTTGTTGTGATACGAAGTTGGTTTGCAGCTCCAAATACTTTAACCTCAGTTGTTTTTTGGAAAGCATCATCTAAATTTTTACGTACAGCTTCTAGATCTACAGGTTTGTCGTAACGAATGGTATACGTACGTCCACCTTGGAAATCGACCCCTTGACTAAATCCTTTAATGAAGATCGATGCAAAACAAGCGATAACGACAACAATAGAAACGATGTAAAGTCCTTTTCTTTTCTTGATGAATTGGAAATTGGCATTTTGCAATGTTTTCGCAGACCAAGGGAAAGAAACTTTAATTTTCATATCACGTTCCAGCATCCACTCAAAAATAATACGAGTCAGGAAGATACCGGTAAATAGTGAGGTGATAATACCCACCATTAATGTGGTTGCAAACCCTAAAATTGGACCTGTTCCGAAGAAGAATAATACTAAACCAACTAAGAAGGTCGTAATTTGTGAATCTAAGATTGAAGGTAAAGCATGTTTGTAGCCATCAGCAACAGCTTGACGGATTGATTTACCACCCGCTAATTCCTCACGTATACGTTCGTAAATCAGTACGTTGGCATCCACCGCAGTACCCATTGTCAAAACGATACCTGCGATACCCGGAAGGGTGAGCACAGCATTCAATGATGCCAATACCCCCATGATAAAGAATACGTTTACAAGAACAGCAATGTTTGCTACCAAACCTGCAGTATTGTAATACGCAATCATGAATACCAGAACCAATACGATACCGATAACTGCTGAATTCACACCCGAATCAATCGCTGATTGTCCTAAAGTAGGACCGACGATGGCTTCTTCTACTATTTTAGCTGTTGTTGGAAGACGACCTGCTTTCAATACGTTGGCTAAATCTTTTGTATCTTCAACTGTGAAAGAACCAGAGATGGATGAATTACCACCCGCGATCTCTTCATTAACACCAGGTGCTGAATACACGACATTGTCAAGAACGATAGCGATCGATTGGTGACCTTGCGCTGCTTTAGCTGTAATTTTTTTCCATTCACGAGCACCTTCGCTGTTCATTTGCATCGAAACAACAGGCTCATTTCTTTCATTAAATTCGTCACGTGCATTGGTAATCACATCACCCGTTAAAACTGGGCCATTATCCACACCCGCAGGTCTGATCGCGTATAAAGAAAGGATGTTTGGAGTTTTAGCTTCAGGTTTTACTGACCATAACAATCTTAAATTTCCTGGGATAATGGATTTAACGTCAGGTCTGTTTAAAAAAGCATTTACTTTAGCGGTATCTTTAAGTTCTGCACTACCCACCATTGCTCCAGGCATTAAAGCCATTTGTTGATTCTCACCCATGTAAACAGCTGGTCTCAACACATCAAATAATGGGTTTTCTTGTGATAATTTTGCAGTAGCGCTATCTTTTGTATTTTTATTTGCACCCAGGTTAGCCAATAAATCCTCTGATTTTTTAGTCGAATCTGTTGCTGCTTTATCCTCTGTAGGAGCTACTTTTAAAGTTGCAGATAAAGTTTTGTTAATGTTTTCTAACAAAGGATATACTTCCTGATTCGCATAAGTTTCGTAAAACTCGAGTTTTGCCGATCCCTGTAATAATTTACGGACACGCTGCTCGTCATTCACACCCGGCAATTCAATTAAAATACGGTTTGTACCTTGTTGAATCTGGATGTTAGGAGAAGCAACTCCAAATTTATCAATACGCGTACGAAGTACTTTGTATGAGTTTTGGATAGCATTATCAGCTTCTTTTTGTAAGAAAGATTCCAATTGTCTATCAGAGTCCCCCGCTTTGATTAAAGATGCATTATCTTTAGTCGCGAAAAAAGTTGAAAGCGGAGTCGTAGTACCTGTAGCTTTATATTCTTCAATGAATAAATTTACTAGAGATTTTTGACTTGTTTTACTTTTCGAAACGGCAGCAGTAAGTGCTGCATTGAATTTCTCGTCTTTAGGATTCTCTGCTAAGTTACGAATCAACTCATCGATTGAGATTTCCATCGTAACGTTCATACCTCCTTTTAGATCTAGTCCTAAAGCCAATTCTTGACCTTTAGCTTCTCTATAGGTGTATTTTGCAAAACCTAAATTGTAAACAACCTCGCCAGCGATAGAGTCTAGGTACGATTTCTCACGTGCCATATCTCCTTGTGCATAATTCTCAGCATCACGCTCAACTTTGCGGGTTACAAAAGTGAATGATAGGGCGTATAGACATGCTATAGATACCGCTATCACCAAAAATTTAATCAGCCCTTTACCTTGCATCGTCTGTTTTTAGTGTATTAGTTTGATATTATATGATATAATTGATAACTCATTCTTGTTTGAAAATTACAATTCTCCAAGAATGCCAAAGGTATAAAAATTTTGTAAAATGAAAAGCTTTATTTGATTAAGCTTATGATAAAAAGCGATTAATTTGCGATGAATGGGTATGTGCCTTATTTTAAACAGAAAAAGCCTCCCTTTTGGGGAGGCTTTTTTATGCAAAATGCAATTCAATCTATCTTAATGTGTATTTAATACCGAAAGAAAAAGTAGATGCATCAAAATCATTACCGTGATTTAATCTCCAATCTGGTTTCCAATCTGCGTGAAGACCGATAGGTGCTGCTGGAATTTTAAATTCCAAACCTAATTGCGGACGTAAAGCTACCCAAGTTTGGTTATCGCCAGCATCAATAAATGATAACTGAGCACCGATACCTGCGTACCAACCTAAACCGTTCGTTCCTGAGAAAGGTCTTGCATATTGGTAATCAGCTCCAACTGCAACAACATGGTCATCAAACATAATTTGTGCTTGACCATTGTTTGCACCGCCCATAGATTGTTTGTATTGAACACCCCATAAATCACCTACTGTACCATCAAATACAACACCGATAGCCGCGCGTTGTGGTGATTGAGCTTTAGCCTCTTGTGCTCCTAATGCTAATATGGCAACTGCAGCCATTGATAGTAATACTTTTTTCATAATATGTGTTTTTTAAAATTCAATTCAGACATGGTATGCAAATAGCTTGCCAAAAGTTGTAAATAGACCTTTAGGACAATATAAAATAGGGAGAAGAGCTCAATATGGTGGTCATAGAGAAATTCTTTGGTAAATTTAATATATTGATAATGAGTTGTTAAATCAGCTTTTCCATTTAATCAATGTGCTGGTAAAAATGATGTATATCACGCAGCTATCTGATTATCTCTTTTTTAAAAAGTTGTTGGAAATGATCGCCATATCAAAAAATAACCAGGACGAATTTGTAAACTCGCCGCATCGTTTATACCATGTTGATCTCGTTTGAGATTGCAACAACCTCGGGGGCTGGGTATACGCTGACTACGGTTTTTACACCGTTATCGGAGCTTCACCACAATCAATATACTTCGTATTTATATGGTCAACAGCCTGTAGGCTAGGTTTTGAGTATTTAAGGGGAGCAAGAGCTCGTCGATTGGCTACTGCCTGCTATCCTTTTTATGACGAGTGGCCACATCATTTCCATTAAACAATATGAATTTCGTCTTACTGTGTTAAGCTAGTGTTATATTAATCATTTTAATGTAATTAGTCAAAATAATTTTCATTTTTCACGAATTATTCTTAATTTTGCCTGGCAAATAGAAAACCCAATACATATTTGCCATGCAATTAGATCCACAAAAATTCGTAGCAGAAGGACTTACCTACGACGACGTATTATTAATTCCAGCTTATTCTGAAGTTTTACCACGTGATGTCGATACAAGTACTTTCTTGACAAAAAAAATCAAATTAAATATTCCATTAGTTTCTGCGGCAATGGATACGGTGACGGGTGCTGATCTAGCGATTGCGATTGCACAAGCGGGCGGTATTGGTATGTTACATAAAAACATGACGATTGCGGAGCAGGCAGCTGAAGTACGAAAAGTAAAGCGTTCAGAAAGCGGCATGATTCAAGATCCAGTTACTTTATTGGAAACGGCAACAGTGGGTGATGCCTTCAAAATTATGAAAGATCATAAAATTGGTGGTATTCCGGTAATCGATGCTCAGGGTAAATTAGTTGGAATTGTAACTAATCGTGACTTACGTTTCCAAAAAGTTATGAGTCAGCCGATTGCCTCATTGATGACCAAAGATAATCTAGTTACCGCTCCAGAAGGTACAGATTTAGTACGAGCAGAAGAAATCTTACAAGATCATAAAATTGAAAAACTTCCCGTGGTTAATCATGAAGGTATTCTTAAAGGCTTGATTACTTTTAAAGATATTCAAAAATATAAGCACTATCCTAATGCTGCTAAAGATACGCACGGACGTTTATTAGTCGGTGGAGCAGTAGGAGTCACTCCAGATACATTAGATCGTGTAGAGGCTTTAGTAAAGGCTGGTGTGGATGTGATTACCATTGATACTGCTCACGGTCATTCCAAAGGGGTCATCGATAAATTGAAATTGGTGAAAGCTACATTCCCAGATTTACAGGTTATCGTTGGAAATATTGCTACTGGTGCAGCTGCAACAGCTTTAGCAGAAGCCGGTGCAGACGCGGTAAAAGTAGGTATCGGACCTGGATCGATCTGTACAACACGTATCATCGCTGGGGTTGGTGTACCTCAGTTATATGCAATCTATGAAGTCGCACAGGCGTTAAAAGGTACTGGTGTTCCATTGATCGCAGATGGTGGTATTAAACAAACTGGTGATATTGCAAAAGCAATTGCTGCTGGTGCCTACACCATCATGGCAGGATCATTATTTGCAGGTGTGGAAGAAGCGCCAGGAGAGACTATCATTTATGAAGGACGTAAATTTAAGTCATACCGCGGAATGGGATCTATCGAGGCGATGGAAAAGGGATCTAAAGATCGTTACTTCCAGGATGTTGAAGATGATATCAAAAAATTAGTTCCAGAAGGTATTGTTGGTCGTGTTCCTTACAAAGGTACGTTAGCTGAGGTGGTGTACCAATATATGGGCGGATTGAAAGCATCAATGGGTTATTGTGGAGCTGCAACAATTTCGAAGTTGCAAGAAGCTCAATTTGTACGTATTACAGGTGCTGGATTGCGCGAATCTCATCCACATAATATTTCGATTACAAAAGAAGCTCCTAACTACAACAGTAGAGGCTAATAGGAAAATAACAAAAAAAAGGTCAGCACTTCAATCGCTGACCTTTTTTTGTTTATACTTCATCTGTTTTTCTCCTGAGATACTTATAGATTTCAATTTGTGAACGACAAGGCTCCTTGTCATTTATAACATATCGGTTATTGAGTTCATTGTTCAAAATACGGGCCTTCACATTATCGCGCAGTTGGATCTGCAACATATCTTTAATTTCATCCCTGATTTTTTTACTGTTGATTTTTACGGCTGCCTCTATGCGATGATCCAAATTTCTCGTCATCCAATCTGCTGAAGAAATATAGGTCACTTCTTTGCCAGCGGAATAGAAATACATGACCCGAGCATGCTCCAAAAATTCATCAACGATACTGATCGCGTTGATTGGTTTTTTAAATTTTGTCTGATTAGTCGCGCAGTAAATACCTCTAACGATCAGATCAATCTGTACACCAGCCTCTGCTGCATCATATAATTTTTTGATGAGGATACGATCACTAAGCGAGTTTACCTTTAATATGATACGCGCTTTTCTACCCGCTTTCACTTCTTCGATCTCTTTGTCGATATAATGAATGATTCCATTGCGCATATCTGTAGGACAGATGAGTAGGCTATTGCAGTTTTTAATGACCTCAGCAGGATTACTTTTTGGTTTTTTTAGGAAATGAAAAACCTTATTGATATCTGCCATGACGCTTCTGTTACTGGTTAGTAAACAGTAATCACCATATAGCTTTGCGGTCTTTTCATTAATATTACCTGTACTGACAAAACCATATTGAATGGTTTTGGCACCCACTCTTTTTTTAATGATACAAAGTTTTGCATGAACCTTTTTATTAGGAACACCGGTTAAAACCCGGATTCCTTCAAGTTCAAGTCTCTCTTTCCAAAATAGATTATTCTCTTCGTCAAATCGAGCTTGAAGTTCAAGCATAACGGTGACATCTTTACCATTCCTAGCCGCATTAATCAATGCATTGACAATTTTACTATTTGAAGCAAGTCGATAAGCGGTGATCTGGATGGTCTTCACATCGGGATCCATTGCTGCCTCTCTTAAAAGGTCGATTACCGGGCGAAAAGTATGGTAAGGAAAGGAAAGCAAGATATCTTTTTTGATTATGATATCCGTAATTCTTTGTGTTTTGTTCAGTTGAGGATGGGTAAATCCAGGATTTGTGATCGGTAAGTTAGGCTGCTTAAAAACATTTGGAAAGTCCATAAAATGTTTGAAATTATGGATTTTCTGACCGGCTATGATATTATCTTTTTTTGTTAATTGTAATTTCTTGATCAAAAACTCCACCAGCTTTGGATCCATCTCTTTATCAAAAATAAATCGGGTTGTTTTGCCTTTTCTTCTATTTTTTATCCCTTTTGATATTTTTTCCGCCAGTGTGGTGTTGATGTCATTATCCAAGTCAAACTCCGCATCTTTAGTGATTTTAAAGACGTGCGCATGAAACTCGTCGAATCCAAAATAAGAAAAAATATAAGGGAGATTGAATTTAATGATATCTTCTAATAAAATAATATGTTTTTCCTTCGCCGATGCGGGCAGGATTACAAAACGACCGTTTAAGGTCGTCGGGATTTCGATGATAGCAAATTTTGTTTCATATTCCCATTCCTGTTTACGCATGGAGATGCCCAAGTAAAGGCTTTTATCTCGAAGATAAGGCATAGGCCGGCTATCATCAAGCAATAATGGAGTGACGTTAGACTCGACCTCTTCGGAGTAAAAGTTGCGTACAAATTCTTCCTGTTTGAGGTTGAGTTGGCTAGCATCTTTGATGTAAACATGCTGTTGTGCCATTTCTTTTTGTATCAACGCCCAAAAATTATCAAATTTTTTCTGTTGTTTAATGACAATGGTATTGACCTCATCGAGTATGATCTGTGGATCTTCAAAAAAGGAAGTATTCGCTTCCTTGTCTTTAATATCGATTGCGCGTTTTAAGCCAGGTATGCGCACTCTGAAAAATTCGTCTAGGTTATTGGAAAAGATTCCTAAGAATTTGATTTTAGAAGGAAGAGGGACTGTTTCATCAGCAGCTTCTTGTAGCACTCTGCTATTAAAACTTAACCAGCTGACATCTCTAGGAATGAATTTTCGCGCCATATTTTTTTAATACTTCTTATTATACGATTAGCCTCAAATGTAAATTTACTGAATTAATGTAATATTTTAATAGTATTAAATAATTGTTAAATGTATATGTAGTAACAACTTTTTAATACTATTAATGGACCTATTTATCTGTTATATGAACCTGGATTCCTGTTGAATGGGATGACATTTCTGGTGCATATAGATTTTGGATGCTGGTGATTCCATTTGAAAAAATACCGGCATTATTTGCTCTTAATTCATATTCAAATACGTAGCTTCCCTGTGGCAAATAGTCGATAAAGAAATTGGTTGCGGCATCCTTTGTACTTTCATAATAACCAAAACCTTGCTTATAGGTATAGGTCGAAGTTACATTGGTGGGTTCAAATCCGGATGCGCGCATATCTTTTAGATGTATGAATGATAGATTTCTATCGGTTTTTATCGAAATCCGAACTTTGACCAAATCGCCCAGTTGAATCGGCGTGGAAGCTGTTATAGGGACAAGTACTTCTTTCAATTGTACCATTTTTTTGAGGTACAACTCTTTTTGTAAAGTAATGGTTGACGATGCCGATGGTATCTGATCTAATTGTTCAAAATATTGATAATACAAACCTCCTAATGCAATTCCAGGACTTGTTTTTGAAATCTCAACTTGACCAAGAGCTGGTTTAATCTCTTTTTTCATCCAACTTTCTTTCCTATAGCCAGAACCGATTTGTTTCGATATTTGAGCATCATCCAATGGTTTGCCAGCTACTTTTATCGTCAATCCTTCTGGAGCATCCAGCCAGTTTTCACCATAATTGATTAAGGCATCAACAGCAGCAACTGTTGCTTTGGTTGAATTCCAGTGACGTACTTGCTTATTTTTGATGAGCCAGATCTTCATGTTTTCAATGGCTTTTTTATCTTGGCTTACTTCGTCAAACGCTTGTATCAACAGGGCTTGTGTTTCGATCGGAGCCTCATACCAAGACCAACCAGCTTGATTTTGATTCCAGTACATTCCTTTTTCAACCGATTCAACCGACTTTTGTTGCAATTGTTTGATGACCAATGCGGCTGATTCTTTTAAATTGTAGCGATTTAATATGAGGGCTACTTTGGCTTGAGTAGCTATACTATAGCTGAGCTTGTCCTTATCCATCTCTTTTAGAAAATAGGCAATAGCAGCTTCTAATGGTGTATTTTTCTCAACAGCTGGATAGCTACTTCTGACCAATAAATATTCTATCCCTTGATCAATACTTGGTTTCAGCTTATTGTCTTGTTGGTATCGAGACCAATGATATAAAATCTCATTGTCTAAAAATGCGATACCTTTTGTCAAAATTGGTTTAACGGTATTTGTTAAATCAAATTCAGCAATGATCCCTTTAGCTTGCAGTTTGTTGATCCCAGTAAGAATATAGGTTGACATGTGGAAACTTTCATTGCCTCCAGGATACCATGAAAAACCACCACGTGTCGATTGCCATGCAGCAAGTTTGGTCATGTCTGCGGTTAAGCTGTTTTTAAGCGTACTTTGATCCAACAGAAGCGCTATATTTTTCATGGTTTCTTCTTCATTAATCGCCTCTTGTAACCAAGGTGTTTCTTGGATCAAGATCGCTTTCAATTCTTCATTGATGCGCAATTTTGATTGCAGTTGCTGCTGATCTTTCCATCGATCAAAGACAAGCTTTATTTTAGGATGTTGATTGACCAAATGAGCAGAAAATGAGTTGAGATAGAATTTACTAAAAATGGATTCTGATGATTCATATGGGTATTCATTGACATATGGTAAAGCAAATAAGGCTTGATAAATGGGATTGCTTGTTAATTCCAGCGTATAGCGGTACGGCTCGGCAGTGGCAGAGGTCTGCTGTAAATTTTTCATTTCAAATGACTTCGACTGACCTTCTCTGACAGCAATAGGTAGAGTTTCTGTGACCAACATGCTGTTTTTTAAAACCGGAATTGTCGACTCTTCACCATCAGAAAAATTTCCCCCTTGTGCCACAATGCGATAGGTGATCGCTTCTACCTGTTTAGGAATCGTAATCTCCCAACTGGTATTTTCACTCCCTTTAGAAGCGACCATAATTTGTTTTACGGGGATTTTCACGGCTAATGGACTCATGGTAATGGCATCAAACATTTCCAGTGAAACGGATGTTTTCAAGTCATGAGCAGACAAGTTATTGACTTGAGCTTTGATTGTCATTTGATCCGCTTCTCTAAAGAACCTTGGCATATTGGGTACAATCATGAGGTCTTTTTGTGTTTCGACAAAATCTGTGTAGGTGCCGATAGCCAGTTCTTTACTATGTGCAATTGCCATAAACTTCCAGCGTGTTAAACTTTCCGGAGAATCAAAGCTGAATACAGCATGCCCATCTTTATCTGTACGAAGTTGAGGTAAGAAAAACACAGTCTCCTGTAGATTTTTTCGAACCTGAATTGGATTCTCGTCTTTATTTGTACCGATCTGCTGTTGTCCGCCTGCTACTACTATTTCTTCCAGTGGAGGAGATGCTGCATCAGCAGATTGGTCAGCCCTCTGCGTGATCGCCATATCACTATTTTGGTTAGATAAACCAGCTACTTTACCCTGTAAAAGATTTTTATGGTTAACCACAGCAGCCCCCCTGATCATGATCGATCCAGGAGAAGACTTTCTTCTCGTCCGGTCAAAATCATAATTATTAATATGGAAACCAAAATTCTTAAATCGATCGTAATCCAATGTCGTATTGAAATTCAAATCGTTATAACTTCTGATAAAACTACTTCTACTCAGATTATTGTAATATGACCAGCCTCGATAGGATGGATAAGAATTGGGGTTAAGATAAAATGAAAAATCATTGCTTGTCACATCTTTAAGTTTATCCAGGGATGCATCATACATATTGACCAAAAGTTCCGAGGCAATCTGTTCTCCTTTTTTTCCTTTAATCACCAATTCCCAGGTCTCTTTTTGTCCCGGATATAATTTATTTCTAAAAGTCTTTGTTTCCACTGTCAACGAAGGGATATCTTGTTGTACAGGCAATACAACCGATTTGGTGAAGAGCTGACCATTTTTAAGTCCTGTGAAATTCAAGACTAGGCTATTCTTGTTGGTTTTAGGGATCGTTATCTCAATTGTTGTTTTCGTTTTTGAAATGACTTTAAAATCTATTTTTTCATCTTCGGATGAGGTCATGTTCAGGTGAAGGAAATCAAAATCCGTTTTAAGCATTATTTTAGCCAGATCTGAGATTTGATAATTGACCTTGTCCGTGGTAACCATCAAAGGTGATTTTTCATCTGACTGTAGTTTATTGTTGATGATTTCCATAAAACGCTCGCTACGGATAGTATCTTCCGCGACAATTGAGATCGCTTCCAATTTATACTTTCCAACAAAATTAGCGGTATTGGGTAGTTTGATCTGATTGGATCGGGAAAGATCAAATTCCGTTTCATAAACAACGGTATAGCTTTCTTCTTTCTTATATTCGCCACCATAAGGTTCATATGGAAATTTTGCTAGAAATTCGTTCTCAGGTATGCTATTGTAGTAACTAAAATCATGCGTGATAAAAAACGATGGTGATACGATAAGACGTGGATTTTCAATTCTTTTTTTCAGTATCAATTTACCCGTTGCTGGAACTTTTTGTCCAGATAGATTGAGTGCACTGATGGTGATCGAATCCAGATTACCCGCGTTACTTTGTTCTGGAGCATCTATCAAAAGTGTAAAGGGAATATTTCCGATCGTTAAACGCGTTGTACTCTCATTGGTTTCACCATTAGCATCCATAATGGAAGCCTCGATATGGAACGATTGCGTATACCTCAATTTGCGATCAAAATCTGAAGGAATGTCACTTTTAAAATTAATCTTAAAATTGCCTTCCTTATCCGTTCTTATGGTATCTACCTGGATGATCTCACTCAGTGTACGGTTTATAATTCTATCGTAGACATCGTAAGGTCTCATTCTATTTTCTATTTTGTTGATGGAATAAGCAACTGTTGCATGGGCTACCGGAACTCCGCTAAAAGTTTTCGCTTTTCCTGTGATGGATATGGAATCCCCTAACGATTTTTTATCTTTAAACTCGTCAAAAGTAACTTCAAATTTTGGACGTTTATACTCTTCGACGTTAAAGTTATAGTTTTGATTGATCCCATCGCCTGTAATTCTGATATCATATTGACCGGTGATATTACCTGTATTTAAGACAAATGAGCCCGCTACTGAGCCAAAATCATTGGTCACTAATGTTTTTTCTTCGATACGTTGATTGTTGGTGTCATAAAGCCCTACTACGACACGTTTACTCGGCATAGTAGCGTATTTCGTCTTTTCGTAATTCTTGTACACAATCGTTTTGAAATAGACAATCTGACCAGGTCTATAGATGGATCGGTCGGTGAATACTTTAGCATCGTAACGTGTGTCTTCTTTTGTCTCCACTGTCGGATAATAATACGAATGGAAAGGAATGAACACCGGTTCATCATTAATCCTTAGAAATAAGTTTCTGTTTTGGTTTTTATTGTTAAAAATACCATCCTTGTCTGTGGTTTCACTTGCTTGTACATCAAATTTATCTTGGCGTAGATTGTAAAACTTTAGGGAGGCATTGGCTTGCTTAGCACCTGTCTCGCGATCAACAATGAGCACGACTTGATCATCTTGGAGCATCGCATATTTACTGTAATCGACCTTTAGATAACCGTAACAGTCTTGGGTACTATAGCTGTTTTCAAGGGGAGTAGAAGCATATACTATGGTATAAGAACCAGCCTCTAGTGCCGGAAGAAGCAAGATTGTTTCGTGACTGACCTGATCTTTAAAATCATGAAGTTCAAAAACACCTTCTTTTACGACTATATTATTTTTAGTAAACGTATGGATGTTGTCCCATAGTGTACTATCATTGGATCTTCGGATTTCAGATTGACCTTGATCCAACATATTTTTTGGACGTATTATTTTATAGAAAATTTTACGGGAATTTTGATGTGTGACCTTCATCAACGCCTCTTTATTGGCAATATTAGAGGTTTTAGATTCGAGTAAAATAGAAGGTTTAAATGTATTTTCACGAATTGAATTCAGATAATTTTTGGTGTTTACACTGTCGGCAAGGGGCAAGTACGTTTCTATTTTTTTTAATAAGATATCGATGTGTTGTTGCTGATCTACTGCAGCAATATTTGCCTTGTTTTTATAGATGTTGATGTAATCTACAAGCATGATTTCTTGGAGTGCAGTATGCTTATATGTGGCGATCCAATTTTCAAGAACCTGTAATCTGGAAGAATCTTGGGCGTTTTGTCTACGCAACAATTGGTATTTATTAAATAAATAAGCATCCGTATTTTTCCCTTCATGGATGTTGGCTAAGTCTTGATATAAGCTATCCACCATCTGGGTATTTCGATCGGGCTTGTTTCTAGCCAAAGAAATTTGATAGGGTTGATTTTCTTGTAGCAGATCGATATAATCATAGACTGCAATATCATATAGCGTAGGCAGGTAGGAGGGATTTGGCGACTCGATGAGTTTCATCCATTTATCTTTTGGTTCCTGCAAAAGCATGTCTTTTTCTATTAAGGCATTTTTATACAAAGATTTGATTTTGTCTTCAAATTGTCTGCTTGTCCAAAAAGTAAAATCTTCTTTCGTACCTCCTTGTACTTCCGTGCGTTGATTAATGCTATAATAATTATTAATGAAATAATCACTATAATTACGTGCTTGTTGAATCGTTAAAATAGCTTTTGCTGTTTTATTTTTAAGCTGTTTTATTTTGATATCAAATTCTTGAATGACTTTTAACTTGATATCCGAATCATCAGAAGTTTGTATGTTTATCTTTTGGCGATATAAGAAAGCTTTTACTTGCTCATCATACCAATTTTTTTTCACTGCTTCTGCTTCTATTTTGGTAAGGATGGGGGATATTTCTTTCCAAAATTGATTGTCAGCCAAACTGTCGATCTGTTTCCACAGGGGAGAAAGATTATTTTTCTTTTGTGCGTATGAGTGTGATATACACAGTAATGAAGTGATGAAAATAAGTATTTGTCTCATGATAAAGCCTATAGAAAATAAAAAAGAGAATACGATCTGTATTCTCTTTAAACTTAGATAAATTTACTTAGATATACAATACAATTGCATGGATATCAAGTCAAGTTATTCTTGATTCTATATTTCTAATCGTTATTTCATCATTTGTTCTGATGAGGAGCCATTTTCCTAACTTTCAGCTTCTTTACGAAGTCCTATCAATTAAAATTCAAGTGTTTTTTATTATTTATTTGTTCCTGATTTTTTGGAGATCTGAATGGCTTGAAACTGCTTTCCATCATAGTGAGGAGCTTCTACCGTAAGGGAAGTCGGATAGGGAGCATTTTTGTCAAAAAAGTAAGCCGTTGTGAAACTTCCATAATCGTTAACGGGAAGCAGATCAATACATGCTTGATAGTCTGCTTGCGCTGGGTTACCGACAGAAATCGCATATATGCGAATGATGCCGCCTTTATTTTGCTCATTTCTGACAAATGCAACTTCCTTAAAATCACCAGGAAGATCTTCAATACTTTTTTGTGTAAAGGAATCCTTGAGCATGAATGCTAAAATCGCTAGAATGGGTATGATGATTAACCATACCCTTTTATTTTTTTTCATTAAACTAAGTGTAATTATAGTGATATAGTAATTCCTAATAGTTTGTAAAACTCTTTCAGAATAGCTTGGTGACCTGGCCAAGCGGGTGAGGTAACCAAATTGCCATCAACGATCGCTTGATCGGCAGGGATATTTTTCCATGTCCCTCCAGCCAGTTCAATATCCGGTCCTACTGCCACGTAGGCTGTCAGTGTACGGCCTTCAAGTACTTTGGCAGCCGTCAATACTTGGATACCATGACAGATTGCAGCCACGGGTTTATTGTGATCAAAGAAATACTTCGTTATTTCTAAGACGCGTTTATTCAAACGGATATACTCTGCAGAACGGCCTCCAGCGATATATAGACCATCATATTCTTCCAATTGTATACCATCAAAATCTTTATTGATTGCAAAATTGTGCCCACGCAATTCTTTATAGGTTTGATCTCCTGTGAAATCATGGACAGCAGTAGGTACTACATCTCCTTTTTTGCGATCTGGCGCAACGGCATCGACATCAATACCCACAGCACCCATCGCCTGAAAAGGAACCATCGCTTCGTAGTCTTCTACGAAATCACCGACAAGTAATAATATTTTCTTCGCCATAAATTTATATTTTAATACTTCCAAGTTACAAAAAAAGTCACAGATGGCTATGACTTTTTCTGTTAAGTTTTGATTAACCTAATGGAGTTGCTTTCTCTTTAAGCGCGCGTTTGGTTGCTCGTACTTTAGCCTCCAATTTACTTCTATACTCGATATTCGTGACGCCTTTACCGGCTTCAAAGTTACTTCCAAACTGTGGTAATGAAAATGAATCCAGTACTTCGGCTCCATCCCATGCAATTCTATTTACTGCTGTTGCCAATACAGTCGATCCACCCATCGGCCCAGGACTAGTCGCGAGTAAAAAAACAGGTTTGCCGTTGAATGTCTTACGCCCTGAAATTCGTGAAACCCAATCAATGATATTTTTGTAGCCCACATTATAAGAACCATTGTATTCTGCTATCGATATCAGTAAGAAATCGGCTTCATCAATTTTAGCAGCAAAATCAAGTGCGAGCTGTGGAATCCCAGATTCGATTTCCCTATCGATCGAATATAAGGGCATCTCGAAATCATTTAAATCTAAAATATCGATGACGTCATCTGCTTCTTTATAGTATTTAGAAACTGAAGTAACAAATGTTTTGTTAATGGAATTTTTGCTATTACTAGCAGCAAATGCTAATATTTTCATGGTATAGTTAAATTTTGATGTTCAAACGTACAGTATTATTTTTAGGAAATTGTCAACCTAATGTTTTAAACGTCAGTAATGATGTATTTATTGACCTAGATAAAGATTAAAGCGCTCATACATTCCTAAGAAACCGGTCAAACCTCCTGTGTGGATCACCAGTATGCGGGCATTTGTCTTAAAGTAATCTTGTGCGATTAGATCATCCAGAGCGAAAAATAGTTTACCGGTGTAAGTTGGTTCAATCATGATTCCAGTACGCGAGACAAATTGTTCAATAAATTGTATCAGCTCAGGTTTAGTTTTTGCATATCCACCAAAATGATAATCGGTATGTAAGGTTACAGGGGAGGCATTGGGATGTATTTTTTGAATTTCATCTTGAATAAAATCTCCGCCCTTTAAAACCGGAATACCATGAACTTGTGTTGCCAAGCCTGATGTGGAGACGGCATGTTGGATGCCAGCAAGTGTTGTTCCTGTTCCGCAAGCACAGAAGATATGATCGTAAGTATCGAGGAGGGAAGAGACAATTTCTTCGCATCCCTGTGAACCAAGGGGACCATGGCCGCCCTCATCAATAAAATAAGCGTCCGGGTTTTGATGAAAATGGGTCTCGAAAAGCGCCGATTTATTTTTATAAGCGGAGCGATCGGTGTAGATCAGTTCCATTCCGAATAATCTACACATGGCAAGGACTGGATTATTTATTCCAATATCGGCACGTAGGAAAGCTGTTGTTTTTAAACCAAAGGTGGCACCGGCACATGCAGTGGCCAAAATATGATTAGACCATGCACCTCCAAAGGTGACCAAATGATTTTTATTTTGTGCTAAAGCAGCCTGAATATTAAATTTTAATTTTCGCCATTTATTACCCGATATAAAGGGATGAATCAAATCATCGCGCTTTATGCTGACATGTACAGACTTTTTTTGCCAGTCTGGGAGGCTTATTTTCTGCTCGGGACTATAAAAATTAAAAGATATCATACACTATTATGTACAAAGTTAGTAGAATTTGTATGAATTAGGTTATTTTTGTACGATGGCTGAAAATTTAGAGTTACAAGAGCAAGATGATCAAGAGTTATTTGAGCATTTGCGTATAGAGGTAGATAAAGGACAAGCGTTACTGCGCATTGATAAATTTCTGATGAATAGAGTAGAGAATGCATCTCGAAATAAAATTCAGGCGGCTATTGAAGCGGAGTCCGTATTAGTAAACGAAAAGCCTGTAAAGGCAAGTTATAAAGTGAGACCTCTTGATGTGATCACTGTAGTCTTGCCCGATCCCCCAAGAGATACTGAAGTTTATCCGGAAGATATTCCATTGGATATTATTCATGAAGATAACGATGTTTTGATCGTCAATAAAGAGTCAGGTATGGTGGTTCACCCTGGTTTTAATAATTATACTGGAACATTGGTCAATGCTTTAACGCATCATATTCAACAATTACCACAGTTGCCCGGCAATTCGGATCGCCCGGGTTTAGTGCATCGGATTGATAAAGATACTTCAGGGTTACTGGTGATCGCTAAGAATGAAAAATCGATGACGCACCTAGCGAAACAATTTTTTGATCACAGCATCACCCGAAAATATATCGCGTTAGTGTGGGGAGATATCAAAGAAGATGGTACTATTACGGGCTATATAGGACGTCATCAAAAAGATAGACGTATCATGGCGATGTATGATAGTGAAGCCAACGGACGCTGGTCGGTGACTCATTATCGGGTATTGGAGCGTTTAGGATATGTGACATTGATCGAGTGTCAATTGGAGACTGGAAGAACACACCAGATCCGTGCGCATATGCAGTCGATTGGACATCCTTTATTTAATGATGCGATGTATGGAGGAGACAAAATTATTAAAGGAACAGTTTTTACAAAATATAAGCAGTTTGTCGACAATTGTTTTAAAATTCTTCCTCGTCAAGCCCTTCATGCACAGGTAATTGGATTTATACATCCAACTACAAAAGAAAATGTTAAATTTGAAGTACCATTGCCAGAAGATTTTCGTTTAGGATTAGAGAAATGGCGCAATTACGCAGCTTTATCAAAACCAACTGAGGAATAATAATCGTATACTTAGATGCCAACAACATATATCAATTTTAACGGTAACATAGTACCAGAAGAACAAGAAATTTTCTCTATCGAAAATAGAGCAGTACGTTATGGCGATGGCTTGTTTGAAACGATGCTGTTTAAAGATGGTGAAATTAGGTTCTTGAACTTTCATGTGGAAAGATTACAAAAAGGAATGACGGCTTTGCATCTTGAAGATGCCAATCTGTTTGATGAATTTTTCTTTCGGTCAAAAGTTGAAGAACTGATACGTAAAAATAATATGGTCGGTCAGCTTGTTCGTATACGCCTGACCGTGTTTCGGAATGGTGGCGGTCTATACAGTCCCAACTCGAATAAACCATCCTATGTCTTTCAAGTGTCCAGACCTGAACCCAATCTAAAGGATAAGAAAGTAGGTTTGATCGTAGATTTATATACGGAATATAAAAAACCATTTAGTGATTTATCGAAAATTAAATCCCTAAATTCTCAAATTTATGTTTTAGCAGGTATCCACAAGAAAAAGATGGGTTTTGACGATGTACTGTTGTTGAACCAAGAAGGATTTCTGTGTGAAGCATTGAGTTCAAATATATTTGTACATTATGAAAAGACGCTCTATACGCCTGCTCTATCTGAAGGATGTATTGAAGGGGTGATGAGACGGGTTGTGATCGATATGGCGATAGATGAGGGTATAGAAGTGGTAGAAGCTCAAATAAGCCCACAGATCATGAAGGAAGCTGAAGAGATCTTCTTGACGAATGCCGTTCAGGGGGTACAGTGGGTGATGGGATATAAACAAAAAAGATATTTCAATAAGATCTCCAGAATATTGCAAAACAAATTGCAAAGCTGGAATTATAATGATGCTGAATAGCGGCACATAACAGCTGTTGTCTTAATTGTTAAGCTCCTAAAGTATAAGCTATTTTAGGAGCTTAATGGTTTTAGGGGTATACAGGTATTTGATTTTACGATCGTGATAGCATCTACCGGGCAGTACCTAACAAGCTCTAACAAAACAAAAGAAGCGTTCCTAAAAATAGAACGCTTCTTTTTTATTTTTTAGATTTATTTCTGTTGACCAAAAGATAAGAAATATATAGAAGAACCATCCAGATGGGGATCAATTCTACCGGGACTTTCATACCGGTGATCCACATAATCACGAGTACTGCAATTAAAAATAGGATGCAGATGTAATTGCTAACCGGAAATAGGAAGGATGGAAATTTGGTCTTGATACTGCGTTGTATTTTATCTTTCTTAAAGTAAAAATGCGTGATGGTAATCATCACCCAATTGATAATTAAGGAGGATACTACTAAAGACATTAAAATTTCCAGCGCATCTTGCGGCATAATTTTATTGATAACCACGCAGATGGCAGCAAATAAAGCGGAGACGAGAATCGCATTGACAGGAACATGATTTTTACTCAATTTACGTAAAAATTTTGGTGCATTTCCTTGACTTGCTAAACCATAAAGCATTCTACTATTGCTGTAAACACTACTATTATAAACCGATAATGCAGCCGTTAATACAATTAAATTCAATACATTGGCAATTAAACTTGTCGCATATACCGTTCTTCCAAATATGGAAAATTGAAAACTTTTTAATGAGTCAAATACCGTCACAAACGGGCTTGTATCGGCAGTAATCTGTTGCCATGGAGATAGTGAAAATAAGATAATCAGTGCTCCGACATAAAAGATCAAAATCCTATAGATCACCTGATTGGTCGCCTTTGGAATATTCTTCTCTGGATTTTCAGCCTCTGCAGCGGTTATACCGACTAATTCTAAACCTCCAAATGAAAACATAATCAATGCTATTGCTGACAATAGTCCCTCATAGGTACCATTGCTATTTTGTGACAACCATCCTTTTGGAAAAAAGCCACCATCATTATACAAGTTACTGATCGACGATTGCGGGCTTCCTGTACCACTGATCAGTAGATAAGATCCGAATACAATCATCGCAATAATTGCAATTACTTTGACGATAGAAAACCAAAATTCGGCTTCTCCATAGACCTTGACAGATGCGAGGTTGAGTGCATTGATAATAAAGAAGAAGAATAGGCTAGAAGTCCAGAGTGGTATTTCAGGCCACCAAAACTGGATATATACGCCTATAGCGGTTAATTCAGCCATGCTGACCAAAATATACAATACCCAATAATTCCAACCAGAAGCATACCCTGCAAATGAACCGAGGTATTTATTGGCAAAAAAGCTGAAACTTCCAGATACAGGTTCTTCAACAACCATTTCACCAAGTTGACGCATAATGAAAAATGCGATTATACCTGCCAATGCGTAACCTAAGATGACAGAAGGACCGGCGAGTATAGCTGCTTTGCCAATACCTAGGAAAAGTCCCGTTCCAATAGCACCGCCTAATGCGATCAGTTGAATGTGTCGATTTTGGAGACCTCTTTTTAATTCGTTATTTTCTTTTGGAGTTTGATCCACTTATTTGTTTTTTATAAGGTGAATATACGGGCTAATATTTAGATAAAGCTAATATAGTATTTATCTAGAAATAATAAGACATGAAGTATAGATGTTAACCGATGATCAGATCAATTTTCTCCATGTTAGATTCTATATTTAGTATTTACACCTATATAAATAGGTGTTTTCTAGATTTAATACCGAAAGCAAAAACCGTTGGACATGTTATATGTACAACGGTTTTTGATAATGGATAAATATCATATTGCACTCGATAAAGTGCTGAAAATATTGACTTTATGAATTATTCTTTTCTGGAATATCGGATTGCTTCATATCGCAACCACAACCTTTTCCACAACTTTTCTTTCCTTTGAATGAAGCACTCATGGTTTTTGAAAAATAGATTACTGCCGCAATAATAATTGCTCCAACGATGATATATTGAATAATTAAATTTGTCATAATATCTTTATTTTAATGCCTGATAGGCGATTAAAGCTGCTATATAAGCTAAGCCTGTCATAAATCCTACTTGAATCAATGTCCATTTCCACGATGCAGTTTCTTTTTTTACAATCGCAATTGTACTCATACATTGCATTGCGAAAGCGTAAAATAATAGCAAAGAAACACCTGATGCAAGATTATAAGCAGGCAAGCCTGTATTTCTATTTACCTCAGCTTTCATTTTACTTAATATGGTTCTTTTAGAAGCGTCATCTTCAATGTCTGCATCATCACCGATACTATAGACTGTAGCCATGGTTCCAACAAATACCTCCCGAGCCGCAAAGGAAGATATCAAACCAATTCCCATTTTCCAATCATAGCCCAATGGTTCTACAATAGGCTCAATTACCATGCCCAGATAACCTAAATAGGAGTGTTCCACTTTATAAGAAGAAATCTCATGATCTAGATCTTCATCGGATAGGGTAGGGTTATTTTGCTTTACGATCTCTTCCGCATTATTAAATTTATCACCAGGACCAAAACTTCCGAGCGCCCATAAAATCACCGAAATGGCTAAGATTATTTTACCGGCACCGAAAACAAAACTTGATGATTTGTCCCAAACATTCAGAAATAAATTTTTCCAATCGGGGAATTTATAAGTTGGTAATTCAAAAATTAAAAATGACTTATGTTTCGTTTTAATGATTTTATTGAGCAGCCATGCTGATCCTAAGGCTGCCAAAATACCTAAGATATAAAGTGCAAAAAGAATCATCCCCTGAATATTGAAACCTAAAAATTTGGTATCAGGGATTACTAATCCAATGATCACAATATAGATGGGTAGTCGTGCCGAACAGGTCATAAATGGAGTGACAAGCATCGTTACCAAGCGTTCTTTGCTATTTTCAATATTACGTGCAGACATGACTGCTGGTACTGCACAAGCAACACCAGAAATCAATGGAATGACAGATTTCCCGTTTAATCCAAAAGGTCTTAACCAACGATCCATCAAGAATACGACACGGCTCATATAACCTGTTTCTTCCATTAAGGAGATAAAGATGTAGAGGATGACAATTTGAGGAACAAAAATAACGATCCCACCGATACCCTTAATAATACCATTGGATAACAAATCAGGAAGAGGTCCTGCAGGTAATGTACTTTGTACGTATGCCGCCAAATCCGCAAACTGGGTATCAATGAAATCCATCGCTGGACCTGACCAGTTATAGATACCTTGGAAGATCAAAAATAAGACGCCAAAGAAAATCAGGTAACCTAAAATTGGGTGTAATAGAATTTTGTCAATGCCATTGGTCACGCTTTTTGAATCTATATCTTTGGAAACAATGGTACTCAAAGCCTGCTCCAGGTTTTTATTTCGTTGTACCGATTCTTGTTTTTGAAGTATCTGTGGCGTAAGCTTATGATTTTTTCTAATATCTTCTAATGCGGCATTCTTTTCATCCGAGAGAAACTCCACATTGCCTTTGGCCAAGTATTGCCATGTGCTGTACTCATTTTCCAGTGGAAATAACTTTTTCGCTTCGCCTACAGCTAAAGCATAATCAGCTGGAATATCAAAGTTGCCAATGTACAGTGGTGGTACAGCATCAAAAGCAGCGATCAGCTTGTCGATTCCTGCGCCGGTACGGGCATTGGTCTGATAAACTTTAGTTTTTAACAATACCTCAAGTTTAGGAATATCAATCTGAATTCCTTTGGTCTTTGCCTCATCGATCATGTTGATGACAAAGATGGCCGGTAAGCCAAGTTCTCGGGCTTGTTGGTAAAGAATGATCGATCTTTTTAAATTGGAGGGCTCTCCAACGACTACGATCAAGTTTGGCTTGAATTTATTTTTTTGATCGACAAGGATATTGAATACTACCTCTTCATCCAATGAGTTAGGAAATAAGGTGTAAGTACCCGGTAGATCAATAATTTTGTAGGTTTTATTGTTAGCGGTTAACGATCCTTCACGTTTTTCAACAGTAATACCAGGATAGTTTCCAACTTTTTGATTGAGTTTCGTAATACGATTAAACAGGGATGTTTTACCCACATTTGGATTCCCCAAAAGTGCAATAATAGGATTGTTCATTTATTTTGGATCGATAATGATTACCTTGGCTTCAGATTTTCTGATAGCAATCAATGAGTTACTAGCAATTATATTTAGACAGATTGGGCCATTTAATGGAGCAATATGTTTGACTTCTATTTCGGTGCCCGGGAGGAATCCCATTTCATAAAATTTCGCAGGAATGTCATTCGAATTCAAATCAACTATTATAGCTCTTTGTCCCTTTTTTAGCTTGTCTAAACTAGATTTATCGCGCATTATTTCTGTTAATATGTAATTTTCAAATATAAGAATTTAATCTGATTTAGAATGATTCTAATATAATTCTTATACATTTATGATAAATATGTGATATATTTAGAATATGAAAATTGATGAAGCCATACAAGTGAATAAATTTAGTACGGAGTGGCAACGTGCCACTGTTAACCTATTGTACACAAGTAATTGGGTAACTGCGGTTTTAGAGAAGAGAGCAGAACAGAAGCAAATTACATTACGTCAATTTAATGTACTGCGGATATTGCGAGGGCAATTTCCGAATCCCGTTACTAATAACTTGATTAAATCAAGAATGTTGACCAATACGCCTGATATTTCCAGGTTAATAGACCGATTAGTCATCAAAGGTTTGGTCGATCGCTGTAAGTCCAATGAAGATAAGCGTGCTGTCAATCTGTTGATTACAGATGCTGGACTCAACGTCTTGGAAGAATTGGAACAAGATATGCTTTTGAATGATATATTGCCGAACCACCTTTCAGAATCGGAATGTATCCAATTGAACGAACTTTTAGATAAATTTAGAGGAAGTTTAGATCCTGAAGTTAAAGCTATTTAGTGAAGGTGGTCGTCATGATCATGGCTGTGGTCATGATCATGGTTGATTTCTTGTGGATGATCGCTAGAAGAATGGCTGTGATCATGTCCATCAAATAGAAAGTTCATCAGCGCTATTGCGACACCAACAAAAACGGCGATCATTTTTTTCTTATTGAACTTATGATGATCTGCAGATCCTGATTCAAATAATATCGTAGTTGATATGTGTAAAAATATACCAATAACGACAGCCATGATTTTATCAAAATACTGTTGAATATTTCCTATTTCCCCCGTACTGATCGCTTTGCTGAAGGAGAATCCCAATGGAGTCATCGCGGCAAAAACAATTAAAAGCGTCGTAATACTTCTTTTAGAAAGATGTGTACTGATGAGTAAACTTCCCAACGCAAATGCTGCTGGAATATGATGGATCGCAATACCAAACACCAATTCTGTTTGATGCGTCGCCGCCAATGGCATCCCTTCTAAGAACGCATGTAAACATAAACTGATCATAATTCCCATTGGGAAAGCATGATGATGTCCTTCTTCATGATGCAAATGACCATGCTCAATTCCTTGAGAGAATTGCTCTAAGATAAGTTGGAACAAAAAACCTCCTAAGACGTATATTCCTAAAATTTCAGCATCTGTTGTTCTGGTTTGATAGACGTGAGGGATCAGATGCAGAACGGTGATCGCAAATAGGTAAGCCCCACTAAAAGATAGAATTAATTTAAGTAAATTCGTGTTATTTCTTTTGACAAAGAAGACCGCCAAACCACTAGCTAATGCGGAGAAAAATAGAATACTGACTAAGATGATTGCGCTCATTTGGCTATTACGGGATTAAAAAATTCTGGTTTTATTTTTTTAAAGATATATCCAGTTGCTAAACCGATCAATATCCCTAAAATGGCGCCACATAAAATATCAAATGGATAATGAACACCCACGTAAATCTGTGATATGGAAATTAATGTCGCCCATGTGATACATAGCCACATCGCATGCTTCCATTTTCTTCTGAACAGTACGATCCAGAAAAAGGCTAAAGCAAAATGATTGGTCGCATGAGAAGAAGTGAAACTAAAACCTGAACCACATCTCACACGGATGTTGACCTCTTGTTTAAATACAATATCATTGCAAGGCCTCACACGTTTAATTGATTTTTTGATCAAATGTGAAGATACGGCATCTGAAGCTCCAAAGGTAGCCAATGTCATGACCACAATGAGGATGCCTGTCTTACCGTAGGTCTTAATGAAGAAAATCACCAAAAACAAGTATAAAGGTGCCCAAGTATATGGATTTCTCAAAATAGGAAGTAGCCAGTCGAATACCGGATTACTTAATCCTTGATTGATGGCTAAAAAAATTTCTTGATCTATATGTACTATTTGGTCAATCATGTTCATGTATTAAAATTGAAATTATTTGAAACAGTTCTTCGCGATCTGAATTCAAATGTATAAATAATTTCAATTTGATGCCGATATATATGTAAAAGAAACAATGTTGCAACAAAAGTAACATAATTATTTTAGAAAAGGAAACGCTTTATTATAAATATTAGGACTATTGTTTTATTTTTACAGAATAAACGTAATTTAACATGACTTTAATTAAATCAATATCTGGTATTAGAGGTACCATTGGTGGTCGTTCTGGAGAAGGGTTGACCCCTATCGATATCGTGAAATTCACCGCAGCGTATGGTAAAATCATCGTGAATCAAACTGGAATCAACAAAATTGTTGTCGGTCGTGATGCACGAGTTTCTGGTGAAATGGTCAGTAATTTGGTTATCGGTACCTTACAGAGTATTGGTGTAGATGTGATTGATTTGGGTCTATCGACAACTCCTACAGTAGAGATTGCTGTGCCTAAAGAAAATGCAGGAGGAGGGATCATCTTAACGGCTTCACATAATCCTGGTCAGTGGAATGCTTTAAAACTGTTAAATGCAAAAGGAGAATTTATCAATGATGAAGAAGGAAAGGAAGTATTAGCTTTAGGTGAAAGCTTGGACTTTGATTTTTCAGAATTTGAAGAGCTTGGTCAAGTTACCAAAGATACGAGCTATATGCAAAAACATATTGATGACGTATTAGCATTGGATTTGGTGGATGCAGAGGCTGTGAAAAATGCAAATTTTAAAATTGCGGTAGATGCCGTTAATAGCACTGGTGGATTGTTTATTCCTGCTTTATTGGAAGCATTGGGTGTGGAGACTATTTACAAAATACATTGTGAGCCTGATGGAAAATTTCAACATAATCCAGAGCCATTGAAAGAAAATCTTACGGACCTTTCTAAAGCGGTATTGGAAAATGGTGCCGATCTGGGTATTGCTGTGGATCCAGACGTAGATCGTTTGGTATTTATGATGGAAGATGGTGATTTATTTGGAGAAGAATATACGTTGGTAGCTGTATCGGATTATATTTTACAACATACAAAAGGAAATACAGTTTCTAATTTATCTTCAACAAGAGCGTTGCGTGATGTCACTGTGAAACATGGTGGACAATATTTTGCTGCTGCTGTTGGCGAGGTAAATGTCGTGACTAAGATGAAAGAAGTACAAGCCGTTATTGGTGGAGAAGGTAATGGTGGTGTGATCTATCCAGCATCGCATTATGGACGCGATTCACTTGTAGGTGTAGCGATCTTTTTAACACACTTAGCAAAATTGGGTAAAAAAGTGTCCGAATACCGAGCTGAATTGCCACAGTATTTCATGTCTAAAAATAAGATTACATTAACTCCAGAATTGGATATTGATGATCTTTTAGCGAAGATGGAAGATAAATATAAGCATGAAGAGCACTCCACAATTGATGGATTAAAAATCGATTTTGAGAACGAATGGGTACACTTGCGTAAATCCAATACTGAGCCTATTATTCGCATTTATTCTGAAGGTCCAACAGCAGAGGCAGCAGAATCAATCGCACAAAAAATAATAGCAGAGATCGAAGAAATCATTAAATAGAAATTTAACAAATTCAAAAAAACCTGTTTATCTAAACAGGTTTTTTTGTATATGATGTTTTATAAATCCAAAAGGAATGCAATATGTGATGAGCATGTTCTTAATACAATCTGCAGATATCCATCCGAGCAGCTCATCCTCCATCAGCAGTAAATAGAATTGATGAATGAATCCTATACTCCACTAATACTATTGCGCTAAAGTTGATGTGACCGCTTTATTATTTAGATGTATGCGAAGATCATCTGATGCAGGCAGTTCAAAAATCTCTAGGTCAAAATACTTAATTGCGGCAAATAGATGATCGAAAATATCGGACATGGTATCCTCAAAAAATGACCATTGTGTTCCTTTTGTAAACATATAGAGTTCTAATGGAAGTCCATGCTCATTTGGAGCTAATTGACGAACCAATAATGTCAACTGCTGATGAATATGTGGATTTTGCACGGCATACGCTTTAATGTACGCTCTGAATAATCCAATATTGGTCATCCTTCTACCATTTACTAATACTGTGGGATCTACTTTGTTTTGTGTGTTGTACTCTTTTATTTCTTTTTCCCTTTTTTCTATATAAGGAGCCAAAAGTGCAATTTTTTTAAGCTCTTGGATTTCTTCATTGCTGAGATAACGAATCGTTGATATTTTGATGTTGATAGATCTCTTGATCCTCCGACCGCCACTTTCTTGCATACCCCTGTAGTTTTTGAAAGAATCGCTGAGTAAGGTGTAAGTGGGGATGGTGACAATGGTTTTATCCCAATTTTGAATTCTTACATTGTTTAGATTTATTTGTAAAATATCGCCATCAACACCATATTTTGGCATTTCAATCCAATCTCCTACGCGTACAGAATCATTCGCTGAAACTTGGATGCTGGCGACGAATCCGAGTATGGTATCTTTGAATACCAACATCAAAATGGCCGATGCAGCGCCTAACGAGACGAGAAATGACCAAGGTGAGTTTCCCGTAACTACGGATACAATGAGGGTTCCAACGACAAATATTAAGAATATCTGTAACACTTGAAGATAACTGTCAACAGGCTTGTCTACAAATGCTTTAGAAGAACGTAATATATCCCTTGAAGTCTTAAGAAGTGCATTTAATATGCCGTATACAGTGAAAATCATCAATATTCCTAGAAACTTTGTCAGAATAGCGGTGAATGAAGGGAATCCCATAAATATAAAAGGTAGCAATTGTTGTGAGATTACCACAAGAATAAAACGGCTTAAATGAACCTGTACTTTATTCTCTAATAATTTATTGTCCCAATTGTTTTTACTCTTTTTTATAAAGGCTGAAACGATTGAATTAAAGAAGAAACGTAAGAGATAGTCTACGCATGTTAAGAGGATAAAAGCCGAAATAATGAGAAAGGTAGTACTTAGGATATGTGCTGTCTTGTCGTGAGCACCTAATGTTTCTGCTAGGTTAAATGTCCACTGATAAATGGAACTGGTATTGTCTTGCGCGATGTTAATGATGTTTGTTTTTTCCATATTAACAAACAAATATACAAAAAATAAATAGGAGCGTTTTCAAACTCCTATTTACAACTTCAAGTCGTAGCTTTAAAAGCAATATTTCTGATGCTTACATGTTGCTGTCTCTTGTCAAAATTGCTCTTGCACCTTCCTATTATACTTTGTTAGCTTTGGTTTTGGATTATTTTAATATTTTATATCAAGAAATGATGCTATGACAAAGAAATTTCTGTTTCCGCAAACAGATCCATAATTCAGATAATAACCTACTTTTACCTTTTCTTAAAATTAAAATGCTTTCATGTATAACATGACCATTCGAAAATGTAAGTATGAGTGAAAAAATATGATTAGTTTTGAACCTTAATTTAAAAAGAATTACATAATGAGTGAATCGATCAAAGCTATTATTGTTGGAATTGTACAAGGATTAACAGAATTTTTACCCGTTTCATCTTCTGGGCATATCGTTATTGCCCAACAGTTACTAGGTCTTCAATTCGATCCGGAGGAAAATTTATTGTTTGCTATTGTTTTACATTTAGCTACAGCTTTGAGTACTATTGTAATTTTTAGGAAGGACATTTTGAAAATAATCAAAGGAATATTTCAGTTTAAATGGAATGAGGAAACAAAATATTCTTGGTATATCCTACTTTCAATGATTCCTGCGACGTTTGTAGGTTTTTTTCTAAAAGATACGCTAGAAGAACTGTTTTCCAATTTATTAATTGTGGGCATGATGCTTTTAGTTACGAGTTGTCTCCTGTTTTTTGCAAATAGAGCTAAAAATACGAGTAAGTCGATAGGTACTAAAGAGGCCATCATCATAGGACTTGCTCAATCTTGCGCTGCATTACTTCCTGGTTTATCTAGGTCTGGATCTACTATTTCAACATCCATCTTATTGGGAGTTGATAAATCTGCAGCCGCACGTTTTTCTTTCCTCATGGTTTTGCCCTTGATACTTGGAGCTTCAGCTAAGATGGTATTAGATTTAAATGTTGAATATCAGTCTTTAGCATCTTTAACGATTAAACCATCTTCCTTGTTATTAGGATTTATTGCAGCATTTGTTTCCGGTTTGATTGCATGTACATGGATGATTAATATTGTGAAAAAAGCTAAACTAACCTATTTTGCTATTTATTGCTTTACAGTAGGAATAACAGTTATCACATATTCGTTTTTTTATTCTTAATATTTAGCTACTTAAATCAATAATTTGACGTTAACGCCAAATTATTGATTTAATGATTGCGTATAGAAGTATATATGTATACTACGCTATGATATATAACTTACAAATAGTTTTATAAACAAGTTGTTTGTTGAATAAGTTAATCTGTCAACGTAGAAATATCCATATTTGGCTTTGGAAGATTCAGCTGTTTAATCTCCTCCTTACATTTATCAACCATTTCTTGGGTCATTTCGTATGTATATTGACCATAATCATCATAGGTAAATTTGCCTACGTAGAAGAAGCCATATAGATCGAAGAAATCTGTTAGATCAAGCTTAGCTACTTGTGAAGCCGTTTTTACAAAATTCAACTGGTGTACAGCAGGGTTGTTTCCGCGATCGCCCATGACTTGACCACCACCACGTCTGCTTCTGCGTTCTGGATTCTGTTTGCGAAAGGCTTCAAATAGATCGGGATAAAAATTAGGATTATGACCTTGATTTGCGAAGTACAATTGAAGTTGCCAGAAAGGTACTAAACGATTGAATACGTCTGGATCCTGCAGATAACAGATCTTGCCATTAATAATACTTTCCCTTGATTTTTTGTAATTTCCTTGTTCAGAAAGACGGCTTTTATTGCCATAAGAAGTGGTGACATAAAGAGAGAAAATATTGTTGCTTACTTCGCCCAATCCACCCCAATTCAAGTAAGGTCTTAATTGATGTACATGACCTACTTCATGAGAAAAACCCCAGCATGGATCTCCTTTGATCACTCGCGCGGGATCTACAACCAGGGGCATCGCATTGCCTGGGTCTGTACCCATATAAGCAACTCCATCACCATCACGGAACATATAATAGTTGTAGTTGACGCGTGAGAGAATCTTGTTTTCAGGGACTTTATTATATTTAATAAGTCCCATAATACGGTGCTGTCTGTAAATAAGAGAATCATAATTACTGATCAGCTCGACACCTTTTCCATAAGCATACTTTTTAATATCGGCAGTAGGGTAGGCAATCTGAATGTGGCGACCTTTGGCATCTATAATCGGATATACAGCTTGATCTACTAATTTGTTCCAATCTTCATCATTGTTTTTCGTAATATCAAAGTAACCATTAACTGCACTACCAATAAAATGTACTTGGATTGCTTTTTCTTTTTTAGGATCTTCAGAGAAATAGTCGATATAAGCGAGACCGTCAAAATCTTTGACATCAATGATGTTGATACCATTCTTGAGTTTGAATTCTTGCTTAACAATGCCCCATCCTTTGGGATCTTTGGTCGGATCCATTCCTTCAGGAGCTCTGCGGTTCCAATTAGGAATGATCAATTTAATATCATGATCAGCAGAAATATGGTCTGCCGATATAATATGACGACCTACAGGAAGATAAATTCCTGTCATGTTTTCATATTTGCTATAACCATCACCAATCATTAAGCTATGTCCCAATGTTGCGGGGCTTAGGATGGCTTTGTATTCTGCAAACCGATAGGTTTGATCGTATTGATTTTTAAGTATGGCGATTGCGACCTCTTTGACTTGCGGATTTTTGATTTTATTGAGATCGGATTGTTTCATTCCTTTTTTGAGCTTAATAGCTAAAGGACTTTCAAATACTTGTAAATCTTGATACGCATCTGCATAATCTTTAGCAGATTGTGCATGCAGTGTTGTTATTGCACTTGTAAGCAATAGCAACGTGAGAAATTTTAATTTCATGATTTTGATTAGGTTAATGAGCTAAATTACAGATTTGTTAGTATCAATTTCAAGATTACAATGTAAGAATGTTGTGATGGTAGAGTAATGTAGAGTTTTGGATACGTGAAATAAAAAAGAAAGCCTTTCAAATTGAATTGAAAGGCTTTCTTATCCTGTTGAGTTTGTTTTAATGTCTAGTGAGCAGACAAGTTTTTCGCTTTTTCTTCATCAAAATTAGCCTCTAATTCTGCTAATTTTTTCTTACCATAAGCTAATCGTGTGATCACGACGAACAATACGGGAACAATAAAGATCGCTAATACAGTAGCGGCAGTCATACCACCAAATACGGTCCATCCAATCGTTTGACGTGAAATCGCTCCTGCACCTTTTGAGAGCATCAATGGAATGATACCTAATATAAATGCAAATGATGTCATGATAATCGGACGAAGACGAAGTTTAACCGCATCAAGCGTTGCATCGTACAAGTTCATACCAATATCAACACGTTCCTTCGCAAACTCCACGATCAAAATGGCGTTTTTAGCGGCCAAACCGATGATAGCAACTAAACCAATTTGAGCATAGATATTGTTATCTAACGCTGGAATCAAGGTTAATGTTAAAATCGCTCCAAAAACCCCAAGAGGTACTGATAGTAAAATCGAGAATGGAACTGACCAACTTTCATAAAGTGCAGCCAATAATAAGAATACAAACAAAATACAGAGACCAAAGATCATAATCGTCATATTTCCAGATTTTGTCTCTTGTAAAGCCAATCCCGAGAAATCATACGAATATCCATTTGGCAATGTTTCGGCAGCAACTTCCTGAAGAGCTCTAATGGCATCCCCAGAGGAGTAACCTGGAGCTGCACTACCACTCACCTCAATACTTCTGAAGATATTGTAGTGATTGATAATAGCTGGGTTTTGCACCAAATTCCAAGTCACCAATGAACCTAAAGGAACAGATTCGCCTCGACTATTGTTGACATATAATTTGTTGATATCTTCAATATTCATGCGGTAGTCTTGATCCGCTTGCGACACTACCCTAAAGTTACGTCCGTATCTTGTAAAATCATTGATGTAGGATGATCCCAAGTAGGCCGATATGGTGGAATAGATGGTCGAAACCGGAACGCCCATTTTTTTAGCTTGCTCTCTATTAACAGATAACTTGTAATTTGGAGTTTTAGTATTAAATAGGGTATAAGCCATTCCAATCTCTGGTCTTTGATTAGCTGCTGCTAAAAATTTACCAACAACGCCTTCAAAAACTTTGATATCCACGGTTTGTTGATCCTGAATCATCAAACTGAAACCACCAGATGTACCTAAACCTGGAATTGCAGGAGGAGTTACAGCAAGAACGCGAGCTTTCGTATAACCAGCATATTTACCCATGATACCACCTGTAATTTGATTCGCTGTACGTGCTCTTTCACCCCAAGGTTTTAACGAAACGAAAACAGTTGCTACGTTTGGTTGGAAAGCGCGGTTCAAAATATTAATACCTGCAATAGCAGTAATATCTTTAATCTCTGGATAATCCTTACGTAACTCTTGTTCTACTTCATGTAAGATTTCTTTTGTACGATTTGAAGATGATCCCTCTGGAAGAGTTATACCAGCGAAGAACATACCATTATCTTCACCAGGGATAAATCCAGTTGGTTTTTTGTTAAACATATAGCCCGTACCAATGAAGATACAAAGTAAAATAATCAGCGCCATAGGTGCTTTTTTGATACAATATCGGACACCGCGTGAATATTTGTTCGTTACCCTTTCAAACCAGATGTTAAACTTGTAAAAGAATTTGTTGAGACCTTTCGCTTCCGAGTGAACTGCTGTTGGTCTTAACATGATCGAACATAAAGCTGGAGTCAAAGACAAGGCAATAAATGCAGATAGCATAACCGAAACGGCAATGGTAATGGAGAATTGTTGGTACAATTGTCCTACCATACCCGGGATAAACCCTACGGGTACGAATACAGCCGAAAGAATCAAAGCAATCGCAATAACGGGAGCAGTAATGTCTTTCATGGCGCGACGTGTTGCATCTGCTGCTGACATTTTATAATGGTCAATATAATGCTGTACCGCCTCGACGACCACAATCGCATCATCCACCACGATTCCAATCGCAAGTACGAATGCCAGTAAAGTCAAGTTATTGATGGAGAAACCAAACAATAAGAAGAAAATAAAAGTACCAACAATAGATACTGGGATCGCCAATACTGGAATTAAAGTTGCTCTCCAAGATTGTAGGAAGAAAAATACCACTAATGTCACCAATAGTAAGGCTTCGATCAAGGTATGGATAACAGATTCAATAGAAGCATTTACAACGGAAATAGTTTCATAACCCACGACGTAATCAACATCATCAGGAAATGATTTTTTCAATCGTTCCAATGCAGAATAGATACCCTCTGCCGATTGAACAGCATTACCTCCTGGAGTTTGAGAAACCATCATACCAGAAGAAGTCATCCCATTTACACGTGTACTGGTCGCATAACTAAATTGACCTAATTCAACTTTAGCTACATCTTTTAATAAGACAATCGATCCATCCGTATTTGATTTAACAATAATTTCTTCAAAATCTTCTACTGAAGATAAATCGGAATCCGTGATCACCGGATATTCAAATACCTGATCCGATTTTTGAGGAGATGAACCTACTGATCCTCCCGGGATTCTTAAGTTTTGCTCACCAATAGCTGCAGATACATCAGCAGGAGTTAGTCTTAAACTGGTTAATTTATTTGCATCTAACCACACACGCATGGAGAATGGTTGTCCAAATGCGGTAACCTCACCAACACCACTGACACGTAATAATGCATCTTTAATGTATAAATTGGCATAGTTATCTAAGAATTTTGCATCACGTGTACCCTTTGGAGATACCAGGGAAACCAACATCAAGATATCGGTATTTGCTTTACGTGTTGTTACTCCCAAACGTTTAACAGCCTCTGGTAATGCCGGTTCGGCAATACCCACACGGTTTTGTACATCCAGTGTCGCAATATCAATATCAGTACCTACTTCAAACGTGACGGTGATCTGTGACTGACCATTTGATGTACTATTAGAAGACATGTAAAGCATGCCTGGAGTACCATTAATTTGACTCTCAATAGGAGTCGTTACTGTCTGTTCGACAGTTTGGGCATCCGCTCCCGTATAGTTCGCTGTTACCGATACGGTTGGCGGCGCTACGGATGGATACTGACTGATCGGCAAAGACACAATTGAAATTCCACCTACGATCAAAATCAATAGGGAAATGACAATGGCTGTGACGGGTCTTTTTATAAAAACTTCTGAAATCATATGTTTTTGTATATCTTATAAAATCTGTGAAAATTATTTTTTTGCAGCGTTTGCATCGGGCGCTGCAGCAGGAGCTTCAGCAACTTTTACTCCTGTTTGCACATTCATAATACCATCTACAACAATTTTTTCACCGACTTTAAGTCCTGATTTTACTACTACTTTATCACCTAGTTTTATCCCTAACTCCACTTTACGTTGTTCAGCTTTGCTGCTATCGCCAACTACATATACATTAAATACACCCAATTGATCTTGAATAGCTTTATATGGAATGACTACTTCTTCTGTCGCAGAATTCGTTTTAACGTTTAATGAAAGGTTCATGCCGGCTCTCAAGACATTGCTGGCATTGTCAAAATTAGCACGAACTTTAAGGGTTCCTGTTTGTGGATCTACAGCACGGTCAATGGTGGTGATTCTACCGGCAGAAGCATATTCAGTACCATCAGGCAATATCGCATTGATCTGCGCTGCGGAACCTGATTTTTGTAAACTCACAAATTGAGGAATATCACGTTCGCTCACTTGAATTTCTACGGCAACCGGATTGACAGAAGATAATGTATTTAAACGTGTAGTTCCTGGGTTAACTAAAGCTCCAAGACGAACTTCGGATATACCGACAATACCAGCAAAAGGAGCACGGATGGTCGAACGATTTAAGTTTGTTTGAGCTGTAGTGACCGCTGCTTGAGCTGACAAGATTTGAGCTTTTTGATTGGCTACATCTGTTTTTGCGTAATCTAACGTTTGTTTTGCAATCGCATCTTTATCTGCTAATGCTTGGTAACGGTTTAAATCTGTCTGTACACGATCCAAATTGGATTGTGCAATTCTAAGATTAGCTCTCGCTTGATCTAAAGCGGCGGTATACCGTGTACCGTCAATTTCATATAATTTTTGACCTTTGGAAACAGATGCTCCATCAGTGACAAATATTTGTGTTACATAACCAGAAACTTCAGCAAATAATTCGGCTTCATTCAAAGGTTTTACTGTAGCTGGATAAGTTTGGTTGCCTGTTACGATTTCTTCTGTAGCTGTTGCAAGGGATACAGGGACAACACGTTCTGCTTGCTGTGCAGCAGCCTGTTGTTTCTGCGCATCTTTATTGCCACATGACTGCCAAATTAGCGTAGTTCCAATAAAAAAAGCTGCTAATAAATGTTTTTTATTCATGATATTCTTGGTTTCTAAATGTTGTTTATTTTGTGTCTACAGTTCCTAAAGCTTTTTGAACATCTAACTTGCTTGAAAGAAGTGCATAAAGCGCATTTAAATAATTCAATTGACTGGTCTTCAGATCAGTTTCTGCTGTCATTAAGTCCAAATAAGTTTTAATACCTTCGTCATATTGCAACTTAATGGTGTCATATACTTCCTTAGATAGATCAACGTTATCTTTTGACGTTTTCCAGTCGATTAAATTGGCATTATAGGATGCTGTAGCAAGCGCATACTCCGTATTGATTTGGTTTTTCAAATCCTCCATGCTTAGATCAATTCTACTTTCACGAAGTTTGGACTGATTGATTTGATGTTTTCTTTTAAAGCCTTGAAAGATTGGGATCGAGACCGATAACCCAGCTACAGAACTCGGAAAATTGTCTTTATACAGATCTTTAAATTTGTTGTCTCTATAATTGAAAGCATAATTGTAAAATGCACTTACATTAGGTAAGTAAGTCCATTTATAATATTGAGTTTCCAATTCCTGCATTTTTTTAGACGTTTGCAATTGTTGGAATTCAATTCTGTTTGTTACACTTGCGGATGAAGTGGTGTCAATCAAAATCTGGTTTTCCATATTCGCATTTTCGAAAGATAAGGTAACGTCCGCTTGATGGTCTACTGCTAACAAATTTTTCAAATAATCATATTTATAGCGACGCATTTCAATGGTACGTTTCTCGTCTGCATGAGCATTACTTAATGCAATTTGTGCTCTCTTGAAGTCCGTTTTATCAACCATCCCAACTTCATAGCGTACTTTGGCATCATTATATTGCTTTTGAAGTCTGGTTATATTTTCACGTACGATTTTGATTTGCTCTTCACTCGTCAAGATATCATAATATGCCTTGCTCACTTCAACTACGGTCGTGATTTTTTGATTTTCTGTATTTTGTTTATTCGATTGACGGATAAGTGTCGCAGCCTTTGAAGCTTGCATCAATGCCGGATTCAAAATCTGTTGATCAGCCTGAATGGTTAGGGCACTCGCATTCTTTTGTCCTAAAGCAATGTTCTGACCCCCTATAAAAGAAGTAGGAACCTTTACATTATAGTTGTAAGATCCATTTGCATTTACCTGTGGCAACCAGCCAGATAAGGCAATGTCAATATCTTTTTCGCCAATTTCCTCATCAATTGCAGCCTGCTTAAGACTAATCTTATTATTCAGGGCATAGTCAATGAGTTGCTGCAAATTTGCTCTAGCAGGTAATGCCTCATTGCCTGTTTGTTGGGCATAACTAACATTCCATACGGTTGTTAGGGCTGCCAAAGAGAAGGCTATTTGTCTAAACTTCATATAATTATTTATTTTTAACTCCATCCCAAATGATTTTCACAACATCTTCGATGCTTTCATTTGATTTTAATTTATTGTGTTTTACTCCTTTAATCGCTGATACAGCAGTTCCAAAGAATATGCAAGCGAGTACTTCAACATTGGTGTTTTTCAGTTCACCTCGTTGAATACCTTCCGTTAAGAATTTGAGTATACTGCTCTGACCACTAATGGATTCATTCGTTTCGTAACTGTTCACTTTATAATATGGAGATGAGTAAAATTGTTCAAAAAAACTAAACATTTCTACGTTTTCTCGATAAAATTTGACAAACCCCTTCCATATGTGAAAAAAAGTTTCCTTATACGTTAACTCCTCGTGTATGGATTCAAAAATAGATTCGTTGAGCGCGTCTCCGCAATATTGAAATAAGCTCACGATCAAATCATCTTTTGAAGGAAAGTAATGGTATATGGTACCGATTGCGACATCAGCATCTTGAGCGATCTTACTCATTGCCGTGCCATGAAAACCATGATCTTTGATCAACCTCAGGGTAGTCTCGAATATGGAAATCACTTTTGGATTATTTTGTGTGTATTGAACGTTCATTCGGTTCCAAATGTAGAAATTTTAATTAAATCTATCTGTCAAAATAATGTAATGAAAACATGAATTTTATTCATTACAGCCATCTCCACCATGATGTAGTAAAGGTTAACGTAAATTTAACATGGGTTAGTTTGCTAATCCATTTACAGAACCTATATTTGCACATCATAATTTAGGTTTATAATTGGTTAGTAAAGGTTTTCATTCTCCCCGTTTGAAAACCTTTCTTTTTATATTTTTAGCCATAAAAAAAGCCTAGTTCATAAAAACTAAGCTTTTTTATAGATGTTATTAATGTACTTACTTACAATTGATCAAATCCTGCTGTACTTCCTCCAGACTGAATATTTTATCTTGTTTTCCAAAATTAGTGGTTATGTAAGTCAAAACATAGGCAATATCAATATCCGTTAACGTTTCGTTTGCGGGCATGATGGTATGAAATGTTTTTCCTGCAACGGTGATTTCTTCATTTAAACCGTTTCTAATAATACAAGATAGACGTTCTCTGTTTTTTGTTAAAAAATCGACATCAGTTAAAGGTGGATATAAAAGACCTAGACCTTCACCCTTCTCTCCATGACAATTTTTACAGTGATTGATATATATTTTCTGCCCATTTACGGCATATTGTGCAGTTTTGATATCTTCACCAGACTGACAACTGCTCATAGCACTCAAGAAATAGATAGAAACCAATATTGCTAAAAAATATATTTTAGTCATCTTACTTTTCTTGTAGCAGGATAGCAAGCTCTTTTTGTAATTTTGCCACTTGCTCATCATTTGTTCCATCATATGCTCCACGAATTCGTTTTTGTTTATCGATTAACACCAGATAGCCTTGATGATCATAACCACCTGGAGCATTTTTGTCCTCTGCTGTATAAACTAAATACTGATTTGCGATTCCATAGATGTCCGCTTTTGAACCGGTAACAAAATTCCAGTGATCATTGCTAACCCCCAATTTATGAGCGTATTCTTTTAATACATGAGGTTGGTCATATTTAAAATCAATGCTGTGGGAAAGGAAATAAACTTGGTCGCTGTCTTTATATTGCTCATATACCTTTAATAGATTTCTATTCATGGTTGGGCAGATACTTGGACAATGTGTGAAAAAGAAATTAGCGATATATACTTTATTATCGTAATTCTTGTCCGTGATATAGATACTATCTTGATTTAAAAATTTAAATGCAGGTATGGTATGATAAAGGGTATCCGTAATGGTTTTACCATCAACAATTTTCTCTACAGGTTCACGTTGACCATAGATAGGAAGAGTCGCTGTATTGGATTGACAACTTGAAATTCCCAATGCCGCTAGTGCTAAGACCACGGAAGCACGAATATGAAATAAGTTGACCATACTAATACTTATTTAAGATTTCTTGTTTCTCTTTAGATACACGATCAAAAACAGCTTTCATATCTTTTACTTTAGTTAATTCGCGATTTGCATAATCTACTGTTGTAGAATCTGCACTGTATCCTTTCATCCAGTCCATCATGTGATCTGTCGCTTCTTCAAGATTCTTTTTTAACTGGGTTAACTCTTGGCGTGTTTGAGTCGTATCTAGCGCTGGTTTAGCTGTTTTGATCGCATGAAGATTCGTTAGGATGGAATCGATAGTAACAGCGTCTTTGTCAAATACACTTACTTGTGGCATGATCTCATCATGAATTTTCATGGTTTCTTCTTGCGTTTTAGCTAAATCATTTTGATTATTTGTATTTGAGCTATTGTTACAGGAAGTAATCGCAAAAGCTGATGCAATTAAGAAAGCTAATTTTTTCATATTGAACTATTTTGTCTAATACTGACAAAGATACCAAATAGATCAGGAAGATAATAGCTAATTATGCCCTTGTGTATGTAAAATTCAAGTCACGAATATAGATCTCATTCTTTGCGACCGCGCATACCTCATTTTGATCGTTGACAATCTCGACCAAAAACGTTTTAATCATCCGCCCCCTGCTTTTTAGGGTATCCATACATTCATTGAAATCGGAGTCATTGATCTTGATGGAAAATTTTAAGTTGGTTAATCCCGGTTTTTTATATTCAATAGAAGCCGATTTCAGCCAGGCTACTGTTTTTTTAAATCCATGAGCCTGCAGTCGCTGATCAATAAGTATGGCATAGAAAGGATCTACAGCTGAAAATATCGTTCCACCGAAGATGGTGTTATTGGTGTTCTTATTGAAAATGCTTTTAATGATTTTAACGTCTACACCTTGAAAATCAGAATAGATTCGTTGAACCCATATCCTTTGGAATAAAAAAGGGGGGTAGATTCTTAATAACCACTTCAGAGATTTCGGACTATACAACATCGCGCAAAGGTAATACAATAAATTAAAATCGTTTCCTATTTAACTTGTAAAAATGGTTGTACAATGATACTTTTATAAAAAATTGAATTATGACTAACCAATCAAATTCGCACACAAACAGGAATGTTTGGATTATTATTCTTGTTGCCTCGTTGGGATATTTTGTCGATATCTACGATCTGATTATTTTCTCGATAGTGCGGGTCAAATCATTTGAAGAAATAGGTGTTTCTCCCCAAGATATGCGTGCCGAAGGTGAATTTGTCTTGAATATGCAGATGGGAGGATTATTGATCGGTGGCGTGATATGGGGCATTATTGGAGATAAGTTTGGTAGACTGAAAGTCTTGTTCGGATCTATTTTATTATACTCCTTGGCCAATATTTACAATGGTTTTGTTCATGATGTGATGACTTATGGTATTATTCGATTTATTGCAGGTATTGGTTTGGCGGGTGAATTGGGGGCTGGAATTACCTTGGTCAGTGAAAGTATGCACAAGTCTAAACGTGGATATGGAACGATGTTGGTGGCTACAGTAGGAGTCTTGGGTGCCGTGTTGGGATATGTTATCTCTGAGCAGTATGATTGGCGTACAGCCTACTTTGTAGGTGGAGGAATGGGATTATTGCTATTATTAATGCGGGTAGGAGCTTTGGAATCGGGTTTATTTAAAACAGCAGAAAGTAAAGCAGTGGTTAAAGGAAAATTTAGTATGCTTTTCACCGATAGGAGCAGATTCAAAAGGTATCTGTACTGCTTATGTATCGGATTGCCCATTTGGTTTGTCGTAGGTGTATTAGTCACCCAAGCTCCGGAAATAGGAAAAGCGTTGCATGCCCCCGAAACACTGAGTGCTGGAAAGGGCGTATTGTTCACCTATCTTGGTATTTCGTTGGGGGATCTATTGGCGGGTTTGTTGGCACAAGTGTTAAAATCTCGGAAAAAGGTCGTATTTCTATGTCAAATGGTTATTCTGATCAGTGCATCTTGGTATTTGCTAAGCGATGGTTTGTCGGAAACCAAATTTATCTGGTTATGTTTTTTTATGGGGCTGGGCATCGGATATTGGGCTACTTTTGTGACGATTTCCGCAGAGCAGTTTGGTACCAATTTAAGAGCTACAGTGGCGACTACCGCACCCAATTTTGTCCGTGGCGCGCTGATACCATCAACGATGTTATATGGGATTCTAGCGAATCAATGGGGGATCATCATTGCGGCTTTTGTCATGATATTTTTATTATCAGGAATTGCCATTTATGCCCTAACACAATTGGAAGAAAGTTTTGATAAAGATTTAAACTATCTGGAAGAGTAGCGTTTTTTTAACGCTTTGGACACTTACTGCATCGATTCCCTTTTTTATATTTCTTGCAACATTTTTTAAAACATGCACATGAAAAAGGAGAAAATGGACTTGATGCTTTTGTGTCAGCACAAAAATCCATTTTCTCCTTTGAAAAAGTATCTTGAAATCCTATTCCTTGCAATTCTAAAGTCTCCATAGTGCAAAGATACACATTATTTATAAACAGTCTAAATAAAAAAAATGTTAAATTACATTTTTTTAAGTAAGTTGTCAATTACCTTAGGATATTGCTGATGCTCCAATTGCTGTCCTTTGAATTTGATCACCTCTAAGGTGTCTTGAGGCTCAACTTTAAATCTTCCTTGATAAATGACTTCACCTTCATCAAAATGCTCATTAGCAAAATGAATCGTGATCCCATGTTCTGTTTCCTTATTTGCCAATACAGCTTGATGCACATGGTCACCATACATCCCTTTTCCACCATATTTAGGTAATAGTGCCGGGTGTATATTGATGATCTTATTGGGGAAAGCTTGTAATAAATTGGTGGGAACTAACCAGAGGAATCCGGCAAGCACAATTAAATCAATATTTAAATTTTTTAGCATTTTAACAATTTCGTCCGATTTGAAAAACTCTTCACGGTCAAATACATGTACAGGTATTTCAAAATTATCAGCCCTTTGGATCACGTAAGCATCGGCATTATTGCTCAATACAATAGCGATTTCGGCATCTTCAGAATATTTAAAATATTCCATTATTTTTTGAGCGTTGGAACCAGAACCTGAAGCGAATATGGCAATACGTTTTTTCACAGTTTAATTGTGTTAAGTGACGTTCTTAAAAAATTTAATCAACCAAACTTACGTTATTTTTTGTAAATAAACTAACATATTGGTGTCATGTGTACAATTTGTCTCGTATATTTAACCTTATTCAGTAGCATTTTATTTTTTTGATCTCATGAGAACATTTACATTCCTATTCCTTGCTTTTTTATTTATATCTGTGAAGCACGTCCATGCGCAAGCACCGAATCAAATCCCTAATTTTTCTTTACAGGACTTGTTTACAAGAAATGATTTTAAGCCTGCAGATCTACCTAAGGACGGACTTATTGTTTTTAATTATTATGATACCGGTTGCGGTCATTGTCAAAAAATGGGAGCAGGCATTGCAGAACAGATGAGCACATTCAGACGTGTTAAATTTTATTTTGTAGCGATGAATGACCTCGAATATGTCGATGGATTTATCAACATGTTTGCGAAAAAGTTGAAACCAGAGCCCAAAGTATCTTTTATCTGGGATCCCAATGGTCAGTTTATCACCTTGTTTAAGCCTACACAGACACCATCGATCTATATCTATGATGCCAAAACAAGAAAATTATTGAAACATTTAGATGGAGTAGATGATGTTAAAGTCTTGCAAGTTGCTTTGCAACAGCTAGCCAGATAGTTTTGCTTGTCGTCTAGTTGTAATTTTTAGAAACAGGAGTCTTTTTTTGATACAACTAATTATAATTATTTGCTATTTTTGCGACATCAAATCAAGATATGAGCGACTCAATTAAACACGAGTGCGGTATAGCACTTATTCGACTGTTAAAGCCCCTTTCTTATTACCAGGAAAAATACGGTACGCCTTACTACGGCATAAACAAATTGTACTTATTGATGGAAAAGCAACACAACCGTGGCCAAGATGGTGCGGGTATTGCGACCATTAAATTCGATGTCAAGCCAGGAAATAGATACATTTCTCGTTATAGAGCGATGGGATCTAGTGCTGTAGCTGATATCTTTGAATACGTACAAAAGAAGTTTGCTTCGGTGCAAAAGGCTTATCCGGAGCAATCTAAAGATACGCAATGGTTAAAAGATAATGTTAGTTTTACCGGAGAGGTATTGCTAGGACACTTGCGTTATGGTACTCATGGAAAAAATAGCATTGAAAGCTGTCATCCTTTTTTAAGACAAAATAACTGGATGTCTCGCAATTTGGTTGTTGCTGGAAATTTCAATATGACCAATGTTGACGAGCTATTGCAACAATTGTATGAATTGGGTCAGCACCCAAAGGAAAAGGCAGATACAGTTACTGTTTTAGAAAAAATCGGACATTTCTTAGATGATGAAAATCAAGACTTATTTGATAAGTTTAAACAAGAAGGATATTCTAATATTGAAATCAGCTCATTAATTGCTCAGAATTTAGATGTTCCGAAAATCTTAACTCGTTCGGCAAAAACTTGGGATGGTGGTTACACGATTGCAGGTATATTTGGTCATGGAGATGCATTTGTGATGCGTGATCCAGCAGGTATCCGTCCAGCTTTCTATTATAAAGACGATGAGGTACTTGTAGTCGCTTCGGAAAGACCGGTTATTCAGACTGCATTTAATATTTCTATCGATAAAGTTCAGGAAATTAAACCTGGTCATGCTTTAATCGCTAAAAAAGATGGTACAGTAACGGAGGAAATGTTTAGAGAGCCTGTGGAACAAAAATCATGTTCTTTTGAACGTATTTATTTCTCTAGAGGCTCAGATGCAGATATTTATAAAGAGCGTAAGCAATTGGGACGTTTGTTATGTCCACAGGTGTTAAACGCTATTGATAATAATATTAAAAACACCGTATTTTCTTTCATCCCTAATACAGCTGAAGTTTCCTACTATGGTTTGATGGATGGAATTAATACTTACGTAAGAGACTTTCAAAAGGATGCACTCTTAAATCGAGCGGATAAGATTGATGATGGTGAGTTAGAAGATATTTTAAGCATTCATCCTCGTTTCGAGAAATTGAATGTTAAAGATGCTAAACTGCGTACTTTCATTACACAAGATGCCGATCGTACAGATATGGTACAGCATGTGTATGATACGACCTACGGTATCGTGAAAGATCATGAAGATACTATTGTAGCCATTGACGACTCGATCGTGAGAGGTACGACTCTAAAGCAAAGTATCTTAACAATTTTGGATCGTTTGAATCCTAAAAAGATTGTTATCGTATCGTCGGCTCCACAGATCCGTTATCCAGATTGTTATGGTATCGATATGTCCAGAATGGGCGAGTTTGTTGCATTTGAAGCTGCAGTTTCTTTATTAAGAAAACGTGGATTAGCCCATATTATTGACGAAGTATATCAGAAATGTTTGGTTTCCATAACAGCTGATATTGATGATATCGACAATTACGTTAAAGAAATTTACGAACCTTTTACAGATGATGAGATTTCCAATGAGATCGCGAGAATCATTACCCCTCATCATTTGAAAGCAGAAGTTAAGGTCATTTTCCAGACATTAGACAATTTGCATATTGCATGTCCTGATCATAAAGGAGATTGGTACTTCTCCGGTAATTATCCAACACCTGGAGGAAATAAAGTCGTCAACAAAGCTTTTATGAACTGGGTTGAAGGTAAAAATGTAAGAGCTTACTTTAGTAATTAATAAGCTTAATCTCTAAAAATAAAAGGCTGATATCAGATGGTATCAGCCTTTTATTTTTATTAGAACTATTTTTTTTACATACGTTTTAAAATAAAATAGAATCCCGCTGCAGTACAGGCTAGCACTGCCGAGGTAGCCCACCAGAGGGTCGTAAATCCAAAAGATCCAACGATATTGGTTCCTAACAGAGGCGAAAAGATATTCGCAGCAGAAAAGGCCAAAGAATTGAACCCCATATAAGCACCCTGTGTTTTGGGTGCCGATCGATTGATGGTCGCTGTCGCCATAAAAGGTAAGGTGAGCATTTCACCTATACCAAATACAAAGAATGTGACATATAGCATGAATAAGCCTGCATGTATGTTGAACATTGCATAAGAGATGGAGCAGAATAATGTTCCAATGACCAATGTTTTTGTAATCGTTAATTTGTTTTCGGCAATATGTACGATAAACATCTCCAATAAAACGATAATCAAGCCACTCCATCCCATTAGAAATCCGATCTCATGTTCATTGAGGTGATGGACTTCGCGATAGAAAATAGGAAGGGTTGATATCAGCTGGAAAAAGCATAGCGAAAATATACAGCATAGGATATTAAAGACAATGAATGGTCCATCTTTATAGGGGTTTCGTTCTTTTTTATTGTGGGATGTAGTCGTGATTGGTGCAGCTTTTAAAGCTTTTAGATTGTTTTTTTCCTTCTTATAGAAGAAGAGAAAAAATACAATTGCAGCCGCTGCTGCCGCCATGGCATTTCCGTAGAAGATCCAATTAAAAGATATGCCAGCCAAAAAACCACCTACTGCCGGTCCGATTGAAAAGCCAAGGTTCACGGCCAAACGATTTAAAGAGAACGCTCGCGTTATATTTTCAGGTTTAGCATAACTGGCTACAGAAACCGAGTTGGCAGGCCTAAATGCATCAAATACAGCGCTCAATACAAAAATCATCATACCCAAAGACTCTACCGTTCTAAAGTATGGTGTGATGAGAAATAAAGGAGCTGCTAAGATTAAACTGAATAGCTGAACTTTGAAACTTCCAAATCGATCTGTCAGCCACCCGCCCACATAGGAGCCACATACAGATCCAAAGCCAAAACACATCAATACAAGGCCTACTTGTTTGATATTAAAATCAAGAGCTTGAGTCATGTAGATCCCTAAAAATGGGATCACCATACTTCCCATTCTGTTGATCAACATTACGATGGCGAGCAACCAGGCGGAGCGGGATAATCCTTTGAAGGATCCGATGTAAATGGATAAAAGTTTTTTCAAGTGAATATGTAAAAAGCCAAAAGAATATAAGATATCCCTTTGGCTAGTTAAAAAAATAGTTATGTTACACCAACTGGGATGCTGCTATCGCATCATTGATTTCATACGTTGAAGCGATGAGGTTCTTTTTACCCGTCGAAGGCTCAAAAATAATATCGATCCGTCCTAAGTTGATACCTGCGAAACCCACTTGATTGACCGCTGTTCTTGTTCCTTTTAAGTTGGTCACAAAAGTGGGTTCTTTCAAGAAGGTATGCGTATGTCCACCAATGATCAAATCAATATCACTTGTTTGAGCTGCTAGTACAAGATCCGATACTTTGTTACTATCGTATTGGTAACCCAAATGCGATAAACAAATAACCAGATCGCACTTGTGCTTTTCCTTAAGCTCTTTTACGACACGATTTGCCACAGCTATTGGATCTAGGTATTTCATCCCTTTGAAGTTATTGGGATCCACCAGCCCTTCAATATCTACCCCAAGACCAAATACACCAATTTTGACTCCTGCTTTTTTGAAGATGGTATAATCTTGTGTTTTTCCTTCCAGCACTGTTCCTGTGAAGTCATAGTTAGCCGTTAAGAAAGGAAATTTAGCATGGTCCAAATATTTGACCAGTCCGTTTAAACCATTATCAAATTCATGATTACCAAATGTACCAGCATCATACCCTAATTTGGTCATGAGGTCAAGTTCTAATTTTCCACCAAATAGGTTGAAATAGGGGGTGCCTTGAAACATATCGCCAGCATCCAGCAATAAGACGTGAGCCTCCTCAGCTCTTACTTTTTTAATGAGGGTACTTCTGCGGGCAACTCCAGCTAATCCCTGATATCTTCCGCCATCCATTGGAAACGGTTCAATTCTACTATGGACATCATTGGTATGGAGAATGGTTAATTTTATTTTTTTAGAACCTGCAAACGAGGTCAGTGGTAAACTACCCAAGGTGGCAACAGCGGAAAGGCCAGCTGCTGTTTTCAGAAAGCTTCTTCTATTTAATGATTTTAACTCTTCCATCTAGTTGCATATTAATTTTTTGACCTTTTTTAGTAAAGTTGGCGATATATTCCATTAAACTTTCTCTCACTTTTTGTGGATAGTCTGTTCTTTTTAGCGCATGAGTAAATAGATCTAAGTTATCACCTCCATTGGCTAAATAATCATAGGTAACGACCTTGTAGATTTTCTGAAGATCAAGATCTTTGCCTTGTATCTGAATGTTCACTGGTTTTTTATCCTGTATCGATAATGTTAAACCGGTAATAGGTTGTCCACCTGTTTCAGCAATGAACGTAGCAAGTTGTTGAATTTGATCTCCATTCAGCTCCATCACAGTCAATTGATTCTCAAAAGGCATGACTTCAAATACACTTTCAATGGTGATATCTCCAGCCTTTATTTCATTGCGAATACCGCCCTTAGTAGCAAATGCGAAGTCCGCCTTATTGTTCACTTTTGCACTAGCCTCTAATAATGCTTGGGTAAAGAAATTACCCATTAAAGTTTCAGGTGCTTTTTCTTTTGTCAATGCCACTTCAGAGTAGCCAATAACGCGATTCATTTCTGCTTGCATTTGCTTTTTGTAGGGACTATAAATCGCTACGATCGCGCTGTCTTCAATAGTGTTTTTATTAATCTCATATTGCTTAAAGTCCTTTTGGGTAGGACTTAATTTTTTGCTACAAGATGTGCTCAGTAGAATAGCTAAAAACCCGAGGGCTACATATTGAAGTTGATGTATAGTTAGTTTCATCATGTAATAAGTGTTTTCGGTACAAATGTAGATAATAAAAGCCTAACATTTTGTTAAGCTTTTATTATCTGTATACAAAAGAAGGCGTTATTTTTAATTTGCAACTTCTGTTTTTTTAATATCTTTTCTGACCACTGCATCTCTTTGATTTCTCAATCGTATCGATTTTCTACGATCTGCAATTGTCGTTTTTGTGATTTTAGCAACCATTTTATTGTTCTTATATAATTTCCAGTTCATCAACAATACGGAAACCAATATAATCACTAAACCTATTACCTGTGTAGAAGTCACGGCATGGCTACTGAAAAAGTAACTTAATACTAATGCAACAATAGGATTTACATATGCATATGTACTCACTTCGGTCGCAGGTCTTACCGATAGCAACCAGATGTAAGAACTAAATGCCAAGATAGATCCAAAAACAATTAAGTACGAGATATTAAACCAATCGATAGGAGTAACCTGCTGAAAGCTGAAACGGGCAAATTCGCCATTTAAACTGGCAACGGTTGTAAATAAAATACCGGCTGTGATCATTTGCCATGCTGTCTTTACCGACACATGTAAATCTTCCTTCTCTTCTTGGTGGCTTTTCTTTTGGTATTTAGAATATAAAGAACCTGCTGTCCAAGCAATAGACCCAAGGACCATAATCACTAAGGCAATAACAGTTATCTCCTTATTGGCAGATGATTTGCTCGCAATGATTTGCTCTACAAACAGTAAAATAACACCACAAAATCCTAGAATCAACCCTGCAATGGTCGATTGACTGCTAAAATTTTCTTTCCACTTTGGTTTATCAAGTATAACAAACCAAATTGCCGCTGCCGCAGCAATAATTGCTGCAACACCACCCGAAACATATTGCTCAGCCCAGATAAGTCCACCCATATCAATAAATAAGAGTAAAAATCCGACAACGATAGAATCGCGAATCGCTCTTTTATTGAATATTTTGTAACCTTTTAATACACAATACCCCATCAGCAATATACTTGCTGTAATAAACCTAAACGAGCCTAAAATGAATGGTGGAAAACTGTGAAGCGCCTTCTCAATAAAGAAAAAAGTTGACCCCCATACAATATACACGACAGCATATGCGAGTATGACCATTAAAGGGCTTGCTTGTTGTACTTTATTATTTAACATCTCTAAATTCCTTTCCTAAATTATTCTGGTATAACTAACTGTTGTTCTTCTTTTACTGTTTGTAACACAATAGTGGTTCGCGTTGAAATGATTCCTTCAATTTTACCTAGCGTGTTACGCATCAGATCGACTAAAGCTGTAGAATCAGCTGTTCTAACTTTGATCAGGTAACCATCATCTCCAGCGATATCATGGACCTCCTGCACCTCAGGTATCTCTGCTAAAAGAATCCCAACTTTCTGTTCCCCAATAATATCGTTTGCTTTGATGAATATAAACGATAATAACTTTTGATCGATTGCCGCTGGATTTATTTTAGCATTGTATTGTAAGATTACATTTTTCTGCTCTAATTTTTTAACACGTTCTAAAATTGCAGAGGGAGCCATGCTCAGTTCTCTTGCAATATCGGCGTTGTTAATCCGTGCATTATCTTGCATTAAACGCAAGATTTTGTAATCTACATGATCTAAATTATATTCTACTTTTGTCATATCGAGTGCAAAGGTAAGTATATTTCGAATAATATTCAAATAATTTAATAAAATTCAGAATATAATTCTATCTCGATTCTTATTTATTGACTTGCTAAGACGCCTATTTAATAGCTTGAGTACTATTTTATATATTCAACTTGTTGAATATTAACGTTTTGTTTTTATTTGAATTATCTTTGGCAATTTTGGCTTCTCATCGAATATTATTCGCCAAAGGTTTCCATGGAATATTTTTCCCGTAATATCTTAATAATATAGCTGGTGCTCAAGGTGACAATCAAACCAATAACACAACCAATAGTCACACAAGCAAAGCGATCGAGTGCTGCCACGTATGATTTTAACTGATGCTCATGAACCACGACGATGATCATCGCTACCATCGCCGTACGTGCCACACTCAAAATGTTAAATAAACGACAGATAGCGACGGATGTAATCACCCCCAAGAGCATAGACCACATCTGCGGAAGGTTGGTGAAGTAAAAGAGTATCCCCGTAGCTGAGCCTATAAAGTTAGATTTTGTTCTGTCAAAAGCAATCTTTGTTGCTTCGGTATCATCCGGAGAAATCACTAAGACAATGGAGATTAAGGTCCATATAGCCGAATATTCAGGAAAGCTGATATACAAAAAGTAACCAATTGAAAAACCAATCAAAATACGGATCAAATAGATGATGAAGTCGGAGTGTAGGCTATATCGCATCAGGGTTTTACGCATCTTACTATATTTTTTTGCAAAAGTACAGCTTATTTGGAGAACCTAAAATCATTATTAATGCGTTTTTATGCATGTTTCATGTAGTTTTTTCATTTTCTTGCAAGATCAATTCTTTTGATTATTTAAAATAGTTAGCTTTGTTTATATAAAATATACCAACTGTGAAGGAAAATATTTCTTTAGATCAATTATCGCAATCTTTGACAGGAGATTTGTATTATGATGATTCAGCATATCACCATACGATCCGAATAGCCTATTCTACGGACGCGTCCGTATATCAGGAATTGCCATTGGCTGTCGCAATACCGAAAAATACCGAAGACATTAAAATTTTACTGCAGTTTGCATCAGCAAATAGCATTACGATTATTCCAAGGACAGCTGGTACCTCATTGGCTGGTCAAGTGGTTGGAAATGGTATTGTCATGGATATCTCCAAGCACTTTAATCAGATTCTTGAACTTAATGTAGCAGAACGTTGGGTTAGGGTCCAGCCAGGTGTCATCCGTGACGATCTCAACCATTACCTCAAACCTTTTGGCTTCATGTTTGGCCCGGAGACTTCAACGGCAAGTAGAGCGATGATTGGCGGGATGATTGGGAATAACTCTTCTGGTTTACATTCCATTGTTTGGGGCGATACGCGACAAAATTTATTATCGGCAGATGTCATATTGGACGACCAGTCTGAGGTCGTTTTTGAAGCCTTGGATGAAGCCTCTTATTTTAAAAAATTAATTCAAAAAGATAGAGAAGGATCAATCTATCGCAAACTGAATGCCTTATTGACGGAAGAAGAAAATATTCAGGCGATAGCGACAGGATATCCTAAACGATCGATTACAAGACGCAATACCGGATATGCACTGGATATGGTCTCTGATAAAACGGTTCCTTTTAATATGTGCCGGTTGTTGGCCGGTTCGGAAGGAACGCTAGCTATTGTTACAGAGGCTAAGTTGCAATTACTGCCGCTACCTCCTCAAGAATTAGGTCTGCTGTGTATTCATTTTGACGATATGATCGCGTGTATGAAAGGAAATGTGATCGCTTTGTCGCATCATCCAGAAGCTTCGGAACTCGTCGATAAGTATATCATGGATTTTACAGTTGGGCACCCAACTTATCAATACAATCGCTTTTTTATTGAAGGTGATCCCAAAGCTTTACTTATTGTCGAGTTTAGGGGCAATACTCCAGATGAAGTGCAAGCTAAGGCGATGGCATTAAAGGCGGAGTTGATCGACAACCATTTAGGTTATGCATATCCTTACATCACCGGAGACCAAACAAATTTGGTTTGGGATGTACGCAAAGCTGGATTGGGCTTGATCCGTAATCTTCCAGGAGATAGTCAGCCAGTCAATCTGATTGAAGATTGTGCCGTTTCTCCCGAAGACTTACCGGCATATGTAGCCGATATTCAAGATTTATTGATTGCAGAAGGAGTTCATGCTTCTTACTATGCCCATGCTGGAGCGGGAGAGCTTCATATTGAGCCTTTTGTCAATTTAAAGACAGAAGCAGGTATTAAGACTTTTCGTTCGATCTTAGAGAAAACAACAGATTTAGTTTTAAAATATAATGGTTCTTTAAGTGGTGAGCATGGTGATGGTCGACTAAGAGGTGAATTTATTGAGAAAGTTTTAGGAAAAAAAGTCTACAGACTCCTCGAGGAAGTGAAGGAAATTTTTGATCCCAAAGGGGTATTCAACGCTAATAAAATTGTGAATACGCCACCAATGGATACTTTTCTTCGCTACGATAATAATAAAAATACGACGCCGATTAAGACTTATTTTGATTTTTCAAAAGAAGAGAGTATCCTGCGCCTTGCTGAAAAATGTTCTGGTTCGGGTGACTGTCGTAAAACAGAGATCACGGGAGGGACGATGTGTCCTTCTTTTATGGCGACACGTGATGAAAAAGATACGACACGTGCACGTGCCAATATGTTACGTCAATTTTTGACAAACTCAGCGAAAGACAACCGTTTTGATCATGAAGAACTAAAAGAAGTGATGGACTTGTGCCTATCATGTAAAGGTTGCAAAACCGAATGTCCTTCTAGTGTTGATGTGGCCAAGATGAAAGCAGAATTTTTACAGCACTATTACGATGAGCACGGTGTACCTTTTCGAGCAAGAGTGATTGCCAATTTTACAGAATCACAGAAATTAGGATCATTCGTTGCTCCCGTGTACAACTTCATTGTTGAAAATGAATGGCTATCCGGTCTTGTTAAAAAAACGATCGGGTTTGCTCCGAAAAGATCATTACCAAAGGTCGCTGGTACGACCTTGACTCAATGGGTAAAAAAACAGCCCGATCATACCAATTTAAAGCGTAAGGTCTACTTATTTGCCGATGAATTTACGGAATATAATGATGCTGAAATTGGTATGACAGCTTATAAATTGCTCACCGCATTGGGATATGAAGTGATCATCCCTAAACATATTCAAAGCGGTCGGACATATCTTTCGAAAGGATTGGTCAAAGAGGCAAAGAAAATAGCCAATAAAAACGTTAATTTTTTGAAAGATCTGATTACTGAAGAGACCCCTTTATTGGGAATAGAACCTTCGGGTATTATTACCTTTAGAGATGAATATCTTGCTTTAGTTGATCCTGAATTATATGAAGACGCAGCAAAACTTGCAAAAAATGCACTAATGTTTGATGAGTTCTTATTAAAAGAGATTCAGGCTGGACGTATTCATAAAGAACAGTTCAGTGCAGAAAATAAGACCATCAAGCTTCATGGTCATTGCTATCAAAAGGCATTTCATTTGGTTGAAACAACCGAAAAGGTCTTGTCATTTCCGATGAATTATAAAGTTGAAGTGATTCCCTCAGGCTGTTGTGGGATGGCAGGTTCGTTTGGATACGAAAAAGAACATTATGAAATCTCCATGAAAGTAGCGGAATTGGTCTTATTGCCCACCATACGCAAGACCGATACGACGACATGGATCGCGGCAGCAGGCACATCTTGCCGACATCAGATAAAAGATGGGGTAGGGCGCCATTCTTATCACCCGGTAGAAATTTTGTATGATGCTTTAATTAAGTAAAAACAAACGTGCTATTTTATATGTTTATCAGTAAAAATCGTTAATTTTAGTAAACGATTTTTACTGATAAACATAATTATTGAAAACGATGAGAAAAATAAATCAAATTGCTGTTCTATCTGCTTTAGCATTTGCAACGGCATGTGGTAACACGAACCAAAATCAACAGGGAGGAGATCAATCAAAAAAGAGTAATGCCCCTATTGTAGACCTTACTATAGATGGTCCTGTAACCAATAATAAACACCTTTTCTTACGTATTGTTGATGATGTAAAAACTGACTCTAGTCATGTTTATACAGCTCGAAGTGTCTTTAAGGGAGATACTGTTGGATTAAAGGTCGAAGTCGTTAATATGATTCCAGCGGGAATTATAGATGATCAGGCAAATGATGATATGGGCTTTACAAAAGGAAAAATTAAAATTTCTTCCATAGGTGCAGAAAGTGATAATTTTATTAAAGCTTTAGGTACAATCTATGAAATACCTGCCTCCGGTTCGTTTTCAAACACGACAATACTACCCACTGTATTCTCTTCCAATAAAGTAAATGTTGATCTAGATAAAACAGCGACTTATAGTTTTAAGCTCTTTTTGGATCAGAAGTCTGGAGAGCCAGCTGAGATGTTTTTTAATATAGATACGTATAAGAAATCGGTGGAGTTTCAGGAAAAAGATCCTAAATTCCGCGCTCCATTTATTGCAGCTTTGCAAGGTAAGTAGAGTGAGTTTTATAAAAAAAAGGCTTTCTAAATTTAGAAAGCCTTTTTTTTATGTGTATTGTTTTTTAAAAATCAAATTTGACTCGCGCTCTAATACCTGACTTAGGAGCTCCAGGATGATTCAGATAATTTAATCTTCGTACATAATCTACACGCAATATTTTGAAAATATTGGACAATCCAACACTTGCTTCCATATAAGGCTCAGATGCAAAGGTATAAGAAGACTGCTCATTGTTTGCATTCTTTTGGAAGTCGAATACCTGATTCGAATGATCCGGATTATTCTCGTCGCGTAATCCACCGTAAACAGCCTTGAAACTAAATACTTCACGAAGTTTCAACTGTTTAATAACTGGAATTTTATTCAATAAAAAGCCGTTCATATAGTATTGAACATTTGCCGAAACGTGGTGATCACTCACAAATTCTAAAAAGTTCATTAAGTTATAAGAATTCAATTGATAAGCATACGTCTGGTTGGCCCGGTGTATCGTTAAGAATGGAAATGGAATCCCCTTACCTGCAATATAAGTACCTGCTACGTCCACATCGGCATAACCAAATTGACTTAAATAAAATCTTTTGAAAGCACTAACGTTAAAGTTGTGGTAGCTATATTCGCCTTTGAACACATCTTTAAGTCCTGCTGTATAATTGAAGTTAAAGATCGGGTACTTATTGAAAATAGGTGTACGGTATAACTTGCCTTGATAAAATTGTTCATGAGGAGCATAACGTACGTTAACAGATAACTCTGTGGAGTTGATTTCATTGAAAACCCTTGTCTGACCATCTTGATCGATGATCTGATAGCGTAATGTTCCTGCTGGAGATTGTTTGGTCGCATTAAAACCTAGTCCAATGCTTAGACGATTTTCAAATTCTTTCCTATAATCAATACGATATACATCATTGTAGATATAATTTTCATTATCACCTCTTTTGAAGGATAGTAAAAAGTTATCTTCTTGAATAAATTCCAATGCCTGACCCGGAATCTTGGTGTCCCGCTGGAAAGATGCTCTGATATAATGTTGAGGAAACGAGTATACAGATTTATTATTGAATGCATAAGTGCCGCTTAGAAAATATTTCCATTTCTCATCTTTAAAGCCATAAGCAGCATAAGATTCAGCATAGAATCGTTTACTGAAAGACTCTGTCGTTCTACCACCCACACGTAGCCTAAATCCCTCAACAGGGTTGAAACTATAAAATGTATTCACAGGTCCTATCTCAACCGGACCAGCCTGTTTGTATCCTGAAAATACTAAAGCGGCAATATCCATAAAGGTTTTGAATGAAGGAATCTGTTGCAGCGTATCAATATTGTGATAGATATTCAACTCATTTTTAGTCAAAGGTATCTGGCGTTGTGCGTCAAATAATTTGCGGGTACCTTTTCCATCCGATATATTATAGGCAATTACCGTTTCAGGGCCACTGTAGATACTATCGGGCTGAACGACTCCTGTTTTGTAATTTTTATAATTTACCGTCCGGTTACCGCGGATACCTGTACCCTTATCTGTTAACGAAAAATCAATCCCCAGTGTACTCTGACTCAAATAGAATCTTTTGCTTTCATCTTGATCAAATTTAAGCTCAATATTCATATCTCGAACAAAGTTTAAGTTGATATCATCTGCGACAGTCATATTAGCACCTTGAACAGCATAATTACCATCTAAAGTGATATACAACTGACCTTTGAAAAGCATATCAGCTTTATTTCTAGGGAAAAAACTAAGCTCGACCAACCAAGGCTGTTGAGTTTTGATCGTATCCGTGATAAAGAACTTATAGAAGGTCGGCGAAGAATTGGCAATAGGACTTAAAAATTGATTGGTCACCAACGTGATATTGTTATCGTAAATATCTACCGATTCATATAATTTATTGAAATAAGCACTCAGACCATCATTGTCAATAAATTTGGGGTCAAATTGAGCACGCTGTTCCCCAACTATATATTGTTTTGTCTTTTTTGGATCTTTTCGGTAGTAAACCTTTGAAAGTTTTTCTTCCATAAAGGCCGGCAACAAGTATTTATTTGCCGTTTTTGCGGAATCATCCAGTTCGAAAAGGAATTGATAATTTTTAAATATTTTTTTATTTACAAATTTTTCAGACAAATTACTTAGACCTAAAGAAATTTTCTCATATTGATCATACTGTGCAAACTGCTGCCCGGTCAATCTGTTTTTACTTTTATTTTCGATTACTTTTCGAATTAAAGCGACTGCAGGGTTTTCTTTATTCGTATATTTTCTTTTTTTCGCTCTTACCACAACCTCATCAAGGGTGTTATCTTGCGCGTCCATCAATATTTCGATTTGCTGCGTTTCATCGTTTGTCACAAATACATCTTTATAGTCATAACCAATGCTGGATACACGGATTTTTGTGTAAGTCATTGGGAATTTTAGTGTAAAGCGACCAGATTCCTGGGTCGACATCGCGCTACCCGGAGAAGAAGGTGCTCCCACAACGGCAACTGTGGCATAAGCAATAGGTTCTTTCGTTTTACTATCCTTGACAATACCTTGTACAGTTTTTAGTTGACCTAATGCCACAGTGATACTCAGAAACATAACTGTTGCAAGTAAAAATAATGTTTTTGTAATTGCGCTGGTACTACGTTGGTATTCCATAATTTTACATTAATGATATCACAAATTATGGATATGTGTTGTAACACAATCTTAATTTCTGACTTTTTAACTTAAATGTTCTAATAAGTTGTATGCAAAAGAAATAAAAAATTAAGAATTAATAAAACATTTACAATTTTTTAACAGCTTTATTTTTCTGAGGTAACTTGGTAAAGTGCTGATATTCAATTATTGTATTATATTGTCAGAATAAGTTGACCGTAATTTTACTTCTCTGTGATGAATTTATACGTGAATTAATCTTTTTTAATTGACTATTGTAACAAAAAGGTCAGTTGAATTGTTTGATATTTTAAAAATTTGGTTCTACGGAAAAATGCATGCGTTCATTAGTGACGGGATGGTTGAATGCGATGTATGCGGCATGCAAGTGCAATCGATTGGATTTTTGGCCATATAGATCATCACCTACGATAGGGCAGTTCATACCATCAGGGTGAGCAGCATGTAGACGGAGTTGATGGGTACGTCCTGTAAGCGGGAAGAAACGAACTTTTGTTTTACCCGCTACAACCCCAATTTTTTCCCATCTTGTAATCGCCTTTTTTCCATATTCGTAGCAGACCAACTGACGGGGTCTGTCGTCTAAATCTACCCGAATTGGCAATGATATCATACCTGAATCTTCGGTGACTAAGCCGTCTAATAAGGCAATATATTGTTTGACAATCGTATGGTTGATAAACTGGCTTTGAATGATTTTATGCGCCTCTTTATTTTTTGCTAAAACAAGAATTCCCGATGTGGACATATCCAATCGATGCACGATTAACGGTCCAGCATCTGGATACTTCTGGAGCATTCGGGTATAGACCGAATCTTGGACATGGATCCCTGGGACGGATAAGAATTCTTCAGGTTTGTTGATGATCACCAAACTTTCATCTTCATAAATAATAGGAAGCTTGATATTTTCATCCGGATTTTCAAGCATTGGATTTTTATCCACCAGCAAGCCCTGTAGCATATATCCAAGTATGGGTTCACATTTATTTCGACAAGCAGGGTAATAGTGTAAATGCCTACGTACCTCCGCTGAAGGAGATTGGCCCCACCAGAATTCAGCCAGGGCGATGGGCTTATACTGATTTAAATAAGCGTATTGCAGTAATTTAGGTGCGGCACATTCACCTGATCCTGCAGGGGGTTGGGGCTTATTCAAGTCGTTAAATATGTCCATGACATTTTTACTTTCGCCCTGTGCATTTTGAAAATTATACTGTGCAAATAATTTATTCTGGAGTTGGGAGGAACGTTTTCGACGTTCTTCCTTTAGATTTGCTATGGTATTCACATAATCGTTTAAAGGCTGCTCCGCAGCGGCCATATCCTGTTCATACTGCTTTTGGAAGACACGGAGCTCGTGCTTGTCTCTTAAACTCTGTTTAATCAGATCTTGTTCCAGTAATTCGTAGGAAGATGGAGAAAGTACTGATTTTGATTGATCTCTAAGCAGTTTTCTTTCTTTCTTTTGAATTTTTAGATTTTCTTTAAATTGTATGAATTGATGGTCGAGTTTGATTTTAGTTTGCTCAAGTTTACGTCTAAGTTCGGTGCCTATTTCACGCTCTTCCAATAGCGCAATTTGCTTATTGAGGTCATTTAAATGTTCTTCTTCTAACAGGAAAAAGGAGTTTTCAGTGAGCATATCAAATACGGGCGGAACAAAATAACGATGGTCATTTTTTCCGGCTAATTTGCCAGAAAATCCCGCTAAAAAGCCGATTTTTTTATTTCGATCCTGAACCACTAAAACGCCAAACATTTTTCCAATAGCTTGTCCTTCCATTTTAGGTTCCAAGCCAAAGTTATGGATCCATTCCTGCTGTGTAAGAATATAGTGTTGAACATACTCACTTGCCTTTTTTGCTAACTCATGAGGCTCGTAGCAAAAAGGGAAGGTAAAATGAGTAGGTAAGGATAAGGGATTGATTTCTTCTTCAAATTCGTGAAAGTATATATCCTTGCTCAAACAATTATCCATTATTATTGTTGTTGTCATTATAAAGGCAAAAGTACAAAAATGATGTTATTTTTATGACAATATTAATGGTTAATTAATCACCTTTAAGCGTGTATTTTATTAATATTGTATAAGAAATAACGATAATTTTAATGATTAAAGTAGATTGTAAAATAATTCATTATGAAAGCAAAAATTGGTATTAAAGAAGCAGACTTAGCTAAAGTATCCGCTATTTTGAATAATCTATTGGCTGATGAGAGTATCGTGTATCAAAAAACAAGAAATGCACATTGGAATGTCGAAGGACCGGATTTTCATGCAGCGCATTTATTTTTAGAGTCGCAATACGATCAGTTAGCTGAAATTATTGATGAAGTCGCAGAGCGTATCCGTCAAATCGGGCACTATGCTGTAGGATCATATGCTAAATATCTGGAATTAACGCATTTGACCGAAACGAAATATGAGCATACAGATAGCAAAGGATTTTTTAAGGAATTGTTGTCAGACCATGAGTCTATTATTATGAGCATAAGAGGAAATTTGGATGCCGTTGAAAAAGCTGGTGATCAGGCAACTGAGGATTTCTTGGTCGGTCTGTTGGCGCAACATGAAAAATTAGCTTGGATGTTACGTGCCCATGTAGCGTAGTTTCCGACATATTGTTAATGAAGCAGTAATCAACTTGGTTACTGCTTTTTTTGTAAATAATAAAAAAGACTGCATGATAATTGTTCGAGTAGTTGCATCATTTAAATTTGTTGTCATTATCAGTATGCGTTACTATTTTTTTTTCATTGCTTTTTTACTTCTTTTTTCATCTTGTGCCGAATCTTTAGTGGTGCAATCAACCGGAGTCTTACAGAATGCAGCGCGGGTACACCATTTGAAAAATGGTGATCGGGAGATGATTTATATTCCCATGCGCCATTTAGGTAAGCGTAATTATTACGATTATATCCAGCGTAAAGTTGATTCTCTTCAACAGGAAGGTTTTATTGTTTTCTATGAAAGTATTGCTTATCAAGTTGATAGTGCACAGCAACGCGACCTTTATGATCGTAAGTTCCGAAAATTAGTTGGTCATACCGTGGGGAGTACTAAGACCTATGAAAAGACCTCCGATACAACAAAAGTATTGATGGCACCTATTTATAAAAACTTGGGTAGTAGAATCATTGCACAACCTGAGTATTCGTTTTTCAAAGTTGACTATAATACCGCGGTGGTAGCTGATATACCAAAAAACGTGCTCCTCGACGAATTTGAATATACCTATGGAGATATTGTTTTAGAGCCATGTGATTGGAATACTCCTCTAAATGAGCCTTATGGTTGCAAAGCTATAAAAGGTAAGTTGAAAGGAATTTTTGATCGGGATTTTATTATGAAAAGAAGAGAAGAAAATTTAGCGGCATTGGTTGCAGATGCTGGACAAAAGAAAATTCTGATTATGTTTGGGGCTGCGCATTATAAAGGTTTCCGGAAGCATTTACAAGAGCGTGATCTGAATTGGAAAATTGTAAAATAAAAATATATGGAGAAATTGTTTATCATCATTTTGGTCCCAGCTGTTATTTATTTAGTGTATTATTTGTTAAATAAAACACAAAAAAATAGTAAAGCCATCAGACGAGTTTTAAGTAAAGAGGGGAAAGATATTTTATGGAAAGAAGTACAATATTATCAACATCTTCCTGATGCGGATAAAATTGAATTTGAAGAACGCTGTTTACATTTTTTAGATCAGGTAACTGTTGAAGGTGTTGGCGTTGAAGTTTCTTTAAAAGATTATATGTTAGTTGCAGCGAGTGCGATCATACCTGTTTTTGCATTTAAAAAATGGGAGTATGCCAATCTGACGACCGTGCTGCTTTATCCAAATACCTTTAATCAAGATTATCAGTTTGAAGGAAATGAGGACAGAAGAATTTTAGGTATGGTGGGAGAGGGATCCATGAATGGCCAAATGATTTTATCCAAGGCAGCATTAGAGGCAGGCTTTTTAAATACAAAAGATGGTCAAAATACCGCTATCCATGAATTTGTTCATTTATTGGATAAGACCGATGGTGAAGTAGATGGGTTACCCGAATTTTTAATTGACCATACCTACACGTTAGCTTGGTTGGAAATGATACGAAAGGAAATTTTCAAAATTCAAGAAGGTAAATCGGATATTAACCCTTATGGTATTACCAATCGGGCAGAATTTTTTGCTGTTGTTTCGGAGTATTTTTTTGAAAACCCAGATCGACTAAAAAGCCATCATCCGGAGCTTTATAAGGCTTTAAGCACTATTTTTAAACAGGACTTAAGTTTCGCTTAATGTATGGTAACTGCTGAACCTAACAATGCTCATCATGTCCATGCCATAGCTCTGCACGACAACATTTTTTCAAATCCTGATTTTTAAAGTGTTTTAAATTTAGGTTAGAACAAAATAGTGCCTATAACAACGCCCTTCTACATGACATAGAAGGGCGTTGTTATGATCCCTAGTGTGCTAGGAGCTGAAGCAGCTAAATCGCTTCGAGAAGTTGCTTTTCATGCAATTCAAAATACTGACCCTTCAGGTTCATGAGTTCTTCATGTGACCCTTCTTCCGCAATTCTTCCCTGATCTAAAACGATGATTTTATCCGCATTCTTAATGGTAGATACACGATGTGCAATGAAAACACATGTCTTGCCTTTCATGATGCGGCTTAGTGATGTTAATATCTGCTCTTCTGTTTTGGTATCTACGGCAGATAGACAATCGTCAAATATTAAAATTTTGGGTTCTTTAATTAAAGCGCGTGCAATGGATACCCGTTGCTTTTGACCACCAGATAAGGTAATACCGCGTTCTCCAACTGAAGTTTCGAAACCCTGATCAAATCCCATTATATTATCATAAACAGCAGCATCTTTTGCCGCTTGTTCTACCTGTTGCTGTGTAAAATGATCCAATCCAAATGCGATATTATTGCTGATCGTATCTGAAAACAGAAATACCTCTTGAGGTACAAAACCTGTTTGCTGTCTCAGATCTTGATAATCTAAATCTGTGATGGATATATCATCATATTTGATAGCGCCCTTGTCGATATCAAACATTCTGAGCAGCAGATTGGCTAAGGTCGATTTACCTGATCCAGTCTTACCGATAATGGCGAGAGTTTGACCTGCAGGGATATGGAACGATAAGTCTTCGATAGCCTGAATACCTGTTTCAGGATAGGTGAATGATATATGCTCGACTTTGAGGTCTCCACTAAGTGTCTTTTTAGTAGTTCCATTGATGATGGGCGAGTTGGTATTCAAAAATTCATTAATTCGCTTTTGCGAAGCTGAAGCACGTTGTACCAGTGAAGTGACCCAAGCTAAAGACATGGCAGGAAAAGTCAATTGATTGACGTATATAATAAACTCTGCAATATTTCCAGCGGTGATGGTGCCTTTTGCGACTTCCAAACCCCCAACATAGATGGTGATAATGGTACTTAAACCAATGAGCAATAAGATCAGAGGGAAGAAAACAGCTTGTACTTTGACAAGTGAAAGAGCTGTATTGCGATAGATGGTACTCTCATCTTCAAAAGCATTCATTTTATATTTTTCTCTATTATAAGTCTTGATGACCCTAATACCGGCAAAGTTTTCTTGTACAAACGACGCTAGACGAGCTAGTTGTTTTTGAATTTTTTCACTTCTTTTGTTAATAATTTTATTGACAAACAAAATCACGACCGAGAGAATAGGAATAGGAATGAGGGCATATGTTGCTAATCGAGCATTGACATCGTACATGGCATAGATGACCATGATAGACAGTACAATCGTATTGATGGCGTACATAATTGCAGGCCCTAAGTAATTGCGTACCTGATTGACATCCTCTGTCGCCCTACTCATGAGGTCGCCCGTATTATTTCTTCTAAAAAAAGCAAAATCTAGTTTCTGGTAGTGACGGTAGATTTCATTTTTTAAATCATATTCAATATGTCTCGAAGTCAAGATAATGGTTTGACGCATCATAAAGAGGAAAATCCCGCGCAATAAGGATAGGAGTAAGACCACACCGCCGAAGAAAAGTAAACTGGACCCAAAAACTTGGTATATAAGCTCCTGCCTTTCAAATCCACTGTAGAGTTTATATAAATAAATGTTCTCTTGTACTAAATCAAAGGCCTCTCGTATTACCTTGGCAGGAAGAATACCGAAATAATTAGAGATGATAACGAAAATAACACCCGGAACTAATTTCCAGCGGTATTTGTAAAAATATTTATTTAAATAAGCTAACTCTTTCATATAATAATACAAATGTAAAACTTATTCAGCATTAAATTTTGTATTTTACAAACTTATACTGTCACAAACAATTCATAAGTTTTGTATTTATTTTGAAAGAAAAATTTAGTGTGAAATATATTTTCTACTTTTGTTTCCAAATTACCATAAATAAAACTTGAAGCAGAATTTTATGTCAGCATCTCAAACTCCAATTTTCGAATTACTGGGTCAATTTGGACACCAGAATTTGTTTTTTTGTAATGATGAAGTAGTTGGTTTGAAAGCAATTGTTGCGATTCATGATACCACATTAGGTCCAGCAATAGGCGGAGTCCGCATGCTGCCGTATTCCAGTACCGAAGAAGCGATCGAAGATGCTCTTCGTCTTTCTAAAGCGATCACTTACAAATCAGCAATCACAGGTCTTAACCTGGGTGGAGGAAGTGCAGTTATCTTGGGAAATCATCGTATCGATAAATCAGAAGTATTATTAAGACGTCTTGGTCAATTTATTGAGGGTCTTAATGGCAATTTTATTGCTTCTATCGATGTTGGTATTGGACAACGTGATTTGGAGCATATCTTTGCAGAGACTTCACACGTCGCAGGTCTTCCTAAAGCCATTAATGGCGGCGGTGATACTTCAGTTTTTGCAGCTCAAGGTGTTCTCTATGGTATCAAAGCTTCTTTAAAAGAATTGTATGGTTCGGATAGTTTAGCTGGGCGCAAAGTAATCGTACATGGCATTGGAAGTGTAGGTGAGCGTTTGATCGAGATGTTGCGTGACGAAAATTCACGTGTCTATGTCAGTGATATTACCGAAGATCGAATGTTAAAAACTGCTGCTAAGTATAAAGTTGAAACCATCGCATTTGATAAAGTTTTTGATTTTGATTGTGACGTATATGCACCTTGTGCACTTGGAGGCACTGTCAATCCAGAGACAGCAGCTAAAATGCAATGCAAAATTATTGCGGGTGCGGCTAATAACCAATTGAAAGAAGAATTGATCACCAGTAATATACTGCATGAAAGAGGCATTTTGTATGCGCCAGATTATTTAATCAATGCTGGAGCATTGGTTAGCTGTTATTCCGAAATACAGGGCTATGGGGCTGATCATACTGAGTTTGTCATCAAAAATATTTACAACGCAACGCGCGAAGTATTCCAAAAATCGAAGCAAGAAAATATTTCTTCATTCCAAGCTGCTAATCAAATCGCAGAAAAACGTATCTTTGACATTCGAAAACTCAAAAGATAGAGAAAAAAACAAAAAACAATCGTTCTTATATACAAATCGTTCTTTAAAATACTATGTTAAATAGAAGACACCTAAGGGTCAAAGTAGTGCAAACGCTTTATGCGTACAGTTTATCTGAAGATAAAGATATCAAAGCCTTTGAAAAGGCATTATTGCAAAATGTGGATGAAGTGTACGAAATGTACATTTGGACGTTGAATCTCCTGGATGAAGTGGCTGATTACGCATTGATAGATGCAGAAGGTCGTGCAAATAAATTTTTGCCAACGGAAAAAGATTTATCGCATAACACAAAACTAAGTAGCAATACGTTTATCGAATCTTTAAGACAAAATCCACAGTACGCAGAAGGAGTAAAGAAATACGGTGTTTCTTGGAACTTTGATCCTGAAATTGTTCGTACAGTATTTGCTCAGTTGAAACATTCTGAAGACTATGCTTACTATATGCAGTCGTCAGATCGTTCAATAGCTGTTGAAAAGGATATCATTAAATTTATTTTCAAAAAAATTATTTTGAAATCTCCGGTTATAGAACAGGTTTTTGAAGAAAAATTTATCAACTGGACAGTCGATAAAGAAGTTTTGCAAGCGTTGATTGCCAAAACATTCAAAAATTTTAGTTCTGAAGAACCGAGACAAAATAAGCTAGCGGAACTGACTCAAAATTGGTATGATGATAAAGATTTCATCTTGAATCTGATTGCAAAAACAATCCGAAATACAAATGAATATCAAAAAATGATTACCGAGAAAACAAAAAACTGGGAATCAGACCGTATAGCCTTAATTGATACGTTATTGATGCGCATGGCTATTTGCGAATTGGTGAATTTCCCTTCTATTCCAGTAAAGGTTACGATTAATGAGTATATTGAAATTTCAAAAGTTTTCAGTACACTTAAGAGTAATACCTTTATTAATGGTATTTTAGATAAAATTTTAAGTGATTTAAATCAAGATGGCCGTATTCAAAAGCAAGGTCGTGGATTGAATAATTAAAAAGATATTTATGAAAAAATTGAACTATTCACTTCTTTTAGCATTAGGTATATGGACATTGAGTTCATGTGGATCTAATACTAAAAATGATAAGACAACTTCAGAGCAAGCTGTTGTTACGGAGGATACTGCCGCAAATCGTGAGGCTGCAGCAACCGCAATTGGAACAATTGAGTTTACAGAACCTGTACATGAGTTTGGACAAATCAAAGAAGGAGCAGAGGTAACGCATATTTTTACGTTGACTAATACAGGTAATGCACCCTTGATCATTTCAGAAGTAAGAGCTTCATGTGGATGTACGCAACCTGAGTTTTCGAAAAACCCTGTTCTTCCGGGCAAAACATCTGACATTAAAGTCACTTTTAAAAGTGAAGGTCAGGTTGGGAAGCAGCAGAAAATTATAACCATTCACTCTAATGCTTCAAATGGATTGACAACAGTTCAATTAAAAGGCGAAGTGTTGGCAGCTAAATAATTAAATATAAAACAGATAACATATGAACACAGTTTTTTTACAGGCAGCGGGCTCAGGAAGTAGTTTAATGAGTTTCTTACCGATGATTCTTATCGTGGTTGTTTTTTATTTCTTTATGATTAGACCTCAAATGAAGAAACAAAAAGATCACAAGAAATACATTGAAGAATTAGGTGTTAATTCTCAAATCGTAACAAATGCGGGTATTCATGGTCGTATTGTTGAAGTTTCGGAAACAACGTTTTTAGTAGATGTGGGCTCTGGTGTTAAAATTCGTTTTGACAAGTCAGCAGTTGCATTAGATGCTTCAAAAGCATTGAACGCTAAATCATAATACAATAGAAATTAAAGGAAGCCGATCTTATTAAAATAGGATCGGCTTCCTTATTTAAGGACCTTCAATTTGCTATTGATTTCGTCAGGATATGAAAGGCAAAATGATTAAGTTTGTATATGGCAAGTATTATTCGTATCAGTAAATCACAGAAAAGGAAATTGATCACATTTACACGATGTGTTCTTATTTCTTTATTTGCCTGGCTATTATTTTCCATTTCAAATGAATATACGATTACTGTAAAAGCAGGGATAGAATACGTAAACTTGCCTGAGAAACGTGCCTTTCATCCACAGCAATCCGATACGGTAAGCATCAAGTTAAAGATGACGGGCTGGCAGGTGCTGTTTTCTAAAGTAAAATCTGAAGTACCAACGGTCCATGTGGATATCAGTGGACTGAAAAATAAAAACTGGATAGTTTTCTCCAATCAGATTGGTTTTATCAATCGCCAGTTCCCCCATGAACAACTAGTCGTTTCCGTAAGTCCTGATACTTTATACTTTGATTTTTCCAAGCAGACACAGCGTAAGGTTCCCGTAAAAGCGATGGCAGATATTCAATTTAGAAAACAATATGGCTTTATTGGTGAAACCCTGGTCAATCCCAAATATGTCACGATATCAGGTCCCTATGAAGATGTTGCTAATATTGAATATTGGGAGACCGATACGATCAGAGGTAAAGATGTAGCTACTGATCTAAGAACAGTAGCTTATCTCAATAAAAACCAAAAGGCAAATATTAATGTCTATCCAACCTCAGTCGAGGTATTGATGCCTGTTGGCGAATTGACCGAAAAAATTATTGAATTACCTTTGAAGGTTGAAAATAATACACATTTTAAATCCGTAAGAACAATGCCAAGTAAAGTTGCTATTACGGTACTCATGTCTGTTAAAGATTATAATAATTATACAGCAAGAGATTTTGAAGCTGTGGTCGATATCAATGACTGGGAAGGGGCTAAGGTGAAATATTTACCTGTTATCTTGACCAAGGTGCCAGATTTTTGTTCTATTTTAAGAATAGAACCTCAAAATGTTGATTTTTTCGTTCGTAAATAATATGGGAATTAAAGTAGGAATAGCAGGCGGTATCGGATCTGGAAAAACAATCGTATGTGATGTTTTTAAAGTTTTAGGCATCCCAATTTATAATGCGGATCTAGAAGCAAAGTTGATCATGAATAAGAGTGATCAGGTTCGAAAAGCAATCATAGCGGCATTTGGTGATCAAGCCTATCAAGATGGTCTATTGAATCGGGAATTTCTTTCTGCTCAAGTATTTAATAATGCTGATCAATTAGCAAAGCTAAATGCCATTGTTCATCCCGCAGTGATACAGGCTGCAGAAGATTGGGCTGATGCCCAAACGGCTCCTTATTCATTAAAAGAGGCTTCCATACTGTTTGAAAGCGGATCATATAAAAAACTGGATTATACGATTTTGGTGACAGCTCCTGTCGAAATACGTATAGCCCGAGTCATGCAAAGAGACCAAGTCACAAGAGAACAGGTGCTGGCCAGAATGAACAATCAGCTGCCTGATGAAGAAAAGGCTAAATTAGCCGATTTTGTGATTATTAACGATGGAATCAAAGCATTAATTCCACAAGTGATGGCATTACACCGTCAATTTCAGAAATAATTTTTTATGTTACATATATTATCGGACTTTTTGGTTAGAAAACCAGAAGGTTACTATTGTCAATATGGAGACTTCTATATTGATGCATTACTCCCCGTTTCCGTCGATGTTGTATCGCATGGGCATGGTGATCATGCAAGACCTGGGCATACAACGATTTATTGTACAGCCGTTACTGCCGCGATCATGCGATACCGATATTCCCAACAACCGCAGTCCAGCTATAGAACAATAGATTTTCAGCATACATTTCAGATTGGTCCAGTGCAATTGACTTTTATTCCTGCCGGACACATATTGGGATCAGCCCAAATCTTGATGGAATATAAAGGTGTTCGGTATCTCTACACAGGTGATTATAAATTGCAGGAGGACGAAACCTGCGAACCTATTGAGATCATTCAGGCAGATGTACTGATTACAGAATGTACGTTTGCAGATCCAGAAGTTATTCATCCAGATCCCATTGATGAAATCAAAAAATTGAACGATCAACCGTTTAATATTTTATTGGGAACCTATTCACTAGGAAAGGCACAACGACTAACAGATTTGATCAATAAGCATTGCCCAGATAGAAGGGTGTTGGTGCATCATGGTATATTGCCACTCCACCGTATTTATGATGACATGGGGCTTAAAAAGCTTACTTATGAACAATATAATAGAAGAGAGATGAAGGTGGGAGAACCTAATAAAGTCTATATGGTTCCTCCAATGACATTCAATAGTTATATTCGTGCAACTAAAGTGGTTCGAGCTTTTGCTTCTGGCTGGAAGAGACTTCAGCAGCATAATGATCTTTCCCTCTTTATTTCCGATCATGTGGATTGGAATGATATCCTATTTTTTATCAAAGAGGTGAAGCCTCAGGAAGTATGGACGCTGCACGGTGACGGTCGGATATTAAAACAGTATTTTGATGGACAATTAACTGTTCGTGATATCTATTGATTATTGTAAGTCAATTTATTATCGCCATCTATTTAAATATTAAAATTAAATAGATGGCTTTTTTTTTTATCAAGATTTTGCCTTAGACCTGATTAATATAAAACAGACCATAACGCCTAATAATACCAAAAATAGACTGAACGGAAATATGAAGTTCATGCCAAATTGTTTTGCGACTAAGCCAACCAGCGGACCAGATACACCCAGTGAAATATCAATGAATAACCCATAAGCTCCCAATGCTGCACCTTTGTTTGCACTAGATGCCCGTTTAACTGCCTCAACTCCCAATGCCGGAAATACCATGGAAAATCCTAAACCAGTAATCGAAGCTCCAATGATCGTCAATAGCGGTGATGGTGCAAAGGAGATCATCAATAGTCCCACACTTTCAATGATCATCGAGTATAAGGCTATTTTGACGCCTCCAATTTTATTAATACTACCGGTAAGTAAAAATCTGCCTAAAACAAACATGGTACTAAAGCAGGTAATGCAAATGGCGGCATTCTCCCATCCCTTGTAATTGTAGTATAGGGTGATAAAAGTTGAAATCGTACCAAAACCAATACCGGCTAATGCAAGACCTATTCCGAATGGAGATACGATTTTAAGAACGGAGAAAAATGAATTTCGAACTTCTGTAGATAACGAATACAGTGCTTTTTTATTTATGGTCGAAATAAGGCCAATAAGCCCCACTAGGATAGTAAATGCTGCAATTGACCAATTGCCTAGGTGCTGCGATAAAATAACGCCTAGAGGAGCGCCAATGGCCATAGAGCTATAATTGGATATGCCATTGTAAGAAATTGCGGTACTCGTGTGCTGATCACCCACACGTAAAATAGCCCAGTTGACCGGACTTGCACCCACCATACCTTCTCCACATCCCGTTAATAATCGAGAAGCAGCCAGCAAGCTTATGGAAAGCAATGGGGAAGCACTGGTATAGAATGCAGCCCAAAGGAGGATTCCGGTTAGCATAAAACAGATCATACTGACGATAATAGCAGGCTTAGGACCTTTTTTATCGACGATCGTCCCAGCATAAGCACGCATAAAAAATGTCATGATGTATTGAGAACCAATTACTGCACCTGCGATAATGGTATTGAATCCTAATATTTCATGGATGAAAATAGGAAGAACAGCTAGCGAAAGACCAATCGTGAAATATCCGTAGAAGGTTAAAATCACATAGCTAGCAATCTGAAAACGGTAATCAAGAGCCGTCTTTTGCAAAGATTTGGATAACATGCTGCAAAGGAAGCAAACCTAGCGGGGATAAAAAAATAAAAGGCGATATTCTCTTTCAGAATATCGCCTTTATTACAAATTAATTATAATAGGATTACCAACCTTTTATGGCACCACCTTTAAATACCCTTTTGGCAGTAGCTTCTACTTCTGGTGATTGATAAGCCTCAATAAATTGTTTGATCCGCTCATCATTCCGGTTGTCCTCCCTAGATACAATTAAATTGACATATGGGGAGTCACTATCTTCAGAAAATAGACCCTCTTTTTCTGGATCTAAACCTGCTTGAGCTGCAAAAGTATTGTTAATAATCGCAATGACAACTTCTTTATCGTCCAAAACACGAGGTAACTGAGGGGCCTCAAGCTCCATAATATTTAATTTCTTAGGATTATCGATGATATCTGTTTTTTTGGGTAAAAGACCAACGTTATCTTTCAGCTTTATCAATCCTTCTTTTTGAAGCAATAGCAGCGATCTTCCTCCATTTGTTGGATCATTTGGAATAACGATAGTTGCACCTGGTTGCAATTCGCTGATCGATTTTATTTTTTTAGAATAAGCAACTATGGGAAACACAAAAGTGTTGGCAACTGCGGCTAATTTATAACCACGTTGTCGAGATTGTTCTTGAAGATAGGGTAAATGCTGAAACGAGTTGACGTCAATATCGCCTTGGTTTAAAGCTTCATTGGGGACTACATAATCGTTGAAAGAAACCAATTCAACATCAAGGTTGAATTTTTCTTTAGCGACTTTTTTCGCTGTTTCAGCAATTTCTTGTTCCGGACCGGCGACGATTCCTACTTTAAGGACTTTTGAATCTGTTTTTTTTCCGTTACAAGCAATAAGGCCAACTAAGGTCAGTGCTATCACGCAAAGTTTAGAATGTAATCTCATAGTTTTTAAAATAGATGTTAACGATGATTAGCTTTTTTAGACATATAATCTCCAGTGAACTGAAGAATAAATACAATTAAAATTAGTAAAATTAATACAGCATTCATAATAAAAGTATCATAACCAATATAGCCATACTGATATCCAATTTGACCAAGTCCGCCAGCACCAACAGCACCACCCATAGCTGAATAACCAACTAAGGTAATCAATGTAATAGTCAGATTATTAATGAGTGATGGTAACGACTCTGGTAATAATACTTTGTAAATAATCTGTGTTGTAGTCGCTCCCATAGCACGAGCAGCTTCAATCAGTCCATGAGGAATTTCCAATAGACTATTCTCTACTAACCTAGCAATAAAGGGCGCCGCAGCCAAGCTTAGGGGTACTAAGGCAGCTGTCACTCCAATCGAAGTGCCTACGATTTGTCTGGTGAATGGAATCATCCAGACAATCAGGATAATAAAAGGGATGGAACGGAATACATTCACCAATACAGCAAGTAACTGATGTATAAATTTGTTTTCATGCAATTGGTTTTTGCGGGTTAAAAATAGAAAAATCCCCGTAGGAAGCCCGAGTGCAAAACCAAAAAATCCGGATAAGAAAGTCATAACAATAGTTTCTATCGTACCCTTGATCAATAAATCGATAATCGTATCAGACATATCCTATGATTTCTGTTTGTGAATAATTTGATGTTAAGTAGCTGATTCCATTGGCGATCTGATCGGGATTTCCGATTAGTTCCAAATTGAGGATACCAAATTTAATTGATCCTACATAATCAATCTGTGCACTGATAATCGCCACGTCAATGTGATATTGTTCATGCAAATGTTTGATGACTGATATTTGATTATGATGTTCCGCCAGATAGATCTGCACAATAGGATTACCACTTTCTTTTAAACGCTCTTGGTAGATAGCCGGCAGTTCGGCATGAAGAGAAGATTGAATAAAATGTTTTGTTAGCGCTTCTCTAGGAGAAGTGAAAATTTGTTCTACCGTACCGGTTTCAATTAATTTACCCCCATCGATGACCGCTACCTGATCACAGATAATTTTGATTACTTCCATCTCATGAGTAATCAATAAAATAGTCAAATTTAGCTTCTTATTGATCGCCTTGAGCAATTGCAGAATAGATTTGGTCGTAGCCGGATCCAATGCACTAGTCGCTTCATCGCATAATAGTATTTCTGGATCACTAGCGAGTGACCTGGCGATGGCGACACGTTGTTTCTGGCCTCCCGATAGACTAGCAGGATAGTCATGGACTTTATCTTCTAGACCGACCAATGCCAAAAGCTCCATGACTTTCAGTTGAATTTCTTTTTTTGAAATACCGGTCAACTCCAATGGAAAAGCAATATTTTCAAAAACGGTGCGAGAAGAGAGTAAATTGAAGTGCTGAAAGATCATTCCAATTTTTCGGCGTTGTTGAACCAAATCCTGATTGGATAATTGCATTAAGTCAACGCCGTGGATCAACACTTGCCCTTCATCGGGTTTTTCCAATAAATTGACACAGCGAATCAACGTGCTTTTTCCTGCACCTGAACTGCCAATGACACCAAATATTTGACCTTTCGGAATAGCTAGCGTGACCTGATCTAATGCTTTCGTAAACTTATTTTTTACTGCAAATGTCTTGGAAATGTTAATTAATTCTATCATTTATGTATAGTAAAAACTAATCTTACAAAAAAAACCTTTCAAACATGTCCTGAAAGGCTTATGAATATGAAGCAATTTGATCACATGATAAAAACACGAATTGCTCTATATTAGGGCAAATGTATCAAAAGTAGCCCTAAATCACAATACTTATCTTTAAATTACAGGTTTTTGATGCACGCTTCGTTTAAAGTTGGATACTTAAAAGTAAAACCAGCATCCCGTATTTTTTGATTACTGGCACTTGTGCTTGTCAATAAAACTTCTTCACCCATCTGGCCCAAAGCCAACTTCAATGCAAATGAAGGCACATAAATAGGGAGGTAAAAGTTTCCGATTTTTTGCTTTGCCATACGGTCAATAATTGTTTTTTGAGGAAGTACCTCCGAAGATACAGCATTGAAGATTCCTGATAGGCTATTGTCACGAATGGCCTTTAAATAAAGATGGCAAAGATCATCAATATGAATCCAGCTCATTTTTTGTTTCCCTGATCCTAAGTAAGTAGCAGCTTTGTATTTAAATGATTTGATTAATTGTTCCAACGCTCCACCATCTTTGCTGAAGACAACGCCTAATCTCAAGATAACGATTCTTTTATGGAGAAGCTCAACAGGTTTAATGCTATCTTCCCATAGTTTACAAGTCCAACTCAAGAAATCAGTCCCCTGTTCCTCATGTTCTTTAAACATATGGTTGGCACTTTTATCCGCTCCATACCAACCCACTGCCGAAGTAGAAATAACTGTTTTTACCTTATTGGGGATTTGCTGCAAGGCTTCAGCTATCAAATTGCCACTATTCACCCGACTCGAAATGAGTTCTTGGCGCCGCTTTTTAGTCCAACGTTGATCAGCAATACCAGCTCCCGCAAGATTGATTATATAATCAGCACGTTGAATCGCATGGTTATTGATTCTTTTTTTATCGGGATCCCAATCCAAATATTCAATATGAGCGCTGTCTTGATGTGACTTGGCACTTCGAGTGAATATCAGGACATGAAAGCCTTCGCTCACCAGTAATTTTGCGAGATCTCTTCCGATTGTTCCTGTACCACCAGCTAGAATGACTGTTTCCATATTTGATATGATCTATTAAACTTAAAAATAACAAGATCGTTTATGAAAGCCAATTTAATTTTTATTTATCATATTCCAGCCTGAATCAAATTAAAAATTGGTTATTTTGCTTCAAATAGTGGAAGAGAATTTTTATAATATGAATTATTTCGATGAGCTGACAACGCTCCTTAATATAGAACAAAACTTTGACCGTGAGCAATATGAACTTCTCTTGCTGAAGTCAAGCTTGAATGAAAGAAAGTTGAAAGGAGTAACCTGGTTTCCCATACAAATAAAAAGTGAAGAGATCGGTAGAGGTGATTATGTAACCATTACCCTGAACAAAACAAATCATCTCGAAGAGGAGCATCGCTTTCGATTTGGCATGCCTGTAGCACTTTTTTCCAACCACGATCCACAGGTAGATCGGCAAGAAGGTTTGATTTCTTATGTCAGCCGAGATACGATGAAGATTGCATTTCGGGTAGACGAGCTACCAGACTGGAGTCGAAATGGTAAGTTGGGCGTGGATCTGTTGTTTGATGAGAACTCGTATAAGGAGATGCACGATGCGCTCCGAAAGGCTCAAGATTTGCGTTCGGATTTACATAAAGGAAGACTTATTCGGGAAATAATTGGAGAAGAACAAGTAAAGGACTATGAAAAGGAAACGTATTATGATGATGCAGCTTTAAATCAAAGTCAAAATGAAGCTATTGCACATGTGTTAAGTTCAAGTCCAATTTCAATTATTCATGGTCCTCCAGGTACAGGGAAAACGACAACGCTTATCAAAGCCGTAGCCGCCTTACTCAAAAAAGAAAAAAAACAGATCCTGATTGTTGCCCCAAGTAACACTGCTGTAGATGTTTTGACGGAACGATTGGATGCTGTGGGAGTTTTGGTGACCAGAATTGGGAATCCGGTGAAGATTTCAGAGCATCTTCAAGAATTGTCATTGGATGCGCAGGTAGATCAACATCCGGCCAATAAGGAGGTCAAGATATTAAAGAAAAAAGCTCGAGCTTATACAGATATGGCTCAAAAATATAAGCGAAGTTTTGGTCGCTCAGAGGGTGAACAACGCAAGGCTCTTTTTGATGAAGCTCGAAAAATAACAAAAGAAATTGGCGATATTCAAGATTTTATTGTGGCAGACATCTTAGATAAAGCTCAGGTGGTGACAGCGACATTAGTAGGAGCAAATCAATATGTCATCAGAAACAGAACTTATGGAGTGGTCGTTATTGATGAAGCTGCACAAGCGTTGGAACCCGCATGTTGGATTCCTATTTTGAAAGCGGAAAAAGTCGTCCTTGCCGGAGATCATTGCCAGCTTTCACCAACGGTAAAGTCTCATGCACACATGCGCACGGGACTCTACGATACGTTGTTTGAGAAGTTAGTAAGTCGTTATCCTAGCCATGTTGCCCTACTCAACGTCCAATACCGGATGAACGAAAAAATAATGAAATTTCCTTCATTGAAATTGTATGGTGATCATTTAATAGCAGCAGAACAGGTGCAGCACTGGACACTAAAAGACGATCAAGAGCCTGTGCTATTTATTGATACGGCAGGTGCTGGATTTGAGGAAGAGCAAGAGGGAACAGCTACTTTTAATCAGGGAGAAGCGGGGTTTTTAAAAAATCATTTGAGCGAATTGCTGAACAAGCTCTCCACATCTTATGCTGAAGATAATTTTCCAAGTATCGCTGTCATTACTCCTTATCGAAAACAGGCAACCTTATTGCATGAGGTCCTATTGCATGATGAACGGATGGCTACTTATCGTAAAAACATACAGATCAATACCATCGATAGTTTTCAAGGACAGGAGAAAGATATTATTTATATAAGCTTAACCCGAAGCAATGATCAACAAGCCATTGGCTTTTTATCGGACGTCCGCAGGATGAATGTGGCCATGACTAGAGCTAGAAAGAAACTCATCGTCATCGGTGATAGTGCTACAGTAGGCAAGCACGAATTTTATGATGCCTTTATGAAGTATGTAGAATCTATTGAAAGCTATCATAGCGTTTGGGAATGGGACTTGAATCATTAGCATCCCCATAAATGAATAAAAAAATAATAACCATGTCTAACATTTAACTGTTATTTTAGCATATCACTCACATCTTATCATTATGTATCAGCATTATCAGAATAACGAACTTGTTTTTAAAACACGATGGATCACCACAGAAGGGTTTTATTTTTCAGAGAAAGAATTGCCAGATCCATCATTAGAGCACTATCTGAATACATCAGAAGATCCGGAAGAACAGATCATTTTTATACCTTTCAGTCAGATTAAGCAGGCAGCACCACTTTATGAAAATCAACCTCCCTTGCTTGATATTGATGTCATTGACCCGAACAATTATCAATCATTAGTGGCAGATTTTGAAAATAAAGCCCAATTGAAAGAAGCTATTCAAGAGATTGAAAAGCATTCAGGACTTCAAGAAACTGTTGAAATTATTAAAAATAAAAGTTGGATGCGTAATTTGCTATATACCCTTGCAGCAGCTTTTTTCGGCTTTTCATTGGTGATGATGGCCAGAGAAATGGAGGCAGGTGAAGCACTCGATCTGAGTGGTCGAAGATCTGGTTTTAAAAGTGTTTTGGCATCTATAGCAGGTCAATTGGGAGTCGTTGGATCCGCCGTATTGGCAATTGCGTTAGTTGCAGGATTTGGTTATCTTACTTATACGATCTATAAAAGCTCAAATACAACAAGGATCGTCTGGAAGAAATAATTAATAACGACATCTATGCCATCTCTAGCATTGGTGATTTTGCAGTTAGCCTTTACTAATAAGCATATAGGATATATATTAACATAAAAATGCGGTTGACTGCTGTCAACCGCATTTTTATGTTAAGGGATGTTTTATTTTATTCGATCTCCTTTTTATTTAAGAAGACAAATTGACCGTCGAATACATCCAATTGAATAACTGCATCTTTATTGACCTTTCCTGCTAGAATCTCCTTGGAAAGTTCATTCAAAATTCGTTTTTGAATCACGCGTTTCAAAGGTCTGGCACCGTAGGTCGGATCATAGCCCAATTGTGCCAACCAATCCATGGCTTCATCAGAAGCTGTGATCATAATATCCTGCTCGGCCAGTTGTTTTTGGATGTTGCTAAATTGCATCCTTACTATACTTCCAATTTCTGTTCTGCTTAATGGTGTGAACATAATGATTTCATCAATACGATTCAAGAACTCTGGACGAATTGATTTTTGTAACAGTTCGAACACTTCACCTCTTGTTTTGGCAATGACCTCATCTCTGTTTAGGTCATTCAAATGCGAGAAGTTCTCTTGGATAATATGCGAACCTGTATTTGAAGTCATGATGATAATCGTGTTTTTGAAATTCACTGTTCGACCTTTATTGTCCGTCAAATGTCCATCATCCAATACTTGAAGCAATATGTTGAATACATCAGGATGTGCTTTCTCAATCTCATCCAAAAGGACAACAGAGTATGGGCGTCTACGTACGGCCTCCGTCAATTGACCACCTTCTTCATAACCCACGTATCCTGGAGGCGCTCCGATCAGTCGAGATACGGCATGGCGTTCTTGATACTCTGACATATCAATTCTGACCAACGCATGTTCGTCGTCAAATAAAAATTCAGCCAATGCTTTCGCTAATTCTGTTTTACCCACACCGGTTGTTCCCAAGAAAATAAAAGAACCAATTGGGCGTTTCGCATCGCTAAGACCAGCCCTTGATCGACGAATCGCATCTGATATCGCTTCAATAGCTTCTTCTTGACCAGCCACTCTTTTATGTAACTCTTCTTCGAGTGAAAGTAGTTTTTCACGTTCAGACTGAATCATTTTATTGACCGGGATCCCTGTCCATTTTGATACTACATCGGCAATGTCTTCAGCAGTTACTTCCTCTTTCAACATGCGTTTGCTATCTTGTTTTTCAGCCAGTTCAGCCTTAAGTTTCTCAACCTTATCTTGTGCCTCTTTGATACGGCCATAGCGTATCTCGGCTACTTTACCGTAATCTCCAGCGCGTTCAGCCTGATCAGCTTCTTGTTTGTAATGTTCAATATTTTCAATTTCTTGGTTGACACTGTCGACCAATGTTTTCTCGGATTGCCAAGAAGCACGCAAAGAGTCCCGTTCAGCAGATAAATTTGCAATAGTTTCAGAAAGTTCACTCACCTTCTTGTCATCATGTTCACGCTTGATGGCTTCCCGCTCGATCTCTAACTGCATAATACGACGATTCAACTCATCAACAGCTTCAGGCACAGAGTCCATTTCAAGACGTAATTTTGATGCTGCTTCGTCCATCAAATCGATAGCTTTATCCGGTAAAAAGCGATCTGAAATATACCGTGTCGATAATTCAACTGCAGCGATAATCGCTTCATCAAGAATACGCACTTTATGGTGAGTTTCATATCTTTCTTTTAATCCCCTTAAAATGGAGATCGCATCTTGCGTAGTAGGTTCATCAACCATTACTTTTTGGAAACGACGCTCTAATGCCTTATCCTTTTCAAAATATTTTTGATACTCGTTTAGCGTAGTTGCACCTATTGCGCGGAGTTCACCACGTGCTAGAGCCGGTTTTAAGATGTTGGCGGCATCCATCGCGCCTTCACCACCACCAGCACCCACTAGCGTATGGATCTCATCGATGAACAGGATGATTTCACCATTGCTATCGGCTACTTCTTTGACCACAGCTTTTAATCTTTCTTCGAATTCGCCTTTGTATTTAGCTCCAGCTATCAGCGCACCCATATCCAACGAGAATACAATCTTTGACTTTAAATTTTCGGGTACATCACCATTGATGATGCGGTGTGCAATACCTTCAGCAATTGCCGTTTTTCCAACACCAGGTTCACCCACTAAAATCGGATTATTCTTTGTTCTACGGGATAGAATTTGCATCACGCGCCGGATCTCCTCATCACGACCGATCACTGGGTCTAATTTTCCCGATTCTACAAACTCATTTAAGTTACGGGCATATTTTCCTAAAGCATTATAAGTCGCTTCAGCATTTTGATCCGTAACCCTGCTATTGCCGCGCAATTCTTTAATGGCCAATTTGAGATCTTTCTCATTGACACCTTGATCTTTTAATAAGGAGGAGGTCTTGTCTCCAGCATTTAATATACCAAGAAGAAGATGTTCTACAGATACAAATTCATCATTAAATTCCTTCAGGTAGCTTTGTGCTTTCTGCAAGGCAGTATTGGAAGCATTGCTCAAATAAACATTTGTGCCACTTACTTTTGGAAATGCTTGGATCTGTTTATCCAACTCGCCACCTAAGTAGGAGATATTGACATTTAATTTTTTTAACAGGTGACTGATCACATGTTCATCAACTGTTAGTAATGCTTTTAATATATGTGCGGTCTCAATAGCTTGCTGTTGATTGCCAGTAGCAATCTCAGAAGCCTTTTGAATCGCCTCTTGCGCTTTAATCGTATAGTTATTGAAATTCATAATATTTCCTTTTAGTTCTATACATGGGTAACAATCAAAATGCCATATCTGTTTTTATTCTTTTTTCGGAAAAAATGTCTCTTATTTTTATTGTTAAATGACAAAATTTCAGGTTTACATGATCCCATGTCTACAGATCGAATTTGAAATGAAAATAAAGGGCTTGATTTTCAGAAAATTATTAAAATAATTAAAAAAAAATACAATAAAGCTTGATTTTGTTGTCAAAGGTTTCGATATTTGCACCATCATAATTCGAAAGGGTTATTTAAAAAAGCCTCTTTAGCTCAGCTGGTAGAGCAACTGACTTGTAATCAGTAGGTCATTGGTTCGATTCCGATAAGAGGCTCTTTTTAAACTTTCACACATGATGCCTCCTTAGCTCAGCTGGTAGAGCAACTGACTTGTAATCAGTAGGTCATTGGTTCGATTCCGATAGGAGGCTCAACAGGTCAATCTCACAAAGATTGGCCTTTTTTTATTTATAGCAATTTCCTGATGCTGCGCCTTATAAAAAAATAAAGTCCACCATACGATCGTATGGTAGACTTGATGCTTGCAGGTTGTACTACTAAAAGTTTGGTTTTAATAAATACTTGTCATAGAACCTGAAAATATGATCCGCAGCTTCTTCAGCTGTATCAACGATTCGATATAGTTTTAGATCCTCTTCACTAATATAACGATCTCCTAACATCGTATTTTGAATCCAATTAAACAGTCCTCCCCAATATTCCGAACCTACCAACACGATTGGAAAACGGGCGATTTTACCTGTTTGGATTAAGGTAATAGCTTCAAATAGTTCATCCATTGTTCCAAATCCTCCAGGCATGACGATATAGCCCTGAGAATATTTCATAAACATCACCTTCCTAACGAAGAAATAGTTAAATTCCAGTAGTTTATCACGGTCAATATATCTATTGTGAAATTGTTCAAACGGTAATTCAATGTTTAATCCTACCGATTTACCTCCTGATTCATAAGCCCCCTTATTGGCAGCCTCCATGATTCCGGGTCCCCCTCCAGATATGATACCATATCCGCGGGCGGTTAGTAAACTGGCTACATCAACAGCCATTTGATAGTATTTATGGTCTTGGGGCGTCCGTGCAGATCCAAATATGGATACACAAGGTCCAATTTTTGCTAATTTCTCAAAACCATCCACAAATTCGGACATGATCTTAAATATTTGCCACGAATCTTTTACTTTTATCTCTTGCCACGTTTTGTTTTCAAAGGCACTCCTTATTTTGTCGATTTTATCGTCTTTAGTGATATCCATGCTCTAATGTTAGTGTAAAAATATTATTCCCATTTTTTTGAAGGGAATACAAGATAAGGAATATTTTTAATTTGAGCAGTTTCTTTAGCTAATATATTATTAAATTTGCGCATGAATTTTTCTTCTAAATTATTAGAAAACGCTGTATCAGAGTTTGGACGTCTTCCTGGAGTGGGTCAAAAAACTGCATTACGACTTGTTTTGCATTTGTTGAAGCAATCTGACGCAGAGGTTTTACGATTTACATCGGCGATAAATCATCTGAAGGAAGAGATTCAATATTGCCGTATTTGCTTTAATATTTCAGATTTTCAAGAATGCGAAATCTGCACCTCATCAAAACGGGATCATTCCATTATCTGTGTGGTAGAAGATACTCGCGATGTGATGGCTATTGAAAACACCAATTCTTATCAAGGAAGTTATCATGTATTGGGAGGGCTCATTTCTCCAATGGATGGGGTAGGTCCATCTGACCTGAAGATTGATGGATTGGTAGAACGAATGCGAAAGCAAGATATCAAAGAAGTCATACTGGCTCTGAGTGCCACGATGGAAGGAGATACAACCATATTTTATCTGTATCGAAAATTAAAAGAATTTAATGTTCAGGTCACCACCATTGCACGAGGTATTGCTTTTGGAGGAGAACTGGAATATGTCGATGAATTGACTCTGGGAAGATCAATTGCTACCAGAACATTATACGAGCGTCCTACGCTGTAGCTGCTAAAATTTTATATCCTGATAATTGTAAGAGCTTTGTTACCCGACAAGGTTTTTTTTTGGTTTGCATTTTATTAAAAAGTTGTATTTTAACAGATTATTAAATCTAACACAACCAAACTATCATTTATTAAATCAGTATGAAAGAAAAAAACAGCTCCAGAAGAGATTTCTTAAAGAAATCCGTCACAGGAGCAGCGGCATTTACTATTGTCCCTCGCTTCGTATTAGGAGGACAGGGATACTTGGCACCAAGTGACCATTTAACAAAAGGGATTATTGGTGTAGGTTCAATGGGTCGTGGTCATTTTGGGTACGCAGGAACCAAGACAGTGGCGATATGTGATGTGGACACCCGTCATTTGGCAATTGCTCAACAAGCTTTAGGCGGAGGAGTCAAAGAACATCATGATTTTCGTGATTTAATCAAAAATCCTGAAGTAGATATAGTACATATTGCAACCCCACCTCACTGGCATGGTCTGATGTCTTTAGAAGCAGCTCGTGCAGGAAAAGATATCTGGTGTGAAAAGCCAATGACACGTACTATAGGTGAAGGTAAAAAAGTTAAAGAAGCCATTGCACAGCATGGTAATATGTTTAGACTAAACACTTGGTTTCGTTTTAGTGATAATTTTTATGGAATGAATGTTCCGGTAAAAAAGATCAAAAAATTAGTAGATACAGGGATGTTAGGCTGGCCATTAAAAGTCACGATCAGCAAGCATACAGGTTTTGATTGGAAATTTTATTGGGTGGGAAAAGAAAATCTTCCTGTTGAACCTGTGCCAGCCGAGTTGGACTATGAATTGTGGTTAGGACCGGCACCATTCAAGCCTTATAGCACACACCGGGTGCATACGACTTTTAGAGGTTATTGGGATTACGATGGGGGAGGATTAGGAGACATGGGACAACATTACTTAGATCCTGTTCAATATTTCTTAGGGAAAGATGGCGAAAGCCCAGTATCGGTAGAAGTGGATGCTCCTCAGCAGCATAGTGATGCTGTTGGTACTTGGAGAAGAATTACCTACACCTATGCGGATGGCTGCCAAATTATTTTAGATGGAGAGGGTAAAGATGAAGGTATGGCTTATATAGAAGGGCCAAAAGGAAAACTATATAAAGGCTTTGTTTCGGATATCCCAGATATGGAAAGAAAATTATCACAATTTCCAGAGCCAGCTCCGCAAATTACAGATTTCTTAGAATCGGTACGTACACGTGAGAAATTTGCATTAAATGAAGAAAACGGATATCGCTCCTGTACGTTGGTGAACATGGGTTTAATTGCCTTACGTTTAAATCGATCATTGAAATTTGACTCTACCAAAGACGAGTTTATCAATGACGATGCAGCAAACCGTTTAGTTTATCAACCCATGCGCGGCCCTTGGTCCATGTAATTTTCTAATCTATCTAAAATGAAAAAAGTTTTTAATACGATATCTGCCTTATTAATACTTCAAGTGGCAGCATATGCACAACAGCCCCAAAATAGAACAACGGCGACTAAAATAGCTGATGTGTTGGGACAACAACCGGCCAATGAAAAGGTCAAGTTTCTATACGCGATGAATGAGTTGGAAAACTTTACATCCAATGAATTTGCGGCCATGTTGAACCAATTAAAGCCACAAGGACAAAATAATGCCGAAGTGGAGTATGCGACAAATAGCTATTCTTTTTTTGTCAATCAACCAGGTAAGGAAAAACAGAAAGAAGTATTCGTTCAAGGTCTATTAGATGCATTGGGGACGGTAAAAGAGGATACCAACAAAGCCTTTGTATTGCGTCTTTTACGTCAGTGTGCAACAAATACTGCTGTTAGTAAAGTTGCTACTTATTTAAATACCCCATATTTGGCTGATGCCGCTGCACGCACTTTGGTTTCCATCAATACGAAAGAATCCAGCGATGCACTTGCACAGGGATTAGCCAAAGTAAGCGATGAAAAATCTGCAATTGCTATCGTTACAGCACTTGGCGACGTTAAAAATCAATCTACAGAAACACCAATTATCGCTTTATTGGATAAGTTTAAATCCGAGACTTTTAAGCGAACAGGATTGATCGCATTGAGTAAAATCGGTGGAACAGCAGCATTGCCGATCTTTGAAAAGGAACTTAAGGCCGCAAATTATAGCTATGATAATTTGAATAGCATCGGTCTGGGCTTGGATTATGCAGAGTCTTTAATTGAAAATAAGAAAAATGCCGAAGCTGTTGCCTACTTAAATACCTTATTTGCGCAAGCTTCTAAATTAAAAGCAATCAATGGGCAGGTAGGCTCTTTAACCTTATTAACGCAATTGGATGCTAAGAAACAAAAGAAAAAATTGTTATTAGCGGCAAAAAATGAAAATAATGTTTACCGTCATGTTGCTTTAAGTTTATTGCACAAATACGGAGATGCCAATGACACTAAAAAACTGTTGGCATTAGCAGCGAAATCAAGTCCTGCTGTTCAAGAATCGTTGTTGAACTATATTGCTCAAAACGGTTCAATAAGCCAATTAAAAGCAATCGAAAAAATAGTTGACAAGTCTACAGATGCGCATGCTAAATTAGCTGGTCTATCGGCGATCAACCTCCTGTCTAAAGGTGCTGATTCGAAAGCGTTAATTGACAATTTGTCTAATGATGCGCAACTGAATGAATCGATCAAAGCGCTTTTGTTAAGTTCAAAAAATGAGCAGACAATGGACGTCATCAACAATTCATTAGCAACTGTCGATGATGCAAAGAAAATTGAATTATTGGATATTTTGAGCACAAGAGCTAATGCTAATTCTTCGCAGGCAGTATTAGGTCTAAATAGTGCAAATGCTGATGTCAATGCCGCAATTAATAAGGCTTTACCAAATGTGGCACAGGAAAAGGACCTAGATGTACTGGTCAATTTATTGGCAAAATCGGATGATGCTTCTAGTAAGAACTTGGAAGTTGCAATTGCCAATGTGATCCAATCAAGTCCCAATAGAGACCAGCATATTCAGAAATTAGCGGCTAATATTTCGAGATCTGCTGCACCTAGTGCAACCAAATATTTTCCAGTTTTTGCAAGATTAGGCGATCAAGAGTCATTAAATGCAGTTGTCAATTACTTGAAATCGGACAATCCTGCACTTCGAAATGCTGCTATTGCTGCTATTGCTGACTGGTCTACACCATTAGCATTGAATGAACTGATTCAACTTTCCAGAACCGATCTATCGGCTGATTTAAATGGAAAAGTATTCGCAGGACTGGTTAAGAATATTAATAAATCCAGTGAAACAAATGACCAGAAGACACTTTTATTGAAAGATGCCTTTGCAGTTGCTCAAAATAGCAATCAAAAAAGAACGGTCTTGGCTTCTTTACAAGCAACAGGTACGTACCAAGCATTGGTATTTGCGAGTAAATACATGAAAGACCCAGAGTTAAAAGGTGCGGCTGTAAATACAGCGATGAACATTGCTTTGGATAATAAGTCTTTTGTAGGTACAGAAATCCGCACGATACTGAATGAAGTTATTGGCAATTTAAGTGGAAGCGAAAGCTCTTATTTAAAAGAAGCTGTTATTAAGCATCTTGCTGAAATGCCAAAATCTGAAGGTTTTGTGAGTCTGTTTAATGGACAGGATCTGACAGGCTGGAAAGGTTTAGTAGCCAATCCCATCAAAAGAAGTCAGATGACAGAAAAAGAATTGGCTTCAGCTCAAGTAAAAGCGGATGAGCACATGCGTCAAGGATGGGTGGCTAAAAATGGAGAATTGATATTCACCGGAAAAGGAGACAATATCGCGACAATCAAACAATATGGTGATTTTGAGATGTTAGTGGATTGGAAGTTGGATAAAAATGGTAAAGAAGGTGATGCTGGAATTTATCTTCGCGGTACTCCACAAGTGCAAATTTGGGATATATCCAGAGTACACGAAGGAGCTCAGGTGGGTTCTGGAGGTCTGTACAATAACCAAAAAGCAGAATCGAAACCATTATTGGTGGCGGACAATCCATTAGGAGAATGGAATACCTTCAAAATTAAGATGGTTGACGACAAGGTTACAGTTTACTTAAATGGTAAATTGGTTACAGATAATGTGCCTTTAGAAAATTATTGGGATCGCAATCAATCCATTTTCCCGACCGAGCAGATTGAGTTGCAGGCTCATGGTACGGTAGTGTCGTATAGAGATATCTACGTTAAAGAGCTGGCTAGAAAAAATGTATTTCAATTGAGTGCAGCTGAAAAGAAAGAAGGTTTTGAGGTGCTGTTTGATGGTACAAACTTAGATAAGTGGACGAAGAATGATGGTTATGTCATCAGTGATGAAGGATATCTTAGGGTAGTGCCGGATGCTAAATTTGGTGGTAATCTTTATACAAAAGAAGAGTATGGCGATTTTATCTATCGTTTTGATTTCAAATTGACTGAAGGTGCCAACAATGGTGTAGGTGTCAGAGCTCCATTAGAGGGTGATGCAGCTTATGCCGGTATGGAAATCCAAGTATTGGATAACACTGCTGATATCTATAAAGACTTGAAACCTTACCAATACCATGGTTCGGTATACGGTGTTGCAACGGCTAAAAAAGGATTCTTAAAACCAGTAGGCGAGTGGAATACGGAAGAAATCGTGGTAAAGGGTAATCGTGTTCAAGTTACTTTAAATGGCACCGTGATTCTTGATGCTGATATTGCAGCGGCAAGTAAAAATGGTACTTTGGATGGTAAAGATCATCCAGGTTTAAAACGTACTACTGGCCATCTTGCTTTCTTAGGGCATGGATCTGAAGTATTCTTTAAAAATATCAGAGTGAAAAAATTGAAATAAGAATTATCTTATTTTATTGATTAGGTCCTTATTAATTGATATTAATAAGGACCTCTTTCGTACTGCTACCCCATTTATTGAAATGTTCAACAGTTAGATTGATAACTTTAGGGATCAACATTCTTAATAATCTATGTTGCTGCAGACCTATAAAAATATTTAGATGACTGACAACCGATTGAAGAATCCATATTGCTGATCAATAGAACTAGGTAATCGATAGAAATGGCACTTGAAATATATGGATAAAAAATAATATCACACGTTACGGTAGGCTGGATGAATATTAGTGAGCTGTAGAATTTGAAAATACATTCATCACCACTACTCCCGAAACAATCAAGATAATACCAATCACCGCTGGCAAATCTAGTGTATGTTTAAAAACAACAACAGAGATAACAGTTGTCAGCACAATACCAATACCACCCCAGATGGCATAAGCAATACTGAGCGGTATAGACTTAAGCGCCAAGGAGAGGAAATAGAAACATGCAATAAAAGCAATAACCGTGATAATGGAAGGAATTAGCTTTGTAAAACCGTTAGATGCTTTCAAAAAGCTGCTGCCCGTTAATTCAAATACAATCGACAGCCCTAAAAATAAATATTTCATGATATTTTATATATGATTTAATAATCATACAAAGTAACGTTAGATTGAGACGAGTTTTTTTGATATAGATCAAATTCAGTTATCAAGTACCTGATAGTACGTAATTATTTTTTTCGAATACGACTTAATGTTTCCTGCGTAATGCCCAAGTAGGAGGCGATATGTCCCAAAGAAATCCGTAAAGAGGCTTCGGTTTCATTCTTCAACAACGTGTTGTAACGCTCCTCCGCAGATTCTGTCTGTAGTGAAATGGCACGCTCCTCTAATATTTTACAATATTCTTCCGCTAATTTTCTACCAATGGTTTCCATCTGATGGTACTTTTGGTACAGCTCATTCATATCTTCTCTTGAGATGTAGTAAATGGAAGAATTTTCTAAAAACTGAATACTTTCTTGGGAGGGAAGATTAAAGAAAAGTGGAATCACCGAACCTAATATGGTATTTTCAATACCAAACCAAACATTAATTTCTCGACCTTCTTTATTGTAAAATGCACGAACAAGTCCGTTTTCGATAACAAACATATTGGATACAACCTGACCTTGTTTAAGAAAAAAATCCCCCTTCTGTTTGGTCATGAATTTAGTTCTACTTAACAGTTCTTGCTCAAGATCATCATGAATTGCTCCATATTTTTTTAGTTGTTGAATTAAAAGATTCATATTTTTTGTTACTTCCTTACCTATTAAAATATTCAGAATATCTCTATACCCTTGTTCCAAAATATCACTTTATGTATGTAAGCGCTAAATTTGAAGCCTTATAAGCCAATAGCTATATAAGAGCTTCTGTTTGCAACTACAATAACAAAATTACTCAGATTTATCATATTTATATGCATGATATCTCATTTACATCATCCTTATAGGGATAGGACGTAGTGAAAAACAATTTTTATCCCCATATCTTAACTGTTGATCCCTTATGGGGATCGTTTGAATCCTGGTATTGTTCATGCACTTTCTGTTTTTTTTTAAGTTGGGACAGCACAAAATAAGATTGATCTGATCATGATCAAATAATCAGATCAATATCCGGGATATGGAATTTATGATTGCCTATTGTCAAGGGACTAGTAGGGTAACTCTTCACAGTTAAAACCCTTATTCTGCAAGAGTGAGATGATGGACGCTGCATTTTTCTTTTGCGTATCAATACGTAAGATACGATCGCAATCCTGTAAGTCGAAATTCCATTTACCGGGGGTACAGTATGCAGTAAGATCGTATGCTAAGTCAAGAATATCTTTTTCAGTTTCAACTGATGTCTTAAATACATAAATCATATGGCTCGTTGTTTTAGTTTTTTAAATATAATCTGTTATAGTCCTTTCTTTCCTTGCAACCAATAGCCCTGTGCCGATATACGTTTCGCGCCTTTGTTTTTAAGAACTTTTCGAAACGTCTGGATAGAAATGACATTGCCGACCAGTATATAACTGGCATCTAGCCATGTCTCATCATAGAATAGGGGAAGATCAGCTATCCATTTCTCTTGCGAGAAGGACCCATCTTTTGGAAATATCTGGTAGTTTTCCAAGCCTAATAATGCTGGAACCTCTTTATTTTCATCGTCCAATTCCAGATAAAATTGAAATAAATGTTTGTTTTGCTTTAGCATAGGAAGTAAAGAGCAGGCTAACCCGAGCGATGTTTCATCTCCAAAAAAAAACTGATGTTTGATCTTCTGCTGATATACCTTACGTCCTCTTGGGCTACTGATATAAAGTTGATCACCTATGTTCAAGCTATGGGCGTATTGGCTACCGGGACCATTGTCGTGAAGATGGAATATAATATCCAGAATGCCCGTACGGATATCGTGATAGGCAATGGTGTAATTCCGGTATTCGATATCGTTGACACGTATGACGCTGGCATAGCCTATCTGAAAATTCATATGAGCAATATTACTCCGGAAGCGTACTTTTTTAAGATACGGGCTAAGGTAAGTGGCGTGGATGACTTCAGCGCGCTGTCCGACGACACTTTCTAATAGTTCTCCTGCCCATTTGGGTATTGTTGATATCATGGTATTCCTTTTTAGTTCATTACAAAGGAACATCGAATTTACAGTCTAAACAATGGAGTAAAGAAAGAGTGTATTGGACTAATCGCGGTTTTTATTCCTAAAGGATAGGGCTGACATTCCAGTTGCCTTCGAGAAAAGTCTGGAGAAGTAGGCATAATCCTCGAAACCCAACGTGTCAGCAATTTCTTTTACCGATTGGTCAGAATGGTAAAGCAGTCGCTTGGCTTCTAAAATAATGCGCTGTTGAATATGATAGGATACCGGCTGGCCAGTAGTGTCTTTTACACATTCATTCAAATAAGAGGTTGAGATATTGAGGGTCAAAGCATAAGCAGAAGGCTGCTTTATCGATACAAAGTCTCGCTGTAGTGCAGATTTGAAAGCTTTAGTAATGATCTCTGATCGAGAAAGCTTGTCAACAGGTGTGGCGCCTTCTAGGTACAGTGAAGTGAGAAGTCCAATCAATGTATTGCAGCTGTCTTTTAATAAGGCGTGATACAATTGCTGATTTTTTCGTGCAGATAGGGTAAGGCATAGCGATGCACTGTTGGCTAGGATAGAAAAGATATCTTCTTCAACCATTAGAGGTTTGAGGGGAGCCAGCTCTTCTAACAAATGGAGGTATTCCGGATTTATATGTTCACTATTGATCCTCAAAAAACTACCGCTCACACTTGCCAGAGCAACAATACGATGTACCTGATGTGGATGTATATATAGAATAGAAAAAGGCTTTACAGTATATTGTTGAAAATCTATTTCGATTTCAGTAGTTCCATTTTCTAACAAGAAAAACGAATGGTAGTTATCACGGTGTGATCGTCTGACGTCATCCAGATTCATGATATCCTGTTCATCAAAGTGCGCTTTGCCCATACTGATTCCCGAACTGAATTCAGCAGTCATTGTTTTTATAGGGATGGACTTATTTTTTTGACGCATGATAGGATGTGTATATCTTCAAACCTGAGTACTGCACAGCTAAGAGAAGCAAAAATACGAGAAAATATTAAGGCATGGTGTGCACCGTTTATTTTTGTTCCATAATAGTTCTGAAAGTAAGGTTAATCCTCGGGGCATGGATCTTTTTTGTTGGAGGAAGCCGATGTAGCCAATGGGATTGAGTTTCGTCTTTCATCACCAGCAAGCTACCATGTTCTAAGGTCAATCCGACATGCTCTTTCGTTTGTTTATGTTTAAAAGCAAATTTACGCACGGCACCAAAGCTTAAGGAGCCGATAGCCCCATTTTTCATTAGATCTTTTTCGCCATCACTATGCCAGGCCATACCTTCATCCCCGTTATGATAGAGATTGAGCAAGCAAGAGTTAAAAGTCTCTCCAGTCATTTTTTCAATTAAAACTTTCAATTCCAACAACTCTTTTGACCACGGTAGTGCGCGCTTTGTTGTATTCGAATAGGTGTATTCAAAGGGTTTTTCCCCGTACCATGCAACTTTTCTTTTGGTCACTATATGTTTACCAAAAATAACAGCCTCATCATGGCGCCATTCGATAGCAGCTAATAATTTTTCATAATAGCGATTGGCAGTTTCCATATCCATGATTGGACCATAATAATGTACAGTACCATCTTTTGGAAGCCAATTTTTTGAGCTATTAACAGGGTAATCGAATAATTCCATATCGTTAATTTATGCTATTTTTTTATTTATGTTAAGTTTGCACCCTTATAAAAGACGATGTGCAAACTGGATCTTTACCATTGATCTTCTGTTCGAGCACTTTCCCAACCGATAATAGCAGTCTTGCGGGTAGGTCCCCACATGTATCCACCAGTAATACCAGATGATTGGATGATGCGGTGACAGGGTATAAGGAAAGCAACGGGATTACTTCCAATTGCAGTTCCAACTGCACGTGCCGCTTTCGGATTTCCGATCTGTTTGGCAATGGTACCGTAAGTCGTCAGTTTACCCATAGGGATTTTCAATAAACTTTCCCAGACCTTCAACTGAAAATCACTTCCTTTTAGGTGCAGTTTAACTTCCGATAGCGTAGACCAATCATTTTGAAAAATATAAAGAGCATTTTGCTGCAGCTCATCTTCCTGGTGATTAAATACAGCTTTGGGAAATTTAGCCTGTAGATCTTGAAAAGCTTTTGTTTCATTATTTTCAAATGCTATATAACACACACCTTTTGTCGTCGATGCAACGATGATTTTACCAAATGGACTATCTGCAAAGCGATAATTAATATGTAGAAATTGGCCCTCATTTTTATACTCAGCAGGACTCATACCTTCAATATTGATAAATAAATCATGTAAACGGCTTGTACTTGAAAGACCTGTCTCGTATGCGGTATCAAATAGAGTAAGCCCCTTGTTTTCATTCAGTAATTTTTTAGCATACTGAATGCTGATATATTGTAAAAACTTTTTGGGACTGGTACCTGCCCAATCCGTAAATAGGCGTTGAAAATGTGATGGACTTAAATGAATCTGTTCAGCGACCTCATCCAGATTAGGTTGTTCCTTAAAATGATGTTGTATATATTCGATTGCCGAGGCGATCCGATTGTAATTGATATTTGCCTGTGTTTCCATTTCATTTTAATTTATACACAAATTTCAATATGATTTTGATCTTTTACAATCCGAAATATGCTGAATATCATGTTCAACTGATATCTTTTGTCATACTATAATTTTCCACTAGTTTTATGGATTTTGGCTATTGCTATACATTAAAAAATAGTAGCCTAGTTTTTTTCAAACTTAACGATAACGTATTTTAAATACAACTATATAACTGCAAATTCTCTTTTATGTATCTGGATGAGTTAGTATTCTTTTTACATACGCACTTTGATGTACTCAGTTTCTTTTGAAAATATATGCTCATATGCCATACAAAAATGCTTTACCAGATTATGTTTTGGATTGGAATTTATAAAACGATAACTATTGACCGTGGTCAATGAGGGGTAAATCGGAAAATGGCGCGGTATACTATTTAGAAAAGAAAGCAGTAGAATGATGGATCGTATAAAATAAAAGCAGCGTTTAATTGTGATTAAACGCTGCTTTTTGTGTCCCCGAAGGGAGTCGAACCCATATCAACAGAACCGGAATCTGCAATTTTATCCATTAAACTACAGGGACATGCTAGCAAAGATATACTATTTCATGAAAAATGAAAATAGCTAATTGCAATCTATTGCCAACGCCCTCATCTTTAGTCAATAAGATTTAAAGTTAAGTTTACAGCGATATCTGGAGTACCGCCTCCAAGGCTTTGATAGTTCTGATTGTTCCAATCTGCATTCGTGACAGCAGATTTACGTAAACCATGCATCAAGACAATTTTCATCGGAATATTGCTCGCTGTCTGCAATACTTTCCAATTGCTTTTTAAGCCGACTTGTTTATCCAAATAAGTAAAGCTGATCTGTTCTTGAGTAGGACCTACGAAGAAAAACTGATGTTCATCGGCATCGTCAGAAATTTCCTGTTGTACCTCATGTCCATCAAAATCTTTTAATTTAATATCTAAATCATAGTTGCCCTTTTTTAAGTTTAACGACTGTGTTTTCGAATCGGTAGCGTCGATGATCACTTCCACTTTGGCATTGGTAGTTTTTTCAGTAAATGTTAACGTCATTGTTTTCATTTCCTCATTGTCATGTTCGTGAACAGGATCATCTTTTTTACACGAGTTGAATAGGAGTACGGCTGCGACTAAGATTAATTTGCTGCTGTTAATGATTTTTTTCATGATATTTATATTAAAATGTGTAATTGATTGTCAGTTGTATATTTCGTCCTACACCATGACTATAATAACGGAATAGATCAGTGTAAGATTTGTATGTGCTGTTCAATAAGTTTTCGACTAGTAAGCGTGTCTGTAATTTGTTATTTCCTATGAGAGATCCAACGCTTATTGACCCATTTATTAATTGATATGCCGGTGGAGGAGGAGCCATTTCTATACTTGCAGTAGACATAAATTGTTTTGCATAGATCTCTTGTCCCAATGCAAATTTTACATCTTTCATCCAACGGTTATTTCCTTTTGTCAAAAAGGCTATTTCATGTGTATAAGAAAGCGGAGGAATAAGGGGTAAATAATTATGATCATCTAAATTTCGGGCATAGATGAAAGAAGAATTTGCACTATATTCTAGATGTTCTCTTATAGCATATCGTCCTTGGATGTCTATTCCAGTTAGTAACGCATTATTTTGGCTGTATTGCCAAATTGGGAAGGTACCAGCAAGATTTTGTACATACTCAGTAGTTGGTTTTACATAGATGTAATGATTAATGAAATTGGCATATACATCGATATTTAAGAAATTTTTCTTTTCATGAATGTTTAAACTGGTGATCCATTTTAAACCTTTTTCTGCTTTTAAAGCAGCGTCACCTCTTTCATAACGTGCTGTACTTTGATGTATATTTTGACTATATAATTCTTGTGCAGAAGGTGCTCTCCAAGCCAGTCCTAAATTCGATTTTAAAATCATGTGATTATCGATAGAATAGGATGCACCTAAATTGGTCGATAGGTTGTGGAATTGATTATCTCCTCCATAAGCCTTTCCATAGAAATCATATCCGGCAGCATCAAAGTTTTTGAAATCATAACGAGCCCCCAATTCATAAGCAAATCTATTTCTTTGCCATTGGTAGATACCATATGCTCCGATATTAATGGCATTATAATTAGGAATTAAGGGGGTGTTGAATGTACCGACAACATTGTTATTGACCTGTGTCTGTGCTTGCAATCCAGTAATGATTTTTTGATCGATACCTTCCACTGTGTAGGATACATCTAGCGCATGGGAACGTAAAATCATATCCATGCTAGGAGTAGCACTGCGGCCCGCTCTTCTTTTATCGTATTCCTGGCGGTGGTTGTTTTGGAATGCATATTTGACAGATAATGTTTTGTCACTGCTCAATTGTTGGTTATAGGCCAATTGAAGCACATCATGTTTGACCTCTTGACGAGGCGCTTCGATATCGTATGAAAATCCAAATACTTCACTAGGATAAGGTCGTCCGTAAGCAAGACGCTCTTGAAACGAAGCTAAATCTCCGATATGCGTCGAGGATAATATACCTGCCTCATTATGATATTGCTTATAAGAAATCTCAAAATTGGCATTCTTATATTGATAATCAATAGCTGCATTTAAGTTGTAAATACGTTGACCCGTATTATTGAGATAATAATCTGGAGTTTTTCTATTCCCACTTTTGGTATAGTTTCCATTTAGGCTCCATTTTAAACCTGCAACAGGGGAATTTCCTTCCAAATTCAAAGCTCCCTGCATACCTTTACCATTCGTAAATCCATTGAGACTGATTTGTCCTCTCAGGCTATCCACTCTATTCCATGGTTTGGATGACAGTAAAACAGCACCACCTAAAGCTTCTCCTCCATATCGAAGACTTTCAGCACCTTTGACGACTGTAATGGAATGCGCTGCGTAGACATCAATTTCTGGTGCATGGTCATTTCCCCATTGTTGACTTTCTAATTTCATCCCGTCATTCAATATGGCTAAACGATTTCCATAAAGCCCATTAATAATGGGCTTGCTGATGGTAGAACCTGTCTGTAGCAGCTGCACACCAGAAATGGTTTTTAAGACCTCCGCTAAAGATCGATTTCGGTTTTCGGATAAAGACAATGCATTTACCTGCTGTGCAACTTGTGTTTTAGCCCCAGTTTGGTGACCGTAAACTTGAGTTTCAGCAAGTTTTTTAATATCTCTTTTTAAACGTATCGTGATCGGTTGATCGTTTTTTACATAAGTGGTGTCATTCTCATAGCCAACTAATGAAGTCACTAACTTAAATGGTAAACTACGCTCTGGGTTAAATTTAAATTCACCTGAAAAATTAGTGGTTACCGTCTTCCTATGTCCTTCATAGTGTATATTTGCGCCATGAATGGGAGCTGTGTTGTCCATATCGATTACCTTTCCACTTATTTGTCTCTGTTGAGCAAATAAAGGATTAGTAGTGCATACGCTAAGGAATGCGGGTACCATTATAGCAATAATGCCGAGTTGTTTTGTTATGCTTGATTTAATCACGGGTCAAAAATACAACAATGTTGCATTATTTAAAAATTATAATGCAACATTGTTGTGTTAATTTTCCAAAACATATAATATTATTGAAAAACAATATGTATAACCATAAGAATAAGTATCATTCTGAAGTAGTGGTTATATTTAATCAAGGATTAAGCTGACCTTAGACTTTACTGCTTTGAAGATATTTTTGAGTTACTTGGGGCCTCTTATCCTATATAGAGTAGCTTGTAACTCTGGCTATAAGTGCTAAAATGGAACTTGGTACAGTTAATCAATGTGTATCTTTACGAACGGGGATGATATTGCGTAATGACACTTTGCAAATAGTCGCGGTCGATATGGGTGTATATTTCTGTCGTCGTTATACTTTCATGTCCGAGCATATCCTGTACTGCGCGAAGATCTGCGCCACCTTCGACCAGATGTGAAGCAAAACTATGACGAAAGGTATGCGGACTTATATTTTTTTGAAGACCAATTTTTGAAGCGAGATCCTTGATGAAGATGAAAACCATCACACGGGATAGAGCTGCACCACGTTTATTTAAAAAAACAAAATCTTCCTGACCTAATTTGACTTTGATATGGGGCCTTATCTCGTTCATATAAATTTTTAAATATTTTATCGCTTGACGTCCAATGGGTATTAAACGTTCTTTATTTCCTTTTCCTTCCACCTTGATAAATTCGATATCCAGGTACAAGTTGGATAGTTTAAGACTTACTAATTCAGATACACGAAGACCACAGCCATAGAGTACTTCTAGGATAGTCTTATTGCGCATACCTTCGGGAGTTGATAAATCGATCGCATGGATCAGTTGATCAATTTCTTGGATGTTCAGTACGCTCGGTATTTTTCTGGCGATGCGAGGAGCTTGGATCAATTCGACGGGATTACTTTCCCAATCGTATTCCAAGAGCAGGAAATTATAAAAAGTTTTGAGCCCGGATAAAAGGCGTGACTGCGTAAACGGGGAAATACCAAACCCATTTATCCAGATCAAAAAACGCTGTATATCTTTACTTGTAATTTGCTGGAGCGTCAGTTTATTTTCCTCACTATATACTTCCAATTTGGAAACATCATGGAGATACGCTTCAATAGAATTGTCGGAAAGACCACGCTCAAATTTCAAAAAACGTGCAAAATCTCTTTTAAAATGCACCCAATTATTTTCTTCTATCATTGTAACAAAAATACAACAGATTAATTGTACTTTCGAACATTAATTTTATAAAACAAACTAAATTAAAAACTTAAGGTAAATCAAAAACATGAGATTTATTAAACCAATTGCACTAACATTTTTGTTGCCAGCCATCTATTGTACGACCCCAAGTACAGCGGCAACAGCATTCCGTGCTGAAGCGCGAGCAATTTTAGCACAAGACACCGTCAGCTGGAATCAAAATCTTCCATTTGACAATGAAGTCGTTAAAGGTAAACTGAAAAACGGTTTTACTTATTATATCCGTCGAAATGTGGAGCCTGAAAAAAGGGTAACCATGTATTTGGCTAATAAAGTAGGTTCAATTTTAGAAACAGATGAACAGTTAGGTCTTGCACACTTTTTAGAGCACATGAACTTCAATGGACTGAAGCATTTTCCAAAAAATGAATTAGTCAATTACTTGCAAAAAGCAGGCGTTCGTTTTGGTTCTGATTTAAATGCTTATACCGGTTTTGATGAAACAGTATACCAATTACCAATTCCATCTGACGATCCAGAACTCTTGAAAAACGGTTTACAGGTGATGCGCGATTGGGCACAGGATGCTCTATTGTCTGACGATGAAATTGACAAAGAACGTGGTATTGTCATGCAAGAAATGCGTGGCGGAAGAGGAGTAGGTCAACGTTTGCAGGATCAATATTTTCCGATTGTTTTAAATGGTTCACGCTATTCCAAGCGCATTCCAATCGGTACAGAAAAAATCATTACAACTTTTAAACCGGAGACTATCCGTCAATTCCACCAAGACTGGTACAGGCCAGATTTGCAGTCGATCATCATTGTGGGTGATATCGATGTTAAAGATATGGAAACGCGCGTGAAAGCTTTGTTTTCTGATTTAAAGATGCCTGCTAAAAAAATGGATCGTACCAAATACCATGTTGATTTATTGAATAAAAATCAATTTATTGCAATCACAGATCCTGAACTACCGTACACGGTTGCTCAAATCATGATTAAAAGTAAATCAGAGAAAACTGTAACGGTAAAGGATTATAGAAATCAGTTGCTGATTTCCTCATTCAATACGATGGTCAGTGAGCGTTTTTCAGAAATTATGCAACAAGCAGATGCTCCATTTATGCAAGCTGGGGGTAGTATTTCTGATTTCATTGCCGGATTAGATGTGTTTTCTCTCATGGTAGTACCAAAGCCAAATCAGCTGGAACTTGGTTTTAAGAAGATGATGACCGAGTTTGAGCGCATTCAAAAGTTTGGATTTACTCAATCTGAATTGGATAGAGCGATTATAGCCATGAATAAGGGTAATGAAACCTCATATGTGGAAAGAAGTAAAAAGAAATCGGATAGTTATGTCAATCGTTATTTGAGTAACTTTTTAAAAGATGATGCGGCTTTGAGTAACGACGATAGCTACAAAATTACGAAACAGCTTCTACCAACATTGACACTGAAGGAGGTAAATGCATTGATTTCAAAATATTACACCGACCTGAATCGTGATATCATCATTATGGGGCCTGAGAAAGATAAGGCTACTTTACCGACGGAACAAATTATTGGTACTTGGATAAAGGATGTGGAAGCCCAAAACTTGACAGCCTATGAGGATAAAGTGTCTAAATTGCCTTTATTGTCTAAAGAGCCGGTAAAAGGCACTGTTGTTTCTACGAAGGATCTAAAAGATATTCAAGCAAAGGAGTTGACGTTAAGTAACGGCGTTAAAGTAATTTTGAAACCGACTAATTTCAAAAATGATGAAATAAGAATTTCAGCCTTTAGTGAAGGTGGTTCTTCATTATATCCTGATGCGGATTACTATTCAGCAAGTAATGCGGCAGGCTTAGTTGATGCAAGTGGACTTGGTCAATTAAATAATGTCGAATTGCAAAAATATCTGACAGGTAAAAATATTGGGATCACACCTTATATTTCGGAACGATATGAAGGATTATATGGAAGTTCTGATAAAGAGGGGTTAAAAAATGCGTTCGAATTGATTTATGGTTATTTCACTGAGCCACGATTGGATGATGACGTATATCAAAGTATTATCGCCCGTTCTGTAGGAAGTTTAGAAAATCGGGAAAGTAATCCATCCAATGTTTTCTCTGATCAAGTAAAAGAAACACTTTACGGCGATAATGTTAGAAGAAAAAATGCCACGGTAGATCTCATCAAGACAATTGATAAAAATCGTGCTTTTCAAATTTATAAAGATAGATTTGCGGATGCTTCAGACTTTACATTTACCATTGTAGGATCATTTACTGAGGACGAAATCAAACCTTATCTGGAGAACTATCTGGCTGCTCTACCCAAATTGGGTCGTAAAGAGTCTTATAAAGACTTGGACATAGTCGAGCCTGCAAAAGGAAAACGTGTTGTCGTGCAGAAAGGTAAAGAAGATAAAGCTTCTGTACAGTTAGCTTATTATGGAGACTATACCTATTCTGAAGATGAAAATATAAATATGGATGCATTGGAAAGTATCTTGACCATTAAATTATTAGAACGTCTACGTGAAGCGGAAAGTGGAGTTTATAGTGTTGGTGCATCGGCTAATTACGGCAAGTTGCCTCGTGGACGCTATAGTTTTGGTATTGGTTTTGGAACTGCTCCCGATAAAGTCGATGTTTTGATAAAATCTGCTGTTGATGAAGTGGCTAAAATAAAGAAAAATGGACCTGTTAAGGAAGATATAGAGAAATTTGTTATTGAACAGAAACGCCAGTTGGAGTTGCAACTTCGAGATAATGGTTTTTGGGTTGGATACCTTTCTGGATCATACCAAAATCAGGAGGATGTAACTGAAATTTTGAGAAAATTGAATGACCTCAGTCAAGTTTCCGTAGAAAGTGTAAAAGCTGTAGCGGATAAATATCTAAAAGAGGATCGTATGTTCGAGTTTATTTTGTTACCAGACGCAAAATAGGGTCGTGCACCAAACAAAGAAAGCTCCTGATAATTTCAGGAGCTTTCTTTGTTTAAATATATTGACTACATGTAGTACCGTATTATTTTATTTTTTTAAAGTTGTAAAATTCTTCTAATTCTCCTTTGATTTCTTTTCCCTCTATATCTAATTTCTTCATCATTCCTTCCCCAATTTTATATTTACTTTCACCGTCTTTCTCTTTTAAGATAATAGAACCACCATCTAGAGTCCATGTGAAAGTCCCCTTTTCTTGGAAAGGTTTGCCTTTTTCAAGATATTCTTCAGATTTTTCATATGTTCCATCCATATTTAAAGTTAAGATGACATGGATACCGGTACAATCTGCACATGGAAGAGTACCTTCATAAGTTCCTGCCCAATCAACGGAGTTTTTGGTGTAGTGTTCATCGTAAGATACGCTATCTTGTTTAACAGTAACTGCGCTACTATCCTTACTGGAACTTTCGTTTTTTTGTGTTTGATTTTTACAAGCCGAAAATGTAGCCGCAATTACGAAGAGACCTATGAGATGTTTTTTCATCATATTCTTTATTATTTTAAATGTAAAAATTTGTCTTTTGAATTTACACTTCAGTAAAATTACAAAATAATTTTTATTTTCTCTCGGAGTGCCCTAAATCCTTATCTGGTTTAATGTGATCCCTTATCAGTTGTTTCAATTCCTTAATTTCTGGAAATCTACCCATATCTTTACGGTCAAATAAGGGAAGCTGATCAATGGATATGGTATATTTTCCAGCAGTTTCACTTGGAATTAATAAAACCCCATGAACATCTTCTGTAAAAGTACTTAGTAGTTCTTGTGCCATATAGGCTGCTCGTAACATCCAGTTGCATTTTGGACAGTACTCAATTGAAATTGTTGGTTTTTGTATGTTCATAAATACTCAAGGTCGAATCTATAGCGAATATAAGTGATTTTGTTTTTATATGTGGAGATTTTAAAAATTCACATTCACCTCATGCTTAACAGATCTTTTATGATTAACCAATTTTTAAGGAAGTCATAGCTAGAGATCCTCCAACAGAGTTGTCATTAAATAAGAACAAATCATCTTGTTTATCCTTTAACGCTAAGCTATAAATCAAAGGAAGGTAGTGCTCTGGAGTTGGGATGGCAAGATCAAATGCTTTTCCTTGATTCTTAAAATCAATTAATGCATGGTGATTACCTTCCATAATGTACTGCTTCATTTTTTCCTTTGCTTCCAGTGCCCATTCCCATGCAAAACCAGATTCGTTTAGCTTATCCCAAGCGACCATACGTAGATTATGAACCATATTTCCGCTGCCGATTATTAAAACTCCTTTGTGACGTAAAGAAGCCAGTTCCTTTGCGAGTTCATAATGGTATGATGCAGGTTGTGTATAATCAATACTCATTTGAACAACTGGAACAGCTGCATCGGGGTATAGATGTTTGACCACTGACCAGGCTCCGTGATCGAGGCCCCATTTGTTATCGAGCAGTACATCTGTTTTGGTAATAATCCTTTTGGTTTCCTGAGCTAAAGCCGGGCTTCCCGGAGCAGGATATTGAACATCGAATAATGCTTGTGGAAATCCGCCAAAATCATGAATAGTAGGGGGATTTTCCATAGCAGTAACAAAGGTGCCGCGAGTTTCCCAATGCGCTGAAATAACGAGAATTGCTGTTGGTTTTTCTAATGTCTTACCGATGTTTCTAAAACCATCGACAAACTCATTTTCTTCAATGGCATTCATTGGACTTCCATGACCTAAGAATAAAACTGGAAATTTTTCTGTTGCCTCAAAGTTTAGAGATAATTCTCTTAAGGAACTTACTTTCAAAGCAGCTCCTGTTACTGGTAATGCAGCCATAGCGGTTATAAATTTTTTTCTATTCATTATATTACTCCTAATACCTATTCGCTAATTTGTAGTGATTAGATCTTGAATACAAATATCGGGTGTATGATAGGGGCGAGGTATTGTTTTTTGGAAAGAATGTTGTGTTATTTGGAAATAATGCTTTTCATGTCTGCTCTAAATTCACTAGGTGTCTGACTAGACTTTCTCTTGAATACATTTGCAAAATAGGCTTTATCGGTGTATCCTAATTCAAAACCAATTTCCGATATGGTTTTATCCGTATTCATCAGTAAATTTTTAGCTTCAATTAATTTCCTTGTTTCAATAATTTCAGAAACGCTTTGCTGTAATATTTGATGACAGATGAGATTCAGTCCTCGTGCACTCATGAAAAGTTTTTCTGCATAGAAATTAACGGATTCGGGACGACGATAATTTTCTTCTAGAATAGTTAAGAAATTTTTAAAAGTAGTACTCGAGTTGGAAAGTGTAGGTAATCCTTCCGGAAATTGTTTTCTGTATGCTGATTCTATCATGGTAAACAACGTACTTAACAGTTGCCTAACAATTCCAAGATCACTTTGTCCTTCCTGCATCTCATCGGCGATCATTTGAGCAATAAGGATTAACCTTTGAAAAGAAGTAGAATAGTTGATGCTAAAAGTAGCATGGTCATGGAAATGATTATAGAGTTGAAAGGTGGTTTCGGGAATAAATTCACTTTTGAATCTTAAAACCCAAAATAAACATTTTCCATCTGTCAGGTGCGGCTTCACACGATGTGTCTTTCCTTTGGTTACGAAACTGATAAAAGGTGCTGCATAAATTTCAGATTTGAAATCAATAAAATGTTCTAATTTTCCTTCAAGACCAATAATGAGTTCTTCGAAATCATGCTGATGAATATTATTCTCACTATCAGCGATGCGGTTTGCCTCAGCTTCATCAACTTGGTATATTTTGAAAATTTCCTTCAACGTTAGTTTCTTTAGTCAAGTTTAAAGTTATGTAAAATATGCAATAATAGAAATCCTTATATTTTTATACCTCCGCATTGATATTTCATTCTACTGATTTTAGTCGTTGATCAGATCTAAATGACTTCTTATTTATCATCTTTGATGGAGTCCTTATCGTTAATAGTAATTGTGCATAGTTATGTTGCATCATATTGGTGTATTCTTGATAAGAAAAATGCAAAATCATTATATTTTTTTGTACGCTATATATAGGAGTTAATGCACCTGTATATTGATCTACTAAAACTCCATACCAAATAAAGACCAACTTCGTATTTAATATAGATTTAGTAGGGGGTTAATAGGGGGTTTATAGGGGGTTAGTAGGGGTATACCCCTACTAACCCCCTATAAACCCTACCTAATATCTGATATATGCCCCACTTAATGGTTAATTTGATGTTTATTTGGTTCGGATATGTTCTCCTGGAAAGGTTTATAAGATAAAGTGACGAAGTGACACAGTAAAGAAGTAACATAGTAATGAAGTAAGACAGTAACGGAGTAAAGAAGTAACATAGTGAAGAAGTGAACCAGTAACGAAGTAAAGAAGTAATCCATTACTAGGAGATGGGGCCGGCACTGTGATGACCACCGCCAAACTAACAGCCTGCCGGTATGAATGCTATCAATAATATGCCAAAAGGTAATCCGCGATTGATCAAACCGACCTGGGCAGCTGATATGGTCCACTTTGATAAAATTATCATCCACATTTCTAGCTCTTTACCGTGTCGCGGTAAACTATTTCCGTAAAAGGTTAGGAAGTGAAGGATAAAAGTTCCTATCTTTGCACCACTCCGCAAGGGAGGAACGGCTGATCCGAAAGGGGAAGCACTGAAAAAAGAAGGGTTT
>NZ_QBKH01000004.1 GCF_003054045.1 Sphingobacterium faecium
AAACCCTTCTTTTTTCAGTGCTTCCCCTTTCGGATCAGCCGTTCCTCCCTTGCGGAGTGGTGCAAAGATAGGAACTTTTATCCTTCACTTCCTAACCTTTTACGGAAATAGTTTACCGCGACACGGTAAAGAGCTAGAAATGTGACCGATAATTTATCCAGATGCCACCTTATGATCATGCAGGGTCGGATATGGATTACCTTTTGGTATGGATCACATGTTAATTTGTCTGGGATCATCTTTGTGCGGACACGCCCGTCACCTTGTCCATATATTAGATCATCTGACGAATACTGCGTTACCCTTTTATTATGTTACTGCTTTACTCCGTCTCTACATCACTGCGTCACTCGGTCACTGCGTTACTTTATTAATATATACCAGATCCTAGAGACAAATTCTGACCAACTACATACTAACTTAACTATTAAACGGGGAATATGCCAGATATTACTTAGGGTTTATAGAGAGTTAGTAGGGTTATACCCCTACTAACCCCCTATAAACCCCCTGTTATCCCCCTACTATACCTGTATTAAATACGAAGTTGGTCAGGATTTGGTATGCTTTTATAGTGGAACACTATACAGGTACATTGACTCTTATATAGCGTATCAAATTTTCATTGAAATATGATCGATATAAAAAACATACTATTAAACAACTCACACCTGGTTCTACAGGAATGAGGCCAGGGTGAATACAGCAAGATGCATCATCATATTGCTATTAAATGAAAAATAAGGATGGACAAAAATGAAATCGGTATGTAAATCAACATTCAACTGATCTTGTGATAATATCGGGATAATATAAAAACCATCATTTGTTCATCTAGGCTTATTCATAAGGAAACATAGAGCTCTTTACTTTGAATAAATAATTCACCATGATAAGAGTTGCTTTTTTTGCCGAAATCATGATTCCAGATTTTGATGGAGCTGCACGTACAATTTTTCAGCTTGTCGACCGCATCGATAAAAATAGATTTGAGTTTTTGTTTATTTATGGCACAGGACCAGATCAAATACAAGATTTTGAATGTATGAAAATACCGTCTTTAAGTATTCCCATACAGCAAAACTATACTATGGCTATTCCAGCTTTGGTAGACCAGCGTATTCGGAAAAGACTACAAGATTTCAATCCTGACATTATTCATATCGCCACACCTTCACTTTTAGGATTTTATGCACAGCGCTATGCTCTAAAAAACCAAAAACCGGTGATCAGTATTTACCACACACACTTCGTAAGCTATATTGATTATTATCTTAAACATTTTTCTTTCTTAGTCGGACCAACAAAGAAAAAGATTATTCAAACACAGAATAAATTCTATAATAACTGTGACAAGGTATATGTACCTACAACTAGTATTGTATCTGAACTCACAAAAATGGGTATCAACCCGACCTTGATGCAGATCTGGAAACGAGGAATTGACAACACCTTGTTTTCACCGAACAAAAAAGATGAAAATTGGATGGCAGAAATAACGGGAAACAATCATCCAACAATACTATTTGCCAGTCGTCTTGTATGGGAAAAGAACTTAAAAACACTGATCGACATCTACAGCTTATTAAAGCAACAATCTATTCCCTTAAATTTTATTGTTGCGGGTGATGGTTCGGCGATGGATGCATGTCGTCAAAGTATGCCCGATGCACTTTTTTTAGGTAAACTAAATCATAATGATCTCGCGAAGTTATATGCTTCCTCAACTTTATTTGTTTTTCCTTCTCATTCGGAAACTTACGGCAATGTTGTGATTGAGGCTATGGCATCGGCTCTTCCTTGTGTTATTGCAGATGGCGGTGGTTCTGCAGACCTCGTAACTGAAGGTGTTAACGGTTTTAAGTGTAAACCTAAAGATGCCGCGGCGTTTGTCAAACGCATTATACAATTATTAAGAGATAAACAACTTAGAAATGACATTGGAAATGCTGGATTGCAATTTAGTAAATCAATGGATTGGAATTCATTAGCAGCTGTATATTTTGAGGAACTCGAACAAATGTGTATGGATGCGGCAGATTCCATGATTAAATTTCAGGCAGGTTGATACGGATAAAAATTTTAAAATCAATACTTGTTCTGCTCCTTATTATTTCTTTATCTGTTTTCATTAGCCATATCGATCTGGGAGCAGTATTAAAGGAAGTTGCTCATATGGGTTGGAACCTGGTTTGGATTATCGTTATTACTGGTCTGGCTTATCTTTTTGGAACTGCTGGATGGCAAAACTGCTTTATTGAAAAACCAAAAAGATTATCTTTATGGCAGCTATTTTGTATTCGGCACATTGGTGAAACGATAGGCTTATTCAACCCAACCAGTATAATAGGTGGTGATTATATTAAAACCGTTCTCCTAAAACCTACGGGTACCTCTCCACAAGAGATTGTCAATTCTGTGCTCATATCCCGCTTTTTAGCCATTATAACACAATTTTCATTATTTGGTATTACCGGTTTTTGGTTCTTAACCAGCTCTTTTAATAAAAATATACCTGACCAAACGCTTGTGATCTTATGGATATTGGTCATCGCACTCTTTTCAATTCCTCTGATTATCTTTTTTCTACTCAAAAGGTCTAAAAAACTACAGGTTGCATCGGCATTATCATGGAAATTTTTTAGAAGGCTCAGTATACGCCTTCAGCTCGTGCTCAATGCGGTTTTGGTATTTCATCAAAGTCAACCGTATAAATGTTATCGGGCTTATCTTTATTTTTTTCTGCACTGGGTTGTTGGAGCTTTTGAGCTTTTCCTTATTCTATATTTTTCTGGCATTACGATTCCGATTGTACTGAGTCAATTTATGGACATGGGTATTGTGATTATCAAAAGTTTTGGTGCTTTTATTCCAGCTCAGATCGGTATTGAGGAATTTGGCAATAGGTTACTATTGACTAGTGCCGGTATTTATACGATTCAAGTATGGTTGATCATCGCTTTAATCAGGCGTTCACGACAAGTTTTTTGGATCATTTTTGGTTTTTTTGCTTATCTCGGACTTAAAAAAAGGTTGTCGACATCCTAATATGGAAATTCTCTTCATCAGTCACAAGTTTCCACCAGCTATCGGAGGTATGGAAAAACAGAGCTTTGAGCTCATTAATGGGATGAGCTCTCTCACTCAAGTTCATCAAATCGTTTATCAAGGGAATGAATCTATTCTGCGATTCTTTTTTCTACTGAATAAACGAATTTTAGCAGTCTTGGATAGACATCCGAACGTCCGACTTATACACTTTAATGATGGCTTAGTTGCGAGCTTGTCTTTACGGCACCGAGGGTATGATCACTTAAAAAAAGTTGTGACGATTCATGGCCTTGATGTAGTATTTCCTTTGAGGCATTTCCAGAAGAAAATTATTCCTGAGTTCAATCGTTTTGATAAAATTATTGCTGTCAGTCAAGCGACAAAACAAGCTGCTATTGATCGGGGAATTGACCCAAATAAAATTGATGTTATTGCAAATGGTGTGGACCATCATCTCGTTATGGATCCTCATGTTGCGATTGATGTTATTTTAAAGAAATATAAGATTGACAAGGATGGGAATAAATTGATCATTGCACTTGGAAGACCTGTAAAACGGAAAGGCATTTCTTGGTTTATAAAACATGTTCTTCCACAATTACCTGCAGACTATAAACTTATTTTAATCGGTCCTTTTACTATGACCGAAACATGGAAAGAGAAATTACTCTATGCCTTACCACAGCCTGTGCGCCATCTTGTATTTTTATTTCTGGGATTTCCATCAGACCAGAAGGTCATACGTCAATATTTAAGAAATCCTGATTATGAAGATCGATTACAGCACATCGGAAAAATTCCCCTTGTAGATGTACAGTCTTTGCTTTGTCATTCTGGACTTTTTATCATGCCTAATATCAAAGTTGATGGCGATATGGAAGGTTTTGGTTTAGTATGTCTGGAGGCAAGTATCTGCGGGGCGACCGTATTTGCTTCGGATCTTGAAGGTATCTCTGATGCTATTGTTCATCAGAAAAATGGATTTCTAATTCCTACAGAGAAGGCTGATCGCTGGATTTCGGAAATCAAAGATGCCCTTGATGATCCTTTGCTTCTACAGAATAGAAGCAAAGAATTTCAAGCGTATTCATTACAGCATTATAGCTGGGAGAAAATGTCTAAAGCTTATTTCTCTTTGTTTCAAGATATCATTCAATGTGGATAGATCATCTATTATGAGGTGACATCTTATCATCGCTCATTAGGCGTGGTATTACAATCTTAATCCTATTATTAAATCCAACTTAAAAAGCACTTAATCCCGTGATATCATTGCCTGTGATCAATAGGTGGATATCGTGTGTTCCTTCATAAGTAATGACAGATTCTAAATTCATCATGTGCCGCATCATCGGAAAATCACCGACAATCCCCATCGCTCCTAGTATCTGTCTTGATTCTCTAGCGATTTCTAATGCCATATGTACATTATTCCGTTTTGCCATCGAGATCTGTGCCGGCGTAGCTTTTCCTTCATTTTTCAGTACGCCCAAGCGCCATGCTAATAATTGGGCTTTTGTTATTTCTGTCAGAAATTCTGCCAGTTTTTTTTGTTGCAATTGATAAGAGGCTATTGGCTTGCCAAACTGTTCTCTTTCCAAAGCATATTTTACTGCTGTTTGATAACAATCAATTGCCGCTCCAATGACTCCCCATGAAATGCCGTACCGTGCCGAGTTTAAACAAGAAAATGGACCACGGAGTGAATTTACTTCAGGTAAAATATTTTCTGAAGGTATTTCTACGTTTTGAAAAATCAACTCGCCTGTCTTCGATGCACGTAGCGACCATTTATTAGCTGTTTCAGGAGTCGTGAATCCTTCCATATTGCGCTCGACGATACATCCTCTTATTTTATCCTGTTCGTCTCTTGCCCATACGATCGCGATATCACATATTGGGGCATTTGTAATCCACATCTTGGCGCCATTGAGGATATATTTTCCATCCTTTTTGAGCAATCGCGTTTCCATCGCTGCAGGGTCTGATCCGTGATTGGGCTCAGTCAAGCCGAAGCTACCAATGTATGTTCCGGTGGCTAGTTTTGGGAGATACTTTTGCTTTTGTGCTTCACTTCCAAATGTAAAGATGGGATACATGACTAAGGATGATTGTACAGATGCTGCCGATCGGATGGCTGAATCTCCTGCCTCCAATTCCTGCATGATGATTCCATAAGCTATCTGATCTAAACCTGCTCCACCGTATTGTTCTGGAATATATGGTCCTAATGCTCCAATGGCGCCAAGTTTCAACATCAAATTGGGAATATCATGATGATGTTGAGCCGCATCGTTTATGACTGGTTTTATTTCCGTGCTGACAAAATCGCGAATGGATTGGCGAATGAGCTTATTCTCTTCTGATAAGAGCTCATCTATATTGAAATAATCGCATGTTAAGTTCATACTAATCATAATTTAATATCTAAATATAGCTAATATTTCGAATATAATTCACTATATTTAAAATATTAACGAACAATATAAGCCAATATGATGATACAAGAATTAAAAGAATTGGGCATTCTTCCGACCAATTTGGGTTCGTCTACAGGACAAAATTGGTTTGCAACTGGAGAAGATATCACTTCCAACTCGCCTGTCGATGCGCAAGCAATTGCTACAGTGACTTGTTCTTCCCATGATGATTACAATCAAATATGTGCACAAGCACAGCAAGCATATGCAACTTGGCGATTAGTACCTGCTCCACAAAGAGGGGAAGTGATCCGGTTATTTGGCGAGAAATTGAGAGCGCTAAAGCCTGCTCTTGGTAAACTTGTTTCTTATGAAATGGGTAAATCCCTGCAAGAAGGTATGGGTGAGGTACAGGAAATGATTGACATCTGTGATTTTGCTGTTGGTTTATCGCGTCAGCTCTACGGTTCAACGATTCATTCGGAGCGCCCCTCTCATCGGATGTATGATCAATACCATCCTTTAGGGATTGTGGGTATAATTTCTGCTTTCAACTTCCCTGTGGCTGTTTGGGCATGGAATACGGCTCTAGCCTTAATTTGTGGAGATGTCGTGATTTGGAAACCCAGTGAAAAAACACCTTTATGTGCAATCGCGTGCCAACGGATTCTAGCGGATGTGCTCAAACATAAAGATTTACCAGAAGGTATTTCGAATTTAGTAATTGGTGATAAGGTCGTCGGAGAATGGATGGTCAATGATCGCCATATCCCCTTAATATCGGCTACTGGCTCTACGCGAATGGGTAAAATAGTTGCTCAACAGGTTGCTGGAAGGTTAGGAAAAACTATTTTAGAACTGGGCGGCAACAATGCCATTATCATTACGCCTGATGCGGATCTGAATATGACCACTATTGGAGCTGTGTTTGGTGCTGTTGGTACAGCAGGCCAGCGTTGTACTTCTACCCGTAGACTCATTATTCATGAACATGTCTATGAACAGGTGAAAGCTTCATTGGTAAAGGCCTACGCTCAACTTAAGATTGGGGATCCACTACTTCCCGAAAATCATGTCGGTCCACTGATTGATAAGATGGCGGTTGAACATTATTTAGATGCACTTTCGGAAATCGAGAAACAGGGCGGTAAACTTATTGTTGCAGGCGGAGTGTTAACAGGCAAAGGTTTTGAAAGTGGCTGTTATGTTAAACCTGCTATTGCAGAGGTCGAAAATCATTATGAAATCGTCCAAAAAGAAACTTTTGCTCCTATTCTTTATTTAATCAAATATAAAGGGGATGTTTTGGATGCTATCGCCATTCAAAATGATGTCAAACAAGGGCTATCCTCAGCCATTATGACCAACAATCTGCGAGAAGCTGAGCTGTTTTTAAGTGCGCAGGGTTCGGATTGCGGTATTGCGAATGTCAATATCGGAACTTCTGGAGCTGAGATTGGTGGTGCTTTTGGTGGTGAAAAAGACACTGGAGGTGGACGGGAGTCGGGTTCAGATGCTTGGAAAGCATATATGCGCAGACAGACCAACACCATTAATTATAGCACGGAGCTCCCCTTAGCACAAGGGATTACATTTAATCTTTAATATTGACTTTTTAATTGATAACAGTATGAGTACAGTTCACGAAATATTATCCAAACATTTACTAGCCGATGGCTTTCCAATTGTCATGGATATGGAAAAATCACACGGCTCTTATTTAGTTGATCAAAATGGAGATGAATATCTCGACTTATTTAGCATGTTTGCTTCAGTCGCCATTGGTTATAACCATCCTCATCTCTTAGCACAAAAGGAATTTTTAGGTAAAATGGCGATTAATAAACCTGCATTATCCGATATCTATCCTAAAGAGTTCGCTGATTTTATGGAAGTCTTCGAACGTGTGGCTATGCCCAAAGAATTACAGTATTGCTTTTTTATTGCTGGAGGAACTTTGGCTGTAGAAAACACGTTAAAAGCTGCATTTGATTGGAAAACAAGATTAAATTTGGCACAAGGTATCGAAAAGGAGGCTTCTCAGGTTATTCACTTTAAAGAAGCATTTCATGGCAGATCGGGTTATACCCTTTCGCTGACCAATACGAAAGACCCAAGAAAATACATGTATTTTCCAAAATTTAACTGGCCAAGAATTACCAATCCAAAATTGACATTTCCGGTTACGGAAACAGTATTACAAGGAGTCATTGAAAAAGAAAAAATGGCCATTCGAGAAATCAGAAATGCACTTGCTCAACATCCGAATGATATCGCCTGTATCATTATCGAACCAATTCAAGCGGAAGGTGGTGATAACCATTTTAGAAAAGAATTTTTTCAGTCCTTACGCGATATTTGTGATGAGCATGATATTCTATTGATTTTTGATGAAGTCCAAACAGGGATTGGTTTGACCGGTTCGATGTGGGCTTATCAGCATATTGGAGTTGTTCCAGATTTAGTTGCATTTGGCAAGAAAACTCAGGTCTGTGGATTACTTGCTAACAAGGACAAGTTTGATCGAGTAGAAAAACATGTTTTTCAAGAATCTTCGCGCATCAATTCAACATTTGGAGGGGACTTTACGGATATGATGCGTTTTAAACTGATATTAGAAGTCATAGAGCAGGAAAACTTAATTGAACTTATCACGCAGAAGGGAGCCTATTTTATGCAACAGCTCGAAACGTTAGCGATTCATCATCCGCAGATCAGTAATATTAGGGGACAAGGTTTATTTATTGCTTTCGATCTTGAAAATGAACAGGTAAGAGATCAATTTATTAAAGATGCATTTGCAGAAAAACTGATCTTATTGGGGTGTGGAAGGCTTTCTATTCGTTTTAGACCGCATCTCAATATCCTTATGGAGGAAATTGATGCAGCCATTGCGATTATGAATCGCATCTTATAACAGGTTCTTCTGTATAAAGCTTCGCCATATTCAATGAATCTCTTTACATTTGCGTTTCTTATCAATATAACATATGGATGCAGGTAGATTAGCTTTGGTTCAATTGGTGACTATTATTCATTTTGCTTTAATGGCCATTGCGTTATTCCGATTATTTAGACTCAAGGATGTAACTGGAGGATTTGTTATCTTATCCATATTGGGATTATGTGTTCCCATACTTGGCCCTTTTGGCCTGATCTTAATGGTCAATAAGAAGAAAAAAGAAGCAGATCTGGAAGAAGCTAAAAAAAGAAGCTTTCCAGTACAAAAAAAGAAAAAAGCCCGTAAATAATCTTTAAGGGCTTTTTCTTTTTATCCTAATGGGAGTTCAATTGCTTCACGTGGAACGAAATTTCCATTTTCATCCGTAATAAAGCTCATGGGTTCATCTGGGTTCTTAATGATTTCAAATAAAAGAAATCCCCAAGGTTTCCAAAAATTCTCTAATACTTGTCCATAAACCTTTACCTGCCAATGATCGAAGATTGGTTTCATCGACATATCGGCCAAGGGCATCGGTTCGACATAAATCATCTTTGGTGTATTCAAATAGGTATATTCGGGAAGGCGATTAAATAAATAAACAGAATAAAAATAGCGCGCTGCCAGTTCTTCAAATTGAATGGGATGCAATGTTTGATTATCGACCAATCTTAATACATCTTCGTGATAGATATTATTGGTCGCATTGTCTTGCAAACATGCCACGATTCCAAAATCCTTCATTCTCAACGAGAATATCAAGGTGTTGATTTCATCGCGATAATTGAAGGTCTCTGGCGGATTGTCGACTTTGCTGATGAAGATCGAAAATGGATATGTTCCTTCAAATTCCATGGGTTGCAATAGCGATTGCAACATGGCATGTAGGTTTTTGAATTTTTGAGCTAGAACTTGTGAAAAATTCATTTCCTCTCCCGTCAAGGTTTGTTGACGAATACCGGTTTGAATTTCATTGAAAACTACGCCGTACAATATTTTAGACATCCACTGAAATAAGGTGATTTGAGGTAATGCACGCACGGCATCGTAGCCTGCTGCAAAAGCACGCTCTACTTCAGATTCCATTTTTTCAATAGCTAATGCGGCATCTACTGAACAAGGAAGCTTTAAACTTTTATAAGTAACGATGGATTCGTCCAACATCTTAAAAGGTTTTTCCTCGAGATCAAAAGCACGCATCATCCATACGGGGAAAACCTGAATTTGTTCGTCTAAAGAGGAAAGCTCCTGCCCTGTCAAAAAACAGGTTTTATTATCAAACTTAAATGTTTTAAATGGATTGTATAGTGATGTTGACATATAGTGGACAAAGGTACAGGTTTTATAAAAAGTTAAGTCATCACAAAATAAAAATTCAAATTCTGAGAAAATGATTTGATATAAATTGACCTACTGTATTCCTACTTTGAAATTTTCAAAGATTAAGGTTCCTTCAACAGTATTTCCTTCTTTGGTCTTAATGCCTTTTAATGTTGATGTTTTACCTTTTTCAAGTAGATTTTTCATCTCCTTTTCTTCCAATAAAACACCATTTAACGTACGCCATATTTTAAAATCACAGCCTCTAGCATAATGGTCACATTGCGCGACTTTGTCAAATAATTGAATTTGTCCTGCTGCACATTTTGGACATTTTATCTTTCCTTTTTGCAGGGGCTTGATCTCTTCATGTGCGATAGAGATGCGCAGTTGGAGTAATTCTTTTGTGATGCGTTCGGTATAGTCTTTTATATGCTTCATAAAGACTTCGTATGAAACCTTATTAGCACGCATTTCTTCTAATTTCTGTTCCCATTTACCTGTTAAGGTTACTTTGGCAATGGAACGATCTTTGACCAAATTGTAAACGGTCAATCCCTTATCTGTGGGGATGAGTTTCTTTTTATCGCGTTTAATGTAGTCTCTTTGAAATAAGGTTTCGATTGTTGCTGCACGTGTAGCTGGTGTACCCAATCCACAATCTTTCATGGCTTGACGCATCTCATCGTCATCAATTTCTTTACCTGAAGTTTCCATTGCTTTTAGCAACGATGCTTCCGTATGTATGGGTTTTGCTTTGGTAAATCTTTCGGATAATTCCAGCGATAAGATTTCCAATAGCTCATTGGCTATCAATTTGGGCAATTGCGCGTTTTCATTATCTTGATCTTCGGTATTTTTATCTTCGTCCGGCAATTCAACCTGATCTGCGGAGAGTCTCCATCCGTACTGCTTGATTACGGTTCCTTTTGCAATCAATTCGACCCCTGCTGCGTTGATCACAACTGTGGTAATATCTTTTAAGCATACATCAGAAAAACTTTCAACCATACGCTTAGCGATCATATTGTAGATATTCCGCTGTTCTTGTAATAAAGCTCCTGGTTTTTCATCTGTTACCAAAAGGGCATGGTGATCGGTTACTTTCTTTTCATCTACGGATCTTTTATTCAACTTTGCTCCAATAAGATTTCGAGAAATGGTTGCTATACCTTCTTCTGCTGTATCGGCTAAATGCTGGAATAATTCTTCAATCTGTTCGAACACATCTTCTCCTATATAACGTGATCCAGTACGTGGATAAGTAATTACTTTTTTCTCATAAAGTGCCTGTGCTATATTCAAAGTTTGATCTGCAGAATATCCATACTTTTTATTGGCGTCCTGCTGTAAGGATGTTAAATCAAATAGTAACGGTGGTTGTTCTTTGGTTTCTTTTGCTTCAACTTTAGTTACTAAGGCTTCTGACCCAACTGTAATTTTAGCAATCGCTTCTTCTGCTAGCTCTTTTTTATCTATTTTTTCGGAAGTGGCTTTGAACTTGATATTCTCTTTTTCAAAGCCAGCTTGAATTTTATAAAATGTTTGAGGTTTAAAATCTTTATTTTCTAGATAGCGGGAACAGATCATGGCCAATGTCGGCGTCTGAACTCGACCTAGAGAAAGTAAGCCGCGATTTCCGGCAGCAAGCGTGATAGCCTGAGTGGCATTGATACCAATAAGCCAATCTGATTCTGAACGGGAACGCGCCGACATATACAAACTATCATATTCTGTTCCTTCCTTCAGATTTGCGAACCCTTCTTTAATTGCTTTATCCGTCTGCGAGGAAATCCATAAGCGCTTAAAGGGAACTGTTGCTCCGAGGTAATAGTAAATATTCCGGAAAATCAATTCTCCTTCTCGTCCAGCATCGGTTGCTACGATCACTTCTTCTGCTTTATCTAACAAATATTTAATGATATTCAGCTGTTTTAATGCACCGGCATCATCGATTTGCTTACCATCGCGTTTTAGCTTTTTAGATTCCAATTTAAATTCTGTTGGAATAATAGGTAGGTTAGCGATTGACCAATTATGAAATCCATAGGCTTGTGGTGTGCATAATTGCACCAGATGTCCAAAAGCATAGGTGAAAGCATAACCATTTCCTGAAATATAACCATCATTGGTTTCTTTTGCTCCCATAACTCGGGCCAAATCTCGTGCAACGGATGGTTTTTCGGCAATAACGACTTTCATATTTTATGTTTAGATAAAAAACAAGATTGCAAAAACAGATGTTTTTACAATCCTGCTATTTTTAATATTGTATTGTATTAAGCTTAGTCTATGGAAGGAATAATGATTCCTGTTATCTTACGATATAAATCTATCGCATAGACATCTGTCATTCCTGACACAAAATCCAAAACGGATCTAATTTTAGAATAAGAATCCTCTTGGTCTGTATAAAATTGATGAGGGATTAGTGCGACTAATTTTTCATCATAACTGTTTTTATTTTTTTTGAGATAAGCTGGAACAAATTCAGACAACAAAGCATTCATGACTTTATAACCTGCGACCTCAATCTGTACCACTGTAGGCGCATTGTAAATCTTCGCTACTGATATTTTATTAATCTTTTTAAGATGTGCTACAACTTCTGCATCTAAAGCATCCATCAAGGCACTAGGAAAAGTTCCTTTTAATAATTGATCTTGCTCATTATAAAATACTTCAACACATGCTCTGGTTAAAGTATTGATTGCTTTTGCTCTCAAAAGCGCTACTCGGCTAGCGGTGTCGTAAAGCGAATCCAAACGAGCTCTTAGATCTTCTCCTCCACAAAGGGGGAGTAATAAATCTTCGACCTCGGGATATGATAATATTTTCAAATGATGTGCATCTTCCAGATCAATGATATTATAACAAATATCATCTGCAGCCTCTACCAAATAGACTAAAGGATGGCGTAAGTAGCCTTTGGTATTGGTAGGATCTTCCAATAATCCTAACTCTGCTGCTATCGTTTCAAATGTTTCCCGTTCGGATGCAAAGTAGCCATATTTTTTACGATGATGATTTTTTTTAATGTGTCCATCAATCGCAGCGCATGGATATTTCACAATAGATGCTAATGAGGTATATGTTAAAGCGAATCCTTTATCATCTTTGCCATTAAAAGGATGGGTCAATATCCGCAATGCATTGGCATTACCTTCGAAGTGTGTCAAATCTGCCCACTCTTCTTTGGTTACTTGCTCTTGGTACTTACGACCGTCCCCCTCTGTAAAATAAGTTGAAATAGCCGCTTCTCCCGAGTGTCCAAATGCGGGGTTGCCCAAATCATGTGAGAGACATGCTGCAGAGACCATATTTCCGACTTCTTGAAGGTAGGGATAGTGTTCATCGATTTCAGGATTTGCATCTTTCATCTTGGTATAGAACAGACGCCCCAGAGATCGACCGACACTGGCTACTTCTAAACTATGGGTCAATCTATTGTGTACAAATACAGCACCTGGCAATGGAAACACTTGTGTTTTATTCTGCAATCTTCTAAAGGGGGAAGAAAAAATCAATCTATCGTAATCACGTTGAAATTCTGACCGTGCTATTAAATGACTATCGCTAACACGATGCTCATAACCCCAACGTTTTGCGGATAGTAATTGTTTCCAATTCATACTTGTATTTACAGACATATTGCAAATATACATTTTTTGATTTTCTAAGTGCTGTGGGTTTTTGCAAATTGATTTTTTATAAATAACAAGAATCGTTTTTTAAAAAGTTAATAATCTTTATCTTTAACAAGGAATCTAAAAAAAATCACCATCATGAGTCATTATCATTTGCCTTCAATCCATAATTTCACCAGTACTTTAGACGAAAAACACACACACCTTATTGTTTTGAAAAACACAAGGGGCATGCAGGTTGCTTTGAGCGATTATGGTGCTCGAATTGTCAGTATTCTTGTTCCTGACAACACAGGAAAACTCAGGGATGTTGCTTTGGGATTTAGCAATATAGGACTTTACTATCGAGCAGACGAACAGTTTCACGGCGTGACAGCTGGTCGATTTGCAAATCGGATCGCTCATGGAAAGTTTGAGTTAAATGGACACGTATATAACCTTCCTATTAATAATGGGATCAATTGCTTACATGGTGGCCCTAATGGATTTCACACCAAAATATGGGATCGTCGTGTGAGTTATGAAGCTCAGGCTGAATTTTACTTAGTTTCAAAAGACGGAGAAGAGGGCTTTCCTGGCAACCTGAACGTATCTGTGACGTATACCTTAACAAATGATAATGAAATCATCATAAAATATCGAGCAGACAGTGATCAGGATACGGTGATCAATCTCACGAATCATACTTATTTTAATTTAAATGGTGAAGGTTCGGGTGATATATTAAGCCATCAGTTAAAAATAAACGCTGATGCTTACCTTGCTGTAGATGAAAATCAAATTCCGATTGCGACTATTCCTGTTGAAGGAACACCATTCGATTTTAAAGAATTTAAATCAATTGCTCAGGATATCATCGCCGATGATGAACAACTGATTGGAGCGAAGGGTTATGATCATTGTTTTATCAACAATAACCCCATCTCTAGGGCTTGTGCAACTGCTTATTCACCGAAATCGGGTATCCGCTTAGATGTTTATACGACAGAACCGGGTGTACAATTGTATACCGGTAATTGGATGACTGGCAATGATATTGGAAAATCGGGAACAGCTTATCTTCCTTATGCCGGTTTTTGTTTGGAAACACAGCATTTTCCGGATAGTCCAAATCAACCTGAGTTCCCATCCACATTACTAAAAGCGGGATCAGAATTTACATCCGAGACACATTTCAAATTTTCTATTGAAAAATAACATTAATTGGTTAGAAAGTTAAATGGATAGAAAGTTAGATCACTTTTTAGCTTACTAACTTTCTAACCGACTAACTGTTTACGACTTCACCAACTGGCTTAGAGCATTTTCCACTTTTTCAAATCCAAATGCAGATTTTACTTCATCAAACATCCGCTGGATCTGGTCATTACCCAAGTTGCCGATACTTCCTTCGTGGGTATGGTTAACTTCTTTAGATGGTTGAAACTCGCCAGCATCAATAGCAATTCCAATATTTTTATAGGCTTCACGGAAAGGAACACCTTTGAGCACTTCATTATTGACAACTTCTACAGAGAATAAATAATCGTATTTAGGATCATCTAACACATCTTTTCTTACTGATATATGCTCAAGCATAAAAGTTGCTATTTCTAAGCAGTCGTTCAATGACTTGAATGCTGGAAAAAGATTCTCTTTGAGCAGTTGCAAATCACGATGATACCCTGATGGAAGATTTGTTGTCATCAATGCAATTTCATTGGGCAATGCCTGAATTTTATTACAACGAGAACGGATCAATTCGAAAACATCAGGATTCTTTTTATGAGGCATAATACTTGATCCTGTTGTCAAATGTGCAGGAAATGAGATAAAACCAAAATTTTGATTGATATATAGCGTTACATCCATCGCAAACTTTGCCAATGTTGCCGCGATAGAACTCATCGCTTGTGCTAAAATACGTTCGGTCTTCCCTCTCCCCATTTGCGCATAAACGACATTATAATTTAAGTCATCGAATCCTAAAAGGTTGGTAGTCATGGTCCGATTTAGTGGAAAAGAAGAACCATAGCCTGCTGCGGAACCTAATGGATTTTTATTGCACACCTTCCATGCTGCCTTCATCAATTCTAAATCATCTACTAAGCTTTCGGCATATGCTCCAAACCATAATCCAAATGAGGAAGGCATCGCAATCTGCAAATGGGTATATCCAGGAATAAGAACATCTTTATATTGCTCGCTTAGGGAGATCAATTGTTGAAAAAACACCTCTGTGTTGCCAACCATATTTTGAATTTCGGTTCTGAAATACAATTTTAAATCGACCAGTACTTGATCATTTCTAGAACGTCCTGAATGAATTTTCTTTCCTGCTTCTCCAATGCGTTGGGTCAACAGCATTTCTACTTGAGAATGGACATCTTCTACAGAATCTTCGATCTCAAATTTTCCAGCACTTATTTCTTGATAGATGTTTTTCAATTCTTTTTGTACAACAGCAAGATCTTCATCGGTCATCAGTGCGATACTATTTAACATACGAGTATGGGCCAAAGAACCTAAAACGTCTGCTGCTGCTAATTGTAAATCCATCACGCGATCATTACCTACAGTAAAAGATTCGACAAATGAATCAACATCTATATTTTTTTGCCAGATTTTCATTTTTTCAATACGCTATTTATGTGCATGACAAAAATACCATTTGAAAACAAATAAAACAATTGATCTTCAGATCATCGTATAGATGGCAATACTTGACGTCTATATTTGTGCATTCGATTTTCAGGATCAGTATATCAAAACGTGGAAATAAAAAATAATTTTATGTTAAATGTTTGTTAAAACTCAGCAAACAGCGATAGTGAGTAAGTAATTACTTTGTTTTTTGTTTATCCATTGTAGCAACAATTTAATTTTTATATGTTTGTATCATAAGGGAGAGTGAAAGATAAAAATATACGTTTTAAAGTTAGCAAACACTTACTTTTAAAACCGCACAAAAACCAAACTATGATAGACCATAAAAGTCTTTAAACTTTAAGAAATTTAACCTTAACTAATTATAAACCAAAATTATATAGGCATATCCATCCAAGGTATGCCTTTATTCTTTTTTATATTTATCTTTGTACCATAATAGTGTGAATTTTCACTAAACAAAAAACTAATACGATGGGAACAGAAAGTAAAAGACAACAACGTTTTGCTGGAGTATTGCAACAGGACTTGGCCGAATTACTCCAACGTGAAGGCAACAGTTGGGCTCCTGGTGCATTTATTACGGTAACACGTGTACGCGTAACACCAGACTTAGCTATAGCGCGAGTATATTTAAGTTTTTTCAATACCAAAACGGCTCCTGAAGATTTAAAAGCCATTCGCACTAAAACAACAGAGATTCGATACAAATTGGGTTCTAAAATTAAAAATCAGGTTCGTATCGTACCACAATTGGATTTCTTCTTGGATGACACCAATGAGTATGTAGAGCATATGGACAAAATATTTGATGAAATCAGCAAAGAAACAAGACAACCAGATTAAACAATCTGGTTTTTTTGTCTATTTTTAAAAATGGTTTTCAATTTAGATTTTGACAGTAGCCGTGTTAGCTTTCCTCATCCAGAACTAGCTGATGATGATGGATTGCTTGCGATTGGGGGAGACTTAAGTGTGGATCGCTTAATCTTGGCTTATAAAAATGGCATATTCCCTTGGTTTAGTGATGATAGTCCAATTATGTGGTATGCGCCACATGAACGATTTGTCATCTTCCCTGAAAACCTAAAGATCAGTAAGAGTATGCGTCAAACCTTGAGAAGTAATAAATTTAAGATTACTGTTGACCAAGCTTTTAAAGAGGTCATCGAGAATTGCGCTAAAATAAACCGCAAAAATCAAGATGGAACCTGGATCACAGCAGATATGATTCATGCCTATAGTGAACTGAATAAAGTCAATTATGCCCACTCTATAGAAGTCTGGTACAACAATGAATTAGTAGGTGGACTTTATGGCATCTATATCAATCAAGTTTTCTGTGGCGAAAGTATGTTTTCGACGGTATCTGATGCTTCAAAAGCAGCTCTTATTTATTTAATCACTCATTTTAAATTGAAATTTGTAGATTGTCAATTCCATACGCCGCATTTAGCTTCTATGGGAGGGACAAGCATTTCTCAACACGAATATTTGTCTATTTTAACCGAACAGCATGCAAGTAAATTATAAATCTTATTTTGATATTCCTGATGATGTGTGCTATTTAACAACACCAGGATCAGGTCTATTACCTACGGCATCCAAAAATTGGCGGAAAGAGCGAGATGCTGACTTTTTCGATACAACGACCGATTTACGTGAAAAACAGGGTGAATTTAATCAAGCTGTAAAAAAGAGCATTGGCGAGTTTTTTAACATTGCTCCTGATCATATTTATAACACATCAAACTTTTCCACAGGTTTTAATGCTTTACTGGGACGACTTCCTCAACAGGCAAAAGTGTTGTTGCTGGAAGGTGATTATCCTTCTGTCAACTTCTCTGTCATTTTGAGAGGCTTTCAATATGTTACTGCTCCAATTGACGAACAATTGGAGGACAATATTATTGAAGCGATAAAAAAGCATCAACCGACTGTATTTATCTTCAGTATCGTGCAATATATTTCAGGTATTAAGATCAACATTGAATTTATTAAACAGTTGAAAACTCAATTTCCTGAATTGCTTATTATTGGTGATGGCACGCAGTATTTCGGCACTGAAGTGTTTGACTTTTCTCAATCTGGATTTGATGTAGTGGGTGCTAGTGGTTATAAATGGCTACTAGGTGGATATGGTAATGGTTTTATTCTTGCTAATGACTACGCAAAACACATGCTTTTTCCGGAGCTATCAACAGAGAACATTGAAATCGACAGCATGTGGGTGGGTAAAAATATCGATCAGCTGTATTTTGAGCCTGGACATATCGATACACTTGCCCAGGGAACCTTACAAAAGGGATTGCAATTTCTTACTGAACTAGGCCTGGAAAATACAGCTTCCTATACGCATCGATTAGTACAGTTGGCGAAGGACGAGTTGAGCAAAAGAAGGATACTGAGCCAAACTGTTATCAACAGAGCTGAGACGAGCACCATCTTTAATTTACAGATCGATCAGGAACATTTCCATACGTTAATGGAACATAACATCAAATGTTTCCCACGCGGCAATGGCATAAGAATCGGTTTTCATCTCTACAACGATGAGTCTGATTTAGAAAAATTATTAAGAATTATTGACACTAAAATTTTAAAATAACATGGGTTTCAAAATAGGAGATTTAGTCCGATTTGTAGATGAACCAATTGAAGGTCATATTACATCCTTTCAGTCCAATGATCTCATAGGTGTAACAGATGATACGGGATTTGAAATACCTGTACTGGCAAGTAAATTGACATTAGTACATGGCAACATGCGTCGTGATGATGACGAGCTGGCTGAGCATGCAGAAGAAGTTCCATCAAAATTTATTGAAAAGGGAATCCTTTTGGCTATTTCTGGAGATCACAAAGATGGTTTAGCCAAATTGCACATCATTAATGAAACGTCATACGAACTGTTGGTGAGTATTACCGATACGAATATTAATAAAGCAAAAGGGATATTTGCCGAGAAGGTTAGCAAACATGATTCTGTCCAATTTTATTCTGGAAACTTTGCTACTGTTGGCAAATGGCCTACATTTCGTTTTCAAATCATCAGGCACAGCAATACGTTACAAGCGATACAGAATCCTATTGTCAAAGAACAACGGGTTCGCCCGGTTGATCTGACAAACCCCAAGGAGGTCAACAATATTCTGGGCGAAAAAGTATGGATCTACGAACTTGATAAAGAAGAGGAGGATTTAGGTCTAGATAAATTAAAATCTCATTTTATTTCGCATCGTCCGAATAAAAAATAAGCTTGGAAAATTTCCAAGCTTATTTTTTATTCTTCAATTTGTTTGAGTTTCTTAACACTAAGCAATAAGAGGATGACGCCAACTAAATACACAATCCATCCCCAACGCATGTGCAAAGATTTGGATAGTAAACGATCTGCAAATCCCCATCCGAAGTAATTATTGATTTTAAAATACACTGCGGATATACTGATCAAGTACCAAATGCCTAAGACACGTGTCATCCAACTGTACGCTACTAACTGCCTTACAAAAAAAAGCAAACCCGTCACTCCTATCAGCATATAGGTAATAAAAAACAAGGCGGCATCGGTCTGATAAAGATTCCAATTTCCTTTAATAGGCACTTTCAGCATGGGTAGCATTCCTGCTAAAAGACACAATATCAAACCTGATAATGCTAGGTTTTTCCTTATGATAATCATAATATACAAATTAATATGCAGCAAAAATAATCATCTACTCGTTCAGTTTTAATATTTATTTGCTAAAAATTAATCCTTGATACCAATCTTGGTGTTGCCTAAACTCGACCTCATTTCATACTCGATACAAACTTTCCACAATCTAAGCGTATTTTAGTACTAGAATTGAATATTTCAGCTGAATCACAACAAATATGGAGGTAAATACAGTTGATCAGATGTTGCTGATACCGTTTTTATTGTGTGATCTTGCGCATATATGCATATGCTAAATATGATATTCATCACATAATTTTCATACTACACGGATAAGTAAATAAAAATCAATGATTTAACATTAATTTAACGTTATTTGTAATCGTTCTAAATTCAGCTGTTTGACAGATTTTTGACATATGGCAAAAGCTTTTAAACTACATTTGCAGAGTTAAAATTAATCGAGGGTATTGCTTTGAAGAATCTTAAGGTATTAGCATTCACACATAAACACGTAGAACTTAAAGACTTAGGTAATCTTGTTATTTGTAATGAGGAATTAGAGAGTAGACTAATGAATCTAAAACATAACTTAGATATTCCTGAGGTTTTTTACATTGGTACTTGTAATCGTGTTGAATTTGTGTTTTATGGTGCTCATGACCTGACAAATGAATTCATTGCACAGTTTATGGAAAAACTCAATTTCTGTGTCCCTCAAGAAAGATTACAATGCTATTTAGGTCAAGTCAACAAATATGAAGGCATGGATGCTTTAAACCATCTTCTTCGTATGTCTTGTTCCCTAGAAAGTTTGGTCGTTGGTGAAAAGGAAATTCTAGCTCAAGTACGTCGTGCTTATGAGCGCTGTAAAGAAGCAGGTTTTACAGGTGATTTTCTTCGTTTGCTGATGGATCGTCTTGTGAAAACAGCAAAAGAAGTTTACACATTTACAAAAATTTCTAGAAATCCTATTTCTGTTGTTTCTTTAGCTTATCGCAAATTAAAAGAGATTAAGTCTGTTGAAAATCCAAGGATCTTGATCATTGGCTCTGGAGAAACGAATCAAAATTTGGCCAAGTATTTTCAAAAGAAACAGTCCAGCAATTTTGTAATTTTCAACCGCACAGTTGAAAATGCGGAGAAATTAGCTACTGAATTAAATGCGCAAGCTTACCCGTTGTCGGAATTGATCAACTATAAAGGTGGATTTGACATCTTGATTACTTGTACTGGCGCTACAACAGCCATTATTGACAATACCTTGTACCAATCTTTATTAAATGGAGAAGTCGATAAGAAGATCATTATAGATCTTGCTATTCCAAACGATATCGATGCTGAAGTTTTGGCTAAAAATGCTGTTCATTATATTGAAGTAAGTTCACTGCAAGCTATTGCAAATAAAAATATTGAGGATCGTTATAGTGAATTGTCCAATGCTGAAAAAATCATAGCGGATAATATTCAAGAATTTTTACCGATCATCAAACAAAGACGTGTTGAAGTCGCTATGCGTCAGGTTCCACAAAAAATTAAAGAAATCAAATCTGTTGCATTAAATGAAGTTTTTGCTTCTGAGGTTCAGGCTTTAGATCCAGAGGCACGTGATGTACTTGAAAAGATTATTAATTACATGGAAAAAAAATACATCAAAGTTCCCATGGTCATGGCTAAAGAGATATTAGTCAAGGTGAACGAAAATGGTGTAAATTAACTTCTCTTTGCTCTTAAGGCTCTTTTTTTCATTACATTCGGATTTATTCTGACAGTTACGTGTCATCAAATCAATACTATTTATTTATTTTTGCTTATCTTAATTATTAAAATAAGGTAAAGTATATAGATTGTGAATAGAAAACTTATCATTGGTACTCGTGGAAGTGCACTTGCGTTATGGCAAGCAAACTTCATCAAAGATCGTCTCGCTGAAATTGGCATAGAATCTGAATTAAAAATCATCAAAACTCAAGGTGATATCATTCAACATCTTCGTTTAGATAAACTGGAAGGTAAAGGTTTTTTTACCAAAGAATTAGAAGAGGAATTACTTCAGGGAACTATTGATTTAGCTGTTCACTCTCATAAAGATTTACCAACTGTCAATCCTCCAGGATTGATTATTGCTGCCGTTTCTGACCGCGAAAATCCAGCTGAATTATTAATCATTCATAAAGATTGTGTTGATATTAAGAAACGTCTTTCATTAAAGCATAATGCTACTGTTGGTACTTCTTCCAACAGACGTAAGGCACAACTTTCTGCTATAAGACCTGACCTTGAATTTGCTGATTTACGTGGAAATTTACAGACACGTATGCAAAAATTAAGGGACGAGCAATATGATGCTATCATGCTAGCAAAAGCTGGTATTTCACGTATTGATATGGATATTTCAGATTTTCATATTGAAGAGATACCTCCTGTTGAATTGGTCCCTGCTCCTGCTCAAGGTGTATTGGCGGTTCAAATTCGTGAACTAGACGAGGAATTATTTCAAGCACTGCAACCCATCAACAATGAAGAGGTACAAAGAACAATTGCAGTTGAACGCAAGGTTTTAAATCTCTTTGATGCAGGCTGTCACGCTCCATTAGGAGCTTATTGTCGTAAGGTTGGTGATACATACGAAGCTTGGACTTCGATTGCTGATACGAGTGATGAATTTCCTGACCGTTTTTATGTGAAAGGAAATGACCCTTTACTATTACCAGAAATTATATTTTCTAAGTTTGCGAAAGACAGAAAGCTTCCAAGTTCGGTTTTCATTAGTCGCGATTTAGATGAAAACTCTTATCTGTCTCGATTCTTTGCTAAACATAATATTCAAGCAGATGCACGCTCTTTAATTAAAATATTCCCCATTATCAATAAATTGGATCCGTTTATCTTAAAGCATGTGGATTGGATTTTCTTTGGCAGTAAAAATGGCATCGAGCATTTTTTCAGCTTGGAGCCTCGCTTAAGTAAAAAGACAAAAATTGCAGTTGTAGGTCGTGGTTCAGAAGAAACATTACGAAAATTTGATCGTGTGGCTGATTTTTCTGGTGAACAGTTCGGGATTAATATGGAAGAAATCGGTGCTCATTTTGCTGCATTGGCAAATGGTGGTACCGTTTTAATTCCTCGTGCTAAAGGATCTTTAGAAACAATTCAGAAAGCGCTTAGTCCAGAAACTAAGGTGATCAATATGCCTGTATATGAAACTGTACTTGAGGACAATGTCAATGCTACCAGTGCTGAGGTCTTAATATTTACAAGTCCGAGCAATGCGGAGGCGTATTTTGTCAACAATTTAATTGAACCAGAACAACAAGTCATTTGTATCGGTCGCTCTACTGCTGCGATATTTGATGAAATGGGACTTTCCTATACCCTTCCTTACTCACCCGATGAGATAGGATTGGCGGAAGCTATATTTGGATTAGATTATTCTTCATAATACGATTGGAAGAGCATGCGTTCTTCCAATCTTCTTTAAATACATATATCATGTTACAACGTCCGAGAAGAAATCGTAAATCTGCTGTGATTCGCGATATGATTCAAGAAAACCGTTTAAATGCGGGTAATCTAATCTTTCCACTCTTTATTGTAGAAGGGCAAAATCAAAAAACAGCAATTTCATCTATGCCTGGTATCTATCGTTATTCGATTGATAACTTATTGCGTGAGATCGAAAGCTGCATGAAACTGGGATTAAATTCATTTGATTTGTTTCCAGCTGTTGAAGAGTCTTTGAAAGATAAATTCGCAACTGAAAGTTATAGAAAGGGCACTTTATATCTTCGAGCCATTGAAGAGGTTAAAAAAAGCTTTCCTGAAGCTTGTGTGATTACTGATGTTGCGATGGATCCATATAGTTCAGACGGTCACGATGGTATCGTCGAGAATGACGAAATCTTGAATGACGAAACATTAGTTGTTTTAGGGAAAATGGCATTAGCCCATGCGCAAGCTGGTGCAGATATTATTGCTCCCTCGGACATGATGGATGGCCGCATTGGCTTTATTCGTAATATTTTAGATGAAAATGGATTTACAAATGTATCCTTGATGTCTTATACCGCAAAATATGCTTCATCATTTTATGGTCCATTTCGTGATGCCTTGGGTTCTGCTCCTAAAAAAGGGGACAAAAAGAGCTATCAAATGAATTATGCTAACAGTAGAGAAGCATTGATCGAAGCTCAACTTGATCTGGAGGAGGGTGCAGACTTTTTAATGGTAAAACCTGGTTTGCCTTATCTGGATATCATTAAATCATTGCATGATAACTTTGATCTACCCATTGCTGCATATAATGTTTCTGGCGAATATGCGATGATCAAAGCTGCTATCGGTAATGGCTGGCTGCAAGAGACAGCTATACTGGAAACGTTAATGAGTTTCCGCCGTGCAGGTGCTACAGCAATTTTAACGTACCATGCCAAAGAAGCAATAGAAAAAGGTTGGATTAAATAAACAACTTTAGATATCACAAATAAAGCCCAAGTGCAATGCTCTTGGGCTTTATTTGTGATATCATCATAGATGATTATAATGATCTATACCGTGTTTATTATTATGCTATTCCTTACACTGAAATGAGAGATTTTAGTAAATAATTGGATACTTTTGTAGTGTAAAAATGAATCAATATGACACAACAAAATAGCGCTCACACGAAAACTGCCGATATTTCTAGAGAAAAGTCTGCTCAACTTTTTGAAAAAGCGAAACAATATTTTCCTGGTGGAGTAAATTCTCCTGTCCGTGCTTTCAAATCTGTATATGGTACTCCTTTATTTATTGAAAGAGGAGATAAAGCTCATATCTGGGATGCGGATGAAAATGAGTTTATCGATTTTTGTTGTTCTTGGGGTCCTCTTATTCTAGGCCACAACAATGATCAAATTCGTGAGGCTGTAACGGCACAGTTGAGCAAAGGCTTAAGTTTTGGAGCGCCTACTGCTTTGGAAAATGAATTGGCAGAATTGATTATTTCAAACAATAGATTTATCGAGAAAATTCGTTTTGTAAGTTCGGGAACAGAAGCTGTTATGTCGGCAATACGTTTGGCTAGAGGCTATACTAAACGTGATAAAATCGTAAAATTTGAAGGTTGCTATCATGGTCACTCGGATTCTCTTTTGGTAAAAGCTGGATCTGGATTGGTTACTTTTGGTGAGACTTCTTCTGCTGGTGTACCTAAAGCATTTGCCGATGAAACTATCGTGATAGCATTAAATGATCAGGAAGCGTTGGCAACTGTTTTTGAACAATTTAAAGATCAGATTGCTGCTGTTATTATTGAGGGGGTTCCTGCCAATAATGGTCTTTTACTTCAAACAAAAGAATACATTCATTATTTAAGAGAGATCACCAAACAAAATGGGGCTTTACTCATCTTTGATGAGGTTATTACTGGTTTTCGTTTAGGTTTTGAGGGTGCTGCAGCCTATTATGAGGTACAACCCGACATCATCACTTATGGTAAGATTATTGGTGGTGGTATGCCAGTAGGTGCCTATGGTGCCTCTCAGGAACTGATGAGTTGCATCTCTCCAGATGGTGCCGTATATCAAGCGGGAACTCTTTCTGGCAATCCTGTTGCTATGGCTGCTGGAATAGCAACATGCAAAATCTTAACACAGCCTGATTTTTATAAAAACTTGAATGCAACAACTGCTTCTTTTGTTTCGGATATTCGTAACTACATCGAGGAGAAAAAATATGAAGTAAAAATCTTTACGATAGCTTCTATTTTTTGGTTTGCTTTTACGGATCAAGATGCCATCTTAAAAGCGAGTGAAATCGACCCTAATTCGATGGATTTTTACAAAAAAATGCACCGCGAATTATTAAACCGTGGTATCTATTTCGGTCCTTCAGGTTATGAAGTTGGCTTTATTTCTCATGCGCATACGGATGCTGATTTAGCTACAGCTAAGGAACATATTTTTGCCGCGTTGGATTTAGTTTTTGGATAATTGTAAACTTTTTCATGATTTAACTGTTTATATTTATTGTAAGATCAATACATAATAATTATGAAAAAAAATATCTTAAAGTCTGCTGTAGCTGTTTTAGCTATCACGGGAACACTAGCTTCATGTCAAAATACCGCAACTAAAACAACTACGGGACAAGATTCTATTGTATCGCATGATACTACTGCTCATACAGAAATTACAGTAACACCTGTCGCAGACTCAAAAGCATTCCCTGGTGCAGATCTAAAAGTTGCATCAATTACTTCTGAAAAGGTGGGAACAGATTCGGCAAAAGTAATGGTAAAATATACTGTTAGTAATTTTAAACTAACAGAGCAAACGGCTCATGATCATCATATGGCTAATTCACATGATGGTCAGCATATCCACTTTATTTTGGACAATAAGCCATATGCTGCTCTATATAAACCTGAACATACGGTGACCGTAGCATTGAATTCTGAGCATTATCTGATGTCATTCTTATCTCGCTCTTATCATGAGTCGATTAAGACAACTGAGGCATCTAAGTTGGTCAAATTTAAGGTTGATAAAGATGGTAAAGTGGTGCAGGATGCTGCAGTTACGGCTCCTTCGCTGTTCTATAGTCGTCCAAAAGGTGAATATAAAGGGGAGGATACAAAAGTATTATTGCTAGATTTTTTCTTAGTTAATACGACTTTAGCTGCTGATGGAAACAAGGTACTAGCGGATGTAAATGGAAAACAATTTACATTAGATAAATGGGGTCCTTACGAAATCAAAGGTTTACCTCTTGGTGATGCGAAAATAAAATTGTCTTTAGTTGATAAAGATGGAAATGCCATCACGGGAGATAATGTTTCTATAGAGAGAGATATTAAATTATTAGCACAATAGACTCCATCAAATAAAATTAAAAAGCTTCGAAATATTTCGAAGCTTTTTTTGTTTTTAAACTATTTTTTGCAATCTGATTTTAAGACATTTAGTCGAAAAAAAAATGAAAATATAACGGTAATTATGATTTAAAATATAAGGTTATTTTATCTCCTGTTCTCGATAAAATTGACGCTAAAATCAGTATATTTAAGAAACCTTTATTAACTTAATTATCAGCTGCAATATGCGTCGTATACTTCTATTTTTTCTATTTTTATTCCTTGTAAAAACAACTACAGCTCAACAGCATCCAGCGATCTATATACACACCGATCGAGATTTCTATTTCCCAGGTGATACCGTTTGGTTTAAGGGTTATGTCATTGACAATGGATTTCTCTCGGCAAGTACGCTCAATTTATATATTAAAATTGCCGAAGAAAATGGTCAAACCTATCAACAATCTGTTGCTTTAGTTTCCAAAGGCATTACAGCTAGTCATTTTGTCGTTCCTGCTACTTACCCAGGGCAAGAATTATTTATAAATGCTTACACGAAAATGATCGATTGCCCTATTCAAACTTGCTATTTTAAAAGGATCGGAGTTCTTCAAATTGACAGCAATCATGCATCTCTAACCACAACGGCCAAATCTTCTTCTGATCAAAACTACCAGATCAATATCTCGCCTGAAGGTGGTGTTCTCTTATCCGAAATGGAAAATCAACTTATTATCCAATCTCATGATGGACATGGTTATCCCACTGTTGCAAAAGGAAATCTGATTCAAGAAGATGGAAAGTCGCTCACAACATTTGAAACGGATAGTGCGGGATATGCACAGATTAAATTTACTCCTCTCAGTGGAGCTAAATATATAATCACATGGATAGCTGAAGATCAGCAAGAACGGAAAAACAAAGTTCAGGAATCTCAAATGGGTGCTAAAGTGAGTATACAGTCAGCAGCAGATAAAACAACGATTCAGCTCATGGGTAATTTGCCCGATCAACAGGTGATGCTGCATGCTAAATTAGGAAAACGAACCTTATTTCAACAAGAATTTACGTTGACAAAAGATAAAAAAATAAGTATTCCCTTAAAAAACGAAGATCTTGAATATGGTATTTTACAAGTGACTGTACAAGATCATACAGGACAGACTCTGTCTAAGCGAAATCATTTGCTAGGTGAAAAAACAATGCTATTGGAACCTGTTGTAAAATTAGAGAGAGGATCTGGTGAAAAATCTGGTAATAAATTAGCAATTACTCTTCCAGATCTTGGTGAGTCTGCCGATCTGTCCATCTCCGTGACTGCTATTGAAGTGCCCATTGATAGTTCAACCAATATTTTCACGGATCTTTACCTTCAACCGATGGCTCAAAAAAATCTGATACAACCGTTTACGCTTTGGCAGCATAGCAAGGATAAAGATTTATTTATACAAATGCAGGAATGGGCAGATTTAAATTGTCCAATCGACGAGTCTATCACTAAGGATAGTTTATTGATGCTCAAAGGGCAGATTAAAATGGATAAAAATCGATGGGCAGGATTTTATAAGAATTATCAAGATATTTTAAAAAAAGAACCTAAAAAAAGAGGTGCTACTTTTGGCTATCAAGATTTTACAGCTTCTACGATGCAATATTTGGAAATAGATTTTGACGCTTTAGGTCGATTCCATATCCCGAACTTGATTGTCTTTGATTCAATGGATACCAAATTTAACCAAATTTATAGAAAGCTCCAATTTGAACCCTTCCATATTACTTATGAATTTATCGATCCAACTATTGCTCATCGTCCTTTCTTTATTCCTCCGGGTTACACACCTTCTAAACAACATGCAGCCTGGGAAAACAAGAAATGGGAGGCCAATCCTCATGTTACCGTCGACGCTTCGGGTAAAAGGGTATTACAAACGGTCACTATAAATAGAGATCGTAAACAGCGGGAAATTGATCGATTAGAACGTAGGTTTTATACTGCGGGTATCCCAACGAACGTGAAGCCTGATCAGGTGCTTGTGCCCTTATTGGATAGTCTCGTTTTAAAAAGATCCCAAACTCTTGAGGATTATCTTTTTAATAATATCCGAACAAAAAGGTATGAAGTATATCTAAACGGTAGGTATATCAAAGAATTGAGTCCTGACTCGATTTCAAATATCAAAGCTGATAAGTTTTACGGTGATCATATTTCCTTCTTAAACGAAGATATTGTGAACTTTCCTTATATTAAATTTTACAGCACATTTGCATTAGCGAAAGGTAGACCTGCCGTACTTATTTATCAATCTGCTCCTCATGAAGTGAATAAAGATATTGGCAAAGCTGTGGACGAGCAAACTATAATGGGTTATCTACCAGTCAAACAATATGCTGTTACTACGTACGAGACAGTGGCTAAGAAGTTTTCATCTGGATATGACGAGCGTACTACCCTATATTGGAATCCCTTTGTTACTATTTCTGCTGGAGAAAGTACAGCTGAATATACCTTTTTCAATAATAGCAAAGCAAATGGTTACTGCCTGACCATACAGGGCATCAGCAATAGTGGAAAGATTATTTACTACAGAAAGGTATTTAGGTAATCCTATTTTTGTGTTTCATTATCAACTTTAAAGAGCGATCATAGAGTGCTGTATTTTCAACTCTATGATCGCTTAAAAAATTAAATCCGCTGGACTAGTTAGAACCTTTCACCGAGCTAGAAAATCTTGTTTGATCGGTACATGAACAAATTTCCTTTACTAAATCTCAATTATTTAGAAAATGTTACTTAAGAATATGAGGAACAATGGAATACGTGTCATTGGGGGCTACTCTTAAATCTTCAAAAAAGAAACGACTAAGGTGTTGATTTTCGTGTACAAATTGATCCTTCTCGTAATCAACATGAATTGTTTAGGTTAATTTACACAGAAAATCAGAAGGAGTTATTATTTAAATAAAGAAGGGGTTAATACTTGGTAATACCCCTTCTTTATGTATAAAAGTTTGCTTATTTTCTATATGCTCTAAATTCTGCTAAATGTGTACTTGTGGCAGTAGACGTATATGGAGCAGTCATGGTAATTCTAACATATTGTGCATTGACAGGAGTAAACGCATAATCTTGCCACGCAGCAGGACTATCTGCTGAGTTAAAGGTTAAATTTTGGTTGACTGTCGTCCAATTCTGGCCATCCACTGATACTTCAATATTAAAGGTTTTAAAACCACCTGTAGCATTATTATGCCTTCTAATCATACCAATTTTTGAAAGAACTTCTACTTTGCTGAAGTTGATCGTAAACGAATGTGGGTAAGGTACTGATGGGCTGTATTGAGAGTGCCAAAAAGTTTCAATATTACCATCAAATAAAGCAGGAGTTCCACCACCATCACCGCTCTGTGTGCTGGATGCAGTGGCTTGCCATCCTGTTTTAGCAATTGGGGCATAAAGGTCAAATGTTTTTTCAGGAGAAATACCACCTTCACTAGCAACAGTTGCTTTCATTACTCCTCCTCGACCTGCTACATCAAGTTTCAATGAACCCGTAGCACTTGTACTGCCAACTACGCTTGCTGTCTTAGGACCACCTGCCCCCTCAAACGTATAGGTAACATCAATGGGATCGCCTGTATTATTTACCCAGTTTAATACCACATTATTTCCATCATACGAGTAATTCAGGGTTGGCACAATCAACTTGTAGACCAACATACCTGGTGCGATTTGATTCTGTGTTGTTAAATTTCTCCCCCAAAGCTCATCCTTTAAATTTACCGAAAAATCAATAATCTTTGTTTCATCTACCAAATTTTCAACGAGTACAGTATCCATTGTATTCGCATTGAAGACTTGTTGCACCTGCTTTCCATTGAGCAGATATGAAATCGTACCCGGTATAGCTCTATCGGAAGTTTTAGGAAAAATAAACGACACGCCTCCAGGAATAGGATTAATAAGAACACTATTCATCTTGTAATCGGCTTCAAAAGGTCGAGGACTCAATTCTGTCTTCGTAACTTTGGACGGTGTTCCATCAGCTGTAAAGTATTGTAAAGCGAATTCATAATTTTTGACTTCCTTCAAATTGATAACGACAGGGTCATCAAATTTTGTAACATCTAACACTTTCTCAGCTCCATCATCGGTATACTTTACCTGTGCCTTCACTACACGGTCGCTTAACTCAGGCCAATGGATTTCTATAGTCTGATTGAATGCAGATACATAGGTTAAATTTGTTGGTCTTGCTGTCGGTCTATTTTCAGATACTTCAATCTCCGTATTTGCATTTTTTGGAAAAACCAATTCCTCTTCTTTACATCCGTGTATAGCCAGCATCATTCCTCCTAGGAGTATGAAGTGACGGATTGTCAATTTACTTTTTATTTTCATCATGACGGATTAAAATTTATGGCTTTAAAAATTCGACTTCATACTTATTCAAAAATACTTGGCCTTCTAAATTCCAGTCTTTCTGTGTTTGTAATTCCATCCAATAAAATATTTGAGTATAAAAATCTGTTGACTGGACAAATACTGCATTATTTCCCAGATCACAAGGTTTTACTTCTGATACACTTCTACCACTAAATGCTCCAGATAATTGCATGTTACTTTTGCCGGCTATTTCATTGGTAATTTCTCCAGTGGATGTCGGATTCATTTTCCAAAATCCTTTTAAATTCGCACCAAAAGATGATTCACCAATATTACCAGAATAACAAATAAAATCTCGTATTTCTTGTTGACTGTATGCTTTATTGAATATATGAACATCTGAAACATCAAAATCTACTAAATCATATGAAATCGCAGGACGATAGCCAAAAATTAGGGGATCATTTGTTCTGATATTGTTAATATTCATACCTGATGTAGTTGTTTCTTGTGCTAATGTTCCATTATTAAATATTTTAATATTCACTTTATCTGGAGCAATGGCTGTTATAACGGAGGTCATGGTATACCATTCTCCATTAACTTTTGGAGCCTGACATGAAGCAATTGTGGTTCCGTCACTAATTCTTACTTGAATATCACCACCAAATGTGTAATACATCCACCCAGGTGTAGCTGTGCTGGTATTGGAGTCTTTTCCAAAAATACCCGAATACCAATAATTATAAGTATTGGGCTGATAGGTAGAGGATATTATGGTATTATTCAAGTTAAATCTAAATCTTGTAGAAATAGTCAATTCTTTAGATGTGGATAGATCATAATCACTTGAATTGCCTAAGTTTTCACTTACGGCTCTTACTCCGAGCGGTTTATTATCAGTACCATCATATCCCCATAAGCGTACATAACTCATTGCTTTCCCTGTTAATTCGGCTTCTTTAAAACTTGGATTGGCAAAAATTGCAAATGTATTACGTTCGGCATCTGATTTTCCACCATAAGAATTTCCAATACCACCGTGATTGGATGTAATAATAATTAACCAATCTTCATAATCATAATTTTTTCGTGCTTTAATCGCATCTAAAATATTACCAATATATCCATCAACTTTATTTAAAGCGTCTGTATATGTTGCATTTTCGACGGAAAATCCATTTTCTATTCCAGCATCCAACACGCTTTTAAATTGAACAATCATGAGATCTTGATTCTTCTTTTCTAATAAGTCTATCACTTGGGTTTTCACTCCCTCGTCTGTATTCGCATCATAAGTTTCATCGGCGCTGACCAATAACTTATCATTTAAACTAGCTGTTCTCGAAACCACAGCGGTTTTGGTATTAGGTGCTATCGTTGCAATTCTGTAGAGTATAGAAGGGTATCCTACAGCATTTTCATGCGGATGATTCTCGTCAGGTTTTGGAATATAGCTATCATCGTCTATACCATGATTGGCATAAGATACACCACTCATCATGGACATCCAGGAAGAAGCATCCCCAGTATTTTCATCTGCGAAAGCATTGAATGTATATTTACTTGTTTTTAGTAAATTAGTAAGATTTGGAGGTAACTTCTTTTTAATCTCCTGCCCCACAGCTCCATCTATAGAAATAAATAGAACTTTACGTTTAACAGTTTGTTCTCCTTCTTGTTCATAATCTTCATAAATAGCAGGAGGATTTTCATATTTTGTACAACTGCTCCATAACATCAAGATTCCTAATGCACAGATAACGGTTTTTATTCGGTTAAAATTTCTTTTCATAACGATTGATTAAATATCATAAAATACTCCAAGTTCAGCTAAAGCGACATGATTCTCTCCCCCAAGATTTTTATCTGGAAAAACAAACTTGACATATTGCGCTTCTACGACTTCACTAAAAGAAAATTCTCGTAAAACATTTCTTTGAGCTGCGGTTTCAGACGCTTGTGCCAGGGTGTAGGTACCCATTTCAGTCCAGTTTTTATTGTCACGGCTCACCAGTACTTTCACTTTGGGTTGATATGTATTTCCTTGTCTATTTTGAATATAAACACCCTTGAAAGCATTTACTTCTTTCATGTTGATGACGATCTCCACAGGTAAATTTGTTGGGACACTACAGCCCGAATAACAGGTATGCCAATATGTTGCAGGATTACCGTCTGTCATAGCCGTAAATTTGCCCGTACTTTCTCCTGTAGCTGTCGCGACATTAGAAGTAAAGTCAAATGTGGTACCTGGTAAATAATATTTGGAAGCTAATGGCGCATTGCCTCCAGAAAATGTTAAAGGATTATATTCCCAAATGGCTGTTGTCATAGGGGCATATTTGTTGCGCATTTCTCTTTTTGCGGATGCACTCACTGGAATACCCCATGAAATAAAGAAACGAATATAATCGACTGCTGAAAATTCACATAATTGACGATAAAAATAATCTCGTTTAGCCTGTTCCAATGCAGTAGTAAAGTTTTCGTTTCTCGCTTTACTGTAAATGAATGGAAAAAAATCCCATCCTGATTCTCCATTTTTACCTTTTATTTTATCAAATATTTGTAAGAAAGGTGTAATACGGGCGAAAGCAGCATTATCTTCATCGATACCAAAACCTGCAGGAAAACTAGAGAAGTTTTTTCCTCCAGTAGATTTTGCATAGGCTAATGCATTTGGAATGGCTGTTTTCAATGCTGGATGAAAATCAATGCGGTTGGTCTCTCCACGATTGCGTGCGGCATTAAAAATAAAAATATTATTTGTCGTTTCTCCTAAATCTGTCCAACTCCAAGAATTTCCAGCTTGATAATTATGACCAACTTCATGATAGCTTCCCCAAGATGTTCCTTTTTTTATAGTCACTGGATTAGTCAATTCATCTAACCAATATTCATCTTCCTGCATAATCCATGGATTACCACTATGTGCATAACCTGCTGAGGGATGAATATCCATCACCCCGCGTTCCCATAATGTTGGATAGCGGTTTTTCTTATCACTCCCTGTGGGTGAAAGCCCCATCCAATTGTAATAATCTTGTTCATAAGATTTGTCCCATAAACGTAATGCTTCATCAATATGGTCTGCTCGACCTGATTGTATAAATTTAAGAATCAATGAACGGGGTACGGAGAAAGCTGTACGTTTACCAATTAGATCCATCCAAGGGACATCATTGGCAAGAACATCTTTTTTCCACTGATCCACATTGTCTCTATCCAACACAAAATCATTGGCTTTGACTACACCTGCAAATTTTAGATTGACGGGTGTCGAACTTGTATTCTGATTGATAATCCAGATGGTACCTCCATAGAGATTCATCACATAATTATTACCCGGAAATAGCTCTCTTCGCGTATAAATGATATTATCACGACGAGGTGCATCTTTTCCTGTAATATTGTCCGTATGAACACCTACTTGTACCGTCATCCCGATCACTCCTTGCGGAACAGTAATACGGACGACTTCTCCAGCAGGAGCATATAAGCCAGTACTGTAAATGGGAGGTGGCGTATAACTTACTTTATAGTCAAATGGGCTCACATATTCGCGATCCATCAACATGGATAACGTGGTATCTTTTATTCGGTTTACATTATCTCCTACTAGTCCTGGGTAAATTCTAGCACGATGGTAAAGACTTTTATCTGCTTTTCCCATGGTTGTATCGGTCAGGAGGGGACTCTCTGTGGAGTCTCCTTGCTGATAACCATCTTCAAAATCAAAGCCGTATTTGCCACAGGAAGAAGCCAGTGCCATGATCGCACAAAAAGCTCCAAGTGTTATATATCGAATTTTCATATTGGTTTAATTCTAGGATTAGTTTCTGATTTGTGTATAATTAGGACTCCAACTTTTTCCATCCAGTTTCCAAGAGCTCTGAACGGTAACTCCTAACCATTGGTATATCATAAATGGTACATCTACTGCGTTGGGTACTTGACGGAAGAATGAATCACTAATTGGTGGTTGAAAAAATGGCACTAGCTCATTAAAACTCACCCAAGATGTAGATCCTTTAAGAACAAAATTACCAGCCCCTTTACCTGTTTTTTCAGTTAATAGAGTTGTATTTACATCATCATATCCAGGCCAGTAGCCTTGCAAATTATTCCAGAAAGGAGATTTCTCATCGATATGTGTGACACCTCCATACTGCTTTATCTCATCAAAAGTAAATGCCCTGTTGTAGATCTGCAGATTACAAATAGAAATATCAGGATTACCCGAATCACCTGCTAGGTAACCTATAGTAAAAGGAGCATTATTATCCAAATTATTTGAATTAGCTGATACTTGAGAATTAGTTACTGAAGCCTTTGTGCCGTCCGTAAACACATAAACTGAATCTTGACTACCACTACGTTTAATGACTGTCGTCAAAGCATGCCACTCCCCATCATTAATATTAGGACCAAATGCCTGCCCTGCAATCGAACTGTTAATACCCCAGTATCCTGCTTCTAAAAACATGTTCCAACCAGCTCCACTAAAACCTGCAGCTCTTTTGGATAAGAAAGAAGGATAATAATACGTTGCATTCGCATTATTAAACTTTAAAAACAACGTAATGGTCCAATCGGATCCCGTCCCCATATTAAACTTCGTCACATCACCAAGTTTACTCGTAGCTTGATTATTAGCAGCATAATTAAATCTTGTAGCATTACCTGCAAATGGTATATCTTTAGCACTAGGCCTCGGTAAGATCTTACGAGAAAACTTAGGTGAATACATCAGGGTGTATGTCTGTCTTTTGGCATCACCAAAGGCTGTAAAATCTGTAACCGGATCTGTGGAAGTAGCTCCTTTACCAGAAGTGACCACTACTAACCAGTTTTCATGGGTATAAGATTGACGTGCTTTTAAACTTTCCACCAATTCTTTTACCTGCTTGTCCATTTGTGTTACTGCATCTACATACTGAGGAACAGTTTTCCCAAAACCATATTCACGGCCAACTTGCTCTACTTGTGCTAAATGAACAACATTAAAATCTGCAGAGTCTGTACTTAAATTTTTTACTGCACTAGCAATAACGGCTTTATCGTCTGCTCCTTTTGCAACAACTGCATCTTTACCCAAATAATTTGCATAGTTATCTGAAGATGTAAATAAGGTCGATTTTCGTCCAGTCCCTATACTTTTTAGCTGACTAAAAATCGTTGGGTATTCTGCTGTATTCAACACAGATAGATCGTCAGCATTTACTTTATTTTTGACACTATTGACTCCTGTCAAGAGCGCTGCTGCCACTGAAGTATTGGTGACTTCAAAATCTGTTGTTGGATCTGCTAAGCTACCATAAGTCACTAAGCCATTTCTGGTAAATCCGGTTAGATTAACAGGTTCAAGATCTTGTACTGCAGATCCCGATAGTCCATCGACGATGACCAGCAACACTTTATCTCGTGTTTCTGGACTGTCTTTGGCTTCATTGAAATTTTGCAACAAATTTGGAAAATCCTTATTGCAGGCACCAAATAGTAAGAGTGTCACTATCCCAACAGCGATTTTGTTATATACATTAAAAGACTTTTTCATATTTAGTTTCATAAAGGATTATTCTTTAATCTCCAATCGGAAAAAATTTCCGACAGTTTTCACACCATACTGAGAGATACTCCCACCAACCAATAAAGCTGGTTCACCTGTTGACGATTTGGTCTCCACAATCCTTGATATTGATCCTGAAAATGGTGCCTGTGCATTAAACTTCTGCAATAGCGATCCATCTTTTTCCAAAATCAACATATTGGTTCGGCCAATACCATTATATAGGGTAAAAGAACCATTAACGACAACACGCCCATTGTTTAAAACCTGTGCATAATTTGCATTGCCCGTTCCGACGTCTCCCAATACAAATTGCTTATCTATAGAACCATCGGTATTTAATAATGCCACCCCTTTTATATTGGCATTGCCTCCCAATCCATTAAATATTCCTGCAAGAGCAATTTTTTTCTGCGCGGCATTGTAAGTCACACTTATCAATCGTGTAATGGTTCCAGATAAATTAAAGGCAGGATCAACAGAACCATCTGCATTTAAACATACGATACCTGGAGCGGGCTTACCATTGTACGAGGTAAAAGTTCCGATGACAACAATTCTTTCACCATCGATCATAGCCGCGTCCATAATCATCCCATTGGCTCCTTCATTTTTGATCATGTACGTAGAATCTAATGATCCATCAGCACGTAAACGAATGACATGTTTAGCATCGGTAACAATGGTACGTCTATTATCACGTGATGAATAATCATAATCGATCTTAAAATATCGATCAAAATTACCAACGACCATCACCTTATCATCTTTTACTGAAAATACGCGCAATACAGTCCCTCCGAACAATCCAGCGTTGAAACTGGAAACGGTATCTAAGGAATTTTTGGGATTACTTGTCGTATTGATCACATCAACTATAGTGGAATCCAATTGACCATTACTATAGAGTTTTGCAATACCGTAAACTTGTTTGTTATTGAATGTTGAAAAATTACCGCCAATAATAAAACTACCAGAACTCAACTTTGCAATTGAACTGATACCTCCTGAGGAACCAATTCCTCTACCAAAACTCATGGAAGTTGATGTTTTTCCGGATGCGTCGATAAAATGGATCCCTCTTCTATAAACACGATTACTACCGGTTTCGACCGCTTGATTTTCAAAATTGTTGAAGAATCCTGTTACAATAAATCCACCTGCATTAGGTAATATATCCGAAACAGATCCTCTAAAACCATTGATCATTTCATAATTTGCATCGAGACTCGCGTTGCCATCAATCTCCAATCGAGGTCCATAAAAAACTTGCCCGTCGACCACAATTTTGGCATCTCCGGAAGATATCTCCATCGGCACTTTTATCGTGACCAATGAATCTTGTGCTGTGACAACTTCAACTTGTGTATTATTGACAAAAAAATCAATTTTACCAATAAAGGGTTTTAATCCTTTGACATAAAAATCGACTAATTCTCCAGGTTTTGCGAAACTCGGGTTGGGATAATTTTTTATAAATCCGATGCCCAAAGATCCCTTACCTCCAGCATACGGATCTTCCCCTGTTACGATTTCTTTATTACATGCTGTAAAAGCAATGGAAGCCAATGCAAACAACAGATAAAAAGATTTATATAATTTAATTTTCATAATTATTCAGCTTTATGGTTGTTTTGGTAAAATGCCTAAAGTGAATGCTTCATTGGCAAAAAGATAGGTTTGAAATCCAAACGCATGCTTTGAAAACTGCAATACATGCAAAACTCCATTTGTCGGTTGTATATCTGAAGTTGCTACAGGAGCCGTTAAAAATGGGATAAAATAATCCTTAATATCTTCAGGAATGACGACCGAATAAGGATAATTTAAGTACAGTTGTCTATATCCAGCGTACTTAATAATTTGAGTTCCTGTATTGGAGGTTGTTTTAATATCATTGTATAATACGCCAATGTTCATATCGGTATTTTCAAAGTTTTTATACACGCCTCCAGGAAATGTAGCCAAATTCAACGTGTCCATTTGGTTAAAATCTTTAGCCAAATATTTTCCTTTTATAATATACCGTGACAAAAACTTACGCCACACTTCAGGACGAACTTGATCTAAGCTCGTTATTGTATCCTGTCCCATACGAAACAAATTCTCATTGAGTGCCCATACAGATTTTAAAATAGAAACATCAGGTGGCGCAAAAAAAGTAACTTCCTCATTTTTGATTACCTCATCTAACTTCGCTATTTTAAGTGCGACTATAAGCGTGTCAAAAAGTTCTGGTCTTGATTCTAAATATTGCCAGATAGTCCCATTAAACTTAGGGTCATGTATTCCAGTATCGATATAATCCTCCTTTTTACAAGAAAACAAAACCATAGTGGTTATCAGCATCATAAAGCCGATTTTCATCAAATTCTTCATATCGCTACTTGCTTAATTCCAATAATTATTTAAACGCATATAAGGATTGTTGTTCAAAGCCGATTTATCTATTGGCCATGTCCAACCTCCTGAATTAAAGGCTCCTACAGACATCGGTGCGGAGGTGTACTTTGAATTGATTACTTTCTTTGTTCTAACTAGATCATAAAAGAAATTACCTTCTCCAAATAGTTCCCGTGCTCTTTCCCACCATATCGCATCTTTCAGATCTTCTCCACTTTCTGTTATAATGGCTGCCTCTGCACGGTTACGAATAACATTGACTACATCTCTGGCTTCACCATCTCTATTTAATTCAGCTAAAGCTTCTGCACGTAGTAAGATTGGATCTGAGTAGCGGAAGACCATCTGATTATCATCAGGATTGTTATCTTCTCCTTCTTCCATAAACACATTTAGAAATTTTAAACATTGAAACTTACCATCTGTCGCATAAATATTGTTGTCAAACCAATAAGTTTTACGTAAATCTCCTCCGATTGATGGATACAATTCTTCCATAAATTTCGGATCATAATAGATATAAGAGTTGGTTGTTACCTTATTTGGTGCGCGAAGTACATAATCGGAGAATGATGCTGCTAAAGAAAAGCTTTCACCGTAATTGAAGTTTTGTACGATCTCAAACAACCCTTCTTTGGTCCGACCTTTAAAGATTTCTTTAGTTTTTGCTAAACTGAGTAATTGATAAGCTCCATCATTTTGCTCCATCAATTCCTTACCCATCAGTTCAACTTTTTCATAATATGGGGCTTTGTCTTCATTTGCAAATCCTGCAATCCACATATTGATGTGCATATTTAGAGCCAATGCACTGCCCCGCATTGCTTTTACCGCAACCACTGAAGGATCATCATAGGTCCAGGGTAAATTTTTATAATTAGCATCTAAATCTGCAGATAGATTTTTCAATACCGTGATCATATTGGTTCTCGGTAAGGGATCCGTATTCACATCGGTATAATAAGGCACATCTCCAAAGAGGCGTACCATAAAAAAATAGGCTAAAGAACGAAGGAAAACAGCTTCGGCTTTATAAGCTTTCTTTTTTTCTTCGGATAAAAATGGCATATCCTTGTTATCCAATTGGTAACATATGATATTGGCATTTTGAACCATCTTATAGAAATCATTCCATTTGGAGATTCTTGGAAATCCAAAGTAACTGAAGTCTCCCTCACGAGCAAAAATACTATTGAGGTTATTCTGCCTTAAATAAACCAAATAATCTCTACCTGAATTATTTGTGGCACTTGTTCTATTGATCGGTGCACAACGTAGGTCTCCACTTGCAGGGAAAAAAATATTGGACATTGTGGCTTCTCTGAATGTCGAATAGATGCCCCCCATATATTGTTCCACATCATTTTCAGAAGTCCAATAATTATTACCGGTCAACTTATCAATTTGTGTAATATTCAAAAAATCTTTACCACATGAGCCCAGTACTAAACTAGCTCCTAATAAAATTGTATAAATAAACTTTCTTTTCATGATCATTTTCATTTTAGAACTGTACGTTAATACCCAATGAATAAGTTCTTTTACTTGGATAACCGTTTGACCCATCTCGACCCACACCTGTTACAATCTCTGGATCTGGTCCTGAATAATGACTAAACGTATAGATATTATTTGCCGTAAAATTGAGACGAGCAGAACTAATTCCAAATCGTTGTATCCACTTGCGATCAAAATTGTATCCTAACGTTGCTGAGTTAAATTTAATATAAGAGCCATCCTCGAGAAACATCGTTGAATTATAACGGTATGGATTATATAAGGATAGACGTGTAAAATCTGATACATTAGGATAATCAGCATTGTCTCCCAATTCACGCCAAACGTTATAGGCATCTAATGGTACATAAGCTCCTGGCTGATCGTTTGGATTAGCATAGATACCTGTTGGTGTTGAATAATTACGGAATCGATCTGCTAAGGCTGTATTTAGGATATCACGATCTAAGGTATAAGAAAACTGAGTACGTAATGACCATCCTTTGTGACGTACAAATAGACTCAAACCTCCAGTCATCTTGGGCTGTGAATTACCAACATATACTAAATCGTTCTCATCTAAGATGTAATCTCCATTTAGATCCGTAAAAATTGGATCTCCTGCGCGGAAAAATTTTCCTTCAGCAGACTCTCCTCCTGCACGGTAGCGCAATCCGGTAAGCGGATTAACAGGCACCTCATCATCCGATTTGTAAACACCTTTGTAATCGTACAATACGAAAGTTTGTGAATTTCGTCCTAGTCTATAATACGTCGGAAGATTATATCCTGAATCATCTGCTTGTAATAACTGACGAGCTCCATCAGGTAACGATGCCATATAATCTTTGTTCATCGCAAAAGTAGCTGTACCGGATAATTCCCATTCTCTATTTTGCAGTCGTGGTCTGAAATTGATCGTTAATTCATGTCCCATATTGACCATTGCAGACTCATTAGTCAATACATTTCCAAAGGCATTGTGATTGGCAATCGGTTTTCCACGTAAAATTTTGTCTGACTGCTTATAGTAGGTTTCATATACCACATACAAAGCGCTATTAAAAAATCCGAGCTCAGTACCAATAGACCATTGTGTCGTTGTTTGTGGAACTAATTCTGTATTTGGTGCGTTTTTAAGATCTAAGGAAGTCGTCGGTCTATTATTGTATCGACCATCATCAATTTTATACCATCCATACAGATCTGACAAAGTACCTGTTGGAGAGATCGTACGACCTACGGAACCACGGAAAAAACCAGTATCCCACCAATCAAATTTGTCCATGAATTTTTCCTTTTTGAAGTTCCAACGGAATCCTAAGGAAGGATTAGACGACCAAGGAGATTTACCACCTGTTACCGAAGTACCATCTAAACGATATGTTAAATCAACGATGTACTTAGAATCATAGTTATAAGATGCATTACCGGCATATGCAACAGAACGATAGTTTGATAAATTGTTTAACAAACCTCCTAAAGTCCTGCGGGTATCATAACTAATACCTGTCTGAAATTGATCATTTGCGGTACCACGGATAATATTGAGATCAGCGGAGGATTGAGAGATCTCCATCTCCGTGAAACCATAAATATTGATCACATGTTTTTCCTTAATGGCTTTGACCCAAGAAAGCAAGTTGCGGTTATATACTTTACTTTTATTATCGTAATACCCATACACTTCTGAACTATTGCCCAATAATAACTCTGGGGTATAACGGTCTTTGGTAGAAGTTGTATAGTTGTAATTGAATGTTGAGCTTGCTCTCAACCCCCGTATTGGTTCATATTGTAATTCAACCTGAGCAACATAATTTCCAGTTTTATTTTGATCATCAACACTCAATGCTGATAATGCTCCCATACTTCCTGAAAACAGGGATGGAGCTGGGTAAAGTGATGTTGTATTTACGGATTTACCTACTCCTGTCTGCATCATGGCATTACCACTACCCATTTGATTTTCTGCAACATTGGCATTTACATTTGCCATCATCCGGAAACGATCATTGGGCTCGTACTGCATATTGGATTGAACAGTGTATCGCTTAAAACCTGTATTGGCTATAATACCATTCTCATCATAGTAGTTCATATTCACTTTGTAGTTGAACACACGCTCACCTCCTGAAATATTAACATTGTGGGTTTGATTATAGGTATTTCTGTAGAAATATGATTGCCAATCCGTGGAGTTATTATAATATGGATTGAGACTATCTGCCAACATCGGCGAATCGTTAATACGTTGAAATGCTCTGGCTAATGTGGTATCATTTCTTAAAATTTGATCGACACGTAGCATACGTTCGTCACGTCCCCCGATTACTTTTCTTAATTTAGGAACTGAACTTAAAAAGAATTGACCCTGATATTGTACGATCGGAACTTTTGAATTTCCGCGCTTTGTTCTTACTAAGATAACACCATATGCTCCTCGAGAACCGTATAATGCTGTGGCTTGTGCATCTTTTAATACTGTAATATCTTCTACGTCTTCTGGTGGGATCATCGAAATTGGCGATACACCAGGACCTGCAGATTCAAATCCATATTCATAACCTGAATTGTCATCAATAGGCACGCCATCGATAACAAATAAAGGAGATGTGGGTGTTAAAAAAGCATTATCTCCACTTCCCGATACGTTGAAGTTGGAAATACCACGAACAGCTATTGTTCCGCGCATACCCGGGCTACCCGTATTATTTTGGATATTCATACCGGCTACTTTTCCTTGTAAGAGATCAACAAAGTTTCCTGCAGGTATATCTTGGATTTCTTTACCACTAATCGTCACGACCGATCCTGTTAAAGTCTCTCGCTTACGTTGTTGATACCCCACGACTACGACTTCATCAATTTCTTGATTCTTACTGTCCATCTCGATATTATACTCACTCTTTGCGGCTGTTACTTTTGTTTTAACCGTTCCATAACCTTGGTAAGTAAAAATCATTACACCATCTACCGGTACAGAGATGACAAATCGGCCATCACTTCCTGATTTTCCGAGATCTCGTTTTGGTGATTCCAATCTGATGGAAACTCCACTTATGGGTTTATTATCGGTACCCTTAACCGTTCCTTTCACCATTTTAGTCTGCGCCAGAAGCGTATTGCCCAACATGCTGGTAAAAAGAATTATCGTTATACAAAACTGTTTCATAATTGTTAGCTAAATCAATTGGTCTATTATCAATCAAACAAAGGAGATTCATTGGGGAATCGGAACTGGATTTCCCAATCTCCAGCTTCATAAATGGCAAAATAAAATCCAAAATAACAGTCTTCCAATTGACCAAAATTTCCAATTCTCCGATATTTAAATTGCATATATGCTTCTCTTCCATTTGGTGCATAGTCGGTCTCTATCGGAGCCAAAGGAATTGGATAGGCGACATCATAAACTACTTTTTTGTTTTCAAAACGATGCTTAAAGCCATGCACCAATTTTTCCCAATTGGTTGCGTTAAACTTTGCTGGATCAATAGGATTATTTAAAGAATCTAAGAAGCTAATGGTTAATGTGCTAGACCCAGCACCTTTACTTTCCAGTTTATTGAAATATACATTGACATCCGAATTGAACATGGGTTTCTTAGTACGATTTCCTAACATATTCCTCATATTCTGAGGCCAAGTGTAGGGAAGCATAGATAATCCAGTAATGGGATCTATGATACTGGGTTCATAGGGTCTCTCGCGAAAAGGTTTTAATTTGAAATTGCGGATATAACGACGTCCACCAGTATTACTTACCTCGATGTCAAAAACATATCCAGAATCAGGCTGTGCTTTTATAAAACCTGCATTTGCAGATTCTCCCCAAAAATTTATATTACCGGAATGTTCTAAGACTTCTAAAATTGGACGATATTCGGTTTTCCTTTTAGCATTAATTTCAGCAATTGATTTTTCTAAACCATTGTAACTTTCCTTCCAGACTGTTACGGGTAATTTATCATTGAAAATCGTCGCTGGTTGACCGTCAATATCCCGAATATTGACCATTTTAAATGTTAAAGGCTGCGATGTATTCTGTCCTATACTGACCAGATTATTGTAAAATGTATTTCTCCCTAAAATGGGGGTAATCTCATTGTTACTATAGACAATATCCTGCCCTAATGAATCAATATCATCTGGAATATTATTCTTACAAGAAGCCAACACGAACAGCCCTAGACCGAACAATGCAACTTGTTTGAGTGGATTGTAAAATTTTATGTTCATGTTATTTATTTAATAATTTGGCTAGTTTACTGAACCCGAAGTTATGACTGGGACTTAAAATATGAACTGTTCCATTGGTTGTCTTCACGTTGACAACCGAAGTATTACTTTCCTGCCAGTAACGTTGAAAAATGGAATTGTTCATATCGCTCAGTTTAATCTGCTGTTGTCCCCCATTGGTGATTCCAGATGCTGATGTAACGGTATACATCATATTCATACGATAGTCATCAATACTTCTAATTTCTCTACCTTCTCTGAAATCTTTTAAATAATTGGTGTTATAATTGCCGTTAAAAGCGTAGTGATATAACAAACTATCTAGTATCAATTGAGGAATATCTTCGATATAAAGGGGATTTCTATTGGCTGCCATTCTTACGGCATTCATAGCTTCTATGGCATTAGTAAAGCTACTATTGCTCATAGCAAAGAATGTCAAGGTATCGGTTGTTGCGTTTAACTTACGTCTCAAGTCTGGAACACGTTCTAACGCGAATAATAACGAGTCATAGCTCGTGCCCTGCGTTTCTAAAAAATTTAATGTGGTTCCTTTAAACTCAGTGTCTTTTAGCTGATAATCTTCATAATAGGTGTTTCCTTTTTTACAGGAGGAAAAGCCTATTATCAGTATAAAAAAGGAAAATATGGTATATAATTGTCTTTTCATCTTGATATATTGCTAAGTTATTTCCAATAATTATTTTGTTGTAATTTTGAATTTCGGGACAATACATCTGCTGAAATAGGCCAATAAATTCCGCCATTGGTAATCAAATCATTAATGGTTTGATTATTCTTTTTGATTTTTGCTAAACGAATTTGATCGTACCATCTCCAGCCTTCTCCCATCAGTTCACGACGACGCTCTAGAAAAATCTCTTCCAATAGATCATTTGGAGAGGAGGAGATATAAGGTTTCAACCCACGTGCAGATTTGATCTGATTTAAATACTTGATTGCATCGTCACGTTGCCCTAAGACCACTTTAGCTTCTGCTTGTAATAGAATCATTTCTTCCAGACGTGTAAACACGAGATTTGATCCAAAAATGGAGAAATCAGAATCACCACTACCATCACGAATCACCTTTATTTTAGAGAAAATAGGAATATCGCCATTGTAATTGCTAAAATAATTGGTCCGAACCAGCCCAGACACTGAATCTATTCCAAATCGTGTGTCATTGACATCATCAAAGACTTGATTGATGGTATCGCGAGAGATATAGATGTCTGGCTTAGCTTTCGTAACAATTGGATAGCCTAATGTCAGGGATTCGATATGTCCTGTATTGGTGGCTTCACCTAATTCATACGATGAGCGTATGGCTAAGATCTGCGCTCGTGTACTAGGACCAAATAAGCCATTTGTAGGATTGACAATATTGGGCACAGAGAGAATCTCTAATCCTCCTCTTGTATAGTTATCGACAACAAATTTAGCATACACATCAGCATTAATATATTTACCTTGCCAAGCAGCAACATGTGCTAACAAAGAATATGCGGTCAATTTATTGACTAAAACACCTACCCATACACTGGAGTTTTCACCATAATAAGTTTGTGTTCCTGCACCATATACGTAGGGCAATTCTTCGGCTGCTTTTAAAAGCTCTTCTTCAGCAAAAGCCAGTACTGTCGCTTCTGAGGATTTACCTACTTCGGCAAAACTTCCATTATCATAAGAGTCTTTCAGCAATGGAACTTCACCCCAGATACGTACCATGTAGAAATACATGAACGCGCGAATAGTTCTAGCTTGTGCAATATCAAATTTTAAATCGCGCTCTGTATACCGCCTATCTTTTTCCATCACCTGCGGCGCTCTTTCTATAAATAATGATGCAGCATTGATAACGGCATAGAAGCGTCTCCAATCGGTTAAATCTTTGACCAAAGGATAAGCTGCTTTCAACTTATTTTCTTGAACACTCCGTAAGTCAGCTCGGGAATAGGCGGTGAAATCTCCGTATCGCATTTCTCCATAGACCCAATGTGCATAGCTATTGGATGTTGCAGCACGCATCAATCCATACATCCCCATAAGGTGCGCACGTGTGTCTGAAATGGAAGCCCATTCTTTGCTTTCGGAACCTAAACTGGATGATACAATATCCAATTTTTTATTACAGGAAGTTGCTGAAATTAGAACACTTAGTCCCATTAACATGACAACTCCCAATTGATTAAATCTTTTCATTTTTAACATCTTTTACAGCATAATGATATTATAGTTCCAATTTGATTCCCATAGAAATCATGGGAGACAATGGCAGACCATATCCCGTATAGTAGCCATTGAAGTCCACCAATTCAGGATCTTTTCCAGAAAATTTGGAAATGGTCAATAGGTTGGTTCCGGATACATAAACATAGGCTCTGCGTATCGTCTTGACCTTATCTTTAATGGAGTTAAGGTGGGCAAGATCATACCCCACACTGAGTGCTCTCAGCTTTAGGAAGGATGCGTTTTCTAAAAATAGATCTTGATCAACACGGTAGGCTACAATCGAACTCCATGGATTATAAATAGGATACTTACTGATATCAACATCTTGTTGCCAATGGAATACTTCACGGATACCTTCTAACGAATTGGTATTTTCTGTATTGATGAAATCGTATTTATTGGAGGCACGTTGATTCATTGCTTTATGCCCTAGAGCGAAATACCATTGAAAATTAAGGTCAAATCCTTTATAATTAAATTGATTCTGGAATGCTCCAACAATTTTAGGCATCGCATTACCTTTCATGACACGATCTTCATCATTCACTTGGAAATCACCATTTTGATCTTTCCAACGTGGATCGCCAACAGCGAAATTTACACCATCAAATTGTAGCTTTTGACCATTCTGTACTGGAATGTCTGATTCTTCGTTATAAATACCTTCATTTTCATATAACCAAAATTGATCAATCGCGTGACCAACTTTCAATAAGCGATCGCCTACCACCAGTTCGCTACGACCTTCAGGTAATGCTGTCAGTTTATTTTGATTATAGCTTAATGTTAATGAAGTTTTCCATTGAAGTGCAGTTGGATTATGGAGTATTTGTGCGCCTAGATTTAAATCCACGCCTCTATTTTGAACAGTCATACCATTAATAATCTGACCACTATAACCGTACTCTGCTGGTATTGGTGTATTGATCAATTGATTGACATCCTTCTTTTGATAAAGCGATAATGCAAAATCGAAGCGTTTATCAAGCAATGATCCGTCAAAAGTCAACTCAGCATGATCACTGTAAGGCCACTTGATATCATATCCTACCCATCCTTCGGAATAAGGGCGTGAGGCTACTGCAAAACCATTGTAGGAAACGAGTGATTTTTCAGAACCCCAATTTAGATCTGCAGTATAATTTGGACCAATGGCATATTTACTTGTAAAAATAGGCTTTCCTATTCTAGCCCACGATGCTTTTACATCAAAATGATTCCATAATCCGTCATTGGCTTCTGGAATAAAGTGATATTTTGCCGCAAATGCGGGAGTGGTGATCCACCTAGAATCGGGCTGCATGGTGGAAGATCCATCGTAACGTAAAACAGCATTTACTTCTAACTTATTATTCCAGCTGTATTCTCCTGAAAGATACAAGGAATGTAATCTAAAGTCTTCGCGATTCGACCAGCGGTTGACGTATAAACCTCCAACTGGTGTTAGATAACCTGCATTGTTAGAATTTCCATCAACAACATTGACTTTGATAAAATCATTGGGTCCATCGTATGCGCGTGAATAATTGTAGCGGTATAAATCTTGTGTATAAGTTGATCCTAAGGTGAAATTGAATTTGTGTTTATCTTGTACGGCAATATTATAATTCAAAGAATTATTAAAAACCAAACGTTGATTAAATCCAAAATAACTTGACATATAATTGTTGGTTTCCATCAAAGAACTAGGAAAGAAGGCTTGTCTAGCACCCTCTGAATAATCAATACCTAGGCTGGAATTAAATTTCAAATTAGGAAGTAGATATAAATCTAAATTGACTAATACATTAAGCATATTGACAGAATTATTATCCAGTGCTTTATCATACATGGATAAATATTCTCCGTACATCTCTTTATTGGGAGAAATCGGCACAGATAAATCTGGAACGTATGAGGCTTCTCCAAAACGGTCTCTTAAGCTTTTATTACGGTCTCTTAGACTACGGCTTGCATTGATTGTTGTTCCAAAATTAAACCATTTGAAGGGCGCCATATTGACGTTGAATAACGCATTGTAACGTTCAAAATTTGTTTTATCTGCTGAACTGGCATTTTTAACGTACCCGCCCATAAAAGCAAAATTGGCACGATCTCCACCGCCACGGATTCCCAAGTTTCCGCCATAAATGGGAGTTGTCTTATAATATTCTTCATTCCAATTTGCTGGACCGTAATAGTTAACATTGGTCGAGTCACTCAAATAACCTGGATAAGCTAATCGATCGGATGTAGAGGCATATTTACTGTAGAATGAAGACCTAAATAGATTTTCATATTGTGCATTTACAGGTGTTACAGTGGGTTTTGTTGCCAAACCTACATAAGCATCAAAATTAATTTCACGCTTCCCTTCTTTTCCAGGCTTAGTTAAAATCCAAATGGCACCATTAGCAGCAAGAGGTCCTAGTTTTGCTAATTCAATTGGATCTTTAATCACTTGAATCGATTCAATAGCAGATAAATCAATGCCTGCGAAATTATCTGTTGCTGGACCTATCCGATTGAATTGATATTGTTGAATAGAATACGTAAAGTTGTTCTCTCGAGCGATAGGAACACCATTGATGTAAACTGCAGGTTGCACATTGATGGCATCTTTAGTTTCAAAGAGCGGGCTCCCTAGTCCTCGGATAACCATGTTCTTGATAGAACCCGGTTCTCCACTGGACTCTTGGACATACAGTCCAGAAACTTGACCTTTCAATACTTCGGAAATACTTACCAAAGGTAAGGTCTCCACCTGCTTGAAATTGAGGCTATCCTTGACCGATTTCTTTTGCAACAAGGATTTTAACCTCCCTCGCAAAAGCTGTTGATCCACTTCGCTTATTTCAGAAGTGTCTTGCTGCATCCGCCACATATCCCAAGAACGGGCATGCGTTTTTTGCAACATCGGGACAAGAAATAAAAAACAAAAAAGTCTTTTCATCCGATTTTAATTTAGGCTTAAAAATTAAAAATGCAACTCTTATGGTTAGTATAATAAGCTGCGGCTATTCGCTATTTAAAAGCGTTAATAATTGATAGTTAGTAACAATTATATAACATTAATTTAAATACAAAAGCATCGTAAGCACACGAAATCGTTTGCGCAAACTACACAATCGATTGCAAAAGTTTATGTATTACATAAGTTGATTTATTCTCAGGATAAATGCGTTATAGCCCATGAGCCTATCTTAAAGGCTATTTTTATCACATTTTTTATATCATTTGGATGATTTTTGATGTTGACCGTGAGGGAAGAGCTTAACAATCAAAAGACTATCAAAGGTGATACGAAAGAAGGGATAATATATTTATTAGGACGATAATACTGGAAATGCGACTATCAGCATTAAAAAATCGCTATCGATTTGCACTTGAAAGGAATTGCTGAACAAAACGTAATGTTGGATACAATAAGGAGAGGTTTTGGTCAGCATTAGTGATCGTAATAAAATGAATAAGACTATTATTTAATTGCTTATACAATAAAAAAAGCGAAGGCTATGATGGTCTTCGCTTTTCAATTATATAATATTTTGGAATAGATTTAGAATCCTACACTTTTTAAATTTAATCCTATTCTTTCGTCTAAACCAAACATTAAATTCATATTTTGTACTGCTTGTCCTGATGCACCTTTTAACAAATTATCAGTTACATTTAAGATTAACAATTTGTTACCGTGTTTTTCTAAATGAATGATACTTTTATTTGTATTGACAACTTGTTTCAGATCAATATTTTTACGACTAACATGTGTAAATGGATGCCCTTCATAATAATCTTCATACAACTCATAAGCCTGCTCTTCCGATAAATCTGAATCAATATATATCACCGAAAATATTCCTCTGGTGAAATCACCACGTTGTGGAACAAAATTGATTTTCTCTGCTGCACGTTCTAACAATGATTGATCGGACTGGGGAAGGAATCCATCTTGCAACTGTGCTAAAGATTCTGATATTTCCTGTAAATGTTGGTGTTCAAATGATTTATAGGCTGATAGATTATTATTTCGCCATGAGAAGTGCGTAGTTGCTCCAGGCTTCTGTCCTGCCCCAGTAGAACCTGTTGTAGCATTGATATGGATCTGGTCTGGTAATATTCCCTTATATGCCAATGGTAATAGTGCTAATTGAATATTCGTTGCAAAGCAACCTGGATTGGCAATATATTGTGCTGATTTGATAAGTTCTCTATTCAATTCTGGTAGACCATAAACAAATTGCAGACCTTGATACGAAGTATTTGATTTTAGGCGGAAATCTTGAGATAAATCAATAATTTTTACTGATGCATCTACTGGATTTGCATCTAAGAATTTCTGTGCATCTCCGTGACCTACACACAAAAATAACACGTCAATATTGGAATGAAAATCTGAAGAAAAAGTTAATTCGGTATCGCCAAATAAGTCATGGTGTACTTCATAGATTTTATTTCCAGCATTGGAAGCACTGTTGGCAAATACAATATCAACTTCTGGATGGTATATCAATATACGTAATAATTCACCTCCTGTATATCCTGCTGATCCTACTATTCCTACTTTTATCATTTTTTAGTATTTAGATTATTAATTGGACTAGGCATGCATGTACCTAATATCTGCTTTCATTCCATGATCTATCAGTGAAACCAATGGAACTTAAAAATGGATCCCTATCTCAAATGATGAGTTTGGGATCCATTACTTTTTTTTAAGAAAAAATTAATGAATTCGAATAATCGAATTTATATATCTTTATTTTCCGTTGACTTTATGCCAAATAATGGTTTGATTACCAAATATTTTAGAGAATCCTTTTACGTCATCTCCAGTATATCCAGCATTCATCTCGCCATATGTTCCAAACTTATTAGACATCAAATCATGTTCCGATTCAATACCGATCACAATAAAACGATATGGATGCAACTCGACAATTACTTTTCCTGTTACAGCTTCTTGTGTTGATGTTAGGAATGCTTCGATATCACGCATAACGGGATCATGCATCTGTCCTTCATGCATGTAATTGCCATAAAATCCTGCAATCTGGTCCTTCCAAGATAATTGCCATTTGGTCAGGGTATGTTTTTCTAAAGCATGATGTGCTTTGATCAATACTACTGATGCAGCAGCCTCAAATCCAACACGGCCTTTGATACCAATAATGGTATCTCCGACATGGATATCACGACCGATACCATAAGGTTGAGCCAATGCTTGCAATTCTTGAATAACACGTACGGCATCTAATGTTTTTCCATTCAACGCTGTTGGTTCACCCTTTACAAAATCAATCGTGATTTGTTGAGGTTCTGTAGAAGTAACGGGCGTTGGCCAAGCAGATTCTGGTAAATATTGATTAGAAGTCAATGTTTCGGCTCCTCCTACTGAAGTTCCCCAAAGACCTTTATTAATGGAGTATTTTGCTTTTTCTGCTGAATACTCAACACCATGTTTATTCAAATATTCGATTTCATCTTCACGTGATAATTGTAAATCACGGATTGGTGTTATGATCTCAACTCCTGGAATCAAGGTATGGAAGATCATATCAAAACGTACTTGATCGTTACCTGCACCTGTAGAACCATGTGCTACGCATTCGGCTCCAATTTTCTTCGCATAATTGGCAATAGCTGTGGCTTGACAAACACGTTCTGCTGAAACGGATAATGGATAAGTTGCATTTTTCAATACATTACCAAAGATTAAATATTTGATAGTTTCGCGGTAATAGTCTTGCGTTTCATCAATAGCTGTGTGCGATTTTACACCTAAAGCATAAGCACGCGCTTCAATTTGTTTTAATTCCTCATCTGAGAAACCACCTGTGTTAACTACTACTGAGTGAACTTCTAAACCTAAATCTTGTGTCAAATAAATACAACAAAATGATGTATCTAACCCGCCACTAAATGCTAAAACTACTTTTTTCATCTTTTTGGATTAATTCGTTGATCAACCTCTCCTAGAGGTTTGATCAAAAATATAAAAAACTTAAAACTCCTTAACTACTTTTTTACTCTTATGGAAATTGACCGCAACGAACTTTTTTGCTGATTTCCATAATTTTGCTTCTATCCGCTTCAATAGAGATTGTTTTTGCGTAATACGCTCTAATCTTTCTTTTGCTTCTGCTTTTCGCTGAATTTTTTCTTTCAATTCACGTTCCTTATCTACAGGATCCCAAAGCATCGCTGTACACATACAGTTTTTACGGTCTTTACTCAATAAAATATCGTAATTCACGCAACTTTGACAACCTTTCCAAAACTCTTCATCCTGTGTCAATTCGGAATACGTTACAGGTTCATATCCCAATTCGGAATTAATTTTCATAACCGCTAAACCGGTTGTTAGACCGAATATCTTAGCATGAGGATATTTTTCTCGGGATAATTCGAAAACTCTTTTTTTAATTGCTTTGGCCAAACCTACTTTTCGAAATTCGGGGTTGACAATTAATCCGGAATTGGCAACATAATCACCGTGTCCCCAAGTTTCTATATAGACAAAGCCCGCCCATCGACCATCTTTATGTAAAGCAATTACTGCTTTACCTTCGATCATTTTATTGGCAACATACTCTGGCTTGCGACGAGCAATACCAGTACCCCGAGCTTTTGCAGACTCGAACATTTCATTGCAAATCTGCTCAGCATATGTTACATGCTCAGGTTTTGCGGGAATAATTAAAAATTCTGAAATAGTCATTGACTTACGACCCAAATAATAAAACGAACAATCGAAATTGCGTTTTGTTATGAAAAAACAATTAATAAAATCGTGGAGCGCCATCATCGGACCTGATGATATTACTAAAAAGAAAGATTACTACCTCATATCAAGCCCGAGGTAGTATGGGTCGTCGAAAGCGAAGAACCGGAATCTCCATAAACATAAAACAACAATATCCCCTTAATGCAAACTTTTCAAAAGCATGCAGCTGAGAGAACTTATATATATTGTTATTCTTCATTTTCCAGTTATCGTCTTCTAATGTGACGGTGCAAATGTATAAAATAATTTTTTTCTTTTCGGCAATAATACTGCTCATTTTTTATAAAATGACAAAAAACAATAAAAAGAGCAAAATATGGAATATAAAACCTCTAAATCAACTACTTAAATCAATTTACTACAATGAATAAATGATAAATAAAAAAACCAATATCCTAATAAAAATCAATATTCTTTAATAACTTCCCATCAATGTTTAAAAAAAATAAAGAAATAGAAACTTTTAGTATTGTCATTAAAATTAGATAATTTTGTACTTCATCGGTGAATATATAAAGTTTACCATTAGTACACAACGTCATATGGACACACCTAGTATCATTTTCTATTGCATTTTTGGTATCCCATACTTTATTTTTATGTATTGGTTAGTTAGACAAGATAAACAAAAGTATGCTTGGGGAATAGCGCTTATTACTGTAATTGCTATACTTGCTATATATGTTTCCCAAAAAGCGAGTAAAGTTGCGATCGACAATTATCAACAACATCAAATTGATTCTAGACAAATAGAACATGATGAGAAGATGGATAGTTTGAATCATAAATAAAATAAAGCGCCAGGGGCGCTTTATTTTATTTATGATCTATTTTTCAATATGCTCCAAGGCAAACAAAAAGGCATAGTTAAGCGCAATATCTTTAAGATAATCAAATCTTCCTGAAGCTCCTCCGTGTCCGTATTCCATATCGGTCTTCAACAATAATATATGATTATCCGTTTTCATCTTTCGTAACTTTGCGACCCATTTTGCTGGTTCAAAGTATTGCACTTGACTATCGTGTAGCCCAGTCGTGACTAATAGGTTTGGATATTCTTTTTCTTCTATATTTTCATATGGTGAATAACTCTTCATATATTGATAAGCTTCTTTATCATTTGGATTTCCCCATTCATCGTATTCATTAGTCGTCAGGGGGATGCCTTCATCTAACATCGTATTGACTACATCGACAAACGGGACCTGTGCAATGATGCCATTCCATAGCTTTGGTTCCATATTGGCTACTGCTCCCATCAAAAGTCCTCCCGCACTTCCTCCTTGAGCATAAAGGTGTCCTATGCTAGTCAATTTTTGATCAATTAAATAATGACCACAGGCAATAAAATCGGTAAATGTATTGATCTTATTCATCATTTTTCCTTCCTCATACCACTTTCTTCCCATTTCCTCTCCGCCGCGGATATGAGCAATTGCATAGACAAAACCACGATCTAATAAGCTTAATCTAGCGCTGTTAAATGTCGGGTCCATCGCATAACCATAAGAACCATACGCATATAATAGTAATGGTGCTGAGCCATCTTTCTTAGTACTATTTTTATAGACAAGGGAAATGGGAATGCGAATACCCTCTTTTGATGTTGCAAAGATCCGCTCTGTTGTATACGCACTTGCATCATAACCTCCAGCAACTTCTTGTTGCTTCAATAAAGATTTTTCTCTAGTGGCTAGATGATACTCATAGGTAGAAGGAGGTGTGACTAACGAGGTATAACCGTAACGCAATTTATCGGTATGATATTCCACATTAGTACTGGGATAAACCGTATATGCAACTTCTCCAAAATCAAGATAATACTGCTCCTTAGTAGTCAAGTTATGTATAGCGATATGAGACAATCCATCTTTACGTTCGGAAATGACCAAATAGCTTTTAAATTCATCGATATCACTTACTAATACGTCTTCGCGGTGAGGAATAAATGTTGTCCAATGCGCTTTATTCGTATTTTCAAGAGGGCACTGCATGACTTTAAAATTTATAGCATCATCATTTGTGACAATCAGAAAGCGGTCTTCTAAAGCTGTAACCTGATAGAGCACATCTTTTATTCTCGGTTGAAATACTTGAAAATCTCCATTGGGGTGATCAGACTTGAGGTATAAAACCTCTGATGAAAGTGTTCCTTCCGATTGAATAAATATATATTCACCATTCTTGGATTTGCTGACACCAATGTAATTGGTATTATCAATTTCGTTATATACGGTCACGTCATCCTCCGAATTGGTTCCCAATGTATGTCTATTAATTTTTTCACTCAATAGTGTAATTGGATTTTTTGCTGTATAAAATAGCGTTCTATTATCCTTAGCCCAGATGGAACTCCCAGATGTTCTATGCAGTTCATCTTTATAGATCTCCCCTGTAAGTAAATTTTTAATGTATATGGTATACTCTCTTCGTGATACGGTATCGACACCAAAAGACATCAGACTGTTATCCGGGCTTATCGAGAAGCCAGTAGCAGAATAATAGGCATAACCCACTGCCATAGCATCAATATCGAGCAGAATTTCTTCTTTAGCATTAGGCTGATCTTTCTTCCTGCAAAACTTAAAATATTGTCTTCCTTCTTCTGTACGGGTATAATAATAATATCCATTTTTTAGATAAGGAACGGACTCATCTTTTTCCTTAATACGCGCTTTCATCTCCTGAAACAGTTGCTCTTGCAATACCGCAGTAGGTTTTAGCACGGTATCGGTATAATCATTCTCTTTTTTTAAATAGTCAATGACCAAATCTGCATCTGGTCCTTTCTTAAAAAAATCATTCATCCAATAATAATCATCTACTGTCTGATCATGATGAATATTTCTCAGGTGCGGTTTGACTTGAGCTATAGGAGGTAATATGGCCTCTTTTTTTAACCCTTTGATGTCAGACTGTTGTGCTGAAACGGCTCCTACTATACTATTTAAAATAATCATACTTATTATGCTTTTACTGATGAGATAATGCTGAATAAACAAATAAAATTCGGAATTATACAAAAAGTAAAAATAAGGATGTATTCGCATTATTTAATAAAAATTAACATTTTAAGCCCCTTCCTAGCATTATATTTGCAGATCGTAACAAGATCAAAATATCAACAGATGAATTTAAGAAGATTACTTTATGTATTTGCTATAGGACTGACCCCAGTTTTGGGAAATGCTCAAGATCATAAAAGCGTACCTGAAAATTGGTTTAATTTAGATTATGAGAAAGATGGTGTTTTAGGTATAAGTACAGAAAAAACTTATGAAAGTCTATTAAAAGGTAAAAAATCAATTCCTGTAATTGTTGCCGTGCTGGATGGTGGGGTTGATGTCAATCATGAAGATCTGAAAAATGTCGTCTGGATTAATGTTAAGGATAGTTTATCTAATGGTATTGATAATGACAAAAATGGATTTATCAATGATCGATATGGATGGAATTTTATCGGTAATGCCAAGGGAGAAAATGTACAGTTTGATAATTTAGAGCTGACCAGACTGCTCCGTAAAGATGCACCAAAATACAGTGGAGTAACTGCTGCGACAGTATTAACTGATCAAGAGAAAAGAGCTTACAATGCGTATTTAAAAATGGTAGCAACCTATAATGAAAAATTAGATGATGCTAAATATGGTGCCATGAATTATGTTGCCCTCAAAGAGAATATTGATAATCTAGTAAAAGGCATCAATAAAGATAAATCACAAATCACCATAGCAGACCTGGACAGTCTTAACCCTGCTGGCAATCGTCAAAAAATAGCCATCAGAATCGCTAAAGAAGAGATCGAAAAAGCCGGTGGATTTGCTAAATTTTATCAGGACTTAAAAGAAGGAGCTGATTATTTTGGAAATCAAATTGCTTATCATTTAAATAAAGATTATGATCCGCGTTCCATTGTTGGGGATAACTATGAGGACGCCACTGAATATCATTATGGTAATCCGGATGTAACCGGATCTGATGCGCTACACGGTACGCATGTTGCTGGTATCATTGCTGCTGATCGGACAAATACAATTGGTATTAAAGGCGTGGCCGATAATGTCAAGATTTTATCTGTCCGCCTAGTGCCAGATGGTGATGAGCGGGATAAAGATGTCGCTAATGGTATTCGTTATGCAGTGGATAACGGTGCAAAAGTAATTAATATGAGTTTTGGCAAGAGCTATACTTATAATAAACAAACAGTAGATCAGGCGGTACAATATGCGATGTCAAAAGATGTATTACTCGTGCATGCGGCAGGTAATGATAGTGAGAATAATGATCGATCACCTAACTACCCCAATAAATTTTTTACTGATAGTGTAGGTGCAATAAGTGGAGTTGCTGATGCATGGATTACTGTTGGTGCAACTGGCCCGCGTAAAGATGAGGAACTTCTTGCCAGTTTTTCTAATTACGGCAAGACTTCAGTCGATGTGTTTGCTCCCGGATTATACATCAATTCAACAACGCCTCATTCGGAGTATAAAGAAGAACAAGGCACCAGTATGGCTGCTCCTGTTGTAGCTGGGCTTGCTGCCATGTTGCGATCTTACTATCCGGCATTAACAGCTTTGGAAACAAAGGAAATTATCATGAATTCTGTTACAAAACTAGAAGACACGGTGCGAATTAAATTAGAAGATGGATCTTTTAAAACGGTTAAATTATCTGATATATCCCTTTCTGGTGGTATCGTAAATGCATATTCGGCAGTGGAAAAAGCAAATGAATATATCACAAAAAAGAAAAAATAAAATATTGACATAATATTTGCATCTTGTTTTACGTTTTACTAATAAATTTAACGATAACAACAACGATTGCGTATGGTCGAAAACTTTACAACTGAACATGAAGTTAAAAACATCGAAACAGAAACAAAATTTTCTGATGATGATGTAGAGCAACAATTAAAACTTCAGCTACCCCATATCATGATGAATCCAAGTGATTCTTGCATTGAAAATATTTTGAATTATTCAAAATCGGTAGTTACTAAAAAGGCTTAGTCGGGAGATTAAGCCTTTTTTATTTTTTAAAAACTTAACTATCTTTGGTAGATATGTTGAAAAAAGATAGATATAAAGCTTTTGTAGAATATTTTTCTAAGAATAGCCCAGATGCGCAAACGGAATTAAACTATAGCAATCCCTATGAATTATTAGTAGCTGTTATCTTATCTGCTCAATGCACCGATAAACGAATCAATCTGGTAACTCCTAAACTTTTTCAACAGTTTCCTAATGCTGAAGCTTTGGCCAATAGCAGTGTGGATGAAGTATTTACTTATATCCGTTCGGTCAGTTACCCTAATAATAAAGCGAAACATTTAGTTGGTATGGCTAAAATGCTGGTCGATGTATTTGACTCAGTAGTTCCAGAAAAAATTGAGGACCTGATCAAACTGCCTGGTGTAGGTAGGAAAACAGCAAACGTAATCTCATCAGTGGTGTATAACAAGCCTGCTATGGCTGTCGACACACACGTGTTTCGTGTGAGTAATAGACTTGGATTAACGAGCCGTGCCACCACACCTCTTGCAGTAGAAAAGCAATTAGTCAAATATTTACCCGAACATACTATTGCAATCGCGCACCATTGGTTAATATTACATGGTCGATACATTTGCTTGGCTCGAAAACCACAATGTGATAAATGTGCCATTACTTATATGTGTAAATACTTTGAAAAGACGCATCAAGTAAAAGAAATCAAGGAAAGCGTCAATTAAAAAATATAGACTAATTTTTTTAGTAAAAATATTTTGTGAATTAAAAACTATTGTGTACTTTTGAATCAACAATACTAAAAATATGAGCAACCCAGATAAATTAAAAGCGTTACAGCTTACATTAGATAAATTAGAAAAATCATATGGCAAAGGTGCCATTATGAAATTAGGAGATACTACTGTTGAGGCTATCGAATCTATCTCTACAGGTTCTTTAGGTCTAGATATCGCATTAGGCATCGGTGGTGTACCTAAAGGACGTATCATTGAAATATATGGTCCTGAATCTTCTGGTAAAACAACCCTAGCGACCCATATCATTGCTGAAGCTCAAAAGACAGGCGGGATTGCAGCGTTCATCGATGCGGAACATGCTTTTGACAAATATTACGCTCAGAAATTAGGGGTTGATGTAGAAAATTTATTAATTGCACAACCTGATAATGGGGAGCAGGCTTTAGAAATTGCAGATAACTTAATTCGTTCTGGAGCTATTGACATTATCGTTATTGACTCGGTAGCTGCTTTAGTACCAAAAGCGGAGATTGAAGGTGAAATGGGTGATTCAAAAATGGGTCTTCAAGCACGTTTAATGTCTCAAGCTTTACGTAAGTTAACGGGTACCATTTCAAAAACAAACTGCTGTTGTATTTTTATCAATCAACTTCGTGAAAAAATTGGAGTTATGTTTGGTAATCCTGAAACGACTACTGGTGGTAACGCATTGAAATTTTATGCATCTGTCCGTTTAGACATTCGCCGTACTTCTCAAATCAAAGATTCTGATGAAGTATCGGGTAATCGTATAAAAGTAAAAATTGTTAAGAACAAAGTAGCTCCTCCATTCCGTATAGCAGAATTTGATATCATGTTTGGAGAAGGTATTTCTAAAGTTGGTGAAATCATCGATTTAGGTGTTGAATATAATATCATCAAAAAAGCGGGTTCATGGTTTAGCTATGGCGAAACGAAATTAGGTCAAGGTCGCGATGCTGTAAAAAACCTATTGCATGATAATCCAGATTTAGCAGATGAGTTAGAAGCTAAGATCAGAGCTGAAGTTTCGGGTGTAGATCCTAACCTCGTTTTAGAAGAAGGTTAATTTTATATAATATAAATAATTTAGGTATAGCCATTCCCAAAAGAATGGCTATATTTATTTTTAAAACCTTTGCCAATGAAAAATCATATCTTTCCTTATTTCATTCTTTCCATTTTATGTTGTAGTTCGTTCGGACTTGCAGCACAGCAATTAAAGATATTGACTTATAATATCCATCACGCGAATCCTCCTAGTGAAAATGAAACTGTTATCAATTTAGATACTATTGCTGCTATTATCAAAAGAACACATGCTGACCTAGTGGGCTTACAAGAAATTGATGTTAACTTAGATCGTTCTCAAAATATCGATCAAGCGAAAAAATTAGCTGAACTTACGGGTATGCATTACTTTTTCTCTAAAGGAATTAACCTTGATGCAGGTGAATATGGCACTGTCATCCTTTCGAAATATCCTATTGTAAAAACCGAACGCTTGGAGCTTCCCTCTCCTATTGCGAGTGAAAAAAGAAGTTTAGGCATCATCCATATTAAATTAAATGGAAGGACAATCAAATTTGCAAATACACATCTTGATCTCAAAAACGAAAATAGACTGGCACAAACAGCTTTTATCATAGATAAGTTTAAAAATGATCAGGAACTTGTTATTTTAGTTGGAGATCTAAACGCAGAGCCAGAAGAGGAACCTATCCGCAATTTAGAACAAATATTTACACGAAGTCAAATCAAAAATGGATTTACAATACCTGAAGTAGATCCTGATCGTGAAATTGATTATATCATGGTAAATAAAGGAAATCAATTTAAATTTAAAAATCATCATGTTTTATCTGAAACATACGCCAGTGATCACAGACCTGTATATGTTGAAATTAATGCCCAATAATATCTCATGAGTATCAACCGAAGAAAATTTCTCGAAACCTTAACTATTGCAGGCATCACACTACCAAACATAAGTCTTGCCGATGAAAAAAATAACGGAGTCGATAGCGTAAAATTTGATTTTATCGTTCCCGCATATCTACAAAATCAAATCAATAGTAACATAAGCATCTTTTCAATTGTTAGTAAACCAGCATTTGCTTGGCTAGAAATCTTAGATGACAACAATCAGATCAAGAGCAAAATATATCAAAGTGAAGATGGTATGTTAGAAGCAAATACTGATTTATTTAAATTCACCATAATTGATGCTCCAAGGATATTTAAATATAGAATTGTAGCTAAGGAAGTTCTAAAATTTGAGGCTTATAAAATTGTTTATGGCGAGGAAATTAAATCGGATATTTTTTCTGCGAAATTAGCGAAAAAAGACCAAGATCAGATCAGCTGCCTGATATACAACGATGTGCATGAAGTAAAGAATACATACAAAGACCTAGTACCTCATCAAGATACAGATAGATATGATTTTGCAATTCTAAATGGAGATTCATTTCATTATGTAAGCAACCAGAATGACATCACCGAAAAACTGCTACAACCCTTTTCATTTTTTGAAACGAGTAAACCTTTTATCATGAATCGAGGAAATCATGAAACTAGGGGCTCATTTTCGCGTATTTTCAAGAAGTATTTTGGTTATCCAGAAAATAAATTTTATCAATCTTTCAAATTGGGACCTATTTATTGGATTCTATTAGACAGTGGAGAGGATAAGCCCGATACTCATCAAGTATATGGTGGGACTGTAGATTATGATAACTATCGCAAAGAACAGGCGGTTTGGTTAGAACAAGTATTGCAATCAAAAGAAAGAAAATCAGCTCAACATACGGTAGTGGTCAGCCACATTCCTATTTTCCACGCTGATGATTGGCACGGCACATTACATAACCGATCAACCTTTCATCCATTGTTTCAAAAATATAAAATTGATGCGATGATTACAGGTCATACACACCAATATGGTTATCACCCCCCTGACCAAGACCATAACTATACATTATTTATTGGAGGCGGCCCTAAGACTGGGGAAAGAACGGTGATCGATGTACATGCTAATAAAAAATCCTTGGATATAAAAATGATTAAGGATAACGGCGATATTGTGGGGCAGCTCCAAAAATAAAACTACTATCGTGTAATAACAGAAGAGGCGTTTACTTAAGTAAACGCCTCTTCTGTTATTATAAATACAATTTGATTATTCGCCCTCTTCTAAGAACGGATATTTGTAATTGGTATCTGGATTAAAAGTTTCTTTGATCGTACGTGGGGATACCCAACGTAGTAAGTTGATCATAGAACCTGCTTTATCATTAGTACCTGAACCACGAGCTCCACCGAATGGCTGTTGACCTACTACAGCTCCTGTACATTTGTCATTGACATAGAAGTTACCCGCAGCATTGCGTAATGCATGTGTTGCTTGTGCTATAGCATAACGATCTTTAGCGATAACTGAACCTGTTAATGCATAGATAGATGTTTTGTCAACAATCTCCAATGTATCTTCCCACTTCTCGTCTTCATAAACAAAAATTGTTAAAACAGGACCGAATAATTCCTCTGATAGGGTTTCGTAATCTGATTTTTTAGCTACAATAACAGTTGGAGAAATAAAGTAACCTTTAGATTTATCATATGTTCCACCGATCACAACTTCAGCATCAGCAGATTCTTTTGCACGGTCAATATATTTTGTAATCTTATCAAATGATTTCTCATCAATAACTGCATTGATGAAGTTTGTAAAATCTTCTGTTCCACCCATTTTGAATGAATTCACATCTGCAGTCATTGCATCTTTCAATGCTGGCCACATGGATGCAGGAACATAAGCACGTGACGCTGCTGAACATTTTTGTCCTTGGTATTCAAATGCACCGCGAACTAATGCCGTGTTAGTTACCTGTAAATCAGCTGTTGGGTGAACTAAAATAAAATCTTTACCACCAGTTTCTCCAACAATTCTTGGGTACGTTTTATAAAGGTGAATATTCTCTCCAATTGTTTTCCATATATCTTGGAAAACTCCTGTAGAACCTGTGAAGTGGATACCAGCAAAATCTGGGTGTTTGAAGATTACCTCTCCGGCATCAGGTCCTGACACATATACAAGATTGATCACACCTGCTGGCAAACCTGCTTCAATAAAAATTTCCATCAATACTTGTGCAGAATAAATCTGTGCATTAGATGGTTTCCATACGACGACATTACCCATCATAGCAACGCATGACGGTAAGTTTCCTGCAATGGCTGTAAAATTGAAAGGTGTCAAAGCAAAAACAAAACCTTCTAACGGACGTTGCTCAAGACGATTCCATACTCCTTTACCTGATACAGGAGGTTGTTGTGCATAGATTTCAGTCATGTACTGTACGTTGAAACGTAAAAAGTCGGTGAACTCACATGCTGCATCAATTTCTGCCTGATAAGGATTTTTTGATTGCGCCAACATCGTTGCTGCATTCAATTTGTAACGGTATTTTGTAGATGCTAGTTCTGCTGCTTTCAAAAAGATAGCTGCACGATCTTCCCATGGTAAGTTTTCCCAATCGCTTTTAGCTGCTAAAGCTGCATTGATAGCGTCTGTTACATGATTTTTTGTACCTTGGTTATAGTGTCCTAAAAGGTGTTGGTGATCATGCGGTGGATTGATCGATACTTTATTTTCTGTACGTACTTCTTCTCCGCCAATATACATCGGAACGTCAACTTGCTTGGCACGTGCCTCATCGATAGCTGCTTTTAATAATTTACGTTCCTTAGTACCAACAGCATATGAGTAAACTGGCTCATTTGTGGGTGTAGGTACATTAAAAAATCCTTTTATCATAGTAATAATTTTATATTTTCAAAAACCTGAATTTCAATGAGTTTATTAAAATTCAGAATAAATTTACAAGATTTTAATCCGAGTTCCAATTATTCAATTAGTCTTTGGCCGTACTGGTAAAAATATGTTTAAACTTTTCCAATTTTGGTTTAATCACATATTGACAATAACGGTCATCTTGGTTATTGGCATAATAATCCTGATGATAATCTTCTGCTTTATAAAAAATAGTGTAAGGCACAATTTCGGTTACAATAGGACTTTCATAAAGATGTTCTTCTTTCAACTTTTGCAAATAATAATTGACTTTTGATAATTGTTGTTTATCATGAACAAATATGGCTGAACGATATTGAGTCCCTAAATCATTTCCTTGTCTATTTAGCTGTGTTGGATCATGCGCTATAAAAAATGCTTCCAATAAGGTGTCAAACTTAATTTTTTTAGGATCATATATCACATTGATAGCTTCTGCATATCCCGTTGCTCCTGTACTTACCTGGGCATAAGTCGGATTATTTGTTTTTCCTCCAGTATATCCCGAAATCACTTGTTCTACTCCTTCCAGTGTTTTGAATTGTGCCTCTACACACCAAAAACAACCTGCTGCAAAAGTAGCGGTATCCAGTTTTCCGGACTGCATATCGGGTAAGTGGTCAAAAGATGCTGTTTGATTTTTTGTAGCGGAGGGCTGGCATGATAACCATAAGCTGCAAATCGCAAATAATGCAAAAAGATGGATGTAACGATTAATGATATTCATACGATTACAAATTAAAAAAGCGGTAAAATGTGATCATTTTACCGCTTCATATGAGTTAGACAAAAGCTAAAAATTATTTAGCTGCTGCATAATTTTCGGCTACTGCATCCCAGTTGATCACATTGAAAATTTCTTCTAAGTAAGCTGGGCGTTTATTTTGGAATTTTAAGTAATATGCATGTTCCCAAACATCAATTCCTAAAATAGGTGTACCTTTTACCTCAGCAACATCCATCAATGGATTATCTTGATTTGGAGTAGAAGTAACTTGTAATTTACCTTCAGCATTGACAATTAACCAAGACCAGCCAGATCCAAAACGAGTAGCACCAGCATTTTGCAATTGTGTTTTCAATTCTGAAAAAGAACCGAAAGTTTCATTGATAGCTGTTGCTAATTCACCTGTAGGTTCACCGCCAGCATTTGGACCTAATACTGTCCAGAATAATTTGTGGTTATAATGACCACCACCGTTATTGCGAACTGCAGCAGGGTATTTACTGATATTTTTAACGATATCTTCTAAAGACAAGTTTTCTGCTTCTGTGCCAGCAATTGCTTTATTTAAGTTATCTACATATGCTTGATGATGTCTATCATGGTGGATTTCCATAGTAGCTTGATCAATATGTGGTTCTAATGCGTCTGACGCGTATGGTAACGCTTCTAATACAAATGCCATAATTATTTATTTTTGTGATTATTTAAAAGATTATTATATGCAAATATAACGTTTAATATAGTCTTATGTTTCGTTTCAGTATGAAATAATCTCATACTTAATACCGTTTTTGACGAAAAAATGATTTAACGAGCTCAGCACATTCTTCACCGAGCTTTCCAGATTCTACAATAGTTTTGGGATGTAAAATTTTATCATGGAACTGCGAATAACCTCTTTTCTCGTCCTTGGCTCCAAAGACAATTCTTGTTATATGCGTCCAATAGGCTGCACCAGCACACATTACACAGGGCTCTACAGTAACATAAAGTGTACAATCAACCAAATATTTACCTCCTAAGTGGTTTGCTGCTGCAGTAAATGCCTGCATTTCGGCATGAGCAGTTACATCGTTAAGGCGTTGTGTCAAATTGTGTCCTCTTCCTATTATGTTGCCTTTATGAACAATAACTGCACCAATTGGGACCTCTCCCGCAGCTAATGCTATCTGAGCCTCTTTGAGGGCTTGTTGCATAAAAAAATCATCCGCATTGTCTACAGATGTTCCTTCGAAATCAATATATCGCATATTACATTAATCTAGCACCATTTGGTACTTTCTTTTCTACAGTTGTTAAAATAATATCTCCCTGCTCATCTGCAAATCCAGTTACTAAGCATTCGGAAAAGAAATTGGCAATTTGTTTCCTTGGAAAATTAACAACTGCCACCACTTGTCTGCCCACTAACTCTTCTTTGCTATAGTGCACCGTAATTTGTGCACTACTTTGCTTGATACCTAAGATAGAACCAAAATCAATTGTTAGTTGGTAGGCTGGTTTTCGTGCTTTTGGAAAATCTTCTACCGCCAGGATAGTACCAACACGTAAATCAATTTTTTCAAAATCACTCCAAGATATTTCTTCCATTATAAACGATTACTTTCTATATTACTTAATGACTTGGATAGCGTAAATAAGACATATTCTCGATCTCTATTGAGACGAATCATCAAATGCTTGATCAGTTTTTCTTCTTGCCCCTCTTCAAACAATAAATCTGCATCATTCAGATGATTATATTTTCTTTTTATTTTTTCTTTCGCGATATTCCAATCAGATGTTGTTATTTTGAGCCTTATCATTTTTTAGGTATAAAATTTGCTTATATTTTTTAAACTTGATGATAGTTTAGTTAAAGATACAATTTATATAGAAAATAACAGTTATGAAGAAAATTTTACCTGCATTACTATTAATTTGCGGAAGTGTTGCTACTGCTAATGCGCAATTGTTACCTGGAGTCGAAATCGGTTTAAAAGGTGCCTTAAACTTTTCTAAATTTAAAAGTGATGGTAAGTATTTCAATTCAGACAACAAAGCCGGATATCAGGCGGGTCTTTATGGACGTGTTGGTATATTAGGTTTCCATGTTCAACCTGAGATTTACATTACTGGCAAAAACACCACTGTGAAAACAGATGGTGGAGAAACAACAGATGTGAAATTTACTTCTGTTGATATCCCTGTACTTTTGGGAAAACGCTTTGGTTTGGGACCGATTGGTGCACGAATCCAAACTGGGCCCATATTTTCTTTTAAAGTAGACGATAAACAAGATAAAGCAATTGCTAATCTAGACCCAAATAGCTATAAAAAAACAAATACTGCGTGGGCATTTGGTGTAGGTGCTGATGTTTCGAGTTTGCGTGTGGATCTACGTTACGAAATGGGATTGAACAAAGTCAACGATAGTCAAGCAAATCCAAAAATCAACATGTGGAGTATTGGTCTAGGCTACCGTTTGTTTAGTTTATAGACTTATAAAACAATCGACAAGGGGCTTGCTATCAAAATTAGCGAGCCTTTTTTATGAAAGATTTAGAATAGTTCTAAATTACTTCTTTTTCTTGTCAAAATTGTATCATATTTAATATCAAATAGTAGATTTGCCTAATTAAATTAAATTACAAAGGATAATGAGTAAATCAAAGCCAGTTTTAAGTTCTTCAATCGGGAAGAAGCTAATCATGAGCTTAACGGGACTTTTTTTATGTATGTTCCTAATCGTTCACTTGATTGGAAACTTGCAGTTATTTAAAGATGACGCGGGTTTAGCGTTCAACAAGTACGCTTATTTCATGACGCATTTTACCCCTATTAAGGTTGTGTCTTATTTATTGTATGCATCAGTAATCATTCACGTGATCTATGCCATCGTGATTTCATTAAAAAACAAGGCTGCACGTCCTATTGGATACGCATCTTATGATGGAAGCGCAAACAGCAAGTGGAATTCACGTAACATGGGGATTTTAGGTACTGTTATTTTGGTATTCTTGGCGACGCACATGTCAAATTTTTGGTGGAAATACCATAATGACCAAACACCTTACATCGAGTATCGTACAGATCTATCGACAGGTGTTACCACACATCAAGAAATCCAAGCTGCAGATTTTCATGATTATTCTATCGTTTCTGAAAATGGTGTTGAAATTGTGAAAGCACGTGACTTGTATAAACAAGTAGATTATGCATTCAAGAATGTTGGTTTGGTAGCTTTGTATGTTATTGCGATGGCTGCTTTAGCATTCCACTTAATCCACGGTTTTCAATCTGCTTTCCAAACAGTTGGATTCAATCACAAAAGATACATTGGATTGGTTCAATTTATTGGTGTATGGGTATTTGGTGTAATTATTCCAATCCTATTTGCAGCGATGCCATTATATTTCTATTTCCGTTAACAATATTTTAGGATGGTGCTATAAGGCACGATCTAATAAATAAAATATAAGATATGTTAGATTCAAAAGTACCTGCGGGGCCATTGGCTCAAAAATGGTCAAAACATAAATTTGAAATGAAGCTGGTTAACCCTGCTAACAAACGTAAATTTACAATTATCGTTGTTGGTACAGGATTGGCAGGAGCTTCTGCAGCTGCCTCTTTAGCAGAATTAGGTTACAATGTAAAAACTTTCTGTTATCAAGATTCACCTCGTCGCGCACACTCAATCGCGGCTCAAGGTGGTATCAATGCGGCAAAAGATTATCAGAATGACGGTGACTCTGTTTTCCGTTTATTCTATGATACAATCAAAGGTGGTGATTACCGTGCTCGCGAAGCAAACGTATATCGTTTAGCTGAAGTGTCTACAAATATCATCGATCAATGTGTTGCTCAAGGTGTTCCTTTCGCTCGCGAATATGGTGGTTTATTAGATAACCGTTCATTTGGTGGTGCGCAAGTATCACGTACTTTCTACGCGCGTGGTCAAACTGGACAACAATTATTATTAGGTGCATATTCGGCTTTAAACCGTCAGATACATAAAGGTAAAGTGAAATCATACACTCGTCATGAGATGCTTGACCTTGTTAAAATTGATGGACAGGCGCGTGGTATCGTAACTCGTGACTTAGTTACTGGTAAAATCGAATCACATGAAGGTCATGCTGTATTATTATGTACTGGTGGATACGGTAACGTTTTCTTCCTTTCTACTAATGCTATGGGATGTAATGTAACGGCTGCTTGGAGAGCGCACAAACGTGGTGCTTTATTTGCAAATCCTTGTTATACACAAATTCACCCAACATGTATTCCTGTTACTGGTGATCATCAATCAAAATTAACGTTGATGTCAGAGTCATTGCGTAATGATGGTCGTGTATGGGTTCCTAGAACAGTTGAATTGGCACAAAAACTTCAAAAAGGAGAATTAAAAGCTGTTGATATCAAAGAGGAAGATAGGGATTACTTCTTAGAACGTAAGTACCCATCATTTGGTAACTTAGTACCTCGTGACGTTGCTTCCCGTAATGCTAAAGAAGCAGTTGATGAAGGACGTGGTGTTGGTAAAACCGGAGTTGCTGTATTCTTAGACTTTGCAGAAGCAATTGGTCGTTTAGGAGAAGATACTGTCCGTGAAAAATATGGTAACTTATTTGATATGTATTACCAAATTACAGACGAGAATCCATACAAACAACCTATGCGTATCTACCCTGCTGTTCACTATACTATGGGTGGTGTTTGGGTTGATTACAACTTAATGACAACAGTTCCTGGATTATATGCATTAGGAGAATGTAATTTCTCTGATCACGGAGCTAACCGCTTAGGTGCTTCTGCTTTAATGCAAGGACTATCAGATGGCTACTTTGTAATTCCTTATACTGTTGGAGATTATCTAGCAAACTTAGGTTCTTTTGCTCCTGTTGATAAAAATCATCCAGCATTTGAAGAAACTCGCAAAGAGGTTGAAACTAGAATCAATGCATTATTAGCCTTAAATGGTACTAAAACTGTAGATGATCTTCATAAAGAATTAGGTTTGATCATGTGGGAATACTGTGGTATGGCCCGTACTGCTGAAGGATTAACTAAAGCTAAAGGATTGATCCAAAACTTGAAAAAAGAATTCTGGTCAAATGCGAAGGTATTAGGTGAAAATGAAGAGTTAAACATGTCGCTTGAAAAAGCTGGCCGTGTCGCTGATTTCATCGAATTAGGTGAATTAATGGTTGATGATGCATTAAACCGCAGAGAATCTTGTGGTGGTCACTTCCGCTTAGAATCGCAAACTGAAGAAGGTGAGGCTCTACGTATTGACGAAGAGTTTACTTATGTATCTGCTTGGGAATTTAAAGGTGAAAATCAACCAGAGGTTCTTCATAAAGAAGAGTTAGTTTTCGAAAACGTTAAATTAACACAAAGAAGTTATAAATAATATCATTGACTACTTTTATAGTAGTCAATTGATAGACTCAATATTATTATTATGAGTGCACATATGAATTTAACGCTAAAAGTTTGGCGTCAAAAAAACGATAAATCAAAAGGTCAATTCGTAACTGTACAAGCAAATGATATCGCCGATGATATGTCATTCTTAGAAATGCTTGATATTGTAAATGATGAATTGACTCGTAAAGGCGAAGATCCTATTTACTTTGATCATGACTGTCGTGAAGGTATTTGCGGAATGTGTTCATTAGTGATCAATGGACGTCCACACGGACCTAAATATGGTATCACGACTTGTCAATTGCACATGCGTTCATTCCATGACGGGCAAACAATTGTTATCGAACCTTGGAGAGCTGCTGCCTTCCCTGTATTGAAAGATTTAGCGGTAGATCGTACATCTTTTGACCGTATCCAACAAGCTGGTGGTTACACCAATGTAAATACTGGTGGTGCGCAGGATGCTAATAACATTTTGATTCCAAAACGCATTGCAGATGAGGCTTTCGAATCAGCTACTTGTATCGGTTGTGGTGCTTGTGTTGCTGCTTGTAAGAATGCATCGGCCATGTTATTCGTTTCAGCTAAAATCTCTCAATTTGCTTTATTACCTCAGGGTCAAACGGAACGTTATGAGCGTGCTCAGGCGATGGTTGATCAGATGGATGCAGAAGGTTTTGGTAACTGTACGAATACTGGTGCTTGTGAGGCAGAATGCCCTAAAGGTATCAAATTAACAAATATTGCTCGAATGAATCGTGAATATTTAGGTGCAAAACTTTTCAGAGAGGAAGATATCCACGGATAATAAAATATCCATTCATAGATAAGTCCTTACAAATCTTTTTGTAAGGACTTTTTTTATATATTTATATATTCATTCATCCTCAATAGACAGATTATATAGTGCCGATATCCTCAAAAATAAGACTTTTACTTATACTGCTGACGTTAAGCTTTATCGTTACTGCTATTACTTTACAACAATCGATCTCGAGTAAAGATATTTTAAACTTTGAAACCGCAAATCTTGAATCAAAAATTCATGAAAAGGAAGACATAATTGAACATTTATTTGCTGATCCAATTGTTTTAAAAACGTTTAAAAATGCGGAAAAATATCCAGAGCAATCTTATGATATCCTTCAGAAATATGATACAGAGGAAGGGATAGCACTTTTTATATTTAAAAACCATGAATTATTATTGTGGAGTTCCAACCTATTCGTGCCACTAACAGATGGTGGATTGAAGAATACCATAAATTATATTACAACTAACGATCGTACATTTATTGTTAAAAAAAAGGAAATTGGTAATACAACGATTTTAGCATATGTGACTATCAAGAAGTATTTTAATATCAATAATGAATATTTCACAAAAGCATTTTCATCATTTATTTCTAAAAGTAATAATATTGAAATTGCAGATTACAACGATAGTGGAAATATTAAAAATATCTATAGTAAGGACAAAACTTATCTATTTTCGATCAAATTAAAATCTGGACAGCTTCAGAATACATTTAGTGTATTAAAAACATTATCATGGATTCTCGCAGCTATCTGCTTTATAACCCTCATCCATAATATCGCCAATCTCTTGGTTAATAGTGGTCGAGTCATACTTGGAGTACTTTTATACTTTACAGCGCTTGTCACATTGCGCTATATTGATCTTAACTCTGATTGGCTCAGTATTCACGCTAATTTGGGTATTTTTAATCCCAAAAACTATGCTTATAACTATTTGTTTCCCAATATCTGGAGTTTACTGGTTACCGCATTTTTCATTTTTCTATTCACATTATTTTTATACAATATAAAAAGCAAATTTTTATTTGCTGAACATATCAAAACTAAATTTTCAAAGATAGGCTTTACAGTATTGTCCATACTGAGTATATATTTCTTTTTTACCCTGCTCTATAAGACTTTAGGCACCCTAATTACACATTCTACAACGACAGCTGTTGATTTTACTAAACTGGTTGAATTGAATACATTCACTTGGATTGATCTTTTTATCATGTGCCTCAGTTTAATGACGCTAACGCTGTATATAGACATTGTTATTGCTACGATCAGAAAGCTAAAAATATCAGATACCGTACTCATTAATATCCACCTGATTTGCCTTATCATATTTATCTTAGTGGGGACTGTCTCAAAAGAAAATAATGGCTTGGTCAATATTTTACTTGCTGTTATTATACTGATAAGATCTTTCAATTCCTTACTAAAATCAAAATTTAGATTAGCAACTCATATCATCGTTATCATTCTTTTATCTATCATTTGCTCCGTTTATCATGGTCATTTTTTCAAAATGAAAAAAGTGGAGAATATGAAGCTTTTTATTAGTAATCTAGAATCGGAAGATGATATTAACGCAATTTCACTGTATACTGAGATTGAAAAAGATATCTTGAATGATGAACAATTAAAACATTTATTTAAAATCAGTTTACCCAATACCAATACACAAACCATAAATGAATATATCGAACAAAAATACCTTGGGGGATACCTTTCAAGATATGAATTTATGGGATTCTACTATAACAATAATAAAGAGCTTGCGCGTTATAAAAACAATAAAATAGATGAGTACAGGGAAAAGGTGATTAAAAATTCATTAAAAATAAGTAATAACTTCTATCGATTGAACAGCGAGTTGGGAACACATGAGTATTTTTCCATTATTAATCTGCCTATTGATGCTCAAAATACAGTCTCTCTTTATCTCAATCTAAAAAATAGATCGTTCAACTATGCTTTGCCGTATCCAGAGATACTCGTTGATTCTAGATTAAATAATATCGAAGTCGAATCATTTAGTAATAGCTCTATAGCTCTCTATAAAGATGGAAATCTAGTCACGCAATACGGGAAATTCAATTATCCAAGCCATGATAATATTTATCCTAAAAAAGTTGGTGAATATATTAACTTAGATAGTAAGGATAACTATTTTCATGTGATGTATAGACCTAATAGTCATACCACATTTTTAGTTAGTAATCCAAAAGAAACGACTTGGGAATATTTGGCGACAGCTTCATTTTTATTTTTAGTCATATTCATCTTCTTTTCATTCTACAGCGCCATCACTTATGGCTCAAATATTTTGAAAAACAAATCTTTTAAAATCCGAAGTATTAAATACCATTATTTATTTTTAGTAAATAGTATACAGTATAGTTCTAGAATTCAAACCCTATTTATCTCTTCCATTATATTGGCGATCCTGATATCTGGTATTATATCCTTTGTCAGCATCAATATGCAGTTGTCATATAACAATACTTTGGAAAGAGAAAAGACTGTAGCGGATATTAGTAAAAGACTAGAGAGTATCATTAGCACCACTAATTCTGCTGAAGAAAGAGAGAATCGATTAATTTATTATTTGAAGTTATTATCGGAATCGCTATCAAAAGACTTTTCGCTTTACTCTAAATCGGGTCGTTTACTGTACAGTTCGCAACCTAAGATTTATGATTTAAATATCTTATCAACATTTATGAATCCAAGTGCGTTTCGAAAGCTATCGCTTTTAAAAAAATCGGAGACGATAGAAAAGGAAGGTGTGGGTGACTTTAGATATGAATCAAGCTATGCAACGATTAGAGATGAGAATTATGCTACTATTGCTTACCTCGCTATTCCAAATTTTAATGCTCAAAAGGATGATAATTTAAATAAAAATCTTCTTTTAAATACGCTGATCAATATCTATTCATTGATTATTATTGGTTTTGGTTTTTATGCCGCATTTGTTGCTAATAAAATTACTGAACCATTGAGCTTAATTAGTAAAAAATTGGCGCAAACAAACTTAGGACAACAGAATGAACCCTTATTTTGGCAACGAAATGATGAGATTGGTGGTCTTATAAAAGAGTATAATCTCATGATATTAAAACTGGAGGATTATGCTAATAAAATCAAAGATAATGAAAGGGAATCTACTTGGAGAGAAATGGCACAGCAGGTGGCTCATGAAATCAAAAATCCGCTAACTCCAATGAAACTCGGTATTCAACAACTGACCAAATCATACTATGACAATGATCCAAAGTTTGAAGAACGGTTTAAACGGATTTCAGCTTCATTTATTGAGCAAATCAATAGTTTGACACATATAGCTAAAGAATTTTCTGCTTTTGCGAAACTGCCAGATACTAAATATGAGAAGATCAATTTATTGGAAAAAATAAATAAATCAATCGGTGTTTATATACAGAATCCACAAGCTCAAATTAGATTAATGAACCAAACAAATGATGCCTATCTCTTTGTAGAAGGAGATCGAGATCAAATGATGAGAACTTTTAATAATCTTCTAAAAAATGCTATTGAAGCAGGTTTTGGCAAGAGGAAAATAAAAATTGATATTAGTATTACTGATGGGGATCGGGATGATTATATCATTAAAATAAAAGATAATGGATCAGGAATTCCTCAAGAGATGCGTTCTAAAATATTTGAGATTAATTTCACGACTAAGAGTTCTGGTACTGGGTTAGGATTGGTATTTGTTAAAAAAACAATTGAGGCAATGGGTGGAACAGTTCAATTTGAATCTATAGAGGATCATGGAACAACATTTCAAATTGCAATACCTAAATATAAGCATACCTAAGAAAAGAATTAAATGGATGAAGTAGCTATTGTCATTCACATAAGCCCATTCTTAAGAAACAAAAGAGGAGCTCAAATACATGAGCTCCTCTTTTGTTTCTTAAGATACCATCAAGGTAAATACTTGGATGGTATCTTTATTTTTGACCTATTTTAAGACCACTGTAGACCTTCCCATGATAGCATTGTCTGAATATAATAGAACCGTATAAGCTCCCTTTACAAACTTCTTATCATCGTTCCAATACAAAGAATATTCCTCTCCGTGATTAGTAAATTCTAGATTATGCTTAAAGGTATATTGAAGTTTCTCACCATGTGCATAAAAGGTGTTATCCTCATGATTAACAATTAAATTTCCTTGTGGATCTATAACACGGATAAAAACATCTTTATTTCCAACTTTTGCAAGCGTATTATCTGCAATTGTAAAATTGATGCTTAACTTATCTACTCTTTTCGCCCGTTCTTCTACTTCTACTTTATTATTTCGCTTTTCTTGAAGTCCGGATACTGCTATATTAGATACCTTTAAAGCCGCAGCTAAATTAACTTTTGAGGCCAAATTGTTATTTGAACTTTCTAGATTTGTAATTTTAGTTGAAGAGGCAGATACTTCTTTTTGTAATAAACTGTTCTTTTCGGCTAAAATCTTATTTTCTTGGATCAAGCGATTAACATCTAAAGTGAAATAGGCAACATCGCTTTTGAGTGATGTAATTGTTGACTGTGCATAATCAATATCAGATTGAGACAATTCTTTTCTAGATAATTTGGCCCTTAAATCAACAATTTTATTTCTTGCATCTTGTTCTTTTGCAATTAAAGGTGGAGATAATTGAACATTTTCAATTTTCATCTTATCTAACTCTGCTTCGATACGATCAATTTCAACCTCAAGATTTTCCTTTTCAACGGTTAGTGCGTACACCTTTTCTCCTGAAGATTTAAACTTAACATAGAAATAGACGTTGGTAACAATAAGCGCAGCTATTGCTATTATAAAAAAATAAACTTTTGAGGTATTTTTCTTTATTTCTTCCTGCTTATTTCCCTTTACTAATTCAGTTTCCATTACACTTGAATTCCATTTTTTAATAGACTTATTGTATCGTCTTGTAGATACAAGTTGTACCACAAAAATTATTCCAATTTCAAATTATAAACATATTAAAAAATAATATACACTTGAACCATAATTATTGAACCCGATCATAAACATGACAGATTAAATTAGGAAATTATCTTTACTTCCTCATTATATTTAAATCTGTGATAACCAAATCTTTGATAAATGATTGCAAATCATGTATTGGCTGATCTTGAGTTGTGCGATCTTCTATTCCAAATTCCATTGTAATTAGGCTTTCAACTGTCTCAGCATTTCTGTCATTAACTTTGACAACAGTGTGTCCAAATTTAATGTTTTCTTTATTCAGGTGTAGCAGACTTAGTTGCTCTTCATCAATATCAATTATAACTCCCTTTTCTAACTGTCCCTTACCACAAAATTCGATTTCTATTCCCACTTCAGCAAAAGTAAGTCTGACAAATTCACGGATTGTCATATGAGGCTCGGTCGCAATGACATCATGTATATCACTATCCTGCTGAGAAATTGGTTTAAAATCCTCCAAACGCAGATGAAATTCTAAATCGTCTACATAAAGTCGATTTTCTAAACCTAGAGCAATTAGAATAACATCTCTTACTATGTTGTGAATAATACATATTTCAGCTGAAGGACTATTGTTATTATTAAAAAACATATTCAAATATAATATTTCAAAAAAATAAAGCTATAGTTTCCTATAGCTTTAACCGTTTATAAAGTATATATTTTAATTCACTCTAGAAAAAGTAAATACTAAGTAAGCTTCACCACTAGAAATAGTTACCGGCATACGCATCACCAATTTATTCGCATCGGAATAAGATAAATCCAAACGGTAACCTGTGATCACATTTTTAGCTTTATCTCCCGCATATATTTTTTTGAATTGGAATTGTGGTTCTCCATTATTTTTACCAGGATTGTAGATTGACCAAACAATATCTCTGGAAGCTCCTGGAGCACATAATTTACCATCTGCAGAGAAAGAAATATTTCCTTTACCATTACTTGGTAAAACCCAAGTACTACCTATAAAACACTCCGGTGGAGCCTCTTCAAACACACTTTTGATGGTATAAGAAGCAGGTAAATTTTCACGGTCAATAGTGTTTAATATCCAAGTTCCTTTGACAGCACCTTTCCAGTCTGAAGCACTAGGACCTGAAGACATTGCAGTAGATGAAGAACTAGATGTTGCTCCTTTTGGCTGCATACTACAAGCCGAAAAAACAAACAAACTCAGCATAAGAGTTGTGATAGATAAAAGAACTCGATTCATATTCATTAATTTTATAGTTACTTATTGTATTTTTGCTGTAAATATAACAACAAATCATGATGGAGACATCCAAAAATCATACCATTAGTAAGATTGTAGCAAAATCACTATTACGTATCTTCGTTTTGCTTTTAGCTCTTGCGTCTGTTCCTATCTTGTCAAATAAGGGAGCTCAATCTAGTTTAGATGCTAAACATGTTGCTTTTCCTAATGAAATGGCCATAGTCGCGCCAGCGTTACTTTTTATAATTTTTGTAGTATTACTAGTCGTGATGCTAAAAAATAAATATTTAAGAGTAGATATTAATTGGCAATTTTCTTTATGTACGATATTTCTACTTATCTACTTAATTCTTTTATACTCGCGTATATACCCATTAATAGCTTAATACAAATAAGAAGATAAGTTTAATCAAATTAATATCTTTGAAAACTAATTTAGAAAGTCATTACGTAGACTTCATATCTAATGAATAAAAAATTACTCTGGAAAATAATTAAGAATGTCCTTAAAGTCGTGGTTACTATTGCTGCACTTTATTGGGTATTTAGTAAGGTTTCTATCGATGACTTAAAAGATGCTGTAGTCAATTCTAATCCATTTTTTCTGCTCCTCGCATTCTTAGCTTACGGAACCTCAATTTTGATATCTTCTTCTCGTTTACTTAGTTTTCTTAAAGCAATCGGGCTGAATGTATCAGAAAGATATAACTTCAAACTCTATCAACTAGGATTGTTTTATAACCTGTTTTTACCTGGCGGTGTCGGAGGTGACGGATATAAAATATATTTCCTTCGCAAAAAATATAATATTAAAGGTCGAAAATTGTTAGGAGCATTATTCTTTGATCGTTTAAGCGGTCTTTGGGCTTTATGTCTTATTATTGCGGCATTGGTTATTTTTATGCCACAGTTAAAAATCCCTAACTATTTAACTATTTTAGGGTTCTGCGCAGGCACCATACTCTATTATTTTATTGTTGGCAAATTTTTTCCTGACTTTAAATCAAATTTTATTAAAACGCATTTTAAAGCTATAGGTGTCCAGTCCATGCAAGTACTTTCTGCCATCATGATTTTATATGCATTGGGATTTGAAGGTAAATTTTCACCCTATTTGTTCCTTTTTCTTGCTTCTTCTTTAGTCGCTATCATCCCATTCTCTGTTGGAGGATTAGGCATGAGGGAGTTGGTCTATATGTGGGGAGCGAATTTCTTTCATCTTGATTCACATTTAGCCGTTTTGATTAGTCTATTATTTTATATTATATCAGCAATTATGGCCTTCACAGGTTCATATTATATTTTTCATCCCTCAGCTTTAGGAACTGATAAACTACCATCTGTCAAAGAGATAGAAGAATCTCAAACTGAAGATTAAATAAAAAAATTTATGGCAAATATTGTAATAACAGGAGTAAGCAGTGGTATTGGATTTGAAGCAGTATTGGATCTTACAGCTAAAAAAGAAAACAATGTCATCGCCCTAGCTCGATCGGCAGATAAATTAAAACGGTTGCACGAGATTGCATCAGATTTAAATTTTGATGGTGGCAATTTATACCCTGCGCAATTCGATATCGTATTTGATGATTACCAAACTTTAGTACCATTTATCAAATCAAAATTTGAACATGTAGACATTCTGATAAATAACGCAGGTATATTAATCAATAAACCTTTTATGGATAGTTCATTGGAAGATATTGCATCTATGTTTCAAACAAATGTTTTAGCTCATGCTCAAATGATTCAAAACATCGTTCCTTTGATGCCTGAAGGTTCTCACATCCTTAATATTGGGAGTATGGGAGGATTTCAAGGCTCATCCAAATTCAAAGGTTTGGCAGCCTACTCTTCCAGCAAGGCTGCGTTGGCTGTATTAACAGAGTGTCTAGCTGAAGAATTTAAAACGAAGGGTATTCGAGTCAATTGTCTTGCACTGGGCTCTGCACAAACAGAGATGTTTGAAGCTGCTTTTCCTGGTGTGGAAGCTGGAAAATTGGCTTTTGAAATGGGTAGATATATTGCAGAATTTGCCCAAAATGGACACCAATACTATAATGGTAAAATTTTACCGGTGTCGTTGATGACTCCATAACGTAATAAAAGGGCTCTTGAAGCCCTTTTATTATAAACCTATATGTTCATTTTTATTATCTTTTGGACCATCTTTACTGATTGCCTTTGGATTATTCTTCAAATAATGCCAGGTAATTTTATCTTCCAATCGCGCCTCCCCTTTTGATGCCTTCACTTGAACGATATTGTCTCCCTCCCTTAATTTAATATTTTGAAAGATATAATGCACATCTGTTTCTCCCATAACATAGTTTTTGATCTCTACACCATTTACCCATAGCGTTGGTGTTCCGATATTGGAATAAACAGTTATGGGTGTAACCTCATTGGCTCTTTCCACAACACGACGTTGTGTCAGGTAAAGTACAGGTTCTTTACTCCAGTTAGCTTTATACCAATAAAACGGATCCTTCTTTAACTTTCTATCGAAAGTAACCAATCCTTTATAGTTTCTAGGTTCAACATTTAAGGCGGTTATTGGGGTCGCAAAATCAAATGTATTCCATAGATAAGATGCTAAAAATATAGGATGTCTTTTTATCGTTCCCCAATGTATTTCATGAAACTTCGTTGAAAATTCTTCTGGAAAAAATGCAGGGTTTGCCCATTGGTTACCAACATCTCCAACAACCTCTTGCTGGTGGTTGGGATTTGCTTCGGCTCCATATTCTGAAAAAATTATTTTATAATCTTTAAAATCTTTTGAAATTTGATCCGCCCAGTGATCCACATCACGAATGACACCATTGTACCATCCAAAATAATGGTTGATACCCTGTACATCTGCGTTATTGTTTACAGCATGATTAATGACATTATAACCACTCACTTGAACCGTATAGCGATATGGATCTTCTGTTTTAGCCAAGTCATTCAATTTTGTTGTTAATTCTATGGTATAAGCATTGGGTGTATAAACTTCGTTGTGTAATCCCCAGATATAAATAGAGGGATGATTATAATTTTGCCTAATAAGTTCTGTCAACTGCTGCTTAGCATTTGCTTCTTCTAATGTTGTTACACGATTGACAAATGGAATTTCTGCCCAAACAATAAAACCTATACTATCGCATTTTGCATAAAAATAATCCGATTGTTGGTAATGAGCTAATCGAATAGTGGTTGCTCCCATTTCTTTTATAATAGCCAAATCTTCATCATGATCTGCATTTGATAGAGCAGAGCCCTTTCCCCATCGATCTTGATGACGTGTCACACCATACATCGGATATTTAACACCGTTTAAAAAGAAGCCTTCTCCTGTACGCAGTTCAAATTTGCGAATTCCCAATGGCTGAACCACTTCATCAAGAATAATATTTCCATCCATAATCTGTGTGACTACCTTATACAAATAGGGATCTTCTAAGCCTTGCCATACGTGTGGATTTGTTATTCTAATATCTTGAACGACCTCTTGTCTTCCCTGCGGAAGTAAGCGATATTTTTTTACATCTTTTAATTTTACAGCTCCACTTTGCTCAAAAATCGTTGATACGATTTGCACATCTCGCATTTCTGGAGTTTTATTTTCTAATTTCGCTTTTAAGCTGATGTCAGCTTTTTTCTTATCTACTTCCTTTTGACTGATATATATTCCTGAAGAAGCATAATCAGAAACTGCAATATTAATTTTGTCCGTTACAATCAATTCAACGGGGCGATAAATTCCACCATACATAGGAAATAAAGTATGATTAACAGGAATTACTTGCGGAGTGGCTTCATTATTTACTTTAACCAATATCTCATTTTCCACTCCTAATTTCAACATATTGGTAAGTTCTAATACAAAAGCAGAATAACCACCTTGATGCCGACCAACAATTTGGTAGTTACCATTCATCGTTGATCCATCATATACCAAATTGCCTTTTTGCAACTTTACAGACGTAGGTGAATTATTGATATAAACTTCAGTGTTGGTATTGACTCCTTCAAATTTTATAAAAACACGTTTTCCATTCCATGAAGATTCGGGAATAAAAGTTTTCCGATAATAAGCATCTCCTACATAAAATTTTTCATTAGATGTAAATCGATCGTTGCGGACCTGCATATCTGTTGCATTCCATGTATGCGGCACAGTAACAGACTGCCAAGTACCCGAGAAAATATTTCCATATTGCAATCCATCAGTAGTAAATGGTCCTTTTTTAAAAGCCCATTCTTGATTAAAGGGTATAACTTCTCTAGCAGAAACAATAGAAGCTAAAATGGTTAAGAAAGTTAAAGTAATAACTGCCTTGAAATTCATAATATATTATTAAAGGTTTTTATTAAATAGTTCCCACCTTATCCAGGTGTAGCGTATGGACAAAGATATAAACCTAATTGAATTGCAAAGAAAAGTTAAAAGGTAAGAAATAGCCTAAAATCAATTGTAGAGACCTCATAAAGGGGTCTCTATCTTCGAAAAAAGCAATTTACAACGTTATCGTATTTTTAATAAAATAGACAAGATGTCACTCAAATAATACATATGACAGACCATTAGTTTAAAGCATGAATCCACTTTACAAGATCTAATAAAACTTCATTGTTCATCGTTTCACTAATATGTTCGTATTCGGAAACAGCTCCTGTACTTGCTTTTTGAAATAAGTGATTTAAACCCTCGTACTCTTTTAATACAGTTTTCGGATTAGTGGGTAAATTAGATTTTAAACTATTTAAATTTTGCTCTGCTGGAACTTGAACATCAAGGCTTCCAAATGCAGCATAAACCGGTATGGTAATCTTCTTAATAAAAGGGATGGGATCTATTCGCATGAAATAGCGATAAGATGGCAATAAAAGAGTCTCCAGTTCTAACTTACTAGCAGAGTTTAATTGTGCTGGATCAATTTTCATATTATCAAGAATCATAGCCATGGCTTCTTTGTGGGGTTTATTACTCTTAACAATTTCGAAATTCTTTCTATTGATTTCCTGCGCGTGAGCTAAAGCGAGATCACTCATACCTGCTACCTTACCTATGCGATATAATTGGGAGACCATCAATGAATCTATAGGTATCGCGGGTCCGGCTAAAGAAACGATAAATGAAAGAGATGGGAGTTTTTGCCCTGCTAATAATTCCGCAATCAACCCTCCTTCGCTATGTCCTATAATACCAATTTTGTTGGGGTCGACGTTAGGTCTCTTCTTTAGAAACTCTATCGCAGCCATGGCATCTTTACTGAAATTCTCAATGGTTCCATTTATAAAGCTTCCTTGCGAAAGTCCAACGCCCCGATCATCGTATCGAAGTACAACAATATTATTTTTTGTTAAAAAATCAGATAATATACGAAATGGTTCATGTCCCATTAATGTTTCATTCCGATCCTGAGGACCACTTCCTGTTACCAAAACAACTGCGGCAAACTTTCCCTTTTGCTTAGGGGATGTCAATGTGCCACTAAGAAGAACGTCATCATACTTATTTCTAAAGTTTACATCCACGGTATCGTAATTGTAAGGGGGTACTATGCGTTGTGATCTAGATATCTTTATCTTACTGGCTGTAGAAATATCTTCTGTTTTAGTAAGATCTAATCTTGATCGAAATGCTCCCTGCTGAAACTCTCCACCTATTATATTTTCTTTTTCTATTTTACCGATATACGTAATACCTCCATGAATAACCACTTCGATTCCGTTACCGTTTATATGAGCTTGTGCAGGAATTCCAAAAGCTCCCTGATCAGGACTATCTGCTGTAGCTTTCCATAAACCTGCTTCTTCAGACAAATGAATAACAAAAGTCAAATTTGAATTTCCAACTTTTAGCATTCCCTTCCAACTTCCAGCAAAATTTTGAGGAAAAACAGTTATTGTACTCAACAATAAAATAAATAAACTAATTATATTTTTAACCATTCTATCTAATAAAATATGAACAAAGCAGATGAAACTACTTTTAATATCAGAACTAATACCAAAATCAAGCCATGATAATGCTTTTTAAAAAATTCGGTAATGGGAAATTCTTAAATAAACAAACGCATGACACAACTTTAAATATAAATCCAAGAATAAGGGTGATTTGAATTGAAATAAATAGCTAAATAAAGTGCTACCTAAAAAGTAGACCAAATAATTATTGAACGAAAAAGTAAAAAAACAATTCACTTTTTTAAGAAAGATTATCTAAAGGATTCGCTATTATTTATTGTTCTCCATTTTAAGAATTTCTTGATTTACTTGGATCGCAATACGACTTAATTCATCCTTTTTTTGAGTACCAATTAAAAGCTTAGATCCATCATTAAATATGACTTGCAAACCTACAGATCCTTTTGTATTATAAGCTTTGCCCTCATTCCCGTTGCGGTAACCCCACCCATCATAATCTGCTATAGGGTTATAGTCCTTGATATATAGATGTCCTATTTGCGACCAAAGAATGAATCTGGTTTTTAATAGAAATGGAAAAAACTGAACAGCTATTCCTTCTTCATTTATTGTAGTTTTTAGCCTTATAAAAGAAAATAGAATAATGATCCCTACTATGATCCAAAACCCTGGATTGAAATTAATTTCAATAAAATCACCTCTTAATAGATTGAATAGGTCAAAATTTACAGTAGATAATAGCAAAAAAATCATTAGAATAATCATCCACCAACTCCAAAATGTTTGTTTTTCTTGAAAATTCATATTATTTAATATCATTTGTCCTATACAATTATCTGATCCGATCATCTAGTTTATTGTGCCGGTTTGGATCAATTTTGCCCAGTTGATTTACGATTTACTTCAAAGAGCATGCGGTCAATAAAAATTGAAAGATAAACCTTGCTCACCTAAACTTAAATACGTTCAAATATGCATAGCAAATTTATATAGCAAGAAATTCAAGTGAAGCTTACAACTTCAAGTCGAATTTAACAACTAAGGTTTTTATTAGGAATAATTCCTCCTATCTCACTAAATATAAACATTATTAAATCAAAAGGGTATTTTATAGCCGTAAACTTGAATTATTGGGAACATCTAATCGCAATAATTATTTGTAAACTATATTAATAATTATATTTGCTGCAAATAATAATTAGATTTTAACATGAAGAAGATTATTGGATTTATTCTGACACCTATATTTTATTTCTTTTTTGGCTTATGCCTTTTAATTTTTCATCCTGTTCAATGGTTGAGCCTTAAATTAGGAGGGTATAATATGCATAAGAAAAGTGTCGATATCCTCAATTTCTTCCTAACATATTGCAATTGTCTACTTTTCAATAGCGTTACATTTATTGATAATAAAAATATACCCACGGGACAGCCTATTATTTTTGTAGCCAATCATCAAAGTACATTTGATATACCGGCTATGATCTATTTTCTAAGAAGGTTTCATGGAAAATTCATCTCTAAAATAGAATTAGCAAAAGGAATACCTAGTATATCTTTCAATTTAAAACATGGTGGAGCAGCGAATATTGACCGTAAAGATTCAAAGCAATCTATTGGAGAGATTTTAAAACTTGCTAATAATATGAAAACCAAAAATTGGTCTGCTTTTATTTTTCCGGAAGGCACACGTACAAGAAATGGGAAGATGAAATCATTTCACGTTGGAGGAATCGCTACCATATTAAAGAAAAATCCTGATGCACTTATAGTTCCAATTGCCATTAATGGTTCCTATGAAATGACAAAGAGTGGTTTATTTCCGCTAACACCTTTTGTGAAAATGAGTTGGGAAGTCTTAGATCCAATTGATAAAACGGATAAAACTTTAGAAGAAATAGTTTTAGAAGCGGAACAAAAAATTCGTTTGAAAGTCAAAAATGGTTAGCTATTTAACCTGCCTACCTTTCCAATCATATTTTCCAATATTACCTAATATCCCTATATATACCAAGTAAATAATATGTAATGAGGAAAGAATAGGCAGATACCTCATTAATTCCTCTCTATTGGAGAATTGAGTCAACGGTTGTATAAATAAATATTCAACTATTATTTTGACAACGAGGACGACCAGAAAAGTAAAAAGATAGGAATAATGATAAAATAGACCTGCCAAAAGACTGGCAAGCATACAAAAATTAAACAGCCAAATCGTGATACCGAGTAATACGATTGCTTTATTTTTATATTTCGTACTTTTTGATGCCCAACGCTTGCGTTGGCTGATAAATGATCTCAATGTGGGTTTAGCATCCGTAAATACAATAGCATCAGTAGATTTACAAAAACCTATCTTATGGGGATATCTCGCTGCAACTTTATGTAAAAATAATTCATCATCACCCGACGCCAATTCGTCTATTCCTGAAAATCCCCCCAATTCGTAGAAAATATCTTTGCGATAAGCCAAATTTGCACCATTACAAGTTGTAGGATTTTTATTTCCGATACCAGCTGCTCCCAAGCCTATTAAATATAAAAACTCAAGGGTCTGAAGTCTTTCAAAAAATGATTTTTCTTCTGAATAAATAACTGGCGAAGATAACATGTATAAATCTTGAGTTTCAAAATAACTAATTACCGTGTTCAACCAATACTCATCCATTCTACAGTCGGCATCCGTCGTAACGATAATATCTCCGCTACATAAATCAATGGCTTTTGAAATAGCTAACTTCTTATACGAGTTCAATTTATTACTCTCATTGAGCTGAATCAATTGGACTCCTCTGTCCGCATAGGACAATACAACTTCACTGGTACAATCGGTAGAATGATCATCTATCACAATTAATTCCAGTAATTCCGAAGGAAATTTCTGATGTAAAATAGCTTCAATAGTTCGTGCTATACCAGCCTCTTCATTGCGAGCCGCAATGATAACTGAAACACGTCTCGTTGGTTTGTAATTCGATATGACGGTTGGTATTTCAAACCACCCCTTACGCATATATAGCACCAATGCCATATAGATCAGTGCTAATAATATTGTTAAAAAACTAAGACTTAGAATCACCAAAAAAATTTATTTTCAAGACAAAAAAAGAACCTAAGAAAGCTGGTAGTATCAAGTTCACAAACCAAATACAGGATACAATTGCCATTACAGCCAGCTCTTGGTTCGTTATATAACTATAAAGATTACCCGCAACAAAACTTCTTACACTAAAATCAAAAATATCCAATGTAGGTAATGCTGCCTGTACGAAGAACAAAATGAATATCATCAAAATCATTGCCATTACGGGCAATTCTGGTAAAATAACCAACATTAAAATAATATATTGCGAAGTAAAAATGATAAATCGAGCTAATGAGATTAAAATGACTACCAACAATTCCTTAAAAGTGTACTCTTCTAAAATGGAAAAGAATGGTTTGATACGTTTCAGAAAACCAATTTTTCCAACAATAATATCTACCCAATGCACATTAAAATAAAGGACTAAAAAACCTGTTGCATAAAGAATTGCTAATAACCAAATACCAAATCCAATTGATAAAGGGGTCTCCAGGTAAGTACACGCAAACCAAGCAATGCTTAATGCTCCAGCTATGCTTGTTAACACCAATTGTGCAAATAAACCAACACCCATCGCTACGGCGCCCTTAGCTCGATTTTCAGGTTTCAAGAACAAGACTCTTCCACCGTATTCACCAATTCTATTTGGTGTAAAGATAGCCCATGTTAATCCACTAAATACAGACTGGAAAGCTTTCCCCAAGGATATTTTTTCAATCCTAATGGCGAGATACTGCCATTTAACAACTTCAAGCATCCAATTGACAAACATTAAAAATACTATGAGGCTAAAAGTCAACCAAAAATAGTGAGGATCAATCCCATCTATTAATGTTTTAAATTTAAGCAGATTATTTGGATCTGATAATTGCTTATAGATATACCAGCCAGCAAAAGCTAAGACTGCGATTTTAATCAATACACCACTATATTTTTTTTGAGCTTTTGTCAGCATTTCTCAATTTTGGAAACAATGTTACTAAATTTTAGTCAAAGCTAAAGCTATTTTATGGCAATTATAGTATCCTTTCGATGTTGAATTTATATCCATATCGAATAAAAAATGTAATATTGCACATGCAGAAGGAGAAAGCGAAAGAAAGAATTATTTTAGGTATTGATCCTGGAACAGTTGTTTTAGGCTATGGAGTAATACGAGAACAGGGAAATAACATTAGCCTCATAACAATGGGCGTAGTTAAAATGGGGCACCTTGATGATCATGCTCTCAAGCTTCAACGCATATTTAAAAAAACTACAGCCCTAATAGAGGAATATAAACCTGACAGTGTTGCTCTAGAGGCACCATTTTATGGAAAAAACATTCAAGTAATGCTTAAGCTAGGTAGAGCACAAGGGGTTGCTATGGCAGCAGCTCTAAATTTTGATATTCCAATTTTTGAATATGCTCCTAGAAAAATAAAGCAATCAGTCACTGGTAGCGGCAATGCCACCAAAGAACAGGTAGCAGGGATGCTTAAATCCCTACTAAAATTCAATGAAACTCCAGAATTTTTAGATGCCACAGATGGATTGGCAGCTGCAGTTTGTCATTCTTTTCAAAAAAATGCAAGTACAGGTAATAGCAAAAGTTATAGTGGCTGGAGTGCTTTTGTAAAAGATAATGAGAAAAGAATCAAATAAGCTTATAGCTGCACTTGTCTAATTACATTTTTCACATTCAATTCAACAATATCCGTCATAGTTTTACATTTCAAGTACTGTTCGCTCTCATGTGAAATTGCGTATGCTTCACGTAATTGTTTAATATTCTCCTCCGTAGATAATTGCTGAGTTTTTGAAGCATCTCTCAAATCTGCAATTCGATGCCTTTCACTACGTACCCGATGGACGATCGAAGATCGTTCTTCTTGTTGATACTGTAAAACCGTTTTGTCGGTAAGATGCTCCATGGACAGTTTGACATATGGAAAATTCTCTTTAAAAAACTGGGGCATATATACTTTTGGATTACCTTCATAAAATTGTTGGTCAAAATCAATCGCACGAATCCGAAATTGGAAGTCATCAAAATCTGGTGTTATTTGTACAACGAAATTATAAGCACGCATATCTCCCAATAATGATATAATACAACGTTCGTTAAATTTGACAAACTCTTTAGATATTCGAGTGAGATTATAATCAGGTGTATACATCCTCTGTTTGGCAAAGATATCTCCAGGAATGCCCACAATATGTTCTTCCACGAGTGTCTCATGGTCTACCATATAGTTCACTTGGTTTGGAGACAATATCTCTTCCAATTCCAATCCGTAAATACGTGAAGCATCAGCTTGTTTTATATAAAAGTAATCATAAACATCATTCAATCGATTCACAATTCGAATACGAAATGGCCTGGTATTTCCAAAAGCACAATATTCGACACGATCTATATACTTGTGTTGTACTATTCGCGTATTACCAGATGCCTTTAAATTTGCGTAGATAACTTTTAAACCATCGTAAAGTTGATCGATTAGATAGGGTGGATATAAAGGGGTCTCCCAAAATGTATCATTCCCATATTTGTCCATCACAGGTATAGTCTCTGTAAACGAGAGTAAATCCTTATAAGTAATAGGTAGCTTTGCATCACGTTGGTATAAACGTAAATATTTATGCAATCCCTCCCCAACGGCATAGATGGGCTTCTTCCTTGAAATTTTAACGTCTTCTATTTCCATAAATTTCGTACTGATGACCTAAAGTCAATAAAAATCAAAATGATATATAAAATTGTTATTCAAATATCACATTAACAATATGTATATAAAATTTTTACTAAATTTACAGACATAAACCAACAAATCTTAGTATTTTTGAAAAATTTAAAATTTTAATCTGTGACGATTATAAAACAGTATGTCATCAACACTGATTAACTTAATTAATAACAGCACATTTAATGGAAAACAACTATTCTAATTACGATTTAGACAATCTTGATATTCAGATATTATCAATTTTGATGAATGATGCGTCTATTCCTTATACAGAAATAGCAAAAAAATTAATTGTATCTGGAGGTACCATCCATGTTCGTATGAAAAAAATGGAAGAATTGGGTATTATTAAAGGATCCAATCTCATTATAAACCCACAAAAAGTAGGTTTTGATATCACTGCTTTCTTAGGTATTTATCTTGAAAAAGGATCTCAATATTCAGATGCTGTTTCACAATTAAAAGAAATTAAAGAAGTTGTTGAATTACACTACTGTACAGGTCAATATAGTATCTTTGCTAAAATCATCTGTAGAGATACAGTACATCTTCGTAAAGTATTGAATGAAGATATTCAATCAGTACAAGGAATACAACGGACTGAAACCATTATATCACTTGAAGAAAGTATAAAAAGACAGATTAGTTTAGTTTAAGCCATCAAATCTTATATAAACAAAAAAGCACAAAAAATATTTTGTGCTTTTTTGTTTATACTATTTTTTCCAACATGCTTATGTAATCATCAATACCATTCCGTATTTCATCAATAAAAATAAATTCATCTGCCATATGGGAACGTCCAGAAAAACCCGGGCCCAATTTTACTGAAGGAATTCGTAATAACGCTTGGTCACTCATAGTGGGAGATCCATAAGTCTTCTTTCCAAGGCTAATTCCTGATAAAACAAAAGGATGATCTTCTGGAATTGAAGAAGAACTTAATCTTGTTGATCGCGCTGTAACATCCGATAACACCTGCTGTTTTATAATTGCTAATGTTTCTTCATTACTATAAGCATCCGTTGTCCTGACATCAACAACAAAATTGCAAGTCGCTGGTACAACATTATGTTGTTCTCCACATTGAATCATCGTAACAGACATTTTGATCGGACCCAGTTTTTTGGATTCGCGTTCAAATTGGTAAGATTTAAACCACTCAATATCTTGAATAGCTTTGTAAAGAGCATTTTCGCCTTCATCTCTTGCTGCATGCCCAGCTATACCATGGGCTGTACAGTCCAAGACCATTAAACCTTTTTCTGCAATAGCAAGATCCATTAAAGTTGGCTCCCCGACTATGGCGAAATCCAGAGTTCCTAAATCAGAAATTATGGATTCTATCCCCCCTTTTCCAGAGACTTCTTCTTCCGCCGTCGCTGCCAAACAAAAATTATACTGAAGATCAGATCGATTGTAAAAGTAAAGAAATGTAGCAATTAGCGAAACCAAACAACCTCCAGCATCATTACTCCCTAATCCAAAAAGCTTACCATCTGCTTCATCGGGTGAAAACGGATTTCTAGTGTAACCAGTATTGGGTTTTACCGTATCATGATGTGAATTTAATAAGATAGTAGGTTTAAGAGGGGAATAATTCTTATTATAAACCCAAATATTATTTCCTTTGCGATACGACTTAATTGCTTTTTTATTAAAAAATTGAGCAATTAAATCGGCTGTTTCACCCTCATCCCTACTAAAAGAAGAAATTTTAATCAGTGATTTCAGCAATGTTAAACTCTCTTCAAATAATTGAATACGACTATTCATTATATAAACCTCCAGCCTTTTGAGCAGATAATTTAATGCCTTTTATAAAGGCGGAGCTGAAACCATGATGCTCCATCTCATTCAAACCTGCAATAGTACAGCCTTTAGGGGATGTTACCTTATCAATTTCACTTTCTGGATGTGTTTGTGTTTGCAGTAACAAGTCAGCTGCACCCTTAGCTGTTTGAACCGCCATCTTTAGTGCATCATGGGCATGAAAGCCAATCTCTACACCTCCTTGTGATGCCGCTCGAATAGCTCTTAAGAAAAAAGCAATCCCACAAGCGCACAGTGCTGTCGCCGAAGTCATTAAATCTTCATTAATGACAACAACTGCTCCAACGGTCTCAAACATCACCTCTACTTCTTTAACGATATGAGGTGCTGCAGTGTCCGTAGCAATACAAGTCATTGATTGTCCAATAGCAATTGCCGTATTAGGCATTGCTCTTACAACCGATGTACCTTGTCCTAACACTTCTTTAATATCCAAACAGCTCACTCCCGAAACAACAGATACAAAAATCTGATCAGAATCCTTCACTACCGGGGCAATTTCTTCCAGAACTTTTCGTAATTGTTGCGGCAAAATTGCAAAAACAATAATATCAGCATCTTGAACGGCCTGTACGTTATTGTCTGTTACGACAAATCCTAACTGGCTTTCATGACTTAAGGCTTTAATATTACGTCTTGTTAAAGTAATTTGTTCTGCTTTGCAAAATTCACTCTTAACTAAACCTTTTGCAAGTGACAAACCAATATTTCCTGTTCCGATAATGGTGATTCTTTTCATGATTCAAAATTCTATTTTAAGGTTAAACATGTTCCAAATTGCCCTTGTTGGAACAAGTGCAAGTTATTGGCATGACCAATATACACATTCCTAACTCCTTTTTGTATAGCATCAAAAGCATTTTGCAGTTTTGGTACCATACCATCATGGATTGTACCATCTTCCTTTAATTTTGGAAACTCATCGGCATGAATTGAATTAATAACCGACTGATCATCTGTAACATCTCTTAATACGCCATTCTTTTCAAAACAGTAAACTAAAGACGTATCATATAGAGACGATAGACCAACAGCTAAAGCAGAAGCAATTGTGTCTGCATTCGTATTCAATAACTGACCTAAACCATTATGAGTGATTGCTGAGAATACGGGAACAAATCCCGCTTCTAAGAATTTTTTAATAGAAGCTGTATTTACAGAATCATGTAAAATGTCACCAACAAAACCATAATCAATATCTCTAACAGGACGTTTTATGGCTTTAATCGTTCCGCCGTCAGCTCCACTCAGGCCTATCGCATCACATTTTAAAACTTGAAGTTTTGCAACAATATTTTTATTAGTTAAACCAGCATAAACCATGGTTACAATGCGCAACATAGCTTCATCTGTAATTCTGCGCCCCTCAACCATCTTAGCCTCAATTCCTAAATCACTGGCCATGCGCGTCGCTATTTTACCACCACCATGCACTAAAATCTTTTTACCTGGTAATGCAGCAAACTTCTCTAAAAATGAATCTAAAAGTAATTCATCATCAATGATATTGCCACCTATTTTTATAATATTCAGGCTACTATTTGACATCTTTCTCTCTAAATCTTCCAAAATAATATATTTACAAGCTTATTTTTATTTCTTTAAGCTCTCTAGCATGCGCTTTAATACTACTTGAGCAGCCCAAACACGGTTACTTGCCTCTTTAATGACTAAAGAATTTGGTCCATCCAAAACTTCGGACGACAATTCCAAATCTCTCCTAACAGGAAGACAATGCATAATTTTTGCGTCATTGGTCAGCGCTAATTTTTCGTTATCGATTAACCAATTATCCGTTACCGGATATACCTCTCCGTATTCTTCATAAGAAGACCAATTTTTCACATATACAAAATCGGCATCTTGAAGGCTATCATTCAAATTGTTTGATATCTTAGCCCCATTTGTAAATTCTTCAGATAATTGATATCCATCAGGATGTACAATTGTAAAATCAACTAAACCTTCTGATTGAGCTTGACACATCCATTCCGAAAATGAATTTGGTACTGCCTGCGGTAAAGCTTTTACATGAGGAGCCCAAGCTAAAACAACTTTAGGCTTCTCCGTTTTTTTATATTCTGTGATGGTTATAATATCAGTCAGACTTTGTAAAGGATGACGGGTTGCACTTTCTAAAGAAATAACGGGTACACCACAATATTGAATAAACTTGTTAAATAAATCTTCCGAATAATCTTCTTCTCGATCTTTTAATTTTGGAAAAGAACGTAAGCCCAAAATATCACAATACTCGCCCATTACGGCAGCTGCTTCACGAATATGTTCGACAGTTGTACCATTCATGACAACTCCATCTTGAGTTTCCAGTGCCCAACCATCTTTATCCATATTCATGACCATGACATTCATTCCTAAATTCATAGCAGCTTTTTGAGTACTTAAGCGCGTACGCAAACTCGGATTTAAGAACACTAAACCCAGCGTTTTATATTTTCCTAAAGATTCTAATTCATTTGGATTAGCTTTTAGCTCCAACGCTTCTTTTACTACGTCAGAAACATTAGCAACATCTTTAACAGAAAAAAACTTTTTCATATCTATATTTTAATCAAAATTAACCTTTCAAACTTTCAGCAAACGCTGTTAAAAATTGATCAGCCATTTCTTTTGTTGTATTTAATGCAGGTAATAAACGGATAACAGAAGGCTTAGCCTCTCCTGTGAATATTTTATACTTATCTAATAAATCTTTTCTTACATGGGCTAATTCACTAGGTAAATCAATACCTATCATCAAGCCACGTCCTCTGACCTCAGTAATTTGATCAAACTTGTTCAATTCGCTTATGAGATAAGCTCCAACTTGAGCAGCATTTTGAATTAAATTGTCTTGTTTAATAACTTCTAACACAGCAACTGCAGCTGCACAAGCCAAATGATTTCCTCCAAACGTAGTTCCTAACATGCCATAAGCAGCCACAAATTTAGGAGCTATACTAATTGCTCCGATAGGAAATCCATTACCCATGCCCTTTGCCATGGAATATATATCAGCATCGACTCCTGCATAATCATGTGCATAAAACTGGCCAGAACGACCATAACCACACTGTACAGCATCAGCAATAAATACAGAACCATATTGATCACAAAGTGAACGAATTAACTTAAGAAATGCTACAGATGCTTCACGAATACCTCCCACACCTTGTATTCCTTCAATAATGACGGATGAAATTTCATCGCCATAAGATTGGAATGCCTCAACCAAAGCTTCTTCATCGTTAAAAGGTAAAAATACAACATGGTCAGTTTCATTGACCGGAGCTACAATACTTGGATTATCCGTACAAGCAACCGCCAAAGAAGTACGTCCATGAAAAGCTTTTGAAAAAGCAATAACCTTTTTTCGCTTATTATAGAAGGATGCCAATTTTAATGCATTTTCATTAGCTTCTGCACCAGAATTACATAAAAACAAATGATAATCCTCTTTCCCTGAAACCTCACCTAATAATCGAGCTAATTCACGTTGAATAGGAATCTCGACAGAATTAGAATAAAATCCAATTCGATTTAATTGTTCTGTCACACGTTGAACATAATGTGGATGCGTATGACCAATTGAAATCACAGCATGACCACCATATAAATCCAAGTAAGCATTTCCTTCGGCATCCCACACCGTCGAGCCCTGTGCTCTTACAATATTAATTGGATTAATGGGATAAACGTTAAATAAGTCCATTGATAATGAATAAATAATTAAATGAGAAACATAAGTCCGATATGCATTGCAAATATAGCTAAGTCTTCCTAAAAATCAGTTAAAAATAAAAAAGCCTATCATTTTCATGATAGGCCTTATATCTAAAAAAGTTAAAGAACTAGTCTTTGTTTTCTTCTTCTGTCGATGCAGTAGCATCAGTTTCAGTTGCAGCTGGAGTTTCTTCAGTTCCTTCAGCTTTTTTCTTAGAAGCACCACGACGACGAGTTGCTTTTTTCTCAGTAGCAGCTTTAGCACCGTAGATCTCATTATAGTCTACCAATTCGATGAATGCCATTTCAGCATTATCACCTAAACGATTTTCCATTTTGATAATACGTGTATAACCACCTGGGCGATTAGCTACTTTTTCCGAAATTTCACGGAATAAGATAGTAACAGCCTCTTTATCTTTCAAGTAAGCGAAAACAGTACGACGAGAGTGAGTCGTATCGTTTTTAGATTTAGTAATCAAAGGCTCCACATATTTACGTAAAGCTTTAGCTTTTGCTAAAGTAGTTGTGATACGTTTATGTTTTACTAATGACGTTGCCATGTTAGCTAACATTGCCTTTCTATGGCTGTCAGTACGGCCTAAGTGATTTACTTTTTTTCCGTGTCTCATTTTTAATTTAATTTTAATGTATATACCGTCTCTTCACAGAGGGAATTATATACAAGCCGCTTATTAATATATTAATCTTCGTCTAATTTATATTTAGACAAGTTCATTCCGAATGATAAACCTTTCGATTTAACCAATTCTTGGATTTCGCTTAATGATTTTTTACCGAAGTTTCTGAATTTCAACATATCTGCTACGTCATAAGTAACTAGTTCAGATAATGAACGAATATCAGCAGCTTTCAAACAGTTCAATGCACGAACTGAAAGATCCAAGTCAACTAATTCCATTTTCAAAATTTTACGCATATGTAAAATTTCTTCATCAACAACTTTAGTTTCTTCTTTAGTTTGAGACTCAAGAAGCATATTCTCATCAGAGAACAAGATAAAGTGTTGAATTAAGATTTTAGCTGCTTCTTTTAAAGCCTCTTCTGGATGAATAGAACCATCAGTAGAAATATCTAACAACAATTTCTCGTAGTCAGTTTTTTGTTCTACACGGTAGTTCTCAATGGTAAATTTAACATTCTTAATCGGAGTAAAGATCGAATCAATCGCGATTAATCCTACAGGACCATCCACGACTTTATTCTCATCAGCATTTACATAACCACGACCTTTAGCTACGCTCAATTCTACTTCAATTGTAACCGAGCTATCCATGTTACAGATAACCAGATCAGGGTTTAATACTGTAAAGTTGTTTGAGAATTTTGTGATATCACCAGCTGAGAATTGCTCTTGACCATTGATTACTACAAATATCTTTTCGCTATCACCTTGATCACCTGTTTTTTGAAAACGAACTTGTTTCAAATTCAAAATAATCTCAGTAACGTCTTCAACTACACCTTTGATAGTTGAAAATTCGTGCGAAACGCCTGAAAACCTTATCGACGTAATTGCATATCCTTCTAATGAGGACAATAAAATACGGCGCAAAGCATTACCAATGGTTACACCAAAACCAGGCTCCAATGGACGAAATTCGAACGTACCATCAAAATCTGTAGATTTTTGCATGATAACTTTATCCGGTCTTTGAAATGCTAAAATTGCCATTTATTTCTTTTTAAAGTTTTTGTAATAATACTTGCAATACAATAGAATATGCATAATCCATTATGGACTATGCATATTGCTACTTTATTTATTATTTAGAGTATAACTCTACGATTAAGTTCTCTTTGATGTTCTCAGGAATGTCAGATCTCTCAGGGTAACTTAAGAAAGTACCTGTAAGTTCTTTAGCATTCCACTCCAACCATGAGTATTTGTTGATGATTCTACCAGCAACTGAATCAGTGATTGTTTCAAGCGTTTGAGAACGCTCACGAACAGCGATTACATCACCTGGACGTAAGCTATATGATGGAATGTTAACTAATTCACCGTTAACAGTAATGTGTTTGTGCGATACTAACTGACGAGCAGCAGAACGAGTAGGGGCGATACCTAAACGGTAAACCGTGTTATCTAAACGAGCTTCTAATAATTTCAAGAAGATCTCCCCTGTAATACCTTGTTTTGAGGCAGCTTTAACAAACAAATTAGCGAATTGACGCTCTAACACCCCGTAAGTGTATTTTGCTTTTTGCTTTTCTAACAACTGAATAGCGTATTCAGATTGTTTACCTCTGCGTTTAGATGCTCCATGTTGTCCAGGAGGATAATTCTTTTTTTCTAACGCTTTATCTGGGCCGAAAATCGGCTCTCTAAATTTACGGGCAATTTTGGACTTAGGTCCTGTATATCTAGCCATTTTTTTTCTCTTAAAGTATCTATTAGCCTTTAGCTAATGAATCTTATCTTTAACCTAATTAAACTCTTCTACGTTTTGGAGGACGACAACCGTTGTGAGGAAGTGGCGTAATATCTTTGATAGTAGTTACATCAATTCCAACAGTTTGCAATGTTCTGATAGCCGACTCACGTCCAGCACCAGGTCCTTTTACGAATACTTCTACTTTACGTAGACCTAAATCGTATGCAACTTTACCACAGTCATTTGCTGCTTGACCCGCTGCGTACGGTGTATTCTTTTTAGAACCTCTAAAACCCATTTTCCCAGCACTTGACCAAGAAATAGTTTGACCTTGATTATTAGTCAAAGTAACAATGATATTATTAAACGTAGCATTGATGTGTGCTTGACCAACAGGCTCAATTACAACAATACGTTTTTTTGCAGCTTTTTTACTTTTAGCCATTTCTTAATTTTTATTTAGTAGCCTTTTTCTTGTTTGCAACTGTCTTACGTTTACCCTTACGAGTACGAGAGTTGTTTTTAGTGCGTTGACCACGAACTGGTAAATGCTTACGATGACGTAATCCACGGTAACATCCAATATCCATTAAACGTTTGATGTTTAATTGAATCTCTGAACGCAATGCACCTTCAACTTTAATTTCATCAGAAATCAATGTACGAATTGCTGCCAATTGCTCATCATTCCAATCTTGAACTTTAATGTCCTGACTGATTCCCGCCTTATCTAAGATAAGCTCCGCTGTTGTACGACCGATACCAAAAATGTAGGTAAGGCCGATAACACCCCTTTTGTTTTTAGGTAAGTCAATACCTGCTATCCTTGCCATATATGTTTAGCGATTATTTTTAATTAATTAACCCTGACGTTGTTTGTACTTAGGGTTCTTTTTGTTGATTACAAAAACTTTTCCTTTGCGACGAATGATCTTACAATCAGCGCTACGTTTTTTTATTGATGCTCTTACTTTCATGATCTTAATTATTTTCAAAAGCTTGCACTATCAGACAATCAATCCGTTACTTATAACGGTATGTGATACGTCCTTTAGTCAAATCATAAGGAGACATTTCTAATTTAACTTTATCCCCAGGCAAAATTTTGATATAGTGCATACGCATTTTACCAGAAATATGAGCAATAATTTCATGCCCATTTTCCAATTCTACCCTAAACATAGCATTAGAAAGTGCCTCTCTAATTATTCCATCTTGTTCAATTGAGGCTTGTTTAGCCATATATTCTTGATTATTATTTTGTTAAATAGCCTGCAAACAGGAGTGCAAAGATATATAAAATAATTGAAAATCAACTATTTTTCACCTAAAACTTTCTCTACATGTTCAAATGTCAACAACACATCGGGCTCGCCTTTACGTATAGCGACCATTTGTTCGAAGTGCGCTGACAGTTTACCATCAACAGTACTTACTGTCCATCCATCATCCCAAAATCTCACGCCTGCTTTTCCTGCGTTGATCATTGGTTCTATACAAATAACTAAGCCCGACTCTAATTTGGCACCAGAACCACGTTTACCGTAGTTAGGTACTTCTGGTTTTTCATGTAAATGAAGACCAACACCATGTCCAACCAGTTCTCGTACAATACCAAAACCGTATTTAGAAACATGCTCCTGTATCGCTGCACCGATATCACCTACACGTTTTCCAGCGACAGCTTGCTCTATGCCTTTGTACATAGATTCTTTTGTTACATCAAGTAACAGCTGCGCTTCTTCAGTAATATTACCAACACCAAAAGTGTAAGCTGAATCACTAATAAAACCGTTTAGATTTACGCCACCATCAACAGAAACAAGATCTCCATCTTTGATTATATAATCACTAGGAAATCCATGAACGATCTGATCGTTAACAGAAATGCAAAGTGAGTATGGAAATCCATGATAATTAAGGAACGCAGGCGTCCCACCATTATCATGGATAAACTCGTAAGCTAATTTATCAAGAGATAAAGTGGTTATGCCAGGTTTAATAACCTGAGCAACTTCACCAAGCAATTGCGAAAGCACATTTGCTGACAATCGCACTTGCTCGATTTCTTCCTCTGATTTATAATATACTTTAGACATCTAAAGAATTTAAATTGCCGACTGATCTACACCTTCTACTGCCGCAGGAGTTCTTCCTTTAATGCGTCCAGTTTTCATTAATCCGTCATAATGACGCATCAACAAGTGGCTTTCAATTTGTTGCAAAGTATCCAACACAACACCTACCAAAATCAATAAAGACGTACCTCCGTAGAAATGCGCAAATTGATTATTAATACCGAATAAACTTGCAATAGCAGGTAATATAGCAATGATCGCAAGGAAAATTGCACCAGGGAATGTGATATTTGAAATCACACGATCAATAAAGTTACTTGTTTCTAGACCTGGTTTAATACCGGGTACAAATCCTCCATTTTTCTTCATATCATCAGACATTTGCTGAGGATTAACCATAATTGCTGTATAAAAGAATGTAAATGCTATAATTAAAATAGCAAAGGTTACATTATATGCAACAGATGTATAATTACTCAACGACGTTAAGAAATCTGATTGAAGATTAGGGAAAAACTGACCTAGACTCATAGGCACAAACATAATCGCTTGCGCGAAAATGATTGGCATTACACCAGCAGCATTTACCTTTAGAGGAATATACTGTCTAACTCCACCTACCTGTTTATTTCCAACAATTTTCTTTGCATATTGAACTGGGATCTTACGAACACCTTGAACGATTAAAATCGTAAATACAACAACAAAAAATAAAGCTAAAAATTCCAGTAATAATGGAATTGGTCCACCACCACCTTTACTCATACGTGATACCCACTCCGCGGTAATACCACTTGGCAATTGTGCGATAATACCCGTCATAATGATTAAGGAAATACCATTACCAATACCTTTATCAGTAATTTTCTCTCCTAACCACATTACAAACAAAGTACCCGCTGTCAAAACTATTGCAGTAAGAATAGTGAACATTGGATCTGCTAACGTTTTTGCTGAAGGCTCAATTTGAGTTCTCACATACGCAAACGCTTGAAGCAAAGTAATCGCTAACGTTAGATAGCGCGTAATTTGATTCATTTTAGTACGACCACTTTCACCCTCCTTCTGCATTTTTTGGAAATAAGGTACCGCAATGCCCAGTAACTGAACAACAATGGATGCCGATATATAAGGCATTACCCCTAATGCAAAGATAGCCGAACGAGAGAATGACCCTCCTGCAAACATATCTAACAAACCAAGTAAACCTTCTTTCTGACCAGAGGCCAAAGCTTGAGGATTCACTCCAGGTAATACAATATGACATCCAATACGGTAAATTAGAAGAAATAGCAACGTATTCAAAATACGTGTACGTAGATCATCAATTTTCCAAATATTGGTTAAGGTTGTGATTAGTTTCTTCATTTATTAAAGTTTAACGATAGAACCGCCTGCTGCTTCAATAGCTTGTTGAGCAGTAGCCGAGAACGCATGCGCTGTAACTTCAACTTTTGCTTTCAACTCACCACGACCTAAGATTTTCACTTTGTCTTTCTTAGATACTAAACCGTGTGCAACCAATTCTTCTAGGTTTACAGTTGTCAAGTTATGTTTCTCTACTAATTCTTGTAAAGCATCTAAGTTTACACCATTATACTCAACACGGTTTAAGTTCTTGAAACCAAATTTAGGTACACGACGTTGCAAAGGCATTTGACCACCTTCGAAACCGATTTTCGTTGAGTGACCTGAACGAGAACCAGCTCCTTTATGACCACGTGTAGAAGTACCACCGCGACCAGAACCTGTACCACGACCAATACGTTTACTACTTTTTACGGAACCTTTTGCAGGTCTTAAATTACTTAAGTTCATTTTAAAACTAAATTGTGTTAGGCCTTCGCTTTCACTAAACAGGTCCTAACGATTAAAAAATTGATTATAATAAAGTAATGGAAAGAACGATAAAGTTCTTTCCATATGCTTATATTAAATAGTTTCGATAGCTACTAAGTGATTTACTTTTCTCACCATACCAATAATAGCTGGTGTAGCTTCAACTTCTACTGAGTGATTGATTCTTTTCAAACCTAATGCCTCAATAGTTTTCTTTTGGCGCTCGCTTCTGTCGATAACGCTCTTTATCTGGGTGATTTTGATTTTTGCCATGATAATTAACCGTTAAATACTTTATTCAAATCGACACCACGGTGCTGTGCTACTGTATACGCATCACGCATGTTAGCTAAAGCATCAATAGTTGCCTTTACCACATTATGTGGATTAGATGAACCTAATGATTTTGCTAATACGTCTTTGATACCAGCAGACTCTAATACTGCACGCATAGCGCCACCTGCTAAAACTCCTGTACCTGCAATTGCTGGTTTAATCAAAACTGAACCACCAGAATATTTACCATATTGTGAGTGAGGTACAGTACCTTTGATAATAGGAACTTTTACTAAGTTTTTCTTAGCGTCGTCAATTCCTTTCGTAATTGCTTCAGTAACCTCTTTCGCTTTACCTAAACCGAAACCAACGATACCGTTTTCATCACCTACAACCACGATTGCAGAGAAACTGAAAGTACGACCACCTTTAGTAACTTTAGCTACACGTTGGATACTTACTAAGCGATCTTTTAATTCAATCTCGCTTGATTTTACTCTTTTTATATTGCTTAATGCCATTTCGTTCTATGATTAAAAGTCTAAACCGCCTTCGCGAGCACCTTCAGCCAAAGATTTGATACGGCCATGGTATAAGTACCCATTACGGTCAAAAACTACTTTACTAATTCCAGCTGCAACTGCTTTTTCTGCAACTAATTTACCTACCGCTTTTGATTGCTCAACTTTGTTGCCTGCAGCAGCAAAATCTTTTGAAGCGCTAGAAGCTGACACTAATGTCTTTCCAGCAACATCATCAATGATTTGAGCGTAGATACCTTTATTACTTCTAAAAACTGACAAGCGTGGACGCTCTGTTGATCCAGCCAGGTGTTTTCTGATTCCTTTTTTGATTCTCTCTCTACGAGATGCTTTATGTCCTGCCATGGTTATTATTTTTTAGCTGATTTACCTGCTTTTCTTCTTAATACTTCACCTACAAACTTAATACCTTTACCTTTGTATGGCTCTGGTTTACGGAAGCCGCGGATTTTCGCTGCGATTTGACCGATTAATTGTTTGTCGATAGATTCCAAAGTGATAGTAGGGTTTTTACCCTTATCAGCAGTTGTTGTTGCTGTAATTTCTTTTGGCAACATAAATACAATCTGGTGAGAGAAACCTAAAGTTAACTCCAATACATTACCTGTGCATGTTGCACGGTAACCTACACCGACTAATTCTTGAGTAGTTTTGTAACCTTCAGTTACACCGACAACCATGTTGCTCAATAAAGAGCGGTATAATCCGTGTAATGCTTTGTGTCTTTTTTGATCTGTAGCACGAGTTACCACGATGTTTCCATCTTCTTGAGCAACTGTAATGTCACGATCAACTTGTTGTGTTAATTCACCTTTAGGGCCCTTTACTGTAACTAAATTCTTGTCAGATACAGTCACCGTTACACCAGCAGGCATAGCGATAGGCGCTTTTCCAATTCTTGACATTTCTTTGTGATTTTCCTAGATTAATAAACGTAACATAAAACTTCACCGCCAACATTTTGTAAGCGAGCTTCTTTGTCTGTCATAACTCCTTTAGAAGTTGACAAAACAGCGATACCCAAGCCGTTCAAAACACGAGGCATAGTCTCAACACTTGCATATTTTCTTAAACCAGGTTTACTCACACGTGTCAACGTACGAATAGCCGAGATTTTGCTAATTGGATTGTATTTCAAAGCAATTTTGATTGTGCCTTGAACTCCAGTCTCATCAAATTTGTAATTAGCAATGTAACCTTTGTCAAAAAGAACTTTTGTAATTTCTTTTTTAAGGTTCGATGCAGGAATTTCAACAACCCTGTGGTTGGCCTTAATGGCATTCCTTACTCGTGTAAGGTAATCCGCTATTGGATCTGTATTCATTATATATAAAAGTTGTGACAACGGTTTCCTTCCCAACTTTTGGGACAGACCTTTTGTCGATTAATAAATTTTAACGTAAAAAACCCTAGCAAATCTGAAAAAAGATTTGCTGGGGCAAAATTACTTATTTTTTTGATATTACCAAGAAGCTTTTTTAACCCCCGGGATTTTACCGTCTAATGCCATCTCACGGAATGTTACACGAGAGATACCAAATTGACGCATATATCCTTTAGGACGTCCTGTTAATTTACAACGGTTGTGTAAACGAACTGGAGAAGCATTCTTAGGCAATTTATCTAATGCAGCATAATCACCAGCAGCTTTTAACGCAGCACGTTTGTCAGCAAATTTAGCTACTAATTTAGCGCGTTTTACTTCGCGAGCTTTTAATCCTTCCTTAGCCATTGTTATTAGTGTTTTGATTTTTAAATGGTAAACCGAATTGTTTCAACAATTCTAAAGCCTCAACATCATTTCCTGCACTAGTCACGAAAGTAATGTCCATACCTTGAATTTTGTTGATTTTATCAATGTTGATCTCAGGGAAAATGATTTGCTCAGTAATTCCTAAGTTGTAGTTACCTCTACCGTCGAAACCTTTATCGTTGATACCACGGAAGTCACGAATACGTGGAAGTGATACAGCGATTAAACGATCTAAGAACTCATACATGTTGTTATCGCGTAAAGTAACACGTGCACCAACAGGCATACCTTTACGTAATTTAAAGTTTGAGATATCTTTTTTCGATTTTGTTGCAACAGCTTGTTGACCAGTAATTAATGTTAACTCTGCAAGAGCGTTATCAATTAATTTTTTATCTGAAGTGGCAGCACCTACACCTTGTGAAACAACGATTTTCTCAAGTTTAGGAACCTGCATAACACTTTTATACTGGAATTTTTCTTTAAGTGCAGTACGGATTTCCTCCGCATATTTCACTTTTAATCTTGGTACGTAAGTCATTATTTAATTTCCTCCCCTGATTTTTTTGCTACACGAACAATTTTACCATCTTCGTTAACTTTACGACCTACGCGAGTAGGAGCTCCTGTTTTAGGATCGATTAAAGCTAAGTTAGAAATATGGATAGCTGCTTCTTTTTCAATAATACCACCATTAGGATTAGCCGCACTTGGTTTAGTGTGTTTTTTGATGATATTAGCGCCTTCTACAACAGCTCTATTAGCATCCACTAAAACTTGCAATACTTTTCCTTGAACACCTTTAGAGTTACCAGCGATAACTTTCACTAAATCACCTTTTTTGATTTTGATTTTGTGTGTAGTTGTTGTTGTTTTTTTGTATGCCATAATTATAAAACCTCCGGTGCTAGTGATACAATTTTCATGAACTGTTTCTCACGTAACTCTCTAGCAACTGGGCCAAAGATACGTGTACCACGTGGTTCATCATTATTATTTAATAATACTGCAGCGTTGTCATCAAAACGAATATAAGAACCATCTTTACGACGGATTTCTTTTTTAGTTCTAACAACTACAGCTTTAGAAACAGTACCTTTTTTTACGTTTCCTGAAGGTAAAGCGCTTTTGATGGTAACAACAATTTTATCACCTATCGAAGCATAACGCTTACCTGTGCCACCTAACACACGGATTACTAAAACTTCTTTAGCTCCGCTGTTATCAGCAACATTTAGTCTTGATTCCTGTTGTACCATGTTATTTAGCTCTTTCTAATATTTCTACTAATCTCCAATTCTTAGTCTTACTCAGCGGACGAGTTTCCATAATTAATACCGTATCGCCGATACCACAGGTATTAGTTTCGTCATGAGCAGTAAATTTAGTAGTTTTTTTAACGAATTTACCGTAGATAGGGTGTTTCACTTTACGCTCAACCTTTACTACGATAGATTTCTCCATTTTATTGCTAACTACTAAGCCGATTCTTGTTTTTCTTAATTGTCTTTCCATTTCGACTTCAATTTATGCCTCAGAGGCTGTTTCTTTCTTAGCTGCAGCTTTACGAGCACTCAACTCAGTACTTAAACGAGCGATATCTCTACGAGCTGTTTTGATTACATTAGGGTTCTCAATTGCAGAAACAGCATGTGCAAATTTCAATTTGCTAAGGGCAGCTTTCTCTTCTACTAAACGAGCAGCTAAATCCTCTGTTGATAATTCTAAAATTTCTGAATTTTTCATTTTATTTCAGTTGTTATATTGGGTTATCATTAGTTTATATATAGCCTTAGGAGTAACGGTCCTAAGGCTTAAATAATGACATTACCAACGATTTATGCTTCTACGTAATCTCTACGTATAACAAACTTAGTTTGAACCGGAAGCTTTTGAGCTGCAAGACGTAATGCTTCTTTAGCAATTTCTAAAGACACACCTTCTGCTTCAAATAACATACGGCCTGGGCGTACTACGGCAACCCAGTATTCTGGAGCTCCCTTACCTTTACCCATACGAACCTCTGCAGGTTTTTTAGTAACGGGTTTATCAGGGAAAATACGGATCCAAACTTGACCTTCACGTTTCATGTAACGTGTCACTGCAATACGAGCTGCCTCGATTTGACGGCTTGTGATCCATGCTTCCTCCATTGACTTGATACCGAAAGAACCAAAAGCTAACTCTGCTCCACGAGAAGCGTTACCTTTCATACGTCCTTTCTGCATCTTTCTGAACTTTGTTCTTTTTGGCTGTAACATGTTCGTTATTTATTTTAATCCCGTCAGCGACGGAATATTTTTAAATCTTATTATTAATTAATCTCTTTTTGCACCACGGTTGTTGCCACCACGATTGTTGTTTCCACCACGACGGTCACCACCACGACCACCTTTACGGTTGTCACGACGATCAGCACCGCCTTCGTTTCCACCACGTGTTTTCACACCAGAAGCTTGACCAATGTTTGGAGATAAGTCACGTTTACCGTAAACTTCACCTTTACAGATCCAAACTTTGATACCGATTTTACCGTAAGTAGTAAGTGCCTCAGCTAATGCATAGTCGATGTCAGCACGCAATGTATGTAAAGGAGTTCTTCCTTCTTTGTACTGCTCAGAGCGCGCCATTTCAGCACCACCCAAACGACCAGAACACATAATTTTGATACCTTCAGCACCCATACGCATTGTCGATGCAATAGAAGTTTTCATTGCACGACGGAATGAAATACGAGCCTCTAATTGCTTAGCAACACCTTCAGCTACTAATTTAGCATCTAACTCAGGGCGTTTAATCTCAAAAATGTTAATTTGAACATCTTTCTTAGTGATTTTCTTTAACTCTTCTTTGATCTTATCAACTTCCTGACCACCTTTACCGATAACGATACCAGGTCTTGCTGTATGAATAGTAACTGTGATACGTTTTAAAGTTCTTTCAATAACAACTTTTGCTACACCACCTTTTGCTATACGAACAGAAAGATATTTTCTAATCTTTTCGTCTTCTACTAATTTATCGGCATAGTTTTTTCCTCCGAACCAATTAGAATCCCAACCTCTGATGATTCCTAATCTGCTACCTATTGGATTTGCTTTTTGTCCCATTTCTCAATAAATTAGTTTTGTTCAACGTTAGATTTACTGTCAACGATCAAAGTAACATGGTTTGAACGCTTACGAATTCTATAACCGCGACCTTGAGGAGCTGGACGCAATCTTTTCAATTGACGACCACCTGCTACTGCTACTTCTTTAACGTATAATTGACTATCTTCAACTGATTTACCTTCGTTTTTAGCTTCCCAGTTTTTAATTGCAGATAATAATAATTTTTCTACACGGATTGCTGCTTCTTTGCTTGTATGCTTTAAAATATATAAAGCATTCTCTACTTTCTCGCCACGAATTAAGTCCACTACTAAACGCATCTTACGAGGTGAAGTAGGGCAATTTAATAATTTGGCAGTAGAAGCTCCTCCTATTTGAGCTTTCTCTTGCTCTTTGCGCTGCTTTATTAAAACAGACTTTTTAAGTTTTTTTGTTGCTTCCATTACCTATTATTTTTTCTTTTCTGCGTGGCCTCTGAATGTACGCGTAGGAGCGAATTCGCCTAATTTGTGACCTACCATGTTTTCCGTTACATAAACAGGGATAAATTTATTCCCGTTGTGCACTGCAAAGGTATGACCAACAAAATCAGGGGAAATCATTGATCTGCGAGACCATGTTTTGATAACTGACTTCTTGTTAGTTTCATTCATAGAAAGAACTTTTCCTTCTAAGTTGTGATCGATATAAGGACCTTTTTTAATTGAACGAGCCATTATTTTTTCCTTCTCTCAATGATGTAACGATTCGATGTTTTCTTCTTGTCGCGTGTTTTGAAGCCTTTAGCTAAAACACCTGTGCGTGAACGAGGCTGACCTCCTGAGGTACGACCCTCACCACCACCCATAGGGTGATCGACAGGGTTCATAGCTACACCACGAACTCTTGGACGACGTCCTAACCAACGGTTACGACCAGCCTTACCTAACACTTCGATTCTTCTATCGTGGTTAGATACTGAACCGATTGTAGCTACGCAAGTCAATAAGATCATACGTGTCTCACTTGAAGGTAATTTGATAATAGCATATTTACCATCACGAGCAGACAATTGTGCATATGTACCAGCCGAACGAGCGATTGAACCACCTTGACCAGGGTTCAATTCGATGTTATGGATGATAGAACCCAATGGAATGTTTGCTAATGGAATAGTATTACCTACTTCAGGGGCAACTTTTTCTCCTGCTACTACAGTCATTCCAACTTTTAAACCAGCTGGAGCGATGATATAACGTTTCTCACCATCAGCATAATGCAATAATGCAATACGTGCCGTACGGTTTGGATCGTATTCAATTGTAGCTACTGTTGCAGGGATATCTTTTTTATCGCGTTTGAAATCTATTAATCGGTATACTTTCTTGTGTCCCCCACCGATATAACGCATAGTCATTTTACCGGATTTATTACGACCGCCCGATCTTTTGTTGCTTCCAACTACTAATGATTTTTCAGGAACATTAGTTGTTACGTCAGAATAGTCAGCGCCTACTCTGAAACGAGTACCAGGGGTTACCGGTTTGAATCTTTTAACTGCCATCTCTAATTATATAGTACTGTAAAAGTCAATAGTTTCGCCGTCTTTAATTGTAATGACAGCTTTTTTATACTTAGGAGCTCTACCAGAAACAAAACCTGCTTTTGTGTAACGGCTCTTTGCCTTACCTGCTACTACTGCAGTATTAACCGCAAGAACAGTAACACCAAACATAGCCTCAACAGCTGTTTTGATCTGAATTTTGTTAGCTCTGTGATCTACTTTGAAAGCATAACGGTTTAATTTTTCCGTTAAAAATGAAGCTTTCTCAGTTAAGATAGGTTTTTTAATAATGTCCATATTACTTAGCTAATGCCTCCTCCAAAGTTTTAAGAGAACCTGTAGTGAACAATAATTTAGTAGCATTCAATACATCATATGTATTCAATTGATCTACTGTAATTACTTTTGCTTTCTTCAAGTTTCTGCTTGATAAATAAACGTTGTTATCTTGCGCTTGTAAAACCAATAAAGTTTTCTCATCTGCTACATTTAAAGCATTTACGAAAGCAACATAATTTTTAGTTCCGATTGAGTCAAATTTAACTTCATCTAATACTAAAACATTGTTGTCAACAGCTTTATAGCTTAACGCTGATTTACGTGCCAATTGTTTCAATTTTTTATTCAATTTGAAAGAATAGTCACGAGGTTGAGGACCGAATACACGACCACCACCATTAAACAATGGAGATTTGATAGAACCCGCACGAGCACCACCAGTACCTTTTTGTTTGTGTAATTTACGAGTTGATCCCGCGATTTCATTACGTTGTTTAGATTTGTGAGTTCCTTGGCGTTGATTCGCTAAGTATTGCTTCACGTCCAAATAGATCGCATGATCGTTAGGCTCTAACCCAAATACCGACTCAGGAAGTTGCACCTTGGCACCTGTTTCTTTACCTGATAAATTTAAAACTTTAACTTCCATTTCCTATTTGTCTACAACTACATAAGAACCTTTAGCTCCTGGGATGGAACCACTAACAACGATTAGGTTTTGATCAGCATAAACTTTCAAAACTTGTAAGTTTTGAACTTTAATTCTATCACCCCCCATACGACCCGCCATACGCATACCTTTAAATACACGTGAAGGCCAAGAAGCCGCACCAATTGAACCTGGAGCACGTAATCTGTTGTGCTGACCGTGAGTCGCACCACCTACACCACCAAATCCATGACGTTTCATTACACCTTGAAAACCTTTACCTTTAGAAGTACCGACTACGTCAACATACTCCCCCTCTTCAAAAAGTGTAACGTCAACTACGTCACCAAGTTGTTTTGCATCTGGGAAAGTTTTAAACTCAACCAGCTTACGCTTAGGCGTTGTATTTGCTTTTGCAAAGTGCCCTTTTAAAGAATTCGTTGTGTTCTTTTCTTTAGCTTCATCGAAGCCAAGTTGAACAGCAGCGTAGCCATCTTTCTCTTCCGTACGTATATGCGTAACCACGCACGGACCAGCTTGAATAACAGTACAAGGAATGTTTTTTCCCTCTGCATCAAACAGGCTTGTCATTCCTACTTTTTTTCCAATAATACCTGACATGTTGTAAATTAATTAATTAAAAGTCCATCGAAGCAGTAGGGCTTCGCTCAAGACGTATTTCTCCCAATAAGGGACTGCAAAAGTAAGAAGAATTTTCTAAGTATCAAATTATTAGCGCATTATTTTTTTATTTTTTTATCCCGATCAAGAAAATAAAAAAATAACCGATTGAATTATTAAAAATTAATCGAATAGCAGACAACTCATGGATACGATAAACATATAACTTAATTCACCTTTTCTATCCTTAAAAAATCAAACGATGAAATATAAACCAAATGTAATACCGGCTTACTCATAAATAATAAATACCAATTTACAACAACCTAATAACAAAAAAACCTATACCTAGTTGATAAAGTTAGGTATAGGTCTTTTAATGCGAATTTACAGTCAATTTAAATTTTTATGATAGGATCCCCATCCAATAATCGTTTATATCGAACTAAAGCTTCTACATAATAGTAGTCCGCATATGTCAAAGGAACATCGACCTCCGTCTCATGTGGAATGGACCCTACACTATGTTTTAAGATATACCCCCCCGCTTCCTTATAGTCTGCTTTATAAGGTTTAGAAGACAATGATCGCAACATCTGCTCCGCTTTGACGATATATAATTGACTCTCCCCGCCATCGGTATATTGCGCAAGTTCCAACAATGCAGAAGCCATGACTGCGGCAGTTGACACATCACGCAAATCTTTCTGATTGTAATATTTACTAGAAGTCGTTAATTTATTTTGATCCATATCCCAATAAGGAATCAGATCTTGAGGTAAATTGGGATGATTCAAATAAAACTTTGCAATATTTCTTGCCTGCTGTAAATATTTTTGATCATTCGTTTCCCTAAACATCATAGTATAACCATACAAGCCCCAAGCCTGACCTCTGGACCAAGCTGATTTATCAAAAGCACCTTGTGCAGTCTTCCTAGATATAATACTTCCGTCCGTACTATTATAATCAACCACATGATAAGAACTATAATCTTTTCTGTAATGATTGACCATGGTTGCATCAGCATGTTTAATTGCGATGTCAGCATAACTGGAATTTCCAGTCATCTTAGATACTTCCATTAAAAACTCCAAATTCATCATATTATCTATAATAACGGGATATGTCCAAGATTGCCCATCCCAGTTTTTACCCCCATCCCATGAACGAATAGTCTTTGTAGCATCCTTATAACGTGTCGCCAATGAGGCAGCACCTGTACTCAGTACATATTTATAGGAAGTAGAATCACTTGTCAACCGTAGTGCATTTCCAAAGCTGCAGTAAAGCATAAAACCCAGATCATGCGTACCTTTATTATTCTTTTCTTTCTCCAAATATTTCAATTTTCTTTTGGCCTCATCTAATAATTTCGGATCCTTTGAATACTCATAAAGGTACAATACAGTACCTGGATAAAATCCAGAACACCACCAGCTAGACCCCCAATTCACATATTTACCATTTTGGAAAGTCGTAGGAATATCAGCTTCTTTTACAGAAGAAGCGAGATAACTAATCTGTTTCTTTGCATCTTCCAGGTTTTGATTCACAAAAGCTTGATCAAGGGTTAGCCTATCCTTCACCAACTTTCTTTTACCTTGGCACGAAGCTCCCTGAAGAGCAAATCCTATTATTCCAAACAGGATTAAATAATTTCTCAAGTTCATTTAAAAAGTAATTTTTGAGGTTTTTAATAATTTACATAATAATCTTTTGGAAACTGTTCGGCATCCCAGCATTTCTGCGAAGTCCATTTTTCAGGATTACAAGTCCAAAATTCATCATTAGCCGGTAGCCCAAGAGGAAGAAAGGACAAAGAGGCTACATACATAGAACCAGCATTCGTATAGTAATCTGCCAAATTCTGTTGCAAATCGCCTACCACCCCCATACGAAGCCATCCTGAAGGTGAAAAAGTCTTATCAATATAAATATTTCTCAATACTGCTGTTAGAGCTGCACGTACTTGTCCCTTAGAAATATCCTCCGGCAATCTATTTTCAAGAGCCACCGCAGCCAAAGGCTGAAAAGCTGCATTCTTATAAGTTGAAGATCGACCAACAACCATATAATAACCTTCTGGAGAAATCATACGTTCCAGATGATGTGCATAACGTTGCATTCTTTTATAAGCCCGATCAAACATTTCTTTATATCTCTTATCTACGCTTACATGATGACGCAAGGCTTCCACCAGCATATTATGGATCACATAACCATTATAATGATCAAAACTAAAGTGAGCGCCATCGCTGTACCAACCATCACCCACATACCATTCTGTATCAAACTTGTTTACAGCATAATCTATTTTCTCTCTTGCGCACTCCTCCCCGATATCATATAAAAACGTTTCCGTCATTGCCGCAAATAAAAGCCAATTACTTTCATTTGGTTTAATTTTACGCAAAAGTTTAAATTCTTCTACAACTCGACTTTTAGTAAGGGGATCTAAAGGTTCCCATAGTGCAACAGGAGCACGCAGAAAAGCTAGAGCTAAATGAGCTGCATCAACCAAAGTTTGCGAAGACGGACCACGCCAGGTAAAATAATCTGGAGATCTAGGATCTACTCCATGTTTTATTCCCAATAAAGCCTGCTCTCTGAATTTTTTACGCACCCTCCCCTCATCCGTTCCATCATCAGGTAAAGCCAACCAAGGGGCCATACCTGCTAATAATCGACCAAAAGCCTCTAGATAACCCACACCAGGATCACGCTTATCAAAAGTCGGACTGACCTCCATCGGCATATTTCTTCGCCATTGCTCCTTACTGATATTGGTTAATATCGGCGATGCCATCTTAATTAGTATGGCTACCCAATAAGCACGGTCATTTTCCTGTCCAAAACAATGCCGTCCCTTTTGATGACCAGCCTCTACTTGCATGGGTACAGAAGTCGACAAGGTCCCTAATCCAATTCCACCTAAAAGCTTCAATAACAACCTTCTTTTCATTTTTTTTATATCTATCTATGTGCACTAGATGTGCTTATTTATTAATCTAAAAGTCTAAAAATCATATTTTTGCATTAAAAAAGCAATCTTAAAAAGATCAACCGACTTGTCAAACGATTGCACAGACGGTTGATATCAAAATCTTTACAGAATAATCAAAATTTAACTTAATTATCCCAACCAGGATTTTGAGTAAGATTTGTATTTCTCTCCCTTTCTAACTGTGGTACAGGCCAAGTAAATAAATGGTCTCCCCCCCAAGTGTATGGTGAATTCACTCTACCCCAAACTTCTTTAATACCATTTCCCGCATAAAAAGACGTCTCTTTAAGAGTTTTCCAACGCAGTTCATCAAAATAGATAACACCCTCGCACATTAATTCACGACGTCGTTCATCACGAATTTCCTTACGCAAATCATCTTCACCGATACCTAAACTAATAGGCTGCACATTCGCACGAGTACGCACCTCATTGGCTTTTATAACGGCCTCTCCAGACTTATGCAATTCATTCAGAGCCTCTGCCCATAACAATAATATATCGGCATAACGAATCACGATATAATCATAAGCTCCAGCCTCTCTGTTAGGAATACCAGGATTTGCACCCGTATAGACAAATTTTCGAGGATAGTAATAAAAATTTGGAACAATGTCCGTACGCAAATCAAATACACCTCCAAACTCTTGACGATATGGCCATCTCGAAGTAAACACCTGATCAGTTGCACCATTAGCACCCACAAAAGTCGAATACGGCAAAATAACATTGCTTGACAGCCTAGGATCTCGATCAACATAAGCAGCCATGACACGTTGCTCATTGCTCGTAGGAAGGTACAAAGACATATCTAAACCCTTTTTCGTCATATTAGCTATTTCCGTAGCTGTTAAATTATTTCTTAAGAAAAATACCTCACGTTTTACGGGATCCATAGCATTATAACCCGGAATATAATCGTTCCAATTAAATGGTGAACCGTCCTTCTTTTGATAGCGGTCTACCGCATCAGGGTGCACTAAGAACGTATTCCAATTAGAACCAAATGCAGATCTAGACCCAAATCTAAATTGATAATTTGACCCATAACCTGGTAAAGCAATATTCTGAATACTGAATATAATTTCAGGACTTTTCTCATTTTCACCTTTAAATAAATTCTCATAATTTCCGAAAAGAGTATGTCCAAGATCCTTCACTTTTTGAAAATCATCTATAGCTTTTTGCCATTCTTTTCTGTACATATAGACTTTTCCACGGAGAGCATAAGCAGCAGATTTTGAAATTCTTCCAAAATTTGCATTTGCAGCTTCATATCGATTTGGAAGATTAGTTTCGTTAATACAATCAGTCAAATCCTGTACGATCAAATTCCACACCTCATCTTCTGTATTTCTGGGCTTATCTACCTTATTCCATTCAATCGGTTCCGTATAAATTGGAACACCTTGATATAGTTGATTTAAACGATAGTAATAAAAAGCACGCAAAAATTTCACTTCCGCAAGCAACCGTGATTTTTTAACCTCCTCAGTTGGAGAAATATTTGTCAATCCATAGACTGCATCATTAGCTCGATGAATCCCCTCATAAAGATTCTGCCATTCGGAAGAAAATATTCCAGAGGACGCTGTTGCAGTACCATTCATTAAAACCGAATTATCTCTTCCCTGCAACGTAACATATGTATCATATTCATACAGCATCTGTCCATTACGCAAGTTTTGATATACACCCGTTACACCTTGATCAGTTAGGTTGTCCGTTAACCACATATTATTGGTTAATACCTGTGTTTTTGGTACCGTGTCCAAGAGATCCTTATCGCAAGAAGATACCGATAGTGCTGTCGCCAAGCTAGCAACAAGCATTAATTTTTTATTCCAAAATGTATATTTTATATTTTTATTTTTCATGATCAGTCTATTTTTAGAATCCAAAATTTAAACCAAATGCATACTGTTTCATTGTTGGGTATTCAGCACCTGCTCCCACTTCAGGATCTAATCCAGGGAAATTGGTAAACATCAACAAATTCTCTCCAGAAAAGAATATTCTTAAATTTCTAACCTTAAATTTCTCCGTGAGCTTCTTATCAAACGTATACCCGATTTGCAGATTTCTCAACTTAAAGAAATTCGATTCGTACAACCAATAATCACTAGACTGATTATTAATATTTTCTGCAGAGGTACCATATTTCAACCTTGGAAAATATCCATTTTGATTTGTACGCGGATCATCAGGACTATTTGGATTATAGAAGTAGTGATCGTCAGCAATTCGTGTCGTCACCTGATTTCCAGAAATCAAGACATTGTTATTATACCCATGATCATTCCAGTAATACTGCGCACCAGACTCTCCTGCCCAAATCATAGACATATCCAATCCCTTATACGAAAAGCCAAGACTAATACCGTAAATATATTTTGGATTGACAGAAGTACCGGTAAAATATTGATCCGCAGTATTTCCATATACACCATCTTGATTAAGATCCGAATAAATTAGATCTCCATAATATAGAGCAGTACTACCGTAAACATCACTGATTTTCTGACTCGAGTTTAAGAAGGAATAACCAGCAGCCTTCATCGCTTTTGCCCATTCATAGTCTCCCTCAGTACGAATCATTCCAGTCGTTGGACCTCCATGAATATTAACAGAACCATCCGCATTAAAATAAGAGCCATCCCCTTTATAGACTTTACGCAAATAAAATTCATTTAATTGACTTCCTTCAAGAATACGGTTGAGCCCCCCGCTAGAAACATCTCCTAAGTTTGTTTGCCAAGTCATTTTTCCTGTACCATCATCAACAAATCCTTCTTTCAACTGACCTTCAAATTTGATTACCTTATTCTTATTATAAGAAAAATTACCCCCTATATTATATCTGAAATCTCCAATCTGATCACGCCAATTTAAATTAAACTCAACACCTGTATTACGCATTGCAGCTTGATTAAAAAAAGGAGGAGTCGTCGTACCCGCAGTAATTGGAACCTCTGCAGCACGAATAATATTAGACGTCTTACGGTCATACACATTTAATTCTACAGATGCACGGCGTTTTAAGGTCGCAAATTCTAATCCGATCTCTTTGTTTTCAGCTTCCTCCCACTGCAATAAATCATTGCCAAAACGAGACAACTGCAAACCATTCATTTGTGTACCATTGAAAGAGTAACCAACCAGTCCGTAGACACCGTGCCAACCGTATACATTAAGACCATCTCCCCCATCATTCCCCAATTTACCCCATGATCCACGAATTTTCACATCCTGTATGTAAGGATTCACAGCAGCCATAAAAGATTCTTTTGACAGCATATAACCCAAAGAAAAAGAAGGAAAAGTTCCATATTTTCGATTACGGCCAAACTTCGAAGCACCGTCTCTACGAAGACTAAACTCAGCCAAATATTTAGAGTCATAATCATAGTTCACACGACCAAAGAAGGAACGCATAGAATTATCTGATTCATCTCCTCCGATAGATGACATTTCAGTTCCTGTACCAATATTAGTAATGGTTTCATCAATCAAACCTTTCTTAGAAGCGCTGAATCCCGAATCATTATAATAAAATTCGTTATGTCCAATTAACGCACCGATTGTATGCTTGCCTATTTCCGTATTATAGCGCAAAACATTATCAAAAGATTTTCTATAAATTTTCCCATAGGATTGACTTGTTGTCAGCTGTGAAGGCACAGTTGGAGTAACCACCATATTCAGGGTAGAAAAATCATATCGAGCTGAAGGATTTTGATATCCGGTAATCTCATCAAAACGCGACTGATAATTAAATTTGGTTTCAAATGTTAAACCTTTCCAAAGTTTAAGATTAGCGAAAAATGTAGAATTCAATCGAGTTCGCTCATTACTCCCTTTATAATCATACAGATACAACAAAATATTATTTAATTGTGAAGACTCTCCTGAACTTAAAACGGCTCCCCCAAACTTGTCTTCATACTTAGGGTAGATACCCGGAGTTGTTTGACGCAAAAAATTGTAAAGATTAGCATCAGAAGCCAATGAACGATGTTCATTAACAACGAACGTTTGTGTTCCTACAGTCAAGAAATCGGTTACATCAGTTTCCAAGTTAACACGTCCTTCATAGCGCTTCATTCCTGTATTGTACATGATACCGGGATTATCTTGAATTCTTCCAGATAAATTAAAACGAATTTTCTCACTTCCTCCCAGTACACTCACATTATGATTCTTCAACCAGCCATCTTCATAGATCCAGTCCCCCCAATTGGTATTAGGATAAGCAACATAATTAGGTAAACCAGAAGGAGCTAAACCATTTGGGTCCGCATTGGCTGCAGTCCATGCATCAATTGCAGACTGTGTATACTGTCCAGTAGTACCAATATTTGCAGCTGCTTCATTAAATAAATTCATGTGACGCACATAATCATTAACAAATACAGGCTTAGCACTGGGTGAGGTCCTTGAAAATAATCCCGAATAATTGATCTGCGGGCCTTGTCCAGCTTTACCTTTTTTAGTTGTTATCAAGATAACCCCATTTGCAGCACGTGCACCATATATTGCTGCAGATGATGCATCCTTCAAAACAGAAATACTTTCAATATCTTCGGGATTTACCGCATCCATTACACCTTGTATCCCATCAATGATAACTAGTGCGTCATTATTATTCATAGTTCCTACCCCGCGTACTCGAATAGTAGCACCATCACTTCCCGGTTTGCCATTTCCTACTTTTACCTGAACTCCTGCTGCTAAACCCGAGAGTGCAGAGGAAACATTAGTAACTGCACGATTTTCCAGTTGTTTAGCATCAATAGTTGATATGGATCCCAGTAATTTAGCCTTTTTCTGCGTTCCATAACCCACGACGACAACTTCATCAATAGCAGCATTTCCGTCAGCTAAAGTGATTGTAATAGTGGTTTTTCCATCGACAGAAACTTCTTGATTTTGGTAGCCTACATTAGAAATGATCAACGTTGCATTACTCGGGACAGAAATCGAAAAATTTCCAGATTTGTTAGTCGAAGTCGCTACTGTTCCTCCTTTCTCTTTGATCGTTACGCCAGATAATGCCCCACCTTGACTATCCGTTATTCGTCCAGACACAGAAATCTTTTGCTGAGCCATAGTCGTGCCTACCGTAAATAGCATCATAGCCGATACCCCGACTGTGTAAAACTTTGCCATACTTTTGGATTTAGTTTATATATTGATTAATTGGTTTATGTCTCAAATTTGAAGCATAATCACAATAATAGAGGGTGATTTTTATAAATTTTTAGGGGTAAAATCTTAAATTTGACCTGTAAACCAGCCAAAATGAATAATCAGCTAAATCTACTACGATGTTTTTTAACCTTGGGATTCTTGATTGCTCATTGCTATGCACAGGATTTTCGATTTGAACAATTAAGTCAGGAGAATATTCTTGACAAACAACCGGTTCTCTCTATTGCACAAGATCAAAAAGGTAGGCTTTGGTTTGGAGGTGCGGACAATCTTTTTGTTTATGATTCAAAAAATATTTCCAATTTATTGAAATCTGACACCAGTCTAAATGATATTAAGTATATAATTAAAATTGGGATCAACATCAAAAATGATCTTTTTATTGGAACAGATACTCATCTGTATGTATATGACATCAATAAACAAAGACCCGTCAAAAAAAACAATAAGATTTTTAAAGAAAAGATAGCCGTGCTTGATATTCAAACATTGTCTAACCAAACTTTTATTTGCGCTCAGAATGGCCTTTATATGGCAAAACCCGAAGGATCATCCTACAGACTTGAATTATTACTTTCCAGAAGTAAAGTGCAAACCATTACCCAAATAAATAGTGATACGTATATTATTGCAAGTCTTCAAGGCATTGAAGTTCTAGAGTATAAAAATGAAAAACTTTCCATAGTATCCAATCTACAGCTACCAATTTCATTAAGAGAAGAACGTATCGTTAGTTCCTTACTATATGATAAAAGCAATTTATGGGTAGCAACTAAACTACATGGCGTTTATCGATATAAATTCAGTAACAAGGAATGGGTAAACTTTTCAGTAGGAAATAGCAATTTATTAAGCAATAATATCCGGAAAATCATTAAAAATCCTGCTGGCAATATATTAATAGGTACACTTAAAGGATTATCTGTGTTTCAAAAAGAAAATCACTTTAACAATTATCAACATAATACCCTTAATTATTCCTTATCTCAGAATTCAATCTATGATATTTTTATAGATAATCAAAAAATTGTATGGTTAGGGACCTACTTTGGAGGTATCAATGCCATTTATCCCAATATATTACCATTAATCATCTATTCTACTCGTTCTAGTAATTTCCATCGCTTAAATAGTGATATAACAAGTAGCTATGCCCAAACAAAAAACAGTTATTGGATCGGAACAGAAGAAAATGGGATTAATATTATAGACAAACAAAGTGGATATAGTGTTCCTGTACCACATTTAACAAAATCTAACCTGATCAAAGATCTTTATGTAAGGGATAATAAAATCTATGCGGCTCAATATGCTGGTGGATATAACGTCATGGATATCTATAGTCATAAAACCGATCATTATTATCTTGATAAAGACTCTTTTAATGTTAAAAATAACGTTTTTACCATCTATGTAGATCTACAGCATAAAATTTATCTGGGCACTAACACTGGATTATTTACCGTAGAAAAAAATCAGATACCCATTCGAGTTGATGAAATAGGAAGCACTGAAATTGCAGACATACAAGAAGACCGTAAAAATCAAATATATCTTTTACAAGAAAATAAACTATATGTAAAAAAGCAAAACTCAATTTTTAAAGTAATTCCGGAACTCAAATCTTATTCAATAAAAGGTTTTTTTATCGATCACTTGGATCAACTTTGGTTTACCACAGACAGCGCACTATACAGTATACAAAAAAATGGTAAGACAAACTTTGAAGTCAAGTTTAAAAAAAATAATCTAGGATGGCCTATAAGGATCGACAATAAGCTCTGGATCACAAGTAAAAATGGCTTAATTTTCTTTAATCCAAAAACGAAGTACACCACTATTTTAAATCAAAATGATGGTCTACCCGTTAAGAATTTACAAAATGCTAAGCTATTCCATGGTGAAGAAGGAAAATTATTTTTGACCACTCTAAATGGATTAGTATCTATAGATACTAGAAAAATAGTGTTCAATCATATTGCACCTACTGTATTATTAAGAAATATTTATGTAAATGAAAGTATACTTCCATTTGACCGAATTAGTGCTACAGCCACGAACAATCATTATCAAATCAGATTACATCACCATGAAAACTATCTAACAATCGATTTTTCAAGCTCTAATTTTATTAAGCCATTAAAAAACAAATACAGATACAAGTTGGATGGAATTGACAAATATTGGATAGAGACCAATTCCGCAAATATTAAATACACCAATATACCGGAAGGAAGACATAAATTAACCATATTCTCCTGCAATAACGATATGATTTGGAGCAAAACACCTTTAATCTTAGATATTATGGTACTTCCTCCATTTTGGCGCACTTGGTGGGCATATCTTTTTTATGCCATATCGTTTGCTCTAGCCATCCATTTTATCATAAAATTTATTGTAGAACGTGAGATTCTAATCAACTCAGAAAAAGAGCATGAGAAAAAAATAAAATTCTTCACCCAAATTTCACATGAAATCAGAACACCACTGACATTGATCACAGCTCCTCTTGACGAATTAATAACAGAAGTTGCCACTCTTCCAACGACACAATTTAAATTAATACGGATTAAGAAAAATGCAACTAAACTATTGTCAGTCATCAATGAATTGTTAGATTTTAAAAAATTTGACGACAATAAACAAGAACTCAAACTAACATCAATTTCATTTAGAGAATATATAGAAGATACGTTTTATTTATTCAATGATTTAGCCCAAACCAAAAATTTAAACTATTACATCAAACGAATAGATCCTGTTGGAATACAACTTATTGATACCATACAATTTGATAAAGTGATGTTTAACCTGCTATCCAACGCAATCAAATATACACCTGAAAATGGTACCGTTTATTTAGAGATTCTTCATGATGAAAAGAACATTACCATTCACATTGTCGATAATGGCGTCGGTATCACCTCTTCAAATCAATTCAAAATATTTGAAGAATACTATAGAGAAGACCATGTACAAGATAGTATTGGCACGGGTATAGGCTTAGCACTTACTAAAAAGATAATCGAGCAACACGGAGGAGAAATTTATTGTCGATCCAATTATGAAAAAGAAGAACTCTGGACTATTTTCACGGTTCGCTTACCCATAACTGCCAATCTTCAATACCATGATCATGAAAAATCCAATGAAACCAATTATTCATTAAACAGTATTCCATCCATTACAGAGACCAGATTTCAAACAACGATACTCATTGTCGAAGACAATAAAGAATTGTTAGAGCTAATTGCCTCCATTTTTAAAGAAAATTTCAATGTTATACTTGCACATGACGGTGAAGAAGCTTTAAAGAAAGCAGAAAAAAATGTACCAGATTTAATTATTTCAGACCTGATGATGCCCAATATGAATGGAAGCGAACTATGCAAAACCATAAAAAGAAATATCATCACAAGCCATATTCCATTTATCTTATTAACAGCATTAACGGACGATCAAGTCCAAACTGAAACCTTACAAAGTGGAGCAAATATTTATTTAACAAAACCATTTAATAACAGTCAACTCTTTTATTACGTCCAGAATTTATTAAATATAAATAAAAAGCGTAGTCAAAACTTCCAGATAAAAACAACCATTAGTGATAATGAACAAGACAATAAATTTATTCAATCTTTAAATAAACTCATCGAAGATCATCTTTTATCTGATTCTTTTGATGTCAATTATATTTCTCGAGCTATGGCAATGAGCGCACCAGTACTATACCGTAAATTAAACGCCATTACAAATCTATCACTTAACAACTATGTTAAAAACTACAGACTCAATAAAGCAAAAGAAATGCTGATATCCACCATGAACATTAGTGAAGTTGCCTATGCTGTAGGTTTTTCAGACAGAAAATATTTTAGCAAAGAATTTAAAAAGCTTTTTGGACAAAATCCTTCGGAATTTATTATTAAAGAACAACGTGAGTCAAATTAATAGTCAGGTGTTATTTTGAGTGAAAAATCAATAAAATATGGTGTTATTTTTTTCCAAGAAATGATCTATTTTATACATGCTCCTTGTCTTCATTATTGTGGGCTTCACTCATATCATCAATGAGCTCATTCGATGAATTAATGATTCTAGCCCCCAAACACAATATTGTTGATATCACTTTTACTGAACAATTCTACATGTGATATACTCTTCATCAGTACTTCATCTACTATGCGATCTATAAATAGTTAGCATGCTAAATTGTTTGTATTTTAATTGTATTACTCATCACCAAGGGGGCAATAGTAGGCTTACTTTTTGCATTTCGCTAGCCCTTTGTTAATAAACGAAAATTCCTATTTCTAAAAAAGTGGTTACTTTCTGATCAATAAAAGCCATTATTTCCAAAAAACTAATCCTGAGCTGATTAACATGAACTACCATTTCCAAACAATCGTTCCTGAGCTGATAAACTTGAACTATTATTTCCAAATCAACAATCCAGTGTTGAGAAATAGCAATCCTGAGTTGATAAACTTGAACCATCATTTCCACATAATCGTTCTTGAGTTTATACACATGAACAACTATTACCAAATTAACTATTCATTGTTGAGAAATAGCAATCACTTTTTCCCAACAATGAACTTCTTTATGAACAAAGTGTTCCATCCTTTTAAATCAGCGAATGCTTATTTTTCAAAAAGATGATGGCTCTTGTGAACAACCGAACACCGTTTTCGAACAAGTGACTTCCTTTTAAAAAAGGTTGGATTCCTTTACCAAATGATGAAATCCTTCTTTGAAAATAGGAAATACTCTTTCTTAAGGAGTGATTGACCAAAGCCAAAAAGTAGATACAGAAAGGTCCACATCAACTCGTAAAAAGGCTATTATAAACTTTAAAACGTGTTTTTATATAGCGGCATTCCACAGTAAAACTATGTTCGATTAAGATTTCGATATGGTTGTTTCGCTAACGATAACAATTCCAATCGAATAAGATCTACCATTCTGGAAGCTCCAAGAAATTCCTTTTCACGATCAGCTCGACATGGTCGGTTGGCATATAGAAATACCATTCATATTGTTCAAGACAATAAAGAATTGTTGAGAAGGAAGAAATGTCATTTTGCTATCTCTTGAATAATAGCACTTCCCTCTAGAAGCCTTTTGTACCTAATTAACGCCTCAACATAATAATAATCTGCATAGGTCAATGGCACATCTATTTCAGAATTTAAAGGTATTGCCCCTACACTATGCTTTAATAAATAACCGCCATTCTTCCCATACTCTGCCTTATAAGGTGCTTTAGATAAATTAGTAAGTATAGTCTCCGCCTTAGTAAGATATAGCATTGACTCCTTACCTGCTGTATATTGTGCCAATTCGAGTAAAGCAGATGCATACAGTGCTGCTGCTGAAACATCACGTAGATCTTTCTTAGCATACATGTTACTAGATGGTTCAATCTTATCCTTATCAAAATCCCAATAAGGAATTAAATCCTGAGGTAGATTAGGATGATTTAAAATATACTTTGCAATATGTCGAGCTTGATTTAAAAATTCCTTTTTCTTAGTCTCGCGATACATCATGGTATACCCATAGAGTGCCCATCCTTGCCCTCTAGACCATGCAGATTCATCAAAAGCACCTTGATGCGTTTTTTTTTCAATTACTTTACCGGTGTTCACATCATAGTCAATAACATGATATGAGCTATAATCTTTCCTAAAATGATTTTTCAATGTTGTTTCAGCATGTGCTACTGCCAAATCATAGTACCTATTATTTCCAGTCATTTTTGAAACCTGAGTCAAAAGCTCCAAATTCATCATATTATCAATGATGACAGGATAATGCCAAGGCTTGTGATCCCAAGACCGAATCGTGTTTGTGGTCTCATTGAAACGAGAAGAGAGCGAAGCTGCACCTGTAACTAATACATCTTTATATTTAACAGAATCACCTGTGAGACGTAATCCATTTCCAAAGCTGCAAAACAACATAAAACCTAGATCATGTGTACCTTTATTATATTTTTCTTTCTCCAAATAAGGTAATTTTTCTTCCACCTTTTGCAATAATTCATGATCTTGAGTTCCTTCATATAGGTACCACAGTGTTCCAGGATAAAATCCAGAACACCACCAACTCGATGATGAAAAGACTTGTTTATTATTTTCAAAAGTTTTAGGAAATTTTTCCTTAGGAATTTCATTTGCCAAGACTTTGATTTGTTGAGCTGCATCACTCAAATTCTGCTGGATAAATACTTTCGATAATTTCAGATCCCGGGACTGACCTTGAATAGTACAGATTCCTAAAACAGAACATAATACCATGATAATCTGTTTTTTCATTTTCATCATAATTTACAATAATCTTAATTCGCTATTATTTTATACATCACTTGATTCTTTAATTCCGTGCTTTTAATTAAAACATTCATTTTATAAAGCATTCCTCCCCAGACTTTCACCAATCGTGGATCCTCGATCTCCTTAGTTTCTAAAGAAAAAGTAACCGTTTCCCTTTCGAAATTTATAACGACTTTTTTTCCATTATCCAATTGTAATAAAAAGCCATCCTTTACTAACTGAGGTTTTATTCTAGATATAAAACTAATTGATTGTGGTTTTCTAAATTCCTCCAATTGGTACTTGTCATTAACATCAATTGTATTATTGCGAGGATCCATTTTGAAGCCTCTTATCCAAGATCTTACTTCAGCTTCCTTTGGGTAAGCCTTTGCGATATCTACACGATAATGGGCAGTTTTACCATTTGATACATATTGAACATTCTCTGCACGATAAGACTTTCCATCCTTTTGTTGTATACCATTTATAATCGGAAGATTATGCCATTGCGATTGCATATTCCACAATGTATAGCGATTCCTACTAAAAGTTTCTTTAGTATAAGTCCCCACACCCGCATCAATAAGGACAGGAATAGAGTCCAGATATAGGATATAGCTTCCTACATCATTATGATTATGGCTTACACCATTATTACTTCCTATAGTTGCCAAGAATAAATTACCCTTTTCATTCAAGCTCCTCATAGTTGCCTGCCCCAAGCTCTCATAAAAATAAAATTGGGGAGCTATAAAATCTTTCCGATGATTACTTAAAACAGGATAAATCAAGGCATGCATTAAAAAATCTTGTACTGTTCCTAACGACATCATTGGCGATTTAAGAGTTGTCAAGTAGCTTGCATAAGCTTTCAAATTATCATCATTAAATAAAGCACCATAAGTCCATATCTTAGCAGGATCAGGTATCTGCATCGCCTCTGCATCTGCGAAATTGATATATCTATTTCCGTAAATATGCGAATTCAGAATGTAGTTGCCGATATTGAACAACTTACGGTCCTCCTTAAATGTAACTTCACCACCCGACACATCCTCTAACCACAATAGCATTTGTCCAAGTTCGCCACCAGCATGCATCCAATAAGATGGCCCCTCCTCACATGCACCATCCTCAGCATAAGAGTCAATAAATTGATCAGCACTCCGGGTCAATTTCTGAAGAATCATTCCTAGTTTAGCAGGATTCTCTTCCATTAAAAGAGCTACTTTAAGCACATTGGTATTGATCCAAATATTCCAATTATTAACCATAGCGTTTGGCTGTAGTGCCATCCACCAAAAATCATCTCGGGTTAAATAAGGATTTATGATACGGTTCCGTAAGACAACTTTTATTTTTTTAGTAATCATAGGAGAGATCCGATTTAACTGATCCCCCAACAATAAATAAACCGTTGCCAAATCCGCCGCCACTCGTCCAGCTCCGAGATCAATATACTCATCCATTGGATCTGGTAAACCAATTCCAGATTTTTGTACTCCAATATGAGCGGGACTTACCCAAGTACTTTCTTCCAACATTAACCATAAACCATTTGCAATCTGCGGAATAAAACGTCCCTCTCGCTCTACCAACTCTCCTATTACCAACTGTGACAATACACTCCTACGTGTATTAATATCATCCTCATAGCGCGTTCTATTCCCATCAGTCTTATATTCCAAGTACTTTGTTGCTAATAGTGATGGCCAAGAAAATGTATTCGCTTTCTCTGCAACTTTTATAATGCGAGCCTTTTCTATTACTGGTAGCTCCTGAATAACATGATACCATTTGTTTTTCTTTTCCAAGCGCCATGCATCAATATGATCAACCATATGTGTTACAACTGTATTTGAAAGATGCCTTTTTAAAATTTGCTGCGCAAATCCATTAATTTGCAGCATAACAAATGAAAGCAATAATAAGATTTTAAAAAATGTTCTATTTCTTTTCATAAACTAATGCGCGTGCACCTTTGTTAAGTGTAAAAACAATTATTCCATCAAGATCAATTTCATATTTACCCCTACCTTTGATCACAACCATTGGTGTCGATATTCCCGATTCAACTTTAATCGTGCCCGTATGTTGACTTTCGATCTCCACAGTTTGAGTTATACCATTTTCCCTCTTTGCCGAAACCAAAAAAGCTCCATCAGTCAAAAATTTTTTAAAAGATATATCTTTCCAAGCAGTAGGTACAGCGGGAAAAATTCTTAATTTTCCATTCCAATATTGCAAGCACAGTTCTTGAATGCTTGTCATTGCTGCCAATGGCGTTTCAATGACGGGCCCCGACTCAGCATATAGCGTATTCTTTTTAATATAAGATTTTAATAAATTATCAAGAGACGTTAAGGCCGCATCTCCCCTTCCCATCATGGCATACATCGATGCAGCGCCAGTAAATGAATAACCTTGCAAGTACTGATTTTTACTCTTCCAGTACTTAATTGAGCGCTCAATCAAAACTCTATTTTCCTTTTGGTCCCAATTAATTTCATAAAAGGGATAGATCATCATTAAATGCGAATAATGTCTATGTGACTCGTCATAAGGAACATCCTTAGCAATCAAGTAACCGTTTACACCTTGTGGAAAATCGATCAAATTATCGAGTACATCGACCCATCGATCATAAAGAGGATCTTTCTTGTTCTTTTCATGATCAAGCTCTATAAGTGATTTAAGCCCCCATCGAAGAATCGCTAGATCATAATTCGTATCATAAGCATACCCATATTTATATTCAGGCGAATAAGTCTTCACGGCAACATGATATTTTCCTGATTCATTTTTCTCTAATAGATGCAAATAATAATTAACAGCCTCTTTAAGCAAAGGGAATAGGCGGTCATACACATCTTCTCGCATGCTAAAGCGATAATAAGAATAGTAACTATGCAATAACCAAAGCAAGTTTCCGAGCTCTTTTTCACCATCAGAGGCATCCGCAATAGATACACCCTTTTCTAAAACAACAGGACTCCATAAATCATTCGCAGAGGAACGTCCAATAGCAATACTATTATAGCGATAAGCTGCAGGAACATTCTCTCGCAAATTGGAGATATTACGATCAATCATTTGAATCAAGGAACTTGCGATATCGAGATGGTTTGAAGTGAAGACTGGAGAATATGCCAATTGCAGATTTAAATTCATCCAGTAAGCTGGCCAAGGAGTGGGACTAGTCCAGGGACCTTGTAAATCCATTGCAGGCTTATCTGCTCTGGTTGCACTTGCTAATTTATATAACTGCATATCATAAAAACTTTGATAAAGCTTGTCTGGCAAAAACAAAGAAGATGCACTGTAATAATTTTGCCACCAGTCTTGATGCTTTTTCACTCCTCTATTGATATCCTGAGAATCAAAATGATGAACAAAATCAATTGTTTCTTCTAAATAGCTATTGTTAACCTGACTATATCCTACTGAGACAACATACACATCTTTGTCCATACCGATCACTTTCTTATAGACCGTTGCATACCCACCTCCAGCTAATAATTCTTGATTATAAAAAGATACTCCCTTAGAATTTCCCGATTTTCCTAAAGGATTTCGAATATAATGAACAGGTTTTTGAGTATAATCAAATTTCATACGAGGACTAATAGCACAATCCGGACACAAGTCAAAAGAGTAGTTCCCGTTATAAGCATTTTTAATGACTTCGATAAGTATAATATTATCCTCAGACAATGTTGTTGTTTTAATTTGCAGTATACCAGCAGAAGTCTTGATGTTCGTCAGAGAAAAAGCTTGTTGAAGAAAAATATCACCACCAGCACTATCTATATTCACATCAAAATTTATAAAAAAATGCCCCAGTGAAAGACGTGCTTTATCAAAAAGCTTTTTATTACTCTTTTCACGATGATCATAAATATCCGTTCTACCAATATCTATGCGCACGGATTGTGAAGATTTCAAGTAGGTCATGGTACCTAACAAGCCATTACCCGTGAAAACACCTTCGTAAATATTGTTGCCAAGCTTAGGGATATGAAATATTGCCTTGTCCTGTCCATGACAAACAAAACATAACATCGAAATAAAAAATATATATAAATTTCTCACAACTTGGGCTCAATTGGACTCTAAAGTGTACTTTTTTTAGTAGACACACAAGGGAAACTTACGAAATCGTTTGAGAAAGGAAGGCATAAAAAAGGGTTATATTGGTTTTAAAAAGCCAATATAACCCTTTTTTATGAGTTAAATACGGAATATAAATTCCGATAAAATATAATTACAATATTTCAGTCTAATACTGTCCAGTACTTAAAAGAACTAGTGTACAAGCGTTTTCAGTATCAATACCTAACTTATTAGCAAGTGTTGCTAATTCGGGATTTTCAGCACCAGGATTAAAGATAATTCGCTTTGGTTTTGTTGCCAATATGTAATCCATATAGCCCTTCTGATTTGCTTCGCCAACATACATCGTGATAGTATCAATGTCCGCATGAATTGGTCCCATTGACTCAATTGCAACACCTGCAACTTCACCCTTCTTAAGACCGACATTCACAATATCATGTCCATATTGCTTCAATTTATGAGCAGCTTTGTACGAATACCTTCCTGGATTAGTACTCGCTCCTATTATTAGCGTTTTTTTCATAACTCCTTACTTAATTAAACATCATCAGCCACATTACCAGCATCATTATAAACACCTTTCCTCAAAATAGGCATACCTAAAATTTTATACAATTCATCCAATTTAACTAAACTTCCATTAGTCATATTTGATAACAGTACAATCGTGACATTATTTTTCAGATCCCTCACATACAGATTGCGAAATCCGTGCCACCATCCAGTATGATAGATTATTACATCATTATTTCTGTGAAAAGTACGCCATCCCAATCCATATCCAAATATTCCATTTTTAGATTTCGCACGGTCGACATAAGCAGAGTCTAATGTTTCTTTCTTTAATAATCTACCTTCATTCAAAGCTAAATCTAATTTATACAGATCCCTTACCGTACTATAAATTCCCTTATCTCCCAGAGGCCCATCTTGAAAATTTTGAACAACAGATCTTCTCCATACTTTATCGTGACCGATAACATCTGTAGGAATTTTTTCATAAATAGCCTTTGACAATGCTGCCGTATTTGTCATGCCTGCCGGGTTAAAGACATTTTCCTTCATCCATTCCGCATAACTTTGATTGGTTACCTTTTCAATAATGGCACCTAAAACCATGAAATTCGAGTTGTTATAAAAGAATTTACCATCTGGTTTTCCATATCGATTCGGCTTAAATTCTATCAGCATATTCATGACATCTTGATTGGTCATGCCTTTCTTTTTTTCCTTCCAATGTTCTTCAGAAAAATAAACATAATTTGGCAATCCAGATCGGTGAGACAACAATTGTTTTATTGTAATATCTGGATAAGGAAAGTTAGGATAAAAATCATTAATGGTTTGATCCAATTTCAATTTTCCCTCCTCGACCAATTTCAAAATACCTATACCTGTGAGGGGTTTTGAAACAGAAGCCAATTCGAATTTTGAATCAATTTTCAAACTATCTTTTAAAAGATAATTAGCCCAACCAAATGAATTTTGATATAAAATCTTTCCATTTTTTGCAATCAGCACATTACCATTAAATCCTGATCTTTTATGCAAATTTTGCATAAATGCCTCTACTTTGGGATCTGCTTCAGATGGATGGTATATGAGTTTTAAACTATCAGTTTTAGCCTGTTCAACTAATGCCTTTTTTTGTTTTTCTTCTTTCGAACTACACGATACTGTTGCTATGATAAGAACAGCAACTAGACTTTTTAATATATATAACTTCACTATTTAACGGATTCTATTTCTTTTCTAATGTATAAATGCTAAAATGCTGATTTTAGTACTAAAAAAAGAAAAAAACAATAAAAAAAGGTCACTTTATATAAAGTGACCTTTTTAATATAGGTATTCGAAGTAAGATTATGCTAATAATCTTACTGGATTTTCTAATAATGCTTTTAACGTTTGTAAGAATTGAGCGCCTGTAGCACCATCCACTACACGGTGGTCACAACCTAAAGTCAGCTTCATCACATTTCCAGGAACAACCGCGCCATTCTTAACAACTGGTACTTGTTGAATTGCACCAACAGATAGGATTGCACCATCAGGAGAGTTGATAATTGATGTAAATTCATCAATACCAAACATACCCAAATTAGAAACTGTAAATGTTGAACCTTCCCAATCTGCTGGAGTTAATTTTTTAGTTTTAGCTTTTTGAGCGAAATCTTTAACTTCTGCAGAAATGTGAGATAATGATTTTCCATCGGCAAAACGTACAACAGGAACTAATAAACCATCTTCAACTGCCATTGCAACACCAATATTAGTATGTTCATTGAAACGGATCTTATCACCTTTCCATGAAGAATTGACAGCAGGGTGCTTTTTCAAAGCAACTGCAACTGCTTTTACAACGATATCATTGAAAGAAACTTTTACTGGAGCCACTTCATTGATTTGTGTACGAGCAATCATTGCATTTTCCATATCAATACTTACAGTCAAGTAAAAATGTGGAGCAGTAAATAAACTTTCACCTAAGCGACGCGCAATAGTTTTACGCATTTGAGAAACAGCAACTTCTGTATATCTTTCTTCACCTACAAAAGTTGGTAAAGTGATCGCTTTTGTTTCGGTAGCTACTGGAGCTGACGCAGCAGGAGCAGATTTAGCAGCTGGGACGTAAGATTCAACATCTTTTTTCACAATACGACCACCATCAGCAGATCCTTTAATCTCATTCAGATTGATCCCTTTATCTTTAGCAATTTTACGGGCTAAAGGAGATGCTTTCACTCGAGAATCATCAGCTACATCAGTAGATTTATTTTCATTAGTTACAGGAGCCTCTTCTTTAGATTCTTCTTTTTTTACTTCTGCAGGAGCAGCTTGAGATGCAGACGCTGGCTTTTGATTTAACAATGGTGTTACATCTGTTCCAGCAGGACCTACAATAGCAATGATATCATTTACTTTAGCAGCTTCACCTGCTTCAAGACCTACATACAACAATGTACCATCAGCATAAGCTGTCACCTCCATTGTCGCCTTATCAGTCTCCACATCAGCAATAGAATCATCAGATTTGATCGTGTCACCAACTTTAAAATTCCACTGTGCAATCACACCTTCAGTCATCGTATCACTCAACAAAGGCATAGTAATTACGGTAACACCTAAAGATTCCGGAGTTACATTAGATTGTGGAGCTGCTTCAGTTTCAGATGAATTTGAAGTTTCTACTTCCTTTTTCTCTGTTACTTCCTCAGCCTGAGGAGCATCACTTAATAATGCTTGAAAATCTTCTCCTGGTTCTCCAAGAATAGCGATAACAGCATCAATCGCAACTGCTTCACCTTCCTTTGGACCAATATATAAAAGCGTTCCTTCTTGGTATGATTCAAAATCCATCGTTGCTTTATCAGTTTCGATTTCAGCAACTAAATCACCAGAATTAACTTTATCACCAACTTGTTTGTGCCATTTTGCGATAACCCCTTCGGTCATGGTATCGCTCATTTTCGGCATTCTAACTACTTCAGCCATTGTATTTTATTTATCTAGTTAAAGTAACTTATATTAATCTAATATAAATGGATAATCCTCTTGAACGTACACATCTTTGTACAATTCATCAGCTGTAGGGAAAGGAGATTCTTCCGCAAATTTTACAGACTCATCTACAATACTTTTCACTTCAGCATCCACTTCAGCAAACCAAGCTTCATCAGCATAATTGTTTTCAACAATAGCATGCTTTGTCGCTAATAATGGATCACGCCCTTTATATTCTTCTAGTTCTTCTTTCGTACGGTATTTCGCAGGATCGGACATAGAGTGTCCTTTGTAACGGTATGTACGTATTTCTAAGAAAGTAGGTCCTTCACCAGCACGAGCACGTTGAACAGCTTCGTCCATCGCATTGTGTACCGCTACTACATCCATACCATCTACTGGAGCACAAGGCATATCAAAACCTAAGCCCATTTTATAAATATCTTGCATATTGGTTGTACGTTGTACAGAAGTACCCATTGCGTAACCATTGTTTTCACAAACAAAAATTACTGGTAATTTCCACAACATGGCCATGTTCAAAGTTTCATTGAAAGCACCTTGACGAACAGCACCATCACCCATGTAACATACGTTAACATTATTTGTGCCCAAATATTTCTCAGCAAATGCGATACCAGCTCCTAATGGAATCTGACCACCGACAATACCATGGCCTCCCATCATCTTATGTTCTTTCGAAAAAAAGTGCATAGATCCACCTTTTCCTTTTGAACAACCTGTTGCTTTTCCAAACATCTCAGCCATACATTCATTTGCAGACACACCTTTTGCTAAAGCATGTGCGTGATCACGGTAGGCTGTAATTAAAGAATCTTCAGGTTTAATTACAGACATGGTACCCGCTACTACTGCCTCTTGTCCAATGTACAAGTGACAGAAACCACGGATTTTTTGCTGTCCATAAAGTTGACCTGTTTTCTCTTCAAACTTACGCATAAGTAGCATAGATCTATACCACTCTAAATATGTCTCTTTTGTTATAGGTGTTGAACTCATTTCAAAGTTTTGAATTTCTTACTAATCTTGACTACAAATCTAATCAATTTGGGTGATATTTTGGTCAGAAAATCAAATTTTCTTCTCGTTTTAGACAGTTCTAAGACATTTGATTTAAACCACATAACAGGAAAGGCAAATAAATGACTGGCTTAATTTAGTAAATTAAAAAAAGAACAAACAAAAAAGCCAAAAGACATATTATTCTTTTGGCTTTTACATTTTGTAACAAATTTGATTTTAGCTCAATTCAGCAATCAAAGTCGATTCATCTATTTTTCTTTGATCACCAGTTTGCATATCTTTCAATGAAAGCTGACCCGAAGAAACCTCCTCATCTCCGATTAACAAAACATATGGAATCCCTTTATTATCCGCGTATTTCATCTGTTTCTTCAATTTTGCAGCTGTAGGATAAAGCTCGACTGCAATATTTGCCTGACGTAAGCGATTTAAAAGTGGCAATGTAAAGGACTCGGTCTCTTTATCAAAATTCACAATCAGCAGTTTGGTATAATCTCCTTTGGCTTCTGGATAAAGGTTTAACTCTTCTAGAACATCATAGATGCGATCGGCACCAAAAGACACACCTACGCCTGTCAACCCTTTTAACCCAAACATACCTGTCAAATCATCGTAGCGTCCACCGCCTCCGATACTTCCCATAGCTACTTCATTGGTCTTAACCTCAAAAATGCATCCCGTATAATAATTTAAACCACGAGCTAAGGTAATATCCACCTCTACAAACTGATGTAAAACTTCATTTGAAGAATCCAACTTAGAAATATAATCAAAAGTTTCTTCTATTTCAGCTACGCCCATCAATCCAATTTCCGAATTTGACAGTACATGTTTGAGCGCCGACAATTTCTCTTCATTTGATCCTTCCAATAAAATAATTGGACGTAAAATTTCCAAATCAGTTGTTGTAAAACCACGTTCTAATAATTCCTTGTTGACTCCTTCTAAACCGATCTTATCCAATTTATCGATCGCAACTGTCATATCGACAATAAGTTCCGGCTTACCAATAATCTCTGCAATACCTGAAAGAATCTTACGATTGTTAATTTTAATGGTAAAATCTTGCAATCCCAAGTTTTTCAGTGCTTCATGATAGATCAATATAAACTCGGCTTCATTAAGTAGGCTTTCAGACCCCACTACATCTACATCACATTGGTAAAATTCACGATAACGACCTCTTTGAGGATTATCTGCACGCCATACAGGTTGAATTTGAAAACGCTTAAAAGGTAAAGAAATATCATTTTGATGCATGACAACGTAACGAGCAAACGGTACAGTAAGGTCATAACGAAGTGCCTTTTCAGAAATATGGGAGATTAATTTAGTTGAAGACTTGGATTCAAATAGATCATCAGGAGCTTTACTCAAATAATCTCCAGAATTCAAAATCTTAAAAATTAACTGATCCCCTTCATCACCATACTTTCCTGTAAGTGTCTGTAAATTTTCAAAAGAAGGAGTTTGAATTTCACTGTAACCATACTTTTTAAAAACACGCTTAAGTGTATTGAAAATATAATTACGTTTAAGCATTTCGGCAGGTGAAAAATCACGAGTGCCTCTTGCTAAAGAAGGTTTTACTGTTGCCATTCGGCAAAGTTAATATTTAAGAAGGATTTTTTGAGACTTCTGAAAAAAAAGCTTAGTCAAGCTCTAAAATTTTCAAATATTCACAAGCTTTTTCAGCAGCTGTTTTTTCAGCACTTTTTTTATTGAAGTCTTGCCCTAAACCACACACCTCGCCTTGGACAATAGCTTCTACAGAAAACATTTTACTCGATTCTCCTGGTGGATTTTCAATTTGATTGAAAACAACCTCTTTCCCATTATGTTGACACCATTCGATCAATCGGCTTTTAAAATTTGTTTCCGTTTGTTCCAATAAATGAATATCAACATGTGGCTTAATAATACGATTTAACAGAAAATTTTTAGTAAAAACATAACCTTTATCTAAATAAACAGCACCGATAAGTGCTTCAAAAGCATCTCCTAGCAGAGAGCCTTGTTTATTAGGAAAACTGATCATTCTGGCATCAAACTGAATCAGTTCATTGAACCCCAATTTTCGGGAAAGTTGATTAAGATGGACACGACTAACAATTTTAGATCTCATTTCAGTCAAAAAACCTTCGTCTTTGTAAGGATACTTTTTAAAAAGTAATTCAGCAACAACTGAACCCAAAATTGCATCGCCCAAAAATTCCAATCTTTCATTGCTGTTTTTTGAACCTTCCTTAATCACAACAGCTACAGACTTATGCCTAAAAGCCATTTGATAAAGTCGTATGTTTCCAGGGACAAAACCTAACAGGTTCTTGAGCTTCCTAACATAAGCTTTGTCAGCAGAAAAATATAATTTATAAATCCTTGAAAAAGGCATCTTAGTCTAAAAATGGGACAACAGGTATAAAGCACCTGTTGTATCCCAATTATTTTAATAACTTAAATAAAGTAATATTAAGCTTTGTATTTTTTCACAACAATAGTTGCATTGTGACCACCAAAGCCAAAAGTATTACTCATTGCAGCATTTACAATACGCTTTTGAGCTTTATTAAATGTGAAATTTAATCTGTTGTCCAATTCTGGATCATCTGTAAAATGATTAATAGTAGGTGGTACTATATCATTTTGAACAGCTAAAATAGAAGCAATAGTTTCAATCGCGCCAGCTGCACCTAAAAGGTGTCCAGTCATTGATTTTGTTGAACTAATGTTCAATTTATAAGCATGCTCCCCAAACAAATCCACAATAGCTTTAGTTTCACTAATATCCCCTACCGGAGTAGAAGTGCCATGCACATTGATGTAGTCAATATCAGTGAAATCTAATTCAGCATCATTGACTGCCATGGTCATCGCAAGTTTAGCACCTAAACCCTCTGGATGTGAAGCTGTGATATGATGTGCATCAGCGCTCATACCTCCACCCCCAATTTCAGCATAAATTTTAGCACCACGCGCTAATGCGTGTTCTAAACTTTCTAATATGATCGCACCAGACCCTTCACCAGAAACAAAACCATCACGATCTTTATCAAAAGGACGCGAAGCTGTTTTGGGATCATCATTTCTAGTTGACAATGCATGCATCGCATTAAATCCACCGATTCCAGCTTCATTAATAGTCGCTTCAGATCCACCTGTAACAATCACATCAGCTTTACCCATACGAATATAGTTAAAAGCATCAATCATCGCATTGGTTGCCGAAGCACATGCAGAGACAGCAGAAAAATTAGGTCCACGAAGTCCGTGACGCATAGAAATATGTCCCGGAGCAATATCGACAAGCATCTTTGGAATAAAGAAAGGATTGAAACGCGGTGTTCCATCCCCTTTTGCAAAATTGACAACTTCATCTGTAAAAGTTGTCAATCCTCCAATTCCTGATCCCCAGATTACTCCGATACGATTTGTATCTAAATTTTCAAAAATTAAACCAGCATCCTTGATTGCTTCATCAGATGATGCAATAGCATACTGTACAAAAGGATCTACTTTGCGAGCTTCCTTTCGATCCATAAATTCATGTGGATCGAACCCCTTCACTTCACAAGCGAATTGGGTTTTAAATTTTGACGCATCAAAATGCGTAATGGGAGCAGCACCGCTTACACCATCTAGTAAACTATTCCAATATTCTGAAACGGTATTACCAATTGGTGTAAGTGCGCCTAATCCTGTTACTACTACTCTTTTAAGCTCCATTTATACGATTTGGCCCAATTAAATTAGTTAGTTAACGTTTTTTTCTAAATAAGTGATTGCTTGTCCCACTGTACCAATAGTTTCAGCTTGGTCATCAGGTATTGCAACGTTGAATTCTTTCTCAAATTCCATGATTAACTCTACAGTATCAAGTGAATCTGCACCTAAATCATTAGTGAAAGAAGCTTCTGGTGTTACCTCGTTTTCGTCTACACCTAATTTTTCAACGATAATTGCCTTTACTCTTGAAGCGATATCTGACATGATTTTATAGTTTAATTGTTTAATAAATCTGTGCAAAGAAAAATAAATTTCATCAAATATAAAAATCCAATTGATTTTTAGATTGTCAAATTATTTTCCATGTAGGTACAGCCATACCCGTAACTCGCTATAAACTAACCTTCTTCAAGTATAACAATAATTCCTAATATGTACAAACAAGAAGTCAATTAATTCAAATTTTACATTAAATTCACAGCATTTGCACCATTTTTTTGTATTTTCGTCAAGAACACAAGCATAAATTTTCACTTTGAATAACAAAACGATACTAAAATGGGACCTAGAATTTGATGCCGAACTTGACTTCGTACTCATTGCCATATCATGTCCTTTAAAAGATTACCGTCTCTGTCATTTTATCAACAAAGTGACCTTACTCGATTTTGTAAGAGGTAAAGAAGACAAGTTTGATCATAATCAAAAATTAAAGCAAAAATCTGCTGAAGAATTAGAATATCACATCATTGTCGATCATCATAAAAAATCAATACAGCACTTCACTACTTTTTGGTACATAAACACCAAATTTCAAACGGAGTATTATCTAATCAACAATAAAAGTATAGAGGGAAGCCTACTTATACCCGAACATGCCAATTTTGATTATTTTATTCTCATCAAAAATTTTATTGATGAAGACGACTTAGATCGGATCATAAAAAACATAAACAAAATACCCGAAGTTGTGTTTGTAAAAGAAATATCACCAAAAATATTGAAATCCAAAGAAAATCTGATATTTTAGCAAACTATTTAATAGTGTACAAGATACACGCCTTAAATCTAAATTATCCTCGTTAGTAAAAACGAGTTTTATAATTTCAAAAAAATGAAATTATATAAAAATAAAAATACATAGTAATAAAAAAATTAGAATGGAAAAAGTTCAAAAAAGGACTAAAATTGTTGCAACATTAGGTCCTGCATCTGCTGACAAACAAGTGTTAACAAATATGATTGCCAAAGGTGTAGACGTTTGTCGTCTTAACTTTTCTCACGGGAGTCAAGAGGATCACCTAAAAGTTATTGAAACCATCAAAGAGATTAATGAAGAAACAAATTTCAACGTCGCTATTTTAGCCGATTTACAAGGTCCTAAGATCCGTATCGGAAAAATGAAAGAAGGTGGTGCTATCCTTGTAAATGGATCACAGGTTGAAATTACTACACATGAATTAATCGGTGATGAAGAGAAAATTTACATCACATACGATAATTTCCCAAATGATGTTGAAGCAAATGAAATCATCCTATTAGATGATGGAAAATTGCAATTACGTGTTATAAACACAAATCATAAAGATACTGTTACTTGTGAAGTTGTACATGGTGGTGTACTTACTTCCCGTAAAGGTGTTAATTTACCAAACACAAAAGTTTCAATTCCTTCTTTAACAGAAGAAGATTTAGATAATTTAAATTTCGCCCTTGATCATGGTGCAGATTGGATCGCCATGTCATTTGTGCGTTCAGCAGAAGACATCTACCAATGTAAAAAAATCATTGCTGAAAAAGGAAGTCATGCACAAGTAATTGCAAAAATTGAAAAACCTGAAGCTATCGAAAACATTGATGCTATCATTGAAGCAACTGATGCAATCATGGTAGCACGTGGTGACTTAGGTGTAGAAATGCCAATGGAAGAAGTACCAGGCCTACAAAAAATTATTGTTCAGAAATGTCGTGATTTATCAAAACCTGTTATCATTGCAACTCAGATGTTAGAAAGTATGATCACAACTCCTCGTGCTACACGTGCGGAAGTTAATGATGTGGCTAACTCGGTTATTGATGGTGCTGATGCAGTGATGCTAAGTGGCGAAACATCTGTAGGTGAATTTCCTGAGATCGTTATCGAAACAATGAGCAAAATCATTATCCACGTGGAACAAACATCTTATCCATATTATAATGAGAAAGTTAGTGAGATTAGTGATGGAACTAAAATTCCTGATGCAATTTGTGCATCTTCAGTATATTTAGCTAAGAAAACAGATGCAGCGGCAATTGCTGTTTTAACATCGTCGGGTGCTACTGCATTTGAAATCGCAAGTTACAGACCTAATGCAGACATTATGGTATTTACAGGAACTAAAAAATTGTTACGTCAATTGAGTTTATTATGGGGTGTTAAAACCTTCATATACGACAAATTTGATAGTACTGACGGTTCTATTCACGATGTCAACAAATTTATTGTGAAAAACAACTATATCGCTCCAGGTTCGATTGTGATCAACACAGCATCGACACCCTTAATCGAAAAAGGAAAAACGAATACAATTCGTGTTTCTCAATTGTAATCAAAACAATATAAAAAGATAAAAAAGCTCTCCAATATGGAGCGCTTTTTTTTTGCAATATCACCTCTATCCTCAATTCTCCCGAATTCAAAATCTTATTCTTCTCAATTCTAAATGCAATTGACACTAACGATCCCAAGTAGTCATCAAATTTCTACTATTTATTCATTAAGTGAAAGTAACGTGATTTGAACCTAACTCGTATTCATGTACATCTTGGAAAATGTTATTCACACCTATGATATCCAATTTAATACGCTAATAAGTAGTTACATAAAGCAGAGATTTCTCATTTTTATTTCAAATAATAAAAAATAAATTGATTTTATTGATAGCAATTTACAATTATCTCCTATTTATGACAATTATATTGATTGAAATAATTGTAAATAAAAATTATTATTATTAATCAAGAAAAGCATAACAAAACATTAACAATCAATAATTTACAAAAAAAACCAATATAATTAGCTTGTTTACTGAAAGAAATGCTATTAAAATCTTTCTCTCATAAAAATAGCATAGCATCCATGAAAGCATCAAATACTTCCGAAAATCCGCGTTATATAATTCATAAAAAAAGCATAAATTTCACTATAATTAGATTTTGATATTGTTATTAGCTAATTGTAAGCACTGACTATCAATCAGTAACTACCCAAAAGTTCTCAATAATTAGAAAAATCATTTTAGTAATTACACTTCCCAAAAAAAGCTCACTATGATTAATCATAACATTGACTTCAACAAAGCTAGCTTCAAAGAATTTGAAAATATACCACATTACGATATTGTACAATCTGCAAACGCTTTCCAAGAATTCACAGATTACATGAGCGATCAAGATCAAATGAATTTTCGATTTGTTACAGCAGGATGTGGTCCTGTGGTTCAAGTCAAAACACCATTTATGAAGGTAGCAAAAGAGTGTATCAGCTTAGTGTCCAATGACTATCTCAATTTCACACAACATCCTAAAGTGAAACAGGCTGCGATTGATGGGATTATGAAATATGGTACAGGGGCAGGAGCATCCCCGCTTATTGGAGGGCACCACGAGTACCATGTGCAACTCGAAGATCAATTATCTAGTTTTTTTAATAGACAAAGGGGATCATCAATTGTATATACAACAGGATATTCTGCAAATGCAGCAACTCTACAATGTTTATTAAAGATAGAAGATTGTGCAATTGTTGACATGGAAGTACATGCAAGTGTCTATGAAGGGCTATTACGCACCAATACTAAACGCTTTCCACATAACAGCATGATTCATTTGGAAAGGGCCTTAGTCGATGCAGAAAATAAATATAGAACCAAGCTTGTGATCATAGATGGTGTATACTCGCAAAACGGTGATTTAGGAAAAATCGATGAAATATATCATCTGTGTGAAAAACATGGGGCTTACTTAATGGTAGATGATGCACATGGAATCGGTGTCATAGGAGAAACTGGAAGGGGCTGTATTGAACTATACAATTTATTAAATAAAGTCCATATTATCTCCGGCACATTAAGTAAAGCCTTTGGACATATTGGAGGATTTATCATTTCATCTCCTGAAATCATCAACTATTTACGTCATCAATCTCGACAACAGGTATTTTCATCCACCTCTACCCCAGCATCTAATGCAATTATACAAGCAATAAAGCTTATTGATGAAGAACCACAATGGCGAATAAAATTAGAAGAAAATATTTCATATTTCAAAAAAGGTCTCTTATCTTTAAATCTAAACATTGGAACGACACAGTCTGCAATAATTCCTATAAAAATTGGTGATCCTCACAAAACGTCTCAAGTAGCAAGAATGCTTTTAGCTGCTGGTGTATATGCAAATTGTATTGTCTACCCAGGTGTTTCAAAAAAAGATGCCCGAATAAGAACAAGTTTGATGGCAACACATACCAGGGAAAATTTGGACCACGTATTAAATGCATTTGAACAAATTGGTAGAAAAATTAATCTGACAAAGATTACATAAAATCAATCATTAAAAGAAAATGATATATTTAATTTAACTTTGAACCTAATGTTTAACCACATACACAACTACCATGGCTAGAAAAACGTATCAGGGGGAGAAAAACGACAAAAGTAGAACAATGAATAAGCTTATTCAATCTGTCGGTATTGTTTTGGAAAAAAAAGGATATACGGGTTTAACAATTGCTAATATAGCAAGTACAGCAGGTGTAGATAGGAAGCTAATCTCTGTATATTTTGGAAGTGTTGAAAATCTAATTGAAACATACATTAAAGGAAAAGATTATTGGGTAGAAGCCACAGCTGCAGCAGAACAAACATTAGCAAACTCTAAAGATGAAAGTACGCGCCATTTTCTCGAAAATCTCTTGCTGGAACAAATTCACTATTTTGCACTAAATGAGGAGATGCAAAAAGTTGTTCTTTGGCAGATTAGTGAAAAGTCAGATATTATGTCCCATGTGACACAATCAAGAGAAAAAATGAGCTCGCTATTCTTTCCCTATTCCGACAAAGAATTAGCGGGTAAAAATGTAGACCTCAGAGCAGTCTCCAGTTTACTTGTTGCGGGAATATACTATTTGGTGTTACATACAAAAATGACTGATAGTACTTTTTGCGAAATAGATCTCACTACGGAAGAGGGAATGAATCGTATTAAAGAAGCTGTAAAGTTTATTTTAAAACAAACCTATGGAGCCGAATAATATTAGCCAAATTTATTAATAAACAATAAAAATCTTTTAAATAGAATAAGAACTGTTACTCAATAGACCTCCAATAACATAACCAAAGTAATAGACATCTTATAAAAATGTCAAGAAGCAAAATTCAGTTATTATTTTTCTTTAGTATCCATTCTATTTTTTAAAGGAGAATCCATACGATGGATTAGACTATCTTGTAAAAATCTAACACTATCAATTAGTCCATTATTTTTCAATTGGGGAATATTTTTCCTATCGAAAAATTCGAATTTTCCATTGAATTTGGTATTTTAATGGAATGATTTTCATCCAGCTTTTTATGTTTCAAATGATAGTGAATATTTGAATCTTGTGGAATCTTCAAAAGAGGTGTTCTAGAATGAAACCCATTCCCTTCAGTTATAATTTTACCCTTTACAGTATCTTTGGACATCATTTGCACTTGTGCCTGTGTAAACAGAAAGCAAATAGAAAAACAAATTAAGGTTAATATCTTTTTCATATCATCATTTGTAAAAAGTAGTAATCTAAATTAACCATTAAGATCTTAAAATGAAACAATAAGCTTGTTAAACATTGTTAAATGCCGTTAAATCAAAGAAAGCATTCCTATATTTGTAACAAATGAAGAAAAGTAGCATCGTTTTGATTATTAGCTTGATGACCCTCGCCCTATTAGGTGTGGCGGCTATGCAATTCTATTTTATAAGAGAATCGTATCGCCAAAAATCGCAGCTTTTTGACGAATCAGTTAATGCGTCTCTAACAGCTGTTGCCGGCAAAATAGAACGTAGAGAAGTCATTGACTTTGCTAAGGTACAGCAACAAACCAATATTGAAAAATATAAATTTGAACAAGAGAAACAAAGACATTTAGCCGAGCAATTAAAATTACAAAGGGAGTTAGAAAATCTCAGAGCTGATCAATATGCTATAAAAGAAAAATTCAAAGAAGCAGAAGATCAATTGAAAGAAACATTTCCAAGTGTCATTTCAATCGAAAATTCATTTTATGAGACCTATATCAATAGAAAAAATAAAGAAAACGTATTAAGTATTGATGTCATTAAATATAATAGTCCGGACCATGTCGTAAAAGAATATGTAGAAATTGGAGCAACAAAATTTTTACCTCGAGTAAATGCAAAAGATGATAGTGCCCGATTTGTTATTCCAACCATAGATCCTGTCTTGAAACAAGCTATTGAATATAAAGTAGCGACTTTGCCACCAAGATCAAATAAACAAATTTCAAAAAAAATAATTGAACTTGAAGATCAACTCGAAAGCATGAGTGGTCAAAATTTAATTGGAAATGGTAAAAATGTATTCGATACCATTGCTGCCATTGGTGGCAAAAGAAGTGGTATCATAGAAGATGTAGCTATCGGGATGGAGTTATCAAAACGTCCCTTTCGAGAGCGTCTAAATATCAATCTCATACAAAATTTATTAAAAGAAGAATTATCCGAACGCGATATCCATTACCCTTTCAATATTGAAGTTCGGGACAGCAGTAATATCGTTTTCAGTGTACAAACCATCGATAACATTATTAAACCCAATAAAATAACGCGCTATTCAACCGCTTTATTTAAAGGCGATATTGGTTCCCCTCCAGGAAGATTAAGTGTTTACTTCCCTAGAAAGAGCACGATTATTGTTGATAATATGAGTTATCTGCTACTCCCAACAATTGCATTGCTTTTCCTTTTAATTGGTTGTTTTGCATATACCCTACTGATCATATTCAAACAGAAGAAAGTATCAGAAATGAAAACGGATTTCATCAACAATATGACGCACGAATTTAAAACACCCGTCGCTACGATCATGATAGCCAGTGAGTCCCTACGCGATCCGGAAATCATATCAGATGAGCGTCGAGTGAAACGACTTGCCAATATTATATACGATGAGAATGTGAGATTGGGCAATCACATCGAGCGGGTGTTAGATATTGCCCGTCTCGAGAAAGAAACGTTAAAGCTGGAAAAAACACCTATTCGCATTAATGATCTATTGTCAGCAGTACTAGATAGTATGCAGCTGCAATTACAAAAAGTAGGTGGTAAATTTGAACATCACTTTGATGCACAAAACGATGTTGTAGTAGGTGATGAACTTCATTTATCTAATGTATTTTTCAATTTGGTCGACAATGCAATAAAATATAGTAAAGATAATCCACACATCACTGTTAAAACTAAAAATGCAAAAGACAGCATTCAAATTACAATTATTGATAATGGTATTGGAATGGCCAAAGATCATTTATTGAAGATATTTGATCAATTTTATCGTATTCCAACAGGAAATGTACACAATGTCAAAGGCTTTGGATTAGGACTTTCATATGTTTATGATATTATCAAAAGAATGAATGGTAAAATTCAAGTGAAAAGTGACAAAGACAAGGGAACACAATTTGACATCATATTACCTATAAAAAATTAAATTTAAAACGATATTAATTTCGTATATTATCATCAATATTCGAACAAAACCATAAGAATATGCAGAAGATATTATTAGCAGAAGACGATCCAAACTTAGGAGACTTATTAAAAGATTATTTAGAGCTTAAAGGAAAATTTGACGTCACCTTATGCACAGATGGTGAAGAGGCCGTCAATCAATTTCGCAAGAGCACTTATGATCTATGCATCTTAGACGTCATGATGCCAAAGAAAGATGGCTTTACAGTAGGTAAAGAAATCAGGAAAATAAATACGACAACCCCAATCATATTTGCTACCGCAAAAGGTATGATGGAAGATAAAACAGAAGCTTTTGAACTTGGTGGCGATGATTACATCACAAAACCATTTCGAGTAGAAGAATTGCTCCTTCGCATAAATGCATTGCTTAAACGGGTTATAAGAGAAAAAGATGATCAGGTTGTGAGCGATAAATTTGAAATTGGAGAATACTTTTTTGATTATACCAGTCAGCAAATCGCCCACAAAGGTGTGCAACAGAAGCTATCGACAAAAGAAGCCGAATTATTAAGATTACTTTGTTTAAAAAAGAATGATGTACTGACAAGAGAAGAAGCACTTTTAAAAATCTGGCATGATGACAATTATTTCACAGGCAGAAGTATGGACGTTTTCTTAAGTAAACTGAGAAAATATCTACGAGATGATCCAAAAGTTGAGATTGTTAACGTACATGGAAAAGGCTATAAATTATTGGTCAGCTAATATACATTTACTCCGAATAATAAAGAGATGTTAAAACATCTCTTTTTGTTTATCTTGCTACAATGAAAATATCAATAACAATTTTTTTTATCCTTTCTATCTTTTGCTCCTCTCCATCTCTTTATGCGCAAAGAGATACTTTACAAAAAAATAATGAAGATTTTGACACCAGTAGGAGTCAAATAAATTATAAACAATTAATAGTACCCGCTGCTTTAATGACTTACGGCATAATCTCATTAAACAGCCCATACCTCAAACATAAAGATCAACAGATAAATAATTCCATAAACAATGATCCATCAAAAACATTCAAATTTGATAATGTCAGTGTTTTTATTCCTTCAGCAGCTGTTTACGGTCTCAATTTCCTAGGTGTCCCAAGTAAACATAACTTCAAAGAACGTCTAGCCATTAGTACGATCGCTCATGCCATCACCTTATCTACAGTATACACGATCAAACATACGACTCCTACTTGGAGACCAGATCGTGCTGATCATGAATCATTCCCATCCGGACATACTGCTGTCGCATTTACGGGAGCCGAGATGTTATGGCAAGAGTATAAAGATCAATCCATTTGGTATGGTATAGCAGGATACACAATAGCTGCAGGAACAGGTTACCTCAGAATGTACAATCAGAAACATTGGTTTTCGGATGTCGCTATGGGGGCAGGTATTGGTATCATGGGGACAAAAATAGCATACTGGCTATTACCCCTATTTGATAAACACTTGCAATCAAGAAAGACAAGTTACTTAACCATGGCAACTCCATTTTACAATGGGAAACAACTTGGTGTATCTGCTAATTTTCAATTTTAAGCCTTGATTTATTGTCATTTTGATATAAAAGTTACAAAATATTTGTTTTTATAAAACTAATTCCGATATTTACAGCGCTTATAGAGAAAGGCAGAGGGAATAGACCCAATGAAGCCTTAGCAACCTGTCGATTGACAAGGTGCTACATTCTACCCCATCAAAAAGTGGGAATGATAAGCTAGACACAAAATATATCTTGTGCCCTCCTCTCTAAAAGCAATCAAAAAATTTAGTAAATAGATTCAAGAATTTTTGATCGTTTTTTATTTCAAATAAAAAAAATCCATCTAATTTCTTGCTTCGTTAAGGTTGAACAAATAAAATAATTTTATATTTATGTTACTAACGAACAACTTAGGTTACCCACGTGTAGGTGCCTTCCGCGAGTTGAAAAAGGCCAATGAAGCATATTGGGCTAAAAAAATCAGCGCGCAAGAATTATTGCAGGCTGGACTGAAAATCCGTGAAGGCAACTGGAAAACTCAAAAAGATGCTGGCATCGATTTGATCCCTTCAAATGATTTTTCATTTTATGACCAAGTATTAGACTTGACTCTAACTGTAGGTGCTATCCCTGCACAATACCAATCACTTTTAAATAACGAAGATAAAGGATACAATTTGGACCTTTACTTTGCAATGGCGCGTGGTTTCCAACAAGATGGCGTTGATGTAACGGCAATGGAAATGACAAAATGGTTTGACACCAACTACCATTACATTGTTCCAGAATTCGTGAAAAATCAAGAATTCAAATTGACTTCAGAAAAATTCTTAAACGAATACAATGAAGCAAAATCTTTAGGTATCGAAACTAAGCCTGTATTAATCGGCCCAATCTCATACTTATTATTAGGTAAAGAAAAAGAATCTGGTTTCAACCGTATCGATCTAATCGATAAGTTGGTTCCCGTATATGAAGAAATCTTAGGCAAATTGGCTGCTGCTGGTGCAAAATATGTACAAATTGACGAGCCATTTTTAGCTTTAGATATCGATGATGCAACACGTGCTTTATACACCAGTGTATTTACTAAATTAGCTGCTGCTGCTCAAGACATCAAAATTATTGTAACGACTTATTTCGAGGCATTACGTGACAACGAAGAAACCGCTCTAAACTTACCAGTTTATGCCGTTCACGTTGACTTAGTAAGAGGTGAAAACCAACTCGATACTATATTAGCTAAAGTTCCTGCTTCATTAACACTTTCATTAGGTGTTGTTGAAGGTCGTAACATTTGGAAAAATGATTACGAAAAATCTTTAGTACAAATCAAAAAAGCTGTTGATGTTCTAGGCAAAGACCGTGTATTAGTAGGACCTTCAAGTTCTTTATTACATGTACCTTTTGATTTAGACAATGAGGATAACGAAGAATCATTGCCTAAAGAAGTTAAAAATTGGTTAGCATTTGCTAAGCAAAAATTAGCAGAGGTAAAAGATTTAGCGATCTTAGCTGAAGGTGAAATAGATGCAAAAACTGCGGAGCGTTTTGAAGCTAATAAAGCTGCTGCAGAAGACCGTCGTACATCTTCTTTAATTCACAAACCAGAAGTTAAAGAGCGTACTGCAAACATCACGGACGACGATGCAAAACGTACATCTTCATTCGCTGCTCGTAAAGAAGCACAGCAAGCTAAATTTAACCTTCCAGCATTCCCAACTACGACAATTGGTTCATTTCCACAAACAAAAGATGTTCGTAAATGGAGAGCTGATTTGAAAAAAGGTACCATTTCTCAAGAACAATATGACAAAGAAATCGCTGAGGAGACAGAAAGAACAATCCGTCTTCAAGAGCAATTAGATATCGATGTATTAGTTCATGGTGAATTCGAACGTAATGACATGGTTGAGTATTTTGGTGAGCAATTAGCGGGTTATGCCTTCACTAAAAATGGTTGGGTACAATCATATGGCTCACGTTGTGTAAAGCCTCCTGTTATTTATGGTGATGTTTACCGTCCTGCTGATATGACTGTTCGTTGGTCTTCATACGCCCAAACTTTGACTAACCGTCCGGTAAAAGGGATGTTAACAGGTCCAGTAACGATCTTACAATGGTCATTCGTACGTAACGATCAACCACGTTCTACCACAACTTATCAAATTGCATTAGCAATTTTGGATGAAGTACAAGCATTAGAAAAAGCAGGTATCAAAATTATTCAAATCGATGAACCAGCAATTCGTGAAGGTCTTCCGTTGCGTAAAGCCGATCACCAACAATATTTAGATTGGGCTGTGCGTTCATTCCGTGTTTCATCTTCAAATGTAGATGACGATACACAGATTCACACACATATGTGTTACTCTGAGTTCAATGATATCATCGAAGATATCGCTGCAATGGACGCTGATGTAATTACCATCGAGACTTCTCGTTCACAAATGGAATTATTAGATGCATTTGCGGCTGACTTTAAATATCCAAACGATATCGGACCAGGTGTATATGACATCCACTCCCCTCGTGTACCGAGTACAGAAGAAATGGTTGAGTTATTGCGCAAAGCTAAAGCTGTAGTTCCTGCAGAACAACTTTGGGTGAATCCTGACTGTGGTTTAAAAACACGTGCTTGGCCAGAAACTAAAGCTGCTTTAGAAGCGATGGTTGAAGCTGCTAAAATCTTAAGAGCTGAATAAGTTTAGTCTTTTTAGAATTATAAATATAAAAGATCCTGAAGTAAAATTACTTCGGGATCTTTTTTTTACAAAAAAATAATACACTCTATCTATTTCTTTAACACAGAAAGATTAATTTTACTGTAATCAAAAAAAGTGTATATCATGAAAATTTTAAGCTGGTTTTTCTGTTTGCTGTTTTTTTCATCTATCGATACCTATGCACAAGAAGGCTATCCGATCCCTCCTTTCAAATCTAACACCCTTTTTTATATTCAACATAGCGAAGGCCATAACACGTATGTATATGAAGCCAATATGATTGACAAACAGCATCTCAATGCCAACAGTCCTATCAATAACTATCGAATTTTGTATGATAAAGGAGGAGAAATTAAACCTTTAACGAGTATTCAACAAAAATTCGCATACGGAATCATTTCAAAAAATTTAGAGAACAATATAGTTGAGTTTGAGATTGTGTCTTATAAAAATCAACCGCTATACCTTAAAGTCGATAAATCAGGTAAACCCTATGTAGAAACCACATTAAATGGACACAAATTTAATCTACATCGTATTTTTATCAAACAAAAGGAAGGGACATCCGGTTTAGGGACACAAGTCGATTATCTCTTGTTTTACGGAATAGACCATAAAGGCAATAAAGTACGAGAGAAATTAGTGCCGTAATTGATCTTAAGAAAGCAATCCCGTCACCTTATTTCATACTCAATGCTTTATTTCATTAAACTTTCTATTTTAATTAGTTTGTACCTCTTCAATGAAAAGAAGATGATACGTTTTATATGACGATGATGCATTATGATATCTAAAGCGTATACCCTTCTTTAATTCAATGGAAGGATATACGTCTTATACTTTTTATTATAGTCGCGATCTGTTGAATTTGTCCATACATTAGAAAGTGTAAACTATCATTTCGTTATTTTTTGTTTACGTGCTATTTTCCGTTTTCCTTTAATTCGATCTTCAATATCTTTGATCGTGGTCAACATCTCAGTATCTACATTTTCCAATCTAACCAATTTTAATACTTTTAAGGCTTTTTTAAATTTTTTAAGTTTTTCCAATATGAGTACTCTTTTTAATAGAAATAATGAAGGTGAAACTCCAGGAATTGTTAAAGCAAACTCAATTGTTTTTTCAGCCTCTTCATATGCATTGGTATCAATCAAGGTCTGTATATAAGGTTGATAAATTTCCAAAGCATATAAATTATGTACTAACGCTTCTTGAAAATATTTCTTTGCTTGTTCAAAATCAAACAATTGTTCAGCATGAAGCCTTCCCATCAGGCATAGCGCCATCGTATTTGATTCGTCATAAGATAGGGCATATGACAAAGATTCTATAGTATTTTCCAGGTAATATGGATAATTATCCAATGCCTGTAACACATATTTATTCATAAAATATATTGCATCAATTCTCAAAAGACCCTGATATAAAAGATGTTAGTGTCAGGATCAATAATTAATAAAAGATCATCTTATATACTTCGACTCACGAAATATATAAGACATCATGAATTACTCGAACATTGTCGAGACCAAAATAAAGTCAAAAAAGGAGTAACTAAGAGAAAAAAGTATTCTGAAGAATATCCCCAAGATCCTTCTTTTGGATTGAAGTCGGGTTATTTAATATAGCAAACATATTCTTCCATTTTTAATTGTGAATACCTAATTGATATGCAAATATTTAAAACAAAATTGAAATTTCAAAATAAATTTTTCAAAAACCTACTTGGGTACACGTTTCACGATTAACAACAAATTATTTTCCAGTAACAAATAGCCATATTCATAAATAAAATAATAAGTCTGTCCTTTTGCATTGGTGAAATTATGAGTATGATATTTTAAATCAAAGCCTTGCAACAACATCTTTTCCTTGCTTATTTTGAGCATCCCCTCCTCCCCCAGAACATCTTGTAGAATACGTCTATTCTTACGCAAGGTATGATTGATCTTTCTAATCAAGTTAGTTTGATCACTATTCTGTCTATAATTATAGCTATTGCGACAGTCATCATCACAAAATCTTTTATCAGACCGACCTCTTATTGCCTTTTTACATTCTAGACAATTTCTTAAATTTTCTTCTTTCATAAATCTTAAAATAAACGACAACAAACGTTTACAAACGCTTATAGTCGATTACAAACATTTAATTACCGACAAAAACACTCTTTACGTTTCATCTTTGCTTCTGTTCCTCAAGAATAATTCGAAGGGATGCAATTATTGAAGTTAAACATTTTTACAAACATTTAAAAGCAAAGTTATGAGTACATTAAGAAACAAAGTTCAATTGATCGGACATATAGGTGCTGATCCGGTTATTAAGACAAGTACAAATGGAACAAAGGTTTCATCTATTCGATTAGCAACAAAAGATCTATTCAAAAACAAAGCAGGGGATTGGGTAGATGAAACCCAATGGCATACATTGGTTGTCTGGGGTAACATCAATAACATGATTGAAAAACATTGTCAGAAAGGAACACAAATCCTAATTGAAGGCAAAATTGTCTATCGCGAATATGAAGATAACAATGGTGATAAAAGAACAATCACTGAAATTAAAGTTGGCAACATGGTGGTGATGAATAGACCTAAAGCTGTTCAGGTAAATAACAGGCTAGAAGAAGAAATCACAGAAGAAGATTTACCTTTTTAAAGAAATCAATAGCAGGAACAAACTTTTTAGCCTTAATAATTGTTCTTTATTAAAATTCAATATATTATGAAAAGAATATTTCCATTCACGTTGATCGTGTTAACTTGTCTCTCTTTATCCAGCTGTTCGGTCATTGAAGGCATTTTTAAAGCAGGAGTTTGGTCAGGTATAATCATCGTTGTTGTTGTTGTAGCTTTAGTAATATGGCTACTTGCTAAACTTTTTGGTGGCGGCAGTAAAAACTAACATAGATTACAAAATATGCCTAAAATATATCTTTAGGCATATTTTTTTATAAGATTATTAAACGACTAAACCTTTTCAAACTTTCCATACAATTTCCAGTAATACTTAATATCAGGTAAGGAAAACAAACTACTTTTCCAAGAATTAAGGATCAGCGATATCTGTTCCCCGTTTTGTTCATACTTTCCGATAAAAACTTCCTCTTCAGACAAGAACAGACCTAAATTATGGTGAAGAAGATGAAGAGATTCTATTTCAATACCTTCAAAAATTAATATACTTTGTTCTTTAACCTCCAATTCCAATGGAGCGGCAATCAATTCTGAAAATTCAATGGCTAAAAACTTATGCTTACTTTGAATAGGAAGTTGAAGTTGCTCTGCACCCTCTATTTGATTTAACAAATCATTATTATTCATCATAACTTCCCGTGTCAGTAAAGGAATACTTGCTAATTTTTTTGTGCTATTTGTTACAATTGCGGGTTCAAAATAATCACTAAAATTTAAAATTTGATTGACGGAAAGATTCTCCTGAATTAAACTTTGAAGCGGAATGCCAAAATAATTGGCAATTATCATTACTGTTTCGATTTTAGGTTCAGCTCTCAATTCTTCATAAGACGAAATATTACCCCTACTTAAATTAAATAAATCAGCAAATGCCTGTTGACTCAATCCTCTTACCTTTCTTAATTTCTTTATATTATTACCAATATTTGTCATTATCAAAAAAAATTAAAATTTTTTGCAAAATATTTTTGCAAAAATATTATCTTTATGCAAAGAATATATGCAATATATAAAAAACTAAATTATGTACTTCTCAAAAATTGAAAATTTTATTAGCAATATCGGATACGATATCTTTTATAAAGATGAAAAAGAAGGTGTGTTCATTATTCAAAATGAATTAGACGGCATTCACAATTTAATTGTAGGCATCGCTAATCCAATTTTAATTTTTGAACAATACTTATTTACGATTTCCAATGAAAGTATGGAATTGTTCAAATCACTACTGATCAAGAATAGGGATATGATCCATGGGGGTTTTGCTCTAACAGAAGATGGTAAAAAAGTAATTTTTAGATATACGCTACAAATCAGCAATATTGATCAAAATGAATTTGATGCTGCAATCAATTCTTTAAGCTTATTAATAAGTGAGTACTACAATCAGTTAATTAACTTCTCAAAATTATAGTAATGATGAATATTTTTAAAAGAATTTTCAGGATTGGTCAAGCGGAAATACACGCTGTGGTTGAAAAAATGGAAGACCCAATCAAAATGACGGAACAAGGTATCCGCGAAATGAAAGATGATTTAGAACAAGCTTTGGAGGCATATGCCAAAGTTAAAGCTTTAGCAATTCGTACTAAAAGCAATTTTGAGAAAAAACAAGAAGAATCAAATGTCTTCGAAGGAAAGGCTATTCTCTTGTTGAAAAAAGCACAAAATGGAGAACTTCCAATTGATAAAGCTGAAAACTTAGCAAAAGAAGCTCTAGTATTAAAAAATCAATTCATAGCAGAAGCTACAGAATTAGAAAAACAAAGTATAATCCATCTTCAATCAGCAGACGAATTGCATAAAAATGTAGATGTTCTCAAGTTTAACATTTCGAAATGGGAAAGCGAATTGGCGACCTTAAAAGCTCGTGTGAAAGTATCTAATGCCGCTAAAATGGTCAATAAACAATTGGCAAATATTGATTCCAATAGTACCATATCTATGCTAGAACGAATGAAAGTCAAAGTAGAGGAAGATGAAGCTTTAGCAAAAGCATATGGTGAAATTGCACATGCCAACAAATCGATTATTGATGAAATCAACGAAACAATTTCAAATAAGGACTCCGTCAATGACGAATTACAAGCTCTAAAATTAAAACTAAAAAACGATGATAAGATTTGAATATAAAACAATTAAGATTGAACCTAAAGGTTTTTGGGGAACAAAACTTGACGAAGCTAAAATCGATGAAATACTGAACGAGCTAGGTAGTCAGGGCTGGGAACTGGTATCCATGCAAGATTTGGAATTGGGAGGAAATTCTTGGTCATTTCACTACACATTCAAAAGAGAACTTTAACAAAAAAACCAATTATGAGCGAATTATTTAACCTACTTTTCAATCCAGTATCCAACGGCATTATGACTGTACTGACAGGAATTTCGCTATTATATTGGTTAATTATGTCTTTTGCAGGTGATGGATTACACCTCTTTGATGGTGATGTTGATCTCGATGGTCATATAGACGCAACTGCTGATGTCACAGATGTGGACAGTTCTCAAGATTTACATCATCATTCAGATACACAGACGCATACAGAACCATCTTTTTTCGCAAAAGCAATGGATTTCATTAATGTTGGCAAAGTTCCTATTATGATCATCGTTACACTTTTCAAATTTATTGGATGGATCATTACGATCATTTCTTCCATATTTTTAAATACTGCCACATGGGGTCTGAAATCAATTTTCATTCTAATACCCATATTCTTCATCACATTTATATTCATGCATTTTTTTACCAAACCATTAGTAAAACTATTTAACAACATTGGATATCATGGGGAAGAACCAATTGATTTTCTCGGAAGAATGGGAAAAATGAAAGCAACAATAGAAGGTAAAAAATTGGGGTCAGCAGAATTTTTGATCGAAAGAGATCCTATTCGTCTTTATGTAGAAAGCTTAAATGGGGAAAAAATCGAGTACGGAGATGAAGTCATTATCGTTGATGAATCAAAAGACAAAAAAATATATTACGTAACAAAAGAAATAACCATTCACAATATTTAATTATTAACCATGCAGTTACAAACTCTTTTATTTATAGATGGGATAACAGGTCTCATCCTCTTAATTGTAGGAATTATAGTATTATTAATTTTTGCATTTTTCATTGTATTAAGTGCTTTTTACAAAAAGATTCCACAAGGAAAAGCAATAGTAAGAACAGGTATTGGGGGGACCAATGTGGCTTTCAATAAAGGGATGTATGTTATTCCTGTTTTTCACAAAATGGAGATTATGGACATTTCAGTAAAGAAGATCGAAATATCCAGAATGCAGCATGATGGTTTAATCTGTAAGGATAATATTCGTGCTGATATCAAAGTAGCATTTTTCGTTCGTGTCAACAAGTCTGTTGATGATGTGATCAGTGTTGCTCAAAATTTGGGATGTGAACGTGCAAGTGATCCCGATACCTTAAAAAGTATTTTTGAATCCAAATTTTCAGAAGCGCTAAAGACTGTTGGAAAAAAATTCGACTTTATTGAACTATACGAAGCTCGTCGCGAATTTAGAAATGAAATATTAAACATTATAGGAACAGATTTAAATGGATACATTCTAGACGATTGCGCAATAGATTATCTAGAACAAACAGAACTAAAATTTTTAAGTCCTGATAATATTTTAGATTCACAAGGTATTCGTAAAATCACTGAACTTACTGCTGCACAAAATATTCACGCCAATCTAATACGTCGTGACGAAGAGAAAGTAATTAAAAAACAAAATGTTGAAACTCGTGAGGCAATACTTGAGTTAGATCGCCAATTGGCAGAAAAAGAAGAGAAACAACGTCGTGAAATCGATAACATTAAAGCTCGCGAAGATGCTGAAATAACAAAAGTTAGAGAAGAGGAACGTCTAAAATCAGAAACTGTTCGGATATCTACTGAAGAGCAATTAGCTATTCAAGAAGAAAATAAGCTTCGCCAGATTATCATTGCAGAGAAAAATAAACTACGTACTGATGCTGTTGAAACTGAACGCGTGGAAAAAGATCGTGCATTAGAAGAAACGGAGAGAATTCGAATTGTCACATTAGCACAAATTGATAAAGAGCGTTCAATTGAAATCGAGAAGAAAAATATTCAAAATGTAATCAAAGAACGTGTTCAACTTGAAAAAGGTGTTGTAGAAGAACAACAAGGAGTCAAAGATATCGAGGTGTTCCGTGAAGTTGAACGAAAAAAACAAGCTGGTGTTATTGCAGCATCACAAGAGGCCGAAGAACGTTTAATTTCAACTGTTAAAGCGGCTGAGGCAGATAAGATAGCATCTGAACAAAAGGCTGAGCAAGATGTTATATTTGCTGAATCAAGGAGAAAAGTTGCAGAGAAAAAAGCGCAAGAATTACTAATAGATGCTGATGCGAAAAAAGAAGCATCCGTAAAAGAAGCAGAAGGCCGGAAGATTATTGCAGAAGCACAAGCAAAAGAAGATGCTGCTTTAGGATTATCGGAGGCTGAAGTCATGATAGCAAAAGCAGAAGCTACCCAAATCCAAGGTACAGCTGAGGCATCTATTATTGAGAAAAAAGCAGAAGCGAACCGTAAGCAAGGCTTAATGGAAGCAGAGGTAACGCGTGAAAAAGCGATTGCTGAAGCAACAGGAATTCAAGAAAAAGCAGAGGCCATGAAAAAATTAGATGGTGTTGGAAAAGATCATGAAGAATTTAAGTTACAATTACAAAAAGAAAAAGATATTGAATTGGCCCACATAGGTATTCAAAAAGATATTGCGGCATCACAAGCATCTGTGTTAGCAGAAGCTTTAAAAACTGCGAAAATTGATATTGTGGGTGGTGAGACTATGTTTTTCGAAAATATTGTCCGTCAAATATCTACTTCCAAAGGTTTTGACCATTTAATCAACAATTCAAAACATGCCACAGACATTAAAAACTCGTTGTTGGGTCCAGATGGAAAAGGTGATCTGGCTGAAAAAGTGCGTGGCTTAGCGGATAAATATGGGATATCATCCAATGATATCAAAAATCTAACCATCTCTGCTGCTTTGGTACAATTGCAACAAGCAGCCAAAAATGCGGACGATAGTGAAGATAGCAATTTCATCAACTCGCTATTTGGCTTAGCCAAAAACTTAGGGATATCCAATAAAAAGTTGATCTAATTTTTTCTCAAATCTGTCAACTTGAAAACGGATTGTATTCAAGTTGACAATTCAATTGTTATCATGAAATTTGTCTATCACACAGTATTTTTCAAAGATAAATTGGATTTTTAGTGTTATAAATGTACAGTTGACTTCTATATACAACATTCGTAAAGTCAATATAGTAACCTGATATCAAAATAAGTAGAAAACAGAACTCAAAAAAGATTAAAATAGTCCACGATTATTTTCGAATTATGCAAGAAACACAAGCGAACAACGATACTTTAGACTCTGGATCTTACGAAATTATTAGAAAACGTCTTTTAAATCAAAAAGAAACACTTTCTAATAAATTACAATTATTAAATACTTCCAGAAAAGAGGTATTTAATTCGACCAACTTTATATTAAAGGCCAATCAACGTATTTCAACAGATAATAACTGTGTATCAAGAGGTATTTTGGCTATTGGTAATATTTGCATATTCGGATATAATGTACATTTTGGATTACGAACCGAAATACAGCTACAGGATGTATTTAGTATCTATTTATTTGAAGATAACCAATTTATTCCACAAGATCTTGATTTCATAAACGATGTAAATTTTGTAAATGATTACCAAAATCTATACAAATATTATAGAGATTCGATTTTTTCCAAATTCAGAAAAACGGAGAACTACTTGTATATGATCTTTCAGACCACCAAGAATGAACAGGATCTAAAAGCGTTTAAATGGTTGATTAAAGATGGGAAATTAATCTACTTAGATGATCGAAGTATACATGAAGTCAAAAAGGCAAATCAACATGAATTTGATTGGATAAAAACTACACTTGAAGATCGAAGATTGGGTCGTTTTCCACATATTTCAATATTAGACAAGGTATTTATTGAAGCGATTCATGGTGATATCACATTTAAAATTGAAAACAATACCGAATCTGGTAAAGGTATTTACTCTGAAAAGGTAAGTAATCTGGATCAACAGCTAGATGATGCAGAATACCATTACGCTGATTTAGGCAATATGATTGCTCTAAGGATAAAACCCTTTCAAGAAGAATTTCGTGCTTACATTTTCAACTTAAGGACAAAAGAAGTCGTTAATCTAAAGACGCTGAATGAATCAGCTATTTTGCTTCCTGATAATCAAGGCATCATATTCTCTAATGGATATTATCTTCAAAATGGCACACATAAAACCTTCGAGAATAACCTCGAAAATGTTCAGTTTCTAAAAAAAGTAATTTCTCCTAATGGAGAAGACTATCTCTATGTTTTCACACATGAACAGTCGAATACATATATTTTGATGTCTTATAATATCATTCAGCAATCTGTAGAAACCCCAATCGTTTGCAATGGATTTACGATATTTAAAGATGGAAGCTTAATCTATTTTCGTACTGAAAACGAAGCGACGAGACATCATCAAGTGCAGATATGGGAGACTCCTTACATGGCTGTTCTTAAAGAAAATGAATCTCGCAGAGATGATCCTTTGTACAAAATCGGAAATAAAGATATTGTTCAAGCGATGTCTGAGGTTCAAGAAGTCATTCAACTGATCAACAAAGAAGATTCCTATGAGGGGCTCTATGAAGATATTCTTAAAAAATCAAATTCCATTATAGATTCTTACTTCTGGATTAATGATAAGGCACTTCAAAATCTTGGCGAACCCTTAAAACAGATAAAAGAAGTCGCGAACACCGCGATCGACGAGTTCGTTAAAGTACAGATTCAGCGTAAACACGCCGAAGAAATTTTAGCGGTTACGGAGAAAAAAATAGAAGATCTTGTTTTTAAAGTCAATAGTTCGATTTATGAACAGCTAGATCAACTGGTGCACAATTTATCACATACACGTAAATTACAAGGCGAGGTGATTGACTTACGCCATGTAAAATACATAGATAATAGTCGGGTAAATGAATTAGAAGATCAACTTCAACATATAGCATCTCATCTTTCTGAGAAAACAATACAGTTTTTATTACAGGAGGCTGCACTTACATCATATGAGCAAAAAGTTATTATCCAAAAGCAAGAAGTCGAAAAAGTAACAAAAGCTATTGATGCCAAAGCTATTGAAGATGGATGTAAAGCGATCTCCAGTGATCTGGAATTATTGATTGATATACTTCATAGCTTAAAGATTGAAGACACAACACAGACAACAAGGATCATTGAAAAAATATCCGTTATTTTCGCGTCTTTAAATGAGGTCCGAGCTCAATTAACACGGAAATTAAATACACTAAAAAGTTCTGAAGCGATTGCAGAATTTTCGGCTCAACTCACTTTGTTAGAACAATCAATTGTTAACTATCTGGAATTATCCACTTCAGCAGAAAAAGTTGATGAATATTATACTAAGATTGTTGTCAACTTAGAGGAACTTGAAAGTAAGTTTTCTGAATTTGAGGAGTTTGCTTTAAAAATTGCTGATAAGCGTGACGAAATTATTAAAGCCTTCAATGGCAAGCGGGAATCTATTATTGAGCAAGTCAATAAACGATCATCTTCTCTGGAACAGATAGCACTACGGGTCCTTAAAAACATTGAGAATAAGGCAAAATCACTATCCACTAGAGAAGATATTCTAAGTTTTTACTCGACAGATCTCATGGTTGACAAAATTCGTCAAATTATTGCAGAGCTGAAGACAATACAAGATGTATCTAAAGCTGAAAGTCTTGAGAATTTACTAAAAAAATCACAAGAAGATGCACTGCGTATTTTAAGAGATAAGTCCGAACTATTTGTTGAAGGTGAAAATATAATTAAACTCGGCAAAAACAACTTTACAGTCAATAATCAGCGTTTAGGTTTAACTTTAATCCGTCGTCAAGATGAGCTATATTATCATTTGACAGGAACCAGTTTTTATCAAAAAGTGACCGCCCAAGAGATCAATACTTTTCGGGATATATGGGAACAAGAAATAATTTCAGAAAATAAACTGGTATATCGTGCCGAATATTTAGCATATAAGACCTTCATAGCATCACAATCAGAAGAGAATTTTAATGCTGAAAAATTTATCAATCAAACCGTAGAACAAAATTATGCAGAATCATATATCAAAGGTGTTCATAATTTTGATGCACTTCAGATTTATGAGCAGCTTCATATTCTAGGGAAAAAATTAGATTTATTACAGTTTGACCCTGATACTAGAACATATGCCCATTTTTTTTGGCATCAATTGGATCCATCCGTTCGTTCTAAATTATTAGCTCTTATCCAATCATCTAATCAAATCCTTAAGAATTTTCCAAATTCAAATCGTTATCAAAGTATAATAAAGGAAATTCTAGATGAAGTCAATCACTGGGAGACAAATTTGGATTTATCACAGATAAACGAAGCCAACATGGCCCATTATCTTTTTAAAACATTTAGCAAATTCAACAAATTATCATTGTCCGAATCTGCAGATCATTTAAAACAAGAGTTTACCCGTTATCTACATGATAAAAAGATTTTAAAAGATTTTGAGGCAGATCTGAACAATGAAGGTTTCAATCTGACAGATCGCTTTTATTTAACTCAAAACTGGTTATATGCTTTTATTGAGAGCACTGATCATGTAATGACATTTGAAAAATACATTAATGAAACAGCAGCGCTCATTTTATTTAATGAGGACGATTATGAACTCATTATAGCCAAGGATCAACTTTCGGTGGCACATTTGAAAGGTAGTCATCCCGTAATTTTAAATGAAAGTTATCAAATAGATTTTCATTCTTTCATTCAAAAATTGACAAAATTTCAACACATCGATGTACCTCGTTTCGAGTCCTTTAATACATTAAAAGAAAAATTAAGCACGGCCTATAAAAAAGAATTAAAGATAAACGAATTCGAGCCAAAAGTACTGAGTTCCTTTGTCCGCAATAAATTGATCAATGATGTTTATTTTCCTCTAATCGGAACAAATTTCGCTAAGCAATTAGGTGTAGCTGGAGAAAATAAACGTACAGCAAAAATGGGCATGCTCCTGCTCATTTCTCCTCCAGGATATGGTAAAACAACATTGATGGAATATCTCGCAAAAACGATGGGTTTACATTTTGTGAAAATCAATGGTCCTACCATCGGTCACTCCATTACCTCCATCGATCCAGCCGAAGCTAAAACTTCTGGTGAACGAGAAGAGCTTAAAAAAATTAATTTAGCATTTGAAATGGCGGACAATGTGATGCTGTATTTAGATGACATTCAACATCTCAACCCTGAATTTCTTCAAAAATTTATTTCTCTTGCTGATGGACAAAGAAAGATTGATGGTATTTTTGAAGGAGAAAGTAAGACTTACGATCTTCGTGGAAATCGATTTTGTATCGTAATGGCTGGAAATCCTTATACGGAAAGTGGTTCTAAATTTAGAATCCCTGATATGTTAGCGAATCGTGCCGATGTATACAATTTAGGAGATGTTATTGGAGATACAGATTATTTATTCAATTTAAGTTTAATTGAAAATGCTGCAATTGAAAATCCTGCAATTGATAAAATTGCAAGTAAGAGTTTTAATGATTTTTATGCGCTCATCCGATATATAGAAAATAAAGAAGAACAATTACCAGAGTTAGAAGGAAACTACCTAAAACAAGACGTTGATGATTTCATTGCAGTTTTGCAGCATCTTTTTAAAATTCGGAATATCGTCATAAGAGTAAATCAAAACTATATCAACAGTGCTGCTATGCAAGATAATTATCGAACAGAGCCTCCATTTAAATTACAGGGCTCTTATCGTAATATGAGTAAATTAGTAGCTCAGGTCATACCGATGATGAATGACCGAGAAATTAATCAACTGGTTTTGACTCATTATGAAAGTGAATCACAAACACTTACCACAGATACAGAATCCAATTTATTAAAACTGAAAGAATTAGCACATCTCTTAACAGAAGAGGAAAAAGAACGCTGGGAAACAATTAAAAAGGTTTTTCAAAAAAATAATAAGCATGGTGATCTTGGGAAGGATGATAAGATGTTTGCTCAATTATTGGAATTTAATGAGAACCTACAAGGTATCATCCAAGCTATTAGTAAGAAATAACGATAGATCTTATGATTTAAGATTATGCTACTTTCTTAAAATTAAAGGGGCATTCATCTATTTTGAATGCCCCTTTAATTTATAGCTTTATGATCTATTTGCTAGCTGCGCCAGTTATCTCAGTCGCCAATTTTTGAGTATACTCAGCCCATAATTTAGCATCATCAGCTGTAAACTTACTCGCAGCGGTCGCTGTTTTAGTAGCCCACTCTTGTTGCTTGGTGGCTAGTTCTTGAAGCTTAGTCGCATTCCCTCCTTTAGCGGCAGCAACATACTCATTCACAAATTTTGTATAATCATCAGCCAATTGTTGTACTTCGGGAGAACTAAATTTCGGTACTGTAGTTGTCGAAGTCGTTTCTGTCGTAGTTGTTGTTGCAACACCATTATCAGTATTTACTTGAGTAGTTGTATCTTTTACCTCTACTTTTTTGCTGTCTGTATTATTACAAGACGCAAACATAATTACTGCGGCTGCAGCAGATAAAACTAATTTCTTCATAAAATTTAAGTTTAAAATAAATAAAATTATGTTAATTTAAAATAAATTTAAGATAATAAAGTTTAGAATTAAAGAGATTATATAGACCCTGATAGAAAAAACAAGCATCTCTTCTTTTAAAGTAGAATAAAGGGTTTTTAATACCTTGAAATTTGTTCATAATTTAGAATTATTGTAACATTCGCTAAGTTTTAGAATGTAATTTTCGAGAATATCATATTACTAACCAAACAGTTAGCTTATCTAAACAGCTATTTAAATATCGTATAGCAAATAGAATATTAGGTAGATTGTTACCACCTTCCTCCTGCTCCACCACCACCTGAAGATCCTCCACCAAAACTTCCTCCACCGGATCCACCAGAACGCCCCGATCCACTTCCAGAACTACTAGAAGAAGACCTGACTAGACGAGGCGTATTATGAGTTCCATGAGATATCTCATAGCCACAGTATTTACACAAATCGTACTTCTCTTCCAATCCACCAGAACTATAAGTAGCCTTCGTAATTGTCTTTCGCAAATCTTTTTCAAATGTTTTATAATGGCATTGTGGACATAGTATAATAGTTTTATCCTCATCCCAGGGAATCAATTTAGTCTCGTTTGTTTTACTATTAACCCAGACTTCATAGTCACGGCTATTAATTTTTTCTTCCATTAATTGTCCTGCATCCAGAAAATTTCTCATTTTTGAATCTGCTTGATCTCGATTTATTCTTAACCAGTTTCCGGAATTATCAGGAGCGACTAAACGTCCTGGATGAAGACTTAATCGCTTATTGGATCTTCCAAAATCTATCCATGCCAAAGGACTTATTAATAACGGTAGGAAATTCCATTTCAAAAATTTACGAATAGCTTGCTGAATGTTTTCCTCATCCTTATAAGAATTTGTGACAGCTGTAATACCAGCATTATATTTCATACCTAAAGTAATCACTCCGAAAATGAGAATGAAGTAGGGCAAATTTTTAACTTGATAAACTTGGTCAAAATTTTCAAAAACAAATGCAAAAATAAAGGAAGTAAAAAACATCAGTATTCCCATACAACCACAACCACTGATTAATGGAGGAAAGTAACTGCTTTTTTTTGTTATTTTCCCTTTCGTGATTTTGGTGACCACTGAAATCCAAACATAAAGAAATATGAATACGGCAAGTACTAACAACGAATTTCTTAAATATGGATTTTTAAAATTCCAAAAAGGTATTGCTTCGGGCATTAACCGATCTAATTCAGCTCTTGCATCTGGAGCATTTAAGATTTTTTGGATAAATTTTGATGACTCTAAAACTCCACGATCATAATCATCATTTCGAAAATTAGGAACTAAATATTTTTCACCTATCCGTTTAAGGTAAGCATCTGGCAATATACTTTCCATACCATAACCCGATATAAATCGGTACTCATGTCTATTTTTGGCAATAAAAAGAAGTAAACCATTATTACTCTCTTTTTTTCCGATTCCCCAAGTATTGAATAACTTTAATGCAAAATCAAAATCGCTATCTCCAACGTAATCATCAACGATAACAATCGCAAATTCACACGCTGTAATCGAGTCGATCCGCCAAGATATAGCGTCAAGTTCATCCATAACACTTGAAGAAATAATATGATCTGGATTTGATACAAAATAAGCCTGCCCCTTGATTTTAGGATTAGGAAGATCCTCGACTGTATATTGAGCAAATGAAAGCGAAAACCCGTGTATTAAAATAGAGGTAATTAGGGTATAAATAAATATTTTTATTTTCCTTGACATAACTTTTCATTAATCTTTCATTCCTCATCTAAAATAATCTAGACGATCATTTTTAATAATGCCGTAATAACAGTTCTTAAATTAAATTCAACCTTTAACCTTTCCCGATGAGACTGTAAAAATACCATAGTCATCAATGAGCATATCCTCTTTCTTAATATGATTAAACGCCATTATACGATCTAGTTCTTTTTGAGAGCGTCTACGCATTACCCAATCCTTTTTTTGATGACTATTCAGAACAAATGCTATCATTTTCAATTGTGGATGCCAAGGTTGTCCAGTATATACAATATGACTATTTTCCTCTGAGATAGAAACAATGCCTTGCACAGCTTTATTCGTAAGTTGATTATCTCCGAATAATTCGAAGATTCCAGAAATGATCGTAATATTGGGTTCAAAATTAATGAGCTGATAAGTCTTAGGATCAAAACAGTCAAAATTTGTAAAACGAATATGGCTATAACCTTTTTGATCAATAATTTTTTCGCCCAAACTGATATTTGATTCCACAAATTCATTGATCACAATTTCTACATCCGGGTACCTCTCCTTGATATCAAAAAGATAATTTCCTGTCCCACCTGCAATATCTAAAATCTTTACCTTTCTTCCAGAAGATTGAATATCTTGAATATTCTTTTCTAATAATGTCAATAGATGTTGTTTTCGAATTCGGATCCCTCTCCAACCAATCGCTTCTAAATACCCTTTATCAATCACTTTACCGATTCCAAATTTGCCATTTGCTTGATTATGATACACATAGTCTAGCGATATACCAGAATCAAATCCGTATTTTAAACCAAGAGCCATCCCTTCACTTAAAGTACCAATTTTTCCCAAAGACCATTTTTGAAACGCAAAGTTCAACTTTTCCATAGTTGGCATTACTTTGTAATATAAGTTCTCATACTCTTTTACCGAGAACAAGTCCGGAGCTAAGCTGAGCTCATTCGGTTCCAATTCAAATGATTTGACTACAAAAGTTTTAATATATTGATACACTTCATGCCTCCCACTCTCGAACAATATGCCATGAAAAAAATTAGTTAAAGTTCTAAATTCCTTAACTTGCGACTCCAAATTGACATAAAATTTCTTTTGCACACTATTTTTTACCACATAATCTTTTTCAGCAGATAGGATCAAAGTTGGAATATTAATCGCTGCGGCATCCTCCACCAATCTTTTACCTGCACTTTGTAAATCCACTAATAACCTACCATTAATCGACTTTGAAATCAGCGGATCTTGATCATACGCCTCCTGTTGTGCTTTATCGTGAGTTAAAACTTTAGACTTGACATAACTTTGAATCACTAAATCTTTTTTTAGTTTGGTTGTAAAACCAATAAACTCATTAGCAAAAGGAACATATAATTTAATCTCAAATGCAGGAGCTAACAAGGCCATACCTGCAATTGCAGGAGCAAAATCATGAACCCATGACGTCACAATAACTCCAGCTATGCTATTGGCAATTACGAAAATATCTTGTTCATCTATCTGGTATTGATGATGCAGATATTTAGAAAACATATCCAAATCCCGTACATTATCCATGAAAATTGGTGATACCGGTTCTTTGGTATAACCATGTCCACGAAGATCATAAGCGAAAATATTATATCCCTCAAACTGAGCATCCGTGGCAATCTCATGTAACCGTTCAGAATGTTCGTGACCACGGTGTATAATGATCAATGTTTTTTGATTGGGTTGAAAATTCCATTCTCGATAAAAAATGTCACTTCCGTCAAAACTTTTAAAATATCCTGTGTTCATCATCTTTTCATTTTAATAAGTCAATTGAAGCGGCATGTAGAATACTATTTTTATTCTTTTCTTGCATCAAAGCAATTGATTGGTTTATGTTTAAATATAATATTTTTTTTAACAATAATACACCTACTAATGTACTTCTGGAATACCCCATGGTACAGTGTATGATCACTCTTGTTTCTGGACATCGTTGCTCATACACGACCGCTATCTTGCTAACCAGATTTTCCAGATCAACAATTGAAGCTACTCCAATATCCAATATAGGGAATGAATAATACAAACACTGTTCCCTAATGATCCTATTTTCCTCCAACTCTGCTGACAAGTCATATACATAATCCTTTTTAGATATCTGACAAGCTACAATCTCTTTATTGGTTAATCGAGCTGTAATAAACATGTGTGGCAATATTTCTAAGAGTACCTTTTCTTGTTTTTTCCTAAAAAAATGCCATATTAAATAATATGAAAACTGATAAGGAAAATAAAATATCTTTTTCAAGATTGAAATATGTCCATGTTTATCTTTTAAAAAATGGTGACGGTTATATTGATATTGTAACCCAACCATAAAGACCATTATACTGACCCATACTGCTACACAACAATAGATAAGATTTAATTCATAGCATAATGAAGCCAATAAACATACTATAAAACTGAATAGATAATAAAAACAAGCAATATATTGATTCCTGCACGCAGCTAATTTTTTATTGGGAAAGGTTAATATCAAAACAATCTGTACAAGTATTAATGACGTTATTACATCTATGAAGTGATGTTGATAAACAGTCATTGTCGATATTCCTAAAAGAATTAACCAGAATCCAAAAATGAATTTCATAACTCCAAATAAACGTTCTTTTAATACAGACCAAAACAAACAAGCATAACCAATATGTAATGATGGCGCCTGATTGAAGGGAGAATCCCAAGTCTTTAAAAAATCAAAAAAATAATATAACGGAAAAGTATTGACAATTGGTTTTGAATAAGAAAACTGAAGCGGAATAAGGATAAAGAAAATACCAGATGCAACCGTTAATAGCACAACACGTTTTAGATACACCATCAATTGAGATCTAGTGCGGCATAGAAAACAAAGTGACAAAAAAAACAATCCGCTGGACATATATGGAATAATCATCCAAGGAATAAAAGGAATATATCTTTCAAAACTAAATACAAAAGAAGGTACAACTTCCAAATTAGAAGCATAATAAGCACTAGCGTTGTAAATTAATGAAAATATAAACCAGCAGGCCAATGCTGCTTTAATTTTAAGTTGTATCGTCAATCGTTTTTCATCCATTTTGCTTTTTTATACATCATAATATCCAAAAACCGAGCAGGAAAATAAGACAGAAACTTCATCAAGACTTTCATCTTCCAGGGGAAAACATAAAGTTCCTTTTTTTTAACGATAGCGTCAGCAATATAGATGGCAGCTTCTTCTTGTGAAACTAAATAAGGTTTCTTTGATAAATTCTGTTGATTAAGATCGCGCAATTTTTGGGTATCCACATACCCAGGAGCAATAGTCGTGACTGTGATCCCAAATGGTTCTAATGCCTTACGATATGCATCAGCAATTTGAATCACCGCTCTTTTGGATTTACTATATAGACTTGCTTTTGGGTAATGTAGCGTCCCAGAAACGGATGCAATCGTGACTATATGGCCTTGATTGTGTTTACGCATAACTTTTCTTGCTATCTCAAAACAATTAATAGTACCTAAAATATTGATTTGTAACATATCAATGCTTTCATTATATCGGATCTTTCGAGCGACATCATCAGCATAGCTACCTGTTGTATTAATAAAAAGATCCAAAGGCTCCTGTTGCACAAAGTCAAGAACATAAAGCTGCAGCATTTCCACATTTAACACATCAACCTCATATTTCGTTAAATTGCCGTTTTCAATAACAGTTTTTTGTAAGTCTCTTCCACAAATAGCAACAAGATAACCTTTAGCCAGATACAAATTAGCTAATGCCGCACCAATGCCAGATGTTCCGCCTGCAATAAAAACTTTCATCTTTTTAAACTTTCTAATGTCTTCTGATAACCATATTGCCATTGTCGTTCAATATCATCTTGATAATGCTCAATAGTATCTGGTCGTTTTACAACAATCTCTCCCTTGAACCAGTCTACATACTTAGCACAATAATGTCCTTTAAGGATTTGGGGAGCATCTCGAGTATCAATCCAATAATCCGCATGTTGCACTTCTACCTCACGTAATCGTTCATTTCCACTGAATCCTAACACGGCTCTTACTAATGCTTCCTCTACAGGTTTATACGACTGTTTTCGCTCTATAAAAGTATGATCTGCTAAGTATTGTGCTAATTCTATTGGAACCAAATCTATCGCTCCTCCAGCATAATAATTTTGTCCAATCTCTACTGGTGCTACGTAAAACATATCGGATATCGATATGCGCACAGCTTGATGAAGTGGCACTGAGCTTTCGATCAAAATTTCTTTTGAAACCGCGCTATGCAAATAGTTCTCAGATTCAATTTCAATTTGATCGGCAGCGATCTTTTTAGCAGTTTCTACGTCAGTAAACAAAACTTTTTGATAGAGCTTCCTATCTCCCCTTTTAAATAAAACCTCAAGAGGTGTAAACAACATCTTAGAACCTACAACAATGATTTTAGGGCTGTTGTTTTGTTGTTGTTTCAATGTAGGTAACAAGACTGTTAAATCTTGAGGCATTTCGACCAAGTATCGATCTAGTACGTCTTCTATATATGGAGCATGTTCTTTGTTTAAAGTCTTCAATAAAGAATAATATCCGATCTTAAAAATACTTTTATGGTTTGTCAATTTTATTTGAGCAACAAAATCATAAAATTCCTTTGACTTAAGGTATTCTTTTTGTTCATTAACTTGGGGAAAAGCCTGTATAACAGCCGCAGCAATAGCTCCCCCACAACTAGCAACAATAAGATCAGGAGACATGTTCATGTCTACTAATGCAGCATACATACCCGTATATAATGCAAAGCGAGTTCCTCCTCCAGAGAAGACAATTGCCCTTTCAAATTCCTTCTTAGCCATCATTTTAATAAAATATACTGTACAATAAGAAAGAAGGCTGGCGCATTAAAAGTTAAGCTATCCATCCGATCCAATAGTCCGCCATGTCCCGGAATTAAAGTGCCTGTATCTTTGACATGTGCTTTCCGCTTCATATAAGACATAAGCACATCTCCACCAAATCCCAATATCCCAAGTAATAATCCCATAAACGTAAAATTGAGTAAATCATAAAATGAAAATAATAGATAACCCAATAGATTGCTCAGTAGAGTTGTCAACATAACACCTCCAATTAGCCCTTCCCAGGTTTTATTGGGGCTGATTTGTGGGACAATAGGTTTATTGCCGAAGAATTTACCGGATAGGTATTGAAAAACATCGTTTAGCTCTGTGACAACAACAATAAAGATTATTAATCGAAGGCCAAAATGAGATATGATCGGATATTCAATAGATCGTATATATGCCAGGTAAGCAAAACAGATCAAAGTGATACAGAGTCCTATTCCAAAAGAAAGCAGAGCTTTAAAAGAAAATTTCCAGACGATGAATAAAATTATTAAGGCGATTAATATAGTAATAATAGCATAACGAAGATAAGCAGTATCGGAAATAAAATAAATGAAGTACGCCTGTAAACAAGTTAGCAAAACTAATAAAGGAAGAAAGGAGAAGTTTGGTTTGATCATCCTAAAAATTTCCTTCATCCCCTGAAAGGTAAGCAAGCTGACAAAGATTGTCATCGTTAGGGAATTAATAATACCTAAAGAAAAAAGAATAATAATATATACCCAACTTTTCACACGGATAGGGACATCCGAAAATTTTCCATTAACAGGATCTTGCTCTTTCATATTTAGATTAAAGATTTTCTCAGCCTTGTTAATGTACTGATGATTAACAATATATTAATCATCGCAAAAATATATAAAGAACTATTCTGTAAGGACACTTGGCAGAAGGCTAATATTCCATACAAACCCACTAATAAAGCACGGTCACTTTTACCCATTGGCCCGTCGTATCGACGTGCAGTACCCACGACCTTTCCCATCAGACCCGCCATCTCGTTGATAATACTCAATATGATGAAGATGATAATCAGATAGAGACTTTCTGGAAGAAATTTAATCAACGGAAAAAAAACAAAAACATCAGATACGACATCTCCAATTTCATTTAACAATTCTCCTTTTTTGCTAGTTTGATTGTATGTCCTCGCCATCATACCATCCAATGCATTTAAAGCCATACGAATCAGTAAACCTATAGGAAGAGCTAAAAAAAACCAGCTGCAATAATCAGCACTCCAAAATAATAAGCCAATCAGCAATGAAAGTACGATCGAAGCTATGGTTATTTGATTTGCAGTCACATTTCTTTTATAGAAGAAAGCCAATATAGGCTTTAATAGTTGCTGAAATTTGGGCTTTAGTTTATATACAGAAATCATGTGTTAGTATGTGTTATTATTAAAATAAATAAAAAAGGCTCTTTTCGCAATTATAGAATCAAATATACTCCACATTTCTTTTAATCACTCTAAAGTTTTGCGAAACTTTTATTGTTTAACTTAGGCTAGTTTGAGATCTTCATATCACCCATAATACAAAAAGGTAAGTATCGATGATACTTACCTTTCCTGACTCGATATTCGATTATAATTTACCGTTCGATATCTTTTAAGCTATTCATTTTTTTATATTCAAGAAATCCTTTTATATCTTCAAAATGTTCACGAACGCGTTTATTTCCAAATTCAAATACCTTTTTAGCTAGGCCATCCAGAAAATCACGATCATGCGATACTAAAATCAAAGTTCCATCAAAATCTTGGAGAGCATCTTTAATAATATCTTTCGTTTTCATATCCAAGTGGTTGGTAGGCTCATCCAGAATAAGAACATTTACCGGCTCTAGGAGTAATTTTATCATAGCTAATCGTGTTTTTTCACCACCAGATAAAACCTTTACCTTTTTTGTTGTATCATCTCCGCTAAACATAAAAGCACCTAATAGATCTTTTATTTTAACTCTAACGTCACCTACAGCAATCTGATCTATCGTATCAAATACGGTTAATTCGCCATCCAAAAGTGCAGCTTGATTTTGAGCAAAATAACCGATTTTAGCGTTATGTCCTATTTTCAAAGATCCTTCATAATCGATCTCCCCCATAATAGCTTTGATCATGGTTGATTTTCCTTCACCATTCTTACCTACAAAAGCGACTTTTTCACCACGTTCGATGACCATATCAGCTTTTTGAAAAACAACATGGTCGCCATATTTTTTGGTTAATTCCTCCACGATAACAGGATATTGTCCAGATCGTGGTGAAGGAGGAAATTTCAATCTTAATGCCGAAGTATCGACCTCATCAATCTCGATGACATCTAATTTTTCCAACATCTTGACACGAGATTGGACTTGAAGTGTTTTCGAATATGTACCTCTAAATCGATCTATAAACTCCTGATTGTCGGCAATGAAGCGCTGTTGCTCCTCATAGGCTTTCAGTTGATGCTGACGACGTTCCCTTCTCAGTTCAAGATAGTGGCTATATTTTGCTTTATAGTCATAGATACGCCCCATAGTAACCTCTATAGTGCGGTTAGTGATCGTATCAACAAAAGCTCTATCGTGTGAAATAACGATAACAGCCTTCGCTGAATTCAATAGAAAATCCTCTAACCATTGAATACTTTCAATATCCATATGGTTGGTCGGCTCATCCAATAATATTAAATCTGGTTTTTTCAATAAAATTTTTGCCAATTCAATACGCATGCGCCATCCACCCGAGAATTCTGACGTTTGACGCGTAAAGTCCGAACGTTCAAAACCTAAACCCTTTAGTACTTTTTCAACCTCTGCGTCATAGTTTACTTCCTCAATCGAATAGAATTTCTCACTTAACTCGGATACTCTTTCGATAAGTTTCATGTAATCATCAGTTTCATAATCTGTTCTTACATTTAACTGTTCATTCAACTGCTCTAGCTCATCACGCATATGATACGCCTCTTCGAAAGCTTTTGACGTTTCCTCAAAGACGGTCACATTATCTTGTGTTAATAAATGCTGGGGTAAGTAGGCAATAACTGCATCTTTAGGACCAGATACATTTCCTGTAGTAGGTTTACCTGCGCCAGCAATAATCTTCAATAATGTCGATTTACCTGCACCATTTTTTCCCATAAGAGCAATTTTATCATTCTCATTAATTGAAAATGATACATCACTAAAAAGAGTTGTTCCTCCAAAGGAAACTGAAATATTATTTACGTTAATCACTTTTATTCGCTTTTTTTTTGCGCAAAGATAAGCGAATCAATCTTATAAATAGAGTAAGTACCATTTTTATAATAAAAGAAGTCCCTATTGTTTGCCAAAATAATAACAAGCTCATACCTATTCATTTTCGTAAATGCTTATATCATGAATTGAGTTCTCCGAGTATAAAAGAAATTAATAATAGTAATTTTCAATTTTGTGTATCTTTGTCACATGCGATTTGATATAATTACCGTACTTCCAAGTTTATTAGAAAGCCCATTTGCGCATTCTATTTTACAGCGAGCACAGAAAAAAGGTTTGGCTGAAATTGTTGTTCACAATCTTCGTGATTATGCAACCAATAAGCAAAAAAGTGTTGACGACTATCCATACGGAGGAGGTTCAGGTATGGTGATGCAAATAGAACCTTTTGCTGCCTGTATTGAAAAACTACAGTCCGAGCGAAATTATGATGAAATCATATTTATGTCCCCTGATGGAGAAACACTCAATCAAGAAATAGCAAATAATCTATCTACTAAAGGCAATATGATGATTCTTTGTGGTCATTATAAAGGGATTGATCAGCGCATTCGAGATATTTATGTTACAAAAGAAATTTCCGTCGGTGATTATGTGTTATCAGGGGGAGAATTACCAGCAGCAATTTTAACAGATGCTATCATCAGGTTGATACCTGGAGTTTTATCTGACGAAACATCGGCATTATCTGACTCTTTTCAAGACGGATTATTAGATGCACCCATTTATACGCGTCCAGCAGATTGGAAAGGACATAAAGTCCCTGATGTTTTACTCAGCGGACACGAAGCTAAAATTTCAGCTTGGCGGGATGAACAGCAACTAATTCGGACCCAAAAAAGGAGACCTGATTTATTAAATGACTAATAAATTTCAGTTTTTATTGATTATTTATCATAAAAAGTTTGCATAATCATTTTTTTTTATAAATTTGTGATACAATGACGACAGTTAGAACATATACAAATTGGTGGTGGCCTGAAGCAACAAGCATCGGGGACTAATTGGTATTGTCAAAATATTTCATAATCAACCAAAACCATTTATGGAAGTTCAAACCCGATGCTACTCAGTATCGGGTTTTTTTATGTTTAAAAATTAAAGAATAAAATGAAATACACGTTTAAAACAAATCTTAAAAAATTGCTCGCTGATACGACAACACCAGTTAGCATCTATCTCAGATTACGTGATGTCTTTCCGAATAGCATTTTACTTGAAAGCTCTGACTACCATAGTAGAGACAACAATATCAGTTACATCTGTTGCCAATCTATTGCACATATCAAATTAGATAGTAAGCAATTAGAAATTGCGTATCCAAATGAAAAACTTATTATTAAGAGCAAGGAAGAAATCAATTTAAAAGAAGAGGTTGCTATTTTTAGAAAAGCTTTTGAAGCAACACACTCTACAGAGCGTAATATCATATCAAATGGACTATTTGGATACTTCACATTTGACACCATCGAGCATTTCGAAGATATCAAATTAACTACAGTTCCAAGTCAAAAGCTAGATATTCCTCATTTACAATACCACGTATACAAATACGTGATTGCGATTGACCACTTTCGCAACGAACTGTTTGTATATGAGCACTTATTAGATGATGAAGCATCAGAATTGGACAAACTTCAATATTTAATTCAAAATAAAAACTTTCCCGAATATACATTTAGTAGAACTGGAGAAGAGACTTCTAATAGATCCGATGAAGAACATCGCGAGTTAGTGAAAAAGGTAAAAGAACATATTCAACGAGGAGATGTTTTTCAGATTGTTCCATCACGTGCTTTTTCAACACCATTTCTAGGTGATGAATTCAATGTGTACCGTGCATTACGCTCCATTAATCCATCGCCCTATTTATTTTATTTTGACTACGGGAATTTCAAATTATTTGGTTCTTCACCCGAAGCGCAGTTGACTATCAAAAATGGGGAAGCAACCATTTACCCAATTGCTGGAACTTTCAAACGTACCGGCAATATGGAAGAAGATATTAAAATCGCCGAACAACTTAAAAACGATCCAAAAGAATCAGCTGAACATGTGATGCTTGTAGATTTAGCAAGAAATGATTTAAGCAGACACTGTAGCCATGTCGAAGTGAAATCATATAAAGAAGCACAGTACTATTCGCATGTCATTCACTTAGTCTCGAAAGTATCAGGCAAATTAAAACCTGGAGTCAATCCCTTTGATGTTGTCGGTGACACTTACCCCGCAGGAACATTAAGCGGTGCCCCAAAACACATGGCGCTCACACTGATAGACAGATATGAAGGTCAACAGCGTTCGTTTTACAGCGGGGCAATCGGCTATATGGGTTTCAATGGTGACTTTAATCATGCCATTATGATCCGGTCATTCTTGAGTAAACAAAATCTACTTAATTACCAAGCTGGTGGAGGTATTGTACTCGATTCAGATCCAGAGATGGAGTTACAAGAAGTAAACAATAAAATAGCAGCTTTGAGAAAAGCTTTAGAATTAGCAGAGACGTTATGATTAGACCGTTAGCATATTGTGATAATCTGTCACACATTCGTAGTTCAATTGATTGTATTGATTACAGAATCATTGAACTTCTTGCACAGCGAGCAGAATATGTTGAGCAAGCCGCTCATTACAAATCCTCATTAGAGGAAGTAAAAGCTGAGCAAAGAGTCATCAACATGTTTGAACAAAGAAACGAATGGGCATCTTCCTTTAATATGGATGCAAAACTGATTGAAAGTATATTTCAATCTATTATCAATCATTTCATTAATAAAGAAACAGAAATTTTCCATGAGCAATCATAAAATATTAGTAATCGATAATTACGATTCTTTCACGTACAATTTGGTACACCTATTACAAGAGTGCGATCAAGAGTATACCGTATGGAGAAATGATAAATTCAAATTAGAAGATGTAGCTGCTTTCGATAAAATTTTATTATCGCCAGGTCCTGGTATCCCCGAAGAAGCAGGTTTGTTGTTGGATGTCATTCGCGAATATGCTGACAAAAAGAGTATTTTGGGTATTTGTTTGGGACAGCAAGCAATTGCGGAAGTTTTTGGAGGCAAATTGTATAACATGCCTAGACCACTTCACGGTGTTGCGACAGATTTAATTATCACCGATTCTTCTGAAAAGTTATTTGAAAATTATAGCAATCACAGCAAAATTGCCAGGTATCATTCTTGGGCAGTCGAAGCCTCATCCCTTCCTGAATCTTTAAAAATAACAGCAACTGACGAAGACGGTGTTATTATGGCTCTATCCCATACCACGCTAGATGTAAAAGGCTTACAATTTCATCCAGAATCTGTCTTAACAGAAAATGGGAAACAATTAATTGAAAACTGGTTAAAAAAATAGAAATGACAATTTTAGATAAAATAGTTGAAAGAAAGAGAGTTGAAGTAGCTGAAGCAAAATCAAAAGTTTCGATTGAAGAATTAAGTCATTATCCACTCTTTGACAGAACTTGTTATTCACTAAAAGAATCTGTTCTTGATCCACAACGTACTGGTATCATTTCCGAATACAAAAGGGCATCACCCTCCAAAGGTGTTATTAATAATACAAACAGTGTTTCCGAAGTAGTACAGGGCTATCAAAAAGCGGGAGCATCCGCTATTTCAGTGTTAACAGATGCTGATTTTTTTCAAGGAAGTTTAGAAGACTTAAAAGCTGCTAGAGAAGTTTTGACCATTCCATTACTTCGAAAAGAATTTATTGTTGATCAATATCAAATTGCAGAAGCCAAAGCTTATGGAGCTGATATTATATTATTAATAGCAGCATGTTTGACAGTAAAAGAGATACAAGAATTATCCAGTTACTCCAAATCTTTAGGCCTCAATGTACTCTTGGAAGTCCATAACGAAGAAGAGTTAAAGGATAATTTATTGGATACAATTGACGCTATAGGTGTTAACAATCGAAATCTAAAAGATTTTTCTGTGTCACTAGCACATTCTTACGATTTAGTCAACAAAATTCCTGATCATTATATAAAAGTATCTGAAAGCGGTATCTCTGATCCAAGTACCATCCGTGAATTGAAAAACATCGGTTACCAGTCTTTTCTTATTGGTGAAAACTTTATGAAAACAACCAATCCTGGCGAAGCATTAGCCGAATTTGTAAAAGAAATATCAAAATAATTTAAAACGAATCTAAATAAGAGTATATTTGCTATCTTAAATCACAGATTAAGTAGCGCCTTCTTATTTTGGAAACAAAAATTTTTATCATAAATAAAGAAAACTTTGAGCAAATATACCTGCAGTACTGGGAGGGTATGTTTGCTTTTTGTTTGAAAAACATTCAAGATGAAGAAGTCGCAAAAGAAATTGTACAAGAAGTATTCAAGTCGTTATGGGAACGCAGAGATAGTCTTAGACTAAAAGAAGTAGAGCGTTACTTGATACGTGCTGTAAAACTAAAAACATTTGAATACATTCGTAACAAAGTTACTCGTCAGCAACATTTAGAAAATTTCACTAATAATAAACAAAACTATTATGTGGAATATCCATTGATTGCCGAGGAACTGTCACAAAAAATATCAAAATTGGTCAATGAACTGCCTACTCAATGCAAAAAGGTTTTTCAGATGAGTAGAGATCAAGGCCTTACGAATAAAGAAATTGCCACGAAACTGTATATTTCAGAAAGAGCTGTAGAATATCATATTTCCAAGGCTTTAAAAACGTTAAAAATGGAATTAACGGATTATATTAATTAAATGATAAAGAATTCCTGTATTTTTGTCATAAGTAAATATTGCGATGCAAGTTGATCATAAGTTGATAGAAAAATATCATTTGAACCAATGCACTCCAGAAGAACGAAATCTTGTGGAAGAATGGCTTATAGATGATACTTTAGACTTTCCCTCGCTTCCCATTTCTCAAGCAGACAAGTCCCATATCCAGTCAGAAATTTGGGAAAACATCAGTCCGCATATCACGGAATCTCCCGTAATAAAAAAAGAAAACCTGATAAAAAAACGGCTTCGTTATATCGCTATCGCTGCTTCTCTACTTATTATATTTGGTTTCTATATATCTAAAAATAATATAGACAAGGAGATCAGTTATGCCATATTTGACAATAGCACCGGTCCTAATTCAAAATATTTTGATAAGAATAACTATGAACTTATATTAGGAAAGCATGCTACAGCCAAGATTAATATCGAAACAGGAGAATTTTTCTCATTAGGTACCATGGTGATCATACCTAAGAAAGATTTTGAGTTTAATTTTACAGGTACTAGGGAGAAAAAAGAGCTGAAAAATGGGGAAACTTATTTTATCCTTAATTCTAAAAACACAGGTAAGCAAATTATTCTTTCCCAATCTGAGCTTACTTTCTTAGCGCCTACGATACAAAACCAACTTAAATTACAGTTTAACAATATATAGTCGCCCATATTAATATCTTCTTTCATGCAATTAAAACCTATTTCTAAATTTCTACTTCTTTTATTAATAGTTGTTTTTATTGGCTGTTCTAGTCGGGACCAAACTAGTCGTCCGAACGACAAATACAGTCTCTATATCATGAATAAGAATTTAGGCAATACAATTGTCACAGTCAATTCTCTTGATTCAGGGATAGTTGATATTCTTAAGCAAGGTATCAATTTACCTACGCAATATTTTGATCGCAGCATTATCATTCATGACGGTTATTTCTATCACATAAAAAATGCAAAATTTCGCAAATTTGAAATTAAAGAAAATGCATTATCAGAAATAGCTGCCATCGCAATGCCAGATGAATATATAGAAAATATGAATTGGCAAGGAAAAGACACATTATTGATTTTTACAGTTGATAATAAAACCTACAGCAAACTGAATTATTATAAAATAGATGTTAAGAAGTTTGAAGTTCTACAAAAAGAACAAATAGCGTTACCCCCGGCCCCATCCAATTTTTCAACGGTATCAATTGGATTCAGCACCTTGCATAACAAAAATTTGATACTCGGATATACCTATAATAAAGTGATCAATGAAACAGATTTTACAACAATTGACACGATGTATTTTGCGACACTAGATCCACAGACATTGCAAATAAAGTCCATAAATAAAGATAGTAGATCCACTTATCCAGGCGGCATCAATACCGTACAATCCTATAGCTTCCATGATGAAATAGGGAATTTTTACTTTATGAGTTGTCCTGGAATTGCACTAGGAAACAATCTGACTAAACCGACAGCAATCTTTAGAATTGAAAAAAATAGTTCCATTATCGATCCTGACTATTGCATCAATTTAACCGCAGCCACAAAAAATCATGCCTATGGCATGTGGTATATAGGAAATAATGAAGCAATCATCCGCAGTGAAAGAAAAGATCGCTATACTGATTTTAGTGATCATCATTCCACTTATCAATTTGAATATTATCGAGTAGAGCTTTTGAAAAATAAGGTCACTAAGTTAGATCTCCCTTTTGATAAAGGCACCCGTAAGGAATCTGTACTTGTCGAGAATGGCAAAGCTTATATAACCATTGATGACAAAGATGATAATCATCAAATCTGGATATATGATATCAAGACAAAAAAAATCAATAACGGATTAAAACTGAACCATGAAACCAATTTCATGGTTCGTGTTGATAAATTGAATTAATTTTTATTAACAAAAACAGATCGTTATAAATTGGTATGCATTTCTCTAGGGTTGACTCTTATTAAATTTAGATTCAGCTATCAGATGTAGTAAAGTCATTAGATTAAGATTAACCTACTTCTCCAATTTATAGTATATAGCTTCAGAAAAATATCAAGCTATGATTACTACATGACCTAACATCACAGTAAATAAACTGAACTCCTTCAAATATCTATCTTCAGAACATTCTACTTTCAATTAAATCCCTCTGATAAATCATTACTATAGCTATAATAATAGCAATTGATAATTCCTTATTTCACTTAATTACTCCAATATTTATAAAATATGGACTAATTATAGTGCTATCATTTAGGCGACTAGCATATTTATCCATATTTTTCACGCGCTGACCTTCGGTAAAAGTTGAGTTAAGCAACATCCTTATGTATAATTAATCTAAATAAAGGGATGTTAAAATTAAAAATTATATGGTTAAATCTATTCTTAATCATATCGCTTACTTCTTACGCACAGCAGAAAGGGGAACTTAAGGGAAAGGTAAGCACGAGTTCAAATGAACCGATAGAAGGAGCAACTATTACCCTAATAGGAACAAGCCAAGTTACACAAGCAGATAAGAATGGATTATTTTCAATAAAAAATCTTTCCTTTGGCAACCATACTATACGTATTTCAGCTGTTGGACATCAAGCCAAAGACAAAGCATTCCACATTAGCCAATTAACAACAGAATTGTCCACGATCCACTTGACCACAGAACATACAACAATGGATGAGGTAGAGATTGTTGCGCGGTCAGAAGCCCAGGAAGTACAAAAACAACCCTTTAATGTAACGGCTATAGATGCTAAGAAATTGTACAATACGACTATGGATATTGGGCAAGCTCTTAATCGCGTTTCTGGCGTGAGATTACGCGAGTCTGGTGGTATCGGATCAAACATGTCTTTTAGCTTAAATGGATTTTCCGGAAATCAGATTAAGTTATTTTTAGATGGTATACCGATGGATAATTTTGGATCATCTTTCCAATTAAACAATATTCCTATCAATTTTGCTGAACGTGTAGAAGTATACCGAGGAGTCGTTCCAGTATGGTTAGGAGGTGATGCTCTGGGTGGAGCAGTTAATATCGTGACAAAAAACCAACCAGGCAAATATATCGATGCTTCCTATTCATTTGGATCATTCAATACCCATAAATCTTCTGTCAATACCGGTTACGTAGCTGACAACGGATTTACAATGACATTATCTGCATTCCAAAACTATTCGGATAATAATTACTGGGTAAATGTAAGGTCATATAACTTCGATACGGAGAAATATTTTCCTGCCGAAAGAAGAAAACGTTTTCACGATACTTACAGAAATGAAACCTTGATCTATAATATAGGAGTTTCAAATAAAAAATATGCAGACCAACTTCTGTTTGGAATTACACTCGGTCAAAATAAAAAAGAAATCCAGACCGGTAATACCATGGAAGATGTATACGGTGGTAGAGAAAGTCTGGGGAATATTGTTCAACCGACATGGAAGTATATCAAGAAAAATTTATGGACAAAAGGTCTTGATGTTACTCTAAATGCACGTTACAATTTCGGTCAGGAAAGAAGTTTAGATACTGTACCTCGAAAATTCACTTGGACTGGAGAAAGTAGACCTAAAAATCCGGATCAACCCAATGCACCAGGAGGAGAAAATGAATTAACAGATTACCGCTATAAAAACAATAATGGCAATCTTACTGCTAACATTTCTTATGCAATCAATGATCAGCACAGCATCATGATCAATCATTTGTTGACAACATTTGATAGAAAGGGTAAAGATCATTATTATCCAGATTTAGAAATTAACAAACTTCCTCGAAAAACAACCAAAAATATTACAGGTATCGGATTCAGAACCGCTTTACACGATCGCTGGGATGCTAATCTTTTTGTAAAAAATTATAACCAACAAGGAAAATATTTCACAGAAGTCAGTAAGCAAGTTTATGAAAACTTAGAAACGACGACCAATAAAATCGGATATGGTTTAGCAACGTCCTATTTTGTCAATAAGGATATTCAATTAAAAGCCTCTTATGAAAAAGCTTACCGACTTCCAGATAATACGGAACTATTTGGCGACGCTTTAGATATAAGCGCTAATCCGACCTTAAAACCAGAAAGCAGTGACAATATTAACTTCGGATTGTCTTATGCTCTGAAATGGAAGGAAAGCAATCAACTCATCATCGATGCCAATTACATCTACCGAAATGCAACAGACTTTATTCGCCAGAGCATTGGGCCATTAACGAGTAGCGGAAAAAGAGAAATTAAAAGTGCCAATTTAAGAAGTGTTCAAAATAATAGTGTTGATATCAATCTGAAATATTATTATAAAAATCATTTATCAATTGGTGGGAATATGACATATCAGAACCTGATCAATACGACACAATTTGAAGATGGACAAACGGTAGAGAGCAGTATTTACAAAGATCGTCTTCCCAATATGCCATATCTATATGGCAACGCAGACGTGGCTTACTATTTCCACCATGTTGGTAAACAAAATAACACCTTAACAATTGGGTATAATCTACAATATATCCATGAATTCTTTCTAACGTGGCCAAGTTTAGGGACACCATCCCAGAGATATAAAATTCCAGAACAGCTCTCACATGATATCAACATCATCTATTCTCTAGCCTCTGGAAAATACAACATCGCTTTAGAATGTAATAATCTAACCGATGCCACACGCTACGACAATTTCGAAATGCAAAAACCGAGTAGATCATTCAACATTAAATTCAGATACTTTATACGTACAAAGTAATAACATTCAATAACAATCAAAATTCAATAACAAATAATAAAAATGAAAAAGTTAAACACTTTAAGAATGCTAACATTAGCATGTGGCGTTTTAGCCATTACTGCATGTTCAAAAGACAATCCTTCTGAAAGCGGGATTGATAATGGAAATTCTGAAAAAAAAGAAAAATTTGTTTTTATAGTAGACGGGCAGGGTAGTTCTGAGTCTGGAACTTCAGGTAAATATATATTATCTACAGACAATGTTACTGACGGTTCTATCAGTATTGTAGGCAATGGCATGCCAGCAACGGAACATTCCTTTATCAATCAAAACAACTACATCTTTGGATTAACATATGGCGGTCAAGGCCCTATAACACCTTATAATATTGACAGCAAAGGTGAATTCCAGAGACTTAAAGATGAACAAGTAAATGCAGAATCTGCGGGTATCTATGGTAATTATGGTGACAAAAACATTATTTTAGGTACGACCAATAGAAGTATTGCAAACCCTGTTGCAACTTTAAGAAATTACGATGCACAAAACTTCTCTATAGCAAATAAAAATACCGTAGATCTATCCAAAGTTTTAGGTGGAAAAAGAATGGCCATCTGGACGGGTGTATTTCAAGTAGGCAATAAATTATATGTTCCTTTTCAATCTGGCGACGGATCAAACAACTGGGGTGGTAATTTTACCACTACCGACACCACATATATCGGGATATTCTCTTATCCAGAGTTGAAATTTGAAAAAACCATCAGAGATGGTCGTGGTTCACACATTGGAAACTGGTGGGCACAGCAAGGTCTTGCTGTTGACGATAAAGGCGATGCATATGTGTGGTTCTCTGCAAATGAAGCATCATTAGCCTCTAAAAACAAATCGGGATTCCTAAGAATCAAGAAAGGAACAGATGAGTTTGATAAAGACTATTATTTTGATATCGAATCATTAGGAAATGGAAAAATTGCTAGAGGAAGCTATCTTAAAGATGACAAATTTTTAATGACCATCTATAATAAAGGTCAGCAAGCTGAAGGTGTAGGTGGTGGATTAGTAAAATTATATATTGTAGATATCCAAACAAAAAAGATGACAGAAATCAAAGAAATTCCTGCTCATGAGCAACAAGGCTATAAGGATGTCGTATTTGTTGAAAAAGATGGTAGCAAAGCTTACTATGCATGTCAAAGCTTAGAAGACAAACAATATTATACTTACACCATTGACATCAAGAATGCAACAGCGAAAAAAGGTTTAAAATTTGTCGGAGTAGCAGGTGTTTCGTCAATGAGTAAAATCAATTATTAAAAAAATCCATTTATTCTGTCAAAGTATCCCTTTGACAGAATAAATTTTATCACTTCATACATATTACTGTAAATCATTATGCTCAGCAAAATTAATGCATGGTTACATCTTTGGTTGGGATTAGCGGCAGGTATACCTGTCGTCATCCTGAGTATTACTGGCTGTGTACTTGTCTTCGAACATGACATAAAAGAATTAACCACAAACTATATTCAGGTAGAAGCACAAAAATCCGAAGATCAGCTCCCGCCTTCTGCCATATACAAAGCAGTTCAAGCCGCTATTCCAGACAAAGAAATTGCTAGTTCTTGGTATTATGGTTTAGACAAATCCGTAAAAGTAAGTTTAGATCACTCCGATAGCTTAGTTTATGTAAACCCTTACACCGCCGAGATACTAGCCGTAGTCAACCACGAAGATTTTTTTCATTTCATGGATGAGGGGCACCGTCACTTATGGATGCCAAACAAGATAGGTCGTCAAGTTGTAGGCTGGAGTACATTTATATTCTTTTCGCTATTAATAACAGGACTTATATTGTGGTGGCCAAAAAAATGGAATAAAAGATCTCGGGAACAAAGTTTCAAAATAAAATGGCGCGCTAAATTTAAACGCATTAATTATGACCTGCATAATGTTTTAGGTTTTTACGCATTGACAATCGCATTAGTGATGTGTCTTACAGGATTAGTGATGAGTTTTCCTTGGATGCGCAAATCCGTGGTATGGCTTAGTGGTGGATATCCAAATAAACCTAAAATGGAACAAGTGGAAAAAGAAACTCCAGATGATCAACCTTTGAATGATGCATTGCTCGTTGCGGATCAAATCTGGTATAAAGTGCGACATGAATACGCTCGTCATAATAAAGAAGCAGTTATCGTACATTATCCTGAAGAAGAAGAAAAAACAGTTTATGCTTGTACTGATATGGCAAACGGAACATGGAGAGATTTAAATTTTGATCGCAATACTTTAGAACTCACTGGTCGAAAACAAGGACCTATCGATGATGCGAATACCACAGAATGGCTCATGCGGTCAAATTATGCCCTACATACAGGATTTATTGGTGGAATGACCACTAAGATCATCTACTTTTTAGCTTCACTCATTTGTGCAACTTTACCCATTACTGGCTTCTATATCTGGTGGGGGAAAAAGAAAAAAACAGTAAAAAAATCCAAAAAAGTTCCATCCGTAACCTCTTAAACTTGCTGACATGTTTCATCACTGTAGATACTTTATTAGTTTATTTTTAGTTTTCACCTTATTTGCTGCATATGCTCAAAATTCTACTACAATCGTTGGTCGTATCATAGATGAAAATGCAGCACCAATCCCATATGCACAAGTAAGTCTACATCATGCTCCTGATGGGCGTGTCGCAAAAATTATAGTAGCAGATAGTATTGGAAATTTTACTTTTCCAAATACATCCAATGGAAATTACTATGTGCATATAAAAAACATGACCCACCAAGATCTATTAACCCCACATTTTACATTAAGCGAGCACATCAATAAACACGATCTTGGAAAAATAATGCTTCAACAAAACAATGCCTATCTGGACGAAGTTGTTATCCATAAACGCAAACAATTTATTGAACAACACCAAGATAAAACCGTATTTAATATCGAAAACTCAGCACTGGCAGACGGAAATAGTGGTCTAGAATTACTCACCAAGATTCCAGGAATCAGCTTGGATGATAAGGGCAGTTTCAGTTTAAAGGGTAAATCAGGAGCCTCTATCATGATCAATGGTAAACTGACCTATCTTTCTGCAGATCAGCTCGCCAATTTATTAAGAAGTACTTCATCAACAGATATTACCAAGATAGAAGTCATGACCAATCCAAACGCCAAACAAGATGCGGCCGGAACCTCAGGTATCATCAATATTGTCCTTAAAAAAGGGTTAAAGCAAGGGTGGAATGGGACTGTCTCTGGTAATTTAGGTGCAGGTCGAGGACTACATCTCGGTGGAAGTTTGGACTTGAATTATAGAACCGATAAAGTAAACATCTTTGGAAATTACAATCAATATTTTCAAAATCTAGAGTATTACAATTCATTAACACGCTATTTTTATAAAGATTCACGAGAAGAACCAGAAACTTTTGCTCAACAGGAAAACAAGATACAGCCGAAACTTCGTTCTAATAATTTCAGAGTTGGGATGGACTTTTACTTAACGTCTAAACAGACTCTAGGCTTTCTAGTAAATGGAGGTTTTGGTAAATATCCAAAATATGAACCAACCACCAATCATTTTAGAAACTATACAACAAAAGATCTCATCTGGTCAGCTTCCACTATAACCGAAGGGAAAGAAAGATGGGAAGATATGCTTTATAACATCAATTATAATTGGAAATTTAATGAAAATGGTCACGAACTAAAAGTAGATGTAGATTTTATTGACCATTATTCCAAAATGGATCAAACACTTACTACCCAATATAGTAATGAAAATCAAAATAATATACGCCCCCTATCTTCACGTATTGGTGATATCCCGTCTGACAGTAAAGTATACGTAGCAAAAATCGATTATACTCTTCCTTTTAGTGAAAACTTTAAATTAGAAACGGGTTGGAAAGCAAGCCATATCCGGACAGAGAATGATCTGCGGTATGATACTCTTCAAAACGAAAATTATGTTCCCGATCAATCGACAAGCAATCACTTCATTTATAAAGAGACAATACAAGCAGGTTATGTCAACATCTCAAAAACCTGGGATAAATTTTCAACACAAGTAGGACTACGTGCAGAACACACGTCGACCGATGGAAATCAAATTACTTTAAATGAGCAATTCTCTAAAGATTATTTAAAGTTTTTCCCTTCAGCATTTCTATCCTATAGCATCAATAACAATCACAAGCTGCAATTAAGTTACAGCTATCGTGTTGAACGACCTTCATTTTGGAGCCTAAATCCATTCCGTGTGTATACTGATCCTTTCTCCTATTCAGAAGGAAATTCAAAACTAGATCCCGCTTACGAGCATGCATATGAAGCGAACTACACCCTAGCCAACAAATACATATTTACGTTAAATTATGCAGACAGATCAAATGTCGTAAATGAGATCATTGGATTAGATCCTACCAATGATCAGATCACCTACGAAAGACCGGAAAATATTGGCTCATTCAAAAATTACGGAATATCATTTATGGCACCTACCCAATTTTTCAATTGGTGGACAGCAACACATTTTGTCAACTACTATAGAAATGAATACGAGATTCCACAGGAAGATGCCTTGATCAAACGTTCAGGAAATACATTATCATTAAATACACAAAATAATTTTAAACTCCCAAAAAATTGGTCAATAGAGATTGGTGGAAACTATAATTCCGGATTGACTATTGGTCTAACTGATATCAAAAGTTATGGGGTTGTTTATTCAGGAATACAAAAGAGCATCTTAAATAAAAAAGCAACAATTAAACTTGTTGTCAACGATATATTTCATACTAATAATCGTCGTTATGAAACCATTTCAAATGCCGTTAGATTAATAGGAAGATCTAATCCCGACAGCAGAACCGCTATTTTATCTTTCAATTATCGATTTGGAGGTTCTGAAAATGCAACAAAAAAACGATCAACAGGATCTGAAGAGATAAAAAATAGATTATAACTAGATCTCAAAATAACAATATTGAAGGGTCAAAATAATACACAAAGAGCTATCAAATTTTAACTTGATAGCTCTTTGTGTATAGTATCTGTTACAATAAATCGCGAATAAATCGTGATATCCCGTTTTATTATCATATGACATTCATATCAAAAACAGCATAAATAGAACTATATCAAATTTACTATCTTTGTAAAAAAATCAAATATGTCTGTTAAGATTGGTGAAAATATAGATTTAGGAGAATTTCCCTTGTTGCTCGCTCCAATGGAAGATGTGAGTGATCCACCGTTCCGTTTTGTCTGTAAGCAAAACGGTGTAGATATGATGTATACCGAATTTATTTCTTCCGAAGGATTGATTCGTGATGCTGCAAAATCACGTAAAAAGTTGGACATATTCGAATATGAGAGACCAATAGGAATTCAAATCTTTGGTTCGGAAATCGAACACATGAGACAGTCTTCTGAAATTTGTACCCTAGCAAATCCAGATCTAATCGATATTAATTACGGTTGTCCTGTTAAAAACGTAGCCTGTCGCGGAGCAGGAGCTAGTCTATTACAAGATATCGATCGCATGGTAGCGATGACAAAAGCAGTTGTAGAAGGTACGCACTTGCCTGTCACCGTAAAAACACGTTTAGGTTGGGATGACAATACGAAGAATGTCTATGAGGTTGCAGAACGCTTGCAGGACATTGGTATTAAAGCATTATCGATTCATGGCCGTACACGAGCTCAGATGTACAAAGGACAAGCCGATTGGTCTATGATACGTGATATTAAGCGTAATCCACGCATTAAAATTCCGATTTTCGGAAATGGTGATGTAGATTCGTTAGAAAAAGCAGTGGCTTGGCGTCAAGAGTATGAGGTAGACGGCATTATGATCGGTCGTGCATCTATTGGCTATCCTTGGATTTTTAGAGAAATAAAGCACTTTTTCAAAACAGGTGAGCGCCTAGCTGGACCAACGATCGCTGAACGTGTAGAGGTCTGCAGAACACATTTAGTAAAATCCATTGAGTGGAAAGGTCCCAAAACAGGTATTTTTGAAATGAGACGCCATTATTCAAATTACTTCAAAGGAATACCAGATTTTAAAGAATACAGGATGAGATTAGTCAGTCTACAAACTTTCGAAGAGATTCAAGAAGTTTTAGATGAAATTCAACATAATTTTGTAGAAGAAGCAATTTTTTAAAAATCGCTTCTTCTAATTTTTAGCCTTCATGATCCTAAGAATTGTTTTTCTCTCGACAAAAACAGTTCCCATGATATAAGCAATCAACATGATATTGCCAATCCAAAAATTACGATCAAAGGCGGTATAGTGAATATAAACAATGATTATTCCCACCAACATATAAGCTCCAATTTTTAAAATCTTATACGGTATTGGATAGTTCTTTTGTCCCCAAAAATAAGACAAAAACACCATCACGAGGTAAGTTATGGACGTGACATAGATGGCACCTACATAGCTATACCGAGGAATGAGTAGGTAACAAAGAATGATGGTAATTAAAGCCCCGATACCTGAAATATAAAGTCCATATCGCGTTTGATCAGAGAGTTTATACCATACGGACAAATTCATATAAATACCGAGCATGACATAGTTGAACAAGATAACAGGAATAATAAATAAACCAGACCAATATACGGCACTTTCAGCAGGCGATCCGCCTTCAATAAAATACTTCAGCCATTCAATATTGACAGATAAACCAATCATGACCATCATCATGGCAATTACAAAATATTCCATAATCATAGCATAAACCTTTCTAGAATTTTCATTTTTTGCATATGAAAAGAAAAAAGGTTCAGCTCCTAGACGGAAAGCTTGGACGAAAATGCTCAAAAAGACAGCAATTTTTGCTATAGCCCCATAAATCCCAACATCACGATCAGCAATATTTTTAGGAAGCAACTCTGGCATCAGCATCTTGTCAAGATTTTCATTGATGATAAATGAAATATTAGCAATCAATATTGGGAAACTATAACGAAACATATCCCCTAGTAATACCTTATCAATTTTAAAACTAAAAGTACTAATCTCCGGCAGCAACATCAATAAAGTCAATCCACTAGCGATAAAATTGGATAAGAACACATATCCTAACCAAGAATCCACAAACCAAGATGAAAAATAAGGTGCGGTATGAGGAAAATTTTTAATTAAATAGGGGATGAAGATAATAAAGGTTAAATTTAGCAGGACAAAAGTACTAATATTGGCAAGCTTCAATATACCATAACGCAGGGGTCGGCCATTGGCACGTACCTTAGCAAAAGGTACAACCGCTAAAGCATCTACCACAAGTGTTAAACCCACGAAATAAACGTAGCTTTTATATTCTCCTATAGAATCTATATTATCCTTCGCAAACCAAGCAGCAATATCATTAGAAAATAGGAGAATCGTAGATAGAAAAATCAAAGAAGTAAAAATAGTAACAACAAAGCTGTTATTAAAAACTTTAGCTTTATCCTTTTCCTCTACCTTCTGTAAATATCTAAAGTAAGTCGTCTCCATGCCGAAAGCAAGGAAAGCATTAATCATCGCAGCCCAAGAATACATGTTCGTGAATATTCCATAAGTGGAAGCTTCAAATTTACGAACGAAAATTGGGGTTAAAACAAAATTCAGTAATCTGGAAACTATAGTACTGAGACCATAGATTAGAGTTTGTCCAGCAAATTTTTTAAAAACAGACAAGATATTAGGATTTATTTGGTTGATTTTTTTAGCACTTCAAAATTATTAAAGTTCCTCCAAGTCCCCTCTTCACAAGTCACTTCTTGTACCTCAGCCCGTTCTGGTCCTTCTTCACAGAATTCTTTTAGACAATCCAAGGCAAAATCATCACCTTCCGCTTCAACATACACAGAACCATCAGCTAAGTTTCTTACAAAACCCTTTATGCCCAATTGATCTGCAACGGCTTTAGTAGTCAATCTAAAATAAACCCCCTGTACTTTTCCTTTAATAGAAATATTTACATGTTTCATATCAACAAAAGTACAGAAGATTTTGAGTAATTTACTATACTAATCGCTGTACAGTAACTTTATCTGTAAGTCTGAAATGTTCCATATTTTTCAATAGAACAAGTCCTGGCTTTTTACCAACTTCAATAGATCCAAATTCGCGATCGATATTCAAAGCTTGAGCCCCATTAATAGTTGCCCATTGAATCGATTGTTGAAAATCCAAATTATCAAAATGTTTGTGTAAAACTTTCAATTCATCCAGAATAGAAAGCGTATCATTCGAAGCTAAACTATCCGTACCAATCACTATTTTTTGATTATCGTTTACAAAGTTTAGAACTTTCGGTAATTGATTTTCAATATATAAATTAGCTTTTGGACATAAACACCATACAATATCACGTCCCATACGATCAACAAAATCTAGATCCTTTAAAGATGTAAAAGTATTGTGCACAAGAATCAATTTATTCGGATGAGGCAGATACGGTAAATAAGATTGAATCGAATTTCTTGCTTGAGCCTTAAATAAGTCTGGATTCTTGCCGATTGTTTTAAAGAAATCTATAAAACCACCTGTTTTATAACGAAATAACTTATTTTCATCATCGCTCTCCTGATTATGGATACTAATGATGTTTACATCAGAAACTGCCTTCTTAAATTTTTTAAGAAGAATTTTTGAACATGAATAAGGCGCGTGGGGCGTCAGAGAAGAGTGAGCAGGATCAAATTCATGGATTAGATCTTTTGCCTCTTGCAATTTGCCATCTGCCTCTTCAGGTTCTACACCAAAAATTTCAACAAATGTGTGATAAAGAATTTTGCTCGATTCTTTGATCTTAGAAGTGTTATCCGAATTAACGTGATCCCCAACCGCTACAATTCCATTATTGTACATCTCTGCGTCCGCTTCGGCCATAGCCTTATCAATAACTTTCAAAGATGCATTTCTGCTTGTCATTACTGAAGAGAGGAAAGCTGGTAATCCAGTTTTTTGCGGAATTGCTCCCTTCATGTGAGACAATTCTAAATGACAATGCGCATTAATAAATCCAGGAATAATTACTCCCTCAAATTTTTCGATGTGCTGGTCTTTCAATTCAGCGGCTTTACTTTCATAAATTGCTAAAATTTCACCTTCATCATTTACTTTTACCACTCCATCTTTGATTGGCAAAGATGTAATTGGTAAAATATAGTTAGCGCTAAAATATTTCATTATCATAAAAACTTAAAATCACTTTTGCATTACAGGTTAATGCAAAGTAACTGTGGATACTAACGTTAAAATTCGTGCCAAAATATAATTAAAATAATTTTCCTATTCAAACCAAACCTGTATTAATATAGTTTAAATATTTACACATGATAAAATTTATAAAAACCTTTTAGCTACATTATGCTATAAAAATTTTAAATAAATTTCAAGTTTAATTAAAATCAATTTATTGCTAAATAATAACCGCAAACAGCTAAATTATTAAATTTTAGCATATTAGTTGAAGGTAATAAATAAGTTTAATTTCAGCCAATTTATTATCAAAAATTTACATTTTTAGATGACTTTTAAAAAATTTGTAGCGATTTGCTGACGTCATGTCAGCATTTCCTGATATCTACTCATTAATGGAAATGAAGCCGTAAAAATGTATTTCTGCAGACTTACAATTGTTTGAATAATATGATAACTGTGGAGAGTAGACATCGACCTTCCATTCATTAAGCAAACTTGCTCAATATCATGGTGACAATTTTACTAAAAAGATGAAACTGATATAAAAACGATCAACTTAATATAAAGCAATTACACTTATTATTTTTAGTCCTAGAAATATTTAATAACTTCGCAACATCAATAAGGGGTGCCTTGTTCCAAGAACACGAATAAAGGCTGAGAATATACCCAACAATACCATTCGTATTGTGCACCTGATCCAGATAATGCTGGCGGAGGGAAAAGGTTAGTTAAATATCTATAAAACTGTTGTAACCCCTTGCAAGAGTTTGTTTAACTCAAAATTCAATTAAAAAATCATGATTAAAAATTTAATCAGCACAGTAGTACTATTAGGAATCGCACTTTCCGTATCTGCGCAACATCAGCTATCAATCAAAGTAATCGACAATTCTACAAAAAAAACATTGCAAGGCGCTAGTATTATATTATCTAACCACCTCAGCAAGAAGTCGGATCAAAATGGAATAGCTAAATTTTCAGATCTATCTGAAGGGAAATATGACTTAACCGTTTCCTATCTAGGGTACAGTACTGAAAAAAAACAAATTAACTTACTGGACAATCGCTCTATAGAAATCAATCTAGATCCTTCTAGGATAAAAACCGAAGAAGTTATTGTACAAGCCACCCGCGCCAAAAACAATTCATCCACCACTTACAAAAATCTGAGTAAGGAAGATATTGCTAAAAATAATTTCGGACAAGATATTCCTTATCTACTCGATCAAACGCCTTCTGTCGTAATAGGCTCTGATGCCGGTGCTGGTATCGGATATACCAGTATGAAAATACGAGGTTCTGATAACGCCCGTATCAATGTAACCTTAAATGGAATACCATTAAATGACGCCGAAAGTATGGGTTCGTTTTTCGTTAACCTTCCAGACTTTGCCTCTTCAACAGAGAGCATTCAGATTCAACGAGGCATCGGAACATCTACTAATGGAGCTGGTTCATTTGGAGCATCCTTAAATATCCAATCCAATACATTAGAAAAAGATGCCTATGTGGAACTAAACAACTCCTATGGTTCTTATAACTCTTGGAAAAACACATTAAAAATTGGTTCAGGCCTATTAAACAATAAATTTGCATTTAACGTACGCCTTTCTCGCATTCTAAGTGATGGTTATATCGATCGTGCATCTTCCAATCTAAAATCATTTTATGTAGATGGAGGATATTACAGTGATAAACAAATTTTAAAAGCGATTGTATTCTCTGGAAAAGAAAAGACCTATCAATCTTGGTATGGCACTCCAGAACCAAGATTAAATAATGATATAGCAGGAATGCAAGATTATGCAATCAATGATGGTTATACAGAATTAGAAACACAGAACTTATTAAATTCAGGTCGTACCTACAACAAATACTTATATAAAAATCAAACTGATAATTATACCCAGACTCATCATCAGTTACACTACACCAATTTTATCAATGAAAAACTAACCTTCAATGGAGCCCTACATTATACTCGAGGAGCCGGATATTATGAGGAATTTCGACCTGAAGATGCTTTATCTAAATATAATCTGCCGCCAGTCATCATCGGAACAGATACCATCACCAAAACTGACTTAGTCAGAAGAAGATGGTTAGACAATTACTTCTACGGCACGACCTTTTCTTTCAACTACAATCCATCTCAAGCCCTGAAATTAACATGGGGTGGGGCTTTAAATCAATATAAAGGAGATCATTATGGAGAAGTTATCTGGGCAAAATATGCATCAACTAGCAACTTGGGCGATAAATATTATTTAAATGATGCAACAAAAAATGATATTAGTACATTTCTAAAAGCAGATTTCACATTAGATAATTGGTTATTATTCGCAGATGTACAGTATCGCAATATCTTTTACAAAGTTAAAGGTGATGATGATAAAATCAAAGGAATGGATTTTGAAAGAACGTTCAACTTTTTAAATCCCAAAGTTGGCTTCACTTACCTGATCAATGAACATGCAAATTGGTATGCATCTTATGCTTATGCGAGCAAAGAACCCGTACGTAATGATTTTGTGGATATAAAAGGGAACAATCCCAAGCCAGAAAAAATGCAAGATATCGAGCTCGGCTATCGCTTCAGAAATGATGCTTTTAACATCGGAACCAATTTTTATGGTATGTTCTACAAAGATCAGCTCATCCCAACAGGAGCACTAAATGATGTCGGTTCTGCTCTAAGGATGAACATTCCTGATAGTTATCGCGTAGGATTAGAATTTGATGCGGCTTGGAAAATATCCAACCAATTTGGATGGAAAGCAACTGCTGGTCTAAGCCAGAATAAAATTAAAAATTATACAGATGAAACGAGCGGCGAATTTATCAAAAAGACAAATATTGCTCTTTCTCCTGCAACAATCCTATCAAGTGAATTTACTTATGCTCCACTCCCTTCTTTACAGATTGCATTACTGTCTAAGTATATTTCAAGACAATACTTAGACAACAGCTCTGCAAAAGAACGAAGTATCAACTCCTCGTTTGTAAACAATGTCAGAGCTAACTATAGCTTCTCCGTACTGGGCGTCAAAAATATAGATCTGGGTTTAACCATTAACAATATTTTAAATGAAAAATATGAAACCAATGGATATACCTGGGGTTATATGGACGGAGATTCACGAAAATACTTTAATTTCTACTATCCACAGGCGACAACTAATTATATGCTGAGCCTAAATGTCAAATTCTAATTAAAAAAAACACACGCTATATAAAGCGTGTGTTTTTTTTGATCCACTCTTTTAAACCTTGACGATCACCAACACTTCCATTAACAAAAGTGAAATCAATAATTGACATTTTTTTCTTAACATTGCCCTATGCGTGCAGTAATACAAAGAGTTTCTAGAGCAAACTGTTCAGTCGACAATAAGATTACAGGTCAAATTGAAAATGGATTATTAATTCTAATCGGAATTGAACAAGAAGATACTATAGAGGATATGAAATGGATGGCTCAAAAATTTGTTAATCTACGCATATTCAACGACGAGAACGGATTGATGAACAAATCCATACAAGATATTGCTGGCAATATTTTATTCATTTCTCAATTTACATTATTTGCACAAACAAAAAAAGGAAATCGTCCATCCTTTATTCGTGCAGCCAAACCAGAGAAAGCTCAACCGATGTATATTGAAATGGCCGATTATCTCAGCACCTTGCTGGACAAAAAAATTCAGCTTGGCATTTTTGGTGCGGATATGAAAATTGATCTATTAAACGATGGTCCTGTTACTATTATAATGAATACACAGGATAAAGAAAATTTCTAATAAGATGACCATAAAAGAAGCACAAGAAACCATTGACAAATGGATCACTACGACAGGCGTTCGTTATTTCAATGAATTGACCAATACTGCCATGCTCATGGAAGAAGTTGGAGAAGTCGCCAGAATAATGGCTCGTCAATATGGAGAGCAATCCTTTAAAAAATCGGATAAAGAAGTAAATTTAGCAGATGAAATGGCTGATGTTCTTTTTGTTTTGATGTGTTTAGCAAATCAAACAGGTATCGACTTGACCGATGCACTCGAAAAAAATTTGGAAAAAAAATCAATTCGTGATGCAGATCGTCATAAAAACAATGAGAAGTTAAAAGAACAATAACAACGTTACTAGTGGTTTACGGAAAATTATTTTAAAAATAAATATACTAGTTATCAGGTAGACTTTATATATTTGAAGATATTAACTTAAATATATAAACTTTATGGATAAAAATTCTACACAACGATCAACTTTATATCAAATATTATTAACAAGTGCATTAACCGTAACTAGCCTATATTCCTTCTCTCAAGAAGTGATTAGAGGTAAAGTCAGCAATAATGGCTTACCATTAAGCAGTGTTACCATTAGAAACACGAGTAATAATACATCAACTAAATCATTAGAAGATGGGAGTTTCAATATTCCAGCATCATCTGGAATCAATACATTAGTTGTATCTCATATTGGATTTACTACCCAAACTAAAGAAATTACAATTTCTCAGGGTATTGAAGGTCTAATCAATTTCGAACTATCAAGCGTTTCATTAGATGAAGTTGTCGTTATTGGTTCAAGAGCGCAAGGAAGATCCAATCTACAGACCGTCGCACCTGTAGATGTCATAGATATCAAAGGTTTAACAAAAGATGTCGGTCAAGTATCATTAAACCAAATTCTGAATTACGTTGCACCATCTTTCAACTCCAATACACAAACCATATCCGACGGTACAGATCATATTGACCCCGCATCACTAAGAGGCTTAGGCCCTGATCAAGTATTGGTGCTTGTCAATGGAAAACGTCGTCATACCACTTCTTTAGTGAATATAAATGGATCGTTTGGTAAAGGATCAGTTGGGACCGATCTAAATGCCATACCAACATCAGCAATAAAAAGAGTAGAAATTCTACGAGATGGGGCCGCTGCTCAATACGGATCCGATGCCATTGCAGGTGTCATCAATATTGTTATTGAAGATAGTGTCGATGAACTACGTGCATCAGTCACTTACGGCGGCTATTTATCGAAAAATGCCGAGAATAATTATGATGGACAAAGTGTACAAGCAAATGTCAATTACGGTATTCCAGTAACTAAAAACGGGGGATTTATCAATTTCTCTGGTTCATACGATTTCCGGCAACCGACAAATCGGCAAAAAGAGTTTACAGGAACAATCTTTTCAGACTACAATAATCCAAGTTTATATCCTAATCCAACAGGGGTAGATATCACCAATGATGAACTCGCAAGACTCGGTAAAACACGTGCAGATTATGTTTCACGAATTGGTCAAGCCGAAACAAAAGGTGGTTCTTTATTTTTTAATTCAAAAATACCCTTATCAGAACATTCAGAATTTTATTCCTTTGGAGGATTGAATTACAGAAAAGGCACTTCAGCAGCATTTCGTCGACAACCAGCACAAATTACTCAAAATATCAGTGAAATATATCCAGATGGGTTTTTACCATTAATTGTTACCGATAATTATGATAAATCACTCGCCACGGGAATAAAATCAGAATTTTCAGGTTGGAAAGTAGATTTATCAAATGCTTATGGATCAAATCAAATTGACTTCCAAACTCAAAATTCTTTAAACGCTAGTTTGTTAAAAGCCTCTCCCACTACATTTGATGATGGAGGATATCGCTTTATTCAAAACACAAGTAATTTAGACTTCACTAAATTCTTCGAAGAACCATTAGCAGGAATAAACGTTGCCTTTGGATTTGAACACCGTTATGAAAATTACCAAATTGTAGCTGGAGAAGAGTCATCCTACGCAGATTATGGAAAAGCAATAAAAATTGGTACCGATGGAAATGGAGACCCGATCTTAATTCCAAATATCCAAGGAAATGTTCAAACACGATTTGCCCAAAATGGGAGACCGTATGCATCGGGAGCTCAAGCATTCCCAGGATTTAGGCCTGACAATGAAGTTAACGAAACACGCTCTTCAGTGGGTGCATATGCCGATGTAGAAGCCAATATAACCACGAGTTGGTTATTAACAGGCGCTCTACGTTTTGAAAACTACTCTGACTTTGGATCTACCCTCAATTGGAAACTAGGGACACGTTATCAAGTAGATGATATTTTTACATTTCGTGCAGCTGCAAGTACAGGATTTAGAGCCCCATCGCTTCACCAACGTTACTTCAATGCAACCTCTAGCTTATTCAATGATGGTGTCATTACCAATTCTGGAACTTTTACAAATGACAGTAGACCCGCACAGCTACTCGGCATACCATCACTAAAACAAGAGACCTCCCGCTCATATAGTGCAGGATTAACAGCCAATTATGGCAAATTCAAAGCCACTGTAGATGGATATTTTATCGCCATAGATAACCGGATTATTTATACAGGAACATTTACAGGAAGCAACGCCTCAAATGCAAGCGAACAAGACAAGGAAATCTATGATCTATTAGCACAGTCAAATGCAACATCAGCGCGCTTTTTTGCTAATGCAATTGATACAGAAACCAAAGGTATAGATGTCGTCCTTACTTATAATGAAGATATAGGAAAAGGTAAACTCCGGACCGACCTTTCTGCCACATTCGTCAAGACCAATATTATAGGAGATATTCATGCTTCAGAGAAACTTGTTGGTAAAGAAAGTACTTATTTTGACAACCAATCACGCATTTATTTAGAATCAGCAGTACCTCGTACAAAAGTAAATCTTACCTTGAACTATAGCTTAAATAAATTCAATGTGTTCTTACGCAATGTTTATTTTGGAGATGTTGATGGTGCGACAAACACAGAAGCTGACTACCAAACCTTTAAAGGGAAGATCGTTACAGATCTAAGTCTTGGCTACACCATTACAAAAAACCTACGGTTCACCTTAGGAGCTAATAATCTTTTAGATATTTATCCCGACGAAACTAGAGAAGGGTCTGGTCTAAGAGGTGCCGGATATTTTATTTATTCCAGAACAGGACAACAATTCGGCAACAATGGTCGTTATATATTTACCAAATTAGCTTTAACACTTTAATCCATTCGTGGATGTAAAAAGGCTGTATCAAGATATTTGATACAGCCTTTTTATTTCTTTACCTTTAATGCATCATATTAATCCCTTCGAAAATGAACTTTACGAAATACCTACATAAAAGAAAACATTATGTGTTATTTTCCATCCTACTTATTGGACTAACACACGTGTCTGCACAAGACAGGGACAAAGAATTCAAATTTCAATATGATGCCAAAGACCTGGTCATGGAAAGTCTATTTCAAAAAATATACGTACTAGATTCCAGAAAAGACACCACCCATTATGGCATCATTAATAAAGGCTTTTTTGGGCAATCAGCAAAGGTTGTGGCTACTCCCTCTCTGGAAACTCAACTACAAGATTACTTAGAAATCATTACCTTGGAAAGTACGCAAAAAGATACTTTGCTCTTGCAGATTCGTAGGCTATCTTTTTCCGAAATAGGTGGGGGATTGAAAGAAAAAGGTTTTTTTGATTTTAGGGCCAATCTCTATCAAAAAAAAGGAAACTACTATCACCCAATTAGTCGCATCGACAGCAGCTTTCAAGTTTCAGGGATAGATGTTTCCAATAAATTATTAAAAAAAGGAAGCCTTATTATTGACACATTCATTCGGTCAAACCTAAAGACACCGAATGTTGGAACTGATGCTTTGACCATCCAAGATCTTCAGAACATCGATTATAAAGAGAAAGAACAATTACCTTTATATGCTGCAGAACATCTTGTAGACGGTATATATATGAACTATGAAAGCCTCAAATTTCAAAAACCAGATTATCCTCTTCTAGATGAAAAAGATAAAAAAGGAAGAATTAAGTACTATTATTATACGAATGAAAAAGGAAAAAAAGTAAAACTTAAAGATTCACAGATCTATGCTATAGTGGACAATGATGAAACGTTTATCTCCACGACCTATGGATACTATCCACTAGTCATGGAAAATGATGAATACTATTTTTACGGATTAGCGACTGAAAATAGTGCCAACATCTTCGTCTCCGCATCCGTTGGTTCAGGATTTGGAGGAGGAATGATCGGTGTTGGAATGGGTTCAGGGCCTGCAAATGTTAGAAAATACAAAATAAAAATTGACCATTTAGATGGAAATTTTGAGAAAATACAACCCGTAACCGATTAGAGATGAAAAGATCAAGTAGATTATACCTAGTAATATTAAGTGCTGCTGTAGTCATTCAGTCGTGTAGTGTATCGCACGAACTAAAGAAAAAACCAGAAACATTTGACAAAGCAGCAGTTGTTACCGCACATCCATTAGCATCAAAAGTAGGTGTAGATGTTTTAAAAATGGGCGGAAATGCTATTGATGCTGCTGTAGCAGTACAATTTGCTTTGGCAGTGGTATATCCCAATGCCGGCAATATCGGCGGTGGCGGTTTTATGGTTTATCGAAGCAGCAAAGGCGAAATCAATGCTTTAGACTTTAGAGAGAAATCTCCTGAAAAAGGCCATGCTGACATGTACCTAGATAAACAGGGGAATGTCATCGAAAATTTAAGCGTCTATGGACACCTTTCAGCCGGTGTACCAGGTTCTGTTGCCGGAATGGTTGAAGCCCATCGTAAATATGGAAAACTAGATTGGAAAACATTGCTCGCTCCAGCCATTGAATTGGCACAAAATGGCTTTCAAATAACCAAACAACAAGCAGAAGAATTTAACCATTTTAAAGCAAGTTTTGAAAAATATAATCCCAATGGTGCTCCTATTATCAGATCAGCAACATGGAAAAAAGATGATGTGTTTCAACAACCGGATCTCGCGAATACGCTTAAAAGAATCGCTGAGCAAGGTCGCGATGGTTTTTATAAAGGTGAGACCGCAGATTTGATTGTTAAAGAGATGAAGAGCGCTAATGGTATCATCAGCCATAATGACCTGGCTAATTATAATGCCGTATGGCGTAAGCCAATTACAGGATACTATCGCGGACACAAAATTATCTGTATGGCACCTCCTTCTAGTGGTGGACCAGCATTAGTAGCACTTTTACAATCTGTAGCACAATTTCCATTATCCAAATGGGGATTTCAAAGTGATTCTACCATCCGGGTTATGGTTGAAGCAGAACGTCGGATCTATGCAGATAGAGCAACATATCTCGGAGACCCAGACTTCATTCGCGTACCCGTAAAAGAATTGACAGATTCTATTTTCAATAGTAACAGGTTAAAATCGGTAAATTTAACTCGGGCAACAGCAAGCTCTGATGTAAAAGCAGCTCCATTTCCAGGATATGAATCAGAAGAAACCACCCATTTCAGCATTGTAGATCCAGAAGGAAATGCCGTATCTATCACCACCACATTAAACAACTCCTATGGTTCGCGAGTTTTTGTATCTGGTGCTGGTTTTATTCTAAATGATGAGATGGATGACTTCTCGGTAAAACCAGGAGTTCCTAATATTTATGGTCTTGTTGGTGGCAAAGCCAATGCGATAGAAGCCAACAAAAGAATGTTAAGTTCTATGACTCCAACTATTGTAGAAAAAGATCATAAACTCTATATGGTTGTTGGCACACCAGGTGGATCGACTATTATGACTTCCGTTTTCCAAACTATCGTCAATGTCATTGACTTTCATCAAGACGCACAACAATCCGTCACATCCCCCCGTTTTCATCACCAATGGCTACCCGATCAAATTGACGTCGAGAAAAAAGCTATAACATCAAAAGTGAGAAAAAGTTTAGAAAACTCAGGATACAAAATTTCTCCACGTGGCAATATTGGAAGAGTAGAAAATATTATAGTATTACCAAACAGAAAACTGCAGACAGGAGCTGATCCCAGAGGAGACGATACTGCTGCAGGATACTAATATTCATCAACAGGATGAAATAAAAAATCCCGTTACAAGTTGTAACGGGATTTTTTATTTTATTACGTTAAGAAGAATGATCTTACATCATTCCGCCCATGCCACCACCCATTGGAGGAGCACCAGCACCATTATTTTCTTCTGGCTCATCTGCTAATACACACTCTGTTGTTAACAACATAGAAGCGATAGAAGCAGCATTTTCCAAAGCTACACGAGAAACTTTAGTTGGATCGATTACACCAGCACCAATTAAGTTTTCGAATACATCAGTACGAGCATTGTAACCGAAATCGCCTGTACCTTCTTTCACTTTCTGAACGATAACAGCACCTTCGATACCAGCATTGAAACAGATCTGACGTAAAGGCTCCTCGATAGCACGTCTGATGATTTCGATACCGATAGTCTCATCTTCATTAGCACCTTTTAAGCCTTTTAAAGCATCAGTAGCACGAATGAAAGCAACACCACCACCAGCAACAATACCTTCTTCTACAGCTGCACGAGTTGCATGTAAAGCATCATCAACACGATCTTTCTTCTCTTTCATTTCTACTTCAGTAGTAGCACCTACATAAAGAACAGCAACACCACCTGATAATTTAGCTAAACGCTCTTGTAATTTCTCACGATCGTAATCAGAAGTAGTTGTTTCAATTTGAGAGCGGATTTGAGCAACGCGAGATTTAATATCTTCCGCATTACCAGCACCATTGATGATTGTTGTATTATCTTTATCAACAACAACTTTCTCTGCTTGACCTAAATCTTCTAATGTAGCATTTTCTAATTTGAAACCTCTTTCTTCAGAAATTACAGTACCACCTGTTAAGATAGCGATATCTTCCAACATGGCTTTACGACGATCACCAAATCCTGGAGCTTTAACAGCAGCCACTTTCAGTGAGCCACGGATTTTATTCACAACTAAAGTCGCTAATGCCTCTCCGTCTAAGTCTTCTGCGATAATGATTAATGGTTTACCAGTTTGAACTTGTTTTTCCAAAATCGGCAACAATTCTTTCATGTTACTGATTTTTTTATCATAGATTAAAATGTAAGGGTTTTCTAATTCCGCTTCCATTTTATCTGAGTTCGTTACAAAATATGGAGATAAGTAACCACGGTCAAATTGCATACCTTCTACTGTTTTTACTTCAGTTTCAGTACCTTTAGCCTCTTCTACAGTAATAACACCGTCATTACCCACTTTTTCCATTGCTTGTGCAATTAAAGCTCCGATAACTTCATCATTATTTGCAGAAATTGATGCTACTTGTTTGATTTTATTATTGTCTTGACCAACAGTTTGAGATTGCGCTTTTAAGTTCGCTACCACTGCTGCTACAGCTTTATCAATACCACGTTTCAAATCCATTGGATTTGCACCTGCTGCTACAGATTTAATACCTGGAGCCACAATAGCTTGAGCCAAAACAGTTGCAGTAGTTGTACCATCACCCGCTTGATCAGCAGTTTTTGATGCAACTTCTTTCACCATCTGAGCACCCATATTTTCCAGAGCATCTTTCAATTCGATCTCTTTAGCTACAGTAACACCATCTTTAGTGATTACTGGAGAACCAAATTTTTTCTCAATGATGACATTACGTCCTTTAGGACCTAAAGTTACCTTTACTGCATTTGCTAATGTATCAACACCTTTTTTAAGTGCTTCACGTGCTTCAACGTTATATTTTACTTGTTTTGCCATTATCTTTAAATTTTTGAAATTATCATTTGATTCTTATTCGATGTCAAGTAATCAAATCTGTTTACATTTAAATTCTATCTGAAAAAAATTAAATAACTGCGTAAATATCAGCTTCACGCATAATTAAATACTCTTTACCTTCAACAGTAATTTCAGTTCCAGCATATTTACCATATAAAACTTTATCACCAACTTTTACAGTTAAAGGTTCGTCAACTTTACCTGTTCCAACTGCTACAACGATTCCTTGAGATGGTTTTTCTTTTGCTGTATCAGGGATGTATAATCCTGAAGCTGTTTTTTCTTCTGCCTGAGCAGCTTCAACTACTACTCTGTCACCGATAGGTTTAATGTTTAATGCCATAATATATTTTATTTTTAGTTTTTTTTGAATGATATATAAACTTCATCAGCAATTATGCCAAAGCACCAAGAACAGACTTTTGAGACAAATTTGCATCGAAAAAGAATAGACTGGCAGGTTTCATTCCTATTCGCTGTCAGGCTGTCACTGTCCAAAACTGACAACAAAAAAAAGCCTCCGATTTCTCGGAGGCTTTCAATTTCTATAGCACAACTTATTTAGTTGAATCCGTCACTGATTTCTGTGCAGGAGCTTGTTGGCTTGGAGCACTCGGTTGTTGTGTGTTATTTAAGTTCAAAGGACTTGCCTGAGCAGGAGCCTCAATTTGATTACCCAAACCACCACCCACAGTAGCTGTTGATGTTGGAGCCACAATATTGAATGCTAAACAAAAAACCATGATCGCAATCACTAATCCCCAAGAACCTTTTTCTAAAAAGTCACCTGTACGTTTTACACCCATAATATTAGTTCCACCAGCAAATCCTGATGATAAACCTCCTCCTTTTGGATTTTGTATTAAAACTAAAAATGATAATAAAATACTAGCCAAAATTATAAGAGCAATTAATATTCCTTGCATTTCTTTATATGTATTAAGTTAATTTCTTTTCTAAATTTAAAATTTCCGACGCAAAGTACGCATTTTTTTCTGGATATTTCAAAACTAATTTTTTGTAAACCTCTATAGCCTTAGGATATAATCCCTGCTCAATATAAATGCGGGCTAACGTTTCAGTTACCAAAGAGTATTGATCTTCTGAACTTTTTCGCGCCTTATTCTCCAAATTGATCTTATCAGCAGGTGGCGGTTTTATTTGAGGATCCTCTTTGATAAACCGTTCAATCAAATGATCCGTATTTTTCTTCTCTACTTGAAAAGGAACCGTATTTTTAAACTCTTCACTCAATTTAACTTCCGGAGATTGCAGATGAAATATATTTTCTCGAATTTGTTGATCCAATACCTGTGCATCGATTTTCTGTTTAAAACGCGTCACATGCTGTTCTGCAGGTTGCGCATGATAAACTGGAGCTTTCAAAAAGGGTTGATACGTCTCCGCGTGATCTAGACGTGTTTTATGTAACCACCATAGAAAACTATAGGGCATTAACTCATCGTCGTATACACTGACACGCTCTTCATCTTGTTCTTTTGTAACCGAAATTGGATTTTCCACAGATTCAATAACAGAAACCGAAGATAGCTCTAAAATATCTGGTTCGGTCCCATCATTCTCTTGATCAAGATCACTTTTTTCTAACCGGAAGAAATCATGTGCAACACCAGATTGAATCAGCGCATCCAACTCTTCCTTCCCTTTATCTTCATTTGTACCGACCACAAGTTGGTCGTCCTCAACAATATCAATATCCTCGTCCTCAACAATATCCTCTTCCTCAACGGTATCTTCAAAAGCGATGTAGTCATCAGCAGACTCCACCTCATCAATCCATTCAACAGGAGCAGCCTTATGTAGATATTCATATAGCCAATTGGGATTGGCTGCATATAATAAAGTAGAGGAAATATTATGCACCTCCCTATTTAACAAATAAAGATGTCTTTCGTAAGCAAAACGAAGAGACTGTGCATATGGAAATTTGGCAATCAATGACAATAAATCAGATTCCGAAAGCGACAACGGATTATTGATCGCTTGATGAAATAAGTTTATATCTTCTGAAATTCGTTTATTTTCCATAGTTAAACTACTACCAGTTAGCAAATGCCTTATTGTACACATCTTCCGTCAACATCGTAATAATTTCTTTATTCAATGTTTCCTCTTGAGCCGATTGCAATTGTCCAGAAAAATCTTTAAATCTGGTGAAAGACTGTTCAAAATTGTCCTTTTCTACAATTTTATTGTGATAACTTACTTTAATCGTTATGGAAAGACGATTTAATGCAGCACGATCCGTACCAGCCTCTACAGCAGCAGGACTAATGCTATAATCTGTAATAAAACCTTCAAATGTAGCGTCAGCATTATCATTGACCTGACTTAGCCTAGATTGATTACGAATCCGTTCTTTTAACGCTTCTGTAAAATTCTGACTTAGGGTCGGATAAACCATCGAAGCAATATTCTCAAAGTACAATACGCTCACAGTTTTCATACCGTCAGGGATTGATCCCCCCGTAAAGCTATATTTCACGCCACAACTTGTTACAGAAAATAACATCGCCATGGTCATTAAAACAGGTAACCAACTTGATTTAAGTTTCTTCATAAACGGAATTTATAAATCTAAATTTAAGTCTTTAATTTTTCTGTACAAAGTTCTTTCCGAAATACCCAGCTCCTGCGCTGCAGCTTTACGTTTACCGCGATGTTTTTTAAGCGCTTTCTTGATTAAATCAGATTCCTTCTCTGTTAAAGATAAAGACTCTTCCACCTCTTCAGCATCTTGGGTATCATAATTTAAATATCCATCTTGACCGTTATTGCCTTTCATCACGTTAGGTTGATGAATAGTCAACGTTTGTGGAGAGGATGTTAAATGATCTTGTAGGCGCTCTTTACTGGGTTCCACTTCTTGATAAAGACGATTGATATAAGGCGAATTTTCATCAAAAGTGGCAGGATTTACACCATTTTGAATCAGTTCAACAACCAATTTTTTCAAATCGACCATATCCTTTTTCATATCAAAGAGCACTTTATACAAAAGATCACGTTCTGAAAAATCGTCTTTCCCATTTTGATTAGCCACTACAGCAGGAAGTGTCGAGCGACTTTCCGAAGGAAGATAATTTTGCAAAATGCGAGCATCAACTACGCGTTCCTTTTCAAGAACAGCAATTTGCTCGGCAATATTTTTCAACTGGCGCACGTTTCCAGGCCAACTATATGTCTTCAACAATTTTTGAGCATCCTCTGTCAATTGTACACTGGGAGATCGATATTTATCAGAGAAATCAACGACGAATTTTCTAAATAACAAATAAATATCCTCAGGTCTTTCACGTAACGATGGTATCCTTAGCGGCACTGTATTGAGCCTATAATATAAATCTTCTCGAAACTTACCGTTTTGGACGGCATTAAAGACCTCAACATTTGTTGCAGCAACAACGCGAACATTCGTTTTCTGTACTTTAGAAGATCCTACGCGGATATATTCTCCAGATTCTAAAACACGTAATAATCGTGCTTGAGTACCCAAAGGCAATTCTCCTACTTCATCCAAAAAGATAGTCCCCCCATCAACAACCTCAAAATAGCCCTTTCGAGCCTCATGCGCTCCAGTAAAAGAGCCTTTCTCATGCCCAAACAATTCAGAATCAATTGTTCCTTCAGGAATAGCACCACAATTTACGGCAATAAAAGCACCATGCTTACGTGCACTTAATTGATGAATAATATGTGAAAAAACTTCCTTACCACTACCACTCTCACCTTGGATCAATACCGAAATGTCGGTAGGCGCTACTTGGCGAGCAATATCAATAGCTCTATTAAGCAAAGGCGAATTACCTATAATTCCAAATCGATTCTTAATATCTTGATTATCCATCTTCTAAATTTAATAATAAAGACCTATATTAAATCCTAATTAGTCAACTATTTTACCCAACAACGTAGCAGAAGTACATGACTCAATGAATACAGTAACATAATCACCAGCCTTAAAGCGCTCATCTACGGGGAAAATGGCCATCGCATTCTGATCATTACGACCAGCAAAATCTTTATCCGAACGTTTTGAAAAACCCTCTATTAAAATGCGTTGGTTTTTACCTACAAACTGTTGTAAACGCTCAAAACTATGCGCTCTCTGTTTTGCAACAATTTCTGTTAAACGGCTTTTTTTAACTTCTTCAGGGATATCATCAGCATAACGTTTAGCAGCTAATGTCCCTGGACGCTCTGAATAAGCAAACATAAAAGCATAATCATACTTGACATAATCCATCATACTGATCGTGTCTTGATGCTCTTCTTCCGTTTCAGTACAAAAACCGGTAATGATATCCGTTGAAATACCACATCCCGGAATAATGCGATTAATGGCATCGATACGGTTAATATACCATTCTCTATCATATGTACGGTTCATTAATTCAAGCACTCTCGAATTTCCAGACTGTACCGGTAAGTGAATATATTTACAAATATTATCATGATTTGCCATGGTATAAAGCACTTCGTCTGTGATATCTTTGGGATGTGAAGTAGAGAATCTCACACGCAATAATGGATTAACCTCTGCTACTAGTGCCAATAGATTAGCAAAATTAACAGGCTCAATCGCATCCTGTCCCTCCACAGCAGGAGCTGTGTATTTATACGAATCAACATTTTGTCCCAATAGAGTCACCTCGCGATATCCAGCATTAAATAGATCTTGTGCTTCTTTCACAATGGATTCAGCATCGCGGCTACGCTCTCTACCTCTGGTAAATGGTACAACACAAAAAGAACACATATTATCACATCCACGCATGATCGATATAAATGCAGTAATACCATTTGTATTCAGACGAACAGGATTAATATCAGCATAGGTTTCCTCACGAGATAGTAATACATTGACAGATCGATTACCACCATCAACCTGAGCGATTAAATTAGGTAAGTCGCGATAAGCATCAGGACCTACGACAACATCCACTAATTTTTCTTCTTCCAAAAATTTAGCTTTCAATCGTTCTGCCATACAACCTAATACCCCTACGATCATGCCTGGATTGCTTTTTTTTGCAAATTCAAACTCTTTCAATCGATTACGTACACGTTGCTCTGCATTTTCGCGAATAGAACAGGTATTGATAAATACAACATCTGCTTCTTGATAATTTTTTGTCGTTTCAAATCCATCTTCAAGTAAGATAGAAGCTACTATCTCACTATCCGAAAAGTTCATTTGACAACCATAACTCTCGATATATAATTTACGTCCATGACCTTTCTCAACATTATTTTCAATTAATAATGCTTCACCTTGACGTGTTTCGTCATGTTCCTTAGTTGTATGCGTTAAATCTAACATAGCTCAAAATTCAAAGACCACAAAGTTAGGAATAAATATTGGATTGATGACAGTTTGTCATATTAATATTGCACGTATATGAATATAACATCCAATAAAAAAAGCGCTGATGATCAATCAGCGCTTCTATAATAATATAAATTATTTGAAGACCTATTTAGCTTGGTTCTTAGCTTCTTGTTTCATTTGATTACCAGCAACGATTACAATCTCTACACGACGATTTGCAGCACGACCCGCTTCAGTATCATTGCTCTCTAAAGGCTCTGAGAAATTTCTTCCTTCCGTACGAATACGAGATGAAGCTAAACCTTGAGAAACAGCGAAAGCACGAACTGAATTTGCACGATTTTCAGAAACTTTTTGATTCGCATCTAAAGATCCAACATTATCTGTGTGACCAATAACTAGGATATCTGTACCTTGCTCTTTATTTAAAGTTGCAACCAAGTTTTTAATATTTTCTCTTGCAGAAGCTTTCAAGTCAGACTTATTAAAATCAAATAAGATTCCTGAATCAAACTTCACAACAATACCTTCTCCTGCTTGTGTTACTTCAGCACCTTCAACAGTTTTAGCAATCTCTGCAGCTTGCTTATCCATTTTCTTACCAATCAATACGCCAGCAGCGCCACCGATAGCAGCACCTGCAATAGTACCAATAGCAGTACTACCTGCTTTATTTCCTATTAATGCTCCTAAAGCACCACCCGCAACACCACCAATTACGCCACCTTTTGTTGTATTATTTGTATTTTGAATTGTTGAACAGCTTCCAAATAACATTGCTGATGTAGCCACCGTAAGACCAAAAACAGCCAACTTCTTATTCATTTTCATAATTTTAATATCTAAAGTAATATTTTCTTGTATTCTATTTCAACATTAAACAAACCAAATGCCAAAAAACAAATATTAACCTGTGGGGGCTAATTTTAGTAACAAAAATATAGACAGAAATTGACAAGAGGAAAATTAAACCTCATTATTTCTCTTGCGTTTTCACCTCAATATCTGGCAAAGTAAGCCCCTCAGGTCTTCCATTTTTATTAAAATCAACTAAAGAACGCTGTACATACTCTAGAAAGTCATAATGTTGCCAATGCTCCACTGTTTCATACGACGGTCTGTAAATACGCATAAAAGACTCCAAATCTTTATCATCTAATTTTGTTATTTCTCGAACAGCATCTTTAGAAAAAGCCTTATCAACCTCAAGTTGTCTTTTTTCACTGTCTAAAAAACGACCAAAACGCTTCGCATTCTTTGCTTCACGTCCGAAAAGATTATAGAGAGCAGTAGCAGGACTAGCGAGATAAGTACCAAATTTATTATTACCTCCGTTATAGACGCCTTTTTTTTGATAATCCCGCATCGCCTCATTTAACTCTGCTTCCTTCGTCTTCCGTTCAATAATAACCGTTTCCAATTTAATTCCAGGTTGGAGCTCCACATAGAAATCTTTCAAATCTCCTATTAAAGTTTTAGCTTCCGAATACCCAACTTTTGAGAAAGACAAACTATCACCAATAGAAGCCTCAATTAAAAACACACCAAAAGAATTGGAAACAACAGATTTTTTTGTTCTAATATTTAATACATTCACATCAGGAAGACGTAAAGAAGTACCCTTTTCAAACACCATCCCCGAAATGCGCTGTATTTGTTGTGCATAAACATGTGTTCCCGAAAAAAACAAGAACACCAAGCTTAGGATGCTGATATGGCAAATTAATTTTCTATACATATATTAATAAAAGTAATCATTGTTTGACATATCATATGTTAAAAAAGTTTAAATATTTAAGATGCTTACTTATACGGATAGAAGACAAAATTTGCTCCTTCTGGCACCACAACAAACAAACACATAAAGTCTTGAGCACGCTTATATTTTTTTATAAATGCATCCTTTCTATCTTCTTTAATAATGTTTGACTCGACAAACTCTTCAAAAGTTGAAGCATTGATACTCCAGTTTGTTTTAAGTTCCACATGATCAAGAATTAGCTCACCGACATTCACGACATGCTGGTGGGCAATAAAAATGGGATAAGCAGACAATCCCTCAGCCATGATTTCTAGCGATATTTCTTTGATTGAATCACTATAATAATCCAAATCGATCTTTAAACTTTTTAGAGGACTTGATTTTTGGCTTTCATCTTCACTATTTTTCGATGCTCCAAACCATTCTTCCATTTCCATAGTTTATCCCTTTAGTTTTAATAAAACAACATTTTCGACGTGCTGTGTATGCGGAAACATATCAACAGGTTTTATCCGAACCACATCATATTTCTCAGCCAACAATGTCAAATCGCGTGCCTGAGTTGCCGCATTACAACTTACATAAACGATTTTAGGAGCCTCCATTTCTAATAATCTTGCCACCACATCAGTATGCATGCCCGCACGAGGAGGATCAGTGATCACTACATCAGGCTTACCATGCTGCGCGATAAAATGAGCTGTTAACACATCCTTCATATCGCCAGCGTAAAATTTGGTGTTTTTAACACCATTAATCTCAGAATTGATTTTTGCATCCTCAATAGCTGAAGGCACATATTCCACACCAACTACTTCTTTTGCGTATTTAGCAACAAAGTTGGCGATCGTACCCGCACCTGTATACAAATCATAAACAAGCTCGTGACCAGACAATCCTGCAAAATCTCTCGTTATTTTATATAATTCATAAGCTTGCGCCGAATTTGTCTGATAGAATGATTTTGGTCCGACTTTAAACTTAAGACCTTCCATTTCTTCATAAATGAAATCACGACCGTTGTAGATCTCTATTTCCTGATCGAAAATAGTATCGTTCTTTTTCTGATTAATAATATAAAGAAGAGAAGTTATTGACGGAAATTTTTCTTGAATGAAAGACATGAGCAATTCCACCTGTCCTTCTTCTGGATAAGCAAATACCACGATCACCATTAATTCGCCTGTTGAAGAAATACGAATGATTAAATTCCGCAATACGCCACTATGTCCTCGCAAATCATAAAAAGAAATATCATTTGCTATAGCAAACTCGCGCACGCTATTGCGCAATACATTTGAGGGATCTTCTTGTAAGTAGCAATGGTTAACATTCAAAATCTTATCAAATCTGCCTGGTACGTGAAATCCAAGAGCATCCATATTCATCCCGTCCACATTATCATCAACAGAAGTCAACCATTTCTTATTTGAAAACGTATATTCCAATTTGTTACGATAATATTCGGTTTGTCCAGAAGCCAATATGGGTTCCATAGACGAAGTATCCACTTTGCCTATACGTGTAAGCGCATTTTCGACAGACTGTTGTTTAAACAATAGTTGCGCATCATACGTCATATGCTGCCATTTACATCCACCGCACACTCCAAAATGCTCACAGAAAGGTTCAACACGGTGTTCAGAAGCTTTCTTCAATGTCTGAATACGACCTTCACCAAAACTTTTCTTTTTACGCAGTAATTCCACATCAACCACATCACCTGGAATTGCTTTTTCTACAAACAATACCAATTCATCTGTTTTACCAACACCCTTGCCTTCTTCTGCAATATCAATAATCTCGATATCGTTGAAAACTAATCTTTCTTGTGAACTTTTTCTTCTCATATTGGCGCAAAATTACGCTTTTTTGATCAGAATTTTAATGAATAGTTGCGTGAACTAAATAAGGAAGAATTTCCTTTTGGAAAGAAATGAAATTTTTACGCACATCAGCTTCTGTAACGGCTGTAAATGCAAATGAGAAAACAATATTTTTACTTGTTTTAATTAAGAAAGTCAACTTCTTTTCAGGAATAGAAGCGGCAATATTATCATGCTGAATAAATGAGCTAAGTAATAAAAGCTCTAGGTCATCAGATAATGTTTTTAAATATTCCTGCGCATTTGCAGACTCACGAATAAACTCCCAACCTACAAACTCATTACACACCGTATAAGTCAAACGGCTAACTTTGAGAATGGTGTTTCCAAGAAAAACTGCCAAGTCTTCTTCACCCACATTTTTTTTTAAGATATCCTTGACATTCTCTTGAATATATTCCATCAAGATCGCATGTAGAATTAATTCTTTACTATCAAAGTATTTATAAAATGTAGCTTTAGCCACATTTGCCCGTTTTGCCAACTCATTCACACTGGTTTTATTATAACCATACTTGCGAAATAGCTCTCGAGCAGCCCTTTTGATAGATTCAATAATTTTCTCCGCTTCCATAATAATTAGCTTGAAAAATTAAGTGGAGAAATTAGACGGCACATGACCGGTTGATTTAGCCAATAAATATAAATGGATCCATTAGCGAGAATACATTTTTGGTTAGAAAAAAGAATCACATTACCTACTCGTTCTGTAAGCAATCGCTTGACAAAAACCGTAAGTAATGTGATAAAATAAAGTATTCTTTCTAACATCTAAATGATTTCACTTTCAAATTGAGATAAGAATCTCACGTCATTCTCAGAGAATAATCTTAAATCTTTAATCTCGTATTTCAAATTGGTCACACGTTCAATACCCATACCAAATGCAAATCCAGAATATTTTGTACTATCAATACCGCAGTTCTCTAAAACGTTTGGATCAACCATACCACAACCTAATATTTCTACCCATCCTGAATATTTACATAACTGACAACCTGCACCTTTACAAATTGTACATGAAATATCCATTTCAGCAGAAGGTTCTGTAAAAGGGAAATAAGAAGGACGGAAGCGCACTTTCGTACCCTCTCCATATAATTCTTGAACAAAGTGAAACAATGTTTGTTTTAAATCAGCAAAAGAAACATGCTCATCTACATAAAGTCCTTCAACTTGGTGAAAGAAACAATGCGCACGAGAAGAAATCGCTTCATTACGATACACACGCCCTGGCATAATAGCACGGAAAGGTGGCTTGCCAGCCTCCATTAAACGAACCTGAACAGATGATGTGTGCGTCCTTAAAGTGATATCATTGCCTTCTTGTTTCTTAATAAAAAACGTATCTTGCATATCGCGAGCAGGATGTTCCGGCGGAAAATTCAACGCCGAAAAATTATGCCAATCATCTTCAATTTCAGGACCTTCTGAAACAATAAAACCTAGTTTCTTAAAGATCTCAACGATCTCTTTGCGAGCTAAAGAAAGTGGATGACGAGATCCTAATTTAAGACCTTGACCAGGCAAAGTAAGATCACCTTCACTTTTTTGAACCTGTGCTTTACTTGCTCCAAATTTTTCCTGAGCCTCTTGGTAAGTTCTTTCAGCAAATTGTTTAAACTCATTCAATACCATACCTAAAACACGTTTCTCTTCTATAGAAACCGTTTTAAATTCATCAAACAAATTTTTAACAATACCTTTTGAAACTAAAAATTTCAATCTGAAATTTTCTACATCAGCTGAAGAAGTCGGGGCAAATTGCTTAATTTCCTCAGTATACTGCGTTATTTTATCTTGCAACATAATTATTCAAAGATACACCAAAATATTATAAAAGATAAAGGGTTTTCATAAGAGAACTTGAAATTTATTCACTCGGCTCAAAAAATAATGACAAAAAAAGAGCATCACTTTTGAATGATGCTCTTCTTAAAAACAAATATTAAGACTAAAACGGTAGCGGATCACTATCGTTTTCATTTTCTGTAAAATCAACCTCGATTTCCTTATTTTCTATTTTTTCAGCATGTGTTTGCGCTGGAGCAGCAGTAGGTTCAAAATCTGATTTTCGACCTAATAATGTAAAATTCTCTGCGACAATTTCTGTTGAATAACGTCTTATTCCTTCTTTATCTTCATAGGAACGCGTTCGTAATCGTCCCTCAATATATACCAATTTTCCTTTTGTCAGATACTTTGCGGCTACATCTGCTAATCCGCGCCACAGGACAACTGTATGCCACTCCGTTTGCTCTACTCTTTTCCCATCCCTATTAAAATTCTCTGATGTTGCTAATGGAAAACTCGCAACAGAGACATTATTATCTAAATATCTAATTTCTGGATCTTTGCCTAAATGGCCTACTAGAATAACTTTGTTGACTCCTGACATAATATTAAAGTTGTTTGGTTATAATTTAGCTGTTTCTAAAAAAGAAAAAATGAGCTTATGTTTAGCTAATTTATCCAAATCTTTTAATAAAACATAATTCCAATTTATTTTTTTTCGTTCCAAACCTCTAGGATCTAATAACCTATAGAAAGTAGCATATATATGTTGATGACTCAAAATATGTTTTTTATTCGTCTGCAACAACGTGAGCTGGACCTCCGATCCGAATATGTCCAAAAACTCTTGATGAGCAGCTATGGACATCCCCTCAAGAGCTTCGCTTGTTTCAATCATAGGAAACTCATATAAATTTTCCCAAACATCCGACGCACCTCGCTTAGACATCAAAATCTCTTCATCCCGCTGAATAATAAAGTAATGAAAATAACGATTTCTACTTTTTTTAGCTTTTATTTTCACAGGCAGATCAGCGATCACATCATTTACTTTTGCATAGCAATCCAATTGAAGTTCGCATTGTTGACACAGTGGAGACTTTGGTTTACACTGTAATGCCCCAAAATCCATAATTGCTTGATTATACAAAGCGGGATAAGTACGGTCTAAATTTTCTTTAGCTAATTGGCTAAAGATCTTTTTACCTGCAGGAGTATTTATAGGTGTATCAATCCCAAAATATCGAGCGAGTACACGAAATACATTACCATCTAAAACAGCCTGAGCCTCATCATTAGAAAAAGAAGAAATTGCCGCCGCAGTATATTCGCCAATTCCAGGCAGCTTGATCAATTCATCATAGGCCTTAGGAAATTCACCCTGATATTCATCACGCACGATGCCAGCAGCCTTATGCATATTTCTTCCACGAGAATAGTAGCCCAAGCCTTGCCATAAGTGCAAAATATCATCTTCCGAAGCATTCGCAAAAGACAACACATCAGGGTAACGCTCCACAAAGCGTAAGTAATAAGGCATCCCCTGCTCTACCCGAGTTTGCTGTAAAATAATTTCCGATAGCCAGATTTTATAAGGATCCCGTGTATTTCGCCAAGGTAAATCACGTTGATGTTCATGATACCACTCTATTATTTTCTTCGCAAATGACATCCTGCAAAATTGCGCTTTTTTAAAGCATCTATCAAATTATTCCATCGCAATTATTTAGTCAATTCCTGATCTAGGATTTTTTTCAATTCAGCAACTTTTTGAGCATGACGATCGGCAATATTTATCCGTTCACCTTTATCAACATTCAGGTCATATAATTGATCCACATCATCATTCCCGAGTTCAATATTCACCAGGTTATTTTTTTTCGCTCCTTTACTCGCTTTGATATATTTATAATGATCTTTCAACACACTTAATGTACCCGAAGACTTGATCAAATAGGATCGACCAACCTGATCAGTACCCATAAAACTCTTCCAATGATTCTCACTATCAATAGCTTCTCCTCGAGCATATTTAACATTCAAAAAAGAGGCAAAACTACTCAATAAATCCACTTGACAGATTAAAGCATCAGAAGTAGTACCCTTCTTGATTATTTTTGGCCATGTGATGATAAAAGGAACACGAGTTCCAGCCTCAAACGCCGAATATTTACCACCACTAAAGGGTCCAAATGGATTATGCCCATTCAGCTGAGCAATTGCTCCATCATCATATCCATCATCTAATACAGGACCATTATCACTCGAAAAAATAATTATGGTATTTTCATAAATTTGATTGTCTTTTAGGGTTTTGACTAATTGTCCAACCGTATAATCAAGTTGCAAAATCGCATCCCCACGGTATCCCAATCCACTTTTCCCCTTAAATATGGTAGCAGGCATACGAGGTACATGAGGCTCGGTCGCATTATACGTTAAGAAAAAAGGTTGTTGATAATGATCTTGAATAAAACGAATTGCTTTGTCCGCAAAAGTTAGAGTAAGCTCTTCATCGACCCATTTTGCCTCTTTACCTCCCGACATCCATCCAATTCTACCAATACCATTCACAATAGTATGATCATGCCCATGATTCAGTGAATTTTTCATTTTCAACAATTCCGGATGCTCCTTGCCTGTAGGTTCATGACCGATCTTTTGAAGATAGGAAACCACAATCGGATCGTTTTTGTCTACACCAAGGACATGATGATTTTCCAAAAATACCGTTGGCACACGGTCTGCGGTCGCGGGGAAAATAAAAGAATAATCATAACCGACTTCCAAAGGTCCTGGCTTTATACTTCCATTCCAATTCTTATCCACTTGATCTCCCAATCCTAAATGCCATTTTCCAATCACTGCCGTTTGATACCCTGCCTGCTTAAACACCCTCGGTAGAGTAATCTTATCCTGAGGAATGATCAATTTGGCATCGCCAGGCAGAATACCCGTTCCTGACTGACGAAAAGGATAGTTGCCCGTCATTAAAGAATATCGAGAAGGCGTACAAGTTGCTGCTGTCGCATGCCCATTTGTAAACCGAATCCCATCGGAAGCCAACGCATCCAAATGCGGTGTCTTTATTTTTTCAGCGCCATAACAACCAAGGTCACCATAGCCCAAATCATCCACATAGATCAAGACCACATTGGGTTTATCTTGTTGTCCCATTACCGCTGTTAAGGAGTTCATGATAGTCCATAGACCCAGAACAAAGTGCTTTAGAAATTTCATTACAACTGTTGATTAAATATAATTATCGATTCATTGTCCTTAAATACATTCTATGATTATATGTTCCCATTAATAGCATTGGCCCGCGGGGATCACAAAAGAAATTTGTTACATAGATTTTATTAAATCGAATCTCAAATGGGATTCGGGCAATATTTAGATTATTTCCTAATTTAGAATCATACGCCCCACTATTTTGATAAGATTGATCATCAGAAATGAGAACAACAATTCTCGGTTTTTGCTGCGCGAAAGCCATCATACTTCCTACACAAAGAACAATTAACCATGTTATTCTTTTCATAGGATATAAGAGGATTGGTTTGATTGAACTTCAAACTTAGATAAATTTGAGGTTGCATGCAATTATAATCTCATTAAATCTAATTGCTTATTATTGTCTTTTATTGAACAAAATAGTTCTCATAAATCATTCCCCATTTTCGGTACTACTTTAATTTTTTACTATTATTTATCCACCCATATCCCATTAATAGGTTAAAAACGATTCGTAGTAAACATCATATACAAATAGAATCCAATTTAATCATAGAAAAGATCATTAAAAAACATAATTTCGCAAGAAATTAGTCACTTAAAAATGAAAATAAAAATCTTCAGAACGCTTATTCTTTTATTTGTTCTTGTCAGCAGCTCTTCTGCACAAGAGAAAATGTTCAAAATTCAATTTGGTTTAAATATTGACAGCACAACAGAAGCAGAGTCTGTCGCAGATATTTATCTGACTAAAGATTATTTAAGAATAGAAAATAAATTTATAGATACAAGTGTCCAAATTTCTGATTTTAAGAAGCAGATCGCATACATCTTAGATTACAGCAATAAAAACTATTACGTGCAAGGGCTTACAACAGAAGATGCAGTGATCTCTCCCGAAGATTTTCAAATTGAATTCATCGCCAATGCATCCAAATCGATCGCTGGATATGCCTGTAAAAAAGCAATTATTAAAATCCCTATTGGAACAGAAGAAGAAAAACCATTTATTGAAGTATGGTATACCACAGCACTACCAAAAATGTATTGGGGAGAATACACCTACTTAGAGAAAATACCTGGAGCAGCACTATCCATTTCCGCTTATGAAATGGAAATGAAAGCCATCCATGTGACAGCAACAGCGATCAACCCTACTCTATTTGAAGTACCAAAAGATTTTGAGGAAGTTGAGGAAGAAGCTTTCACATTTGAGACGACAGAGCTAGGAGAAAACAGGCAGTCATATTATGATGAAGACACCGAACTTATTGGAGTAGCAGACACGAGTGGTAATGCAATAACTCCTGCAAAGTATAGCTTGATCCATGCCTTTATAGCAGGCTACGCGGTCGTCGTAGATGGCAGCAATCATTATGGACTGATCAACAATGACGGCAAAGAAATTATTCCCTGTCAGTATGAACATTTAGCACGTACTGAAGATGGACTATTCCTATTTTCGAAAAATGATCGATATGGCTACATGAATATCCATGCGCAAGTAGTAATACCAGCAACCTACGCTTATGCCCGGGAATTTGAAAACGGTCATGCTGTAGTCACGACCGAACAAGGTTCTGGCGTCATTGACAGCAGTGGAAAGATTATTATTCCAACCAAATTTGAACTCATCCACGAATTTTCAGCAAATACCGCTGTGATCTCAGAGCAAGATAAATACTATTTAATTGATCAACAAGGAAAGAAAATAAGCGAAGCATATGATTTCTTGTCCAATGGCGGAGAAAATTTATGGCTCAATATGCGATCAGAAAAATATGGATTTATAGATGCAAAAGGAAAGCAGGTCATCCCATCAAAATACATATATGCTGCCCCATTTGATGCAGGACTCTCCTTAGTTTCTGAAAATGGTGAAGATTTTTTCTACATCGATACCAAAGGCAAGTTTGTACAAAAAATGGACAACGAGTAAAAATAATAAAATGAGACATTTAGCTGTCTCATTTTTGTTTTAGCAGAGGTTTCTGTTTCTTTGTAGCAAAATCATAACATGGAAAAATTGAGCTTTAAAATCGCAACATTGCATCGAGGAAGATATATATTGCTCATGATGCTGTTTGTGTTGATTCTTGTTTACATCGTATCAAGACTCCCTTTATCAGAAGTCGTGAAAATAATGGGCTCTTTATTTTCATTGCCAGTGGTCCTTTTCATCGCTGTAAAGTGCTCCAAAAAACATTCCGTTTGGACCATTCATAACGGAGAATTAACAATGGAAAACAGCAGTTCCAGTCAAACCATATCTTTAGACACCATTGACTATGTGCGCAACCTGAGAAGATCAGGAGGCAATTTGATTATAATAAAACTAAAAACAGGTAGTCATATTAGATTTTGGCGCAATAAGTTATTCGAATCAGAAGATGATCTCAAAAGTCTTTGCCAAACGCTAAAAGACAATGAAATAGAATATTACGATATGTAGTCACCAATTAAAAAGGAGAAATAGTGTAACTCAAGTTACACTATTTCTCCTTTATGTTGCTTTACTTTGTAAGACATTAGATGGATCATTATGTTGGAAATTATTCAAAAACCCTGGCCTTGGTACATATCAGGACCTTTGATTGCGCTTATCATGTACTTATTGCTCAGGCAAGGTAAGGATTTTGGCATGTCCAATAACTTGAGAACGATGTGTTCAATTGTTGGAGCAGGCAAAACAAGTTCCTTTTTCAGGTTCGACTGGAAAGCACAAATTTGGAATCTATTGGTTGTATTAGGCACTATAATAGGAGGGTTCATAGCACACTTCTGTCTCAGTGACGGCACTCCACCTGCTATAAACAACGCTAGTATTGCGGACTTGCAAGCATTAGGTATTATTGACAAACTTCAGGGATACATGCCTGACAGTCTATTTTTATTTGATGGCTCACTTTTCCAATTCTTATTGCTTAGTATTGGCGGATTACTGATTGGATTTGGGACACGATATGCTGGAGGATGTTCTTCAGGACATGCGATATCTGGTCTTAGCAATTTCCAATTACCATCATTAATTGCCGTGATTGGATTTTTTATCGGCGGCATCATCATGATTCATTTTATCTTTCCGCTTATCTTTTAAAAAAGAGCTATGAAACAGTTAAAGTTTGTATTAATTGGAATACTATTCGGCATCATCCTTTACAAGTCGGAGGCAGCATCCTGGTATCGTATATATGAAATGTTCCAGTTTAGATCCTTTCACATGTATGGAATTATAGGTACTGCATTAACCACTGCCATCCTCATTGTTCAGATTATAAAAAGAAAGAACGTGAAAGATACTAATGGCTTACCCATCCAATTTATTGATAAAAAGAAAAGCATCACACGCTATCTACTCGGAGGAACTATCTTTGGATTAGGATGGGCGTTGACCGGCGCTTGTCCTGGGCCCATGTTTGCACTTCTAGGTGCTGGATATTGGACCTTAGCTATAGTGCTTATCTTTGCACTTATAGGTACATGGATTTATGGGCTTCTTCAAAATAAATTACCGCATTAATTTAAGCACATGACAACAGTTCAACAAGCATTTTCAGGAAGTTTTGAAAAAGAATTAATCGCAGAGATTGAAGAAGTCTCTGTGGTTAAACAGTTCAAAGCAGGAGAAATCATTATGGACATTGGTCAATACATTAAAGCTATGCCCCTGGTCTTAGATGGTGTCATAAAAATTATTCGAGAAGATAAAAAGGAGGGCGAACTGTTGTTATATTTTTTAGAGAAAGGCGATACCTGTGCCCTATCTATAGCCTGCTGTATCGGCACAAAAAAAAGTGAAATCCGCGCTATTGCTGATGTCCATACCACCGTCACGATGATTCCCAATCAGTACCTCGATAGCTGGATGGGAACTTATAAAACGTGGCGGAATTACGTATTAGAAAGCTATTCCAATCGACTCAATGAACTGCTGAGTACTGTCGATAATATAGCCTTCTCACAGATGGACGTTCGCATCATGAACTATTTAAAAGAAAAAGCATCGATCCGTAATTCACAAAAGATAGAGATCACTCATCAAGTCATTGCCAATGACCTCAATACATCTCGTGTGGTCGTATCCCGAATTTTAAAATCGTTAGAAAATCAAGGAAAAATTCTTTTACAAAGAAATAACATCAATCTGCTTTAATTGTCATTTCAATGCTTAAAATATCGAAGGTAACCTATGTTACCTTTTATCATTTTATAAGAGGGTAACTTTGATAAAACAAACAATTAAATATGGAGTTATCACTTATTTTTGGATATATTTTAGCAATTGCTGTAGGTCTCACGATGAGTATTATGGGGAGTGGCGGCAGTATTTTAACATTACCCATATTTGTCTATCTATTTCATCTAGCACCAGCGCAGGCATTAGATTATTCGTTATTTACGATTAGCACAATATCGCTTATTGGTTCAATCTCTCACTTGCAAAAAAAAGAGATCGATCTCAAAATGAGTTTATTTTTTATCCTTCCATCATTAATATCTGTTTACATCACCAAGCAATACATACTCCCAAGCATTCCCGAGCATTTTCAAATTTATCAGATTATGATGCATAAAGATCAAATCATCATGAGCCTTTTTTCGATCATCATGATTGCATCAGCCCTAGCCATGATCAAAAATCGCGATGATCGACATCAAGTTAAAACATACAAGAATAACACCATATTGATCATATCTATTGGTTTTTTGATCGGTATATTAACAGGGTTGGTAGGCGCAGGCGGCGGTTTTATCATTGTCCCCGCACTTATACTTTTGTTAGGCAACACCATTAAACAAGCCACCGCAGCGTCTTTATTATCATCGCAATCAATACAGCCTTTGGTCTATTGAGCAATTTCAAACAGTTGAATCAAATCAATTGGACAATATTAATTATCTTTACAGCAATCACACTAATCGGATTGATGATTGGAATCCAATTAAAAACAAAATTAAAATCCGAAAAATTAAAAGTAGGATTTGGCTATTTTCTGGGAGCAATAGGTATAGTCATAGCCAGTAAAGAAATCAATCAATTTATAAATTTTTAAGGAATAAATTATGTTTTTTCAACACATTTTCGAATCTTCATTAGCACATGCAAGTTATCTCATCGGCTGTCAAGCCAAAGGAGTAGCAATTGTGATTGATCCTAAAAGAGATGTAGACACATACATAGCTATAGCAGAAAAAAATAACTTACAAATAACCCATATTGCAGAAACCCACATACACGCTGATTACCTATCAGGTTCATTAGAGTTAGCCGAATTAACAGGTGCACAGCTCTATCTTTCTGACGAAGGTGGAGCAGATTGGCAGTATGATTTTGATCACATTGGTTTAAAAAACCATGATGAAATAAAAATTGGAAATCTTATTTTTAAAGTCTTACATACACCAGGCCATACTCCTGAAAGTATCAGTTTCCTATTGACCGACACACCTGCAACAGACGCACCCGTCATGTTGTTTACAGGAGATTTTGTATTTGTAGGAGACATTGGACGTCCAGATTTATTAGAAAATGCTGCCGGACGGATCGGCACAAAAGAAATCGGGGCACATCAAATGTTTGAATCATTAAAAATCTTTAACCAGCTTCCAGACTATGTACAAGTATGGCCAGCACATGGCGCAGGATCTGCCTGTGGAAAAGCCTTAGGGGCAGTTCCAAGTTCAACTGTTGGATATGAAAAGATAAGAAACTGGGCTTTAAAATATGAAAATAATGAAAAAGCATTTACTGAGGAGCTTCTAAGTGGACAACCAGAGCCTCCAAAATATTTTGCGATGATGAAAAAGCTTAACAAAATTAAGCGACCATTGCTAACATCAGTACCTACTTACAAAGAACTCGAGGCAACAGAGTTGATATTGCATCATAAAAATGATGTAACAATCATTGATACTCGCAACAAACAAGAATTTGCACAAGGATTTATCCCAAACAGCATCAATATCCAGAATAATAAAGCTTTCAGCAATTGGGCAGGCTGGATTTTAGATTATCATAAACCATTTATCCTTATTGTAGCAAAAGATCAATTAGAAGATGTCACCCGCAAATTGATGCGTATAGGTCTTGATCAAGCAATTGGCTATGTTACACCTCAATCTTTGGAAACAGGTGATATCAAACTTGAAGAGCAAGAAATTATTGATTTCAATGAGATGAATACAGCATTAAACAATCCCAATGCACAAATATTAGATGTTCGAAATGAAAGTGAATATCAGGCAGGGCACCTTCCCCATGCAACCCATGTCTTTGTTGGGACACTACTTGACAATTTAGATCAGATAGCTCAAAGTAAAGATCTGTATTTACATTGTCAATCGGGTGACCGTGCTACCATAGCCATGTCACTCCTTTACAAAGCTGGGATCAAAAATATCAAAAATTATAGTCCTGGGATGAAGGAATGGACCGAGAAAAATGGCACCCTTATAAAATAGAAAAGCGGATTAATCCGCTTTTCTATTTTAAAGACTACGCTCCGGAATCTTAAAATACTGGAGTACATTCGTTTTCTTATCGACAATATCTCCCTTCTTATTGGTTTCCAATCGATGATTAACAACTGAAATATATTGATAATTATCAGCATCAGATTCATAAATCGTGACTGTTGCAAACTCAGCACCCAATTCATCAGTCTCCAGATAGGTTTGTAGATCTGTAAAATCCTTTTTTCCTAAATTCTGCTCCAGTGCCTGCTTATCTGCTATATATGCGATCTGTTTCTCAAGTTCTCTTTTTCGCATCCACTCATTACCTCTTTCAGAAAAAGGTTCAGTTGTCTTACCCGAAAAAGCCAAGACAATGGGATAGACAATAATAGTCGCAGCCTCAATACCCCACAAGATCCATAAAGGCCAACCACTCACTACACTTTTCTTAAGAGAAAAAGTACCAACAGCATTTAATTCTTGAATTCCACTAAACATATCCATAGGGTGAAATAGGAAATATAAAAACCCATCCAGATTAAAAGAAGACTTTAACCACATATCCCCTCCCATTGTACCTTCAGCATTAAACATTAAGGAGACAAATAAGCACCATTGGGCATAATACGCAACCAAAGTGCAGATGAAAGTAAACAGTAGTGCAATCCCCTTATTTCTAACTTTTCCGATTTTTAACAAAACGTCCAAGACGTAAAACAAGCCATAAGCTAAACCAAATGTGATCAAAAAGTTAAAATATACAATTGGTATAAACCATTGCAAAGCAATATATACGATGGCTAAAATAACAGATGCACACACTCCCGCAATAATAGCAAACAGTACACCTCCGATTGGAGCCTTTCCCGAAGATTTATAATAAGTTTCTTCCATACAAGTTTAATTAGATATAGACCTAAAATAACAATTGGAATAAATAAAAACAACCTTATATCAAACAAATATTACAAAACAGGCTGCACCTCCCTTCCCCATATTCCTAATGAATTTTGTATGTTTGAACCATGAATTTGAAATACCTTTATACATTAATCTTAGGACTATTCCTGATCCAAACAACAACAGCGCAACGAAAAGGCTATTGGCAACAGGCCGTAGATTATAAAATGAATATTGATGTCAACGAAAAAACATATCAATATGACGGAAACATGCAGCTGAAATACAGCAATAATTCAGGACAATCACTCAAAAAAGTGTATTTCCATTTGTATTTCAATGCCTTTCAACCGGGTTCGATGATGGACAATAGACTTTCCAACATCGCAGATCCAGATAAAAGAATGGCCACCAATATCGGGACTAAGGAAAAACCAAAGTACCAGAGTCGAATTGCAACCCTAACGCCAAAACAAATTGGTTATCAAAAGATAAAATCATTAACAATGAACGGTAACAATACCAGTTTCAAAATCGATGGTACAATTTTAGAAGTTTCTTTGCCTAATGAAATCGAAGATGGCGAGACGGCTACCTTTGATATGACTTGGGAAGCACAGGTACCAGAACAAATTAGGAGATCTGGTCGCAACTCCAAAGAAGGAGTCGCCCTTTCTATGGCACAATGGTATCCGAAAATGGCACATTTTGATGAATTCGGATGGCATCTAGATGAATATATCGGTCGTGAATTTATCGCCCCATTTGGAGACTTTGATATCACCATCAATATCAATAAAAATTATATCCTAGGTGCATCCGGCGTTTTGCAAAATCCAACAGATGTAAAAGGATATGTAGCAAAACCAAAAATAAAAGCAAAAGATAATAAAGTCCAATGGCATTATATTGCTAAAAATATCCATGACTTTGTTTGGGCTGCAGACCCCAAATTTGTCGTTGACTCTGCGAGTAGCAAACAAGGCATTCATGTATACACGGTATATATTCCAGAGAGTGACTCCGTTAAAACAAACTGGAAAACAGCTTTAGGATTAGCAACAGAATTTTTCGATTTCAATGCTAAAACATTTGGTGCCTATCCATGGCCCAATTATACCATTATCCAAGGAGGTGATGGCGGAATGGAATACGGTACCGCAACATTGGTGACTGGAGGTCGCAATTTAAAAAGCCTAGTAGGTGTAATTTTCCACGAGGCAGCTCACTCTTGGTATCAACACTTATTCGGCATCAATGAGACTGTAGACGAATGGTTTGATGAGGGGTTCACTTCTTATGTAGAAGAACTTGCTATGCAAAACTTATTTGAAAAACGAGGAGCGATTGAAGCTAACCCTTCCATAGATGCTTATCGGGCATACTATAAGCTAGCCTTGTCAGGAAAAGAAGAACCTGCCAGCCTACTTGCCGATTATTATAATACCAATTATGCCTACAGTAATGAAGCTTATAATAAAGGACAGGTACTAGCCGTGCAATTGGGCTACATCATTGGAAAAGACAATCTAGACAAAACATTCTTAGAATTTTATAAACAATGGAAATTTAAACATCCAACGCCAAATGATTTTAAAAGAATTGCTGAGAATATATCAGGAATCAACTTGAAGTGGTACTTCAACCTCTTTATCAACACTACTCGTAAGATTGACTATGCCATCAAAACAGTAACCGATAAAGAAATCACCTTACAGAACAAATCTGACTTTGCAATGCCTATTGACTTATTAGTAACCTATGAAGATGGCACAAAAGAACTTTTCTACATCCCACTACGTGAAATGAGAGGCGAAAAACTAGCAGAAAACTTCAAAATTTACGAAGGTATTAAAAGAACAACATTGCAAGACTGGAACTGGACACAACCATCCTATCAGATCAATTTAACAAAAAAACCAGCAAAAGTGATCATAGATCCATCATTGCGCTTAGCAGATATCGAATCCAGCGATAATACCTGGGAAAAGAAATAACATAAAAACAAGAGGCTGGTCAATAAACCAGCCCCTTTGCTTTAACATCAATCCTCCCGACTTCCATCATCAGCCATACGCACAATCTTCGGAGAGAAACTAGCGATAATATCCACCAGATCTTCTTGCGCGGCCATCACCTCGTGAATATTTTTATAAGCCATCGGTGCCTCATCCAAACCAGCACCGATAAGCGTAATATGATGATCCGACAACATGGATTTCAAATCTTTACGTGCTATCGTTTTTATAGCTTTCGTGCGGCTCATCAATCGACCCGCTCCATGTGAAGCCGATTGAATAGCCTCTTCCTTACCTTTCCCTCGGACTAAGAAACCAGGAGTTGCCATCGATCCAGGAATGATACCCAGCACCCCTTTCGCTGCAGGAGTTGCCCCTTTGCGATGCACGATCACCTCCTCACCTTTGTATAACTCTTTCCATGCAAAATTATGATGATTTTCGACCATCGCCAATCGCTCTGCACCTAATGCTCTGCTGATTTTCTCATGAATTACTTCATGACAAGCCGAAGCATAGTCACCCGCAAGGTTCATCGCTAACCAATATTCTTGACCTTCGGCTGTATCGAGTCCCATATAAGCCAAATTTTGAGCCTCGTAAGGCAAAGGACAAAGCTTTTTAGCCAGTTTAGTATAATGATCGGCAATAGTTGCGCCCAATCCCCTAGATCCCGAATGAGTCAATAAAGCAACATATCGTCCTTTCTCAATACCAAGCTCCGCATCTGCCTCCTTAAACTCCATCACCCCAAATTCAACAAAGTGATTTCCTCCACCAGAAGAACCTAATTGTGTCCAAGCCTTATCCTTTAATTGGCGAATAAAATCATTCGTTTCAAAAGCCTTACTCGCTAGAACAGCATGATCGGCACGTTCATGTTTCAAGTAACCATGTCCAGCACCAAATTTGGTATGATCCATAATTACCTTCTTATAAAAATCATGATGCGCATACAGATGCTCTTCAGGGACATCAAAAATAGACAATGCCATTCGACAACCGATATCAACACCCACACCATAAGGAATGACCGCATGATGAGTCGCCAATACCCCACCGATTGGCAAACCATATCCCTGATGTGCATCGGGCATCAATGCTCCCGCTACTGCTACAGGAAGTTTCATCGCCAGATCCATTTGGCGCAATGCACCCTCTTCAATCTGTGACTCACCATAGATGGTGTAATGTTGTTTCCCCTCCTTTAAAGAAATCGTAGCTTTAGCCACTTCATCAACATTTAAAAGGGATTGCGCTAACGGTTTGAATACCTCATCCTCCATATACGTTTCTGGAGCAGCCAATACTTCCGCAAACTTCAACAACATCTCCTCTCGGGTAAACCCCAATCTCTTTTTATTAATTTTCAACGCTTCCCCTAAAGCAAAATTCTCTTCATATCCCAAAGCAATTAAGTCATTGCCATTTATTCTTTTATTTTCCATTATGCTATTCATCAATGATGTTCCGCTTAAATCACATCCTATAGATTTGATCTATCTTTACATCGGTTATTATTTTTCCTTAAGCAAGGAACAGCACCTCTTTATCGCTATCCCTTGCGCCTCTTTATGTATATCTACCGATTCAGTTTTAAAGGTAAAGCGGTAGATGTATTATTTCACGAACAACTGCTTCAGCTGATCCACAATCTGACCATTACCGGAAACCGATATATTGTTTATTTTTTCAGCAATCTTCTCCACATATTCCATCTCTTTCAATTTAAACAACATCGCATTATCCTCCATCAATTTAGCCGTATTCAACAAGCTTCTTGTAGAAGCCGTTTCTTCACGCCTCGTGATGATATTTGCCTGAGCTTTTTTCTCCGCGACCAGTACCTGATTCATAATCTCCCGGATATCTCCTGGCAAGATGATGTCTTTAACACCGGCGTGGAATACCTTTACCCCCAGTAATTCAACCTGCGAGGCAGTATCCTCTAGGACATGTGCATTGATGGCAGACTTATTATCCATCAGTTCATCCAAAGTCATTCGACCTATGTAAGAACGCAACGCTAATTGCATCAACATATACAACTGCTTCTCAAAATCTTTATTTTCAAGCATTGCTTTCAGTACATCCACAACTTGGTACTGTATCGAAAAATTAATCCGAATCTGAGCCTTATCTTTAGTCAAGATTTCTTGACCAGCAATATCCATAGTCGTCAATCGTGTATCCACTTCTGAAATACTGATGGATGTCGCATTTTTCCACCAGTAGTAGGTACCCGCATTCAATATCTTTGAAAAAACTCCATCAAGAAATAGCAGACCTTTCTCCGAAGGCTCTAACTTAAACTGTCGTACATAGTAAGCCAGCGTCTGCTTCTCCAACAGTTGTTTGTGCACTGTCGATCTTATTTCTATCTCCGTGATATCCTCCTTTTGGAAATGATAGGTTAATAAACCCTTCCAGAAAAAATGTCTGCCAGCTGCTAGGACCTGCTTATAGTTGTTGTTAACAAAAACTAGACAGATCTCATGATCGGCAACTTCAACCAATGCTACATGCTCCGAAAAACCGGTAAGCTGCATCAATACATCAACATCCAAGCTTCCTGGAAAAGGCTTCGACAAATCATATAATTCTAGTTTTTCACCAAAACCTAGCCAGTATTTTCCAGCAGGCAATACGCGGGTATACCGATTGTTTTTAACAACTAATCCCAATTGATTGATATCTATAGTTACTCTTTTCATATCTAATTTTATTTTTTATTCTACTCTTCCAAACCCAGTACAAAACACTGCGCTTTATCAGAATATACTATTGTTCTAAATACATTTTTTCGCGATCAAAAAGATGATCCTATTATTTATAAACGCTTCGATTCCTGTTTATTGAATATGACCGGAATATAAAAGGGGACTAAAAGAAAAATAAAATGATGACACCTCATCCTTAAAGAAGATACACCCCATTCATGTATTCATTTAAGGATTGCAATATCCTCAACCCTATCGTTGCTTTTAGCACCTACTTTATACTACAAAGGCCCCATTCAATTGTCTCATCTTTAATAAAAAGAAAAGACCAAACGAGAGACGAAGCGCTTACGAAGTGGTAACTTTTTTAAAGAAAGTCTAAACTTGAACATGGAACTTTCGTTCCTCCAACCGATGGACACACTTTTGAGATGTGCGTGGGATTCGAACCCACCATTTTGCTGTACTCTACCCCTGAGTTACTCCGTTCGAGACGGAGGTAGGATTCGAACCTACGACCCCAACATTTGACCATAGTGATATTTATAAAATCAGCATATTACTTTCAACTGAAGCAATACTACCCTGCTATACAGAAACAGGAGACAAGGACTCTTAAATCATGCACTACGCCATACACCCTTTCAGGTATATATCTTAAAAAGCTAATCGCTTATATATTCAAAGAACTATTTGTCTTGATCGACATTACAAATATGATAGCCCTACCACGCAACCTGAATGCGCAGCAAAAAAGAATTTAAAAAAATCAATTAAAAACAACACATCAAACTGATAATCAATTGAATTTATTTAATAAAAATTAAAAAAAATAGATCAGAAACACTTTGTACGCAAATACATTGCGTGGCAAAGTTGAATTTTGTACCTTTAACTTCATACCATGATATCAAAAACAGCATGTCCACCAATAAACTTGCATTAATTCGCTACAAAACCATTGACAACTGCTTATGTCAACGTCATCGCAAATGGACCTTAGAAGATCTCATAGAAAAAGTATCCGATGCCCTTTATGAACTGGAGGGTATCCATAATGGCATCAGCAAAAGAACGATTCAGGGAGATATACAGCTTATGCGCAGCAATAAGCTAGGATATAATGCTCCAATCATTGTGACGGATCGGAAATTTTATAGTTATAGTGATCCTACATACAGCATCAGCAATTCACCCATCACCTCCTTAGATATGAAGAAGATGAAAGAAGCTGTAGATTTGCTCAAGCATCTTAATGGTTTCTCTTATTTTGACGAAATGAGTGATATGATCTTACGTTTAGAAAATAGTCTCAATAAATCGGAAGGAGCTCAAAAACCTGTCGTGCAAATGGAAAGTAACAAACTCTTGAAGGGTTTAAACTGGATCAGCACACTTCATCATGCCATACTCGAAGAAATTCCTTTACTCATCACCTACAAATCCTTTAAGTCACTCGGGCCTATACAAGACGTGTACTACCCATATCTGCTAAAAGAATACCGCAATCGTTGGTTCTTAATCTGCAAACCTAAGAAAGGAAATCTTTTAATTACACTTGCCTTGGATCGTATAGTTGATATTGATGAAATGGCAAAAAATGGGTTTATACCCTATGAAGGCATTGATTTCGATCGCTACTTTGCCGATACCATTGGGGTAACAAAAAGTCAAAAAGACCGTGGACAAAAAGTAATCTTAAAAATTGACAGCTTCAATGCCCCTTATGTCGAGACCAAGCCCTTACATAACTCTCAGCAGATCATCCATAAAAAGGATGATGGCAGTATCATGATTCGTCTTGATGTCATCTTAAACTTTGAACTCGAGCGAGAAATTTTGGGATTTGGAGAAAACATAGAAGTCATTGCCCCTCGAAATCTACGCGACCGAATAAAAAAGAGAATCAGTAAAAACCTCCAACAGTATACCAAAGAAATAGAATAAATCCATTTAACTCTGGATTTTCCTTTACCTTTGCACTTATATATAATATATACATGATCTACTTCCACATTCCATTCTGTAAACAAGCCTGTCATTACTGCGACTTTCATTTTAGCACCTCACTAAAATACAAAGATGAAATGCTCAACATGCTATATAAGGAAGTAGAACTTAGAGCGGATTACCTGGAAGATAAAAACATCCAGTCCATTTATTTTGGAGGTGGCACACCCTCTATACTAGAAGCAGAAGATATCGCTAGACTGATCGACAAAGTATCAAAACATTTCGAGATTGACTCCCATGTAGAGATTACCTTAGAGGCCAATCCCGATGATCTCAACCGAGAAAAAGTAGCGAAACTGCGTCAAACAGAAATTAATCGCTTTAGTATCGGTATTCAATCCTTTTTTGAAGAAGATCTAAGATGGATGAATAGGGCACACAATCAAAAAGAAGCAGAGTCTTGTATTATGCGCGTTCAAGATGCAGGGTTTGAAAATATCACCTGTGATCTGATCTATGGCTTTCCATTATTAACCGATGAAAAGTGGAAAAAGAACATGCAGCAACTGCTGGATTTTCAGATTCCGCATATCTCATCTTACTCGATGACCGTAGAAAAGAAAACAGCCCTCGATCACATGATCAAAACAGGAAAAGCCGCGGCCATTGATAGTGATCAAGCAGCCGATCAAATGCTGATGCTGATCGATCAATTGACAACAGCAGGATTTGAGCAATATGAAATTTCCAATTTTGCCAAAGATGGTATGTATGCCAAGCATAATACCAACTATTGGAAAGGAAAGCATTACTTAGGTATTGGTCCATCTGCACATTCATTCAATGGCACATCTCGTTCATGGAATGTGGCGAACAATACCAAATACATCTATGATATTATGCAGGATAAGTTACCTCTAGAAACTGAACAACTCTCTTTACTTGACCGCATTAATGAGTACACCATGACTTCACTGCGCACTATGTGGGGTATCAATCTTACCTTAGTGGAAGACAAATTTGGAGCAGAGGTCAAAAAACAACTAGGGATCAACGCCGAAGAATTCATTTATAATAAGCAGTTAACTCAAGTGGACAACCGGCTCACCCTTAGCGACACAGGCAAACTAATGGCCGATCACATTATGTCTGAACTATTTATTATCGATGAAAATTCCGAATATGAATAACAATATTATGAGCAGTTACTTGCCGTTAGTTTTTAACTTCAACAGCTCCTGTTCTGCTAATTTTCGGGTCTCTGGTTTGATATAGTCCATTCCGCGTTGTAGATTATCTTCAATACTTGAAATCAAACCTTCATTCAACGAAACAAGTTCCGTTCTAGAAACCCATTGGCTGATATAAAAATCACCCGATTTTTCATCAAAAAGAATTTCATAATCATCCAATCGACGCTGTTCTTCATAAGCACCTATCACATAAAAGGGAAAATAACGATTTGGTTTTTCAACTATTTCAAGCTGTAAAGGCATAAATTCATATTGGTGCGAGTTCAGTTTAAACAAAAATGTAATTGCTTTTTCAAATTGCTTCAACTTCTTTAAAATCATCAATTCCTCTCTATTATATTGAAACGGATTGGGATAATATGCACCATTATAAAAATAGTCTTTGGGATCCTGCCTTTCCTGTAACGGATCCACCCGTACACCATGCCTATTGATGATATATTCATTCACACCTGCCTCAGCAGGTACCACAAACCAATGTTCACCACCGGTATCATATTGTTTTTTCATCTTACCGACATATACAGTAGCGTAACCATAATTAAACGGCAGTGCAAAACCCCAATTTGCTGGAGAAATCTTGTCTCCAAAAAAATTGACAAAACCAATTTTTCCTTTCTCTACATAACGTCTTAGACCTTCAGACCAATAGTCAGATCCATTATCAAAAAATTGTGGGTAATACAATATATTTCCTTTTCTGTCGTATACCGTTGATACTGCAAAGGCTGGACTATCTTTTTCTGCATCTTCATGCCCAACAACACCCATAAATTCGATAAAAGGATCATCGATAGGCACATCTAAAACATAATCATGATATACGTTGTGAATTGGAGGAATAATAATTGTCCCCTTCTCATCCCGCACCCCCACACGATTACTGTCAGCATTCAGAACATAATATAACTGATCTTGCCCTTTAGAAAATAAACAGCAGCAAGAAAAAATGAGCGTCATGAAAATTCTCATCCCGTTCATGTAAGCAACTTTTTGGTTCTCAAATATTTCATAATAATTGCCGTTGCACCAGCATGCTGTTGAACATAACATTTTGCCTGTTTCCCAGCATAATCACGCTTGATCTCCTCTTGTAAACAAACAAAGACATCATGGAGTTTTTCAGCGTCTTGAATAGAAAAACCAGCTCCTTGCTCAATCAAATCTTTAGCTTCTTGAAACTTATGGTATTTTGGACCAAATATAACGGGAATGCCATATGTAGCAGCCTCCAAAGTGTTATGGATCCCTACCCCAAATCCACCACCAATATAGCTGATCTTTCCATAACCATACAAGGAAGATAGCATACCCATATTATCAATAATCAGCACACGCGCATCCACGATTTTTTGAAAGGTATGCTGTGCAAAATTTGAGAATCTAAGTGCATCGGGGAATAATAATAAAATAGCTTCAATATGCGCTTCATGGATTTCATGCGGAGCTAAGATCAATTTCCAGTCAGGAAACTGCAACATCAGGTCCTTTAAGAGCTTTTCATCCTCCAACCATGTACTTCCAGCGACCAAGACAGGAGATGTACCAACAAATTGATTGACCTCAGTAATACTTTTCTGCTGCTTAGGCAATTCAACCACACGATCAAATCTGGTATCACCCGTAAGGCCAACGTTTCTGAAGCCGTGTTCTTTCAATAAATGAACACTTTCTTCGTTTTGCAGGAAAAAATAAGTGACCGATGTGAGGATTTCTCTAAAAAAGCCACCATAAGGTTGAAAGAAAATTTGATTCGGCCTGAATATCGCAGAAATCATAAATAGCGGAATATTTCTGCTTTTCAGCTCAGAAAAATAATAATACCAATATTCATATTTTGTAAACACGACAAATTCTGGATGAATTAAATCTATAAATTGTTTGGCATTTTTTGCCGTATCCTCTGGTAGATAAAAAACGTAATCTGCCAAGTTGGTATTTTTTCTAACCTCGTAACCCGAGGGAGAATAAAAAGTAATAACAATTTTTTTTAATGGAAAATCTTTTTTTACACCTTCCAAAACAGCCCTTCCCTGTTCAAATTCACCTAGGGACGCAAAGTGAAACCAAATGTGATTTTGACCTGTTTCAACCGTTTGACTCATGCGTGCATACCAGTCCCTGCGACCATTTACCCAAAGCTTTGCCTTGGGATGAAAAGGCGCTATTAAGCGTAATAAAAGCCCATATAGATGGATTCCTAAAGAATAAAGAAGACGCATGTTCGTAAAATAATACTTATATTCGTCAAAGATATTAAACCCTTTTCTAATTGTTGGAAATAAGTGGAAAATAACATACGCAACGGAATTTTAATACCAGATCAGCAGGATTTCTTGGCTTCCACCTTTGTGATCGTTTTAAACAGGATTATGGACCATCAATCTTTACCAATCAAAAATTTAGAGCAGAAAGACTTTACATATTATAACTATAAACCATGAGCAAAATACTTGTAACAGGCGGAACAGGATATATTGGTTCGCATACAGTTGTTGAATTGCATAACGCAGGATATACACCGGTTATCATTGACAACTTATCTAATTCTAGCATCAAAATGTTAGACCAAATTGAAAAAATAATCGGAGTAAAACCTGAATTTCATCAATTTGATCTATGTGATGAGGCAAAAGTTGTAGAATTTGTTAAGAATAATACAGACATCAGCGGTATAATTCACTTTGCAGCATCCAAAGCTGTTGGAGAATCCGTTCAAAATCCATTAAAATATTACCGCAATAACTTCTTTTCTTTGATCAACATATTAGAGGCATATCGTGAAAAACCGGTCAACTTTGTATTTTCTTCAAGTTGTACAGTATATGGCGAACCCGATTACCTCCCTGTTGATGAAGCAGCTCCTGTAAAAAAAGCAGCTTCACCCTATGGCAATACCAAACAAATCGCAGAAGAAATTTTAGAAGAAACTGCCAACGCCTATGACAATTTTAATATTATAGCATTGCGTTACTTCAACCCTGTTGGAGCACACGAATCTGCACTAATTGGAGAATTACCACTAGGAGTTCCTCAAAATCTACTTCCTTTTATCACGCAAACCGCTATTGGTAAGCGCGAAAAATTAACCGTATTTGGAAATGACTTTGATACTAAAGATGGTTTCTGTGTACGCGATTTTATTCACGTTGTGGACTTGGCAAAAGCACACGTAGCTGCGATTAAATTACTAGAGAGAGGAAATCCAAAAGGGAAATATGATGTCTTTAACGTAGGAACAGGAAAAGGATATTCCGTATTAGAAGCGATAAAAGCATTTGAAGAGGCTTCAGGCCAAAAACTAAACTATGAGATAGGCCCACGTCGTGAAGGGGATATCGTAAAAGTATATGGTGATGCCACCAAATCGACTAATGAATTGCATTGGACAGCACAGTTAGGCATTTTTGAGATGATGGATAGTGCTTGGAAATGGGAGAAATACCTAAAGGAAAATCCAATCGTTTAAACAATAAAATGAGCTAATGCGAATAAGTTAGCTCATTTTATTTTAGACAAAATACAGAATTTAGCCAGAAGGAAAACACAGATAGTTTTCATGCAGAATTCAGGTTTTATACTTTCAAATTCGAAGAAAGCACCAAATATCGTTCTTCACCGATTTTCTTTTTCAATCTTTGCTTTGCTTTTTTAACGGCGTCTTCGGTTACTCCCAATAAATTAGAAATCTCCGTATTCTTTAAACCTAATTTTCCTAAAAAAATAAATCTTAAATTTGATTCTGTCAATTCAGGATATTGCCTTAACAGATCGTTATAGAAATACGGATATTCTTTAATAAAAGCCTCCTTAAATAAGCTCCAATTATATTCGGTCATTAAATGTGATTCCAATAATGCCTGAAGCTGTCCCCTTTCATTCTCAATATCAGAAAAAGAAGTTTGCTTTACCCGTTCGATTTCTTCCTTTAGATTAGCAATATACTCGTTCTTTTCTCTGAGGTAAATCGTGAAGGAAGATAAGTTATTGTTTGCTTCCATTAATTTCTGGTCGGAAAGATACTTTTCCATTTGCAAGCCCAACACATGCCTTTCATAGATGACTCTTCGTATTTTAAGTTTTCTATTAAACAAAAAATAAAGACTGATGGATAAAGCCAGCAGTAAAACAACAACTATACTGTATGCTCTCTTTTTAAATAATTCTTTCTCAAATTGCTCACGGCTCAATTCAATTCGATGAATATACGTTTGCTTATCAGCCATCCATTTCAACTGTTGTAGTTTTTCATCGCTATTCCACAGTTGTAAACTATCGTTGAGTTGAGTCAATCTCCTTCTAGCCAACAATTCACTATGATCATCATGTCGTTTTACAGCAATAGCCAATTGAACCTCAGCAATTTCCTTCTCTGAGCGTTTCAAATATACTTTTGTTGCAGGATATTGAGCTGCCCGATTAATGGCATTTTCCGCCTCGGACAATTTCCCTTGGTCAATATATACCTGAGCTAATAAAATATAAGCATACATCGTATTCTGCTTACTTCCAAATCGCTCCGAATACACGATATCCTCCAACAATAAATCAACAGCCTTCTTCAGATCACCTCGTCCCCAGTAAATGACCGCTTGATTGCCGAGTGCTTTACCTAACCGAACATAATCTCCCGTCACCTTAGATAATGCTTCTACCTCTTTAAAATAACGGAATGCCGTTACCGTATCCGCTTGCTTTAAATAAGCCATCCCCAATCCATCAAGAATACTACTCATCTCATTCGATTTTGGGTGTGCGTATTTCCGAGCAAGATTTAAGTAGATCATACTCGATTCAGCATCACCAATAGTTCCAAAAAAATAAGCCATATTACGTATCGAAATCTCAGGATTTGGAGATTTATTTAAGGAAACTTGAGGCAAAAAATTACGAACTTCTAAGAAAATTGGAAATGCAGAAGTAATATCTCGAAAATCATAAAGATAAAAACCATAGTTCACTTTCATCCAAAACTCGATCTCCTTATCCTTATTACGGATTGATTTTTTAATTGCAGAGAGGTAAAGACTTTTACTTCTATCATTAGGAGCATCATATGCTTTTGCAATACCATTTGCGAGCATATAATCGTACACAATGAGTAAGGAAGCATCATTGTATACTCGGGCATAAGATAAAATGGGATTTAAATAATTTTTTAAAGCAACCGTATCTTGTCCAAAATTACGTTCTTGTTTAATTAAATATTCAATTCTACTCTTACTGGAAAACAACTCTTCCAATCTGATTGAATCAGCAAAAGTTGTCTGAAAGAGACCTATTGTAAAAAATAATAGACTAAACAGTTTCAAATCAGTAAAGGTTATTAAAATTGTAGATGTTTCGATACAAATATACTTGTTTTTAGACGTAGTTTATCAGGAACTTCCATTAAAAAATTGTTAATAATAGATCGAAAAAACACTAACTAAATTTTGAAAAAAAATGCATTTTAATTCAAATAAGTAATCGTACTTTCCAAATATAACATACCAAAAAATAAAATTATAAAAGATGATCCTGTTTTGATTTTTTTTAGCCTGAATTTTCCACTATCTTTAAATCATGTCCATTCATCAAGATCCAGAATTAAAAAAGGCTGTTCTCAACCTTCCATTAAAAGAAAAAGACAAATTATTACTGAGGTTGATCAGTAAAGACAAAATGTTAATCAAACAACTGCATTTCCAATTGTTAGAAGATGAGTCTGACTTAGAAGACCGTATCGAAAACTTGAGGAAACAACTCCAACAACTTTTTGACCTAGGAGAATCTCAGGTATATAACACCCCGAGTTTAAGTAATTTTATTGGATTAAGTAAATTGGTCAAACAAGCAAGTGGTATGGTCAACGAGCATGAAAAGATTACAAAGCACAAATTAAGTGAAGTTGAGTTCCGCATTTATATTTTAGAAAGAGCACTCATAGCTTACCCCAATCTGTTTAGTTCATCTTATCAATCTGCAGCTCATAAGCTTCAAAAATACATAGCTGGCAGAATAAAGCATGCGGTAGCTAAATATGAAAAGATCCACGAAGATCATCAATTCGATTTTAGAGATCATTTTCAAGAAATTCTTGATACAGCCAACAGTACAGCAGTAAAAGATTATATAAAAGTATTACATGTCAATACAAATCTTTAAAGCTAGATGTAGTAGGTATTATCGTGCACCTTTGAATCAAAATCATATCGAATAAAATAGTACGATGCTGCCCCAAGGCCCGATTATGCTTCTGAATGATGGCATAATTTGATCAAAAAATAGCGGTATAGTGCTAGCTAAAATTTGTAAAATCGAGATGATTTTCTTGAATTATTCTTCAAATTCAGATCAGATAGCATCAGCTAATTTTGTAACAACCCATCATTTTAAGTAAATTCGCAATATTCCAAATTAGTGAACGCGTGGGAATTAAAGAAATTATAGAAAAATACAGTCAAAGTGAGCTAACACAAACTTTGACTAAAGCGATACAAGCTAAAAATCCAAAAGTCCAATTAAAAGGTCTTATCGGTTCATCAGATGCCGTTGTTACCGTGGCGAGCTATACCTTACAAGAACGTCCCTATCTTTTTATCCTTCCGACACATGAAGATGCCTCTTATTTCTTGAGTGATCTCGAGAGTCTATTGGATAAACAAGTTTTGTTTTTTCCGGCTTCTTACCGTAAAGCATTTGACTTCACCCAACTCGATGCAACGCATGTACTGCAACGTGCAGAAACATTAAATGTGTTAAATCATACATCTGAACTTCCAAAAATGGTGGTTACCTATCCCGAAGCAATAGCGGAGAAAGTCATTAACAGAAGTGATCTGGAGAAAAACACCTTAGAAATAACTGAAAAATCAAAACTAAGTATCGATTTTATTAATGAATTTCTATTTGAATATGATTTCGATCGCGTAGATTTTGTTTATGAACCTGGACAATACGCCATTAGAGGTGGAATTGTCGATATCTTCTCCTTTTCAAATGATCTTCCTTATCGTATTGAATTCTTTGGAGATGACATCGAAAGTATCAGAACATTTGAAATTGAATCCCAACTGTCGGTAGCAAAAATCCATAAAGTTACCATAGTTCCAAATGTGCAGGCTAAATTTCTATCGGCACAAAATATATCCCTATTAGAGTATATTGACAAAGATGCAGTGATCTGGGTAAAGGATGTCCAATTTACATTGGATACCATAAAAGATGGGAATAAAAAGGCAACTGAATTTTGGAAGGCTTTGTCTGAGAAAGATAAGAAAGACAATTCAGAGTGGATAAATCCGGCATATGGATTCTCGGACGAAAAAAACTTCAATGCCTTGCTCTTTGATTTTCCAATTGTAGAGTTCGGAAAACAGTTCTTTTATAAGCCCGATACAACGATCAAATTTGATATCCATCCGCAGCCCTCGTTCAATAAAGATTTCAATCTATTGATCCATAATTTCAAAGAAAACGAAAAAAATAAAGTTGAAAATTTAATTTTTTCTGATTCCCCGAAACAGATCGAAAGAATATATAAAATCTTAGAAGACCTGGACAAAACGGTTTCTTTCATCCCTATTCATAAAGGATTTCGCGAAGGATTTCGAGATGACAATGTCAAATTAGCCTGTTATACAGACCATCAAGTTTTTGATCGGTATTATAAGTATAAGCGAAAAAAAGGCTATGAGAAAAGTCAAGCAATTACCTTAAAAGATTTACGCGACCTCAAACCGGGGGACTACATTACCCATATTGATCACGGTGTGGGGAAATATGCCGGCCTAGAAAAAGTCGAAGTCAACGGAAAGTCTCAGGAGATGATTCGGTTGAGCTATGCCGACAATGACCTACTGTATGTCAACATCAATTCATTAAATCGGATTTCCAAATATTCAGGAAAAGAAGGTTCAATTCCGAAAATGAATAAACTGGGAACAGATGTATGGGATAAACTTAAGAAAACAACAAAAAAGAAAGTCAAAGACATCGCCCGCGACTTGATTATGCTCTATGCGAAGCGTAAAGCACAAACAGGAACAGCATTTAGTCCCGATAGTTATCTTCAGAATGAATTGGAAGCTTCCTTTATGTATGAAGATACGCCAGATCAAGAAAAAGCTACTGCGGATGTCAAACGTGATATGGAATCGCCTCATCCAATGGATAGACTTGTTTGTGGTGATGTTGGTTTTGGAAAAACAGAAATTGCCATCCGTGCAGCATTTAAAGCTGTTGCAGACAGCAAGCAAGTTGCGGTTCTGGTACCCACCACGATTCTTGCTCATCAACATTTCAGGACTTTTACCGAACGTCTTAAAGATCTTCCTTGCACCATCGATTATATCAATAGATTTAAAACAGCAAAACAAATTAAAGAAACTTTAGCCAAATTAGCCGAAGGCAAAATTGATATCATCATCGGCACACACAGATTGGTGAGTAAAGATGTCAAATTCAAAGATTTGGGATTAATGATTATTGATGAAGAACAAAAATTTGGTGTTTCGGTAAAAGAGAAATTAAAACTATTGCGTGCCAATGTAGATTCTTTGACATTAACGGCAACGCCTATACCTCGTACTTTACACTTCTCCCTAATGGGAGCCCGAGATCTAAGTTTAATCAATACCCCACCCCCAAATCGTCAACCTGTACAAACAGAATTACATGTGTTCAATGAAACATTGATACAGGAAGCTGTATCCTTTGAACTCGAACGTGGTGGGCAAGTATTCTTCATTCATAATCGTGTAGCCGATCTTAAACAGCTCGGCGCTATGATCCAAAAATTAGTACCCAATGCTCGTGTCGGCATCGCACATGGGCAACTTGAAGGTGATGATCTGGAAGATGTCATGTTGAAATTTATCAATCATGATTTTGATGTTTTGGTTGCCACGACCATCATTGAAGCAGGATTAGATATTCCGAATGCAAACACCATCATCATCAACCATGCGCACATGTTTGGTTTGAGTGACCTCCACCAAATGCGTGGACGTGTGGGGCGATCGAATAAAAAATCATTCTGTTATCTATTAAGTCCACCTTTATCAACGTTAACTTCCGAAGCGTATAAACGCCTATCTGCTATTGAAGAATTCTCCGAGCTTGGCGCAGGATTTAATGTGGCTATGCGAGATTTGGATATCCGTGGGTCTGGGAATTTGTTAGGCGGAGAACAGTCGGGTTTTATAGCTGAAATTGGTTTTGAAATGTATCATAAAATTCTTGATGAAGCGATCCAAGAATTAAAAGAAGATGAGTTCTCAGAAGTATTTGCTGATGATAAAGACCATAAATATGTTTCATTCACACAGATCGACACCGATATGGAAGTATTGATTCCTGATGAATATGTGACGAATATCAGTGAACGCTATAATCTGTACACTGAAATATCGAAACTCGACAATGAGGATCAATTGACTGATTTTGCAGTATCATTAGAAGATCGCTTTGGTCCAATACCACATGAGGTCTTTGAATTATTTAATACTTTACGCTTACAATGGTTTGGAAAACAGATTGGATTTGAAAAGATATCTTACAAGAAAAATACGCTCAAAGGCTATTTCGTCAATAATCCGAAATCAGCTTATTTCGAATCTGATCAGTTTGGAAAAGTATTGGCATTTGTCCAACAACATCCCGAAATCAGTAATCTAAAGGAAATCAAAAAACAATTGCGATTGGCATTGAGTAATGTCAATAGCATTAGCTACGCGTTAAAACTTTTAAAAGAAATGGTTTAGAAAATAAATCAGTAAGATTGCTATGTTAAAAAAGGTTTCTATTTTAATCATAGAAACCTTTTTTATTACATGCAGGTATTATAAAACCGATGTACCATCATCTGTCTTAACCTGAATAATAGTCAATTCTTTACCAAATTTTGAGAAATATGGAGGCGATACTTGAGCGATAAATTGCTCAACGAAATCATCTTTTACTATATTAATCGTACATCCACCAAAACCACCTCCCATTTGTCTTGCGCCCAATACCTGAGGAAATTGTTTGGTAAAGTCCACCAAGTAATCTGATTCATCACAACTGACTTCATATTCTTGACTCAATCCATGGTGTGAGGCTAATAAATTTTGACCCAGTGCGATCAGATTTCCAGCTTTCAAATGTTCACAAGCCTCATGTACACGCTCACTTTCTTCTACTACAAATCTTGTTTTTGTATAAACCTCAGCATCTTTATTCTTCACCATTTCATCCAGCATAGCAACTGAAACATCACGCATATTGACAACATCTGGATATTTTTCCTTAATCCAATCAATTGCTTTTTTACATTGCTCAACACGTTTATTATAAGCGGTATCACCCAATGCGTGCTTCACATTTGTATTCAACAAAATAATGGTATAACCATCTAAAATTAGAGGAACATATTCATACGCTAAAGAACGACAATCTAGTTTCAGAACATGGTCTTTCTTGCCAAAAGTAGATGCAAATTGATCCATGATACCACACTTAACACCAGCATAAGTATGTTCTGCCATTTGACCAATCTTGGGTATTTCCAAACGTTCTATATGCAATTCAAAAAGTTCACTTAAGGCCAATGTTGTTGCACACTCAACAGCTGCAGAAGAAGATAATCCTGCTCCCAAAGGTACATCACCATCAATATAAAGATTAAATCCCCCAACGTTCAGACCCCTCTTTTGGATTTGATCCACCACTCCCAGAATATAATTTGGCCATTGTAGATCTGAAGGAGCAATGCGATTTAATTCAACTTCATATGTAGCCTTATAATCTTCGGCATATAAAGAGATCAAATCGTCGTTTCTTTTCGAAACTGCAATATAAACTGCTTTATCAATAGCTGCTGGCAATACAAAGCCATCATTATAATCGGTATGCTCACCAATTATATTAATTCTGCCCGGTGAGCGTACAATAATAGGTTCTTCTTTAAAAATGGATTTAAATTTATTTTGTATAGATTCTCTTGTAATCATCTTTTAAACGTTTTTATAATGGGTCGTAGAACAGTTTCTTAATTGTTGAGCAGCAAATTCAGGTGTAATATCACGTTGCGGATTTGCAAGCATTTCGTAGCCTACCATAAATTTCTTAACAGTAGCGGATCTTAATAAAGGTGGATAAAAATGCATATGCCAATGCCATTCCGGAAAATCACCACTATTTACTGGTGCCTGGTGCATACCCGCCGAGTAAGGAAAAGATGTGTTAAAAAGATTATCATAACGCGTAGTCAACAATTTCAAAATTGCCGCTAACTCTTCCTTTTCTTTTTCTGTAAAAGCGAGTATATTCTGTACAGATCTTTTACTCACAATCATCGTTTCATATGGCCAAGAAGCCCAAAAAGGAACCAAAGCTACAAAAGAGTCATTCTCTTCAATAATACGTTCTTGCTTTTTTAATTCAGCCTGCACATATGCACTTAACATTGTTGTGCCATGCTGATCAAAATATTTTTGTTGATTTTTAGATTCTTTTTGAAGCTCTACGGGTACATGATTTTGTGACCATATCTGACCATGTGGGTGTGGATTACTACAACCCATTATGGCGCCTTTATTTTCAAATATTTGAATATATTTTATCCAATCATATTTTGCCAAATCAGCAAATTCTGATTGCCAAACATCTACTACAGCCTTGATCGCAGGAACTGACATTTCAGGAAGCGTTAGATCATGTCGCGGTGAAAAGGCAATAACTTTACAAATTCCTTTTTCAGATTCAGCAATAAATAGTTCATCATCATTGATATCTGCCGTAGGTGTATCCTTTAAAAGAGCAGAAAAGTCATTGACAAAAACAAAACTTTCTTTATAATCAGGATTAACATCTCCATCCGCCCGCTCGTTGGTTGGACATAAATAACACTTTGGATCATATACGGGTCGTTGTTCTTGATTGTCATCTTCAACTTGTCCTTGCCAAGGTCTTTTACTTCTATGTGGAGATACGAGAACGCGTTCACCGGTAAGTATATTCAACCGAGTATGGGGATCCGAATTAATTTCGAATGTTTGCTGCATGGTCTTATTTCTTTTTCATAATTTAATCCTTAAAGATAGTAATTAGACTGTTAAACAGAATGGGAATAAAAAAAATAAGCACTCGATGGAGTGCTTATTTTTTTTATTCCCAATAAGATGACTTAGTATATAGTCGAATAATTTTGATAATTCCCTTAAGCCATTATAGCAATAAAAGACTCTATCTAAACTATTCCTTTTGGATCATTCCCTTTTATGAGTTCAAAAATAGTGATTTCAGGTAAAATACCGACTCGACCAGGATATCCTAAAAATCCATAGCCCACATTGACATAAAGTTGTTTGTTTTCTTTCTCTTTATACAATCCAGCCCATTCTTTATAGACATATTTAGCTGGACTCCATTGTACGTTTTTTAAACGGACACCAAATTGCATACCGTGCGTATGTCCTGCAAACATGACATCCACATCTGTATCGAGTACCTGAGCACGCCAATGTGAAGGATCATGGGAAAGAAGTAATTTAACGGCTTGCTCTTCAGTTCCTAATAAGGCTTTTTTCAAATCTCCATGTTTTGGAAATCTTCCAGTACCCCAATTCTGAACGCCGATAATCGCTAATTCCTCATTATTAACTTTTAAGATCCGATTTTCATCATTCAAAAGATCCCAACCCATTACTTTATGGGTCTGTATCAAATCTTGAAGATTCTTTCTCTTAGCGGCTGAATCTTCTTTCCCAAAATAGTAATCGCCATAATCATGATTTCCTAAACTCGAAAAAACTCCTAAATCAGCTTTTACTCTTGAAAAAATATCCTGATAATCCCGCATCTCCGAAGCAACATTATTGACCAAATCACCGGTAAAGAAAATAGTATCCGGTTTTTCATTCAATAATAAATCAACTCCGCCATTAACGGCTTTTCTATTGTAAAATGAACCCGAATGCACATCTGAAATTTGACCAATAGTCATACCATGAAAGGCTGCAGGTAAGTTTGGTAAATATAACTTTTGACGACGAACCCGATAATCATAAGCTCCAGAAATAATTCCCCAGCTTAAAGGTACTAATGGTGAAGCACCAACAAGAATTCCTGCTTTTGTTAAAAAATCTGAACGTGTTATTCCTTTAACAGGTTCTTCTGCTACTGGCATTTCCAATACATTGACCGCTTGTTTAACCGTTTTTTTGGGAATTACCAATCTCGTTAACCACAACCCTCCCCTTCGGATATCATCAAGAATAAGCACAAAGAAAAAGAAAAATTTAGACGCTGCAGTCAGAAAAAATGCAACTAAAAAAATCGATCTTACCGTTAACGGGATATTAAACTTAAAGGATATAATCACTCCTAATGACAGTAGAATTGAATAGCTCCACCAAAGTATTGCAAAAGTTTTAGTTTTTGCAAACTTAATTTTGGTCGCCTTTAATGCAAAAAAGATATAAAAATCTAATATTAGAAGTACAAATACATTAATTATTAACATCATTGTTTATGAATTTATATTAAGCATCCAAAGCGATACGCTTTAATGCTGCAATCCATTTAGGGTCACCGTTTAGACTTTCAACAAGTTGAACCTCCTCACCTCCTAAATGTTTAAATTCATTAGCATATTCCACGCCAATCTCGTCAATCGTTTCAATACAATCAGCTACAAATGCAGGACTAAACACTAAAAGTTTTTTCTTACCCTGCTCTGCTAATTGCTCCAATAATGTAGATGTATAAGGTTGAATCCAAGGTTCTTTGCCTAATCTGGATTGAAAACAGATGCTATATTGATCTTTTTGCAAGCCCAGTTCCTGTGCGATCGCGCGCGTAGTTGCATGACATTGTGACAAATAACAGAAAGAATTGACCGTATTTTTACAAGAATCGCAACCATCTTCCGGACAAACTAACTGCTTAGTAGGGTCTACTTTACCCAATTGACGCACAGGAAGCCCGTGATAACTAAAAACAATATGATCAAAATGAGCAATATTATGCTGTCTAGCGTGATCTGCGAATGTCTCAATCATCAATGGCTCTTGACAGTAACTACTGACAAAACTCATACTTGGTAAATAATTCCATTTACGGATCAATTCCATTACACGGTCGATAACAGAACCACTCGTTGCCGATGCATATTGTGGAAACAAAGGTATAACGCGTATAGAATCTAACATCATACCCTCCAGATTTTTCAAAGCATTCTCAATAGATGGATTCTGATAACGCATAGCAAGCTCAACATGGTAATCCTCACCTAATGATTCTTGCAATAAATCACGTTGAATGATACTGTAATGCATCAACGGAGAACCCGTTTCCTTATCCCAAATAGTTTTGTATATCTTGGCTGATTTTGGGGCGCGCGTTGGAGCAATAATCCCCTTGACTAAAAGAGTCCTACTGATATAAGGAATATCAATAACTCTCCCATCCATTAAAAATTCAGTTAAATATCTTCTAACATCTGATGTTTCAGGACTATCTGGAGTCCCCAGCTGAACTAATAAAATTCCTTTGGTAGCTTTCTTACTCATTGTAAACAAAAGTAAACAAATTACATGGTAGATAGGATTATCTATGACAAAATGAAATATTTATGACTTGAGATTTACAAGGTTACAATGCTTCTAAAAAAGATTTGACCTCTTGCATCAGCCACATCGGTGTTGATGTTGCTCCGCATATACCGACGCGATCGTTTTCTTGAAATACTTGAGTATTAATCTCTCCTACTTCCGAAACAAAATAAGTGTTGGAATTTTCCTTTAGACATACCTCAAAAAGTACTTTACCATTAGAAGATTTCTTACCCGAGACAAAAATGATCTTATCATACTTTTTGGCGAAATGTACCAGATCCTCATAGCGATTAGATACTTGACGACAAATGGTATCATTCGCTTTCACTTCATATCCTCTTTTGATCAATTCATCCTTGATCTGATAAAATTTATCAACACTTTTTGTTGTCTGACTATAAAGCGTAAAAGAAGCGGGCAAGTCTGCATCATCCAATTCGGCGATATCTTGAAAGACCAATGCTTCATTATTAGTCTGTCCTTGCAGACCAACTACTTCAGCATGTCCATGCTTTCCAAAAATCAAAATCTTCTCTTCCTGGTCAAAAGAAGTTTTAATTCTATTTTGCAGTTTAAGCACTACAGGACAAGATGCATCAATGAGGGTAATGTTATTTTCTAGAGCGATCTTATACGTTTCAGGAGCTTCTCCATGTGCGCGAATAAGTACTTTCTCCTGTTTTAAGGTTGGTAATACATCATGGCCAATGATCCGTAAACCCTTAGCTTTTAGTCTAGCAACTTCCTCGTCATTATGTACAATATCACCTAGACAGTATAAATAACCATCTTCCTCCAGAATTTCTTCGGCCATATCTATCGCATAGACAACACCAAAACAAAATCCCGAATCTTTATCAATATCAACTGTTAGATTTAATGCCATAATAGTACAAAGTTACGCATTTCTTGATACTCCAAGAAAATACTTTTATCAAAGAAAAATAACAAGAATTGATCCATAATAATAATATAACACGCTTATCTTTCAGTTATTGACGATAAATCATTACTTTTGCAAAAAAAATAACATTAATGGCAACTAACAGAACTTTTACGATGATCAAACCAGATGCAGTTGCAAATGGTCACATCGGCGCAATTTTGAATGATATTATTGCAGGTGGTTTCAAAATCGTAGCAATGAAATATATTCAATTGTCTACAGAAACAGCTGGAGCATTTTATGCAGTACACAAAGAGCGTCCTTTCTATGGAGAATTAGTAAACTTTATGACTTCTGGTCCTATCGTTGCTGCAATCTTAGAAAAAGACAATGCTGTTGAAGACTTCCGTACATTGATCGGTGCTACTAACCCAGCTGATGCTGCAGAAGGTACAATCCGTAACAAATATGCAAAATCTATCGATGCAAATGCAGTTCATGGATCTGATTCAGATGAGAATGCACAGATCGAAGGTGCTTTCTTCTTTTCACAATTTGAAAGATTTTAGTCCAGCACTATTCATAAAAAAAGGCTTTCAACATGATGTTGAAAGCCTTTTTTTATGAACCTAGTTGATCTGATGATGCAAGGATAATAAAATATGATTCGTCCCTTTGGAGGATCCCACATGCTGTCTCATATAGCCTAACTGCATACCTAAATTATTTCTTATTTTATAACCAGCACCAACATACAAGCGATTTCTATCAAATGTTTTTATATGGTCATCCTGAAAAAGATTGATAAAAACTTCATTATAAAAGGAAGCGTAAATCGTATTTTTTTGCATTTTCAGCGTTGTTAAAGGTAAGTCTGCAAAAAAGACATATCTTCCTCTGCCACGAAAATCCTGGTCTTCAATAAATCTTTCCTCCAACCTGAGTCGATGTCTCAAAATGAACCTTCCAGCAGTTTGTTTAGCCAAGGCCTCTTGATAGATTCTATTTTCTCGAAACGGATTATTGGGTTCGCCTCTTGATTCCGAATGAATATAACCATAACCATTTGTGATGCTCAACCAAGGTAAGACCTCGTATTGAAGCCCCAGCCTTAATAAGGTTTGATTATGATCTCCAAAAACTTGATGGTCCCGTAACTGCAATTCATGATGAATTGAAAATTTTGATTTATTGATTTTAGTATTTCCAAAATAAATAAACCAACCTTGTGGGGCTTGTTGACTATAAGTCTTAGTACAGAAGAAGCTAATAAGAAATAATAAGATGGAAGTTAAGTAGATATTCATTATTCTAAAATAAAAATATGGATTAGAATAAGGAATATTTTTATGTAACAATATCCTATTGTTTTTTAAAAATCCCTTTTCGCTAGATATTCATTCTCTTTGGAAGTCATGAGCGTTTTGTCCTCCGGTTTTTTATCATAGTATCCGCATAAATGTAACACGCCGTGCATAATCACCCGATGCAATTCATCCCTACTATCTACTTTGAATTTATCGGCATTTTCAGCAATCCGTTCTACACTGATAAATATATCCCCAGCGATGACATCTTCATCCTCTGAGGAATCGAAAGTAACGACATCAGTAAAAGTATCATGATTCAGATATTGCTTATTGATTTCTAAAAGGTAAGCATCGGAGCATAAAATAAAGCTTAATTCACCTACGCGTTTAAATCCCTCAGCTTTGATCGTATCCATTATCCATTGACGGATTTTAGCCTTTTCTTTTAATTTAAAATCAATATCTTCTGTAAAGAACAGAATGTCTTTTAATGCCATATTAAAATGCTTTAGTTTCCATATATGTTTGCAAGATGAGGGTTGCTGAAATCGTATCTACAATACCTTTTTCTTGTCTTTTATTTTTTTTCTTGCCACTTTGAGCAATGACTGCCGAAGCCATTTTTGAAGTAAATCGCTCATCCACCTCAGCGATCTCAATTGTAGGATAAGTTTTCTTTAATCGACGCACAAAACCTAAAACATGGATCGCAGATTCTGAATCCGTTCCATCCATTTGAAGCGGCTTACCAACAACAAATTTTTCTACGACTTCGATACGAAGATAATCTTCTAAAAATTTCCAAACTTCGTCCGGATGCACCGTAGTCAACGCTGTTGCAATTATCTGCATGGGATCTGTCACCGCTATACCGATACGTTTTGTCCCATAATCAAAAGCCATTAATCTCATACTGACGTCCTTTTTGAATATTTTGACAAAAATACAACTTCTCTTGCAGTAAATAGATTCCCGATTGATTAAAAAAACCTATAACTTTGCTAGACTTTAAATTAAAAGGAATGAAATACACCATATTAATTGGGCTTTTCTTAATTACTTCAAGTATCAAAGCAAATGCACAAGATTATCAAACACGTATTGTTCAAGATCGACAAGAGAAAGCACTGAGCTTATCAAAATCAAAATTTGGCCCACTGCCAGCAGATCAAGTCCAGTTTTTAGATTATTTTCCAGTTGACAAAGCTTATCGCGTTACTGCAGATGTCACGTTATTATTGGGCGAAGAAACCTTCAAGATGCCCACATATGATGGCACCAGCAATCCTTATAAACGATATGCTATCTTAAATTTCACCTTGAATAATAAGCCCTATCAATTGACCGTTTATCAAAGTGCTGCACTATTTCAAAATCCTCAGTACAAAAACCATCTTTTCCTTCCATTTTTAGATTTAACAAATGGTCAAGAAAGCTATAGTGGTGGACGTTATATTGATTTAGCAACAACAGATATTATAGGAGGTAAAGCAACAATTGATTTTAATGCTGCATACAATCCCTATTGCGCATATAGTAACGGTTATCGTTGCCCTGTACCACCACAAGAAAACATTTTAGAGACCAAGATCATGGCTGGAGAAAAAGCATTTCATAAACAAAAAAACGAGAGGCCTGTAGATATTCAAGCAGGACAAAATTTTAGTCAAGAAGATTTGGTGATCATCAATCAGGGTTCACAAACTGATAAATTCAGAATATTACAAATCACAGATCAAAAAGATCTAAGCATATTAACAACAACATCTTCTGATCTTAAATACAACGATCCATCGATACCAACTTTAGAGAAAAGAATGTTGATTACCGTTCAGGATCCGGCACATGCAGGCGTTGGCATTGCTGCTCCTCAAATAGGAATCAATAAAAACTTGATCGTGGTACAAAGATTTGACAAGGAAGGAGAACCATTTGAAAGTTATATCAACCCTAAAATTATCTGGAGATCAAAATTTACTAGAAAAGGAGTAGAAGGTTGCCTATCCATACCTGATCGCAGAGAGGAAGTATTAAGAAGCTACACCATCCGATTACAGCACATCAATAAAGATGGGAAAATAATAGAAGAAAATATTGAAGGATTTACCGCCGTTATTTTTCAGCACGAAGTAGATCACCTATATGGCATTTTATATCCTGATCGTATAGAACAAGCTGAAAAAGAAGAATTCGAACCTTTAAGTGATAAAATGGAGTTTTATATAAAGCCAAACACGATACGTCCATAATTATAAAAGAAAATATCTCGGTCTATTCTCAAAACTTTCAACCATCTTTTGAGAATGCCACCTATATAAAATAAATTTATTCGTTCGAGTATTTTTTATTTTAATAATCATCATTGGTATACAATTCTTGATCTCTCCTCCATCAAGAATTAATAAAAAAAGGAAATCTTATCTCAAAAAATCTATCCATAGCTTAGGATTCGAACCTAAGCTATGAATAGATTCACGCTTCTAAAGGATGGCTAGAAAAAGTAGCTAATCTCTAAATCCACTCCTCTAAAAAAACAGCTTAAAATGATGTAAAAAAAGCTTGGATGATGCCCTATTAACGTTGGAATTACAGTTAGAACAACGACGTAATTGGTTAACATCTGCTGATTATATTCTTGAGTTATTATAGAGCGTTTATAGAGGGTTACTATAGGGTTGCTATAGGTAAAGCACTAGAAACCCTCTATGATAACTGTATGATTTCTGTCTTATATCTTTAGTAAAATACGAGTTGGTATAAACTAGTCTACCATCAAATACCCTATACTTATGGAAGTCTGGTTTAGTCGTCAAACAAGGACAAATATCAAGGCATAAAAAAAGAGCATAAAATCTAATTTTATGCTCTTTTTTATAGTGATGGTACTTTTCAGCACCGGATTGAAACAGGTGACCTTTACTTTTTTAACATGATGGACTGCTTAACGAGCAATCATCTTGATTTCAAATAAGGTATTCCAAAGCTTTCCTGTCACAAATAATCGTTTTCCGACATGATCATAAGCAATACCATTCAGCTCATTATCATACTGCGCATGTTGATAGATCCCAACTAAGTTAATTCTGCCTTCTACAACACCAGTTTCTGGGTTTATAATCGCGATAATATCCTTTTCATATACATTCGCATATACTTTACCATCAATATACTCCAACTCATTTAAAGCATTTACTTGACCATTTTCATCATATACATCAATAGAACTTAATTCTTGTTGTGTATGTGCATCTAAAAAGTAAAGCTTATTGGTGCCATCTGATTTAATCAATCGTTTACCATCATAAGTGATTCCCCATCCTTCTTTACTATTGGTATATGGAAAAGTTTTCTCCAATTCAAAAGTTGATTTATTAAGAACGAAACCTTCCATATTCTGCCAGGTCAACATCACGATTTTATCTCCAACAATGGTCATCCCCTCTCCGAAATATTTTTCGGAATCAAAATCTTTTCGCTGTAATACTTTACCCGTTTTCAGATCAACGCGTCTAATCGAAGTTTTTGTACCACCTCCACTACCAGTGGATTCATATAGAAATCCATTTTCATATTGTAAACCTTGGGTAAAGGCTGTGGTGTCATGTGGAAACTTATTCACAATCTCGAAACTATATTCTTTAGGAGCTGGCGGCACAATGCTGATATAGGCACTAGCACTATCAATCTGTGTCCCTTGATAAACTTTTGCTGAAATACTGCGAGTACCTAAAGCCAGCTGCTTACTATCCACCTGCACCGCTGCTGTATCTTTTCCAGAAGCAACAACCTGATTGTCGATATAATAGACAACTGAATCTAGATCAGACGATGAAAATTTAAGTTGAAATTGAATAGGATCTCCTTGTTGGATGGATTTACTTGCATCGGGCTGGGCAAATTCTAATTTACCTGACTTCTTCGTTTTACAGGAACTTAAACCTAGTATTAAACCTAAAAGTATATATGTTGTTTTTTTCATATAAAATAACCTTTTATTCATTCCAGAACGCATCTTTGATATGTTCTAATTGTATATTTTCTTTATCTGCGATAAGAATGGAAATAATATCAAACCGAATCTCTCCATGCACATCATATTTCTTTAAATAATAATCAGCGGCTCTCGTCAATTTTCGCTTCTTTTTCCAGTCAACAAACTCAAATGGTTCTCCATATTCGACTTTACTTCGGGTCTTCACTTCTACAAAAACTAGCGTATCCGAATCCTTGACAATCAAATCTACTTCTAAATTCTTACATCGCCAATTTCTTAACAAAATTTCACACCCCAAATCCTGCAAGAATTTTTCTGCATATGATTCTCCTAATCTTCCAAAATCCAGGTGCTTTGCCATAGGTTACTTGACAACAATATTCCCCAGTAAACCGCCTAACATCTTCTCTGCTTCCTTGAGTTTTTGATATTTAAATATCAGCACTTCCACATTGGCATCATCTTTCTCCAATTTGAGTTCTTCTCGAATCTTGACCATTTCTCGCGAGATTTTACGTTTTTTAATTCGATAAATTGCCGTTACAACAAGTGTTTTTAGATGTTCATATTCTTGTGTGACGTAGATTTTACGTTTATCATCGTTCCAGTTCTCGCTTAAATTGTATTTTGATGCCACACAATTAATAGCCAGTTCAGCAACTGCTGCATCAGGATTGGAATAAAATTGCTTTGCTTCTGGTATTTCAAACTTTTCGACCGCTTCTCGGTAAACATTTAAGATGTAAGCTGCCGCTTTATCTTCAAAATTGACATCATCAATATTACTCAATAATACACCTGCCACCGGAATATCACCATCGCCTTCCCACGTCGCTAGATAATCCCCGTAATTGATGAGAATACGTATTATTTCACGCTCTTGAAGAATCTCCGAGGTAATCTGCTGTGTCGGCGTCTCAATCGCGAGAGCTGCCGCACCGCCTCTTTCTTCTTCTGTCATGAAAAAATCAGCCGGTGGACCGTCCATAGGAGGAGCACCTGCGCCCATAGATGGAGTAGTCTTCTTGCTGAAATCTTTATCCGCTTTTTTAGATTTGGAAATTCGGATCTTATTCAATTCAGAAAGCAAGATGCGCTCTTCGATATCCAACAGGTTACTACACTCCCGTATAAAAACTGAAACCTTTATTTCGTCAGGAATCAGGGCAATACTTTCTACCACATCTCGGATGACCTCTGCCCTTTTAATGGGATCATTATTGCTATCACGAAGTAAAATTCTTGTTTTAAAAAAGATAAAATCCTGTTGATTTTCTTTTATGTATGCCTTGAATGCCGAAGATCCAAAATTCTTGACATACGAATCTGGATCATTTCCATCGGGGAAGAGTAAAATCTTAACATTTAATCCTTCCTCTAGCAACATGTCCGTACCACGAAGCGATGCTTTTATTCCTGCTTCATCACCGTCATATAATATGGTTACATTTTTAGTAAAACGCGCAATAAGTCGAATTTGGGCTGTTGTCAAAGATGTTCCTGAAGAAGAGACCACATTTTCAACTCCTGCTTGATGTGTGGAGATCACATCGGCATATCCTTCTACCAAATAGCAATTATCCTCCTCCATGATGGCTTTTTTGGCAAAGTTGAGCCCATATAGCACATCAGATTTATGGTAGATATCACTTTCTGGAGAATTGACATATTTAGGAACCTTTTTATCGGTCTTTAACGTCCGGCCGCCAAATCCGATTACTCTTCCTGTCAAATTATGAATCGGGAACATCACTCGACCACGAAACCGATCATACAAGCTCTTATCATCTCGCTCGATAGCCAGCCCGATCTCTTTCAGATAATCGGGATGGAAGCCAGCCTTTGTGGCAGCATCAACCAATGCTGTCCAATTATCGGGAGAATATCCCAATTCGAATTTTTTGATGATATCTTCGCGATATCCACGTTCCTTGAAGTAATGAAGTCCAATGACTTGTCCCATTTCGGTGGTCCACATTTCGTCCTTGAAAAACTTACTTGCCCAACCGCTCAATACATATAGACTCTCTCTTTTATCCTGAGCGGCCAATTGTGCAGGTGATCGCTCGACTTCTTCTACTTCAATGCTATACTTATTAGCGAGATATTTGATGCCTTCTGGATAGGAGAATTTTTCCAGTTCCATCACAAACTTTAACGCATCTCCCCCGACTCCACAGCCAAAGCATTTATAAATACCTTTAGATACAGATACATGGAAAGAAGGTGTTTTCTCATGATGAAAGGGGCAATTACCAATAAGTGATGTACCTCGCTTCTTTAAGTCTACAAAATCTCCTACAACCTCCTCTATACGAGCAGCTTCCAGCACCTTATCTATTATCTCTTGTTTGATCAATTTCGTATCCTTTTATAATCAGTAAATTTAATAAATATATAAGCAATTACAACATGAACTTCTGCTACGACCCAATTCAACTTATAACAACAATTTAAGGATATCAACTTCGTATACTCAACTTGTATGACAGATTTCAACAGTCGATAAGCAACATGTATTAAGAAATGTCCTGAGATATCCTGTCTTCAAGTTGGAATACTTTTACGGTAACGGTCATATAAATTAAAAAAGGGAGAATTTATCATTCCCCCTTTTTTATTCCTTCCAAGATGTTAACCATTGGATGATTGAGAATCCCAATAATATGCTATACCATGCCGTTAGCAAATTATGGAACTTTATTGGTGCCTGTAACACCTTTTAAAGAATAGAAGAAGAAAATGGAAAAGGATTACAGGACTTTTTATCTTTATTGAGACATCATCTGATAAATTTCGCTCATATATGTGGATTCAGATAAGGCATCTGCAAAGTCATTCCATTCCGTTTCATTAAAAACAAAAACTATTTCTGGACATGGTGTATCAATCAAAACCCGCATATCACCATCAGGAAAACTAAAGTAATTACCTTTTACATTGCTTCGCATGGTGGCTGCCACAAATGACTCAAATTGTAAATATCCTAAACTTAAAAGGAAAGAGTCTTGCCAAATATAAAATGTCTTACACTTTGTGCAATAACTAATATGGGATTTGCCTTTATGGCTGAGAACAACTGATTGACACATATGATTCGCTTAATATTAAAACATGATAATCTCTATATATATTTAGACTAATTATAAATAACAATCAAATGTAAAAATAAATTCTGAATCTGACGAATAAAAACAAAAAAAGGAGCAAAATATTTTGCTCCTTTTTTTGTTTTTATTGAATGTTAATTCAATCCTCTTTTTATTAATAAGTATTTTGGATCCGGGTCAGCACCTCTAAACGTTTTATACATTTGTGCTGGATCTCCTGTACCTCCTTTTTCTAAGATATTACGACGGAATGAATCTGCGGTTGGCTGATCATACAATGATTTTTCTTTAAAAGCTGCAAAAGCATCGGAATCTAATACCTCAGACCAGATATAAGCATAGTAACCCGCTGAATAACCTCCGGCAAAAATATGCTGAAAATAAGTGCTTCTATATCGCGGTATAATGGCATCGATTAAACCAATCTTCATCATGGCACCTTTTTCAAAATCATTGATATTACCCGTGATTGGCGAAGTAGCAGCATGGTAGTTCATGTCCAATAAGGAAGCTGCTAAATATTCCACTGTTGCAAAACCTTGATCAAAAGTTCCTGCTTTCTCCATTTTTGTAATGAGAGAATCTGGTATTGCTTCTTTTGTTTTATAATGCTTCGCATACTCTTTTAACACTTGTGGATCTGCTGCCCAATTTTCCATCACCTGAGAAGGCAGCTCTACAAAATCTCTGGAAACAGATGTACCAGCTAAACTTCTATATTTTACGTTGGATAATAATCCATGTAGGGCATGTCCAAACTCGTGGAATAAAGTAGTTGCTTCGTCAAAAGTTAATAATGCTGGTTGATCACCTACAGGTTTTGTAAAATTACAAACGATCGAGATGACAGGAGCATTGCGTTTACCTTCAGTTTTACTTTGGTTACGATATGATGTCATCCAAGCACCGCTTCTTTTAGATTCGCGAGGGAAAAAATCAGCATATAATAGACCTAAATGAGACCCATCTTTGTCTTTTACTTCGTAGACTTCAACATCCTTTTGATAAACAGGAACATTATTAAGAGCAACGAATGTCAAACCGTATAATTTGTTCGCTACTGCAAAAGCTCCTTCTCTTACTGTAGGTAAACTAAAATAAGGTTTGATCTCTTCTTCGTTTAATGCGAATCTTTTCTTACGAATAATCTCGGTATAGTATCTCCAATCATATGGTGCTACTTCAAAATTTCCACCTTCAGCTAGGATTTCTTTATTGATATCTGCGGCTTCACCTTTTGCTTTATTGAGCGCCGGTGCCCACAATTTATTTAACAAGGCATATACATTTGTAGGATTTTCAGCCATGGATTCTTCCAACACGAATGCTGCATGAGATGGATAACCTAATAATTTTGCTTTCGCTAATCTCAGGTTCGCCATCTTGCGCAAGATCTCCTTATTATCAGTGGCATCATCATGATTGCCTTGTGTTTGGTATGCTTCCCAAATCTGTTTTCTTAATTCTCTATTTTTAGCATATTGCAAGAATGGCATGATAGAAGGGTTTTGTAGTGTAAAAACCCATTTTCCTTCTTTACCTTTTACTTTAGCCTCGTCGGCAGCAGCAGACTTCAAAGCCTCTGGCAAACCTTCCAATTGTGAAGCACTGTCCACAACCAATTCGAATGCTTTTGATTCGGTCATCAAATTTTGTCCGAACTGTACTGTTAATGATGATAATTCTGAATTGATTTTTTTCAATTTTTCTTTATCCGTATCTTTCAAATTTGCACCTGAACGGACAAATGATTTATAGGTTTCATCCAACAATTTATTGTCTTCACCATCTAAGCCTAAAGTTGCTTTTTTAGACCAAACAGCCTTGACTCTATCAAATAACTTAGCATTTAAGGAGATTTCATCCTGATGCGCAGACAATACAGGAGCTAGTTCTTTAGCGATAGCCTTAAGGCTATCGTTACTATTGGCTGAGTTTAAATTAGAAAAAACCGTAGATACATTTGCCAACAGTTTACCAGCATTTTCTAACGCTAAAATGGTATTGTTAAAAGATGGATCTTCTGTATTATTAATAATTGTATCGATTTCTAAATTATGAACCTTAAGTGCTTCTTCAAAAGCTGGTTTGAAATGTTCGTCTTTAATTTTATCAAATGGAGGAACATTGAATGGAGTATCATAGGTCAATAATAGTGGATTGTCTGTCATTTGTTTCTTTTGTTCGCAACCAACAAAGGCTGTTGCCAAAATTAAAAAAAATGGCAAAAGTCGTTTTTTCTTCATTATTTAATTTTTTATTCTCGCAATAATTTGGGCAAAGTTACAAATATTTGATTAAGTAATACTTTTTAAAAAGATCAAAATAAGAATTGTATATTTATCACAATATTGTAATAACCAGAAAAGTAATCAAACAATTATTTATTTTTATTGTCACTTTACCAATAAATCTTCTTTAATGAATAGTATCAATCATTTTTTCTTGTACTGTGCAGGTGTACATGAAGAAACGTTAAAAAAATATCCGCAAGAACATAACAAGTATGTTGCCATAGGCGCTACTATTTTCTTCACGGGTTTATTTGCTGCAATGTCGGGTGGATATGCCATGTATTTTGTTTTTAGCGGAACCTATCTGGATTGGTTGTTAGCCATTGTTTTTGGGATCATTTGGGGGCTGATGATTTTCAATATGGACCGCTATATTGTTCTGAGCATCAATAAATCAAAGACTGGAGGTTTTCAATTCTTACAGGCTTTCCCTCGTATTCTTTTAGCCATATTAATTGGTATCGTGATCTCAAGACCACTAGAGCTAAAGATCTTTGATAAGGAAATTAGAGAAAATCTAAAAACAACTTACATCGCCAATGAACGTGCGAAAACGGATAGTTTGAATATCATTTTTAATAAAAAATATGCATTTGAACTGAATCAATTGAAAGCATTGACGACTGAAAGGGATTCCTTAGACGCAAATATTAAAGCTGATCGTCAAAAACTCAACTATGAAATTTTTGGAAATAAAACCACCGAAACTTCCGGTGTGGTCGGATACGGTCCTTATGCTAAGCGTAAAGAACTGGAACTCGAAAGATCGAGCGTGTATCTAGATAGCTTAAGGAGTAAAGTTAGCGTCAAAGAAAGCGTCATCCGGGATAAACAAAAAGTAGAGGGAATTTTGAACCAAAAGGGACTTTCAAACGCCAGTTTAGATAGTGCTGTTAATTTAGCAGGTTTTGCTGACCGAAACTCGGCGCTAGGTAATCTTAAAATAAAGGCAAATGGCAAGGTAGATCAGGCGACAGAAAACGCGGTGAACTTTATCGGTTTACTTTTTATTTTCTTAGAATGTTTACCCGTATTTGTGAAGCTTCTTTCAGGAAGAGATGCTTATGATCGAGCGATCCGCAATCAACGTATTATTGATGAATATGAAGCAGACGCTTACATCGATACAGAGAAAGCAGCAATTGATCATTTGAAAGAGGCTTCTATTGATATTTCCATCAATAGAAGGCTTAAAAAATTGAATGAAGAAATAGAAGAAGAGGTTTAATCCTCTTCTTCTATTTCTTCATCTAAATATTTAGAATCAATCTGTTTGTTTGCTTTTGCTCCTAACTTTTTCAAATTCTCCACTCTTCTAATCACATTTCCAGCACCAAAAGATAATTTTTTGGATGCATCTTCATGACTTTTCAAAGCGCGCTGTAGTTGAAGTTGTACCTGATCCATGTCGGTAAGAAACCCGTGAAATTTATCATATAATGCTCCTGCTTCTTTAGCGATCTCAATTACATTACGAGTCTGACGCTCTTGTTTCCAAATACTTGCAATAGTCCGTAAAGTCGCCAACAGCGTTGAGGGACTGACGATCACGACTTTCCTGTCCCAAGCATCACTAAAAAGATCTGGTTTTTCAGATACCGACATACTCAATGCTGATTCTATAGGCATAAAAAGTAATACGAAGTCTGGAGATTCAATACCATATAGTTCATGATAATTTTTTGCTGACAGATCTTTAACATGATTTTCTACCGATAAAATATGTTGTCTTGCAAAAGCTGCACGTTCGAGATCATCTTCGGCATTTACCCAACGCTCATAAGCTACTAGAGAAACTTTTGAATCGACAATCAAATGTTTATTTTCAGGTAAATCAATGATGGCGTCGGGCTGCAGGCGCCTTCCCTCCAGATCGGTAATGGATGCCTGCAATCTAAATTCCCGATCTTTTACTAATCCTGAACGTTCTAACACACGTTCCAATATAACCTCACCCCAATTACCCTGTTTCTTCGCATCTCCTTTCAGCGCTCGTGTCAAATTGGTTGCTTCATCTTTGATACGCAAACTTTGCTCCATCAATTGCTGCACAACACCTTTTAAAGAATTTCTTTCTGCGGCCTCCTGCGAATAGGTTTTATCAACTTTTTCTTCAAAAAGTTTGATTTTTTCCTTCAACGGATCCAATATTAATCCAATTGATTTGGAATTGGTTTCCGTGAAGCGAAGCGTTTTTTCTTCTAAAATCTTATTTGCTATGACCTGAAATTCGGCATTAAACTGACTCTTAATAGCTGCGATTTCAACTTTCTGCTCTTGAAATTTATCTTGTTGCGCTTCATAGAATGAACGTGTGCTTTCCAAAGATCGTTCAGCAATTAAAACATGCTCACGCTCTTTTTCCAATTCATCACGCAACATCGCCCGCTCTTGCAATAAGCTCTGTTCGCGTTGCTGGGCTTTTGCCAGCTCTATTGACATCAACTCTCTTTCATGTCGCCATTGACTATCATCTTGTTGTGAATCTTTTTTCTTTAAAGAAATTACAATGAGAATGACGAGCAAAATGATGACGATAATAATATACATGGTTTCCATAAACTCTTTTTAAGAAATAAAAAATGGTCTTTTTCAGACCATTGACACTACTGTAGTTTTTGATGGGTCCGCCACCATAGATCTGGCATTTCACCAGTAACAGCCATTTGGTAATCTTCATAGCGACATGGCACTAGATGATAACGTTCGTTTACAGATCGAGATCCAAAATAAGGAACTTGCATCCACCATCGATCTGATTTTTTACTTTTTACAAATACCAATTCATGGTCTTCATTTTCCAATGTTGTCCTATAAATGATATAAGATGACTTAGGCAATAACGGGGTATCTTGCTTACGATTATAAAAGCCATCGATAAAACACCAAATCATTTGTGAGACCAGCATCGCTGTTTGTTGCATCGGATCATATGTGGGATTAAATTCATAAAACCCGATTGACGAACACTTGTCTGACATGCCTGCATAACGAGCAATCTGGCAAGCCTCATCTCCAAATAAACCATTGGGCATCGCATTGGCATTACCACATGCTTCAGAAGCGCGAATGGCACCAATATCAAAACTAACCATATCGGCGGCGCGTATCAATGGTTCCGACTGATCCATCCGCCCCGCAATCGCACCCACACGTGTTGCATTGAAAAATAACTTATCATACATATTGAGCGACTCTTTGCTCACTAAATAGGTTTGAAAAGCGATATTACTTAAGTTGAACAAATAGTCGGGCTCATGAAGAATAATGTGGTTTAGATAGGACCTGGAATCTAACGCAACATGCTCACTACTTTCTTGGTTCAAATCAAATCGTGCATCCACCACTGCAACTTCCACCTTTTGCCCCAAATTTTGATATCCCAAATATTGTGCATAGGTGAGATCTTGACCACCTCCAATAATAATTGGTAAAATATGATCTGCTAACAACTCTTCTACCACCGCCCGCAATGCAGCGTAGGTATCGGTCAAAGTAGCTCCTGCTTTTATATTACCCAAATCTACTGCTTGAATCGCATAATCTCCCTGATAAAGTTGATACAGGTGCTTACGGACTGCATCTGGAGACTTTGCACTTCCTTGGTTATGGACAGCCGCACGGTCTTCTTCTACACCAATTATAGCCAATTGCGGTTTATCATCTTTATCCCAAGTCGGAAATTGATTTTCATAGAAACGGAAAACATGACCAAGCTGCGAACGAAAGAAGCCTTCTTCAGGAAAGAGTGCTTGAGCAGCAATGGGAGTAAAAAAAACGGATAATGACATATGATAAATTTGTATTGATGGTAATCAAAAGTTAAAACCTTGCCTTAGACAAATATCCATTTATTAACTTACTTTTGAAAACATTATTTTTAACGTTATCTTTATCAAGTGATATTAATAACAGGAGGAACCGGATTCTTAGGGGCGACATTGATCAAGCAATTGATCGATTTGGGAATTGACGTAATAGCGACTAAACGCTCAAGCTCAATTATTCCACAACAGCTATTATCTTCGTCTTTAATCCAATGGATCGATGCTGATATGTGTAACTATTTTGATTTAGAAGAAGCTTTTCAAAACATTACAGAAGTGTACCATTGCGCAGCTGTTGTCTCGTATCAAAAGCAGGATGCTGCTCATATGAAAAAGGTAAATATGGAAGGTACTTCTCATATCGTCAATCTATGCTTAGAACATGGTGCTAGATTAGTGCACGTAAGTTCTGTAGCGGCATTAGGATCAAGCAAAAATCAAGCACCTGTCGATGAGAGAGATTATTGGGAATATGACCCGTCTATGTCAAATTATGCCATTTCTAAATATGAAAGTGAGATGCAGGTATGGAGAGGGATCGCAGAAGGATTAGATGCCGTCATTGTTAACCCATCTGTCATATTAGGGGCTGCTGCAGGAAGCAAAGGTTCGGGCGCAATATTTTCACTGATCAATAAAGGTTTAAAATATTATCCAACCGGTACAGTAGGGGTCGTTGACGTCGAAGATGTGGCGACTATTATGCGTAGTTTAATGACGGATAAAACCATATCAGGAGAGCGATTTATCATCAATAATGTCAATTTAAGCAATAAGGAATTATTGGACAAAGCAAGTGCTCTCATGGGAAAGACACCCCCTAAAGTGGCTGTACCTCCAGTAGTGCTTACTATTGCGGCTACTCTAGCGACACTCGTAGCTACTATAAAGAACGAAAAATCTACATTGACAATAGATAGCGCAAGAGCTTCAAGCGAAAAACTAGCCTATTCTTCAGCCAAACTTCAACAAGTATTACCCTTTACCTATAAGCCGTTAGAAACAACTTTAAAAGAAATCGCGACACGTTATAGTCAACAATAAACAATCTAAACCCTAAACAAACTAAACCGTGAAAAATTATTACATCATTGATTTTGACAGCACCTTTACGCAAGTAGAGGCTTTGGACGAATTAGCCAAGATTTCACTTGAACATCATCCAGATCGCGAGCAGATATATCTAGAAATTGAACGATATACGAATCTGGCGATGGAAGGAAAACTTTCTTTTCGTGAAGCTCTTTCTGGACGTGTTCAATTGCTTCAGGCAAACAGAAGTCATTTAGACAAACTGATCATACATCTTAAAAAGAAAGTCTCTACCTCTTTTTCAAGAAATAGAGAGTTCTTCAAAAAAAATGCCGATACCGCCTGGATTGTATCAGGTGGATTTAAAGAGTTCATTACACCAGTGGTTGTTCCTTACAACATCAAAATAGAAAATATTTATGCCAATACCTTCCGCTTTGATGAGCATGATAATATCATCGGTTTTGATGAGACTAATCCATTATCGGATGAAGGTGGTAAAGTAAAATTGTTACAAGAACTCAAAATAGATGGAACCATCTACGGTATAGGTGATGGATACTCCGATTTTCAATTAAAAGAATCTGGTCTTATCCAGAAATTCTTTGCATTCACTGAAAATATATCCAGAAAAACAGTTACCGAAAAAGCTGATTTTATCACCCCTAGCTTTGACGAATTTCTATATGTCAACGATCTGCCCCGTGCCATCTCCTATCCCAAAAATCGTATTTTATGTCTGATCGTTGGCGATGTTCCTGAGATCGCTGCCCATATTTTAAAAAGAGATGGTTTCTCTATTCGTACTAAAGATACATTTGAAGAAAAATACACGAAAGACGTGGGCATGCTCCTACTCGGAAAAGATGTCACCGTATCGGAGGAGCAATTGTCTCGCGCAGATAAATTGAAGACCATTGGTGTCTTGGGAGACGCTAAAAATCATCTTAATAAAGAGGTTTGCAATGCAAAAGGTATTGTTGTCTTTGATGATAAAAAAGATAAAAAGAGAAATGCCGAGTATATCCCGAGAAGGATGGCAGATTTTATTAATAATGGGGATACCTACATGAGTCGTAATTTTCCAAATTTACTACTCCCTAAAGTAAAAGATGTCACTCGATTACTTCATATTCATAAAAATGTTCCGGGTATCATGGCTCAGATCAATCAGGTATACGCGCAAAATGACATCAACATCATCTCTCAGTTTCTGATGACAAAATCGGACATTGGTTATGCTGTTACGGATATCAGAGGCGAGTACGACCGGGACTTAATCAAACAACTCAAAAAGGTTCAAAATACCATTAAATTTAGAATCTTATATTAAAGAAGCCTTGATGAGTATACAAATATTCACCTGAACAGCTCAATTTATCATCTTCTTTTCCATAATCTACAAAAAAGGTCTTTCTTATAATTGGAAAGACCTTTTTTTAATAACGGTACACTGCTGTTGGTGTCACGCAAATATCCAATGGGATATCGTGGGGGTCCACATCTTCGATCACTGTTATTGGTTCAAAAAAAGATACACCAACCTTTTGGACATCAGGCTTACATAAAGCCAAAAATCGATCATAATACCCCTTTCCATAGCCTACCCGATGACCAAATTGATCTGAAATTAGTAATGGAACTAAAACAAGATCAATGTTTTTTTCATCTATAGGCACACCATCAATAGGCTCCATTATCCCCCACTTATTGGGTGCTAATAGGAGCTCATCGTTATAATGATAATGAGTCATGTTGTTTGATTGTATATCAGACTTCGAGATAACGATTTGAATATGAGGATAAGCTTCTTTCAAATAAGAAATCAACAAGAGAGTATTGGGTTCATGAAATTTCACTAGGGGTAAAAAAACATGACAAAATTTCACCTTATGCCACTCCAAGCTTTTTAATTGTTGGAGTAAACCGAGATTCAGCTTTAACTCCTCCTCAGGCGCCAACTGTGCTCTTAGATGTTTATAATATGCTCTTAGTTCAGTCTTAGTCATGCTTATAAAAAAAAACGGCCTTGTAGCTGGGTGCTAACAAGACCGAATAATCAACCTAAACCTAAATCTTTATATTATTTAACACGCTCGATGTAATCACCTGTTTGCGTATCAATTTTTACTTTATCTCCTTGATTGATAAAAAGAGGTACTTTCACTTCAACACCAGTTTCCACTGTTGCATTTTTCAATGCATTTGTCGAAGTATCTCCTTTTACTGCCGGCTCCGTATATGTAATTTCCAATTCCACACTTTTCGGGGCATGTGCCATAATCGCCTCATCACTTTCAAACGCGACAATTACATTCATACCTTCTTTCAAGAATCGTGCCGAATTTCCGAACAAAAACTTAGGAATATTGAATTGCTCATATGTGGAATTATCCATCACGACGAAAAACTCATCTTCCTCATACAAATATTGATAATCGTTTGTTTCAACACGAGCAATTTCAACACTTTCGTCAACTCGAAAACGGTATTCTACTAATTTACCAGTTTTCACGTTACGCATTCTAGCTTGATAGAAAGCACGTAAATTACCTGGTGTACGATGTATATATTCCTCAACAGCTACTAATTCACCGTTGAATCTTAAAACATTTCCTGACTTAACGTCTGATGCTTTTGCCATGATTTAAACTTTTATAATTATTTTCTGAGTTACAAAACTACAAAATCTAATCTTTTTATAAAAATCTAATAATTATCAGCTTTTATAATCCGATATGGATAATGTTTGATCACAAAAAAGATATTCTTTCTCTTGGTTTGAACAGATGATAAACAACCTGTCTGCTTGCTTAGTTTTATCGACCAGCGCCAAATACCACTCTTCTCCTGCACGATCTAGATTACTGGTTGGTTCATCCAACAAAACTAAAGTAGAGTCACTACAACAGGCTAAAGCCAATTTGACACGTTGCTTCATTCCTGATGAAAAGTATTTGATCTCTTTATCTATTGCGTTTTCAAGTCCTAATAAGTGGACGACCTCACGCTCACTATATCCCGATAGATATTTCTTAAATTTAAAATGGAATTGGATTTGCTCCCGCAGTGTAAATTCCTCTATTAATTCGACATAAGGAGTTGCAAGAGAAAGATATTCAAATATCTTTTCCACCTCTACCGTTTTATCATTCAATTCAAAGGAAATATTCCCTGCAGAAGGTGTTAAACTTCCAGAAAGCACCTTTAACAAAGTGGACTTACCCGAACCATTAGGTCCAAGTATGGCGTATGATCGGCCAGATTCAAATACATAATTAATATGCTTAAAAATCCATTCTCGATTATAACGTCTCCCTACATCTGTTAAAATAATCTTCAAAATACCCGATATTAAACAGCTCTTTGATTGAATCCCTTGATGACACCACGATTCGAATTACGGATAAAACCTAAGATTTCATCACGAATTTCGGTTGCCTGAAATTCTGCTTCAATGATCGCTGTTGCTTTCGTTAAATTTCTATTTTGAACAAATAAAACACGATATATATTTTGTATTTCAGCTATTTGCTCTTCTGTAAAACCTCTTCTTCTTAAACCTACTGAATTAATACCAGCATAAGAGATCGGTTCACGTGCTGCTTTGATAAATGGAGGAACATCTTTTCTTACTAATGTACCACCTGTCACAAAAGCATGCGAACCAATGGTACAAAATTGATGAACAGCTACCATTCCTGCCAAGACCACATAATCACCGACAGTAATATGTCCAGCTAATGTGCTACTATTCGAAAATATACAATAATCACCTATTATACAATCGTGTGCGATATGGCTATAGGCCTGAATTAAGCAATTTTTTCCGATTACGGTACGGAATCTATCTTTTGTACCTCTATTGATAGTAACGCATTCACGAATTGTCGTATTATCTCCAATTTCAGCAGTGGTAATTTCTCCATCAAACTTCAAATCTTGAGGTTCACCTGAAATTACTGCTCCTGGATAAATTTTACAATTTTTCCCAATACGTGCCCCATCCATAATTGTCACATTGGAACCGATCCAAGTTCCTTCTCCAATCACTACATCCTTATGGATAGTAGCAAATGGTTCTACAACAACATTTCGAGCAATTTTTGCTTCTGGATGTATATAAGCTAACGGCTGTATCATCTCTACTATTATTTTACTTTTACGATCTGAGCCATTAACTCAGCCTCGCAAACAACTTTTTCACCTACCATAGCAACACCCTTCATTTTTGCAATGCCTCTACGGATAGGTTCCGTCAAATCACATCTAAAAATAATCGTATCACCTGGACTTACTTGCACTTTAAAACGTGCATTTTCTATTTTCAAGAACAATGTCAACCAGTTTTCAGGATCTGGAACAGTTTTTAGCACCAAAATACCTCCCGTTTGTGCCATTGCTTCGATTAGCAATACACCGGGAAAAATAGGCGCGTCAGGAAAATGTCCCATGAACAAATCTTCATTGATGGTCACATTTTTCAAGCCCACCACATGGTTTTCTGTCAATTCCAAAATCTTATCAATCATCAACATAGGTTGACGATGCGGTAAAATCCTCATAATTTGAGCCGTGTCATACACCGGAGTCATATTGGGATCATATACCTTTATCTTTTTTGTATTTTTATCCTTACGGATTTGTTCTTTAATTTTCTTTGCAAAAGCAACATTTGCTGCATGACCCGGTCTTGCAGCCATGACATGTCCTTTCAACGGTCTACCTACTAACGCTAAATCACCTACCATATCCAATAACTTGTGACGTGCAGGTTCATTTTGATGACGTAACTGAATATTGCTCAAGATACCTTCTTTTGCGACAGTAACATCATCACGGTTGAATAAATGTGATAATTTCTTTAACTCTTCAGGAGAGGTCTCTTTATCTACAATGACAATGGCATTACTCAAATCGCCGCCTTTAATCAAGCCATTGTCCACTAACATTTCTAATTCATGTAAAAAACAGAATGTTCTTGAAGAGGAGATTTCTTTAGAAAAGTCTTCAATTTTATTAATCGCAGCATGTTGACTTCCTAAGACAGGAGAATTAAAATCAATCATACAAGTTAAGCGATAACCATCAAGGGGCATAGCGATGATTTCAACTTTGCGATCTGCTTCTATATAATGAATACTATTTGTAATTTCATAATAATCACGATCAGCGTCCAACTCTTCGAAACCTGCTTCTTCAAATTTTTTGATAAAAATTGCTGAACTACCATCTAAAATAGGAACTTCAGGCCCATCTATTTCGATTAATACGTTGTCAATCTGTAAACCTACTAAAGCTGCCATTAAATGTTCAATGGTACTTACACTTGCACCATGCTGTGAAATGGTTGTACCTCTTGAAGTATCTGTCACGTTATCTGCATCAACCAGTACTTCAGGCTGACCATCTAAATCTATTCTTTTAAACTTATACCAATGATTTTCAGGAGCTTGCTTTATCGTCATCGAAACAGTTTTACCTGTATGTAAACCCACTCCAGATATGACCACATCTTGCTTGATGGTTCTTTGTTTTACATTCATTTCTACCATATATTTAATCAAAATCGACCATAAGGTTCTTTAAGATTTCAAATTTTCCTTTAATAATCGTTCTAATTCTCTTACACGTTTTTCCAAATCAGGCAATTTCGCATAAATAACTTGCGATCTCATATTCGACTGATACCCCAAAACTGGACTTCCTGCCCATTTTTTATCCGCTTCAACAATTGATCTATTGATTCCGGACTGCGCCTGTACTTGGCTTCTATCAGCAACACTGATATGCCCAACAACACCAACCTGACCTCCTAAAATCACATTTTCACCAATTTTACTACTACCGGAAACACCCGTTTGAGCAGCAATAACAGTATTTCTACCTAATTCGACATTATGAGCAATTTGAATTAAATTATCCAATTTCACCCCTTTATGTAATATAGTAGAGCCCATAGTCGCACGATCAATAACCGTATTAGCACCTATTTCGATATCATCTTCAATAATTACATTTCCAATTTGCGGAACTTTTGTATAAGTACCATCTTCCTGTGGAGCAAAGCCAAAACCATCAGATCCAACAACTGTACCTGAATGTACCGTTACATTGCTCCCCAGAATACAATCTTGATAAATCTTAACTCCCGGAAATAAGGTGCTATTGTCTCCAATCACGACATGATCTCCAATATAGACTTGAGGATAAATCTTGACATTCTTACCAATTTTACAAGCCTTACCGATATAGACGAAAGCTCCAATATAACCGTCTTCTCCTATCTCAGTCGTATCATGCACATATGATGGTTCTTCTCGACCTTTTCGATCCAAGCGCACCTCATTATAAATATTTAATAAGGTTGAAAATGCCGTGTACGCATTTTTAACACGAATCAAGGTCAATGTTGATTTTGGAGTCGATAATAATTGTTGATCTTCATTAACAATGACAATAGAGGCATTAGTTTCGTATAAAAATTGCTCATATTTAGGATTTGATAGAAATGAAAGATCCCCTAGAGAAGCTTCTTCTATTTTCGCTAAATTTGAGACTTCTATATCAGGATTCCCCTCTATTGATCCATTTAATAAGGATGCTATTTGTTGAGCAGTAAATTGCATGCTACAAAGCTATGTTTTTTTATTATATTTTAATTATTTTTTAGCTGGAATTGATATATATCCGAGCTCTTTTGGATAACAGAGAGCAAACTTTTGCACTTTTTTTGCTAAAGCCTCTAAATTTGATAAATCTGATGCTTCTGCAATATCAATTATCTCCCCAGTCTTCATTAATATCTTAATGGTATCATGATGGAGGTCATAAGCACTATTGTGAATGGCTTGTGTAAAGACATAATATTGCAACTCATCGTCACTTACCTTAAAATGATCCTTTACACGTTTATAAACCAGATCCATAAGCTCATCCGGAAAGGGTTCGTTACTCATAATCGTACGATACAACTCACGGCTCATCAACTTTTGGCACATTACCCGTAGGATATCATCTTCATGTTGAGCCCAAGTTTTTATAGCAGACATAATATCCGTATCATCTAAACGTGTGAACCAGTCTAGGTGTAACTCATCTGTTAAAAAATTATTTCTATCTATTCTCTGGGTTAGAAACCACCTAAAAGCTGGTGTTGCAAACAGGCTAATTCCTTTACTGGAAAGTTCTTTTGCTCGTTTCAATATCTGAATTAATAACTGTTCGGCACCAACTACCGTTTTATGCAAATAAACCTGCCAATACATTAATCGCCGAGCAATCAAGAATTTTTCTACAGAATAAATCCCCTTTTCCTCCACAACTAATTCATCATCAACCACTGCAAGCATGGCGATGATGCGGTCAAATGAAATAACTCCCTCTGAGACTCCTGTAAAAAAGCTATCCCTGTTTAAGTAATCCATGCGATCCGTATCCAATTGTCCAGAAACCAATTGGTAGAAAAAGTTACGATGGTACTGATTATTAAATATGGTTATCGCTAAATCCAATTTTCCGCCAAATTCTTTATTAATACGGTCCATCAATAACGATGATAACATCTCATGAGAAACGCCATCAATAATGGTATGTTCCAAAGAATGAGAAAAAGGGCCATGACCGATATCATGCAGCAGAATCGCTGCAAGCACAGCTTCTTGTTCTTGTTCACTGATCACGATACCTTTACTTTTTAAGGTTTCCAAAGCTAACGACATCAGATGCATAGCCCCTATGGCATGCTGAAACCGTGTATGTAACGCTCCCGGATAAACCAAGTGCGTCATACTGACTTGCTTGATATAACGTAGACGCTGAAAGTAAGGATGCTGAATGAGCTCAAAAATTAAACCCGGAGGGATGGATACAAATCCATACACAGGGTCATTTATTATTTTTTTCTTAATCAAATTATAAATGAATTATATCTTCTTTAATACGACAAACAATCGTTCAACAAATTTGTTGCTCCTTTATAATATATAATAAAGTTGAGCCAGTTTATTTCTCTCTTCTAGGAGTTAAATATTTAGCACAAATATAATTAGTTTAAGTCGTTAACAAGTGTTAAAAATAATAGGTTACGCTCCTTTTTTATTTAAGTTCGTACTTATTAAAGTAAAAAATCAAAAAACAAGCGATTACTCCCACTGCTACCTAAATACAAAGACAAAGGAATTGAATCGTTTTTGATTTACAGTAAATATAACAACATGCAAAAAACACACATACTTTGGGCCGATGATGAAATTGATTTTTTAAAACCTCATATCCTTCTATTAGAAGAAAGGGGGTATAAAGTCAAGACAGTAAACAATGGAAATGATGCGGTAGATGCTTTTAAGGAAGGTGTTTTTGATCTGGTGTTCCTAGATGAGAATATGCCGGGACTGACTGGCCTAGAAACATTGGTTATTTTAAAATCGATCAATCCGACTGTACCCACGGTTCTCGTGACAAAAAATGAAGAGGAACACGTCATGGAAGATGCCATAGGATCCAAAATCGACGATTATTTAATAAAGCCAGTAAATCCCAAACAAATTCTCCTAACCATCAAAAAACTGACGGAGAATAAAAGACTTGTGAATGAGAAAACATCCATGGCTTATCAACAAGATTTTAGAAATCTAGGGATGGTGCTTAATGATGATTTGAATTTTAAACAATGGACGGAGGCTTATCGCAAACTTATTTACTGGGAACTATCCTTAGAAAAATTAGAAGATGCTGGCATGCATGAAATCTTGACGATGCAAAAATCGGAAGCAAATGTGCAATTCTCCAAGTTCATCGAACGAAACTACTTGAACTGGATGAAAAATCCAGAACAGTCTCCAATCTTATCCCATCAACTATTCAAGAAAAAGGTATTTCCACAACTGACAGAAGATAAGCCTACATTTTTCTTTTTGATCGATAATTTACGTTACGATCAATGGAAAGTGATCAATGAGGTGATTACTGATTACTTTAGATTGGAAGAAGAAGACACCTATTACAGTATTCTGCCTACAGCGACTCAATATGCCCGAAATGCCATTTTTAGCGGACTGACACCTTTAGAAATGGAGAAAAGATTTCCAAAAATGTGGCAGAATGATGAGGATGAAGGGGGTAAAAACTTATATGAAGATAAATTTTTAGAGGATCAGATTACTCGTGTATATCGCAAACCGATTAAGCACTCTTATACAAAAGTATTGACCTTAGATCAGGGAAAAGATGTGGTAGACAGCCTAAGCAATTTAATGCAAAATAACCTCAACGTTCTGGTGTACAATTTCGTTGATATGCTTTCGCATGCAAGGACAGATATGGCTATGATTCGCGAACTGGCAAATAATGAAGCCGCATATCGTTCTTTGACACTGTCATGGTTTGAACACTCTCCACTATTTGAAGCTCTTAAATGGTTATCTCAGCGCAACGTAAAGGTAATCATAACGACCGATCATGGGACTATTAAAGTAAAAAAACCAAGTAAAATAGTGGGTGATCGTAATACCAATACCAATTTGAGGTATAAACAAGGTAAAAACTTAAACTTTATTGAGAAGGATGTATTTTTTATCAAAAATCCACATGATGCTCAGCTTCCAAAGCTACATATGAGCTCTTGTTTTGTATTTGCAAAAGAGGAGTCATATTTTGTCTATCCCAACAATTACAATCAATTTGTCAATTATTTTAATGAAACTTTTCAGCACGGAGGAATTTCATTGGAAGAAATGATTATTCCTTTTGCTACTTATACGTCCAAATAAGTAATTTTGCAGCATGATAATCGAAGTCAATCAACTATCGGAGTTAGATCATGCTGCAAAACTCCTTTTAAAATCTTTTCCTGATGATCGGGTCTTTCTTTTCTATGGAAATATGGGAGCAGGAAAAACCACGTTTATAAAAGCCCTTTGTGAGGTCTTAGAAGTACAAGACAATACCTCCAGCCCGACCTTTTCGATCGTCAATGAATATAAATCTTCTAAAGGTCCGATCTTCCATTTCGACTTTTATAGAATAAAAGAAGAAGAAGAAGCCTACGACTTCGGTTACGAAGACTATTTTTACTCTGGAAATTATTGTTTTGTGGAGTGGCCGAATAAAATCCCAAACCTGCTTCCTGAAGATGCTAAAACAATCGAAATAGAGATCACCTCAACGACCAGCAGAAAAATAATTATAAAATAGTTGCACCCCATGCAACCTTCCTTTTGTTTCTTACGTCTTCCTGATATAAACTGACTAAATTTTGGAAAACTTAAGTATAGATTCAATATGGAAAAAATGTCTTATTGGAGACAGAAAAGCTCAATACCATCTGTATCAATTGTTTTCTAAAAAAATGTATGTTGTCTGCTTACGCTATGCAAATGATAGCTTGGAAGCAGAGGATATACTTCAAATTGGTTTTGTCAAAGTCTTTACTAAATCGCACTTATTTTCAGATCATGGATCTTTGGAAGGATGGATTAGAAAAATTATGGTCAATACTGCAATTGAAATACAAAGAAAAAATAAAATCAGCTACGTAGAAACACTAGAAAGTGATCATATTCAGGAGACACCAAGTCATACACATAGTGATCATCTACATTACAAAGATCTCCTATCGCTGGTTCATCAATTGCCTTTGGGATACCGTACCGTATTTAATCTCTATGCGATCGAGGGTTATGCCCATAAAGAAATCGCAGAGATGCTCAACATCAGTGAAGGTAATTCAAAATCCCAATTATCAAGAGCAAGACAATGGTTACAAACAAGATTATTAAAAATCGAGGCATTAACGTTATGAAAAATCAAGACATAGATAAACTACTTCGTGATCAGTTTGATAAACTGGATATAGAACCCAGTGCAGATATCTGGAAAAAGATTGAAATAGATCTTGATCAGCAAAAAGTAGTCTCCATAAAGAAAAAAACAAATTGGTTTAAAATAATAGGGGCGGCAGCGGCCATCTTGATTGGTACCGGTATTACCAGCTTTTTAATACAAAGACAATCTGGTCATCATACCGAACGTATAAAATATGCTGACCGCAAGATGAATAATAACATGATCACTCCGCGAAAAGCTACGCCAAAAGTAGAACCCCTGCCGATAGAAAAGCATGCACAATTGTTATCAGCCAGACCAGTTAACAAAGTGAATCAGCTTGAAAACAACTCGGTGCAAGCTGTTGAATCCGACACAGAAGTTATTCCTGCTCAATCATCACAAGCATTTGAGCGATTAAAAATGGAGAAAGAACAACCAGTTATGATTGTTGTAGACACACAGACACAGGTTGCACGTGTCCTTGAATACATCCCCATAAAACCATTGATTGAAAACTCCGAGGAAGAGAATAGCATAATGGCTTCCACAAACTCACAGACTGTTGTAACCAAAGTGCTCAATATTCTCAGTAAGACTATTAATCAAGGAAATAGTGCTGAAGTTAAATTCAGCAATGATGACGAAGGATCATTACAGATTGATATCCTGAATAGCCTAGTTAGAAATAAAAAAAGAAAAAAATAACACCTTATAAAACCTTACTATATGAAAAAATATATTTTACCGTTCGTGATCACCGGTATCCTAACTTGCTGTAGCGTAATAAAATCTCAGGCACAACAGGATAGTACCAAAAATATTAATATTTCAACAAGTATTTTTGGAAAACAAGATCGTGACAAAGGCGACGATAAAGATAAACCTGATGCATCCAAATACCCAAGATCATTTGGGGGAATTACATTTTCTCGTATTGATTGGGGATTCTCAAGACTGATCAATGATGGTAGTTTTACGTTAAATGAGAATAACGAATTTTTAGAGTACAAGAAAGCATCTAATTTTGGTTTCGATATTGCTCAATTTGGATTTCGATTTAGCGATCAATTCAAAACATATATATCGACGGGTTTCGAATGGAATTATCTCAGATTAAAACACAATGTTTTATTAGATCAGGATGCCACACCTTTAGACTATTCCTATCCGGATGACATCAATTATAAAAAAAATGTGTTCACATCTACCTATCTACGTGTACCATTAACATTTGAATTCAGAAGTAAAAAATTCAGAAATGGTGATCGCGCCAAACTTGCTGTTGGAGCAATGACTGGGATCTTAATAAAAGGAAGCCAGCGTTTAAAAAGTAATGAGCAAGGTAGTCAAAAATTTAAAGACAACTATAACTTAGCGAGTTTCCAATATGGAGCTTTTGCAAGGCTCGGTTATGATTCTATGGGAGTTTTTGTCAAATACTATTTCAACGACATGTTTGAAAACAGTCCAAATCAAGACGGTTTAAATAATTTTACTTTTGGTCTAACATTAGGTTTTTAGAGTAGAATAATATTAAAATGCTTAATTTTGAGCCGAATTAATACATTCGGCTTTTTTATTTTGCAAAATATGTTACAATCTTCTTGTCAGTACGTTCCATTTGATAAAGAAGTCCAAGGACTTCCCTATATCCACGTTGAAAACCTTAGTTTTTCATTTTCAGAGCGTGCCGAATATTTAGCCGTGTCACAAGCAAACCTAAGCATACAAGAAGGTAAAATCACCGCAATTATTGGTGAATCAGGAAGTGGAAAAAGTACGCTTCTGCGATTAATTTATGGTTTGCTAGAACCCTTAAGTGGCGAGGTTCGATACAAAGGCTGGTTAGTACCCACAAGAAAAGACAAACTCATACCTGGACACCAAGACATGAAACTGGTGTCTCAAGGTTTTGATGATTTAAACACATTTGCCAATGTTTGGGACAATGTAGCTTCCCAATTGCCAAATACCAATATAGAAGCCAAACAAAACAAAACTTCGGCCATCCTGAAACGATTACGAATTGACCACCTCGCAAAAAAAAGAATCGCAGACATCAGTGGTGGTGAGAAACAACGTGTTGCCATCTGCAGAGCACTGGTCAATGACCCTCAGGTTTTATTAATGGACGAACCTTTCAATCAGGTCGATGCCTCTTTTAGAGACACATTGCAGCAGGATATTAAACAAATTGTCATGGATACAGGTCTTACCATCATATTGGTATCCCATGATCCAACTGAAGTTTTAGCATTGGCGGATGATCTGATCGTGATGAAAGATGGACAGATATTAGACCAAGGACATCCTCGTGAGCTGTACGACAGACCTACTAATCCTTATACAGCACTCTTATTGGCCAAGAGCAATATATTGAGTAGCGAAGCGGGAAAGGCGGTTCATATCCATAGCGACTCGACGATCATTATCCATCAAGAATGGGTGTCTATTCTACCAGCAGATACCGAAGGAGATTTTAAACTCATTGATATCCGTTTTAGAGGATTTTACTATGAATTAGTCGTTGCTAGCCCCGATCTTCAGCTACATGCCATTAGCACCACGCCGACTTCCATGCAAATTGGTGAAGATGTATCGGTAAAAATTGAAAAGTATATCAGTCTTTAAGTAAGAGCCTATCTAAAAGAACAATGAGTTGATTAAACTCCTTTTCTTCATAGCCTACGGACTGATAAATGATATTACCCTGGGTATCAAGAATAACATTCCGAGGTATACCTTGCTCTGCAAATAAACCAAATACATTTCTTTTAAGATCGGGATAAATAGGCAAGGTAAACTGATGTTCAGAAACAAAGGGATCAATTTTATCCCAATTTTGCTCTCGTGCCAATACCAACAATTCAAACTTTGGATGATCCTTATATTTTTCCCATATTTCCTTTTGCAGTCTCGGCAATTCTTCTCTACAAGGTGGGCACCAAGTAGCAAAAAAATTGAGCAACACAATTTTACCCTTTAGATCTGCGCTAGATACCTGTTCACCATTTTTTTTCGGAACCACAAATTCTGGCGTAGGTTCATGAAGAGCGATTTTCCAGCCGCTTTCAGCTGTTTGTGCCTGTGATGCAAAAAATAAAAAACTACATACAATTACTAAAATATACTTCATTACGTTCTGCTTTTATAAATGATTGATCCAATCTGTAAAATGAGATAACCAGGCTACTGAACTTGTTTTATTAATCATTCCAAAACCGTGTCCCCCCTCTTCGTATGTTAAGAGCTCATTCTTAACGTGGGCTTGATCTAGTGCTGCTATCATCACATAACTATTTTCTATAGGCACTGCTTTATCGTCTTTTGCATGCACAAAAAATACGGGACAAAGCTTAGCTGTCACATGTTTTTCAGCAGAAAATTCTGCTTTCTTTTCAAAAGAAGGATTTTCTCCAAGCAGATTTGTTCTAGAACCTTTATGGGTAATGCTATCTGTCATTGAAATAACCGGATAGATTAGACCTGCAAAGTCAGGAGCAAAAGATAAATTTGTGGGATTAGCAATGAAAGCCTGATCTGATTTAGTCAGTAAGGTCGATGCAAGATGTCCTCCTGCAGAAAATCCGATTACCCCAACTTTTGTCAATGCTGGAAAATCGTTTCGAATAAACTGCATCGCACGTTGTGCATCTTGGATAGGTCCAATACTTTTATCGACCATAATATTGGGAGAAGGGAGTCTATATTTAAGTACAAATGCTGTAAACCCCGATTTTATCAATTCCTTAGCCACATCATGACCTTCATGATCCATCGCAATATGTGAATATCCTCCACCAGGTATAATCAAGATTCCCATGTGCTTATCTACAGCTTCGGAAGGTTTGTACACAAATATTTCAGGGATATTTCGGTTAAACTTTGCCGTATCGGTATGAATAGCATTTGGAATCGCATCCTTATACAAGGCAAACCTTTCTTGAGCAGATGCTTGAAAAGCGATTGAAAAGAGTAAGATCATTAACGTAAATTTCATGTATTACAAATTGGTAACGATTATTAAATCCAGATCTTTTGCTGTCATTTCAAATTTAGAAGCAATGTCCTTATTGGTTAATATTCCTTGATAGAGGTATGTCGCACTCCTAATACCGGCGCTTTTCCAGATGACATTTTTCAATCCACCTTGCTCTGCAATATCGAGTAATATTGGTGTAAATATATTAGTCAGGGCATAGGTTGCAGATCGAGCTACCCTAGAAGCGATATTGGGTACACAATAGTGAATGACATCATATTTTCTGAATGTTGGTTCATCATGGGAAGTAATATTTGACGTTTCAAAACAGCCACCTTGATCAATACTAACATCGATGACAACGGCATTTGGTTTCATTTCAGATACTGTTTCTTCCGATATGACACAAGGAGTACGCCCCGTCTTAGAACGTAATGCACCGATAACAACATCACAAGTTCTGACAGCCTTATTTAAAATAGCTGGTTGTATTATAGAGGTGTATACGGGACTTCCTAAATTATTCTGTAATCGCCTTAGCTTATAAATAGAATTGTCAAAAACTTTTACCTGAGCTCCCAAAGCGATCGCAGTACGGGCTGCATATTCGCCTACAGTACCAGCACCTATGATGACCATTTCTGTGGGCGGTACTCCAGTGATACCTCCTAACATCAATCCTTTTCCACCAAAACTGTTACTTAAGTACTCAGATGCAATTAAGGTTGAAGTAGCTCCTACGATTTCACCCATAGCTCTAACCACAGCTAGACAACCACCTTCATCACGCAAATATTCGAATGATAAGGCTGTAATCTTTTTTTGAATAAGGGCTCGAAGGACAGGTAACTCCAATAGGGAGGGCTGTAATGAGGACATCAAAATTTGATTAGGTTTCATCATACCGACTTCTTTTAGGGTCGGAGCAGATATTTTCACAATGCAATCTGCTTGATATACCTCCTCCGCAGACGATACGATTCGAGCTCCCTGTTCACTATAGTGATGATCTAAAAAATTAGATCCTAATCCTGCACCAGTTTCCATGATCACTTCATGACCATTTTCTACCAATAGACCGACAGATAATGGTGTTAAGCAAATCCTTCTTTCTTGAAATGCAATTTCCTTGGGCACACCAATAAACAATCTTTTTTCCCGCGAAGCCGTCGCTGATAAAGTCTCTTGAGGCTGTATCATTGCCTGACTGGCCAATTTACTTAACTCACTCATTTATTTTATGCATTACTTTTTAAATTTACTATTTTTATTTAAGCTAAGCAAAAGAATTAAGTCGTTATATAGTTAGCACATTAGAAAAAAAACTACATTTGTGAAACAAAAACACTAAAACAAACCTATGTTTAACAAACTTAATATTGTTCCTCGATGGATCATTTTTGTATTAGATATTTTCACGGCCATATTTGCTTTTACACTAGCTAATATTATCTATTACAGTTTTGAATTTGGGCTTATACATACATCTGAATTTGCGATTAGGCTTATATATGTAATAAGTATTACTGCTGCTTCATTTTATTTGTTCAAGATGCACACGGGTATTATTCGTTACACGAGTGCAGTGGATTCGATTCGAATTTTAACGGCGATTGTTTTTGCAGTGATCGTGTTTTTAGTCATCAAGACCGTGCTATTGGCAACTGGAGATCATCATACGTTGCCAGCCTCACTGATTATTTTATATGCCTTATTCTGTTTCTTGCTTCTCACGACCTACCGAACATTTATCAAAATATTTTTTGTCTACACCAAAAATATCAGAAGTGATAGACGCAACACGTTGATATATGGAGCAGGCGATCTGGGAATTGCGGTCAAAAGAACTTTAGATCATGACATCCGTTCGAAGAATGCAATTGTGGGTTATTTGGATGACAATGAACAGAAAATTGGAAAAGTCATTGATGGTATCAAAATTTTTGATCCCAAGAAATTGGGGCAGGTCATCATCAATATGAATATTGAAGAAGTCATCATCGCTTCTCACAACATACCACTGGAGTCAAAAACTGATGTGATCGATATTTGTTTAGAAAAGAAGGTCGCCATATTGACCTTACCTTCTGTCAAAAAAATAATGAATGGAGAATTAAATCCAAACCAAATTCAGAAAATAAAAATTGAAGATCTATTGGAGCGCGCTCCTATCAAAATAAGCAATAGCAATATTTTAAGTCAATTAAAAGGAAAGCGTGTATTGGTAACTGGAGCTGCTGGATCTATCGGGAGTGAGATTGCAAGACAATTAGGTAAATTTGAACCACAAATGATCATCCTTTGTGATCAAGCCGAATCTCCACTTCACAATTTACAGCTAGATTTACAGGATGAATTTCCGCTCCAAGTGTATCATTCCTTTATTGGAGATGTCCGTAGTCTAGACCGTATGAAACTCATGTTTGAAACGTTCAAACCACACTATGTCTATCATGCTGCGGCATACAAGCATGTTCCTATGATGGAAAATCATCCATTGGAAGCAGTACATACCAATGTGGTCGGAACTAAAAATATAGCTAATCTTGCAGTAGAGTACCATGCAGAAAAGTTTGTTTTCGTTTCGACAGATAAAGCGGTCAACCCAACCAATATCATGGGCGCGACAAAAAGAATTGCCGAAATCTATGTACAGTCTTTCAATCATTTCTTGCAAAACAACGGGCTGCTAAATGCAAAGACAAAATTCATCACTACACGATTTGGTAATGTCCTGGGTTCCAACGGGTCTGTTATTCCACGTTTTAGAGATCAAATCGAAAAGGGAGGTCCTGTAACGGTCACGCACCCCGAGATCACACGTTATTTTATGACGATACCTGAGGCTTGTCAATTGGTCCTTGAGGCTGGTTCCATGGGTGAAGGCGGAGAAATATTTGTTTTTGATATGGGAAAATCAGTTAAGATCATTGAATTGGCAAATAAAATGATCAAACTTTCTGGATTTATTCCCAACGAGGATATTGAAATTAAGTTTACTGGACTACGACCAGGTGAAAAACTCTATGAGGAACTGCTCAACGATCTAGAAAATACAATGCCAACACACCATAAAAAAATCATGATCGCAAAAGTTCGAGAAAACGATTTCCAACAGATAAACGATCATATTGAAGTGTTGGTCGCTGGTATTAAACATCAGAATAGGCATGATGTGGTGCTAGCGATGAAAAGAATTGTCCCCGAGTTTAAAAGCCAAAACTCAATCTACGAACAAATAGATAAAGAAATTGAGGCAGAGAAACATCCGATAAATCGAGATTAACGTTTATTATCATTACAAAAGCTTGGATATTTACAGTAAAATTGTATTTTTGCAATCTATATTTTTTCATTGAATCATAATGTCTAAAAATCAAAACCAAAATAACGCTGGACAAGCGAATAAACCTTCACAAGGTTCAACTTTTCAGGACAATCAAAAAAGCATCACTTTTATCGTAGGTGGTATTTTTGTGTTAATTATATTGTATTTTGGATATCAAAAACTTTATTTACAACCAAGAGCTGAAAAAGCAGCGAATGAAATATTTAAAGCGGAAGAATATGCTACAATAGATTCATTACAAAATCGTGCTATTGAAGGTGATGGTTCTTTCTTAGGATTTAAAGAAATTGCTGATGAGTATTCTAATACAAAATCAGCTAATATCGCTAATGCCTATTTAGGTGGATTATACTTACGTCAAGGAAAGTACAATGAAGCTATTGATGCATTAGAAAATTATTCTTCAACAGGTAGTACAATTCTTGATCCATTGGTTATCGGATTAAAAGGAGACGTCTATTCCGAATTAAAAGATTATAAAAAAGCAGCTGGTTTTTACAAAGAAGCAGCCAACAAATCAGCCAACTCTTACACGACTCCATTATTTTTGAAAAAATTAGGATTAGTATACGAGGCTCAAAATGAATACAAACAAGCTGAAGAAACTTATAAGAAAATTAAATCTGACTTTCCTGAAAGTCAAGAAGCTGCTATGATAGACGGACCTATCGGTCGTATACAAGCACATCTATAGTATTTAATACTTTTTTAATCATATAGAAGGTCGCTTTTAAGCGACCTTTTTTTGTGAAATAGATATTCTGATAGATCCATATCTAACGAAAGCTCGATGATCATCTATCTTAAATAGATATGAACCAATATGCTCCTGAGTATGGATGATAAATATAGGGGCTGAAAGAATAAATTACTTTTAGATGAAAGCTATTATATTGTGTATCTAAGCAAATTTATCTAAGTTTGTTTCAATATGGCAAGTAGCATTAAAAATTTATCAGACTTCTCACACATAAAAGTGGCAAATGCAAATCCTTTTAAATTTGGAATTGTAGTAGCACAATGGAATGCTGAGATCACTGGAGCTCTTTTAAATGGTGCAATTTCTGGATTAGAAAAGCATGGAGCACAAGAAGAAAATATAAAAATCATTGAAGTTCCCGGTAGCTTCGAATTAATAACTGGCGCTGATATTTTACTACGCGATGATTCGCTTGATGCCGTCATCTGTTTAGGCTGTGTGATCCAAGGAGAAACCCGTCATTTTGACTTCATCTGTGACGCAGTAGCCAATGGCATCAGTAATGTATCGTTGAAATACAACAAACCCGTTATTTTCGGCGTACTGACAACTGACAATCAACAACAAGCATTAGATAGAGCTGGTGGCCAACACGGAAACAAAGGTGAAGAGGCCGCTATTACAGCAATTCAAATGGCACAAATTAGTGCTCAAAACTAATTTTGCTTTTTTGTTTACAACAAGTAGCAATCATCAACTTTGCAAGATGATCAGGCTAAAATATAGTAAGGCTTATTCATCACAAGCAAACAAGAATAAGATAATATTGTTATCTCTATAGTATTTGATCGACTTAGGTATCCTGTATAAGATGTCTAAGTCGATTTTATCTTTTATAAAGATTCATATCATGAAAACTACAGTAAAAATTATTTTCTTTTACCTCATTGTGCAAATTAATTTTGCCATAGCGGTAGCACAAGAGACGAGTATCCCTGCGAAGCTTTGGTCTTCAATAGGCGGAAACGACATCTGGCAGGAAACAAAATTTTTATTATTTTCTTGTAACGGAAATGACAACTCCAACCTATTAAATAATGAGACCGAACGATCCTTATTGTGGAATCGGGAAACTGGTGAATGTCGATTTGAAGGGCAATCCAAAAAAAATGAAAAACTAGTCTACTTATTCAATTTCAAAACCAAGAAATCGCTTAAATTTTTTGTTAATGCGGTTGATGTGAGCACACAAGAATCTGCATTGCAAGAGGATATCAGGCAACAGATCAATGGAGACTTACAACTACTCTTGCTGCCCACAATAGCAGAACTAAAAGGAATAAACTTTTCGAATACAACTGTCAAGCTTTTAAATAGTGAAAAGCTCTTGAATACGTCTGTCACCTACAACGGAAATTTTTACAATAGCCCGATCAGAGGAAATCTCATGATTCATGAAAATAATGGCGAAATAAAAGTATTCGAAAATAGTATCAATTCGATTAGCTATCAAATTGATCAGTATAAAGATACTGGTTCAGGTTTGAGACTACCGACTTCATTTGTTGCGATCAACAATAAAAAGAAAAGCTGTACATTTACAACCGTTTCTACATTTGAACAGGTAGAAGCTTCAAAATTTACTGATTTATAATATGATTAACTGGATTCCTCTTAATAGTTTAGACCAACTACAAGAAATATTGAATAGCGATCAGGTATGTGCCATTTTCAAACACAGCACAACATGTGGTATTAGTGGCATGGCAAAGAGAAACTTGGAACGTTTTGCTAACCTGACAGACAAGTCTTACGATGTTTATTACTTAGATCTGCTGGCTTTCCGCGAAATTTCTAATCAGATCGCTTCCATCTGGCACGTGGAGCATCAATCACCACAACTCTTGATCATAAAAGGCAAGACTTGTATTTTCAATGCTTCACATGGCGATATTGACTTTGACGATGTCGTAAATCATATAAAATAGAAAAAGCTACCTCGGTAGCTTCTTTTATTTTATATATAGATTAGTTTTTACCTTCATCTTCCCACCAGTCCTCTTTTAAGTCATCGATCTCACGACGATCTCTTTTAGTCGGTCTACCTGTACCGCGATCTCTTTTAAGAATTGGAGCATGGAAAGCTGATTTGTAAGCTGAGGTTTCCTCCTCAGGAGTTAGATCTTCATAAAACTGTACCGCTGTCTTAGCATCTACTCTTCTTTCCAGAAGCCCTAAAACTTTGACTACCTTCCGTTCAATACCTTTCTGCACCTGATAGATTTCTCCAACTTTCACCACATACGAAGCCTTTATATTCTGTCCGTTCAATTTTACCCGACCAGCTTTACAAGCCTCAGTTGCCAAACTACGTGTTTTGAAAAGACGTATTGACCACAAATATTTATCGATTCGAAGTTTTTCAGTTTCTGTTGCCATTTGTACAAAAATAGTCATAAAGACTTAAAATCTGCTTATTATGCATTATAAATTGAACAAATTTTAACATATTTGTCTTCAATAAATAGAACTAATAATTTTGAATTATAAAAGATGGTTGATCAATTAAAAAAACTTATTGAAGATGCCTGGGAGGATAGACTACTTCTAGAATATAAAGAATATGCAGAGGCTATTCGTACAGTAATCTTAAAACTTGACGCTGGTGAATTGAGGGTTGCTGAACCTATCGGCACGAGATGGCATGTCAATGATTGGATTAAAAAAGCTGTTATTTTATATTTCCCTATTCGTGAAATGAGTGAATCAACTGCTGGTCCTTTTGTTTACTACGATAAAATGAAATTAAAAACGAACTACAAAGAAATTGGTGTTCGTGTTGTTCCCGGTGCTTCTGCTCGCTTAGGAGCGTATTTAGCAAAAGGTGTTATCTTAATGCCTTCGTATGTCAATATTGGTGCTTATGTAGGAGAAGGTACCATGGTGGACACATGGGCTACTGTTGGTTCTTGTGCACAAATTGGTAAAAACGTTCACTTAAGTGGTGGTGTTGGTATTGGTGGTGTATTGGAACCTGTACAAGCTGCTCCAGTAATCATCGAAGACAATGTATTTGTTGGTTCTAGAGCTATCGTTGTGGAAGGTATCCGCGTTGAAACTGAAGCTGTATTAGGTGCGAATGTTGTCTTAACAGCATCAACTAAAATCATTGATGTATCTGGTCCTGAACCGGTCGAATACAAAGGTTATGTTCCTGCTCGTTCTGTTGTGATCCCCGGTTCATACACGAAAAAATTTCCTGCTGGAGAGTATCAAGTTCCTTGCGCACTAATCATCGGTAAACGTAAAGAGTCTACAGATAAGAAAACATCGTTAAACGATGCACTACGTGATCATAATGTAGCGGTATAGTATTTTATATAATTAAAAAAATGAGTGAATTTGTAGATAGAAATGATATTAACCAGGCTTTAGAAGTACTCAAGAGTGGCGGTTTGATTCTTTACCCAACAGATACGATCTGGGGTATAGGTTGTGACGCAACAAATCCTGAGGCTGTAGAAAAAGTTTTTCAGTTAAAAGGTAGGGGAAAAGAAAAGAGCCTTATTGTTTTACTACATAATGAAAATCAATTGGCAAGTTACGTGACTGAAATTCCAGAAGTAGCTTACCAATTGATTGAATATACCGAGAAGCCGCTTACGATCGTTTATTCCGCAGCTAAAAACTTAGCGCCTAATGTGATTGCAGAAGATGGTTCAATCGGAATTCGCATTGTAAACCATGATTTTTGTCAACAGCTCTTACAGCGCTTTAGAAAACCATTGGTATCTACATCTGCTAATATCAGCGGACAATCTTCGCCGACATGCTTTGACGACATCGCTGAAGAAATAAAAGAGCAGGTAGACTATGTGGTCAAATATGGTCAACATGTCAAAAGTGATGGTAAGTCTTCAAGCGTAATGAAGTTGGATCCTAGCGGAAAGTTTGAATTTATCCGAAAATAAGGTGAACATGAAAAAATTAATATTATTCGCAACGTTAGCATTTGGCTTTTCATGGAATAGTCAAGCGCAACAAAAAGAAATTACACCTGCTAAAGTTGGTGTACAATATGGCAAAAAGGTTGATAACTCTAATGCGGTTACAGTTGACAAATTGGAAAAATCGTTGGAGACATCAGCTAAATTTACAGGTAAAGTAACTGGCAAAGTTGTTGAAGTTTGCAAAAAAAAGGGCTGTTATTTGACACTTGAGAGAACAGGAGACAAAGAACCTGTGATGGTTCGCTTTACCGACTATAGCTATTTTGTACCCACTGACCTCATCGGAAAAAATGTAGTTCTAGATGGCTACGCAAAAGTCAAAGAAGCGACAAACGAAATCACTTTTGTTGCAGACGGCGTATTGGTGGTAAAATAAACGTACTATAAAAAGACTGAACAGGCTAATTCCAATCGAATTAGCCTGTTTTTATTTGTAGCATTTATTAAATAAGCTTGATACCTTTGTGTACGATGAAAATGATCCATACCACAGCCGCTCAATCGATCAACTTAAAAGGTCAAATAATGACATTTGATCGCCCCATCATCATGGGAATATTAAATGTGACGCCAGACTCTTTTTTTGATGGGGGACAAAATAATACGATAGAACAAATACTTATCCAGACCAGAAAGTTACTTGAAGAAGGCGCTGACATCATCGACATTGGGGCTTATTCTTCACGACCTGGAGCAGCATTGATCAGTTCTCAAGAAGAGCTGGATCGAGCACTACCCGCTATCGCTGCCCTAGTCAGTACCTTTCCAGATGCCATACTATCTATAGATACTTTCCGAGCAGATGTGGCCGAGGCCTGTATACATGCTGGTGTACATCTCATAAACGATGTATCTGGAGGCACTATAGATCCTCTTATGTTCGAAACCGTAGCGAAATTGCAGGTCCCGTATATTTTGATGCATATGCGCGGCATCCCTGAAAATATGCAACAATTAACCGCATATCAGGATATCGTCACTGATGTCGCTACCTATTTTGGACAAAAAATTGCAGCTTTACGAAAACTCGGGGTGAAAGACATCATCCTTGACCCTGGCTATGGTTTCGCAAAAACAATAGAACAAAATTATGAACTGCTACATCGCGTCGATGAGCTCCATTATTTTGGCCTTCCATTACTAGGGGGAATCTCCCGAAAATCTATGATCTATAAAAAATTGGGAATAACTCCACAAGAAGCCCTAAATGGAACAACAGCCCTCCATACTTTACTCCTCAGCAAAGGCGTACAGTTGTTGCGTGTGCATGATGTTAAAGAGGCTAAACAGATCGTAGATCTATTGTTTAGTTAACCTTTTTTATACATAAAAGGCTTGAATAATCAAGCCTTTTATTATTTATACAATTTAATATCAATATATTACAACACTTCCATCAGCTTTTCAAAAGCCATTCCTCGGGATGCTTTCAACAGGATAGTTGCACCCGAGATGGGATGGATGGATAGGCTCGATTTCACATCATCGGTCGTTTCAAAAAACTCCGCATCGCCATCTTTGTGTTCATAAAATGCTTTGCCGACGAAAATCAAGCGTGCTCCTACAATTGTTTTGGCAAGATCTACCACTTTTTGATGTTCAAAAGAAGATTCATCTCCAAGCTCAAACATATCACCCAAGATAATGACTTTCTGCTCAGCTTCGATGATGCCCATATTAGCCAATGCGGCCTCCATACTCGTTGCATTTGCATTATAATAATCACAGATCACGGTATTGCGGTCTGTCTTTGTTATCTGAGAACGATTATTAGTAGGTGTATATTCCGAAATGGCTGCGTTGATAAGCCCAAGAGGAACATCAAAATAATGTCCCAGTGCTATCGCTGCTAAGAAATTTTCTGTATTGTAAGAACCCGTTAATTGGGTATCTGCTTGAAAGACTTCTTCCGATTGTTGAAGATGCCATTCAATTTGCAATAATGGATTTGCCTTGATCAAATGGCCAATGATCGCATTAGACTCGGAAAAACCATATGTTACCACTTCATTGATATGTCGTTGTGCGGCCATTTCTTTCAAAAAAGAATTATCCCCCTGCAGAAACAATGTTCCCTGATGATCTTGTAGCCAATCATACAGTTCTCCTTTTGTTTTCTTCACCCCCTCGAAAGAACCAAATCCTTCCAAGTGCGCTTTACCTACATTAGAGATCAGCCCATGAGTAGGTGCTGCAATCTGGCATAAAAAATCAATTTCACCAAGATGATTTGCCCCCATTTCGATGATAGCGATTTCGATTGTCTGATCAATCGCCAACAAGGTCAAAGGAACGCCTATATGGTTATTCAAATTTCCTTTAGTCGCATAGGTGTTATAGGTTTTGGACAGGACAGCATTCAACAACTCTTTCGTAGTGGTCTTACCATTGGTACCTGTGACACCAATAAAAGGAATCTTAAATTGTTGGCGATGATAATGTGCCAAAGCCTGTAAGGTTTCTAAAACATCATCAACGAGTATAAATCGATCATCTTTTTTGTATTGGGCCTCATCAATAATCACATAGCGAGCACCAGAAACCAGCGCATGTTCTGCAAATTCATTTCCATTAAAATTGGCTCCTTTTAAAGCAAAAAAGAGTGAATCGGGTAAGATATGACGTGTATCCGTTGATACAGTAGGATATTGTTTGAATATGTTGTACAGTGCTTGCAGTTCCATTGTAAAAACTTTTATGTGATTGCATTTATAAGAGCAATCATAAAACAAACTTAGATAAATTTGCTTTTATACCCAATTATAATCTTACTAAAGATAACAAGTACTTAGGTCCCCTTCCGAGGAGCTACATAACAGATTATAGATTTTTAGTTAGAAATGAAATGATTTTATCGATCATGGGTTCAAACCATGGATTAAAAAACCAAAAGGTATGCGGAGAGTCTTTAAATGTAAAAACCTCTGTATAGATCCCTAAATCATGCATCTTGCGTATCATATCATCTCTCCCTGCGTGAAAACGGGGTATGGAGCTATTCAAAAATAATGTCTTTGCCGTGAAGGCATTGACTTGATACAAAGGTGAGGCTTTTTCCCATTGTGTAGGCTCCTGATCATATGTTCCTCCTAGCCAAAATGAAGCCATCTCCCCTTCTTCAGATTCTGGATGATTAAAAGCGACAATCCCGTCAATGTTGACAACTGCCTGAACAGATGCTCCTTTATTTGCAGCTGTATTTGTCCCCAACAAACTGGCTAGCTGTCCACCAGACGAAGTACCGATCACCGCAATTCGAGCCGTATCGATCGGCAATTGCTTCTGGCTTTTAGCCCATAAGACGGCATCCATTAAATCTGTATATGCAGCTGGAAATTTAGCTTCTAACGAAAGCCTATATTCCACAGTCAATACCAAAAATTGATGCGCTAAGGCATTTGCCATCGTTGCCATCATTTCTTTATTGCCAGAACGCCATCCCCCTCCATGTATTAAAATGAGACAAGGATAACGGATGTCAAAATTTTTCGGAAGGTAGGCATCCAAGGATAATATCCTATCATCTGTTTTTTTATATGGGATTTGACGAATAGTCAAAACTGTAGTGTCTACTTTTTCTGCCAAAGTAATATGAGGTCTTCTCTTACTTTCCTTAGCAAAAGTACCGTGTACTGTAAAAGAAGTATCAACCTTCCTGATCTCCTGCGCATGGACCAGAAAACACAAACTATTAAAAATAAGGAGTAAAAAACTACCTTTCATGATTTTGAAATTTTTATTGCTTATCCGTTTCAACGGTAAAAAAGCTGATTAAAGACATCATTCTATGGATCAATTCAATTGCTATTTTCTGTTGGTTTCCAATCTGTAAATATCGATGAAAGACTGGGTTGCTTATAGTTATTATTTAGGATCTGCTTAGACCAAGGAACACGTTTGGACAACTGTTTAAACCCCTCTCCTCTGCAGTTAATTTCTAAAAAAACCGCTGTTTTATATTTATCCGGAAACATGGTATCTCCATTCCATGGATCCCAACCTTCAGCGACTATATGTGAGCCCAAGTTGCAGGCATAGAACAGCACTTTAGCATTAGAGCGCCATGGTCTCCCCAAATAAACCTGATTTACTTGTTCATTTTTTGCACGCAGATCACAATTTAAAAATACAAATCCATAAGGGTGATCCTGTGAGTTTGAAGGTGCGGTGATATAAGAGTTCTTTAAACTTTCAATCGTACATTTAGAAAAGACAGCTGTGGCTGCTCCAAATATAAAATCTGTGCTTCCGGAAATAAAACATTGGTCGATAAAATTTCTTGATCCTGCTCGCGCCAAATAAAAAGTATCTTGCCAACCTAGGATATTACAATTACGAATGTGCGTACGATCAGCATCAATATGCAGTGCCACAGCTTGCCCCTTTTCTCCAGCAGTATTCTGTATCGTCAGATTTTCAATGACACAGTCATTGCCTGCTACAAGAACCGTGTAGGAGGTATAAGTATTAAAAGGAGTTAGAAACTCATTTTGTACATTTCTTTTACCTGAATAATCGTCATTTGTAATGATGGTCGAATCTCTATCTTCCCCTACTATATGTATAAAATGTTTCCATGAGGGTATATTCAGCTTTTCATGATAAATCCCTTTGTGTACGAATATCGTAACTGGAGACTCGTAAAAATCCCGCACCGCATGGACCGCTTCTTGAATTGTTGGATATCCCTCTCCGTGCTGCCCTACGATGAGCATTTTCTTCTGTTGGGCACAACAAAAGATTACTAAAAAAAAGCAAAAGATACTGATAAGAAGTCTTTTCATATTTATCCAACATCACATAAAAAAAGTAAGCCTATACCTATGGCAAAGGAAGCACTGGTTACAACAAGTTTACTGCTAATCGGACGCAATCACAAATCCTGATTATGCAATCGTTCCCGAAAACGTTTGCATATTTTATGATAGGTGAAATCTCTTGATTCGTCTTTTTATTCCTTATTTTAGAGATATACCAATACCAGTAACCCGATCTCATGATGTCAAAACGTATCATTTTTATTTTACTGATTACATTGCAATTGATACCTGTGTCCTATGCTCAAGAATATGATTACATCGTATCCAAAGAAGGGAATGGCGATTTTAGTACAGTGCAAGAAGCAATAAATGCCACACCTGACTTTAGAAAAAAAGCTACCCGCATATTAATAAAAAAGGGCATCTATAAAGAAAAGATCATTATTGCGGGCTCCAAGCAACTTATTCAACTGATTGGCGAACCAAACCAACAAGTTGTCCTTACCTATGATGATTTCGCTCAGAAGAAAAACAGCTTTGGCGAAGAAATGGGCACTTCAGGTTCATCAAGCATATCGATCTGCGGTGATGGTTTCTATGCTCAAAATATCACCTTTGAAAACTCTTCTGGACCCGTAGGACAAGCGGTAGCCGCATGGATAGCTGCCGATAAAGCTATTTTTCAAAATTGCATTTTCTTGGGTTTCCAAGATACGCTGTATACTTATGGCAAGGGTGCTCGACAGTTGTATGTAAACTGTCATATCGAAGGCACAGTCGACTTTATCTTTGGCTCGTCTACGGTATGGTTTGAAAAATGCATTCTGCTTTGCAAGAATAGCGGTTATATCACCGCAGCATCAACGCCTATAGACGTTAAAAACGGATATCTATTCCATAAGTGTCAGATCATCGGAGACCGATCTACAGGAAAATTTTATTTAGGACGGCCGTGGCGTCCCCATGCTAAAGTTATTTTTCAACACACGACATTGCCAAACTTTATTGATGAAGGCGGGTGGGACAACTGGCGCAATATTGAAAATGAAAAAACAGCATACTTTGCCGAATATGGAAATAAGGGACCTGGTAGCCAAGTGGAGAAACGCGTGCACTGGAGTCACCAGTTAACAGATTCCGAAGCGGCAAAATATCAGATCAATACTTATTTTGATGACTGGGATCCCAGCGATATCATCAAAAACCCATGATTTACCGGTAACGATTGCATAGATTTCACTTCGATTTCATCGACAAAGATCGTACACTTGTGTTACATACAACCCAATTATAAACTTTAAGACTTCCTAATTATGAGGACTTCCCGTAATTATTTCAGTAGCATCAAAAAAGGTATCCTAGCAGTTATAGTACTGTCTGGTTCTTCTGTCTTTGCTCAAGCACCTCAACCTCCGGTTGTTCAAACAGTATCATTCCGCTCCGACACGATCAATATCGTCAATCACGGGGCAAAAGGAGATGGCCATTTTTTAAATACAACTGCTATTAATAAGGCGATTGAACAGAGTAGTCTTCAAGGTGGTGGTGTTGTGCTAATTCCATCAGGACTTTGGCTGACAGGTCCTATTATCTTAAAAAGTAATGTCAATCTTCATTTAAAAAGAGATGCAATCCTATTCTTTACGGATGATTTTGATCAATATAAATTGATAGCAGCAAATTGGGAAGGACAACCTGCTTGGCGCAATCAGAGTCCAATCTCCGGAACTGATCTAACTAATATTGCGATTACGGGTTCGGGCGTTATCGATGGCAATGGTGATGCATGGAGAATGGTCAAGAAAAGTAAACTCACAGATTCGCAATGGAAAAATCTTGTTAATTCGGGCGGCGTTGTAGACAAATCAAGTCAGATCTGGTATCCTTCTGAAAAATCATTGGCCGGATCTAAAGATAAAAAAGCGGGTGTCATGACTGCTGGGACATCTTCCTCCGATTATGAACATATAAAAGATTTTCTACGTCCCAATCTATTGGTGTTGACTAATTGCAAAAAAGTGCTCCTAGAGGGTGTCACCATACAAAATTCTCCAGCATGGAATCTGCACCCCTTGTTGTGCGAAGACTTGACATTGCGCCGTCTATTGGTCCGCAATCCATGGTATGGACAGAATGGAGATGGTGTTGATATTGAGTCATGTAAAAATGTACTGATCGAAGATTGCACTTTTGATGTAGGCGATGATGGTATCTGTATCAAATCGGGACGTGACAAATCGGGAAGGGAGCGAGGAAAACCTACGGAAAATGTATTAATCCGCAATAATGTGGTTTACCATGCCCACGGTGGATTTGTGATCGGCAGTGAGATGAGTGGCGGTGCCAAAAACATCTGGGTTCAAGACTGCAGCTTTATTGGTACGGATATCGGCTTAAGATTTAAAACAAAAAGAGGAAGAGGGGGTACCGTTGAAAATATTTTTATCGAGAATATCAATATGATCGATATACCTGGAGAGGCTATTCTATTTGACATGTACTATGAAGCGGTTGATCCTGTTCCTATGGCTGGAGAAAAACGAGAAAAAGTTAAAGCTGAAAAAATACCTGTCACCGAGGAAACGCCTCAATTCAAAAATTTTCATATTAAAAATGTATTTGTCAATGGGGCTGAAAAAGGAATATTTTTCAGAGGTCTCCCTGAAATGAATATCCAAGATATAACGATCGAAAATGTAACGATACAGGCAAAAAAAGGTATTGATATCATCGAAGCTTCTAACATAAAACTTAAGGATATCATTATTTTTTCAAAAGAAACTGCACCGGTAGTTCATATTGAAAATGCACAAAATATTGTTTTTGAAAACTTAAAATATCAGGAAGAAGCTAGCCTACTGTTTGATCTGTATGGAGAAAATTCAAAAAATATCCAAGTCATCAAAACGGATGTAAACAAGGTCAAAACAATTAGCAAGATGGAGTCTGGATTATCAAAATCTGTATTGAAAATCAAAAAATAACCTGTGATGAAACAAATAGTTGCTTTTATATTACTTGTCTGTAGTCTATATACACATGGCTTTGGTCAAATACCTTTATCTGAAAAAATGACGCAAACTGCCATTGAAAAACTATTTAAGGATAGTGTTTTTGTGAATAATTCCAAAGGACCAAAATGGACTTACGATATGGGTGTGGTGCTTGAAGGGGTTGCTGAAACATGGAAAAATACGGGAAATAGCTCTTACTTTAGTTATATCGAATCTTGGATGGATAAGTTTGTCGGACAAGATGGGACCATTAAAAATTATTCGGCGAAAGACTTTAATATTGATCATATCAAAAATGGACGTACACTGCTCTTATTTTACAAAGTCACAAAAAAAGAAAAATACTTAAAAGCTTGCCATACACTTTACAAACAGCTATTAAATCACCCTAGAACTAAAGAAGGTGGCTATTGGCATAAAAAAATCTATCCAAATCAAATGTGGTTGGATGGACTGTACATGGCTCAACCTTTCCGAGCAGAATATGCTGCGCTCATGAATCTGACAGATGAGTACAACGATATTGCCAATCAGTTCTTTTGGATGGAAAAGAATGCCAAAGATCAGAAGACTGGACTACTCTATCATGGCTGGGATGAGTCTAGAGAAGAAAAATGGGCAGATGCCAAGACGGGACAATCACCCAATTTTTGGGCAAGAGGGATGGGTTGGTATGTGATGGGATTAGTAGATGTACTTGATAATTTCCCTCTTGAAAATGTCAATCGTCAACCTTTGGTTGATCTCCTGAATAGGACGTTAAAGACCATCGTAAAATATCAAGACCAAAAAACAGGTGTCTGGTTTGATGTGATGGATCGCGGAGATATCAAGGAAAATTATGTTGAAGCATCTGCTTCAAGCATGTTTGTATATGCTTTAGCAAAAAGTATCCGCTTGGGATATTTGTCTAAAGGATATGCTAAAAATACTCAAAAAGCATATGAAGGACTTCTCAAAGAATTTATATCAACTTCACCAAATGGACAGATCAATCTCAATCATGTGGTTGAAGTATCAGGATTAGGAGGAAAGAAAAAATATAGAGATGGAAGTTTTGAGTATTATATGAGTGAACCTGTTGTAAGCAACGACCCGAAGGGCGTAGGTCCATTTATACTCGCTGCTTCGGAAATGGAAATCTTTCAAGAACAGCCTAAAGGAAAGCAATTGACCGTCACATTGGATAATTATTTCAATAACGAATACAAAGCTGATCCAACAGGTAAATTAAAACCTTATCATTATTTATGGGATGGCGAAGACAACAATGGTTTTTCGTTTTGGGGGAGAATTTTCAACAGAAAGCATATCCAGACCAACACACTCAAAACAGCTCCTAACTTGAGCAATCTGCGCCAATCAAATATCTATATTATCGTTGATCCTGATACCGAAAAGGAAACCGAACAACCCCACATGATGACTGAGCAATCTGCTTCTGAGATCGCTAATTGGGTGAAAAAAGGAGGCGTACTTGTATTACTACTCAACGACGTTGGCAATTGCGAAATAAAAGAATTCAATACGTTAGCCACAAAATTTGGAATTACTTTTAACGAGGACAGTAAGAATCAGGTGAAAAATAATAATTATGAAGAGGGTGCTGTATATATTCCAAAAGGAACGGGTATTTTTCATGATGTAAACAAAATATATGTCAAGGAAATTTCTACTTTATCTCTAAAATCTCCTGCAAAAGAACTTGTCAGGCATCATGATGACATTATTATTGCCACAGCTTCATTTGGAAAAGGAACTGTTTTCGCTATCGGCGATCCGTGGTTATATAACGAATATGTGGATGGTCGAAAATTGCCTAAAGATTTTCAAAACTTCCAAGCGGCAGAAGAATTAACAACGTGGTTGATCTCAAAAATTAAAAACTAATGGCTATGCGATATTTATTTTTAATACCACTGATATCATGGCTATTTTTCAACCTGATCTGTTTTGCTCAGCCTAATGGGATCAAAGATCCTATGGCGGAAAAGATGCTGATTTATCAATTAAAAAATGGGGGGTGGCCTAAGCAACTAAAAGATAAAAGTGTGGTTAATTATGACTTGGAGATCAGCAAATCACTTTTAACGAAGATAAAAAGTACGACTATCGAATCGGCCACATTAGACAATAAATCGACCTCACGGGAGATAACGACTTTAATCAAAGCCTACAAAAAAACAAAAAACATAACGTATTTACAGGCGGCAGAAAGAGGTATTGATTACTTATTGGAGGCACAGTATAGCAATGGAGGCTTTCCTCAATACTATCCAAACACTTCTCTCTATAGAAGCCAAATCACCTTCAATGATGATGCGATGATCAATGCATTACAAATACTACATGATATCGCAACGTCCAACAATGACTTTGAACTGGTTGATAGAGCCTATATCCCAAAGGCACAGTCTGCAGTAGAAAGAGGCATTGCTATCATCCTACAACTACAAGTAAAACAAGACAGCCTGCTCACGATTTGGTCTGCACAATATGACCCCGAATCACTTTTACCTGCTCAGGCTAGAAGTTTTGAACCCGCAGCATTGAGTACCAGTGAATCTGTTGGTATAGTTCGATTTTTAATGGCACAAAAAAATCCATCTCCAGCTATTGTAACGGCAATCAATGCTGCCGTTAAATGGTTTGAACAACATCAGATCTCAGGTTATCGATTTGACCATGACATTGACCCTACAACAAAAAAATCCACACGTCATTTGATCGCAGATACATCTGCAACTGTTTGGGCAAGATTTTATGATCTTGAGTCAAATAAACCCATTTACGGTGATCGAGGAAATTTGATCACATCCAATTTTGAAGATTTATCAGAAGAAAGAAAAAATGGCTATGCCTGGTTTGGAAACTGGCCGGAGAAACTTCTCCAAAAAGAATATGCCAAATGGCTCAAAAAAAATAATGTAGTGCATCCAAATTAATTATTAAACACGGAATAAAAAATGATTTTAAATCGCCAAAATCTACAGGAAATTACCAATACCGAAGTCCTGAAACCAATGGATTCAGTTTTTGATCTTCCAGAGAAAATTATACAATTTGGTACTGGTGTATTACTGAGAGGCCTTCCTGACTTCTATATCGACAAGGCAAATCGAGAAGGGGTTTTTAATGGCCGCATTGTTATTGTAAAATCGACAGATCAAGGAGATACTGTTGCTTTTGAACAGCAGGACAACCTCTATACCACCTGCGTAAGGGGTATTGAAAATGAAGAAACTGTCAATCAGCAGATTGTCAACGCTTCTATCAGTCGTGTTTTAACTGCGACAAATGATTGGGATCAAATCCTAGAAGCAGCGATCAGCCCTGCTATTAAAATTATCATATCCAATACCACGGAAGCCGGTATCACATCGAGCAGTGAAGATATTTCTGTTGGAGTGCCGACTTCATTTCCAGGGAAATTATTGGCGATATTATTTGCAAGATTTCAAGAGTGCAAAGGTGATCAGGATGGCGGATTTATTATTCTACCTACGGAATTAATCAGTAATAATGCAGATCAGCTAAAGGAATATGTGCTTCAATTAGCCGCTATCAATCATATGAATCAACTTTTTATTCAGTGGATAAAAACGGCAAATTCGTTCTGCAACACACTTGTTGACCGCATTGTTCCTGGAAAGCTGGCATCTGAAGATTATAAAGAAACAACCTCAAAATTAGGATACGAGGACGAGCTCATGATCATGGTCGAGCCCTTTAACTTGTGGGCTATTGAATCTTCTGATCCTCAAGTTATTCAAGAGCTTTCCTTCGCTCAAGTCAATAAAGGAGTAGCGATTGCTCCTGCTATTCAAAAATTTAAAGAACTTAAACTGCGCTTATTAAATGGAACACATACCCTGTCCTGTGCAATCGCGCTGTTAATGGGCTTTGATACCGTTAAAAAAGCAATGGAGAATGATGATTTTCTGGCGTATGTATCCAATTTAATGGAAACAGAGATCGGTCCTACAATTTTGGACAATACCATTACAAATGAAGATGTACAGATTTTTTCAAAATCCGTGATTGACAGATTCCGAAATCCATTTTTGGACCATCAATGGAAAGCCATTTCATTGAATTATACCTCCAAAATTAAACTAAGGGTACTGGGTCTATTGAACAGGTGGTATCAATTGCATCAGCATGCACCTGAACATATCGCCTTAGGTATTGCGGCATATATAATCCTCATGGATACCAAAGAAATCAATGGCGCTTTTCAAACGCAACATACCGCCTCCAATTTCAATATTCAGGATGAATATGCGTCTTCATTGTACCAACACTGGATGAAGGGATATCCTCACATCAGCGATGTATTAAAGTCGACTGCAATATGGGAACAAGACCTATCTGATTTTCCAGGATTTGCTACTGCTGTAGTAAACTATATTCAAGAAATCAGCAATATAGGAATACAGGCGGTCTTAAAAAATAGGAGCAAGTAAGATATGAAAACTAAGTTTTTACAGATCCACCCGTTAGATAATGTGCTGGTCGCACTGCAAGATCTGAAGAAGGGAGAAAGGATCTCATTTAATGGGTCGGATATTACCTTAACTGCTGATATTCCCGCAAAACATAAATTCTTCATGGATGATATGCATGCCGGTGATGATATCTTGATGTATGGAGTATTGGTCGGTAAATCTCAATATGCGATCGCCAAAGGAAGTCGTATGGATACCGACAATACAAAACACGCAGTAGATAACTATTGTTTTCGTCCCTATGATTATCAGTGGACAGCTCCTCATATCGATTCTTTTAAAGGCAAAACATTTAATGGTTATGTACGATCAGATGGACGTGTGGGTACGGCAAATCATTGGTTATTCATTCCTCTCGTGTTTTGTGAGAATAGAAATCTTGATATTATTAAGGAAGCCTTGTACAATGAACTGGGTTATAATGTTTCTGAAAAATATAAATCATTTACAAGGGCATTGGTGCATGCGCACAAAAATGGACGACCATTAAAGCAGGACGATATGGATGAATTCGTCCATTTTTCTCCAGCCTCAGAACGCGTTTTTAAAAATATTGATGGCATTAAATTTTTAAATCACCAAGGAGGATGCGGTGGCACACGTCAAGATGCGGCCATATTAAGTAAGCTATTGGGCGCTTATGCCGATCATCCGAATGTATGCGGTATCACCATTCTCAGTTTAGGATGTCAAAATCTTCAAATAAATGATTTTTTAATCGATCTAAAGGATCGAAATCCAGACTTCGATAAGCCTATTTTTATTTTCGAGCAGCAACAGTCCAAGAGTGAAGAATCTCTGATCAAAGAAGCTATCACCGCTACATTTGAAGGTTTAGTTCAAGCAAATGAAATCGAAAGGCAGCCCGCTCCATTAAGTAAATTGGTTTTAGGTGTAAAATGTGGCGGAAGCGATGGGTTCAGTGGTATTTCAGCCAATCCTGCTGTGGGATACACTTCCGATTTACTAGTGGCTTTGGGTGGAACTGTTCTTTTAGCGGAGTTTCCAGAATTGTGCGGAGCCGAACAAAGCTTAATTGATCGTACTAAAGACGAGCATGCCGCTAAAAAATTCATCTCCCTGATGCAAGCTTATAGCGCTTCTGCAGAACAGGCTGGATCGGGCTTCCATATGAATCCATCACCAGGCAATATTAAAGATGGCCTGATCACCGATGCCATAAAAAGTAATGGAGCGGCAAAGAAAGGTGGCAACTCCCCTATTGTAGATGTGCTGGACTATACCGAATCTTATTCAAAACCTGGACTTAATTTGGTCTGTACACCGGGCAATGATGTCGAAGCCACGACAGGAAAAACAGCATCAGGCGCAACATTGATTTTATTTACAACAGGTCTAGGTACTCCAACAGGGAATCCCATCTGCCCTGTCATCAAAGTAGCAACCAATACAAAACTTGCAACGCAAATGGCAGACATCATCGATATTAATACAGGACCGATTATCGATGGTGAAAAGACCATTGAAGAAATGGGTGAAGATATACTACATTATTGTATCCAAGCGGCAAGTGGTGCGATTATACCCAAAGCTGTCTTACTCAATCAAGATGATTTTATTCCTTGGAAACGAGGAGTGAGTTTATAAATCCATATAATTCCATTTGATATGAAATCTTTTTTAGACGAAAACTTTTTATTAACAACAAAAACAGCGCAAGATCTATATCATCGCTTTGCGAAACATAAACCCATTATTGATTACCATAATCACCTTATACCGCAGCAAATCGTGGAAAATAAATCTTTTGATAATATCACGCAGCTCTGGTTATATGGCGATCATTATAAATGGAGAGCTATGCGTACCAATGGTGTAGATGAAAAGTATATCACAGGAGATGCGACGGATGAGGAAAAATTTATCAAATGGGCAGAGACTGTACCTTATACCTTGAGAAATCCACTTTATCATTGGACACATCTCGAATTGAAAAGATATTTTGGTATTGAAGAAATACTGTCTGGTAAAAATGCAAAAGCTGTCTATCACCGTATTTCCGAACAACTGCAATCACCAGAATTTAATGTCCGTGGTCTGCTCAAAAAGATGAACGTGGAAGTGGTATGTACAACAGATGATCCGACCGATAGCTTAAATTATCATCAACAATTTGCTTCTGAAAAAGAAACATTTAAGATGCTACCTGCATTTAGACCTGATAAGGCGATGAATTGCGACCGTGTGGATGAGCTTAATCAATATATAGATCAATTGCAAGAGCGTACAGATATTGATATCAGTTCATTCCAAGATTATTGTAAGGCAATTCAATCGCGTCATGATTTTTTTGCAGCCAATGGCTGTTCCATATCAGATCATGGCATCAACCAGATCTATGCCGAAGACTATACGGAACAAGAGATCATCCAAATATTTGCCAAAATCAGAAATAAACAGGATCTCAGTCTGCAAGAAAATTTAAAATTCAAATCTGCCATGCTCATCTACTTTGCCGAGCTGGATCATGAAAAAAATTGGGTTCAGCAATACCATCTTGGGGCATTACGTAACAACAATAGTCGTATGTTAGCTGTACTCGGACCAGACACAGGATGGGACTCTATTGGAGATTTCAATCAGGCAAATGCTCTTTCAAAGTTTATGAATAAGTTAGATCGTACAGATCAACTTGCCAAAACGATTATTTATAATCTCAACCCTGCAGATAATGAATTGATAGCCTCCATGATCGGAAATTTTAATGATGGATCGATTGCAGGAAAAATACAATTTGGTTCTGCCTGGTGGTTTTTAGATCAAAAAGATGGTATGACCAAACAATTGAATGCTTTGTCCAATATGGGACTTCTTAGCAGGTTGGTCGGCATGCTGACAGATTCAAGAAGCTTTCTTTCATTCCCTAGGCATGAATATTTTAGACGCATACTTTGCAATCTATTTGGAGAAGATGTAGAAAATGGAGAATTGCCCAATGATCAGGAATGGATAGGCAAAATCATTGAAGACATCTGCTATAACAATGCCAAAGCATACTTCAGATTTTAGATACGATGGACAAAAAGAGCCGCTCCACATTCAGATCATCACTGAAAACGTTTGCGTAAATATAAGCAGTTCTTTTTGTTCAATTTTATTATAAGCCTTAACTTTAGAATATCGAATCATTTATCAACCTAAGGGACAAGGATTAACTTGTCCATAGCTATTGATATATTCTTTTTGAAAGGAATGCTAACAAACTTACATTTCTTTATATCAACCATATAAAGAAAAAAGTACCCTAAAAATATGAACAATAATAAACCAACAAAGTATCGCTGGAGCGTCTGTGCCCTCCTATTTTTTGCCACTACTATCAATTATTTAGATCGACAGGTCCTCTCTTTAACTTGGAAAGATTTCATCAGTCCAGAGTTTCACTGGACAAATAGTGATTACGGGACAATCACAGCTCTATTCTCTATTTTTTATGCGGTGAGCATGCTTTTTGCGGGTCGCTTTGTCGATTGGATGGACACCAAAAAAGGATTTCTGTGGGCAATAGGTATTTGGTCTATCGGTGCTATCCTACATGCTTTTTGTGGTATCGCAACAGCGGGGCAACTGACAGGTAATTGGTTCTTAAATTTTGAGGAGTCCAAAGAAGTGATAGGGACGATCAATGATGTGGGCTTGGTGATCAGTACAAGTGTCACCTTATTTATTTTTGCTCGTTTTGTATTGGCCATTGGCGAAGCTGGTAATTTTCCTGCAGCCATTAAGGCAACCGCAGAATATTTTCCAAAAAAAGACCGTGCATTAGCAACCAGTATTTTCAATGCCGGTGCCACCATAGGAGCATTAGTAGCTCCAATCACTATTCCTACAATTGCGAAATACTACGGTTGGGAAATGTCGTTTATTATTATCGGTGCTCTAGGCTTTGTCTGGATGGGATTTTGGATATTTATGTACAAAAAACCTGAAGAACATCCTCAGGTTAATGAAAGTGAATTGATCTATATCCTTCAAGATTCGGCACATCATACAGAAGAGCAAAAGTTAAATGAAAAAACAAAAGTCTCTTTCATAGATTGTTTTAAGCATAAACAAACGTGGGCATTTGCCTTTGGAAAATTTATGACTGATGGTGTTTGGTGGTTTTTCCTATTCTGGATGCCCGCTTATCTCAGTGCTGTATATGATATCAAATCTTCCGATACTCAAGGACAGTTGGCCATTTTTGTCCTATATATGATTACCTTATTCTCCATTTACGGTGGATATCTACCCACTCTTTTTGTTGAAAAGAAAGGTATGAATCCCTACGAAGGCAGAATGCGAGCTATGCTGATCTTTGCATTTATTCCTTTAATTGTTTTATTTGCTCAACCCCTAGGCTACGTATCTTATTGGATTCCTGTTATTTTTATCGGTATTGCTGGTGCAGCCCATCAATCTTGGTCTGCCAATATCTTCTCGACCGTGGGCGATATGTTTCCAAAGAAAGCAATTGCAACAGTGACGGGCATCGGTGGTCTAGCAGGTGGACTTGGTGCATTTATTATCAACAAAATATCCGGTGTTCTATTTGATTATGCCAAAGAAACTCAAATGAAATTTATGGGATTCAATGGCGAGGCAGCAGGGTATTTTATCATTTTTTCATTTTGTGCTGTTGCTTATTTAATTGCATGGGTAGTGATGAAAGCTTTGGTTCCTAAAATGAAAATCGTAGATTTATAATTATAATATATTTCAACAACCTAATCCATAATTAAACTAAACTCTAAAATGAACTTAGAATTAGAAAGTATTTTCTATGAGGAGAGTAACATCCCTCCCGAATTTACGCTCGAACAACAAGTCGATCAACGCGAGTTCCTTTCTGATGGGAAGATGATTCCTTGGGAAGGACAAATCAATGAAGTTTTTTCACCCATATGTGTCAAGACCAAGGACGGTCTTCAACGAAAGCGTATCGGCAGTTTCCCGGTATGTACCGAGAAAGAATCCATGGCGGCATTAGATGCTGCTGTCCATGCTTTTGATAATGGCCGCGGAGAATGGCCTACAATGAGTGTGGCTGATCGCATTATCTGTGTTGAGAATTTCACAAAAAAAATGATCGAGAAAAAAGACATTGTTGTCAAATTGATCATGTGGGAAATCGGAAAATCATATACGGATTCCATTAAGGAATTTGATCGTACCGTAGAATATATCTATGCCACGATAGATGCTTTAAAAGATATTGACAGACAGTCTTCACGATTTGAAATCGAACAAGGTATTATTGCTCAGATCAGACGCTCACCGCTCGGTGTAGTACTTTGTATGGGGCCCTTTAACTATCCTTTGAACGAGACCTTTACCACGCTTATACCGGCATTGATCATGGGGAATACCCTATTATTTAAACCACCTAAGCATGGTACATTATTACACTACCCTTTGTTAGAAGCATTCAGAACTAGTTTTCCAAAAGGCGTGGTCAATACGATCTATGGTAGAGGGAATAATATAGTGCCGAGCTTGATGCAGTCTGGAAAAATTAACGTGTTAACATTAATTGGTTCTAGCAAAGTCGCAGATGAATTAAAAAAACTGCATCCTAAAGTAAATCGCCTTCGCGCCATTTTAGGTTTAGATGCCAAGAATGCTGCGATTATCACAAAAGATGCTGATCTTAACTTAGCTGTATCGGAGACGGTATTGGGATCACTTTCTTTCAATGGTCAACGCTGTACAGCCATAAAAATAGTATATGTGCACCGTAGTATTGCACAAGAATTCTTGAAACGCTTAACAGCAGAAGTGGAGAAATTGAAGTTTGGTATGCCTTGGGAAAAAGGAGTTTCGCTAACACCATTACCTGAATTAAACAAACCAGCATACTTAACGGAATGTATCGAAGATGCAATTGCACATGGAGCAAAGGTCATTAATCCAAATGGTGGACAAGTTGCAGAGTCATTTGTATATCCTGCGATCATGTATCCGGTAAATGCCAATATGAAGCTTTATAGAGAAGAGCAGTTTGGTCCAGTGATTCCTGTTGTACCATTTGATGACTTAGAAGAACCGATTGAATATTTAATTGAATCTTCCCATGGTCAGCAAGTCAGTATTTTCAGTAATAATGCTGCGGTGATCTCTTCCTTAATCGATCCATTGGTCAACCAGGTAAGTCGTGTAAATATCAATTGTCAATGCCAAAGAGGTCCTGATAATTTTCCATTTACAGGTCGTAAGGACAGTGCCGAAGGTACTTTATCGGTCGTGGATGCATTACGTGCATTCTCCATCCGCTCCCTTGTAGCAGCCAAATTTACGGACGACAACAAAAAGATGCTTAATGAAATTGTAAGCTCCAACAGTTCCAATTTCTTAAGTACCAAATACATTTTCTAAATAAAAAAGGGGCTATGCCCCTTTTTTATTTCATCTTTTGCGCTAATGTTAGCGATTGCTCTTTGATCCCTTCTACGACCAATTGGGCAATTACAAGCGCTCCGCGCTCATTCAAGTGCGTATCATCAATGTTTCCGTTAGGATAATTGGGATGATGGTGAGGCACATGTAAAAACAAGTTTTTAGAAGACTCTTCTCCATACTCCATCAATAATTTACGCGTCTTTTTTTCCATATCAATCATAGGAACTCCTAATGTACGCGCAACACTCCTTACTCTATCTGGATATTGACCATGCGTATCGACTAATTGATCATCCTCAAATTGCCTTCTGACTATAGATGTCAATAAAATGGGATTCGCTTTCTTTGCCCTTACCTCCTTCACATATTGAATAAGATTCTGTTCATATTCCTGCAAGCTTGTACCCACTGTGGGCCGGTCCACTTTTTGATCATTATGACCAAATTGGATCAAAACATAATCTCCTGCTCGCAAATCATTCAGGACCTGCGGCCAGCTCGTATGTCCTAATGAATCATTGGGCTTACGGAATGATTTTGTGCTCCTACCATTAATGGCTAAATTAATGACTTCCACATCTGCATTAAAAAACTGTTTAAAAGGTGTTCCCCATCCCGTTTCAGGAAAGACATTTGCTTTTTTATCCGCAGCGGTAGAATCACCTATGATATACACCCTCGTTTTGTCGAGAGAAAAAGAAGATGCGAGCGCTGTTAAAATCAATAACAAAAATATCTTGTTCATATCATATTTTATGATGGTGACTAAAAATAGCCTGCCTATTTATACTAGACAGGCTATAAACCAACCAAAACTCAACTATTTAATCCACCTCATATCTCCAATACCATTCTCTTTTAGTGTGCTATTCGAAATCGTAAAGTCTCCATTTGAAACATCCTTAAATTCGGGGTTTAGGTTAGTCCCCGAATTATCAACCTTCACGTTACTAGATGCAGTCGATGTAAAGTTCGCCGCATTATGGTAATTGTTATTAGCTACTGTTTTTAAATTGGTAACAGATTGGTTGGTCAATATCCCCTCTGTACCAGCGATCATGTTTTTTGTAAAAGTGATTTCATTTTTGGTTGCTCGCACATAGAATAACCTTTTCGTATTTAAATTAACCACATTATAAAATGTATTGTTTGAAACTTTCAGGATAACATTTTCACTTGGAAAATTGGTAGAGCCATCCGCATCCATACGAAAGAAATCTCTTGCAGCAACACAGTTGTAAACGGTATTGTTAACGAATGTCAAACCTTTGACCAAGCCTTTTCTAATATCAATAAAATCACCGCCAGCTCCTTCGATATTGTGATAAATGCCATTCTCAAACAGTACCCCATTAATCAGTGATTTTTCAGCAACATTAAGTAAGCTATTTTTATAATTTCGAATCACAACATCTTGTACATGAAGATCTCCATATGTTCCATGGTCAAACTGTTTATAAATAAATGTAGAAGCCACTTCTTTTTTACCATCCAGAACCAGATCTTTTATGGAAAGTGCTGCCCCATCGCTAAGCATAAATCCTGCATTAATCAAAACGGGCTTATTGACCGATTCAATTCCTTTGATACTGATCACTTTACTAATGAGTAAATCTGTACTTAACAGATATTCTCCAGATTTTAAGGCAAATGTTTCACCACCCACGGCATTCTTAATTGCTGATTCCAATTCAGCGGCTGTCGTGATTAAAATCGCACCGCCCAAATCAATTGCCGTAGTAAAGCTTACTGTCCCACGTACTTTTGATTCATTCATCAGGGTGGCAACATAATTGGTTTCACCAATTAGACCACTTACTGTTGCCTGGCCTTTGGCGATTTCGTCAGCTGTCACTTGATGAATGATATTCCCTGGTGAAAGTACTATTGTTGTAGCCTTCTCGCCTGCAGTCCATTCCAAAACGGCAGCATTTGATTCGATTTTGGATAAGTCTATCGTCTTAAAGATTTGTTCTGTACTCGTTTTAAACGTAGCTGAACTCCACTTTGAATCCTTGATATCTGCTCCTACTGCCTTCACCCGTACAGCATAATCGGTATCCCCAGAAAGTCCTGTAATGGTATAGGGTACTTGATCAAAAAGGATATCAGAAACCACACGCTCTGGCTCTCCAGAAAAACTTTCATCTTTGGAAGCATATACTTCTACGGTATAGGAGGTTGCTTTTGATACCGCTTTCCAAGTCAATCTCACTCCTGTTTGGTTGACAACACGTGTTTCTAATGATGTTGGAGAAAATACACGTTCTACCTCTAAAGTCGTTATTTCTTCAAACCGGTCATCCTTACAACCACTCACTCCCAATGAAATAATAAGGATACAAGGATATATGAAGTTGTTAAACTTGATCATAATTTATTGTTTTCATTTAAATAATTATTGAAAATTAAACCCATTATTATTCAGCTTGCCATTACTTCCGTCCAAAAACACTTGCCAAATAGGCCAAAACTGCTGTTGATTAGGATCTCTTAAAAACAAGCCATCCCAATATTTGACCGCATCAGATGCGGCATTCAATGTCCAAGCTTTACTGGATTCATATGTGCTTCCGATTTCATCCGTATCACCTTTCTTCAGTCCATAGATTTCTACCGTCTCTTGATCTGCTGCAGTTCTAAAGTAAATTTTGGACAATAAGCCTTCATATTTTCCTGTTCGCGCTTCCAGCTGCTGTAATTTAATTTTGGATGCATTCAGCTTCTCACTCAATAAATTCCATCGAATGAGATCCGATTTACGTAACATTTCACCAACAAACTCCAATGCTCGTTCGTCGACTATAGCATTAAAAAATAAGGTTTTGCTTTGTGTAATTTGGTTCATGTATTGATCCACTTTTGCGGTGTTATTGGCAAAAGCACGAGCCCTTACTTGTTTAAAATAAGGAGCTGCTGCTTGTGGACCATCCAATTCATTAATCGCCTCAGCCGCCATTAATAAAACATCGGCATAACGCATATACATCCAGTTCAAACCGTCATCATTGGTCGAAGTAACCACGCGACTCATCCATTCATAGCGATATTTACCAAAGTACCATTTGTTTAGACTGGTCGGTACTTGCTTGCCTCCAGTCCATTCATACGGAACACAAGAAACATCTCTGCGCAAATCACCCTCCTCATAATCATAATACATCGTTGGATTAGGTCCATTAGTACCACCTTTGTTTTGTCCGGTGTACTTATCCACTGTCGTATGCTTGACTCCCAGATCAAAGATCACACGACCTCTACCTTCACTAAATGGAATCTCCCACATGGACTCCAGCCCGGCAGCTCCAGACTCACGACATAAGGTTTTGAATACCTCTTCAAAACCCAGCAAACGTTGTGTACCACTATTGATAATATCTAGACACTCTTGTTTAGCAATTGCATAGGTTTTCGCTACAGCTAAATCTGGATCATTGCTTCTTCTAATTGTTCCATCAGAACGTTGAGAAAATCCGCCAGCTGCCAAAGCTAGACGAGCACGAAGCCCTTTTGCAAAAGCTTTATTTACGCGTTCCACAGAAGAAGTCGTAGAGGTTGCATTTGCCCAAGGCAATAACTCAGCTGCCTCCTCCAAATCTTGTAACAACTGTTTATAAATCACATCGCGATCACTTTTCTCGATATAGGTGGTTTCACTTGTTAAAGGTTCGAAGCGAGCAGGGACATCTCCCCATCCTTTTAATAAATCGTTGTAAAGAACTGCTCTCAAAGTCAATACCTCTCCTAAGATTTGCGCCAATTCAGGATTATTGGCTACATTTCCATACGTACGTAGACCACGAATCGCCATATTTGCACGCTCTATCCCTTCATAAAATTTTGCCCAAGCGTTATTATCCGTGTTCATCTGCCCATTATTCACATTGGTATTATAATTGGATAGTCGCGATTTATCATCAGCAATTGTTCTTAACGCATTGTTTACTTCTGTATCTGTATTGACACCATAGAACACCAGATACCGACCCCTGTAGGAGTTTGTCTCACCAAAAGACTGTATAATCCCAGCTATAGCACCAGAGGCTAAACTTGGAGTAGAAAAAATAATCGATTCATCTAATGAAGATTTGGTAGGGGCATCCAACACCTTACTGCACGAAGCGGATAAACTAGCAGCCACAAGTAAGATTGAAATTTTACTATATATTCTTTTCATCTTCTTAAAAATTTAAATTAATACCAGCAACAAATAGTCGACTCTTAGGGTAAGCTGAATAATCAACTCCAGGCGTAAGATTCGTTTTTCTACGCGTAGACACTTCTGGATCAAAACCACTATAATTGGTCCACGTAAATAAATTATATCCCGTTACATAGAGACGTAGATTTTTGACGCTCACTTTTTTCAACCACTGATTAGGCAATGTATATCCTACTGATAGCGTACTAAAGCGCAAGAAGGAACCATCTTCAACTGCCCAATCACTGAATACAAAGCTTTTCATATGTGGAGACCACATTGTAGTATTGCGGTTCATCTCTTCCAATTGATTTGGATCGTTTGATAGGGTTCCATCTGGCAATAAATTGGTCCAACGCTGTCCCTCAGCCATGGTCGAGATCATATTACGCGACGAATATTTACTTGTTGAGGTGTATTCGATCTTATTGGCATTGTAAATATCATTGCCGTAACTCCAGTTGAATAAGGCTGAGATATCAAAGTTATAGATTCGACTATAGATCGAAAAACCTCCTGTATGACTCGGATTGGCATCTCCTATAATCGTTCGATCTGTCGCATCAACAGTATTTCCTTCTCCTGCAATATTTTTCAATTTCATCATACCTGGTCTCAGTGCTCCTACCACCGCCGTTGCATCTGCAACACCATCTTTTAATATCCATTTCTTTGTGGTTGCATCGTATCCAGAAAAATCTGAAACTTCGTAGCGACCATCATTTAAGTAACCGTACATCTTACCCACCGATAGTCCTTGCTGAACAATATACTCGGGACCGATCTCACTGGATGCCCATTGACTTTCCGCATAGAAACTCTCCATCAGACCTAAAGAATTAACTTTGTTTCTATTGAAACTGATATTTGCAGAGAGATTTAAATCTATATTCTTTTTCTGTATGGCTTTCCATGCCACAGAAAATTCCAGTCCTTTATTTTGGGTTTCTCCCATATTGCGATATTGCCCATCATAGCCTGTACCTGGAATTGGAAAGAGGATCAGTAAATCTTTCGTATGATTTAAATAGGCATCTATTGTACCGGTGACCGCTCCACCAAATAAGGAGTAGTCTAGCCCCAGATTGCGCGTTACTGTGGTTTCCCATTTTAAGTCCGAATTAGCCATGATCTTTGATGCAGCCCAATAGCTTTCAAAACCATTGACCCAAGTGGTCGGCTTTACATCAAATGTTTGTGTCATCTGACCAGAAGGAATATTATTGTTTCCTGCAGTACCGTAACTAGCTCTTAGCTTCAAATCGTCTAGCCAACGCTTGGAATTATCCATAAAGGGCTCTGCAGAAATGCGCCAAGCTCCAGAGGCTGACGGAAAATAACCCCATCTGTTGTTTTTAGAAAATTTGGATGAACCATCCGCTCTAAATGTTGCACTTAACAAATATTTACCCTTAAAATCATAATTTGATCGACCGAAAAATGACAGGAGCTTATCATCAGGGAATAGGTAGTTTTCAATGGCATTTGCATCACCTTGTGCGGATAATTTTCGAGCATCGTCAAAACCGAATGTCTTGGGGAAACCATGTACCGTTGTCGTATGTGACTCCGATATACTTTTGATATATTCCTGTCCTATTAAAAGATTTAAATTATGATGGGTACCCATCATATCTTTAAAATCATAGGTCAATGTATTGGTATTTCGAAGCGATTGTTTATTTAATTTAGTAAAAGCGATCGCGGGCAAACCTTGATTTTCCGCAGCGGGAATATTGGCGACATAATAAGTTGTTTTTCCATAGAAGCGATCGTCGGCATTACGAAAATCATCATAACCAATTTCTGATTTTATTCTCAAGTTATCAACCAATTCCCAAGCAACACTTCCATTGAGGTTATAGGTCCTCCTCTTTTGTAATTGATCATTATCGGAAAGGGCTTCCAATGGGTTATATAGGTTAAATTCATCATCAGTCTCATCCGTATTGGTTAGCCCCTGAATGGCAAAAGGAGGATAGAGCATCGCATATTTCAAGCGTGAATCTGCTGAAGATATTTCTTTCTGTTCATTAGTCCCTCCACCTTCAATCTTGGTATCTGAAAAGCGCATGCCCAAATCAACAGTAACCCTTTTATGCGGTTTATGGTTTAATTTAAAATTTAAATTTTGGCGCTGATAACCGGACATCTCCATGATGGCTTTATCCTTGATAAAAGTATGACTCAGTGTATATTTGGTATTATCACTGCCACCACTTAGACTCACATTTTGATTGAAGATATTTCCTGTTCTTCCAAATACCAGATCCTGCCAATCATTTGCTTTGACTTGATCATATAGATCAATATCTTGGTAATTGCCAAAGTACTTGGTATACCCCCCTAGGTCGTTATTCAGTAATGCATTTTCATATTGCCATTTGACATAATCTGCAGGAGTAAGTACATCCAGTGTATTGGCTATATTTCTAAAACCACCGTAAGCGGCATAGCTAATGGCTGTTTTACCGGACTTGGCTCCTTTGGTGGTGACGAGGATCACCCCATTCGCTCCTCTGGAACCATAGATTGCTGCGGAAGAAGCATCTTTTAAAACATCGATTGTTTCAATATCTGAAGGAGCAATATCAGCAATAGAAGCAACCGGAAATCCATCGACAATGTAAAGCGGAGCATTGTCTCCTGTTATGGATCCTCCCCCACGAATCCGCACCTTCATCTCCGCATCTGGAGAGCCTTCTGTAGAAGATATCTGGATCCCAGCCATCCTTCCAGCAATGGCTTCTAATGCGGAGGCAACAGGAGCTTTTTGAATTACATCAGCGGATATTGACGATATAGCACCCGTCAAGTCTTTCCTTTTAACAGAACCATATCCAATATTCACGGACACTTCTTCTAATGCATTGGATAGGCTCTCCATATCCAAATTGATGATGGAGCTACCTGTAGGGACAACGACCGTAATGCTCTTGTATCCTACATAGGTTAACACAAGCTCTGTATCCTTGGTGGGAACTGACAGGATGAATTTTCCAGATTTATCTGTAATGGCTCCATTCACTGACCCTTTTACACTAACGCTAACGCCAATCAAAGGACTTGCATCTTGGGCATCTTTAACTACACCGGATACTTGTCTACTTTGTGCAAATGCATCATTTGCAAAAAAGGCTGTACACAAAAGGGTAGAAAACAACACTCTACTCATAATGTTTATATTAAGTTTAAAAATTGCTTATCAAAAAGTAATCAAGAAGAAATTGCTCTTAAAAGGCTAAAGAAATCTCTTACAATTGGTTTAATTTATGTAACAAGTTTACTAACTAAATACCATTTCAAGGACTATTTTTCATCAAAATCTATGCAATCGTTGCCGGTATCGTTTGCAATTTTGAATGCAGTAAAATTTGATATTATCAAAAAAAAACCATAACATTATATTTAGCCCAAAAATTATGAGATTCAAACCGTCGACTATTAAAGATATTGCGCTTGCACTTAATTTATCCACCTCCACGGTATCAAGAGCTATGCGTGATAGTTATGAAATTAGTGCTGAAACGAAAAAATTAGTTTTAGATTATGCTAAAAAAATCAACTATACCGCCAATCCTATTGCACGAAGTTTAAAGGAGAGAAGAAGCTATTCGATTGGAATCATCGTCAGTGAGATCGCTAATAATTTTTATTCGCAAGTGATCAATGGGGTGGAATCTATCGCCCATAACAAAAACTACCAAGTGGTGATCTCACAAACACATGAGTCTGCTGAAAGAGAAAAAATGAACGTAGAATATCTGTCATCGCGATCTGTTGATGGTTTATTGATATCATTATCTTCCGAAACCAACAATATTGAATACCTCAAGACCTTACACAATCAAGGTTATCCAATTGTTTTCTTTGATAGAATACCCGAAGATTTTGATACATTCAAGGTGACTTCAAACAATTTCAAAGGGGCTTTTGATGCAACAGAACATTTAATTTTAAATGGGCACCGCAGGATAGCACACTTGACTAATAGTAAATCTTTATCGATTACCAAAGAAAGGCTAGCGGGATACCAAGGAGCTCTAAAAAAACACCATATCGCCTATGATGAAAATTTAGTAAAGTTCTCGGAATATGGGGGTATGCATATGCAAGAAATTGATGAAGCAATTGATGCCTTATTTCAACAAAAATTTGATGCTATATTTATTTCTGGAGATAAATTGTCAACGGGGTATTTGATGTATTCAAAAAAGAAATATCCAAAATTGATAAGCAAAATAGCAATTGCTGGATTTACAAACTCCAATGTGGTCAGTATTTTCTCTCCCTCGCTAACGGTTGTCCGGCAGCCTGCATTTGAAATGGGAAAAGTAGCGACGGACCTTCTTATTCGAATGATAGAAGCGAAAAGGCCCATTACAGAATATGAAACCATAACATTAGAAACAGAGCTCATCGATGAAAAAGACTTGAAACTTTAGATTGGACTTATATCAAAAACATCGATCCAATTTTTGGTCTCCTTGATCTGATAACATGAAAACTTAATAAAAAACCGCAAGCACTTTCGTACTTACGGCCTACATATTAAATAAACATTGAAACTATTCACATTTGTGAAGCAAGCTACTTTTATTGAGCGCGTTGCTTTTCTTCATTATCGGTGTTCTTTTTCTTAGCCACATTTTTCAAATTCCCAAATTTATAGGAATAGGTCAGACGAGCCACTCGACGATCTTGATTTTGTCGAATCTTCGTATTAAAAGATGAAAAATTAGTTGATAGATTTTGATTGCTTGTATTGAAGACATCGGAGACAGCTAGCTTAAGCGAGCTTCTTTTATCTTTAAAGTTTTTAGTAAGACCGATCTGTGCATCCCAACGACTCTCCAGTTTATAAATATTGTATGTGAAAGGAGAGAAATAACGTAGGTTCATTTCTGCAGATAATGAAGGTGACAACTTAAATGTACTCATCGAATTGACCTGAAAGAGAAAACTCGTGCTATTCACTACAGCACCTGCTATCGCTCCATCAAAATTCATATACACTGCGGTGATATTATTGTAAGAAGACCAAAATTTTGCCACCTGAACCGGCATGCTTAAATTTAAAAATGCCGAATTGTTTTTACCTAAATTTTCACGCGTCACCCAAGTCGTTTTTTTAACAGAATCTTGTCCCATACTTTCCACGATAGCATCTGTCTGCGCATTGTAGCCTAAGGAAATCGTGTATTTTTTATAAAGAGTATAGTTCAAATTTAACTCATTTGCATATTGCGGATTCAAATAAGGGTTACCACGCTCTGAAGTATACTTATCAATAAAATAATCAAAGGGATTGAGCTGACGGTAATTCGGTCTTGTTACTTTTCTCGAATAACCCAAAGAAAAAATATGATTTTCATGGGCATCATAACTCAAATTTGCCGATGGGAATAAATCAAAATAATTTCGTTTTACCTGTTTGCTTTCTGTAAGCGAGTGACCATCTGATAAGGTATATTCTCCACGTAATCCCGCTTTAATGCCCCATTTGCCCATCTGATTATCATAATCCACGTAACCTGCCGCAATTTGCTCTTTATAGATGAAATGATTTGATCTGTTGACAATATTAGTCCACTTGCCATCCAATTGCTCTTCAAACAAGAGATTGTTATCGGATTTCACATTTGAATATTTTACTCCGGTTTCGAGATTCGAAGTTTTACTTAATGGTTGATTATAATCCAATTTGGCAACATAGATATCGATCCCAATTGGCATCTCACTTCTTAAGATTTCTGGATCATGGATCAGTTGATTGTTCTTATCAAACAATCTATTGTCATAATCCGCTTTTTTGCTGTTTTTAAATTGGCTCCAATCCAAATCCAAGATGAGTTTTTTACCCGTCGAATCGATCTTAAACTCATTATTGAAATTGAGTGAATAACGGTTAAAGCCTTCTTTAAACTGGGTCATGGAGACCAAAGTAGAATCGATTGACGTTAAAGGTCCGATCAGAGATTTGCTATCATTATCATTGAGCTCCACATTATTACTTCCGTTAAATTGCAAAGACATCACATTACGATCCGACGTTTTCTGTTCTACTCCAAATTTGTAGGTATGCGTCCTATCTTTGATATGTAGATTTGATTTTTGATCAAATAATGTTTCAATTCCATTATTGGAAATGATACGCTCTATATTAAGCCGATTGATATATTGATCGTCACTATAAGAATACGATCCAAAATAAGTCGTATTATTCTTTTTGTAGTTGAGTGACAAAGCAGAATTACCTCTAAATTTTTCACCTAATCCAGCAGTTGCAGAAAAGTTTCCGTTAAAACCTTCCATACGATTCTTCTTCATGACAATATTGATCGTTCCGACAGCACCCTCTGCATCATCTTTAGCACTACGTGATTTAATGACTTCAACAGACTTGATCTGGTTACCATCCGTACTTTTTAATAGTGTTGTCAATTGCTCTCCTGTCATGTACGTTTGGCGGCCATCAATGGTAACTTTTACTCCAGATTGTCCCATGAGCTGTAAGTTATTGTCGTTATCCAAACTCACTCCGGGAGCGCGCTGTACGATATCCAAACCATTATTTCCTGCAGCCAATGGTGAATTTTCCACATTTAAGATCAGCTTACCTTGCTTATTCTCTACAAGAGGTCTCTTACCTTCTACCGTTACTTCCGACAAAGTATTGGTACTTGGTATTAATTGCAGATCAGGTATTTGCTGTGGAGTTTTATTATAATCAATAATAGCAGAGCGTTTCACTTCATAACCAACCATTCTGGCCTCTACATAATATGATCCTGTAGGAACATTTTCAAAAGAATATTGCCCATCCTCTTTTGTAATAGCTGTTTTTAAAATAATATGGCTAGTGCTATGCATCAAATATGCAGTAACAGCACTCATTTGTTCATTTTTTTCATTAACGACCTTACCAGTTATGCCCACAGCTGCCCACAGCAGTTGTGCACTGATTAAAAATAAGATTGTTAGTAATAGTTTAGTTTTCATTGAGTATAGGTTGTTCTATCCGAAATAGAAATATTGAATAGTTAGTATAGGTTTTGTATAGAATGTTACAATAAGATTGATTTATTTATAAAAGGGGCTGTAAGGTTTATCAGCCCCTTTTTATGATCGCTTTTGGTACCTTTCAAAAGAAAGGTTTCCAGAGATTAAGGTCTCAGATGTTCTTGAAGTACACCTTTATTTTTTCTTTCCTTTAGTTTCGACGACAACAGTCCCAGGTGAAATGCTAATGATCGTATCGCGTCTTTCGATCACTGTATCTAAAACACCACTATCCTCTATATCACTATCAGTTTCAGTTTCACCGATTTCGGGAAGAGCACATTTCAACCCTAAATTTGTCATCACCCATTCTGTTTCTTTGATATCATCATTGTGGTAACGATCCAAGCATTCATAATACGAGATATCAGCATAATTACCTCTCAAATCTCTATTTAATAGTACTTTTGCTCCAACAGGAAGGTATATGGTAACATTGACTTTTTGATCTCTATATAATTCCTTATCTGCCAATCTAAAATGACTATCAAAAACAATGCTCGTACTATCCTGAACGGCTTTATAATTGATTGCCGATGCTCTCTTAGTTGCTAAATTATAATTAGCTCCCTTAGCAGAATATTCGTATTTGATGTAAGGCATCTGAGCGGAGTCGATCCGTTCAAAACGAATTCGGATATCGTCCTGTAAATATTCAGATAAGTTCGTTCCCTTTATTTTTAGATTCGTGCGCGCATCGTCACCATTTATTTTGATCACCCGTACATCACGTTCCTGAATACGATAAATAGATCTTAATGCTAATGGTTTTTCTTCGACGATCATACTTTCCTCTTTGAAATCCTTCGCTACCGATCCAGCATAGTAAATGATACCACCCAAAGAAATCATCCACACTAAAAATAATGAGGTACTGAGGTAATTATTCATCGGTCTACGATCAAATAACAAACGAATGATGAGATAAAACAATCCTACAAACGGAATACCAATAGCCAAAAATGCAGCAGTCAGTGCCCAAGGAGCTTGCGTTGGGTCAATTAGATTTAGCGGCTCAATAATACCTCTGTCTGTTACACCTGCAATTCCCAAACTAAAAAAGATAAGTGCAATAAGCAATGATATTAAACTTAAGCCTATTGAAAAGGCAACAATCAAACCGATTACTTTCGCAAAAATCTTGACAATCTCGCCAAATGCCGTTCCTGCAGATTCAACACCTCTATTGAATGTACTTCCAGCACCAGAAAAATTATCACGTATACCACTCAACTCTTCCTCAAAACTTCTTTTAAAATTTTGAATATTGGGTGATTCGCCGCGCATTTCCATACGGTCTGCTCTGGTGATTGCTATTGGCATGACGATCCACAAAATGATATATACCAAAAATCCGGAACCGAAAACGACGACAAATAAAACAAACAATAGCCTCACCCATCGTGCCTCTATCCCAAAGTAATGACCCAGTCCACTACAGACACCACTGATCACTTTATCTTCAGGGTCTCGCATCAGTTTTTTACCGGTACGAAAGTTAGCATATGCATTATTCGTCTGTTGATCGGTATATTGTTGATCTGCGTCATTGATTTCAAAATCGCTAACACTTCCCATCTGTGCAATAACAGCATTTACATCATCCATATTCAGCACTTCTTTGATGCCGGTCTGAATCTTCTCCGTAAACATTTCTGCAATACGATTTTCGATATCCTCCAAAATCTCTTTGCTATCTTCTGAACTTCCGAAATGTTTTTTAATATCAATCATATAATTGCGCAACACATCATATGCGTCCTCTTCTATATGAAAAACGATACTATTTATATTGATAATTATAGTCTTGTTCATGGTATGTATAGGTTATATTGATTTGTCAATTTTATTAATTCGATCCGCTAAAGATGTCTCTACCGCGAAAACCAGTTCTTTCCAAGTAACATCTAAAATGTCCAGAACCTGAAGTCCTTCATTGGTGATTTCATAATACTTACGGGGAGGACCAGAAGTCGACTCTTTCCATATGTAACTCAGCAAACCGTTATTCTTAAGTCTTGTCAATAGCGGATATAAGGTTCCCTCTACAACCAAGAGTTGTGCTTTCTTCAGTTCGCTGATGATATCCGATGCATATATTTCCCCTCGGGAAATAATAGAAAGAATACAGTATTCAAGTATTCCTTTCCGCATCTGTATTTGTGTATTTTCAGCTATCATAACAATACAAAGATATATGTTTTATTATGTACTATGCAATACATAGTACTATATAAATTTAAATATTTTATTTAAAACGTTGATAATCAGAAAGATAATTTTAATATCTATTTCATAACATTATTTCACTTTTCTTGTATTTATCATTATTTTAGCACGAAAATTGATTATAAGGAGAGCATGATTAGATTATTATTAGATTATAAATGGGTAATGCTTTGGGCAGTAATAGTAATCTTGCTTTGCTGTATGCCGGGACAAAATTTTGAAAAAGTACCATCTTATCCCGGTATGGATAAACTTGTTCACGCGGGTATGTTCTTCGTTTTCTGTACCTTAATTTACAATGGAGTATTGGTACAATTCAAAGGTCGCCCTACACGATGGGTACCGGTATTGGTCGTTAGTATTTTGGGCCTTCTTTTCGCATTGTTGACGGAAGCATTACAACTTTATATATTTACCTACAGATCCGGTGACTGGTGGGATCTTTTTGCTGATAGTGTTGGAATCGGTATGGCGGGTTTCGCTTACTTACTCTTTTACGTCAGGAGAAAATAAAATTCAGTATGCTTGGAGTTGGAAAGAGCAACATCTCAAACCTATGCACGAGCTAATGTTAATACAGATAGGATACAGCCTGCCGCAATAAGTTGCTCAGCGGCAGCCGTTAATGTGGCTCCAGTAGTCAATACGTCGTCGACCAATAACACATGTTTACCTTGTAAGCGATCCTGGTCAGGGCATATAAATACATCCAAAACATTATCATATCGCTCAAGTCTGGATTTTTTAGTTTGGCTTACGTTATCTTCTTTACGGACTAAGCCATATTCTAAAACTGGTTTTGATAATCCCATTCCGATACCTTTCGCCAAAAAAAATGATTGGTTATACCCTCTTTTCTTGAGCTTCTTTTTGTGTAAGGGAATTGGAATAACAACATCAACATCTGTAAATACATGACTTTTAGCTAATGTATCCCCATATTGCTTACCTAGAAAATAAGCCAATCGGGGTTGATTTGCATATTTTATTTGGTACAGGATCCGTTCTACACGCGACTTTCTTCTCAATAAAAACATCGCTGCAGCATGTTCAAATGGAAATTTACCCCATAGTTGACGTGCTACCTGATTATTGGAGTCCAAATGAAAATTTGTGATGGGTAAATGATATAAACAAGAAGTACAGATGTATTTTTCTTGACTAACTAAAACATGACCACAACCAGCACAGATTTTAGGGAAAAATAAGGCTGAAAAATCTGATAAATAATGGAGTAACCGGTTCTTCATATCACCTATACCAAATTTATTAATTTTGTTTTATTTACCATTAAAATAGTAAATAAAACAAAATTATTCAAATAGAAGCTATTTTATTAGGTATACGTAATTGATTTGCAATTAGCGCTCACTCCTACTTTCAAAAGAGAGGATGAAAGGAAAAAAAATGCTCTACCTTAAGCCTCTTGGGCTTCTTTATCTTTAATTGCTAACTGTCCACAAGCAGCATCTATATCCTTTCCGCGGCTTCTACGAACATTGGTAATAATACCTTGATTCTTCAAATAATTAGCAAATACTTCAATTTTATCGGCATCAGCATTTACAAAACTTGCCAGTGAAATTGGATTATATTCAATGATATTGACCTTACAAGGTACATGTTTACAGAATCTCGCTAACTCTTTTGCATCTTCCAGATCATCGTTGAAGTTATCAAAAACAATATATTCAAATGTTATCGGGCTTTTTGTTTTTGCGTAAAAATATTTCAATGCATCGGCTAACGCCTCTAATGTATTTTGCTCGTTGATCGGCATAATCTCGTTACGCTTTTTATCATTAGCCGCGTGTAAAGAAAGGGCTAAATTAAAACGTACTTGATCATCCCCTAGTTTCTTGATCATCTTGGCAATACCGGCAGTCGATACTGTTATACGTTTAGCTGCCATATTTAGACCATCGGGAGAAGTGATCCGCTCCACCGATTTCATCATATTCGCATAATTCAAAAGTGGCTCACCCATTCCCATATAGACAATATTCGTGAGTGGCTGCTGATATTTTTCTTCTGCTTGTTTGGAAATTAAAACAACCTGATCATAGATTTCATCCGCATTGAGATTACGTTTACGATCCATATAACCCGTGGCACAAAATTTACAAGTCAAACTGCAGCCTACTTGTGAACTCACACATGCTGTCATACGCTCTGGTGCAGGAATCAAAACTCCTTCAATTACATTGCCATCATACAGTGCAAAACTGCTTTTAATGGTACGATCAGAACTAATCTGCGATTGTTTGACTGTAACAGCACGAATAACAAAATTTTCTTTCAGCTTTTCTCGCAAAGGTTTGCTGAGGTTACTCATCAAATCAAAATCCACACAAGATTTTGCCCAAATCCATTCGTAAATTTGTTTTGCACGGAAACCCTGCTCACCCATCTCAGTAAGCTTCTCTTTAATCTGATCTATCGACAGACTACGAATATCAATTATTTTACTTTTATCAGTCACACGACAAAGGTAAGGTTATTTCTATAAAAATCTTATTTTTATAATGTCATAAAAAGCCGAACTGTCTGAATCATAAATTATTACTCTTGGTGATGATACTGCAATTTAGTTTAATCATCAGTAGCACATTTCGTTGTACCTGGGCATAGCTGTTCAGCAATATACCTTAACTTAATGAAAAACAAGTTTATAATTCTTCAAAAAAAGTCCTGATCCTATAAAAAATAGGCGATTCATTTAAAATGAATACAAACTTTTCCTAGTTTTGAAAGTGAATCTAGCAATATGCATTTCATATCAAACAAAACACGAACGCTCCAAATGGAAATAAAAAATTTAGAACAACGGCATTATAGCGATGTTGCACGCATCTATCAACAAGCGATCGATGCAGGAAACATTACTTTAGCTACGAAGACAAGTCCTTGGGAATCGTGGGATAATGACCATTTAAAAAACATGCGATTTGTTGCTTTGGAAGACAACGCTGTTATAGGTTGGGTAGCTTTATCTCCTGTTTTACAACGAACGGGCTATCATGGAGTCACTGAACTCAGCATCTACATTGATGAAAATCATCATGGAAAAGGAATCGGTAAGATTTTGATGCAACATATCATTGATAGTTCCGAGCAGGCAGGAATATGGACGATCATGTCATTTATTTTTCCAGAAAATGATAAAAGTATAGCACTGCACAAGAAATTCGGTTTTAACCACTTGGGCACCCAACATAAATCGGCACAACTGAAAGGCGTCTGGATGGACAATTGTATTTTAGAACGTAGATCAACGATCATATTATAGTAAAAGCCCCATTCTCAAAATTGAAAAATGGGGCTTTTACGTTATGGTTGTACTTATCCGTGGATAGCTTCCTTGGTACCGTACGATTGAATCAGTTTGCCTTCAAAATCCAACCATTCTTTCCAACGTTTGTCCACATCTACATCGGTAGAAAATTGACGCGCAAAATTTAGAAAAGTCGTATAGTGATTGGCTTCTGAAACCATTAGATCATGATAAAATTTAGCTAACTCTTCATCCTTTATATTTTGAGACAACACTCGAAAACGTTCGCAACTTCTAGCTTCAATCATAGCAGCAAATAGCAAACGATCGATAAACGCCATATTACGGGAACCATCTTTTTTATTGAATTTCATCAACTGACCGACATAATCATCTTTGCGTTCCTTACCCAGCGTATAACCCCTTGCTTTAATGATATCAATGACCATTTGGAAATGTTGCATTTCCTCAATAGCAATTGCCGTCAATTCGTGCACCAATTCTTCATGTTCCGAATTGTACATGATTAAAGAAATAGCATTTGAAGCAGCCTTCTGTTCACACCAAGCGTGATCTGTCAGAATTTCTTCTAAATTTCCTTCCGCAATATTAGCCCATCTTGGATCCGTTAACAATTTCAATCCTAACATTTTGTCCTCTCTTTAAAAAGACCAAAGTTAAGCATATCTGGGGGATATAAAAATGCTCCTTTACAGTTTACTCTCCCTTTTTGAGTGCAGCTCTTACTTTTGGAGCAATCTGAGTTCCAAAAACCTCAATTGCTTTCATCATTTGGAGGTGACTTGGTGCCCCAACATCCATATGCGCAGAAAAACGGGTCAAACCTAGGGATTCTTGAATTTTCAAGATCTTATCTGTAGCATAATCTGCATCACCGATGATCAGGTGCCCATGTGATGAACGACCGAAATCATATTGTGTGCGTTGATATGGAGGCCAGCCACGATCACCACCGATGCGATTCATCTGTGCGGAATAAATTGGGTAATAGGCATCTGCTACCTGCTGTGAATCATCTCCAAAAAGAGCGTGCATATGTACGCCTACCTGAAAATCTTCCATAGGATGACCATTGTCCGCATATGCCTGTTGATACATTTCTACCAAAGGTTTAAAGGCCTCGTAGGTACCACCAATTATAGCGAACATGACCGGTAAGCCCAATTTACCTGCACGAATAACAGACGATGTTGTACCTCCTATAGCAACCCATATGGGCAACTTGGGTTGCACCGGACGTGGGTATATCTGTTGATTCACTAATGTTGGTCGAAATTTCCCTGTCCAGTTAATGGTTTCATGGCTATTCAATTTAATCAGTAAATCAAGTTTTTCTTCAAATAAAGCTCCATAATCATTCAAATTATAGCCAAATAGTGGAAATGACTCGATGAATGATCCTCTTCCGGCCATAATTTCAGCACGACCATTGGACAACACATCTACTGTAGCAAAATCTTGATAGAGCTTAACTGGATCTGCCGAACTTAATACAGAAACAGCACTTCCCAATTTTATATTTTTAGTAACAGATGCGGCAGCAGCTAAGATGATTTCGGGAGCAGAAACAACATAATCAGGACGGTGATGTTCCCCCATTCCAAAAAAATCAAGCCCTACTTCATCCATCAGTTTTATTTGCTCAATAATTTGATGTAATTTCTCCTGTGAAGATTGTATTTGCCCAGTTTTGGGATCAATATGCAAATCGCCAAACATTCCTATTCCTAATTCCATATTATTCTATTTTTTAAGATTAAACAAACATATCAATTTTCCTTCTTTAAAAAATTGATCTACAACAAGAATTTAGATTTCTCTCTTTCCTTAGTGGCGTCTCATTCTGTATAACCATTAACCTAAGATCTCAGAACATCTACTATACAATCATCTAAATATATTCAAGAATAATATTATAACTAGGTTCACACAGTAAAATGCCTTATCTCCCCTATACACTTTAGCGCTTATAACTAGTGATGAATCGAATTGAGGATTTTTTTTAAATCAAATCAATACGAGTGAGATTAAGTTTTCGCATTTAAGACGCAAATACAATTCATGATCGTTACTTCTGCATAGAAATAACCCGATTATCTGGAAGCGGACACAGATGGTAAATAAATAACCTAAATAATTATTTGAATGAAAAATGTTTCACCGTTGCCTTGACTACTTCTGCTGCATTTCCATTAAAATGATGGTTCCCTTTTAAGTAGATGGCTTGAAGATTGGCTAAACGAATAGTTTTGATCGGGAAACTAAGTTCGTCTTCCCCTAATACAATTGCTGTTTTTACACCGATCATTTTATTGATCTCGGCAATCACATCCATGCTTCTCTTAATATTACTTCTGCCCAGTAAATCTGATACATGAATTTCCAAATCAGTAGATGTTGATGGCTCAATAAGCGCAATAGCCTGTAACCTTTTTTTCCAATCTGCTGTTAATTGGTTAACCAGAAAAGGGATAACATCTGCACCAAATGAATAACCAACAAAATAAACATGTTGATTTTTCCTGCCTACCAACAGTTGCTCAAGAATTTTTGTCAGTTCCTTAGCAATCTGATTGGGAGTTTTTTTATCCCAAAAGAAGGTTTTGGAATTTATAGCTCCTACTGTATAGCCTTCTTTTCCCAAAAGTTCACAATAGCTCGAAGAAAAACTATTAAAACCTCCATCTCCGCTGAGATAAAGTATGACTGAGCTATTGGCATTATTATTCCAAATCTTGAGGGAAGAATCTTTCGACTGCCCCATTACTGTCATCTTTATCAAAAATAACAGGATCAATAATCCTAATTTAGTACGTATCATCTGCATGCTATTCATTGTCGGGCTTCATTACTTTAGATAAAGCTTGCGGCAGTTGTAACAAGTCAAAATCATTGCCAAAAATTAAGTACTTGTTTTCCCAGATCGTCGCATACTTTTGTTTAAAATCTCTTAAACTCTGATAATGTTTAAAAGACCCCACTTTATCCGCTGCAAACTTCATGATCTGCTCTGCGGGATTATCAGGAGATTCAATGCCACTCATGGGTACCATACCCAAATTGATATATTTACTCCCTTTTTTTCGAGCATAGGTGACCAATTCGACAATCATAGCATCCATACATCCCCCAGGTGCTGTTTCCACTTTCCTAATAAGGTCATACGTGCACTCCCCTTCGGTAAAATCAGGAATAATATTTAAAAATGAGACGACTTGTGCTTGATCGTCCTCTACCACGATCACATCGTGTTCAGCAATTGCTACAGCATCAAACTGCCCTTGCGAAAAGATCAGCTCTTTCTTATCAAACACGTTCAACCACTCGTCAGACACTGCTTTTAATTCCGCAATAAACTGATCATCATGAGGCGCTAATACTAAACGAGTTTTATATCCTTTTTTTTCTAAACTATTCAAGGCATTGCGGAGTGACTTCCGACTTTTCCCTTCCAGAGAAAACAACGAAACATCCATCAACGCTTCCTGTCCAATAATTATTTTGCGTTTTCTAATCATATTAAAGTGGGATAGACTATTTTCATCAACTCGATAATAAACAGATTTTAATCCCAATGAAGCACAATAACGTTCAAATTCTGCAATTACGTCATCTTTATCGTCATACGCACAGACTGGTTCATCCAAAACAATTGCAAAAGCTTGACTAATGCGATAAGCAACAAAGCCATCGGTTATTTTAGAAAAATACAGCTGCTTATCTGCGGCAATTTTGAAATAATCCATAGGAGAACCACCATACAACTTCAACAATCCCTTTGCCCTATCCAAAACACTTTGTTCATGATCTTCCTCCTTAATTATTCGAGGACATAAAAACGTATAAATTAACAGCATCCAAGAAAAAAGTCCTAAAAAATGGGTGATATTCAAAAACTCTCGCCCAAAAGTGGTTCGTGGAATCAATTCATCATTAAACAACAAAAAACTTTGCATCGTATAATAGATAGATTGCTGCCAAGTAAAATCAACACCAAAGTGTTTTTTTTCAATCACATAAAAACAGACGAAACCAAATAAACAGACACCGGCCAATGCAATGAAAAACGTTGCAAAACCAATTCGCATCCAGTTTTTATTAATCTTGATCCGGTATTGTTTTCGGCTCGAAATCAATAAAATAATAATGAACAAGGATACTAATGCCTCTTCATAATCTAGCGCTTTTCCAATATGGCCCAACAACGATAAAAAAGAAAAGATAAGAGCGATCCAATATGCAGACCGATATCCCTTAATGAGGTATGCTGCACTTACCATAAGACCTAATCCTAAAACCAGAACCATCAACTTCGATGCATGCATCGCTTCGATGGGTAAGTAATACTTTTCCAGTCGCATGCGCTCCACCAAGGGTGGCGTAGCTACGGAGATTAGATTGATAATGCCCAAAAAGAAAATAGCGATGGCTGGTAAAATACGGGCTATAATCTGTCGCCCTCTCCAGATGAAGGAGATAACACCAAAAAGCAAAGGCAGCCAAAATTCAAACGAACGATAAATGATCGTAATACCCAAACCTTCTTCTTTAGTATAACCGTATGAGGTCAGTATATAGAGCATCGTAAACTCGACAGCTCCCAGTCCCCTCAAAAATGGAGATACCATCATCAATACTACAGTGATGGTATAAGCTACAGCAGCCGCTTCAAAGGATACATGAGTTTGAAGCGCATACATACTGATAAATGCATGAGCAATACCACATAGCTCAATAGCAATGGAGATCCCAATAGTCATCCATAAATAACCCTTATGGATATGAGCAGAAAACAGCTCATGCATAGTAACGATCAGTTTCGGAAATTTGATTTCCAACCATCTGTATAAACCATTTTTGACTCTGATCGACCAAAAGAATATAAACGAAAAGCCCAGCAATAAGCCCAGTACAAGTAGGGAAATCCAAGCGTTATCAAAACTTTTATGATCAAAAATGGTATATAGAATAATGGGCACACCTATGATAAATACGGTCAGTAAACCCACATAACCATATATTGCTCCTGCTTGATGAATTTTTGTTGCATTGAGCTGCTTCTTTCTCAATTGTGAGGTAGTATAAGCTAAAGAACTCACTCCTCCTGCGGGAAGAAAAACGCTCAAGAAATTTCTCTTTAAAAACAACTCAAGAGCATCCCAAAGATTCAATTTTAAACCAATTGACCGAAAACTATAGATATACATGACACCTTGTAGCAGGATATACATGATGGTAGTTGCAAATCCGACAAGCAGCCAATTGAAGTCTGCGGCAGCTAGCTGTGGACCGATCGATGCAATCTCTTTGCGTTCACTTCTGAAAAATACAAAAGCCAACAATACGATAAAAATAGCCAACAACTCTTTCCAATACGTTTTGGGAGATAGTTTTTGGATTCCGCTTAGCAATGATTTCTTCATATGTATACTGACAAATTAGCTCCATTAAATATAAATAGTATTTACCCACATTAAATAAACAAATTGTAATCCTTGTTTTAAAACAAGATACATTTATTTGAATTGGGTACCTAATCACCTGATATAAAATGATATGAACGGACATATGATCGATATTTCACTTTAAGCTATTTGATTTGCTTCCGCCTATTTTTGCGAATCGCTTTTGATCATTGGCAGGTAGTATTAGTTATTAGTATCCGCTATTTACCTCCATAGCAAATTCTGTCCATTTGAAAAACAAGCAGTTGAGAAAATAATGAATATGGTCTAAGGCTTTTTGCGTAAATTTCCATCGATGGAAAAACAAGAAATACTTTTTATCGGTCTAGTGTGGCCAGAACCGAGCTCCTCTGCTGCAGGATTTCGTATCATACAACTGTTAAAAAGCTTTCAAAATAATGATAACACGATCACCTTCGCTAGTGCTGCGTCTAGATCACCCTACAGTGCTGATTTAAAGGCAATGGGTATCCATGAAGTTGAAATTAAACTCAATGATGCGAGTTTCAATGATTTTGTTCAAGAGCTCAATCCAAATATTGTTGTTTTCGATCGATTTATGACCGAGGAGCAGTACAGTTGGCGAGTCGCTCAGGAATGCCCTGATGCTGTACGCATATTGGATACGGAAGATTTGCACTTTTTAAGACATGCTCGCCAATCCAATACCAAAAGCGGAGAGCAATTTGATCAAGCCTTGCTCTATTCTGATATTGCCAAGCGCGAGATCGCTGCCATTCTACGTTCAGACATTTCCATCATTATTTCTGAACTTGAAATGCAGTTATTGACCAATCAATTTGCCATCAATCCATCGATCTTATATTACCTGCCTTTTTTGGAAGAGGAAATTAGTCCGACTTGTATTGACACTTGGAAAACCTACGAAGAGCGGGCAGATTTTATGTTTATCGGCAATTTTATTCATGAACCCAATTGGAACACCGTACAGTATTTAAAAACGCAGATATGGCCCCTGCTTAGAAAGCAACTTCCTAAAGTTAGCTTAAACATCTATGGTGCCTATCCGAGTCAAAAAGTATTGCAGCTCCATAATCCCAAGGAAAGATTTTTCGTACATGGAAGAGCAGAAGACGCCCAAGTTACGATGTCCCATCACCGCATCCTTTTAGCCCCTATTCAATTTGGCGCAGGTGTAAAAGGGAAATTTATAGATGCCATGCAAACCGGTACGCCATCTGTCACTACGAGCATTGGAGCCGAAGCCATGTGTGGTGATTTTCCATGGAATGGCTTTATAGCCAATGAACCCGAGTTATTTGTCGCAAAGGCAATTGAATTGTATACCAACAAATCGCTATGGTTAACGGCACAACAACATGGTATAGCAATCATCAATCAACGTTATGCCAGAAGCAAATTTGAAGATGATTTTTTAATGACCATTCGATTTATAAAAGCACAGCTTCAAGCACATCGTCAACAAAATTTCATCGGACAGCTGTTACTGCATCATTCCGTATTAAGCACCAAATATCTATCCCTTTGGATTGAACAGAAAAACAAGAAATAATCTTATGGTAGATCTTCCCACCATTTAGCGTATTGCGTATCCAGAGTTTTCAGATAGACAATTTCACCCATTTTAGGCGTTAATACAGGTATTCTTTCCTGCTCTGCATACTGACTGACCAGCTCCAAGGGTTCTTTCCAATCGTGTAGCGCTAATGCAAATTTACTTGAATGCACAGGTAAAAAATGTTTTGCGCCCAAATCTTTGACTTCCTTCAAGAGTTCATCGGGCATCGTGTGAATATAATGCCAAGCTTCATTATATTGACCATTTTCCAATATCGCTAAGTCAAATGGTCCGTATTTATCCCCAATTGTCTTAAAATGCCGACCATAACCACTATCTCCACCCAAAAACAAATTATAAGCAGCCGTTTTCAATACAAAAGAGGTCCATAGCGTAGTATTGCGTTTAAATTTTCTTCCAGAGAAGTGTCGTGCTGGTGTAGAGACAATTTTAAATTCATCACCAAGACGAGTCTCCTCATACCAGTCCAACTCGGTTATTTTGCTTTCGGCATATCCCCATCGCTCAAAATGCGCTCCAACACCAAGCCCACAAATCACCTGCTCAGTCTGAGGCTCCAATTCCAAAATGGTCTCATAATCCAAATGATCGTAATGATCATGACTGATGAGCAAGAGGTCTATCGGGGGAAAATCATCTGCCTGATAAGTGTATGACATATGGAATGGCTTGTTACTACCTGGTACTGGCGAAGCATTATGTGAAAATACCGGATCTACCAAAATAATCTTACCATCTATCTGCAACAAATAGGAAGAGTGTCCAAACCAGATCATCAGATCATCTGCGGGTAAGTTTTTAAGATCCTGCTTCATGACCGGAAGCGGTATCTGAGGACTTCTAATCGCACGATCTTTAAACAAAAAATCATACATCACCCCCACGAAACTCTCCCCTTCTTTTAACGAAGGAGTATTTTCAAGATTTTGAAATTGTCCATCCCTAAAATTAGGCGATTTCTTTACACGCTCCAAACGAGCTCCACCGATGTGACCGCCAAAAAGAGGCCGCATTAAATAAACATTACCCATTACAATTAGTATAATTACACTAGTAAGAACTATCTTTAAACCTTTACCGATCTTCATTTAAACCAAACTTAGATAAATTTGTATTATTTACGATTATAATTGCTTGATGCCACACAAATTCATTTGTTCGAAAAATCCTTACTTCGAACTCCTAACTGTAATCCAATTATAAATCTTTCTGTTACTATCAAGAATGATGATAGCACAGAAATATAAAATAGAGCAGCCAACAAGACTACACCTGATCCATATCTCCTATTCCTGTGACATTCTAGCACTTATTTATGCTACTGGATCTATTCTGATTGCATTCAATTTTTGACTTACTATCTTCAAAAAACCCCACAGCATAGTAGACGTATTACCTTACTTTATACTTTACATTAAATCATGGGATTATTTTTTTACAAAAAGCTGACAGTTAAAAAGTGTTAATATGATGTAATATGTCATTCTTGATACTACTTTTACCGCCAATATGAGAGCGATATATTTACTGGTCCTAATTTTCAATCTTCTCCTTGTAAAAGGGGATGGCCAGACATCGACTCCAAGTGATCAAAACACAAACTTAACTACAGCAAGCTCTTTTATCGGTCGATCAACCGAAACAAAAATTAAAGCAGCGCATGTACACAGTATCTTCAGTAAAGCGATCAATGAACGCACTTACGACCTGACTGAAGATGACGTTGAAGATGAAATTGTTTTCGAATCCCACTCGATTACGATCTTCAAAAATATTACTTTGCTTAGCTATGCACTAGCACTAATTTTTATTCTTAAAAATTTAGACAGTCGCATATCGATCTTTAGAAAGCAACCTTTTACTCTTACAGACAAATATATCGTACAGCGCGTGCTTCGCCTGTGAATCCCTTCTATCTTCAGTATTGAGATCAATCATAAAAATTAACAGCATCAGCGCGTTATATTTTTGCGCTGTATATCTTATTTTTTGATATTGTTCAACTGAAGTGTCTCCCCCGTTCTAAAAATATCAACCAACTTATTTAAATATTATTATTAAAAATTTCATTCATGAAAAGAATTAGCACAGGCATGTTCGTGTGTTTGTATGTTTTATTGATCCAAACCAGCTGCTCCCCTAAAAAAGAAGAAAAGATCGAGAACATTGAGTACCAAGTGACGACTCCTATATTATTGGACACCACGATTTCCAAAAACTATGTCTCCCAGATCCAGTCCATCCGTAACATCGAAATTCGAGGTTTAGAAAAAGGTTATTTGCAACAAATCTATGTAGATGAAGGGCAGACCGTGCAGGCAGGTCAGCTTCTATTCAAAATAATGCCCAAGTTCTATGAAGCAGAATATTTAAAAACACAGGCACAGGTAAAAGCCGAAGAAATAGAGCTAGAAAACACAAAAGCATTGTCCGATAAAAATATTGTATCGAAAAATGAATTGGCGCTAGCACAAGCAAAAGTTGATCAAGCTAAAGCAGAGATGTCTCTAGCAAAACTTCATGTAACAGCTACGGAGATCCGAGCACCTTTTGCCGGTACAATCAATCGCATTCCTTTAAAATTAGGCAGCCTTGTGGATGAAGGACAACTGCTGACTACCTTATCTGACAATAGTCAAGTGTATGCCTATTTCAATGTGTCCGAATCGGAGTATTTAGACTATCAGACTCATATTCAAAATAGGGCAAACAACGAAGTAAATTTACTTCTTGCCAATAATGAAGTATTAAAGTACAAAGGAAAAGTAGAAACAATAGAGAGTGAATTTAACAATGAAACAGGAAGTATCGCCTTTAGAGCACGATTTCCAAATCCAGACAAACTGCTTAGAAATGGTGAGACAGGCCGTGTTCAAATGCTTGTCCCGTTAAAAAAAGCATTGATCATACCTCAAAAAGCTACTTACGAGATCCAAGATAAAATCTATGTATTTGTCGTAGATAAAAATGGTGTTGTAAAATCTAGAAACATCACCATCGGGAATGAACTGCCAGATCTATACCTCGTCTCTTCAGGATTGGCAGAGACAGATCGGATCCTCATCGATGGCGTTCAAAAAGTCAAAGACGATGATAAAATCAAAGTCGAATTTGTAGCACCACAGGATGTGATGTCCCATTTGCAAATACACGCTCAATAGTTCCACCCTAAAAAATCAACGATGTTTAATAAATTCATTCATAGACCAGTCTTGTCCATCGTCATCTCCTTGATTATTGTATTTCTTGGTGTATTATCGATGCTCAAACTGCCCATCACACAGTTTCCTTCCATCTCACCTCCTAAAGTAAATATTACTGCGGAGTACCCTGGGGCAAATGGTGAGTTGATGGTCAAATCAGTCCTTATCCCCCTTGAGCGCGCGATCAACGGTGTACCAGGTATGAAATACATTACCTCAGATGCAGGTAATGACGGTGAAGCCTCGATTCAAGTTATCTTCAACTTAGGAACGGACCCCAATCTTGCGGCCGTAAATGTTCAAAATAGAGTTTCTTCTGTGATCAACAAACTGCCGCCTTTAGTCGTGCGGGAAGGGGTGAAAATCACCAGAGAAGAATCTAACATGCTGGTATACGTCAACTTATTCAGTAAAGATCCCAAAGCAGATCAAAACTTTCTCTTCAACTACGGTGATATCAATATTTTATCCGAGCTGAAACGTATTGACGGTGTTGGTGTTGCCGATATTCTAGGTAACAGAGAATATGCCATGCGTATTTGGTTAAAACCAGATCGCATGCTGGCTTACAAAATATCTGCTGATGAGGTGTTAAAAGCTCTTGATGAACAAAGTTTAGAAGCCTCTCCTGGTAAAACGGGCGAAAGTTCGGGCAAAAGATCTCAAGCATTTGAATATGTCCTTAAATATCCAGGTCGTTTCAATACCAAAGAGGGTTATGAAAACATCATACTGAAATCAAATCCTAGTGGTGAAGTACTGCGCGTAAAAGATGTGGCAGATGTCGAATTTGGAAGCTCCATGTATGATATCTACTCTACCCTTAACGGGAGACCATCTGCGGCCATCGTGATCAAGCAATCTTACGGCAGTAATGCCAGTGATGTCATTAAAAATATCAAAAGCAAATTGGCGGAGATCAAAGCGACCAGCTTTCCCAAAGGAATGGATTATGAGATCAGTTATGACGTATCTAAGTTTCTGGATGCGTCGATCGAAAAAGTAATCCATACACTGCTCGAGGCCTTTGTACTGGTGGGTATTGTGGTATTTCTATTTTTAGGCGATTGGCGATCTACCCTGATCCCCGCTATGGCAGTGCCCGTATCATTGATCGGTACATTTGCCTTTATGTCCGTATTTGGGATTACACTCAACCTCATCACCCTCTTTGCATTAGTGATGGCCATCGGGGTCGTGGTGGATGACGCCATTGTGGTCATCGAAGCGGTCCATGCCAAGATGGAGGAAAAAAATCTTTCACCTTTAAAAGCGACCGAAGAGGCGATGCATGAGATTAGTGGCGCGATCATCGCCATTACACTGGTCATGGCAGCTGTGTTTATCCCAGTAGCATTTATGTCGGGGCCTGTCGGTATCTTTTACAAGCAGTTTTCCATCACCATGGCAACAGCCATTATTCTATCTGGTGTAGTCGCACTGACCCTTACTCCAGCATTATGTGCCATGATCCTGAAAAATGAGCATGGAAAACCGAAGAAAAAAACATTGCTCAATAAGTTCTTGACAAGCTTTAACAACCTCTTTACTACAGGAGCCAATCGCTATCAAAACTTATTGAGTAAAATCGTCAATAAACGATTGGTCACCTTTGTGCTTTTAGCAGCCTTCTGTTCCGCCATCTTCTTTTTAAACAACAGCCTGCCATCGGGATTTATTCCCAATGAAGATCAAGGGATGTTTTATGCAATCATCCAAACGCCTCCCGGGTCAACACTAGAACGGACGAATCAAATTGCAGAGAAACTTCAGTCGATCGCCATGAATATCGATGGTGTAAAGTCTGTATCGTCATTAGCGGGTTATGAAATTCTAACTGAAGGTACCGGAGCTAACACTGGAACCTGCTTGATCAACTTAAAAAGTTGGGAAGATCGCAAAAACTCCGTTCAGGATGTGATGCACGAACTAGAAGAAAAGTCAAAAGATATTACCGGTGCCACCATTGAATTTTTTGGTCCTCCGGCAGTACCCGGATACGGTGCAGCAGGTGGTTTTGAATTACGCCTTTTAGATAAAGCAGGATCAGGTGATTTCAAAAAAATGGAGACCGTAAGTAAAGATCTCGTCAAAGAGCTGAGCAAACGCCCAGAGCTAGCATCTGTATTTACATTTTACAGCGCTAGTTTCCCACAATTTATGTTGCATATCGACAACGAAAAAGCCGAACAAAAAGGAGTTACGATTGACAATGCGATGAGTACTTTATCCACATTGGTAGGAAGTAACTACGAAACCAGTTTTATTAAATATGATCGGCAGTATAAAGTCATGGTACAGGCGTTACCGCAATATCGTGCGCAACCGGACGATATACTCAAACTATACGTGAAAAATAATAGGGATGAGATGGTACCATATGCGGCATTTATGACTCTGGAAAAAGTATATGGTCTTTCCGAAATCACACGACACAATATGTATAACTCTTCGGAGATAAGTGGTTCTTCGGCTCCAGGATATAGCAGTGGCGAAGCGATTAAAGCGGTTACAGAGGTAGCCAAAGCAACATTGCCGAGAGGGTATGGTATTGAATGGGCAGGTATTTCTAAAGATGAAGTTTCCCGAGGTAATGAAGCCATCTACATCTTTTTGATCTGTTTGACCTTCGTATACATGATATTAGCCGCCCAATATGAAAGCTTTGTATTGCCACTAGCCGTAGTACTTTCGTTGCCTGCAGGTATTTTTGGAGCATTCCTACTGCTCAAAGTATTGGGTCTAGAAAATAATATTTATGCTCAGGTCGCCATGGTTATGCTTATCGGACTGCTCGGGAAGAATGCGGTATTGATTATCGAATTTGCCGTACAAAAACACCATGCCGGTAGCTCTGTACTTGATGCTGCCATTGAAGGTGCAGGTGTACGATTCCGTCCTATCTTGATGACTTCTTTTGCCTTTATTGCGGGTTTAGTACCATTGGCATTTGCAACCGGGCCAGGTGCTATCGGCAACAGGACCATCGGAAGTGCGGCAGCTGGTGGTATGTTAATCGGTACCGTATTTGGATTACTGATTATACCGGGACTGTATTATATTTTTGGAAAGATAGCATCCAGAAGCAAATTGGCAAGTTACGAAAACGAGAATCCTTTATCAGAAGAAATCGATCATCATGAATAATATCAAGATAAAAAAATGGATTGGAATAGGCTTGATCTGCGTTTCAGTAGTAAGCTGTAAAGTGCCGTCCGTTCCCATCATTAAAGAAAACAAAATCGTGCCTGTTGCTTATAATGACAGCACAACGACAGCTTTAAAAGACAGCACGAATATGGTCGTCACGCCTTGGCGTGACTTCTTCTCCGATCATTATCTCAGCAGCTTGATCGATACCGCTTTGAAAAACAATCAAGAGCTTATGATCACCTTGCAGGAGATCGAGATTGCGAAAAGTGAAGTTCGTTTTAAACAAGGTCAGTTATTGCCGACAGTAGATGCCAAAATTGGCGCCGGAGTTGAAAAAGTAGGACGCTATACCAGTCAAGGTGCGGGGGATGCGAGTACTGATATCGCTCCAGGGAAGAAATTTCCAGATCCGCTGATGAATTACGAGGCTGCACTGACAGGTAACTGGGAGATCGATATTTGGGGCAAACTCCATGATCAAAAGAAAGCAGCCATAGCCCGCTATCTCTCCACGATGGAAGGGAAGAATTTTGTCTTGACCAATCTGGTTGCCGAGGTTGCTAACAGTTATTACGAACTATTAGCCTTGGATAACCAACTCGATGTGGTACAAGAAACCATCAAATTGCAACAGAATGCGCTTGAGGTGATCAAAGCACAAAAAGAGGCAGCTCGATCTACGGAATTGGCGGTACAAAAATTCAAAGCTGAAATGCTCAATTCGCAAAGCTTGGCTTATGAGATTAAACAGGATATCCAAGAAACGGAGAATCGGATCAATCTTTTATTGGGTAGATACGCTCAAACGATTCCACGGGACAAAAATAGCTTTTTGACAATGGTATCACCTGCAGTTCATAGTGGTATCCCTTCACAGTTATTGGCAAATAGAGCGGATATCAGAAAGGCTGAGCTGGATTTAGCTGCTGCAAAATTAGATGTCAAAGTAGCACGTGCCGAATTTTATCCTTCTTTCAACATCTCGGCAACTTTGGGTTTAGAGGCTTTCAAGCCCTCTTACTTTGTAAAGATGCCAGAGTCGATGTTATACTCGCTTGCGGGAGAACTTGCTACTCCATTAATAAATAAAAATGGTATAAAAGCTGAATTTAGTAAAGCAAGCGCACTCCAGTTGAAAGCGATGTACAACTATCAGCAAACCATATTGAGTGCATATGCCGAGGTGTCAAACAACCTATCGAAGATCAGCAATCTGCAAAAAAGTTATGATCTCAAATCGCAACAGGTAGAAGCTTTGACCAAGTCAAATGATATCTCCAATGATCTGTTCAAGTCTGCTCGAGTTGATTACTTTGAGGTACTCATGACACAGCGGGATGCTTTGGAAGCAAAATTAGAACTGATCAAAACGAAAAAAGATCAGTTGAATACCGTAGCCATTACCTACCGTGACCTCGGAGGTGGTTGGAAGTAAAGGGGCTGAGTGATTAAAATGCGCTTACCAGATGGTAAGCGCATTTTATGGTTATAGGGCATGTTTAGCCAAATTGTCCAGATCCAACTTCTCCTTGATTTATAATGGTTTTACAGGAATACAAATTTCCATTATAAATTTCTCCTCAGGATGTTGCTTATAATCATTATGATAAATTTCATAAGGACTAGCTTCTCTTGGTTGGTAGCCACTTTCAGATAACCATGAATACATGGTGTTCCAAGCTTTTTCAAATTCTGAAAGAGTAATTTCGAAGTAGCCAACAGCATACTTACCTTCGCCAATATGCGATTTTCTTATTTCACCCTCTACTTGTACATCTCCCTCCACTACTAAACAAGCATCATTACGCATTTTGTTAATTTCGGTAATCGAAGGATCATCGTGATAGACTGTTAATACTTTTGTTCTTGTATTTAGCAATCCACGAGGAGCAGCCCATTGGAATAGTTTTCCGTAAGCCAGCCCAATTTGGTTGAATGCACCAATGCGGCGATAGCAAATAAGATTCATGACAGGCATTTGTTTAATCTCGATTTTAGTGTCCATAATTATTAATTGTTTTAGTTCGACACTGCAAAATTCATTATTTATCAGCTGCATATGTTTACCAATCTTGCTAACCGCTTTGCCATTCTTGCTATATCGGATACCACCTCTGCCAAAAATACCCTTAGATTCCTTTCTAAACTCTTTTGCACTCATATCGAAATATCTTTTGAAAGCCCTACTAAATGAAGATATACTTTCAAAACCGCATTTAAAAGCTATGTCACTTATACTAGGTTTAGAATCATTTTGAAGTAAACGAGCAGCTTTCTCTAATCGTATACGTGAAACATAATTATTCGGTGTTTCGCCGACCATAAATGTGAATATTCTATGAAAGTGATATGGTGAAAAAAAAGCGACATGTGCCAGTACTGATAAATCAATAGGCTTATCTAAATTTTCGTTAATATAGTCCAGCACTCGAATTATACGATTAGTGTATTCTTGTCTGCTTAATTCATGAGCGTTCATTTGAGCAAATATCGTGAATGTAATTTGTAGACTATTTGCACTTCTTGCTAAAATACTTGTTTTATTCTCTTTCTAGACACTAAAATCTACTTAGATACTCACAGATGTCAACGTCAATAATAAAACGTCACAAACAATTTTTCAAACATTAAAAGTAAAAAACAGTTTATATTAAAAACTACCGATAGATTTTAAACAATAGGTGTTATGTGGAAAAAGTACAATATAAATGTGATCTTGTTTGTCTGTATACTAGCAAGTTGCAAAAATGTAAAAAATGATGCAGACACCCTATATTATGGTGGCCCCATATTAACGATGGAAGATACTATTCCTCAAGTGGAAGCATTAGCTGTAAAAGATGGAAAGATACTTTTTGCGGGAACGAAAAAAGAAGCTATGAAATACGTTGGCTCCAACACGAATGAAATCAATTTGGAAAATAAAACGCTCATGCCTGGTTTTATTGATGTACATAGTCATATCACTTCGCGTGCCGGTATGTCGCAAGCGGTAGATCTTTCTCCCAGCCCATACGGCAAGGTAAATAGTATAGCGGACTTACAAACGACATTGCGAGACTATATCAGTAAGCATCAATTGGATGCAACGACTCCTGTGTTGGGTAATGGTTATGATGATGCCATCATGACCGAGCATCACCATCCTACGCGTGAAGAGCTCGACGCTGTCAGCAATTCAAATCCAATTATCGTTATCCATACTTCTGGTCATGCGAGTGTGATCAACACGGCGATGTTCAAACTATTACAGATCCCGGAAGATGTAAAAGATCCACAAGGAGGTCATTACGGCCGCGATCCAAAAACCAAGCGCTTAAATGGAAAACTGGAAGAAAATGCAAGTTTTACCGCGTTGATGAAACTAACGGCATTACTTCCCAAACCTCCTGAAACAGATAGCCTCTCGCAATCAATGAAAGATTTTCTGACTGCTCAAGATGAATGGTTTAGTTATGGGCAGACTACGGTTTGCGATGGAAGAACCATGGGGGTAGGACTTAGTTTGCTCCGCGAAGCGGCGGCGAAAAAATTAATCAAAGCAGATATTGTCTATTTCCCCGATTTTGAAGCAAACAAAAAGGAATGGCAATCGTTTTTACCGCATTATATGAAGTATGAAAACAGGCTCAAATTTGGTGGGTTCAAATTCTCGGATGACGGCTCGCCACAAGGAAAGACAGCTTGGTTGACGCAACCCTATCTCGTTCCTCCAGAGGGACAAAGCAAAGATTATAAAGGCTTTCCAATATTTACAGATGAAGTGCTCTACGCAGATTTAAAAACAATTTTTTTAAAAAATATAACGGCTCAACTCCATGTCAATGGAGATGCCGCAATTGATCAAGCATTGCGTGTCATCGGAAAATTAAAACAAGAAGGAATCTACAAACCTGAACTTCGAGCAACCCTCATTCATGTGCAAAATAGTAGACCAGACCATATTGCTAAAATTAAAGAAATTGGCGTAATACCCTCTTATTTTTCGGCACATACCTATCTATGGGGTGACTGGCACTACAATAGTGTTTTTGGTCCAACGAGAGCAGCATTCATAAGTCCTGCAAAAGCGGCTAAAGATGCTGGAATTACATTTACCATCCATCATGATGCTCCTGTTACGCCGCCAGATTTGATCACTGGTGTATATGCTGCGGTGAGTAGAATAACACGTTCGGGTATGGTACTCGGTCCAGATCAACGTATACCCGTGATCGATGCGCTAAAAGCGATCACCATCAATGCTGCATATCAATACCAAGAGGAAGATACCAAAGGTTCTTTAAAAGTTGGCAAGATCGCTGACTTGGTGATACTCAATAAGGATCCATTAACCATAGATCCAAAAGAGCTGAGGTCAATACAGGTGCAAGAAACAATCAAGGATGGTAAAACAGTATTTAAAAGATAGCTACCATAACAACTAGCTATAGGATCATAAAGCGAAAGAGGGTGTAATAAAATAAACCCTCTTTTTGTAGCCTAAGTCTATCATCTTTTATCTATACTCATATAAGCAGTCATGTTAAATATTCATATAGAACTATATTTAAATTTCCATCTTAAGACCATCAAAATAAATTTATGGAGAAATAATCGCCAAATAATCATTATATTGAGTTCTTTGTTTTTCTCATAGCGAACAATATATAAACCAATACATGATGGCTGACTTCAATCTAAACCGCAGAAAATTCATTCAAAGCACGAGCGCAGTTTTAACATTGTCTGCCTTGCAAGCTAAAGGACTAGCTTTTACTCGTCAAAATAAAAACATGCGCGTAGGACTAATTGGCACAGGTTGGTATGGCAAAAGTGATCTTTTTAGACTTATGCAAGTCCATGATATTGATGTAGTTGCCTTGTGTGATGTCGACAGCAGACATCTACAAGAAGCAGGAAGATTGATCAGTGAGCGCCAAATATCACGAAAGGTTCCAAAGCTTTATAATGATTATAGGAAAATGCTTGCAGAAAATCAGTTGGATCTTGTGCTGATCGGCACGCCAGATCACTGGCATGCCAGACAAGCGATTGATGCCATGCGGTCGGGAGCCCATCTCTATCTCCAAAAACCGGTCAGCATCGATGTCCTAGAAGGTGAAGCGATCCTCCGTACAGCAAGAAAATATAATAAAAAGGTGCAGGTAGGTACACAGCGACGAAGCACTGCCCATCTCATTGATGCAAAAAATCGGATCCTAGATCAGGGATTACTCGGTAAAATATCACATGTCGAGATGTGCTGTTACTACCATATGCGTAAAAATGGCAATCCACCATTAGAAACTATTCCAGATTTCCTTGATTATGAGATGTGGACTGGTCCTGCTCCTTTACGTCCATATGACGGTTTGCCACACGGTGGATGGTGGCGAACATTCATGGAATATGGAAATGGTATCACCGGTGATATGGGCATGCACATGTTTGATACTGTCCGTTGGCTATTGCAACTCAAATGGCCTAAAAAGATCAGTGCAACAGGAGGAATTTACGTTCAGAAAGAAGGGAAATCCAATATCGCGGATACACAGACGGCAGTATTTGAATATGATGATCTAAACTGTATATGGCAACATCGAACTTGGGGAACACCTGCAGATCCAGAATATCCGTGGGCATTTATTATCTATGGAGATAAAGGGACGCTAAAAGGAAGTGTCATGAAATATGAATTTATTCCAGTTGGTAAAGGAGAGCGCATTGGTATGGATGTCGTTTTTGAGAAAGAAAAATTTCCAGCAGATCTCAATGAACCCGGAATCGAACTGCACACCGCTCCTGCTACACGCCAACATATGCTCAATCTTTTATCTGCGATTAAAAATGACCATCTCCCAGTGGCAGATATAGAAGAGGGACATATCTCAACGGCAAGCTGCATACTGGCAAACCTATCCATGTTATTGAATAGACCATTAGTCTATGATCCTATTAAAAAAATATGTGTTGATGATCCGGAAGCCACCAAATTATTAAGAAGGACTTATCGGGCACCTTGGCAACATCCGTTTTTGGGTTAATTAAATTAGTATAAAAGTATTTAGTCTTTGATTTTCGAAGTTTGACTTTTGATTTAAGTCATTCATATATTTTTCCTTATGACAAGAATTTTAAAAAATATACCTAGTTTTGCGACTTCCATTTTTTTAAATATTTTTAATGAAAAGAACATTACTATCATTAGCCGCAACATTATGTGTCATTGTAAGCGCAAAAGCACAAACCTCTTATGGACTAAAAGCCGGTCTAAATTTTGCAAAAGTTAAGACAACTAAAAGTAATACTTCATTTACAACTGATGCCGCAACCACATTTTATGTGACTGGTTATGCTGATCTACCTGTTTCGAATAACCTAAGTGTACAGCCCGGAATCTCTCTACAAGGTAAAGGTGGCGCCATTTCAGAAGCATATACAGATGAAAAAACGAAAGATAACTTGATGTATATTGAAGTACCTGTAAATTTTGTCTATTCAATTCCTACAGGAAATACGGGTAACATATTTTTAGGTGTTGGTCCTTATGCTGGCTTTGGCATCCATACAAAAACCACACAAGGGAACTTTAGTGAGAGTCGTAGTTTTAGTGATGCTGGCTTAAAAAGCTTTGCAGCGGGTCTTAACTTTTTAACAGGATTTAAATTCGCTAATGGATTCTTGATCAACGGTGGATATGATCTAGGATTGACCAATATCTGGAAAGATTCTGGAGGTGCTTCCGCTAAAAATCGTGTATTTTCTGTAGGAGTTGGTTTCCAATTCTAATTCTAAAAATACCTTACCAAAAGAAATCAATAGCGCCCGAAATATATACATTTTGTGTCACGTAGATAGAAAGCTTAATATTCAATACAAGAGGCCGCATGAAAGAATGCGGCCTCTTGTATTTACCATGGTATGATCCATTTTAACGAACGAAATATAGCAATCCATGTTTTATAATTCACGCTAATTTTTAACCCTATACGCTACTGATTTTATTTTCATCTTTTATGTCTATACATTCTTTTGTGCAATAGCTTTGTTTACAAACTAATCTTTTGGATACCGGATTTAAGTTGCAAATGTTTTCCTTTCCAATAAAATTTTCCTGTGAGTCCAACCGGTAGTTCCACATCACCATAAACCTTTCCATTATTAAGATGTGTTAAATTCACTTTAATCGTGCCAAGAGGATGAGGCATACTTCCTTTGATCTCCCTTAGATTGCCAAAAGCGGGGCTAATATCTACGGTTGAAAATCCTTGTGAAGAAGGCATAATACCACAAATAGTGGCTAAAAAATCATAATTAGGACTGGAGCTCCAAGCATGGCAGTCAGAACGAGTAGGATCGGGATTTTCCGAAAATGTCGACAATCCTAAAGCTAACATATCTTTCCAAGGCTCCAATTGATCGGTATAACTATCCGACATGCCTACTTTCTTTAATGCTCTAATCAGATAAAAGCGATAGTAAAAAGTAACTTCACTTAGCTCTTTGTCACTTAATACTTTAAGCATTAATTTCTTTTGCTCATTAGCAGGGACAGCATCACTCAATATCGCTAATATATTGGTATGTTGAGAGTATTCTTCTTGTTCAGGAGTGTCAGCCATCAAACCTTTACTTTTATTGAAACTTGACGCATAAGCAGCTTTCACAATCTTATTCGCGATCTCTTTATATTGAGTTGCTATTTGTGTTTTACCAAAATATTGAAATACTTCTGCAGCTTCCCTTAATGTGATGGCATAATGCATGGATATAATCGTGCTATTACCATCTTCTGCTCCTGCTGGAACACCATTTTTAAATGCCGTATTCCAGTCGGTAAAATTCCACCATTCCATAGGTCCTAACAAAGATTTGTCCTTATCCAAGCGTTTTTCATACCATTCTAAAATACCTTGTGCAGCATGTAGATACTTTGCTAAAAAGGCATCATCTTTTCGATGCATCCAATAATCATACAGCATACTTACCCAATATAAACCGTAAGTAGGAATGACTTGAATCCTATTGCTAGGATAGCGTCCTTGGGGCAGCCCGTCAGCAACGATAGATAAGTAAAAATCTTGAATAGCCTTACGCATTAATCGATCATCACCACTGACATATAAAGATATCAAGGATTGGATTCTGGAATCTCCCGCATATTGCAATTGCTCATAATAAGGACAGTCATAATATAAGTCTGCGGCACAAAGACGAGCTGTATGCCAGCCTACCTTCCAGATCTCTTTTAAGGAGGAGTCATTACTTTCAAAAGATGCTTTTTCTACTAAAGGATAACCTTCACGCATCATGACAATTTCATGTACCGTTAGGGGTTCACTTTTTGTTTCTATATCCAACTGTACATAACGTAGTGTGCGCAGCCACAATGGGGTAAAAATTCTGTTTTTTGCACCATCAGATTCATAGATATCATAATTTCCTAAAATATCTTTACCTTCTATTTCGTTTCTATTGCCTTTAATACCATCTTTAAATAAAGCCTCTGCATAGGTAATCTTAACGGTGGATGCTTTTCCCTCAGAAAACGTAAAGCTAGGGTATCCAACTATCAGATGGCTCTGATCGAGCAAAACGGACACTTTACTGTGCGCAGGTATGACCAAGGGATTATCTTTATTTACAATTTTACTGATCAACCTATTATCGGAAATTCTTCTGATATGATTGATTTCTTCTTTTTGTGTTTCTAACAAAGGTATGCTCCTAGGCACCAAATTCCATAAATTGTCTGTTCCGTGACCACTGGGTACTGCGGGGAATAAATTTTTGGCATTTTCCCAATCCTCATCATTGTAATGTTGCTGCTCCCAATTCCAAGGGTACAAACTGGCATTCAACTGATCGCCAGGACCCACTACCATATACGTTTGCATGCGTTCTGAATTGTCGGTTGAACACGGTTGATATGCCTTGTTTTTGGTCGTTTTCCAGGAATTATTGGTGTTTATAAACTCATTTTTCTCTTCATCTGCCTGTACCACTAAGCCCAATTGATTTGATATTTGGGCTACAGGAGATAGATCGCCCATGTTCCAAACCATCACAGCCAAACTATTGTCCCCTGCAACAAGGTAAGGGGCTAAATCTATACTATCAAAATACCAATTATACAAATCCCCTCTTGCAGGTCCAGCCAATATATAGTGACCATTGACATACAATTTATATCTATTATCAGCGGATAAATGGATAATAAATTGATCTGGCAATTGTGCTATATTAAAAGTTTTTCTAAAATGGTAAACACCGTAATCCCGGACAGCAGTTTCGGGATGGGATATCCAATAGGCACTCCAAGGGCCTTTGAGCAATTTAGGATTTACAGGTACACTTTGTGCGTGGCAAATGTGAATCCATTGCGTCAGAATAAATAAAATTATAAAAAGCCTTTTCATAAATAAAAATGTTATTTGCTATAAGTGGTAATCCATTGCATCATTTTTGTGCGAAATAATTCTTGCGATAATGCTGTTGCACCATGGCCACCATGATCGCCATTGGTCAATTCAACAAAATCAGTAGGCACTTTATTTTTTATTAATAGTTTATGCAATAGCTCCGACTGTCCAATAGGAACAATGTCATCCTTCGAACCATGTATAAGTAATGTAGGAATAAATTTACGGGTGTAGTAAGGGCTTGCATCTTTATATGCTTGATGCGAGCTCGACTCTACAAACGGTTTCCCTGTGATTAACGGAAGTAAGCCTCTTACATCTTCGGGTTTGGCTTTAGACATCGTCGGATCATTGTCCAATTTCACTGGTCCTGCAAATGAAACGACTGCGCTAAGATGATTTTTGACATCGTATTTATAAGCATACAATAAAGCTAAATGTCCACCAGCACTATTTCCCCACATAATCCAATTTTTAGTCCTGATATTCCATCCTTTTGCGTTTGATTCTACTGCTGCCACAGCAGCACTAACATCATTCATTATTTCTTTATAATGGATGCGGTCACTATTTGCTAGCCTATAATTTATATTAATAACATTGACGCCCAAAGGAAAGATCATGTCCTTAAAAAAATTAAAATCTACTTTGTCACCAGCCATCCAACCTCCACCGTGTATAAGAATTAATAAAGGCGTTTGCGCAGTCCTATTCTCCACTAAATAGACATCCATCATCTGTAAAGAATCATGACCATATGGATGGTTAAGGATTATTTTTTGCGGTGTATTCGTTTGTGCTGTACTTTTATGATTTGTTAAAAGAATAAAAAGAAAAATGAAAAAACAAAAGTTCTTTATTGTTGTCATGGCTAAAGCTTTTAAAGGGTCATTTGATGGAATGTTACGCTGTCCAAAGTAATATCTAATGGTTGATCAAAATCGACAATTCCTATTTTTTTAAGTTGATTTTCTAATTGACTCATATAGTAAAAGTAATAGCTTCTACGGTCGAATTTGGTCGGTCCATAGATGATTTTATGCTCTTGAATCATTTGCTCACGGACTTTATTCTCCTCTTCCATAGCCTCCAACAGAGAGGCAAAATCAGCCTTTTCAAGGAGTCTGTTGTCGAGTGCGAGTTGTTTTATCCGCTGATCTTTTTGTATTAAATGCCATGCTGAATTACGTAAAAACTCAATAGGAACTTCCTGATCAAATTTAAGGTTCCAAAACCTCTGATCTACTTCTGCTTTATATTTTTGAAAAAAGTAATTCACTGTATTCGCTTTTTCCAGACTCATATAGAATTTTAGTTCTTCAGCAGAAATCGAACGCTCATTTATGCGTGCTATAGAAATAGTATTGTCCATAAATGTTTGATTTTTTTTGCATTGACAAGCAAAAAAAATCAAACAAAATGCAAGGAGTATATTATTCATGTGTAATGATTATTTTTCCTATTTGTGTTCCCCATCCTACAGGATCTTCTAGTTCAATTTTCAAATAATTGGTACCATTAGGTAAATCGGCTGCGGAAGTAATCGTTGAGGATGTCCAGCCAGCTCCTGTAGCTACCGGATCAGAGAAACTCGTCTGCACTGCTGTCCATGAACTTCCATTTGTAGAGCGATAGACTTTTATTTTGGTTATATCAGCATCAAAAAGATAAACTTTCATTTCCAAAGACTGAAGTTGTACACCTTTATAAACCAATGTACCTTTACTATTATCGCTACGTGCTGCTCTGGAGTTGTCTTGATCAAAAAACTGAGGATTACTATTATCTAAAGTCATATTGGAACTTAGATCAAATAGTTTACTTGCGTCATTAAGATCATCGTTTATAGCCTGTATTGACGGCTGATTATCGTCGTCAAATTTTAAGGTTACTTTTCCTATTTGCGTGCCCCAACTATTAGGATCTTCTAATTCAATCTTTATATAATTAATATTTACCGGCAGATTGGCCGCAGAGCTGATAAGAGAAGTTTTCCAGCCATTGCTTGTCTCCACTAATGTACCGTAGTTACTGCTTATAGGAGTCCAGCTGGTACCATTAGAGGAACCGTAAACTTTAATTTTTGTAACGTCGGCATCAAAAAGGTAGGCTTTGATCTCGTAAGCTTTAATTTGATCCTTTTTATATACTAATGTAGCCTTAGTGCCGTCGGTACGTGTCAAACGAACGGGGTCACCTTCAAATAATTGAGGGTTAGAGTTGTCAAAAGTTGTGTTTGCACTAACTGAATATAATTTGCTAGCGTCATTCAAATGATCGACAAAATCTTGTTTGATTAATTCGGCGTCACCTTTGTATACAAAAAATGCTCCGATAGTTGGTTTCGCTAATTCGGAAATCGTATTTCCATAGAAATCTTGTCCACCATGATTCGGAAGATAGATACCCATGCCTAGCGCAGGAGAATTTTCCCCTAATTTATACCCATCTAAAGTTGTTCGCCCATTCCCTCCAGATCCAGGATTAACAAACTGGGGGTCAGCAGTTAGTTTATTAGCTTCCAAGGGCTCTGATGTTGGATGATTACCGTAATATAAATTATTTGAAAATGTGCCATTAGGGCCAGGAATTCTATAACCGCCAGATCCTAAATTGTAAACGATATTATTTTGAAAACTAAAGGGTTTGGTCATATCCATCTCCCAAGAATAATCTATAATTTTTGTATCTAAGCCATTCTTGATATAAAAAGTATTATTATAGATCTGCGTATTTGGCGCTATGCCCCCAGCAAAGCTTATTAAACTGGATTTATCGTTTTGACTAATATTATAACGAACTACCGCACCAGATGTTCCTACCAATGAGCTCGGGTCGCCGGCAGCACTTAATATTAATATAAACCCACCCTCATTGTCATGACTATAGTTATACTGCACAATATGATTAATGCCATCAATATCAACGTCGAATCCTTGACCATCTGCATTTCCAGGCAATTTTTTAGTATTAGCAGCCTCATTGAACTGAACGACGCAATTAGCACCTCTTGTGGCCCATATGGCGCAGGAGCCATTAAAGGCATTTTCAGCTGACTCGACATAAGAACCACATTTGTCCGCCAAATTATGTTCTAAAATAGCGCCATCACAGCCATACACCAAAATACCATCACTATCGATATCACGGACTGTATTTTGTCGAATGACAACTTGGGTACTCGCCTGCCCAGCACCATTCCAATATTGGTCCCAAACAACAATACCTGTACGACCGGCATTATAGACTAGATTACCTTCAATTCGAATTTGATCGAACTTATCCGTAGCACCAGAACCAAACACCACAGCAGCAATTCCTCCATTCATATGTGGAGATTTAGTGCCGTAAAAATGAAAACTCCCTGTCACATCATGAATGACATTATTCAGAATTTGAATATTGCTGACCAATGCGCGGTTTCTGTTTTCTATTAAAATTCCCCATCTATAGGTATTCGATCGTATTTCTGCTTTATTGGTAATTTCTAAATCACGGATAATCCAGTGGGATTGATTTTTTAAATGTACAGCAACACTATCAACACCGTTAGCATTGATCAATGGAGCACTGCCGGTACCATACGCACCTATTTCAATAGGTGCTTCTTGGCTACCACTACCACTAGGATAAAGTTGTCCATTCCAAATGCCCCCTCTTTTTAATAGTATTTTATCTCCAGGTTGAAATGTTGTTGCATTAACTTTATCAAAGTTTTTCCACGATTGAGATTCACTCGTCCCTGAAGATTCATTATTGCCGGATTCTGAGTCAATGTAATAGGTTGTATTTCCTGGTGAATCAACATACTGACTTAGAATGATTTCTTTACTGCAAGAAAAGCCGACAATGAGTATCATGCTTAAACAAAACATGAACCACTTACTTATATTTCCCGTTATCATATATTATATATTTTAATAGCTTGGATTTTGAACTAAATTTTTGTTTTTATTGATTTCAGTTAATGGTATTGGCATTAAATAGTGTTTGGGCAAGAAAACTTGTTTAGGAACATTTTTCAGTTCAAATACCTCATACTTTTTTTGACCGTTTTCTTCTGTAATTTTCATACCATGAAAATACTTGTTATTTAAGGTCTGCTCGGCTATTTTCCAGCGTCTAAGATCCCAAAAACGATGCCCTTCAAAAGCTAGTTCTACTTTCCTTTCTTGCATAATCCGAGTCAACATATCACTTTGGGATAAATTATTGGACAATGGAGGTAGTCCACCATGTAATTCACGTACTTTATTTATGGCGTCATAAATAGCTTGGTTGGGTCCTGTTACATGGTTTTGAGCTTCCGCAAAATTGAGCAGTACTTCACCTAGTCGAAGTTCTTTCCAACTAGTTCTGCTACCCCCAAATTTTAATTCTGAAAAAGGTAACGTTTCATCAATAAATTTACGAATATAATACCCTGTAATCGTTCTTTCATTCAGATTTAAGCCATCATCAGGCTGCAGATATCCAGTGTTAATTACTTTTCCTTTTAATGTAGATCCGTTGTATACAATACTCGCATAAAAACGCTTGTCTCTGTTTATATATGGGTTTTGTGCGTCATATCCGGACTGTTGGTCAGTGATCAATCGGCCATTCAGCATTTCGTAAGAATCTACCATTTCTTGTGTTGGCAATGTTTGAGAACCCCATCCATTATCGATACTTGGTGGCAAAAAAAGATTGTCAAAGGCATGACCTTTATTTGTGCCATTAAACATAACTTCAAAGATCACCTCATTATTTCCGCCATAGGACTGGAAAAGTTTGTTATAATCGGATTCTAAAGAATATGCTTTTCCTTCAATTACTTTAGCACTGAACAAGGCTGATTTTTCGTAACGTTCTGCAAAAAGTAAAACACGACCATTTAGGGCCCAGGCAGCTTCCTTTGTGGCTCTGCCTGATTGAGCAGTAGCTAATTGTGCTTTTGCTGGTAAGATATCAGCAATAGTACTCAATTCCTGATCAATAAAGTCGTAAACCTCCGCCTTGGAAATTCTTTTGACGTATAATGCTTCAAGATCATCAAAATTTTGAAGCTCCGTAATCAAAGGCACATCTCCGTATCTTCGAACAAGATCAAAGTATAAAAAGGCACGAACAAACCTTGCTTCTGCAGTTACTCTACTTTTAAATTCTTCTTTTAACGGGCTTTTACTTAATCCATCTATTAAATTATTGGCTGTTCTGATTCCTCGATAAGTCCTACCCCAAACATCCAAAGGGTTGTAGGTAGCGGCAATTATTCCAGGAATCATTACACTGTTATTTTCATTCCAGCTAGCTGGACTTCTTAACAAATCAGTACTTCCGTCTAAGATATCGGTGATACCTAATCCCGATAAGACCATATTTCCTTCGGACATATATAGTCCAAAACCTACCGGCATAAAGTCATATAGATTGCTTAAATATTTTAAAGACAGATTTTCATCTTTAAAGACCGCATCACTGGAAATAATATCTAGAGGTTCACGATTTAATAAGTCTTTATTACAAGATTCAAATGACAGCAACAAAGAGGCTATCAGTGGAATAAAGAGTATTTTTTTATATCTTTTCATAATTTAAAAGGTTAGATTTAAACCAAATGTGTATGATTTTAGTTGCGGATAATAATAGCTATTTCTGTCTGGGTCAATATTTGGAGCTTCTGCATCAAAGTCATTTAACTTGGACCATTGGAAAAGATTGTTACCCCCAACAAATACCCTAAGACTCTGTATACCTATTGTTTTAAAAGTAGGATTCATAGAAAATGTGTAGGCAAATTCTAAATTTCTTAATTTTAAGTAGCTAGCATCATACAACCAGAAGGAAGAACGCTGAGCATTATTCTGTTTTATTCCTGAATATAAGCGTGGTAAAGAAGCATTTCTATTATTTTCTGTCCAGGAGTCTCTAAACATATCCAGCGCATTCGCGTCTAAATTAAAAGGGTCAAATCTGATATATTGTTGGAAATTCTTAGCTCCTTGAAAATTTGCTGTAAGATCAAATCCCTTGTAACCAACATTGAAGTTAAATCCAAAAATCATATTAGGGATATCACTATAGCCGATATCATGCATATCATTTCCATTAATAACACCATCACCATTTAAATCCAAATATTTAATGTCTCCGGTTCTTATCGATTGATTACTAAGACCATCTTGATCAGGTGATTTGTCCACCTCTCCCTGCGTTTGGAATAAGCCTATGGCTTTCAATCCGAAAAACTGATTTAATGGTTTTCCTGTGCGCTTGATACGATCTTCTACATCAGCAGGTTCGTCCATAAAAATAACTTTGGATTTTGCGTAAGTCATATTGACGTCCGCCTGAAAATGCCAATCTTGGATTTTCTTCTTAAAACGTAACACTCCTTCAAATCCCTTATTTTCTACGATACCTATATTTTCATATGGCAATGTAGCTCCAAATGTTTCCGGGACAGATGCATTTCGTGGTAAAAGAATATCTTTAGTTTTTTTATGAAAATAATCCAGCTCTCCAGATATTAAGCCATTGAATAAGCCAAACTCGACACCCAAGTCTGTGTTTGTCGCAGTCTCCCAGGTGATATCTGGGTTGGGAATACCAATATCTACTAATCCTGATTGATAATTGCCACCAAATACTGATCCAGAGCCATATCTAAAACCTGATATATATTGGAATGCAGGCACTCTATCATTACCAAATTGTCCATATGAAGCTCTAAATTTCAAATTAGATATTATCGGGTTTTCTTTTAAGAAATTTTCATTATGAGCATTCCACGCGACAGAAACAGCGGGAAAAAATCCCCATCGTTTATCTGCAGGGAAATTAAAGGATCCATCATAACGGAAATTTCCCTGGATGTAATACTTACTTTTATAATCGTAATTTACACGGCCTACATAACCTTGTTTTGCGGTTTCAGTGGCCGAACCATTATTCCGTTGATTCAATTCAGGACCTGCAAATAGTTGGTCTATTGCTGTAGATTCAAACTGCACGCGTGACGCTTGTAGGTTCTTGTAATAATATTCTGTTTGTTCTACTAAAAACAAACCCGAAATATTATGGTCTCCAAATTTGTTTTCATAATTTAGAAAGGATTGAATAGTGGTCAGCCCGTCATTTGCAGTACCTTCATATAAGCTCGTACCTCCACCTGTCACGAATTCGCTATATAAATCATTGACGCGATCATAATTGTAGTAGGTATATGGTGTATTGAATGTTTTAGCATCGGAGAAAAAACGATCATAAGAAAATCTTACTTTGGCACTCAAGCCTTTCACAAAAGGGACATCATATTTTGCCTGTAAAGTCCCTTGAAAAACATTATTATTTGTTTTAGAATAACCAGATTGGCTCGCTTGACCAATGGGCGAAACATTTTGTCCATTTGATCCTAAACCGCGCAAAGCGATTGCATCGGGTACATAAGCGCTTTCTGTAGGTTTTGAGTTTAATAGGGTAGAAAAAAGTCCATCACCTGTAGCAGATTGCGATAGGTTTTCGTGTCTTGCACCGATGTCTAAACTGATAGCAAGGTCTTTCGTAACTTGATTGTCTAGGTTTAAACGAAGATTATAACGTTTGAATTTAGATAAATCATATAAACCATCCTGATCCAATACACCCATAGAGATAAAATATTTTGTGCCATTTTGATTTCCACCATTAAGCATTAAATTATGCTGCTGTATAGGCGCGACTTGATTTAATGTTTCATCCCACCAGTTTGTCGAGGGAATTTTTCCTGATTTTATATCTTCAATATCTTGATCCGTAAATCGCTTTAGTTCTCCTTGATTCTCTTTAGCCATATTCAAGTATGTCGCATAGTTTAGAGCATTCATCATTTTAGGAACCCTTGTGGGCTGCTGTATGCCAAATGAACCGGTATAGGATAAGCTTGTTTTGCCAGCTTGCCCCCTTTTTGTCGTAATTAGAACGACCCCATTTGCTCCCCTAGCACCATACACAGCTGCGGAAGCAGCATCTTTTAGTACCGTGACACTTGCTATTTCGTTGGGGTCAATTCTACTCATCGAGCGCTCCACACCGTCGACTAGGACCAATGCTCCGTTATCACCAAACGTACTTTGTCCTCTAATTAAAAATGTAGGATCATCAAATCCAGGTTTTCCACTGCGCTGGGCAGTAATAACACCAGTCATTTTTCCGGCTAAAGAATTCGCTAAATTAGGTACGGGCGCTTTGGTTAGCGCAGCCCCATCTAAAGAAGAGATTGCACCGGACACATCTGATTTTTTCTGTGTTCCATAACCCACGACTACCACATCTTCTAATATGTTTAGAGCTGAAGATAAACGAATCAATAAGGTATTATTTTCATTATTCAGGATGCTGTAATTTAAAATAGAATCTCTGCGATACCCGATGTAATCAAAATACAAGTCGTATTTTTCATTTATAATCATATTTGAAATTTGGAATAAACCATTTTCCCCGGCGGTTATTACCTTTCGTTCTCCTGTTCGCTTATTATCTATTGATATAGATGTCCCTGCTAAAGGTTCTCCTGTTGTAGAAAGCACTTTCCCATTAATAATTGGTTTTTGTTGGGCCATAGATTGAAAAATTAGGCCATAAAGAAGCATAAAAGCTCCTAATCTTATGAAAATTCTACTCATAAAAGCGGTTTTAATAATAAATAATTGGTTTGTAACTTAACGTTACGAGTGCACTATTTTCTTTTGATATAGATCGTATTTTGGTTTATCTCAAACGTTAATTGGTTTATTTCACAAATCGATTTCAAAATGGTTTCTAAAGAATCGGAACGTAATATTTTACCTGTTACTAAGGAATTGGCGACACCTGTATCTACATAGTTTATTTTTAGGCCATATTGTGACTCTATACGTTTAAATACATTTTCAAGCTTCACTTTATTGAACTGTATTTCCGTATTTGTCCATATAATACCTGCTGTATTTACCGATGAAGGTGCGATGCCATTAACGCTGGATTTTGATGCTCTAACATGTTCTTCACGGATCATATCGATCGAGATTTTACCTGAGGTTTTATCAATAAAACACACCTGTCCTGGATCTAAATAAATATCATCCATAGCAAAATCAACATCAACAGAACTCAATTTTACTTTTCCTTCTACCAAAGTAATTTCTACTTGATTGTTTTTTGCATGATTACGTACCCTGAATTCTGTACCAATAGCTGTTGTTATTATGCCATTGGCAAGGACTTGAAAAGCATGAATAGAATCCTTTTGCACAGCATAATAGACGTCACCTGTTAATTGGTGGATCGTTCTATTCACTAAAAAATCATGCGCATGTTCTAGGCTGGCATTGTGTTGTAATATGGCTGTTGAAGAATCAGGAAAAGAATATAATTTTTCTATCCTTGAATAATTGTCTACTAATTTTTTAGATTGAATCGTTGAAATTTGTATTCCCGTATCGTTTTTATCTTGAAAAAGTATATAATACCCACCTATCGATAAGGCTCCGATCAAACACGCTGCAGCAGCCCACTTTTTCCATAAATGGATTTTTGGCACTTTTGAAGGAATAATGGTACGCATGATCTCGTCTTTTTCGACAAGGGTAAGGCTAATTATTTCGTCATTAGTAATTTTCTCAAATACCAAAATCTTGTCTAATTCACTGGTTGAATTAGATAGAAAATCAGCCACTTCATTAGCTTCTTCGGACGAACTTTCATTCGACATAAATCTACTGATCTTATCTTGATCAAACTGATTAGAGGACATTTTAATTGGTTTATAAGTTTGGTTTTCCTACTTCTTTCCCTTATATATTCGTTTCAATTCCTATTATTACCACCTCTAAGAGAAGATATTTTCAAATAAAAATATAATCAATTGATAATGAGGTGTATAATTTTTATTTATTGAAGATGAAAAATAGTAAACTTGTCAATGCTAGAAGTTTGCGGAGCTGTTGCAGAGACTTTAGTACATGTGCATCAACGGTTTTTACTGAAATATTTAATTCTTCAGCAATTTCCTTATGCGAATAGCCTTCCAGGTAAGCCATTATAAAGACTTTTTTTCTTGCGGGAGGAAGTTTGTCAATCGCTAGGTTTAGCTCTTCTTTTAAGTCACTTGTGCTGGTAGTAAAAGCCAAAGGTAGATTTTGTTGAATCTCTGCTATTAGTTTTCTTTGATTAGCTTCTTTGCGTAGCCAGTCAATAAGCACTAACTTAGCTTTTCTAAAAATCTGCTTTTCATGAGAAATGTCTTGACTAAATTGATCTCGATAAGTCCATAACTTCATGAAAGTAATCTGGGTTAGGTCTTGTGCTACCTCTAAAGAATTTGTCTTTTTATAGAATCCAGTATATATTCTATCATAATGATGATAGAATAAATTCTTAAACAATGATTCATCTAAAAAGGCCATTTATAAAAAAGAAAAGTGGTTATAATTGATAAATATAGAAAATATCTTATGCAACAAGGTTTTCTACAATAAAAAAGTGTTATCATTATTTGTGATGATGTGTTCAAGTTATCATAGATCAAGATTAAAACTTATGGATTGTGTTTAATTTTTGAACGCTAGGTTAGCTCAGCGGACTATTGTGGCCAGAGCCCAAATATAATCCGATACTCATAAATCTCAGCAGGACAGTAAAAATATACTTAGCTACAGAACTTATCCATGTATACAGATTTGCCTACTTATACTTCTCCCAAAAACCACTTTGAAAAATCATCAATCTTATCCTTGTTCATGACCAATTGATATTCTCCTGGATAATCCAGATCCAGCTTAAAGTTTTTATCCGGTTTGACGTGGTAACCTTTTATAATATCTCGATGTACCAGATCCCATCGAGATACCTGATAATAATCTTTGGGATCAAGTCTTTCCGTCCAGTACTTCAAAGGGTGACCATCCTGAATGGGAGGATGAGCATGATTGCGTTCATAGATTGTATTCACCCCATTGCCATTGCTTATCCAGACAATGTCCAGATCTTTCATGCGTATTTCTTTTCCTTCGCGAATGGTTATTACTGGATTGTTTTCCAAGGTATTTTTGCTATCGTTATTTTTCTTTTCTATTATATCTTCGCCATTTGATAACTTGTTATCATCTTCTAATGCCACTTCTTCATAATTGATGTGCTTGACATATTCTGTATAAAGGGATGTGATGCTATAGAATAAGGTGTAGATCAATGTGAGAGTCAATGAAAACGGAACTTGGATGATGGTTTGCGAGATGCGGAATAAACTTCTAGATGTTACCTGTAGATAAAAACTGTCCATAGCCTCCGCTAAGAGAAACGTGGAAACAAAAGCAAATAAAAGCTGGGCCGATAGTCGCTTGCCCAATCCATCCCTCCATAATTGTTTTTCATCTAAGTATGCGGTCACCTGCATAATTGCACTGACTAAAACAAATAAAAAAATGAAACTCCATAAAAAGTCAATGTAAAAATTGGAACTCGACAGGCAATGTTTCAGAAACTTCCAATTCTTTCCGATCGGATAACCTGATGACGCATTAAAAAAAGAAAAGAAGAGCATAATAAGCACCCTCGACTTCTTATGATTGTCTGCAAGATCCCATACTTGGTCCGCATTTTCATTATTCTTTATTACTTCCATAATAGAGATGGCTGTAACTAAATGGCTAGTTAATTAATAAATACAAACTTCTATTTTATTAAAAATAAGTTAAAAAAGCAAATTTTTTCGATATTTTTCAAGGTTTCTCAGTTTTTTCTATCCCAAAAATGAATAAACCCCAATAAATATGGAAAAAGATGAAACTTACTATTCTTTTGTGTTGAAGCCAAGAAATAATCGAAACCATGATCCATCCAGGTTTCAATGGAAAATAATGATATGGAAGTAAAGAAATATCGAGCGTACCGAGGTTGTATGCAATCCGTCTTTCCCGACGGATCGTTCCAGATATCTTCGGTACGGTCGAAGAGCATGGGTTGGGGTATCTGGAGCAATAAAAAGGGGACGCGGGTACAGCGATAAAGTGCAAAAGAAAACAAAGGGCAGGCCGCACCAAGGATGTGCCGCCGCGCAACAGGTTATGGATAGGTAAAATGAACAGCGATGAAAAGTTTAAAAACAGCAACAGAAACAATCAAAATACTTGACCACTTCATATGGTCAGTATTCCTATCCCTATGGATCAGGCTATTTGGACGGATTGTCTTTCGGTTCAAGTGTCGTCACATTCTTTTTTTTAAAGAACTTGGCTCCTATCTGTCTATCCTTGGCCCTAAAGAGAATCATAAACAAGATCTTTTACCCTCGTAAATTTGCATTATTCAGGCCTGAACAGCCGAAGACATCAATCAACGGTCAACCGCATTGCGGGGACAACTGCCTGACCGATACGGAACCCTCGATCGCATAGCTGTGAGGCAAAACCGATGTGCAACGAATAACAAATATGATATAAACTTAAAATAACTGCTCATGGGCACTCTAAAAATAAACCGGTTACGTACCGGTATGCTATTATCTTTCTTTTTATTGATCGGCACATTTTTCGCTGTAAAGGCAATGGAGAAGAAGGAATTCGAAAAAACAGTAAGTCAACCATTGGTCAACCAAACATGGTATTTTACCGGATCGGCCAGTGATAATCCCGAACTGGCGAGTAATTATTCAAGCTCTCCGGCTGGATTACCAACATGTGGACTTGCCCAAGAAGTCATCTGCCAGATCAATGCACCAGATGATGGTACAGGAAAACCAAAAATGGATGCCCCTGTTGATGGAACCAGCATCCAATTACAGATTCGTGCTGCACATCAAAGCATCATAAATAATAATCCTGCAACGAATTCAACTGTTCTGGAATTTAGAGCTGAATAGTATGGATCATCAATAAGGAGTGTCCTTTGGGAAGGCTTTCATGTCTTCCCAAAGGACACTGCTATTTTAAAGCGGATTTTGATTATAATTTCCTAGCCTCATGATATCTGGTGGAATGGGATATACATAAGACTCTGCTTTTACAGATAAGGCATACTTTTCATTATTTACCCCGTCATCAGCTTTTCTGTATACCGTTATTCCTTTACCATCTTTGACCAATCTACGAAGGTCAGTCCATCGAATTCCTCGTTTGACAAGTTCCTTACGCCTTTCAGAAATTACCAGATCCAAAGCGTGCTCATCTGAAAGATCTTTGTACGGAATAAATGATCCCGTCTTGTATCTATACTTCAGGAGCCTATTCAACACCTCCAATCCAGCATCAAGATTTCCTTTTCGTATTTCACACTCTGCCCGTATCAGATAGATCTCATCGGTAGCAATTCCCGCAAAATAATTACTCCCGACACCATCATAGCTCCCCTTAAATAATATATCACCATTACTTGACCGATTAAAATACAATGTCTTTCTAAGATCGTCATCGGCATAACTTTCATAAAAATCTTTAGGTATAAAAGCTCTACTATTGGCCAGTAAATAACCACTATTACAAAATGCATAATATATAAATTCAATATTTGTAGTTGAAAAAGGCAATTTAAGAGCTGGGTCTATGCTATTGTAATCCTGCAGCTGGTCATTATATTCAAGTGTTGCTTTTGCCAGTTCCCCTGCCTGGGTATAATCGCCCATAATCAGATATAATCTGGCCAATAATGCCAATGCCGCTGCTTTAGAAGACCGGGATTTATATTCGACTTTTTCAGGTAGATAGTCTAATGCTGTTAGGAGATCTTTAATGATAAAATCATACGTTTCACCTAATGTCGATCTGCCAAACTCTACCGCATAATCCGAGGTCGACCTCAAAGGCAGTCCCATCGCAATATTTCTGTTGGAGACATCATAGGGCAGACAAAAGATCTGAGCAAGATAATAAAAGGCGAAAGCTCGAACAAAAAAAGCCTGCCCCCTCAATATATCTCTTTCAGATGTTGAGCCAGCACTTATTCTTTCTAAGCTTTCCAATACGATATTTGCGGTCATGATCGTTTTATAGGGAGCTGTCCAACTTTGCAGATCATAACGTTGAGCATCAGCTGTCCAGGTATACACCAGACGCTCCGCTTCGGGCCTGGCATTGAGCACATTGGATTTAACATAAAAATCGTCTGACCCCAACTCCGAAAGAGCAGGAAATGACCGATTGATCTGCCCCTCGTTGTTCATCAAAGCCCTTATATCTTCAAAAGTCTCGGGTATAGACAGCGAGGCGTCAGGTTTGGCGTCCAAGAATTTATTACAGGACGTCGATGCGAATAGACAAACCAGGAATAAGCTAAATAAGTATTTTTGAATATTTTCCATCACTACATGTTTTAAAATGAACAGTTCAAGCCCACACTCAGCCTTCTGGCTGCTGGAATAGCACTATAATCCGGATCAAGCCCAGACTTATTTGCTCTCCACACGATGCCGACATTATTGATAAGGGCGTATGTCGAGATCACGAATTTCTTTTTATTTGCCAAAGCAAGATTAAAAGAATATGCCAACCGGATATCCTGTAACCGCAGCACATCTCCTTTTACGATATTGGGTTCCGCGAAAGCATAAAAACTATCCCGATCTGCGGAGGCGGGGTACATCATCGAGGGCACCGTCGTGATCAGTTCATCTCCTAGTTTTTGCCATCTCTTAGCAAAATCATCATGACCCCGCCATGATTCAAACAGACCATTGTACTGAATCGTGTTTTTTTGGAAATAGTGCCCAAATTTAAACATCAACAGAAAGGACAGTTCAATTCCTTTCCAAGAGAAGCTCTGATTAAATGATCCATAATATGGAGGTAATGCCGTACCATAGTAAGTCATATTCTGTAATGAATCGCGCATGAGCTGCGCGTAATCTTTGGATTCGACATCAGCTAAATAACCTTTGGGGTCACCATTCTGGGGATCTAGACCTGCGAAACGAAGGGCAAAAACCGGATACAGGTCCTTCTGAGGCAAAGGGGTCAGGTATTTACCTGTATTTAATAAATAGGCATTGGCCAAACTGATTTTACCTCGATATTCTTTTACCCGAGAGATACTGTGCGTTATAAATAGGCTATTATTCCAGTTCACCTTTCCAATTGATAAGTTTGTTTTGAGGGACAGATCAAAACCACGCCCCTTTACCATGCCGACATTTCTCGTGATAGCTGAGATCCCTACTGTTGGGTCAATCTCATCAGGAGATAGTAGATCTGTTGATTTTTTATCAAAAAAGTCCAGTGTTCCCGAAATTTTATTATTCAGGGCGCTGAAATCCAGCCCTACATTTAACATCCGAACATCCTCCCATTTCAGTCCAGGATTGGGTAATTGAGTCACTGTAGCATAAGGCTGCCCGGCTAGATCCAAGGTTAGTGCATTGGCATGTGATATCATCGCGTAGCTGCTCGAAACACCGCCGGAATTACCGCTATGTCCATAGGACGTCCGCATTTTTAGATTCGATAGCCAATTGATTGGAGCAAAAAATTGTTCATCGGAAAGCACCCATGCCAGTCCTGTAGACCACAGAGGTTTCCATCGCTCATTTGCTTTTACACCAAAAAGATTAGAAGCATCTTTCCTACCCGATATGGAGACAATATACCGCTGCTTAAATGTATAGGAACCATTGCCATAATACGATACAAATCGGTTTATATATTTTGAAAACCCGCCCACGTAGGGTATTCTCATACTTCCTAAAAGCCCATCATAGGTCGGAAAACTAGTGACATAATCCACGGTCTGAACTGTCATTAAGTTGGGGTCGTAACCATAATCCCTCTTGCCGCTACCCTGAGTGGTCGTGCTCGATAATTCATAACCGAAGATCGCCGCGACCTGATGTTTATTTTCCAGGAAACTACGTTGATAACCTGCCCCAATTCTAAGCTTATGGCTCATCAGCTGCGTATTGCTGATATCCCTGATACCTGCTCTGGGTAGATGATATTTCATTGTACTCCCATTAATCTGGCTAAAGGTATTGATCATATTTCTGGCGAAATAGGAATCTTCTAAATACACCATATCCCGATTTGCCGTTTGGATCTCGTTATTATAAAGCACCGAAAGATCCAGTCCGGTTATCGGTATATAATTCCAGGTGATCTGCGAGGCTGTATGGTTGCTGGTCGTGCTGGATTGATTTTTATTCATTTCTTCAAATGGTCTATAAACCCAGTCCATTAAATGCGCAGTTGACAGGTTCTCTACGTATCTCTGGTTAAATCCGTTTGCCAAGCTCAAAGCTTCGCCGCCAACTCCCACCAGCTGCGCATATGGATATATACCTGTCCTACCGCCTTTTGTAGAATAATTGTAATCAAAACGGGCAGAATAATCTTTGGCCATATCATACGTAAACCGGTTTGAAAAGATCAATTTCATTCTTTTGCCCAAAGACCAGGTATTTTGCAGGTTAGCTGTTAGCTTATCGTCCCTTTGCCCCACCAATCCACCTGTCTGACCGTCGTATCCCAATGAAAACAGATAAGCATGCTTAGTAGAGCCACCAGATAAAGAAAGATGATGATGCTGGGTTAAGCTATTTTGATAAAAATACTTCAACAAGTCATTTCTATAATCCCTGTTTTTAAATTCCGCGATAGCAACTTGGAGCTGTTCATCTGAAACCTCTCCCTTATCATGATCATAGAGCAGGTCAACAAGCGGTGAAAATACCGTGCCCCGCGAATATTGATTATTAAGATAGGTCTGATCGTAATGTCTCTTGTCTAATAGAAAACGTTCGACATCAATAAAATCTGAAGTTGCTATCTGTGGGACATCAAATAGTCGCGGCTTATTTACCGAAACAAGGTTTGTAGTAAACTGCAACTTAGTATCCTGTATTTCATTTTTTGACTGTTTCATATTGATAACCAGCACCCCATTACCTGCTCTTGCGCCCCATATCGATGTTGCCGCAGCATCTTTCAATAGCGTCACAGACTCCACATCATTGGGATTTATATCTTTAAGGTCTCCAGAGAAAGGAAAATTGTCCACCACGATCAAGGGTCCCATCATGTGGTCCGACATGGTGTTTATCCCCCTTATATTGATTATCGAATTGCCGGTTCTGTTATCATATTGTAGCCCTGGCACTAGTCCTTCTAATTTTTCTAAAATCGTACTTGACACCCTCTTCGATAGATCCTTACTGGTGATCTGCCCAAAACTACCCGTCGAACGTTCTTTAGGAATCGCCTGATAACCGGTACGCACCACCTCCACTTCCGAGAGAGTCAAATGATTTTCTTTAAGTACCACCTCAACAACGTTTCTGTTGGAGATGGGCACGTTCACATTTGAAAAACCGACATTAGACACCCGTAGGATTGTATCTCTAGGAGATACCGATATCCTAAAATATCCCTTTCCATCTGAAACTGTGCTCCCGTTTTTATTTTGTGAGCTTATTGTTGCTTTGCCGATCGGATTCCCTTTTTCATCCCAGATAAATCCTTCTATCATTTTTTGCCCATACACATATACCGAACAAAATAGCATCAGGATGACACATATTATTTTTTGCAATTTCATGGTTTCTCGATAAAGGGTGCAACATAATTTCGATCCAATAGATTTTTGTATGTTTTCAGCTGCAGCCGGCCGATGTTATTGATCCAGATATAATTGGGAAATGCCGTTGCAGCAAAAAGGTTAACCAGATAATCATCTTCAATTATAGATTCCAGATTTTTCATACCAAACTGTTGAAAATAACCTTTATCATAAAGAGCCCTGAGCTTACCATATTTTTCTCTGGTGAGCTTACTGTTTACCATGATCACCACAAGATCATCTTGGTATGCATCTGCAAAATATCTGATTTCCTTTTGATGCAGCAGACATGGAGTGCATCCCGAAGACCAGAAATCCAGAATAATCATCTTGTTTTTATATTCTTCAAGAGTACGCCTGAGGGTATCACCATCCCTAAAGAACAGGAATTCTTTATTCCAGAATTCATCGGGCAACTTTTGTCCGATTAACAGGGGTTTACCCGCGATCTGCCCATCAGCCCCGCTGTCCTTGCGGGGCGTCTGAGCTGATAAACTAAACATAGAAAACATCAGGACTAATAGCGAGTAAGTCCTGATACTCTTCAATTCCGTTAAAACACAATCAAGAAGATTGAAAAATAGAAGTACCAGCAAAGAAAAAGCCCTTCCTGTTTTCATTATCGTAGAATGAGTGTGTTGAACAACAGCATCAATACTACTGGCAAGCGATCGATTTAAGATTGATTTAAAGAGGTTTGGTGCATTATTAATGCAAAACCACCCATACACCTGGCTAAATAAATTAAACCGCTTAAAAGCGCTTATTTGAAACGAAGCATTCTTCACGCATCGATCAAGTATAGATGAAGCATAGATAGAGCATGGATCGTGCATGGATCGTGTATCAATGGGTACCGTTTTACGCACTATCCATGCTTGACCATTACTTAGCATATGCACTACGCATGCTTGGGAGATACAGTAACAACGGTGTTCCCATGCTGGTCTACACTCCGCTTGTAGATCTTCAGTCAAGCTACTGGCTTTAGTAGCTCTTTGGTACCTTCTTAGTAGCTTCTCCGTACACTCTCGGTATAGAATTGGTACACTCCCCGTGAATACCCCGTACACTAACGGTACACTCTTGGCCACTTTGAAAACTACTTTTTGCATCAAATTCAACAGCAAAGACACTAATGCTATTTGGATCTGATTCGTACTTTGTTTTAACCTTGTTCGTACCTTGTTTTGAACTTTCCTGTCCCTGCACCGCAGTTGCAAAGTCCCTGCACCGTCCATTTCCCGGGTCAGGGACGGGAAATAGGCGGTGCAGAAGCGGAATAAAGACGGCTGGCGGTAAAACAGCGTCCGAATCTGGTTAAAAGCAGATATGGATCTGGTAGCTGCCAAAAACTGCTCCAAAACATCCATTTGATGTTTTACTGCATTTCTTCGACCTTTCTTCGACCTTTGTTCTAGCCTTGTTCTACCTTCCCCTGAGTCTCCTTCGAGTGGGCTTCGACTCTCCCTGCACGTACGTCGAAGCCCACTCGAAGCCCACTGGGAGCCCCCTCGAAGCGACCTAGAAGATGGGGCGAAGTTGGTTAGGAAAAAGTCCGAAGACAGTGATCGATTATCTTTTAGCACTCGACCAGTACACTTGCGGTATAAGTTGCAAGCGTACTTGGCCAGTGCCAGGTAGATGGAGGGTACATATGTTTTGACTTGCGTCAGTAATTTTAGTGCTTTCATAATTTATTTGTTAATGGTTTTTTGAAAAAAGTTTAAAAACATCGAAGATTTTTTTTCCCATTGCGAGTTCCTGTTGATTATTGGTGCTATTCGCCAATACGGAGTAGTCTATTTTTGCCAGATCCATATTTCTATTATAGACCATATGGTAAGCCATATACATACGTAGCAGTACGATGATAAACTCATGCATTTGATCGGTATTGAAAAGCAGTTTAGCTTGATCAGGATTGCCATTATAGATGGTCAAAAGCTCGAGCATATATTCTCGAAAGCTTTTGATATCATACTTAGTCCAAAAATCTGTGATGTTTTGCACGGGATCATGATTTTCATCGTGCACTTCGTAGAGCGTCATGTCAAAATCAACCAGTTGCGATAAAAATTTCTTCATATCTTAACGTTTTAAGACTGCAACCTACAGGCATAATATCCCCCTTCCGATAGAAATCAGATGCTTCAGGGTCTAGTATGACTCAACGGTCACAAAGACTAGTAAATAGTTAATAAAAGATTCAGATCGCGTTTGAAAGAAGAAATCACAAGGTTATAAATCGGAATTACGCAATCCGTAGTTGTAAGTGCCAAATCATATTTGGCGAAGCCGGCCGAGCTACTCGGGGGCGGTGATAATGTTTTTTGATTGTTGTTTTTTACTCATACTCGTTTTATGGGATAACGAGTCTCATGGATAAATATAGCAGGGAGATGGTCCGCTCCGCAATTTGCGATCTTGATTGACACCCAAGGGCAAAAGGCTTCACAGCAAGACCATCCCCTGCCAATATCTTCAAATATAGCAAAACTAGGGGAATGGTAAAACCTTGCTGTCTCGACGCCTTGGGTGTCAACTTCGATCTACGAGACTCTTTATTAAAATAATTATCTATACATTATGTCATATTCTGATTATTAATGATATACAAATATAATAATAATTATCAAAAGGACAAATAAGTCCTAATATATTTTCAAATAATTCTTGACATTGTTCGTATGGCTGAAAAACAATACAGAGATCAACAATATTTGAAGGACCTTGGTAAACAGATAAAAAAAATCAGAGAGGATAATGGTTGGTCTCAAGAATTTTTGGCGGAGCTTTGTGAAATTGATGTTAGGCAATTGGGAAGAATAGAAAGAGCAGAAACAAATTCAACAATTTCCATTTTAAAAAAAATTGCAGATAAATCCAGTATTACAATGAGTAAACTTTTGGATTTTTGAAAGCCTAAAGCCACACTTGTGCAGAACGATGTGATCGAAATACCAAAAATCTAAAAAAATGGAACAATTAGAATATCAACATTGCTAATGACAAATGCGCAGAAATTGACCTTTTGTTTGTACTTGACAACACGCTGTATATCTGTGAAAGCAAGCATCTGATCTCAAGATACGACATGAACAATTTCCGAAACGATTACACTGCCTTTGAAACAGCTAAAAAAGCATACAACAAAATAATGTCCAGAAAAATATCATTTCTGAAAGAAAATATAGGACTCATTCAGCAGCATTTTAAGGTCTCAGAAAACAACAGAAAGTTAAAAGTTGAATTATCAAGAGAAATTCTTCGGCGGGGACTCGATTACGAAAGTAGGTTCATAATTTAAAGGCACTTGCTCACGGATTGTAAAAAATGTATTGAGCCTTATGTAATATCACTTAGTAATTAAAAGCCAACCGAAGAGGTGTATGCTTTTAATTTGACTGATTTTTTTGAGAAATTCTGAAGGAGTATTTAGCAGCAAAGAATCCGGTAAGGAAGTCGCAATTCTTTACCGGAATTCTCAATTAAATATTAAAGTAGTTAAGATTGACGACCATTCCAACTAAAAGTAACCGCCAGTTCAGCACAAAATATATTGTCTAACCCGCCGTTGTGCTCTTTAATTACACCAATAACAAAATTCATGACTTCTAATGTGCTTGTTACACCATATTTTATCAATGTAGTATTGGGCAATTTTTGATCAACAGGAGTTTTATTATCGCTCAAACTTATCCCTTTGATCGTATCCACATAGCCTAGACGCTTAAGTTCATCCTTTATTTCTGTATGGTTTCTTTTTATATCATAAGTAATTATTACGTTCATATAAGTATCTAATTAATTTTACAATTTAACATTTGTCAGAACATTCACGTATCCTTTGGTCGCTGCATTTCTACCAATAAGGTATTTCAGTACCTTTGCAAAATTTTCCAGTTCTCGCATTTCAAGATAATCCATGTCAAAATCCTGTCCTACCTGATTCGATGGCAAATAGAGTTTTAGGCTTTCAACAATAGTACTTAATGTCGAAGGAATATCTAATAAATGTATATCTACCGGGCTTTCCTGATTCGCATCAGGTGGATCGACTTTAAAATGAAAAGGAAATCCTCTGGTTCCTAATAGGGCTGGATTAGTACATGTGGTTGCCTTACTGAGTCCATAACGCTTATTGTAAAGTGTTGTAAAGTTTCCCACCCCATTGTCATCCAGAGTTTCCGGAATGACAACATCTACTCTGAAGCTTTTAACTTTTATTTTCTTTCCTTCAAGTTCAACACATTCAGAACCATGAATTTCCTCACAGACACGTTTGATAAAACTGTTGTAATAACCAATAGCCAATGCCGTTGATGGCAACAGTCCAAGCTGGCTCATTTCAGCGATCTTTACCAAATGGGTTCTTATAGATTCAACAATCTTATCAAGAGAATTGTACTGCCCACTGTTACGTGTAAATTTGGCGACAGTGATACCATCTAGATCTGTCGGCAAATCTGTATCCTCTTCTGCAATAAGATAACATTTTTCCGGTCCTGCTGCTCCCAGAAATAGTCCAAATTCAAAAACAACATTATCCCGAGGTTTGGTCAGAGATTCTCCTCTCTGTTTAGTAAGATCGTCTTTTGTTGCAATCAAAATTGAATAATCTGCTAGTCTTGTCTGCTTGATAAGAGAGTCAAGTCCACTTTTGTTAAGCGCGAATGCATCTGTCCATGGGATACATTCAACATCATCTCCAAGAAGGTCTACAATTTCATTTAAAATTGTAAGCTGTTCAGATGATGATCCAATAAATATTCTTTTTTTCATAATAAAAGTCTAGAATTTTTAAGATCTGATAATACTTTATTAATTTCTAAGATCAGGTTATGAAGACTTTGCATCTTTTCAGGTTTGCCACGAAAGATATATTCACGCCCATCAACCGACATTAGATTGTCTGCTAAGCTCGCATCATTTACTAGACGCATCAGCTGTAAATAAAGTATAGGTACAAGTTCGTAGAAAATTGACTGTCGATAGATCGAAACATCAATATTATAACAGATTGCATTGAAATCGAAACTTGATAAATCAATCTCCAAGCTAGATTTTGCTTTAAGGTTTTTTAGAAATCGTATCATTTTTTTCAGCCGACCTGATGTTAATGCACTTCTTTCATTAATACGATCAATACTTACGAATGGAAAATCGACCTTTCCCTTTTGATCAAGTTCTTTATTATATACTTGGATACCTCGGTTATTACCTTTATTATTTATTATAGATGTAACATCATCGTACCAATTTGAAATAACAACATCAACTTCCCTTTTTAGATCTTTATTCTCAATTTTGATTGATTTTGGCTTGGAAGTATCACAAACAAGATATTTGCGTTGAAGAATTTCTTCGCTGGTTAACCGTAAATGGTATAGATCATCCAAGGAGTTGCCTACATAGTTGCTTATTTCTTTCTCAGTACGGAGCTTTTGAAGAGCGCTAGCTTGATAGTAATAACTTTCGTTTAAAGCTTGGGTTACACCCACGCTGTCAAAAGAGTAAAACAGATCAGAAATGACCAAAAGATCAATATCACTGTAACCACGTATGTGCGTATCAGTCATAACTGATCCTTGATAGCGAAAAGTGGCACTTGTAATTCCGCCGTTGTACAGGTGAGTTTTCACTTTTTCCCCCGCCTCTTTGCTACGTTGAGTATAGGCTGCTTCGACGCCATTCATGGCATAACGCACATATTCGAGTACATCGGAATAATTAATGCTGGATAATTCTTCCCTGATTGACTTCTCAAGAATCTGATTTTCAGGATCAAGCCTATTGCGAAGTTGTCGGGTGAATTCCCTATAGTCTTCTGCCATGACACACCTCCTTTCCCATTAAAATTACATAATTGGGATCATAATCGACCATGGTACCAATAGGCAACTGTCCATTCGTTTCTGGACATTCCAGAATAAACTGTTTTAATTTTTGCATAAGCTGAAAAAATTTGTTAAAAAATTCCCTTGCAAATTATTTGACTTACAAGGGCTTAATTTGTACCAATTTCTTGGCGGGGAGTACAGACCCCAGCTTAGCAATGCGATCATGGACAAATAATAAAAATCGTTGTTTAAAATACTTTTTTTAGATTTGTACCGTTATAATAACATATCAGAAGCATACTAAGCTTTAAAAAGTGATGCCCCGAGGTATTGCTGTACCAAGGGGCTTTTTAAGCCAATTAAGGTCATCATAGTCCATGCCAATAAGATGTGGAGATTTCTACCTTTTTGTTCAAATATTTCATTTTTGAATGAAATGAACTCAATAACGATATATTGGTCCTTTATTAAAAAATATACTGCTTGACATATTGTCATTAAATAAATATGGGCATGCCAATAAATATTAATTCAAATAGTAGTTAACTGACGGAATGACCTTTTCCAAAATAAATTCTTGTATAATTTTTGAGCAGATAATTTTCACAAAAGAACACACTCGTAAATGAATTGACTTCAAAATATTATACTTGAGAAAAATATATAATTATTGATAGAAAAATACATAAGAAAGAATTCTTAAAAGTGAGTAACCTCTTATAAATAACCTAGAAATTTGTCCGGCAATACATTTCACCAGCTTAATTTTGCTGTAAATAAGATTTATATCGTAAACAAAAAAACTCATGAAGACTTTTTAAAACAAATTGAAAAAGAGAAAGGTCTTACCAGAGATCTTGTTTTTATAGGAAATACAATAATTGGATATATTAAAGTCAGGAACAGTTATATTTGCTATAGTCTAAAAATGGGAAATCTTGACTTCTATCTGTAGAAGCTTCGACCTTAGTACTTATAAAATATGGAGCCGCTTTCTTCTCTTACTTTAGGTCATAATTTATGCATAATCCAATCCGGCCGATTCCAAAAATAATACTTTAGTTTACAAAACGAATTGTAAATTTTAACCATAGAAAACTGTTGTACTCAAATATATAATAGTTTTAAATTCCTACATTAATAAATCATAAATATTTATATATCAGATCATTGAATCTGAATTAATATTATTTAAAAACTTCAAATTCTTTGAAAAAGTGCTACTATATTTATATACAGATAACAGAAAATAATGAATAAAATATCAGTTAATGTCGGTATATTCGAAAACACCAGCTATATTATTTATGAACTTGAATTTTACAGATTTTAAAGAAGCTGAATTAGCAAATTGGATTGTTGACTATCTAAAGATCTTTTTAAGACCTCGAGTTGTTATTTCAAATTTTTTAAAACTTAATTCCTCTGAAAGAATTAGAAAGTTACTCTTTCATTTTATCATTTTTGTATGTTCACTTTTTTTATTTGAAGGAACATATGAGAAGCTAAGTTGGTTAAAAATTGTCACTGGAAGTATAATCAGCTTGATTCCTCTATCTCTATTGGCACTAATATCGATAAAAATAGTCAGAAGTAAGGCTAAATTTGAGGAAGTAATTTTTTATATTTTATTGTCATTTTTACTAGTTGAACCCCTTTTTAATTTACTTATTTCCAAATATTTATTATCAGAAAATTACATATATTACGTTCTTGAAGAAATTCTGCTTTACATTACAATAACTTGGTTATTTCTAAATTTTTCGACAATTTTTAGTGAAGATAGAATACAAGCATTATATCTATTCCTAATTGGATATATAATTTGGAATATTCTTTTTGTAGTTTCATTGAGATTTTCAGATAGGTACAGTTCATTAAATAACCATTTGTTTTCAGACCCAATCTATGAAGAATACCAGGTGATTGAGGGCAACCTTTTGCAAAAAGATAAATCAATCACGGGCAGATCTTGTGTTTTACAATCGAAAGCTAATAAATCCTTTTGTTATAGTTTTGGTCAAAATATAATAAGAGATTCTCTTGCACATACAAATAATGAAGAATATGAAAAATATAAGCAAGATGTTCAATTAAATATCTCGTTTTTAAAAAGCATTCAAGAAAAAGTTCAATCAAGAGAAAATCAAACGGTAACAAATTTATGGTTGAAATATTTTTTAATAATCGAAAATGAGTTAAAAACTGATAGCCTAATTAAAACCAAAGACGATATAATAAAACAAGGTATGAATTTAGTTACAAAGGACTCTTCCTATTCAGAGATTCAGTTTTATATGTCTGGAGTAAATTCTATTATGGATCAGGTAAATATTAGAACTCATTTAGTTGCTTATAATAACAGAATTAGAAAGCATTATGATTTCAATGAATCATTGGATATTGGAATAAGAGCCACAATATATTTATTAGGAAGTACTATAGACTATTTTTTAGGTAAGTATATTTTTGAAGATGAAAAGCCAAAAATCGATAAAAATGATTTTTATGAATTGCCCTAAGTTTATAGATATTGTAATTTAAACTGTGTCAGCGGAATAATAAAATAAAAATTATTAAATTGAATGATGCTTTTGTATCAGATTTCAAAAAATAAGATTTATATATTAAGCCCTCGAATGTTCTTCAAATTTCGCATAAACATATAAGGCGTATATACTATATCACCATCAATCAATCTAAGTTCCTGAAAACCATATGGGTTTGATGAAGTCTTCTTTTATGATAGAGGCATTCATATAGTCAAAAACGTGAGTCTTTGCTCTGGCAAGATCAGTTATATAACGCAAATTATAGATAAGATTGGTGAATGTTACAACATATAGAGGTTTGAACTTTTAGAATTCGGGTTGACCACAAGCATAATTTCTTTTCCTAATCTTTGAGACTGTAACTTGAACTGTGTCAAAGGAATAATTTAATAAGATTTTTTATATTTAATTATTCAAACGACATGGTCATGAAAGAAAGTGGTCTAGTAATGTATTTAATTCATCGTCTGAAGCTATTTCATGGTAAGAAATTCCTTTCTGTAACTTACCTGGATCGATTTGATTGAAACCTAAACTACTTAACCTTCCTTTTAGGGCGTGATTTTCTGAATTTTTTGTTGACATTTCGATATTCTCTCTCTTCTCACAGGAAGATAATATTAATAATAAAAACAGGAAATAATAATTGATTTTCATATTTTTATTTATTTTTCAAGATTAGACACGTAATAATAGCCAAAAAATGGAATAAAGGCGACTATTATTAATCTCTTCAATTTTGTTGTCTCATCCAGATCTTCCTTAGGAAACAATTTTGACACACAGTATCTTGTTATTAAGTATACATGAGCGATAATAAGAATGGTTATTACAGTTTTCATAATAATTTTTATTAATTAAAATAATTTTCAACTACATAATTTGATATTAAGGCGGCTTAATCGAATAAAAATGAAGAAATGCAAGCATTACAAACATTCAGTTAAAATTTAATCATCTTTGATTCTTTCTCTTTCTGTACTGCGACATCAAGCTTTTTAAGTATCTCTGGTTTCTGGTCCACTGCAATCTGTTGATCATAAAGTCTCTTTTGTGATGGATCAATTGTTGTCCAAGTGCCGGCACTACATACCCTAAGATTATAAGCGTAAACAAGGTTTGCCACAGCATCGCGATTAGCTTGATCTAAAAGATTAAATTTATCGTAAGCTGTAGGAATACCTTGAGCTCTAAATATGAACGCCACCATAGCCGCGACATCCTCACATGCTCCCTTTTTCCTGAAAATTAAATGTTTTGCCCCCAATCTAGGCAAGGGTTCATCACGAGACTCCTTATTCCATGTAAAAAGAAAAGACGTCTTATAATCAATTTGAGCTAATCCCATAACTGTTTTTAAGTCTAAGCTAAAAAGGCTATCAGTAATCCATTTATATTCTTCTTGGTAATTTTCGCGCCATTTCTGAATAGGTTCAATTGTTACCCGATAAGGTAATATATATTCGCAAAATATTTGGAAGGGTATATTCTTGATTTTCGAGTTTTTCCAAGATTTTATCGCAACTTCAATATTATTTATCAAATATTTCGCATCGATGGTTTTAATGTCTTCAGAATTAAATGGAACAGGGGTCAATTGACCTTTTTTCTCAACAATTTGCCTAAATGAAGTAACTGATTCTTTAAAATTTTGATATGAAAATTCGTTAAAATCAATTTTACAGCCCGAAGAATCAACCCAGTAATAATTGACTGCCTGATGTATATCCATATTTGAAATCAAGAATTCCGCAGACTTTAAACCGACTGTATCATTCTTATTTTTAAAATAGTTCAGAACCTCCTCAAGTTCTGATTTGTTTTCACCTGCATTAAGAAGCACAGCATTGACATCCGAAACCGTTGAATTACGCTGAGCATGTGAATTAAAACAAGTGAGATTAATAAGCAAAAATACGAGAAATGAAGAGTATAAATTATTCATTAGTTTATAGAGAATCTTAATCATTTTTAGTTGGTTCGTATTTATAATTAGTAGTGCATACTGACTGATACAGTATTTAAATAGTTTACATCATCAAATATAGCCATTCATTCATAACAACTAGGGGGGGGATTCGTCTAATTTAGGGGCTTAAATGGTCGACACCATCAAATATAGCCCTTCATTCATAACAACTATGAGAGGGCAGATTCTTCTAATTTAGGGGAATAATTAATTATAACGGACATTCGGTATGCGATAGACATTAATTAGCGGAGTATTATAAAGAATAACTTAAAACACAAATTAAGTAAAAAAATAAATATCTTAATTATGAATAAATAACCAAAACTTATCACAAATATAACCGTAAATTAAACGTTAGAGATTGGTTAAATTCTATTTGAATTTTAAGGTAAAATTATAAGAAGGGGGTAATTTAAAATCTATTCTTCCTGCGGATCTACAGCATTGTACATATCGATCTTCACGTAGTAAAGCTTAGCTCCATAAGATCGATATTTTATATATCAATTAAATATCCGTGCTACAAATGTTAATATTGCAATTGGCAAATCGCAGATCATTATAATTTGAAATACTTTTCCAAAACATAAGACTTATATATAAAGCCTTCGAATTTCCTTAAAATATCACCTAAATATTTAAGAAGTATGAACGATATCACCATCAAATAATTTAGCTCCTAAACACTATATTGGTCTGATGAAGTCTTCTTTAGTGATGGGAGCATTCATAAAGTCAAAAAACAATTCTAAATGGTTCTCCCTCAAAAGATCATTTTTTTGTAACCGTAATTTGGTAATGAACTGTTGAATGTGTCGTGATTGCCACTTCTGGTAAACTTCCCTAGGTAGCAGTGATATGATTATACAGCATCAAACCTTTCATTAAAAAAGAACAGCTAAAGGAATTGCCTTTAGCTGTTCTTTCAATGCGCAGATGAAAAATCTTATCGTTAGATCAATCTAAACAAAAAGTATCATCTACTTACTAACTTTTGCTATATAAAGTAATTTTGGCGCATCCTTAATAAATACATCCAATACTCCGTCTGCAATTTTAACTGGCCCCTCAAAGCGAGTTGCGCCCGGAGTTGATGGAATAACAGCTGCCTTTTTAGCGAGCTCTTGAGCTTGTTCAAAATAACCGATACTATTGCTTTTACCCATCTCTAGCTCCTGCAAACCTAGGACAACAGATTCTAAAGCTTCTCCCCATATTGCCATCGCATCTAACCAAGGTCCAGCCTCACGGATAAAACCCTTATCAATTGTTCCTGAACGAATAATATTTGGAGCATTTCTAAATTCTTGAGCATGATTTAGTAGACTTTTAATAGCCTGCGCACGGTCTTCTTTATTACCATAAGAAAGGGCATCTCTAAACTGATCTAGAATTAACTTTAATGATGGTGCTTGCACTTGCCAAGGGTGAGTTCCAAATGTTGGGGCTAAGTGCTGGGTATCGAAAAATAGCAATAATGCTTGAGTTGTTTTTGGATTATTTCCAGCTAATTGACGAGCAGCAAATGTCCAAGTACGAGAAGCATCGTAATCTTGATCATTCCAGGCAAAAGCAGCCACTCCCGTTATGGCCACTCTACTAGCAGCTTCCTGATTCATGGGGTTGGACAAAATGCCGGCAAGCTGCTTTGATAACCCAGCTTCCCTTCTATCATATGGTGCTAAAAGAAGTCTTCCTTTAGATTCTGCATAGTCATTTACAGGATAATTATCCCAGAGCAATGTTGGTTTTCCAAACACCTTAGTAGCAGCTTTTGCATCATTTATTGAAATTGATGGCGGAACGACATCAGTTCCTGTCCATTGAACAACGATATCTTGATTTAAATTTTTACGCAATGCGGCTTTATACGGGGTTTCTTTAGCATCATAATACTCGGTGGGAACCATAATTAAATTTGGCGCCTCAGGATCTACTCCCTTGATATAGTTCTGCAATTTATTTAATAAGGAAGATTGTGCTACAGCGGCAGCTTCGGGGCCCGATTTCCCAAAAGTGATCGAGTCTTGATTACAGTTCCATTTTTGATACTCAATATCATCTAATGCCAAATAAAAACTACGCACACCCACGCTTCTTAAGGCATTTACCTTGTCTTTTAACAGATCAAAATCTGTTTTACATGAAAAACAAATCGTTGGACCAGGCGATATTGCATAAACAAAGTTGATATGATTATCGGTTGCAATCTTTGCTATACGACCAAGTTCTGATAATGTGTCTGCTGGATAAGGTTCTCTCCATCTATCTCTAGCATAAGGATCATCTTTTGGCGTATATACGTAGGTATTGGCTTTAACAGAGGATAAAAATAATAAATGTTGCTCGCGCTCTAGCATAGTCCAGGGTTTCCCGTAAAATCCTTCCACAGAACCGCGGATAGGCTGAGCTGGATAATCTTGAATCAATAGTGATGGAAAGAAAGCGCTAGTGATTAACTGTGCGAAGCTTTGTGTGGCATGAAATAGACCATGCGCATCATGCCCCATTAGTGAAATTAAAAATCCTTGATCTTTTTTTCCACTAGAAATAACGTAACCTTCTTTGTGATTATCTAAAATTCCTTTGTGGTTGCTAAGAAGAGCTTTTCCGTCTCCATTTTTGCTCTCTCCTAAAACTACTACTGTACCTCGAATTGACTTTGGAATCTTTTGGGTTGTATTTACATTCTTCACTCCTGCCTTGTTCAGCATCTTTACTACTGCAGTTTTAGTATACTCACTAACCTCTGGTAATGCGACTAAAGTAACGGACTGTCCAAGAAGAAAGCTCTCGCCTTGAAGCTCCATAAACACAGGTGAGGGAAATATAGAGGGAAGGCTTGCTACGGTAGTGGTTTCAAAATTCTTTTGCTGAGCATGCCCCAATTTTAAACTTCCGCTGAAAATAACTACCCCTAATAAACCATATATAATTCTTTTATTCATCATTAAATTAAGTTTAATTTGTATGCTAATTAATAGCATAAATTCCAAAAATAATATAATTCACCCACAAAACTTCCATGTATGTGATTTATTACATAATCAAACTCACCGTAAGCACATGTTAAATTAAAATTGATTAGTATGACAACGATACCATAGATAGAGAATGAAAAGATAATTCAAGCGCTTCTTTTGAGAAAGATTAATTGACGGAAAAAATGGAATTAAAAAGGGTTTTAATTTATAGAAATCACACAAAAATACTTTAGCATAAAAAAGGACATATACCAAACACAGCGCATAAAAAAAGCGACTCTTTTGGAGTCGCTTTTTAGTAGCCCGTAGGGGAATCGAACCCCTGTTTCTAGAATGAAAATCTAACGTCCTAACCCCTAGACGAACGGGCCTTTTTGTGTTTCGGTGTGCAAATATAGAAAGTATATTTAATTTACCAAAATAAATATGATAAAATTATTTATTTCTCTAAAAATTGTATCTTTAGATACACAACAAACCAAACAACTTATTCATTGATGAACATTCAACCATATAAAAAGTCCATTTGGCTGTCCACCACAATGGCTTTGCTGACGGCAAATCTATTTGCACAGTCACCATCAAATATTGAAAATAAAATTTCAGTGCGCTGGGAAGTTCCGACAGGAAAAAGCCTAAAAAAGAATCCAACCTCTAAATTGATCATACAAAATAATGACAGCCAGCAACTGGCGCTCAAAGATTGGTCGCTATGGTTTAATTTTATCCGTGGAATAGATGCCAAATCTGTTGACTCCCGATTTAAATTGTCTCATCGTAATGGAGATCTTTTCCAGATCGAGTTTGCGAAAAGCAACCTCACCTTAAAACCGAAAGATACCATCGAGATCAATTTCACGACACTAGGTGGCTTGATTAATTATACGGATGGTCCTATTGGTCTTTACATTAGCTATGACGACAAAGGGACTTATGCGGACATCAAAAAATATGATGCACAAAAAAACACATTTACACAGGAACAACAAAGAACTTACTTAGAACAGAAGTTTGCCAGTAATGCACTCCTTGCAAAGGGTAAACAACAAGATATCTTACCCTTACCCGAACAAATTACTGTTGACAGAACAAAATCTTTCAAACTGACCAATACGATTTCCATCAGTAATGATCCCGAATTTAATAATGAAACCGCATTATTCATTCAATTCCTACAAGAACAAACGGCTGTAAAAGGTCAAAAGTCTCCAAACAGAGAAGCACAAATTAAAATCGTCAAGGAAACAGGATTTGCTGATGAAGCTTATGCTTTGAACATCGATAACAAAGGAATTGAGATTAAAGCAAGTACTGCAACAGGAGTTTTCTATGGCTTGCAATCCTTAAAGTCTTTACTTCCTGCTACAGATTGGAACAGCAAGAACAAAACATTAAATTTCCCTTATGCCCAGATAAAAGATCAACCTCGTTTCCCATACCGTGGTTTTATGTTGGACGTCGCCCGTAATTTCCATAGCAAAGCGGAGGTACTCCGTATCCTGGATGCGATGGCCCAATACAAACTCAATAAATTTCACTTTCATTTTATCGATGATGAAGGCTGGCGTTTAGAAATACCGGGACTACCTGAATTGACTGAGATAGGGAGTGTACGATCTGCCAACTATAAAGATGGGAATGCGATACAACCTGCCTATGGATCCGGCGCTTCAACTAAAGAGAAACAATACCTCAGCACGCAAGACTATATGGATATTTTGAAATATGCGGCCGCTAGACATATTGATGTGATTCCTGAAATTGAAACTCCAGGGCATGCACGTGCTGCGATAAAATCAATGGAAGCGCGATACCATAAGCTAAAGAAAGCTGGAGATCTAAAAGCTGCTGAAGAATATGTGTTACATGACCCAGAAGACAAGTCGATTTATAACTCAGCACAGAACTGGAATGACAATGTATTAAATCCGGCCTTACCTTCTTCATACCATTTTTTAAGTAAAGTCATCGATGAGATAAAAAAAATGCATGATCAAGCAGGTGTACCTTTAAAAGTGATCGATCTAGGTGGTGATGAAACTCCTGCTGGTGCATGGGAAAAGTCTCCGAAAATCGAGGCTTTTATGAAAGAAAATAACATCTCTTCTGTACATGATGTGTGGCCATATTACATCAACCGTATTAATGAATTGTGCCACTCCAAAGGTTTGATTATGTCGGGCTGGGAAGAAATGGGGATGAAAAATTTCGGAACAGGAATGGATGTAAATCCTGCACTTGCAGATCATAGTATCAACTTAAATGTTTGGAACAACCTGATTGGTGGTGGACAGGAAGATTTGGCTTATCGCTTGGCAAATGCGGGCTACAAAGTTGTCTTTACTTCTGCTTATAACAACTATATGGATATGACCTGGGATCATAACTTTGCTGAACCTGGACACAGCTGGGTAGGCTTGGTTGACATCAATAAAACATACTCTTTTGCTCCGGAAAATTACTACATCAACCTTGCTAAAGACAATTCAGGAAATGATTTACCAAAAGATTTTGCAAAAAACAAAGTGCATCTGACTGAAAAAGGTAAAGCAAATTTCTTAGGTGTCAAAGCTGCTCTTTGGTGTGAAAAAATCAATAATGATATCCGTCTTGAGGAAATGATCTTTCCACGTTTATTAGCTGTTGCCGATCGTGGATGGGCTCCTGAACAAAGCTGGGAGAATGGCGAAAATTTTGACAGTCAGACTTATCAAAAAGGTTATGCTGCCTTTATGCAGAAGTTAGGAAACGATGAATTGAAGAAATTGGACAAATTAAATAAGGGCTATCATTACCGAATTCCTGCTGTTGGAGTTAAACTGGAAAATGGAAAATTGGTGGCAAATACCGATTACCCCGGTTTCAAAATTTATTATACAGAAGATAATACAGAGCCGACTTTAAAATCAAAAGAATACAAAGGTGCGATTCCTCTTAACAATAAATCAACCTACAAGTTCAGAACAATCACACAAAACGGTGGTCTGGGTATTGTATCCACCTACTAAGGTAGAGTTGATCTGATGCAAAACCCGGCATTAAGATGGAGGTCATTTACGCAGGATAATGCCAAACACAACTCTGAATTGCTAAATGTAAGACAAAGAGACCAGAAAGTTAAAAAATTCTGGTCTCTTTATTTTGAAAGGAATAACTTCAAAATGCCTATCCAATTTTATTCCGTTTTCATAATACTGCATTTGTTATGTTCATCGCTATTAACAGCTTATAGAGCGATATTTTTATTTTTTATCGACAGAGTATTTACCTGGACCGATAAATAAGAGCCCTAAAAACACACAACATAATTCTATCGCATGGGATGCCCCTTTAATTCCATCTCCTTTGCCAAGATGAACAAGCGCAGCTACAACCATAGTAAATGCGAGAAAAAGTAAAGTCGGTCTTGTCCAAAGTCCTATCAATAGAAATAATCCACCGACTCCTTCAGCAATAGCTGCCATAAATCCCCAGAAAACGGGTAAAAAATGGATGCCTAAAACTCCCATGGAACCGCCTAACTTGGTCCATGTCTCCACTCCACCCATCATCTTCGGAAATCCATGAACAATCATCATCACGCCCAGTCCAACACGCATGATCAATAAACCGAAATCTTTGTATTTTCCTAAAGTTTGAAATATGGCCATAATATTTAATCGATATATGTTAATGAAACCTTGTTTTTTGTTGTCTTTAATTTGACCTTCTTCCCAAAAACTAATGCATGATTGTCATCAATATGACCTGCAGGATAAGCAAATGCAATAGGGAAATCTGCTTCCCTTACTTTGTCTATCACAATTTCAGATACAGATTGTCCAAATGAGGGATCAGCATCTTTCATCCCAGAAAAACCGCCTACGATCAAACCCTTCAATTTTTTAAATTTACCAGCACGCTTCAGCGCCCATAACATACGATCTACACTATAGAAAGTCTCACCTACATCTTCAATAAATAAGATCTTATCATCGTAATTGACATCTGACTTAGATGCTAAAACCGATAACAGAATCGCCAAGTTACCTCCAATAAGGATACCTTCGGCCTCTCCTACTCGATTAGGGAACTCTTCTTGTAAATATGAATAGTCGACCGCATCTCCAAAAAGAGCAGCTTTCAGTGTTTCCAAAGAAGCGGCAGTACCAGCTTCAAATGATTTGGGCATCTGTCCATGGATGGTCGGAATAGAAAATTGACCTTGGATATGACTGTGAAGCACCGTGATATCACTAAACCCAACAATCCATTTGGGTTGTTTTTTAAACCGCGAAAAGTCAAGCCGATCGATAATGCGCACACTACCATATCCACCGCGTGCTGCAAACACAGCTTTGATAGATTGATCATCTAAAGCCCATTGCAGATCTTCAGCCCTTTTACGGTCATCTCCAGCAAATTGATGGTACGCCGCGGTGACAGTCTTGCCCAGAAGCACCTCCAGACCCCAAGATTCTAATATTTTAACAGCTACATCTATATTTCCTCGAATAAAACTTGCAGGACAGACAATTGCGACTTTATCGCCTGCTTTAAGAAATTCAGGTATTTTCGTCATAATCTTTATTTTAATACCGCAAATTGAATTATCTTTGTCAAAGAAACAAACATTTGCTTTGTTTTTTTATTTCGCTAACAATTAATTTACTGTATAGCATTGAGTAATATATCCAAAAAACGTTACACCATTACATCTGCATTGCCTTATGCTAATGGTCCTTTGCATATTGGCCATTTGGCCGGCGCATATATCCCTGGCGACATTTTCGTTCGTTATTTACGTCTAAACGATAAAGACGTCGTTTATGTCTGTGGTTCTGATGAACATGGAGCTGCCATTACCATACGTGCAAAAAAAGAAGGTATCACGCCACAAGAAATCATTGATAAATACAATACTCAGATCAAAGAAAGCTTTGAGGAATTTGGTATTTCGTTCGATATCTATCACCGCACTTCCGAACCCATCCACCATGCGTTGTCTCAAGAGTTCTTTTTGAATTTATATGAAAAAGGGGAATTCATCGAGAAGTTCTCAGAGCAATATTATGATGAAGATTTTAATCAATTTTTAGCAGATCGCTATATCGTAGGTACATGTCCAAACTGTAAGTCCGAAGGGGCATATGGGGATCAGTGTGAAAAATGTGGTACTTCATTAAGTCCGACAGATTTGATAAACCCGATATCGACATTGAGCGGGAAAACACCGGTATTAAGAAAAACGAAACACTGGTATCTGCCATTAGACAAATACCAACCCTGGTTAGAAAAATGGTTGATAGAAGGTAAAAAAGATGTTTTAAAATCAAATGTTTTTGGACAGTGTCAATCTTGGTTGAAATCAGGATTGCAACCCCGTTCTATGACACGTGACTTGGACTGGGGAGTAGATGTCCCACTGAAAGAAGCAGCAGGCAAAAAACTATATGTATGGTTGGATGCTCCTATTGGCTACATCTCAGCGACAAAACAATGGGCTATAGACAACGGTAAAAACTGGGAAGATTATTGGAAAAAACAAGAAAATCCAGAAGATGACTCTTGCTTGATCCATTTTATTGGAAAAGACAATATCGTATTCCACTGTATTATCTTTCCTGCGATCTTACATGCTCATGGTGAATATATTCTTCCTGACAATGTACCAGCAAACGAATTCTTAAATCTGGAAGGTGATAAATTATCGACTTCTCGTAATCATGCCGTATGGCTACATGAGTATTTAGAAGAATTTCCTGGAAAGCAAGATGAATTACGTTATGTATTGACGTCTATTCTTCCAGAGACATCTGATAGTGAATTTACATGGAAAGATTTCCAAGCGAGAGTGAACAATGAACTGGTTGCCATCTTTGGTAACTTTGTCAACCGTGTCATGGTGCTATCGCATAAATATTTTGACGGCAAAGTATTAAGTGGATCTCCTTTAAATGAAGTGGATCAGCATGTTTTTGCGGAATTGGCAAAATTCCCGGATGCAATCACAGGTTCAATCCAACAATATCGTTTCCGTGAAGCATTAGCACAATTTATGAATGTGGCTCGTCTAGGAAATAAATATCTGGCAGATGAGGAACCGTGGAAAGTCATCAAGAATGATGAAGAGCGTGTAAAAACAGTATTAAATGTAGCGACTCAGATCGTTGCCAATTTAGCTGTATTGGCGCAACCGTTTCTTCCTAAAACAGCGACTAAGCTTTTCGAGATGCTTGATTTTTCTCAGGTGAATTGGGCTGATGCAGGTAAGGCTGATTTGATTGCCGATGGGCATCAATTGAGTGAAGTACAATTATTGTTTGAAAAAATAACTGACGAGCAAGTCGAATTTCAATTAAACAAATTGGCTGAAGCTAAAATCGCAAATGCAGCTGCAAATGTCAAAACAGAACCAGCTAAAGCAAATATTGCTTTTGAGGACTTTACAAAACTTGATATTCGTGTGGGTACGATCTTGGAAGCAGAGAAAGTAGCCAAAACGAAAAAGTTATTGAAAATAAAAATAGATACAGGTATAGATCAACGTACAGTGGTATCTGGAATCGCAGAATTCTTCTCTCCAGAAGATATCATCGGTAAACAGGTATCGATACTGGTTAATCTTGAACCTCGAGACATCAAAGGAATCACTTCACAAGGGATGATCTTAATGGCAGAGGATGCAGATGGTCGTTTGGATTTTGTCAATCCAACATCATTCATAAAACCGGGTAGTACGATAAGATAAAAAACAAAGAAGGGAACGTCAACGTTCCCTTCTTTGTCTAAAATAAAATTGCTTTTAGCTTTTTATTAAAATCTTTCTCTTCCATCCAATCGTAAACAGAGGATTTCAATTTGGCAATCACTGCTGCTTTCGGTTCTGCTACCACTTTCTTTTTTTTCGTCAGTACCTTGGAAACTGGGGTATTGTTGAGCTCCACTTTGGTGGCAAACATATTGATATTCATACTAGGTATAGAAACTCCTAATATCATACCTGGTAGACCATGGATAAGTTCTGGACCTGCCGGAACCGGAATCTGATTAGCGAAGAATGCAACGACATAGATGGAATCTTGAATAATTCCATTTGCCCGGCGACAATCATATCCTGCAATATTGCGATACTCATCCGTATATTTCCACTTCACGGTGGGCAATGAATCTTTCATTAATAACTCTTCATCACCGAAAGGCAACAACTTGAGGAAACTGTTTTCCTTAACGTTGATATAGGTTTTCGAATCACTAATAAATGGACTATACCAAGACACATTTCGATAATTGGCAGGATACTCTTCTTGTATCGTTTCAAAAAGAGTTTCTTCATCGAAAAACTTCAAGCTATGGTGCGTAATCATCTCCACAGGTCCCGATTTGACCGCCTGCTCTACACTGATCTTATCCCAAGTACCCAAATCTGGCTTATTCAAAAAATTGCGCTTCAGGTAGTTTTGTAAATGAAACTTCCGCTCATATGTAATCGTTCCACTGCTCGGGAAAAAGGCATACTGTGCAGAGGCGCTTGCCATAAAACAGACTAATAACAGCAATACTACAATATATTTTCTCATCTTATTTTCCTCCTTTCATAGTTGTAAAATTATAAATCACCTTTAACATGCCATAGCGATGCAACACTTCATTGCTGGACTGAATAAAGGATGTTCCACTTTGGTAACGATTGATACCGCTATTTTTATTCAAAATATCGTTGACAAAAAGTTGTGCTTCTAATGATTTATCTTTAAAGAACTTTTTAGAGATATAACCATTCATATTGATAATATTGATCGATTCCAAGGTTTGGGTTGCACTCTTATAATTTTGACGACCCTCCAATGATATTTTAAAATCTTTTGGTAAATAATACGTTGCTCTACCAAACGTATTCATTTTGAAAGATGTTCTACTTAATTCCGGCTGTAATGAAGAACTTAGATTTTCTACTCCAGGACTAACTGATATATAGAAATCCATCTTGTTGGCTTTAGAACGATTAAGTCCTATACTAGGAGAAAGATTCAAACTTTCATTTTGATTTAGCTGAGGCTCTGTTCTACCGATTGATAAATAGCTGTACTGACTATAATAATCAATATTAGCCCCAAGATTCAAATTTAATCCCCATTTTTTATGCAGGACAAATCGATATCCTGTCCCACCATATATATTCCAACTCGGTTTATCAACATTAACATATTGAATATCTTGGCGACCATCTTCATAATAGGTCACTCGACTTGATATATTATCGATCCCCTGCGAACCATTTAAATACACATAGATACTTTGATCCTTCAGTTGCTTATAAGAATTAAATTCTAAAGAGTAATTATTATTAAAACCGGCCTTCAAATCGAAATTATCTAAATACTGCACCAATTGCTGTGAGTTTTGTTTTAATGGCTCAATCTGAGTCAGGGAAGGTTGTATAGTTCGGCCCGAATACCTAAAATATACGCTCTTGCTTTTGGTTATTTGATAGTTGCCCGACAAGCTCGGACGAATAGACGTTTGATTCCGTTGTAGTGTAGTTTCCAAATTATTATATGCTCGCTTCACATCCTCATAATCCAATTGATTACTCAAATTAACGGTCAGCTTACTATCTTTATAATTAAGAGAAGTATTCAATCCATTTTTGATACTTGTAAAATCAAAATCATTAAGGATACGCTCATCTAATACCGTATATTCACCAGTGACGGGGTCTTGATCAAAAGATTGATTTAAGGTTTCTGATGTATTGTTAAGGAATGAATATCCGAGAGAAGCAGTTAACCTTTTAGACAAAGGTTCGGTAAACGTCATCGATGCCCCAAAGTTGGTATTTTTATTTTTATCACGCTTAAATTGATCAATTGTAGCAATACTATCTTTCACCTTAAAATAGGTTTCCGAGAAATAATTTGTTTTACCATCGCTCTGATTAGTATTCGTATTTAGAGCCAAAGTCAATGATCTTCTTTCTTTTTTAAAACGTCGGGTAAGCAAAAGATCTATATTAAACCTCTCTTGATCGCTTTTTAATCTGTTTCTTGATCGGGTTTGGGTAATTGTATCCCCTTCCAGCGTTTGCTGTCCGCCAAAAGTTTCCGAAAAATTATCTCGCTGTGACTTATTGAAACCCATCTTCACAGTCATATCGGTCAAGGAATCTAATTTATAGTCATAACGCAGATTGGCTGCGTTTACCCGATTTTCATTATCAGAACTCGTTTTTGAATGGTCAATACGTGCTTGATCAGGAAGATTATTCTGTGCAAGGTAAGTACTCGTATTCGTGACATTAAGTTGATTGCGTTTGTAGTTAACATTGATCTTATGCTTATCATTGGCTGTTTTATCGGAATAACTGGCCCCAAAATTAAGAGCTTTGGGTATCCCTCCCCCATAATAATTACCATCAAATCCACCATCCGAACCATCGCCTCCTGAAATCATAATGCCTCCGCCATCCATCATCTCGACATTACCTGATCCACCCACACCATATTTCTGCCCATCTTCAAAGCCTAGTCCAACCATACCATCATTGGCTGCAATTCCAAAAACCGCGATCTTTTGATTGCCATTAAATTTATTCGCCATCACTTTGCCACCATAATACTTGTCGGTACCTCCTCCTACAGTAGCTTGACCAAACATGCCCTTTTTGCTATCTGCCTTTAGCTTAATATCAATAGTCTGTGTTCGTTCACCATCATCGACACCTGTACGATCAGTTAAATCAGATTTCTTTTCATATACCTGTACTTTACTGACCATATCCGATCGGATATTCTTCGTGATGAGTGTTGGATCATCACCAAAAAACTCTTCGCCATCCAATAAGACTTTTTTTACTTCTTTTCCATTTGCCGTAATTTTCCCATTTGCATCAATGGTCATACCAGGAAGGACCTTTAAAAGGTCTTCCACTTTTGCATCTTTCTCTACTTTGAAGCTACCCGCATCATATTCAACCGTATCTCCTTTAATAACAACAGGAATTCGACCGGTTACTTGTGCTTCCTCTAACAGTAAAGCCGCTTTTGACAATTTAATAGATCCAAAAGATATAGGTTCTTCACCTACTAGGATGTCCTTTACAAAATCAACATATTGAGGAAAAGATACAATGAACCTGTATGATCCAGTATCTATTTTTGGAAAACTAAAATCTCCGCTTTCATTTGTTCTTACGAACTTAACAAGTACAGAATCTTTAGCATTTAATAAGACAACAGCAGCTTTTCCGAGTTTTCCACCATCCTTAGAATCAACAATCTCTCCCGATATTTTTGTTTGTGCTTGCGCTGAATTGGTCATCATAAACGAGCATATCAGTAATATGCTCCAATAGAATTTGGCCATTAGGTTAGGTTTATAATAATTAAAAACTAAAGATATAGTTTTAATACGATTAACTCGTATGGTTTTTGTTAAATTTTCGTTAAAAATAAAAAAGGTCGAATTAGTTGACTAATTCGACCTTTTTTATCATATGTTTTATTTAACTAATGGTCTTCAGTTGTATCTAGATTTAATTGTTTTTCTTTATTAATTAAACTAGCAACACTCGTATCGTTTAGTATTTGTAACATCGCATTGCGGACTTCAACAAAAGTATCCCGTATACCACAAGCATGTTCTGTTGTGCATTCATCACATGAGCGATAAAAATTGAGACTTACACAAGGCAATAAAGCAATAGGACCGTCAATCAGACGCATCACTTGGGATAAATAGACATCCTCAGGTGCTTTATTCAGACTATATCCACCCCCTGCACCCTTCTTGCTATATAAAATTCCTGCATTACGCATTTCTAACAATATCTGCTCTAAAAATTTCTTCGGGATATTTTCTTCCTCTGCAATTTTTACAATCTGCATCGGATCCTTACCGTAGTTCCTACCTAAAACCATTAAGGCTTTAATGGCATATTTTGTCTTTTTAGAAAGCATATTATTTATTCAATTTTATCTACAAACTTAGATAAAATTGTTTTATTTACAATCTTAATTAAATTGCTAATAAAACAATTTTATCCCCCCACTCCTCTTGTATCCGTAAATTTATATAGAGGAAACCTAACAAATTCTACCTGTAATATAGCATTTAATAGTGATACTACTGCCCGAGCACTTCTACTATAGGTGTTCCGATACTTCCATTGGGCTCCATGACATGTAATAGTGCCGCCAATGTAGGTGCAATATCAGTTACGTTAACTGATTTATTAGATACGCCATGTTTGATGCCCCAACCCATAAATACTAAAGGTATATGAGAATCAAAACTCGACCAAGTGCCATGTGTAGTACCCGTAGAACGTGGCGTGCCATCATACCATTGTGGTTCAACCACAATCTGAATAACCCCACTCCGTTTTATATTGTATCCATTTATAGCTTTTTCACGAATGGCTAGTGGTGCCTGCAATGCATCTCCTTTTGACATGTCAAATACAAATGCAACACCATCTTGTTTCTTTAAGTACTTAATGATATCAGTTTTGATCGCTTCTTCATCAAGTTTTAAAGTTTCAATTTTTTCGTTGTCCAAATGAACTTGGTAATTCATTAAACTTTTAACCAATTTTTCTTGACCAAATTTAGCTTTCAGATTTTCATTCAATGCCGTAATTATTTGTCTGCTTGGGAAATATCCACCATTTCCCTTCATATCCATAAAATAACGTGAATTATAAGATGCAGCATGATCCGCTGTTAAGAAGAACGTATAATTGCCCGCACCAACTGTCTTATCCAAATAATTGAAAAGATCAGCCAACTCATGATCCAGTTTTAAATAAATATCTTCAATCTCGACAGAAGAAAGCGAATAGCGGTGCCCCACGTAATCAGTTGCAGATAAGCTGACACAAAGAAAATCTGTGTTCTTGGTAGGATTATTACCCAATTTTTCATGTTCAATCGCTGCTTTAGCTAAATCTAAGGTCAACGTATTGCCCATAGGCGTCGTTTTGATCAATTCATAACCTTCAGTCTCCATCAATTTGGATGTCGCCCTTGGTAATGTTGGACTTGCTTCACCAGCAAATTTTCCTTCATAAATATTATCATCTGCAATACTTGAAGTATAGGTTGATAACGGATAAGAAGGTTTCCAATCTTGTTTTAAATATTTTTCAGCTAGTTTTTTCTTATTAAAATCTTCTACCCACTTTGGCAATTTGTCCATGTAAAAATTACTGGTAATCCAATTACCAGATTTGGACTCAAACCAATAAGCAGCGTCAGCAAAATGACCTGCAGGCAAGATACCACCACGATCTTTGATCGCAATTCCAATCACTTTAGATTGAAAATTGGTTGCTAATTTCAATTGATCAGTGATTGTAGAAGCAAGAAGATTACGAGGCGATTGTTTTCCTTCGGCCTCCATAGTACCAACACCAATGACATTGTCATCTTGAGTACAATACATCGGTTTGCCCGTCTGCTCCATAATCCAATCATTACCAGCGATACCGTGAATAGCCGGTACTGACCCCGTGTAGACCGAACTATGCCCAATTGCAGTGTAAGTAGGAATATAGTTAATCAATGTGTTCTCACAAGAAAATCCTTCATTCAACAATCTTTTGAAACCACCTTCGCCGTAACGTTCAGCAAATCGATACAAATAATCCCAACGCATTTGGTCAACCATAAGACCAACGACTAATTTAGGACGTTCTGGCGACTGTGCAAAGGTTGTCAGACTACTCAACCCTACGCACATCATTACTAACATTTTTTTAATCATGTCTTTCTGTTCTGTTTAGGCTATAAATGTAAAATTAATTTGTTAAATGTGTCTCTAAATATTGCCCTGTATAAGAATCTTTACACTTCACCAAGTCTTCTGGTAGTCCTGCAAAAACTAATTTACCTCCTTTATCACCACCTTCGGGTCCGATATCAATAACCCAATCTGCGGATTTAATCATATCCATATTATGCTCTATGACCAAGATGCTGTTACCCAGATTAATCAATGCCTCAAATGATTTCAATAATTTTTTGATATCATGGAAATGAAGACCAGTTGTTGGCTCATCGAAAATGAATAATGTCTTTTTACTATTATTTCCTTTTATCAAAAACGACGCTAATTTGATTCGCTGTGCCTCTCCTCCGGATAACGTACTGGAAGATTGTCCCAATTTCACATAGCCAAGACCAACATCTTGTAGGGGTTGAAGTTTAGATAAGATTTTAGGCTGATCGGAGAAGAATACAATAGCCTCATCCACACTTAAAGCTAAAATATCCGAAACAGATTTACTTTTATATTGAACATCAAGTACATGTTGTTTAAAACGTTTTCCATCACAAGCCTCACATGGCAATACAATGTCTGCCATAAACTGCATCTCGATCTTCACCTCTCCTTCGCCTTGACATACATCGCAACGACCACCTTCTACATTAAATGAAAATGCCGCAGGCTTCAAGCCCTCAGCTTTAGCTGCTGGTAAATTTGAATATAGCGCTCTGACTTCATCCCATGCCTTGACATAGGTAACCGGATTGGATCTGGAGGAACGACCGATGGGGTTTTGATCGACCATTTCAATTTGCTCTACCTGATCGATATCTCCTTCAATCCCATCATAGACACCGGTTTGCTCTCCCGAATAATTGCCGATCGCTTTCTGTAGCGCCGGATACAAGATTCTTTTTACTAAAGATGTCTTTCCAGAACCCGAAACGCCAGTAACGACTGTAAAATTGTTCAATGGAAAAGTAACATCGATGCCTTGCAGATTATTTTCATGTGCCCCTTTAACGATAATAGCATTATTCCAAGGCCTTCTTTTTGCAGGAATAATGATACTTTCTTGACCGCTGAGATACTTTCCTGTTAAACTTCTTTTATCTTTAAGGATCTCGTTATAATGCCCTGCAAAAACCAATTCTCCACCATTCACTCCTGCTTCCGGACCGATATCAATCAAATAATCGGCGGCTTCCATCATTTCTTGCTCATGCTCTACCACAATCACGGTATTTCCAATGTCACGTAGCGATTTCAATACCCCTATAAGCCTTTGCGTATCGCGTGGATGTAAACCAATACTTGGCTCATCCAATACATAGATCGAGCCGACTAATGAACTTCCTAAAGAAGTGGCTAAGTTGATCCGTTGAGATTCACCCCCAGAAAGGGAATTAGAAAGACGGTTGAGCGTTAGATAACTCAGACCTACATCACATAAAAACTGTAATCGGCTTTCAATTTCTGATAATAATCGTTTAGCAATCAAAAGGTCATTTCCTTTAAGCTCTAATCTTTGAAAGAATTCCAAAGCTTTATCCAAGGGCATCAAAACGATATCCGTAATGGACTGATCGCCAACTTTAACATAAGTAGCATCATGACGGAGACGTGAACCATGGCACTCGGGACAGTCTGTCTTACCACGATAGCGTGATAACATGACGCGATATTGTATTTTATAGGTCTGCTCTTCGAGTTCCTTGAAAAATTGATTTAAACCCGCAAAATATTTATTTCCTGTCCAAAGAATTTTCTTTTGTGCTGCTGTTAAATCGGAATAGGAACGATGGATCGGGAAATCAAATTTTAAAGAAACTTTGATCAATGCTTGTAACCATTCTCCCATCTTCTCACCTCTCCAAGGTGCGATCGCTCCATCGTATACGGATCGGCTTTTGTCCGGGATAACCAGATCTGGATCAATACCAATGACCTTACCATAACCTTCACAACGACGGCACGCTCCATATGGATTATTGAAACTAAAGAAATTCGCTGTCGGTTCTTCAAATAAAATACCATCCAATTCAAACCGATCGGAAAAATGATGCAATTCACCCTCTACATCAATTGAACAATTGCCTTTTCCTTCAAATAAAGCAGTCTGGATGGAATCTGAAAGACGGTTTAACGTATCATCATCCGATTCGATGCGAACACGGTCTGTAACAATCTCGATCTCCCCTTCTTTAATCCCTTTATTTTCGACCTTTTTATTATCGATAACACTTTCTATTTTCTGCAATTCGCCTTGATACTTGATTCTCACAAAACCTTTTTGCAATAATAAAGAGAGCTCTTCTTTCAATTTGCGATCATTGCTTGGTATTAAGGGTGCATAAATTGTAATGGAGGTACCCTCTTCTAATGAAGTAGCAAAATCAACAATACTCGAAACCGTATCTTTGGTCACCAGTTCTCCAGATACTGGAGAATACGTTTTCCCGATACGTGCATATAATAGTTTCAGATAATCGTAAATCTCTGTCGAGGTACCTACGGTAGAACGTGGATTGCTGGTAATCACCCGTTGTTCGATTGCAATCGCTGGAGCAATACCCTTGATGTAGTCTACCTCAGGTTTGTTCATCCTTCCCATAAACTGTCGGGCATAAGACGATAAACTCTCAACATAACGACGCTGTCCCTCGGCATACAAAGTATCAAAAGCTAAAGAAGATTTTCCCGAGCCTGACATACCTGTTATAACAACCAACTTATTTTTTGGGATATCGACATCAATATTCTTTAAATTATTGACTTTTGCCCCTTTTATTTGAATATAATTTTTCGGACTATTATCCTGTGTCTTCGCCATTTATAAATTCCAATCTAATTTGTTTCAATCTGACATACAGATAAAAACAAAAATAAGGATTTAAAAATCCTTATTAATAACCTGAACTAAGAAAAGCCCAATATTTTACAAATTCTTAATAATTGGACTATTTAGTAGCCAACTCCAGTTCTTCTTGGCTGCCTGATAGGAGGCCATACGCCCGGTTTACCGTCACGTCCCACAGGAAGTACACGTTGTTCCCGATTCACCAATTGAGGCTCCTCTGAGGCTTTATAAGTCATCACAGCAGTCAGGATAACATTATATTTCAAATCGTCAAACACGAGCTTATCATAGGTATCTAAGTTGGTATGCCAAGTATTACTGAAATAACCCCAAGACAAAGAGCTCAACATAAATGCAGGAACTCCTGCAGCTACAAATGAAGAGTGATCAGATCCACCTCCGCCTGGAGATCCAGGAAATTCAGTTTTAATATCTTTTGTAACCGCATTTGGTACAGCTGCCATCCAACGCGAAATAAAGTCATAGGCGTGCACAAAACCAGAACCATTGATTCGCTCTACACGACCAGTACCATTATCCAAATTGAAAACTGCCTGCGTATTTTCTACAATTTCAGGATTATCCAATACAAATGAACGAGAACCATTCAATCCTTGCTCTTCACTTCCCCATAAACCGATTAAAATAGTACGCTTAGGATTCGGTAAGATTTTTTTCAAAATACGTGCAACTTCCATCATAGCGATAGTTCCGGTTCCATTATCTGTTGCACCAGAACCTCCCTCCCAAGAATCAAGATGTGCGGAAAGGATCACATATTCATTAGGAAACTCAGTTCCTTTAATTTCAGCAATCGTATTAAATGATGGTACATTCCCCAAATCTTTTGAAGCAGTTTCAACACTGATCTTAGGCTTAATTCCCTTTTCAGCAAGACGGTATAACATACCATAATCTTCTAATGAGATATCCAAAGAAGGAACTTTATAGGATCTTGCTCCAAATATTTTGTTAGCTCCAAATTCTTTTGACCAATTACTCGTCAATATTCCTACTGCCCCTGCCTCTTCTAATAGGGAAGGGATAGAATTAGCTGATACACCAGAAGCTTGAATACGATTGTTCCACAATACAGTTAAAGAATCTCGAGATCTGTTCATCTTTTCAATAGATTCCTTTGTGCCAAACTCAGCCCAATTATGATCTGGACGACCTGTAGGTTGGGGCATTGAAATCATCACAAATTTCCCTTTAACACCAGGCAACCAATTTTTGAAAGATATAGAATCCTTGACATCTGGTAGAGCAATTACCTCCGCTTGTACCGTTTTTCCCTTTGTACTAGGACTCCATGCCAACTGTGTACCAGCTAATGACTTCACTCTTGGCGTTACCATATCAATGTGTGAAATACCACGTTCCCATCCCTTCCATTCTCCAAACTTCTGATTCTTAGCAGAGATCCCCCAACTTTCAAATTTTGCTAATGCCCATTCATTAGCACGGGTCATACCCGGAGTACCCACTAATCGCGGCCCCACCACATCCAACAATTCAAAAGCAAGTGATTCTAATTGCGAATGATCATTGGCTTCGGCAACAATTTTTTGTACAATAGGCTCTAAAACCTGATTTTCTTGCTGAAAACGGCCTTGAGCAAATCCATTTTCTACCAATGCAAAGCTTAATACTAAGGCACAACCTAAGATGCCTTTTGATAAAATATACGTGAAATTAGTTCTTTTCATAAAAATATATTGTTGAGGTTTTTTTTTAATACGGCTCAATAAAAATCGAAATTTATATTGACAATAGCTAGTTTCCATTCATATTATTACAAAAAGACTAACTATACCAACATCATCAATTCTCCAAGATTTTGAAACAACGACGAAACGTATTTAGCATAATCTCCATATTTCAGGAGAAAAAAGGTGATCATAAAAGATCATCTTTACAACATCATTCGAGCAGACAGGCGGATTAATTTATTGCTTAAAAAAAAGACCATCATGCTTGTAATCATGATGATTAAAGCGCAAGCAGATTGTTGAGCTGAAAAAAATCATAAAAAAAGCCTCCGATAAATCGGAGGCTTTCTAATATGTAGATTCTAATAAGATATTAGAATTTTTTGTTCACTTTACGTTCACCTTCAGTTAAGTAAATCTTACGTAAACGGATAGATTGAGGAGTAACCTCGATATACTCGTCACCTTGGATATACTCCATTGATTCTTCTAAAGAGAATTTAATCGCTGGTGCAATACGAGTGTTATCATCTGTACCAGATGCACGCATATTAGTCAATTGTTTCGCTTTAACGATATTGATTGTTAAATCATTATCACGGATATGCTCTCCTAAGATTTGTCCTTCGTAGATATCTACTCCTGGATCAACGAAGAATTTACCACGATCTTGTAATTTATCGATAGAGTAAGCTGTTGTAGTACCTTTATCTAAAGAGATCAATACACCATGTTGACGTCCAGGGATTGTACCTTTCCAAGGCTCGTAACCTTTCAAACGGTGCGCCATAACAGCTTCACCAGCAGTAGCAGTCAATACGTTGTTACGTAAACCGATGATACCACGAGAAGGGATCTCGAACTCTAAGTGTTGCATTTCACCTTTAGTCTCCATAATCAATAACTCACCTTTACGTTGTGTTACCAATTCAATTACTTTACCAGAAACTTCAGCAGGAACATCAACGACCAATACTTCAATTGGCTCACATTTCTTACCGTCAATTTCTTTCAAGATAACTTGTGGTTGACCTACTTGCAATTCGTAACCTTCGCGACGCATTGTTTCGATCAATACAGATAAATGGAGAATACCACGGCCATATACTAACCAAGCATCAGGAGAATCAGTAGGAACTACGCGTAATGCTAAGTTTTTCTCTAATTCTTTTTGTAAACGATCATGGATGTGACGAGAAGTAACTAATTTACCTTCTTTACCAAAGAAAGGAGAGTTATTAATCGTGAACAACATGTTCATTGTAGGCTCATCGATATGGATAACCTCTAATTGCTCTGGGTTTTCAAAATCAGCAATTGTATCACCGATATCAAAACCTTCGATACCAACTACAGCACAGATATCACCACAAGCAACCTCAGTAACACGACGACGACCTAATCCTTCAAATGTATGTAACTCTTTCACACGAGATTTCACGATTTTACCATCGCGTTTCATCAGTGAAATAGGTTGATTTTCTTTGATTGTTCCACGTGCAACACGACCAATAGCAATACGACCTACGAAAGTAGAGTAATCTAAAGATGTGATTTGCATTTGTAATGTTCCTTCATAAAAAGGAGATGGTGGGAAATGAGAGATGATCGCATCTAATAATTCAGAGACATCTTCTTTTGGCTCTTTCCAATCTGTTGACATCCAACCATTTTTAGAAGAACCGTATAATACTGGAAATGCCAATTGCTCTTCAGTAGCATCTAAGCTAAAGAATAAATCAAATACATTTTCATATACTTCTTCAGGACGACAGTTTTCTTTATCAACTTTGTTTACAACAACTAAAGGCTTCAAACCCAATGCTAAAGCTTTTTGTGTAACGAAACGCGTTTGAGGCATAGGGCCTTCAAAAGCATCTACCAATAACACAACACCATCAGCCATTTTCAAGACACGCTCAACCTCACCACCGAAATCGGCGTGACCAGGAGTATCAATAACGTTGATTTTTACACCTTTGTATTGAACAGAAACGTTTTTAGCAACGATCGTAATACCGCGTTCACGCTCTAGATCATTGTTATCTAGAATTAAATCACCTGTACCATCATTATCTCTAAAAAGATTTGTGAAGTGTAAGATTTTGTCTACCAACGTAGTTTTACCGTGATCGACGTGAGCGATAATCGCTATATTTCTAATATTTTGCATCCAGCAAGTAAATTTGTTTTAAATTCAGGGTGCAAAGATAAGTATTTTGCACCATAAATTCATATAACTATGTGTATTTTATTTGATTACACCTAAATCTTTTCCAACTTTCGTGAATGCAGCTATTGCTTTATCCAAATGACTGAGCTCATGACCTGCTGAAATTTGGACACGAATGCGCGCTTTTCCTTGTGGAACCACTGGGTAATAGAACCCAATTACATAGATTCCTTCAGCCAGCATTCTTGTTGCAAATTCTTGAGCCAATTTAGCATCATACAACATTACAGGCACAATAGGATGGAATCCAGACTTGATATCAAAGCCTGCTGCTGTCATCTTTTCGCGGAAATAAACCGTATTTGACTCGAGTTTATCACGTAAATCTGTTGTCTCACTCAACATATCCAATACCGCCACAGAAGCTCCTGCGATTGCTGGCGCTAATGTATTAGAAAATAAATAGGGACGAGAACGCTGACGCAACATATCAATGATTTCTTTACGGCCAGAAGTAAAACCACCAGATGCACCACCTAATGCTTTACCTAATGTTCCAGTAATGATATCAACGCGATCAATTACATGATATAATTCATGTGTACCACGTCCAGTTTTACCAATAAAACCTGTACAGTGTGACTCATCGATCATCACTAATGCTTCATATTTATCTGCTAGATCACAGATCTGATCTAATGGTGCTACCGAACCGTCCATAGAGAATGCTCCGTCTGTAACGATAATACGGTGACGCGCGCCAGAAGCCGCTTGTAACTGAGCTTCTAAATCTGCCATATCCGCGTTTTTATAACGGAAACGTTGTGCTTTACACAAACGGACACCATCGATAATAGATGCATGATTTAATTCATCTGAAATGATCGCATCTTCTGCACCTAATAAAGGTTCGAATACTCCGCCATTGGCATCAAATGCAGCGGCATATAAAATAGTATCTTCTGTTCCTAAAAATTTAGAAATTTTTGCTTCCAACTCTTTGTGAATATCCTGTGTTCCACAAATAAAACGTACTGATGACATTCCATATCCATGTGAATCAATTGCTTTTTTTGCTGCTTCTGTCACTTTCGGATGTGATGATAATCCTAAATAGTTATTTGCACAAAAATTGATGACATCTTCACCAGTGCTTACTTTAATATCAGCACCTTGAGGCGTAGTGATTACGCGTTCTTCTTTATACAAACCAGCTTCTTTGATAGCTGCTAATTCTTTCTGCAATGCAGGTTGAAGAGTTTTATACATAATAATTCAAAATTTTATACAATTATAAGATTTTATAAGAGGATTTACTCCACTTAAAAATGAAGTTTATGTTATTAATGCCTCAACGGCATGTGAAACCGTGTGCACAAATTTTACTATTCATAACGCAAAGCTTCCACAGGATCTAATTTTGACGCTTTAGAAGCCGGATAATAGCCTGAGAGCATTCCAACAAGCACACAAACCGTAAAACCTAGTATAATCCAATTCCATGGAACGATAAAAGAGGCCCCTAATTGTAAAGCTAAAACATTCCCTATGACAATACCCAACAGTATTCCAGCTGCTCCACCGATTAGACAGATAACAACTGCTTCAATTAAGAACTGTTTTCGAATCACCGAAGGTGTAGCGCCAATTGCTTTCCGTATACCAATCTCACGTGTACGTTCGGTCACGGATACCAACATGATATTCATCAAGCCTATAGAGGCACCTATTAATGTAATTAATGCAATCACAATTGCACCCATAGTGACAATAACCATATTCTGTAATAAAATCTGTGCAACTGCATCTGATTTTGTGATCTCAAAATCGGAAGCCTGTTTAGCTGTTAATCCTCGAATATTTCGAAATGCAATAGTTGCCTCTCCCACCGCAGCTTCTAGCCGGATAGGATCATTGGCCGATACGGTAATGATATAAGAGGGGTTCTTTCCATCCATTACTGTCCTAGCTTTTAACAATGGAACAAGACAGGCTTTATCAGCCCCCATACCTGCACTCGATCCTTTACTTTTCAATACACCAATAACCTGGTAACGAACTCCGCCAATCGTCATAAACTCTCCGATTGGATTGATTGTTCCTTTAAATAATTTTTGATAGATCTCGTCACCAATGATGACGACTGAGCTACCGTTATAAACTTCCTGATTGGTGAAATTACGCCCCAAGGCGACACTATATCCAGAAGTTTTTAGGTAGGATTCATCAGATCCGATCACACCAATATTAGGATTTGTTTTTTCTGATTTATACTTTGCTGTTGCTGCCCAAGAGACGTTGACACTTAGCGATGTCACAGCATCAAATTTAAATGCTTCTTTAAAGCTAGCAGCTTCACGATAGGTAATGGAAGAATAGACTTTTGACTGCTCCCCACTATTACCGATCCGTACATTTAAACCACGGTTGCGTATATTGAAGGAATTAGATCCCATTGATGAAAAAGAATCTGTCAGTGAGGACTTAATGGCATCTATCGATGTAAGTACACCAATCAGAGCAGTAATACCGATAGCGATAATGAGTGCTGTTAAAAAAGTCCGCAGTTTATTACTCACTATAGATTGCAAAGCAAGCTTTATATTCTCTGAATAGGACATTTTAACAGCCATAGCAATTCTATTGTTAGTATTTAGATTGCTGAAATTACTGCTATTAAATTAATTATACAATGTTTTTAAAAAATTTAGATTTCAAAAAAGAAAAAGCGCCCTCAAAAAAAATAAGTGGCGCTTTTCAATTCTAATGAAAGTCTTAATTAATCTTTTTCCACGTTTCTGTTCGTCCAAATAAGCTCACTCCCACGTAACCGCGTATATCAAGCTTGTCTGTACCTTGCAAAGTCATCTTACAGCTATATGTTTTTCCAGATTTTGGATCATAGATTTTACCATCAACAAAAGAATTTCCGTCTTTCGAAAAATTAGTTAAAATTTCCAGTCCTTGAATCTGTCTACTTTGTAAGCTTTTTTCAGGATTTTTTACATCCTTTTTGAGATTTCCATGAACATCATTAGGCTCTTTCAACCAATATAGTTTACCATAATACTTATCACCTTTTTTGTAGATTTCGATTCTTCCTTCCCCACTAGGGTTTTGCCATTTACCAATAATAGGATCAGATTGGGCAAAAATTGCTACTGATGTAAAGACCATCACGAGCATCATAATTATTTTTTTCATACTGTCTATTTTATAATTGTTTAGGTGAATTTACGAAAAATATATTATGCCTGCATAACATAATGAAATTAATTATGATAAATCTAGAATTATGAAAACATTTTTATAAGTTACAAATCAATAATTAGGACATCCAATTGTTTGTTATTTGGCACCGCATTTGTTATAAATTTCCGAGGAATTAACTAAAATTATAAATATCATGAAATTCATTATTAGCCTACTTATTACAGGTGTAGTGATTGCAGTAGCAGCCTACATTTCACCGGGAGTACATGTTGCTAGCTTTTTTTGGGCTATCATTACGGGTCTTGTTATTGGATTTGTCAATGCAACCGTTGGTTCTATCTTAAGATTGTTCACCTTTCCATTAAATTGGTTAACACTAGGTTTGGTTTCTTTTATCATTACCGTTCTTATGATTTTATTAACCGACTCCTTATTAGGTTCCAAGTTTGACGTATCAGGTTTTTGGACAGCGGCGCTCTTTGCTATTGTTGTAGCTGTACTTGAAATGATCATTGGAAATCTTTTCCCAAGTAAAGCTGATTAGAAATTAAATGTTTTCAACATACAAAAAGCCAATCGATATTGATTGGCTTTTTGTATTTATATAGGAAGCATTTTATTTTTTATTTAATCTCTCTCCCTTATTTGACTCTTGAAATCACCCGATCGCGATCTCTCCGACTATTCGTTCGGAAAATATTTTTTTAATCAAAAATACTTAGTTCGCGTCCCACCATACACGATTGGTCAAAACTCCATTGTCTCCCTGGCTGACTACATTTTGATTATTTGTATTGATTTCTGTTTCAGGATACATAAAGCGCAATGGATATCCATTAGGAACTGGTGAAGACACGGAGTTAGGAAAGTTAGGATACCCCAGTCTTCTAAAATCATTCCATGATTGAATGTTATTAATATTATTTAAGGATAACCATTTCTGTGTGATGATACGCTCGATCTTGTTCGTAGCAGTAGCATAATTCACATTAGTCTGATTGATATAGGATTGTATATTATAATTATTAACATTGAACAAATAATTAAATGATGCTTGAATACCACTTTGATACAACTGACTCGCTATGCCTGTTATCCAATCTCTTTCAACCGCTTCTGCACGTAAGAAATTAGATTCTGCCAAAGAGATTAGAACGATAGACTGATTGAAAGATTTAATTATTCCAGCTGGTTGGTTTCCATTTTCATTTGGTCCTTTTAAAGCTGAAGTGTTAACAGCTGCATATTCATCTTTTATCATATTTTCTCCGAAAATAACCCCATTAAAATCTCCATTTACGCTCACATAATTTTGCGCCAATCTCGGATCATTGAACTCTTTATATTTTTCAATAAGATACTGACTAGGACGTATATTCGCATAATTAGCTACAGCCACTCCAGAATTATTACGATAATAGGTTTCGTAAAATGGATTTATCTTGGAAGCTGTATTCAAGAAACCAGGATTTACACTAGCATCTTCTTCTAAAAAGCCAGAACCTTCCTGTACAATTTTAGCTATTTCCTCGGTAATATAAGACGCTTGACTAGCAACTTCAGACTGTCTTAGCAATGCTCTTAATTTCAACGTATTTCCAAATTTTGCCCATTTAGTTTTATTCCCTTTGAATATTACATCATCATTTGCAGGAAGCAAAGAGGCAACTTTAATTTCTTCTATACCTTGAGTAATCAGGTCTACAGATTTTTTATATACATCTTTTCCGGACTCATAACTGGGGTGCAAAATCTTAGACCCTTTTAGGGCGTCCTCATAAGGCACATTATTATAGAAATCAACAAGGATAAAAAAATGGTATCCCATCATAATCTTTGCTATTCCTGAATAAAATTTAGCATCTTCTATTTCCGCCTGTTCTAATATTTCTTTATAATAAAACAAATTATTATAAGTCGATTCCCAAACAGCTAATCCATCACGAGTATCTCTAATGGCTGGCCCATTATACATTTTAAGCGACCCAAAAGAACTGATTCCTTCATTAGAAGTACCCCAATATCCTCCCCAAAGACCCCCGATCAGGTTTAATTGAGTAGCTTCATATGCCGCTGATGTCACCAATGCTGCAGGGAGCTTGGCATTCAAACTTAAGTTTTCCTTAATTGGGGAATTGGGATTAACATTTACATCTAAAAAATCTTTGCAAGAGGTCGATGCGAATAATACAAAACTCATTAACCCTATCTTTATCATATTGTATTTCATTACCGTATTTTTAAAAAGTCATATTAATATTAAAGCCCATTGATCTGGAGGTTGGAATTTGTCTAAAACTAGAATAACCGTCAGTTTGATTATATAGTGCTTCGGGATCACCAATTTTATTGGAAGAGTGTCTGATAATGAACAAATTGTTACCAACAAAACCTATGCTAGCTTTTTTAAACAATTTTTGTCCTGCTAAAAACTTTGCTGGCAAATCATATCCAACATAAAGCTCTCTTAATTTCAAATAGTCAGCTTTTGCAGCAGTAGTTGTCTGGATATTTCCATAAGCAGTCCACCAAGCTTTGTCACCTTTTGAATATACATCGGTATTGTCCACAATACTCCCATCAGCAAGGCGAATCATCGAATTTGGCATGATAAACGGTTGTCTATCATATTTCACCGTCTCTATATGTGTTCCAGCCGCATACATTCTTGGAAATACTTCTGAGTACATCCAGCTTCCTAATCTTGAATCTATTTGAAAGCCTAAAGTAAAGGACTGATAAGAAAGTTTTGTGGAAAAACCAAAAAGATATGGGGGAACCATGGTACCCAATACAACCTCTTCATCTGAAGGAATTACATTTCCATCCTTATCTAGCACTATTTTACCATCTTCTTTTAAGAAGTCGGTCATGCGAAGTGTGGGATATTGATGATCCTTAAGAGCATATGCCTGTCTAAAGATATTAAATTCATCACCTGCAAATAGATTTTTGGCTTTGGTATCTGTGTAACTAAAGTTAAAGCCTAAATCTAACTTCACTTTATCATTTTTAATTACAGTTCCATTGATCATAACTTCGAGAGTTTTATTGATCATTTGTCCTGCATTGACTATGGTAGAATTAAAACCTGTTGCACTTGATATACCCGCATTAAAAATTTGTCCATCAGAATCGGAATGTGCATAAGCAATATCAGTACTTAATCTATTATTAAAGAATCCAAGTTGAAGTCCTACTTCATAAGACTTTACAAACTCAGGTTTAATTAACAAATTGGGTTCTGAAAGAGAAGGTGTAAATCCCACCAAACTTCCATAGGGAAATCCTGCGGTCTGACTATAGGTTAGATTTAATCTATAAGGATCCAATGTAACGTTGCCCGTCTTATTATAAGATGTATAAACTCGTCCATAATTTAATACGCTGTTATTTTTCAGACTTTCGATTGCATCTGTAAATACAAAAGAAGAACTTATACCTGGTGAGAAGTAACTATTATTATTGGGATCAAGAACAGAAACTTTATCATTTCTTCCTGTCAAAGTCAAAAACAAATAATTTTTATAACCCGCGGTGAACTCTCCATATGTTGCCAATGAGCGGTATTTTGTTATTGTAGAACCTCCAGTTAACTCTCCAGTTCTAGATCCCTGATTATAGATATCTTCAAACAATAAGTTGGATGCACTTACATTTATCTGTTTTCTGTCATCCATTCTGACATTTTGACCAACTAATAATTTAGTAGAGAAGTTACCAAAATCCTTATGGAAATTCAAAATCAAGTCATTATTGAATCTTGTAAATCCAGAATGGGTATCATTCACAGATCCATTGATATTCCTTGTTGCTACGCTTGATGTTAATTTCCGATTTGTCACACGTCCTGGCTCAGACTGGAAATAGAGACCTGTTCGGTAAGTTGCATCAAACCAATCTGCAAATTCATAATTAAATTCTAATTTTGAGTTTAAAGTATGTTGATCTGATGTATTTCTATTATTATCAGCCATAAAAATTGGATTTCTAGTACTCGCAACTGGGTTGTACCAATTTAAGGGGTGATTTGGAGAACTTGGGTCTTCCCAATTTCTAGCGCCTTTATAATCGATGTTTGCAGGCTGAGTATAAGCAGAAAGCCAAGGACCGTCACTTGTTGTATTGTTCTTGAAAAATACATAATTTACATTAAACGATGTATTCAGTCTATTAAAACGACGAGAACCATTAAATCGAGCTCCGGTACGACTGGATTTATCCCCAGGAATAATTCCCTTTATACGAACATCCTGTAAGGACATAAAATATGAACTTTCAGTATCTCCACCGGAAAACGATAGATCATTTTGGATTGTAATACCGGTATCAAAAAATCCTAAACGATTATCTTTACTAGGCACTTCATATCGCTTAGTCGGTTGTACACCATTAATCGGAAGACCAAAATCCCGCTCTTCACCATTAAATTTATCACCCCAAGATTCATTAGCAACAGGACTATAAATTCCATTCTGTCCTTGACCGAATGTCACTTGAGCTGGTGGCAATAAGAACACGTTGGAGAAAGTTGTGCTATTGCTAAAATTAATTTGACCTCTATCAGATTTTCCCGATTTTGTCGTGATCATAATAGCGCCATTTACACCTTCAGATCCATAAAGTGCAGCAGCATTTGCTCCTTTAAGGACAGTGATATCCTGTATATCATTAGGATTTATGCGAGTTATATCCGGTAGAGGAACACCATCAACCACATATAAAGGATCATTTTTTGACCGGTTTAAAGAACGTGTACCTCTTAATCTGATCTGAATTCCTGGATCAGTTTTACCTGTAGTAAGATCTGTAGCGTTTATACGCAATCCTGCAACCTTACTGGACAATGCTAACAATGGATTCACAACCTTTCCTAAATTAAGATCTTCATTATTGACAGTCTGTGCAGATGTACCCAACTCTCTTGATTGTCTTTTAATCCCAAGTGCTCCTGTAACAACCACTTCCGAGAGCAATGTATTATCCTTCGTCAGGTAAATAACTCGATTTGACCAATCTTTATCAATAAAAATTTCTGTTGGCAAATATCCTACATGCGATACAATTAATTTTTGTCCCTGATGTGCAAGAATCCGAAAAGTACCTTGAGAACCAGTAATCACAGCTCCTGATCGATCATTTCCTTTAACCGAAACAGATACACCTCTTATCGGTTCGTCAGTTTGCTGCTCCAAAACACGTCCAGCTAATGTAACATGAGTCTGCGCACACAATTCCGATGAATAAGTTAATAGGAGCAGTAAAATTGAAAAGTAATATTTTATCATCCTTGACTTTTTTAGTTAATACATATAAAATTTATATCTTTGACTTTAGAACGAGTCTAAATAAACGATTGTAAAATTAGATTAATTATAAATAGTGGAGTTACGATATCCGAAAAAGAAGCTTAACAATCCGAAATTAACTGATCATACTTATAATAAACGTACCATGAATCAAGTGAACGGAATAATCTTCTTATACAGTCATGTAAATTATGAAGTGAATTTTTTAGCTTTAAGCGATAATTTTTCACGAATCAAAACGGAGAAGAACAGTTCTATTCTTATCATTTCAATTGCTAAAAATAGTACTGTCATCCTGGATCAGCAGGAGGTCGAACTTAAAGAACAACATTCTTGTTTTTATTATTCGCAGGGTGCAGATCTCTATCTGATTGCGCAAGGAAAGGACGCTAAGGTTTTTATATTGACTTTTAAAACTGGATTTCTGCAGCACAGTGAGATTGAACTCGATCATCAACAAAAGATAGAACAAAGCTTTCGATCCTCATCTTTATTAAGAACGTTTAATGCACCAACGCTATATAGCACCGCGATGGACCTGATCAACTCGCAACTTCCAGATGCTCTTATACCGACATTTTACAAAGCCAAATCCCTGAACCTATTCTGTATACTAGTTGCATATTTGGAGTTATTATCCGAACCCGGAAATATTCGATTGAGAGTGATCGATATGGAAAAAATAAAAGTCGCCAAAGAATTGATTGAGTCCAATTTGAATCAGAACTTTACGATTCCTCAATTGGCCAGAACTGTCGGCACCAATGAACAATATCTCAAAAAGCATTTTAAGCAATTTTATGGTAAGACTGTATTCAATTTTATTGTCGAATGCAAAATGCATAAGGCTAAACAAATGATTAAAGAGAGAGATGTTAAGATTAGTGCGATCAGTCAGCAGCTGGGTTACAAACATGCGACCCATTTTACAACAGCTTTTAAAAAATTCTTTGGCTACACACCCAATGCATTAAGATATTTATTTGTAGTTTTCATAGAAAATTATGCGGCAACTAGAGATATTACCAGCATCTTAATTTAGCACAAAATCGTCCTACTAATACCCTCATATCATACCCTATGATAGCGTTAATATGAATAATGATCGGCATACAATAAAATTCGAAAAACGTCAATGACGACTGTGAGAAACTTTTGAGTTGGGGAAATAGCTTCTTATCAAAACAATAAAAAAATTAAGATATTTTAATTCTATTGCTTAATGACACAAAAAAAACAGTCGATCCTTAAAATTGAGTTTTTAAGGATCGACTGTTTATAGATATAAATCTAATTAGAATTCCCACCTTACGAAAGCCTCGATCGCTTCGTAGTTTGCAAGTCCCAATTGATCATATAATTCTGCCGTTTCACTTGTACGATCTTCTGCACGTACCCAAAATTCACGTGGATCATCTCCAGGGAAAACTGGAAGATCTTTTTGTGACTGGTGTTTAAAGATCGCTAACCGTTTGCGGTAAACCTCTTGTGGAGATAAAGGTACAGCCATTTCTATTTCATGGATAGGGTATTCATGCCAAGCTCCACGGTATAACCATAACCAACAATCTTTTGTCCAGTCATCAGTAGCTTTTAAGCGTCTCAATGCTTCATAAAGAATGTTAAAACAAACTTTATGTGTACCATGTGGATCTGCAAAGTCACCAGCAGCAAATACTTGATGTGGTTTTACTTGACGTAATAATTCCATGGTTTGTTGAATATCATCTTCAAAAGAAACATCCTTCGAAAACTTCTGTCTATCGTAGAATGGCAAATCCTGGAAATGAATATTGGCATCTGGTAGACCTACAAAACGAGCCCCAGCAATAGCCTCACCTTTACGAATTAAAGCTTTTATTTTGCGAACAATTTCTGTATCAATTTGATTAGGCTTTTTAGTAGCAAAAATATCGCGGCTTTCTTTATATAAAGCGGCAATTTTAGATGCATCAATGCCCATTTCTTTTGCAAAGTCTTCTGCAAACTCCAAATAACGAATCACATCATCATCCCAAACAGCAGTATTACCACATGTTTGATAAGCTACGTGTACATCATGTCCTTGATCTGCTAGACGGATAAAGGTACCACCCATAGAGATCACATCGTCATCTGGATGGGGTGAAAAAACAATTGATGTTTTCTTTGCAGGATTAGCACGTTCAGGTCTTTGCGAATCATCAACATTAGGTTTTCCTCCTGGCCAGCCCGTGATGGTATGCTGTAATTCATTGAAAATGCGAATATTGATATTATAAGCAGGACCTGTTTGAGTCACTAACTTAGCCATACCATGATTGTTGTAATCTTCTTCTGTTAACTTAAGAATTGGCTTTTTCACTTCTAAAGATAACCAAACGACCGCTTTTTTAACTAAAACAGGAGTCCATTCGATATCCTCTGCTAACCAAGGTAAATCAAATCTCGTTAATAATGACGCTGAATCTGTATCTAAGATGAATTCAACATGATCGGATAATTGTAAGTACGTAGCCGGAATTTCTGATGAAATTTCACCTTCTACAGCTTTCTTGATGATTTCAGCTTTGTTACCACTCCAAGCCATCAAAATAATTTCTCTAGCTTTGAAAATAGTACCAACACCCATCGTAATTGCCTTACGTGGTACATTCTCTTTACCCCCAAAATCACGTGAGGCATCACGACGTGTTAAATCATCTAAAGTAACAACGCGTGTACCTGAATTAGGAGCAGATCCAGGTTCATTGAAACCAATATGACCTGTTCGTCCAATTCCTAAAATTTGAATATCTAAACCACCTAAATCAGTAATCTTTTGCTCATATGCCTCGCATGCTGCATTAATGAGGTCGGTTGCTAATGTTCCATCCGGAATATTGATATTTGATCGTTCAATGTCAACGTGATCAAATAAATTTTTATTCATGAAGGTGACATAGCTTTGTGCTGCATCAGGTTGCATAGGGTAGTACTCATCTAAGTTAAATGTGATTACATTTTTAAAACTTAAACCTTCCTCTTGATGTAAACGGATTAATTCAGCATAAACTTTAACGGGTGTTGCACCAGTAGCAAGACCTAAAATTGCATTTTCGCCATTTTTTTGCTTATTACGGATAACATCCGCAATTCGCTTTGCAACAACTTTGGAAGCTGTGCTTGGGTCAGGATACACACTTACAGGAACTTTTTCAAAGCGTGTTGCTTCCAATAAATTTAATCTAGCCATTATTAGAATATAGTATTGATAGGGTGAATTACAAATTTATAAAATATTGTAGCTTATCCACCATTTTTTGTAAGATTTTAAATCGTTTATAGCAAAAATGCAAATGCACACGATTGCTAAAACGTTTATATCTTCTTTCCTCTAGATATTATTAAGTAAGTCAATTGCTTGTGTGAGTGTTTCTGTTCTTTTAGCAAAACAAATTCTTAAAATATATTGATCCAAATTCGATGTATAAAAAGCAGAAATAGGGATTAGTGCAACTTTGTTTTCAACGACCAATCTTTCGGCAAAAATTAAGTCATGCTCGGATGAAATAGCCCGATAATCAATATTGATAAAATAGGTTCCTTCACTCGGTAAAACAGTAAATCTTGAATTTGCTATACCCTTTACCAAGTAATTCCTCTTCTCTTCAAAAAAATTGTTCAAGTTTAAATACCTATTCGAATTTTCCAGATATTTCGCAATTGCCATTTGCACTGCCCCATTTACACTAAATACATTGTATTGATGTATTTTCCTGAATTCTCGCATTAACTCCAAAGGTGCAATGCAGTAACCTACTTTCCAGCCGGTAACATGAAATAACTTTCCAAATGACGCGATCACAAAACTTCTTTCTCGCAACACTGGACAAGCAATTAAAGAAATTGGCGCTCTACCGTCAAATACGATATGTTCATATACCTCATCACTTAAAACAAAAGCATCAGATGAGGTGACAATAGCTGTTAAAGCATCAATATCAGCCTGTTGAAACTGTCTGCCTGTCGGATTATTCGGATTATTAATAATAATTAATTTCGTTTTGGCATTGACTAAACTCTTGACATAATCCCAGTCAATCGCAAAATTTGGCGCCAGTAGACTTACAGGAATCACTTTCCCTCCAAATAATTTAACCGTTGGGGCATAACAATCGTAGGCTGGTTCGAAAATTAGGACTTCGTCCCCTTGGTTCACAACCGTAGCAATAGCCGTAAAAATAGCCTGTGTCCCTCCTGCTGTGACTGTTATCTCATCATTGATATCGACATGCACCTGATGAGTATTCCAAACCTTTTCTGCTATTTTTTCACGCAACGATAAAACACCAGGCATCAGTGCGTATTGATTAAATCCAACATTCATATATGTATGTACCAAATCAATCAAATCAGGGTCTGTATCGTAATCAGGAAATCCTTGTGCTAAATTCAGTGCCCCATATTGTTGAGCCAATGCAGACATTTTACTAAATATGGTCGTACCCACCTCAGGGAGCTTAGATTGAAATTTTGAATTCATAGCTTGTTAGAATAAAATGCTAAAATAATATTTTGGAACACTTAATAGACAATTGTAAAATAAATGTATAAAAATATAATATAATCTACCTAATTAATAGATTATATTATATTTGTAATCTAAATGCGTAAATAACAATGAAAAAAATATTTTTATATTTCCTTTTCTGCTTACCATTATTGGTTTTTGCTCAAAAAAAGGAACTCACGAAAGCGGATTATATTGCCCGTGTCAAAGCAAATCCTGATTCCGTTTCCTCTTTAATTGATTTAAGAAGAGTAGGTGGATATACTCCCGAGTATACAGAATTGCAGAATCTGTATAATACACTAGGTAAAAAGGTAAAAAACTCCAAGGATGGCAAAGAGTTTAAAGCTTATCTTGAAGCGTTGTCTACGGTAGAAATAGGCAAACAAGCGCCAGCATTCACGCAAAATGATACCAGTGGCAATCCCGTGAATTTATCCGATTTTAGAGGGCAATATGTACTGTTAGACTTTTGGGCATCTTGGTGCCCAGATTGTCGAGTAGAAAGTCCTGATCTAGTCAAAACTTACGCTGCTTTTAAAGACAAAAATTTTGAGATTTTGGGAATATCCTTTGACAGAGATCGAAATTCTTGGATCAAAGCTATTCATACCGATCAATTACATTGGAAACATGTATCCGATTTACAACGTTGGCAAAATAATGTAGGGACATTGTATGGGGTAAAGTCTATACCACAAAATGTTTTAATAGACCCTACAGGTAAAATTATTGCTCGAAATCTCCATGGAGACGACTTAAACAACAAATTGAAAGAGGTACTAAAATAATTTGAATCAATGACATATAAAAAGGAGCACTATATAGTGCTCCTTTTTATATGTCATCATAAGCTCCCGTTTTTACCCGAATAATGCTCTAAATACATCTTCTAATGTAGCCACAGGGCGAATCGCGATATTATACTTTTTAGGATCCAATCCTTTGGTATTAAATTTTGAGATAAAAATACCTTCAAAACCTAGCTTCTCAGCCTCAGCAATGCGTTGTTCAATACGATTTACGGCACGAATTTCTCCTGAAAGCCCCACTTCTCCAGCAAATGTAATATTGGTTTTAACGGCAATATCCTGCTGTGATGAAATAATAGCAACGATCACAGCTAGATCTATAGCTGGGTCTTCGACACGCAATCCGCCAGCGATATTTAAGAAAACGTCTTGCGCGCTCAACCTAAAGCCAAAACGCTTTTCCAGTACAGCAAGCAACATACTTAATCTTTTGGTATCAAATCCAGTAGACGTACGCTGCGGGTTTCCAAATGCAGAATTACTGACCAATGCTTGTACTTCGATCATCATCGGGCGTGCCCCCTCTAACATGGCTGCAATAGATACACCACTAACAGGAGCATCTCGTTGAGATATCATGATTTCAGAAGGATTAGAAACCTCTCTCAATCCCGATCCTTGCATTTCGTATATCCCCAGTTCTGATGCAGAACCAAAACGATTTTTCACAGCTCTCAAAATCCGGTATACATGATGTCGGTCACCTTCAAATTGCAATACAGTATCCACCATATGTTCCAATACTTTTGGTCCCGCGATTGAACCGTCCTTCGTAATATGACCAACAATCAAAACGGGTGTACTTGTTTCTTTTGCAAAACGCAACAACTCTGCAGTACATTCTCGAACTTGCGATACCGACCCTGGGGCAGATTCAATTTGAGATGAATGCAGCGTTTGAATGGAGTCGATTACAATCACATCGGGTTGTACAACTTCAATCTGCTTAAAGATATTCTGAGTAGACGTTTCCGTTAAGATATAACAATTTGCATTAGAGGATTGTGACAACCGCTCTGCGCGCATTTTAATTTGTTGTTCACTTTCCTCTCCAGAAATATACAAGGTCTTCACCTTCGGAATTGATAATGCCAGTTGTAACATTAAGGTCGACTTACCAATACCAGGCTCCCCTCCGATTAAAACCAAAGATCCAGGCACAATCCCCCCCCCCAGTACTCGGTTAAATTCCTGATCAGGTGTTAAGATTCGAGATTCATCTTGATAGACGATCTCATGGATAACGGCGGCTTTATTTGCACGCTTAGGCGAAGATGTCACTGACGTACTTCGCCATTCTGGAACCTTTGAACTTGACTTTTCGACAACCTCTTCCACTAAAGAATTCCATTGTTTACATGAAGGACACTGTCCAAGCCATTTTGCAGATTCAAATCCACAACTTTGACAGAAATATGCTGATTTTGTTTTTGCCATTGTACGAATTTACCATTTTTTAAACATCTACATTTAGGTTATTAAAAAATCTTAACCTATTTTGTAACAAGAAGCATGAGTTATCGACTTATCAGATATGAATTTGGAACAAGAGTTTGTTATCCTTTTAGAAAAAAATCAAAATATTGTACATAAAATCTGTAAAATATATACAGATCAAGAAGATGTACATAAAGATCTTTTCCAAGAAATAACGATACAGCTTTGGCACTCTTATCCCAAATTCAGGGGCGAAGCCAAATTCAGCACTTGGGCTTACAGAATCGGGTTAAACACAGCTATCTCCCTATTTAGAAACAAGAAAAGAAAGCTCAGTATCATTCCCTGGGATCAGGCACTTGAAAAGATATCCTATGAAGAATATGACCCTCAAAAAGATGATCAACTACACTATTTATATGAAGCCATACAGCATTTAAATGATATTGAAAAAGCACTCATCTACCTTTATCTGGAAGACAAAGATTATACGGAAATAGCAGAAACCTTAGGTATTAGCGAAGTCAACGCACGTGTAAAAATGAATAGGACAAAAACAAAGTTAAAAGAGATTTTAAAAAAGAAAGGAGCTTTATAATGGATGAGTTGGATCAATTCAAAAAACAATGGCAAGAGGATAAAAACTTTATTAAAGTAGATCAATCTGATATTAAAACCATGCTTCACAAAAGCTCTACATCGATCGTTAAATGGATATTTATGATCAGTCTGATCGAACTGAGCTTAGGTATTATTTTATCCTTATTACTGCCTAATTCAAATAGAGATGAGTTACCGTTTTTTCATTTTGTAGATTATGCTTCGGAATTAGTTTTTTATTGCGCAATAGCATATTTTATCTATAAATTCTTTAAATCATACACCAGTATCTCGAGCACCAATAGCACTAAAAACCTATTAAATAGCATCTTAGAGACAAGAAAACATGTCGAAAATTATATTAAATTCAATATATACTTCATTATGTATTCCTTTTTCGTGGCATTTTTAGAATTAACAATACGAAAGATCGATTTAGATCATAAATGGGGATCTAATCTTCTCATGATTATTGCTTTTGCAGTATGTATAACCTTAGTGGCATATGTGTTTATTGCAATTTTTAAATTTTATTACAAAATCGTTTACAGAAGATTACTTAGAAAACTGAATAATAACTATGAAGAATTGAATCGTTTAGAACAAGAATAATAAGTCTTAAGGTTTTATATTTTCTACCTGTACACACCATGGAAAAAATTGCAGTCTATTATTTTTTATTTATTAATTTCATCACCATTTTAATATTTTATATAGACAAACAAAAAGCGAAAAATAGGAGCAATAGAATCTCAGAAAAAACATTACTCACATGTTGTATCATTGGTGGAAGCTTAGGGGGATTTGCTGCCATTTACTTATTTAGGCATAAAACAACAAAGAGAAGCTTTTTGCTTCCCTTTTATTTTATCGCTATGCTACACATCGGATTAATCTACGGATATGCCCACTACTATGGCTAAGCTTAATTTTCATTCTCTTTTAATATTCTTAAAAAGTTTAAACCCATAATTTTCGCAACATCCGAAGAGGCATAGCCTCTTTCCAGCAAAGCCCGAGTTAAATTGGGAAGCTTACTCACATCTTCCAAACCTTGCGGTGTAGATTCAATACCATCGTAATCTGAACCAATAGCTACGTGATCAATGCCTATCTTTTTTACCAGATAATCAATATGGTCCAACAATAAGGACATGGATACATTAGCTACATGCTTATGCTCACTTGTTAATTGCTCATACTGACTTGAAGCAGAAAGGCTATAATTACCCTGCTTTCCAAATTGTTTTTTATATAATTTCTTCACTCGCTTTTCGTAACTTTTATCCAGAAAACCAGAATAGAAATTAACGCCAACGACTCCCCTATTTTTCTTCAAAGCCTCTAATTGAGCATCCTTCAAATTTCGAAAATGAGGGGTCAATGAATAAGAATTACTATGCGAGACTAAGACCGGCTTTGTTGAGATTTCCAATACGTCATAAAACGTTTGCTCTCCCGCGTGGGATAAATCAACCATCATCCCCAGTTTATTCATCTTTCCAATGATCTCTTTTCCCAATGCAGACAATCCTTTTCCTTCCCTTGACTTCGTTTTAGACTCTTGAGCAGCAGCAGTTGCCCAAGACAAATCGTAGTTCCAAGTCAGCGTCATATATCGGGCACCTCGCCGATAAAGAGCTTCCAGATTTGAGACATCAGCCTCGATCATATTACCCCCTTCGATACCAATCAGAGCAGCAATTTTTCCAGACTTTGTAATACGCTCGATCTCCAGGCTATTTTTAGCAAGCTCGATCTGATCTGGGTTTCGATTTAACACCTCTTCCAGAGCATCAATTTGATCATTGGCATGTTTAAAAGCTCCCGATTTCCATTTTTTATCGTCAGACCAAACGGCAAAGACTTGAACATCTACTCCCCCCGAAATCATTCTAGGAATATCCGTATGGTTCACCAGCAATTGCTTGCTGATATCATGCCCTTTTAAAATCGATGTAATAATCACATCATTATGGCCATCAACCACAATCATCTGCTGATGAATGGATGGATAGTCTTGTGCTTTCGCGGTTGCAATTCCTGATAATATCATGGCCAATGGTAAAACATAATTTTTCATAAACGCTATTTCTTCCCCTCATTAATCACCTCATAGATCGCATCTTGAATGCGGCTTCTAATATTAAGATTCAACAATTTCGTAGAAACTTGTGGATGAACACGATTAGATAAAAATATATATACGAGTTGATTAGCTGGATCAATCCAAATACAAGTACCTGTATATCCCGTATGTCCATACACCGTTGGATTTGATAACTTTGAAGGGTACTCATTTTTTACATTTGGGTCCCAACGATCAAAACCCAATCCTCGACGACTAGATTCAGATTGTTTTGAAGTAAATTGATCGACCGTTTCTGCTTTAAAATATCGCTCTCCACCATATTCGCCTTTGTTTAATAAAAGCTGCCCATAGATCGCCAAATCATTCGCTGTTGCAAATAATCCTGCATGACCAGCGACACCCCCTGCCATAGCCGCACCCTGATCATGAACATAACCTTGCAAAAGCACCTTTCTAAAAGACGTATCCTGTTCAGTGGGTATAATCTGTGATTTTGAAAAACGTTCTCTTGGATTATATCCAGCAGTCTTCATGCCTAATGGTCCATAGAAATTATCTTGTACATAGGCTTGCATCGGTATTGCCGTTTGGTGCTCCGCGACTTCTTTCATGACATACATACTGATATCGCTATAGACATAATTGCCAACGGGCTTCACTTCAGAATTGAGCATTTCAGGCCACATCACATCGCGGTAATAGTTATTAAGCAGATAACAACTATCTGCAACCTTTACGTTATGAGTAGTCGAATAATTCCGTTGTACGTCGCCAGGCTTTAAATTTCTATAAAAAGGAATGAAAGGCGTAAATCCTGCCTCATGAAGCATCACACTTTTCAAAAGAATATCTTTTTTATTCGTTGATTTAGCCTGCCAAAGATAATCTCCGATAGGTTTGTTTAAATCAATAACCCCTTGCTCCGTCAAGCGCATGATGACCGGTGTAGTCCCGGCAATTTTACTCACTGATGCTAAATCAAAGATGTTATGTATCGTTGTTGGTACCTCTTTACTATAAGTATGGTAACCATAACCTTTTTCAAAAATAACCTGTCCATTCTTAACCACCATGACAACAGCCCCAGGGGTCGCTTTTTGAGCAATTGCCTCTTCAGCAATTGCATCAATTTTCTTCCCTAACTTATCGAGATTAACAGCATCATTTTTAACCAGACTGTATTGGATGCGCGTCTGGCTTGTCGCTTCTCCCATACCTTTTGTAAAAGTGGAAGAATATGTCTTCTGAAGTTTATTAACGGCAGACAATCCTCCAAAAATTGTCATTGCTGCATTTTTTTGCGTTTCATCAGAAAGATGTGTATTCCACAAAATCGGACTTTTCAAATCATCGAGCAGAGCTAGTACATCACCCTTTCCAAAGACAGCCAGAACGATTCTTTTATTATTTCGCTCCGCTTGCTTAAGCTGTTCCACAAAAGATGTCGTCAAGTCTTCCGATTTTAATGCAACGATGACCACATTGCTGTATTTAACCTGTTCGTCAAAGTTCTTAAAACCCACATAATTCACTGTAGCATAACGGAATAGTTGATCTTGAAATGGATTAAATAAGTTAGAGTCAGGTGTGCAGACAGCAATGTTATATTGATCCAATTTTCCAAAAGGGAGTACCGCATCAATATTATTAAACAGAACAGTTTCATTTTTAATAGAAGATCTATACTGGGCTTTTAAATGATTTGTATGGAAATAGCCAATAGCAAAAAATCCAAGCATTAGGAGTTTTATTCTACTTATCATCATGTGTTTAAAAAAAGGGTTTACGTGTAAATGTACAAATAAAAGCTATACAATCATGCACAAAAACGCACAATAAAACGTATTATATACCTGCGTTGGAGATTTCCAACAGAAGAAAAGCGATCACATGTTGAAACGAGATATAGGCCTTTATCATCTTACCAATTAGTAACTTAGATATATAAAATGAAGAATGTCACTGATATTTAACACGATTATAATTGGATACAAATGCAAATTTATCTAAGTTTGATTTATGCCTGAGGTAGTAGAAGACAGAACCATTTTTTCCTTATTGGAAGTAACTCGTAGCATTCAGAAAACTATTGCTGAGCGTTATAAGAGTCTGTATTGGATTAAAGCGGAGATGAACAAATTGAATCATTATTCGCATTCTGGACATTGTTATCCGGAATTAGTCGAGAAAACCGAAGGGAAAATCGTGGCTGAGATTCGATCTATTTTATGGAAGGCAGATTATCACAGGATCAACAATCATTTTATTAAGATAGCTCAAGAACCTTTACGTGAAGGAATTACGATGTTATTCCAGGCGAGTATCTCCTATGATCCCATGTATGGGCTAAGTTTAAGAATTGTAGATATTGATCCGACTTTTACTTTAGGAGAGCTCGAAAAAGAAAAATTAAATAGCATCAATAAATTAAAAGAAGAAGGTATTTTTGATATAAATAGAAATCTTCCTTTTCCAACCCTACCCAAACGATTAGCCATTATTTCGGTAGAAACCAGCAAAGGGTTATCCGATTTTTACAAAATCATCAATCAAAATCCTTGGGGATATAAAATAGAGCAAACACTTTATCCAGCATTATTACAAGGAGATAAATCAGTTCCTTCTATCATCCGGCAATTGTCCATCATAGCGGAACGTGCAGATGATTACGATGCAGTAGCTATTATTCGTGGTGGTGGCGGAGAAGTGGGCTTATCAAGTTATAACAACTACCTACTAGCTAAAGCTATTGCAATTTTTCCATTACCGGTTTTGACGGGCATTGGTCATTCCACCAATCTCACAGTAAGTGAAATGGTCGCCTATAAAAATGCCATTACTCCAAGTGAATTGGCAGATTTTTTAATTCAAAAATTTCATAATTTCGCCATTCCCTTAGATCAATTGACTACCCGAATATTGCAAAATACAACTGCAATATTCAAAGATGAAAACGAAAAATTAAAAGCTTTTGCCTCAACGATTAAATGGTCCGCGCAGCAGTCTATTCAACAGTCCAAAGTCGATTTGACTGCTTTTGAAAAAGATCTTAAAACAAATTTAGCCTACATCTTCCGGCAGAACTATACAACGCTCGATCATCTTGAAAAAATTATCCAGCTCGCAGATCCGATTCGACTACTTAAAAAGGGATTCTCAATTACCAAAGTCAACGGAGAACTGCTGATGTCTGTAGATCAAATTAATGAGAATGATGTGCTAACAACACAAGTTTGGGATGGTGAAGTAATCAGTATGACACAAAAAATCAACAAAAATGGAAAATAATTATACCTATACAGATGCATTTGCAGAATTAGAAAAGATCGTACAGGAAATTGAAACGGGGAATACTAATATTGATGTGTTATCTGAAAAAATAAAAAGAGCATCACAATTAATTCAAGTTTGCAGAGCACAGCTCACCTCTACAGAAGAGGAGGTCAATCTTTTATTAAAAAACTTGACCCCCGCTGAAAATGAAGAAGAATGATTAACGTTTCAATAATCGATAGTAATGGTTATCAAGATGCTTACGCATACCCTCTTTAAAAGATGTTACATCACCTTTTTTTAATAATTTGATTAGATCCTTATGAGAAATGAATTCATTTGAAGTCTTATCACTATTCAATAGACCACTATCATGTACATACTGGAAGATAGGTAATAATAATTCTTGAAAATCCATTAACATCTTATTGCCAGAGATCTTATACAATTTACCATGAAAAGCCACTTCTTCTTCAATCTGAAAAGAGGTTTTATTTTTATTGTTTGATTCTACTTGAACGATTTCCTCCAATACAGCAATATCCTCAACTGTCGTGCGGTCGAAAATCAACTCTGCCATACCCACTTCAAGAGCAAGCCGCATTTCAAATATATCTTTCAGCGTATCATCATCCAACATAGTGGGATGGAAAATCTTCTTTAATGGAGATAGCAGTTGTGGATTTGTCAAAACAGCTCCTCTGTGTTTACGAGATTCTATTAAACCCACCATACGCAATCGTAATAAAGCCTCTCGAATAACAGTTCTGGAAACTCCAAAACTTTCAGACAACTCTAGTTCTTTTGGTAAAGATTCGCCTATTTGGATATTACGAGCCCTAATTAAATCAATAATATGATTTTCTACTTTGTCTACTAAACTTGATGTATCAACATTTTCAAATTTCTCTAACATGGGATTTTTTATTATGATTTTTCACTTGAATCAAAGTCATTACAAATGTTACACTTTTTTTTCTCATTTACTTGCTTTACTAGAGATAAAAGAATAATTTTAATGTTTTAAATGTATGACATAATGCTTTTATTGAATACTAATAATAAGTAGGTTTATGAAACCTAGCAGTTTCTTTGCTTGAATTCAAAAACTGAAGTAATTATATGTATGATTTAATTTTTTGTGCATATCAAATAAAACTATATAAACTTAAAGTACACAGACCTAGTATAGATAAATAATGGATATCATCTAATACAGCTTCATAAAATTAAAAGAGATCATATTTATACCCTATGAATAATCACAAATTACAAGGCTTAATCGCAGCACCTTTTACACCATTATTAGCGAACGGCGATATTAATATTGGCGCCATTCCTGCTTATTATCAATTGCTAAAACAGAATCAAGTTGCGGGAGCATTTATATGTGGTTCTACAGGCGAAGGGGTTTCATTAACGTTTGATGAACGAGTCGCTATTATGCAAACATGGGCCGAAGCTACACTTCAAGATAAAGATTTCAAGGTAATAACCCTTGTAGGCGGTACAAATATTAAAGAATGCTGTTTGCTTGCTGCTAAAGCAGAAGAATTTGGGCTCTTTGGTGTTGCATTCACTTCACCATTTTATTTTAAACCTGCAGATGTAAATCAGCTAGCACAATGTTGCAAAGAAATAGCTGCTGCCGCATCCAATACAGCATTTTACTATTATCATATACCGGTATTAACAGGAGGAAATTTTCCAATGATCGATTTATTGAAAGCAATAGACGATAAAATTTCCAATTTTGCAGGTATAAAATATACCCACGAGGACTTTATGGATTATTTATCATGCCTTAATTATGCCAATCACAAATATGACATGCTTTGGGGCAGAGATGAAAACATGCTATCAGCACTTGTCCTTGGAGCTAAAGGAGCCGTTGGAAGTACCTACAATTATGCAGCACCATTATATTTAGCATTAATGGATGCTTTTAATCAAGGTGATTTTGAAAAAGCTAACACATTACAACAAAAATCAATCGATATGATCACCCTATTAGGAAAGTATGGTGGTATATCTGTCGGTAAATCATACATGAAACTAATTGGCTTGGATTGTGGCGAATTTAGACTTCCGGTACGCAATATGACGACAACTGATTTTGAAAAATTTAAAGCTGATGTTTCAGCATTAGATTTTCAAAGTTTCCAATCAACGCTATAACATAATGAAAATCATTCCTCTTATCCTAAGTACTTTCTTATTTATGCAATGTAAAACAACAAACCGGGCAGCAAAGATCAGTTGGTCTATGGCTGATTCTTTACCCAATACCAGTAATGGTCAAGTTCAACTAGGCGTGGCTGGTCCAGTTGTTGGAATTCACCAAAATCATTTATTGATTGCGGGTGGTGCTAATTTTCCAGAAAAAATGCCTTGGGAAGGAGGGGTAAAAAAATACCAGCATTCTGCATACATCTTTTCTCTTCACGATCACAAGCTGCAATTGATAGACACCGTTTCATTTCATACTCCAACGGCTTATGCCGCAAACAGTAGTCAAGAAGAGGGCATTTATACTGCAGGAGGCGAAAATGAAATGGGAGCTTCTTCACAATTTCATCGCTATACCTGGAATAAGATAAAAAATAATTTTGTCGCGCAACCATTAGCCGATCTACCCCTTCCCTTGAGCAATGCAAGCCTCGTCGCAGATGACCACAAATGCTATCTGATAGGTGGAGAAAATGCAAATCTGGTATCAGATAAAATATATCGCTATGACCAGAAATGGGAAGAATACATGAATTTGCCTTATACGCTAACGCATACAGTAGCACTTGTGAAAGATCACTTTCTTTACCTGTTTGGGGGACGAACTAGACAAGTAAATGCTGTCAGTACACTATACAAGACATGCTACAAAATAAATTTAAACACAAAAGAATGCATTCAAATTGCTGATTTACCAGAAGCTCTTTCAGCAGGCACAGGCTTCAAAGATGATAAAGGTCGCCTATTTTTAATTGGCGGAGATAATGGGATTACTTTTCACAAAGTCGAAAACCTCTTATTGGAGATTGCAAAAGAAACAGATCCGGTAAAAAAAGACAAATTAGTACAAGATAAAGCACGCGTACAGTCCAATCATCCAGGATTCAGCAAAACGATATTACAGTATGATGAACAATCAAACACATGGCAAGTAGTTGGCAATTTGCCAGTAGGTTCACCGGTTACCACTACAGCTGTCTTTCACCAAAAACAAGTTTATATTCCATCGGGGGAAATTAAAGCAGGTATTAGATCTGCAGGAATATTGACAGGTACAATACAATAACTATTATATAAACCAAATCATGATAAAAAATAAAAAATATTACCCTTGGATCGTTGTAGGCCTGCTATGGGTAGTCGCTCTATTAAACTATATGGATCGGCAAATCCTGTCAACCATGCGTCCCACTATGCAAGTTGATATCGTCGAATTACAATCTGCAACCGTATTTGGGCAATTAATGGCAATTTTCCTTTGGATATACGGCCTCATGAGTCCTGTTTCAGGAATATTAGCTGACAGACTTAATCGAAAATGGCTTATCGTTGGCTCTCTATTCGTTTGGTCACTGGTCACTTCGTTGATGGGCTTTGCCACTACTTATCCCGAATTGATGATCTTACGCGGCATCATGGGTATTTCAGAAGCCATCTACATTCCAGCAGGCCTGTCTCTCATCTCGGATTTTCACAGTGATAAGTCCCGTTCATTAGCGATCGGTATCCATATGACCGGTTTATATACAGGTCAGGCATTGGGAGGATTTGGAGCCACCCTAGCAAGCTCATACTCTTGGCATAGTACATTCAAGCTCTTTGGTTTGATAGGCGTATTATATGCTCTTGTACTCATGTTCTTTCTCTCCGAAGCTCCAGTTAGGACAAAAAGTTCAGTTGAAAAAGAAAAACCGGTCAATAGTTTCAAAGCCATCGGTATGCTATTAAGCAATATCTCGTTTTGGGTTATATTATTCTATTTTGCCATACCAAGTTTACCCGGTTGGGCAACAAAAAACTGGTTACCAACATTATTCTCCGATAACCTCCATATTCCAATGTCCCAAGCAGGTCCACTATCCACTGTTACTATCGCTGTTTCATCCTTCTTGGGAGTTATTTTTGGCGGTCTATTATCCGATCGCTGGATTCAAAAAAATGTAAAAGGCCGCATTTATACCTCTGCAATAGGTCTATTGCTGACCATACCAGCTATGTTCTTAATCGGTTATGGACAACATATATTTCATGTCGTTGGAGCTGGATTGATGTTCGGTTTTGGCTTTGGGATGTTTGATGCCAATAATATGCCGATTCTCTGTCAATTTGTACCTAGTAAATTCCGAGCGACTGCATACGGCATCATGAATATGTTAGGTGTTATGGCTGGTGCATTCATCACAAAAGTGTTAGGAAGCTCTGCCGACGAAGGAAAATTAGGAAAAGACTTTGCCCTCCTAGCCATCATTGTTTTCATAGTCGTTATCATTCAACTGGTGGTATTAAAACCCAAATCAAATGCATCTTTGGATTAGAAAAATAATGCTACTAACCACCATAGTCACATGGTGTACAGTCATGGTGTATCCGCAAAAGAAAGTTGCCTGCATCGGCGATTCTATTACCAAAGGATTAGGTATAAAAAATGGTAATAAAACCTATCCTGAGCGACTTCAAGAATTATTAGGTTCAAACTATGATGTTCAAAATTTTGGTTTTAGCGGTGCCACTTTATTGCGTAAAGGGCATAAACCTTATGTTGAAACAACAGAATACAGGCAAGCACTTGCATTTCAACCAGACATCGCTGTTATAGCACTCGGAATAAATGATACCGATCCGCGTAACTGGCCTAACTATGGCGATGAATTTGAACAAGATTACGGTTTACTAATCGGCGATTTGATAAAAACAAATCCACATATTGCCATATATATCTGTACACTCACTCCTATTTTTAGTGGGCATCCACGTTTCTTATCAGGAACACGAGACTGGTATCAAGAAATCAGTCTTCTGATCCCAAAAATTGCTAAAAATAATCAAGTAAAACTGATCGATATCAATGGTCAGTTGAAAAGCAGAATAGATTTGTTCGAAGATAATATACATCCAAATGCCGTAGGAGCCACCCTAATTGCCAAGCAAGTGCATCGAGCATTGACAGGTGTCAAGCAGCCACTTTCAGTCGATCTTAATTTTGGGGATCATATGGTATTACAGCGGAACCGTGAAAATCAAATTGCTGGAAAAGCTTCTTCGCACGAAAGGGTAACTCTCCATTTCAACCACAAAGTATACCAAGGAGAAGCAAATGAAAATGGCCATTGGTCAATTCGTTTACCATCCATGCCTGCTGGAGGTCCATATGAAATAGTAATACGATCGGAAGATGAAGAAGTGAAACTTAAAGACGTTCTTTTTGGTGACGTATACTTAGCTTCTGGACAATCAAACATGGCATTTGAATTGAAACATGCACTGGCATCAGATAGTCTAATTCAGATTAAAGCTCCGCATATAAGACTATTTAAAAGCGCCAATTTAGTACAAACAAATTCAACAACTTGGGATCTAACTACTTTGGAAAAGATTAATAATTTAGACTTTTTCTCAGGCAAATGGAGCTTACCAACAAAAGGAAACAAAGCAGATTTTTCAGCCGTAGCCTATGCTTTTGCCATTGAAATCGCGAGTAAAACCAATATTCCAATTGGCATAGTCGAGTTAGATGTACCAGGATCCAATACGGAGTCTTGGATAGACAGAACAACACTCGAACAAGACAATCTATTGGCTACATACATACACAATTGGAGGAAATCAGATTTTATTCAAGACTTCTGCCGCACTCGATCCGATCAAAATCTGGCTCTTGCAACACAAAAATACCAAAGACACCCGTATGATCCGTCTTTCAACTTTGAAGCAGGAGTAGTCCATTGGTTAAAAACCCAATTCACCGCTATTCTATGGTATCAAGGAGAAAGCAATGCCCACAATATTGAGCTACATGAATTATTATTTAAAACCTTGGTTAGCTCATGGCGTCATCAACTCCAACAACAACTCCCTTTTTATTATGTCCAACTATCCAGTATCAATCTTCCCTCTTGGCCAAGATTTAGAGATAGTCAGCGCAAGTTGAACCAGCAGACTGAGGATACCTATATGGCTATTTCCTCTGATGTAGGTGATCCTTTGGATGTGCATCCTAAAAACAAGGTGATCATCGGCAAGCGGTTAGCGAACTTGGCTCTAGCACATACTTATAAGTATCAGATTAATGCCGATTATCCATCATTTAAGTACCATAAGAAAAAAGAAAAAACAATTGATGTCTATTTTAACAATACTAAAACACTCACAACGAGAAATAATCAACCTCTACAAGGATTTATTTTAATCGATAAAAAAGGATTTACCCATCAACCTGCGCGCTTGTCGATTCAGAAAAATCGAGTTACGATCCATTTACCTGAGCATATTATCATTACCGAAATTCGTTACGCATATTCACCTTACACCACTGCAAACTTGGAAAATGAATCAGGAGTACCTGCTTCTACCTTCAGTTTCAAAATTGACTAATCTATGTATACTATAACACAACTCGAAGAACTCGAAAAATTTTATAAAACACAGCTTTTAGAAGATACTGTACCCTTTTGGTTTCCAAAATCATTCGACTATGAAGATGGAGGTTTCTTATTAATGCGTGATCAAGATGGAAGTTTAATTGATGACGATAAAGCGGTATGGATACAGGGTCGGGCAACTTGGTTATTAGCCACGCTATATAACACGATAGAACCTCGAGAAGAATGGTTAGAAGGAGCTAAACTAGGTTATGACTTTATCCGAAAGCATTGTTTTGATCATGATGGACAAATGTTTTTTCATGTCACCAAAGATGGTCAGCCCATCCGAAAAAGAAGATACTATTTTTCTGAAACTTTTGCTGTTATTGCATTTGCAGCCTATGCAAAAGCTTCGGGATCGCAAGAAGCGGCTGACCTGGCACGTTCCATTTTTGGAAAATGCATCCAATATGCTTCCGGAGAAATCAAATTAACCCCAAAATTTACAGACACTAGACCCGCAAAAGGCATTGGCACACCTATGATCATGATCAATACCGCGCAACAATTGCGCGAAACAATTGGTGATCCACGTTGTGATCAAGCCATTGCAAATTGGATTGAAGAAATAGAATCGAATTTTGTGAAGCACGATTTAATAGTAGTCATGGAACAGGTGTCCCCTACTGGCGAAATCATTGATCATATTGATGGGAGAACATTAAATCCGGGACATGCCATAGAAGGCGCTTGGTTTATCTTACATGAAGCAAAATATCGTAACAACGATCCAACACTCATCCAATTGGGTTGTAAAATGCTTGACTATATGTGGGAAAGAGGCTGGGACAAAGAGTTTGGTGGTATCCTTTATTTTAGAGATCTATACGATAAACCTGTTCAGGAATATTGGCAAGACATGAAGTTTTGGTGGCCACAAAATGAAACAATCATCGCTACACTCCTTGCTTATCTGATGACAGGAAATCAAAAATATGCTGATATGCACAAAAAAATCCATCAATATGCGTATGATAAATTTCATGATCAGCAACATGGCGAATGGTTTGGATACCTCCATAGAGATGGATCTATTGCGCAAACTGCAAAAGGAAATTTATTTAAAGGTCCATTTCACCTACCACGTCAAGAATGGTATTGTTGGACTATTTTAAACCATTTTATAAAGGACAATAATGGACTGTAAACACTTATTCATAAGTATCCTTATTACCATTACCAGTATTTGCTCGTATCCAAGATCCTATGCGCAAGAGAACCTCATCCCTCTGCCCATAAAAATGGAGTTAGGCAAGGGCAAGCTCAAGCTCCATAAGGGTATTATTGTACAAAATAATAATCCGTCCCTACAATCAGAATATCAACTTGCAACGAATATTCTTGCAGATTGGAAAATAGAAGAAAAAGCATGGATTAAGAATCAATATCTTCCGATATTAAAACTTAAACTTTTATCCGATCACCCAACAACTACACATGACGAATCTTATCATTTAAAAATAGATGATAAAGGTATTTTTATAACGGCACATTCCAGAGCTGGTCTTTTCTATGGCCTTCAAACATTAAGACAGTTTTCGATTCAAAAGAAAATGCTCTCCTTTTGTGACATTAATGATGCCCCCGCATTCTCCTGGCGATCTTTTTTGGTTGACGTCGGACGCAATTATCAACCACTTGAGTTGCTAAAAGAGCAAATCGATATCATGGCACGTTATAAATTGAATGTCTTACATTTTCATTTTACCGAAGATATTGCATGGCGTTTAGCTAGTAAAAAATATCCTGGCTTGACCGATCCATCAAATATGACAAGAGGAACAGGAGCACATTATTCAGAACAGGATTTCAAAGAATTAATCGCTTATTGTAAAGCAAGGCATATCCTACTGTTACCGGAGATTGATATGCCTGGACATAGTGAAGCCTTTAAACGATATTTTGGAGTAGGCATGCAGTCTGACTCTGGTCTATATTATATCAAAGAGTTGTTAAAAGAATTTTCACAAACTTATCAAGACCTCCCATATCTGCATATTGGTGGCGATGAGGTAAAAATAAGCAACCAAAATTTCATGCCCGAAATTACCAGATACGTCGAGGGCTTAGGTTATAAAACGATTGGTTGGGATCCAGGCAGTAATTTGATGTCTCAAACCATCAGACAATTATGGATGGGTGGACCTCAAGCCATACAAGAGGGAGGAGAGTTTGTATATATTGACTCTAAACACCTCTACATTAACCACATGGATCCATTGGAAACCGTAACAACTCTTTTTCACCGAAAACTGGGGGAGCAAGATAAATCAAACAAGAATCTAATTGGGGCAACCTTGTGTGCATGGCCAGATCGTGCAGTTGCCAAACCAGAGGACATGTTCTATCAAAATGCCGTTTACCCTTCCATATTAACATTTGCAGAGCGCATCTGGCGTGGTGGAGGACAATCGGGATGGATCTGTAACATCGTAGATGAAAACACAAATGCCTATCAGGAGTTCAAAAATTTTGAAAATCGATTACTCCATCATAAGCATCAGTATTTTTCGAACAAGCCCTTTCCCTATGTGAAGCAAACTGGACTAAAATGGGATCTGATCGGACCTTTTCAAAACGGCGGCAATCTGACGCAATCTTTTGATATTGAGCAACAGCCCTGTACAAAGGGGTTAGCAGTAGCAAAAAAGATGGAAGGCGGAACCATCATACTCAGACACTGGTGGGCAGACGTTATAACAGGTGCTATTAAAAACCCGCAACAAAACACCACCTGGTATGCACGTACAAAGATATGGAGTAATAAAAACCAACATAAATTATTTTGGATCGGGTTCAACAATCTTTCCAGATCTTATGCCAGTAATACACCTAAACTCAACACTTGGGACAATCTAGATAGTAAAGTTTGGGTTAATCATCAAGTCATCGCACCTCCATTATGGAATCATGCCGGAGCAAAAGGTCATTTAGAAATACCTCTGACTGATGAAGGATATACCTATAGAAAACCCATGAAAATTTTATTAAAAAAAGGATGGAATGAAGTATTAATCAAACTACCTGTACGTGATTTCAAAGGAGAAGATTGGCAAAATCCGATAAAATGGATGTTTACTTTTATTCCTATCAACTAAAAAAATAAAACCAATATCATATGAAAACAACATTTTTAACCATTTGTGCAGTAGCACTTTTTGCGATGGCACAAGCTCAAGAAGTGACCGTCTTTGAATCAGGAAAAGATGGTTATGCCAGCTATCGAATACCTGCAGTCATTAAAAATAAAAACGGTGATCTATTAGCCTTTTCAGAAGGACGTGTAGATCATGCTGGAGATTATGGCAACGTGGACATAGTCTATAAAATCAGTAAAGACAATGGAAAAACTTGGGGAACTATTCAGGTCGCTGCAGATTACGACCAGTTGCAAGCAGGCAATGCTGCCCCTGTAGTCGACTTATTGGATCCTCAATATCCCAATGGTCGCATCTTTCTTTTTTACAACACAGGGAATGGTCATGAGCATGACGTAAGAAATGGAAAAGGATTACGCGAATGTTGGTATGTCACATCAACTGATGGAGGAAAAACATGGTCAGCACCTACAAATATCACAACAGCAATACACCGCCCCAATCAACCATTATTAAATCCTAACTATACGTTTAAGGAAGATTGGAGAGCATATGCAAATACTCCCGGTCATGCTTTACAGTTTGATTCAGGAAAATACAAAGGCCGTATTTATATCCCAGCAAACCATTCTGAAGGAAATCCAAAACCTGCAGGAAAAGATTATTATGCACATAGTTACTATTCTGATGATAATGGTAAAACTTTCAAGATCGGCAATACTATAACTTTTGAAGGAGGAAATGAGACTATGGCGGCTCAAATATCGAAAACAGGACTTTACATGAATACTAGAAACCAGCAAGGAAATGTAAGGAACCGCATCATTTCCTATTCCAATGATGGCGGAGTAACATGGGATACAACATTCTATGATAAAAATCTACCTGATCCCGTTAATCAAGGAGCAACCTTATCTTGGAAAAAAGGGAAAAATTATATACTAGCAGTATGTAATGCTGCTTCAGAAAAAGATCGTGACAATCTGACATTGCGCATCAGCAAGGATCAAGGCAAAACTTGGCATTTCAATCAAGTTGTAGCAAAATCACCAGCAGGTTATAAAGGATCTTATTCTGCATATTCGGATATTGTCTTGGTCAAGAAAAATAGAATAGGAGTACTGTACGAGAAGGACAATTATAAAACGATTGTTTTTACCGTAGTGCCTATCTAATAGAAAATACACGATATCACTAGAAAGGGTTTGCATCTTCACGATACAAACCCTTTTTAATAATATTAAATGAAAAACATTAAAACATAGGAACCTCAATCAACAACACTTGAGCATCAGTTGTAGATTGCACATCTATATGATCTATTTCCCATATACCGATCGCATCTCTACGGTCTAAAACCTCCCCTGCGACTTGAACACTGCCTTCCAGTACAAAGATATAGACGCCATTCGATTCTCCATGTAAAGCATAATTCGTACTTATTCCAGCATCTAGATCTGCTAAATTAAAATAAGCATCTTGATGAATCAATACCGCTTGACTATCTGCTATGTTTGGAGATACAATCGTTGCAAATTTATTTTTACGATCCACATCTGTATACGATTTCTGATCGTAGCTTGGTGTCAATTGTCTTTCACTAGGGATCACCCAAATTTGAAGAAACTTAACCGGATTCTCTTTGCTCCCATTAAATTCGGAGTGTGTGACTCCAGTACCTGCCGACATGATTTGTACATCTCCCGTTTGGATATCGCGACTGGTTCCCATACTATCTTGATGCGATAAAACACCTTCCAATGGAATACTTACGATTTCCATATTGTCATGAGGATGACGGCCAAAACCATTTCCTGCTTCTACAAAATCATCATTCAAAACACGTAATGCCCCAAAATTAACTTTATCTTGATCAAAATAGTTTCCAAAACTAAACGAGTGGGCACTTTTCAACCATCCAAAGTCAACATGGCCCCGATTTTTTGATTTATGTATTATCTTTTGCATTTTCATATATTTATATGTTCAAACACTCAAATAACATACCAAGCTATAAATCAGGAAATAAAGGACTATTTAACATGACATATTGACAAAGTGAGCAACATCAGCAATACTCATCTCTGCTTATTTTTTCATTACTAAAAAGCACGATCAGGAAGATCACATGCATAGTACAATTATGCGTGCCAAGTACAACGCATCAAGTACAAATAATGATATTATTTCAATTTATCTGGTGAAAAAGCGTAAATAAGTGCCCTAGCCAATATGCGATTAGGATCTATCAAATTCATACCATTATGATCATTTTCTGGCAGTGCCAATGGCAATTCAGTACATCCCAAAACGATGATTTCAGCTCCCCCTTTTTTCAATTCATCCATGGCACTATGCAATTCCAAGCGAACCTTATTTGTAACAGGAGCAGATTGTGCTTTAATACCGTACTCTGTGTCGTATATAGCATCATGTATTCGCTCTTGCCATTCCTCATTAGGCTCTACGACTTGGAAACCTTCCTTTACTAACATATTGCGGTACAGGCCCGAATTACGGGTGCCCGTAGTAGAAAGAATACCCACTCTTGCCTGTGGATAAAGAGCTTTCATAAAAGCAACCGTTTCTTTAACCAGATGCAGTACTTTAATCTTTTGATTCGTTCGGGACAGCTCCTGTTCAAAAACAGAATAAATGGGTTCAGCATGTGCCGTATTACATGGAATACCTACAACAGTTACTCCTGCATGCTCTAATTGCCTTGTGATTTCGGCAATAGCTATAGCCGGATTTACCGTTGAATTTCCATTTAAATAAGCTGTGCGATCACCAATCAAATTAGGAAATGAATAGAGCATTACCGGTAAATGCTCCTGATCTGATACAGCAATAGTCTCTTCAATAATTTTTTTATAAATATCTAATCCACCTAAAGGACCAACACCTCCTATAATACCTATCATATACCTTGTTTTCTAATTTAATTCACCTCTTCTTCATCCATAAGACCAAAAAGTCTATCCTTTATCCAAAAATAATTTCATTAAATATTTCATAACATCCATTCCTATATCGGAATTATTATGTGCCACTTCACTTTCCATATTATGGATATAAAAAAACCTCTAAATCCAGGATCATAACCAGTATGCCAATACGCTATACCATTTTCATTTATTGTTTTGAATATGCAAACGAGGTGCCAAAGGTATTTAGCTAGCATCCGCTGCAACATCTCGATATTTTAATAGCTGCTACGCTTGATTTTATCATAAACCGATGTTTAGATAACTTTCAGAAGTACGCTTCAACCAATGCTTTTTAATAAATTCTGGCAGTGCCCATATTAATAATAGGAAGAATAAAAAACGGAAGTAAAATATAGACAAATAATAAACCGATAGATAATATGCATTTATTACATATCATGTTCACGTGATTTCATTGATTTGATATTGACGACAATAATGTATTTGAAATATTATTGTATCAAGAAAAAGAATCTTGGATAGTCATTATGAAAATTTAGTCACAAAAAAAACGACTTAATTTCTTAAGTCGTTTTAGTAGCCCGTAGGGGAATCGAACCCCTGTTTCTAGAATGAAAATCTAACGTCCTAACCCCTAGACGAACGGGCCATTTGGCATCTCCAATAGGATATTTCCCTGTTTGGAGATGCAAATATAGATATTTTTATCAATCTTCCAAAAAAGATTTGAAAATTTTATTAAATCAAGTCAAAACCAATATCTCTACGGAAATATTTACCCTCAAAATAGATTCTTCCAGCATCAGCCGTTGCCTGTTGCAAAGCATCAAATAAGGTATCTTGTAAAGTCGTCACAGCAATTACGCGACCACCGGAACTGACTACATGGCCATCCTGTGTAGCGGTTCCAGCATGAAAGACAATGGATTCTTTTACATTCTCTATATTTGAGATGACTTTGCCAGATTCATAGTTTCCCGGATATCCACCAGCAACTAACATAACCGTTACAGCAGTTTTTGAAGAAACCGTATAAGAACGTGTATCCAAGTTACCTTGAGCCACACCCTCTAGCAAATCAATTAAATCAGATTCAATACGAGGTAAAACAGATTCTGTCTCGGGATCCCCCATACGTACATTGTATTCAATCACTAAAGGTTCACCCTCTACATTCATCAATCCTATAAAAATAAACCCTTTATATGGGATATGATCTTTTTTCAAACCTTCAACAGTTGGCTTGATAATACGCTCTTCGACTTTACTGATAAATGCTTCATCAGCAAAAGGAACTGGTGAGATAGATCCCATTCCTCCTGTGTTTAAGCCTGTATCCCCTTCACCAATGCGTTTATAATCTTTAGCTGAAGGGAGTACTTTATACGAATGACCATCTGTTAAAACAAAAACAGACAATTCAATACCTTTTAAAAACTCTTCTACCACGACAACATCACTGGCAGCACCAAACTTAGAATCAGCGATCATAGCATTCAATTCCAACTTTGCATCTTCCAATGTTTCACAGATCAACACCCCTTTTCCTGCAGCTAGACCATCCGCTTTCAGTACGATAGGTAACTTTTGAGTTTCCAAATACGCTAAACCTTCCTCCAAATTACTCTTGTCAAAAGAGCGCGAAGCGGCAGTCGGGATACCGTGACGATCCATAAATTGTTTTGAAAAGTCCTTAGACCCCTCTAATTGTGCCCCCTCTTGTTGTGGACCAATAACAGGAATATGTTTCAAGTCTTCACGGTTCAAGAAATAATCATGAATACCTTTTACAAGCGGCTCTTCTGGGCCAACCAAAACCATATTGATGTCATTCGCCAAGGCAAAACTTGCGATACCATCAAAATCTGTAACCTTTAAAGCAACGTTTTGACCATACACACCTGTACCTGCATTTCCAGGAGCAATAAATAAATTTTGAAGACGCTTACTTTGCGAAAGTTTATAGGCGAAGGCTGATTCACGACCGCCAGAACCAATGATTAGGATATTCATACCACAAAGATATTTTTTTTAGCTTAATTATAAGAGAAAATTTAAAATTGCGTTGATATCCATTTGAAAACAACAAATTATTTAATATTTTTTCGTAATTTATTCCAAATTATTGATCCTCAATTTATGAGTCTTAAGGCAGTCTTATTCGGTTTGTTATTCATCATCTCATTTGTATCATTTGGGCAAACAGACATCCACCAATTCATCGATAAATTAGAACGGCACGCCTCACAAAATCCAAAAGAAAAAATCCACATCCACCTGGATAAAGAAAGCTATTCTGTTGGAGAAACCATTTGGATGAAGCTGTATTGTACAGTTGCACCAGAAAACATGTTATCAACATTAAGCCGTATAGCCTACATTGATCTCCTTTCTCCAGAAAATAAAACGATCAATACCTTAAAAATACCTTTGACAGCTGGTTTAGGAATTGCTGATTTCGCCCTCACAGACTCCCTGATAGAAGGTTCTTACCGTATCCGAGCCTATACACAATGGATGAGAAATGATAGCGCAGCCTACTTTTTTGACAAGACAATACCGATATATAATGGACGATCTGATCATGTCATAACAGATGATGAAATCATCGTAGATAGAGATAAAAAATACTATGCTGTAAATCTAAAAACACTATCGGGACATCCTTTATCAGAGATTAATATCAATTATAAAACATTATTAAAAAATGGAAAAATAAGGACTGCAAAGGAAAAAACAGATCAAAAAGGTCAAATTTTGATTGATATGAAAGATCTATCAGCAGGAGAAACGATTAATTTATCTTTCAAATCTATAGATGGAATCACTGTTCATAAACTCTTGACAGTCCCTTCCGATAAATCAAATTATAGCTTACAGATACTACCTGAAGCCGGTACCATTACACATAACATACTCACAAAAATAGGCTTTAAAGCTCTTAATAGTAGAGGACTCGGAGAACATGCTAAAATCAAAATCATGGATAACAACAATGAAGTCATGGCTTTCTTCGAAACCAATCCACTGGGCATGACGAGCTATCAAGTTAATTTAGATGCACAAAAAAAATATACGGCTATTGCAACATTTACGGATGGCTCTCAAATAGAAGTTCCTTTTCCTACCATTAATGTTTCAGGATTAAGTATGAATGTTGGCAACCTTATAGACGATAGAGTCTTTGTGCAGCTAAGCGCTAGCCCTGATAAAATTGATCAACAACAAATTTACCTAATCGCTCACTCCCAAGGCAATACCTTTCATGTTGCCAAACAAAAATTAAGTGCCAAAGAAATTCTTTTTTCCATTCCCAGACAAAGCTTACCACAAGGTGTCATTCAGCTATCCATCTTAGATACCAATTTGAAACCTTTATTAGAACGCATGATCTTCAACTATCGGTCTGATAAAATTTTAGCGATCAAAGCCGATACAGACAAACCAACATATGGATTGCGAGAAAAAGTGAAAATCACAGTATTAACTGGAAATAGCCAAGATTCTACTAGAATATCCGCATTATCCGCATCTGTTGTCAATACCAATAAGACAAAAATTGATTCTAATTATCGATCAAGTATCTATACATCCTTATTACTATGTTCAGAAATCAATGGTTTTATAGAGAACCCTAATTATTATTTCACAGATAATGAAGAGGTCAAAAAAATTGATTTAGATAACCTCATGCTTATACAAGGTTGGAGAAAATTAGACTGGTCTGTGTTAGACGACACCCTCAATAAACCAAAATATCCTATCGAAAAAAACATAGCCATTTCCGGCACAGTGAAGAAACTGAGTCGAAAAGTAGTTGTGCCACAAGCGACTGTTACATTAATTCCAACGTCCAATATGATTGCTGCCATTGACACATTGACAGACATAGCAGGAAGATTTTCATTTGATGAGCTCTTATTTCCAGATAGTACCAAATTTATTATAACTGCGACATCAAAGAAAGATAAAAATAGACTTGATATTGATTTAGACGAGATGGATAATTCAATAAATGATGCTAATAAAAATTTACCAGAGGTTATGAATCATATCAATACGAAGTATTTGGAAAATATCAACAGTACCCAAACCTACTTTTCCGAACTCGAAAAAGCTGGACTCATGTCCAGATCGATTCAACTCGATGAGGTTAAAATAACACGTACTAATCAGAAAAAAACTGTTCAACATTCAAGTAATCTAAATGGATCAGGAAACGCTGACCAAGTTCTTACGGAAGAAGATCTAGCAAATTGCTTTACACTAGAGCAGTGCCTCGCTGGAAGACTAGCGGGTGTTAGGTGGCAAAATGGTATACCTTATAGTACCAGAAGCAACGGTCCCATGCAAATTGTGCTTGATGGAATGTATATTGAGAGCGATCAAATTTCGATGCTAAGTGCCCCAGATATCGCTAGCATTGAGGTATTACGCAATATTAATTACACGTCGATATATGGGTCCTATGGTGGCAATGGCTTGATCTTAATCACGACCAAAAGAGGTGATGGTGGTTCACGTGCATTTACACCCACTGGTATCCGGACCTTTATACCTAAGGGACTTTACCTCAGTCGTACATTTTATAAACCAATCTATGAAACAACAGAATTGTCGAAAATAGGTTCAGATCTAAGAACAACTATACATTGGGAACCCAATCTCATTACCAATCGATCAGGAGAGACCAGTTTCGATTTCTACACTTCGGACGAAAAAGGTCCTTATACCATTATTCTGGAAGGGGTAGATGTCAACGGGCGAATGGGAAGAAAAGCAATACAGGTTAATTTGAGAGATTAAATTTATTAGAAAAAAAATAATATGAAACATATACAAATTAAAACAGAAGATCGCATCGCAAATATATTTTTAGATCGTGGAAAATCCAATGCAATTGATATGGTTCTATTGGAGGAGTTAAATACAACTATTCAAGAACTACAGGTAGATCCTGCTATTGAGGGGGTAATCATCCATGGCAAAGAAGGTTTTTTTAGTGCTGGTTTAGATTTGATTGCGCTATATGCTTACAATGAAGCGGAAATAAAAGCCTTTTGGACGCTATTTTTAAAAAACACCAAAGATCTGGCATCCTTTCCTAAACCACTTGTTTCTGCCATTTCAGGACATAGTCCTGCTGGCGGCTGCGTGATAGCACTTTGTTGCGATTATCGCGTCATGGCAGAGGGAAATTTTATTATCGGATTAAACGAGATACCTGTTGGCCTCATCGTACCCGATAGCATCTTTCATCTCTACAGCTTTTGGCTTGGTAAAGCCAATGCCTACCGCTTCTTACTGGAAGGCAAATTGTTGACTCCTCAAGAAGCCCTTACAGTAGGTTTAGTGGACGAAGTCGTTTCACCAAATGCCATTCAGACCGCAGCATTGCGCAAAATTAAGTCCGTGACACAGTTTGACAAAGAAACATGGCAATCTTGCAAATTGAACTTTAGGTCAGAACTTTTTGAACAGTTAAGTGTAAATCAAGAGGAGACTATCGAAAAAATATTAGCGCAGTGGTGGAGACCATCTACACGAAGTATATTAAAAACAATCATTGATAACTTGACAAATAAGAAAAAATAAAGATAAATTAAGCGCATTAGTTAAGGTCACTTTTGTTTAAGACCTTCTATGTTCTATTTTTGTAAATAACTCAGGTCAATTCTAATCCATATTTAGTAGAAAATAACAATTATGTTAAAAAAAATAATGGGTATCTTGTTCTTATCGGTCATTTTACTTGGTAGTTGCAACAGGACTGCAGATAAAAAAGAAAGAGAACAAGATTCTACCGACACCATAACATCTGATTCGTTGCCAAAAGTGATCGATTCCATAGCTGTGCCACAGCAAGAAATCGCGCAAGATGAACCTATTGATATGGCTATATCAAAAATAGTAAGTGCGTATAACAAGCAAGATTCAAAAGCATTAAACAGCTATATTGACAAAACAATAGGTCTATATACTATCTATAGACCTGGAGTTCAAGCCATATATGTGCATGCCACATCCCTTGATTTTAATCACCCTATTCCTGAATATTATCCATATTCTCCATCAAATTTCTCCGGTAAAGTAACTTTTGGAATACTCCCTGTTTACGATTGTGGGAAAGAGGCTTGGAATAAAAAAGGACTCTTCTGTAACAATAAACAGCATCCTACAGAGCTATCCCAAACGGCAAAATTTATGAATGAAATTTTGGATTCAAAAATATCAGGTGCTGAAATCCAAAAGCTAAAAGCACTAGACGCCAAAAGCTATCGTGTTATCTTAACGGACAAAAATGCATCACTTATCTTTCATATCACAAAGCAAGGTAAGCAATGGGTATTAACCGTTCTAGATCGAGCCTACGGAGGCTGTGACGCTTAAGCTGAAATTATATTTCACGACAAAAGCACCACAATCCAAAAAAATATTTAATTTGACAGTTTTAACTCACAAAACAATGATTAGTCTGGATCAAGAAATACAAGCAAAAGTCAATCAATGGCTAGGCTCAGAATACGACGAAGCAACGAAAACTGCTTTAAAAAAATTAATTGATAATAATGAAACAACTGAATTAACAGATTCATTCTATAAAGATTTAGAATTTGGTACAGGAGGTTTACGTGGAATCATGGGGGTCGGTTCCAATAGAATGAATAAATATACCATTGGTAAAGCCACACAAGGCTTAGCCAACTACTTAAAAAAACAATTCCCAGACCAACAGATCAAAGTTGCGGTTTCTTACGATAGTCGCAATAATTCACAAATCTTTGGACAACTAGTCGCTGATGTATTTTCGGCCAATGGCATACTGGTTTATTTATTTGATGAACTCAGACCTACACCGGTATTATCCTTTGCCATCCGTCATTTTGGTTGCCAAAGTGGTGTCATGCTAACAGCCTCCCACAACCCAAAAGAATATAATGGATATAAGGCTTATTGGAATGATGGCTGTCAGTTAACAGCTCCACACGACGAAAATGTTATTATAGAAGTAAACAATATTCAAAATATTTCAGAAATATTGTTTCAATCTAATCCGGAAAATATTATTTCTGTAGGACCAGAAATAGACGAAATCTATATTCAAGAAAATAAAAAATTAAGCATACATCCTGAAGCAGTACAAGAGCAGAAAGATCTTAAAATTGTATTTTCACCTATACATGGAACCGGAATTACCATTGTCCCCCAACTCTTAAAGGCATGGGGATTTGAAAACGTCATCATCGTGGATGAACAAGCCACCCCTGATGGTAATTTTCCAACGGTGATTTATCCTAATCCAGAAGAAGAAGATGCCATGGCATTGGCAAAAAAGAAGGGCGAAGAGGTAGATGCAGACTTGGTATTAGCCACAGACCCTGATGCTGATCGTGTGGGTATCGCTATTAAAAACAATAAAGGCAATTTCCAATTACTAAATGGTAATCAGATCGGAAGTCTATTGGTTTATTACGTCCTGAGTTCAAAAAAGGAACAAAATCAACTCCACAATAATCCGTATGTTGTCAAAACCATTGTGACGACCAACCTACAAGCAGAGATTGCCAACCATTTTCATGTTCCTTATTACGAAACATTGACAGGCTTCAAATACATTGGCGAGCTCATGACCAAATTAGGCGACTCAGCAACTTATCTTGTTGGAGGAGAAGAAAGCTATGGCTATTTAGTTGGAAGCCTTGTGCGTGATAAGGATGCGCCAAATGCTTGTGCTTTCTTGGCAGAAATGACCGCTTACTACAAATCAAAAGGCAAGTCCCTATATCAGGTTCTCTTGGATATTTATCAAGAATTTGGATGTTATCAAGAAAAACTGGTTTCATTAACTAAAAAAGGTAAAGCCGGCGCCGAAGAAATCAAATCCATGATGAGCAATCTGCGTGCAAACCTGCCCAAATCATTAGGAAATATTGCAGTTGTAGAAGTACGCGATTATGAAAATTCAGTTGCGATTGATATGGCATCAGGAGATAAAAAAGTCATCGATTTACCAAAATCAGATGTACTACAATTTATCACCATCGACGGAGATGTTATCTCAGCACGACCATCCGGCACCGAACCTAAAATAAAGTTTTATTGTTCTGTAAAGGCGACATTAAAGGATCAATCCACTTATGAAGAACTTCAAAAAGAATTGTCAGCAAAAGTAGATCGAATGATGGCTGATATCATTTAATTGTTGCTATGCAAAAGTGGAAACTACTCTCATCAGAATATATCTGTCGAGCACCTTGGGCAACCTTACGACGAGATACTTGTGAACTGCCCAATGGTAAGATTAACGATCAGTATTACGTGCTCGAATATCCAAATTGGGTCAACATGGTAGGTATTACAGAAGACAATAAACTTCTGGTCATCAAACAATACCGCCATGCAGCAGGAGAAATTATTCTGGAAATCCCAGCAGGAACGATGGAAGCAGGTGAAGAACCTCAATTCGCAGCAGAGCGAGAAATGCTCGAAGAAACAGGCTATGCTTTTTCCAAGATCGAAAAAATTGCTGAGCTGTATGCCAATCCGGCAACAAGTAAAAATATTACGCATACTTACCTCATGCAAGGAGGTAAAAAAGTTCAAGAACAAGATTTAGATGAAAGTGAAGATATTGAAGTCTTTTTAGTGTCTATGGAGGAGGCTAAAGAATTACTCCTTCAAAATAAATTTGGTCAGGCACTTCAAAGTTCTGCCCTATTTTATGCCTTTCACAAATTGAAAATATTTTAGGTAAATTGGATTCATATTTAACAAAAACTTGACACAAATAGGGTTATTTTGATATCAAAATAACCCTATTGTTATGAATTGATTAAATATCAGGGATTCAGTCATTCGTTTTCTCCACCCTATCATTTTTTGTACCTTTGCATGATGGTAAGAGAAATATTTGAAACCAAAAGAAAAGCACTTAAAATAAATCTAAATTCAGAGATTTACGGCACTTTTGCTGAAATTGGAGCCGGTCAAGAAGTGGCACGTAACTTTTTCAATGCAGGGGCTGCGTCAGGAACAATCGCCAAAACAATGTCAGCCTACGATATGGCATTTAGCGATGCCATATACGGAGAAGAAGAAGATGGACGATACGTAAGTCGCACCCGTTTAACGAAAATGTTAAAACATGAATTTGATTTATTGACAAAACGCTTACATGGTGAAAAATATTGCAATAAAAAATTCTTCGCTTTTGCCGATACCGTTACCACATTAAACTTCACTAAAACAAACGAACCACACGGTTGGATCGGCGTTAGATTTCAACATGAAGTAGATGGTCCTACCAATGATATCATTATACATGTCAGACTTCTTGATAGTGACAACCAGCTACAACAAAAAGTACTGGGCATCATTGGTGTCAATTTACTTTTTGCTGCCTATTACTATACAGATAATGTACAAACGATGATCGAATCATTAGTTGACAATTTATCTGTAGGTTCTGTAGAAATCGATCTTGTGAAAGTAAGCGGCCCTTTATTTGAAAATGTCAATGAAAGGCTTATTAACTTATACCTGATTGCAAAAGGATTTGCCAAAGCTGCTATTTTCAAACCAGATGGCAAAGCAGCTCAGATCAAAGATTATCTCTACAAAAAGAATATCATACTGCTAAGAACAAAATATAGACAAAAATCCCTGCCCAATTTTGACTTATTCAATCTTGCAGTTGATCAATTTAAAAAGAATACAGGAGCAACATCAGAAAATACAGTTGTACTGATTGAAGTATTGATGGGTAATGTACTGGAAGAAGATCATATCATTACAGATAAAGATCTAGAAGAATTCGCACATCGTGCTGAAGAGCTATGCTCAACAGGAAACAACATCATTGTCAGCAATTTTAGAAGAAATAATCATCTCGCTGAATTTATCAATAATTTTAAACCGAAAAATATTGGTATTGCGACCAACGTTTCCAACTTACGAAACATCTTTAATTCGGACAATTACAATAAAGAGCAGTATACCAATGAGCTCCTTTCCTATATTTCAGGGATGTTTAACAAAAACATCAAATTGTATGCATATCCTTACTTATTGAAAAAAGAAAATAAGATTATTACGACACAAAATATGTCGGTATCCGAAGAAGCAAAACCCTTATTTGATTTCCTAATTAAAAATGGCTACATCATAGACATCGAAAATTACGACATTAAATATGTGAAGACGGTATAAACAGCATTAGGTATGAAACAAAATAGGCTCCAAATTGGAGCCTATTTTGTTTACAAGAACTTTTTATAGATCGAATATAATATCTTGAGATCGTTATCCTTCAAGATGGCTACATTGGCATTAGTCTGAATGTAATGCTGTTTAAAAGCTTTAATCGCTGCATCTAAATTTTTAACATCATAACCAATAATTCTTAACGCCAATCTTGGGTTGAAATCTATCGGCGGAGTTTCCAGATATTCATCGTACCAATAACCGAAACCTTTATCTGCTAACGTCTTCCAAGGAAAACGTGAAGGGTCATTTTTTCGGGTAGGCGCCAAATCCATATGACCAATGAAATTTGCCTGTGGAATATTGTATTTAACCTTCAGGTAAGACAATAGTTCCGTCAGTGCATTGATCTGGGCATCAGTCCATGGATCAGTAGTCCCATTATTATCTAATTCAATTCCTATAGAAGAAGAATTCAGATCCGTATCATTTCCCCACTTGCCAATACCTGCATGATGCGCACGATAGTAATCATTGACCATCTGCACGACCTTACCAGTACGACCAACAACATAGTGAGCACTTACACCTGCTTTCTCAGAATGAAAGGTACGTATCGTCTGCCCGAGTGAATCCTGAGCCGTATGATGGATAACGACATAGTTGGGTTTGCGCATCCCAAAGTTTATGGATGCGATCCATTCTTTTTCAACCGATATCGGCAATTTTCCGATAGCTTGATTGATGACAGGACTAGTTGCATATTCTTTAGCAAATAACTTTGCTTTTTTCTTATAGACTTTTTCAGTAGCCGCGTATTTACCTGTCGAACAGGACGCAAATAATGCTGTTATTACTAAAAAGGTTATTGTTGCTTTTATTTTCATTATCAATATGATTATCACATGAGCTGTTTCACTCGTTTATCCCTAATTAAGCCGTTCTCCGATAGTTTTATTACCTATCCATTCGCGACAGCCTACTTCTTCCATCAATTAAATGAATCGTCTGGGATCCCTATAAAAAGATATGGGATCAAATATCCCTACTACTGATCGGTCTCCATCAGTTAGTTCTCTTGGTATCAAAATCTCCTTAAACGTACTGTTTTTATTAACAAACAAACTTAGATAAATTTGTTGTAAAGAATTATTAAATATCGGAAAATATCGTCTTAAATGTTAAGCCGCTGTGCTTATATCTACTAAATTAATACAATTCGCCCAACTGCATCAGTAAGATTCTATCATTAAATCACCGCATTATTTCATATAAAAAAAGCCTTCATTGATTAAATGAAGGCTTTTAATAAGAATATGCTTGGATTAAGCTTCAGCGTACTCTTCAATAGAAGGGCATGAACAAATTAACGTTCTATCACCCTGTGAATCGTTTACACGACCAACAGAAGGCCAAAACTTACGATCTTTCAAATAAGTCAAAGGATATGCAGCAGTTTGACGAGAATATGGTCTAGTCCACTCGTCAGCTGTTACAACAGATGCAGTATGAGGCGCATTTTTCAATACGTTATCTGCCTGATCAACATCCCCTAATTCAACCGCAGCAACTTCTTGACGAATAGCGATCAATGCATCACAGAAACGATCCAATTCAGCTTTAGATTCAGACTCTGTAGGCTCTACCATCAAAGTACCAGCCACAGGGAAAGAAACTGTAGGAGCATGGAAACCATAATCCATTAAACGTTTTGCGATATCAGCGACCTCAACACCCACATTTTTGTACGAACGACAATCTAAAATCATCTCATGCGCACAACGGCCATTTACTCCAGAATACAATACTGGATAGTGGTTTTCCAAACGAGCTTTGATATAATTTGCGTTCAAAATTGCCGTTTTAGTCGCATTAGTCAATCCATCTCCCCCCATCATCGCGATATAAGCGTGAGAGATAATCAAGATTGATGCAGATCCAAACGGAGCCGCAGATACAGCGGAGATCCCTTCAGCACCAGAAACTTCAACTACTTCGTGGTTTGGTAAAAAAGGTACTAAATGTGCCGCAACACCAATTGGACCCATACCAGGACCACCACCACCGTGAGGGATGCAGAATGTTTTATGTAAATTCAAGTGACATACATCAGCACCGATACGACCTGGGCTAGTTAAACCAACCTGCGCATTCATATTAGCACCATCCATATATACCTGTCCACCATTTGCATGGATAATTTCACATATTTCAATGATAGGCTCCTCAAATACACCGTGTGTTGAAGGGTAGGTCACCATGAATGAGTTTAAGTTAGCAGCATGTTCTGCAGCTTTCGCTCTCAAGTCTTCCACATCAATATTACCACGTTCATCACATTTAACAACAACAACTTTCAATCCAGCCATAGAAGCTGAAGCCGGGTTAGTTCCGTGTGCAGAGGCTGGAATTAAACAAATATTACGGTGATGATCTCCGCGACTTTCGTGATAAGCACGGATTACCATTAAACCTGCATACTCACCTTGAGCACCAGAATTTGGTTGGAAACTCATTTTAGCAAAACCAGTGATTTCAGATAACCACTCATTCAACTCTCCGATCAACTGCATATAACCAGAAGTTTGGTCTGCAGGAGCAAATGGATGTAAACCACCGAAGTTAGACCAAGTAACTGGAGTCATCTCAGCAGTAGCATTCAATTTCATCGTACATGATCCCAATGGAATCATCGAGTGACATAATGATAAATCTTTAGCTTCCAAAGATTTGATGTAGCGTAACATCTCATGCTCTGAATGGTAGCTATTGAATATAGGGTGTGTTAAGTATTCAGAAGTACGAACTAAGTCAGCAGGTAGCGCTGATGTCAATGATGACTCAATCGATTCGAAATCAACATCTGCAATATTTTTTGCTTTTACTTTAGCAAATACTTTAACGATCGTTAAAATATCTTCGTATGTCGTCGATTCGTCAATAGAAATACCAACGACCGAACCTACATAATGGAAGTTCATCTCGTTGTTTAAAGCTTCTGATTTTAATCCAGCAACTTCACCTCCTAATTCGAACCGTACAGTATCAAAATAGTTTTTATTTAATTGGGTATATCCTAATTGTTGAACAGCCTGGTCTAACAATTGCGCCAAATCATGAATGCGGCTAGCAATATCTTTGATTCCCTGAGGACCATGATATACCGCATAGAATGATGCCATGATCGCTAACAAAGCCTGAGCAGTACAGATGTTAGACGAAGCTTTATCCCGACGGATATGTTGCTCACGTGTTTGTAATGCCATACGCAATGCGTAGTTGCCATTAGAATCTGTTGTAACACCAATAATACGACCTGGAATATTACGTTTGAAAGCGTCTTTAGTTGCAAAAAAAGCAGCATGAGGACCACCAAAACCCATTGGTACACCAAAACGTTGTGAATTACCAACAACAACATCAGCACCCCATTCTCCTGGAGGAGTCAATAACGTTAAACTCATTAAATCAGCAGCCGCACAAACAGTGATGTTTTTAGCATGAGCAGCAGCTGTAAAAGCCTTATAATCTACAATAGAGCCATCTGCAGCAGGGTATTGAACAAATGCAGCAAATACATCTTCGGTTAGACTGCTTTCACTAATCGCTTCGATACGAAGTTCAATTCCAAAAGATAAAGCACGTGTTCTTAATACATCGATCGTTTGTGGATAAGCATTTTCAGAAACTAGGAAAACATTAGCCGCTTTGTTTTTACGAGCTGAATAAAGCATAAACATACCTTCAGCAGCAGCAGTAGCTTCATCTAATAAAGACGCATTCGCGATCTCTAATCCTGTTAAATCACAAATAACCGTTTGAAAATTTAACAAAGCTTGTAAACGTCCTTGAGCAATCTCTGCTTGGTATGGCGTGTACTGTGTATACCATCCTGGATTTTCAAAGACATTTCTTTGAATAACACCTGGTAAAATCACATCAAAATAACCTTGTCCGATATAAGATTTGAACACTTTATTTTTTTCTGCAATTTGTTTTACCCTTTTCAAATAAGCGACTTCGCTTAAAGCAGCAGGCAATTGTAAAGCTTGTTTAGCACGAATCTGTGCAGGAACAGTTTGCTCAATAAGTTGGTCTAGCGAATCAACGCCTAAAAATTCCAACATTTCTTTCGTTTCAACCGATCTTGGTCCGTTGTGACGAGCTTCAAATTTCTCTTGAAAATGTATGTTACTCATGGGTGCAAAAAATTAATGCCTTTCGCTAGATTTTTACTTTTTTGGTTTTCTTAAAAATAATAGCAAAACAGCTGCTTTTTGGATGTGCAAAGATACATTTTTTAAAGTCCTAAAAAAAGCGGTTTATGATCGTAAAAATAATTATTAGAATACCTATACAAAACAATCGTTTGCGATCTCATTCTTGATCAAAATTTAAAGGCAATCTTCCATACATAATCCCATCAGAAAACACCATAGTAACAGCCTATAATAGATTCTCATGCTATACATAAAAAAGTCTTGTAAATCTTTCAAAAAAATTTTCACCATCAGCAGATTCGAATTTTTCTTTAAAACCTCAAATCTGTACTATAAAAAATGGGGTGTTTCTTCCATGAAAGAAACACCCCATTTTATCTATTCAAAAAAATTAAAACGAATAGCGTAAACCTAACTGAAATTGGTAAGGATTACCAGATGGATTGACCACTCCTGTATTGTTCAAATTGTAATTAAATTGTTGTTTGACATTATCAAATGCAGGCAAAGCTGGATTTCCATTTGCAGCTTTTACACCCAATGAATATAGCGCTTGATTACCTAAAGATTCATTAACACCCCAAGTTTTCTTGAATAGATTGGCGACGTTAAACAAATCGGCGGATACTTCCAGTGCATGAGATTGATATAGATTAAACTTTTTCGCAATACGCAAATCGATTAGTCCATAAAAACCATTAATCCCTCCATTTCGCTGCGCCATAGCACCCTCATATTTTTTAATATAATCCTTTAAACTTTGACTCGCATTTGGATTGTTTAACAATGCTTGTAGCCCATCAGCAAGGTTGCTTGGAGTCTTGCTACTATTTGGATCAAAGATATATGCTAGATCATTATCTCCTGCAACAAAATCACCATTGATATTACCTCCTGCCAGTAAACTGTAACGTGTACCTCCTATACCAGAATAACGAACCCCTACACTAACCCCATAAAATGTAGGCAATGTACCATAAATCACGACTTTTTTACGGAATTGATTATTAGAGTAAGTCATATGGCTCAAATCCCGAGGATCATCTTTTACTGCTAAAGATAATGTTGCGGTATTGGCCACATTTCCGTTGTATGAAGTATTATCTTTTGCATCATTCCAGGTATAGCTGACCGAAATTGAACCATCCTTATAGTATTGGTAACTGGCATCTAAAACAACTGCAAATTGATTGACCTTACCTTCAGAATTTAACTCCAGTACACGACCAAATTTATTAGATATACGACCTTGCTTCCAATCAGACTCTCCATTTACGATAGCCGATACAGGTACAAAGACCCCACGGTTATCTTCATTCTCCAATCTAAAGAATGGATCCTTCACCATGTTGCGATCGACATACATGTAATTGTTTCTTCCCAAATTCATATAAGCAGAAATTCCTACTTTCAATTTTTCGGTAAAGAAATGTGAATAAGACATATTTGCCTTATATACTACCGGTATTTTAGCATCTGGACCATAGGTATTAATGGTTGGAACTTGAAATTGTGCCAAAGTAGGAGTTGAAGAAGGATCTTGACGATATTTCACAAAATCTGGTGTTGGCACATCATTACCACGTACATCAACCGTTGCAAAGTGCTTACCGTCAAATGTCAAATTATTGATCGTCATGTAATTATTAATGTCCGAAGCAAATATTCCAGCACCGATACGGAAGAAGTCTTTATGATTTTCATTTACATCCCATGTCATCTGAAAACGAGGCTGTATCACCAAAGATTTCAATTTATGATCCGTTCTAACCCCAACCTCTTTCAATAGCTCTTCATTTAAAGGGGAAGTCGGATAATGTCCATAATCAAAACGCAGGCCCGCAACCAAATCAAGACCAGTTGCTAATTTGGATTGTAATTGTCCGTATGCTCCAGCATTAAATATCTTACCAACAACCGTTGGATCGGCAACTAAAGGTACTTCTCTATAAAAATTATAGGCTTTTTGATCTTGAAAATTTTGAAGCGCAGTTCTGGAATCACTTGCTCCAAAGTGAAAGCGTCCATTGACTTCGCTACCATATACAGAACTAGCATGCGTATACATCAGATCAACACCAAATGTATAATTGATCTTGTCGGTATTATAGTATAGATTGTTAACTAATTGGAAGACATTGTTTTTAAAAGACTCTTGAGCAAAACGGTGTCCTCCTAACTGAGCTGTTGTTCTTAAATCATTAGTTCCCACTCGACTGACGATATTTTCTACGATCGCTCTTGGGATATTTTGACTAGGCAACTGATCACCAGGACTACTATTTTGATACGTATACAAATGCTGTAACTTCAGCTCATTGGTGATGTTTGATGAAACAGAAGTTCTCAATGTCGCTAAGAAGCTATTATCAATATTCTTGTCGTTACCATATGATTCATAAAGCGTAATCGGTTTATTATCCTGTAACCCCAATTTATTGATATCGCTAGTGAAGTTATTGCGGATGGTCAGTAAATTACTATTATTGATCTGCCAGTCAATTCGACCAAACACGGCATCAGAATTTCTTTTTTTATCAAAAGAACCAAACTGAGGGTCGTTGCTCACACCGTATTTTTGTCTACCGATATTAACAAATTCATTTAAATTTTCAGATGAAATTTTAAAACGTTCCTCGTCCAGAGTAGAAGTAATATCCGCTATAATCAACGGTCTTGCATCCTTTTGATGATCCCAGGCAACAAAATAATGGAGTTTATCTTTAATAATTGGACCACCCAAGGTAAAACCATACTGATAAGTCGAAAAGTCATTGGTTCTTTTTTTTCCATCAATCGTATAGGGACTAGATAACCAATCTGCGCGTGAATAGATCCACGCACTTCCTTGTGTTTTATTCGTTCCCTGTTTTGTCACTGCACTAACAGTACCGCCCCCAGCTCGACCATAGGTGACATCATATTGGTTGGTCACCACCTTAAATTCACGGACTGCTTCAATAGATATCGAAAACGGAGCTCCACTTCTGCTTGTTGTAGAACCTGCCGATGTTGGATTTTTGGCATTCATCCCATCTATGGTAAAGTTGGTTGATGAACCGAGTTGCCCACCGATATTATCACCTTTACTCAAAGGCGATAAGTCCATTAAAGAAGTAAAGTTCCTTCCATTGACAGGTAACTTTGCGATATCCTTTGCCGTTACAGAAGTTGCCGCACCCAAATTTTCAATTTGATTTTTTAAGGTGCTTACACCTCGCAATTCAACCGTCTCTAAAACATTCGATGCATTTTGAATGGGAATATGAACACGGATTAGATCCCCTTGATTTAAGTTATACCCTTTTCTGATCTGTTCGCCATAACCGATATAGGTCACCTTAATCGTATAGGGACCGCCCAAAGGCAATTCTTTAAAATTATAATCACCATTGGCATTGGTAGATGTTTTTGTTGTAAAACCTGTCGATTCATTGCGAGCCTCGACCGAAGCTCCCTGTACCCCCACTGAATTTTCGTCCGTAATTTTTCCTGCAAAGCCAGCCTGTGTTGTCTGTGCATATAAACCCGATCCCATTACTGCTAAACATGTGGTTAGTAAAAATTCTTTCATCTAGTATTTCGTTACATTGTTGTACGGCAAAACTAACGACCACCTGTTAACTAGAACTGAACTGTATGTTATCAAATTATAAATGAAAAAAGCCAGCATTTAGCTGGCTTTTAATATAATATAGTGAATTTAAAATCCAAAGGATTAAAATGTTTATATAGCTCATCAAATAGGGAATCACCATATTTAACATACAGTAAACCAAAGTTTTCGGACCTTTCTTGCAGGCCTCCACCTGGGAATAAACGTTCTTTGATATGGTCAATATTTGACAATGCATCTTTATGATTACGCTTTTCAGCACGCATTAATTTTTTTTCCAAATTATTGATGGCCTTTTTTAAGCGTGCTTTAATCGCTTCTGTACTTGGAGCAAGGCTTGGGTCGATCTTATGTGTGCGGAGTTTAATTTTACCGAAGATCGCATTCAGTTCCATCCACTCATCATTTAAATTTAAACGATGCTTGGTCTGTCTACGCACAAATTCCTTTTTAAGCATTTCACTATCTCGAAAGATACTTTTGAACGTAAGATCTTGTCTAAATATCTTAGAAACGACATTGTCCTCTGTGATCATCGCCGAATTGCGAGGGATAAGAATTGGAAAATCAATACCATATTGATCGAAATTAGCTTTTAACTGCATCCAATACACCATCTCGGCACCACCACCGATGTAAGCCAGATTGGGCAATATGATCTCTTGATACATCGGCCGCATCACCACATTGGGACTAAAGCGTTCTGGGTGAAGATCGATCTCTTGCTCTAACTCAGCTCTTGTGAAATACAGATCCTGATGTAGTACTTCATATCGACCATCATCATTTAGAACGATACGCTCTCGATACTCATCTGTCAAATAAAAGAAATTGATCTCTCGAGCATGCACCTGTGTCGCAAATCCTGCTTCCTCTAATTCCTGAGAAGTTTTTTCAATTGCCTTAAAGCTTTTTTCATTTAAAATATCATCGGCAATAATTGGTTTGAAAACAGCTTTAAGTTGCTCATCATCGGCATCAATGATCACTAATCCAAACTTCTTAAAAAGCTCATGTACCATATATCGGGTAGCATCTGCTAAATTTGTATGTTTAAGATAAGCATCTTCAATAATACGGGTCAGTTTACAAGAGTTCTCAGAAAGCCCTAAAACACCATTATATTGCTTAACAGCATCAACGATAGAGGCCGTATCCATCCTTCCTGTAGCCGACACTGCAGGTGTATCCCAAGCGATCTTCTTTCCGGAAAGTTTTGTGTGGTTGATTTCTGCAAAATCATGATCCTCTGTAGCCATCCAATAGACAGGAACAAATTCCTTATCCGGAAACTTTACTTTCAGGTCATCTGCCAGACGAATGGCTGTAATGATCTTAAATATAAAATAAAGAGGCCCAGTAAAAATATTAAGTTGATGTCCTGTTGTGATGGTATAAGTATCTTCCAAAAGTAACTTATCAATATGAGCAGAAACTAGAGGGGAGGATGCTAAGAGATCTCCATACTGTGCTTTTAGTCGGTCAACTAAAAGTGTACGCGAGAGAAAAGGTTTTTTTTCTTTAATCTGCTTTTCAAAACCAGCAACTGTAGGCCAATTTCCCACAAAAGGAGTTAAGGCCTGATCCTGATTTAAATAAGCAAGAAGTGTTTTAGAAAAGCTGTTGGTTTCACTATAGTCTATATAAGTTGCTTTCATTCGTAGTTACATTTGCACTAAACACAGATTAAGATATATAATTGCTATACAAAGTAAGCAAATTTATTTTCTCTGCGCACAAATGTACTGTTTACGAATAAAAGCAACAATTGGATCGTTATTATTTGACAATAGATCCATATAAATCAAAGTCTTCTGCACGGTCAACTTTTACCTGTACAAAGTCTCCGATACGGGCATAATTTGTTTTTGCATCAAGCACAACTTCGTTATCGACCTCAGGAGAGTCATATTCCGTTCTTCCGATAAAGTAATCCCCATCAACACGATCGATCAATACCTGATATGTATTGCCGATTTTCTCTTGATTAATTTCAAAAGATATTCCTTGTTGCACTTCCATGATCGCTTCTACACGCTCTTGTTTCACTTCATCAGGAACATTATCTTCCAAAGAGTGCGCATGTGTTTTTTCTTCATGCGAATAAGTAAAACATCCCAAGCGATCAAAACGTGTTTCTTCAACCCATTCCAACATCTCTTGAAAATCTTGCTCTGTTTCATCAGGATAACCACAGATCAATGTCGTACGTAAGGCGATATTCGGAACTTTATCACGGATTTTATTAACCAGATCAATTTGTTTCTGCTTACTCGTACCACGACGCATCGAAGTCAGCATACGATCAGAAATATGTTGAAGAGGCATATCCAGATAGTTACAGATATTAGAACGCTCGTTCATCGCATCTAGAATATCCATTGGGAATCCAGAAGGATAAGCATATTGCAAACGAATCCAATCGATCCCATCCACATCAGACAAATGACGCATCAAGTCAGAAAGATTACGTTTACCATAGATATCCAAACCGTAATAGGTCAAGTCCTGTGCGATCAAAATCAATTCTTTCGTGCCATTAGAAGCTAAAAACTTTGCTTCTTTGACTAAGTCATCAATAGATTTAGAAACGTGTTTACCGCGCATTAAAGGAATGGCACAAAACGAACATGGACGATTACAGCCCTCGGCAATTTTAAAGTAAGAATAGTGCGAAGGTGTCGTCAACATACGTTCCCCCAACAATTCATGACGATAATCTGCACCAATAGATTTTAACAAATCAGGCAAATCATTTGTACCAAAATAGCCATCTACATTTGTGATCTCAGATTGCAATTCGGGCTTATAACGTTCCGAAAGACACCCTGTAACAATCACTTTGTTTATTTTTCCTTCATCTTTCAATTCAGAAAATTGCAAGATGGTGTCGATAGACTCTTGTTTGGCATTATCAATGAAACCACAGGTATTGATGACAACGATATCGTTTTCTTGAATATTAGTAGCCTCATGTACGACTTCAATTTGATTACCTTTTAATTGTCCCATTAAAACTTCACTATCGTGAATATTCTTAGAACAACCTAATGTAACCACATTTACACGAGGTTTTGATTTTGGCTCTACAGCCTTGCTATATTTTGTTTTCATACACTGGATGTGGATTACTTGAACAGCGAATCCACAAACTCTTTTTTGTTAAATAACTGTAAATCGCCGATTTTCTCACCGACACCAATATATTTTACAGGTATTTTAAATTGATCGGATATGCCGATAACTACCCCACCTTTTGCGGTACCATCCAGCTTCGTCAATGCCAATGCATTGACATCTGTTGCTTGTGTAAATTGGGTACATTGCTCTATGGCATTTTGACCCGTAGAGGCATCCAAAACCAGTAGAATTTCATGAGGTGCACCAGGAATTACCTTTTGCATCACATTTTTTATTTTCCCCAATTCATTCATCAAGCCTACTTTATTATGAAGACGACCTGCAGTATCTATAATACATACATCATCGCCATTAGACACAGCAGATTGAACAGCATCATAAGCGACAGAAGCAGGATCTGAGCCCATTGCTTGTGCAACAACTCGAACACCGACACGTTCACCCCAAAGCTTAATTTGCTCAACAGCAGCAGCACGAAAAGTATCTGCAGCTCCTAAAACAACTTTATTTCCTGCCGTTTTTAGTTGGTGAGCAAGTTTTCCAATGGTAGTTGTTTTACCGACTCCATTGACTCCTACTACCATAATCACGTAAGGCTTATGATTTCCGTATTCAAAATTCTCAAAATCTGAACTATTATTTTCTGCTAATAATTCTTGAATCTCTTCTTTCAATAGCGTATTAAGCTCTGATGTAGACACATATTTATCCCGTGCAACACGAGATTGAATACGATCGACAATTTTTAAAGTTGTCGTCACACCAACGTCTGAGGTTACCAATATTTCTTCCAAATTATCTAAAACATCATCATCGATAGTTGATTTACCAACAACTGCTTTTGTAATTTTAGAAAAGAAACCTTCTTTAGTCTTCTCCAAACTTTTATCTAAAGCTTCTTGCGCTTCAGGAGTTTCTTGTTTCTTCTTGAAAAAATCGAATAATCCCATTTATATATGTTCCGCTTATGAATACGTTATTATTTACCTCTGAACTAGTTTAAATACTGAGTGTCAAAGATAGATATTTGAAACCAACAAAAAAAGCCCTTTCGGTAGATACCAAAACGGCTATTTTTGAATTCTTTTTAAAGAAAAACTTTAAAAAAGGAAAATTACTAGTTATTTTTTGCAGCCTGTGCTAAAGTATCTTTAACTTTATCGTTGTGGATCATAGCCTCTTTGAAAGTATAAGCTCCAGTTTTAGCTGATTTAGTTGTAATAATAACCTTTGTATATTCTTTACCGCCACCTTTTTGTAACGATGCAACAGATTTCTTTGCCATGGTATTAATATTTTAACTTAGTGCCTATTTAGCAACTAAGATGTGAATTACTTAATTTCTTTGTGAACAGTAACTTTTCTCAATACTGGGTTGAATTTTTTCAATTCTAAACGCTCAGTTGTATTTTTCTTGTTCTTAGTAGTGATGTAACGAGACATTCCCGGAAGACCACTTTCTTTGTGTTCAGTACATTCTAAGATAACTTGTACTCTATTTCCTTTTTTAGCCATTGTTTTACTTTATTTTGAATCCTAAAAAATGATAGGATTGAAATTCATGAATGATATTTTATGCAACAGGCGAAAAATCAATTAGATTGATCCTTTTTTAATGAACTTACTGATAGCAGAAGTGATACCAATTTTGTTAATCGTTTTAATCGCCGAAGTCGAAACTTTTAATGTAATCCAACGATCTTCTTCTGGAATGAAGAAACGTTTTGTTTGCAAATTTGGGTAAAATTTACGTTTTGTTTTAGCGTTAGAATTAGATACATTATATCCATTCATTGCTGTTTTGCCTGTTAAATCACAAATTCTTGACATGATATTATGTTATTTTGTTGTCTTAATTTAAATATATCTTTTTGCAAAGAGTGTGCAAATATCTATATTTATTTTGTTAAATGCAACAATTTTAAGGATTTATTTTTAAAAAAATAAATATTCAGGTCTTAGTAATGGCAAAAATAATGTATTTAATTATATTATATTTGCTAAATAAAAGAAAATAGTTTTCAACAATTCACATTTGTAAACATTATGAATAAATATCTACGCCGAGGACTATTAGAAATTATACTTGCCATTTTACTCATTCTTTTGGGTTATTACCTCATGCAGCTAAAAAACAATTGGTATAAGCCTGTCATGATTTTAGGTGTTCTTTCCTTTGGTATTGGATTCCTTCGTATCGTATACAGATTGATCCGAAAAATCGATAGAACCAGCCTATTAGAAATGCGAAAAGGAAAAAAGAACAATTAAATATGCTTCATAAGACAAGAGGAATAGTATTAAAATCGACCAATTATTCTGAAAGTAGTGTTGTTGCACAAATCTATACCGAACATTTTGGTTTGCAATCGTACCTGGTCAATGGGGCACGCAAACCAAAAGCAAAAATTAGATCTGGCTTTTTACAGGCTTTGCATCCCTTAGATATGGTGGTCACTTTTAAAGAAAGCAACAGTCTACATCGCATCAGTGAAGCCCACCAAGTACCTCCTTTAAAAACAATACCCTACGACATCGTTAAAAGCTCATTAGCGATGTTCCTCAACGAGGTGCTCTATAAAATATTACGAGAGCAGGCAGGCGATCCCTATCTGTTTGAATATCTTTACCGAGCGATCCTGTGGCTGGACGAATCCGAAACAAATCTGGCCAACTTTCATTTGGTGTTTTTGATCAACTTGAGTAGATTTTTAGGTTTTTATCCTGTCGAGTCCACAAAAGATTATCCTTACTTCAATCTCGAAGCTGCCACATTTTCCAATCAACTACCTGAACACCCATATGTACTACAGGAGCCACACACTTCCCTATTTAGGAAATTGATGGCTACAGAATTCAATTATTCTGAAAATATCAAGATGAGTACAAGAGATCGTCAAATACTTTTAGAAAAAATAATTGATTTTTACAGATTGCATCTCACCAATTTCAAAGAAATAAAATCACTCTATATCTTAGAAGAAATATTTCATTAGTCATTAAAAAATACCACCGCCTACAAGCAAGCGAAAGCCGCCTAGTACAATAGCAATCGCACATAGAATAATTCCAGTCTTTGGTTGATTATTAGGCTGTATCGTCACATCATTGTAAGCAATCAAACTGACAATCAGACCAACAACGGCGAAAGGTATATTAAGCCAATTTAACCACCCCAAGCAAGGTATAAAAGCAATTAACATCCCAATTAAGGATAGAATACCCAATACTAATCCAGCAATTCTCATATTTTTTTTAGGTTTATCATTTTTTCTATAATAAAGATAATAGAATTTATGAAAATCAATGAAAATAAAATAACACTTCCACTATTAAATTGTTGAGCAGCAAAATACTGTCCGTCCTTGATACTCAGAAATGCGCGTGTCATACCACAAAGAAAACATGTCGATCCTTTTAATTTGGAAGGACATGTGGGAGCAGCAGCAAGTAAAAAGGAATTATCTAAACTATAGAACAACAATAAAAAGATAATAATAAAGATTGAAATAATAACCCATGTAATATATAGGGCTTTTCTATACTCATTAAAATTCATAAAATAGAAGAATAAAAAAACCCGATTTCGTTCGGAAATCGGGCTTTTCTACAATAAATATATCTTAAAATCTGATTAGATAACTTTTACATTTACCGCATTAAGACCTTTACGACCTTGTTCAACTTCGTAAGAAACGTTGTCATTTTCACGAATTTTGTCTACTAAACCAGAAACGTGAACGAAAATTTCGCTCTCGCCTGAATTTGGAATGATGAAACCGAAACCTTTGGTTTCATTAAAGAATTTTACTACTCCTTCTTGCATTGTTTATTGTATTAAATTTCTTAAAGATATTTAAAAAAAATCAAAATCCTTTAACTTTTTAATTTTTTTTCCATTAAACTACTTGGCACAAACTGCGTCTACATCAATAGAAACAAACAATGGATCGATTTTTGAAAACAAGTATTAAAATAGAAAAACTATGAAAAAATTATTGTTAGGATTAATGCTATTTGCATCAGTACACAGTTTACAAGCACAACAAATGATGAATAAAGATATGGTTACTACCATCGGAAGAGCAGAAGAGGAAGTTACTCCAGATATTATTTATATAAATGTTACTTTAAAAGAATTTTATCAAGACGGCAATACGAAGAAAAAAGTAACGATCGAAAACTTGGAAAAGCAATTATTTCAATCTGCAACAAACATAGGTGTTGAAAAAAAGGATTTTACAATCCAAAACATCTATAGTACAAATTATACAACGAAAAAGAAAAAAGAAACAGATATCTTATTGTCTCGCCAATACCGTATCAAAGTAACGCAATTGAATAAATTAAATGATTTGTTCGATGGTGTTGATGCGGCAGGGATCCAAAGTACGGTCATCAGCGAACTTGATTATTCAAAAAAGAAAGAGTTGGAGAAAACTTTAAAAGTGAAAGCCGTTAAAGATGCCATGGACAATGCCAAAATCTTAGCAGAAGCTGCTGGCCAAAAAATTGGAAAAGCAATTCTTTTGTCAGAAAGCCCACAAATGATTTATTTTAATTCACCTCGTGTTATGGCAGCATCATTCAAGTCGGGAGCCATGGAAGCTGATGAAGCTGCAGAAAACTTAGATTTACACATTAAACCGATCAAAATTACAAGTGAAGTAAATGCATCATTTGAAATATTATAATGAAAAGAGTGTTATCTATAGCTGACAAAGAAAAAAGAAGAGACCACGATTTCGGATGGGTCGAGAGACTGTCATGGCTGATGGATAACAACTTTCAAATAGCTGGATTTCGATTTGGTCTTGACCCTATTCTTAACTTTGTACCTTTTGCAGGAACAATTGCCAGCTTTGGAACCTCATTCGTTTTAGTAATGGTCATGTGGAGAAATGGTGCTAGCTCAAAACTAGTCGTCAAGATGCTCATCAATATTTCAGTTGATGCAATTTTTGGAGCCGTACCGATTTTTGGTAATATTTTTGACTTTTTTAATAAAGCCAATACAAAGAACATTAAATTGATGAAAGAGCATTATTATGAAAACAAACATCAAGGATCTGCCATTTGGTTACTATTAGGTATTCTCTCGATCATACTCCTCTTTTTTGTCGGTACCATCTATCTTTTATGGATCGCCGGAGAATGGGTTTGGCAGTTACTTTTTTAATAGAATGTATATAATAATCATATTATAGCGTTTATATGTATGTATAAACGCTATTTTTGTATACACAATTTCTTAAAAATGAATAAAAAAAGAATTTTTGCATTAGTAATAATTGTCACTGTTATCGCAGCAATTTGGACAAATCCTAAAAAGGAACAACATGAGCTTGTTGTAAAAGAGAAAGCGGAATATTTATTAAAAAACCAATTAGGAAAAAAGGAACAAAGCTTATTTGATATTGGCATGCAATTATTTGGTCATAATGCAGTAGAAGATTTCGTTTCAAAAAACGTTGTCGTTGAAAACTTCTATCTTTTTTCATTAACAAAAATTAAATGGCAAGGTAAGGATAACCCTATCGGTGTCGGTGCTTTCGGAAAAATATGGTTAAGCTCTAAGATCGACGAAAAAGCGACCGAAATAATCGATGCTATAAAGAATAATTGATACAACGATGTTAGAAATATTATATCAAGACGACGATATCATTGCGATTAATAAACCACATGGTTTACTTGTACACCGTTCATCTATCGCACGGGATGCTTCCGAATTTGCCCTTCAGCTCTTACGTGATCAAATTAGTCAAACGGTATATCCTGCACATCGGCTGGATCGGAAAACAGCAGGAATCCTCTTATTTTCTTTAAATAAGGACATGGATAAAGAATTGCAGCAATTATTTCAGAACCAACAGGTCGATAAAAAATATCTAGCGATATTACGTGGCCATGCACCCGAAGAAATGCTCATTGATTACCCGCTGAAAAAAGATAATGGCGTAATACAGGAAGCACAAACTAATTTCAAAACACGAGCTAAAGCAGAACTTCCATTCCCGTCAGGAAAATTTCCGACATCACGCTATAGTTTGGTTGAAGCTAATCCGACTACCGGAAGAATGCACCAATTAAGAAAACATTTTGCACACATCTTCCACCCGATCATTGGAGACCGTCCACACGGATGTAATAAACAAAATAAATTTTGGAAGGAAAATTTTGAAATGGACACCATGATGCTGCATGCTTCGCAAGTAACATTTAAACATCCTAAAACGCAAGAAACAATTACTATACATGCGGGATTACAACCTGAATTTAAGCGGGTTTTAACCTTGTTAAATCTTGAAAACTAACGATGAAGAACTTAATTTTAGACTTTTTTTTAACTATATCTGGGATTAGTGCTGCCTCGGGATTAGTATACCAAAATAACCATCTTTATCTGATCGCAGATAACAGTCAATATTTGTATGATTTTTCATTAGACAATCGCCAATTATCCAAGATCCAATTGGATAAAACCGGTGGCGATTTAGAAAATATGGCAAAAGCTAAAAAACCAGATTTTGAAGCCATTGCATTCGATCAAAATCAATTTTACATCTATGGATCAGGATCAACTGTCAATCGTAATATCCGCCTTACTTATCAAAAAGAAGTGCATAAAGAAGATTTAAGTAAAGTATATCAAGATCTCCAGCAGAAATTTCAGGTAGATCAAGATAATTTTAATATTGAAGGAGTTATTCATACCAATGATGAAATTTGGCTTTTCAATCGCGGAAATGGTCAAAAAACACAAAATGGTATTTTTAAGATCAATAAGCTGAACCATGAAGAAAGCAGTTTCAATGCTATAACTCTCCCATTGATCGATCAAGTTCAAACCGCTTTTACAGATGCCATACTCGTGGATGATAACGTGTACTTTATCGCTGCAGCCGAGGCATCAAATTCGACCTATTTGGATGGAGAAATTGCGGGAACGGTACTAGGTAAATTCAAAAGAAATGATTTGAAGAGCCTCGAGACTATTCGTATCCCTGGCAAACATAAATTTGAAGGAATCACACTAAAAGAAAAGATAAATGGAAAGTTGACCTTTTTACTTTGTGAGGATAGAGATGATGAAAAAACGGAGACTGTAATTTATTCATTGATGATCGATCAGTAAATCGATTGCACAAATACTAATCTTTAAGCTAAAATCAATGTTTAATTTGTAAATTTGTAAATAAATAAAACTTATCGTATTATGATCAAAAATACTGCCCTTACGGATACGCATATCGCTTTAGGAGCGAAAATGGTACCTTTTGCAGGTTTCAATATGCCCGTTCAATATTCGGGCATCAATGATGAACACGAAACTGTTCGTACAGGTGTAGGTGTGTTTGACGTTAGTCACATGGGCGAATTCATTCTTAAGGGGGAAAAAGCGCTGGACCTTATCCAGGCTGTTTCTTCGAATGATGCTTCCAAACTATATGATGGTAAAGTACAATATGGCTATCTTCCAAATGAAACGGGTGGCATAGTAGATGACTTTCTAACTTACCGCATCGACGAAAACACATATTTTCTTGTTGTAAACGCTTCTAATATTGAGAAAGATTGGAATTGGATCGCTAAATACAACAGCTTTGGTGTTGACATGAAAAACATCTCTGATGAGACTTCTCTATTTGCCGTACAAGGCCCTAAAGCAGCTGATGCCTTACAAGCATTAACAGATATTGAACTTGCTTCAATGGAGTATTATTCATTCGCCAAAGGAAAATTTGCTGGAATTGAGAATGTATTGGTATCTGCCACAGGATATACAGGAGCAGGTGGTTTTGAAATCTATGTTGCCAATGAAGATGCGCAAAAAGTATGGGATGCGATTTTCGAAGCTGGTGCTGCCTACGGTATTAAACCAATTGGTTTAGGTGCTCGTGATACGTTACGTTTAGAAATGGGATTCTGTCTTTATGGTAATGATATCGACGATACGACTTCTCCATTAGAAGGTGGATTAGGATGGGTAACAAAATTCACGAAAGAGTTTGTAAACTCGGCTAATCTAAAGGCTGAAAAAGAAGCTGGTATCAAGAAAAAATTAGTCGGATTTGAAATGATTGACCGCGGTATTGCCCGTCATGATTATGAAATAGTAGATGCTGAAGGAAATAAAATTGGTCGTGTTACTTCTGGAACACAATCTCCAACATTAAAAAAATCAATCGGTTTAGGCTATGTAGATAATGCTTTCGCTAAAGAAGGTACTGAAATCTTCATCAATATCCGCAACCAAAGTATAAAAGCAAAAGTGGTTAAACCACCATTTGTAAAATAATAATATAAAAGGGGTTATTTTAGATAACCCCTTTTATATTACTTCATCTTTTCCTGCGACTGTCTTCTCCGCGCTTCTTCATTTTTCAAGTCTATTTGTACTTTTTTGAAAAGTACACGCTTAAAATAAATAAAGACCACCAAGAGCGCTATTGAAATACCACAGACTAAAATGTTTCCTGCTTCATAAGACTTATAGCCATAGTATACCGCTCCTACAATCAATAAGTTGATTACGATATTTAAAATAAAATTTTTTGTCATAATATTATCCTTTACCAATTACCTTCTTTCTAAATTTGAAAAAGTAAAATACACCTGCAATTATATTAAAAAATATAATAAATAATGCCATAAGCATCCGCTCCGTATTTGAAATACGACCAGAAAATATAATTTCTCGCAATGCCAATACGACCCAAATTAAAGAAAGTAATAATGATATACTAAAAAGTATTGGAAAAATTTCGAAATGAAATAATCTTGAGCCCAGTGAAATGCCATAAAAAGCAAGACTAAACAAAAATGCTTGTTTAGTCTGATGCTCGTAGTTTTTCATTAAATATGATTTGTTAGTGGTAGACCAATGCGGTTATTGATTTCCGCAATGAAAAGCATAACCGGGATAGATTCATATTAATAGACGTCTATCTCAGGATCAATCTCTTCTTTCCAAGCTAGAATACCACCTTTTAAGTTGGACAAATTATCAAAACCTTGTTGCTCCAACATCATTACAGCTTGTGCCGAACGCTTTCCTGAGCGGCATTGAACGACAACGGGTTTATCTTTAGCAATTTTATCGACTTCAATTAAGATTCCAGATAAAGGAATATTCAATCCTCCTAAATTAGAAACCTCATATTCAAATGTTTCACGTACATCAATTAATTGAAAATCTTCATTATTATCAATTTTTGATTTAAGTTCTTCTACTGTTACTTCTTTCATGATGATTACTATTTATATCAAACTTAGATAAATTGCTTTTTATATGCAACATAATTTTGTCACATATAAAAACAATTTATCGTTCTCTCCTCTGTCATTAAAAGCTATTCATTCATAGAGGAAATATACTACTTAATTCCCAAAATTAACCGCTAAAGAGTAAGCTCTTTTTGCATGACATAATCATCCAAAACATAACCATGATAAGGGATATCAACCGTTTCAGTGATCAAAAAGTTCTGCTTTAAATAAAAATAATAAGCTGGATTATTCCGGTTTACATTAAGTTCTAATCGTTTCAAATCCTTTGATTTAGCCAACTGTGCTATAAAATCCAACAACAGCTTCCCATAACCTTTACCCTTAACCTCAGCCAAAAGATAAAGTTTTTCTATTCTCATGATAGATTGTTCTTTCACCTGAACAGAAACAAATCCTTTCACCATAGCATCTTCATACAGCACATAAAAATCTTGACCACTATCCATTAAAGCCTGAATAGCTTCAACAGTATAGTTTTTGTTCAACATAAAATCAATCTGTTCTGTCGTCAAAATTGCAGGATAAGTTTCCCAATAGCTTTTCTTTCCAATTTCACTAATACATTCTGCTTCTGCTACTCCGGCAGGTTTGATGCTAACTGTACTCATAGTTTTTCTGTCAATAAACAAAATTGAGGTTCCGAAAATGTAATACTAAAAAAACCATCGTTGATCGTTATAAAATGGTTTTCTCCTATCCTGTTTAATCCGCTTGTCTCCAAATCACATAATAAAGGTTCGAGAAAAAGATCATCTCCTGCGGGCATCCATTTTTCAAATCCAGAAGGTACAAAAATAGTCCTCTTATCATCATGTAACCAAACCATATCAATCTCTGGTACAAAACTTTCCAAGATCTCTTGATCAAATCCCGAGCCTAATATATTAACAGCTTTATACCCTTCTGCAATAAGATAGCGCAAAGCACTTGCGATATAATTTATTTCATAAAGAACACTCTTTACATGTTCCTGCGGTAGATCAATCGGAAAGGGACTAAAAATAACGTCTACTTTATAGGTCTGCGAGGTCACGGCCTCATAAGAATTTACATCCGTAATGATCGTTGGAGACCATTCTAGCAATTGTCCCACCAATTCAGGATCAATACTATAAACATCCGTAATCAGTAATGCTGGTTCTTGCCTTTCTCTAACAATATGGTGTGATGACATATCTTTTAAAACCCTAAACGTCTTAAAGTCATGTAAGCCATCAAACCAATACTCAGCTGTAATGCATCCTCATCGACATCAAACGTTGAAGTATGGACCGCAGATTGAATCCCTTTTGATTTATTTCCTGTTCCTAAGCGATAAAAACAAGCATTCACTTCTTGAGAATAGTAAGAAAAGTCTTCTGCAGCTGGCCACAAATCTAGGTCCAACACATTTTCTTTACCCACATATTCTTCAGCAAAACCTCGAGCTGCTTTTGTCAGTTCAGGATTGTTAATTAAAAATGGATATCCCTTACGAACATCAAAATCGCAGACGGCACCCATACTCTCAGCGATACCGGTAGCCATTTTAATCATCTTTTCATGCGCCTCAGCACGCCAATCTTCATCAAAAGTACGGAAGGTACCTTCTAAATAAACTTCATCAGGAACGATATTAGTGGCTCCATTTGCGATGATCTTTCCGAAAGAAAGAACTGTTGGAGTTCTTGGATCTGCAAAGCGACTGGCTATTTGTTGAAGTGCCGTGATGATATGTGCCGTGATAACAATAGGATCAATATTTTGATGTGGATGCGCTCCATGACCGCCCTTTCCCCTTACTGTCATAAACAGTTCGTCACAAGAAGCCATATACTTACCTTCTCTAAAACCTACTTTTCCGGCTTCAATAAACGGCATCACATGCTGCCCTATAATGGCCGTAGGAGCTGGATTTTGCAAGACTCCTTCTTTTATCATGAGAGAAGCACCACCCGGAAGACGTTCCTCTCCCGGTTGGAAAATCAATTTAACAACTCCTCCAAATTCAGATTTTAAAGCATATAATATTTTTGCAACGCCTAACAACGATGAGGTATGCACATCATGTCCACAAGCATGCATCACACCAGGATTTTGTGACCCATAGCTTCTGCCCTCTACCTCTTGAATTGGTAAAGCATCCATGTCAGCACGTAAAGCAATAACTTCATCAGATGCGATGTCACCTGTTAGATAGGCAACAATGCCCGTGTCAGCCATTTCTTCAAAGGGAATACCTATATCACTCAATATAGATTTGACATATGCCGAAGTATTGTACTCTTCAAAAGAAAGTTCAGGGTGTTGATGAAGATGTCTCCTCATTTGAACTGTTTCTTGAAAAAACTGTTGGGCTAAGGCATTAACTTGATCTTTAATACTTGCCATTATCTTAAGATTATTGGTAAACAAAAACGTTTTCAGAGAATACGAATACGTTTTTAAACTGTTGGCGAAGCAAATTCATAAAATTATTTGCTTCAGATCGACTCCTAAAGTCTCCTACTTTGACCCTATAATTGGGTTCATCATAATTGATATAGGTATCCATATCTTTGTACATATTTCTAAATCGTGCTTGCTCTGAGAAAGCATTGTTACGATCACTACCTGCATAGATCTGAACCCTAAAACCGCGCACGGTAGTGCGCGTAGCCGCACTGCGTACAGGTGCTTTAGTTGGAACTGCAACAGGTTTGCTTTCGATAGGATTGATACCCATATTTGCCCGATAATGTTGTAAAATTGTAATTAATGTATCTTTGACAATCACTACATTATCGTTTTTCTGCGCTTTCACTTTCAAAAAAGTACAAGCAACTAAAGCAAAAACAACTATCAATCCTTTCTTAAGCATTCTTTTATTATTTTAAATCCCGCCTAGCTATTAGCGCCATGGCAGTTTTTGTATTTCTTTCCTGAACCACAAGGACAATCATCATTGCGGCCAATTGCATTTTCATTACGAATAGGCTGTGTAGGTCCTAGGTCGCGTGTATCTACATCTTCAGCACTTACGCCTATTGGAGATTCTAATTCTGCTTTTGTCGCTTTCACCTGAACAGGAGGTGCCTGTACCAAACGCTCAGGGACACTTTGCATATTTTGTCCCGGAATCTCTCCTTTAAAAATAAAGCTGACGATATCCTTATTCATCACCGCTAACATCGATTTAAATAAGTTAAATGCCTCCATTTTATAGATAATGATCGGATCCTTTTGCTCGTAAACAGCATTTTGAACAGATTGTTTCAAGTCATCCATTTCACGTAAATGCTCTTTCCATGCTTCATCAATTAAAGCTAAAACAATTCCTTTTTCAAATGATTTGAAAACTTCTCTTCCGCCAGTTTCAATTGCTTTCTTCAAGTTTGTAGCAACTTGGATGCCACGAAGACCATCAGAGAAAGGAATAACAACATTTTCAACAACATTACCACGTTCTTCAAACACATTTTGCAAGACAGGCATCGTATGAGCCGCTACCGTGTTTAATTTAGTATGATATGCATTAATGATCTGCTCAAACAAACGATCGGTCAATGCTTCAATCTTTAAGTTGGTAAACTCCTCTTCCGAAATCTCTGGATTGACAGCAAACACACGGATCACCTCAATTTGAAAATCTTCATAAGAACCACCCTCTTTACCATCAACCACGATTTCTTCCACAACATCAAAAATCATGTTGTTCAAATCTACATCTAGACGTTCTCCGAATAAAGCATTTTTACGTTTTGTATAGATAACCGTACGTTGTGAGTTCATCACATCATCATACTCCAAAAGACGCTTACGAATACCAAAGTTGTTTTCTTCCACTTTACGTTGTGCACGTTCGATTGATTTGGTCAGCATGCTGTGTTGCATCACTTCACCTTCTTCAACTCCCATCTTAACCATGATGTTAGAGATACGCTCCGAAGCAAATAGACGCATCAAGTTATCTTCCAATGAAACGAAGAATTGCGATGATCCTGGATCCCCTTGACGACCAGCACGACCACGTAACTGACGGTCAACACGACGTGACTCGTGACGTTCTGTACCGATGATCGCTAGACCACCAGCAGCTTTAACTTCGTCCGTTAACTTAATATCCGTTCCACGACCAGCCATGTTTGTTGCAATCGTTACTTGACCAGGTTGACCTGCTTCAGCAACAATATCAGCTTCTTTCTGGTGTAGTTTTGCGTTTAATACATTATGTTTAACCTTACGCAACTGAAGCATTCGGCTCAATAATTCGGAAATCTCTACAGAAGTTGTACCCACCAACACAGGTCTTCCTGCTTCGGTCAATTTTTGAATTTCTTCTGCAACAGCATTGTATTTTTCACGAGCAGTACGGTAAATAAAATCTTGACGGTCATCACGTAAAGCAACGCGATTGGTCGGAATTTCGACAACGTCCAATTTATATATTTCCCAAAGCTCACCAGCCTCAGTAGAAGCTGTACCCGTCATACCTGCAAGCTTGTGGTACATCCGGAAGTAATTTTGTAAAGTAATGGTTGCATAAGTCTGTGTAGCATCTTCTACCTTCACATTCTCTTTAGCTTCAATCGCTTGGTGCAATCCATCTGAGTAACGACGACCATCCATGATACGTCCTGTTTGCTCATCTACAATTTTGACTTTTCCTTCGTCAACAATGTACTCAACATCATTTTCAAATAAAGTATATGCTTTTAATAATTGGTTGATCGAATGAATACGCTCCGCTTTGATCGAATAATCACGTAATAACTCCTCTTTACGAGTCGCTTTCTCTTCTAAAGGAATTTCAGCTTTTTCAATATCAGCAATTTCAGAACCGACATCTGGTAGGATAAAGAATGAAGGATCCTCTCCTGAAGCCGTGATTAATTCAATACCTTTTTCTGTTAATTCTACTTGATTGTTTTTCTCATCGATCACAAAGAATAATTCTGCATCAGCTTTAGGCATATTTTTATTCTGCTCTTGCATGTAGTAGTTTTCTACTTTTTGCAAAATCTGACGATGATTATCTTCACTTAAGTATTTAATTAAGGCTTTATTTTTAGGCAATCCGCGGTAAGCTCTAAATAAGGCCAAGCCACCTTTTTCTGGATCGATATCTCCAGCCTTAACCGCTTTCTTAGCTTCATTCAATACCGTGTTGATATAGGCTTTTTGTGCATTTACCAAACGTTCGATGCGCGGTTTTAATTGGTAGAATTCATGTTGATCACCACGAGGAATAGGACCTGAAATAATCAAAGGTGTACGAGCATCATCAATTAAAACTGAATCGACCTCATCCACCATCGCAAAATGCAGCTTACCTTGCACTAATGCTTCAGGAGTCTGCGTCATATTATCACGTAAATAATCGAAACCAAATTCGTTATTGGTACCATAGACGATATCAGAAGCATAAGCTTTACGTCTTTGTGGTGAGTTTGGTTGATGTTTATCAATACAATCTACACTTAAACCATGGAATTCGAATAATGGTGCATTCCACTCCGAGTCACGACGTGCTAGATAATCATTGACCGTTACAATATGTACACCATTACCTGCTAATGCATTTAAATAAGTCGGTAGCGTACCTACCAAAGTCTTACCTTCACCAGTAGCCATCTGCGCAATTTTACCTTGATGTAATACAATACCACCAATTAACTGCACATCATAATGTACCATGTTCCAAGTTACCTCAGTCCCCGCTGCTAACCACACATTTTTCCATGTCGCTTGATCACCTTGGATCACTACATTTTGTTTTTGTGCAGCGATTTCTCGATCAAAATCGGTTGCTTTAACGACTAATTGTTTATTTTCTGTCAGACGTCTTGATGTTTCTTTTACCACAGCAAATGCTTCAGGTAAAATATCCATTAAAACTTCTTCTAATTTTTTATCACGATCTTTGGATAACTTATCCACGTTTTCATATATCGCAGTTTTCTGCGACATATCCAAGTCATCAGCATCAGCTTCTGCCTTTAGAGTAGAGATCTCGGTATCAATATCTGCTAAATATCCTTTTATTCTATTTTTGAAATCAGCCGTTTTGCCACGCAATTCATCGTCAGTAAGTGACGAAAGCTGCTCGTATTCCGATTTGATTTTTTCTACAATTGGTTGAACTCCCTTAATATCTCGCTCGGATTTACTTCCAAATAATTTACTTAAAAATTTTAACATAATATTCTTTTCTATCTCAATTTATGACTTTCATTCAATAATGACTCCAAACTAAAATTGCAGACAAATTGACACTAATCGGGCAAATTTAGTTATTAGATATCATATCTAACATACGATATCTATATTTTTTACTCTTTTTTATGACAAAAATAAATTCTTGTCCGTTTTCGGGATAAAGCCCATATCCTGAGCCTTATTAAACATGATTTCAATTGCTGAACGTCCTTCTTTTCCAAGCGATACAGAATACTTATTGACATAAAGATCGATATGTTTATACATTACTTCAATACTCATCTCCTGCGCATGTGACTTTATAAACTCCAGACCTGATGTAGGATTAGCAAAAGCATATTCCACACTTGCTCGTAAAATACGATTCAGTTTTTCCTTAATATCGCCAGGAATACTTCTTTTCACTACAATACCGCCCAATGGAATAGGACAATTTGTCGTTTTCTCCCAATAATCTCCCAAATCAACCACTTTAAAAAGTCCCTTTTCTTGATAGGTGAACCGGTTTTCATGAATAATTAAGCCCAAATCGATATCACCAGCCAACAAAGCTCCTTCGATCTCTGAAAAGACAAGCTCTTTTTTATTCTTCAATTCGGGAAAAGCCAATCCTAATAAAAAATTAGCAGTCGTATACTTACCGGGATAGCCAACACTCAATTGTTGCAATGCAGTCGTAAGTGAGGCCTGAGCAGATAATTTGTCTTGAAGTTCTTTAGCCAAATGTTCATCTTTGGTAATTAACATCGGTCCAACTCCAAAGCCTAATGCGCTACCGGCATCCAAAAGCTCATAATCCTCTACTGCGTAGGCAAAAGCATGGTAACTCAATTTCGTTATGGCTAAGTCGCCCTTAAAAGCTCTTAGATTTAATGTTTCGACATCTTCATAAACAATGTCAAATTCTAATCCTTCTGTATCTATTTTATGATGAATAAGTGCATCAAAAATGAAGGTATCATTAGGACAGGGGGAAAAACCCAATGTCAATTTCATATGGATAATTTATGTGTGAGTATATAAAGTATTGTCGCTATACAAGTTGCAGCCAATACTCCTTTTGCTAAGGCTTCTTTCTCTCCTTTGAATAAAAAACGTATCGCCAATAAGTTGATAAATACCGCAACAGCATATATTAACATCGGCTTTTCAGCAATCGTTTTCTCAAAAAGTGTGGTATAAGTAGAAATTAAATAAGCGATTAAGGGTGCAATAGCACCCAATAGAATCCCTATGCCTAATTTTTTTTTCATATTAACTATCGAATGCCCAAGAATTTAATTGAGGGATGACGTGGTGAGCGGTCATATCAAACTGCGTTGGAACTATAGCTACATATCCTTTACTTAAGGCGTATGAATCTGTATCCTCGCCCCGATCTTCCAACTCAAATCTACCTGTCATCCAATAATAATCGCGATCTCTAGGATCGACACGCTCATCAAACTCTTCGACATAATGTCCACCTGCCTGACGACAGATTTTAATTCCTTTGGCTTCATCTTTAGGAAAATTGACATTTAATAAAGATCCTTTAGGAAGACCATTTGCCAGTACTTGTTTGGTAATCGAAAGGAGATAAGGTCTACAATGTGAAAAATCAGCATCGTAATCAAAATTATCCAAAGAAAATCCAATGGATGGAATTCCTTCAATCGCTCCCTCAACCGCAGCAGACATCGTACCCGAATATAATACATTGATGGAATGGTTTAATCCATGATTGATACCGGAGACACATACATCTGGTTTACGACCTTTAAATATCTTATTCACGGCGAGTTTAACACAATCGACCGGAGTTCCTGAACATTTATACATCTCAACACCATCATACAAGTCAATACGATCTAAACGCAAAGGTCGACCGATCGTAATGGCATGCCCCATACCCGATTGTGGACTATCAGGAGCGACGACAACCACATGTCCGATTTTTTGCATCTCTTCAATCAAAACTTTGATACCTGGCGCAGTAATGCCGTCATCATTCACGACCAGTATGGTTGGTTTTTTCTTTGTCATGACGCTAATTTAGGAAGAAAAAAAGAAAAGCATTGGTTTTTAAGACAATGCTTTTTCTTTTTATACATTAAAAAGACCTAAGCTCATTTTTTATTAAGGCTAACTGAAGGAGAGATAGGAAGCAGATTAGATATTAAGCCTGATTTTCAACAGATGTAAGCTAGATTTAGTACAGCATTTCTATAGCTTTACCTATAGGAACCCTATAGAAACCCTCTAGTATACCTCTATTAAAGCTTAATGATATATTAATATAATAATAATCTGAATACAATCTTATTCGTATAGTTCCTGAATCAAAAACAGGCAGATTTTTTATGATTAAAATCCCAAAAAAGCAACAAGTAAATTTCTGTTTTCAGTAACTTCGTCCGTTCATCCTGTTTTCCAATTCAAAATGGTCAATTTTATCCTTATCATATTCTGCATATGCACCGGAATGCTGTTTAAGCATTTCAAACTCATTCCTGAAAATGCCTCTAAAAGCATCAATATTTGGGTATTGTACATCGCCTTGCCTGCAGTATCTTTTAAATATATTCCACAGATCAGTTGGAGCACTCAACTGATATTTCCGGTGTTATCTCCGATAATAGTTGTTGCAGGAAGTTGGATATTTATGGAATTGTATTGTCGTTATAAAGGCTATAGCCAACGTTCTCGGAGTACCTTAGAATTATCTTCAGCGTATAGTAACACCTCTTTTATTGGGTTTCCATTGATCATTGCTTATTACGGGGAGCAAAACCTCAGCATTGCTATTATTTGTGATCAGGTCAATTTTATGCTTTTATCTACCGTAGGAATTATCTGTGCCATCAAAGGAGACCGCAGCAATAATGGAGGAATTAAAGTAAGTGCTTTATTAAAAAGGCTTGTCACATTTCCTCCTTTTATAGCGTGTATTCTCGCTCTTGTACTATCGCCATACGTTGACTTGAGTATAAGCGAACCTTTCTTTGATAAAATTGCACCCACAGTTGCACCCTTAGCCTTATTCTCTGTCGGTCTACAACTCCAGTTTAAGGGAATCAAACGGGAGATCTCCCAGATCTCCATGACGTTATTATATAAATTAATGTTGGCTCCTGCGCTGGTACTGCTAGCTGCTCTGTCGCTGGGTATTAAAGGAGACATCGCTCGCGTTAGTATCATGGAGGCAGCAATGCCTACCTTAATTACAGCAAGTATGGTCGTACAACAATTCAGATTAAACACCAAGCTAATCAACTTGATTATTGGCTTGGGAATTATCCTAAGTTTGTTTACAACTGCCCTCTGGTCTTATATCATTTCTATTTTCATTTAAATTTTTCCGATATCGATTGCGAAGATTATTGTGGCTTATGATCTATTAATGTCTTATTTTTAACATATTTCTTAAATACGCTAAAATATGAAAACGAATTATGAGTCGCGCTACGCAATTAGCCCTAATGAATGTAAAACACTTGACACCAAGTCTTTAAGAGAGAACTTTTTAATTGAAAATATTTTTGAAGCAGACCAGATCCATTTTACCTATTCACACTATGATCGTTACATGGCAGGAGGCGCCATGCCTATTGCTGAGAAACTAAAATTGGAAACGATACCTGCCCTATTGAAAGAGCCCTATTTCCTCAGCAGAAGAGAATTGGGGATCATCAATGTTGGAGCAGCTGGGCAAGTTGAAGTCGATGGAACCATCTACGATCTAGCGAATAAAGAAGCTTTATATATCGGTAAAGGAGTTGAAGAGGTGTATTTCAGTAGCAAAGATGCATCAAATCCTGCAAAATTTTACCTGAATTCAACACCTGCTCATCATGCTTTTCCGACGAAAAAAGTGACAAAAGAATTGGCGAATAAAATCGAGCTTGGCACTCTCGAAACAGCAAACCATAGAACAATCAACCAAATGCTTTTGAATAAGATTGTCGATACCTGTCAGCTGCAAATGGGAATGACAGAGCTCAAGCCAGGTTCTGTTTGGAATACGATGCCCGCTCATACGCATGACCGTCGTATGGAAGTTTACTTTTATTTTGAAGTTCCAGAAGGTCAAGCAGTCGCCCACTTTATGGGACCAGTAGAGGAGACCCGTCATATTTGGATGAAAAATGAAGAAGCTGTCATTTCTCCCCCTTGGTCTATACACTCAGGAGCTGGAACGAGTAATTATACGTTTATCTGGGGTATGGCGGGAGAAAATTTAGATTACGATGATATGGACAAGTCTGCAATAACTGATTTAAAATAAAAAGGAATGAGATCATTACTATCAGCTGTCTGTATACTTGGGACTACATCAAGCTTATTTGCTCAAAATACTAGCTCTTTAATTATTCAGAATCCATCAACTTTCGAAAGAAAAGAAGTCATTAGCATTCCTTTCGAAAATTTTAAAAAGCATTTTGAATTAAAGGATACTATTTTCTCGATTACAGATCAAGAATCAAAAAAACCACTCATATTCCAATTGGAAAAAAGAGGAAAATCAACACCACAAAATGTATTGATTGCTGTAGATATTGCTCCTAAAGGAAAAATAGAACTGACAGTTTCTTCCGCTATTCCATCAAAAACAGCGAATAAAGTTTTTGCTCGCTATGTTCCCGAACGAAAAGATGATTTTGCATGGGAAAACAATGTGGTTGCCTTCAGAGCTTATGGGAAAACATTGGAAGGTACTTCTGAAGATGCACAAGGGTTTGATTATTGGGCTAAACGTACTGATGAGTTAATTATTGACGAATGGTATAGAACTGGGGATTATCATGCAGACCACGGTAAAGGCCTAGATTACTACTCTGTCGGTCAAACCTTAGGTGTTGGAGACATGGCTCTCTATTTTGACCAACAAATTCAATATACCAAACACTATCGCAAATATGAAATTCTTGACAACGGGCCTATACGGGCTAGCTTCAAATTAATCTATGAGCCTCAAGAAATAAGTGGTCAAAAGATTGCCATAGAAAAAGAAATCTCCATCGATGCAGAAAGTCAATTGAGCAAAATTAATGTTTATATTCATAATACGACAGCTGCCACGACACCTATTGTTATCGGTATTACTAAACGAAAAGAAGCTAATCCAACTATTGCAATTGATAAAAAAGCAAATTTCTTCGCGTATTGGGAACCAGAACAAAATGGAAACATAACCGGCACTGCCTTGGTGTTACCTCACGTTAAGAAAGATTTTATTGACACTCCAAATCAGTTTTTATGGAGCGTAAAGGCAAAAAATAATCAACCGCTGACCTATTACATGGGAGCCGCATTTAACAAGGCGGGCAAAATCACATCCATGGATGCTTGGAAAACTTATTTAAAGCAGGCATCAGAACAAATTCAAAAACCTTTAACCATTAGCTACAAAAAATAATGTCTATACTACAATCATTTGATTTAACAGGTAAAGTTGCCCTGGTTACAGGGTGCAAAAGAGGAATTGGTAAAGCAATGGCTGAGGCATTAGCAGAAGCTGGTGCGGATATTATCGGTGTTTCAGCTTCGTTGGAACTTGATAACTCTGCTATTCAAAAATCGGTGGAATCTCTCGGTAGAAAATTTTACGCATACCAATGTGATTTTTCAAAGCGAAAGGATCTATACGCATTTATCACAAAGGTAAAAGAGCAACATCCTATTATTGATATATTGGTCAACAATGCGGGCAATATCTTGCGCAAACCAGCTGCTGAGCATCCGGATGAATACTGGGATGAGATCATCGAAATCAATCAGAATGCACCATTTATTTTGACTAGAGAAATAGGTAAAGATATGATTTCACGTGGAACAGGAAAAGTTATTTTCACCGCATCTTTACTTTCTTTTCAAGGGGGAATCAATGTGCCGGGATATGCCGCATCAAAAGGTGCAATTGCCTCAATGACAAAAGCTTTTGCCAATGAGTGGGCTTCTCTTGGTGTCAATGTTAATGCTATTGCACCAGGATACATTGCAACAGACAATACAGAAGCCTTACGAGATGATCCCGAAAGATCTGCTTCTATTTTAGGTCGTATTCCTGCTGCAAGATGGGGACAGCCTCAAGACTTCAAAGGACCTATCGTATTCTTAAGTTCTGAGGCGTCTAACTACGTACATGGAACCATACTTACCGTTGATGGTGGCTGGATGGGACGATAATAAAAATATGCAGAGAGGCTTTCCTCTGGTCAGTCTCTCTACTTTTTCTTCGCGACTCGAAGACCTAGATTACTAAAAGATGCATTGGGGTTGACCGAACCTATATATTGCGAATTGAAGGAAGCACAACTGTTTTTACTGCACCACCATGAGCCACCGCGCGCATGCGCTACTTTTCGCCCTTGATCTCGAACTAGAGATCCTTCGCAAAATTCAAAAACATTGCCGTATACATCATATAAACCCCATGGATTTGCTTTAAATGTTTTAACAGGTGAAGTATATAGAAAACCATCTGTCGTATCGGCGACTAAATGATTTCTTCCGTGCCATATATTAGCATAATCCATGATGTTATCTAACTCTACACCTTCAAAATATTTGGTTTGCGAGCCCGCTCTTGAAGCTACTTCCCATTCCTCTAATGATGGTAGACGAACTCCTGCCCATTCGCAATAGGCTAATGCATCACGATAGGATATGCAGGTAACGGGATGATTCATTTTATCTTCAATGCCCCCCCTACTTGTACCATTTGGAAATCGCCAATAGGCCGTACTATCCTGCAACCATCGAAATTCTGCTAACCCGGGCTCAAAGACCATGGCATTGTGAAATCGTTCTGCCAGCGTGATATAATCGGTCGACGCTACAAATGCCGCAAATGCTTCATTGGTTAATTCGGTCTCAGCAATTGAAAAGTGAGAAAGCGTAACTGCTCTCCTTGGGTTATCTAAACTGAGTGTATCGCCTAAGATATATGTACCTGCTTCTATATCAATAAACCTTTGCACTTGCGCAAATGAATGACTGGTGCAAATAACCATTCCAAGCAATAAAATCCAGAAGTTCTTGATCATTTCAAAGTCTTTTCTTTATAATAACGACTAGCGCGTTCACAGATTAAAACTTCATTTGCTTTATTATAATTCAGGAAGGAATAATAATTAGCATCAGGACCATATAATTTCTGGTAAGAAGTTGATTTCATAAACTCATCAAACTCTCCTCGTTTCATTAAAAGCATCAGTAAGGTCAATGCATCCTTATCTTGAGCTGTGCTTTTGATATAACTAATGATAAAGGGAATCATTTCCCAAGCATTCATTTCTAAGATTGCTTCTTTATAATTTACACCCATACGTTTACTCCGGACGACCGATTCTTGAATGAGTTTCATCACAGAATCGCGGTTTCCCATTAGAAAATCGGCTTGTCTTTGACTCCAGCTCGCTTCATTAAATCCTGTTTCCAATTGACTGAAAATCCTTTTTTGAATATCGTTTTGATATTCTGGAATAGCACAATTCTGTTGGCTAAGCTCTGCATGAATCATGACATAGGTAAACTTTTCTCTTAAACTTAATGATTTAAATTGTGTTGCACTTATAGCTTCTATACCACCGTCCGAACTGCCCAATGGATCTTCTTTAAATGTAATGGTTTCAATCATTTTTTTTACTTTGGCTAACCCATAAGGCGGTATAGTCATTTTAGTGCGCAATTCGTAACCTTTTTCATCTCTGCTATAAGAACTGCCATCAACCTCATTCGATTGAGCAAAGGCGTTTATAAAGCCAAATAATAAGATAAGTAATAGTACGTGAGTTCTCATCGTTTTTTCTTTAAAAATAATCAAAACTGTTGAATTAAATGTTTGTTGAAGATATGAATAAACGGTTAGAGGAAAACTGCTTACTGATGGCGGTATCATCGAGCACATATTTCAATTTTTTTTAAAATTTATTATCTTGGGTTTTCATCTTTAAAAAAATATAAATAAATAACATGATCCAACAATCAAAAAACAGATCGATTTCAAACAGCATTATCCTAATTTTAATATGTTCACTTTTCTTATCTTCTTGTCAAAACGGGATTAAAGAAAAGATCAAGAATGATGATATCATTGAGTTCCAAAAAGATGATGAAATCATGAATCAAGCTATCGCTGAAGCCAATAAGACTTTTAAAAATTTTGATGACGCATTTAAACAGCCTCAGGAAGGATATGAAAGTTTTGCTATTAAGGTGAAATTTGATACCGAAGATGGAGGTGGTGAACACATCTGGATTGGTGATTTAACTTCTGATGGGAAATCGTACAGTGGTACTGTAAATAATGAACCTCAATTGACAAAGGCCGTAAAATTTGGAGATCGAGTTACCATAGACCCTAAAACAATTTCTGACTGGATGTATTTGGATAAAGGAGTTTTACGAGGAGGTTATACGATTCGCGTGATGAAAAATAACCTGTCAGATGATGAAAAAAAAGCTTTTGACCAAGAGGTCGGTTTTATCATTGAAGATTAGTATTCATAAAAAAGAGCGAAACTGGGTTTCGCTCTTTTTTATGAATATAAGCCTTTTTTCTCGATAAAATCTAAGACTTTGTCTGGAGTATAAAATTTGATATTTTTACCTTCTTTGATCGATTTTCTTAGAAAAGTTGAAGATAGTTCCATCATAGGTGTCTGAGTCATCGTGATGGATGGATGCTCTTTCATGGTATTGCCACTATATCCTGGTCTTGGATAGACGTAGATGTGATAATCTCTTAATATGACATCACTGTTCTTCCATTTGGAAAAGGTTTCCAAGTTGTCCTCCCCCATAATCAAAACAAAATCATGTGAAGGATATTTCTCCGCTAGATGCGTTAAGGTATCAATGGTATAAGAGGGTTGCGGCAAACCAAACTCGATAGCACTCACTTTTAAGTTGTCGGTATCTTCTATCGCTAGATTGACCATCTCCAGCCGATCGTACATATTTCCTAGGCTTTCCTTCTTCTTAAACGGATTTTGTGGAGAAACCACAAACCATACCTCGTCCAATTCTGTATAATTAGCCATATAATTAGCAATTATTAAATGACCTACATGCACGGGATTAAAAGATCCAAAGAATAAACCAACTTTAGCCATGACTATTTGTTCAGAAATTCCATCACTAATTTTTCTGCCTCAACCACAGCGACGTCTAAGTCATAATTTTTTAATATGACATCGAATTTATCAGCATATGATAATTCTGATTCTGCTTTTGCAAATCGTTCCTGCAATTTTTCTTCTGAATCGGTTCCTCTTCCACGAAGACGTTCTTTTAATACTTCCAAAGATGGAGGTTGCACAAAAATAGATAAGGCTTCATCTGGAAACTTAGAACGTAATCGTAATCCACCGATCACATCAATATCAAAAATAACATGCTTACCTTTTGCCCAGATGCGTTCTACTTCCGAACGCAGTGTTCCATAAAAGGTGCCAGAGTACACTTCTTCAAATTCAATAAATTCTTGTTTGGCAATTTTATGCAAAAAGTCTTCTTTCGAAATAAAGTAATAATCTTTACCATCTATTTCTTCACCGCGAGGCTCTCGTGTACTTGCTGAAATGGAAAATTCCAACTTATCACCATGTTTACCTAATAAACTTTTTACTATTGTTGTTTTACCTGCGCCCGATGGTGCGGAGAATATAATTAACTTACCTGCCATTCCTATAATACGTTGAGCAATTGCTCTTTAATTTTTTCTAATTCTTCTTTCATTTTTACCACGATCTGCTGAATTCCAGCGTGATTTGCTTTTGATCCCAAAGTATTAATCTCTCTACCCATTTCCTGAGATATAAATCCAAGTTTCTTACCGTTGGAATCCGATGCGGTCAATGCTTTTTGAAAATAACGACAGTGTGAACGTAAACGTACTTTCTCTTCTGTGATATCTAATTTATCGATATAATAAATCAACTCCTGCTCAAAACGATTTTTATCTACGTTTTCCTTGCCTACTGTATCCTCCAGATAATGTCCGATACGTTCTCTGATTAAAGGAATACGATCCATCTCCACAGATTCGACTTCTGTTAAATAAGTTAAGATCAATTCAACACGATCAGTTAGGTCCTGCGATAATACTGCGCCTTCGTCTGCTCGGAAAAGATTAAAGTGGTCTACTGCGGCATAAAATGCTTCTAATAATAATTTTGATTCTTCTTCATCAACTTCATTATCATTATTGGCAATTACCTCCGGCATATTAAGAGCTAATTCGAAAAGAGAAACTTGTTTATCCCCCAATTCAAAAGCAATCTGTTGTAATTGTGTATAGTATTTTTTTAGCAAATCTGCATTTATAGTGGATGCTTTTGCTGTTTGATCAGTATATTCAACATTCACATACAGGTTTACCTTACCTCTTTCGATCAGTTTACTACACTCTGTACGTAATGTCAATTCCTTATCTGAAACCGCTTTGGGTAAGCGAAGATTCAATTCAAGAAATTTAGAATTCAAGGATTTAATCTCGACACTGTACTTAACTTTTCCATTGTCTTTTACAGCAGTGCCGTATCCTGTCATTGATTTTATCATATGCAAAGGTAAGAAACATTCCAATAATGCATAATATCAAGACTATAAATTGATTAATTTACCAATCATGCTTGGCAATAATGACACATAAATAGCTTTTTTGATTACCTTTCTTGCCTACTGTGACATAGCCAATACCAATATCATATAATGATGCATTCCAATCATCCATGCCCAATAAGTGTTTTCGATGATGATATCCGGGTGCTTCTTTACCAATGATGAGGCCTTTTATCGCTTCACTAGCACTTGGCCAATTCCAGGCGATAGATTCGAAATTATTTGCTTTTTTATTTTTCAGCCAGCTTGCATTTAAATCATAACCTGACTTTTGAATGTAATAATTGGGACCTATTCCGTCTGGATTGACGTGGTCAAAATAATTTCTTCTGGCCATGTCCTCGGCACGATCTTCCGCAACAGCAGCTAGCTTTTTATTCCAATTCAATGGTTTTCTGGTCACCTTATCCAAATTGAATAATCCGAGTTTCTTTTTATACCGTTCGGGATGCCGACGGATATCATTTAGAAGTTCAAATGCTGCTTTAGCCTGTTTTTTTTCAACTCGAACTTGCGCCGATGAAAAAGTAAACACGAAACTGAGAAAGATAAAAAGTAGATACTTCATACACATATTTAGATAAAGCAGACTCAAAAAAGGGTAATTGGTTTAGACCTTTATTGATTTTTTAGTCTTCCATACCTGTATAAGCATGGGAAACAGGCTAATAAAAATAATGACGAGTACTACGATCGAAAAATGGTTTTTAAAGAATGGAAGTTGACCAAAGAAATAGCCTGCGAATAGAAATAAGGTTACCCAGAGAAAACCCCCAAGCATATTATAAGTTCCAAATTGGGGATAGGGCATCTTACTTATCCCCGCAACAAATGGGGCGAATGTGCGTACAATCGGAACAAATCGTGCATAGATAATCGTTTTGGAACCGTGATTTAAATAGAAGGATTGAGTTCGCTCCAAATATTCGGGTTTAAAAATTTTAGATCCCGTTTTGAATACACGGAGCCCTAAATATTTTCCGATTTCATAATTGACAAAATCACCTAGAATAGCTGCAAATATCAAAAAAAGCCAAAATAAAAGTAATGATAAACCGCTCTCAGGAATGGCAATGATAGCCCCTAGAGCAAATAAGACAGAGTCTCCTGGCAAAAATGGAGCAACCACTAATCCTGTTTCTGCAAATACAATTAAAAATAAAACGAGATAGGTCCATCCTTCATACTCATGCACGATCTGCACTAAGTGTCTATCGATATGAAAAATAAAATCAACAATATTGGTCAAGATCTCCATACATCGAATTCTTTTGAATAAACTGCTAGGTATATATTACGGTATCTTTCTATCCAGTAATTGATCCGTTGCTACTATGATCATAATCGGGTATATAAAAAAAGGAAGCTTTTAAGCTTCCTTTTTCTTTTTAAATTTTTCTTTTACGACTTCAAAGACAATCGGTAGTATGGATAATAGAATAATCAATAATACCACTTTTGAAAAATTATCTCTAATAATCGGTATGTTTCCTAAGAAATAACCTGCTAATGTAATTCCAACTACCCAAAGAACTGCTCCAATAACATTATAGGTTATAAAAGTACCATAATGCATTCTGCCAATACCTCCGACAAATGGTGCTAAAGTTCTTACAATAGGTACAAAGCGTGCAATAACGATTGTCTTGCTTCCATACTTCTCATAGAATGCATGAGTTTTCTGAATCTGCTCATCCTTAATGACCTGTTTTCCAAAAAGTTTAAACTTGGTCATCTGCATACCAAAACGTTTCCCGATCGAGTAATTAAGCGAATCTCCCGATATCGCAGCTACCAATAGGATGACAATCATCAACCAAACATTCAATTCGTTGGGCTGTGCTGCAAGCATACCAGATGCAAAAAGTAAGGAATCTCCTGGTAAAAATGGCATTACGACTACTCCTGTTTCGACAAAAATAATCAAAAACAAAATGAGGTAAGTCCAAGTATTATAATCATTTACAATTTCTAGTAAATGTTTATCAATATGCAGAATAAAATCAATAATATGCGTTATAACTTCCAAAGCAATCTGAATTAACCTATGTTATTTAACATAACCGGCATAACCAGCATTAAAATATCTTCATTTTCTTCTGCTACTGCTGGAATTAATAATCCGGCACGGTTTGCTGTACTCATTTCGATCACAACTTCTTCACTCGCCAAATTATTCAACATCTCTACTAAAAATTTAGCGTTGAAACCAATCTCCATATCTTCTCCTTCAAACTGACAGCCTAAACGCTCATGAGCTTCGTTAGAAAAATCTAGATCTTCTGCTGAGATATTTAATTCGCTACCTGAGATTTTCAAACGTACTTGATGGGTCGTTTTATTGGCAAAAATAACGACACGACGTAGCGTATTTAAGAATAATAAACGATCAACAGTTAATTTGTTTGGATTCACTTGCGGAATGACAGCTTCATAATCTGGGTAACGCTCGTCAATCAAACGACAAATTAAATTGATGTTACCAAAACTGAAAAAGGCATTAGTAGAATTATATTCAATCGATACATTAATATCTTCAGATGGTAAAGAAGATTTCAGTAAGGATAACGCTTTTTTAGGAAGGATCAATGAAGCCGGTTTTTCTACACCTATATCAGATCTTCTATAACGAACTAATTTATGTGCATCTGTGGATACAAATGTAATCGCTTTATCTCCCAATTGAACTAAAACACCTGACATCGCGGGTCTCAATTCATCGTTACTGACAGCAAAGATGGTTTTACTGATTGCTTCTGCCAATATTGGAGCAGGCATGTTTACCGTATGAGCATTATCAATAACAGGAATTTTAGGGAAATCTTCAGGATTTTCACCACTCAACTTGTATTTACCATCACCAGCGCTTATTTCAATCGCTAATGTATTGTTGTCAACAAAAAAAGCAACAGGCTGATCCGGCAATGTTTTTAAAGTCTCGATTAAAATTTTAGAAGGCATCGCTACTTTTCCTTCTTCTTTAGCCTCAATTTGCAATGACGTAACCATGCTTGTTTGCAAATCTGTTGCAGAAATTGTTAACGTATTGTCTTTTATTTCAAAAAGAAAGTTCTCTAATATGGGTAGAACTGTACTACTACTTGAAGCGCCATTAATAGCTTGAAGTTGTTTTAATAAAATCGATGTGGATACTATAAATCTCATTTCCTAAAATTATGAATTATATCTGCAATATTACGCAAAAGAATCTACATTTTTTAATCAGCGGTATGCAAATCATGCAAAAGCGGCTTTCAAAACAAAATCAATATCAAAGACTCTAAATCATTGGATTTCAATAAAATTAATCCCATTTAAGCCAATTATATTTTGTTTATAAATAAATGCTGTCTATTATTTATTACATTTGTATAGACTAGCAGTAGTATATGCAATTTAAAGAAATAATTGGACATGATTTAGTTAAAGCACATCTGATCAGCACAGTTCGTGATAACCGTGTTAGTCATGCTCAACTATTTCTTGGCCCAGAAGGATCTGGTTCTTTAGCTTTGGCTTTGGCTTATGCGCAATTAATCAATTGCGAAAATAAATTAGAGGATGATAGTTGTGGTCAATGTGCTTCTTGTCGAAAATACAGTAAGCTTATCCACCCCGATTTACATTTTTCATATCCTTTCATTGCCAAGCATAAAGATGATCATGCTGCTACATTCATGGACAATTGGCGTAAGGCTTTTTTAAATAATCCTTATTTGGGTTTAGAAAATTGGCGACAACAACTTGATGCGGATAATAAGCAAGTTAATATCAATATTGCAGAAGCACATGAAATTATTAAAAAACTGAGTCTAAAATCTTTTGAAGCAGAATATAAGGTGCTAATTATGTGGCTCCCTGAATATTTAGAAAAAGAAGGCAATGCATTACTAAAACTGATTGAAGAACCACCGGAAAAAACATTGTTTCTTTTGGTTGCTGAAAATCAAGATAAAATATTAAATACCATTATTTCGAGAACGCAGCTTGTCAAAATCAATAAGTTGAGCCATCAGGCTATTACTTCTTATTTAACTGAAAGTAAGCATCTTGAAGAATCCGAAGCGAGAGAGATTGCTTTTATAGCAGATGGCAATGTCCAGGAAGCTATAAATATGATTGATCTACACACCAATAATCATTTTGAACTTTTGGTCAAATGGTTGCGTTTGGCCGTTCAAGATTCGGGCTTAAATATCATTAGCATTTGCGAGGATGAATTAGCTAAATTAGGTCGAGAGAATCAAAAAACTTTTTTGATGTATGCCATTAACATCATGCGTCAAATTGTTTTAATTAAACAAGACCTATCAAGCCTAGTATTCCTTCCTGCGCATGAACTTGATTTTGTCAACAAGTTTGCTACTCATTATACCCTTGAACAGATTGAAGAGACAATCAATTTGTTTGAAACAACACATTATAGTGTAGAAAGAAATGCAAATCCTAAAATATTATTTTTAGATTTATCTTTGCAATTAGTATTAATGTTTAAATACAAAACGTTTCCGAAAGGAACTCAATATATATAGAAAACTATGGGATGTGGCAGTTGCTCATCCGGCGGAGGTTGTGGAAGTACGACGACAGTGGGCGGTACTCCAGCAGGTTGCCAAAATAATGGCTCTTGCATGACTAGCGGATGTAATAAATTAGATGTATATGACTGGCTATCTGATATGGATATGCCATCCAACTATAAACCTTTTGACATTGTAGAAGTTCGATTTAAGGGATCGAGAAAGGATTTCTTTATCAATTCTGACAATTTATATTTAGAAATTGGTGAAATGGTTGCTGTAGAACCTACTACAGGCGGATATGATATAGGACATGTTTCTCTAACAGGAGAACTGGTTCGCTTACAATTGAAGAAAAACAATGTAAGTTTAGAAAGTGTAACCAAGAAAATTTATCGTAAACCTACAGAGTTAGATGTTGAAAAATTCAACATCGCAAAAGATTTGGAATGGGAAACCATGCATAAAGCTAGAAATTTGGCTTTGGAATTGGGTCTTTCTATGAAAATATCGGATGTGGATTATCAAGGCGATAAAACCAAGGCAACTTTCTATTATACGGCAGAGGGCCGTGTCGATTTCCGTGAATTAATCAAAAGAATGGCTGAATCATTCCGGATCCGGATTGAAATGAGGCAAATTGGTATGAGACAAGAAGCAAGTCGCCTCGGCGGAATAGGTTCTTGTGGTCGAGAATTGTGTTGTTCTACGTGGTTGACAGATTTCAAAACAGTCTCCACTTCGGCAGCAAGATATCAAAATCTATCGCTGAATACCTTAAAATTAGCAGGACAATGTGGCAAATTAAAATGCTGCTTAAACTACGAACTGGATAGCTATATGGATGCCCTAAAAGACATTCCAAATAATATAGACCGCATCGAAACAACCAAGGGTAATGCATATTTGCAAAAAACCGATATTTTCAAAAAAATGATGTGGTTTTCTTATCCTGGAGCAGAAAGCTGGATTGCCATACCGGTCGATCAAGTAAAAGAATTGATCGAGAAAAATAAACAGGGAATTAAAGTGGACGAATTGGTCACAACTATTGAAGTTGAGATCAAAGAAGAAAAAATTATTAATTACGATTACGAAAATGTGGTAGGACAAGATAGCCTGACACGTCTAGACGAAAAAAATAAAAGAAAACGTAATAGTAAAAGTAAAGCTAAGCCCAATAATCGGACAAGAGGTACTTCCGAACAAGTCGTAAAACCACAGGTAGTAAAAACCGAAAAACCTCAACAGAAGCAAGATAAAGCTCCTAAAGCAGCTGCTGCGGATAAAAATACGACAGCACCACAAAATAAAGAGGGAACAACAAATAGACCCAAAAGAAGATTCAATAAGAATCGAAATAACAGAAATAAGGGCAATAATTCGGCTCCTTCTACAGAATAATAAGTTTATGACAACAATTGGCGAGAAGTATGATTCTCGCCAATTTGATATACTTAAATAAGCATGAAAACATATACTTTTCTAATTGGTTGTATCCTATTATCTCTATTTGTGTCATGTGATTCCAATACAATTATTGATGAAAATGTAAGTATTCCTAAAAAAGCATGGGATCATACTAATAAACCAACCTTTAAAGTTCATATTACAGATATTTCTAAAAAGTATAATATGTGGTTAAATGTTCGACATACTGCAAATTATCCCTATGCTAATCTTTTTATTTTGGTATATGAGAAAGGCCCTCATACAAAGGAATATATTTTTAGAAAAGAGCTTAAATTAGCGCAATTAGATGGTAAATGGACTGGTAAGAGTGCTGGATCTCTCTATACCCAACAAAGTCTTATCCACAAAGATTATGTATTTCCTGATACTGGAGTATATCACTTCACTATTGAACAAAACATGCGTGACAATCCATTAATGGAAATTTCTGATGTAGGCTTGAATATTATAGGTCATTGATCATGAAGATTTTTCGTTTACTTTTATTTCCGTTCTCCATACTGTATGGGATGGTGATCTGGATTAGAAATAGATTATTTGATCTGCAGGTACTGAAATCTAAGTCTTATTCCATTCCAACGATTGTGGTCGGAAATCTGGCTATTGGAGGAACAGGGAAAAGTCCAATGACCGAATTTATCGTCAAACTCCTTCAAAATAAACTTCAGGTCGCTACTTTAAGCCGAGGATATGGTCGCAAAACTAAAGGCTTTAAATATGTTGAGGTATCATCAATGGTTGATGAAGTTGGTGACGAACCACTACAATTTAAAAATAAATTTCCAGACCTTACAGTAGCTGTTTGTGAAGATAGATGTTTTGGTGTGGAAACATTAATGAATAACCATGATGTCATCGTATTGGATGATGCTTTTCAACATCGCAAATTAAAACCCAAATTTTCGATCCTTTTATTTGAGTTCACCTCTTGTCTGCATCCTATGTTTGTATTGCCTATGGGTAATTTTAGAGACCTTTCAGGAGAATCCAGCAGGGCTAACATCATCGTGGTCACTAAAACACCATCTGATGCTACTCCAAAAGAAAAGGAGCTCATCAAAAAAAACTTAAGTAAAAAAAGTGGGATTACAGCGATCCTCTTTACTTCTATTGTGTATGGCAATGCTATTCCTATTACCAAACCATTAATTGAAATAAGCAGCACTACAGCCGTTTTATTAATCACTGGCATAGCTAACCCACAACCGTTAATAAAATACCTTAAACCTCTTGTAAAGTGTATTGAGCACCTTTCCTATTCCGATCACTATGCTTTTAAAACAAGTGATATTTTACTATTTAAACAAAGATTCGAACAAATAGCAAATGACACTAAAATAATCTTAACAACAGAAAAAGATGCACAACGACTTCGTCATCCCAAATTTTTAAATCTCTTACGAGACATTCCTGTTGCGTACATTCCTATAGAAATTGCTTTTGAAGATGAGCATAAACAACTATCATTTGAAAAAGAAATTATATCTATCTGTGACAGAAGTGTTAATGAATCTTAAATTTTAATAATTCTTAAACTTTGCTATTTAGTTTTTGTCTTCTTATTAGTTGTCGTTAAGTAGATGACAGCATAGGTAACTAATAAAAAAGATATGAAAAATTTAAAATCAGGTTTATTTGGCATATTGATGCTTCTTGCTACGGCAACAATAGCACAAGAAAAACAAGGTAATGGTGGATGGCAAAGGACACCTGAAGATCAAGCTAAAAATACCGTAGAACGATTAGATAAACAGTTAAAACTATCCCAAAGCCAAAAAGACTCCATCTATGTATATGCGCTAGATCTATCTAAAAAACAGCAAGAGCTATTCAAAAGTACGGATGACCGCAAAGCAGCATTTGAAAAGATTCAACCTATACGACTGAACACAGACGCAAAAATTAAATCGTTTTTAACTCCTGAACAAAGCAAATCCTATGACATCCTACAAAAGGAAATGCAAGAACGGAGACAGCAAAGACAAAAATAGCAGGTATTAGAGGAGAAGGGTTGGGCATATCGTCGAACCCTTTTTTGTTTTTATTAACTGTAAATGAGTTAGTTATTAATTATATTTTGTTAAAAATTTGTTAAAGTAACATATTTGATACAATAAGTGAGAGGGATTGAGAGTTTTAGTTGTAGAATTTAGTTATTGAATATTACATTAAAACATAGCAATCATGAAAAAATTATTTTTAACAGGAATCGGATTCTTCTTAGCATTGACTTTAACATTTGCACAACAAGTTACTCCAGAAGAACATGCTACTCAGGTAACAACCGAATTGACTCAAAAATTAAGTTTGACAGATGAGCAAAAAACTGCGGCTTACACCATTACTTTAGATCAAGCAAAAGCTGAATTTGCTTTACTGGGAGACACCAATGCAACTAAAGAAGTTTTGGTAGAACAAATCAATAAATTGCAAGCTGAGGCTGATGTAAAAGTTGATGCACTATTGACTGAAGATCAAAAAGAATTATTCAAAAAGGTAGTGGCAGAAAGACCTGCTAAGGTAATACCTGAAGTAGTTCCTCAACCAGTCAAAGAAGAAAAGAAAGAGAATACTGAAGAAACAAATAAGACACCATAATCATTAAGAACTTGTTCATAAACATTATCCATTTGGATAAAAAAAGGGATTCTAAATTAGAATCCCTTTTTTATTTGCTATGTAATAAGTGATATTAAGCTTTGAGTTTCTTCATGATATCATTTACATATGTTTTAAATTTCTTGTCTGTCTCGATTAAGTCTTCTACGGTCTGACATGCATAGATTACTGTCGAGTGATCTCTTCCTCCAAAGAATGAACCGATCGTTTTTAAGGATGATTTGGTATGGTTCTTAGCCAAATACATGGATATCTGCCTTGCCTGTACAATTTCTCTTTTACGGACTTTGGATTTAACCATTTCAACAGGAACTTCAAAATACTCACAAACAAGTTTTTGAATGAATTCCATCGATATTTCTTTATGGGTGTTCTTAACAAAATTCTTAAGCATTGATTTAGCTAAATTTAAATCAATCTCTTTTTTGTTTAATGTTGATTGTGCTAATAAAGAAACCATGGCACCTTCTAACTCACGAACACTATTGTCAATCTGATTAGCCACATACTCGACTACATTTTCAGGTAATTCAATACCATCAGAATACATTTTCTTTTTCAAAATTGCCATTCTTGTTTCCAAATCGGGAATTTGAATATCCGCAGATAAACCCCATTTGAAACGGCTCAATAAACGTTCTTCTAATCCTGCTAAATCTTTAGGAGCTTTATCAGATGTTAAGATGACTTGTTTTCCAGACTGATGTAAATGATTGAAAATATGGAAGAATATATCCTGAGTTTTCTCTTTACCAGCAAAATTATGTACATCATCCATGATGATAACATCCATTGCTTGATAAAAATTCACAAAGTCGTTAATCGTATTATTTTTTAATGAGTCTACAAATTGTTGACAAAACTTTTCACAAGAAACATAGATAACCAATTTATCCGGTAAGTTTCTTTTGATTTCATTTCCAATGGCTTGCGCTAAGTGTGTTTTTCCTAATCCTACTGCACCATATATCATCAATGGATTGAATGATGTACCTCCCGGTTTATTTGCTACAGCAAAGCCCGCAGATCGTGCTAGACGATTACACTCCCCCTCAATGAAATTATCAAAAGTATAATTCTGATTCAATTGTGGGTCAACTTGTAATTTTTTTAGTCCAGGAATCACAAATGGATTTTTGATATCCTTATTTAAAGATACAGGTACAGGAATAGATTGTTTCTTACCTTCTGCTCCATTGCCGTTAGATGGGATATTAGTCGTGTATGGAATAGATGCTGAAGACTTCTCCACTACAATATTGTATTCCAACCTACCTTGCTCACCTAAGAACTTTTTTACTGTCTTACGCAAGATGCCAACATAGTGTTCTTCCAACCACTCGTAAAAAAATAAACTAGGTACTTGAATAGTCAAAACGTCACCCTCCAAACGTACTGCTTTCACAGGCTCAAACCAGGTTTTAAAACTTTGCGCTGGTATATTGTCTTTGATTATTGCAAGACAATTATTCCAAACACTTGTACTCGTTTTTTCCATTCTAAAATTCTTAATAAGTTGATTTCCAATAAGCGACCAAAAAAATGTTGATAACTTTCTCTTAAGACGAAGATGACAAAAAAAAATCAGCTAAAAAACTAAAATTTAAAATTAATTTAAATTCATTATTAATCAGACACTTATGTTAAAAAATTCACTTTTTTTAACAAAAAATTTAGCCTAATTTTTTTTTATTAACATTCCAAATTTTTTATTACTTTTTTCTTTTTTCTGTAGTTTTTGGTCTATTTTTTACTCCATAATTCCTTCGGATCACTGGCTAATTAAGCAAAGATTGAATCAAGTTAAATCAATAGAATTGTTACCATGTATGTAACGACGTTTATAATAAGGAATCTTCCTAAAGTTAAACAAAAAAAGAGGAATCATAATATTATAATTCCTCTTTTATATTTTTTTATAGTACGAAGAACCTAGCTCACCATAGAGTCCGTCTTTATACCTTTTGCCAGCTTTCGACATTCTGTTACAATTGCTTCGGAATCATAATAGGCCATGTTCCACTGATTCTTCTGCTCGGCATGTTCGATGATCGTATCTGGAATACCTAATCGCACGACTTTACTGGTATACCGATGATCTGCCATAAATTCTAAAACAGCAGATCCGATCCCACCCTGCAGACAACCATCTTCTACCGTTATAATATGTTCAAATTTCTGAAAGACTTTATGTAACAGCTCTTCATCCAAAGGCTTAGCAAATCTTAAATCATAATGTGCAGGATGTATTCCTTCTTCTGACAATTTTAAAATCGCTTTGCTTGCTTCGTTACCGATGGCTCCAAATGTTAAAATGGCAACAGATTCACCCTCTTGAATCAATCTTCCTTTACCAATTTCAATTTCTTTGAAAGGTTTTTTCCAATCTACCATTACACCATTACCTCTCGGATAGCGGATAACAAAAGGACCTTTATCCTCCAATTGGGCAGTATACATCAAATTGCGCAACTCTTCCTCGTTCATGGGTGCAGAAACTGTCATATTGGGGATACATCGCATAAAAGCAATATCGTAAGCGCCGTGGTGCGTAGGACCATCTGCTCCTACTACTCCCGCACGATCCAAACAAAAAACAACGTTTAAATTTTGCAAGGCAACATCATGTATCACCTGATCAAATGCACGTTGCATAAAAGATGAATAGATATTACAGAAAGGCATGAGTCCTTGAGTTGCTAATCCAGCACTAAAGGTGACCGCATGCTGCTCGGCTATCCCAACATCAAATGAACGATCAGGAAAAGCTTTCATCATAATATTCATCGATGAGCCAGAAGGCATAGCAGGTGTAATGCCTACTATTTTAGCATTGGTTTCGGCCAATTCGACCAACGTATTACCAAATACATCTTGATATTTTGGTGCAGTTGGTTTATCCTGGATAGATTTTTTGATCTCACCTGTAATTTTATCAAATAAACCTGGTGCATGCCATGTGGTTTGATCCTTTTCTGCTAAAGCATATCCTTTTCCTTTAACCGTTACACAATGTAACAACTTGGGTCCAGGAATATGTCTAAGATCTTCTAATGTCTTAGCAAGCTTTTTGACATCATGACCATCAACAGGTCCAAAATATCTAAAATTTAAAGATTCAAATAAATTAGCATTCTTAAGCAAAGTTCCTTTTATGCTTTTTTCAAGCTTTTTAACCGCTCCTAAAGCATTAGGTCCCATTTCCGATATCTTAGATAGCACAGAAGCGATATCATCTCTAAAACGATTATAACGTTTGGAGGTTGTGATACTTGTTAAATACTCTTTCAATGCCCCAACATTGGGGTCAATAGACATACAGTTATCATTGAGAATAACCAAGAGATTTGATTTCTCGATCCCTGCATGGTTTAAAGCCTCAAACGCCATACCACCGGTCATAGCTCCATCCCCAATAATAGCAATATGTTGGCGGTCTTTTTCCCCTTTTATCTGAGATGCTACTGCCATTCCCAATGCTGCAGATATAGATGTAGACGAATGCCCTACACCAAATGCATCATATATGGATTCACCCCTTTTTGGAAATCCGGATATACCGTTAACAATTCTATTCGTATGAAAAGAATCTCTACGTCCTGTCAAGATCTTATGACCATAGGCTTGATGACCTACATCCCATATCAATTGATCATAGGGAGTATTCATGACATAATGTAATGCCACCGTCAATTCAACAACGCCCAAACTAGCTGCAAAGTGACCACCATTAACAGAAACTAAATCAATGATATATTGACGCAATTCCTGACTAACTTGCTCTAATTGGTCTTCCTTGAGTTTTTTAAGATCAGAGGGATCATTGATTTTACTTAATAAATCTCCAGCATCAAACTGCATAGTATTGCTAATTACTTTAAAATATGGATACAAAATAACAATTTATTTATCATAACTTGGGTATTAATAATACTTTTTGTCCTAGAATACTCAACAGTTGTAGAAGCTTTTAGTTTTAATAGTTAGAAATAAAAATGTTTGTATAATTATGTAATTTTGTTTTCGATATGCAAGTAGAAGAAGGATACGAAATAAAATTACCCCAGTTTGAAGGTCCCTTTGACCTCCTCTTATTTTTTATTGAAAGAGATGAATTGAATATTCATGAAATACCTATTTCCAAAATAACGGATGATTTTCTGTCCTACGTCAATCAGCTACAGGCTTTGGATATGGAGATGGCTAGTGAATTTATTTTTGTTGCTTCTACCTTAATGCGCATTAAAGCAAAAATGCTTCTCCCACGACCTGAATTGGATGATGATGAAAATGAAATTGATCCTAAGGAAGATTTGATTCAAAAATTGATTTTATACAAACAGTTTAAAGATACCTGTGAAGATTTAAAATTATTGGAAGATGAACGCTTCAAACTGTACAAACGAGGCAATATCAATTATGATATTAAATTGGCAAGACCTGTATCAAATCCTGGAGAAGAATTAAATAGTTTTGATTTATATAAATTGATGATGGTCTATGAACGTCTGATGTTTCAGTATAAAAACAGACCTCAAGAAGTCAAGCATACAGTCATAAGACATCCCTATACCATAGAGCAACAGAAAAAAGCGATTGCTGATCTTATAGAAATAAACAACCAATTGGATTTTCAATACATTCTTAGAAATTCTGAAAATAAAGTACAATTCGTATATAACTTCTTAGCGATACTCGAAATGTTGCAGCAAAAATTATTACAAATTGAAGTGGGTCTTGGTTACAATGAGTTCAGTATCCGAAAACGAAATGAAGATGAATTTGATTTCATAGATCTGGAGGAAGAATTAGCGGTTTAATAAAAGAGGAGATCTTGATCAAGATCTCCTCTTTTATTAAAATTCAATTTTATGATTAATCTTTAAAAGCATTCCAGCCTTGAGCGGTGATAGGATAAACTTTTCCTGATTTAGCAATCATTTGGCATCCTTCGCTCGGTTGTGTAATATGACCAATAATCGTAATATCCATGGATCCTTTTATTTTATCATAATCGGATTGTGGTATGGTAAATAACAATTCATAATCTTCACCACCATTGAGCGCACAAACTGTTGGATCAAGTCCAAATTCTCGTGCTGTTTCGTAAGTCATCGAATCCAACGGTATTTTTTCTTCATACAATTTACAACCTTTGTCCGAAGCCTCACAAATATGGATGATCTCCGAAGCTAGCCCATCCGATACATCGATCATCGCATTGGGTTTTACTCCGATCTCAGCAAGTAACTCGACAATATCTCTTCTAGCCTCAGGTTTCAATTGACGCTCAACAATATAATCTTTACCTTCCAAGTCAGGCTGTATATTAGGGTTCTCTAGGAAGATATTTTTTTCGCGCTCTAATAACTGTAGCCCTACATAAGCACCGCCTAGATCGCCTGAAACGCAGAGTAAATCTCCTTCTTGTGCTCCCGATCGATAAGCGATCTGATCTTCATCAGCAAAACCAATACTCGTTACAGAAATGACTAATCCTTGTACAGATGCAGAAGTATCTCCTCCGATCAGATCGACATTGTATTTTTTACAAGCAATCAATGCGCCCTGATAAATTTCTTCTACAGCTTCTAATGGGAATTTTGAAGATAGACCTATTGAAAATGTAATCTGTGAAGCCTTTCCATTCATGGCATAGATATCACTCAAATTGACTTGAACAGCTTTATAGCCTAAATGCTTTAACGGTACATAACGTAAATCAAAATGGATCCCTTCCAGTAACAGATCTGTTGATATTAAAGTTTTCTTATTCGAAAAATCTAAAACAGCAGCATCATCTCCAATTCCTTTAATCGTACTTGGTTCATTGATTTCGACAGCTTTAGTTAAATAAGAAATTAAACCAAACTCACCCAATTCACCTAAATTTGTTCTTTCTGTATTATCAAATTCTAACATATCTGTCTTTATTTTACTATTATAATCCCAATTGAGCGGATATTTCCAACATACGCTCAATAGGACGTTGTGCACGGGCGATCACAGATTCATCTAATGTGATTTCGGGGCTTTCATATTTTAAGCAATTATAAAGCTTCTCCAGTGTATTCAATTTCATATGCGGACAATCGTTACAAGCACAAGCGTTATTAGGAGGCGCAGGAATGAAAGTTTTGCCTGGACTAGCCTTTTGCATCTGATGGATAATTCCCGACTCTGTAGCGACGATGTAGGTGTTAGCTGGGTCATTGATTGTAAACTTCAACATGCCCGAGGTAGAACCAACATAATCGGCAGTAGCTAAAATATGATCCTCACATTCTGGATGTGCTATGAATTTCGCTTCCGGATGCTCTGCTCTTAAACGATCTATTTTATCTTGAGAAAATATTTCATGCACCATACATGCACCATTCCACAAAACAAGATCTCTTCCTGTTTTCTTTTTCACATATGCCCCTAGATTGCGATCTGGACCAAAAATGATCTTTTGATCTAAAGGAAGGCTTTCTACAATTTCTACAGCATTACTCGAAGTACATACAATATCTGAAAGCGCTTTCAATTCAGCTGTACAGTTGACATAGGTAATGACCAAATGATCGGGGTACTGTTCTTTAAACTTGGCAAATAGATGCGGCGGACATGAATCCGATAATGAACAACCAGCTTTTGCATCAGGTAGCAACACTTTTTTTGTTGGAGAAAGTATCTTCGCTGTTTCGGCCATAAAGTGTACACCGGCAAAGACAATCATATCAGCATCAGTTTTTGCAGCCTCTTGCGATAGTCCAAGACTATCACCAATGTAGTCAGCAATATCTTGTATCTCTGCTTCCTGATAATAATGTGCTAAAATAACGGCGTTTTTTTCTTGTTTTAGACGCTTGATCTCTTGTATGAGATCTAAGCTAGGATCAATGGGAGCATCAATATATCCCTTAGCCTCCATATCGTAATTTACTAAATCCATTAATTCTTCTTCTTAATTTGATTTACACTACAAAATTAAGAATACTTATTCAATAAATCTTTGTATTCAAAAATGATGTTTATAAATCCGATCGTAACTTACTGATAGTTAAAAATAGAATATTCATATTCAGCTAATTAACACACTTATCAACATTTCAATAAGCATGTATTTTACCCCATGTTAATAACCGCCTATTTTTAATCAAAAGATACAATGTAAATAAATGATTATAAGTGAATTAACATAGTTATCAACATTTCGTAAAAGGTGAATTTTAATACCTTCTAAAACTGTTAAAACACGCTATTCATGCTCGATGACAGTTAAATATTTAAGACAGTTATCCACATCATTTAAAATATCGAATTGTAAAGGGCTCAAATTTGAATTTAAAGGCTCTTAGAATCGAATATTTGAAAATATTAGTTTATGATTTTCAAATATTGAAATATTAATCGTTGTTAATAACAGATCCGCACCTATAGAAAGTAGCGAGGACATCAAAGAATAAGTGATAAAAAGTTATAAAATCTAATTTTTTAAAATTATACCTCCAAATCAATAGCACAAAGCTAAACTATTTTGATGCGATACAAATAAATTATTCGAAAAGTTATAAACAAAACTTTCAAATATTTAAATGTAAGCGACTTAAATTTTGATTTAAAGGCCGTATAAAATCGATAAAAACGGGATCGATGGATAAAATTTTAAAATTAAGATCCTAACCGAACTTAAATTTAAAATTTTAAAGCTTGAAGTAAATTATGAAGGATTGATAAATAAAATAATTTGGACATAAAATTCATTTTATCAATCATAAAAATAGTATTGAAAAGGATTTTAAAAATTTTAACCAGGAGATTTTGGTCGATCCAAAAAATCAATTAAAGTTCCTAACAAGGTCATTAAATGCCAAATGAAATTTAAAAATTCATTTATCGAACTGTAGAGGCTACAAATTCAGTATTAAAGGCATTGAGAATTGAATAAATCAAATTTTTTCTTAAAAATATCCAGTTATTGAATTGTAAGGAAGCTTATTTCAGTATATGAATGCTACTCACATGATCTTTATGATTAAAATGTTGAAAATAAACTGGATTAGAATAATTCAAAAAAAATTTAAAAATAAATATTTTAAAATATTCATATCTGACGGCCTTTATTCCAGGATAAAGGTTTGATCAAAACAAATTTCAAAACAGTATTTAAAAGTTAAGGGCTTTAAATTAAAAAATTAAATTTTCAAAAACGTAAATATCGCAGTATAAACCAGTCAAATAGCATTATAAGCCGTTTTTAACGGCATTATATCTCAGGAAAAAAAATAAAATAATATTTATCGCATTCTAAAAGGGTTTAAAATAACATTTATGAAAAATAAAGCCCCTGAGAATTGAATATTTGATTTTTGTTTCAATACTCAACCAACAATCAAATTCTCAAAGCCTCAAATTCAACTTGACAAAACTAAACAAAGAAAATCAAACGTATTCCACATTCTTTTTTTTTAATAAATAATAATCTTTTTTATATAAAAAGGTCTTATTGTTTATTAGTGTGTGGAAAATGGGGATAAAACAGTGAATTATTATTTTGATATGAAGATTTTATAAAGTTATTAACAATTTATTCACAATAAATTCATTTTAATCGCCTGATTTTTAATACTGTGATTTTTCGTTGATTTTATTTTCAATAAAAAAATGTGAATTGTTTGTGTGTTAATTTATGTGGATAAAGAGACGATTTTGTGCTAATAACTTTTAGAAATTTTGTTAGAAATAGGAGATATCAACATTAAAAAAAAAGTTATCATTTTTATTTAACCTTTTATTTACACGTTTTCCACATTTTTTGTTAATTTGAATAGTCAAAATGTGCTGGTCACATGCTAATTTTATTTTATGTCAGAAAGAAAGGTAGATTTCCTTGTAATTGGGTCTGGAATCGCGGGTTTAAGTTTTGCTTTAAAAGCGGCAGATCATGGTAAAGTATTGATTGTCACGAAGTCTAACGAGGATGAATCAAATACAAAATATGCGCAAGGAGGAGTAGCGGCAGTTGTGGATAAGTCTGATAGCTTTGAACAGCATATTGTTGATACTCAGATAGCTGGAGATGGATTATGTGATGTTGAAATTGTGGAAAACGTAGTGCGCGAAGCTCCGGAGCGTATCAATGAATTGATTTCGTATGGAACATCATTTGATAAATCTGATGCAGGCGTATATGATCTGGCAAAGGAGGGAGGGCACTCAGCTCATCGTATTTTACATTATAAAGATATTACCGGATATGAGATCGAAAGATCTTTACTGCAGAAAATTCATGAACATCCAAATATTGAAATGCTAACCCATTATTTTGCTATCGACCTGATCACACAGCATCATTTGGGTGAATTTGTTGATAAACAAAGAGAAGATATCAAATGTTATGGGATCTATGCTTTTAACACCAATACGCATCAAGTTGATAAGATATTAAGTAAAATTACGGTGATGGCATCGGGTGGTGCTGGACATATCTATGCGAGTACGACCAATCCAACCATAGCAACAGGCGATGGAATTGCGATGGTATATCGGGCAAAAGGGAAGGTGCGAAATATGGAATTTATGCAGTTTCATCCTACATCTTTATATAATCCAAGTGACTCGCCAGCCTTTTTGGTTTCGGAAGCAGTTCGTGGTTTTGGTGGTATTTTAAGACGTGTGAATGGTGAAGATTTCATGAAAGAATATGATGAGCGAGCATCACTAGCACCTCGGGATATAGTGGCAAGAGCAATCGATTCGGAGATGAAAAAATCGGGTATTGACTACGTTTATTTGGATATTACGCATCGAGAAAAGGCAGATATTATTAAACATTTTCCAAATATTTATGAAAAATGTCTATCAATAGGATTGGATATGAGTAAAGATTTTATTCCGGTTACACCTGCTGCCCACTATTTATGTGGTGGTATTTATGTGGATGACTATGGTAGAAGCAGCATAAGAAATCTGTATGCTTGTGGTGAATGTTCATCAACAGGTCTGCATGGTGCAAATCGGTTAGCATCCAATTCATTGCTAGAAGCTTTGGTATATGCACATCGTATCTATTTGGATTCGTCCAAAGCGGTATCGGATGCTGACTATGCGGTAGGCGTACCAGAATGGGATGATTCAAAAGCAAAGCTATCTAATGAAGATATTTTGGTCACACATAATTTGAGAGAATGTCAAAAAGTAATGAGTGATTATGTGGGAATTGTGAGATCTGATTTCAGATTAGAACGTGCACTTAATCGACTGCATTTATTGTACGGCGAGACAGAAGATTTTTACAGGCATACTAAATTGTCGGTTAAATTATGTGAATTGAGGAATGTAATACAGGTCGCATTTATTGTTACCAAGTCAGCCTTGCTGCGTAAAGAAAGTAGGGGACTTCATTTTACAACAGATTATCCGCATCATGCGGATACTTTAAAAGATACTATATTTTAGAACGATATGGCTTGTATATTACCAGTTAAGGGAATAAGTCCCAAGTATAAAGACAATTGCTTTATAGCGCCCAATTGTACGATTGTTGGTGATGTGGAGTTAGGTGAGCATTGTTCGGTATGGTTTAATGCGGTGATCAGAGGTGATGTCAATTTTATTCGTATTGGTGATTATACCAATATACAGGATGGAGTTGTCATTCACTGTACTTATCAAAAGGCTGGAACCACGATAGGTAATTATGTCAATATTGGTCATCAAGCTATGGTACATGGCTGTATTGTACATGATCATGTCCTGATCGGTATGGGGGCAATTGTAATGGATAATGCCGTAGTGGAAAGTCATGTAATTATTGCGGCAGGTGCAGTTGTATTGGAAAATACGATATGTGAATCGGGCCACTTATACGCAGGTGTGCCTGCTAAAAAAATAAAAGCGATAACTGAAGAACAAAGATTGATGTTACAACAGTTACCGCATAATTACGTTTTATATAGTTCCTGGTTTGACTAATTTATGTCATTCAGTTCTTGTAAACTGAACGTTTCATTTTGCTCCCAGTTTGCTCGTATTGTAAAGGTTTTGTTGAGATAAACAAGGGGTTCTGGTTGGGTCAATTTATAAACTTCTCCAGGATCCCAGATACCATTTTTGTTATCATCACGAATGATTCTTATCGTATATTTTCCTCCGGGAAACTCTTTATAACCTAATTTTCCGGTGGCATTATTTAAGATATCTCGTCGATATACTTTCTCCTTCTTTTCATCTATGAGTTCCACAATGTATTGTTTAGTGCTATCTATTGATGTAAAAGTAAACGTGATGTCACCATAATTATCGCTATCATCATAGGTAAGCGATAGCTTATGTTCCTTATTTTTTTCGCCAAAATAACCTTGCATAGCACCTTCTTCTAGTATGATTTGATAGTTCTTTTGCTTCCTCCAATTGTATCGAATATGGTAAATGTTGGCTACTGTACTATCCAACTGAAGTTGAAAATTGGTCTTCGATATACTGTCTTCTGTAAACTTAATTTTACTCTTATCGATGGTTTTAATAGGTGTAAGCGATGACAATGTCAGATGTTTGACACGGTCTACTTTTCCTGTTGAAGGCGATGTAATGGGTACAATAGACCGATCTAATTTGAGGTTGGTTTTTTTAATTAATATGGTATCCAGTACCGAATTACTTTCGGATAGTACAAATTTAAGCGAGTCTTTTTCTAAATTGCTGATATAGATGAAAGCAGAATCCTGCTTCTGTGAATAATTTACAATCTTAGTTTTATCGTTTTCTTCATCATTTAATAGGATAAGTTTGGGCTGTGTAACACCTCTATTAAATACTAAATGTATGCGACCTGTATTTTCAATTTTTTTATCGAGTACTCTAAATTTTGTTGGTGTCCCTTTGGATATTTGGAGATTGATATTACTAAGGTCTTTATCCAATACAATCGAATCCTTTAAAAATCCGATTAATTCATCAGGATTATTGTAGATACGGTCATTATTGGTTTCTTTTAATGCATAGATACGATAGGTGTTTGCTCTTAGATTACTGATTTTAAAATTACCTACAGTATCTGTTTGCGCAAAAATATTAGCTTTCTTTTTGCCAAAGATAGAATCTTGGCTTATTGGAATTAATAGTACCCTGACTTCTTTTTCCTTCTCTTTAGTCAATGCATTGGTTACATTACCAGATATCGATAATGAATCAATTTGATCTCCTGTAGCAAATACATAACTGTAATTGATGATCGGATTACTGGCATTATAATCGACAAGGCCTTTACCAAAATTGATGGTATAGGTGGTATTTTGCTCTAGCGAATCCGGTAACGTAATTTCCAGTATTTTCTTCTTTACTTTAAATTGTGGTAGCCTATCCATATCTGGAGAAATACTGATTTCCTTCTGCTGGTTGTTCAATTTGATATACTCATCCAACGTAATGCTTATTTTTTTCTCTTTAAAATTTTTAGAAAAATTGGCGGGAAATTCATTGAGCACAACAGGTGCTATCGAATCTTTTGGTCCCCCTGTGGGCTGTTTAATGCTGGCACATTGCACGGTGAGCAAAATCAGACTGGAAAACAAGCTTAAAAGCACTAACCTTGTTATTAAGGTGCTTTTAATGCTTTTTAAGCTTGTTTTATTTATTTTTGAATGTAGACTCATAAATGAAATAATAATACTTTATATCGCTTTATTTTACATTATTAATATTTTAACCACAAATAATTAATAATCAGTGTGTTATGACATGTGTACCATTAAAACACTGATATCCGATGGTGATACTCCTGATATTCTGGAAGCTTGACCTAGTGTTCTTGGTTTTACTTGAGCTAACTTTTGTCGCGCTTCTATAGATAATGAAACTAAAGATGAATAATCAAACTCTGGATTGATTTCACGATCCTCCATTTTTTTCATGCGATTAACAATCTCCATTTCTTTCTCAAAGTAGCTTTCATATTTGACCTTAATTTCCGCTTGCTCTATGGTCTCTTTGTCAAATTGGTTTAAGTATGATCCAAAATCTACATCCCCTTTTGCAAGATCATTAATATTGATTTGCGGTCTTCCCAATAGATTGACAAGTTTCGTTTTTTGAGAAATCAGGCTTGATCCTACTTCTTCAAGTATCGGATTCATTTTGTCTACTGTAGTTGAATTCTGTTTTAGATACTGAATAATGTTATCTGAGTTTTTGATTTTCTCATTCACTTTATTCAATCGTTCCTCTCCTACTAATCCAAGTTTGTGTGCTATTGGTGTAAGTCTAATATCAGCATTGTCTTGTCTTAATAGTAAACGGTGCTCAGCACGTGAAGTAAACATACGATAAGGTTCATCAGTTCCTTTCGTCACTAAATCATCAATAAGTACGCCGATGTAAGATTCAGATCTTTTTAAGATTAATTCCTTATCATCATTGATTCGTTGATGTGCATTGATACCTGCTATGAATCCTTGTGCGGCTGCTTCTTCATATCCAGTAGTCCCATTGATCTGCCCTGCAAAAAAGAGATGCTTTACAATAAGAGTTTCCAATGTTAGATCGAGTTGCATCGGTGGAAAGAAATCATACTCGATGGCATACCCAGGTCTGTACATTTTCGCATTTTCAAATCCTGGAATTAGTCTTAGCGCTTTTTGCTGTACATCTTCTGGCAATGAAGTAGAGAAACCATTTACGTAAATCTCGACAGTATTCCATCCCTCTGGTTCGACAAAGATCTGGTGTCTTTCGCGTTCTGCAAATCGGTTGATTTTATCTTCTATGGATGGACAGTAACGTGGACCTAAACCTTTAATTCTCCCTGTAAACATGGGCGACCTTTCGAATCCAGTCTTCAACATTTCATGTACTTTGTCATTAGTATAGGTGATCCAGCAACAACGTTGCTCTGTTGGTAAGGGTACATCAGTATAGGAAAATTTACCCCTATTATCATCACCCCATTGTTCTTCCATGAGTGCATAATTTAGACTGCGTCCATCGATTCTTGGAGGTGTACCGGTTTTCATTCTTCCCGATTCAAAACCTAATGATACCAATTGTTCTGTCAAACCTGTAGCAGCCTTCTCTCCTGTTCTACCGCCACCGAATTTCTTTTCTCCAATATGGATCACGCCATTTAGGAAAGTACCATTTGTCAAAACTACTGCATCAGCTTCTATTTCTATACCCAGAGAAGTAATGACGCCACACGCTTTACCATTTTTCACGATGACTTCTTTTACGGTATCTTGCCACATATCTAATGTGGGCAGTGCTTCCAATTGAAGTCTCCATTCTTCAGCAAAACGAATACGGTCATTTTGTGTTCTTGGGCTCCACATCGCTGGACCTTTTGACAGGTTCAACATTCTAAATTGAATAGTTGATTTATCTGCAATGATACCTGTATATCCACCCATCGCATCGATCTCTCTCACGATTTGTCCTTTTGCTACTCCACCTATTGCAGGGTTACAACTCATTTGAGCAATAACGCCCATATTCATGGTGATGAGAAGTACAGATGAACCTAAGTTTGCTGCTGCGGCAGCGGCCTCGCAGCCAGCATGACCAGCACCTACTACGACAACGTTATATTTTTTAAACATCTTATTTTATTTCAAAGTTCCACGTGAAACGTGAGAATCGACTATTCTATTTTTTTATTTTTTCCTATACGTTTCACGTGAAACGTATAGGACCTGTATTACATTAAATCCGCAAGATGCATCCATCTTTCTGATTTTGCATCTATATTATTCTGTATGTTTTCTATTTCTGATGCTATGTTAGAAAGTTCTACATGGTCTACCGTCTCCAGTAACAATTTATTCTTTGCTACTAGCGCGGCTTCTAGCTCTTGTATTTCTTTCTCTAATTTATCGTACTCCAATTGCTCTTTATACGAAAGCTTTTTCTTCTCCTCTTTTACTACTTCTTTCTTTTGAACTGGAATATCTTTTTTCTGCTTTTGATCTTTTAGTAATTGATCTTGTTCAGTTTTATAATCTGCATAGTTACCATTGTAGATGTCAATTTTCCCCTCACCTTCAAAGATGAACAATTGCTCTGTTAATTTGTCTAAGAGATACCTATCGTGAGATACTAAAATAAGTACTCCACTATAGTTCATTAGAAAATCTTCCAGTACATTTAAGGTATCGATATCAAGATCATTAGAAGGCTCATCCAGTATAAGAAAGTTTGGGTTCAACATCAAGACACGCATCAGTTGTAAACGCTTACGTTCGCCCCCACTTAGTTTATTGACAAACCCAAATTGCTTTTCGGGTGGAAATAAAAAGTGTGTTAATAATTGTGAAGCAGTGATCACTTCACCGTTGGCCATTTTAATATACTCGGCTACATTTTTAACCACATCTAATACGCGATCTCCTTCATTGACTTCCAAACCTCCCTGTTTGTAATAACCATAAACCGTAGTTTCTCCTACCGAAATATGACCACTAGTCGCATTTTCAATTTGGGTGATTAGATTTAGAAAAGTAGATTTACCAGTACCATTTTTTCCAGCCAAACCAATACGATCTCCTTTTTTGAAAACATATGAAAAATCACTAATGATTACTTTATCCCCATAGTTTTTAGAGATGTGCTCCAATTCTAAAATCTTTGACCCTTGTCGGCTGATCTTCATACTCAACTGAACAGAATCATTTGCTTTCTGAGCTTTTGATTTATCTTCAAGTTCGTAATATGCATCTATCCTTGATTTGGATTTGGTACCACGTGCTTTTGGTTGTCTTCTCATCCATTCCAATTCGCGACGTAAGAGATTTCTACTACGCTCAACCATCACGGCATCGATGGCTTCACGGTCGGACTTCTTTTCTAAGAAATAAGAATAATTACCTTTATAAGTAAACAGCTTGCCCCTATCCAATTCTCTAATTTCGGTACAGATATTATCCAAAAAGTATCTATCGTGTGTCACCAATAGCACTGTTTTATTTCCTGTTGTCAACAGTTTTTCTAACCATTCGATCGTTTCGATATCCAAATGATTGGTAGGCTCATCTAGAATATATACATCTGGCTCATCGATTAAAAGCTTAGCAAGTGCAAGTCGTTTACGTTGACCCCCTGAAAGACTTTTGATATCTTGATGAAAATCGACAATGTTAAGTCTATTTAAAATAGTCTTGATATTATATTCGTATTCCCAAGCATTTAATGTTGTGATCTTCTCTGTAAGTTCTTCCAATTTGTTCTGATCAATTTCTGGCATAGCCAAAAGCTCTTCGTAATCTCTGATCAGTCGTTGTTCTTCGTTGTCCGTGGAATAAATAAAATCGTTAATAGAAGTCAGTCCATCGTACTTTGGATCTTGATCCAAAAAACCGATTTTAATTCCTTTTTCTTTAACAACTTTTCCGGAGGTAGGTTCTAATTTGCCACCTAATATGGAGAGAAGGGTTGATTTTCCTGTTCCGTTGATTCCTACTAAGGCTACTCGATCCCCTTTAAGAAGTCCAAAATGTAAATCTTTAAAAAGCCATCTGTCATGAAATGAATGACTTACTTGTTCAGTTGCTAATATACTCACGTTAATTTCCTAATTTTCTTTGTTCAATAATTTTGCATACAAAATCTATATACTTGATTATCAGTATATTGACATTGAAATATAATCATACAGATACCTCTGTATGAAAAAAGTTATATATATATCCTCCAATATTCAAAAATACGAAGGGGGTAATAAATTATATGCAATAGTTAGCTTTATTGCTAACGTTATTATTTTATAAAGAGTAAATGATAAAACATCATTCAATTAAGAATTTTGGTACGTTGATCTCCTAACAACTGTATGCCTGACTATCCTGATATTGATTATCCATTGAAAAATAGGTAATGCAGAATACAGGCATTTATCGATTTGATTATTTATCATTAATCAAATCGATAAATGTACCATGCAAAAGTAAGTAATTTCCGCCTTTTTGTATGTAATCTTATGAGAAGATGTATAGAAGATGAAATGCAGGTGATATTGACCTAGTTCAATACATAGTTTGCGATCAAGTTGAATCTTGGTATATCCACCTTAAAGGTAGTTTCGTCTATCAATTTAACCATATTATAATGTCCTTCCATATAACCCATTTCACTTTTTAAATTGCAGCCAGATGTATACTGATGCATTTGTCCAGGTTCGATAATGGGTTGCTCACCAACAATACCATCTCCGTACACTTCATTATGATCTCCGATTGAATCGAAAATATTCCAATAGCGACTTATGAGCTGAATACTGTAATCACTTAAGTTTTCTATACTTATTTGATAAGCAAACATAAAATGATCTCTTTCTGGATTTGAATATTCGGGTTGAAAAATGCATTCAACCGAAATCTTTATTCCTTCTGTAATTTGAGTCGTCATATGAGTAATTTCTGCTTTGCAACTAAGTTACTAATAATGAGATTAAATACTCAAGAAATAAGAAGGTTTTACATTAAATTGAAAAACCATATCTGATATGGTGGACATTTTAGTAGGTTTGTAAATATGGAAAAAGGCACTTTATTTTTAATTCCAGTTCCACTTAGTGAACAAGCTTCGGCCAAATCATACACTTCTTATTTAGTGGAAACGATCAATAGCTTGGATGAATATATTGTGGAGAATGAAAAAACTGCACGTAAGTTTTTAAAACAAGCAGGCTTGAAAATTCCTCAGCAAGATTTGATAATATATGACTATGGTAAGCATGCTAGAGAAAAAGGAAATATTAAGGATTTCTTTACAGGTTTATTATCCGGTAAAAATGTAGGCTTGATGTCTGAAGCTGGCTGTCCTGGTGTTGCGGATCCTGGTGCTGATATTGTAGCAGAAGCTCACCGGATTGGTATTAAGGTCGTACCTTTGGTAGGGCCAAGTTCTATTTTGCTGGCGTTAATGTCTTCCGGATTTAGTGGTCAAAAATTTGCTTTTCAGGGTTATTTACCAATTGATAAGACTGATCGTACTAAAAGAATAAAGGAATTGGAACTTCAGGCATCAAAAGAAAATCAGACACAAATTTTTATTGAAACCCCGTTTCGAAATAATCAGTTACTGGCTGAGCTTTTGAAAACATGTAAGGGACAGACGAAACTGTGCATAGCATGTGATCTAACTGATGAACATGAATTTATTAAAACGATGACTGTGGAGCAGTGGAAAAAAAGATCAGATGATTTTCATAAAAGACCAGCTATTTTTTTAATGTATTAAGGGAAGCTCTCCCCTACCCTATTAGCATAATAAAGCACCTGATGTATAATAAAGTTGTTTTAATGGATTTTAATAGGTTTTCAAATAGTAAGTAAGTACTTATTTACCTCTGGTTTTCCACCATCAATGTGCTATACAGGTATTGAGTTTGCTTTTCAAATTAAAGCTGATTATTTTTATTGAGCTAAATTGGAATTTTATTGTTTAAAATATAATATTGATTATGAGGGAGATACTTATCTCTATATCGATATTCGTTTTAGTTTTTACTACAAAACTAACAGTATTTCAGATAAATGATTTTTTAATGATTCCTATTCACTGCCCCACCCTATATAGACAATGATGGATTATATTACGTTAGAAAAGGAAAATTGATTACTGATACCTATATGTTGACTATATATAGAGATGATCCAGGTAAGGATAATTTTATTTTTTCTTTGAACGAGACATGAAAAATAAAATTAATGTGATAGAAATAGCAACAGATCATAATCCACAGATAAAGAAATTAAAAGAATTGGTATATTTACTGCATCACGAGAACTAGTATAGATGAATCAAGCAGAATTACAAGAACAGCTCTTGAAAGAAATTTCAAAACCTGAGTTTATTTATACTGCAATTGCAGTTTTTGCCGTTCGTATTATTATTTGGTTATTTTTTGCCAATACGATGCGAAAAACATTAAAATTGGTTGCGACAGAAAACCAATGTATAAAACCCAATCAAGTATTTGGTGTGGCCATTCCGTTATTTAATATATATTGGAATTTTGAAGTAGCAAAGCGTTTAAGGGATTCTTTGATCAATGAATTTTTCGATCGTAAAATTGCTATTGATGAAGCGCCAACTTATAAAAAAGGATCACTCTATGGATGGATATACTTGGCAACTAATATACCTTTACCTGGCTTTATTTCTATTATTGCGGTAATTTTTCATTTTGTCACTTTGATTAATTATTGGGTGGATATCAATAATTATAAACGTATATTAGAGCAGCACAATACTTTTAGATCACAAGAAGAATTAGAAAAAGAACATGAAGATTAAGGAAGTTACCGCTTATTTGGAACAGATAGCTCCATTAGATTTGCAGGAGTCATATGACAATTCCGGTTTAATCGTGGGAGATCCCAATCAAGAAATTTCGAAAATATTAATTTCTTTGGATTGTACTGAAGCCGTTGTTGCAGATGCAATTGCAAAAGGATGTAATTTAATTATTTCCCATCACCCCATAGTCTTTAAGGGGTTGAAAAGATTTAATGGAAATAATTATGTCGAGCGCACCGTTATTAAAGCAATTCAACACGATATTGCTTTATATGCGATTCATACGAATTTGGATAATGTAACAGGAGGAGTTAATTCTAAGATTGCTTCCTTATTATCGCTTCAAAATCAAGCTATTTTAGAGCCAAAATCAAATCTTTTATATAAACTTGTCGTATATGTTCCGAGAAGCCATGTTGAATCGGTGAGGGAAGCGCTTTTTGAAGCAGGTGCCGGTCAGGTTGGGGCTAAATATGATCAATGTAGCTTTAACACTGCTGGTTATGGTACATTCAGACCTTTGGAAGATGCACAACCCGCCATTGGTGAAATAGGTCTTCAGGAGCGTGTTGAGGAGACGCGTATTGAGGTGGTCTATACTAAAGCTATCGAAAGAAAAGTATTGTTGGCGATGTATGAAGCACATCCTTACGAAGAGGTTGCTTATGATACACTAAAATTGGAAAATAAAAATCAAGAAGTTGGAGCAGGTGTTATCGGAAATTTAGAAAATCCGATATCGGAGTTAGATTTTTTGGCCTATTTAAAAAATAAATTAAATCTTGATGTCATTAGACATACCGCTTTACAGGGTAAAGCTGTTTCGCGCGTTGCTGTGTGTGGTGGTGCCGGTGGTTTTTTGTTAAATGCGGCTAAGCGTTCAGGAGCTGATTTTTTTGTAACCGCGGATTATAAATATCATGAGTTTTTTGATGCAGAAAATCAAATTGTGATTGCAGATATTGGTCATTATGAAAGCGAACAATTTACGCAAGAATTATTGTTCGATATAATTACAGAAAAATTTCCTAACTTTGCAGTCCTAATAACAGAAGTAGATACAAATCCTATAAAACACTATTGTTGATGGAACAAACCGTAGAACAAAAATTGAAAGCATTATGGTTATTACAGGCCATACATACTAAAGTAGATAAAATTCGCCAAATTAGAGGAGAATTACCTATCGAGGTTGCAGATCTTGAAGATGAAATTGCGGGCTTAGAAACACGTATCGAAAAGATCAGAACAGACTTAGATGAGTTAGAAGATTCGATCGTTAAGCGTAAAAACATGATTAAAGACGCTCAATTGGCTATCAAAAAATATGAAAGCCAACTGAACGAAGTAAAAAATAATCGTGAATATGATGCTATTTCGAAAGAAATTGAAATTCAAGGATTAGAAATACAAGTTTGTGAGAAAAGAATTAAAGAATTCGAATTCGAGATTCGTAATAAAACAGAAAACTACGATACTACAGTATCTAATTTAGATTATAGTAAAGGTGAGTTAGAAGGTAAAAAGAAAGAATTGGAAACAATTACTTCTGAAACTCAAAAAGACGAAGATGATTTGTTAGCTAAAGCTGAAAAAGCAGAAGAAAACATTGATGAGCGTTTGAATAAAGTATATTACCGTTTACGTAATTCATTTAAAAATGGTCTAGCAGTTGTTTCTATCGACCGCGATAGCTGTTCAGGTTGTCATAATAAGATTCCTGCACAATTGCAATCAGAAATTCGTCAACGCAAAAAAATCATTATCTGTGAGCACTGTGGACGTGTCTTAGTAGATGAAGGTGTTGTTTTGGAAATAGAACAAGATTACGGGTTTTAGTAGCCCATACATATCGATATTGAAGCCCCTTTTGAAAAATTGGGGCTTTTTTATTGCAACTTATTTGATATAAATAGTTTGTGTGTAGAAAATGATAAATTATTGATTATTTTTGCAATACAATAAAAAACCCTATTTTATTATTCAATATATGTTAAAACCTAAACTTAGATTTTTAGGATTAGTAATAGCTTTATCGGGTGCTTTTACAGTAGAAGCCCAAGAAACTTTATTATTAAGAAGTCCTAGTGTGAGTGCCGAACATGTTGCTTTTGTATATGGCGGCGATATTTGGATTTCGGATAAATCTGGAGCCAATCCAAGAAGATTAACCACAAACCCAGGCGTAGAACAAAATCCGATTTTCTCACCGGATGGCAAACAGATCGCTTTTACAGGAAATTATGATGGAAATACCGATGTTTATGTCCTGCCTATTCAAGGAGGTGAACCTAAGCGAATTACCTATCATCCTTCTTCTGATGTATTGAGAGGCTGGTTGAATAACAACGAGGTGTATTATACCACCACACGTGAGTATAACTATGCGCTAAGTCCGCGTTTATATACGTCATCGATTACAGGATTGACATTGGACAAAGCATTGCCTATGCCTGAAGCCTATCAAGGAAGTCCATCAAAAGATGGCCGATACTGGGCTTATATCAAAAATACCGATCCTACAGAACGTGATCGTGTCGCTTTTAAGCGGTATAGAGGTGGTGGTATGCCTTCAATTTGGATTTTTGATACTAAGACTAATCAAATCGAAATAATCCCTGGAGAGCGCTGTAATGACGTGAAGCCTGTGTGGTTAGGTGATCAAGTATATTTCTTATCTGACCGAGATAAAATTGTCAATATCTTTTCTTACGATGTGAAATCTAAGAAAGTGAATAAACTGACCAACTTCACCGATTACGATATCAGAACTTTAGCTGGAAATGGTTCCGAATTGACTTTCGAACAGGCAGGGAAGATCCATATTTTTAATATCAATAAGCAATCTTCAACAGCTTTACAGATTCATGTAAGCAGTGATGCACTTTATAAAAGACCGCATTATGATAATATGCGCGATGATATCCGCAATTTTATGATTTCTCCTACTGGTCAACGTGCGCTAATTGAAGCCCGTGGGGAGATTTTCTCCGTGCCAAAAGAAAAAGGTGAGGCACGCAATATTTCAAATTCACCAGGTGTACACGATCGTTTCCCAAGCTGGTCTCCGAATGGTAAGTGGATTTCTTATATTTCGAGTGAGAAAGGGAAATATGTACTGCAATTACGTGATCAATTAGGAAAAGATGAACCATTGATCTATACCTTGGGTGAATCAAATTTTTATTTTGAACCTACTTGGTCTCCAGACTCTAAAAAACTTTTTTATAATGATTCACATCTGAATTTATTCTACATCGATATCGATACGAAGAAAATAGTTCAGGTAGATGCAGATAAAGAAAGTGCGCAGACAGGTCGTGTCTTCAATCATTTTCAACCAAGCTGGTCTCCAGACTCAAAATGGATTTCTTATATAAAAACACTTCCAAATGCTGTTCCGGCGATGTTTTTGTATAACATAGATACCAAAAAGAGTACACAGATTACGGATGGAATGAGTGCTATTAGATCGACTTCGTTCAGCAGAGACGGCAAATATCTATTCTTTACAGCAAGTACCAATGTTGGATTGACCAATTCGGGTCTGCATATGTCTGCAACAGAACGTCGTGCTAACTATGAGGCATATGCCTTTATTCTATCGAGTAAAACACCTTCTATTTTCAAAAATGAAAGTGATGAAGAGACGATAAAAGATGATCAAACTGAAGGGGACAAGCCTAAGGAAGCAGAAAAGTCTGATAAGAAGAAGAAAGATGGCAAGAAAGATATTAAGAAAGAAGATACTAGTAAAGAAGCTGTGAAACCCGTAGTACAGCCAACAGAAATAGATTTTGATCGTATCAATAACCGTATTGTTGCTCTCCCACTTGGTGATGGTATAAACGGCATCAATGGATCTGTTGCTAATCAATTGACTTATGTGAAGAATGGGACACTATATGCCTATGATTTTGCAGAGCTGAAAGAGAAAGATCTTGTTGCTGGTATCCGTGGTTATGCGATCAGTGCCGATGGCAAGAAAATGATTATTCAGACAAGTGCAGGCATTAGTATAGTAACTGCGGGTCAAAAAGTGGCGACTCCAACAACTGGTGTATTAAAACTAGATAATATCAAGCAATTAGTGGATCCCGTTGCTGAGTGGAAGCAGATCTTTGATGAAGTATGGGCGATGCAGAAAGATTATTTCTACGTTGAAAACATGCACGGTGCAGATTGGAACGCCATTAAAACAAAGTACGAAAAGTTTTTACCATACGTCAGCCATCGCTCCGATTTGGGTTATTTACTCAATGAGATGATGGGTGAAATGGTTGTTGGACATAATTATATTTATCCAGGTGATCAACCTTCTGGTCCTTCAGTAAGTGTAGGGGTATTAGGTGCTGATTATAAGATTGAAAATGGATTTTATAAAATTGATAAAATCTTTACACGTTTAGATTGGAACCCATCGTTTAAAGCGCCTTTGTCAGAACCTGGGTTAAACATTACACCTGGCATGTATTTAGTAGCTGTCAATGGTATAGCTTTGACAGCAGATATGGACTTGTATGGCTTATTTGACAATACGGTTGGTAAACAGCTGAGCATTAAAGTCAATTCAAAGCCTAGTTTGGTTGGAGCTAAAGAATATGTCGTCAAGCCGATATCATTCTCTGATGAGATGAGCTTGAGAAGTGCTGAGTGGATGGAGCGCAATAGAAAACGTGTTGAAGACTTGAGTAAAGGACAGATTGCTTACATCTATATGCCTAATACCGGTGGTGAAGGATATACTGCTTTTAACCGTTACTATTTCTCTCAAATGGACAAAAAGGCGGTTCTGATTGATGAGCGCAATAATGGTGGTGGTTGGGTTGCCGATTACGTGATCGATTTATTATCCCGTGATTTAATAGCCGGATGGGGAATACGGGACGGAAAGGGATTCAATACGCCAGGTAATGGAATTTATGGACCGAAAGCCATGATTATCAATGAAAATGCAGGCTCTGGTGGTGATATGATGCCGTATATGTTCCGTCATAAAGGATTAGGAAAATTAGTCGGTCGTACTACTATGGGAATCTTAGTGGGTATCAGTGGTTATCCTCCTTTATTGGATGGGGGAAGAATTACTTCTCCAAACTTTGGTGTGTATGATCTAAAAGGTAGCTATATTATTGAAAACGAAGGTGTTGCTCCTGATATTTTTGTTGAACAAACACCAAAGGATCTCATCGAAGGTCGAGACCCTCAGTTGGAGAAAACAGTGCAAATCTTGTTGGAGGAAATGAAAACTTATCCTTATCAGAATTTGAAAAAACCTGCGGATCCGATTCGTGTCAATTAATCTATTTATAAGAGTAAATATAGAAGCCAGTTTCATGCAATAATGAAACTGGCTTCTTTTTTATAAACTTCTGTGCTCAAGCACCTATATCTCGATCAATTAGCATCTGGATAGTATAGGTTTTATTTTAATGTTGAGAGCAAAGAAATGCTTCTAAAACCGATAGCTTTTGGGAGAATTTGAGGTTATAAAATTAAATGTAATATCTTTATGAAATAAATTATTTGCGATACATGGAAGAATTAGGGATAAAAATAAAGCCTGGGAAATCGTTATTTAGGCTATTGTTATACATGATGGTTTTGGGTGTAAGTATCCAATTGGTACTAATGGGGCTGGTTCTATTGGTTATGAAGATGATGAATCCGGATAGCCCTCTCAGTTTTACGTTCTTTCAAGAAAATACAGATGCACTTAAGGGCATGCTTCTGATCAGTAGTATAACCACATTTATTTTACCTGCATGGGTGTTATATCGCTCAGAATCTGGCGTGAATCCTTACTTTGAGCGGGTTAGAGATATTTCATTAGTCCAGTACCTACTCGTCTTCGCATCTATGTTGTGCTTCATTCCGATGATGTCCTTAATTTCGTATTGGAATGAATCTATGCAATTGCCACCTAGTCTAGAAGGCATACAACAATGGATGAGAGCTAGTGAGGATAGTGCCGCTGTCATGACTAAGCAGATCGTAGAAGAGTCTACCTGGGTAGGTTTATTTATCAATCTAATCATCTTGGCGGTCGTACCTGCAATCGGTGAAGAAATGGTGTTTAGAGGTTGTCTTCAACATATTTTTGGACGCTGGATAACAAATAAGCATGTGGTCATATGGTTAGTGGCTATTATCTTTAGTGCATTTCATATGCAGTTCTTCGGATTCTTTCCAAGATTGCTACTTGGTGCTTTTTTTGGTTATCTTTATGTTTGGAGTAAAAACATATATTTACCGATTTTTGGACACTTTGTTAATAATGCAAGTGCCACGATAACAGCGTTCTATTATACTAGAAAAGGAATCTCTTTTGAACAAATGAATGTCTTTGAGCAAGAACCATTTTGGGTTTATGTTGCAAGCTTAATATTTACTGTTATTTTTGTGGTGTTATATTATCGTTCAACTAAAAAAATACCACATGGAGCAAGATTGGAAGAAGATTAAAGACTATACTAATGCAATAGAAGCTGAAATCGTCAAACAAATGTTAGAAGAAAGCGGCATACCAGCGATCGTATTGAATAAACAAGATTCCTCTTATCTGGTGTTTGGTAAGATTGAGCTCTATGTCAATCAACAAGATGAAGAGCAAGCCTTAATGCTGATTGATTCAACGGTAGAGAAAGAAGATTAAGATGAAAACTAGAGCTATTACAGGTTTTTTCTTTATCGTGGTTATGGTTGGCGCGATGCTTTTGGGGGCAGAAGTCTTTCTGGGATTCTTTACTTTATTAAGTGCTTGGTGCTTATTTGAATTTTATGGGATAGTGTGTTCCGAAGACCGAAAACCGAACAAATTTCTGGGGATATTAACCACATCTACATTATTTATAACGACTGCATGCTATAGTTTAGGTTGGTTAGAGGCTAAATTTATTTTGTTGTTCATTCCAGTTCTTTTAGCGATCTATATACATGCACTTTATCAAAAAAGGGACTTTCCTTTTAATGATATTGGCTTTACGATTTTAGGAATTCTATATGTCGGATTTCCCTTCTATTGTTTTACAAGATTAGGTTATATTACTGGTGATTTTAACCACTTTTTGCCTTTAGGGTTTATGATTCTACTATGGACAAGTGATACCGGAGCTTATTTGGCAGGCAGGTCTTTAGGAAAGCATAAGCTATTTGAACGCATTTCGCCTAAAAAAACTTGGGAAGGATTTTTGGGCGGCATTATATTAGCGGTGTTAGTCTCCCTGTGTTTAGCGTATTATTTTCAAACGATACCACAATGGCAATGGATAGTAACCGCTGTTATTATTGGAGTATTTGGCACATTGGGCGATTTGGTAGAATCGATGCTGAAGAGAAGCTTAAATGTCAAAGATTCAGGAAATATATTACCAGGTCATGGTGGTTTTTTAGATCGATTTGATGGTCTATTAATAGCTGGACCTTTGGTTTATTTATTTTTGTATTTAGCAAATTAGGAGTATATATTTATGGCACATATCAATCAAAATACCTTTACGTTTTTAAAAGATTTACAAAATAACAATACTCGGGAGTGGTTTGCAGAAGAAAAGGAACGCTACGAAGCTGCGTTAGCTGATGTACGTCTGTTTGTAGCAGATTTGATTATTGAATTATCTAAATTTGATCCCCATATCACGACAGATATTCAAGCCAATAAATGTTTATTCCGCATTTACCGTGATACCCGTTTTTCAAAAGATAAAACCCCGTATAAAAATTGGTTTGGAGCAGGTATTTCCAAAGATGGCCGTAAATTAGATGGTCCGGAGTATTATATTCATATATCCCCAGAAAACTCATTTATTGCTTGCGGATACTGGCGTCCAGAGAAGAAACATCTAGATGCTATCCGTCAGGAAATCGACTATAACGGGGATAAATTTAACCGTATTGTTGCCGAATTGAAGGAGGTAGGCGGTCTTGAATTAGAAACTGAAGATAAACTCAAACGTCCCCCTGCTGGCTATGACGCGGATCACGCTGCAATTGAATTTTTGAAGTTAAAAAGCTTTGTTGCTCACAAGGCTTTGTCTAATACTGATTTAACGGATAAAAAAGCATTGGATAATATCATTGCATGCTATAAGACGATGCTTCCATTGAAGCAGTATCTGCATGAAGCGATCGATAATGATTAACCTTATTCAGGAAGACTAATTTTACCCATACAGACCGCAGGTGAGTCTTTTATTTGACTCACATGGTCTGGATTACCAACTAATGTTTCATTGGCCAATAGGGCAAACAGGACTGCTTCTTTAGCATCAGGATCCATGCCGAGATCAGCAAATGAATCGACTTGATGATGCGGCAATCCTGCTTTAATTTTATCGACCAATAAGGGGTTGTGCAAACCTCCACCACTGATGTAGATGTGTACCTGACTGAGATTTTCCGATTGTTTCTGGATGGCAGCGACGGTACATGTTGCTGTAAATTGATTCAATGTAGCCATAATGTCCTCAGGACTAGCACTAAGACTATCGGATTTCATTTGGCAACTTTTCAAGTAGTCTAGATTAAATAATTCAGGACCAGTAGTTTTGGGAAATTCATCTTGCAAAAAGGGTTCTTTCAGAAGTTGGTCAATCAAGGATTTAATGACTTTACCTTTTTTTGCAATTTCTGCATCTTTATCCATTTCGACGTGAAATGACTCTTTCGCAAATTGATTCATGATGGTATTTCCAGGACCAATATCCGTTGCAAAAGCTTTTTGATCACTACCTTGGTTTGGAATAAATGTATAATTTGCGATTCCTCCAATATTTAATAAAAAACGATTTTCTATAGGGTGCGAAAAAAGTAAATAGTCACCGTATGCTGCTAAAGGAGCACCTTCACCACCGGCAGCAATGTGTTTTTGTCTAAAATCAGAAATGGTAATTATGCCTGTTTTTACAGCGATATGGTCTCCATCCCCTATTTGAAGGGTGCTATTAGGCATGGTTGTATCTTTTGTAAGACTTTGTGGCGCATGGTAGACCGTCTGACCATGGCTCGCAATACAGTCAATAGCGTCTTTGGATATTCCCCACTTTTGGAGAGCCTGATTGATAAGTTGCGCATGCACATGACCAATATAGGCATTCAGCCCACTTAATAGTTGCTGATCAATTGATCTTTTTGCAAATATACCTCTAATATGCGTTCTAAACTCATCGTCGTAATCCATGGTTATAAAATTTTCTAAGCTTACGACAGTAGATTTACCACTATTACTAATTTTACAGAGCGCAATATCTAGCCCATCTAATGACGTTCCAGACATCAGGCCGATAATAAAACGACTATCTTTTTTTGCAATTTTGTAAAGTTTTTCAATCATTGAGTTCATACGTTAAAAGTAGGAACAAAATAGCATACAATGCACAAGATTTTTGTGATATCAATATATTTTGTAACTTCATGGCGTAATTAAATAGAAGATTAAAAAAAAGTAAAATGAATTTTCCAGCTGAATTAAAATACACTAAAGATCACGAATGGATTCGTGTTGAAGGTGATGAGGCCGTTATTGGTATTACTGATTTCGCGCAACGTGAGTTAGGCGATATCGTATTTGTAGATATCAACACAATTGGTGAAGAAGTAGCTGCAAACGAAATTTTTGGAACGATCGAAGCTGTAAAAACTGTTTCCGATTTATTCATTCCAGTTACCGCTACAGTTTTATCTATTAACGAAGCAATCGATGCTTCACCAGAATTAGTAAACTCAGATCCGTATGGAGAAGGTTGGATTATTCGTATTAAATTGAATAATGCAGCTGATGTTGATGCTTTATTAACTGCTGATCAATATAAAGAAGAGATTAACGCGTAATTTTAAAACTTACGTTCAATAAAACCAGGAAAGAGCCGTCAACAAACGTCTCTTTCTTGGTTTTACAGGATTTCTATTTTACTCGTGACATCAATATCATCTTTTTTGACTTTTGTTTCAATAGTCGCTGATTTTAGATAATGCGTTTTGGGGTTTAACAGGTATTGTCCTATTACGGAGCCAATGGATTCTCCTTCAGCATTGATATGACCTTCAGTAGTGATGGCAATACCATCAGCTGATATGCTTTTAAGTGTATATGTTTGTTCGATTGGACCTAAGGCTTTATTATTTGAGGTTGCTTTCCATTGTTCGCCAACTTTTAACTCCTTGCTTGGATATTCAAAAGAAGCTTCCTTTAACATATTCGGGTCGAAAAGATCATTACCATCAGGAGCATCTTCTACATCTTTTACTTTTCCATCTAAACTCATGACAGCTACCACTGGATTATCCAGCATGGTTTTAACTTTTTCATGGATTTGTTTTGAAAATTCATTAGCATCTGGATTTTTTGAATCATAATTGATGGTCATCATGCCCGCATCCATAGCCATGATCATCTCCGTAAATTTAGTTGAATACGTTACTGTGCTATCTGTCGCTGCTGTATTTGTCGTTACGGATAGCATAGTCGCATCAATCATGGTACTTTGCGCTCCTGCATTGACATCTATCGTCATGTGCAATTTTTGTGTAATTGGATTATTAAGATCTGGTTTTAGCTTGAGTAATACTTTGTCTTGAGCAGTGGAGGTCGTAATCATGAAGAACGACAAAAATGCAAGTGATAGGATTTTGATCATGTAAAATTAGTTAGTATAATAAACCCTAAATTAAAAAAGTCCTTTGGTATTACCAAAGGACTTTTTTAATTTAAGACATATAAATGCTTTTATTTTTTGATGTAGGCAACTTCTTTTACAGCTTTTACAACTTTAGCTACACTTGGAAGTGCTGCTTCAATTAATGTTGCTGCATATGGAAGAGGTACGTCTGCTGCTGTAATACGCACGATCGGAGCATCTAAGTAATCAAATGCATTGCGTTGTACAGCATATGTAATTTCAGATGAAATTGATGCTAAAGGCCAAGCTTCTTCTACAATCACCAAACGATTGGTTTTCTTAACAGACTCAATAATCGTTGGGTAATCAATAGGACGTACAGAGCGTAAGTCAATTACTTCCACATTGATACCTTCCTTTGTCAATTCTTCAACTGCAGGTAATACAACACGTGGAACCATTTTACCAAAAGAAACGATGGTTACATCAGCACCTTCTTTTACTACATTAGCTTTACCAATTGGTAAGTAATATTCTTCTTCAGGCACATGACCTTTATCACCGTACATAACCTCAGATTCCATAAAAATAACTGGATCTGGATCGATGATAGCAGATTTTAATAAACCTTTTGCATCATATGGATTTGAAGGAACAACAACTTTTAATCCTGGAGTATTCGCATACCAGTTCTCAAAATTTTGAGAGTGCTGTGCACCAAGTTGGCCAGCGTTACCAGTTGGACCACGGAATACCATTGGAATAGAGAATTGACCTCCACTCATTGAACGAATCTTTGCAGCGGCATTGATAATTTGGTCAATAGCAACTAAAGAAAAGTTAAATGTCATGAATTCAACGATTGGTTTTAAACCATTCATCGCAGCACCTACTGCGATACCAGCAAAACCTAATTCTGCGATAGGTGTATCTATCACACGTTTAGCTCCGAATTCATCCAGCATACCTTGGCTTACTTTATAAGCACCATTGTATTCTGCAACTTCTTCTCCTAATAAAAATATTGTTTCGTCTTTACGCATTTCTTCGTTCATCGCTTCACGAAGTGCTTCTCTGAATTGTATCTCTCTCATCAGTTGTAAAATAGTGTCAAATTTTAGATTACAAATCTACTATTTATTATTGATATTTTGAAGGTCAATACGCCTTAAATATCTGCTTTTATGTCATTTTTTAATAACAGGATGGCGAAAACAGGAATAAAATTGAAATTTAAACTCGATATATTTCCGATAAAATTTGGAAAAGAACCGCATTACTATTCTGGATAGCGAGTGGTATGTTCCACGTGGCACGATTGCGTTTTTCTACATAATTGGATATTCCGCGAATCTGAATGGTTTGGGTTTGCGTTTCTGTAGCGGCTAAAAATACAGCTGCGCCCTCCATAGATTCTATGCATGCGTCGGGTACTTGATTCAATAATTTTACGATCTCGCTCGTATTTCCATGTACCTTATTGACGGTGATTCCTAGTCCGCTAGGTAGATTATGAACTAATTGCCGTGTTGCTGAATTTTGTAACGCAGGGTAATGCGCGGTGCCAAAGCCAAGTTCATCAATGGAAATAAATTGTTCATCATTTTCAGCACCAAGTTCCGAAAACAATTCACGATCTACAGAAACGACAGCGCCGATAGGCAATGAACGATTAAAACAACCTCCTATTCCTATATTAATAAGGAGATCGTACTTATTGTGCGCAAGATGTTTGCCCAACTGATATGCCGTTTGTATCATCCCAACCTGACTGATCAAGTAGTGGGTATGTGGATAATGATCGATGCGATCGATATAAGGCTGAATTTCGAAAGTTGTTGCCGCGACTATGAGTGTTTTCATATCATATAACCTTTGTACAATATTACTTAATAATTTACGCAAATGTGATGGTAATCATTTTCTTGAAAGCGATATTTTGCTTGTAAACATGTATCTTTGTATTATTATGGTATATATCACTCGTCGTGAGCGCTTTTGCGCTGCACATAAGCTTTATCGAGAAGATTGGAGTATTGAAAAAAACGAAAATGTTTTCGGCAACTGTTCTAATGTTAACTGGCATGGTCATAACTATGATTTGTTTGTAACGGTCAAAGGTGACGTAAATCCAACAACAGGTTTTCTGATTGACTTAAAATTGATGAAAACCATTATTCTAGAACATGTTGTCAATAAGGTTGATCATAAAAATATTAATCTTGATGTCGATTTTATGAAAGATAAAATGGCATCTACAGAAAATATTGCGATCGCAATATTTGAAGTCTTACAACCATTATTCGAAGCAGAGCACGTGCAATTGCACAGTATCCGTCTGCATGAAACTGAAAATAATTACGTCGAATATTTTGGCGATTAATCTTATACACTAATTTATTTAATAACTATGAGTAATCACTCATTTGAAGAGGAAGAGTTAGACGGCTACGTTAAAATTGATCAATATAATCAAGATAAAGTTGATCGTATTGCAGCTCATTATACAGATATTTTAGAATCTCTAGGCGAAAATCCTAATCGTGAAGGATTAATCAAAACACCAGAGCGTGTAGCAAAAGCATTGCAGTTTTTAACACATGGCTATGATATTGATCCGGCAAAAGTATTGCAAGGAGCTATGTTTGAAGAAGACTATAGCCAAATGGTTGTCGTAAAAGATATTGAAGTATATTCTATGTGCGAGCACCATATGTTACCATTCTTTGGTAAAGCTCATATTGCTTATATTCCAAATGGTCATATCGTAGGTTTGAGCAAAATACCAAGAGTCGTTGATATTTTTGCACGAAGACTTCAAGTACAAGAGCGTTTGACAAATGAGATTCGTGATTGTATCCAAGAAACTTTGGGAGCTAAGGGCGTTGCGGTCGTGATCGAATGTAAGCATATGTGTATGGCGATGCGAGGTATTCAGAAACAAAATTCTGTAACCACGACATCGGCTTTTACTGGAGCTTTTCAAAATGATGTAACACGTTCAGAATTCTTAAAATTGATAACGGCAAACTTGACGTAATTCAATAAATAATATAAAAGTTTTAAGTCGAATCTTTACCGTAAGATTCGACTTTTTTTTCGTTTAAATTCCAGATTTTCTAAAAATTTATAAATTTTGAAAAGTGTTTCTATCGCTCATATGAGCAGATGTGTTTTTTCGTGTAACATTTGATGAAATATTAATTTGCTTAAAATCAATGTGTTGTGTTTTAATTTTTCTAAATATAAATCATGTTCAGTAAATTTGTTGTTATGGACATTTGTAATGAGCATTTAGAATCCTACTTAGAGCATACATGTGACGATGAAAATTCGTTGCTAAAAAGTATCAATAGGGAGACCTATTTGAAGGAAACAATGCCCCATATGTTGTCTGGACATTACCAAGGAAGAGTGCTTGCTATGTTGAGTAAATTGGCCGCTCCTCATACTATTTTAGAGATTGGTACGTTTACTGGATACGCTACACTTTGCCTGGCAGAAGGCTTGTCAAAAGAGGGTATCATACATACAATTGATGTCAATGCTGAGCAAGAAGAACGGGTACAGGGTTATTTTGACCGATCTCCTTTTGCATCACAAGTTAAGTATCATATTGGAGATGCAGCTACAGTAATCCCGACGATCGAAGGTCGCTTTGATCTCGTTTTTATAGATGCTGATAAGAAACGTAATCATTACTATTACGAATTAATTTTAGATAGAGTCCCGTCTGGAGGACTGATTTTAATCGATAATGTCTTGTGGAAAGGCAAAGTATTAGATGAAAATCCAGACAATCAAACAAAGCAAATCATAGATTTGAATGAACAATTAGCTCAGGACCAGCGCATCGAAAAGGTTTTATTGCCCATTCGAGATGGACTTTTTGTATTACGCAAAAAGTGATTAGTGGACTAAATGATTCTTTATGAATTTTAAAACATTAAAAAACTATGTTGCTGTATTAATTTTGGTCGTCAGTAGTTATGCTACTGTATCCGCTCAAAGCAATCAATTTTATATTGATAAATACAGCCCCGTAGCACAAGAGATGATGCAAGAACATGGTGTTCCAGCATCGGTAATTTTAGCTATTGCAATGCATGAAAGTGCACATGGAAATAGTAAGATTGCGAAAAATTTAAATAATCACTTCGGTATTAAAGGAAAAAATAATAGCAAAGTGATTAATTCAGCATATAAAGGTTATAAATCAGTACTTGATTCTTATAATGACTTTATATCGTTGGTTAAACGAAAGAAAACCACGACTCCCCTATTTGAGGAAGATCGAGGACAAAATTACAAAGCTTGGGTAGGCGCATTAGCAAAAGCGGGATATTCAAGAACTAAAGATTGGTCTTCGAAGATTATCAAAACAATCGAAATGTATGATTTAGATAATTTTGATAAAAATCCAGCCCCGATATCTAGGAAACTCACCGCTTCGAAGTAATTCTGCTCATACGATGAAAAAATTTGCTTTTATCCTACTTGCCCTTACTGTTTTTTTTAGTTCATGCTCATCCAAAAAAAACGCCGTTTATAAAAGTAAAAATCATACCGGTACTCCCTCTTCCAATCTTCCTAGTAAAACCAGACCTGCTGTTTCAGGAAATGCTTATGTTGAAAAATACAAAGATATTGCGATTTCAGAAATGAACAAGTATGGTATTCCTGCGAGTATCAAACTTGCTCAGGCCTTACTGGAGTCTGGCAATGGAAATAGTTATTTAGCAACACAGGCTAATAATCATTTTGGAATCAAATGTGGTGGGGTGTGGAAAGGAAAATCCATTACTCGTCCTGACGATCGCTTTGATGATTGTTTTCGTGTATACGAAAGTCCTGAACAATCATTTCGGGATCATTCGGAGTTTTTGTTGCGCAAACGATATTCGGATTTGTTCTTACTTAATAAAAATGATTATAAGGGTTGGGCCAAAGGACTAAAAGCGGCAGGATATGCCACGAATCCACGGTATCCGGACTTATTGATCGATATGATTGAACGATATGAACTCTATCAATACGATCGTGTGGAAACGCGTGTAGAGAAAGAGAAAAGAGAAGTTGTTGTTGAACGGGAGATTGTGCACAATGCAGTTGAAGCTCCTGTGGTACAAACAGAGCAAATCAAGAGTCCTGTCGCGATGCGCATTCATGAAGTACAAGGAAAGGATACCCTATATTCTTTGAGTAAGCTGTATGGCATCTCTGTGGATCAGATTAAAGCGTTGAATGGTCTAACGGATACGAATTTATCTATAGGTCAGCTTTTGGTGATTTCGAAGTAAAACATCAAAAGATGTTAAATATTTCACATTTGCGAAGCTAAAACGTAGTTTTACAGGAGTGAAGACTCTGAAAAATATCGTTATACTCCTTCTTTTTTTTGCGATAGCACCCAATGCTGTTGCGCAAAAGAAAATTGAAGGTATTGTTTCCGATTTCCACACGAAACAAAGAATTTCCAAAGTAACGATCCGTAATGTCAGGACCAACGAAGAGGTTTATAATAATACGAAAGGTGAATTTTCTATCTTAGCAGAAAAAGGTGATGCCTTGATCGCCACCTCACGCGAATACTTCCCAGATACTGTAGTGGTCAGTATGTCTCCCGTTATCTTATTTCATCTGAAACGGGAATCGATATATATTGACGAAGTTTCTGTGGTAGCAAAAAAGGATCCAGATGAAATATTAAAAAAAGCAAAATACGACTATGAAAAAGCCTTTAGATTGTCTGAATCAGGAGATTTATTTTCAGTCGGGCAAAATGGAGCCGGCTTGAGTATCAATTCCATTTATAGTCTTTTTAGTAGAGAAGCTAAGAATGCGAAAAGATTAAAAAAATTGATTGAGAATGATTATAAAGACAATGTGATCGAGTATAAATTTTCAACACAATTGGTGAGTCGTACAACAGGGCTTAGTGGTGAAGAATTGGATAAATTTAGAAGAATTTTTAAACCGAGCTACTTTTTTATCATCAGTTGCACACAATATGAACTGACAAATTATATCAAAGATTGCTATGAAAAGTATCAAAAAAATCCTTCTCGATATTTTATTGAGCCATTACCAACAATAAATCCTATTTTAGTACCTTAAAATTAAGAAAAGAAAAAGAGTCGCTTGATATGAAGTTACAATCCTTATTTGCCTTATTAATTCTTGGTGTATCGTGCAGTACAGTTCGAGCTCAGGTTTTGAAAGACCTTAGAGTAAAGCCAGATTCAGTTATTTCGGAGAATAAACAAGAAAATGTCTCCTTAAAGAACATAAGACCTATTGTTCCTAAGTTAGAATTAGAAGTTGATTATTGGAAACATTGGACCAGTTTTGGAGTCAATATCAATCAAGCAGCATTCAATGATAATTGGAAAGGTGGTGGTGTCGGATCAACAGCGGTAGGCTTAATTGCTAACCATAAATCGGACTATACCAGAGATAATTTCAACTTTGTTACCGAGGTGGATTTGCGTTATGGTAAAATTAAAAATAAGAGTCAAATTGCAAAGAAAAATAATGACCGTATTTTTTGGGATAATAAACTGTCCTATAAATTGTCTCCGAAATGGGCTCTGTATACCTCATTGACATTTGAATCGCAATTTGATGATGGATTTAAATATAAGACAGAGAACGGTAGAGATACGATTGATTATATCGAAAATGCGTTTATGGCACCGGCATATATTACGGAATCTCTGGGTTTTGAGTATAAGCCAAGTCCTTCCTATTCGATTCGTTTTGGTACCGGTACGGCACGTCAAACTCTGATTCTTGATAATCGTATTAAGCCCTTAACTATCGAGCAATATAGTCAGAAATATCCTGACCGTACACCACTTGAGAAGGATCAAGTAAAATATGGTGTTGATGGAGGTAAAACTGTTCAAAACGATCTCGCTTTTCAGATAACTGGAAATATGGATAAAAATTTTACAGATAGATTGAATGTGAAAGCACGTTATAATTTATTTGCCAATTATAAAAAATTAAATGATCCTTCACATCGTTTGGATGTAACGGTTACGGCTAAAGTTTCTAGAGCGATCAATGTAAACTTAAACGGAATTATGGTTTACGATTCAGATGTTATTTCAAGAGTTCAGTTAAGTGAATCGCTAGCTTTAGGATTAGTCTATAAGTTACCGAGATAATGTTGGCAAGAAAATACTTTTGCTGGTATGCTTTATTCTATTGCTTTTTATTCCTAACGGGGTGTAAGAGCAAATCGAGTGTGGTCAAAAAAGGACCTGCTGAGCAGGTCATACCTGTCAAGATCGATACGATCATCAAGACGGTGATCGTGCATGATACGGTTCCCAAGCTAAGTATAGGAGAGCATAAGGTATGGACCTTAGGGAAAATGGGGTCGCATGCTGGTATGCGACAAGAGACGGCTATCCATTATGATATCCGTAAACCTAACTATGTTATTATCCATCATACTGCACAAAATAGCCTGGATCAGACCATTAGGACTTTTCAAGTGGAGCATACTAAGGTCAGCTCTCATTATGTGATAGGGCGCGATGGTGTCATTGTACAGATGCTCAATGATTATGTCCGGGGATGGCATGCCGGTCTTTCAAAGTGGGGTACGATTACTGATCTGAATTCGATTTCGATTGGAATAGAATTGGACAACAATGGCAGAGAAGCATTTCCTGATGAGCAGATAGCAGCACTTTTGGTTGTTTTAGATACATTAAAAACAAACTATGGTATCCCAACAGCCAATTTTATAGGACATGCTGATATTGCTCCAGCTCGTAAAAATGATCCCAGTGTATTTTTTCCATGGAAAAAATTGGCAGATCGAGGTTTTGGTATTTGGTATAATCCCGCTGAACTTGTCACTGCTCCAGATACGTTCAATCCCATTGATGCCCTGAAAATTATTGGTTATGATACATCCAATTTAAAAGCGGCAATAATTGCCTTTAAGAGAAAGTTTGTGATCAATGATGTGAGCCCTGAACTGACGGTCTATGATAAAAGTATCCTATACAATTTATATTTAAAATATTAAGCTATTCTATGGAATGGCTTTTTTTTCGATCTAACTTTTTCATCAGGTAAGCCAGAATCATAACAGCAAGACAACCGATCACATTGAGCCACAAAAAGGCAATGACATCCATTTTCCAGATTATAAAAATAATGACTTCCGACAGTATTGCGGCGTAAAATACGGCCTTCCCTCCTATCTTTTTCATATAGAATGCTACGATAAAGATACCAAGTATGGTTCCATAAAATAAGGATCCTAATATGTTCACTGCCTCGAGGAGATTGCCCAGTTTACTTGCGTAAAGTGCGACAGCAATTGAAAAGATACCCCAAAATAGAGTGAACATGCGGGACCAAAAAAGATCCTGTTGAGTAGTCGATTGTTTATTGATAAATCGTTTATAAATATCCACAGTACTTGTAGAAGCTAAGGAGTTGATGGCACTCGCTGTCGAACCCATGGATGCAAGAAAGATGACAGCGATCAATAAGCCAATTAAGCCTTTAGGAAACGTATTGTTGACAAAGGATAAGAAGATATAGTTGTTGTCATTTGTTTCCGCTGTGGGGTTATTTTTCTTGATTAATCCAATGACTTCTGTTCGAATATCATCGAGTTGTTCATTTGAATGCTTTAATGCTGCACGGGTTTCATCAATGGTTGATTGGTCATCGAGGTCGATCGCTTTTGTTAACCTATCGATGGTTGTTCGTTTCTCATTGCTCAGCAAGATCTGTTGCTTTTCCAGATCCTGATAGGAGCTATTATATTCACTCTGTTTTAATTTATCGATCTCAGCTTGATTGAAAAATATAGGTGGCGTATGGTATTGATAATAAACAAAAACGAGTACTCCAATAAGCAGAATACAAAATTGCATTGGAATTTTCAATAAACCATTCATGAGTAGGCCTAGTCGGCTTTCTTTGATGGAAGATCCGGTCAAATAACGGCCTACTTGACTTTGGTCTGTGCCAAAATAAGATAGCTGTAAGAAAAAACCACCAATAATACCTGTCCAAACGGTATACTGATTATTCAGATCAAATGTGAAGTCTATTGCATTTGTTTTCCCGGATTTTCCTGCGATATGGAGCGCTTTATACAGTCCGATATCGGATGGTAATAATTTGACCACCAGTATTCCGGCGACCAGTAATGCACCAAATATAATACTCATCTGGATCAATTGTGTGTGCGAAACAGCTTTAGTACCTCCATAGGTCGTATAGATAACGACAACAGTTCCTATTAATAAGGTCGTGATCGGAAGGTTAATATGTAAGATGCTGGCGATGATCAGTGCTGGAGCAAAAATGCTGATACCTGTTGATATGCCTCTTTGGATTAAGAATAAGAAGGCGGTTAATCCACGAGTTCGAATATCAAATCGTTTTTCCAAAAACTCATAGGCAGTATATACACGCAGTTTATGAAAGATGGGGACAAAGGTGATACACAGTACAATCATAGCCAAAGGAAGACCAAAATAAAACTGTACGAAACTCATACCCGAACTATATGCCAGACCAGGGGCAGAAAGAAAGGTGATGGCACTTGCTTGAGTTGCCATCACCGAAAGCCCGACATGATACCACGGCAAAGATTGATTGCCTAGTAGATATCCGTCAATATTTTTGATTCCTCTACTTTTGTACATACCATACAGTACGATGACTAAAAGTGTCAGAATAAGAACTATCCAATCGATCGTACTCATGAAAAATAATTCGTGAATAGATAAAGGAATAGTATGACCACAAGTAGGCTACACGCAACTAAAATATAAAAGCGCTTCCATTTTTGTGTTAAGGGAGTCTGTTCCCTATCTGTCATGTGGCTTTTGAGCGTAAAGGTAGCTATTGAAGAAAACTGCAATTACTAAACCAACAACAGCTCCTCCTATGATACTTAAAAATGTCTCGTTTGCAGTGAATGAAATTAAAGCTCCAAATATGACACCGATTAATACGATTAATCCTTTTGGATTAGGTGCACATGCGCTGTTTTCAACTTGATTTTCCATTGTAATGTCTATTTTATTTTGATTTTGATAACAAATTTACAAATAATCTGTAAGCTCCGGGAACTCCAGCTGGCAATTGTCTGAAAAATGACAATGATGTATATACAAATCTACCACTTCCATAGTTAGCAATCAAGAGTGATCCGTTATGAAGAGGTTCATTTTTATCTTGTACCTGAATCGGAGTTTGATACCGACTATCGATGTCTTCAGCAAAGTATAATCCTCTTTCTTGTATCCAATGGTCAAAATCTGATACCGTGATTTTATTTGGGTAATTGAAAATCGGGTTTTGTGCATCAAAATGGACCACCGCAAGTTCTTCCGTTACCCTACTATTACCGATACGGAATGGGTAAGGGCCAAATTGATTGGATAATAATTTATTACTTACATTATATTGCTCCAACACAGTGCCCCCATTTTTGACATATTCGTTTAGTTTGGGGCTTATCTGGGCCATCGTTTTCAATACATTAAAAGCTCTGATGCCGACAATAATCGCATCGTACTGCTGTAAGTTTTGCTGTAAAATCTGGGATTCAGACAATATATCGACAGATATGCCAATTGCTTTGAGCGATTCTGGTATCAAATCTCCCGCTCCGACCAGATAACCAACCTTTTTAATCGGCACTTGCAACTGCAGATTGCTGACCTTTACTGCCAGATCTGGAAACCAAGTAATCGTTGGGATATGATCATACTGGATTTCACGATCGATCTTAACCTTTTCATGCGTATCAAAACGAAAGGATAGGGTATCCAATCGTGTCTCTTTTGTTTGAGCTTGAATCGTGAATTCTTTGCTGATGTGTTGAAGATTGTCCGAAAATTCTAATGTAAACACCTCTGGTGTTATTTTCCAGTTCTTATTGATGACTGAAGAAACTGTTTTCGTTATGTTTTTCGTGTTGCTTCCATTATCAAAAGTCAAGGTAAGCTTCTGTGGAGTGCTGTTTTGACTGAGTACTACAGTTTGGTTTGTCGATGCGGTGACAGCAGGAGCAATCACAATTGGATCGTAGATTTCACCCCTCACAGGATCTGTAAATTTGTACTGTATAGGCTTTTTATAAGTTAGAGAGTTTCCATTGATAAGCAATTCATAGGTCACAGATGGATGATCTGGATTCTCTGGTTCTCCAGTTTTATTAAAGTCTGAAAATTGAAATCTACCGATTAGAGCTGGCTCGTTTAGCCAATAGGGCTGGGTAGTTGTCGTAGCGTTAAAAGAATCAGGAAAGCTCGTTAGTGAATTATTTTCCAGCCTTTGGTTGATAGCTTGTTCATTTATTTTTTTCAGTTGTACATAAGCAATATCTGCTCTTACAATAAGTTGATTGTTGACCTTAATCTGATCACCAACAGCAAAGTGTGCTCGATCTGCTAAGCTTTCAATTCGTATTCCAGCACAAGCAAGTATCAAATCTTTGATTTCATTTGTTTTTTGCACTTTCCAATAGGGATCATCGATCGTCTGGATGAGATTGAATACTTCAAATAATTGAGGTAATGATCTTTCAGGAAAGTTGAGTTGGTAAGAAGCATTTATTTCTTTGATTTTACCACTTATGATTTTGCCTTTACCTATTCTAGACCACGATTGATCGATTCCTTCGAAGATGTCTTTTTGAGCAGGTTTTCCAGCAATAAATTCAAAATATTCTGTTGATTTCCCAACTTGAGCAGCACTACCAAATCCTTGGCTTTTATGAGAAGATCGGCTTTCCGCAGCAATCTCACCATAAGATTTTCCGATTAATGGATTATATTGTCCAATTTCGACCTGTAGTTGATTTTCGTTTATCGTATTCTGGTTGCCGAAATTATAGGTATTCCAAAGTAATCGAGTTGCTTGCCATGGTTTTACTTGCTTGAGTTGCTCAGGGAAACGAGTTGGATCTGCAGCAGCTAAAAAGGCTTCATGTGCAAGGATTGCTGATGCTTGATGATGGCCGTGTCCGCCTCTTGCATCGGGAGGGAATCGCGTGATAATGATATCAGGTCTGAATTTTCGAATGATCCAGACGGCTTCTCTAAGGACCTGTTCTTTATCCCAAAAATTAAATGTTTCTTCCGAAGTTTTGGAAAATCCAAAATCAAATGCTGAGGTAAAGAATTGCTCACCTTGATCGATTCTTCTTGCTGCTAAGAGTTCTTGGGTTCTGATCAAACCGAGTTCTATCCCCTGTTCTGTACCAATTAAATTTTGACCGCCATCTCCTCTAGTTAGAGAAAGATAACCTGTTTTATAGTGTTTCTCTTGTGCCAGCCAAGAGATTAATTTTGTGTTTTCATCGTCAGGATGAGCTGCAAAATATAAGACAGAGCCTAGAACATCCAATCTTTCTAATTTTGATTTGATAGAAGCACTATTCCAACTAGTCGTTGCTTTTTGAGCATGAGCATGCTGGAATAGTCCTAAGAAAAGAAGAATGTGGGTAAATAGAATTGATTTTAGCATAGTTTAAAGGTAATTATATTGTGGTTAAATAAAAAACGGAAATTCTGTGGGGAGAATTTCCGTTTCTAACAATTAAAATATTTTCTTAAAATCTACCCTTTAAAAGTTTGTTTTTTGAGGATAGTCAATTCTTTAAGTGGTAACCTTTATTACCGCTAAAGATAGTATAATCTTTATTGCAGTTTAGCATTAATTTAGAACAAGTTTTCCACAAAAATCAGCTTATAAACATTTGTCTATTAAAAAGTAGCGCCTTAGTTGTTGAAAGATGTATTGCTAAATGCAATAAAACATTAATTTATTTATCGATAGAACCTAGTACACGCTTCATAAACATGTTCATCGCGTCCTTTTTACTGTTTCCTTCTTTAATCAATTTATCCACTTCTACAGCACCATAAAGATTCGATATCAATTCGCCAATTACATCTAGCTCTTCATCTTTTAAAGGAGCTTCAACTAAAGATTCCAACGTTTCGATTGTTTCTAAGACATAATCAACGTCGTTCTGTTCGATAAACTCGGTGATATGTTTAATTACTGGAAGCTTCATTGAATAAGTCGATTAAGGCGTCAAATTTATTTGTTTGCACTTGATTTACTAATTTACCGTTTTTAAAAGCTGCAAAAGTTGGCAAATTACTGACATTTGCTAGCTTTCTAGATTCAGGAAATTTTTCAGCATCAGCGATAACAAAAGTTACATTTTCATTTTCTGTTGCCAATTTTTTGAATTTTGGTTTCATAATTTTGCAGTTACCACACCAAGTTGCTGCATATTGAACCATTACAATATCATTATTGTCTACAATTTCTTGTAAATTATCGTTTTCTAATTCTTGTACCATGATTTTGTTGTTTATTTATTGAGAAAGATGAATAAACAAAGGGGAAATGGGATTATCCCCTTTGTCAAAAGACTGAATGTCGTCTTTTTTATGGTTTAGTTACCAGCTAAATAGCTAGCTACACCGTCACGAGTCGCATGCATAGCTTCTTTTCCTTCTTCCCAGTTTGCAGGACATACTTCACCGAAATTTTGAACGTGTGCATAAGCATCGATCAAACGTAAATATTCTTTCACGTTACGACCTAATGGCATATCGTTTACAGATTCGTGGAATACGCGACCTGTTTCATCGATTAAGTAAGTCGCTCTGTAAGAAACTGCAGAACCTTCTACCAATGTACCGTACTCAGGGTGCTCTACTTCTTTAATATCTAAAATACCTAATACTGAAGATAAATTGCGTGTAGTATCTGCTAAAATTGGGTATGTTACACCTTCGATACCACCGTTATCTTTAGCTGTATTTAACCAAGCGAAGTGAACTTCATTTGTGTCACAAGATGCACCGATAACGATTGTATTACGTTTTTCAAATTCTGGTAAAGCTTCTTGGAAAGCATGTAATTCTGTTGGGCAAACAAAAGTGAAATCTTTTGGGTACCAAAACAATACTACTTTTTTACCTTCTTGAACTGCTTTTTCGAAAACGTTAATTTGTAAATTATCGCCTAAATAATCGATTGCATCTACAGTGATGCTTGGAAAACTTTTACCTGTGAAACTCATAATATATCTTTCTTTTTTTGTTGCTACAAAGATACCTCAAAATTGGTTAATAAAGAATCGATTTTATCAATGAGCTATCGTTAAAATCTATTTTTACATTGAGGGTACAATCAATTTTGTCGATATATTTTTTATAAATAAATTTTGCATATATCAGACAAAATTCTACCTTTGTAGCGTTCCATAAGGAAATTGAGATTCAATAAATCTTAATACTTTATAAGTCAACAAATTATACTGGGGGGGTTCCAGAGCGGTCAAATGGGACGGACTGTAAATCCGTTACTTCGGTTTCGAAGGTTCGAATCCTTCTCCCCCCACAGTATTTTTTCTCTCCTCTATTTTCATCAATATTTTAACGAATAAGTTTGGGATTAAGCAATATATTTGAAATATTTGCATAAGATTTGTCGGCCCTGTAGTTCAACGGATAGAATAGATGTTTCCTAAACATTAGATAGCAGTTCGATTCTGCTTGGGGCTACAAAATAATACATGCGAGATCATGAAGTGATCTCGCATGTATTATTTATACTCAGATACTATCTCGTCAATATCCTGTTAACCTTCCCTAAATACTTTTAGCTTACTTGCCATAACAAACATCATGATGCCGAAGAAAGAAAATACGCCATAAGAATAGCGTAAACTTGTCAGCTCTGCAATATATCCAATCAGAGGCGGCCCCATTAGAAAGCCCAAAAAGCTGATGCTCGATACCATCGCTAACGCTACTCCCGAAGGGACATTTTTGTTTTGTCCAGCGACACTATATACCGTTGGTACATTACAAGCAACACCTATACCGACCATCATAAAGGCTAGTGTACAGACATAGAAGTCCGGGAAAAGCACCGAGATCATCATGCCCGAAAACATCAGAATACCACTAATTTGTAAAGTCCGTTTTCGTCCCAGCCGACTGATAACAGCGTCGCCAATAAATCGACCTAATGCCATCATCACCATAAAGGAAGCATAACCCACGATAATAAACTGTTCGGGAGCATGAACGATCTCCTTAAAATAGACACCACTCCAGTCAAACATCGCACCCTCTGTTGCCATGCTAAAAAATCCAATGATGCCCAATTGTACTAAGCTACTTTCTGGTTTCGAGAAAAAAGAGGTCTTTTTAGTTTGAGCCGCTTTTCCAGGAACCAGGTACCGATAGTTGATCGTCGTATTGATGACTATTAATATAAAAATAATCATAAAATGAGGGATGGTATCGACAGCAATGTTCATGGTGAGTAAGCCAATGAGTGCCCCTGTAAATCCAGCAATGCTCCATGCGCCGTGAAAAGATGACATGATTGATTTTTTAAAAATTTTTTCAGCAGCTACACCTTGTGTGTTGACCGCGATATTGCACATATTGCCAATCACACCAAATAAAAATAAAACAGCTCCTAATTCCCATGCATTTCGGGCAAATCCTACCAAACAAAGTACTAAAGCATAGATAATGGCTACAATACGTAATACCTTGGCACTGCCATATGTGGTCACTAGTTTTCCTGATAATGCCATCGTCACCAATTGTCCCACCGGTAGCATCAATAAAATGGTCCCCAATTGTCCTTCAGTAAGATCTAAACGCTCTTTGATAATGGGAATACGACTTGCCCAAGAGGCAAAGGCTAGACCTTGGCAAAAATAAAATAGAGATACGGCAATCCGAATGCGATTGCGTTTTTGATAAAGCTCTTCTTCAGAGTAGGTTAGGGTTGAGTCCATTGTTGAGATTATGATTGACCAAAGTTACATGTAAGAAATTAAAATTCAGGTTTCTTTTCTTATTTCAAAATTAAACCCGGTTTAATTTACAGCAAGTGGTACCGACGATCAGTTTTTGATACAACACGATGTTTTTAAAACAGTTTTAGAAAAGGGTGTCATTTCTTAATCAGTCGATTGATTGTTTATTGTTTTTTAACAAGTTCTTAAGTAACTTTATACAGTCATATCATCCATTAACCACCTATAAAAGTATGATTAGAAAATTATTGTTGGGTACTTGTCTTACCCTTTGTGGAACTGCGCTTACGTTTGCACAGCAACAACCCACTTTTTTGTCGCATCCGACTTTAAGTCCCGATGGAAAAATCCTTGTTTTTAGTTTTGAAGGCGATCTATGGAAAGTTGAAAGCGAGGGCGGAGTTGCTGTCAGGCTAACCGGCATGGAAGGTAACGAAATTAATCCGAGGATATCACCTGATGGAAAACAGCTTGCTTTTTCTGGGAATCAGAATGGAAATATGGATGTTTATGTCATGCCCTTAGCAGGTGGTGATATCCGTCAACTCACCTATCATGAAGGGGCAGATGAAATAGACAGTTGGAGTTGGGACAGCAAAACGCTCTATTTTACTTCTAGCCGTTATAATCGAATGAGTAGTTATCAAGTTGCGGCAACAGGCGGTACGGCAAAACGCTTATTTCCACATTATTTCAATTATATCAGCCAAGTGGTGGAGACTCCATCAGGTGAATTGTTGTTCAATGACAGTTGGGAGGGCTACAGTTCTGCAAATCGGAAGCGATATAAAGGAGCCTTCAATCCGGATATAAAATCATATAACCCCAAGACAAAAGCATTTAAGCAATATACCGATTATAACGGTAAGGACTTTTGGCCTACTGTAGATCAGCATGGAAAGATCTATTTTGTTTCCGATCAAGGAAATGCAGAATATAACCTTTACCAGCTCATCAATGATAAGCCAACAGCATTGACCTCATTTAAAGAGTCTATTAAAAGGCCTGCTGTGGCTGCCAATGGAAAAACGATTGTCTTTGAAAAAGGTTATCAGCTGTTTCTCTATGATGTGGCATCTAAGAAAGTGATGCAACCCAATATTGCATTAAGTAGAAATCAGCTGTTGGGAAAAAGCAAAGAATTTAATGTCAATGGCAATATCAGCTATTTTGATGTTGCGATGGATGGAAAGAAAATGGCTTTTGTGTCTAGAGGTGAACTTTTTGTTTCGGACAGCGAAGGGAAGTTTATCCGTCAGATGCCGAGTCAAGGACAGCGCATTATGGAAGTAAAGTGGTTGAAAGATAATAAAACCTTACTTTATAGTCAGACCTATCAAGGATATCTGAACTGGTATACGCGTAGTGCGGATGGTACGGGTGAAGTCAAACAATTGACCCAAGATCTTCGAAACAATAGAGAGATTACATTTAATGCGGACAAATCGCAAGCAGTCTACTTAAGCGGAAGGGACGAGGTTAGGGTATTGGACTTAACGAGTCTGAAAAGTAAAATAGTTGTTAAGGATGAGCTGTGGGCTTTCCAAAATTCATCTCCATCCTTCTCTCCAGATGGGAAATATGTTTTATTTACGGCTATACGCAATTTTGAACAAGATATATTTGTTCATCAGCTCGCGTCAGACCAGACAATCAATTTGACCAATACAGGTGTGTCAGAAACCTCTCCTTATTGGTCTCCAGACGGAAAATATATCTATTTTGCGAGTAACCGTACAAAACCAGCTTTCCCTACAGGAATGCAAAATTCGAGTATTTTCCGCATGGCACTGGAAAATTTTGATGAACCATATCGAAATAATAAATTCAACGAACTATTTAGTCCGCCGGTAAAAAAGGATACCATTGCGGACAAAAAGACTGATGATCGATCAAAGAGTAAGGATAAAAAAGAAGAAAAAGCCATAGATACTCATACAGCAAGTGATAAAAAAGTCCTGGTGACCATTGATTTAAATGGTTTAAGAGAACGTATCGAACAAGTGAACCCAGCTTTCGGAACACAGTCCGATCCGATCACCGTTCAAAAAGGGGAAAAGAATTATGTTTTCTTCTCATCCAACCACGAAGGTAAATACAGTTTGTACAGAACGATTTATGAACCATTTGAAACGACCAAAACAGAGAAGGTGATCGAAAGTGGGATCAGTCAATTTACAGAAGCTAATGGTAAATATTTTATCCTCAATAAAGGCACTATACAAAAATATAACCTCGAGCAAAATAAACTTGATGCCCTAAATATCAATTTCAAATTTAACCGTGATCTAGAAAATGAGTTTAAACAAATGTTCTATGAGACTTGGGCTGGATTGGAGGAAAACTTCTATGATAGCACTTTTCACGGTATCGATTGGGAAGTGATGAAAAAGAAGTATGAACCTTATCTGACAGGGGTTAATAACCGCAGCGATCTACGAATTTTACTCAATGATATGTTGGGTGAGTTAAATTCCTCACATCTTGGCTTTAGTTCAATGGGAGCAGAAGAACGCAAGCCATTTGGATTTGTGACCAATGAAATAGGCGTTCTGTTTAATCAGGAAAACCCTTATCAAGTCGAGCATATAGTCGATCATAGTCCGGCTTCACGAAAAGGTGTAGATCTAAAAGAAGGGGATGAAATAATCGCAGTCAATGGCAATAAGGTCGATCCAAAGATCGATCGTGATGTCTATTTTACATGGCCATCACTGGTTGAGGAAGTGCAATTAACCATTAAGCGTGCAGGAAAAGAGATCATGGTCAATATCCGTCCTTTGACAAGTACAGCATTTAAAGATCTTATCTATGATGAGTGGATAAAAAGCAATCGTGGTAAAGTGGATGCATGGAGTAAAAATAGGATCGCTTATTCGCATATGAAAAATATGGGCGGACCGGAATTACAACGTTTTTTAATTGATATGGCGGAACAAGAAAATAATAAAGAAGGTATTATTTTAGATTTGCGTTACAATACCGGAGGCAATGTACATGATGAAGTCTTGCGTTTTCTATCGCAAAGACCTTACCTGCAATGGCAATATCGAGGAGGTAAAATGGCTCCACAAAGTAACTTTGCGCCAGCGTCAAAACCCATTGTACTGTTGATCAACGAGCAGTCTTTGAGTGATGCAGAGATGACAGCAGCTGGATTTAAAGAATTAAAGTTGGGTAAGATCATCGGAAATGAAACGTATCGCTGGATCATCTTTACTTCAGCAAAGGGATTGGTAGACGGATCTAATTATCGCTTACCTGCTTGGGGCTGTTATACTTTAGATGGCAAAGATCTGGAGTATACCGGTGTAGCGCCAGATATTTTTGTACATAATACCATCTCTGATCGATCTAATGATCAAGATCCGCAGTTAGAAAGAGCTGTGCAAGAAATATTGAAAGATTTAAAATAAGAATAACAAACGAAAAAGACCAGATTTCATATCCATAATCTGGTCTTTTTCGTTTTATGATCCTACCAAGAAGGTGGTGAGTTTATCCAATCGTAACCTTTCATGATTCAAGCTGGTGATAACAGGAATAATCAAAAAGGATAAAATAATGACTATATTTGTTGTTTTAAAAAGAAAACGGTCAGACTGCGTGCTCCTTGGGCACCGCGGACCAGATAAGCACCGATGTCTGCCGTAGCAGAGGGGCCCATGACAAAACATCCATAAGTGGAAGCCTGAAAATCAATTTTACGATAGGCAGTATGCATATTTTCCGTGATTAAATCAGGGTCCAGTAAAATGGCAAGATGCTGAGAAAGAAAACCCAAAGAATTTACTTGCAACGAATTTTCTGTTAACCATATCATACCCATTTCTGCGACACCAAACTCAGCTCTAATGATCCCTAAGTCTACGTCCTCCAATTCCCGTGGGTGGGCGATATCGTGGATTGATTTGCTTCCCTCCCATTCCGAAGTTGCAGAACAAGTGACTCGTGTATCTGGCAGTTTTTGCTGCATGATTTCCTTTGCCTCATCAATACTGCCAACATCATAGCTTTCTCCTCCAGAAAGACCAAGATTTACGATAAATTTATCTTTTAGATTTGCACCTTGTTTTTCATAGGTTGGTATCTCTGGGTAATCCACCTTTTGAGCAGGAAGATTCTGCCGTATAGCCGCTAATAATTCTTCTAGTGAACTCATTTTTTCAATCTATTTTTAATATACCAATCCCGAAAAGTTTCTTTTTTGATTTCTGGCAATTCGCGATGTTTACCCCAAGCATTTAGCTTTTTATGGTACAATAACCAATTTGGGGTCAGTTTCATTCCATAGTAAGCAGCTTTCTCTGCCAATCGGAATAATTTTGGATTCGCAAACACTTTCTCTACCGCGCCAAAAGCATAGTGAAGTGTTTTAGAGGATTCATTTATGTTGACCATGCGCTGCCTCCACAGTCCGATTTGCTCTGCAATATTGATACGCACAGGGCATACCTCAGAACAAGAGCCGCATAACGAGGAGTGGAATGGAAGTTCGCTGAATTTGGATTCATCAAAGGTCGGGTCGATAATAATGCCAATAGGTCCTGAATAAGTTGCGCCATAGGCAAGTCCCCCACTGCGGCGATACACCGGGCAGGTATTCATACAGGCGCCACAGCGGATGCATTTTAAAGATCGCCAAAAATCTTCCATACCAAGACGACGGCTTCTGCCATTGTCCGTGAGTACGATATGCATTTCGGTACCCGATTCGCGAGGTCCCATAAAATGAGAGGTGTAACGGGTCGCGGGAGTACCCAGCGCACTTCGAGATAAGAGTCGGATAAATAAACCCAGATCTTTTGTCTTAGGTAGGATTTTTTCGATCCCAATACTTGCAATATGCAGCGGTGGGATACTTGCGGTCAGGTCAGCATTACCTTCATTGGTGCAGACAACAAAAGCTCCAGTTTCGGCAATAGCAAAATTTGCACCAGTCAAGCCTGCATGGGCTTCCAGAAATTTGGGACGTGCATTATTGCGCATTGCTTCGGTCAATTGCTTTGGATCATCTTCGTTGGGATCTGTACCAATTGTTCGTGCAAAAAGTTCGGCAACATCAGCTGTTGTTTTATGGATAGCGGGCATGACGATGTGACTTGGCATTTCTCCGGAGAGTTGTTGAATGCGCTCTCCCAAGTCCGTTTCGATCAACTCGATCCCTCTAGCCTCGAGAAAAGCGCCCATATCACATTCTTCCTGCAACATGGATTTACTTTTTACGATTTTAGTCGCATGGTGACTTTTTAGAATATCATAAACAGTTTGATTGTGCTCGATGTCATCCTTTGCAAAATGAACGGTTACCCCACGTTTAGTCGCTTCGGTCACAAACTGTTGGACATAGTGGTCTAAGTGTGTCAAGGTGTGCTCTTTGATCTGGGAAGCCAGATCACGCATCTGTTCCCATTCAGGAATACCAGAAGCTGCGGTATCCCGTTTCATCCGGGCGTTCCAAAGGTTTTTATCATGAGTCGGCTGATGGATGTCATCCATATAGATGAAATCTGCCGCATTCTGGTCAACTTTAACTTTACTCATCTTAGTTTATATTAAAAAGGACCGTTATTCAGTACTTGTGCGATATGTACAAATTTTAAAGGTGCCTTTTGACGCTTGGCAATACCCTCTTGATGCATCAAGCAAGACATGTCCGGAGAAACAATACAAGTCACTTCATGTTGCATATAATCAGCGACTTTATCTTGCCCCATTTTAACACTCACGGCTTCATCTGTTACGCAAAACGTACCCCCAAAACCACAGCACTCGTCAGGACGGGTGATCCGTTCAATCGTTACGCCTTCTACCTTACTTAATAAATCCTCTGTTTTATTGAAGTATGGTTCCTGCCATTCCGATCTGGACTGTATATGTAGGCCACGTATAGCGCTACAACTATTGTGTACAGCTACCTTATGATTATAAGTCGCCCACGGAAATTCCTTGACTTGCAAGATATCGGTCAAAAATTCGACCAGTTCGTAAGTGTTTTTACGCACATGCTCTACTTTTTTAGTCTGTGGAATAGCATCAAAATGCATGCGAACATGCTTTACACAGCTTCCTGCCGGACCAACGATGTAATCGAAATTTTCAAAATTATCACAGAAGAGTTGTTCTGAAGAAGCTGCATTTTTTTGATCACCTTCATTTCCCATAGGTTGACCACAGCAGGTTTGATTTAAAGGTACGACTACGTCTACTCCAAGGCGTTCCAATAATTCTAATGTTGCAATACCGACTTCAGGATAGATTGCATCTATATAACAAGGAATAAATAATCCTACACGCATATTGTTGATTTAGATTGATGGGCTAAGTTTACAAATAAAATTCGAAAATACTGTTCTTGACTGTGATGGTATAGCAATAAAATTACGATAACGATATATTTTACAGACAAGATCGGGATGCCTTTTATCATTCTTGTGTTCTGCTAAAAAACAAAATCTACGGAATATTTATTCCGTAGATTTTGTTTTTCCAATTATTTTTGTTTCTTATTTTTTCTGAGCTAAGAGTGCTTTGAGAACTGCGATCGTTTCATTTTTTGCTTCGATTGTTTCTTTCAGTGCCAAGATCGTTTCTTGCTGTCCCGAGTTTTCTGAATATGTCGCCGAGGTTAATTGTGTTATTTCGTTTGACGATACATATAGCTGATTGCTCGTTCCAATTAAGTATTCCGTATTGATTGAATTGTATGAAATTTTCATATCATGAATATGTTGAACACTCACCTTCTTGCGTTCAGTTTTAAGATCATTGATCCCAACTTTAGTTTCGTTGATTAATTTACCGAGCTCTACGTATGTTTTTAATTCGCCTTTTTTCTTTAAATCCTCGAATAAGAGAAAGAAACGTTCGTTGTATGAAATTGACATTTTGTATGAATTGTTTTTACTATTGTTTTTTGATAGATGATATAATCATACTATCTTTGAATTTAGCATGTGCAAACATACATTTTATGTGTCGATCTGGTACGATAAAAGTGAACTTATTGTCAATGAAATTGCATACAGAGGATCAAATACGCTATTAGAGCTGCAGTGCATCTATGATCACGGTGTAGATATAATCAAGATCCTCATCGCTTATGCAATAAGGAGGAACCAGATAAATAATATTACCCAACGGCCTTATTAAGATACCTCTGCTTAAAAAATAAGGGTATAAGATCTCACTTAAAGCACTAAAATAAGACGTTTTTTCATCCTGCCGTAGCTCGATTGCCAAGATAGTTCCCGTTTGCCTAACGTTTTTCACCTTTGATTCAAGGACCGTATGAGCAAGAAAGGTCTGATGCTTCTGTTCAATAGCTGTTATTCGCTCCCATGTCTCCTTTTTTAATAAGAGTTCCATACTTGCCAAGGCTGCAGCACAAGCTAAAGGGCTTGCTGTAAAGGAATGACCATGAAACAGAGCCTTTTTTTTATCATCTGCATAAAAAGCATCATAAATAATCGATGAGCAAGTGGTCAGCCCTAGGGGCATAGTCCCTCCCGTCAGTCCTTTTGAAAAACACATCACATCTGGATATTCGGTTAGGTGATCTGCGGCAAACCATTTTCCAGTGCGACCAAAACCGACAAAGATCTCATCTTGAATCATTAGAACACCTTTCTGACGGCAATAGCTCATTAAATTGCTCAGATCATCGGGCTTGTGCATGAGCATACCTGCAGCGCCCTGTATCAAAGGTTCGTAAATGAAACATGCGATGTCATCGACATGTTTGTCGATTTCTTCGAATAAAGATGTCATATTGTCGCTAGTCGGTACATCGATAAAAATAACATCAAACAGTAGATGTCCAAATGGCTCTGTCCATACCCCACGTGCACTCACCGACATGGCACCAAATGTATCACCATGATAAGCATTTTGAAAGGCTAGGATTTTTGATTTCTTATGCCCCTTGTTAGCGTGGTATTGTATGCACATTTTTAGTGCAACCTCTACCGCTGTTGATCCGTTATCCGTGTAGAATACTTTTTCTTGATTGCTCGGAAGTAGTTTTAATAAATTTTCGGCTAGCTGTATGGCGGGTTCATGCGTGAACCCTGCAAATATCACCTGTTCAAGTGTATGGAGTTGCCGGTAGACACGATCTGCTATATAGGGATGGGCGTGACCATGTAGCGTCACCCACCAAGATGAGACAGCATCGATATAGCGCTTGCCGTCGTTGTCGTAGAGGTAAGTTCCTTCAGCACGGACGATAGGTACGATCGCTGATGCCCCTTTCATTTGTGTATAGGGATGCCAATTGACTTTTTGATCTCGTGCTCTTAAATCGTCGTGCATGACTCCTCCTTGACTCCTTTTACTAGTGGTTTAAGTCCCAGTGTTTGGAACATCTTCATATCCTGAGACACACCTGGGTTAGGAGTGACCAATAGTGTTTCTTGTTCACCCGTAAAAATAGAATTTGCTCCAGCCATAAAACACCATGCCTGTTCCGTTTCGTTCATCTCAACGCGCCCTGCACTGAGTCTTACCATAGCCATAGGCATGACGATACGAGCCGTCGCAATCATCCTGACCATATCCCAGATGTCGACCTTTGGATTATTTTCTAAAGGAGTACCCTTTACGCGAGCTAGTGCATTGACAGGGACGGATTCGGGATGCTTGGGCATTGTTGCTAAGGTTAATAGCATGGAGATACGGTCTTTGTGAGACTCTCCTAATCCAATGATACCTCCAGAACAAACGGTGATGCCTGCTTTGCGGACATGGTTGATGGTATTGATCCGATTGTCAAATGTACGGGTCGAAATAATCTCGTCATAATAGTGTTCTGAGGTATCCAAATTGTGATTATAAGCATATAAACCAGCTTCTTGTAAACGTAATGCTTGCTGTTGGGTCAACATGCCTAGCGTACAGCACACTTCTAGCCCCAGTGCATTGACTCCCTTTACCATATCAATAATTCTGTCAAAATCGCGGTTGTCACGCACTTCTCTCCAGGCAGCGGCCATGCAAAATCGAGTGGAACCATTCTTTTTTGCCTTTTTAGCATGATCGATTACGGTTTCTGTCGGTAAGAGCGCCTGTACATGGATGTCAGTATGGTAGCGCGCAGCTTGACCACAATACGAGCAGTCTTCAGGGCAGCCTCCGGTCTTGACAGACAGTAAGGTGCACACTTGTACTTCTGCAGGATTGTGAAATTCACGGTGGACCGTAGCGGCTTGGTATACAAGCTCCATGAGGGGCTGATCATAGATTTGCTGTATTTCTTCTTTGGTCCAGTTGTTTCTGATCTTTGTTTTCATGTTGTGTTCGTGTGTGTTAAAGAGTTAAATCATGGGCAAGATTCCTGATGGCCTGTGCCGTTACTGCGCTTAAATGCGGTATATGGATCACCCGAGTATCGGCTGGTATGTGCTGGACAATCACCCTTTTTGAATCGGGGTCGATGCCACCATTAAATAGGACATATTTCAAATGCAGGTTTCGTTGTTTTATGGCATTGATCGATAGCAAGGTATGATTGATGCAACCGAGATAGTCTTTGACTACTAGGGCAACAGGAACTGCAAATGATTGTATTAAATCAATCATAAAATGGTTGTCATTAATCGGGACAAACAAGCCTCCCGCACCTTCTATGACCAGATGATTGTCTGTTGTCGGGACTTCAAAGTCCGCTAGAGCAATGCTGACCGCTTCTAGTGCTGCCGATTTATGTGGCGATGCTGCAAGCTTTAGTTTATACCTTTCGCTGTGTATGACCACATCGCCTTGTAGCAGATCATAGATGCGCATACTGTCTGTTGCATGCAGCTCTCCAGATTGAACAGGTTTCCAATAGTCCGCTTTCAAATATTGTGTCAATACAGCAGCACATATTGTTTTCCCGATTTCTGTCCCGATTCCGGTGATAAATAGTTGTTCTTTCATAGCTATTTAAAATGTCATTTTTCTTTTACTAAAAATAATAGTAACCTGCTGTTTTGCTCACTTCACAATGATAGGTTTTCTTGTATAAGAGATGCCAGCAATCGGATATCTTCTTTCGTATTAAACGTATGAAGGCATATCCGCAGACGCTCTTGTCCCAATCTTACTGTTGGAGAAAAAACCGCGTAGGTCTGTAGGCCTTTGTGCAATAGGACGTCTCTTAATTGCAAGAGTTGCTCAATATTTTTTACAGCAAGTGCTTGAATAGGACTTTCTTTTGCAGATAGAATAGGGAGACCCTGTGATCGAAAAAACTGAATATTTTGTTGGAGCTGATCAGCTAAAGATGGATGATTAAGGATATACTGATACCCCATTTTTAGCTGCATCCATGTCAGATCTGTTGGTGCTGTACTGTAAATAAAAGGTGACCCAAAATTGATCAAGTAAGATTTGACAATATGTTTGCATAGGACTGCAGCTCCATGAGACCCCATTGCTTTACCATAGGTAATCAGAGTCGCAAAAACGTTATTTTGTAAACCCAATCGATGTACCAATCCGTACCCAAATACTCCAAAAGCGTGTGCTTCATCGACGATTAAAGAAGCACCATATTTTTCAGTTAAGTTTGTTATTTCTTTTAGCGGAGCGAAATCGCCTTCCATAGAATACAGGCTTTCAATAGCGACGTAGCAGATTCCTTGTGTACGTTTGAGCTTATCTTCGAGATCTTGAAGATTATTGTGTTTGAATTTCCACTTTGTTGCGGTGGACATCATGCACCCATCATGTACAGAACGATGGATATACTCATCCACAATAACGGTTTCTCCCTTTTGTGGAAGGCACGAAAATAAGCTGAGGTTAGCGATATAGCCCGAAGGGAATAGTAGTGCAGACTCTGTTTGATGGGTTCGAGCAAGGAAAGCTTCTGTTTCAAATGCGACTTGGCTATGGCCGCTGATGAGTCTAGATCCTGTACTCCCCCCGATTAAAGTTGGATCTTCTTGTATCGCTTGTAAAACTTCTGCATGAAAGTCTTGGTCTTGAGCCATGCCCAGATAATCATTGCTAAAAAAGTCAGTCGCCTTACCGGTAATTTTTAGCTCTCTTAGAAATCCTGATTCCGATCTTTTCATCAATCGGGTCTCCAATAAACGATACATCTTCCTTTTTTAATTTATGTACGTGCCAATTGCCGAAATCCATTCATTATACAACACCTGCTCTATCGCTTGTATATCCTCAGCATAGCGTTTCCAATGAGGTGAAAACAGTTGAAGCTGAGCAGTCATTTCTTCCAGATGCCCCTCTTCTTCTACAATAATGGATTTAACCATTACTTTGCTTTGCTCTAGGTCAAGTGTATGTTGATAGATGGGATAGAGTTGATCAGCACGAACTTCAATAGCGTAAGTCACAAAGAGGTAAGCCGCATATTTAAGCGCTGTACCGCTAAGATTAAAAGTTTCTTTGAGGTACCGGCAAGATTTAATGTCCAATTGATGCAGATATTGTTTGGTATATCGTGGAGCTATTAAATACTTGTCGTCGTAAGTTGTACAGAGGTCGGTGCTTAATTTCCCAATCTGTTTTTTAAGGTAGTAGGCATGTCTATGTTCTTCAGCGGCATGTTTGAGCTGAATGATACCTACTTTTGTGGGGTGTTCACATTGTGATATTTTTCTAGCACCAGCATTTTCCATAAATGATAGTGTGTTCAACCACTTAGCGTGAAGCTGATCTTGTTGGACAATACGTCGGAGTACATGGTGAATATCCATAGCTTTAATTTTGAAACAAAGGTATTGCCCTTGTATACACGCAGTATGTGCCAGTTTTGATTTTTGACCTAGTCCGGTTGTAAAATCCAATAAAAGATATATTACAGCATAAATCTAAATTTTTAAATTTTTATTATTGATAGTCATGGATTTATGTTATTCAATGATCACATTAATTCCTGCCATTTTTGCTTTGTATTTTATCTTTTCAATGAGACCATAGTAGCTCCAATTGCGTAGTAAAAACTCATCCTCTTTGGCTAATTCTTCTTTGTTGGATTGATTGACTAAGAGCAATGTTCCTGCTTGCGATTTGATGCATATGTCGATCAGTTTGCGGCTGTATAGGTGCAGTCTACTATCCACATAGTTTTTTTCCTTCTCCTGATAATGATCGAGACTCTTAAGTTTTCTTTTTCTTCCATTTCCACCCTTATTATAAGTGGATGCCTTCTGTAGTCGATGTCTAGCCGCCTGTATCGCCATCCGTCGGTATAGAAACTCCTCTTTTGTTCCGATCTGATAGTTGTCTCTATCAATCGCTACAGAAATAGGGTGCTCAACCGATAATGATGCTTCGGCTATGATATGTGTATTAAGGATATGATCTTTTTTGGGTATTTCTAGTGCAAGGAGAAGAAATATCTTTCCTTTAACCATCTTAATAGAACTTGCACAGACCTTGATCTGTCCGATCAATGCACGTTGCAGAAGCACCCGTTTATCTGTTCTATCCTTTCCTAAATAAGTACGGAAGGGGATTTTAAAGAGGTTAAGTTTAAAATCTCGGCTTTGTTCATCATGACTTAGTTTAAGCGATCGAGAAGAAAAGGGAATAGGCATATCTTTCTTGTAATTGCGCAGGGAGCGCTGCCCTTTCCAATATGCTAAACGGTCAGATTGAAAATTTTTGATCAAAGAAGTATTGACTTTCGATAAAATATCGGTTGGAATCTGTCCTTTAAAATAGCTGGAGAGAAGCCGGTAAGTGGTATTCATACGTGAAGTATTTAATATCCCCTTTTCATCGTTGCTGCTGTCGGTTAATTTCACTTTAACATCTGTTTTGAGGTAGATCAGATCCTTTAAATTTTCTTGTACATATTGATGCGTAAGAACTAGATTCGCGCCCCGATAGACAATATTTTGCCATTCGAATAATTTGTTGAAATATTCATTACGTTTTTCTTTATCATCGCAATCAATAAAAATTTGAATTTTGCGGGTTAGTATCGTCGTGTCAACGGCCATTATGTTTTATTTTAAGCAATTTGTTTACTAGGTTTGATTTTACTGTGCGCTTCTACAAATAGTTTTTTAACGGTAGTAGGATTCAACTGTAACTGTTGCGATATTTGTTCAAAAGACAGCTGCAGTTCGTAGCGCATGTGAAATATTTCGGATTGTTCATCCGTAAGTTTTCCTTGTATGACTATCTTTGAGCTTTTGCGTACCTGACTTATTTTTTGGTTACTGTTTAAGATCGAGCGAAGCGTATTGATTGTTTTTTCAACCTGTATATTGACTTCATAGTCCGAGATGCCACCCAGATAATAAGCTATTCGTTCATAATTGAAACTGTATTGTAGACAAAGTCTAATAAAGAGTTGTTGTTCGATGTGTAAAGAGGGTAGCAAGGTGTTGATTTTTTGTAGTTTATCTTTATTCTCCTCCTCTAAATTTTCCAGATAGATCAAGTCTTCGACACATTCGTCCTCCAGCTCATAGCCGCCCATAAATTCTTGATAATTTTTGATTGCATCCAACTGCAAAAGGCTGCGGTAAAAACGATTTCTAGATTTGCTGTAGTATGCTTGGACTGCAGTGCGAATCTGGGTTTTTAGGAACTGAAAAATATCTGCTTCACTAGATACATTTTCTCGAAATAACCACAGGCGTAAAAAAGCTTCCTGTGTGATACTCTCTGCAATGCAAGTATCAGGTATCGCACGATTGGCGCGACCATAGAAATAAGCATAGAAGGAATCGTAGAAAAAGTTTAGTCCTTTCTCTATGCCCTTGTTTAGATCAATAAGCTGATTACTGGTGTTTTTTTTAATGTAAAGTTTGTTCATATTTCGATCTCTAATTGGTTTAAGATTTTACAAACAACTTAGTGAAGCTCCTGTACGGGTGAATTTCTATGGGTTGAAGCGGTATAAGTTGAGTGATTTATGAATAAGCAAATTGGTATTGATATGAGAATCGTCGACTGATTTTTTTTAAAGACCTAGTTTAAAGTCCTTTTAATTTTGAAGTGCCAATATAAAGGCTATTTAACTCAAAATTCAATGTTGTAATGACATTTCAAGATCGCTATGAAGTAGTAAATTGCGAAATTGAGCTTTATTCAAATTTAATGGAATAATTGAATTCTTGTCAGATCATTAGTGAGTGGTTATTGCCCTCACCCTGCGGCTGTACAAGCAGCCTCAACACGTATGTTCTAAAATAAGATCCAGATATCTCATGTGCACACAATCGCTAACTTTCTATACTTATAATTCCATACTGAGCAATTGGATATTTTTCTTTTCAAGAGCTAGCAGATGAAGCGGTAACAGGTAAGGGCATGTGCTCTAGCCCTACCTTGCTACCGTGCTTATTAACCAGAAGGTTAAGTTTGCAATATGGTTAAATAATCAATTCTATCTTTCATCTATAAAATTGTATATATCCAGTTTGTTTTAAAAAAAGCTACATCGCATTATTCGATAAGTATAAAAGTCCTTTGTTGTATATACCAATGAACGGATACATTTAACAAAGATGGAAGGCTTTTATTAAAAGTATAATTAGGGTATTTAATGAGGCGCTTATACGCTCATCTTACGGCTATACAAGTCGCCTCGATGCCGATGCTGCAGGAGTTTTGCACGCATGCGACTTATTGTTTTTCATGGTAGATGAATGCATCATGTATAGGTGTCAAGTATAATGAATGTGCATCATCAAAAATGTAATGGTAAGCAATCAGATTTTAGATCCTTATAAATGAAAATCATCGTCGTCATTATTTATGTTTAATCACTGATTAAACATAAACATAATTGTGTATCGCTTCAAAATTTGGGGTCATAAACAAGACCAAAATGAGTAGACCCAAATTGTATGTTTACCAACGTGATTTGAAAAACACAAAATAGGATCAAAATTCATGATCAGCCTCTATAAAATGTAGGGTATACCTATAAGTTCTCGTGTATATAGGTATACTACTCAATTTTTGACCGGTTCAATTTAAAGTATTTAGTGAGTGGTGAGTCCCCCACCTTACGGCTCCACAAGAAGCCTCGATCTTTATCAATACCAGGATGTCAAAGAACTTGTAAATGAAGGATGTCAATTCATCCGAAAAAATAACGGATGATGTTTTTACACAAGCAAAATCACCATTCTATATTCTTAATTTTAATGGATCCTAGACTTTCATGATGATCGTTTATGGATTATAATTGGTAACGTGAGCCTTAGGGTAATCATGTTATGTACTTTTTAATATCATAATCCTAAGCCTATTACATTTCTTTCAATGCTTTTACTGATACAAATATAATACTAATTATTTTTAATGCAAATAAATTTAACTTTTTATTTGTGTTTTATTTGCGCAAATAATTATTCTATTTGTTACGTGTCAAGTAATAATGAAAATATTATCCTAGATATTGGGATCCGGTTCCGTATGCGTAGAGACGAGTTGCGTTACTCGCAAAGAGATGTCGCACAGATGACGGGTCTTACCACCAATACCATTGCTGCGGTGGAAAAAGGAAAGGGTACTACGATTTACAATTTTTTATCGATCTGTGGTGCATTAAAAATTCATCCCAAATCAATTTTTGAAAAAGAAATTGATTTAAAGCCATTGTATGATATTGAGCCAGAATCTAAACGACGCATTGAAATAACACAAAAACTGGATGATCTGGTTTATAATTCCGACTTTTTTGACACCCAGAGACGTGTCTCAGAAGTACTAGCCAAACTGAAATCAGATAAAAATGACAGTAACAAATTTTCGGTTTACTTAACGGAATATTGTAAACATGGAATCTTAGAATATCAAAAAGCCGGCAACTTTAAGCTGTACAGCAAAAAACTAAAATAAAGGTAATTAAATAGGATGTCAAGCCTATAGATTTATTATCGATCTAACCATTTTTTAAAATCATTCACTTTTTCTCGGCTCACAATCATCTCTGTTTTTTGATCATGATGTAAATAAACACGCAGTCTTGAATTGCTGTGAATGGCGATTTCTTTAATATGTTTGATGTTGATCAACTGACTTCGATTGATACGGAAGAAGAGGTTTGGATCTAAGAGTTGTTCTACTTGATCTAAGCTTAGGTCTAGCAAATAATCGTGCTGATCCGAGCAACGACAATAAGTCCCTTTGTTCGCACTATAAAAACAACTTATAGAGCTCGTTTCGATGATTTTAATAGACGAACCTATTTTAATACTAAATCGCTCTTTATAGCGCTTGACCTCATTGCTCAACAGTGATTTTATTTGAGCGAAATCGAAGGTCGGGCGGGACTGAAATTGTTGTAAGAATTTATTGAAGGCAAATACCAACTCCTCATCGATTATAGGTTTTAATAAATAATCAATACTATTTAACTTAAAAGCTTTGAGTACAAACTCATCATATGCGGTTGTGAAAATCAATGCTGAGTCAACAGTTTGTCCTTCAAATATTTCAAAAGATAGGCCGTCGGATAGCTGAATATCCATCAAAATGAGATCTGGATGAACATGCGTTACAAACCATTCTTTCGCTTCTTTTACGGTATGTAACATGTTTTGAATGGGATAACCCATTTTTTCAATCTTGCGCTTCAGTAAACGTGCAGAGGGTAATTCGTCTTCAATAATGATGATGTTCATAATACTTGATTTCCTTTTTTTATTAATGGTAGCGCAACAATAAAATGATCAGCTGTCTTCGTAATTGTCACCGGATGTCTGGTCAATAAGGCGTATCGATCTATGATATTCTTCAGCCCTATTCCCATGCCACTTATACTTTCTTTTTCCTGCAAATTGTTTTGGATAATGAGCTTATTGTCTTCTTTATATATATTGATATGCAATAGGTTATGAAGACTAAGGCTGTTGTGCTTGATTGCATTTTCAATTAAAAGCTGTAACGCCAACGGTACGACTTGTTCATCCTCTTGAATATCTCCATCATTAATATGAATCGCTAACGATCCTTCAAAACGGATCGCTAAGAGATTTAAAAATATGCGCGCGAAACTGATTTCTTGGCTAGCTTCAACAAGACTTTTATCTTTTTGTTCTAGTACATAGCGATAGATTCTAGATAGTGACGTCGTAAAATTGACCGCTTTCTGGGGATCTTCTTCGATTAAACTTGTGAGTACATTCAGACTGTTAAATAAGAAGTGAGGGTCTAATTGATTTTTTAAAGATTCAAATTGAGCATTGGCTGACTTCGTGAGTGCGGTCTGTTTCTTGAGCTGACTTTCTTTAAAAGCTTTATAAAAATAGAAACTGAATATTAAAAGCGAGACAATAATACTGATCAATATCATATTGAAATAAGTCCCAATATGTTGTTTGGCTATAAAATCGACTAAAGACTGATCGATCGTAATTTTCATGATAGAAAACCTGATGATAAAAACGACAATCGTGGTCAATACTGCAGTTGTTGGTATAAATAATAATATTCTTTTGGCATACTGCGCACTCTCTGGAAATACTTGACAGATCTGGCGGTATAAAAAGGCATTTCCAATATAGAGGAAAAAGCCAGTTAAAAATCCAGATAACATACCCTTAGACAAGACGAAAGATCTTAAATCGAAATTAGGATCAGATGCAAAGTTAACAGCGGTAATGACAGCACTAATGATGAGCGTAATGATCAGGGCATTTATACATAGCGTTTTAAAAGGTTTCATCTTTTACTATTTACTGACCGCAGTTTTGAACAATGTGCTCCGCTCTTTCTTTACCCCATGTTGGAGCAAAAGGAAGAGTTGGTTTATGGGTCTCAAACAAATTTAATGCTTTCTTCACAGCTTCGCACTCTTTGCTGGTATCTTGTTTAAAATATTTTTTGCTTCCGATTTGAAACTCCGCAAGTCCTAATACCGCACGGGGATTGTTGGGATCCAATTGGATTGCCTTTTCATACAAAGCATAGATGGTAGGTGCTAAGGTCTGAGATTTAGTCATGGGATCTGTCGTTAGTTCTGCAACCAGGTTCATTGCTTTTAAAGTTAACCATTCCGAATTACGGTCTTGGCTGCTGTTGTTAAGGATAATTTTCGTGTTTTCAATTAGCTTTAATTTTTCCTCCTGATCTGAAGTAGCAAAGGCTGCAGTTGTCCCGATGAGTGCTTGATAATAAAGTGCAATCCAATTTTCAGGCTCTGCTTGTGCAATCCGTTCAAATTGTGCTGCTGCTTCAGTTGTTTTTCCAGATTTCCAAAGGGCTAAACCCTGGATCATTCCTTTCTCATACGGGGATTGCGCATAGGTAGTAACGGAGAATAGGACAAAAAATGCAATTATTAAAGTTTTCATATTCATATTGTTTTATAATACCAAATTTCATTATTTATCTAAATCCCGAAGATTTTAAAGTGCTCAATTGTTGTTTTTAATGGACGAACTGTCGATTATAAGTTGTCCAATTGATTTTCCTTTTTATTTGATGATAGGGTCCAGAAAAATCCGACAAAAACAAATCTTTTAGCACTAGGCGTAATCGCAATACGATTGTAAATGCCTTGTTGATTAGGATGATCGGCATATTGATATCCGTAGATGGGACTACTGCCCAATAGATTATTGACAGATATGTGAATGATCTTTTGCTGCGATATGAGATAGGACCAGTTGGCAGAAAGTGTGTTGTAGGCATCTGTCTTGCGCTGTGTGTAAGAGGGCAGATTAGGATCATGGTAACTCCTTCCGGAAAGATAATTGTTTGTTAAACTGACTTGAGAGTGCAAGGCATTGATCCAATATTTTGCTACTACCGATAGGGTGTGTTTGAATACATAAGAAGGGGTAACGGAAAATGGGGCATCAGTTTCATTACGTTTGGAATCTGTGTAAGCATAGGATATCCAATATTGTAAGTTTTTGATCGACCTATTATCTCTAAAAAACAGATCCATACCCTGCGCATAACCTGTTCCAGTATTTGTGAATATACTGCTGCTATTGATGCGCGGGGTATCGTACTTGATCAGATGATCGTATGTTTTTCTGTAAGCCTCAAGACGGAGTGTCCTCCCTTTTTTTTCGTAATAATAATTGAGGATGTAATGATGTGCTTGTTGCCATTTTATTTGCTGATCATAGATTAGAATCTCTTGTGATCCCTGTTGATGAAAATCACCATAAGTAAAAGAAAGCTGGTTGTAAGGATTGATGAGATAGCCTAAAGAAAACCTCGGTTCCAAGAGAAATGGTTCAGCAGTGCTTGAAGTCGCCCGAATGCCTAATTTTGCAATAAGGTAGTTATTCATGGCATAGGTGGTTTCAGTGTAAAGAGCGGCTATTGAAGATGCTGATGAGACTTCTTTTCGGGTACTCGGGCTTGTAAAATCCTGTGTAAAATCAGTGTAAAAATAGTCGATTCCAAAAATGCTTTTTATCCGGTTGTTCCATGATTTAGTGAACTTTTCTTTCACATGGATAGCGATCTCTTGATGTGGCATACCCATGCTGTTTGCTTGTAGTTTTTCATTTAAATAACCCATACCGATACCTGATTGCATATCCCATCGGCCACCGAGATTTTGTTGGTAATCGGTATTGAAATAACTATTGTATGCCTTTTTTTTGATCGCTATAGGATGAGTATAGTTGCTATTTTTCTGATATAGGCCCATATCTTCAAAATTGAATGCTGCATAGGTGCTGATAAATCCGGTTTTTAATTTTTGTCGGTAGATGAGTTCTCCAGAAGCATTTTCATAGGGCTTCGTCCAATCGATGTTGGGTGTGATTATTTTACTGTAAGGCTTGAGGTTGGTGTAAGAAGTATTGAAAGTAAGGGATTTTGTTTTCCAGTCTTGTGTATTACTCAGACCTGCCCCAACAGTAGAGATGGAAATCTCGGTTTTGTTGGGTTCAATTTGATTCGCAGTATTGAGAATCAGTACACTGGAAAGGGCATTACCATATTCAGCAGAGTAGCCTCCGGTAGAAAAATTGACCCCTTTAAAAAGAAACGGTGAGAATCGGCCTCTTACAGGAACATCATTGGGAGAAGACGTATAAGGCTGCGGTACTCGAATACCATTGATGTAGGTCTGTGTCTCTGCTGCACTTCCTCCATGAACCATCAATCTTCCATTTTCTCCTGCTACCTGCGCACCGGGAAGTGTTGCTAGTGCTCCAAAAATATTACCCATACTCCCTGCCGTGGTGACAATGTCCAACGGGGTCATCACGGTATTTTTGACCTTATCTCCTGCCTGCAATAGACCTGCCTGGATAACCACTTCATCCAATTGCTTTGCTTGCTCTTGGAGTTGTATCTGCAGCGGCTTGTTGTGCGAGAGATCGTGGGGTATCGATTTAGATTCACGTCCTATTGCAGTAATTTTTAAAAGTTGATTTCCAACTTCGTACGTCATAAATGAAAAATTACCCAGCGTGTCTGTTGTGCCGCCATCATATGTTCCTACAATGAAAATATTGGCGTATTGCACCGCTTTTTTATTGCTGTCTGTGACTTTTCCATTGATTTTTATTTGAGCGGAAACTTGTATAGAACAAAAGAGGATGATGGATAGGATGTACTTCATGATTTTTCTAATTTGATATGAAAATCTGAAGGTTTGACAAGAAGAGCAAATAAGAATGGATCAGTTGTTGGATTATCGGGATGAGCTGTTTATTGAGAGATATGAACGGAATTTGATCAGATAGGGATGCTAATAGGCAGAGGTAAAACCTACTGACCCTATTTGATTGTTTTTTTCTTTTTTTGTTTGATATAAAAAAAATCTAAGTTACATTTGAGTATAGACATGACTTTGTAGCTCAGCTGGTAGAGCAATTGACTCTTAATCAATGGGTCGAGGGTTCGAGCCCCTCCGAGGTCACTTGATATAGAAAAGCTTTTCCATTTGGAGAAGCTTTTTTTATAGGACATAATTGAAGGAATCAAACCTGAAAACCAATATAAAGGTTTTTGCATCTTGCTAGAAGACTATAGGTTTGGTTGAATCTGATCATTATAGTACTCGTCCAAGACACTTTTATAAATTTTTATTAAATTTATCATTTTAAATCAAACCTACAACTTTCTTAATTAAGTATGAAGAAGCTAATCTGTTTTACATTACTATTTATTTTGGTATGTTCCACTTATGCTCAAAACCAAGTCAAAGAAGAGTCTATCCGCTTATTTTTTAATGAACTCAAGGCAGCATCAGATGGAGCGAAACAATTATGGAATCAAGATCTGTATGGTCCTACCCTATTGATTGATCCCAGTACCCGAAAAATATATGCAAATGAATCGGATAACATGGGAATTCTAAAGCCTGCTGGCGACATTTATATGGGAATATTACCTGATGAGATCAATATTTCCAACACGGCTTTGGACTGGAACGGTAAACGTTGGGCGATGATCATGCTACCTCTTCCAGAAAATAAAGATGACCGCGTCAACCTGCTTGCGCATGAGTCATTTCATCGCATACAGCCTGATCTGGGATTTGCACTGCACAATGCAGATAATAAACATCTTGACGAAATGGAAGGAAGGATAAGTCTTCGACTTGAAATGGAGGCTTTGAAAAAAGCACTTCGTTCATCAGGTCAAGATGAAATAAAAAAACACTTGACGAATGCGTTGTTTTTTAGGAAATATCGTTACAAACAATTTGCAGAAGGTGCAGTAAATGAAAATCTGCTGGAGATGAATGAGGGAATTGCGGAGTATACAGGAATAATTGTGACCAGTAGACAGGATGAACAAACAAAATCCTATTTAATTAATGGTATGGAGCGTTTACTGAAAAACCGAACTTTTGTGCGCTCATTTGCCTATCAAACTATTCCTTCTTATGGCTACATACTTTATAAAAAGGATAATGAATGGAATAAGCAGATTAACGCTAATACAGATTTAACAGCCTTTTTTATCAAAAAATTCGAACTTAAAATCCCAAATCCAACACAACAGATTTTCAAAAAATTAGCAACAGCTTATAATGGGAAGATCATCTTTGAAGAAGAGACAACTAGAGACATCGGAAACAAAAGAGTAGTAAAGGCGTACAAAGAAAAATTTGTCGAATCGCCTCATTTTGAAATAAAGTTTGAAAGCATGAATTACTCTTTTGACCCCAGGACCATTATTCCTATTGGACAATATGGTACGTACTATCCTACAACTCGAATCACAGATAATTGGGGTATTCTTACTGTTGAAAAAGGAGGATTGATCAGTGCTGACTGGGGAAAAATTTCACTTTCTATTCCGATTTCGATTGAAAAGAATCTAATTAAGGGGGATGGATGGATACTTGAGCTTCGCGATCAATATACCATTGAGATAGATGAACAAAAAAGAAATTATTATTTGAAAAAAGTCGTCCAATATTAAGTTTTTTAATCCATTTTAACTCAGCATGTACGGTTTCAAAGGAAACGCTTACCTATTGATTGGTATAATACTGTCAAAAGAATTGTGTCTTGATTGGTTTTGGAATGGATTCTTTTGTTTTATGAATTTTGTGGGAGCAGATCGCTATGTGGGGTACAAAAATGTAAAATGAGCTGTTGTTTTTTGTGGCTCAAGCAAAACGTTTTTAGACATTAATTGTTCTGATGATATTGATTAATGTTTATACTTCGTATTTTAGCTACATGAATATAAAAAGATTGACCATCATTTTTATTGGATTATTATCATGTTTTGGAGTATTTGCACAAAATAACCCACTACCAGCGCATAATAATTGGATATTTGGACCTTCTGTAGGTTATCAATACCAAAGTGGAAGTTTCTTGAAAGCCTCTGCTTGGGGATTATTTGCACCTAATGAAACGCAATATATGAAAATTGATGCAGGAGCAAATTTTACTTGGATGGGTGGCAAGATAACAGTTATCCCTGAATTGGGATTTACTTATTATGTCAATGACTTTATTTTACTCCCTTTTGTAAAAGCTGAATTGACACCCTATACGGTAACGCCCAAGGTTGGAATTAGCCTATTCTCTCTTATTGATTTTGGTGTAGGCTATGGCTTTGATTACCATACAAAAAAAGATTTTAAGCAGATTAAAGGTGTCAATTTATCTTTAGGTGTCAATATTCCCTTAAACTTTCATCTTTATTAAGCGTGACTATGAAGAAATTTGTTATTAAAGTGATTGGTGTTGCTTTATTCAGTATTTGTCTACAGGCGAAAGCGCAGGAAACCTTATATGGTCCTACGGTGAGTTACCAATACCAAAAAGGGAGTGCTATAAAAACTGGGGGCTATTTTGCATTCGCTTTTTTAGGCGAAAATATTTTGAAAACGGATGTAACAGCTAATTTCACCTGGACCCAGAGCAAGTTTGCTGTAATTCCTGAACTTGCTGTTTCCTTCTATCCACAGTCTTGGGTAGTTGCACCCTTTGTGCGGACAGAAATCACCCCGTATACCTTAACTCCAAAGGTGGGAATCTCGTTGGCGACTATTTTAGATCTGGATTTTGGATATGGATTTTCGACTGCTGATAAACAAGATTACCGTCCAATCAAGGGATTTACAGCTTCTCTACGTTTTAACATTCCACTCAACTACAAACTCAATATGTAGTTTTCCGTTTATCCATGATAATGGATAAACTAGCAAGTATCGCTACTTTCAATCCTAGCGATTTATATTTAAAGTGAAAGATTAAATAATGAAAGATTTTACGCATTTGCACCAACCGACAGGTCGGCTGATTCACGATCATGAAAAGGATTATCTTTTTTTTGGAGGAACAGCATACTTAGGACTGTTGGTCAATGAAGCATACATTGATTTATATAAAGAAGGTTTATCCAAGTACGGACTAAATAATGGAACCTCCCGCAATAATAACATACAACTTGATATTTTTGATTTGGCGGAGCATCGTGCTGCAAGTCGATTTGGTTTTGATGGCGCACTTCTAGTATCCAGTGGTTATTTGGCTGCGCAGATGGTTGTAAAATCCCTTTCTAATGGAAGAAAACTTCTATATGCTCCTCATAGTCATCCTGCGCTCTGGTTGGATACAAATCCGAACGTGGATGGAAATATGGACTCGTGGCTTCGCGAAATGGTACAAAAGATCAATGATACGAATGAGGATGATGAATTTGTTATCGTCAGTAACGCCATGGATAATTTGACTCCAGAACATTATGATTTCAGTCCATTATTAGCCATAAATCCAGATAAAAAGGTGATTTTGTTAGTCGATGATTCGCATGGAATTGGAGTGGTTCGTGCCAACAGCACTTCTATTGATCTATCCATATTTGATGATTCTGCAATTGAAGTTGTTGTTATTGCTTCATTGGCAAAAGGTTTGGGTACCGATGCAGGAATGATCTTGTCGTCCAATAAATGGATTGCAAGATTTCGGAAATCACCCTTTTTTACTGGCGCCTCCCCCGCTTCTCCCGCTTCGATGTATGCTTTTACACATTCGCAAGATATTTACATGTCCGAATTTGAAAAGCTTCAGCAGAATATCGAAATTTTCGCAAATTTAATTGGTGATCGTTTGAGCCATATCTCCAAATTTGCCGTTTTTAGTTCCAAAGATCCCGAGTTATATCAAAAATTAGTGCACAATGGATATCTCATCTCAAGTTTTCCATATCCTTTGGAAACTGACCCTCCTTTGAATCGAATCGTATTGAGTAGCCTACATCTGGAGGACGATTTAAAAAAATTAGCCCAGATAATTTGTACTTAAAAATAAAGTCATGGGCTTATCATTTGTTTCACGTGGAATGATAAAAATAAAATTAAAGGTTTGATATTCAGTAATAAAGTGTATTTTTGTGATTCTTTGAAAAATGAGTTTAGTGATGTAAAATGGCTAAGCTGTTGTAAATGATCTCCTTTAGAATAATTTTAAAATAAAAAAAATGGTTAAATTATTTCCAAACGTCATTTTAAAGAGATACTTTTGCAACCCCAAAGTATATTTGGTTAAAGGTTGAGAAATAAATAATTACAGTAAAATTGATATGACTAAAGCAGAAATTATTGCAGAAATCTCTAACAAAACTGGCTTAGAGAAGGTAGATGTTCAAGAAACCGTAGAGGCATTCTTCAAAGTGGTTAAAAACGCAATGGTGGGTGGAGAAAATGTATACGTAAGAGGTTTTGGTAGCTTTGTTGTTAAAAAAAGAGCTGAAAAAACTGCTAGAAACATTTCTAAAAATACAGCGATCATCATCCCTGAACATTTCGTTCCTAGCTTCAAACCAGCAAAAGTATTTGTTGAGAAAGTAAAAAACGGCAATAAATAATCTTAAAAACAGATTAAAATGGCGAAAACCAAACAGATTATAGTAGTAGGCGTGGTTGCAGCATTAGTTGCGGTACTATTTGCACAACCTATCAAAGGTTTGGTAAACGAGAAGGAGGAATCTGCTGAAACACAGCAACCTTCTTCTGAAATTAATTTGGAGAACATATCGTTAATGACAAAACAAGGATTAGATGCAAATTTAATCAAAGATATTTCCGATATTGAGACCCAAATTACAAAGTCATCTGGAGAAGAGAAGGTTTCTTTACTTCAAAAGTTGGCGGTAAAGTGGGACGATTTGGCAAAACCAGCTCCTCAAGGGTTCATTTACGAAGAGATGGCTAAAATTTCTCCGAAATATGAATACTGGTTGAAAGCAGGAAATTCATATCGTACTGCTTACACAAATTTACAAGACTCTACTTTAGCTCAAGCTTTGACTCAAAATGCAATTCGTTCATACGAAGCTGCTTTGAAATTAAACGCTGCTAGTTTAGAAGCGAAAACAGGATTGGGAGCTGCAATGGTCTCGGGTACAAATAACCCAATGGCTGGAATTGCTTTACTTCGTGAAGTGGTTCAGGCAGATCCAAAAAATGTAGAAGCAAACAAAACTTTGGGATTGTTTTCATTACAATCTCGCCAGTTTGATAAAGCGATTGATCGTTTCAAAACAGTTATTGAATTGAAACCAGATGCGGAATCTTACTTTTATTTAGCCACAGGCTATGAAAATATTGGGATGAAAAGTGAGGCGGTTGCTGCTTTTAAACAAAGTAAACAATTAGCTGCTGACCCTTCCCTTTCACAATTTATCGATCGTAAGATCGCTGAGTTGAGTAAGTAATTAATTTAGTTTATAATCATTTAAAAAAAATTAGCTATGCCAAGCGGAAAAAAAAGAAAAAGACACAAAATGGCTACTCACAAACGTAAAAAACGTTTAAGAAAAAATAGACACAAGAAAAAATAGTCTTTCTTGTATAAGACTTCTATAGTTTATTGCAGCATGAAAATAACGCAATTTTAGTATGGAAGTTTGATAATCTACACGTAATTTATTGCGTGTAGATTGTTTTTTTTTATAAAAAACGTTCTTTAAGGTTTAATCAGATACAATAGAATTAGCAGGGTATGCTAATCTGTATCGTAAATATGTAGCTGTTGGTAAAGGAATTAATTATTGATTCTACTCCTGAGAAAGGAGTTACTATTGCTTTGCTACAAGATAAGCAGCTTGTTGAACTAAATAGGGAAACGGTTAACAATAATTTTTCAGTTGGAGATATTTATCTTGGGCGAATCAAAAAAATTATGCCGGGATTAAATGCAGCATTTGTAGACGTAGGTTACGAAAAAGATGCTTTTCTCCACTATTTGGACTTAGGTCCTCAGGTTCAATCTTTGCTAAAACTTACTCGGATAGTAAAGAATGGCAGTTATCAAGAGAAACTGCTAAATAGTCTAAAACTTGAAAAGGACATCGATAAGGCTGGTAAGATATCTGATATCTTAAGCAAAAACATGCTTTTACCAGTTCAAATCGCAAAAGAACCAATATCAACAAAAGGACCTCGATTGAGCTCCGATCTATCTATTGCAGGTAGATTTGTCGTACTGGTACCTTTTTCAAGCGCGGTTTCCATATCCAAGCGAATCAAAGGAAGTAATGAGCGTACACGTCTCAAGAAGATTGTCGAAGGAATAAAACCTCCAAACTTTGGAGTTATTATCCGTACGGTATCGGAAGGAAAAGGTGTAGATGAATTACAGAAGGATTTATTGGATTTAATCTCTAAGTGGGAAATATTTACCAAGCGACTTCGGACAGCTGAACCTCCTCAAAAAGTATTGGGTGAAATGGATAGAGCCTCTACCATCTTACGCGATCTATTGACAGATGAATTTACACATATTCATGTAAATGATCCTGTGATATATGAAGAGACAAAATCTTATGTCCAAGACATCTCTCCTGATTTAGAAAAAATTGTAAAACTTTATAAACATAAAGAACCAATTTTTGACCATTTTGGAGTAGAGAAACAAATTAAAGCTGCTTTTGGAAAAACTGTTACACTACAAGGTGGTGCTTATCTCGTAATCGAGCATACTGAAGCACTTCACGTCGTTGATGTCAACAGTGGTAATCGTTCTGCTAATAAAGAGAACCAAGAGGATAATGCGCTCCTGGTTAATATGGAAGCTGCAAAAGAAATTGCGCGTCAATTGCGCTTAAGAGATATGGGGGGTATCGTTGTTATCGATTTTATCGATATGCATAAACCTACTCATCGTAAAGAGTTATACAGCTTTTTGAAAGATTGTATGGCAACGGATCGCGCCAGACACACCATACTACCTCCAAGTAAATTTGGACTAGTACAGATTACGCGTCAACGTGTTAGACCAGAAATGAATATTGTTACAAACGAGAAATGTCCCGCTTGTGATGGTACTGGTGAAATCCGATCAAGTATTGTCTTAATGGACGATATTGAAAATAATTTAAGTTTTATTCTACAAGAACAAAATGAAAAAGGAATATCACTATGTGTACATCCTTATATTGCCGCTTTTATTAAATCGGGCTTTATTTCAAAAAGAATAAAATGGTTTTTGAAGTTTCAAAAATGGATCAAAGTTGTTCCTGTCACTTCATATTATTTAACGGAATTCCACTTCTTTAATGCTAAAGACGAGGAAATCAAGTTATAATCGAAAGAAATTAAAAAGGGTTGATCCGCAAGGTCAACCCTTTTTCTATTCATAACAATCCTAATCTATCCAATTGATCGTAATGCCATCTTTTTCCATTTTGCGGAAATAAGTCATCTGCCGTTTGGCATATCGATGTATTTCTGTCTCCAATTTCTTATAAAAATCAGCATAGTTTAACTCGCCCAAAAGATATTTAGAAACATACTTATATTCTAGACCATAATATTGGAGTTCTGCATGACTAATACCTGAAACTAATAATCCTTCTACTTCTGCTATAAGCCCTTCCTGTATACGCTGTTTTAGCCGGTTGGATATTTTCTCCCTTCTTAGTATGACATCCGGATTTAATCCAATAACCAATGAATCTAGATTTTTATTATTCATGGGCGCTAATGAATGATGTTTTAGCCATTCTAGAATTTCTATTCCACGGATGATTCTTTTTTTTGTTGAGAGGTCTAAATAAAGATCTGGTGGCTTTTGGTATTTTGATAATCGAGCAAGCAGCTCTTGCTGATCAAATTGATATAGCGCTTCTTTAAATCCTGGCTCACTTGGTATCTGAGCATACTTGTTACCTTGAAGGACACTTTGAATATAAAGTCCTGTTCCTCCGCATAAAATAATACGCTTTTCCTGAAACATCAAAGATTCATAAACGCGTTGAAAATCTTCAATAAATTGACCTAAATGATATTTTTCTCCAGGCTCGCAGATATTAATAAGATGATGTGGAATATGGTCATACTCGGAAAGATCTTTACCAGTTCCGATATCCATACGGCGGTATACCTGACGGGAGTCAGCGCTAATGATTTCAGCATTTAATTCTTTCGCTATTTTGACCGCTAAGGCTGTCTTTCCAGAAGCTGTAGGGCCTAAAATCACAATTACTTTCTCCTTGGGCAATGTGGAAAGAGCCAAAGGAGAAAGTAATGTTTGTTGTTTATCTATCACACAACAAATTTAGTCCATTTTTCAGAACCATTATTGTTATTGACAACATTTTCTATAAAAGCCATACCGCGTACACCTTCGTGCACCTGAGGGAAATCTTGCATTTCTGCAGTTGGAGTATTGCCTTCTAATTTTGCAGAAACGGTTTGAGCAAAATTACGGTAAATATTACCAAACGATTCTAGCAATCCTTCTGGATGGCCTGCAGGGATACGGGTATTGTGACCTGTAAATGAACTCAATTGATTTGGACTGTTGTAGCTATTTCCTGTACGGAATACTTGACGTGGCTCACCTAACATTTTTATGATTAAGTTATTAGGATCTTCATTTGCCCATTCCAAACCGCCATGCTCACCATAGATCCGGATTCTTAATGCATTCTCTTCTCCGGCAGCAATCTGTGATGCCCAAAGCATGCCTTTGGCTCCATCTTCAAAACGTAATAAAACAGAACCATCATCATCCAAATGTCTACCTTCTACAAAAGTAGTTAAGTCAGCACATAATTCGGTGATTTTTAATCCTGAAATATATTCTGCAAGGTGAGCAGCATGTACACCGATATCACCCATTGCTAACGATTTTCCTGATTTTGCAGGATCAGCGCGCCATGCAGCACCAGCATTCCCTTCACGTTCGGTCAGTTTACTCAACCATCCTTGAGGATATTCGACAACGATTTTTCGAATTTTACCGAAATGACCTGCTTTTACCATAGCTTTAGCTTGTTTTACCATTGGGTAACCCGAGTAAGTATGTGTTAAGCAAAGTGTTTTGTTTGTGCTTTTTACAATATCTTCCAAAGATTTCGCTTCCTCTAATGTCAGTGTCATTGGTTTCTCAATAACGACATTGAATCCATTTTCTAAAGCCATCTTAGCTGGCGGATAGTGCATGAAATTAGGAGTAACGATTGTTAGGAAATCCATGCGTTCTCCTTCCGGAAGTTGACTTTCTTTTAAAATCATCTCCTCATAATTTGCATAACAACGGTTTTCTGGAATGAATAAATCTTCTGCAGACTGTTTGTTGATTTCAGGGTTGATACTGAATGAACCACATACAAGTTCGATTTTACCATCCATATTTGCTGCAATACGGTGTACGGCGCCAATGAAAGCATCATTGCCACCTCCGACCATACCCATTCGTAGTTTTCTCTTCATGTGATATATTTTAATTTTTTCTGTTTAGATTAATTGACAAGATACAAAAAATGATTTTATTTTATAAATAGAATCATCTTAAGGCTACCTAAATTTTCCTTCAAATAGCCATTTGGAAATTCCTTTTGTAAATTTTGGTATTGTTCGTCATCACGAATTAAAGTTCTAGAGGTACCATTTACCCAAAATTTGAGCGGATCAAGTTCAGATTTTTTGACGAAGCCAATTTTTTCCAATGTCGACTCTTGACTCCAGTCTTTATCCGTGTATGTCATAATATCTTGAGGATTGAAATCAGTCACAAAAGCCTTGATTAATTTGCTGATCCCTCCTACTACATTATAACCAAGTTTATTGCAGAAACGTATTAATTCAAATGAACGGTAATTTTCAATATGTAATTCAGGCATCTTCCTCCCGCCACTAAATACAGCTAAGGAAATAAGTTCACCATCTAAAAACAAGCCATAGCGATATTTTCCGGGCATTGCCCCTTGTAGGTGATTTTCTTCTAAAAATGCGATCGTATTTTTCTTATCGACACGAGCAACAACAGTTTTTCGAGCGTAAGCCTTTTTATGATGGAGTGCTAAAGCCAGGATTCTTTTTACAATGATATCATATTTACTGCGCAACATATCTTCATCAATATGAACTATTTTTTCATTGTGTTCGCAGATTCTTTTTGTCATATTAGATCCATACAGATGAATGGCAAAAGGAAGGTCCCCACCTGTTATTTTGGTAAATAAAGGCGATTTTTGAGATATTAAAATCTCAGAATCGAAGTTCTTTTGTAGTACATCACAAAAGCTTGTTAATATTTGATGGTATGGATCTATCATTTCGGATAACAAAAATATGATTTATTGCAAACAAAGTGTGGTTTTCGATTGAATTTTAATGCTTACCTTTGTTCTTCAAAAAAAATAAAAGTATGAAACTTCCAATTGTGGCTTACGGAGATTCAGTATTACGTAAGGTAGCAGATGAAATAGATGAAGATTATCCAAACTTGAAGCAGTTGATTGCTGATATGTTTGAAACCATGTATGCAGCAAATGGTGTGGGGCTTGCTGCCCCACAGGTAGGTTTACCTATTCGTCTTTTTGTAATCGATGCAACTCCATTTGCAGAAGATGTTGAAGAAGAAAAAGAGATATTACGATCTTTTAAAAAGGTATTTATCAATCCGATCATGGTTGAAGAAACGGGCGAAAAATGGGCTTTTAGCGAAGGTTGTTTAAGCATTCCAGATATTAATGAAGATGTAATGAGGCATCCGAATATTAAGATTAATTATTTGGATGAGAATTTTGAGGAACATGAGATTGACTTGACGGGCTTAGCTGCACGTGTTGTACAACATGAATATGATCACATCGAAGGTAAATTATTTACTGATAAATTGTCAACGCTAAAGAAAACAATGTTGAAAGGTAAATTGGATACCATTTCTAAAGGTATGATTCGCGTAGGATATAAAATGAAATTCCCTCTCCAAAAGAAAAAGCGCTAATTAATATTAACGCTTTTTCTTTTATTCGCTAATGCTCTTTATCCACCCACTATAGGTAGAGAGAATTTATATTTTACTGCTAGGATGCGCACTACAAATACTAAAAGTGCACTCAAAAATGCATTTATGCTTTCATTTACGCCGAAAAAAGGCAGCGTGACAAAAAGGATAGCTCCCGATAAACAAGCCGTTGCGTATATTTCTTTTCTAAAAATTAACGGATTTTCATTCATCAGTGTATCACGTATTACTCCTCCCATCACGGCTGAAAACATACCCAATATCACCGCTGCAATCGTAGAGCTTTCGTAAGTTAATGACTTTTGTACACCAACGATCGTAAAAAAGGCAATACCCATAGCATCGAAAAGAGTCAAAGTTCGAGAAAATTTATCCAGTTGATCATTGAGTATAGCAGAAAGAAAAACGCCTATTAATATAGCAATTAAGTAATTGCCATCATCAACCCAAATAGGTCGAAGGTTTAGAAAAACATCTCTTAAAGACCCTCCTCCTATAGCGGTAACGAAACCGGTAAAGGTTGCTCCGAAAATATCAATTTTTCTACGATTTGCGGCCATAGCTCCTGAAATAGCAAAGAGCATCGTACCTAATAAATCAGTATAATATATATAATCGGTACCTGTCATTTATCCGCATTGAATGATTTAACTATTTGTCTGTAAAGTTATGATTTTTTATAAAAAAAATATGTTTGTCATGTTATAGTCGATTTTCCATTTAAGTTATTAATAATCAATACAGTATAGCTGTCTTGATTTTATGTTCTATACTTTTTTTTCTCTACTTATCTATAATGCACGCGATATCTGATTATTTATCGAGTTTATATATGTTATACTCTACTGGGGAGTAATTATATCTATAATAGAAAAGGTATTGCGGTATTCTACAAAATTATATCAAATGATATATGGATTCCTTCCTTAGAAGTCATACCAATTTCGTACCAAATCCTGACCAACTTCGTATTTAATACGGGTATAGTAGGGGGATAACAGGGGGTTTATAGGGGGTTAGTAGGGGTATACCCCTACTAACCCCCTATAAACCCTAAGTAATAGCTGGCATATTCCCCGTTTAATAGTTAAGTTAGTATGTAGTTGGTCAGAATTTGTCTCTAGGATCTGGTATATATTAATAAAGTAACGCAGTGACCGAGTGACGCAGTGATGTAGAGACGGAGTAAAGCAGTAACATAATAAAAGGGTAACGCAGTGATCGAGTAACCAAGTGACGGAGTAACGCAGTTACGGAATAAATGATTAAAGAAGTAACCAGGTAACATAGTAACGAAGTAACCGAGTAACGCAGTATTCGTCAGATGATCTAATATCTGGACAAGGTGACGGGCGTGTCCGCACAAAGATGATCCCAGACAAATTAACATATGATCCATACCAAAAGGTAATCCATATCCGACCCTGCATGATCATCAGGTGGCATCTGGATAAATTATCGCTCACATTTCTAGCCCTTTATCGTGTTATGGTAAACTATTTCCGTAAAAGGTTAGGAAGTGAAGGATAAAAGTTCCTATCTTTGCACCACTCCGCAAGGGAGGAACGGCTGATCCGAAAGGGGAAGCACTGAAAAAAGAAGGGTTT
>NZ_QBKH01000005.1 GCF_003054045.1 Sphingobacterium faecium
GCAGATCACCATCAGGTACTCCATTTGCTCGATAAGATGAAGCAGGTGCGGAGCAGTACCATCGAACTGGCAGATCTAACAGATATCGTAACCCCAACAGAACTGGAACTAGGGGAAGTTCAGAACAGCTATCAGAACTTTTATCTGGCCTATCTGAATTATGTTGCGATCAACAAAGAAGGCATCTACCAGAAACGAAAAAGCTTTATTCAGAATGAAGTCAAATATATCAATGAACAGAGCCACAGAATCCAGCAGAGCTTCGATCTTCAGAAAAGAGAACTGGCACTTGCCGAAGAAGAATATGCCAAATACCAGATCCTGGCCGAAAAGAAAGTGATCAGCCAGCTTGAACTGCAGCAGAAAGAAGCACTTCTGCTCGCCAAGCGGCAGTCTATCCCACAGACTGAAAATACGATCATCGGTAACCAGAGCAGCCGGCTTTCTAAAGACAAGGAGATGTCCGAGATCAACAATCAGATGTTTGAAGAAGAAAAGAAATTCTATCAATCGCTGAACACGTTCATCAGTGATGCTGAAAATTGGAAAAAACAGTATGTGATCAGTAGTCCTTCAAAGGGCACTTTGATCTATGGTGATTTCTTACAGGAAAATCAACTGATCAAAATGGGAGAAGAGCTGTTTTATGTCAATGCCAATAAGGAAGATTATTATGGCGAGATACTGATTCCACAGAGCAAGTCATCGAAAGTGAAAGTGGGACAGGAGGTGTTGATCAAAGTACAGAGCTATCCCTATCAGGAGTATGGTTACCTAAGAGGAAGCATCGATTACATATCCGACATACCGATCAGGGACAGTGTTTTCTTCTCGAAGGTGATTTTGAACAGAAATGAAAAAGATTCGGTCATCAAGCTGAAACCGGGTATTCTGGCCGACGCAGACATCATCACTGAGGACCAGTCCATCATAAAAAGAATTTGGTTGAATCTTACGAAATCACTGAAATTTTAAAAAAAATAAATAACCAAGTATATCATAAAATTAAATTATTTCTTATGAAAGAAAATTTGCATCACTTTGTATTTCTTGTTCCTTTTAAAAATGTTAAAAACTACATTAATGATTGTATAGAATCAATTCTGAAGCAAGAATATGTTCATTTTACAATATATCTACTTGATGATTGTTCAACTGATGGAACTTTAGACGCAATAGTATTTCAGGACGATCGAATAAAAATGATACGCAATTCTGAGTCTATGGGTGCAGTAGCAAATTTATATCACGCTCTCAAGACTTTAAATATTGAAGAGGACCAAGTTGTAGTATGGGTAGATGGTGACGATTGTTTATTTGGAAATTATACCTTACAAATCCTAAATTACTATTACAATGAAGGGTTCTTAATAACATATGGACAATATATTGATAATTTTGGAAGGACCGGTTTATGTAGGAATTATACACTCGATGAATATGAAGATTTACGAAAAGCAACATGGAAAGCTTCTCATCTCAAAACATTTAAAAAAAGCTTATTTGACCGCTTTATGAAATGTGACCCAAATGGTGAATTTTTAAAAGATAAGGAGGGCAATTTTTTTATGGCAACAGGTGATATGGCTTATATGCTCCCTTTACTTGAATTAGCAGGCTACGACAAATTAAAATTTGTAGAAAATGTACTATATTTTTATCGCATAAGTCCACATAATGATCATAGTACATATGAAGGTAGGATAAAACAGGTTTTGGCAGAAGAAATAATTAGAGAGAAATCTCGCATTAATGTATATTGATATTAATTCATGTTGAAAAGGCAGCCCGGAGGAGTGTTTCTTAGGGCTATTTTATGTTTATATAGGTATATCGATACCGTTTAGAGAACTGACAATTGAGCTTTATCTACTTTTCATATCAAATATAATGATAGATTTTATTGAAAAATGGCAAGTGATAAGAATGGGTTGACAACTTTCAAAGTAGATTGAATTTTCTATGGATACAAAGTCCTATATATGATTAACATAGGAGTACTTAAGTTGTTTTTGTGGTTAAATTGATAATATCTTACTAGAATATTACTATAAATTATTATTTAAAATTAATGCTATAATTCTTATCTTGTTTATGTAAAAGGTTAAATGTTTTTTATTATTTTCACAGATTAAAACTAATACGTCTATTTATTTAATAAGGTATGGAAAACTACCCACTCCCGATGAACGAATTGGAGCGCATCCGTCAGTTAAGATCATATGAACTATTAGGACTAGGGAAAGACCCAGATCTTGATGTGTTCGCTCAGGCGGCTTGTCTCATAACAGATTGTCCTGCTTCGCTTATCGCTATGATGGAAGAGGATACACAACGGATACAGAGTTGTGTCGGAATGGAATTGGATTCAGTCGAGCGGCGCAATACGGTATGCCAGTACACCATAATGAGTAAAGATGTTCTGGTCATCTCCGACACAATGGAAGATCCCAGGACGTCAACCAATCCATTGATTCGGGAAGGGAATATTCGTTTTTATGCTGGCGTTGCTTTAATGGATGATGAAGGAAATGCTTTAGGGACGATTTGTGTAATCGATTTTGAACCTAAATCACTAACAGCAAAACAGGTGGATTCTTTGGAACAGCTTGGTAAGGCTGTTACAAAAATTCTGTTGGGTAAAAGGCGTAAAATACAGGCTGGTTATTTTGAAGAGATTTTTCACATCACGAATAACTTAATTTGTGTCTTAGATGGCCAATACTTGATCAAGGAGATCAACCCTGCTTTTGTGGAAGTGTTAAAAGTAAAAAAGGTTGAAGTCTTAGGAACTTCATTTCTCACAGCACTCCATCATAATACAGCAGATTTTCAATATTATTTAAATGAAATTGCTGAATCTAATCAGGCGATCCAATATACAACTGTTATACCACAGACAGGTAATAGCGATGTTATTATCGAATGGTTTTTTAAATATGATGCCCATACTTCTGAAATTTTTGCTTTCGGACGTAATGTGACCCATGAGCATGAAGAACAATTGAAGCTGGAGAATTCAGAGCGCCGTTTTCGTAATTTTTTTGAAAATGGGATAGGCTTGATGAGTATGCACGATCTGGAAGGAAATATACTCGAAGTCAATGAAAAAGGACGTAATCTGCTCAAATATTCAAAGGATGAAGTTCAAAGCCTCAATCTCAAACAACTTGTCCCGAATCACCACTTAGTTCGTCTTAATGAGTACCTAGAACGGATCAAATCTAAAGGTGAGGATTCGGGCATGATGATTCTGAAGTCAAAAGAGGGTGAAAAGATCTATTGGCTGTATCATAATATGCTGGAAAAAGATGTGGATGGTAAGGCTTATGTGGTGAGCACGGCTCTCAATATGACGGAGAGAATACAGCTGGAAAATGACTTATTACATACCAAACAGATATTGGAACAAACCAATGCCGTGGCACAGGTAGGTGGATGGGAAGTCAATCTGGAAGAAGATAAAGTATTTTGGTCAGATTCTACAAAATTAATTCATGGTGTCCAAAAAGAGTTTATGCCTGATTTTGAACATGCTATCGGTTTTTATGAAGAAGAAAGCCAATCAAAACTCACTAAGATATTTAATCAATCGATCATAGATGGTTCTTCTTATGATGTCGAATTGCGACTCAAAAAAGCAAATGGTGAGGTCATATGGGTTCGTGTAAAGGGTATTCCTGAATTTGAAAAAGGAATCTGCAAGCGCGTGTTCGGTATTATCCAAGATATTGACATGAGTAAAAAGCTGTATCTGGAATTGGCACGCAAGGAAGCGATGTTACAGGCATTTGTGGACTACGTACCGGCATCTGTAGCGATGTTTGATCGCGATTTTCGTTATGTTTCGGTAAGTAATCAATGGATGGATGATTTTCATAAAGAAGAGCAATCCATTTTAGATCAAAATTTATTTGATCTTTTTCCTGATATTCCAGAACATAGAAAAAATATTTATAACCAGGCACTTCAAGGTCAAGCTTATAGAAATAGGGATGAGTTGATGGATGTAGAAGGCTATCCGGAACCTCAACATCTTAATTGGGAAGTCAGACCTTGGCATCTTGCTGATGGAAGCATTGGAGGGATTATTATCTTTACCCAGAATATCAGCGAATCGGTTCAGGTAAATCTGGAGTTAAAACAGGCTAAAAAGCTAGCGGACTTGGCTAGCAAAGCTAAATCTGAATTTTTAGCTAATATGAGCCACGAAATTAGAACTCCTCTGAATGGGGTAATTGGATTTTCCGATCTGCTGCTCAAAACTCCCCTCAATGATGTGCAAAAGCAATATCTAAATTATATCAATGAGTCAGGAAGTAGCTTGTTAAATATTATTAACGATATCTTGGATTTCTCGAAAATTGAATCGGGCAAACTGGAACTTTATATTGATAAATTTAATGTGTACGATCTGGCACACCAGGTCATCAATGTTATTCTGTATCAGGCACAGCGTAAGGATGTGGAACTTCTGCTGAATATTGAACAAGGATTACCGCAAAATATCTGGATCGATGAAGCCCGTGTCAAGCAGATTTTGATCAATTTATTGGGTAATGCTGTTAAATTTACGGAGACCGGTGAGATCGAGTTGAAAATTGAAAAATTAAGCAGTGCGGATGATCAAATTAAATTACGATTTTCTGTCCGGGATACGGGCATCGGTATACCTATCGAAAAGCAGCAACGTATTTTCGATGCTTTTACCCAAGAGGATAGCTCGGTTAGCAAGCGATACGGAGGTACAGGTCTAGGCTTGACCATATCAAATAATTTATTGAAATATATGAAAAGTACGCTTTGCTTGCAAAGTGAGCTGCATAAAGGATCCGTATTTTACTTTGATCTTGAAATGAAATATGAAGAGGGTGAAAAAGAAGAATTTAACAAGCTTCCACTAAATCGTGTACTGATCGTTGATGACAATGCTAACAATAGAACCATTATAGAACATATGCTCACTTATAAAGGTGTCCATGCTGTCCATGCGGAAAATGGCTTAGCAGCCTTACAGTTATTGATGAACGGAGAACGTTTTGATGTCATTTTAATGGACTATCATATGCCTATTCTTTCTGGCTTGGAAACCATCCAAAAGATCAAGGAATTGTTTTATAAACAGGAAGAAAGCATACCGCTAATCGTGTTACATACCTCGTCAGAGGAACATGAGGTCATTTCTGCTTTTCGTCAACAAGATCGATCGTTTTGTTTATTAAAACCATTCCGTTCAGATGAACTATATCGTATGCTCAATAAGGTTATACAACAGAATAAGACTGATCTGAGTTTTGGTAAGCAAGATTCGGGAAATACTTTATCAACATTTCAGAAGCATAGCGCAAGGGTGCTTTTGGCAGATGATAACACGGTCAATATGGCGCTCAATCAGCGTATGATGGCATCCATTATGCCCAATGCCGATTTGGTAACGGTTTATAATGGGGAAGAAGCTATATTGGAATGTATGCAGGCTAATTTTGATCTGATCCTCATGGATGTACAGATGCCCGAAGTGGACGGCATAGAAGCAACTAAGCAAATACGTAAGCTACCCGGTTATAAATATACCCCTATTATCGCCATTACCGCAGGAAATATTCGTGGAGAAAAGGAAAAATGTTTACAAGCAGGAATGTCAGAGTTTCTTCCTAAACCCATAAGGCAAGATGACTTGTATAGTGCACTTCAAAGGTTAATTCATATTCCGGTAATGGAGGAGGAGGTTGTGTTTGATGCGGCTGAGCATTTAGACATAGGGGCTTTGCAAGAGCAAATTGGTAATGACCTTTCCTTTAAATCTTTCTTCCTTAATCTGGTTATAACAGAAGTACAGCAAGCAGCTATTCGGTTGAAAGAGGTACAGCAAGCGGGGGATATCAACCAAATGAAAATAAGCCTGCACAAATTGCGAGGGACTGCTGCTACCGCTGGACTTACAAAGCTGACAAAATTGACTACTCATTTGGAAAAAGAGCTTGCAACCCGAAGCGCAGTTCCTTCTTCTATTGATGAAATAGAAAAAGAAATTGAAACGGGATTACATCTAATCACAAAACTTTTAAACGAACAATAAGCGTCTAATTATAATCGATAAACTTACTATTTATCGATTAGAATTAGACGCTTTAATATAAGGGGTGACTGTTTTCTTTAAACCTAGTCACAATACCTGTATGGTTATAATGATGATTACTGTCGCTTCACTAATCTGATTTCTAATATTTTATGACTCTTATTTTGACCGGATCCACTTGTTTTTATGTTTAATTGGGGAGCTGTTAAAAGTTCTTGTGCACATGAAAAACGAACAGTCTTCATACCGGGTGCACTTGATACTGTCGATAATGTTCCTACCAATAGGTCGTTTACCCATACTTCAGTCGCTCTTGGCTCTTGCTCATCTAAATATTTGATATAGACATCAGTTGTTGTGTTACGCTCTTTTTTCATGATGTAGCTAAACCAGCCATCAGCTTCACGCCAGCGGGTATCGTCAAATACACCTGAAACACTGTTTTGCTGTTGAATAAAATGGTCCGATTCGGGCTGTTGCTCTCCACACACGACTTTATCCATGGTCAAGGCATTTAATTGTAAACTTTCCAGCTCATCGCGTTCCATCTTCTCTTGTATTTCAGTCAGTTGTTTTTCTGTTGCCTGTGGCCAATAGATGATGTAGCGGCTATCGTGTACTTGGTAAAAGGGTTCAAGTTCCATATTGACGTTATCTTTTCCTAATCGAAGTCCTGATAACGAAAAATGTAATGGTTTTGAAGCTATGGGCTTCACCAATTGCGGGATCGCTGAGGGTTCACTGGTTAAAATAGGTAAATCGGAGGACGGGATCTGCTTGCCCTTGGCGACATGCCCCATACGGCTATCGTCAGCCAATAAATCGGGTAATGTTTCGGTCGCTATACGTGCCGCCAATACAATAGGACCATAGAGTAGGCTATAGTAATTACTCCGATCGGGCAATTGTTCGGCACGGATAGCCATAGGAAGCTGGATGTCTACGCGATCGCCTTTTTTCCATTTCCGTGTAATGGATAGTATATCTCGTTCCTCTTTTTTGATCTGATATATCTGACCATTAATACGTACTGTTGGGGCTTCACTTAACCAGATGGGTTTACGTATATGCAAGGTAAAGGTCGACGATTTTTGTTTAGGATGAATAATCAGACTCGTACTCGCTTGTTCTGGAAAATTATTTTCCTGTATCACTTCAACGCCTTGCTCATGCCAATTTAAGCGAGAGGGAATAAATAGATTGACATAGAGCTGATCATCTTGATGTGCATAGATCATTTCACCATATTTAGCATGGTTTTCTATTCCCGATCCTACACAGCACCACATACTGGTTTGAGGTTGTGAATATACCCGATAATGTCCCGGACGAATTTGTGTGAAGTAAACAAAACCTCCGTGCTCTGGATGTTGGCTGGATAAAATATGATTATACAAACTTCTTTCGTAATAATCCAGGTATTTGCCTTGCGGATTAGTTTGATGAAGCATTTTTGTCAACCTAAGCATATTGTACGTATTGCAAGTTTCAGGACCTTCAATACTATGGACCATCTTGGAAAAATCATCCGTTGGATTAAAATGTTCACTGACACTATTGCCGCCAATGGATATCGAACGTTGCGAAACCACAATCTCCCAGAAAAAGCGCACCGCATCTTCCCAGGTTTCATCCTGAGCAATATCTGCTATCCTTTTAAATCCCAGTACTTTTGGAATTTGGGTATTAGCATGCTTGCCGGTCAATTTATCTTGATGGTGGATCAAGGGATCTAAGATCTCCTGGTGACTGAACTGGCGTGCTAAGGTTAAATAGGCAGGGTTTTGGGTGATGGCAGCTACATCGGCAAATGTTTCGTTAAGTCCGCCATGCTCACTGCGTAACATGTCCTGAATCTGCTGATCGGACAAGTGCTGGACGAGCCTAATCGCCCAGTCCGTCATTTTGATCAGCATATCTTTAGCCTCTTCGTTGCCAGTCAATAGGTAGGCGTCGCGCAGACCCGCATATGTTTTATGGATATTATATAAAGGCACCCATTTGTTATTTAAGTTGAAACCTCCGGCTTGAATATTTCCTTGCCTGATTTCTTCCCAAATCACTTGACCTCCCGGTACACCGCCAATGTATCCATTTCCATTAGCCTCTTGACACTGTTTTAGCGTGGACAACATGTAATCCAATCTTTTTTTGATCTGTACATCGTCCGTAGCCGCATACATATGAGCTAAGGCAGAGATATAGTGTCCACCGATATGTCCATCCAGTCCCGTATTCTCCCAATTGGTATACGATTCTTTTTTTTGTGGTAAACCGGCTTCTCTTAGGAAAGGAGCGAGCAGACGATCGGCATCAAGTTCTAATAAATAATTCAGATCCAGGTCTTCAGCATGTTTGAATGGACCAGAAAGTAAACGTACATCCTGGAGATCAAAATAGCTTAATGCTGGTTTTGTTTGAGCTGATAATTCAGTAGCACAGACGACCATATAGGTGATACAGGAAAGGATTCTTTTTAGCTTCATAGCAGTTCAGGTTGAGGTTATACCGTTGGAGACAACGGCTTGTCTTACATTAAATGTTATGTATACATTTATTAAAAAGGCACAAAAAAGGGTTCATTGAATGGATCTGTTGTGATTAACCATTAATGGACCAACTGGGTAAATAACTTAAAAAAGATATGATTTTTTCTTTGTATATGTCTTTGTTCAAACGGAAGTAGAATGCTCCTTTTTTAGAGTTTTCTTTATCTTTTTCCTTGAGTTTAATAATCAGCTCTGAGGAAAGTAGTTTACGGCTGAAATTTCGGGTATCCAGTTCGGTATCGTATACGCCTTCGTAAAGGGAAACAATCTGTGGAATCGTAAATTTCTCGGGCAATAGCTCAAATAGGATAGGGTAGAGAGCAGCCTTAGCGCGAAGCTCACGTTTAGCTTTTTCGATCATCTGATCGTGATCAAAAATTAAATCAGGTTGCTCTTTAAGTGGAAACCAGCGGGCTTCAAATTCTTCACTGATGATATGTTTATATTGGTGAATATCGATCAAGGCAAAATGTGCGATACTGACGACGCGACCATACTTTTCACGGTCGGGATCACCAAAGATGCCACAATCTTCCATATAGACATCCTCTAATCCAGTGAGTTTTTTTAAGATACGGGAAGCAGCCTGCTGTGGATTTTCATCGGGTTGAACAAATCCGCCCATTAAGCTCCACTTATTTCGTTCGGGCTCAAATCCTCGTTTTATCAGCAGAATTTCTAAAGATTCGCCGTTAAATCCAAAAATAATACAGTCCACAGCTAATAATAAGCTTGGTTCGTTTTTGTAAAAATCCATCATTGATTAGTCTCGTTTTATAATTAATTAGCGATACCATATGTCTCGTATCTGTTACAATATCTAAAATGTTTCATAAAATAATACATTTTATACCTATTTAATTGATTAGCTTATTCAAACAGGGAAATATTTTATTGCTATTGCAATACAAATCAACGAAAAAAAAAATTAAAATTTCATTTTTTAAAAAAATAAATGTTAATTTGACATTAATTACTTTAAAGACCGAGTCGTTTGATGGATTCATAAAGGTTATTGAAGTATAACAGATTATAAATCAATATTATAAACCAAAACTACAAATAATGAATAAAGCATATGTGATCGGCTTAGATTACGGAAGTGATTCTGTTCGGTCGGTTTTAGTCGATGCAGAGAATGGCGAAGAGATCTCTAGCGCGGTATTCTACTATCCTCGATGGAACAGTGGCCAATATTGTGATCCGTTGACTAACCAATTTAGACAACATCCCTTAGACTATATCGAGGGTTTGGAATCTACCATTAAAGCATGTCTTGAAAAAGCGGGTAATCCGGATATTGCCAAAGCTGTGAAAGCGATCTCCGTAGATTCAACTGGATCTACCCCAGTAGCTGTGGATGAATCTGGAGTACCACTCGCTTTATCCGAGCGCTTTGCTGAAAACCCAAATGCGATGTTTGTGCTTTGGAAAGATCATACGGCTGTTAAAGAAGCTCAGGAGATCAATGACCATGCAAAAAAATATGAGCCGGATTATTTAAAATATGTGGGTGGAATCTATTCCTCAGAATGGTTTTGGGCTAAATTGCTTCACGTATTACGTGACGATCAGGATGTGCGCAATGCCCTTTATACGTGGGTAGAACACTGTGATTATATTCCATTTTTATTAACGGGAGGCACCCGTGCTCAGGACATTAAACGGAGTGTCTGTGCCGCGGGACACAAATCTTTGTGGTCAGCTGATTTTGGAGGTCTTCCACCGAATCAGTTTTTTGCGGAATTGGATCCTGTATTAGACGGCCTTGTTGATCGTTTATTTACCGATACGTATACTTCAGCTGAATCTGCAGGAACACTTTCGGAGGAATGGGCAAACCGATTGGGACTGTCTACTGAGGTCGTGGTGGGTGTAGGTGCTTTCGACTGTCATATGGGAGCTGTAGGTGGGCAGATCGAACCTTATTACTTAAGTAAAGTGATGGGAACTTCGACTTGTGATATGCTGGTGGCACCTCATGATGAAGTGGGTGATACCTTGGTAAGAGGTATCTGTGGTCAGGTGGATGGGTCGATTATCCCAGGTATGATCGGTATGGAAGCTGGTCAATCCGCTTTCGGAGATGCATATGCCTGGTTCAAACAAGTGTTAGTATGGCCTATTACGAATCTGATCGGAGAGTCTGATGACATTTCTGCAGCAGATAAAGCGAAAATAACTAACTTGATCGATACCCAGTTGATCCCCGAATTAAGTAAAAAGGCAGAAGCATTGCCCGTCACGGAGTCTTCCGAATTGGCCATTGATTGGTTTAATGGACGTCGTACACCTGATGCGGATCAAACATTAAAGGGTGCTTTATCAGGTCTTCATCTTGGAACTGATGCTGTCCGAATCTTTCGCTCTATCGTAGAGGCGACTTGCTTTGGAGCCAAGAGTATCGCAGACCGTTTTGTGGAGCAGGGTATTCCGGTAAAAGGATTGATCGGCCTGGGTGGTGTCGCGAAGAAATCCGCTTATATCATGCAGACGATGGCTGATGTGATGAACATGCCGATCCGCATCCATAAATCTGAGCAGACCTGTGCTCTTGGAGCCGCCATGTTTGCGGCTACAGCAGCGGGTCTATATCCGAAGGTGGAAGATGCTATGAAAGCGATGGGACAGGGCTTCGAGAAAACATACGAACCGCGTGCAGAAATGGTTGCCATCTATGCGAAACGATATGAACAATATAAGAAGCTTGGAGCATTTATCGAGCAAAAATAAACTAGGGGCTGTCTAAGGGGAAGCCTTAAATAGCGCTACTTGCTATCATTATTTTAATTTTTTTGAAATTATATCATCATGAGTTATACATCCATAAAAGAAGAAGCTTATCATTGCAATATGCAATTGCCTCAATTGGGATTGGTCCTTTTTACCTTTGGTAATGTGAGTGTTGCGGATCGTGATCGGGCTGTATTCGCCATTAAACCCAGTGGAGTTCCGTATGATGAACTGACACCTGACCATATGGTGATCGTTGATTTCGACGGTCATGTCGTTGAAGGTAAACTCAGACCTTCATCGGATACGAAAACCCACGCAGTGCTGTATAAACATTGGGAAGGAATCGGTGGTATTACACATACCCATTCGACATACGCCACCGCCTGGGCACAGAGTCAACGCGATATTCCTATTTTTGGAACGACCCATGCGGATCACCTGACCTCCGATATCCCCTGTGCAGCACCTATGGATGACCATATGATTGCAGGCAACTACGAGTATGAAACTGGATTTCAAATCATGAACCATTTTAATCAATATCAGCTCGATTATAAAGAGGTAGAAATGGTGCTCGTGGGCAATCATGCTCCTTTTACATGGGGAAAGACAGGTGCCAAATCGGTATATAACAGTGCGGTATTGGAAACGGTGGCACAGATGGCACTACTGACCGAACAAATCAATCCCAAGGCGCCACGTTTGAAGGATGCTTTGATTAAAAAACATTACGAACGTAAGCACGGTGGTGCGGCGTACTATGGTCAAGAATAGAATAGACCAATAATCAACTATAAACTAAACAAAATTGAAAGGAGATTGGATCTACAGCCAATCGTATAAACTATAAAATATGAATATCGATTTAAATAAATTGGAAGTTTGGTTCGTTACCGGGAGCCAGGATTTATATGGTGAAGAAACCTTAAAACAGGTTGCATTGCATGCCGAAGAGGTCGCAAAATATTTTTCGGCACACAGTCAGATTCCTGTGCAGGTTGTGTACAAACCTATCGTGAAAAATAGTGAAGAAATATACCATACGCTAACTGCTGCAAATGCTGCCGCAAATTGTATCGGGGTGGTCACTTGGATGCATACTTTTTCACCGGCTAAAATGTGGATTAGAGGATTGCAGGCTTTACAGAAACCATTATTGCATCTGCATACGCAATACAATCGGGATATTCCGTGGAGCACGATGGATATGGATTTTATGAATCTCAATCAAAGTGCTCATGGGGATCGCGAATTTGGGCATATTGTCACGCGCTTAAACATCGGTAGAAAAGTAGTGACTGGGCATTGGCAGGACGAAGAAGTGATCGAACGTATCCAAGTATGGGTACGTGCAGCAGCGGCTTGGCACGATTGGCAAGGGGCTAAATTTGTTCGCTTTGGTGATAATATGCGTTATGTCGCAGTTACCGATGGGGATAAAGTGTCTGCAGAGACTCAATTTGGATTTTCAGTAAATACTTATGCTGTCGGTGATCTTGTTGCGATTATCGCTGAGGTCACAGAATCGGAAATCAATACTTTATTGGAGGAGTATGAGGCCACTTATGAATTGGCATCCAATGTTATCGCGGGAGGAGAGCAACGCCAAAGTTTGGTGGAAGCAGCTCGCATTGAACTTGGATTAAGAAAGTTTTTAGAATCGGGGAACTACAAAGGATTTACCGATACTTTTGAAGATCTGCATGGTCTTGTCCAATTGCCTGGTTTAGCCGTACAGCGATTGATGGCTGAAGGCTATGGATTTGCGGGTGAGGGTGATTGGAAAACTCCAGCTTTGGTGAGAGCATGTAAAGTAATGGGGGCGGGTTTGCCTGGAACTACGGCTTTTATGGAAGACTACACGTACCATTTTGATCCGGAGAATGAAATGGTATTGGGTTCGCATATGTTGGAGGTAGATCCGGCTTTAGCGGCTGATAAACCTAGAATTGAAGTACATCCTTTGGGAATTGGTGGCAAAGCCGATCCTGCTCGTTTGGTGTTTGATGGCTTAAGTGGACCTGCTCTAAATGCTTCTCTGATTGATTTGGGAACACGCTTTCGTTTGATCGTCAATAAGGTAGTCGGTGTAGATGTGAAAGAGGAGTTGCCAAAATTACCTGTTGCACGTGTCCTGTGGAAACCACTTCCGGATATGAAGACCGCTTGCAGTGCTTGGATCTACGCCGGTGGGGCTCACCATACTGCTTATAGTTTGAGCTTAACACCAGAATATCTGGAAGATTTTGCGCGAATTGCTGGATTGGAGTACGTAGCGATCGATGAAAATACAACGCTAACGCATCTGGAAAACCAGTTGAAGTGGAATGAACTCTATTTTTTAATGAAAAAATAACCTAAATAGTCCTGCTCTTTTCCAAAAAGAGCGGGACTTCATGATAAGCAACTCGCAAGACTATGGAAAAATTTGCAACAGTAGATTACGTCATCTTTGTCGTCTACTTCATTATTGTAGCCGGATATGGCTTCTGGATCTACAGCAGAAAAACAGCTGCCAATAATAGCAGTAAAGACTATTTCTTGGCAGAAGGTTCACTGACCTGGTGGGCTATTGGAGCATCGTTGATTGCTTCTAATATATCTGCCGAACAGTTTATTGGAATGAGTGGTAATGGCTTTGAGGTGGGGATTGCCGTTGCCGCCTATGAGCTAATCGCTGCAGTCGCTTTAATTATTGTAGCCGTGTGGTTTATACCGGTCTACCTGAAGAATAAGATCTTCACGATGCCTCAATTTTTGAACAATCGATATAATGAAACGACCAGTCTGATTATGGCTGTTTTTTGGCTTTTCTTATATGTGTTTGTCAACCTTACTTCGATCTTATATCTAGGTGCAATCGCCATATCGAGTATGGCAGGTGGCGGGGATAGTTTTCACCTGATCATGGTTGCATTGGCTGTATTTGCGGTCATTATTACACTGGGTGGGATGCGCGTGATCGGTTTTACCGATGTAATCCAAGTCGTGGTTTTAATTATTGGAGGTATTGCTACAACCTATGTTGCTTTAACTTTGGTGAGTGAGCACTTTGGTCTTGGAAAGGATGTTTTGGCCGGATTCAATAAGCTTATGGAAGATTCGCCTAAACATTTTGAAATGATCGTGGATAAACCAGGAGTTGGAGCGACACAAGAGGAAATAAACAAATACTTAATGTTGCCGGGAATAGGGATGTATCTAGCGGGTATCTGGATTGTGAATTTGAATTATTGGGGATGTAACCAATACATCACGCAACGTGCTTTGGGGGCTGATCTAAAAACTGCCCGTATGGGAATTTTATTTGCAGGTCTTTTGAAACTGTTGATGCCGCTGATCGTGATGTTGCCTGGTATAGCTGCTTATGTGCTCTATAAAAATGGGGCATTGCAAGAGGAAATGGCACCAGGAGGTGTTTTTCATGCCGATAATGCATACTCCGCTATCCTTGGACATTTGCCAAATGGAATGAAAGGTTTGGCTCTTGCAGCATTGACGGCGGCTATTGTTGCTGGTCTGGCAGGTAAAGCTAATAGTATTGCGACCATCTATACGTTGGATATTTATAAAAAGTATATCAATACAGCAGCATCGGAAGCGAAAATGGTATGGATCGGAAAAATCACCATTGTCGTATCGATCATTGTCGCGGTATTATTTACTTGGAATGATACCTTAGGTATCGGTGGAGCTGGTGGATTTACCTTTATTCAAAAGTATACAGGTTTTATTAGCCCGGGTGTATTTGCGATGTTTTTATTAGGGATGTTTTGGAAACGTACTACAGGTCCTGCTGCCATTACGGGTTTGATTTCAGGTTTTGGTTTATCGATATTTTTCAACGAGTTTGCGACCAAAGTATTTGGTCCTGAAACTTGGTTGTATACCGCTTATATCAATAAAAGTGGCCAGTATGAAATACCATTCCAGATCTGTATGGGATTGGCTTTTGCTTTCACATTAGCTTTGATGATCGGTGTGAGTTTGTTTGGTCCAAAAGAGAATCCTAAAGCGTTTGTACTTGATAAAAAGATGTTCAAAGTAGAGCCATCGATTTTAGTATTGATCGTGGTCACACTGCTCTTAGTAACAGCAATATATGTACGTTTTTGGTAGATATAAATTATATTAACAAATTGTAAACCATAATGATATGAATAATAAAATATTAAGTGGTCTATTGTTGACAAGCGCATTTGCATGCGCCTGTCAACAAAATTCCAATAAGCAACATACTGCTACAAGTCAAGATACCACGATCAATTCGTTTGATACGACGATCGACAATAAGGAGGTAAAACTGTATACCTTAGCAAATGGAAAACTTAAAGCTGCACTCACCAATTATGGTGCAAGGTTGGTCCACTTACAAGTGCCAGATCAGGCAGGTCAGTTGACGGATGTGATCCTTGGGTATGACAGTGCTGCGGAATATAAAGCTCATGCTGATAATTTTTATGGCGCTATAGTAGGGCGTTATGGAAATCGAATCGGTGATGCGACTTTCACGTTGCAAGGAGTCAAATATGAATTGGAAAAGAATGATGGAAAAAACTCCTTGCATGGGGGTACACACGGGGTGTACAATCAAGTCTGGGATGTCGCTCATCGCTCGGATTCATCCATTACATTCACTTATCTTTCTCCTGATGGCGAGGCGGGTTACCCAGGAAAAGTGAATATGCAAGTTACCTACACATTAAATCATACGGGCGGATTAGTCATGGATTATCAGGCCAATACGGATAAAGAAACGGTTTTAAACTTAACCAATCATGCTTATTTTAACCTGAGTGGTGCTGGATCTGAAACGATATTGGATCATGAACTGCAAATTGATGGGGAAGCCATTACTGAAGTGGATGATACGTTGATACCGACAGGAAAAAGTATTCCGGTTGATGGAACACCATTTGATTTCCGTAAAGCATTTGTAATCGGAGATCGTATAGAGGTTGACAATGCGCAATTGAAAATCGGAAAAGGCTATGATCATAACTTTGAATTGGCAAAATCTACTGGTTTTAGAAAAGTTGCTGCAGTTTATGCACCAAAAACGGGGATAGAAATGCAGGTATGGACCACAGAACCAGGATTGCAGTTCTATAGTGGTAATTTTATGTCTGACACGGATCCTAAAGGGAAAAATGGTTTAGTATATCCGTTCCGTTCGGCGTTTTGTTTGGAAACGCAGCACTATCCGGATGCACCTAATCATCCTTCATTTGCTTCAACGGTAGTGAAACCTGACCAGACATATAAGACGAAATCAGAATATAGATTTACGATAAGATAATAAAGGATGAAAAAAATTGAGATACTATTAACAGCTTTAATGGTTAGTTCTACACCTTTATTTGCACAAAGTCCTGTAAATTTTAAAGTAGATCTTGATCGACCATCGGGCAAGATGTCCTCCGATATGTGGGGGGTCTTCTTCGAAGATATTAATATGGGTGCCGATGGGGGCATCTATGCCGAATTGGTTAAAAATAGATCGTTTGAGTTTGATGAACCTTGGATGGGTTGGAAGAAATTGACCAAAGAACCTGAGGGTACTTTTCTCATCGTGAACAATAGCAAACGAAAAGGCAATCCGCGGTCCTTGAAAGTTCATAATCCAAACGGTATCCAATTGGGTCTGCAAAATGAAGGATTCCGAGGTATGGGAGTCAAAAAAGGAGAGCAATATGAATTTTCATTGCTGTTCAAACAAGCTTCTGCAGGAATGCGGATCCGTGTTGATGTGTTGAATGAACAAGATAAAGTGATCGGGACAAGCAGTTTAAGCCTATCCAACGGAAGTGATTGGCAAAGTGGAAGTTCTAAATTTAAGGTTTCAGAAACTGCTGCTAAAGGAAAGTTGAATGTGTGGATCGAAGGTTCTGGAGATGCAGAACTTGATATGATTTCTCTTTTCCCAACGGAGACTTGGAAAAATAGACCAAAAGGGTTGCGTAAAGATATGGTACAGATGCTGGCCGATATGAAACCCGGATTTATTCGTTTCCCAGGTGGCTGTATCGTTGAAGGAAGAGACTTAGCGAGCCGTTTTCAATGGAAAAAGACCGTAGGACCGATTGAAGAACGCGAGCTGATCATCAATCGCTGGAATACGGAATTCAAACATAGACCTGCACCGGATTATTTTCAAACATTTGGATTGGGATTTTATGAATATTTCTTAATGGCGGAAGATATTGGTGCTAAGGCTGTGCCGATATTAAACTGCGGGATGGCCTGCCAGTTTAATACCGGAGAACTTGTCCCAATGGATGAGTTGGATACGTATATACAAGATGCCTTGGACCTCATTGAATTTGCTAATGGGCCAGTGACCACAACTTGGGGTAAGCTCCGGTCTGATATGGGGCATCCAGCACCCTTTAACCTGGAGATGTTGGGCGTGGGAAATGAAAACTGGGGTCCTCAGTATGTGGAGCGTTTAGCTGCATTTAAAAAAGTTTTAAACGACAAACATCCAGAAATAGCCATTATTGCCAGTTCAGGAACAGATCCTGATGGAGAACGTTTTGCCTATCTGGATGAGCAGCTTCGGGATATGAAAATCGATATCATTGATGAGCATTATTATCGACCACCATCGTGGTTTTTGTCCAGTGTCTCTCGCTATGATGATTATGACCGAAAAGGACCGAAAGTATTTGCTGGCGAATATGCTTCGCATACTACCCGGCCAAATGGTCCAGGGCGCAGTACTTGGGAGGCTGCACTTTCGGAAGCGGCTTTCTTGACTGGCTTGGAACGCAATGCCGATGTCGTTCAAATGGCATCCTATGCACCCTTGTTTGGTCATGTAGATGGTTGGCAATGGAGTCCAGATTTGATTTGGGTCGATAATCTACAGGCATACGGTACACCGAGTTATCAGGTGCAAAAATTGTACTCGACACATACTGGTACAGATATTATACCACTTCAATGGAATGGAAAGGCAGTTGCTGGTCAGGACAGTTTATTTGCTTCAGCTGTATATGACAGTAAAGCGAAGGAGTTGATTATCAAATTGGTTAATTATAACAATAAACCTGTTCAAGCTAATTTTGAGATCAATTCGCAGAAAAAACTGAAACCGGCCGCTGTGAAAACCACATTGGCAAACCCGGACTTAAGTATTACAACTAGTTTTGAAGAACCGTTGAAAATACAACCAAAAGTGGAAGAGGTCAAGTATAATGGGAAAAAAATCTCAGATACTTTTGCTCCGTACTCATTGACAGTCATTAAACTGCCTGTACAGTAAGCTTTACTTTTGCAATGATCTGATCATGAGTGGCACATCCGTGTGCAAATCACCATGAACTAAACGAAGCTTGTCTTAGACAGCTGAGCACTATATTTTAAAGCTGATACCTCCACCTAGGTATCAGAAGATAAATAGGCTCATGATCGGATCATTGTCTTTACCCTGTTGTATTTATGATGCTGCCATCGGCAGGGTCGTGTCACTCAATGCGGGTTTGGATAAGATTTGAGTTCTACTTGGTGCCATTTGGAATGGGGAGTCGATTAAATAGCCTTTAAAATAGAGCTGTAATAGACATCTGTGTTGTGTAGATGTTTATCTGGTAGCTGGGATTGAATGCGATTATAGGTGATGTAGAAAAGGAGGTAAGTCAGCAGGGTTTGAAACCTAACTGAAAGCAAGCATATGGTTGTGTTGGTGCTTTTTGGCGGACTAAGTTACTGTTTTACATTGTAATTAAATTCAAGGATCATGATACCTGTACAGCTGATTTGAAACAGTTTTTCGTGATAGGGTTTGAACTGTGTGGCTACTATACGCTCCTATTTTACTTGGTGCCATCTAGGACTTTTATATATTCCTGATATACATGGTGAATGATCTACTTATCGTTATTGCTAGCTTGAGAATTAACCACAAGGAGAGCAGTAATGTAAGTTGATTCATTGAAAATGAATAACCAAAATAATTTTATTCTGATGAAAAAACAGCTCATTTATATATGCTTATTATTTTTCATTACCGTAACGCAGAACCGGCTGTACGCTAATGAACCCGATTCGGCTTATCTTTTTGCCTATAGTTCTGGGAAAAATAACCATCACAATGGTTTACATTTTGCGTGGAGCCTTGATAAAAAGAAATGGCATAGTATCGGCCCTGAGGCCAGTTTTCTGCGTTCAGATTATGGACAGTGGGGCACACAGAAGAAAATGATTGATCCGTTTTTACTGCTATCTCCCAATGGTATCTGGCATTGTGTCTGGAGTTTGAATCAAGAAGATGGCGCTTTTGCACATAGTGCGTCAGTAGATCTCATACATTGGGAAAGTCAGTCTTATCCGTTGGTATTTCCAGAAGGTAACTGCCTCAGCCCAGTCCTAAATTACAATACAAATTCCGGTATCTATCAAGTACTCTGGAAAACGGATAGACCTACCGCAGAAAATTATGCGGTAGAAACGAAGGATTTTAAATTATTTTCTGCTGCAAAAAAAGTATCGCAGGTAAAACACTCGAAAGAGCAGGTACGTCTTGCTGATGGGATCTATCCGGGAACGGTTCATAAAGTCGACTGGCAAACCATCGAAAAGTTGATTAAAAAGCAACAGTTAGAAACTTATAAAAGCAAGTTAAATCAGGAACGTATGGCAGACGATGCTACTCGATTTGCATCACTAACGACAATCAAAGGAAAACTGAAGCTCGATGAGCATACGCCTAACCGAGAGATCAGTGATTTGCTGATTGGTGCATTTTTTGAAGATATCAACTATGCCGCTGATGGTGGACTATATGCCGAGCTGATTCAAAATAGGGGATTTGAATATACTTCCATGGATCGAAAAGAGTGGAATAGCTTGACGGCTTGGAGTACGACACATGATGGGGCAGTATTGACCATCGATACCGTTTCGCCGATCCATCAGAATAATCAGCACTATGTGACCATGAACGTTAAAAATGGTACAGGAATCGTCAATGAAGGATTTGGGGGGATTGCTATCAAAAAGGGGGAGCAGTATAAGTTTTCTGTTTATTCACGTGCAAAATCGGCACAGTTGGGTCAATTACTAATTCGATTAGTAGATCGAGAAGGAAATACGATTGCGGAAAACCGAACAAAGAAGTTGTCCAAAAAATGGCAACAGTACACATCAGAAATGAGGGCAAATGCAACTGTTTCAGATGCCCGATTGGTGATTACCTATTCTCAAGATGGAGCAGTTGACCTGGATATGGTCTCTTTATTTCCTAAAAATACGTTCCGTAATAGGGAAAATGGCCTGAGAGCAGATCTCGCGACTACTATTGCTGATATGAAACCACGCTTTGTACGTTTCCCGGGAGGCTGTGTGGCGCACGGAGATGGGATTGAAAATATCTATCATTGGAAAAATACCATTGGTCCAGTGGAACAACGAAAACCACAGCGCAATCTTTGGGGCTATCACCAGTCTTTTGGGTTAGGTTATTTTGAATATTTTCAATTTTGTGCAGATCTGGGTGCAGAACCTGTACCAGTGGTGGCAGCAGGGGTTCCTTGTCAAAATTCGGCGCATCACGGTCATCAGCTTGGTGGTCAACAGTGTGGTATACCCATGGAGGAAATGGGAGATTATGTGCAGGACATCTTGGATCTGATTGAGTATGCGAACGGGTCTGTCCATACCGTTTGGGGCAAAAAACGTGCTGATGCAGGACATCCAGCGCCTTTTAATTTGAAATATATAGGAATCGGTAATGAAGATTTAATTACCGATATTTTTAAAGAACGCTTTACCATGATCAATAAGGCGGTAAAGGAAAAATATCCTCATATCGAAGTGATTGGCACAGCAGGTCCATTTTATGAAGGATCTGATTATGTGGAAGGATGGGATTTGGCAACGAAATTAGAAGTTCCACTGATCGATGAGCATTATTACAACCCGCCAGGGTGGTTTATCCATAATCAGGATTTCTATGACCGCTATGATCGAAGTAAGTCTAAAGTATATCTGGGGGAGTATGCAGCACACCTGCCTGATCGTGCCAGTACAATTGAAACGGCGCTAGCGGAAGCCTTACATCTGTGTAATGTCGAGCGCAATGCTGATATTGTGACGATGACTTCTTATGCTCCTTTATTAGCAAAAGAAGGTCATACCCAATGGTCTCCCGATTTGATCTACTTTAATAATACAACTGTAAAACCAACAGTTGGTTATTATATCCAACAGGCATTTGGGCAACATGCGGGTCAGACGTATCTATTTAGTGATTTACAACTAGCTAACCCAGATGAAGCTATCAATAAACGTCTTGGAAAGTCAATCGTACGCGACGCAAAGTCTGGAGATATCATCGTGAAATTAGTGAATCTATTGCCTGTTGAAGTTGATCTTGAACTCGATCTTTCGACTATAGGAATTCATAAGCAACAAGTGAAGGCGACTGTTATTTCAGGAAAGCCAACAGATCGTACTGTTCAACCTGTTGCAACAACAATTGAGCTTGATCGTTGCAAATTGTCCCCTTATTCATTTACCGTTTTTCGTATACCTGCCCATAACTAGTCCAGCACATGAAAAAGATACCATTTATCATCCAATTGCAGCTAGTCATGTACTTGATCATGCATGGCGTATCTGTTTGTGGACAACATAAAAAAGATACGGCGACTCCACCTGTAGGTTATTTATTCGCTTATTTTTCGGACAACAGTCCAGATGGTGAGCAGCTTCGCTATGCTTTTAGCAAAGATGGTCTAAATTTTAAACCTTTACATGGTGGGAAACCGGTGCTTGCATCCGATAGTATTGCTTTAAAAAAAGGAATCCGCGACCCACATATCATGCGTTCTCCCGATGGAAAGTATTTTTATATGGTGTTGACCGATATGCGTTCAAGTGAAGGCTGGCAGAGCAATGATGGCATCATACTGCTCAAGAGTACGGATCTGATCCACTGGGAACATCAGGCAATTGACTTCCCTACAAGTTTTCCTCATTTAAAAGGATTTGATCGCGATAACTTACACGCAGTATGGGCTCCGCAAACCATCTGGGACAGTAATAAACAAAAGTACATGATCTATTATTCTATCGGTCGGCATGATTGGGAGTATCCAGTTGGAGATCAGAAACAACCCTATTTTAAGATTTACTATTCTTATGCGAATGCTGATTTTACCGATATCAGTACACCTGAACTATTATTTGATTTTGGAACAGCGGCTATTGATGGTGATATCGTCTACGATGAAAAAAATAAGAATTATGTCTTATTTTTTAAGGATGAGGGCTTATCTACCATGAATAGGGGTTTTCGCACTAAAAGTGGCGTCATGCGGGCAACAAGTAAAAGCCTAACAGGACCTTATCAAACAGAATATCGTCATTTAAATGTGGATCAGAAGAAGCCTGTGGAAGGTTCTAGCGTGTTTAAATTGATGGATTCAGATGAATACATCCTAATGTATGACTGCTATACAGAAGGTTATTATCAATTTTGCAAAAGTGCTGATTTAGAACATTTCACATTTATACAAAATACACCGGTGGGTGGCGAATTTACACCAAGACATGGATCGGTCATCTCCATAACCGCCAAAGAATTATTGACGTTGACCAATAAATTTGGAATTCCTGCTGGATTTTAAGCCTCTACATCGTGCTCATTTATTTGTCGTGTAGAATTGATGATCATCAATCCTACACGACAAATAGTACCTTGTTAACTAGATCGATCTGTTGATCATTTGCCTGGACCAAATGAGACATCATTCTATATATAAAAAAATAAATGTTTGTTTTACATTTATTTTTTTATATTTGTTTAACTGTTATAACCAATAGATTTTTAAACCTTCAATAAGAGACTATGAATTCGTCATGCCATGCTTGAGCTTTTAGCTACACTTAAAAAAAATTTGTTATTTTTTTAAGTGTACTTTTAACATTTAATAAATAGCTTTTTATATTTTAATTTTAAAACTTCAAATGAATTTGTGGTTATTTGGGTGGATATTAAGCTATTGTATGCGTAAATTTATAAAAACAATGCTCAAACTAATTTTATTTACCTCATAACTTAATCTTACATGAACAAAAGAAAATGGCAGCTAGCCAGTATCTTAATCATTTTTTTTGCCATTAATATGATGAGCCCAGTTATTGGACAGGAGTATAAATCTGGACCAACGGAAAAGGACTTTGTCGGTTATTTATTTGCTTATTTTAAAGGCAATGCTGTAGCGGATGAATCTGTTTGCTTTGCGGTCAGTACCGATGGTTATACCTATCGCGCCTTGAATAACAATCAACCTGTATTGGACTCTAAGCTTATCAGTACGACAGGAGGTGTCCGAGATCCACATATACTCCGTGGGGAGGATGGCAAGTCCTTTTATATGGTATTGACCGATATGACATCATCAAAAGGCTGGGACTCCAATCGTGCGATGATCTTATTAAAGTCTGAAGACCTTATTCACTGGAAGCATCACGTGATCAATATCCAAAAACGGTTTAAAGGTCATGAAAACCTGAAGCGTGTATGGGCACCACAAACAATCTATGATCCTGCTGTTGGTAAATATATGGTGTATTGGTCAATGCAACATGGTGATGGTCCTGACATTATTTATTATGCCTATGCGAATGCTGATTTTTCAGATTTGGAATCTGAACCTCAGGTATTGTTTGTTCCTGAAAATGGTAAATCGTGCATCGATGGGGATATCATCAATAAAAATGGTCTGTTTTATTTATTTTATAAAACAGAAGGACATGGTAACGGAATCAAGTTGGCCTTGACAGATGCTCTCACATCTGGAAAATGGATTGAACAGCCGGGTTATAAGCAGCAGACTGCTGATGCTGTAGAGGGTTCTAGCGTATTTAAACTCAACCACTCAGACCATTATATTTTGATGTATGATGTATATGGTAAAGGTAAATATCAATTTTGTGAATCCGTTGATCTGGATCGATTTAAAGTCATCGATCATGAAGTCAGTATGGATTTTCACCCTCGACATGGTTCTATTATCCCCTTGTCGCGAAGTGAATTTAAAAGGCTGACAGATCGTTGGGGAACACCTTCGGATATCAAGTTGTCAACTAGAAAAAATCCCATATTAGATGGTTTCTATGCCGATCCAGATGTGCTTTATTCGAACAAAACCAAAAAATATTATATCTATCCAACGAGTGACGGATTCAATGGTTGGGGCGGGTATTATTTTAAGACCTTTTCTTCCACTGATCTTAAAGACTGGAAAGATGAAGGGGTTATTTTGGATTTAAAGAAAGATGTACCCTGGGGACCAAGGAATGCTTGGGCGCCTACAATAGCAGAGAAAAAAGTGAAGGGTGATTATAAATATTACTATTATTTTACGGCAGCACAAAAAATAGGTGTTGCTGTTGCTGATCTACCTACAGGTCCATTTAAGGATTCAGGAAAACCATTGATCGATTTTAAACCGAATGGTATTAAAGGCGGGCAGGAAATCGACCCTGCAGTTTTTAACGATCCTAAATCTGGTAAAAGCTATTTGTATTGGGGTAATGGGTACCTGGCTGTTGCTGAATTGAACAAAGATATGATCTCCATTAAACAAAATACGATGCAGGTACTGAACGTAGATCGTACTTTTCGTGAGGGTGTCTATGTAATCTACCGAAATGGCACGTATTATTTTTTATGGTCAGAAGATGATACGCGCAGTGAAAATTATCGTGTACGATATGGCACGTCTTCATCACCGACAGGACCAATCCATATCCCAGAAGATAATATTGTACTTGAAAAGGACCCTTCAAAGGGAATTTATGGAACTGGACACAATTCTGTATTACAAGTGCCCGGTACTGACGAGTGGTATATCGTATATCACCGATTTAATTATCCTAATGGCATACATATGGGAGAAGCGGCTGGATTTAACCGCGAAGTATGTATGGATAAGATGGAGTTTGGGACAGATGGTCGTATTAAGAAGGTAATCCCGACTCATTAGTAAGCTTTACTTTCTTAATCATTTATTCACAAAAATTTGCACTTTAATGAAACGTTTACTTACCCTCAGTTTTCTATGCTTCATATCGTTTATGGGTCTTGCTCAAAAACTGACTGTTTCTGGCCCCGATAAACGACTAGTGGTGAATCTTTCTTTGGAAAATGGCCATCTCTATTATGATGTCCAATTGGATGGAAAAGTGATGCTCGAAAAGTCAGCGCTTGGCTTAAAAGGTCGTCAGGTCGATCTATCTGCTCATTTAAAATTAATCGATCAGGTGTATAACCAAATTGATGAACGATATGAGGAAAAGAAGATAAAACGCAAACAGGTCCATTACCAAGCAAACGAGTTGATTTGCAAATTGGAAAATGCTCATAAACAAGCTTTGCATGTCGTATTTCGAGTAAGTAATCATGATATTGCTTTTCGGTATCATGTGCCTCAATCTGGGGAAGCCGCTAATTTTTATATTGATGAGGAGATAAGTGCCTTCAACTTTCCAAATTTAACGACAACTTTCCTGACCCCTCAGGCACCTGCCATGTCTGGATGGATGAAAACAAAGCCAAGTTATGAAGAAGAATATACTGCCGATGAGCAACTGGGTGTGCGCTCTAAGTATGGTTTAGGCTATACCTTTCCTGGCTTATTTCATGTGGGTGATCGCGGTTGGGTACTGGTTTCTGAAACAGGTGTAGGGGCATTGTACTGTGGATCGAAACTGAGTGAAGGTACCAAAGATGGACACTATCAGATTGCATTCCCTGAGCTAGGTGAAAATAATGGTATAGGCAGTGCTCAACCCGCAATCGCATTGCCAGGAAATACACCATGGCGTACTCTAACGGTAGGAAATACACTAAAACCTATTGTAGAAACGACCATCGCGTTTGATGTTGTTGAACCTTTGTATAAACCTTCCAAACCGTATACGTTTGGACGTTCAACATGGAGCTGGCTAGAATGGCAGGATGGAAGTATTAATTTTGAAGATCAGAAAAAATTTGTAGATCTCTCTGCAGCTATGGGCTATGAGTTTGTTTTGGTCGATAATTGGTGGGATAGTAAGATTGGTCGTGATAAAATCGAAGCATTAATTGCCTATGGAAAAGATAAAGGTGTAGGGATTTGTTTATGGTATAATTCCAATGGATTTTGGAACGACGCTCCACAAACACCTAAAAATATGATGAATACGGCTGCTACCAGAAAAAAGGAGATGGCTTGGATGCAAAAGGTCGGTATAAAAGGTATAAAAGTGGATTTTTTTGGTGGGGATAAACAGGAGACGATGAAGCTTTACGAAGATATCCTGTCGGATGCTAATGATCATGGCCTAACTGTTATTTTTCATGGATGTACTCTACCTCGTGGCTGGGAGCGTATGTATCCGAATTTTGCTGGTAGTGAGGCTGTGCTGGCATCGGAGAATCTTATCTTTACCCAACATGCGAATGATACAGAAGCGTTTAATGCGAGCTTACACCCTTTTATTCGGAATGCTGTAGGCTCAATGGATTTTGGTCCAGTTCTACTTAATAAAAGACATAACCGAGAGAACAATGGTGGAATGATAAGGAAAACAACAGAAACTTTTCAATTGGCTACTGCTGTTCTATTTCAAACACCCATACAAAATTTTGGAATTACACCCAACAATCTAACCGAAATGCCCGCATATGTTATTGATTTTATGAAACAGATACCCACGATTTGGGAGGAGACTATTTTGATCGATGGATATCCCGGTAAATATGTCGTATTAGCTCGAAGACATGCTGATCGTTGGTACATAGCCGGTATCAATGCTGAGAAAACAGCAAAAGAACTCACATTGAAGTTACCGATGCTTTCGGGTGATCAATGGGAACTCTATCAGGACAACAAGGATCGATCAGCTCGACATCAGGTATTCAATTCCAAAAAAGATAAATCGTTAAAAATAACTCTTGAACCAGATGGCGGATTTATAATTGTTGGACAATAACCACATCACGATGACTTTAATTTAATTCAATATGTTTCGAATATTAAAATATATCACTTTAGCTCTCTTGATTTTTTTACTAGGAAAGGAATCTTTATTTGCGCAACCAGGTTTTGGTCATGCAGAAAAAATCAATGAGGATTGGCTTTTTCGTCTTGGTGATTGGGATATAACAAAGATGAATACGCAATCAAATACTGGGTGGAGAACGGTTCAGCTTCCACATGATTGGAGTGTGAAATACCCTTTAAGTCCAAATCTTGCCAGTGCGACAGGATATTTACCGGGAGGAATAGGTTGGTATCAAAAGAAACTAATGGTGCCTGCTTCAGATCACGGCAAAAAACTATACCTCTACTTTGAGGGAGTATATAATCGAAGTGAGGTGTTTGTGAATGGAAAATCTGCTGGTAAACGCCCTAATGGTTATATTTCGTTTTCATACGATATCTCTTCCTTAATAGATTTTGGAAAAGAAAATACCATTGCGGTTAAAGTGGATCACAGCCAAAGTGCCGATTCGAGATGGTATACAGGGTCTGGGATCTATCGGGATGTTTGGATCGTAAGAGCTGATCCTGTTCATCTGGAACAGTGGGGTGTATATGCCTATCCAGAAGTGAAAGGAAATCAGGGAAACTTACACATGGAAGTAGCACTTGCAAACGAAACAAGTTCAACTGCATCTGTACAAGTCTTACAAGAGTTGATGGATGAATCAGGAACTATTGTCGCTAAAATTGCTAAAAAGACCAGCATTATAGCTCATAGCAGTGTGTCCATACCAACGAAGATTACCGTTAAAAATCCAAAATTATGGAGTCTGGAGCAACCTAGCCTTTACACCTTAAAAACAGTCGTATTACAAAATGGTCAGGAGATAGATCGGTCGGAGGTAAAAACAGGCTTTCGAACCTTGACATTTCACCCAGATCAGGGTTTTGCCTTAAATGGTAAATGGACTAAAGTAAAGGGGGTATGTATCCATCATGATGCCGGTGTACTGGGGGCTGAAGTTTATCCTGAAGTATGGAGACGTAGATTGTTGACTTTGAAATCATTAGGTGTCAATGCTATCCGCACAAGTCATAATCCACAGGCTACTTCATTATATGACCTATGTGATGAATTGGGACTTCTGGTCATGAACGAAGCGTACGATGAATGGGAATATCCAAAACGTAAATGGATTACGGGTTGGAATGTGGGCACAGCGGGATTTCAAGGTTCATACGATTACTTTAAAGAGTGGAGCGAGCGCGATCTTGCCGACATGGTCAAACGTGACCGCAACCATATTTCTATTTTTGCTTGGAGTATCGGTAATGAGGTCGACTATCCTAATGATCCATATTCGCATCCTGTACTGAATGGAAGCCAAGGAAATGGATTTACACAACCCATTTTTGGAGGATACAAAAAAGATGCTCCCGATGCCATGCGACTAGGAGATATCGCGAAGCGTTTGGCTGCTGTGGTCAGAAAATATGATACCAGTCGACCGGTAACAGCTGGTCTGGCTGGTGTTGCGATGTCCAATGAAACTGAATATCCTGGTGTATTGGATATCGCAGGATACAATTACACAGAGAGCCGTTATCAGGAAGATCATAAGCGCTATCCTAAACGCGTGATATTTGGAAGTGAAAATAGACATGACCTTGCGGCTTGGAAGGCTGTACGGGATAATAACCATATTTTTGGTCAGTTTCTTTGGACGGGGATTGATTATCTGGGTGAGTCTGGAAGATGGCCATCAAGAGGTTTTTATTCTGGCTTGTTAGATTTTGCAGGATTTATTAAACCAAGGGGATATTTCCGTCAATCCTTATGGTCGGATAAACCAATGGCTTATCTAGGTACTTACCCTTTGAAAGGTCAAGCTAGTACAACAGATGTCTGGTCTGCATTGGAAACGGAGCAAGGTCAGCGAAAAAATGAAGTACCTTCCATGGATGCCTGGCCCATATGGAATTATCGAGAGGGACAATTGATCCGGGTGGTCTGCTACACCAATACGGCTGAGGCAAGATTGGAGCTTAACGGAAAAGTTGTTGGACATACAAAACCTTATGATGATGAACAGGGTATTACTTATTGGGATATTCCCTATGCTTCAGGAACATTACAAGTCATTGGTTTTGATCAGCAAGGGACCGAAATCGTCCGTCAGACCTTGGAAACGTCTGATCGGTCTTATGCCTTAAAAATTATGTCCGAATCTTCCATATCGGCAACTGTTGGAGAGGTGATTCAAGTGGAATTGCAGGTTGTAGACAAAAATGGCAAACCCGTGGTATTGGCTGATGATGAAGTGACTTGTAGGATATCGGGCGAGGCTAGGTTGTTAGGGTTAGAAGCAGGAGATAACAGTGATATGGCTGATTATACAGACCATAAACAAAGGGTGTATCATGGCAAAATGATCGCTTATATTCAATTGAGATCGGGACAAGGGGAGGTTGCTGTTCAATTTTCAGCGCCATGGCTTGAAAGTACTTCTTTAAACATACAGCGTAAATAATCCATAAAAAATAAAGTAACCATAGCGCAACGTTTTGAAAAATTATATGCTATATGCGAACATAGTTGATGATGCATAAAAATAAGAATATGTTTTTTTAACAAAGGAGATCGCTCCAATTGGAATGATGTCCCGTAGTATTCTTTTAAATATTGTTTTGATGGGTGAAAAATTAAAGCAATTCGTGTGGCAAGCATCTCAGGATGCTTGCTTTTTTTATGATAAGCAGGATTGAACATGATAATAGAAGGTTTTAATTGCTCTACACGTATGTAAGTATAAATACTTATGATGGTGATAAACTCCTCTTTTTAGTTGTAAATACTTGTTTTATAAGTGCAAACAGAAAAATAGAACATTTATTGCTTGAATTATTTTAATATCATGAAACCGTAGTATTAATATAATTCAAGCAATATGAGAGTCTATTCATTTATCATCACCATTTTCCTGTTATTACAAAGCTCGGCACTTATTTCTCAAGATTTAAAAGATGAAAATACGTTGAGGGACATTGTTTTCATGCGCACGGAAGGGTTGGTCATGACGCAGCTCATGGAAAAACATACAAAGGATAAACAAATGTTATTACTCTGTAAACGGATAAAAAACTACTATCAAAAAACTCAACCCATTTTACTTGAAATCGTGAAGGGCAAGACGCTTCAATTGGATCAAAATCAGTTTGATCAGATTTGGAAAGCGGGTGAAAAATCATTTGAAAATTATAATGATAAAAATGAAAAACAATGGAACTTATTATTTGAAGAACATATCAATGCTTGCGTGCAAGCTTATACTAAACTACTTCAAGAGAGACAAGATGATGATATCTCTTATTTCTCATTTCAGGCACTACCTGAATTGGTCAATTTAGCTGCGGTGTGTAAACAGATGCAAACACAATAAATAAGTCGGAGTCATACAGGTATGTTCTGATCTGTAAGTCATTTTTCCTGGTGACATGTGCTTTACTAAAGCTAAAATGAGTAAAGGTATCTAGGTTTCAATTTAAAGATCTATATTTAGTAGGTGAAATGCCTACTTTTTGTTTGAATAATCTAGTGAAATGCTGCGGATAATTGAATCCGAGTTCATAGGCAATCTCACTAATGGTTTTTTCATGATCAAATATTCGTTCCTTTGCTAAATCAATAACCTTTTGATGTATATACTCCTGTGCTGTTGTACCCATTTCACTTTTAATAAGATCACCGAAATAATTAGCGGAAAGATTCAGTTGGGAAGCACAATAGGAAACAGTAGGCAGACCATGAGTTGATGCCCTATGTTCTGAAAAATAAGTATGTAATAAATCTTCAAATTTTTCTAATATACCTTTATTGGAATCATCTCTAGTGACAAACTGTCGATCATAGAAACGGGTACAATAGTTTAGAAATAATTCTATATTGGACGTAATCAAGGTTTTGCTATGTTTATCAATACTTTGTTCCATTTCATATTGCATCTTGTTAAAGCAGTCTAAGACCATTAATCGCTCTTTTTCAGACAAGTGCAATGCTTCATTGGTATCATAAGAAAAGAAACTATATTCGTGTATTTTCTTACCCAATGAGGTCCCCTTAATCAGATCTGGATGAAAAAGCAATGCCCATCCTGCGGGTTGAAAAGTCGTTACATCAGGTTGAATACCGAGCAGCTGTCCGGGAGCTATAAAAACTAAAGTACCTTCCTGAAAATCGTAATTGTTGCGACCATACTTCAGTTCACCACATTTTAGCTCTTTGAGATAGATGGCATAAAGCCCAAAGTTAAATGTTTGTGCAGGCATCGGTATTGCTTTTGATAAATCGATAACCGTAATCAATGGATGTAAAGTTGCTACACCACGCATTTTATTGTAAGTATCGACATGATCTATTTTGATGATTTTTTCCATATCATTTTATCATAATCATTCAAAATTAAGCAATTATCCTGCGACTCCGATGCAATTGATTAGGAAACGGTGATAATGGTATGCATTTCTGTAATCAATATAAGGGGTATTCTTTTTTTTAACTGTAGTAAGATCGGCTATCAGGTGCAAATATTTTATATTTTTTTCAAAAGCTCTGTTAAAATATACACAATAAAGTCTTAGATAACGAAAGTATGATTAGTGATTTCAATTTTACTTTATTTTTTTTATCTATTTTTTCCCTACTTCAAAAAAAGTCTTATATTTGTCCCGATAAATAATAAAGACCCTTTAAACGGAGAAAACAAAATGTATATAGTTCGTATCGTATCATTTAACATTACTGCAATAGATGCGGTAGTGATTCTTCGTGCCCAGATATAAGAGATTTTTCAAATCACAATATTAAAAGCCCGAAGATGATTCGGGCTTTTTTGTTTATTCATTTTTTTGCATTCAAATTTTCCCGAATTGAAATCTGTTGGAAACAATGTCCAACGTATTTATGGTGTTTTTCAAACACATTTTTCAATTTTTATAATACAATTATGGGAAGTAAAATCTCAGGGAAAGACCTTATAAAACTAGGTTTCCCACAAAATAATACCATTAATATTGGTTTATCACAAATACAACGTTACAGAAAGCGGGAGAAGAAAGAAAAAGTGTTGCAAGAGGTAAAAGAAGTGTTATTAGATCCTGCAAAATTTAATAGTCATGGGGTCTGGGGCAAATTGTCAGAAAGTTTGGTCAAACCAGTTGAGGTACGATTGCATGAATTGCTGACACATCGTGTCCCCTTTTCAATCTTTGGAGAAGATATCATTGATGAGCGGGCAAAATTTCAATTATACGATGCCTTGAAGTTACCAATAGCTGTGGCAGGAGCATTGATGCCAGATGCTCATTCGGGCTATGGCTTACCTATAGGCGGCGTGTTAGCGACTCATCAAGCGGTTATACCCTATGGTGTAGGTGTGGATATCGGCTGCCGTATGAGTTTATCCATCTTCGATTTACCAGCATCATTTATAAAAGGTAAAGATGCCATGATGTTGAATATTTTAGCGGAGCATACCAAGTTTGGTATGTACGAAACACATAAAAATAAAGGTGATCATGAGGTATTATCCCGATCAGAATTTCAAGATATTCCGCTCTTAAAAGGTTTGCAAGATAAGGCATATAAACAATTGGGGACATCTGGTGGTGGAAATCATTTTGTTGAATTCGGTATCATCGAATTGAAAGCACCACGTGCAGAATGGAAACTTGATCCCGGCTGTTATCTAGCAGTTCTGTCCCATAGCGGTTCTCGTGGACTAGGAGCAAACATTGCTAAGCACTATACTTATTTGGCTAGAAAACAATGTCCTTTGCCACAACATGTTCAGCATCTTGCGTGGCTGGATCTCCAGACACATGATGGACAGGAATATTGGTTGGCTATGAATCTGGCAGGAGATTATGCAAAAGCTTGTCACGAAAATATCCATCAGCGCATTGCAAAAGCTTTGGGTAAGCGTATCGCATTGACAATCGAAAATCATCACAATTTTGCTTGGAAGGAGACTGTTGATGGGCAGGAATGTATTGTACATCGCAAGGGTGCTACCCCTGCTGCTCAAGGTACATTGGGTATTATTCCTGGCTCGATGACCGCTCCAGGATTTCTTGTCGAAGGTCTAGGAAATCAAAAGAGCCTAAACTCTGCTTCGCATGGAGCAGGACGTTTATTGTCAAGAGCTGACGCAAAATCAAGTTTCAGCAAAGCAGAAATGAGGAAGAATTTAGTAGATGCGGGAGTTCAACTTATGGGTGGGAGTATGGATGAATCACCGATGGCTTACAAGGATATCGATCAAGTGATGAATCTACAAAAAGAATTAGTACAGGTTTTGGGTGTTTTTAAACCCAAGTTTGTTCGTATGGAAAGTTAACATATATGGAGGTATATATACAATTAAGTTCAGGAAAAGGTCCTAAAGAATGTGATTTTTTCCTTACGCATGTGTTAGGCATCTTTCAAAAAGAAGCCTTTAAAAAGCAGATACAAGTGACTGTTATCGATGAAGATAAAAGTGGAAGTGGTTTAATACAGTCTGCGGTATGTAAATTAACTGGCGTCGATATCGATGTCTTTCTGCAATCATGGAAAGGTTCATTATTATGGATTTGTGAGAGTCCCTTTCGCAGTTCTCATAAAAGAAAGAATTGGTTTATTGGCCTTTTTGTGATTACAAAAGAAAAAGAAATAATCCTATTGGAAAAAGATATTCTCTATCAGGTCATGCGGAGTTCCGGTGCAGGAGGTCAACATGTAAACAAGGTAAGTTCTGCTGTTAGAGCACTTCATATGCCTACAGGAATCACCACTGTTGCCATGGATACCAGATCTCAGTTACAAAATAAAAAGTTGGCAAAGGATCGTCTGGCACAAAAATTAATGCAGTTGCAAAATCAATCGGCACAACATGATATCGATAAGCAATGGCAAAATCATGCTGAAATTCAACGGGGTAATCCGACTCGTGTTTTTAAGGGCATCCATTTCAAATCTTAATTTGGAAAGAAAACTGTTGCTGATCTTTCAAATATCATGGCTCTAAGCCCCTTGTATCTGATGCAGGGGGTTTTGTTTTGATAAGCTCAAGCTGAAAAATATGGTCACTCAACGACCTTTTACCGACTTTACAGTTTGATTAATGTATAAAGTTTTACTATCTTGTTTAGGTATCAAAGCAGTGCAGTAATGGCTATTGCTTTATTTTTTTTAAACTTAATGATAGGGTATTGGATACAAGTAAATTAGATAATCCTGTATGGTTTTCACTTTCAGAAACTCATCGCGATAGCGCACTTGAATTTGATGGAGTAAAATTCTACAAGCCTCAGTATTGTCCTTTTGGTGGTTTTATAAAAATGGATCAGACTGCACAGTCTATAGCTGAATATGCTCGAGATACGTCCAATTTCTATGTTGTGGGTGATCAACCCAAATTCAATAGTCCGATCATACTGCATCAAGAATTAGTTTGTAATCAAATGGTGCTTGATAAGGAGATATCGATAGCAATGGATGAACATATAGTCGATCTTCATGTCGATCACCATGATGATCTCCTCAACTTAGTCAATTTAGTTCAACCTGGATATTTCAAAAATAAGACTTCTGAATTGGGGAATTATTATGGTATATATAAAGACAGTCAACTTGTTGCTGTCACAGGTGAACGGATGAAGATGAACGCTTATACAGAAGTAAGTGCTGTGGTCACACATCCTCGTTATACGGGTCTTGGCTTTGCTAAAAAATTAGTTGCACATACTTGCCACCAGATATTTTTACAAAATAAAGTACCTTATCTACATGTGGCAGAAAATAATAGCGGTGCTATCAATCTCTACGAAAAGCTGGGATTTAAGACGAGAAGAAAAATAAGTTTTTGGAACTTAATTAAACCAGCGTAAGGGAAGGGATTTCGCTCATTAGTTAATGAGGTAACTATTTTAAAATCTTGACCAGAACACAGCGTGCTGAGGCTCCTTATTGATTCAAAAGCCTTATTTGAGCCTTTGATGCGTATTTCTGTATAGATCGAAGTCTTTCTTGGACTGCTTCTTAGCTTTTTGTGACTACTTATTGACGACCTTTAATCCCTATTTAGGAACAAAGAATCGAAAGTTAGAACGTAGGGGCAACAGCTCAATAACTTGTAGTCCCTTATTTGAAAATGGCTGTCCAAGTTTCTCTACAAGTGATACTTGTTTTGGAAATGACTGTCCAAGTTTCTCAACAAGTGACATCTATTTTGGAAATGACTGTCCAAGTTTCTCAACAAGTGACATCTATTTTGGAAATGGCTGTCCAAGTTTCTCAACAAGTGATACTTGTTTTGGAAATTGCTGTCGAAGTTTCTCAACAAGTGACATCTATTTTGGAAATTGCTGTCGAAGTTTCTCAACAAGTGACACCTATTTTATAAATTGCTGTCGAAGTTTCTCAACAATTGACACCTATTTTGGAAATAGGGACCGCACTTTCTCAACTATGAACCGGAGAAAGCTAAAAAGTAGTCAAACTTTTGCTGTACATTGAGCTAACATAGCTATCAACTGGTATAATAAATTAGCATGCTAACTATTGTAGTTTAGTGGTATATTTCATTTATTCTCATCTAAACCCGATCATGGTATCAGCTATCAAATCAGCTGATACGCTCGATCTTTTTAGATGAATGATGAAAAGATTAACATCCGATTCCAGATGGATTTATGGGGGTTATTTTTTCATTTCTACAATTGGATGGTGTATTACTGGAAAATTACAAGAATTGGCTATAAAGCACAGTTGATTGGCTTTCTGATGTAAGTCCATTGCTAATGCTATTTGCTGAGGATCTGTAATGGTAATACATGGATTTAGTCGAACTTCAACAAAACGTCCACTTCCATCTGGATTGACCTCAAGGATTGCTTCAGCATGATCCGAGTAGGTGAGGATTTCTATTTTGTTCTGGGCACAAACATATAGATAAGACATCATATGACATGAAACTAAACTGCTCAGCAACAGGTCTTCAGGATTATATAATTGGGGATCTCCTTTAAATACTTTGGCAGCAGAAATCTCCATATCTTTTTTACCTTCGATCGAAATGCGGTGACTTTTACTATAAAATCCAGCTGTGGTTGGTTGTTTTTTCAAAACCCAATTTAATGTTGCCTTAAATAAATGTTTAAACGTTATTTTTCTTGTCATTTCGCTACTGCTTCTATTAAATAGTACTGCATTATTTTGTCGACTTGCTTGTGTCCATATGGTGTATTATATGCTGTCGATGTTATTACAACTACAATTGGTACATCCTTAAAAATAAAAATTCTATTTCCACTTGAATAATATACTACCTAATCTACTCCACTCACGTTGTAAGTTTTATAGGATCTATGCGCCATTTATCCTACTAGCATCAATATCTAGTTCTTTTGCTGCTGCGGATACCGATACTTTTGTATATCATAGATCTAGCTCCACCTTCTTAAAAGAATCATCCAATACTCTTTTCATAATTAAACAAATTTAAATCTATTTTTTCAAATCTGTCTCCACTTTTAATATTGGAGGTCTAACTAAGAAATAGTATGTTTGGATAATCGAAATCTGAAAACAAGTTAATCTCACTGCATCAATGAAAATGAACCGAAGAAAATTTTTGGAATCTGCCGGAATGCTAGGAACTATAGCTGCATTACCCCTTTCTGGTTTTTCAATGTTTGAGCAACCTAAGTATAAAATGGGATTACAGCTCTTTACCATTCATAAGGATATGACCCAAGCACCTCTTCTCACTTTGAAAGCTGTAAAGGAGATGGGGTATGCGGATTGTGAGACGTTTGGATTTGACAGTGAGAAATGCAGCTTTTATGGACTTAAGGCTTCAGAGTTCAAGAAGATATTAGAAGACCTTGATATTACAGCTTCTAGTGGACATTACGGTTTTTCTTCATATCTAACAAAGCCACAAGATGAATTGATGAGATTTGTGGATCGGTGTATAAAGGGAGCCCTTGACTTGGATATGAAATATATCACTTGGCCATGGATCGCTCCAGAACAAAGGACGATTGATAATTTCAAGTTGATGGCAAACAAACTCAATGTAATAGGAGAGCAGGTAAAACATGCAGGCCTTGGATTTGCTTATCACCATCATGACTTCGAATTTATTGACCATGATGGTGAAAATGGCTTTGATATCATTTTAAATGAAACAGACAGCTCTTTGGTCAAGCTGCAAATGGATATGTATTGGGTGATGCATTCTTCTACACTCACGCCCAAAGAATTGGTCGACAATCAGCCAGGGAGATATGTGATGTGGCACATCAAGGACATGGATAAAGTGACCAGAGATTATACCGAGTTGGGCAATGGTTCGATTGACTATGTAGAAATACTCCCAGATCCGATCAAGTCAGGACTGGAATTCTACTATTTGGAGCAGGGAGGTAATTTTGCATACAGCCCCATGAAAAGTGCAGCTGATGATGCTGCCTACTTCAAAAAGCACTTACAACGATATCTTTAATATTGAGATAAAGAATCTTAAAAGAAGCTTATGGGTATGATTTTACAAGTTCACTTGTCCTATAATTTAATCTTCTAGATTAGTACGAGGTTTAGGGCCGCGCTTGTAGATAATCAACCCATTCAGGAAATTTCTTAACAACTGGTCACCACAAGGCTTAAAATTTGGGTGGTCTTCCTTACGGAATATTGCACCCAATTCTGTCTTTGTAATTCTGAAGTCCACCAGGGCCAATACTCCAACAATATCGTCGTCAGTAAATTTTAAAGCTACGCGTAGCTTTTTCATAATATCATTGTTGCTCATGGCGTAAATTTATGAAAACTATGCTAGAAAACCATAGCAAGTCGGTTGATATGAGTGAATCTGGTGGAATTTCTGAGAAACTGTTCTGTTAATACTGGATCTGGCACATTCCACCGGCCTATCTGTTCGTCGTAAAAACGGGAACCATAATCTTACTGTCGTCGAACAAGTAAACAATCCGAAATCTATACCCTAATCCATCGGTGTATTAATTTAAATAAGTTATGAAGTGATTTTTTGGGTAGAGTTGCTGAAAGAACACTAATTTAAATAAGGAATACGATTATTTTCTACTCTTGCAATAACTGTTATAAGCATAAAAAAGAAGCAAAATCCTAGTTTTTTCTGCTCCTTTTTTAATTATAATGGTGCTCTGCATTAAACCTATAGTGCTTACTTACTCAGCAGATTGCTTCCAATACGATAAAAATAGATCCAGTAGTTCATCTATCGTCATGTCAATTTCGGAAGCGGAATACATAATTTGCAATTCCTGAGATTGCTCGTCAAATGCCATATTCCAATACATTTTGGAGAGCCTCGTCTTATAGGATTCGGCATTTTTTAAATACACGACGACTAGCGTATCGCCGCCGACCTTATGTTTCTCTATTGCTGTAACATCTTTCCAGGCAATTGGCCCGATAGCTTTGGATAAAGGAGCTGATTTTCCACTTATCGTGTTTTCGTTGAATTCAAACATGGCAGATTTATCGTTCATGTTGATTAGGCTTTTAATGACTAGAATCAACATAATCAATAAAACTGCGCCACTACCAACTGCCACTTTTGCCTTAAAAATATGATCAAAAAGACCTAAGCCATACATAAATACAACAGCCAGAACGATACAGATTGCACCTGAACTTAATAGCAGATTTCTAGTTTTAGCACTATTTCTATAGATTTTTATTTCGTTATTCATATATCAAATTTGAATTAATGAACAGCGAAAGTAATCAATTTTACGGGTAAGGTCAATTTTAAACTATATATATTATTTCATTTTACCTTTGTTTTTCCGCCGCTTACCGAGTTTAATATAATGTTAATCTAAATGTAATAAATAGATTAGGTTGTTTGTCTTAATTTTGAATCATCAAGTTAAAGGAAATAAAAACAGTATCTATTTTTGATTGACTTATTGATAAAAGACTAATAACTAAAACAATAAAATAAAGACATTATGAAAACTTTAGTAAAAACATTTGCAGCAGCGGCATTGATCGCTATCGGTACTTTCTCTATGGCAGCTGGCAAACCCGACAAAAAAATAATCAATCTATCTAGCGCGACTTATGCACTTGATCATTATGTTGATATCATTACAGAAGGGCAGTCAATCGGTGTAGAACAATTATTTGCTGCAGATTTCACTCAAAAGTCACAAGGTGCGAACGTAAAAACGAATAACCGCACTGCAGTGATCGATTTTTTTAAAAAGCAAAAAGGAGAAAAACTAAACTGTAAAACGAGTACTCAGATTCTCGAATCCTCAACAAATTATGCAATAGCTAAAGTAACGATGCAATTTGATGGCTTTACTAAAAGTGATTTAGTAACCTTAATAAATGAATCCGGTGTGTGGAAAGTGACAAGTTCAGTGTCATCTTATAAATAAAAATTACGGAAAAATCATATGTTTCATGTTGAGTCACATCGTCAGATGTGGCTTTTTTGTTTAAGATAACTCCTAGTAAACCTAGTTAATCCTTGCTCATTAGCTTCCAATTTTAAGATTGGAAGCTAAAATTGGGATTATAACTTTAGGGCTGTCATGTCGCTATTCTGGATTTTTGTCAAACCTGTGACACGGCCTTTTGAATCGATCTGAAAAATGAGTGTAGCATCTAGATCTCGAGCGAAAAATTTGTGTTGTGAAAATGGAATCAATTCTTTTTTATCATGACCAACTTGTCCATACAGTTTATTGTTTTCGAGAAGGACCTCGAATATAGGGCCTAAATTAAATTGATAGCGACCTACATATCGTTGCAAAGATTTTAACGACATGGGAATTTTATTCTGTACTGTGATCTTGGCATCTTTCCTATAACCATTGGATGCTATTCCTGTGCCACACATAATAAAATTATCAATTTTGCTATGTTGATTTCTATTAAAGCTTAAAGTAACCAAACTACTTCCTAAAGTGAATTGATCTTTTGCATTGGGAATTAATCGCGTTTTTGTACCACCTAGATTATAATACATCAAACGACCATCCTCGAGTCGAATACGATATTGCTCGCCATTGTTTAAGGTATACACTCCTTGATAAGTCTCCAATTGTGCATCTGTTAGTGTAGTTTCATGGGTAATATAGGGTTTTCCTAAAGTTACAGCAAGCATTTTGGAGGCCAATATATCCAGATCGGCAGGACTATCACTATTTCTAAAGATAGATATTGCGATTTGCTCTTCTGGTAAATAAGCAACATAGGTATAAAAACCATTGATGAGTCCAACATGCTTGACACTTAGAATTCCCTTGATATTACCGATTTCCCAACCATATCCGTATCCAGTTGACCTTCCATTGATGAGTTTATATGATGTAAAGGCATTTTTTAACGTTTCGGGTTTTAGAAACTTTCCATCATACAAAGCATGATACCAAATTTGGATATCTATTGGAGTAGAGGCAAGTGATCCTGCAGCGTATGGCAACGTCATACTCAAAAAATTGGTATTTTGATAACTTCCATTTCTTTGAGAATAGCCAGATACCCTACCCTTTATAACATGATCTGGATTATCGAAATAGGAGTGTTTCATTCCTAAAGGTTTAAAAATCGTTTCTTCGATATATGTCGCATAAGTCTGTCCAGTAACTTTTTCAATGATATAGCCTAGTAATATATAACCTGAGTTGGTATATTTATAATCTGTCCCTGGTTCGTATTCAAGGGGTTCATCTTTAAAAAGATTGATCAATGCCATAGGACTTAGATCTTTCCTTTTTAATTCTTCTGTGAAGCTGACAAGGCCAGTATAATTTCTTACTCCAGCAGTATGTGTCAGTAATGCCTCGATCGTGATGATCTTAGTCTTTTTGGGAAAATCGGGAATGTATATACGAATATCATCTTGAAGAGACAATTTACCTTCTTCTATCAGTTTTAAAATGGCACATGCTGTAAATTGTTTGCTTACTGATCCCAAACGAAATACATGATCTAACGAAAGATCAACATCTTGTTCGATATTGGATTTTCCTATAGCTTTTTGATATAGAATCTGGTTCCCTTTTGTCACGTATATGGCGGTGCCAGGAGCATTTTTTGGAAGTTCATTTTTGACGAGGGAGTCTAATAGGTAGGTCTCATCTTGCGCCAAACTGATGTGCGAAAAAAAAACGGAAAATCCAAGGCATAGCCATCCCATAAATGATGTTTTCATGTTATATAATTTAGGTAATTGTGAAAAATTGTGATTTTACTTATTATGCTAATCCTTTTTTTGCTTTTTTCGAATTAGAAAGTAAGACATGATCAGCGCTAACCCCAAGCCCATGAGAATACTGGTGATCGTCAGGTTTAGCTGATATAATGGGAATAGCTTACTTAATATCATACTACAGATAATACCCAATGATATTCCAATACTGATGATACCTAGAACTAGTAAGAGAGGGGATAAATCAGATTGGCCTTTGAAGTAATCAGGTGCCAAGCCTCTTTCTAGAATTTCCATTCGTTCTTTGTGCCTAGTAGTGAAATAATAATAACAGATTCCAAATATAACTAGGGATATGGATATGAAAAGTGCTGCTGATGTGGTTTCCATTTTAAATTGTTTAGTGTTAATTTCTTAATAAGACTTAAAATATTTATCATTGGTCACCAATGTGACCGATTTATTTTAAACAGAGTCTAAGCATGTGTAGAATGAAATTAATCTAGCCATAAGTATGCTATTTGGACAACCCCGTAAGAAAGAAGATTATTATTTGCAGCAGGCAATTCTGGGCGAACGCGAAGGGTTTGAATATCTGGTGGATACCTATAAAAATATGGCTTATACTCTTGCTCTTAAAATTTGTGGTAATAGTGAAAATGCTGAAGAAGTAGTACAAGATTCGTTTATGAAAGCCTTTAAAGGATTATCTCATTTTCGTAATGCTTCAAAATTTTCAACATGGCTTTATAAAATTGTCTATTATACAGCCTTAACGAAAAAAAACAATGACGATAAAGACACGTTAGAACTTTATGAGGAATCTGGAGCAGCGGCATATGTAACAGACGAAAAAAAAGAATTTAATAATCTAGTCGTCGCTGATCGAAAAAAATACATCAATTTAGCTCTGGATAAGCTAGCTGAAGAGGAGAGAGTGGTAATCACTCTTCATTATCTTGGAGAAAAAAGTATTTCAGAGATAGCAGAAATCCTTGATCTTGGAAAATCTGCAATTAAAATGAAATTGATGCGCGGAAGGAAAAAACTAGAGAAGATTTTAAAAGATTTATTGAATGATGAATTAAAGGATTTATGATGAAAAAGAGAATATTAAAAGAAAATGATCCATTAGCCAGCTTGATAAATAAGGAATTAATGGATATTCCTTCCGCTGAATTTTCTGATCAATTGTTCCATGCTTCTATGACTAGTTATAAGGTCAGTTACAGCATAAAATATCGAAAACAAGAACGTTTGGGAAAGATCATCATGCTTGTACTTGTTTTTTTCAATTTAATGATGTTGTACAGGTTGAATCCCTTCAATCTTTCTCCTGTTGTTTCATTAAGTTTTCTGGCTGCTGGTGTTGCCATTGGAATTCTATTTTTATGGATACATATAAAATCGAGCCTAAAATCCTTACCGATATCTCCTCAACTTTTTAATAAAGAAATAAACCTCTAACGTTTTATACGCTAATAAAGTGAATTCATCATGTATTGTGATGGGTTAATTCGTTTACTGGATTCAATCTTAATGATTTTTATGAGAACTTATGATCGATGTAAGGGGGGGCTGTTAGGTCAATGTTCAGTATAAAAGTCAAATTTTTATTCTTTAACTTTACAAAAGAAGTATATCATGAATGAAGTATGGTAGATCATTTACATATTTTTGATCAGTGGGTTGAGGACTACAGCGAGGCGCTCATGAGACGTGCGCTATACTTGTTGTCGGATAGACAGGATGCTGAAGATTTGGTGCAGGATGTCTTTATTGCTGCTTTTGATTCTTATCCTACATTTAAAGGCAACAGTACTCCATTGACTTGGCTAATGCATATTTTGAAAAATAAGACCGCTGACTTTTACAGAAAAAAATATCGGAATGATAACCTGATAAGCTTGGATTATTTTTTTGATGAGACGGGATCTTGGAAAGATGAAGCTATCATTCAAGAATGGTCATCTGAAGATCAAAACTTGATGGATGATCCAGAATTTACCACAACAATGCAACATTGTCTTGAAGATCTACCTCCTAAATGGAAAATTCCTGTTAAGCTATATTATCTGGAAGAAAAAAAAGCTCCTATCGTTTGTCAGGAAATGGGGATTTCACCGACTAACCTATGGAAGATTCTTCAAAGAAGCCGTTTACAACTGCGTGCCTGTTTGGAAAATAATTGGTTTCATATCCAAAACTAATCGATTGATATGTTAAAAAGAATGATACATTTTTTACTACTTCCTTGTAGTCAGACTACATTGCTCATCGAAATGCAACAAAGTGGACAGCTTTCTTTTATTCAAAAATTAAGACTCAAATTACATCTTGCTATTTGTAAGTGGTGCAGAGCTTATCAAAAAAAATCTGCCTATTTGGATAAAATACTATTAAAGAATATCCATAAAGAGAATATTGAAATAATTAATGATTTTGATATAGAGCAACTTAAAGGTAAAATAAGAGAAAAAATAAAAAATAATTAAAGATGCTGTCAGGATTTTGAATGTAGAGCGACTATTGGTATAAATGATGATCAATACGTAGAATTTCAAAATCAATTAAGATGCAGGTAGCAAACAAAAACAGTGGTTCATATGTAATCTCTTCAGCTGGATATTACATTTCTCTTTTCGGTTCGTTTCTTATACTTCTTTGGGTCGGAATTTTTAAATTTACTCCAACCGAAGCACAGGCAATAAAACCCTTAATCGAAAATCATCTCATGACATCTTGGATGTATGATGTAATTCGAGTGCAGACAGTTTCGAATATCATAGGTGTTATTGAAATTATAGTTGCTCTTTTAATACTGCTCACTTTAAAATTTGAAAAACTGAAAAAATATGTAGGAGTTGGTATGTGCGTCATTTTTCTCATGACACTAAGTTATTTATTTACTACTCCTAACATATGGAGTATCATAGATGGTGTTCCGCATACTGATTTTTTTATTCTTAAGGATCTGATGTATTTGGGATTTGCAGTACAGTTAATGGTATCTCGTAAACTTTAAAACAATAATACAATGAAAAATAGCTTAATAATCGTGGCATGTTGTATTTTGGTCGTTGCATTGACTGCAATGGGCTTTTCTATAAACAAGAAGGCAACATCGCCTACAAGACAAACAATTACGGAAATGAGGACAGATAACAAAACAAAAGAAATTTATTTTGCAGGGGGCTGCTTTTGGGGAACTGAACATTTTTTCAAACAAGTGAGAGGAGTTACAGCAACTGAGGTCGGCTATGCAAATGGCACCATCAAAAAACCTTCTTATCAAGAAGTTTCTAAAGGAGTGACTGGTGCAGCTGAGACGGTAAAAGTTATTTATGATCCAGAAGTCGTCGATCTCAATCTACTGATCGATCTTTATTTCAAAACAATCGATCCCACTTTATTGAATCAACAAGGGAATGATATCGGAACACAATATCGGACGGGTATTTTCTTTTCTGATAAAGCAGATGAAGCTTTGGTAAAACAAAAGATTCAAGAATTAGCAACCAGTTATCCAAAGAAAATTGTGGTAGAATTTGGACCAATTAAAAGTTTTTATGATGCTGAAACTTATCATCAGGATTATTTGGATAAGAATCCAGGAGGTTACTGCCATATTGGAGCCGATCTATTTGATATAGCAAAAAAAGCAAATCCTCCTAAAGATGCTGATTATAAGAAAAAAGATCAAAAAATGCTTAAGAAGGAGCTTTCGGATTTGCAATATGAAGTAACACAAAACAATGCGACAGAAAGAGCATTTGAAAATGAATACTGGGATGAATTTAGAGAAGGAATTTACGTGGATGTTACAACAGGAGAACCTCTTTTCGTTTCAACAGATAAATTTGAATCGGGATGTGGATGGCCTAGTTTCTCAAAACCAATAAATGAAAAAATGGTTAAAGAACTTGCTGATAATTCCTATGGTATGAAACGCACGGAGGTACGTAGTAAGACTGGTGACGCGCATTTAGGACATATTTTTGATGATGGCCCTGCTGACAAAGGTGGGTTGAGATATTGTATAAACAGTGCCTCACTTAAATTTATTCCTAAAGAAGAAATGCAAGCTAAAGGGTATGGTAAGTACATCTCGCTATTGAACAAAAAAGATGAAAAGGCTACTAAATAAGCCAGCAATAGTGTTTATAAATTAAAATATTAGGTAGATAGTCAACAGTTAACTATTAAGCCATATCGTAAGATATGGCTTTTTGTATGATATACCTTTGGGCTAATAAATAATTTCATTTTAAAATAAGTAATATCCCGGTAAAATTGATCATGACTATAACGTTAATAATAGCAAACTAATCAACAAGTTTACAAACAAATGAATCAATTGAATGGTCAATAAGGTATTTTTACTTAAATATTTATTGGAAAAGATATGGAAAAAATAACAATTAAAAATACAGATTTGGAAATTGCACCAATCAATTTTGGAGGTAATGTTTTTGGATGGACTTTGGATGAAAAAGAATCTTTTGATATTTTAGATGCGTTTGTTGCTGAAGGTTTCAACTTTATAGATACTGCAGATACGTATTCTTGGTGGGTGAATGGAGTAGGGGGACAATCTGAAACGATCATTGGAAAATGGATGAAAAACCGGAATAATAGGAAAAAAATGGTCATTGCAACCAAAGTAGGATCGGAGACAAAAGAGCATGGTGTAGACATCAGCAAAAGACATATCCTAAAATCTGTTGATGAGTCTTTACAGCGTTTAGGCACTGATTATATCGATTTATATTATACGCATTTTGATGATAAGATAACTCCAATTGAAGAAACGTTATCCGCTTACGACGAAATTATAAAAGCGGGAAAAGTACGTTATATCGCTGCATCTAATCTTTCTCCGGAACGATTAATAGCATCTTTTGAAGTTGCCGAAAAAAACAATCTTCCTAAATATGTAGCACTCCAGCCGCATTATAATTTGATGGAACGCAACTCCTTTGAAAATGATTATGCACCCTTGGTAGAGAGATACAATTTAAGTACTTTTCCGTACTGGTCTTTAGCGGCTGGTTTTTTAACTGGAAAATATAGAAGTGAAGCGGATCTTAGCAAGAGTGCACGTGGCGAAGGTGTACGTAAATATGTAAATGCAACTGGACTGAATGTCTTAACAGCTCTTGATAAAATAGCATTGAAACATCAAACCCAACCTGCAACAATAGCCTTAGCATGGTTACTCGCCAATCCATTAATTACTGCTCCAATAGTTAGTGCAACAAGCAAAAATCAGTTGAAAACGTTGTTTGATGCACCTAAAATCTCTTTAGATCATGACGATTTAACATTATTAAATGAGGTTAGTCATTTAGGAATGCTTTGATCTGTACGGTAGGTATCACCTATAAATAGAAATCTTTCGTTATTGAAAGCCTCTAACGTTTCGCTGAGTTATTTAATTAAATTTCTCTCGGTCTAGTTATACTTTCGTCATGATTTAATTGGGGATTTCGAATTATATTTATTACCGCGTTTATGAACAGCAGTAGGCTTTATCATCGGAGTAGCCTTAGTTATCATTGGTGTGAAGGATTAGCTTCACGCCAATTTTTTTACCATCATATCGATCGGAAATATCTAGTTCGTATTTCTATTCTCATTAATTAGATCGTGTTGATTGTATGCCGCCTAAAAACCATTATAATTATAAGCAGTTATATTAGTAGATTTAGAGACGATGCAATACGGCAAGCTTCTATCGAATTTGTAACACGAAGTTTTTCTAAGATGTTTTGACGGTGTCGATTGACGGTATTGATACTGATTGATAGCACATCTGCGATTTCTTTACTCCTTTTGCCAATTTTTATCAATCGAAGAATTTCTATCTCTCGCTTAGATAGCAAATTTCTACTTTCCTGATTTTCAGATTGAATGATTTGTCCTGTGACACTATTAACAATATAGCCCTCATAGGATTCTGTATTTTCAGAAAAATGAGCAAAATTGTATAAACAAAGTGCTAACCAAATACTGCCATTGGGCGAATTACGCACATAAAACATCCGATGGGATATCCAAACATATTGCCCTTTTTGATTGTACATTCTGATCTTACTGATTACATGATAATTGTGTCGCTCAAGGATAGGTATATGCTTTAGAAAATGAAAATATTGTAATTCTAGCATATGCTTTTGCAGAAGGTCATCTGGGTGAATAAGATTAAAAATAACATCTTCCCAAATGGAGTTAATCTCAGCATCATGGTTAGAGATTCCTAATGTTTTGGCAAGACCTCCAGCATAGATATAGCTTTTATCATTCTTTAGATCACTTAAAACTGCTATTGCATTTTCAATGTGGGCATAAAGTTGTGCGATATGTCGGTATTGCTCAAGCTGTTTGCTAGGATCTGTATCTTGGTCAAATACCTGCTTTAAAAGCTTATCATTAAGAATGGTAGCAATATTATTCATATCGTAAAAATGGTTATTTATCAGTATTGATAGTGTTTATGTGCTCGTATACCTTTGCTAAAATAAAAAATTATAAGATTAATTGGATAAACTGATGAAGAAATTAATATTGGTCATGGTAACTATACTTTGGCAACAGTGGACAGTGGCACAAAATCTAACTAAAATGCGATGGTTTAATGAGCCAGCAAAGTGGGAAATAAAAGATCAGGCACTCCATATGTTTGTCACACCACAGAGTGATTATTGGAGGATTTCACATTATGGTTTTACAGTGGACGATGCGCCATTTTATTATGGTACTTATGGTGGAGAATTTGAAACTAAAGTCAAAATTTCTGCTGACTACAAAGCTAGATTTGATCAGATGGGATTGATGCTTCGCATTGATAAAGAAAATTATATTAAAACTGGAATCGAATTTGTTGACGGAAAATACAATTTAAGTACAGTAGTAACGCATCGTACTAGTGATTGGAGTATCATTAGTCTAGAGAATGCTGTACCTTATGTATGGATAAAAGCAGTAAGACGCTTAGATGCTGTAGAGATTTTTTATTCGTTTGATGATAAAAAATATACCTTAATGCGTAATGCTTATCTGCAAGATAATACACCGGTAATGGTTGGCTTGATGGCTGCATGTCCGGATGGAAATGGATTTAATGCAACATTTGAACACTTCTCTGTTAAACATTTAGCCGATCAAAGACGTTTAGAATGGTTAAAAAATCATGTTGATTAATCTAAACCCATCATATGTTCAAAAATATAATATTGTCGTTAATTAAAGAATAGAAATCATATCTAACTGTAATTAAATCCTAATACCTGAATCGGATAATAGCCATATGAATGCTTTATCCGATTTTTTTATTTTCATGATTAGTTTTTAGTGAGCTCATCGAACAATAGAGCGCAGTTTTATGAAGCAACCTTGCCTTAATAAACAGGGATAAATGTTGTAATAAACTGGTTTATAAAATATTTTAATAAAATCTACTTAGTTAGTAGACTTTGTGAAATTTATTTTTATATTTGCCTTATCGTTACTCAATTGGCGTTGGCAAACGAAGCCCAAATCAATATTTACTATTTAACAAAGTTTATGAAAAACTACCTCACTAACCCATTAAAAAAAGCTGTCTTCTTGACGGATTACGTTTCTCTTTATTGTCTTTCCTTTCGGATGCGAATGTGTATCTAATTTCAAAAAGTCTTATTAAAAAAATAGGGGAAGTTTTGACACTTCCCCAAGTTTGCATATCATGAACAACAAGTTTTCAATTGGCGTTGGCACTTGTAAGTATTCACTACAAAACATTGTAAAACTATGAAAAAATTAGGAGTACTTCGGTATTCTCTGTATATTTTCTTCTTTTTATATAGCGTAAACAAGCTTTATGCTCAAGAAGATCCCAAACCGATCATCAATGCCTCCTTAATAGGCACAATTATAGATGCTTCCAACAAAGAGCCCATCGCGGGAGTGACCGTACAATTGGAAGCGGTGACGCATAGTGTTAAAACTGATGGTCATGGTCGATTTCAATTTGTAACTGGTCAAAAACTTCCTTTTACTCTTATTATATCTTTTGTTGGATATGAAAAGAAAAGAATTGTTGTCAACACTTCTCCTGTAGTAATCGAATTAAGCCCTACTACGGAAAATATTGATGAGGTCGTCGTCGTTGGTTATGGTACACAGAAACGTCGAGATCTTACGGGCTCTGTCGCATCCCTAAACGAATCTTTACTGAAACAAAATGTATCCTCCTTGGACCAAACTTTGAAAGGAGGTATATCTGGAGTGCAGGTCACGCAGACCTCAGGACAACCAGGCGGTGGTGTTAGTATTCGTATTCGTGGAGGGGCATCTATTCAAGGCGGAAATGAACCCTTATATGTTATTGACGGATTTCCGATATATAATCAAACCGAAAGCACTGGAGTAGGAAGTGGAACACCAGTGAATCCCTTGGCAAGTATCAATCCGAGTGATGTTGAAAGCATTGAAGTATTAAAAGATGCCGCTGCAACTGCAATCTATGGCTCTCGTGGTGCGAATGGTGTTATATTAGTCACTACAAAAAAAGGTAAAGCTGGTCGTGTGCAATTGAATTATGATGGTAGCATTGGTAAGCAGCAAGTATTAAAAAAAATAGCGGTATTGAACGCTCCAAATTTTGCCATCATGCGCAATGAGGCATTATATGACGCTTATCCTAATCTGGGAAAATTTCAATATCTAACTCAGGATAAAATCGACCAATTGGGAGCGGGAACAAACTGGCAAGAAGAAGCTTTTCAAACTGGAAAAATAACCAATCATCAATTATCCGTATCTGGTGGAGCAGAACAAATACAGTACTTTATCGGAGCCAATTATTTTGATCAGGAAGGCATAATTAAAAATACTGATTTCAAACGTTTAGGGTTCCGTTCTAATATCAATGCGAATCCCTTTAAACGCTTAAACGTCGGAGCCAACTTCTCCATAAATAGGACGACATCGCAAATCGCACCATCTGGAATTGTCAATGCATTACTTATAATGCCCCCTACAGCAACGATATATGATGCCGATGGGGCTTACACACTAAGAAATCCATTTGAAAATATTTTTGCAAATCCAATTGCCACATTACAAGAAACTACCAATACTTCAAATGCATTACGCATTTCAGGAACTTCCTTTGCCCAATATGATATTATAAAAGGGCTACAGGCAAAAGTGCTGCTTGGTGTGGATCTAAACAATAGAAAAGATAAGTTTTACCTGCCTTCTTATATATATGAAGGTTCTGGCAATAATGGAAAAGCAAATTTAGGGAATCTGGATACCTATTCTTGGCTGAATGAAAATACGCTAAATTACACGACTTCTTTTCAGAAACACCATGTAAATGCTTTAATTGGATTTACGCAGCAAGAAGCAAAAAATGAGATTTTCAATGCAGGTGCTGAAAATTTTGTGACTGATGATCTTTTGTACAATAGCTTACAAAGTGGGGCAACCCTTGTACGCCCTAACTCTGATGCGTATTCCTGGGTACTGCATTCTTATTTGGCTCGTGTTAATTATAATTATGCAAATAAATACTACCTATCAGCTAGTATCCGTCGTGATGGTAGTTCGAGATTTGGGTCAGATAATAAATGGGGTAATTTTCCCTCTCTAGCTTTGTCTTGGAGAGTAAGTAATGAAAGCTTCTTTAAAGAAGCATTCCCTGCAGTCAATGATTTAAAGATCCGAACTAGTTTTGGAACTACCGGCAATCAGGAGATCGGTCAGTACCAATCTCTGTCAACATTATACAACCTGAACTATCTTTTTGGCAATAAAATAGTAACTGGTTTTGCTTCACATCGTATTGCAAATAAAAATCTAGGATGGGAAACTACTTATCAATATGATGGTGGTTTTGACATAGCCTTATTTAACAGTAGGTTACAATTTACATTAGATTACTACTATAAAAAAACAACTGATTTATTGCTCAATGTAGAAATTCCTTGGACCTCAGGTTATGCTTCTTCTTTGCAGAATTTTGGTTCAGTTTCTAATAAAGGATTTGAATTGGGCTTGAAAACCAAAAATTTAAATGGACATTTTGTATGGAATACAGATTTAAACTTTTCATTTAATCGGAATAAAGTGTTGACCATAGGTACGGGAGCGCAGTCTTATATTTCTGGAAATTACATTATTAAAGTAGGCGAACCTCTCGGTACTTTTTACGGTACGAAAACCGATGGAATTCTACAAAAAGGAGAGGAATCCATTAAAGGTGTATTTACAGGAAATGCTGTACCAAAAGCCGGAGATCGTCTTTATAAAGATATTGACGGTGATGGTAAATTTACTACAGCAAATGATCGTACCAGCATCGGGAATGCACAGCCAGATTTTATTTTTGGGCTTACAAATACGTTGTCTTATAGTGGATTTGATCTTACTTTTTTGCTCCAAGGAACAATTGGTAATGAGCTGCTCAATATCAACCGTCAAAACTTAGAAATGTTTACGGGTCAACAAAATGCTTCAACAGATGCCTTAGATAGATGGACAGAAACTAACCCAAGTCAAAGTTATCCTAGAGCGAAGTTGGACCCTGCTCCAATTTTTTCCAATCAATTTGTTGAAAATGGCTCCTTTGTGAGATTAAAATCCCTTCAATTAGGCTATACCATTCCTAAACAACTATTGACTGCTGCTGGAATCTCCAATTTGAATGTCTACCTATCAGGACAAAATTTGTTGACTTGGAGTAAGTACAAGGGGTTTGACCCAGAAGTAACATCTGGCAGCAATATTCAAATTGGAACGGATTCGGGTGTTTATCCAGCTTCACGATCACTAACTGTAGGTCTTTCTTTAACATTTTAAACAGGAGATATTCATGAAAATTACATATTTATTATTTGCGGGTACGTTATTATTCGGGTTCGTATCCTGCTCAAAATTAGATGAAAAACCTGAAAGCCTATTGGTTTCAGAACAATTTTACCTCAATGAAAATCAGGCAATTTCTGCTGTAAATGGAACATACCGAAAATTATATGAAAGTGGGCAGTCCATTTATAACAGTCTTTTTCAAATAGGGGTAGAGATGGCGACAGATGACTATGAGGCTGGACCAAGAGCACGTAATGCTCATGTAAGGGCTATCAGCAACTTGACACATGATGCTTCAAATGACCGTATGGAACAATTGTGGAAACAGAGTTATGATGCTATTAACGCTTCAAATCAAAATATAGAATACATCGGCCTGATTGCACCTGAAAAGATCAATGAAACGATCCGCCAGCGTCTAATCAATGAAGCTAAATTTTTAAGGGCATTGCATTATTTTAATTTAGTTCGTTGGTTTGGACCAGTTCCTTTGGTTCTCAAACCAGTAACATCACTTAGCCCAGAAGATCTATACGTGGCAAAGGCATCTGAAAACGAGGTCTATAGTCAAATTATTGCTGATCTTAAAGATGCAGAAAATCTACCAAATTATAAATCATATGGTGACAATGATAAAGGAAGAGCCTCATCGGGTGCTGCTAAAAGTATATTGGCAAAAGTATATTTGACGCAACAAGACTGGTCAAATGCGAAGTTAAAAGCACAGGATGTTATTGATAAAGAGGGATATGATCTGTTTCCTGAATTTACTGATGTATTCCATATAGATAAGAAAAATGGTATTGAACATATATTCTCTGCACAGTTCAAAGGGAATAGCGGTTATCAGGGAAATTCACTTGCCAGCAGATCAGCGCCTGCTGATATCCCGGGTATCAATGGTGATTATGCTGATGCTTGGCATGCAGAGGGCGGCTTATACGGTACTTTTGCTATACAGGATAAACGTTTAAAAACAACCTTTACAACCGGAATGATTTCTCCGGTGGATGGTAAATACTATGCACTGGCAAAACCACAATTCAATAAATATTATGATGAGAGTGTCGTGGGCAATCAAAGTCAATCCTCTAAAAATTTACCCATTATTCGTTATGCTGAAGTGTTGTTGATATTAGCCGAGGCTGAAAATGAGCTCAATGGACCAACTTCATTAGCTCAAGCTTCTATCAACAAAGTCAGAGCACGGGCTGCAATCGGTGATATTGGAAAAGATTTAAACAAAAATGATTTCAGGGAAGCAGTATTTGAAGAGAGACGGAAGGAGTTAACCTTTGAGTATCAAAGATGGTTTGATCTTGTACGTAGGGGAGCTACCTATTATGTTGCAAAACTAAAAGCGGCAGGTAAAACGAATGCGGCCCCAAGACATCTGCACTTTCCCACGCCACAACGCGAACTGAATTTAAACCCAAATCTTAAGCAACATCCAGATTGGATTAATAATTAAATCAATTCACAGTTATTAAAAATCCCTATCATGATAAAAAACAATTATTTATTGACGCTCATATTCACTTTTTGCAGCATAGCAGGCTGGACACAGGATAAGCGTCCAAATGTAATCTTGATCTTGGTTGATGATCTCGGTTTTTCAGATATTGAGCCATACGGTGCGTCTGAAATTCATACTCCAAATCTAAAAGAACTGGCATCTCAAGGGACTCGTTTTCAAGAATTTTATAATAACTCCATCTGTGCTCCTACAAGAGCTTCTTTACTTACTGGTCAATATGCCCATCGAGCAGGACTAGGTTATTTCAATGTAAATTTAGGTCTTCCTGCCTATCAAGGTTTCTTAAATAAAGAATCTCCAACTTTGGCAGAGGTACTGAAAAAAGCAGGTTATTCAACTATGATATCTGGTAAATGGCACGTTGGAGACGATTATGACCAGTGGCCGGCACAACGTGGATTTGAACGGTCGTTCAACTTTGTAGGTGGTGCTTCTAATTTTTATGAGATCAATGATTCTACGCAAGCAACAGTCCCATTGTATAAGAATAATAAACCCTTCTATTTACCTAAAGACCGCTATCTGACAGATGAAATTACCGATCAGGCTATTGGATTTTTGAAAGAACAGCATCAAGAGAAAAAGCCTTTCTTTTTATACTTAGCATTTAATGCACCACACTGGCCACTACAGGCACCAGAAGAAGAAATTCAAAAGTATCAAAGAACTTATAACGTTGGTTGGGACAGCTTACGTATCAAACGCTATGAAAGTGCTATAGAACAAGGTGTTTTTCCTTCGAATCAAGCAATAACTGCTCAAGACACGTTGATTCAAAAATGGAAAAAGTTAACCTATGACGAACAACAGTATTGGCAACGCAGACAACAGGTATTTGCCGGGATGATTGATCGGGTGGATCAAAGTATTGGTAAAATCCGTCAAACACTAAAAGAGCTGAAAGTGGATGATAATACGATTATTATATTTATGTCTGACAACGGTGCACAAGGGGGTGATCGTGCCCGAATTTACACCACCAGAAATGCAGGCCCAGTGGGCTCTGCAGGCTCTTATGATGTGCAAAACAGCAATTGGTCCCAAACTGGTAATTCACCATTAAGAAGTTATAAGGACAATCCATATGAAGGAGGCATCGGTGCTCCTTTTATCGTCTGGTATCCAAAGGAAGTAAAGGCCAACACGATTAAAAAAGGAACTGGACATCTCATTGATATTGCTCCAACGTTATATGATTATGCGCAGGCTAAATATCCAAACAGCAATTATGGTGTCGTAACTCATACACTTCCGGGTGTCAGCCTTAGGACGTTGTTAAGTACGGATCAAAAACAATTAGATCGTCCTCAGGCTTTATTTTGGGAGCGTGCCGGTAACCGAGCTGTTCGCTACGGAAAGTGGAAATTGGTTTCAATCTATCGAAATGGTAATAAAGCTGAGTTATATGACATCGACACGGATCGAGCAGAGAATCATAATCTAGCAGCACAATATCCCCAAGTGGTAGCACAGCTAGAAGAATTGTACAAGGAATGGGCAAAGGACAATGACGTTGTGAACTATGATCGCATCAAGATACAATCTTCATTTCGTTAACATTTAAAATATACATCAACATGAAAAAAATATTTTCCATATTATATTTATCGATGGGTCTAACGGCTCTTGGTATGGCGCAGCAAAAGAAACCTAATATTGTATTGATTTTGGCGGATGACCTCGGTTATTCGGATCTTGGTGCTTACGGAGGTGAAATTGAAACCCCTAATTTGGATCGGCTTGCTTCAGAAGGATTGCGGTTACGCGAATTTTACAACAATTCGATATGTGCTCCTACACGTGCTTCCTTATTGACAGGTCAGTATCAACATAAAGCTGGTGTAGGCTATTTTTCTAATGATCTTGGATTACCCGCATATCAAGGCTACATCAATCAAGAATCATTAACCATTGCCGAAGTGTTAAAAGAGAACGGTTATCATACGATCACCTCGGGTAAATGGCATGTATCTGGAAAAGGCAACAGCCTTCCCTGGCAACGTGGTTTTGATTTCGTCTTTCCAAAGGAAGAAAAGAGCTCTGATTCAGGGGCTCCAGGATTTAAAGGGAAAACTGATGCACAGGGATACCCATTGCCTGAACATGATGCTACCAATGTGATCAATCAGCATGCCCTATCATTTTTGGATCAAATAAAAGGTGATAAGAAACCTTTTTTTCTTTATTTGGCACATACTGCTCCACACTGGCCACTTGTCGCGCTACCTCAAGATATCGCAAAATATAAAGGAAAATATGATAAAGGTTGGGAGGCGATTCGCCAAGAAAGATTTAAACGTCAAAAGGAGTTAGGATTAATACGCCCGGATGTTAAGTTATCAGTACGTGACGAAGATATTTATGATTGGGATCGACTATCATTTGATCAGCGTCAATTGTGGGCAAAGAAAATGGAAATATATGCTGCTATGGTAGATCGGTTAGATCAGAGCATCGGTCAGCTGATTCAGAAATTGAAAGATAATGGACAATTGGATAATACCTTAATTGTATTTCTATCAGACAATGGTGCGCCAGCTGAAGATTTAGTCAAATGGCATCATGGAGCAAGAATAAATACGGGCCCAGTGGGTACTACAGGGTCGTATGAATCTCAAAGTAAAAACTGGTCATATGCTTCTAATACACCTTACAAAGCCTTTAAAGATTATACCTATGAAGGCGGTATTAACACACCGTTTATTGCTTGGTTTCCGAATAGAATATCTGCTCATACTATTAAAAATGGGGAAGGACATATTATTGATTTAGCGCCAACATTCTATGCACTAGCAGGAGCAAAATATCCAAAAATATATAAGGGAATTAAACCCAATGACTTGAAAGGGAAAAATCTTTTGCCGGTTATTTTTGAGGATAAAAATCAAATTGACAGACCCGAAGGACTTTTCTGGGAGCGTGCCGGTAATCGAGCAGCGCGTATTGGTAAATGGAAACTCGTCTCAACTTGGCCTTCATATAAGTGGGAACTTTACAATCTAGAAACAGATCCTACCGAAATAAAAGATGTCGCAAACCAAAATCATGATGTGGTATCCCAACTATCTCAAGCTTATTTTAACTGGGCTAAAAATAATGGTGTAGTTGATTTCGCCCAACTTGAAGAACGGGAACCTGAATCTATGAAAGAATTTAGAAAAAGTAAGGTGCAAGAAATAGCAGCACCTGCATTTCGTTTCTAGCGAAGTATGTATTTCTAAAAAATAGAGATTACGTATAGGAAGAACATTATTGGACATTAAAAGTAATCAAACAAATGAAAAAACAGATCATATTCGTCATCATTTTATTGGCCATCATAGCTATTGACAGCAAAGGTCAAAATCAATCATCCGTATTAAAAAAGGATGGGATGGAACAAAAAGATTTTCGAACAAAAGCAGCAGTGTTTCATGAAAAATTAAACGAACAGCTTAAACCACAAATTTTAGATGCAAGATCGGAAGAAGAATTTGATCAAGCACATTTACCACAGGCTATCCAGATTGATCCTGCAGTTGAAGATTATGGTCGACAATTGGATAGATTAATTAAAAGTGAACCAGTCTTCCTCTATTCTATACAAACAGGACGGTCTACTCAGGTTGCCAATTTGCTCGCCGAGCGTGGATTTGAAACGATCTATGTTTTAGCACCTGGTATTTCAGCGTGGATAGGAGCAGGGTATCCAGTGGAGGTATCAGTTCAAAATAAAAATAGGATCGTATTGGATGATTTTAAAACAACATTGAAATCACAGGAGTATGTTTTGGTTGACTTTGGTTCCAATTATTGTCCACCGTGTAAAAAAGTAATACCAGTATTGGATTCGCTCAACAGCAGATCAAATCATAACATTAAGACCGTTTTAATAGAAATAGATGCAAATCCTGACATCATAAAAGATTTTAAAATCACTTCTATCCCTACATTAATCCTTTACAAGGATGGAGAGCCCATTTGGAAAAAAATTGGTGTTCCGACAGTAGAAGAAATTGTTGGGGCGAGTGTCAAGCAATGATTTTGACTTGCGACAATTATTCAATGATTTTAATTGCTAATCTATCCATTATTAGGTAGGTTAGCTTTTTGTCTTTTGTATCATTATTTTTATATTAAAGACAGTCATCAATTAAACTTTTGCTCATTAAAATGATCAAAATTAAACTTAAGCAGCAATGCTAATAGGTTGGTGTAATAAATATTTTGTGATTTATACCATTGAGATATAGCAGGATACTAGATGTCCGTGAAAACTTTGAAACATGAACAACCCGTGTCAATTGTAGTTTGGCTCGATATTTGATCAATATTAAACAATCAAAACAATATATATATGATAAAAAGAGAAAGAATGAGAAAATCAAAAATTGAACAAAACCCATACATGTACTACATGACTAACTGGGGATTTATGGAAACGGAGATTAAAGAAGATCGTCCCGTAGCATTGAAAAAAGAAAACGACAAGCTTGAGAAATAATTATCAACGCTTTTAAAATCACAAATTAGACACTTGCTTTTCCTAAACAGAAAGCATTTTGTGTTTATAGACCTTTCCCAACTTTTATTTAATTATTTCAAGTATGTCAACGTCTAGTCAGAGTTGTGCATGTGTCTACATGTAAAAGCCGCTATAAAGATTAATTTATAGCGGCTTTTATTTTATAAATGGATTGGATTATTTTTTGGTCTCCAAACCTTTAGTCAAATCTTTTGCATGCTTTACTTTTTTGTCTAATAATCCCAGAGCGATAACATCTGCCATTTCTGTCACATAGTGAAACTTCATGTCTTTGATGTAACTTTCTTTAATCTCTTCAATATCCTTCTGATTTGATTTACATAAAATAATCTCTTTGATATTTGCACGCTTAGCTGCCAATATTTTTTCTTTAATACCACCTACAGGAAGTACCTTTCCTCGTAAAGTAATCTCTCCCGTCATGGCTAGATTTTCTTTAACCTTGCGCTGTGTAAATAGGGAGGTTAAGGCAGTCAACATCGTAACACCTGCAGAAGGTCCATCTTTTGGAGTAGCTCCTGCTGGCACGTGAATATGTACATCCCAATTATCAAATACCCGATAATCGATATTAAATTCTTCGGCATGAGACCGTAAATATGCCATCGCAATGGAAGCCGATTCCTTCATGACATCACCTAAATTACCTGTTAAACTCATTTTCCCTTTTCCCGGACTCAAGCTTGACTCAATAAATAAAATATCACCACCAACCGAAGTCCAAGCTAATCCGGTCACCACACCAGCCACCTCATTGTTTTCATAACTATCTTTATCAAAAATAGGAGCTCCTAGAATATCTACAAGATCCTTTTCATTGATATTGACATTATATTCTTTTTCCATAACAATACGTGTTGCTATACCGCGAACTGTTGAACCTATTTTTTTCTCTAAACCACGAACACCGGATTCACGAGTATACTCTTCAATTATTTTTTCAATAATTTTAGGTTTCAACGATACATTTTTTGCCGTTAGACCATGTGCCTCACGTTGTTTTGGAATAAGGTGCTTCTTAGCAATCTCAATTTTTTCTTCAATCGTATAGCCATTGACTTCAATAATCTCCATACGATCAAGTAATGCCGGTTGGATGTTATTTAACGAGTTTGCCGTAGCGATAAACATCACTTTAGATAAATCATATTCCATCTCTACATAATGATCATAGAAACTCGTATTTTGTTCTGGATCTAATACTTCTAAAAGAGCTGAAGATGGATCACCTTTAAAGTCTGCGCTCATCTTATCAATTTCATCTAGTACAAAAACAGGGTTGGCAGCTCCAGCTTTTTTCAAAGATTGGATAATACGACCAGGCATTGCACCAATATAGGTCTTTCGGTGACCTCTGATTTCTGCCTCATCGCGTACACCACCAAGTGCCATTCTGGTATATTTACGTCCCAATGCTTTTGCTATAGATTTACCTAAAGATGTTTTACCAACTCCGGGAGGGCCTACCAAACATAAAATTGGGGCTTTCATATTGTTCTTTAATTTCAATACTGCCAAATACTCAATAATACGTTGTTTAACTTTATCCAATCCGTAATGGTCTTTGTCCAATACTTTTTGTGCTCTAGTCAGGTCAAAATTATCTTTTGTGAACTCATTCCAAGGAAGGTCAAGCAATAATTCCAAATAATTGATCTGAACGGAATAATCAGCTGCAGCAGGATTGATACGAGCCAACTTTTCGATCTCTTTTTCAAAATGTTTGGCCACCACATCATTCCACTTTTTCTTTGATGCTCTTTTCTTCAATTCAATAATTTCCAAATCAGGAGTATTACCACCCAATTCTTCCTGAATTGTTTTTAATTGTTGATTTAAGAAATAGTCACGTTGTTGTTTGTCCAGATCAATTCTTACTTTATTTTGGATTTGATTTTTCAATTCCAAAATCTGAATTTCAGAAGTCAACAATTCTAACAAAAGACGTGCTTTGTCGTCTGCATTTAGTAGCTCCAACAATTGTTGCTTTTGAATCAAGTCAACATTGATATTTGAAGAGATAAAATTAATTAAGAAAGTAGGGCTTTCAATATTTTTTATAGCAATACCAGCCTCACTTGGCAAGTTAGGTGATAATTGAATAATTTGAAGAGCCATTTCCTTTAAAGTGGCAATGAGGGCTTTAAACTCCTTAGTCGCTTTAGGTTTTTCTTCCTTATATTTTTCTACGTTTGCTTTAAGATATGGTTCTGTTTGAACGGCTTCAATTAATTTGAAACGTTGTTTACCCTGTAAGATTACCGTTGTATTTCCGTCGGGCATTTGCAACACCTTGATGATGTGTGCGACGGTACCGACTTGATAGAGTTCATCAATAGTTGGGTCTTCCATAGACATATCTTTCTGGGCAACGACTCCTATTGTTTTATCTCCTTGATAAGCATCTTTAACTAATTTGATGGATTTGTCACGTCCCACAGTAATCGGAATAACAACACCAGGAAATAAAACGGTATTGCGAAGAGACAAAATGGATAACGACTCTGGAATTTCGGCATTCCGCATGTCATCTTCATCTTGTTGGCTTAATAATGGAAAGAATTCGGTATCTTCAGATATAATGGGAATCGCCTGATTGAAATCAAATGTTTCGAATTTGCTCATATTATGTTAAGGTATATTTTTATTTTATGTCAGTTTATGACAACATGTCGTAAAACCGATAAAAGTTATTTTAAATTTGTCAAACTAGGGTATTGCAAGTAAGATGCCAACCTATTATTTGAAAACGAATGATTCAATATTGCAGTGCATTAAGCAAAAAAGGCAGTCTATAGCCTAAATTTTGTCAGATTATTTAATTTAAATATTGTGTAAATAGGCATAATAATTGTAATATTGATGCAGGAATAGCGTTGTAAGTGGGAGCGTAGTAAAAAAGGTTTTCACAAAATAAACTAAGCGCTTGAATATGAATTAAATACTTTAAAATGAAACGTAATTATTTAAATATGAATCTTAAATCAGTTAAATTAGGCTTATTTACTGGTGCATTTGCTTTGATGTCTGTTTCATCGTATGCACAGACAGCTAAACAAGAGGAACACTCCAATCCAAATGTTCGTTTAGGGCAAAAAGCACTGTTAGATGGTGATTTTAAAAATGCTGCTGTCTACTTAGAAAAGTCATTACCTGCAGAAAGTAAAGATCCTGATGTATTATATATGTTGGGTTACTCGCAGTTTCAGAATGGTGACTTCAAAAAAGCAGCTGAATCTTTTGGAAAAGTTGTTGCTTTGGACAGTAAAAATGCAAATGGTTACTATTTTAAAGGAAAAGCTAATAATAATTTAGCGACCCAAACGTCAACTAAATTGAACAGTTCGGCACGCGAATCTTTATTGAAAGTTGCAATCGAAGATTACTCCAAGGCAATTGCTTTAAATGCGAATGATGTGAAATTATATCAAAACAGAGCATTAGCATACCGTGATTATGGAATTTTGGTAGGAACAGCGGGAGTTGCAAATTACAATAAAGCTGTGGCAACTGATGCCTACAATAATGCAGTAAAAGATTACGAAAAAGTATTGACTTTTGATGCTTCTCGTAAAGATATCCAAACGGAGCTTAAAAAAGCTAAAATCTACCGTGACAACTTGAAATAGTATTTTCAAAACAGTAAAAAGCACTTTATGATTAAAAACATAAAGTGCTTTTTTATTTAAAGTCTATTCTCAAATAGGAGTGAAGATTCTATAATTAATTTGATTTTAACTTACCTCTAATCTTATATTGACTTCTCCCCAAAATGAGAATATCCTGATCCTTTTCAATTTGATAACTAGAATCAACATCATAAGTAAGTTTTTCATTACTCGAATACAAACTATTATCTACCTTTCGTTCAATAATAACCTGTTGGATTTTTCCATTTAAATCATGCTCCACAGCTAAATACTGAATTGCTAAACGGTCATCCTTAGCTTTGTATATTGTTTTGCAATCTACTTCTTTAAAATCATAGAGATTCGGATCTGCATCTTTAGTAATATCAGCCGCAATAAATCCACTTAATTCAGTATGCCAGTTAGTAATCTTTAAAGACTTAGTTTCACTATCCAAATCTTTCGCAACTGTCTTTTCGACAGTTGGGTTCAACTTCGTTAACTTTTCAATTTCTGCATTAAAAAATGAATCCAAAGAAAGCGTTGATCCTTTTGTCTGTTGTACTGATTTTTCGTTATTGCAGGACCAAAATAACAACACACTCCCTATAAGTAAAAAGAGTGTGCTGTTGATATGTTTATTTTTCATATTAGTCTTCTACCAATACTTGACCATCCATTTGTAAAGGGATCTCCACTTTTAATAATTTCAATATAGTTGGTGCTATATCACCTAATTTTCCATCCTTTACTTTTTTATAATCTGGATCAATCAAAATACATGGAACCAAGTTCGTTGTATGTGCGGTATTGACTGAGCCATCAGCATTGACCATAAATTCTGAATTACCGTGATCTGCAATAATGATAAAAGAATAACCGTATTGTAATCCTTTTTCCACCACTTGTTTGGTACAACGGTCAATGGTTTCTACCGCTTTAACAACAGCATCAAAAACGCCTGTATGCCCCACCATATCTGGATTAGCAAAATTCAAACAAATAAAATCAGGTTGCGCATCTTCGATGTCTTTTACGATAGCGTCAGTAATACCTTGAGCGGACATTTCTGGTTGCAAATCATATGTAGCTACCTTTGGCGAAGGCACCAATAAACGACGCTCACCCTCAAATTCTTGTTCACGACCTCCTGAAAAGAAGAATGTAACATGCGGATATTTCTCCGTCTCAGCAATACGTACCTGTGTTTTATGATTTGCAGCTAACACCTCACCAAGGGTATTGATTAAATTATCCTTGTTAAAAATGACCTTTACATTTATAAATGTGTCATCATAAGCAGTCATGGTCACATAGTAAAGATCAAGTGGCTTTAAGTTATAATCAGGAAATGCTTTCTGTGTCAACGCAACTGTGATCTCACGTCCACGATCTGTTCTGAAGTTATAGCATATCACGACATCACCATCTTGAATGGTAGCAATAGGTTGGTCTGCCGCATTTGTGATGACAAGAGGTTGAACAAACTCATCTGTCACTTCTTGATCATATGAATGTTGTATAGACTCCAAAATATCTTTGGTTGCTGTACCCGTACCATGTACCATTAAATCGTAAGCTAACTTAACCCGTTCCCAACGATTATCACGGTCCATGGCATAATAGCGTCCAATTGCAGATGCTAATGTACCTACAGATTGCGGTAAGAAATCTTGCAATGCTTTTATATAAGTCAGACCTGAATTTGGATCAGTATCACGACCATCTAGAAAAGCATGTATAAACACCTGGTCTGAAGTTAGTCCAGCATGTTTAGCTGCGTCACATAGACCACGTAAATGACTCGTATGTGCATGCACGCCACCATCAGAGAGTAATCCTATAAAATGAACTTTTTTGCTATTGTTTAATGCATATTTGAAAGCATCTTGAATGGTTGTATCGGTATTGAATACACCATCTCGAACGGCTTTATGAATTCGACCTAACTCCTGATAGACAACACGGCCTGCGCCTAAATTCATATGTCCAACTTCTGAGTTACCCATCTGACCTTCAGGCAAACCAACAGCTTCACCTGAAGCTTCTAGTTTTGAATTTGGATAATTTGCTTTTAAATAATCGAGATAGGGAGTATCAGCTGCAAAGGCAGCGTCAGATTGATCTTCTTTTCCGTATCCTAATCCGTCTAGGATTAATAGTGCTACTTTTTTTTCCATAATGATATAAGCAAATATAATTTAAATCAAGTGATAAGTCAAGGCTATCCGCGAGGTATTAAAAAATTAATGTTTTTTCAATGTAAATTTCTGTAGATTTGGCATTGTTTATGTAACTCTTCTACCAAATCACAACAGTTTAGTCTGCATGCAATAACTATTTTAGTAAGTTCTTGGACTACATCGAGTTTAATTATCTACATTAATGAAAAGAATTATATCTTTTATTAGTATTTTTATGTGCATGACCGTGTACGTATTTTCTAATAATACCAGAGGGAATACCTTTATTTTCTTTAATCAATCATTTATGATTACGCCTAACATGGCGGATTTGAATGATACTCTTTTGGTTGAACTCAGAACTGGAAATGCTAAAAATATAGCTCGATTCTTCGGTTCAAATATAACACTATCGATTTTGAATGAAGATGGTTTGTATTCAAAATATCAAGCAGAAATGCTCTTACAAGGTTTTTTATCTAAAAATAAACCAAGTGCAGTAAAATTACTACAGAAAATAACAAATAAAACCAATTACAGTTACTATGTCTACCAGCTTTCCAGTAATAAAAATTTATTTCGAGTTTTTATTAAAATCAGTTTATCTAAAAGTGGGCAGACAATCGAAGAATTTAGAGTTGAAAAACAGGCTTCTAAATAATATTTCCAAATTATTTTCTTGAATAAAATTTAAATTTCCATCTTCGCTACATTATTAGTGACAATTCATGATGGAAAAAAGAGAATATATTAAAAAATTTGTTCACGATGCAATACTAGAAGATGTTGGAGATGGAGATCATACAACACTTTCTACTATTCCAAAGGATAAAGTTGGAGAGGCCAAATTAATAGTAAAGGAAGATGGTATTTTAGCAGGCGTAGAAGTTGCTTTAGAAATCATTAATCAAATTGACCCAACACTTACCCATGAAGTCCTTATTCAGGACGGAAGTGCTGTAAAAGTAGGTGATATCGCCTTATTCTTGAAAGGAAAAATTCATAGTATCCTAATTGCAGAACGTTTAATCTTAAATGTTATGCAACGTATGAGCGGGATAGCAACCACTACACACCGTTATGCTAAGTTGTTAGCTGGTACAAAAACGAAAATATTAGATACTCGTAAAACAACTCCCTTACTTCGTTTGTTAGAAAAAGAAGCAGTTAAAATCGGAGGGGGGACTAATCACCGTTTTGGTCTTTACGATATGATCTTGATTAAAGATAACCATGTAGATTATAGCGGAAGCGTGACACAGGCTTTAGTAAGCGCTAACGTATATAGAGCAACGTTAAATAAGCCTATTGAAATTGAAATTGAGGTTAGAAATTTTGATGAGCTAGCTGAAGTTATTACCTTTGGGCATGTTGATCGCATCATGTTGGATAATTTTAGCCCTGCAGATGTTAAAAAAGCAGTGGATATCATTGCCGAAAGATTTGTCACTGAGGCATCTGGTGGAATTACAGAAGAAACGCTTCAAGCATATGCAGCAGCAGGAGTAGATTATATTTCAGCTGGGGCTTTGACACATTCTGTCAAAAGTTTGGATTTAAGTTTAAAAGCCAAATTAATTTAGGATATAACAATAATTAATGATTTCTATTTATTTAGTAAGTGCAGTATTACTAGCTTATTTATTTGGATCAATCCCTACTGCGGTATGGTATGGACAGGCATTTTATGGTGTTGACGTAAGAGAATACGGTAGTGGAAATGCTGGAGCGACTAATACTTTTCGTGTTTTAGGACCCAAAGCAGGTGCTGTAGTGATGTTTGTTGATATTTTTAAGGGGTTTACATCTACGAATTTAGCTTATTTAATAGAAGCTGGTCAGAGCACCAGTAATGTGCAATTTGTCAATTATCAACTGGCATTGGGAGTAATCGCCGTTTTAGGTCATTTGTTCCCAGTCTTTGCTGGATTTAGAGGAGGAAAAGGGGTCGCTACTTTATTTGGTATGATACTCGCTATCCATGCGCCAGCAGCGTTACTTTGTGTGAGTATATTTATTATTATTTTATTAACCACTCATTATGTTTCATTGAGTTCGATTATGGCTGGTTTTACATTCCCATTTAGTATAGCATTTTTGTTTAAAACTTCTATTCCCTCAGTTCTACTCTATGGTATAGCGATTTGCGCATTGATTTTAATAACCCATCAAAAGAACATCGAGCGTTTGCTAAAAGGGCACGAATCTAAAGTTTATCTTTTTAAAAAGAAAAAGAATATTTAGGCATAGGAATTGCGTTGGTTACTTCATAATGCAATGTCTAACAATTAACATATGAAAAAGGTCTTTAAATATACAAGTATACTCTTAATAGGAGCTACTTTAGCTTCATGCTCTACTGTTCCTATCACAGGGCGTAAACAATTAAGTCTGGTCAGCGACAGTCAGATTCAAGAGCAAGCAGCCTCTTCTTATAAGCAATTTTTAAATTCCTCAAATACAAAAGTAATTACAGGTACTAGTCAAGCAACATTAGTTAAGAAAGTTGGAAACAAACTGGCTATTGCGGTTAATCAGTATCTCACACAACAGGGAATAGCTGATCAGTTTAATTTCAGTTGGGAATTTAACTTGGTGCAGAGTGATGAGATCAACGCTTGGTGTATGCCAGGTGGGAAAGTAGCTATTTATACTGGTATTCTCCCAGTTACACAGAACGAGACGGGTCTTGCTACAGTAATGGGGCATGAGATCGCACACGCCATCGCGCGCCATTCGATGGAGCAGATGTCAAGACAGTATGCTACACAAGCACTTGGTAATGTAATTGGAGTCGCAACTTCAGGAACAAGTTACGCTGGTATTGTGAATAGTGCCTATGGTATTGGCGGTCAATTAACTTCGCTGAAGTACTCGCGTGGAAATGAATCGGAAGCCGATCACATGGGGCTGGTCATCATGGCCATGGCGGGTTATAATCCAAGTGAAGCAGTGAAATTTTGGGAGCGTATGGCATCTGGTGGATCTAAAGGGACTCCAGAGTTTTTAAGTACTCACCCGAGTGATGCTAGACGTATCAGTGACATTCAAAAAATGCTTCCAGAGGCATTAAAATATTATAAAAAATAATGTTTAACATATAAAAATAGAAAAGAGGTTTACGAACCTCTTTTTTTGTGGCGTTCGAGCTTCGTATACCCTGATGCTTGGCTTAATTATTGTCAACTTTCATTGATTCATATTAAAATATAAAATTATGGGAATGACAGATTTAATAACAGGTGGCCTAGGAAATCAAATGGCCGCAGGATTGTCCAAAAAGTTAGGTATTGACTCCACTAAAGCAACTTGGATCTTAGCAATAGCAGTTCCTCTAATTGCGGGGGCAATTAAATATAACCAAAGTAAAGGAGATGCCAATCATGTAAATGGTTTTGCCGAAGCGTTGGACACCAAACATGATGGAGCAATCTTAGATCATGTCGATGAAGTAATCGAACAGGGACCTACAGAAGATGGCAATAAGATCGTACAGCACATCTTTGGCAGTAAAGCCGAATATGTAAGCTCAAATCTGGCTACGAAAAGTGGATTTAGCTCTGCGCAGATCACAGGAGTATTGGCTACTTTGGCACCGATTGTGATGGGGTACTTAGGTAAAGAAAAGGCAAATCATGCACAAAGTGGTACCAGTAATCCGTTAGGAGATCTATTAGGTGGGTTTTTAGGTGGAAATTCTAACGCTGGAGGTGGAATAGGGAGTATAATAGGAAATATATTTGGAGGGGATGAAAAAGCAGAAGGAGCAACAGTTTCATCAGGTGGAGGATTGACCGATAAGATCACTGATTTTTTTGACAAAAATAAAGATGGTAGTGCCATTGATGATATCGTTGGTATGTTCACCAAAAAATAAGCGAACGATAAAAAACACTTTGCTGTTCCAATTGTTATTTTAGTAAAGATCAAAATATACGATTATGGATAATAGGAATAAATATGATTCTGCTACTGTTGCTTTAGAAAAATTGAAAGAGGCTGGATATGTGATTGATTATAACATAGAGTTAGAACCTTTAATTGCTAATCCATCCAATTATAAGATTGACTACGTATACCGTTATGAAGGAGATTCAAATCCTGATGATGAAAATACGGTCTATGGTATTGCAGAAAAGAATAGTTTAAATAAAGGAGTCTTTGTGATCGGCAATCTATCTTTTGTAGAAGGGAAAATTCGAGATGTTATTATTAATCTAGAAATTGCCCATAAGCAAGAAATATAAAAATAGCGGCCTAAGCCGCTATTTTTATATGACGCATTTGTTTTGCTTACCATAGTATAATCCAAGTCGATACAGCTTTTAAAAATCATGGATAATTAAACTTCCTTTCTCCTCATCTTTGACAATTTTTATAGACGCTGGAATACGCTCCTGTAGTTCATCCACATGGGAAATGATTCCTACAATTCTATTTTCTTTATGAAGGGCATTTAGCGTCTCAAAAATGAGGTTAACAGAATCGGTATCCTGCGTACCAAAACCCTCATCAATAAAAAAGAAATTCTTTTCATTTCTATTAAGACTGCGTGTGCTTTCAGCTAACGCAAGTGCTAAACATAAAGATGCTTGGAAAAATTGACCTCCTGATAACGTTCTCACTGATCGTGATTTACCTCCATTAAGGTGATCTATCACTTCAAAATCATTATCTGCATTGATCATTAATTTGAGATGACCTCTTGTCAAACGTTCGAAACGTTGATTGGCAATCTGACATAAATCTTCTAAATATTGCGTCGAGATATAATCTACAAATCCATTTCCTTTAAATAGATTAGATAGTATATTTAGATTCTTACTTCGCAGTATGTGATTATCCAGTTCACTTTGTAACTGTATTTTTTCTGCATATTTCTTTTTCGAGATGATAAGTTGATCCTTTAATGATTGTAACTGACCGATCAATTTGTCCTTGACATCTTTGGTAAGCTGTAGTTCTTGACTTACGGTATCTAGTTGCGATATATCAACTGCTTCTTGCTTTATTCTTTCCTCTAGTTGTCGTATTGCTGTTTTTACAATAGCAAATTGTTCTTCAAACTGTTTAATTCGGGATTCTTCATGTTCCAGATCATACTGCTGTTGCAGTATTTGCTGTATCGACTCCGTAGATTCAAAACCATGTACCTGTAATAATTCAGCTATCGATTTCTGATAAGATTCAATTTTTAAACGTGTCGTGTCTAATTGTAGCTGCAGACTCGTAGTATGTGTAGATTGCGTTGCTATCGCAATATTTAATCGATTAATTTCATCAGATAAGTTCTTGAATTCTTGCTCTGTAGCGATTATCGACTGAACTGATTGTGCAATTGTATTTTCAATATCGCAAATGGGCATAATCTGAAAATCGGATAGGTTCAGCCGCTTAATCAATTGCTGATGACTCGCAGCCCGACCCTCAATTGCCGATTTAGATACCGCAATGTTAGTCAGCACCTGATTATACTTTTCCTTTTTAGCTTTTAATTCATTCAATTCATCTTGTAACAAGCTTAAGTTGCTTTCTGCTGCTGTACAATTTTGTTCTATCGTGACCGCTTCCAGCTGCCATTGGTCAAATGCCTGACGGTCATTTGGCTGAAATGTGGTCCAGGTAAATTGTTTAAGGTGGTCACTCAAATCGATAGCTATAGTGTCCAACTTGGCGGTATTTAAATCCACATCTTTCTGCAGATTTGACAACTGCGCAGCGAGTTGAATAAACCGCTGTTTTTGTTTTTGAATTTGAACTAATTCAGCAATCACATTTGATTTTTCAGATTGTAATGAATTCAATAATGAAGACAGGTCTTCAGTTTGCATGATATGAGGGTGGTGTTCAGATCCGCATAGTGGACAGGCTTTACCTGCTGTTAATGCATGAGAATAACTCGCTAATTGTTGTTGGACCTGAGCCTTATTTTCATCGGACTGTATCATCTCCAACCGTTGGTTTGCCGTTATTTCTTGATCATTCAATTTTTCATTCCAATTGGATGGATCTAGATCTTCCTGTTCAAATTGCAATAGAATAGCTTGCAGTTCTTTTTTCCTAGTCAGCAACTCTACCTGAAGCTCACTTTGGCTTTTAATGAACAATTCATGCTTGGTATACCAAGCATGAATTGCTACGAGTAGGCTACCTGAAATACGTTTTTCCTTTAATTTTATTATATCCTGCTGTTTTTCCTGAATGAAAACTTGTTTTTTCTGGATTTCTTGTTCCACATCATGAAGAACAAGCTTGCCCTTAGCTAATCGATCATTATCTTTGCTAATATCACCCTGCAATTGTAGAACTTGAACAATATTTTTAAGATCCTCGACTTCTAATTTTTTATGATCAAGCAGATTGAAGTCGCCTTCCACCAGTTTGTATTGATTATTTGCATGGATCAATGCGCCCTGCACAGTATTTAATTGTAACTGTGCACTGTTTACATCTTCTTGCAATTTTGATTCTTCGCTAAGTTCCCTAGCAACGCTATCCAGTACATTTTTGAAAATTCGCTCCACTTTCTGAAAAAGTTGAATCTGAGTTTTAAGCGTTTCAATATGGACCTGCTCTGTACTTAGTTGCGCAAAAACCGCTTTCTTTTTTGCAATTTCAAGATGAAGCTGTTGAGCCTCTAGTAACTTTTGATGATGTTGCTCCAACAGTTGGTGTTTTTTGGTCACATCAAGGAGATCCAATTCTTCTTTTTCCAACTGTGTAAGTAAGTCCGAAATGCTTTCTTCGGTATAGTCTTCCAGTGCCTGAACCGCCCCTGCAATATGTTGGACTTTCAAGTCTGTTTCTTTATTGAGAGCAGCAACTTTATAAAAAAGATCATAATGATCCAAGTTAAAAAGTTCTTTCATCATATTGGATCGTTCGGCACCCTTAAGCTCAAGAAATTCCTTAAACTGTCCCTGCGGAACAATAACAGTACGATTAAAGTTTTTGTAGGAGATGCCCAGGATTGTTTCAGCATCCGTACTCTCTAGTGGTATCTTTTCTTCACCATCAAATACATAAGCTTTTCGTATAGGAGTTGTGACTTTATCAAACTGTTTACCATTTCTTCTCCAAGATGCTTCAAATGCATATTTTTTATTTTCCTTGCCGATAAAGTGAAATTCGATTCTAAGCAGGTTAGCATTCAAATTCATCATATTATAGGCTCTATTATTACTGTTTAGCCGATTTGTATTAGCAAATAGCGCAAAAGTAATGGCTTCTAGGATGGATGATTTTCCCGATCCGACTTTTCCAAAAATACCGAAGAGACCGGCGGAAGTCAAGGATGTAAAATCGATTTCCTGTTTTGTCTGATAGGAGTAGAGTCCTTCTATCGATAGATATAGTGGCAACATATGACTAATTCTCCTTTTCGTTTTGAGTTCCTAATACTTCATTAAATAGTGCTAACAATTCTTCCGATGGTGACTGATCATTATTTCTGTGACGGTAATAATCGGCGAAATTTTCGTTAATGCTCTTACTTCTTCTGGATACGAGGACTTCTTGTTGTCCATCACGGCGACTATGTACTTCGGGAATGAGGTAGATTATACTAGGATGACTATCTTCAATGCGCTTTCTCTCTGCTTGTGTCAACGATATTTCGGAGACAAGTGTTAGTTCAACTAAACAATCCTGATGAGCTTCTAACCAGTCGATAGCATCAGATACTGTGTCAAATTTTTTACGAATTAGTTGCTTACTTGCTTTTAAGGTAACCGTTTTATACCTAACCTCTTTTTGAGGCTCTAAAGTGACAATAACAACATGTTTATCTTGTCCAGCTTCTGAAAAGGAATAACATAGAGGGCTGCTAGAATAGACAACTGGCGCTTGATGTCCACCGATTTCCTGATAGCGATGCAGATGGCCAAGTGCCGTATATTGTATTTGTGAAGGAATACAGTCTGTGAAAACGGTATCAGCAAAACCGATCCTTAGGGGTTTCTCTCCTTCGGGTTCTTCTAGGACAGGACCACCTTTTTTGTTCATGTATAAATGTGATACTAAGATATTGGCACCGTTGGAATCGCAGTATTGGTCGGCCAAAGATTGCCATTTTTGAGTGAGTACTTCATTAAGTCCCAACTGTTCATCTTCTCCTAAATATTCTTTTAACCGATGTTCATTGGCAAAAGCTGTTACAATAATTCGGAGCGGAAAATCTAGATGAGGCAATTTAATTTCAAGAAAACCGACATCACCTTTACTAATCTCAAAACCATTTTCAATCTGATAAGGGGCAAATCGCATATTGGGCTTACCGGCAAATAGAATACCGCAGTCTCTCGCCAAACTATCTGGAGCATCTATACGATCGGGAGAGTCATGGTTGCCTGCAATAGCAATAACTGGCCTAGTGCCATTATTGGTCAGGCGTTTAAGTGTTTTATAAAGCAGTTCAATGGCTTCGACGGGAGGGTTAAAGGCATCAAATAGATCTCCAGCAACAAGAATAACGTCTATTTGCTCCTGATCTGCGATTGCAATAATTTCTTCCAGTACTGCTTTTTGTTCATCAAACCTGGAGAAATAATCCAACCGTTTACCTAAATGCCAATCGGCTGTATGTAAAATTTTTAGCGACATGTTTTACTCGTAAAAACTTAAAATTACCTCGAATTTTCTATAAAAAAGAAGTTAATTAATATTAATATCTATTTTGCTGATTCAGAATAAAATGTATTTTTGTTTCTTATGCATATAACGAAAGATCGCAATCCATATCCATTTTTGGTTTTTAACCTTGTTTTAATCTTATTTTTTAGCATCCTGAACCAGGATTGTCAAGCTCAATTGAAAGCTATAAAAGGAGAGACCGCTTATCCATTTTTACTCAATCTGCCCGAAGGAGAGGCTACTACAAAACAGCCTATTCTTATATTTTTACACGGAAGAAGCCTTTCAGGAACCAACTTGGACCGTGTCAAAAGGTATGGCGTATTGTATGCAATGGATAAAGGGCAAGAAGTACCGGGGATAATTATAGCTCCCCAATCTAGAGGTGGCTGGGATCCTGACAAAGTCATGGAGATCGTGGATTATGTGATCGAGCATTATAATGCAGATGCAGATCGCGTTTATGTTTGTGGCATGAGTATGGGAGGTTATGGAACCATGGATGTAGCAGGAAAGTATCCTGATCGTATCGCAGCAGCTGTAGCCATATGTGGTGGAGGAAGTGTTAAATATGCCGACAATCTAAGTCAGGTACCCCTATGGGTGCAACATGGTAATCGTGATCGAGCCGTACCGATGTCCGAGTCAAAAAAAATCGTCAATGCCATAAAGAAAGCGGATCCTGACGCTGATGTTACCTTAACCATTATACCGGGAGGTACACATGGTAGTGTAGAAAATTTGTTCCATAAAGACGAGATCTACAATTGGCTTTTTAAACATAATCGCAAAGGCACCTAAACAATAACTCCTATTTTTTGTTTTGAGCTATGTCAAATATTACACAAGAGGGTAATTTTAAAATTTATTTTCAATCTAAATTACAAGATACCACAATCGATTGATTTACGATTTTAACAATACTTCGAATGGTTAAATAGAATTTTTGTAAAACGATATGTTAAATTTTGTTAAATTTTAGAGTTTCGCAATAATTCATTGTTTCCATAAAAAATCAAACATGTCAACACTCTTGTTAAGAGTATATTAAGTTTTTGTTAAGTGCTTTCAATGTTAAATTCTCTTTTTACTTTTGCGGCATAACTATTAACAAAAATTTTCTTTATGAAAAGACCCTTACTCTTTTTTGCGCTTGTATTAGCAAGTTATGGTACCATTCATGCTCAAGTAACCACGAGTAGTGTGACTGGGATTGTAAAAGAATCCTCAGGTCAAGTGACATCTGGAGCAACGATTAAAGCCACTCACGTTCCTTCAGGTACGGTTTATTCGAGTGCAGCAAATGCAGCTGGACGCTTTAATTTAGCCAATATGCGTGTTGGAGGCCCATACAAGATCGTTGTTACTTTTATCGGGCAACAGCCAGTTACGTATGAAAACATTTACTTACAATTAGGTGAAGCTTTCGTTCTTAACCCAATATTTGGCACATCTTCAACGAACCTAGATGAAGTTGTCATCACAGGAAGAAAAACAAGTTCAGATAAAACTGGTACTTCGACAAGCATTGGTCAAAAGCAAATTCTTGAATTGCCTCAAATCAATAGAAGTATAACAGATTTTACAAAATTAACGCCTCAAGCAAATGGAAATTCATTTGCAGGTCGTGATGCTCGATATAATAATCTTCAAATCGATGGTGCTAATTTTAATAATGGATTTGGAATAAGTGGAAGTCCGTTACCTGGTGGTAATTCTCAACCGATCTCATTAGACGCGATTGAACAAATTTCAGTTAATATAGCTCCATTTGATATTACGCAGTCAGGCTTTACTGGAGCCGGAATCAATGCTGTAACAAAATCTGGTACTAATAAAATTGAAGGATCTGCTTATTATTTTCTTCAGAATCAAAATCTTCAAGGACGAAAAATCAAAGATGTCACTTTAGAGAAGATAGATGCTGCTAAAAAGAATTTTGGATTTCGCTTAGGAGGGCCAATTGTAAAAGATAAATTATATTTATTTGTTAATGCAGAACGAGAAGAGGCAACAGGAGCAAATGCTTCAGGCGCAAACCTTTGGAAAGCATCAGAAAATGGTGTTTCGGATCCAGATAATAATATCGCAAGAACAAAAAGATCTGATTTAGAAAATGTACGTAACCACTTGATCAATCAATGGGGGTATGATCCTGGTCGCTATGAAGGATACGCTGATGAAGCCAAAGAAGAAAGTACTAAGTTTTTAGTACGATTGGATTGGAATATCAATGATAAGCATAAATTAGCGGTTCGCTATAATCAAGTGGTTGGTAATTCGATGCAAGTGGCTAATGCAAGTTCTGGACCTCAACCAAGAAGTCAAACTGCTCGCGTTAGTGAAAATTCGATCACATTTGAAAACGGAAATTACGCCTTTAAAAATGTAGTTCGTTCGATTACAGCAGAATTAAACAGTAATTTTAGTTCTCGACTATCCAATCAATTTTTAGCTACTTATACCCGTATTCAAGATACCAGAAGTACTCCAAGCAAACAACTTTTTCCATTTGTAGACATTTTTGATGGTTCTGCAACTGGTAATAATTATATGAGTTTTGGTACAGAATTATTTTCATACAATAATGATGTCATAAACAATAACTACTCCATTACAAATAATTTAACGCTTCAAGCAGATAAGCATACATTTACCTTTGGTGGAGCTTTTGAAATTCAAAATTTTGGAAATAGCTACACACGTATGGGGACTTCATATTATCGATACGCCTCAGTTGATGATTTCTTAAAAACAGGAACTCCTAATGAGGTTGCACCGATAATGTTTGGCTTAACCTATCCATACGAAGGACAGGATACTTACTCGAGAATTAATTTTGGTTTAGCATCACTGTATGCGCAAGATAAATGGGCTGTAGCGAATAATTTCACTTTAACATACGGTGTTAGAGCTGAATTGCCCATCTATATGAATAAGCTGACAGCAAATCCGTCAATTGATGCATTAAGATTGCTAGATATTAATGGTAATCCTAAAAATTATGATTCGGGACTTTGGCCGAAATCAAATCTTTTAATTTCTCCAAGAATTGGATTCAATTATGATGTATTCCATGATCGTTCTTTAGTATTACGTGGAGGAACAGGTTTCTTCTCTGGACGTGTTCCTTTTGTTTGGTTGACCAATATGCCAACGAATGCTGGAGTGCTCCAAAATACAATTGAACCAGGAGGATATAGTGCAGTAGCTGGTTGGATCAATAATGTAAACTTCAACACTGATCCATATTACCACTTAAATAATGTACCAAAAGGTGCTGAAAATGTATTTATTAAAACACCAAATGATGGCGCACCTTCTTCGTTTGCTCTTGTAGATAGAGACTTCAAGATGCCAATGGTATGGCGTACTAGTATTGGTGCTGATTATAAAATCCCGAACACACCATTAGTGTTAACAGGAGATTTTATGTATACGAAAGATGTTAACGCAATTTTTCAATTAGGAGCTAACAGAAGAACCCCAAATACATTCTTGAATTATGGTTCTTCAACAGAAACTGGTGATTACGGAGATAACAGAGCATTTTATCCAACTGGCGTAAATGCTAGTGCATATAATAGTAAGGTTGGAGCCAATAGTGCAACGGTTTTGACAAACACAAATGTAAAAGGCTTTGCAACAAGCGCTACACTTGGAGTAACTGTTCCTAATTATAAAGGTTTTAATGGAAGCGTTTTCTACACGTACTCGAATGCAAAAGAAGTTTCTGCAAATGCTGGATCTAGCGCAAGTTCAGCTTGGGGAGGCTCGGCAACAGTGAATGGTCCCAACGATCAAATCTTGCACCCTTCCGCATTCGCAATTCCTCATCGTTTGATGGCAAATGTGAGTTACCGAATTGAATATGCAAATACGTTAGCAACAACTATTGGTGTTTATTATAATGGAGCGTCGCAAGGCCGTTTCTCTTACACTTATAATACAGATATCAATAGAGATGGTATAAATAATGATTTAATTTATCTACCAAAAGATTTGAATACGTTAACTTTTGTCGATCGTGTAGACGCAAATGGGAAAGTAGTATTCACTGAAAAACAACAAAGAGATGCTTTGGCTTCATTTGTAAAAGAAAATGGATTAGATAAATATAGTGGCAAATATTTACCGAGAAATGGTTTTTTAATGCCATGGTTAAACCGCTTCGATGTAAAAGTCTTGCAGGATGTCTTCACAAATATTGGTGGTCGTAGAAATACTTTGCAGCTAAGTTTAGATGTGATCAATTTTGGAAACCTATTAAGTAAAAATGCTGGCGTTCAAAGTCGTCTAAACAATTCGCAATTATTGTATGGAAACAAAATGATCCCAGGAGTAAGTAGCGGAAAACCAGTATTAAATGCTGCTTCAACACCAGCAAATGGAATTCCAGAATTCAATATGAATGCGATCAATGGGGAATTGCCAACTAATCCTTTCCAAAACGTAAGTACATTAAGTACAACTTGGCAAATGCAGTTAGGGGTTAGATATATATTTTAATTGGTTTTAGATATATAGTAATAAATTACTTAAAATAGAAGGGTGTTGTTAGCTTACTAGCAACACCCTGTTTTTTTACATATTAAGATCCACTTTGTATCCTTTCTAAAAATATACAAAGATTATAGTCTTAAACAAATACACAAGTTTTAACAGATTATTGTCTATAATTCTCTCTTTGTTGAGATAGCTTTTAATTACAGAAATCATGAAAAAAGGATCAAATTTCTGATGAGTTTTGATCCTTTTTCGCTTAATCTAACAAAGCGTCGAAATTTTATTTGTTGTCAATCTAGTAAAATTGACTTTTGATACAGCCTCTTTTATGTTATTAAATTTTAGAAATCTCCTGCTTAGCGTTTCACCTCTTTTGGCTTTCTAAACATAAAATAGAGGCCTCCTAGTATAAAAGGAATACTTAAAAGCTGTCCCATATTTAGTGCCATACCTTGTTCAAATTCCTCTTGATCTATTTTAAAAGTTTCTAGATAAAGGCGGGCGGAGAAAAGTAATACAAAGAAGAGTCCCATTAAAGCACCTGGCTTCTGCATTTTTTTGCTCTTAAATAGGTAAGCAATAATAAAAAAGATGATGATGTAAGCAATAGCTTCATAAAGTTGTCCTGGGTGACGGGGCACTTGATCTACATGATCAAAAACAACCGCCCATGGTTTATCCGTTGGTGTACCAATAATCTCAGAATTGAAAAAGTTACCCAAACGAATAAATGCTCCTGCAATAGGTACGACAACCACCAAACGATCTGCTAACCACAGAAAATTTGTTTTCGTTTTTCTACAGAATAAATATAATGCAGTCAATATACCAATTGCACCACCATGGCTAGCCAATCCTGCAAATCCAGTCATCTGAAATTGACCGTTTACAAATTTAAAGGGCAGTACCATCTCCCACAAATGGTCTTTATAATAATCGAATTCATAAAATAGACAATGACCTAATCTTGCGCCAATTAAAGTGCCTAGAAAGATATAAATACTCAATTGATCCAATAATTCTTGACTCTTATTTTCATCTCTAAATATTTTAAGCATGATCATATACGATACTGCAAACGCCGCTAACCAACATAATGCATAGTAACGAAGACCAAAAGTGCCGATTTTAAATATTTCAGGATCTAAATTCCAATGTATGACGCTGAATAAATTCTCCATATTGTCTGTTAATTTTTTACAAGCGTAAATATAATGTTTAAAATCATTTTCATATCATCATTTACTAGGAATAAAGCTAAAAAAGCAACAAAAGTGCCCATTATGGGCGCAGATGAAATAAATTCAATTTTTACTTTTGTGGTTACTATAATTTTTCATAATTTGACGTCGGAAATAAAATTTGGAGCATGGCAGACAAGAAGAAGAAAGAAAATAAACATATTTCAATAGTAACAAAGGACTCGATTTCTTTTTTTGAAAAATATATTAATAATCCATCACCAACTGGATTTGAATGGGAGGGACAGCGCTTGTGGTTAGATTATTTGAAGCCATATGTCGATGAAACATTTACTGATAATTATGGTACTGCTGTAGGGGTGATCAATCCTCAAGCTGATTATAAAGTAGTTATAGAAGCACATGCTGATGAGATCTCCTGGTTTATTAATTACATCACAAAAGATGGATTAATTTATGTTATTCGCAATGGAGGATCTGATCATCAAATCGCTCCATCCAAGAAAGTAAATATTCATACCGATAAGGGGATTGTAAAAGCAGTATTCGGTTGGCCTGCAATTCACACACGTTCAGGCGAGAAAGAAGAAGCACCTACTTTAAAAAATATCTTCCTAGATTGCGGTTGTATTTCCAAGGAAGAAGTAGAAGCATTGGGTATTCATGTCGGTTGCGTAGTAACTTATGAAGATGAATTCAGTATTCTGAATAACCGTTACTACGTAGGTCGGGCGATGGACAACCGTGCTGGTGGTTTTATGATTGCAGAGGTAGCGCGTTTACTCAAAGAAAATAATAAAAAATTGCCATTTGGCTTGTATATAGTGAACTCTGTACAAGAAGAAATCGGTCTACGTGGCGCTGAAATGATCGCACAACGTATCAAACCCAATGTTGCAATCGTCACAGATGTGACACACGATACGCAAACCCCGATGATCAACAAAATCACGCAAGGTGATCTGTCATCTGGAGGAGGACCTGTATTATCATATGCACCAGCCGTACAGATTAATCTAAACAAATTGTTGGTTCAGGTTGCAGAAAAAAATGAAATTCCTTTTCAACGTCAAGCTTCGTCACGATCTACGGGTACGGACACCGACGCATTTGCATACAGTAACGGAGGTGTGCCATCTGCTTTGATTTCCTTACCTTTACGCTATATGCATACTACTGTAGAAATGGTGCATAAAGAAGATGTGGACAATGTGATCCGATTGATTTATGAGACATTATTGAATATTGAAGCAGGACAGGACTTTAGAACTTTTAGTAATTAATAGAAAAACATATATTTCAAATACTTATAATAAATTTTATGGAAAATAATCAAAATCAAAACGAATTGAGTATCGAGTTGACAGAAGAAGTAGCAGAAGGAATCTACTCAAATCTAGCGATCATTACACATTCAAACACAGAATTTGTGATTGACTTCGTACGTGTAATGCCAGGTGTGCCGAAAGCTAAAGTGAAATCTAGAATCGTTTTGACACCAGAACATGCTAAACGTTTGTTAGGTGCATTACAAGATAACGTTATCCGCTTTGACGCTATTGCTGCCGCTGGAAACCAAACTACTGATGCAGAAGTAATCGGTGGTGATCCAACTGTTGCGTTCCCTTTTGGTGGAACAACAGGTCAAGCGTAATTTTTCGCATTGCAAAATGCAATAAATCAGCTTTTTAAAAGAGCTATAGCCTGCGGCTATAGCTCTTTTTCTTTTAAAACCAAATAACTGAGCTTTTAGGCTTGAATTTTGTTTAAATTTAAGTCACTAAAATTATATTGTATGGATATTCAAGTCAGGAACTTGACGAAGAAAGATTATGTTGATTTGAGAAGGTCAATGACCGAAGCTTACCAAGGGGTGGGAGATGTCTGGACAAGAGAAAATATTGTCGATCTCATCGATTTATTTCCAGAAGGGCAGTTATGTGTGGAAATAGACGGTCATGTTGTCGCCTGTGCACTCTCTATCATTTTAAATTCGAAGAAAAGTAATATATACGATAGCTATTACGAAATTATTGACGACGGAAAATTCTCCAAGCATACCAGTGATGGTGATACACTGTATGGGATAGAAGTCTTTGTGCATCCGGATCATCGTGCATTGAGATTGGGTAGACGTTTATACGATTCGCGCAAAGAGCTGTGTGAACAAATGAACTTAAAATCTATTATAGCAGGCGGAAGGATTCCCAATTATCACAACTATTCGGATAAGATGAGTCCAAGGACGTATATTGAAAAAGTGAAACGTAAAGAAATTTTCGATCCAACTTTAACCTTTCAATTATCCAATGACTTTCATGTTAAGAAAATATTAAAACATTACCTTCCAGAAGATTCAGAATCTATGGAATTTGCCACTCTATTGGAATGGAATAATATTTATTACGAGTCGGAATCACGATCGATATCGACTACCAAACAAACAATCCGTTTAGGCTTGGTACAATGGCAAATGCGTTTGTTTGACAATATTGAAGCTTTTTATGATCAAATCGAATTCTTTGTGGATACGGTAAGTGATTATGGAACAGATTTTATTATGTTTCCCGAATTTTTCAATTCGCCTTTGATGAGTCCTTATAATGAATTACCAGAACGCTTGGCGATGGAAAAATTAGCGGAGAAGACTTCAGAAATTATTGATAAAATCCAACAATTTGCAGTTTCCTATAATGTCAATATCATCGCTGGATCGATGCCTATTATGGAAAATAAAAAGTTGTATAACATCTCTTATCTCTGTCACCGGAACGGTAAACTGGATTCTTTTAAAAAGATACACATAACTCCAAATGAAAGTAAGTACTACGGAATGACAGGAGGTAATGAAGTGAAAGTATTTGATACCGATTGTGGAAAAGTAGGTTTATTGATTTGTTATGATGTCGAATTTCCTGAACTCAGCCGCATCCTCGCAGATCAAGGCATGCAGATCTTATTTGTCCCATTTATGACTGACACACAAAATGGTTATATTCGAGTAAGATCTTGCGCTCAGGCTCGTGCTATTGAAAATGAATGTTATGTTGCGATTGCTGGATCTGTAGGTAATCTACCTCGAGTCAATAATATGGATATTCAATATTCACAATCAGCTGTCTTTACACCATCTGATTTTGCCTTTCCAAATAATGCAATCAAGGCAGAAGCAACTCCAAATACAGAGATGGTATTGATTGCTGATGTGGATCTATATGCACTTCGTGACCTTCATGAATATGGTACAGTCAAAATTATGAAGGATAGAAGGAAGGATTTATATGAAGTAAAGTTGTTAAAATAATAACAAACAAAAAAGGGATTTAATTACTTAAATCCCTTTTTTGTGCTATATAAAGATGAATGTTATTTTTGCAATTTAACATTAACAGCATTCATACCTTTCAATCCTTTTTCTGTTTCAAAAGTAACTTTATCATTCTCTTTAACAGCGTCAATCAGACCATTAACGTGGAAAAATATTTTATCCTGTGTTTTGAGATCACGAATGAAACCAAAACCTTTATCTGTATTGTAAAAATTCACTATACCAGATTTAATTAAATCTTCTGGATTTGCTTCATATTTAGCAGTTGATATCGCAATATCTTCTACATTAATTTTTGTTTTTTTCGTTGGATCAGGAGGTGTTGAAGTTATATTTCCATATTCATCGACATAAACAAACATTTCTTCTAGACTTTTACCTTTATCGGTATTGTTCTTTCTTTCTTCTTTCTTTTGTTCCTTATCTTGTTTCTTTTTTAACTTCTTTTTCTCTTTTTCTTTTTTGCTAAAACTTTCTGAACTACTCATTTATTTATTTAAAATTAATATTAAACCATATTAAACTACTCAATTTTTAGTAGTTTAATTAAACAAAAATCATCGCATTAAATAAATTCAAGGTGAAAGCCATATCTCGAATTAAGAAAAATGGATATGTTTTAAAACGTAAGGACTCTGCTTAATGACACAAATATACTAAAAAATAGTGAATATTATATATTATTCATAAAAAAACAGACAAAATAACATTTTAATTTAAGCTTGGTGATTGTGGGAAATTAGCCACATGAGCATACTTAGCTCCCAATCCGATAACAGCTTGTTTCCAAAGAAGTTCCGTATCCTTTTCAAACACCAAAGCTGTCGGAAATTTATTTTGAACAGCCCAACTGTTTACTTTGATTTCGGACTCTAACTGTGCTAGTTGCCAACCAGAATAGCCTAAGAAAAATTTGACTTCATCCTCTTTTATTTTTCCCTGATTTACCAAAGAAAACAGCAATTCAGGATCGCCTCCAAAATAGATATTTTCACGAATTTCATCGCCACTTAATAGCAAATCAAATCGAGAATGGATGAAAAATAATTCATTTTGCGCCACAGGTCCACCAATATGAAGTGGAAATGAACATGTTGCCATTTCTTTAACCAAGTCACCTACACAGCCTACCACTTTTTTATTAAGGATAAAACCTAGCGTTCCTTCAGCATCATGATTGCACAATAAAATGACCGATCTCTCAAAGTTGGGGTCGAGCATAAAGGGTTCGGATATTAATAAACAGCCTGTTTTTGGATCAAGTTCGTTAAACATTTTCTTTATGAATTAGACTTATAATACAATAAAATTAATGCCAAAGTCATTTTGCGAATTAATTTATACTAGATTAGTCGATAAAAATAAGTGAATTTAGTATGTTTGTGACATACATAAATTTAAAGTCATGGCAATCGAACACAAAGATATTGCCGCTATCCGACAAGATTATGCATTAGGTAATCTATGTGAAAGCGACGTTAGCAACAATCCTTTAGTGCAATTTGAAAAATGGTTTAACGAAGCTATTCATAGTGAGGTGCTTGAAGCCAACGCAATGGTTTTATCCACAGTAGGTGAGTTTTCATTACCCTCATCACGTATCGTATTATTAAAAGATCTGAAAAATAACGGATTTAGTTTTTTTACAAATTTTAATAGCCGCAAAGGGTTAGAAATAGATAGCAACCCACATGTGGCTGCCTTATTCTTCTGGCCAGAACTCCAGCGTCAAGTTCGTATTGAAGGATTAATAGAAAAGCTTCCAGCAGAAGATTCAGACGAATATTTTCAATCTAGACCAAAAGGAAGCCGCATTGGTGCACTAGCATCACCGCAGAGTGAAACGATTCCCAATCGTTCTTTTTTAGAAGGAAGAGTCGCGGATCTTGAAAAACAATTCGAAAACCAAGAAGTGGTACCTCGTCCAGAGTTTTGGGGCGGTTATTTAATTAAACCGCTATATATCGAATTTTGGCAAGGGCGTTCAAGCCGGTTACACGATAGAATTGCTTTCCAAAAAGTATCAGATTCATGGAAAATAATTCGTTTAGCACCTTAGTCACATGAATACACAAGAAATTTCAACTTTAATCATTTCTAGATTTGGCGAACACGCCATTGAAAAAATAGAGGAAATGGGTCTACAGCCAGCACTATTTATTCAGGTTGATCTTTTAGAAGATATCTGCTTTTATTTACGTGATGAAAAAGGATTATATTTTGATTTTCTAAATAATATCTCGGCAGTTGATCTCCATGAAGATGGATTTTTAATCACCTATCACTTAACATCTATTCCTTATCTACATACCTTGGTGCTGAAGGTTCTAATCGCAAATGATCGAGATGAAGCACATCTACCAGAATTGCCATCTGTATCAGCGGTCTGGAAAACAGCAGATTGGCACGAACGCGAAGCATTTGATTTGATGGGAATATTTTTCACAAATCATCCTGATCTCAGACGTATTTTACTTCCTGATGATTGGCAAGGCTACCCCCTAAGAAAAGATTATCAAGATCCTGAAAGTTATCATGGAATCACAATTAAATAATTAAGAACTCGATAACAACATATATGTCGAATACGAAGTATACTGCTGCTTTAGAAAAATACGAACAACATCTAGCAAGTATTGGATCTCAGGAAATGATCATCAATATGGGACCTCAACATCCTTCGACGCACGGTGTGCTTCGATTGCAATTGATAACAGATGGCGAAATCGTAAAAGAGGTTATTCCGCATTTAGGTTATTTACATCGTTGCTTCGATAAACATGCCGAATCCATGAACTATGGAAAGAGTATTCCGTTTACAGATCGATTGGACTATTTATCATCGATGAATAATAGCCACGCATTTGTAATGGGAGTAGAAAGAATGTTGGGCATAGCTGATAAAATTCCTAAAAGAGTAGAATATATACGTGTATTGGTTTGTGAACTCAACCGCATCGCCTCGCATTTAATCGGAATAGGTACTTACGGTATCGATATTGGTGCATTTACACCATTTATGTGGTGTTTTAGAGATCGTGAACATATCATGAATATGCTGGAATGGGTTTCCGGTTCACGTATGTTGTACAATTATATCTGGGTCGGAGGCTTGTTTTACGATCTACCTGTAGGCTTTGAGCAGCGCTGTGCCGAATTTATCACCTATTTTAAACCAAAATTGGTGGAACTTGATCAATTGTTGACCGAAAATCAAATCTTTATTTCCCGAACAGCCAACATTGGCATATTGCCAGCCGATGTGGCTATTAATTATGGTGTCTCAGGGCCCATGTTACGAGCATCAGGAATAAAATGGGATCTCAGGAGAATCGATGCATACTCTGCATATCCAGAGATTGATTTTGATATTCCGGTTGGAAAAGGAGAGATGGGGACAGTTGGTGATTGTTGGGACCGATATAAGATACGTGTTGATGAAGTGAAAGAATCTGTAAAGATTATTGAACAATGCTTAGAAAGATTGATAAAAGACTTTCCGCGTACGGATACGTTTGACCCTAGGGCATTAGTACCCAAAAAAGTAAATTTAAAAGCGCAAGATTATTACGTAAGAGCGGAAAATCCGAAAGGAGAATTAGGGTTTTACTTTGTCACTCAAGAGAAGTCTGATATCCCCAAAAGAGTGAAAGCACGTGGACCCAGTTTCAATAACCTTTCTGTATTACCTGAGCTAGGTAAAGGAACGTTAATAGCAGACCTCATCGCCATATTGGGATCTATGGATATTGTATTGGGCGAGGTAGATCGCTAATTCGGGACTTTGTAATTTTTATGTTATGAACAGGCATAAAAACGCAAATTCTTTGGTTGATAAAACCTTTTATCTTATATTTGTGATCTCATAATTTAAGTTTATAATTGGTTAATAAAAGTCCGCTATTGCAAAATAGTGGACTTTTTTATTTTTAATCTAGCCCCATTATTGCCATTAAAGTCCAATCAGAATCCCAATAAAATTAGTAACTTTACCCCATACAAAATGTTTTTAAAGTGGCCGATAGTTTAGTTATCATACCTACATACAACGAAAAGGAAAATATTGAAAAAATAATTCGTAAAGTATTTTCACTCACAGTACCTTTTCATATTTTAATCGTTGATGACGGTTCTCCAGATGGAACTGCGCAGATAGTGCGATCTTTGCAGGCAGAGTTTGGAGGACGATTGTTTATTGAAGAACGCATTGGAAAATTGGGATTGGGTACGGCTTATATCCACGGGTTTAGATGGGCTCTTGAACGCCATTATGAATTTATCTTTGAAATGGATGCAGATTTTAGTCATAATCCCGAAGACCTCATCCGTTTAAGACAGAGCTGCCTCGATGGTGCAGACATGAGCATTGGATCACGTTATATTAAAGGAGTAAATGTGGTCAATTGGCCGATGAATAGGGTATTGATGTCTTATTTTGCATCCGTATATGTGCGGTTCATCACAGGTATCAATATTCAAGATGCTACGGCAGGCTTTGTATGTTTTAGGAGAAAAGTACTGGAACGTATACCACTAGATAAAATCAAATTTGTAGGTTATGCATTTCAGATTGAAATGAAATTTACAGCAATACAATATGGATTCAAGGTTGTAGAAGTTCCAATTATCTTTACAGATCGTACAGAAGGAACATCAAAAATGAGTACAAGTATTTTTAAAGAAGCTTTTTTTGGCGTTATTCAATTGAAAATATCAAGCTGGACGCGAAAATATAATTAAATCGAAGAAAGGGAAGCGTAAATGAATGAACACTTAGATCCGAATGCGGAGAATTTAAATAACACGGATCGGGATATTGAACGTGTATTACGGCCGCAAGTATTTGAGGATTTCACTGGACAGGAGAAGATTTTGGAGAATCTTAATATTTTTGTTAAGGCTGCAAAATTAAGAGGAGAGTCCTTGGATCATGTTTTACTTCATGGCCCTCCAGGTCTTGGTAAAACGACACTCTCTAATATCATCGCCAATGAGATGGGGGTAGGCATCAAGATTACATCAGGTCCTGTATTGGACAAACCTGGTGATCTGGCTGGCCTATTGACCAACCTAGAAGAAGGCGATGTACTATTTATTGATGAGATCCATCGATTAAGTCCAATAGTGGAAGAGTATTTGTATTCAGCTATGGAAGACTTTAAGATCGATATCATGCTAGAAACTGGACCCAATGCGCGTTCAGTACAAATATCGTTAAATCCATTTACATTAATTGGAGCCACTACACGTTCCGGACTATTAACTTCCCCTTTAAGAGCCCGATTTGGGATCAATGCACGCCTACAATATTATGATGTTAAATTATTGACCACCATTGTATTGAGATCTGCTGATATTCTTAAAACACCGATCAGCGATGAAGGAGCCTATGAAATAGCACGTAGGAGCAGAGGAACACCACGTATTGCCAATGCCCTTTTAAGAAGAACTCGAGATTTTGCACAGATCAAAGGGACAGGTTCTATTGAAAGGGAAATTGCCAAATATGCATTAAATGCATTAAATGTTGATGAAAATGGTTTAGATGAAATGGATAATCGCATCTTAACTACCATTATCGATAAATTTAAAGGCGGACCTGTTGGTTTAAAAACAATTGCTACTGCAGTTGGTGAAGACGAAGGAACGATTGAAGAAGTGTATGAACCTTTCTTGATTCAAGAAGGTTATCTCATGCGTACATCAAGAGGTCGAGAATGTACAGAAGCGGCTTTTAGACACCTCGGTAGAACATATGCCCATAAGGGAAATACGCTTTTTTAAAATACATCCTTGTCATTTAGGGTCACATGGTCAAGCAATAGTTGTTGATCATGTTATCAGAATCTGATATGAATGATTATTGTGAATGGAGATATAAATACTACTTCTTACTCTTTTTTAAAATCTTTAAACTCCGGCTTTTAATAGCTGGAGTAGGATTTACCCGAAGTAAATACTCTACTTGTGTATCCAACTCCTCTCTTATCCAAGGATATTTAACGCTCAATTGATCTAAAATATCCATGCAATTTGCAAGTACAGCGATAGGGCAGGAAGGGTCAATTAACCAGCTGAAAGACACATTAGTTATAATTTCATATTCTACCTCAGTCAATCGAATGTATGTTGCTTTGGGAGAAGTTAGGTGCATGACAACTTTACTATAGCTCCTCGCGCAACTCCAATTGTTCAACGTGCTTAAGTTGTGGATAAGCAAGCTGGAGATGCTTTTGTTCAATAGCTTTTTGTCTTTCAATACAATAGTTTCAAATACCCATGCACTTCGAAAAGCAAGTTGCCTATCTTTCTGGTATGTTGATAGCTCCAATAGGTCTATCAAAGAAAGTCCTTGTAATATATTCAAAGAAAAATCCGCTACCTGATACTGCGTATAGATAGCGGAAAAAATTTCTAGTTTTTGTTTTGTAATCATTGATTATCTACTCAATGGTATTTCTCTATTTATTTCCGTCATATTGACTTCTTTAATTTTGGAGTCGCCAATCAGGTATTCAGAAAAATAATCACCCATTTTCCAGAAGAAATATTCCGTCATATCACCAAATCCATGGCGTTGCCCCGGTAAAAGTAAAAAGTCAAATCGCTTATTTGCTTTGATCAAAGCATTCACCATCCGAATTGAATTGGCAGGGTGTACATTATTGTCAATATCACCCGTTGCAATTAAAAGTTTGCCTTTCAGATTTTTTGCTAAATCTGTATTTTTATCGATCTGGTAAGTAAAAGTAGTATCCCCCTTAGCACTAATTTTCTCTGTAACACCATGATGTCTTTCACTCCACCATCTGTTATAGATGTTGTTTTCATGGTTTCCAGCACCAGAAACAGCTACTTTAAAAAAATCAGGATAGACCAGCATTGCAGCTGTGGACATAAATCCACCACCTGAATGCCCAGTAATTCCTACACGGTTGATGTCAATAAATTTATAACGATCCGCTAATTGTTCAGCAGCAGCCTTTTTATCTTCTAATCCATAATCCCTCAAGTTGCCATAACCAAATGTATGGTACCATTTTGATCTTGCAGGATGTCCACCACGGTTACCCACAGTGATGACAACCATACCAAACTGGGCTAATCGGTCAATTCTATCCATACTTCTGCCGAAAGATTGATTGACAGCCTCTGTTTGAGGCCCTGGGTAGATGTATTCCACAATAGGATATGTTTTGGTGCTGTCAAAATCAAATGGCTTATACATTACGCCATATAAGTCTGTAATACCATCCCCAGCTTTTACTTTAAACGGTTGTGGAAATTTATATCCCGCAGCAAATAATAAAGAAAGATCAGCCTTCTCTAACGTCATTAATTTTTTTCCATTGGTATGATATAGAGCAATTTCAGGAATGCTATTTACTCTAGAAAAATTATTTACAAAATAACGAGAGCTTTCACTAACATCAACTTGGTGATCAAAGTTACCAGGGTTTAATAATTTTAGATTTGCTCCGTTGAATCCCACGCTGTAGTGATGCAAATAATAGGGATCTTCATTTTGCTCTTTTCCATTTGCAGTAAAATACAAGGTCCTTGTCGCCATATCAGATCCGGTAATCTCTTCACAATTGAAAGAACCACTTGTCACTTGTTGTTTCAGGTTGCCTTGATGATCATATAAATAAAAATGTCCCCATCCATCACGTTGTGACCAGTGGATAAACTCCGTGCCATTATTAATCAATAACGGTTTTTTGATATCTTGATAGACGTTGGAGCGTTCCTCTACTAATACTTGAGTTGAACCATCTATATTTACTTTAACCAAGTCGATACGCTTCAAATCACGACTAGATCGAGCAAGATAAAAAGCATCATTTGTTCCTAACCAATAGTTGATAAAGTAATCACCTTTGTAGCTATTTTTGTCAACATTTTTTGACCAGTTACTTAAAGTCTGGTTCTTAAAAGCTCCAATTTTTATTTGTTTATATGATTTATCAGAAGCGTTAAAAACAAATAACTGCGTCTCTGTAGAATCCGTTTCACCGGGCATCTGATATTTATAAGTTTCTAATGTTGGACGTTTACTGCCTACATTATTGATAACCCACAAGGGATTCAAGCTTCTATTATCTTTACGCGTAATCACGAAGTATTTTCCATCAGGAGACCAGTTCATCCATACACGTTTACGTTTAACAACATCTTCTTCCTTTTTATCATCACCTGTTGTGGTGCTGTATTCATCACCAGCCCAGGCGTAATACTGAACCCCATCCTTCGTGATTTGATGCTCTACAATCGTACTGTCTTTTTCATTTTTAACAGCCTTTTCATAATTCGCGCGATCCATCCAGAACAGATTAAAATCCTTTGCAAAATAAATCGTATTGGTGTCAGGAGAGAAGGTAGCCCAAGATAAGGCTTGTTTTTCTTTTGTTTTATCGCTTAATTCTGTAACTTTTTGAGTAGCCAGATCATATTCCAAGAAGAAAATCTTCTTTTTCAACGTATCGGTTTTTACTTTCAGTTTTTCAATCTCTTCTTTAGACTTTACCGTATCCTTAGTACTTGCAACTTCAAATCTGATTTTCTTTTCATCTTTTGTAAATTTAAGATTTTGAAGAGTAAGATGCTGAGCATCAAAAGGATTTTTCACGATCTTGGTAATTTGAGCAGCAAGCTTTTCACGATCAAAAAGTGTTTCCTTTTTATTGGATGCAGGATCTACTAAATACCAATTTTTACCTTGCGGGGTAGTGAAATCATACCAAAATCGATCTGTAAAATTAATCCAATTGGGCTTAATTGTTGTCGAGAAAATCATTTTCTTCAGCTTCTCAGGCGAAAATTTAGCCGCCAATTGATAATTTGCTTTAGGAGGAGGGGTTGGTTCTTGTGCTGTTGCATAAAAAGATAGCAGCAACAGGCTTAGGAATAAGTAAATTTTATTCATTCTTTAGTTTTATATGTATAATAAAGCCAAAAGTATTAAGTAATCACCTAAGAAAGAAGTAAGTCTTGTAAAATTTTAGTTAATGAGCATTAAGAAAAGAATTTTTCATTAAAATTTACTAAAAATAACTCATCAGTGGCTCGTGTTATACCAGTATACAGCCATCTTAAAAATTCTGTCGTCAACATTTCATCGGTCAAGTATCCTTGATCTACAAAAACAGCTGGCCATTGACCACCTTGTGCTTTATGACAGGTAATAGCAAAGGCAAATTTAATTTGCAATGCATTATAATACGGATCCTTTTTGATCGCTTCCAGACGATCTTGTTTTAGAAATATATCTTCATAATCTAACGCTACCGCCTCATATAGTTTTTTTTGATCTTCATAAGGAAGGTTAGGACTATCGGTATATAGACTATCCAATATAACACGACAAGTGATGGGCTCTTGATTTTGAGTATCCATAAACTCAAGCGTGATATCCGCAAACCGAAAACCATGCTGCTCATGAACATTACTTACTTTCCTTATTTTAGCCATATCACCATTCGCAATAAATCCATTTTCAATCCCGTTATCTTGTAACCAAAAATAATTGTTGCGAACCACCATAATATGATCACCACCTGTGATCTCCTCATCACGGAATAAAATTTGATTGCGAATATGTTGATTATATAGATTAGCAGACTTGTTGGAGCGACAAATAATCATTGTATTTTCAATCCCAAACTTATCATAAGCATAATTAATACCCTCAATCAAACGTTCTCCTGTCATACGGTAAATATCTTTGAATCCATTGGTTATGAATTTAGGAAAAGGATAAGTCCCCTCCAATTCCTCCAAGTTTATTTCTTGCCTAATTTTCGTCGCATTAAATAAAATGCCCGAATCCTTTTGTTGCCGCACGACGTCGGTCAACTCGAAAGTATAGGGATGAAAATAGAATTCATTTTCCAGATAAGCCGGGTTTAGTGCAGGACTTTCCCATAGTCCTACTGGTGGTAGTTGAGCCGTATCGCCCACAAACATAATTGAACAATGCTTACCGCTGCGTACGTATCGAACGAGGTCGTCGAGTAAACTTTTTGAAAACATATTGACACTTTCATTCGAGATCATCGAAGACTCATCGATGATAAACAACGTATCTTCATGTAAATTTTCAGCTAATGCAAAATCAAGCTGAAAAGAAACCGCATTTTTCTTACGATATATTTTTTTATGGATAGTTAGGGCAGGTCTACCTGAATAGAAACTCATTACTTTTGCGGCGCGACCTGTAGGAGCAAGCAGAACAGCCTTTTTCTTTATATAAGGCAATGTTTTGACTAAAGAAGAGATGATAGTGGTCTTACCTGTACCGGCATATCCCTTTAAGACAAAACAATCTTGCGTATGAAACGAACTCAAAAATTGAGCGAGCAATTCAAAAACAGAATTTTGCTGTGGAGTTGCTGTCCAAGGAAAGCGTTGAATTAATAAATCTTTAATAAGCACCATCAAAGTTATCTAAAAGGTTTGTCTTATCGTTTAGAAAAGTTAATTTTGTTAGGTTGTACAATTTAATAATTGAATTTGGAAAGCATACATATGAATTATATCTCTGAGGATTTCAATATCCATTTTTTGCCAGAATATACCTTATCTGCAAAAGCAGGTTTTAGCAAGGACGTTATCACAATAACAGACAGCAAGTTAAACCTGAATCTCTTACTGGAATATGATGCTGAAAATCCAAAATTGGAAGCCACTCAAATTTTGAGTTTACCCTTTCGATTTGTCAAAGTGGTGATACCGCACCAAAGTTTAACCTTTATCCCACAAGAAGTTTTTCAAGAGGATCGTTTAAGTGATTATGCACCCTATCTTGTAGAGCATGCGACCGATCATATACATACCTATGAAATGAAAAACTTAGGTATTGTAGCAGTATTTGAATACGACTTGATTTTGTACAACAGATGGAAAGCATTATTTCCAGATGCTCAAATATTTCCTGAATTCTGTATTATACTTGATCAGGCTCAAGATTTGGTACCCATCAGGGGGTCAGTGCTAGGCGTACATTTTGTATCTCACCATTTGGTAGACCTCTATGTATTTCAAAACGGTCAATTCATCTTATATAACTCCTTTGATGTCTATTTTGCTGAAGATTTGAATTACTATATTCTGAATATTTTACAACAATTTTCATTATCAGAACAAGTTTCTAAACTCTTGATATCAGGAGATATACCTAACGACAGTTATATGAAATGTTTAGAAAGATATTCTGATACAATAGCCTATTTAACATCTAAAAGCAAGGTACATATTAACCACGATCACGACGAAATCAATTTAAAAAATTATAACACTTTATTTGACGCGATACTATGCGAATAATAGGAGGGCAATATGGTGGTATACGCCTTCATCCACCCACAAATCTACCCGTAAGACCAACTACGGATATCGCAAAGGAAGCTTTGTTTAACATCTTACAAAATCGACTAGATTTCGACCAATTAAATTGCCTTGATTTATTTGCTGGTACAGGTAATATTAGTTTTGAACTCGCCTCTCGCTACGCACATGCCGTTGAGTCGATTGATTTACACTTCAAGTGTGTACAATACATTACCGAAACGGCAAAAAAGATGAATATTTCAACGATAAATGCTAAAAAAGCAGATGTGTTTAAATATATTCAAAATTCAAAGACCAAATTTGACTTTATTTTTGCAGATCCTCCTTACGATATTCCAAAATTACCGCAGTTAGCACATTTGATATTGGAAAATGAACTTCTGAATAAGGGCGGTTTATTAATTATTGAACATCCATCAACTAGAGAAATGGATCCACATCCAAATTTTGTCGAAAAAAGAAAGTATGGATATTCATCATTCTCATTTTACACCTGTTAAATTATGAAGATTGCTGTTTTTCCTGGATCCTTTGATCCCTTTACATTAGCACATCAAGATCTTGTCGAACGTGCCTTACCTCTTTTTGATAAAATTTATATTGCTATTGGTGTCAATAGTGCCAAGCAGGGTTTATTGACAGTCGGGGATAAATTGGCAACCATACAAGCTGTTTTCAAAGATAAACCAACGATTGAAGTTGTTTCCTTTGAAGGGTTGACGATTAATTTTTGCAATACAGTTGGCGCCAACTTTTTAATAAGGGGTCTTCGAAATACTGCAGATTTTGAATTTGAAAATAGTATCGCACAAAATAACTTGATTTTGGCGCCACATATTGAAACTTACTTTTTGATGAGCAGGAGTGGACTTGCTCATATATCTTCCACGATTGTTCGAGATGTATGGAAAAATAAAGGTTCAATTGTAAATATGGTGCCTGCCGTTATCAATGATTTTTTAAGAAATAAAGATCCATTGTAATAAATCTTGATAAAAATACTGAAAAAGGGTATCCAAAATTTGGATACCCTTTTTATCTTAAAACAAAAATAATCATAAGCCAAATTATATTTTGCAAACATATATAATTGTTTGTTTTAGAGGTGCTTAATAGCTTTAAGTTTAGTATTTGTGCAAGTGGAATATCCAAATGATCTAACTGCTCTATATAATTGCCAAATAATATTCTGTTTTAAGCTTTATTGAAAACTAAATAATTGAAAATAAGATAAATAAACTCTTTCAGTCAACCTAAGAATCATATCTTTCAAAGCCACTAAGGAAGGATTTACGCATGGCACTAAAGTGGTTAAGCACCTCAGCGATGAAAGCATCATCCAGTAATTCGAAGACACCATTGACTCCGCCGACTATATCTGTTTCTGCAATCTTATAAGACTGCTCTAATGTGCCCTGTTCAAATTTGATGATGAACTTTTGATTCATACCGAAAATGGATATCTTACAATCTGGATGTGGTAGCTCTGCTAATATTCTCATGTTACTAATTTTTACAAAGTAAATAAAAAAACGGTTAATCTTGTTGAAGGATTAACCGTTATATGGAAAAATAAAACGTAAAATTAGACAATCCCTTGTTCAGTCATTGCTCTTGCTACTTTTAGAAATCCTCCGATATTGGCTCCCTTTAAGTAGTTGATATAATTTTTATCATGACCATATTTCACACAAGTCTTATGAATATTGACCATAATATCTTTCAATTTGCAATCGACCTCTTCTTTCGTCCATTGTTGACGAATCGAGTTTTGTGACATCTCTAATCCAGAAACAGCCACACCACCTGCATTTGCAGCCTTACCCGGTGCAAAACTAATTTGTGCATCATGGAAAATTTTAATTGCTTCAGCTGTGGATGGCATATTTGCACCTTCAGCGATACATTGACAACCATTTGCAACTAAAGTCAGTGCATCTTCTTTTGTCAATTCATTTTGTGTAGCACACGGTAGTGCGATATCACATTTAAATTCCCATGGTTTTTTATCCGTGAAATATTTCGCATTCGGATATTTCGTAAGGTATTGATCCAAATCACGACCAATAGTTCCGATATAAGCCAATTTTTCAGAAGTTATTCCATCTTCATCATAAAGTGTACCTTGGCTATTAGATAAGGTAATTACTTTTGCACCTAAATGGATAGATTTTTCAGCAGCATAATACGCTACATTCCCAGCTCCTGAAATCGCTACCACTTTATCTTTTAAATTCTGATTGTTAAAGTCATAGATGCACTCAACAAAGTAAAGTAAACCATAACCTGTCGCTTCCGGTCTTGTATAAGAGCCACCCCAAGCACTACCTTTGCCAGTTAAGACACCTGTAAATGCATTTTGTAATCTTTTATATTGTCCAAATAAATAACCAATTTCACGTGTGCCAACACCGATATCACCTGCAGGTACATCAGTATCTGGACCGATATGTCTAAATAGCTCTGTCATAAAGCTCTGGCAGAAGCGCATAATTTCAGCATCCGATTTTCCTTTTGGATTAAAATCAGCACCACCTTTACCGCCACCGATAGGTAAGCCTGTTAAGCTATTTTTGAATACCTGTTCGAAAGCCAAAAATTTCAATATACTCAAGTTAACCGATGGAGCAAAGCGTAACCCGCCTTTATATGGTCCGATAGCACTGCTCATCTGAACACGGTAACCTCTATTGATCTCAACTTCGTTTTTATCATTTAACCAAGCCACACGAAATGATATAACACGCTCTGGCTCAACTAATCTTTCTAAAATCCGTAGTTTAAGTAATTCTGGATGACTTTCAGAAATAAATGGAATTAAATCCTCTGTAACTTCTTGTACAGCTTGTAGAAATTCTGGTTCATTTGGATTGCGTTTCTCAACGTAATTGATGAATTCGTTAAAAGTATTTGACATGTATTATAGTAAATTTTTTCCCTTTTGAATTGCTAATATATAAAAATTAAACATATTTCATTACATTTTTTTTATAAAAAACAACTGTTATATGTGAAAATTAAAAAGGCCTCGTTAGTTTTGCTTTCTTAATTAATTTGTTATTTTTGTATAATATTTAAATTCAATACTTGAAGATATTTGTCTATATATTAAGCTTATATTTCATCGCATTGACGATGGTTCCTTGTGCAGATCATGAACAGGAATCTTCTGCTGTACAGACTGCAGAGTATAAAGATATCCATCATAATGAAGAAGAACATGTAGATTATTGTTCTCCATTTTGTATCTGCTCTTGCTGCTCTACAGTTTTAAATATAGAACACAACACGATGATATCCTTTGTCACCGTATTATTGCACTCAAAAGATGAAATTGCGTACGAAAGCACTTTTTATTCTTTTGACTACTCCAGCATCTGGCACCCCCCTCAACTCGTTTAACACGAATTTTCTTAGAGTCTTACAGACTAAATTTCATTCACTCATTTTATCAATGAGCATTTTTGTATCGCTATTTTTAAGTATAATATTATGTTGAACGCAATCATCAAGTTCAGTATCCGTAATAAAATTATTATCGGACTCTTTACTTTGATATGGATCATCTGGGGGATATGGAGCGCTTTTCATATTCCGATAGACGCCAATCCAGATATTACGAATAATCAAGTACAGATCATAACCAGCTCACCTGCATTAGCCACTCAAGAGGTCGAGCAGTTTGTCACATATCCGATCGAACAGAAGTTGACAAACTTGCCCGATCTCGTGGAGTTACGCTCCATATCACGTTTTGGGCTATCTGTCGTTACCGCAGTTTTTGACGACGATGTCAATATTTACTTTGCAAGGCAATTGATCAGTGAAAAACTACAAGAAGCAAAGGAAAATATTGCAGATGGTCTCGGAAGTCCTGAATTAGCGCCTATTAGTACAGGATTAGGCGAAATTTATCAATATGTTATCCATCCAGTAAAAGGAGCAGAGTCCAAATACTCCGCCGCAGATTTGCGGACGATGCAGGACTGGATCATTGCGAGACAGCTTTACGGCACACCAGGTGTGGCGGAAGTAAATAGTTTCGGTGGGAAACTCAAACAATATGAAGTCGCCGTCAATCCTTACAAACTAAAAGCAACAGGGGTCGGGATAAACGAGATCTTTTCTGCATTGGAGCAGAACAATCAAAATACAGGAGGCGCCTATATTGACAAAAAACCAAGCGCATACTTTATCCGCGGAATAGGGCTTTTGACTTCCATGGAGGATATTGGCAATGTCTCCATAAAAAATAAAAACGGTTTTCCTATCTATATCAGAGATGTCGCAGAAGTCCGTGAAGGCTCAGCCGTACGCTATGGCGCGCTTACTTACAATGGAGAAAAAGAAGCTGTAGGTGGTATTGTGATGATGCTCAAAGGTCAAAATTCTGCTGAAGTGGTGGCAGCTGTGAAGGAAAAACTAGAACGAATCAAGCAGTCACTTCCAAAAGATATTGTAGTAGAAGCTTTTTCCGACCGAACAGATTTAGTCAATCGCGCCATCGGTACAGTCGAGAAAAATTTGATTGAAGGTGCACTGATCGTTATTTTTGTTTTAGTCATCTTCTTAGGTAATCTACGAGCAGGTTTGATTGTCGCCTCCGCTATACCATTGTCCATGCTCTTTGCATTAGGTATGATGCGCTTATTTGGTGTAAGTGCCAATTTGATGAGTTTAGGAGCGATAGATTTTGGACTTATTGTTGACGGCGCATTGATTGTCGTCGAAGCAACCATGCATCATTTAGGTTTAAGAAAGACACAGCATGTGTTGACTCAAGCGGAAATGGATGAAGAAGTATATCAATCATCGTCGAAAATTAGAAATAGCGCAGCTTTTGGTGAAATCATTATTCTCATTGTATACATCCCCATATTAACACTCGTAGGAGTCGAAGGGAAAATGTTTGGACCTATGGCGCAAACAGTGAGTTTCGCTATTATTGGAGCCTTAGTATTATCATTGACGTATATCCCAATGATGAGCGCACTATTTTTATCAAAAAAACCTCAACATAAGATTACGTTCGCTGATAAGATGATGACCAAATTGCAGATGTGGTATGCTCCATTGGTTCAAAAAGCAGTCGGTATCAGAAAAACATTATTAGTATTGACATTAGCTCTATTGACGTTCTCAGGATTTCTATTCAGCAAAATGGGTAGTGAATTTATCCCTCAACTTCAGGAAGGAGATTATGCATTTCACTGCATCTTACCACAGGGATCCTCTCTTTCCCAAAGCATAGAAACTTCCATGCAGGCCGCTAAAATTATTAAAAAATTTCCTGAAGTCAAGATTGTAGTCGGTAAAACCGGTAGTGCAGAGATTCCAACAGACCCAATGCCTCCAGAAGCGACCGACATGATCATTACATTAAAACCTATGTCCGAATGGCAGTCAGGAGATACCTACACCGGGCTAGCAGATCGGATGTTGGATTCGCTTTCAGTCATTCCAGGTGTTTTCTTTGAAGCTTCCCAACCCATTCAAATGCGCTTTAATGAACTGATGACAGGAGTACGACAAGATGTGGCTATAAAAATATTTGGTGAGAATATTGATAGCTTGGCTACTATCGCAAGTCGCGTAGGACAAGTCGTGCAAAGTGTCAATGGCGCTTCGGCTCCGCAGATCGAACGTACTACAGGGCTGCCTCAGATATCCATTATCTATAATAGGACACAGCTTGCTTTACATAACGTAACGGTCAATGAGTTGAATAAAGTGATTGCTATGTCCTTTGCAGGCACAAGCACAGGTTCAATATACGAAAACGAACGAAAGTTTGATTTAGTTGTCCGATTAGATAGCTCCTTTAAGACATCTATGACAGATGTGGAAAACCTGCCCATATTGACAGGAGATGGTGATCAGATTCCTCTGAGCCAGCTCGCAACAATCGCCATAAAAGATGGTCCTGCACAAATCAGTAGGGAATCTGGAAAAAGACTAGTTGTAATCGGGTTTAATATAAAAGATCGGGATGTAACTTCCGTTGTCAATGAAATCCAAGAAAAGTTGACGAAAATGGATATTATGCCCGCAGGGTATTACTATACTTTCGGAGGAACGTTCGAAAACCTCAATGCTGCAACAAAACGACTGGCGTTAGCCGTGCCAGGAGCTTTATTACTTATTTTCATACTCCTGTATTTGACATTTAGATCCATCAAAGAATCCTTGTTAATTTTCACAGCGATACCCATGAGTGCCATAGGCGGAATATTTGCACTTTTGATACGTGATATGCCTTTTAGCATATCTGCGGGAGTAGGATTTATAGCATTATTCGGAGTAGCCGTATTAAATGGTATTGTGTTGATTTCTACATTCAATCAATTGGAAAAAGAAGGAATCACCGATGTATTCCAACGGGTGTGGGAAGGAACAAAAATTCGACTAAGACCCGTATTGATGACAGCTACGGTTGCCTCTTTAGGTTTTTTACCGATGGCTTTAAGTACAGGTGCCGGTGCTGAAGTACAGAAACCATTAGCAACCGTCGTGATCGGTGGTTTACTATCAGCAACATTTTTGACACTATTTATATTACCATGTCTATATGTTTTATTTTTCAACACAAAAAAAATGAAAATAGGAAGATCAACCATCATAACTTCATTGATAATTCTATTGTTGTCGTTTCCAAACATCATCTTTGCACAGAGCAATATAAAACGGATACAATTGGATGATGCGATCACACAAGCCTTGAATGCCAATCTAAATTTTAAAAATACAGCTTTAGAACTTCAAAAATCAAAACTCGATGAGCAAAAATCTTTTGATGGAAAAACAGGCGTATTTATTGAAAATGAAGATTTTTCACCAATGGAACCCAATGGAATATGGAAAGTTGGGCTCAGTCAAGATTTTGCTTGGCCAGGATTCTATAAAGCAAGAAAAGAGTTATTAAGAAAAACCAGCCAGATGGTGTTAGAGGAACGCGAAAATGCACGTAGGCAATTGATTAGAGACGTATCTCTTAATTACTATCAGCTGATATATCTAGAAGCGCGACAATCTTTCTTTTCGCAGTTGGATAGTACCCATCAAAAATTATATGAATCAGCAAAACTTCGTGTCAAAACAGGGGAGGCCGCAGGATTGGAACAAATGGCTGCTGAAACTAAATGGCAAGAAAATAAAACAACCATGTTGCAAAATGAGCAAGATCTAGCAATTGTAGCTCAAAATTTTAGCGTTTTGTTAAATGATAATTCAATCATTCTACCCATAAAAGATTCTTTGCAGAAAATAAAGACCACTCCACATCTCGATTCCATTGGAGCACATCCTTTAATTAAAATTCAACAGAAATCAATTGAAATAGCTGAAGCTAATACAAAAATGGAAGCCAAGGCCAAATTACCTGATTTCTCTGGAAGAGCATTTTCTCAAAAACTTTGGGGACAGCGCAATGCGGTCACTGGAATTTCATTAACGATGAATATACCGATGTTTTCCACTACATATTATCAAAACAAAGTCAAAGTGGCTGAGTTGGAAACGGCAATAGAAAAACAAGAACTGGAGCAATTAAAAATGAGTCTGACGGCACAACAAAGCAATGCAAAAAAAGAAATCACCAAAAATGAAAAACAACTGCAATTTTATGAACAATCGGGATTGAAACAGTCCGAAGCAATCCTGAAAGCTGCGAATTTAGCCTATCAGAGCGGGGAAATCAGTTATGCAGATCTAATTCAATTTTTTTCACAGTCCATTGATATCAAGATAAATTACCTAACAGCTTTGAATGCGTATAATCAAAGTGTGATTCAGTATCAATATTACCATTCAAATTAATGATCATGAAAATACATTTTTTAATTCGATATAGTTTATTTTTTGCGAGCAGCATTCTTGTAGCTTCTTGTCAAACAAATTCTTCAGACAACAAAGAAGTAACAGAAGAACATCAAGGGCATGATCACGAAGAAGAAGAGGCGTTAACGCTGACAACAGCACAGGAAAAGCAGATTGGGCTTACTTATACAAGTTTGTCCCGTCAGATGCTGAGCAACGGCCTTGTATTGAATGGCGTACTAGACGTTCCCAATGATAACAAGGCATATGTGACATCCGTATATGGAGGAGTCCTAGAAGAACTGTACGCTAGACCGGGAGATTTTGTTAAGAAAGGGCAAGTTTTAGGTAAAGTCCTTAATCCCGATTTGATTAAAATGCAAGAACAGCTACAATTGATAAACAATCAGATCTCGTTGACACAGCTAGAATTCAATCGTCAACAGGAATTGGTAGAAGGTAATGCAGCTCCATTAAAAAAACTTCAACAGGTAGAAGTGGAGCTTGCTAATTTAAAAGCGCAGAAAAACAGTTTATCGAGACAACTATCTGCGGGTGGAGGTTCTTTGCAAATTTCATCCCAGATCACGATAAAAGCACCAATTTCAGGAGTTGTAGCCTCCATACAAGGGTTAATCGGAACTCGCATAGAAGCAGCATCGCCAATTCTAGAAATTGTCAACAACGAGGCTTTGCACGTCGACATGTATGTCTATGAAAAAGATTTTTCAAAAGTCAAAAAAGGACAAAAAATTCTATTTTCACCCGTCAATAATCCAAATGTATCCTACGAAGCACAGATTGATCAATTGGGGCAGGCATTTGAAAAAGAAACAAATGCAATCGCCGTTCACGCACAGGTACTAGGCAATAAAGAAGGTCTTATCAATGGTATGCAAGTACAAGGGACAGTTGTGATCGGTAATGATACATTGCTTTCCGTACCCACAGATTGCATCGTTAGCGCCGAAGGCAAAGATTATATATTCATTTTAAAAGAGGAGCATGCCGAACATGAGAAAAATGAGACTACTGCGACCAAAAAAGAGGAGAGTCATAAAGGTCATGACCATGGTCATTCTGGTAATGAATATGAAAGAATAGTCGTTGTTAAAGGGGTGTCATCACGCGGATTTACAGCTATAACTCCCATAAAAGAATTGGATGAACATGCGAAGATTGTTCAAAAAGGAGCATTTTTCTTATTAGCCAAAATGACAAATTCAGGAGAGCATTCCCATTAATATTGGCTATTTACGAAATTTTGTTATCGAGAAGAGCCGTTATAAAAAACGGCTCTTCTATTATTGCGCTATTTAAGCGTTAAGACAACGCCGCTAAAAGATACAGCATCCCAGCCATTCATCATGAACTGACGTATATTTTGATGATTATCACCATCTGGATCATTTAAAACAGACTCATAATGCTCAGCGAATAGGGCAAGAGTCTCATCTTTATCAAAATTATTCAAGGTAGCAAATGCCAAGATTTTGGCACTTCCTTGATTTTCTGTTTCTTGATTAACTTGATTTCCATTCGTAAATGCAGTAGGAGTGTGCTCATAACGAGCTGCTATATAAGCCAAAACATCAGAAAATACAATTTCTTTGTTCGCAAGACTTGTCAAAAGTTCGTGTGCCATTATTTATAAAATATTTAATTTACACACGCAAAATAATAAATTTATTGCTCTTTATGCAGTAACAAATGAATCAAAATATCAATATCTTCATCAATTAATAGGCTATTAGCCTCTAAAACAGAATTATACTTCATATCAAATTCCCAACGGCTCACTTTGCCCGTGACATCAAAAGAGATTCTTTCCTTACCATATTGATCAACTATATGACCATTATATTCCACCTTTAATTCAACGAGTTTGGTATGCCCATGCATAGTCAAATGACCCTCTAATCGAAAATTTTCATTATTAATCTTTTTAAAAGTAGTTGATTTAAACAATATTGTAGGATACAGCTCTGTATCAAAAAAATCAGCACTTTTCAAATGCTTATCTCTTTCTTCGACATTTGTATTGATACTATTGGCATCAATAGTGAATTGTATAGCAGCATTTTGAAAATGCTCATCCCATTCAGCAAACCCATGAAAAGTGTTAAAACTACCTCTAATAGAAGCAATTACTAAATAAGTGATACGAAATTGTACTGAGGAGTGAGCTGAGTCTATAATCCATTTTGTCTTTTTCATATGATTTAAACTTTTATAGATACCTGATATGTAAATTTAAGAAATAATAGCATGATATTCAATAGTATATAAATGCATCATCAATGAAAAAATAATTGCAAGATACCTACGAAAACGAACGTATGATAAAGTTCTAAAGATTAAAATTTGTGCGTTTTTTAGCATTCTAAATGCCATAGATTAGGTATAAACAATGCATGCATGATCATCTGAAGACAAGTAAATATAGACGCCAAAAACAGGTTTAAAAGCGCAACACTTAGTAAGTAAGAATCATACCCGAAAAATTCTTAGGGGATGGATATAAAATTTCTATTTAACATAATATAAATTATACGACTCGTTAATATTCTCATTTACACCATATTTCATCAACAATATTTTACATCTTGAATCTGAAGTTTTATCAATAGCCCGAAAACTAGATCTCATATCAAGTTAAGCTTACATACTAATTATAATGATGTATCATTATAATCTTTATACAAATGTCAATTCATTTGTACGTATTAAAATTATGAGATCTATCTGCTAGAATCTCCAAATACATGATCTGTAAAAAAACATATTTTATCAAATTTTTATCATGAAAGGTTTTCTCATCAAATTACACAATCATTCATTTAAAAAATCTTGGCCTGAGATTTTAATTATTTATACAAGTTGCGCGTTGATTTTTTTTTATTGAAATCTCAGCGATTACGAATTTGTGTCAAAACACGAAAAAACTAATGCTATCGTATGTTTTTCTTTTGTAATATTTATGTAGATGTTCCAGCTTAACTATTTGATTTTCTATATTTGTTGTTTATGTGGACTAGAATATTTTATTTCTTGGCGTTATTCAGTTACTTGAACTTGCTTTTTTATCAAGCTGGTGTCAATACGAATACTCGTGCAACAAATATTTCTACACAATATTTTATGGGTGATTCATTACTTGAATTTGTGTTGGACGATGTCTTAGATATTCCTATCGAAGTTCCCGAAAAAGATGCTGAAGTTCAATTTGACGATTATCGAATTTTCAATTTTGATCCACAAATCTTATCCATTTTTATTTTCGTTTTTGGAATTATATATTCAGCATTATCCATTCTCAAGCAGAAAAAACATCCACTTTATAGTAAGAAAAATGCCTGCTTATCAGGTTATTATCAGTATTTATACCGGTACAGTTTATTCTAACCACCCCTGCCCTATTTTTTGATTTTAAATTAATTTTTTAAAATCTAATTTACTCACAATTCATACATTGTATGGATTGATTCTATTTGTCAACATTTTATTTTTTATATGAAAACACCTTCCATTTCTTGGTATGCACTGTCATGCCTTGCGATTTTATCTGCTTGTACAGCCAAAAGCAACGATAAGCAAGTTATCACAGCTCCCAAAAAAGTACCCGTTTCCAATCTAATCGTGATGGATACAACAATTTACAAAGATTATATTGCTGATATACAATCGGTCAAAAATATTGAACTCCGATCCCGATTGAGTGGTTTTTTAGAACATATTTATGTTGATGAAGGCGCATCTGTCAAAAAAGGACAAGTGCTTTTCAGATTGAGTGATGACATGTATAAAGCGGATTATGCACGTGCGAAGGCTAATTTTAATACCGCATTGACTGATGTCAAAAAAGTGTTGTTAGAATTAGAGCGCACAAAAGATCTTGCTGCCAAAAATATTGTCAGTAAAACAGAGGTAGAATTACTCAAACTGCAATATACAGCTGCTGAGTCAAAGGTTGAAGAAGCTAGATCCATGATGCAGCAAGCTAAAACACAGCTCGATTATACATTGGTTCGTGCCCCTTTCGATGGCAAGATCGATCGCATACCTTTAAAAGAAGGATCACTTTTAGAACAAGGTTCTTTGTTAACCACTGTATCTTCTATGAAAGAAGTAAATGTCTATTTTGATATTTCCGAAAATGAATACCTCAGTATTGTATCTGATTCGTCATTTAATAAAGACTCTTTCAATAAAGATGTGAAATTGATTTTATCAGATGGTAATACTTATCCGTACTCTGGAAAAGCGGCTATCGTGGAGAGTGAATTTGAAAAGAATACGGGATCCATATCATTACGTGCAAAATTTGTCAATCCACAGGGCATACTAAAACATGGAGCATCTGGAAAAATATCCGTCCCGATTCAAACTGGGGACACCAAATTTGTTCATCAAAAGTCTGTATTTGAAATTCAGGATAAGACTTATGTCTACATCTTGAACAACGATAAGACCGTTTCCATGAAATCCTTCCAGGCAGGTCAGCGTGTAGGTCATTATTACATTGTCAATGCAGGTCTTTCGGATACAGATCAAATTGTTTTCGAAGGAGTCCAATCACTAAAGGATGGCATGAAGGTAGAAGTTATCCCAGTTAAGTTATAGCTCATTGTTTTAGAAAAAAATTATGTTTGATGTTTATATAAAAAGGCCTATCCTATCGTTGGTTATATCATTATTTATAACCTTACTGGGATTGTTGGCCTTATTTACACTACCTGTTACCCAGTTTCCTGATATTGTTCCACCATCCGTTGTTGTAACAGCGAATTATACAGGCGCAAATGCCGAAGTAAGTACCAATGCTGTTGCGATTCCTTTGGAACGTGCCATAAACGGTGTTGCAGGTATGACCTCTATGAATACGGTATCGACCAATAATGGTACAACGCTGATTCAGGTGGTATTTAAAGTGGGTATTGATCCCGATATTGCGGCAGTAAATGTACAAAATAGGGTCACAACAGTGCTCGATGAACTTCCAGAGGAAGTAACACGCGCCGGAGTGACCACAGAGAAAGAAGTAAACAGTATGTTGATGTATTTAAATCTTTATACCGAAGATGAAACTGCTGACGAACGTTTTATTTACAATTTTACGGATATCAATGTGCTCAAAGAGCTCAAGCGTATAGAGGGTGTCGGTTTTGCACAAATCATGGGGATGCGCGATTATGCCATGCGTGTTTGGGTTAAACCAGATCGTTTAGCGGCCTATAATATATCAACCGATGAGTTGATTGCTTCATTAAGAAAGCAAAATATTGAAGCAGCTCCGGGTCAGACTGGTATCAGTTCGGATAAAATGGTCAATATGCAGCAATACGTACTCCGCTATCCTGGAAAATTCTCCGAACCCGAAGAATATGCAAATGTACCCATTCGTGCAAATTCAGATGGAACTATTATCCGCATAAAAGATGTAGCCGACATTGAGTTTGGTTCGCTGGACTACGAGATGGTTTCTAAAACCGATGGAAGACCTTCAGCATCCATCATGTTGAAACAATTACCAGGATCCAATGCTCAAGATGTGATTAAACGTGTCAAAGATCGAATGTCCGAATTGCAAACAGCGACTTTCCCTGCAGGTATGAAGTATACGATGGGCTACGACGTCTCACGCTTTTTAGATGCATCGATCTCCAGTGTTATCAAAACATTGTTGGAGGCATTCTTATTGGTATTCGTCGTTGTATTTATCTTTTTGCAAAACTTTAGAGCTACTTTGATTCCCATATTAGCTGTACCAGTTAGTTTGATTGGTTCCCTGTTCTGTATGCAGATGCTCGGATTCTCCATCAATTTATTGACCCTATTTGCACTCGTGCTCGCCATTGGTATTGTGATTGACAATGGTATTGTGGTGGTCGAAGCCGTATTCGCAAAGATGGAGGAAGAAAATCTGCCACCCATGGAAGCTACCCTTGCCGCGATGAAAGAAGTCGGTACAGCTGTGATTGCGATTACTTTGGTCATGTCTGCTGTATTTATACCCGTTGCCTTTCTAGATGGACCCGTTGGTATATTTTATAGGCAATTTTCCCTCACATTAGCGTCCGCCATTATTATCTCCGGTATCAACGCGCTGACATTGACACCAGCGCTATGTGCGCTCATGTTAAAGAATCCACACGATCAGAAAGAGAAAAACAACTGGATGACGCGCTTCTTTAAAAAATTCAATCAAGCATACGATAAATTAGCCGGAAGATACCGTGGATTTCTATCTAAAACCGTTAGCCGAAGGGGACTTACAATCGTGGTATTAGTCGTTTCGTTTATCGCTACATGGGGAACCAGTGCGATCTTACCATCTGGATTTATCCCAACAGAAGATCAAGGGATGGTGTATGTCAGTGTGACCACACCGCCAGGAGCTACCGTAGACCGTACTGAAAAAGCATTGGATGAAGTCGATCGGATATCCAGAAGTTTAGAATCCGTCGAAACGGTCTCCACACTTGCTGGCTATAGCATCTTAACAGAAGTATCAGGATCATCATACGGTATGGGAATGATCAACTTAAAATCTTGGGAAGATCGTTCACAAACGGTAGACGATGTGATGAATGAGCTTAAGGAAAAAACGGCGCATATTGCCGATGCCCAAATCGAGTTCTTCCCTCCGCCTACCGTTCCTGGTTTTGGTAATGCTGCAGGTTTTGAAGTTCGTTTACTGGATAAAACAGGAACCGAAGACTTAAATAAGACTGCTGTTGTATTAGAAGAATTTATAAATAAACTCAATTCCAGCGAGTCCATTGAGAGTGTTTCCTCTGGATTTGACGTCAATTTCCCTCAGTATATGTTGGAAATAGACTACGATTTGGCTGCCAAGAAGGGCATATCAGTCGATAATGCAATGAATACATTGCAAACCCTAATGGGGAGTTTTTACGCGACCAATTTCATCCGTTATGGACAGATGTATAAAGTAATGGTACAAGCAGATGCAAATTATCGAAAACAACCAGAAGACGTGCTGAATCTCTTTGTTAAAACCGACAATGGTGAAATGGTTCCATATTCAGCCTTTATGACTATGAAGCGGGTATTTGGTCCAGAGCAGATTACACGCTATAATATGTTTACAAGTGCGATGATCAATGGTCAGCCAGCAGCCGGTTTCAGTACAGGTCAAGCGATCGAAACGATACAAGAAATTGCCAAAACGCTACCACAAGGTTATAGCATTGAATGGTCTGGTATGACCAAAGAGCAAATAGCATCCGGTGATCAGACGATTTATATCTTTGCCTTAGTCTTATTATTTGTTTACTTACTATTAGCCGCTCAGTACGAAAGCTTCTTCCTGCCCTTACCTGTCATATTATGTATTCCAGCAGGTATGTTTGGAGCCTTCCTATTCTTAAAGTTATTAGGTCTAGAAAACAACATCTATGCACAGGTCGCACTCGTCATGTTGATTGGTCTATTAGGAAAAAATGCCATTCTGATTGTCGAATATGCAGTACTGAAAAACAAACAAGGTATGACGATTGTAGATGCTGCTATCGATGGAGCCATCGCCCGTTTAAGACCGATTTTAATGACATCATTCGCTTTCGTTGCAGGTTTAATTCCTTTGATGTTCTCATCTGGGGCAAGTGCAATCGGAAATCGGACAATAGGTACAGCTTCTGTTGGTGGTATGTTGATTGGGACCGTTATCGGGGTATTGATTATTCCTGCATTATATGTTCTATGCTCCAAAAAAGCTAAAAAAGTGAATAAGAAAAAATTAGGTACAGTCGCTTCTATCTTTCTAGCTTTGCTATTAATATCAAGCTGCTCTGTTCCAAAAAATATGACATCGCTGCAATCTTCGGTGCTTCCTGAAAAATTTTCACCAGCAACAAGCAAAACAGATACCTCGATCGGTCAGATTCCTTGGAGAAAAGTATTTAAAGATCAGAAGCTGATTGTACTGATCGACTCTGCCTTGATCTACAATTACGATTTACAGATGGCAATCAAGCGTATTGAAATGGCTCAATCAAGTTTCAAACAGAAAAAAGCAGCCTTATTTCCAAAAGTAAATGCAGAGTTGGGCGCTGGATTGACCAAGTATGGCTTCTATACTGAAGAGGGAATCGGTAATTACGACAGTAATTTTTCCGAAAATCTACAATCAGACGAAAAAATACCATCACCTGCTATTCCAGACTATTTTGTAGGAATACGCAGTTCATGGGAAATCGATATTTGGGGAAAATTAAAGAACCTCAGACAATCCTCTTATGAAAATTACCTGGCACAGCTCGAAGCAAAACAATTGATTGCGACAGAATTGGTTTCCAATATTGGCTCCGCTTATTATCAGTTGATCAGTTTGGATAATCAATTGGCTGTATTTGAAAAAAATCTCAGATTACAGGAAAAAGCCTTAGCTATCATTGAAGTTCAGAAAGAAGCAGGTCGCACAACCGAATTAGCAGTTCAACAGTTTAAAGCGATTCTCGCCAATTCAAAATCAGATCGTGCAAAAACAAAGCAAGAGATCAGCATATTGGAAAATCACATTAATTTTCTCATCGGTCGTGTCAATAGACCGATTGAACGTACAGTAATCAAATTAGAGGAAGTACATCTGTTTGATAAGTTGACTTCTGGCGACCCCGCATTGATGCTTGCTCTAAGGCCAGATATCCGTGAAGCATCTCATCAATTGTTATCCGCGATGCATGAAGTACATGCTGCAAAAGCAGCATTTCTTCCTACAGTAGTATTGTCTCCATTTATCGGTCTCAATTCCTTTAGCTTTGATAAATTGATCGATATCAATAAATCTACCACCTATGGTTTATTTGGAGGAATTACAGCACCCATTTTCAATCAAAGAGAATTGAAAACCCAGTATGAACAATATAAAGGAAGTTACGGAATTGCTTTTCTCAATTATGAAAAGATCGTGCTGCAAGCCTACAATGAAGTTTCCAATGCTTTACTGACTGAAGATCATATCATCGATCGATTTCAACATAAAAATGAGCAAGTGGCTGCATTAGAATCTTCTGTAAATTCGGCTCATGATCTATTTTTGGCTGGACGTATCAATTATTTAGAGATCATTACCAGTCAAAGAGAATCTCTAGCTGCTCAGATTGAGCAGGTCAATATTCTCGAAGAAAAAATCTTGAATCAATTGGTGCTTTACAAAGCATTAGGTGGAGGTTGGCAATAAAAAGTAAAATGTATAAAAAAAGGTTGGTTTTATTTAAGCCAACCTTTTTTATGAACTAACTAACTAACTAACTAACTAACTAACTAACTAACTAACTAACTAACTAACTAACTAACTAACTAACTAACTAAGCAACACTTTCAATCATTACAGCCGCAACTGTTAAATTGGTACGTGGATCAATGATAATGCCTCGCCCCGTAGCTTGATGGTCTTGATAAAGATCAAACGAAAGATCGTCAGCAGCTTTGATCTGAACACGACCGATATCATTGAGCGCAATTGGCTCGCCATACTTATACTCCTGATTGTTGATATCAACCTTATGAATGATTTCGTTAATTTTAACTTTCGTTGTTCTACCAAAATTTTGAAAGAGATAGATCTGATTCGTATCCAAAGCCTTATTATCAAACCAGCAAATATTTGCTTCCACATTTCGTTCCACTAGACCAGCATCATGTGCCGCTACGATCGTATCACCCCGACTAATATCAACATGATCGGTCAAGTGAACGATCACAGATTGACCATCTTCGGCCTTTTCCAGATCGACCCCTGCCAGTTCAATTCTCTTAATCTTGCTTTTGACCGATGAAGGTAAAATAACCACCTCATCCCCAACTTTCAACCCATTTCCCACCACACGGCCAGCATATCCACGATAATCATGCAGTTCATCCGTTTGTGGCCTTACCACCCACTGTACAGGTAAACGCCACGCTTGGTCATCCACCTCGTCAAATTCGACCGTTTCCAAATAAGACAACAATGAAGGACCGTCATACCAATCAAAATGAGCCGAAGAATTCACGATATTATCGCCTTTCAAGGCCGAAACCGGCATAAAATCAACGTCCTTCAATTCTAATCGTTCTGCCAGCACTTGGTAATCCGCCTTGATGGTCTCAAACACTTCCTGGCTATAGTCCACCATATCCATTTTATTGATACAAATCAATACCTTCTTCAAAGCCAACAATTTCGCCAAGAAAGAATGACGCTTTGTCTGTTCGATAACACCTTTACGTGCATCCACCAATATGATAATCAGATCTGAATTGGAAGCTCCAGTGATCATATTACGTGTGTATTGTATGTGTCCCGGTGCATCAGCAATAATAAACTTTCGATTTTCTGTCTGAAAGTATTTATAAGCAACATCAATGGTAATCCCTTGTTCCCGTTCCGCCTTCAATCCATCCGTTAAGATCGCTAAATCAACAGTGCCATCATTATTTTTACGATTAGCCTTTTTGATCGCCTCCAGTTGATCATCTAATATCGAATCCGTATCATATAGTAAACGGCCGATCAATGTACTTTTGCCATCATCAACAGAACCAGCCGTTATAAATTTTAAAATTTTCATGTTCTAGATTATAGTTTAATCTTCCAATCTGGTGAATTATACCTTAAAAGTATCCTTGTTTTTTACGATCTTCCATTGCCGCTTCCGACACCTTATCATCCATCCTTGCTCCACGCTCACTAACCGTTGACGCTTTGATTTCGGCAATGATATCGTCCAGTGCAGTCGCTTCTGAATCCACAGCAGCGGTACAAGTCATATCACCTACAGTTCTAAATCGTACCGATTTAGTTTCGATCACATCCTCCTCATCGATATTTAAGAAAGGAGCTGCCGCCATCAACTGACCATTACGGGTGATCACTTCACGTTCATGGCTAAAGTAGATACTTGGAAGTTGAATGTTTTCCCGTTTGATATAATTCCAAACATCCAGTTCCGTCCAATTTGATATGGGAAATACACGGACGTTTTCTCCCTTATTGATTTTTCCGTTAAATATATTCCAAAGCTCAGGACGTTGGCGCTTTGGATCCCACTGTCCAAATTCATCACGTACAGAGAACACACGTTCTTTTGCCCTAGCCTTTTCCTCGTCGCGACGAGCACCACCGATACATGCATCAAAACCATTTTCCGCAATGGTATCCAACAGCGTCACAGTCTGTAATGCATTTCTACTCGCATTTTTCCCTTTCTGCTCCACCACTTTTCCAGCATCTATGCTATCCTGTACATACCCCACGATCAGTTTTTCACCGATCTGATCGATCAACCAATCACGATAGGCAATTGTTTCTGGGAAATTATGTCCGGTATCTATATGTACCAGAGGAAAAGGAAACTTACCTGGTCTAAATGCTTTTAATGCCAAATGAACCAACGTAATCGAATCCTTTCCGCCTGAAAATAAGAGTGCGGGGTTCTCAAATTGCCCAGCTACTTCACGTAATATATAGATTGATTCTGCTTCTAGTTGATCTAAATAATCCATTTAATCTTTTTTATTTTGTTGTCACATGTAATCCACACTCCTTTTTACTCTGATCTTCCCACCACCATCGTCCAGCGCGAAAGTCTTCACCCTCTTGAACAGCCCGCGTGCAGGGTGCGCAGCCTATGCTTGGAAAACCTTTATCATGCAGTACATTATAAGGTATACGCTCACTTTTGATATAATTATTCACCATCTCGAAAGTCCAGTCAAATAACGGATGAATTTTGATGATATCGTTCACCTCGTCATACTCTATATAGTCCATATCATGGCGATTAGCAGATTGTTCCGCTCTAATTCCCGTAATCCAAATTTTAGCACCCCGCAATGCGCGTTGTAATGGTTCTATTTTTCGGATGTAGCAGCAAGACTTTCTATTTTCTACAGATTCATAAAACGCATTCGGTCCCTTTTGCGAAACAAACTCTTGGATTTGCTCTGTATTGGGATAATAGGTATTGATCTTCAAAGCATAACGTTCTACAGTTCTGCTCCAGAGCGAGTACGTCTCTTTAAACAATCGGCCTGTGTCCAAAGTAAACACCTCAATGTTCACTTTGCTTTTCCCTATCCAGTCAGTGATAATCTGATCTTCGATACCAAACGAAGTCGAGAATACCACCTGATTTGGATAGTGCTCAGTAATGGCCTGAAGCAATTCTACTCCCTGCTTTCCTGATAATAGTTCTTTTATTTTATTGATCTCCATCTCTCTCAACCAACGATTTAGTATGTTCATTAAGCGCTGTCACTTTCGCTTGAAAGTCTCCCTTCAATTGATCCCGAAGTTGACTCATCAACTCCAACGTATCGTCAATTTCTTCAGGAAGCATATTCTGCAAAAGCTCTTTCACCCTTTTTGCTATAGTGGGCGATTTTCCATTTGTCGAAATCGCGATTTTCAAATTTCCTTTTTTAACAATTGATCCCAGATAAAAGTCACACAACTGCGGTTTATCAGCCGCATTGAGCAAGATAAAACGAGCACTTGCCAATGCTCTGATCTCATCATTGAGCTCATGGTTATTTGTGGCCAACATCACCAGATGTTTATGATCCAGATCCGACTCTACAAAATCACGCTCTTCAAATCTGACATGCGCATACTGCATCAATATAATTTTAAACTCGCAGCAGATCTCACTCGCAATAACAGTTACCTTAGCCTGATCATTATTATGAATGATTGCTTGAAATTTTTCTAAGCCAATCGGACCTCCCCCCACTAGTAGAATGTGAATTTGATCCGGTTTTACAAAAATTGGAAATAGTGTATTCATTTAGGCTGTTGCATATTTTCCAATGATATTTTTGAAATTAGGATGTTTTTTAACCACCTCGCCCAATACAATAATAGCAGGAACACCAATGCGTTTTTCTTGCGTCTCATCCAGAATATCATCGATTGTACCCATTATGATTTTCTCATTTGGCGTAGAGCCATTTTGAATCAATGCAATCGGTAGGTTTTCTTTACCATGCTGCCTGTAGAGTTCCACGATCTCGGTCAATTTTCCAAAACCCATTAACACCACCACTGTAGCATTGGTTTTAACAGCAGCATATAGATCTTCCGACAATTTTCCAGCCGTAGTTGATCCCGTGATCACCCAAAAACTTTCACTCATGCCCCGATACGTCAACGGAATTTTTTGTAAACCGGTAAGCCCAATACTCGAAGAGATACCAGGAACGACGGCGGTTTCGATATCAAATTGACTGACAAAATCCAGCTCTTCACCACCACGACCAAAAACAAATGGATCGCCACCTTTCAGCCGGACAACATGACCATGTGTCAATGCATAATCAACCAACAGTTGATTGATCTGATCTTGTGAAGTAGAGAGCTGTTCGGCTCGTTTTCCAACATATATTTTCGTGCAGTTTTCACCTGCAAAATCCAGTAAACTTTCATCAACTAAGGCATCATATAAAATCACATCAGCAGATTTGATTGCCTTTATACCTTTTAAACTGATCAATTCAGGATCTCCGGGACCAGCTCCGACCAAGGTTACTTTTGGTTTCATATTCATTCTTCTATCCTCCTCATTAATTCACTACCACACCATTTCTATACGCATACACAGCATCAAAGAAAGTATTCAAACTTGCCAGATAATTTTCAGCAAATTCTGGTGTCGGTTCATTTTTATTGATTTGCAATACTAGTTCAGGAAATGTGGTATCCAAGGTAAATAATTGTTGTTCCACAAACTGTGTTTGAAATTCCTGAATCACCGCATGCTGTGAACTCACATTTACCCCTTTGTCCAATAATAATGCTTTGGCACATCCGATAAAGGTACTGTAAGCATGATATATCGAATCCGCATATTTCTTCTCTTCAAAAGCCGACACTGCCCATGCTCTCTTTTCCTCCGCTTCATAGATTAATGTCGCTACTAGATCAATCATCACACCAGCACATTCACCTACGCCAATTGCTGTTTCAAAAGTCTCTTGATGTCCCCAGTCGATGTATTCATCATCCGACAATGTCGTCAAGTCAGCCAATGGCTTCAATAACGTATAAAAATAATTTTTTGTCTGACGATCATAATAAGCATGGAAGTTTTCACCTTCCTGAACATTCTTTTTATAATCCGATAAGACCAAATCTACCACATGCAACACTCTTTTTGTTGGCACTTTTATGATTCTTTCAGCCACACGACCTACACCATCACCAACAGTACCACCACCGATCATGACCTGTGCAGCAGGAACAACTTTTCCATTCGCTTTCACAGAGCTACCATGAAATCCCAAATGAGCTAAACCATGTTGACCACAAGAATTCATACAACCCGATATTTTTATCTTAAGTTCCCTATTGTACACAAAATCGGCATAAAAATCACGGATGTACGTTTCGATTACGCGCGCCATCTCTGTACTATTGGAAATCCCTAGATTACAAGTATCCGTTCCTGGACAAGTCGTCACGTCGGATGTGCTCTCAAATCCAGGTGAAGCCAACTCCAACTTTTTCAATAATTGATAGATATGAGGTAAAGACTGCTCTGTAGCATACTTCAGCAATAAACCTTGATTTTGTGTAAAACGAATCTCATCGGCAACTAAACCCGCCAATCCTGCGACCAGCACTCGTGCTTTTTCAGTAGGAAGATCACCCGTCGATATTTTTGCAAATACGCCATAATAACCTTTTTGCTTTTGTTCAAATGTATTTGTCGACTTCCAGATCAGGTAATCAGCATCTCCATCCAACGCTACAAGTTCAATTGCACTTGTATCTGGAGGAGTAGGTTGACTGATGGTATTTCGATCAATTTGAAATGATTTAACAGCATTTGCAACACGCTCTTCCGCAATAAGTCGCAACACTTCATCAATACCCAATTTTTGGATCAAATATTTAAAGCGTGCTTTATTTCTATTATTACGCTCACCATAGCGGTCAAATACACGTAAAGAAGACTCAACAAACGGAATCAACTGATCTTCATGTAAAAATTCATGTACCAAGTGTGCTAGAAAAGGTTGAGAACCCAATCCGCCACCTAACAGAACTTTAAAACCACGTTCTTCTTTACCATCAATAAGTTGTATTTTAGGGATGAAGCCCAGATCATGGATATAGGAAAATGCGGTATCATCTTCCGAAGACGAAAATGACATTTTAAATTTACGCCCCATTTCCGCACAGATCGGGTTTCTTAAACAAAATTCAAAAACAGCCTGTGCGTAAGGAGAAACATCAAAAGGTTCTTTTGGATCTATACCAGCTGTAGGCGATGCTGTTACATTTCGCACCGTGTTGCCACACGCTTCACGTAAGGTGATATCGTCCTCAGCCAATTTAGCCCATAATTCTGGTGTACGATCTAGACTAACAAAATGAATCTGGATATCCTGTCTTGTCGTGATATGCAAATTACGAATAGCATATTCATCAGACACATCCGATATTTTGATGACTTGTTTGAAAGTTGCTTTTCCAAAAGGCAATTTAATACGCACCATTTGCACTCCGGGCTGACGTTGTCCGTAAACCCCTCTTGCTAGGCGCAATGAACGAAATTTTTCATCCGTAATTTTTCCCTCTTGGAAAAGTCTAATTTTCTTTTCTAAATCAATAATCTCTTGCTCAACCACAGGGTTTTCAAGCTCTGTACGGAAACTTTGCATATGCTGAAATTGTATTTATTTGGTCTGTATTCTCTTCTATTGGTTCAAAAGTAGAAAAAAAAACTATATAATCTATAAAATCTATTAAATTAATATATATTTGTCAAAAATAATATTGTAGACCAATCCTATAGATATACATAAAATGATCAAAAACAACTGTAATATACTTATAATAAGCTTATTGTTGTTACTTAATAATAATGCATGCGCTCCTAAAATAGAGAATGGATACACTAAAGAAAGAGGTTTCGAAGGAAATATTTCTTTATCCGGAGCATTTGCGCTCTATCCCTTAGTCGTTTTATGGAGTGAAGAATTTAAAAAGGAACATCCGCTTGTACGCTTCAATATCTCTGCTGGAGGAGCAGGAAAAGGAATTGCCGATGCACTGACCGGAATGGTTGATATTGGATTGATTTCACGCGACCTTCACCCCGAAGAAGTGAAAAATGGCGCTTACCCCATCCATGTTGCAAAAGATGCCGTTATCTGTACCATCAATGCAAATAACCCAAACTATCGTTTACTTAAGGAACGCGGATTGACCAATGCGGAGCTGAAAAATATTTTTGTTAATCATCAGTATAAAACGTGGAATGAAATTGATCCAAGATTTACAAAAGATCCAGTGACCGTATATACAAGAGCAGATGCCGCAGGAGCAGCTGAGACATGGGCCAATTTTTTTAAAAGCAAACAAGAGGACTTAAAAGGGATCGGCATCTTTGGTGACCCTGGAATTGCACAAGCGATCAAAGATGATAAAAATGCAATCGGTTTCAATAATATCAATTATGTCTATGACTTAAAAACAAAAAAAGTAATGGATCAGATTGATGTGTTACCCATTGACCTCAATGCCGATGGTCGAATCAGCGAACAGGAAAGTTTTTATAATACGATTGATGAACTGACAGATGCCGTGAGCAATAATCAATATCCAAGCCCACCGTCCAGAGACCTGTCTTTTATAACAAAAGGCAAGCCTGACAATTTACTGCTTAAAGAATTCATCTCTTTCGTCTTAAAGAAAAAATCGCAAAGTTATTTACTTGAAAATGGCTATGTACCGTTAACAGAATCATTTATGGAAGAAGAACTGAAAAAGCTATAATATGTTGAGAACAAGATTAATAAAAAACGCTATTGCAAAACAGTCAAGTTTTGTTTTGCTACTTATTTCACTTTCGGTTGTGATCATTATTGGTATTGGTTTGACTTTTAAATCGATCCCCTTATTTGAATCATTTAATATTTGGGATCTCCTCACCAATCATGTTTGGGCACCCATGAAAGGAAGTTTTGGTTTTCTCCCCTTCATTATGGGCACCCTTAGTGTCACGCTGGTGGCGCTATTGATCTCCTGCCCACTTTGTATCTTAAGTTCGATCTATTTGACCGAGTATGCTTCCAATGCATTAAAAAATATGGTGTTGCCACTGATCAATGTCTTAGCAGCCATTCCACCCGTATTGTACGGTGTGTGGGGCGTACTGTTTATTGTGCCAGCGATACAATCCTACATAGCTCCCTTATTTGGTGTCTCTACCTCAGGATATACGATTTTAGCCGGTGGCATTGTATTATCGGTTATGATCTTCCCGATTATGATTAGTATCATGGTCGAAGTACTCAAAACAATACCTGCAGAACTCAAAGCCGCTTCCCTATCCTTAGGAGCGACCAAATGGGAAACTGCGCAAAAGGTTATACTGCGCAAAGCAAAGCCCGGTATCATTGCCGCGATTGTTCTTGCCATATCCCGAGCATTTGGGGAAACGATAGCGGTGCTGATGGTCTGTGGCAATGTTTCTAAGATACCGACATCCATCTTTGATGCAGGATATCCCATTCCAGCATTAATTGCAAATAATTTTGGAGAGATGATGTCCATTCCTTTATACGATTCGGCACTCATGTTTTCCGCTTTACTCCTGTTTGTGATTATTTTCGGATTCAACTTAATTTCGCGTATTATACTAAATAGATTGGAGGGTAAACACAATGGATAATCTGAAAACAAGACTTTTTAAAGAAAAGGTAGCGAAGGGTTTCATGCAATTATCAGGCATGTTGGTCACAGGTTCACTTTTCTTTATCATCGGCACCATTCTCTATAAGGGTTTACCATATTTATCTTGGGAAATGATCACCCAATTGCCCAAAGGAGGATTTTATATGGGTAAAGAAGGGGGTATATTAAATGCTATCCTAGGTTCACTCTATCTCGCTGGAGTCGCAACCGTATTGGCCACTATTATTGGTGTTCCGATTGCTTTATTTCTAAATATATACATCAAAACCTCCTCCAAATTAGCACAATATTCAAAATTGATGTTTGACATCCTATATGGCATCCCTTCCATTGTTTACGGTGCTGTAGGATTTACGATCATGGTCTATTTTGGCATCCGTGCATCCTTATTAGGCGGTATCATCACCATTACATTACTGACTATACCGATAGTCGTCCGCACAGTTGATGAACTGATCCGAACGGTTCCCAATGATCTCAAACATGTGACATTATCATTAGGTGCGACAAACTGGGAAGTGGCTAAAGTCTTTATTTTACATATTAAACCAGGTATTTTTACCGCCATCTTATTGGCATTCGGACGTGCTATCGGCGATGTGGCTGGAGTCTTGTTAACCACAGGATTCAGTGACAATTTACCTCGATATATCGACGAACCTGCAGCAACGCTACCCTTGGCTATTTTTTTCCAATTAAGCAGTCCCATCCCCGAAGTCCAAGGTAGAGCCTACGCATCTGCACTTATATTAACTTTTATCATTCTAATTATTGTTATATGCACGCACATCCTATCATCGAAACAGAACAAACACAAGTTGTAAGCCCTGCTATCCAACCGCATATTCAAATACAAGATCTGAATATTCATATCGATGGGCATCATATTTTAAAAAATATCAATTTATCACTGCCCAATAATAGTATTACTTCGATTATTGGTCCATCAGGATGTGGGAAAACAACATTATTAAAAACACTGAACCGCTTGATCGATGATACCAAAGGTGTTCAAGTATCCGGTTCAGTCTTCGTCAATGGTGAAGACATCTATGCGCCCAATGCCGAAGTGACACATATCCGCAAAAAAATGGGACTTCTTTCTCAAAAGCCTTTTCCGCTTCCGATGTCGATCTATGACAATATCGCTTATGGGCCACGTATTCATGGTACACGCAATAAAAAGGAATTGAATGCTATTGTGGAAACACAATTGAAGAATGTTGGTCTTTGGGAAGAAGTAAAAGACCGATTGGATCAATCCGCCACTAGGCTTTCTATAGGTCAGCAGCAACGCTTATGTCTTGCTCGTGGTCTAGCTGTAAAACCAGAGATTATATTAGGTGATGAGTCCACCTCTGCACTAGACCCAATCTCCACACAGACCATTGAAAATCTGCTCGTTGAACTTAAAAAAGATTATACCATCGTACTGGTCACCCATATCCTGAGACAAGCACGCCGTGTATCGGATTATATTATTTTTGTTTATGGTGGCGAGATCCTCGAGTTTGGAAAAACGGAAGAAGTGCTCTTAAATCCAAAACATGAAATCACTCGGCAATATGTAAAAGGCTTTATTTCATGATAAAGAGCTGACATGCGTATTTTTTAATAAATTATTTATATTTTTATATGATATGAAACAATTCAACTTGTCTATGAAAAGTAAATTAGCCACCGTACTGATTAGTTCTTTTGCCCTGTACTCCTGTTCAAACGGTACTACCGGTGCAGAAACCAATACAGTAGATAGCATCTATCCAGCTGTTGAAAAGAATGAAGCCAATACCAAGTATAAACCTGCTTTTGTGGGTCAAACACGTATAAATGGGGTAAAAACCAATACCGCATTTGAAGGAGTCGTGTTGAACACAACACTAAAATCTCCTTGGGGTATTGCTGCTTTGCCTGATGGACGTTTACTCATCACAGAAAAAGAAGGTACATTTAGAATTGCAACTACCGACGGGAAAGTCTCTGAACCCATAACAGGATTACCAAAAGTGGATGCTGCTGGTCAGGGTGGTTTGCTAGGATTGACAATCGATCCAAACTTTGAAACCAACCGTATGGTCTATTTTGTTTTCTCCGAACCCAGTGCTGAAGGGAATCTCACGGCCGTAGGCAAAGGAAAGTTATCTGCTGATGATAAGACTGTTGAAAATGTAGCTGTTATATATCGTGCCACACCGAAATATAAGGGCAATTTACATTATGGAGGTCGGATCCTATTTGACAAGTCTGGCAATTTGATCATTACTACTGGCGAACGCTCTGATTTAGCGACTCGACCACAAGCGCAAGATCTGAAATCAGGATTGGGTAAAATCATCAGAATCACGACAGACGGAGCACCAGCATCAGGCAATCCATTTACAGGACAAGCAGATGCTAGACCCGAAATCTATAGTTACGGACACCGCAATCCACAAGGTCTGGCAATTCATCCTGAAACAGGCGATCTGTGGGAAACTGAATTTGGTCCCCGTGGAGGTGACGAACTGAACCGTATTGAAGCCGGTAAAAATTATGGCTGGCCGACCATTACTTATGGTTTAGAATACAGTGGCGAAAAAGTAGGCGACGCTATACAACAAAAAGAAGGATTAGAACAGCCCGTATACTACTGGGATCCTGTGTTATCACCAAGTGGAATAACATTTTACACTGGAGATCGTATTCCAGAATGGAAAAACAACTTATTTATAGGTGGTTTAAGCAGTACACATATTGCTCGCTTAGTCATTAAAGACAATAAAGTTGTTGGTGAAGAAAGATTGTTAGCCAAAGAAGGACAGCGTTTTAGAGATATCACACAAGGAAAAGATGGTGCATTATATGCAATCACCGATTTAGGACGTCTTTATAAAATCGACAAAAAGAACTAAATATTTTCGAAATAAACACAAAAAGGTAGCCCAATAGGTTACCTTTTTTTAGATATATGTATTAACAACAAAAGGATAATATGATCAAACATGTTGTTATTCGGATTTTAGCATTAATCATATTGCTATTTATAGCTATCCCTATTGCGATGGCACAACTCGATCCTCGTCGCCGTTGTGGTACAGGAGATATTGGTGTTATTTTATTTTTTATGGGTATATTTTATCTGATTTGGATGATCTACCTACTTGCAGAATCTTTTTTCTTATATCGAAAGCATGAAATTGCAAAATTCAAGTTCAATGTTATCGCTGCTTTGATCCTTCCTATCTTTATATTGGTATCTATTGTTTTTAATCTGATGGACTAAGAACTCAATTCCATGCTATAAAGATCAAAATCTTTCGCCCAATAGTCCTTTACGATCTGGTTTAAAACAAAACCATTTCTTTGATAAAATAAATACGTCAACTGAGACGTGCGTACCGTTATCCGATCGATATCTGGCATGCTTTTTAAAATTGCAATGCGGTGTTCCAATAATTTTCGTCCATGGCCTTTACCCTGTTCAGCAGGACGAACAATATCCCAACTGATCACCCCCCTTCTTTCCTCCAATTCCAGGTTGATACCACCACATGCCACTATCTGACCATCTGCTTCCAAAACAAAGTATTGCTCAATCTCAAAATCCAAGTAATACTTCAAGTCCTCTTGCTCATCTTGAGCAAAATAAGTTGGAATATTTTCTTGCATGACACTCAATACGATCTCCCGATCTTTTAACTCGTAAGCTCTAATTAAAACCATAACATCATTATTTTAGGGATAAAAATGATCAGCGCTATTATAGCAGAAACAAAAGCAGCGGTCAATACGGCTGCAGCTGCTAGATCTTTTGCTTTTTTAACATATTCATTTTTCTCTTGACACACCAAATCTGCTAAATTTTCAATCGCCGAATTGATGATTTCCAAAGCAAAAACAGCACCAATACACAGTAAAACAATCATCCATTCTACTTTAGAAATATCGAAATAAAATCCAGCGATCACCGTCACTACAGTTGCAACAAGATGTATACGCGCATTATGCTCGTCGATCAGTAAGATTTTAAACCCGTTGAAAGCATAAGTAAAACTTTTTATTCGATCTTGTAGCGAGAATTTTTGATTTTTCATGTAAAAATGCTGTAAAAGCAAAAGCCGTTTCCTAATATGATAAAGAAACGGCTTTTATTTGATTATTTTAAATTAAATCAGATGAAATATATCATCTACACCTAATATTTTTTTCGCCGTAAATCCTTCAGCATATTTCACCTGTATCGAGCGTCCAAACTCCCGAGCCCGAGCTGCGGTAGATTCCATAAAATCGGGATTAGAAATATAAGTCTGAGGTTCATCCGAATCATGTTCTTCACCGGTATAAAACTGTGTCTTATACGCCAAAATCGATTTTTCCTTAATATCATAAAAATCAGTAATATCTATGACGATATCCGGTTTGATATAATAATCCTGTATCATCTGCAATACCAATCGAGGACGATGAGCTTCCTGCAAAACACCATCATAGGAGGTTTCTATCTTTCGTAATCCCGATAAAAAGCAAGCTTCAGAAACCATATGTCCCGATCTTCCATGATCTGGATGGCGATCTGTAATTGCATTAGTAATGATGATTTCAGGTTGATATTGCCGGATAGCACGAATCACAGCTAATTTATCCTCCTCACTATTATTAAAAAAGCCATCACGCAGTGCTAAATTATCTCTAACAGTCAATCCTAAGATTGCTGCCGCATCATTCGCTTCACGATCTCTGGTTTCAGCAGTACCACGAGTACCCAGTTCGCCCCTAGTTAAGTCTACAATTCCTACTTTTTTACCCGCTGCTACATATTTTGCTATCGTTCCTCCAGCGCCCAATTCCGCGTCATCCGGATGCACAGCAATTACTAATAAATCAAGTTTTATCATGGGAGTTTATTTTAAATGTTTAACCAACTAAATGTAGGCAAAAGTACTAAACATTTTGTTGTTTCTACTCTTTTGATCTTACTCTTCCGATAGTAATTGTTCGACACGTTTTTTCACTTTAGAAGCGTTCGGTGAAGTCGTTGGATAAAAGTAGTCAACCACTTCTCCTTTTTTATTGATGAGGTATTTATGAAAATTCCATAGCGGTTTACTTTCTATACGTCCATTTTCATCCTTATGGGCTAAATATCTATATAGAGGCGATGTGTATTCTCCACATACATGCGATCGTTTAAAGATTGGAAAACTGACTTGTTGGTTGATTCTACAAAAAGTTTCTAACGTATAGCCGGTCAATGGTTCCTGTTTTCCAAAGTTATTCGATGGAAAAGCCAAGATTTCAAACCCCTCATTTTTATAAGTTTGGTAAAGTTTTTCTAAAGATTTAAATTGTCGGGTAAATACACATTGACTCGCCGTATTGACGATTAACAACACTTTTCCTTTGTAATCAGCTAATGATTTTTCTTGACCATTGAACTGTAAGGCTCCAAAATCATAAACTGTCTTCATAAATTATTCCTTTCTATTAAAAATAGCGCGGATCCCGTCTTGTTTTTTGAAATTCTCTGATGATATTTTCAATTTCAAAATCCTCTCTAGGATCGTAGGTATTTTTGAGATTATGTCCAAATATTTTAGCTACCCCCTGATATAAAAATGCAGTCAGTCCGCCCTTCATCTGTTTAACCATTTCATAACTGGAGTGGCCAGTCTGTCTATCAATGAGTTTAATTAAAATTTTCCCTTGTGTAATACTCATGTTTTTAATTTCTTTATTAAACATGGCTTTCACTTCATTTTCACAATTTTCAATTAATTTCTTTTGTTGCTTTTTGTCGGTCTCCAAAGCCAGCTCGCGATCCAATTGATCGTATCTTTTTTGAGCGAATATGGCATAAGGTAATACTCTTAGTACATTTCTTCTTAATCTCAAATACTCTTTTTTAGCATCTTCCGAAGTCCATATCCGCGGTTTGGATATTTTGACCTCAGGAATTAAAAACCAAGGCAATCGCTCACCAGTTTCTAGAGTGGTCATGTTGTACTCTTCCAGAACTTCCTGCTCCCCCTCCCCGTAAAGAGGTACTGTCAGTGCTTGAGCCATCCCCAAAATTGGAATGGAGAAAAGCAAAAAAAGCATCCAGCGTAAGTTTATTTTGATCATTACAATTTAAAAATTGTCTTTTTTTGTCAATAGTATTAAAAAATTATTACATTTAATAAAAATAAATTTGGTTTACTACTTATTCCATTAAATTAACATTAACTAATTTAAGAAATGTATTTTTAAAATCATAATGCAACTGCAAGTTTATGAAAGATTATGTGATTGATATAGAAGCAGAAAATAAAGAAATACGTAAAAGATACAGAGCATTACTACGCGCATGTAAACCAACGATGCAACGAGGCGACAAGCAGATGATCAGAAAAGCTTTTGATCTTGCTCTGGATAGCCACAAAGAAATGCGTCGAAAATCTGGCGAGCCTTATATTTTCCATCCAATTGCTGTAGCTCAAATAGCTGCAGAAGAAATTGGCTTAGGGACTACCTCGATTGTATGTGCCTTATTACACGATGTGGTTGAAGATACCAACATTACCCTTGATGAAATCGAGCAAATGTTTGGTAAAAAAGTACGTCGTATTATTGATGGACTGACAAAAATTTCAGGAATTTTTGACCCCAATAGTTCTATGCAAGCGGAAAATTTCCGTAAGATGCTGTTGACATTGGCCGATGATGTTCGAGTCATTTTGATCAAACTCGCCGATCGCCTGCACAACATGCGGACCATGGAATTTATGGCTCGCGACAAGCAGCTTAAAATCGCTTCCGAGACCAGCTACTTATATGCGCCACTCGCCCATCGCTTAGGCTTATATGCCATTAAGTCCGAGCTCGAAGATCTCTCCATGAAGTTTACCGATCCAGATACCTATAAGTTTATCGCGCGCAAGCTCAATGAAAAAAAGGCGGAAAGGGAAAAATTCATTGCAGACTTTATTGAGCCTGTACAAGAAATACTAAAAGAACAAGGAATCTCGGCACAGATTTTTGGCAGACCCAAATCTATCCATTCGATTTGGAGCAAAATGCGTAAAAAATCAATTCCTTTTGAAGAGGTTTATGATTTATTTGCCATTCGAATTGTGATCGATACAGATGATGAACGAGAAAAAACGGAATGTTGGAAAGTATATTCTATTGTCACGGATCTCTATCGTCCAAATCCAGATCGTTTGCGCGATTGGGTTTCTTCTCCAAAAGGAAATGGCTATGAATCCTTGCATACAACCGTTATGGGTCCACGAGGACAATGGGTTGAAGTACAAATCAGAACCAGTCGCATGAATGAAATTGCGGAAAAAGGTTTTGCAGCACACTGGAAATACAAAGAATCAAATTCAGATAGCGGATTGGATCAATGGATCAAAAAAATTAGAGATGTCTTAAGCAATCCGGAGCAAAATGCCTTGGATTTTGTCGATGACTTCAAGATGAATCTATTTTCGGATGAAATCTTTATTTTTACCCCAAAAGGAGCTTTAATTCAGCTTCCGCATGAGGCGACAGCATTAGATTTTGCATTTGAGATCCATTCCGATATCGGAGCAACCTGTATCGGAGCCAAAGTCAACCATAAATTAGTACCGCTGAGCCATGTGCTGCAAAATGGTGATCAAGTCGAGATCATCACCTCAAGCAAACAGACTCCAAAAGAAGACTGGTTGAATTTTGTCGTTACTGCCAAAGCAAAATCAAAGATCCGCTCTTCACTGAAAGAAGAAAGACGTCGTGTAGCCGAAGATGGAAAAGAAATTTTAGAACGCAAGCTGAAAACATTAAAAATCACGTACAATACGGACAATATTAATAAGATTGCTAATTTTCTAAAATTCTCCAGTTCCCAAGATCTGTTTTATAATGTTGCCAAAGGGTTGGTCGATATGAAACAGTTACGCGAGTTTGTGGCACATGAAAAAAATAATGACGCTACCTTAAGTACACAAAACACGCAATTCAATAACCATATTGGTGGATTAGTCGAGAAATTTAACAAAAAAGATCAAGACACCCTATTAATTGGTGATGACTTACAGCAGATCGATTATACACTAGCCCCTTGTTGCAATCCCATACCAGGAGACGATGTATTCGGATTTTTAACGGTCAATGATGGCATCAAAATACACCGTACAAGTTGTCCAAATGCGTCTAAACTGATGGCAAATTATGGTTATCGGATTATGAAAGCCAGATGGACCTCAAAAAATGATGTATCCTTCTTAACCGGATTGCGTATTGTAGGTATAGATGATGTGGGTTTGGTCAATAAACTGACCACCGTGATTTCACAAGAGTTCAACGTCAACATTCGTTCACTCAGTATCACCAGTAATGAAGGGATATTTGAGGGCAACATTATGGTCTTTGTCAATGATATTGCACAATTGGAAAGTCTCATGAAAACACTTAAACAAGTACAGGGCATTACAACTGTTTCGCGTTATGAATCTGAAAGTTAACATCAGTTTAATATCACATTTTTTTTATCTTACGATAATTGAATCAAAATTGGTAAATTTGTAAAGAATCTTATTGATTAATATGAACGCAGCTGAAAATTACGCAACAGTAAAAAAGATCTTTGAAGCTTACTTAGAAAATAAAAACCTAAGAAAAACTCCAGAGCGATATGCTATTTTAGAAGAAATTTATTCCCGCACGGACCACTTTGATGTCGAGTCATTGTATATCCACATGAAGAATAAAAAATATCGAGTTAGCCGTGCTACTGTTTACAACACATTAGAATTATTAGTTTCCTGTGATTTGGTCACAAAACATCAATTTGGCCGTAATATGGCACAATTTGAAAAATCTTATGGATTTAAACAACACGATCACGTTATCTGTATCGAGTGCAATAAAGTAGTTGAGTTTTGCGACCCCCGTATTAACCAGATTCAAAGCCTCATGGGTGACCTATTGAAATTTGATATTAAACATCACTCCCTAAATCTTTACGGTGTTTGCAATGAGTGTCAGCAAAGTATTGCTGCTGCAAAAGCTAAAAAAGAGGTTATTTCAAATTAATCTGAGGATTGGTAAAATATAATAGTACATTTGTTCAGAAAATGATTTGCTCATTTTTCTGAACATTTTGTTTTTAGATAATTCAAAAAATTAACATAAATTCTTAATCACAATACTTTAAAAGCTATGCAAGTTGATGTGCTTTTGGGCTTACAATGGGGAGACGAAGGTAAAGGTAAAATCGTTGATGTATTTTGTCCACAATACGATTTAATTGCTCGTTTCCAAGGCGGCCCTAACGCCGGACACACATTGGAGTTTGATAACAAAAAATTCGTTTTAAACACGATACCTTCAGGTATCTTCAATGAAGGAATTCTTAACCTAATCGGAAATGGTGTTGTTATCGACCCGATTATTTTAAAGAGAGAACTAGACAATTTGAAAACTGCTGGATTTGATCCAGTGGGAAAAGGAAATTTAGTGTTAGCTCGCAAAGCGCATTTAATTCTTCCTACACACCAATTATTAGATGCTGCTTCAGAATCTAAAATGGGTGAAGGCAAAATTGGTTCGACATTAAAAGGTATCGGTCCTACCTATATGGATAAAACAGGTCGTAATGGCCTACGTGTGGGTGATACTACATTAGCAGATTTCAAAGAACGTTATGAAAAATTGAGAGAAAAACACCTTTCTATTTTAGCACATTACGGTGAAATCCCTGATTTTTCTGAAAAAGAAGAGGCTTTCTTAGCAGCGATCGAATTCATTAAAACAATTCCTCATGTTGATTCTGAGCATTTAGTAAATCAATACTTAAAGGATGGCAAAAAAGTATTAGCTGAAGGCGCTCAAGGTACCTTGTTAGATGTAGATTTTGGATCATATCCATTTGTAACATCGTCCAATACAACGACAGCAGGTGCATGTACAGGTCTAGGTATCGCTCCAAATAAAATTGGTGCCGTATATGGTATCTTCAAAGCTTATGCAACACGTGTAGGTGGAGGTCCATTCCCAACAGAACTACATGATGAAGTAGGTGAAAATTTACGTCAATTAGGACATGAATTTGGTGCCACTACAGGTCGCGCTCGTCGTACAGGTTGGATTGATATTCCTGCATTAAAATATGCTATCATGTTAAACGGTGTGACCGAATTGATCATGATGAAAGCTGATGTATTGGATACATTCGAAAAAATCCAAGTGTGTACACACTACAGACATGAAGGCAAAGTAATCGATTATATGCCATACGAAATCATCACAAACGAGGCTGAGCCTATTTTAGAAGAAATCGATGGATGGAATCAAGATTTAACAGGAATTACGCAAGAAAGCGAAATCCCAACAGCATTGCAAAACTACATTACGTATCTAGAGAAAGCATTAGAAGTGCCTATCACGTTCTTATCAGTAGGACCAGATCGTAAACAAACATTAAAATTGACTAAATAGTTAATGCGGGTCGAAGACAATTTTGTTATAGATTCAAAGCATAATTTTCATCAAAAAGCGCTGCAATGGGCAGCGCAATTTGATGAAGTAGCCTACCTCCATTCTAACGAACATATGGATCAATGGAGTGCATTTGACTGTTTAATTGCTGTTCAAGCGACTGCACAGTATACCTCTACCGACCAACACAGCCTCCGTGAGGTTCAACAATTCATTTCAGATCATCCCCATACTTATATACCAGGTTTTCTTTCTTACGACCTGAAAAATGAAATTGAGGAACTCCAAACCCATCACGTCGATCGATTGGAATTTCCATTGGCCTATTTCTTCATCCCAGCTATTACGATCAAAATCATCGAAAATACAGTATGGATCATCGCCGAAAAGCCTGATGAAATCTTTCGAGCGATTCTAGCTCTGGAATTAAAAAATGAAGTGGTCGGTTTTGATGGTCAGGTACAGACCAGATGGACGAAGGAAGAATACCTTGCAGCATTTCACACCATGCAAGATCATATTCAACGAGGTGATATATATGAAGTCAATCTCTGTCAGGAATTTTATGCCGAGCATGTACAGCTCAATCCTTTGGCAGCATTTGAAAAATTAAATCGGATCTCCCCCACACCTTTTGCTGCTTTTTTTAAGTTTCAGGACAAATACATCCTTTCCGCTTCACCAGAAAGGTTTCTTGCAAAACGCAACAGACAATTGATCTCGCAGCCCATAAAAGGAACAGCAAAGCGCGGATTTACAGATGAAGAAGATCAGCAGATCATACAGGAAATGTTGAACTCGAAAAAAGAAATTGCCGAAAATGTGATGATCGTCGATTTGGTTCGAAATGATTTAACAAGAAGTGCGGTACCAAAATCGGTCAAAGCAGACCATCTATTTGAAATCCACACATTCAAACTGGTCCATCAGATGATTTCAACAATCACCTGTGAGATCAGCCCCGATGTATCAGATATCGAAGTCATTAAAAATACTTTTCCAGCAGGCTCCATGACCGGAGCACCTAAAATAGCAGCAATGCAGATCTGCGATCAAGTCGAAGCAAATCGACGTTCACTATATGCAGGGTCTATCGGTTATTTTGACCCAAATGGTAATTTTGATTTCAATGTCGTCATTAGGACTATTTTATATAATGCCCAAAACAAGTATTTATCCTTTCAAACCGGTGGTGCCATTACTATTCAGGCCAATGCAGAGGATGAATATCAGGAATGCTTATTAAAAGCAAATGGCATGTTGAAAGTACTTGAGACCCATATCCAATAAATATCTACACCTTTAGTAGATAAAATTATCAATCCTCATTTATTTTTCTCAAATTTGCGCCTGATTATGGCACAGCTTTATATTGACATTCATACCCATCAGCATCACTCGCCAGAGGCAGATCTCTTTGGTGTGTATAACAATATGCTTAACAGTGATCAAGATCTTTGGTTGTTCCAACCAGTCACCGCAGGATTACATCCTTGGCATATCGCAGAAGAAGATCCAGGTAAAGGTATATCGCTCCTAGAAGAATTACTCCAAGATAAGGAGATTGTGGCTGTCGGAGAATGCGGATTAGACAAGGCAATTTCTATCCCTTTGGCCATACAGCAATCCATATTTCAGCAGCAGATTAGATTAGCAAAAGCCTATCGTACACCATTGATTATTCATTGCGTTCGTGCGTTTGAAGAAGTACAATATGCCTTAAAAGCAGAACAATTTACAGGCAAGAGTATCTTTCACGGATTCAACAAAAACAAAACAATTGCTGATCAATTGCTCAAAAAAGGATTTTATCTTTCTTTTGGAGCTTCCATATTGACTGGTAAGCACGATGAAACACTCGCATCTGCACCCCTAGATCAGCTGTTTTTAGAAACAGACGATGTACAGCTAGATATCAGGACATTGTATGCCTATATGGCACAATTAAAAAAAATATCTTTAGAAGAACTAAAGAATACCGTATTTAATAACTATCAACTTGTATTTGGATAAAATATGAAAGACTTATCATGGCTATCACGCACAGAGGCATTAGTGGGACGTGAAGCTTTAGAAAAATTGGCAAATTCTCACGTCATGGTTTTAGGACTGGGTGGTGTAGGTTCATTTGCAGCAGAATTTATCTGTCGTGGCGGAGTTGGCAAAATGACCATCATTGATGGTGATACGGTTGATCCATCCAATAGAAATAGACAATTGCCTGCACTGGCAACAAATCATGGTATGTCCAAAGCGCAGATCATGCGAGATCGCTTGTTGGCTATCAATCCAGAATTGGATTTAACTATTATCGAGGATTTTGTTCTTCCAGAAAAAATTTCAGATCTCTTGGATCTCAAGCCAGATTATGCCGTAGAAGCTATCGATAGCATTACGCCAAAATTGTTTTTCATCCGTCAGGCCTTAGAAAGAAAAGTTCGCTTTGTTAGTTCAATGGGTGCCGGTGGTAAAATGGATCCTACTAAAATAGAAATTGCAGATATCGGAGAAACGTATAATTGTAAACTTGCCCACCACATTCGTAAAAAATTATATAAGCACGGCATACGAAGTGGCTTCAAGGCGGTATTTTCAACAGAATTGCCAGATAAAGCATCCTTATTATACACCGATGGAAGCAATTATAAGAAATCGGCTTATGGCACCATGTCTTATCTTCCAGCTGCCTTTGGAGGCGCTATTGCATCAGTAGCTCTAAGAGATCTAATCGCTAAAAATTAATGATATTCTCGTCAATATGTGCTCATATATTGACGAGAATATGTAGTTTTGACTATGGAAAAACTTTTAAAGTTAATTGAAAAGAATAAACTTGCTAATCAGCCAGTTGATGAGTTTTCAATGGTGATCGATGATAAACAGATTGTTCATGGGGCAATTTTTGTCATTAAAATTGAGAAAAAAACCTTCAAACTTTTCATTCCTGAACCCCACTATAAGGCAGTCATTGATGGCGATACCAAGCCCTTGATCAAAAACATATTAAAGCATCCTGAAGTTATGCTATTTGCATAAAATATTATTAGGCAATGCATTATAAATAGTATATAAACTTTTTGTATTATACTGTTTATATCTCCTTTCCGTATCAAAAGTCACTGCCTAACGTTAAGATCCATTGCTGAACATATCTTTTGATTTAAGGCGCTTTTTAAGCTATTTAGAGATTAAGGATATAAAAACCATTCCAGTTTATTAGAAACTCCTCATGTGCATAAGCGTAGTCTTTGATTAACCATCTTTATTAAATCTAAAATAGAATCTGTTATGCTTCCTAGTTGATGCTACTCGATCAAGTTAAAGATCAACAGTAGAGATGCTAGAAATAGTACAAATAGACCCGTTAAAAAGATCATATCCGCGATGTTCTCCAGTCTTTTAACTTCCCTTAAATCACCTCTTTTCATCGCAATAAAAGAGATAATGCAACTTGCCATAAATATAAATATCGCAAGGGCTGCACATTCGTCAATTAAGCTCCCTTCTGTCAATTTCATCTTTTTTATTGTCGTTAAGACTAAAAAACAAATTCCAAGTAAATTGGCTGACGTATTTAAAATATGAGAAGTACGCCCTGTACTCTCCCGTTTTCCTTGATTATGATTTGAATTCATTGGAGATTTTCAATTACAAACAAAGTTACCTATTCTTTGTTCTTTTTATAAATTGTTCATCGTCCTTTTATATACGCTTATTTCCCTGCTAAAATCTTATAATTTAAACCTCAAATGTTACAGTTTAAATTTTATCTAAACAGGGATATTTGTTTAAGTTAATTTAAAGCAGATTATGAATCAAAAATATCAAATATCAGGCATGACTTGCAATGGATGTCGTAACCATGTATCGGATAAACTCAATCAGATACATGGGATCAAGGCGATCGTTACTTTAGACCCTGCTGAAGTCATCATTGATAGCGAACACGCTATTGACATCAAAGCACTTAATCATAAGCTATCCGAGATTGGTCATTATCAAATCCATGAAACAGCGATTGAAAATAACGAAGATCAGCAAATAGAACATTCGAAAGAATATCAAACGACAGCCAAAGCAGTTTCACCTTCTGGCAAGTATATCTGTCCCATGTATTGCGAAGGACATGATCATACATACGATGCACCTGGCTCCTGTCCAGTATGTGGTATGTTCCTAGTTCCCGTTGAGTCATTGATAGATCAGGGCTCAAATCAGACTGAAGCACCAAAAGCTTCCTGTTGTTCGTCAAAAAAAAATGAAAATCAGGTTCATGCACTATCTGCAGCAGCATCTGGCAAGTTTATCTGTCCCATGTATTGCGAAGGACATGAGCACACATACGATGCACCTGGCTCCTGTCCAGTATGTGGTATGTTCCTCGTTCCCGTTGAGTCGTTAAAAGATCAGGTAGACAAGCATCCTCAAGCCTCTTGTTGTTCAACACATGAAAAAGTAGCTAAACCTAAGGTTACAGCGCATTCAGCTGGTAAATATTATTGCCCCATGATGTGTGAAGGTGACAAATTATATGATAAGCCCGGATCATGTCCTGTATGTGGGATGAATTTAGAGAAGATACCTGAAAAGAAAGCAGCTGTCACTTACAGCTGTCCGATGCATCCAGAAGTCGAAAGCGACAAACCCGGTTCATGTCCCATCTGCGGTATGGATTTAGTCGCCAACGCTGCTACAGAAGAAGTAGATCACACTTATGAAGATTTAAGGAAAAAACTTTGGATTGCCATCTTGTTTACCGTACCCTTATTTATTCTGTCGATGGGTGAAATGATCCCTGGCAATCCGATTGGTCAAGTTATTACAGCAAAGATGTCAGGTTGGGTCCAGCTGTTTTTAACTATTCCCGTCGTCTTTTATGCGGCATGGATGTTCTTTGAACGCGCTTGGACATCATTCAGAACTTGGAATTTAAATATGTTCAGTTTAATCGGTCTAGGAGCAGGAGCCGGTTTTTTATACAGTGTCGTTGCCCTATGTTTTCCCTCGATATTTCCAGATGAACTTCTTGGACATCATGGACAGGTTGCCTTATATTTTGAATCGGTAGCTGTTATCTTGACTTTAGTCCTCTTAGGTCAATTGATGGAAGCAAAAGCACATTCAAAAACAAATTCAGCCATCAAAGAACTGATTAAATTATCCCCTGCCGAAGCAAATTTGGTCGAAAATGGTGTGGAGAAGAAAATTTCAGTAGCCGACATCCAGTTGAATCAACTATTACGCGTTAAACCAGGAGAGAAAATCCCGGTTGATGGAGCGATCACATCAGGTTATAGTGCCATTGACGAGTCCATGTTAACAGGAGAACCGGTTCCAGTAGACAAAAAGGAAGGTGACTATGTGAGTGCAGGAACGATTAACGGCAATCAGTCATTCTTGATGAAAGCCAACCGCGTGGGTGACGATACCTTATTGGCACAGATTATTGAGATGGTCAACAGTGCAAGCCGCAGTAAAGCACCCATTCAAAAGTTGACCGATCGAGTCGCCCGCATTTTTGTACCAGTTGTTATCGTAATAGCTATTTTAACATTTGCAGCTTGGATGATTTATGGTGTCGAATCCAAACTTGCTTTCGCATTGGCCAATGCATTAGCCGTGCTAATCGTTGCATGTCCTTGTGCATTAGGTCTGGCAACACCCATGTCGGTCATGGTTGGTATTGGGAAAGGTGCTAAAAATGGTATTCTTATCAAAAATGCTGAAGCTTTGGAAAAATTAGATAAAGTCAATGTCTTGGTTACGGACAAAACAGGAACCATAACTGAAGGAAGACCAAGTCTAGAACATGTATTCAGCACATCGAGCTACACCGCCGATGAATTGTTGATACGAGCAGCTTCTATCAATGCCAATAGTTCCCATCCCTTAGCTGAAGCTGTCGTTAAGAAAGCTAAAGAGGCAAAATTAATTCTGCAGGAAACCGATCGTTTTGACACCATCAATGGTAAAGGTGTGATCGGTTATCTTCAGAATGAAAAAGTGCTGTTGGGAAATGAATCGTTATTAACAGATGATGGGATTACGATCACCGATCCAGTCAAAGAACAAGTTGCCGTAGAACAGGAAAAAGGTCGTACAGTCTCCTATTTAGCACAGGGTACCACATTGTTGGGGTATTTAGTGATCGCTGATAAAATCAAAGATACGGCAAAACAAGCCATCCATTATTTGATGGATCATGGTGTAGATGTAATGATGTTGACCGGTGATAATGCGAAAACAGCCAAAGCTGTAGCCGATGAGCTGGGTATTAAGCACTTTAAAGCTCAAGCATTGCCAGAGGATAAATTGATGGAGATCAAAAAATTACAGCAAGAAAATAAGGTCGTGGCGATGACTGGTGACGGGATCAATGATGCGCCCGCTTTGGCACAATCCGATATCGGTATTGCCATGGGTACGGGAACGGATGTAGCCATCGAAAGCGCTGAAGTGACCTTGTTAAAAGGCGATTTGCTAGGTGTGGTAAAAGCAAAAATACTGAGCCACAAATTGGTGAGCAATATCAAACAAAATTTACTTTTCGCCTTTTTGTACAATGTTTTAGGCATTCCTATTGCAGCAGGTATCCTATACCCTACTTTTGGTATATTGTTATCGCCAATGCTCGCTGCAGCAGCTATGAGTTTAAGTTCAGTATCCGTAATTTTAAACTCATTGCGACTGAATACGGTCAATATCGATGCGAAGTAATGCTTCAGATATACCTATATCGATCCAAACATTTAAAAATAGCCTCTTTTTAAGAGGCTATTTTTCTCAATTCAATAATTATGTACGAAGAGAATAAGATTAATTATAACCATATATTTGAAGCAGCAATTGCAGAAACAAAAACAGTTGATCGATCAGCACTTCCAAAGCTTAAAACAAAGAGTCCTTGTCAATCGTCGAGCAATTACACAAGAGGAATTATTGGAACAATACAGTTTCGGTTCAATTGCTGCAAAAAACTTTGATGATACCAAATATGGAAACTAGTTGATGTTTTTGTTTGGTTTATCCTATCACTATGAGCATTTCCCAGAAAATTAGAGATCGATCTCCTTCATTGTTTGAGATTAATTGGTTACTTTCAACGAAGTATGGGCGCTGCGATAAGAATTCATCCAGTTTCATATTGAGACGTTATTTCACATAAATCAATGATGGTAAACAATGAAAATATGGCATTACTTCTTAGGGACCCTGTTGATCTTCGGCTTACTGAGCTGGCTTTCCTATCATGATGGAATGGCTTATGATGGTTTAACTACAATAGGATTTCCGCTTACGTATTACAAGGAAGGCGTTGGACAAAGTTTAGATACTGGACAAATGGAAGGCTTTAGCCATTATTCATTGCTCGCTGTAGCGGCAAATCTAATCTGCTCCTTTCTGACCTACTTCGCTTCACGTTACGTGTTCAACATGTGGAAAGATAGAACATCATGAAAAATCAATAAAGTTAAATTTTAGCGGCATAAATGATCACTCTGTAATAGCTTTCTTACTCAAGTATATAAAGTATCGCCTACAATGATTATTTTTGACAAAAAATAAAGCGCAAAATGAATTTCAAAACCATTATACTTTTAATCTTAGTCGTGATCATAACGATTTTTTTTATGCAGAATACTGCTCCTGTGGAGTTTTGGTTTTTTGGCAAGCATGTTTTTGCGTTGTCATCAATTATAGCCATCACCCTATTTATTGGAATCATCATAGGTGGCATTCTGTTACGGCCAAAGAAAAGAAAGACAGAAGTTATTCAAGTCAATCCCACAACGACAATGGATATGGAGGAAATATCGAGTTCAAAATCAACATTGAGCAATGAAGATCGCGATTATATTTCCTAATTTAAAAAAATTAATTCCCTATAAATGAAAGGACAAGAAGGTCCTTTGTAATTAAATAGTCGTTTTATTTGCACTGTATAGTAGTTTTTTCTACCTTTGCATCACTCCAAACAACGAAGGAAACTTCAAAAAAGAGTAGGATTCCGTAGCTCAGCTGGTAGAGCAATACACTTTTAATGTATGGGTCCTGGGTTCGAATCCCAGCGGGATCACAAGAAAGCTTCACAGAAATGTGAGGCTTTTTTTGTACCCAGTGGGATGAGAACATAAGCGTTGGGATGGGTTCGACCTTTTTCATTGCGGACATGCGTTTGGGGTATGTGGGTCGCAATAAATCCCAGCGGGATCACAAGAAACAATATCAATTAAAACTAAAACCTTGTAAATGGTAGCAGGGTTATTACTTTTGCGGGTTTTACCAAAATATGCACGAAATCGCATATAAAATGTTTGTCATTCTGTGCGTCGATCTTTATAAGTCAAATTCCCTAATTCGCATCAACATATTGATGTTCAGACAGTTTGTCAAATGAACATTTTATTTGACTGTAAAGCTATTTTTGTTTAACCTCAATGTTATCATTATGAAAACTAATTTTAGCGTTCTTTTCTTTTTGTTTATTATTGACAGGGAAATTAATGAATTGGCCTTTAGAGGCAAAAATTTGACTCTTATTTCTTGCTATAAATTGTTATATTTATAACATAATATTTGCAACTGAAGTATTAAAACAAGGTACCTTATTCCGGGAGTCGAATATTAAAAGCCTCGAGTATTGTAAAAACTTTGATTTTAACACTAGGTGCAAATTCCAGCGCATTTCGTTGTTTATTAAAATGTCTTTTGCTAAGCAGACTCAAAGGGCTGTCGTACTTATTAAGGAAGTTTTGGTAATAAAACCCAATATCGCTAATCTGCAAACCGACAGCTGAACCTAGCAATCACTACCTAGTTAGGATCAACTATATCAAACATTATACAAAAATGATTTTAAGAAAGAATAACTGTTACGTAATTACAGGGGGACCAGGTGTTGGCAAGACAACTCTTGTAAATGAATTGGCAAAAAATGATTATAAAGTTTTGCATGAAAATGCCAGAGAAATAATAAAAAAAGAATTAGATAATAACGGAGACGGACTTCCTTGGAAAAACAAAGAACGTTATACGAATTTAATGTTAGATGCTGCAGTGATAAGTTATAGCTCTGTATCACAGCATGATCCTCAGCCTTATTTTTTTGACCGCGGGATTTTAGACACAATTTGCTATGCTAATATGATAGGACTTGAAATCTCAGCTGAAATGAACAGTATTGGGAAAAATTCACTTTACAATAAAAAAATTTTTATTCTTCCACCTTGGGAAGAAATTTATCATCCAGATAGTGAACGAAAACAAACTTGGGAAGAGGCTGTACAGACCTTTACAATAATGAAGGAAACTTACTTAAATTACGGTTACGAAATTATCGAAGTCCCAAAAGATACAGTTGAAAACAGAGTAATCTTTTTACTGAACACCATAAATAGTATCCGTTAAAAACGTTTCAGGAGCAAAGCTGTAGATATTTTAAAGTAGGCTAAAATTGCTTTAGACTTCACTTTAAATAACCGCGCTGCATTTAGCCACAAATTGCTCAAACTTTCGATCTGTATTTCGCATGATCGGTCCATGACCGAAGCAGATTATAGCAGGGTTTAGTTTTGCTAACTTCTGGAGCGATTTTATATTGAGCAGCTGATCGGAGGTGAATATATTTGGAGGAAGGCGCAGACCAGTCGCTGTGGTAAGCAGATTCATATTTGTCGCAACATCCCCGATTATCAGTACACCATCCCGCTCACGGAAAAAAGAAATATGACCTGCCGAATGTCCAGGCGTCTCTATTACCCGAAAGTTTCCGATCCTATCGTTTTCAACAATTGTCTGTCCTACTTTATGCCCCTGACCTGCCCAGTACTTTTGTTGAAGCTTTGCTATCCAATGTTGTGGAGTTGGATAGTCGTTGGTTACCATACCCGTTTCGGTCCTAAAAACTTCACTGGGATGACAGAGTAAGGGTATCGCGAACTCAGCGCATATCTGATCGCTACAGCCTTGGTGATCTGCATGCGCATGCGTTAGTATATGTTGATAAACGGGAGTTTTCTGGAGAGCTTTCTTTACAGTAGTATACGAACTCCGTATTCCGGAGTCTACCAATACACCTTCGATAATATAGCAGTTGATACTGTTTCGTGGCATCAGTGAAATCTGGAAAACTTCGGGAGCAATTTGATGTAGCATTGTTTTTTTGTGCAAATCTACATCGCTGATCAGGACTGCATAAGGACATTTGTCCTATAATACATTGGGTCTATGTATTTGTCCTTTCGCTCGTGTCAGTGATCGCTGCGTGATGCCTAGGTACGATGCCAGATCCTGCGTCGCTATGCGCTGCAAGAGCATCGGTTCACTAGACAGGACATGACGGTATTTATCCACAGCCGCCCTATTATTGTAATTCAGCAGATAACGTTCCTTTTGGTTATACTCCTGCTCCATCACCGATTTTATAACCCCGTTCCAGGCGGTCACCTGACCAAGCAGAAGCTGGTAGTGCGGGTAGTTTATCCTATAGATTATGCTATCTTCTATAGTCCTGATACTCCTCCTGGATTTTTCCTGCGCCACAAACTCCGGAAATGAGGTCACAAATTCATTTTCAAACTTGAAGCAAGTTATATTTTCCTTCCCTTCTTTGTCGATCGCATATGCTTTTACAGCGCCACTAGCGATAAATCCAATATGACGGCAGGATTCATCCTCACGAATAAAAAAATCACCCTTTTTTAAGTGGATTGGTTTGAAGAACTGCACAGAAAAGTTGATTTCCTCAGCCGATAGTCCTCCTGTTGAGGACAGGTAATTTTCAAATATGTCAGTCATTTCCCAGTCTTTTTGTTCTATCATTTTCTTTTTAACCGTCTATGGATACACATCAAATCTAACAATTATTGTACATTCAAAAAAAGCGGTAGATGCAGCTTTTTTTTTCACTTTATTTACACCTTCCCAGGCATGAACTTTCCAATTGCTGATTGTTACTCTATTTCACAAATTCTTGTCTGTATATCCATTATAGAAATCTATCGCTCTGATTGACGTATTCTTTAATTGGTGAACGCTTTTCCCATCCTTCGTCAATATCGTTAACGTTGTCGTGGATTGTATCTCCAATACCGCTAAATAGTATAGTCTTCGTGTTAATATGGCTCTGAAAACTATGTTCAAAATCTTCCAATAGCTTTCAGTATTTGAATCATTCAACTTAAGAATAAAGTATTAAAATTCACCAAAATATTCGTAAAATCCATTTAAGATTAGTTTTTTTTTAAAAAAGACATTGGGGATTCGAAATAAGGATCGGCCAGGTTTGATCCAATAGAGACTCACGATCGTGTGCGGGAATTTTGGGACTGAGCCAACTTTCTTGCTCAGGGTAGAGTTTGGGGTGGCGGAGCTCAGTAAATACCAGCGGAATCAAAAGAATCACTTAATGCCTTTTTTTTACATACGCATACGTGTAAGCAATATTGCTATTTTTTAAATTCCAATTCGAAATCTCTTTTTCAATTAATTCCTGATGTTTTTTACTGATATCCCTTAAAGAGTTACCGACGGATTTACGCAGATATTCGCTATCGCTTGCTTTATGCTGAGCAATCAATCCTATTGCTATCTGAGGATGTTCTTTAAAGTAAGCGCGGCTTGTCCAAATCCTCAAGCCTTCGGTTACAGCTCTACAAATATTTGGATTTTGATCGCTCAGCCATTCTTTAATTTCAGGGAGCGACTTTTCGTAACCATGATCTGCACAGAACTGATCGAAGGCTTTTGCAACAATCTCCTGAACCTGCCAGCTGTCGTCCAGCTGTGCACATGCTTTCAATACTAAAATCACTGATTTATCTTTAGACGATATAAAGCCCAAGATAAAAATTGCACAACAACGTAGCTGGTAAAACTTGCTCTTTAAAAGATCTAAGGCGATTTCTTTAGACTCAGCGATGGAGTGTGTGTTTACTATTTTTTTTGCCTCTTCTTCGAATGGCTTAAAACCATGTTCAATTTTTAGTAGTTCTTCCATATAGGGCTCCATATTCAATTCATTTTATAAGAGTAAATTACAAATTTTGTATATGTCTTTTTAATAGCGCGATTCTTGCCTTTATAGTTTATTGTTAAACACCACAACTATACTGGTCTTAGCAAAAGAGTATTTTCTGTTTTAAACACTTAAGAATAAAGAATTGAAACTAAAAAAGCTTAATCCATCATTACTCATGCTCTTACTTTTCATCAATGGATTAGGAGCACTTTTCGCTGGTTTAGGTTTTATCATAAAGCCGATTGGGTCATTCGTTGGCATACATAATCAGTTTTAATCGTTTAAATTTCTCTCCAACTGTCGAATATGACGCTCCGTATGGTAGATGTTAAACCAAGCCCATTCCAGTCGTGTAAAAGGTCCATATTGTGGAATAGCATAATCTGTACAGATATCCGAAAGATCCTTTGTCCGAATAATAGCCGCCATCTGTTCTATTCTATTCTTTAAACCAGCGATCAATCTGTTTTTATCCAGCGGTTTTTCCGTTGGTATAATGGCATCAGGCGATTTCATGCGGACGGTATCATCAGCAAATATCTTTTTGATTAATTCGATCTTCTCATTTGGGGACCGATCACCAGATTCAGATCCACCATCCATCGTTTCTGCAGAGGCATAGGATTTACGTATATGGTCAACTATCTGCCCAGGAGACCAACCTCCGTCCGCCGGTTTTTTATTAATTAAGGCCTCATCCATACCTGCGATCATGGAAACCAATTGGTTTGTGACCTGTTGAAAGGTCTGTTCTGTCTGTAAGTTCATATCATTTGCCATTATACATCTAACCTTATCGGCTGCAATTCTTTGGTATCTTTAAACACTCCGAACAAGCATGCAGTCCATTTTAAAAATCAAAGCTAATAAATGCATGACTACTGCCTCATAAAGATAAGAATACCAAAACTTTTGAACACTATAATTTCCAAATTTTATACCGCTAAATGCGATCTTCAAGTCGCCTTGTATTATTCATTTTTAAATGGTAAAAATAGATCACCATCGGGTCTGATCAGACCTGAAATCATTTTCGTTTAATCATACACGTACCTTCCATAAATCACCATCCATTGATGATCAAAAACTCACATGGGCTATTTTACAATTAACACTCCGTTATTTATATGATTTCCTAAGATTGAATCAGTTCATCTTCAAATTGGTCTGAAGCATAATTAAGTTCTTTTAGATCGTGATACACATACTCTGCCGACAAACATGCTACCTCAACATGTGGTTTTATCATCAGCTGCTGTATAAGGTCCTCCCCTTCTTACAGTCATTTCATTGAATGAACTGAAAACCAAGAAGCTTAAAAAAGACAGCCATAAATAAGTCCTTTCATTGCTACCTCAGATGATTAGAAAGATAATTCAATATTTCCATCGCTACTTGTTGGTGGATCAATTTTCTATCTATGCTGTGGTCATCTTGATAATAAGTTGACTCCTCTTTTTGCAACTGCGGGTTACCCTCATTCAAAAAAATGTAATGACCTGTATTTCTAGGCAGCTTAACAAATTTCGACCCTGAAATAAGACTACTGTATTTTAATCCATTAGTTTCAATTGGGGCGATTTGATCATTATTTGCGCCGATTATTAATACTGGAGGCATAATAGGATACTTCTGTTCCGAAAGTCCCAAACCTAAAGCTGGAGCCAGGGCTATATGCACTTTAAATCGACTATCTTTCACAGCTGTGGGTACTTCTGTGCAAGGTATCCTCGTCAATAGTCCTGTCAGGTCACCAAGCTCCGGAACAATGAATTCTTTATGGCCTCTTTCGGATAAAGCGTTACGTTTCAGTAGCTCACAGTCTAATTGAATGCCCGCTAGTGCCAGTGCTGTATACCCACCCAATGAAAAACCTATCGTAGCAATTCGATTACTGTCCACATAATTATTAAAACGCTCGTCCTTTAAAAATGAAGAGAGCAGGAAACTCAGATCCAACGGCCTTTCCCAATAGCGAACAAAATACTCTGGGATTTTATGATCAAGAGTATTTCCCCAATGATCCGGTGCGATAACGATGTATCCATTCTTCGCCAATTCAATCGCCAGCCAAGATAAACTCAGCCTGTTACCTCCTGTACCATGCGATAATACGATCAGCGGATATTTCTTATTTATAAATGTCGCATTCTGTATTGTGGGAGGTAATACAAACGGTAGTTCTGTCTCTCTGATATCTAGATCAGCTGTTGGATACCATACCTGAGTCTTTAAGGGACGCTTCCGAGAATGGTCAAGATAACTGATCGTCCTTTCGCCGACATTTGACATCTGACCATGACAAAAGCATGAGATTAAGATCAATAAAAAAATAATCCACGTACGATTCATCTGTTAATAAATTTTAAGTATAAGCATTTCAATGAGCATAATATAGAAGTCCTGATTAGTGCAATATCAGGCTCTCAAGGAGCTCATTTCACCTGGCGAAATCTAGCTAAATAAGCTTTCCATTTGCTGTCTCCGATTTTTAAATAGGATAAAATATAAGTCAATCCATATGGAAACTCCCCTATAATCAAGCATCTCTTTTAATCTAGCTTATACGGACTTCTTTTTTCTCCAGAATACAACATTGGTATAAACGGTCGTCCCCACCAAAATACATATTGCGATCACATTGATGACTTTAGAGATCAGACCGGTCTGTGGACCTAAAAAACAGAGAATGAGAAGCGTACTTATATATATTACACCAGCATTGACCCAAAGCTTTGATACCTTCGGAGCATACCTCTTTTGGGGTAGATCATTTTCAGAATTTAATTCCGCTATTCTATTTTTATCCCAATAAAGTAAAATTAAACCGGCGACCATCATTAAACTCGTGATGATCCAGGTACCTGTAAAGTGCAGAGAAATGGTGATCATCCAGATATTGGTTGTTATTGCCATAAAGAAAAATGTCCCGATTAACGCAAAGCGCTGTGTCATCAGCAGGATTGCGGTGACGATTTGAGCCAAGCCAAGAAAATTATAATAGATCCCGGAAAGATAAAGTACCTCAAAAAACTGACCTATCGCACCAGTTGTTGGTAATTGAGTAAACCTCTCGCCCATTAATTTTGTAAATCCAGAGGGTACAAATGCCAATGCAATAAGATACCGGATGTGGATAATGGTCCATTGGACAAATTTAATTTGTTGTAATTGATAAAACATAGCAGAAAAAGGATGAGGTGATGTTAATTACAAAATAGCTTTGGAAGATAAGTTTTTAAGATATAGACACCTATTTCCCTTTCAGCCAACGTATATTTTGTCATTTGCATCATTATTTCTTATTGATTAGCAAATTTACCACAATTGACTCATTAAAGTCAATGGTTATCTTTAACCAAAAATAACCAAATCTTCAAAATTTTGCAGCTCAAACATATTGTTGTTTATCGTATTTCCTTATTCTACAGTGATCAGCAATCAAACCGCAGTAGAGCCTTCATTCCAGCGCTTTTTATCAATCAGTGCTTATTACTTTTCGGGATCATAACTTAGGCCAACGTCTTTATTAAGTTCAGCTCTTGCCTTACAACCATGGATTCCTCAAAAGTGAGTTTCTTTCATACAACTTCTTCTCCCTCTTAGAAGATCCGTTGTGAGCAGTCGTCGTTTTTATACATTTACATCATTCATTGCGGGCATATTGATTTCTTTTACACAGCTCGCATTAGACGTTGATATGATAAATTTTAATGCATTTATCACGTCTTGCAAAGGAATCAGATTTCCTTCAGTTTGTTTTATAACAGTTTCGACATTTTCATCATTTTCAAATTCAGTTGCTAAATAGCCTAAGTTTAATATGGAAACCCCAATTTTATATGCACGAAGATTTTCTCTTAATGCATGCACTACACCCCTTAATGCAAACTTTGTAGCAGCAAAAGTGACTTCTTTTCCATTATGATTATCTAAACCCCAAGTGGAGCCGATCAATATGACCTTGGCGTTTTCAGATTGTTTTAAATTTTTAATTACTGCCTTAATATTCAAAATACAAGAAGTGATATTTGTATCTATCAAAGTGCATATTTCTGATTCATCATTTTCTTCAAAACTATATTTTTCTGTAAAAGCATTACTTTCCCATATTCCAACATTATAAATGAAATAATCTATTTTTTTATTCCCTATATGAGCCCGAATAGTTTCTGAAGAATTTTTAGGATTGGACAAATCGGTGCTAATCCACTTTACATTTGATTTCTCTTTCAGGTAGTTTGGTTTACTTCTTGAAATCCCAAATACTTCATCATGCTCATCAGGTAAGCTTTTCGTAATGACCTTTCCAAGACCTTTACTAATTCCAAAAATTAAGTATGTTTTCATTTCCGCTTTCAAATTTTTATGTGTTGAGGATGATGGTTCACATTTCGAATCCTGGCATCCAGATGTACTTTTCAGTATGAACTGTTGTGCCTAACATACAATTTTTTAAGCAAAAAATTACCGTATGGATCAAAAAGATTGATCTTCGTTAATCATTCCCTCAACCGGTCCAGATGTGGTATCATAAACAAGTACCTAACGACGAGTAGAAATGAGTTAAAAAGATTTCACTATTGCCTCCTTAAAAACCATTTCAACGATCCATTTTGCCTATTCACCGAAATTCAAATTGTTTTCACAAAATTCCGACAGACATTTACATCAGAATCAAATCAATAGTACTTTATAAATTAACATCTCCATCTTATGCAAACAAACACCGGACTTACAGCACAAAACGCAGATGCTGTAGCAGCAGAATTAGCAAAATTATTAGCAGACGAATTTGTACTCTACATCAAAACAAGAAATGCACATTGGAATGTCACTGGTGACAATTTTCACGCAAACCATATTTTCTTTGAAGAACAATACAAACAGCTTGATGCATTGATTGACAGCGTTGCAGAACGTATTCGCAAAATCGGGCATTATGCACCTGCAAGCATGAAAATTTATTTAGAGCTCACTCACCTTACCGAATATAGCGAAAGAGCTAACGACGGTCTTGGTTTTATGAAAGATCTGCTACAAGACCATGAAAATATGATCGAATTTATACGTGGCAACATCACACCCTTTTCCGAAAAGTTTAAAGATTATGGTACTAGCGATTTTGTTACCGGCCTCATGGAGACACATGAAGAAATGGCGTGGATGATCCGTTCATACTTCAGATAATCCGTGTCAGACGTTTCAAAATAAAAAAGGAATAATTATATTTGTGTCAACCCTAATAAACTATTCCCATGAAAGCTCTGATCGTTGACGATAATGATATGGCAAGAACCACCTTGGCACATTTGGCAAAACAAATTCCAACTCTGACTATTGTGAATCAATATTCGAACGCAATAGAAGCTTACAATCATTTGCAGAACAATCATGTTGACTTGATATTTTTAGATATCGAAATGCCGGAAATGACTGGAATTGAGCTGACAAAAACATTGCCCAAGAAAGATACGATCATCATTTTCACATCTTCTAACAAAGAATATGCACTGGAAGCTTTCGAACTCAATATTGCCGATTATATTTTGAAGCCAATCACGCCAGCCCGATTTTTGCAGGCCGTAAACAAAGCACAAACGATCTGGAACAGTAAGAAAGAACAGGTGCAGGTCGAAAAGGAAGAGTTTATTTTTGTACGAGATTCCAACGTTACGAGGCGCTTAAAATTAGATGATATTTTGTATGCAGAAGCGATGGGCGACTATGTCAAATTTTATACGAAAGACAAAATGTTTGCGATTCACGGCACTATGAAAACTGCTGAAGAACGATTACCAAAGGACAATTTTATTAGAGTGCATCGTTCCTTCATCATCGCTGTGAGTAAAATTGACACGTTGCAGGATGGTGGAATTGTACTAGATGGAAAATTTGTTCCGGTTGCAGATGCTTACAGAAAAGCACTCAATACCCGGATGAATGTCTTTTAAAATACTTGTATTTAACTGATCCATCTCACCTCCATCGATTCTTCAAAGAACGTTTACCACGCTCCTATGGGCTCATCAATACAAGTATTTCGACTCAAAAGGCACAAACTGTCATTTTTAGTTTCAAAATAAAAGTCAATCTGCATCACTTTAACATTTAACAATGATCCATATTTCTTCGGTAATGGGAAACAAACGATTTGCATATCTCATAGTACTTACTTTCCTTGCAGATTCTATATTATTGATCGCAGTTCAGGTCAATTCTGCTCGAAATACTAAGGAACTGATACAAAACAACAACACACTGCTCCATGAACTGACATCTAGCAATCACTTGAGAGAAATTGACCGAGATATCTTAGGAGTAGAGAGCAGGATCAGAGCATCAATTGCCACCAACGATACCACACATCTTAACGGTGTAGATCAAAAAATCGATGATGTAGAAAATTTCTTAGATTCCCTTTCAAAAGATCATGCAGATGCGCAACAGCAGAAGCTGATAAAACGACTTGGCGCTTTGGCAATGGACAAAAAGATGATCAAAGAAACCCTTTTGCAACGCTACAAGATTTTGGGAAATATGGATGATCAAACTTCCATCGCCAATCCACGCGCTAGACAAATATCAAACGAAATCACAGATATCACAGCGCAGATCTACAAAAGCCGACGACTTCAGGTAGCTGATCTCAGTAAGAAAAATGCAGAGATGGGAAAAAAAGCGAAACTTTACGACATGTCACTGCTCATATTATTGGTGATCAGTGGTTCCATTATTGGATATCACATTATCCGTCAGTTTCGCCGACAACATGTATTGATTAAAGAATTGGATATTGCCCAGAAAAAAGCATCAGTCGCTGCGCAAACGAAAGAAAATTTTCTGGCAAATATGAGCCACGAAATCAGAACACCGTTGACCGGGATTCTAGGCTTTACCAATCTGTTGCAAAAAAGGCCATTGGATGCCACATCCGAGGAATTTGTTTCATCCATCCAGCGGGCAGGTGAAAATTTGATGACCATAATCAATGACATTTTAGACCTATCTAAAATCGAGGCCGGTATGATGCGCATCACACCAGGAATATTCAGCATTAATGGTTTAATCAACTCTGTAGAAACGTTATTCTTAGAACGGGCTAAAGAAAAAGGGCTGACCATGTATAGCAGTGTAGATCCTTCCATTCCTGATACACTGACTGGGGATGCCACCAGATTGACACAAATTTTAGTCAACCTCATCGGAAATGCAATAAAATTTACGCATCAAGGAAAAATAAATATTGAAGTTTTTAATCGATCTCAAATTGGGCAAGATATCGTTCTTGAATTCAAAATTTCTGATACTGGTATCGGCATTGATAAAGAAAAATTGCATGAAGTTTTTGAAAGATTCAATCAAGGCGAAGATTCCATTACCCGCAACTTCGGAGGTACAGGTTTAGGACTATCCATTGTCAAAAAATTAATTCTTTTACAAAATGGGGACATCGCAGTCAGTAGTGAGCAAGGAAAAGGAACAACATTTCTTTTTCACATTCCTTATGGGATTGCCAAAGAACAACTTCATGTCATTTCGACCGACCGAACTGCTTCGCTCCAAAAACAACTTGATACTCCCCTTCGGGTTCTGGTGGTTGATGATAACGCCCTCAATCAAAGCCTACTTAATCATTTGCTCTTACAGTGGAACATCAGCTTTAAGATCGTATCTAATGGTTTGGAAGCAATAGAACAATTAACCGAGGAAACCTACGATTTGATATTGATGGATATCCAGATGCCCAAAATGGATGGTTATGCGGCCACTCAGCACATCCGTGAAGAGCTGAAGCTGGCTATACCAATCATCGCCATGACAGCACACGCCATGGCGGGCGAACGCGAAAAGTGCCTCAGCCGAGGTATGAATGAATACATTTCTAAACCCATTATCGAAGAGGATCTGTTAAAATTAATCTCTACTTTCGGACTAAAAGAGACTCCGAAAAAAGAGGTCATCATAGAAGCCGCTCCAATCCAATTTCAATGCATCGACCTCAGTTATATGCGCTCCATCAGCGGTGGAGATACTACTTTTGAAAAAACAGTTACGAAACAGTTTATTGACCATATTCCATCAAATTTAAACCAACTCAATCTGGCTTATCAAAATCAGGATTTCACTACCGTAAAATTAAGAGCGCACGATCTAAAATCAAGTCTGGCAATGATGGGCCTGTTAGCAGCATTACAAGAAAAGGTAAATCTGCTTGAAATGGCAACCGCACAACAACCTAACATCACACAAGCTTTAGCAGACATCACAAACACCATTAACAGGGCGTATGAAGAAGCTACCTTATTTTTACAATCACTTAACCAACCTAAAAATTAAAAAAATGAACTTATTCTCTCCTTTAAAGCTTCGTCAGCTATCCTTAAAAAATAGAATTGTTGTTTCGCCCATGCAACAGTACAGTGCAATAAACGGTGTACCGGGCAACTGGCACATGGTGCATCTTGGCAGCCGTGCTGTAGGAGGTGCCGGTCTGATCATGACTGAATGTACGGCCATTGAACCCGAAGGCCTGGCTACATTAAGCGATGTCGGAATCTGGAACGACGAACAAAAAGATGCATGGAAAAAAATCGTCGAATTTGTCCATGATCAAGATGCAAAAATCGGAATCCAATTGTGGCATTCTGGTGGAAAAGGAAGTCTCAAACATCCTAACGAACGTATGAAGCCGCTCACCAAGGACCAAGGAGGATGGACGCTAAAATCTTCTTCACCCACAGAAATGAATGGTATCATTCCACAAGAGCTATCCATTGATGAAATTCAGAAATTAAAAGTAAAGTTTGCTGATGCTGCACTTCGTGCTGTAGAAGCAGGATTTGATACAGTAGAATTACACGCTGGACATGGCTACCTTTTCCATCAGTTTTATTCTGCATCGATCAACAAAAGATTGGACGAATATGGTGGGAGCCTAGAAAATAGGATTCGGTTTCTGGTAGAAACCGTTGTTGAAGTCCGAAGAGTACTTCCAGATGGAATGCCGTTACTCGTTCGGATTTCCGCTGTCGATTATCTCGAAACCGCAGATGCCTGGACATTGGAAGACAGCATTGTCTTAGCAAAAATATTGAAAGAAAATGGTGTAGACCTCATCACAGCTTCTGGAGGCGGTTTTGCAAATGTCAGTAAAGATCGGGTTTTCCCCAACTACCAGGTACCATTTGCCTCCACCATAAAACAACAGACTGCTATTGCAACCGGAGCAGTCGGAATGATTACAGAAGCGATGCAGGCAAACAGTATTATTGCAAATGACGAGGCAGATCTGGTTTTTATTGCAAGAGAACATTTACGTGATCCATATTTTGCATTGCATGCCGCGAAAGATCTGGAAATAGAAACCGAAATCCCTTGGCAGTATAAAAGAGCTTTTTAATTTTACTAAATTCTTATCGATATGGAAAATTCTGGCGCATCCGTGGTCATCACCCATCATATTTTGGATGACAAACAAACCGAATATGAAAAATGGTTGGACGAAATTATTCCCATTACCCAACATTCAACAGGTTTTATAGACTTGCAGATTGTACGTCCTATACCTCAATTAACATTCGTTTATACCGTAATTATCCGGTTTGATACCATCCACAATCTAAAAAAATGGATGCAGTCAGACAGCCGAGAAAAATTAATTGAAAAGGCCCATCCTTTCTTTAGAAAAAATGACCGGTATCAAATAAAATCAGGTCTGGATTTTCTATTTAATAATGAAACCGAAAGCAACTCCGTACCCGTTCGCTGGAAACAGTATCTCGTCACCTGGTCAGCCATTTATCCCCTATCGATCATCATTCCCCTGATCACAGTTCCAATATGGAGATTTTTGAAAGTTCCTGCAAACCACTACGTGGATGGGTTCTTCAATTCCGGTATAATCGTTCTGCTCATGGTATTTGTCGTGATGCCAAACTACACCAAACTCATCAAAAAATGGCTGTATAGCTAGTATCAGTTTACTTCGCAGTCCTCGTTTTAATAATCCTATAAATCCGTTTCAATCCAATTGAAGTGGATTTTTATCTTATGATGGGGTCTTTTATCTCTTATAGATTAGCCCGCAACTATTTCTTTCAAAGTTTCACCGACTCATTTTGCCTATTCATCGAAAGCCAATTCCGAAACACCTTATTCCTACGTAGATTTAGAATAGAATAAAGACAAACACATAAAGATACGATGATGAAAAACGAATTATTAAGTTTCAAATACGAATTAGAGAAAAAAGAACCCCGTACCAACGATGGTGGAACGACCAGAGGAGCATCAGTAAGCGATTTCCCAGCATCGATTGGTATTGCAGGAGTTTCGATGAGACTACAGCCAGGAAGCATGCGAGAACTGCACTGGCATGCTAACGCCGCGGAATGGGCGTATGTGATTTCAGGAACTGTACGTACCACGATCATTCATCCTGACGGACACAGTTATGTGGACAATTTTGAACCAGGCGATGTCTGGTATTTCCCAAAAGGTTACGGTCACTCTATTCAGGCCACCGGAACTACTGAATGCCATTTCATCTTAATTTTTGACAATGGTAATTTTTCTGAGGATCATACCTTCAGTGCGACCGATTTCGTTTCCAGTATACCTCCCGAGATTGTGGCCCAAAATCTAAATTTGACACTGGAAGAAGTTGCAGCATTGCCCCAAAAGGAAGTCTATTTCGCATCAGGAGTAGTTCCAGATGAATCTTCATTTATTGCAGCCCCCCGTCCTAGTGAATCGGATATCGAATTAACAAGTTTGCACCGTTATCCTTTGCGCGCCCAACAGCCAAGGATCGTTCCCGGCGGAGGTTTACAAAGATTGGTTACCAGCAAAGAATTTCCCATCAGCAGTACGATCTCGGGTTCCATTATAACATTACAGCCTGGCGCTTTAAGAGAGATGCATTGGCATCCGAATGCAGATGAATGGCAATATTATATTTCAGGACAGGCAGAGATGTCAGTTTTCTTAGCAGAAAGTACAGTCGTAACGGAACAGTTTAATGCAGGAGACGTCGGATATGTTCCGATGGGCGCTGGCCACTACATCAAAAATACTGGAAATACAGTATGTGAAATCCTGATCGGATTTAACAGTGGCACCTACCAATCGATTGATTTGAGCACATGGCTAGCTGGAAATCCAAGAGATGTCGTGGTTACTAATTTTGGTTTGGCAAACGGAGAAATTGAAAAATTCCCAGCCAAGCAGCTTTTCATTCAACCTAAAAAATAAAGATTTAATTCAGATCTAGTACAATCATGGATCATCCCTGCGTTAAACCCAATAATCTTGACACCAAAGAATCTGTCAGGATACAAGAAAGATTAGCCATCTATCTCGCTTTTATTGCCGGATATATAGATGCGACAGGACTGATCAAGTGGAAGATTTATGTATCTTTTATGAGCGGCAACACAACGCAATTGGGCGTCGCGCTTTCAACGGATAAAGATGGCGTCATCATGACTTCAGTTATCGCCATCAGTTGCTTTCTCCTAGGGATTTATGCAGGAGCATGCCTATCACTATGGAAAAAAACGGATTACCAAATATTCACATGCTATATCGTTTCATTCATGCTAACTTGCTATACGATAATTGCTTATATTTATACGATACACATCGGGTCATCCATTGCGATTATTGGATTTTCAACCGGATTGATGAATACGATTGTAACAGCTGTCGGAAACCAAAAAGTAAATACAGATTTCGTGACAGGCACGTTGAACAGTTTAGCAAGAAATACCGCCATGTTCAGTATGACCAAAGATAAAATGGAAAGACAACAGTATAAGACCCATGCCTATCATCTTTCTTTGGTATGGATTGGGTTTATATCTGGTGCATACACCGCTTCACTCCTGCTCGATGCGCTAAGAAACTGGTTCTTAATCCTTCCTGCTCTGTTGTTATTGATTGCTGGTCTATGGCTCTCCAGTTGTACTATTAAACCTTAAAAACTAAAACTATGTTAAAGCAAAATGATGTTGCGCCCAATTTTACATTGTATGCAACGCCCGATCAAAAAATTAATCTCTCCGAATTTAAAGGAAAGAATGTTATTCTTGCTTTTTATCCTGCCGACTGGAGTCCCGTTTGTAGCGATCAGATGGCTCTGTACAATGAAACGTTAAAATTTTTCAAACAGTACGATGCAGAGCTTTTCGGAATATCTGTAGATAGTAAATGGTGTCACTTAGCCTTCTCACAATCCCGTAACTTACACTTTCCCTTATTAGCAGATTTCGAAGCTAAAGGAGAAATCGCTAAACAATATGGTGTCTATGATGACGAAGAAGGCGAATGTAAACGCGCATTGTTCGTCATCGATAAACAAGGGATTATCGCATGGAGCTACCTGTCTCCAACAGCAATAAATCCAGGAGCAGATGGAATTTTAGAAGCTTTAGAAACGCTTAAAACAAAATAACTATGTCATTAAAACCAGTCGTCAGCCACACTGATCATGCACAAGGCAATTTAGATGCCGAGCTCATCATAGTAGAATTTGGAGATTATCAATGTCCCTACTGCGGTGCCGCATATCCAGTTCTTAAAGAATTAATGAGTCAATTTGGAAGTCAAATCAAATTCGTATTTAGAAATTTTCCGCTTTCTGAAATGCATCCATACGCCAGACCAGCAGCAATTGCAGCTGAAGCAGCAAATCTTCAAGGCAAGTTTTGGGAAATGCACGATGCTATTTACGAAAATCAGATAGACTTGAATGAGAATTTGCTGATAAAATTAGCAGAAAAATTAAAACTTAACATCTCCCAATTCAAAGAAGATCTGGAAAATCCAGCATTAGCAGAAAAAATAGATTCTGATTTTGAAAGTGGAATTATCAGCGGCGTAAATGGAACACCTTCTTTCTTCGTGAACGGTAAAAAATTTGATGGTGCTGCCATAGATTTAATTCGACTTTTGGAAGAAAATGCAGAATAAAAAGCAATATTTGACAGGGATAACTAACATCATCCATCTATATATTTTCATCAAAATGAACGGTATTCGACATGAACATGGGCTGCATTTTCCTGAACTTTTTTAGCTAAAAAATTAAGACAAGAAATAGTTAATCATAAATCAACAATATTTAAAAATTAAAACAATGAGCATACTTAAATTAAAAGACGGAACAGAAATTTTTTATAAAGATCAAGGAAAAGGACCCATATTGATGTTTCATCATGGATGGCCTTTATCTTCAGACGATTGGGATGCACAGGTCATTTTCTTCTTACAAAAAGGTTACAGAGTCGTTACGCACGATCGAAGAGGTCACGGTAGATCTAGCCAGGACATCTACGGTCACAACATCGAGAAGTATGCTGCGGATGCTGCAGAATTAGTAGAATTTCTTGACCTTCAAGATGTTGTTCATATTGGACACTCTACAGGTGGCGGAGAAGTGATCCGCTATGTAAATAAATACGCTCAGGGCAGAGCCAAAAAAGCAGTCTTAATCAGTGCTGTTCCGCCAATCATGATCGCCAGTGATAGCAATCCAGATGGTGTTCCAATTGCTGTTTTTGATCAGATCAGAGATCAGACGTTAAACAACAGACAGCAGTTTTATATCGATCTGACCATTCCCTTCTACGGTTATAATAGAGCAGGTGCAGATATCAAAGAAGGAGTGCAAAGAAACTGGTGGAGACAAGGAATGATGGGCGGAATTATTGCGCATTACGAAGGTATCAAAGCATTTTCTGAAACTGATTTTAGAGAAGATCTTCAAGCTGTTGACATTCCGGTCTTAGTTCTTCACGGTGAAGATGATCAAATCGTTCCATACCAAAATGCAGGCGTCAAATCAGTTAAATTACTGAAAAACGGGAAACTCATTACATATCCTGGTTTCCCTCACGGTATGCCAACCACAGAAGCCAAAACCATTAATAAAGACCTGTTGGAATTTATAGAGTCTTAACAGATAGATACCAGACAATGGAGCGGTTCGTATATAAGAGACGTCACAGAGAATCGTTAGATTACCGCATGCTGAAGTATCAGATCAACTTGAATAAGGAGATGTATCGCACCGATACATCTTTAAAAAGGCTTGGATTTTTTATTAATCTAAGCCTTTCTTAACATACCCCTTTCCACATGAGGCCAGATCATGATGACCAATGATCAACCTGAATAGATCAGCGGTTATGGAACATAAATGATCCCATTAACCGGTAATTTTCAAAGATTGAATCAGCTCGTCTTTGAATTCATAGTGATAAGTCAAGATCAGCGGACTTCCGGGAAACGTACCCGAAATTTCGGCTTTCAATATCTGCTCCGTTTCTGAATATTCAAGAGGTTTCATCTTTACTTGATATTCTTTGTTGGATTTCGCTATCCAATTTTTTATTTCCATCTTCCCATGGTGTGTTTTCCCTTCGTCAAAAACTACGGCTGTTTCTGCGAAACAGTTGGCATAAGCAACAGAATCAAAATTGTCTTGTGCCTTTACGAGATCGGCAACTGCTTTTGGTAAATTCATTTTCTTCATTTTTAAATTGTTATTAAATCGTCGGTATTGTGCCTCCGTCCATGATGTATTCTGTACCTGTCAGATAATTGGCCCTTGGCGAAACCAGAAATCCAACAAACTCAGCAATTTCTTCGGGTTGTGCCGGTCTTCCTATTGGAATTCCCCCCAATGCGTCCATAACGCTTTGCGTCGCTTGTTCAAGAGCAATATTCGAACTTTCGGAAATTCGTTCCATCATTCGCGTTGATGATTCCGTCATGATCCAACCCGGCGAAACCGTTAATACCCGTACACCTTTTGGCGAAACTTCTTTTGACAGACCTTTACTATAATTGATTAGCCCTGCTTTTGCTGCGGCATAGGGCAAAGTAGAATCGTATAGCGGTAATCTTCCCTGAATGGAAGCAATATGGATGATCACACCGCTTTTTTGACTAAGCATTTGTGGTAAAAATTCCCTGTCCAATCGTACAGGTGCAAGCAGATTGGTTTGGATCGTTTGTTCCCAATCTTCATCGTTTAGTACAGCAAAACCCCCACCTTTCGTTTCCGAACCACCGAGCGCATTGATCAGGATATCAAGTTTCCCAAATATTGCTAAAACTTCTTTTGCGACTCTTTCCGTGCCTTCGGCTTTACTCAAATCTGCAGCAACAAAATATAGTTTTTCATTCAGAGTTTCGGGTACATTTCTTGCTGTAACTACGACAATTGCACCAGCATTTAAGAGTCGCTCCGCAATGGCTTTACCCGTTCCTTTTGTACCGCCTGTCACTAGGGCAACTTTGCCCTGTAATTCATGATTAAAATTAAATTCCTGTCCCATATATTGAAATATTTAGGACAAAGTTCAGTCTTATGTACAGTTCTCACAAGTACGGAGTTACGATTCATATAGGGACAAATTTTTCCCTATTGCGCCATTGTGAACAGCAGTTTCAATTGTGTGCATATAGGAAATCTACCAACCCGAAATTGAGGTCTAGGATTAATAGCTCAATTTATAACTCCAAAAAGCTGTAGTTTTTAATTTTATCTTTTATAGGTCGGCTTATTAAGCAAAATGGGTGTCGGATTAAGAAGTACCCACTTCGTTGCAAGTTCACATAAGAAATTAAGGTCATCAGCAAATCCGGTTTTACGAATTTCTTTGAGCAGAATATGCGATTCTTCAAGTTCCTTTGTCGATAAAGCATGTTCAGAAGATACGTGTACGATAAATGCATCCAACATTTTTTTAAAATCCGTATCCCAGTTTCCACCCCCATTCCGGTATATTTCATCACGCACTTTCCCAGCGATGCGGACCACCTCTCCTTGCACTGTTTGGGCACTCCCCTTAGCAGGAATTAAAAGCTCCCACAATTCTTCAAATTGCTCTTTCCAATTTGTACCACCTACGCTTATTGGTGCCACGCCATCATGCATGATACGCTTTTTAACAGGTACAACTTGATAGATCTCATAAAGATTGCTGAGTGCATGGTCTGTTTCTTGCAGATAGTCTTTATTAAAATTTTCACGATGAAATTCAAAATTCTCACCTATGCGAATAATTTCATCCCTCATCTTTTGCGTTATTTCGGTGTTGGCTTGGAGCAATATGCGCGATACTTCCACCAACGGGATCAAGTCTATATTACTTGCGCGAGATAATGCCCTTTCAAGCGGCGTTTGTTTAGTCGCATTTAAAGCCTGTGTGTCAGCCCCATGAGCAACCAGTTTTTTGACAGATGAAACATTAAAACTACTACCCGCAGCAAAATGCAATGGAGTATCCCCATAGATGTCCACAGCTTTTATATTTGCTCCAAGTTCTAAGAAGACAGTGATGTTGCCACTTCGAGTCATAGCGTGTTGATGAAGAGCTGTACGTTGATAGCTGTCCACGGCTTCGATGTCTGCTCCGCTTGCTACCATCCAACGCACCAGTTCATCAGGCACTTGAAAAAAGCTGAGTGCCGTTGCTTTTCCATAACCACCTCTTGCATCTAACGCGCATGTGTCAAATACTTTTTTAAGATTTTCTATATTATTTTCCTTGATTAATTCGTCAAAATTCTTTGGAAGTGTATTTTTCTTTTTTGCCATTTTCTTTTGGTTTCGGGTTCAATTGAAATTACCGTCAATGATTGGGCGATTTGCGATATAGGCTAAAGCTGTTCATCAGGAGGCTAGAACCACATGGATTACGCAGCTTGAAAAAAGATTTAGCCTATTAAAGTAATGAAATTAATCCAAAATCATGTTCATCCCCTGTTCTCGAAGTCTATCCAGTCCATCCTTAATTGCTTTAATTTGCTCAGAAGTGCGTCCGTGCCAAAGAGTCACTTCTCCAACCACCTTAAAAGGATGTATGGAACGATAAGACATCGTCGGATTACCTGGAAATTTTTTATCCGTTACATTTGGATCATCTTCGATGTCACCAGTTGCTTCTACCACATAAATTCTTTCCCGTTGGTTGCCTTTCGCGAGTTCAGCTCCCAATACAGCAGTATTCAAAGTCGATGATACATACACGTGCTTGAGTTGCCTTTCTTCATAGTTTGAATTAAACCCAACTGCAATCAGATCACCAATTTTTAAGTCAGCCTTTGTCCCATGAAAATATGTTTGGGCAAAGGCTGTTGCCATATGAAGATTTTCTTGCTCTTTATTCATCATTTCATTTTTCTGTCTATTCTCTTTAAAAATGGATAGTTTATATTACTGCTGAACCTCCGTATTGGAAGAACCAAAATAGGAATACATAAGCAGCGAAGCAGCTCTTTTTGCTTTGCTGTTTGCAGGAACAAGTTTCAGACCCAATTCCTCACTATTGAGTCTACCATCAGCTCCCCACGTGATGTCTTTACCTGAACCGTTAGCGATGGTACCATCCTCTTTGATGGCGAGGACCACTTTTCCTTCCTCGGATAGTAGCTTATCCCCCTGTAAACGGACCAGTACCTCGCCGGTCTCAGATTTCAATTCTCCTGCTGCGGTGATAGTACCGAGAAATTCTTTGCCCAGGTAGCACTTTCCAGCCTTATCCATACGTAACACAAAGTTTTTAGATCCACCATCGCTATCCACAATCTGAAAAGCTTCTAAAATAATAGCGGTTTTGTTCGCCTGCTTTTGATCATGCTGAACGGTAGCAAGAACATCTTTAGATTGATGGTCACCGGAGCTATTTTGCCCTGTGCAAGCCAGTAAGAAGAGAAGCGTTCCGCTTAACAGTAATGTTCCCATGCTTAAAAATTTTATGGTTAATAATTTAATATTCAGTTTGTTTATGATAGAAATAAAAAATATGATTTCCATTTTCCATTTTATTGAAGATAAACATTGATTTGATGCCATCCAGCTATCCTCACTTTATATAAATACCTGAAAACAAATAATCCTCATCAAAGTTAAGCGTTACCTTATGGTTGCCCTTTTTGATTTCTATATAATTCGAAAATTTTAAATCATCCACATTCATGATATCGCTTTTGTTGAATAAATCGATGGCTTTCTGATAAGAGATTCCGGGACGAAGACCATTTTCAAATGAAACATCCACTTGCTTAAAGTCCTGAAGGCTGTAACCTGTTAACAGGTTGGTTGTCGCATCATCACCATTGCCATGACCCACAGAAAAGTAGAAATACAAGGTTTTATCCTCATTGTTATACGATATTTCCGTGGTCGAAGCCGTATTGCCGTCTATCACAATCATTCTTTCGAAATTTTTATTGGTGGATGAAGACAAAAAATCCTGTTCCGTTGTTTTGCCCACGACAAACTTGTTGATGTTCCAATCCTTGTCAATGTGCACCGTAAGCTTGTCGGTCGATTCTTTTTTGGGCTTCGTGTTTTTAAGCAATTCCTGCGTATACACTTCTTGGTTGCATCCACCAAAATCAATCGTTCCGTTCATGATATCCCAATAACAGGTCTTGGATAGATCCGTATTGTTTAAAATAATGAGTCGGTCATAATCTGGAGCAAAAAAGATATATTTATGTTCTTTCTTTACATTCCAATAGATTCCGTTATCCGTATTGGGATTTTGAGTTCCCTTTCCATATTTGCTTTCCAGTTTGGCCAGTATCTGTTTCTTGAGGCTCTCCGTTTTCATTTCTATCCTCGTCCCATAGACGGTATGGGCTGCTTGATACTTTTTTAGGATATCAGCCAGCTCGTTCTTATCTTTAAAGGACTGCACGTCGATATGCCCTCCACCCTGTTGAGTCAGGCTGTCCGTTTTTAGCAATTCCGAATTGATCTGGAAAAATACCTTTTGTCCGGTCAGATCAATACCGTCAAAAGTATAGTTGGCACCATCACTAATTTCTATCATCAAGCAGAAAGGATATTCAACGGTTTCAACACCGATGGTTTTGGCATCATCAAAATTAATTAAGCTTTCAACGGTTTCATTCAGCTGCAATTGGGATAAATCTATCCGATCCTGGTTTTTGCAAGAAAGCAGCAAAGGCAGATACGCAAATAGTAAGAGCAATTTTTTCATAAGGTTTTATTATAGGACTCCATCCAAATACAAAAGCCAACAGGGCTCCTGTTGGCGAAAACTCTTGTTATCAGCTTAACTGCCCTCCGGTAGGAGTTCGGTAATAGGCGTTATTTTGATATCATGCTTACCTAGCTTCTCCATTACTTCGCTATTTAATTCTTCCTCAGAAAGGACCAGAAATAGATCGTTTTCAGGAATATCTAGATATTGTACAGATGAAAAGCTCATTTGATCTTTCAGTTCATGATAGCGTTTGTCATCTTCTCTGACAAATCCAGCAGGTACTTGATTTGGAGTCAACCAGATCCAACTATCTTTATATTTGCCTCTATAGCTCGCGTATCCGCTGTTAAAATGCTCAGGGCTTTCAAATTTTATTTCAAGGATCTGCTCGATCTGTTTAGCATTTTCCTCTATGGAGTGTTCAGTTTGGATCACTAAATCCCCTTCATTGACATCCAGTGTTAACAACTCGACATATTCAGCAAAAGAATTTGCTAATTTTTCTTGATGGTCACACTCCAGATCAATCCAGGTCACCTGAGGATCTTCTTGATGCTCCCTATAGTCCAGACATATGTACCAATGCCCATCACCATCCAACGGAATGAGTCCATCAAGTTCAAAACTCACATATTGTTTCGATTCAGCCCAATCAAAATCAGTTAACGAAGGAAAGTAAGTTCCGATACCCATAATCTGTTCCTGAGGAGTTTCTGCGATTTTGTATCGAATATATCCGCCATTCTGAATTTTTAGAATTTCCACTAATTTTTCAGGAAGCTTGTATCCAATTTGTTTCTGCGCCTGTTCCAAAAGCTCAGGCGTCAACTCGGGTTGCACATAGGGCAAATATTTTGGAACACTCCAAATATTTTTTAATTCACTGTTTGTCATACGATGATCTATTTATATGGGTTTGTAATTAGTATAGTTAACAGATTGATACTACAGGTCTATTAAAGTGATGATACATGGATCAATCACATTCAATTGAAAACCAGCATTTAACTTGGATATTCAACCTCACGGGCAAAAATCCTATTGGATCTTGGTTTTATATTCCCTCTGCATAGTCCGGATTATAACACTGCAGATTTTTAGGCAACGCTATTTCCTTAAATTTTTCTTTCTCTAGATCGATCTCCCATAATTTATGGATTTTTTCTAACATTGGTTTAGCATTATCTTCATATTCAATTAAATAATTTCTTTCCTGCTTTTGATGATCTAATTTTAGCCGAACATTGGAATAGCACCTTTTGGGATAATCACTGATCACGATGAGCTCGTCGCGTATAACAAAGTTTGCTTTACCCTGCTCATAATAGTGCAGGAACTTCTCCAGCACAATTTTATTTTTACCATGTTGGCAGTTGTCCCGGTTTAAAGAAAATATGGCCATTGCATACTTATCATTTCCAGACTGATCTTCAAGCATCGATCCTAAGCATGTGTGCAAGTTATATTGGTTTAATTCTTGCGTTGTTTTTCCCACAAACACCCTATCCAAACGGTCTTCCTGTGCTCCCTTTGTGCTATCCATTTCAGTTGCTGAAAATGGAAAAATTTCCGTTTCGCTTAGCCTGATTGCTAATGGGCTGATTGCTGTTGCGTTTTTGGATTCACCCTGATCTTGATGGTGAAAACCCAAAAAAATAAAAGATAAAAACGGCAATACGATAAAAAATTTATTCATGTCTATTTAATCTTTAAATTCAGTTCCAGTTTGTTTTAGTCAATTCTTAGCTAAAAGTTCGTATTATCCTTCATCTATTAGGTCTTGAATAGTTTCTTTTCGCTGATTTTTTATTAATAACGCCGACAGATTATCTTCAAAAATTTGCCATCTTTTTTCCTGCCCAAAAGTTCCATGCAAATTTTTCACGAAGCGTTTTGTATCGGCTTGATTATTGGTTAAGAGAAAATACTCAACGAGTTCCTGATAATGATTCAAGCCACTTTTATCCACCATCAAGTCGGTCAAATCGCTTGTCTTTCTGATGGTATCAAACAGAGAAATCACCGCTGTCAAATCCGTGCTGATGGTCAAATTTAAAGCTTGCAAGTCCGTATCACTGCTGATCAAGTAACCGTCATTGACTGCATGGACAATCGAAGAAATTCTATCCTTGTAATAGCATTCATATTCTTTTGGCTCTACCCGTACCGAACGACCGATTACTCGATCCATATCCGTAGAATGGATTCCACAATTTATATAAAATTTAGTCTGTTCAGCCGTATTTCCATGACTCTTTTGAATGTTTACCAGGAAAATTAAATCACCGATTCTTTTATAAAAGTTCATGCCCTTTTTGCCAAAGCCATGTTGTTTGAGTACTGGTTTTACTACTTCTGAAATGATCTGATTCAATTTTTCTTTCATCGTACTTCGTCAAAAATCACCGCCAACATTTAGATCATTGCATCTTGGTCTGCAAATTTCCATTCGAAATTCCTTAAAGAGTTAACAATCAGTTGCTCGGTTTAGTTTTAATCTATATCATCATTTACAAAAGAGTTTTGGTATTTTTTTAAAAACCAATTCGACTGTAAAAATTGCTACTTATTTTTATCATATTGATGACATTAACGTTTAGCATTAAAGTTCTGTATAAATAATTAAAAAATCAATAATCTACAGCTATATTTGTTCAAAATTATGGTTGGAATTTCTTTAAAATCAATACTGCGCTAAAATCAGGACTTAGCTCTTCTTATGTATTTGTGCCTCTCGAGTCTACATTAAGCCACTACTTGAGGTTCTTTCCCCTTTTTATATTCCGTCAAGCTCATATGGTGCCGTTTTTTAAAAAACTTATTCAAATGGCTTTCATCTGAAAAACCAAATTCCGTTACGATTTCATTGACCCGCATATCACTGAATAAAAGCCGATGTTCAATCAATCTCATCTTATAATTCAAGATATATTGCTGGATCGTTTCTCCAGACTGCTTTTTAAAGTAACTCCCGAGATACGTTTCTGAAAAGCCAAATTTCTTAGCGATCGAAGAGACTTTTAGTAATGCTGGGTCATGGATGTTTCCTTGAATATAATCGATGATATCGATGACTCTTTTATCCGTATTGGACGTGATATGCTCCGCTCTCATCTTGGAAATATTCCTTGCAGCGATGACAATCAGTGCATTGACATACGTTAAAGTGAGCTCATCTTGATAAAGATCCGGATGATGGATACCATGGAGCAGGGAATCAACAATCGATTTAACCAAAACAATGTCAGGCTTATTTTGCAAAATACAGCCGGACAAAAAGGAAGCACCATACAGCAGACATTGCATCGAATTGATACTGTTCCACTTGTAGTTTTTCACATAGCGTTCACTAAACTTCACCAGCAAAAGATCTGTATTTTCCTGAATTTCCAAGTAGTGCTGATCATTTGGTGTCAGCAGGATCAGACTGCCTTCACTGTATGAAGCCATATTGTTGTTGATCTTCAGAAATCCTTTTCCCGATAGGACATACACGATTTGGAAAAAGGAGAACTGGCTATCTTGAAGTGGACAGCTGACTGACTGCAGGTATTCTACTTTTACCAATTGATCGATATTCTCTCGTTTCATAGGGTAAAAATACCTATTTATCATTAATATATACTGATTATTTAAGATTTTTCTGTTCAAATTTGCTACATATTAATTTTAAGTATTCATGAAAACATCCATTTACGTCTTAGCACTGGGAGCTTTTGGCATCATAACCACTGAATTTGGAATCGTCGGCATCCTGCCGACTATCAGTCGACAATTTGACGTATCCATCGATACGGCAGGTTGGCTCCTGAGTGCCTTTGCGATCACAGTTGCCGTATCGTCCCCTTTTATCACATCCTTTACGACCAAAATCAACCGAAAACTCCTACTTTGTCTGGTCATGAGTATCTTTGTTCTCTCCAACATAATTTCGGCATTTTCCACCAATTTCAATATGCTTATGGTTGCCCGGATCTTGCCTGCGATCTTGCATCCCCTATTTTGGAATATCGCCATCGCCATTGCCTTCAAGGAAAAAGGTGCCAAGGGGGTATCTACCGTCATGTTGGGATTAAGTTTGGCAACGGTGCTCGGTATTCCCCTCACCACCTATGCCGTAGACCTGTTCGATAATTGGCAAGCTTCCTTTTTCCTGAGTAGCGCCATTAGTTTGATTGCTTTTATTGGTCTCTTGCTCTTTATACCCTCTCTTCCGGCAGATCCATCCATTTCCACGAAAAACCAGGTAGCGGTGTTAAAAAGTCCACTTTTATGGCTCAATTTAATTTCGACCATCGCTACCTTAGCAGCCATGTTTGCCAGCTATACCTACCTGACCACGTACCTGGAACAGATCACCAAGATGGATGGTGCACAGATCAGTATCATGCTGCTCCTATTCGGTGGAATGGGCACTTTAGGCAATTGGCTGATGGGATTGGCCTTGAACCGCAATGTACTGTTGACGGCAAGACTATTTTTAATACTCTTAGTGACCGTGCAGATCCTCGCTTATTATTTTGGAGGACATTACATTCCGATGGTGATCATCGTATCGCTATGGGGAATGATCCATACAGGAGGATTTCTAGCATCAAATATCCGCACCACACAATCTGTCCCCCATCACGCTTTAGAATTTGTCAATAGCCTACTGACTTCTTCCTTTAATATTGGCATATCCTTGGGAGCTTTTCTGGGAGGACTCGTCAGTGTTTATTACGGCGTTCACAATGTGTTATGGGTCAGTATCCTGCTCTTGACCATAACGTTTTTGCTGAGTTTTGTGACCTTTCCTAAAGATCTTTCAGAAAACGAGGAAGAAAGTCAATTGGAAAGGGCAGCATCACCAAGCCTACATGGTTAAATAGTTGGTGACAACAAATGTTATATGAAAAAACCAGCGGTTTTATACGAAGTCCGCTGGTTTTTAAAATCATTAACAGAATTTTAATCCATGATTTTTAGTTCCTTGAAAATAGCCCTTGTAATATCCTTTCTGCAATTTCCAAAATTTGACAAATTCAATTTCCTGTCCTGCAAAATTCGGGTACAAAAAAAATAAGCCTTATTATTACGCTCAATATAACCGACCCACCATCCTGTATTGATATCATTTTCCTTGGTCCAACCGGTTTTTGAATGGATAATGTAGCTGTCTGTCTGCTCCGTAACCATCACATTTTTTACAATTTGTTGGTTTTCTTTTGAAAAAGGGAGTTCCTCGTTATAAAGTCTCCTCAGAAAGTCAACCTGATTGATGGGGGAAATTTTAAATGCACCAAAATTCCAAAAATCATCATCCGCATGCGATAAGTTTAAATTTCCATACTTGGATAAACTCAAGTATTGTTTATATTTCTCCTTACCTATCTTTTTTGCTAACTCAACAAACACCCACCCTGCTGATACCTTAAAAGCCTCTTTTACGGTCATATCGTGATAGATATCCGGACGGTATCCATATTTTACTGTATCCGTCTGGCCGGGCCATTTAACAATGTCATTTTTATCTTTTATTACCTTTGTTTCCAATGCAATAAGCAGATTAACTATTTTAAAAGTCGATGCCGGGAGATTTTCAGTTTTTGCATCCTCCATAACGCTGCATACCCATGTTTTATTCGTATTGTCATAGATCACTGTTGATCCTTCCACCTGACAATTGGAAAAATATTTCCCAAAATCTGGGCGAATCAGTATTTTCTCATCAGACTGAATGAACGAATGGTCTGCGACCCGTTTTGTCGGCATACAGGAATTAAGAAAACAGATCCCTATTAATAAAGCAGTTATTAGATAGACTTTCATTTTGTATTCATTATAAAACAGGACTCATTTACTAGTAGCAAATGTACATCCTAGCATGCATTCATTAAATGGTTAGTAATAACCAAATATGAGCGAACTCCTTTTCATCATTGGAGAAGCTGGACAAAGATCTCAAAAACCCTTCTCGGCTGAATCATTCCAACAATTTATCAAAAAACAAAATCTTACTAAAAGTACTCTATTCCAATGGTAAATTTATATCTGACTACAGTAATATACCGATGGCAGCATTTAACCTTTAACATGAACTCCTAAAAGGTGCAGTCCAGTTTGGTATAATGCTAACCAAAAACGCTAGAAAGAATATAATTGTAACGAAAAAAACACGATAATTTATAAAAACTATCAGCTAAAATTTCACTATTTTAGCTGAAACATTTTTTACTTCAATCAATGACAGAACCCAATCAGTTACTTTTCTTTTTCAGTGCATTAGGTGCTTTCAATGGTCTACTACTTTCCTTCTATTTTGCTATCCATACGAAGAAAAAAGCTTTTGCCAACTATTTTTTAGCCTTTTTATTGCTGGTTTTAAGCATCAGAATTATTAAGTCAGTTTTTTTCTATTTTAATCCACAATTGTCCAATATTTTTATTCAAATTGGACTTTCCGCCTGCATTTTGATTGGTCCGTTTCTGTTTTTGTATCTCCAATCTTTTTCCGACAACAAAAAGTCCAATTGGGCTATTCATACCCTACCTTTCGTCATCGGGATTACAATTTTAGGAATGGCCTACCCTTATACCGAACACCGCCAGGTCTGGAGCAATTGGATCGTCCTGGGTATTTACCTGCAATGGCTGGTTTATATGATAGTATCTTTTAATTACCTCAGACCGATTTTAATAAAAATAAAGGCAAAAGAAAAATTAAAGGATCTCGATGTTTGGTTGCTCAGTATTTATGCAGGTGTTGCCATCATTTGGTTTGCTTACAAATTTGGAACCTACGCCTCTTATATCGTGGGCTCCTTGTCGTTCTCTTTTGTCTTCTACTTAATTCTATTACTGGTCATCTTTAGAAATAGCCGGGAAACAACTTTTTTTCAGGAAAAGGAAAAATACAAAAACAAAGACATTGATCCAGAAACATTGGATTTAATCCGCCAAAAACTTGTGCTGATGGTGGAGCAGGAATTGTTCCTTGACCCCAATTTTACCCTGGAGATCGCCGCAAAAGAATTGAAAGTAACCAAGCATTTATTGTCCCAATATATCAATGAAAAGTTGGGAAAATCCTTTTCCAGTCTCATCAAAGAATATCGCATTGAAAAAGCAAAACAATTATTAGAAACGCAAAGCAACTACACGATCGAAAGTTTAGGTTATGACAGTGGCTTTACTTCAAAGTCAACCTTCTTTACCGCATTTAAAAAAATCACAGGTTTTACACCCGCAGAATATCAAAAATTGAACTCCAAATAAGTTCTATTTTATAGATTCAAACTTCCCATTTATAAACCAAAACCCCTATCAAAAGCCTTTATCAGATATTTGTACTCATTAATTTAACACATCTAAATCATTAAAAAAATGAGAAAAGTACTTTTATTTATCGGGCTAAATTTGTTGTTTCTTAGTGCAAATGCCCAAACTGATGAGGGCACAAACGACTGGCATCTGGTTCAGAAAACCCTCCATCTCTACATGGACGGAATTGGCACGAGCGATTCCGTTAAAGTATCACAATCCTTTCATGATTCCTGGCAACTAAAATATCTTGAGGATGACAAAATAAATATCATCAAGAAACCAAAATATATGGAACGATTCGATATAGCTCCGCACGCAAAATCCCCAAAATGGTCCGGGCGTATTGTTTTTATTGATATTACCCATACTGTTGCCGTCGCAAAAGTAGAGATCAGCACGGCAAAATTGCTGTTTACCGATTATTTTAATTTGATGAAAACGAGCGAAGGTTGGTTTATTGTCGATAAAATTTCGACCAGAAGTCCGCACAGAACAGTAGAAATCCCGGCAAATCCATCCACATAAACATCTTGATACGATGAATAAACTATTCTTAGTGCTCCTTGCTTTTATAGCTTGGAGCACAAGCATTTATGCGCAAAGCAAAATCTTGTTTGTTACTTCCAATCAGGATTTTTATGGAAGCACCACAATCAGTGCGTCCAACCATTTCGGGGAAATTATTGAACCTTATGAAGTCTTTATACAAGCTGGTTACCAAGTTGATTTCATCAGTCCCAAAGGTGGTGCAATCCCGATTGGTTACCTCAATACTTCCGATAGTCTGCAAAAGAAATATCTCTATGACGCCTGGTTTATGGATAAATTAGAGCATACCTTGAAACCAACCGAAATAATAGCCGAAAATTATGTCGCCATTTTTTACAGTGGCGGTGGCGCTGCCATGTTTGGAGTTGCGGAAGATACGACTATTCAAAAAATAGCCAGAAACATTTACCATAGAAATGGTGTAATTTCCACCATCTGTCACGGAACAGCTGGTATTGCCTATTTAAAAGACGAAAATGGAAAATCTTTATATGCAGGAAAAAGAATCACCGGTTACCCAGACAAATTTGAAAACACCGAGATGGATTATTACAAAGCATTTCCGTTTTCCATAGATCAGGCCATTCAAAAAAATGAAGGCAATTTTGTTTACTCTGAAAAAGCTGGAGATGGTTTTCATCTAGTCGACGGTAGATTTGTAACGGGTCAAGATCCAAGTTCCGCGCCCCAAGTGGCAGGTGAAGTGGTGAAAATGTTAAAGCATCATTTTAAAAATCCCAATGGAAGTGTTAAAACCGATTCAGAGCAAGTGACCGAAACACTGCTTCATTACATAGAAGGGACGGCAAATGGACAACCAGAAAGGCTTCAAAAAGCCTTTCATCCCAGTTTCAATTTGTATACCGTAGCAACAGATTCCTTGTGGATACGCTCAGGTGAACAGTATATCGCGAATGTACAGGTAGGTGAAAAAACAAACAGAATCGGGAAAATCATCTCCATTGACATAGCAAAAGATGCCGCCATTGCAAAGGCGGAGATTCTAATTCCAAATGTGCGTCTTTTCACCGATTATTTTTTACTCCTCAAGTATGGCGGTGCGTGGAAAATAGTGCATAAAAGTTATTCGTGGAGAGATTTGACCTCTATGGAAGGCAAATAAGCAATCAAACCTATTCTTTAGAAACATAAATCAATACCTCTCATGTGGTTACTGTAATAAGTGCCAATATTTGGATTTGCGTCTGGGCAGCTGATCGAAAACAAAAGCTGCAGATATGGATCATGTTCAATTGAAAAACGATATTTCAATTGAACTTTTCGTTCGCCTGACGCAAATCCTTATTGATCCATGTTTTGCTATGACGTTTTTATTTCGTGGTATCTATCTGACCGAACTGCTCCGTAGATAACAGTTTGATGATTCATTTCTTTACGATCAGGCATACCCTATTCCCATGAGCTAAAGCTTAGATCAAGGCAATGGTTTCCATTTTTCGAAGGTCATTTCAAACTTGATCTCCCCTTTACCGTGTAGGCCAATCTCTTTCCATCCCGCTCTTCTGTAAAATGCTTCTGCCCTTGTACCTGGGGCAGTCCCCAACCAGACCGATTGTTGTGTTTGATTAAAATACCAGTCGAGCATGATATCATGCAGTTGTTTTCCGATGCCACGTTTATCAAAGTCAGGATGTACAAATAAAGCCCATATATTATGGTCTACCAGATCAACAATAGAAAAACCAACAACCTGGTGCTCCATTTCACAGATCCAGCCCTTTCCTCTTTGGGTTATAAAATCTGCGCAGTCCTGATCAGTGACCAGATCCGGATTGGACAGAGCGTTTTCCTTCACCGCATTTCTTACGATTTGAATTTGTGGGATATCGCCCACTCTAGCTTCTCTTAACATCATGGTATTAAATCAGTAATATGGGCAATAGATAATTCTTGAATAACTGGCTACCACAAATTTACGAACAAAATTAAATAGCAACGAATTAAATTTATAGTTCGCTTAGATTAAAACTCCAGATCGACGCCTAATATTGAAACTAATATGCTACATTTAAAATAAACAACACGTAGTCGCAGATGGAAAAAGATCTCAACATACAATTCTATGATGAATTAGCAGACGATTATCATTTAATTTTTGATAACTGGAACGAGGCCATGAGCAAACAGGCGTCAACGCTCCAACAGATCATCAAGACGTCTGCCGCAGCAGACGCGTCAACTATCCTGGACTGCGCCTGCGGTATTGGCACACAAGCAATAGGACTTGCTGCTCTTGGCTATCAAGTATGGGGCACAGATCTGAGTCCAAAAGCCGTTGATCGAGCAAAATTAGAATCAGACCAAAGAGGACTGCCCATTACTTTTGCTGTAGCAGATTTTAGATCATTGGAGCAATATGTATCTGGTCTATTTGATGTTGTCATAGCTTGCGACAATGCCCTGCCCCATTTGTTGGATGAAAGCGACATGTTGTTAGCGGCTAAAAGCATATTAACAAAAATGAAATCAGGCAGTCTTTTTATAGGCAGTATACGAGATTATGATAAAATCCTTGAAAATAAACCAGTAAGCACAGCGCCTACCGTAAAAAACGAAGAAGGAAATAGAACCATTTCATTTCAGGTATGGGACTGGATAAAACAAGATGTTTATATCGTCAACCATTTTACATTAAAAGGCACAGACGATCAATTTGAAACGAATCTTCGCAAAACCAAGTATCGGGCATATCGGAGAACTGATTTAACGAACATCTTTGACACTGCAGGCTTTGTACAAATACGCTGGCTAATGCCTCAACAGTCTGGTTATTATCAGCCTATATTCATCGGTAAAAAGCCTTAGTTTTTGCTATGATTGACCATTAACCATAGCATAAATACATAGGTTAAATAGCGTTGATGATATATTTTCAGTCCAGATATTTTGATCATAAGCTCCTAGGTTGATCTATATTTTTATTCCTGATGTCCGCATTTGAAGAGCAAAGAAGTCTTCGGATAAAACTTTTACGGAAAACCTTTGTTTTTTTTAAAATAACAAACAGTTTTCTTCGTTTATCATGATATGATGTATAAACATCAGATTGTGCGTCTGGACGGCTAACAGTTTGGTGTTTTGCATACGGTCTGGCCATCGGTAAGATAGAAAAAGAAGCTGCTTTTTTTACTTCTTATAGCTGTGTATCGAGAATTAACTTGTAATTTTATATCTATGAAACATCCATTATTTATTTACGCTGTCCTAGCGTTAGCCACTTTAGGATCAAGTTGTACGAGTAATAAAAAATTTGCTGCACTACAGGCAAGTTACACGCAACTACAACAAAGTAATCAAGACCTCAATAGTCGCTTACAGACAACTGAGAGTGATTTAAATGGCTCTAAAATCAGAATTAAGAGTCTGGATGAACAAATTGCTTCTGAAAAAGCAAATGTTGCCGCTTTACAAACGGCGTTAAACAACTGTCTCAATTCCAGCAATCAAGGAAATGTGAATATTTCAAAGCTTGTGGATGAAATCAATTCGTCCAACAAATACATTCAACAGCTTGTCAATAGTAAAAACAAAAGTGATTCCCTTAATTTAGTTTTGACCAACAACCTGACCCGTTCCCTAAGCAGAGAAGAGATCAGAGATGTGGATATTCAAGTATTAAAAGGAGTCGTCTATATATCACTTGCTGATAATATGCTCTATAAATCCGGAAGCTATGAGATCTCAGACAAAGCTGGTGAAACATTAGCCAAGATTGCTAAGATTATCACCGATTATAACAGTTACGATGTACTCATAGAAGGTAACACAGATAATGTGCCGATCAGCATGCCTAACATCCGCAATAACTGGGATTTAAGTACGTTGAGAGCTTCTTCAGTGGTGATGGCTTTGCAAAACACCTACGGAGTTGATCCAAAACGTTTAACCGCAGCAGGACGAGGTGAATATAATACAGTCGCTCCAAATGATAACGAAGCTGGAAAAGCAAAAAATAGAAGGACTCAGATCATCATTACGCCTAAGTTAGATCAGTTTATGGAACTTATTGGTAAAGCGCCAGAAACAAGTCTGGACTAAATCACCAATGGTAAACAGTGCTTCACAATTGTTATGGAACTGCACTCGATCCACCCGATCTGGAATTGATGTACTCCTAGCAGCAGGATTTCAAAAGAAAAAGCTAATCGAAGGATTAGCTTTTTCTTGTTTACAGGGAGTTACCTTTTTCTGCATCACATGTCTACAGATCGAGCAGCGATTTAGAAAAATTCCCGTAAAAACAGCGCCATCATTTTATAACTTGGCATACGATGCATAACTTGCAACTGACTTTAAATTTTAGCCACTTAAATGAATGATATAAAAGATAAATTGAGAACGCATATTGAAAAAATGATCAGCCTTTCTGATGATGAGTTTTCGTGGATATATGAACATTTCACCTTTCAAGAATTCAAGAAAAATGAGCTGATCTTTGAAGAAGGTCAACCCGTTAAGCATGTCTATTTCGTACTATCAGGTTTAGTCGTGCTGAGCTACACCGATCGGGATGCCAAGCAACATCTCATTTCTTTTGCCATGGAGGACTGGTGGGAAACTGATTTCGTTGCCTTTTATTCCAAGAGCAGATCCACATTCGCGTTAAAATGTATTGAAAACACCAAAATGCTGTGCCTCACCTTAGATCATTTTGAGAAGCTATGTGCTACCATTCAAAAAATGGAACATTTTTTTCTTAAAAAATCTATTGCAGGACATATAGGTTCGCAACAACGTATTTTATCATTCCTGACTTCTAGTGCGAAGCAAAGATATGAGCACATGATCACCAACCATCCCGCACTGGTTCAACGTATCCCAAAGTCCATGCTGGCATCCTACCTAGGTGTATCCAGGGAAACATTAAGCCGTATTTTATAATGCTTTTGAAAAAGTGATATTTGTCACACCGTCTTTTACATGTACATCATGATCTTTGTACCATACTTTAATAAAACAATAAAATGGAAAAAAAGATCATTAACCCTTGGACTTGGCAAGATGCTCGAAGTTATGTACAGGCTGTTGAAGTGAAGCATGTTGAAAGTACACTGTATGTATCAGGACAGACCGCAATTGACGAACATGGAATCTCCAGTGCTGAAAATATGCGCACCCAATTGGAAATAACCTTAAAAAATCTTGAAAAAGTAATACAGCAAGCTGACTTCGATCTCTCGAATATCGTTAGGTTAAATATTTATACCACAGATTCTGAAGCATTATTTAACAATTTTGATGTTTTCCAAGCATGGATCAGTCAGCACAAGATCAAGCAGACCAGTACCGTACTGGAAGTACCAAAACTATTTGAAACCCTTCAAGTTGAGATGGAAGCTACAGTAGTGTAGTAATTTATCACTAACGATCTACATCACACAGCAGTATCAGATTACGATGTGTACACATAAAAAAAGACCGATCATCATTTCTTGATGATCGGTCTTTTTTTTTACTGATATTCCTGTTGTCTCCAATAACTAGACTGTTCCAGCAATCAAATGGCCGGGGAAAGACGGATCATTTCCCTTTTTCAATATCGCAACAGGGAAAGACAAGTTCAATCTAACTGATTACCAATTATTGATCGTTCCAGATTTATCAATAATCTGTTTGATAAGCGAATTAAAATGATTGTTTAAACCCGTATAGGCATCTTCAAATCTTACTTTTCCATTATCTTCAAAAAGATATAATTTTGATTTTCCAACTTTTGTCATTCGTAGTGTTACCCATTCATCGCCACTCCAACCACTTGCACCTCGGTAAGTACCTTCCACATATCTTTTAGCTTCAAAATCAGGACTGTTGATCCGAATCTTGCCATCTTTAAAAAGAAAAGTGAGTTTATAGGATAAATCATATTTACGAAGTGTTTTTCCGAGCCCATTAGAAAGTTTTACAGGGAGAACTTCTTCTTCATACGCTGTTATACTGATGCTTTCACCTTCCACGACACTAAGTCCTTTTTGTGGATTTTTATATAGGGTATTAATGGCATTGAGCACATTTTTATACAAATCCATTTGTTTTACATTAGGGACATCCACCACGGTAAAATCGCTGTTGTCATTGGATACAAAACCCTTTTGCGTGAGTTTAAAATACTGAGCAAAACTCAACTGGGCGACCAGTAAAAGTATGGCCATACTGAGTACTTTTTTTATATTCATCATTTTTAAAATTTTCAATCTGCTGTTTTTTCTTCACTCAATGATCGTTCCACATCAGTACATAAACCCCATTTTATTTCAAATTTTACAGAAAAAGATGGAAAATTCCAACAAAAGGCTGATCATATGGCGATGATCCCGCTATCGCAGTATCCATCAGTTCCTATCCAGCTTTATGGTTTTCCTTTTGGTGTATGTAAAATTTCCTGCTTCCATGCTGTAGTCAACAGCGCGTACAAGTCTTCATAACTGAATAAGATCATCGGAGCGATTTGAATGTATTCAACAGGATACCAGTTTTTTACAAACCGCATCAGTGCTTGTTGAGCTTGATCGATCTGTCCTGTCACATGAAAAATCCGTGCAGCCTGTATATGGATCGTTTCACTGACTATTTTATCTGCAAACTTTTCATAATAAGCAAGGCTTTCTTCCGTATTTCCGGTCTCCAACATAAATTGGAGCAGATATTCGGCTCCCTGCTCACTCTCAAATGTCAATTTTGGACGATACTGCTTTAATTGTGCCCTAAATTCATCTACTGATTTCCCTTCTTTCACCAGTTGCAGCGGTTTGTTGTCTATGATCAAATCTTTTTCTCCATTCAGTTTCGCTAAATGATTGTTAATTTGATGCCTATAAAATTGGATGCGATGCTCAGGTAAATTTAATTTTTCTTTCTCCGTCAAGAAATTGTCGTAAAACGTTGCAGCTCTCGAAATTTGGCCACCCCTGATCGCTGCATGGGAATAAGCAAAAAAGTGTTCACACAAAATGTTTCCCGCATACCACTGCTCGTCAAAGGGCAAAGCATTTTCATCGTTTGCCATCGCATTTTCGTCGTTACTATTAAAATAGCTTATCTCAGCATATACAATAGCTTTCTGCGGTTCAAAGCCTTTTATATGCGCTAATTGTTGAAGACCAATTTCAATTTGCCCACTTCTTAACGTGTCCAAAATGTCTCGCAATTTTTTCGGTATTTTTACTATGCTCATCGTCGTATATGAATGGTGTTTTATTTTTTACTACATGCTCTTTTCCTAAACGATATTAAAAGTACTCTATTTTTTAAAAAGAATTGTTAATGCGATCCATTTACGATGGCATTACCCCTATCATCAATAAAAGCCCTATGACAACCACTTTTTCCGCAACGAACTCAACGCAGCTTGATCGATCAGCTAGCCAGCGCTAGCTCTATACCAAACTAATACGGCTATGAAATTGTTATACCAAGACGAACTTTAGTATTAACGATAGAATATGCTCACAACGGATAAAGAAAAAAAAGAATCGGGAGATTTTTATAAGGATGCCATACTGCTGTTGCAAGAATGCGATTGTCAATTTATGTTGGGCGGAGCATTTGCCATGTTCCACTATACAGGCATCTTTCGGGACACCAAAGATTTGGATATCTTCTGCAAGAGCAGTGAATACCCTAAAATACTGAAGCACTTTGCTGAAAAAGGCTATCAGACAGAGTTAACGGATGTGAGGTGGCTTGCAAAAGTATTTCATGGAGATTATTTTATCGATATTATATTCGATACGGTCAACAATATCTGTACCGTGGATGATAGTTGGTATGAACGTGCTCCCACTGGTCATTTTGCTGACCTACCCGTCCAGTTTATTCCTGTAGAAGAACTCATTTGGTGCAAAATTTATGTACAAAACCGAGAACGCCACGACAGTGCAGACATCAACCATATTTTGCTGAAATATGGAAAAAGTGTGGATTGGGAATTGCTTTTAAAACGCTTAGACCCCCATTGGCATCTGCTGCTGGCGCAGTTACTTATATTTCAATTTGTGTATCCTGCTGACTATCGGGAGATCATCCCCCAATGGCTGTTCGACGAATTGATGAAAAGAGCTGCAGAGCAATATGAGCTCCCCTCTCCTGTCGAAAAAGTATGTAGAGGTCCGCTCATCGACCAGACCCAATATGAAGTCGATGTAAAGGAATGGAATTATAAATCATATACCATAACGACTATATAATTGATGGAAGAAAGAAAAAAAACAAAAATTGCCGCCATGGCGGATATCCATATTCGGATTTCAGACAAAGGCAAGTTGCGCGATATCTTTGAAGAATTAAATGAAACAGCCGATGTACTGGCGATATGCGGTGATCTGACCGATACGGGTGATGAAGAAGAAGCGGTTGTACTCGGTGAAGAGTTAAAGGCACTTCGCATCCCGGTGCTGGGTGTATTGGGCAATCATGATTACGAAAAAGGTAGGCAAAAGATCATTAAGCAAATATTGACCGATCATCATATGACGATCTTAGATGGCGAATCCATTGTCTTAGCAGATGTTGCTTTTGCAGGAGTAAAAGGATTTGGAGGAGGATTTGATCAATATATGCTGTCTATTTTCGGAGAAGATATGATGAAAGAGTTTGTTCATGAAGCTGTCAACGAATCTTTGCAACTTGACCGTGCACTGACCCGCCTGGAACAGGATTACCCCCATCTACCCAAAGCGGTATTACTGCATTATGCACCGATTAAAGATACCGTAGTGGGCGAACCCGAGCAATTGTTTCCTTTTCTGGGTTCCTCACATCTGGCAGAACCCCTGACCAGAAGGCAGGTAGCTATTGCCTTTCATGGACATGCACATGGCGGCACGCTCAGCGGTCATACGACAAGTGAGATTCCCGTATACAATGTCGCTCTTCCTGTATTAAAACGAGAGCGAGATGGCCAGTCCTATCTGCTAGTTGAGGTATAAGATGTTCCTGATCAAAACAGGTACTTGGCCAAACTGTAGATCGGTTACCCGTTTAAATTCCGTCATGCTCATCTGAATAAGTTTTTTAAAAAACGTATTCAGATGACTTTCATCGGAAAAACCAAACGCAACGAGTGGAAACGAATCACAGCAAAACGAAGGTTCGGCATATCGCAGCCTCTATATAAAACATGGAAAAAGTCTAAGAAAACGACTCGGTCACCTTTTTCCTATGATTAATACCCCAATCTTTTAATGCATAAATCAGTGGTGTCAATGTGTCTGCATATTCCTCCAGCTGGTAGGAGATCTTCACTGGATATTCCTCTATAATAATTCTCCTGAGCAGTTGATGCTGCTCCAGATCCTTAAGTTCTTTTGCCAAAACTTTTGGTGAGATTCCCGGAATACTCTCCTGGATATCTGTGAAACGATCATTACCAACACCAATCGATATGATAATTGGTATTTTCCATTTGCCATTGATCACATCCAACGTATCTCGTACCGGTTTTATGGTTTCTAAACAATCGCAGTGAACTTTCTTTTGTGCCATTATGTTAATTTTTTACGATACTGCTGTGCGCATCATGTTCATTTAGTTTGCGCTATCATCCGAATTGATTTCGCTCATTACTTCAGCAAACAATTCTGTTGACTTGATTCTATCCTGTATATCATAAATCGTTGATACGACGATCAGTTCATCAACTTGTGTTTGTTCAAGAAATGCTTTTGTCTGTTTTTTAACAGCATCTTTGGTTCCCACAAAAGAATACTTAAGCATCTGATGCACATTTGGATGATGGAAAATATCTTGCAATTCCTCAGTCATTTCTGTTGGTGGTTGCAGCGGTTGAGAATTTCCAGTCAAAATACCCAAAAACATTCTGATCAGTGATGTAAACATCCTTTGTGCTTCTTCATCAGTTTCAGCAATAATCACATTGACCCCCGCAATCGTGTAGGGTTTATCCATCACTTCGGAAGGCTGGAACTCATCCCGATAGATGGTTAATGCCTGCATTAAATGATCGGTGGCAAAGTGACTTGCAAAAGCATAAGGCAATCCTTTTCGCGCTGCTAGATGGGCACTATCTGTACTTGATCCTAAAATGTAAATAGGAACATCGACATCTTCTGCGATCGGAGCTCTTACTTTACCCTTGCTGTTCGTTTTTGAAAAGTAATGTTCAATTTTCTCAATTTCAGAAGGAAAAGAGTGCGCTGCTTTCATAAAGTCCGATCGGATTTCCTGGGCCGTCAGCGTATCCGTACCTGGAGCTCTTCCCAGACCTAAATCAATGCGGTTTGGATAAAGATGAGCCAGAGTTCCAAATTGCTCCGCAATGATTAGAGGAGAATGATTGGATAGCATAATTCCGCCAGAACCTACTCTTATTTTACTGGTATTTTCGGCTACATAGACAATTAATAGCGAAGTTGCACTGCTTCCGACCGAAGCCGAATTATGATGTTCCGCAAACCAGTAGCGTTTATAATGATTTGCTTCTGCCACTTGAGCCAGTTCCAGCGAATGCTGTAAAGTCTCTCTAAATGTGCTGCCTTCGGAGACGATGGCGAGCTCTAAAATGGAATGAGCGATCTGTTTTTTCATCTTGTTGAATTTTAATTTTATTAAATAACCGATAATACCAATAACTGCATCTACCCTATTTCCCATCAATCCATATGATTCCAGTCTGGACCATCGATTATCGGGGCATTTTCAATTTCTTTGTATTACCCATATTCCTTCGTGATTAAATTAAAGGAGTGATCTCTACTCGATATTTCCGAAGTATCGATCGTACCATTTTTTACACCTTACAAAATTACAGTAAATCTACTAACCAAAATATAGTAGTTACCTAAAGGAAAGTGAAATTTATTTTGATCAGTAAATCGTGCTTTTGGCAGTTTAAAACCACAAATCAGGTTTCCTTTAGGAAAGTACGATACAATTGATCGCGATATATGTATAAATTGCACTGTACCATACAGGCTAACGAATCAGTTTTGAATAGTAAACAGCAGATCGCCTGAATGGTAGTCCATCAATTTTTAACATCATCAGCATATGAAAATAGGAATAATAGGTACGGGTGCAATAGGCGGAACAATTGCAAAAAAAATGTCTGCTGCAGGACACCAAGTCAAAGTAAATAACACCGGCAACATCGATAAATTGAATGCCCTTGCTCAGGAGTTAGGTGCAACAGCTGCTCATCAGAAAGAAGTGGTGAAGGATGTAGATGTGATTATTTTAGCGATACCCACCATAGCCATACCCACATTACCCAAAGATCTGTTCGCGGAGGTACCACAAAATGTCATTGTGGTCGATACCTCCAACTATTATCCGTTTCGTGATGCGGATATGGAAGAAATCAAAAATGGCCAAGTAGAGAGTGTCTGGGTATCTGAACAGCTGGGACGACCTGTGATAAAAGCTTTCAATAACTTACTGGCGGAAACACTTGCCAGTGGTGGAAAAAAACCTGGTGCTGATGACCGAATTGCCATGGCTATAGCCGGTGATGATGCCGAAGCAAAAAAGGTAATAGCCGGATTAGTTGATGATGCGGGTTATGATACCGTTGACTCGGGAACTCTTTCAGAATCCTGGAGGCACCAGCCCGGAACTCCGGCATACTGTACCGAATTGAATGCAGCAGAACTGAGACAGGCATTGGCAGATGGCGTGAAAGATGATGCGCCCATTCTGAGAGATAAAGCCATAGCCGAGCTTTCAGCAATGTCAACCTATCCTGCCCATCCAGAGGTTGTAAAATTCAATCGAGCATTATTCGCTTGAGAAAATAGCGCAATCATTTTATAACTTAGTATACGATGCATAATGTGCAGGTGACGTTAGATTTTATAAGCTCACATAAATGCTATAAGAGATATTGGAAAATGTGGGTGATGATCAGGATCTACTACATACTGTTACTTTAGATGATATGAGTTATACAACTATAATACAACACATAATACATCTATTCTTGAATAAAAACACCTTTTCAGCTACGAGCTGAAAAGGTGTTTTGTGATTTAATTCCCTTTGAAAAAGGATCCATTTACATCTACCAAATGTACGCCCTCAACTGCATTCCTAAAATGGTTAAAAATAACCAACTCATAATCAATGCCAATTTCTAACTTTGTGAGCGGTGATATCACATCTAACTATTACCTAACTATCATAAAACCAAAAAACAAAGCATAATTTTAAACCATTATAACACCGAACAATTATGAACATAAAAATTCAGCACTTTTTGCCGCTACTCTTTTTTTTCGTAGCCTGTAAGTCAGATCAGACAACTGGTGACGCGACAAATTCTTTTTTACCCCTGCAAATTGGAAACTTTTGGAAGATTGACGCTCAAAATTATACAGAAATACAAGATACAATCCGAATAGATGGTAAATTGTATTATAAGTTTTACTCCTTAGTGGGTGGTGATGCCGTTTCAACAGCTTATCTTCGAATCGATGAAAACGGTAAATTAAAGGAATCTTGGCCAGATGCTACTGATAAAGAGTATACCCGTGCTCAGTTCAACAGCAATGTTGGTGATAGTTTCTACACGCTTAATGACACGACCACAAATGATTATAAAGTTACTGTGGTTGAAAAAACCGATGAAAAAATTACTTTTTCTTTTGATATGGTTAATCATGACAATTTGAAAGGTAAACCACATCAGGTAACTTACATCAAAGGAATAGGTTTAGATGATAATTGGAAAAGCATTAAGATTGATGGGAAAATTATAAAATAAGATTTTTTTGGTATGCGTAAAATACGGAGATTGTTACCTTAAAGACAAGCCTTTAAAATTTAAACCAAGAACGGTTTTCCATTGAAGGTCCATTGCTTTGAATGTTGGAATGGTTTTTATTTTTGAAATATACCGGCCACAATTAAAGAAACGGTATTACGTAAGATCGCGGCCAGACGAATAGCTATTTTAAAAGCCGTCTAATCCTGGTGGGCCTGCTGCCATTGAGCAGGCCTTCTGTACAGAATTGGATGCAGCAGAATTGAAACAGGCATTGGCCGATGACGGGAAACAAAATGTCTTACAGCTACTTGTGTGGATCATTTCGCTGACTATTTTATCTGCAAACTTTTCATTTCTTTATGCAGCTACATTAAAATCATTTTTACCAATTGTTGATCGTATTCGATTTATCCACAATCTGTTTTAAGAGTGCATTCAGATGAGTGTTCAATCCATTGGCGGCATCCTCTAAAATCAATTTACCATTTTGGTCATATATTGCGGTGCTATTCTTCTTATCTTCCACCAGATTGAGCATTCTCCAACCACTACGACCCCAATTGCTCCCATTTTTGGAAGTACGTTCATACCATCTTCTCAGTTCAAAAGTAGGGCTGTTCATCCGGATTTTACCATCTTTAAAAAGAAAGGACAAGGTATACGACATGTCATATGCATAATTTGATTTACCGAGCCCCCCACCGCCATGCCTCACAGGAAGCGCTTTTTCTTCATATGCCGTGAGCGTAATGCTTTCACCTTCCAGGACACTGAGACCTTTTTGAGGATTGCTGTACAGCGAGTTAATGGCATTAAGTACGTTCTTGTACACATCCATTTGTTTGACGTTGGGCACTTCTACAACCGCAAAATCATGATTCTCATTGGATACAAAACCCTTGTCTGTGAGCTTAAAATATTGAGCGAAACTCAACTGCGTGACCAGTACAAGTACGGCCATACTGAATATTTTTTTCATATACATCATCTCTAAAATTTTTCAATTCTACCTTTCGTGCTGGATTAATCATGTTAATCATTAAAAATCCAATTGGGAACAACAAAAATATAAATATTTGTCATTTGGCAAAAAATTAGTTTCACCTATCCTTCCCGATCATGGAATGATCAGGAGTGAATGTTGTAGTACACCCCTATGGTATGACTGATATGAAAAAACAAAAAGATAGCCGATATGAACATAAATGGCCAACGTCTAAAGGGTAAATGAAAATAATATGAATTTCCGATCAGGCCGATTCCAGCTAACCATAATGCAGGAGTAATGGCAGGGGCAGAAAAACCGACCATGCTGTTGCTCCATGCACTATTGGTCAAACCAATCAACATGATCCATGATGCAAAATAGAGGAGCACGCCTACGATGTAGATGTACAGACCAAGCCTTTGGCCTTTGTTGCTTTTAGAGATATAAAGAGGCATCAAAAATGCCAACAGAAAAATCATGATTCTGGAAATCTGTTCCCCATACATCAGGAAAGAAGGAATATCTTTTGAAAATACTTCAGGCTGATATGCTTTTGGCAAATGATCCGTCAATAGGATATTCCAGATCAGTATCGGTAAAATCAAGATAAAACAGTTCCAAAAATATTTTTTAATCATATTATTTTCGATTACACTTCAAGATAACAGATAATTTAATAAAATCCGCATTTATTGAATAGGGCTTGCCATTCCTTTATTTTCTTTCAGCCTCTGTTGCTGCATTTGCTCCTCTAACTTGTTCCTTTCGATCACAGCTACCCGATAACTGTCATCTTCTGGGCAAAAACTAAGCATCCCCTTCATATATAAGCACTAAGCCACTTAAATGTAATGCTAAAAATTCCAAATCCCTATATGCTGCAAGATTAACCAATCTGATCTATAGTCTAGATTGTATGCCCGATTATGCCAAAGCAAGAGCACATGCTGCTATGAAAGGTCTCGATCCAAAAGACTTCATGTAGGTTGATGGAATCTCCTTTGGCAGGGCTACATCAATTTTCATGGAGTCTGATGCAGATTATGAAACGATAAAAGCCCTGATAGAGAAAAAATATTATAAAAGATGGCTATATGGTATTTACGCCGTAGAAAAATTTGAAAAGGATCACATTTCAATGATTATAGCTTGGCACAAAGTATAAAACCTAATTACGCATTGGATATGATGGCGCCGGATAATCCCTGTCAACATGCATTTTATTAATCAAAATATCGTTGACCCGTTGACGCATCCGCTTATCATCGACCGAAATTTTTAGAATTTTGTTGCTATAATAGGTATCGCCTTTAAATTCGCTCTCTATTTTATTGGCAAATGTGGGGGTCAGCGATTTATATGAAAATAAAAGTTCAGTTTCGTTTTCTGCTATTTTTTTTATGTTCAGTGTCCAGATAAACCCATATTCAGGAAATAAAAAGCTTTTTTTTATCGGCACAAACTGCATTTTTTTGCCTTTTAACTTGTAATTATAGAGCATATAGATACTTGGTTTGGAAACATCTTTTGCTGCCGCTGCGACCAACTTATTATATTCTTTTTCGTTATCAACAAGAATTTCAGTACTTAAACCTTTCTCCTGGATTTCAAAGCTAGCGGTAGTATCTGTATGAGCCAGGGCTTTAATCTCCATATCCTGATCAATATACCAGCCATCCATATCTGGGATAGCCTGTTTTACACGTTCAAAACTTGCTTTTAATCTGGTTGGGAGCAATTTACTGGTCACCGTTTGCGCACGCAGACCATCCACTGCAGCGATAAAAAGAAGCATTATACAAAGATATTTTCTCATCATGATTATATTCATTTAGCAATAGTAAAAACTCCCGTAAATTACAAGTTTTATCGCTAGCAATCTATGACCAATTTATATTTGAAGGTTATCATTTACGATTCGTAAGGTATTAGTGCCGCATGCGTACGCTTTAACATTGAATTATCCTTACCCCTTCGCCTTCTTATAGCCCGCCACCCAGCAGGTTACTTCATTTCAAAAATTTCTTTAAAAAGTCAAATCTGCCTTTAGGTTTATGATCACATTCATTTTCCAATCCTTCCTCATAAAGGCGTTTCAATATTTTCTCATCCTTACCGCCGTACCGAAGCCCCGCAATACATGAAACCGACATGGCACATATCGCTCTTTCCAGTTCATCTGGAGTTTCTGGCTGTTTTTTAAAATAACAATGTTCGTATTCAGTTTTCGAATGATCAATCAGGTCAGGTGCCTCAAATTCCGGAGCCCCGCAACGCATACATGCGTCATTCTCTACATAAAAATCTCCTTGAGAATTTTCTGAGTACCGAACAGGTGGCTCTTTCATGATTTTTTTTCAAATATTTTCATTGCGTTATTAATGCCTTTAAGATACCAAATCCTATATCATATCTTAAGATATTTGTAGAGAAGGTAATGACTATTATTGATGTAGCTGGTTTATTTAGGATATGGTTTAGTCTAATTTTCTATCTAAACATTAAATAAATAACGAACTTTTTTCCATTTAGGGTCGAAATCAATTTTATAAGTGAAAGATACCAATCTATTTTCATCCAGGGAAAGCTTTCTCAAAATTTGCTCAACGGATTCATCAGCTTCAACATAACAATCTATTTCCATTCCAACCTCTGATACTTGTCTGGAAATCATGTGACAGATGCATATTTTCTGCAGTTCATCAGAAAAGAAATCTTCAATTTCTCCCATATCCAGATCAGGATTTTCCTCGGCAACCTGATCATGAAAATCGACACTTATCCTAACATGATAAGGGCAAAATTCTTTAAACTCATATTTTCGGTAAGCCATATTTACCCATCCTGTACCTTTTAATCCATTAGGCAGGGTTAACAATAATATCGTAATCGAACTTTCTGGATATACATTTTCTGCATGTTTTACGATCTCCCAATCTACATGAGAAACTTCACGTCCGAACAACTTCTTAAAAAAATTCATTATATGTAAGATTTCTGTATTGCAAATTACAATAATTTGATAGCAAGTCTTCAAATAATTATAACCGTTATCCGAAATACTTCCGATGATACTTTTCCTTTTTAAGTTGATAGTCGTATGGATGCTCTTTGTTTATTAGCTACGTCAAAAAGAATTCGATAAATAAACAGATCGTCCATTGTTACACAGCAAAACTTAGCTTATGAAGTCACTAATTTCTTTCAGAAATTGATCTAAGCTATATTAAAAACGCTTTTCAAATTCTAAATAGTATATGTTTTTTTCCTTAGCATAGGAAAAAACTTGACAACTCAGCTTTTCTTATTTAATTTTAGTAAACATATATAAATTTCCCTTTTTATTACTGATTATGATAAGTGTTTTAACGAACCTAAGGGAGCTCATAGCAGCCTATGGTATCCCGCATTTGAACAAAGAAGAAGATGAACAGATCGAACAAGACCTCCTATCAGCCCTAAATGATATCGAGATTCACTCCCATACGAGATACCTCAGTCATGGTAACCGTGAGCTAGTTCAGCAATCCTTTCGTATTTTCTACAGTCAATTGCGACGCATGTTCAATATTATTTATCGGAAGAAGAATCGGAAAGTTGATTTGATCATCTTAAAATTTCACGAGCTCTTTCAGACTTATGAAGATCTATACAGCCAAGATATGGATCTTGAAGAACCATTGACCGACTATCAATATCAGCTGTTAAAAGCAGAGATCACGGAAAAATTCCCTCCTTTACAAGAAGCCCTTTTAAAAAAGGGAATCTGGAAACATCTATTATTAGAGATCCAATCTGCGATAGAGAGCCATTTCAATAATGCTAGTAATCAACTGTGCTATTATCACGATCTATTTTTCAACAAGCTGTTGCAGTCGCTAACCCGTATGGCTCATGATCCTCGTGACAAAGATTGGGAACGACGTTTTATCGAGACCATGATCAATATCAACTTCAATCATATGGGATTTTTCAATCGATGTAGTGAGCTGATTAACTTTAGGCTCAGTGAACTTTCCGATGAAAATAAAATCATGTGCATTGATGAGAATGAACTACGTATAAGCCAAGCTTCACGAGATCCCAAATTATACTTTGATCCTACCCGCGCCCATCTCGCTGATCTGCTTATCCAATATGCAGAACAAAAAAAGTCCATCAAACCAAAACCCATAGAAACACCCGAAACCAAACTAGAAGAAGTTAATAAGCCAGAAGAAGTTTTGAAACCGGTAGGAATACCGACGCAATTGTTTGCGAGCCATATCAATCTATTTACGCATTACATGCATCTTGCTGACGTGTACCCCGAAGATATGAGCAAGCGTGAAGTCTGTTCATATGTTTCCACTTGTGTCCGCACCAAACGTGGGCATTTGGTATCCAAAGATAGTCTGGAAAAATTCGATAGACAAAAACTGGAAAGTGGAGCTACTCATGTCCACGGCATTTTTAAAAAAATGCTGCAGGCTATAGAGCGTGATTTTGACCATTTGGGCGGAAAAAATCGTCGATAAATTGAAAAAACAGTAAAAATCGGGGGAATCCCAACCTGATTTCCCATTTTCATCCCACATCAAGGTCCATATTCAAGCGTGTTACGCTTGAATGACCTTTTATAGCAAGAATCTATTCTATGCCAATTTCACCTCATTTCTCCCCTTTGCTAAAAGGGAGCTCATTTTAAAGTCCTTTTAAACAGGTTTCATAAACAAAAAGTCTCCCCTCCAAAATGTTCGTTTTCGTATTAGTTTTGAATCGAAGCGTATGAAACCAGGATTTCAAAAGCATTGCAAAGGTGAAGACATTCAGCAGAAGAGCGGGAAAATTCATGCAGGAAATAGAAATGAATAAGAAATGATATAAAAATAAAACAGAAAAAATTAGAAAAGGTCACAACATAGGTTTGTGCCATTCCTAAAATTGGAAACCAGCCAAATAAAAAAATGAAAACAAATTGATTGGCCAAATAAGGAGTCCAGACGCCAATTCAAAATGCAGCACTCTGATAGTTGGAGACTGTGGGGCCAGTACGTCAAAAGCGCTACTGTGATCAATTAACCTAATGATAATTTAACTTAAAACAAAATGGCAACATTTCAGTTGAATAACCCTAGTAACCCTGGAGATCCAGCAAGTTACTCATTGGGAACGCCACCTTGTTCAGGAAATAATCAGATCTGTACCATTGAAGCACCAAATGCAGGTGGTGTTCCTACCATTTCAAATGCGCTACGCAATGAAATGTTACAAGCTCTGAATACGAGAACAAGTACAACAAATGTAAAATTAAAAGCTTAAATAAGATTTTAATTATTGCATTTAATACGAAAGAGCTATCAAAAAAATGATAGCTCTTTCCACTAATTTTACTCAATAACAAAACATGGTATTTCCTTCTCCTCCTCAACAAGTAAAAAGCCAAATTCCTTGAGACTGCGTTGCATCTCAGTAAAATCAGAGAATCCCTTAAAAGCATACTTATTAAGATTTTTAGATTCGTTTATAATCGGAGGCCTATCTGCATTCAAGTCAAGCATAAATGCAAAATCATCTATTGTTTGCCCATTATCATCCGGTTTGCCGATATTCTTTCCTTCATCTTTGATCACCCAGCATTTTACAGTCTTTAATTCAATAGCTGTTCTGACTCCAAGTTTTAGCTCCAGATCCCGGATCATGGCAAGCACTCTTTTCTTTTCATCTAGCTCCAGATCAAAATTAGCTTCATAACTTATGCCATAATTTCGGCGCCATATTTCCTGATATCTTGAGCGTTCTTCTTTAAACAAGAATCGCTCTTTATCAGACCGCTCAATCATAATGCGGCTGTCTTTCATATAAGGTATTTCACTAACCCTTCCATAACACGAAAGAAAAGCAGGAATTATACCTGCGTTTACAATATACTCCCGCACCTCACGTTGCACACTGTCCACTTCTTGACTAAATTTTGGATATGCGCCTTCAATATAACCGGTAAGAAATGAATACTTACCCTTCTGACTTTTTATCAGCGGTATCCCATAATCGAACACCAGGTAATCATCTTTAACCGGCAGCTCAATTGCTCCATTCTCAAACACTTTATTAACCATCGCCTGATCTACAAACTCAGAATAAGTGATGGCAATCACCTTTCCCTTATAGACCCAGACCATATGCGAAACAGTCTGATGCGGAAAATAGGTTGACCATAATTTATCTTCTACCACATAATCCAATTTATTAGCTTTAAATACTTCGTTGTGCGCACGAAAAGCTGCTGCTCGACTTTTCTTCTCACCAGAGATGGATATTATCTTTAATCTACCCTTATTTTCCTCCTCCAATTTATTTAACCGGAGCAGTGTCGCAATACAGCTGCTACATGAAGTATCCATAAAATCTAGAATAACCAACTCTTCAGGAAGTTGTTTGACCGTGCCAATACTTTTTCCATCTAGAGTTGTACCTAAAGCATCGGACGGGACTTGTTCACCGATTTGAATTGTTTTTTGCGCTGTATCTTTTTCAGATTCACGCTCTTGTGCCAGCAGAAAAACTGGCAGAAAACATAATAAATAACATAAATTTTTCATACTATCGTATCGTTTGTGTAAGTGTGGAATTATTGATGATTTCCTGAGGGATCAGAAACGTATAAAAAGGATCGTTAGGTAATAACTGATACTCCTTATCTCCTATCTGACGTGTTAATACAGTTGCTGTCTGGCTGTTTAAATTCAGACGTTTCAGATCGGGCCATCTTCTCTGGCGCATCACCAGTTCTTTCCTCCGTTCTTCTAAAATGAGCTGGAGCAATTGAGCTGGATCCTGTATCTCGATGGGTTCAAACGTGCTACTACGATACCGTTTCTCCAATAAACTATTGAGCGATGTAAGTGCTTCACTAATCTGATTTGATCGCACCAAACATTCAGCTTTTGTCAAGATCAATTCATCTACCGCAAGACCGCTGAATGGAGCTTGATTAAACTCGCCATCATAATTCCCTTTGAATGAATAAGTATTGTCTTCATTCTCCATAAATAATAGATTTTTCCGGAGATCATGATCTGCATAGCTTTGAAGAAAATCAGGAGCCACTTTCCAAACTGTGTAATAATACGTATAGGTTCCTGTTGAGATGGCCTGAAAGATCACTTCCTCGTTAAACTGTTTAAATGGACTCTCCTCCTCTGTTCTTAACGTATTATAGTCCATAAGCTTACTGTTATTTATTAGCGCCTTATTGGTATAGCGCAAAGCCTTTTCATAATCCTGCATATAGAGGTAGATTCTGGAGAGCAATGCCGCTGCCGCAGTTTTAGATGGCCTCGAAGGTAATCCATTTACCATGGGCAACAGGTTTTCGGCCTGCTCCAGATCTTGTAATAGCAGATCAAAATATTCCTTCAACGTGACCCGTACACTTTTTTCTTCCACATTGGGAGTGGTACGATATGGTAAAGCAGGCAAATCTGCATTAGACCCATCTTTTTTTGGAACAGGTGCGAATATCTCTGCTAAGCTAAACAAAGCATAAGCTCTGTAAAAGTACGACGCACCTTCCAGTTGCTCACGTCTATTCCCGGCAGATAATTCTTTCAATATGGATAATACTTGGTTAGCAATGAAGACGGTTTGATAAGGTGATGCCCATTGCGTGATGATCGGGCTTGTTTCCTTATCCCAGATATAAAGCATACGATCCTCGTAATCTCCTAAGCTGCTCCAATTCTCCTGATTTATCGAGAAGTTATCCGCACAAAGTTCTCCAACATAAGGATATCCCGTATTGACGGTGCCATATCCGTCAAGCAAAGCTTGACAGTCCTCAAACGTATTGGGGATGGCTAATTTAGTATCAGGTTTTGTTTCCAAAAAATTACTGCAAGACTGTAGGCAGAGTAAGATCATGCCCAACAGAATTCGATTGTATAGTAGATGATAATTCATAAATTTTAGTGTTAAAATGATGCCTTAGCACCTATTGTATAAAGCCTAGGTGTAGGGATCAAGAAGTTAAAATCAGGATCGTTTTTATATTTTGATTTACGCCATAATATCAGATTCAGATGGTCGGCGTTTAAATAAAACTGCATCGATTTGACTGTTTTGGATTGTAGGTTCATCTGATACTGTAAGTTAATATCTTTTAATCTGATATGGTCAGCCGGCTCGATTAAGACCTCCGAATTTTGATAAAACTGATCTCTTTGATAGTTTAGCGGATATATTAATGCGGGCACATGGGTATGCAGCTCATCTCCAGGTTTTTTCCATCGTCGATCAAAATCATCATGCATCTGCCAGTATTGCGCTAATCCATTATATTGAATACTTTGACGCTTGTAGAAATACTTAAATTTATATTGAAGATTGGCTCTCAAAGACCATGATCGCCATGAAATAGTATTTGCTATAAACCCAGAATAGATCGGTAAACTAGATCCCATATATCTGACATCGTCTATACCGACAGACATGATCTTAGAATAATCTTGGGATACCTCACCATTATAATAGCCCATCGGTGCACCCGTACTGTGATCCAGGCCTGCAAATCGAAATGCATATAGACCATATAAATCTCTACCCACAACTGGATTTGGTGCTGTTGCAGCCCACATATAACTCGATACACTCGAATGTTTGTAATTATACTTGGTCACCACACTTTTTCCGTAGCTAAATATCAGATTTGAATTCCATTTAAAATCTCCCGATACAACGTTGGTACTTTGCAGGTTGAGCTCAAAACCTTTATTTTTAAAATTAGCGATATTGACTGCCTGTGTATAAAAACCAGTTGTGGGGTCAATATTGGCCAATGCCACCAGATCTTTTGCCTCTTTGTTATAAAATTCTACACTTCCATGTAGACGACCACTGGTCATAGCAAAATCTATCCCCATATTAAACATGCCGACACGTTCGGCACGGTAATCTGGATTTGGAGGATTGACCATGTAAGCATTTGTGTATCCTGTATAAGGAAAAACACCATCGTAAGCAATGGTTGGATAAGCATATATCTGGGTAGTGACATTACCATTTACGCCATAAGTGGTCCGAAGTTTTAGGTAAGAAAACGTGCCTTTAGGAAAGTAGTCCTCTTTACTGATTTCATAAGCAGCACCCAGTGACCAAAGCGGTTGCCATTTACGGTTAGATGCCACGCCAAATAGATTTGCAGCATCGCGACGTATACTCCCAGAAAATACATATCGATTATGAAGCGTATAAGATCCGTTCATAAAAAGAGAAACGAAGCGTTGCTTATATTCCTCGATCTTATTGTCATTCCATATTTGCGCTCTCCCCTGAAGTCCATTTAACAAAGGAAAACTTGTTTTAAAATCTACGGGAGAAAATTCAATACGATCCGCATCATACCCATATAATCTGTAACCTTCGATCCGGCTGTCCATACTTTTTACTTCTGTCCCTGCTAATACATTCAAAACACCAGCACCTAGTGTTTGATCGAAAGTTGCTGTTGTTCTGATATAATGTGAAGCCAGATCGCCAATCCTTTGGCTATAAATAGCACCCATGGGTACATTGTAGGTTAAGGTATTCGGAGTGAATTGTGTATATAAATTGATATAATGTTGGGTAAAATATGAGTCGAGCGACTCCATATCGGTCGTCTTGCTCAAAGACCGCTGATATTGATAAGAGGCATCGAGCTGCCAAGCATTGCTGAGTTTATAATGGGCGGCAAGACTCATTGTGGCATCACTAACACGTGCCCGATTTTTACTTGCATATATTTCATTCATGATATTGTAGCGCTCGGGCAACAGGCGTCCACCGGCAAGCGTATCTATATAAGACTTCCTAAAAGTCACAGTTTCAAGATCTATTCCATTGCCCTGATCATCCACCAGGCGAACGTAAGGATAAAATGATTTTCCTGCACCTGAATACAGCGACCCATAATCCACTTTAGAAGCATTTCCTTGTCCCTGCTTTCCATTATCGGAAAAGCCTATACTCAGATCAACCGAAAACCGATCTGAAGGACGCATGCTGCTTACAAATTTTGCACTAATGCGATCAGATTGATTATTTTTGATATTTTCTAGAGATTTGTCAAATCCCAAACTTGCCCTAAAATCAATTTTCTTACTTCCGTACGATAGACCCGCAAAATATTGTTGGACGATATTGTTATGGTATATGTACTTCATATAATCCTCTCGAACATCATTTTTCTCCAAAGCACTCTTTTGATTCTGATAGCTTTCCGAATCAATTTTTCCTGAACGAAGTTTATTTAATAGAGAAACAATCGGCGATATCGTGTAATCCGGATAGTTGATCATCCAATCGTAGTAGTTGTTGTCAAATAAAAATTCTTCTGCTTCTATAAAACTTTTACTGGACATATGAGGCAGCTTGTAGATATCTGGCTTTTGTCCTATTTGTAGATTTGAACTGATTTCCAATTGCATACGATCTAATTTGCTTCCCGATTTGGAAGTTAAAACAATCACCCCATTGCCAGATCTTGTACCCCATATTGAAGCAGCAGCGGCATCTTTCAGTATGGTTATGTTTTCAATATCATTGGGATTGATATTACTTAGATCACCTTCGTAAGGAAAATTATCTAGGATAATGAGCGGACTCCAAGCACCTAAAAAAGTAGAATTACCTCTTTGATAGATTTGCTCCTCAGGTTTCAAATTTGAGACACGTTTTTCAAATCGAAGCGATGGCGATAATCCTTCCAATCGATTAATAAAATGAGATGATTTACTGATATTTAACTGTTCGTTATTGATGACTTCAAAGCTCCCGGTCGCTCTTTCCTTTGGTATTTTCTGGTACCCTGTAGACACCACTTCCACCTCATCCAGTTGATTTTCCAAAGGAGTTAGTTGCACATGCAATGGTACACCTGCGGTATAATCCAGCTCTACGGTTTTGTAACCGACAGAGGTCAATTTCACTTTGCCATTTCGCTGTGGAACCATGATGCTAAATGCACCATCTTTGTTAGTCGAAGTCTTCACCTGACCCGCTTCAACACGCACAGATACAGCCTGTAAGGGCTTCTTATCTACAGCAGAAATAACAGTACCCTGTAAACTATAGCTTGTTTTCGTCTGCGCCTGGCTTGCTCCTGCGCCAAAGGTCATCACGAGCAGTGCGATCATCGAAACGGAAAATTTAGATTTTAACAAAAAATCCTTGCGGCATGCATTCAATACATCCTGAATAGCTCCAACCTTTTTAGTTAAGAAGCGTTTTAAGCGATTTGAACGACTATTAATCCAAAACCACTCAGATGCCTGACAAAATATATTGGATCGCTTAAAAGCGCTTATTTGAGATAAAGCATTCTTCCAGTAATGATCAAGTATAGATGAAGCATAGATAGTGCGTTGATAGTGCATGGATAGTGTATCAATGGGTACCGTTTTACGCACTATCCATGCTTGACCATTACTTAGCATATGCACTACGCATGCTTGGGAGATACATGAACAACGGTGTTCCCATGCTGGTCTAGGCTCCGCCTGTAGATCCTCGGCCGAGCTACTGGCTTTAGTACCTCTTTGGTACCTTCTCAGTAGCTTCTCCGTACATTCTCGGTACAGGATTGGTACACTCCCCGTGAATAACCCGTACACTAACGGTACACTCTTGGCCACTTTGAAAACTACTTTTTGCATCAAAATCAACAAAAAAGACAAAAAGCCTATTTGGATCTGATTCGTACTTTGTTTTAACCTTGTTCGTACCTTGTTATAAACTTTCTTGTCCCTGCACAGCAGTTGCAAAGTCCCTGCACCGTCCATTTCCCGGCTCAGGGACGGGAAAAAGGCGGTGCAGAAGCGGTGTAAAGACGGCTTTCGGTAAAACAGGGTGCGAATCTGATATGGAGCTGGTATGGATCCGGTTGCTGCCAAAAACTGCTCCGAAACATCCATTTGACTATTTACTGTATTTCTTCGACCTTTTTTCGCCCTTTGTTCCAGCCTTGTTCTACCTCCACGCAAGTCCGCTTCGAGGTGGCTTCGAGTTTTCCCCCACTTCCGTCGAAGCGGACTCGAAGCCCACTGGGAGCCCACTCGTAGCGACCTAGAAGATGGGGCGAAGTTGGTTGGGAAAAGATCAGAATTTATTCTTTTTGATATTTTTTGTTCGAGTCCGCTTCGAGCGCTGTTCGAGTCGGCTTTGACACGTGTTCGACACTCCTTCGAGTCTTGTTCGGGTGCTGTTCGACTGCGCTTCGACCGGCCTTCGGGAACTTGCCGAACAGCAGTCGAAGAACTGCCGAATGATTTCCGAATCAGCCCCGAACCTGTCCCATCATTATCCCGAACGTTTGTCGAGCCATCATCAAGGGCGTATGGATTACTAAAATCATCATTAGTTGCTTGTGCAATAGTATTTTTTAGTGCATCTTTAGTGGCAGTATATGCTGCCTGATTTATGCGCAACAGCGCGCCCTCCTTTGCAGGCTTAAATAGCTTTTGGAGATATCCCCAAAGCTTGTTGATATATAGATTTTTGATGTTCATTTTGGTCTTTTTTTTATCAAGTTTCCCTGCTCCGTTTGATACCGAGGGTTGATCAGGTCATCAATTTTATCCCTCGGCAGCATCCGGAATTCACAGGTAGAAACTATCTTTTTACTTTTCTAATGTTAATGTCGGTTTTTTGCGCATGATCATGGTGATCTGCTCGTCCCAGATCAATTCTACCGATTTGCCATCTTCCCCGATCGGTCTACTTTCTTTCACTATCGAAAGCTTCTCAACGTTTACATCCAACTGAAAGTGCTGGTTGAAGTCGTTGATGATCCGTTGTTGGTATTCCTCCCTTTCGGTACTGGCGGGCACGGTGAGCTCATATTCATATAAATGTTTACCTCCGTACTGACAGCTTCTACAAGGAATATACTTGACCCGGTCATCACCCAAAACGATGATCTGCTCTTTCGGAAAGTTACTAGGCAGTCCAAAGGCATACAGGTAGCACTCATAAACGGCCATGCACACAAAATTGATCCGCAGTACATCATTACGGGTGCCATGCAGCACAGAAATAAAGGGACTGATATCTTTTTCCGAAGGAACCAGCAAAGAATAGTACCGTTCCTTTGGACGTTTGTCTACTATAGCCTTGGGCACATAGGGCATACGACCTCTGGATCTAGTCAGTGTAGCATTTTTCAATGCTGTTTTGGGTAAAAGTGTAGTCATAATTGGTTTTTTAATAAATGGGACGCACTTTTCACTCAAAAACGAAGACAGTTCTATCTCTGGGGACAGCGCGTAGCTCTCCCGATTGCAAGTATTTTGCATTGCTTAAAGGTTTAAATTGGCTCCCTTAAATCCCTAATTTTTGGCCATACTTTGGGCATTAAGGAAACCTTTTAAAAAAAAATTAAATCAATAAAAATGCAATTTTATGTCGTCGTCAATTGGCTATAGAGTGGTCTTCTTATATTGCATTATTTGGGTTAAAGAACAAGAACCGACTTTCCATTATTGATGTAAATCAATAAAACTTGATGACAATAATTTGCTTTATGACTAGAAAAGTGTAATTTTAGGTTACGAAGTCTAAAATCCGATCCAATTTAGCCTATGCAAGCAATTGTATATCAAAATGAAAGTCGGTAACACAAGCCATAATAGTATGGGAACAAGCTAGTTTTAACCTTATTAGAACGTCATTTTTAATATTAAGTATGGTCGCTACCCCATGCTTTTTACTAAAATACGCCTTTTAAATTTGGAACAAACTTCCCCTATCCTATTTATACTTATGTTTTACTAAACGCCCTATTCTGGCGTACAGGATATGTTCTTTATTAAATCAGAATGTGCGAACCTGAGACAATAATCCTGGATTATGTCGTGGGTGGTTCTTGTGGTGGTGAATTTTCGTTTCATCATAATTAATTTTGGTTATGTCGAACGATGTAAGTCGAAGAGTTGAAAAAAACCTTAAAAAAACAAGGGATGGTTCCAACTCTAGATCCATAGGTGACTAGCCTTTTTGCCTATTCCCGAAGGAGTTTGGCTCAATCTCTAGAGTTCACGCGGAACCACCCACATGCTTCTTCTATAAAGAACTACAAATGTAGTAAACTTTTTGAGCATGGGGCGATTGCACGGTTTCTCTCGAGATAAATTAGTCGTTTATGGATCGAGATACATCGTTAATCAAGGCTTATTAGCCGAGAATATCAAATCGCTTAAACAAATATATAAACATAATTCCATTTAACAAAATAAAATTAAATAGAATTAATAAGCACTAAGTAGTTATGAATGATGAAGAACTTGCTTTGAATGAAGTTGCCAATTTCGCCGAATATGTAAAATCAAGAAAAGCGGAACTGGGACTTTCTAATGAAGAATTTGGAAAGACTACCAAAGTGTCTGGTGGAGAGATTAGCAAAATAACCTCCAAAAATAAAAAGAGTGTTTCTATCCACTCATTCTATAATATTGCAGTGAGATCTGGCGATTCAATTGAGAATGCGCGAGATGCAGTATACAAGCATCGGAATTTAGTTTTAGTAGAAGATTATAAACTTGACAAGAGAACCAATTTTGGATTTCTAATGCACAAGTTGTTTGAAGGAGAAAACACATTTGAAATAATACAAGCGAAAACAGGAATTAATAAACAAAGGCTCACTGACTTATATTTTAACACAAGTGCTCCTGAACCCTATGAAATGCTATTGATAGAGAAAGCTGTAGGTAAAAATCCAGGAGAATTAATGAAAGAATACGTTGAAAAATATCCGGTAGTTAAGAAGAAAAAGGACGAGTAATAGTATTATGATAGAATCATGATAAAACTTATAGCAAATTATGCCTAAAATACTTATAACGGGAAATGGTTTCGACCTGAGTTTTGGTCTTCCCACGGGATATTCTGATTTCATTAAAATCTGTAAGAAACTTCAAAATTCTCAGGAATTTGATTGGAACGATTTGAAAGATGACATCGTAGCATTGAAACATTCCGACAAGCTTCCCTCCTCTGAGTTCGCTGACTTTGAATCTTTCAAAACAAGACTTAATGAAAATACCTGGTTCAGATACTTATCGAGGGAATATGGTATCAGTACATGGATAGACTTTGAAAAGCATATTGAAAAAGCTTTAACAATTATACTCGCGACTTTAGACGACATAAAAGTAGAAACTTTTGCAAAAAATGGCAGATATTCAACTGATGAGGACGTGTTATATAAAGAAGATTTTGAGAAAACACAATATGAGATATATCTCACATTAATCGATTTTGAAATCTTACATTTTGACAAGTTCCTTCAGATTAAATTAAACCCAATTTTTTTTAAATCTATTGATAAATTCTATATTGATTTCGAGAAGCAAAAATTATTTGAATCTATTCTAAATGACCTGAATACTTTTACAAATCTGTTTAAAGAGTATTTAAATCAGATAGTTCTTCCTTTAGTCGAGTTGTCCACTGGAACGATTAGAATAGATTTGTTAAAGTCTATTAATTATCATTTTACATTTAATTATACACCTACGTTTTCGAAATTAATTTCGAAAAAGATACCCACAAATTTTATCCATGGTGAGTTGGAAAAAAATAATATCATTTTAGGAATTAACGACTGGGAACATGCTTCAAATGACAAAGGTAGCCTTATTCCTTTCACTAAATATTTCCAAAAACTAAACTATGGAATTGATTTAAAATTTGTAGATGAAATTGAAAATGAAGACAAGCTATACCAGTTCTTCTTTTGGGGCCATTCGCTAGACAAATCAGACGCGATATATATTGATGAGGTTTTTAATAAGGTAGATAAAATCAAAATAGAAGGTATTATCGGAAAAATCATAGCCATATATCACAGTGATTCGTCGCGTTCCAAAATTATAAAAAATCTTATTGAAATAAGAGGAAGCCAAGACGTTCTGCGTAAACAGCGAGATGGAAATTTAGTTTTTCTACATTGTGAATCGAGGGAATTGGAACAAGAGTTATCGGCACCTATGACTAGTCGATTGGATGTAATGGATGTAATGTTTATGTAATAAAATAACAATAATGGAAGAATTTAAAATTGGTGACGAAGTGTTTCACAAATCCGACTCAACCCAAAAATGGGTTATTGAAAAAATAGATGATGATAAAGTATTTTGTTCCACTTTAGTCAAAGAGACTTTAAAACAAGTCACGAATACATTTCTTAAAACATCGATTAAGAAGTGCGCAAGTCCTACTATAACTTTTGGAAGTTCTAGTAGAAGAAATTATCGATTTTAGGAATAAATATTAATAAATTAAACTATATAGCTCGCATGCACAAAAAAGAAATATCGTCGTTTAAGGATTTTATAGATGAATTAGAAACTCTTGAAATGATGGGGTACGAGATCAATTTATTCCGTGGTCAATCAGACAATGCCCCCTTATTACCTAATATCTGTAGAAAATTTCCTACCAACGATAGTACAACTACAGAACGGAAAATGCTTGAAGATTTTAAACGAAGATCATCCTTTTTAATAAAACAAAACTTCACCACGGATTGGGAATGGTTAGTATATGCGCAACACTTCGGACTAAAAACTCGTCGTTTGGACTGGACCAGTAATCCACTTATAGCTCTTTGGTTCGCTTGTCAAAATCCGCATAAGTTGGAACACGATTCCTATCTATATCTATTTTCCTGCGACAGCGATATGCGTATTGATATTAACAAGAAAACTTCTCCATTTGATATTCGGAGTACTAAGATTTTAAAACCAATGCTAAATAATGAACGAATAGTTGCTCAACATGGATGGTTTACTGCTCACGCATATTCAAATAATTTTAAACGCTTCGTAACTTTAGAAAATAATATCAAAACAAAAAACCACCTAACTGAAATTAGAATTCAATCCAGTTTAAAAAAAGAGCTTCTGAGAACACTAACTACTTTTGGTGTAAACAATAGAACGGTTTTTCCTGATGCTAACGGCTTAAGCTCACATCTAAACTGGAAATATTTAGAAGATAGGTATTAAAAAAACTATTAAGAAGCTTGTATCAAAACATTCTTAACTAACCGAAAAATAATTTACATCTAAAAACCCAATAAAGTATCTAAAATTGTAGTATTGAGATTCATTTAAACAATTATAAAACTATATTTTAAATTTGACAACCCAAACATATGGCAAAAATTTATCTTTCGTACCAACATAATGATATTCAATTAATCAAAAAAATTGATGAAGGACTAACATCTCTTGGACATCAGACCATTATGGATGAAACTGTAATGAAAGTTGGAAATGATTGGAGAAAGGATCTTTTGACTGAATTAAAAAAATCTGATGGTCTACTTGTTCTTATTACTAAAGATAGTATTAATTCAAAATATGTTATCAGTGAAATTGGAACGACTAGAGCCTTTATTGACGAAAACGAAAACAAAAAGTTCTTAATTCCAGTAATCTATGGAGATATTGAAATTCCCGATTTTATAAGAGATTTATATTGCATTCGGATAACTGACGAAAACTTCACAAAAGCAATAGATAAAATTGATAACTCAATTTCAACTTTTATTGGCAAAAAAGAAGCTGCCGAAGAACTACAATCTCAAAAAAGAGTTTTGATTGAAAGTACAGCAGCCGATTATATTACAGTTGCTACAACTGCTCTCAAGAAGAGAGAACTTCAAAACATGTGGGTTGCATACCTCTGTTATGTAATCGGATTGTCAACCTTAATATTTGGAGTCTTTTACTCAGTGGAAGGGTTAAAATCAATAAATCAGATTCAAGAAAGCATTTTAAAAGCACCAAATATTATCTGGTTTACGATTGTTATAACACTTGTTAAAAGCATAATAATTATTGGTTTATTATTAGCTTGTTCAAAATATACTTTTACACTTGGAAAGTCTTTCATGCATGAAGCATTGCGAAATGCAGATAGGATCCATGCAATTTCATTTGGTGAATTTGTAATAAAGGCTTACGGTGAAAAAATAACTTCATATGCTGAAATTAATGAAATCTTTCAGAACTGGAATATTGACAAATCTTCTTCATTCCAAAACTTAGATACTAATTCATATGATCCAAAATTTAGTGACAACCTTGTCGATATTATTAAAACACTTACTGAAAAAATACAATCAAAGTAAACATCTGATCGAGCTATAAGAGCAAAATCTATTAAAACTTGAAAGTATTGTCTTAAACATTTTTCTACTAAAATATTTAAGACAATTACAAAAATTTAAACATAACATGCAAACATATATTTTCCCAATCTTATCAACAAACCCAGTTAATCAAAAAACCTATAACGGAACAGGATTTTTAATTGATTGAGATGGGCATTTTTATAAAGATGGACACAACTTTTTCAAAAAAGAAAAAGGAAATGAAAGTATTCAAAAGCTGGACAGCTTAGCATTAATAAATGGAGAGCTTTTGGCATTAGAGATTATCCATTGTGAATATGATCCAGATAATGATATTATAAAAAAAGATTTTGCTTTTGGGAAAATTGGAATCTTACCAAGTAACATAAATTCCATAAAAATAACATCTGAAAGTCCTGTAGCAGTTTGATGTACAACAAAAGATCTCGACTTTCAAAAGTTAGATACTTTACAACTGGAAGGAATACAATATTTTTTGTACGCTATACCAATAACAATCGGAACAAATTCTACTGAGGTAGTTCCTAATGTTTTTTCAGAATTCGACAATGTTTTATTCTATACAACTGAATTAAATTTTTATTTAAATGGTTTTAGTGGTGGTCAAATTATACATAACGATAAAATTTTAGGGGTTCTCGTATCTAATTTCTTTATTACAGAGGAGTATATCGAAAAGATAATTTCATCAACCAAAAAGGTTGAGTAAATTGGGATGTCTCACAGAGCAAGTATTTGATGTTTGGCTCTCTTTTGGTCCGAATATCAAATAAAGGCTTCTTAAAAATTGATTGTTCGCCTAAATTTAATGTGTAACCTTCACATGCCTTATTTCCTTTGTATTGATATCGACTTTACAAGGAGCTTCCACTATTCTGATTTCGGGGAACATTTCCAGCATCAATCCACTGAGTTTGTTGATTTCGAAAATAATTATTATTTCATTTCTGAAACTGGTAAAGAATGAAGTATACTAGGCTGTAAGTACACCATTTTTCCTACAGCTAGGATTGGACTTCTCCGATTTACGTTACTAATTGATTTATTTGTTATTTGTGTCTAATATGTTTTGATGATTCCGTTGGTGTGAGATTACGTACCAAATCTGCAGATTTAAAATGGTACTTTCTTTGTGATTTTGAAATAATTTTATTTGGTTGAATACTTCGAACCATACTTTCAAATAGCGACAGTGTAGTCAAATACATATTTGTTAGAGTTGCTACAAATATTTTACATAATTCAAATTATTACAAATATTTTTTTTAAATAAAAAACCTCTGAGTGGTCGTACCGGCTCAGAGGAAAGCTTTTTTAGTGAGGCTACCGTAGTGGCAATGTTTTACTCCCCGTCTATCGTATGTTGTTCTTTTTTAATCTGAACTTTGTTCTGAAATTTAAGCATACTACATCCACGGATTAACCCATAACTAATTTTTCAGGTTAAAATTGAAGTGATTTCAATCCATTTCTGGAATCATCGGCTTCTCAAATGACTTTTTGCCCTATCCTCCTTAGGGATTACTAAATTAATTATTATTTTTGAAAGAATAGCTAACAATATCAAATTGAATGGGAAATATAAAGTGTGCATCAAAAATTGATTTATCCAATCAGAATCTAAAAGAAATTCCTAAGTATGTAATAACTAATAGAAACCTAAAAGAGCTCAATATTAGCGGAAATAACTTTACAGAACTGCCAAAAGAACTATTTTCTTTAAGGCACTTAAAGAAACTGGATATATCAAATAATAAAATTTCTACAATTTATGCTGATATTGCAAAATTGCAAAAATTAGAAGTCTTAAATTTGAATAAAAACTTACTTAAGGCATTACCAAATCAATTATTTATACTTAAAAAATTAACTAAGCTATTACTCAATGGTAATCAAATTGGACAAATTAACACTAATATTGATTCATTGCAGGAATTAAGATATCTAGCACTGAGCAACAATTATTTGATAGAATTCCCAAAAGAAATCTTGAAATTAAAGAAATTAGAAAGATTGTGGTTAAATAACAATAAATTTCACACAATTCCATTGAAAGATTTAAAGGATGAATTACCTAACTTAAAAGGACTTTATACGTTTAGTGCCCAAATCTATGATAAAAATAATCCCAATCAATTTATTTTCGATATCAGAGGAAATGTAAAAAGGTCAATAGATCTACATGCATACGAGAATGCTAAACCTAATACAAAATTAATACAATCTGAAGTTCAAAAAATACATAAAATGAAAAACTCCATATTCATTAGTTATAGCCATAAGGATTTAAAATATAAAGAAGAGGTGGAAACTTCTCTAAAAAGTTTGAGGAATGTATTCCCTGATCTTGAATTTAATTACTGGAGTGACACACAAATTAAACCTGGTTCAAATTGGTTTGAAGAAATAGAAAATAAATTAGTCAATTGCGATATAGCGATTATGCTAGTTTCCCGTAACTTTCTAGCTTCGGATTTTATTATGAAAAAGGAAGTTCCAGCCCTTTTAGAAAAGCTTAAAACAAATGGAGTATTATTATTAAGTATTGTTATTGGGAAATGCTTATTTGAAAAATCACAATTAAGAGATTTTCAAGCTGTAAACAGTCCGAATACACCATTAAACTCATTAAAAGACTATGAAGTAGACATAATATTATCAAAACTTGAAGAAACAATCACTGATTATTTTAACACGGAAAAAAATAATTAAGTATTTTTTTCTTGATATATATGTTCAATAAATAAAACTTTTAGGACTTTATAGTATTAATGAATGGCAAATTTTTCATTATCGGTTCTCACAGACTTAAAACAGCGTGGTGTTGTAGATATTCTAATTGCCTGTATCGATGGGTTAGTACCGCACTTAAACTTAGAAGCTTCGATTGTGCAGTGTTTATTCGAGTACAATACTTTGATTTATCTCATGGGAATTTGGGTTTAAACGTCTAAGATAATTAAATTGAAAGAGACTATAAAATCAAACTGTACAGTTTATCTATTATGACTATAATTAGGAAATTAAAAAGTCAAAAAGATTAATATTTTTTACTAAACTTACTTATAAATTCTATCTGGGTAAACACTGAAAAATATTAAATTTTCTAGCAAACAAGATTATTGAAATTCTTTACAAGAACGAATATTTAAAAACTAAACGACATGATTTTAATCTTTGAGTTATAATATATTACAATTTATATCTATATTGTAATAATCAATAGTCATATACTTAATACAACTCATCAAATAATGGCAAATTATTTCTATGTCTCATCTCAGGATGAGCAGTACCCAGAACAGGTTTACAAAATTTCATCTATTATTAAACTGAGTAATTTTATTGATGAAGAACAGCATTTCACTAAAATATCAATGGGGAATGATATTACATTAGGTGTTGTTGGAGCATTGGATGATATTATAAATACTTTAGAAAGTAATTCAATAATTGTTAGACTTGAACCTTATATCCAAAAATCCCCTGATTTTGATTTCTTTGTCCTATAAATGTAAACCAATTATGCCATGTTATTATGAACTCAAGTTATTATTACTCTCAAGTAAATAAAATAGAAAAAGAGATTGCCGATTTATATCAAAAAATTGCACTTGATACTAAGCGAGAAAATGATAAGTTAAAACAGATTGATGCAGTAAATAGATCAATTAATAAAAACACATCTCTTCCTACCCTGCAAAGTAAACAAAGGCAAATCCAAGGATATCAAAATGAAATTTTCAACTTTAAAAAGAAAATAGCTGACTATCAGAAAAAAATAGCTTCAAAAACAACTGATCTCAATAAGAAGAAACAAGAACTTAGGAGAGCCGAAGAGCAGGAGCAAAAACAACAAAATCAAAAACAAGTTGATTTTCAACGAGAACTTCAGCAGTCTATCAATGATCAAAAAGCTCAATTAGACTATTTGATAAATCAAAACTATTCCTCTAATGTTGTAAAAACTGCAGATGAAGCTACAGAAATTACAAAACAATATGATTTCTTTATCTCCCACGCCTCTGAGGACAAGGATGATATAGTAAGAGATTTAGCTGATGCATTACAGATAAATGGTTTCCAAGTATGGTATGATGAATTTGAACTAAAAATTGGCGACAGTCTGCGAAAGAAGATTGATGATGGGTTAATAAATTCTAAGTATGGAATAGTAATAATCTCACCCTCTTTTGTAAAGAAAAATTGGACTGAATATGAACTAAATGGAATGGTTGCTAGAGAAATGAATGGTCATAAGGTCATTTTACCAATTTGGCATAAAATCTCTAAAGACGAGGTTTTAAAATTCAGCCCAACTTTGGCTGATAAAATGGCTCTAAATACATCTATTCATTCAACTGAAGAAATAATAAGTGCATTAAAAGCCTTATAAAATTGTTTGTTTAAGACATCAATTCTTACGTGTTTCAAAAAATTCTGCTAGCACTTTAGCATAAAATTTGCTATATTGAATCAAGTAAACTAAAGCTTTTGCTAGCAAAAGCTTTAGTTTACTTACTTTTGCACTGCTTTTTTAATATCAATAAATATCATGAGTCAACAAAATTATATAAAAGACATTGCAAGGTTTGGGTTGGAAAACGACCAGGACAAGCTATTGTCTACGTTGAACGAATTTATTGAGCATAATAAGAGTACCAAAAAAATAAATTTTGCCTTGCAATTGCAATCTCTTTTGAAGGATTCAATCCGTAAGCAAAATAATCAGTTGATGAAGGTGGGCTCTCCTACTCACTATCAGAGTTTACAGGATAGAGAAACGGATGAGCTGATACTTGAGAAGTTGACTTCGGACTATTCGCTGAAGAATCTTGTATTGACTGAACAGGCGCATGATCAACTTGGTAATTTCTTGGAAGAGCATCAGCAGAGCGAGTTATTGAAGAAGTATAATCTTCCGATCTCGAACAAGCTATTGTTACACGGTCCTTCGGGATGTGGTAAGACTTTAGCTTCTTATGTAATAGCTGGTGAACTGAAGAAAATGATGATCGTGCTCAACCTTGGTGCTATTGTATCTTCTAAGTTAGTTTAAACCAGCAAAAACCTTACAAAGATATTTCGTAAGGCTGCGCAAGAGGATTGCATCATATTTATCGATGAAATTGACTCTCTAGGTAAAGTACGTGACTACAGCCAAGATCATGGTGAAATGAAACGTGTGGTGAATACCATTTTACAGCTGTTTGACTACCTACCTCCGAGTAGTATGGTCACATAGCTGCTACAAACCAAAAGGATATGTTAGACGAAGCCCTATTGCGTCGATTTGACTTATCGATCTCATTGGAGCTGCCGGAAAAGTAACAAGTCGAAAAATTGATTAACCTTGTACTAAAGGAAGACCAGTTTGGTTTTGACAAAAAAGTATCATTAACCAAATTGATTGAGAGTGCCAAAGGGCTCTCCTACTATAGCATACAGAAAACATTGATCAACGCGATAAAACGGAGTTTGTTTGCTATGAAAACAGTCAAAGCACTCAAACCCAAAATAGATACACAGATATGGATAGATCTGCTTGAAGAAGAAAAAAAAGCGTTGGCATTCTAAGCACACCTACAACATCCATCCGTATTTCAGATAGTAATTGAATCGTTATCCATATAATCCAAATTTTAAAAATCAATTCTATATGATGCTGATTTGCCAGATTTAATTACTTTTAATACAAACGGTTCTTCGTTTTTTGAAACATATATTTCAATAGTTGGAGCTCCACTTATAAAATCATTTATTTGAACTGCACATTGAAATCCTTTAAAGATGGGCCCATATGTTTGACTCCAACTTCTTACTTGATAACCACTATTAGAATAGATACCTTGAGGTGTAGTGGCTGTCCAATTACTAAAATGACCATAAGTGCCATTACCTTTTATTACATACTTCAAATAATAACTGTCATTGATCACTTTTTCATTATTATCAGTATTCTCTTTACTACAAGAAGAAAAGGAAATGATAGATATTACACTAATTAGTATTAGTGTGATCGTTAAAACACTTTGTTTTAAAAAATGGGATTTCATCTTAATTTTGTACTTTAATGGTTATTTTCAATTGCATATTCCGCAAATGCCCCCCTTTTCACAGATCATGACCTCATGACGTTGGTTACGGGTTATCATCACCAATGACGAAACAATATCACCTTTTTTCCTTAGAATTTGACCTTTAAACAATAATCTGTTGTGAAATATGTTTTTACGACGATAAGAGTTTATCTCCCAATTACGCCCATTTAGCGCCCTTAATGAAACATTTATTAGAGTCAATGATAGATGGTAGCTATCAAAACCCTCGTCATGAGAATAAGGCCTACTGGAATCCGAACCGTCGCAATGGAAAGAGAAAGAAAACAATTTGAGATCTGAAAAACAGGCACTTTGAACTGGAAACTGGTCATGACAGAAAGGTTCATTTAAACCGAAAGTAGATAAAAACTTATAAAGAGAGGCCAATGACCTAGTTCATGGGACACTCCCTTAAATTTGCTAAAAATCTAAAGAAAGCTGATCTGAAGTAAAATACTTTGTAGTAATAACTGGAGGATAGAATACTCCAATTATAACAAAGGGATTATCAGATCTTCTTCTATGCCATTGCATTGTAGTTCCTAAAAAAAAATAAATATCTCGTCCTTTAAAAAAACTCCAATATTTTTCTCTCACTTTTTCTAAAGCAGTCTTTTTATCACCTTTTTTGAGACAATTAAAATACAGTTGTCCAATTTCCCAGTCTTCAATCATTAACCTCGACTTACGACCTTGATCATCTTCAAATTTATAATAAAACTTAAAAGGAATTTTCTTAATTAATTCCCTTTTACCATCATTTTCATTTGAAAATAAATCCAACTGCCTCAATTGTTCCTTCCATTCATTTTTCCACTCTGCATCATCATCTTCAACAATGAAATCTAATATCTTAGTGGGTTTAAACGTAGCTAAAGAAATATTTTTGGGATCTCTGCTATCAGATATTAGATCAGTCATATTAAAATAAATATTCTTGTTAACCAGACCGATTCTTCTATTCCATGCATCCACTTTTTGTGCTGGACTACCACTTAGTGGAACAGATTCAAATATTTCAAAATCTCTAAAATCATAAAATCTAGGGGAATGGCTCTCAGGTCTAAAATCATCTCGTCGCTTTTCAAGTTGTAAAGAAATCCAAGTAAACTTATATGTTTCCATTTTCCCCACATCTCTTACACCCTTTAAAAACTTTAATGGAACAGGATAAATTCTTATCCAAGTCCCATCTTCTTTAATCCCTGCTGTACATACTAATTCATCATAACTTCTAGAGGGCAATGGATAAGTCGTTACAGTAATAAGGACCTTCGTTTTGGCCATATCATATATGCTTAAGTTTATAATCGAAATTAGGTAAGCGACAAATTGCTTCGGCTAAATGTTTTCGGTGACATTGACAAATGTCCTTTTCAAAACAGGTTAATGCAATACGCTTATTTTCTATCAATAAACTTAATATATTTTCTTGACTTTTCAAAGATTTTGTTAACTCTTCTTTTTTGTAATATTCAAAGAGTTTATCATAATCTGATTGAGTTTTCAATTCTTGCCTCAGATCAGATTGTATACCGACTTCCGGAATATGAATGTATTTAATACCGACACTATTGCAGTACTTGATTAATTGACTCTTACTAAATCCGAACTTCATACTCAAGGGATTACGTCTTACATCAATTAAAAGTTGAACATTATTTTTAACGAGACGGTTAAGGTATTCTTCAAGTGAAATACCCTCATACCCTATTGTAAAGAGCATAGTTTCATTTGAACAAGGCTTTTGAAACGAAACTTTATCAAATTGTTCATCTGTCAAAATATCCTTAGCGACTATGCTGTTAATTGCATAATAAGGATAATTCACATAGGTATGTTTCATCAATCTATCCCCATTAAAATTGCCAAAAAGATTTTTAATATACAATAGAATTTTACGGTCAGCTTCCTTAAGAGTTTTAATGTAATCAGCTGTATCCAATTTTAAATAAACAAACTCACCTTCCTCCAATTGACCTTTAGTCACCATTGTATTAAGATCAGCCTTCGCCGAAAATGAGTAACATCCATACTTATATGGTATAAAATCATATTCAGGTTTGATTTGCTTATCGGTAAACAAAAAAAGTAATTTTTGAAGGTTAAGTTTTTCTAATTTACCCCCAAATGATTGTATTAATGCCAATATTACTTTTCTTCTGTAAAACATAGTGCAAAGTTACAGAATATAATACAGTTTTGAGATTTACCGAGTTTTGATTAAATAAATTTAATATTTCAATTTAGCTTCTCATTTTTTAATCTTTATCGATATTTAAACAGTTAAAAGCTAATCGTAATTTTACTTATTTCAAGAAGACTAGCAATTAATTTATTATATTAATGTCTTAATACAACCCAATATCAGGTTCCATCCAACTTATTTGTGTTAATTTTATAGAAATCATAGATCCAAATTGCTTGATCATTAGTAACAAAAACTAATATTTAGTTGGTAAATAAATTCAAGCTCGATGTAGTGATAAATATTTTCACGGTTTAGTATGAAACAGCATATCCATCTTGCTAAACTTTGTTTTCTAGAATTAACTGGAATAGTATTATTTAATAAAAAACGCTCTTGTATGTATTAGTAAAACTCTTAATATAGATGTTCAAATTATGGATTAATTTTATAAATTTCATAAAAATAAATATCAGGAGTTTATTAATAGAGATAAATAAGTATGCTAATTTGTGAAAATAAAAAAAAGGATATACGCCAATATTCTAAAAAACAATATTCATAATATTTACTAAATACGGTTTCCCGTAATATTTTATATTTATAAATTATATATTTGTCGTCATATATTTTTTAAACTAAATATTCGCTTAAAAGTAATACAATTAATGCATTCGTGAATATTACAGTTTATTTAAAAAGATTTAAAAGCATAAATTTATATTATAAACCTACAGGTTGTTTTTATGGAAATAAAACCTATATTTGCTGAAAGCTTATATTCATTTAAGTATGATAACTCTTTCGATCATGAATATTCAAAAAAGATGGATAACTGGGAAGATTTTGAACATATTTATGAAAAAGCATCTGAAAATGATATAGATGAATCACTAATTGATCAATTCTTCGATGAAATTTTCTTTGATAGAGAATACATTAATAATGTAATAGAAGAGTGTTCAATTACAAATAAACTTTTTGAAGTATTTACATGTTTACATAATAACACTATTAAAATAAAAGAATTAGAAGAATCTAAAGCCAGATTCCATATAGAAAAAAGAAAGAAACTCTCTCAATTAAGATTATATGCTTTAAGAGTAAGTAATCAAAAATTTATTATAACTGGTGGCGCAATTAAATTTACACAGAAAATGCAAGATCATCCAGATACTTTATTTGAATTAAGCAGAATTGAAAATTGCAGAAATCATTTAATTGCAAATGATTTTAATGAGGAAGATTTGGCAGATAATATTCTCGTAATATGAAGAAAAATCTAGAAAAAAAAGGCTCTGAATCATTATTAATTGATGAATATAGCAAAAACATAGTGCTAAAATTTACAGCAAAGAAAATTGCTTTTAAAATTCAATATGAATTAAAACGTCGTGAATTAACTCAGCTAGACTTAGCGACCACTTTAAATGTTACTCCTCAAAATATTAGTAAATTACTAAAAGGTGATGATTATAAAATATCAACACTAGTAAAAATCGAACAAGCATTAAAGATTAATCTCATCGATAGAGATATTTTCCGAGAGAAAAGAGAACATTATATTATTATTGAATTAAAGCCATTAGAAAGAAAGATTCGTGCTTATTCAACACAATATTTCGAGGATTTCCAAAATTCTTCGTCAAGAATACTATATGCTGAAATATTGAGCAAGGAATCTATGTTAAAACACGATAACGAATTTGATTATGAAATTTAAGCTTATAAAAGGAGAAGTAGAAGAATTTGCTATTTTAGAAGACAAACTACCAGACGATATTGATAAATTACTTATTAACTGTAACATCCAAGCAAAAGTGAATATAGATGAGAAAATTATTGGAATTACTAATGCTGTAAAATATAGTTTAGAATCAAAAACACTTCTAAAGATCAAATCAACATTATATTTCAAAATTCATGAAGATTCTTGGAGTGAATTTGAAAGGGATACAACTGTAGTACTTAAAAAAGATAAAGTTCAACATTTTGGAATAATCGCAATAGGTGCGACTCGAGGTATGTTAATAGTAAAAACTGTTAATACTCCTTATTCTAGTATCCTCCTTCCACCATTAAATATTAATAAAATAATTGATGACGATATAATCTTAGAGGTAAAATAAAAACGAAGCTTAGGTTTTTTTTTATTTTGGGAAGGTGAGTCTAGCCCAAAGTATATAATTTCGTAATTAAATTAAAAAATCTCCATGATTTTGAGCCTACAATAAAACTATATTGTAAGAGTCTCTACCATTCTTTCAACATAAAGTTATTGAAAGAATGGTAGAGACTCTTGTTTAATCATGTTCTAGCATCATTCACTATAAATGAAAATGAAGGAAAAGGCCTCCTTAAGTGAGTAAAAGTTATGGGACCGTTTTTAATACAGATATTGTATGTTTGAGGTGTGATGTAACTAGGCGTATGCTGAGAAAATGGTGTAAACGATATAAAAAATCTGCATTTGATGGTTTAAATGAGCTTAGAGAAAATCCCATAAAATCAACTGCATAATAATGAAAGAAGACGAGCATCGAATTGTTTATTTAAGAGCAAATGTCATTTTTGGACATCTTAATAAAACGCCTATTCGTTTCTTTGATCTCAACTGCACTGTTAATAAAATACTGACTCCTCGAAATAGTAGTATCCAAGTCCAACTGATGACCTGACAGTATTACTTCTTTTTTTATTTTTTAAGGAATATTGAATGTATAGAGGTTAGTTATTTGCTAAACATATTAAAATATGCGTTCTATTATAACCTTATACTTAAATTCTTTCCAATGATCTTATAGCCTTTTACAATTTATTTCAAATGTTATAAAGCTATGCTAGCCTATTTCATCAATTAGCATTATCGAATGCCTTAAAAGATAAACAAAGAAATGAAGTTCGACAGTTATTTAAAAACAAGGGAAATTGTAAAATAGTATAGGAAATTACCAGATATGAGTAGCATATTTTGTAGTTTAGAGCTATACTGTAATATCAAAAATGAAAAAAATATTCTTATTCGCGCTTCTGTCATCTTTTGGGCTAACTTTAACCTATGGTCAACAAACCAACAATCAATATAGTATTACAGACAAACTGCCGAATGTAATTTATAAAGATCTTAAAGATAGAGACTTGGCGAAGATAGAGGTTTTAGGCAAGCTATATTCAAGTGAAACTGGACTAACGCTGAAAACCGATAGTATAATGAATATTCCGGAGAAAGTACACCACCCATTCCGAGTGAAAGTGCACCAGTTTTAAAGACCAATAATTCGAGCCTTATGCCACTGGATTTATATTAACTTTTTCAAACTTAGTTATTTTTTTTCTTTCTTAAAGACTTGCCCTGTAACGGTAGCCTGTGAGATGAAGCTGTCAATCTGTCCATTATAGCATCCGCAAGAGTTGGTTCATCTATAAAGTTGTACCAAGCCTCGACTGGTAGCTGTGAAGTAATAATTACAGAGCTGTTACCGTACCTGTCTTCCAAAAGGTCCAAAAGTGCAAGTCTAGTGTCTGCATCGATAGACTTAAGCCCGAAGTCATCCAGTATGAGTAGTTTTTGATTTGCAATACCCTTTATCCATTTCAGGTAGGTTCCATCTAATCGTGTCTGAACTACCGTATCCATGAATCGGTTCATTCCAAAGTATAGCGTTCTGTAACCAAGCAAGCAGGCAGATCTTCCAAGCGCACATGCCAGAAAGCTTTTGCCCGATCCTGTTGAACCGGTTATCAGGACATTTTCTCCTCTCTGTATGAATGTTCCGTCAGATAACCTGAGGATCATTTCTCGGGTTATCCCCCGCTCAGAACTGCAGAGTATCTCCTCAGGTAGTGCATTATATCTCAAGCGACTGGCTTTTAGATATTTTTGTGTTCTTCCATGTTCTCGGTATTCAACTTCGGCATGTACCATTGAGCCAAGCAGTTCATGGATGTCCTGTAGCTCATGTACAGGTAAAAAAGCGACCGCTTCATAACGTTTGGCCATCCCGGCCAAACGTAGCGATCTCAGCTGTTCGATTGTCTGATCTATATTCATATGTTTCTTTTTTTATCTGTACTCATCCGCACCTCTGATGTTTTCATGCGCGGGAATACTGTACTGTGATTTTCTGTCATTGTCGTTTTCCAGTAGATCCATCTTATTGTCAATAATATTTTTGATGACCATATAGTTGAACCGATGTCCTTTCAAGGCCCTTCGACAGGCATTCTCTATGCGATCTGGGTAAAGTACGGCTAATCGCAAAAGCCCCTGGCAGGACTGGTAGGACTGATCTATGACCAGTTTACTGTCCATGACCTTCTGAAAGTATTCCACGGTTGCAGTTCCATATTTTTCTGCTTTTGTAATGTAATCCTCCGGATTCCATAATGAACTGTCGTACATATGTTGGTGGTTCGGGGGACGATGTTCCGCAACAGTCGTATACCCATGTTTTTTATAGCTACGTTTATGTAGAGCAATACGCTTGTTATCGCTGTATATCTCAACAATATCCGTCCAGTAGATGACAGTAACCTTACTGCCTATATAGCGATAAGGTACGCTATAGAAATGCCAATCCTCACCCAGTACAATATGGTAGTTGCTCTGTATCTTTCCCTTTGTATAATACTTAATAATATATCTTGTTTCCGGTAGAGGCTTTAACAGAGCTTTTTCCTGACCTTCAAAGCGTTCTTTTCTGCTGAAGCTTTTACGCTGGAAGTTTTTTTCGTGGTGTTCATTGAGCTTTTCCCGGATTGCACCGTTTAGCGAAAAGAGGCTTGTGTAAGTTTCATTTCTTAAGGGTGCGTACACGCGGAGATAGGTTGTCCTTACTCCACCTTCCACGGATGGTTTGTCTTTTGGGCTTTGCTGGACGTGCTGCCAATAGCGCAATACTGTTATGGTTTGCCCACTGTTCCAGCATATTTGCAAATGTTGGCTCGTAACGGTTGCTACGGATTACCCATTGCTTCATGTTGTCTGATTTTACCGAAAGAGGTACACCTCCGAAATAGCTCAGAGCATTGTTCAGTGCACGTACAACTTGCGGTAAAGAAGCATTAGGGAGGGCTTCAACGTAGCTATAACCACTAAAAGGTAAAACGGCGACAAATACGGGACATTCGACGGGTTCACCGCTAATGCTATCAATATAATGCAGTTTATCTCCTGCAAAGTCCACCTCTAAGAGCTTTCCTGGATCATGTTCGAAATGCATGGTGGCACTACGTTTACGGATGTGTTCCTGCAGCAGTTCACAGAATCTTGAATACCCAAAGCCATCGGGATATTCTGCAATGTACTCCTGCCATAGAAGCTGTCGGGTGACGCCCACACGGTGAAGTTCAGAAGTCAGGTATTCGTAGAGTGACTCCAGGTGCAATTGTCGGGGATCTTTATTTAGCTCTTTCTTATCGGCATTAAGGTATGCATATAGCTCACTGTCATCAAATAGAAGCAGTTCTTGGATACTCATTCCACATGCGGAAAACCGTTTCATATATCCGGCAATTGTACGTCTATTGATACCTGTTTCTTTTTCAATGGAACGTTGTGAAAACCCACGTTCCATAAAAAGTAATAGCTGTTTTATCTTTTGCATACTTAGAGGTTTGTTTGCCATATCTTAGGAATCTAACTGATACCTAACTTAGCAATCTTTTTTTCTCAAAATATCCAGTGGTGTACTTTGCTGCGGAATAATTGGTGTACTTTGTGTCGGAATGGCAGTTGTCGAAGAAAATATCTTAAACGACAGTACCCATCAAACAACCCCTAAATAACCATCAAAAGTGGTGTACTTTGGAGCGGAATAACTGGTGCACTTTGAAGCGGAACAGTGGTGTAGTATGGTGCGGAATATTCACCTGTCCAGCAATGTGCTGAAGTTTAATTGAGACTTTTTCATTTGGATATTTACGGCGATAATGATCAAGGAACTAGGTGTAGCTATAAGGTTCAGCTGCCAGCTCAACATATTGCTGATAAGTGATACAGAAAAGTAAAGCCGGGATGGTTCTGAGCCTTGTTTAAGCCCTAAACTAAAGCATGAGCTCATTATGACATACGGTATCCAGGGTGGTTTGGGATGAAAACAGTTCCGATAAAGCAACGGTATTGAAGTCTAAAAGCTCCTTAAATGAGTATTGGTTGCCCGGCAAATAGCAGCATGTAAGTATTGACTGTATTACGGGAAATACCGAAAGCGCAACCTATTTTACGGTTACTGTAACAGTCAATGTGTAATGTAAGTATCGGTTTTAAGTCCATCGGATCAAGTTCGTTGGCCATATCGCTGTATTTAAAGCGACAAAGTAATTCTTTCTTGATCTTTTTAAAGTGACACAAATCGCACTGTAATATCCAGCCAATGCACAAATGGGACTTGACCATATCAAAACTATATATTAAATTTGGTGATAGGCTAAAGCTAGATAGAAACTATTACAGAGAAACCAATAACATAGTAATCACTTTAGACACCATCTATAAAACCAATAATTTCCTGACATTTATGGTTATCTATAATTTTATTCATAGTTAGATAGTCCGTCTGACTAATACAAGTTGTATTAGCTCCTCCTGATTTTTGTAACTGTCCAACTGTAGCAACTAGGGATTTTTGCTTATCATATTTCAATTTATATTTTAATTTAGTCGACCTCTCTTCCATTTTCATCCCATTATCATCCTTAATAATTCTCAAATTATATAACCGATTATCGGCAAAATGATCGGTTAGAAACTTTTCTGCTGATTCAAAAATTAATTCGTTATCGAGTTTCATTAAAGGAACTAATATATCCTCCAGCTTTCCAGTGTTATCATTTTGACCGGTTACTATATGTACACCTAAACCTATCCCTTGAACATTAACATTCATAGAATTTTGAGTAAACAAATCAATCTTTGAATTGATGCTTCCGTTTAAGTTTCTATTTACCATATTTAACCTGTTATTAACTCCGTCTTCATCAGCATCAAAAAACAGTGAGATATTAATTTCAGTGTCATCTGTAATTCTCCCAGTTGTAATCTTTCCCTCTTCTGGTATAAAAGCTTTAACCTTATTGATAAAATTACTGATTTTATCAAACTGTGTTATCCCTCCTAAAACAAATAGAAAGATATACTTGTCTCCTTTCTTTAAAGAATTATTAGGAATGAAACTCTGTTTAATTGTTTGAATATTTAAATCTTCAACATTCGACTTATTTGCCTCAGTGGTTATCAGACTATTCACTGGAAACGGTAAATCCTTGATGGAAACCTTTTCATAACTTTCATAACCGCTAGCCTTTAATACTCTATAAATAAATGCTGCATCATGCGGTCCTTCACATAATGCAAAGATTATTTTATTTGCCATTCTATCTAATATCAACATTAATAGATTCAACAAGATTTTTCAATTCGTTACCTTCTAAATAATTGCAAACTAATTCTTTTTCCTTATTAAATTCCAACGCATAAGCCATGAGTTCATCATCACTATAGTCATTCTGTACAAAAGCATCGATACATTCTTTACTATGTGTCGTTAGGAATACTTGAACATTATACTTATTTGCTAATAATTGAATAAAATTCGTAAATTTAACCAATAATGATTTATGAATTGCACTATCAATTTCATCAATACAAATAATCCCGTCCTTACTAAATACCATTAGTAAGGTAATCTCAAAAATACGTTGCAATCCTTCACCATATTTTGTTATATCCAGTACATCATTTAATTTATTTGAAGTGACCACAAATCGACTCTCTTTTTCAATTGTAATAAGCTCAATTTTTTCTATCGACTCATCTAAGTTATCTCTAATAAATTTTATAATTTCATCAAGATACTTGTTTTCCACTGCGAAAGCATGAGCTTCTTGAAGTAAATCAATATTATACCTAAAAGGACTTGTGAAAGTTCCTTGGCAAAGTATTTTTGATCTACTAAATCTCAAATCAGCCACTTTATTTGTATACAAATGTAAATTACTATTTAATGTCTCTTCCCCAACTTTAGCTTCAATACTTATTGTATTTAAATAATCTGATTTATCAATATCATCTTCTGTTTTGTTAGAAGTAATAGATAGTTCTGTTTCAACTTTATTAAAGCAAGCACCTATTCTAATTCTTTGATTAAATGATTTATTGAACCAATTAGAATTAATATCTCCCAAATATTTTCCTCTATATTTTTCTAATTGCACAAAAGCATTTAAATCATTTAGTTGACTTAATAGATAAAACACCTCAAGTAGGGAAGTTTTACCCATATTATTCCCCCCAACAAATATGTTTACTTGACTTAATTTCTGAACCTTTAAATTAGTCAATTTTCTATACTTATTAATGTACACAGAAGAAAATTGCTTTCTAATGCTCGGATAAAAAAGAGATGACGAATTAGCAGATATACCTAGATTTGCAAGTGAAGAAGGAATTAAGCGATCCAATTTTATTTTCAACTTTTCAATCTCCTCGTACTCGTCGATGTTTAAATGGTCACTAAAATTGAAAGCAACTTGTATTTCGCTACTAATTTTTGATAGGGCACTTTTTAATCGATTTTCGCTTATTGCGTCACTATAGGTATAACCTTCAATTATACTACGACTTTCCTCCATTTTTTTTACGGCATTCTCATCGTTTATAAATGCCGAAATCTCTTTAACTTGACGATATTGAGTAATAATTGGTTCTATTATATTAGACCTTTCATTACCATCCTCATCCAAATCATATTCTTCCTCTTTAGAAATCCATTTAAAAAACCTCTCTACATTGCCTTCATTTCTTGCAAAATAAGCTGTGTCGTCCCAACCTACCCAGTTTTTCAACGATGATGTAGCAATTGCTGTTTCAAAAATCGTAAACATATTTGGCTCAAATTGATCACCATAATCACTTCTTTTGTATTGCTCGATAAAAGAGAGTGTCCTTCGACTCCTCCTTAACTTATGCTTATTAATACCCAATTTATCACAGACCTCTTCTTCATGAAGACTGAATCTTTCAATTAGATCGTTTATTAATTGAGCTTCATTAACGGCAGACCATCTTTTTTTTCCGCTAATATGATGTAGCCCCATTGTAATTAAATGTTGAACGGGGTCCTCATCTGACATTTCAACTAGATGAACGATTTTAAAATCAGACTCTTCTAAATTACCTACGTCACCGCCAGATTTATATTCTTCCCATAAATACTTTAATGTTGCAATCCGCCGATTTCCTTCCAGAACCAGATATTTATCTCCTAATGCTTTTACCTGGATTTGATCAATATCCAAAAAACCATTGGTCCTAAAACTACTGATCAAATCCTGGACATTTGACTGATTTTTTCCCAGTATAAAGTTCAACGTTCGCTGTTGCACCCTATTATCTGCTGCTTCCTCATCATTTACTAATTTATAATCTTGACGATCTATAAACCTATAGTTATTAGGATCTAAGATTAATCGATCTATATGTCTGGATATTCTTTTAGATTCCATTATTAAAAGCTTTTAGTGATGCTTTACAAATTACCCTAACTTCAAGCAGTGACTACTATATTATGGTTATTCTGTAGTTTAAAGTGTAAAGATATAAATATAATCAATTTTTGACCCAATAAAATGATGTGGAATTGCGAATATAATTAGCACCGTAAGCTAAGTTTTTTTTTGCTATTTACTTACTTGAACCTTGTTTTGATCTCTGCTATCCTAGATTTATTCTTTTGTAATATTTTTAAGCAACCTTTTGTTTTAAACAAAAGGTTTAATTTTCATGGCAATTTTTGTTTTTTTTTGATTAAAGTGATTTATATTAGTTCTATCGTTTTTTTTATTGTATCAGCATCATTAAAAAGCATAATGTTCATTAATTATGTAAAAGAAATAAGATCGATCAAAAAAAATGATTTCAAGACAGCATTAAAATACTTCAATAGAATGTAGATTTTTTTACTCTATATGTTTTTTGCGTAGATAAATTCCGCGCGATTACCCACAATAGAATTGGACGAACTTATCTACTTTTTTCGAGTATGATGAGTAATTCGCAAGACTATTAACACCACTAATCCTATTGAAGGAATGCACCACCAGATACGAAAATATAATTTCCTTCATACCTACTGCCACTTCTCAAAATCTGTTTTTTCAGGATAAAATTCTAAAATAAAATCCCGAATTGCCCTTTTCTCATCTTGTTCATAAGCTAATAAGTCAATAGCCGCATTATGTACGGCTTTACCAATTATGTAATTGATAATTTTAGAGCTTTCATTATCCATCTTATTCCTAGAAACATCAGGAATAAATTTTCTAGATTTAAAATTTATAACTATCGAAGAAACTTCAAATACTGAAGCTACTAAAGGCAAATTTATTTCAAAATCTTTTATGAGTACACCTCGAATAAACAATTCCTTTCGTGGTCCTGTCTTCCTATAATACCAATTCACCTTATCGGTATCAAAAGGTAAATAGAGTTCATTTTTCCGACCTTCAAATAACCGCACCTTATGTAATGTACTCTTTGTTTTACACTCGTAATTATGCCCGAGCTCTACCAATTTTAAATATGAAATTTCCTCTAAGACATAATCATTTTTATCATAAAGAATTTCTCCAACTACGTTTCCAAATTCATTACAAGGTATTAAAATTGAAATCCACTTTAGCTTGCCATCAAGCTTTTCGATGACTTCGTCAATATCATCCGTAAAATTCATTCCACTCAAATAGGCGGTAACATTTTCTTCTTCTACAAGAGGAATAGATAAATACTGTAACTCATTATTGCGAATGTACTCATCCAAATTTATATGAGAGCAATCTTCTAAAGGCTTGATGTCATACTCATAGTCATCATCTTCATCGCTATATATTTTTTGATAAATATATAAATCTCCAGACAAATCAAGTTCTTCAATGCTTTTAATAAAAGCAGTTTTATTCTTTAAAATAGCATAACCTTCGACATCTTCAAGATAATCAGACATATCGATTTTAAATGTACCTTTTTCATTTTGCTTAACATACTCTATAGAATTTTCAATTTTAAAAATATCTGGATCTTGAAGTATATTAAAATCAACCCCATCTGTCAGGAAATAAGTGGAAAGGAACTCTTTAACAATATTTACATCATTATTAAATAAGCCCATAAACTGTTCGTAATTTAAAACAACCTCAGTTCCAAAAAACAATGGATCCTCTGACTCAGTAAGGGAGGTCCACTCATTTCCTTTCTCCAATTGTACATCAAATCTATTTCTCTCGAGGAAGTATCTTGTACTAACCTTAACTTTGTCAGAAAGCATAAAACAAGAAAGAAAACCAATTCCATAATTTCCTATTGGTTTATATTCCAAATTTCGAATTAAGAATTCAAATGATTTATAATAGGAAACTCCAATATTTAAAAAATGGTTCTTCAAGACATTCATAGACATACCAATGCCATTATCTTTTATTACCACCTCACCTTTTTCTCGATCTAGTATTATCTTTATGGAGGGAACATACTGCTCATCGCCAAACTTCCTTATGTCGCTTACTTGTCTTAATCTACAAGCGTCCAATGAATTTTGTAAAAGCTCTCTCAGTCCAAGTTTCTTATCACCATATATTTTTTCTCCCATTAACAAAGAACTTATTGCATCAAATTCAAGTGTCATCTTATATCCAGAAAAAGTATATCCTTCGGGTTTTATGTGAATTTTAGGTTTAGGATCAAATAACAAATTATAACGAGAATCCTGCTCCATAAGTAACGAAACACTCTCTGTTATTTCAACTTCCACCCAATCAATATAGTTCAAGAGTTTACGATGAGTATCAGCATTTTTAGCTGTTCCATGGAAAACAACTTGTTTTAATTTTGTGATAGAGTTTAACTCTATCTTCTCCGTGTTAGAGATAATGAAATGTTGTAGCCATTCTTCATCACTTCGTCCCTTTGGATTAATAAGTTTGTATAATTTATATGGGGTTCGCTGTTGATCAATATCTAAAATATCAGCTATTCTTAATATCGATGCAATAAATTGACAATTTAAAACATACTCACCGCGAACAACATGCCTTGACAATTTAGAATTTATCCAGTCATATCCTTTTGTATGACTTTCACAAACTAATGCCAACTCCTCAGCAAAGTCTAACTCAGTTAATTTTGGTATTTTTAAAATATTTTTAAGATTTTCCCTAATATATTTTCCAGAAAGCTGAGCATGTATCCTTCTAATAAATTCTTGAAGAGTTTCTATTTCATCATAATTCAACAAAGGAAGCATATCAGAGTACTTAACATCCGAAAAGTTAAATGAGTCTCCTTTTATAGCAGTAATATCATTTTCGCTAACCGCCATCCCTATGTCATGTAAAAGTGCAGAACAAATTAACATAGTGATTTCAAGATCACTTAATTCTTCATAATTACTTACAATCTTTGACATGTACTGGATGATTCTAAACGAGTGTCCACTATTATGTAAGGTATATTTTGGAAAGACAGTTGCAATTCGATTATCCAAACTATCTATAGCATTATCGTAAACGCTATTAACTACGGTAATAAATGGACTTTCTTTTTTTATCAGGTATGAAACGAGTTCTAGCTCGTCAAATTTTAAGGAATTATCAATTTTAAATGGCATTATTAAAAATATTTATTGATTAGTTTTCTGAAAAGATCATTAAATCGATGAATTATCCTTCGAAGGATTTTTTTCATTTTAACAGTTATGCTCCTAGACAAATTAATAACTAGCTTTTGATTTGATACCTCTTGGAACGCATTTCAAATGCTGTCTCTCCGCCTTCCATGACATCGCATATTTCCTTTTTGATCGACATTTGCTCAACAGTACCTGTATGCAATACCTTTAAAATCCTACTTTCTGTATCCATTGAAATAATATATTCAGCATCACCATTAACGGGTATATTTGCATTATGTGTAACTACAATTAATTGCCTTTTCTCTTTCGCTTGTTTTAATCTATCAACAATCAGCTCATAAACTAATCGATTATCGAGATCATCTTCAGGTTGATCAAGTATCAGAGGAAGTTTACCGTATGACAAGATAAATGTCAGAATTGCAGTAGTTTTTTGTCCTGCTGATGCAGTTGAAAGTGACTTAAAGGCTGTGTTGGTAGCAGATTTGTATTGGACTTCTATTTCGTCCTCTGGCAAAATCAATTCAATTTCATCTATTTGAGCATGATTTAAAGACCTGACAAGATTTACAAAATGGCCAGATACTACTGATCCCACATCTTCATTAGCCCTAATTTTTTTAAAAATACTTATTACTTCCTTGATTTTATTCTCAACATTCCCCTTAAAACAAATTTCAATTAATGTATCTATGTCATTTTGATAAGAGTTATTCTCCCTCTGAACTATTTTTCTCAATTTAAACTCAAAGTCAGACTGATTTCGGAACTGTTTTATATTTACTTTTACTTTCTCACCTGTCACTATGCTTTGAAGAAATTCTCTTCTCTTATTTGTTATCTCCTTACTTAATCGTAGGTATTCTCCTTGAAGTTTTTCTCTTTCCTTTTCATCCTCAACTAACATTGCTGAATTAGTATTTATATCTTCTAGCTCTCTTTCAAGTTGAATCTTTTCTTTGGTAAACTTCTCATAACTTGAAATAGCGTCTATTCCTTCTTTTTCGAGCTTGTCTTTTTGGGATTCAAAATCTACAGTATTTTTGCTTAATGCAGTTTTCCATTCTGAATCACTAATTGATCTTTCAAAATCAATTTTAATTTGATGAGTTTGCTTTTTAATGCTTATTAATTCAGATTTTATTTTCAAAAAACTGTCAATTACATTTTGGGTATTTAGTTGCAGTAATTCTCTATGTGAACTATCAAAATTGGAAAAATCAATATCTTCGATTTCAACACTTTGAATTAATTCATCAAGTTGAGTTTCTTTAGTTTCTATTTCAACTTTAAATGCTTCTACTAAATTCAGTTCAATTGAAAATTTATCTTTGGCAGTAAGTAAATCTGCGATACCACTTTGTTGTAATTTCTTAATATTTGCATTAAGGTCTTTTATTTTAGTTTCAATTTTTCCTTTTCCAGCTAGCAATAAATCAACTGTTCTAATTGCTGCTGATTTTTCCAAAAATAAATTTCTAACATGCTCTCTCTCTCCCTTTAATCTACTGAGACCTTCAATTGCTTTGTCAATTCTTTCTCTCAATGCATTAGGTTCTCTCGCAATTTCATAAATTTGCTTTTGTGAGTAATGCTCAAATTCGAAAAAGTCCAGATAACCTTCATCCAATACATCATCCCATCTCCCGGTTTCATTCAATTTTGTAATTTGGATATCTTGATTACTTGAATTGTTAATATTCGATGCGATAATTTTGTGTAAGACTTCATTTCTGACAAACTCGATTTCTATGGATGATGCGTCAGTTAATACTCCCTTCTTAGGCCTGCCAGTTTCCCGTTTGTAAAATTCATGATGATCATTTAAAATCTCCTGCAATTCATTCAAGTCAGCGGTACGCTTAAAAACACCTCGAATAAACCTTAAAATACTTGATTTACCACTCCCTCTACCTCCAATTAGAGTATTTAACTGTGGGCTAAATTCTAGTTTTAATGAGGCATCAGTGTCTGTAATTGTTGTTTTATTTATTGAGATAGATTTAATCCAAAGATCCGGTTTATTATACGGAATCGAAGGACTGTCAAAATTATTTCTAATTCGATACTCAGGTAAAAGAAATGCTTGCCTTAAACCCTCCAGAGATGGAGTTTGATCCATTTTTATCCAAGTGAAATTCTCACCAATACCCCAAATCCCGTGTTTCGAGTTTTTGGGTTCATGCGGGTTATCTGAAAATGTCAATATTGCTAGATTTTCCTCGGCGGCATACTTAACTGGGGTAAACCAATCCTTAATCAATGCATCATCAATAGCAGGAGTCGGCATGTTGTAATATTCATTGAGCTTATTTTTCAATTCTACATTTCCAGAGACTTGAAGCCCAAGATCCGTAAAGTCCCTATGTACAACTTGCACAGCATTTATATTAAGTTCCGAATAGAACTTTTTTAGGTTTCCCACACTAACAGAGCCTAGGCCGTTATATTCGTCAATGTGAGCAGGGATTACAATCGCTCCATCAGCTTCGGCCAGTTCGGCTATATCAAAAATACTTTTACAAGTGGCTGCATCTTGTTTTCCAAAATCATTGGCACGTATATCGGATCGTACCAGAAAATCCCTTATATCGGCTGAGGTCTTACTGGTATCAAAAATAATTAGAAGATGAACTTTTGAAGAATCACAAGTAATTTCGACACCAGGGAAAACCGTTAATTCTGTTCCTTCAGCTGCTTGTTTTATATCATCGACGTACCCACCTGTATTGTGATCTGTAACAGCAACGCAATCTAAACCTTGTTCAATAGCTCTTTCAACCCACTGTTTGGCAGTTACACTTTTATCCAGAAAACATAAACTTGCCGTAGTATGTAGATGTAAGTCGCATTTATACCATCTGGTTCCTTTGTATGTAATTTCGTTATCCATTTATATTTAGTTAATTTTTAGGTATGATTAGCCAGCAATGGCATCAACAAAAAGATATTTTATTCGTTATTTAAGCGTTTCGGTAATATGGTACTTCCTGCAGTTTTTTCTTATCGCTAACTAGATCTCGCTCCAAAAAGGCATAAATAGCCAATACCAATATTGCAAAAGATATTGGGTGCAGATTACAACATTGACAGCTACTGGATCACTTTATCGTAAAATCTCCCTCCCTTCGATGAAATTGGTAGTGGTTACTATCATGCCATTATTCTTTTCAATCGGGTAAGGTCAATACCCGATTCTAATATAATTATTTATTTTGAATTAATGTTTTTATCGACATTAACTTTAAATATTATTACAAAATTTGCTGGCTAAGATATCAATTTAAAAGAGTGAATTAATATGGGAAACCGTATTGAAAATACGCTAACCTCGATATGCAAATTAATTTACTGCTTTTGCTTATATTCGCAAGAAATATTTGCAGTGCAATTATATTTAGTTACCTCCACTTTTAAACCCCTTTCATGTTAAATAACAGAGAGATTATCATAGTTTTCTTAGTCTTATCAATAGTAATTATCCTTCTAATATTGAGAAGCACTAGACCTTTGGTAATTGAAGTTTTGAAAGCTGTTTTTTCAATCAAATTAATTACAATCTTTACTCTCGCTATCATTTACAATATAGTATCCATAATAATTTTATCGAATTTGGGATTTTGGAATAGAGGTCTTGTCTTAGAATCAACTATTTGGTGCTTTTTTAGTGGGCTTTCTTTGATAGTTAAAATACTAAAATCTGAAGATATTGTTAAGTTTTTTAAATCGATTATTCTGGATCATTTTAGGATACTTGCTTTAGTGGAATTTATTATTGGAGTGTATACGTTTAGTTTAGGCTACGAGTTATTATTGACCATATTTAGTTCAACAGTGTTGATTATAAAGTTATTTTCTGAAAAAGATCCAAAGTATATCAAAGTAACGAAATTGATGGATAAACTTTTACTGATATTGGGCGTGATCTTGCTTATTAATATTTTAAAGCAACTTGTTACTGATAGTACTACACTTTTTAATATTCAAAACTTAAAGAAAATACTACTGCCACTAATTTTGACAATATTATTTAGCCCATTTATATATTTAACCAGAATTTATTCCAAATATGAAGATTCATATTTTGTATTGAAGCGGTTTATCAAGGATAAACAGCTATTACAATATAGTTTTCTAATGGCTATGATTCATTTCCGCTGCGACACAAAAGTATTGGAGCGCTGGCGAATCCATTGGTTGCGGGAACAACCTAAAGACAAAGATGCAATATCAAAAAGTATCAATGATTTAAAGAAGTTAATAAAGAAAGAAATATCTGCTCCTCTCGAAATACCACCCAATGAAGGATGGTATCCATATACTGCCAAGAATTTTCTTTCAGGACAAGGTTTAGAAACTCGTTATTATGAAAATCATACAAATGATAAAGAATGGTATGCTGTTTCAGACTATAAATCTATTAATTTGGTTCAAGTTCTAAATAACACTATTAACTATACGGTGTTAGGCTATGCAAATACTGTCAAAAGACTTGAACTGGGTTTAATGGTACGTGATCTAACAGAGAAATTACAATCAATCGAAACTTTCTGTCTGGATGTTTCAACCTTATGTATTTTGTCTTTAGGTCAGGATATTAATGAAAAAATGCTTACTCATATTATAAATTGCGCAGAATTCAGTATTTATGTGAGTGAACATCATCTTGTAACTTTTACATGTGAGCCATTAGTTTCCCCAGGGTTTTATTCGAAATTCGTTATCGAAATTGTCTAATTTTTTTTTAAATTTATTAAAAAAAATTAAAAGAGAGATTACAACTAAAGCTTAGTTTTATTATATAGTCATTAATAACCTACTTGTAATATATGGAACCTTTTTCACTTATCTGTACGGTATTGGGTACAGTAGCCAGCGTTGTAGCAATTGTATCTTTTACAAATGATCATTCTAAAAAACCTAAGGAAGAAAGGGAATTTTTGATATTACACTTTAATAGTACTAGAAGCTTGTCTTTATCGATAACTGAAAAACTTGAAAATTATTGTAAGAAATACAATGCTTTTAATGACCCAATGTTCGAAGGAACCACATTTAAACAATACATTTTATTATTAAAAAAATCTCAAGAAACCAATCTTTCGAAGGAAATACTTGGGAATATGCTTTCAATATCTCCTACAAAGCCCATGATAGATTCGATGGTCAAAAGCTTAGATAATCAGTTTAATGAGCTCCTAAAAATTGACACTTGGCTGGAGAGTAAATTAATAATAGAAAAATACACATAACTATGTTTAATAAAGCTAAATATCAAGGTGAGCTATGGTTTCCAGAATGTTCTGAAGAAAAACGTTATTGCATTTTAACAATAGTAAATAATAATGTAGAATTGGAAACTAACTTAGTTCCCTCAGACCCCTATTCTCAAAAAAACGTCCATCCTTTAATTTTTGGAGCATTTAATGGATTAGGCTACATAACATTTGTTGATTGTAAACTGGGCTTAGATTCAACAGGCATCATAAGAAGCGCTGTCTATATCCCTAAATATAGTTTTACTCATCCCGACCATGTCATAAATCCAAAAAATCTCCAAATAAATAAATTTAGAGTCGCAGGAATTGGTTTAGAAAAATGGACTAATTTTAGATTCGAATATGATAATAACTTACTTAGCACAAAAAGCCAGCAAAATCATAGTTTTGATATTAAACAGTTGGGACTGGAAATTAAGTTAAATTTTTGGATCAGTTCTTCAGTATCTATTGAACAAATCAATTTAAAAAAATGTGGTAATATAGAATTTTTATTTAATAGTCCCATTAACATGAGGGAGGTATTGGATTATTATATTAAAGCGAAAAAATTGATACAATTTTTAAATGGTAAAACTGATAGATTTTCATTTTTTAACTTTCAATGTCCAGAATATGGGACTTGGGGCGCAATGTATTTTAAAGATCTTCTTTTTAAAGATTCGAAATTTGAATATTTAAGTATTGATTTTGATAAAATTCTTGATCATCTACCTTTATTATTTACCAAAATGTTGACAGATGAGAAATTCTACTTTTGCGTAAATAGATTGTTAGATAACCAAGTCGAAGGACAATTGACCCATAGTAAGAGATTTACCAATTCAATTTCTACTTTCGAAGGATATTGCAAACTAAATATTGAAGTTAAAAATCTAAAACTAAGTAATTATTTAAAAAAGAATCAACAAGATATTCTTGCACTTTCGGGAATAAATGAAGAATATTTTGATGAATTCTGTTCAAAAATCATTTCATCAAGAGATTACTACGTGCATGCTAATATGAAAAACAATAATGTCTTCTCCGATTTTGAACTACTTTACATCAGCTTTCTATTAGATATACTTGTAGCCTTCAACCTGTTAAAACAGATTGATATTTCACAGGATATATTAAATATGATCGCTTATCGCTCACGAGAGAACTATAATGGGATGCAATCTTTCAATAGAGAATTAAGACAAGATACTTTCTTGGACAATTAAAATAGAAAAAATGAAAAGCATAAAAGATTATACTGAGTTATATAGAAAGATGTATCCAGAATTACCAGAAGATAAGATCCTAGCGAAAGCAACGGATAAATTCAATAAAATTTCAATGATTAAAGAGGGTAAAAACATTGTTTTGTTAGAGTACTATGAAGGGTTAATTACTGATAGCGAAACTCTATATATCGAGGAATTACTAAAAAACGAAAATTTGGAGTTAAATAAATTTGATAAAAATGGAATTCCTTATGCGTCAATTCAAGAGTTTACGTTGCAGATGTCTTTGTACATTAATGATCCAATAATTCAAAACGTGCTATTGGGAATATCAGGTAGTGCAATATGGGATGCATTAAAATCATCAGCAGTATTTATATGGACAAAGGTTAAAGAAAGACATTGGAATAGTAATGAAAAAAGGGAAAGTCATACTATTAATTTTGGATTCAAGTACTCGACAAAAAATGGTGATAGAATAGATGTAAATTTAAATGGGGATTTAAGTCCGGAACAGCTTAATAAAGCATTGGATATACTCCCCACTCTAATCAGTGAATCAAACAATGTGAACCATCCAATGAACTCTGGTTTCTATTATTTCGATATAGACCAAAACAAGTGGATTGGTATTGATGTTATAGAGGAATTAAAAAAACGCCACTATAAAAGGAAAAAATAAAATATAGATCATTTTTTATTATCTCAAATTAAATTAGTTCGTTCTATAAATAGAGTAAAACATTATAACACTGTAACAATATATCAATATTTTATATTTAGTATATTTGCATATATTCAAATGGATAAGCCATTAAAAGTTTAATACAATGAGTCAACAAAATTATATAAAAGACATTGCAAGGTTTGGGTTGGAAAACGACCAGGACAAGCTATTGTCTACGTTGAACGAATTTATTGAGCATAATAAGAGCACCAAAAAGATAAATTTTGCGCTGCAATTGCAATCTCTTTTGAAGGATTCAATCCGTAAGCAAAGTAATCAATTGATGAAGGTAGGCTCTCCTACTCACTATCAGAGTTTACAGGATAGAGAAACGGATGAGCTGATACTTGAGAAGTTGACTTCTGACTATTCGCTGAAGAATCTTGTATTGACTGAACAGGCGCATGATCAACTTTCTAATTTCTTGGAAGAGCATCAGCAGATCGAGTTATTGAAGAAGTATAATCTTCCGATCTCGAACAAGCTATTGTTACACGGTCCTTCGGGATGTGGTAAGACTTTAGCTTCTTATGTAATAGCTGGTGAACTGAAGAAAATGATGATCGTGGTCAACCTTGGTGCTATTGTATCTTCTAAGTTAGGTGAAACCAGTAAAAATCTAGCAAAGATATTCCGTAAGGCTGCTCAGGAAGATTGCATCATATTTATCGATGAATTTGACTCTCTGGGTAAGGTGCGTGACTACAGCCAAGATCATGGTGAAATGAAACGTGTGGTGAATACCATTTTACAGCTGTTTGACTACCTACCGCAAAGCAGTATGGTCATAGCTGCTACAAACCAAAAGGAGATGTTAGACGAAGCCCTATTGCGTCGATTTGACTTGTCTATCTCATTAGAGCTACCTGAAAAGGAACAGATCGAAAAATTGATCAACCTTGTACTAAAGGAAGACCAGTTTGGGTTTGACGAGAAGGTATCACTAACTAAATTGATTGAGAGTGCTAAAGGGCTCTCCTACTACAGCATACAGAAAACATTGATCAACGCTATAAAACGGAGTTTGTTTGCTATGAAAACAGTCAAGGCGCTGAAACCGAAAATAGATACACAGATCTGGAAAGATCTGCTTGAAGAAGAAAAAAAAGCGTTGGCAGTTTAATAACTTCCAACGCTTTTTTTATATTTTAATTCTATTATTTTAATACTTAAGCTTCTGCTTCCAAATCTTGATCTAAATCTGCCAAATTATTAGTAACAACCTCTGTTTGGTTATATGCTTGAAGATTATCATAGAGGTTTGCACCTTCAATTTTCGATTTGTCCTCTATAAATAAAGCTAGGGAGAATGGATGCTCTTTTGTGATCCTAGCCCACTCTTTCAAATCAACTGGTAAATTTTCTTTTACAGCACATCGTATTACGACAGCAAGTTTATTACCAATTTTTTTGATATCATCCTTGCTCATGGTTATTGAATGCTGTTGTCGATTTGACAACGGTTTATTTACTAATGGAAAAAAGTCTTCTGACCACTCTTGAATTGTTGATTTAACACCTGCTTTTTTTTTTCTTACTTCACCTTTCAACCTATTAAATTCTTTATTTTGTTCTTCACTCAGGTCACGATTATTTTTTCGTTTCTGGAGTTCAAGCATTTCATCCGTCCAATAACGCTCATAATAAACATGATCACGATCGGCTAAAATATCTGCCAATTCATCTAATGAGTCCTTCACAATAGAATTTACAAAGTTGAAGGATATATGTAGGGGGTTATAATCAACATGATTGCCCCATGCTGGATTAGCCTTGAAACATAATGTGGCTTTTATAGCTAATCGTTGACTACCATCTCCTTCTAATAGATATTCGGGAATATGCAATAAAATAACTTTGTGTTGATCTGGTTGAATGATATTTTCAATAAGCACGGATACCGTATCATTTTTTGAATATAACAATCGCTCAACATTAGGCTTCCCATATCCGGAAAGATTTTGATGAAGATCTTTTGCTGAGATTACAGCCTTTGAAATACTTGTTTTTTCACCACCTCTTAATTTTTTAAAGTCTTTTCCAAATTTATCTTGGGCTAAAACATCTTTTCGTTCTACTATCATTTCATCCAAATAAGAAGATGAATAGCTTTCTGCAGAATTAATCAATAAAGATTTTACTGATTGGAGAGTAATATCTGGATAAATATTTAATAATTTAGCGGCAAGATTTGCTGCTAAAGGAGCGGCCAAACTAGTCCCGGAGTCAAAAGCATAAAAGTCTGTACCAACGTCGCCAAATCCAACCACCTGCATACCTGAGTTTGAATCTAACAGATCTCCACCTGGCATAACAATATCGGGTTTGAAGAGATTCTTGTTGCTGTGGTTAATACTTAGCAGTCCACCATTAATAGGTTGTTTGAAATCATAATGGTTCTTACGTGAATAATACGCTGGTAAATTTTTATCCAAACTTAAATGAGGATCTGTGTCGGCACGGTAATTTTCTGCGAGTGCTCCAACAGTAATATTATTCATACTTTCAGCCGGTGTACATATATTGGTATGTACGCAATTATGATATTCAGTGTAATCTTCTGGTGGATTGTAAAAATGGTAGGGATAATCATGGCGTTTACTAGGTGTTGCTTGCAATGAGTTGATATCATCATAAGGCATATTCCCTGCTGCGATAAAAATCAATATATCGAATTCGTAAGTCAATTTATCTAATAAATAGGCAAAGTGAGATGGAGATTCGTTATACTGTTTACCCTTAGTGCATACTGACAAGTTAAATAGACGTATCCCATGCTTTAAATGGGCCTCCCGAATGGCTTCTACAACATTAAGAACATCAATATAGCCATCCATACTTTCCAATATCTTGATGGAAAAAATCTTAGCATCTGCTCTTAACTCTCGTTGTCCTGAGAAAAAAGCCTCTCCGACTGAAGCTAAACTCGCAACAACAGTTCCATGAGTATGGACAGCATGATGTCCATTTCTTGTTGGTGTAATATCTAATTGATCGTCGACTATTACCGATCTCAATGGATCAATTTTTCTTACGCCATTATCGATAATACCAATGATAGTATTTCGATCGGCAGGAGTTACATTAAAACCCCATGATAATTCCTGAAAATTATACTGATCAGGTCTGACCACTGTACTACGTAATGAATGTGCTTGAGCAAGTATGTCAAAATTATTCACCAGTGTTTCTAAAGCTCCTTCCTCAATGCCATTTAATTGGAGTACTTTCGCATTATAAAGATCAAATTTAAAATCTATTAAATTTCCCTGATCTTTTAATTCTTCTAATTTCCTTATTAATAACTGTTTCTGTTGATCATATTGATGTATGATCTGGGTAGTACTATTAATTAGCTCAAAAATCACATTAGTATTACAGTAATTTTTAATATCTCCAGCTGTATGATACTTAATATCATAGATTGTAGTCATAATAGCATAAGGAGTCTCTTTTGGAGTTTTTTGGTGACTACTATTGATGTATTGATATAATAATTGATCAAATACTCGAAATTTTTCTTGATTTTCTACTGCAAATAAAACAGTGCGATTAAAATCTTTCTGTAAAACTGCTGATAATCCAAATTGTGCTAGAAATCTTGTCTTCGTATCAAATAGCACACCATCACTAAATGGAATTAAAAACTTAATCTCAACAATTTCTATTGTTGCTAGATCCAATGTTTTATTTTCGCGTCGAGCTTCCTTATCCTGTATTAATTTGCTATAGGACGCATCAAGCTTCTCTTTATGTCTTCTATAAGATTCAGGATCTTTATCTTCTAACTCGTTCTTTTCAATACCTCGAGATTTATCAAATTTTTGGACATGTCCAGGAATATTCCTTAAATAAAGATGTGGTAATTTTTGGCTCATAATCAGTTTACTTGGTGGTAATCACTAATTTAAACAAATTTACTCTAATTTAAAAGCTTTGTTTTTTACCCCTAAAAAACGATCATGATTTGTTTAAAGAAATTTTAAAAATTGAGATTGGCTTATATTCTATTCTACAGGACAGAGTATTTATTTGCAAATAAAACCATCACTAAAAAGTAGATTTTAGTGATGGTTTTCACCATTAAAATACGTAACCTAATTTTAATCCTTGGGTTTATGTTTGTGTGGTTTTAAAATTGGATGTTTAGGTTTTGTCTCGGGTGTAACACGTCTTCTCTCATCCGGCGTTCCATCCTCTTTTTTAGGTTTTGGCCCTGGTTTAATTGCTTCGATCGTTTCCATATTGAATATATTTAAATTAATAATCAGCAGCAATATAACTAATTAATTTCCAGATCTATTACGGGAAACCACAAGAGAAATAACAATTATTTTAACACCTGTACATTGTAAGAAATGCTCCTATTTGTACGAAATAAAGCTAGATCGATAACTGTAATAATAGTATTAATAACATCTTCTTGATTTTCTTTATCAATCATGTTAAAAATTGTTTCATTTTGAAAATCTGAAAATGAACATGCCGTTAGACCCTGTATTTCCTTCCATTCTTTATTCTGGTTTGGAGTTATTATACCCCATGTAAATCCTTTAGAATCATTGGAAATGTAGATTTTGTTTCCGCTATAATTAAAATCAAGTACCATAATTCTATTAACTTTTGTATGAACTGTGGTTGTAATTACAGAATCTTTAGGAATACTAACATTGACATTGTACTTTAAACCAATACGATTTCCTAAACCATGCCAAAACTCATGGATAGTATGCCACTGGATATGCTTAAACTCTTGTTCCAAAAAATGCTGATCAAGTTTATTTTCTAAAGGTGTGCTATATAGGGCTCTATATACCTCATCCATATTTTGAACAATCAACTTTCTTAAATCCATTGTTAAATCAAAATCATTGGTGATTGATTTTACTAAATCAATATAATGACGAATGCAATCTCGCAAGTGGGATTTGTCCAAATCGACCATACAATTTTCTAACCAAGCCGGTATAAACTGAATATAATCAATAAACTTTAGATTAACTTTGTTTGATTTGAATTGGTCATAAAGTGTTGGCTTTCTACCATTTATTGTCAAGTACACAAGGGTAATTTTTTCATAAGCGTATCCATCATGTAGATTTAATTTATTTTGTACTTGATCATGATAGTTTAAAAGTTGTGCCTGATATGTTCCATCGTCCAATTTTTTATTGCTATCTCCTGCAAAAATCTTATTCTCAATGACTATTGCTTTACTGTTATCATGAATCAAAATATCGATATTATCCATCTCAATTTTGTCTTCCTGTGTCGGATATACTTGGATATGATTGATGTCAAAGCTTTCTAAACTTTGTTTATGCCCCGCAATACATTCGTATGGTCTTATTTCTAATAGATCCAAGAATTTTTTTAGGAATTTGTCTCCTTGGTTATGACTCCCCTTTGGATCCAATAAACTGGCGATAAATCGGGAATGCAGTTTTTGCTCCGCAGTCTTCTTATGCAATACAGTGAAGATATTAAACTCTTGTTTACGGTTGTTAATGCTACGCTGTCTCAAAAGACTAAGCTCTTCTATAAATTCTTTTTTTATTATTTCCATTTAAGATTTAGTTTATTTTGTGTGCTAAGGAATAAAGCTTAATGATAGGGAGAAATGATATCCACTGTAATCCCCAAGTCTACCTAGTTGATTTGGTATAGAATTCAAATTGACCTCAGCTTTATATTCATCTTTCTAATTTTCCATCACCTACTTGACTAGCAACCCTAGATGCAATAGAAGACCCAAAGCAGGTGAATGTGTGCGAGTGACGTATGGTTTAAAATTTATAGTTTTGAAATCAGTTAATTCGCAATAGGCCTGATGCACTCCTTTTAGATCCATAGTCCATATTTCACCTGTACTGACCCTTAAAAATTTTATTTTATGGTCAATAACAGACTGTACATCATATGTTTTACCATTTAAGCTTTTAAAATGTTTAACGGGCTTGGCTATTTTATAAAACTCTTCGAAACTTATTGCTGGTTTTGTTTTTGTATATTTCATAATATTGGTTTAATTACACTACTATTTTGCAGATGTCTTTATCTAAAAACTTAAATGGCCTGAAGACTTACCATTTTTGAAGACTTAACATTTTTCAAACATTCAATAAATATAAAAACCTTAAAAAAACTTCACTAATAAACGAGACTTCTACTTATAAGATTTTAATCATCCACTTCTTTAAATCTGATTCAAACTTTAGGATGTCAAAATCTTCCAATCTATATTTCCTAATTATAACAGGAACCTCATTAATCAGCTTTTCAACTACGATTTTCTCTCGTTCCTTCTGTTCAATTTTCAAAAATTGGTTTAGATCAAGCATAATATCCATGTAAATAGTCTTCTCCTTTTTTAACAGTCTAATTCTTTGCTTTAGATTCAGACTAGGATCTTGACAAATCAATAAAACTGTTATACCATTTAGAGTAGAACCATAATACTGTTCCGAAAAAATTGTCTGTACCCTGTTTCTGACAAAGTATCTAAAACCTTATCTATTTTACTCTCCCAATAAAAATCTGCTAATATATTGAATCTAAAACTCATCATTTAATCAATTTTTGATATCACTGTCAGTTGGTATATGAGGTTCATAGTGATCACTTAACTGTCCACTAAATGACAGGTCAAGACAGCAGTAAATAAAGAAATTACTAGTACTTCCCCGATCTACTGGGACGAACTATAGTGTAAAACGTATCCCCTAAAATTCATAATTGGAATGTTCCCTTTTTGCTTATTATTTACAGTTGATAAGGGAATTTACTAATTACGCTAACGAAACAGCATGAGGGCTAATTATCTCTAATTCCATTTTCATAATGATAATGATCTTGACTTGCACATGTGAATTGTTGGATAAAATTTGGCGTCATTTGAGATTCTTTTTTCACATCGAAAAAACTATTAAATAATGCCCAGTCGTACACTCCTTCATCAACTGGATATTCTGTTAATACTCCTGATAATTTATGTCTATCTATCCATATTTCTGCCTTTTCAATTGAAGTAAAAACGCCACTTGAAAACCTTCCTCCTACACCATGAAAAACCCAAATTGTATTTAACATATTATTCATTTTTTATTGATTATTATAATTAAAACAACCTCTTCATATGCTAAAGTCTTTAATCAACGACAGCCGATGACAAACATTGCCAGAACTGTATACCTAAATTACCTGGTCCATAAGGATGTATTCATCATCATGCCGCTCTCGCCACATTCCAGCTACTGACTTTCAACATTCCAGCTATATTGGGTCAGGCAACGGATCTAGCCACGTAATCCAACTGCCCTTCTAAAACATAAGAACTTTCCAGCGTATGTGTACACAGATTTAAGTCACGCTGCATTTATCAGATCAATAATTGTTTTTTATCTGCACTGATGTACCCTATAGGGTTTCCTTGCTATTTTACAAATACTTATAATTTATATTATTTATCTGTCATTTACCTTCACAACCGAGCTCATCGCTACGCTCTCTCAGTTATTTATCACTTAAGTTGAGTAAGCTTCAAAATGTTCAAATAAAATTATATCATTATCCAATGTCGATCTCTCAAGGTCGTCTTCATATGGATCAAAACTTATATAATAGAATCCATCACATTTTAAAAGTTTAAACATTTCTATGTTGTAAAAAAAAGACATAGAATTATAATTAAACCCATATTCTTTCACAACTTGAAATACTATTTTCATTTCTTTTACTTTTGAACCTTGGATTTTAAAATTTACTTCCACGCAAAGAACATCGTCTACCAAACATACATTAATACTATATATAACCGCATTTGACAAATAAGCTTGATTTACCAATATGTCTAGTAATTCATCATCCTTTCCTAAATACACCATAGTACAGTTCCTTTATTATTAGCATTTGAATCATTACTGTCTTGATTATAACTCGAATTCAGCATCATCGGATTCAACTGAACATTGCTCCGTATACCATCATGTCTCATACATATCTCAATTGAGGATACTTATTTGCATGAGATACGACTCCAATAGCTGCTACAAAAAAATGCAGTAGTGATAATTTAATATTCGGTCGTTCCTCCAATAAAAATTAGGAATGGACAAATAGTATAGTTTCCTTCAGAATCTATAAGATTTATTGGATTATTCCAGCCCTATGCATATGGACTTTTGTCAATTTGATTAGCACACAATCTCGCACATTTACATAACTTAAGATTTAACAATAAATATTGTTAAATCTATAAAAAATAATTTCTAATAATAACAATGATAAAATATATGAAATGACAAACAACTGGACTGACGAATAAATAATCCAAAAAATTGCTTTGAATTTTATTTCGGTTCAAAATAACTATATAGATTGCAGCTATTAATAAAACCAATAACATAGGGTTAGCAACTCCATTATTATATTGGTTTTGAGCTTTTCGTAAACAATCGGGTTCTAAACTAATTCCAGTAAAGTTAAAATTTACCACAATAAAATAATTAATAATAATTAATACACTAGCTAATGAGGGCAGTTTTATATTTTTCATAAAATTATTTTAAATTCATTCATTTGTTCATATTCTGATAACTAGCATTTATTGTTCTTTGATCTTCCGAAAAATTCCCTACGAATGACAATTCATTATAAAAGAGAAGAGCTAAGGTATTAGCTAATCCCTTTTCATCTTTATTTTTAACATTGTTTTTCAATAAAGAAAGTGTTTCTTATTTAACTGTAAATGTTGCCTCTCAGGGAACTTATCCCAATAATTATCGAAATGATGATCCCTACTAAATAATCCTTTAAAAAATTTCCAAAAATCAAACATTATTTAATAATTTTAAAGATATTAATCCAATTATTAAACATATATGTATTAGAATGTATGCCTAGATTCATTGCAGAACCCTCTGCCTTTCATAATTGATTTCCTCGACCATTCCAAGCTCTTGCCCCTGCTGCTGTACTGTGCATTACACCAACTTTATTAAAGTAATTCATTGCTCCAGATTTAATATTAAATTGTACCAAAACATCATACTTGTTTGGGTAAAGTAACATACTATAACTTTTCGTAGTTTGCTGAATCCTGTGGTAATTACAAAAGGGTTTGTTAAAGAATGAATACAATTCAAACCATATTTTCATTATTGGTTTTATTGTCTTTCCTCATATATAATCTCAAAAAATAAATTTTCTGGCCTTTCACCTACAAAACTCTTTACAAGATCATAAATATTCTCGTTTTCCATCGAAAAACCACTAAAATCAACACTGTTTGCCAAACTTGGCTGGGTACTATCTTCTGTTATATAAAATCCATCTATTCCTAAAATAGATACAGTGTCTTTCTCGCACTCCTCAATAAATTTTAATGTATCTTCTTTTGAGTAAAGATTCAGTCCCCCTCTCTTCAATATCCGATCTTTAAATAAATTCGCGATCCTATTCATAATTATTTTACTATATATGGCTTAATAACTGTCTCATCTGGTATCCATTTAGGATCCAAATCTATTATTAATTTGAATAACTTCATTATTTACGTTGTCTTTGATGACATAAGAATTAATTTTTTCGAAATATGCAAGGGAGTCCGATTTTTAAACTGACACTGTTCTACTATAGGTTTTGCTAACTGATACTTGGGTTGTAATTGCCCCAAAACATCTGAATATATACCAAAATTGATTATGAATTTGATTACGTCTGTTGTACTATCTAGGTTTTCGAAAGTTCACAACCCCATTATTTTCACCTAATTTCCACTAAAAGCTATGCTCCTTTTTATTAAACCCACTTGCTTTAGCAAGGTGAGTTACGCTTTCATAAGATCTTTAAACATATTCATTACTTTTAGCAGTTTTATTGATTTAAATCAAATTTCAGTTCTTTACTTTTTCCAATCCAGACCACATCTTCTTCAGCACCTTTAAACATAACATAACTAGTTTCCTTTTGCGTAATATCCTTCCAAGACATCCCTTTAGTAATAAATTTCTTTCCTGAACTACGAAAAAAACTAAAAGCTACGTGCTGATAATGAAACCAAATAAGTGGTAACAAATTTATCACTTCCTCGTTAAGATTAGTCCCTTCAAATGAAATTTCAAAATTGTTATAAATGAAGTTTTTTTTATCATTTAAAACTAAATTCAATTTTGATAATAATTCTGAATCAGTATAATCTGGTCTACTTGCATTTATGTAAAAATAGCCCATTTTCTCACTTAAATTTAAAATTGCATTAATTAAACAATTTCTGTCAGAATATGTATTTTCAAAAGATTTAATTGACAATAAATCCCCTCCTTCATTATTATGAATTTTATGTTCTTTCATTATTTTATTTTCTTTATTTGCTTAAAAAATGGAGCCTTTAACATCTATTGGAAAGTTGTGTCTTCGAAACCAATACACATAATAATACAGTACTGATAAACAGAAAGTAGATTACAGTGGTAAAATCGACATTCATCTCCATTTAGCTTTTGTTAGTTAGTTTCTTAAACCAATTGTTGAAATAATTTGTGGTAGCTTCTTTATACTGATCAATTGAGTCTACCTTTTTTTAAGGTTCGCTTTTACATTTAAATAAAAGTTTCCCGATTCACTCCCAACGGTTATTTCATTTGAGGATTTTACCAGCGTTCTTTTCATTTCTTACGTGAAAGTTACGACATTCCTCCGTTCTATTAAAGCATTCCTGAATTTCTGAAAAAATCTGAAATTCATCTTGCATCTGTTACAATTTTTTTTTGTGGCAATGGGAATCCAGAATTAGCCAGTATGGTGAATTTTCCGTTTTCCGCCCCTTCTGTATTATCTTTTCGTTGCTCCTAATGTTTTCCGTTTCAAAAACCCAAAGTACACTCGTACCGGCTATGATACATGCCCTTCTGATTCGAACCAACTTGGTTACGTTATAAACTGCTTTATACTATTTGTCCTGATCCTATTGACTTGAAATAATTGCTTCTGCTTTAAAAAGAAGTAGTAGTGTTATAAAAAGATCGATTCTCTTGATTCAATTTGTTGCCGCTGTTAAATGCTTTCTACTTTGTCATGAATATCTGCATTGGAGTTGTTACCTTTGAGTGTAGACAGTTTGCCCCTGACTTGTATAGTAGGGGAAATTTATCTCTATGGCTTTCTTTTATAAACAATATTCGTAGAATATGAAAAACTCTGTACCCAATAGTGTCGAACTAATTGATAAACATTTAGACCAGTTTTTTGATGAAAATGATGACATTGTCGTCTTTGATGAAATTGAATCAGATGTCATTCATAGAGATGTGTATTTTGTAAAAGCAAATGAAGACAGGCCATATCATATTTTGTTAAGTTGTGGCATGAGCGCTTTGCCCATGAAAGTTCCTGAAGACATTGATTCCTCTCCTTATGCTGAGGTCATGATTTTGTTACCTAAAGAATGGAACTTAGAATATGACTCCTTTAAGGATGAACGAAATTATTGGCCAATTCGCTTGATGAAAGAAATAATGATTTTGCCTCATCCTGATGAAACTTGGCTAGGATTTGGTCATACCTTTGCTCATGAGGATGATGAGGAATTTGCGGAGAGAATTGGTTTTAATTCGGTGATGCTTGCAAATTCTATGGTGCTACCTGACGATTTCACACAGATCGAACTTGATAATTATGAATTCGTGACCATTTTTACTTTAATTCCGCTTTATAAAGAGGAGCTCGAATTTAAGAAACAAAATGGCGCCACCGCTTTGTTGGAGCGCTTTGACCAATTTGGGGTTGAGGAAATCGTGAAAGTTGGCAGACCAAATATTTGTGCTTAAATATATTCGGAAGACCATTTGAATAAGATAATTACTGGAAATTATAGCATTTAAAACAATGTCTTTGCCACATAATTTAGTTTTACTAAAACAAGCTATAGCATTAGCCCCTTCGTCGGAGCGGCCTTGCTATAAACCTAACTTGCGCCTACTATTTCTGTAGACAAACTTTAGGGAAAAAGTAGACATTTCCGGAAGCTATATCAAACAAAGGGTGAATAAAATGTGAAAATGCCACAAAAAAAACCGCCTGGTCATCTCAAGCGGTTCTGTATATTTTAGAACGAAGTTCTACTTCAGTTTTTCGATTTTAAAGTTTGTTAATAACCTCCAAAGATATGCCTAAACTCTTTGAAATAATTTCATCGCTTACACCAGATTTCTTTAACTCTCTTGCTGAAGCGATTTTCTCAGCATAGGCTTTAGCCTCGGCTTTTTTCTGACCTTCTTTCTGGCCTTCTTTTTTTGCGTATGCCAACGTGTTGGTATAATCGCGTTTACGATCTAAGCTGGATATGTAAGACATCTGTTCCTCAGGCGTTAGTTTTGCCAGTTCTCCTAGTTCAAAGATACGGGAGAATATTCTTTTATCCAAATAGTTAGGTAGCTTATCGATTTTATCCAAGTGCTTCATAAGATACATCCATTGATCCAGAATCGTCGGTAAATCGGCTTTAGCTTTATTAAAATTAGGTAATACAAGCATCTTGTAACTCAACTTAGGATATAGCACCTCCTGATCGAATTCGTCAATAATCTTACCACTATAAAAGTACTTATCACTATTGGCAACATCCAAACGAAAGCCTAAAACAGCGATAAAATAAATTGGCGGTAACTCATAATTATCTCCTTTCTTTCCTTTTTTAGCTAGACGACTAATGGTCCTAGAGGTATAACCCACCGCACGATCAAAAAAGAAATCCTGATTCTGCAATTGCATCTCCACTAGAAAAACTTCTCCACCTACACCAACACATCGCAAATCAAAAATAACTTTGCGCTCATTAGGTTCATCGCCATCTTCCTCCACATTGCTATAGGTAAGATCCTCTACAACATGTTCGCCTTCTAAAATACTATTCAGAAAATTAATTAGGTTACCCTTATTCTCCTCTCGACCGAAATAAAATTTCCAACCGAAGTCACTTAAGATATCGATGTACTTCGAAAGGTTACTTATCTTTACACTCATAATGGTATATTATTGGTTATCAAGTAAAAATAAAAAACAAAACCTTTTAAACCAAATAATTTAGCAAAAATACTAAATTATTTATCAATTCAAATATTTCTCTACTTACTGTTAAAAGAATAGGAAAAAACGTTTGTTGTTGGGTAAAATAGCTGTGAATACTAAAAAGAAAAGCCACATCTCTCGACGTGGCTTTTACTAAACATATGAAATTTACTTAACTTACTTATACGAGTTGATGGATTGAGATACTTTCCAGTTGCCGCCATCATTGACCAATGTCACCAGATCGGTCTTGGTAAACCCTTCAAATTGTTGGGTCACTTTTGCAACTACATAGTCACTGGATTGCTCAACGATTGTGGTACTTGTTTTACTTTTTTGTTTTTTCAAGAATGAGATAACGGCTGAACGGCTGTTGGTTTTATCTGTCGATGCCTGTACCTTTTGGCTAAAATCTGCTGTAAACAACTGCTCTACTCCTGCTGACTGTCCTTCGGTCATAACGGCTACGTAATGGTCAATGGCTAGATCTGCTGTGGATAGGTTGACAGTTGCTTTCTTATAGTTGTCTCCTGCTGGTTTGCCAGCTGCCATAGTGAATGTTGATACTGCAATCAAGGCTGCTGCTGCGAATGTTTTTGCTAAAGTGTTCATAATGTCTTTATGTTATATTGTTAGTTTCTTAAGTTGCATCAGCCCCACATCCACCAACTCAAACCCTGATGCTTGCTAAAGCAATTGTTGATTCAAAAGTAGGGTGTAAATCGTGCCTACCCTATGGCAATTAGACTAATCCAACTAAAAACTCGGTGACTGGAGGAAATAGGTAGGTGAAAACAATCACCCCCTACTGCTAGCATTTATTAAGATATAAAAATTATTCTTGATCTTATATCTTAAATCATTGATCAGTTTTTAGTAGATTTATGGAACTGATCACCTACATTATAAATTGATAAAATGAGTGCAAAAGTACCTTTGGTTAGACCAATATCATGGTTAGCGTTTCTAATCATCATCATAGTATGGATTAGTTTCATGGCTATATTTGCTTTTCTATTCCAATTTAATGGCATTTATATCGGTTCTATTATTTTTTTTGTATTATCGATTTCCTTACAACAGATAATCCCAGCTAGTCATAATAAGGGAATGAAAGCTATCAAAAAAAATGATTTCAAAACAGCATTGGAACACTTCAATAATAGTGTCGATTTTTTTACACGATATAATTGGGTAGATAAGTACCGTGCGATCACCCTACTGAGTACCGCAAAAATGTCTTACAGAGAAATGGCCCTTTGCAATATGGCTTTCTGTTATTCGCAAACGAATGAAGCTGAAAAAGCAAAGGATCTTTATGAACAAATATTGAAAGAATATCCAGATAACGGTGTTGCTTTTTACAGTTTAAACTCTATTAATACGTTTTCAAACAAAACTGACTAGCCAGTACAGGAACAACATGAAATTCTTATTAGAATATTGAACGTTGAGCAGAAAAAGATGAAACGGACTCTAAATGAGATTTTCATACTTGAATCGGATCAAAAGTTTGATGAGGAATTTTCTCTTTACAAAACACTTTTCAAATCGGAGGCGCTTAATTTCGAATATTGGAAACATTACTTCTTTTTTCTTTGGTCAATGCTTGAGGATGGGATTGAAATTTTCTATTATTTCTTACAATACAATTTGATTTTTGGAGCGAAATACTCCTGTGTATTAAATAACAAAATCCTATAACGTTCAAAACATTTGTTATTAGCCGGATATTAAACTTTCATATTCCTTTACAAACGTTTTATATAAAGCTAGCACAACTCACATCAACTTTTAATATAAAGTATAAATAAGTAAAGCCACATCTCTCTGAATTGCTCCCAAAAAGTTAGAAACTTATTGGGAGCAATTCACATCACAAGCGGTTCTCTGTATTTAAAATAATGTTCTATTACCGTTTCAATCTTTTCGATAGTAAATTAACCTCGCCGTTTTTTTAAATACTGTTTCTTAACCGTCCACTACCGAACAAATTTCGTCCGAAATTGAACATCTACAGATAAAATAAAAACATAATTATCTGATATTATGACAGATAAACAAATGGCACATGAGTTGAAAGAGTCGTAAATATAAAAATCTCGAATTTTAATGACCATCAATGAAAAAATCAGCTTTAATCATAACTTTCCTCTCCTTAACGATTTTGTGCTTTAGTCAAAAATCAAATAGTTCAGAAACCGAATTAACACAAAAAATAGACAATTATTTAAAGGAGATAATTGACATTAATGAAATACCGGGTACAGCTCTTGCTGCTATAAAAGACGGAAAGGTGATTTTCGAAAAGTATTATGGGAAAAGTTCGTTAGCTGACAATTTGAACATATCTGAAAATAGTACTTTTAGATTGTATTCCACAACCAAGATAATGACGACAGTTAGTGTTTTTCAACTTATAGAGAGAAGCCAGCTATCATTAGACGACAAAATTTCTAAATATTTGGACAATCTTCCGACTGGATGGCAAGATGTTAAAGTCAAAAATCTATTAACACATTCATCGGGCCTGCCGGATATTGTAAAGTTTGACGATATTCCGTATGCGTTGGAAGAAACCGAAAAATGGAACCGTTTATACAAAAAGCCTATTGAATTTGAAATTGGTAATCATTTCAGTTACAATCAAACTAACTATTGCCTGCTTACGAAAATAATTGAAAAAATAACCGGAGCAACATTTGAAGATTATGTGTTGAAGGGGCAATTCCCTACTGTCGAAAAAGGCATTGTTTTTTCAGCAAATTCCTCAGAATTTATTCCTGATCGAGTTGACCATCATCGCTTTGATTTTAAAACTGAGAAATACCAGCGATTTAATGCTGATCATGGTAAGATTCATAATTCAGGGAGTGGATTAAATATTACACTGAAGGAATTTATCGCTTGGAATGATAGACTGGACAAAAATATACTTCTAAGCCCTGCTACAAAAAATGCGATGTGGAGCCCCTTTCCGTTTAAAGACACAACAAACAGTTTTCTGTATGGGTGGGATAGTTATGAAACAAACAAGATAAAATCATTTGGGTTCAGTGGTGGAAATATGACGGCTTTTAGAAAATTCATTGATCATGATCTGACCATTATTTTTCTATCAAATGGCTATAAGAACTATAATGTGGAAGGACAAGTTATAGATCACGTCGCAGGAATAATTGATGAAAACTTAAGAGATAGTAATTTACTGGCAGATGAAAAAATAACAGCTGATTTTTATAAAGTTGACCTTGAAAAAGCAATACAAAACTATTATTCGGTAAAAAGCCAATATCCGACAAGAAACTTCGAAAACAGATTACTTTCGATCGGATATAATCTCATGAATAATCAGAATTTGAAAAATGCAATCAAAGTATTTGAATTGAATCTGAAAGAAAACCCAAATTCTGCGAACGCTTATGATTCTATGGCTGAAGCATATTTTACAAACGAGCAATTTGAGTTAGCAAGACAGAACTATCAGAAGTCACTTGATCTGTATCCCGAGAATACAAATTCGAAAGATATGATCAATAAAATTGATAAAATAATGAAAAAATAATCGGTTTTTTCGGGAATTAGAATCCGATAATCAGAAAATGGTTTCGGGCTTTATATAACGTGCTGTTCGACTTGCTGTCAGCATGGTGTATGGCGACTATGCCTCGTTTATCTACATTAGCATCTAAACAACAACTCATCAAGCTGATTTTATTTGTAAGTCAACAGCGTATTTTGTAGTTTAGGATAATACTTTAAGATCAAAAATGAAAAAAATATTCTTATTCGCGCTTCTGTCATCTTTTGGGCTAACTTTAACCTATGGCCAACATACCAACAATCAATATAGTATTACAGACAGACTGCCGAAAGTAATCTATAAAGATCTTAAAGAACGAGACTTGGCGAAGATAGAGGTTTTAGGCAAGCTATATGCTAGTGAAACTGGACTAACGCTGAAAACCGATAGTATAAAGACGGTAGAAGCTAGTAAGGAAAAACAAGCTATCGTAATAGGGATAACTGCTGATTATAAACCAGAATTTATTACTTTATCTGATCTTAGAAAGAAGTATACCAATGTGCAATCGGATCGAGTTATTTTTCAGATCGAGGATAAAATAATTCAGGATGATCCCAACACAATTTATGTCGACATCAGTAATATCATGACGATCTTTGTTTCTCCTGTTAAATTTATCGGTGACTTGGATGATCTTTATATATTAACATTGAAGGTACGTAATGAGAGAAATATGAAAGATATGAATACCATTCGTATTCGCTGATAGGTATCGTAAACCTCTATGATCCCAGCTAATTAATGTTGCTACTTCTGCGGAAACGATGATCCATATTTAATTACTTTTTTAAGCTGTGTTTTAAAAATTATGACCAACATATTTAATAAAACTTTCCTACCACTAAATAAGACTCTTTAAAAAAATGGTTATTTGAGTGTCGCCCACTTGTAAGTAACAAGGGCACAAAAAAACCGCTTGGTCATCCCAAACGGTTCTATATATTTTAGAATCCTGTTCTACTTCAGTTTTTCGATCTCTTCAATGGAAAGCCCTGTACCCTTAGCAATTTGATCGACAGGTAAACCCATCTCTTTAAGCCTCAAAGCTGTCTCTATAGCTTTTTTATACTCGCCTTCAGCAAGACCTTCTGCTTTTCCTTCAGCTTTAGCTGTTATTGAAACTCTTTTAGCTGCTTTTTTAGCCTCTTTCAATTGTTTTTCTAATCCTTCAACTTGTTCCTGTTGATACATCCGCACTGCTTCGGCATCCCATTTACGTTTTAAACTAATATCATACATAGTTCGTTCCTCCTTTGTCAATTTTGCGTAGCTGGCCAACTGAAAGAACCGCTGAAATACGGTCGAATTCATAATTCGTGGCAAGGTCTTTAACGTTGACATATTCTTGAGCATAAAGAATACTTTGTCGAGTTCATCTTCAACCTCTGCTTCGCTTTTAACAAAGTTAATAATTTATCATAAATAATTTTTCTTGATGGAATGATAGATCCCTTCGGGATTCTAAATAGATAAAGCCGAAACCCTCGTAAAACTAATTGAGTTACTGTTGCATACTCAAGCAACTGTAAGGAAAGTCTCCTGCTGACCAAAAAGTATCAAAATTTTCCAGCAAAATATTTGTCCTGAATCTCTATGACACAGGCAGGTATCATGAAAATATGTACTCCGATCACCTCCTGGCATATGAAAGCCATCCATCAGTACAATGGTGTAAACCTCGGGAATGGCATACCCCCAGGCTTTCCGGTTTCCTTTGGGTGCTGTATCTGAAATCACCTTACTAGCATAATAAAGCATGCGTTGCTTGAGATTGGTCTGTGTACTGGTCTGCATCTCGATAATAATTTCCTCCCCTGTACTGAGCTGGACAACCAGATCAAAGATAACCTTACCGATCTCCTCCGTTGCTCCGATGCGCTCGGTATCTCGATAAGTAAGATCTGTGATGGTCTTACGACCACGAAAGATGATGTTTAGAAAGTTGATCAGGTTGACCTTGTCTCCAAATAAACGTTTGAATCCCTCATCGGTGGTCGGATCAATAAATACGGGTTTTGAATGGGCTAACATAATTTTTGTGGTTTGCTTAAGTCATTAATTGAAAAACCCAAATATGATAAAAACTAAAAATATTAGTCGGTTATTAACCGTTTGTAATCGACAGTAGTCGTTTGCTGTCGGCTACTGCAAATTGAGCATCCTTTCAGAAAGAACAGGAAATAGAAAAGCCACATCTCACGACGTGGCTTTGAATAAACATATAATTAAACTTAACTTACTTATACGAGTTGATGGATTGAGATACTTTCCAGTTGCCTCCCTCATTGACCAAGGTAACTAAGTCAGTCTTGGTAAACCTTTCAAATTATTGGGTCACTTTTGCAAGCATATAATCACTTGACTGCTCAACGATTGTGGTGCTTGTTTCACTTCAACTGCTCGCCTTTTTGTTTTTTCAAGAAGGAAATTACTTCTGAACGGCTGTTGGTCTTATCTTTTGATGCATGTACTTTCTGATTAAAATCTGATGTAAACAACTGCTCTACTCCTGCTGACTGTCCTTCGGTCATAACGGCTACGTAATGATCAATGGCTAGATCCGCTGTGGATAGGTTGATTACCGATTTTTTAGGGTTAAGCATTTCTAGTTATGCTCCAATCCTTATGAATGTATCGAAAAAATCACGTACATTTACCTAGTAAAGAATTAAAATCTACTAAATTTTTGGATCTTTATATAAACAGCCGTTACCTGTATTCATACCAAAACACCGTTAATGAAGGAAAAAATTAGAAATTATTGTATTCATTTTATCAAGGAAATTATTCCTGTAATCGCAGGAATTTTAATCGCACTTTTTATTGATAATTGGAATTCCGAAAGAAAGGATAAAGCATTTATTAAACAAGTATTTTCCACTGTAGCTAGTGAATTAAAGGATACTAATGAAGATATTCTGGAAAAAATACCTATCCAGGAGTCTTTAATTGATTCTTTAAACTTTTACGCTAGCAACAAAAATATTAAAGTGTCGGATGTTGTAATGAAATGTAAAGGAATTTACATTCCACAAATTAAAATCAATGCTTGGAAAACTGTATCTAATACTAAAATTGACTTAATTGATTATGAGAAGATAACGATATTGTCGAATATAGCAGAAGTTAAAGATCTATTGAATAGTAAAAGAGAGTTTTTGATGAATTTTGTTTATTTAAATAATAACCAAACAGATAAAAATGCAAAACAGACCTTTAAGCTGTTAATTTTAGATATAATTCAAATGGAAAGAACCATACAGAAATATATTGAATTTTATAAAAAACAGTAAAGCCACATCTCTCGACGTGGCTTTTACTAAACATATGAAATTTACTTAACTTACTTATACGAGTTAATAGATTGAGATACTTTCCAGTTACCACCATCATTGACTAATGTCACGAGATCAATTTTGGTAAATCCGTCAAACTGCATGGTTACTTTGGCTAGCATATAATCACTTGACTGCTCAACGATTGTAGCACTTGTTTTACAGTTCAACTGCTCGCCTTTTTGCTTTTTCAAGAATGAGATTACTTCTGAACGGTTATTGATCCTATTTGTTGAAGCATGTACTTTCTGATTAAAATCTGATGTAAACAATTGCTCTACTCCTGCTGACTGTCCTTCGGTCATCACAGCAACGTAATGATCAATGGCTAGATCTGCTGTGGATAGGTTGACAGTTGTTTTTTTAGAGTTGTGTCCTACTGGTTTGCCTGCTGCCATAGTGCATGTAGATACTGCGATCAAGGCTGCTGCTACGAATGTTTTTGCTAAAGTTTTCATAATGTCTTTGTATTATATTGTTAGTTTTTTGTTTATACATGTTTGTAATTGTTGATTCAAAAGTAGGGTGTAATTCGTCCCTACCCTATGGCAATTAGACTAAACCAACTAAAAACTCGGTGAATGGTGGAAATGGGGAGGTGAAGATAAGTTCTTTAAAGAAATGCGAAATTTGCAGATCAAAGTTGGCATGTGTGTTATGGATTTAATCTTGCGGAGGAACGATTTCAAGATAGAAAACAAGTAGCAACAAAAAAGTATATGGCGCATAATAACATAGAGAATGCCACTATTTAAGTAAACAATGGTATTCTCTATATTGAATCTGGATTATTATGTATAATGTTATTGAAATATAATCAATAATCAACTTTTTGAATTTTAATTTATTATATGGTATTTCCTATCTCATCAAAGTCGCAATACAATAAACTGAAAACATCAGCTTTCTTAAGGTTTGACAGTTGGACCGTCCACTATAAGTTGACCGTTAGGTAAAATTTTCAGTTCATCTAAGAATACTAAGCGCTGACTGCCTGTTTTAGTCGTGCGGGCATGATATACACACCATACTTTGCCTTCTTTATCTCTCAAAAGACTGTTGTGACCCGTCCCTGAAACAATACCTCCATGGGATATGTTTTTTTGTAATATAGGGTTTGTTGCAGACTTTTCGAATGGGCCAAGTGGATTTGAGGCTGTTGCATAGCCAACAGCATAATTCTCTCCTCCGAAATGATTTGCGGAGTACATCATGTAATAGAGATTGTTATGCTTAAAGAGATAGGATCCTTCTGTCCATCTTCTATTCACTTCACCTGAAGTCACAGACCTGCTCTCCCATTCAGATTGTTTATCATCCCTGGAGATAGGAGGACGTAACAATAATGTTGGCTCTCCAATTACATGCGAAAAATCTGAAGCTAGCTCTACTCCATATATCCAGCTTTCTTCTATTTCATCAAACATCCCCTGTTGCTTTGCCCAAGCTGCAATCTCCGATTGAACTGGATTTTTATAACAGCATCTGGAATAGTAAAGATACAAACGTCCATCTTCAGCAAAGTACACATTACCGTCAATAATGGGATATCCGGGGTCAAATAACGGACGACCTGTCAAATCAATAAATGGGCCTGTAGGATGGGTTGAGGTTGCGATACCAATACGATAATTTTCTAATTCATCATTCGGATTTTCTTTCCAATGTGCACTGTAAAACATATAGTACTTTCCTCCACGCTTATATACTTCTGGAGCCCAAAAATCTTTCGTCCCCCAGCTTTTATCTTGCTGAGCGGTATACACGGTCCCCCTATGCTCCCATTGTTTTAGATCCTTAGAAGAATAGGCTACAAAACCATGCTCTACTCCACCAGTACCATACATATAATAGGCATCTGTTTCTTGATCATAGAGTACAAATGGGTCACCAAAAGCAACATCGAGTGGATTATTTGATTGGGCTTTTGAGGTGGAGAAAAACAACTGCCAGCAACCCATCAATAAGAATAAACATACATTTTTAGTAATCATATTTCAATTATTTTTTAAATACAGTGCCCACCTCCGCCCAATGAACCAGATCGTTCGATCGTTAGATAGGCATCAATCGATTCCCTTTATCATCTCCCCAATCGACAATAATTCAATAGAATAAACTAAAAACTTAAAGCGCTGTTTTAATTTCACATCTGTTTACATCTGTTCACAATTTGGCTATTCATACCTACCGATAGACTATTCATCTCAGGTTCTGTAATTTACCTTTTTATTTATCAATTTTATTTTTTTTGTTTATAATTGTATTGAAGCCCAATTACAAATCTATATCACGTAAAAATGTAAATTAAACTTTACATCATATTGCCCATTTTATTCAAAATCATTCCAATTTGTATCATGTGTGAGCAAAATGATCAACAGATTCATCGGTATTTGAATTTATGGCCAATTCTTCACAAGATTTGAATTCAAAAAAATGAAAATTATGACAAGCATTCCTTATCGTTTAATATCGATTATATGTTTATTTTTTATACTATCGTTATATTGTAATGCCAATGATGATAAGTCTATTAAAATTATCGAAAACGAGCTACCTATTGCAGACCCTTACGTATTATTCCATAATGGCAAATACTATGCATATGGCACCCGCATAGATGGTTTTGAAGTTTATATTTCCGATGATCTCAAACATTGGAAGCGTAATAAAAATTTAGCACTTTCCCCTCAAGACTCTTGGGGAACACGATGGTTCTGGGCACCAGAGGTATATTACGTAACCGCTAAGAAAAAGTTTTACATGTTCTACTCCGTTGATGAACATATTTGTGTGGCTTCTTCCTCAAGCCCGGAAGGGCCTTTTATTCAAGAAGAAAAAAAGCCTATTATTGCCAAAGAAAAAGGAATTGACAGTTCTCTTTTTATCGATGATGACGGAACTCCATATTTATTTTATGTCCGATTTACGGATGGAAATGTCATTTGGATGGCTGAGATGAACAATGATTTACAAAGTATAAAAGCAGAAACGCTCACAAAATGCATGAGCGCAAGTGAACCATGGGAGAAGAAGCAAGCTACAGTCGTCGAAGGGCCGTCGATCTTAAAACGAGGCAACACGTACTATTTAATTTACTCTGCCAATCATTTTGAAAGCCAGGATTACGCCGTAGGCTATGCAACAGCCAGTTCACCCAAAGGTCCTTGGAAGAAATATAGTGGCAACCCCATCCTAAGGAGAGACCATCCCTCAGCATCGGGATTGCTCGGCACAGGTCATGGAGCTCCATTTATAAGTGCTGATGGCGGATATAAATATATATACCATGCTCATGCCAGCTCAACAAGTGTCGCTCCACGGACATCTTACATTAATGCTTTAGCAATTTCATCTGATGGCGTAATCAGCATTGTTGGAGAACCTATTAGACCGATAATTGTTAAATAAAGATGTTAAACCGTATTAATCGGGCAACACAGCTTAGGATACTAAAAAGCAAAGCCAAATCTTGCGACGTGGCTTTTACTAAACATATGATTAAACAGTAAATTACTTATACGAGTTGATGGATTGGGATACTTTCCAGTTGCCGCCATCATTGACCAAGGTGACTAAGTCGGTCTTGGTAAATCCTTCAAATTGTTGGGTCACTTTTGCAAGCATATAATCACTTGACTGCTCAACGATTGTGGTGCTTGTTTTACAGTTCAACTGCTGGCCTTTTTGTTTTTTCAAGAAGGAAATAACTTCTGGACGGCTGTTGGTCTTATCTTTTGATGCATGTACTTTTTGGTTGAAGTCGGAAGTGAACAGTTGCTCTACTCCTGCTGACTGCCCTCAGTCATAACGGCTACGTAATGATCAATGGCTAGATCTGCTGTGGATAGGTTGACAGTTGCTTTTGTAGAGTTGTCTCCTGCTGGTTTTGCTGCTGCCATAGTGCATGTAGATACTGCGATCAAGGCTGCTGCTACTAATGTTTTTGCTAAAGTGTTCATATTGTCTTTATGTTATATTGTTATTAAGTTGCATCAGCCCCACATCAACCAACTCAAACCCTGGTGCTTGCTAAAAGCAATTGTTGATTCAAAAGTAGGATGTAAATCGACCCTACCCTATGACAATTAGATTAAACCAACTAAAAACTCGGTGAATGGTGGAAATAGGTAGGTGAAGGTCACAAAAAAACCGCTTGGTCATCCAAGCGGTTCTGTATATTTTGAAAATATGTTCTACTTCAGTTTTTCGATCTCCTCGATGGCAAGACCGGTACCCTTAGCAATATCTGCTACAGGTAAACCCATTTTCTTAAATTCTAATGCAATAGCAAGCTTTTCTGCCTTAAGCTTAGCACGCTCTTCTAAACGCCCTTTCTCAATGCCTTTAGCAATACCTTGCTTCTCTGCTTTATCCAATAAATATTCTTGAGTGCCCATTATATTACTCCTTCCTAATTTGTTTTCAATTTCTGACTCAAATATAGCTAAACTACCCTGATTTTCAAAGCCTACGTAATACGTTAAAAAATTATAGAGACCCTGACGCGTACTCTTATCCATTTTGCGACTCATCATCTCATCATACAGATCATGCTTGATATCCTTCAGTCTTTCGTCACTGATATTTTTATTCTTGATAGCCAATAATGTGGTCAGTACCACAACTGCGAATGGGTTAACATCAGTACGTAATGCGACCTCATCCTGATGCAACACCTTGTAACTATTAAAACGGTAATGGAGAATGGTGCCCATGAACTCCTTAACATAAACAGATGGATGGTAACTTTGGTTATCGTCGGCAAGAATAGCAATGGCAGAGATTGGAACCTGATACTTATCGGATATTTTATAGTAATATCGAAACATGCGCTCTGCAAGATCTCCCTTGCCTCTACTGGACTGTACCTCAATATGGCACAGCACAAACTGCTCACCGCTGTCTTTCAAATAGACTTTGACCAACTTATCTACAAAACGCACTCCCTTGCCGTTGGGCTCTGGAGGAAATAAGGACTCAAACTCTTTGTCTAAATAATCAAAGGGTTTACTCAGATCAAATATACCTGCTGAATCGGCAAAGAAAAACGCTAAAAAATGCGCAAAAGTCTGCTCTAAAATAGACTTCCAGAGCAGATCATCAACGGGATTGGAAGATTTACTCATAATAAACTGTTTATAATAAGGTTACTATAGTAAAGATACAAAATAAAGAATAGTAAGACTAATATTTTTAGCAAATAAAATCTGTGAGAAAATGGGAAATTTAAAGGATAGTGAGCGCGAGCTTGTTGTGCTTCTAATCATGTTGAAGAGCGATTAAAAAATAAACAATCATCGGTACAAAACGGTATACTTAATTCAATAGAAGAATAAATAATTTACTAACATTAGGAACTCCGTTGTATAAGACTGTTAATGAATTTTAGTACAATGCAACATTTGCTTAAATATATCTTATTTTAGGTTCAAAAATCTGACTTTAGGTTGTAAATTAAAATATAATGATTGATAAATTATACCAGGATTTAAATTTGGTGCAATTCTATGACTATGATAATCCATGGTCAGAGAGTTATGATGTGATAAGTAATTTCGTAAAAATAGATGATAGCGTTTTAGATATAGGCTGCGGCACAGGTACATTAGCAAGCGAGCTTATCCATAGATGTAAAGAAATATACGCCTTGGATATATCTGTAGAGATGTTAACAATAGCGAAGGAAAAAACATCAAACGTCAATTGGATCCATGCGAGTGCTTCATCATTTTCATTTGATAAGAAGTTTGATTTCATTTTTTTATCGGGTCATAGCTTTCAGACGCTGTTAACTGAAAATGATCGTTTAAAACTCTTGAAAAATATCGAAAATCACTTAAAAGATGATGGAACTTTCGTTTTTGATAGTCGAAATCCATTAGTGCAAGAATGGACTACATGGGGAGAAAAAGAGTCGATTCGATATTTTAAGCATCCTAATTACGGAATCATAAAAGCATGGAATGATTGGGAAGCGAAAGATGAAATTATAACATACCAAACCTTTTATGAGGTTTTGCATACTGATAAAAGGTGGGTGGCTTCTTCTCAGATATCTTTCCCTATGAAAGAAGAAATCTATTCATTACTTGATCAAGCAGAATTAAGTGTTAACCATTTGTATGGGGACTGGCAATTAAATCCATATACGGACAAAAGTGATGAAATGATTTTTGTAGGTAGCAAAAGAATAATCAGTATGGAATGATATTAACGATTTAATGAAATTAACCTGTTTTATAGTGCACATACCGAAATTAAAAAAAAATGGATAAAAACCGTCCTTCGTTCATAAAGAGAATAGCAAAAATATTCTTGAAAACAATCATCGGAATTGTAGTGATAATCGCTATCCTACTCATCGCAACATTCGTGATTCATCGGATCAATTTAAGTCGAGAAGCCGATAAAATTGAAGATTATGGTCAAAAAATAAAAATTTTTGACGGTACAATGAATGTGACAATAGATGGCCACGGTGCAGATACGATTGTATTACTCTCCGGATTTGGAACGGCAAGCCCAAGATTGGATTTTGAACCATTAATCAAAGAATTAGACCAGAAATATACAGTGATCACGATTGAACCTTTTGGTTATGGATTGAGCAGTGAAACGAAGCGTGAACGCAGTTTGAATAATATGGCGGAAGAAATCCACGAAGTGGTGAAGCAATTAAATCTAAACCGTTTTATATTAATGGGGCATTCCATTGCCGGACTTTACAGCTTAGCATATATCAACAAGTATCCAGGTGAAGCAACCGCTTTTGTAGGTATTGATAGCAGTGTGCCAACACAACCGTGGCCGGGTTATAATTCGGCACCTATGGATTTTTTAGCCAAAGCAGGTGTAATGCGTGCATTTTTAAAGTTTTTTGGAGATGAAAAACCTAAAGACGAATCAGAAGCACACCGTTTTGAACAAAAACACATGATCACGATGAAAGTAACCGGAAACAATACTTTGGACAGAGAAGCAACATCATTGACTATTAGTTTTAAAGATGCTCAAAAACTAGCTTTCCCGAAGGATTTGCCAATTTTATTATTTGCAGACGAAAACTCAGCTGTCAAAGGCTGGACAGAACTGCACCAAGAGCAAGCCAACAGCGTGGATAAGGGAAAACTAATCTTATTGCCGGGTTCTCATTATCTACATCATACTCAATCGAAACGCATTGTAGCAGAGCTGGAGTCGTTTTTAGGAAAACAAAATAATTGAGCAAAATATAATTACAATTTGATGTGATAAAAAATATACGTTATGGATTTTATTAGAAAACAACTGGAACAACTTGTCAGCTTGTCTCATGAGGATTTGCTTTTCTTCTCTTCATGACTAAAAGAAATGTTTATCCTAAAAACAGATTTTATTAGAATATCGAAAAACAGAAAACTACCCTTCATCCATAGAAGAAGGAATGATCTGGAATTGCACAAAAAGAACCGCTTGGTCATCCCAAACGGTTCTGTCTATTTTATTTTGATGTTCTATTTCAGTTTTTCGATATTTTCAATGTTACTTTTTGTTCAATTTCTGTAAACGTTCTTTTGCTGACGGAATGATATCATCATCTTTTTCTTCATAATTTTCAATCACACTTTCCAACGTACTCTTCGCTTGCAAAGCATTGCCTTTACGCGCATAGCTATCAGCAAGCAATAGGAAACTCTTGGCCTCCCAGTATGCATTTTCTTCCTCACTGTTAATCACCTCAAAGGCTGTTTCAATGGCTTTGTCGTATTCCTTGTTATCATACTGCAGTTGCCCAACACGGTATCGCGCTTCTGCGCCGACCGCCTTTTGGCTCTTCAGAGCAGCCAAATTGAATTCCTTCATGGCAGACACGATGTTCTTTTGTTGTAGCAATACCCTTCCACTGTATAAATGAGCTTTAGCAATTTCCTCCTGCGATGCGCCATCGTAATCCTTTATCAACTTCGCATACTTGGCCATCTGCTCCATATCACCGAGTTCGAAATAACAAATCATCAGGTTACTTACTGCGTAACCATAGTTCTTTTTATACTCTGAATTGAGCTCCAATTTTTTGAGGTGCACAATTGCCTCGTTGTATTCTTTTAGATCTAGATATAGCGCAGCCACTGTCAGCAAAGTGTTTTCTGTATACTTGCTTGTCCAGTCGTTTAGGATGATATTCAGATCGTGCAGTGCTTCCTTTGAATGCCCAGTGCGGTACGAACTCACCCCGCGGATATAACGGGCATATTTTTCTTGTTTGGGTTTAGGAAATTTATCAAAATACGCATTGATGGCTTCCACCGAAGCTGCGTATTGCTGCTTGGCAAACAGGGATTGGGCTGCTTGAAAAGCCATATTATCTTGCTCCGCAGGACTCAGATTACTGACATTGGTGCCGATTGCGTAATGAATATAGCTCGTAGCATCCCCTTGGTCGAGGTAGATGTTTTCAATAAAACGCATCGCTTGCTGTGCCTCATTGCTTTTGGAATATTTCTCCACAACACTTTTAAAAGTGGCTTTCGCCGCTTCGGAATCATCTTTATTATACTGCACGAGCCCTATGGTCATCAACGCACGGGGCACATAGCTGCTGCGCGGGTACTTTTCGATCATCCGTTGCAAACCATCGATAGCGCGATCATAATCTCCCGTAGTGAAATAGGTATAGGGGATCTCAAAAGCGGCGTCATCTGCATAGTTCGAAGCAGGAAATTGCTTCAAAACAGACTGCAGGATCTTTAGCTTGGTTTCATAGTCTCCCTGCAATCCAAAGATAACACCTCGTTGGAACAATGCATAGTCCTGGTTGGAAGTTTTGCTGTTGATAAGCTTATCATAATATTGGTTGGCACGGTCGTAATTGCGCATGGACAAATACGAATCGCCCAAACGTGCGATTACGTCATGACGTATATTTTCATCTAGCGAACTTCCTTCGACAGCTAAAAAGCGTTCAAAATAATCGGCCGATATACGAAAACTGTTACTTCTGAACGCTGCATAAGCCAGTCCATAATTTGCATAATTATATACGTCGGTGCTTTTTGCAATGGGCAACCGTAGGAATCGGGAGAAGTTTTCTACCGCCTCCCCGTATTTGCGCACTTCATACATCGCTTCCGCTTTCCAATACGTAGCTAGCGCAGCCATTTTGGCATCGATCGGAAATTTTTCCGATCTCATGAATATCGATATGCTATTTTCGAAAGCGCGTTCGTTATAAAACTCCAATCCGCGATAGTACGTTGCTTTTTGATAGGTAGCATCGACTTCCGGCCCTCTATCTTTCAACGATTCCAGCAGACTTACTCCAGTATGGAAGTTACTCGTCCCCAATAAGATTTGAGCGGATAGTATTTCCGCACTTTCTTGTGCTTGAGCGCCTGGTTCACGACCTCCATATTGTTGAACTATATATTTTTCTAGAACTTTCTGAGCGGCTTGGGTGGAGTCCATTGCATACAAGATTTTGGCATAGTTAAATTGCGCATCTGCTTTCAGTTGGGGATCAAAATCTAGCTTCATCGCTTTGACAAATGCATTTCGTGCGCGTTGCTTATCGCCGGTTTCCAGTGCAATATGACCTAAAGTTATGATCGAACCCTGATAAAAGGCATCCGAAGCTTCCAGCGACTCCAAAATAGAGGCCGCTCTTGGATATTCACGTGCTTGGTAAGCCAGATAGCTGATACGGTAACTGTCAATATTGCTCCGTAAAGCGTTTGGATGCTGTTTAAGCAATATCGTGTAATAAGCTTGTTTGAATGTCTTATTTGCAAAATAGGTAGCTGTGGCTATTTGGCGTAGCTCCGTCTCAATCGCTTCCCGATTGATATGGCTCATATCTGGGCTCCTGCGAACCTTCACGGCATCGGCCAGCACAGGTCGGTAGTCGCGTACGACATCAATGGAATCCATCGTCTTAATTTGATGTTCATCCACTTGTTGCTTTTCTTTCTGCTGTTTCTCCACTTGCTGCCCATATCCCGTAACCATCAAAGTTGAAATCACTGCGGTAAATAGGTATTTCAGGTAGTTGTGGTCAATTCTTTTTATCCATATCATTGTTCTTCCGTATTTCTGGGTTTTTCTAAATGTCCTTTGCCGATGAAGCAATATTGTCATCATCCTTTAGCTAGTAGGGTCAAAACTAAATAATTCTAACAATATTGTATAAACAGTCATTAAAAAATTGGCCCCTAAAAGGCAATTTATAAGTCATATCAATCTTATTGTTGAGATCTCCTATTTATTTGCTTGCTATCAGCAACTGAATTGAAACAATTTTAGAGCCAAGAAGAAAAGTAGAAGTGAAATGATCAATTTTATAGCAAAAAGCACAAAAGCTAATTTTAATAGTTGGACACATTTCAGAAATCCTAAATTAGTGTAGAAGTACTTTTGTTACAAAATGATAGAGATCATTTTATAGTTTGGCTACCATAATGAATCACTACAAAAGTTTACAGGATTAGATAAAATGATCCTAAAAGAATATTTGGATACCGATCATTTATTGTAGACTCCTGACATAGGGCTGTCACTTTTCACGTTTAAATTTGCTTTGTTAATTAATTTTTAAAAGATCTAAAAATGCCAAACGTAATGGATACAGGATCTAATGCAATAGAATACTACAAAATGCTCAACAGAGAGGTAGAAACATATTGTCCTCAAAGCAGAACGGGTTGGAGACAATGGTTGGAAAAAAACCATCAGTCCAAACAATCTGTTTGGCTTGTTTATTACACAAAAAAGTCTCATATTCCTTCCATAAGTTGGAGTGAAGCTGTTGATGAAGCACTGTGCTTTGGTTGGATTGACAGCACAAAAAAAACGATAGACGATTGCTCGTATATGCAGTTTTTTGCCAAACGTAAATCTAAAAGCCACTGGTCAAAAATCAACAAAGAAAAAGTTCAACAACTTATTGCAAATGGACTCATGACTCAAGCAGGTTTTGATAGTATTGAAACCGCTAAACATAATGGTTCTTGGAATATGTTAGATGAATTGGAAGAACTGATCATCCCGAAAGATCTAGAGATAGCATTTAAAAAACACAATGGGTCAAAAGAATATTTCATCAGCTTGAGCAGATCGGCAAGAAAAATAATATTAGGGTGGATCTTGTTTGCCAAACGTCAAGAAACCCGAAAAAAACGCATTGACGAAGTTGTAAAAAGTGCAGAGCAGAATCTTAAACCCAAACACTTGCGATAGAATACAACAGATATACTTGACTCAGTTTGATTAGGGAATGTACCAAAAACTGTGTCGAAGGAGATGTCCAACAGTGATGATATACCGTTAAAATAAAAAAAAGATGCTTTCTGACCATGGAAAGCATCTTTTTTTTATTTTAAAACATCTTTGGAACTAATATTTTAATTTGGAGATAGAAGTTACATCCTGTATTCCTGTAAACTTGATACCTCTTGTAGCTGTTGCTTTTTCGGTATCAATGGTATAAGAATATAATACTTGGTTATCGTCTTTTAAGACATAATATGCTGTTTTTCCATCTTCTTCAATAAAAGTCTTATTCTCGTAGGGCATTTGAGCATGATTGGGAATTCCGGTAACATTGGTCACAGATTTATTGATAACATCTACTATGGCCAAGTTGACAATACCTCCACTTACCCCGCCAGTCACTTCAGTCTGGTAGAAGGTCATCAGAAACTTTCCATTTTTGATATGTGTGCCACGGGCAATTTTCTTACCTGTTTTTGCTTGTACGTCGAAGTAGTAATTTGGATCAACTTGATCTGTTGTAGCATTTATCTTGATAATGGCCGATGGTTTGGTGGAAGGTTTACCTGTTATTCCTGCCGAAGTAGACCATGCATATACATCACCATTTTCGATTTGTTGCACACCTTGCATACCAAACCAGTTTCCGATTGGACCCATTCTGCCATCGCGGATTACTTTTTGGTAAGCCATATCCCCTTTATTAAATACTGCGATCCAGGTACTGTCCACATATTTAGTTACTTGACCTGTTACTCCTGGTGAACAATTAAAAGGCATATAGATCTTTTCGTTTACTTCAAATAGTCCGTTGAAATTTGCCATCTCTCCGTTTCCTGTTATTTTGGCCAGATTAACAGAATTTCTACCGGCAAGCATTAACTTTTTTGCATCAAATTTATAAAGTGTCGCAACTGGATTTTCTAAAGACCTTGCAACAGAAATACCGACATAGGCATCTTCACCAATTTTGGTATAAGCTCCTGTAAATTCGGTATTGACCTGATTACCATATTTCCGAAGTACACCAGTTTCATCAAGTTTATAGGGTTGCGTAGGCCCTTGGTCTGCATAGGTGATACCAAATAGCGTGTTGTTTTGTGCAAGAAATGAATAAGCATTTGTTTCTACCCCATTGTTCTTGACACTGATCTCTCCACTTTTGATATCATCAGCACTGATGATGTAACGCGATGCCTCTCCACCAGAACCATCTGAAAATACGACAAAAACATATTTAGATTTACCTGTATCTGTACCATTACCTAAATCGATTGTACCTGAATCTTTGCTTTTACTGCATGAACCCAGTAACATCATCGCTGCTCCTAGAGCTGCAATGGAGGTGTGTAAAGTTATTTTCATATATTTTATTTTAAGTTGTTAAGGACATATCTGAATTTGATGTTAAAGTTTCTACTGGGTTTCTGCAGCATATAATTATCGTACAGGGTCGCATCGGTGAGATTACGCACATCAAGTCCAATGTTATAGCGCCCATTCTGGAACGAATACGTTATATTAACATCTTGGGATACTTGGGTAGGTATCACTTCCTTGTCTGCGGCACCAGCGGAAGGCCATCTCAGATAAAATGACTTCACGTAAAATAAGCTATAACCCAAGCTTAGTGCCGACTGTTTGATAAAAAGATCCTTGATCATGTAGGAGATTTCCGCTGAACCATACAGATAAGGAATATTGGGAATACGGTCCTTATAAAAGACACTGATTTCCTCTTTACCAGGTTCACGTTTAGTTGCATTGCGCAGATTTTGATAGGTGAAATTCCCACCAATAAAAAGCTTTTTATCGAAAGAATAGCGAAGGTCAAAGTCAAATCCTAAATTGTTGACATCACGGATATTTTCGGATATCTGACGCATTATTCCATTGAAATCGGTGTTGCTATTGGAAAGACGGATAAAGTCCATTGCTTTTCTATAGATCAAACCACCATTAAGGTTAAAGGCATTTTTTTCGTGCAGCGTAAACAGATAGTTAATGCCTAGATTGATGTTGTGAGAACTTTCCGGTTTCAAATTTTGATTTCCTTCCAAAGCGTCTACGTTGCCAAAAAGTTCGTTGAGCTCGGGTATGCGATAAGCCTTTTCGTATGATAGCTTCAGTTGCATATTGGGCTTCAGATAATAGGAAGTCGCCATGCCATAGCCAAAAAGATTTCTGGTAGCATCTAATGGCAAGTACTCCCCTGGTGTAGGCGACTGATAGCCTTTTACTTTCTGATAAAAGTATTTGACAAAAATACTGTAATCCAGTTTGTCTACAGCATTATTGTAGAAGCCTAAAGAAGCAATATTATTATTGGTAATTGAAGATTGATCGTATATCGGATTGTCGGGATCTAATTCGCTTTTTGTTTTTCTATTTGCTGTCTTGAGCGTATTGTTGAAAAAGAGGTGATTATGCTCATTGAGTGTATATTTCAGATTGAGTGCAGCATTGCCTCTATTGTTTTTGTATTTGTCAAACTGTCGACTTCGTTCACCACCTACATCTTCAGGTTTGGCTTTGTATTCCCAGCTTCCATCCCAAAAATACCTTTTGAAAACTGTATCTACCACGGTTTCTTCCCCAAAGTCATAGTTAGCTCTTAATGATACATCCAATCCTGATATCAGAAAATTATTCTTTCTATATTGAATGGTTGGTTGGAGCAGATTTCCCCTCTTGAATCTTTCACCGTAAACTTCATACATGCGATTTCCAGTTTGAATATCAGCCCTATTATCTCCAATATTAATACCGAACAATAATTGATCTGCCCAGGATTTATTGGACCAGCCCATGTTGAAGTTGACCATCTTATTTTTGTAATTATCATGAAATCGACGTACTCGTGTCGGAATGTATTTTCCTGTGGATTTGTCAACCAGATCGACGTTTACCCAGTAATTATTGTCTGAATAATTTTGATAAGCATTTAGCTCCATGGTAAATCCATTGTCACCGATATAACCAGCATTGACAGTAGCACGGTGTGTGTTGAATGAACCATAGGAGTACGATACATCTAGATATTTTCCCGGATTGGTGGCTTTCACTAAGTTAATAGCTCCGCCAATAGCATCCCCACCAAGCCAGACAGGGACAACACCTTTATAGACCTCAATGGCACTCACATAGTTGATCGGAATGTTATTCAACTGGAAAGATGAACCCTCATTGTCCAAGGGCAACCCATCCATGAATAGTTTAACTTGATTGCCTGTAAATCCATTGAGAGAAATCGACATTTGCGATCCTAGACCACCAGCTTCCTTAAGCTTGACTCCTGATATACGATTAAGCGCCTGGCCTACATCAGTCGATGAATTGTGAAGCTTCTTAGCATCGATAGCGGTCACATTGTAAGCTTGTTTATTCGTCTGATCTACTTTGGAAAGACCAAGTATATCAACTGCATCTAAGATTTTTCCTTCGTCATCCATCGTGAATATGGTCGGATTGGCGCGCTCCGCGAGTGAGATTACCTGTTTGATTTTTTTCTTTCCGACTTGGGTAATCTCGATGGTTACTTCTTTTCCCTGTAAATTGTCAATAGTAAATTTACCTTCATTATCAGCGACTACGGTCTGCTTGCTAACCCGAATAGTCGCTCCACTGACTGCTTGCCCATGGCCATCGCGCACATAACCACTAAATTCTACACCCTTATTTTGCCCATATGCCTGTAGACTGAGTATGGAAAAGATGGCAGATAAACATATTAATTTGGTGAAGGAGGTTGTTTTATAATTCATTTTGGTTGATATAATATTTGGTAAGATGACTAGTTGCAACGGTTGTGGGGCTCCATTAAATAATGAATAACTTGTACTGCGTTTATTTCATAATTGTGCATTGTTGAATACGGTAAGATCGGATAATATAGATCGTATTTTTTCATTTGAAATACTTATGCTTATTTAGATTAATTATAAACAAAGCAAATGTAAAAAGAAATTCCTATTCTACAAGCTATTTTTAAAAATTATTAAGAACCATTATAAATAGAATTTATCGCCCTATTTATTAGATACATATAATTACATTAATAGGTATATTATCTATTTAAATGAGCTTAATTTTGATTTATATGGGATAAATCGTAAGGGAAAGAAATAGATTATATATACATATGGCGCCATGTTTTTAGCCGTATCTGTGTCTACAAGCAGCAGAACGTTGTGGTTAATTTTAAGTAATAAGTCCTACCCTTTTCAAATTTACATGGCAACACTACCTATCTTACCCTTTATATTTATTTGACATATCAAATAAATAATTATATTTGTTTGATATGTCAAATAAATATGAAATTCGAAACCCCAACTAGTACCGTTCTCTACTCTATTGAAGAAACGATAAAAGCTTATCGTAGATTATGTCAACAAAATATATCGAGCATAGTGCCCACGATTACTGTGGACCAAGCTTTGATTTTAATTATCATTGACAGAGAGGACAAAAGTCAATCTGAAATAGCCGATTTAGTTTTTAAGGATTATGCATCAATGACCCGAATAATCAAATTGATGATAAACAAAAACTATCTCACAAAAACTATTGACGATGCTGACAAACGAAAATCGGAATTAAAAATCACAGCAAGTGGTAAAGAAATCATTGAAAAACTAAACCCTGTCATCAAGAAAAATAGAGAGACTGCATTAAACTCATTATCGGAACAAGAATTAAAACAATTATTTGAAATATTGAATAAAATTACCCAAAACTGTAAATCAAATAGTAAATGAAAAAATGTATCCAACTACTAGTGGTCACCATTATATTTTCTTGCACAAATAATAAAACCGTTTTTTCTCAAGATACTAAAGCAAGAGAAATCGTTACCTATCTGGATTCTTTAGAAGGTTTTAGCGGTGCCGTTCTAATAGCTAAAAATGATCGTATTTTATTGCAGAAATCTTATGGATTTGCTCATTTGGGCCACAAAGTCAAAAATAATATAGACACAAAGTTTTCTTATGCTTCCATTCGAAAATCATTCACAGCAGTTGCTATATTTCAATTGATCCAAGATGGAAAATTATCTTTAGATGATCCTATTGGAAAATTTCTTCCAAATTACCCAAATAAAATAGCAAGAGATTCCATCACAGTTAGATTATTACTCATGCATAGAAGTGGGCTGACTGATTATTTTTATTCCGATAAGTTTTTGAATACTTCTAAAGAAAAATTTAGAACAATAGAAAGCCTTAGCAATTTATATGAAGATGAACCGTTGGAATTTAAACCTAATGAAGAATTCTCTTACAGGAATACAAACTATATCGTGCTTGGTAGAATTATAGAAACGGTGAGTAAAATACCTTATGAAGACTATATAAAAAAGCATATTTTCTCTAAAGCAGAGATGCAAAATACGGGCAATTTTGATGTTGACCATATTATAGAAAATGAAGCTGAAAACTATACACTATCAGATGTTTATCCCAATCAATTACAAAAAACATTTTTTATGAGTGCTGTCAAGGGAAGTTCTGCGGGAGGTGGCTATACCACGGTACATGATTTGTATAAATTTGCATTGGCATTTAAAAATAATAAGCTCCTAAATAAAGAGTATACAAATTTTATGAAAAAGGAACCTGAAAATGGTTCTTATGGATACGGAATACAGTTTGCAGGAGCAAAAGGATCTGGAATATATGGACACAGTGGCGGACATTTTGGTGTTGGTGCTGAATGGCGGATATTTGAGAAACAAAATTATACGGTAATTCTATTAACTAATAAAGACCTGGAGCAAGGATTTTTAGATGCTCGTTTTTTTATTGAAAAAACAATTGCAGGTCCAACATCAAAGCTGGATACTTATTTTTATACAAAAAAAGTAATCAACACCTGTTTGAATAAGGGTATTGAGGAAGCTAAAATAGTGATAAAAGAATCAAAATTAGAACTATCTGAAGTCGACCTGAATGCCAAAGGGTATGAGATGATTAAAAGAGGCTTTTATAAAAAAGCCATAGATTTATTCTCTCTAGAAATTATATCTTTTCCAAAATCATATGAAGCTTACGACTCTTTAGGTGAAGCTTATATGATGGACGGTCATCTTAAAAAAGCCATTGAAAATTATAAAAAAAGTTTAGAATTAAACACAGAAAACACTAATGCAAAGGAAAAGTTAAAAGAATTGCTAAAATAAAATCCTAAATATAATTTATATGGTGATCGCGTGCTGCTGTCTAGCGTGTCTGAGTATAATTACAAACAAAGCCACATCTTACGAAGTGGCCTTTACTAAACATATGATTAAACAGTAAATTACTTGTACGAGTTGATGGATTGAGATACCTTCCAGTTGCCTCCATCATTGACCAATGTCACCAGATCTATTTTGGTAAATCCATCAAACTGCATCGTTACTTTGGCTAGCATATAATCACTGGACTGCTCAACGATTGTGGTACTTGTTTTACAGTTCAACTGCTCGCCTTTTTGCTTTTTCAGTAATGAAATAACTTCTGAACGGCTGTTGGTCTTATCGTTTGATGCATGTATTTTTTGACTGAAGTCGGATGTAAAAAGTTGCTCTACTCCTGCTGTCTGCCCTTCGGTCATAACGGATATGTAATGGTCAATGGCTAGATCTGCTGTGGATAGGTTGACAGTTGCTTTTTTAGAGTTGTCTCCTGCTGGTTTTGCTGCTGCCATAGCGAAAGTAGATACTGCGATCAAGGCTGCTGCTGCGAATGTTTTTGCTAAAGTTTTCATGATGTCTTTATATTATATTGTTAGTTTTTGTTTCTATTTGTAAGTTGCATCAGCCCCACATCCACCAACTCAAACCCTGATGCCTGCTTTGCAGTTCTATTTGTTTGTTGATTCAAAAGTAGGGTGTAAATCATTCCTACTCTATGGCAATTAGACTAAACCAACTAAAAACTCGGTGAATGGTGGAAATGGATAGGTGAATCATTTTTTAACTTTTTTGATTTTAGTTTAGTAAGTGTTGAGATGGATTGGTTAAACTTTTTTGTACATTAGATTCACAAGCAGAGTGCCGGTAAACAATACACGAACTACTTTAAACAATTCCCCCCGACAATGAGCGTAAACGCTAAAAGACGGGTAACAGAAAAGGGAAATAATATATTTAGTAAACCGAAAATGAAACGAATTTTTATAAACCAAACAGGAGACTCAAATAAATTTTGGATTACTGAACAAATTGACGAAAAATATATAGTTAAATGGGGAAAGATTGGTACTGACGGGCGTAGTAATGAAAAAGAATTTGCTACAAAAGAAGAATGTTCGAAAGAAATTGAAAAACTTGTAAAAGAGAAAATTAACAAAGGATATTCAGAAACTACGGACTTAATAAATATCCCCATAAAACAAATTTCAGCATACAGACCAATGAACGAAGAAGTGTTTTGGGAAATTATTTCAAGTTTTAATTGGAGTAAGTTAGGGAACGATGACGCCGTTCTGAAACCCGCTCTCAAAAAACTTATTTCTATGACTGTTGATGATATTAAACAGTTCGCAGAAATTTTAGCAAATAAACTATATGAACTTGATGGTTTAATCTATGCATCAAATATTGGATCGGATTCATATAAAGGAGAAAATGACCACTTTTCAGCTGACTACTTTTTATATATAAGATGCTGTGTAGTGGCTAATGGCAAAAAATTTTTTAATCACGTGTTGACAAACCCGACAAGTATGCCAAAAGAAATGGATTTTGAACCATTACTTTATTTGGCAGATGAAGCATATAACAAAAAATTAAAAACAGAAGGAGAATTTATCGAAACCAAATTATCTTTTGAAACATTCAGTAATGTTGAAAAATGGAATTCAAATTGTAATTAGTAAATTGGTAGAGGGCACAAACATGTTAATGGTTAGTCATTAGTGAAAGACCTAAAGCAATATGATAAATGATCTGAAAATATTAGATGAATCTCCAGAATATACGCTAGGTTATATGGATGAGGATATAATTTTATTCAATAAAGGAGAAAATACAGCTATATGCATTGGAGATATCTATGGAAACCCATATTGTGGATTGATCGTAAACAAAGTATGTATAATCGGAGGTAATCATCTTTTAATTTGGGAAAATCATCAAATAACTAAATTGGACATGGTAAGTGTAATTGTCCAAATGCGCATTATAAATGATGATGTGATCGAGTTTTTAATTGACCCTTGGTCCAAGCACGCATCAGTCTGGGAATTGAACCTAAAAAATAGGATACCCTATAAAATAAGCGATTTTGAAAGTCTTAAAAACATGCCATATACGGAAGAATACATCTGGTGAAAGCATGCATTAAAAAAATAATAAATGGAACCAATATTCAGATGTGCAACTAGAAAGGCAATTGATGAATTAGCACAAGAGCTCAACCTAGCATTTTCAAACAAAATGACGACTATCTTGTTCATGGCGAAACTCTATTGACAAAGCTTGCTGAAAATGGAAAGATAATATGGCAATTTGAAGGTGCTGATATATTTGTATCTCTTGACGGTGAAGCATTCAGAATAGAAAACGACGGGATACTATGGACAGACTTCTCAAATGGAATATATAAAATCGACTTCGATGGTAAATTGTTATGAAAAACAAGTAATGAATTATACCTGATACTCAAGCAATACTGAAATTTAATAATTCGATCAGATTAAAAAAAAGATAAGGTGCCAACAATATTAAAAGAATATAAGCAATTTTTAAGAACCAATTTCAAAGAGCTCAGGCTTAAAAAACCTTTGTTATATAGTTGGGATTTCGGACTTCGATTTGACCTACAAATTGACAAAAACGATACAGAAGAGTACTTTCAAGAAGTAACAAAACGTGGATCAACAATTTTTAGAGATGTATTTAATGATTCTGACAACATATTTTTAGTTTATATGGACTATAAATATAGACGCCAGAAAATAAGAGTTTCAAACTTTACATTCAAACAAATTAAGAATCTGCTGCATACTGAGATCACTTATTCGAAAAGATTGCGGCTTTATGAAGCACAAGATAGATTTGATGTAAGAAACATGGCTATTATTAAACTTACCACAGACAGAATATCTTATAAAAATATATTAACAGCAATTGCAAATAACGATTTTTCTTCAAGAAAACCAAGACTAGATGATAATTCAATTTTCACAAATAAAGAGGTCTATTTCATAAATATTGATACGAAACTTATCTTTCATATGTATGACGACAGAGGTCTTGAGCTAATAGCAGCTGACAAAGAATCATTAATACCAATCTATCAAAAATATAATGAATGGATACTTAATTATGACAGAGAAAAGATTGAGACTCTATTTGCACAATAGAACTTCTATTAATACTTTACCAATCATGGAAAGATCTGCTTGATGAAGAAAACCTTATATTTAGTTTTTCCAAACTATAATTAAATGAATAATAAACCTAATGTAATACTTTATAAAGAACAGATTTTTAAAGTCGGTCAAAATACATTTAGAGACTGTGCTGGTGAGAATAAAGTGCTTGAAAAGTGTAGCTTCGCAAAGGAATGGCAGTTTAGGGAAGATAAGTTTTATACCGAGAAATGTATAGATACAGCTATCTATTCGATATTAAATAGATCAATACCTAGCAAATCCTGCAAAAGCAAACCCCTCTCCTATTTAAATTAAAAAGTACTAATGAAAAAAATACTATTATTAACTACGTGTTGTATTCCTTTTATAAGTTTTGCTCAATTACTGACAGTGTTCAAAAATAAGGTAGATTCTATTTACGACAAAAACAAAGATGCAATCGGAATTATTGTCCATGTCGAAGCTCCGAAACAAAATATTTCTTGGAGTTACGCAAAAGGTATCACAGATACCAAAACAAAGAAACTGTTAGATGATCAACAACCTGTTTTGATTGCGAGTAATACCAAACCTTATGTCGCTGCTGCAATTTTGAGACTGGTGGAAAAAGGAAAAATTACGATCGATCAACCGATTAAAAAATTATTGACGGGCAAAACAGGTCGACTATTGGAAAAAGATGGTTACGATTTGAATGCTATTAAGGTAAAGCATCTATTGTCACATATATCCGGAATACAGGATTATGTCGACGAAGCTTATTTTCAATTTGTCAATTTACATCCGACCTATAAGTGGAAAAAAGAGGAACAGATCAAAAGATCAATTGAAATCGGCAACCCCAAAACAGTAGGTCAAAAATTTAGTTATGCGGATATCAATTATTTACTTTTAACCGAAATTATCGAGCAAAAAACGCATCAACCATTTTATACAGCGATACGTGATTTACTAAGATACAAAGAATTAAACTTGACGGAGACGTGGTTCATTGACCTTGAAAAATATCCATCAAACACGATGGCACTGGCGCATCAATATGCCAGCAAGTATAAATGGGACTCATACGATATTGATCCCTCATGGGATCTTTACGGTGGCGGAGGAATTGCTGCGACAGCAAAAGAATCGGCACTTTTTTTTCAATATCTTTTTGAAGGAAAGATCATTCAAAATAAACAGTTATTGGAAGCAATGCATACCTACGTATTGCCATCGGATGAATCCAAATACTGTTTAGGAATTTATCACTTTGATATGGGATTCCAAGCTTATTATCATGGCGGTTGGTGGGGTACAGATGTTATTTATTCACCTGAATCTGATGCTACAATAACTGTTTTCACCTTACAAAAAGAATTTCAACATATCCTTAATCCATTTATCGGAAAGGAATTTCAAAAATTATTAATCAAAAAGTAGCATTTTACAAATGAAGTTGGATAGATGATATGAAGGAAATTCTTTTAGTATTGGATTTGGACGAAACATTGCTGTATGCGACGACAAATAGACTTATTCAGAAGGAAGATTTTGTTGCGGGAATATATTATGTATATGTTCGTCCAGATTTAGAATATTTTTTATCGCAGTTGGCAGAAAATTTCAAGCTTGCGATCTGGAGCTCTGCGGATGATGTTTACGTAGAACAGCTTGTGAATAAAATAAAACCGTCAGCCGTCAATTTTGAATTTATTTGGGGAAGATCACGCACGACAAAAAAACGAATGAGTCTAACTGATGAATACCATTATGTGAAAAGGTTATCCAAAGTTAAACGAAAAGGATTTCTATTGGAGAGAACGCTAATAATAGACGACACCGCTGAAAAATCAATGTTGAATTATGGCAATGCGATCCAAATAACTGAATTCACGGGTGATCCGCATGATGATGAGCTACTTTTATTAGCGTCTTACCTGGAGAAATTGAGGAATGTTGAGAATGTCCGTCTAATTGATAAAAGATATTGGAGAGAACAAGTGAAGTCTATATAAATAAAGGGTAGAATTCTATCTGTTTCCGCTAATTCTATTTTTTTGGGGTTTCGTAGCGATCTGAGTATATATTGTCTATTGAAAAATTCCAAAGCCTTAACAAGTCTGAACTAGAAAACTACTAGAAACAGGCGTTGTCGAAAAACCAGCACGGCTTTTTCCTGAAAACTTTAAAATAAAAATACCCGGAAAGACCGGGTATTTTTATGACAGCAATGCTAATCGTTCATTCAACCTTTACACTGAAATAGCGGACGATAGATTTATTTTTAAATTTTGTGGTGATTGCCGTTTCGGTTTTCATAATACATTATTTACAACGATACCTCGTCACGCAACATTTTAACAGCATCATGTGCCTCCAGCTGCTTATCCAACTGCTTTAAAAGTATATTTTTCACCTCGACCGATAATTGATCATTATCCTCTTCCAGAATTTTTTTGTACGTTTCCTTAAACGCATCCTCTCCCTTTTCACAACTTTCTAATAAACTTTTTCTGTCATTACCTGCAATGGTTACTTTTACGCTCATCCACATTCTAAACAGTTTACCACTTAACATGGTTGCATCAGTTGGCTGAGCGCCTTCTAAAACTACAAAAGGTTTCAGCTCTTCAATAAAATGCTGCGATTGCAAGACATATTTTGCAAATAATTGCTGTAAGCTATCTAAACTTAGCGTATGTGAAAGATCTAAAGCAGTTTTATAACCTTCCACTCGATCATTGTTAATTTTTATCAGGTCATTGATAATTTCTGGGTTGTTCAAGTGATTTTCCATAATACATGAGTTACTTTATAAATATTTCTACAGGAATAACAACGCATCGGAATAGGAGTTCACTCTCTTTTTGATTTCAAGTATTAACACCTCTATTTGGTAATAAATTACATGGACAGAGTATGACTCCTTTTTTATATAAAAAGATATGCCAAATAATTGATCCAAATCAGGAGATCATCTTGATGAAGATATATATTGTAAGAATGGTATTATTTAATTTTTAACAGCAACTAAATATGATCTAAATTGTTATTGCTATACATAGGAATTAGGTATTTCCTGCGATAGCAAAACCCAGATAGATAGGCATAAGAAGCTAGAACGGTTCAAAATATAAGCTATTAAAATTATTAATGCCTTACCAGGAGACCATTGAATGTTCGATACGGAGTGATATTGAATAAAGAAAATAGGACGTGAAACTCAAATATAAGAATAGACTTAAATAAAAATTATATGATACAGGATGCGCACATTATCATTCATGCCGCACGGGTAGGCAACATGGAAGTTCTAGAAGAACTGATTCGCCAAAAAGTAGATCTTAATAGTAGGGATGACAAAGGTTATACTCCACTTATCATTGCCTGTTATAATAACCAATATGAAGCTGCAAAATTATTATTGAACTCAGGCGCACATATTAATGCACAAGATAACGGAGGAAACAGTGCACTGATGGGAGTTGCATTTAAAGGCTATAAGAATATTGCCGAACTGTTGATCAATAATGGAGCTAATCTAGATCTTCAACATGTAAGTGGCGGTACAGCGCTCATGTTTGCTGCTATGTTTGGTAGAAACGAGATGCTGCAGCTTTTATTAGAGCGAGGTGCTAATAAAACTATACTCGACGCAAGAGGTTTATCAGTTGCTGATTTGGCTGCCCAACAAGGTAATGAAACAGCATTAGCGATATTACAAAATTAAAAGCTCATTCACTTTTAAAATAAAACTACCCGGCAAGATCGGGTAGTTTTATAACAGTAATTCTAATCGTTCATTCCATGCTTATTCTGCATTAATGGATAATTTAGTGTTAAATTTCGCAGTGGTTCCTGTTTCGTTTTTATCATACTTTATTTATGATGTCAGCTAATGGCGTAAACTTTTAATTTCATTATGGGATTAATAAAACAGCTTCAAGAGTACAAATAGACAAGAAATGTTGGATGTTTTGCTGATAAACAAATTATTAAGCAGGTAAACATATGGATTCGGCTTTCTGAATATCATGGTCTACTTAGGGGCATTCATCTTGATTTTTAACGCCAGTTCACCAAGATTAGCAACATTCGTATTGCTGAGAATAATAATCGTAGTGGAATTATTCAAAAATTTCATCCACACGGCGTTAATACCCATTATTTGTCCATATCTTTCCATTCGTCTTTCATCTCCCAGACCGTTAATCCATACTCCATAACCATAATTATCAAGTCCGGGAGTAAGCATTAAATCGAGACTTATTTTATTTATTAATTTTAGCCCATACAGTGCGTTCGAGAATTTCAGTAGATCTAAAGGTGAACAATACATGGCGCCAGCGGCATACCAGTTTTCTATAAACATAGGTATACTATTGATGAAAATAGCTGAATTGTTATCCTTAAAATAGGTACTCGCTAGATTTTTTATAATATCTTTTTCGTGCATCACGCCCGAATTGTGCATATCCAAAGGTCTTAATATCTTTTCATACAGCACCTCTTCATAAGTTTTGTGATAGATCTTTTCAATGATTTTACCTAAAATAATGTAATCCGCATTATTGTAATTGAACTTAGTTCCCGGCTCATTTGCAAGAGGTTTATCCCAAAAACTTCTTAAAATCTGATCTAAAGTATGCGGAATCTGAAATATACCCAGACCATATTTCATTGCGTTATCTACACTTGAAACTGTATCAATGAGCACAATTCCCGAATTATGGTTAAGCAGCTGATGCAAAGTAACTTTTAAACTTACTTGATCTGGATATTCAGGCAAATAAGTTTTGAAAGGCTTATTTAACTCTAGCTTTCCCTCCTCTACCAATTGAAGGATCAAGACTGCTGTAAAAGCTTTTGTTATCGATGCAATATTGTAAATAGTTTCCCTTGTAATTGGAATATTAAATCTGCGATCTGCTATACCAAAGCTCTCCTGATAGATTATAGCGGAATCCTGTTGAACTAATATAGTTCCGTCAAAGCCATTCTTCATTACATAAGATTTAATAAAGGACTTTAGGGAATCATCTTGTGCTATTGATTTGTAATGGAATACTATTGTTAAAGTAAAAATGATCAGATATTTCATTTTTGTTTTCAAGTCTATTGGATATAAAGCATTCATACTTGTTTCGGATTATTATTTTGCATGATAAATAACAATAGATTTGCCAAATTTTCAATCACCTATTAATGAGCACCTTATGCCGATCCATCATGTCCGAAATCGGACGGTTACTATTAGATAATGAACATAAGTGATATTTATCTATCAATTTAATTCAATTGCTAATTATAGATATGGAATTCCACTATCTTTTTACTCACCAATTCCATACAACTTGTACATTAAAAAGTAAATTACAGGAAGAATGAGCTAGACGTTTGAATCAGTAATGTTGGATCACATATCTTGTAGAAGTACTCTATATATCCTGGTCAGGCCTATCTCCAACTGAAAGCTATCTCAATGAAGTCACTACTAATTGCTTCATCGTATTTTATGTATGGCGCTCCAATAGGGTGATTCAAATTAATCTTTAAATAAGTCATCCATAATCAGAATTCCAGCATTACCTAAAATTCCTTTAGGATCATCAATTATTATCTTGCCAAAAATATCTTTCTTTATAGTCGCCCTATTTCCACTACTGTCACTTGCATCATAATTGCCGAATATATCTTTTTTTAAAGAGATGCTATTACCCTTATCATCTGAGATTGTTTTCCTGCCTAAAATATCGGTCTTTATTGTTTTACTATTTCCTTTGTCGTCACGAATATTTACATTACCCATCATGTCTTTTGATACTGTAGTACTGTTCCCTTTGTCGTCACTTATCTTTAAATTTCCCATCATATCTTTTGACAACCTCGTACGGTTCCCTTTTTCATCACTTATCTCTAAATTTCCCATCATATTTTTACTTACTGTAGTCCGAGTGGAATGATCACTTTTAACCACTATATTCCCAGAGTAATCTTCCTTAATAAGGGTTTTAGAGCCATTGTCACTCACTCTTGTCAGATTGCCATAATAGTCTTGCTTATATTCGATTTTCTTGGACCACCTATCCGAAATAATAATATTACCCCAACTATCAATTGAAATTTTTATATCATTTTTATCTAAACCCTCTGAAATAGCTGCTTTTATAATGAATTTTTTCATGTTATTGCTAAGGCTATCAGCAACCAGCGAAAATTGATTGTGCTCAGTAGAGGACTCAGCTTTTAATGTACTTGTGGAAAATAATAATACAAAACTAAATATGATAATTAAACGATCCATGTGTGTGTGATTTAACATTAAATATACACTTATTTATGATTCTAATAATAAAAATTACTGATATGTTGAACCTGTACAGTTATCGGTCTTATCTGTGGGGGCATGTATTTTTAACTCAAAAATGATATGAACAATTGCTGCTGTTGTATCTAAAAAAATGAAACTTGGAATTGAACCACGAATGTTAGTTATGAGTACGATAAAAAGTCAATTTACTTCGAAAGGTGGACCATCGATTACGTTTTAATTACTAAATTTACAGCATGATCACGGAAGAAATTCTAAATAAAATAAAACTGATAGGAGAAAAAATGCTGATTAGAAAAAATGATTTTTTTGTGAAAGAAAATTTCATTTGTGATCATATTGGAGTTGTTGAAAGTGGCTCGTTATATTCGTATTTTGAAGATTCAGATTGCAAGATCATTGTCAACGAATTATATGCAAAAGATTGCATAGTTACTTCATATAGAAGTTTTCTAACGGAGATCCCTTCGCCTGCTTCTATTAAAGCTTATGCTGACACTGTAATTCATGTGATTTCGAGAGAAAAATATAATGAACTGATCATGGATAAACAGTGGTTAGAACTGTTTAAAAGTATATCGGATCAGCTGTTTATAAACAAATGTTTTAAAGAAACATCTTTAATCAAATTAAATGCAAAAGACAGGTATTGGGAATTAATTTCCGTTCGTAAAAATATTGAACAGGATTTTCCACAACATTTAATTGCATCTTATCTCAAAATTCGCCCCGAAACGCTTTCAAGGCTAAAAAGTCTTGACATACGTCAAGATAAAAGTTGAATTTATTGTCTGAGATTTGCTAAGACAATTAAAAGACGTAACCATGCCATTAGTAAGAATTTCACTGTCGGAACAATGTACTTTACAGACCCAGAACGCTATTTCAGAAGCCATTCATCAGGCTTTAATAGCAGAATTTAATATTCCAAAAGAGGATTACTTCCACATCATCGAGAGCCGCTCAAAAAATCAATTAAAATTTCCCAGCTCCTATTTGGGAATTGCACATACAGAAAATATTGTTTTTGTCCAGATTATTGCTGCAACAGGTAGAAATATCGAACATAAAAAGAAACTTTATCAAAAAGTCGGACACCTGATCAGCCAAAATACCCATATCGATCCGCAGGATGTGATCATTACGCTATTAGAAAATGCTCGGGAAAACTGGTCTTTTGGAAATGGAGAGCTTCAAACTTTTAATCATATTTGATATGCTGGAGATTAAAAATGCACTACAGATTCTAGATAATCTGGAGGTCGATCATGTGATGAATAAACAGGTTGCTTTTCTTACGGGTAATGAAGATGCCGCTCTATTTATCATCCAACTTCATTATGATCAGACACTCCCCGCTCATTATCATAAAGAGGATATAGAAATCTATTATATTCTATCAGGTCAGGGTATTATAACGACCAAATTTTATAGCGAAGTAAAACATGTAGATAAACGTTCACAGCACGTCGCAAAGGGAGACTCATTTACTGTTCATCCCTTTCAAATACATCAAATTAGCAATCAGCATGACGAAGTACTGCAAATTTTAGCAATAGCACCCAGAAGTCACAATGGAACGGATCGCAACTTTGTGGAATTATAAATTATTGCAGATCATGCTTATATTGTGTTTGAACATCAAGGCTTCTGAGATGATTACCCTAATGTCCATCAAATTCATTTGAAAGCTGAAATATGGATATGCTGTTTTCTATAGCAGAGATAAAAGCTGATTTTTCAAATTATGAACCCTTGTTGTTAGAGGAAAAAGAAATTATTTTAGAAGAAGGCACTTACCATATAGGTAAGGGAGCGGTACTACGGTTTGTTGGAGTAAAAAATAAAAGGTCAGGAATAATGAATACTGCACTTTTACAAGACAAAGTTTGTATTTTAGGGGAAGCAGTAACCATTTTAGAGAGAAGATTAATTTTATAACTATGCTAATTAATACCTTAAAAACATTATTCAACAGAGATTTAAACAAATTGATCATTGAAGTCAAACAATACAAAAGTGAAGCTGATATTTGGAAAATTAATGGACAAATAAATAATTCGGCAGGCAATCTTTGTTTGCATTTGGTCGGCAATTTAAACACATACATCGGAAAAGAATTAGGCAAGACAGGTTATTTAAGAAATCGAGAGTCAGAGTTCTCATCAAAAGATATACCAAGACTACAATTAATTCAAATGGTTGAAAATACTATAGAAATGATTAATCAAACATTGGATCATTTTGATGAAAATCTTTTGGAAGCCGAATACCCAATTTTGGTACTCGACAATAAGACTTCTACTGAGTTTTTTTTAGTTCACTTAACCACTCATTTGGCTTATCATCTTGGGCAAGTAAATTATCACAGACGATTACTTGAAAAATAAAAATTTGAACAACAGGCTACTGCCAAAAATAGAGCTATAGCGACTTGGATTAGATATGGTCATTTCTACTTCGTCCATCATGTAAAAGATGAAATTACGACTAGTTGCTTCATCATATTTTATGCACGGCACTTCAATAAGGTGATTCAAATTAATATTTAAATAAATCATCCATAATCAGAATTGCTGCATTACATAAAATTTTCATGGAGCATAATTATCTCTATTAAATTTCCTATATTAGAGTAATTTAACCAATTAACCGATGAAGTACCTACTCTTAGTGGTCAGTTTGTATGTACAAGTTTCTGTGGCGCAAAAGAAACCAACCGTTTATTATATTGTCAAACAAAACAGCAGTTACAATCGAAATGCTGATGAAAAAACCTATCATTTAGCAGTAGAAAAGGTGAAGAAGTTGTCCAAACAAGGGGATCTTATGCAATTGCGCATATATGGTTTTGAGAACAAAAATGGCGACCGTATATTCTCTACTGCAGACTTGGACAAAGGAGAGAATTTCTTGACGTCGACTGCGGCAATTTCCAATATCTATGGTTTGAAAAAACCATTTCAATTTACGGTCGATAAAGGAGTGGTCAGTATAGATACACTTAAATGGAAGGATGAAATAAAAAAACAGCTTACTGCCTGGGAAATAAAAGATGATGTTATTGAAAATGCCTTAAAAAATACATTTTCAGAGTATAGTAACCTCCTGCAATCGCTCTATTTTGCAGAAATATCATCGTTGGATGAAAGTACATTGAAGACATCAGATATCACAAAAAATGGTATGATATATCATATGGTAAAGCAAGATAAATCGGTGATTGCTATCAATTACTCGCAAAGCGACAGCTCTTCGACATTGGAAGGCAGTACGAGCTTTGATCCGAAAACGCACCTTGTGATCGATGAATCTCGAAAATCTAACTATTCATTTTTAGATGCAAATGGAAAAAAATCAAGCGGCCAATTTGCCAACTCGATACAGCGCGCTAGCAACTATACTGCAGCAGTAATTGAAAATGATTATTATGATATGATCATAACAGGTAGCTATTGGAGCAACGCAGTAAATACTAAAGATCAAGCGGATAGTCTCAAAGTACACCGTTATATAGATCTATACGAAGCAAAATATGCTGGCAACCGAGATTACGTAAAAAATAAATTGGGCCATTTGCAAAAGTTGCGGAATAAGCAATATGATGATGCATTATCATCTATATCACCTAAATTACTAGCCGGTACTTATCATCTCAGCAACAGGGTTACATCCGATAATATCTCAGACCATGACTTTAAAGAAATCATCCCACTCCTGAATGATGTGCAACTCTTCGATTATCTGCAACATTCGCTAAGTCAATACATCTTATCTCTTGACAGCGCCTCTTTGCAGAAGGCCCAACTTATTGCCAATCAGCTTAGCGAAAGAGAGCGAGTAGCGGCTAGACCCATGTACCTCTGGGCCACGGCAATGCAGATAAAGGATGTAGATAGCCTTAAACAAATCCAAAATGAAATCCTAAACATGGATAACGCTTACTGGAACCAAGGTAATGCCGGTCGATATGCTCTTTTGATCCAGAAGCTTCTTTCTGAACATGCAGGATATGATATACAGGCGATGCAGAAAATTATCGATAAAATTAGTGTTCTATATGAAGACGAGTCAAATAAGAAACGGTTCTTACAAAAAGCTCATTTGGCATATGCGTATTATCTGGCTTATGAAATGACACCGGTAGAACAAGAAGATGGGGCGCTCCTATTATTGGAAAAAGCGGCCTATTATTCTCCAAAAAGTGCAGCTGAAAAGGAACATGGAAGTTTCTATGATCGCGTTTTTTTGAAATCAAAAGAAAACTATAATGAAGATTATATGGCTTTATTAAGTAAGAAGGGTAAGAAGGATATTGCTCTTCAAAACTATATACAGGAGTTTCTGAATAATCCAGCAAGTAGTTTTAAAAGCTTATCAACTTTTTATCGTGAAAATTATGATGAGAGCAGTTTCAGTCATTTTTTCAAGAAAGAGATTGTTTCCAAACTTGCTGATGCGCCATCATTTTTGTTAAAAGATATACAGGGTAACGAGTTCTCATCCGCGCAGTTGAGTGGAAAATGGACCGTTATCGATTTTTGGGGTACCTGGTGTGGTCCTTGTGTCGCTGAAATGCCCAAATTAAATCAGTATTACCTAGGGCTAAAGGAGGATAATTTGAGCAAAATCAACTTTATGAGCATAGCTTGTAGTGATACAAAAGAAAAAGTGCAACGTTTTTTATCAAACAATAATTACGAAATACCGGTTCTAATGTCGGATTCTAAAGTAGAACAAAGCTATAAAGTGCGCGGATATCCAAGTAAATATATCATAACACCAGAAGGAAAATTGATTCCTACGGAATTTGGATTCAACTGGGAGAATTTGGTCTCTGAATTAAGCAAGCTTTAAACAACTAAAGTGTCCCAAGCCAAGAAAATAAAAAATATAGGGATTTATTAAGTGATATTGGATTGAAACGATTTCAGGAGAAAATGATGGTGTAAAAATTTTTAATAATCATGTACTCGCTCTTCCATATTATTTTTGATATCATTTAAAACAAAGTGATCTAACTGGTTATGAGGTATAAGTATCGTTATCAAGGTTAAAAACATTAACTCATAATTTTCCATTATATTTAAACTGCTTTCCATAAATTCAATTTATTTATCAATTTATTGTATCTTTCTAAAAAAAAGAAATGAAGAAAACCAACCTACTCATTCTAACCTTATTTATTGCCAATTTCAGTTATGCCCAAATCACATTGATGGATAGTATAATTCAAAAAAACTACTCTACGTTTAAAAAAAACAATAACAACACTTTCGAAGGCAAAGGATGGAATACCCTTCAAGATGAAATCATCAAGAACAATTCTGTATTATTGGGCGAGTCACATTTCACCAATGAGGTCCCTTATTTCACAAATGCGATTGTCAATAATATCAAGTTCGACAACTATATCCTGGAAATTGATCCCTATACCACCAACACCATAACAAAAAAAATTAAATCCTTATCTCCTACAGAATTGGATAAATTCCGTGATGAATCAGGTTCAGCTTTATCTTTTTTAAAAGGTGAAACTGAGTTCGATTTATTCAAAAACATCGTTGATCAGAACATCAACATATATGGAGCTGAGCAAATTAGTCTATTTTCAGACCAATTACTCTTTTCGGAATTGATTAAACAATCCAAAAATACCAAGGCAAAAGAAATTTATAAGCAGATGATCGCTAATTCTGCTGCTTATGATACAAAAAACAACAGCACATTCTATTTGTTCTCTGACGATTTTGTGGCAAAAATGAGCGCATTGAGCACGCTCAATTTATCAGCTAACGAGAAAGAGCAGCTTGCAGCACTCCAATTAAGCAAAGAACTGTATTTAAATCGAATTCATGGGTTAAGAATTCAATACATAAAACACTTGGTGATTGAAAAACTCCCTGAATGGAAAAACAAAAAGAATCTTTTCAAATATGGTGCTAATCACATGCCTAAAGGAGAAAGTTTAATGGAAATTTTCGATCTTGGAAACCTGGTGGCCAATATTGAAGAGGCAAACTACAGGAAGTCATTACACATTATGATTATCGGAAAGGAAGAGGGTGAAACATTGGCTGATTTAGATCAATATAAAGCTTTCCTAACCGTGGTAAAAGATGACAATTGGTATGCTTTTGATTTAAGACCCTTGAAACAAGCAATTTCTAAAAAGAAGCTTAAAGTGGAGGATTTGACGCTGGAAAGAATTATAAAAGGTTATGACTATTTGGTTTATATTCCAACTTTAACTAAAGCTCAAAATAGAGGCAAAAAAGATCATTAAAATACGCGTTAGAGCCGGCTTCCTATACCCCAGACACCAATACATTGACATGTATCGAAACGTTGATCAAACAAATGCCCTTTGCTGTATAGCATATTCAAACTGAATAGGCGAAAAGAATTTTTCGCCTATTCAATTCAGATAGAGTAATGTAAGATGACGTTAATCTCGATTCTTTTAGTATTGGTCACCGCATATCAATGGAAGATTGGAATTATCTCCTTATTGAACGTCTACCTCCAAAGCATTATCTGTTCAGAAAATAACAATCCCCTAGCTTGCTTTGTGATAGATCATGACGTGTCGAATTGCAGATAACTGTCAATTGGTCCAAATGACATGGGATCGTGATTGAATTTAATTCTTTTCAAATTTGACGACTATATTTCCAGCACCTAATGCGGCAGCTAGTCCAGAAGGATGGTCAACAGATCCAAGTTTTGTATAACTGTATGAGGTATGAAAATTTTTGTAAAAAAGTACCAGCACCTTGTTTCCGTACAGGGCTAGATCACCAGCTTTTAGATCGCCACCAACTGTTGACTTTGCTGGCAACGTATTGGATAAATCATCATATTTTTCATTACCATTCAATTCGTTCATATCAATAGTCATTGGAAGCATTGCTTTGAATGCATGCGCACTCGGATTGTCGTATAAAGTTGCAGTAAAGACTGCTTTGCCAATGGTAATTTTCATATGGGGTGCTGACATGTTGTTATTCCCGTTTTCATTATTTTGGGTTGCTGTCGAGCTACCATCTTTACTGCAACTCGCGCTGCAACAAGAAAAAGTAACCAGAATCGCGAAGAGAGTGATCAATAATTTCATAATATCAGGTCCTAAACTTAAAATATGGAGGTATCACTTATCTACTGACAGAGTTGAGTGATTTAGGTATTAATATCTTTGATAAATCGTGCCGGAATGCCGCCCACGATGGTATTGTCAGGTACATCTTTTGAAACAACTGCACCTGCCGCCACAACAGCATTTTCGCCAATCGTTACACCTTGCAAAATGGTGGCATTTGCACCAATCCATGCATTTTTTTTGATGAGGATCGGTTTCGGAATTAAGGAATGTCGATCTGCAATGGAGGTTGGATGTCCCTCGGTTAACAAACTCACTTTTGGAGCTAGCTGTACGTTGTCCTCAATGGTTATACCGCCGAGATCGAGAAATACACAATCAAAGTTGATGAATACATTTTTCCCGATTTTAGTATGCTTTCCGTAATTGATATACAAAGGTGTAAAGACGACAACACTTGCATCAATTTCCGAACCTGTTACTTGACTCAACAGCTGTCTGATTTCGTCCGGTTCTGCAGTGTTATTCATTTGAACTAAAAGCTTCTTTGTAATAAAAGCTTCTTCACGCATTCTGTATGCTTCAGGATCGTTTGGTAAAATGGTCTCCCCTATCCTTAATCGTTCAAAAATATCTTTTGTTTCCATTGCTATACTTATTTATATGACAAAGTTACTGGTATTTTAAGCGTGTTATATTACATTTACTTCGCAAATAATGTCAAATATTACCTATTTTTAATGACAGTTTCTTAATTTGAACGGATATGCTAGAAAATCAAAAGGTTATACTTTATAAAATGGCATCAACGGACCGGTTTCCAATAGATTTCCAGATACGATTTCATACGCATATTTATTGTCAAAGTGGAACCATACAATTTGTGTTCAATAATCAACAATTTCGTTGTAAAAAGGGAGAATTTATCTTTTGGCTCGCAGGTCTTGATGTTTCGGATTTATCTTTCTCAACGAATTTTAAAGCTACGGTCCTCTTGGTGGACAATAATTTATTGACCCAGAATTTACCGAGTGCAAATGCGAGTATAGACAGCTACATACATGCTAGACAACATCCAATTTTGCACCCGGATAAAAAAGACAAAGAGAAAATCTTAAAAAATTTTCAGTTGTTGTATGATCAATCCCAAGAAAAAAACCACCGTTTCTTTGAAGAGGTACTGAAACTCCAAATGCAACTTTTCATTTTGGAAATGTGGCACATTTTTGAAGATGAACTAGACAGACGAAAACGTAGTTTGCAAAGTGGGACATTGTACGAACGGTTTAGCCAGTTAATACAGAAACATGGTCTGACAGAGAGAGAAGTTCGCTTTTACAGCGATAAACTGAGTATCACACCCAAATATCTCAATTATATTTGCAAAGTTAATACCCGAATTACGGCTTCAGAATGGATACAGCGATATGTGAAAGAACGAATAATACTTTTGTTAAAAAACAAAAATCTGAATATTTCTGAAATTGCGGATGAAATGAATTTTTCAAGCCGTTCATTCTTTACGCGCTATGTAAAAAAACTATTAGGTACTACTCCAAAAGAATATAGGGAACGGATATGAAATGGCTGTACACTATCTTCTTTTGATTTTTGTAGTCATGTGTATGCTCCTACCGATTTTAAATTATTTTTACTGTACAGATTCATTTAATTTTGAATAAATAACCGTATCGATAAATTTTCCATTATAAAACTCACTTTCCTTTAAATGTCCTTCCTTATTGAAATTGCATTTCTCTAATACCTTGGCAGAAGCAAAATTTTCAGGGTCTATGACTGCTTCAATAGAGTGCAGTTTCATCTCCGTAAAATCATAGTTAACTACTTTTGCTATTGCTTGTGTGATATAACCTCGTCCTTGAAATTCGGGAAGTAACATATAACCTATCTCTGCTCGATAATGCTCGGGTTTAATATAATAATAACCTATTGTACCGATCATTTTGGGATTACCTTTTATGGTAATAGCCCAATTAATCAGCTCACTACTGTTAATTTTTTCATCAGTTAATTTAATAAATTCTGAAATTTCATCTAGGGTTGTAGCTACAGGACGAGGAATATATTTCATTATTTCTGTATCAGACCGCAGCGCATATAGTTCATTGATATCATGTAAATCGGCACGTCTCAGTTTAAGTCTTTCTGTTTCCAAATTAGGAAAAGTTGAAAAATTTATATTCAGCATTTTGGGTTTATATTTTTATAAAGTTATTATTTTTTTTAATCCATAGCTATATCAACAATCTCACTAACCGTAATAAAGTACTGGTTTACCGACTTTCTATCCTCACACACCTATTAGCAATAAGTTCTAAATCTAAATCGAGTTACTTTTGAATCATAAACAAACACATAAACATATTTATCATGAAAACTAAAACAATCTTCGACATCAATAGCAAAACAATCTCCAATGGTTTTAAAAAAGCATTTGATTGTTTACAATCTTCTAAACTTAAAGTTTCCGCTAGTGATGGGAAAGTATACTTGCAGATTTCACTTCTATGGGCTATCGTTATTGGTATCATATTTCCTTTAGCCCTAATTGTATTGGTTGTACTAACATTATTTTCAAATCTTACTATTGCTATTCAACAAGATATCAAACAAAGTAATAATAACCATAAAATTATTGAGTTGAAATAATTAGGATTAATGTCAACAAAGAACAACAAACTTTCATCAAATCTGATATGAAAATTGGCTTATAATACTGAAAAAAAAATAAAGCTAATGGTTAGATTAGCTTTATTTTTATTACGATAGAAATAGAATTTACTACTTTCCTACGCTGAGGAAAACAACAAATTAGTTTTATAGATTGGGGTTGTTGTTTAATTCATTCAATGGTATTGGAAATAAAAAATATTTGCTATTGGGAGCCAAACTTGTTCCATCAGGAAATTTAAGAATGTAATGTCCCATTACAGCTACTGTTTTGCCGGCATCATCCACAAAAGTTTGATTTGTTTCACGCCGTACTGGTGCAGTCTGCGTTCTCAAGATATCATATAACCGGAAACCTTCTCCCCATAATTCTTTCCGTCTTTCCAATAAGACCTCCTGCACAGTTTTCGATTTATCAAAGTTGGTAACATCAAGATTTTTTAAGGCACGTTTTGCCCTTAATTCATTCAAGAGATCAATTGCACCTTTTACATCATCTAATCGAGCTCTACTCTCTGCTTCAATAAGTAATTGTTCAGAAGACCGCATTAAGACAATATGTCCATCGCGGTTAGGGTGCTTATTTCTAAATTTACGGTATCGATATGATCTATAAATTGCCTCGGCGGGCTGCTTCGCAATATCAAATAACGATTTCCGTACATCTCCTTCGGTAAATAAGCCGATAAAGTTGGGATCGGGAATGATACTGTTATAACCAAAGTATAAATTGACACCTTTAGCATCCGTGGCATAAGGAGTGGTTTCGATATAGGCTAAAAAAGAAGCTCCCCCTAGATTTTGTGTTGCTGTCTGTGGATGCCCCCATATCCACTCTGTATTGCTGACATCATTAAATCCTTCTTTATATTGATCTGCTGTCATAATAGGATAACCCACACGTGCTTTTGCCGCATAATCACGTGCTTGCTCCCAGCTTTCCTGTGTTAAATAGGTCCTTGCTAAAAGTCCATAGACAACATTAAGATCAAACCTATTCTTGACCTTACGTTTAAAACCGGCCAACAGCTTTTCTGCCTCTTTTAAGTCGGATATAATTTGATCATATACCTGTTTTACCGTAGCAAGGGGTTTTGGTACTGTGGTTGGTGTTGTGGGATCCGTATAAATCGGAATTGCTTTAGCATTAGGATCTTTGGAATAGGTAAACTGATATTGACGAACAAGATTAAGATAGTTTAAACCTCTCAAGGCGTACGCCTGTCCCTTGAGATGTTTTAAACTTTCTTTGCTGCTGTCATCAATGTTCAGATTAGCGATAAGATTGTTAGCGTGATCGATTGATTTATACTGTAAAGTCCAAAAGAATAGGGCTCTACGGGTAGTATGATCAAATGGATCTTTGTACGGATAAGAATCTCTGAAACCATAACGACCATCACGTGCTATAGCATCCTCTCCCATCACTTCATGTGTCAAAAATATAGTCGGAAGGCCAGGATTATCCTGAGAAGTGCTATTCTCCATTAAAAAACGAATAGATCCGTTTATAAAGGCATCAATATTATTTTCGGAGGAAAATACCTCTGGAGTGGTAATCTGCGTCGCAGGCGCTGTATCAAAAAAGCTCTCGCTACAAGATGAAAGTACCAATATGGGTAATATGATCGTGATATATTTAAATTTAAATTTCATGATAAATCAGATTTATAGATTAGAAAGAAACATTAAGAACTAGAGCATATGATTTTTGTGCAGGATAACGATAATAGGTAACACCACTCACCGTTTGTTCTGGATCTAACCCCTTTGTTCCATAGAAAGTCAACAAGTTTTCTCCTACAAATCTTATGCGAACATCCGAAAGCGACCATTTTGATACAAGCGTACGTGGAATAGTATAGCTCAAACTTAAATTTTTCAATCTTCCATAACTTGCACTACGAAGGAATCGGGTCGATGGTATACTGTTCCAAGAGTCAGTTACATACGATAATCTTGGAAAATCGGTGTCCGTATTTTCTGGTGTCCATCGATTAAGGGCTTCTTTAGACCAGCTACGTCCAGGTGCAGAACCAACATGCATAATCATCGGTTGATCGCCATCAAAAATTTTACCGCCGAGACTGTAGGATAGCAAAAATGAGAAGTCAATACCTTTGTAATTAAAACTATTGCTAATTCCTCCGTAAAGATCTGGCAACGAGCTACCTTCAAAATAGAAGGAAGCTTCATTTTGATTTGTAGTTGTTGTACGACCAGTCACATTTCCCTCTGCATCTTTAACATCTTTATACCAGCTTGCTTTACCGCTTTCTGGGTCTACGCCTGCCCATTCTTTAATATAAAAATCATAGATGGAACCTCCTTCAATCATTTTCTTCGTATTGCCATACTGTCCAATTGCCCCTGTTAGGATTTCCTTCTGTGGTAACTTGGTAATTTTATTTTTATAATGACCAAAGTTTGCTGTGATTGACCATCTAAAATCTTTATTACGAATAGGCACACCTGTAATCTGCCCATCTATTCCTCGATTACGGAGTGAACCAATATTAGCATCGATACCACTGTAGCCAGTAGATGGTGAAAGTGGCTTTTGAAAAAGTAGATCTTTTGATTGCCTGTCATAGACATCAATCTGTGCAATCAGTCGATTATTAAACACGGCTATATCAGCTCCAATATTGAGATTAAGGTTAGTCTCCCATTTTAGATCTGGTGTAGGTAGATCGGATGGTAGCAGTCCGAGATTGTCCAAACTATTGTAGATGGAATAAAATCCGCCATAAGCATAATTGCCAACACGATCATTTCCCTGGGCACCATAACTGGCGCGCAAATTAAGATTATTGATGCTGGACACTTCTTTCAAGAAGGTCTCTTTTTTAATATTCCAGGCTGCTCCTACCGACCAAAAATTGCCCCAACGTGATTGCTTGCTGAATCTTGATGATCCATCTCGACGGTAACTGCTGGAAAAGTGGTAGCGATCAAGGTAATCATAGTTTACTTGTCCCAACCAACTCGCCAATTTATAATCGGAAGAGGTTCCGTTAAACACCCCACTTAGCGTTCCGGCCGATGGTTCTGTCTTACCCAAGACCTGAAAACCCGTACGGCTGCCAGACAAAGAAGATGCACCTTCCACATACACTTCTGGCCCTACCAATGCGCTAATGTGATGTTTGTTACCAAAAGTGGCCACATAGTTTAGAAAACTATTGATCGTATAGTTTAGCGTACGACTTGAACTGCGGCTCGCCGACCCAGCCCCATCTGTTAAAACTCCAGTACTGTAATAGGAGTGCGAATAGGAATGTGAACTACTGTTTCTATAGTCGACATTGGCTGTGGTCTTTAGAAATAAATAATCCGTGAATGCTAATTTTAGATTTGTTCCTAACAAAACAGACTCATTGTTGCTTCCAGAAATAGCATTTTCGGCACTCCCTAAAATATTTGATCCGCTGGCTGCTGTTGTGGGACGCCATAATCCATAATCCCAAATTTTATTACCTTGCTCGTCCAGAATATAAGTGCCATCAGCATTCCGTTGATAAACTGGATATAAATCTGATACTAAGCGTTGGAAATTGGCAAAGTTGCCTGTATTGCTATCACTCTGAGTCGGCGCACGCTGAAATCCAGAAGACAAGGCGACATTTCCACCGACTTCAAACCAGCTATTCACTTTTGACTGTATATTTGTACGAAAATTATACCGTTTGAAATCTGCCGTACGAATCCAGCCCTGCTCATTTAAGTAGCCAGCTGATAGATAATAACGTGTACTTGTCCCTCCACCACTCAGATTAAGATCGTATTGCTGCCTTATGCCCTGACGAGCAATCGCCTTTCCCCAGTTGTCATTCCAAAGTGGTGTAGCTCCTGAGACAAGTTTTCCATCGAGACCGACAGGTTTTGGAAAAGATGGGCCAAAAATATTGACTTTAAATGCACCGTCAATTAGATAATCTGTGGCATATTGTGCTGCATCTGTAGCCGATTTTCCTTGATCAAGTTGCGTGTTACGGATTGCTTCCCATTGCAATTCATAATATTCCTGTTGTGAGAGGTATTCGTAATCTTTTACAGCTCTACCGGTAAAGCCATAATTTGCAGAAAAATTGACTGCTGTTCTGCTGTTTAATTCGCCTGATTTGGTTGTAATTACAATAACACCATTGGCTCCCCTTGATCCGTAAAGTGCGCTAGCTGTTGCGTCTTTTAAGACAGAAATGGATAGGATATCTTTTGGGTTAAGGTTATTAGGATTAGCTCCAGGAATACCGTCTACTACATATAATGGTGCTGTTGAGGCATTCACCGAACCGACTCCACGAACAAACAATTCTGCATCACTACCAGGTTGTCCGGAAGCGGCGATAGATTGTAGTCCGGGCACGGTACCTTGTAGTGCTTTTCCGATTGTTGTAATCTGCAGATTGTCCAATTCTTTACCGCTTACTGTTGCTACGGAACCGGTATAACTTGATCTTTTAGTCGTCGTATAACCAACAACTACGGTCTCTTCAAGTGTATTTTCAATGGGCTCAAGTTTAATGACCACAGGAGAATGATCTATAACCAAAGTCTTACTTGTATATCCAACAAAAGAAATCGTGACAGTGAAGGGTAACTTTTGTCCGGTTACAAATTGAAATTTTCCCAACCTATCTGTGGTCACTTGATGAGTTACATCCTTTAAACTTAGAGTGGCTCCAGAAAGTGGTTTTTCAGTGGTAGCATCTTCTACTACTCCACTGAGAACAGCATTTATGATTGATTTTGTTTGTTCCTGTGCATAGGCCGGTACAATAGAGCCGCTCCCAGATAACAAAAGAAGCAAATGAAATAGGGTTGATTTTCTCATTATTTTTAATATTTTTTAATCAATACATTACTCTCCATATAATTCCTTCAATTTTTGCTGCAAAGCTTCTCCTCGAATGTTTCGGGCCACGATAACACCATTTTCATCAATAAGAAAATTGCTTGGAATAAAGCGCACTCCGTACAGTGCTGTAGCTTCGCTGTCCCAATATGCAAGATCAGATACCTGTGTCCAATTCAGACCATCATCTTTGATCGCTTTCAACCAGTCTTCTTTTTTCTTATCAAGTGAAACCCCAAATATTTGAAATCCTTTATCTTTATACTTTTGAAATGCGGCTACGATATTGGGGTTCTCTCGGCGACAAGGTCCACACCAAGCAGCCCAGAAATCTAAAAAGACATATCCCTTACCTAAATGCTCACTAAAGCGAACTTTGTTTCCTTCCGAATCAGTAGAAACAAAATCTAATGCTTTATTACCAGGTAGAACCGCACGTTGCTTTACAATTAAATCTTTTAAGATGCGAACATATTGCGTTTGCTGTAAAGAAACATCCAATAAATTAATATGCTCCTCGATCTCATCGGGGGATAAATTGTAAGAATAATTGCGAAACAGAGCATATGCTGCAACGATTGATTTTGGATCGGCCTCAATAAATTGTTTTGCTGTAAGTCCACGCTGTTCTTTACTTGATTTTTCAAAATAAGCTTGTGCTCTTGATCCTTTGATTACGGCACGATCACCTTTCTCTGCAGATTGAATAATAACTTCTATCGGAGTATCCTCTAAGAAAAGCTGTATAGGATAGCTTTCTTCATTAAACTTCAATGCGTATAGTTCTGGAAGTTCAACTTTTGTTGTGAAACTAAATCTTCCATTCTTTATCAGAGTTGAATCAATTGTCTTAAAGAGTTTATTGTCGTATCGCTGAATATATATTTTACCTTCTTTAAGGCTATTTACTTTTCCTGTTAAACGCAATGATGTTATTTTTTGTGCCGATGCCTGTCCTACAAGAAGTAGCATCAACACGACAAGTAATGTGTGTTTGTTTTTCATGTTTTTATTTATTTATAAGTTGTTTTATTATCTTCTTACTCCTGATTGAAGCATCTGTCCGAGGAGCACTGCATTAAAGAAACTTCGGGCGTTGCCAAAAGAAATACCTCTGAACAACGGATCATCAACGAAGTATACAATACGTCCATTTCCACTATTTTCTACAATAATACTAGCTGTCCCTTCAAGTTTCTTTTGATTGTCAATCGAAGCATATCCATTTAATAAGGGTGATTTACTATAAACAGAAACATTGTTGTAAGGCTGATCACCTAATTCTATAAAGATGTTATGACTTCTATAAACAGCTTTATTTTTTTGCGTATAACCATAACCAATAGGATGTGTAAGATCGATTTCTGTATTAAAATAGGTACCACCTATACGTTTCGTTCCTTCTCTTGACTGTGCGGAAGCATATTCGAAGCGCTCTTTCGCTTTTTTGAGTTTATTATCTTTTTCTTCAACACGTTCATCGAGAAATTTGAAGTTTGCAATTTTCTGATTGGCAAGCCACTGTCCTGCACGCCCTAGTGCAATTAATGTCCCTCCATTTCTCACCCAATTCTGAATGCGCTCTACTGCCGAAACATGTAATGCCGAATACTCCCCACTGACCAATACGAGTACTTGATATTCTTCTAAATTCACACGATTAAACTGTTCGATATTCAGCCGCAAGATGGGTTGTTCTAATTGGCGCTCAAATGCATACCATACTTCACCTGCTTCGTAGGCACTTAGACCATTTCCAGTTAAAAGCAATGTGTTTTGGGATCGAAGAGCTTTAAATGCGCTACTTCCAAAATCAATTCCTTTTGCACTATAGCCCGTTGAAGATGCTGTAATATTCAGATTCCCTCTTTTGTTTAGATCTTGTAGCAACGCAAATAATTCATCAGCAGAAATCGTCTGACCATTGACTGGAATCAATAAACTACCATAATCAAAAGTAAATGCTTGACCTTGATTAACGACCTCAAATGGACTAGTGGAAGATTTTACGAGGATATTCTGTTGCAACAATTGAGATAACAACCAAGGTGCTCCGTCTTGTCGCCAATCAACGAGGTAAGCATAATTACTCTTTATCAATGTGGATGCAGATATGGTTGGGTCAACAGTATGATCAGTCTCTTTTTTGTCCAGTTCTTGTTTTACTCCTGCATAAGGAAAACCATAGAGATAAGCAATAGAGTTACCAGAACCATCATAGAAAACACTGTCCACATACACTTTGGTTTCATCGAATATAACCTTGACGAGACGGTAGTTTGCCTGAGCAGTAGGAATAAGAATAGACGATCCTTTTTCGAAATCTTTTCCATCCACCTTTATGTCTCTTTTATTATCAATAAATTGGATTTGATGTTGCGTTAGCAACTCTTTGAAATGATTTCCTGTACGATTGTTGTATTTCAGATCTACGATGTAGGCTTTGATCGGGTCTTTTGAGGCTAATTCAAACGCTGATCGGAAGAAGTTAAATTGATTTTCTTGAAGCTCAACGCGATGGTCTATTGCGGCATTAATACTTGCCAAGGCTATTCTAAAGTGGTTGCGAATAGCAAAAGGATACGTTAAATCACCATTATTTGTTACCTGAAAGAGTCCACGTGGACTTGCTTGCTCAAATAAGATTCCTAGGCTTCCGACATGATCGGGATAAGTGGATCCATATGTGGGATTGATATTATCAAACTGTTCTTTGGTGAAATAAAATGAACCTATTTCATCCAGTGTCTGTGCATAGTAGTTTGCAAATTTGTAATTAAGCGCGTAAGTTGATTTGGGTACAAGAGGTGACTCTTGGGCATCTGATTTTGTAGGTTCAAAAAAGAAAGAGGAAGATGCACCCATTTCGTGGAAATCACCTTGAAAATGAGGTAACCAATGTTGAAAATAATGTACACGCGCCTTACTCTCTGGATGCACTTGATTGATCCAATCACGATTGAGATCAAACCAATAGTGATTTGTTCGCCCACCAGGCCATACTTCATTATGTTCTCGATCCAAGGGATTACCATTGGGCGGAAATGATGTATTGGCATTGACCCAGTTTACATAACGATCGTAACCATCTGGATTACGAACCGGATCTATAAAGAATATCGCTTTGGAAAGCTGATCTAAAACTTTCGGATCCTCTGATGCTGCCAAATAATAGGCTGTCAAAATAGAAGCTTCGGCAGCCGATGTTTCATTACCGTGTACGCTAAAGCCTAAAAATATTAATCCTGTTTGTTGCTTATTATTAACTGGTAAATTATCTTTTGCCAGCTTAACGTTTTTGATGTGCTGATCTCGTATTTGTTCACTATTACGAATGTTTTCTGGAGAAGATACTTTTAAAACGATCAAAGGTCGTCCCTCCCAGGTATAACCAATAGTATCAACTTTGACACGATCTGATATTCGCTCAAGGAGTCTAAAGTAATCAAGCAACTGGTCGTAACGTGTATGGCTATGGCCTATTTGCCGATTAAAAAATTGACTTGGTGCAGGAATGTCTGCTGAAAAACGGCTCTGTGATAGAAAATAATAATCTTTTTCTAAGTTTAAGGAGGCGGCACCTTTTTGAAGTAATTTGGGTGTTGTGGTTACTTGAGCATAGGAAAAAAGATTGCCACTGCTAAGAAAAAAAAGCAAAAGTAGGCCCTGTAAAAATACGCTGTATTTTTTCATGTAGATAGATTTGTTTAAATAGGTAAATACTTACAAGTACAAATGTTGCACTTGTTCCATAGTGGACATCAAGAAAAAACTTTCTCTTTTTGTTGATTTAGGATAGAAGAAAATATTTAAGCGCACTAGCGCATTCGATGTGGAATAATGGGTAATCGAATGTTTTTAACTTCATGAATGGAGGCAAATGTTAAATGTTGTTGTTTCATTAGAACTTAGTTTTTGTTAGGTAGTTTCGTCGCCAACGCCAATTGATAAACGATTTGGTTACAAATATAATATATGTTTGCAATAAATACTACCTAAATGGTAGTCTTTTTTATTTTTTTATTTTGATCGAACTAGTTTGTGCTTAAAAATTGATTCTATATCGCATACTATCCATTACACAAACACCTATTAAAAACTCATAATCAACCTATTAACTTATCATCTTCAAGGATGTTTATACTTTATTTTTTCAGTACCTATCATGTCTGAAAAAATAACATGTTTTAAATTCAATTCTGCCTGTTCTAGTGAATCAAGCATTTAAGGATCATCATTTCTTAATTTGTTTTAAATAATATGAATTGGATGTGGAGATAAATGAGGTGATCGCGATCTATTATGATGAACAATATGGCTTTGATTCAATCCATTCAAATGCGATTAGAATCATAGTATTTTTCTATTTATAGCTGTGGTGTTCTTCCTATTTGAATGGTGTATCCTTAACTTAAATCAAAGCGTTTAAGATAAAAAAAGCATGCTGCACCTACGCATTTTTACACTACTTTTTAGTATGCTATTCTTCTGTCGTTTTTAAAATAGATAAGATAATAAAGAATAGGCCTATATTATCAAATAAACAATGGAAAATAATCTTAAACTGATTAGATCAGCTTAATCTTCTATCCAACTTCGGAAAGCTGCTGTCATAGTTTGGCTGGTTTTAAGATATTCTTGATGTCCTTGTAGTTTTACCGCTAATGAATTTTTGTTGTAGCGTTCTATTTTTTCTACATATTTTTTGCAGATAAGTTCGCTGCGGTTAATCCTAAAAAAATCTGAAGGATCCAGCTGTTCCTCGATTTCTTTTAAAGTCGACTCACTTAATACATGTTTTTTACCTAAGATATCATAAGCAAATAAAACGCCATCGCAGGCTTCAAAAAAGGTAATTTTTACAGTGTCCAAAAAATAAATTCCCTGATGAAGACGTATGGTAAATCTTTTTTTATAGGCTTTTGTTAAAAAGTTTTGCTCCATTAACTTTGCAATTCTTTCTATCATCACATCTTCGGTATTTCGTAATAACAAGAATTTATCCCAAGCTTTTTGAAAGCGTTCTTTCGAAAATGGTTTTAACAAATATGCGATACCGTTAGTGTCAAATGCATCCATCCAGAACTGATCATAAGCTGTAGTAAAAATAATGGGGCAATTGAGATGAACCTCACGATAGATGTCAAATGCATTACCATCCAACAGTTCTATATCCGAGAATATCAAATCCACAGTATTGTTTTTTAAGAAGGAAATGGCTGTACCTACTGTATCAATTTCTGCTAATACTTGGTTGGGGGTACTCAGTTCTTCTAGCAACCTTTTTATCTTTTTTCTTGCAGGAATTTCATCTTCTATAATAAGTACTTTTATCATCTTATAGTGTATATATCACGGGTATAAAAATAGAAAAATTGCCGTCCTTTTTTTTGATCTCAATCGGTTTATTGGTCAATAATTTATATTGTTCTTTCAGGTTATTCAATGCTCTTCCCGATCTTGATTTCATATTTTGTTTCGGAATTAACGTATTGGATACGGAGCATATTGTAGTGATTTCTATGGTGATGAATACTGGTTTTTCCTCTGTTCCTATATTATGCTGAACGGCATTTTCAATGAGTAATTGCAATGTGAGTGGTAAGATATAGCCAGCGCCAGATGCTGTCTGTATTTTCAGTTGATAAGCATTGCCATATTTATGCTGTATTAATTTGAAATATTGCTCTGCAAAGATTAATTCTTCATGAATGGTCACGATTTTTCTATCTGAGGCATGTAAAACATAGCGATAAATTTCAGCAAACTCATTCAAAAATGATGATGCTTTTTGTTGGTCCTCTTCGATAAACTGATCAAGTACATTTAAATTATTAAACAGAAAATGCGGATTAAGCTGCGCCTTAAGTTGGCTTATTCTACTTTCTAGCAGTGCCTGATGATAAATGGATAATTCCTGTTGATGATTTTTATTTTTACTATAATAATAATATGCTAGAAAAAAACTACCAAAAATTATTCCGTCCATAAAATCTGAAAATGTAGAAATAGCTAATGTCTTGCTATTGAAATTTCGTTGTACAGTATCAAATAATAAGGCAATCACATAACCTAGTGCTTTTATCAATAATACATAACTTAGTAAAGATGCACTGAAGATTTTGATGACCTCACTTAAGCTGAAGACAGATGATTTCTGCCAGTTTCTGATATAAAACTTGATGATTGAAAATAGTAAACTGGCGGCAACACATGTCATGATTGCAGCTTCGGGTGTAAAAATATAAACATTGATTTCACCTCTTATCCGGATCCTGGTTTGAATGGACTGTGCATAAGCAAATAATAAAACGAATGTTAGAAAATATTTATTTTTCTCTATTTTTATTAGAAAATCTCTCATGATATATTTGATTTCCCAATTTACAAAAATAGTCCTTTAAATCTATAGGACTATTTGAAAAGCATATGATACTATGGTGTTCTTTTCGGAAACGAATCGATCGTATTTCCTTTCTCATCTAAAAAGTCTAGCTTTGCTACATTATTTTTATCAACATAAAACATTGCTCTAGGCATACCTTTATCATCAAAGAGAAATAGTCCATTATTTTGTTCTCTAGATTTCCCAAGCATTAAGCGCGGGGCACCACCGATCAATCCCTCCATTTCATATAATTTATATTTTTCTTGCATCAGTTTAGGATCCTTTTTGCGGAGAGCTTCCAATTCTTTCATGATCTCCATCGTTTTGGCTTGCGATTCTTTTACTGGTCGATCATTGAATGACAAAGAACTACTCACAAATCTTTTATCTCCCTTCTGATAATCTTGCGTCAAAAGTTGCATCACTTGGTCACCATCAAATTGATCATATGTGAGCGATAAACCTGAACTATGCCCATTTTCTGATTTTTTTCCATCGTATATAAAACCTCCACACTCTATTCCATCCTCGTTGAAAAACAACATTCCGGAACGTTTTTTTCGATCTACATTAGTTGATTTTCCGTTTATTTTTTCTTGACCATTCGGGAATTTATCCACATTTGTGATGATCATTTTTATGGAACCATCTTTCTCTACAATGTTAATACGCTCCACGTCTATTTCATTAAATTTATGATTTCCATACTTTTTAAATGCCAAAGTGGTCAATAAAGTCATACCGATTCCGCACGTTATTGCGAATGTTCTTAAAAAGGCTAGTCCTCTGTTCATCTGTTTTATTTTTTGGTATAACAAAACTAGGGCAAGATCATTTGATAACCTCATATAGAATAATAGAAGCAGGAATAAAGTGAATGAGTACAGGAAAATTTAAGTTTAATGCCCATATTCCGTCCTTTATTTAAATAAAAAGAGATGATCTGTTCCAACTTTTTACTTTTAATGGATCGTATTATTCTGAACTGGATTTCTCTGAATTTCTATGATAGGAATTACGTAAATGCTTAAGAAGATAAAGGTGAATAAGAGAAGGAATTAGGGATAATAAAGGGGAAGGTGGATACGCTGAAAAAACTGATGGCGAAACATGACTGTGAAGTGAATAAACTCACTAGCAGTTTCAGAATTACTTTTTCTTCCACTGTTAGTGAGTCTTTACTTAAAGCAACGACTAAGTCCCTATAAATTGTTTCTCAGATATTCTTGAAATTTATCTTGAAACTGCAGACCACTGCCTACTCTATATTTACTTAATTTGTTATGTAGGGTCAGTCCCCAAAGTATGAATTCGGTTAGAAAATAGGAATCTTCGGGTTTCGTTTGCGGCTGGTATTGCTGTATTAAAGTACGGATAGGTGTTACTTGGTCCAATACGCGCTCGTAATCTACATCATGGAGTTCATCGGACAATTCGATACCCTCCGATTCAGAGAACCAGCGAACAATGTCGTCATACGGATAGCGTTGGTTTTCCTTTTCAAACTTCTCAATTTTAGGAAATAAGCTAAGAAATAGACTTTTAACTGCACTTTCAATCAACTGCAGCGCAACGGTAGCAGCACCCTCTTGCTCTCCTTCATAGACGAGCTCAACTTTACCGGTTATAGCAGGCATAATACCCATAAAATCACTCAATCGTACTGCAGTGGCTCCTGCTCTGTTTTTGAGCATACGCAACTCGGCAGTGCTTAATAAGTTTTGAAATGCGGTAATGCTCATTCGTGCGCTGACACCACTTTTCTCGTCAACATATTCGCTATTTCGTGCTTCAAAACTAATCTGCTCAATCAATTCGCGAGCAAGTTCAGGAACATATATTTGTTCCTTTTGCGCAGCTTCCAAGTTAGCTTCTTGAGCAGTAATGGTCTTCGCTATCTCCACTGTTTCGGGGTAATGCGTCAATATCTGTGATCCTATTCTATCTTTTAGAGGCGTCACGATACTTCCTCTATTGGTGTAATCCTCCGGATTTGCGGTGAAGACAAACTGTACATCCAGCGGAAGGCGCAATTTAAATCCGCGGATCTGAACATCTCCTTCTTGCAATATATTGAAAAGCGCTACCTGGATCCTCGCCTGTAGATCGGGCAATTCATTAATAACAAATATCGAGCGGTTGGCTCGTGGGATCATGCCAAAATGAATCACGCGATCGTCTGCATAACTCAATCTCAAATTTGCTGCTTTGATCGGATCTACATCGCCAATCAAATCCGCTACCGTGACATCGGGTGTGGCCAGTTTCTCTGCAAAACGTTCACTTCTATGAAGCCAATCAATCGGTGTGTCATCGCCCTTTTCCTTCAATAGTTCAACCGCATAGCGTGATATTGGGCTAAAGGGATCATCATTGATCTCTGAACCTTGTACCATAGGTACATATTCATCCAACAGGTCAACCATAAGCCTAGCTAGTCGTGTCTTTGCTTGACCGCGGAGACCAAGTAAATTAATATTATGTTTGGATAGTATCGCTCTTTCAAGTTCTGGAATAACAGTGTCCTCGTATCCATATACTCCATTGAATACAGTTTCGCCTTTGCTTATCTTTGTAATCAGATTTTGACGCAGTTCTTCTTTTATTGTCTTTGGTTTGTATCCTGAAGCTTTCAGTGCGCCAAATGTGGTATTCTTCGTGTAATCCATATGTTCTTTTAATAAAGCGCAAATGTTGCGCAAAATGTATATTCTATTTTCGTTCAGGTAATTATTTATCGTATTCTTTTTCTGCGATTCTCTTCGTAATCCTCAAAAATCATTTCTCCGAGATCTCCAAGTCCTGTGTAGTAGGCCTTGCCCTGATTTGATGCTGTAAATTCGTCAACAAATTGCTGTAGATAGGGATCTGATGTGATCATAAAGGTTGTAATGGGTATCCCCAGCTTTCGTGCTTGTGCAGCCATGCTGTAGCACTTACTGGTAATAAAAGGATCCAAACCCATTGGATTTTTATAATAACTACCATCCGGCATGTTTAGGCAGCTCGGTTTTCCGTCTGTAATCATAAATATCTGCTTGTTTGCATGGCGCTTACGTCTGAGTATCTCCATCGCTAATTTCAATCCAGCGACCGTATTGGTATGAAATGGTCCCACTTGCAGGTATGGTAGATCTTTTATCGCTATAGGCCAAGCATCATTACCAAAGACAATGATGTCCAGTGAATCTTTAGGGTAACGTGTCAAGATGAGCTCTGATAGGGCCATCGCCACTTTTTTTGCGGGTGTGATCCGGTCTTCCCCATATAGAATCATACTATGACTGATATCGATCATCAACACTGTACTCATCTGTGACTTGAACTGCGTATCTTCAACAACAAGATCATTTTCTGATAAGGCGAACTCTCCTATGCCATGATTAATCTGGGCATTTTTCAAGCTCTCGGTCAAGGCTATTTTCTCTAGGCTGTCCCCATATTGATAACTTCTAAAGTCACCCATATTTTCGTCACTACGCCCTTGATGATTGGTTTTATGATTGCCTGATTTTCCTTTTCGCATTTTTCCAAAAATCTGGTCCAATGCATGCTGCCGTAGGGCTTTTTCCAACTTGGAGGTTATATCTACGCCACCGCCGCCACCTTGCTCCAATTTTTCTCTGATATATCCTTTATTCTTTAGATCTGCAATGAAATCGTCTATGGTATATTCTGGAGTGGTCAATTTAAACTCTTTGTCCAACTGCCGTAGCCAATCAATAGCTTCATCAAAATCACCGGAGGTATGGGTAATGAGTTCTTTGAAAATATCAAATAATTTGTCAAAAGGCGTTTGAAACGGCTCGTCATATTGCTTGAAGATAAAACCCCTATTTCGTGTAGTGTTTTTCATGGATTCATTTTATTTGCATGATGAAGCTATTCGCATATTGATATCGGAATAGCTTCTCAGGATGAATTTACGAAATAATAATCCTTATAAAGAATCATCGGGTCTTTAATGATTTAAAGAAAATCTTTTGTAGAAAGAGGTATTGATCTCCTGTTTTTACTGTAGGGGTAAAATCCCCTGAAGGCATATTTACAAGACGAATATGTATTTTATGCTAGAAGAAGGAAGTCAACGTAGCGATCAATGCCAAGTTATCTTTTGATATTGAAGTGTGAGCTGATTATTGGGATAAAAAATAGATAAAGGATTGGCAAATAGGCTATTTGAAAGTAAACATTTTTCGAAATGTTTACTAAAGGAATCCAGTAAGTAGAATAGCTGAAAATTAGGTCTGTCAACATTTATGAATTACTAAAGCTGTGAAAAAGCTTAGGTTTTAGATGCACTTCATCAATCAAGTGTTCTTAGTGTTAGGAACTAAGTATAAAAAGCTACATTTTCCTCTTTAGCTTAATTTTTATTAAATTGCTCTTATTCAGTTTTTTTTAATATGGGACCCATGTGGACTTTTACAGTGAAAAATAAAATTAGGGCTGCGATGTTGTTTTTCTCTGTCCTTTGTTTGGTGATGTTGACCAATATTCAAGAACAACACTTGGTCAAAAGAATTAACGAATCAGTGACGTCTTTATATTCGGACCGCTTGGTGGTGGGTGATTATATTCACAAACTTTCTAATCGTATGGAGAAATTGCTAATTTTATTATCTGCAGCTAATTTCTCACCTAAAGAGGTTCATTCGGAATTGAAAAAAATCGATCAACTGAATACTCTTTATGAAAAAACAGTGCTGACAGATAAAGAAAATATTAATTTTAATAAATTTAAAATCTATATTCAACAAATAACACAAAATGTTAATGCCACCGATCATGCTCAAGCAATTGTAATCAGTAAATATGCCCGCCAGACTTTGGAAACCTTATCTTCGATTCAAGTGGAGGAAGGAAAAGTGAAGTTAGATGAAGTATTGAGCATGACGAGTACGAGTAGGTTAATGTCTTACATTGAAATCGTGATACTGATCGTTATCGCTGTATTAATTCAAATTTTGGTATTTTCTGCTAAAGTGGACATGGGTGCGAAAGTTCCAAAAGATCATAATTTAAACTAATCGAAAGCCCAAAGTCATTCCCCAGACCTCGTGGATTTTAAATAGATCCAATTTCGAGATTTCAATATAAACACATCATTTTCAACGACTTTTATAAACAAAACTAATTCTTATTTTACGTTCAGATTTAGCAACCCTCAGATCTTCGATTTTTTGGACTGTGAACTGATATTTTGTTGTACTTAGTTTTTTCTAAATACTAAGTAAAAACGTATGTTTCTATTTTATTCCTATGAAAATTATTATGTATGTTTGTTTAACGATATTATTCAAACCTAAACCAAATATGAACTTCTATTTTTCAGCTCTTTTTTTTGTAAGTAGCTTAGCTCTTTCATTTTCTTCATTTGCTCAGTCAAAAAGTCTTTTCAATGGCAAGGACTTGACAGGCTGGCATATCGATGTTCCAGAAATGGATAAAAATAAGACTATAAAAAGTCCTTTTCTTGTTAGAGATGGCATGTTGGTCAGCATGGGTACACCAAATGGTCATATTATAACTGATAAGTCGTATAAAAACTATAGTCTTGATGTCGAATACCGATTTGCAGGAAAACCAGGAAACTGTGGTGTACTGGTACATGCCTCTACCCCACGTGCACTTTATGGAATGTTTCCCAAATCTGTTGAAGTACAGATGATGCATGAAAATGCAGGAGACTTTTGGTGTATTGTAGAGGATATTAAAGTTCCAAACATGGTTGAGCGTCGTGGTGACAAAGCTGAATGGGGCATTACAGAAGGTAAAAATCGTAGAATTAAGAATCTTACCGATCATTCGGAAAAACCACTTGGTGAATGGAATAGGATGAGGATTGAATGTTTAGACCGGAAGATCAAAGTATGGGTGAATGGCGACCTTGTAAATGAAGGTTACGACTGTACCGCAAACAGTGGACAGATTGCACTCCAAGCTGAAGGTGCTGAGGTAGAATTCCGAAAGGTTTTACTAACTCCAATAACGCATCTTTCTAAATAAATGATAATAGCAACAGATTATTGTTCCGTTTTTTACCGTACTCATACGTTACTATACAAGACCACCATTTTCAATAGCTAATAAACCACAATAAAGGTAAAAAAGGCAAAGCCATTCTTAATAGAATGGCTTTATGGGTTATAGATAATCCTACTTGATTTATTTCAGTTTTTCGATTTAATTAGTTGTGAACTTGTTGACTTAACAAAGGTCTTCCCCTCAAAGTAACAAGGTATTTCTATAGATGTAGAACGTTTATTATGAATTGTTTCAATGATTAATTAATACCTATCTAAATCTAGTATGGTCTTGAAGATTTTAAACATTAAATTTTGTGCATAAATATTCATGCTGATACACATAATTGGGGGTTTTGAATAATACATATCTCCATATATATTCGCGTATATCATGATGCTTAATAAAAACCTCAAGCATGATAGTAAAAAAACCGTTTGGTCATCCCAAACGGTTTATTATTTGATATAAGCGATAACTTATTGATTTTTATATTATCGGCCAATAGTCCTTCGGGATTCTTAGAAGGATATCCGTAAAACAAATCAACTGCTCATAAAACAGTATAATGTACAATACTAGTCGATGTTTATCTTATAGATTGCAGCTGCTTCTGTATCGTCAAACAGATGAATTTGCTTCTCTAGCTTTTTCTTCATCATTTTCACGATAGGACTATAAGCAGGATCATGATAGACATTGTGAAGTTCTTGCGGGTCTTTTTGTAAATCAAACAGTTCCCAGGTTTCCATACGTTTATAATATCGGATTAATTTGTAACGGTCATCACGTACTCCAAAATGTGGGCTGACAGCATGTTCTCCGTTTTCAAAGTAATGATAGAAAAGATCTTTCCGATGTTCTGTTGCAGGATTTTTGAGCACATGTACAAAAGACTCGCCTTGCATGTCCTTCGGTTTTTTAACTGATGCAAGTTCCAAAAGAGTCGGCGCAATATCGGCATTGACCACTTTGGCATTGATTTGAGTATGTGGTTTTATTAATGCTGGATAACGCATGACCATCGGTGTGCGGAAGGATTCTTCATACATCCAACGTTTATCAAACCAACCATGTTCGCCCATATAAAAACCTTGATCCGACAGATAGATAACGATGGTATTTTCCGTAAGCTGCTTACTCTCTATATAGTCCAATACTTTTCCGATGTTGCGGTCCATGGATTGTGCTGTATTGAGGTAATCGGTCATATAGCGTTTAAACTTCCACGCGGCTAAAGCTTTTCCGGTCAACTTGGATTGCTTAAGTTCTTCATAGATCGGTCTGTAATAATTGATGTATTTTTCTTGCTGCGCTGGTGTCATGCGTTTGAAATTACCATCCTGCATCATCGCTTCAGCAGATTCGAACATCTTGAGATCGTAGCCCATGCGCATATCCTTATCAATAGACATCTCCTGAAGCTTGGCTGGTTTACGGCTTTCGTAATCGTCGTAAAAGGTTTCCGGCAATTTAAAATTGACGCTGTCGTAAGCGCCAAAATCTGCAGGATCTGGCATCCATGTACGATGGGTAGCCTTATGACCGATAACTAAGCAAAAAGGTTGTTCTTGATTTACGGTATCGAGCCAGCTTAGTGCTTTTTCGGTTACGATGTCTGAAACATAGCCTTCGCTTCGTTTACGTCCTTGTTTGCTGATAAAATCTGGATTGAAATATGTGCCTTGATCGACTAGGATGTCAAAATAATTGAATCCTTGTAATTTGTCACCTAAATGGATTTTACCGACCCAGGCGGTATTGTACCCCACCTGCTGGAGCTGTTTGACAAATAGATCTTGACTGAAGTCGAATTCAGAAGTTTCATTGTCTTTGAAGCCATTTTTGTGGCTGTATTTTCCAGTCAATAAAGTGGCCCTACTGGGGCCACATATTGAATTGTTGACAAATGAATTTTTAAAAATAGCTCCCTCATTGGCGATACGATCTATCTGGGGTGTTTTTCCATATTTTGAACCATATGCTCCTATGGTTTGATAAGCATGGTCATCGGAAATGATAATCACGACGTTGGGCCTTTTTTGTCCGTAAACATGTCTTCCTGTAGTCATAGCAAGTGCTAGGAGCACAATAAATCTTAATCTCATGATCCCTTTTGTTTAAAATTGATAGTTACTTCTTCTTTTGAAGTAGAGTTTATTTTGACCGATCCTGATCGCTCTTGACCTGAATCATTGGCCTTAATCGTCAGTTTCTGTGTGACATTTCCAGAGCCGTATTTGCGTTCGACACTATACCATTGTACATTTGCGGGTAAAGTAACCCACCAGCCATTGGTATTGCCTTCAATACTGATGCTATAGGTGCCTGCTGCTTTTTCTATTTCACCGGGTACGGTACTGGTCACTTGAAATGGACCAGCGACAGGTTTAGCCGGAAGGTCTTCTTTTTTGCAGGCAATTAGCGAAAAGATTAGGAGTATAAGAAAACTGAGGTTTCCTTTTTTATAAATTAATGTCTTCATGATAGTGATTTTACCAATTTGGATTTTGTTTCCATTTACCATTTGTCAATTCGATCATCCGTTGTTGGATGGGAAGCAAGTAGTCTCGATCGACCCTAAATCGATACCCACTTGGCAATACTGCTTTATAAGGATCCATGTAGCGTGTAGCATCACCAGGATTACCCGAAAGGAAGAAATTGACTGTTTTTCCTGTTGGTGCGGTGTCATAGTATAAGAGGTTATCCTTGTAAAAACCCGTACTGTTGTTTTCTTGCGCAATATTACTTCCAATAAAAAGGATACCTAAGGGTCTTTTGCCAACAATCAATTGATCTGCTGCTGCCCAACGTAAAATATCTTGCAAGCGTTGCCCTTCAGCCACCAGCTCAACACGTCTTTCTCTTCTAACGGCTTGTATATATTTGTCTAGTTGTGCAAAAGGATAGTTTGCTGAGGTATTGTATTCGCGATCAAAATCCATGTCGGGCATATTGACACGGGCACGCAATGGTCGTATCGCTTCAATGATTTTGGTTGGATCTTCCTTAAGTTCTGCTATGGTTTCGGCATAGTTAAGCAATACTTCTGCATAACGAAAATAAATGACAGGAGCAGCACTCATACCATCATCAGATACCGCAGGGAGACTGTTATATTCCACATATTTGTACATCGGATAACCTGTGGTCGAACGGTTGAATCCGCTTTGATTGATCGACGGGAAATTAGCAGCTACCGCATCAGGGCGTAATGGTGCCTGTGGTACTACTGCGGTTTGTGCCAATCGTGGATCACGAATCGTAGGTCTTAGATCTTGGCTATATATCTTTTGGACTTCGGTCTGTACTGAGCCTGCAAATGGTTTTCCATCTGCCGTTAAGTAATCACTCACGAGACTCTGAGTAAGCCCAATATCTCCCCCACCGGTTGATAGATATTTGGATACACCATGCCCGACATTTTCTGAAGGATTATAGCGTCGATATAACAGTACCTCATTGTTGGTCGACAAGTTTGCAGTATTGAACATATTGCGGTAATCATCATTGAATTTTCCTGTGGTATATATTTTCCAGCGATTGCCATCTATAACAGTCTTGGCCGCATCTCGTGCTTGAGTTAGGTAATTTTTGATCTTATCTTCGGTAGCTTCCATACTGGCAAATGGTGTCCCTTTTAATTTATGATACCGTTGCCATGTTCCTTCATATAGAGCAACCCGTGATTTAAATGCCAAAGCCACATCACGGTGGATACGCATACTCGCATTGGTCGATACGATGGGTAAAAGATCGGCAGATCGGTTCAGGTCGTTGAGGATAGAATCTACAATCATAATACGGCTATCTCTAGCTAATAGCGTAGACTCGTCTTCGGAACTCAACAATTGATTGACCCAAGTGACATCTCCATATTTTTTGACCAATTCGAAATAATACCAGGCGCGAAAGAAATATGCTTCGCCGAGATATTTGTTGATCTCCGCTTGATTTCCAGTTGCATTTTTAGATTGTTTCAGAAAAAAATTGATTGATCTTATTTGCGTGTATTCACTGATACTGGAAGCATTGGAGATCGTCAACTGTCCGCTAAGTCTAGGATCAACACTCGTAAATATCATATTATCTGTCCGCGCATCATCAAAAGCTGGGCCTATACCACCTGTAAAATTGGGATGCCCAGGTAAGGTTTGATAGAATTGATTGACATACAGTTTAAGTTCATTGGTCGAAGATAAACTTCCTGTTGTGGATAATTGATCTAATGGTTCCCGATCCAAAAAATTACTGTTGCATGCTGAACATACAGTGATACTGACTGCAAGTAGGCATAAATATAGGTTATATAGTTTCATGTTGCTCGGATTAAAAATTAACGTTTAGACCAAAAGAATACACTTTACTCAAGGGGTATATTTTACCTGTACCCGAGCCACCGTCAATCGTTTCTGGATCAAACATCTTTGCTAAGGGACTAAAAGTGAATAAGTTTTCTCCACTAAGGAATAGATTGATACGTTCAAATTTCCAGCTTTGGATCAGTGATTTGGGTATATTGTAACTGATGGTCAGGTTTTTGAGGCGTAAGTAAGCCGCACTTTGTAAATAGCGAGTTGAAGATAGCTGAGTCTTATTGATGTAAGAATTGATGGCACCTGCAGGTGCTGCATACGGATTGGGATAGTATGCATCAGGATTGCTTTCAGAGAAATAATCTAAATGTTGCTTAAAGACTGTAACCTGTGCTAATGCACCTGCTCCCCAAAAGTAAGCATCCGCAACTGCTGGACTAAAATCTCGTTTACCAATACCTTGCCATAGCATATTCATCGATAAATTTTTCCAAGTTAATCCACCAGATAAACTATAGCTGTACCTCGGTGTACTATTTCCGATAATGGAAATGTCGCCCATATCACCTAAGCGATTGGCTCCGTTGTTAATTTTACCATCGTTGTTGAGATCGAGATACATGACGTCACCAGGGATCCAATCACGTGCAGATAAGAATGATTGATCCAATTCATTATATACATCTGCCTCTGCTTGGGTACGGATTAATTGATTGGCTTTATAACCCCAGATTTCCCCCGAGGTCTTACCTTCGTACCATTGTCCACTTGGATCAAATTTGGTAGGATTTTGATATTTTGTGACCATCGATTTGTAATCTGTGAGTATTAAGCCTAAGTTATAGCTCCAGTCTTCGGAAAGCTGATCACGCCATTTGACATTAAGTTCCCAACCTCGTGTTCTTAAATCAGCGTTGTTACTTTTTGCAGGGATTGTACCAAAAAGATCGGCTACATCACGTGATGGACCGAGCATATCTTTAGTATTACGTTGGTAGATATCAATTGCACCGGTCAATCTGTATTTGAATGCCGTGAAGTCGAGACCGAAATTGGCACTGCGCACTGTTTCCCAAGTGATGAGTGGATTGAATGCTCCTGGAGCATTGATGTAGCTCTCGCGACCGTTTTCAAAATAATACTTGCCACCAGCTCCATTGGCTCCTGGTACGATAATGCTCATGTTTTCGGAGTACGCATAGAGTCCTGCTCCTGCCTGATTTCCTAGTGATCCGTATGAGCCTCGTATTTTTAATTGATTGACCCAGCTGACTTGATCTTTAAAGAATGATTCTTCACTGATGTTGTATGCAGCAGATACAGATGGAAAGAATCCCCAGCGATTGCCTGCTGCGAAACGTGAAGATCCATCATAACGACCATTGACTTCTAATAGATATTTCTGATCGAAATTGTAATTCAAACGAGCGAAGAGGCCACGAGTAGCCCAATGATTGCGGGCTTCTTTACTAGACTTGGTTCCTGTCGATAAGTCTATGCCTGGACGGTCGAAGCTAATCAAATCACTAGCGGATGTATAGATTTCTTTAAACTGATTTAGCTCTTGCTGAAAACCTGCTGTGACGTCAAAGTTGTGCTTGTCTAGAGATAGTTTATAGTTAGTATAAAGATTAGGTGTAAGGTAATTGTTGGTATTCATTTTACGTTCAAAACTCCCACCTAATGGGATATTGTATTCGGAGCGGTTAACCAGGTAGGAAGTGCCATCAATACCATAAATTGTACCTGGTAATTTTAAAATATCATTGGCATCATTATCCAATCTATAATTGAGATCGGCAAATATCTTCCAATTTTTCAACGGACTTATTTCCAAACCACCTAGTATCGCTAATGTATTGTTTGTCAATTCATCTTTTGTACCCGATTGTAAATATGGCACCATGGATTGTTCATTCCAGTTTCCATAAAAATCATAGGGTGATACATTGGGACGCATACGAGCCAGATTGTGGAAAAACATGCCTTCATAGCCAGCTAAAGGTGTCTGGTTGTTACTCTTTGTATATTTGACATTGGCTTTGACTTTTAGCCAAGAGGTTAGATCTGAGGAAACTGAACTATTGAAATTATAACGTTTGTAATCGATATCTGCATAGCGCAAGATTCCTTCTTCGTTGTAATAACCTGCCGATACATAAAATTGCGTACCTGCATTTCCTCCGCTCATATTTACAGTATAATTCTGACGTAGGGCCGTTGGTTTATAGTGGAGATCGAACCAATTGGTATTTGCGACACCATTGGCACTGTTTTCCCAGCTTGCGTAATTATTGGTATTAACTTCTGGAAATATCGATAGACTGGTTGGATCATTGATATACTGTTGCAATAGCGCAATCTTGTCTTCCGAATATTGTTTCGTACCCAATGCATTGAAGGTCGCTGCATTGAAGAAATTAGCAAACTCAACGGAATTAGCCATATCGGGTAATCTAACAGGCGATGTGAGTCCGGTATTGCCGGTAAAACTAATTACTTTTTTTCCGGCTGTACCTTTTTTAGTGGTGACCAAAATAACCCCATATGCCGCTCTTGATCCATATATCGCAGATGCTGATGCATCTTTTAATACCGAGATGTTATCAATATCGCTGGGATTGATATCTGCTAATGACATCTCCATTCCGTCTACAAGTACATAAGGACCATCGGTACCGCTGATATTTCCTACCCCACGGACATTTAGATTGAAGCTTTGACCAGGCTTGGTATTTCCGCCAACATTGACATTTAATCCTGGGACAATACCCTGTAAGCTTTGTGTTGCATTGACAACGGGTCTGTTTTCCAGTTCCCGACCGCTTATAGCGGAAACAGCACCGGTTAAATTGACGCGTTTTTGTGCTCCATAACCAACGACAACCACTTCTTCGAGTTGAGCAAGATCAGCTATTAGTTTGATGGACTGAAAAGTAGAGGAGTAAGGCAATTCTTGCGACACAAAACCCACGCTACTGATGACTAGGTAACTTTGTGTATTTTTTACGGCAATTGTAAATTCGCCCTTATCATTGGTCAAGGTACTTCTATCTGATCCCTTTTCTTTAATGGATACACCAGGTAAGGGATCTCCTTTACCATCAATTATTTTGCCTTGAAATTTGGGGTCTTGTGATACGATCGGTGAAATAACGATTCGACCACCATTGATTTCCTGCATTTTTAAACCTGTTTTTTCTAGAATGGGTTCCAATAATTCATTCCAAGGTTTTTTAATTGCATTGACATCACTAATCACAAATTTGTCAATCTGATTGTCATTATAAATAAAGCGCAGATCAGTTTGTTTTTCGATCAGCTGCAATAAAGTTTTAAACTTTATGCTTTTGTTTTTTAAAGTAATGTTGCCTTGAGCAAGTGTCGAATTTGCATAACTGCTGTAGCCAAAAGCTACAATAAGCAACAGCGTAAATTTTACCATGAAGAGCCACTTTAGGTAATAAAGAATTGGCACATGACTGAAGACATGTGAACTTTTTTTCATAATTTAGATATTAGAAGTTAGTAATTAAGCACATTACTTTCCTAGGGCTTTGTGCTTGTTCATTCATCTTTAAGGGTGTATCATTACGATATGCCCTTTTTTGTACAGGTTTGATTCATAATTTTTGGTTTTAATAAATTAATATACTGTCTTGTTTTTCTGTATAATGTAAATTGACACCTGTCTTGATCAATAGATCTAGTAAATCTTTACAGGTTTTTTCTTCAAATACGCCTGTAAACGATTCATTCATGAGGTTTTCATTTTCGATTTTAATCGTTTTATTGTACCAACGTTCCATTTTTTTGGTCATGAGCTCTAATGGATCATTCTGAAAGACAAGTTTATTTTTAGTCCAAAGCATATCCAGTTGTTCACCGTCTTTAGAGGTAGCTTTCTTTAGATCAATGATTACCTTTGTATTTTCAGTAGAGATACTCGGATGATTTTTGTTGATACGCATGTCATTACTCATCATATGAGTCACTTCGATCTTGTCTCCGGGATGCATGATATATTGGCGATATTTACCATTGTCTTTTATGTGTAGATTGACTTTACCTTCAATCAATGCGGTTTCCATTCTCTGCTCTTCAGGATAGGCTCTGACATTAAATTGAGTGCCTAATACCTCGATCCGGTTACCATAGGAATCGACATGAAAAGGTAGTTTTTTGTTCTTTGCAACATTAAAGTAGGCTTCACCGGAAAGTTTTACATCACGGTTGCTATGTCCATATGACATGTTGTACTCCAATTTGCTCTCGCTATTGAGCCAAATCTCCGTGCCGTCTTTCAACCTGTAGAATTTACGTTCTCCTTTGGAGGATATGAGCGTGATGATATCAGTACTCCTAGGATGCATATAGATGTAACTAGCCCCTACTGCTAAAATGAAAAGTATAACCATTGCAGCAAGTAAGAGTCTATATTTTCGTACCTGATGGTAAGGCTCTACGGGTTTTGCTGTTAGAAGTCCTTGGGAAACACTAGAGGACATAAATTTTTTTCTTGATCTTTCGTAGCGTGTTTCCTTGGTGATAGTTTGATCTTCAGATATCTTTTTGTTCTGTGTTAGAAAGAGATAGAGGTCGATTCTACTTTCTTCTTCTGCCATTAGACGATACAGCTCATCCAATTCTGAACCCGTAATGGTCTGGCTCAAAACTTTATGAATCAATTGTAAATAGTGCTGATCTGCTGCTGACATATACATGTGTTTAGTATGAAGACACATGAAAGGATTAAAATCCCCAATAGCACATATTATTTTTTTTCTTTTAATAGAAAATAGAGTTTTGCGACCGCAATCTGAATATGTCTATCTACTGTTTTGACTGCAATACCCATAGCTTCAGCAGCTTGTTTGTAGGTCATCCGGCAGTCTTTGACCAATAAAAACGCCTCTTTTGTTTTAGGAGGTAACTGATCAATGGCACGCTCTATCTCGCTTGTTTTTTCTACTGATATGAGCAATGCTTCAGGCGATAGGTCGTCGACTAACGTGTTGCTATGTACTTCAACAGGTTCGTATCTGACGATTTTATTTCGTAATAGATTAAGACATTTATTTTTTGTTGCTCGGTATAAATAGGCTGATACTGATTTGATCTGAGTAAGCTTTGAACCCATATTCCAGATTTCCCAAAATACTTCGCTTGCCACATCTTCAGCATGGCAAGCGTCTTTGATGATGGAAAAAGCATATTGTTCCAGCATTGCAATATTTTGTATGAAGAACTGCTTAAACACATATTCATCACGCATAATGGCGATTCTATGTTTTTGTTCTTCACTAAAATCCTTAATATCGTACATGTATATGGTTGATTGGCCTGACTAATATAAACAAATCATACATAAAACGTTTACAATTATAAAAAATTATAGATTTCACTCCCTACTTTCAAATTAATTTTTATACAAAAAAATGATTTAAGCAATTGTTCATAACGATCTATACTATGTTAAAATATTAATATCAAATCGATTATAGTTGATATAGAACATTCGGATTTTATAATTTGATTTATGATGTTAGTATGAAAAGCAGTTTTAATGTTGAAATTGACAAAGCAATAATTAAACAGACTGCTTCTGAAAAAAAAGAAAAGTACTGCTATATTGAGTAGCGCTTATCGAAAAATTCTCCTATAACTAGATCTCAAAAAATGGAATGAAAGCACTCAAGAAAAAACGTATATAACAAAAAAACCGTCTGATTATCCCAAACGGCTCCATATATTTTATGATGATACCTGATTGATAGTTTTTATGATTTTATTTCATCAGAAAAGCTATAGCGATCAATCCTTTACCGAGATATAAGTCTCTACCTCAGCTATAGGACCATCATTGTATTTTTCACCATGTACGGTAAAATCTGCTTTGTAAGCTCTTTTTGAATTAAATTCTTGATCAGCCCAAATGCCTAACCAGGTATCGAATATGGCTTCTGGCATCTTTCCTTTAGACACATATTCAGCATATTCTCCCCCTTCGATCACTAGCCCTACAAGTCCTTCTGGAACGACCGTTAATCTGCTTACTTCATATCCGATAATGGTATCGTAATAGCCTGTAAAATCTGTTTCATAATTTGTATAAACGGCATAGATCTCGTTATTTATCTTTTGCTCAAGTTGATGTATGGTTTCATCTTTCCAAAACTTTTGCCATAATAATTCGATATCATTTGCAGACTGTCCATTTTCATTGGTAGTTCTAATGGCCATACCGATAATCTTCTTTTCTTGAATGGTGATGTTGTTCATTTTTTGATTTTTAATATTTAAGCGAAAATAGCTATCCCCACTGACAGCAGTATGTCAGTAAGAATGGTAACATCAAATTAAACCCATCTTTCATTAAAGAGGATTGTATGTAAGAATGATATGCCTAAAAAATAAAGACTGATCAGCAAAGTAAGCCGACTAAGTGGCTGCTCTTAGCATAAAGTATGAAGACAGTTGAGGTATTTATGCCATTAATGGATCGCTTTTCGAATTTTCCCCAACTTCTATACGTCCTGCAAACTGTTCGTAAAAATCCAAATATCCTATACACATCACTGTTACATCGTACCAATAATACTGCTTGGATAAATCAATGTCAACAACTTTACTAGAACCTGAGTGCACCTGAATACTCTTTGCTCCCTGCCCATAACTGTTATCTTGAAGTAATAATTCAACCTGACGGTTCTCTTGATTCGCGATCTCGATCAACAATCGGCCTGTAAATCCGTTATCTTTTTTATTGCTTTCGTAACGACAAGAAATTTTGATTTTTGGATTTTCTTTCCCTCCAGCAAATGATCGAAAAAAACCATTTGGACCGTAAACGCTCAGTTTATAAGCACGATGATAAAAAGCATCTAATGACCAGCTATCTTGCAATCGGTCTCCTGGAACCGTCGCATAATTCCAACTTCTACCTCCTTCATCATGATAAGGAGTTTCGCTATAAACGGTAAATGCTGCCCCTGAAGATGCAGGACCAAATATTCGGCTAGCAGACTCAAAGGAGATCTGATATTGCGCAGTTTCCTCATTAAAGTACCCATCCACATAGAGCTCATAAGGCAATCTGCATGAATCTTTAATACCTTTTTCCTGTTGCGGGAAATAGGGGGAAATCCGAGGTTCTTGGTCTAACTGATGTATTTCAGCTTCACTTAAAGCCTTGAATCCTTTTGGTACATCTTTATATTTCGCTTGGTGAATACTTGCTATAAATGGTTTTTTTTGAACAAATTCAGGTTTCGCTATCACTTCTCCGTTGTAGGGTCTGAAGGCCGAAGTTAAATCTCCACAAACTGCCCTCCTCCATGCTGTAATATTAGTCTCTTTGATATTTGACTTTGTTTTATGACCAATGAACCGCTCTAAAAACTGTAATGGTGAAGTGTGATCAAATACCTGTGAATTAACCCAGCCACCACGGGACCAGGGAGAGGCGATGATCATCGGGACACGATATCCTAGTCCGATATTACTTTCACGTCCACTTTCCGGATGATATTGCTCTTCTTTCCGAACATACTCCAACCGTGTATCGATGCCTTGGGAAACCTTACCTGAATCTTTTTGGTAAGGATTTGGTGCGGCAAATGGTGCCACATGGTCAAAATAACCATCATTCTCATCATAAGTAAGGATAAAGATCGTTTTTTTCCATACTTCTGGATTTTTGGTTAAGATATCCATGACTTCACTGACATACCAGGCACCGAACCAAGGTGAATCTGGGTGATCAGAGAAAAGCTGTGGCGCCGTCAGCCATGATACTGTAGGCAGTTTGCCTGTATTGACATCTGCTCTAAACTGATGCAAGATATCACCCTTCGGTATCTGGAGTTGACGAGTCTCATCACCTTCTTGATATTCCATCTGTTCGAGCTCCATATAGTCTGGAGCAGCACTGTTATTGACAAATGCACGTCGGTGGATTTCTTTTGTGTATGCACTCAACTTTTCAAAGTTTTCGTCCGTATACAGCTCTTGTTCCTTTACCGTTTCTTGCAGTCGCTTTTGCAATTTCTCGTATTCTTCTCCAGTTGCACTACCTTTTTTGTTTAGCTCTTCAAGGTTCGCATTGATCTGCTTTCTTTTCTGAATCAATAGATCTTGATACCGCTTGCTATATTGGACAGCATATTGGGGGAAATACTCCATGACATTGCATCCAAAATTCCCCAACCAACTGTTTTCTTGACCACTATAACCGTCACTACTGGAAGATATTTCATTTTGATAGATCTTCCAATCCACACCATTATCGGTAAGGCGTTCAGGAAAAGTCTTCCATGTGGCTTTGCCACTGAACTCGGAATCTCCATTCCAAACCAGTGCTTTATTGGTCAGTTTTTCTCGAATATTGCCTGTCCAAAAATAGAGTCTATTGGGATTGGTACCCGTGAGGCTGGAACAGAAATGTTGATCGCAGATGGTAAACGCATCGGCCATGGCATAGTAGAAAGGTATATCTTCACGTGTATAATGGCCCAATGTTAAGGGCATCTCTTTGAAATCTTTAAATCCCGAACGCTTGACATCTAGCCATCGATCCATCTTGCCTTGATTACTTGCATCGGTCTGGTCTGTCCAATTATGTGGCAGACAGCCCATCCAAGTGACTTTAGAATCTTTCATATCTAATCGAAAAGGCGCATATGTTTTACCATCCGATTGAGACTGTAACCAAACCTTGCGGTTATTGGGTTGGCGGACAACACGAGGGTCGTTAAATCCTCGGACACCTTTTAAAGTGCCAAAAGCATGATCAAATGATCTGTTTTCTTGCATCAGCAAAACAACATGTTCAGCATCATAAAACGTGCTCCCTAATATCGGATCAATGGCCATGGCCTTTGCAATAGATTGAGGGAGCAGCTGTGACAGGGACATGCCGCCCGTCAGCATAGCTGCTTTTTTTAGAAATTCTCTCCTGTTATCCATATGTCAATTACTCTTTTATATGATCATTATTTAATCGGTCCCTTGAATTGAACTTTTCCTTATCATCTCAAATAGGTTATACGATACTCTTCCTTATTTTGTCATATCACTCAAAGCTTGAAATATATTCATCGGATATTCTGCTATCCGATTACATAGATATAAGTACCATTCTTTTCCGTAAACGAAGTAAAGCTTAGTTTGGTAACCTTGGGCTTGAAGCAACACCAGTTGCTCATTGCAAATACCATAAAGACTCTCGAACTCGTAGTTTTCTTTCGTTGGTTTGTACTTCTCGATCAATACTTGAGCATTTGCTTGTATTTTTTTGTCGTGTGTAGCAATTGAACATTTATGATTCTGTGCCAATAACTGATCGATATAACTCATATAAACATCATCAAGTATCTCACCTCTAGGCATAGAAAGGCCAATAGCTGTTTCAAACGCACCTTTCACGATCCTGATTCTTCCGGTTTCTTTTATTATTTCTTTAAAATCATCTTTTGTACGGTACAGATATGCCTGCAGGGTTATCGCCAAATGATCGTATTTTGTTAGTGCTTTTTTATAGGTATCAATAACTGCATCAGTTCTTTCAGTTCCTTCTGCACTGATGATAACTTCAATACCAGATTTTGATGCTTCCTGACAAATGGCATTTAAATTATTTAAACAAAGATCTTTGGATATTGCTAAGCCTATATGCGACAGATCTAGTGATACTGTGGAATTCAACTGTTGCAATCTGATTTGTTGACAGATACGAATAAACTCTTCGGTGGCAGCTTTGGATTCTTGCTCTGTCCGGGTACTTTCACCCATGAACTCTATCGAAGCTTTTAGGTTATTTAAAGTTTTAACTTTAACTATCGTTTCTTCCAGAGTTTCACCGCCAATATATCGATCGGCTGCTTTTTTAAAAAGTTGGAACAAGACAGGGTTTGCTAATATATAGGATTTGGAATCTTCATTTAGTGCTGCTTTTCTTAATGCTTCAGCACCAATCTGTAATAAGTCTTTATTCATAATAACTTTTATATAACGAATAGCAATTATAAACTAATTATTGGAAAAAGAATATTTTTTTATCAGTTCCATTCATTTAAACGATCATTAACAAAATGTATCTATTGATGTTCTCACTGCCATCGTCTAACTATAAATCTGGATAAATAGCTGTCTATTTCACTCTCGCTGCATAAATAGTGGAAAGTATCTATTTGATAACAAAACGTCAATTGATTGATTTGGCTAGGCAGGATGATAACGCGATATCTACAGATTGTTAAAGAAATAATATTTAGGCCTATCACAAACTCAGGGATTCAATCAATGCCATATCTAATTTCGAACTTTATTTGTTTCAAAAGATAATTGAAATCTTAATATCCTAAAATTTCATAAAGTATTGCCGTCTGTAATGGAGCTAAGGTTTAAGTTATTTCTTTCGGGTAAATATCTGTTTATCCCAAGTTGAGGATTTCAATATACCATTGGGCTTGGTACGGTATACTAGTTTATTTTTTTCTACCGTAATTTCACTATACGGCGCATGATGTTCCTTATCTTCTGGCATGACCAATCTGGCATTTTTTATAAAAGCTTTATAGACATCGCCACTCGCCCGACATTGGTATTTAGCTGTCCAGTCGGTGATCATTACATAACTGTCATTTTCAAAGGTTATCTGTAAGCATCTACTTGTTTTCTTATCTATCCAAATTCCGCCATATTGCTTTTGGATCTGTATCATCGTGAGAGGAGCTTGTCCATAGCTACTTGATTTGTATAAAAACAAAACAATTAAATAAAGAAATACTTTTTTGAAGCTTAGCATAGTTAAATGTAATAATTTTCATTTGAAACTTTTGAAAAAATCAAATCTAAGTATACTTCGCCCTTTCTGTGTAATTCTCTTTAAACAGGACGTTATGTAGATAAGAGTAAACAGGTTTATATTTTTTAATAAGCTTATCCTTTACTACTCATAATCGCTGAAATTACATATATCCTTTTAATTAAGAAAATGTGCGTTATTTAATCCGAAAAAACTTAAAATGTGAGCTGATTATAATTTATTTGACCTATAATTCTATCTTTGCGCATAATTAAAAAAAAATAATTCCTAATTCCCACCGACTGAAATTTAAAAATAGAACATTATTAAAAATGAGTATAAAAAGAAAGATATTAGAAGCAAAAACAGATAAAGAATTAGAAATCTATCTGCAAGAAGATACTCGATTTGTCCCACAAGCAATTCAATTTGCGTATGAAATTCTCAAATCACGTGGAAGAATTTTTACTCCTGAAGAAATTGAACAAATTACTTTCTTGATAGAAGAAAAGTCGAGAAATGACAAAATTACTATTCATCCAAATCATAAAAAAGCCGCAAACTTAATCTATGCATCAGCCGCGTTATCGATTGTGAATATCATCATATCTCCTTATGTAAATTTTTCATTCCTAAATATCTTTTTCTCCCTTATCATTGTAGGGATGATTTTTGGTATTGGATATATAGTTAGTAAAGGGAGCAACGGGGTAAAATATATTATATTAGCCATGATGATTATTGGATTAATGTATATCCCTCTCATGATGTCAAATATCATCCAGAATCCTGTCGTTGGAACTATTAACATCATGCAAACCGCTTTACAGATTTGGGCCCTAATTTTATTATTTCAAATCCCTAAACCTATTAAATAGCTAATCATATTCTAGATCTTCATTATCATTTTCTATTTCTTCTATCATCTCTCCAGCTGTCTCTTGTCTCAATACCCTGATTACGTATATTTCGTTAACAAAATTGACAAGAGCGACCAATATAGGTGTTGCGAAAAGTAAACCCAATGCGCCCGTGAGTGTACCCATCAGCAATTGGAAAAAGAGTACCATAGCTGGTGGTAAGGATAGCATCTTCTTCTGTACGAAGGGGGCAAAAACTGCAGATTCTATTATCTGTACGCCAATAAAAATTGCGATAATGTACAGGGCTGTGACTGGTCCATCTAGCAATCCCACTAAAGAAGCGGGTATAAGTGCAAGCGTGGGACCTAAATTGGGAATGAAGGAGAGTAATCCTGCTATTAACGCTAAAATCAACCAAAGCTCAATTCCTAAAATAAGCAAAGCAATTGCTGTTAAAACAAAAACAAAAAGCATGTCCAACAATTGAACTTTTAACCAAATCTTCAATTGCTCCCCTACTTTATCCAGAACTTCCTCAACTGTACGCTTATTTTTGTCTGGAAATAAGCTGATGATGCCAATCATATACTCTTTGGGGGAAATCATAATGAATATACCCAAAAATAAGAAGGCATATACATCTCCAAAAAAACCAAATGTCCCACTGAAAACCTGTGGTAAATGTTGTATGACTTTGTTCATCTGATCTTCCGCACTGTCAATATTATCGATAAGATAAGTACCCCAATTGGTACTACTCAAATAGATCTGTAAATTATCAATCATTTTTGGTACTGTAGCGGCAAGTTCTTTATATTGTTTTACAGCTGTATTTCCGATAAAATAAGATATGGTGCTAGAGAAAATAATCACCCAAAGTATCGCTAACAAGAGGCATATTTTGGAATTTAAACCCGTCCAGTGCTGTATCTTGGATGAAATCGCATGGAAAAGTATGGAAAAGAGAATTCCTCCAAATAGCAAAAGTAATAGTGTAGTACCTTTTATGAATAAGGCTGTCAACATTAAAAAAAGTAAAACAACGATACATACTGCTGCTGATTTTTTGTAAATGTCGCTCATAGGCAATTTGAACATAAATTATTATTTATTTTCTACAATATATTGAAATGAATAGTTAGTGGTGAACTTTCTCTCTCTATCAAGATAACATTTAATACCGCTATTTGTTTGAAACGACTATGCAAACACTTTTACTACTATAAAATCCATATTAATATTGGTGTATCAAGCAACCGGTTTGCTATCAGAAATATATATTATTGCTTTGCATACTAAGCCTATTGAAATTTAAATCGGCTATAAATCTTTCTAAATATTTAATATATATTTATATATCTAAAATTTATATATGTTAGAAAATTTTGAATTTTATCTTTTTCTGGTTCTGATGATCACCATGCTTATTATGCTGGCGAAAAAAATTCAGGTAGCTTATCCTGTATTACTTGTACTAGCAGGACTTTTAATAAGTTTTATTCCAGGAGTACCCCGCATAAAAATAGAACCCGAATTAATATTTATTCTCTTTTTACCTCCTCTGCTATATGAAGCAGCGTGGTCGACCTCTTGGAAAGAACTTTGGCGATGGCGTAGAATTATTTTCAGTTTTGCTTTTGTCGTCGTTTTTTTCACCGCATTATCGGTTGCGATTTTCGCTAATTATTTTATTCCTGGATTTTCTTTAGCCTTGGGTTTTTTATTGGGTGGAATTGTTTCTCCACCTGATGCAGTAAGCGCTGGAGCAATCTTAAAATTTGTTAAGGTGCCAAAAAGATTAGCTTCAATTCTAGAAGGTGAAAGTTTGTTGAATGATGCTTCTTCTTTAATCATTTTCCGGTTTGCAATGATTGCAGCAGCAACGGGACAATTTGTCTGGCAGGAGGCTGCGGGAAGCTTTGTATGGATGTGCATAGGTGGTGTTGGAATAGGGCTTGCAATCGCCTATGTTTTTCTGAAAATGCACAAGATTTTACCTACAGATTCAAATACTGATATTTTACTCACTTTTATTGCACCCTTCTCGATGTATTTAGCAGCAGAACAGCTTCACGCCTCTGGAGTATTGGCCGTCGTAAGCGGTGGCTTGTTTCTTTCCTATAGAAGTCATGACTTTTTGAGCAGCGCATCTAGAATACGTACCGTAACGGTTTGGGAAACTTTTGTTTTTTTGCTAAATGGTATTGTTTTTATGCTCATCGGTTTAGATTTGCCTGAAATTGTTTCCGGTTTAGGTGATACCGATATTTATACTGCAATTGGATATGGAATTGCTGTTACTGGAGTTCTGGTTATGGTAAGGGTTCTTGCCGGTTATGCAGCAGTGATTACAACTTTGATTATGAGAAATTTTATCACGGTTGCAGATGCACAGTCTCCTGGATGGAAAACACCGATGATCATTGGATGGACCGGAATGAGAGGCGTAGTCTCTTTGGCTGCAGCGCTTTCAATTCCTTTGACCTTAAGTGATGGAACCCCTTTCCCTCAAAGGAATCTAATTCTTTTCATCACATTTGTCGTGATTCTTTTAACATTGCTTGTACAGGGGCTTACACTACCTATTTTATTAAAAAAATTTCCATTAATAGATCGTGATTTTGTGCGAAGCGAAAAGGAAATAGATTACGAGATACAGAACAACCTCGCTCAAGTGGCTGTTGATAAAATTCGTAACGATTATGCAAACAAAATAGAAAGTTTTCCAATATTGAAGGATCAATTAGAGAAATATGAACACCAATTAAGCAGTTCTGAAATCATTATTAATTATGTGGAATACCGAAATATTTATATCGACATCCTAGAAACACAAAGAAGCTGGCTTATAAACAAAAACCGTCAAGAGATTTTGTTAGATGAAGAAATCATAAAAAAACATCTTCGCCTACTTGACCTTCAGGAGGAAAGATTGAATTTGAAAAGTTAGGAAATGAAATATAAAAGATAATTTATGGAAAATTGCTATAGCAAAGTTTATGAACATAATCTCAATATGAATACCAAGAATTGAAACGATAAGAAATGTAATATTATAGCGATTACCGATATACAATATGAAAAAACTAACCACACTTCTACTTTTAATAATGTTCAATGTATCTCTTTATTCACAAGAAAAAGTCATATTATCGCATGCCATCAAGATGTACGATATGGTTGAGATAAGTCTAGAACTCGAAAACAAACCCAATGACAGATTTCACCTCATTAAAATAGATACGCTTGCTACGACAAATTACAATGGACAGGTCCTCCACAATAATTTTTTTGAAAATATTTTCAGAAGGGCTAATGTTTTGGCGAGATATGAAATCAATGAAAATAAAAAATACAAAAACATGGGTGTTAAAGGTGTTATAAAATACTTTAAGCCTTCAGAAAATAAAAACTCATATTTTAATCTGGGTAAACTTAAAAATTTAGAAAAGAACATCAATCTAATAGATCAACATATTACCAAAAGGAATTCAACTATTTATTTCGCTATTGTGGATTCTGCGAGCATAAAAAACATATTTCCCGATTTTAAATATAAGATCAGTGATGAGGAGGATTTTAAAGGTATTGACTTTAAAAGTTATGACTTCATGTATGCTTATAAATCGGATGCCAATCAAGATGTTATAATAGCTGTCGATGAAGAGCTTGACCACGGTTACAATAATCTGACGTTAACTGATAAAGAAACAAAGATTATATACAAACTCATCAAATTGAAACGGAATATGACTGCTGGTGAAAGAGATGATATAAAAATTGAATTGATGATCGAAAATGAAAATTCAATCGAACGATTACCATTTGATTTTAAGAATGTTGAAATCAAATAAGGTAATGATAGCTAATGCCGGATTTATTGGTACTCTTCTGAAGTAATATAATGGATGCTTACCATTCCATCATATAAGGATTAATGCGTTGTTACAGTCAATCATTCTATTTTCTACTAAAAATCATAAGTGTATTGTAGAAGATCAGCTGTTAAATAAATCTACGCAACTGACTCGGTCTTTAGAGTATTAAATAAGAAAAGCTAATCTTTCGATTAGCTTTTCTTATTTTAATCATATGTATATTTAAGAAACGCTCCATGTTTAGTAGGACAAATTTCATGGGTTCTTTAGAAATTTGACTATCCTCCTACTAGCCGTATCGCAGAAGTCAAGTCCGGAATAGTCAGGGTTAAGCCCTCCAATAAATGGTACTGCCATTATAAATAGATTTTTAGTCACATTGCCAAAGGCATCAAGTGCCTGAAAATAATCATTTATACTTAAACCTTTTACATACATATAAAAACCATTATTACTGTCTCTTTTTACAGTTATATTTTTTTCGTTTACATATTTTTCTCCTTCATTCCGATCCTTAAAATTGAGATATCCTGTGCTGATCAAACCTTGATCTTTAAGTGCCTCAAATGGCAAATCGTTAAATTCTAAGGGCTGTTGTCCAGTACCGTCAATATAAAGTTGGTAATGCTGTTCATGTTTTTTACCTTGTATATCCATATAGCAATAGATCGCACCGGTATCAGCATGCGGTTCAACATGACTATCTTTGTCAACTTGGATATGCTCAATAACACCTGCTTCATATAAAGCAATAATTTCCTTATACGATTCCTGTGGTAGAGAAGCGATGATAACACTGATAAGTGGCATTAAAACTTTACGTAACCGAAGCATATCTTCTGCTGAAAAGTGCTTCGCTGGATAATTCATAGCATAACTGAAGGCGGCCAATCGTTCTTTCCAAGATATAGACATTCTTCTATCTATGGACTTTTTTGCTTCTAAATATTCGGCTCTAAACAGGGTAAAACTGTCTAGTTCTTTTCGAAGACTGAGCATTTCTTCAACAAACTCCTCTATGGTCATATCTTTTATCTTGTCGTAGAATACGGGGTCGCTTTGCTTAAGTGGGCTTTTAAAATTTCTTTCAAAAACATAATCGAGAGCAATAAAGCCATTATTTTTTTCTTTATAATCATAAATTTCATCCAAAGTCATTGACCAGGAAACGGAATATGGTTCTGATTCGGAATGAAAACGCAATGCAGGAAGATAACCACCAGTCGAAAATAAGTGTATAGAGAAATTTTTGGAATCTTCATTCAAAACGTAACTGACTTGATCACCGTCATAGTTATACTGACCATTCAAACGTGACAACGTTTTGACAGCATCTACTGCAGTCAGTGAAGCTCCTTTAATCGCGACGGGAAAATTTGTCTTTTGGTCAAATTTTGATGGTGGATAGGGAGAATCGTACCATCCTTTTGTCTTTCCTTCAAAGGTTATCGGCCAATAATGCCCTGTACAGATGACCGCTAATCCCACTTCATATTCTTTATCATCTGTAATAATGACTTTGTAATTTTCTTTTGTACGATCGTAGACAAGATCAGTCACAGCAGTTTCTGTCAAGACATGTACTTTTATCTTAAGCTTGATAGCTAACTTAATATATTCGTGAAATTGATTTTCAAGATAATTTCCCAAAAGAAGTCTTGGTAAAACCTGATAAGGATTGGATATGCCATTTAAATAGTAATCTGGAAAATCATCAGATGGATATTTTGACAAATAAGTAGAAACATCGTAAATTAATTCTGGAATTTCATTGGCTGAAACATTGGCAAGATGTTCATTACATGACCCATATTTACCGTAAGGCATACCAACTCCCAATCGCTCATTTTTTTCAAAAATGTAGATACTTTCAACCTGAAGATTTTGATTAACAATCTCCTTTAACATAAATAAAGCCGCAGGTCCCCCTCCGATTAATGCAATCGATCCTAATTTTTGATTTTCCATAAAAATTGCTAGATTATTGATTTAAGACCCTATTCAAAATTCATACCTGTTTTGATATTTTATCGATTTTATAGACATTTTTTTCGGAAAGTAATTATTTAATTAAATTTTGATTTTTTTCAGTATGTCATCGATTACGTTTTACGAATGTTATTTTACAATAAATTATCTTAAAAGCTATACTGACTTTCACGGTGGTCTTGTCAATTAAAAATAACACCTCATGTTATTAAACAACTGATTATGAATACAATAATTAAACTAGGAGAGATCATCTTGTAATAAAAACTAAAACAAGTCTATAAAGACAAGGATACAACTATATTTACCTTTAATAGTTACAAAGCATAATTAAAATTCAATAAATTTTTAACTTCCGAGTGCATTTTTGATAGTGCTTTAAAATAATCTAGGATAAATCTTAAGTAAATATTAATATTTTTTTATTTCATACTTGTTTAATTTGAAATAAATAATTATTTTAGACAAACTATTTAATAGAGCCCCTTCATAAAATATAGGTTATAAAATAAACTTAAAATCCCTAAAATCCCCCTTTAGGGATTTTACTTGTTTGTGAAAGGTGAAACCTGTAATGCGATCATTGGAGATGGTGCCAATAAGCTCTTTTACTTTAAAAATCTTAGGATAGGTAGGATATAGTGTTATAAAAATTACACTTTATCCTACCGTTTTTAATCCTTTAAAGATCTATCATTAAATAGCTGTTTCTATGCATTATTACTTCATTAAAATTATGGCAATTTTGTATTGATCCATACGTGATATGGGAATGTGATCAATTCTGATGGCGCAACGTTATTTAAAATCAAGCCTTCTTGCTGCTGCAAATATGTATCTGGATTTTCGGTATCTGCGACAGGAACTATTCTGAAAATCGCATCTTTATCAGTTGTGTTGATATCGGACTGTAGGACTTTTACTTTATTGTCAATGAGCCAAAGTGCCAATTCTTCTCTTCCCATTTGTTGTATATAATTGATATCTTTATCGAAAGAATGTAGTTCTTCTATTGCACGATCTGGAAATACTTCTTTTAAGTAAAATTCATAAAGTATTTTATCCCCAGTGCGCAGTGCATAGTTCTTAATAATAAGTCGATGTGGATTTGTATCAAAATTAAATTTGCTAGGATTTTCTAAAAAGCCGTAATATTCATCATAAAGGGTAATCCTCTTTCCCATGTTGTTTTGCTGTACTTCCATAATATCTATTTTTTATATAAACAAATATGTATTAAAGAAGTTCACTACTAATTAACTACGATGAAATAAAAAGCGATCACCTAACTTAAATAACGAAATTGACTTCCTTAATACGTTGTTTGTAATGCTATACGATTCAGTTATGAAATTGATCAGTTATCGCCAAGACACTCTATACAAAATCAATATTGAAAAAAATAATATTGATCGTTGCACTTTTTATATCAGTTAATCGTGAATCATTTGTTCCTATAGTGAATTAGAAAAACATATAGGAAAACCTAAGGATTAAAATTTATGTCGTCAATAAAAATAATAATTAAAATTTTTTAGATGCTAAACAAATCGTAAATTAGATACTTGAGAATTATGTAGTAGCTTGACCTAAGATTTCTTCTATGGAAATACTGAAAAGAAACAATGTTGTTGTGAGTGGCAATGGAGATCATGCCATGATGTTTGCTCATGGGTTCGGATGTGATCAAAACATGTGGCGTGATGTATATCCTTCTTTTCAAGAAAACTACAAAATAGTACTTTTCGATCATGTAGGTGCTGGAAATTCTGATCTCTCCGCATATTGTTTTGAGAAATATGATTGTCTTGAAGGGTACGCGCAAGATATCGTAGCAATTGCCAAAGTACTAAACATTAATGATGGTGTGTTTGTTGGACATTCTGTTAGTGCCATGATGGGGTTAATAGCGGCTAATATGGCACCTGGAATTTTTAAAACACTTATTTTGGTAGCACCTTCGCCTGCTTATATTAATCAAGAAGATTATATAGGGGGATTTAGCAAGTCAGAAATCGATGAACTGTTAGAATCATTAAACAATAACCATCTAGGTTGGTCAATGACTATGGGTCCTGTCATCATGGGTAACTCTAACAAAAAAGAACTTGGAGAGGAACTCGCTAACAGCTTTTGCAAAACAGATCCTGAAATAGCTAAACACTTTGCACGCACTACGTTCTTGACGGACAAGCGTGAAATCTTGGGAGATACAAAGCTGCCTGTACTAATCCTTCAATGTAGCAGCGATATTATCGCTCCAATAGAAGTGGGACAATATATGCACAATAATATACCTGATAGCACACTTGTCATCATGAGTGCGACTGGACATTGTCCTAACTTGAGTGCTCCAGAAGAAACGGTATTAGCAATTAGCAATTATTTATATGGCCAGTAGATTCATTCATTCGGACGCTGAAGATTTTAATGATTTCTTTGAATCATCACTGAGTGGTTTTGTTATTACAGATGCTGATGGAAATATAGCAAGGATTAATAAACGTGTCGCTTCATGGTTAAATACAGTTCCTGATAAATTACTTGGCCAACGTCTATCTACTATACTTACAGTAGGTGGAAAGATATATTTTGAAACTCACCTTTGGCCTTTATTGCGTTTGCAGGGACACTTTGATGAAATAGCGCTCGAATTAGCAGATTCTAGTTCGGAAAAAATGCCTGTATATATAAATGGTTATGAAAGAAGGGATGAGCAGGGACAGGTGCTTTTTATACGCTTCAATATTTTTCGTGCTTCCGATCGACGGCTTTACGAAGAAAATCTAAAGATGGCAAAAAAACTTGCTCAAGCTGAATTGAAACTGGAACAACAAAATGCCTTAATTCGTGAACAATTTATTGCTGTACTCGGACATGATTTGAGAAATCCCCTAAGTGGGATTATGAATGCGGCTCAACTGCTTGCAAGAAAAAAAATAGGACAACCTGAAGAAAGACTTGTTAATATCATTGAGAGTGGATCAAAAAGGATGTACGAAATGATCAATAATATCATGGATCTCGCTCGTGGGCGTTTGGGTGGTGGATTTCAAATTACACTTGTCAAATATGACCTCGAAAAGTTATTGAATCAAGTTAGTGATGAGTTAAAGGTGACTTGGCCGGATAGAATTATAGCATCAGATTTTAATATCAATGAACTGGTGGAGTGTGATCCTGGGCGTTTATCTCAATTGGTTTCCAATTTACTTGGAAATGCGATTACGCATGGAGCATCAGATACGCCTGTAATTTTGAGTGCCACAACTGTCAGCGATTTTTGGGAAATTTCTGTCATCAATAAAGGCCAGCCAATTTCTGAACAGGCACTAAAATACCTCTTCCATCCGTTCCAACGTCAAAATAAGCAAGCTAGCCAGAATGGTCTTGGACTTGGATTGTACATTGCTTCGGAGATAGCAAAGGCCCATAAGGGGACTTTAACCGTCAAATCGAATGATGAGGAAACCTGTTTTACACTCCATATTCCTCTATAGGAAGTTGAATACCATTTTTTTAAATATTGACTTTCAGTTACTGATCAAAAAATTTAATGCCTTTTTAATTTTTTTACATTCCTCCTCTTTCTGCAAATTTACACCAATACAGACATCACTAACTGCTAGAAATTAATGGTTTACCGATTTTCGACCTTCATCCACCTAATTACAATTAGCACAGAGATTAAATATCTTTATTTTTGAATCATAAACAGATTTATCATGAAAACTAAAACAATATTTGACATCAATAGTAAAATAATCTCAAATGGTTTTCAAAAAGCATTTGACACATTAAAAAATTTTAAACTAAAGGTTTTTGCTAGTACTGGAAAAGTATACCTGAATATTTCCTTACTCGTTGCAATTATCATTGGGATTATATTTCCTGTGGCACTTATCTTATTATTTGCATTTACTATATTTTCAAAGCTTACTATTTCTATTGAACAAGAGGTTTAACAATCAATGGAAAACAGTAAGATCATTGAAGTGAAATAAATAATAATGCAATCGATGAACGTATCTGCCTATTGATTGCATTACTGTTAAATTTTCTTATGAATTCAAATATTCATATCTTATTGAGATAATTATCAATATGACTGTCAGTTAAATTTTGAACATTTTCAGTGATTTTTTCTATCTCCCAATCCCACCATTTTGTTTCTAAAAGTTTTGCAATTGTTTCATCAGGAAAACGCTTTCTAATTTCATGTGCAGGATTTCCACCAACAATAGCATAGGGTTCAACGTCCTTGGTAACAGTTGAATTAGTTGCAATTATTGCTCCGTCTCCGATAGTGACACCAGACATAATTGTGGCATTATATCCAATCCAAACGTCATTGCCAATATTAATATCTCCTTTTATTGGATAAGATTTATTGTCCATAGCTTTTTCCCAGCCATTCCCAAAAATAGCAAAAGGATAACTTGTCAATGCATCAGTCATATGATTTGCTCCGTTCATGATAAATGTTACACCAGAAGCAATCATGCAGAATTTTCCAATGATTAATTTATCGCCAATAAAATCGAAATGATACTTTACATTTTTTTCAAAATTCTCCACATTTTCAAAATCATCATAATAGGTGTAATCGCCAATAATAATATTAGGATTTTTGACTATATTTTTTAGAAAACACAGTCTATTATAATTATTAATTGGAAATTGTAAATTTTTATTAGGTCCAGTCATTGTTGTTGCTTTTTATAAATTTTTTATCTAAGTGTAAGACCTGATTTATGTAAGGCTTCAATTGAACCGCATAAACATTTTTCTTAACTTTCAAAGTTATTGATGCCTTAAAATCTGAGACATTACTTCGTCTTTCAAATTACGTGCTATCGGAATTTTATAGTGACCTACTTGCATCTGATTACCTTCGATAACAGAGATATTATTCATGTTCACAATATAGGATCTATGACAAGTAATAAAGGTATGTTGCGGCAAAAGAGAAAGCATTTGTTGTAGTGTACAATAGGTGATTTCTTGACTATCTATTGTATGAATAATGACATAATTTCCGATGCTTTGAATAAAAAGAATATGGTGAAGGAAAAGCTTTTTTAATTTTTTATCAACTTTGATAAAAATATACTCCTCCTGTCCTTTCGTTTGGACATTTGAGCTATAAGTATGTGCTGTCGCAATGATATCGTGGGCGCGATGAGCTGCTTTTAAAAATCTGGCAAAAGGAACTGGTTTTAAAAGATAATCAACTACTTCTAATTCATATCCACGAAGTGCGTATTTTTCATAAGCAGATACAATTATAATTTTTGGGGGGCTACTCAATGTTGTAATAAAGTCTAAGCCCGAAAGCTCCGGCATCTCAATATCCAAGAATAGAAGATCTACATGCTCAGTACCAAGATATTCACTTAGTTCAATAGCATCTTCACATTCAGCAGTAAGTTTAAGAAAACTGATCTTTTCGATGTAGGCAGCTATTCCTTTACGAGCGAATGGCTCATCGTCTACAATGACACATTTGATCTCCATCATATTTTACAAATTTATGATTAATTCTGTAGAAAATAGCTGTTTTTCCCTTGTAGAACGTAATATATATTGATCAGGATATAATAAATCTAATCTCTTAATAAGATTGGTCAATCCAGAACCAGATTTTACAGCTTCACCAATCGAACTATCATGCTTATTGATCGTATGTTCAAGCACTGTATTCGAAACCGTAAAATTTATTTTTTCACCTTGACGTTTTAGGCTGATATCAATTTTATACTGACCACGTACATATTTAAATGCGTTTTCAATGAGTGGCTGAAAAAGTAATGGAAAAATAGCAAGTCCTTCCCATTCGTCGTGAAAATTGGAATGCACAGTTAATCTTTCAGTAAGCCTCTGCTGTTGGAAAGCTATGTAGGAAGTCAAATAGGTGATTTCCTGATCCATTGAAACTTTATCGTTAACATTATATATTTGATAACGCAATAATTCTGACAACTGCTCTAAGCTTCTTTTAGCCATAGTATTTGATTCATCAACCTGAAAATATATGGTATTGAGGGCATTGAAAAGAAAATGCGGATGATATTGACTCCTTAACAATTGAAGATCGGTATACAGTTTGTCTGCTTTGATTTGCTCGATATGAACTCTACTATCTGCCAAACTTTTATTGATCACCTCATTTCTTAACAACGTATAATAAAGCAATAACAAGGGAATATAGATGGCATTGACCAAAATATAATCGATAACACCATCGCCCATATAAATCCAGCCTAGACGTTCTGTTATGAAGATAACCGGATTAAGAATAACTATGACCTGAAACAAGCAAACGCTATATTCCTTAAAGATATTTGTTGGAATATCTTTAGCTCTAGAAAATAGTTTTTTGAGTCCATTTTTCCACATTAACGTGATGAAGTAACAGATAACTATTGAGATAATTAGTCCATTGGCGTGTATCCTGATACCTCCTGACCAAAATTCATCTTTCTTTGTGAGATCAGTGACAATACGCAGGATATTAAAGGATACTATTCCCCATAGGGCTGGTCCTACCTGATGTATTAAATTTACTTTCGCATATAAAGTTCTGGCTATCAACATATCAGTAACTAATTCTGTTATTTTCCTCTAAGCGGTTTCCTGTGTTATTATTTTTAGGATCATTTTTTCCTCCTTTACTCAATCTGTAAGAAAGATTAATCCCGAATGCCCTACTATCATAAGACTCTTGGTATTTTCCTTTGATAACATCTCCATTGAAGGTTATATTAGGTCTATTACTCCTAAAAAGGTCATTGGCATAAATATACAAAGTAAATTTGTCTTGGAAAAAGGTTTTACGGAGCCCACTATTGATAGACCATAAATGTGAAATATTTGCTTGTCCCTCTGCAGTAGAACCGTTTAAAAAACAATTGATTTCTAAATTTGCTTTGAAAGGTAAGTTCAGTTGATTTTGTAATTGAATAGCTGGTGTTAATCGGCTATTATGAAATACTTTATCCTTCGTGATCCATTGGAAGTTTTTGTAAAGTAGGTTTGCGTTTGCCTGTATATGCCAACTGCGCATAGGTGAAATACTTGTCGCATTAAACCTTAAACCAAAACCAGAAGCATAATCGAGATTCATGGGCATCACTACCGTTCGATTATTATTATCTAGATTATAGCTTTTACTTATTGGATCCTGCTTTAGGATATAAGAAAACTGAAGTAAATAGGTATTTCTAAAAATCCAAGTCAATTCCATATTGTTTATAAATTCTGGTTTGAGGTTTGGATTTCCTTTTTCATAAAGATAAGGATCGTTTATTTCCACAAATGGATTTAAATCCCTGAAGTTTGGGCGATTTACTCTTCTATTATAATGAAATGAGAGCTTTTGTTGACTTGACATACTATAGGTCATGGTCATATTGGGAAAAAAGTTCTTATAGGATCTCAGTTGTTCATGATTTAAATCCGTCTCATTAGCAGACAAACTGTTGAATGCTGCATCTTCATAACGTAATCCCATATCAAGTATAATGGATTCTGAGGTTTTATACTGTAATTGAATAAATAATGACTTTAATTTCTCCGCGTGTCCAAATGCATTACTAAGTTGTTTATCTTCTTGCCATTGCTTATTTTGATAAACTTCATAGAAAGACCTTGTACGCATATTGACATGAGTATATTTACCACCAAATGTCGAAACTAGGTTTGAAATTATATTAAACTGATATTTGCTCTGCATCGTGGTGATCTTCACCTGAACCTCTGTATGACCAACTAACTCTTGCTTTTCTGACTGTAATTTACCTTCCAAAAATTTGTCAGACCATTGAACTTGCTGGTCTGACTGTGTAAAATTTTGGCGATCGATATAGTTTTCCCATTTTGAGTCTTTGTCAAAATTGACGATTAAATAGGCGCCTGTACTAAAATTTTTAAAATTATGCCGCAATAGATTACTAGTGTTTATAATAGAATCGGGTTGTAAGTGATGATATAAAAATGAAGAAATGACCTCTTCATCTTTAATTCGTCTGCTGTTATTAAGCAAGACATACGCTCCAGCGTTTATATTTTTATTAGGATTATAATCTAATGTACTGTTGTAATAATGGTTGATATAATCTTTTTTTCTAATGGCATCCATATCCAACAGTAAATCTTTATTGATTTCTTTTGTATCATAATCCAGATATCTAATGGAGCTAATGTCAACGAGCTCCCTTCCCTTGGAATAGGAGTACGAATTGGAAAGATTTACCTTTTTAATAGTTGTCTCAACCATAATATTGTGTTGCATCCTATTGTATTTTCCTTGTTCAACATTAGATGACATAATCGCACGGATTCCATTTGATGCTTTTGTATTTCTTTTCAAATTTATAATACGTGCATCACCTCCTGCATCTAATGTTGCATCAGGCTGTGTAATCAGTTCGACGATGTCTAATGAAGACGCTGGCATAGCTGTCAGATAGGTAATCAAATTTTCTCCAGTCAAGAAGCTTGTTTTCCCATCGATAAGGAATTGTACGCCTTCTTGTCCGTTTAAACTTATTTTACCATTCGACATAATGGTAACACCAGGCATTTTTCGCAATACTTCCAAGGCATTGGCACTGGAGCTTAAAGCTGTTTTTGATACTTGATAAGTTAGTTTTCCTGCGGTAAGTTTAACGGGGTTGAATCTCCGGAAGATATTGACTTCAGCGATCTCTATAATCTTTTTCTTTATTGATGTGTCAGACAAAAGATATATCGAGTCAGACATGTACGATTTATCATTATTCTTTGTATTGTTAAATTGATTCATTTCAAAAGCTCTATTTTGAACTTTCCCTTGTAATGATTTAAAAGTAATCAGCATAATAGCCGATACCAAATAACTAAACCTCCAATTCATATTCATTATATTTTTTACGAATCTATAGTCATATGGAAAATCTATTAAATAATTTATTTAAATGGTCATGTAAACAGGATGAATGGTAAAATAAGTGCCATTAGGGATGTGTGAATGACCTTATATTATTTTGTGATTTATTTCAGCAAAAAGAGAACTTTTTATTAAAAGAAGGGAACGTTTGTCAATTTGAAGGTTTCTTTTTAGGGTGTTCCATATTGATCAAAAAGAGACGTAGCAATCTTATAAGTCGCCATAGAGATTGGTGAATAACGGATATAGATCGCTTTTCAACAGTTGTGTGGCATCACAACTTTATAGGGACGAAGCAGTAGAAGAGATTTATGTGCTTCTCATATTGAAGAAGGATAAAGATTTTGTTTATGAAAATCTGCCACAAATTGAAAAATTATTTAGGATCATGATACAGTTAATCAACTATACTAAAGGTATCATCAGGAAATTTTATAGGTTAAATTTCCTGACGATATTTATTTAGTAATTTTTAAGACTGTTGCATTTTCGTCTTGGATCAAATCTTTAGGAATCTCAACGATTAGGGCATGATGATCTTGCTTAAATTGTACAGGGCCATTATATCCCAATATTTTGATATTCTTGATCACTTTAGTATTTTGAACATTTTTGGCTAAAGATAATACCGTTATCGTCTTCTCCTCCGATCTTCCCATTCTTAATACATAAAGGGTATCTTTTTTGGTTGTAAATCTAAAATCATCACTTGTAAAAGGTTTTCCTTTCCCTTCATTAAATCCTTGTGCATGCAATTCTGGAGCATGTTCTTGAGCTGGACCCTCTCCGAAAATATGCCAAGGTCTTGTTCCTATTAACGCTTCGGAGTTAACCTTCATCCATGATGAAATACCTTCTACCACAAATTGAGCTTTATCATCAATAGATCCATCACCTCGCAAGGGCACACTTAATAATAAATTACCGTTCTTGCTGACAACATCTATGAGCATATGTAAAATAGTTTTTGCAGATTTATAGAGATTGTTGTCATAAATTCTTCGGTCATAATGCCATGCTCCAATACACGTGCAAGTTTGCCAAGGTTGTGGTTCAATTTTATTACTTTGCCCGCGCTCAATATCCCAAACCATACATTTACGTTGTTGTTCGTCTAAGATTTTACCATTGATCACAACTTCAACTTTACCGTTATTTTCTTTGGCACTTTTATTATAATAATGAGCTGCAATATCCAATCCAACATTGCTAATAGGCCAAAGTGGCAACGCAGTATCATCAAAATAAACAATATCAGGATTATAATTATCGATCAGCTGAACTGTTCTATTCCTAAAATTTTCACAATATGCGTGTGAAGGAATACTCACTCCCGAGTCGACGTCCCAATGCCACTGTTGGTGTATGGTATGATCCTGCTCGCTATCTCTACTAAGTTGGTGGTTTTGAGCATAAAGATCTTGAGGATCGTATCCTTCCCACCATTTGCCTTTACCGTCGGCTTTAGTTTGATGACCATCATAAGGAACTTCTTTATATGGCCCTTTTTTATCAGCGCGTTGTGCCGTTTCATACCATGTCCAAGCATGAGCAGCGTGAACACTAACTCCAAATTTAAGTCCTCGTTTTTTTGCAGCTTTAGCCCAGCCTTGGACAATATCTTTTTTAGGTCCAACATTTACACTATTCCACTTATGGTTTGTACTCTTATAAAGGTCTAAATTATCATGATGATTAGCTAATGCCATGAAATACTGAGCTCCTGTATTCTTATATAAATCCATTAAGGTCTCGGGATTCCACTTCTCTGCTTTCCATTCATGAATAACATCTTTAAACCCAAAAACTGATGGATGCCCATATTTTTCGATATGATAATGATACTGATCAGATCCTTCTTGATACATTCCACGGGCATACCAATCTCCACGCTCTGGCTGACACTGGGGACCCCAATGTGCCCATATGCCAAATTTAGCATCTTGAAACCATTCGGGTACACGGTATTTTTCCAATGATATCCAATCGGGTTTAAATGGAACTTTAGTCCAAGTTTCCATTGCAGAGATATGAGTACTCAAATAAAGTGACGGTATGGTAGTTCCTAAAATCTTGATTGCGGTTCTTCTATCCATAGAAATAATGTTTTTGATAAATTATAGTCGAATGACTTCTGCGTATTACAGTATCCTTCCGGTATATAATGGGTTATATATCCAAAATTAATGCTATTATTTTGTAGCATTAATAACGTTATCGATAAAGAATGGTACAATATCGACTTTTAAAGTATATTAATGGTATACCTTGATACCAATGACTCAGATAAACTAAGTTTTAGTTTAAATAACAATATCTTTAAATCTATTGAAAGCGGGGAAATATTTAATACCAAATCTAACGAATCGTATTTTTCCATACAAATAGTGATTTTGATTAAATATATGCTGAGCATTATATAAATAATTAACTTTAACGATTACTCTTGAAATAATCCTTATAAAATATGTAGTTCTTTTAAGATTTTTAATGTTATCTCTTTTCGACATGTACTGAAATTAGGGTTGTGATCAGCCCGATCTTTTATCAAACGTGTTGCAAAGAGAAGGATTATATTTCTCATGGGTGTGACTTGATTCAACGGTTCTGGTAGATGAATTGCAAAATACTGGTAATATTTATTTTTTTCGGTGCATTTTAATATATAATCAAAATTTATTCAAAATATTGCATATCGTGTTCATATGATAATTGATAATATTATCCGTTTTGAGACTGTAATTATTGTTTTAGCCATTTTTCAATAATCTCTCGCAGTGTTTGTTCAATAACAGGCTTAACAACAAAATCGTTCATGCCAGCTGCTAAACACTTTTCCTTCTCTCCTTTTACACTACCCGCTGTCAAAGCGATTATAGGTATCTGTACATCCGATTCTAGACATCTTATTTCCCTAGTTACTTCGTAACCATTCATTTCTGGCATTTGTATATCCATCAAGATTAAATCTATTTGATTTTCTTTAACAAGTTTTAAACCTACAAATCCATCTTTTGCTTCTAAAATTTGAACGTTTGGAAGTATATTTTGAATAAGTGTACGGGTTAAGAGCATATTAAACTCATTATCTTCTATAATGAGAATTTTAAAATTGTTTTTGTTAGTAATTTCCTTTTTTAATAGAGATGCTTCTTGACTATGCCACCTTAACTGAATGTCTGAGAGAGCTTTAAATAAATTTTCAAATTGTACGGGTTTAATCATCCAATGATGTAAATCTATTCCTTCACAGACTTTGGCTATATCTTCTTTAAAAACATCAAATACTAAAATAATAGGTTGTTCTAGATCAGAATAAATAAGTTTCTCTCTTATCTTTTTAATTGTTTCGATTCCGCCCATAATGGGTATCTTATCGTCGATGATAATAACGTCGTACCGATTTCCTGCCATCAAAAGTTGTAACACCTCAAATCCATTATTTGCTTGTAATACATTGATTTGTTTAAGTTTTAACATCTGAACCAAGATTGCTCTACTCGTTTGATCGTTGGCTACAACTAAAACATTTTTAATTTTATCTAGATTATTCCATTCTTGAGATTCACTATCGAGCGAACGAAGTGTAATATCAAAAAAGAATAAACTACCGACTCCATAAGTACTTTTTAATTGGAGTTTGCTATCCATCATATTAAGTAACTTATTTGAAATGGTGAGGCCAAGACCTGTTCCGCCGTAACGCTTGGTGGTAGAAGTATCTTCTTGCGAAAAGGCGTCAAATATCTTTTCTTGCTTATCTACTTTAATGCCTATTCCAGTATCTCGAACACCAAAACGAAGTGTTGAAAACTGATCTTCATGAGATAATACCTCTACGCTCAATTCGATCGTACCTTTTTCAGTAAACTTAGTCGCATTACTTAGCAAATTCATTAATACTTGTTTAACGCGTAGGGAATCAATCCAAACATAATGCGGAACGTCTGAAGATACAGTTAAATGTAATTCGAGTTTTTTAGACTCCATTTGAAAATTAAGAAAACTAGTCACTTGTGCCAATAGCTCATAAAGTTCACATCTTTCAATATCTAATTCCAACTTTCCAGCTTCAATCTTTGAAAAATCAAGTATATCGTTTATAATGCTTAATAAAAGATTAGCAGACTGATCAACAATTGCTAAGTAACCCTTTTGAATATTATCAAGTTCTGTTCTAGTCATTAAATCTGTAAATCCGATAATTCCATTTAATGGGGTTCGAATTTCATGGCTCATATTAGCCAAAAATTCTGATTTCGCTATGTTTGCCTGCTCAGCAAGAATTTTAGCTCTTTCTAATTCTTCACGTTGGTGTATGATTTTACTGATATCAGTGGCTATACCTAGATATCCAATGATATTACCTTTAACATCGCGTATAACGGTAACGGCCAGAGAAACATAAAAGGAAGAGCCATCTTTTCTAATATAGGTCCACTCTCTTTGCTCAGCTCCATATATTTCGGGTTTTTCGACAACAACTCGAAACCCAATGACCTCATAACCCAATTCAATTTCAAGTTCCTTGGCTCGAGAGATAATTTCATTTTCTTCATGAAAAGTTATCGGACTAAATTTTCCAATTACCTCTTCACCATGATATCCTAGGAGATTTTCAGCTCCTTTATTAAAAAGAGTAATTATACCATGGTTATCTGTTGCAATAATACCTACAGCTGAAGTAGCTTCTAAAACATCTTCGAGCAATTTTTTTGATTTGGCAGATTCTGCTTCAATACGCTTACGCTTATCAATATCTTGAAAAGTACCATATAGGCGAATACAATTACCCTCCTCAAATTCAGCATTTCCAAGTGCTCGTACCCATAACTCAACACCTTTAAATGTAATAATCTCTAATTCTAAATCCCAAGGTTCTCCTATGGAAATTGCCTTTTGAATGGCTATAAGGATTTTGTTTCTACTCTCATTAGCTTTATAAAACTCTAAAGCTTTATCGATATCTGGCTGATAATCAAAAGGTACGTCATGTATTTCCTTGGTTATTTCGGACCAAGATAATTCTTTACTTAAAAGACTGTATTCCCACCCTCCTATTCTAGCAACTCTACCAGTCCTAGCTAACATAGCTTGTGTATGCTTCAAATCTTTCTCTAGAGCATGTTGCTCCGTGACATCAACAGCATTGCCTATAATATATGGCTTTTTCTCGCCCTTGTTTTGTAAAATATTATTGAAGAGCCAGATTCGCATTTCTCCTGATTTTGTAGCAGTACGCATTTCGCCCTTTACAGTTCCTTTTTGGATAATTTGGTGAAGATATCCTTTTAAATTTGTATGCCCTTCTTGTGGAATAATATCAAACAATGACATTTTTTCAATTTCTGATCTGGAGTATCCAAGAATTGATGCACCTGCATCGTTCACTGTAAGGATATTTCCTTCCAAATCATGTGTACACATCAATCCTTGTGAATTATCAAAAAAAGCTTTTAACTTTTGTTCGCTTTCCTTATACCCTTCTTTTTCTTTCCTATTGACTATGAGCGCCATGGCCTCATCACGCAAAAGTGAAAGCGCTTTCTTTTGATCATCATTAAGTATTCTGGGAATGGTATCGATTACACATAATGTACCTAACGTATACCCATTTGGATCTATTAAAGGAAATCCCGCATAATAACGAATGTGTGGATCAGCCGTAACGAGTTCATTTTCTTTAAAACGTTCGTCCTCTGTCGCATCATAAACCTCCAAATAGTCATTTCCAGTAATAACATATCGACAAAATGCCAAACTACGTGAAGTTTCTTTAACATCGAGCCCAACTCTAGATTTAAACCATTGCCTATCTTTGTCAATCAATGATATCAGCGAAATCGGTGTTCCACAAACTAAAGAAGCTATACTTGTAATACGATCAAAGTCTTCTTCTGTCTGTGTATCTAATATTTCATACTCCTGTAATGCACGCAGTCGCTCCGATTCATTATGGGGTAAAAACGGATTGTTCATTGGTCTATTTCAAGTTAATTATGCTGAATGTTTACTTATTAAATAATCGAAAAAGAATAACAACTTCCATCCAAAACCTATCCTCAATCAATTTTTCACAAGCTCTTTCGAAAAACTTAACAACAATATATGATTCTTTTTTAACAGATCTAACAATAAAAAGTTTTGATGTGAAAAATATTTAATTTTTCAATAAAATAACAAGATAAAATCTTTCTTATAGTTTTTAAAAAAAAGACTGAACCGTATACATTTTTTTTATAATATTGGTGATGTACCTATCATAATCGCATATAGCAAGCTATTTTATATAGAAAAATAATAATGATTAAATTTGTTTTATATCAATGCAATTTTAGTTAGTTTTGTAGCACAAATCAATAGTAAACATATCCATGTAATAAATAATTTCTTTTTGCAAAATATTAAACGTGATCGCATACTCATGCCTCACTATCATTCATGCTTTAAAAAGAAATTATGCTTATTCTAGAAAACATTTCATATATACATCCAAACAAAGATCTTTTATTTCAAAATATTAATCTGAGTTTACAAGATCATCAAAAAATTGCTCTAATCGGTAATAACGGAGTTGGAAAATCCACTTTATTAAAGATTATTGCAGGTGAATTACAACCCACTGACGGACATATAAGCACCGATGGCAGCCTATACTATGTCCCGCAAATATTTGGGCAGTACAATCATTTATCTGTTGCTCAGGTTTTAAAAATAGAATCAAAAATAAAAGCTCTCCGAGAAATACTGGCTGGTAACGTGACTGAAGATAATTTTACTGCTCTTGAGGATGATTGGAATATAGAGGACCGCTGTCAACAGGCTCTGAATTATTGGATGTTGACCGATATAGATCTCGATCAAAAATTATCATCTTTAAGTGGCGGACAAAAGACAAAGGTTTTTTTGGCGGGTCTCAACATTCATCAACCAAAATTGATTCTCTTAGATGAGCCGAGCAATCAACTAGACAGCATAAGTCGTTCTTTATTATATCAATATATACAGACTTCCACATGTTCGATTGTCATTGTGAGCCATGATCGCTCGTTATTAAATCAGCTTGAATTTATGTACGAGATGAATGCAACTGGATTGACCAGCTATATGGGAGATTATGATTTTTATCTTGAAGAAAAAAAAATCATACAAGATGCGCTCCAATCAGATGTTAAGCATCTCGAAAAAGAGCTACGAAAGACCAAGGTCAATGCACGTCGAACATTAGAACGCCAACAGAAACTTGATGCTCGAGGAAAAGCAAAGCAACAAAAAGAAGGCGTCTCGAGAATTATGATGAATACCTTGCGGAATAATGCTGAAAAAAGTACTGCTAAATTAAAAGATATCCATTGTGAAAAAAGTACAGGCTTATCAAAAGAATTACAAAGTTTAAGAAAGGAAATTCCTGATATTGATAAAATAAAATTTGGATTAACAGATTCAACCTTACATACTGGCAAAATCCTTTATAAAATTAATTCTCTTAAGCGTCAAATTCATGATAAATTGCTATGGCAAGAAGATTTAAACTTTCAGATTACCAGTGCTGAACGTATCGCAATAAAAGGTGAAAATGGTGCTGGAAAAAGTACACTTATACAGATCCTTTTAAACAACACGCCGAAGTTTACAGGTGAGGTATATCGTTTTCCCCATATATCGATATATATCGATCAAGATTATTCCATTATCAATAATGAACTAACGATCTATGATCAAGTGCAACAATTTAACGATGCAGGACTACTGGAACATGAAATCAAAATTAGATTAAATCGATTCTTATTTGGAAAAGAATCATGGGATAAGCGATGTCGGACATTAAGTGGTGGCGAAAAAATGCGACTATGTCTATGTTGTTTAACCATTCGCAACTTAGCTCCAGACATGATTGTTATGGATGAACCTACCAATAACTTGGATATCCAAAATATAGAAATATTAACTGAAGCAATCAAAATGTATCAAGGTACCTTATTGATCGTATCTCATGATGATTATTTTTTAAAGGAAATAAATATCCAAAAAATAATACAACTTTAATCAGCAATATATCAGCTTTTCTATTGTAATTGAAGTATTTAAAATGCTCCAAATGCAATAGGAAAGTTTACGCGAATCACGCTACGCTCTAAGGATATATATTAATCATCATTAAAAAATAAGCCATAATTTACAGATCCATCATTTTCTTAATCTAGATCAATGCTAAAAATAAAACAAGTACTTATCTTTAGCATTATAATCAACAGGTTCAGTTACCTTATCTTTATCCATATAGATACAGATGGAATATTTTAATCAGGTATAATCATGAAAATACCAAAACTAAAATACTGGATAACTGTTCCATATAGTAACATTTAAATAGCTTAACATGTCAAACATTGGTATCATTATAGAAGAACGTGCCGCAGATATCGGTAATTTTATGGTTGGTCGATTATTACCATTTCGTCAAAAAAGAATGGTAGGTCCCTTTTCTTTTATAGATCATATGGGGCCTGCAGCATTGAATGAATATGAAAATCTAGATGTCGGTCCTCATCCTCACATTGGATTGTCGACATTAACTTATCTTTTTGAGGGGGCGATCATGCATCGCGATAGTTTAGGTACAGAGATGGAAATAAAACCTGGTGCTGTCAACTGGATGACCGCAGGTAAAGGTGTAACTCATTCAGAGCGCACTCCTGAATACCTTAGACATACCGACAAATTTTTACATGGTTTGCAAATTTGGGTTGCTCTACCAAAAGAGCTCGAAGAATGTGAACCTTCTTTTGAACATACAAATGCTGAAGATCTACCTCATTGGGAAGATGACCAAGGTGTCAACTTTAGGTTGATCGCAGGCGAAGCATTTGGTAAAAAGTCTCCGGTCTCCGTATACAGTAAGCTTTATTTCATTGAAATTAAATCAAAAAATAAAGCAAAAGTTAGTATTGGAAAAGACCTATATGGTGAATCAGGACTTTATATCTTATCAGGTACAATCTCTGATGCAGGAACAACTTTTGAATCAAAACAACTTCTGATAGCAAAAGATGCGCAATTGTGCGAATTTGAAATTGGTGAAGACACCACAATTTACATTTTTGGAGGTGAGCCTTTTCCAGAAGAGCGGTATATCCTTTGGAATTTTGTAAGTTCATCTAAAGAAAGATTAGAGCAAGCCAAGCAAGATTGGATTGACAAAAAATTTCCTCCTGTTGCTAATGAAACTGGCTATATACCGCTCCCAGAATTTTATCTAACAAAAAAAACATCATGAATATCGTAAAAGCATCCATTGGTACAGATAAATATAAAACATCTGTAATTGCAGGAAAGAACAGCATTGTTGTTGATGAACCTCTTGATAAAGGTGGGCTTGATCTAGGTTTTCAACCACAGGAACTCCTGGCTGCTTCATTGGCCTCTTGTACTGCCATTACGTTGAAAATGTATGCTGACCATAAAGAATGGACAGTCAACTCTTTTCAGGTGGACGTAATGATTGAACAATCTGATGATAAGAGCACAACAAAATTTGTAAGAAAAATAAGTTTTGAAGGTAAACTAGATGAAAAACAACACACTCGTATTGTAGCTATAGCCAATGCTTGTCCAATCCATAAAATACTTCTTTCCCAAATAGCGATCGATACAATACTCGTTTAATACCGCTGTGCTCTGACGTAACTAGTGGTACTGCAACAGTAAATATCATTAAAGGCTTTATGATTTATCAATCATAAAGCCTTTTTAATGACAAAAAATCTGTAACATATGATCGGTCTTAGATACTAATGATATACTATACATTATAAACATATATGAAAAAGTTATCACTCATGGCTATCATAGCCTTTATTGTCGCTACATTTACAGTTCGTGCACAAGAAAATGCCATTCTTTGAAAAATATCAGGAAATGGTTTGGCCAAAGACTCCTACCTATTAGGTACGATGCATCTGATGTGTGAAGAAGACTATCTGTTAAAGGATAAAATCAAAAATCTGATCCCCAAAGTTGATGTGATAACCTTTGAAATTAATATTGGTTCAGAAGAAAATAAACCCATCATCCCTGAAATGATGAAACCTGACAGCAATTTCCTTAAAGGTATGACCAAAGCTGAACTCACTCAAATGGATAGCATCCTCACCTCACAACAACTGTCTATTCAAATGCTCGATATGATGTCACCAGCTGTATTTATATCCCTTTTAAGTTTAAAATCTTTAGAGTGCTCAGATCCTAGAAAAGTGAAAACAATGGAAACAGATATCCAAGCCCTGGCAACAGCTTCAAATAAAAGGATAGATGATCTCGAAACATTAAAATTTCAAATGGATATGTTAAACAATATGTTTAAAGCATCTGATTTATTGGAATATTTAAACAAAATTGATGAGATGCCCGCAATATCAAAAAAAATGGTAACCGCTTATCAAACCGAGAATTTAAAAGAGCTGGAAACAATTATTTATGATAATAGTTATATGTCTAAAGAAGATCTAGCAAACTTCTTGACTAAACGTAATATCAATTGGATGAATAAAATTCCATCGAAAATGTCAGCATCTTCCCATCTATTTGCTGTTGGAGCAGGACATTTGGTTGGAAAAAATGGTCTTTTAAACCTATTAGCGGCTAAAGGTTATAAGCTCACTCCCATTCTTTAATTATGGCAAACAATAAAACTGTTGCAACTTCGGATTCAATTCAGGATTTCATTGCACAAATACCAGATGAGCAGAAAAGAAAAGATAGTGATAGACTCATCCAAATTATGGAAGAGATCACTGGTGAACCTGCCGTACTATGGGGACCCAGTATTATTGGTTTTGGTTCGTACCACTACAAATATGCAAGTGGCCATGAGGGAAACGCACCTTTGGCCGGATTTTCACCGCGTAAAAGCGCCATTTCTTTATATCTATACATTTGTGAAAATGATATAGATCTTGATCTTAAAAAATTAGGAAAATTCAAAATGAGCAAGGCCTGTATCTATGTTAAAAAGTTGTCCGATATTCATGAAGATTTCCTCATTAAAATTATAAAAGATAGTATTGTTGCTGTAAAGATAAAATATGGATAAAAGAAAAAGGCGAAAGAGAACTCTTTCGCCTTTTGGGTAAATGATGGGGCTCGAACCCACGACCCTCGGTACCACAAACCGATGCTCTAACCAACTGAGCTACATCTACCGTGTTTGTGCTACAAAAGTAGAATTTTATTTGATATACTCCAAATGTTTTTAAGCAAAAAATCCTCATTACAACGTATCGTAATGAGGATTAAGCTATTATTTTTTAATTTTTATTAGATCATCTCAACACTGCGTTTCACGAATGATGTTAATGCAGCACCTGTTAACAAACCGCGTGATAATAAAGCTAAGTCAAACGCTTGTTTTGCCAATTGTGCACCTTCTTCTTCAGTACTTGATAAAATGCGTTTCACCAGTGGATGGTTACCATTTACGGTTACCTTATAGTTGTCAGGTAAGTTTCCGTAAAAGTTCATACCGCCATTGGTTTTGGCCATATCTTTCATACGACGCATAAACTCATCGATCGTTACTGATACAGGTAATTCTTCTGCAGATAAAGCGTCCACTTCAACTTTCATGTCAGGACGGCTGATTGCTTTTTCAAAGATTGATAAGGCTTGTTTAGACTCCTCTTCAGAAATTGACAATTCTTGCTTCTCATCTTTTTGAATCAACTTATCGATGACATCGGCATCTACACGTTTCAACTGTACCTTTTCACCTCCTTTTTGTTCCAAATAGGAAGTAATATGAGTATCCAGTGGACCATCTAATACCAATACATCATAACCTTTTGTCTTTGCACTTGAAATAAAGCTATCTTGTTGTGCCGCATCGTGGGTATAGAGATAGATGATATTACCGTCTTTATCAACCTGAATATCTTTTACTTTCTCAAAATACTCTTTAATCGTATAGTTTTCTTTATCAGTATTGGTCAATAGACAGAATTCATTTGCTTTTTCAGCAAATTTCTCATCGCTCAACATACCATATTTGATAAATAAACCGATATCATTCCATTTTTCTTCAAAACCTTTACGATCTGTTTTAAAGATTTCCTGCAACTTATCAGCTACTTTTTTAGTGATATAGTTGTTGATCTTTTTCACGTTACTATCTGCTTGTAAGAAGCTTCTTGAAACGTTTAATGGGATATCCGGTGAGTCAATTACACCATGTAACAACATTAAAAATTCAGGAACAATATCTTTTACTTCGTCGGTAATGAATACTTGACGTGAGTATAATTTGATTTTATTACGTTGAATTTCTAATTCATTTTTAATTTTCGGGAAGTATAAAATTCCGGTTAAATTAAATGGATAATCAACATTTAAATGGATCCAGAATAATGGTTCGTCCATTGAATATGGATACAACTCTTTATAGAAAGCCAAATAGTCTGCATCTGTCAGTTCAGATGGAGCTTTGGTCCAAGCTGGGCTTGTGTTGTTGATGATGTTATCAACTTCAACAGATTTATATTTTGGTTTTCCTTCTTCATCTTCGCCATCTGGTTCAGAAGTTGTTTTCGTTCCGAAGCGGATATTTACAGGAAGGAAACGCGCATATTTGTCCAAGATCTCCTGTAAACGCGATTGGCTTAGGAATTCTGAAGACTCTTCATTAATGTGTAAAATGATATCAGTACCACGTGTCGTACGTGTACCTGCAGAAATTTCATACGAAGTACTACCATCACATGTCCAGTGTGCAGCCTCTGCCCCATCTTGGTAAGATAGCGTTTCAATTTCAACGTTATCAGCAACCATAAATGCGGAATAGAAACCTAATCCAAATCGACCGATGATTTCATTTGCATCATTTGCTTCTTTGAATTTTTCCATAAATTCAGTTGCACCTGAAAAAGCAACTTGATTGATGTATTTTTTAATCTCGTCAGCTGTCATACCGATACCATTATCCGAAATGGTAATCGTTTTTGCTGCTTCATCAAGTTTTACATCAACTAATAAATCACCTACTTCACCTTGGTATTGACCTAATGAAGCTAAGCGTTTTATTTTTTGAGAAGCATCGACCGCGTTTGAAACTAACTCGCGTAAGAAGATCTCATTATCAGAGTATAAGAATTTTTTAATGACAGGAAAAATGTTTTCCGTGTGGATTGAAATAGATCCTTTTTCTGTGTTCATATATATTTTATATTTAATTGCTAATTGATTTCACAGTTAAACATCAATCCATATTCCAAACAGTCAATTTGAGACAAGATGTCATCTTTTAAGTTAAAATGACAATACCCCAGTCGTATATTGCTGGATTTAATCCTTATTTGTTATTGTAGTCAACAATTCATTTGCATTTTTATCAAATGCTATTGAAATTACTCCATTTGTACAGTTCCAAATAATAGGATTTACTTCCAATTGGTTCAAATCGGTATCCTGATCAATTTTCCTAAATTTTATAAACGAAGGTTCTCCATAAAGGAGTATCATTTCTTGCAAAAAATAATTGTAATTAGAGATTATCTCGTTTTTTCCATCGTTAGAAAATTTATACATGAGTGCAAACACATCTACCTTTTTCTAGTCTGAAGCGCGAATTCAAAAAAAATTGGCTGTTAGATCTTTGAATTTATAATTGGGAACAAAAACAATATGACCTTGATCATGAACGGACAATTTCTTCTGATACAAATCCGATGATTTCATCTTTTTTTCACGATAAGGGCATATATCAAATATCGTCTTAATAGATTTATTAATCAACTATGCTTCAGAAGTATCCATTAAATTTAAACGTATCGGAAGTGTGTAGGCTACTCTGACCGGTTTACCTTTTTGATAACCAGGTGTCCAATTGCCATACTCTTTGATGAGCCGTATACCTTCTTCCCCCGTACCAAACCCCAGATCTTTTGTAACTTTCACATCGGCTATTGATCCGTCTTTTTCCACCACAAATGAGATTTCAACTAAGCCTGTAATTTGATTATTGATCATCTCCTCTGAATAATGAAAATTATCCCCAATATAGCGCATAAATTCATCCATGCCTTTAGGTGGTAAAGGTTGCTGATCGACAACATCGGCTGCACTCTCCTTCTTATTTAAAGAAATTGGGGTACATGAACTGATTATGCTCGAGGCAATTAAAAGTGGTAAAATAAACTTTTTCATTAATGTTATTGATGTGTTATAGCATATAAAGCAAATGTCCCAAGCCAATGTGAGCCCATATAGTCGTCATTGCTGATATTTGGCAACGAGTAAGTGAGGTGGTTATTGGCCTGTTGATGTACATGATTTAGTTCCGGTAATTTTGTCGCGATACCATTAAGACAAGTTGCACGGCTAAAATTCAGTCCATCTAAATGAACAAGCTTGCCATCCGTGCGGTCTTTAACAATACCAGGCTCTAACTTAAAGTCTTTAACAAACAAATCGGGCATAAAGTCTGTTAACCATTTTTTATATTCGTCATCATTTAAAACTTTTGTCATCAATAATGCCTCTTCTAAGCAAGGAGAAAGAAAGTCGCTACCACTAGGTTCAAATGCCAGAGAGCAGGATTTATCATTTATAAAAAGACGCTTTGCATGTTGTGTAATTAAATTTTCAAAAGCGGTATCTTGCGTTACCTTCGCATAATCCATTGATAATGTAAATCCAAAAGCGGTATTATCATGCTGTCCCGAACGAATTGGGTAAACGAGTTTAGGCAAGTACCCTTCGTAACGTTTTACGAGCAGATCTGCCAAAGGCTGTAGCGCTGTGGCCCACTGTTTCCCCTCTGCATCATTCCAGGTCAATAATTCTGCCTGCAACTGCAAGAGCCACGCCCATCCATAGGTGCGTTCGAAGCTTGTATTATTACTGTCCAGAAAGAAAGCAATTTCTTGATCAACATTCGTTTTAGTTATTTTATCATTCAAGATCAGTCTCGCCTGCTTACTTTCACTGAGATTAGGGAATGTTTTCAATATTTTAACGATGGACCAATAACCATGAACGGATGAATGCCAATCAAAACAGCCGTAAAAAATGGGATGTAATTGTTTTGGTGATTTTAGATCCTGAGCAGATCCGATGACCTGCCCCAATTTATTTGGATACTCCTGTTCAAGGCAATGTAACGGCAGTGCCAATATCCTTTTTGCCTCAGTAGAATCCAGTACGACCTGTTGATTTTTTCCTACTGTGCTATTTTCTGTTTCTGATTGTTGAGAAGTTGTTCCTTGATTTTTGTTGTTATTGTTGCATGACAATAAAACAGTACAAGTAAAAATGGTAACTAATATTTTGAACATTTTCGGTACATGAATTGATTTTTAAAAGTAATAAAAAAAAGCCAAAATCATTAAATTTTGGCTTTTTTAGACGTTTCAAAATAGATTTTACATCTTAGCATCCATTAGCTTCTCTGCTTTTCCTTTAGGTGCGCCGGTTTTCATTTTAATGACAAACGCTTGATTCGACTGGAAACTTTTGGGCAATAGCACGTCATAATAGGTGTTTTTATCGAGATCAATACCAAGATCTGAATGACGCACCTCTAACATTTGTCCATTCGCTAATAACGTGGCAGACACAGGAACCTCTGTCGCAGTTTTGGGCACAGATATCCGGACAATATTGTTGACGGGCCTGTTGAAAACTGTGAGGTATAAGTTATCAGCTTTTTTAGTGAAGTATCCTAGTTTAGAATTGGTCATCCCAGCATGTTTGGCTCCATAGATTGCTTCACCATTTATTTTCATCCATTCACCAAGCTCTTTTGCTACTTTATCTTCCTCAGGATGCATCTTTCCCTGACCGTCTGGACCGAAATTTAAAACAAAATTACCACTTAGGGATGCTGAATAGGTCAGCATATCGATAATATCGTCTGTCGTTTTGGTATAAATACCCGACCAATCTTTCATGTATCCCCAGCCGTTTGGTGGAATCGTCATCACACAATCCCAATCACGTCCCTCTAGCCAAGTAATATCTCCAGGCAATTTACGCTCCCAACCTTGTTCATAATCGCCCAACATCTGACCATTTGAATCAAAATGACGTTTCCCAAATTCATCATTTCGGAAACGGGAGCCGATGATAAGACCAGGATGTTTTTCCCGAAGTTCTTTTTCAAGATTATAAGTAAAATCATAAGACTTTATCCAAGACTGATCCCACGTGCCATCAAACCAAAATCCTTTCATCTGTGGATAATTTGTCATCAACTCCAGTAACTGATTTCTAGTATATTTCAAGAATTTATCAAACTTTTTCTTTTCCTCTTCCGTTTTAGGTTCTTTACCCATATAATCAGGATTGTTCCATTCTAATACAGAGAAATAAAGGTACACATCGATACCTACTGCGGTATAGGCATCTATAACCTCTTTCACAATATCTTTTTTATAGGGTGTCTTACTGATATTATAAGGCGAATATTTGGTTGGCCACATCGCAAAACCATCATGATGCTTTGTCGTAAAAATCACGTACTTCGCTCCCATTTCTTTTGCCTGCTTTGCCCAACGCTTTGCGTCAAAATCTTTGGGATTAAATTGTTTGTAAAGGTTGTCGTATATATTCACCCAATCTTTAGGGGCTGATGGTCCTCTCCATGAACGGATCCATTCGGATGCTGCCGCACCACCACGTGCACTCACTCCTTCCCATTCATTCCCTGGTATTGCATATAGCCCCCAATGTATAAATTGACCTAATCCATAATTGCGGAATGCAACCATTGCCTCATCTGTCCGATTGGCAGGTGACAACGGTCCATACTTAATTTCTTTGATTTCTGTTGATTTAATTTTTGGTCCGGTCCATTGTGCTTGTAGGGAATTGACTCCAGCTAACAATGCCACAGCAAGTATAGATCTGCTTAATAAGTTATTCATATTTAATTGGTTATTCAGGATTATCAATATAAACGCGTTGTGTCTTTTTTATCAACACCGGTTCAGGATGTGCATTTGTAAATGGATCGTAGTAGTACAAATTTGCTTCACGATACAAATTCAAATGTTTTTTCAATGATGCTGAAAATTGCACGTAATTTTTATTTGAATTTTTCGTCCAACCGACCTCCGCCAGAGCGGCTAATCGTGGAAAAGTTAAATAGTCTAATCTATTGGTATTGATAACGGTTTCCGTCCATAAATTTCCCTGAATACCTAGAATCTGATTTTTATCGGTCGTCAACGAAGCATAATTATGTGGAGAAAAATTATAAACATTTTCCAAAGGATTGTACAGTTTTCCCCATTTTCGCCCATATTTATGCGATTCTTCCTGTACAAAATCAAAATAAAGTGGTAATCTTGGTGTCAATATTGTTTTATAGCCAGCCTTTAATATTGCTTTTAACTGCTCAGGTTTATCATGTCGCCACCACATGAGTATAGTTTTCTCTTTTGATAAATCGGCATCTACCATTTCATCCCAGGCGAGTAAAGTGGCATCCATTTTTTTTAGCGAATCTGCCATGCGACGCATAAAGTAATTTTCGACCGCTTTGTTATTATTTAGATCATGCTTATGCTTCAAATCCTGCACTTTAGTATCTGAATTCCATGCTTCACTACCAAAGGATACTTCATCGCCCCCTAAATGTATTACCGACGATGGAAACAACGCTTTCGTTTCGCGCAACACTTGAGTTAAAAAAGAATACGTTATATCTTTAGCCGGATGAAAAGTAAAATCTGGATGTTTATCATTTCCACCACCACTTAATTGCGGATAAGCTCGATTTGCCGCTGTGGCATGCCCGGGCATATCGATTTCAGGAATGACTTCGATGTTCCTTTCTTGTGCATAAGCTACAATCTCTGTGATATCTGCCTGCGTATAGTAGGCCGTGGGAGCATATGGATCAGTCTGGGAGCCAATACCACCGACCAATGTTAATAGAGGATATTTTTGGATTTCTAATCGCCAAGCGGGTTCATCAGTCAAGTGCCAGTGGAACTTATTGAGTTTATAAAATGCCATCCAATCTAAAATGGATTTCACCTTCTCCTTTCCAAAAAAGTGACGTGATTCATCTAACATAAAACCTCGCCACGGATATGCTGGTTTATCTTTGATTTCAAAAGCAGGTATAGTGATTCCAGACGCAGATTTATTTCCAAAGCTAAATGCTTGCAAAAGCGAACTGACGGCATGGGTAGCTCCTGCAGGAGAGCTTGCATAAATAATTAGCGTACTGCTCGCTGTCTTAATTTCATATTCCTCACTTTCAAGATTTTGCTTACGAACAAATTGAATTGCTGAAACCTGTTTTTTATCATGATGGATAAGTCCTGTATAACCAAATTTTGATAAAAGCTGCTTTTGAAGATACCGACCAACCGTATCAAAAGCCTCATCTCCGATTTGTATCTTACTTAATGAAGGGAAGAAATACGACCCTTCCGTCATCTGTAAAAAATCTGGCTTCGGAATTAGCGATAGCTGTGCTTTCGTAACACTGGAGCTAGTCGTAAACAAGACGATAAATGCTGCTGCTTTGCCAAGTTTTTTTGTGATCATAAAATTTTATTAACCCTGTCACGACTACGCCTCGATTGTCTCGAGATGTGGTCAGAAAGAAAAACGTATTAATTCGATTTATAAAATCTAAATATATGCTTCTTGCAGATGATCTCAGGGAATATCTAGGATGCAAACGATTGTGCAAATGACGAAAACGTTAGCGTAATGAATTGCTTACAAAGTAGCATATCGCTCTATTAGCTGAGCAACCAGATAGGGAACTGCTTCCGATGCAGCACTTTCTATGGTACTTGCCCGTTTGGGTATCCGCGATGTGTTAATCTGTTTATCAACAACATATAAATCGCATGTAGGTGCTATTACATCAACTAATCCTGCAGCTGGATATACAGCCAAAGAGGTGCCGATAACAATCATGATGTCGGCCTCTCGTGTCATTTCGATGGCTGGTTCCATATTCGGAACTGCCTCACCGAACCATACTATATTAGGTCTTAATTGGGAACCTTTTTCACATAAGTCACCCATTTTGATCTCATAACCGTCGATTGGATAGATTAGCCTTTTATCTTTTGATGAGCAAGCTTGATCTAATCTTCCATGCAAATGAAGCACATGATCAGAACCTGCCCGTTCATGTAATGTATCCACATTTTGAGTCACAATCTGTACATCAAACGACTTATCCAATGCGACCAGAGCTTCATGCGCAGCATTAGGTTTAGCCTGCATAGCGACTTGTCGCCGCATGTTATAAAAATCTTGAACGAGTTTGGGATTACGGTACCAGCCATCAATACTAGCAACGTCATCTACATCATGCCCCTCCCACAATCCATCCGCATCTCTAAATGTCTTAATACCACTTTCTGCTGAGATACCAGCTCCGGTAAATACAATGATTTTCTTCTTCATATCTTCATTATCTACTACCAAGTTAAGACCGAATCTTGGAAATTGGTTGGCAATTGCAATTTAATGGAGTCTTTACTGCTGATGACATTATTATTGGACGTTATAAATGCTCTTTCAAAACTCACAAAAATCTTATTCGGTATATGAAGTTCTAAGGGAGATTTGGCCTTAAAAATGTAACGATTATTTTCCAAACTAAGATTTTTATAGATGCGATAAGCAACTACCTTAGCCTTTATTTTTTCAACTCCAGCGAGTTTCTTTATATCTGTTGTATTTTGAGCTTCGGTATCCTCATAGTACATAAAATGATCCGAATTAGCGAGATCTCTAATATCCAGGCGTTGCTCTAGCACTTCCCGGGCAAGTGAATCGGCAAGTTGCTTTTGCGTTTCATTTCCGTTTCCGTGATTACAGGAAAGTAGCAGTGACAAGGGTAACAGTGTTAAAATATATTTCATAATCATAAAAAAAGAGGCAATTTTAATTGCCTCTTTACAAATTTATAAATTACTTTCAATAGCTCCTACGTGCTCTCGATACAATTCAATTGGTTTATCTAATAAAACAGCAATTACTGTCATGTTTTTATCGACCCGTTCTTTAGGAACGTCCATATAAACAATACCTGGAGTCGAACTCCAGTACAGTTTATTGAATATATCATGACCGATCATAGAACCTTCGCCTACTATACGTATACGTGCAATGGTATTCTTAAGCCCTTTTAATGCAATAGGACCTGTTGGAGTTCCTTCAACGAAAAGATAAAGTGTCTGCTTATCTTTAGATAGGGCACTTAGTCCAGCGTAATGTCCATCAGGAATTCCAGCTTCAGCATCATGTAAAATTTCAGCATTTTTTGCTACCCACTCTTTCATATCGGCAGATGCAAATTTTAAGTTTTTATCTAATATATCGCCGTCTGCACTGATTTTGTCTTTAAACAAATTGGATCCCATGGCAGTAGCTTTACTAATTGTTGCAATGGCATACGCAGCTTGATTTTGGCCAGCAACTTCATAAGCAGTATAACTCACTTCTTTTCTTTCCAAATCAATAGCTGGCTTCTCATTAAAGGTAATGGCTACAACAGTTACAGCTGCATCGAAATTAGCTGTCGGTAGATTTAATTCTAGCGTATAATCATCATACTGATAATCTATTTTGTCTGAATTTCCAACAAATTTAATTGAAGTAGGTTTAGTTTTCAGACCTTGTAAAACTAATTTATCTTTGACATTATCCAAGTAGATGTATAATGTTTTTCCATCTTTAGAAAAAGCATTTTTATCATTCCAAAACCGAGATTGAACTCCTGCTCGGGTACCATAAATAGCGTCCTTGTGTTTAGAAGTCCATCTTCCTAATTCTTTCAAGATCTGCACCTGTTCTGTAGGAATTGTCCCATCAGCTTTAGGGCCAATATCCAATAAAAGATTTCCGCCCATTGAAATACAATCTACCAAAGTACGGACGATCATGTTTGGTGTTTTATAATGATGGTCAAAATGCTGATATCCCCACGAATCATTCATGGTATAGCAGAGTTCCCAGTAGCGTGCTTCAGGTTTTACAACCGGAATACCCTGCTCTGGAGTATCATAGTCACCGTGTTGATTCAGTCTGGAATTGATGATGATATTGGGATTATACTTGCGCAATTGCGTCAATGTTTCTTTTGCACGCCACTCCTGATCGTTGTGTTCCCAATCGCCATCAAACCAAATTAAATCTGGCTTATATGCTTTAGACAATTCTGCTAACTGTCCCTGATAGTAATTCACAAACTTATTCCAACGATTGGCATCATCGCCTACGTTATAACGTTTTTTTATTCTCGTATTAACATCATAGTCAGGATGACTCCAATCTGGTAAGGAGTAATATAAACCGGTTTTAAGACCTTTTTTCTGAAGTGCGGTCACAAAGGGAGTCAAAACATCCTTTTTAGCAGCAGCATCTTTAGCTGTGGTAATCGCATTATTCGACTTGCTGTCCCAAAGCGAGACCCCATCATGATGACGTGTTGTTATGACCGAATACTTCGCTCCCGATTCCTGAATCAATTTTGCCCATTCTTCCGGTTGATATTGGTTGGCTGTAAAACCAGCCAATTGCTTCATGTAATTTTCATGACTGATATAGTTATTAAAAAAAGCCCAAGATTCAGAAATCCCCTTAACCGAATAAATTCCCCAATGGATAAAAATGCCTAATTTTGCATCTTCAAACCATTCCATTTTTTTTACGTCCTCATTCTTGTTTTTAGTTTCTTGTGCAAAAACGTTATAGCTAGAAAGCGCTAAAAACAACACTGCTAATATTGACTTCTTCCGAATCATGTCTACTAATTGAAATATTAGGTTTTAAAAGGGGAAAAGTAAGAAATATATTCATGCAATTCAAACTTAAAGTCGCTATTTTGGCTTAATAATTTATCTTTGTATGGATGATTGAATTATATACGGATGGCGCTTCAAGCGGTAATCCAGGACCAGGTGGCTATGGCACAATATTAAGAACAATTTATACGGGTGATAACGAAGCGTATAAGGGGAAATTAATTGAAAAAGAATTCTCTGGTGGCTACCGCAAGACCACCAATAATCGAATGGAGCTAATGGCAGTAATTGTTGGTCTAGAAGCTTTAAAAAACTTAAATCAACAGGTTACGGTATATTCCGATTCCAAATATGTCATTGACGCCATCGATAAAAAATGGGTGTATGGCTGGATTCAAAAGGGATTCGCTGGTAAAAAAAATAAAGATCTCTGGATTAGATTGATGCAGGTTTACAAACTACATCAGGTAAAATTGGTGTGGGTAAAGGGTCATGCTGGTCATCCGCTCAATGAACGATGTGACCAATTGGCGGTAAAAGCCTCTAAAGATAAGTCTTGTTGGAAAATCGATTCTGTTTTTGAAATGGAAGAAGCAAAAGGATAAACAGAAATTATTATAATCTGTTTGAAATAGCAGAAAAAAGGCTAGCGAAATTGATATCGCTAGCCTTTTTATTGTTAACACGATTACGCAACATCTTCTTTAGCTGCCAGATAACGTTCTGCTTCCAAAGCGGCCATACAACCTGTTCCCGCAGCCGTAATTGCTTGGCGATATACATTATCCTGTACATCTCCGCAGGCAAATACACCTGGAATATTGGTTGCCGTAGTATTGGGTTGAGTGATTAAATAACCCGTTTCATCCATGTCCAAGATACCGTTGAAAAGTTCTGTATTTGGCTTGTGCCCAATAGCAACAAAAAAACCTGTTACATCCAGCACTTTTTCAAATTGATCTTTGTTATTTAAAACACGAACACCTGTTACCACTTGACCATCACCTAAGATTTCCTTCGTTTCCGAGTTATAATGCACTTCAATGTTGGGAGTATTCATCACACGGTGAACCATTGCTTTAGAAGCTCTAAATTCATCACGACGTACCAACATATGTACCTTAGAACATAATTTTGCCAAATAAGTAGCTTCTTCGGCGGCTGTATCACCTGCACCTACAATAGCAACTTCTTGGTTTTTAAAGAAAAAACCGTCACATACTGCACAAGCAGATACACCAAAACCGTTATACTTTTGCTCACTATCCAATCCCAACCATTTTGCAGTAGCTCCAGTAGCGATGATCACAGTATCAGCAGTTACTGTTTTGATACCATCAATCTCAACCTGATGCACTGCACCAGAAAAATCAACTTTGGTCGCATATCCGAAACGGACATCTGTACCAAATCGTTCTGCCTGCATCCTTAGATCTTCCATCATGATTGGACCTGTAATTCCTTTAGGGTATCCAGGAAAATTATCAACTTCAGTTGTCTGAGTCAATTGACCCCCTGGTACCATCCCTGTATATATAACCGGTTTCATATCAGCACGGGCTGCATAAATAGCTGCCGTATATCCTGCGGGTCCTGAACCAATTATTAAACACTGTAGGTGTTCTATTTCTTGAGACATAATATTATTTTATAAAATCTTATTTTCTAATTAGCTAACCACTTGACCTAACCAAATTTATTTTTTAGACTTGCTAACATATCATTGGTGATCGCTGTTGGCTGGCTCTTATTTTCTTGTTTTTGAAATTCTTTTTTAGCCTGTTTTTTATCTTCAGCCGCGTGAATAGGTTCTGTTGATTTCGTTGCCTTTTTAGCCGCTCTATGCTTATTCCAGATCGTCTCTAAGCATTTTTTGGTATATAATGGGAAATCACCGTTCTGCATCCAAGCGTAATAACTCGGCTCAACATCAAATACATCCGTGACAGGTCTGCCTTTATGTTTACCAAAATTAATCACTTCGACCCCATCTTCATTGTAAACAATACGTCCTGCAAAATCAACTGGCTTTGTCATATTGGTAAACTCGGACAATGCTTGCACATCATTCACAACGGGTACAGATTGCTTACCATGTTTATCTTCATATACAGCTCCGTCATATTTCTTTAACTGTGCTTTTAAAACTTCATACGTGGCTCTTACGTCTGCTTCAGCATTATGTGCATTTTCCAAACTTTCATTGCAATAGAATTTATATGCAGCTTTCAAAGTACGCTGTTCCATTTGATGGAAAATATTTTGAACGTCAACAAAAACACGATTTTCTAATGAAAAATTAACTCCTGAACGCAAAAACTCCTCCATGAGCATCGGAATATCAAACTTATTTGAGTTATAACCCGCTAAATCTGCGTCGCCAATAAATGCTGCAACTTCTTCGCTTATTTGTTGAAATGTTGGCGCGTCTATAATATCGTCATCATATATACCATGGAACATGGATGATTCAGCAGGAATAGGTATAAGGGGATTGATCCGCTTCGTATACACTTGTTCCTCCCCATTTGGCAACACTTTTAATATTGATATTTCAACAATTCTGTCTGCCGAGATATTGATTCCTGTAGTCTCTAAATCAAAGAATGCTAAAGGTTTCTTGAGTTTCAATTCCATTACGAATTTTATTTATTAAATTGTTCCATACATCATTGTATACAACAAAAATACAAAGTATGAATGATTTTTTATTTATTGAAAGCCTATAATTACAATTTAGAGACTAATTCCATTGTTTTCATCTTTCCAATGACAATTTTGATCATCTTATTATAATCAAAATATCGTTCCGCTATTTCTTTTACTTTCTCAGGAGTCATGGCATTGATTTCTTTCATATAGTGATCGTAATACGATAATTCCATATTTGAAAGTAGTACATTCTTAAATTTATCGGCATGTGAAAAAATACTTTCCAAAGATCCCAACATGGATCCTGATAAATAATTTTTCACCAGTTCTAGCTCTTCTAAGGGTGCATGCTCTGTCCTCAAGATTTCAATTTCTTTTTCTATTTCAATCAGGGTGGCATCGGTGACATCTACGCCGACCTCAGTAGCAATAGTCATAAAGCCACCATACATCAATGTACCAACTGCTGATCCGATACTATAGGTATATCCTTTTTCCTCCCTAATATTACGCATCAATCTTGATCCAAAAAATCCGCCAAGTAACGTATTGACAAATTGTAAAGCTGGATAGTCCACATGATTACGATTGATGCTCGGCATACCGATACGAATTGCTGATTGCAAAGCATCAGCTTTTTCTTCATAAATCAAATGTCCAGTATCTGCCTTTAACGTCGGAGCCACTAAAGAAGTGGTTTTCATGGAAGTCCAATCTTCACCAAATTGCTGACTTAACTCTTCAAGTAAAGCTTCAGAAACATTTCCTGAAACAATTAATCTACAATTAGATGGCGTAAATTGCTGATGATATAAATCAATTAATGCATCTCTAGAAATCAAATCATAATCCACTAATGTAGGCGTTTTTCCGTAGCGATTTTCGGTTCCGAAAACATGATTATAATATGTTCTTCTCGCTAAGAAATCATTTTTCTGAAGAGAAACTTGCAATTTCTGCTTATTATTTCTTAGGTATGTATCCAGCTCTTTTTGCGGTAAAGTAGATACCGTCAGGATTTCCTTAATTAACGGTAATAGAACAGCGCTATGCTTATTTAATGTATATAATGTTAATGAGGTGATATCAAATCCATATTCTGGCATTAAGAAAGCACCATAAAAATCAACTTTATCAGCAATTTCAGCACTATTGTAATTTATTGTTCCTTCTTTTAATAAAGCACTGAGCGCACTGTTTAAAAGTGGATTTTCATGTTCATTAAATACATTATTAAAAATCCATTCAATACGTACCAACTCTTGATCTGGAGAATGAAAAACATAGACAGGTAGTCCATTTTTAAATTTTAATACCTGTGGTTTTTTTAAATGAATATCACCGATTGGATTGGTTGGTGGGGCTATTGCTCTATTCAGCATTTGCGGCCTCCTTTGCTTTATAATACAATATGGTTGCGTTTTCTTTTCTAAAAATTTCTCTTGCTTGCTGCTGAATAGCCTCAGGTTGCACCGCTAAGTATTTAGCTGTTTCATGATTAAGTTCATTAGCATCACCTAATAACTCGTAGTAAGCTAAGTTCATTGCTTTATCTAGGATAGACAGCTCGGCAAAAACATGTGTGGATTCAATTTTATTTTTTACTTTTTCCAGTTCTTCAGCAGGCACTTCAATTGATTTCAAAATATCAAGTTCTTTCCAGATGGCTGCCTCAGCTTCTTCTAGTGTAATCCCATTGGATGGTTTTCCCTCTATTAAGAATAGATTGGGGTCGATACTCCCCATAACATAAGCATTAATTTCACTGAATAACTCTTGTTCTTTGACTAATCGACGATAAAGTCTTGAAGAAGATCCTCTAGAAAGCAAATCCGACACCAAGTCCATTGCGTGGTAATTTTCGTCCATTCGTGCAGGTGCGTGAAATGACATAAATAAAGCGTCTAATGGAACATCTGCTACGACTGTTTCTCGGCGTTCGCTAAGCTGCTTGGGCTCTTGTGGTATATTTCTATGATATTTATTTCCTGCAGGGATATCAGCAAACCATTTTGAAACCAATTTTTTGATTTCCTCAAATTGGACATCGCCCGCAATAACCATTATTGCATTCTGAGGAGTATAATGCTTTTTAAAAAATGCTTTCACATCTTCCATTTTTGCATCTTCAATATGTTTGAGTTCTTTACCAATAGTCGCCCACCTGTACGGATGTACTTGATACGCCAAAGGCCTTAATTTCAACCATACATCACCATAAGGCTGGTTGAGGTAACGCTGCTTAAACTCCTCACTAACAACACTTCTCTGTGTCTCTAAGCTTTGTTCCGAAAAGGAAAGGCTCAACATGCGATCTGATTCTAACCACAATGCTGTCTCTAGATTAGAAGAAGGTAATGTAATGTAGTAATTCGTAATATCATTACTGGTGAACGCATTATTTTCTCCACCCACTCGTTGCAGAGGGGTATCGTAATCTGGAATATGAACAGACCCTCCGAACATCAGATGTTCAAATAGATGTGCAAATCCCGTTTGATCTGGAGATTCATCTCGTGCACCAACATCATATAATATATTTACACAGGCCATTGCTGTGTTATTGTCTTCATGAACAAGCACACGAAGACCATTTTCGAGTTCAAATTTCTGATAAGAAACCATTCAGGTTATTTAGATTAATTTATTGTATCCAATTGATATCCTTCCTCAACAAAGAAAGAGTTTTAGCTTCTTCTGAACCTGCTTCTGGTTGAAAATCATATGCCCAGTTAGCTTGTGGCGGTAAACTCATTAAAATCGATTCAATACGACCGTTGGTTTCTAAACCAAATTTAGTTCCAGAATCCCAAACCAAGTTAAATTCAACATATCGACCTCTTCGGAGATATTGCCAGTTTTTATGCTTATCGTTATAATTTTTATGACGATTTCTATTGACTATCTCTGTATAAGTAGGTGCAAATGTGCGTCCTAAATCACAAGAATATAGGAAAATTTCTTCAAATGTCAATCCTGTTTTTTCAGGCGTTAACTTATCATAAAACACACCTCCTATTCCTCTAGTTTCCTGCCTATGGCGAACATAGAAATAGTCATCCGCCCATTTCTTAAAATCTGTATAGAAATCGGGATGATGTAAGTCGCATACATTTTTCATCTGCTGATGAAAAAATTGGGCATCTTCTTCAATAACATAATGTGGTGTTAAGTCAATACCTCCACCAAACCAGCGAATCTCTTCATTTAATTCAAAATAACGAATATTCATATGAATAATCGGGACGAAGGGATTGTTAGGGTGAATTACTATGGATACGCCGGTCGCAAAGAATTCATCTTCGTCAACACCAAATGATTTTTTAATCTGTTCGGGCAATTTGCCATGAACTGCAGAAAAGTTGACCCCTCCTTTTTCAATGATATTGCCATTTTGAATAATTCTTGTACGACCGCCGCCGCCGCCCTCACGTTCCCAAATTTCTTCTTCAAACTTTGCTGTTCCATCTAACTTTTCAAGTGCTTGACATATCTCATCTTGAATTATTTTGTAGGTTTCAGCTATTTTTAATCTATCGATCATATTGGACTAACTTAATTTTTCGGCCAATTGGCTAATGATTGTTGTAGCAGATTTATGCTGATATAAGATCTGATAAACGGCTTCACAAATCGGCAATTCTATTTGATGTTTATGCATATAATGTTGTATACAAGCAGAGGCATAATAACCCTCGGCGACCATATTCATCTCAAGTTGAGCAGACTGAACGCTGTAGCCTTTACCGATCATCGCTCCAAAAGTTCTATTTCTACTGAACTGCGAATATGCCGTGACCAATAGATCTCCTAAATAAGCTGATTTATTGATATCACGAAGTGGGTTTGGATCGATCGTTTCTACATAAGTTTCCATCTCCCGGATTGCATTTGAAATCAGGACCGCTTGAAAATTATCGCCATACCCTAAAGAATGACAAATTCCACCAGCCAAAGCGTAAATATTTTTCAAAACAGCTCCATATTCAATACCATAAACATCATCGGAAATAATGGTTTTGATGTACCGACATGCTAACAATGAAGCGACCCATTTGGCATTTTTTTCGGATTTAGATCCAAAAGTCAAATATGATAATTTCTCCAAGGAGACTTCTTCTGCATGACAAGGTCCACCGACTACTAAAATATGATCTAATGGCACATCGTATACTTGCTGGAGATAGTCTCCGATAATTAAATTCTCGTCAGGAACTATACCTTTTATAGCAGACACGATAATTTTTCCTTCAAAATCAGATTTTGTTACACCCTCTAGCGCTGCTTTAAGATATGCTGCTGGTGTATTTAAAATAATAATATTCGATCTCTGAATAATTTCACGTGCATGGGTTGAAATATGATCAGTATCTAACTTTACTTCAACGGCACTTAAATAAGTTGGATTTTTTTTATGCTCTTTGATATAGTCAACATCCTCTTGTTTACGGACCCACCAATAAATATCCTTCTCGACAACGTTGTCACCCAGCATTTTAATCATCGCTGTAGCCCAACTCCCACTACCAATAAGCCCTACTCTATTTTTTTGCATTAAATTTTATTATAGACAGTTTCAGCAAATATACTTAATTATACAATAATTAACATTCTCCTCCTCCCTAACTTAGGATATTATCTATTAAATAGAGATTCAAAAGAGTGAATTCAAAGTTATTAAAGTAAATGTAGCCTTTTTTGATCCATACAATCCATGTATTTCTTATAAAAGTTAATCCTTATTTTTGTTTCAACTAGATACACATTTATGGATCAATTAAACTTTTCAACGAATTGGAATAATAAATTAGATTGTACAGCTTTTACAACATTGCGGTTGCCAAACGAAAAATATAAGCTTGGTGAATTATTTCAAATTACGTTAAATGGTGTTGAAAAAGGTATTGGGCGTATAATATCCATTACTTATATCAACATCGATAATATCAATGAGTATATTGCTCGATTAGATACAGGTTATTCTACTGATGAGTGCAAAGTTATCATCCGTAATATATATCCAACTATAGATTTTACTCAGCAGCCACTGGTTTTGCTATTAATTGGTAAAATTTGAAAGCAATATACTCCTCTAAATTCATATTGTTCGAAGAGTTCCCGTTTATAGAGTTAAGTTAAAACTCATAAATTTGTAGTGTAACTCATCATAATATAAATACAACTATAATTTATAATATTGACTTATTCATGTTCAATTATGAACGTTTTTTTAATACATAAGCAATCACACCTAAAAGACCTGTAGCTATGCCCCCAAACCAATAATAATTTACTTGAGGACTTGAACTAATAGACATACCTCCCCGTAGATCCTTAATTTTATATAATGTTTTCATCCCCAAATAATCATCATAAATATAATCTCTCGGATCTGCCGTCTGTATAATTTGCAAATGCTCCTTTTGTTCGTCAAAATAAAATACCTTATTTTTATCCTTAAAAAAATGATGGTATTTCACTGATACCTGTTCGCTATTTGGCATATCGCCAGAACATGCGTTCAACACTTCCACATATGAACCCAAATAACTAATACTTGCATAATCAGCAATAATGGGATAACTTTTTTTACCATCGAAAAGAGAATTGTTAAAAAGATAAAATGTACCAAGTTGTTTTACAATTTGACTAGTCAATCGCTTTTTGTTGTCTAAATGAGTTTTAAACTGATCAGCAATAAAATAGATGTAATTTTCATCAACCAACGCCTTGGGTAAATAGCTATTGTAACTGTATACCTCAGGAAAAAACTTTGCATCTGCAGAAATATTGGTACTGATAATCTTAAAATTGTTAGCATCTTCAAAATAATAAAAATCACTACCCTGCAATAATTTATCCTGAATTGCTTTTAATTTTGCTGCATCAGTCTTAACAGTATAAGCTTGACTAAAATTATCATCCCAAATGGGATAAATTTTATTTGCATATAAGGCATAATTTATATTCCCATAAGCTGGAATTAAAGGTTTAAATCCTGAATAGCTATATTCAACATCGATATCTTTCCCTGTTAATGGGTCTTTGCTTGAAACAGATGCACCATCACGTTTTCTAAGTATATATCGTTCTTTTTGCCACATGGGGATGTCAGCATTGATAAGTTTTAAAGAATTATAATTTTTAACTCCTAATGCCATTAATTGAGGAGTAACATCAGCAAAACTACCCTCTTTTCTAATACAGAACATGTGATTTTCATCTGCTATATAATCCTCGTTCTTAAGTTGATTGCAAGAATAATAAATTAAATTTTCAGGATTTAGATGTGGTATTTCAGACCACGTATATTTCTTATCTGAATTTAAATCAATACTGACCACAAAAACCTTATTCTCATTTTTCACATACATACTATAACTGTAGCATTTTACGTTAACGAGGTTTCGGGGTAACTCGGTTAACTCTACTTTTGTTATATTATTTCCCCATCCGTCCATATAGACCCATTTTCCATCAATGAAATATAATCTACCATTTATATGTTTTTGATTGATATTTGGTCCTAAAACTTTTGAATAGATCACTTCCTTATCATCAGATGGTTCTCGCTTACTCAACATATAAAAACCATTCTTATCAGAAAACATCAAAGTACCTTCATCTTCCCCTATAGATTTATAGCTTTCTTTGTCTATACCTTTTATCGGTATGATTACTTGCCTAGCATAGCTAAACCCATTAGGATCCCTTTCTGTGAACTGGTAATAAACACCATTATTCTTAACGATTATTTGATAGGATTTTGAGGTATGATAATGATAACATTCACTAGCTATTAATGTTTGTATAGTAGCAAATAGGAACAATATCGACATAAAAAATCCTAATAACAGGATAAGAATCGGCGATCTTTTTGAGCAATCATCCATTTTATTGCTAACTGTATTCATCCATAATAATAGAAGCATAAGCTATATTTTTAAATCTTTACGAATACAAATTGAAATTCTTATTAAATTTCACAAATTCTTACTTATATTTAATATTTAACCTAAAGAATTATTACAAGATGTCACATCCTATTAAACAATTGTGGTTATACAATGATTGGGCCAATAAATCAATAATAAATGCTATAAAACCTCAGATTGAAAAAATACCTTCATCTGCTATAAAACTTTTGAGTCATATCGTAAATGCACAGGTGATTTGGTTAAGTAGATTAAATGGTGAAAAATCTAATTTAGGTGTTTGGGATGAACATACCATCATGGAATGTGAAAAATACCATAACTTATCTTCGGATGGTCTTGAAAAAAAAATTCGAGAATATGATGAGTCTGAAATGCTTAATATCTCCTATTTAACGACAAAAAATGATCAATTTGAAAATCTTTTCGGCGATATTATACTACATATTTTTAATCATGGGACCTATCATAGAGCTCAGATAGCTGCAGCAATGAGAAAGAATGGATTTGATCCAATTAATACAGATTACATATCTTTTGTAAGAAAATAGAACGGATAAATACTTATTTAAAGTCAGAATAGCTCATTTCCATATTAAGAAAGACTCCTATGTGAAATAGGCAAAAACTTCATATAATCAGTTGTCAATAACCATCAAAAAAAGCTAATGATATGACATATCTTTAGCTTTTTTTGATGGTTTATTTTAATGGGATGTGTTGAACATCGGGAAAACATAATGCATAACTAAATTTTATGCAGATATATATTAATTTAATTTTGCAATCGCAGTAATTGTTCCACCATCAACGCGTAATCCTTGAGTAGCAGAGGCAGTCGTTGCATCAATTTTGTAGACATAACTTATTCCTGTTTTCAAAGTAACGCCAACATAACCAATGCCATCTTCTTTAGTATAGTTTGTTGATGTAACACTATTTATTTCACTACCGCTTGGCAGACCAGAGACTTTTTTAAAACTCTTATCATATACATTGACAACTGCAAAATTATATTTATCAGCAGCATTCATCGCATTCATGGATACCACAAAGTTTCCTTTCCCAACATACAACCAATTACCAATTTTGTACCCTCCTGACAATTCTTCAAAATTGAGATAATAACTGAAGTCATACGCTGTAGTTCCCTTATTAATTCTAACAATTGCAGAAGGTTTTTTGCTCGTAACTTTACCTGCTGTGGTTGCTGCTGCAGAAGAAAACGCATACAAATCACCTTTCTCGTCAACTGCTGTTCCATCCAAGAAATAGGCTCCAATATAGCTTGTACGATTATCTTTGATGACTTTTTCCAGTTCCATTTTTGGGTATGAATAAACTGCAATCCATGAACTATCTGGATAAGCAGTACCAAAAGAATCACCACAGCATCCTTTAATTGACATATAAGGTGCAAATACTTTATCTCCAAACTGTCTAATCCAAGTAAAGTGCGCCAACTCCCCATTGCTAGAGGGTATTTGATTGTTTATAGTTCCCTCTCCAGTAATCAAGAGGCTATTGGTATTGACAATATAGAAATTAGATAATTTATTCGTAATCGATCTAGATATTTTCATCAGTAAGATATCATTGTTAACGGGAGCAAAAGCTTGTACAGTTTCGGATTGAAAATCTGAAACCTTATTAAGCGTTCCATTTTTGATGTCATATGTCGTAACTGCTCCCGGATTTCCCTGTCCATATAACATGGAGAAAAACTTATTATTGGCAGTCATATAATATCGATATGTTCCATCTTGCTCCACTCCATGACCTTTTGTGGTCACCGATCCTTCATCTAAACTTGCAGCTGTCAATAGATAATCGGCCACTCCAGTTGATGCAACTGGTGAAACTGCAACAATATAATTACCAGGATTTGGCGGTCCAACATCATCCTTCTTGCATGAGGTAAATACAGATAGAACTATGCCTGTAATCAATAATTTTTTAATATTCGTTTTCATTTTCTAATCTTTATATTCGAACGGGAATGATTATTTATTTATAAAATAGCGCAGGTTAACATAAAAAGCTCTTCCTGGTTTTTGTAGACTAAAATTGTCATACACCTTTTCATTGGTCACGTTTTTTGCTTCAAGGCCAATATTATATCGACTATTTGCAACGCTGTATACCACATTGAAATCGTGGGTAAACTGTTTCGGAACGACCAATTTTTGTCCTCCTCTACTTGGCCAATACAAATAGAATTCATGTACATAAACTAAGTTATAACCTACATTCAAAGTATTTCCTTCATTCATGAAGTTCTTAAAAATAACAGAGGCATCTCCATGAGCAAAAAAGTACGGGATATTGGGCATTTGGTCATTATATAGAGGGCTAATATTGGAATAATTGGGTTCGTATTTCTGCTTATTCTGTAAATATTGATAGGTGATAGATCCACCTAAAGTCAACCAGCTTTTATACGAGTAACGAGCATCAGCATCTGCTCCCCAAGTTTCTACCCCCTCACGATTATCAGCAACAAGTTTTGATTGATTATTATTTAAACGATTGTAAATAAAATCACTAGCATAGCGGTATATTAAATTTGCTCCCACAACAAAACGGTGATCTTTATTGATGGCAAAATTATAATTTGTTCCTAAGTTCAAATTATGACTGCTTTCAGGTTTTAATTTTGCATTAGCTTCTTGATTTTCCACATCTCCAAACATCTCATAGGGTGTTGGCATACGATTTGTCCGTTCGTAAGATGTTTTTATCTGTAAATTAGGTTTGATATAATAAGCTGTAGCCAATCCATAACCAAAGCGATTATGTGTGGTGTCAAGAGCTCCATTTTTATTATTTTGGGTCAAGAGCTTTCCAAAAACAGTTGTCGTCCACACATCTTGAATACCATATGTGTAACCCAAGCCTAAAATATTTTTGTTCGTTTTTTGTGGTTGTTCATATGCTGCGTTTGTAGGATTCAGCTCGTCGTGTCCTTTTCTATTGAAAGTCGAGAAAACATTACTTAAGGCAATAGAATGGTTTTCTCCCATTCGATAATTCAAATTAGTTGTTGCTAGGCCTTCGTTATTTTTGTAAATATAAAGCTGTCTAGCGCGCTCGCCGTTAGTTCCATTCGGTTTTGAGGTGCCATACCAATCATAACGAACATTTACCGTATCAATATTTTGTTCTTTGCCCAGATTATAATTGGCATTAACGATCAAGTCCAATCCTTTAATAATATTAGTCTTTCTATATTTTAAAGTAGGCATAACGGTTGACCCGCGGCGGTGCCATTGTCCAAATACGGACTTCATCCTCGCTCCTGTTTGAATTTCTTTATAATTTTGCCCCAGAATAACACCTAATAATAAGCGATCTGCAAAACTTTTGTCCACAAAACCCATCTGCGCTATGACAGATTCATTGTGGTATTTATCATGAAAGCGTTTTACGACAGCATTTTTATCATATGCACCTGTATAAATGTCTGCAGCCTCAACATTTACTTTATAATTATTGTCTGAATAGTTCTGAAAAGCATTCAACTGGAAGGTCAATCCTTTTTTAGAAGTAGCGGCAGCATTAACAACAGTTCGGTGTGTATTAAATGATCCATAACTGTAAGAGGCATCAACAAAATTACGAAACCGGTCTGCAGTCACAATATTAATAGCGCCACCTAAAGCATCAGATCCTAACCACATCGGTACCACCCCTTTATAGACTTCAATACGATCCGCAATATTAATTGGGATATTATTGATCTGAAAAGAAGAACCAAAGTTATCCATCGGGATACCATCAACAAAATATCTAACATGTTCACCAGAGAAACCATTTAAAGATAAATTAAAGTTTGATCCAACTCCTCCAGATTCACGTACACGTACTCCAGCTACTTTATCCAATGCCCCAGAAATATCTAGTGTGCTATTATATAGTTTTGTTGCATCGATTGCTGTTACATTATAAGCCTGGCGACTGACTTCCTGAACTTTAGTTAATCCCAGCACCTCAACCTCATCAATTGCTTTGTTTGACTTGACCAAGTTAAAATTATGGTGATTAACAGACTCCAAAACCAAAACGATATCCTCTATCCATGTTTCTGCTTCAATTGAGGTGATCTTTACACGAACATTTTTAGATTTTACATTTTTAATTTCAAATAGTCCTTTGCTATCTGAAATTGTTTTCTGTCCTGCGATAGTAACAGTGGCACCATGTAAAGGTTGGTTGTCTAAATAAATGGTTCCTTTAAATATCGTGGTCTGATGTTGTGCAAAACTTGATATAGCACAACAGACAAGGGCAATTAATGCCCAAATTTTTGTAAATTGCATTTCTTTTAATTTCCGTTAGAAGAAGCATACGTTTACGTATGCACAGTTAGTCTAATTATTTAGATTTTAAATGCGCCACGTTATAAATTGCAGCTTATGCGTGGCGTATTTCTTGCTTAGTCCCCAATAAACATCTTGGCTATCGGTTCATTGATCTGTTTATTTTAATATGTATATCTTTCTATATCATAAATTCCTTTCCAATAAGTTGATTATTTGTTAATTGTCAAAAAGTACTTTGGTTTAGTATGTCTGCCCCTATTCAGTATCCAAATTTCAAAAATGAATAGCCAATACTATGATTAAAACTGATTCAAGGTTGTTTAAGAATAATCGATTTATTTAGACTAATTATAAACAATACTGCAAATATAAAAATTAATCTATGCCCTCAAAACTAAAATTGAAATTATTGAAAGATTAGTAACATGTCGCTTGACTATATCACCAATTAATACTGATCATTCATTTTGCACTTAATAAGTATCAGATTCATGACGTATTTATGATTTACAGAAACAAAATTTATCCCCCTATCTACTTACATATGAAACAATCTCTTTCCAATTGAAAGGACATCAAATAAAGATTTTTACGATAGGAATTTAAGAGTGGCTCTTTGAGGGGATGGTATTAGTTTCTATGGTTCACTCCGCTTCATGTAAGTTTTGACGATAGAACGTTCTCGCTGTTGTTCTGTTATCCAGGTACTGATTTAAAGAAAACAGGCTGGATCAAAAGTCAATTGTACTAGATTGACACTAAATAAAATTTCGACACTTCGGTAGATTCAGCAAAAAAGGATCAAAACTCATCAGAGATTTGATCCTTTTTTCATGATTTATGTCATTAAAAGCTAACCTAGCAAATTTAAATTCTGATTTGAAATGGCGAATTTCATTGATGAGAAAGCCTCTTTACTGATATCAAATGCACAGTCTTATTAACTTACCTTAATATTTTGAGCAGGATTAAAAGATTCAACATCTTTTGGTAGAATTACTGTTAGAATTCCTTCTTCATAGCTTGCCGTCAAATTAACTTGAGAGACCTGCTCATTTAATTGAAAAGATCTGCTGAATGATTGTGGAACAAATTCGCGGTACATATACTGCTCTTCGTTGTCTTCTGTTGCAGAGACTTCGTAAGAAATGGTCAATATTTTATCTTTTATTTCAATTTTAAATTGTTCTTTTTTGAGACCAGCAGCATATAATTGTAGGGTAAAAAAAGCTTTATTTTCTTCAATATTGACTAAGGGTCTATGTTCACGAGAAAACTCATTTCTTATCTTTCCAAATTGTTGTTCGAATTTATTTTTTAAATTGCCGTATTGCGCAAAACAGTCTGTGTTATTATTATTTTTATTAAACATGGTGCTTAAATATAAAGTTAATTGATCGGGATAATGGCTATATGAGAACGTTTGATTTCATGGGATGCTGGCCGTACCGCTGCACCCAAATCTGCTCTGAAATCAGTCGAAATAGGAAACGAACGTTCACGCAACATCTTTTGAGATTTCTTATTTCGCATCTGACTCGCAATAAAGATCGCCAGTGCGCTCAATATTGTCCCTGCCACTAATAATTTAAATAGAAGTCCAATTACAAAGGACAGTAAGCCAACAACGAATGTTACTGCTATGAGCTTAGGTATAATAAATCGAATTTTATTTTTCATATTTTGTTTTTTTTATAATTACTTTAAAGGCCTTTTGATAGAAGACGCTTTTACAAAGACAATACTTTAAAACAAATCGTATTTTTTTTAAAAAAGATAATTTTTGAACAGATAGCGATTTATAGCAAGTTTTAAAATATAAAAAAAGAGCAGAGAATTATCTTCTCTGCTCTCTTAAGCCTCATCACCTCTAATGGTTTATTGTTGTTCCGTCTGCTCATCATGGGGCTTGTCCCGACATGCCGCTGAAAATCGACGTTTCCATTCTGCTTTGAATTTGGATCGATCATCATCTGTACAATGTTGCGAATGATTGTTGAAGCACTGTCCATTACACATTTCATGTCTTCGACCTTTAAATCTAAAACCTCCAAAAAGAATTTTTGACAAAAGCAGAATTCCAAAAGCTTGCCAAAAAGAGATCATCTTTAAGCCAAATATTTCAGGCATCAGTATATTCCATAATAACTGTACTCCCCATACAAATAATAAGGCAAGTATGATGCCGCAGGGTATCATAAAAAAAAGCTTCTTCTTTTTATTGCTGCTATATGTATTGTTCATAAACTATCTTTTAATATTATATTTCATTGTAAAGTACACGAAGTTTTTGTCGAAGATGCTTAACGGCATATCCTTTACGACTGATGATTGTCTTGATACTTTCACCTTCCTGATCTGCAATCTCCTGCAGCGTCATATCCTCAATCTCATGCAATAAAAATGTATTTCTCTGTTTTTCTGGTAACTCGTCCAAAGCTTTCATGAGTTGATCCCAGAAAGCATCTTTGAACATCTTCAGTTCAGCATCATTGGTATGGTCGGACAGTAGCAGTTCCTTGATTTGCAATCTTCCCTCCTCATCTTCATACATCTGATCTTCCAGTGATTCGGTCTTTTTTTTCCTATACAAATCTGTTATTTTGTTTTTAGCAACAGCATACAACCAACCACTCATATTCTCCAACTGATCAATATTAGAAAGCCGACTCGTCTGATACCACACTTCTTGTAAAATATCTTCAGCATCTTCAATTTTTTTCACTTTCCCATTAATGAAACGAAGCAATTGAGAGCCATAGTTTTTGACGACCTCGGATATCGAAGATGTTTTTTTATAAGACATGTTTAAGGTATGAGTAGCATCCATACCAGTATAGACGATCATCAAAAATTATTACTTTAAAAACTTCAAAAAATTTTACTGACTATTTTATTTTACTTATGGTGTCAAACGTACTTTTTTTTAAACGTAATTTTATATTTAAAATTCCTAAAATAATTTAAAAACACCATATATCCGATCTAAAAATATTTTATTGTTACAAGTGAACTGACCATAATCTTTTAAATTTCATATTTTTCCAAATGATTCTTCACCTTTTGGCTGCTTAATTCATGTGTAATAAGGCGCATCATTTTAAATGTATGATAAATAACCCGTAAAATTTTACTGGTTTGCACAACCTAGAATAGCAACTAAATCTTAATTCAAAGCAACGACCGATCTTATCTAAAGTTATTAAATAAATTAAAAGAACCACATTACCTTCCTTATTAACAAGAGGATATAGTCAATTACGGTCAGTTTTAATTTGCTCTTTGTATTCAGGGCATTATATTTTTGAACTTGATATGACTGCCAATTGATTCAAATTTGATGGCAACTCAGCACCTATATCACGACGTAGCAGGATGATACCTAAATTTATTCTTAAATTTGCTATTACGATTAGCGTTTTTTATATCATTCGATTTTTCAAAATAAAAAGATATAACTTAAAACCTATTGCAAAGTATACAACATTTAGTCCATGAAATTTTTAATAAAGAGCTGCTTTCTCCTTCTTATATTGATCAATAATCTTCCCACTCGGATTATAGCTCAGGATATACAATATCTAGCAAATCCTTGGGTCCAGCAATTCACAAAATCAGCCTATCAGGCTGGCAATCAAAACTGGGGATTAAGCGTGGATAAACAAGGTTTAATCTACGCCGCCAATTCAGAAGGACTGTTAGTTTATGATGGCGCTTACTGGAATTTATATCCTCATCCCAATAAAGGTATTGTCCGTGTTGTTCAGGTTCATTCGGATGGAAAGATCTATACAGGCGGGCAATCAGAATTCGGATATTGGCAGAACAACAAAAATGGAAGGTTGGAGTACCATTCAATCAGTAGCCTATTACAAAAAAAACTAAATGATGAAATTTGGAAAATCATTATCCGAGATAAGCGCATTATCTTTCAATCTTTTTCGACCATATACAGTTATGAAAATAACCAGATAAAAACAATTACTGGAGATGGAGAACCTTTTCTATTTGCTTTTCAAGCCAATAAAAGAATTTTCATAGAAAAATTACCATCTGGCTTACATGAATTAAAAAATCATAAATTAGTTCCTGTTCGAGATAAAGACCGGATAAAAGGACAGAATATCCTGAGCATACTCCCTATCGATCAACATTCTTTCTTGATCGGTACAGCAAAAGCTGGATTATTTGTGATGGATAAAAATGGCGCTATTAGTCCTTGGCAAAATGATATCAATGAGGAACTTAAGAATGCACAAATTAACAATGGCACTAAACTGTTGGACCATTATTATGTATTTGGAACAATCCTAAATGGTATTTATATCCTTGATGAAAAAGGTGTTCTAGTACAGCACATCAATAAAAGCCTTGGTTTGCAAAACAATACTGTTTTAAGCCTAACTGTTGACAAGCAATCGAATATCTGGACAGGACTTGATAATGGTATAGACCGAATAGCCATTAATTCTGATTTATATTATTATTCGGATAAATCTGGAAAGCTAGGAACTGTTTATTCTGCAAAAATTTATCAAGGATATCTTTATCTTGGAACCAACCAGGGCCTTTTTTATACTACCTGGAATCAGCAAAAGAAATATCAGCCCATCGACTTTAAAATGATTCAAGGATCGCAAGGTCAGGTTTGGAATTTAGAAATTATTAATAACGTGTTGGTATGTGGACATAATACGGGTACATTCCAGATAAAGGGAAACCAAATGAGCTTATTATCACCTAACACGGGGGGGTGGGTAATTAAAAAACTATCTCCTCACTTCCCAACCGTTTTGCAGGGCAATTACACCGGTATATCATTGTTCCATAGTGCAACAAATGTATTAAATTATATCAAGCAATATCCAAACTTCAAATCTGGAGTTCAATTGTTAGAAACGCAAAGTAAAAATACAATTTGGGCAGCAGGATATAACGAGCTTAATCTGATTAAATTTTCAGAAGATTTCTCTGAAATCAAACAGATAAAACCCTATGCACATCAGAAAGGACTACCAAAATCAAATTATATTGGTGTTTTTAAATTGGGTGAGATCAATGTCTTTACCACGGATAGTGGACTTTATTTATACGATGAACTGGTGGATAAATTTACACCATACCAACAAGTCAATAAAAAACTAGGAACATTTGCCAAATCAAACAAAATAACCGTTGCAGGAAACAATAGCTATTGGTTTATTCATAAAACTCGGATTGCTTTAGTCAATCTATTACCTGGAGGGGAAATCAAAGTCGATTCAATCAAACTAGCATCATTAGAAGGTAACATGATGAAGTTTTATGAAAACATAGCGCCCATTGATGTCAATCAATATCTGATCAGTATTGATAATGGATTCTCATTATTGAATTTGAAACATGACAATTTCAAATCCGCGGCAGTACCGATTCCTCTCATTCGAAACATAAGAAGTCTTTTTAGTACCGATAGCGTTTATTTTAATGATGTTAAAGAAACGGTTAAGATAAAATACAGAAACAACAATATCAGAATATCTTACGCGTTGCCCTACTATACCGAAATACCTGTACAATATCAATATAAATTGGGAAATAGCCAAAATGAATGGTCAGATTGGTCTAATTTGCCTTATAAGGAGTTTTCAAACCTTGTGGTAGGTAAGCACCAATTTATCATCCGTGCAAAACTACCGAATGGCTTCATAACCAAAGAGAATACCGTTGAAATTGAAATCTTACCACCGTGGTACAGAACCTGGTATGCCTATTTAGGATATCTGATTCTGTTAATTTTTTCTTTTAAATGGATTCAGAACTGGTACAATAAAAAATTGATAAAACATGAAAAACAGTTAAAACAGTCCTATTTGCTCAAACAAGAAGAGCTCCTCAAGCAGGAGGCTATTCGTGCGCAGCAACATTTAATTGAGGTTAAAAATAAACAATTGGAGCATGAATTGTATGTTAAGAAAAAGGAATTGACAAATGCAACAATGAATATTGTGCAAAAAAATGAGCTTTTAAATTCATTAAACCATGAACTGCTGCAATTAAAAGATGAAAATGGCAATAAATTAAAAGCGGATCAGCTTCAGAAAGTATCAAAGATTCTTAAAAATGCTTATGAAGACAATATGGATTGGCATCTATTTGAGCAAAGTTTTAATGAGACGCATGAGAACTTCTTCAAAAAATTAAAACAACAATTTCCGGAATTAATGCCAAATGATCTGAAATTATGCGCATACCTCAGATTAAATATGAGTAGCAAAGAAATTGCCAGTCTACTCAATATCACAACACGTGGTGTAGAAATTAGAAGGTACCGATTACGTAAAAAATTGAATATACAAACAGAACAGAATTTAAGTGATTACTTAATGAATATCAACTAAAAATGTCTCTAAGTCGACCTCTCTCATCTGCGACTTAGAGACATTTTTTTATTGAAACCAATCAAAATACTACATCATTACCTCTCATACGATATAGTGTGTTTTTAACACTATCTATCAAATAAAGTAACAACACACTCACTATAAGTTACTGACAAACAACTATAATTAATAACAAAAACACAAATACTTTGTATTCAAACGGAGTGATGTAATAATGTATAAGTCCAAAATTATACATTTCGAATACTACATCACATCTTTGCTGTAGTGAAACTTAACATAAATGTTAAATTTCATTAACAAACATTCAGAATAATTGGAATTTATTAATTGAAAGGATAACCAAAAAATTCACCTATGAGGAAGTTATTTACATTATTATTACTCCCTGCATTTTGTCACATCAATGTGTCAGTATATGCACAAAGCGGTAAAGTGATTACTGGAAAAATTACAGCTAAATCATCAAATGCCGTACTTTCAGGAGTTACCATTTCGGTTAAAGGCACAAACGTAGCTACGCAGTCGGACGCAAATGGAGAATTTAAAATTGCAGCAGATCCAAATCAAGTATTGATTTTCCGCTACATCGGTTATGATGGTAAAGAAGTGACCATCGGACAACAAAACAATGTTATTGTTAATCTAGCAGAACAAAATACTGCTTTGGATGAGATCGTAGTCATTGGTTACGGTACCGCTAAGAAAGCAGATTTGACAGGTGCCATTTCACGGGTGACGGCAGGTGATATTGTTAAGCAGCCCGCATTGAATGCTGTACAATCTGTACAGGGTAAAATTGCTGGGGTGAATATTATTGCCAATGAAGCTCCTGGCTCTGCTCCTACAGTGATTATTCGTGGTCTAGGAACAGCTTCGGGCGGTCGTGAGCCGCTATACATTGTCGATGGATTTCCTGTCGATAACATCACAAATATCAATTCGGCAGATATCGTATCCATGGATGTCTTAAAAGATGCCTCTTCAGCTTCTATTTATGGTCTACGAGCAGCTAACGGTGTGATCTTAGTAACGACAAAACAAGGAAAAGCAGGTCGTGCTCAAATCACTTATGATGGATATGTAGGTGCTAAAGGGATACTCAATCGTGTTAAAATGGCTGATGCCAATGAATATGTCACTCATTTTAATGAAAATCAAGCGGTAGTAGCAAAAGATGGAATTCCATTAGCACTCAACCAAAAAAACAATACCGATTGGTTTAAGGAATTATTACAAACTGGTATTGTAACTAATAACGTGGTTAGCGTATCTGGAGGTTCAGATGCAGTAGACTATTTCTTTAGTTATAACAACTTTACAGAAAAAGGAATTACAGACGGTTCGCGATATGTACGAAATACCATTCGTAATAATAACACCTACAAATTTTTTGATAACAAATTAAAATTAAGTCAAACGCTAAATGTATCCTTCTCTAATGATCGTACCAAACCATTAAGTGCATTTGATGCGGCTTACCGTCAGTCACCTTTAGTACCTGTTCAGTACGAAAATGGCCGATACGGAAGACCTATTTATAATAAGACTACAGGTGAAGCGACTTATATTCTTGGTGCAGGACAAGCTGGAGGAAAGTTGAATGATACAGGAAACCCTGTCTATGAAAACAAGATGCAAGAGCAGTACAACAAAAACTTGTCCATTCAAGGCGGACTTCAAGCCGAATATCAAATCTTCAGTGATTTAAAATTCACCTCTCGTCTCGGTGTGACAAAGTTCTTTTCTCAAAATAGAGGTTTTAACGATATTAAAGACCGTTACTTAAATGAAGACCCTTTAAGAACATCTGCAGAGTTTGAAGAATTGAAAGCAAAGAACCCTAAATCACTTACTTATGCTAATAACAGTTTAAATCTTGCGAAAACGGAGACATTCCGCTGGGCGTGGGAAAATTTCCTATCCTATCAAAAACGCTTTGGGAAGCATAATTTAGATGCAACCTTGGGGACTTCAAGAGAGAAAGTGGAAATTGGTAACATGTCTGATCTGACTGGATACGATGTGCCAAACAAATCACAATATTGGAATATTGATCTTGCTTCTTTAAATTACGATAAGACAGTCATACAGACTTCTTATACACCTACAGCATTGGTTTCATATTTTGCCCGTGCACAGTATAATTACGATTCTAAATACTATTTGACCGCAACAGTACGTCGTGATGGTTCGAGTAAATTTAAGGCTTCAGGAGAATTCTTTGATATCTTCCCATCATTTGGAGCGGGTTGGACTGTTTCCAATGAGAGCTTTATGCAAGGATCAGGTATTGATTTCTTGAAAGTAAGAGCAAATTGGGGTAAATTAGGAAATCAAAAAATTCCTTTAAACGTTTCCCAAGTTTTATCTTCTCCAGGTTCCGCTAATTACAATTACGTGTTTGGACCAGAACAAGACCTTGTACTTGGAGTAGCCTATGGCAGCCCAGCAAGAAATCTAAGATGGGAGGTAACTGAAGAAACTGGTTTAGGCCTTGATTTCACCTTATTAAGTAACCGCTTAAGTGGTAATGTGGATTATTACAATAAGACCAATACCAATGCTATTTTAGAAGTAAAACCCTTATTGAATTCACCGTTTTCTCAAAAATACTTTGATCACGGTGGAAAAATATCAAATCAAGGGGTGGAGATTGGTTTAAATTGGACTGATCAAATTAACGAAAACCTTTCGTACAGCATCGGTGGTAACTACTCATACAATAAAAATACATTGAAAGAGGTAAAACCGGCTTATGATGGTGCTATAGGAGGAAGTCTTAATAATGGACAAATCACTAAACAGTTGAAAAAAGGTCAACCACTCTACGCATGGTATATGCTGGAATCTGATGGTGTTTGGCAAACAGAAGCTGAAATTGCAGATGGTGTGGCAACAACTGGAGCGAAACCTGGTTATTTAAAATACAAAGATCAAAATGGTGATGGAGTTATTGATGATAACGACAAAGTTTTCCATGGATCATATTTACCATCGTCGACATTTGGATTAAACCTGAGTGTCAACTATAAGAAATGGGATTTCACGGCTCAGGGCTACGGAGTAGCAGGCAATAAAATTTACAACGGATTAAAAGGAACTCGGGTCAATGGTGGAGAAAATATTACCAAAGAGACTTTTGATAACCGTTGGACTGGAGCAGGAACATCCAATACACATCCTGGAGCAGCTCATGATGCCCTAGCTTCAAGTTATTATTTAGAGTCGGGAGCATATTTTAGAATCAATAACTTAACATTAGGTTATACTATTCCAAAATTATACAATTCAACATCAAAAATTAGAATGTATTTAACAGCGCAGAACCCTTTCATGTTTACAAAATATACAGGTTTCTCTCCTGAAATTACAGGAACAAATGCTGGCGCTCCCGGTGAAACTGCTGGAATTGAGCTATCTGCTTATCCAACAACACGCAATTTCATTTTCGGAGTCAATGTTTCATTCTAAACTTTAAAAATTAAAATCATGAAATTTAACAAATTACATATAGCCTTAATTTTAACAGCAGGTTTGAGCATGTCTGCCTGTAAAGATTCATCATTTTTAGATGTGCCTTCTCAAGAAATTGTGGAGGAAGGTGATAAAGATCAGGTTTACACACCTGAATCTTTTGTCAATTCTGTCTACGGGATGTTTACGGACTGGAATTATTCGTTTTCTTATGTGGCGATTACCGATATGCTTTCTGATAATGCCGACAAGGGGTCTTCTCCTACCGATCCAGGAGGTGATAAACAAGAAATTGATAATCTAGCGTACACCAGTTCTTCAGGTTCTTTCGGTGCATTATGGTCTCATTGGTACAAAGCTATTGGCCGTGCAACACAATCAATTGCATTGACGGAATCAACTGAAATTGCAGATGCTGCTTATAAAAACAGACTGATCGGCGAAGCGAAGTTCTTACGTGCTTTAAATTATTTCTATTTAGTTCGTGGTTGGGGCGATGTTCCAATTCAAGATCAAGACTTAATCATTCGCGCGCCTAAGGCAGACGTCTATGCTTATATCATTAAAGATTTAAAAGAAGCTATTGAGGTATTGCCTTTAAAATCTGCGTATGAGTCTAAAGACCTTGGTCGTGCTACAAAAGGTGCAGCACAAGCTTTATTATCAAAAGTATACTTATACAATCAAAACTGGAATGAGGCCTATACGTTAGCAAAAGAGGTCATTAATTCAGGTCAATATGGCTTGGAATCAAAATATGAGGTGCTGTGGCGCGCAAGTTCAGAAAATGGCACAGAGTCGATCTTTGAATTTCAGGCACGTGGAGAAGCTATTGCTCATGGTGTACAACAATATTCAGAAGTTCAAGGTGCCCGTGGTGTAACTGGCTGGGGCTGGGGCTTCAATACACCTTCTCAAAATTTATTAAATGCCTTTAACGCAGAACAAGATAATATCCGCCGCGACGCGACTATTATTTTTCGTGGAGAAACTTTGTGGGATGGCCGTGTAGTCGGAACTGGGGTTGAAAATCCAATGTACAACGAGAAAGCATACTCATCCGCTAATGCAGGTGCTGGGGATGGTGATAAAAATGTGCGCTATTTACGTTTAGGCGAAGTATATTTGATCTTGGCAGAAGCCGCTAATGAAATGGGTAATACCGCAGAAGCGACCACTGCACTGAATACGATTCGTACTCGTGTCAAATTGCCTAATACCACGGCTACTAATCAAACAGACTTACGCAAAGCAATCTGGAAGGAACGCCGTCTAGAATTAGCTTTTGAGCATGATCGTTGGTTTGATTTAGTTCGTACTAAACAAGCTCCTGAAGCGATGAAAGCAGATGGAAAAACATTCCAAGAAAAGCATTATTTGTTCCCAATTCCTTACGAACAATTAACACAAACACCAGACATGGTGAAAAATCCGGGTTACTAATCCAGGTTTACAATCATACAACGAAAACTGGGACTTATTAGCACTAAGTCCCAGTTCTTTAATATCCATCGCTCTACTTACGCTACTATGAAGTTAAAATTTAATCCCAAGCTTATCTTAGGCTTAATCTTAATTGGTACAAGCATTACTGCCTGTAAAACACCTCAAACTTTACAGAAAACTACTGTTTCTGATGATTCTTTAATGACCCTAGTACAAAAACAAACGTTTAATTATTTCTGGGAAGGCGCAGAACCGAATTCGGGAATGGCAAGAGAAAGAATACACCTAGATGGACAATATCCACTGAATGATTTTAATGTTGTCACCGTCGGCGGTTCTGGTTTTGGCATCATGGCTACAATTGTTGCTGCGGAACGTGGTTTTATTTCTGCCGATGAAGCAACTAAAAGGTTTGATCGTATTGTAGATTTTCTAGCAAAAGCCGATCGTTATCACGGTGCTTGGTCGCATTGGATAGATGGTCCAACTGGAAAATCGAAGGTTTTTGGAAATCAAGATGATGCAGCTGATATCGTTGAGACAGCATTTATGGCTCAAGCGTTAATCTGTCTTCGCGAATATTATCAAAATGGTAACGACCAGCAGCAGCAAGTTGCTAAGAAAGCAGACGCTTTGTGGAAAGGAATTGATTGGGATTTCTTTAGAAATGGCCAAGATGTGCTGTACTGGCACTGGAGTCCAACACATGGCTGGGGAATGAATCATGCTATCCAAGGTTATGATGAGTGTCTAATCAGTTATGTGCTTGCAGCAAGTTCACCAACCCATCCTATCCCAGCTTCTACTTACCATAAAGGTTGGGCAAGAAGTGGAGCAATAGTATCTACAGGCGAAAAATATGGAATACCGCTAATTTTGAAACATAATGCTCCTGAAAATGCGGTAGGTCCTCTATTTTGGTCCCATTATTCATATTTAGGACTAAATCCAAAAGGACTACAGGATCAATATGCTGATTATTGGAAAGTCAATGTCAATCACACTAAAATCAATATTGAGTACGCTAAACAAAATCCTCATCAATTTAAAGGATATGGTGAAAACTCTTGGGGCCTAACGGCGAGTTATTCTGTCAAGGGGTATGATGCTCATCATCCAGACAATGATAAAGGGGTCATCTCTCCTACAGCTGCACTTTCATCCATCCCTTACGCACCTGAAGAAAGCTTGAAGGCAATGCACTACTTCTATGAGCAAAAAGGTACAGAGCTTTTTGGTAAGTATGGATTTTACGATGCTTTTTCTGAAACAGAAAACTGGTACCCACAACGCTATCTAGCCATCGATCAAGGACCGATAGTGGTCATGATCGAGAATTATAGAACTGGTTTAATTTGGAACTTGTTTATGCAAGCTCCTGAGATTAAAGCAGGATTAAAAAATTTAGGTTTTAAAAGCCCAAAGCTATAATACACATTATTCACACACAATAACTATTAGAACATGAAACAATGGACTTCCTTATTAGTCGCTGTTGCATTGGTTCCGACACTGGCTTTCACACAGCCAGCGAAAAAACAAGATCCTAAAATGGATAAGTTTATCTCTGAACTGATGAAGAAAATGACAGTAGATGAAAAAATTGGTCAGCTAAACTTAGTTACTGCGGGCGAGGTAACCACAGGTACTACGGCTAGCACTGGAGTTGAAGCAAAAATTGCAGCTGGTCAAATTGGTGGAATCTTTTCTATGACTACACCTAAAAAAATTCGCGCTGCTCAAGAACTTGCTGTCAATAAAACAAGATTAAAAATTCCGATGATATTTGGTCTTGACGTCATCCATGGATACAAAACGACTTTTCCAATTCCACTGGGGCTTTCTGCCACATGGGACATACCTTTAATTGAAAAAACTGCGCGTATAGCAGCACAGGAAGCTACCGCAGACGGAATCAATTGGACATTCTCTCCAATGGTTGACATCTCTAGAGATGCACGCTGGGGACGAATTTCTGAGGGTTCTGGAGAAGACCCCTATTTAGGCTCTCAAATTGCAAGAGCAATGGTCAAAGGATATCAAGGCGATGATCTGACAGCAGTAAATACCATGATGGCTTGTGTAAAGCACTGGGCACTATATGGAGCTGCTGAATCGGGAAAAGATTATAATACGACCGACATGAGTCTTCACCGTATGTATAATGAATACTTCCCTCCTTATAAAGCAGCTGTAGAAGCTGGAGCTGGAACAGTAATGACGTCATTTAATGATATCAATGGAACACCAGCAACTGCTAATAAATGGTTAGTTACTGATGTTCTTCGCAAAGAATGGGGATTTAATGGTATGGTTGTAACAGATTATACTGGAATATCTGAGTTAATCGACCACGGTTTAGGAGATTTGAAACAAGTATCGGCACTTTCTATAAAAGCAGGTGTAGATATGGATATGGTATCTGAAGGATTCCTGAACACTTTAAAGCAGTCACTCCAAGATGGCAAAGTCTCACAAAGTGATATTGATCGCGCTTGTCGATTGGTTTTGGAAGCGAAATATAAGTTAGGTTTATTTGAAGACCCTTACCGCTATTGCAATGAAGATCGTGCTCAAACTGAGTTATTGACACCTGCAAATCTAAAAGTTGCACGCGATGCCGCTACAAAATCTTTTGTGCTATTAAAAAATGACAACCAACTTCTGCCCTTACAGAAAAAAGGTACTGTGGCTGTTATAGGACCTTTAGCAAATACGCGAGCAAATATGGTGGGTACATGGTCAGTAAGTTCTGACTTAGTCAATACTCCTTCCCTAGTCGAAGGCATGCAATCTGTTTTAGGCAATCAAGTGAAAATCGTAACGCACTTAGGTTCAAATTTGCTAGAAGATGCCGTATATCAGGAACATGCGACTATGTTTGGCCGTACGATCCCGAGAGACAATAGACCTGAATCTGAAATTGTTGCTGAGGCTTTACAGATAGCTGCCCAAGCGGATGTTATTGTAGCTGCATTAGGTGAATCATCAGAGATGTCTGGTGAAAGCTCAAGCCGGACAGAAATTGGTATTCCTGCGATACAACAACGTCTTTTGTCGGAATTATTAAAAACAGGTAAGCCCGTCGTACTCGTCTTATTTGCAGGTAGACCAATGACCTTAACTTGGGAAAATGAACACGTTCCAGCTATCTTGAATGCTTGGTTTGGAGGATCTGAAACAGGAGCTGCTGTTGCAGAAGTATTATTTGGTGATGTAAATCCGTCTGGAAAACTAACATCTACCTTCCCTAGAAATGTTGGACAACTGCCAATTTATTATGCACATAAAAATACCGGTAGACCTTTAGCTGAAGGCGGATCCTTTCAAAAATTTAGATCTAATTATATCGATGTCATCAACAGCCCTCTTTTTCCTTTTGGATATGGATTAAGTTACACTACATTCGATTACTCTGATCTAAAATTAGACAAATCTTCTATTAAAGCAGGACAATCTATCCAAGCGTCTGTAACATTGAGTAATACGGGTAAATATGATGGTGAGGAAGTTGTTCAGCTCTATATTAAAGATGTTGTTGGTTCAATAACACGTCCTGTCAAAGAATTAAAAGGTTTTAAAAAAGTATTTTTAAAGGCTGGCGAATCTAAAACTGTCAACTTTAAAGTTTCTGAGGAAGAACTGAAATTTTATAATAATGACTTAAAATTTGTGGCTGAGCCTGGAGATTTTATCCTATATATCGGTAAAAATTCTCAAGATTTATTAGAAAGTAAATTCCAATTAAAATAATTGATTACTCTTTTAACGTGGGAGCTATCTTAAATTAGATAGCTCCTTTTTTTATGTTATTAAAAAAATATAATGGGTCATCTACTCCATCATGCATCCCTCACAACATGAGTAGTACTCTTACTTAATATTTACTGTAAAATGAATTGTATGTGGCGATCGCAAAAATAGGCTGCTGACTTAAAATAAAAAAGCCGCATCTCACGACGGGGCTTTACTAACTAAACATATGATTGATTGTTGGTATAGTTTAATTGAAATCGATTTTCAAAAAATTAATGAGGGTAAAATCATCAGCTTATTGATAGGTATGAACCGACGTAAGGACTTTCCAAGCACCGTCTTCGTTAATTAAAGTAACTAGATCTGTCATGGTAAAATTTTCAAATTTCAAAGTAACTTTCGCAATCATAGAATTTGGGCATTGTTCCAATACTTGGTAAGAAGTGATGCAATTTAATTTTTCTCCTCGCTGCTTTTTTAAAAAATTAATAATTTCAGAACGACTGTGACTTTTGGATTTTTCAGTTTGTATCCGTTGGCAGAATTCTGGAGCAAATAATTGTTCCAATCCAATAGATTCTCCCTCTGTAATGACTTCTAAATAATGATCTAGGGCCAATTTTGCCATTGAAAGATTGATAGTCCTTTTTTCAGGCCTACCATCAGCCATCGTGCATATTGATATGACGATAAGGGCTGCTGTTGCACATGTTTTTAATAAAGTTTTCATTGGTCTTTATTTTACATGTTCCTTTTTTAGTACTGATCCCTAGTTAAATGCAATTATTTGAGCGCTTTTTTATTAAATCAACTCAAAGAATCCAATACATGACCTCTAATCAAAAACCAAAGGCAGATCGATAGGTATTTTACAAACAGTTGTGTATCGCTTATCGAATAGGGCGATCCAAAATAAAAAGTGCCGGATATTTACAAGATGATATTTCGCTTAAACGCACAGCCCAGCTCAATGATGGTATCCGTTTTTGAAATCCCGGGAATACTATCTATTTTATCATATAATAACTGTCTCATGTGCTCATGGTCTTTCGCTATAATTTTTAAGTAAAGCGTATAATTTCCAGTGATATAGTAACATTCTGTCACTTCCGGTATTTTTTGCAATTCTTCAATAATTCTTTTAGAATCATGATCCTTTTCCAGGGAGATACCAGTAAAAGCTCCCCAATCATACCCCAGTTTTTTTTCATTTAAAACAGGTTTAATCCCTACTAAAATTCCCTGATCAATTAATCGCGTAATTCGTTGATGAATCATGGTATTGGAAACTCCTAATATGGCAGCAATAGCTGAATAAGCCATCCGTCCATCTGCCTCCAAATGTTTCAAAATCTGTCTGTCAAAATCATCTAATTGACTCATAGTTTACTTTTCTATATGCTGGAATGAATAAGTTAAATTACACATTTTAATGCAAACAAAAAGTTTAATTTAACTTTTCATGCATTAATTAGTTTAAATATTGTACATTTATTTGATAATTCCAATACTATGAATGATTTAACAAATGAAACGAAAAGCAATGCCTTCATTGCAAAGGAAAGTAAATATGGAGCACATAATTACCATCCACTTCCTGTTGTCTTGTCGAGAGGAAAAGGTGTATTTGTTTGGGATGTAGAAGATCGTCGCTATTACGACTTTCTTTCTGCCTATTCTGCCGTAAATCAAGGACATTGTCATCCAAGAATTATTAAAGCATTAACGCAACAGGCAGAAAAACTGACCCTTACTTCTAGGGCCTTCTACAGTGATCAACTGGGTAATTTTGAGGAATACATTTGCAAACTATTTGGTTATGACAAAGCATTAATCATGAATTCTGGAGTAGAGGCTGTAGAAACTGCCATGAAGCTCTGTCGAAAATGGGCTTATCTCGTTAAAGGTATTGCTAAAGACCAAGCTAAAATTGTTTTTGCTCAGGGCAATTTCCATGGCAGGACAATTTCCATTATTTCGGCTTCTACCGATGATTCTGCAAAAAAAGATTTTGGACCATTTCTAGAAGGGGTGTTACAAGTGCCCTATAACGATGTGGATGCATTTGAAAATTTATTAGAAAATGATGTAAATATAGCCGGATTTATTGTTGAACCTATTCAAGGAGAAGCTGGTATCATCGTGCCAGATCATGACTATCTAGCTCGTATAAAAGCAATATGTAAAAAATACAATGTACTATTTATTGTCGATGAAATCCAAACAGGGATTGCACGAACAGGCAATATGTTGGCTTCTTACGATATCGATGGTTACAACAACAGTACTAAGCCCGACCTATTGATTTTAGGAAAAGCATTATCGGGAGGTGTACTTCCTGTCTCTGCTGTTTTGGCAGACGATGCGATTATGTTAACCATTAAGCCGGGAGAGCATGGTTCAACATATGGAGGTAATCCTTTGGCATGCGCAGTATCCATGGAAGCACTACAAGTCGTGCTTGATGAGCATTTGGCCGAGAATGCCGAAAATATGGGTCAGTTATTTAGAAATGGTCTTGAAGAAATGATGACCAGATGTCCCATCATCACAGAAGTCAGAGGCAAAGGATTATTAAATGCGATCGTTATTGATAGTGAAGAAGAAGACGATCTAGCTTGGGAAATTTGTTTAAAATTTAAGGAAAATGGATTATTGGCGAAACCGACCCATGGCAATAAAATTCGCTTAGCCCCTCCTTTGGTTATGACACAAGAACAGATCGAGGAAAGTTTAAAAATAATTGAGAAATCCCTAAAACACTTTTCCTAAATATTCATGAAAAGAGCGATTCAATTAATTAAAAACAGATCTGATATTGGTGCAGGAACTCGAGGTTCTGACCTCGGTATTGATGCCATAGAAATTGCTGCAATTAACAAAGGGAGTCAGTATTTTAATACATACACTTATGTCGATATACAGACACGCAATGGTACCATCTATGATCCACTCATTTATCCATTTGGAAGACGGATCAAACAGGTGTTACAACAGTGTAAGCTATTAGCGATATCTGTGGAAGATTGTTTATTAGAAGAAAAATTTCCACTCGTATTCTCGGGAGACCATTCATCAGCAATTGGAACTATTAGTGGTATAAAATCAGCTTTTCCTGATAAAACCTTAGGGGTTATATGGATTGACGCGCATGCTGATCTACACGCTCCCTATACTACTCCTTCAGGCAATCTACACGGTATGCCCTTAGCGGCTGTACTAGGCATTGATAATCTTGAAAATCAAATCAATGACATTGACGAGGAAACTAAAAAATATTGGAATAAACTAAAATCGATTGGAACTTCAAATGCTAAATTGAGATCAGAACATCTGATCTATTTTGGAGTCCGCGATACAGAACCACCAGAAGAAAATTTAATTGAGAAACTAGCCATCAAAAAATATCCAGTTGAAAAGGTCAGAAATAGGAGTATCAAAGTCTGTGTTGCCGATGCATTACAACATTTAGCAGCATGTGATATCGTCTATGTCTCTTTTGATGTTGATAGTATGGATAGTGAATTAATTTCTAATGGAACTGGAACCCCAGTTCCTAAGGGATTTGATCCAACAGAAATTACCGAAATACTTCAGGAAATCATTGCTTCAGGAAAAGTAATCTGTTTAGAACTTGTCGAGGTGAATCCCCTACTTGATAGTCAAGGCAATCGAATGGCGGAAGTTGCTTTCGAAATTTTAGAACAAGTCACAGAATCAATCGAGGCATTGAGCACACGTTAACAATCTCTTCTTTCATCATTGGACAGATAATACATTTATAACTAAATTGCATCTGTCCAATTAAAAATTCCTTAGTTGGCATCTACTATCTTGTAAACAAAATCTTCTTCCATCCAAAATGATTAACAGGTGTTCGATGCTGAACTGTTTCGGTTCTACCTATCTCCCTCCATATGATGGGATATCATTCAATTTTTGGATAATAAAAAACTCCTAAATGAATATTATACTAGCATTTTTGCGTAAAATTGTATCATATACAAAAGTAAATTGAGATTTTTTTTCCATATTGCCTATCAAGGTCAAGATTACAGCGGTTGGCAAAGACAACCAGATGTCAAGAGTGTACAGGAAGTTTTAGAAACTACGCTTTCTAAAATTTTAAAAGTACAAACCACTATATTTGGATGTGGACGTACGGATGCTCAAGTACATGCCAGTCAATATTTTTTTCATGCCGATATGGAAAAAGAATGTGATTTTGATTTACTTTATCGATTAAACAAAGCTCTTCCTACCAACATCGCTGTTTACGATATTATAAAAATGGAAGGCAAACCTCATGCTCGTTTTGACGCTATACATAGAGAATACGATTATTTTATACATACGTATAAAGATCCTTTCTTAAGCAATCAAAGTTCTTTATACTTATATCCAAATTTAGATCTGCAAAAAATGAGCGAGGCCGCTAAACTGTTGCTTAAATACAAAGATTTTCGTCCCTTTTGTACTCATCCTGATAAAAATGAGCATACCCTATGTCAAGTATCGTCGACCGGAATATATGTAAATACAAAAGGGGATCGGATTCGTTTTAATATAGCTAGTAATCGCTTTTTAGGAAAAATGATTCGTATTATAACAGGTAAATTGTTGAAAATAGCTGTTGGTGAATTGAGTATTGATGAATTTGAAAATCATTTAATAACATTAGAAGTACCAAAAATATTAAACCCAGCCTATCCAATCGGATTATACCTTTCTAAAGTTAAATATCCATATTTAGACCTGCCCCCACGAACTGATTTTTTGAGCCCGACACAAAGTTCAGACTGGCTATTGATTTAAATGTTGCATGCGGTCATTGTCATACTTCTGGTACTTTTTCATTGATAACATCGTATTCATTTCCCATAATGGGATTGAAAAATACGGTTCTAAAACTCTTGTAATAGCTTAATTATATTTTCGATTGGACGACCAATAACAGCTTTACCATTCTTTACTACGATGGGTCGTTCGATAAGAATGGGATTTTGCAACATGACATCGATCCATTCATTATCCGTAAGTATAAGATCTTTGAAGTTTTCTTGAAATATAGTTTCATGATGTCTAATTAACTGAAGTGGCTTCATTTTAAGTATAGTCAATAGATTTTTCATTTCGTCTTTACTGGGCACATCAGTTATATATTCTTGTATATTGAATTCGACATGTTTACTCATTAACAAATCCAATGCAGCACAACTTTTACTACACAATTTATTGTGGTATATCTTTATCATGATGACAATTTATTACAATTAAAACAATAAGCCATTTGATCATATCCATATCGCTTATTGGCCACCTATAGCGGACTTCTACACCTCTATTTGTTTAATAAGCTGAATTTCAGCATTGATCCGAACTTCATCACTAACAACAATATTACCGGCTTCGGTTACAGCATCCCAGGTTAAACCAAAATTCTTACGGCTCAATGAACCACTCAGTGAAAAACCGGCCTTAGTTTGACCATAACTATCCATAACAATTCCTCCAAATGAAACCTCCAACTTAACTGTCTGAGTAATGGAACCAATCGTTAATGCACCAGTTAAGACGGCGTGGCTATTAGCTCCCTGATATTTACTTCCCCTTAACCTTAAATGACTATATACATTTGCATTAAAAAAATCAGCGGATTTTAGATGCTCATCTCTTTGTTTATCATTGGTATTAATTGAATTAATTTCGGCAGCAAATTCAATGTTTTTAGCCGTATTAAAATTGTCATTATGAGTTTCCAGCTCAAGTGTAAATTTTTCGAAATAACCCGTTATCGTAGTGATCATTAAATGTTTCACTTTAAAAGACACTTCACTATGACTAGGGTCAATCGACCATTTATTTGATACGATCATTCATTCGTTTTTAAAATATGATATTCCAGATACTGAGCACTGGTTATCAAACACTACTCACTTAAAATATAAATTGTATTTGCACCTAAATATGAGACCTAGTTCAACTGAATACCAACTCTCAATGCTTGCAAGCCCTTCACACCTTGCAGTTCTTCTAGTTCCAGCTCTTCCATATCATCCAACAAGGTACCGTTCTTTTGTAAATATTGAATATACCCAATATACTCTTTCTCTTCACGTTTTGTAAAATAGACGATGGCAATTTTACCCGGTTGGGTTAGGCGATCATTTGTACCTTTGATGGTTACCTTGTCAATTCTTTTCTTAATAATCTGATACCGAATATTGTATGCTCCTTCAACGTCGAATCGATGCTCATCAGTTCTAAAAGTGATATCAATAAGCGTAGCATTAACAAAAATTAGTTGGGTTGTAAATAATTGTTTTTCCATCTGATCCAACAAACTATGGGTAATCTTTGCGATCGCAGCCATAGATGTTAATTGCCAAAGGCGAATATTTTTGAGGTATATCTCATTAAACTTTTTATCGGGAGCAATTGACTGTCCAATATAAATATCATATTCAACACCATCAGATCTGAACTTTTCAAAATAACAAGGATAAGAATTTTGTAGTTCCTTGTCAAACAATTCAAGATAACCACTGATTCCACTATTTATAATTTGAATTGATCTTTCTAAGACATTACGATTTTTGAATACAATCCCGTGTACGGGATGAATGGCCCTTTCATATTCAGAAATAATTCCATGTGCTTGCTCTGAGTTTTCTTTGAAGTAGGTCAACACTTCAGTCACATGCTGATTGAAAAAGTCATTGAGTTGAATCTGAATAATATCCATTAACTCCTCATTGAGTTCTTGGTGCCATCTACGGCAATTGAAAATCATTTCATCTAGTATAACAATATTATTTAGGCTTTTTAGCTGAATCAAAACATTTTCCAGCAATTCAAGATGAACGATCATATCCTGAAATGCAGCTCTATTTCTTTCAACGGTTGAATTTCTGATATCTACGGCTCCATATAAAGGATAAACTTGTTCAAATTTGATATCACCAATAACAGGTTTAGGTTTATCTTGTTCAATCCGTTGTAAATATTCCCAAGCCTCTTTATTAAATTTCCACTGCACCGCGGATTGTAAGGATGTAAATTTTTCTTTGATCACCTCGTTGATCTGGGTCTGGAATTCGACAATTTCATCTTTCAACAACTGGGCTAGCAGGGTACTTGCTCTAAAAATACGAGCCAGTATTTGGTCTTCTAAAATTGCATCAGTTTTTGTAAAAACCTCAATAATTCCGACGATTTCTTTATTGTGAGCGATTGGAATTAGAGCATAACTTTGAATGCCAAGATCTTTCAACCTATCCCAAAAAAATGAAATTGTTTTATCAGCGATATCCTCTTTCCCATCGAACACTAAAATTTTAGGATTCTGAATAAATTGATCTAACAATTCTTGAATACGTTGCTGACTTGTGTTATTTTCTTTTATTAAATCGAGCAATGCTGATGTTTTCCTTTCTTTGAAATCAAACACCACCTGATCATTTAAATTAAAAAAGGGCAATAACGAAAAATCAATTTCCGAATTTCCTGAAAGTGTTTTTAAAGCAGTAATTACATGTTCATATGAATCTTTTTCATCAATGCCTTTAATAATGATGTTTTTGATATTTTCTAAAGCCTGCTGTTCTGTAATATCTGTGACCGATAAAATTGAAAAACCTTCCATTCGAATCATTTCTAGTGGAATTAATGATTTTATGATTTCAAAATTTAAAGTTTTTGAAAACCCATCGATTACTTTAGATCGATCAAAAAATGGTAGTTCCCCGATGACCTGTACCTCGACAAAAGTATGATCAATATTGATCCTATAATATTTTTCTAAGCCCGAAGTGTCATCTGTAAATGAATGAATGATCTCAAAGTGCTTGCTTGATTTTATTCCGTATAATCTTTCTAGGATAAATGAATATAACATCTCCATTTTATCATTAAAAGCATCAGAACAATCTACTACATCAAGTTGATTTTCACACTTATACTGCTTCAGTAAAGTGTAAAATTTATTCGTTCCATAACATATCGTTTTTCCTAATGGAAATCCTATAGCCCAGTAGTTATCTTCATAATCGGATAAAAGAGGATTGAGAGTCGCATGGATCAGTTGTAACTCCTGTTCGAATTTAAATATGTTATCATTATTCACAGGTCCATGCGCTGCAAGAGCGCTATCAAAATCATGCAATACATGTGTTAAAAAATCCCTCCTTATTAAAAGTTCATCGTTATATCTTCTTTTCAGATATTTTAGAAATGGTTCAAACGAGAGGTGAGTTTCAATAATAGGGAATTGATCTTCTTCGTCACTAATAATGTTGAATAATGCTGATTGCATATTTTATAAATTAAAATCAAGATTCCAGTACAAGACTCCAACAAAAAAGAATATTTACTATTCTTAAAGGATTAGCTTAATGGATAATAACCAACAACAAAAACTGAGTTATCATGTATTTTGGATGCTTGAATTCTTTGTAATATTTAATAGTTACTATTTTTAAATGGAATATTATAGGTAAAATCCTTCTTTATGCCTTTATTCTCATAAGTATAATAAGTTATTTGTGTACTTCTATCGAGCATCATATCGACAGTCACAAAACCTTGCATTGAATTCTTATAGAGCAAATGATTATTTCCTTTTATAGATGAGCTTTTTGAACCTGAACCACTAACAATTTGATACTGACCATCCGCTTTAATGAATTGGAGACCATGATCATGTCCGGAAATATACAAGTAGTTAGGAAATCCATTAAATACTTCCTTGACACTTTGCTTCAAGTGCTTGTATGCGGCATGATTCATGTCTTCTGGATTTGAAAATGCGGTAGATCGCAATAAAGGATACAGCGACCCTATAACAGGTAGAGGTAAGTAGTAATTTTTATTCAAAATCGTAAGTGGAAAGATATGATCTTTCCATGAATAATAACCAGCATGTACACCGTAGGAATAAAAAGGATGATGCGAAGTTACTAATATGGTTTTATTTTTATTTTTATCGCGTATTTTACGCAATCTCTCCAATATTTCTGCCTCAGAATTACAGTCACACCCCATACTTCCATCATTCTTTTTATAAGGAAATAACCACCACTCACTGTCATATGCAATCATAACCATATGCTCTGAAATTGGTATTTCTACCGGATCAGGGCAACCATTTGATGGAATTAAACGTAAAAGAGAATCCTTTTGTGATGCTAAAAATTGTCCTTGAGCTCTAATCTTTGCAAGCCCATCTTTTCCAGATCGATCCCAATCATGATTGCCCGGAATAAAATATACTGGCGCACCTGCTTTTCGCATAGGTTCATACTGAGAACGTAGAATGGCTGCAGTCTCTAGCTCTTCTTTACTACCCGGAAGTCCCATTCCTTTTGGATAAATATTGTCACCGAGGTACATTACTGTGCTCCTTCCTTTAATAATTAGCGCTGCAGCATGAGGTATTATGGTTTCTTGTTTAAAATTCATTTCACCTGCATCACCGATAAAGATGACCCTATTTACGACACTGTCTTGTCCAAAAGCTTGGATCGTGAGACATGATAAAAAAAGAACAAACCAATTTTTCAACATGTGATCAATTTAATTTAAATTTCAATAATGTTGCTTTTCCATTTTTATCTCCAGCCTCATTACCAATAAATAGATTGCCCGCATGATCAAAAGCAATTGCTTCTGGTTGATTGAAGATAGCTGGATTTAAGGGATAGGCACCAATTACCTCCCATTTATCATCAGTCACGACCAGCATTTTATTAATAGAAGAAAGGATATACCATTGATTCGTTTTTTTATTTCTGGTCATCGCAGAAGGACGAAACTTCTTCCCATTTAAACTACTAAAATGATCAATTTGCTGCTCATTAATTTGAAATTCGCTTTTTAGTGAAATATCACCATCTTTAGAAATCGCCAAAATATAACCTGTAAGACTTTTTGATTTATTATCAACCGCACATTTCTTACATAAAACATAGAGTAAACTATCCATTGGCGATGCTGCTAAAGACTCATATTCTGCTTTGGGAATAATGTGTTTCCCGACCTTGACACTTTCTGCGTTTTGCTGAAGCAGATCGGTATAGGGGAATGTATAAATAGATCCATTGCTTTCTAGTACCATAATAAAACCATTGCTGATCGCGATATCTTCATAATCTCCTTTCTTCGCAAATTTAATTTCCTGATGTTTTTTCTCCCCTGGCGCAAAAAAATACACGATTCCATTTTCATCTTCATTTGCAAAGATATGGTTAGAACTTTCCTCTGGAAACGCTATTCCAGATAATTCATGAAGCGCATCTGGAACAAACAGCTTCTCTCCATTATTTAAATCAAAACCCTTTGGACTTGGGTAAACAATATGATGCTGAGCACATGCTGAAAAGAAAAACAAGCACACGAAAGGCAGTAAGATCAACAGGTATTTTCTATTATTCATTTTCAGTAATTCAAAATGTCTTCATTAGTATGTAAAAGTCATTAAAGTTTTGATATGTTCATGACTCAATCCTACAATTTTTAAATTTTTATCATTTCTACGAGTTTATAACTGTTTTTGAAATGTAAGCTTTTCAATTTATTTGTTGACATACCTGCAACCTATAAAATCTAAGCATTGAGAATAACGACAACAAGAAATGCAAATACAGATACAATTAAACCGTACATAAATATATTATAAGCTAGTCGCAGTAATTTAAATTTACGACCTAGTACTACTCCTTGTGAGTATACATCTTTTATCAAGGTATTATACAGGTATTCGCGTTCTTCCATAATCAGTTTCATCCCACTGCTATAGCTTTCTAAATTCATTTTATAGAAATTACCAAAAAACAGTAAGTTAACTTTTTTATTCTTCAGGTCTTCATCTGTATATTTGCCATTTGGAACAGATGGCCGTGTTGCCAAAATAGCGATCACCATAGTCGCCAAACTGGTAAATAACAATATTGCTGTGGGAAATATCAAATGGGCATTACTATCTAACTTACGCAGTAGTAAGGCAATGACAACCGATAGTATAATGGAGTTTACAGTGATTAAGATATTCGATTTATTATCTGCCATATCACTTAAACGCTGATTATTGGTAGAAGTTATTCGGAACATCGTCTCAATACCGCGTTCAGGTCTATTCCCTTTCTGTTCTGGTTGATGCTCCTTTTTATGGTTTTTTTTATGGTCTTTTTTTTCCAACTCGGTTGTATCAGATTCTTTTTTTTGTTTTAAAGTTGCCATATTTTGCTTTTTCTTGTGATCCAGAAATTTACGACCATAGTCCGTATGATAATGATGGCTTTCCATTAACTGGAGAGTACCTTTTCTCCAGTCCTCTTTATTGACCTGATAACCGCAGGCTTTTACCTCTTGTCGCATTAGTTTGTTGCGAGCATCAAATCGATCACTGCCTAAATGAAACAAGTCGGCATCACAGACAATTTCTTCTAATAAATTTTGAGGAGATTGAGGTAATTTTGTTGCTAATATACATCCGCGAATGGCACTGATCATAGGAATGTCTACATTTTTTTCCCTGAAAAACTTTTCAGCTATATCTGCACTTCTCTCTTCATGACTTTCTTTACCATTCACGCAATAACCAAGGTCGTGAAAATAGGCAGATAGTGTAACAATTGCGGTATCATGTTCATCTAAATTATAATAAGATGCCATTGTTCGCGCCGCTTCCACCACTTCTTCTGTATGCTCACTATTATGGAAGCTTAATTTTGAAAGATCATGATCACCCATATACTTTCCTACATATGCTGCAGTTTCCTTTATCAATTGAGAATAATCCATGAGATATGAGTTACTTTTATAAGTGATCAATTTGTTTTTCATTCATGCTTTTATAGTTTAAAGATAAGGATAAATAATACAATAATTCTTACGTCTTTAACCGCTCGAAGGTATCGATTATTGATGAAAAAACCTTTAAAAACAGATAGCTCGACTCCTATTACATCCCCCCACTTCATATCACATGTAAAACACGTATATAAATTGGTTACTGTCATAACTGATGACTCAACTTAATGTCAGTGCCATTGATTACGACTGCTCAAATTCAACTTAGTAGAACCAATATAATACCCACTAAAGCTGGAACTGCTTGCTTATAAAAGATGCTTTTTCCTGCTGTCGCACTACCGTATACTCCGGCAATGAAAACACAACCTAGAAAAAACAGCGCTACTTGACTCTGCCAAATGACATCACTTATATATAGAGACCAAATAAGTCCCGCCGATAAAAATCCATTGTAGAGCCCCTGATTGGCCGCTAATGTCTTTGTTTCTTTAAATAGGTGCGCGGGTAAAGATTTAAATGTTTCCTTACCTTTAGTTTCCCAGGCGAACATTTCTAACCATAATATATATATATGTTCTAATGCTACTAAAGCAATTATTATTTTTGCAGTAATTCCAATTAGTCCTTCCATAAGTTAAATTGCTAAGTTTAAGATGTCATGATATACCACTGATATATGACAAGTTTTATATTTATCATGATAAATATAAAAAAAATCAAGGATATTTATATTTAAAACTCTCAAACTAGATCTGTTTCTTTTTTTTATTGGTTAGGATTTTGCGATGGACGTCTGCGTATTAAATCAAGACCGGAAAGACAAAAAGACTTCTTTTGCATCATAGACACAAGATCTAATTTTACGTGTTCGTTAACTTTATATGCATTAACATATAACGAATATAGTCTGTCCATAAAAAATTTAAATATATTTGTCGGAAATGATCAAAGGACTATCCTATTAATAAGGAAAAATGATTTAATACTATATTACGCAAACGATGGAAATAAGAAACAGCACAGCTAACGATATAACGGATATATTCAACATATACGAACAGGCCTCTGCTTATAAGTTACAGGTAGGCAATAAAGGCTGGAAAGGATTTGAAGTAGCTCAGGTACAGAAAGAGATCGATGAAGATAGACATTTTGTTATCTTAGAAGAAAATGTTTTAGCTTGTACATTCGTTCTGACATTTAAAGATGACATCATATGGAAAGAATCTGCGAATGACTCATCAATCTATATTCATCGAATAGCGACCAATCCACTTTTTAGAGGAAATTCATATGTAAAAAAGATTGTCTCATGGGCTAAAGAATATGCACGGAATAGTGATAAAAAATATATTAGACTCGATACGCATAGTGGTAATGATAAAATAAATAACTATTACATGAGTTGCGGTTTTACTTATAAAGGAATCAGTCAAATAAATTGGACACCAGCTCTACCCGAGCACTATAAAGAGGGATCATTCAGTCTTTTTGAAATTATTTTATAATAATACTATCCTCTCCACTATACTTCTCTTCTACATATTCATTATTTAGGGCACTACCACCAGTTTATTTTCTTAAATTATGAAATTGAATAGATACCTCATTTAAATATTATTCACTCAACATGATCTGTACTCACACATTTCATTGGGTTAAAATCGAAATCATACGACAAGGTCTCCCTTCGTCATGTCCATTTATAATCATATCATAATTTCTAAATCGCATAAGCAGTGGATGTATTTCTAATAGAAAAACAAACATTTTAGGTCTTTTGATTGTTTAATTAATGAAATTCAATATTTAAATAAAAGATTCTATTATGAAAAACTCGAAGTTAAAAGACGAATTTGAACAAGTTAACGAAAGTAGCGGTACTTCACCCCATCGTTATGGTAAGGACGCTTTTAAGAAGGATAAAAAGACAAAAAAAAACAACAATATATTCTGGATTGGTGGTGCACTAGTGGCATTGTTAGTTTGGAAATATTGTCAAAATGATCCTGCTAAAAAGAATGTATTGGGATTTATAGGATGTAAAAAAAATGTATGAATCAATGATGTTGTCCATACATAATTCACTTTTCCAATAAGCGTTTTAAAATTTTTAAGTACGTCAAAAAGCATAATAGAGCAGCTGGCTATATAGCTGTTAAAATTCAAAACGCACAATTTTTAAATTATCAAATTTTAATATAATTATATACATATGAGTCAAGAAAATATAAATCAAAGGGAGGAAGCGATAAAAAAGATTAAAGAACTTGCAGAAGGTATTAATTTTTGCTTTTTCTGTACTGATCTTAATCACCCCCCTTTCGAGTCCACTCCCATGAGTGTACAGGAAGTAGATGATCAAGGTAATATCTGGTTTCTTGCATCTAAAGATAGTGATAAGTACAGAAACATTAAACTGAACAAACAGGTTCATCTGTATTTTTCCGATCCGTCATCTATGAAATATCTGTCTCTTTTTGGAAACGCTGACATAGTGGATGATCAAAGTAGAATAGATAAATACTGGAATAAATTTGTTGAAGGATGGTTTGAAAAAGGTCGCACAGATCCCAATATTATTTTATTCAAAATTAAGCCTGAACATGCTCATTATTGGGATACGAAACATCACAAGTTGATATCATATGCCATTACCTTAATTAAGTCTGTAGGTGGAGATTTGGAAGATCAAGGCAGAGAAGGTCAAATTCATATTTAATTAGAGAAAAATTTATTAAAATCACATATTATGAAAAAAGTAACATTTTTATCAATGATGTTGTCAGGGGCATTGCTTTACTCATGTAATAACAATACTCCACAAGAGAAGGCAGAGAATGCTATGGAAAAAACAGAAGAAAAAGCACAAGATGCGGCATCTGATGCTGAAAAAGCTTCTGATAAAGCTGCTCATATTGATTTAGAAAAAACTATTTATTCGAATATGGCAGCTGCAAATGCAGCTGTTGCTAAGATAGCTATGCCTGCTTTGTCAAATAGTAAAGCGAAAGAACTTTGTTCTGACCTAGGCAAATCGATTGTAGACCGTATTAATGCTAAAACTAATGATAATATCATTGAGGCAGAGAAAGATATATTAGAAGATAGAACTGATGTTGAAAAAGCATTTTTGGAAAAGAAAATTTCAGCTCAGGACAAGGATCATATTCTGAAATATGCTGATGATTGTTTAGCAGCAGCAAGAGGAACATTATAATCAAAAAATCATTATTGCGCTTTATCTAAAAAGGCTAGTATCCCAATGATACTAGCCTTTTTAGATAAAGCATTTTTATCATTAAATCGTCACACGTCCTCCAGTGGCAGGAATGGTAGCTCCAGAAATATAGGATGCAGCGGACGAGGCTAAGAATACATAAATTGGTGCAATTTCAGCTGGTTGGCCCGGTCTACCAATAGGTGTATTCGCTCCAAACTTTTCATGATCTGGAATCGTACTTGGAATTAAAGGCGTCCATACCGGACCTGGCGCCACAGCATTTACACGAATATCTGAACCGTCTTCGAAAAATTGTTGCGCTAAACTGGCAGTATAATTTTGAATAGCAGCTTTTGTTGCAGCGTAAGGGAGTAATTGAGGATTAGGATCATAAGCATTAACAGATGTCGTATTGATAATATTACCACCTTTTGGCAAATGAGGTTTAGCATACTTGGTAAGATAAAACATGGCACTAACGTTTGTCTCAAAAGTTTTATTCCACTCTGCTGCAGAGATATCAGTAACGGAATTGTAAGTCATTTGATAAGCAGCATTATTAATTAAAATATCTAAACGACCAAATGTTTCTACTGTTTGCTGAATTGCTGATTGACAGAAAGATTCATTGCGTATATCACCTCTGATTAACAAAGCCTTTTGACCCGCTTTTTCAATCCAACCAGCAGTATCTGCAGCATCTTCATTTTCAATTTCGTCAAGATAAATGATGGCAATATCCGCTCCTTCCCGAGCCATAGCTATAGCCGTAGCTTTTCCTATCCCAGAATCACCTCCTGTGATCAAACAAACTTGACCAGCTAAGAGGTTATTTCCAATATATGTTTTTTCTCCGTGATCGGGCACAGGATCCATTTTTGCAGAGATGCCTGGTACTATTTGATCTTGCTTTTTAAATGGTGGCTGTGCGTAAGACGGTGATTTTTGAGTGGTTACTTTCATAATAATCCATTTAAATAAAAAAAAGTATATTTATATTGTATACAGTTGTAGAATTTACTGTATTTCAATTTCATTTATATGGGAATATAAGAAATACGAAGTTGAGTTAAATACAATCATTTCACAACAGTATCGTACTTATTTTACTTCTCAAGTATTCGGCACTAAAGACTGAATGTTAAAAAATGATTTGTACATGCTGTTGTGAAATGCTGAAAAGCAAAAACTATCTTTGCCACATATATAGAAATACAATAATCATAACAATTACTGCAATCCAAATCGCCCATGGTATAGTTTTAGCAGCAGGTTTATCACCATTCTCTTCTTGTGCTTCCTGTGGGACCTCATTCTCTGAATAATTGGTCTTATTATCTAAATTATTTTCCATGACTTGCTACTTTAGTTATTTAATTGAGTCTTTCTGAGTAGAATCTATCTTTATGGTATCACCCTGCATACTCATTTCTTGTTGCTCACTTAAATTATATCGTGTTTCATCACCCGCCGAAGGTGCTATTTTACTATTACTTCCTTCACTTGCAGGTGTTGATGGTTTATTTTGACAAGCACCTAATATACCTAAAGATAAAAATGTTGCTAATGTTATCAATTTGAAGTTTTTCATATGCTCTTTTAATTTGATTTACATATAAATAACCTTCATTTTGGTACTATTGTTTGTTATTGGTTGATATATACGCATTAATCATATCCTATTACGTATAAATACGTTAAGAAATCTTGAAATTACTTAAGCAACAAAATTTACTGCATTAACCCCGTTTTTATTGCATATTTAATGAGGGCTGCTGTATTTTTAACACCTGTTTTTTCTAGTAAATTTTGGCGGTGTCCTTCTACTGTACGTTTACTTAAGAACAATTTATCGGCAATCTGCAGGTTTGTAAATCCTTCACCGATTAATTCTAGCACTTCCATTTCACGCTCTGTTAAACCGATTTTTAGCATTATTTGTTCTATATTAAGAAAAGCTGAAGGCGATTTTTGAAGCGTTTCTAACATGATCATACTGATCTCTTCACATAAAAACCTTCCCCCCTTGGCGACGTGCCTTATTGCATAAAGCATTTCTTCATATCCCACATTTTTAACCAAATATCCATTAGCACCATTTTGGAAAGCTTGTAGTACATGTTGTACATTATTTAACATGGAAAGGACAATTATTTTAATTGTTGGATAGTCATTTTTTACATGAGTAATCAATTCTAAACCATCCATATCAGACATGTTTATGTCTGTAATAAGCACATCTGGAATATTTCCAGATTTTAAAATATCTAAAATCATATTGCCATTTGTGCCTTGATCAATAACTTCGAGATCAGATTGTGATTCTAGCAATAATTTAACTCCATTAAGGACGACCAAATGATCTTCAGCCAAAACAATTTTAATCATGATTAATTTAATTTTACAATAACAACAATTTTATTTCTATCCGAACATGTATTGATGTCGAGTGTCCCTTCAAATAAATTTACGCGATCTTGTAATTTCTTAATATTTTCTTTATTATAATTATTAATTTCTCTAATATAATTTTCGCTTACCCCTTCCATTTCCAATAATAGATTATCTTTATTTACTACTAATTTAATTACTAATATACACGTATCATCAGTTATGAAGCAAGCTTTAAGCATAAACTGTACCAACTGAAATAACTTGAATTGAAAATTAAAGTCCAAACTGTTAACGGAGTGCTCGACTTGTATTTCATTCTTGATGCCATTATATTGAAGAAATAAATCTTCTATAGCTCTTTGAAATCCAAAATCTCTCAAAACAACGGGTAAAAGATCATTAGCCATTTGTTGGACTTTGCCGATCGTACCGTTTATAATGTCTTTTACTTGATCAATTGGCAAGGAATGACCTTGCTCTATAGAGTAACGCTGTAATGTTAACTGTATTGCATATAAATCTTGAGCTATATATTCATGAAGTATTTTTCCCAACAATAAATTTTGATCTTCATATTCCTTAATAATTGATTTATATAATTTTTCTCGTGACCGCATACCAAGATTTATAAAAAAAATGTTATTTATCTAACACCTTATAATTCATGCTATCGATTACAAATATCGATCCTATCACGTTATAACTAATACGTGATTTTAACCCGTATTAATACGTACTCATCTAGGAGTAACTTTACGGCTTATTCAATCCTATGACGTTTAATCCAACTTTTTCAACCTAACTAAAAAAATATATAATTCTGAAAATCTGCCAATTGAAAAGAGCAATCCTTGAAATGGATGATAAGAGAACATCAATTATTTATTGATTATAGAAAACCATATCAAAGTTCAAGTTTTAAAGCCATAATTTGATTCTTATAGTTGTGATTTATTTTCATTAATTTAGAGCATTCTAGGAGTATATATTTTATATGAGAGTCGATTTAAATGTTTCAGATCTAAATACGAGTAATATCCAGCAATTCGGCAGTATCATTATTTTAGATCATAATTTGCATATTATTGGCATCAGTGAAAATGCCCTACAGGATCTAAAAATTCATCATATAGAAAGTGTGTTGGATTGTTCTCTAAGATCCTTGGGATCTACTATTTTTGGAAAGCATACCAATAAAATTCATCGTTTATTAGAAAATATCAGGGACCAAATTATTCCTCGTCAGATTATTCCTATTAAATTAGCTGACAAAAGAGTTTATTTAAAATTAAGCTTACATGATAAGCAGATTTTTATTGAGTGGGAAGAACAGTTCAAAAAACATACTTCCGCAGAGAAAATTAACGAATTCAGTTTCTTACTTGATAATATTCAATCCAATAATTGGGATTTGGTATGTCACGCCATCAATCGTATATTACATTTTGACCACGTTTTTGTAGTTCAAATAGATGAAACTGGTTATAGCCATGTAGTTGCGGAAGATACAATAGATGGTAAACACTATTACAAAAATATGGAGTTTTCCAAAAGCTTTATGCCAAATGAAGTTTTTCCATTTTATAGTATGTGTTCATATCGTTACAGCCCAAATTTAAAACATATTAATCAAAAGTTTTACACCAATGAAAGGGATTTCAAACTATTAGAAAGCCAATTAGCTCCTATTCCCGAACTTCATCAAATTTTTCTATCCGAAAAAGAAGTAGTGAGTGCTTTATTTTTCTCTATTCACATTGATGGCAACTTTTGGGGTCTGTTAGTTGCACATCACGGTAAAGAAAAGAATATTGATCTTCAACAGCGTAAATTATGCACTTTTGCAATCCAGAACGCTACGAGTAAATATGAAAGCTACCTGAAGCAAAATTTACTCGAAAGAAACGAAATTTTAAAAACCACAGAGGTAGATTTAAAAATTGACCTTTTAAAAAGTAAGAGTGTTAATTGTGCACTGCTGAAGCATATGGATATCATTATGAATATGGTCAATGCTGATGGTTTTGCCCTTTTTAACCAAGGTGATGTTTGCTTAAATGGAATCTGCCCTACTAAATCTCAACTCTATGAGATAGTCGCATTTGTACAAGCACATACTGAAAAATCACTATTTAAAGATAATAATTTCAGAGCTACTCATGGTTCAAAAATCCAAGGTAAATTACCATTTGCAGGATTGATGTATCTTAAAGTAGGACTCCTAAACGATCAAATTTTGATCTGGTTTCGTAAAGAAAGTGGAAGTACAGTACTTAATTTGCATTTAAATCAGTTGTCAACTGAACAAAATAAACCACGCATAACCATTACTGAAAGTATTAATCAGGATGTCGCAAAATCTTGGAATGATATTGAAATCAATTTTGTATTGACATTAAATCAGATTTTAAAAGAATCTATCGTCAGTAAGCTCAAAGAGAAGCAACAGTGGAATGAACAAGTGGTCGCTTCTAATAATGAGTTGGAGATGTTGACCTTCACTCTTTCTCATGACCTGAAGAATCCACTTTCTATATTAAAGATGGGGCTTCAATTTCTGCAGAATAGTAAAGATGTACTTAATACAGTAGCCCTTCAAAAATGGTATAGCAACTTGATTTCAAGCACAGAGAGTATCGAAGATATCATTAATAATGTCGTATCATTGAGTCAACAGAAAGGAAGTACTCTATCTAAAGAGCCTATCCCTATGGCTTACAATCTGCAGCAGATATTTAATGATAGTACATTACTTTACAAAAATAAGTCTTGCGAAGTAGAATATGGAAAATTATTGCCCATATGGGCTGAGAAAAGTGCACTTTACCAAATATTTAGCAATTTAATTAGCAATTCTATCAAATATTCTACAAACAGCTCAGAAGCTAATCTATATATTCATAGTTATTTTGAAGAAGGTCAGGTTTGTTATCTTATTCAAGATACAGGAATTGGGATTCCGAAAGAAAATCTTAACCAGATTTTTGAAATTTTCAAAAGAGGAAGCAATGTTAAAGATATTGAAGGCACAGGCGTAGGTCTTTCGCTTGTTAAACGAATCATGGAACGGCTTGGGGGAAGTGTAAAGATTGAATCAGAGGTGAGCAAAGGTACCACTGTTTATCTATATTTTCCTGTTGTGGAAGATTTTCCTCCGAGCATGTTAACCGATTAGGAATAGTGAACATACCTTTACTATTCCTCTTTATTCAACGCATGGTTCTGTATGAAACTATACAATTCATAAATAACATGATTAACTGCAGTTATGTAGATCTGAGCTGCATTACAATCAATACAATGTAATTTTTTTTGTAAGTGTATTCCACTAAAAGATATCGCTATAAAAATATCACCTACTTCAGCTTGATGATCCGACACAGGATAGGAATGGTCGTAAGCCATCCCTGTTATAGCAATGTACACATCCGCTTCAACAATTTTCTTAAGCCCCTCAAGCATTTCAAATGTGACTTCGCTTGACTCCGTCGTAAAATGTTCAATACTATTTTCATTTACATGCAGTAAAGACTTTTTGACACAGGTCGCGTAACTGGTAATCCCTCCTAAAAAATAATTACCTGAATCAACTTGCATACTCAATACACTTCCTAAAAAACCACCAGTCATACTTTCTCCAACAAATACCTTAAGATCATGATCTTTAAAAAATTTACCAACTATGTCTAGTGTTGAGGTTTCTATGTAATCCATCATAAATGCATTTATTTAAATTTGTAATTTATCTCGATATATAAACACCCCTATATCATTAAAAGTTTACCGACATCGGATAATTTCATAATTGAATTCACTAAAAATCTTCGATTATATGGCCTATGCCTTGTTATATAACTGGGTATAAATACCCAATTTCAAAAATTATGATGACGTGTATTAAAAATCATTGATCATCGAGCCGCCCCTAAAGCAGCTTGAGGTGCAGGCGGAAAATGATAATGGACTGTGCGATAAATTATAAAGGATTTAAGATGATATAGCAAGTATTAATACGGTCAGCTAATCAAATTAATTTTTTACACCTTATATAAGCTTTTTTGGCTAGAAATTCGCTTGTATTATTATGCAATTCACATTTATACCTTTACAGCTACTCAAATTGCACAATATTGTAAATAGACTATATAATGTAATATATTTATGAAAACAGCTATTCCACTAAAGATTCAAAACAACCGTTCAACAACGCAAAGCTTTAAACTTACACTTAGTAGATTAAGATCAATTTCTTTACAACATAGAACAAAGATATGTAGTAGTCCTGGTTTTTATAGATAGTTTGAGAAATAGAAATTCAAAGAGTCAAGTCAACATTAATTAAAAGAATCTATTATCCTTAATAGTCTCTATAATAAAATAGTAAAAAACATGTATAAGAAAAGAACGATCATCGTTTCCAATAGATTACCCATACGCATTGAAAGAAAAGACAATGAACTTTTATTTATCCCAAGTGAGGGTGGCTTAGCCACAGGCTTAGGTTCAGTTTACAAAAGTGACGAGAACATATGGATTGGTTGGCCCGGTATTATCCCTTTAAATGCAGCTGAAGAAGAAATAATCACCAAAGGATTAGCAGAGCACAACCTTATTCCAGTTTTTTTGACAGAGGAAGAATTAAAAGGATATTACGAAGGATTTTCTAATGAAGTTTTATGGCCGGTTTTTCATTATAGACCATCATATGCTGTTTATCGAACTCCTGATTGGGAAATGTATCAAAAGGTTAATGAAAAGTTTTCTGATGTAGTCGATCGACAACAAGTACAAGAGAAAGATGAGGTATGGATCCATGATTATCAGCTGATGCTCTTGCCAGAGTTAGTCAGAAAATCCTATCCAAGTATCGCTATCGGATACTTCCAACATATTCCCTTCCCTAACGATGAAGTTTTCAGAAGCATCCCTTGGCGCAATGAATTATTAAATGGATTGCTAGGAGCTGATTTAATAGGATTCCATACTTTTAACGATACACAACATTTCCTTAATTCATGTGCACATATTCTAGGACTCAATGTACATAATAATTGTTTACATACGGGTGGTCGTAGTATTTTCACGGAAGTTTATCCAATGGGTATCGATTTTGATAAATTCTCCCAATTAGCCAATAGTGAGTCCATACAGACGCGTTCACAAGCTATAAAAGATTACTACAAAGACCAAAAAATAATACTTAGTATTGATCGATTAGATTATAGTAAAGGGATTATTGAACGTTTGCTAGCTTATGAAAACTTATTGGTTACCAACCCGGAGCAAAAAGAGCGAGTTGTACTTTATATGATTGTCGTACCATCAAGAGATCACGTAGCACAATACAAACAATTGCTGGATGAAATAGACAGGACCGTTGGCCACATCAATGCTGTATTTGGAAGTAATGAATGGACACCGATAGCGTATTTCTACAATTCCTTTCCATTGGAAGAGTTGTCATCCCTTTACGTAGCCGCTGATATATGTTTAATCACCTCATTGCGTGACGGTATGAATTTGGTGTGTAAAGAATATATCGCTAGTAAGGAAAATACAAATGGTGTATTAATTTTAAGCGAATTAGCTGGTGCTGCCAAAGAATTGACACAAGCAATCCAGATCAATCCTAATGCAACCGATCAAGTCACAACCGCGATATACAATGCTTTACATATGCCAGAATCTGAGCAGCGGATGCGATTGAATGACAGCATCGAAATTGTTAAAAAATTCAATGTTCGCCATTGGGTTCGATTATTCTTTAACAGACTTCGTGAAATCAAAATCTTTCAACAAAATGAAATGGCCAGAAGGATCAATTTGCAGACCAAGGAAGCAATTCTTGATCAATATAATCGTGCCACAAGGAGATTGTTCTTTCTAGACTATGATGGTACTTTGATTGGCTTTCAAAATGACGCTGCTGCTGCTATACCAACGGAATCATTGTATGAAACACTCAACATGCTGCAAGAGAATGACGAAAGTCAAGTGGTAATAATCAGTGGCAGACCGCATGAGACACTTGACAATTGGTTTGCTAATGAACAATACTATTTAGTTGCCGAACATGGAGCTTGGAGCAATTATCCAACTCATAAATGGCAAAGTGGCGCTATATTATCAACACGCTGGAAAATTCCGGTTAAACATATCATGACCAAATTTGCTAATATAACAGCTGGTTGCGTAATCGAGGAAAAATCATATTCTTTAGCATGGCACTATCGCAAGGCACAACCCGGACTGGGTCAATTAAGAGCCCTAGAGCTTGTAGAAAGTTTACGAAACCTGGTTCAACAACATGGCTTACAATTGCTAATGGGAGATAAAGTAATCGAAGTTAAAAACAGTGAACTAAACAAAGGCAAGGCAGCTATGGATATTGTAAACAGCTATAAGCCTGACTTTATCTTTGCTATAGGTGATGATGCTACTGACGAAGATATGTTTTTAGAACTTCCTGCGGATGCTATTACCATCAAAGTTGGAAACAAAAAATCAGCAGCACAGTTTTATGTCGACACTCAACAAGAAGCCGTGCAACTGATTGAATATTTTGCCTATAATAATAAACAAAAAGAGACTAAAGATTCATCATCTCAAATCAAAATAGAAACTTATGACGAAAACAGCAAAACATAAATACAATAGCGGTATCATTGGGAATTGTTCATATATAGCCCATGTCAATATTACGGGAAATATTTCTTGGCTATGCTGGCCAACATTTGAAGATTCATTTGTCTTTGGCAGTTTATTAGATCAAAAGAATGGTGGTGAATTTTCTATTCTGCCTACATCTAAAATTACTAATAGAGATCAACAGTACGTTGAAAATACGAATATCTTATGCACGACTATAACAACCGCTGAAGGAAGTTATAGGATTACAGATTTTGCTCCTCGCTTTGAACAATATGAGCGATATTATAAACCTCTTATGCTGGTCCGCAAGGTTGAACCAATCGAGGGACAGCCGAAAATTCATGTTCGCTGTACACCAAAGTACGCATATGGAAAGGAAGGATTTAGTAAAAATAGAGGTAGCAATCATATTCAATTCGAGCAAGAAGATATTAAGATACGTTTAGCAACAAATATGCCTGTTAGTCATTTCTTTGATGATATTCCTCACGTACTTAGTAATACTATTTATTTGGTCATGACATTCGGCAGTCCATTTGAAGCCCCTATAGAGCGCACAGTGGAAGATTTTTTAAGCAGAACAAAAGCATATTGGCAGCGGTGGGTTAAAAATGCCTCTATTCCCTCCTTCTGTCAAAAAGAGGTGATACGATCTGCGCTGGTTTTGAAGCTCCATCAATATGAAGATACTGGAGCATTGATTGCTGCAAGTACTACTAGCCTACCCGAACATCCTGGTAGTGGTCGTAATTGGGACTATCGCTATTGTTGGCTCAGGGATAGTTATTATGTACTGACAGCACTGAGCCATATAGGACAATTTGAAGAAATGGAAAAATATGCTTCCTACATTGCTAATATCACCCAAACAGATCTAGGTCGCTTACAGCCTTTGTATGGAATAATGGGACAGCACCTCTTGACAGAAAGTACTCTTGACCATTTGGACGGGTATTTGGGTAATAAGCCCGTACGGTTAGGAAATCAAGCCTACGAGCATGTGCAAAACGATGTCTATGGACAAGCTTTGCTCGCTCTGCTCCCCATGTTTACCGATCACCGATTTAGTCATCAGAATACCGGACTTGCTAAATCATGGACTAACTACATCTTAAATAAGATCGAAAGTACCATCGATGAGTTTGATGCCGGGATATGGGAATTTAGAAATTTTGAAAATAGACATTGTTATTCCAATTTATTTCAATGGGCTGGTGCAACAGCAGCACTAAAAATTGCGGAACAATACGGATTTCAAGACATTAAAATAAAAGCCCAGCAACTGCGGGAACGTGCTAGTGTACATATTGAGAGTTGCTATGATGAAGAACGCAAAGTATATACTACTGCTACTAAAAACTCAAATTTAGATGCTTCTACTTTACAATTAATCATGATGAACTATCTTGACCCAACAAGCGAAAAAGCAAAACATCATCTGGAAGCACTAGAAAAAGAACTAAAGGGTGAAAATGGATTATTTTATCGCTACCTGCATAAGGATGATTTTGGAAAACCAAAGTCAACATTTCTAGTATGTGCCTTTTGGTATGTAGAGGCATTAGCCTGTGTAGGCCGTCTGGATGAAGCACAAAAAGTATTCAAGCAATTAATCAAGTATGGCAATCATCTCAACTTATTTAGTGAGGATGTAGATGAACAGGATGGTAGTCAATGGGGTAATTTTCCACAAGCTTACAGTCATGTGGGATTAGTCAATGCCGCCAATCGCATCGCAGTCAAGTTAGATCATCCTGCATTTTTATAAAACTATACCCTACGCTAATCAAGACGCGTAGGGTATTGCTATACATGGATAATCTATATTGCATTGACTGCAATTAGCTATACTTTAAAAATAGATATAAACATTAGTATCATATGAATTGTTATTTAAGTAAAAAATATGAAAAATATCATTCCAACACAAAAAGAAGGAAATCAATTGGACTGTTTTGAATCGGTTGAGTTTTCAAATACTCACATTGCTAATCAAGCATTTATTAAAGCAGCATACAATTTATTATCCATCAATGATTGGCATAAGGTTGCTGAAGTGCCAGCAGCTGTTTTTCAATTGGTCGATTCTGATGGATCGTCATTAGAGAGACCTTTACAATTACATGATTATATTCGAATTGATATTCCAGGACCAGGCTTACCTCGCACAAAAGGCTACGACTGGGTAAATGTTGTCAATTTAGAATCAAAAAACATGAATGAGTATAAAATACTATCCATCAGTCTCAAACCTTGCCCTGATCCAACTCAACCAGATAATAAAGACACCGCTCATTTCTTTGAAGGCATTGCCACTTCCACCTTAATTCTTGAGCAGAGAACCAATAGTCTTTTATTTCAATATGCAGGTAGAAATGAGATACCTAATACCGAAAACCATAAAATAATCGATAATATTAGAAATTTTATAGTTGGTGCAGGTGCTGCTATTGGAGCATCATATCCACAGTGGAAAGCATTAATCAAAGGATTTGCAAATCAAGTAAAAGATGTGGACTAATAATTTTAATGGAATAAATTATTGCACTGAAAATAGATTTTTAGTTTTTTAATTAAATATATCTATATTCAAAACTAAACTTACTAAAAAAATATTCAAAATCATTGGAACTTATGAATTGAAATTGGATATGGGATATCTCAATAAAAGATGATCTTAACTAATTGATCAGTTGATATACATAACTATTTAAATAATTGAGTAAAGAAAGATCTCGTTTTTTTAATTCCTACATACAATTCATTATTTTCTATTCTGGTCGGATATATTTTTATATAATTACCTTGATTAGTACAGCCTTTACCAGTATTCAGATTAAACCGATGTCGATGATATGAGCATACAAGCTCTTCACCTTCACACCATCCTGTTACAAATGAGGCTCCTGCATGTGGGCATTTCCTTGAAAAAGCTTTCCATCCAGAAACGTGATGCAAAATACAGATACGATTACTGCCCACTTCGACCTCATAAATTCGATTTTCATCATAAGAGCTCGTCTTATCTATTTTATACCATTGCAACATAATTAAAGATACATAGAAAGTTTCGACTTATTTTTTATCTTTGCGTAAATTCAAAAAACTAGCATATTTTATGGCTTTACAATGCGGTATCGTTGGATTACCTAACGTAGGTAAATCAACACTATTTAACTGTTTGTCTAACGCTAAAGCACAAGCGGCAAACTTTCCTTTCTGTACTATTGAACCAAATGTTGGGGTTATCACTGTTCCTGATACCCGTCTTAATAAATTAGCTGAATTAGTTAATCCTCAGAAAATTGTTCCAAACACAATCGAGATTGTTGATATCGCTGGTTTAGTAAAAGGCGCTTCTAAAGGTGAAGGTCTCGGTAATCAATTTTTAGGTAATATCCGTACAACAAATGCAATTATCCACGTTTTACGTTGTTTCGATGATGGCAATGTGATACACGTGGATGGATCTGTAGATCCGATCCGTGATAAGGAGATCATTGATACGGAGTTACAATTGAAAGATTTGGACACGGTTGTAAAACGTATTCAAAAAGTGGAAAAAATGGCTAAAACAGGTGGTGACAAAGATGCTAAACGCACCTATGAAATCTTATCTGTTGTAAAAGATCATTTAGAAGCTGGTAAATCTGCACGTACAGCACAACTTGAAAAGGATGATTTTGATTTTATTCAAGAATTAGCCTTATTAACAGTTAAACCTGTATTATATGTTTGTAATGTTGATGAAGCTTCTGTTAATACTGGAAATGCTTATGTTGACCGTGTAAAAGAGGAAGTAAAAGATGAAAATGCTCAAGTATTAATTATTTCAGCTCAAATTGAATCCGAAATCGCACAATTAGAAAGCTTTGAAGAACGTCAAATGTTCTTAGATGATTTAGGATTAGCGGAATCTGGGGTTTCTAAATTAATTGTAGCTGCTTATTCACTTTTAGACTTAGCAACCTATTTTACTGCAGGTGTACAAGAAGTTCGCGCGTGGACGATTGAAAAGGGTTTTACAGCACCTCAAGCAGCAGGTGTGATCCACACTGACTTTGAAAAAGGATTTATCCGTGCAGAGGTTATTAAATATAATGATTTCATTGAATTAGGTTCAGAAGCAGCTTGTAAAGAAGCTGGTAAATTATCTGTCGAAGGAAAAACATATATTGTTGAAGATGGTGACATTATGCATTTCAGATTTAACGTATAAGAAGGTAATATTAAAAATAAAAGGGCTGAAAATATATATTTTCAGCCCTTTTATTTTTAGTCGTACACTAATACGCCAGACACATTCCAACTGCTGAAACTTGTCCCCTCGCTTTCCCCTTGAGGTATTTGTACTCTTACGGTATGTTTACCCGCCTTCAAACGACCTATATCAATGAATATGGGGTAAGTAACTGTTCCAGGACACCAATTTGAACGACTTAAATCTGATGAAGACAATCCATTCGAAAAATTCCCCGAAGCAGGATTGCTTAACCGGTAAGAACCACAGTCATTGCGCCATGGTGTATAACTGAAAAGTGCACTACCATTCAAAAATAAGCTATTTGTCTTTGGAACAAACTCATCACCATTACCCCAACCACCATGACCAGTTGTCACATAGCGTAATTGAACATTTGAGGCATCTTCTTTCAATTCAAAAGTCACCTCTAATCCCTTTTCTTTGTCGAACATCGTTCCGTACTCCTGACCGCCCATTTCCATTACATTGGTTGTATTAAAAATCGGAAGTAGTTTTTTTAACGCGTGTTTATTATCAAATCCAGGATGTACGGTTAACTCTAGGCTCACTTCGTGTCCGTTTTTGTCATAGTTGCCGATAAAAGTTCCAACGTACACTTCTCGATCACTAATCGCACTTGCAAGTTCACTAATATCCTGTCTATACAATACAGAATCTTGCCAAGTTTTGCCTTTCAACTTCAAATAATTAAATTGACTTACCCCAAATGGAGTAAAAAAGCGCATAAGTTCTAAGATAGGTGTATAATTTGCAGTTCGGACTACACCTTGGTATTTTTTACCATTACCATTATCATATAAAGGAAGCGTATTCATCCCCTGCTGCATCCCGTCTAAAAAAGAAAGGTGCTGATCTTGAGGAATGATAAAAACAGAGCCTGTGCGATCGTAAGCATCCCCTTTTGATTTTTCGGTCAATTGGACAAATACGTTCTGTCCAGCTGCAATTTTTGGAATTTTTACTTTTTTAACAATGACAGTACCTTGCGCAAATCTTAAGATACTATCAGATTTACTATCATCAGAAAAACTTATTTTTTCATTTTTAAAAATCGGTATCTGTATAAATCTACTTTTCCATAGCAAATCCTTATAGGTCAGATCGTCCACATAGGTTAGATTAGCCGGTAACGATAAAGCCTGTGGCCAAGTTTTTAGATGCTCAATTTTACTTGCTGTAACAGCAGAATTACCATTGCGAACCACTTCAAGAACAAAACCTAAGTTTTGACCTAAGTCAGAAGGACCACCTTTTATTTTTAATTCTGTCGTATACCAAATATCAATACTGTTTGAATTTACAGTCGTTCTTGCTCGATAACAAGTATAACCTAATATTTTTTTACTTTCTGTGGTGATTTCCAGCTTTTGCTTATTGATCGCAGATGAATCAATAGTTGCAATCTGTTGTTGAGCTGTAATTTGCGTTAATTTATAATAGGCATTGGAAGGTCGCTTGACAACAAAAACTTCATAAGGAGTTTTTGCTTCTCCATTTACAATTCTCCGACTTGTGATTACCGTTTGTTCGGCATTTGCATAAACTAAAGTTGGATCTTCACTTTCTAAGATCTTATTATTACTTGATCTTTGATATTCAACTAAAATTCCTTTCTGAGCCATTAGTGATTGCGACAAAAAAAGCGATAGCAATAGATATAATATTCGCATAGTATGGGATAAATGATTAAGACTCAAAAATAGAAAAATGATTCATAATATGGATAAAAATAAGAAAAGCCTGAGAGAATCGAGCGATTTCCCAGGCTTTAAAGTACCTCTTGAAAGAGGTAATCAACCTAAACCTAAGTCAAAGGTAAAATTTATTTATTATTCTTACAAAACAATTCTTCAAACAAATTTTAAAAACATTTAAAATTGAAGCGCTCAACACCTATTATTTACTTTAAAACAATAAATAATTAAACTCAAATGAAGCCCAATTTCCAACATTTTATCCATGTTAGCCTACAATAATACCCTAATATGTAAAGTGTATGCTCAACACTAAAGCAGATGATTAATATAATATGACGATAAGGTAAATAAAATCAAAAATTTATAATAATGATATTTTTTAAACTATGAGTCATTAATTATGTATTAATACAATAAAAAAAGGTTTTCAAACGGGGAGAATGAAAACCTTTATAACCAATTATAAACCTAAATTATGATGCCTCAAAGATAGTGTATATATAACACTATTGCAAATATTTAATTATTCTTTTTTTTTGAATATAAATTTTGTAGTTGAAAATCTACAATTTAGAATGATTCTAATCATTTTTATATCCTTATTTTATCTATATCTTTGTATAAAATAAAAAAACGCATGTTTACAGGAATAATTGAAACCTTAGGAAAGGTCAAAAATATAGTAAAGGAAGATACCAATATTCATTTATTTATTGAGAGCACTCTTTCAAATGAATTGAAAATAGACCAAAGTGTATCCCACAACGGAATCTGTTTGACTGTGGTAGGCATTGAAAACAATATCCACCAAGTTACTGCTATCGATGAAACACTTCAGAAAACAAATTTAAATGATTTAAAAATTGATGATGAGATGAATATCGAACGATGTACCCAGGCTAATGGTCGTTTTGACGGACATATTGTCCAAGGGCACGTTGATCAAGTGGCCACGTGTATAGGAAAGCAAGACTTGGATGGAAGCTTTTTATTCACATTTCAATATGACTCGAGCCTGCAAAACATAACAGTTGAAAAAGGTTCTATAACTGTAAATGGAATAAGCTTAACAGTGGTTAATTCAAAAATTGATCAGTTTTCTGTAGCTATCATTCCCTATACTATTGAACATACTAATTTAAAGCATGTTCAAGTAGGTACTCAAGTAAATTTGGAATTTGATATTATTGGCAAGTATGTTTCAAAAATAATGGCTTTGAGAAATTAATTCTCAAAGCCATCCTATATTATTCTAAGTAATGTCCCTGCCGCATCAGCAGTGCTCTATATTTATTAAACACACTGGACTTGGACACAAAGCCAAGATAATTTCCGTCCTTATCAATGACTGGTAAGATCCAGACATCATCTTTTTTCATCTTAAGCATGACCGACTCCATATCTTCTTCATGTATTTTAACAAGATCGGTTGGTATTTCAGCTAATTTATGAAAAGGTTGATCGATACCTTCCTCCTCACCTAGTAAAATAGAAAATAAGCGTTCACTATATAGGATTCCCAATAGTTTTCCTTTCTCAGTGACAATAGGAAAAATATTGCGTTTGCTATGGATGATGTCCGATTGTCTCATCTTAGGCGTTTCATCAGGTCGCAAAATCACAAAATTGGTCTCTAGTACATATCGGACTTTCATCATACTCAATACGGATCGATCTTTATCTTCATACGAGAGCAGATCACCGGAGTCTGCTAATACTTTGGTATAAATAGAATATTTCTGAATAGATCTGTTAATTAAATAAGAAATGGAAGTAACAAGCATGAGCGGAACCATTAAACCATAACCGCCTGTAATTTCCGCAATAAGGAAGACGCCTGTTAATGGTGCATGCATAATCCCACTTAATGCTCCTGCCATACCCACTACTACAAAATTAGGAACATTTAATTCGGTCACTCCCGTGAGGTTAACACCATAAGCAAAAGCAAATCCCAATAAGCCTCCCATCACTAGACTTGGCCCAAAAACTCCTCCATTCCCACCTCCATTCAACGTAAATAAGGCGGCAAAAGATTTTGCGAATAGTGTTAAAACGGAGTATGCTAATATCACAACACCTATATCCTGATAATCTGAGAACAAACTATTTTTAACAATCGCATTAAATTGGCCGTTCAAAATTTGTTGAATAGCGATATAACCTTCTCCATAAAGCGCAGGAAAAATAAAGATCATTAGTCCCAATGATATACCACTCACCCAAACCTTATTATAAGGGTTCTTAATATTTAAGAACCAATTTTTTACGACACTGCTGATTTTAGCAAAATACACAGAATAACCACCAACTAATAAGGCTAATAATAAATAGAAAAAAAGAGCTGATACCTCCCATTCTGTACTAAATGTATGAAACAATGGTTCACTATAAAGCGTCTGTGAAACAACAGATGCCATTGCTGCAGATATTAATAAAGGAATAAGTACAGGAATTGAAAATTCAGGTAATAGAATCTCAATCGCGAATACCATACCTGCCAACGGGCTATTAAAAGCGCCTGCAATACCAGCGGCTGCTCCACATGCCAACAACATCGTTACCTCCTTGTATTGCAATCCAAAAAAGCGCCCCGTATTAGAGCCTATTGCCGATCCACTCATCGCAATCGGTGCTTCTAGACCACTAGAACCTCCAAATCCAACGGTCATAGCAGATGTAATGATTTGCGAGTAAATATTGTGAACTGGTATATGACTTGACTTTCTAGAAATCGCATATATAATAGGGGTTATACCATGCTCTAAGCTCTTTGATTTCAAAACCTTACGCACATACAATACACTCAAGAGTATACCGAGTAAAGGGAAAAATAAATAAAACGAATATTTATAGTGCCAATCAACATCATCTTGTAAGGTTGATGCGATGAAATGCGTTAAAGCCTTTAAAACAGAGGCAGCAATACCTCCAAATATTCCGACTACAAAAGCAAGGATGATAATGAAATTACGATTTGAAATCTTATGCATACGCCAATTGTTGATCGCATTTAATTTCATGTTTAGCCGACTTTTTAATGTATGATTACTCATTTTATTTTATTGAAAACTTAGGACTTCCTTTTTTCTCTTTGTTTTGAACTTATCTGGTATGGCATCCATGATTTCACTTGATAATGCATCTATGGCATGTTTTTTTACAAAATTCTGTGTAGTAACAAGACTAATTTCTCGTACCGGCTCAGGAGTCTTAAAATAGCGGATACGATTTAGCTGATCTTCATTGTAATCCACTATAGACAATTCAGGCAAAATTGTTATACCAGAGTTGATATCGACCATTTTTTTTAATGTTTCAACACTACCTGTATTATACTCAAAGCGACCTGAACTATCATAATTATGCTTATGATGGCAGATATTTAATACTTGACCTCTCATACAATGTCCTTCATTTAGCAACCATAGCTTATCTTCCCCGATATCATCTGCACTCAACATCTTTTTACTAAAAAGTGGGCTATTTTCAGAAATGTAAGCAACAAAATTTTCATAAAATAGTGGCTTCTCAATAATCCCGGCTTCATGTAGGGGGGTTGATAGGATACCACAGTCCAAAAGACCAACTTTCAACTCATGAATAATTCGCTCAGTTGTATATTCCCAGATCTGCAATTGTATTTTAGGATATTTATCCATAAAACTAGTCAACACAGCAGGTAGCAGATAAGGCGCTATGGTAGGAATGACTCCTATGCGTAATTCTCCATCTAATTCTCCATTTTCATTTTGTACAATCTCCAATACCTTTTTGCTTTCAATAAGGATGGTACGTGCTTGCGCGATAATCTTATCTCCTATTTCTGTCGGAACGACAGGTTGACGACTACGATCAAAAATCTTAACTCCTATCGACTCCTCCAGTTTTTGGATTTGCATACTTAATGTGGGCTGTGTCACAAAACACTTTTCGGCAGCGGCTACAAAGTTTCTATATGTATCAACGGCGACTATATACTCTAATTGGATGAGCGTCATCTTAGCAATTTTATTTGTACAAAAGTAACAAACATATTTCATACCAAATGATCGAATGACGAGCTAAAGATATATACTTATTATTCTTTATCTTTTTATTCTTTATCTTTGGAGTTGGATCGGAAACGAAACATTCCTATTAATATTATATAAACAAACATGAAGTTATTGAACACCAAATCATGGAGCCTGCTCCTTCTTTTAGCAACAACTGCCCTTACCATCCAAGCGAAATCACCTGACGAAGGTATGTTTCCACTTAGCGAATTAAGCAGAGCAGGCTTAAAGAGTGCTGGCCTGAAAATTAGTGAAAAAGATATTTATAATCCTGGAAAAGTGGGGCTAGTAGATGCTTTGGTACAAGTGAGTGGATGTACGGGTTCATTTATATCTGGTAGTGGACTGATTATTACCAACCATCACTGCGCGTTCTCTGCTGTACAATTAGCTAGTACCCCTATTAATAATTACCTTAAAAATGGCTTCGTTGCACAATCACATGAACAGGAGATTGAGGCTAGAGGACTAACCATACGTATAACAGACTCTTATGAAGATGTATCTGACAAAATCTTGTCTGCTGTTGCACAGGTTACCGATCCTTCTGAACGAATTAATGTAATAAAGAAAAAGCAACAGGAATTAGTTGCTGAAGCACAAAAGCAAGATCCAACGATAAAAGCAGAAGTTTCCGAAATGTTTATTGGTAAAACATATGTTCTATTTCGTTACAAAACTATTGAAGACGTTCGTCTCGTTTATATTCCTCGCCAAAATATCGGTGAGTTCGGTGGTGAAACAGACAATTGGGTATGGCCTCGTCATACAGGTGATTATTCTTTTTTACGCGCATATGTGGGTAAAGATGGGGCTTCTGCCAAATTTTCAAAAGATAATGTACCCTATCAACCAAAGAAATTTTTAAAAGTAAATCCAAAAGGTGTTAATGAAAATGACTTTGTATTTATTTTAGGTTATCCAGGACGTACATTTAGACATCGTCCTGCACAATACATCCAATATCAACAGAACTTTTTGTTGCCTTATGTATCTAATTTATACGAATTTCAAAATGATCGTATGTATGAGGCGGGCAAAACAGATAACAATGCTGCCCTGTACCTTGCAACACGTATCAAAAGAAATGCAAATGTGCTTAAAAATTACAAAGGAAAACTAAAAGGTCTCCGCAATATTGCTTTGATTGATACTAAAAGAAAAGAGGATCAGGCTTTAAGCGCATTTATCAACAGCAAAGCAAATTTGAAAACTAAATATGGTACATTGATGAGTGATATCGATGGATTGTATCACTTGATCAACCAAGATGCTTACAAAGAAATGTGGATGAATAATATCTACACGAGTACCAGTCTAATGCGTGTTGCAAAAGAAATAAATATCTTCAAAGCAGCTATGCTAGAACAAAAAACAACACAACAACAACAGGCATTTTTTGAATTGAATAGCGCTAAATTAAAAACAAATTTAGAGGCTATCTATGAAAGCTATAGTCAATATGCGGATCTACGAATATTCGCTAAGATGCTTGAAGATGCACATGCCTTCCAAGGCAATAATCAAATTGAAAGCATTCAAAAGTTAAAATTCCAAGATCCACAACTCGTTGGAGCATATGCAGGAAAATTAATTACAGAATCAAAACTAAATAATAGTGCAGAATTATTCAATCATATTTTAGCAAATTCGAAGAGTCTATTGGCCTATTCTGATGAACTGCTAAAATTCCAATCTGCATTAGATTTTGATATCCAAAAGTTTGCTGTGGAGCAAAAAAGAAGAGATGGTGTACTCAATAAATTGATGGGAGACTACGTTGCTGTTAAGGAACTGTACCAATCCAAAAACTTCATTCCAGATGCCAACTCGACCTTAAGATTGACATTCGGTAATATAAAAGGGTACTCACCAGTAGATGCTACTTATATGAAACCCTTCACGACACTAGCGGGTATCATACAAAAGGGTAATCTTGGTGAAGCGGACTTTGACTATCCTTCAGAAATCAAAACGGCATGGGAAACTAAAAATTTTGGACCATATGTTAAAAAAGAATTAAATGATGTGCCAGTGAATATGCTTTACAATATGGATACGACTGGTGGAAACTCGGGATCGCCTATTATGAATGCGTATGGTGAATTGATCGGTGTTAACTTTGATCGCTCATATGATGCTACTATCAACGATTTTGCATGGAATGATAGCTATAGCCGTTCAATTGGTGTCGATATTCGTTATGTATTGTGGGTAGCAGACAAAATTGATAATGCACAATTTATCCTTAAAGAAATGGGTATCTAAAATTATTAAAAATTAAGACATTCATATTTGGCGCCATAAAGTTTAAATACTGTATGGCGCCAATTTTATTACTTAAAGTCTGAGGGAGCAATCTTGCACCTCAATCTTCAATTTATAGGATATACTTTATAATTATTCAATCGACACTATCCCACCTTCTTTCTTAAGGAGGTCTTGCAAATAACTTGAGATGCTAGCCTGTCCATATCATTCATAAGCGATCAATGCTTCACGATTTGCTTTTCCAAAAAGGTAATCTTATCTAGCGCTTTGATTTATAAGAAATAGCAGATATTATTAAAATTTCAATTAGATTTAATTTATCTTCATCAAAAATTAATGACATGAACTACTTTTTTTTTGTTTCTTTTTGGATTTGTCAGATTATATCTACAGTTATTTTCAAGTACGGAGGCATTCATCCTAAACACCATTGGGCTGCTTTGATTGCAGGAAATTTAATTCTAATAATTGCCAGTTGGTTTCTAATTCAATTATTTAAAACGTTTCCCCAGCCTATCGTAATAGCCTTATGTTCGGGAGGAACATTTCTTACGGTACAACTTGCTATGGCCCTCATTTTCAAACAACCGTTGGCTTGGCTGCAAATTTTAGGTTCAGCCATTATTGTCTTTGGGATGGTATTGGTTACTTTCGGTGGAAAAGATCAGGCTGTTTAAAATATACTTAAATGGATTTTTAGACGCTCGTTTAAAAATCCATTTAGGCATTTACAAAAATATCCTGATTAGAAGCGGAGACCAATACTTAGATAAGGACGAAACCCCTCTTTTGAAAATCCTCCAACAGCTTGAATGACCAAAAGATCAGCAGGTATGATATATAATCCACCGCCATATCCCGTGTGCCATCGGCTAGAAGATTCTTCAGACATCCAAACCCGCCCTATATCATGAAAACCAATGATTCCAACTGTTCCTGGAACTAAATAAGAGTCAAAACTCCAAACTTTAAGTCTCAATTCAAAATTGTTGTAGAGCATCGTCTTTCCTGTAAAACGCTTAGAATTAAATCCCCGTAAGCTGTTTTCACCACCTAACTGCGCATATTGAAAAATTAAAGGATCTCCGATCAAAGTTTCAAATCCTGTCCGATTCGCTAATGTGATCCAATCTGCAGTATTTGTTTTGTAAAAACTAAATGTCGATTTTACTCTCATAAATTGATGATTACCGGCAGTTAACTGACTTTTTGCTTCAATTAAATTATGCCAAAAAATACCTTTTTTAGCATTATCTTTTTGATCACGGCTATCGTATTGCAAAGCCGCTAAAATTCCTGTAAAGAAAAATTTTCCATAAACTGGAATGCTGGGATTTTCCAAAGCATACTTTTCAAAAAAATGACTTTTGTTATCTACTTCATTGCTGATGATCAAATCAGAGGAAGATCCAGCTTTCCAATTCCAATGATTACCAAAATCCCTTTTTAGTAAAAAGTTGGCATAAATTCGATCGTATCGATTTCGATAATATTGAATTCCCCTACTTTTACGTTCCTCAAATTCTGTATTATTTCCCAACCCAAAAAAGTTTTCCTGGTTATTCGGCCCATCGGATTCCAACTGTATTAAAAAATCATTTTTGTTCCATAACGATTTAAAATCAGCACTATATTTGAAATTAAATGATTTTCGACCTGTGGTATAATGTGCCCAAAAATCTTGCTTAAATGCATAGGGATCTTTTCTAAACCCTTGTTTCTCGATTAGATACCCAGCTCCTAACATGAGTCCCTTATCTACGCTGTATTGTAAAGATGCGAGTATACCTGTTCTATGGTATTTAAAACTATTCCGATCATAATGATGTATAAGGCTATCGTTAGAGAGTTTTAATTGCAACGCATTGTTTGTTTCAAATGTATTTTGGTCGGTTTTATCATCATAAACATACACGCGATTAGTACGGGCGAAAGTAGGCTCTACGTAATAACTATCTGCTCCTTTCCCACCAATCAATCTCAGTTTTATTTTTGATTTACTCTTTCCCTTTAGATAATATACATCTGTCCCTGCAAGACCGTAAATTCTTAACTCTTTGGTTTCATTTGGATAAAACGTTCTTTTAACCAATTTTCTACCTACAGATCCATCTTTTTTCTTGTTCCTAATTTCCAATTCTATAGAACCATTCTTATGATAGGTGAAATAAAAGAATTCATTTTTCGCTGAGGCGGCTATATCGACATTTTTTGCTAAGTCCCTGTAATAAGTTAGGGCCGTCTCCATCAAGTTGTCTCTCCTTGCACGGATATGTCCTTTTAGTTCCGCAGCACTCAATTTTACTATGGTATCTGGCATTTGAGCCATAGCAACATCAATTAATGAATCGGTCATGATCTTTTGAACATATTGAACTTCAGATTTCCACTCTTTTTCATCTAAATGATTCAAGAAATAACGATCAAAGTGCCTTTCATTGAAATTCCACTGTCCAACATTGCGAATATGATCTCCGAAGGGTTGTAAATGTGCTTTCAGCCACTGCATAGACAGCAAGACAGGGAATACACCGGAAGTTTTATAATAAACCTTATCTCGATCTCGTGGCACGGGACTATAAACTTTCTTATCTTCCACTTTTTGAGCATCCCATCGCCAGTTGTCCTCATGTCGATCCCAATCGCCTAATAGAAAATCTAATAACCTTGCTCGCAACGTCAATCCTTGATCTACTTGGATATCATTGTCCTCTTCTAACTTACGTTGTGCTTTGAGCGTATTGTCCGTTTTAGCATTTTCATCTTCTAAGGGCACGCGAGGTTCAAACATGTAGGCCCTATTTCTAAAAATTTGACGGTACTCTCCTAGGCCAGGGTCATCCCCCACATAGACCAATGAAGGGCTTGCATGTGGAATTTGCAATGCACGATTAAACTTTGGCACCGTCAGGGCACCGAAAGGATGAGCGATAGAAATTTGGTCTTGTACAATATCTTTTGCAATAGTATGTCTTAAATTTTCAGGTAGACTTCTTTCAGGATATTTATTTATAGAGCGCAGCACCCATTCTCGCCCCGTGCTATCGCGTAGACGTAACGATTGTGTCTGCATCCCTCCTCCAAGTTTAACAATGCTGAGACCCCCAAATTCATCTTGAAGACTCATCACTCGCATCTTTACTGGAGTATTGTATAATTTGCGATAGGAATCTCCGAGCCAAAATCGATGAATTTTGCTCACTTTGTCATAGCTTGGATCTATCACAGCATAAACGGAATCAACACCCGATGAGGCTTTTGTTTGGGCATTTAATAAGGATATACAATTGATAAAAAAGCATACATTGACGATGCAATACCTATATTTATAGAGCTGGGATGTGTAACGGTTCATGCGATATGAATTAATGCAAGGTCAATTTTAAATCTAAAATACATAAAATTTTCAATTGCACTTATGGTAGGCATGCATCTCATCAGAAATTGATATCTAACAAGAGACATAAGCAAGGCAAGTTAATGGCTTATACAAGATGTGCGTGCCATATCAAATAAAAATTAATCACCGAATAATTCTTAAATTATAAAGGGTTTGACATGGCCAAACCCTTTATAATTAATCTTTCTTAACGAATTTTTTGAATTTCTTCTTTCTTGTATTTTTCTTTTTATGTTCCGAAAAACGATTTGGATCAAAAACTGGACCTTCAGAAAAACCTGCTGGCAGTGGCAGTTTTTCAATACTTGATCCGATCAACTCTTCGATCTTGGCAAAGCGCTGTTGATCTTTCTGATTAACAAAAGTAATTGCTGTTCCTGTGGTCGCTGCTCGAGCAGTACGACCCACACGATGAATATAATCTTCTGGATCCGGCGGTACATCATAGTTGATAACCAAACTGATCCCTACGATATCAATACCTCTGGAAATAACATCAGTACCGATCAATACATTGATCTTTTTTGCTTTAAAACGATTCATGATATCTTCACGTTGCACCTGCTCCAAATCAGAGTGAAATGCCTCAACTGCGATCCCATTCTTATGCAGATCAATAGACAATCGCTTTACAAATTCTTTTTTAGAGGCAAAAATAATGGTGCTTGTATAGATAGGGTTGGTAAGAATGTGTTGTATCAGCGCTGTTTTTTGATCATCATATACCATATAAACCTGTTGACTAATACCTTCAGAAGGTTTTGATAAAGCAATATTGATCTCCGTTGGATTGTGTAATATTTGCTTAGCTAGTGTTCTAATCTTACCTGGCATCGTGGCAGAGAACAATAAATTTTGTCTTTTTTCAGGAAGAAAACTAATAATTTTCATTATATCTTCATGAAATCCCATATCTAACATACGGTCGGCTTCGTCAAGAATAAAATGCTTCACTTTATTAAAATGAAGTTTTCCTGAAGCCAAATGTGCAATTAAGCGACCAGGCGTTGCCACGATAATATTCGCTCCTTCTTTTATTGCTGTACGTTGCTGTTCGTAATCCATTCCATTTCCCCCGCCGTATACAGCTATGGAAGTGGCTCCAGTAAAATAGCCTAAACCCATGATTTGCTGATCAATCTGTAAAGCCAGCTCTCGAGTTGGAACTAAAATTAACGTATTTATATAGTCGGATTGTTCCTCGGCGATCTGATGTAGAACGGGTAGTAAATAAGATGCTGTTTTACCCGTACCTGTTTGCGCGCAAGCAATCAAATCTTTATGCTCCAGCACAACAGGTATTGCCTGTTCCTGGATAGGTGTTGCATCTTCATATCCCATGCTATCTAAGCCCTCTTCCAACGAAGATGCTAAACCAAATTCTGTAAATTTCAATATTTTTTATCTTTTACTTTAAAAATCAGCATAATGTAAGCTTTTTTTTCTTATTTACCGTATATTAAATAATAACTGCATGATTTTCAGTAAATTATATATAAAGCTATCAGATTTGGGAGAGATTAATAATTCTATTTTATTACAAGTTTAAAATGAAAATAATAAGGATTATAGAGTAAAAAAGAAAGACCTAATTTATCACGATTAGATCTTTGCTTTTTATATATCGAAATTGCTTATTATCAATTTAATCTTTCTTAATAAAGTATCGATGCTCAATCACTTCGACACGCTCGGCATCGTCCTCAATGGCTTTCTTGACAGCACATTTGCCAGTCACACCTCGGTAGACAAGTGCTCCTCCTAGAGACAACCCAGAAAGTGCCGTTAAAGGGTGCTTTATTAAAAACCTCACACCTGCACCTAATATAAATCCACCAGCTACAACTGAAAGTATACGCTCTGAGGTTTCAATTTTACCATTTTCACAGTTTTCGTCTACCTTACTTTTAACTTTGCTAATTACTTTATCTACTAACGTACCCATATGTATAAATTTTATAAGTTGTTCTACTTTTTATAACAATCTGCGTACAGTTTTGTTTTTGTTTACTAATATTTATTCCGTTCTTTGCGACACAATGTTTCAACGATGGAAATCATAGGTTATACTTTATCCATTTTCATCGGTATCACGCTCGGATTAATCGGTGCAGGTGGTTCCATTTTAACTGTACCGGTCTTAGTCTACTTATTCCATATACATCCTACATTAGCAACATCGTATTCCCTATTTATTGTTGGTTTCACGAGCTTAATAGGTAGTTTCCTTAAAATAAAAGAAAATGGTGTGGATTATAGTGCAGCGACTTATTTTGGAATTCCTTCCGTCTTTGTCATCCTCATCGTTCGTAAAGTTTTACTGGTCCATATTCCAGAAGTTATTTTGCAAATCCATCATTTTCAATTGACAAAATCAACGATCACTATGATTGCTTTTGCGGTATTGATGTTGGGCGCTTCCTGGAGTATGATCAAAAATAAACAAATTCAGGTCAGTACCAATCATCCTATAAAACAACCAATAACAAAAATGATCTTTTGGGGAATTGGAATTGGTTTAGTGACGGGCTTCTTAGGAGCTGGCGGAGGATTTTTAATTATTCCTGCTTTAGTTATTTTATTGCGCATGCCGATCCGAATTGCAATTGGCACTTCGCTATCCATCATAACCTTAAATTCACTCATCGGATTTTTAGGAGATATAGATCATGTACAAATGGATTGGTTTTTCTTAGTAAAGCTACTTTCTATAACGATCCTAGGTGTAGCAATAGGTAGTTATCTGCAAAAAAAAATCGCGACGGACAAGTTAAAACCAATTTTTGGTTGGTTTATATTTTTTGTGGGTACGTATATTTTAATTAAGGAACTCTTTTAGTTATCTTGCTATTATTAGCACGTAAATTGTATTGTTAACTTAAAAATGGAGTAACTTATTAAAGATCTTATGCTCGTAAAAAAATATTCTGGGGAGTTAGTCCCATTTAATAGCGACAGTTTACGTCACTCGTTGACACGTTCGGGAGCTAATCATGATCAGGTAGAAAAAGTGTACGCTCAAATAAAAGAAAAATTATTTGATGGTATCAGTACGAAGGCCTTATACCAATTAGCTTTTGAGGCTTTGAAATCTCAAAGAAACTCGCTTGCAGCTCGATATAGTCTAAAAAAGGCACTTCGCGAACTTGGCCCAGAGGGGTTCTATTTCGAGAAATGGATAGGTCGATTATTTCAAGAGTATGGATTTGAAAGTACAACAGGACAAACAGTGCAGGGACATGCTGTGTCACATGAGATTGATGTAGTGGCTGCTAAAGGCAATGAAATGCTTGCTATTGAATGTAAGTTCAGAAATGATATTGACGCTAAAATCTCGGTAACAACCCCGATGTATTTTTTGTCTCGATTGAACGACATCAGTGATATTGATTATCATTTTTTTGGGCAATACAAAAAGTTTACACAAGGCTGGCTTGTCACCAATGCTTATTTAACCTCTGATTCTAAAGATTTTGGAAAATACTACGGCGTAAACTTTCTTTCATGGGATTATCCCGAAGACAATAGTATAAAAAGACGTGTAGATAGAGCCGTATTTTATCCGGTGACCTGCTTGACCACACTAACTGATGAACAGGAAAAAACACTATTGCAACATCAGATCATATTGGTGAAAGATATCTTAAAAGATAAAAATGCGCTTCAATCTCTCCAACTAAGTCCAGAAAAAGTAAGATTAGTGCTACAAGAGGCTAAAGAATTGATCGATTATAAAGTGGATGAAGAATCCTGATGAATATGATATTTTATTAGACCAAATACGATCAATGACTCTTCCACTACGAGAGATTACTTTTTATAACATTTTAATTTAGTACTGTTTTTTCACTTTATTTACTGCGGTAACAAGCGAAAAAACAGTACTAAAATATACTTAATAATGAAAAACAGATCCGTACTTTACTATACTTTATTGATCAATTATAAAAAGAAATCTACAGAGATGAACTTGGGATAATAACCAATTTTATAATTAAAGACCATTTTCTGTCTACGCATTACACACGGTCAGGAGAGATCTATTGGATAATAAATATCTCCAAAGACCTTTAAGCCATCCAATGCTACAGGATTTTCAAAAATCCCGTAAACGGAAGAACCTGAACCTGACATGGAAGCATATACAGCACCAAAAGAATATAGTGCATCTTTTAATTCCTTTATTTTTGGAAACTGTTCAAATATGCTCAACTCAAAATCATTGTTCAAATAGTATTTCCATTCTTGTATAGGGAGTTTGATAATCGATCTTAAATCAAACTCTGGTTGCTTAGCTTCTACTCCACGATAGGCTTCTGCTGTTGATATGTGAATATTAGGATTAATAACAACGATATAATAGGCGCTTAAATTTAATTTAAGCGGAGAGAAATCGGTTCCAATTCCTGTAGCATATACAGGCTTATTATCTATAAAAAATGGACAGTCTGCGCCTAACTGTTTCGCGTAAGTCTGCAATTGTTTAACAGACAGCTCAAGCTCAAAACTGTCATTTAACATTTTCAAAACATAAGCAGCATCAGCGGAACCTCCTCCCATTCCAGCACCTATAGGAATTCTTTTTATTAAATGAATTGCGATTGATGGAATATCAAAATCTTGTTTAATTAATTGATAAGCACGCTCACAAAGGTTCATTCCTTCTCCAGGAATAACAATGCCTTCTGAATAAAAAACAGTTGGACCGGATTCCAAAGGAATGATTTCGACCACATCATATAATTTAACAGGATAGAATATGGTTTCCAAATCATGATAACCATCTGGTCGTTTTCCTACGATATGTAGGCCCAGATTTATTTTAGCATTTGCAAATGATAGCATAATGTATGTTTAATATGAGATCGGTTAAACTTTAAATTCTATTTTAATATTCAAAAGTACCTGCTTTCCAAATTGGAATAGTAAATTGTTCGATAAGGTGAGCTAATGGATAGTTTTCATAATTATCCAATGTTAACCAAATAGCTTCCTCAATCTCGGCCTGTGGAAAGACATCTAGGGCTGCTTTTAATTCAATTTTAAAGATCTCTCCCCTCACTATGGTATCAACTTCATTGACAGCTTCGGTCTCATGAAACCCCAGGTATTCCAGCTCAGATAAGGAGATATTTAGATCTAACTCTTCTTTTAATTCTCGAACAAGTGCTTGAGAAGAAAGCTCACCTTTTTCTATCTTGCCACCTGGCATCATGTAATATGTAGAATTTTTTTTCCTAACAACCAAAAGCCTGTTATTCGGATCCACTAACATAGCTCCTGCTAAATAAATCTTGTTCATATCTTTTTTTATTGAAATCAAACTACTTTCCTATAATTAAGAATATAAAGTAAAAAGCGATTATCTCCATAATCGCTTTTTACCAATTTTTGTTTTACTGCTAAGTATCTAACTCTTTTAATAAAACTAAATATTTACCAATAGCTTTCCTCTTATCTTCAGTAAGATGATAGTTTAAGCTTGAAGTTAAATAATGATGATAATCAAAATCTTCATATTTGGGTAGGCCCGCAATTACAGCTTCCGGCTCCGAGACGCCTACTTTTAGAGCCTCGTTAAATAACCTTATAAAATCTACTGTTAATGTTTTTGTACTTACCCAGACTGCAAATGCAAATGGAAGACCTGTAAATTCTTTCCACATAAGTCCTAAATCGTAAACAAAAGGTACCGTCTTCTTCTTACCAAAAGTACGGTCACCGATCAGTACATACGCGTCAGCCCCTTCGATATCTGTCACGATCCTCACGTCGCGCTTCCAATGATTTTTAAGCAGTACTCGTGCTAACCCATTAGAAGTACGTGATTGCTTATCCAAATATAATGTCTGGATTTCCTCAATCGGTTTGTGAGCAAAAATAAAAACCGAATCCACAGCCCCCTCTGTACCAATACAATAATCGGTAATGATATGCGCATGCGGAAGACTTAATAAAGCTGCTACAGGAATTATACCTAAATCAGCTTGGTCATCAATCACTTTTTGGGCACATACACTCGGATTATCCAAGCTCAATTCGATCTGATCTAAAACTGCGGATTGTCTAATCCCATTTAAAAACGGCAATGTATTCGTATACGAAACTGCCGATACTCTCACTTTATCCATTTGTCAATACCTCTAGATGTTTCGTATTATAATAGTCAATAATTTCAAATTGATCATGATCATACGTTAATTTATATAAGGCAGTGTTTGTATGAGGAAATTCATCCATTTTTGAGGCATCTACTCCTGTCAATAAGCAAAGAATAATACGTAATGCGCGACCATGCATGCAGACCAGTACGGTTTCTTCATGCTCTTGTTTAACCATATGTGCGATGGCCTCACTTTGACGTAACATCAATGCATTAGGAGATTCCCCCTCATCTACACTGACATCCAATTCACCATTTTTCCATGCTGAGACCAGCTCATTGAATCCACTCATGATAGATTCGTCTTGCTCTTTACCTTCGTAGATTCCCCAACTAATTTCATCTAAACCCTCGAGTTCTTGCCAAGAAATACCATCTCTGATAAAAGATTCTACTGTCTGATGTGTTCTCAATAAGGTTGAGGTATAAATTTTATCAAACGGGATATCTTTATAAGCATCATAAAAAGCCTGAGCTTGTGCCATTCCCGTTTCATTAAGTGGAGAATTCACGCCACGCCCCTGAACAATACCTTTCAAATTCAGATCGGTCTGTCCATGCCGAATAAAATAAAAAGTCTTTTTCAAAATATATCTTAATTATTTACAACAGGAAGTGCATAATAATTTTTTTTCTTGCTATCGTCTTCAAAAACTACATCCTTGTAATCGGTGACAACCTGATATAAGGTATCACGCTCTATTGGATGACGTCCTACCTTGCGAATCAACTCAACCAACTGTTGCGTTGACATACCTGGGTTCTGCTCCTCAGCTCCTGCCATACTGTAGATCTTCGTCGTATCATCCAATGTTCCGTCAATATCATCAACACCAAATGCCAATGACATTTGAGCTGTATCCCGTGAAATCATTGCCCAATAGGCTTTAATATGATCAAAATTATCCAAATAAATACGTGCTATCGCATAATTTCTCAAGTCTTCAATAACAGAAACCTCGGGAATATGTGACATTTGATTTTCTTTATTTCGAAATTTCAATGGAATAAAAGTTTGAAAACCTCCAGTCTTATCTTGCAGTTGACGCAATCTTTCCATGTGATCCACACGATGCCAAAACTCTTCAATATGACCGTATAGCATGGTTGCGTTGGTATGCATCCCTAATTTATGTGCTTGCTCGTGAATATCTAGCCATTGTTCTGCAGTACATTTATCATGTGCAATCTGCTCTCTGATCTCTGGATGGAATATTTCTGCTCCACCACCAGGCATCGAATCCAGACCACAAGATTGCAAATATTTCATACCTTCATAATGGCTCAGTTTTGCTTTCTTGAATATATAGTAATATTCTACTGGCGTTAAACCTTTAATGTGCAATTCTGGACGATGTGCCTTACATCTTTTAAAAAATTCGGCATAGAAATCAAGATTTTGTTTGGGCACGACACCTCCAGTAATATGAACTTCTGTAACGGCTTCATCATCATATTTCTTTACGATGTCCATCATACCATCTACCTCCATTTCCCATCCTTCTGCACGCTCCTTGATCATACGGGAATATGAACAGAACTTACAATCGTAAACACACACATTCGTAGGCTCAATATGAAAGTTACGATTGAAAAATGTGATATCCCCATGTCTTTTCTCCCGAATATAATTCGCTAAAACACCCAAATAACCCAATTCGGCATTTTTATAAAGGTATACACCCTCATCAAATGTGATGCGTTCTTCTTGCAACACTTTATTTGCTATATTTCTTAACTCACTATCCAAAAGCGGATTAGAAAGTAAGAAATTTAATTTTTCTTTAGCATCCATTATCATGTCTCCTAGTCTATAACAAATGTACCAAAAACAAGGCTAAATTCGTAGAATCTAGCCTTGTTTTTGGTACAGCAATATCAGTGAAATAACCATTAATCTGTGAACTGTTGCATATCGATCAATTTTCTATATAAACCCTCTTTCTGAATCAATTCTGTATGACTTCCAAATTCGACAATTTGACCACCATCTATCACCACAATTTTATCTGCATTCTGAATGGTGCTTAATCGATGTGCAATCACTACCGTAGTACGATTATCCATAAGCTTATATAAAGAATCTTGAACTAGTTTTTCGGATTCCGTATCTAATGCCGAAGTTGCCTCGTCCAATAACATAATGGGTGGGTTTTTCAACACAGCTCTCGCGATGCAAATACGTTGTCGTTGGCCACCAGAAAGTTTGGCGCCACGATCACCAATATTCGTTTGATAGCCGGATTCTGTTTTCAAGATAAATTCATGAGCATTAGCTATTTTGGCAGCATTTTCAACCTCTTGCTGGGTCGCTGATGTATTAGAAAAGGTAATATTATTAAAGATGGTGTCATTAAATAAGATAGACTCTTGATTTACTACACCTATCATTGTGCGTAGAGATTCTTGATCTAGATCCCTTAAATCTATACCATCAAACAAAATTTGACCTGCTGTAACATCCATAAAACGCGGAATTAAATCCACCAAAGTAGATTTACCCCCTCCAGAAGGACCGACCAGCGCTATTGTTTTTCCCTTTTCAATAATTAGATTGATATGTTTTAAAATGTTTTTCTCACCATAAGCGAAATCTACATGCTGAAACTCAATCGCTTTTTTAAAATCAGTAACTTTCTTAGCATTAGGCTTATCAGTAACTTCACTTTTGGTATCAATCAATTCCAGTACACGCTCACCAGCCGCAATACCATTATGAATATTACTAAATGCATCTGTCAATGCTTTTGCAGGACGCATTACTTGTGAGAAAATAGCGATATAGGCAATAAACTCAGATGCTCCAAACTCATCACTCCCTGATAAAACCAAATTACCACCATATAATAAAATGATAGCGACCATAATCACACCTAACAATTCAGATACAGGTGAACCCATTTGTTGGCGCCTTGCCATTGCACGCATGATACCCGCATAACGATCATTCTCATCATTAAATCTTTTTTTAACGAAATTTGTTCCGTTAAAGGCTTTAATGATACGAACACCAGATAATGCCTCATCTAAGAAAGAAATCATATTTGCATACGAGGTTTGACCAGCAATCGCTTGTGCCTTTAAAGTCTTAACAATTTTAGATATAAAAAAAGCGGATACTGGAATGACGAGCATAGCGAATAAAGTCAGTTTTGCAGAAATAACAAATAACATAACCAGATATGCAATGAGTTGAAGTGGCTCTTTAAACGCAACCTGCAATGTACCTGTAACAGAATATTGTACAACCTGAACATCAGAAGATACTTTGGAAATAATATCTCCTTTTCGCTGCCCATTAAAATAGCCCAAATGAAGATCCATGACATTATCAAATACTGTCTTCCGTAAATTCAATAAAGTATGAATACGCAAGTTTTCCATAATCCGTTGGGCTAAATACCGAAACAAATTGCTTATAAAAACGGAAATTACGATCACGATACAGACGTACTTCAATGCACCATAAGCACCGAACTGTTGGTTAGCCAGACTTGCATAATAATTGAAGTAACCGAGAATATCAAAATATCCATCTGGCTTTGCTAATACTACATGAGAAGAAACTTGATCTGTATTGAAAAGAGTTTGCAACAAAGGAGCTAATAACGCCAAATTCAATGTGCTGAATACAACCGTAATTAGGGTGCAGATAATATACGGAATTGCATATTTCTCAATGGGTTTGGCAAAAGATAATAACCTAAAGTAAGTTTTCATTTATAATATTAAGGTAGCAAAAATACTAAAATTACGCGCAATATATAAGGAATACTTTCAAGGAATGAAATCTTGCACTTCGATGATATTAAAAATTGCATCCAATAAACACCAAATTTAAACGACATTATACTTAGCGGCTTTGCATTATGATTTATGAATATAACTCAGGAAACATCTTATTGATGATCATTGACTCGGACTCGTTGATTGATTATTAACCACTCAAGCATAACTTTAGTTTATGCTAATCAATCTATTGAGGGGATTAATAATCTTTTAATAAATTCACAAAAAACACGATTTAACAACGATAAACCCAATTTTTATTGTCATTAGCTTTTCAACAAGTAGAGCTTGTATTCGTAGATTATTCGAGTTTGCTTCATCATAAATAGGTATGATATGCTTATTATCTTCATCTTAAATCCGTGTTCAGTCCGTGGTGAGTCCGTGTTCAGTCCGTGTTTGTAGTATTTTCACCATGATACTACCTTTTTCGGAACCTGCTTACAGGTATAAGATATATTGAAGTTGCTGCACATAAGTATCGAGACGTATTACGATAGATTACGGAGAAAAAGCCCTTTAAACTTGATATCAACGTACTCCACATCTATGGATAATCATGCTCCATGTTTTGATGAATTCAAAACCGCAATCTTGATCAAGATGAAGGCAATAACACCATTCATTACATCAACAAAAATATAAGCAACAGAAATATCAATAATTTAAAAAGCAACAATATTTAAAATGTACAATGGGTTATACTATTATTTTAATAGAAAAAACCTAATTTAGTCCTTGTAAATTGTAAAATACCAGAACATAATGCAAATAGAAGTTGCCAAAAGGTTGCAACAAACCGAAGAATATTATTTCTCAAAAAAATTAAGAGAGATTGATGAGCTCAATAAAGCAGGTGCTCGTGTGATTAATTTAGGTATCGGAAGCCCAGACTTACCACCTCATCCTAAAGTAATTCAGACCTTGACGACAGAAGCGGCTAAAGCCAATGTACATGGCTATCAAAACTATAAAGGCTCGCCTATATTGAGGCAAGCTATTGCAGATTGGTATCAACGCTATTATCAGGCAACATTCGATCCTAATACAGAAATTTTACCTTTAATAGGTTCTAAGGAAGGTATTGTTCATATTTGCATGACTTACTTACAAGAAGGTGATGAGGTTTTAATACCGAACCCGGGATATCCTGCTTATGCTGCTGCAGTGCGACTAAGTGGAGCCACAGCCATTACCTATGATTTATCTGAGGAAACAGATTGGTTACCTGATCTTAAAAAGCTTTCTGAAAACGATTTATCGAAAGTAAAACTGATGTGGATCAACTATCCACATATGCCTACCGGTTCTAGTGCGAATGAAGGATTTTATCTTGAATTGATTGCTTTTGCAAAGGCAAACCATATTTTAATCTGCCACGATAACCCTTATAGTTTTATCTTGACAGACAGCCCTAAGAGCATTATGTCTATTGAAGGAGCAAAAGATGTTGCCTTAGAACTTAATTCATTGAGTAAGTCATCGAACATGGCTGGATGGCGAATCGGTATGTTAGTGGGTGCAGAAGAACGTATCAATGAAGTGTTACGATTTAAAAGCAACATGGATTCCGGCATGTTCTTGCCAGCACAGCTTGCTGCGGCCAAAGCATTACAATTAGATCAATCGTGGTATCAAGAATTAAATGGAATCTACAATGAAAGAAGAGCATTAGTTTTTGAAATCATGAACCTGCTAGGCTGTACCTACAAAAAAAATCAAGTTGGTTTGTTTGTGTGGGCAAAAGTCCCTGACAGTTACGAATCGGGCTACGCTGTTAGTGATGAGGTATTAAATCGATCACGTGTCTTCATTACTCCAGGAGGTATATTTGGAACTGCTGGAAACTCCTATATCAGAATTAGTTTATGTGCTTCAGTTGAAGTATTGCAAGAGGCTATTGAGCGAATCAAAGAAGTTAAAGAAACGAATTAAGATTAAAATAACATGATAAATATAGCCATTATTGGCGTCGGTTTAATTGGTGGCTCCGTCGCCATGAAACTAAAAGAAAAGCATTTTTGTGATCAGGTCTTTGGTGTTGACAAAAGTGATGCTAACTTAACAAAAGCATCGCAAATTGGCTTTATCGATCAGAAAGCAACGTTGGAAGAGGCACTAGAAAAATGCAAGGTCATTATTCTCACGGCTCCTGTAGATGCGATTATCTCGTTGGCACCAAAATTATTAGATCTAGTAACAGACCAAGTCATTATTGACATGGGATCTACTAAGCTTAATATTTTACAATTGATCTCAGAACATCCCAATCGTGGTCGGTATGTGGCGGCTCACCCTATGGCAGGGACTGAATATTCTGGCCCAGAAGCAGCTTTACCAAACTTGTTCAAAGATAAAATGATGGTCTACGTGGAGGCTTTTAAATCTGATGAAGACGCTTTTGAACTCACAGATTCCATTACTGAACAACTGGAAATGCGCACGTCATTTATGACTGCGGAAGAACATGATACACATACCGCTTATGTTTCACATATCTCCCACCTGACTTCTTTTGCACTAGCCTTAACAGTATTAGAAAAAGAAAAATCACAGGGCAGGATATTTGAATTAGCGGGTTCTGGATTTGAATCCACAGTACGTTTGGCTAAAAGCTCTCCCGATATGTGGACACCTATTTTTAAACAAAATAGAGTAAACGTATTAGAAGTATTGGAAGAAAATATTAAACAGTTGCAAGCTCTGAAAGATGCTATTCAAGAAGAAAACTATACACAATTACATAAGTTGATTAAAAAATCTAATAAAATAAAGCGCATTATAAAATAAAGCTCCTGTTATTAGTTTAAGGTCTTTCACTTAAGTTAAAAAATGCTAGAAGCCAATACTTCTAGCATTTTTTTGTTCGCAGCCATCATCATCGGCAATTGTGCGATCACATAAAATCAACCATTTCTCTAAACTAAGAGAATCATCAACTTGTTCTTTTGATTCAACCTTTATTTCTACTAGGATCAATGTTTAAATGATCTTCTTGATGAAAAGCATATACGATATCACTCTTATACTTATAGGACAGATAGATAATAATGGGAATTATAGCGGATTGGCGGCTACTTTAAGAATAGATTTCACATTGTAACCGATTTGTGCAAAGCGTTTTTTTTACCTTTTAAGAATACGCACATCTGCCTTATCCTTTGTTTTCTTTTGACTCCATAATTCATTAATTAACCTAAATTACTTAACACTCTTCATATTTAATAATTACACCTTTTTCTCAAGAAAAAGAAACTACATTTTTTACTCATGTATTAAATAAATAATTCAAAATATTTTGGTTTCTAAATTCCAAGACATATATTTGCAACGTAGATCGAATCGAAATACACCTAATCAAAACCTTTCAATCAGGTCTTGATTTATAAAGAAGTGGCGAGAGACTGGCTCAATGACCCACTGGCAACCTTCAAAATACGTTTGAAAAGGTGCCAATTCCTGTCCATAGCAATATTGTTATGGAGCATATAAATGAAACGACAATGATATTTACATTACAAAAAAACAACAGGGTAAGTTCAATTACCAACGTAACATTTACAACTCTTGCATCAACTTCAATGCGAATGTTTGAGCACATGTCTATGTTTTATTGTTAGATCTATCCATTTTTTACTAAATGGATAGCAAGTGCATCTACATGTGCAGATCCTCACTCTATAATATTCACGAAAATATTCAACTAATTAATTATAAAAAACCATGTCTACAAATAAAAATTTAAAATTCGAAACTCTACAAGTTCATGCAGGACAAGTTGCAGACCCAACTACTGGCGCACGTGCAGTACCTATATATCAAACCAGCTCATACGTATTTGAAAATGCGGAACATGGCGCTAACTTATTTGCATTAAAACAGTTTGGAAACATCTATACCCGTCTGATGAATCCGACAACAGATGTTTTTGAAAAACGCATTGCTGCATTAGAAGGTGGTGTTGCTGCCGTGGCGGTTGCCTCTGGTCAAGCTGCGCAGTTCATCGCATTAAATAATATTTTAGAGGCTGGTGATAATTTTGTGTCGAGTAGCCATATTTATGGAGGTACATACAATCAATTCAAAGTTGCATTTAAAAGAATTGGAATTGAGGTCCGCTTCACGAAAGAGACAACAGCTGAGGAGTTTGAGTCATTGATCAATGAAAACACCAAAGCATTATACTTAGAAACAATTGGAAATCCAAGTTATGATATTCCTGATTTTGATAAAATAGCTGCAGTTGCTAAAAAACACGATTTACCTTTAATCGTAGATAACACTTTTGGAGCTGGGGGCTATCTATTCAAACCGCTAGAGCATGGTGCTTCTGTTGTTGTCGAATCTGCGACAAAATGGATTGGCGGACATGGAACAAGTATTGGCGGTGTCATCGTTGATGGTGGTACATATAACTGGGGCAATGGTAAATTTAAACAATTTTCTGAACCTTCTGAAGGATATCATGGATTGGTCTTCGCAGATGTATTTGGCCCAGATGGTCCATTTGGCAACATCCAATTTGCAATCCGTGCACGTGTGGAAGGCCTTCGTGATTTCGGACCGGCTATATCACCCTTTAACTCATTCCAACTTATACAAGGTCTAGAAACGCTTTCGTTACGTGTTCAGCGTCATGTAGACAACACCCTAGAAATCGCTAGATGGTTAGAAGCGCATCCGCAAGTTGAACAAGTGAACTATCCGGGCTTGAAAAGCTCACCAAGTTATTCAAATGCACAGAAATACCTAAAAAATGGATATGGAGCGGTTCTTTCTTTTCAGATAAAAGGTGATGTAACTAAAGCCGATGCTTTTATAGATAGCCTAGAGTTAATTAGCCATCTAGCAAATGTTGGTGATACAAAATCATTGATCATCCACCCAGCAGCTACAACACACCAGCAACTCAGTGCAGAGGCACAAAAAGCAGCAGGAGTATTTGTTGGGTTATTACGGTTATCGGTAGGAATTGAGCATGTCGATGATATTAAAGATGATTTACAACAAGCTTTCGATAAAATAAAATAATTTCAGATAGCACCATTATATAAAAGCGTAAAAAACAACTATGAGTAAGAAATTAACGATTGGAATGTTTGGATTCGGAGTTGTAGGACAAGGATTGTACGACATTATCAAGACTAAAAACTTAAATTTAGAAATTAAAAAATTTGTCATCAAGAATGCTGACAAAAAAAGATCACTTGCCCCAGAGTTGTTTACAACTGATGCAGAAGCTGTATTAGGCGATCCAGATATCAATACAGTAGTAGAATTAATCGATGATGCAGAAGCAGCATATGCTTTAACAGTTCGTGCGCTTAAATCTGGAAAAAATGTTGTTTCAGCAAACAAAAAAATGATTGCTACGCATTTGGAGGAATTAGCGGCTATCCAACAAGAATATGGCACTAGCTTACTTTATGAAGGAGCTGTATGTGGAAGTATACCCATTATTCGTAATCTGGAAGAATACTATGACAATGAATTATTACATGCTGTAACAGGTATCTTCAATGGTTCATCGAACTTTATTCTGTCAAAAGTATTCAACGAGAATCAACCTTATGCTGATGCATTGAAGGAAGCACAAGATCTCGGGTTTGCAGAAACCGACCCCACTTTAGATGTTGGTGGATTTGATCCAAAATTTAAATTGACCATTGTCGCTTCACATGCCTATGGTATCTATGTCAATCCAGATGATGTGTTCAATATTGGTATTGATAAATTAGGTGCACAAGATATACGTTTTGCCAAAGAAAAAAACTTTAAAATAAAACTAATCCCTACTGCACGTGAAATCAATAACAGTAAGGTAGTCCTTTATGTCATTCCTAAATTTATCAGTGCAGACAATATTTTGTTTAATGTAGAGAATGAAAATAATGGTGTACTTGTGAAAGCAGCTTTTGCCGACGAGCAATTTTTCTACGGCAAGGGCGCAGGCGGTCACCCTACCGGATCTGCGGTCTTATCTGATATCACAGCTTTACGTTATGATTATAGATATGAATATAAGAAACATTTAAACATCGATGCACTATCTTATAGCAATGATCATGAGATTAAAGTCTATTTAAGATATGAGGAAGATACCCTAATCGAAAAATTAGGTTTTACTGAAATCATCGAAAGATACTATGCTCCTGACTTTAAATATATCATCGGGACGATCAATCTTAAGCAAATCACAGCACATAAAGATGAAATCAATCAAATAGGTAATTTCATCGCTGAGATTGGTTAATTAACACAACGATCAATCGGATTTCAAGCATTATGCTGTTTGTAGATCCAACAAAAGAACGCTTTATTCATCACATCAGGATAAAGCGTTCTTTTTTATCAAAAAATAATCAAACTATATCTGTTTACCGACATTTACTTACATACCAAATGCAGTCTTAGTCCTGATATTTAATTTTTAGGGATTAAACTCATACCAATTAGCCCCAACTAAAACCAAGTATCGGTCTTTTGATCAAAAATTCCTCATGAATTAAGAGGAAACACACCCTACAATAAGATTTATTATAAAACACGATTCGATTCCAGCGCATCAAGCCCATAAATAATACATATTCTTTAACAGAATATACAAAATTATACAGCATCTTAAGGGCTTTAAAAAAAACATTGTCAATATATGCTTTCAACACTTTATTTTATAAAATAATATAGCACAATCAACAATTACAAATAACTGGCAGAAAATTTGCTTGATATATTAAATATCACTATATTGTGGAGTTACTAAATAAATAATAAATTATGGCTAAGTGGTTAACAATTCTACTGATAATGGTAGGCAACTTGGTTTTTGCAGATACCAATGCAGTCAATACACAACAACATTCTAATTCAAGTTATATAATTCTTGCAGTAGTTGCCTTGCTGGCAATTATCTATATTCTATATAGAAGGCAAAAAAGAAAATTTAACGATTAATGGAAGTGAGGGCAGACTATAACTCCCCTTATTTTCTGGTTCAAGATTCAACTACAGACTTATTCTTGACTCAATAACATAATTTTAATCCATTAATCCTTCATCGCGAAAACTGAAGTACCCATTGTCTGTGAAGATCACATGGTCATTGACTCGAATGTCCATTAGCGTAGAGGCATCTATAATTTTTTTTGTTAATATTTTATCTGCTTGACTAGCTTGACAAGTTCCTGAAGGATGATTATGAATTAATATCATGGAATTAGCAGTGCAATTGAGCGCATAACGCAAGATAATACGGATATCTACTGGCGTAAAATCATTCCCTCCTCTACCGATCAACTGTTTATCCAATACTTTGCAGGCTGTATTGAGGTATAGTACCCAAAACTCTTCGTGGGGAAGATCTTGTAATTGATATTTAAAATAATCATACACCCGTTTACTGCTATTGAGCAATGGTTTCTTAATTTGATCAGCTTCTTTGCGTCTACGTCCTAATTCAAGAGCTGCGATTATTGTAATTGCTTTCGCTTCTCCGATCCCTTTAAATTCACATAAATCCATCACATCCATTTTAGAAAGATTATCCAGATTATGTTGCGATCGCGATAAAATTCTTTTGCAAAGCTCTACTGCAGTCTCCTCTCGAGAACCCGAACCAATTAAAATAGCGAGTAGTTCAGCATCTGACAATACACGACGTCCTTGTTCTAATAATTTTTCCCTTGGACGATCTGCTTCCGCCCAATCTCGAATAACTAGTTTACTCATATTAATAAATTAGGTATATAAATGGTCTATATAATTTCCTAATTTACTCAAAAATATAAAAACATAAAATTATTAGTATCAATTATTTAAACAAATATGAGTCGATGAGATTCGACTTGAGTGTGCATTCTTTTTATCAAGTCATTTTGAAATCTTATATTTGTAGTTGAACATATTTATTTTAACAAAATGAGTAAAGCGATTATTAAAACAGAAAAAGGCGACATGACTGTACAATTTTATACAGCAGATGCTCCAAATACAGTTGCAAATTTCATCAAATTAGCTAAAGAAGGGTATTATGATGGCCTGACTTTTCACCGTGTCCTTCCTGATTTCGTAATCCAAGGTGGATGTCCAAATTCACGAGAAGGCGCTTCTGGGATGCCTGGAACAGGTGGCCCTGGTTACAAAATAGATTGTGAATTGACTGGAGAAAATCAATATCATGATAGAGGTGTATTATCGATGGCTCATGCAGGTCGTAACACAGGTGGTTCACAATTTTTCATCTGTCATAGCCGTAACAATACAGCTCATTTGGATAGAAACCATACCTGTTTTGGTAAAGTTGTCGAAAATGTTGACATCGTTGACGATATCCGTCAAGGTGACCGTATTTTAAGTATTGAAGTTATTGAAGACTAGTTCTCAGTAAGAAAAAGTATATTATGAATTTAAGAGCATTAGTTTCTGTAACAGGAAAACCAGGGTTGTTCAAATTAGTTGGACAGAATAAAGGTGGATTTATTTTAGAGACTTTAGATAGCGCTAAGATTAAATCTGTAGTAAGTTTATCTTCTACAAAAATGGCGACTTTAGAAGACATCACAATTTACGGAGAAGATGAAGAAATCCGTTTATTAAATGTTTTTGAGACAATCAAAGAAAAAGGATTGACGGTAGATCCAAAAGCAGATGGTGAAACATTACGCAATACTTTCCGCGAAATTGCACCAGGACATGATGAATCTCGTGTATACTCATCAGATATCAAAAAGATCTTTACATGGTACAATATTATTAAAGATTTGCCTTTATTTGAAGAAGAAGCACCCGCACCTTTAGTGTAAACTATTTAAAATAAAAAAGAGCGGCCTTAACAATAAATGTTAAGGCTGCTCTTTTTTATTCAACTCAAATTTTATTTTCCAGCTTGAGCAATTCCTTTGCAAATATCAGATATCAGTGAAGGACCTTCGTAAATAAAACCGGTATAAATCTGCACAAGGCTTGCTCCTGCATCCATTTTCTCAATTGCATCGGCAGCAGAATGTATACCTCCTACTCCAATTATTGGAAATGATCGGTTTGACTTATTAGACAAATAACGAATCACTTCTGTAGAGCGTTTGGTTAAAGGCGCTCCACTTACTCCCCCCATCTCTTTTACTAAATTTGCATCACTACGCAATCCTGCTCTAGAAATCGTCGTATTAGTCGCGATTACACCTGCAATACCTGTCTCTTGAACGATTTCCACAATATCATCCAATTGACTATCTGTCAGATCTGGAGCAATCTTTAAAAGAATTGGTTTCTTATTTTCCCTTTTTTCATTGAGATTTTGAAGCGTATTTAAAATATGTTTTAATGGCTCTTTTTCTTGCAAATCCCGTAGTCCTGGCGTATTGGGAGAACTTACGTTGACAACGAAGTAATCAACATAATCAAACAGCGAATTGAAACAATAGATATAATCATCTACCGCTTGTTCATTAGGTGTTAGTTTATTTTTACCAATATTTCCACCGATCAGTAATCCTTTACGGTCTTCTACAGATAAATGTTTCAACCGGTTGGCCGCAACATCAGCACCTTGATTATTAAAACCCATTCTATTGATCAATGCTTTATCTGGGATTAAACGAAACATACGAGGCTGATCATTTCCAGGTTGTGGCTTAGGGGTAACCGTACCGATCTCGATAAAACCAAAACCAAAGTTAGCCATGTCCGTGATATACTCCGCATTCTTGTCAAATCCAGCAGCCAATCCAACAGGATTTTTGAACTTTAGACCAAATACTTCACGTGCTAAATTTGGATTTTCATAAGTGTAGAGATTACTTAATAATTTTTTTGCACCCCAAATTTTTGAGAACATTTTTAATCCCCCTGTCACCGTATGATGAGCAGATTCGGGATCCATAGAAAAGAAAATAGGTTTTACCAGCTTGTACATATACACAAAGGTAGACAAAGAAGAAGAAATTTCATTACTTTTGCAATCGAAATGATATCAATAAATAACTTAACATTCGAAATAGGCTCTCGCGCATTGTATGATGAGGCCAACTGGCATATTAAACCTGGAGATAAAGTAGGTCTAATTGGTGCAAATGGTACTGGTAAATCAACTTTATTGCGATTGATAGTAGGACAATACACACCTACCTCAGGTAGTATATCGATGGCTAAGGACTTAAAAATTGGATACTTAAACCAAGATCTATTGTCTTATCATTCTGATAAAAGTATTTTACATGTTGCGATGGAGGCTTTTGAACGCCAAAATCAACTACATTCAGAAATAGAAAATCTACTCCAAAAATTAGAAACAGATTATTCTGACGATATTCTAAATAAACTAAGTGATAAGCAAATGGAATTTGAAGCTTTAGACGGCTACAGTATCGAGTTTCGTGCGCATGAGATCTTAGCGGGACTAGGTTTTTCAGAAGATGAGCAAAAACGTCCCTTAGCAACATTCTCTGGTGGATGGCGTATGCGTGTCATGCTGGCGAGAATCTTATTGCAAACTCCAGACATCTTATTACTGGATGAGCCAACTAACCACATGGATTTACCTTCCATCAAATGGTTAGAAAACTACCTGCAGGGATTTGAAGGTGCTATCGTGATTGTTTCTCACGATAGGTATTTCCTAGACCGTATTATTAAAAAAACCGTAGAATCACGTAAAGGGAAGTTAACACTTTATGCTGGTAATTACAGTTTCTATTTAGAAGAAAAAGCATTAAGAAGTGAGATTCAGGCTGGTCAATTCAAGAACCAACAGGCCAAAATCAAACAAGAAGAGCGTCTTATCGAACGTTTCCGCGCGAAAGCTTCGAAGGCAAAGATGGCACAATCTCGTATTAAAGCTTTGGATAGAATGGAGAAAGTAGAAGATGTGGATGATGATAATCCAACAGTAAACTTCAGCTTCAAATTTTCAAAACCATCCGGAAGACATGTTGTTACTCTAGAAAATGTATCTAAAGCATACCCTAATCTAGAAATTTTAAGAAATACGGCAGGAATCATTGAAAAGGGTGACAAGATTGCTCTGATTGGTGCTAATGGTAAAGGTAAATCTACCTTATTACGTATTGTAGCAGGTGCAGATCCAGATTATGAAGGAAAATCTGAACATGGTCATAATGTATCTCAAACGTTTTTTGCACAGCATCAGTTGGAGGCTCTACACTTAGAAAATAGCATTATCGCGGAGATGCAAGCATTTGCTCCAAAACATACGGACACCGAACTGCGCTCCATTTTAGGTTGTTTCTTATTTTCTGGTGATGATGCATTCAAAAAGATTAAGGTCCTTTCCGGGGGTGAAAAATCTCGCGTCGCCCTAGCAAAAGCATTAACTGCTGATGCCAACTTCTTAGCACTCGATGAGCCAACCAATCACTTGGATATGCAATCGGTCAATATTCTGATCCAAGCACTGCAGCAATTTGAAGGTACTTTGATCGTTGTATCGCACGATAGGTATTTTCTAGATCATGTTGCCAACAAAATATGGTATATCGAAGATAAACAGATCAAAGAATATCCAGGAACTTACCAAGAATTTGAGGATTGGAATTCGAAACGGATAATCAAACCTGAAGAAAAAAAAGTAGAGAAGAAAGTAGTTGTAGAGGAACCTAAAAAAGTCAAAGTTGCTCCTACTGATGATAAATTCAAATTGATCAGTAAAAAGAACAAAGAGCTCGCTGCATTAGAGTTAAAGGTGGTTGAAAAAGAACTTATTGTCAAAAATTTAGAAATAGATTTAGCAAAAGAAGAAATTTATTCAAATACAGTTAAACTACAAGAATACACACGTAACTATAACTCTTCTAAAGCGGAATTAACGCAATTGCAAAAGAATTGGGAAGAACTCGCGGAAGAAATCATGGAATTAGAGGACTAATAGTCGAAAATTAAGGTATCAGGTATACAATAGACAAGCTTTATTGTATACCTTTTTTTTATCTTAGTATTGTGAATATCAACTGGATTGAAAGTATCATCTTCCCGAAGGTTTTTTTGAATGAAGGGAAAGCTAGCACATTCCTCCGAGGAAAAACAATTTTAATAACCGGAGCAAGCGATGGTATTGGAAAAGCATGTGCATTGCTTTTTTCAAAATTTAATGTCCATTTAATCCTTGTGGGTCGCTCTAGAGAGCGATTAGATGAGGTTGCAAAAATTATTATAAACCACAATTCAACTGCTTCGATCTTTGTTGCCGACCTGTATCAAGAAGAACAGGTAGATCAACTTCTTGCGCATATTCGCGCGCAACAAACACCGATCGACATCTTTATTTCCAATGCTGGTAAATCGATCCAACGCTCACTGCAACATTCATTATTACGTTATCACGATTTTACCCGAACAAATGCGCTTAATTATTTAGCACCTGTAAAAATAACATTGGCCATTACCCCTATTTTATCAAAACAATGTGGACAGATTGTAAATGTTTCAGCTTTAAATGTATTGCTATTACCAATAGCAAAGTGGGCAGCTTATCAGGCATCAAAAACAGCTTTCGATCAATATTGTCGATCGAATCAATCGGAATGGAGAAAAATGAATATTCGGTTGAAGACCATATATTTACCACTGGTAAAAACAAAAATGATTACCCCTAATGTGACGTATCAAAATATGCCTGCAATGGAGAGAAATGAAGCAGCGTTACGTATTTTGAAACTTTTGATGGGTGCATCTAGTTATTCTAGACCGTGGTGGGCTATTTTTCCCATTACAATTGGCTTTTTTATTCGGAAATTTTGGGATAGAATCTAATCAGGTTATCATGGTATTAAAAAAGCAATTCAGTTTTTCAAAACAGCTACTAAAATCAATATGGTACACTTTCCAATCTGGCATTAATCTTTTTACATTATTAAAATCTGTAAGAAATTCAGAACACAGTTATTTGAATGATGGTAATTGCAAGATTAACTATGCGCAATTGTATCATGACTCATTTTCTGTTATAGAAAAATTAAGAACATTTCATTCGAATCAAATTGATGATCAAGTTGTGCTTTTAGCTGATAATAGCTTTGATTTTATAAAGTACTTATTTGCACTCTCGGCCCTGTCAAAAGAAATTGTTATCATCAGCCCTCACCTCTCTGAAAATCAATTAGAAACTATTTTACAAAATTATAGATCGACATTGATTATTACAGATCATATACAGCGATTAAAAAATATCAATAGGCAATCGAACTGTTATTCTTTTGATGAAATAAATTCATATATTCCACATCTAGCAACAAAAAGATTTAAACGAAATAATGGAAAAATAACTATTTTAAGTACAGGAACTTCCAATATGCCAACTCCTGTAGAACGCAAGGTTAATATTACTAAAATATGGAATCCATTTATTGAACTGATTTCCAGATTAGAATTACTTCGTTATTCATCCTGTCAGATCACTGTTCCCTTTTATCATGGCTATGGTCTCGCAAGTTTAGTATTAGGGCTATTTCTGAAACAAGATATCCACTTCACTGGAAAGTTTAGTTCAAAAGCCGTCGCTCAATCCATCATCAACAATCGTATCGACTGTTTAGTTATCTTGCCTGCTATGATGACTAAAATTATCGCCGCAGATTATCAAGCTTTGGGTATTTGTAAATGCCTGATTTCAGGTGGGGATAAGCTTGAACCGACGTGGGTATCTTTTATTCTAAATCAATACCCGACCACCAAAATCTTCAACCTTTATGGCACGACAGAGTTAGGTATATGCAGTATTGCCACCCAACAAGATTTAATAATGAACAACAGCACTATCGGTCGATTCCTTAAAGGTATCAAATACCGTTTACATGAAAATCAGGAACTTCAAATAAGGTGTTCCTGGATACAGGATCGATCTAAACGGGAATATCTCAGCACGGGTGACCTTATTCGAATCGATAAAAATGGTTTATTATATTATCTAGGCCGCATGAACGATTCGAGTAATATCGGAGGACATGTTGTACATGGTGATGAACTTGCTAAAAAGATTACTGCATATCCATCCATAATTGAGGCAAGAGTGATCATTTACAAGAATGAGATTTTAATCCATGAATTAAGATTAAAGCTTACATTAAAAACTGATGCTGTATTTGATCAAGATGATTTTAAAAATTGGCTAGAAAAAACTTTTCCAAAATATTTACAACCTAAATCTATTGATTATAGCTTTAAATAAGCTTAAATATAGGGCAACCTTCACATGGTTGGTAAATAAAAAAGACTTCATCTGCAACCTAAAAATCAGCGCATTGTTTAATTATAATAAAATTCCTTCACCGGATTAAAATGGATCAACCTTTCATTGAATTTATTGATATCTTCCATTTTTCCAGATAAATCGTAAATGATAGCCAACTCGCCACCCAGCTTTTCAATTGTTTTGCGATTATATTTGACTTTAAATGTATCGGCTTCATTTTCAAAGTTTGCAACATGCTCAAAGTTGCAGTCTACAAATCGAACATGGACGGTACGTATTAAGTAATATCGTGATAACATCAGTTCAATTTCTTGAAATAAGGATAAAATAATTACCATAAAAAAGGTGAAGAACAAAGCGAGTTTTGTTTCACCGATTCCAGCGATCATACCAAGGCCGGCAGTCGACCATATAACCGCAGATGTCGTCAAACCTTTGACCGATAGCTTTCCTTTAAATATAACGCCAGCACCAATAAAACCAATACCTGTAACAATATTAGCGGCAATACGATCGTCACTTCCACTGCCCCCCATCATTTTTGAAACTACAGTAAAAACGGCTGATCCAAAACAGATCAATACGATCGTTCTAAATCCAGCCGCCTTATTTCTATATTCCCTTTCAAAACCAATAATGGCTCCACAAAATATGGATACCAGTACATTCCAAATATATTGATTATCAAAAAAATTCAGCAAAGAGTCCATAGCAATCGAAGAATATTATAAATAGGCATATGTTATACCATCACCTCCACGATCCTGATGTTCATCTTCAAATCTGGAAATATGACTATACTTTCTCAAATAGTCACGAATAAATTTACGCAAAATACCATCCCCCTTACCATGAATAATTTTTAAAGAAGGATAACCAATCATTACTGCTCTATCCAATACTTTCTCAAGCTCATATAAGGCATCCTCGGTCCGCATACCACGAACGTCAATCTCCGGATTAAAATCAGCTACAGCATGTGCCGATAATGTCTTAGAACCAGCCCTTGCTGCTTTTTTCAAGTCTTTACCCGCTAATTTAATGACATTCTTACGTTTTTGCACTGTTCGCAATTCTCCCATCGCCAAAATCAGATTGTTTTTAGCAATTTCTAATACTACAGCTTCGTTTTCAGAATCAATAATCTTGACCCAATCGCCAACAGCAATTTCCTCTGTAAGATCTGCAACAGTAACAGGCTTTTTATCCACCTTTTTATCTTTAGGAAGAATCGTCGCAAAAGAACTGTCTAGCTTTGCTCTGATTTCTTTTGTTTTCTCCTTATCAGCTTGTGCAGATTTTATTTCGGATACCGTGTTTTCAATTAATTTATTTGAATTTTTTAACAGCAACTGTGCCTCTTCCTTAGCTTTTTTTAGAATCGTCCTTTTGTTCTCCTCCAAATAATTTTGAAGTTCTTCATATTCTGATTTTATTCGAATCAATTCCTTTTCTCTTTTTGTGATCGCGGATTTAGTATCAAATATTTCTTTCTTCTCCCGCTCTAGATCAACCAACAACGTATCCACCTTTTTTTGATGAGTACCGACCTTTTGTTTTGCCAAATGAATAATCTCTTTATTCAGTCCAATTTTTTGAGCGATTTCAAAAGCATATGAACTACCTGGCTTTCCGATTTGTAAAATATACAAAGGTTTCATGGCTACATTATCAAATAGCATGGATGCATTTTCTAAACCAGTTGTTTGATTTGCAAATACTTTCAAATTGGAATAGTGAGTCGTTACCACACCACGAATATTCTTTTTATTCAATACCTCCAGCACAGCCTCTGCGATAGGACCTCCAAAGAGTGGGTCAGTTCCTGTACCAAATTCATCAATCAAAACCAAGGTGCGCGCGGTGGCGAACTCTGTAAAATACTTCATTTTTGACAAATGGGCACTGTAGGTACTTAAATCACTTTCGATAGACTGGTCATCCCCAATATCAGCAAATATTTGTTTGAATATACCCACCTTAGAATTGGCATCTGCTGGTATCAATAAACCAGATTGAAGCATCAGCTGCATCAATCCTACCGTTTTCATACAAACGGACTTACCTCCTGCGTTGGGGCCAGATACAACTATAACACGTTGTACTTCGTCAATCTTTATATTCAGCGGAACAATTGTACCACGGTCATGCTGAGCATTCAATGTTAACAATGGATGACGTGCATTGACCAGATTAATTTCTGCTTCTTTTGATAACTCAGGCATTTCAGCTTCAATATCTAATGCAAACAAAGCCTTAGATCGGACAAAATCGACCTTAGTGAGCAATCCATCGTATGCCAACATCAAAGGTATATGTGGTCGTAGTTTAGTTGTTAATTCAACAAGAATACGGATTACTTCACGTCTGCGTTCGAACTCCAAGTCTCTCACCTTATTATTAAGGTGAAACACCTCTTCTGGCTCAATATAAGCTGTTTGTCCAGTAGCTGATTCATCATGAATCAAGCCTTTAACTTTACGCTTATTCTCCGCTAGAATGGGAATGCATAAGCGACCATCACGTATAGTCAGATTGCCATCAGCCGTCCAGCCACTATTTTGTGCACTCTTAAAAATGATATCAATTCGCTTGCGCGCCTCTTGCTCAGCCTTTAAGATACTTTGAGAAAGATCTAATAACAGACGGGAAGCATTATGCTTCATTTTCCCACGATCATCAATAATCATTTCAATATCACGGATAATCTGCTTTTCAATGGGCAAGTGCTCAAATAATAATTCCAAATTAGGATATTGCCCTTGGCGATCATTAAAATAACGGATAATGGCATATACAGTTTTAAGTGAAAGCAGCACACGATGGAACTCCTCTTCCATTAAAAAAGCGCCTTCTACTTTGGCTTTTTCAACCAAAGCGCGAATGGGATATAAGTGATCTACCGGCAATGCATCATCGCTGGTCAGTAGATATTTAAATTCGTTAGTTTGACGTAAAAATTTATCAATTTGGTCAAATCGAGTTTGTGGTTGTATTTTATCAACCAAATCACGCCCCGACTCACTGATACATTTTTGTTTTATCAATTCCTTTATCTCGGCAAAACCGAGTTTATCACTTGCGTTATTAGGATAAATCATGTTTTAATTAAAATTTATTTAACCGGTTTATGAGGCAAAATTTCCAGCTTTTGACTGGATTTTGCATCCAATAGTACAGGAGGTTTCTCCGGTTTTTTCACCTCCTTAATATCAGTACGCACAGGTACATTTTCCGAAACCTTTACAGATTCCAGTTCAGGTCTTTGATCATTACGAATAGACTTAGCTTCTACTTTCGGTACAGCTGTCGAATCAATCGACGATTTTACTGGAGGTGGAATATGTTTAAGTAGAAATGTACCCAAATTCAGGTTCCCCTTTAATCCTGTCTGATCATAAAAATCTTGAGATGCCTTTTTGTAATCCCACTTTGTACTATCCGGTTTGTAGTTCAAAATCAATTTCTTTTGCCGTTCATATAAAGCAATAAAGTCATTTACACGCGTTAAGCTATCCTGAAAGAGTGCCGTCCGAATAGAATCCTTTCTGCGTACAGAATCCATCCTAGACTGATCTGCCTTGATATATCCTTCATTCATCTTTTTTAAGTTGTTCCCAACCTCTTCATATATCTTATTCATCGACTCGGCATCACTCGCATAAAAAGATAAATTTTTCTTAAAAGTAGTCGAGTCTAGATCGAACTTCTTAAAAGTATTGTCATAAAGTGGAAAAATAACTTTCCTTGCACTATCAGCATCTAATGTTGATAAATAAGAGTCTGTTATATAAATCTCAGTCAAGACCTTCACAAAATCCTTTTTCGGGATAATATCTTTCTCATTCGTACTTTTACAAGAAACAAATAAAAAAATCAGAGCAAGTACATTCAGTATTAATCGTTGCATTTCGTAATTTTGTACAAATTTATAAAAAGGGCTGACATTTGGCACCCTTTGAATTCTTAAATATACAATTATCATGAGTATTGCAAGCAACCTAGAAGCGATTAATTTAGAAGTTAAAGCGCTCGGCGTTCAACTAGTCGCTGTATCAAAAACAAAACCGAATGAAGATATCATGCAAGCCTATGAAGCTGGGCAGCGAGTTTTTGGTGAAAATCTAGTACAAGAACTGGTTGAAAAATACGAATCCTTGCCAAAAGATATCGAATGGCACCTGATTGGTCATCTTCAGACCAATAAAGTTAAATACATCGCTCCTTTCGTCACGCTTATCCATGCTGTGGATTCGCTCAAACTTTTAAAAGAAATCGACAAGCAAGCTGCTAAAAACAAACGTGTTATTGATTGTTTACTTCAAGTACATATTGCTGAGGAAGATACAAAGTTTGGTTTTGATCATGCCGAATTGATTGAAATGTTGCGTGATGAAGAATTTTTAGCTTTAAAACATGTTAACATCCGAGGTTTAATGGGTATAGCGACAAATACGGAAAATGAAAAGGAAATAAAAGAAGAGTTTTATGAATTAAAGTCACTTTATGATGGGATTAAAGCAAGCTTTTACCGTAAAAATGAAAGTTTTGATACATTGTCCATGGGAATGTCATCGGATTATAAATTAGCGATAGAGAAAGGATCAACCATGATCAGAGTAGGTAGCACCATTTTTGGTAAACGTGTAATCAAACATTTCAAAAATAATGACTAAAGCTATTATTAGGCCTGCTGTTGAAGCAGATGGTGTGAGGATGCTCGAATTAATTCGTGAACTTGCAATAGTGGAAAAAGCACCCGATGAGGTAACTGTCTCTATGGAAGAGTTTCTAGATGCGGGATTTGGAAAAAATCCTATCTGGGGAGCTTTTGTTGCAGAAGTTGATGAGAAAATTGTAGGAATTTCCTTATATTACATTCGTTATTCCACTTGGAAAGGAAGAAGGCTCTATCTGGAGGATTTGATTGTGACAGAAAGTATGCGTGGCTCTGGAATTGGCAAACAACTTTTCGAAGAAACTCTTAATTTAGGTAAATCACAAGGATATCACGGTATGGTATGGCAGGTACTAGACTGGAACGAACCTGCAATTCAATTCTACAAGAAATATAAAGCGGACTTCGATTCATCATGGATTAATGTATCGATCACATATTAAAAGATAAAAGAACGGTTAAGTTACATGAAACCAGCACACTATTTATACCTCTATATTACATTTGCTTTATTGGGCAGCACTTCCTGTACAAGTGAGCAAGGAGAAACAGCACAAAAAATTAGTGGTGATACGCTCCATTATGATATGAAGGAAGTGCATAGGTATAGTAGCTTTTTTGTAAAAGAAGGTAAAAAGATCGATACCACATTTTTTAAAGCAAGATATCCAGCTTTTAAAGATACAATGATCAATAGCTTATTGAGCCATTCCATTAATCTAGAAGGTGACTCTGAAATAAATAGTGCAGCGAAGAGATTTGTGGATGCTTACGATGAGTATGTAGAAGAAAATAACGGTCAGTCTTCTGCCACTTGGTTTAGAGATCTTCACGCCAAAGTTTATCAAAATACGCCTAGGTTTATCAGTATAGAAACTAATCAAACCGAATATACGGGTGGAGCCCATGGCGATCATTTTACCTTGTTCAATCATTTTGATATCAAAACAGATCAAAAAATAACGCTTGTTGATATTGTCGATGAGAAAAATCAGAAAGAATTGACTAAAATTGCAGAAAAATATTTTCGCAAATTGGAAAAATTATCGAAGACAGAATCTCTAAATGACAAGTACTTTTTTGAATCAGGCAATTTCACACTTGCGAATAATTTTGCTTTAACAAAAGAAAGCCTGCTGTTCTATTACAATGTATATGAAATAAAACCTTACTCTGGGGGAAATACAACCCTAGAAGTTCCATATAAAGATATTAAGCACTTGATTTCAAACAAGGGCTTGGCATATATCAATAGTATTAATTAGCAATCAACCTCAACGTAAATCATATCGATGCAAGTTTTTAAATTTGGTGGCGCATCAGTCAAAGATGCTGAAAGTGTAAAAAATTCAGCATATATCATTTCTAAGTATAAAGTAGAGGCTTTATTAGTCGTTGTTTCGGCAATGGGTAAAACAACCAATCTATTAGAAGATGTAACTAAAGCATATTACCACAACACCGGTGAAGCTTTTGAAATGTTAGAAAAGGCTAAAGTATTTCACTTTAACATTTTGTCAGATCTATTCGAAGACCACAATCATCCTATCTTTGATGAAATCGCGAATTGTTTTGTTGAAATTGAATGGATATTGGAAGAAGAACCGCAAGATTCTTTTGATTATCTATTTGACCAAATCGTATCTACAGGGGAAATCGTATCTTCTAAAATACTAGCTGCTTATTTAAATCATATCGGCGTAAATTCAAAATGGCTGGATGCTCGGAATTATATCATGACCGACAATACCTACACCGAAGCACAAGTCAACTGGGAGAAAACAGAGGCTATCATTCAAGCAGAGATTCCACATATCCTACAAGAATATGTAGGTATCACACAGGGTTTCATTGGTTCTACTTCAGAAAATTTCACAACGACATTAGGGCGTGAAGGATCAGATTATTCTGCGGCTATATTTGCAGCTTGTCTCGATGCGCAGCATGTTACCATTTGGAAAGATGTACCTGGTGTTTTAAATGCAGATCCCAAATGGTTTGAGAAAACGGAGCTTATACCCGAATTATCGTACACCGATGCCATTGAATTGACTTATTATGGAGCGACTGTCATTCATCCAAAAACAATTAAACCGCTACAGAACAAAAATATTCAATTGAATGTCCGTTCTTTTTTAAATCCAGAAGTACCCGGCACGAAGATCAAAAGTACAAATGTATCCTTACCGGTACCTTCTTTTATCTTTAAAGTGAATCAAATATTGATCTCTATATCACCACGTGACTTTTCTTTTATAGTAGAAGATAATTTACGTGATATTTTTAATTTATTTCATCAATTTCGAATCAAACTTAATATGATGCACAATAGTGCTATTAATTTTTCAGTAGCTGTTGATGATACTGGACAAAACATTATTGATGTCTTAGAGGAATTGAAAAAGAAATTTAAGGTAAATATTGAAACAGGTTTAGAATTAATCACAATACGCTATTACAATCAAGAAACGATCAATCGTGTCTTGGTCAATAAAGAAGTGATAAGCGAATTGAAAGATACCTATACATGTCAGCTGCTTGTTAAAAAAATATAAATGAATATACATATCCTTCAAAAGGAGGTTCAAGATTTTATCCATCAACACGAACATGAATCTTCTGCTTCATTGGCATTAAAAAAATCTCCTTTTGAAGGTATAACATCCTCTGAACTTGCTTCACAGATAGATGGAAAACAGCGCTGTCGAAAAAAAATACCTCTTTGGGCACAAACTGACAATATCTATTATCCCGATAAGCTAAACTTAGAACAGTGCTCTTCGGAGAAGACTGCTCGATTTAAAGCATCGCTAATAGAACCTAATACGACATTAATCGATATCACAAGTGGCTTTGGGGTCGATGACTACTACTTTGCTCAAGCAGCACAAAAAGTCATCTCCTGTGAAATTAATCCCGAACTTGCAGCCATATCGAAGTACAATGCGAAGCAATTACAGGCAGATAATATAGATATCATTGCTTCAGATGGGGTGAAATATATATTTGAAAATAAGGACCTTAAGATAGACTACATCTATATCGACCCGTCAAGAAGAGTCGCGCAACAAAAGGTTTTTATGCTAAGTGACTGCGAACCCAATATCGTAGTATTGCAACAAGAGTTATTGCAGCGAGCAGATCATATCATCACTAAGGTAGCCCCTCTTTTGGATATTACTGCTGCACGATCAGAATTGCATCATGTCAAAGATATCTACGTGGTCAGCCTTCAAAATGACTGTAAAGAATTGCTATTTGTACAAAAAAAAGATTTCGTAGGTGAGCCTAATATCACTGCTGTTCGAATTTTTGGAGAGAAAACTCAACGATTTTGTTTTACTCAACAAGAAGAAGCTGATACAGCAGTTAGCTTTTCGCAGCCCCTGCGTTACCTTTACGAACCTGATGTATGCCTCACGAAAGCTGGCGCTTTTAAGAGTATTACAAAAGCCTTTAATCTCAAAAAAATACACCAACATACACATCTCTACACGTCTGATATTTATGATGAGGATTTTTTAGGAAAAATCTATGAAATTTCTGAAGTCATTCCGTTTTCCATCTTCAAAAAATCTAAAGAGAAATTAAAAACTAACGCTGTTGCTAAAAATTTTCCTTTAAAAACCGAAGTGCTGAAGAAAAAATTTAAGATCAGTGACGGCGGTGAGTTACATAGTTTTTTTATAACTGACGCTGCAGATGAGCTAATTGTCATCCACGCGACACGAAAATAGTAAAGCGACATTATCATTACATAGTTCTCTAAAATAAACTATAATTTTATTTTATGAGAAATATTGCTTTATCAGCTTTAGATCTTGCGCCAATCAAAAAAGGTTGCACAACATCAGAAGCATACAACAGAACCATAAAAATAGCGCAACATATTGAGCAGTTAGGATATAAAAGAATCTGGGTAGCAGAACACCATAATATGGAGTATATAGCTAGCTCTGCTACATCCTTAGTGATTCAATATATTGCTGCCAATACAAAAAGTATTCGGGTCGGTTCAGGAGGTATTATGCTCCCAAACCACTCTCCTTTAGTAATTGCAGAACAATTTGGAACATTAGAAACTTTATATCCGAATCGTATTGACCTGGGATTAGGTCGTGCACCTGGTACAGATCAGGAAACGGCTATGGCGCTCCGCCGCAATAATTTCAATACGGCATATCAATTTCCCCAAGACGTAGCTGCACTACAACAGTATTTCAGTGACGATAATGCAGATTCAAAAGTCCGTGCTTTTCCGGCTGAGGGCTTAAATGTGCCTTTATATATTTTAGGATCAAGTACTGATAGTGCTTATCTAGCCGCTAGTCTAGGTTTACCTTATGCTTTTGCTGCCCATTTTGCACCTGCTCAACTAGCAAAAGCAAGTGAGATTTATCATCAAAATTTCAAACCGTCGGCAAGTCTTTCAGCACCATATTTCATTGTCTGTGTCAATGTGATAGCGGCTAAAACAACAGCAGAAGCAGAATTACAATCAACAAGTGTAAAAAATTTATTTGCAGGTATCCTGACTAATACTAGAGCCCCCCTATCTCCTCCCACATTTGAAGTGATCTATAAAGGGATTCCTAGTATCGAGCAGGCGGCTGACAATATGTTGTCCTGTAGCTTCATAGGAGACAAAGAGACCATCAGACGTGAATTGGAACCGTTTATCGAAAAGCTGCAAATAGATGAACTTATGGCCATCTCTTATATATATGATGATCAAAAATGTTTAGATTCCTTTAGCATACTAAAAGAAGCTTTAGAGGATTAATCAAAACACATACATCGGGCACTATAATTGATATAGCTATTCAAATTATAATGTCCGATGAAATATTTAAGCCTTACAACACTATTATTAGCTCTGACAATTCAGTCTTGTCAAAATAACACTCAAGTTAACAAGACTATACCTACCGACAGCGTCACGACAACAACAGGCGATATAACCACACCTACTACTACGAAGCCTAATAACCTGAAGAACTCAACACCTGTGGGATCCATTGTTATGATTGACACATACCGAATCTATGAAGAGGCTGAAGATCCTAGTAAAATACTAAATAAAAATTGGTTTGATCTCTATGAAGAGAATGGTCAATATTATTTGGCAAAAGTAGACTATAAGATTGAAGATGGTTATAGCGAATGTGCTGGCGTACCTACAAAATCAGTAATATCGAAAAGAAATTCTATGCTATTCTTAAACTTTCCTTTTTTAAAAGCAGGAAAAATAGAAAATCTCAAAATCACACAGGCTGAAATTTGGCCAAAAGAAACCGTTATCTACAATTTTAATAATCAAAAATATCAACTGAAAGGATATGGAGATATTCTAGGTACACAAGTTCGATCTAATGATCAAGGTCGCGAAGAGGTATTTCATGAAGTCAAAAATTATAAATTGACTTACTCTTACAATGGGTCATCTGAAGCCAATATGATACAAGAAGAGCAATTTAATGACACATTTATCAAAACACTATTTGTAGGCGATATTGATCGTGATGGCAAACTTGATTTTATCATCTCCAAACCCACTAATTATGAAGAAAATAGTATCATGCTGATTCTATCATCACAAATAAAAGAGAATAATATCCAAAAAAATAGTTTTCAGCAAAGCGTTCAATTTGATTGTTAAACATGAATATAAAGAAAGTCATTCAAGATTTCAATCCGATACAAAAAAGCCTAATCTCGCTTTTGGTAGCTATTATCACGACAACTATTAGCTATCAGTATGATATCGGTTTGCTTATGCTCACCCTGCTCTTTTGGATTACATTTTGTCTTACTTACATTGCTTTATCGTGGTATATTTTCTACCGAATGCCTGTCGCTCTTATCGTTAAAAAAGCAGCTTCTGAGGATGGCAGCAGATTATTTGTTTCTATTTTTATTCTACTAGCCAGCTTCACTTGTCTGTTCGCAGTACTGCTCATCATTATCGCAGACCCAGGAACTAATATGTCTAAAGGTTTAAGTATTAGTATCTGTGTCTTGAGCATTATCAGCTCTTGGTTCTTAGTACATACGACTTATGTCTTTCATTATGCCCATCTGTATTATGCTGAGGGATCTGAAGGAAAAGGTCTAGATTTTCCAGGAAACGAAAAACCGGATTATGTAGATTTTGCATATTTTTCTTTTGTTTTAGGTTGTACTTTCCAGGTGTCTGATATTGAAGTTTCTTCACGAAAGATCAGAAGAGTGGTTTTATTTCATGGTCTGCTTTCTTTTGCATTAAATACTTTTGTAGTCGCTTTGACCATTAATATTATTTCTGGATTAATCCATTAATAAGGAAGAAAGGGCAATAGTCGCTCATAAGACTAATAATAATATTGATTAATTTTAGACATATAAAGTGCTTGGCAAGACCAACAATACTTACTTATGACAACAAATATTTTGGTCCATTTTATAGCAAAAAACATGCTAACAGGCTAACTCCTAAAATTGGATCTGTTGATTCAGAAAAAATAACAACAGCTATGTCAGATTTTTGAGATTAAATAAAAGTCGTACAGAAAATTTGACAATTTCGATCACTCATAATATCACAACTTCGATTCCCTTAAGTGGGAAGTCGTCATATAAAAAAGAACGCACACATCGAGCGATGTTGTGCGTTCATAATTGAAAGGGAATTGAAAGGATTCTTTATAGTTTTTCTGCATGTTGTGAAATATCCATACCGATCAACTCCTCTTCTTCTGACGTGCGAAGAGGTGAAATCAGATCTGTTATTTTCAACAATAAGAAAGCAACAATCAAAATAAAAGCGGAAGAGGCAAAAAGACCAATCATATGAGCCTGAAATAAACCAACCTCACCGTAAAATAAACCATTATGCTCAACAGCACTATTGATCTGTTTGTGAGCAAATACACCCGTTAAAATCATTCCAACGATTCCTCCTACCCCATGACAAGGAAAAACATCTAATGTATCGTCCACTTTAGAACGTGTACGCCAATCCACCACAAGGCGACTAACGATAGCTGCAATAGCACCTATAACTAAAGAATGTGGAACTGTTACAAATCCTGCAGCTGGGGTAATAGCAACCAGCCCAACAACAAGCCCAATGCAAGTTCCCATGGCTGAAGGTTTTGTCCCCCGTACAGCATCAAAGAAAATCCAAGTGAGTGCTGCAGCAGCCGAAGCTGTCATTGTTGTCGATAATGCCGTCGAGGCAAGACTAGAAGCTGAAAATGCTGAACCTGCATTGAAACCAAACCAACCAAACCAGAGCATACCTGTACCCAACAGCACATAAGTAATACGGGCCGGCGTATGATGTCCAGGTTCACGACCTTGTTTTAAATAAATAGCCGATGCAAGTGCTGTTAGTCCTGCTGACATATGCACGACAGTACCACCTGCAAAATCCAAAACGCCCAATTTAAACAGCAATCCGTCTGGATGCCATGTGGCATGAGCAAGAGGTGCATAAATGAAAACAAAAAATAAGCAGATAAATAAAATATAGGAAGTGAAGCGAATTCGCTCTGCAAAAGCACCCGTAATCAAAGCTGGAGTAATAATAGCAAATTTCAATTGAAACATAGCAAATAAGGCAAACGGAATCGTTGGCGCTCCAACCCAAGGCTTCCCATCCAGAACATCATGAAACATAAAATACGTCATGGGATTACCAATAACACCTCCAACACTATCTCCAAATACTAAACTAAATCCAAATACCACCCAAATCACGCTAACAACAGCCATACAGATAAAACTTTGCAACATGGTGGATATTACATTCTTTTTCCTGACCATTCCACCATAAAAATATGCTAAACCAGGTGTCATAATAAGAACTAGAGCTGTTGAAGTCAGCATCCATGCGACATCAGCCCCATTATACTCATAATTGGTCTTATTTTTAGGTAAAGAGGGAAAAAATAGTGACAACACCACTATAGCTAACATAAAATAAAAAGGAATAGCTGTTTTTTTAATCATTTTTGTTTTTTTTCTTAATCAACACCCAAATTAAGAGAAAAAAAATAGTAAAACCTATATTTTTTTAAAAAAATATATAAAAAATAGATATTAATTGAAATTTAAAACACTAAATGAATAAAAACTTATAAATATCAAAATATAAGGAACAAAAAAAAGGATGAATTTAAAAAATTCACCCTTTTAACAAGATTTATACAATAAAACTAAAATTGCTTCTCTAATTTCTCACTTAATACTGATTTTGGAACAGCTCCGATTTGTTTATCAACAATTTCACCGTTCTTAAAGAACAATAAAGCTGGAATGTTACGAATTCCAAAACGAACTGAGATTTCTGGATTCTCATCTACATTCACTTTTCCGATTACTGCTTTATCACCGTAATCATTAGCCAATTCTTCCACAATTGGACCTACCATACGACATGGACCACACCATTCTGCCCAAAAGTCAACTAAAACTGGTTTGTCCGATTTCAAAACAACTTCTTCAAAGTTGCTATCTGTAATTTCTAAAGCCATATTTCTTATTTTTTTAACCGAAGTTATTTGTTAATTATTATTTACTCTTTTATAAGAACAAATATAATAAAGATGTACGTAATATAAGTGTAATATTAAATTGACTTCTTTTAATTCAATCGGTAATTGACACCCTCAAATCCCTCTATTGCTTCTAAAAACTCATTTGTCAAATTGATTCGCTTCAATTTCGCAGGCATTTCGATTGAAATTTCATCTTGGGGATCCCAAATTTTGAAACGCAGTTGACAATTCGGAACTACACCTTCGATCTCATTCGAGTCCAATACTTGCTTCATCTCTTCTAAGAACATATCGTTCAATGCAGGTAGCGCGATATTAATGGTAAATATTTTAGCCATTTTCTCCCTTAAATCCGATAACAACTGAATGCCTTTAATTTCAAAGCCCCAATTACCAACCTGCTTAAATCTTTCCTGCACTAACCCCCGAAGCTGAACAAAATATCCTTCCTCTAGATAACCCTTAAACTTGACATAATCCTCACCAAAAACCATGATTTCATAAGAATCGGAATAATCCTCGATAATAAATGAACCAAAAGGTTTACCAGACTTTGCAATTCTATGATTAGCCATCGCAATGATTCCACCGATCACGACTTCCTTATTTTTTATTCGATTAAAATCCAGCAATACATCCTCTTCTACCTCAGAAGCCTTCACCTTATTGATCAGTTGGAGATCACTGACTTTATTTTGGCAGAAATGCTTGATCTCAAACTTATAATTATCTAAAGGATGACTGGTCAAATAAATTCCAATCACTTCTTTTTCATATTTCAATTTCTCGATCAGTCCCCAAGGTGGACAAGATGCTAAAACAGGCTCAGGTAGGTCCGCTGCACCATCGCCTCCGAAAAGACTTACTTGTGCCGAATTTTCATTCTCTTTGAATCGTTGAGCAAACTTAATGGCTTTTTCTAATCCCGTTGAATTATCTTCAGCATGAAAATATTGGGCACGATGCATATTTTGAAAACTATCAAAACCACCGGCATAAGCCAAACTTTCAAATGCTTTCTTATTTGCTGCTCGCAGATCGATTCGTTTGGCCAAGTCGAATACCGATTTATAAGGACCAGATGCTCGCGTTTGTACAATCGTATCTACAGCACCTGCCCCAACACCTTTTACAGCGCCCATTCCAAATCGAATAGCACCCCGATCATTCACAGTAAACTTATAATGAGATTCATTTACATCTGGAGCCAATACTTCCAGACCCATACGTTTACATTCCTCCATAAAAAATGTGACCTGCTTGATGTCATTCATATTATTGGAGAGTACAGCAGCCATATATTCCGCTGGAAAATGCGCTTTTAAGTAAGCTGTTTGATAAGCAATCCAAGCATAGCAGGTTGAGTGAGATTTATTAAACGCATAACTTGCAAATGCCTCCCAATCCGTCCATATTTTTTCCAACACTTTGGCATTGTGTCCTTTTTCTGCAGCTTGAGCAACAAACTTAGGTTTCATCTTATCCAATACCGCCTTCTGCTTCTTACCCATTGCTTTACGCAAAACATCGGCATCACCTTTAGAAAATCCAGCCAATTTCTGCGATAGAAGCATAACCTGCTCTTGATATACAGTAATACCATAAGTTTCTTTGAGATACTCTTCACAAGCATCTAAATCATATAGTATAGGTTCTGTTCCATGCTTCCGCTTAATAAAACTAGGAATATACTCCATCGGCCCTGGTCTATAGAGTGCATTCATAGCAATTAAATCGGCAAAAACAGTAGGTTTCAGATCCTTCATATGCTTCTGCATACCAGGAGATTCATATTGGAACACCCCTACCGTCTCTCCCCTTTGGAACAACTCGTAAGTTAACTGATCATCAATCGGAAATTCGTCAGGATCCAATTCCAAGCCATTACTCAACTTGACATTTGCCACCGTATCTTTAATCAGGGTAAGTGTCTTTAACCCTAAGAAATCCATTTTCAATAGGCCAGCGGACTCAACAACCGAGTTATCAAATTGCGTTACATATAAGTCGGAGTCTTTTGCTAAGGAGACAGGAACGAAATTGGTAATATCATCGGGAGTAATGATTACCCCACAGGCATGGATACCTGTATTACGCATAGAACCTTCCAATACACGCGCCTGTTTAATGGTTTCAGCCTCTAATCCAGCGCCTTCAGATATGGCGATTAGACGGTTTACGGCTTCCAATTCATCTGCACGTAAAGTCTCTTTCAAGGCTTTTTCATCCATATTGAAAATTTTCGACAACTTCAAATTTGGAATCAATTTTGCAATTTCATTAGCTTCCTGCAAAGGCAAGTCTAATACTCTGGCTGTATCTTTAATAGATGATTTGGCTGCCATCGTTCCATACGTAATAATCTGAGCAACCTGAGAAGAACCATATTTATCAATCACATACTGCATTACACGACCACGGCCCTCATCATCAAAGTCAATATCAATATCGGGCATGGATACACGATCGGGATTTAAGAAACGCTCAAATAGTAAATCATACTGAATGGGATCTAGATTAGTAATTCCCAAACAATAAGCTACTGCAGAACCAGCAGCCGAACCGCGCCCAGGTCCTACTGAAACCCCCATCTTACGTGCCTCAGCTATAAAATCTTGCACAATCAAAAAATAACCAGGATAACCTGTTTTCTCGATGGTAGTCAACTCAAAGTCTAGACGTTCTATGATATCGTCGGTCAATCCTTCCTTATAACGTCGTTTAGCCCCCTCAAAAGTCAGATATCTGAGGTATTTATTTTCACCCCGCTTACCATGATCCTCTTGATCTTCGGCGACCTGAAACTCTTCAGGGATATCAAATGCAGGTAAAAGAACATCTCGATACAAAGTAAAGATCTCAATCTTATCTACGATTTCTTGAATATTAATGATGGCATCTGGCACATCCTTAAATATTTTCTTCATTTCTTCCGCAGATTTGAAGTAATACTGTTGATTAGGAAGCCCAAAGCGAAAACCACGACCACGACCTTTCGGTGTGCTTAACTTCTCACCATCTTTGACACATAGTAGAATATCATGAGCATGTGCATCAGGTTGATTGATATAATATGTATTATTGGTGGCTATTAGTTTCACATCATGTTTACGAGCCAGACTCACCAACGTTGTATTCACACGATCTTCGTCTTCCTGACCATGGCGCATCACTTCAATATAAAAATCTGGACCAAATTGTTCTTTCCACCACAGAAGCGCTTCTTCAGCTTGATTTTCACCAATATTCAAGACTTTATTCGGTACTTCACCCTGCAAATTACCTGATAGTACAATCAAATCTTCTTTATATTGTTCCACAACCTTTCGATCGATACGGGGAACATAATAGAATCCTTCTGTATAAGCTACAGAGGCCATTTTTGCAAGATTATGATAACCCTTTTTATTTTTTGCCAAAAAGACAATTTGATAACCATTATCTTTTCTTTTTTTATCCAGACGATCATCACATACAAAAAATTCACACCCAACTATAGGCTTGATGATTTTCTCTGTAGGACTTTCTCCTGCGGCCTCCAACTCCTCATTCTTGGCCTTAGCTGCCTTATTATGATCTCCAACTTTCGCAACAAAATGAAATGCACCCATCATATTACCATGATCCGTTAGAGCAACAGCAGGCATACGATATTTAGCAGCAGTTTCCACCAAACTGCTGATGGAGATCGTTGATTGTAGAACAGAAAACTGAGAATGGTTATGTAAATGTGCAAAATCAGCATTTTCAAAATCATTCAGTACCTCATGATCAATAACCACATCTTGACCGCCACTTGGTTTGTTACGTTGACGTATAGCATCAGAAGCAGCTTTTAGATTCACATGCTTCAGACCTACAGTTGGGATAGGATGAGGATTTTGTTGTTTATAATCTACAAAATAACCTGTATCCGTTTGCAGCTGCTCAGGAGTAAAAACTTCTCTTCTAACCAACTCCAAGAAACATCGTGTCGTTGCCTCCACATCGGCAGTTGCATTATGTGCCTCAGCAAAAGGTACACCGAAGAGATAAGAGTGAAGTTCGGTTAGATTAGGTAATTTGAAACGTCCACCACGTCCACCAGGAAGCTGCAACAAACTTGCTGTAACTTCGGTACAGGTATCTAGTATTGGCATTTCACCCATAGGTGACTGCACATCATAACGGTAAAATTCACAACCCATGATATTTAAATCAAAACCAATGTTTTGACCGACAACAAATTTGGCTTTTGCCAAAGCAGCATTAAATTTTACCAGCACCTCTTGAATCGGAACGCCTTGCTCAGTAGCTAATTCGGTAGAAATACCATGAATCTTCTCCGAATCATAAGGGATATTATAACCATCAGGTCTAATCAAATAATCGTCATGCTCCAGCAAGTTACCCATATCATCATGTAACTGCCATGCTATTTGAATACAGCGCGGCCAATTGTCAGTATCAGTAATTGGTGCATCCCAACGTTTGGGTAATCCTGTTGTTTCCGTATCAAATATAATGTACATACCTTCTTCCTTTATCCTTTCTAAATAGCTAACTATCAACAACTAAACTTTTTAAAAACATCAACATTGACGCTTTTAAAAAGTCCACTAATTTACAAAATTATTCCTCACTTAAACTGAAAAAATCGTCATTTTCATAAAAAATTATTACCCCTTATCCATACTTTAAAGCATATTTAAAATGCAAAAATGCCCCTCCAATCAGGATAAAATTAATTTTTATTACATTCCATTATTTTGAATGCTTTCCCTAACTCCTCAACTGCCTGTTTCAGCTCAATTTCTGTTAATGAAGCGAAACCAAATCGAAAAGCATTTTGCTCCACATCAATTCTAACAATTTGCAGAGAACAATTCAACAACAGATCTTCAATCATGAATTCAGGATTTAAGCGTAACCAAATCGCCATACCACCAGCCGGTAAGCGATATGTTATATATGGGCTCAATCGCTCCCGAAGCAATTGATCCAAATAATCTCGCCTTAGTTGATAGCACTTTCTTGCTTTCTTCAAGTGCCGCTTCAACTCACCATCACTGATCAACTCTGCCAAAGCATGTTGCATATAACCATCTCCACCCACATCAATCATCCTTCTATAGGCGCCACAATGATCGATAAATCGCTGTGGCGCCACCATAAAACCAATTCGGATAGAAGGATCCAATATTTTAGAGAAAGATCCAATATAAATTACATTTCCTCGATGATGACCACTTGCCAATGGTAGATAAGGAGAAGAGGTATAATGATAATCATAGTCGTAATCATCTTCAATAATAATAAAAGCATATTTTTCAGCAAGAGCCAATAATTTTAAACGCCGTTCTACAGACAATGTTACAGTAGTCGGATAGTGATGATGTGGGATCACATAAATAGCATCAATATTTTTCACCTTACACAGCGCTTCAATCGCGTCCGTATCAATCCCATCAGCATCAACATGAACAGGAATAACCTCAGCACCTGTCGCTTTAAACACCTGACTAGCTAAAGGATAATTTGGCTGACCTACAATAATATTTGAATGCGCATTTAACAGCAATTGAGCCACCAAATAGATGCTCATCTGCGCACCATGAGTGATGAGAAGATGCTCCGCGGACATAGCAAGCCCTCTAGACTCCATTAAATAATTTGCCAGCTGCTCGCGGAGTTTCAACACCCCTTGTGCGGTACCTATATTAGCTATCTTAGAAATGGTTCTGCGATTAGTAAAAGTGCGATAGGTTTTCAATAAATCATCAATCGGAGATAAACGAATATCGGGATAACCGTCATCAATCATCAATAGCTTCAAATGATCTATTGATCTAGATAACGGGGCCGTTGCTACTATATTATAACGCACAGGCAGATCTTCCCCATAGGTAACACGTTTTACAGATTGACTCCATTTCTGTGCCTTAAGTACTGGAATACATTCTGAAACGGCAACGTATTTTCTGGGCACAACAGTAATCCAATCCTGAGACTGCAATTCATCATAAGCCGCAATCACTGTTTTGCGATGAAGAGCTAATGTTTTTGCCAACTCACGGCTACTGGGTAAATGCGATCCAGGCTTTAGCACACTATCACATATTGCATTGATAATGGCAAGCGCTATCTGCCGATATATGGGAATAGTACTTGACCTGTCAATGATAATGATGTTTTCAAACGGAAGCATACTGGACTACTGATTAACTTAAAACTGGAGCATAAAGATAGTCCTATTTAAGGATAATTTTGTCACATCAATCAAAAAAATAAAACAAATGGAATTTTTAATCAAACAAGCAACATTAGCAGATCTAGATGAATCAGCTACCTTATTTAACCTTTATCGCATCTTTTACCGTCAGGAGTCTGATTTGGAAAAAGGAAAGGATTTTCTCCGAGAAAGATTTATCAACAATGAATCCACTATTTTCTTAGTCTTGGTAGATAATCAAGCGGTAGGTTTTGTTCAACTTTACAAATTATTTCATTACACTAAACTAGCGAAACAATGGTTACTAAGTGATTTGTACGTGCACCCCGATTACCGTGGCCAAGGTCTTTCCATTGCATTGATAGATCGAAGCAAACTTTGGTGCGAGGAAACAAATGCATGCGGATTGATGCTGGAAACTGAAAAAACAAATGACATAGGCAACAGCTTGTATCCTCGATGTGGATTTGAATATGATGGGCTACATAATTACTATCATTGGTGGAGATCGTAAACTAGAGATGGCGAACGTAAAACGTTCGTCATTCTTAAAAATCAATCATCAGTTTTATACAAAATTTGATAAATTGCTACCATGAATATTTCTGATCTGATCATTACCAAAGGAGAAAAAACTGAATTAGCGGATATTTTTCTCAACAAAGAAAATAAAGATGCCATACAGCAATTGATAAAAGAGCACAACTACAGTTTAGAACTACTTCAGTATGGACTTCCTATAAATAATAAGATATTATTACATGGTAGCTCAGGTTGCGGCAAAACAACTACTGCTAAAGCAATAGCGCAGACATTGAATAAGCCTATTTTGATACTTAATCTCAGCACCATCGTATGTGCTCGAATTGGTGAGACATCACTAAATATTAAACAAATATTTGATAAAGCTGCTCGAGAAAAAGCGGTGCTGTTTTTAGATGAATTTGATCAAATTGCCAAAGCACGAGGAAATGATGACAAAGATGTTGGTGAAATGAGACGTCTGGTCAATACCTTGATCCAGCTGATCGACTATCTTCCACAGACCGTATTATTGATTGCCGCCACTAACCACGCCGAAATTATTGATAAAGCATTATTACGCAGATTCCAAGTGCAGATAAGCTATGATTTACCGACACAAGTCGAATTAAATCAGTACTACGATAAGCTGAGCGAAAACTTACCCCAAGAAATTAAACAATTTAAACGAAAATACGAGATTTCGTATGCAGAGGCCAAAGATTATGCTTTTACGCAAGCTAAAGCGCTCCTCATAGCAAAATTAGAACGGCAATAAAAACAATAAAATATGCGCGATATTATCCTAGACAATCTTGAAGTTATCCAAAAAAAGATCAAGGCTTGCTGTATTCAAAATCACCGTGATCCTAAAGAAGTCAAATTGCTGCTAGCAACTAAAACAGTACCCCCGGATCGCATACAGATAGCATTATCTGCCGGCTATACGTGTATTGCTGAAAACAAGGTTCAAGAATTAAGGGAAAAATACGATCACTTAAGAAACATTCCTCATCATAGCCATTTTATAGGGCATTTACAAACCAATAAAATCAAATACATCCTACAGCACGATGTGAGTTGTATCCAATCGATCGATCGTTTGGATTTAGCACAAAAATTAAATGAAAAATTAAAAGCCAATAATCAGTTCATGGATATTTTGATTCAGGTCAACACCTCAAAGGAAAAAAGCAAATTTGGTGTAGCTCCAGATGAAACTATTGCTCTCATACGACAAATAGTCAACCTTGAAAATGTCCGAATCAAAGGACTTATGACGATTGGTTTATTTAGTACAAACAAAGAAAAAGTGCGCGAATGTTTCAGACTGCTTAAAAATTTACAATTGGCAATTATCAAAGCTGATATACCGCATGTCAGCATGCAAGAGTTGTCTATGGGGATGAGTGGAGATTACGAGATTGCAATCGCAGAGGGCGCAACGATCGTACGTATTGGGACAGCCATATTTGGAGCACGAATATATCCAGATTCTTATTATTGGAATGAAACTCATGCATAGATAAGTACATGGTCACCCCAACATGAAACTTATCATGATATATTTAATTTTTAAAAGAAATAATAAAGGCTTCCATTTTTATTTGAAAGCCTTTATTATTTTTACTATACGATTAGGATTGTAGTTTACTTATTTTGCATCCAAAATAATCACCTCTACACGTCTATTTTTTTGTCGTCCTTCAGGAGTCTTATTATCCGCAACAGGTTTAGTTTGCCCTATTCCCTTTGCTGCAATTCTCGATTCAGCAATACCAGCATCGGTGAGGAATTTCTTAACAGAGTTAGCTCGTTTTTCGGACAGCCATTGATTATACTCCACCGTACCCGTTGCGTCAGTATGACCATCAACACGGATTTTACTTTTATTTTCTTTTAAAAGCGTTGCCACTTTACTCAATTCAGATTTTGCCTTATCCGTCAAATAAGAAGAGTTCGTCGGGAAAAGCAAATCAGACGAAATAGTAAATTTAATACCCTCATCTGTACGAGTTGCATCTTCAAAATCACGCTTTACATTTTTCAAACCATCGTCAGTACCGTCGATACTGACAACAGCACCGGGGTTAACAATAACAGCTTGTGGTTTACATGAGAATATAGAAACCGAACAAATTAGAGCAACAGCAATACTATTTATTTTTTTTATCATCGATTGTTTGGATTTTTTATGAACGCAAAAACTAAAAGTAAAGATATAAAAAAAAGTGAACTCCCGAAAAACAGAAGGCTAAGAAATGAAATCTTAGCCCTCAACAAGGTGTGCTTCCATATGGGAGCAATCCTTACTTCTTTACGTATATTTTCTTCAGCGTGGCGTTTATCTCTGGGATTTGATTATACAACTTCCAGATTAAACCAGACTTTGCATTTTCCATTAAAATAGCAACTGTAGCTTGATTTTTCGGTGTAAAATCATCTGAAACATCATTATTTTTTAAATCAATCCACGATCTAAAACCATATTGCGTAAACAAAACCTGAGCATACTGATCATAAAATTTACGCAATGATTTTTGTCCAATCTCCTGTTCAAAGGCAACCGCTGAAATCCCTATCGCTGGATTAACCAGATAATGTCCATGTTGGTCTGCAGGATTTTGAACACCCCAGATATCTGTATAGGTAGACCCTAGATTCAGTTCATTATCCCTCCTTTTATACGCTAAAATATAATTACTCGCCAACTGACCATAATCCACATGACCATCGTATTTGCCACGAGGATCAAGCGTTAGAAATGGTCTATAAAAATCGATCATACTGCTATTTAGATCTCCTAGCGCTATCTTCTTTCCGTAGAAAGTATGATTTTGAAAAATTAAAGAATCTTCAACCGAAACAGTTCCATTCATCATCAATTGCGGAGTAGTAAAATCGGTACGCAATTCAATCTTAGCATCCTGATCAATCTTTGAAACAGGATAGACTATAGAATTGCTATCAACAGCAGCTACTTTCCTTGCATAACCTGCTATATAACTGGCATCAGATAAAGGAAAAGTAGGTGAAGACATGGCTAATAAATAAGTACTTAGACCGTCATTCAGCCCATTTAAATTTTTAGATTGAGCGGTACTATCGATTGCCGACCATTGATCTACTAATGCATGAGGATTGGATGTTGAAGTAAGCTTAGTCCAGTTCACACGCTTCCATAATCCATTCACAGCATCACGCAAACTCTTTTCCTCTGGACTATCTTTAGAGAAATATTCTCGAGCCACGAGCAGTGCTTCTATCAGGGTAGATGTTGCCTTGACATCGTACATTTGTACGTTATTTAAGTATACAGGAACCCCTTCCCTGCCATCATAAAAAGATGAAAATACACCTTCATGATTTTGTGCCTTATTTAAGAATTTCATCATTCTAGTCAATCGCATCAGAACAGCTTGTCGAGAAATAACGTTATTTTCAACTCCTACCAGCAATGATAATATTGCATATCCTGATTCTTCAATAGAAACTATCGCCTTTTTATTTGCCTTATTGGGTAAAAAAAGACCACTATTGATATCATAGTTTTCGATAAAATAGTTAACATTTGCTAATTTAATCAAATTGGACAGTTCCAGATCTGTAGCAGGTTTTGTTAAAATTTCTTTAACAGCAGAAAAGGGAGATTCTACATAGTCATAGTCTACCCATGCAATTTTGTAATAATACTTCTTATTAAATTCTTCCACAAGATCATAGCACTTCTGCATAAATACAGGACGAATAGCAATTGGTTTAAAATCAACATTATCCGTAGATCGATATATCTTGATATAACGGATACTAGGTGTCAACGGCAATTGCCACTGCAACTCCACTTGTTTATCGATACTGGTGACTTGTGATAGAATGGCTCCAGAAGACAACTTGACACGTGGTGGGTTTTTAGGTAAAAATTCCACTTGATCGATAAACAGCTGATGAGTCATTTCATCGCTTGTGTTTTGAGAAAACACCACTTCAGAAATCGATTCACCTGCTTTCAAATTTGAAAACTTCGATAAAGGAATCTCTACATTTAACCATGTATCGTGATCAAAGTCATCAATAAAAGGTGCTAAATCCAACACATTAGTCGCACTAGCTCCTTGCAACAATTGAATTTTCGGAAGTGTTTTCTCTTTTGTATGTGCGGTCTGCACATATAATTTTATGGTTAACACATCATTTGCCACCACTTGATAATTTACTTTGTGCCGGTCATTGAGTAAAGCAACTCTCCATGTTCCTGCTCGAGAGGACAAGTAACGTAACGAAAGTGAATTCCCTGGAGTAAAAAATAAAGAATCTGTTGTGGGTAAATTTTTCTTTACATTCTGCACCCAGCTCTCTCCCGAATATTCCACCAGACTTTTGGCGTAATTGCCCGAAAGGAGACTATTTTCAAACACAACTTCAGGATAAGTTTGTGCAGACAAGCTCATTGCAGAAGAAAGAGATAAACCTATAATGAATAGTATTTTTTTTGACATGCGCATAAATTGATAAATATAATCATACAAAAAGTAAGCCATCTCTACTTTATTGAAACACAAAAGTAATAAAGGATTTCCAATGTAAATGTCATACGTAATTTTAATTTCGGAAAAAATGCACTAATTTAGCCATCTGATTTTTTCATAACAACTTTATATGAAAACTACATTTGATTTTGAGAAGCCAATTGCGGACTTGCAATTGCAAATAGAAAAAGTGGAACAAGTAGCCGTGAAGACGAAAGTCGATATGAGCGCTACTGTGTTGGAGCTACAAGAAAAATTAGCGAACGCTGAGAAAGAAATATACGGTAATTTATCTGGATGGGAGAATGTGCAAATGTCACGTCACCCTGAAAGACCGCAAACATTTGATTACATTAATATGATCTGCGATGATTTCATCGAATTGCACGGAGATCGTACTGTAAGAGATGATAAAGCAATCGTAGGTGGATTCGCTTCAATCGGAGGACAATCGGTTATGGTAATCGGTCATCAAAAAGGTAAAAATACAAAAGAGCGTCAATACCGCAACTTTGGTATGGCAAACCCTGAAGGATACCGTAAAGCCCTTCGTTTAATGAAAATGGCAGAAAAATTTAACAAACCTGTCGTTACATTGATCGATACTATGGGTGCTTATCCAGGACTAGAAGCTGAAGAAAGAGGTCAAGGTGAAGCTATTGCACGTAATCTACTAGAAATGTCGGTATTAAAAGTACCAATTATCTGTGTAGTAATCGGCGAAGGTGCGTCTGGTGGAGCATTAGGTATCGGCATCGGTGACCGGGTATACATGCTAGAGCATACTTGGTATTCGGTGATCTCTCCTGAATCTTGCTCTTCTATCTTATGGAGAAGTTGGGATCATAAAGAAAAAGCAGCAGAAGCTCTAAAATTGACTTCTAAAGACATGCTTGGTAATGGTCTTATTGATGGCATCATTAAAGAGCCTTTAGGCGGAGCACATCAAAATCCAGAATTGGCAGCAGAGTTTTTAAAAACAAAATTAGTAGAGGATCTAGCGATCTTAACTGCTAAGGACAAGGATATCTTAGTTGATGAGCGCATTGCAAAATTCAGCAATATGGGTGTAGTTGTCGAGTAATATGTACTTTTCATTAACATGAAAAGGGTCGGTTTGGATAAAACCGACCCTTTTATTCTGACCATATCCCCTCCTCATCTCGTCTTATAAAAAAATAAGTTTTTAAAAAAGAATACGTTACGACATATTTCAAAAAAAACAGATCATATATTTGTCCTGTTTATTAGATTTTTCTACCTTTGCATCACTCCGAACAACGAAGAAAACTTCTAAAATGAGTAAGATTCCGTAGCTCAGCTGGTAGAGCAATACACTTTTAATGTATGGGTCCTGGGTTCGAATCCCAGCGGGATCACCAAAAAGCTTCACAGAAATGTGAGGCTTTTTTTGTTTTTACTGGATTCGAACAAAAGCGTCGGGATGGGTTCGACCTTTTTCATTGCGGACATGTGGCCGGGTTACATGGGGCGCAATAAATCCCAGCGGGATAACAAAGGAAAAACTAATCTTGCGATTAGTTTTTCTTGTTTAAAGACATTATGAATTCGAAAGAAGGTGCGGCCAGGTACGATCCACAGGATGTACAATATCATGTATGGAATTGTTGAGAACGCAGCCCCGTTTAGACAACCTCGATTTAAATATATTTTTGGGATTTCATCCACCACGTTTTTCTTCCTATTTCAAAAGGAATTTTCTTTTTCATTTTAAACAAAACTGTCCCAAGTATTGCCAATAATATGGTTAAAAATCTGAAAACATTCGCATAAATTCCACCTAATGCATGAGTATCTACGTCAAAAATCAACCAGTAAAAGTTCATTAAAAAATGCAATAAAATCGCTGTCCATAAATTGAATTTCCATTCTGCGTAGATCCATGCAAATAGAACAGAACCAAAAAATGTGAGTAAAAATATTCCGATGAGTTCATTGATGCTCGTACTTTGGTATAAATGTGCCACTCCAAATAACACAGAAGCTAAAAAGACAGATGGTACAAATCCTAATCGAGTACATTTATACAACATACCAAACAGAAATGCCCTGTAAATGATTTCTTCAAAAAATGCAGCTGAAATTGTATTGATAATAATTGTATCGAATGATAATGCTGTATTAATCTTAAATTTTATTGCATAAGCAACGAGCATTGGTAAAGTGGATATAAAGGCAAAGGCAAGTCCCAAACATACACTTCTAGATAAACCTAATTTCTCCAGCATATTTTTATAGCTTTTGTATAAAATTGCTACGGTTATCAATAAAGGTATTAAAGTTATACTGTATGCAAAAATATGTCCGGCAGCCTTTGATTCGGTAAAGGTTGTTATTCCTTTCTGAAAAAAGGCAAAGAAATTGGCATCAATGTAAAAATAGATTACAAATCCAATAATAAAAACTAAAAAAAATCTTAATTTGTCCATAGTGTTATTTCTTATTTTTCTTGCAAAGAAAGATAAGAAATAGTACGAATTCAAATCAAAGGGGTGACGAACAAAAGTTAGGGACGAACAGCAATGTTCTTTAAAACAGGCAAAATCAAATAAATATAGTTTCTAGAAATGCTTAATTCTTTATCTATATTTTCTATTGATATTTTATATCCGGACGCATTTCCTTTGAACTTCGTTACCTTCTTTAGATTAACAATAAAAGAACGATGCACCTTTTTTATAGTATCGGTCTGAATTTGATCTAATAATTTGGTCAAAGAAATGCGTATAAACTTCGTTTGAATAATACCATTCTCATAAAAGTAAAGGATGCAATAATTATCTGCTGATTCTGCATACACGAAATCTTGCTCTGCTATTTCTAAAGTAGAATTTGCAGAATCTGCAACAATACATAATTTGATCGTACAGTCATCAATCTGAATAAAGTTCTCTTGTTTTATAAAAGGTTTGTTGGCAGTTATCATGTTGCTGATCGCAGGTTTGTTTTTATTATTGAGATAGATATATCTAGCCAAAATATAGATCAAAACAACAGGAAATCCTAATGCTGAAGTATAAACGAACATATACAGAAAGTTCTCAAATGAAAGATCTACTTGACTTAAAAACAACGTGTTGTATAGATAAGAAAAGAATGAAATCACCACCAGAATCAAAAAAATCTTAAACAGTTCTAAACCGATAGTCCATTTTCGTTTTTGTTTGCTGATTAATAAATTAACACTACAAAATGAAAAAGCGGTAATGATTGCATAAGGAAATAGTAATAAATATTTATATGAATGTTCAAACTGGCTGGTTCCAAATGGTTGATAAATGATGATAGAAAAATATAATAAAATCCCGACAATTGACGATGTTACTATAATCTCTCTACTTGTCTCGCTGTTGGGATACTGTGCTCTTAAAATCATTTTACTTTATTATAAAATTGATAAACTAACTCAATCTTTGCCACTAAATAAAAATCTCAAAAATATCTTTGTAGTTTAAGTATAGCCCCAAATCTAATATAAAGTTCCCATATGATCAAGATACAGTTATGCAATGATATTGTCTCATACTTTCAATATCTTTCAAAACCAGATGCATCCGTTATATAGCTTTAATATTTAAGCTCAATCAAATATTAGAGAATCCAATGACACCTTATTCAAGTGGTAGAAAAGCCATAGGCTGAGTTCTATTGGATTAATTCATTAACTAGAGTTTTAAACGAATTAAAATTATCGTTTTGATCTCTAAAACTATCATAACTTATCATACGCAAAGCGACAAGTTTTGCTTGAGGATCGACTATCAAATAGTTGCCCAGAAACCCATCAGCTCTATAATTGACATTGCCTTTGAATTCACGTTTTCTTATTTTGTGTTTACCCAAAAGTGTTGTATAAATAATTTCATTATACTGGTCACCAAAAACTTTCCGAAGTTGAGATAAAAATGCCTCGTTTGTTGGATGTACACCTTTCATCAATTTCAATTTCTGCACAAAAGAAGAATCAATTCCTGCAGTTTGAATATTATCAATAATTTCATCATCCACAATAGAAATATTTTCATCATAATCGATCCACCAAAGCATACCATAGCCTGGAAATTGTGGGCAAGGTTTGACAACTTCATCGATATATTCAGGTTTAATCATGATCTTATCGTTATACTGCCCTCTGTTAAGAACTAGAATCCCCAATTTGACGAAATCTTTGGGTTTGATTTGACATCCCGACATGACATGTGGATTGCCGGCATGATCCAGAGTCCAGGTAAAATCAGTAATATTCAATGGAGAAAACAATTGTTCACCAATATATACATCCATTCTTTTCCCTGTTATCTTTTGAATCACTCCCGCCATCAGATTTAACGACTTATTATTGTACGACCACACTTCACCTGGCGTATCTGAGAGTTCTGCAGCTAAGGCGAGTTGAACAAAATCTGGACTAGGATAAATTTCTTCACCAGCATTTGGATGGTTTTGAAGACCAGAAGTCATATGTACCAAATGCCTAATGGTTATATCTTTCTTTTTTCCTTGTTTCCACTCGGGGTAAAAGTGCCAAACAGGAGTATCGAGACTGTCGATCAACCCTTCAGTTAAGATGCATGCTACAGCAAGCCCGATAATACTCTTGGTAGCAGACATCGCTTCAATCTTTTTATCGGCATATCCAGCTGCAAAATAGTTTTCAGCAACAAGATTTCCATTTTGATATATAATCACAGCCTCACTATTGTATTCTTTAGCTTGTATTAAAAGTTCGCTCAATTTATGATGATTGATGGATTGAGCCTGTATCCTATAAGTAAAAAAAAGACTAATGGTCAAAAAAAAGATTTTCATTGTATTTTAGTATTTAAAAAGCTATATGAAGAAAAAATAGTCAGATTCATATCCTGCTTATGAAAGCGCTATAACTTCAGGACAAAGTAAAGAAACGATAATCTCTAAAAATTGTAAAAATGTAACCGTTCAAATAAAAAACCAAATATTCTCACTTTCGGTATCCACATGTTTGAAGAACCCGCTTGGATGAAGATGAGTTAATGCCTTAAAATCTTTAATAAAATGAGATTGGTCATAGAAAAGATTTTCATAAGAAAGAGCAGTTAGGTTTTTGCTATTCTTATAATTTAGAAGTGTATTTCTAAAACGATGGATTTTCCGATATTCAGACGGTGTTTTACCCATATGTCTTAAAAACATGGTGGTAATATGTTTTCTTGAAATCTGGTGTTTATCTGCAACCTGCTCAATTTTCAAATCCGCTTCCATATCGATCAAGATCTGTCCCATCAGATACAAATCCTTCTTATCATATTTAGAAAGCCAATAAATTTCCAATAGTTCAAGTTGACGCTCACGGTTTCCTTCATTAAAAATCTTCTCCATTTTAGGCTTAAAATCATCAAATGGATTAAAATCAGTAATTATTGGTTGATTAAAAATTTTTGCCTCATCTATAAAATGATTGGCTCCAAGAGGTTTGAAGTAAGTAGTAAATTCATTTATAACACCCTGATATATCACTTCTATCGGCTCAGAATAACGAGAAACAAAATTGGCCATGATATCCTGCTTATCAGAACTTGAAATTAGAATCTGTCTTTCTGTAAGTTCAATTTCTACATGTTGATTAACAGAAAGAATACAAAAGTTGTTGGGGAATGTCAAATAATTAATTCGACTGGATTTTTTATCTTGAGCAAGAAAATAAAATCCTTCAATATATTTTTTTAGTATTTCATTTTGTGGTTTGTAAAACTCTAACTTCATTTTTGTTAACTTTTTCAAAGTGGGTAGCATATAACATCAACACAAAAGTTAGTACAACGCTCTACCATATTTATTGTCGTTAATTCCAATTAATCACTTTGATTTTTATTTACGATTGTATTTTCAACATCTACATAGAGTCATATCAGATTATATCAATCCTATTGTTACCTGCTTTAGATCATCAGTCCATATCCACCTTAGTTGATTTCAAAATAGGCAGGCTGAAATAAAAGGTAGATCCTTTTTCAGGTTCACTTTCAACCCATATGCGACCTTCATGACGTTTGATGATCTCTGCACAAAGGTAAAGTCCAATACCAAAACCAGAAATATATTTAGTACTTTCTACCCGATAGTAGCGCTCAAAAAGTTGGTTAATATCTTCAGATCTAATACCGATCCCTTCATCAGTGACACTGACCCGCACTTCTTCACCATCAGTGACACAAGAAATCTCAATCAGCGTATCTGGTTTAGAATATTTCACCGCATTGCTGATCAAGTTGTTGATAACCTGTCCGATCTTATCCCGATCTGCATTTACGAAAGTAGGCATTACAGGATTGAGCACGATATGATGAGTGTTGACCATGAGGTTTGTTTCCAACACCGTTTCTGCAGCGAGTTCAGCAATATCAAAATGTTGAAGATCGATATGAATCTTACCCGATTCTAGTCTGGATATATTCAAGAAGCCGTTGATCATCGTGGTCATCTTCTTGACCTGTTTTACCGATTGATCCAGTGCGTTGATGATAAAACGTTCATTAGACGACATCAATTTTTGCTGTAACAATTGTATGTAGGCATTTAGTGAAGTCAATGGTGTCTTCAACTCATGGCTTACCATACCAATAAAATCACTCTTGCGGATATCATCCGTTTTCTGCTCGGTAATATCAGCCATTACACCAGTAATATAATTACCATTCTTAGTGTTCTGCACATATTTCCCCACTGAGCGCACCCATCGCAGCTTTCCATCATGAAATCCGGTTACAGCATATTCAACATTAAAATTAGCTCCAGTTGCAAAAGTCTCATTTACAGCATTCTGAACCATCTGACGGTATTCTGGCAAAATTTGAGCAATTACAGCCTCAAACGGAACATTTTCATCAGATCTCAGGCCAAACATCTCATTAAACCGCGGAGATGCGATGATTGTACCTAGCTTTTGATCGAGATACCAAATAGCGAGTTCTCCCGATTCAATGGCTAATCTTAGGCCCTCCTCTGCTTGTTCCACATTGTTAGCTGCCAAATGTTGCTCCGTGATGTCCATCACTATACCTGTAAAAGTAGAAAAAGTACCCGATGGATCAGCCTTTAGATTCCCTATACAACGTAACCAACGTATCTCTTGGTCATGATAACCAATGATAGGATAAGTAACGTCGTAGTTACCATTATGATAGATTGCATGTTCTAGTTTAGCAGAAACATAGTCCCGGTAATCATCTCTTACTTGCGCCAAAGCCTTTTCAAAAGAAAGATCCTCTTCGGGAAAATATCCAAATAATTGCTTCAAACGAGTGTCAGTGATAAACTCGCGGGTTACAGAATGTAAAAACCAAGTACCAAAATTAGCAGCACTCACCGCCAAACGCAAAGCAACTTCGCCTTCCTCTATCTTTTGCTTAGCCTCAAGCAACTGTCTATTGACCTGCTCCAACTCTTCATTGATCGCAGTCAGTTCTTCATTAGAAGCTGCTTGTTCTTCATTAGAGGCTTCAAGTTCTTCATTGATTGCTTGTAACTTTTCCGCACTCTGCGCTAAGGCATCCTCCCAATTTTTGCGTTCAGTAATATCTCTTGTCGTACCAGCTACTGCAACTACTTCCCCAGCTTGATTAAGCACTGGAATTAAAATATAATCATAGATACGCCTTCCCAACGTTGCATGCGGAAAAGAAACCTCTCCTCTTATAGATTGCTTAGTCTTTTTGATCAATTCAATCTCCCGCTCATGCATTTCAGCATGCCATGGCTCATATCCATTTTCAAGCAGGCTTTTCCCAATCGCATTGTCCCAAGTTTTACCCCACATAGATAGCAGTGCGCTATTTGCATATGTAAAACGGTAGTCAAGATCGAAAACGTACATCAGATCAGGGGTATTAGAAATAATAGTTTCATAAACCCTTTTCTGCTGTTCAGCATATTCCCTAGCATCGAAAAGTTCCCGTTGTGTCTTGATCAGACCTGTTACCTCAAAAACAATATTAACAACACCATCAATCACATCATTTTCATCCCTCCTCGGTTGAAAACTGAAACTAAAATACCGATCTTTTGTAGGACCACCTTCAAATGTTGAAACAGGAATGAGCACATCATTCATGTCAAAAGGCTCCCCATCGTAATAAGTTTTCAGGAGCATTTCCTGAACAGGACTATTCACCAATTCAGGAAGAGCTTCAAAAATCGGACGTCCCAACAATTCACGGTCAAGTAACATGTTGTCATAAGCCGGGTTGATGAGTTCATAAACAAGTTCTGGACCTTGCAAGATACAGATCCCTACAGGAGCCTGCATAAAATAGCGTTCCAGACGATCTCGTTCTTTTTTAAAAGTCAACGTGGCCACTTCCCGCTCTTGCCTTTCAACAACTTGTCTGGTATTTTCCAATACCCAAACAGCTACCTTACCAACTTGACCAAGTTCATCCTTAATCGGAGCATAAACAAAGGTGACAAAAACTATTTCTTCCTGACCATTGCGAATCAGCATCAGCTCCACCTCATTAGCATAATAGGACTGTCCGCTAAGGATGACACCAGCAAGCGCAGACTCATATTGCGACCGAACTTCTGCAAAAGTATCCCAATAGTAATGGCCAAATATAGCATCGTAAGATTTACCAGATACCTCAAGGAACTTACCGTTGACAACCTCGGCAACAAGCGTATCGGCATTCAGTATACAGATTCCTATAGGTGCATTCAATACGACATTGTAAAGATCCTCTCCGTCAGTTAATAGCATTAGAATTCGAGATTATTTTATATGATCACTAATATAATAAAATATTAGATACATTTTAAATAGCAAATCATGAAATCAGATCAAAAGAATGTATCAAATTAAAACTTATAGGAAATTTAATTTTATAATTAAGATTTCCATAAGAATTATAAAGCAAAAAGTTGGATTCTGTAATGAAACGAAATACTATACAGCATGATGTCATGTGAAAATATTAAAAACCACTGTATTCAGGGATATGCCCATCATACATCATCATCTAAATTTGTACTATACTGAAAGAACAGATTCTTTTAATAATGAAATGAAACCATAAAAATCAAAAAAAAATGAAAAAAGCGATTTCAACAATTACAATCTTAGTAATGATATGCACATTCTCAAGCTGTGGCGGAAAAAAAGATGCGATCAGCTACAATAATGAAATGATGACGATTATCAATAGTGAAGAGCAACATGTGAATGAAATGAACGTAGCGATGCAATCTAAAAAATATGATGATGCAGAAAAAGTAGCTCTAAAATGGAAAGATGCAGTTAGTGAAGACATTAAAAAAGTTGAAAAACTAGGTGATTTTAATGGTGATGATCAACTTCAAAAAGCTGTCCTACAAGGACTTCAGGGATATGGTAAAATTGTTTCAGAGGATTACCCGAAACTGATCAGTATCCGTAAAAGCAATTCACCAGATTCAGAAGCAGAACAAACATTACTAGACAACATCAACACGGCTTTTGAAAATATGGCCAATGGTGTGAATGTTGCCTCCGATAAATTTGAGAAAGACTACGCAAGAAAATAAAAAAACAGTAAAGCCACTACAAAAAAAGTACTGGCTTTACTGTTTTTATTTATTGATTTAGTACGATGAGTGTATGAAAACTCCTGTTTACATGATTCGTCCAACACATACCATCTTACCACCTGAATAGCACCCTCAAATGCTAAAAGCTCGTCCTAACATACTCCAAGATTTCAGGATTAACCCTCCCGTAGGGATAAAAAAGCTTGCCTATTGATCTCAGGTCAGAAAAAGTATCATGTCCCCTTCCGCGTATTTTTGTTTCAAGACTTCACCAATATCGGGCGATTAATCCAAATCTTCCTTATTCACGATCATAGATTTCCAGAGCTTGCACCAAACATGTATTCACACCTTTTAGCCCACATACCGTCAACGTAAGTAAAATAGTTTCTTTTATTTCATCTCGAGTAGCACCTAGCTGTTTGGCCATAGGAACATGAAACATGACAGCAGTCTGATCACCCTGTGCTACTTTGATACCTAAGTAAATTAGTTGCTTCGTTTTGGGATCAAGAGCTTTAGTATCCATCAGTGATGTGACCAACCCAGTGAATCCCTTAAATACTTCAGGTGCTTCTCTCTCAAAAGCTTCGTAAGGATTATGTTTTTCCATTCTATTACAGTTATTATATTTTCGAACTATGGATATTTAATTATGAGATTTTAATTAAGAAATAAAAGCCATATCAACTCATAATTTATGACATCTCATTAATAACGGAAATTTAGCGAAAATTTATTATTCGTCACAATAAATAAGGAATACAATTAGCACTTGTTAAACTTAATTTCTAAAATTCAGATCGAACATCTTATGTTACTATTTATGAAATCCTTATCAATAAAGAACTCCAATAAGGAAACATGATCGACACCATTGGTACATTCATATCAAAATAAGGTCCTGTTGATCTCATAATCAAAATTGATGTGCTAACAAAAAATATTTTTGTCAAAATCAACACTCCAATAGAAAATGACAAAAACAGAAGCTTATTCAATGTTCGTAGCACTGCTGCTCATCATCTGCTTATTCGCCAATAGCATGCTTCATGCCCAAAGTAAGAAGGTACATCAAACCATATCAGGATTTGTGTTTGACCCAGCCTCAGGTCGAGCACTACAAGATGCATCAATAGAAATTATGGGATCATATCCGATATCAACAAAGACAAATATAGATGGAAGGTTTATATTAGAAAACATACCTATGGGAAGATATGAATTAAAGATCTCGTTCACGGGCTACGAAAGTCTGATTATCAAGGAAGTTCTTGTTGCATCAGTTAATCAGATATATATAGAAGTTCCGATGTATGAAAATACAATTACGCTGCAGGAAGTTGAGTCAAAACCCAAAATCCACCAGACAAAACCATTGAATCCATTTACAATTGTTGGAGGACAAACGTTCAGTCCAGAGCAAGCTAGCCGTTTTGCTGGGGGTATGGACGACCCTGCTAGGTTGGTCAGTACCTATGCCGGAGTAACCACTGCTAGTATGTCAAGCAATGGCCTTTCCATTCGCGGCAACGCTCCTAACCTATTGCAATGGCGGCTAGAAGGTATTGAGATCCCAAGTCCTAATCATTTTTCGGATATCAATGTACTAGGCGGAGGTCTTTTATCTGCGCTGAGCAACAATGTCATTGGAAATTCAGACTTCTTGATCGGATCATTTCCTTCCGAATATACCAATGCCCTATCAGGAGTATTTGACATCAAAATGCGTAAAGGAAATAGACAACAGCACCACCATAGCTTTCAGCTTGGTCTTTTGGGTATCGATCTCGCTTCCGAAGGCCCCATCAGTAAATCCAGCAATGCTACTTACATCATCAATTATCGCTACTCGACCACTGGACTATTAGAAAAAATAAGAAAAGACAAAAATATAGGCGGAAAACTTGGTTATCAAGATTTAAACTTCAATTTAAATTTTCCAACCAAAAAATCAGGCTTATTCTCCATTTGGGGCTTTGGTTTGGTGGATGAAGTTGCTCCGATTTTAGATCAAACTAGCAGCAGAAAATACTTAGATGATGGCATACTGTCTGCTGCTGACCAACAATCCGGAGCAGCAGGTATATCGCACCATTATTTCTTTAAAAATAACAAAACTTCTCTAAAAAGCACATTTGCCACTACCTATTCAGGCAATCATATTCTTGAAGAATTTTATGACATTGAAAGCCATAAAAGTCCTACGACTGATTTAACGTACAATACAACAAACCTGATCATCAGCTCCACCTTACAACACAGATTTCATCCCAATCACATCAACAAAACTGGAGTGACATTTACCAATATACATTATGATATGCATGTAGATCACACCCCTTATTACGGACAGCAATTAATCAATTTTGCTCATTCAAATAGTCGGACAAATATGGTTTCAGCCTATTCCAATTCAAAACTAACTATCAGCGAACACTTTACCATTATCGGCGGATTTAATGTGCAGCATCTTATGCTCAATAAAAATACGGCTGTAGAACCAAGAGTCGGCGTAAATTGGAATGTACTGCCCCGTCGTTCCATTTCAGCGGCATATGGCTTACATAGCCGGATAGAAAGACCTGATGTCTATTTTTTTAAAAATAATGAAGATGAATTGAGTAATCGCGATTTAGCATTTCTAAAAAGCCACCAGTTCACCGTGGGTTATAACCAAGAAATCACGCCTGATATGCATTTAAAGATAGAGCCCTATTTTCAATTACTCTATGACGTGCCGATTACTGATACAGGGAATTATTCCATCCTAAACAGCACTGATTTTTATACCACACAAACACTTATAAACAGAGGAAAAGGTAAAAACTTCGGCGTTGATCTTACACTTTCTAAATCCTTTAAAAAAGGATATTATTACCTACTGACGACCTCGTTGTTTACTTCAAAATATAAAGCTGCAGATGGACAATGGTACAACACCCGCTATAACCGTAATTATGTATTCAATTTTTTAGCAGGCAAAGAATGGATTTTTGGAAGCGATATCCTAGGGGTCAATTTTAAAGCGAGCACATTGGGAGGACAACGATATACGCCAGTAGATGAAGCTGCAACTTTACTACATCCGGATAAAGAAGTTCAGTATGACGCAAATCGCATGTTTGAAAAACAGTTTCACTCCATGTTCATAGGTGATTTCACACTCAGCTATAAAATAAATCGAGGTCGCTTTTCACATACCTTTGCCCTAAAGAGCGTAAATGCGACAAAGCAAAAAGAATATATACAACATAAATTTAATATCATCACGCAAACCATAGAACCCTATTTTGCAGCCAATTCACTATTTAACGTGAGTTATAGGATAGACCTCTAGTAGCAAAGTCATGGAGTAAAAATTGTTAAACATTAGATTTTAATGTATCTTAAACCACACCTTGTAAAACAATGAATGATATTAAGGAAAAACACCTATTAAGCACTTTTGTGTTCGATAAAAAGTATCAGGTTTGGCGACACGTGCTCTTTATTGCGTTTGCTGCCGTGATCACATTTAATCAAGTTCTCATTGCCTATCAGGATTGCCAAGTGGTGCTAGGTAATGATATCTATCTGATTGGCGGATCCTCATTAATGACTTACCTGACCGTCATGTATTTTAATTATTTCTATCTTACGGCCAAATTCCTACTTAGAGATCGCATATGGTCCTATTTGATCATTACCATGATCTGTATGCTATCCTTGCCTGTACTATCGCTATGGATAGAGTACGGGGTTCGCAATTGGGCAAACCTAAACCATAGGATAGCAGATTATTCTAGTCCCTTAATATTGGTGGATATCCTTTCCACTTCTGTCATAACACTGATCTGTTTTTGTGGGATTTCCTTAATTTTGCTGTACCGGACATGGTCTTTGACAAACCAGCACGTGAGCGTGCTAGAAATAGAACATCTTACATCCGAGCTGAAAAAACTGAAGGGTCAGATCACACCAGAATTTCTCTCTCGAGCATTACATCATGCTTCATTATGGACAATAAAAGATCCGCAAAAAACAAATGATATCCTGCTCAAATTAAGCGAATTATTACGCTATCAACTTTATGACGCCCAACAGGAAAAAACTTTATTAAACTCGGAACTCCTTTATGTTACTAAATTCATATCCCTTGAAAAACGGTGTAGACCCATTTTAGAATCACAGCTTAAGATTGACAAGCAACATCATTATCACCAGATATCCCCCATGTTACTCTTGACATTAGTTCAAACTTTTATCAAAGAAAGTAATAGTCTGGAGATCAGCTCAAATGTAGAAAACAACATGCTCACGTTTTTATGCAAATCGCATTCCATTACAGGAGCGCTCGAGGATCAACTAATTTCGATACGAAAGAGACTTGATCTGGCTTATAGCCACCAGTATATACTGCAGTTAGAAACAGGATCTGTTACACTTAAACTAGCATTGTGCCATTAATGAAAAGTTTTTTAAATACATATTCGCTAACCAGATTACTGATCGATCATAAATATCATCTGGCAAGGACTTTACTATTACAATCCTCCATTTTGGCTATTTCGATCGGCATCTTTTTCGATGCGCCTGATAAGCTAAACCTATCCGCAGATCGCATGATAGGTTGGATCAGTTACTATATATTTTTAAATTGTCTTGTATATGTCAATAAAGATGTACTATTTCCAAAATTTTTGGCCAAAAATAGAATGACAGCTTATCTCATTTCTGTGGTTATTTTCACCCTATTTGCATTATGTATCATGGTTATCCTTCAGCAGCTTTTTTATGATATTGCCGTTACTCGACAACAGCCATCGCCCATCGCCATATTTTTCAGTATAACCTCCTCTATGTTTGCTATCATACTCTTTTTAGGTGGAATATCAGCTCTTCAACTGTTCAAACAATGGCTAATCAATAATCATCGCATCCATGAATTACAGTTGGCGACATCCCGTATTCAACAACACTTTCTAAAAAGTCAGATCAATCCACACTTTCTATTTAATATGATCAATAATGCCAATATTCTAGTAGACGATGATCCGATCACGGCATCCATTATCCTAAAAAAATTGGAAAACATACTTCAGTATCAATTCAGCGATACGAAGTCAGCACAAGTTCCTTTATTGAACGATATTAAATTTTTAGAAGACTATCTGGAATTAGAAAAGTTGCGACGTGATCAATGCGATTTTAACTTGAAAAAAGAAGGAAATTTTGATAGCATAACCATACCACCAATGCTATTCGTGCATTTTGTAGAAAATGCCGTAAAACATAGCTCAGACAGTAAAGGTTCCTATGTCAATATAAAGTTCAAAATAGTAAACCAGCAACTTTACTTTTTTTGCGAAAATTCCAAACCGACTGCCCCTTCAAAAAGGGATATTGGTGGATTGGGATTGGAAAACATCAAACGGCGTTTAGTGTTACTTTACCATAAAAAGCACCAACTGCATATTGCAGATACGGATCAAACATATACCGTTACCTTATACCTGGATTTACAATGAGATACATTATAGTTGACGACGAACCCATTGCGCGCAATGGCATCAAAAAAATGGTTGACCAGATTCCACAATTGGAATTATTAGGAAGTTTTAACAGTGCAGAAACCGCTTCCGAATTCCTAAAGCATACCCCTGTCGATCTGATATTTCTCGATATTCGTATGTCGGGGATCAACGGTCTGGAGTTTGCACGCAATATACCCAAACTAACGCTGATTATCTTTACAACAGCCTATTCTCAATATGCTGTAGACAGTTACGACGTCGATGCTATAGATTATTTAGTAAAGCCCATAAATCCTCTTAAATTAAGAAAGGCTGTGGATAAAGCCATTAATTATCACACCTTATTATTGGCAGAGAATAAAAAAGACCTGGATCAAACACAAGAAGATTATATCATTGTCAAATCGGACCGCAGATTTTTCAAGATACAGCACCATGATATATTATTTATTGAAGGACTCAAAGATTATGTTATTATTCAGCTGGAAAATGAAAGGATCATTACGCGAATGATTGTCAAGCAAATCCATGAAATATTGCCTCAACAGCTGTTCCTCAGGATCAACAGATCTTTTATCGTCAATAAATCACACATCAACTCCTTTGATAATAATGATGTATTTATCAAAGATTATGAGATCGGTATCGGGAGTGCTTTTAAAAATAGTTTTTTTGAGTGCATGTTGAAGTTAAAACAATAGGCAGCTTGGCGATATCATCCCTCAAGCTGAACAACTTCATTTTGCAAATTATCTTGAGCCTGTTTTTCAAACTTTTGTTGAAAATAGGATGTTTTATAAATACAATGCTTCGATAAAAAATGATTTAAGACTTTTAATCGTCCGACACGATATATTGAATTTGAATAGATCGCATATTCCTTTCGTACATTTTCGAAATACGAGGCATACATTTCCCATGCTTGTCCTAAAATAGAAAGATCTGCATCAGTAAAATAATTAGTATCGCTATCTGTTGATTCCAGATGTGATTTCGTTGCTAGAATTTGTTTTCTGCACAGGTCTATGACATGATTAGAAACACCGATTTGTTTCATCCTCTCTTCTGCAAGATCAGCACTTTTTTCCTCATTATCAGATCGTAATGGATCGTAAATAATGTCGTGATAATAAAGAGTAAACAAAATAGCATCCCAATTCCCTATCTTTTCTTTTACATCGATCAATAATAACAATAGATTATCCAGATGCTGCATTGTATGATAATATCGATTATGAGCAGCATAATTTTCAACGATTTCATTCCATAAATGATCCATTAACGCATCATCGTCGGTATAATTTTTCAAAAGTTCTATAAATGTATTTCTTAACATAAGCATTTATCATCAGCCTCTTTAATATATGTGTTGTATTTAAATATAATAAAACAATTGCAATACGATTAAAAGTAACAAAAGTAGCGGTCATACGTTGTACTGATATGAAGATTGCAATGCTTTCGCCTATCGCATGGCGAACACCTCCTGTCCACTATGGTCCCTGGGAACAAGTTACGTCCTTATTGACAGAAGAACTAATCAAATCAGGTATAGAAGTCACCTTATTTGCAACTGGTAATTCCATTACCCAATCACAGTTACAAGCTGTATGCCCTGCCGGATATGAAGAAGATCGAGATATCAATGCCAAAGTTTGGGAATCACTCCATATCTCAGAATGTTTCGAAAATGCTAATGAATTTGATATTATACACAATCAATTTGATTTTCTGCCCCTCACATATTCCAAACTGATACAAACTCCCGTTGTTAGTACAATACATGGTTTTTCATCCAGTAGCATTCTACCTGTCTATAAAAAATACAATAAGGATAGCCATTATATATCTATAAGCAATGCGGATCGTTCTGAGCAATTGGATTATTTAGCAACCATTTACCATGGTATCGATCTGGATCAGTTTACTTTCAATGAACAACCACAAGATTACCTATTGTTTTATGGTCGAATTCACCATGATAAAGGTGCTAAAGAAGCCATAGCAATAGCACAAGCACTTGGCAAACGTTTAATTATGGCAGGCATCATTCAGGATGAACATTATTTCAAACAGCATGTGCAACCTCATTTACTACCTGGTAAGATCGAATATATAGGTTCCGTTGGTTCAGACAAACGCAATGAATTGTTGTCCAATGCAAGTGTATTGTTACATCCTATTAATTTTAGCGAACCATTTGGTTTATCAGTAGTCGAGTCTATGGCCTGCGGTACGCCAGTTGTCGCATTCAATAAAGGAAGTATGCCCGAACTGATCGACAATGGACGGAATGGTTTTCTGGCCGAAAATATAGAAGAAGCTATAGAAATGGTGAAAGATATTAATTCGATCAACAGATTAGCTTGTCGGCAAAAAGTGGAAAATCATTTTTCGAAGGAAAGAATGTGCCAAAACTATGTCGAAGCCTATAAAAAAATTCTTAACAAATAGTTATCAGCAACGATAACATCATATTTTAAATGTATTTCACTACCTGTACAGTACATTTCACTTTATGCTGTTGATTACTTTTATGTTGTTTTATTTATTTATTATTCTTGATACAAAACAACATAAAAGCCATATTATAAAATAATTCACTTATATTCGGTTTGATATAAGTGAATATCGATAAGATTAAATATACATTTTAGACAATAAAAAATCAGTAATTGAAATAAATGTGTGTACAAAATCAAGGCATATCAAAGCTTATAAGCTTCTAAAACATAAACCTCAAATAAGTAAATCCTAAAAAATGAAATTAAACTATTTCGCATATTTACTCATGCTCCCATTATTAGTCAGTTCTTGCAGTAAAAGTAATGACGAGACCATTATACCAGAAGAGCCACAGCCTAAAGAATCAATATATTTATTTTTAAAAGAGGATATTATTGATTTCAAGGTGTATAAAGGATCCCTCAATGGCGGAATCGAAGTTTCCAAAACCGAGAAACCAGAATCATTTTGGAACCCTTACAAATTGATAGATTTAAAGTATGATACCTTGATCGTTAGAAATGACAGTATTTTTGAAAGACCTGAAAAATATGAGAAAAATAATTTCAGATTTCGGGTCAGCAACGATACAATATACCAATGGAATCGATATGCTGAATTTTGGGCATTATATGGGTTAAAGAAAGATGATATCATTGAGCATTATGTATCGTTTTATAGTTTTCAAAAAGCTACCCCTCCGTATTTATTTGCAGAAAATGGACATAACGATGGCTTAGTCGATTCAACACGGTATTTTGGGACCAATGAGTATGTGTTTAAAAGTCCTAAAAATATGATATCTGTCGATGATTTAGCAACATGGTACAATACCAAACATGTATTCAAAAAACTGACCAAAGATCCAAAATAAAGACAACTTCAAATCTTCGGCACCAGCTTTCAAATGATTAAATTCACCAATATATGTGATATCAATCACCCAAATTGGCTTTCTTCAATGATGATCTTTGATTACCTTAGTGTGTAACTTAAAGGGATAACAATATGGATAACACAATGAAAGCTGCTCGTTGGTATGCAGCAAAAGATATCAGAGTAGAGCCTACAGAAATTCCTTCACCACAGGCTGGTCAAGTTAAAATTTCAGTTCAGTTCGCCGGCATTTGTGGATCTGACTTACATGAATATGTACATGGACCGCAATTGATTCCAGTAGACAAACCGTATCCGCTCAATGGCCATCAAGGAACCACAACATTGGGTCATGAATTTTCAGGCATCGTTGATGCTGTAGGCGAAGATGTACAACATATACGGGTAGGTGATCGCGTGGTGGTAGAACCTATTTTCAAGAATTTTGATAGTCCTTTTATTGTTAATGGTAAATATAACCTATCCGAGCCATTAGGATTTATCGGACTCTCCAGCAATGGCGGTTTCGCATCCTATGTCGTGGTAGAAGATTACATGGTACACAAGATACCAGACAGCATGTCTTTTGAAAAAGGGGCGTTGGTAGAACCTGCCGCAGTAGCAGTATATGCTGTACTTCAAAGTGGTCTTAAAATCGGCCAGACCGTACTTGTTTCAGGAGCTGGTCCCATCGGCCTACTATGCGTGCAGGCGGCAATTGCTGCAGGTGCCACCACTGTAATTGTTACCGATATCGCTGATAAACGCCTTGAAAAAGCAAAAACGATCGGTGCAACACATATCATCAATGCAAAAGAAGATGAAATTCCTCAAAAAATCAAGAACCTCACAGGTCTTGGGGTCGATATTTTTCTAGATTGTGCTGGTGTACAAGCATCTTATACCACGGGAATTCAGAGTTTAAAAAATGGTGGAACTGCTGTTTTAGTTGCTCTTTTTGGAAAACCAGTTACCACTGATGCCCTAGATCAGGTACTCCGAGAGATTACCATTAAAGGAATCATCGCTTATCGAAATATTTTTCCGCATGTCATTTCCTTGATCGATAGCGGCCGAATGCCCGTAGAAAAATTGGTCACACGTAAAATTGTATTAGACAATATTGTATCAGAAGGGTTTGAAGCATTAGTTAATGATCCAAGTGAAGTCAAAATCTTAATTGATATACAGAGCAGTTAACAGGATCAAAATCAGATAGGCAGGAAGAGACATCTGTAAAAAAAAGTAAACAAAACTTATCAATCCTTAAACAAAGCTCAATGACCAGTTGAGCTTTGTTTATTGAGCATATACCTCAACAACTGACACTGTTTTCCACCTGATGATATCCATCCCCTATCCAGTCCCAACGGAATCGACAGGTTCATCCTAATTTCGATCAACAAGATGCTAGTCAATACCTAAATAGTAAAAAAATGGGTGATTATGGAATTACCCTTTCTAAGCGTAACTGTTCAAATAATTTGATAAATGAATCTTCCGTATTTTGGTAAGCACCAAAGCCCAACTTTCTACTGTTTGCCATATCGACCATGACTTCTATAGGTCTCCCCAAATCAAGATCTGTATGCCAAGGTGAAGTCAGCTCAAATAGTTCATGATCATGTAAGCCATATTTTTTGACTATATCTTGCCAAGTCTGACTTTCATTTGCCAGTTGATCTGCAAGTGGTGTGACTGTCCCATTGAATCCTTCAGATTCCACACCAAAATATTGTGCAATACGTCCCCACATCCAGTTCCATCTAAATACATCTCCATTCACAATATTAAATGCCATATTTTTCGCAGCCTTATTGGTAGCAGCCCAGATTAACTGCTGAGCCAATATGTTGCTGTCTGTCACATCCGATAGACCACGCCACTGTGCTTCAGAACCTGGCCACAACATCTTCTTTCCTGTTTCTTTACAAATACTGGCATATACGGCAAGCGTTACACCCAGATTCATCAGATTACCAATAGCGTGACCTATTACTGTATGCGGTCGGTGTATACTCCAAGTAAAACCATCCCGGTCGGCAGCTCGATAGATCTCATCTTCTTGTGCATAATAAAAATTAGGGTACTGCAACCTTGGCTGTTCTTCGCGGATAGGTGTATTAGGAAAAACACCTGCGCCGACATAAGCCTCAAAGGGGCCTAAATAATGCTTCAACCCAGTTACTAAAGCAACATGCTCAACTGTATTTTTTTTAGACAATACATCCAAAAGATTGCGAACCATCCGGCTGTTCACCTCTATATTTGCAGTCTCCGAATCTTGACGCATCCAAGTACTAAAAAATATATGCGTAGGATAAACTGTTTCCAATGCCCTCATCAGATCTTCCGGATCGAGAAGGTCAGCTTTTACCGGAAATACGTCGGATTTCTCTATCTTTGGATGACGCGCCAATCCGTACGTCTTCCATCCCTGAGCAACAAGTTCTTGAGCCAAATTACTACCTGTGATGCCCGTAGCACCTACAACCAATGCAATTCTATCCATCATTATTATTTATGTTTTCAACAAAGTTATCCGTGTTCGAAAACAAAGTAGTTGATCCTAGTCAAGAAATTTCATTGATCCAGATCAACACATTAATCAGTTGAAGCTAATTTTTTTCGGATTCTACTCAGTGTTTCGGGAGCCAAACCGAGGTACGAAGCAACCAAATGCTGGGGTACACGTTGCATGATTTCAGGATTAGATTGGATCAATCTTTGGAACTTCTCTTCCGCCGAATAGCTATTTGAGCTGATCAAGCGTTCATCTTTTGTAACCAAACTATTTTGATATAACAGTCGAAAATATCTGTCCATAATCGGAACGTCAAGAGTCAACTGTTCATATGCAGCCCGCGATAACAGAAAGAGTTCAGTATCCTCCACCGCATCGATATACAGTGTAGCAGGTTGTTGATTAATATAACTATTAAAGTCAGAAATCCACCAACCCTCCCAACCAAATAAGCTAATGTGTTCATTTCCTTTTTCATCCAGACGATAAGACTTGATAAGCCCTTTATTGACAAAAGAAAGATGCATACAGATGTCCCCCTCTTCAAGTATAAATTGTTTCTTTCTAATTTTTTTAAAAGTAAAAAATGTAGCAATTGCTGATTTCTCCGCATCTGTTAATGCTACTTTGTGCTCAATATGGGAAAATAGTACGTCGAACATGTAATTCTTTTTATATCCTATCAAACTTAAATAATTTTGTTTTGTTGAACAGTGGTGTTATATCGACACCATCTATTACTTTTCTCATATATGATTCTAAGCTACATTTGGCATTAATTAATGCCTATTTAATCTATAGTACCTTTACTACTTCAAGATAAATTAAAAATTTCCATTAGTCTAGCTTCATAAAACTTTTCTCTATTTCCTGTGAAGGTGTATAAAATTTTAATGTGAGGCTATCTGGACTGTCTTTGAGCACATCAAGCCGAATGACGCTTTCATAGCCAACTTTAACATGATCACTTTTTAGAAAATCAGCATCCGTGAATAATATTACTTGTTCTACAATACCCTTATTTTCTATAATTTGTAGACGCGGACGAGACATCACACTCTGTATCAGCTGTACCCTATACTTTCCATATTCGGGAGTATAATACGATCGTCTTTCCATGCCTGTACTTGAAAACAAAATGCCGTAAAATGGCAACATCATTGGAACAATACTCATCAACAAGCCTAAGATTAAAACAAACAAATAAATCTTAGTCAAAATGCTTTTCCAGAAAACGATCAAAAATGCAAAAGTTGACAAAAACCATGTCCAGAAGACCAGTCTATCTGTCCAATACCCTGCTAAGCTGATCTGCCAAAGCAGAATAGCTGTTACATCGACCAGCAACAGCATTGTCACGATCATATAAACCGAGAAAAAGATCTTTTTCCTATTTTTAATTCGCAAACTTAAAATTTCGTTGTTGTCTATTCCCATCGATCTTATCTTTAGTGCTGTCAAAAAGAGTTTTTTATCAAATTCTTTTTGACAATTTAATGTACATTATTTTATCCAAATCCTGTACATTAAATCACGATCAATTTCCTTACCGCTTTATTTCTCCTAGTGATGGGAAATAGGGCAATATTTCCTCTCCCAATTCATTTATAACATCAGCAATAGGTCTTGAGCTAAAATGAATACCTAAAGCAGCATGATTAACTCCGACTTCCTGCCATTCATAAAGTAGATCCAACAATCCCCTTCTTCCCGTTTTCAGTACAAAACCTCCACGTAAAGGAGTTCGCGGAAAATTAGGATCTTCCGCTAGATCAATCCACTCATTTGTCATATGGGGTTTAAAGGTTTGATGAGGAATTAATTCTCGCCAAGCTTTTATTTTATCACCCAAGGGCTTTACATGCATCTTTGATGTTGTCGCACCAGGATAGGTGATCCAGCCGTCACCATGTTCAGCGATCCAGGACAAAGACTGCTGACTAGCGCCCGTTATTAAACTGGGGATATATTTTTGAGCAGGTTTTGGTAAGAGATCCAATGTGTCGATGTGTGTAAGAGCAGACTTTATTTTGGGAAAATCCTCCGTATGCAGACGGCGAAAATCTTCCAATACCTGCCTAAAACGTTCACCACGTTGCTCAAATTCAATTCCAAAAGCTGGAAATTCAATAGATCGATCTCCTGAACCCACTCCCAACAACAGTCTATTATTGGACAACTGATCTAAAGAAGCAGCTGTCTTGGCTAGAGAAATAGGATGCCAAAAAGGTAAAACAATACTACCGGTGGCTAAAGCGACCTGGTTTGTTTGTCCTGCAAGAAAAGAAAGATAAGTAAAAGCATCATACACCTGACCAGCATCACCAAAACTAGGATCAAACATAGGGATATCCCGAACCCAAATAGAAGCAAAATTTAAACGGTCAATTTGTTTCATGTATGCCGTGTGCTGAGCGAAAATAGTTAGGTTCCCATGATAAACTTCTAAAGGTAGAAATAAACCTACTGTAAGTTTATTCGGTGCAAATACGCGATTAAATGCGTTGTGATTTTCAAAATTTCTGGACATCATTTTTTTAAGAATAATTTTAAGTGTTAATGATTCGATATATCTAGATTTCTAGATATAGAAAATAAAAAAATAAAGGTATCCCTATACCTTTGTGAGTAATCGATAGTTAAACGAATAGACCTCCATAAAACAAATCATTTCGATATATCTAGATTTCTAGATGTTAATAATTCAAAAATTAAGGTACTTAAATACCTTATTTCACAGATGGGTAGAATCTAAAATTAGTATCTAATTTCTGACGCTCATCTTCTGAGTTAATCAATAGCTAAAAATTACCAACCTTTCTTGGTAAGCTCTTGACACATTCCTTTACAAAGTATCTTTAATATAGGAAGCAAGTTCTTGAATTCTTTTTTCATTTCGTTTATAATAAGTCCACTGGCCTTCTCGAACAGATTTTAACAAACCACAATTCACCATAGAAGTGAGATAAGAAGAAATTGTTGACTGCGACAAACCAGCTTTTTTCTGAATGACACTCATACAGACTCCATAATCTGTCACTTCAGGCTCGATATCCTCAGCATTAAAATGATTATTTGGATTCTTCAACCAATGCAAGATCTGTAAACGATGTTCATTTGCCAAAATTTTAAAAATATCAACCATATCTATATATCTAATAATCTCGATACAAACATATTTAAAATCGACTTGATCTCTGTTAAATTCATGTCATCTTACCAAATCATATACTAAGAAAAATATCTCATCCCTCAACAATTATTACAAAAAATCAATGTCTTTGCAAATACGCCAAGTACTAATACTGAATAAGAACATGTAAAGGGCATCTATTTTTGATTTTTTTTAAATGCTTAAATGTACACAATTAATGAAAAAGTTTTTCAGATGATGCATCTGAATTGCTTCAAATAACATGCACTAACAAACGATTGCATAAATCATTTGCAGATAAATGCATGACAAAAATCAAGAATACAAAACCAAAAATCCATCTTTTACCCGATGTTTAAATCGTGTATGAATCTGATTACAATCTACTTTCAGAGCTCACAAAGCTCCAATATTCTTTGAAATCCTGATCTATTAGCGTATGTTTGCCTATCTTATATCGGGATTAAATCTTCGATATAGACAACCCTAAATCTGATAACACCCAAACTTATACATCATGCACAATTGGTTAAAAAATAACATAACGGTGATCTTCCTTGCCTTTATTAGTTTTCAAGCACAGGCAAATCCAAGTCCAAAAGCTTACGACTTGGCGAAGTATGGCATCCATCCCAATACCGGGAAAAATAGCAGTCCGACAATCAATCAAGCGATCCAAAAAGTTGTGGCAGAAGCGGGAAAAAACACCCCGATCATTATCAAATTTAAGAAAGGGCGCTATGACTTCCATGCCGAAGGTGCTTTACAGAAAGTATATTACATCTCCAACCATGATCAAGATAATCCAAAAACAGTTGGTATAGCCTTAGAACAATATCAAAATATCACCATAGATGGTCAAGGTTCTGATTTTATCTTTCACGGCCGGATGTTACCGATTTCCTTGGTTGAAAATAATAACCTGACACTCAAAAATATCCACATCGATTTCGAGCGACCGCAGATCTGTCAAGTCAAGATTTTGGAAAATGATGTTGCAGCAGGCATCATCACCTATCAAACAGCACCCTGGGTCACTTATACCATCCAAGATAGTACATTTTATAACACAGGCGAAGGTTGGGAAATGCGCCCCACAGCAGGCATCGCTTTTGAAGAAAAAACAAAGCACATCGTTTACAACAGCAGCGATATTGCAGTAGGTACAACACATGTTTCCGAAATATCAAAAGGTATCATTAGAGCCTATAAGTGGAAAAATCCGAAACTGATACCTGGTACTATTGTCGCTATGCGAAGCTGGCATAGACCTAACCCTGGTATTTTTGTCCATAAAGGAAAAGACATTCATTTAGAAAACATAAGGATACACTATGCCGAAGGAATGGGGCTACTGGCACAACTAACGGACAATATTTATCTGAACAAATTTCAAGTCGCATTAAGAAGCAAAAACGATCCGCGCTATTTTACAGCACAGGCAGATGCCACACATTTCTCTGGCTGTAAAGGTGTCATTGTTTCCAATAATGGTCTATATGAAAACATGATGGACGACGCCATCAATATACATGGCACTTATTTAAAAGTCATTCAAAAATTGGATAATAAAACTATTCTTGCCAGATACATGCACGAACAATCCTATGGTTTTGATTGGGGATATACAGGCGACTCCGTACAGTTTATACAGTCCAAAACCATGGAACTTTGGGACCATAAAAATCATATTCAGTCTATTGAAGTTCTCCGCAAAAAAGATAGTGATCCGATACAGGATTTTAAGATTGTATTCACCAACCCCTTGGATGAATACATTGATCCTACTCAGCTGGATATCGGTATCGAGAATCTAACCTGGACTCCAAAAGTAACATTTAAAAACAATACGGTACGAAATAACAGAGCACGCGGAGCATTATTTAGCACTCCTCAAACAACAGTTGTAGAAAACAACCTTTTTGATCATACGTCCGGAACAGCTATATTATTATGCGGTGATAGCAACGGTTGGTACGAAACCGGAACATGCCGAGATATCACGATTCGAAACAACACGTTTATCAATGCACTCACCAATATGTTCCAATTTACCAATGCCGTTATTTCCATCTATCCGGAGATCCCTGATTTAAAAAACCAGAAAAAATATTTTCATAGCGGCATCAAGATTGAAAACAACGACTTTTATACCTTTGATAAACCGGTCCTATATGCAAAATCAGTAGATGGCATTATCTTCAATAACAATAAAATCAAAACCAACACCCAATATCCAGCATTCCACTGGAATAAAAAAGAGATTCTATTTGAACGTGTCATCAATGCCCAGATCAACAATAACACGATCAATGGCAAACCACTGATGTACCCATATCATTAAAAATACATATTTTTAAACATAAAAACGGCCTATCTCTTAAACCGAGATAGGCCGTTTCAGTTTGATATCCGCTTTGCTATTCTACATCTGATCCAGTATAGCTAAAATTCTGTTTAGTTTTTCCACTTTCTTTCATCAGCGATATTTATCAATTATAATTGAGTAAATGAGAAACAGGTCCTAATGGGCATACTTTTGCTTTATTCTTGTTGTATCCAAGCAAAATGACCATCATGGAGATAAATGATACCACCGCCACAAGCTTCGGCCTGATGGATGAAAATACCATCATTCGGAAGTTTTATTTTATCATTTTCATTTACCTGTTCTTCTGTAATAATTTCACCTTCATCATTGACATTATTATAATAGATCTCTCCTTTTGGAGCTATTTCAAAAATACCAACCCATTCAATATCATCAAAACCCTGTCCCAATATATCCTGTCCCATTCCCAAATAGACAATTTTTTTATTTCCAAAAGCTATTTTTAGACCATATTTATGATTCATGGTATGTTGAACGATATGCACTGTATCCATACGGGCATCCCCATCCATATCACATAGGACAACATGAGGATCATGTTTTGTAGAGACCACGATCGTATCCTTGAGCACAGATTTTTGATCAGGATACATGGTATTTTTAGATTTCCCTTTTACTGCTAAACTATCCAACATCTCCGTTTTAGCTTCTGAGATAGCGTTTGCTTTACTTGCTTTACCATCTTGGCAACTCCAAACGGCCAATGTATAGCCTGCAAACAACAAAAGTAAACACATTCTACTTCTTACCATACCTTAATGCATCTATCTTGTTATAATGAAATATATTTTTTTAGCTTCCACAAGCGATATAATAAGTCGGAACTCCTTCTACTATTGTGGGGTGATCGTCTATGCCCTCAAAAAACACGTGGTCGCCAAGCTCTTTATTAACCTGTTGGTTATGTGTTTTCATCAAAAACTCTAAAGCAGTGAAATTTTTGCCATTATCAGCTTTAAATTTAGCTATGATTTCAACCTGATATCCATCATCCTCAGGCTCCTCATCAAATATATCTTCATGGTCAGACATCAACTGGTCATTCTCCAATAAATCTGATGATTTCGTGATCCAAGCTTCATATTGAATCTGTACCTCTGGTGCATCCAGCACAATCTCATTCGGATTCCAGCGCTCAGCTGTATTATAAATATCCTTTTGGTACTCTGCGACTTTCCGATTAAATGCTTCCGCATCTGAATAACTTTCAGACGAAAAAGACCAAGCAATTTTATTTAAAGTGGATTTATTATCCATATTTCCTCCTATTTTTTCAATTAAATCAACATAAATACAAAACGTTTTTTCAATAATATGATCTTGATTATCCCAATATTGCACATCCAATATTTCAGATATTTCATGTTGTTCCTCAGCTGTTAAATGATTCGGGATATCCCATAATTTTTGAATTTCTTTATGATCTTCTAGGTGTTGGATAATTTGATATTGTTTTTGTATAATCGCCAAAGATTCCTCCGCTTTCAAGCGTTTCAATGCCCTTACAGCATGACTATAACAGACCATCCCCCAATTACAGAAAAACTGAAGAAATCCTCCATTGTACATATCCATTTCGAGCTTCCAGAGAGCTGCCAACTCTTGTTCTTGCTCTGAAAGCGCATTCCAGTCATCTTCATGATGACTCAGTTTTTCAACAAACTGAACCGTAAAATCAAACCATTTTCTATCCAAGGCCTCCGCATCTTCTGCCGGTAATACTTCCCTTTGTTTCTGCAGATCTTGGATACACCATTGCTCAAAATTCATGGCCGTAGTATCCCCCAGACTTGCACTTTTTTGAAAATATGGCAATGCATTTGTCAGATCCTGACTGTAGTAGTAAGCATAGCCAACTCTAAAATTCCACAAAGGATCTTCTAAGCCAGCATCACTTTCAGACAACAAAATTTCGAGCGCTCTTCCGTAATCTGAAATATTATTATAAGCACGACCCAACAAGTTCTTCAACGTATAAGTTAATTCTGATTCCGGCATTTCTTCAAGGACGCTTATTATCTGATCGTGTTTACTTTTATCATGCCACTGATTGAGCTGTGCCATTAATTTATCATCCATACTTAAGTTTTAATAATTTCAATAAATACCAGCAAAATTTAATCCGTTTTTATTATTAACGGTAACTCTTCCGAATTATTTTTGGCAGTTACCTGCTCTATTTCTCCCTGTTTATTGATTTTACACGTTACGATCACCGTTATTTTTTGTTTACTTAATGTTAGTTTTTCAAAAGTATTATAGATATTTTCCTCATCAAAGACCACATACTCACGCTTCATTTTACCATCTTCTCCTCTACATTTAAGAAACAAAGAGGCAGGTACAGCTTGCGCAGGAAAGTTTTTTTGAGACAATGTACTATCGATTAGTGTAAACTTTTCACCGTTAAAAAATTCAACTTCTAATTCTGGATTATCCAAAACACCTTGCTTGACAAATTGAAGAGTCCACCCGTAAGGTTGTCGATATTTTTTACGCCATTTATCATATGGGATCAGATCATCCGTAGTATGAACTTGCTCGACCCAATCTTTGCCCTTTCTCAGTCTGGTCAATTCTTCCCGAACCTCTTGACGCCTGGCAGGCTCTATCGCTATAGTATCTAATTTTTGCGCCTGATAAAAACTCACTTCGGTTGCATTACCCCAATTGCTTCCCACCCAAAGTGCCACATCGCCACCAGGTGCTAGTCCAACAATGATTTCATCATAGGTGCGGTGGAATACACCATTGTGGTTTTTTGCTTCAAATCCTTTTTTAAACAATTGGGTTATTTTTTCTTTATCTAAGGATACCTGAAGCTTATAATAACAATCCTCAACAACCGAATACCAAGTCAGCCTTAAACTGTCTGGCATCACCATACTACCCTGATCTTGACTGATAAAAGTAGTCATTCCTAAACCCCACCTTGAATCATAAAATTTGTCATCGATATCCGGAAAAGCATTATTTCTGCTCCACGATGAAATAAAAAAACGTCCCTCCAGTACCCGTACCGGGTACCCCTCAGGATTGGAGATAGCAGGTTCCCAATAGTATTTTTCCGAATTACGCCACTCTCGTTCCACACTCATCTCTGACCGAGAAAAGGTCGTTGTCTGCAAGATCAATACGATATTGAAGATCACAGCAATCAAGCAGTATATACCGATTATCCAATTTTGTTTTAATGTCAGTTCTGTGCCTTTTTTACCTCGACCACAAATGATCAGCAGTACAATAAAATGGAGTATAAACTGTGAGAAGAGTATCAGAATACCGAAAAGATTTGCAAAACTAGCCCAGAGACCCTGCGTTTCAAATGCAACACCATCGCCTAGACACAGATAAAATAAAAATCCAAAACCAGTGATGGCGCCGGCAATTAGAAAAATTTTACGGAGGTGTGTTCTATTCATATGCCAGTGTTTATCATGATGAGCGGTTTGTGGAAAGATGAAGTGCTATTAAATAAATGTCGTACAGGCTAGAAGCAAGATAACCAAATATACATAACTCATCCTGATTTTAAAACATTAAAAAACGGTACCCCAATCTGTTCAGACTGCAGGTATACCGTTTATGTTCAACCTACATACCAATCGTTAGAGTTATAGCTCATGGCAGGCATGTGCCGCGCGGTTTATTTATGCAACCACACCACTTTTTGTTCACTCAGATGTTGTTGTCCCAAGATATCCCTATACAATTCAGGCTTTCTCGCTCTGATATACCGATATCCGCCCGCTTTCATCAACTTCTCAGCAGTCAATTCTGCCACACAAATTTCATTGCCCAAAGAACGACATTCAGCCATCACATCACCATAGGGATCAATAATCATCGCACATCCATTCTTCAACTGGTCATCATCCATGCCGATAGGGTTTGCAAATACAGCATATATAGCATTATCATAAGCACGTGCAGGAAGCCATTTCATCAACCAGCTACGACCTTTCAATCCGTCAAACTCAGATCGAAGCAACGCGCTATTTTCTTGCTTATTTTTCCACAATTCCGCATCTACAAATCCAGCACCAGGCCGTGTTGAAGGGGTACACATCGTCACATGAGGCATAAATATCACCTGCGCCCCGAGCAAAGTGGTCGCCCTCACATTTTCAATGATATTATTATCATAACAGATCAAGATTCCACACTTCCAACCCTGTATCTCAAAAACAGTATAAGCTGTTCCTGCAGAAAGATGTGGATTGATAAACGGATGTAGTTTCCGATGTTTAGCAATAAGCCCCGTTTCATCCACACAGATATACGCTTTAAAAAGAGCTCCTAAAGCGTCTTTTTCAAATAGTCCGGCCAAGATTGTTATCTGATATTCCTTAGCGATCGCTATTAATGCTTTGACAGACGGACCATCAGGGATCAGTTCCGCCAAATCCAGCATCTCCTCTCGGGACAAGTTCCGAGCAAAGGTATAACCGGTGATCGAACATTCGTGAAAGGCAACTACATCTGCTCCCTGCCCCACTGCTTGGGCGGTAAGCTCTCTGATCAAACCAAGATTATAGGTTTTATCGCCACTTCGATTTTCAAACTGTACACTTGCAATTTTTAAGTTTTCCATTGAGTTCTAATTTTATAAACCATTAATGACTCAAAATTAGATAGACTCCCTAAAAATAAATTGGAAAAAACCGACAATCCCGTTTTAGGATACCTGCATCAGGTTGATCGCCAGCAGATGAGTATTATTTCGATATTGCAGAGGTGTAACACCGACATGCCGTTTAAAGCAATTATTCAGATGTGCCTGATCATAATAGCCACAGGCATATATAACCTGAGAAAGTTTGACATCCAATGGAAATTTTTGCATTGATTTGAGAAAATGCTGGAACTTGATCACATCCATGAACTTTTTAGGGCCGATTCCGATCTGTTCTTTAAATTTACGTTCCAATTGCCGTTCCGTCACCGGCAGTTCTTTGGTGATATCTGAAACAGCAATCATCCCATTCGCATGATAAATCAAATCTATAGCGCGATCTATAAGCCTGTCGGCCTGTTGAAACCGATTTACTCTGGAGATTAACATCTGCTCGATTGCTGTTATCGCTTGGGCAAGATTTGGAGCACTCAAAACCTCATCCTCGATCTCTTTCCCCTTCTGACCGAAGATCATATTCAAGGGTATGATCGTATTGTTCAATTCAGCGGCAGATAAATTCAGTAGAGCATATAGTGCATGAGGTTGGAGTACCACGATCAACATATCCAGTTTTCCGGCCGAACGGATATCATTAAATTGTGTCAACTGCCCATAAACAAAACTATGAGGTTGTACATACCTAGATTGACGATCAGACTGTTGTAAAAATGGATCTTTAAAATGAAACACCAACCCTGGGTTACCATCAGAAAATAAACGATAATTCGCATACACCTCATGTTCATTCCTGATGATCAGGTAGTGTTTTAAGATGGTAGAAAGCCTCAATGACGGATAAAGCTGCATAATCTCACGGGGATAATTTGATAAAGATACGAAAGATAATAGGACAAGTGATATGCTCAACCTATTTATTCAGAAGCGATAAACGTTTTAGGGTCAAATCCTTCCAGATAATCTATTTTCCACAGCCCATGATCCAGTATAGCCTTGGCTTTATAATCAAAGTCACCACCCCATGACCAGCTGAACGCAGCATTTTCGTTGATCATTTTAACATCCTTTAAGGTGATATTTTCCCAAAATTTTTCTGGATTATCTTGACAATTACACCAGGGATTGGCCCCATTGCCAAAGGGCGGAAGTTCACCCACATTCCACACACTGGATTTATCGTTCAATTTCTTATCTATGGTTCGGGCTATCTGATCGTAATTTTCGACAAAATGATCTGTAAAAAGATTGGTTTCCCGCAATTCTGCCACTCGTTGCTCATGCCTCGCGAGATCAAGTCCTGCATATATACTATCCGTCTCTTTCAGCAGAAGCGGTTCAAAGTCTATATGAGTACTCTTGGTATCATTCCATTTGTACAGTTCTATTGTCCTATTTCTCAAGTCTTCCAGCAAGGCAGTCACATTCCCTTGCTGCACCTCCTCTATTCCTTTCGATGTAGTCTCATTTCCATTTTGATTACAAGCAGATAAGAGGACTAGAGAAGACAGTAAGGATGTTAATTTTAAATATTTCATGTGATAATGGTATGGGTTTAGGCTGCACAACACTTAACATCAAAGTCCAAAAGCTAGAGCTGAACTATGGCTAGCGAATAAGCGCGTTTAAAATTAGCATAATTCGCGATCAGTTTAGAATATTTAACATTGGTCCCCACCTAATTTAACAGTTGCCCTGTCCCATATCAAAAAATTAAGAGGACTTATCCTTCCATATTCTATTGCCTATTTAACAATTGGTTGATGTCTAACACTGAAAAAATATCATATGATCAAGTATGTAATGATTCTTATATTTTTATTTCCTGAGGCTCAGTACCCGGCTTTGCATAAGACAAGCGCCCCACAAATTGCGGAATAAAATAACGGTCCAACCCAGATACAGCCATGGACCCAGCTTGGCTATGATCCACAGTACCATTTTCTTCAATAATCAAATCATCAATTAACAACTGCACTATTTCGCCAATGACGATTTTCGTACCATTGATTGCGACATCTATGATTTCTCTTAACTCCAACCCTATTCTCACGGTAGATTCTTGGACAAATGGAGCTTTAAACCCTTCTTTGTACCATTCATGAAAGCCGCACATATCAAATTCAGATATCCCCGAAGCATAACTGGCACTGGTCTGATGTGCTTGTTTATACCAATTTGGCAACACATTATTCAACGTATATTGCCCAGTAACCCGTATATTGTTAAGCGTATCGTTGTGCTCTCGCTGTGGTCTCATGACCAATCCCAGCAAGGGGGGATTAGCCCCTAAGTGAAATGCAGAACTGATGATACTTAGATTAGGTATACCCGCTGTATTGCACGTCCCCAACAGATTCAATGGTTTAAAACCAATCAAACTATTGATCAGATTAATGCGATAGAATTTCTCCATTTCATTGATCTCACTTCTATTTATTGCTTTCATTACATTTTTTTAAACGATCTTCCGAATATAATCATAACATATTGTAATTTATTGCTTAAATGGAAACAAGAACCTTAAATACGACCACATATATATGCTAAATCCCTAAAACGATAAAAAACAGTTAACCTGCTATGCCTACAAAAAAAACAAATCAAAAATAAAATTTTAGTATTACTTTGTACGACTTTTAATCTTTAAAATTTTACCAGAACTTCCAAACCTTTTAAAATTATCACCTTGAAATACATAAAAAAAACATAGCACAGCATTAAACTATATTTCTAAATTTAATATATTAGTACAATCCGAAATAAATTTTATTGAAAATTGCTGCGATCAATCATGTTCGTTTTTAGTAATGAATAATAGCATAATTATTTTTACAATACCCCAGTGTAACAGTTCAATTCATAAATTTTGATTTATAAAAAATTAGCAAATTTCAGCATAAATAACTAATTTTAAACCAAATACACCCAAACTCAAAAGTAAACTAACTCAAGAAATATGATCAACCAGTTCGCAGCCGTTCTCATTCTGGGATTCAGTATCAGCCTCGCTCACGCTCAGATAACCAGTATTTCGGTCAATAAAGCAAATTTTGAACAGTCTGGTTTTCCCTACAAAGGAAAAAGAGTACTACAGGTGGAGCACATCACCACCCCTCAAGAAGATAATTATATCGTGTTCTCCAAAGAAGAGCGCCATGCAGATCCCGATCACCTTTATATCCAACAGTTTCAAAAAATAGCTGATAAATGGACCGTTGTTGCCGAAGATGATGTCTCCGAAAAAGGGATTGTCACTTCCGTATGGGATGCACGAAAATCTTTTTTCGATGCTGATAAAGATGGTAAGCTTGACGCTATTTTTGTATATTCCAGACATCCAAAAGAGGATATGCAAAAACAGCTGAGTTGTATCGCCTTAATCCTCTACAACAAAAAATTTTACAGACTTCAGGCAGACCATGATGATGGTTATCAAAAGACGACCTATTCGGACAATTATGGTCAGCTACCCGAAGTTATCAAAATACAAATTGCCAATTTCTGGCAGAAATTGGATAAAGATTAAAAGGATAGCGCTTCGTCAGATGAGGACGAAGCGCTATAAGGATCACTCAAGAACAGTAAATTAAAGCGAAGCTAAAACCATCTTTTCCTCGTCGTCTCCGATCTTACTGATGGTATAGCGTTTGATATCCACCTGCTTCATCTCATCCAACGCTTGGATCACATCTACAGCACGAGCTTCCTTACTCGGCTTGATCAAGACAATCATATCCTTACCGTCAGCCTTTGGAGGGATCTCTGCTTTTAGACGATCCAAGACTTTTCTTATCCCCGTCTTACTGAGATCAGTAAACTCCGGTTTTGATATGGGATGATTAAAATCTCCATGATACCACATCAGCCCCTTATCGGTCAATAACAGCGATACTACACGCCTTTCGTCTAGCAGTAAAGGGTTTTCAACATGATTGTCCGGCATAACGACATCTAATCGATGAGGTTTATTCAAGGTGGTGGTCAACATAAAAAAAGTGATCAATAGAAAAGCAAGATCCACCATTGCAGTAAGATCGACCTTCGGAGCCAATTTTTTACTTCTTATTTTCTTTTTCCCTGGTTGCGGTTGTTTTTGATTTAGCTCTGCCATGACGTTCTAGATTAAAAGGATACAAATCGGTTTATATTCCTTTATAGGATGCCGCCATGACTCTTATTCCATATTATTTTTCAATAAAAATATAAAGCTTTATAACAACAGCTTGATTTAAAATCAATAAGTATACCCTAAGGTAATTTCACCTTAAACGCACGATAAGGCAATACTGTTCTATTTTTCCCATTGCTCCAATTGGGATCCTGCGGCAGTTGGGCACATGAAAAATAAAGAAAACCATCTGTACCAATTCCAAATGAATCTGGCCAAAGCAGCCTCGAATCTTGCACTAAAGTATGCAATTCCCCCGCTGGACTTAAATACTTGATCGAATAATCCAGTGAAGTTGTTAAATAAATATTTCCTTTTTTATCAGCGATCAATCCATGTGTAACCCCGACATCTCCCATGTCTTCTACCTTCTTCTCCAATTCTTTTTCTGGAAGGTTTTCATCGATCAAATATTTCGTTTCAACACGATACAAATGTGTTTTATTAATCGGTTTAAAATAAAAATATTTAAAATCGTGCGTCAGAGCAATTCCATTTACGTTAGACATAAAAGGTTTACCCGCTTTGTCGCGCATTTCCACTCCATCATAAGCAAGTACCAAGGACGGATCAGCTAAAGTAAATGTTGTTTTTTCTAGCACTGTACGAGTTTTCCCTGTTGCGAGATCCAGTACGACAATAGCCGCTTGACCTGGATCTGAAAGGTAAGCTTTATTCTTCTCGACATCCACACGAACATCGTTTAAGCCAGATTTAGATTTATCCAAATCATCAAATGTATAGATCTGTTCGACTTGATTTGTATTGGTGCTAATTTTTAATAATTTGAATTTCCCTTGTTTTTCTTCATCTTGATTTCCAAAAATCGAACCCGACGCTGCGGGTTTAGAATCCAATACCCAGAGAAAATCATGTGCATCGACATATATATCCTGTACGCTGACAAAATGCTCAACTTCATTGCCCGATTTATTCCATTCTTCATTCGGGTAAGGTAGCCGTTGACCGTTTAAAATTTCTGTTAAACCATATTGGTAATCAGCATTTTGTTTTGGAAAAGCCACAAACAATCGATTCGCAGCATTGACACTCACCCCAATAGCACGATATTTTCCAAAAGAAGCGGCCTCTTGCAACGCCTCACTGTGATATTCTTGAGCAAAATTTTGATCCATATTTCCTAATAAAGCCAGTATGAATACAATGTTATTGATCCATTTCATTTTCTAGTCCATTTTAATTTCAGCAATTTCTTATCAAAAAGATATCATCATCAAAAAATATAAAGCAGGCTAAATAGATGATGTTCTTGTCCGCTGGTGAGCAAGAACACAACACGTTAAAATGCAAAAAAAGCATCTCACGTTAATCCTACATACTCTCTTTACAGCCAACCCGAAAGAATTTAAAGACTCTTTAATTTTTTCATAAAATCCGAAATTGCTGGACGCAAATCCTCAAATAAAGGATTGTCTTTATTTTTTAACATGACTTCCGTAAACAATTTCAATCCCAAAGCAAATTCGGTAGCTGTTTCCTTATTTTCAAAAATTTGTTTCGAACGGATCACCTCCAAAATATGGAACAAATCATCATGGTTATCAAAATTTAATCGCAAAGATTTTGTTCCCTCATCTCCATTCTTTAGAGTCATCTCTTTTAATTCTAATTGATAAGCATTATTTCTTTTTTCCATATCGCTTTAAAAATTATTAACAAATTCATTTATGGTTTCGATTTCTTCTTGGGTTAAATGGATATCGATTGCCTTGGCATTTTGAACCGCTTGCTGTGCATTTCTTGCCCCTGCCAACGCGATGGTGATCCCTGCCCTTTCGATAGTCCAGCGTAGCACTAACTGCCCCAAGGTAGCTTGATGCTGATCTGCAATCGGTTTTATTTTCTCCAATAAATTATTCGTTTTAGCAATAAAATCAGGTTGGAAATGCGGTAATTTTGAACGGTGATCACCAGGTTGAAATTGATAATTAGCGGTTATTTTACCCGTCAATAAGCCTCTTTCCAATGGGCTATACGCTAGGATCGATTTGTTGTTCACTACACAATACGAAACTGTTTCCTGCTCGATGCCCCGATTGACCATACTGAATGGAACTTGGTTAGAAACCAGTTTTAGTGTTTTCTCAGCTTCCTCCATTTCAGCAGCACTATAGTTACAAACGCCAGCATGACGTACCTTACCTTGTTCGATCAAACGGGTAACTGCTTCAAAGGTTTCGTCTATCGGCGTCGTGGGATCGGGCCAGTGAATCTGGTACAAATCAATATAATCTGTCCCCAAACGGCGCAAACTCTGCTCACATTCGTAAATAATACTATCTCTGCCCGCAAATTTATAGATATCGATATCCACACCCTCATTATTTTTGCTGTGCATCGCTAAATTTCCTTTCGCCAAATCCCAACGCATACCAAATTTGGTTAAAATCTGAACCCGATCCCGACCAATTTCTCTGACTGCCTCACCAACGATTTCTTCACTCGTGCCCTGTCCATAGATCGGTGCCGTATCAATAGCCGTTACACCTACGTCATAAGAAGCTCTAATGGCCTCTATAGCATCGTTTCTATCCGTACTTCCCCACATCCAGCCCCCAGCAGCCCAAGCGCCAAAAGTAATTGCTGAAATCTCTAACTCACTATCACCTAATTTTCTATATTCCATTTTTACTTATTTTTTATGTATCAAAAATTTAATTCTTTTCCAAGATCTCTATCTACTGAAATTTTTCGACTTTCTATGATCCTATATTCATAAAACAGTTAAGTTGAGATGTTGTTTCATCCATCGATCAATATTATGTTACTCCTGAATTTTATAAATACATCCTAATAAGTACCATACATGAGCGACATCATTATCTACCTAATTACAGCCTAGTTATTTTTCCTATAACTTCATTATATCATTTATGGATACACCAAAAATTAACACCATGTACAAAATAAATTGAAACTAATATGGTGTCCACATTGTTTAGCTTATAATAGTAGATTCAAAGAAAATACGATATTGATGTAGGTCAAGAATTATTACAATCGGATCTCTTAATTTTGTAGTAGATTAGTAAAGAAGAAAATAAAAAATTTATAAACAAATTTAAACATTAAAGTTATGGCAAATTGGAGTTTAGACAAAGCACACAGTGAAATTGAGTTTAAAGTAAAACACATGATGATTACTAACGTAAAAGGTCAATTTCAAGATTTCGACATTACGGTAGACAGTGATTCCAACCATTTAGAAAATGCCAAAATTGACCTGACGATCAAAACAGCGTCTATAAATACTAAAAATGAGCAACGCGATGAGCACTTAAGAGGTTCAGACTTTTTTGATGCATCAGCTCATCCAGAGATTACCTTTCATGCTACAAGCAGCACAAAAGATGGTGACGATATCAAACTAACAGGCGATCTAACGATCAAAGGAGTAACCAAATCGGTTACGTTCGACGTAGAATTTGGAGGAGTAGCCAAAGATCCTTGGGGTAATGAAAAAATCGGCTATACCGCTACCGGTAAAATCAACCGTCAAGATTTCGGATTAACTTGGAATGCAGCCTTAGAAACGGGAGGATTGATGGTCAGCGACGAAGTAAAATTCCAAGCAGATTTCCAATTCACTGTTACGAAATAACATCCCATCCTGATATAAAAAAGTCATGCTCCCATTCGGAGCATGACTTTTTTTATGATTATTAAAATAGTAAGTAGCTACTTGATTAAGCAGGTACTTTACGTACTTTTTCCCTATCCCATACCCGATGGCCTTTCATCGCTGTGATAAAGTCTGTTGTCAGGTTATTTTTAGATTCGACCACAACGCCAGCATCTTTTTCTTGCTTTGCGATATACGAATCAGCAATCAGTTTTTCCGCCCCTTTTGCAAATGCCAAAGCCTTACAATGTCTAAATCCTTCATTGATAAAATGGATATAATCGGGCTCCTCTTCCAATGTCGCAACCGAATCCCCATCTGGCGTATAGAATGCATCATAGCAAACAGAAGCTTCCGTCAGATAAGTATGTTGGATTTCCGCTTCGCCGCCCTCCTTAAACTTCACTGTACCAGTATGTGTGGAGATCAATACCGCCTCGGCTCCTTCCGCTTCCAGTGCTTTTTTCATCACATCGACCGATGCCTTGCTAACCCCATCAGCAACTAGAAAAGCCACTTTCCGTGTCTCGATAGTTCCCTCACCTGGAGCCGTAGCCATACTCAAGGCAGATGATTTCTCCACTTCTGGTTTAGGCGCATGTATCGGATATTCAGGATGGTTTTGACGCGCAAACTGTAAGGTCAGTTCATCCAATTGTTCTGGTGGAGTCAGCCCAAGATTGGCACCAACCCTTTTCGCAAGCTCTTGATCAATCTGATTTAAGATCGCCAGTTCGCGTTTACGGATATCAACCGAATTTACTTTAGAAAGCTCAAAACTGTATCCACTGATGATATGTTCCTTTTCTGGTGTTGACTGCGAATTAAAAAACAATCGGGCTTGTGTGAAGTGATCCGCAAAAGATGAAGACCTGCGTCTTACCTTATGACCGTCGACTTTCTCCTCATGACTTTTAAAGCCTGTCTCCCCTCTCAACATCGCCTGGTACGGACAGCCACCCCCTAAGCTATTAGGGAAATAGCTGACATTTCCTTTAAGGATGTCCTGTCTTCCAAAACCATCTTTTTGATTGTTATGTTTCCCATTGACTGGTCTATTGATCGGAAGCTCATGAAAATTAGGCCCTCCCAAACGGTAATTTTGTGTATCTGCATAAGAGAATATACGGCCTTGTAATAGTGGATCGTTGGTCAGGTCGATACCTGGTACCAAACGTCCTGGATCAAACGCCACCTGCTCGGTTTCAGCAAAGAAATTTTCCGGATTGCGATTCAGCGTCATCGTACCGATGATCGTCACGGGGATTAATTCCTCCGGGATGATCTTCGTCGCGTCCAGTAAGTCAAATGAATATTTTTGCTCATCCTCCTCCGGCACCAGCTGTACCCCTAGATCCCATTGAGGGAAATTACCTTTTTCAATATTCTCCCAAAGATCACGTCTTAGGAAATCCGAGTCAAAACCCGATATTTTTTGCGCCTCATTCCAAGCGACAGAGTGAACACCCAATTTTGGTTTCCAATGGAACTTCACAAAAGTACCTTTACCCTCTGCATTCACAAATTTGAAAGTATGGACACCAAATCCTTCCATCATTCTAAATGAGCGAGGAATAGCACGATCCGACATTGCCCACATGAGCATATGTGCCGATTCAGGCATTAAGGATATAAAATCCCAGAACGTATCATGGGCCGATGCTGCCTGCGGCATTTCATTGTTCGGTTCAGGTTTGACCGCATGTATGAGGTCCGGAAAATTCATTGAATCTTGGATAAAAAACACCGGAATATTGTTTCCGACTAAGTCATAATTACCCTCTTCGGTATAAAATTTTACTGAAAACCCCCTTACATCGCGCGCCAGATCGGTTGATCCTTTAAAACCCGCAACAGTTGAAAAGCGAATAAATAAGGGTGTAACTGTCCCTTTTTTTAAAAAGGCAGCGCTGGTGTATTGGGAAATATCAGCCGTTGCTTCAAAAATACCATGAGCACCAGAGCCCCTTGCGTGTACCACACGCTCCGGAATGCGTTCGCGATCAAAGTGAGCTAGCTTATCTTGAAATATAAAATCTTCTATGAGTGCAGGCCCCCGTTCTCCTGCTTTGAGCATATTGTTGTTATCATTGATTGGAACGCCGTCATTAGTCGTCAATACCCGATTGGCATTGTCAATCGTATGCTCTTGGATCTGTTGCACTTTTTTGTTTTCTTGTTGCTTAGCCATGTGTATAGTAGTTATTGATGAAAATTAGCAGGTGTCAGCAGGTAACACACTGTTAACACTAGGATATAAACAACTCAAAAGTAAAATTGTTTCCCTGTTGAGACGTTCAAATACATTTAAAAATTAAAGCAAGCCAACTCATTTTTTGCTGTTTGTGGGTTTTAAGATGACTTGGTTTTCGTACAGCAGAAATCCAATTGATATGTCTTTATTTCAGCTACATGCTCTAGCATAAAAATGTAGCCCTAGTCATCATAAACTGAATCATTTTTGTCACTTAAATTGTCTATGGATTAACAATAAAACTGTCCATCAATTGCTAACACTTCCTTTAACATCATCTTTATCTTAGCATTAGTTCAAATCTGAAACAATATTGAAGATTAGCCATGTCCATATGAGAAGCCTATAATCTTCAAGATGTCTATGCTTTGTAACGATTTAATCAGTTGGTCTGCATTTCCACCTGTTTAATTTAACCATGCTCAGATTCCCTAGCTCTTGTTGAGCTAGGGGATTTATTGTCCATTATATATAGCAATACCATACGTTTATGTTCAAACAGCTTTTTGAAAGCCTACATTTAATTGCTAAATTTATCTGTGTCAAATGATCTAAGTAAACTTGCTTCATCCATGACTTGGACGCCATTAGAATTTAATGCTTAAACAAATCCATTGCTCCTGTTGTTTATGGCTAAAGAACAGCCATAAAATAAGATTATACATTAACATTATCAATCATGAAAAAATTAACACTACTTGTATTCTTACTATCCATGACTACCCTTGTTTTTGGACAGGAATTTACTGAAAACACAAAAATTGTGACGACATCAGGTATTGGTCTAGGATCGGTAATCGCGGTCGTTGCCTCATGGGATCGCAATAAATCCATCCTTTGGGCTATTTTACACGGAATCTTAAGTTGGTTTTATGTGATCTACTTTGCTTTTACGCGATAAGGAATGATATAGCAAGATCGCTTTAAAAAATTAGGGATGAGGAGCTTATTTCCTGTTAACGTGGGTACAGCGTAAATAGCATTCTCTGTTGTACCCATCATTAAACTTACGGAAATTTCAAATAAATACCAGAAGGGTATACTGGATGAAAATGATTAAAAATATAAAACATCGTTACCTTTGTGTGGTTTTTCAGAGGAGAATGACAAACTCATTCTCTCTGCAAATCACATCAAAAAAATAACTCATGGACTCGTTTTTTAAATTTAATCAGACCAATAGACAGTGGCATCTCCCCATAGTTGCAGGGCTCAGTGTAGGCATCCCCATGATTCTAGGTTGGTACATGGACAATATAGAAGCCGGCAAATTGGGATCGCTAGCCGGATTATCCATTCTATATATCCAATCTGACAAACTCATCGAACGTATGATACTCCTGATGACCTGTTGTTTTGGTCTCATGTTATCTTTTACCGTCGGATTATTTTTTTCCTTTAGCCCCATTATTGCCCCCATAGCATTGGGCCTTTTTTCATTCGGCGTACATTACTCCCTGCATAAGCTTCAGCTGACCCGACCTCCAGGCAATTTCTTTTTTATCATGTTGGCCTCTACCGCGATCTGCTCCCCTTTTCAACCCGAACATATAGCCGAAAAAATCGGTTATCTCGCTATGGGGACCATATTGACCTGTGGTATCGCTTTAATATATAGCCTCCTTACCCTAAAAAAGAGCCATCAGCCCGAAAGCATCATCCATCGTAAATCGAGCTATACTAATATTGTCGAATCCATCATCTTTGGACTCATTATGACCCTATCTTTAGCAGTAGCTTTATCATTGGACATTGAAAAACCCTATTGGATTCCGATTTCTTGTTTAGCCGTTATGCAGGGTAGCAGTTCAAAACACGTTTGGCTCAGAGCTGCACAGCGTATTACCGGAACTTTAATAGGACTTGGTATAACCTGGTTAATTGCATCTGGCAATCCAACTCCGCTGATCATGGTTATCAGCATAACCCTACTACAAGTGGTCGTGGAGTTTTTAGTAGTACGAAATTATGCCATAGCTGTAGTCTTCATCACCATCCTCACTATTTTTCTGTCCGAGTCCGGCAAGCAATTAACACAAGATACCAACGAAATATTTTTTGCACGCATGATCGATATTTTTATCGGAAGCATCATCGGAATGATCGGTGGTTGGATTTTATTTAATGCAAAATTACATGATCATACCACTCAACAATTAAGAAAGGCTAAAATATTAATGAAGAAAAATAACCGAAACCGTGTAGATCATCAATAACTAGGTAAACAGCACATTCTGATCATCCAGATTTTCGACCATTAGTACGCTAATTAGAACAAGCTCACGCCACTTAGGATTGGTGATCTAAATCCTATTTTCACCGTTTAAGCTGATAAACTTCCTTGCACATCGTGTCATTACCGGTATGGATGATAAATCGATGGGCTGTGGTGAGATAAAAGGATATAACGAACTTTCTTATAGATCAAGCATATACTTTGGTCCGCAGAAAAAAGCGGAAATGAAATTGCTAAGATCCTTTCTGATCCAGCTCTTTGATGTAGTTGATAATCTGTTCCTGCATATTATTTAAATCCTGTTTGATTAGGACCGACTTAGATTGTCTTAGCTCTGCTTATGAAGTTTTTAAAGATAGAAATTAATTTCGTAAATTAGCTACCTGTTTCTCACTGAAATAATATTGCAACCGAATTATTGTGTCACAATCTAATTCCCTTCTGATATTATATCAATTTAACATATAATATTTAGCAATTATTATGGAATTTTTAGATTGTCATGAAGAAAAAATAACAAGATGTGGTCTCATTCAAGATTTGGGGTTCCTATTTGTTTTTAGTAATGAAACTTGTTGTATAGCAGTTAGTGAAAATGTCATTCAGTTAACGCAGACCCCGTTCGAACAATATTTAGGATTACCAATTGACCGTATTCTTGCTGAGTTGACGGGCAGCAGTACATTGGTTTTTGAAGACATTGACGAAAGCTTTAAAAATTCTATCTTTTACCGATTTACAAAAAGAATTGTCATCCACAATGAAAATTATGACTTAAGCATTTATCGGCATAACGATCATATATATGTTGAAGTGGAGATCTATAGTGATATACAGGTCGAATCAAATAAACTGTATTATTATGCAAAATATTTAGAAGATCACAAAGCCCATATCTGGGAATCACTTGCTACGCAAATACGTCAAATCATTCATTATGACCGGGTGATGGTCTATCAATTTATGGAGGATCATAGCGGTCAGGTTATTGCTGAGTCAAAATCCGAAGATATGCATTCTTTATTGGGGTATCGCTATCCTGAATTTGATATCCCCAAACAGGCCCGTGAGCTCTATACCATTTTTTTAGCGCGCCATACCGCCGACACGGACGCAGCTACACACAAAATCATGGGCAGTAGTCAAGAAGATATTGATTTATCAAAATGCAGTATTAGAGCCCTCTCTCCCATTCATATACAATATATAAAAAATTCAAAAGCACGTGCCAGTGCAAGCTTTTCCATCATTAGAGATGGCCAGTTATGGGGACTCGTTACCTGTCAAAATAATCAACCCCAGCATGTCGATCTTTCCCAAAGGCATCTTTGTACTTTTTTGACTCAATTTGCTACCAAACATCATATTTCTGAGCTGTTAAAAAAGGAAATGGAAATTCAGAGTGCGATGAACGTGGTAGAAAAAGACTTAAAAAGCGATCTGTTAATTGATCGAAATACTTTTCATGTACTGGAAAGATTTGGAGAGAAGATCATGCCCATGCTACATGCCGATGGCATTTATATTAAATATGCAACAGGAGAAAGATCGATTGGACTTGTGCCAAATACAGAACAGCTCCAAGAAATAAATGATTTTGTCCAAGATGACGACAGCATATTTTCTACCCATAAATTTAAATACAGTTACCAAGGCGAAAATATACTCCCCGGTGTTATTACGACAGAAATATTACCAAACTCACAATGGAAAATATATATTTTCCGAAAAGAGGTCGTTATCCAAGAAGTATGGGCCGGAAAGCCCGAAAAACATCTGCAGTATGATGATTCAAAAAAAATAACATTCCCCTCACCGCGAACCTCTTTTGAAGCTTGGAAGCAGATCACTAGAACCCATGCAACACCATGGCTTCAGGTCGAAATTTCCTTTATAGAGCGTATTGTGTTCATTATCCAGCAGGCACTAGCCAAAAGAAACGCCGAAATTGACCAACTGAATAAGGATTTGGTTCGGTCCAATAATGCTCTTGACACCTTCACATACACTCTGACCCACGATATTAAAAATCCATTATCATCGATTAAACTCGGAGCGCAGATGATCCTGATGAAAAACAATATCACGACCGAACAGCTCCATAAATTGGCGAATAATATGCTGGACTCCTCATCGCTGATCTCCGATATGCTCGACAAAGTGCATGAGCTGTCCAAATCAAATTCAGTAGCATTAAACTTAGAACTCTTAGATCCAACAAGTAAAATAATATTAATTGCAGAAAGTAGCAAAAATCAATACGATGTCACCCATCTCGATTTTATATTGGGAGCTATCTTGCCAATAAAGGGGGAAAGAACGTTGATTTATCAACTCTTCCTTAATATTGTGGGTAATGCAATCAAATACAGCAGCAAACAGGAAAAGCCAAAAGTTGAAGTTTACAGTACCGCGTCGGATAATAAAGTGACTTACTTCATCATCGATAACGGTATCGGAATGGATCTAAAGAATGGGAATAATATATTTGAAATATTTCAGAGACTTCCCAATTCTTCCGGATATGAAGGCTCTGGAATCGGATTGTCTATTGTCAGAAGAATCATTGATCGATTAGGGGCGGAAATTAAAGTTGAAAGTAGCTTAGGGAAAGGAACAACCATTCAGATCCAATTCGATAATTAAAAAAGTTATGTCCGTCTGACCGATCCAAACAATTACTGGATCAACTGAAGACACAACTGACTCAGCAAGTGGTATCATAGCCTAACGATGATATTCAAATAGTTGTTTTAGACCGTGTATTTTGAATTCAAAATAGTGTTTCATCTCCTGATCATAAAAATGCCCCCAAAAATTCTCTAACTTTTAGGGGCATTACAACTCGAAAGCATATTAGTCTACCAGGCGTTCAAAGATTTGATCCTTCTCATAACCAAAACTTTATCATTCCAAAATATAGCTAGCCATTTAGCATCTTTACGGCTAGTATATGTTTACACAGTCCTCGTTTTCCTTGATGATTGGTAAACCAGTCGCAAGTACACTGCTGTTTATCTCCCGCGATAATCACGGTATGTTTCACTCCCGAACCCTCGACTCTGGCTTCGATGTAGCTTGGTGTATTTTTGACAAATTGAACACCATCAGTCGTCACTAATTTCTGCGCATTCTTCAATCTTGGATTTAAGGCCAGGATACGCTCCATCTTGAAAGGCAATCGGCGGTAATAGTGCTGATGATCGTGCAGGTCATAGCCCAATAAGCCTATGGAGGAGAGCGAACCCGTCAAAGTATCCATAGACGCAAAATCCACATCGTGTTCGATGGCTAATAAAGTCGGATCAAAAAGTGCATTGGACTTGAGCAGGCTGTTCACAGCATGTACCCATTCTTGAGGTACGGCCTTGACCATATTTTCCAACACATTTCCTTCACCTGAAAAACCGCGGTAGCTATCGGGCGACAGTGCCAGCGAAAGCCTGATTTTACCAAAATCGGCTACAAAGGCACAGCTCTCACCACCACCCTCTTGATATACAATCAATTTCTCCGCATACGGCAAAATCCCTTCTAATAAGCGTAAACGCTGTACCCCGCCGATGCGAACTGATCCAGCTGTAGCGATCGGTGAAAATACAAATCTAGGTCCTCTTTGGCTCAGGTATAATTCGCCTTTCACATTTCCTTTTGGAATGCCCTGAAACAGTTGGATAATCTGTATTTTATTTAAACAGTATTTCTGTTCCATACCGGCCAAATAAAGCTGTACCGAGGTCAATCCTTTGATCCATCGTGGCGGTAAAGTCACTTTCTTTTCGACGACTTTAGTTTTATCGGTACTGATGGACACTTCTTTACTACCGACACCCAGTACCATTTTCTCCGTTTTTTTAACGGCATTTAAGGCATTGAGCATAGGCTCATTAAAGTCTACATTGGTCGTACCACTGCTGATAAATTCGCCATCGATCGCATCTTCAAGCAAGTCAACCCGTGCATACACACCATTGCAGGAAGAGAATCCTTCAAATCGGATCTGATCTGTACCTGCTGAAACAATGGGATCGCGCAGGCTTGGCGGCACCGGCCCAAAACTGGACTGCACCACTTTAGCTAATGTCAGAAGGCATTTGGAAGTTAACAGTGGATCGGTAATACTGCCCCAAAAGAAACATGGTATGGCACTGACTTCACTTAACTCAGATTGATGGGCAAGCACCAATTGCTGCATACCTGATTGCTGTACAAGTGTCGAATTATTGCTGTAGCTGAACGCTAAATCTGTAGTGGCCATATGTTAATTACTTAATTTTTTTAATATCGGTTGCAATGATTTAAAAATCATTAATTTTTCAAATACCTCTTTCATTTCAACGGAAATTTCCTGATATTCCTTATGTACCAGATCATAGTATAATTCGATCAGTTTTTTGAAGTTAGTCGGCATTTTTTCGCCTATAGCGTAATCCACGAGCATGTGATTGATCACCTGTATCAAAGCATGATTATGTTTGGAAGAGATATCACGACACTGTCCCAAAACATCCTCTAATCTTCCTAAAGGACCATAAGTATGACTCATCAGGATGCCCAGGAAATGCCCCAGATCCTGAACCGGTAATCGCTGCCTATCGATGGCCGTGATGAGCACTTCAATCGCCATGGCCCGTACTTCTTTTTCTTTGTTAAAAGTTGAAGTCGCTAAAAATAGTACCGACTGCTGGTCAAAATGAAAGAAATCATACAGCATTTCTTTCAGATAGCCGATCGGTGTCTTTCCTCCTTGATCAGCTTTAGCCGCTAACCCCAAGGTCAAAAACAAGGACAGACTTTCGGTATTCTGAGGCATCAAACTATGCATGTAAGAGATGTCATCTTGATACAGATAATAACTATGCAAACTGTCCTTGCCCCGTTGATAAATATCCTTATGGTAGATAAAGGTATGCGGTTCTTGTTTGAAGTTTGGAAAGTGAAAACTTAATTTTTCACCATCATACACCATTTCTGATTTTCTCGTCTGATAATTATACCCCTGATAATATGACGGAGTAAACATAAGCTCTGGTCGGAAAGGCGCTACGGCAAAGGGTATCTCTTTCAAGTTTTCATGTTCAAATTCACTAAAAACAGCCTCCGGATAATGCGTCCGGGCCACGGTAGCCCAAACACCCAGCCAGCCAACATGCGCGCTATCTGATGCAGATAAAAGCTTTTTGACCCAAGATTTTTTTTCAATTTTCAATTCGTCATCCAATCCTAACGCATAAGTCAGAACAGATCTGACCTGAATGTCGTTTATCTGATCGATCAGCGCTACAATACCATCCAGATCTTCCCGAACAGTCCGGCTCAAAGCAATCGACAGATCTAATAAATCTAAGGCTACGCCTTTATCCTGATAATCCAAAATACGTTGTACGACTATTTGAGGAGCAATCCAGAAAGGTTCATGCGTAGGTAAACTCAATAAAGGCAATTGAATTTCTTTCGCGATATGGCGCTGCAGCTGTGTTAACTGCTCTCCGATCATACTCGCCCATTTGGAATAGTTGGAGTATCGATCTGTATTTTGATAAATCTTATTCGGCTGGAAATACATATTTAAAAATACCCCCGAAAAATGCTGAAACCATTGCGATTCTCGGTAAACTTTCTTAAGCTGATTGATATAGGGTTCCAGCTGCTCCTTATAATCCGCCGGAAAATTCGCTCTTTGCAAGACCCAGGCATTCATCAATATTTCCATCTGAACGGCATCTGTACTACCGATGACCTCTCCGATCTTAAACAGGATATCATTCCAACTCGTGGGATAAATAAAAGGTTGTTGGAGTTTTTTTTCGACTATTGGATCAAAAACATAGTCTTCTCCAGCACTACCCCTTAGTTCACTTAAGATTTCCTCTTCCGTATAGGTAGATGCAGCTGTAAAGATTTTCAGATCCGCAGGTATGCTACCCAACATCTGTGCACTATAGAGCGATAGTTTTTCGGTAAGTGCTTCTACGGGGTGTTTCTGGTGTTTTAAAATAAATTTAGCAGCTCTATCCTGCAATTGAAGATCCTGGACCATAAAAACGTCGGCCGCTTGCAGGATAAACTGTTCTTTTACTTTAGGACGAATTTTAACTAATTTATCAAATTGTATCAGCAGTGTTTTCAGTGCCGCTTTGATATCATTACGCATAAAAATACCCTCAGACCAGGTCAGAAATTCTTCCAATCTAAAGTCAGCATGTGCAAAATAAGGTTTTAAAGTATCGACGACGAAATTGATCACCGCACTATTTTCAGCATGCAGCAACGGAAAAAATAACTCCTGATGCTCCAGCAGCATTTTCTCGTCCACGCCTATCCGATCGATCAATTTTCTAAAATAACTCTTCAGGTTAGTGTTCCAATTTTTGGTTTGCACCTCTAGAGCGCTTGTTAAAATAAATGCTTTAGCTATTTTATTGTCGGCCAGCAATTGATCAAATATTTTATCCCATGTCAGGTCATTGACTTTATTTTCATACTTATAATTCCAGTATACGGTATGGATCTGTGTTTCATACTCAAATACAAGTGGAATATCGCGCTGTATGGTCAATTCATCTGTTGTAAATAAGTCCAGTAAAGCTGGTGATGGATGGTGTGACTTGGACAAGGAATTGGCGTAAAGCTCTGGTTCAAATTCCAGAAAACCCTTACTTTCCGCATACCGCAAATTATCATAATTAACAGATTGCCAACTATTTTTCTGAACGTATTGCAGCAGATAAGGTGTCAGCCAATTGGGTTTGGCATATGTTAGAATCTGGGCAACTTCCGGGCTTCTTACTTGATTCATTAGTTCGATAAAAACATCCCAGCTCGGCGCATCCGAACCGTTAAAGGTCGCTAAAGCTAACAATTTCACCATTCGTTGTTGCTCTTTTGTACCGCGTATACCCCAATCATATTGTGCTTTGGACTTGTACAATGGATCTTTCGACAGATCGACATAGTCGACCCAGTAGCGTTTGGCAGCACGAATCTCTTTTTTAATAACCTCCAGGTTGCCACTCGCATATTCTTCCAGATAAGGAATAATATCAGATACACGGCCTTTACTGATGAGCGCTTTTAGACGCTTCACCGCTTCTTCTTTACGTTGCGCTGAGGCGTTAGGTTTCCGCACAGTTCCCTCTTTTGTAACTTGTTGCGCAACTTCTACTGTACCGTCCTCCGAATATCCTTTCTTCGTTTTCTCCTTAATGAGCTTTTCGGCATCCTGAATACACGTTTCTTCGTTGTCAAATGTTTTCGATTTTGACTGCCCCGCTGTACCATTTCTACCATAAGTTACTGTATGTGTTGCACCATTAGTTTGTATTTCCCAGAATTTATCAGATGTACCATCAATGAATTTTAGATGCTTAAACATAATTGCCTTTACGAATTTGTTAAACCTTTATTGTCAAAACTAAATATATAAAATTTTACCAACTTAAGCTCACCGTCACGGCAAAAGGAAAATTGTCAACTCCCCCTTTACCGATATGATAAAGCAAAAACTTACAAAAATTGAACAAAACACATTTCATCAGCTTTAGCTCGTTTTTTAATAGAAACAACGAGGTATATGAAGATCAAGTATAACTATTCATGTATTTTTTCTTCTTTCCGAAGTCTCGGTTGACAGCTGATGAAAATACAAACTAACAATCTTCATTTTTATTTGTAATAATAGCAAGAAGTTTTTGAGCATCAAAAATATATGAAACAGCTAATTACAACATGATGAATTATAAACAAAATATCAGTAAAACTGAACGCATAGTGACGATCCTGTCATCGTCTTATTTACTTTATAAAAGCCTATCGGGCAAAAAAAAAGATCCGGCACTGGCGGTTTCTAGTGCTTTGCTTTTATTAAGAGGATCTACAGGTTTCTGTCCACTATACGATAGACTCGGCATCAACCACACCAATAAACCGTCTGATGTGTTGGTCGAATCGGTCATAACGGTCAACAGTCCTCGTCAAGAAGTATATGCGTTCTGGAGAAAACTCGAAAATCTTCCTTTAATTATGAAACATCTGGATCGCGTTGAAATCATCGATGAAAAACATTCCGAATGGCATGTAAAAACACCGTCGGGGCTAGATCCCTTATCTTGGAAGGCCGCTATCAATGCTGATGTTGTCAACGAACAAATTTCATGGTCGAGTATGGCAGATTCGGAGTTGCAGAATGCAGGAACGGTAAAGTTTAAAGAAGTAGGAGAAAATGAAACAGAGATATCGCTAAAAATGAGTTACAAAGCCCCACTTGGTGCATTTGGCAAAACAGTAGGTAAGCTGTTAAATCCAGCTTTAGAAAGAATGATCCAAAAAGATTTTAAGAAATTTAAGGATTATGTAGAATCTGAGGAACTGACAAAAGAGCTAGTATAATTTAAAAAATAGTAGTGATCATCCATTACTACAACAAATAAAAGGGTCTAATGAAATTTAGACCCTTTTATTTTGGCAACAAATTACGATTTCATTTTAGACTATTTTATTACATTTTTCAATACTTTTACCCTAATCAAAATGATATTGATGATGCTAAGTCAATTCAGTTATTATTTTAGTTACCAAAGTTTTCATGATTTTCTAACATGATGTAGAGCACGGTGCTACCAAGCGATCCACATCATGAAAAAAATGCAACCCTCGGTGATCAATTGCCAAATACTTTTGCCAATTCAGTGTGTAAGTTATCGCCTTTTAAATTGATTGCAACAATAGTTCCTTGCGGATCCACCAAATAATTCTGCGGTACGGCCCTTACCCCATATAAAACTGCCGCCTCGTTAGACCATCCTTTTAGATCAGCAACCTGGATCCATGGCATGCCGTCATCTTCTATTGCTTTTAGCCAAGCATTCTTTCCTTTAGTATCATCTAGAGAAACAGCCAATACCTCTAAGCCTTTACTATTATATTTATGATAGGCTTTCACCAAATTCGGGTTCTCAGCACGGCATGGACTACACCAGCTCGCCCAAAAATCTATCAAGACATATTTCCCTTTAAAATCTGAAACCTTAACCATTTTACCTTTGGTATCCGGTTGTGAAAAATCGGGAGCTTTACTTCCTATTTTTATACTTCGCTCCGCTAAAAAGCGTGCTTCCAATTGCCGCGCGGTCGTGAGCTGGCGTACTTCTTTCGATAGTTTTAAAAAAATAGGTTCGATTTCACTAAGCTTTCGCTTATTGGATGCATCAATTAATGCATCGATGGAAAATATAGAGTTCGGATTATTTTCTGCAAATGCTAATTCCTTTACCCGACGAGCCTCAAATCTAGCCTCAAATTTTTCGTGAATGGCTTCATATTGTTCATTCGCATCAGCAGCATCTTGTTTAACTGCTGCAAATGCTTTATTGCCCGCATCAATGATATCCATGAAACCTCCACCTATTTCTTTTAAATATGCGGTATATGCATCATGCATAGGTGACCCTTTAATGGTTGCGGTACGTAAAGAATCCTTAATCGTGAAATTATAGTTCTCATTGCCCAGATAAAAGTATAAACGATCGCCCACATTTTGTGCCATCAGTTTGCCTTTACCTTCTTGATCCAGCACCATTCTGGAATAGATAGGTTCATCAACAGTACCTGTTAAACTGAATTTTCCATTTACAATCTGGACAGAGTCTGACACCGAAAATCCATCTTTGGTATAGTCCAGATAAATCATCTTACCGTTAAACATTTTAGGAGCCGTTCCTTTCATCTGAAAAGCAGCTTCTTGCGCAAACAGCAACGTTGGCGCTGCGGCCAGTATAATGGCAGCAATTTTTAAAATTTTCATATGTATTATTTAAGCTATCGTGTATTACTTATTTTCTCCAGGTCAGGTCTACCACTTCACCAGGTATTCCATCAATTTTATTGAGGAGCTGTCCATCTTTACCCACCTGAATATCCAGATAATAAAGTGAGCCCCCAGCACCTACTATAAGTGTATTTTCGTCATCATCCAATTTCACTAAACTCACAGAAGATGGTAGGTTAACTTTTAATTCCTGCACCTGTTGATTGAGCGGATTATAACGGAACACTTTGTTTTGATAACCCACATAAATATATCCAATACGGCTTGCCACCATTTTAGTATCAGCATTGATCCACTCCTGATGTACAAAGAGCTTTTTATGATTTGCGGTAACTAAAAATGGCCCGTTAAAATTAGCCGTAAACTTCAGTTCATAAACTTTTCCTGCATCATCTTTCACAAAAGCATAAGTGTCCTTATTATTGATCTGAACCATATGCAACAGATCCATCCCCACACGGGTAGGATCAAATATTTCTGGATTCACGCTCGTATATTGTGTGCCAAAATACATGGGTGAACCATACATATTAATCCGTATAAATTGTTTTTTAATTTTCTCAAAACCGATAATGCTGAAATTATTGTCTACCGATGATAGGACAAATTGAGGTGACAACTCATAATCGCCATCGGCAAATGTTCCAAACATACCATACGTTACCGATTGGTCCCATGTAGTCGTTGCTCCAGCATAAAATTTACCATTGATCACACCCAATAATGTCCCCTGCGGATAAGTTTGTAAACTTCCGACATCGATACGTGGAGGTGCTAAGAAAAAGTTGTCATACAATGTCCCTGGTTTCAAGGTCTCCTTCTTCAAATTATTCACATCCAGTCGAACCCCACCATTTTTTGAAATAATCCAATATCCTAACGGCGTATTTCCTGTAAACTGATTCTTGACATAGTGGATATGTAATGAATGATCCGGAAGATTTTCACCATTAATGATCTCATAAATATTAGCCTGAACCGAATGATCAGGTTTTATAAAAGAGAGCTTACTAATACCATTATCGACCGACAGCACCAATGATCCTCTTGAGAATGCGGTCGTTCCCTGGATATAAAAGTTATAGAAATATTTCATCCCATTCGCCTTGTTTGTAACGGTCAGTCTGGCGCGATAACGCTTTGCTTCCAAACCAAAAGCGATCCGTAGTGCTTGTCCTTCGTAATGATTCGTCTCCGGATTAATTGCTTCAGGAACATCAATTCTCCAGTTGCACTGTACCGAACCTGGATCAATTCCCGAAATCTTTGGAGTGATGATTAAACTGTCGCCTACCGAAGCCTCATACAAGGTGTCTAGCCCCGTAATTTGAGATTCCTGCGGTAATGCAATATCATAGTTACCTTTATCTTTATAGCAGCCGTATAAAGTTGCTATAATCATCGCAATGAAAACAGATGCGATGATCCCTTTTCTCATAAAAATATTTCTAACCATATTATCTCACCTCCTTTCCTGTTTCATCAATGAAAAAATACTTACCCGAACCTGCATTTTTCCTTAACAGTATGGTTCGATTTGGATTATCCACATGGTAGAAAACATAATTCTGTCCACCATCATTGGACTCCAGTTTATAGTCCTTTTCAGGATGATCCTGCACCCATTTAAAGGGATCATTTAACATCATCAGCAATAAATTTGCGAAATAGAGATTTTTTGGCGCATCTAAGCTCTGCATAGACAATGTGCGCTGTTCTGTTACAAGCAAAAACAATTGATGTTTTACCCTAGAATAATTATCCAACCACATGGACCACCATTGGGGCTGTTCCAATTGTGCGGAGAGGATGATCCGGGCACGAATCAGGTCCTTATTTTCAATTCCAAAATCAGGACTTTCTTGAAGTTTGATGATTAAAGACACGGCATGAGTTTCCAGGTCCTTGACGTTATGAATGATAATAGGTAAAAAAGTTTGTCCAGCTCCTTCCATAAGCGGATAGTCTGGCTTCAATTTGTCGTAATGAATCTCCGCTTGAGCTGTTGAGGAATCCTTTTCTATATATGCCTGGAAGCTTCGTGATTTTTCATCCCGGTAACCCATCAATTTGACTGGTAGGAAAACCGTATCCACCGCCTTAGTCATATCATAGGCAAAAGTGTACACCATACTGTCGCGATCTGCAGCAGTCAGATCAAAATAAATATTTGCTGGCTGGTCATAGGTCATGACCGATACTTTTTTGCAAGAAAAGAACATAGACATGCCAAATGACATGATTAAAAAAGTAGTATATTTCATGTTGATGTTCAATTATCTTTGTCCATAAATTATTTCATCGTCAGGAAGCGGCCATGTAAATACCTGCTGATTCACGGGTATTACAGCTCCCTGCTGACCAACTATCGGTTGATTTAATCGTTTATATACAAAAAACAGCTGCCCTTCGGCATACATTTCCTTACGATACTCCTTTATCAGCACCTGACGAAAATCAGCTTGGCTCATCATGTCGAGCTTCTGCCCGATTCCCCGATTTTGCCTCACCTCATCTAAATAAGCAAGTGCTTGAGCAGGATCATTGCCAAAAGTGCATTCAGCGGCGATATAATACATTTCACTTAATCTAATGGCTGGTGCAACCAAGTAATGCAAGTTGGCCGAAAAGCTCTCACTGAACACATTTCTTCTATATTTGAGCAAAGGAGAAATAAAAGCTGAACCTACGCTGGTACTTCCAAACCACTGCGTGTAGCGCATATCGCTACCTCCAGCCCCACCGACATCGTAGATGATCTTCGCTTCCTCTTGATCCAAATACATCCCCGAGTTTCCCTCAGTAAACCACTCATTATTAAAGGTGTTGCTCATCGCAGGAATATACCAAGCAAATAGCAGCTCTTTATACAGGATACGGTCCTTTTTATCCGCATCCACGGCCAGGAAATCTGTCCGATTTGTCCAAGGGAATTTTTTGGCTGCTATAATTTCCTTGGCATATGCCAACGCTTTTATTTGGTCGCCTTTGTACAAATTAACGCGAGCCAGCAACCCACACACAGCAAAATAATTCAGTCTATGCCTCCTATTTTGCAAGAAAAGGCTTGGATCTTGGAGTTCCGAATTTTGTAAGGTATCTGTACTTGTCGGATAACCAATGACATACGATTTTTGACGTATACGGTCTATTTTTAGCAATTCCTTCGCTTGTTCCAGATCACGGATTACGGAGTCCAGCACTTGGGATACAGAAGACAATTTTGTTGATTTGTTGGAGTAAGTTGTGACGTAAGGTATAGCATCCGATTGGTCACTCACAATTGGTGCAGTAGCAAATAATCTAAGCGCGTCAAAATGCAGATAAGCTCGCAAGGCCAATGCCTCTCCTTTGATCAATGGATAGTTATGACCGATAAACAGATTTTGTTTTTTATCGACTTCGCCTAGAATCAAATTAGCATTGACAATACCATTATATAAGCCTTTCCACACATTATCCTTGCGCGCAATGAAATTTGCATCGCTGTATCTGAAGTTTTTAGTTTGCTGGTATCGCAACGGGTCATTACTGGGAATGGTATAGTTCTGCACCAATACTTCAGATGTACCGATCGTCAGCTCTTTACCATATAAATCACTTTTAGAAGCTCTGGTGTACACACCTATAAGCGCTTCTTTAAAACCATCTTCTGTCGAGAAAAGGATGTTTTTATCCACATCACTTTCGGGTTGTATATCGAGCCATTTCGAACAAGAAAGGAACCCAAGATTGGAAATCAATATTAATATGATATAAATCTTTTTCATTCTTCAATTAGTATAAGTCATTAGATATTTATAAACCCGCTTGAACGGTAAAAGAGATACTCCGCGCGAAAGGATAATTGATCCCACGTTCTTGCTTGACCGATGACCAACGAAAGATATCATTTGCAACTACCCCCATCCTTAAGCTTGACAGTGCTAATTTTTTTGTAAAAGCCTTTCCAGCATCGTATGAAATATTGAGAGACTGAAGCGCAAGTAAACGATCTGGCATGATAAATCGAGAAGAGACACGGGTTAGTCCAAGGTCTTGAATACTCTTATAGAAAGACACATCACCCGGGTTTTTCCATTTTTCTTCCAGCACCCGGCTATCCACATTGTATCGTGGGTCTGCATTTTCCACCCGATCTACCAAAGTTTGATTATAGGTCTTTCCACCCAAGCGGGTTTGAAAATAAGCCACCATCATCAATTGCTTGTAACGCAGCGTTCCACCGAAAAAACCTTCCATTTTAGGAGTTGCCACAGCCACAACATCGATATCCTTCGCATCCCAGTCATAAGTCAACGATCCATCTTTTTTAATAAAAACTTCCTTCCCATTTTCAGGGTCAATTCCTAAAGATGGCACAGCATAAATGGCATCTAACGATTGTCCTTCCTTGTACCTGAGCAAGGGCACAGCCATCAGATCACTTCCTTGCTGTACCTCATCTACCCGGTCGTTATAACTTTTAAGTGCATTGGAAATCCGGATGATCTTATTTTCATTACGGACTAAATTAGCCAGCAAACTTAGTGTCCAATTTGATTTGCGGATGGGTATCCAGTTTGCATTCAGCTCAAAACCCTTATTTTCCATATCACCCAGATTTTCTTTATAGGATGCAAATCCGGTGGAGGGTGCTAAGTTGATGTCCGCCAAAATATCCCGTGTTATCTTATGATAGTATCTTGGAGAAAATGTCAAGCGGTCGTTCCAGAAACCTAAGTCGATCCCGACATCTGTATTTTGGGTCTTTTGCCAGGTCAGATTCTCATTGCCATAATTCCGGACTGTACTTCCTAAACCCGACGAATACCAGTTACTTTTATCATAATTGTAAGTAGTTCTTGACATGTACGGGTCAAACTGTACAGAACCTGTCAATCCGATCGTTGCCCGCACACGTAACTGGCTAATAGACTCATTATCGAACCACGATTCCTGATGTATATTCCAGCCGATACCGGTTGACCAAAATGGAGCCGAGCGCTTATTAGCTCCAAATTTAGATGAACCATCGATCCGCAAGGTGGCATCAAAAAGATATCTACTGTCAAATGAATAATTTGAACTCAAGAATGCACCAAATAATCTGGAAGCGCTTAAGCTGCTTTGTGGACTTGCATTTTCAGCATACCCCTTTGCAAAACCGACACTTGTAAAACGATCATTAGGAAAACCGACAGCTGTAAAAGAACGCTCATCATAACTTTCCGTTCTGATATTTGTTCCCGCTACAATATTGAAATTATGCTTTTCGATCGTCCGCATCCAGTTCGCCCGTACATTGGCATCCCAGTATAGTTCATTATTCGTATAACTGGTATAACTACCTTTTAAATCGGTTTGACTTGTTGGATAATAAAAAAAATCATTGGCCAAAGGCGAACGGAAGTTGTCGTTATTGTTTAGTCTCTTCAATAGACTAACTTGTCCACGTAATCGCAAACCTTTGCCTAGATCTAGGTCTGCAGATAGATTATCTAAGAGTTCGGTATAGCCTAATTTGTTGAAGCTACTTAAAGTAGCATTATAAAGTGGGTTCAATACATGCTCCCTTTGGCTTGACCCCGAGTTGGCGACCCTGGTCCAAACATCAATTTCCTGAAGGATATTACCGTTATCGTCTTTCATCCGATAATAGGGATTCATCAGCACATAGTCTGAAAAATTACCATATGGAGATTCCGTACCATTTACGATGGTCACTGATAATTCATTTTGGAAGCGTACTTTATTACGAAGATTGTAGCTGAAATTCAGACCTCCTGAATATTGATTTCTACCGGACCCTTTCATGACTCCAGGTCGAGTCTGGTACCGCAGGTCCACACCATATCTGAATGTTTCTGCACCTCCCTGGATGTACAGTCCGTGCTTTTGCCCAACAGCAGTTCGCACAGGCTGAGAGAGCCAGTAGGTGTCTACTCCGCCCAACACATTGGCCAATTTGCTGTAATATAATTCGTCAAGTACATCTTGAGACTGTCGCTGTACATCGCTGTCATAGAGCCCGGCCAATTTTTCGTAAGCTAATTTATCTGGCGCATTCAAAACTTTATATCCAGTCAGATCAGGAACATTGACATTGCTTTCGTGTGTATAAGTCATCTGCAGCTTCCCATCTTTAGGCGATTTTGTCGTGATCACCATGACCCCATTGGCAGCCCGTGATCCATAAATAGCAGTTGCAGCAGCATCTTTTAAAATGGTGACACTCTCAATACGAGTCATATCCAAGTCCAGTACTTTTTGAACACTAACTTCAAAGCCATCCATAATAAAGGCAGGCATATTGATCGAGGTGGTAATATGATCACGTCTCAGTACTTCATTATTGCCAGTAGGCAAAGAAGAAGATCCTCTGACATTGATATTGGGAAGTGCATTGGGATTAGAACCCGCGAGGTTATTATCGAGCAATTTGAATGATGGATCAAATACTTGCATCGCTTGAAGGACATTCTGTGGATTCACCTGGCGCAGCTCTTCTCCGCTTTTGGTAACAGCTGTACCCGTATAAGAATCTTTCTTGATGACTTGGTAGCCCGTTACGACAACCTGATCAAGGGCATTAGCCTCTTCCTCCATTCGGATGGAATAGTCAAATTTATCATCCAATAATTTCAGGACGTAAGTTCGATATCCCACCATAGTCATGGTCAGTGTACGTTGTGCTGTAGCCAAGAAAAATCGTCCATCTTGATCTGAAATCGTGACAGGTCTGCCTTCCTGAAGCACGGTCACCCCGTTTAAGGGATTTTGATCTTTGCCGACTACGGTCACTTTGATCTCTTGCGGCAAAGACTTTTTAACCGTTGGAGTAGCTTTTTGATTGGTATTATGTGATCGCTTTTCCAAAAATATTGTTTTTGAATCAATCGTATAGTTGATATCCTGATCCTTAAAAATATGATCCAGAAAAGATTTAAGTGGCATCTTCTCAACTTTCACGGTCAGTGGTTTTGCCCTATCAAGTAGTTTTTTCGCTCCCATGACCTCATAGTTTGTCTGTACCTTGATCGCTTGTAGTACCTCTGTCAGTGCAACCTGGCGACCCGAATACGTAATGGTCTGCGCGGTGACCTTTTCACAAATTAGAAATAGAAGCACAACAAAAAACAGGGACAATGGCTTTGTCACTTTTAAATAGTAAGAATTTATTTTCATTAATGATGTTTAGGTTAGTTTGTCGGACGGAGTCCAATAAAATTCATATAGGCTGTTCGTTGTAATTTTTCTTTAAATAATCCTCCTTTCCTTTTATAATTTGTTCTGTTCGATGATTAATTTACCATTAGTTGTAAAATGATAACGTAAGTTCTGATCCTTCAAAATATTTAATATAGTACTGAGTTTACTTGTCCGGTAAGTGCCTCCAAAAAATTCGACATCGGGCATCTCTCCTCTATATTCAATATCCACATTATACCACCGTGACAATTCGTCCATAACTTCATAAAGGGACTTTTCGTCAAAATTAAATCGGCCATGGATCCAGGCCATTTCCTGATTTACATCGACAGCACGACTGGTTAGCTTACCTTTATTGACAAAAGACTGGTAACCTGGCAATAGGATGAGATGCTTTCCACTGGTTAATTCCTTCACCTGTACTTTACCTTCCAGTAGCGTTGTTTTCATCTCACTCTTGTTACCATAGGTATTTACATTAAAATGTGTACCCAGTACAGACACCTGCTGATTTGCAGTTTCAACAATAAAGGGCTGATTTTTGCGCTTGGCAACTTCAAAATAGGCTTCCCCATCTACACGTACTTCACGTTTATCTGCTGCAAATACCGTAGGATAACGAAGTGTCGTTGAGGCATTTAATTTGACACGCGTACCATCGGGCAATATCACATCATAAACACCTCCTCTAGGGGTTTCAATGGTTGCAAATTGAGCAGATTGTGTCTCCGCCACTGCGCTCCCATCATTATAATGAACTCCTTTTTTATCCATATGGACCTGGCTTTCATGTTCATTGAGCTGAAATTGTCGTCCATCCGAAAAAGTAACAGTAGCGCGATTTTGAGCAGGCAGCCTATCCACTTGAGATAGCTGGATTTCCGAAGGAATAGACTTGTTGACCTGGCTATAGTACCACACCCCTCCCAAAGCGATGATCATACAAGCAGCGGCAACAAACGGAAGCAGACGTTTAAAAGAAAATAGATGTTGAGGTGCGGGTGTTGTAAATAATTTTGCTCTTATCTTCTCAAAATCTCTATTTTTTTCAAATTCCTGCAAACTTTCAAAAGCCTTTTTTTGCATTACTTGATCAAAGCAACGTTTGTAAACCGCTTGATTCTCTTGAGACTCACTTAACCATTTTTTTAACAGCAAACGGTCTTCAGCACGCTGTTCACCCTTCATTTCTTGAACAATGAGGGCGCTAATACGGATCAATAATTCTTCTTCTTTTAGGTTCATGATATCTCTTTTCAATAATAGATACCGCACCGAATTAAAAAAGTACTAAAGAAGAATAAAAAAAAATTAAATTTCTGAAGAAAAGAATACGATGGACATCAGGTAATGAAAAGAATTGCGGCTTAACAGCTTTCGCAATAAGCTTAAGGCACGCAGTTTTTGGTTCTTTACAGTTTGCATATTAATATGTAACAAGTCGGCCACTTCCTGATTGCTATATCCCTCCAAATAAGTCAGCTCCACGATTTCACGTGCTTTAGGCGGGAGTTTTTTAAGAGCATCATACAGCTCTGACATTGTTTCGGTGTAGACGATCTCTTGGAGTTGATTGGACTGATCTTGATCCTGTAGACGGACATAAGCATCCACACGGTTTATTCTTCTTTGCCGCGAAGTTTGGTAATTAATGCCCAGACGACGAGCAGTTTGATACAAAGCTGCTTTCAGGTGATGCAAACTTTCAAAATTGCGCTTACTTTGCCACAATCGGATAAAACTTTCCTCCGCTATATCTTCTGATTCTTTGGTCTCATCGACAAAACTTAATGCAAACAAACAGATACGAGCAAAATAGCGATGATATATATACGCACAGGCTTCTTCTTTTCCTGTGGAGAAGTCCTCAAGCAATTCTTTTTCGCCCGTATATTCCATTCATCAATCTATTTTCAGGTCCGGTAGCTGTTTTCAAACTCAAATATATAGATAAAATTTTAGTAAAATAGATGGATAAAACAATCATAGCAGACTTCATGATAAAAAATTCGATCGCTATACATTAAAATAACAAGCCACAATACTAACGTCATAATTTTTTCAACATTCAATTCTTTACCTCTATTTAGGATCAGCTGTTACAGACAGTTAGCATGATAGACCTTAATTTTTAGCATGACACAAATTGATCTTGATCAAGAGTAAGCACAGATTTTAATAGCATTTACCCCCTGAGTGAAGCGCTTAAAAAGAGCATTCGCCAGCAGAGTAAGCTTACTACATTTAACAAAAAAGCGCATTTACTTCAATTCAACGAAGTAAATCAATCTATATATTTTATCTTGCCAGGTTGCGTAAGAACCTATTATCTGAATGATGACGGCGAAGAACATACCTCTTGGCTGCTAACCGAAGGAGAGCCCGCCTTTCGATTATGTCCGATAATATCAGATACCTCAGGTTGCAAGCACCTGACATCACGCAAAGTAAAATTTCTGATCATCTGGGTGTTACGAGAGATGATTACGCAAAATATGAGATGGAAAAAACTGCGCCACCACTCGATGTGCTTGTAGGGATCTCCCGCTTTTTTGATGTGAATACCGATCTTTTGCTTACGGCGGATCTGCGGAAATCTAAACCGCAGCAAGCTGTGCCGCAACAGCATAACTTAGACACTTAAGTCGGGTTTAATTTTTGTAACTTGTATCCCATAACGCAACACAAACAAGGTGAATAAAAAAGAAGCCTATTAACAACAATAAGAACATGGCGGAATACACCAAACCATCAATATAGAAGAGTGGAACAGAAAGGAACATTTTAATGCTTATCGTGATGCGATCAAGTGCGGATTCAGTTTGACCGTTAAATTAGATATTACGCAGGTCATTCCTTTTGTAAAGGAAACGGGATTTAAATTTTATCCCGTGATGATCTATTTGCTCTCACAAGCAGTAAACCAACACCCTGCCTTCAAAATGTCCATGAAAGAAGGTGAGTTGATCCTTTGGGATCGTGTCGACCCGGTTTATACCGTCCTTCATCAGGACACCGAAACTTTTTCTGCCCTGTCTGTCCCCTACAGCGATAGCTTCATGGATTTTATAGACAGCTATAACCAGGTCCTTCAAAAAAATGAAAACAACAGGAGTTTTTTCCCTGAGCAGGCACCCCAAAACCATTTTAATATTTCGGCACTTCCGTGGATTCATTTTGAAAGTTTCAACCTCAACATTGCTGATTTTACAGACTATTTTGCACCCAGTTTTACCTTCGGAAAATACCAAACAGAAGGAAACAAAACCCTGATGCCCTTGGCCATACAAGTACACCATGCTGTTTGCGATGGAATCCATGTTGCCAAATTGATAGACACCTTACAGCAAGCCTGTACAACCATCAAAACGCTTATATAAAGCTAAAAAGAGGAGAAAATTAATTTTAATTTAGAGCGAAAAACACATGAATATTAGAAAAGCAACATCAGCAGATCTTCCACAGATAAAAGCACTTTATTCGCTGTTGTTTGAGCAGCTGGCAAACTATGAACCTGATTATCTTCAGCCGGCTCTTCAGGATGAAGACTTTCTGCGCAAGGTAGTTGCAGCAGAAGATAATCTTGTTGCATTTATTTACGTTATAGACGGGCAAGTAACAGGTTTTGCAATTGCAAAACTAGAGGAGAGCCCCCCTTACCATTGTTTTATCCCGTTGACATGTATGTATTTAATGGACATTGTAGTTGATGAAACCAGTCGTGGAAAAGGAATCGGAAAAGCGTTGATTGAACGCGTCAAGCAATGGTCTAAAGAGCAGGGAGCTGATTATCTAGAACTTAGTGTGTTGGCAAAAAACACCTTAGCAGAGGCATTGTATCTGCGGGAAGGTTTTGAAACCTTTACTAAATCGATGCGAATGAAAATTGAATAGCTGATTAATGATTTCTTTAAGACAAGCTCTTATAAATTCCTCTGGAAATCACTCATAGCATTACGCTAAATCACAAAATATTACTAGAAGGCACATGATATTTAATCTTAAGGTTTCCCTTTTTTGCACGATATGCCTGAAACTGAACTAAACCAGCGGAATTATACCAATCAACTCCCAGCTCCTTTAAAATCTCGCCCCCTGGGATTGCAATTCCATGTATTTTTATCGTGTCATCCGTATGCCCATCAATTTTAAGAATCAAAATTGTGACATCACTGATATTAGTTTCAGCATGAAGTAAAGTATCTTTACTTACATCGTAAACATTCCATTCGTCACGATTTTTAGTGTGACATAAAAAAAAGACTGCCCTTATAAAACCTACTAACCATAGCGGTAAAATAAATTTCTTACAATATATATGGATAGCTTACACTAGTAATCGGCTCTTAACTTTCTTCTATTCGCAGGAATAAGTTTGTCCCATTCGACAATTCCATCATATTTAATTCTTCAGGATATAAATATCGTTAATTCCCACTTAAAAACTACAGAAATAAAATTACAAAAAGTGGAAGTCTTACATACTTCCACTTTTGTGATTTTAAAAAGATGTAATCACGCCAAAAGTAATATTCCGTCCCGGATTATATATACCCAATGAAAGGTCGTGATGATCTAGTCGACCAGGTCTCAGACGGTTTAATGCATCGTAATACTTCTTATCCAGTAAATTACTTCCAGCAGCATACGTTTGCACATTTAATCCTCTAATCTTAAACGTCGTTCCTAACGAAGCATTTAGTAAGGTATATCCCGACACACTGGTTTCAAATTCACGGTCTACTCGTCGCTGTGCAAAAAAATTATCAATACCAATTTTTAAATAGCTAGCCGACAATCCTTTTATTTCTGTGTTATATTTTAAGCTGTTCTTAAACTGTCCTGCTGGAATAAAAGGCAACGGTCTATCCAGTGTTTTATTTTTAGCATAGGTGTACGAAAAGATATTGTTGAATGTAAGGTGACGGAATACCGTAATATTAAAATCTCCTTCGAATCCATTGAGCTGTGCATCAACCTGACCATACCGATAAATTGCCATTCCATCAGCTGTTTCATCACCGGGCTTTGATGAGATGTAAATATAATCTTTGATCAAGTTAGAATAAACACTGATACTACCATTAAATACGCCCCTATCGTAGTCTATACTAACATCTGCTTGATAACTTTTTTCGGGCTTCAATGCCGTATTGCCGATTTCATACCGAAAAGTGCCCTCATGTACTCCATTTGAGCTAAGTTCTGCCGGATTTGGTGATCGAAAAGCATTACCCAAGTTAGCTTTAAGATTAACATACTGACTCAATTGATGTGTCAAGCCGGTGGCAAAACTAACGTTTGAAAAATGATTTTTATACTTTTCGAACACATCGCCATCTTTGACATATCCATCACCATCATTGACACGATAATCATAGCGCACACCAGCATTTACAGTTGTATTTTCCCAGGTCTTTTTAATATAGCCAAATGCCCCTGCTCCAAAACTCTGATAATCGGGAAGCAAAAACTCAGCCCCTTTATTGGAGTTTTTAGCATGTTCGGCACTAATCCCAAAAGCCGGCTGCCACCCCTGAAATTCATTGATCGTGTACTTCGCATCCAGGGTTAACGTATGTAAATCCAAAAAAAGATTTGGGATAGGATTGTCATGTTCTCGACGCTGATTGTTCTGATAACCGAGGTCAAATTTTAATGATCCCTGATCTAAAATAAGCTGATTGTTCCAAGAAAGCTTCGTATGTCGGATATCCTGCTTCGGAAACTGAAGGCTTCTGTTCTTATAATCCCCTTTCGTAAAAGGATTCCCTGCAGCATCAACATAATTACCCTGGCTATCAAAAGCAGGTTCATAAAATCCAATATTATTGCGAAAGAAAGAGGCATTCACATGCGAATGGCCCCATGACCTGTTAAGTCCAAGCATCGCGCTAAAATTCGTTTCATTGAAACCTGAATTTGGAAAATAACCAGTAGGAGTCTTGAATGAATAGGCATTTTTATAAGTTCCTCTTCCCCTCCAGACAAATCCATTGTGATTACCGGTCAACATAGCAGAACTGGCACTTAACCCGCCATTGGTCGAATAATTGGATAATACTTCGCCCTTAACTTCTCCACTTTGCGGAACAAGCGGCTCCAGAAAATTGATCACCCCTCCCAGTGCATCCGAGCCGTACATGAGCGATGCTGCACCGCGCAGTACTTCGACACGATCTGCACCATATTGATCGATCTCGATCCCATGCTCATCGCCCCATTGATTACCCTGCTGTTTGACCCCATTGCTGATCGTGACAACCCGATTGGATGATAGTCCCCGAATGACGGGTTTAGCAATTGATGCCCCGGTCGTAATCGCCGATACGCCTGGTACCAACCTAGCCAATCCATCTATGGCATTAGTAGCGGGTTCCAATAACTGCTGCTTACCTACAACAGCGATGGAAGTACTATTTTTTTTACTGCTTGAGCTGATCGCTGCGCTCGTTACAATCACCTCATCTAAGGTCAAATTGCTCGGACTTAATTGAATCGAAACCAGATCGTTGCTATTCAAATAAATTCTCAAACTTCGGGTCTGATAACCGACTCCGCTAAATTCGACCAAATGCTGTCCTTTATATTTCGTGGGAATTATGAACCCACCGTTCTGATCTGAAACGAGTTCAAGCTTAAGGTCAGGTACTTTAATAGTAACTCCTGCTATAGGCTCACCATTTTTGTCATCCAAAACACGACCGGTCTGTTTGCTGTCCGTCTGCCCGTAACTCGTTAACGCAGCAATAACCGACAAAGCAAAAAATAAAATTTTCTTCATCATATACATTCATGACTTCATCATTCTTAGGAATGACAAAGCATTTTTAAATCATAAAAAACCAAAAATGAAATCGTGCTACCGCACTATATTGATATAGGTGATGAAGATTGGAGGACCGCGTGGGAGGATCGGAACTAAAGGTTGCGAAATTTCATAAAGATCGATTGGAAATTTCCATAAAATGCGCCACAGTGTAAAAAACGGATTTAGGTTGTGATAAACAGGTCCTTCCGAAAACTCGAAAAGATAATCAGAACTAAAGGTTCGAATTTCATTCTCACTATGGTGGTCATTCCCTTTCTTTGCAATAGGATAAGGATGCTTATGCTGTATAACTTCACCAGATTTTAGCACATGGATATGTAGAAAAAATATACTACAAACTATCCAATAGAGATACAAAAAAACGATGAGATTCGTTTTAAAACTTCTAGATTGGATTTGTTTATGTATCAGCACAAGGCAAATATACTAAAAAAGGGTAATAGCAACAAAGTTGCTATTACCCTTTTTAGTATATTTCTTCACATTTGCTTAGCTTTTCGCCCAATACCTTAGCGCGATAAATTGCTCAATATCGGATTATCAGGATCTGCTGGTGTTTCTTTTCCAACGTTGATCGCTCCTTATAAGAAGGTGAAAATTGTGCTCTCAAAAAATAACAACTAAGCATAGTCTATATCCTGAGGACTCCATCTAATAAGTGATGAGAGATAAATAAAGGAACATGGATTTCCTGCTATTTCAAATTGTAAATGGATAGATTATTGTATAAAAAAGTTTAAAAATATTTTTTAATGAACCTTTTTAAAGGACACTTGTTATATTATTGAAAACTATAGCAGATCTGCTTTTAAATAAGCAGAAAAATAAATCGACGTAGTACAGTAGAAAATCCAAATGCACCCAAAACTTTTGGATGACGAAACAAAAAAGAGGAAACGATAAGAAACATAAAAAAATTACTGTACATCTACACGTCAAGATAAAGGGTCTAATGAAAATTAGGCCCTTTTGACTTTAAATTATCCATCAAAACGTATAGTGTGCAAAAACTTTACAACAAAATATAAAAAAGGTTAAAAGTACCCATATAAAAATGCCAGATATCACTATAGCATATTTATCTGAATTCTATAATGGCTAAAAGAGCAACACATCTTAATTGACTAGCAGAACGATATCTTTACCATTAACCTGACTGAAGTAAGACCACCGCCAGATATAAACCAAAAATTATTCTAATTCAGAGGATCAGCTTTTCATTGCGAAGATGCAAAGGAAGCTGCCCGCATCACTTATTGCCAATTTAGATCGCTACGCTCGTAGTACTATGAAAGCATATTACAGATTTTTGGCATCCATATATTTTGAAGGCAAAATAGTGACAGTTCCATCTGCTCTCAGCTCAATGTAGAATTTTATGATGCTGGCGCCGGTTACACCAGAAAAATAGGTAGCGGCGTGCCATTTGTTTTTATCATTTCCTAAAACCTGTAAAGCCGTGTCCGAAAATGTCGACTGTTTGCCCACGATCAACTTTAACTCTTCAATCGATTGATCCTTTCCTCTTTCTATGACTCCCTGCAGTACTATGATAGAATCAGGCAAATTGGAAATACTTTTTTTTTGCAGCTCATCTGCAATTTGTTTGGCAAGATCTACATATTTACCGTGAAGCCTTGCTGCCATACCATTAGCAGGTATCTCGCTTTGCTCCCCCGTACTATATCTTAATGAATAGACAATAGAGTCTTTGTAAATCGTTTCTCCGATCTCCCAGTGCGTCGGAAAATTGAATTTTTGATATTCGACCAACTGATTTAAGGAGATTTCTGTTGCTCTAAAATGAATGGGTCCATATTTATTTAATATATCTACAGAATCACCTTTAAAAGACATATCGTAATACGACTTAGTGTCTGGATTATCCCGAACCCAAATAACTTCAGGGCGATCTTGTATAAAAGAAACAGCAATATACTGGATCTCAGGGTGAAGTTTAAATATATGATTATTTGCAGTGTCGTATAACATAAAACGGAGAGAAATCAGTGACCTACTTTCGCCTGGCTTATAATGAATGTCCATTTTTATAGTTTCCGCATTATGGTTCTGATCTTGTGCATACGAGCAAGACCAAAGGATAACACTCCCTAAAATAAAAAAAAATTGGAATTTATAATTTATCATGGTTTAACTAAATTTTATACTATTTTTTAGAATTTCTTACCTATATACCATTCAAATTCCTTTACGAAATTCAATTATTTTTTCAATGCACGCTCGATCCACATAGTAGCAGTAGCTGCCAAATCATTCGGATATGTACTCTTCTGAGTTAGATGGCCTCGCTTATCAAAAACCAAATAACTGGGAATATATTCAAAACCAAATTGTTCCAATGCTGTCGCAAACTGGTTTTTATACACGTAAAAATGTTCTCCACCTAATATTTTGCTATATTCCTGAAATCCATTACGATTGGAAGATTCGTCCGTTAAATACACGAATACGACATCTTCCCGAGCTGCATACTTTTTCTTTACTTGATCCATTTCAGAAAAAGCTTGTAT
>NZ_QBKH01000006.1 GCF_003054045.1 Sphingobacterium faecium
GCCATGCACCGCAATATCCTTTTCCTAGGATCTCCATGATTCTGTATGTGGATCTGTTTCCGATGAACTTGACTTGTAATAGGATCGGTTTAGCTTCTCAGTTTGGTGGCAATCTGGTATCAGATGTTGATATTTTGCTGTTAAAGGATAGGATATAGGAATAGATTTCCTATCGCTTTTTGGGGAGTTGATTTAGCTGATTCCTCTCACATATGATTTTATAAATTGCAGCTCTTGTACTATGTCTGATATTACCTGGGCATATCATCTATTATTATCTCCATAACCTTCTTTTTATGAAGATATATCTCGCTTATGCTGTGATCATGTTATTCTTAAAGTATTTGCTCGATAATATTTTCCTTCCCATCATCTTTTTTATCGATTGAATAACCTCAACATTCTACTCAAGCGTTATCGAAAGTATGATTTTACATGATGATCTTGCTTTATCGCTTATTTTAGAATAGCGGTATTTGCTCGATTTCTTACCAATTGCGATATGTTATTTGCATGCTAGGGGAATTGTTGATGTAGAATTACTTTTAAGAAAAAAAGGCTAATGCGATGTCCATGATATATCGCATTAGCCTTTTAATAAGCGCAAGTGTACAGATCATCTGAAGAGCGCTGATGACCTTATTAGAATTATACTTTTAACTCATATAAATATAAAGAATGGTCGCTAGTGCGCTACCAATAAGTGGGCCAACTACAGGTATCCAAGCATAGGCCATATGGAAAGACTTTTTGTTTTTTATGGGTAATAAAGCATGTGCTATTCTCGGACCTAAATCACGAGCAGGATTAATGGCATATCCAGTAGTTCCTCCTAGCGAAAGTCCAATTCCCCAAACGATGAAACTTACGGGTAATGCTCCTATAGAGCCTAATCCAAAAGTTTCACCTTGATGTGTAGTTGGATTAGTAAAATGTAAAATCGAAAATATTAATACAAAAGTACCAACGATTTCACTGATTACATTAATTTTTGGATTATAAATAGCTGGTCTTGTGCAGAATACAGCTTCTTTAGCTGCAGCATCATCAGTTTCTGTGAAATGATCTTTATATATAAACCAAACAAGGAAAGAACCAAACATAGCACCGAGTACCTGCATTAGGATATATTGCAGACCTAATACGAGTGTCATTTTATTTAATATTAAATTGGCTAATGTGACTGCTGGATTAATATGGGCGCCACTATAAGGCCCAGCAATGATAACACCTGTAAAGACGGCTAGAGCCCAGCCCGTGGTGATGACTATCCAACCAGCATCATTTCCTTTGGTACCTTTTAATACCACATTTGCGACCACTCCACCACCCAATAGAATAAGCACTGCTGTACCTATAAATTCTGCGATTAATGCATTCATATCAATTACTCTTAGTGATTAAGATCATAATTTGCCCAAAATTTTACTGTTTCCACAGCTCGCTTCCATCCTTTAAGAGATTCTTTAACAGATTGATCTGGTATGGGAGTAAAGGTTCTGTCTATTTTCCATTGTTCCGATATTTCTTCGATATTTGACCAAAATCCTACAGCTAAGCCTGCTAAATATGCAGCTCCTAATGCTGTTGTCTCAACGACTTCAGGGCGTAAGGTAACCACATTTAAAAAATTAGCTTGGGTTTGCATTAAAAAGTTATTGGAACTCGCTCCTCCATCTACACGAAGTTCCTTGATGTCCGTCTGTGCATCAGATTGCATAGCGCTTAATATATCTGTAATTTGGAAGGCAATTCCTTCTAATGCTGCTCGGGCAATATGTGCTGAATTGGTTCCTCTAGACATGCCCAAAATAGTACCCCGTGCATAAGGATTCCAATGTGGTGCTCCTAATCCGGAGAAAGCAGGAACCAGATATACACCATTACTATCGTTGACGCTTTCCGCCAATTTTTCAATTTCTTGAGCATTTTTAATGATGCCTAATTCATCCCGTAACCATTGGACAACTGCTCCACCTATAAATACGCTGCCTTCCAATGCATATACAACTTGATCACCGATTTTCCAACCAATAGTTGTTACCAAATTATTTTTGGATAGAATGGGTTTAGAGCCGATGTTCATCAATAGGAAACAACCTGTTCCGTAGGTATTTTTTACCATACCCTTTTCTGTACACATTTGCCCAAAAAGAGCGGCTTGTTGATCTCCAGCGATCCCTGCTATGGGCACCTTGCTGGAAAGAATTTGTCCTGAAGTGTGTCCATATATTTCAGAAGATGATGCGACTGTTGGAAGGATACGTTCGGGAATATCGAATAGGGTCAAAAGCTCGGTATCCCAATCTAAGGTTTCGATATTGTATAACATTGTTCTGGAAGCATTGGACACATCTGTGACATGGACTTCTCCATTAGTTAAATTCCAAATAATCCAACTATCCACCGTTCCAAAAGCAAGTTCTCCAGCATTTGCTCTTTCTCTTGCCCCTTGAACATTGTCCAATATCCAATTGATTTTCGATGCCGAGAAATAGGCATCTATTCGGAGACCGGTTTTACTCTGTATTAGATCTGCATACCCTTGTTTTTCGATATTTTTACAATAATCAGCAGTCCTTCTGTCTTGCCAAACTATGGCATTGTAGATCGGTTCGCCTGTTATTCTGTCCCAGATAATAGTGGTTTCTCTTTGATTGGTAATTCCTATTCCTTTGATATTTTTCGGGGTTATTTTCATCTTAGCCATGACTTCTGTAAATACAGAGAGTTGACTAGACCAGATTTCTTTGGGATCATGCTCCACCCAGCCTGATTCAGGATAAATTTGTGTAAATTCTTTTTGTGCTATAGCTTCAATTTTTCCAGATTTTGAAAAAACGATCGCTCTTGAACTTGTAGTGCCTTGGTCTAGTGCCAAAATATATTCAGATGTATTCATGGGACAAGGTTTATTGTGATTGGTAATCGTATTGTTTGCAAAGGTTTAAAAATGAGGCTAATTGATCTTCTTGCCATGCAGTTGATCGGTCCAATTCTTTAGCCATTATTTTTACGACAAGGGGAGCTGCTTCTATTGCTGCTTTTGCATCCAGAAATAATATACGCATCCTTCTTGCCAATACATCTTCTACACCTCTAGCCATTTCATTTCGTACGGCCCACACGACTTCTGCGGCGATGTGATCAAATTTTGGATGTATTTTTTGAGCTAAATCGGGATTTTCTACAGCTAGATCCTGAATTGATTTTGCATCGGATCCATAAAATTGCCAGTGACCGTCTTGTTGCTCTTTTTGATAACCATGAATTTTTAATGTTTTGGTGACACATGGTTCATCCCTTAATTTTCCGATTTCAATAGCCTTATTTACCGTTTCTTCAGCCATTTTACGATATGTGGTCCATTTTCCTCCAGTAATGGTGATTAAACCTGATGGGCTGCTGATTAATTTATGATCTCGAGATATCTCCTTCGTCGAAGTTGAATTCGAATCTTTAGGTGCAGCTAAAGGTCTCAATCCTGCAAATACACTTAATATATCGGCTCTTTGTGGGGCAGGATTTAAATAATTTTTAGCGGTATCGAGAATAAATTCAATCTCTTCCTCTAAAGGTCTTGGTTCAATACTATGCACATTTAAGGGAGTATCTGTTGTTCCTAATAAAATATGATCGTGCCAAGGAACTCCAAACAATACGCGACCGTCTGTCGTCTCCGGAATCATAAGTGCATCTTCTTTGCCCAAGAACTTCTTGTCAATGACAATATGTGTTCCCTGTGAAGGTCTGACCAAATTTTTATGATTAGGAGATTCCATTTTTAAGATATCATCTACAAAGATTCCTGTAGCATTGATGACTGTTTTTGCTTTAATTTGATAACTTTCATTGGACTCGATATCGGTAAATGAGATACCGGAAACAAGTCCATCTGCATTTTTATGTATAGCATTTACATCGCAATAATTTAAAATTGTCGCTCCTAATGTATGTGCGGATTGTGCTAAATTAATCGCAAATCGCGCATCATCAAATTGTCCATCGTAGTAGATAATACCTCCTTGTAATCCCTCTTGTTTAACCGAATGAAGTTTAGAGATGACTTGTGCATTGGACAGAAATTTAGAATTTCCAATTCTATACTTGCCTGCCATCCAATCGTACATCTTCAAGCCAATGAGAAACTTCCATTTGCTAAAGAAAGAATAACAAGGAATGATAAAACTTTGTATTCGTGCCAAATGGGGAGCATTTTGGAAAATTAAGCCTCTTTCATGTAAAGCTGAGTACACGAGCTTAATATCGCCATTTGCTAAGTAACGTACACCCCCATGAACCAATTTTGTACTCCTGCTGGATGTCGCTTTTGCAAAATCGTATTTTTCCAGCAATAGGGTTTTGAATCCTCTTGATGCTGCATCTACAGCGATACCAAGTCCCGTAGCTCCACCTCCGATAATGACGGTATCCCATTCAGTAGTGCTTTTCACCGTTGCTAAACAGGTATTTCTATTAAAATTAATCATATATGTATCGTTTTATTACGATTTGTTTCTTTTTTATTATTCACTTGTGTCAATCAAATATAAATGAAACATTTTAATAATAAAACGAAATCTTACGAAAGCTTTTTTTATTTATATCACAATAAGTACTAACTTGCATTAAAAATTATTCAATTTTTATGAATCTGATAGATCGACATGAATATATCCTAGCCCAATTGAAAAAGTCTGAACATGTAACGGTGATGCAGCTGTGTAAAGATTTGAATGTTTCTACGGTAACCATACGAAAGGATTTGAAGCAATTGGAAGATTCTAACTTACTTTTTCGAACACATGGTGGTGCTACCAATAAAAATCCTTATATTATTGACCGTAATGTTTTTGAAAAAGAAAAATTTTATTCAAATGAAAAAGCATTGATTAGTAAGTGTGCTGTTTCTCATATGGAGTCTCATGAATCTATTATTATTGCTTCGGGAACGACTATGCACGCTTTGGCAGATGCCATGGATTCCAATATGGAGTTAAATGTGATTACATCGTCTTTACAGGTTAGTATGAAGCTCAATCAATTTCCTGCGGTAGAAGTCTTACAGTTGCCTGGGATTCTTCGGAAAAGTAGTATTTCCATCTCAGGCCATTATGCAGAACAAATTTTGGGGGATTATTTTTGTTCCAAATTGTTTATCGGCGTTGATGGTATTGATATCACGTATGGGTTGTCTACGACTTCTGGTCAAGAGGCTAAGTTGAATAAAGCAATGATCCAATCTGCCCAGAAAGTAATTGTTCTAGCAGACTCTTCTAAGTTTGGAAGAAAATCTTTTGGACGGATCTGTGCGATTGATGAAATTGATATCATCATAACCGACTACGGAATTACTCCTTATTATAAAGAAGAGATTGAGAAACTAGGCGTTAAATTAATAATAGCTGAATAGAAAAAATAGGCTATGTTGTTCGGAAATATGGTAACAAAATTTGGGATTTTACTCAACCAGATTTTATTATTTTTCTTTAAATTATGTAAAAAAAGACTAAAAATATTGTCATTCGTTAAAGAAATGCCTTTATTTGCACAAATCTCAAATTTAAATGGCTAAAAATTTACTCATAGTAGAGTCTCCTGCGAAAGCGAAAACAATAGAAGGGTATTTAGGTAAGGACTTTTTAGTGAAGTCTAGTTACGGACATATTCGTGATTTGGTGAAGACCGATGATGCTATTGATACAGACAAAGATTTTCAACAAAAGTATGAAGTTCCGAGTGATAAAAAGGCTGTTGTCAGTGAATTAAAGAAATTAGCTAAAGCTGCAGAAACCGTATGGTTAGCGTCCGATGAGGACCGTGAAGGAGAGGCAATATCGTGGCACTTATTTGAGACTTTGGGATTAAAGGATGAGAGTACCAAGCGTATTGTATTTCACGAGATCACGAAACCAGCAATTTTAAAAGCCATTGAGAATCCCCGTAAAATAGATTATAATTTAGTAAATGCTCAACAGGCACGTCGTGTATTGGATCGTTTGGTCGGATTTGAACTTTCGCCTGTATTATGGAAAAAAGTTAAACCGTCTTTATCTGCTGGACGTGTTCAATCCGTCGCTGTTCGTCTGATCGTTGATCGTGAACGTGAAGTTATCAGATTTAATGCTGAAGCATCCTTTCGTATAGTTGCATTTTTCCATACCGGAAAGGTCAAAGATAGTTTTAAAGCAGAATTGCCACATCGCTTTGCTACAGAAGCGGAAGCTAAGCAGTTTTTAGACGATTGTAAGACTGCGGAGTTTGCAGTGAAGAGTTTGGAAACTAAACCTGCAAAACGCGCTCCTGCGGCACCATTTACCACTTCAACGTTGCAACAAGAAGCTAGTCGTAAGCTTGGGTTCTCTGTTGCTCGTACGATGCAAGTGGCACAACGATTATATGAAGCTGGACGTATTACTTATATGCGTACCGATTCCGTTAATTTAAGTGATACTGCAACAGAAGCTGCTGAAAAAGAAATTCGCTCTGCTTATGGTGATCGTTATCACAAGCTGAGAAAATATAAAACTAAAACTTCTGGTGCTCAAGAGGCTCACGAAGCTATTCGCCCGACGTATTTTTCTGAACATAGTATCGAAGGTGATGCTGCGGAAAAACGTTTATATGATTTAATCTGGAAACGTGCTATTGCCTCTCAAATGAGTGAAGCAGAGTTCGAAAAAACATTAGCTAAAATTTCTATATCAACACGTAAGGAAGATTTATCTGCTTCGGGTGAGGTGATGAAATTTGATGGATTCTTAAAGGTTTATTTCGAATCTACGGATGAAGATCAAGATCAAACGAACGACGAAGAAAGTGATAATTCATTACTACCTCCATTAACAACAGGACAAGCAGTTGTGTTGAAAAGCATGAATGCGACAGAGCGTTTCACTAGACCTCCTGCTCGTTATACGGAAGCTGCCTTAGTGAAAAAGTTGGAAGAACTGGGTATTGGTAGACCTTCTACTTATGCACCAACGATTTCGACCATTCAAAACCGCGGTTATGTAGTGAAGGAAGAAAGAGAAGGTCGTTCCCGTGATTATCGGGTATTGACTTTGGAAAATGCTGAAATCTCTGCCGTGACTAAAACTGAAATAACGGGTGCTGAGAAAGGAAAAATGTTTCCAACGGATATCGGTATCGTGGTCAATGATTTCTTAGTTGAACATTTCAAGGGTATTGTTGACTTTAATTTCACTGCAAAAGTGGAAAAGGAATTCGATGAAATTGCACATGGTTTGACCGAATGGACCGATATGTTGCGCGAATTTTATGGACCTTTTCATTCGGAAGTACAGAATACGTTAGAAAATGCTGAGCGTGCGAACAATGAAAGGGAATTAGGTGTAGATCCTGTATCGGGTAAGCCTGTATCTGTTCGTATCGGTAAATTCGGTCCTTTAGTGCAGATCGGAGCACAGGACGATGAAGAGAAGCCGCGTTTTGCTTCTTTACGTAAAGGACAAATGATCGAAACGATTACTTTTGAGGATGCCATGGAACTGTTCAAGCTCCCTAAAAAAGTAGGTGTTTTTGAAGAAAAGGAAATGACCGTTGCTATTGGACGATTTGGTCCTTACATTCGTCACGATTCTTCTTTTTATTCTTTACCAAAAGATCTTGATCCTCTTGATGTAACCGAGGAAGAATGTATTCAGATCATTAAAGAAAAGAGACAAAAGGATATAGAAAAGGTTATACGTGTTTTTGATGAAAATCCTGAAGCTCAAATCGAGCAGGGCCGTTGGGGTCCTTTCATCCGTTTTGGAAAGCAAAATTTGAAAATCCCTAAAGGAACGGAAGTGGAGCAAATTACTTATGAGGATGTACTCAAATGGGCGGAAGCTGATGCACCTAAAGGAAAAGCTAAAGTAACCGCAAAAAAAGCGACTACAACAAAGAAAGCACCAGCTAAAAAGGCTACAGCAGCAAAAAAAACAACAACAACAAAAGCGACTACTACAAAAAAAGCAGCTCCAGTTAAAGCAACTAAAGCGAAATAATTGAAATGAAAAAGGATTTACCTGAAAACATTGTTCAAAATATCACAATCGCTGTTGTTTTGGAAAGTGAAAGCCCAGAGTCTAAGGTATGGAATGTCTATTTGATCAATGAAAAAAGTCAAGAGATTCAAAATGTATTGGTTACTTCTAAAGGGTATGGTGAAAAAGATGGTGTTCAGGTACAAACAAGTACATTGCGCCATTTTATTGGAAATGTTGCCGCACATTCTTTTGAAAAAATCGAAGCGATTGATGAACAGGTGTTTGGTTTAACAAATGAATATTGGTTGAGTTTTTACATAGATAATATTATTTACGATAAGAAATATATCTTCTTGCCAGAGAGTATCATTGAAGGAAATTTAATACTTGTTCCTTTGGTTAATAAGCTTGGGGTAATCATAGGGGGTATGAATTAGTTTTATGACAACTAGACATAACTTTATTATTGCTATTGATGGTTTTTCTTCCTGTGGAAAAAGTACAGTAGCAAAGGCATTAGCTAAAAAATTAAAATTCGTCTTCATCGACAGTGGTGCTATGTACCGTGCTGTAACACTTTACTTCATTAGAGAAGGGATTGATGTAGAAGATGATGCGGCAGTTGCACAAGCATTAGAAAATATTCATATTGACTTTATACCTAATCTAGAGAAAACAGAGATTCATCTCAATGATGAGGATATATCTGATGAGATTCGACAGATGTATATTTCTGATAAAGTGAGTGAAGTGAGTACGATCAAAGCGGTACGTCAAGCCATGGTTGCACAGCAACAAAAGCTAGGGCGTAGACGCAATATTGTGATGGATGGTCGTGATATTGGTACGACTGTATTTCCAGATGCTGATATGAAGATTTTTATGACAGCAGATCCACAGGTACGTGCAAATAGACGTTATCTGGAGTTGACCAATAAAGGTGAGCAAGTAACCATGGATGAGATTGTTAAAAATCTGGCACATCGCGATCATATCGATAGCACGCGAGAAGAAAGCCCACTACGGAAAGCTGATGATGCCATCATATTGAATAATTCCTATATGACTCAAGAAGATCAGCTGAAATTTGTCATCGAAGAATATACAAAAAGAAGAGCTTCCAAATAGGAAGCTCTTCTTTTTGTATTATGCAGTACTATTTTTTATTTAATACTATTGATTTGCTGTTGTTCTTTTAGTTTGGCAACATTGTTCTTCTCACCATACTCATCTGTTTTCTCTTGGAAAGAGTCCAATAGTTGACGAATTGCATCTGAATTGTCTGCCGTCCGTTGAAAAATATCCGGTAGAATTTTCTCCAGATTTTGGTCTCCAAGTTCGATATTATCCACCTCAATTTTTCCAATTTTTTCTAATACGGCTTGCTGACTTTTTCTTACATCTTCTAATTCTCTGGAAATTTTTTCCATCAATTCAAATTTCTTCAATTTATCCATATTATATCTATTTAGTGATCAATTACTATAATAACGTTTGAAGTGGGTAAAATGTTTTGTATGAAAAGAATAAACATCTTAAAACCGTTAGCTTTTGTATGCGAACTACATCATATTTTGATAGATCTATTGTGGGCCAAAAAAAATTAGCGATAAAAAAGGGACTATCGAGAACTTATTATAATCGCTTATGGAAAAATCCATGTAAAAGGCAATTGCATGGATAGCTGGTTAGGGGAAGTGTTTATTATAAAATAAAGGCTTATCACACAAGTGATAAGCCCTTATTTCATAGTTAAGTGAACAGGAATACAGTTTTGAACATGTATTCGATCGACTTATAGTGTACGGCCAGGATATACTTCGAGACCTTTTTCTAAACAGATCAATGCTTTTTTCAGGTCTTGTTGATTGAGTACGTATGCTAAACGAACTTCATTGTTTCCTGCGCCTGGAGTACTGTAAAATCCAGTAGCTGGTGCCATCATCACGGTCTCGTTTTCGTAAGCAAATTCTTCTAACATCCACTGACAGAATTTATCTGCATTGTCAATGGGTAATTTTGCTACAACATAAAATGCACCCCCAGGGTTTGGTGAAAATGCACCTTCAATTTTATTTAAGCCATTGACCAATGTATCACGACGGGCAGTATATTCTTTTGAAACAGCTTCAAAGTAACTATCGGGAGTATCTACAGCTGCCTCAGCAGCAATCTGACCTTCTAAAGAAGGGCTTAAGCGTGCTTGGGCAAATTTAAGTGCTACTTGGTATAGTTCTTTGTTTTTTGTTATTAAGCAACCTATTCTAGCCCCACAAGCTGAATAGCGTTTTGATACCGTATCAAAAACAACCACGTGCTGCTCTAATCCTTCCATATGCATAGGTGAAATAAATTCACGACCATCATAGCAGAATTCACGGTATGCTTCGTCAGAAAATAAGTACAAGTCATATTTTAAACAAAGTTCACGTAAGGCTTCTAGCTCTTCTCTGGAATATAAATAACCTGTTGGGTTATTTGGATTGCAGATAGCAATAGCTTTTGTCTTATCGGTGATCACTTTTTCAAATTCGGCGATAGAGGGTAAAGCAAAACCACTCTCGATGTAAGACATGATCGGCTTAACCACGATATCTGCTGAACATGCAAAACCATTATAATTAGCATAGAAAGGCTCTGGAATAATAACTTCTTCACCAGGGTTCAAACAGGCTTGCATAGCAATCATAATCGCTTCAGAGCCACCAGTTGTTACTAAAATATCAGTAGGTTCGATATGGTAGTTTAAATTATTGTAGTAGGTCGAGAGTTTATTGCGATAGGAAGCTGTTCCTTCTGAAGCCGTATATGCCCAAACTTTGAAGTCCATGTTTTTTAAAGCATTAAGCATCACCTCTGGTGTTTCAATGTCTGGCTGTCCGATATTTAAGTGATAGATTTTTTTTCCTTCTTTCTTTGCTTGATCAGCAAAAGGTGTAAGTTTTCTAATTGGGGAAGCGGGCATATCATACCCTTTTGTTGATATAGATGGCATTATTTTATATAAATTAGCAATACAAATTTAAGGAATAAAAACTAAAAAAGCCACTTTAGTTGAAGTGGCTTTTGTTCATGACGATATAGGTAAAGTAATTACTCTACAATTCCCTTAATGTACAATGTTTTTACAGGTGTTTTCGTATTGGATGTTACAGTAAAGCTCTTTGTAAATGGAGCCTTTGATGCCGCATTGAACGTCACCTTAATTGTTCCTGTATCACCTGGTTTTATTGGTGTTTTTGTGAACTCTGCCACTGAACATCCACATGATGGTTTTACATCACCAATGATAATCGGCTCACTACCTACGTTTGAAAATTTGAAACTATATGAAACTGGTGTTCCTTGTGCAATCTTTCCAAAATCATGCGTTTCCTTCTCAAATTTAAACTCGCTCTGACTCGTTTGCATTGCAGTAAATCCTACAAATGCGATAATAACAGTTAATACGGCTAAAAACTTTTTCATATCTTCTTCTTCTTTATTTGTTTACTATGCTACTTGATAATGTCAAACAACGTACCAAAGTAGCCATTTAGACTTTCATTTATTGGATAAAAGGAGCTAATAACAATAATATTACATTTATGTCAGATTAGATAATTCCTTCTTTTAACAAATCCTGAATGTGAATAATACCATCATATTTTCCTGCCTGTAAAACAATCAGTTGGGAAATGTTATTTTGGCGCATCATATGCAACGCATTTACTGCGAGTTCAGATTTGTCAATTGTTTTAGGGTGTGCACCCATGATGTCAGCGGCAGTGAGTCCAGTTAAATCCTGATGATTTTCGAGCATACGTCGAATATCACCATCGGTGATCACGCCAATAATCTGATCTTGCTCCAATACAGCAACTGCACCTAATCTATGTTGCGTAATGGTGAGTATAATTTCTCTGATACGCGCATTACTTTGAATTTTTGGTTTTTCATTTTGATCTGAAAGATCGGCAACTTTTAGATAGAGTTTTTTGCCGAGTGCTCCTCCGGGGTGATACTTGGCAAAATCTTGATGTGAAAAATCACGACACTCTTGAAGACATACGGCTAAGGCATCGCCCATCGCCAATTGCGCTGTCGTACTGGAGGTAGGAGCGAGGTTGTTTGGGCATGCTTCTTTGTCAACTGTAGTGTCTAATACATAATCAGCTTGTTCAGCTAAATAAGAATTAATATTTCCAACAAGAGCTACCAAAGTATTGCCTGTTTGCTTCAAGAAAGGCACCAATACTTTGATTTCAGGAGTCGTTCCGCTTTTGGAAATGGCAATGATTAAATCTTGCTGTTGAATGATCCCTAAATCACCATGAATGGCATCAGCGGCGTGCATAAAAATGGATGGTGTTCCTGTCGAATTCATTGTTGCAACAATTTTTTGAGCAATTATTGCACTTTTTCCTATGCCGGTAACGATGACTCTACCCTGTAAGTTTACAATTTGTTTAACCACGTTAACAAAGTCGTCGTCAATCCGTTGTGACAAGTCGGCTACCGCTTTAGCTTCTTCTTGTATCGCTTGGATAGCTATATTTTTTATATCGATGTTGCTTTTCACAAATAAAATATCTACTTTTATATTAAAGAATGAATACAAAAATAGGTTATTTTACAGATTTTTTGGTCATTTATCTATCTTATTTTTGCCCGAGGCTCGATGGAAATAGAAAAATCACTTTTCGACAATTTACAAGATTTTTTTGGTTTTGATACTTTTAAAGGGGATCAAGAAGCAATCATAACAAACGTGCTCCAGAGAAAGGACACATTTGTCATCATGCCTACTGGAGGTGGTAAATCCATCTGTTACCAGCTACCGGCATTGATGAGTGAGGGGACAGCAATTGTCATTTCACCTTTAATTGCCTTGATGAAAAACCAAGTTGATCAACTTCGCGCGTTTGGCGGAGAGGATAGTATTGCTCACTTTTTAAATTCTTCATTGAATAAAGGTGATATTATGCGTGTTAAACAGGATGTTACGGCAGGAAAAACAAAATTACTATATGTTGCACCAGAGTCGCTTTCCAAATTGGAAAACGTCGAATTTCTGAAGCAGATTACGGTTTCTTTTGTTGCTGTAGATGAGGCTCATTGTATCTCCGAGTGGGGACATGACTTCCGTCCTGAATATCGCAAGATTCGTCAAGTTATCAATGGTATTGGTGAAAATATTCCCATTATTGCATTGACAGCTACTGCTACACCAAAGGTGCAGTCCGATATTCGTAAGAATCTTCAAATGAATGATGCCATGCTCTTTAAATCTTCTTTTAATAGGGGTAATTTATTCTATGAAGTAAGACCTAAGAAAGATGTTGTTAAAGAAATTGTAAGATTTATCAAAGGTCAATCTGGAAAAACGGGTATTATTTATTGCTTAAGCCGTAAGAAGGTTGAGGAGATTAGTGAAGTCTTAAATATCAATGGAATCAAAGCTCTTCCTTATCATGCTGGTCTGGACGCTAAAACGCGTGCTGATACACAGGATAAATTTTTAATGGAGGATGTAGAGGTTATCGTGGCAACGATTGCTTTTGGTATGGGGATCGATAAACCCGATGTACGTTTTGTCATTCACCATGATATTCCAAAATCAATGGAAGGTTACTACCAAGAGACGGGTCGTGCTGGTCGTGATGGTGGAGAGGGTATATGTTTAGCTTTTTACTCAGAAAAGGACGTCGAGAAATTAACGAAATTCATGAAGGACAAGCCTGTTGCTGAAAGGGAAATAGGTACTCAAATTCTGAAAGAAGTTATTGATTATTCCGAATCTGCGGTTTGTCGACGTAAACAAATTTTACATTACTTTGGAGAGAACTTTGATGAAACGGGCTGTAGTAATATGTGTGATAATTGCCGTTCGCCAAAAACTTACTTTGAAGCGGAGGGCTCTTTATTAGAAGTGCTATCTTTCATCAAAGAGCAAGGGGAGAATTTTGATGATCTACATGTGATCAATGTCATGATCGGTCAAAATAATCAACCTGTTTCTGCATATAAACATGACGAACACCCATTATTTGGAAAAGGTAAGGATAAAGGACTTGTTTATTGGGAATCTTTGGTTCGTCAAGCAGTTCTGAATAACTTTTTAGCTAAGGATATTGATCATTATGGTTTATTAAAAATGACCGATATAGGACGTCATTATTTAGAAAATCCATATGCGTTGAAATTTGTGATGAATCGTCCTTTGGATTTTTCAGGGGATTCTTCATCTGAAGATGCTGGACATGCTACTGGAGCTTTAGATACCGAGTTGTTGAAGATGTTAAAAGATCTTCGTAAAAAGATTGCCAAATCAAAATCTTTACCTCCGTTTGTTATTTTTCAAGATCCATCGTTAGATGAAATGTGTACGCATTATCCTGTTTCATTGGATGAGCTGAAGCAGATACAAGGAGTGGGGAATGGTAAAGCGGTGAAGTTTGGTGCACAGTTTGTTGAATTGATCAAAAACTATGTAGAGGAAAATGATATCGATCGCCCAGTTGATTTGGTGATTAAGGGGACAGCTAATAAGTCTGCTTTAAAGGTTGCCATTATACAGAATATCGATCGTAAGATTGGATTAGATGATATTGCTGCGGCTAAGGGAATCAGCTATGAGGATTTGTTGAAAGAAGTAGAGACCATCGTCAATGCAGGTACAAAACTTAATATCGGATATTTCGTTGATGAGATGATCGATCAAGATCGTCAAGATGAGGTTTACGATTACTTTAAACAGGCTGATTCAGATTCTATTAATCAAGCTTTGAAAGATTTAGGTGGAGATGACTATTCGTATGAAGATATTCAATTGATGCGAATTAAATTTATGTCTGAATTAGGAAATTAGAAACGCATATAATAAATGATAAATACAGTACTACCTCAAATTAAAAATGGAGATTCTACGAATTTCTTTTTAATGGCAGGGCCATGTGCGATAGAAGGAGAAGAAATTGCTTTACGTATCGCGGAGAAAATCGTTACCATTACTGATCGCTTACATATTCCTTATATATTTAAAGGTTCTTATCGTAAAGCAAACCGATCTCGTGTAGATTCTTTTACGGGTATCGGCGATGAGAAAGCATTGCGTATTTTAGAGAAGGTGGGTAAAACATTTGGAGTACCTACAGTGACCGATATCCATGAAAGTCACGAAGCCGCATTGGCAGCAGCTTATGTTGATGTTTTGCAAATTCCAGCTTTTTTATGTCGTCAGACGGAATTGCTTGTAGCTGCGGCTGAAACGGGTAAAGTGGTGAATATAAAGAAGGGACAATTTTTAAATGCAGCTTCGATGAAATTTGCTGTTGATAAAGTGATAGACTCGGGCAATAAAAATGTGATGTTGACTGATCGTGGTAATACATTTGGATACCAAGATTTAATTGTTGATTTCAGAGGTATTCCTGAAATGCGTGGTTTTGGTGTACCTACAATCATGGATTGTACGCACTCTTTACAGCAACCAAATCAAACTTCTGGAGTGACAGGAGGTAAGCCCGAATTGATCGAAACGATTGCTAAAGCTGCAATCGCTGTAGGTGCTGATGGCTTGTTTATTGAAACGCATCCAAATCCTGCGCAAGCCAAATCAGATGGTGCCAATATGCTGCACTTAGATTATCTGGAAGATTTAATGGAAAAATTAGTTCGTGTAAGACAAGCTATTCTTTAACACGAATGATCATAGTGTAGCGTCCTAGAATAGGATGACATAAAAATTTGACGGTAATTATCCTTGCTTGACTATTTCAAGTAAGGATTTTTTGTTTCTGTACTTGACTAGGTGTTTTCTGCAACTCGATATCCATTCCAATTATTTTTTGCATAACTCTAGTGATTTGTTTTTTTGATTTGTCTTAATAATAGTTAGATTTGATTCTCAATCTAAATTATGAAGTTAAACTTATTTTTGTCTTTTTTAGGACTTTTTATTGCTTTCAGCTCATCTGCACAACAGCTTAAGTGGAATGACCCTCTTAAAAATAAGGCGATCCAAGGACGTATAGCTACGGAAGAATTAGCAAATTATTATCGATTGCCAGATCAGTTAAAAAGTCAGGTTCGATCACCGGTTTGGAGCCTCGGGACCAATAGTGCTGGTTTATATGTTGATTTTAAGACTGATGCTTCAGCGATTACGATTCGTTATAAAGTCAGTGGTTCGTTGGATATGCCCCATATGCCAACTACTGGGGTGAGCGGCGTAGATCTTTATGCAAAAGATGACAAAGGAAACTGGAATTGGGCATTTGGGAACTATAATTTTGCAGATACTGTTACTTATACCTATCAGAAATTAGGTGAAAATGCTCATTTTACTTATCGGTTATACCTACCCTTGTACAATACTGTTGAATGGTTGGAAATAGGGGTAGAAAACGATAAAAACTTTAAGTTTGAAGTGGAAGAGGGCAAACCTATCGTGATTTATGGTACTTCAATCGCACAAGGTGCCTGTGCTACAAGACCAGGTCTGGCATGGAGTAATATGTTGGGAAGAGCGGTTCCAAGTCCCATCGTCAATGTTGCTTTTTCGGGAAATGGCCGTTTGGAGCAGCCGATTATCAACCATATCAATCAAGTCGATGCAGCTGTGTATATCTTAGATTGTATCCCGAATCTAGCATTAACAAAAGATAGAACCGCTCATCAACTGGATTCTTTGTTGACGAATGCAGTTGATGAAATTAGGAAAAGACATCCCAAAACTCCTATTATCATTACGGAGCATAGTTCTGGATTTAACAAGGCTATTTTTAATTTAGATAAAAATGAAGAATACCGCAAAAGCAGTGCGGTTGCCTATGCATTTGTTGGTCGTGTAGCCGCATCTGGGGATAAGAATTTATATTTGTTAACCAATAAGGAAATTGGATTGGATATAAATTCAACAGTTGATTATGCACATCCGAATGATATTGGCATGCTTAAAATAGCTGATGCGTACCAAAAGCTGATTGCCAAAATACTTAAGAAGTAGCTCGCTTATCTATAGATGAAGCGATCCATGCTCCTGTGCTAAAGCATGCCTGCAAGAGGTATCCTCCTGTAGGCGCTTCCCAATCGATCATCTCGCCTGCGCAGTACACGTTAGGAAACTGATGGAGTGCAAGATTTTCACGAAGTTCTTTAAAAGGTATGCCTCCAGCTGTGGAAATAACTTCATCAATCGGTCTTAATCCAGACACTTGAATGGGATAATGTTTTATCGCGTCAGCTAAAGCTTCGGGATTGGTAAAGGTGTGTTTATCGAGGCGTTTTAAAAGGGCCGTTGCTGTTGCTGATAATCTGAGCTTGGTCTTGAGTATGGTGCTGACCTGGCCGCCAGATTGAAGCTGCTTGACAATAGCATCTTTAGTCAAGTTTGGTTTAAGATCAATATGAAGGTTTAACGGAAAATGGAAAGTTCTGGTGTACCGGTTCATATAATATAAAGGGCTACCCTCTATACCATATTTTGTAAATACCATTTCTCCTAATTTCTTTGTATTTTGAAAGGAAATTTCAATGTTTTTTAAGACCTGTCCCTCTAAATTAGCATAATCATCCGTTGTATTGTATCCAGAGTTGGCAGCTTGCAGGGGTTTTATCGTGATGTTTTTATTTTCTAATAGGGATATCCATGCTGCGTCCGATCCCGTTTTTTTCCAAGAGCCTCCTCCTAATGCTAATATCAGTTTTTGATAAGGCTTATGGATCGGTTCGTTGTTGTGATTTAAGGTCACCGAGTGCCGATCGAAATCAATGAAATTATGTTCATAATGTATCATAACGCCCAGTTGCTTGAGCTGGTCTAACCATGCTTGCAATACCTGTATCGGCTTGATATCTTTTTCGGGGAATATTTTTCCTGAACTTCCTACATACGTGGAAATGCCGATCTCGGCTAGCCACGCAACGGTATGACTGTTGTCAAATGATTGAACGATATGCTGGATCTGTTTGGCATCATATTTTTCTACGAAGGATGCGATCGGTTCGCTATGTGTGAGATTAAAGCCACCATGTCCTGCAACTAAGAATTTCCTTGCTGCAGCTTTATTTTTCTCGTAAATATGCACTTTGTAGCCTTTTTTTGCTAGTTGATGTGCTGCCATTAATCCTGCAGGACCTGCACCAATGATGATAATAGGATCTTCGTTCATTTGCTGCAAAAATAAGCATTTAAGATCATGAATAGCGTAGGCAGGATCAAAATCATTGACCGCATGAATAGGGAAGATGATGTACTAACCTTGGTCAGTCATCATCTTTTATTGTAGGTGTGTAATTTCTGCAATTTTAATTAAAGACTCTTTTTAGTGTTTTATGGGTACTCTACTTTAAAGGATAATATTTCTTTTTTAGCCATAAACTAGTTCTTACCAGAAGAATTAAAACGGGGACTTCTATCAAAGGCCCGATAACGCCCACAAAAGCTTGGGGAGAATGGATTCCAAATACGGCTATAGCAACTGCAATCGCCAGTTCAAAATTATTACCCGTAGCTGTAAACGCAATCGAAGCATTCTTGTCATAGGGGATATTTTGTGATTTGCTGATAAAGAAACTTGTAAAAAACATGAGTACAAAATACAGTATCAGTGGAATTGCTATTTTAACAACGTCTAGCGGTAACCTGACAATTTGATCTCCTTTTAAACTGAACATGAGTACAATGGTAAATAATAGCGCATAAAGCGTGATCGGGGAGATAGCAGGGATATATTTTCGATTGAACCAGTCCTTACCTTTTGTGCTGATCAAGATATATCGACTGAGGAAGCCAAGTAAAAAGGGGATGCCCAGATAAATGAGGACACTTTCAGTCACATCTCTTATGGATACCGACACATTAAATTGCGCTATACCTAAGCTAGCGGGTAGCTTATTGATAAAGAGCCAAACTAAAAAACTATAGGAAAATACTTGGAAAATACTATTCAATGCGATCAATAGCGCTCCATATTCTCGATTTCCTTTGGCGAGATCATTCCATACGATCACCATGGCTATACATCGGGCTAGCCCGATTAAAATCAGTCCGACCATATAGTCGGGTTGATCTCGCAGGAAGATGATCGCTAATCCGAACATCAATATGGGACCGATGATCCAGTTGAGTACAAGTGAAATTGTTATTGCTTTTTTGTCCGAAAATGCCTGAGGTAATAGGGAGTAGTCGACTTTTGCCAATGGCGGATACATCATGAGTATTAACCCTATGGCTAAGGGAATATTGGTACTTCCTACTGTGAGCGTGTTGAAGATATCAGGTACTTGGGGATAAAAATAACCAAGCGATACACCGAGCAACATGGCTAAAAATATCCATAAAGTCAAAAATCGATCAAGAAATTTTAGTTTGGTCTCCATACTTATTTTTTAATTTGAGAGCATACATAAAACATTTGTGAGGCAATTTCTAAACTTCGTGCTCTGTACACTTCCTCTTGCTGCTCGGTACCATCAGCTATTTTGGGATCTTTAAATGTGACTGAAATTCTTTTTTCAGCAGCAGGGATATAAGGACAGCCCTGATCTGCCTGTGAGCAGGTCATAATCGCAGCAAAATGGGATTGTGGGTTGAAGTTGTTATCATACTGCTTAGAGAAGCCAATTAGAGGTGCTGCATTTTGATCAAATTTGATTGCATATATGGGATTGGCAGTGTCAGCGATCATATCGATTTGCATGCCTTCTTCTTTCAGTATTTCTACTACTTTTGGAAATAGTGCAGTTGCTTCTGTACCTCCAGAATAACAATATGTTTTTGGAATTTGATAGTACAAAGCAGCTAATTGCGACCAGATCTGACAAAGGTGACTTCGTCTCGAATTGTGCGTACAGATAAAGTTTAAATTGACGTCTGCACCTTGATTCACCTTCAGTTGGATAAAATCAATCAAGGGCTGTAAAATAACTTTACGCTCGTGATTGATTGCTGTACGTACGATGCTTTTGATCGTGATGTCTAATTTTGGATTCATATTTTTACTGATTAGCAGCAGCCAGAGCCAGGTGTACAGGAATTGTTGGTAGATGCTACCACATGTAATGGTTGTAATGGAATACCACAAGACTCTAACGCTAGGCAGGCGGTGGTTTTATTGATGAGTATCAAGTTTTTTCCATCGAAATCTAAGCTGTATTTTCCAATGGTATCACGTTGATATTCTACTTCGATTTCATAATCGCCGATCTGCAGTTTTTCATCTGATAATTGAATAATATGTAACAATTTATCTGGTTTCAAGCGATGCTCGTAATCGTCGGCATTCCACAATTGAAAATTTACAGTATTTTCTACTCGAATGGTGCCTCCACAATCGATGAAATTTTTATTGATTTGCCCGACTTCGGTGACATGAACATGTGCTGGAACAGCTGTACCATCTGCTAGTTGGAAGACCACATTTTCTAATGTTGGTAGGATTTTTTTGATGTCTGATAATTTCATATGCTATATGATCTGTATATCGCTATATTACGATATATATGTTTAAAAAAATTTATGCTACAAGATGAAATACAGTATTAACAGCATTTCTGATTTTGGGTATTGACCATTATACCACCAAAGTAATTTTTTAAAAATCCAAAGGTTTTTTCATCAATACAATAACATATAGAGGTTCCTTCTATATTTCCTTTTATGAGTCCTGCATTTTTCAACTCTTTGAGATGCTGAGATATGGTTGACTGCGCTAATGGTAGTTCCTCTACGATATCACTACAGATACATACATTTACTTTTAATAAGTATTCGATAATGGCAATACGTGCTGGATGTCCGAGTGCTTTAATGATGTTCGCGATATGATTTTGTTCGGCTGTAAAAAGATCAGCTCTGGTGATTCCCATATGGATGTTATTTGTATATCGCAATATTACGATTAATTATTTATATTATTCATTTCTTTTAATTTTTTTTAATGTAGACATTGCTGGTGCATGATAGGAGCATATGCTCGTAAACTTAAAGTAATTATAAACGGGTGATTGATTGGAATAAAAATATGATTTTAGTATATTTAATGTAATCAATAATACTTAATATGGCTAAATCAATTAAATTAACTCAGCGGGTTAAAAAAGGTGATGAGGTAGTAGAGAGACCAATCTTTTTTATAGCAGAAAATATCGTTCATTTTGTTCAAAATGATTATCAGGGAAGACCCTTTACGACTATTTTCTGTATCGTTTCTACCACACATGGTACGATGTCATTTGACGTTACTGAATCGGCGGAAGAGGTGGCTAGATTGATAAATTTGTAGGGGAATATTTGGAAGACGAGTACCTTTTATGGCTATCCATTCAGGATAGCCTTTTTTCTATTAACATGACAATAAGTGCACAGGAATGTACCCTTTTGAAGAATTTGAGGGTGATCGATCATGAAAGATCACTTTGGCCCATTTATGAAGGATATTAACGATTAATGGGGTTCTATATGGATCAGAATATTTCCCAGTTGCGGCATTTCTTTTTGGAGATATGCCTGCAAATTATGCGCCAAGATATGTCCTTCTTTAACTGTTATATCACCATTAACAATGGCATGTAGATCGACCAGATGTTTTGTGCCTGATTTTCGAACGAAACATTTTTCTGTATCTAAAATTCCTTCGACTTTCAAAGAATGCATGCGAATATCTGCGATTAGTTCTTCGTAAAGGTTTTCATCCATAATTTCCGCTAATGCTGGTCTAAAAATTAGATAACAATTGTACAGTATAAACCCAGATGCAAAAAGTGCAGCAAAGTCATCGGCACTTTCATAACCTTTTCCTAAAATCAAGGCAATAGAGATCCCAATAAAAGCAGCTATAGAAGTTATCGCATCACTTCTATGGTGCCAAGCATCAGCTTTGAGCGAGGAGCTACCCGTCTCTTTGCTCTTTTTTATGACAATACGATAGGATACTTCCTTCCATATGATGATCGTAAGTAAAACGATGAGCGTCCAAGGTTTAGGCAATTCGTGTGGTGTACCAATATTTTGAATACTTTCATAAGCAATAACAGTGGCTGAAATAATTAAGAATCCGACAACTGCAAATGTAACCAGAGGTTCAATACGACCATGGCCATAGGGATGGTTTTCATCGGCAGGTCTCTTGGCATATTTTAATCCAAGTAGTACCAAGAAAGAAGAGAAAATATCTGCGGTGGATTCTATTGCGTCAGCAATAAGGGCATATGAATTACCAAAATAACCCGCTAGCCATTTCAGAACGGCAAGTAAAAAATTTCCTATTATACTAAAATATGTTGCTTTTATAGCTGTTTGTTCATTTGACATGTTACTGCTCTTTTATTGTCACATTAAAATTCTATATAAAAATACGATCCTTTAACTGCATCGCGATATAATAACACATGCATAATATTAAAGGGGTTCATCAAATAGGATGATGCTAATCAACATTATCCAACTCGATGTAGGTAAGGTATCAGATTTTAAAAAAATGATTATAGGAGCTTTGGTGGTTGCCAAATATGATTGATGTACGTACTGATGCGGTCTTGATCATCATGAAAAAATGCCTTTTTTTCGAAGAAAATAGTTGACATCAGCTGTGGTAGCTGGGTGGAAACTTGACAGTAGATGGCTGTTATATTCAAAGAATTAGCATGCTTAATAAAGGGAAGTTTCTGATCGGTATCTGCATCACCATCTTGATCGTGCTTATTATAATGATCGAACAAAAACTGTCCTATCGTTAGTTTGCTGTTATTTTTTTGATGCTCAAGGCAATGTGAAATCAAGATAGGCATCTTCAATAACTGAATTAATTCTGTCGTAGAGAATAAATAAAGAGACAATATTAATATGATTGAAAGATTTTTCACGTGGACAAATGTAATGGTTTTTGTCCTGTTTTAAAACTGCTGAATGCAATAAAGCCATAAAACAAAACCCAACTACCAGTTGGGTTTTGTTTTGTCTGCCACACACTTTTAAATCTCATTGAGGTATTATTAATGATAGCAGACTATTCTGCCATTGTCTATTTATCGTAACATACATGTAATCATTATTCGATAACATCCCCGAGGACAATAATTAATTTCTTGTACAGTGGTAAAATTTTTTCTATAAAAGGTTGAATGATACTATACTGCGACATTAATTAAATAAAAATTCAATTATAATACGGCCTATTGTAAAAACTGTATATTTGAAAGTATTGTAACAATTCTCTTTCTTTATGAATTCACCCAAACAAACAAAGCTCAAATTTACATTCGATAAAGGTGTCACTATACCCAGCTTGATATTTATAATAGGAATATGTCTTTTCTCGGTCCTGTTTCCTGTTGAGATCAAGGAAGTTTTGGATGAAATTAAAAATTTTATTTTTGTTAACCTCAACTGGGTATACGTATGGTGTGTTACGGTATTTGTGATTTTTCTGATATTTCTGATGTTTAGTAAGTATGGGAAAATTAGACTGGGCACAAATGACAGCAGACCCGAACATTCTTTTTTTTCATGGATTTCTATGCTTTTTGCTGCCGGTATGGGAATAGGTTTGATGTATTTTAGTGTGGCAGAACCGATGCAGCATTATTCTACGGATGCTTTTTCTGAAAGTCATGTTATAAGCAGGGCAAAAAATGCACAACTTTATACATTTTTCCACTGGGGAATTCATGCTTGGGCAATTTATGGTCTTGTGGGTCTGTGTTTAGCTTACTTTACTTACCGATACCGACTTCCATTATCGCTTCGCAGCTGTTTATATCCTTTATTGAAAGACAGAATCAAAGGCAAGTGGGGAAATGTCATTGATATATTTGCGCTATGTAGCACTTTTTTTGGTATTACAACAACCTTGGGATTTGGAGTTGTTCAAATAAATTCAGGACTGGAGACTCTTAATATTTTGCCGCAAACGGGGTTTATTTATCAGATATTAATTGTTGTTGTTTTGGTATCGTTTGCTGTTTTATCTGCAGTTTCTGGCGTTAATAAAGGAATTAAGATCTTAAGTAATATCAATGTTGTTGCAGTTATTATTCTCCTTTTATTTGTGTTGATTCTAGGGCCGACCGTTTATCTTATCGGAAGTTTTACCAATGGACTGGGTAATTATATCAATAATTTTTTTGATCTTACTTTCAATACGCATGTGTACGAGGATAAAACACTCCCTTGGTTTTATAACTGGACCATTCTGTATTGGGCATGGTGGATTTCTTGGTCACCTTTTGTTGGGCTTTTTATTGCAAAAATTTCTAAGGGACGCAGTATCCGTGAGTTTATTGCAGCAGTTTTGATTATTCCAACACTATTCAATTTTATCTGGATGTCGGTTTTTGGCAACAGTGCAATCTGGATTGACTTTAATATCGCAAACGGCGCACTAAGTGCCTTGGTTTCTGATCCGGATGCTCTGATGTTTAGATTTTTGGAGTATCTGCCACTTTCCAATATTTTAGCTTTTACGGTCATTTCCATTATTATGATATTTTTTGTCACCTCCGCGGATTCAGGAATGCTGGTGATGGACAGTATATCTTCAAAAAACTCCAGTAAATCTCCTAAACTTCAAATCGTATTCTGGGGCATACTTTTAGCCGTATTGTCGTTAATGTTACTGAATGCTGGAGGACTAGAGGCGCTGCAAACAATGACTCTTATCACTGCTTTGCCGTTTGCTATCATTATGATCTTATTTGTGGTGTCATTGATGAAGGCTCTTGTCATCGACTATCGTTACTACGAAAAAGGATTGTCTGTTTCAACAATCCCGTGGTCTGGCGAATTCTGGAAGCAAAGGCTGAAGCAAATTATTTCTTTTAAGACAGAAAAGTCCGTAAAAACTTTCATACAAGATCAGGTACTGCCTGCTTTCACTGAATTAAAGGATGAATTTGCACTAAACGGAATTACTGTTGAGATCAATTATATGCCGGATACTTTAAAGATTAATTTAGAAATCCATCACGACATTGTCAACAATTTTGTCTATGGCGTGATGGGTCAAAAAAGGATTGTCTCTGAATATATGGTGGATGATGACAATTTACCTGATCTGGATGGCAAGGTGACTTATTTTCCTAAAACATATTTTGGTGATTCACGTGAAGGATACGATGTGCAGTATTTTACCAAAAATGAATTAATCAGTGATGTACTTAAACACTATGACCGTTTTCTTAAAATAATCGCTGAAGAGTCTAACGAAATGTTCATTAGCATCGAGAATAATACTCAAGAAAATTAAAAACGATAAGCTAGTATGAAGAAAATAGGATTTTTATCATTTGGACATTGGGCCAATCATCCATCTTATCAGGCACGGACAGCCAGCGACACTCTGCTTCAGTCTATTGATCTCTCGGTAGCAGCAGAAGAAATAGGACTTGATGGAGCGTACTTTAGGGTACATCATTTTGCTCAGCAACTGGCTTCGCCGTTCCCCTTGCTTGTTGCTATCGGTGCTAAGACGAAACAAATAGAGATTGGGACCGGGGTGATCGATATGAGGTATGAAAACCCAATGTATATGGTAGAAGATGCTGGTGCCGCTGATCTGATCTCAGAGGGACGGCTGCAGCTTGGTATAAGCAGAGGTTCTCCTGAGCAGGTAATTGACGGATGGCGTTATTTTGGCTATGGGACCGAAGAAGGAGAGACTGATGCTGATATGGGACGTAAAAAATCCATGGAGTTTTTAGAAAGATTGAACGGTGTAGGATTTGCTATGCCAAATCCCAATCCAATGTTTCCTAATCCTCCAGGTTTATTACGATTAGAGCCCTATTCTGCAGGATTGCGGGACAGGATCTGGTGGGGGGCAGCATCTAATGCGACAGCAGTATGGGCAGCGGAGCATGGTATGAACCTACAAAGTTCTACCCTTAAGTATGACGAGAATGGAAAACCATTCCATATCCAGCAAGCAGAACAAATTAGGCTGTATAAAGAAGCTTGGAAAAAGGCAGGACATCAACGTGAACCAAGAGTAGCTGTGAGTCGATCTATTTTTGCGCTAATCAATGATCAAGACCGGTCTTACTTTGGACATGAAGGAAGGGGGACAGATAGCTTTGGTTATATTGAGCAGGATAGGCGGGCTGTCTTTGGTAAAAGCTATGCCGCTGAACCTCAAAAGTTAATTGCGGAACTTTCTCAGGACGAGGCTATAAAAGAAGCCGATACCTTATTACTCACCATTCCTAATACCTTAGGCGTTGAATATAATGTACATGTACTTTCAACTATTTTAAAATATATCGCCCCCGAATTAGGTTGGCGTTGATATTACTAGAGCCCTCTTAAAGGTGCTCTAGTAATATCAATCAGAAAGATACTAAAATGGAAATGTTTTAAGATTGAGGTGTTAGCAATATAAATTTTATTGCGACATCCAGTTATTGTCCGAATTCACATTTTCTAGAATGAAAAACTTCTCCTTTAATACACTCGGAATAGAAATGTACATTTAAAAAGGCATTATATTCTGTTTTTAACTAACCCAGACCAAATGTGGGCTCTAGTAATTCCATAAAATATGTAGACCGTAATTATTCCAAAATCCGTGATACATTAGATTGAACCTATATTTTTAACAGGACTCATTTTTGGATGATTGATATAGTGTAAAATTATACTTTATTTTATTAGTTTGGTGTAATTTATTACTAAATTGTGTTTTGTAAGAATATACATACAAAAATGGAAAAGGAAAATCTAATTACCGCAGATAAAATATTTGACTTGTACGGAGAGTACATCTTGAATCACGGCGAAAGACCAAAAAATATATACCGTTTCGCAAAGGACAATGAGTTTGAAGAAAAAGACTTCTACGATTATTTTTCAAGTTTTGAGCAGATTGAAAAATCAATGTTGGTCAATCTTTTTGATAAGTCTGTAGCATTGGCGTCTGAAGATCATATTTCGGATAAGATGTCCTCAAAAGAAAAGCTTTTGAACGTTTATTTTATCTTTTTTGAAAATATGACGATGAACCGTTCGTCGGTTTTGATGATTTTGGGAAATGATAAATTGCATTTCGCAAAAATTTCAAATCAACTCAAAGAAACGCATCGGCATTTTATCAAAACGCTTGATTTTAACGATTGGAGCATAATTAAAGAAGCAAAAGATGATGTGAAAAATTTCCACGAAAAAGCTAGAGAAGAGGCATTTTGGATTCATTTTGTTTCTGCCATCGAGTTTTGGAAAAAAGATACCTCTCCAGCATTTGAAAAAACAGATGTTTTCATTGAAAAAACAATTGATACAGGATTTGAACTGATGGACAATGAGCCTTTGCGAAAGGTAGTCGACCTCGGGAAGTTTTTATTCAAAGAAAAATTCAGAAAAAGTTAAAGGACAAATCTGAATTAAAAATCCTAATGTTTTCCAATCTAAATAATGGAAATTCTTTAAGTCTATTAGCTATGAAATTTTAATAATGAAAACACTCCATAAAATACCGACAGGAAAGTTAGAAAGAACGAGTAGTTTGCTGAAAGCAGGCGCCAAAGTTGGCGTTAATTACATCAAATATTACGGAAATAAAATTACAAGAGATAAAGATGAGGATGAAGCTCGAAAAACTTTAAATGAAGATAATGCGACTGATATTTACGATTCTCTAAAAGAATTGAAAGGTTCTGCTTTGAAAGTTGCCCAGATGCTGAGTATGGAAAAAAATATTCTTCCTCAAGCCTATGTTGAGAAATTTTCTTTATCGCAATTTTCTGTTCCGCCGCTTTCCGGAGCTTTGGTGAAAAAAACTTTTAGAAAATATTTTGGAAAAAATCCGGAAGAACTATTTGATGAATTTACTGATGAATCTGTTAATGCGGCAAGCATCGGACAAGTTCATAAAGCGAAGAAAGATGGGCAAAATTTTGCTATCAAAATTCAATATCCTGGCGTGAGAGAAAGTATTTCAAGCGATCTGAAAATGGTAAAGCCGATTGCGATGAAGATGTTTAATATTAAAAAAGAAGGTTCGGAATCGTATTTTCAGGAAGTGGAAAATAAATTGTTTGAGGAGACAGATTATGATTTGGAACTCAAAAGGAGTCAGGAAATTTCAGAAAAATGTGCTCATCTTCCGAATCTCGATTTTCCTAAATATTATCCAGAATTCTCTTGCGAAAGAATCATCACGATGGATTGGATGGAAGGAAAGCATTTCTCAGAGTTTACAAAACAAGATAACTCTCAGGATGATCTGAACAAAATTGGACAGACGCTTTGGGATTTTTATATGTACCAAATGCATGTTCTGAGGCAGGTGCATGCCGACCCGCATCCAGGTAATTTTTTGGTTTCGGCAGATAAAAAATTGCTTGTGATTGACTTTGGTTGCATTAAGGAAATTCCGAATGACTTTTACAGACCTTATTTTGAATTGGCAAAACGAGAGAATTTGGATAATCCTGAATTTTTTAAAGAAAAATTATACCAGTTGGAGATCTTGAGTGACAATGACTCTACAAAGGAACTGGAATTTTTTACCAAATTATTTTACGAATTGCTGGAATTATTTACAAGGCCTTTCAATACGGTGAATTTTGATTTTTCTGATGAAACTTTCTTTCAGGAAATTGCTGATTTAGGTCAGCGGTATGCGAAACTGAGCAATATGAAAGGGATGAACACCAACAGAGGTTCGAAACATTTTATTTATCTGAACCGAACATTTTTTGGTTTGTATAACATGATGCACGATTTGAAAGCCCAAAATATAGTCATCAATCAATATCAAAATTTCATCTAATATAATGCCTGCTAACTTACCTTCAAAGATTTGTGAAGTCTGTGGATTGCGCTTCAATTGGCGGAAAAAATGGAAAAAAAATTGGGACGACGTAAAATATTGCAGTGAAAAATGCCGGAAAAACAAAAAATCAACCTTCTCTGGTTCGGCAACGATTTAAGAATTAGAGACAATGAGTCACTTTTCAACGTCATGCAGGAAGATTTGCCTTTTCTTGCCGTGTATATTTTTGACGAAACTTTTTTCAGTTCGACACAATTTGGTTTCAAGAAAATTGGACAATTCAGAGCTCAATTTTTGTTGGAAACAGTTTCGGATTTGAACAATAATTTAAATCAAAAAAATATACCGTTTCTTAAAAAATTTGGGCAAACTCAAGATATTTTTAATCAAATTTCGGAATACTTTGAGATTGAAAAAATATTCTGTCAAAGTGAATGGACTCAAGAAGAAGTCGCGTTTGAAAAGCAAATTACATCTATTTTACCTTATGTAAAATGGGTGAAATCTTATTCCCAACTGTTGCTGCAACCTAATTTTGTAGCGGAGAAATTAGATGAAATTCCTTTACTGTTTACAACTTTCAGACAAAAAATTGAGAAAGATTTTAAAATTAGAAATGAATTTGAATGCGAACAGTTAGTGAACAGAAAACCGGATTTATATTTGAAAATAAAGAGCGATGACGTCACATTAAAAACGTTAGGTTTCGATGATTTTGAAATGCATCAATCTACGGCTTTTCCATTTTTGGGTGGAGAAACAGCAGCTATGCAACGATTGAATGCTTACTTTTTTGAAACTAAAAATCTCAGTCGTTATAAAGAAACAAGAAACGGTTTAATCGGTGAAGATTACAGTAGCAAATTTTCTGCATGGTTGGCGAACGGAAGTTTATCTGCTGTATCTATTTTCCACGAAATCAAGAAGTATGAAGCGAAATTTGGAAATAATGAATCAACCTATTGGCTTGTTTTTGAGTTACTTTGGCGTGACTTTTTTAAATATACTTCAATGCAATTTCGGGATAAAATATTCCTTAAAGTTGGAATTTTAGAAAGAGATGAGGAATTTAAATTTGCTCAAAATTTAATCAATCAATGGGTAAATGGTGGAACAAATTCTGATTTTATCAATGCCAATATGGAGGAAATTAAACATACAGGTTGGATGAGCAATCGCGGACGCCAAAATGTAGCTTCCTACTTTTGCAAAATTCTTAAACAGGAGTGGAGAATTGGAGCCGCATATTTTGAAGAAATGCTGATCGACTATGATGTTCATAGCAATTATGGAAATTGGATGTATCTCGCAGGTGTTGGAAATGACCCAAGAAGTAGAATTTTCCATGCTGAAAAACAGGCAGAACAGTACGATACGAACCACAAATTCAGAAATTTATGGCTATAGTAAAATCATCGACGGCTCAATTGATATTTCCGCATCAGCTCTTTAAAAACACAGATTATCTGGACAAAAATCAACCAATTTTCTTGGTGGAAGAGTTTCTGTTTTTTAATCAATACAAATTTCACAAACAGAAAATTGCCTTGCATAGAGCGAGTATGAAGTTTTATGAGGATTATTTAATCACAAAAAAATTTAAGGTTGAATATATTGAAAGTACGTCGCCACTTTCTGATGTCCAAAATTTGATTAAATATTTAGAAAAAGGAAAATTTGAGAAAATCCGCATTACTGATGTTTGTGACAATTGGCTTGAAAAAAGAATTAGGGAATCCAAATTGGAACTGGAAGTTCTTGAGAGTCCTTTATTCATAAATACTCGGGAAGATCTTAAGGTATATTTTGAGAATAGAAAATCCTATCATCAGACCGATTTTTACAAGCAGCAGCGCGTTTTTCGAAATATTCTGATGAAAGATGGCAAGCCTATTGGTGAAAAATGGACTTTTGATACGGAAAACAGAAAAAGATATCCTAAAAATAAAAAAGCGCCGGTCATTAATTTTCCTGAAAACAGCACATATTTTGAGGAAGCTAAAATATATACTAATCAAAATTTCAGTGATCACTATGGCAATTTAAGTTCATATCAACTGTATCCTGTTACTTTTGAGCAAGCAGAAAATTGGTTGAATCAGTTTCTTGAATTTCGATTTGCTGATTTTGGCGTGTATGAAGATAGTATCGTGGGTGGTGAACATTTTTTGCATCATAGCGTGCTTTCGCCTTTGCTTAATATTGGACTTTTGACTGCGGATCGTGTTTTGAAAAAAGCAATCGATCACGCTGAAGAACATAAAATCCCGATCAATTCTTTGGAAGGTTTTGTACGTCAGATTCTCGGCTGGAGAGAGTTTGTGAGGGGAATTTATTTGTATCAGGGAACTTATCAGCGTAACAAAAATTATTGGAAACATCACAACACGCTTCCCCAGTCTTTTTATACTGGAACGACAGAAATAAAACCGGTAGACAACACAATTTTAAAAGTTTTAGAAACGGGATATGCCCATCACATCGAGCGACTGATGATTTTTGCCAACTTGATGAATCTCCTTAAAATCGATCCTGATGATGTTTATCAATGGTTTATGGAATTATTTATTGATTCTTACGACTGGGTGATGGTGCCGAATGTCTATGGGATGAGCAGTTTTTCGGATGGCGGAAAAATGAGCACGAAACCGTACATCAGCGGAAGCAACTATATCAAAAAAATGAGCGATTATATGGACGGAGACTGGACAGATAAATGGGATGGTCTTTTCTGGAATTTTGTGAATGATAACCGATTTTTTGAGACAAACCCGAGGCTTGGCATGATGTTAAGGCTCACATTGGATAAAATGGAAGATGAGAAAAAAGCCAAGCATCTTGAAATAGCAAAACAGACGATTAAAAATCTAACATAATGACGAAAGAATTTGATTTAATACAAACGGACCGCATTATCGAGATGGCTTGGGAAGACCGAACGTCTTTTGAAGCGATAGAATTTCAGTTTGGAATTACTGAATCGGAGGTGATTGAAGTGATGAGAAGGGCATTAAAACCATCTAGTTTCAGAGTTTGGAGAAAAAGAGTGAATTCGAGTGTAAGCAAGAAACATCTGATGAAAAGAAATCCTGAAATAGAGAGGTTTAAATGTACAAGACAACGAACAATCAGTCATAATAAAATTTCGAAACGCTGAAAGTTTTGTTTCCCTTAAACTTAGGAGGAGTAAAATTTAATATTAATAAAATATTCGGATATGAAAAATATAGTTATCATTGGTTGCGGACAAGGAATTGGATTTGCCACTGCAAAAATATTATCAGAAAATCATCATGTGATTGGAATTTCACGAACTGAAAATCCTGAAGTTCGGAATTTGAATATGGAGTTTCATCCCATGGATATTCTCTCCGGAAATTTGGGCGAGATTAATTTCCCTGATGTGATTGACGGATTGGTTTATGCGCCAGGAAGTATTAATTTGAAACCATTTAGCAGACTTTCAGTTGATGATTTTAAAAATGATTTTGAAGTCAATGTTTTGGGTGCGGTGAAAACGATTCAGAAATTATTACCCAATTTAAAAAAATCTGATAGTGCTTCGGTTGTATTATTCAGTTCTGTGGCTGCTAAGATGGGTATGCCTTTTCACGCCTCGATTTCGGCCAGTAAAAGTGCTGTGGAAGGTTTGACTAAAAGTCTGGCGGCAGAATTGTCTGCTCAGAAAATTAGGGTTAATGCAATCGCACCTTCTTTAACGGACACAAAGCTTGCTTCACAACTCCTTTCAACACCTGAAAAGCGGGAGGCTTCGGAAAAAAGACATCCGCTGCAAAGAATTGGAAATGGAGACGAAATCGCAGAAATGGTCAAGTTTTTACTTTTAGAAAATTCAGCTTGGATTACAGGACAGATCATCGGAATTGACGGGGGGATGAGCAACATCAAATTGTAATCATTTATTTTTTTACCAAAAAAAATTATGCAAACCGACTCATTTATAGACTTGCTCTATCAAATGGAAGAATTTGATGTGAAGTTTCAATTTAAAAGTTCTAATTCCTGCTCAATTTCAACTTTGGTTGTCCATGTTATGGTATAAATAATCTACTTTCGTCTTTTTGCTCATTACCTTGGGTTACTTTGGAATGTCACCTCTAGCAATAATCTGATTAACAGATCCTAAAGTAGTTCTATACTTAAATCTTTATCTATGGATAGCCTGGTAAAGCTAAAGACGAATTCTGGATCATTTAATAGGAGCAATACGTTAAGATACTTCCATGTAATTACTGTACAAGATACCTACATGTATCTCGTCTTCAATTAGGGTTGCAAAAGTAATAGCAAATTTTATATTTTAAACAACAACATCAATGAAACGAACTACATGATCATCCGAAATAGTCTGATCCAAACTCGTGAAAAACATTTGATTGCGTGCCATCCCAGTAATGTGTTATATCATTAAATAGACAAATTGCATCCCTTACTATTGAAGTATTTTAGCTATTTTTGATATAATAACAGCGATTTTTTCACAGGCTGCCGTTAGCGGTAATTTTACAGATCTAAAGCAAAAACGGAAAAGACGAACAAATATTCAAAACAAATATCCTTTATGAATAAGTTAGTATGAATCTAAATGAAAAAACACTTTCGAAAGTAGTTGGAATTTTGATTATAATCATTGGCTTATCAATTATCTTTTATGATATTAAAAGTGAGTATAAATTATCAGTTTTATATTTAATTCCTTCAATTTTTGTTGCAGTTGGACTATTTGCTGTTTTTAAGGAAAGTATTTCAAGATGGTTTTATGCAATAATGATGAAAAAAATCATTGTAAAAAATAACAAATTTATCTTTTTTATTTTACCACTTTCTATATTTTCATTAATTGGTTTTGTTGCATTTTACTTTGCGATTAAATTTCCTCAAAATGTACCTTTATATGGCTGGGTTACTATTGCCATATTTGTAATAATACCGTTAATTTTAATCTATGGTTTCGTTTTTGGATTTTCAATTTCCGAAAAACGACAAAGACAAATCGAGCAAGAACAAAGACAAGAAAAAATATTTTATGATGATAACGGAATTACTATTGAAATGCCATTATTTGATAAAAATTGTTTTATAAGTTGGCAATCTATTGAGGCGATTATTTATTATAATTATGTTGTTAGTAGTGATTTTACCGAATATTATGAAGGTTATAAACTTTATTTGAATACTATTCCTATTTATGCAAAGTACAAAAAACAATGGTGGCTGAATAAGTTGTTTCCTAAAGACTCTCAAAGTAAAATAATCGACATAAAAGTAGAAACAAAGAACTTTTGGGAAATACCAAAAATAGTTGAGAAATATCTAAAATCAAAAGTTGATCTTGATTTTACAGACCCTATGAAAGGCACTATAGTTTCACGCCACACGTATCAGAGCAAGAATGTAAATACAACTATTGAAAATTGGAAGCCAAGCAAAAAAGAAAGTGAGCAAATTGTTTTTGACAAATTCAATAGAAGTGTAGACGAGATTAAAAAAAACTACCGCTAACATCAGCTTTGCTTCATGGCAGGTTTAGTGTTAATTTCAAGTTCAGTTTTTCAATAATACTTTAGTGCAAAACGGAAAGTTTCGTCTATGAAATCCGCCATTAATCAAAGTCTCGAAACGTTAAAAGCAATATTTACAAGACAATTATGACAAACGTCTTTCCTGAAATATTAACAACTGAAAAAATCAACGAAAGTCATCCTGACTTTCGCAAGGCTTTATTGGTTTTAGACTAAAAATCAATTCATGTTGTCCATTCAAAATACTTGACAAATATTTACAACTCAACGCAAAAACTTGACATTAGAAATAAAATTATAAAGCTATTTTATGACTTTAAGGTTGAAAGATTAAATGAATTCTTTTTCAAATGCGTATAAGAAGGGGCGGTATTTAGATATGAAAATCTATTCTTTACCTGGATTTTCAAATTTTGTTGAAGAGCAGGAGATTACTAAACCCAACGATTATCAAAGTGCATTAGAAAAAACTTATATACTGCTTTGAATTCAACGAAAGACGAGCGAAAAATCCTAATTGAAATTTTAGCTTGTATTGATATTCTTAAACCAGTTTCTTATGACAGACTAAATAGAGATTAATAATTGGACTTTTGTTGAATACTGGGGTGGAGAAAATAAATATAATGAAGAAGCTCTGAATAAATATTTTGGAAAATATATGACGTAAAAAAGCGAACTGAGAACGTCGGATTAAAAATATCCCATCTGCAATGCTTCTGTGGCTTATTTGCAAACTCGAACTATGATGCTTCATATCAAAGAAAAAAGCTTGGAAATTCAGCGCAGCATATGCAGTAAGCTGATCCCAGAAAAAATAAGATATACTTGTAAGAAAATCAAAGCGTTATGAAATTTCAGGCGCTTTTTTATTTAAATGTGTAACATTTTCTGTTTCTTATGCTCTAAATTCTAAAAACAGCAATGCAGGTTTTAAATTTCGAAGAGATATACCACGAGTACTGGAAGAGAATATTTCGAGTTTGTATGGGTTATGTGAATGATCATGATGTGGCAAAAGATCTTTGTCAGGAAACATTTGTGGCTGTTTTTCAGCAATTGCCAAAATTCAGGCAGGAAGCATCAGTCGGAACTTGGATTTATAGAATTGCTACTAATATCTGTTTAAGACAGATGAATATCGAAAAGAGAATGCCGAAAAGCGAGCTCTCTGATGAGATCAAAGACAATTCTGAAAAAGATAACAACCTGGAACAGGATAAAATGACCGATTTTCTTTACCAATGCATCTCAGAATTACCTGAATTGGAAAGGATCATCATCTCTCTGGAACTGGAAGAAATGAAACAGGCTGAAATTGCTGAAGTCGTAGGAATTTCGCCAGCCAATGTCAGAGTCAAAATACACAGAATCAAAGAAAAATTAACCTTAAAATTTAAGAATTATGCAAACAGATAATATCAATTTTCAAGATATTTGGAACAATAAAAATGCAGATATTCCTAACATTCAGGAAATAAAAGCTACTGCGGAAAAATACAGAAAAAAACAATTAAGCGGTACACTTCTTCTGATGTTATGGCTGATGGCTACCGCTTTTGGCATTATTTTCATTTGGAATGTCATTAATTTCAAAATGGTTACAACCAGTTTGGGAATCATCTTAATTCTTATTGCGCTGGCATTTTATATCTACTTATTTTTTCAAAATATCAACGTGATCAGGAAAATAAATCCATCGATCAGTAATCAGGAATACCTTTCTTCTTTGAAAAAACTACAGCGTCAGCGACTTTATATGCAGGCGAAAGGGATTAGTATCTATTACATTTTGCTTTCTGCTGGCTTTGCCTTTTATTTTTATGAATTTGCTTTATACATGTCAACAATGGCAGCATTTTTAGCTTATGGATTAACTTTCTTATGGTTGGCAATTGTGTGGTTTTTCCTAAGACCGAGACAAATCAGAAAGCAGAACCAAAAGATATTGAAGATTATCGATTCTCTGGAAACTATTGAAAAAGATTTAATATGATCTAACAGAAATTTTCACCATAAAAGATAGGTTTTGCTGCGATATCGGGTTTATGCCGTAGTCTTTTGCGGCATGTGGGCTGGAAACCCCATGTACTTTTGAATGTCTTATTCGACCGTTCTTAAGACAAATTGATGAAAGCTAAAATTAAAGACCAAGTCTATGATATGGGACTTAAACGGAAAGCTTATAAAAGCAGACACTACCCGCTAGAAACGCAGAATTTTTAAGCGTAAAAATAAGTGAAATTAAGTGATACTTACTCTGGTTAACACTGCTTTAGCCCGGCTAGAATATTTAAATGATCGGTAAATACTTCTTGTTCTATTCAGACCTTTTTCAATATCAATCGTAGTGTAAGCATATTTTTCTTCCAGTAGATCCACTAGTAACTTAGTCAATAGGAATTTGCCTTATTGCTGGTGCAATTTATTTTAAAGAACCTTTTAGACGTCGGCTTTTTATCGTCTTTCCTTTGGCTCTTTCAGCTTTTCATATCTGCTATATTATGATATCTATCATAAAAGCGTAGGAATGCCAACTTAACAAGATTGAAATCGCTATGACCAGCAGTTAAGATTCAATCAAAAACATCTGATTTTCAACAATAAATAACAAATAAAATAGTTTAATGTAAAATTATTTCTTTTGTATATATAATTGTAATATATTTACTAAAGAAATTTTTAGATAGTTATGTTATAGTCATTTTATATTTTCTAGTGACATTTTACCATCATGTTGGTTTTTAAATTAAACGTATGCTATCGTCCCTAAATATGATAAATCAATAATTGAATAATACATGAAAATAAATTTACTATTTTGTTTGCTGATACTTGTTTTTGTAAGTTGTAAAAATGAGAACAGTATCCTCCCTGAGAATAGCTCGTCAAATCCTATTGAAGCTTTGCACGCTGATTTTGAGAAACAAACAGGTTATCATCAAAAGGACTCCAATTTTCTGTTTCAAAGTTTTAAGACATCCATTAACTGGGAACAGAACAAAATAATCTCTGATGATACTGTTTACGTGAAAGTAAATGTTTTAGATAAGGTAGCTTTATTATCAACCGATTCACGTCATATTTCCATCAATAACATGGTTTGGATTAAAGCTATTAAAGTAAAAGATGCATGGTCGTATACTTTGCTGACGTTTGTTCCGGAAAACACTAAATTAGGATATACCGGTGCGATTATTTCGAAATCAATTTTATCCGGTGATCAATGGAAAGCATATTACGTAGAAGGTAAGCTTGTCCAGCATTCGAACGGCTTAAAAGCTTCGTCAACGGACCGAAAATGCACTTATGGAATTGTCAATGGTGAAGTGAATGTGATCAGCTGTGATCCTCCGCCCGGTGACAATCCTAACCATGGTGGAGGACCAATTGATTACGAAACTGTCGATCCGATGGAACATGGTGGTGCCGGAGGTAGTAGCGGAGGAGATGGCGCTGAAGGTGAGTCAACGACTAATCCTGACCATGAAATTATTGATGCTTTAGAAGGATATCCTTGTGCACAGGCAGTCTTAGCAAAATTGCCTAACTTAGAAAATAAGATTTCGACCTGGTTGAACAGTGTATTTAAAAATAATGCAAATAATAGCTTAACATTCAGAGTTAGTACTAATATAAAACCTGAAGTTGATGGCTTTTGGAACTATAATAACCCATCAGGAAAAGCTCAAACGATAAGTTTAAATGGCCAAATGCTTTCTAAGGCCTCTCAGGAATATATTGCGGCTACATTTTTTCATGAAGCTCTGCATGGCTATTTACATAATGAGAAAGTAAGACTTGAGGAAGAAGGTAAAGGATCTCAATTTGGAATTTTATATCCAGGATGGTCTGCTACAGATGTTCTAGTTGAAAATAGATATGTAATTGAGCATTCAACTATGGCAACCTCTTTAAAGGATTTAGCTGATGCAATAAAATCATTTAATCCTTCAATGAGTAACGCTGATGCGTTAGCATTGGCAAAAGCCGGTATAGTATCGAATATGACACAAGCAGAAATTGATTTGAACTTAAGACATAGAAATGGAAATGAGGGTACAAAATGTAACTAGGAAAATGAAATGTTGGTTTTTATTGCCGCTGTTATTGATTACGGTCAATTCGTCCGCACAGGTCAAATACTTTATTATACCGGATCAGGCAGAGGACTATACCATCAATCATTATAAATTATCGACTGAAAAATTATATGGTGTCAAAAAGAACGTAGAACTTTTTTCTCTGACCTTTCCTGGATCAGAAACCATAAAAAGAAGCATGAAACAGTATGTTGATATGGATCTCGATATAGTGCTTTTTTCAGTGCTGCCTGATTTATCAGGTAAAAGCGATTGGATTGAAATTAAAATGGATAGTATTAAAAGTAATATAATCACACATTCGAATCTAATAAGGCTACTGTCACTAAATACTTTTTCGGATTATGAGCAACAATATAGAGCAAAAAACAAATATTTTGATGAATATCAGGTTATAAAAAAAATAGACAATAAATACTTTGCATCCAAGCATTGTCTACTACAATTTTTTGCTGTCCGAAACAGGCCATCTGTTTTTCAAAATGTTTTTGGAACTATAAATACTGAGCAGGAACCGATCACAATCATTGAGATGGAGCAAATTTTTAAGAAAAGATACCGCGGTTCTATATTTCCACCCTATTCAATCGGAGAATCACCATATTCTTATTCTAGTGGGGGGTTCGATTTTCTACGGGATAGAAGAGAATACTTATCTAAAGTTATAAAATTGCGTAATGACGAACTGGCTTATCAATTCTGGACATATACAAATTGGCATGAGCATAGGCATGAATTTGAAATTGACCGGGGTATTGACCGTTTTGTATACCTGCCAGGTCAAGGCATTATCGGCGGTTCCTTTGACTTCTATTTTTACTTCCACAGAAAGAAGTTACCGATTGGATACGCTGACTTTATGCAGAATATAAAGGAAGAAAAAGTAATGATTGCAGATAATTATAAATAGGAAAATAATCACCCTTTACAAAAATTACCAATGGATTTTTGTAAGGGGTGATTATTTTGAGACCGATATCTTCTTGCGAAATCTCGAAGTCATGTACTATTTTTAGTTTCAGTATGCAGCTTTGAATAGATTTATAATTCCTTCATAATCTTAAGCAAAAGTTCCCATATTAGGATCAATATCTAGTTTCATTTTTATTCACTGATTCATTTGTCAAGATTTTCCTTTTCTATGACAAAAGCTTTCAATTCTGCAATTTTTCCATTTTCGAAGCGCCATATATCGCAATAATCATAGTGGTGATAAATGCCATTTGGCGCCTTCAAGGTGATTTCACCTGTCACGGTTACCATGCTACCTTCTTCAATGGTCGTTTCGACGGTAAATACAGGCGGTTCCACATAAAATTCTTTCATATAGTCTCGTACTTTATCTTTACCCTCGAGGATACGTTCTCCTACAAAAAACCATTTTGTATCTGGTGTACAATAAGCTAGAAAATCCTCGTAATTTCCCTTTTTAACAAATTCATTTGCTTGATGTAATATCGTTGCATTTTTCATTTTTGTTTCTTTTTTGATGTGAATTGATTCATTAATGCTTGTATCTAAACTGCTGTCAGATAATTCCATTTCCAAGCTTTCTCCATGATTTTCATTACAGTTATTCGTATTTTGAGCATTTGTAACTGTCAGGAATGTGTTTTGATTAGGAAGATATCTCATCGCTTGTGCAGTAATGCCGACTACTAGTAAGATGGATATGGTTAATGTCAGTTTTTTCACGTTAATATTTTATTTATACGCCAATTCATTAGTTCTAATCTTGATATTCATTATCACTTTTATATGCCTATTAATAAGGCATGTTATTCCTAATCTACTATAGGGCTTAGTTTAATAATGTTGATAATATCCGGATTAAGTATTATAAACTTTCCGAGGTTTCCTCCATCATTTCGATTCCGAAGCCTTTTAAGCGGTTACTGATATTATGAATTGGGACAATAGTTTCTGGAAGATATAAACCTCCAATCTTATGTTCCGGCTGTCCATTAAGTCCTAATATTTTTTCTGCAATCAAGTATACGCCAACAGCTGTTAGATGAGAATTTCCTCTCGGGCCCGATACGATCGTGCTGAGTTTTCTTTTTTCGCCGGAAAGTAGGGTACCTTCAATCGTCATGTATAAATCATGTGAAGCGTGCAAGCCTTTATTACTCCCTATTGACTCCCCTGTGATAAAGTCGAACCGAATATTTTTCGCATTCGTAAAAGCGGCAATGCTCGGTACATCCAGTGTGCTAAGTGGATAACCTATTACTGAGGAATGATTGTACAAATCAATAGTTCTCGGGTTTTCCTTTGCTTGTAATGATAGCCAATTCCCCTCCTTGCGGATCAGAGCATTACCAACAAAATCACTGACTTCGTTTGCAACTAGCGGTCCAACACTATCCTTTGGATCAAATAACCCGGCAAGTTCGATCGTTTTTATATCGCGGAATTTATTCGCTAGTTGTTTAACCACAAGGGTTAATATTCCTGCTTGCCAATGACCAGCGTATACAACTGGCGCAATGATCGTTTTGTGCAGGCCTAGAAATGCTGTGGGAGAAATTTGATCAGCTAATTCGCTGACGGCAATACACGCAATGCCATTTAAGATAGCAGTCTCTCTTAGTATATTACTATGATCATCCACTGCTGATATAATCAGATCAATTTTTTGAAAGTGACTTAAATCGAAGCTTTCTTCAAGGTTGATGTAAGCTGTTTCTGCATGATTTAATTCCTTCGCTAAAGATATTCCATTTTGCGGATTTCTTCCCGCTAGAATAAGTTCGATGTGATGATCAACTTGTCTGATTAGTCGTGCTATGTGACTTCCAACCATACCGTAACCGCCTACAATTAATACTCGTTTTTTCTGTGATTCCATCTTGAAATTTTTAAATTATATACTTTTTACATTTAGCAATTCAGTTTAAGCGTGTGGTCTGTCAAAATTTATCTAGAAACTCCAAATATGATTTGACACCAAGCGCTAGATGGCTTTTCGATATGTTGTGCTCTATCCCATAAAAAGCAAATGGCACTTGGTAATTAACTTTGACATATTGAAAAGTCAGCTCAAAAGGTCGTGTGAGTTCCTGTAAGGTGTACTTGTATTTTCCTGTCCCATTCAAATCGTTTTCATCTAAGCCCAGAGATATTGCCAAGGCTATTTTCTTCCCTTGCATCCGATATCCGCTTTGACTGCCATATGCCCATCCATGAGTCAACACGTCATCAAACCACTGTTTTAAAAGAGCGGGGCAGTTAAACCAGTAAAAAGGAAATTGGAAAACAATTTTATCATACTGTTCCACTAGGCGCTGTTTGGCCAAAACATCGATATTTCCCTCTTGATAACTTTCTTGTAAATGGTGTACGGTATATTTTTCAGGATATTTAAGCAGTTCCTCAGCCCATCTTTTATTTATCACCGACTTAGTTATATGAGGATGGACCACAATTATTAAAGTTTTCATATTTCAATTATTCATTTGTTGAAGACAAAGTTAGGGTTCCACATGAAGTTTTGTATATTGCCAGCTAATTGTTAGGTACTATAAATAATGTAAGTAATGAGTGAAATCAAACAAACCTCAACCAACTTCTCTAATAAGGCTGCTCTGAGCGATGAATGTCCGGAGGCATACGCCTCAAATATTATTGGCGGTCAATGGACATTGGTCATATGTTCATGGTTATTAAGTGGTAAACTTCGATTTGGGGAGCTAAAGAAGAAACTACCTGGTATTACTGAACGGATGTTGACTTTGCAACTGCGTAAGCTCGAAGAGAATAAAATAATTAGCCGGACTGTTTATGCTGAAGTTCCGCCACGAGTAGAATATGAAATGACAGAAATTGGATACGCGTTGAAGTCTGTTATTAAAGAGTTAGAAGCTTGGGGCGAAAGCCATAAGAAATTGACAAGTAAATAACCTAACATTCCTGTATGAAATCGTTAGTTTTTCTATTTCTTTTGAAAATCTAATGATTTAAATTCAGGAGCATTATACCAGGTACCTCATTTGGTTTGGTGCGATTGAAATAATTATTCCTTTCTATCAAGCAGCAAAGGTATGGTACGAGATTTCAAAAGCGACGTGAATGGTAATCAATAGAAGCTTGGGATATTTTGTGTATTTTAATGAAACAACTAAGCAAATTGTGTGCTATGCTAACCTAACATTCTGCACAAATTGTAAATATGGACATACAAATGAAAAAACAAATTTTACTATTTGCCACTTTATTATTTTTCACGTCTTGCAGTGGACAGGGAAAGGAAGTTAAAGCCTATTTTAAGAACGGCGAAATTAAGGAAGAGTATTATGTTGATGATAGAGGGCAAGTAACTGGAGATGCAAAAGTATATTTTAGCAATGGAAAGTTGTCAAGTGTTGGCAAATATAAAAACGGAAAGAAAATCGGAGAAAGAAAGTGGTATTGGGAAAATGGAAAATTAAGGGGTAGCATATCATTCAATGAAAATGAAAAAATGATAGGCGAATGGAAAGAATATCACGAGAATGGTCAACTGGCGGAAGTTGGGAATTATGAAAATGGTGAGAAAACAGGTCATTGGAAAATATATTTTGAAAATGGACAATTATCGAGTGTTGGAGAAAAGAAAAATGGGAGTGATGTAGGCGAATGGCGATTATATCACAAAGATGGAAAAACAAGAGCAAATTTTCAATTTGATGAAGAAGGGTTTAAAACAGGTGAATGGAAGGAGTATTTTGAAAATGGACAATTAGAAAGTATTGGTCAATATAAAAGAGGAGCGAAATCTGGTGAGTGGAAATATTATTATGAAAATGGGAAATTGGAACATTTAGAAATATATAATAAATATCATAAATATACTGGAGAATGGAAATTCTATAATGAAGAAGGTAATCTGATAAGAACTGAAAATTATGTCGACGGTAAAGAAATTGGTATCAAGGACAATTAGGAGCGTAAGACATCAAAAAAGGGAAAGAATGACATAAAAATCGGAACTAAAAAAGGTTCATTAATTACTTAAGTTTGAATCCTATTATAGAATTGTTTCAATAGTTTAATTTCACTCATTGCATTAGAGCTTTTGCCTTTTCTTATTTTTTACTTTAAACGCAGGAGCAGGAAATGCCATTTTCTTGATTGTCCCTGATTGTGGTCCTTTTAAGTCCGATGCAAGAATCTTTTTCCCATCCCTGAAGAACTTTAAAGATTTACCCATTGGATCAGCTTCAATTTGAATCTTAAGATTATCCAATTGTATGTCTACCGTTTTTCCCAGTTTTAAGCCATTTGCGATTGCCTGAATCTTTTGTAGATCTAAACCACCTAAATTTTCATGCTTTAGTAAAACCTGAATATCATAACCGGGGATACTGATTTCCTTTATCCTGATATGGCCAGATTTTAAACCGATCCCAATAATTAGAAAGATCGACCACGTTATGGTCCAAAGCAATTACACTGCGATTAGAAATGAGATTAGGGGATTGTAAATGCGGAGTTGCAGAGAATTATTTGAATTTGAAGTGAGGTGATCAATCCGCTACCTCACAATATTAATTTTAAGTACAACAATTTTTAATTATTTTTATTTGTTAAATGTATTTATAATGAATAGTCAGGATTACCTTTATCAGATCGGCTTATATCTAGCATGGTTTGAAACCCAGGTTGGAATTGAAAACGGAACAAATTATTTCGACATTAACAAGCATGCGGAAAGGTTTTAAATCAGAGAAATTTCTAAATTTGAAATGAATAGCGCAACGACGCAACAGCGGTTTGGCAATGTGGCAGCTCTTGTACTTCTATTAAAAATTTAAATAAAATGAGCAACATACCATTTCAGTCAATAGGCTGGTTATCAATTGATAAAATTGAATACCCAGGAAATAAAGAATAGCATTTTGGCAGACCATTCGATTTGAAGGACTTAGAATACGGTTGGTGAAATATTCAAATGGATATTTATCAGACCATAGGTGTCAAAAAGGAGACATTGTTCATAGTTTAGAAGGCGAATTCAAACAGGAGAGAAAATTAAATTAATGTTAGCTGTAACTATAGAACCGATGACGACCATGAAAAATAATATAATTTTAGTACTACTTGCCCTCCTTTTGCATTCTTGTAATTATGCACAAGAGCTAAAAGTAAATTCAGAAATTCAAGATTTTTTTGATGTGAAAGGAAATGTAAAAGAAATTACAACCACTAAAAAAATTTTTACAACAATGGGCGAAAGAAAATATGAGAGTAAAACTACTTTCAATAAAGAAGGAGAACCCATTGAAACTATTGATTATGACGAAAACGGAAATGTGGAAAGTAAAAAACCCTGGACAAAAGCTAATGAAAATGATTTTAAAGGATGGGAAGTAAAAGAGGTATTTGATGCACAAAAAAGGTTAATAAAAAGGACAAAATACAATAATGGGAAAATTTCATTCGAAAACTATTACAAATATGATTTAAATGGAAATAAAATTGAAGATTTTGAGAAAATAAATAATGAGAAAACAGAATTCAAATACATAAACAATCTTTTATCCGAAGAGATAACTTTCATTATTAATAAAGCGGAAGGCAACAAATTTTATTGGTACTGTAAAAAGAAGTTTTCTTATGATGAGAAATCAAATTTAACAGAAATGATTGTCTACTACTATCCTGATGACAAAATAATGAAAGGAAAATACAATTATAAATATGATAGCAAAGGAAGTTTAATAGAAAAAATTGCATATGTCGATAATGAAATTTCGGAAATATCGACAAGAAAAATAGTTTACTACTAAAAATACCTACAGCTAACAAGGTTTTGAGCCACTTTAAAAGACAATACAAAAACAAAACAAAATTTAAAGAAATCTATGGACAAAAAAGCCAAAAACATATTGTTCAAAACGTATTGGAAAAATGGTTGGATTGATGATAATGCAATACAAATAAATGGTGCTGACTTTGAGTATGCAAAATCAAAAGGATTGATGTTTGAACCTCTGACCATTTCTCACGACCAATGTTTGGACAAAATTTTTGAGATACTTCCAACAATTTCAATCGACAAAGTTGCAACAGCATTTTTAAGTAGTCTTTCTAATAGGCGTTTAGATTGGCGTTCCAGTTTGGCTTCCTATTTTATAGCGAAACAATTGGTTCCTCATCAATATAAAAAAGCAGTAAGTGGACAGAGTTTTGGAGAAGATGGAGAAGTAACACACGAGAGTTATACTTGTGGAATTTGCAGAGATTTAAAATATGGCATTATAGGCGACAAGGATTATACCAATGAAGACTTAAATGTATTGAATTTTGAAAGAATAAAATGGGGCGGAATTAGACACGGAAAACTTATTTACACTTTGTTCGACCTTCAACAACTACAAATAGCAGAAATCCCGGAACCTTCGATGGAAGATGTGGAGATTTTTAAAAATATCTTATCGATTATCAAAAATTCTCAATCCAACGATTATCCAAGTACATTAGAAAAAAACTTATCTACTGCTTTGAAATCAACGAAAGACGAGCGAAAAATATTAATTGAAATTTTAGCTTGCATTGACATTCTTAAACCAGCGTCCTATGACAGACCGAGTAGAGGAAAACACGATTGGAATTTTGTTGAATACTGGCGTGGGGAAGACAAATATAATGAAGAAGCTCTGAATACATATTTTGGAAAATATATGAAGTAAAAAAAGTACTGACAACGTCGGATTAAAAGTATAGTACCTGAAATGCTTCTCTGATCTTTTTTTGCAACCTTAAACCTTTAGTACTTCATATCAAAGAAAACTTTGGAAACTCAGAACGGCATGTGCAGTCAGCTAACCACCCCCAATTAATATATACTTGTAATAAAATCAAAGCGTATGAAGTTCCAAACGCTTTTTTTATTTAAATGTGTAACATTTTCTGTTTCTTATGCTCTTAATTCTAAAAGCAGCAATACAGGTTTTAAATTTCGAAGAGATATACCACGAGTACTGGAAAAGAATATTTCGTCTTTGTATGGGCTATGTGAATGATCATGATGCGGCAAAAGATCTTTCTCAGGGAAACATTTGTGGCTGTTTTTCAGAAATTGCCAAAGTTCAGGTAGGAAGCATCAGTTGGAACCTGGATTTATAGAATTGATACTAATATCTGCATCTTTCCCTACTATGTTGGGCTGGATACCGCAGAGATTTCTGTTGTGCACATTATCAACCACATACCACGCTTTTTGTGAAGTCGACTAATGTGCCTTGGTGCGCTGTTGCAACATTTTGATTAAAGATTTATTATAATCAAATCTTAACCAGATTACTTTTTTGCCCCGATGTGTTCCTAAAATAATTTTAAAAAGAGAAAGATTAAATTCAGGCTTCGTGTTTTGAGTATCCATAAGACTTCGCACTTTTAATATCTATAAAGCTATAAGTCACTGACAGATTGATAGATATTAAATTTGTGTGTTTTGTAAAACTTTCGGATATTTGTGCGTTACCAGCAATTTTAACCAAAATGACGTTAACACAAGAAATTTAAATAATCAAAAATGATATTAAAATACTTGAGTTTTAGCATTTCAATAGTTTTCATTTCTTTCATTGTTGGAATGATTTTGACCGCTCTGATAAGAAAAACAGATTTTTATAAAAAAACTTTATCAAAGCTGAACTTTCTAAAAAGTGACTTATTAAATAATTTAATTGGAGTTGGATTGGTAAAATGGATTGTTAAAAATACTTTTTTCAAATATCTAAATCCAAGTCTAAAAATTGACCGAAAAATGAAACTTGCAGAGTTAAATAATATTAGAAATCAAATGTCTAAAGCAGAAATTGACCATTTATTTGCTTTTCTTTTCGTCATAATTTTTGTAATTCTAAAAATTTATAAACAAGAATACATTTTTGCATTTGTAATCTTTTTGGTTAATATTTTAATGAACTTATGTCCAACTTTATTGCAACAACAAAATAAAAGGCGACTAGATAAATTAATTATAAGATTCTTAAAATCAACTGAATAGAAAACTGCAGGTAACAAGAGTTTTGCGTCAGGCGGGCTGAAGTGCAAAATTCAACAATAGTTTTTCAATTAAACCTTAGTAATAATATCAGCTTTTGTGCTTCGATTTCCCGCGCGAACGCAAAGCCCCAACCCGTTAACTGCAATCTTTCCAAAAACCGTATGAAATATAAAGTTTCAGAAAAAAGAGCTGAATTTTTAAGAGAAAAATTTTTTGAATACTCATTAAAAGGAGTTGATTTGGATCAAGAAACACTTAATAATATTTCTGAGCCCATTGAATTGGATTTCATTATCTTTAAAACTTACGTTTACCGACGTATATAAACAACAAAACCCGACTTGATAGTCGGGCTTTATTTTGTCTTGGCGGAAGAGGAGGGATTCGAACTACCTGCTCTAATGCCGCTAAAAAGCAATTTTTAAGTTACTTTTTTATTAGTGCCACGAATATGGATTTTCAATTTTTTATTGAATATCACTAATTCGTTTACTTTCTAAATTTTAGAATTTATCTTGAATCAAAGAGCAACCATCCGAAATGATTATTACAAAAATAATAAAAATAATTTTCGTTTTAAGTTTAAATATAATATTCCATTGGATTTCCAGGCTAACTGCTCAACAATTGCGTTTATGAATAATTGAATGGATTAAATTACTAATTCTTCTTGTGAGCACTAATTTTATAAATTTTCATTTAAGAGTTCTTTATCGATATATTTTAATTATGAAACTTTGTTTTAAAAAAGTATTTTTACAAAAAGTGATTCGATAATGTCACGACATCAACCATATATATATTAATTATAAATTATGAATATAAATCGCGGTTCGGAATGGAGAAAATGGGATTTACATTTTCACACTCCTTCTTCATATGATTATAAAGATAAAAATATCACCAATCAACAAATAATTGATGAATTGGTAAAAAATAATATTTCAGTTGTTGCAATTACTGATCATCATGTTATCGATTTAGATCGATTTAGAGATCTTAAAGTTTTAGGAGAGGCACAAAACTTAACTATTTTGCCAGGAATTGAATTTCTTTCTGATGCGAGAGGAGATGAGCCAATACATTTCATAGGAATTTTTGATTCAACAGATAAGCTTCCCTATATATGGAAACAAATAGAAAGTAATACAGATATAAAGAGAATAGAGGGAGAAGGAAAATCTCATAACCAAGTTTATTGTCATCTTATGCAAACCATCAATCTAATAAAAGAGCATGGTGGGATTGTTACAATTCATGCAGGCAATAAAACGAATGGTATTGAGAATATTACACATGCACTACCTCATGGGGTAGCTCAAAAAGAAGATATAGCTATCGCCATCGATATTTTTGAAATGGGAAAAGAGTCTGACTGTCCTGGATATAAAGACAAGGTTATTCCCTATTTAAAAAAGAAAATTTCTAAGCATATCCCTATGATTATTTGCACTGATAATCATAAGGTATCTGAGTATATCGTCAAACAGAATTTGTGGATCAAGGCAGATACTACTTTTGAGGGATTAAAGCAGATTATTTTCGAACCTGAACATAGGGTTAAAATTCAAAAAGATGAACCTGACTTTAAAGAAGATAAACTAATTATCGACTCAGTAAGATTCGTGTCTGCTGATAATAAATTTACAACAGAAACTATCTATCTGAATAAGAACTTAAATGTAATAATAGGTGGAAAATCTTCAGGTAAATCAATTTTACTTTATAATATAGCAAAAACACTCGTTTCTGACAATGGTTTTTTTGAAAAGGAAGGTATTTTGGATAAATACGATTTCAAAAGTGAAGACCCGACTTTTAATTTTGAAATTAAAACTAAAGGAGGGTTTTCTCAATCTCTATATAGAGATGAAAATGAGAACAGTATTATACCTGAAATAAAATATATTCCACAAAATTACCTTGTAAAACTTGCTGAACCAAGTTTAAATAAAAAAGGTGCGGAACTGAATAAGATTGTTAGGGAGCTCATAAATGAAGAACCAGAATCGCAGAAGAGATATGAAAAATTTATTTCTGCTTTAAAAGCAAATGATCGGCATAGAGAGAATATAATAATTGAATATTTCACCATAAAAGATCATATTGATTCTTTAAAAATTCAGCTCCAATCTAAATCAAAAAAAGAAATATTGGAAACAAATATCCGTTCCAATACCTTACGCCTTCAAGAGCTAAATGAAAGTGTAGGTTTGAATCAATCTCAAATTGATCATTTTAATAAGCTACAGTTTGAACAGGAGAATAATAAGCAAAATAGAGTAAAATTCATTAATGATTTTAAGAAAATAACAGAATTTAATTCAGAAATGAGAGATATTCTTAGTAGCCTAAAAAACAAAGAAATACTAGTTTCTAATTCTCTCGAGCATCCAGAACTTAAAGAACTTTTTTCAATTAATAGCAACAATATTAAAAATTCTATTGACGAATTGGAAAAGTTTATCTCCATTTTTGAAACTACAAAAGGTGAAGATGGCATTACTCGTTTGAGAAATGAAAGTTCACTTAAAACGTTAGTGTCTGAGATTGGAAGAAAGGAGAATGAAATCCAAGAACAGCTTAAGCCCTTTTTGGAGAATGAAGAAGTGAAAAAGCAAATAGAAACTATTTCAAAATCTATTAGCGAAGACAATTCATCTCTTAATGCAATTGAACAGCTAAGTAAAGAAATTAGGGATAACCAAATAGCATTAGAAAATACAAAACAAAGCTTATTTGAATTGTATAGATCAAATTATGATTTGTATTTAAATCTAATTGAGGATCAAAAAAGTCGTACATCTAATCTTGAAAGTGATGGATTAAAGATAACAGGAATTGCCAAGTTTAATTTTAGAAAATTTCAACAAAATATCTTTAGTATTAGTGATGGGCGTACGGCTTCTTATAAACAGTATGAAATATGCAATGAGAACAGAAATGCACTTTCAGATTACAATCTTGAATCTATTCTTGAATCAATAAAATTGATGTTTGAAAGTATTATTGTAGCTGAAACATATGCCTTAAATAGTAAAGCCGATCGAAAACATGCAATTGAAAAGCTTTTGGATGATTATTTTTTTGACTACTGGGAAATCGAATTTAAAGATGACAAGTTGGGGAAAATGTCCACAGGGAAGGCAAGTTTTGTAATATTAATGTTAATCGTTGGGCTAAGTAGATCGAAAGCCCCTATTCTTATTGACCAACCTGAAGATAATTTGGATAATCGTTCAATAACGACTGATTTAGTAGAATATTTGCGAAATAAAAAACTTGAACGTCAGATAATATTGGTTACACACAATCCTAATATTGTTGTAAATGCAGATGCTGAAAATATAATCATTGCAAATCAAAAAGGACAAAATGATTCAGAAACCTCTAGCCCTTACAAGTTTGATTATATAAACGGTTCATTAGAAAATACTTTTGCAAAAAAAGACTTTGAAAAAGATTTACTTAAAAGCATGGGGATTCGAGAGCATATTGCGGAAATCGTGGAAGGTGGTAAAGAAGCATTTAAGAAACGAGAAGAAAAATACGGGTTCTAAATATATAATGAAATGATAGTAAGAATTTGCAAAAGAAATATCTCATTACTTACAAAATGGCAATTAACTATTTAAATAAATAATAATGCAACAACTAATTTTACCTGAACGGTTTGGAAATTTAGAAAAAGTTGATAATCTAGTAGAAGGTTGGGAGACTGTAAAACTAGCTATAAGACCGGAATGTCGAGATGACAGAAGCATCAACAAAGCGAAAACTGCTATCGAATCAGGGCTCAATGACGCCGCGATCAATTATATATGGAACTTAGCTATGTATGATCTCCATAAAAAAATTATTGTATATGGAGTTGATTATTTTTCCAGTGCCATTAATTGGGATGGTAAACCATTAAAAACACTTGAAGATTTAAGAGAGGTAAAAGATTATCAATTAATTTCTGGTGCATTCGCTTTAGGAATCATTCCTTCAGAGGCACACTTTTTTTTACAACAGTGCAGGGAAATAAGAAATAATTTTTCTACCGCTCATCTACCAATGGGTGAAATTGATAAATTTGAAACTTTTAATTTCATAAAGAACTGCATCAAATATGTACTTACATTCGATTTACCTGCACCAGGGTTACAGATCAAAGATCTTGTAGAGAGCTTAATGGTAGAAAAGCTTGATAGCGTCGATGAGATAGAAGCAATAATCCAAGGTCAGTCTTCAAAAGTGTACGGACCGATTTTACACAATCTCTTTTCTAGCTTTATTAAGCACGATTGTGATCCAAATTTAAAACATAATATCAAACTTTTAGCACCGTTTTTATGGGAAATAGTATCTGACGAGGTCAAAAGCAATATTGCAGCCAAATTCTCCTCTCTTCGAGATGTAAAGGGGAAAGATGCGGCCAATGAGGCATTGGAGTTTTTAAAGGTAGTAAAAGGTGTAGAGTTCATACCTGAAAGCTTTAAAGAGATAATATTCAAAAAGCATGCTTTATTTTTAATAGACGCACATAATGGATGGGATAATTTCCATTATGAACCAGGTTATGCAAGAGACTTAGCATCCCTTGGTAGTAATGTTCCTGTATCAGCTATATATACATATGTAAAAGCTATATTATTGTCATTTATAGGCAATAGATATGGACTTGCCAATGCTGCTCAAGAATACAATACTCTAATGATAACAAATTTATCTCAAACGGGAATTAGGGCATTATTCTCAATTCTTAGCACAGATATAGATGTAATTCGAGAATTGACAAATGGTAGTCCTGCGGTGAGATTCTTAAAAGTTATGGATTTAATAAGAGAAAAAACAATGCTACCTAAACAAAAAGAGCTTTTTGAATTTATTGTTAAAAACAAGCTTCCACGTATTATAAAACATTTTAGTTCTTTGTATTGGGAACTTGTTAATAAATAGTTCGCTAAATTAAAAGATTTTAAAAGCATTGATATAAACAAAAGAGCGTGCCATTACACGCTCTTTATAATTGTACGGAAATCTCATTTTTGGAGTTGTTATTTCTGACTTTTATTCTACTTCCTAATTTTGGATGATAGGATGGATAATATTCAACATAATTAAGCTTCTGCAAATCCTTAATACATTTATGATAGGTTGGAAGGCTTCCGATATGGGATTTATTCATCAATACTTTTCTTGATGTTTGAATTGTCCTGTATCCATTTCCCCTACGGCTTAGCAAAACAATGGCAAAAAATAATGCCATATGAGATACAGTTAATCGTTGATCTGCAGTCGCCTTTCTGATTATTTCGTCATTCCACATTTCTGTCCTCCCTTTAATCTTTTGGTAATAGTTGTTTTACTTCATTATAGTTGTAATAATAATTGCCCCCTACCTTTTTATAAGTTAGTGCTCCAGTAATCCTCAAGCTCTGTAGCTTCCCTGGGGAGATTTGTAAAATCTGAAGTACTTCTTTTGACTTAATTGATTTCGGATAACTCTTTTCTTCTTGTAGGTTTAAGACTTGTTTGATCTCATTAAGCAATTTGATCCGAAACTCTTCCAGGTCCTCTTTTGTCACAATATTTACTATCATATCTAATTACTTATTTTTTCCATTTTCGATTTGTCATTGAAAAAATTCATAGGGTTTCATTCTTCCCTTTGAATTTTATCTTATCCGAATTACCCTCCATTTTATTTGAGTATTTCAATCGTCAACAAATAAAGCATGGGAGCTATATCAAGGCAGAAATGTGGTTCTGTTTGGCAGTTAGTGGTAGTAATTATCCAGGGTGCTTGTGAAATATTTCTGGATAATCGAAAAATATAGGAATTGTAAAATTTGTGATTTAGCTATCCATTTTAAATTTCAAACAAATGGAATGGGGTTGGTTTAAATGCTGGTAAAGAGTCTAAAATTTTGAATTTATCAGGATATAATTCAATTCCATAATCATAAAATCATAACAGTAGATTAAAGCAACAAGAAGATTCTATGACTCAGTTTTTAAATTGTGGGATTCAGCTTGGAATTTTAGTTATTCAGCATTGAATTTTACTGATTCAGCTTTTTAAAGGCTTCTATATAGCCATTCTCGGGGGTTTAAAGGCTAAATTTGGTATAACCATGCCGAACCGTATTATAATGCTCAAATGAGTTTTTTGCTGCCGATCCTCCACATATGACGAAACCTAAATAGACTTGAAAATGTGTAATCATCTGTTACCCTTTAAACGGTGTCCACCTTAACACGGAAATTGATTGCAGTCTCTTGGACTGAACTAATCCAAATTTTAATTCTAATAATATGCATATGAAAAGAAATTATTTTTTTGTTGCGATCACCATGTGGATTGCAACGATGGGTTGTCAAAAAAACTTAAACGACAACCAATTGAGCCATGATCGGATTGGGGAAGAATCTGGTTTAATGAATATTGTAGTGGATTGTACTCCAATTGTACTTTCAGGAACTATCAATAGCAATACCACCCTGCTTACTGGTAAGACTTATGTTTTAGATGGTGTTGTTGATGTGAAAAATGCTACTTTGACTATTCAGCCTGGTACATTGATATTGGGTAAATCTTCTGTATCTTCTGCGCTGGTGATTGACCGTACTGCGCAGATAAACGCGGTGGGAACGGCAACAAATCCTATTGTTTTTACATCGGATAAGTCCCCGGGGTCAAGAGCTGCCGGAGATTGGTTAGGTGTATATATTATGGGTAATGCTCCTAACAACCAAAGCAATGCTTTAGCTTTTAGTATTGAGGGTAATAGTTATACTGCTGGTGGTACTTCTCTAAGTAGCAGTGCCGGAAGTTTTCAATATGTTCAAGTTCATTTTGCTGGTAAACCTTCAAGCACTGGCGATGAACTGAGCAAAAGTGCGCTTTCGTTGGCTAGTGTTGGTAGTGGTATGACCATTAGAAACATTCAAATTACAAATTCATTAAATGATGGTTTAACACTATGGGGCGGTAGTGCAGGTGTTAAAGAGATTTTCGCCTTCAAATCTCATCGATGGGATTTTGCAGTTAGCCAGGGATATCGAGGTAATATGCAAAGCTTATTTGGGTTTAAGGATAACGTTTCTACTACGGTTCCTAATTCAACGAGCATGTATATTACAAATAACCTTAGAGGAGCAGACAACGCACCATATACCTACCCTGTAGTTTCAAATTTGACTTTACTTGGTGGTACTTACTCTAGTGGAAGCGATGCTGACTTTAATCGTGGAGTGACAATCGGTCTGAACGGAAGCGCAAGAATTTACAACTCTGTTATTGAAGGTTTTAGTCAATATGGTTTATTCCTTGCTGATGCCAATATTGTTTCAAAAACTAAAATTGGAACTGATCAATTAATTTACTCTTACAATTCTTCACATGATATCACTGCTAATCCGTATTTCGCACAAATTGCTCCTCTAACCTGGGCAGGTACGGACGGTTGCCGATTCAACGCCAGTGGAACAATGCAGAACTGGATTGAAGGTACTGCAGGTGTTGCCTGTCAACAAGCTGGCAATCAATTTAGTTTATTATCAACTGGATATTATAAAAATAGTATGTGTGGGGATAAGTGTTCTAATTTTCCTAATTTATACATAGACGCTGCAACAACTGATCTTGAAGATCCGGAGTATAGTGTGCTTGGAGGTTTCTTTGACCACCCTCAGTATAGGGGCGCTCTACAATCTTCAGCAAATACTTGGCTGAAAAATAGCTGGGTTGACTTTTGTATACTAACTCGAAATTACTGCGAATAAAATGCTTATAAGGAGTGGCTGGAAGCACTCTTGCATCCAGCCACCTTGTTTTATTCATTCTTATGGAATATCAAGAAGGCCATCGAGGTTAAAATTTTGAACAATGATGGTGATAATTGCCACTAAATAAAAAAATAAAAAGGCAGCCTCCTGGAAAGGAAGCCGCCCTAGTCGAACCATGACTGCTTATATGAAAAAAATTATCGAATCAGACTAATGTCTCCTTTTAAAATCTTATTTGTGCCATCTGGAAATTCTAGGCTTATGTTATAGTAGTAAATTCCAGCGTCACAATCTTTGTCCATAAATCTTCCGTCCCAACCGGCTTTATTATCGCTATATTGATATACCATTTGTCCGTATCGGTTATACACCTCAAATCTTAAGATATTCCAATTCTTACCTGGTAAGGTGAAAAGATCATTGATTCCATCACCATTGGGCGTAAAGGCATTAGGCATCCTGATATTCTTGTTAAAATCAACACTTACTTTTACATAAGCTGTATCCCGGCAACCATAGTCATTTGTTCCTACTACTGTATAATCGGTAGTTTCGGTAGGTCTAGCGATTACTTCATTACTTGTTCGTGTATTTAGGGAACCTGCGGGAGTCCAGGTATAGTTCACTGCACCAGATGCGCTTAGTGTAATTTCCTCACCGATTAGAAGTTGCGCTATTGGTGGTATTACCGTGATTACTGGTATCGGGTATGCTTTTAATTCTACTTCCATTGTAGTAAAACAGTCGCCGCGGGATGAAATATTGAGCGTATAGATTCCTGCATCTAAATTTGGAATTGAATGGTAACTCTCATTAGATTTTTCGTAAATCTTGCCTCCAAAACTATTGTACAAACTTAGTCCGAATGGAGCACCATTAATTGCTGCAGCCTTCAATTCGATGTAACCGGGACAACCATATTGAACGCCTTCAATATTGGGCATTGTGGCAAAATGTACATCAAAGGAATCTATATACAGAACGCAGTCTTTAAAATACTTAACCCAATATATTCCCGATTGTGTTACTGTAATTTCATTGTCTGGTGATCCATTGCTCCATTCGATACAACTAGCACCATCGGCCACTTTTAATGTATCACTTTCATGGTAGCAAACATTTTTCCGCAACAAAGGACTTGTTACTGTGTCTATATGATTCTTTGGGGGTAGTACGATTTCTCTAGGTAGATTTGTTCTTCCGTAAGTTTCAAACATCCCATTTTGAAAGTTATAAATGGCATTAAGATTTGGACTACAGCTTAATCCGGGCAAATCAGGCTGATTGATGACGTGTAAGGCAAGTCCAACGCCCGAGGTTCCTGTACAAACCTGGGGCTGCCCATTGGTCATGTACAGTTTGACGTCTCTCCCAATACGCATTGATCCAAGAGCACCAATATTTTGAGGACAGAATGTGATATTCCATTGAACAGCTGGATTCGATAAAATGAGGGTCTTACTGTTTTCAATTGCTGTTAAATCCAATAAGGAAAGGTCAAATTGATACAGGTGGTGCTCGGTCTGAGATAAGGGCTGATTAGGCTGAATTCTGGGCAAATTACATTGCACGTAAAGTTTGCTATTATCGGGTGAGAATGCAATTCCATAATTAAAATTCCCTTCATCAAAAATTCTGGCGTTTTTGAGCTTTCCATTACATTTATCAAAATCATACAACTCGATTCCTCCTTGCTGGTTAAGGTGGTCAACCTTTGGAAATGCGGTGGCCAATGATTGACCATTTGGTGAGGCAACGAGTTCAACCTGCGTACTGTAGGCATTTATGGGCATTAAGCCAATTTCTGAGACCACCGGAGTAATCTGTAAACCATTTTCATCAATCTTATAACTTAAGTACTGGTTGTTAATTTGATGCCTTACGATCAGCCATATACCATTGCAGCCCTGTACGGTAGTCATTCTTGAACCGATCACGGTATTGTAGTTACCAATTAGCCTATTATGCTGGCCAGGGACAACATTTCCCAGACCGCCGTTAAGGCTTATGTCAAAAAGTGAATACAGAAGGCCTTTGTTACGGGTATAGAAAATGTAGTACTGATTAGGATTGCCGGGATGCGGTACAATAGAGGGTATCTTATTATACGCTCCATCAAGCGGATCAAAAAGAAAGCTTGTGCCAGCGATTGGATTCTCGTTCCTGTCAAAAATATTTGGAGCATTTGGATTGGATACCGCATCCAAGCATTTGACCGTAAATAGTATATTACCACTGGCATCACATACCGTGCTAGCGCGATGATAATTAAAGAACACGTTGTTTGGATTTGTTGTCCGATTGGACTGACCGTTATAGTAGACCGTATCTTTTAAAATTGGAGGGCTATAATTGAAATCTAAAGAATACCCGTGCCCAAAGGTCCAGATGTTATTTTCTCCTGATTGGGCATATGATTTATAGATAAAACAAAACATTGCCATCAATAACAACACAGTACATCTTTTCATGGCTAAATAAGTTTAAATGGTTATTTAGAAAACTTAACTAAGGTTGTATTGCCCAGTGGTTTTCCGCTATTGGAATTGTAAACATTGAACAGATAATTTCCATTACTGAGATTTCCAAGCTCAATTTCACTGTTGCCTTCTGGAACTTCGATCCTGGATACGATCTTGCCTGACAGATCAGAAATCAATAATCGTAATTTCATGGATGAGGTAATCGATAATTGCTCATTAAATGGATTAGGATAGATTTTTATACCCAGGTTTTCCAGTTCATTTATTGAAGTATGGTCAGTGACCGAGATCTCATTGGATAGCCCGGTACACCCATTATTTCCTGTGACCTTTAAGGTATAGGTTCCATTTTGTAAAATTATATGGGTCGGATCGGTAGCACCAGTAATCGTACCTCCATTTAGTAACCATTGATATGTGCTAAAATTTTGAGATACACTCAATATATTGCCACTTCTACTGATTGTCGGAATAGGTGCGGGGTTAACTGTGACAGGCAAAAGCACGGTATCACTTGCACCGCATATATTTATTGCTACCGCTTTAAGTGTTCCTCCATTTGAACCTGTAGTTACACTTATTGTATCTGTTGAACTTATGCCCGTCCAGCCGTTAGGCAAAATCCAAATAAATGAATCCGCATCTAGGTTAGTAGGTATTGTATATTGCTGTTCGGAGTTCTCACAGACAACCGTGTTTCCTGAAATTGCTGTTGGCGTTGCTGGCAGGTTACACATTTTGATTTTTAATAGCCAGCCATCCTGATTCCCACCAAGGCTGGTTTGATGCGCACCTGTGGTGTTAATTCCGGTAATGCTTTCTGTTCTACCTCCAATAAAGATTTGCTCTTGATCATTGATGGCAATGGTATTTAGATCGTCAGTTATATCTCCACCCAGGTATGAAGCCCATAACCGTTGACCGGCTGAAGAAAACGTGACCAACATACCTTCTGAATAAGAATTATTGAATACAGGAACAATTGCATCTGGCGTTGCTATATTATTTGGACTTACTGTCATTCCAATAGCAAATAATTTGTCGTGAGCGAATGACAAAGCTGTTATTCCGTCATTATCAGAACCCCCATAATATGTGCTCCATTGCATCACACCTGTAGCATCTAATTTCCCAAGACATCCATCCATCGTACTTCCAATTGCTGTTTGGTGTGCATTTGCAGAAGCAATGTTTGCTGTACTATAAGTTATGCCTCCAAAATAGATGGCATTCGACGAATCTGTTGCAATGGTGATTAATCTTTCATAATCCTGACCTCCGAAGTAGGTACCCCAAGTCCTTTGTCCCGCGGCATTAAATTTTGCAATAAAGCCTTCCCGTCCTCCATTGCCAATTTCCAGGTAACTACCTGATGTAGAAAGGCCTGTGGTGCTCATGGTTTCTCCGGTTACCACAATATCTCCTGAATTGTCTACGGCTATCCCATTGATCCAATCTATGGAAGTTGTTCCGAAATACGTGCCCCAAATCAATGAACCGTTTGAATCAAATTTGCTGATAAAGCCATCTTCACTTCCCGGCCTTGTTACCTGGAAAGCTCCTGATGTTGCAATTCCATTATTGCTTTGGGTGTTACCTGCTAAATAAATTTGATTCAACTTGTTTGAAACTACTGCAACTGACTGCGTGCCATCAGCACCAGTACCACCAAAATAAGTCCCCCAGATAGGTGATCCTGACGTATCAAACTTTACAAGGAACACGTCATAACCTGATGACGTACCTGCCTTTGACTGCTGATAGCTTCCTGTAGTAGCAATTCCAGTCTGGCTGTTTGTACGACCAGCCATGTATACATTTCCAGAAGTATCTACTGTCAACGACAATCCTAGATCGATATTGCTTCCACCATAATATGTTGACCAAATACAATTCCCATCTGTACCAAATTTGCTAATAAAGGCATCCGAACCCTGAGAACCGGTACCTCCCTGAAAGGTGATGAGATGAGCTCCAACCGTTGCCATATTCGTTGTGCTGTTTGTTGATCCAACAACATAAATAAAACTGTCTTTTCCTATTTTTACATCTTTGATCTCATCGTACTCACTACCTCCAAAATAAGTTGACCAATCAATCACAGGGTCGATTACCAAAGTTCCTGTGTAAGAACCTGTTTTAAAGCTTACCGTATTGCCCATAATCTGATACGAGGAATTGACTTTCTTCTTTGAGCTTTGTTCATAACTATATGGGGCAGGTTCTGTAATTTGTCCATATTTGGTTGTAGCTATCAAATTGCCAAACCGATCAGCTTTTACTTGATCAGCCCCAGCATATTGCAGTTTAATATCAGACACTTTGCCGCCGGGTTTTACAATAAAGTCGTGTTCCAATTTACCAACTGAATTGAAATAAAATACCCAATCTATGCCATGATAAATTTCGTGGTAAACAATTCTTCTAAATCCTTTAGCTGTCCCATTTATATCAGCCAGATGATATTGCTCTCTGAAATCCGTTTCAGCTTCTTTACTAATTTTTGGATCAAGATTTGCCCCAATCAGCTTTGCATCCATACGGTATATTTCATTTTCATTTGCCCATTGATAATGAACGCCTGATTTTGATAGGTAGATGTTTAGTCCGTTACTAGCATTGTGTTTTGCAATAATATCCGGGCGTTTATTCTGAAATTGATCAGTTACCTGACCAACGTTTTCAATAAAATGCTTTTTCCAAGCGTGTGCTTTCAGGCTAAATCCCAATAATACAATAAACCCGATTATCACTTTGAATTTTTTGTTTGTCATGGCAGTTTATTTAATGGTTAATAATATAAGTTTGGGGTATTCTTTATAGGGCAAAGTAATATCTATATCATGCATTAAACAATTCGATTATTCGAAGATTGTGAACTGTACAGATATGCTTAAATTGTCGTAAATTGCATTAAATGCTAGCCTATGTACAAGAAAAAAGATTATGTTTCAGATCTTGTCTCATCGCTAAATAAAGATGAAAAACGCCAATTTACTTTACTTTACGGAGAATCATTCAAAGGGGAAGCTCCACCTTTATTCTATCAGCTATATTCTGTTTATGAAAATGACAAAAGTGAACTTCCCAAAAATAAATTGACTATAGTAGCTACTTCCATAACCTCGGCCAAGAGAAGGCTCTATCACAATTTATTGCGTACACTTAGGGATATGAATGAGAATTCTTCAACAGATATTTTTATTCAGAATAAACTCACAAACGTTGAATTGCTTTATAACCATAGGTTACCAGAACAAAGCGTACTGGAATTGAATAAAGCATATAGTGAAGCACAGAAGTTTGAAAAATTCGGGCTAATGCTACAATTACTAGAATGGGAGAAAAGATTAAACATCGTTTTACCTACGCCAACAAGAAGCCTATCCGAAATTAAAAAAGAGGAAAGGGAAATTTTGAAAAAATTTTCTCAGCAATTGGATATGGAAACTATGTATAGTCATATCCTGGAACTTAAAAGGGAGATTGGTTATGCCAAAGGAAAGGATAAAAGAAGGGTTGAAAATGCTACAATAAAGAGTGTTTTAATGCCCAAGGAAAGTGAATGCCTGAGCAACAATGCTAGGTTCTACCGGCATTACATTTATTCGATTTACTACTGGATGACTTTTAATCACAAAGAAGCCTATACTCACAGTAGACAGCTTATTGAATATGATCAGCATAATATTCAACCTAACGATTACATCCATGGCATCTTTCAACACATCACCTCCAGTGTTTGTATGGGGTTGTTTGCAGACACTTTGAATGGGATATCTCTAGCTGAGGCATTTACAAGCCAATACCGGCTTAACCAGTCCTTGCACTTTTCAAGCATTTTGTTTGCATATCACGTCAACTACAAGATGATTGTGTTAAACTATATGGGGGAACAGAGGCAGCTAAAGGATTTTGTTCAAAAAGTTGAACTTCGATTAAGAGATTCTGGCAAGACAATTCCAGCAGAATCTCTGCAGATTATTTTGGCGAATTTAATGGTGAGCTATATGGGGTTAGATCTTCACGATAAGGCTGTCGAAACTAGAAAACGTCTGCTTGATTTAAAAAAGAAAATCAGTATCCGACTGGATATCCTAACTGATGTTTATTTCTTTCAAATATTTATCCTCATGCAAGAAAAATCCTATGAGCTGATTAAGCCTGCGGCAGAGTCCGCGTTACGTTTTTTTAGAAAGAATGATGATGCTCAAAAGGTTTTTGAGGTTGAAATGCCAATTGCCTTGCTTTTGGCAAGGCCGCATAATTATGAGGATAAAAAAGTATTGTCTATGCTTCTTGTCAAATGCAGAAAGATCGTTGTTGAATATATTGCGAAATTAAAAGGTACAATTCAATTTCAGGAACATTATACCCGATACGTCATTTGGTTTAATGCCATTGATCAAGGTATTCCGTTCCATCAGGCAGCAAGGGATTGGTATAAAGAATTCAAGAAAACTGATTAATAAGCCGATTTGACGCAGTGGCCGTGGCTCATTTTATATACTTCGAGCTGTTCGTCGGTCATGTGGCCGTATTCTGCAATTGCCTGATTGAGAAATTCTGCTAAGGTCATCTTGCCTTTGACGCCCAGGTTGCTTTTAATATTGGCATTGCTGAATTTGTTTAATTTGGCTTGTTCATAGGCTTGCCATTCGTAAAATACTTCCGGATAATTTCGGTGAAGCCAAAGGATTTCTTGCTTACTCAGGAATGGACACATCATGCAATTGGAAGGTGGGGGCAAGGGTAAGCCTGTTGATCGGATATAGGACTGGCAAGCGGATCTATCCATTTGTAAATCCACCAATGGATATACCTTTTCCAAGCAGTGGTCCATCCATGTTGCTTTGGTGACAATCAGATTGCCAAAAATATCAACCTCATGTGAAGGTTTGGCTATGCGGGATTCTTCACCTGCAGCAATACCTAAGAGGACGTGGATTTTGCCATATTGCTTGCAGAAATGTTTGATGTACCGTTTTCCTTTCGGACGATTTGGTTCATTATAGCTGTAATAGTGCCTGGCTATGTAATGGTCGAGGAAATTGTATAGCGGTTTGATCTTTAGGTTGTCGGTGCAGGTTTTGGGAAAGGCAACTGACATTACCGTATTATGGGCCTGAAAATTTGCCTGTAAGGAATCCCAATTTTTAGGGTGATACCCCTGGGTACTGGTAATCAGATAAAATTCAATATTATGGGATTTACAGAAGGTCCTAATAAATTGAACATGTGCATACGTTGCGGGATGTTCATTTCCCGTATCGGACATTAATACAATCAATTTCCCTTTTACGTAATGATCCCGGAAATCTTTATCTATTACTAATTTGTACAAAATGGCGGTACTATCCTGTCCGGCTCCGAAAGATAATATAGTGATGTTCTTTTCCATGCTTTTTGAAAGCAGAACAGAGAAGGGGATGATCCCTCATTCCCGGAAATATATTTGCTGAAAACAGCCTGTGAAAAGAACCTGTTCTATTGGACCTGAGAGCTTAACATGGTAGAAAAACGGGGTGACAAACGATTAGTAACGTTATAGTTACGGGAAATCCCCTATTTGTTAGATTTCAATTTGATTGTATTTTTACATTAAAATAAAACACACATGAAAAATACATTCTATCCAAAATTGCCTTATCCTGTTGCAGATTTATCGGCCTATACTTTGAGTGTTGGCATATTTTTTATTTCGCTAAAAACAGAAGAAATTATTCGGTTTGAACCTGAAGATCAAGAACATTTTAAATGTTGGCTAGAAAAGTTTCAGGTAAGAAATATAAAGAAGGATTTGGATAAACTCTAGTTCTAAAAAATTGAAGTACCAATTTTTAGTTGGTACTTCAATAAGTTATCATTAAAAAGATTCTAAAAATCTCTTGAATTCTGTAAATTCTTTACGGGGATTATTTTGTCAATATTCGTTCTTTGGTCATATTAATTTCCTTACTGATGTTTCCTGTGCCCTTTGAGAAAAAAGAAAGACAGATGGAGACGAAAGAAAGATAGCCTCCAATATCCATGCCTCCCGAATAATATCCAGAAGGTATCACTGAGAATCCTTTATTTACAATAGCTTCTTCAAATCCAATGAATAAATTTTCTTTAAACAACGCTGTACACAGGTACGCCCCTTGAATTCCTTTAATTTTTGCTTTATCAGGAGGCAAATAAAGATAAACATATTGTCCGCCATCTTTAAAGCAGATACATCCGTATTGAATTTCAGCAGGTTCAGACAGAATAAAATCTTTAAAATGTGAATTTCGGAAGTTATCATTAAATTCTACATCACTGAAATTCTTATTATTTAACCAATAATGAGTTGGGGCATAGCCGTAGCTATTAAAACTTGCTATTATGGCAAACATTTCACCGTATCCTGAACAGTTAGCAAGATAATTCCGGATATCAAGTGAATCTACTTCAAAAGGTAGCTCTTCAGGGGCATTATCCTTATCATAGGATAAAAAAAGCAATGATGGATAGCGGGTGTAATTGATCATAATTGTTTTACAGGTTCGAAATAACCTATTTTAAATGGTATTTTTTACTCATCTTTAGCATTTCATCCGTAGTTCTTAAATTTTGAATTTTGGTAATTCTTTTTTCGCATTCTATGGCATTTTCATAACGTTCAGTCTGCACTTCACAAATATCCCTCAATTTTTCACAAAGATCTTTTTGTAGCGAAATAGTACGCATCGCCTTTAAGATATTAGTCGTGGCATCAATCAAATAAAGATTAACCAAATTACCTTCTGCATTTAACCAAACCTCTCGATCTGAGTCCGTCTTAATTTTGAGAATATTAATGCTGCAATCCAAACTCCAATTTTCAAATTCGATTATAAAGAAAGGGCAGCTATCTTGTTCAAAAATAGCATATGTCAATGCTCCTTTTTTCCAGTCTCTAATTTCGTCTATGACCGGATTATTGAGATAACATTTTACATCAAATAATGAGGGAGTAATATCGGACAAGGTTATTTCTGCGCCAGCGCCAGGATGAGGAAAGGGGAATGACTTATTAACTTCATATTTAATCATAAATTTATCTCTAATTGATTTTAGTTGGGGTAATTAAAACCCATATATTATCGTATTATTTACCATGTTTATTATTGATACTAACTATAAATATGCTCATTATAGTTGACAATTAAGGATGGTTGCGCAATTTAAGAAAATTCAAAAACAATACAAAAGGGAAGAGCATACTAGAGGAAGCTAGAAAAATTTCAGGTCATGGCCTTTGACGAAACGCTTCGTTAATTATTTTGTGCCCATTTAAATAAATATGACTAACTTAAGTTAAACAAAATCAGAATGGCTAATTTAAAGATTACTCTGAAATTATTGGAATTCTTTCAGGAGAAAGGTTATCAGGCCATACTTCTCAGGCATGGTCAAGATACCTATATTCCGGTTTTTGAAGATTTGTATGAGCTCACGGAAAAGATAAGTATGATTCCCTTACAGGAAGATCAAGTGATCAGCATATCAGATGCGATAGATCTGTTTGACGAGCTTGAACTTGCAGACAAAGAAATAATCAATGTATTTGAAAATGACTAAACTTCATTAATCAGAATAAAGAAGCTTGTACCGCATTCGGATCGTCTGTACCTAATGGTGGCAGACCTTCCCATTGGAAAGGATCGTATCGGTGCAAACCATCAGGTCTTTCTGGATATCCCCGGAGTGTATATACAGGATAAAATATCATTTGCTCTTCGGGGTATTGAAATTCAAATATTGCAGGCATATCACTTTCCTGAATATCGGAAATCCATTCTTTTTCTAGTCCAGGCGTTAAATACAATGGCATACGGTGTTTGTTGGGTCCGTGGTTATGTATATTTGCCATTGCCGGGTTAGCGGTTCTAGTTAGCATCCCAAAAGATCCAACTGTTTCGATCACTCCGTCACCATCTACAGTTTCATGTAATTGGTATAATCCTGGAACATAAAATATTTCCCGACCTTTTTCTGCAATGTAATATGGAACTTTCTTTTTCCAGCCTTTAATGGCGCGATGTTCATATGTACCGCTAACAGGAATAAGGCAGCGTTGATTTCTTAATCTATACCATGCAGATTTATGATCACCCAAAATTCGCTCACTTCTGATATTCACCTGGTTTCTTCGGCGGTCGGCCTGCTCTTTCGGATCTTTTATATATGTAGGCAATATACCCCATTCCATTTCAGTGAGTGCCAGGTCGCCCGTTTCTTTTTCTCTGTAAATTATGGGGTAAGGTGGGAACGTAATGGCCTGTACATTTTCAAAATAGTACATATCCATTTCTTTATCTTTTCGAAGGTCCGTTAACTGCGGAAAATTCTTTTTTATTATTTCTACGTCTGAATGTAGTGATATATCCCAACACATAATATTTGTTATTTAATTAGTTCAAATGCAGTAACATCTAATGATTTATCCTTTGCTCTTACTTCTGCAATTAATCGCCCAAATTTTAGCGTGAAATTGATATCAATACTATCCTGCCGGGTGAATGCAGTTTTGCTGCGGAGATAATTGACAATGTTTCGTTCATATTCTTTCAACATCCTTTTGTTCCAATTTGTTTCTTTGAATCTGTCAAGAAATAAATGGTACCCGGTTCCCTTTTTTATGAGGCCAAGCAGTTTGTCAACATCTTTGGAAATATCTAATAGCTTTCCTTCTTTTTCTTTGAGGTTTTGTTCATGATCTTTTGCTCGTTCTATATCAACATAAGGTGTTACGAGAAAAGTTGTTGATCTACTTAGCCGAGGCCACTCAAAACGCTGCAATACAAGAAAATGCTTTCCTTCTTGTTGAAGTGAACTTAATATTTCTTCTGTAAAACGAACAAATGGATTATACATTTTAAAGTGCTGTCTAAATAAAGATAACTAAATTCCTTGAGCCATATATTGCTTTTTATCCGCTTTTGGTTGTCAATCAAAATAAAGCACCTAAGAGGTAATTTACTTAGGTGCTTAAATTTAGCTATTTTGTTTTTGTCGGACGTACTTCGATTTTGCTGGGCAATACGTTCGGATTCATTTTGAGCAGATTTACGATAATTTCACCAATATCTGCAGGTTGAATTTTCCAATCATCTTCTTCATTTGGTACATGGCCGGCAAAGTGTGAAGTGACTGATCCAGGCATTATGGTCGTACATTTAATGTCATAATTTCGCAGGTCCAGCATAGCTGCCTGGGTAAATCCTACCAATCCAAACTTTGAGGCATTATATCCTGCACCTTGGGGGAAGAAATTTGTTCCGGCTAAGGAGGCAATAGAAATATAATATCCTTTGTTCTCCTTCAATTGCTCTACTGTGGCTTTGAGCGTATGAAAAGCACCAGTCAAATTCGTATTGATCATTTCATTCCAATCATCAATGGACAGTTCATCTACAGCGGCAAATTTTCCAACTCCCGCGTTTGCAATAACGATATCTAACTTACCGAATTTCTCCACAATTGCTTCCACAGCATTTACTTCATCATCAAAATTTCTTACGTCACCTTTTATTGCGATTACATTCTTATTGCCTAATTGCTGGGTAGCAGTTTCTAAATCCTGAATGTTTCTTCCTGAGATTGCAACTTTGAGTCCTGCTTCAATAAGCGCTTTAGCAATTCCCAGTCCTATACCCTTTGTGCCACCAGTAACATATGCTACCTTTTCATGAATATTTTGCATATTGTATTTTTTAATCTTTTTTGTTCAATAAGGACTTTATATCCTAAAGTATCCACAATATAAACCAAATATATTACCGAAAGTTTTTGCTAACAACATTTTAATAGGTAACCTGAAGTACTTTGTTGGGATACTTGTTAGCATAAGATAGTATCAATTGCGACATATAATGATTGCCATAATAACGATTTAAACTGCCTTTAATATCTAAAAGATCCTGTAATTGGCTATCCTGGTCTATGTATCCCATACCGTAGAAGTTACCTTTTTCGATCCAGATGCAACTTTTTTCTGTCCGTTCACGACCTTTGTCCATTATTGCGAATGTGGGCCTGCTGTTATCCAGATCATAGAGCGCTTCATCTACCAATGTATTGTGCTCATCCACAGAAGGTAAGGGTTTTGTGTCCACGTTCGTCAGCATTTCTTGGCGAGAAATCTTTGCGGTTGAAAATCTGCAGAGCCTTGGTTCAATTCCATATTTTTCTACTATGCCGGTAAGCATTTTAACTGCATCATATTCCCGGTTAACAACAGCAAAACAGGTTTGATATTTGGAAAGCTTACCTACAGAAATTCGTTTATATCCTGCCAGGTCTTCATATACAAACAATCCAAACTTTGGATCGAACTTCTTGAGTGCACGATTGTGTGCTGGCCATAGCTTCTTGATTTCAGCACATTCTAATAGCAGTGCCATCAGTTCCGTTGCACAGATTACAGAAGAAATGGAATATATTTCTCGGAGAAAGTTCTGACGCTGAGGGTTGATATTATGACCAGAAAAGTGCTGGCCTACACGCTTTTTAATATTGAGCGCCTTTCCCACATAAATCACTTTCCCTTTCTGGTCGTGAAAGTAATATACACCCGGGCGTTCCGGAAGTACTTCAAACTGCTGCTCGGGCAGGTTTGGCGGTAGCCTTTGGTCTTTGGAAGTCTTTTTGACCATATCAGCTATGATACCCTCTTCGTCCCACCCAATAAGCTTTGTAAAAAGAATGGCTGTTGCATCACAGTCCCCACCGGCTCGGTGTCTGTTCGCTACGGGAATATCGAGTTGATCACAAAGCTTGCCCAGGCTATATGATCTATGACCAGGCTTTATTTTACGCGCCATTCTTACTGTACATAGCTTTTTTGCTGTCCATTTAAATCCACATTCAGACAATTGATGTCGAACGAAGGAATAATCAAAATTGACGTTATGTGCTACAAAGATGCGGCCATCCAGCATTTCAAAAACCTGTTTTGCTATATCCTCAAATACTGGAGCGTTCTGCACCATTTTGTTATCAATTCCAGTCAGAGCGAAGATTGCAAGAGGAATTTCCTTTTCGGGATTAATTAAGGTTTCAAACGACTCTATTACTTCGGTTCCGTTATGTATACGGATGGCAATTTCTGTCATTCGGCTTCCGCGGGCATTGCCGCCGGTTGTTTCTATATCTACTATAGCGTATTCCATATTGCTATGTTGTACATTTAAAAATTAAATACTTCTTGGGTCTGGTTTCAAAGGCATTCTGGCGCAACGGATCACATCGATTGCGGGGCAACCAAATTCCAAAACCACGCGACCTTCTATTAGATACAATCCAGCACCGCGTAAGGGATACGAAGCTAATGACGGTGGGAAATGCACGGTATCAAAGAATTCGCCATCAGCGTCCAAAAAGGTTCCGAATTTCATGAGTTTATCGTTCTTTGCCATTACTCTTTTTTCGACCACAAAATCACCAACCATGCGAATGGTCTTTCCCTGGTATTGTATCAGATCACGGGCTTTTGCATCACCTCTGTAATCACTTTTGGCCAGGTCAAACATAGAGCCGGATACAATAAAACCTATGAGTTCAATTTCATCGTAAAAATCTTCCCAAATTGAACTGATCAATTTTGGAAGTACAGGTTTCCGGCTGTTACTTTCAAACAGCATTGGACCAGTGCTGGCTTTCTTGTCTTTAGAAAGTAGCAGATGTGCTTCCCATAACAACTCTTTCTTGGCCTGACCAGTAAAACGGAGAGCTCCAGTTCTTATTAGAATTATGAGATGTTCCAGACTTACACCTGTTCGAAGTACAAAATTCTCAAGGCTTGTATATTCGCCGTTCGTTAAACGTTCCTCCGGTATTCGATAAGCAAGTTCTTTATCCATGTTCAGTAAAGAGTCAAAACCGAGGTAAATATCATCCCCATATATGGCCGTATTATAAACGCTGTTATTCACACATGGCAGATTAATTAAAGCACCTGCTCTTTTCGCTTCGTTCACATACACTTTGCGATTATAAAAACCCCCATAATTGTTTAACACAGCCACGATAAATTCCCTAGGATAGTAGGTTTTTAGAAATAGACTCTGGTAGCTTTCCACAGCGAAAGAGGCGGAGTGCGCTTTATTAAAGCTATAGCCGGCAAAGCTTTCCATCTGGCGCCAGATTTCGCGGCTGGTCGCTTCCGGGTAGCCCATCTTTTTGCAATGGGTAAAGAATTTGTCCTCTATCTCAATGAGGTGTTCTTTGCTGCGGTATTTGCCCGACATCATTCGACGTAATACATCTGCATCCGCCATATCCAAGCCTCCGTACGCGTTTCCTATTTTCATCACGTCCTCCTGATACACCATTACTCCGTACGTTTCAGCCAACTGTTCCTTAAACACCGGGTGCGGATAGACCACTTTAGACGGATCATGGTGCCTGCGGATGAATTCAGCCATCATGCCCGAAGAAGCCACTCCAGGTCGAATGATGGAGGATGCAGCAACCAACGTTAAGTAATTATCACAGCACAATTTGGTAATCAGTTGCCGCATGGCGGGCGATTCGATGTAGAAGCAGCCAATGGTATTGCTAGACCGAAGTTGATCCGCAATTTTAGGGTCTTTAAAAAAACGCTTTGGATTGCTGGTATCAATAACAATACCTCGATTCTGTTTTACAATTTCGCGACAGTCTTTAATGTGACCAATCCCGCGCTGGGATAGGATATCAAACTTTTCAAATCCCATCTCTTCTGCAGCGTACATATCAAACTGCACTGTGGGAAGGCTCTTTGGCGGATAGTCCAAAGCACAATAGTATGTCAACGGTAATTCAGAAATCAATACCCCACTTGAATGAATGGTGCGCTGGTTCGGAAAGTCCACCATCCGATTATATACCGAAAGAATGGTGTTGGTGACTTCATTTACATTGAGCATGTTTTGGGGGTCTAGGACTAAGCGATCTATTTCAGCTTTGGGTAAGCCATAAACTTTACCTAGCTCTCGCAAGGTACTGCGGTGCTTAAAAGTACTCATAGCACCCATGAGGGCTGTATTTCCGCTCTGATATCTATTAAAGATATAGTCGTAGATATCGTCCCGATCATTCCAGGAAAAATCAATATCGAAATCGGGGGGGCTCTGTCTTTTGGGGTTTAGAAAACGTTCAAATGGCAAATTGAGTTCTATCGGATCAACATCCGTTATGCCCAAACAATAAGCTACCGCGGAGTTCGCGCCAGATCCCCGGCCTACGTAATGATAATCCTTTGAGCGTGCGTACCTGCATATATCATCTGTTATTAAAAAGTATGATGAAAAGTTCAGATTTTCGATGATCTCCAATTCTTTTTTTATACGCTCTGTGGCTACTTTATCTGTTTTGCTATATCTTCGTGCAAAACCGTCCTGGGTGTATTTGTGCAGTAGCTGGCGATCGTTCGTGCGGTTACCCGTAAAAGTCTCTTTATTCTTAATTTTTTTAAAGTCCAGATCAAAAGAACAGCTTCCCAATAATTTGTTTGTATTCCGGATCAAAAGCGGAAAATCACGGTACAATTCAAGTAGTTTTACCTTTGAAACAAACACTTCCTCTTTGGAAGCAACCATCTTTTTATCCAATTGAGAAAAAAGGATGTTATGATTTATCGCTCGCAATTGGCAATGCAATTTATAGTCTGCTAAAGCAAATGTAACAGGAGATAAAATCACATATTTCTCCAAATTAGTAGCAGGCTCAAATCTGATCAGATTCAGCTCAGCAGGCCTGATGCCGATATATTCATTCTCTTTTAAATCAGGAACCTGCTTGCTTCGATATGGGTAAATAAAATAAACTTGATCCAGGAAAGGTGCTTCTGCAGGCAATACTTTTTTATCTCTATTCGCTGCAGTCATGAATTCATTTAGCTGACGGAATCCTTCGTTATTTTTTGCTATTCCTATGTATAATAAATGATCACCATTCCTGAATTCCATTCCTGCAAGAATGTTAAGTCCAGCCTTCATGCCCAGGCGCAGAAAGTTCAATGAGCCTGATGAATTATTTATATCAGTCAACACTGCTGTTTCGTGTCCTGTTTCCAGCATCCCCGTAATTAAATCCTCTAAACTTAAGGTACCATATCTTAGACTATAATAGCTATGCAAATTGATCATCATGTCCACCTCCCTTTTCTTTATCCAATAAACAAATACCTTTTTTTATGTAATTGACTCCAAAACGGTTTCTGATTTTATCGATCGCCTGCATGAGGTTAATATCTTGCTGGGTGTCGTTAAAAAGATCAACTTGATAAGAACCATGAATCAGCTTAGAAAATTTCACACCTATGAGACGGATCAGCATACGTCGACTATATAATTTCTTAAATAGTTCCATTACCTTTTCCGTGATCACTCGATCAGAATTTGAATAATTAATACTGATCTGTTGTGTATGGGTATCAAAATTAGAGTAGCGGATTTTGATGGTGATACAACCAGTAAGTTTCTGTTGCGCGCGTAATTCGTATGCCAGCTCATCAACCATAGCGATAAGTGTCCTTCTCAGAATATTCATATCTATGGTGTCTATTTGAAATGTCGTTTCCTTACTCATAGATTTTTGCTCTCTAAAAGGCACAACAGGAGTGTTATCCTGACCATTGGCCTTTTGCCATATAGACACTCCATTTTCGCCCATTACCCGGCGCATGGTAAAGACTTCCATTTGCTGTAAAGTTTCAATCTGCGAAATACCCATATTGCGGAGCAGCAAATATGATTTTTCACCCACTTGCGGAATTTTCCGAATAGATAAGGGAGCTAGGAATAATTTCTCCGTTCCATCAGCCACCTGTTTTTCTCCGCTGGGCTTTGCTTCTCCGGTAGCAATTTTGGATACCGTTTTATTCACCGATAGTCCAAAGCTGATCGGTAGCCCTGTTTCTTTTATGATCTTGGACCGAAGCTCTTTTGTCCAATTCCAGGAACCGAAAAACCTATCCATGCCGGAGATATCCAGGTAATGCTCATCTATTGATGCTTTTTCTACAATAGGAGCGACCCCTTCAATAATTTCAGTAACGATATTTGAATATTTAGCATACAGGTCGTGGTCTCCGCGTACGACTGTAGCCTCAGGACACAATCGTAAGGCCAATTTCATTGGCATTGCTGAATGCACACCGAATTTTCGCGCTTCATATGAACACGAGGCCACCACACCTCTGTCGCCATTTCCGCCTATTAACACAGGCTTTCCTTTTAGGTCTGAATTTATCAGCCTTTCCACCGATACAAAAAAAGTATCTAAATCGCAGTGCACTATATGCCTATCCATGGTTTTTGCATTAATATTTTATATATTTGCTACAATTAGTAGCAATTGTATGATTGTTAAAGTAGCAATTCAATATGAAAGAGCAAAAAATATTTTTCGGAATCAACCTTAAATTCCTTCGAGAGCGCAGGAAAATCAGCCAGGAAGAGCTTGCAAAAAAAATGAATGTAACAAGGGCGAAATTAGGAGCACTAGAGACGGGTCATACTAAAGCCCCTCAGCCATTGGATTACATTGAAATATCAAATTTTTTTAAGATAAGTATTGATAGTTTATTGAGAGTTGATCTGAGTAAACTTGGCGAACTTAAATTGCGGGAGTTAGAGGCCGGTAATGATATTTATTTAAAGGGAGGAAATATTCGCATTCTTGCTATAAGCGTAGATTCAACAAATACGGAACAGACCCAATATGTACCCTTGAAAGCAAAGGCGGGTTATTCTGATGGTGGATACTCAGACCCTGAATATATTGCTGAACTCCCGAAATTCAAGTTACCTCATATTCCTGCGGAGGGGACATTTCGAATATTTCCAATATCGGGAGATTCCATGTTGCCTATACCGGATGGCGCGGATGTTACTGGTCAATTTGTGGAGGATTGGACCACACTGAAACCTGCCACACCTGCTATCGTCATTTTAAAAGGCCAGCAGGATATGGTGTTTAAATTGTTGACATTTCAGAATAGTGAAAATGTGCTTTTAGAATCTTTGAATAGTGCCTATGCTCCTTATACTGTAGAAGCTGAAGAGATATTGGAGGTCTGGAAATTTTATGCATACACAAGCAAAGAGATGCCTGAAGCAGCGACAGAACTTAACATGATTATAAGAGAGATTCGAGAACTTAAAGGAAGGCTTGGAAAATAAATCTCATAGCAAGAAAAAATACGTCAGTATAATTTTGCGTGTTGTCATTGTACTAAATTATTTGTCTTCACGATATTTTCTAATTGGCGAATGTGTCTCTGTGTGTGATAAATATTAAACCATATCCATTCGTATCGAGTGAATTCACCATATTCAGGAATTGAAAAATCAATACAGGTTAAAGAGAGGTCCTCGCTTTTGATTACTTTTTCTATTTGCTCAATCTTTTTTTGTAAACCACTAATTATGGTTTCTTTATTTATTTTTTCGTTTGTGGGAATAATGGCTTTGGGAGATTCCATTTTAAGCGAATCATCCGCGAACATAAATTTAACAGGTTCCAATTTTTCATCAATAGGTCGTACTGTCATTCTTGTTTCACCATTCAATGTCCTAACGAATGCGTAGGATTTCAACAAATGGTCCGCAAGCTGACCGGCAGACCAGCCTTGATCTGGTTGATAGTTTAACTGCTCTTCTGTTAAATGATTAAGAAGGTTTATTAGTCCCAATGCTGTATTATGAAATTCCTGGAATGTAGTTTCTTGCATTTTTTGTAAAATTTTATTTAATAAAACATGCTATTTATATAGGCAATACACAACTAGCCAATTTGAATGAGCTTACCTATTTGTACGAATCCAATAAAAGATATTCATTTCATCCCAACTATTTTGTAAAAGTACCACGAATTGAAGTTTAATCACTTGTCAGATGACAAGAAAAACACAGAAATTAAAAACTCTATTAAGTAAAAGTCCGAATGAAATATCAATAGTAATATATAATACAGAGTATCGCCTGGTCAAGAATGGCGAGTCATGGTTAAATAAGCATTATAATAAGATGTCTATGTCTAGTGAGCTCGCCGAAGCAATAGTAAAGACAGGATAAAATATAAATAAAGCCCCGAAAATTCGAGGCCATGCAACATAGGCTTGTACCGTACTTAAATATTAAAATCTATATTTTTTAATAGCCATTTCGATTTGCGGTACCTTAGAACGATTGATAGTTATTTAGAACTAAACAATATTTAAGGTTCCCCGGGGCTTTCGTATTGTTGCATATTATTTACACAGGAAAATACAGTTTGTATCATTTTGTTTCGTAAAGCATTCATCAATTTCATGCCTTTATAATTCTGCTCTTTCCTCCGCATATAGTACTTATAAAAATGCGCATTCTTGTTTCGCAAACTGGAAACGACACTTATATGCAACAATGTTTTCATGCTTTTATTACCGATCGCTGTTCCCCGGCTTCTTCTTTTCAAGCTGGTTCCTGATTCGCTCATAAAGGGAGCGATGGAAGCGTAAGATGCGTATTTCCTAGGACAATCAAAACTTTTAAATTCGTTTGTTGTAATTATCAGTGCACGGAACAGTTTAGGCCCTACGCCTGGCACAGAACAGATAACCTCTTTCAATTTCGACAACCTATCATCCCCCGCGATAAGTTCGGCAATACACTTCTCCAATTGCTTTATATCATTTTCGATCATTGACATCGATCTCAGGTAAGCATCTGAATATATTGGCAAGTTGAATTCCAGGTTACATTTTCGCTTAGAATCCAAAAGGAGATAGGCTTTTGACAAGCGACCGATAGATGTATCATAATACCTGAGATCCTGTATTATTTTTCGAGGTGGTGCATAATACGAAAGATTCTTTAAGTTCTTTAGGGCATAATCTCCGATACGTTTGGCATCAGCCTTGTCGTTCTTTCCTTTTACAATCCCCAGCGAGCGGTGTATCCTTAAGGGCGAATCAAAGCATACGCGCCATTTAGTTTTTTCTGTAAACTGTTTAAGGAATTCCCCATACACGCCTGTTTCTTCCGCACAGAAAATAGTGTTGGATACCTTGCATCCCAAATTTTTAATATGCTTTTCAAAGATTGAAATAGCAGCAGGGTTATTATCGATTTTGAAACTTTCCGAATATTCCCCTTCCCAAAATAGAGCAAGATCTAATGTTTTTTTAGAGATGTCAATACCGACAACATGACGTATACGTGCCATTATTAATTAATTGATTAAGTTAATAATTGCAGTATGGTTCGACGCGGGCAAAAGTATAGGATTTTCCAATAGGAGCCAATTAAAAAAAAGCCCTCTTTCGAGGGCTTGCAACAGCAAAGAATAACATGCGCTGTGAAAAAGAATTTCAGCCAATCGTATATTCATATACCTAAACCGATAATTTATCATAATGTCTAGTTACCTACAACTATGTTAAGTACTAAAAATTCCCGGTAGCTTCGGTGTTGTTGCTACTATTTGGCTGCGAAAATATGCTTTTTTATGATGATGGCAAATGATTAGTCTGAAGCGAATGTTAGAAACAAGCAAGCCCTCAAATGAGGGCTTGCAATAAGGAATAGTGCTCTTAAGGAATAGTAATTTAGAGACCTGATTATTCCAATTCGTATACCGGAGTCTTAGAACGATTGATAGTCACTAACGACTGACAATAATGTTAATTATCCCCGGAAACGACATTGTATTGCCTATACAACCTCTCTTCCAATGAGTGTATGTAATGATCATAGTGCATATTTATCAAGCAGTTTTCAACTTGAAATAATAAGAGCCCTTTACATTATAGAGTCGCGAAAGTATGGTATAATCCGGGACTTTAACGGTAAAAATAAATTTGAATGAAATGTTTTGAATCATGCAGATCATGTATCAATAAGTTTATGAAGTTATGTTAGTAAGGACGGAATCGTTTTCAAGTTGTCAAAAAACTTAACAAATGCTGCTTGGAGTATGATTTTTTCTTTTTTCTTTATACGCTTATTCTATTATAGACTAAAATCGTATGGCTGATATGAAAAGCTAGAAATGCCACAGAAACGGCAATAAAAGGCCAGCGTCTGAAAGGTAGGCTAAAATAAAATGAATCCCCGATAAGGCCAATTCCCAATAGCCAAATTGCTGGGGTATATGCAGGGGCAGAAAATCCTAACATACTTTCACTCCAAGTGTTATTAGGAAAAATGATCAAGATAGACCAGGAGGCAAAATACAATAGCAACCCAATTACATAAATACATAATCCCAATCGTTGCCTGTCGCTACGTAAATTTAAAGGCATCAGAAATGCTAATAAAAAGATCACAATTCTTGTGACGTTTTCCCCCAATGTTACATAAGCCGGAATTCCTCTTGAAAAGACGTCCTGCTGATAATTAACCGGTAATTTGTTGGTTAGAAAAACATTCCAAATCAGTATGGGTAAAACCAAAATGAAACAATTCATAAAATAATTCTTGCGCATAATCTATTTGGTATGGTTGAGTCAAATGAGCTCATTACTGATCAATACCCTATTCGCCCAAATTACTAATTATTTATCCATTCCTTGAAGGCTTTTGCTTTAAGCTGACTAACTACAGCGTTCACCGGAATCGGCATTAAAAGTTCCACTTCAATTTTTCCGTATTCCAGAGGCTTGTATGCTCTACATGAAGTACGTGAGGTGATTAATTGTCTATTGAGACGAAAGAAAGTATCATTTTTCAAGTACTCCTTTTCTAACTCATCCATTGTGAGGTCTGTCAAAAATTCTTTTTCCTCCTTACTTCGTATTATGACTCTTCCGTCAATTATATAGGTTGCAGCGATCTGATCAGGCCTTAAAAAAAGCACACTAATTCCATCCTGAACTTTTATCCTAAGTTCTGTATTCAAGTCTTCAACAATTTCCTCTGAAATTTGAGCTACCGGCACTGGTGCATGATTTCCTTTTAAGAACTGAATCCCCAGTAAACAATATGGAGTCATGATAAAAATCACATTAAGCATGAGGATCAATACGACCACAAATGGAAAACCATAATAGAGGTAATCCGTTCTCATGATATCAACATCATAGCTATAAAAGTAAATTGCAGCCATTATAAAAACTAAAACCAATGGTAAAAACAATCCGAACAATACCTGAAGTAATAGTCTATACAAAACGTGGCCATGCCAGGTTACTTTCTTCTCTAAGCGATTATTAACAAAGTTTACCAGCTCTACTACGGATAAACTAATCAAGACAGTAGCAACATACTCCTTATAAAAATCAAGCGTTCGGAGCCTGGTTGTCAAAGCATCGACACTTCCCAGTTCAGTTATATACACTGAAGCAGCCAAAACGATTACCAGCCTGAACCAAAATTTGTCCAATAGATTTTCAACGTCCATGTGATTAATTGAATTATTTGTTTTCAATTTTGTTTTATAATTAATATATTAGTCAATATCATAAACGCAAAACAATAAACCTTATGCCAAAACCCACTTTAACACCTATTGATGTAGACGCATACCTGGAAGAACTTTACGGGCTTTCCGATAGCGATCTTTTGTTAGAAGCAAATTCTGTTGCAACTGATTTTTCATCGTGGTTGAGTGCAAAATTTGTACTCACAACAGATGAAGCAAATTATCTCGGTACCTATACGGAAAAAGTAAACAAATTTTACGGTTACCTCTTTGCCGCTGCATTTTTAACCCGCGGACCGATATCTTTTCCAGCCATACCAGCTAATCCAGCACCAAGACGAATCAAAGAAACAAGAGCGAACCTATTCGGCAACATCAGCTTTAACGATAGTGCTCAAGACTTAGACGGAAGCGTTGAGGTCAATGTTGAATTCTCCTTACTTTAATAAATAAATGCTGCATTTGCGAAATGCGAACTATGCAGCATTTATCTGTTCATCCAATCTTTAAAGCTGGCAACCCGGTCGCCACTTACCATACATGTTTTTACGAATACTTCTGTTTTCATATCATCCAGTTTCATATACTCCGATTTAAATAATAAGCGTAGTCCCTTATCTGTTGTATTTTCAAATGCATCGATCATCTTAAAGTTCACAATACACTGTCTGTTGATTCTAAAAAAGTCCCGTTCATCCAAATATTCCATCAATTCAGATAGCGTGCCTGAATATTGATAACAGTCACCAAGATTTTTGATACCCTTAGTTGCGATGAATAGGGTTTTGTTATAGATAAAGAAGATGACTACATCCTTCAGTTTTATCGGAATACTCCTTAATGGCGTATCCACTATTAGGATTTCTTTTGGCTCTTTTTTCTGTTCGGCCTCCTTAGCTTTATGGTTAAGCATTGTGTTCTCCGCGTAACCATTGTTTGTTTCTAATTCGCTATTTGTTATTGATTCAACCTTCTCAACTGGTGTTGTAACCTCTATGGGGCTTTCCATTTGGTAAGTAAATGGTACCATATCCATTTGTACCTCTTGCTTATCTGCCGGCATTATTTCATGTTCGGATCTCGGATGCATGTAAAAATAATAGGCAACATAATAAAAGTTCAGGATTGTAATTAGTGCAATAGAGAATGGAAGTTCATAATCCAGATATCCTGAATCAGTAAGATCCTGCCCGAATGCAAAGAAATAAATCCAAACCAGAAAGAAGGAGAGGATAGATACGACTACGACTCCAAAAAGGAATTGTAACATGGCTCTACGCCATAAATCGCTGTACCAGTCGTGATAGCTATCCAGGAGAATAGTTACTTTTTTAACCCCCATTCCCACAATAAGCGCGATAGCATAATTAACTAGAAGTGTGGGGTAATAAGAAAGTATCATCAAAGCCTGGAATGTGCTCAGGTCGGGCCTTCCCATCATAACGATGTAATGTGCAGCCAGCAAACAAGCTATGCCGCGAAACAAAAAATCTTTATAATTTATAACTGGTTTATGATTATTTCTTTCCAATACGCCTCCCTTATCAAAAATAGGTGCTACATATCTTCTAAATATATTAAATAATTTCCTTATATTAGTAATAAGTTTAATAATATTCTAATTCCAATAAGGATATCCAATTTTTAACCACTGATATTTCAGTATTTTTTTTAGTCCACTTATTTATAAGATTATGGAGAAAGTTGAATTTAGCCCGGAAGGTTTTAAAGACTTAGAATCCCAGCTCTATGTATTAGATGACAATTCGTTAATTGCCGAAGCCAATGCGGTGCTGGCAGACTACATCAACTGGGTAGATGAGCATGTCATACTGAGTACGGATCAGGTGAATTATTTACAAGGATTAGACCCACTATTTATTGCTTCACTTGCAGCAAAAGCATCAATAGCTTTTGCCAACAGGTTGCCGCTTAACTTGATATTGCCGGCTGATTATCTCACAACAAATACAGGTGAAGGAAGGGGCAAATGGTTCCTAGATTCGAGTACAATCGAAGCATCAAATAAGCCTGGTGAAACAGTTACTGCAACCGGCGAACTCATCTATATTTTTGATTTTGAAGAATAAAAGAATAAAGTCATGAAATCTCGTGTGGAATATAGTGAGCAGGAGTTGCTACAGCAATTGAAGAAAGGTGATCATTCAGCCTTTGAACAGCTTTATAATAAATATGCCTACCAGCTTACCGCAAAGCTGTTCAAGCTGCTACGTGACGAAGAACTCGCCGGAGATGTCTTACAAGATCTTTTTCTAAAGATCTGGGAGCGGAGGGAAGATATTGATCCCGGACAGTCTTTAGGTGGTTATTTGTACACTATTGCCTCAAATATGGCAAAAAATAAATTTGCGAATGCGTTACATCGGCAAATATATTTCCAATCGCTGCCCGCCAATGAAGAAGGATTTGATAGCGTTTCCCGATTTGTAGACCAGAAAGAAATGAAACTTGCCATTGATCAAGCACTGGCAAAACTCCCCGAACGACAACGCGAAATCTATACACTGTATAAAATTGAAGGGCTATCCTATAAAGAGATTCAGGTTAGAGCCGGAATAAGCAAACCGGCAGTAAATAGGTTAATTCAGGAGGCAGGAAAGAAGATGCGTGAATACTTGAAACCACATAGCTATATAATCCTTTGCTGCGTCTTAATTGATGTCACACATTAAAAGCATAATGCTTTAATAATACATACTCAAGCCAGTTCCATGTCCAAACATGAGCTGGCTTCTTAAGTATGAAATTGTTCAAAATAAATTTTAAAAAAAATCATTTACACCCTATTACTTTTCTGCCCTGAACTGTAATACTATTAAAAGGTCATAATTACGGCTATGGAAGACAACATCAAGCAATTATTTTACAAATATATCAATGGCGAGACCAATGTGGAGGAGCTAAAAGAGCTGTATGACTATTTTGGTATTCATGAGAATGAAGAATGGTTGTCGCGTCTTATCCAGGACCATTTAAAGAGTGAGACCGAAAATTCTGATGACAACCAGATTAAACAAATTGTCGATGAGCGCTGGAATAACATCCATGCTTTAACGGGCAGCAATAAAAAGGTCAAAAAAATATGGAAGTATTGGACAGCTGTTGCTGCTCTTTTGATTGGTGTTGGGCTAGTATCCATGTATTATGTCATTACCAAACAAGAGATAAACTCAAAGGCTTTGACCAGCATTTACGGCTCAGATGTACTTCCTCCAAGTTCTTCACAAGCAACCCTTGTCCTTTCAGACGGTCGAACAATACAATTGGACAGTACCACTAATGGAATTCAAATTGGTGGGTCTGCTATAGCATATGAAAACGGGGGGCTGATTTCAAAAACAGATCAAGTCGCTTATGCAACGCTTCATGTTCCAAATGGGGGTCTTTACAACGTTATGCTTCCTGATGGCTCTAAGGTCATCCTTAACTCAGGTTCATCACTCAGCTATCCGATTCGATTTGACGACAGCATCCGTTTGGTAAAACTCATCGGAGAAGGTTATTTCGAAGTAGCAAAAGATTTAAAGCATCCTTTTAAGGTTGAAACAACGGACAGGCAATTGGTGACTGTATTGGGTACGCATTTCAATGTAAAATCTTATGGTGGAGAACTCACTGAGACCACCTTGTTAGAAGGAAAAGTAGCACTTACATCCGATCAGACAAATGCAACAGTCATTTTGAAACCCGGCCAGCAGAGCAAGTTCAACAAGAATAAATTTGAGACAAGGAATGTGAATGCAGAGGAAGCAACAGCGTGGTCGAAAAATTTATTTGTATTCAACCAGATGACGCTTGGTGAAATCTTTAAAAATTTGGAGCGTTGGTATGATGTTGAGTTTACCTATCCTCCACATTTATCAAAAGAAGAATTTATGATGGAGATTCCGAAGGATCGAAAGTTATCAGAAATATTAGAAGCCATTTCAGCATTTGTGAAGGTGACTTTTAAAATAGAAGGAAGGAGGATCACCGTCAAGCAAGAGTAAATAAATATCATATGTTTGCCAGATACCATAAAAATGCCGGAGTCGTTAGCGCAACTCCGGCGGGTATCGGGTTTAAAAAAAAATCTAACTCTACATTTTAACCCTTGGATACAAACTTAAGCATTGCTGGCATCATTGTCAACAGTGCAGAAGTAATATCCGCTAACCAAAATAAATTATGAATGGTCAATATCATTCTAAAGAACGCTCAAAAAGAGAGGTTCTGCAATCATCGAAAGATTGTTTTCGATTATTGCACAAGTTTAAGGCGCTGCTTTTTACTTGCCTGTTCTTGCTATTAAGTTTTAAGGCCTGTTTTGCGCAAACAGTTAGTTTGCAGGCCAAGAGCCAACCGCTTGAACAAGTTATTAAGCAACTCAGGGCACAGACAGACTATGCGATTATGGCCCCATCAGCAGTTTTAGCTAAAGGAAAAACAGTAACCGTTAATCTGAATAAAGTAACGATTGAACAAGCCTTAAAAGAAATCTTTAAAAATCAACCCGCTACTATTGATTATGAGATCAAAGGAAAGAATATTATTATCCGTGATCGTACGGTAGCAGAAACAGAAGAAAATACAAAAACAAAAAAAGAGCAACCTGCAAAAAAATCAGGGAGTGTTGTAGATCAGGACGGAAAACCATTAGCCGGAGCAACAGTTAAATTAATTGACGGAACATCGGTAACCACTAATGGAGAAGGTCGTTTTTTTATTAATAGTAACAATAGTAATATAGTTACTGTAACCATGTTGGGATTTGAGCCTTTAGAAATATACTTGAAAAGCGACAATGAAAATATAATTCAACTGAATAAAAGCCAATCAGTTCTTGATGAAGCGATAGTTATGGGTTATGGTATTACTTCTAAAAGATTTAATACCGGATCAATAGAACGGATTTCAACAAAAGAAATTGAAAGTCAACCCGTATCAAATTTGTTGTCAACATTATCAGGAAGAGTGCCAGGAATACTAATTAATCAATCCACAGGAGTTGCAGGTGGAAAAATTAGAATAGAAGTGCAGGGTCGTAACAATCTTGATCCGGGAACAGTAGCAGAGCCATTAATAATAATTGATGGTGTACCATTTGCAGCCCAAAATGACAGAACTAATAGAATGGGCAGTACCGATCTTAGTCCGTTATCACTTATAAACCCAAATGATATAGCCAGTATTGAGGTTTTGAAAGATGCTGATGCAACTGCTATTTATGGTTCAAGAGGTGCTTATGGTGTAATACTTATTTCTACTAAAAAAGGAACGATAGGTAAAACCACCGTCACGGCCTCGCAAAACTTCAACATAAATAGTCCTACTCGCAAAATTAATCTGCTAAATACGGAACAATACTTGGAAATGCGAAAAGAAGCTTTTGCCAACGATGGGGTAACGCCTGATATATTTAATGCTCCTGACCTGGTTAGCTGGGATCAGACAACTTATACAAATTGGCAAAAAGAACTGATAGGTAATAAATCCTATTCTAAAAACACGCAACTATCAATTTCCGGTGGCAGTAAAAATACGCGATTTTTGCTTAGTGGCAATTATCTAAATGAAGATTTGTTGTTTAAACACACCAAGCCATATTCAAGATTGTCTACCCACTCTAGCCTGGATCATACCTCTGAAAATAGCAGGTTTAATATTACATTTTCTGCCGGATATAATAAAAGTACTAATAATACCACGGTTTCGGATTTAACAGGCTTGACAATTTTACTACCCCCAAATTATCCAAAGACTTTAGACGAAAATGGGAACCTCATCTGGGAATATGATGGCGTATCGCTGTATTATGGAAATCCATACGATTATACCAAACAAAAATATCAGGTAACAACCAAGGGGTTAACCACTAATTTATCAATGAGCTATAAGATATTTAAAGATCTTACGGCTCGTATAAATAGTGGCTACAATTCTATCGATACTTATTCTGAATATTTAATTCCTAAATCTGCAGGTGATCCACAATATAATCCTACCGGTTATATGTCAACAGGAAATAATAACTATGATAGCTGGTTAATGGAACCACAATTGGAGTATAATAAGACTATTTATCAATCAAAATTGAGTGTTTTAATTGGCTCTACATTCCAGCAAACAAAAAATGATATAAAAGATTTACAGGCAATAGGTTTCACTACAGATGATTTGTTAGGATCTCTAGGTGCTGCCTCCAGTTATACCGCTTCAAGCTATAGTTCTGACTATCGATACTCAGCTTTATTTGGCAGGATAAACTACAATTTGAACAATCGTTATATCATAAATCTCTCCGGAAGAAGAGACGGCTCCAGCAGATTCAGTCCCGGACATAGATTTGGCAATTTTGGTGCAGTAGGTTTGGGATGGATTTTTACTGAGGATGGATTTATTAAAGAGCACTTACCATTGCTCAGTTTCGGGAAACTAAGAACTAGTTATGGGATTACAGGAAGTGATAAAATTGGAGATTATAAGTACATGGATTCCTGGCGTACGATCGTTAACCCATACTTGGACATAAAGGGAATCTACCCTGTTCGTTTAGCTAACCAAAACTTTATTTGGGAATCCAATAAAAAATTTGCCATTGGCTTAGAATTGGGATTCTTAAAGGATCACATTTTCTTTAATGCAGGATATTTTGATAACCGTAGCAGTAATCAATTAATCAATACCCCATTACCCAACATTGCAGGTTTTTCTACTATTATTGAGAATTTCCCTGCAACAATTCAAAACAAAGGTTGGGAGATTTCCTTGTTGACGACAAACCTGCGCACAAAGGAATGGAGCTGGAATACGAACTTTAATATCACTATTCCTAAAAATAAATTACTGGAATTTCCGGGAATAGAAACCAGTAATTATGCCAATACCTATATTATCGGGAAGTCATTAAACCTGATCAGGGCATATACTTCAAAAGGAGTTGATCCGCAAACAGGTATTTTTACATTCAAAGATGTCAATGGAGATGGCTTAATCAACCAGGAAGACCGATCATATTTTGGCACAACAGATCCGAAGTTTTATGGAGGACTACAAAATACACTTGGTTATAAAGGATTCTCGATGGACCTTTTCTTTGAATTTAGAAAACAAACCGGTTTAAATTATTTAAGCTCAATATATCAAGGTAATGGTGATGTCCCCGGATTTCTGGCAAATTTTCCGGACTATGTACTGGATAGGTGGCAACAACCAGGTGATATAACAAATATGCAAAAGTTCAGTGCTAATTATGGCACAGAGGCTTCTGATGCAAGTTTGCTATTAGGTAAAGATGTTGATATTAAGTACTCAGACGCATCATTTATCCGCTTAAAGACTGTGTCTTTATCCTACACGCTTCCTTCCCAAACTGTTTCTAAACTCAAAATAAACGGCCTGCGTTTTTCTATCAGAGCTCAAAATTTATTTACGATTACTGATTATAAGGGAGCAGATCCTGAAATCCAAAATTTAAGGATATTACCGCCCCTTAGAACAATTAGTTTTGGTATAGAACTATCGCTTTAACTCTTACCATTATGAAAAAGACATTCTACTCCATAAGCATTTTACTAATCATTCTGATTTCATCATGCGAAAAGTTCCTTGATAATGATCCTCCCGTACAGGATATAGTATCGCAAAAGGTTTTCAACAATGAAGAAAGTGCAAATGCAGCTGTTGTTGGTTTATATAGCCGAATGACGGCACGTAATAATGATGCAATGAACGGATTCTTATCCATCTTTACCGGTCTGGCAGGTGATGAGATATGGAATACCAGTACTAATGCATCATACGATGCTTTTAAAAACAATGCAATCCTGGATAATAACACCGTGATCAATTCAAATTTATGGACTCCTCTCTATAATTACATTTACCACGCCAATACTATTATTGAGCATCTGAATAAATCAAATGCAATTACTGCGGAAACTAAGAACAGGTTATTAGGTGAGATGTATTTTATAAGGGCCATATTGAATTTTTACTTGGTAAATTTATTTGGTGACATCCCGCTCATCCTAACAGCAGACTATGAATTAAATCGCTATGCTCAAAAAAGTAATCAAGAGGAAGTATACAAACAGATCACTAATGATCTACTCATAGCCAAAGATCTGCTACTGGAACCGTATACCAATACTGAACGGATCAGGCCAAATAAACATGCAGCAAAAGCATTGTTGGCAAGAATATATTTGTATACTAAAAAATATGAGCTGGCCATAACAGAGGCAACGGATATAATACAATCAGGTACTTACCAATTAGAAATTAATCTTTCTAATACATTCTTACCCACCAGTAAAGAAGCTATCTTGCAGTTGTATCCAACCAATACGGCTTACAATACTGCGGAGGGATTTGCCTTTATCCCAACTAATGCTACTGCCCGCCCAGCATTGTCATTTTATCGTAGAGTAACGAATGGATTCGAACCCGGAGATATGCGTAAAGTTTCATGGATAGATACACGCATCCTTTCTGGTATCAGTTACAGCTATCCGTCAAAATATAAGGTCAGGGCGAACACCATTAAATCTGAATACAATACTGTAATACGTTTAGCTGAAATGTACCTGATAAGAGCGGAATCAAACCTAAACCTGGGTAATACTAAGGATGCTATAAGAGATTTAAATATTATCCGTTCAAGGGCGGGAATCTCTGCACTGGACGAAAATATTCCCAAGGATGATTGTTTTACAACTATGATGAATGAAAGGCAAAATGAGTTCTTTGCAGAATGGGGACACCGATGGCTGGATCTTAAACGATGGAATATGATTGATCAGGAAATTCCAAAAACCAAAACCGGATGGGAATCTTCTGATTCTCTTTTCCCGATCCCATACGATGAGTTTGTTTATAATCCTTATTTATAATAATGCAATGATGAAATTAATAATATTTTCAATCCTGTTTCTTGTAAATTTTTACAGTAAAGGTCAAATTTATGGAATTAATGATTCTTTAAACCTAACAATTAATAATATAAAACACTATTCGGAAACAGCCATTAATGTGCCAACCAAAAATAAAAAATTGACCATTCTGAATATGATTTCCACTACTTGTGCACCTTGTCTTGAACATATTCCACAATTAGATAAATATCAAAAAATGTTCAATAATGATATCCAAATTATTTTAGTATTTCATGAGGACCAGAAAACAATAGATCGATTTCGAAGTTTTGTACCACAATTAAAAAATACGATTCTACCGGTAATAACAAAAGAATCTGGATTGGCTAAAAAATTTCAGACAAAAGTTTACGGCAGTTGTGTTTGGATTAATCATAATGGGATAATTAAAACTCAATTGGCTTATGAGCAATTTAATGACAAGGCTATAAGTTCTTATCTAAATCAAGGCACTCTTTTAAAAAATAAAGTTAATCACTTCATAGATACAAAAAAATCTGTAATGGATAACCTGAAGTTAGATTCCTCAAACATATTGACCACTTCTTTCCGATTGTTTCGAATAGATACTGGTTTTCAAACTTTGCAAAAAGATATGTGGCAATTTGAAAAAGACAGTAAAGGAAATATAAATAGAGCGTATTGTTACAATACGGATTTAAGAGCGATAGCTAAGCAGCTGATGGATCAAAAATATATTCACAATAGCAGAGTAATTTTAAATGTAACTGAAAACAAAAGATTACTGCCTAATTATAGTAAAGAACATTATAACCACTTTGCATTCGAATTTACCAATAGTGAAAACACAAATGGCAATATCTTAAAATCATTAAAGGTTTATTTTTCACAAGCTTTAGGTGTAGATTTTAAGGACACAACATTAAATATAGATTGCTATGTTCTTAAAAGATTCAAAAAAGTGAAACTAAAATCTAAAAAAATAATTGATCCCTTTTCACTTTCTGGGGATGAACATAAATTTAATAATAAAATGAAGTCAAAAACAGAGGACTACTATTTAAGTTTAAATAGTATGAAATGGGGAATGTTTATTGATGATATTAACCTTGGTAACTATAGTAAAAAATTTGATCTGTATATAGTTGATGAAACAGGAATACCGTTAGAAGAAATGGTGGATATTAGCTTTTATTTAAGACCTGAAAACATTAACCTTGTTAATAATTCTCTTTGGAAGTATGGATTAAAATTGGAGAAAGGAATTCGCCAATTACCAGTATTATTGGTTGAAGATAGGAATTAAAAAGGCGGCGATATTTTCGCCGCCATATCTAAACATCATTAAAGGATGTGACTATTGTTGACCTAATGTTGCCGCAGGCGAATTGATCTGACCAGGTTTTACACCAGAAGAGGGCACGCCAGGAGTATTTAACTGATCGTCACGATATCCACGTTCACAACCTGTCTTATTACGCTCGCATGGTGCTGTCTCCATTTCTTCATCGTCAATCGTATTAGATTGACGAAATACTGGAGTTCCTGAAGGTGAATACCAATGTAACACGTCAGCAGTCTGCGTATTTGCTTTCATTTCGACTTTTACTTCAGGTTTAGCATCTCCTTTTGTTTCAGGAGTACCGGCAAATGCGGTGAAAGATAATGCCATAATAATGGCTGCTGCGGAAAAGATTGATTTTTTCATGTTTTTTTTAAATTTTATGGTTCGATAATGAATACTTTATACCAACTACAAAGCAATCGGTTTTGGGTGAAGAAATATTGCCTACTCGATTTTACAGGTTTTCGGCTTCGCCTGTGTTTCCATCATTTATGAAGTTTTATAAATGTTCTTTCTTATGGTGTAAATATCAACCTTGCCTGACCACAAGCTGTTGCCGGGAACCATCTTGCTGTAGTCTGTGCACATGGACGGCAGTCTTGGGTAATAGCTACATAGGTATAAATAAGAGCTAGGCCACAGGGAGGTTCGCCAATGGTGCCAACAGTAGGTTGACAGAGCGTTGGACCATTTGGAATTCTGGCACCTACAATGCTTTTGGAAGCATTTATAGGATATGTGCCCCCCAGCGGAATTGATGTATTGTAATTGTGGACATTTCCCGGATTTATGGCAATTAATGCACTTAAATATTTATTTCCACAGATACAAAGGTCATCACCGAAAATCTGGTAATACTGTACACAATTGGTTTGATTTTCAACACGAAGTGCTCGGGCCTGGGAAAAAGCAATAGATGAAATTAATAAGGCAACAAGTAAAGAGAATAGCTTGTTCATATAATTTGAATTTAGGTTGAAATGAAAACAAAGGATTTCAGGCCGGTAGCTATGCAGCCGGGATTAAGGTTAAACAGAAATATTTTATTTCATTTTACAGGCAATTGGTTGCCTTTTTTATATGGACTCCAAAAAGGAGATGTTGAATCGCAAGGATGTGCTAATGCTGGGCTACTCGTATAATAATGTATCTTCTGATAGAAAGGTGCTGTTTTCATTTCCTCGCAGGTTAGCTTCTTGCTTAATAAACTTGGAAGTAATGCTAACGCAAGAACAATACCTATATAAATAAATCTCTTTAGCCTTAATATGAATATTTTCCGCTTTATTTCTTTCTTCGTCCGTTTCAGAATTTCAAGAGCAATTTTAAAAATTTCCCTCTCGACGGATGTAAGTTGTCTCTCTTCGTTATTCTCTTTATGGCTTTGTTCCATTCTAAAAGTTTTAGGAATACCATATTATCTAAAATATATATTCATCAATTTAAGCTTTCAGAAAAATAGCTTATCTTTAAAGCTCTATAAATGACCTCTTTAGGTGATTTACATACCAAAGATACACCCCGTATCCATGAAAAACATCAGGCTTCAAGTCAGGTTGTTCAACTATTATGTGAACGATATTTTTTTCTTTGTGAAAATCTTGATTTACTATGTAAACGTCAAAAAATAAATCAAAAAAAAGCCGGGATAATCCCGGCTAAAGAAAATAAACTGTGTTTAAGGACAAAGGAACGATACTGTAGGATGACCTGTTACCGATGTGGAACGTCCAGACCGGTTAGCATCTTTAGACGATTGGAAGGTTAGTACTGCTCGTCTTGTCAAGTTTAATTTGTTCTTTTTCATGATGTTGGTTTTAAATTGTGAAACATACCTAAATATAAAAATCTGAAGAGCTAGTCAAAAATTTATTATATGAACAGCAGGTTATCCTATACAAAAGCTCCGGCAACCATAAAAGAATTCTTGCGAACCTCTTTTTGGGTTGTCATTGTCTTTACAACTATCATTGTATTTACTAATCTTGAGTTTTATTTAGTCTCTAATTCCAGTCAGGGAACATATGCCCCTGTGTATGTATTTGTAATCTATTACTGTGAGGAGTTTGTATTTTTGCTTTTTTCCTATGTTTGGATACTACCACTTCTTAAGCGGAAAATACCCCGTTACCCTTTAATATTGATGATTACAATAACATGGTTAACTAGTGGAGCAATATTCAGCAACCTCATAAAAATCTACATTTATTATTTGCATGACCGTACTCAAACGTTTGGTGAAATAGTACTCTCGTTTTTCAACGCTTTATATCGTCATGGAATCCTCTTTATGGTTTTTAGTGCTGTCTATAGTTTTTGGCTTTGGATAAAGGAGCGCGTTATATCTCATCGGAATCAAAACCTCGTTAATGAGCTTACCCACGAGAATATGCAGCTCCAAACTTCTCTATTGGGTATACAGATGAATCCGCACTTGATGGTCAATGTGCTTAATGCCATACAAGGGAATATTATGGAGAAATCGCCCGAATCCTTTCACCTGATCAGTGGGATTGCTGGAATCCAAGAGCACCTGTTGACCAAGAGTGGAACAGAACAATTGAATACGCTGGCGGATGAAATAGAACTTATCCAAAAAGTATTGAGACTCTATAAAGAGCTAGGGCAAGAATTGGAAAATTTCAATCTAGTGGTCAATGCTCCCATTGAAAAAATATTATTTCCGGCTAATTTACTGGTTCCCTTGATCGAAAATATCTTTAAGCATGGTGACATTAATGACCTGAAAGATCCGCCCATCGTTAATTTACAGATTCAACCTTCGTTCCTAGAGTTGTACATCCGTAATAAAGCCTTATTAGTGGCTAGTTCTCAAAACCGGCCAAGATTTGGAATCCGTAACTGTATTAAGCGACTGGATGCCTATTTTGCCAATCGGTATAAGTTTATGGCATTTACCAAAGAACAACACTATCAGCTTATTCTTGAAATAAAACTTGAAAACTATGATTAATTGCTACATCATTGATGATATGCCCGTGCAGTTTAAACTGTTGAGCATTCTGATCAAACAACATGCTGAGCTTAATTTAATAGGAGCAGATACCAATGCTGAAGCATTCTTGACAAAACACCGTAGTGGAGAACTTGAAATTGATCTACTCTTTCTGGATATTGAAATGCCCGGCATTTCAGGGATTGATCTTGCTAAGTTACTATTGCCAAATGTAAAAGTGATCTTTGTAACCGGCCATCGGGATTTTGCGCTTGATGCTTTTGATCTACACGCTGTAGACTACCTGTTGAAACCTATACATCCCGAACGGTTTGCCAAAGCTATTGAAAAGGTGGTGGCACTATTGGGCGATAAAGATCGGCGTACTGAATTACAACCGGAAAATCAATTTCTAGTGGTAAAAGGAAGCGGTAAAGCGTCCTGGATAAAGTTAGCCTTTGATAAGATTATCAGTCTGGAAGCCGACTCCAACTATACCACCATTTACTATGAAGACACTAAAATCATGATTTACGGTACGCTTGGAAGTATGGAACAAAAGCTGGACTTCCCGCCATTTATGCGGATACATAAATCTCATATCGTCAACCTGGATCATGTGCAGAAGGGTTTACGTGGGGAAAAGGTGATCCTAAGTAACCAACGTGAAGTTCCAATCGGCAAAACCTTCGTTACCCGTTTAAAGGAATATTTGGGTCGAATTTAAACAATGCATATTCCCTTGCTTTACTTTGCTTAAAAAGGTACTCATAAAAAATAAGCTCATGTGTGCGCTGATGTTCCGGGAACATACGATTGATATGCATGTGTAGCAGATCTCCAAAGAGTGTTGCGTCCATTAAAGGACCGGCACTCTTCAGTAATTCCAGGAATGAATGTTCAAATTGGGTCTTCAAAGAATCTGTTTCATTTGAAATGAATAGCGTTTTGGTCTGTTTGTGCCATTTCTCAAAAGCGATATTGATTTTTTTATGGTGCTGTTTTTGCAAATTGTGCTCTGTGCCGAACTTACTCTTGATCTGCCGGATAACTTCCATAAAGCGAACTATTGCAAAATGTTGGGTACCTATATCCAGCATACATATGGCTAATAGTTTGTACCGCTCATCCGTAGAAAAGCCGTTTTTCAATACATCCAATACCAGTGCTGTATCGTGGCAAAAATGTTCTTCAACCAAGTCCATTCCTGCATAGGCATAGCGTTCTAATTCGCGGGTATAGGTACAGATTTTAATGTCGCTGATCAGACCCGTATTCCGGTAAGGGGCGAAGGAATGAAACAGTGTTTGGATTAGTTCGCCAGTATAGGCTTTATTCTGCTGTAAGATGCGGAGCCTTAAGTGATCCCCACCTTCATTGTAACGGATATAGAACCAACCTTTTATTTTGTCGTTAATCTCTTCCATGATGGCGGGAATCTGCTCTATTAACAGTTTATCCAGCACCTGCGGGTGAGCATAAATTTCAAAATACAGCCATTCGGAGCCTGGGTAAAAATTCCGCTGATCGGAATGCGATACGAGGTACAATGGGAGGGAGGTATATACCGGTGATTCATAGTAATAGGAAAGCACTATTTCTGAAACAAAAGGATTTCCTTGCCCATCCTGAACCAGTTCCCTATCGCTTTGAATGTACTCTTCCGCCCATAGCTCTTTCCGAAGTTTTAGTATGGAAACCAATAGTACCCTATCGGCCGGAGATTCGATATCTATCCGTAAGGTCTGATCACCAGATCCCACCTGCAGGTAGCGGTCAACCTTGCAATTGTGGATGTAATCTTTAAAATGGGAGGGAAGCTCGAAGTTATCATCATATTTTAATAGCCAGGAGCGTAGCGATATGATAACATTTCGGTACTGCAAACGCGGTCGATATTCCAAATCGGGCAGTAGTGTTTGCAATTCAGGCTTTAGGCTTGTCACCATGCCCTTTCCCTGTAGATCGCATAGCAACCGGAATAAAGGTAGATCGGACCTGCCGTAATTATACGCCGTTGCGATACGAGGCATTAACCGCTTTTGCATCTTTTGGGAAAATAACATCAATTCTGAACCGACTACTTTTAAAATGATATCCTGTATGTCGATTGTTGAGTCTTCGGAATAGTTGTGGATGGAAAGCGTGTGTTCATATATCAGTTTTCTTCGGTTAATGTTGTCAATGTCCGGTTCTCCCGAATAAGCTACGTCGAAAAAGAGGATATCCGGATTGGCCTGTTGCTCTATAGCTGCCAGTGCCTGGCATTGCTCATAAACGCTGTTATCTGCTATCGTAAATCTTCCTAATAGCGCATTCGCTGTTGTTCCCCCAACCTGATTGAGCTGTATTATGTCCCCGGTGATTTTTATTAATGCGCTGAAGGTATTTGGTAGCTTGTGGTTATCCTCGGCCTTATCGGGAAGATTCAGTTCTTCAAGCTGTATAGTAGCTTTCCTTTCCTTTTTTAATAGCTCAGCATATATCCGGTTCGTTATTGCAATTTTGTCAGGACTTTCGCTTGTTTCTTGCTTTGCATTAATAAGCTCCCGCAGCAGATCTGATTCCGCATCGGTTTTCGCATAACTTCCATATCCAATTCCCAGAATGGGGTCCAGGGCTTCCATAATAGGTACGGCTTGCTGGTCGTACCTTTTCTGAAATGCTATTATAAAATCCTCCAGTTCTTTATTGTTTGAGCTGCTAAGCCGTTTGCGGTTTAGATAATTGAGCGTTTCGGTTACGACATTTAACTGTTGTTGGGATAAAACGCCACTGACAGGTTTTTGTACCCCAATTTTGTAGCTTTTCTCTTCAGCGTCTGGCTCAGCATTAAGGAATTCCATCTTATCGCTAATTATGGCCGGGTGTTTATCGGTAATGATCAATTGGTATTCTATTAGCTCTACTATAAGTTCCCGTAACTCGTCTGGTGTAAATTCATTTGCAGGAAGATGCTTTTCCAGTCGCGGAAGTGTCTTTGATTCTTTTAGATTTTCCAGAATGGTAAACACTTCCGGGTAATAAGGAATTTCTGATAGTTCAAATTTATCCATGTTGTTATAAATGTAACGTATGGAGTCACTAAATCGGTAATAGCTCATGTTGGCCTGCAGGTACAACTCATCTAGTTCATAATCCTTCCATTTATCCTTTGCTTCTTTTACGAGTGACCAATCGCGAAGTTTAACGATGTGGGACTCACCAGGTATAACAATTGGATATGCTTCCGTATCAGAAATAGGAACGGTGCCAATGCTTGCAAAGGTGCCATATGGGGTCGAGCGAAACTTTGCGCGGTTAAAATATTTTTCAATGGTGCGCTTTATACTCACCGGCTGCGCTTCTATATCTCGGTATTCCAGATCCTTTATGGCGTTGAAAAAGTAGGTGGAAGCATCTTTTATTGAAAGTTTTAATGCTGGCCAACATTCTTCGAGTATTGCATTTGTTGGAAACTGGGGCACCCGAAAGAGGGCTTTAGGATATAGTTTAATCTTCATAATAAAATCCGGTTTCCCTAAAATAGAAAGGTATCTATTGTGTTTTTTAGAAATTATATGAACGACTATAAAAGCTATATGAATGAGCACGAATGCCATTACCATCTACGTTTGGCGGCTAAGTCCATTGGTCGATAAAATCTACCACTCTTGAAGGTATATCTGACAGCCAGTCTAGGATCCACACAAAAAATATACGTTTGATTAACTCCATCATTGCGGATTTAAATGATTTTTTGCGCGACTTTGTACGTTTTTTTTGCGTCATAATTAGATGTTTTTAATAACTGAGTAAGAAAAGTATAAGCGGTTTTGATTTAATAATCAAAAAAAGTTGAAAATTTTAGCCGATTTCCATTCTTACTACTAAATTCCAAATCATCTGATCAATAAAAAAAAATAGTCCCACATTGTGGGACTATTTTTTTTAAATTCTTGTATTTTCAAAAGATTAACCTGGGATAATTTGATTATTAAAATGGATTCCAAAGGTAATTCGGTAAATCAAACTCTTTCCGTACTTCTTCCATTCGCTTCTCTAAATTTTTGAAAAAGTCGGGGTTGGTAAAACTTTCGGTTCGCAATAAGAAATGAACGTAGCTTGTTTTTTCCATACGCCCTTCTTTAACTGCCTTTTCCAAAAGTTCTTTGAAGAAAGTTTGGCGCAGTTGGATATTATCGTAATGGCTTAAAATAATTGGTTGATACCAACTAACAGTTTTTCCTACTTCTTCTGAACTAAAGTATTTTTTATGTTGCTTGTAAAAAGCTAGGATATTGACATTTTGAATACTGTCTTGCTTTTTAAATTCTTGAAACCTTTTATCCTGATAGACAGGATCGTCTTCCTTGTATATGTACTTTAACTTCCTAATTAACTGATCATTGATAAAAAATCTAATGATTTGCTCTCCTGCAGCTTTATCCGAAGCCTTTTCATTTTTCTTATAATCGTTAATTGCTTTGGTAATTATCGGCTCCCGGTTCTTTTTCACACTGAAATACTTAATGAAAGCAATATCAGAGGTGATTAAAAGGCGTACCAAGTCCTCATAATTGTAATGCCTTAATTTTTGATTCAGGAGCTTTTTGCTTCGTTCTTCATTGCCAATAAAATGATAGGCACAGATTAAGTATGGGATGGGTAGTTGGCTAATTTCTGATTCTCTATCCAATATCAAAAGTTCACCATATTCAATGATATTCCGATAACGTTCCTCTAGTAATAAGGAATCAAAGGTTTTGGTATATCTAACTTTTTCCTTTTCTAATTCAGATTTTTCGATGGTTTGAAAAGCAGAAGTTTTTGCAGTGTCCTGGGCTTTTAAATTTAGAGTTGCCCAAAAGGTCAGCAGTAGGGAAGGCATAGCAAATAGCTTAATAAATTTTTTCATAACAGATAATTTTAGGTAAAAGATCTATTTCAAATTTGGCTTATTGCAATTTATATTATTCTTTGTAAATCAGATTCTATTATAATGATTTTTTTTAAATGCTTAATTTTATAGTTCACTATGACGTGAAATAGTTCACCCTTTTCATATCTCTATTTCACTATTCTTGGCGCGCTAAATATTTCCTTTAAAATAGCGCTATGGCCATTTTTGTCATCACAATTACTGTGACATTTCACCAAAATGATGCTATATGAGAAAATTTACGAAAGAGTTGTATCAAAACCTTCAATTGTCGATTCAGGATATTTCCAATACTGGTATGACTGGATTTGACTATTACAAAAGCTGTTATCAGGAAACTATGGAGGCAAGTAAAAAACTAAAGTCCTTTATATTGAATTATCGATTTTCCGATGAAGCAGAAGAGATAGAATTTTTTAAGGAAATTAAACCCCGATTTCAATCCAAGTTAATGTACTTCACGGAGTTGATCCAGGTGGAGATACAAAAGCCTTTGCTTGCTGAAAAAAGAATGTTATTGAAGTATTACCGGAGGTCATCGAGCCATTATACCGCACTTGCGAACAAGAATCAAATTTTCTTGCACTACGTTCGTTCTCAAATTGACATTGGAGATCATCATCTATTTGTTCGCTCAGGAGGTAGTTTTGATTTTATCCCCAATGATCTGGATCTTGACGATAAATATTCAACCCCCGGCAGTAATGAATTATCAAAGCTCCTATCTTACGAAATGGTTTTAGATCACCTGGCACAGAAAATTCAGGCATTAAGTACTACAAAGACGAGTGAGGTGACAATTCCACAACATCGATTGACATGGACAGGACGAAGTGCAGCCCTTATAGAGCTGGCTTATGGCCTACAATCTGTAGGTGCTATTAATAATGGAACTGCGTCGGTTTCCGAAATTGTCGCTGCACTTGAATATATTTTTAATACCGATACCGGTAAGTTCTACCGCGTTTTTCAAAACATCCGTATTCGTAAAGGGAGTCGCACAATTTTCCTGGATGAAGTTATAGCAAAGTTGATCCATAGAATGGATGAAACAGATTTACATGGAAAAAACTGGCAGTAACCATTTTTTTCATCAGCTTTAACCTTTAGCGGCTGGAAGGTGCGGCACGGACTGTGGATAGAAGTATAATCAAGTACCATGACAGACTGGAAAGCTTCAGTAAGCCAGACCAACTCAACTCTTGGTTAACAAGTGTTGAGTTGGTCTGGCATCGGACTTGTGATGTAAGCTTAAACGCAGACAAAGTCCACCATTAATCAATAATTTATAGCGTATTATTTTTGAATTGTTTCAAATGGAAGATTAATATTTATGGTAACAAGGAAACGCTTAAACATTTCTTCAAATAATCTTACTGAAAGTTCATCGTTGGCCGAATAAAGACGTATTAATTGCACCCAATTGTGGTTTGTCTTTGATTCCATATCTTTATTGACAAAATCTCTAAACTGGGATAACGTATTCAAGATTTGTTTATCGTGAATAGCCTGTGTATAGCCCTTTATTAAATAGTCTAAATCCTCAACCTTATTAACGTTCAAATTTGAAGGCTTGTTAATTGCTGAAAATACAAAAGTTAGAAATCTACTTAGTTCTATTTTTTTCATGTCCTTTATTTAAACTCTTTTTCCAAATAGAGCATATCTCGAAAATTCAAAGATTAATTTATAAATCTCTCAATCAATTTCTTTTTAAATTCAAGATCGTATTTGAAATTGCTTACTTGTTGTTGGGCAATAGTAAATTTATTCTTTTCGGTAAGGTATTCGAAGTAAGCAATCAAACCAGCTTCATACCTTACTTCCGCTGCTTTAAATGCTGTTTGAGCATAAAATAGCTGACTATTTGCGTTTTCATATTTTTGAATTGCAAGCTGGTAATCGGTGCAGGCAGCATAAATATCCTTTTTTAGTTTAAGTAGCCCTTCTTTATTAGCTATATAGGCTTTTTCTAGACCTATTTTGGCGGTTTTAATTGAATTCCTGGATGTAAAATTATTAAATAGTGGAATGCTTAATCCCAAACCAAATGAGTGTGACAAGTTGGAGTTTAGCTGCTTTCCAAAATTCATTAAACGTCTGTCACCGTTTGGTAAGTACTCATAAAAAGACGAAGAGTAATTCGTTCCTGTGGAGTAATAAGTATTAAGTGATGGTAAGCTACCGGCTTTGACTATTTGAATATCTTTTTTAGCTATTTGAATTGCTATTTCATTGGATTTAACGCTATGAAAAGTGTTTAGAGCTAATTGGTAAACTTCTTCGGGAATGTATACAGTCTTTTGGTTAAAATCCTCAGTTGATGAATAGGAAATGGCCATTGGAGTCTCGAAATCGAAATTCATCATTGCTTTCAATTCATAAAGTGATTGTTTATAATTTAGTTCGGCCTGTAGGAACATTCCACTATCTACTGTAAGCTGGGTATTTGCCTGGGATAATTCTAGAACATTACTTTTACCCGCATTTAATAATCTTTCAATTCTATTTTTGTTGTTAATACTAAGATCAATCTGATATTTCATATTTGCAACTTCTTCCTTTGCTAACAATCCACGCAAATAGGCTGTACTTATATTTAGTACTATATCATCTTTTAGTTGTTCGTATATTTCATTCGTTTTATCCAGATTTAATTGACTTTTTTCAATTGCATATTTTTTCTGAAACCATCCAAATAATAAAACACTGACACCACCACTTATACCTGTGTAAGTGTATTGGGTGTTTTCAAACTGGTTGGTTGTAGGGTTGATACTACGGCCTAAGCTAGTCCCGGCACTGGTTGATAAACTTAGACTTGGATACCGTGAACTTTTGGCTGAGTTTTGTTCAATAAAAAGTAGCTTTTTGTCTAATTCACTTTGCTTAATGGTAAGGTTATTTTCTAAGGCATAGGTAATACAATCCTGTAATGTCCATACCGTACCCTGACTATAGCAATTCAGGGAAAAGGATAAAACGATTAAAAATAAAAGCCTTCTCAAATTTTGTATTTTAGATTATTTCTTAATTGTTTTGATCAGGTCGTAGTAAAGGCTTTCGGCAAGGCGTAGATCTTTTGTAATTATCTCGGAATGGGCTATCAGGCCTTCTACAAACGGAATATTCTTTTTGTAATTTGTTTCCAGATTATTAGGTAAAATTACCTTGGCCAAATAAAAGCCGCTGTCGGTTGGAACTGGACTTATATAATCAATCTTACCTGTTACAGTTCCAAATTGTTGCCAGGGATAGGCTTCAAATTTTAAAATCACTTTTTGGCCTAATTCAACTTTCCCAAAGTTGTTTTGCGGAATGAGCGTTTCAAGATACATGTCACTTTTTGGCGGTATTATATTTGCAATAACCTTTCCAGATTCCAGGTTTTGATTGACCTGCAAAAATGAAGAGAAAACTAATTTTCCAGTGCAATTCGCTACCAAAAGGAAATTTTGCTTCCATAAATCAATTTTGCTCTTAAAATGTAATACAGCTTGTTCAAACAGCGATTGCTCAATACTAATTTTATTGTCCAACTCGGTTAACTCCTTATTTATAGCATTTACCTGTGCTTCATTGCCAATGAAGCCCGACCTGAGTTGAGGTTCGTTCATTTGCTTATTAATATATTGGCTGTTGAGATTTCGATACTCTTCCTCCGAAATTAATTTCTCATCTAATAATAATTTATTTTTATCAACGGTTGTTTGCGTTAAATCCATATCCTTTTTCTGAAGGCTCTTCTGGTCATTTAAAACACTTTTTGATTGATTTACTATACTTAAGTCCTTATTCAGGAGCTGTTTTCTTTTGGATACATAATCACCAAGCACATAATCCCGGAATGGAATATATGCCTGAACAAACGACTGATAATCCCCCTGCAACTCTCCAAGGTGCTGGAATGATTGCTGCATATCACTTTTAATATTATTTAATGAACCTTTTTGAATATTATCTTCTATATTTTTTAAAAGTTGTTCTAACCTCAGTATCTCGTTGTAATCAGCTGTAGATTCCAACACGGCTATAATATCTCCTTGCTTTACCTGTTGATTATCCGATATAAACAGATGTGCCAGACGAAGATTTTGTTTGGCAATGAGTGGTTTCGGTGCATTGGTCCCGGTAAGTTTTGAACGAGTAGTAACTGTTTCAGGGTATTTTATGAACCAGGTAAACAATCCCACAACTACTAATGTTATACAAGTAATGTAGGTTCCATATTTAGAAATTAAATTTAATCTCATAATTTATCAGATTTAGTTTCCCAGTTCAAGTTGGTTTTTGACTAACTCATAGTATTTTCCCTTTTGGAGACTAAGGGTTTGGTGTGTACCTTCCTCGACTATTTCCCCATGTTCAAGTACAACAATTTTGTCTGCATTTTTGACGGTGCTTAAACGGTGCGCAACTACAACAACAGTCCTGCCTTTAAAAAATGACTGTAGGTTTTCTAGAATTACCTTTTCGTTATTAGCATCCAGTGAATTCGTAGCCTCGTCAAAAAATAATATTTCTGGATCTTTATAAACCGCGCGGGCTATGAGAATCCTTTGCCGTTGCCCCATGCTTATACCCTTGCCTTCAAGTCCGATTTTAGTTCGGAAGCCAAGAGGCAATTCTTCAATAAATGACAGGATATTGGCCATCTTTGCCGCGTACTCTAATCTTTCTACATCAGGTTCTTCTACACCTACCGCAATATTCCCGGCTATGGTTTCATTGAAAATGTATCCATCCTGCATCACACTCCCGATGCTCTCACGCCAGTGCTTAGGTACGATTTGCTTCAATTCCTTTCCTTTTGAGGATAACTCATTATCTGATTGTTTTCCGGAAAGAATATTGATCGTTCCTTTATATTTATCATCGTAGAATTTCTGTAAGATCTTTAATAAGGTTGTTTTACCACTTCCGCTCATACCCACAATCGCCGTAACTTCTCCGACTGGAATATCTAGGTTAATTTGCTTCAGTACCCTTTCTTCAATTCCTGATTGATAGCCAAAATCAAGTTTTGATATCCTAAAACCAAATCCACCGGATCGTTGCGGAGCATTGTTAACAGATTGCTTTTCATCTTCTTCCTTATGGATTTCATTCAACCTTTCCAGTGAAATTTTGGCATCCTGAAACTCTTGTATAAAGCCAGTAAACTGTTGCACGGGGCTATTTAAAGCACCCAAAATGTATTGAATGGCTAACATTGTACCAAGTGTTAGCTCGCCCTTAATGACTGCGGTGGCTACCAGGCCAGTAACAAGCAAATTTTTGCCTTCATTGATAAACAACGCACCAGCATTCTGAATTTGGCTCAACGATAGGTTTTTAAAACTAATATCGAATAATCCTCTTTGCATTCTAGCCCAATTCCACCTGAAGGCTTTTTCGGCATTATGCATTTTAATTTCCTGCATTCCATGAACCAATTCCATAGTAGCACTGTTTTCCCGCGAAGCAAGCGCAAACTGTTTGTAGTTCAGTTTCCTTCTTTGCTTTAGAAAGACGGAGATCCACAACATATATAATATGCTCCCACACAGGAATATCATAAAGACAGGTATGCTGTATATCAGCATTACAAAAGAATAAACAAGGAGGTTAATCATGGAAAATAAGGTACTTATGCTGTTGCCGGTAAGAAATCGTTCTATACGGTTTTGGTCGCCAAGTCTTTGCATGATATCTCCAGTCTGTTTGGTATCAAAATAACTTATGGGAAGACGCATAAGTTTTTTCCAGAAATCAGTTAGTAATGAAAGGTTGATATGTGTACTGACATATAGTAAAATTCCCTGACGAGAAAAATCTATAATTGTTCTGCCCAACATTAAAACGAACTGAGCTGCAAGTGCTATATAAACGAAATTTACGTCCTGGGTATTGACACCTTTGTCTACAATTCCTTGTGTAAGAAATGGTATAAGGAGCTGAAATAAGCTAGCAGCTAACAAGCCTATTATTATCTGAAAAAAATATCGTTTATGTTGAACAAGATAACCCAAGAGTTTGTTCCAGGAAACCTCTTTATTCTGATCTTGATTCATTTCAACTTCCTCTTCGGTTTTTCCAAAATCAGGAGTTGTTTCCAAGAGCATAGCTATACCGATATTACTTTGATTACCATGCCAAAGGCTCATAAAGGTATCTGCATCTAGTTTCATCAGATCATCACTACCAGGATCGGCTATCCAAAACTTAGAACGTTCAACCTTTGATGTAGGATTACTTACTTTATGAAGTACTACATAATGGCCGTTATTCCAGTGAAGAATGCAGGGCATGGGGTCGGTGCGTATTTTTTCAGCTGTTGTTCTTACTTCTAACGTATTAAAGCCAATTTGTTCGGCAGCATTACTGATCGCAGCTAATGTAACACCTTGTTTTCCCGTTTCACAAATACGGCGAAGTTTATTAATACTGTATTCCTTTCCATGTTGCCTCGCTACTATTCTTAGGCAGGTAGCGCCGCAATCCATATTATCCAGCTGTTTATAAAAGGCGAATTTCATTAGTCAAGTTGTTTACAAAAGAAAGATGTGGTTTCCAAAAGGACTGAGAGAGCAACTAAAATTGATAATATTCAATCGCATTTTGCTTTAGCGGGTTCGTACTCCAATCTTCCCATTGCGCATTATAGGGATCATAACCACATTTTAGTGGGGCACTGTATATATCCGTCGGATTATCCAGGTAAGCCCTGCAATCTGTACATACGTACCTGAATTCACAATCCTTGCATTTTGATATTTCGTCCTTTTTGATGTGCCAAAACTTCTCAAAGTCGGGATGAGTAATAGCTTTTTCAAGGTTGGTATCTTTAATATTGCCATAACTTTGTATCATGCTAGGGCAGTTTTTAATATTTCCCAAAGTATCCACTGCGATCTTGCGATTCAGGCAAGTATTGTGGTTCATGGATTCAGTAAAATGATCGATTTCTAAATTGAAATAGAATTGCTGAATAGCGCCACAATTCTTTACATTAATGGATCTAGCAATTTGAATAATGTTAACTTTATTTTTTTCAACAAAAGTATGGTCATCGTTCTTGGCATTGAAAATTACGATCTCATTCAGGATAGAATATTTTTCGATAAAGTTTTCTTGCAAATAATTACTATTACCTCCAAAGCAATTTGCATCTATAACAACAGATAGGCCATAAAATGCCTTTAGAGAAACTATATAGTTCAATAATTCCTCTATTTTTTCTATTGTATAAATATTAAAAAAGCGTACCTGCAGGGTAGAAGTTCCTCGTAATCCAATAGCATGAATGAAGCGAAATATCTCCGCCTTTAGATTTTCGTTGTAATCAATTATGGCATTATTAAAATAGAATGGTGAGTCCCATTCCTTATACATTTCCCCGGCGTGCATACTCCAAAATGTCCACTCTTTTTCATTGCAAAATTTACCAAAACCAATTTCTTCAAGCCAATAGAAAAAAGCAAGAATGTCTTCCATATCATTTCCTTCGAACTCATCTCCAATTTCCAAAAAGCTTTTTGTATAGGATGACCTTAGCAATGGAATTAATTCACTATTTATTGAAAATATGGATTGTCTTGAAATATTTTGTAATAAAGCATTTTGATTGCCTTTGGTAATTTTACAGTTATTGAATATGCGAAAAAATAAAGTGTTATAGTTGGACATCAAATCTGCTTATTGCTTTGGTTAGTTTTTGCTTCTTTGCACGTGGATTTTTAATCGATGATATGTTGATACTATTTTTATCATCATGTTGGTTTTCCAGCACAACAGTTACCTTTCGCTTTACTAATGGAATATTATCGCATTCCAGGTATCTGAAATTAAAAGGCACAGTGTAAAGATCAGCTGGGTTCAGGATATTTAATTTCTTCCTTTGCATTTTCGATTAGAATTTTAGCTATTTCCCTTTCAATAAATTGGTTTGATAATACACTTAAAAAATCCAATTGACCAACAGGGTTAATCTCCAGGAAAACAAATTCATAATCGTTGGTTATCATAAAGTCTGCTGATCCGCTTTCCAATTTTAAGTTTTTTGCTAATCTTAATAATTTATGCTCTACATCAACTGGAAGTTTTATACTCGTAACCATTCGATCCTCTCCATAATCGTTTATTCCAGACCTTATATCAACGGGCTGGTTCATCTCATCATAGAATGAAATCGCAGCAGCAAAGGTTTTACCTAAGATAAAGAACACCCTTATCTCACATTTTCTATCAATTTTCTTTTGGAATAATGAAGGGAAGAAAAAATGACTTTCATCTTTTAATAGGTCTTCAATAGTTGCCTCTTCGGTCCCTTGAGTAAGAAATACGTTGTTTGTTAGACAGAAGAATGAGTCTTTTATAGCTTTTGTAATATATTGATCTACTTCCAGCTTCTGTTTTATAACATCTTTGTTTGAAGTAATAATCGTTTCCGGTATAAGAAAACCAACATTTTTAGCTTCTGCTAATGTGGATAGTTTGTTTACTTCATACCCAGTTGGAATATTAATGGTACGTACTTTCTTTTCAATCTGTTCATATACAAAGTCTATTAAGGTATTTGCTTCGGATTGTTTATAGTTAGAAAAGGAATTGTTCAACAATTCGTCATCTGGGAATGCTGCATTTTTAATTTCTGAATTTCCGAAATCTTTTACAAAAATTGAACCTCTCCTAAACCATATCAGATTGTAAATTTCCATCAAATTCAACCTTTTACCTTTGTAACTAAAAAGGAGCTGGGTATCATTGTTTTGGGAAATCACTACGGCTTCTAATAACAGAGGAATGTGGTCACTATTGATCCTGTCAAAATCAGCCCCAAAATGATCCAGCCATTGACTCACTTTATCTGCGGTGGTATCACCACTTTCGGTTATAATCAAAATCTTCTTTGCCACGGTATAAGATATATTTGATGCCTTTATCTTTTAGTATTTGTTCATAGCTATCTTCAAAATCTGGGTCTGGAATAATTTCAACTTCAGGATAAGCAAACCCTTCGGAGCCGTAGAAAAATTCATATGAAATAATCTTAGAATGTTCATATACATCATTTAGATATAATTGTTTCCTCCGATTATTTATGGTTTTTAATAAACTGTCTTCGATCATAAATATATAGCACGATTTAGTAAATTGTAAAGAAGCTGACCCGCCAAATAATCCATACACTTTATTGCAATTCTGTTCTTTTGACCAATTAGATTGCGTATTTAAGTAATAACTGGTGCAATATCGGTCATATAAGTAAGCTACTGATGGGGCATATAATACACCGCTAAAAACACAAGAATCTAATAATTCTTTGTTGTAATATCCCCAAGGTGAAGTGTGCCTTAAAATAACTAACAAATCTTGAACAGCTGGATAGCCTATTGTTTTTTCCAGGTTCAACTTATTCTTAATCGCCATCCTAAGCAATTCACAAACCTCATTAAAATTCACCGAATCGATCATTTTAACTGCTGGCAAAAGTGATTTATCCTGTGTATAAGCAATAGCTTGAGAGAGTTTCTCTGGCAAGATCCTAATTGCCTGATCTTTTATTAAAGCGTCACTAATCAGGTTGACAGCCATAAGATCTTTGGCAGGTAAGGAATCCTGATTGTTACTTTTTAAAAGGTTGATAAAAGGTAAATATCCAGGTAATTTACCGTATCGTTCCCTTACTGATATGCCTCTGGTTCCAATTTCTTTTAATAGTTTTTTGACATAATTACTATCAGGTTGCTTTGAATGAATAGCAGCATACAAAGCATTATTCAAATCAATAAAGTAGGCAGTTTGAAAATCTTTGAGGGCAATTTTATACATTTCATTTGCCTTATCAAAATTCCCCTGACACACCTCGCTTGTTGCCTTTTGTGACATTAAGTAATATTGCTCTAAGTCATTTTTGGCATAGCTATTCATTGTGAATAGTAATGCAATTGAAAGTAAAAATATTTTAGGAATGTGCATTTTACATTTTTTAAATGATGAAAACTCCACCACAAATTATCCGGATAATTTGTAGTGGAGATATTATTCATTATCCAACATCTTTTAACCACTGGGCGTAGTCATCAGATTTCATATAGTTATCTAAAGTTCCCCAAGAAGCCCCTACAAGCCTTGTTTTTCCATTAGCGGTTAAATCGCCACAATAATCCCAGGAAGATCCATCAGGTAACACTTTTTTACCACCGTCTGTTCTTGTTACAGTAGTACCGCCGGTAATATGACGTGTTTGATTTTTAGAAAGTGTATCATTTTCATACTTTCCGTTCTTTAAACTTTTCAATAAAGACATATTGTTGATATTAGTTTGGTTTTTCTCCCCTGTCTTAAACACCAATGGGGCGATTGTTCAGCGTTTTTTCCACTGTTTATTTATTCTTAGGTCAAACTGAGGACAATGACCGCAACTATAGCTATGAGTATCTTAGGCCATACTTTGTGAAAAGTATCGCAATTGTTTAGTGAAATTGGTAGGGATTTGGGTTTATTGGTGGCCAATAGCCGTCACGCACAAGAAGGTACTAGGTTAGGTCGGTTAGTTATATAACGCAACTCTCTACAATATAAATATGTATTAGTTGCTTGTAATCACAATATTAGATTGTTTATTTTTTAGCTCCAAAAATTTCGGCAAAAAATATTTTAGATAAACTATATCTTTGTTTTGTTAAACTAAACAAATTATGAACATCAATCTTTTGACTGCCAGTAAGATAAAAGAATTACGTGCCAAGCATAACTTAACTGTTGAAGCAGTTGCAGGTATGCTTAAGATCTCTAAGGGCGCTTACAGTCAATTGGAAAATGGTCATACTGAAATCACTCTTTCAAGGATTGAAGCACTTTCCCAAATCTTTAATGTTTCAATTGCTGATATAATCCCATCAAGTGTCGTAAACAATCAGACCAACAATGGCGATCACGGAATTAATGTAAGCAATAATTCCGCGCATACTGTAAATAATTTTTACACCAATGAGGAGAGCCTCGAAAGCATAATGCAAATAATTAAGAAAGCACTTCAAGGGCAAACTGGTCAGTCGTAGGAAGCATTATTTAGCTAGAACTATTAAAAAAAGAGCTTTCATTTTGAAATAGTCGATCAAAAATGAATGACGAAGGTATTTAATTAGTCTTAAGTCTCCAATAGGGGAATTCCCGTATTTTTCCATTTAAACAGCAACAATAGTAATTGTTGCTGTTTTTTTATTGAAGAAGTTCAACTCTTTTTCCATTCTATTACTGAAGTAGGAAGATGGTGAAGCAAACTAATTTTACATTTTAGCAAAAAAAATACGCCAATTTTCGCATCAATACTCATCTATTACTGTAAGTGACGTACAGCCTTTGAAAGCCTTTGATAATAAGGGTTTTAATATATCCTATAATTTTTATGGTAACTATTTTGCAAAATTTTGCTATAGATTTTGCATAAAATCCGATGTGCTTACTGTAAGCCCTAAGTGTCAAAGCACCCTTTCCATTCATCTCATCTTTGCATTGTGAACGATTAACACTAAATCAAAAGCAATGGACAATTATATTACTTATACAGAACTAATGCTGATCACTGGCGGACTTTTAATTCTATACATCATCCTAAAATTTATCAGGGGTCACTGGTTTGAATTTATGGAAATGCTAAACCAGGAAGTTGAGGTCTATGAATTGGATCTATTAGCCGATCAGCATGCTGCAGTTGCCAAGGATGGCAACTTTCTCAAAGCATTGGAGAAATTGATCAATGATCTCCGGTTTAACATATTGGTTAAGGCAGGAAAAACGGCAACCAAAGAGCAGCTCATGGAAGCTTTTTCAGAAAAGGTTGCAAACTATGATGGGCTTCATCATCCTGCCTTCCGATATGCCCTAAACAACTACATCATTCAATATACTGAAAAAATTTGCGGGGTAAAGATCGAGGAAGAAGAGCTGGAAAACCTGTGGAATGATTTGCCCCGCAAAACTAAAACCCTATAAAAAAATCATGGTATTATCTACAACAAACAGACTGTGGGCCATTGCAGCAATGGCCGGTCTCCTGGGGCTAAGCTCCTGCAAAAATGAGCGGGGATTGGAACCGTTCGCAGAAAAATTGGAAATTCAAAACAAAGGTTCTGTAACGGCATCTGAAGGCACGGTTACTTTAAAACATGACTGGCTATATTTTAAAGATAAACGGTCCTTTGAAAGTACAATTGCTTCTTTGGAAAAGATGCAGGAATCCGGTGATCTGGACAAATGGTCAAATCAGTTTAAAGGCTTTACGTCCTGGCGGTCGGCAGAGCCGGAAGAAGTGGAAGGGAAAAGCGATCAAGAATCCCGTATTGATATTCCTGATCCGATGTTGACTACTTTATTGAGCGCAACTGGTCGGATTCAGATTGCTGATACCATATATCAACTAAGCCATGACGGTAAAGAGCCAATTCTTTATGCTGTTCCACAGATTAGTTATGCTCCCCTTATGAAAGGTGTTGGGCCGCAGCGTATTCCTACTGCGGTAGCGCATAAAGTTGGACTTCATCTGATGCCGATTTTTCCGAAATGGGAGGATAACGAAAGAGTAGTTACACCTTATCCTGTAGCGCCGATCTGTGATTATCCTAATCAACTACTTTTCCCTTGGTGGGGACAAAAAGGCGATTACATTTATAAGGATAATTTAGGAAATCAACTGGCAAAAGATAATGGACGTGAGGTTCGTATCGATTACCACCGTTGGCGAGTAGGGTTCTTATTTTATTCTTCCATTGGAGTTCGTGTGAAAATTTATAAGCATACCCGCTTGGGAGGTTGGATGTCTACAGTCAACATGCAGGATGTGGGTTTTATGGCCTGTAGTAAAGGGTTGATCGTCATACCTGGCTTGCTCCCCGTACCATATGATGCGCAGGTTTCTGCAGGTGGTTACAATACCAATAAGCTAGAAAGAACCTTGAAATGGGCCGCGGCACCTATGCATGTGGAAGTTATTCCACATCACTTCAATTTCAATTTTGCGGTGACCTACCGCGACCAGCATATTAGCCGTTTTATCCGAGAATAATTTGTCGAAAATAAAAAGGGAGGGCGCTTGAATGTCCCGTTGATTCGGTTACAGATGTAAGCGTTCCTGCCCTTGCTATGCCTAATTGAATTTAACACAAGCTAATCATTGTGCTATGAATATTAATAGAATGGAATTCATTTTTTGGATGGAGCGTATTCTGGCTCGCATTGATATTTTGAATGATAATATCAATGATCTCCAGAAAGGAAAAGCAAGTATAGATGGTGATGAACTGTTAGATAACCAGGACCTACTACAGATGCTGAAAATCAGTAACCGTTCTCTGCAACGTTACCGCTCATCGGGTAAATTACCCTATTACTCTATCAGCGGAAAACTCTATTATAAACTTTCGGATGTCCATCAATTTATACGCGAAAGCTTTAAGCCACAATCACCGAAGTGAGACAATAAAGGACAACAGCCGCCTAAAAATGCCAGTTAATCAACACCAGATGTTACTCCATTTAGTTTCGGTATCACATTTAAAACAAAATAATTATGAGCCAAGAAAAAACAATCAACCAGGAAAGGCCCGAAGAACTAACAGATATCCTATTAGTTCTGGACAAGGAAAAAAAGAAAATTCAGGCAGTAAAGGGTCTGGACGAAAAAGGGAATATGGAAACCGTAAATGCCAATAAAAGTAATATTGGCAATTTCATGAAAGTGGATAGGCAAGGTAATTTATTTTCCAACTTCTGGAAGAATTTTGTCAGTGAAATAAAGAATCCGACCAACTTTTCATTTTTCAAAATTCCTTCTCCGATTGCCATTGACGTTGCGAAGGAATTGCAGAAACAGGTTAAAAATCCTACACCGGAAGGAGAGAAACTTATGCAGCAATATGAACTTAAAGTGGATACCCCAAAGGAGCAGGTAAAAACAGATAATCCCAAAGATCAGATAAAGACGGAGATTCCTAAAGAGAATATTGATGTAAGTTCTCAAACGCCCAAACAGGAATCAAAGAAAGATGGAAATAAATATAAGGTGGAGGACATCGATTGGGATACTATGAACAACCTGGGGCTGAGTAAAGAGTATCTTTTACAAAAAAAATTATTGGAGCCATTGTTGAAAGGCTACAAAACCAATGTATTGGTTCCTGTAAGTCTTAACCTGGGAGGTGCGGCTTTGCGTACCCATGCACGCATATGGTTGCAACCTGCTGAGGATGGTAAGCCCATTGCTGCTTTCCAAGGTGTGAGAAAAGAACCTGAGTTAAAATACCCATTTTTTGGTCACAAGTTTACAGAAGAGGATAAGAAAAATCTTTTGGAGACTGGAAATATGGGAAGGGTTGTCAATCTAACCAATACTAAAAATGGTGAGATCATTCCTTCTATTGTCAGTATTGATCGATTGACCAATGAGTTAGTAGCACTCCGTACTACTAAAATGGTTATACCAGAAAAGATAAAAGGGGTAAAGTTAGAGGATTGGCAAAAGCAAACCTTGATGGAAGGTAAACCTATATATCTGGAAGGGATGACCTCTAAAAATAACAAGGAATTTGCGTCAATTGTTCAAATCAATGCTGATACGCGCAATGTACAATTCATCTTTGAACAAAAAGAGTTCAAGCAGGCGGTACCGCTGCTCGTTGAGGGTAAACAAGAACAAAAGAAACATGAAATCCCTTCCAGCTACCGCGGCCAAGAACTGGATAAAGAGCAACTTGATAAGTTAGAAAATAACCAAGCTGCTTTTATCAAGTTAGAAGATAAACAGGGAAAGCCTTACCAGGGTTATATTACATTTAATAAAGAAACTGGGAAATTCGACTTTTCATGGCCCAACCACAAAAAAGAGCAAGCAGTACCTGCTGAAGCTAATAAAACCCAGGTAGCAGTTAATTCGGAAGGTAAAACCAATGAGTCCACAAAGAAGATTAATGAACCTCTTGATTCGAAACAGAATAAGCCAAAAAACCAGAAACAGCAAGAAGCGGCAGCTGCTCCGCAAAAATCTAAAGCTCCTAAACTATAGATATTATGATAACAGTTATAGCAGAAAAACCCAGTGTAGGTAGAGAGATTGCCTCCTTCTTAGGAGCAATCGAAAAGAAAGATGGTTATCATGAAGGGAATGGATATTATGTTACTTGGGCGATAGGACATCTGGTTAGTTTAGCAATGCCAGAAGATTATGGTCTAAGAGGTTTTGACAAATCGGTCTTACCCATATTACCTGATCCTTTTAAATTGACAGTCCGCAAGGTTAAGAAGGATAAAGATTATCATCCTGATCCTGGTGCATTAAAACAATTGAAAGTAATAGAAAAGCTTTTTCATAAATGTGATGGGATTATTGTAGCTACTGATGCCGGCCGTGAAGGGGAGCTGATATTCCGCTATATCTATAGTTATCTGGAATGCAAAAAACCTTTTGAGCGTTTATGGATCAGCTCGTTGACTGAGAAAGCTATAAAGGATGGTTTTGCCACCCTTAAATCGGGCCGTGATTTCGATGGATTGTATCATGCTGCACAGGGCAGGAGCTACGCTGATTGGCTTGTCGGTATAAACGCTACGCAGGCACTCAGTATTGCTGCCGCAAATGGTATTTATTCTTTGGGCCGTGTTCAAACGCCAACATTGGCGCTTATCTGTAAGCGCTATCTGGATCATAAAGCATTCAAGGTTGAGAAATACTATCAAATCCAATTGATCCACAATAAGGAGTTTATTGAATTTAAAAGTCTATCCAAAACTAAATGGAACGATCGAAAGCTTGCCGATGATACCTTAGGTTCTATAGCAAGAAACGGTAATACTGCTACTGTTATTTCGGTGGTGTCGAAAACTGTAAATGAGCAGGCTCCGTTACTGTTTGACCTTACCGGATTGCAAAAGGAGGCCAATAAAAAATTGAACCTTTCTGCAGATGAAACCTTGAAGATTGCCCAGGAACTTTACGAGAAAAAATACATTACTTATCCACGTACCGGCAGTAAATATATTCCAGAAGACATATGGTCAACTATTCCGGATCTGGTTAGGTCCTTGCAAGATCGGGAAGTCTGTAAGACCGCAGTAGGTAAAATGAAATGGGGGCGATTCAATAAAAGGATCGTGAATGATCTGAGGGTTACTGACCATCATGGTCTATTAATCACTGGGAAAATACCTTCGGCATTAAATGCCAAAGAAAATGCGGTCTATGATATGATTGCCTTCCGTTTGCTCGAAGCCCTATCACATTCTTGCATTAAAGAGGTGACCGATATTTTACTGCAGGCATTTCATTATGAATTTGCTTTAAAAGGAAGTAAAGTAACGGAACAAGGCTGGCGCGGTATCAAAGGTAGTTTCTTAGAAGAGGATTCGGAGCCGGAACAGGAAATACCTGAACTAAAGAAAGGTGATGAACTGAAAATAATAGACTCATCGGTTTTGGAGAAGAAAACGAAGCCACCTGTTCTGTACACTGAGGCCAACCTGCTTTCCGCTATGGAAAGTGCGGGAAAGGAAATTGAAAATGCCGATGAACGGAAAGCCTTGCAACAGATCGGTATTGGTACGCCCGCCACTCGCGCAGCCATTATTGAAACTCTGTTTGCCCGTAATTACATCCAACGGGATAGGAAGTCTTTAATACCTACGGATAAAGGATTACAGGTTTATAGCCTGGTCTCCGATAAGAAAATCGCTGACGTGGCCATGACTGCTGAATGGGAATTGGTATTGCAGAAGATCGAGAACAATGAGGCAGATGCTGGGTCGTTCAGAAAGGATATTGAATCCTATGCAAAAACTATTACCCAGGAATTACTTGAAATTTCTATCGACCTGCCTCAACTTCCAAAACTGCCTTGTCCAAAATGCCAAAGCGGGGAACTGTTGATTCGGGATAAGGTTGTAAAGTGCCCTGATACTGGTTGCGGATGGATACAGTTTCGAAATGTATGTGGAATGATGCTTAGTATTGCTGATATTGAACGGTTGGTAATTGGTGGTAGAACTGGCTTGATTAAAGGCATGAAAAGTAAGAGTGGGAAGAAATTTGATGCTTTTATTGTAATGGGTAAAGAGGGAAAGACGGCGTTTGCGTTTGAGGATAATAAGAGAAAGAAATAAAAAGTAGCTGAATACTTGAGTTCCTCATTTTGGATATTATTCAAAATACTAAAAATCTAGTATCTAGATGGATAATTGTGTAAATGCTATGATATTCATTTTGTTGGGCAAACAGAATACTAATAAAGCCACCAGAATCTACAATAAAAGTATGAGCAATCAATGCCTGTTGGACTTACAACGGTGGATAAGCCAATATCCTCCGATTGAATTGAGGTTTTCCCTGATACTTACGATCGATTTTTGAAAATACAGAACTCTACAATATCGGAGCATTGCTGAAGAAACTGAACAAAAATGGTTTGCCTTTTCGAGAATAGATATTGATGTTCAAAAAATGTTTCAGATCTTAAATAATTAACCCTCCGAACTTGGAGGGTTAATCATTTATCTAAATACTTTTTAAACCTAACTCTTTTAAGAAATCGTTATGTTTATCTGTATTTATTTTAATCTTCTCATCTATAACTTCAAGGTTGGAATGAACCTCACTCAAGTCAATTTGAGCATCATCTATTGCCGTACTAATATATCTAGAAATATTAAGATTAAAACCATTCTTTTCAATTTCCTCCATAGTGACCCTACGAGCATATCTTTCAATATTTTCAGGTCTGAATTGATAAGCATCAACGATTCTTTGAATATGTTTTGGTTCTAAAGAATTTTGTCTTTTTCCTGGCTTATATTGTTCAGAAGCATTAATAAATAAAACATCATCGTGCTTTTTACACTTCTTTAAAACTAAAATACAAACAGGTATACCAGTTGAGTAGAATAAATTAGATGGTAATCCAATAACTGTATCGATATGATTATCTTTTAGTAGTTTTGTTCTAATCCTTTCTTCTGCGCCTCCACGAAATAAAACACCATGTGGTAATATAATAGCCATAGTACCCTCATCACTTAGGAAATGGAAGCCATGCAGTAAAAACGCAAAATCCGCCGCTGATTTAGGAGCTAATCCATAACTTTTAAAGCGAAAATCTTCAGCCATAGTGTCGTTTGGTTCCCAACGCAAGCTAAAAGGAGGATTAGCAACTATTGCATCAAATTCAACCTTCTTACTTGGGTTCATTTCATTTAATAAATCCCAATGATTTAACAAGGTGTCTCCATGGAATATCTCAAACTCGGTATCTTTCATGCCGTGTAACAGCATATTCATTCTGGCAAGGTTATAGGTTGTAATATTCTTCTCTTGTCCGTATATTTTATTGATAGTGCCCTTGGCATTTCTAATTTGTTTCCTCACATTCAATAATAGAGAGCCAGAGCCACATGCAAAATCAAGTACTTTGTCTAGTTTGCCTTTTTTCCCAGAAGAAGGGTCTTGACTATCAAGCGTTACAATTTCTGATAGAATGGATGAAATTTCCTGAGGTGTATAAAATTCCCCAGCTTTTTTACCGGATCCTGCAGCAAACTGACCGACTAAATACTCATAAGCATCTCCTAAAGTATCTGTATCGGTAGAAAAATCATCGATACCTTCAGAAATTTTCTGAATGATATTACAAAGTGTCTTATTCCGGTCTGTATTAGTTTTACCTAATTTATCAGAGTTTAAATTGATTTCAGAGAATAGTCCTTGAAAAGCACTATCAAAAGATTCATCCTGTATATATTTAAAGCCTTTATTTAATGTAGGCAATAATTCATCGTCATGAGTTCGTGCCATTTCTGTGATATTACTCCACAAATACAGCGGTTTTATCACATAGTGAACCTTTCTTCTCATTTGCTTTTCAAACTCATCTATGTCCTCATTATTTCCTTCATACCATAGCTGAAGTGGTGTTGTTACACCAAACTCTGAAACAATATTTGAATCCATTTGAGGATAATCTGAGCCTAATTCTTTTTTGGCAGCTTCTTCATAATTACTTGATAGATATTTTAAAAATAAGAATGATAGCATATAATCACGGAAATCATCCGCGTTCATTGCACCTCGTAATTCGTTTGCTATATCCCAAAGGGCTTTGCCCAATTTTTGTTGCTCTTTTTGTTTCATTTTAACTGTTTGATTGATCATGTTCCACAATTGGAACCACTTCATTTGATACTGCTGGCACAGCTTGTGCTACTTCTGGTTGTTGAGATTCTGCTGCTATTTCTTCGTCAAAGATTAATGGCAAATAAAATTCATACTTATCAGTAAAGGCTTTTAGTATCCTTTTAAAAAGGTCTTTATTATCATCACCCATTTCCACAGGATCGAAGATGGAATACTTTCCGTGACTAAAGAGTTGTAACGCCCTTTCAAAAAGCACCTCATCCTCCATTCCATCAATACATTTATCGATTTTATCATAACCAAAAAATGTTGCAGTTTTTTCTAAAACACTTCGTAAAGAATTAAAATGATAAGTAAATATTTTGTTGGATACAGCGATTTTATTTAGCTCACTAAGTGTTGCGATATGATGAAAAAATGGAGTATCACTGGTGTCTTGCAAAGCATATCCGCTAGTTTTTTTACAATGTAAAAAGTACCGTTTATTCTTTACCTTTCTTCCAAATTCATTATACAAAACATTGAAAAATAAGCTATGGTGTGTAGAAATTACCGTTTTAATTTCATTACCTTCAGTTGTTAGCAGGTTGCATAAATCACAGGCTACCGCTATAGCATTATTTTCATCGAGTGAAGAAATTGGGTCATCGATATAAATGTACTTAACCCAACTGTACGCCGGGTCTTTATCAATCGCTAATTCGCAAATTGCGAGAAAGAAACACCAAATAAATAGCGTTTCTTCGCCTCTCGAAATCTTTATGTTTTCTACTGTTTGTTCATGTCCGTCAACTACGATACTTCTAGAAAAAGTTACAGTTGAGGTATCATAATTAATATCGAATTTTAAATCTACGTAGTTATTGAAAAATGCTTCGATTTTAGCATCAAGCTCTAACTCGTGTAATCCGTCAAAAAAAGCTGAATCAGCATTTAGATTTAATACCCTATTGGTATCGTTCTCCAAATCGTTATTCCAAGAAAATAAGTCTTCTGTAAAAGCATTAAAATACAAAGTATCTCTGTTTGTTACATTTCCTTCTACATCAAACTCTTTACCTGCCTGCTTAAAATCCATGGAAAGTCTGGTTTTTCCAGTGCCGTTGTGGGCAAAAAAGAGAACCAAATCTTTCATTGGGCGATGATCGCCAGTTAAATCCTTTCTGAAATGCAGAGCAACTTCTTCTAAGGTTGTAAAATTGATTAATTCGTTTTTATTACTCATGCCCTAATCATTCATTTTTGGAAATAGACTTTGCATCAATCCTTTTTTATGTAATCTCAATTGATCTATTTTTTTTGTTTGTAATGTAATCAACTCATCTAATGCAGATAAGCAAGAAGCTATTTTTTGTTGCTCTTTCTTATTTTTTGGAAATGCTATCAATATTTCCGAGATTCTAGTAGCAGAAATGCCCAACACTTTTGCACCTTGTGATTCCCGTTGAATTTGTTTTCTTATCCAAGCGGATTTAAACAAATAACCTCCGAAACCAATAGCTAACTGGCTTTTCTTTTGTCTCGCCAATAATGTGTGTAAACCTGAAACTATTTTTTCTCCATTAAGATTGACAATTTCAATGCTTTTACCTATATCATTTAAATCCTCCGAAGCGTCTGCAAAAATGACATCACCCTCCACACAATAACTATCCTCTTTTATTTTGTCTATTGAAACATCTTCATTTATAAAAGGTACGTCTTCATTTGTTATGTCGAATAAAGTAGGATATTTCATATGAATATCTCCATAATGTATATTTTTTACACTTCCAGTTTCATAGTTTAAATTATCTCTCGAAAATGAATTTGTGACGTAAAACTTATAAACTTTTCCTAATGATGTTTGAATCCATTCTTCATCATTTTCAAATTTTAGAAATCGCTGTTTTGGTTTCTTTTCTCCTTTTTGAGGAAAAAGGTTTTGCATCAACCCTTTTTTGTGGTCGTTTAATAAATCCAATCTTTGAATGTGAGCTTCGATAACTTCATCTAAAGAGAAAATTGAGTTTGCAATTTTTTGTTGCTCTAATAAACTTGGCATCGCCAATTCTAATTCCCTAATCTGCGAGACTGCAACTACATTTTTTATTGCCCCACCTGCTGATTGAGATAGAAGCTTGTTCTGATTCTCTTCTGTTTCTAAGCTTATTTTAACAAAAAAATTATCGTAGTTCTTTTTTACCGTAAGTTTAAGTAGTGCTTGATTGATAACACCTTGCTCGTAATATTTGGGAATCATTGCAAATTTCCCCATGGTTCCAGAGCAACTCATAATGAGGTCACCTGATTTAACAGAAAATCTTTTTAATTCTTTATATTTTTCTTCATTTATTCGATACCTAAATGAACTAAAGTCACCATAAATTGCATGTGATTGTTCATACACTGCAAATCCTTCATCTACAAAAATTTCTTTTTTTAATGCCCCGCCAAAAGGGCCACGTACTAAAGTACAAATCTCTTCAAGAGGTTTAGCTTTCCAAGTATCCTCATTTTCAAATTCAGGAAAACGCAATTCTGGTATCAAAGTATTTTCTTTATTCATAAGCTGCTAATCCTGCTATTTCACGCCCTTGGGCTAATTTCTTTAGTTGTGGTATTAAATCTTCCATTAATCCCAATTCCCTCACTCTACGTTCTTTCCAATTCAACTGTAATGGTTCTAATAAATCCGTTAGTTTTTCACCATCGAAAATCATTCGAGAAACAATCTTCTCCACAAACATTTTCAAGTCTGCGGTTTGAAGTCCATATTTCGCCGCTATCGTTGCAAGTTCCTGATTATATTTCTCATCCTTAAACGCATCATACATTTTCTTAAGCTCTTCCGTAGTATAGCCAGTAGTCCAATCCAAAGCACCAATAAATTCCGTCAAATCGATTTGCTCTTCCATTAGGTTAGAGTTAGCACTTAACAGACTAATGACCTGTGCTTTTGTCATTTTCTGCTTGGAGGACTTCTTCTGAGTGCTATCAGCAATCAAATTCATGATGTAGTCATAATCAATGACCGCAGAAGCAAACAGAACGAACTCAAAATCCAATTGCTGAATTTCTTCCGGTGCGTTATCTCCCTCTTTTTCCTGTCTTTTTTGAAATCTCTTAGCAGTTTCTATGTAAGAGCTACGGAAATCCTGAAAAGTTTCTTTTGGTAAAAGAGATTCAATTTCTATTCTTTGCCCTTCATTCAAATCCGTAAATTGATCTAACTGTAATTTGAAACGTTGGACTTCTTTAAAGGTTTCAATAAAAGCTATTTTTGCTGCATCGCCTTTTAAGTTGTAAACATCATCAGGTTTCATTAAAAGACTGTTGTCTTCCATGAACTTGTTTAATTTCTCTATTGCTCCTTTAAACTTATCCATTACAACCGGAGCGGGATCTACCAGCCATATTTCTCTTGGATTATCGACCTTCTCACCAGAAAATAAAGCGATTGCTTGATTTACTTCATCCTGTTGTGAGCGAAAATCAAGAATATTACCGTACGGTTTGGTATCATTTAAAACTCGATTAGTTCTTGAAAAGGCTTGAATAAGCCCGTGGTATTTTAGATTTTTATCTACATACAGTGTATTCACGTATTTAGAATCAAAACCAGTAAGCAACATATCCACTACAATGGTAATATCAATCTTATTTTTATGTGCATATTCTTTATTATTGTATTTCTGATCTTTGATTCGCCTTTGAACATCCTGGTAATATATATCAAATTCGTTTATGGTATGGTTTGTTCCAAACTGCTTATTATAACCGGATATAATATCAGTCAACGCTTTTTTCTTTTCCTCAGGATTTTGCTTGTTATCTTCTTTTTCCTGTGTTAGATCGTCCTGAAGCTGTTTGATGTCCGCTGCATTTTTCTGACTTTGTTGGTCACCTTCTTTGGCAATCAGTTGTGCTGGAGGAGAGAATACACAAGCTATATTTAAAGATGAATAATAGATAGGATCATTTAAATGTTTCTTTTCCTGAATTTCTTTAAATAGTCGATGGTACTCAATAGCACTATTAATCGATGATGTAGCGAAAACAGCATTGAATTTTCTGTTATTAGTTGCTGCATCATGTTTTTCCAAAATGGCCTCTACCACTGCCTGTTGTGCTATTGCTTCTCCTGGTTTAGCGACTTGACTGCCTTGCCCTTTGAAATAATCAATATGAAAACGAAGGACATTCTTGTCTTCTATGGCATGGGTAATAGTATAAGAATGCAATTCCTTCTCAAAGATATCCTTTGTAGTTTTGTAGGAACCATATTCTCCTTCGCGAATATTGAAGGTAGCATTTTCATCAAAAATAGGAGTTCCTGTAAAACCAAATAATTGAGCATTTGGAAAAAAATCTTTTATCGCTTTATGGTTATCACCAAATTGAGAACGATGACATTCATCAAATATGAATACCATTCGTTTATTTCGTAAAGGTTCTAAACGCTCTTTATAATTCTTCTTATTTGTTCCATCAAGTGCTAATCCTAACTTCTGAATCGTAGTGACGATAACTTTATCTGCATAGTCGGTAGATAATAATCTCTTTACCAATGTTTCGGTATTTGTATTCTCTTCTACACTTCCTTCTTGAAATTTATTAAATTCTTCACGAGTTTGCCGATCAAGGTCTTTACGGTCAACCACAAACAAACACTTTTCAATGTCAGGATTACTTTTTAATAAAGTCGATGCTTTAAAGGAAGTTAGAGTTTTTCCACTTCCTGTTGTGTGCCATATATACCCATTTCCTCTGTTGTCTTTAATACAATCAACAATTGCTTTTACAGCATAGATCTGGTAAGGTCGCATCACTAGCAATTTTTGCTCGCTTTCTACCAAAACCATATATTTACTAATCATTTCACCAAGTGTGCATTTTGTCAAAAACTTCTCAGTGAAATCGTGTAAATTATTAATCTTGTTGTTGTTGATGTCTGCTAACTCGTAAACAGGAAGAAATTGTTCATCGGCGTTAAATGCAAAGTGTTGATTTTTATTATTGGCAAAGTAAAGTGTTCTACCTCCATTACTAACAATAAATAATTGCATGTAACAAAGCAAGGAATTACTGTATCCATTACCAGGTTCATTTTTGTAATCAACAATTTGCTGCATAGCTTTCCTGTGAGAGATATCTCCTTTTTTAAGTTCAATTTGAACCACAGGTAAACCATTAATGAGCAAAATAATATCATATCGTTGATGGCTATTTTCGGTATTAACTCGCAATTGATTGATGACTTCAAAATCATTCTTGCACCACTGTTTGTTATTGACAAGAGTATAATGCAATGGAGTACCATCTTCTCTTTGAAAATACTGTCTTTCTCTTAACAGCTTTGAAGCCTCAAACACATCTGGATTTACTATCTCTTCACGTAAACGCAAGAATTCATTATCGGTCAATTTTACACGATTTAATGCCTCGAATTTCTGACGAAAATTTGATTCCAAAGATTTTCTATCAACAATTTCAGGTCGATAGATATATTTGAGCGCTTTGAGTTGCTCAATCAGGCTAAGTTCTATTTGGTTTTCTTTGCTCATTATTCTATTAATAAATCTTTGGCACTAACTCCGAGAATGTTTGCAATTTTATACAAGTCTTCAATACTTGGTTGTCTAACATTTCGAGAGTACTCGTTAACAGTGTTGTAACTTTTATTCAATTTCTTTGCAAGCCAAGTTTGTGAAATTCCCTTTTCCTTTAATACTTCTTTAATTCGGTTCATTAACTTAATGCTTGAATAATATACAGTGCCAAATATAATGAATATACAATATTAAAAGGTGAAAATACCCACTATATAGCAGGGAGTTTATAAATTTTCATTAGAAATGCTTTATCATGACAAATCTAACCTCTCAAAGCCAAACCCTTACACTCCTCTTGATACAGAGATCACCTGCTATAATTTAGAATTCATCTGAAATTCTAAATAAAATAGTATGAGTCAATTACCAAAAGAGTTGTCGTATTTCGAATTACGACTTCAGGAATTATTGAATACCAGTTTCCCTGAAAAAGCTTCCGATCAAAAATTTATTATGCAGCGATCTGCACTCGCTGACACCACATATGAAGATGCCTTTCGGGCAGGTTATTCTATAGATGAATGCAATTCAATTGCCAATGAAGTTCTTTTCGAAGGATTACATTTTTCGCGCTTCGACACCATATTTCAGGTTGTCTGCCATGAATTTGATTCGTTAATGGCGGACGATACCTTACGTCCATTTGCGTTAAAGATGTTACCAGTATGTGAGCCCGTGTTTGCCACATATGAACTGACGGATGATTTTGCTTATAGTTATGAATTCGATAAGCTATACACCGAGCTGACGGGAACCATAGCCATTTGGATTGGTGAGAATGGGCTTTGATAAGCGTTTTCACCTACAACAAAATATAAAGTCCTTACATATTGCATTTCAACTGGAAAAAGAAGGCCGGGAGGCTAACGTAGGTGAACGACAGCAGCTCATGCAGTATAAGGGATTCGGGGGACTAAAGTTTGTGCTTAATCCTGTGACAAGAGATTCGGATATTGACTTCTGGAGTAAGTCTGAAAGAAGCCTGTTTGATCAGACCAAAGGACTTCATCAATTACTTCTGGATAATTCTACCGATGAAAAACAATACCGAGGGTATGTAGATAGTATGAAAAGTTCTGTACTTACCGCTTTTTATACTCCACCTGAAATTATTGATGCCATATCGTTTGCTTTAAAAGAGCGTGGGATTCAAATTAATAAGTTCTTAGAACCCTCTGCAGGTATTGGTTCTTTTATAGAATCATTTAAAAAATCGAATGGCCCAATACGGGATATTTTGGCTTTTGAAAAAGATCAGCTAACTGGTAATATCCTTAAACAAATTTATCCTGGTAGTAATGTAATGGTCAGGGGCTTTGAGGATATCTCTGAGAGGGAGCAGGGTACTTTTGATGTCATAGCGAGTAATATTCCTTTTGGTGATACTTCTGTTTTCGATTTATCTTATTCTCGTAGTAAAGATCCGGCCAAAGCTAAGGCGGCTCAAAGTGTACATAATTACTTCTTCTTGAAGGGGACGGATATGCTACGGGATGGGGGCCTATTGGCTTTTATCACCTCTCAGGGGGTATTGAATAGTCCGGCAAATGAAACTATACGTCGGGCGCTGATGGAGAATAATAATCTTATTTCGGCTATCCGTTTGCCCAATAACCTGTTTACGGATTATGCCGGGACAGAAGTAGGCAGTGATCTAATTATCCTGCAAAGAAATACAGGTAAAAGCCAATTATCTGAACGAGATAAGCAATTCTGCACTGCATCTATCCAAACTGATGGGATAGCAAATAATAGTTTGTTTGATAACCTGGACCGTACCGTTCATACTTCCCTTCATAAAGGAACCAATCCGTATGGCAAGCCATCTTGGGTTTTTGAACATAATGGCGGTGTGATTGGCATCGCTAAGGATATAAAGCAAATGCTTTCGGACGATATCGAAAAGTACTATTTCCATGATCTATATTATGGTATTTCCAATAGGGAATCTGTGATCGGCAATCCGAATAAGCCTGTTTCCGTACAGGAGGTTGTAGAACCCTTAGACAATGCGACTGAAATTAAGGTGGAGTCGGTCCCTATTCCATCTGACAATAATCAGCAGGACGTTAAGCAACTCAGCCTTTTCGATCTTTTTGAAAATAATGCAGGTTCTGTGACCACCTTATCCCGGCCAACAAAAAAAACCAGGACTAAAAGAAGTAGTTCTAAATCTATAATTAATACTAAAGGTTTGCAGACCGATCTGTTTAGTAGCCTTCCACCTGATTCTTATCTGACAACGGGGAAAAATAGCGAAGGCAGGAAGGGAAATAAAAGTGTTCCGAAAAAGACGGGCATTGTAGGTGACTTATTTTCTTCCGTTAACGAATCAGATTCGGAAAGTAAACCTGAAGCAGTCGTGCTTCCTATTCCAGCAGGAGGGTCTTATACTGGAAAAATTAATTCCTTTCATCGAAACGATTGCCTTGCCTTAGATAAGGGATGGGTTGGCCATTTAAAGCAAGTCCATACAAAAAATGGAGATGCCTATTTCCAACCTTTGCAGTTACCCGCACTTCAAAAGGAAAAAGCGGTAGTCTATATTAAACTGCGGGATACCTATCATGACCTTTATCATAAGGAAGCTACCCAGCACCGGGAATTCGCGGAAGAGCGGAAAGTTCTTAATGAATTATATGACGCTTTTGTAAAACGGTATGGCAACCTGAACAGTGCGGATAATATCAAGCTCATTAAGACAGACAGTGCAGGTAAGGAAATTCCTTACCTGGAACGTGTTATCGGTGGAGTTGTGCATAAAGCTGATATTTTCAATCATCCCGTTAGTTTCTCCACTATTACTATTGCCACAGACAACCCTGATGAAGCTTTAGCCGCTTCTCTGAATAAATATGGACGTGTTGATCTTGACTATATGTCTGAGATAAGCGGAATACCCTGGGATCAGCTTACGGCCGATTTAGACGGCCGAATCTATTATAACCCAATTCGGAAGGAATATGAAGTTAGCGAACGTTGGCTTGCTGGAAATGTGGTAGAAAAAGCCAAGTCCGTAAAAGCATATTTGGATGCTCATGACGACTTACCTCCGGAAATAGAGGTTGAAGCTTTAGATAGCTATCGCGCTTTGCTTCGTGCAAGGCCCAATAAAATTGACTTTGAAGAACTTGATTTTAACCTGGGTGAGCGCTGGATACCTACCGAAATCTATTCCCGCTTTGCATCCTCTTTATTTGAAACGGAGGTAAAGGTTAGCTATTCCGAAAGTACGGATGACTTTGCTGTGGCCTGTGCTACTAAAAATCTACTAATCCGGGAAAAATATGCTGTAAAGGGCGAGCGGAGGACCTTTGATGGAATTTCTTTATTGAAGAATGCCTTAGTCAATACTACTCCGAATATCAAAAAGACTATAGTAGACGGGGATAAGGAATACAAAGTTATGGATATGGAAGCCATACAAATGGCTAATACTAAGATTGACGAAATCCGTTCTGCCTTTACCGAATGGCTGCATGCGCAAAGCTATGAATTTAAGCAGCGGCTTACCGATCAGTATAACGATACCTTTAATTGCTTTGTTCGACCAAATTACAATGGTATCCATCAGGAGTTTCCGGGACTGGATCGTAGAGCATTAGGTATTGATGACTTATACAGCAGTCAGAAAGATGCCGTCTGGATGATCAAGCTGAATAATGGCGCTATTTGTGATCATGAAGTTGGAGCCGGCAAGACGCTGATTATGTGTACTGGTGCCCAGGAAATGAAACGACTGGGAATGGCCCACAAGCCTATGATCATTGCCTTAAAAAGCAATGTACATGAAATAGCGGAAACCTACCGTACAGCTTATCCTCATGCCAAAATACTTTATCCTGGCAAGGATGATTTTACCCCACAAAAGCGGCTAAGGATCTTTGGTGACATTAAAAACAATGACTGGGACTGTGTTATCCTGACGCACGAGCAATTTGGCATGATACCCCAATCTCCTGAGATACAGCAGGAGATTTTGCAAATAGAATTGGAAAGTGTATACCATAATCTCGAAGCCTTAAATGCACAAGGGAAAGAGGTTAACCGACGTATGTTGGTCGGTGCTGAAAAGCGACGAGATAATCTGGAAGTTAAACTAAAAACCCTTGAATATGATATAGCGAATCGAAAGGATGATGTGGTTGATTTTAAGATGATGGGAATCGATCACCTTTTCGTGGATGAAAGCCATCAGTTTAAAAATTTGATGTTCAATACCCGGCATGATCGTGTTGCCGGTTTAGGTAATTCTGAAGGTAGCCAAAAGGCGATGAACCTGCTCTTTGCCATTCGTACTATTCAGAAGCGTACAGATGCCGATATGGGCGCTACATTTCTTTCTGGCACTACGATCAGTAACTCCTTAACTGAATTATACCTCCTGTTCAAATACCTGCGTCCTCGGGCTTTGGAGAAACAGGGAATCAACAGTTTTGATGCCTGGGCAGCGATATATGCGCGAAAATCAGTTGACTATGAATTTTCGGTTGCCAACAACATTATAGCCAAAGAGCGCTTCCGTTATTTTATTAAGGTGCCGGAGCTTGCACAGTTCTATGCTGAAATAACGGATTATCGTACCGCCAAGGATATTGGTATTGACCGGCCTGTAAAGAACGAGATCTTATATCATATTTCTCCAACACCTGATCAGGACGAATTCATTGGGAAATTAATGTTGTTTGCTGTTAACGGTGATGCAACACTTTTGGGGAGAGTACCCCTTAGCGATAGTGAAGAGAAAGCAAAAATGCTTATAGCGACGGACTTCGCTCGCAAGATGTCGCTGGATATGCGGCTGGTTAATGGTAAGTATGAAGATCATCCCGGTAATAAGGCTACACATTGTGCTTCTAACATCGCAAAATATTATAAAAAGTTTAATGCTCAAAAGGGCACCCAGTTTGTTTTCTCTGATCTGGGAACCTATAAACCCGGGCAATGGAATATTTATACAGAAATTAAGCGCAAGCTGGTCGAAGACCACGGAATTCCCGCGCATGAAATACGTTTTATTCATGAGGCCAAAAGCGATAAGCAACGTAAGGCGCTTATTAAGGCCATGAACGATGGTAAGATCCGCGTTCTATTTGGTTCGACCAGTATGTTAGGGACAGGGGTTAATGCGCAAAAAAGAGCAGTAGCCATTCATCATTTGGACACTCCCTGGCGACCCAGCGATTTAGCGCAACGGGATGGTCGCGCTATCCGTAAGGGAAATGAGATTGCGAAGTTCTTTGCTAACAATACAGTTGATGTTATTATTTATGCTGTTGAGAAATCATTGGATAGCTACAAATTCAATTTATTGTACAACAAACAATTTTTTATCGATCAGCTAAAATCAAATAGTCTGGGAAAACGTATTATAGATGAAGGTAGCATGGATGAAAAATCAGGTATGAATTTTTCAGAATATGTCGCTATTCTTTCCGGAAATACGGATCTATTGGAAAAGGCAAAGATAGAAAAACAGATAGCCGGAATGGAAAGTGAAAAGCAGGCATTTAACCGTTCTAAATCTAGTTCAAAATTTAAGCTTGAGGGTTTTATTCATGCTATTGAAACTTCAAACAGTCGATTGAATCGATACAAACAAGATTGGGCTATATTGAAAGAGCGAGTCCAGAGACATCCTGATGGAGCTATTATAAATAAAATTGTCTTAAATGATCTACCTGAAAATGCCAATTTTAAACAAATAGGAGCAAAGCTCTATGATCTTTCAATAGATATTCATTGTATTGATGGCTATAGAAATATAGGTAGTTTGTATGGTTTCCCTTTATTGGTAAGGACTGAAATACCCCAAGGAGAACGGACAACCATTGATAAGGATAACCGCTTCTTTGTTATGGGCGACAGTGAAATCAAGTATTCTTTTAATAATGGTATTATGGCGAAAGATCCTGAAACTGCAGCATTGAATTTCTTAAGAGCGTTGGAAAAGTTGCCGGGTTATATTGAGGAAGAAGAAAGAAGTATTGAAGGGCTTAAAAAGGATCTTCCGATATTAGAAGAGCTGGTTAACGGTACTTGGTCTAAAGAAGCTCGATTAAGTGAGCTTAAAACTGAGCTAGCCGCTGTAGAAAGGAAGATTCTGCTGTCGCTTTCATCCGAAAAGGAGTCTTTGGATGGCGAAGAAAACTCACAGGCTCCGGTCAAAGAATCGGAAAGTATTGTACGAACAAAAGGTGTTCATTTGCCGAGGGGGATTCTGTAAAAATTTAATCCTAAAAATAAAGCCAAATAATGTTTTTATTATTTGGCTTTAAATAATTCATTGTTAACCTATACACCATAAGGTTTAAAATGCATTACCAACTATTACAACGATCACAAATACCGTAGCCGGCATCCTGATCAAACTTTATTTGTTCTTTGACGTTTGCTAAGAATGAGGTGCCACAACATCCACAGGTAAACCAGGCTTTCTCGTGGCCCTGCGGATTGATAGTAATAAGTTGTGCATTCTTGATCATGATAAAATTAGAAGTTTCAGATTCTTGCAAATATTTGCCCAATATGTCTACATTGTCAATCCAGCCATTTGTAATTGATTCCACCTGTTGGTAATTTGCATCGATAGAATGGATTTCTTGGCGTAAAATGGCCAATTCCAAAAGCATATTATCAATATGTCCGTCCGGTACAGCATACATAAAGTACTTCCCATCATTGCTGGTCCATTTCATAACCTGATATGTCTCTATGCTACCACTCTTAATTTTAATAGCCGCTTCCATAGCGTTTGTAACTTCAACAATCTCGTGTGTTCTCGCTTCGTAATACATAATTTAATTTTTTGAGGTTAAACAATATTTATATGGCTACGGAATTCGGGTTTTCTCCTGACCTTGCGATGCGGGTGGGTTATGTTCGAAAAGCCAAAAGGAACACTGAATAAATGATGGCTATGTGCGGTTGAAAAAATGCCATAATATACCTACAAATTATAGGCGTAATATGGCATGAGTTTATGCGGTAGTCTTTTGGCTAAAGTCAGGGGATAAGCCCGAACTTTGCTAGGAAATAATGATGGATAAAAATTTATTAAATCCCATTTTGGGAATATAGATGGAAAACTATTTTTGTTGCACCAAATGCTGCAGGTTTGGATCATTACTGATCCTTTCTAATTCGCTGACAATTACAAGGGCTATATCGGCCTTTATTTGTCGATAATTAGCATCAATTATTTCTTGCATATTGTCCTTTCCTGATTCATCAGTAAAGGACAATATTTGTGGAATCTTTTTATAGGCTTTGGTTTCAGCAGTCACCTTATCCGTATCCACTACAATCTCTGCATGAAAGATTTTCTGGTCGATACGTTCATCAAAGTTATCTGCTACTGCCCCGACAAACATACCCTGGGTAAGCGTGGAAATTTTAGAAGCCGGAATCAAACTATCAAGTTGGGTGCTAATGGAGGTAGACTTGTCATTGCGATTGATAGTCATACTCTGTCTTTTCTGTAATACTTTACCAAAACGCTCAGAAAGGTTCTTTGCCGTTTCACCGACCACTTGACCGGAGAATATGTTGCCAACAGTATTTTGAATAACTTTTGCTTCTTTATCTCCATAGTCTCGGATTAGCTGGCTGAAGTCTTGAAATCCTAGACATACGGATACCTTATTTGATCTGGCAGTTGCTATAAGGTTATCTAGACCACGAAAATATATGGTTGGAAGCTCGTCGATGATCACTGAACTCTTTAATTGGCCTTTTTTATTGATCAGTTTTACTATTCTGGAATTGTATAAACCTAGCGCAGCGGAGTAGATATTTTGCCGATCCGGATTATTGCCAACACATAAGATTTTAGGTTCTTTCGGGTTGTTGATATCTAAGGAAAAATCGTCCCCAGTCATTACCCAATAAAGCTGGGGAGATATCATTCTTGATAACGGAATTTTCGCCGAAGCGATCTGACCTTGTAACTGATCCTGTGCACCTCCCAACCAGGCATCCATAAAGGGAGAGAGGTAATTTTCTAAAGCGGGATAGGATGTTAGTATGGTAAATACATCAGCATACTTTTTGTTTAGTAATTCTATTGCATGCGGAAAGGTGCAGTACTTGCCATCCTGATATATTTTTAGATACCATATAATCGCTGCCAGTAAAATAATTGGGGACTCGACAAAGAAATCGCCCTGTTTGGTTATCCACGATTTATTAAGGTTCAACATTATCGTATAAGCTGCTTCGTAAGCATCTGATATATCCGACATGAATGCTGCATTTAACGGATTGCAACGGTGGCTCTTCCGCGGGTTGTCGAAATTGATTACATAGAACTTGGGTTTTACTTCATACTTATCCGTATTTTTTATTAGGTGATTATAAGCAATGGTGGATAGGTCATCAAACTTGAAGTCGTAGATATACATAGAGAATCCTTTCTCAATATGTTGTTTGATGTAGTTGTTTACGATTGCAAAGGATTTTCCGGAGCCAGGGGTACCCAGTACAATTGAGGCTCTAAAAGGGTTTACCACGTTTGCCCAACCATCATTCCATTTATTTTTGTAGTAAAATTTAGTAGGTAAATTAACGGAGTACTCGTTCTCCATCAATTTGGTTTCCTGCTGAAAGCTTTCGTTTTCATTGTTGAAAACGTCAGTCATCAGGTTGTTCTTCAAAAGCCGGCTCATCCATACACCAGCCATCAACAAAGCGATATACCCTAATGCGATGGAAAGAAAATAAAGGAAAATGCCAATCTGTGGGGAAAGCTGCAGGAGTATCGTATTAAGGAAAAACAGGGCGAATCCTATTCCCAGCGCTGTGTAGATTTTAGGCCAGGTAATTTTCTCATTTTTTACGCCTTTTGTACCCAAACAACTAAGGGCCAATAACAAAACTGCAAATACCTTTGTATACAGTGTATGTTCAAAAAGTCCTGCTGTCCTATTGAAATTGAACAGAATCTTATTGATAACTTCCAATGTCCAACCCCTGTCATAAAAGAAGTTATGGCAGTACCAGTAAAGGTGCATTAATACCAGTAGGATACTCACTGCACGCATAAAAGCCATGATCTTGGCTAGTCCTCTTAAATCGTCTTCTCCTTGCATTTTTACCTGATTAAAATGTTCGGGAGTTAATTTAGGAGCTAGTCTAAGGAGCTAATTGTATAGGGCAGGCTTTGGTGTTACCTGGCTTTGTTTGGCATGGTATAGGAATAAAAAAAGATGGCAATTGCCATCTTAATTTTTATCTCGTTTATAGGAATGGAATTATTGTTGCTGTCCTGGTTTTCTTTTTTTCCTTTTTCTTTTCATAATATTGGTGAAGGCTTGTTCTTCATAATCCTCATCTTGGGCTTCTGGTAATAATCCTCCCAACGCTTCAATCAAACCTTCACCAGTTGATTCGAATTTTAGGAAGTCAAATAAATGGTGTGGTTCTTCCTTAGTCAAGGTTAATTCCTTTGTATAGGGCTGTTCGGTATTATTTAATTCGGGTATTTTCAGATCCGGTACCACGTTATTATTCCAGAAGTTATTAAAGGTATTGGCTGATAAATGCTTTGCTAACCTCGATCCATTCCAAACCGTTCGGGAATTGTGATCTATAAAAGTTATTCCATAGATACGTCCCGTTTCATTTCTACGGACAACCACATTTATTCCTTGATTGGATAATTGTTTTTTGAATCCCTTTTCATCCATCGTTACCTTCAGGGCAGTTGTAATGATAGCATTCAGAGTTTGTTTGCATAAGTGAGCATTCAAGTCATCCTTGCTTTTTCTAAAATGCTCCTCTAAGTTTTTTAGACTTGCTGCCTTCCCAAATAATGAAGCTTTGAACGGGTTTCCCGCCTTTTCACCGTTTTTGTTTAACGGAAAATATAAAAGACCCTGCTGTAGCTTTCCTTGCAGCTCGCCTTCTATTTTCTCCGTTGTAATATTGAAAAGAGAAAGTAAACCATTGTATTCGCCTAATGTTTGGAATTTATAGTAACTCGGTAGGTGACGAACTACAGATGCGATCTGGCATTTAACATCACCTGCCTGATAATCCACCGGATTGAAAATTTTATCATTGTACTTTTGCTCTTTTTCTGTAGCGGCAATTAAGCCATATTTCGTTTCTAGCTCCCGGCAAATCTTCATGGAGCGCATTTTCTCAAACTTATCCGAAATCTTTTTGCCCTCTTCGTCAACACTTACGGATACAATATGTATATGAGATCGATCAATATCAGAATGTTTAAAAACAATATAAGGTTGTTCACCGTATCCCATTTCCTTCATATACTGTTCAGCTATGTTCTGGAATTGTTCATTGGTAACCTTATCTTTCGGATCGGGATTTATGGAAATATGGATGGTATGTTTCTCCGTATTGCGGTTAGCAATAAGGTACGGTGCAAAAGACTCCGCTAATTGGGCAACAGAATAGTGTCCGTTTTTAGTTTCAATCATCTTATTGGTTAACAAAATCTCTCCTTTTTCATGCTGAACTTTAAGCTGGTTGTATGCCAATGCTCCATATAAATTTGAGCTTCTCCCGATTTTTGCTATCATTTATCAACAGGTTTTTTGAGTTGTTTTATTTCAAATTCCTCGGTGATCTGGATGATTTTCTGGCAAAGCAGGGCCATTTCTGCTGTCTGTTTTTCTAATTTGAAAAGATAGGCTGCCGCCTTTTTTTCCGATAGACCACCATATAGAAGCTTCACCACCTGGTTATAATTAACCCCAATAGAGCGGAACTGGCTATGAAATGAAGTCAACCGCATATAGAAATCAAGAGTGCCTTTATCGATCTTAACCGTCTTTATGGTTTTAGAAAAAATGCAGGATGTTATAAAGTGTGCTTTAACCATTAGCCCGGATTGCTCAAAAAGTTCGAGGAATTTATTATGTTCTTCCTGATTAAAGGAAATGGTATAACGAAATTTGGCGGGGTCCTTTTTGGGACGCCGACCCACTCTTTTGGGTAATGTCTTATTATTTTCTTTCATCACTTTTCAACTTATAATTTTATTAAACGCCCTGACTTCGGAAGGTGTTTTCTGCCCCCTGCAAGGGCAAGTAGTTTTGCGCATCGGAAATCATTTCGAGATGCGCAAAACACAACTTGCCGTGTTCCGGTGAACACAAGAATCCCGATGATTCGGGATTGTGGTTAACATGGAAAAAACGGCTTTGGGCCGTTTCCATTAAGCACAGATTTGTATTCAAATAATTGGATAATTCCTTGTCTTTTGTCATTATACAAAGTAAAATGATATGCTGCATTGTTGAACATAGCACTACCCGGCCAATTAAAGCCAAGAACAGCCAAACAGGTAAACCAGAACAATTACAATTATATATATGCATTTCTTTGAACCTACAAAGTGGCATAAGGGTGTGAGTACATATCCATATTGGTACGTAATTACAGCAGTAATAATAATGGTATGTCTTCAATTAGAGATACAGTTAGATAAAAAGGGATACCTGTAACTATATATGGTTTTAGCAAACTATACTGATACTTATAACTGCATACCCAATGATATGGAAATACCTATCTAATGGATTAGGTTCTATTGTAGTTATAAGAATGAATATTTAGGATGGTATTTAATACTGTATTTAGTTACTACCCTATAACCTTGTTTATATATGAAGATCGAGTCTTTCATAGTCGGTTATCTCTGTACTTATGTTCCTATGTGAGTTCCAAGTTGTATACATAAATATTAACGATATGAAGGAAAAATTAAAAACAAAATTTATCGCTTTTGCTTCCCAGAAAGGAGGTGTAGGAAAAAGCACTTTTACAACACTTGTCGCTAGTACGCTTCACTATAGGATGGGATATAATGTGGTCGTTTTTGATGCGGATTTTCCACAGCACAGCCTCATAAAAATGAAAGCCAGGGACAAGGCTATGGTTATGGAGAATGAATACCTACAAAAACTGGCGTATAGGCAGTTTACGACCATCAATAAAAAAGCATATCCTATCATTAAGCATAAAGCTGATGATGTACTTCATGAAGCCCAAGAATTTGTAAACAATTCGACCATTCCTATTGATGTAGTTTTCTTTGATCTACCGGGTACAGTAAATAGCCCAGGGATTTTAAATGCCCTTGCCGGTATGCATCACATTTTTACCCCCATCTCGGCAGATCGTGTGGTCATGGAAAGCACACTTATTTTCAATCAGCTTCTACAAGACGTTATAATGAAAAATGGGGAAACATCAATTGAAAGCGTCCACCTCTTTTGGAATCAGGTTGATGGTAGAGAAAGTACACCGCTATATGCTATTTATAACCAACTAATAGCAGAATTGGGATTAAAGTTGATGCGCAGCCAAATAAAGAGCAGTTCCCGATTCCGGAAAGAGAATGAGGCTGAAAGTAAATTAGTTTTTCGTTCAACTGTAATGCCTCCGGATGAACGGTTAATGAAAGCCTGTCAACTAGACCAATTTATACGTGAGTTTACAACTATTATAAAACTGTAATTATGGGAAACGAAAAGAAAAAGACATCTCCTGGAATTAACGCAGAGCTGATGATGAGTATGATGGAGGAAGGTGTAAAAAAGGAAGGTTTACAGGTTCCAGTAGAAACTACGTCAGTTGATGCCCCAAGTAATGATGCCCCTGTAAAAGAACAAGGGTTGAATAAAGCAAATACAAGAGAAAAGAGTAAAGTTAGAAGATCCTCAGAAGTAGAATATGAAAGTATTTTTTTTCGGAGAACCGACACTAATGCCAGAGATGGAAAAACGGTTTATATCCGACCCGAATTTCATGATAAACTATCTCGGATCGTTCAAGTAATCGGTGAAGACAAATTATCTATTTATGCTTACCTGGATAATTTGTTGGATTACCATTTTAAAGAATTCGGTGAGCAGATCACTAAGAGTTACAATGATAAGTATAAACCAATATTGTAATAATTATGGAAATCGTAATTGTGATTTGCTTGCTTATTATCATCATCTTGCTTTTGCATGACAAGGTTGTCATTTATAAATGGTCACATCAAAATAAAGCATCTGAAAAGGTTAACCCTGACTTACCCGATATCATAGGGCAACCGAAGGCTATACCAAGACTTCAAGAGCCAATTGAAGCCATCGAGTCTCAAGTTGTTTTCCCGATAGTAGATCCACATAATTTAGATATTGAGTACGACAAAAATGAGATTGTTCGTATTCAGATTCCTCAGGAAGAACTTGATGAGGTATTTGGAACCATGCCTGATTTTGAGGAAGAAGAAGAATCATGGATGGGTCAAGGAGTTGAGGTTGATGATTTCGGCTTTGCACAAGGAGTATCCTTTGATGAACTGGCTAAGGTTGGTAGAATTTTGAAGGAAGAGAAACTGGAGTATAATCAAAAAATGGAAGCTGTTGAAATAGTTCAAAAATTACAGGGAACAGAATTATTTTATTTATTGGAAAACTCTATAGAAGGGGCTTCGCGCAAAATTGCACAGCTTTTAGATAGTTCATTTAACTCTTCTATGGACTCAACTTCTTCCACAATGCGGAGTGATGATCTTTCTGACTTTGATATTGAAGAATATATTTAGATAAACTGATTCAGAAGAATGGTGATCTTATAATTTGATAATCGTTTTAAAGCATAACAATGAATTTAGAAAATGATCCTAATTTTTTTTATGAAGAATACAGGGGCCATATTATAGCAAGCTCAAAGAATAATGTTCCTGAAAACTCCATTAGCAGTAATCTAATTGTTTATTACAATTCCGACTCTCCAGAATATGCATTTATAGTCGGTTCAGATAAAAACAATGAACTAGGAAGTAAGGAATCCTTTAAGCAAATGGTAGATGAAGCCAGATCATATATTGATTTGTGTTGTTGCCAGGACTTGAATCGAGGAATTGAGAAGCCTGGTACAGCTTTACCAATTGTAGATATTGAAGGAACGGATTTCTTTGTTGATGTAACCAGGTTCCAGCTAATAGAAGTTTTTAATAGCAATAATGTAATTCCATTTATTAAAATGGAAGATTATGGAGATTATTATAGTTTCGACTATAACAAACTATTTAAGAACGTTCCTGAACATTATAACAAAAATAATATAGAAGTTGACATACCGCAATTTGTGGAATTAGATCCAAATGGTATGGCGCATAAATATGGTATTACTTTAGAACAAGTAAGCGCCAAAACCGACTTTGACTTTATTGTTGATCAAAAGGAATTTGATTTACGCGTTAACCAGGGAAGGTTGCCGACAATTGATATTGCTGGCCACTTGTTTTATGTCGATATGCGTATGGACAAACTTCGACCGAAGGATGATTTCTTATCAAATGGTATTACTTTTTCGGAGATCGACGATCACTACTCTGAAGAACGAAAAGCCTATTTGATTCCATATGATCCGCAAAAACATGAATTTAGGAGATTGGATTATGATAAAATAAGCAGCATACCTACAGATCTTCTTGCAATTGAAATTCCATTTCAACAGGAACTTGATCCTGTTGGATGGAACCGCCAGAATGGCTGGGATATTAAGCAAGATTTAAAGCATTTAGGAATAAAAAGTCATTTCAAAGCAAAGGAAATCGATTGGAAGAATACCTATATTGTAGATATCATAAAAGATAATTTAGAGAGGTTAAATCAAAAAGAAGAAAGACCTAAAGTTAAAACTGAAATATCAAAAAGTAAAGGTCGAAAAATATAAAGTGGAAGAACATTTAGTAATAAATGAGCTAAGTGCCAAACTGTAAAAAGTTTGGCACTTTTTATTGCTTTTATATTCGGTTATAGTGCCAGTAAATGCCAAGTTGTTCCACTCACTTCCACTTTGTTTACACGACTTAAAATCTGAAACACATTTGCCTAAGAATCCCGTATGGTGCGGGTTTCGATTAACAAATTAATGTGTTTCAATTATGAAAAAACAAAGAAAAAAATTATTTCTGGTCGGGTTGGTCATGTTATCAGGATTCAGTGCGTTTGCCCAAGGTGGAAACGGATCTGCTGGAATTAGCGAAGCGACGCAAATGGTGACGAGCTATTTTGACCCAGCGACGCAACTCATCTATGCCATTGGGGCTGTGGTTGGCTTAATTGGGGGTGTTAAGGTTTACAATAAATTCAGCTCTGGTGACCCAGATACATCGAAGACTGCAGCTTCCTGGTTCGGAGCCTGTATTTTCTTAATTGTCGCGGCTACTATCCTTCGTTCCTTCTTTCTCTAATCCTTACCGAAACGTTATGGCAACAAGAAAAAGAATGAAAACGCCGCTGACCTACTATGGTGGCAAACAAGGATTGGTAAGTATTATACTACCTATTATCCCCGAGCATTTAACCTATGTAGAGCCCTTTGTTGGTGGAGGGGCAATTTTCTGGGCTAAAGCGCCTTCTAAGGTTGAGGTTATTAACGATTATAACCGAGAGCTTATCAACTTTTACGAAATCTGTAAAAATGATTTTGTAGAACTGGAAAAGATGATTAGGATTAGTTTGCACAGCCGCTCTCTACATTCTGATGCACAAGTAATCTATAAACATCCCCATTTGTTTACCAGGCTACAGCGGGCATGGGCAGTTTGGGTATTGTGCCATCAATCTTTTGGCTCAAAAATGGATGACGTTTGGGGATATGACAAGCTTGGAACGACCTCCGCAACCAAACTATTTAATAAACGTGAATCCTTCACAGAAGATTATGCTATCCGGTTACAAAATGTTCAGATAGAGAACACTGATGCGTTGCGAATTATTAACTCACGTGATCATTCCTTAGCCTTTCATTATTGTGATCCCCCATATTACAACTCAAACTGTGGCCACTACGACGGGTATTCATCTGAAGATTATCTAGCCTTGCTAAAATGCCTGTCCGAAGTAAAGGGGAAATTCCTATTGAGTAGTTACCCAAGCCCTGAACTCACAGCGTATGCAAAAAATTACAACTGGATTTCTATAAAGCTTCAACGGGATGTGGTAGTAGATAGCAATTCCGGGAAAGCAAGAAAGAAAAAGACAGAGGTTCTTACGGCCAATTACGAACTAAATAATCAACAACATTATGAGCAATTACAATATTAATAAAGGCGTTGGGCGAACTGTAGAGTTTAAGGGGCTTAAGGCGCAATATCTTTTCCTATTTGCAGCCGGATTGTTAGGTGTTCTGATCCTGGTCATGGTGATGTACATAGCCGGTCTCAGCTCGTATTTCTGCTTGTTTTTAGGTGTTGCAGGTGCATCCCTTATAATTTGGCAGACTTTTTCCCTGAATAGGAAATACGGGGAACACGGCTTAATGAAAATTGCAGCCCGGAAGCGACACCCAAAGTATATCATTTGCCGGAAGTCTATACGTCGCTGTATTAAATTCACTCCTAAATCCGGTGTTGTATGAGAAATGTATCAAAGATTACAACACTGGAAAGTAAGTTCCCGTTATTGGCGGTTGAAAACAACTGCATCATTTCCAAAGATGCTGATATTACGGCCTGTTTCGAAGTGCATTTACCAGAACTGTTTACAGTGGCTTCTGTTGAGTATGAAGCAATTCATGCTGCATGGCACAAGGCAATTAAAACATTGCCTGATTATACAGTCATCCATAAACAGGATTGGTATCTTAAAGAAAATTACGCACCTGATCTAGGACAGGAAGACCAAAGCTTTTTAGCCAAGTCGTACCAACGTCATTTCAATGAGCGTCCATTTCTAAATCATTACTGTTACCTATTCCTGACCAAGACTACAAAGGAACGGATGCGAATGCAAAGTAACTTTAGTTCCCTTTGCAAAGGCACGCTTATACCTAAAGAGATCAGGGATAGAGATACGATTCACCGCTTTATGGAATCGGTAGCGCAATTTGAACGTATCGTTAATGATAGCGGATTTATCACCATTAAAAGGCTCACCGAAGATAATATCGTCGGGACCGTGGAAAGTCAGGGATTGCTAGAACAATATCTCACGCTATCAAAAGATGCCGGAATACCCATGCAGGATATTTCACTTGGTGCTGAAGAAGTACGTATTGGTAATAATCGTTTATGCATGCACACACTTTCAGATACCGACGATTTACCAGGCACCGTTTCTGCAAACAGTCGATTTGAAAAGCTATCAACTGACCGAAGCGATTGCCGTTTGTCTTTTGCTGCTCCAGCTGGATTATTATTGAGCTGTAATCATATCTATAACCAATATCTGTTTTTGGACAACAGCGAAGCAAATCTTCAAAAGTTTGAAAAGTCTGCCCGGAATATGCATTCATTGGCCAGATATAGCAGAGCAAACCAAATCAATAAAGAGTGGATAGAAAAATATCTGAATGAAGCGCACAGCTTTGGACTTTCGTCTATAAGAGCGCACTTTAACATCATGGCCTGGTCGGACGATCCGGTAGAGTTAAAGCAGATCAAGAATGATTGCGGTAGCGCATTGGCACTAATGGAATGTAAACCTAGGCACAACACAACAGATGTAGCTACATTGTATTGGGCAGGAATGCCGGGTAATGCCGGGGATTTTCCGAGTGAGGAAAGTTTCTACACTTTTATAGAACCTGCATTATGTTTTTTCTCCGAAGAAACCAACTACCAAAATTCTCCGTCGCATTTTGGTATTAAATTATCAGACCGCTTAACGGGCAGGCCTATTCATGTAGACATTTCCGATCTGCCTATGAAAAAAGGGATAATTACTAATAGAAATAAATTTCTGATTGGCCCTAGCGGATCTGGAAAATCTTTTGTAAGTAACCATCTTCAGCGACAGTACTACGAACAGGAAGCTCATATTCTCCTTGTAGATACCGGAAACTCATACCAAGGACTGTGTAACCTGATCAACAGTAAAACCAAAGGAGAGGACGGTATTTACTTTACTTATACAGAAGAGAATCCGATTGCATTCAACCCATTTTACACCGATGATTTAGTTTTCGATATTGAGAAGAGGGAGAGTATAAAAACGTTGATAATGACACTTTGGAAACGGGATGATGAACCGCCAACCCGTTCTGAAGAAGTGGCCTTGTCCAATGCTGTTTCCGGCTACATAGAAATTATAAAACAAGCAGATTCCAGTCCTTCATTCAATGGGTTTTATGAATATGTGGGTAGCGATTACCGTATGATATTAGAAGAAAAAAAAGTGAGGGAAAAGGACTTTGACATTGCCAATTTTCTCAATGTACTCGAACCCTATTATAAAGGCGGTGAATATGATTATTTGCTTAACTCAGATCAGCAGTTAGACCTTCTTTCCAAACGTTTCATAGTGTTCGAAATAGATGCAATCAAAGATCACAAAACGCTGTTTCCTGTCGTCACTATCATTATTATGGAGGTGTTCATTAATAAGATGCGCAGATTGAAAGGAATTCGCAAGGTAATTCTCATCGAAGAAGCCTGGAAAGCGATTGCGAAGGCGGGTATGGCCGAGTATATTAAGTATTTGTATAAAACCGTTCGCAAATTCTTCGGAGAAGCCATAGTCGTAACCCAGGAGGTGGACGATATCATCCAATCTGAGATCGTAAAAGAAAGTATCATCAATAATTCGGATTGTAAAATCCTGCTTGATCAGCGAAAATACATGAATAAGTTCGATGATATCCAAAAGATGTTGGGATTGACTGATAAAGAAAAGGCGCAGGTCCTTTCCATTAATATGAACAATGATCGGTCACGGAATTACAAAGAAGTATGGATTGGACTGGGTGGTACCCATTCCGCAGTGTATGCCACTGAGGTGAGCACTGAAGAATACCTTGCTTACACCACCGAAGAGGTTGAAAAGATGGAGGTCATGCAACTTGCGGATGAATTAGATGGAAATGTAGAACTCGCCATAAAGCATATCGCCTCACAAAGGAGAGATCAAGACAATCAATAATTATTAACAACATAAAAATTCAAGAAATGAAAAAGATCATTTATCTCGTAGTTACTGCCATTACATTAGCAGTAGTACCAGCGGCAAAAGCCCAATTCATTGTTGCTGATCCGGCAAACCTTGCGTCGGGCATTTTAAATAGTGCAAACGAAATCATCCAAACATCCTCAACTGTAAGCAATGTAGTTAAAAACTTTAAAGAAGTTGAGAAGGTGTACAACCAGGGTAAAGAATATTATGACAAGCTTAAAGCGGTCAGTAACCTAGTAAAAGATGCCAGAAAGGTACAGCAAACGGTATTGCTTGTTGGGGATGTGTCCGAGATGTACGTTAAGAATTTCGGTAAAATGATGAACGATCCAAACTTTACACCACAAGAGCTGGTGGCGATTGGTAACGGATATTCAGCATTGTTAAATGAAAGTACCGAATTACTGAAGGAATTAAAGCAGATTATATCCTCTTCCAGTCTTTCACTTAATGACAAAGAGCGCATGGATGTGATTGATAGGGTTTACAAGGAAGTGAAGGAATACCATAGCCTGGTAAGGTACTACACGAACAAAAATATTTCAGTCAGCTACCTTAGAGCAAAGAAAAAGAATGACGGTAAGAGGATACTGGATCTATATGGTAGCCCAAGTCAAAAATACTGGTAGCTATGGAATGGAATAATCTTCACGAACTACTGCGGGCACTTTATGATGACATGATGCCGCTTGCAGGGGATATGGCAGCAGTTGCAAAAGGTCTTGCGGGATTAGGAGCCTTATTTTATGTGGCATTAAAGGTTTGGCAAGCATTGAGCCGTGCCGAACCGATAGATGTGTTTCCATTATTACGCCCTTTCGCTTTGGGATTGTGTATAATGTTTTTTCCAACTATCGTTTTAGGCAGCTTAAATGCCATACTTAGCCCGGTGGTTACCGGTACACACTCTATGCTCGAAGACCAGGTGCTGGATCTGAACAAATTGCAGGTGCAAAAAGATCAATTGGAATATGAGGCGATGATCCGTAATCCTGAGACGGCGTTTATGGTTTCAGACGAAGAGTTTGATAAGAAGTTGGATGAATTGGGATGGTCACCTAGTGATATCGGTACAATGGCAGGAATGTATATGGACCGGACTGGCCATCAAATCCAAAAGGCAATCAAGGATTGGTTCCGCAACCTGCTTGAAATACTCTTTCAGGCCGCCGCCCTTGTGATTGACACCATAAGAACTTTTTTCCTGATCGTTCTTAGTATCCTTGGGCCTATAGCATTTGCTATCAGCGTGTGGGATGGATTTCAGGGTACACTCGGGAAATGGTTTACTCGCTATATAAGTGTATATCTCTGGTTACCTGTCTCGGATTTGTTCAGCTCGATGCTAGCAAGGATTCAATCTTTGATTTTGGAAAGAGATATTGCCATGCTTGCTGATCCGACGTTCATCCCTGATACCTCCAATACTGTATATATCATTTTTATGATCATCGGTATTGTGGGATACTTCACCATACCTACTGTAACGAGTTGGATCATTCAAAGCGGTGGTGCAGGAAACTTTACTAAAAATGTAGCGCAAACCGCAAGCAAAGCCGGTGGAGTTGCGGGAGCAGTAGCTGGATCTGCTGCAGGAAATGTAGTTGGTCAACTCATGAAAAAGTAATTAAAATTTTAAAAAATGGAATTTAAAACATTAAGAAACATTGAAAACAGTTTTCGGAAAACCAGGCTATATGCTATTGTATTTGCTGTCCTGTGTGCCGCTGTGTGCGGATATACAATTTGGAAGTCTTACTTTTTTGCTGAACAGCAAAGGCAAAAAGTATATGTATTGGATAATGGCAAATCTTTAATGCTGGCGCTCTCGCAAGACGCCAGTATTAACCGACCGGTTGAAGCCAGGGAGCATGTAAAACGTTTTCACGAACTATTCTTTACACTTGCACCCGAAAAAGGTGCAATTGAAAGTAATATGAAACGGGCATTTAATCTGGCTGATAAATCTGCTTTTGATTATTATAAGGATTTATCTGAAAAGGGTTATTACAACAGAATAATCTCTGGTAATGTACAGCAACGGATTGAGGTGGATAGTGTCGTTTGCAATTTCGATCACTATCCCTATTCTGTGCGAACCTATGCTAAACAGTTTATTTTCCGATCCAGTAATGTGACTAAGCGTAGCCTGGTTACTTCTTGCAATCTCCTAAATTCAGTTCGCTCGGATAATAATCCACAGGGGTTCAACATAGAAAAGTTTGCAGTAATTGAGAACCGGGATATTGAAGTTATTGAACGATAAAAACGAACCTCATGGAAAATATATCAAATCTTGAAAACTTTGCTAAGATACTTACTGAGAAAGGATACAATGGATACTTTCTTACTGCATCAAAATACCCAGATAAAATAAAAGAAAGCATTGAAGCCTATCTAAAATGTTGCCAAGATGGGACAGACAATCAACCTCGTGGAGATCATATGCTACTCTCAACTTATTTAAAATGGGATGGCGAAGATAAACCCCATGTGCAGTGCACCATGTATGTAAAAAACCTGGGCAATAAATTTTTTCTGGATAAGATGGAGATTAATCTAGCCGCGCCAGGAAATCTATCCATTAAAAAAGTAGTGCTAAATAATCTGACTGTTGCTACCGCACCAAACAGATTAGAGGCTGTTGATATGGTTTGGAGAGTCCTTCAGTTTAAATCTGAAAAAAATATGAAGCGCGCTCGTTTAAAATTCTAAATGAGTTGAAATGAAAAATATAATGTTAAGTGTTCGAGACCGCATAAAAGTGTTAGAACATTGGTGGAATTCTTTACCCCTGAAAAAGCAGCAACAATATACTCGTATACTGTTTATTTCATATGCCTTACTAACGGTAATTATTCTACTAAATGTTTTTTTTGAAATAGCTCAACCAGAAAATAATATAAAGATTGAGCATATCAAGCCACCCGAGTTACAAGGCGGTAAAAGTCCTGCTTCGATGCAGGATACGGTTTCAATAATTATTAAAAATAAAATTTATGAAAGAATTTGAAAATAAGGTTCGGTTTCCCGGAGAAAAAAGCGACCCGGAAAAGATAACCGAATCAATTGATGAAAAGAAAATTAATAAGGACCGGATAAAAAAGATCTTGATTTTTGGTCTTATGGGGATTGTGTTTTCAGCCTGTATGTATCTGATATTTAAACCGTCAGTCGAAAAGGAGGAATTGCAGAATATTGGATTGAACGATGCTGTACCTGAAGCAACTGGAGCCGGGATGCAAGCGGATAAGCAAAAAGCTTATGAACAGGAAATGTTCGAACAAAAAGACCAGGAAAAGCGGAACGCCTTAACTACCCTTTCTGATTATTGGAATACGGAATCTAAAGAGCCAAACAATAATGAAACTTTAGAGGAGGCAGGCACTGTAAATTTAAACAAAGCTGACAATCAATACGGTAAATCAACCAATCCTGCACTTTATAGTTATCAACGCGCTCAGAATACCTTAGGTTCCTTTTACCAGGATAATAGTTCAGAAAGCAATGAGTTAAGAAGACAGGTGGAGGAATTAAAAGAAAAGCTTGCTGAAAAAGAGATTCCTAAAGCTGCAACCGTTGATGACCAATTGACTTTAATGGAGAAGTCATATGAAATGGCGGCAAAGTATCTTCCCAAAGGAACGAATGTTGGAAACACTCCGGTTAGTGATAGCGTTAAGGTTTCATCAGCAACCAAAAGTCAAAAGGAATATTTTGTTTCATTTGCTCCAGCAAGAAAGAATGCGGTTTCAGCATTATATAGAGAGCCAAGTGATAGTACATTCTTCGCGGAGTGGAATCAAAACCGAAACCGGGGATTTTATACTGTTGGATCTACAGATCAGGTCGTTCAACCTAAAAACAGTATCAAAGCGAGTATATATGAAGAACAGACGATTGTAGGCGAGGGAGGAGTACGTTTGCGGTTATTGGAATCAGCCAGAACACCTAACCGGGTTATTCCTATTGGTTCAATTGTTACTGCAATTGGAAAATTTCAAGGCGGTCGATTACAGCTAAAAATCAATTCGATTGAATTTGAAGGCCATATAATCCCGGTGGATATTACTATTTATGATGTCGATGGGCAAGCTGGTCTTTATGTTCCGTATTCTCCCGAAATGAATGCACTTACGGAAATGGCCGGTAATATGAGCCAGTCCTCCGGACAAAGTATCATGCTTACCCAATCTGCAGGCCAACAAGTCGCTGCGGATCTCAGCCGAGGGGTGGTACAGGGTATTTCTGGTTATTTCTCAAAGAAGGTAAAGACACCGAAGGTTACCCTAAAAGCAGGTCATCAAGTTTTTCTTGTTTCAAAAAAATAAGGTCTAACGATATTTAAAATTTATATAATGAATAATCACATTTTAATCACTTGGGCAATAGCCCTACTATTTGGTATCCATTTTCCAGTTTTGGCCCAGGATACTATAAACGCTTCGCTTTCACTAGGTAAAATAGAACCTTATAAAATGGAGGTTACTTATGATAAGACTTCCCACCTGATCTTTCCAACTGCAATAAGATATGTGGATCTTGGCAGTGACAATTTGATAGCAGGGAAAGCGGATGATGCTGAAAACGTATTACGCGTAAAAGCTTCTGTGAAGGACTTTGAGCAGGAAACAAACTTTTCAGTGATTACCAATGAAGGGAAGTTTTATGGCTTCAATGTATATTACAGTACAAACCCAGAAGCTCTAATTTATGACCTTTCGCATATGCAGAAGGCTGTCGATAAAGTAGGTGGGAGTGAAGTCCTATTTGAGGAGCTGGGAAATAATTCACCATCACTGGCCGGATTGTTACTGGAAACTATCTATAAAAAGGATAAGCGGATTGTTAAGCATATCGGTGCTAAGAGCTTTGGAATTCAATTTCTGCTTAAAGGAATTTATATCCATAATGGAAAATACTATTTCCATACGGAAATGAGTAATAAGACTAATGTTCCCTTTCAAATTGACTTCATCAACTTTAAGGTGGTGGACAAAAAGCTGGCTAAGCGGACGGTAATCCAAGAACGAACTATGATTCCGCTTCGGACTTATAAACCTTTAGCCGAAATCGCAGGAAAGTCCAAAGATCAGAATGTGTTTCTACTGGACCAATTTACTATTGCAGATGACAAGGTTCTATTAATTGAAATCTTTGAAAAGAACGGTGGCCGGCAGCAAACACTTCATATAGAAAACTCAGACCTGGTTAGTGCTCGTTTGATCAATGCAATGCACTTAAAGTTTTAATCACCTTTTAATTTCGAAATAGACATGAAAAAGTACATCTGTATTATGATGTTCCTGTTAACAGGAATAATTAGTAGCCAGGCGCAACGAATGATGCCAAAGCAGAAAGGATTAGAAATTAATGCTGGTATCTTATCATTTGATCGAATTGGTGCCGATTACTACCTGGGTATCGGGATGACGTTAAATGGTAAAAACGGCAATTATGGACTTTGGGGTTTGCAGTACTCGCAACAAAACCATTCCTATAAAGATATCACTATTCCTGTTGAAAGCTATTTAGCGGAAGGAGGCTATAGTATATTTCTTTTAGGGGATAGACGCAAGAATATTGCATTGAACCTTGCCCTAACTGGAGTTGCAGGTTATGAAAGAATTAATAATGGTGAAACAGTCCTCTATGATGGTGCAAAGATTCTAAGCGAAGAAAATTTTATTTATGGTGCTGGTGGGCAGCTCCGCCTCGAGACTTACCTGACCAACAAATTTGTTTTAAGTCTTCAGGGAGGAACAAGGGCTCTGTGGGGAACTGATCTGGAGCTCATGCGACCATCCGCAGGTTTTGGAATTAAATTTAACTTTTAAATGCACAAACAATGATGAAAATGATAAATAAATTCAGAACATTTTTTTTTATTATAATCTTAGTTCTGGTCAGCATTGGGACAGTATTCACTTTTGTGTCCTGTAAAAAAGATCTGGAAATTCAGCAGGATTTTCCATTTGAGGTTATAGTAATGCCGGTGCCGAAAGCCCTAGCTATTAACCATTCGGTTGAAATCCGTGTTAGTATTAAAAGTGCTGGCACATATAACGGAACAGATTATTTTATTCGGTATTTCCAATATGATGGAGAAGGACAGCTAAAGTGTTATGATGACCCGTCGTACCAACCCAATGACCTATATCCTATACCATCGGAAGAGTTCAGGTTATACTATACATCCCTATCGACTGTTTCGGAAGCGTTTAGTATTTGGATATCGGACAGCTTCGGGAATGAAAAGGAAGTGAAGTTTGAGTTTAATAACAAGGGTTAGAATTTAAATGCAAAGACTAAAAAAGGCTTATCAAAAACGATAAGCCTTTTTTGTTGTTAATTATCCTTTAGGCACAAATACTTTTCATAAAGTCTAATAAAAACTTTATCGATAAGAATAAGGATTCCAAATCTTATTGGGTAATTATTCAAATTGTAATTTTCTTCAGATAGTTCTTTAAGTGTTGGCAAATTACTTTGGTAGGAAAGGGTATTGTGAGCGCACCTATTTCGGTGTTTATAAAGTAATTCATACTTATCTTGTAGAACGTTTTCAAGTAAATTGTCTGAAGTAGCAAAAAAATGATTCTTGATAAGATTGGTATGATTTAAAAAGAAATCACTTGCAATAACTTGATTCCATGATCCTAAATTTGTTTCTTGGAACGCTTTCTGTAACTCCCAAATTGTCTTTCTTCTTATTTCTTTCCGATTTATTGAGGTAGTTACATCAAAATTAGGTTCCATTAGTTTTATTTGATCTAGCAGATCATTATAAACTAAGTTTTTTTCCTTGTATGTAGAACAAGCTCCTAATAAAGTTTGTGTGAATCTTTTATACCGATATTCAAAGTCAACACTCGCTAATTCCCAACAAATAATTTTCATTTTTTGTTCTTGAAAGCCAGTCATTTTCAAAAATGTCGACTGTAAGATATGCTCATTTAATGGATATGTTTCAATTCCATTGCCTAATCCATAATTTCCTGAAACCACATCACTTAGAATGTTGCAAATGGGAGATAGAATAAAATTACTTTGATTATGCATTTGTATACTTATTATAAATGTCAATAGAAGCGTTTATTCTTTCTTTTAGATATTTTAATGCACTCGGTGCTCTTTTATGTGCTTCGTCAGATTTAAATAATGCTATTTTTTCATTTAACTCAACAAATAATTCTGTCTTTTTCGAAGTGTCAATGGTTTTTTCTTTATAAACGATTAAATAAATTAAGCCCAAAAAATACATATCTAAATCTATGATAGAAGTATATTGCTTATGCATTTCTAAGTCGTTCATTGTTGATTCAAGTATATCATAGCGTGATTTAAAATCATTAGTTGGAAAAATTGAATTAAAGTTTATAAAAATAGAGGATGTCGATTCGCCCACCACAGAGTAAATATATTCCTCATAATACTCTTCCATCTTTTGTTTATACCCCCGAGCAATTTTATTAGTATTTCCATCCTTATCATACTGAGACAATAAAGCTAAGAACCTTGCGAAGTCTACCTTTTTGTTTACGCTCACAGTGTTTACAGTAAATGCTTTCACAAATTCAGGATCGAAAAAACCCTCTAGTTCACTATTAAGGAAGTACAAAGGAGCCCTACTTTCTTGCTCTAAAAGTTTCTCTCCTTGAAGATTGATATTTCTAAAAACAGATGAATAATAATTTAATTGATCTTTTTCATTTTTGGTAAATGGCACTAAATAAGAAAAACCTAAATATGTCTCTTCTAGAAATTTATCTGTTATATTTATTGAAAGAGTTTTGTAATTCCCTGGTGCAATACTGCTTAAAATCTTTTCCTTATTATTGCCCTTTTGTGTAAGGTATTCAAAATCCCAGCTTAAAATATTATCAAGCAGATAGCCATCTTCTTCTTCCTCATCATCATCGTCATTCTCGTTCGCAATTTTAATTGCATTTAAAGTGGCCTTAAATTGGCTTTGATCAGGATACAAGCCTAAATATGCTAATAAAATACTCGTTAATCGTTGTTGCCCATCAAGAATTAAATTTTCCCCCTTTCCATTTTCTATCTTGAATAATCCAATTGTTATAGGAGGAACAAACTGCTTTTTCTTAAAGCTCTTAATAAGAGTCTCTACCTTTTTCTCATTCCAAACAAAAAATCTTTGGTAATTCGGCAGCACTATGTTTTGTTTAAGAATTAGGTCAATCCAGTGTTTTAAATTATATTGACCATAATAGACTCTGTTTTCCATTTTTTTGAAAGTGTATTTTTTTAATAATAAGGTTAAAAGGATAAATTATTTCAAATGTATATCATTTAATACATTATATATAATGTTTTTACAAATTATTTAAAAAATGTTTCATTATTATCAAAGGTAATTCCTAAAGGTTCTATTTTTTTGCCAAAATAAGCGTATTCTTCTTCTCTGATTATCGGTTTCTTTGCTACTTTCTTTTTCGGATACCTCACGAAAGAAAGTAGTTACAATGGGGATCAGTTAAAGGGATATCAATTATCCCACATAAGCAACACGCAATCGTTTTGACAATTTATTGGGAGCAGGTTGGAGGAATAGGCTAATTGACAATGTGATTGCACCTATTCACACGCAAAAATGCGCTTCCGAAAGGAGTGAGGAAGTGCATTTTTGCCGCCAGGATTGGCGATTTAAGCGACTTTTATGGGAGTAGTGCGGTAGTCTTTGAGATTATGAAAAAAACCCTTAGACTGTGTCATACCATTGCGAAATAGCTTCCACAGTAGGTCGCAACCCATTTGAGCCAAAGATCCATTAATAAATAGGTCCTGCTTTGCTAAGGCATCAGGAAGGCTACAACTTGGAGTATCATCTTCTTTTTCAGATTGTTTCAGTAGTTCTCCATATTCATCCGTAATAAATGGTAAAGAAGCAACGGTTTCATATTTTTTAGATTCGGGTTGGTCTATGCTACCTACTGTTGCAAGAATAACTTGTCCAGTATGCTGGCTATTACCAAAGTCAAGCCAGTACAGCGGTCTGTTTCTATCATTCCCAAAAGCTTTTTTTGACGATTTAAGTATTTCTGCCACATCAAATCGTGCTTTTACATTATCAACACAGGTTATTGTAATATTTGCAATTGCCTTTTCGTTGATGTTACCAAATCTATCACGTTCAAATTTACTAGGCTGTGCTTTCCAATTTGTACCTTCATTACGGTTTGCCTTATTGATAATGGCAACGGATTTTAATAAACCAACCTCTGACCTAGCGAACTTTTGCCTACCTAAATTAGCGGTTGTAATTGTATCATCGTCCCAAAGAGTGACAAATAGACCTGGGTGCCCAAATTCAATAAGACTATGATTCATTTCTAAAAGTGCTGTCAGAACTTTGCTACCTGTACCGCCTGCACCAATTAAGTTTATGGTTATGGGGTTCGTAGGCGCAATAAGATAATTGTCCACAAAATGAACTGCTGTTTTTATGGTATTCATTTTATAAGATTTTTAAGGGTCATATTATTCTTTTTAAGAGCGTCTAAAGGGAATGGCTTGTCTGTCCCGATAAGCTTCTTCCAAATTTGGATACAATTGCCATTTACTGAATTTAGTCCGTCCACAAAGTGGCTGAAATAGCTATTGAAAAAATAGTACTCCCACGCGGTTGTAAATTCCTCCAATGATGCGAAGTTTTTTATTTCAACATTTACTGTTCCCAAACATACCTTACCATCATGATAGATATTAAAGTAGGGGGCGTAATATAATGGCGTTTTTGCTGTCGGTCTTTCATCACTTGATAAGGCGAAAACCGAAAGGCTGTTTTTTGTTGCATACCATACCATCGGTGGTACAAATGCAAAACCATTTGGAATTCCTAATCTACTTACAAAAAACAATTCTCTTTTTTGTGCATTTGTGTACCAAAGGACAGAACCATTTTTTGATGGATTAAGATGTAAAATGTTTGGCGACAATATATCTTTTGGTTTTAAATAAGCTTTATTCTGCTCTTCTTCTGTTTGTAAAGCTGCGGCAAGTTCTTCCGCTTCCAGTACGGTAAGAGGATGAGCATTAATAGGATTTCCATTGTTGTCCATTTCAAAGTGTTCAACATATGTATCTTTAAAATTATCGTTCTTCGTTTGGTAGAAAACTAATGCTGATACTGGGTAATACAACTCACCAAAATTTTGGGTAATATCATTAATTGCTCTCATTTAGAATTTATTTATAATCATATAATAAAGTGCATAGATCACATAGTAAGTTAAAGAAGCGCTTTTCAAAATCTAATGTGTAACCTGCAATTCTGCTACCATCAATTGGAGTAAATATTGTTGGTACTTCAATTTGGCTACATTCATTAAATTCATTGTTGACGGTTTCTTTGATGTTGTTATATAACCATCCTTTGTCTTCTGCATAAAAAGAAATGTATTGATCCATCCTAATAATTCTCTCGTCATCATCATAAGGATTAATCTCAGGAATTAATGAATTACGAAAAATGCTTTCCTTTGGATATGCGTTATATAGGGCATAAGCTTCGTTTGCTATCATCCAGCAGTCGCGGTCAAAGTCATCCACTTTATTAAAGAGCCTTAATCGTTGTTCAAAAACATTCAAGTTAAACGGGTTCTGTAACTTTTTGAGAATTGAATCGCCAATTATTTCAGCTTTTACTATATCACCCATAGCATCTTCTTCTTCTTCCTCGTCCTGTTCCACCCATTCCCTGTGCATTTCATAGTGATAATACAGATAGCTAGATTCATTTCTGTAATAAGGTACATTAGCAATGCTATGCAGATAGCTAAAAACGGATAAAAGCAAACGAGCATTTCTTTTTCGCTCAGGGTCTTTTATCATTTTATAAAGGGGTATTACTGGGATATAATACAAAGAGGAACCCGTATAATGAACTTGCTTACTTGCCAAATATGTTTTCCTTTTACTTTGGGCAATATGCAAATTTTCCCAATCGGCAACATTCTCCTTTAATTTTGTCTGCATATCCCAAATGCCCAATGAAATATTATAGGGAAATGGGTAATTTATTGTAGACAATGGATTGATATTGAATTTACTTGCAGTTTTGGTAAGGGATTTATAAAAATCCCTTACTGTTCTTTTAGCTTTATAATCAAATTGTAAACCTTCCTTAGCATTCAATTTTGGTAAGAACTGGCACTTTAGAAAACTATTGGAAGCATCGAAACTGGTACTGATTGCTGTTTGTCTTTCTGAATCTCGTTTGCATCTTTCGGTATTTGCATCCATAGAGCAAATTTTCCCAATTGTTTGTGAAGTGTTTTCTCCCTTTTGCCCGTAGGTAACGTAATTGTTCCTGCTATTATTTTGCGTTCCATAAATCATAATAAAAAATTAGAGTTAACCTTTTGTACCCATAACACTTTCAAAAACATATTCGATTGCATCATCCTTTATTTTAGGAGCAGATACTTTTGCCGTTGTCAATATGGGATACATACTGGAATAATGGTTCAATACTGCATCTGTACTCCATCTTGGCTCAGGGTCATTTAATATAATATTCTGCCCTTTGTCTTTCAGGATAAATTTCCTTTTCAATTCTGTAGCTAATAACATAGTGTATCAATTTAAATTAGTGAATAAATAGCCAATTAAATAGCCTGTTCTCCCAAACTATCAACTTCTCTTTCAGGCTCAATTAAATGGCTTTGTTCGACTTTATCCGGAAGGGGTTGGCTTATTTCATCCACCGAAGCAAAAAGGTTAGGAGCTGAGAACTTGTCGGATAAAGATTTTTTCCGTTTTAGGATTTCTTCAGCCATTTCAGGGTATTCTGTGGCATCAGGAACTTTCATCCATGCGTCACGGTGCCTTCCTTCTTTTTCAAGTTCATCCACTTTAGCCATTGCATCTTTATACTTCTTGTCTTTGGCTTCCTGCTCTTTCTTGGCTTTGTCCGTTTTTTCTTTTTCCATTGCCGATTGCTTTCGAACTTCGTCCATTTGTTTTTCGAAAGCTACCATATCTACTAAAAGTCCCGATATCTTTTGTACAGGTGTAGTAATTTTTTGGAAAAAATCCTCGTCAAATTCCTGCGGAGTTGCATTTATAGTTACGGAAGGAATAAGATTTTTGGCCTTATCTCCGCAGGCATCATTTAGGACCAATACGGAAACAACAAGGTTGTTTTCTATTCCTTTGGAAATATTTAATTGTAATACGCCTGTGTATTCCAACTGTGCTATTTGATTAAAAAAATTTGTGTTCATATCTTTTCTAGTTTTATAGGGTATTATAATTATCTAAAGCCTTAATATCCTGTTCGGTTAAAGTAGTGGTGTAAAGGAATGTGCCAGGCATGACGATAAGGTCTGTACCTTTTACACGGAAAAAGTTTATATTTTGGTTTTTTTTAGCCCGATAAAATTTATCATATTCGTCCTCCATTGGGTTTTTCCAATCAGGCGTGTAATTGGTATGAATTAGAAACTTTGACAATTCAACAAAGGAGTAAATTCGAATATGTGGAATCGGTATCAAATCCTTTATAGTTACTTTGAGGTCTGGTAAATCTTTTTTTATAGCTTTTAAAAAATATGTTTTCATCTTTTTAGTTTTTATTGGTGCATTTTCTTCGCCGAAATAGGTCAGTTTATGGTAATTACAACAAGCAATAGCATCGCTTATGCGGTCTAATAGAATTCCTGCTTGGGTGCGCTGTTCTTTTAACCTTTGACCTACAAGGTTACAATCCAAATGTTTTTGTAAGATTTCCTTAAAGATATCTGCTTCATAATATTGATAGCTTCTGCTATGTTCTACAATGCGGTTATAGCACCATTCCGTAAATACCTGTGATTTATGTCCCTTTGTCTTTTTTTGGTGAGGTTGCTTCACTAAATCCTGACGGGAAAACCCGTATCTACCCATTAATTTGCGTTTTAATTTTTCAGTTTTGATTATATAATCTACACTGATATACCATTTAATTAAGGCGGTTTTATTGGGGTTATGAACCCGAAATTTATAGTTGCCATATTTACGCAAATCAATAAATGGTAGACGTTCTCCATTTGGCAAATCCAAATAATCAGGTTTGATTTTTCCTTTTTCAATAGCCGAATAAACCGAAGTGGCATAGACCATTTTAAGAAAGGCGAATTCTAAAATTGGTACGTGTGATTTTGTTATCATGTTTTCCATGTTCTTTCAATTTGTTTTTGTTAACCTATTCTATTAGCTGACCTGAATTGTTCAATTACATAATCAACTTCCTTTTCTGTTTTACAATCCCTAAGTTGAAGATTCAGTTTTTCGACCTCTTTATATGGTATAAATGGATTTAAACCATATTCAATGTGGCATCCCTCTATTTTTACCAAGACCCTATATGGCTTTGTAATTACACTTCGTAACCTAAATGCTTGCAATGCAAAATCCACCAAACCCGTTTTACTGTACAATTCTAGGAGCTGATTCATTTTAAAAAACCTTCCGTAGCGAGTTAATGGAGATTTCTTTTTCTTTTTGCCTTTTGTTTTTGTACGGATTCTTAAATCGTCCAAGAACTGTTCATGTGTATAGTCCTTGTATTCTTCACAAAGAATGGCAAATGCAAAAACTGGTTGTTGCTTAAATAGTCTTCTCGCTTTCCGCAACCTGCGAAGTGCAAATAATTTTTCAGGAGGTAAGGGCTTGCCCATAATTGAAAACTTTTAAGAATTGAACTTCATAATTTGTGACTTCTTTACCTGTAAAAGTTTCTCGTACAAGTCCGTCCAGTAGGCACTTTGTTTATTGTCAAATTGTTCATAGCCTTTATTTACATGGCGGTAATCTTTACGGTCACCTGTGATTAAAATAGCTTCATCGAGGTCTGCAACTTCAATATTGTTTCCGTTTAAATCTGTTATGTTTATCATAGCTTATCGGGGTAAAGTGGGCATTAAAGAATTATCTGAATTTAAAATGTAATAGGTGATTGTTTTATCACTCCCGAAAAACAGGTCGATTGCTTTTTTTAGGAAAAAATCACATTCCTTTGAACTGGCATATTCAATTAGGCAATCTTTTGTGAAAATTGCATCATTACCATCAAAAAGATAGTCTGCAAAGGATTTTGGCTTTTGCCAAAGCTTGCCTTTATTTCTATTCATATTGTCATACGTGGAATAAACAAGCCTAAACCAAAAATCCGCGGTAAGAAATCCTTTTACATTCCATGCTTTGCGTAATGCGATTTCGTATTTCAAATACATTTCACATTCCTTTTTAATGGCTTTTTGGATGTTTTCCAATTCTTCGGGAAACAAGGCAAAAAGTAATTTCCCTTTATCTAAATCGTCCATAGTATAAAGTACTTTCATAATAATAAGATTAAGGCTACCACCATAAAGGAGGTAGCCTATGGTGAATTAATTGAATTGTAAAATTTCTGCTCCGTTCATTTCAATGGAAGTACACAGGTCGAAAGCCTTCTGACTTCTCTTTTGTGCTGTACCACCTAGTACGATATTCTTTAGCTTGTCTTCATCGTCTGAAAATTTCTTTACATTTTGATAGTACCCCGTAACGGCATTGTAAGCGCCGAATAACGTGCCTTTGGTTGTATCCAAAAGTTGGGATTCACTTGTCATGGCGTATGCAAAAGCATCTTCTACAATGTTTCTAAATGCAGTAGAAAAGTCGTCTTCAGCTCCTTGCTTAATAAGGTCAAGCGTTTCACTGTTAGGGCATAAAGCCAATTGGATTAGCTTTTTTACTTGTTGATCCGTTACTTTTAACCTTGTCCAGTTATTGAATACCCCTTCCAGTTTGTTGCTCATGGAATTTGCTATACCCATTATTTTATGGGCATTGTCCAGTCGTTCCTTTGCATTTGCGGTATGTTTGATGCGTACCACATTTTGCATATTGTGGATTGCTGCATTGAGTGTATTTTGACAGACAATTCGCACGGGGGTAAATGCTGCTGTTATGCTTCCACTTCCATCGTGGGAAGTAGTAAGGAATATATATTTCTCCGTCACATCATCACCATCACCTACACGGATATAATCGGGCAGTTTTGCGGTAATAAAAATGCGTTCCCCGTTACCTAATGCTCCTGCGGTTTCGTATAGGATACCGTGTTTATCACCCACTATGGAATCAAAAAAACTAAAGGCGTCTCTGTTCTGTATGATATGGTAGTCATTACCGACAATACCCAATACACAATTATTGTCGGTGCGTACATTGGCAAAGTAATTTGGAACCTGAATTTCTTTCATGCCCACCTCTAAGCCGTTTGCGGTTTCTATTAGACCGTTACCGTGTGTTACAAGGGGAGATTTAACTACCTCATAATCCAAACCTGCCTGAATTATTGCTTCTGCACTTGTGGGATAGTTGTCTATAATTTGCCCTAAGCCGTGCCATGCCTTTTGCTTTACGCTAAAAAATGAGTACCGTCCTGTTATTTCGTTGAAATTGATATTGTGTGCCATGATATAGAAATTTTAATGTTTGAAAAATTGATTGGGTTCTTATCTTGTTTAAAATGGGAGGTCTTCCTTCTCTGTGTCCATTGGTTGGTCTGCTGTGTTCTGTACAGGGTCGGCTTTCTTTACTCCTGCAAGCGCTTTAATATTAGAGGTGTGAAAATTTAATTCTGCCTTTGGTTGTCCGTCCGTGGTTAACCATGCTCTTGCGCTTGGGTGTCCTGTCAGCTCCACCAATACGCCTTTGGTTAGGAACTTCATTACTTTCGTAGATTTCCAAAATGAGCAATTGAAATAAGCTGTATTGTTTACCCGTTCTCCCTGTTTGTTCTTGTAGCTCTCGTTTACTGCTACTGAAAAGTTTACCACTTCTTTACCGCCCTTTGTGGTGTTCACTTCGGCGTCTCTTGTTAATCTTCCTGTGATGTTCATGTCATTACGTTTTAAATGCTTAAAAAAATTGTTTACTCCTTTTTTGTCTTTCCTTTTTGGTGGCTCGCTTTGCTTCGCTTCTCATTTTTCCAAAAGAAAAACCGGAAAAAAGAAAGCAAGAATCGGAAGTGTGCAATAGCGCAGACCAAGAAAAAAAATGATTTAATGGGGGTTCCTTTAGGGGGAAACCGTTCATTCATTTTTTTTATTGGTGGCTTTGTGGGTGTGCTGCGCATCTTCATCTTAGCTGCCCTTTTAACCGGTTGCCTGTGGAAAATGCACAAGTGTATCACTTGATTGTAATAAGCCAGGCTTAGGGGCCTGGCACTGAAATTTGGAAAGGAATGGGAAATGTGTAAAGGGATATATCCAATTTTCAGAAAAAAAGCAGCAAAGCTCTTTGTCCGTATTGGTGCAATAGGATAATGTGCTTTGCCTTTCTTTATTGATTTAAAAACCGCCAGGGATGGAAGCGGCATACTCCGATTTATCGGAGATATAGTGGACAGCCTGATCCATGAAGAGGCGGCATAACAGTTACGTTTTTACATCTTTATTAAATTACTTTTTATCGTTATCTTGATATCTAAATGAGGTATTCTTTTATCAACCTTTTTGTTTTTGCGAATAAGTAAATATTTTTAAAAACTAAATTTTGAATTATGCTTGATGAATCTGCACTTGATTGGGAGGAATATGAAAGGATCACAAAATATATTTACCAGTCCCTTGGAGCGAACTATGGTATCAAGGTCATTGGCTACGGCAGGGATAATAATCTGAAAGGATCTTCTGGAGTTAAACATCAAATAGACGTTATGACGGAACAATTTCTAGGTGGGAAGAGATTACTTACCGCTATAGAATGTAAATACTGGAATAGAAAAGTAAATAAGGATGTTATCATGAAGCATTTGGAGATAATGCAGGATTTAGAGATAGAGAATGGTATCATCGTCTGCAAATCTGGGTTTACGAAGGATACAGTTACCTATGCTGAACATAGAGGTATAAAGCTTGTTATTTTACGTGAAGTCGAAGAAGATGAAAATGAACATGGAACGGAAATTGAACTGGGAACAATTGAATTGAAGATTCATAGCACCATCACTCGAGCAAATATTACCAGCATAAATTTTGGCAAAAAAGCTGTTCATTTTGATCCATCAATAGGAGCTGTGTATTATTGGAAACTACATAACGCTTCAGGCAATGAATATCCATTAAAACCTTTATTGTTTGCATATGGGGATAAAGTAAGGCGCCAAAATGAGCCGTTGAAAAACATTACTATAGACTTTCCCATTGATGATGGTTGGCTTATAAATATTGGTGAGGAAGAAATAGAAGTAGAAAAACTTGCTGTCACCGGCTTTCTATTGATTAAAGATAGTAATAATGTAAAATCCTTTACTTTAAGTGACCAGGTATGGATGGTAATGGAAGAGCTGTTTGATGTAAGGAGACTAAGTATGTCAAAAAGTGGTTTAATATGGAACCTACCAAAGAAAACCAATTAAATACAATCTAAAAGAAAATTGGTCAATTTCTTCTGTACCGGTTTAATGGCATTTAACAAATTTTATGCGATCATAAGTTACATTTGTTTAGGATATAAAATTTAATGTTTGGCATTTATTACTGTTGAATAGAATTGATAAAATGATACAAAATATTGAGTTAGGAGATACTGCTTTGGATAGAATAGTAGCAGTAAACGGTCTGGTAAAAAGAGGCATGATAAAGTTTTCAGGTGACAGCCGTTCTAATATTTATGGGTTAATTAATTGTGCATCAGGAAGACGAACGAGGATCAAAAATCGTGTGTTCTTTAAAGATGAAAAAGAGGCTTTAGATGAAGGCTATAGGCCATGTAGTCATTGCCTGAATGAAAAATATAGAAAATGGAAAGAAGCAACTTTAGGAAATTTAAGCTAATAAAATACTAAGGTATAATTATTAAAAAAGTTCTTCTACCTCATCTATTTGAGGGTTGTAGATATCAAAATAAAGACGCTCAATTTTTTGATCTCGATTATTTCTAAGATAATTTTTAATGGCTTTCTCTAATTTCTTAGATTTCGCAAAATGATTGAAGTAGTATTTTGTCGGATATAATCCTAACCAAGAAATTTTAAATTTTTCATAGTCATAGCTTTCAAGATCCTGTAACCAATCATAATAATCTCCAAAACCTTTAAAATTTTTATTTGAAATATCGTTTGGTTGGATATTAAATTTAAAACATAGATTTAGAAACATATCAAACAAGGGGTAATCATTGTCTTGGGGACCATAAAAACTATTCTTGAAGGAATGCTTATTTGGATTTGGAAATGTTGCCTCTATAAATTGCTGCAAGAATTCCGATTCTTTAAAAGGCAACACATTAAAAATAGCAGAATTATAATAATGATCAACCTTAAATTTTTTATGTAACTGAGTTATAATTCTTCTCTTAATCTGGGTTTTTAAAGTGTTATCAACTACTGGATGAAAGTATATTAAGGTATTAAAATATTCAAGTTTATCATTTTTCCCATCAAATGCAAGCTTCATAAGATTCTTGCGTTGCTGTTGTGAGAATATTAAAATCTGATTTCTCAATTTCAATTCAGCAATGAATATACTTAATCGTGTTTCAAGATACATATCTTCTTTTTGAAGGAAAAAGAAAATGAGTTCTTTTAATAGGTCTGTAGAGAGCTGACTTCTCTTACGACCAAAAAAGCTATTAATTTGAGCATAAGAATCCGGGCTCGGTAAAACCGACTTGGATATGCAATCAATTATTTCTCTAGTTATCTTTTCTGCTTGTGAATCGTTCATCTGCAACATAGCAGCGAGAGATAAACAGTTATTAAAAATCTTCGGATATAGGTTGCGCCATAATGATCCATCATCTGAGGTATAAGCTTTGAAAGAATCAATAAATAAATAATGGTTGCCTAATAAATTGGTGATTTTTTCGAAAAATTTTCCTCTAACTCCGTTATAGGGAATTGACTTAAAATGATATTTATTGAAATATCGCCAAATCAATTTATGGTCACCGTCAAAAATCAGTTGATTTATATGATAATCATTAAATTCGGTAATTACGTTACTATTAGTTTCGCGAAGCGCTAAAGCTATGAATAGTCCTTCTGTGAACTCATCCATTAGATTATGGAATTCACTAAAACGATCATAAATTATTCGGTTTCCTGATATAAAAGAGTTCAGTTGAGCAAATCCGGTAAACAATTGATCATAAGAATGGGTGATGAAATTTCCTCCTTCAATGAAGCTTTGGTATTCGTTTCTAAGTTTTGACATTGCAGTTTGAATTTCATATGCATTGTCTGAATAAAAGCGAACATCCTTAATATAATTAAACAGTTTTTGATGATGGCTTCTATTTCGTTCTTTATACACAAACTGATCCAAATTAATTTCCATTAATGCTTTTCCATGCTTGTACGCGTCTCTATCATAATAAGCATACCTGATAAGTTTCCCCAATTTGATCAAATTAAACTGAGTTATCATAAACAAAGTTTTTTTTCTGTCTTTAAATGCTTGCCTTCCAATTTCCTCGAAAGTCTTAGCTGACTTCAAGAAGTCACCGAATGTATAGTGCATATATGCATTAACCATTTGTTCATCAAGTGTTTTATCCTTTACCTCACTAAGTTTTTCCATAGCAAGAGGAATTTCTAACCTGTTGTAGCAGCAAGCTACACAGTTGCAATCACTATGGTTAAAATAGCGGGTAGATACTTCTTTTCTCGATTTATGAGAAACAATGCTATAAATATGATTTTGACTAAATTTGGACAGTATAGTTTTAGCCTTTTCCTGGTAATCTTTTACACCTTTGATATACGAAGAATCCGCAAAATTAATAATCCCATCAGGTTGCACACTAAAAGTATCCAGCATTGCGACAAGATCCTCATTATCAGTGTAAAGCTTGAATTGTTGGTAAAAAGCTGGTTGATCTTCAAAGATTTTAAACGGATAGTATTGAATCAGAAGGTTAATTGGGACGAATTGTACTTCTTCATAGAGATACTCGATAACATTGTATAATTGTTCCAAAAGGGGTTTGTTCCGATCAACTTGAAAATCTGTACCTGCCGTGAGTGAATTTTCGTTTTTTGTTGCGACCTTAAAAAATTGTGACGTTTTAGATGCTTCGACATCTCCTAAAAATTTCAAGAAACTGCCAGGCGTCAACCTATTTTCAGGATCAATGTATAATTGTAAGGACTTTTTATTTTCTATAATAGATTTCTCTAAACGTTCTTCAAGGGTGTAATCGAGTTGAATAGGATGCCAGTATATGGTTTTTGTTGAATTATCACAAACAATAAAAATTAATGCCCATGGCATTTGCTGCTTATAATACTTAATATGTCTATGCTCTAAAGGAAAAGAAATCAACCCTTTGTTTCTGGTATTTTTTAATGTGGTTACTGGCTCGTCCGTTGCTTTGACTTGTAACTTGAACATTTCTACAGTTTCATTGGGCTTGCGAATAAGGTCAACCTGAAAATCTACCCCACGATCTTTTTGATCTTCTTCAGATTTTATAACAATATGTAAATCTGGATATATTTGTCTGATTTCTTCTAGCACATTATTTAGTAATATATTGCCGGATTCCTGAATTTCTTCTGAAGTTCGAGAAACATTACCATGCTTTTTTTTTGCCATTCTTTACTCCTTTATTATTATCAAATTTAATATTTTAATTGATGATAAATCAATCCTTTAATTAAGCTATTTAAATTTATTAAGCAATATTAAAAAGTTGAAAAAAAATAAGCGCAACAATTGCGCTTATTTTTTTCAGGTTGCTATCATTTTTTGAAATCCTTAGTATTGAATATTAATTTGAAGATATTTTTGTTGGAGTAATGTCATGTCTTCACTTATTTTTTTATCAATTATTTTTGCATAATGTTGAGTTTGTTTTAAAGATTTATGTCCTAGCATTCTAGAAACGGTTTCTATTGGAATACCATTAGTCAATGTAACAGTGGTTGCAAATGTATGTCGTGCCATGTGAAAAGTTAGATTTTTTTTGATAGAACACAAATCTGCAATTTCTTTTAAATAAGCATTCATTTTTTGATTCGAGAAGCATGGAAATACTTTTTCATTAAACCGCCCCTCGTTGAATCCATCATATTTACTAATTAAAAATAAAGCTTGGGGAAGAAGTGGAATCTTTGTCAGGTTGTCTGTTTTCTTTCTTGTATAGGAAATCCAGGTTTGTTCGTCAACACCAGTAAAGAATTGTGAAGGGGTTAACCTGAAAACATCTATATAGGCCATACCTGTAAAGCAGGAGAAAATAAAAATATCTCTCACCAGAGAAAGGCGTTCTATAGAAAACTTTTTCTTTAATAAGATTTTCAATTCATCTTCGGTCAGGAATTCACGGATAACATCCTTTTTGACTAGTTTGAATTGACTAAAAGGATCTTTTTTAATCCATCCTAATTTAACACACTGTAACACAATCTTTTTAAAATTTCCAAGATATTTCGAAGCCGTGTTTTGACTACAGTTCCTAACAGTTTTTAGCCAAAAGTCATATTCCTTGATAAATTCATAATCTAGTTTTCTGAGCTCTAAATCCTCTACATTATATTTCCATTTGATGAATTCCCTGGTATGAGAAAGGCTGGTTTCATAACGCTGAATTGTTCCGGTAGCAAAATCTTTGCCCTCCAAACTTTTCATTTTATCATTTTCATTCTTGAATATCTCTAGTATAAATTTTCTATCATCCGTTTTTCCAAACAGTAATTGGAATAAATTTTCTGTAGAAATATCTTCCCCAGATGTAATAAGTTCGCGCTTGACTTCATAGACTTTTGCAACTAAAGCATCCAAGTAATGATTGATTGTTTTACTATCCTCTTTATTGCCAATTGCCCGATTTGCGTTTTGATCCCATCGATCTTTAAACCAAGTTCTTTTCGTGGAGAATTCCTTAGCAATTCCATTAACGGTAATTCTTCCATACAATTTTCGTTTCAATCCATCACTGCTGTCTGTTTTCTTTAAAAAGAACAGCAATCCAAAGCTTTTTTCTAACATAACAAATAATGTTTATGGTTATACAAAGTTCGAATTGATGCACCTTTAATACAAGATGTAAAGCTATTTAACTAGTTGATTTACATTTACTTACGTTATTAAACGTGGCAGTTTTTAAGTCAATAATAAACTGCCACGATTGCGGCGTATTATTATTGAAGATTTTTGAAATTTTTGTTATTTGACTAAAATAAAAATGCCTGTAAATAGTGTATTTACAGGCATTTTGTATTTAAGGAAAATCGTCAGAGCATGAAAAAGGCGATATTCTTTATAGAATATCGCCTTTGAGCGGAGAGAGAGGGATTCGAACCTTATGGGTTAAAACCTCTTCCCGCGCGTATTCTATAGTGCTTAAAACAAAAATGCCACGAATAAGGATTATTCGTGGCATTTATATCATTTAGCGGAAGAGGAGGGATTCGAACCCTCGGTACCGTTTCCAGTACGACAGTTTAGCAAACTGTTCCTTTCGGCCACTCAGGCACTCTTCCTCGTTTTGACATTGCAAACATAAGGCAATTATTTTATTCTGCAAAGTCTATTTTATAAAAAAATAAAAAAAAATCGTAAGGTTTTAGTAAGCGATTGTATGTCAATTTATTGCTTGTCCAATAAATTTCACTTATTTTTTCTTACTGAGATCGTAATCAACCCTGACGTGATAAATACTCTTCAACATCGCCTTGAAAATGTTTGAAGACTCCGTGATTTCCTTCAATGTGATGTTACTATTTGCAAATTGATTCAATTTTAATTTGTGTTCAATGATCTTATCGACAAGTGTATTGATCGACTCTTCTGTATGCTCTTTAAGGGCTCTAGATGCTGCTTCTACGGAATCGGCCATCATGAGTACTGCTGTTTCTTTGGAATAAGGAATTGGCCCTGGATATTGATACAACGATTCGTCAACAAGTTTGTCCGGATTGTTCTTGATAAATAAATTGTAGAAGTAATCGACTTTTGTGGTACCATGATGTGTCTTGATGAAATCGATAATCACATCTGGAAGTTGATTTCTCTTTGCTATTTCAACTCCTTTGATGACATGGGAAATAATAATTTGCGCACTCTGTTCTGGAGATAGCTCATCATGTGGATTCTTTTCTGTTTTTTGATTTTCGATAAAAAACTGTGGATTTGTTATTTTTCCGATATCATGATACAATGCTCCAGCGCGTACGAGTAGGGGATTTCCGCCTATTCTATAAATAGCAGCCTCTGCTAAATTTGCTACTTGAAGCGAATGCTGGAAAGTCCCTGGTGCTTTAAAGGATAGTTCTCTTAGTAGTTTGGAATTACTATTGGTAAGTTCCATGAGCGTTAAATCCGAAACAATGCCAAAGAGTTTTTCAAATGCGTATACCAATGGATATGCCATTAAGGTAATCATGACACTGACAACAAAAGGTATGACGTCCATGATATTGATCGTACTCAGGGATCCATTTCGTGTCAGCAGAAGACCAAAATAGGCAATGAGGTAAGTGGCGAGTATAATCGCAGATGAAATAAAGAATTGCTCTCTCTTGACTAAAGTTTTGATGCTATAGATCGCAACTATACCAGCCATAAATTGTAAAAAAACAAATTCATATGAGTTGGGGACAAATAAAGCGGCTAGCAATACCATCAATAGATGGATATTTAAAGCTACTCGCGAGTCGAATAGAATCCGGATGATAATCGGGACGGAACAAAAGGGGATATAATATAAATTGGGAATCTTAATTTTAATCGCCCACGATAACGCAGCGAGCATCCCGATGATCACAATCATGATAATCGAAAGTAGGCGATTGTTGTAGTAGATATCTTTTCTGAATAGATAGAGAAATACCAATAAGATGGATAATGCCAGAGAAATAATCAAAAACTGCCCTAAGGTAACATAGGTTTGATTACCTGATATTTTACCTTCGTCTTCGTAGATCTTACGAAGTGATTCTAACTTTTGATAGGTTTCATTGCTGATAATCTTATCCTTCTCGGCTATAAGTTCACCTTTTTGTACTACCCCCCGAGTAGAGGAAATATTAGCTAAAGCTGTTTGTTCTAGTCGTTCTGTTTGTTGATCGTTATAGACGTAATTGAGCGTAATGTAGTTTTTTAAGGTTTCCAATAGCCACTTTTTATAGACGATCTTGGACGAATTGTTGAGGACTGAATTTGCATATTCATAGGATGATTCTATGGTGTAACAGTCGGCGGTATTTTTTTGAGTGGCTACTTTGTCTTGGATCAGGGTAAAATTATACTGTTTTGCGGCGGGACTTTTGTCGTCATTTCTATTTTGAAATCGATTATTTAGAGATAAGATACCACGATCGTAAAGATGTCCTAATATGGCATTCCCCACCAATCGATAATCTTGGATTTTTTGAGTTGTTGTATCCAATTTATTGGTTTGCCATTTTTCAGCTAGATCCGTTTCAAACTGATCAATCTGCTCTCTACTGATGGTGGGATTGACATCATAAATAGGTTGAATGGTTTTGAGGATATTTTTTTTATCCTCATTTAATTCTTCTTGTGTTTTAAGAATAGCAAAATTATAGGGGGAAATCAAGTTTTCATGATCCCACACTTTTCCTTTCTGAAATTCGTAACGAAAGCGTGCTTGCTTTGGAAGGAATATACAAATAAGAATAATCGTCGCCAATATTAAACTGATCTTACGAATGAGGTTAAGATTGTTGTCGGATTCGCGATTATATTTAATTTTTAATCTACTCACGGAATTGAATTGTTGTTGGATAATAAAGAATTACTCAAGCAAATGTACTTAAAAATGTCCTATTATTAAGTTCTTTGTCAATAGGAACCAGGGTTATATTTAATTTTTTTGATTTAAATTAGAGGCTTCCGCAAGACTTAATTATCTTTGTAAAAACAAATCAAAGACTCATGTCAAGTAAAAAGCATCTTATTGCACCTTCAGTTTTGGCAGCGGATTTCGCTAAATTATACGATGATATTATAATGGTAAACAATAGTGAGGCCGATTGGTTTCATATTGATATCATGGATGGCGTATTTGTGCCAAATATTTCTTTTGGTTTCCCTGTGATGCAAGCAATTGCAAAGCATGCGACAAAACCATTAGATGTACATCTCATGATTGTAGATCCAGATCGTTATTTACAATTGTGTAAGGATTCGGGAGCTGCGGTAATTACCGTACATTACGAAGCATGTACGCATTTACACCGTACGTTAGCAGCGATTAAAGAGTTGGGTTGTCAAGCAGGGGTTGCCTTAAATCCACATACTCCAGTTTCTTTATTGGCAGATGTTATCGCTGACTTAGATTTGGTATGCTTGATGTCTGTTAATCCTGGTTTTGGAGGGCAGAAATTTATTCAAAATACTTACAGTAAAGTTAAACAATTGCGTGCTATGGCTGCAGGTGTAAATGATGGATTGTTAATCGAAATCGATGGCGGGGTAGGTGTAGCTAATGCAGGAGCATTGCTTCAGGCTGGTGCTGATGTCCTAGTTGCTGGTAGCTCAGTATTTGCAGCGGCTGATCCAACTCAGTCCATAGCAGACTTAAAAGCAGTTGATATTCAGTTGCAAAATATTTAATCAAAATAAAAGGATATAGAAAAGGGGGAAATCAGACATGACTTCCCCCTTTTCTATATTCGTAGCTCAGATCATATTTAATATCAGCGTCAAAATTTATTAATAATACGGAGTACTAATTTTAGAAAATTAAAGTGTAAATGATTGTTTTTTAACTCTTTATTTTACTTTTTTGATGTAAAATAATTCTTGTTTAGAATATTTCCAAATTGAGGGAATAAATATCAATGATAGCTATTAACCACTGATTTTTAGTATTTTTGTGCTCACATTTCAGCATTGATTTTATTGAAAATAGATCTTTAAAATCAATACGGTATGAAGCTCAATGAAGTGTCACGGTATCCACGCATAACCTGATATTTTTTTAGCTTAATGTATTAAACTTGTGGCTGTATTGGAAAACTGCATTGTGTATTTTTTTGAACAGCCTTTAACATATAAAAGATTTATAAACTATGAGTATTTACAACGATTACGTACAAGAGGTTGTAGAACGAAAAGGTCAAGGATTAAATCCTAAACCAATTGATGGAGCAGAATTATTAAGTGAAGTTATTGCTCAAATTAAAGATTTAAATAACGAAAATAGAGCTGATTCTCTAAACTTGTTTATTTACAATACCCTGTCTGGTACAACGAGTGCAGCGGGTGTAAAAGCAATATTTTTAAAAGAAATTATTCTAGGAAAAGAGGTCGTCGCAGAAATTACGCCAACTTTTGCATTTGAGTTATTGTCTCATATGAAAGGTGGTCCTTCTATCGAAGTACTTTTAGACCTAGCATTAGGTGATGATGCGGCTATTGCGAAGCAAGCTGCTGAAGTGCTTAAAACACAAGTTTTCCTTTATGAGGCGGATACGACTCGTTTAAAAAATGCCTATACTAACGGGAATGTCATCGCAAAAGAAATTCTAGAGAGTTATGCTCAAGCTGAATTTTTCACAAAATTGCCTGAATTGCCAGAAGAAATAAAAGTGGTTACTTTTATCGCTGGTGAAGGTGATATTTCTACGGATCTATTATCTCCAGGTAACCAAGCGCACTCGCGCTCGGATCGTGAGCTACATGGTCAATGTATGATCACTCCAGAGGCTCAGCAACAGATTAAAGCTTTACAAGCACAGCATCCAGACGCTAGTGTGATGTTAATTGCTGAAAAAGGTACCATGGGAGTAGGGTCTTCTAGAATGTCAGGTGTAAATAATGTGGCATTATGGACTGGTAAACAAGCTAGCCCTTATATTCCATTTGTTAATATTGCTCCAATTGTAGGGGGTACTAATGGTATTTCTCCAATTTTCTTGACTACAGTAGATGTAACAGGTGGTATTGGAATTGATCTTCAAAACTGGAAGAAAAAAGTCGATGCAAATGGTGAGGTTATTCGTAATGAAAATAATGAGCCCATTTTAGAGCAAGTGTATTCAGTGGCTACAGGTACTGTTCTTACAATCAATACTATAACTGAAAAATTATATCATGGAGATCAAGAGTTAATCGACATTTCTAAATCTCTTACTCCTCAGAAAAGAGAATTTATAAAAGCAGGTGGTTCTTATGCTATTGTATTTGGCAAGAAAATCCAAACATTTGCGGCTGGGGTATTAGGTATTGAAATCCCGAAGGTATTTGCTCCTTCTAAAGAGATTTCTATTGAAAACCAAGGCTTAACTGCAGTCGAGAAAATCTTCAATAAAAATGCTGTAGGTACAACTCCAGGAAAAGTATTACATGCTGGTTCTGATGTTCGTGTTAAAGTGAATATTGTAGGTTCTCAAGATACGACAGGTTTAATGACCGCTCAAGAGTTAGAAGCGATGGCCGCAAAAGTCATTTCTCCAACGGTAGACGGTGCTTATCAATCTGGATGTCACACCGCATCTGTATGGGATAAAAAAGCGCAAGCTAATATTCCTAAATTGATGAAGTTTATGAATGACTTCGGATTGATTACAGCGCGTGATCCAAAAGGGGAATACCATGCTATGACTGATGTTATTCACAAGGTATTAAATGATATTACGATTGATGAATGGGCGATTATCATTGGTGGTGATTCGCATACGCGTATGTCCAAAGGTGTAGCTTTTGGAGCTGATTCGGGAACTGTTGCCTTGGCATTAGCTACTGGTGAAGCCTCCATGCCGATTCCAGAGTCTGTTAAAGTAACATTCAAAGGAAGTATGAAGCAACATATGGATTTCCGTGATGTGGTTCATGCGACACAATCTCAGATGTTACAGCAATTTGGTGGAGAGAATGTATTCCAAGGTAGAATCATCGAGGTTCATATCGGAACACTTCTTGCCGATCAAGCGTTTACATTTACAGATTGGACTGCAGAAATGAAAGCAAAAGCTTCGATCTGTATTTCCCAAGATGAGACGCTAATTCAATCTTTAGAAATTGCTAAGAGCCGTATCCAGATCATGATCGATAAGGGTATGGAAAATAAAAATCAAGTATTACAAGGATTAATCGATAAAGCTAACAAACGTATCGAGGAAATTAAGACAGGTGAAAAACCTGCTTTAACTCCAGATGCAAATGCTAAATATTATGCTGAAGTGGTGATCGATCTTGATATTATTGATGAACCGATGATTGCTGATCCTGATGTCAACAATGTGGACGTCTCAAAACGTTATACGCATGATGCCATTCGAGAGCTTTCTTACTATGGCGGTGACAAAAAAGTTGACTTAGGTTTCGTAGGTTCTTGTATGGTACATAAAGACGATTTAAAAATCGTTTCTCAAATGCTGAAGAACGTAGAGAAACAACTTGGTGTTGTTAAATTTAATGCACCATTGGTTGTAGCTGCACCTACTTACAACATCATTGATGAATTGAAAGCTGAAGGAGATTGGGAATATTTACAGAAATATTCTGGTTTTGAATTCAGTGATATTTTACCAAAAAGTACAGCACGTACAGAGTATGAAAATATCATGTATTTAGAGCGTCCAGGTTGTAACTTGTGTATGGGTAACCAAGAAAAAGCGGCAAAAGGGGATACCGTAATGGCTACTTCTACTCGTCTTTTCCAAGGTCGTGTAGTGGAAGATAGAGATGGTAAAAAAGGTGAATCTTTATTAGCCTCTACTCCAGTGGTTGTGCTTTCTGCTATCTTAGGTAGAATTCCAAACATGCAAGAGTATAAAGCTGCTGTTGAAGGTATCAACTTAACAAAATTTTCGCCTATTTCGACAAAGTAAAAACTAATACTGGAGTTTGAGTAAATAACTTATATAAGTATCATAAAATTAGAAATATATGGCTTTTGATATAGAAATGATTAAAAAGGTATATAGCCGTTATGAGGAGCGTGTAAACGCTGCTCGTAGCTTGGTTAATAAACCTTTAACCCTATCTGAGAAAATTTTATATACTCACTTATGGGATGGAAATGCAACTGAAACATACGATAGAGGTGTATCTTATGTTGATTTTGCTCCAGATCGTGTAGCAATGCAGGATGCGACTGCACAAATGGCATTATTGCAATTTATGCAAGCGGGTCGTCCTCAAGCGGCTGTTCCATCAACAGTACACTGTGATCACTTGATTCAAGCGAAAGAAGGTGCTCAAGTAGATTTGCAAAGAGCGAATACAGAATCAAAAGAAGTTTTTAATTTTTTAGGTTCTGTCGCAAATAAATATGGTATCGGTTTCTGGAAACCAGGAGCGGGTATTATTCACCAAGTCGTTTTAGAAAACTATGCTTTCCCTGGTGGTATGATGATCGGAACAGATTCACATACGGTTAATGCTGGTGGTCTAGGTATGTTGGCTATTGGGGTTGGTGGTGCAGATGCATGTGATGTCATGGCTGGTCTACCTTGGGAACTTAAATTTCCGAAATTGATCGGTGTTAAATTAACAGGTAAATTAAGTGGCTGGACTTCGCCTAAAGATGTGATCTTGAAAGTTGCGGGTATCTTAACTGTAAAAGGTGGTACTGGTGCTGTTGTAGAATATTTCGGTGAGGGTGCTCAATCTATGTCTTGTACGGGTAAAGGTACAATCTGTAATATGGGTGCTGAAATTGGTGCAACGACCTCTACATTTGGATATGATGAGTCGATGGAGCGTTATTTACGTGCTACTGGTCGTGCTGATGTTGCTGATGCGGCAAATGCTGTTAAGGAACACTTAACTGCCGATGCTGAAGTATACGCAAACCCGGAATTATATTTTGATCAACTTATTGAGATTAATTTATCTGAACTCGAGCCTTCATTAAATGGTCCTTTTACACCAGATCTATACACACCAGTTTCACGTATGCGTGAAGAGGCTGCTAAAAATGGTTGGCCTACAAAAGTGGAGTGGGGATTGATCGGTTCATGTACAAACTCTTCTTATGAAGATTTGTCACGTGCTGCTTCTATCGCTAAACAAGCGGTTGATAAAGGTTTAGTAACGAAGGCAGAATTTGGTATCAATCCGGGTTCTGAGCAAGTTCGTTATACTGCTGATCGTGACGGTTTATTGAAAACTTTCGAAGATCTGAATGCAACCATCTTTACAAATGCTTGTGGTCCATGTATTGGTATGTGGGATCGTGTAGGTGCTGAAAAGCAAGAGAAAAATACAATCGTCCACTCATTCAACCGTAACTTTGCAAAACGTGCGGATGGTAACCCGAATACATTTGCTTTCGTAGCTTCTCCTGAGATCGTTGCGGCAATTGCAATTTCGGGTGATTTGGGCTTCAACCCTTTGACAGACACCTTGACAAATGCTCATGGTGAGCAGGTCAAGTTGGATCCTCCTACGGGTGATGAATTGCCTGAAAAAGGGTTTGCAGTAGAGGATGCTGGATATCAAGCTCCTGCTGAAGATGGTTCATCTGTTGTAATTGATGTGAATCCTGATTCTGACCGTCTGCAATTATTAGAGCCTTTCGCTGCTTGGGAAGGTACAGACTTGAAAGGTTTGAAATTATTGATCAAAGCTAAAGGTAAATGTACAACTGACCATATTTCTATGGCTGGTCCTTGGTTGAAATACCGCGGTCATTTGGATAATATCTCTAACAATATGTTGATTGGTGCTGTTAATTACTTTAATGAAAAAACAGACTCCGTTAAAAATCAATTGACTGGTGAATATGGTCCTGTTCCTGCTACTCAACGTGTTTATAAAGTGGCCGGTATCGGATCTATCGTAGTTGGTGATGAAAACTATGGTGAAGGTTCTTCTCGTGAACATGCTGCCATGGAGCCACGTCACTTAGGTGTTCGTGCGGTATTGGTTAAATCTTTTGCTCGTATCCATGAGACTAACTTGAAAAAACAAGGTATGTTGGGGTTGACTTTTGCTAATAAGGAAGATTATGATAAGATTCAAGAGGACGATACAATCGACATCTTAGGATTGACAACATTTACTCCAGGGCAGCCGTTAACTTTGGTACTTCACCATTTGGATGGAACTGAAGATCAAATCTTAGCTAACCATACTTACAACGCTCAACAAATTGAGTGGTTTAAGGAAGGTGGTGCTCTGAACATTATTCGTAAAAATCAGGTAAAATAAAGTTATTATTTTGCTTATATGAATATAACCCGGTACTTTTGTGCCGGGTTTTTTATTGACAAACAATATGAATAAATTTTTATTGGCCTTAAGTGTGCTAACAGTATCTGCTTCTTCTTTATTTGCACAAGATCACAGTAGCGAATTACCTGCAAAACCAATTGCTAAAAGCATATTCAATCCGAAATATTCGCGTACGGAAAGCAACAAAGGTAAGTTTTATTTTCATTGGGGATATAACTTTTCATCATACTCTAAAAGTGATATTCATTTCAAGGGTACGGGATATGACTTTACTTTATTGGATGTAAAAGCATCGGATAGACCGACTAAGTTGTCGATGACCTATATTAACCCTGCTACGATTTCAATTCCTCAATTCAATTTCCATTTTGGGTATTTTATCAAGGATAATTACTCCATTTCGTTAGGTTGGGATCATATGAAATATGTGGTCGATATTCCTCAAACTGTACGGATTAAGGGGCATATCAGCCCTGAAATTTCTGAACCGGGTATTCCAACAGGTGGTATGGCTGGAACGTATAATGGTGAGCAAGTAACTTTAGTAGATTCGGTATTGAAGTTTGAGCATACGGATGGATATAATTTTGCTTCTGTCGCACTAGAAAGACATGATGATATCTGGGTCTCTAGAACTGGAAAATCTTATTTGTCTATGGAAACTGGTGCTGAAGTTGGATTGCTAGTTCCAAGGACTGATGTTCGATTATTTGGAGTAGGAGAGAATAATTTTTGGAATATTGCTGGTTATGGAGCTGCTGCAAAAGTAGGCTTACAATATCATTTTTTAAAGTGGATGTATTTGCAGACGAGTTTCAAATCCGGCTGGACAGATCTTAATAATATTCGTACTACGGGTAGAAACAATATTGATAAGGCAAGTCAATCGATATGGTTCTTTCAGAACTATTGGGTGCTTGGTTTCAAATTTTAAATAAAAAAGCGGATGAACATCCGCTTTTTTATTAAATATCAGAAAGCTGAAAACTCTCTTTCAGCCTTATTCCTTTTTCTGTATGCTGTAAAGTACAACAAGCGTTGACAGCATCATGTTCTAAGAAAAGGATATACTCTTGATCCACAATTTCCTGCCAGTAGTTTTTCCTTTCCTCCATCGTGGTCAGTGGTCTCACATCATAGCCCATGACATAAGGAAGGGGGATATGTCCTACAGAAGGTAATAGATCTGCCATATATAAGATTGTTTTGTCTTTATATTGAATTTGCGGTAACATCATGGATTCTGTATGTCCGTGAGCATACCTGATTTGGATATTTGGACCAAATGGATTGGTCTCTTTTTCAATAAATTTAAGTTGTCCGCTTTCTTGTATGGGTTTTATATTTTCCTCTAAAAAAGATGCTTTTTCTCTTGGATTGGGATGAGTCGCCCAATCCCAATGTTCGGTATTACTCCAGTAATTAGCATGCGTAAATGAAGGCCGTAACTTATCTCCTTGTCGTGCTATTGCTCCACCACAATGATCAAAATGTAAGTGCGTCAAGATGACATCTGTAATATCTTCTCTATTGAAACCATATTTTGCTAATGATTTATCGATGCTATTGTCTCCGTGTATATAGTAGTGTCCAAAAAATTTTTCAGATTGCTTGTCGCCCAATCCTGTATCAACAAGTATTAACTTTGCGCCGTCTTCTATCAACAGTAAACGATTGGTCCAAGTACACATATTATTGGAATCGGCGGGATTTGTTTTATGCCATATGGATTTAGGTACTACACCAAACATAGCTCCACCATCTAATTTGAAGTTTTGAGTTTCAATTGTGTATAACTGCATAACTTTTTCTTTTTATGTATCTCATACGAATATACTAGTTTTGTTTAGCAAAACAGAGTCTTAAAAATAAGATCATAGGTTGATCAATTCTGAATCATAGTTTGATAGATGAGCTGAATACAATCTTTTAAGAATGGATTGAATTCGGTGTATTCGGGTACATGGCAACCATTTGTGATGACTACTATTCCGAATTTTTCTTTAGGATCAAAAAACATCGCACTATAAAGCCCATATGCAGAGCCTGTATGTCCGATCAATGTTTTATGCGGAACTAATTTGTCCGTTTTCATAAGAGCGAGGCCATAACCCTCGTCAGATGTAATCGGGATCTGCATCAGTTTTGAACTGCTCTTTTTGATGATTTGCAGCCCATTAAATCCTTTTCCATAATTCATATGCATACCCATATACTTCGCCAGATCAACGGCTGAAATCTTCATTCCACCAGTAGGAGAGAAAACAGGTGTAGAATGAGCTATTGTATAATTTTTGATTTCCAATGATCTTGAAAGATAAGCATTGGGCTGGGGATTGAATTCTTGTTTATTATTATCATATTCATAGAGCGTCACAAACTTCTGTTTATCTAAGGAGTCTACACAATATCCTGCATACAATTGCAGAGGATCGAGGATATGTTCCTTGATATATAAATCAAATCGCTGTCCCGATAACCGTTCAATAACCGCTCCAATCATATTAAAATTGAGGTTGCAGTATGCATATTTTGTCCCTGGCTCATAGTTGCTATACGAGTTTTTGTATTGATCAGAATGTGTTGGATTGATAACATCCAAGTCAAAGTATCCATTTTTATCATTGATACTTGAGGTATGCGAAAGTATCATCTTTAATGTGATCTTTTTATCTGGAAAATTAGGATTTCGAATTTTGAATCCAATCAGATCACTAAAATCATCATCCAGATGACATTTATTTTGTTCGATCAATTGCATAATAGCCGTTGCGGAAAAGGATTTTGAGATTGATGCTATTCGAAAGATATCATCAGGATGAAGAATTTGATCCTGTTCTACGTTTTTAAGCCCGTAAGACTGAGAAAACAGCATGGTATTATTTTTTACGACAGCAACTGATAGACCAATAGCCTGATATTGTTTCATAATATCGGTGATTTTTTCGTCAAAAGATTGTTGTTGAGCCCAGCTTAATTGGTTGCAATAGCAGACTCCGATAATAAGTATGAATAGGAATTTTTTCATGATTTATGGATTAGTATTGAAAGGTATAAATAATAAATAAATATTGATGCAACAGTTTGCATTTTTATGCAATGGTGTTGCAGATTTTAGCTTTATCTGAGATCCTGAATACTTTCAGATATAAACGATCAAATCGGAGTATCATCGCTATACGCATTCTTGGATTGGCGTGATGTGTAGGAAGATGATTCTACGTAATGTTTTGTTAGTTAGTGTTTTGTGTTTATTTTTTGATTTTAAAATATTTTTTATATTTATTTAAAATAAGTCTAAATAGAATGAAAAAAAGATTGTAAGTTTGCATCCAAAATAAAATTAATCTATTTATCATATACTATGAAAAAGTCATTTCTCGGCTTGGTACTAAGCTTAGGATTAGTCGGGGGGATACAATTAGAAGGAATTGCACAGCACAGTGGAATTCATGGAAAACTAAAAAATAAATCTGGTAATCCAATTGAGGCTGCGACGATCATTGTTAAAGAATTAGGGAAATCGACAGCAACTGATCGTAATGGATCCTTTTCGTTTTCTTCATTGCCCGATGGTACTTATACCATCATCGTTAAAAGCTTGGGTAATGTCATTGACGAAGAGCGTATACAAGTTGTCAATGGGGTTTCGCAACAGATCAATTTGGTCGGGCAGAGCAGCGATTCCAAATTGGATATCGTGGATATTCGTGGATACAATTCACATAATAATCAGACAGTCAGTGTTGGGAAAGCTGGAATTGCTGATAAAGATCTGCCACAGAGTGTTCAAATTATAAATGAGCAAGTAATCAGAGACCAACAAGTGAATCGATTAAGTGATGCCTTAAAGAACGCAAACGGAATCGCTATGGGGGCAAATAGGGGCGGTGTTAACGAAAATTTCTATGCACGTGGTTATAGTCTTGGAGCAAATAATATCTTCAAAAATGGCGCGCGTACTAATAATGGTGGTTCTATAGAGGCTAGTACTTTGGAGTCTGTCGAGATATTAAAAGGAAGTGCTGCGTTATTATATGGAGGTGTAACGGGTGGTGCTGTTGTCAATTTAGTAACCAAAAAGCCAAAATTTGAGTATGGTGGAGAAGCTTCGGTTCGTGTTGGTAGTTATGATTTTTATAAACCAACGGTTGATGTCTATGGACCTCTTTCTGATCAATTAGCTTTCAGAGTGATCAGTACTTATGAAAAATCAGGAAGCTTCAGGGATCATGTAAATTCTAAAAGGTTGTATGTCAATCCTTCTATTTTATATAAGATCAATGACCGTACGGATATCAACTTTATGTTTGATTACCTAAAAAGCGATTACACACCAGATTTTGGTATTGGATCCGTGGATGGCAAACTAAATAAAGATGTCGGTCGTCATACTTTTTTAAATACACTTTGGGCATATAACAAAACAAATACGACAAATGGTCAGATTAATTTGAATCATCAGTTTAATGATAATTGGAAGTTAAATGCTATTGCTAGCTACCAAAGCTATGGCCGTGATTACTATGGATCTGATCGGATCCAAGCTGCTGCCAATGGTATTGCCCCGCGTAATTTAACGCGTTCAAAATCGGATGAACTGACGTTCAATCAGCAATTGAATTTAACTGGTACAGTAAAAACGGGATCTATCAAGCACAAGATTTTGGTGGGAGCTGATGCTGATCAATCGAACACGAAGGCTTATGCATATCGTATTGATAATACTTTAAATATCAAGACAGTCACGTACGATCAAAAAGGATTGCCCATCATCATGCCAGGATCTGTTTACGATAATATAAATGTTTTTGATCCGGTATCAACAGTATATACTTATATTCCTAGTCATTTTGAAAATAATCTAGCAAATCCTAAAGTTACAGTTCCTGCAGTGATGCAGACTGGGGTTAGAACAGATATGCCAGGAGCAGAATATTTAACCAGAACAACGACTAATATCTACCGTTATGGTGTGTTTTTACAAGATCTGATTGAGGTTACAGACAAATTTAAGGTACTTGCGGGTTTACGATATACATATCAAAGAACGCCTTATGCTGAAAAATATACCTATGCTACTGATGTAACTGAAGATGTTAAAAATTTGGATGCTAACCAAAAGGAATTGGGCGCAAAAGTTGATCAAGCTTGGTCTCCAAAATTTGGATTGATCTTCCAACCCATCCCAACATCAAGTATCTACGTTACTTATGCGAATAACTTTACATCTAATGCGGGTTATGATGTCGACTACAAACCAATGGGTCCTTCGACTATAGATCAGTATGAGGCAGGTATTAAGAATGATTTTTTCAACGGACGATTGACGGCAAATGCTTCGGTATACCGCATTAATAACAACAGATTTGCACAGCAATTGCTCGTTAAACCTGATGGAACGGATAATGGTGATACAAACATGAAAGAGTTTTCTGGCAAAACGGCTTCGGACGGTGTTGAGCTTGATGTAACGGGTTCTATTTTACCGGGCTTAGACATCTTAGCAGGATATTCTTATAACTATATGCGTTATACAGAAACGAGTCCTATCACCGAAATTACTACGGTTGTCAATGGCACTCCGAAGGTTACAGAGGTTTCTGGTAATCAGGAAGATGTTCGTTTAGTCGGTACTACAGCACATACTGCAAATGGAACAATCTTCTATACTTTGCAAAATGGCGGTGCTAAAGGATTAAAATTGGGCGTATCGGCATTTTATACAGGAAGAAGAAATGCAGGCTGGAATAATACCAAGATCAATGTGAGAGATGGTCTTGACCGTCTGATTACTGTCAGTCCTTTTACAACCGTAGATATCTCTGCTGGATATACGTTTAAAAAATGGACTATTCTAGCTAAAATGTCTAACATCAATAATGCGTTTAATTATTATATTCATGAAAATTATAGTGTGAATCCAATTCCTCCTAGAAGTTTTATGACCACATTGACTTATAAGTTTTAAGGAATTTGTTGAGTGAACTTTATGTAAAAAGGGTCTAACTTTTTGGGCGCATTGCCATTAGACCCTTTTTACATTTTTGTTACGATGCTGAGCTGATCGTACAATTTTCTTTTAGAGCTGGATGCGCGAGCAACTATTTCTTGCTGAAATGACCTGTTGTTCTAAAGTTTACTGATTTTATCCAGTATATCTACCAGTCGATTTGAATAACCAAATTCATTATCGTACCATCCCACAACTTTAACCAGTCCGCCTACGATAGAAGTTAGTTCTGAATCAAAGACACAGGAATATGGATTATTGATAATATCCACAGAGACTATCGGATCTTCTGTATAGTATAATACATTCTTTAATTCACCTTCTGCCGCTTCTTTAAATTTCGCATTGATTTCTGCTACTGTAGGTTGATGTATCAACGTACAAGTGAAATCTGTCAGCGAACCATTTAACACCGGAACACGGATACCTGCCCCCCCCAATTTACCCTCTAGATGAGTGAAAACATTGGTGATTGCTTTAGCTGCACCTGTAGTGGTTGGAATAATAGATGATGAGGCGGCACGGGCTCGACGAAGGTCGCGATGTGGAGCATCATGCAGATTTTGATCACCTGTCATCGAATGCACCGTCGTGATATAACCGTCTTTTATACCCCAGTTTTCATCTAATATTTTCACTAATGGCGCAACATTGTTTGTCGTGCATGAAGCGTTAGAGAGTATAGGTACATTTAAGTCAAATTCCTTATCATTGATACCCAATACAATTGTTGGTACATCTTTATCAGAAGAGGGGGCTGATATGATTACTTTCTTGGCACCAGCCAGCACATGTAAATTTGCTTTTTCTCTACTGGTAAAATGACCTGTTGATTCTATGACCACATCTATATCTAATGCCTTCCAAGGAAGGTTTTCTGGATTTTTTTCATTAGTCACTAAAATCCGTTGATCATTGATAATGAGGTGATGCTCATCAAAATCAACTGTACCAAAGAATGGACCATGAACAGAATCATACTTAAATAGGTGTGCCAATGTCTTGGTGTCGGTTAGGTCATTGATCGCAATAACCTGCAAATGATCGGCACCCCTAAGTAAAATATTGCGTAGTGTATTCCTTCCAATACGTCCAAACCCATTTATAGCAATATGCATGACTAATTACTATTTATGAAATTCAGCGATTGCTTCATTTACATTTTTGTCCCCTTCCCATTGCGCTTTCAACTGGCCATCTGCACCATATACATAATTAGCTGGAAACTGCTCTGGAACGTGTATTTTTTGAATAAATTCTTGATTTTTATCTACTAAAATTTCAACGTTTTCCATTTTGGATAGTTTAGGAGCAAAATTGTCAAAAAATCCTAATACCAATGCTGGATCATTCATAGAAACGTAATAAATGTTGATGTCTTTAAGTCTCTCTCTATTTTTTTCTAATTCAGTAGCTTCTTGTTGGCAGTGGCTGCATCCAGGATCAAATAAGATAAATACAGTGTTTTTATCTTTTGAAACATCTGATTTTGTGACTTTAATTCCGGATTTTAATTGATAGAAAGTGAAATCTGGAAGCATTTTAGCAGCTTCTTTTGCCACGGCAGTAGGAGCAGCTGCATGAGCACTGTGATCATGTGCACTATGGTCGTGACCATCATGCTCATCATGAGCTTCTGTTTTTTGTGCTTCTTGTGTCTTATTATTTGAATTGCAGGAGAAAAGCATGGATGCTGTAAAAATTCCTGTTATGCCTAATATTAATTTTTTATTCATGGTAATGGTATCAATTATCTATCAAAACTATAAAAAATATTGAATTTAAACTTTAAAAATGCTCATAATGACATTGCACTGTATATTTGACTTGGTCAGGTAATGATATTTTGATCCTGATCATAATTTGTAAATGATGTGGACTCAATGATTTCTGGTTTTCCTTTGCCATATTCGTTGTTATACACTTTAAGCAATACGCGAACGGAAGAAATAATTAATGGACCAAATATAAGTCCTAACATCCCAAATAGGTTTAATCCTAATAAAACACCAAATACGGTAATCAATGGTGGTACATCGCCTAGTTTTCTTAAGATCGTGAATCGGAGGACATTATCGATGCCGCCAATTAATATAAATCCATACAAAGCAAGTCCAATAGCATTGCCCGTGGATCCTATGGCAAGTAGGTAAATCGCTGTGGGCACATATACGGTCATCGTTCCCAATACAGGTATAATGGTGGAAATTGCTGTAATGATACCTAATAAAATAGGGCTGTCTACGCCAAAGATCCAATAACCAATACCCGCTACGATACCCTGACATATTCCTAAAATCGGAATCCCGATCGCATTTGAACGAACCATCATACTGATTTCATTCCACAATTCATTTTTACTCTGTTGTGAAAATGGGATCGCATGCCCGATTGTTGATTCCATCTCTTTACTATAATATTGCATGAAATAAAGTACAAATAATGCAACAATGATATTGACAACTGTTTCTGCAACAGAATTCAGTACATTAGGTATATATTTCGCTAATCTTTGCAGTGAATTGAGAATGGCTTCATCTGATAAATCTATGTTTTTTAAGACGGGCTTGTTGTGCATATAATCTTTTACAGAATCAAATTTGGAAAGAATATCTTTTTGATTGACGATGAGTTGTTCCAATTGTGGCATCAGATAATTGATCAATCCCCAAAGTGGGAATACGATAAAGATGACCGAGAGACTGATCAGGAAAATGCTGGCTACGGATTTGTTCCATCTTTTTTTCTCTGTAAGGGTATGGTAGATATTTCTGAATAAAATGTAAAGTGTTATTGCTCCTAAAAAGCCTGGTAAATAATAGGATAAATTGGTGAAAATTAATATACAGATCAATAGAATGATCGTTATCAACATGATCTGGTTAATCGAATTGTTGTTTATTTGTTTGTACTTCATGGTCGGCTCCTCAGAATAAGTAAATACTAAGCACTTGATTTGCTAAAATAAGATAAATTTGTTTTACCTAATAGCATTATAATATAAAACAAATTTATCGATATCTCTGATACCTTCAAGAATTATTTTATAGTGGAAATATATTAAATATTGCTGATAATTTTTTGGAGAGGAATAAAAAAAAGCTAGCTTTAAAGTGAGCTAGCTTAAATAAATCAAACTTCGTAAAGCTCCAGAGGTAACCCATCTGGATCTTGAAAAAAGGTGAATTTTTTATTGGTCAATTCGTCAATCCGAATGGGTTCGACAACAATGCGCAATTGTTCCAAATATTGTACTTCTTTAGCAATATCCGATACCGCAAAAGCGAGGTGTCTTAAACCAATAGCTTCGGGTTTAGAGACTCTTTTAGGTGGGTCGGGGAATGAGAACAATTCAATAATATAGTTTCCATTCAATGCCAAATCTAATTTGTATGAATCTCGGTTCTCCCGATATATTTCCTGAATAATTGTCAAACCCAATAGTTCTGTATAGAATTGTTTAGACCGTTCATAATCGCTACAGATAATTGCGATATGATGTACTTGCTGTAAATTTAGTGGCATATCAGGTTATTTAGCACGTTCGTATTGTGATGGCCAATCGATAGGATCCCCTAATACTTCTGCAAAATGAAATGGAAGATGTGGGTCTTTCAGAAAAGCGCGGGCGATCATGATGATATCTGCTTTATTATCTTGTAAAATCTGTTCAGCATGAACAGCTTCTTTTATAAGCCCAACGGTGGCTGTAGTGATGCCAGTTTCTTTTTTTATTGCTGCGGCAAAGGGAAGTTGATAATCTTGTTGAGGATTTATTTTTTGATATACAACTGCCCCTCCTGTAGAGACATCTATCACTTCGACACCGCGTTTTTTTAATTCCTCTGCCAGGGCAATAGATTGCCCCAGATCCCAACCATCGTCAGCCCAATCGGTAGCAGAGATTCTGACCCATAGTGATTGTGTAGTGAGTTCTTGTTGTATTGCATCAACAATCTCCAATAAAAATAATATTCTATTTTGAAATGAACCACCATATTGATCCGTTCTGATATTGGAAAGCGGTGATAAGAATTGATGGATGAGATAACCATGTGCTGCATGAATCTCGATAATATCGTAACCTGCCTGAACAGCTCTTCGAGCAGCGATTTTAAAGTCGGCAATTGTCTCTTTAATTTCTTCAATCGACAGCGGTAGGGGAGCAACCTCTTTTTCTGGCCTAAATGCCAGTGCTGAAGGTGCAACTGTTTGCCATCCATTTTCTGCTTGAGGAGCGATCTGATAATGATTTTCCCAAGGTTTTCCCGTACTAGCCTTACGTCCTGCATGTGCTAATTGAATCCCTGGAATGGCATGATGTTCCTTAATAAATGTCGTGATTTCTTTAAATTTTTCGATGTGTTCATCTTTCCAAATACCCAAATCTCCAGCGCTGATTCTCCCTTCTGGAACTACAGCTGTCGCTTCTTGGATGATTGCAGCAGCACCTCCTGTCGCGAATTGCCCTAGGTGCACCAGGTGCCAATTGTTGGCAAAACCATCAAGGGCAGAATATTGGCACATGGGAGAAACCACGAGTCTGTTTTTGAGCGTGATATGTTTGAGGTTTAGTTTTGAAAATAAAATACTCATATAATAAAGAAATTAAAAATGAAATAAAAAAGGAGCAAGAGCTCCTTTTAATTTTATGATGGATTTGTGGACCATAAAGATGCAGATTTTAACATGGCTCTTCTTGGTAATTTCAAATTTGCAATAATTAATTCTGCAAAATCTTCTGGTTGTAATACCGATTCCGGATTTCCGTCTGTCAAACCTAATTCTTTGGACATATCCGATGCAATGGTGCTTGGCATCAAGGTACATACACGAATGTTATGTTTGCGAACTTCACGCATAAGTGAATCTGCCATGCCAATAACTGCAAATTTCGAAGCACTATAGGCTGAGGTTGTAGCTGCACCATTCAATCCTGCAGTAGAAGAAACAAAGATAATATCACCTTCATTTTTTTCGATCAACTGTGGAAGTATAGCCTTCGTTACATAATAACTGCCCAGTACATTGGTCTGGATAATACTCGTCCACATATCAGCATCCATATCCAATAACGAACCAAATGATGCAATACCAGCATTGTTAATGACGATATCAAACTTGCCAAATGAATGGTTTAATTGTTCAATACCTTGTTGTACAGAGGTTAGATCTGAGATATCAAAAACAGCATATGTAGCCGTCACACCCAAATCTTGTAATTCTTTAACGGTCAATTTTAATTGCTCTTCACGACGCCCTGTAATGGCGACATGTACGCCTTCTTTTGCCAACGCAATAGCAGTTGCTTTTCCTAATCCACGCGCGCCACCTGTTACTAATGCTTTTTTACCAGCTATATTTTCCATATTTTAAAGTTAGCTATTCGAGTTAAGCTTAATGTCAATAGAATTTAAAATTTTACAAATTGTCCTCTAAAATATGTGCAATGATGGGATAGGTATTTTGCCTCACTTGCTTTAAGTTTCTTCCATCGAGCCATTCAGCTTGGGTGATATCTTCTTCAAGTTGTGGTACGAGCTTAGGGACTTTATTGACCCCCATTTCATACCAGTTGGTTTGTTTCAATACAAATTCACCATTTCTGAGATAATAGGTATGGTACGAGGTCTGTATTTTTTTTCCGAGATAGTCTATCTTTAATCCACACTCTTCTTCGACTTCCCTTACTGCAGCTTCTCTCATCTTTTCATGGCTTTCAACTTTACCTTTTGGAAGGTCCCATTTGCCTAATCGAAAAATGAATAAATAGTCTCCTTCGCCATTTTTAACTAAGCCACCTGCAGCTTTTATAATTTTATGCTTTTCTTTTAATTTCTGAAAAACCGATTCACAATCTTTGTGTATATATATAAATGATCTAGGAATGTCATTTTGTTCAGATAATTTAAAAAGTTTTTCAAGTTCAATATCTTGAACATCAATAGTTTGAGGGTTTTTAACGCCCGTAGGAACAAAATCTGCCAAAATTAGCACAGATTGGTTCATATAAATTTTATAAATTTGCGACATGAATAATTTAAATGAGGTTGAACAAAAAGTTGCTGAATCCTTATTGCAAATTAAAGCAATAAAATTGCAACCTAAAAACCCTTTTACTTGGGCATCGGGTTGGAAGTCTCCAATTTATTGTGATAATCGTATTACTTTATCGTATCCAGCAATCCGTACGTATATTCGTCAGAAGCTTTCAAAGTTGATTCAAGAAGAATTTGGATCTGTGGATATGATTTCTGGTGTAGCTACTGCAGGTATCCCACAAGGTGTTTTAGTTGCTCAAGATTTGGGCCTACCATTTTCTTATGTGAGAAGTAGTGCTAAAGATCACGGTCGTCAAAATATGATTGAAGGTGAGGTTGTTAGCGGTCAGCGCGTTGTTGTTGTTGAAGATTTAGTTTCTACAGGTAAAAGTAGTTTAGTTGCTGTAAAAGCTTTACGCGAAGCGGGATGTAATGTAGTAGGTCTAGTCTCTATATTTACGTACGGTCTTGATGAAGCTACGAAGAATTTTGCGGATGCAAAATGTACTTTTCATAGCCTTTGTGATTATAATTCACTTATTCAAGTGGCAGCAGAAAATGGTTTTATTTTTGAAGAGGATGTGGAGCTATTGAAAGATTGGAGAAAAAATCCATCGACTTGGTCACCGACAGTTTAATAAATAAAGGATATTTTTATGACAACGATTCAGAATAATGTAACGATTGAAAAGTCAGTTCAAGAGGTTTTCGCTTTTTTAACGGACTTAAATAATCATGAGCAATTGATGCCTGAAAACATTTATAATTGGTCTTCGACTGCTGATGAAGCACGGTTTACAATCCAAAATATGGCTAAATTAGCTTTGAAAGTAGAGGAACGTATCGTAGATCAAGAAATAAAATTAGTACCAGCAGAAAAAGCTCCTTTTGATGTTACATTAAAGTGGACTTTGTCAGCAGTAGCAGCTGATGTAACAATAGCAACCTTTACTATTGATGCTGATCTGAATATGATGATGAAAATGATCGCTTCGGGTCCATTGCAAAAATTAGCTGATTTTCAAGTGAATAAATTGAAAGAGATTTTAGGATAATCTATCCCTATGTTATCCTGTAAATTTTCAGTCTATAAAGAAATGTCTTCCAAATTGGAAGACATTTTCATTTTATAGCGATATGATACGTTATGCAAGTCTTTCGTGTACTATTTTCCAATTCACTACATTCCACCAGTTTTTGATATAGTCGGCTCTCTTATTTTGATAGTGTAGGTAATAGGCATGCTCCCAAACATCAAGTGCCAAAACTGGAATTCCTCTTTGATCTACGACATCCATCAACGGATTGTCTTGATTTGCGGTAGAGGTGATCTTTAACTTACCCGATTCGTCTAAGATCAACCATGCCCATCCAGAACCAAATCTAGAAGTTGCAGCTGCTGCAAATTCTGATTTAAATTTTTCCATGCTTCCGAAAGATGCAGTAATCAGTTGCATTGTTTTCTCAGAAGGTCCTGTTTGCTTAGCAGATAAATTTTCCCAGAAGAAATTGTGGTTCCATGCTCCCCCAGCATTATTTCGAGCCTTAGCAGAATATTTAGAAATATTTGCTAATAATTGTTCTTCTGATGATTCTGAAATATTTTCGGCAACAATGGCTTCATTGATCGCTTTGATATATGCAGCATGATGCTTCGTATAATGGATTTCCATAGTGAGTGCATCAATATTTGGCTCCAGATCGGAATACGTGTACGGTAATTTGATTTGACTAAAAGAAAGAGGAGCGGCTAGATGACGAGCAGGTTCAGCTTGCGCTAAATTTGTTAAAACACTGCTCGATACAGCAACAGCCAATGTTGCCTTAGCGGTGTTGTGAAGGAAATTTCTACGTGTTTGCATTCTTTTATTATTAAGTTAATAGTAGTAATATAACGTGTTTTTTTAGTTTTATTATTCTTTATTGCGGGAAATTTTGAAATAGAACATGAATGTTACTAAACCATGACTTTTTGATTCTATATCAAATGTAAATATAGTTGTAATTCACCTTTTATGTTAATAAAATTAAATTTTAAAATAATTAATGGCGCGGTATTAATTTTTATTATCAACTTGTTGAGATAGGCTTTTTTATGGTAAGGCCTAAAGTTCTGGTCAAAATACCAAGATATGTCGCGATATTTACTTTTGATCGCACAATTTTATATCTATGTTGCAGTTGCGAAAGCGATCAGCATATTTTTTAAAAATGCAGGTTAAATAATGTCTGTACCGATCTATGCACATCATGGTTTAGTGGACGGTTGCCCTGTTAGGATTTCGTGGCTAGATTTTAGCAGATTATGAATTGATGTTAAAAGATTTTACTTCAGATACTAGCTTGTTATCTCGATGATATCGCTATTTTAATTCGTGAAATTATCGTTATTAGAAAGGGCATTATGTTATTGAAAGGTAACAACGAACTTTTGTATGATATTAGTATTGCTTAGTTTTTAACTTGTCCCATAATAAAAACAATGCGAATCCAATGATCGACGGGACTACCCACCATAACTCATATCCTGCAAACGGGACTGATCGTAGCATTTTTTCTGCTCCTCGTATATGGATATCAAATCCTGCTAAAAGATAAATTGTAGAAAATAGTGTAGTCCCTGCTAGAGCTCCTATGTACGGTAATCTGGACTTTATAAAACGACCAAAAATCAGCACATAGAGTACAAGGGTAATGACGATCGGATAGATGAAAGCTAAAAAAGGATACGCAATTTGAATAATATATTCGACTCCAGTAATCGCAAGTACTGCTGAAAAAAGACAACAAATGATGACAATCCACTCGTAAGTAATTCTATTATTAAACAGTTGACTGAAAAATGTGCCTACGGCGCAAGTCAATGCAATTGCAGTGGTTAAACAGGCTAATGCTATACTGATCGAAATCGCTAATACGCCATAACTACCAAATATTTTGTGTGAAATAAATAGCAGTAATTCGGCACGTTTCACATCAGTAGATACGGGGTAACCAGATTTAGCCCCTAAAAATACTAAACCACCGTATATCAATAGTAAACAAAAGGTTGCAAGACAACCCGCACTGGTGACAATTCTATTTTTATCTTTTAGTTTTTCATATCCTTTGGCTTTTGCAGCAGCGATAATGATACTACTAAAAATGACTGAAGCCAGTACATCTAATGTTTGATATCCTTCAATAAAACCGAGCTTAAAAGCTTGTATAGATTCCATTTGATGTGTAATGTCTGCTGATAAAGGGAACAAAGCCCCCATAATGATCATACCGATCAATAAAATCAAAAGTAAGGGTGTTAGAAAATTTCCAATGACATTGACGACTTTGGATGGGCGGATAGATAGGATAAAGGTAACCGTAAAAAATAAGATCGAACCCCAGATCGGTGATAGGTTAGGGAAGGCTGGGAGTAGACCGACCTCAAATGTGGTGGCAGCAGTTCTAGGAATAGCAATCAACGGCCCTATACCGAGCATGATGATGATACCCAATATAGTGGCTATATAAGGATGTGTTCTATTGCCTAAATCTTGGAATGATTCTCCAGAGTTGATGATGGATAATACGCCCAAAAGTGGAAGTAAAATACCCGTAAGACAAAATCCAATGATAGCCCAATCCCACTGATCAGCCGCATGGAGACCTATAAATGGAGGAAGGAGTAGATTTCCCGCTCCAAAAAACATGGCAAATAAGGCGAATCCCAGTGTGGTAATATCTTTGATTTGTTTCATTAGTTATCATGATCTTGTTTGTCATATCCCTTATTGATCCTGCACATATAGCAATAAGCTTATTTTGCAGATCGCTTATATTTTAAAAAGCAAGTTGGAATATGAATTGAATTATTAATTGGCAAATATAATAGACTTTCTAATTAAACCGTTATCAACACATATAGGGTGGGGCAAAAAACACCAAAGCATCTTGATTTTCATCAAAATGCTTTGGTGTTTTTATTGAAAATAGATTTTTAGGTCTACTTTGCAAAATGTTTTACTTTTAGTGTGTAAGTGGCTTCACCATTTAAAGCGACAACTGACTCGGCATTGAAGATAATTACTTCTTCCGCATCTTTAGATAGGGTTGTTCCTTTATACAAAATAATAAATCGATTTGCTGTAGGATAGACTGCATGATTGTTTTTAAAATCATAGATAATCCAAGTTGGTCCAGTTGCTGGTTGGCCAGCACTTGAAGCATCAATAGCTAATGATGGTGTTTCAGTAAAATTAAGCGTCTCAAGATCTGAGACTTTTATGGCATCAATTGTTTTACCAGCAAGGTCAAAATATCCAAATTTATAAGCTGTAGTGCTGGGTTTCAAGGTTGATCCGTACATTCCTGATAAATTGATCGTACTTGTTTTTTCTTCTGCTGCTATATTTTTGACTAAATCATAATAAAGCGTTGTTGATGGAGGTACTACAATTGTGCTTGTTTTAACTGTTGCTTTGCTATCTAAAAGAATTGCAGGATTGACATCATTATCATCGCTCTTGCAAGAGCTCAAATTGAATACTGTTATGGCAACAAATGCTAAGCTAGCGATGTTTTTCAGTTTAAATGTGAAATTCATGATTATATATAGTTTAAGATAAAACAGATTTAGAGTTAAATGTATTGGTAAATGCTGCGAATGTAGCCAAAGCTGCATCAATTGCTTGCTGATGATCTTCGTCAGCGACTTCTTGATTGATAATAGCTGTGAATTCAGCCCATTTGTCTTGCGATTTATCGCCGTAGCCATTGAAGAAGTTAAAACCTGTGGTAATTCCTCTATGTTGTAGCATCTTGACAATATGCGGACCGCCCATAATAGAACCTTCTAGTACATATAATGCGCCGATAGCTTGGTTTTTATTTTCAATATCTGGTGAAGCAACCTCTGGTAAATTGTCCAGTTTGCCGCCTAGATCTACAATATCTTTTTCTATGTGAGATGCATTTCTTCGTGTAGCAAAGTACGGAGCCAAGCTACTAGGTAGTGCTGCTTCAATATGTGCTTCAGCCGCTTTAAAGTAAGCGTAAAAATATTTTAATACATCTGCATAATCTAAGTTATTTTCAATTGCTTTCAATTTGAAAATCACATTTTTTTCTAATTCTTGGTGGCCGTTTTTAGTGGCTTCTTTGATTTTTAAGTTTAACATAATAAGTGTATTATTTAGTTTTTAAATTTTTTGAACCGTCTTCTTGAACGAAATACTTGAATGTGAAGTAAGGTGCAGGCCAATTTAGATCGGTTACTGCTGCTGGAGCTCCTTTATACATGCTGATCATCTGTAATTTAGCATAGTTGCCATTGCTTAAACGGATCACGTATGTTCTTCCTGGAGCTGTTTTTGCCAAATGCGAAACCATATCATAATTAAACCAGCCCTGAGAGTCTGAATCAAGAATCATACCGACGCCATTGATACTTTTTTGTTCAAAATCGGCATCACTGGGTGCTGTAGTGACTTGATCATAAGCTTGTTTGACTAAAATAATTTTGTGTTTAGATCCATTTCCAAATGCAGGGGTACTATTTACAGTACCATCATTGACATAAAGCGTGCTGTTGTACTGACCTGAAAATGCGATGTCCCAGTCTGTTTTACTAAAATTAGCATTTGAATCGGCCTTATTTTTTAACCAAGTCTGCTTTTTATCAGAGAAACGGAAAAGGAAAGTATGAAAGTCTCGAGTTTCTTTGGGATTTCCATTTCCCGCAGACCCATTGCCTACGTAGGCATCTACATCACCAGCCAAATCACTGATTACTGTACTCACACCATCGCTTAATTCTTCGTTTGGGTTTACATTTGATTTGCTGCAAGATGATAATAGTATTCCTATACAGATGTAATTTCCTATTTTAAATAATGTTTTCATAGCTATTTATTTAGTTATTCTATATGATATACCCATTAGTATAGTTCTACCGATTTGTCCTGGGATTAAATAGTTGACATAGTTTCCCAGGTTTTCTCCACTCAAACGAACAGTGAATGGTAGTTGATCAAATTTTTTCTCGATAGTCGCATTGTAAAGGATATGCTGATTGACAAATATATCGAACCGATCTATAAAATGATTTCCATTGGCATCGCCGAAAGCATATTTTCCTCTGAAATTAGCACGAGCATTCACAGTTAAGTTAAAGGGAGCTTTATAAATAACGCCTACATTGAACTGATGTCTTGATCTATTTTCCAAGCCCCAGTAGTCTTTGGGGGTAGGGGTATAGGAATTGCCTGTCTTTGCATCGTATAGGGTATTATATGGCCAATTGCCTTGTTTAATACTGTCGGCTATACTCATGTCTTTGGCGATTAGATATTGATATCCTGCATTGATCGTAATTTGTTCCATTGGTCTTGTTGAAAAGGAGACATCAAATCCTTTGTTGACAGATTGAGGGAGATTCTGATAGGAATATATCGCCATGTTCTGCATGCCTGTCGCAACTTGGATACTATTGATCTGATTTTTGAGTTGATGATGGAATACATTAACTTCCAGCGTGGTATTTGATAATGGTTTCCAAGTGAATCCTGCATTGATCGAAGTGTTACTCTCTGCCTGTAGGTTACGATCAAGTTGATTGATGATATAATTGCGTTTTTCAGAGATCTGTCCAGCTGCATCCATCTGATCGAGAGTATTACGGAGTACTTCGTTACCGATGACATAATAATTGGCGGCAGGATTATAAAAGACCTGATAGCGTGTTTTGAAGTCTGGTGCTTTAAATCCAGTCCCTATGCCCGTTTTAAAAGTAAGTTGAGGCAATAGTTGATACGTCACTCCAAAGCTAGGATTCAGTTTGCCTCCATAATTATCGGTTTGATCGTAGCGTAAGCCCATGACAATTGTGGTTTTTTTTCCGATTGTTTGATTGGCCTGAGTATATAAAAAGAAGTTTTTCTGATTTTTGTTATCAAAATTTTCGGCAACATCCATCGATTCAATAGACCCACCTAAGCCCATCGTTAAATTGAGCCCATTGTACTGATAAGCAAATTGTTGTTCTAGACGATGCACCATTTGCGTAAAATTGTCCGAAATTAGGCTAGCATCATTTTGTTCGGCAGTTACTTTATTGTCAGATTGATAATGAGAGAGGTAATATGTAGATAACGATTTCCAACGCTCATTCCAACGGCTATCGTAGAAGATTGAAGCATTGACATCTGTTTCTTTCTGTTGATCTAGCGTGCTGTAATCTTGTCCATAGGCACGTAGCATATCTGATTGACGATAGTTGTATCGGCCTGATGCTCCAATGAAATGTTGATCATCTTTCAACTGATGCCTGACCTTTCCTTGAATAGCAAAGGTCTGATAGGGTGGAATTGTTGTACCGCTAGACTGATAATTTTTGTTAGTATTATAGCCGTCTGTCCGATAGTAGTTGGTCGATAGTAAAGCTGTTCCTTTGTTTTTATTAAAAGAAGTTTCACCTTCTAAGGTCGCATCTAATATATTAAAACTCCCATAGTTTATATTGCCATGCAATTGAGGTGTCACTTTACCTAGGCGGGTAATGATGTTGATCGCACCACCCAAAGCATCACTTCCGTAAAGGCAAGAAGAAGCTCCTTTAATGATCTCTATTCGTTCGATATTTGTTACAGAAATACGAGATAAGTCAAAATTTCCCGAACTTCTGCCAAGCATGGGCTGTCCATCGATCAGGATCATCACATATTCGCTGGAGAATCCCTGAAGTTGAACGCCAACAGAGCGATTACCACCGGCAGTATTACTGACAATCGCGATACCCGTTTGTTCTTTTAACACTTCGTCTAAGCGTCGACTGCCCATCAGTTCAATTGCTTTTCTATCAATGATAGTCACAGGCATAGCCGAATTTTTTGGATCTATTAGTGATGGGCGATTTTGAATTTCTTGTGTCACTAAAGCCTCATTCAACAATTGATTGGATTTACGAAGCTGAAAGCGATGTATCTGTTTGTCTTTTGCTAGTAATTCTATAGAACCATGCAGAGTTTCATATCCAACTGCAGTTAATGCATATCTATAAATTCCTGCATACAGCTTTTTTATGAAGAAGGTGCCTTGATGATCTGATTTTGTGGAGGAATGATCAGGATCAAGTACAATGCTGACATCAGAAACTGGTTTTTGTTGTTCATCTACTACCAATCCCTGAAATTGCGCATTTTGTTGTGCGTATAGCGTGTTGCCTTTTCCGAAGAGAAAAAGAAAACTAAAAAGCAGCAAGAGATTGTGTATAGTCTTCAAAGTTATTTGTAATAATTCTAAATAATAATGCAAGTATCTCCATAAAATGCCAAAGTTTATTTATGCATTGTGTATTTTGATTTGTGCAAAGCGTATTAAATTTTGTGCTATCTGATATTATATTCCTGATTTAACGCGTGTGAATATTTATGTAAAAACATGATAAACAATGTTTTGAGTGTTTTTATGGAGGGCCTTGTCTGTTAGTGGAAGCGTATTACAAATGTAGCCCTTTATTTGTAATTAGTTTAAATAAGCTCATTTTTGTTTTCATCAATGAACAAATAATATGAAGAAAATTTTCAATAATCTCGCGCTTATCGTTGTTTTATGGTTTTGCTATTCAGTAACTATAGCACAAGTTAATCCACCTAAGAGAATAGTTTCCTTAAGTGGGAGCTTGACCGAAATTGTCGATGCACTGGGATTGGGAGCCAATCTGGTTGCTGTAGACGTGACCAGTGATTATCCAGGTTATGTGAAAGAAATCCCAAAGGTGAGTAAGAACAGATCAATTACTGCTGAAGGCATTGCCTCATTCAGACCTGACATCGTTTTGGGATTTGAAGGTGAAGTGAATGCTGCTGTATTAGCACAATTTAAAACATTAAATATTCCATGTATTTTATTTACACAGGATTTTTCTGAGGCAGGGTTGACTGGATTAGTTAGAAAGGTAGGGCAGTCCTTAAATGTATCTGCTAAAGCAACTCAAGTAGCGGAGCAATTGTCAAAAGATTTAAAGTCTGCTATCGCAAAAGCCAAATCGAGTAAAGCAACTAAAATGATGTTCGTGTATGCCCGTGGAGCTGGTGCAATGAGTGTATCGGGTTCTGGTACAGCTGTTGATGCGGTTATTAAGTTAGCGGGTGCCCAAAATGTGATGAAAGGCTTTACCGGATATAAGACTTATAATACGGAAGCATTAGTACAGGCAAATCCAGAAGTAATCTTGTTATTTGATTTTGGAATGTCCAGTTTAGGAGGAAAAGATGCTATACTCAAATTACCTGGGGTTAACTTAACCACAGCAGGTAAAAATAAAAGAGTAATTGCTATGGATGCCTCCTTGTTAAATGGTTTCAGTATGCGTTTACCACAGGCGATACAGCAGTTGCACGAAAAATTATTTGGGAAATAGTTGCTGTAATGAAAAATACCTTAATTTACACGCTACTCAGCATATTACTTATTGTCGTAGTCATATTTTCGTTAGGGATGGGATCGATATCGGTTTCCTTTTGGGATGTTTGTTCTATACTGTTACATAAGATAGGTCTTAAAGCATCATCAGGCATTGATGAGTTGACTGTCAATGTTTTGGAACAAATACGGTTACCTCGAATTCTGATGGGCATTGCAGTGGGTGCAGCCTTAGGGATCAGTGGTGCGGCTATTCAAGGTATATTTCGAAATCCATTGGCTGAACCGGGATTAATGGGGATTTCTTCTGGGGCTTCTTTTTTTGCAGCTTTGGTGATTTCTTTCGAAGGTTTACTGCTTCCTTTAATTTCAGCAAGCTTAGGATATTATGTTCTTGCTTTTGCTGCATTTTTAGGTGCTACATTAACGGTTCTTATTGTTTATCGTATTTCGATGAACAATGGAAAATCACATATCGCCACCATGCTACTCGCAGGAGTTGCCATGAATGCATTTGCTGGTGCGTTGACAGGATTAATGAGTTACTTAGCAACTGAACAACAATTACGCTCCATTACATTTTGGTCATTAGGGAGTTTAGCAGGAGCATCATGGGAAAACATTCAAGTGTTATATCCTTGTGTATTGATTTCTTTAATTGTTTTGCCTCTTTTTGCTAAACAATTAAATGTTTTTGCTTTAGGTGAATCTCAAGCCGAAATGATGGGGGTCAATACCAGCCGATTGAAAATTGTTGTTATTTTATTTTCAACTTTGGCTGTAGGGGCAGCAGTGGCATTTTCTGGCGTCATTAGTTTTGTTGGTTTATTAGTGCCACACGCAATCCGATTGATTGGTGGTGTTGATAATCGCTATGTGTTAATTGCGTCAAGTATTGCTGGCGCTTTGGTTTTGACTCTTGCTGATCTATTGTCGCGGTTGATCATACAACCATTGGAACTTCCGATTGGCGTTATTACAGCTTTATTGGGTACTCCCGTTTTCTTATTTATCCTGATTAGAGACAAGAATAAAATCTAATTTATGCTACAAGTACAATCACTATCATACGAAATTAAAGGACGTTCTATTTTAAGGGAGATTGATATTTCTATTCAAAAAGGAGAGTTTTATGCTATTGTGGGAGCAAATGGTGCAGGGAAAACATCTTTGCTGCGCATACTTGCATCAGATCTGAAACCTGCTAAAGGAGAGATATGGTTTAAAGGCAAGCCTTTGCGTTCTTATTCATTGAAGGAACTCGCTTATTCGAGAGCTTTCTTACACCAATCTAATAGTATGGCGATGGCCTTTACGGTGGAGGAAGTGGTTCGCATGGGACGCTATCATTTAAAAGCAGTTCAAAAGCAGCATGACCTAGCGATAATGGAGTGCATGCGTATTTGTGAGGTGGATCATCTTGCTGACCGAAAAATCCAACAATTATCGGGAGGAGAGCAGCAGCGTGTTCATTTTGCTAGGGTATTAGCGCAAGTTTGGGACCAGAAAGATGTGCTCCTTTTATTAGATGAGCCTGTCGCGAGTATGGATATCCAATTTCAACATCAAACCTTAGCGATTGCGAAGGCATTGACTGCTGTAGGCTTTAGTGTTGTTGCCATCCTACATGAATTGAATCTTGTCGCACAATATGCAGATCGTGTATTAATGCTTAAATCGGGACGGAAATGGTGGGAGGGAGCTCCTATTGAAGTGCTCAAGCCTGAAAATATATATGCTATATTTGGAGTGCAAACTAAAGTGAGTACTGATATGGCTACGCTGACACCGTCTGTACAAACTTGTACAGTGCATTATTCAGCAGCAAAATTTAATTCAAATTATAAACATGAATTGGCTATGGAATTGAAAGAAAAATACGAAAATTATAAAAAAGATCATCCTAAAGCAAGGATCTATGATTGTGCTAAAGCACTTGCTGTCAGTGAGGCACAGCTTCTACTGACACAGTTATCAGATGATGTAGTGTTGCTTAAGGACGATATGTGGGCTATTCTGCAAGAATTACCGCGTCTAGGTCATGTGATGGCTCTAACGCGCAATGATGCATGTGTGCATGAAAGAAAGGGTACTTATCCAGCAGCTGCCAACGAAGGTCATGTGGTGTTGTTTCATAATGATGATATTGACCTACGGGTTTTTATTCAAAATTGGGCATATGCATTTGCTGTAAAGGTCAAAGATCTATGGAGTATCCAGTTTTTTGATACTTCAGGTTTGGCAGTCCATAAAGTATATTTGACCAAGGACTCTAATCCGCTTGCTGTGTATGAAGAACTGGTCAATGCTTATCGTGCTGTAGATCAAACCTATTTTACAATCAACATTCCTGCAGTTTTGAGCGATATCTCCATTCCAGATTCGGAGATTGATATCGATAGTTTTCAATCCGATTGGTTGAATATGAAGGATAGTCATGAATTTTTCGGTATTCTGCGTAAATATAGCTTACAAAGAACTCAAGCACTGCGATTGGCACCAGCAGGTTTTGCAGAAGAAATGTCTAGTGATAGATTTTCCGAAATCTTAAATGAGGTTTCTGAACAGCAGGTTCCTGTGATGGTTTTTGTCAGTAACAAAGGTTGTATCCAAATTCATTCGGGGCTGATCTCTAGGCTTGTGACTATGGATAACTGGTTCAATGTGTTAGATCCACAATTTAATTTGCATCTTAATATGGATGCTATAGACCAAATATGGCTTGTACGGAAGCCATCAACAGATGGTGATGTACATGCAATGGAAGTGTATGATAAGCAAGGTAATTTGATCGTACAATTTTTTGGAAAGAGAAAACCTGGTGTACCTGAATTGGAATCATGGCGCTCACTACTACTGGCGCAAAAGGTATAAAGAATATAACTAACGGCTTATTTCTGAAGGAAGTAAGCCGTAATATTTTTTAAATGCGTGTGTAAAACTTGCCTGATGTTTGAAACCCACGATGGTGCTCACTTCATACATGTTTTTGTTTTCATTTAAAATCAAACGCTTTGCCTCTTCCATGCGGATACGCGTGATGTAATTGTAAATGGTCGTCCCGAAATGTTGTTTAAATCCATTTCGGAGTTTAAATTCATTCAATAACACTAATTTTGATAGTTGTTTGTGTGTCGGGGGATTAACAAAACTATTCCGAAGGATGCGTTGTGCCTCTTCCAGTTTTTGAACATCTTCGATCTTTAAAAGATCAGTTAGCTTATCACTGATGAAACTGAATTGCTCAAATTGAAGCATGATTAATTCCAATATACGTGCATTGACGAATATCTGTTTCAATTCATTCTTATTTGTCGTGGTACGAATACTATCAATGATACCCTTCATTTCTGTGGTGACAAAAAGGTCTTCTTCGACAATAGAGATTACTTTTCTTTCTTTCATTTTCTCTTTGAACTCTACATGCAGCGGAGTATGTATGCTGATCATATTCTGATAGAGCTCTGGTGTCATGATGACCATAAAATAGAGAAAATCCTGATTGGTCTGAATCGGGTGTTCTTCGTAAAGAGATGGAATATAACGGATGTTGTGTTTACTGAACGTAAACCCGTGTGCAGATTCTGATTTGCTCAGGATAAATTGACTCACTACAGCTTCTCCTTCTATCTCTGAAATGATATCAACCGGTGCCGAAACACGCATATCTGCACAGAGCACAAATAGACCTCTGCTGAGGATCTGATACGTACTGATATTGATCGGACTTTTATTGATTGCAATGTGCTTTTCGGATAAAATGGTATTGATAGAGCTTATTTCAGGAAGCTCTTCCCAAAATAGCCACTCATTATGTTGTTTTATCTTTGCCTTTATAATCATACCTAATCACAAATATACACTATTTATAATAAATCTAAATTAATTTATTGAAATGAGACCTTTAGATGACGAGCAATTATTCTATTTTAAAAAACAGGTTAATTGAAATGCAAGCAGATGTTTATGAATAAGATAATTAGCTTATAGTCTATGAATCTAAGTGTCATGTCGGGCAATAACTTGGTTAATCTACTCTATTTTAATATCTTTTAAATTAAAAAAATGTATATATTTGCCGCCATAGCCGAGAACCATTTTTAGAAATGAACGAACAGTATAAGCCAGGAACCCATCAATTATTAACACTACAGGTGAATGATGTTGATCTGTTAACCAATATGTCGAATTTTTTGGATTTTACAATACATCAAATAAATGATCATGGTTTGAAAATTGTTGGAATCTCATCTCATGAATTTGACAGTAAAGGGTTCACAGTAGCTATATGTTTGATGGAATCACATATCTGTATCCATACATGGCCTGAGTTTTCGCAGCTTACACTAGATATTTATTTATGTAATTATCTCAAGGATAATACGGATAAAGTACTTGAGCTTGGAGAGATTTTTAAGCATTATTTTGATGCTTTAGTATTGAATGAAACCATTGTTAACCGGTAGTTTATGCTTATCATTTGTCCGAAATGTAACATTCGACATAATTTTGAGGTTGAAGTTGTAGATTATAAAGGTTTTGTTTGTTCTAATTGCGGAAGTTATTATAAAGGTGAAGATCATACGACCTGGAGTTTTGTTAAAGTTTTTCCGAAGCCTGAATATATTTTATGGGCTAGCTTAGGGGAACGGATTAGAGAAAAGAAAAACGAGTATGTGGTTATTACCAAAATACAACGGGTTAATCTAGATGGGGAGTATAGTAATGAATATGTAGGCCTCAGTGCCAAAAACAATGAAATTTACTGGAGTGATGGACCTGATTATGCGGCTATTCTACATTCGGTTGGACTGCCAGAAATAAAATCAGTAAAGGAAGATCGGCTTAAATTACAGACGAGGACTTATGTTTTAAAATATCAGGATTCTCTCGAGGTTGTATACGCGGAAGGGTTTGTCTTTGAAGATCTAGATGCAAGATCTCAAGCTAATACTTATGTCAATAGTATCAATGAAGATCGTTTTGTTTCGCATGAAATTATTGATAACGTGAACGAGTACTATAGTGGAACATATCAAAATCAAGAAGACTATTTTCAAACCTTTCAATATTATAATGAATATCTAGGCCGGAAGAAAAAAACGAGCTATATCTTTAATGTATTGGCTATTGTTTTTATTATCCTTATCGGTTTAGGATTTTTGGTAATAAACAGGTCCAATATTCAGGAGTATTACTATCAATTTGATCAAAAATTTACCTCTTCAAAATTGAATAATGAATACATTGGGGAGTCTTTTAGTGTCAATGGCGGTGAACCACAAAAATTAACTTTTCAAGGAATTTCAGATGTTAATGCTCCCAATGTGCATCTTCGGATCAAGTTGGTTAATGAACTTACCAATCAAATACAGGAAACAGCACTATTGCAGCATCATTATAATGAAGTCAATCATGCTTGCGGTATTTCGGTGAGTTTTTGTAAAGTAGAGCCCGGCACCTATCACATGGTATTTGAAACCTACTCAACTAATAAGAGTGCTGTTTTAGTATATCTAAATGAAGACTACAAGATTACTTTTGGAGGTGTAGATTACTGGGGCTTAATTATTACTTACGTTTTGCTTGTATTATTGGTCTTGTGGATCAGAAATTCATTGTTAGGACTTGGAAAAGATAGCCTTATGTTTGTCAATAAAGAAATTAATTATTTAACGGTATTGAATTATAAAGGCTTTGGATCCTGGTTCGTGATCTTGTTTGGATTATCTTTAGGCTTACAGTACTATAATAAATATATCAAAACTTGTACAACATCTTATCAAGTAAATACAGTGGAAGATAATACCTATACCGGATCTCGGTATCATTATTATCGACCAACATATTCGGATTATGGTTCTAGTCACAAATAAAAATATATAGTCATATGAATTATGAAATCTTTTACAAAGGAATAGCGGCATCGATTGTCTATTCTATAATCGGAATTGTCGTTTTTATATTTGCTTATTGGGTTATAGAGAGGTTAACACCTGAAAAATCATGGCAAGAAATCGTTAAAAACAAAAATATTGCATTAGCGATTGTTTTTGCTGCATTCATTCTAGGCATATCGATTATTATTGCGGCAGCTATTCATGGATAAAAAAAAGAATCTGCCCATTTTTCTGCTGATATCTGTTTTCATAATTGCTACATGTGGCCTTATTTATGAGCTGGTTGCAGGTGCATTAGCTAGTTATTTGTTAGGAGATTCTGTAAAACAATTTTCATTTATTATTGGGACCTATCTTTTTGCGATGGGCGTGGGTTCGTTTTTTGCTAAGTTTATTGTTAAAAATCTGTTAGACCGATTTATAGATATCGAGTTGTTGATTGGAATAATTGGTGGAACTAGTTCTGTTATTTTATTTCTGTTATTTCAACAAGTTGAACACTTCCAGTTGATCTTATATCTTTTTGTTTTTTTAACAGGTTGTCTTAGCGGAATGGAAATACCGCTGTTAATGAATATTTTAAAAGATCGTGTCAACTTTAGAGACTTGGTTTCTAATGTCTTCACTTTTGACTATATCGGTGCTCTTATTGCCTCTGTATTATTCCCAATACTACTCATTCCGAAACTTGGGGTAATGGGGACATCTTTATTTTTTGGAATTATCAATGTTACTGTTGGCATATTTCTCTCTTTTTATTTGAGTAAGCAACTTAAAAATCCAATTATTCTTAAAATAAAGTCACTTGTATGCTTTATTATTTTGATTGGTTTGTTTTTTTACTCAAATGAACTGTTAAAATATTCCGAGAATCAGCTATACAGTACCAATGTTATATATAAACACTCTACACCATATCAACGTATTGTACTGACTGAGGCAAAAGGAGAATATCAACTGTTTTTAAATAATAATCTCCAATTCAATACAAAGGACGAATATCGATATCATGAAACGTTGGTCCATCCAGCGATGTCTATTGCTAAAAGTCCAAAGAAAGTACTTGTTTTAGGAGGGGGTGACGGGCTCGCAGTAAGAGAAATTTTAAAATATTCTTCTGTAGAAAAAGTAGTGCTTGTCGATCTGGATGAGGGGATGACAAAATTGTTCCAGACAAATGAACTGTTGAGAAAGCATAATGCTAATGCATTGAACAATGCTCGTGTTGAGGTTATCAATATGGATGCGTTTCTTTGGGTGAAGGAAGCAAAAGATAAATTTGATGTGATGATTATCGATTTTCCTGATCCATCTAATTATAGTTTGGGAAAACTCTATACAAACAATTTTTACAAAAGCCTATATCCACTTATGGAGCCGCAATGTATCGTTTCTGTTCAAACAACATCTCCATATTTTGCACCAAAATCTTATTGGTGCATTTATGAGACTATCGCATCTGTTTTTCCGAATAATTTGGCCTATCATACTTATGTTCCTTCTTTTGGCGAATGGGGATTTAACCTCTTCTCACCCGATATGAGAGTCAATTTTAATCGCGTAAACCAGCGTGTTCCAAATTTGAAGTATTATAATTATAATCTTCAGAAAATGACCGATTTTCCAGCTGATATGAAAGCCGTAGATGTGGAAATAAATCGTTTAGATAATCAGATTTTAGTACGGTATTTTGATGAGGAGTGGAGTAAAATATAAAGAATCCAGGCGATCATTTGTTAAAAATAGTATTTTACTGACGTTAGGAAGCTATCTTTTATCTTCCTGTAAAAGGAGAATGAATACTATATTTCTAAAATTAACGGGGACAAACCATATTTTAGGACATAAACTACGGTTTCCTGATTTTCCAAATATTAGTGAGATACTGGAGGTTCCAGTATTAATTATAGGGGGTGGGATTGCAGGGCTTACAGCCGGATATACATTAAATAAGCGTGGAGGGAAAGATTTTTTTCTTGTAGAATTAGATGCTGAGACGGGAGGGAATGCAAAGAGTGGAGAAAATAAGTATTCCAAATATCCACTTGGAGCTCATTATTTACCGCTTCCAAATGCTTCTAATGTTGAGTTGATTGATTTTTTATTTGATGTAGGAGTTGTAATTGGCCGAGATGACAATGGCAATCCAATTTTTGACGAAGAGCAGTTGTCCTTTGCTCCACAGGAACGTTTATTTATCAAAAATTATTGGCAGGAAGGTATTGTACCGCAATATGGAAGTAGTGATGCTGATCAACAGGAGCTTACCAGGTTTCTGCATAAGATGGAAGAGTTTAAAGCCTTGAAAGATCAAAATGGCCATTATATTTTTAATATTCCAATGTGCTATTCTTCACCTGAAAAATTTGATTTAGGCCTTGATCAGATAACGATGGAAGAGTGGTTACGAAAAGAAGGTTATACATCGAGCTATCTTCATGAGTATCTTAATTATTGCTGTAGGGATGACTATGGTACTGGAATAAAATATACCGCTGCATTTGCGGTGATTCACTATTTTGCCGCTCGAAAGCACGATTTTAAAAAATATGAAGATGCTGTACTTACGTGGCAAGAAGGAAATGGTCGATTAGCCAAGTTATTGGCTGAAAGCTTCGAAAATCAAATTTTGAAACAACATATGGTTTACAAAATAACGGTAAACGAAAGTAATGTTGAAGTGTTGCTGTTCGATGCGCAGAGAAAGGTGTCAAAAAAAATAATAGCTGAAAAAGTGATTAATTGCTGTCCGCAATATGTCAACAAGTACCTATTGCCGCAAAGAGTCAAAAATTTTCAACTGCTACAGTATGCTCCCTGGATTGTTGCAACAGTGGTGCTGCATAAATTTCCTTTTGCTGATGGGGCCAACCTTGCCTGGGAAAACATTATTTTTGGAGCAAAGGGATTAGGGTATGTATATGCACAGCACCAGAGTCTTGGCCAGTTTAAAAGCCCATTTGTAATTTCATATTATCATAGTTTGGACGGTACGGATTTAAATGAACAAAGGCGTAAACTGTATAATCAAACTGATGAGCAATGGAAGGAGTTTATTATTAAGGATCTTTCAATAGCGCATTTTGGTATTGAAGATGAAATCATTTCGATAGAGATTTTTAGGCATGGCCATGGCATGGTTTCTCCAATTCCTGGTTATTTGTCTTCTGAATATAGAAAACAACTGACTTTACCCATTGCTAACAAGATTTTCTTTGCGCATTCTGATTTAAGTGGAATTTCTATTTTTGAAGAAGCTTTTTATCAGGGAAGGGAGGCTGTATATGATATGCTTGATAATTGGGAAGCATAATGTTCAACATTTTTGAAGATAAAGCAGATCCGTTAAGTATTAAATTTTTCGTATAGATTTGGTTAAGAAATAGATGAATTCATTATTATAGCTATCTATAGCCTATTGCAATTAATGATTTGATAAAACTCGATGTGAATACTATCTTTGGCTATGCACAAGCTCAGAATTACGAACATCATTCCGCGTGAAAATCACAATGTAACCATTAATTTTGAACCAGTATCAGGGGAGTTTCCAACTTATAAAGCTGGTCAATTTTTGACTTTATCTTTTGAATTTGCTAATCGGGAGCTGAGGAGATCGTATTCTTTCAGTAGTTCTCCAGATGTCGATGAACCCTTAAGTATTACGGTTAAGCGGGTTGAGAACGGTGAGATTTCCCGTTTTTTACACCATAAAATTCAGGAGGGAGATATTGTGGATGCATTAGATCCACAGGGGTTGTTTACTTATGATCCTATTCAAGATAGCGAACGTACCGTATTTTTATTCGCCGCAGGTATTGGTATCACTCCTTTATTCTCCATCTTGAAGACTGCATTGGTTCGGGAAAGTAAATCAAAGATTGTGATGGCTTATAGCAATAGCTCTCCAGAGGTAACTCCTTTTAAAGAAGAACTACAGGAATGGGCAAAAAAATATCCGGATCGTCTTCAGATTATTTGGATTTACTCCAACAGTAAAAATCTGATGACAGCAAGATTGAACAGAGATTATATCCTTTCCATTTTGAAAAATCATTTGCCAACTACACATCATAATGTTCTGTTTTACACCTGTGGTCCGGTAATCTATATGGACTTGTGTCGATTTACTTTGTTAGGGATGGGGTTTGATGAATCTCAAATCAAACGCGAGACCTTTTTGCTTCCTGAAAATGAAGAAGACGATGATGATGAATCGGAAAAAGAGGTGGATAAAAGTACCTATTCCATTAAGTTAAACTTTCAAGGTCAAAGTTATCATCTGGACATCCCATATAATAAATCTATTCTAGATGTTGGTTTGGAAAACAAGATTAAGCTCCCATATTCCTGCAAGTCGGGTATGTGCAGTACCTGTATATCGGATTGTTCACAAGGAAAGGTACGCATGACCTATAATGAAGTGTTAACAGATCGTGAAATTGAAAATGGACGTATATTGCTGTGTACGGGACATCCAATTGAAGCGGATACGGTTATAGATGTATTTTAATATTATATTTTTTTCTATTCATAGTCGTACTGTCAACGATTATGTGGATCTTTTATTGGTATTTCAATCTACAGGCTTATTATTCTGAATTAGATCATGACGTGTTAGCATCTATTTTATATTGATCAATCGTTTGATCTCATTTATTTTACATTATTTTCGTTAGATTTGATTCAAACCAAATGAATCAAAAATAATGAGTAATTTACTTTGGGAGCCTTCTATTGCTTATCAAGAGGAGTCTTCTTTACACCAGTTTAAAGAATTTGTAACAAATAAACGGCAACTCAGCATGGATTCCTATCCTGTACTCTGGGACTGGTCTGTTTCACATCTAGATGAGTTTTGGGAAGATATAGCCCTATTTTTTAATGTTATTTTTCATCATCCTTATCAGCGGGTTTTTGAAACATCTACACAAGGTTTTATTGGTTCTAAATGGTTTGAAGGCGCTACATTAAATTATGCTGAGCATATTTTTCGTCAGTCGACCATAGATCGTCCAGCTCTTTTATTTCAAGAGGAGAATAAGCCCGTTCAGGTGATTTCATGGAAAGAACTGGAAGTGATAGTTAAATCGCTACAAGAGTATCTTATAGGGCAGGGGATACAGCAAGGTGACCGCGTCGTGGCTGTGTTGAAAAATAGCCCAGCTTCTATCGCTCTTTTTTTAGCAGTAAATAGTATTGGTGCGATATGGTCATGCTGTTCTCCAGATTTTGGAGCGACAAGTATATCCGAGCGATTTGCTCAGGTGACGCCCAAACTTTTATTTGCAGATGCGGCATATACCTATAACGGCAAATGGTTTGATCTGAAAGATTCGATGATCGATTTAGCTTCGAATCTAGAAAGTTTAGTCGGGGATGTCATTTTTGTTGGGGAACAAATTTGGGAGGACATCATATCTCAAGACACGGGCTCACCATTGCAATTCACAGCAGTTCCTTTTGATCATCCGATCTGGATTTTATATTCTTCGGGTACTACTGGTAAACCTAAAGCGATCACGCACAGTTGTGGCGGTATTTTATTGGAACATTTCAAAGCTTTGGCTCTTCACCAGAATGTGCAAGAGGGGGAACGATTTATCTGGTATGCAACTACTGGTTGGATGATGTGGAACTATGCCCTTTCTTCTTTATTGGTAGGGGCAACGCTGTGTATTTACGAAGGTTCTTTGGTCTATCCTGAAAAATTATCTTTTTGGAATTTTATTGCTGAACATCAGATCGATCATGTGGGTGCTGGTGCGGCTTATTATATCGCTAATCAGCAATTTGAATTGACAAAGCCGCGTTATCAACCTAAAACTATCGGTTCTACAGGTTCTCCGTTGCCTCCGCAGACATTCTCTTGGTTACAAAAGCAATTTCCACAAGCACAGATAATTTCCTTAAGTGGCGGAACTGATGTATGCAGTGCATTTCTATCCGGAAATCCTTTACTACCGGTATACGCTGGTGAAATACAGTGCTTGACCTTAGGGTCAAAGATTGAGGCTTATAATGAAAATGGAGAATCGGTAAAAAATGAGGTGGGCGAGCTGGTTATTACATTGCCTATGCCTTCCATGCCAATATACTTTTGGAATGATCATCACAATATTCAATATCAAGCTAGTTATTTTGATAAATATCCAGGTGTTTGGTGTCATGGGGATTGGATCAAGTTTACCGAGCATGACGGTATTATCGTTTACGGTCGTTCGGATGCTACTTTGAATCGAGGTGGCGTACGAATCGGGACTGCTGAAATCTATAATATATTGAACACTTTTTCGGAAGTTGCCGATAGTTTAATTATTTGTCTTGATCAGGAGGATGGAACATCGACCATGCCATTGTATGTTCAGATGCGGGATGGAGTTTCCCTTAACGATGAACTGAAGGCTGCGATCAAATTAAAGTTAAGAAAGAGTTATAGTCCGCGCCATGTGCCTGATGATATCATTGCGGTACCAACGATACCTTACACCCTTAGTGGCAAGAAATTGGAGATTCCTGTGAAAAAAATTATGATGGGAACTCCACTCGAAAAAGCGGTCAGTGTAGCTGTATTAAAAGATCCTAAGTCTTTGGATTTTTGGTTAAAATCACTTTAGTTCAGTGTTTTGTGTATTCTATTGTAAATAATTACTATAGATAAAATAATAAAGCTCCGATTTACAAACCGGGGCTTTATTATTTTTTATGCTATGGATTTATTTTTGTAAAATATGGTGCTCGCCCTATAGTGATCAGGTTTGGATCACACCGACATTGTAGCGTTCAGTTATTGGATTATGATTAGCAGCTTCTATTCCTAGACTAATCACCTTCCTTGTTTCATCAGGTCTAATGACTCCATCGACCCAGATACGGGCAGCAGCGTAATAGGGGCTGAGCTGCTCGAGGTAACGCTTCTTGATATCATCTAGCAGGGTGTTCTTTTCTTCTTCTGAGATCTCTATTCCTTTCGCTTTTAGGGCAGATTCTTGAATCTGTAAGAGGGTATTACCGGCAGCGGCACCACTCATAACTGCCATCTGTGCTGTAGGCCAAGCATAGATTAATCTAGGATCATATGCTTTACCACACATTGCATAATTTCCGGCACCATAGCTATTACCAATGATGAATGTGAATTTAGGAACGACTGAATTTGCCATCGCATTGACCATCTTAGCACCATCTTTAATGATGCCGCCCTGTTCGGAGCGACTACCGACCATGAAACCTGTTACATCCTGCAAGAATACCAGTGGAATTAATTGTTGATTACAGTTCATGATAAAGCGTGCAGCTTTGTCTGCCGAATCGCTGTATATTACGCCACCCATCTGCATTTCAACAGCACCAGCTGGTTTCTTAGCTTTAACTATTTCTCGTTGATTGGCAACGATCCCTACTGCCCATCCGTCAATACGGGCAAGACCACAGACAATCGTTTTGCCATAATCCTGTTTATATTCTTCAAAAGTACCTTCGTCAACCAAAGCTTCTAAAAGCTTGTGCATGGAATAGGGTTTTGTACGATCTAAAGGAAGTATTTCTGCGATTTCTGTACTTTTTCGTAGTGGTTCTTTAGATTCCTTTCGATTGAAACCTGCTTTTGGGTGTGCACCAAGTTTATCCATAACACCTTTTATGGCATCAAGACAGCTTGCTTCATCCGGGAATTTATTGTCTGTCACACCAGAGATAACAGAATGTGTGCTTGCGCCTCCCAATGTCTCCGCATCTACTGTTTCACCAATAGCAGACTTTACTAAATAAGGGCCAGCTAAAAATACGGAACCCGTTCCTTCAACGATAAATGCATAATCGGACATGATCGGCAAATAGGCACCTCCCGCGACACAACTGCCCATTATAGCGGCTATTTGAGGGATACCCATAGAGGACATTTTAGCATTATTTCTAAAAATGCGTCCAAAATGTTCTTTATCAGGGAATATTTGATCCTGCATCGGTAAAAAGACACCTGCAGAATCGACAAGGTATATGATGGGAATTTTGTTCTCCATAGCAATTTCTTGCGCACGTAGATTTTTCTTGCAGCTAATGGGGAACCAGGCACCAGCCTTTACAGTGGCATCATTAGAGACAATGACGCATAATTCGTCTTTAACATATCCAAGCACACAGACAACACCTGCATTTGGGCAGCCGCCTTCTTCAGGGTACATCTTGTCTCCGGCAAACTGGGCAATTTCAATATAAGTTCTGTGATCATCGAGTAGGTATTCGACACGCTCCCATGCAGTGAGTTTTCCTTTAGCTTTTAATTTTTTGATTTTATCTTCGCCACCTCCCAAGCGAAGTTCTGCTCTTTTTAGTTCTAACTCTACAATTAGTTCATTCATGTTATAATTGGATTTTAAGCATGTCAAATTCAGAATTTGATAATATGAGATAAATTTAACATTATATTTTGAGTTTCTCTAAAAAAAGATGTTATAATTTTGTTATTATTGTAAATAACAGAATTCCAATTATAAATTAAAGATAACATTTATGTTTATTGAAAATGAACAACAAATGATGATGATTCGCCAAAGTGCTCGAGACTTTGCTGAAACTCATATTCGTCCCTACATCATGGAGTGGGATGAATCACAAACATTTCCAGCGCCTTTATTTAAGAAACTCGGAGATCATGGTTTCATGGGCATTATTGTCCCGGAAGCTTATGGTGGATCTGGCTTTGGATACCAAGAATATATCACTATTCTGGATGAAATATCCAAAGTTTGTGGTTCCATAGGACTTTCGGTAGCGGCACATAATTCGCTGTGTACAAATCATATATTGAGTTTCGCTAATGAAAGTCAGAAACAAAAATACTTGCCAAAATTAGCCACTGGAGAATGGCTGGGTGCTTGGGGGCTTACTGAGACAGGTTCGGGGTCTGATGCTGGAGGTTTAACTACTGTTGCGGTTCGTGATGGTGATTATTTTGTATTGAATGGTTCTAAAAATTTCATCACGCATGCGATTAGCTCGGATGTAGCTGTTGTCCTAGCGCGTACAGGCGAGAAAGGTGACAAAAAAGGTGTGACTGCTTTTATTATCGAAAAGGGGACTGAAGGGTTTTCTGCTGGTAAAAAAGAAAATAAATTAGGGATGCGTGCTTCAGAAACAGCTTGTCTATTTTTCGATAATTGCCGTATTCATCAGGATCAGATGGTCGGTGAAGAGGGGCAGGGTTTTGTTCAGGCATTGAAACTATTGGATGGTGGACGTATTTCAATTGCAGCGCTATCGTTGGGAATCGCTCGTGGTGCATATGAGTGTGCTCTGAAGTATGCAAACGAAAGAGAACAGTTCAATCAGAAGATTTTTGAATTTCAGGCGGTTGGATTTAAGCTTGCAGAAATGGCTACAGAAATTCAGGCAGCAGAGCTGCTGACCCGTCAAGCGGGATACATGAAAGATCGTGGTGAGCGTATTTCTAAAATCGGCGCAATGGCTAAGCTTTATGCTTCCGAAGCTGCTGTATCGGTCTCCAATGAATCTGTACAGATTTTCGGAGGATATGGCTTTACGAAGGATTATCCTGCTGAAAAGTTTTTTAGAGACGCAAAATTATGTACAATCGGGGAAGGTACGTCGAGTATACAGAAGATGGTTATTTCTCGGGAAATTCAAAAAGATGCCTAAAAAAGAAGATATAATTTTGGTAGAATGTCCCAGAGATGCCATTCAAGGGATATCGCATGTGATTCCAACAGAAAAAAAAGTTAAGTATTTGAACATGTTGCTTGAAAGCGAACTGTTTGACTGGCTTGACTGTGGATCGTTTGTGTCTCCAAAAGCTGTTCCGCAATTGGCGGATACTGAAGAAGTGCTTCGTCAGCTGAATACTTCTGGTAAAACGAAGCTGCTGGGGATTATTGCTAATGAACAAGGTGCCCTACGTGCTGTGAAATCGGAGAATATTACGTACTTGGGCTATCCTTTTTCCATCTCTGAGGTTTTTCAACAGCGGAATACGAATGCGTCTATAGCGGATTCATTTGAGCGATTGAAGGGGATTGTTGAAATCGCCCGTAAGCATGAAAAAGAAGTGGTGGTCTATATATCTATGGCGTTTGGAAATCCATTTGGTGATTTTTGGAGTAATGAACTTGTGCTGGATTGGATGGACAAAATTGCTGCCCTTGGGGTGGTGGAGTTCTCTTTGGCAGATACAACTTCTGAGGCAACATTGCCGCAGATCACACAACTTTTTGAACAGGCGTTACAACGGTTTCCTGCCTTACATATCGGTGCACATTTTCATTCTCCTAAGGCAAGTAGTCTAGATAAAATCAATGCTGCTTACTTTGCTGGGTGTAGAAAATTTGATGGTGCTATTTTAGGTTTTGGTGGCTGTCCTTTTGCTGAAGATGATTTGGTTGGGAATATTCCCACGGAAGATTTAATGTATTATTTTGAGCGAAAAGGGCAGGATAAAATATTGACCTTTGGTGGTGAATTTATTAATTTAATAGCATAAAGTCAGATTGTTATGAATGGTTATTTGAATTATAAGTTTATTAAGGTAAAACAGCTCGATCATGTTTTTTATCTGACGTTGGCCCGTCCTGAAAAACGAAATGCTTTTACACCGTTGATGATCGATGAGATCCATCATGCCATACAAATGGCGGATGCTGACCCTGAAGTTCGGGTAGTGGTGCTTGACGCTGAAGGCCCTGTTTTTTGTGCGGGTATGGATCTAAATGCTTTTGAAAATCCAGATAAAATTGACCATTCGGATGTCGTGCCGCATGTGGATTTATCATTGGGCGAGGTGATGTCAATTTTGAATAAACCTTCCATTGCAGTTCTCGAAGGAAATGTGATTGCGGGAGGTTTTTTAATGATTCTGGAGTGTACTTATGTTTTTGCTCATTCGGCTGTCCAGTTTTCTTTACCAGAGGTTCAGATTGGTTTATTTCCTTTTCAAGTCTTAGCTGGTTTGCTTAAACATTTACCGTATCATAAAGCAATGGATCTATGTATTCATTCGGAGGTCATAACGGCACAAGAAATGAAAAGTATGGGATTGGTTTATGATCTTCTGGATCAAAAGCCAGATATTTTACCTGCATTGATAGCTAAGCTCACTTCTGCGGCACCTTTGGCCGTGAAGATGGGCTTTGAGGCAGCGAAGCAATTACGTGAGCTTAAATCGTCTGATCAGTATGCTTTTCTTCTAGAGCAGTTGGTTAAATTGAGGTCAAGTCATGATTTTAAAGAAGGAATGGCCGCACGTATGGAAAAAAGACCTCCAAATTGGAAAGGAGAGTAATTGTTATTAAAACATGCTGAAGCTAGGTCTACTCGTTAAAGGTGAAAATTCCCACGGGATAGAGGTAAAGATAATGCATATAGCCCAAGCAGTGTGGATTAAGATCGTTCTGAACTTATCTGCACTGCTTTGTTTTTTTATGGTTTTATATCAATAGTCGTAAATGCCATACTACCAATGGTCGCCATGTTGATCTGTTCCATCACCAAAAAGCGTACTTTGATGATGTTTTTGAAGGTGTCGATAAATAGTTGACCGTCTGACTTTCAGTATAGTCGGTTTGATCCTACGATAAACTGTATGTAAAGTAGTATCAATGTGACGATTGAAAGTCTATAATCATACAGTTTTCATGCGACACCTTTTTTCCAGCCTATATGACCTGAATTTGAAATGTGAACAATTGATGTGTTTTAAGGTTTAATATGCTGCCCTTAGTGTGAAAGGATAACAAACTAAGGATGTAAATGTATTTTCTTTAATTTCCTATTTTTATATTGTAATTTTATGAAATGACTGATTTTGGAACAAAAAAAGGTGGCTACACACAGATGAAAGGGTTTCGTCAAAAAGCTGAGTATGCTCTCAACAGGGTCAGGTTTTTGACAAAACAGCGAGGAGTCATCAATACTTGTAAATTTATTTATAGTCGATATTTATATTTTTTTAAGTACCGCATCAATCTGGCTGGAGTAATGACTCCGCAAGAACTTAATATTCAGAATAAGGGTGCCTGTAATTATGAGCCTATAGCACATTATACCTTTAATAGAATGTTGAAAAATATTAACTTCTGTTGGCATGAAAGCACTTTTGTTGATTTTGGATGTGGAAAAGGGGCTGCTATTTTGCTGGCAACTCGGTACAATTTCAAACGTTATATAGGCGTCGAACTATCTCCATTATTGGTTGATGATTGTCGTAAAAATATTCAAAAATTTATTGGAAACAGGGTTTTAGATTATAAAATTGTCCATTGTAACGCAGCGGATTACCTCATTGAGGATGATGTTAATGTATTTTATTTTTTTAACCCATTTGCTCCGTCTGTTCTAAAATCTGTGTTGGATAATATTGAATTATCGCTGATTAAGAGACACAGAAAAATAATAATTTTATATTGCAATGGAGTGGATCTATCCTTAATATTGGATCGTGGCTACAAAATAGTTTACTCGGAGGATGTAGATCCTATTACCCGATATTCATGTGGTAATTATGCCCTTGGAAATTAATATTATATTGAAAATATTCCAATAGCTGCTATTGCAAATTACTTCAACTGATTCTCATCTGATGTTTTACCGAGGTCGTCATGAAGGCTTACATGTTCCCGCTTTAATTGATAAGTTGACCTCTATGGCACCATTAGTAGTTAATGGTGGTTTTTTGTAAGCTAAGATGCTAGGGGGTTTAAAGCGGCTGATCAATGCGCTAATAAATCGTTCGATAATTGAGGTTAAGTCATGATTTCAGAGCGGGGTAAACGGTCGCAAAGAAAAAGCCTGCCAAATTGAGAGGAGCGTAATCCTTAAAACATTCTGAAGCTCGGTCTGCTGGTTAATGGGGAAAATTCCCATGGTATAGACGTGAAGATAATACATATAGCCCAAGCAGTGTAGATAAATATCGTTCTGAATTTAGCTACAGTGCTTGGTGTTTTATGGGCTTTTATATAACCAATTGTAAATACGATAATGCCAATGGTCATCATGGTGATATGTTCCATGCCAAAAAAGCGTACCTGACGCAATTTGACGGCATCTTTAAAATTTTCAATAAAGTATTGTACGATTGGGCTATCAAAATAGAGCGTTAATCCTACTGCAAACTGTATGTAAAGTAAAGTTAGCGTTAGGGTCTGAAGTGCAAAATCATACAGTTTTATTTGATGCTTTTTTTTCCAGCCCATATAGCTGCGCAGTAGCAAAAGAATAAGACAGATGACAATCATCCATCTGGTAGCCGAGTGCAGGGCAAGGAGAAAATGGTAAAGCATGCTATTATACTTATTTTAAAACTGAAAATTCAATATATGAAGAGTTGTTATGATCGTGAAAAATGCGATGTGTGGCTTTTCTGTAGTCACTTGCCGTGGCTTCATAACCTTCAAAAAATTGCTGTGGATTTCGTTCTGCAATTGGAAACCACGTGTTTTGTATCTGTATCATGATGCGGTGGCCTTTTTTGAAGGTATGTGCGACATCTGGCATACTGTAGTTGACCGCAGTAACGAAATCTGGTTGCATAGGTTCTGCTTTTTCAAATCCATTCCGATATTTTCCCGCCATAATTTCACCACGAACCAGCATTTGGTAGCCATCCATTACTTTATTGTTGAATGAAGGGCTGTTTGCAGGATAAACATCAATTAGTTTGACAACATAATCGGCATCTGTTCCAGAGGTGGATACTTTTAAGAAGTTTTTAATAGGCCCTACTATGGTGATATCTTCTGTTAGTGGTTCTGTTTGATACACCATAACATCAGGTCTAGTTGAAGCGAAACGCTGATCGTCGATCATGTATTCGCGTGTCCTGCTCTCCATAACACCACCTTGATAGGGTACAGGTTTGTTAGGATCGCTGACGTACTCATCCCATGAATCTGTACGGCCCACTTTTTCAAACCCTAGTTTGCCTTGGGGTTGTAGATACAGTTTTTTATCTTCTACATCTTGTGGTGGCCATTTTTCAAATGATTTCCATTGATTGCTTCCGGTTACAAATATATTGGCTTCAGCAGCTTTGAAATCACCTTTTCCCTTTAAATAGTAATTGAAAAATGGCAATTCAAATTTTTCTTGATAGGTCACACTTGTTTTTTGGTCGAACTGGATGTCACCGAATGAGCTTCCATCACCACGGACCCATCCGCCATGAAACCAGGGTCCTGCAACTAATATCGAGTTATTCTTTGGGTTCTGTTTTTCTATTGCTTTATAAGTCTCAAATGTTCCGTAGGCATCTTCTGCATCGAAAAAGCCACCGACAACCATGACAGCAGGTTTAACATCTGTTAAGTGCGGTAGTATCTCGCGATCTTTCCAGAACTGATCATAATGCGGATGAGCAAATGCGTCATTCCAAAATTTTACAGAATCGCCAAAATAGGTGTCTTTTAGATCTTTGGCAGTTCCGGCATTCATATAAAATTGATAAACATCTTTTGAAGGATATTGAAAAGTTTTCGGTGCTTGGTCTGGTGTGATGGGTTTAGGTCTTGGGATTCCAAAACTGGACATAAACTTGAATGCGTCACCTGTGAATAGTACGCCATTATGATGAAAATCGTCGCCCATATACCAATTCGTAACGGGTGCTTGAGGAGATACTGCTTTTAGAGAAGGGTGTGTTTTAACTAGGCTTACGGTGGAGTAAAATCCTGGATAGGAAATGCCATACATGCCTGCTTTGCCATTATAGTTTTGGAGATTTTTACTTAGCCATTCTAGTAAATCGTAGGTGTCCGTGCTTTCGTCAATTTCCTTTTTTCCTTTTTTTAAATTGGTAGGCCTAATATCATCAAATGTTCCTTCACTCATCCATTTGCCACGTACATCTTGATAAACAAAAATATAGCCTTCCAGAGTCATTGCTGGAAAATTTCCTAAAGTCTCTTTAAATTTATCTTCGCCATAGGGTCCAACGGTATATGGGGTGCGATTTAGTAAAACAGGATACTGCTGGCTTTTATCTTTTGGTGTGTATATGGTCGTAAATAGTTTTACGCCATCACGCATAGGTATTGCAATTTCCTTTTTGTCATAATGTGTTTTAACATAGTTCGTTTCGAGTGTTTCTTGTGCCTTTACTTGATGTGTAAAGCTGATGACGAGAACTGAAAAAACGATAAGTGCTTTTTTCATGGTATTAGATTAATGTTACGGTAAGACAAGGTAAGGAAAATCTATAAAATAGCGGATTAAAAAAACCAGATTAAGGGTTTAGCCTGTCGTCTGGTTTGATATATGCGTAAAAAATAGTTGATAAAAAAGGATTAAATTGTTCTAACTTCTTAGAATTCTGATTTTTTTACCTTTGATTTTACCTAAATTGGAATGTTTTAATATGGTGCTCACTAACGGACGTTTTACAGCTACAAAAGATTCTCTATCTTTCACTTCGATGATCCCTACATCACTTTTTTCAATTTGGTCTAAGTTGAGTAAAAAACCGACTAAGTCAATTTTGTTTACTTTATCTTTTTTCCCCGCTGAAAAGTATAAGGTTGCAAATTCAGAGTTTTTTGGTAAATCATATTCTCCATCTATTTCTTCAATGGCGATATCATCGGCAACATAAGGGTAATCTTCGTCAGGTTTTAAAATGATGAAGACTTCACCTTTGGCTTGCATACGTGCTGTCCGACCATTTCTGTGCGTAAAATCATCTTCTCGGTAAGGTAGCTGATAGTGGATGATGGCGTCAATCTCAGGGATATCAAGTCCCCGAGCGGCAAGATCCGTTGTGATCAAAATGTGATTGCTATTGTTTCGGAATTTTAATAATGCCAATTCGCGATCGCTTTGTTCGAGTCCACCATGAAACACGTCATGTATAATATCCCTATTTTGCAGTAATTCGCTGATGTGATCGACAGCATCACGATGATTACAAAAAATGAGGACTTTTTGATTTCCTATTTTGCACAGTAATTGAAATAAAGCTTCCAGCTTTTTATGAATAGGTGCAACAATCTTTTTGATTGTCAATGCTGGAGTGCTTTGGGTATCGTTGAGGAAATTAACTTCTGTAGCAGCAGATATGCCTGTGAAATCAGGTATATCTTTCATTGCGGTAGCAGAGGTTAATATACGTGTTTCTAAGGTTGTTAAATAATCAATAATGAAAGACATCTGTTCTTGAAAGCCTAACTCGAGCGATTTGTCAAACTCATCCAAAACTAAAGTCTTGATTTGAGTCGGATCAAAATGATTGCGCTCCAGGTGGTATACAATACGACCTGGTGTACCGATGAGGATCGCAGGAGGATTTTTCAGATTGTTTCTTTCGGTTTTGGTATCGTGACCACCGTAGCAACATGTTATTTTATAACCGGTAGCAATTCTTTTTAATACGGATTCGATTTGCAAAGCCAATTCACGAGTCGGGACTAAGATCAAAGATTGTACTTCTGCTGCATCTTTATCTAATGTTTTCATCAATGCAAGTGCAAAAGCTAAGGTCTTGCCTGAACCGGTTGGTGAGAGTAGGATGAGATTTTCTTTTTCTTTGAATTTTTCCATTACCTCATTCTGCATTTCATTAAGCGAAGAGATGTGGAGTTTTTGTAATATGGCGTCTATTTGCATGTTACAAAAGTACACAAAGTATTATATAAAAAAAGATCTGCTAGTAGCAGACCTTTTTTATATTTTGAAATTCAATTATAATAAATGAATCCCTTTCTCTTGGAGGGACTGTTTTTCTTGTTCGTCCCAGATACTGACTTGAACTTCACCGATATGTGCTTTTTTTAGCATGAACATACATACTCGGGATTGACCTATTCCACCACCAATGGCTTCTGGTAATTCGTCATTCAAGAGCATTTTGTGAAAAGATAATGCTGCTCTTTCGGGGTTATTTCTGATAGCGAGCTGTCTCTCTAAAGCTGTTTTGTCAACACGGACACCCATAGAAGATAGTTCAAAAGCTGTATTCAAAACAGGGTTCCATACTAAAATATCACCATTTAGACCATTGGTACCGCCCCCATTGTCCGTGCTCCAATCATCATAATCTGCCGCACGTCCATCATGAGCTTCGCCATTAGATAAAACACCTCCAATACCATAGATAAATACAGCACCATACTCTTTGGCAATTGCATTTTCTCTTTCTTTAGGAGTCAATGTTGGATAAGTTTGTAATAGCGCCTCGGAAGAAATAAAGGTAATCTCCTCTGGCAGTACTGCTTTAGTATCGGGGTATTGACGCTCCACTTGTTTTTCTGTAAAGCGTAAGGCATCATATATCTTGAGAACAATATCTTTTAAAAAAGAAAATGTTCTTTGTTCTGAAGAGATTGTTTTTTCCCAGTCCCATTGATCTACGTAGATAGAATGGATCGGCGTATAGTCTTCATCAGGACGTAGCGCGCGCATATCGGTTAATATACCTTCTCCGACCTCAAGTTCTAGCTCTTTTAACCTTAAACGCTTCCATTTGGCAAGTGAGTGAACAACAACAGCTTTGCGTTCTTGTAATGCTTTGATCGGGAATGCGACTGGTCTTTCGATGCCGTTTAAATCATCATTTATACCTGTACCATCGAGTACAACCAAAGGTGATGAGATAGGAATCAATCCTAAATTATTTCTAAGTTGTTGTGCAAAAGTATCCTTTACAAAACTAATAGCAACTTCAGTTTTTAATAACTTTCTTTTATCCATGAAATGTATATATATCAAAAAATAGCCTCTTGGTTATCTATTTTTTATTTGTATTAGTCGAGAATTTATGTGAAGACACGATCAACATAAATTCTATTTTCCCTCAATTTGCATCAAAAATAACAATATTTCAGATATAACAAGGTATTGTTGGGAAATTTATTTGCAACTTGAGATATTTTTGATTTGATGGCAAGAATATGCCTATATTGATGATATCTTATAAAAACAAAGAGGTCGTCCTATCATGATAGGACGACCTCTTTGTTTTTTATATGTTTGTTTTTTAAACGGAGAAACTTTCACCACAAGCACAAGTTCTGGTGGCATTTGGGTTATGAAATTCAAATCCTTTACCATCTAATCCATCCGAATAATCAAGTTCTGTTCCCGCTAGGTATAAGAATGATTTTATATCTAAACATACCTTAACACCTTTATCTTCACAAAACTGATCGCCTTTTTTTTCTTCGTTATCGAAATGCAGTTTATAGCTTAAGCCTGAACAGCCTCCGCTTTCAACAGCAACACGCACAAAATAACTGCTGTCATATTTTTCAGTACTCATTATCTCTTCAATTCGAGATTTTGCTTTGTCTGTAACGGTTACCATATTGCTGAATTATTATATTTAATATTGAATATTACAAATTACGATAACTTCTTTTTTAATTCCAATATAAATCTGTTCGCAAATGTAATAATTAAGTAATAAGACCAGCTTGAAAGAGTTGCCAGATTGGAGAGTGTTCTCTAATTTTTTTTACTGCTGCTGTTATTAAGATAATGGTGGTGTAGATTTCTTGTTTTGTTGTCAATCGACTTAGGCTGAATCTTACTGTTGCTAATGCATCTTCTTTTGAAATACCCATAGCGAGCAGTACATGCGAGGGGTCTCTGGTGCCGCTCACACATGCAGAGCCTGAAGACAAGGCGAGTTGCGGGCAATGGGTCATAAGTTCACTCGCTAATATATGTCTGAAACAGATCGATGTCGTATTGGGCAGTCGTGAAACTTCTTTTGCATGGATATATACTTCAGGTATTGCGCTTAAAGCATTTTCTAGATCATTTCTCAATTGCATGATCGCATCATCATGTGGTATATGTACCATTGCTGCTCCTAAGCCAACGATGTTGGGAACATTGTATGTTCCTGCTCGAAACCCATGCTCTTGTCCTCCGCCCGCGATTAATGCACTTATTTGTATCGGTTTGCTTTTACGACGAATAAATAGTGCTCCGATGCCTTTGGGACCGTGCAGCTTGTGCGCGCTTAAACACAATATATCAATAGGGGTTTGGGCAAGATCGAGTTGGAATTTTCCGATGTATTGTGTTGCATCACAAAAATATAGACAATCTTTCCTGTTGCAGATGGCTGAAATTTCATCAATCGGGTGTATATAGCCTGTTTCATTGTTTGCGGCCATGATGCATACTAATATAGTCTGTGGCGTTATATGCTTTTCTAACATACTAAGATCTATTTTTCCGGTGTGGTCTACCTCTAGATAGGTGACTAAAGCGCCTTCTTTTTCAAGATCTTGTAAGGTCGTCAAAACAGCTTTATGCTCTGTCTTAACGGTGATGATATGTTTTCCTTTGGATTGATAGTTTTTATAGATTCCCTTTAGCACCGTATTGATAGATTCGGTTGCGCCTGAATTGAAAAAAACTTCTTTTGTTTGGCAATTGAGCGCTTGGGCAACTTGAATGCGGGCTTTTTCAACAGCAGCGTTGGCTTCGCGTCCCATACTGTGATACAGGCTGGATGCGTTTGCATAATTATGGATGAAATAGGGTACCATGGTCTCCCATACATCATCCATAATTCTAGTAGTAGCATTATTATCAAGATAAATCAAATCCTTCATGATATAAAGGTAGAAATTATCTTGTTTATAAAGTCCTTGACGTCGGATTGATTTCTTTTTGTTTGATGTTGGGATTGTAATTTAATCCTGGACTCAACCAATACATCAATACAACTCTCGAATATCGGTAATTGAAAGGGCTTAGTATAAAAACTGTTAATAGGGCTACAATCGAGTATAGCCAAAATGAATTGTCATTGCCGGTTATCACATAGGCAGCAACACAAGCTGTAATCATTTCAGCTACTGTAAATGCATAACTAACAAACATCGATACATAAAAATAACCAGGTTCACGTTCGTAACGTAGACCACAGTAATCACAATGCGTATTCATTTTTTGAGTTTTAAAACCGTAAGTATTCCCAGTGAATATTTTACCTTTTCTACAACGAGGGCACAATGCTTTGCTGGCGGCTTTAAATTCTGATAATTCGTAGGTAGTTTCCTGCTCTTTCATATCTAACTGTTGTTTTTTCTGAATTCATCGGGTGTTAATCCAGTAGCTTTTTTAAAAAATTTAGTAAAATAAGAGTTGTCATTAAAATTCAACTCGATGGCGATCTCATTAATATTGAGATTTTTATTGACCAATAACCTTTTTGCTTCAAGTAATACACGCTCCCTGATTATCTCTCCTGCGGCACTTCCAATGTAAGACTTGCAAATGGCGTTCAAATGATTGGGAGTAATAAATAATTGTTCTGCATATGCTTTTGGCAATCTGATTTCTTTAAAATTTTTTTCCACTAATCGTTGATAATTATGGAAAATGGTGTAATTATAAGGATTACTTGTTTTTTCTGTTTTTGTGCCATGCCATGACTCAATCCAAAGTAAGAGTTGCAGCAGGCTCACACGAATTAAATCTGTAGCAATTGGATTTTTACTCGTTTCGTAAAATGCTTCAAACATAGTTAAGGCATCTTGTTGATAAGTGTCTGGTATAGTAAAAACAATCTGATCGTTTTGACCACTTAAAAACGAGAAACGATTTAAGTAATCAGTCCTTAATAAAAAGGATTGAAAATATTCTGGATCAAAATTGACAACAAAGCCTTTTTCGTCCCCATTGAAATTCCAAGTATGGACTTGCCCTGGTGCCATAAAGTAGATTTGATAGGGTTCTATTTCATGTTTTTCAAAATCGATCAAATGATTTCCTGAGCCTTTCGTAAACAGCACAAAATGGTAGAAATTGTGTTTATGCGGAAATACCATATTGTGATGTTTTGCGATATAATCAGCAAGATGATCTACAAATAACAGACTGCTCGAATCATTGTTGATGGAACAGTTGTCTAATACGGGTATGGTACTTTTCTTTATCACACTACAAATTTACTTCAAATATAATATATGCGACTGATTTAATTATCGATTTAATGGTGTTTTTCAACGATTGATAAATTTATTGTCAATTTGTGACCCAATTGTTATATTTATAGGAAACAAAAGCAGATTACACATGAATAGATTAGAAACCAGTCTGGACACGTTATTAGAAGTTGTACTTTTAAAGGTACCAAGTATTATTACAGGGATTATTATATTGATCATTGGAAGTTACCTTGTCAAGTTTTTACTGAACCTCATCAGTAGGCGATTTGAGAAGCGTCATGTAGACTTATCAATTCGAGGTTTTGTGATGAGTATATTGCGCGTTGTGTTTTACGCATTATTATTCTTGACGGTAGCAAGTACGATGGGGATCCAAACAACGTCGTTTATTGCAGCATTATCTGCATTTGGTCTAGCAGCAGGTTTAGCTTTACAGGGTAGCTTAAGTAATTTTGCTGGTGGGGTATTGATCCTTTTATTTAGACCGTTTGAAGTCGGAGATTATATGAGCAGTAATAATGGCACTTCGGGGACTGTGGAACGAATAGATATCTTATATACGACTTTAATTGCCGGAGATGGTGTTCGTGTATTTAGTCCAAATGGCCCTTTAGCAAACTCCGTTATTCAAAATTTCACAAAAATTACCAACCGACGTTTTGAGTATACTGTAGGTATCTCGTACGATGCTAATATTAAAGAAGCTCGCGAAATCATTATGAATGTGCTTCATGCTGATCCTCGTGTTCTAAAAACACCTGCTGTAGAGGTGTTTGTAAAAGGATTGGGAGATAGTTCTGTTAATTTGACCATACGTGCATGGACAAAAAAAGAAGATTTTTGGCCTGCAAATAACGAAAATCAAGAGGCTATTAAAATTGCTTTGGATAAAAATAATATTAGTATCCCGTATCCGCAGACCGAGATGCGTATTATTTCGGATCCAAATGGGGGACAAGACCGTATTATGAAATCTTAATCTAAGGATCGGATTAAGATGAAGTACCGATAGGCTAAAATAGCTTGTTGGTACTTTTTTAGTTTTGTAGGGTCCTTTTTAGCATATCTTGGTAAAATCAGTTTATTGACTTTATTGATCAATTTATATATTATTTTCATAGATCTCGTTATTTAATATTTGTGGCATTTTGATTTGATTTTTTAGTGCTATTAAATTATTAGCTGCCATCAGAGCCATGTTATCTCTTGCTTCGACTGTTGCGGATCCAATGTGGGGTAGCACGGCCACGTTGGACAAGTTTAGCAACGGATTATCGGCATTCATCGGTTCTGGATTTGTCACATCTAAACCTGCTCCCCATATCTCTTCATTTTTTAATGCAGTGTAAAGATCTTGTTCATGATGTAATCCTCCTCGTGCTGTATTGATGAAAATTGCTGTATTTTTCATTCTTTTGAAGGCATCTTTATTAAATTTCTCTTTCGTTTCCGCAGAAAGATTGGCATGCACCGATAGTACATCACTCTGCGTCAGCAATTCATCGTAATTAACGTATGTAGCATCAAGTAATCTATTCGCATTCTGATTTGGATGCCTATTGTGATAAATGATATTCATATTATAGGCTGCTTTCGCTTTGCGGGCAAGTTCAAATCCGATACGTCCTAATCCAAATATACCTAAAGTCTTACCATATAATTCTATACCCAGGTGTTCAGTCAATTCAAAATTTTTCCATTCATCGCTGATGATTTTTCGGTACATATAAAAAGCTTTTCGTGATACGGCCAACATCAATAAGAAAGCGATATCCGCTGTTGCGTTGGATAAGACGTCGGCAGTATTGCTCACTGGTATACCTTGTTTGGTAGCTTGATGAAGATCAACGCTATCATATCCTGCGCTCATCAATGCAATTCCTTTGAGATGGCTACACGCATTAAAAAACTTCTCATCCAAGAGATTGTGCCCTGCGGCAAAGAGATAATCGACCTTTTGACAGGCCTCGATTAAATCGGATTGATCAATATTTCCTGGTTCAGTACGATAGGTGATATCAAAACCAGCCTGTTGTAAACTATCAATAGCTTTCTGGGGAATTGTTCTGCATATAAAAACTTTCATACTCGTATCATCAAATTAATATAACCAAACTTAGGTAAATTTGTTTTATATGAGATAATTATATACTAAACAAATGACCAATATTTCGTCTACCATCCAGAATTATGGAATACGGGAAATAAAAAAATAGGGAACATATAATTTAATATGTTCCCTGAGTAGCAGTATGATCGATGGATTATTTTTGAGATAATAGAAAATGGAAGATCGATATTCCGGTATTTTCTACCGATTCTGCAGCATTGGAAAGTAAAACTACTGCTGTTTTTTTGTCTGGAGCGATGGCTATGAATGAACTGCTTCCTCCTGTTCCACCTGTATGGAAATAATACGTGATATCGTCCAATAAATCCATGTGCCATGCTAAACCAATGTCGGTATTGGGTGGTATGAAATAAGTAAATTGACGTGTCAGCGCCATTGCATTTTCAAGTTGCGTTTGAGGCATTTTGAATTGTACTTGAGCAAAGTTGAGTAGATCTGTTACCGTAGATTTTAAACCACCAGCAGCACTAAAGATTTGAAAATCCCAAGCTTTAGTTTCTTCACCATTGCTATTATATACCTTTGGAAGGTATTGTGTTTTCGGATTGAGCATATCCGATGTAGCTGTTAAGCCTAAAGGCTTGGCTATAATCTCCTGAATATTGGTGTTATAGCTCTTTTTATTTAATGATGTTAAAATGTCTCCAAGTAAAGCATAACCTAAGTTGCTATATTCATATTTTTCACCGCTTTCATATGTTGCTTTGAATGTTGATAGGAATTGATATAAATACTTTCTATCATAATCTTTATAAGGATTATTGGGGTCAAAATTTTTGGTTTTATCCAGATTACTTGGTAATCGAGGTAAACCTGAGGTATGATTAGCTAAAGTTTTGAAGGTAATTTTTTGTAAACTAGGATTTGTTTTTAACGAATCTGGTAAAAAATCAACGATCGATTGATCGAGACTTAATGTTTCATTTTCAACAAAATTAGCAAGGAGTGTCGCTGTGAAAATCTTGGAAAGAGATCCTATTTCATAAAGTGTCGAACTGGTTGGCAGGGTCTTATTTCCCTTTTCAGTTTCGCCATAGAAGTAGGTGTTGAGCTGGCCGTCCTTAATGATACCAATGGCTAAAGATTGTGTGTTTCCTTTTTTCGTATACACATTCGCTGCCGAATCAATGAAAAAATCAATTTTATTTTCGACAACAGTATTGGTCAATACAGGTTCCTTCTTTTCTGCAACTGGTTTGACAGAAGGGTAGAAACCTAATGTATGGTAATGAAAAGTGCTATCTACACCAAAAGGAACTCGAAAGGATTCTTTTGCAAAATCTATACGATACTCGCTAATACCATTCTTAAAGTTTATTTTTTCAGCATGTTGGATCCTTCCTAAAGGATAGATTTCACGATCTAATAGGTTTTTTAATGAAGAGTAAGGTACTGCTTTTTTAAATCCATCATTGGCTAAACTATAAATGGAATCTGTCTGTTGTGAATTGATAAAAAATTCTATTTTATTATAGAATGTATGATTTATTTGTTCTTGATTAGAATGTTGAGCAACAGCAGACAATGAACTACTGAGTAAAAGTGCAGCAATAAAATTTTTCATAATGAATATACTGCTGCAAATTTACATAAACTTTATCTATATGCCAATCATTTGTTTTAATCTGGCATATCCGGATTTACTGATATTTAGTTTTTCACCTGTGATTAAAATGGCTACAAAACTGTCCTTCTCCCAAGGTTCTATACGCGCTAATTGATCAACTTTGATGATATAGGAGCGATGAATTCTGACAAATGTTTGTTCATCTAGATGTTTTTCAAAAAAAGCCATTGTTTTATTTTTTAGAAATAAGCCATCTGGGGTATGAATTTTTACATAGTCATCGTAAGCTTCCAAATATTTGATTTGTGGAACTGGTATTATTTTAATTTGGGTTCCAGTTTTCACTACGATGCGGTCTAATTTGGATTCTTCTTGATGAATAACAGCTTCATAATTGGGTGTCGGTTCGGCAGCAGGTTTAGCAAAATTTAACTTAAACTTTTCGAATGCCTGCTTAAATCGATTTGGTGAAATTGGTTTCATCAAATAATCAATCGCATTTTTTTCGAATGCTTTTAATGCATAATCGTCAAATGCTGTTGTAAATATGACTGCAGGTGGATTTTCTACCAATTCCAGCATTTCAAAACCGGTCAATTTTGGCATCTGAACATCTAGAAATAGCAGGTCAGGTTGATGCTGCTGTATTGCCTTTACTCCTTCAAATCCATCTCCACATTCAGCAACAATAGAAACTGATGGGTCCTGGCTGAGGTATTCTACTAAGATAGAACGCGCTAAGGGTTCATCATCAATAAGGATAACTTTAATCATATTGCGGTATTTTGATACTACTGGTAAATATATTGTTTTCACTTTGGGTTGTCAGAAGATCATTTCGACCGAAAAGTAAAAATAAACGTCTTTCAATACTGGTAAGTCCAAATCCTGTTCCTTTTGATTGGATAGCTTCACTTGGGTCGAACGGATTTTCTATGGAAACGTGTAACATCTTATTGTCTAAGAAACATTTGATGTTAATGGTTACATTTTCAGTAACGTTATATAGTCCATGTTTAATCGCATTTTCAACTAGTGGCTGTAAAATCATGGCTGGTATTTTAGTTGATAAGACATCTTGATCATGATCAATATGTATATAAAGGCGGTGACCAAATCTTACTTTTTCAATGTCCAAGTATAATTCCAGATGGTTTAACTCTTCTTGTAAAACAATTAATTGATTGTTTTCTTTACGAAGTGTACCCCTCAAAAAATCAGATAATTGAAAAGTCATATTGCGAGCCTCTTCGGGTTTACTACCAATTAATGCAATAATAGAATTTAGGCTATTGAAGAGAAAATGAGGTTGTAGTTGCTGTCTCAGGTTGTATAATTCAGCTTCGCGCAATTGATTCTCCGAATCTTGTTTTCTTTTGATATTCGAAATATACTCTTCTTGTATATTCCATACAATAATGAAAATTGCTACAGAAGTCAGAATCAGAAAATTGACAATGTAACGGTAGGGAATAATCAGATCATAGATCTTTAAATGCTCTTTTGGTAGATAATATTGGACAACCAGGCGACTGCCTAGGATGCTAATACCACTCATGATAAATCCGATAATCAGTACTTTCCAAATCTGATTGGGTTTGGGGATATAGTAATTCAAAGTGGTAGAAATGGCATAGCAACAGAGCATCATCATCAGGCTATTGATAATGGAGTCTTTAATAGTTATATCACTAGGAAATCCAGATCTATACATCAAAGCATATTGCATGACAAAGTAGCCAAGCAATATGCTTAAACAAATGATTAAAATGAGTCGATTTTTATTCTGCAATAACAGTTTATCCTTCATGGCTAGGCATTTCTAATGGTCAAATTCCCAAAAAGACAAGTACCTGTAATATATAATTTTTTTGCGGGGTCTCTTGTGAGCCCTACGTTGAAACGTCGGTCGTCGACATCTCCAAAAACCGAAGAGACATTGGAGTATACTGTCCAATTTGCAGGTACAATAATTTTGGCACTTCCAAACATTTGAAAGGCATCTATAACTGCTACATCTGTAATATCAGCTTGTGTTAGATCAATGGATACACTGCCAAACATACATGCAATGTTTCCTCCTCTAAAATTTTTAGAGAGAATGAGTTTTTTAAGGCTCGCAAATATGGAGTTAACATTAAGAACGTCCTCGAAGCTATTATCTGTTTGTGTGTAATTTGGAGCAGCGAAGGTCTGCTCGTTGAGCAGACCTTGATTACTGTTATCTTTTGCAATGGAATTTTCATCTGTTGTTTTATCTTCAACTTCAGCTTGAACACCTTCTGTAGCAGGATCGACAACGCGTTTGTCCCAATCGAAATCTGCAGGGGGCTTTGGTGGACTATTAGGGCTTAGTGGCGTAGGAGGAAGTGGGGGCAATCCCTTTTTTCTACCCATAATAAAGTATGCGCCTAACCCGATAATCAGGATCGGAAAGATGATACCACCAAAATCAGTGTGCATAATTCTTTTTGCAAGAAACGCTAGACCGACAGCTATTAATATAACAGCGGATTTTTTCTGAAAATTGGAATTAACACCAATGACTAGACCTATAATGATCGGTATCATATACCAACCAAATATCCAGGATGGAAAGAAGAAATCTATGTTTAAATTTTTTAGCAATAATAGGATTCCAATGAGTATGATGATACCACCTATGATATTTTTGCTGTTGTTGCTTTTTGGTACGAATGGCTCTTTTTCCATGACTTTTAAATTTATACTTCAAAGATATAGGTGTTTTATAACCTTGAGTAAGTGAAATAGGTAATCGATCAATATTATTCGGTAAATGTAATAAAAACCTCGGTGAAAAGATATTCTTATCAAGCGATTGATTGCATATTATATCCAAATATAAAAGTCTTATATGCTAAAATAGTGCAGGACAGGCTTAATATTTATTTTTTTTCGAATAATATTTGGAAGTTTCATGCTAATTATTATATATTTATCAAAGATTAAGATTACTTAAACTTAAATAATAACCAATGGGAGATTTTGAAAACAAAGAGCGAGAAGAGGTTTTTTCAAAAAAAGTGAGAGCAGGTAAACGTACTTATTTTTTTGATGTAAAGGCTACACGGTCTAACGATTATTACATTACTATCACTGAAAGTAAAAAACGTTTTGAAGATGGACAGTTTATTAAACACAAAATATTCTTGTACAAAGAAGACTTTGAAAAATTTGCAGAAGGTTTGACAGATGTTGTTGAATACATCAAGTCAAATCAAGAAGTTGTTGAAAAACGTTATGAGCCTAATTTTGAGGACCCAGCATATGCTAGTGAATCATCTAAAGATGATTTTTCTTTCTAAAATTTTTACAAATTCACTATAGAAGGGCCGTAAGAAAATTATTGCCCTTTTTATTTTTTTAATCAGCATGCCTTGAAGATCATGCAGAAAATGTCCCCTTTCTATCCAAAAATGAAAGGTGACATACTGCTTAGAAGTGCGAGTGGTGTAGCAAGGCGCAGTTCTATAGAGACGGCTTATCTTGCTTCCAGTTTGCTTTAATCAGATCTTATTAATCAACGATCGTACTGTCATACTGTTGGATGCGCTGAAAGTGATTGTCTAAATGTTGTCGCATAGCATTTCTGAAGACTTCAGGAGTACCGACTTTTAGAATATCTACGAGCCCACGATGGGAAATAAAGTTTTTTGAATTTGATTTTTCAATCAACATTCCACTTGAGTGAACGAATTTAAAGACAGGTAAAAGTAAGTTCTGAAAATCCTTTAACATGATATTGCCACTGATTTCATATAGCTTTCCATGAAAAGCTACTTCGATTTCAATGTCAAATATACTATTATCTAAATCCATAGATTCTTTCGAAACAATTGCTTCTAATTCTTGAATATCTTCAGGAGTGATGCGTTGATACAGTAAATCGGCCATACCGAGTTCTAGGATTAATCGCATCTCAAATAAGTCGCGCAATGTTTTATCGTCCATAATAGTTGGATAAAGCGACTTTTTCATCGGACTGATTAAATCAGGACTTGTTAACACAGCCCCTCTATGTTTCTTGGATTCAATTAATCCCACTAATCTTAGTCGTGACATAGCTTCCCGTATTACCGTACGGCTCACGCCCAAAGTTTCTGCCAATTCTAATTCTTTTGGAAGTGCATCGCCTATTTTTAATCCCTGACTTATAAATAAATTGATGATTTCTTTCTCCACTTTATCAACTAAAGATGAGGTGTCAATGGTATTTACAAAATTGATTAATGTTGAATTTGTGCTCATAAAAGTGCTTGTATACGCTTAAAAGCAAATATACATATAAATAACAACAAGTATGTTATACATAATATTAAATTTATGTTGCTTTTAATAGATTAATTTATATAAATTTGCTTTATGTAATACTTAATAATAACCAATATGTATTCAAACCGCAAATTAAAACATTTATTAATCTGGTCTATGCTAGTGGGAAATCTAGCTTTAGTGCATGCACAAGATCGAAACATCCAAGGTAAGGTTAGGGACGCCGTTACAGGAGAGGTGCTCAGTAATGTCACAGTTAGTGTAAAAGGAGGTAAGCAATCCTTACAGACTAGAGCTGATGGATCATTTATTTTACCTACTCATCCGAATACAATCTTAATTATCACTTCTACAGGCTATAAATCTCAGGAGGTACAAGTTGGTCAAGGAGAGACATTGGATATCAAGCTAGAATCTTCAAATCAACAAATTGATGAAGTTGTTGTGGTGGGGTATGGGACACAGAGCAGAAGAAGTGTAACCGGTTCTATTTCTAAATTGGATAAAGAAGTGCTTCAAAATTCGCCTAGATCTAATGTTGCAACTGCACTTCAAGGAAGTATTCCAGGATTACAGGTTGTTAATAAATCTGGTCAACCAGGTGCAGCTCCTATGTTAAAGTTAAGAGGTGGGGCGTCTATCAATAATCCGGGAGCTCCTCTAGTTATTGTTGATGGTGTTATTCGGGATCTGAATGATATCAGTTCTGAAAACATTGAGTCGATTGATTTATTGAAAGATGCTTCTGCGACAGCTATTTATGGCGCTAGAGCAAACAATGGAGTGCTTTTGGTGACGACTAAAACAGGGAAGGCAGGCACTTCTAATATATCCTACAAATTTGTCGGAGGCTTTAACCAGCGCAGAGCAGGTTATGAATATATGAATGCAGGTGATTATATCCAATATACGCGACAAGGCTATTTAAATGCTGGGCGCTCATTGCAATCTGTCAATAGCTCAAGGGGATTGGGTATTTCATCAGACCCTGCTTACAATTCTGCATTTGATATTAAACAATTCACAGATGAATTGAAGCCCTTATTAAATCAGGGTTGGAAGCTTGTGGATGATTCCTATGGAGGTCAGATCATTTATAAAGATCATGGTGGTGAAGTGGAAGATGCCTTATTTAGAAATACCTATACAAAAGATCATTATGTAAATGTTTCGGGAGGAAATGAAAAAGGGAAATACTTCGCAGCATTTGATGCTTATAATGAAGATGGCGTGATCGTTGGTTCTAGCTACAAAAGATACACGGGAGATATCAATGGTTCTTACAAGTTGAAACCTAACGTGGAAGTATCAACCAATGTTACACTTTCCACTGCTTCACAATATGGGACACCATCTTCCGAAACGAATGCGATCTATAGGACATTAGCGATTTGGCCTACTTTTAATCCATGGATTGATGACGCTAAAACACAACCGAATCCAGGTATTTCAGTCAGTGATGGAAATCCACTTTACTGGTTAGGGCGGTTGAAACGTAAAAATGAAACGAACCGTATTGTGGCGAATGCTTCTTTAAAATGGGATATATTGCCAGGCCTTTATCTTAAAGCAACAGGTAATGCTTATATGAAAGAAGAGTTGAATGAGTCTTTCCAAATGTCTACCCAAACTTATTCCAATATATTTTCAAATCCACAAACGATTGGGAGTAGTTCAAGAGATGCTTTTCGTAATTTGAATAGAGACTTTCAGACGCAGTTCAATGGTATCTTAAATTATTCGAAAAGTATTGCAGAAAAGCATAATATTTCTGCAATGGTGGGAGCAGAATATTTTAAAGTGAAGACCGACTATATGCAAGTGTATGGAAAAAATGCACCTACTGATGATATCCCTACGGTCAATGCATCTACGGTTTTCGCAGCTGGAAGTAATACCAGTAATGCATCTGAGTACCGAATCATATCTTCAATGGGACGACTTGCATATGATTATGATGGCAGAATATTGATCAATGCTGTATATCGATTAGATGGAACTTCTATATTAGCACAAGGAAATCGTACTGGATTTTTCCCTGGGGCATCCGCAGGATGGAATATGCATCAAGAAGAGTTTTTTAAGAAATCCGTTCTTTCAAAATATATAACCACCTTCAAACCACGGATAAGTTATGGCGAGAATGGAAATATAGCAGGTCTAGGTCGCTACCAAGTACAAGGAGTATATAACGTGCAGCCCAGTTACAATGGTTTGGCTGGCTATTTAAATACTTCTCCCGTAAATAAGAATTTAGCTTGGGAGACCAGTAAAACAACAGGTGCTGGTTTGGATTTGGGTATATTGAACAATCGGATTACTGTATTATTGGATTATTACGATCGCCGTACAAGTAATTTACTAACCAATTTGTTGTTGCCTAGTTACGTCGGATTTCCAAACATCACAACGAATTTAGGGACTTTACAAAATAAAGGTTTTGAAGTCGCGGTACAGTCACAAATTTTAAAAAATCCTGATGGATTTAATTTAAATATTGGTGCTAATGCTGCTTTTGTCAAAAATAAAATCTTGGAACTTCCATTTAATGGTGTTGAAAATAATAGACAGGGTGGTTTACGGGTTTACGATCCAGCTTCAGGTCAAGTTAAATGGGTAGGAGGTTATCAAGAAGGTCAAACATTGGGCGATATCTATGCTTATAAACAAGTTTCTATTTTTAAAGATGATGCAGAAGTAAGTCAGATAGCAGGCAATAGAACTGATCAAATTGCTGGGATCACTGGACCTAATCTACCTGCAGGTAAAAATGGAAGGATAACGCCCGGCGATGTCAATTGGCTCGATGTTGATGGTAATAATATCATCGATTCTCGTGATCAAGTATATATCGGAAATATCAATCCTAAGTGGACTGGTGGTTTTACTACAAATATGAGTTATAAAGGATTCACTATGTTTTCCAATTGGGAATTTGCATTAGGACATACCATTTATAATGATCTTGTTGCGCGTACATTGGGTAATTATCAGGGAACCTTTAATTATTTAGAATTACAAAAACAAGCATGGTCTCCTACGAATACGGACACAGATATTCCAAAAGTTTACTTTGCAGATCAAGTTGTAGGATCAAAACAGAATTATACACGGGGTAATAATGGCAATCCAAATTTGAATAGTAATAATTCTAGATTTTATGAGAAAGGGGATTATTTAGCGCTTCGCGAAATTACTCTTTCCTATGATCTTCCAAAATGGTTATACTCAAAAACACATATTCTTTCACGAGCTCGAATTTATGTAAGTGGAAATAACCTCTTTTATATTACTAAATTTTCTGGTCCAACGCCTGAACCGCCAGTTGATGGAAACAATGTAGGAACTGGTGTGTATGGTGGTACATATCCGACCCCGAGATCATATGTATTGGGTGTTCAACTTTCTTTTTAATTGAATTAATTGAAAACTATCATGAAAAAAACAATATTAACTTATCTATTTGTAGGAAGCTTAACCTGTTTGGGATTAAATTCATGTACAAATGATCTGGAACTTACGCCAGTAAGTAACTATAGTGATGAAATTTATTGGAAGACAGCAGATCAATTTGACGCATTTGTTGTCGGTTTGCATTCCAGATTTAGAACGCATGAGCGCAATTTTTTACTTTTAGGCGAATTGCGTGCTGGGCTTTTCGGCAATGATCCAGGAACTACTGCATCTTTCACTGGAGAAGCATCACAAGGTCTGGAAAGAATGTGGCTACACAATTTGGATATGGATAATTCTGGAGTAAGCAATTTTGGAGGATTATATGATCAGATCAACCAACTTAATTTAATGATTAACAAATTGAACAGTACCAATGTATTGACTGAAGGAACAAAAAACTATTACTTAGGTATGGCGCATGGTATGCGTGCATTTTACTATTTCCAGTTATATCGGACTTGGGGAGATGTCGTTATTCAGACCGAAGCTATCGATAAGATTGAAGTTTCAAATCTTGCAAAAGCGGCATCACCTGCAGCAGAGGTAATAGCGCTGATTAAATCAGATGTGGATCAATCAGTTTCAGCTTTTGGAACAGATTATAGTATTAAACAAGAACGTTCTTTTTGGTCTAAAAGTGCTTCTTTAATGCTCAAAGCAGAGGTTTATTTGTGGTCAGCACATCGCGAGGGCGGTAAACCAGATGCTACTATTGCAAAAAATGCTCTGACAGATATTAAATCTAATTTACCTTTAGCTTTGCAAACAGACTTCAACAGCGTTAATGATGTAAAAAGTAAAGGAAATAATGAAATGATATTTGTGCTTCGACATAAACTGAATGAAGCCACTCTTGGATTTATTACAGATTTTGTTCCTAATGCAAATATTCTTGTTAATTTCTCCGATTCTTTGGCTAAACGTCAATTTAGTGTGACACAGGATAATTATGGAGGTTTATTACGAATCCCAACTCGTATCCGTACTTATCGTAATTATCATGATTTAGACACGCGTAAAAACACCTCTATTCAGGCGGCATATAGTAAAGATAATACAGGTAATTATAAAATTGCAGGTTGTTTCCTAAAGAAATACCAAGGAGAGCAGAATGCAGGTTCTAGAGCTTACACCAATGATTATCCCATATATCGTTATGCAGATCTTTTATTATTGTTGGCTGAAGCAAAAGTCATTCTAGGAGAAAGCCCGAAAGAAGAAATCAATCTAGTACGTAACCGTGCATTTGGTACTCATTATACGGAGAGTGTATTTGGTTATCCAAATCAATCTGTTGATAAAAATCCTAATGAAGCGATTTTACAGGAACGTAAATTTGAATTTTTAGGGGAGGGTAAGTATTGGTACGACTTAAGAAGGTTTGGCAATCAATATGTGTTTTCCCATACAGATTTATCGGCACAAGAGGCTTATAAGTTGTTATGGCCGATTGATCGTGCTTCACTGACAAACAACAGAGCTCTTAAACAGACGGTTGGCTATCCTGAATTTTAATAGTCTGCCAATCGTTTATTGCTATTATTTTAATAAAAAAACATATCCTGCCTCATTTAGTAATTGAAATGGGGTGGGATCATATTTAAACTGAAAACATAAGTATATATTTATGATCACTCAAAAAATCGAGGGCTTAATTGCAGCTCCCTTTACGCCATTTAATGAAAACGGCACATTAAATTTAGCCCAAATACCCCATTATTACCAATCTTTAAAAAACAATAATGTGAAGGGGGGATTTATCTGTGGATCAACAGGAGAAGGAGTATCTTTAACCTTTGATGAAAAGGTGGAGGTGTTAAAAGCCTGGGCTAAACTCACGGTAGCCGACTCAGATTTCATCTTGATGGTATTATTGGGAGGAACTAATATTAAGGAGTGTATTGAACTGGCTAAAATTGCTGAACAAGAAGGTGTTGATGCAGTTTCATTTACATCTCCATATTATTTTAAACCTGCTGATGTAGGACAATTGACTAAATGTTGTGCTGAAATTGCTGCAGCCGCACCCCAGACGGCTTTTTATTATTATCATATACCCGTATTGACTGGCGGAAATTTTGCGATGCTTGACTTATTAAAAGAAGTAGATGGCAGGATCCCCAATTTTGCAGGTATTAAATACACCCATGAAGATTTTATGGATTTTTTATCGTGTATGAATTTTGCTGGACGTAAATATGATATGTTGTGGGGAAGAGATGAAAATATGTTGTCATCCCTTGTGTTAGGAGCAAAGGGGGCTGTTGGAAGTACTTATAATTACGCAGCACCATTATATCACGAGCTGATAGAAGCATTTAATGAAGGTGACTTTGAACGAGCCAACTTGTTACAACAAAAATCTATTGATATGATTACTTTATTAGGAAAATATGGTGGTATAGCAGTAGGAAAGTCATATATGAGACAAATTGGAATAGATTGTGGTGCGTTTAGACTTCCCGTCAAAAATATGTCTGTTGAACAATATCAATCATTTGAACATGATGTTGCTCAATTGAGCTTTAACACATTTTGTTCAAAGTAGTAGCAAACTTATTTCACATATGTATGAGTTAAAGCAATCCTAATGTTCGGTTTGTGCGAAAAAGTCGATTCCCTTTTATATATGATAAAAAGGAATCGACTTTACGATATATCGATATTATTTATTTAGCAGGAATCAGGCTGATTGAACTGATCTCTGGAAGCATGTTTCCTTTGATTTCAAGTGCATTGAGCTCAACTTTTAAAGCAGTATCACCCAGCGATTGCTGAGAGATCTCAAATGTTCCAATTTCCATATCTACAAACTGATTGCCTTTAGCATCCTTAAGTTGGTATGACAGTTTGTTGTTTCCCAATGAAAGTGAAATTGTACCTGATTTTTGTTCATTAGGGAGATAATTGACAACTACTTTATAAGTGCCAGGACGTTGTATTTTGATATCCCATACCACTTGATCTCCTTTATTTGACCAATCACCTATTGCATTAGGACGATTGGGATTATGTGTCGTAGCACCGACAACTTTAATACCTCCAGAGCCAGTTAATTTGGCATTATTTGCTGTCAATACTATTCGTCCGTCTTTTTGAGTGCGTATCTGCTGTCTTATAACCTCTGGCAAACCCTTAATTTCAGCTACGATCACCAATGGCATTCGACCGTTAAAATTAGCTGGTAATTGAATTGTCTTGCCAGCAGATGTATTTGTAATTTTTAAAGACTTTTTAGAATCTCCTATTACATATGATTTACTGATCGTACTAGCCAAGGGCACCTCTATGGTCCCATTTTGTGGAATATCAAAAACATGGAAATAAAGCTTTTTACCCTTCTGAGTACAGTATCCCCAGTCAAGACCTTGAAATGGGCTTGCCGTAGTACCGTAGATTGCTTCACTATTAACTTTCATCCATTGTCCAATATCTTGAAGCAACATCACTGCTTTTTCAGGTATTGCACCTTCACCATCAGGTCCTACGTTAAGTAAGAAGTTTCCACCTTTACTAACAGTTTCAATAAATAAACGCATTGTTTTGTCAAAAGATTTCCAGTTTTGGTCATGTGCGCTATATCCATAACTTTCATTCATGGTATGGCTCACTTCCCAGTCCATGCCTGGAAGACCAGTTGGTGGAATATATTTTTCGGGAGTACCTATATCTCCATTTTTATTTTCTAGGCCATCCCAGAATCTATTGTTAACGATAATTTGCGGTTGCCATTTGATCAAGTCTGTCAAGATACGCTTTGTTCCCCAGCTTTCGCCTTCTCTGTTTTTACTGCTAAAGTCCAGCCATAGCACATCTAATCCGCCATAATTATTAGCAAGTTCTTTTACTTGTCCGTACAGATAATCTTTATAAACTTCGTGATTTGGTTTATAATCAGTAGGGTTGGGATTCAGATAGGAAAGGCCTTCGTAAGAATCAGGATGTTGCCAATCTAAGAGTGAATAGTAAGCTCCTGCTTTTAGACCTTGCGCACGAAATGCGTTGATAACTTCTCCATATAAATCCCGACCCATGGGCGAGATATTCGTACTTCCTGTGATATCATTTTTTAAAGAATAGGGTTGTTGGCTATTAAAAATGGAGAATCCTTCATGATGACGTGATGTAATGATGACATATTTCATGCCTGCTTCCTTAGCTAAAGATGCCCATGCATGGGCATCAAATTTTGAAGCCGTAAATTTTGGTTTTAATGCTTCCGCATAAGGTTTACTTGGTACCTTGGCCCAAGCTTGTATCCATTCGGCATAGTGTTGTGGATATTGTTTTCCATCCCAACTACCTCCAGCAGCACTGTAGAGACCCCAATGGATAAACAAGCCAAATCGAGCTTCTCTAAACCATTCCATACGACTGTCCTTTGTTTCTTTCCATCCGGATACTCCTTCGTATGGAACTGATGAAGATTGCGCAGTAGCAGATAAAACTGCTGTAGAAAGTAAACTGAGGAGTGTAATTTTTTTAATTATTTTCATGAAGGTTTGGTTCGGTTTGACACAAGGATGCATCAAGTTGACGATTGTTTTTATCTTTTGGAAATAAATCGAATGATTTGTATGTTTTAAATTAATAACGGTTATTGATCGCTCATAACATATAGAAAAATCGATTTGCATTTTTTGAGTTCGTTAAATCCGTACAACATAGCAAGAATTTTAAAGATGATCATGAATGTTAAATTTTCCTAGTTCCATTTCCTTTCGGTATAAACTCGGATTCTTATTCATAATTTCTTTAAAGAACTTATTGAAGTTCGTTAGATTTTGATAACCGCTCGCATAGCAGACCTCAGAAATATTATAGTTTTTATCTTTTAATAGTTTACAAGCATGACCTATTCGCATTTCATTCACAAATCTAGAAAACGATTTCTGTGTGTGTTTTTTGAAAAAGCGACAGAATGCATTTGGAGTCATATCCAATAAAGCAGATGCATCCCGCAGGGAAACAGTATCTTTAAAATTTTGCATGACATATAGATAAATTAAATTTATACGTTTATTTTCTCTTTCGCTATAAATAGGTTTGTATGCACCATTTGACAAACTATCGTATTCATTCGTTTGGTACAACAATGTGATGAGATTCAGAAAACCTGTTATTTTCGATAAAGAATCTTTATCGATTAAATCGCGCATCATAACAATTGCTTTTTCTAATGTGTCACCAAAAAAACGTAAACCATCTTTTGCCTTATCTATAAACTGCTCCATGGCTTGGATCGTAGATTGATCATCGGTTAATTGAATGAGAAAATCAGCAGGGAAATAGATGACAATAGCTCTCGCACGTTCATGATGATTTTCCGTTAAAAATACATCGTCATTACGCCAGATATGGGGAATATTTGGACCAATCAATACTAGATCTCCAGCGCTAAATGAGTCGATATGGTTGCCAACAATACGTTTACCATAGCTTTCTTCAATGAGAACAAGTTCACATAACTCGTGAAAATGTAGGGGATTACTTAAAAAAGCTTCGTCCACCAGTTTACGAATATATAAATTTCAATATCATAAAACAATTTTAAGCTATAGGCAGTAGTCAATACTATAAGGAGGGATATATAGTTGTAAGAGCAAATTCAAAATATACGTATAGTATCTTCACATTTTAACTATTGCTTTTCAATAACATTATTTTTTAATACTTCAATGATCCCAGAATTTGAACATTTACGAATGCTCAAGTCATTAAGCATGATCGCGTCATCAACGTTTATTCCAAATATTAACTGGACTATATGAATCATAGTTTTTTAAAAATATAGGTTTAAAAAAGATAATACCCACAGTTTTTAGTTACTTAAGTAAGTAAACTCTTCAATAGCGTTAATATTCTGTCACTAATTGATAATTTGGTTGTAATTTCTTATTGTTTAGATCGCTAATTTTATAATTATTAAAAATAGACCAGCTTTAAGCAACATCATTATAGAAACCTTAGTATTATTTTATAAAACCTAAAGAGCCAATTTAACAATTTGTCTTTGTATAAAAATCTAAATATCGAGGTGGAGATTTAACCTTAAAGTTAAATATATATATATTAAAAATGAAGAAGAAAGTCGTCGTCGTTAGCATTTTATTGAGTGTAATTGTGGCTGTCGGATTATTGACCTTTCAACAGGAGAATCCTGTCGATTTTAGTGCTGATGTGAAGCCGATTCTCAATAAACACTGCATTACATGCCATGGGGGAGTAAAGAAAAATGGCGGATTTAGTTTACTTTTTGAAAATGAAGCATTTGCGAAAACAGAATCTGGTCAATCAGCTATAATTAAGGGAGATGCAGACCATAGTGAATTTATTAAGCGGTTGACGAGTGATGATCCAGAGTTAAGGATGCCTTATAATGCGCCTATGCTCCATGATGATGAAATAGATATATTAAAAAGGTGGATAAATGAGGGAGCAAAATGGGGTGAGCATTGGGCATACACTTTACCAGAAAAAGTGGAAGTTCCAAAACCTTTTTCATTTGCAAGCTTATTAGGGATGAACCCATCTGGGATATCGAATAATATCGATTATTTTATTCAGGACAAACTGAAAGAAAAAGACTTATCTTTTTCAAAAGAGGCAGATAAAGAAACTTTATTGCGACGCCTTTATTTAGATATTGTTGGTATACCTCCAAGTTTATCCGAACTACAATCCTTTGTAAAGGATACGAGAGAAGAGGCTTATGAGGAAAGAGTTGATCGACTATTAGCTTCTCAGCAGTATGGTGAAAAATGGGCAAGTTGGTGGTTAGACCTAGCTCGTTATGCCGATACAAAGGGTTATGAAAAGGACGGTTCAAGACAGATTTGGCCTTATCGCGATTGGCTCATTAAAGCTTTTAATAAAGATATGCCTTTCGACGAATTTATGGTACAGCAATTAGCGGGTGACTTATTACCTGATCCAACTAAAGATCAGCTTATTGCAACTGCTTTTCACAGAAATACGATGAATAACGATGAAGGGGGGACAGACAGTGAGGAATTCCGTATGGCTTCAGTTTTAGATCGTGTCAATACGACTTATCAGGTTTGGCTGAGTACAACTTTTGAATGTGTGCAGTGTCATAGTCATACTTATGATCCATTTAAATTTGAAGAGTATTACAAATCTGTCGCTTTTTTTAATAATACCCGTGATGAGGATACTCAGGGAGATCATCCCAGATTAAGGTTCTATAAGGCCGAAGATGAAAGCAGAGTGGATAGTATCAAATCTTGGTTGACCCAGAAAGGAAATCAAAAGTTGATTCGTTCAACAGATTTATTCTTGCATACATTAGAACCTAAAATTCACGCACATTATAGTGATCAAGTTGAAAATGGTGCTTTGTATGACACCAAATGGCTCGGAATACGTTCTGGTGGAAGTGCACGATTGAAACATATTACTTTACAAGGAAAGAAGCAACTATATATCAACTACTGGACAACTTTAAAGGGAGGCACTATTGAGGTAAGAAAGGGAAGTAAGACGGGGCCATTACTGACCCTTGTACAACTTCCTAGCACTTCGGGAAGGCAGGTTATTCAAGCAGATATGAAGGAAGATACCGGAGTTCATGACCTTTATCTACTATTTAAGAATGCAACAGCAGCAAAAGATCAGCCGATTTGTATGATTGAGTGGTTTGCGTTGCGCGAAGGGTTTCCAGTATCTACAGACCCGGAGTCCCAGCGTATGCAAAATAACTTTATGCAACTGATTAATACAAATCCTGAAAGTGTGCCTGTGATGATTGAAAATCCTGCAGAAATGCATCGTAAAACACATGTGTTCGAGCGGGGAAATAGGTTGGCTTTAGGTAAAGAAGTACAGCCAGCAGTCCCAGCAACATTAAATCCATTTCCAAAGGGGGCGCCTAACAATAGATTGGGTTTTGCGAAATGGATTGTAAGTAAAGATAATCCTTTGACAGCACGTACTTTGGTGAATAGAATCTGGGCACAATTATTTGGACGTGGGTTGGTGGAGCCACTTGGGGATATGGGGACGCAGAGTACACCATCTATGCATATTGAATTATTGGATTACTTAGCGCTAGATCTCATGCAAACAAAAAAATGGAGCATGAAGTCTTTAATTAAAGATATTGTCATGTCTTACACTTATAAACAATCATCAAGTTTAAATCAAGGTGATGCCGATAAAGATCCTGCCAATATTTATTTAGCAAGGGGTCCCAGATTCCGACTTTCTGCTGAACAGATTCGTGATCAGACATTAGCTGTTAGCGGTCTCCTAAGTTCCAAAATGTATGGACATTCGGTGATGCCCTATCAACCGGATGGTGTATGGATGACCGTGTATAGTGGTGAATCGTGGACTACAAGTACAGGTGAAGACCAATTTAGAAGGGGGCTTTATACATTTTTGAAACGGACAAGTCCTTATCCTTCATTTATCTCTTTTGATGCATCGAGCAGAGAAGTTTGTCTGGTCGACCGTATCAGAACAAATACGCCATTGCAAGCGCTTACAACTTTAAACGATCCTGTTTATCTGGAAGCAGCTAAACATCTTTCAAAGCTTATGCAGCAGGAAGGATCAGGAGATTCTAAAAAAATAATTTCCTATGCTTATAAGAAACTGATGTTAAAAAATCCGAGTGCAGAAAAAGTTGTTGCATTGGAAAAATTATATAAAGAGGCATTACTAAATTTCAATAAAAAACCGGCAGAGGCTATCAAATTTATGGCTGTAAATGCCAGCGAATCAAAAGATCCAGCTTTAACTTCGAATGCTGCTTATATGGTTGTAGCCAATGCATTATTAAATCTGGATGAATTTCTTACAAAATCGTAAAGGACATGAAAGATCTCAATAAATTATTTCGTGAATTGCAACAACAGAAATTGCAGGCGGTCACGCGTAGACATTTTTTGAAGGATTGTGTGGCAGGTGTGGGAAGCATTGCATTAGCTAGTTTTTTGGCAAGTTGTGGAGGTAACTCGGGCTCATCTGGAGCGATAGATCTAAATGCACTGAATCCACTAGTGCCGAAATCCCCACATTTTCCAGGAAAAGCAAAGAGCGTCATTTATTTGCATATGGCAGGAGCTCCTTCACAATTGGAACTCTTTGACTATAAGCCAGTGTTGCAGACATTACACAATCAACCTTGTCCAGAGTCACTATTAGCGGGAAAAACTTTTGCCTTTATTAGAGGAATTCCTAAAATGTTAGGCCCACAAGCGGCTTTTAAACAATATGGACAAAGCGGTGCTTGGGTATCCGATCATTTACCACATTTTAGCAAGGTTGTGGACGATGTCAGCTTCTTAAAAGCTGTGCATAGCGATCAGTTTAATCATGGTCCTGCCCAAATGTTTATGCAAACTGGTAGCGCAAGGCTGGGCAGACCAAGTATTGGGTCATGGGTGACTTATGGTTTGGGATCTGAAAATAGCAACTTGCCGGGTTTCGTTGTCTTGACTTCAGGAGGAAAAACTCCTGATGCAGGAAAGAGTGTCTGGGGATCTGGATTCTTACCATCCGTTTATCAAGGTGTACAATGCCGTTCGAAAGGAGATCCTGTAATCTATCTTGCCGATCCGGAAGGAATGAGCAGAGATTTGAAAAGGCATGCTATTGATGCAATCAATGACGTAAATAAGGAAGAGTATAATACCTATAAAGATCCTGAAACATTATCTCGAATAGCCCAATATGAGATGGCTTACAAAATGCAGGTGGCAGTTCCTGAGGTGATGGACATCAGTCAAGAACCCGCGCATATCCATGAACTATATGGTACAGAGCCGGGTAAAGAATCTTTTGCTAATAACTGTTTACTGGCGCGTAAACTAGTTGAACAAGGTGTTCGTTATGTTCAACTATTTGATTGGGGCTGGGATAGCCATGGTACAAATGCTTCTGATTCTATAGATCTGGGATTCCGTAATAAGTGTAGAGAAATCGACAGACCAATGACAGCTTTAATTATGGACTTGAAACAACGCGGGTTATTGGATGAGACATTAGTCGTATGGGGAGGAGAATTTGGGAGAACTCCAATGCAGGAAAATAGGGATAATAGTGATATGCCATTTTTAGGTCGTGATCATCATACGGATGCCTACACGATCTGGATGGCAGGAGGCGGAGTCAAAAAAGGGGTGACCTATGGCGAGACCGATGAAATCGGGTTTACAGGTGTCAGCGGAAGATCGTCCGTTCATGACGTACATGCTACTATGCTTCATCTACTTGGCTTTGATCATGAAAAATTTACTTATGAATTTCAGGGAAGGCCATTCCGTTTGACGGATGTTGAAGGTAACCTGATTAGTGCGATTGTTTAATAAATACGTGGAATGAAATATCTATATAGCATTATGCTTTTTGTTTTGTGGGCTCTACCAAATCAAGCTCAAGTAAATGATCATTTGAAGATCAAGTTCTACTGTACCAATTGGGGTATGGCTGAGTCGTGGGATAGTTACTGTGCCCGAGTAAGTCAAGCTGGATTTGACGGTCTAGAGACTTGGCTTCCCGCAGCAGGAGAAGAGCGTACAGCCATGTTTGATGCTTTAAAAAAACATAAGCTCTCTTTGGGTTTATTAAGTGGAGGTGGTGGTGCCAATTTTGAGCAGTATCTGGCTTCTTTTATAAAAAATGTTGAGGATGCCGCGCAACAAAAACCGGATTATATCAATTGTCATACTGGAAAAGAGTATTATACGTTTGAACAAAATAAAGCTTTAATTGATGCAGCAGAAGCCATTTCTAAAAAAACGGGTATCCCAGTTAGACATGAAACACACCGCGGCCGATTTAGCTTTGCCGCACATATTACAAAAAAGTATTTAGAAGAGATTCCGCATTTGCGTTTAACATTAGATATATCACATTGGTGTAATGTTCATGAGTCCATGTTATCAGATCAGAAAGAAGCCGTTCAATTGGCGCTTTTAAAGACTGGACATATACATGCTCGTGTTGGTCATCCGCAAGGACCACAGGTTAATGATCCCGCTGCGCCAGAATGGAAGCCTATACTGGATCAGCATTTAGCATGGTGGGATGAAATTGTACGTATCCATAAGGAAAATAAGGCAAAAGTTTTGACCATAACAACTGAGTTTGGTCCATCAGGATATTTGCCGACTTTACCCTATACACAACAACCTGTAGCCGATCAATGGAGTATCAATGTGTTCATGTTAAATCTTTTAAAAGCACGATATAAATCATGATGTTGTTTTTTGAAGAGCTCATGAATTTTACAGGAAGATGGCATCCAATTTTAGTACATCTTCCTATCGGAATGTTAATTATTGCCTTTATAAGGGCATTGTTTTCAAGAAGAGAACACTATAAAAATATAGGACCGGCAATATCATTATCGTTATTGTTAGGAAGTATCGCCGCAGTTTTAGCTTGTTTTACAGGATACCTGTTGTCTTTGCAAGGTGGTTATGAGCAAGAAACGTTGAATTTTCATCAATGGTTAGGGCTTGCTGTTGCGGTCATTAGTCTATTTTTGTATTTTCTTTATAAAGAGGGAGTCCGTTATTCTTTTATAGTAAAATTAAGATCTTATCGCCTGTTACTGTTATTTGTAATGTTTATTCTTATCGGTTTTACAGGTCACTTCGGAGGTACCTTGACACATGGCAAAGGATATTTTAAAGATGCGCTTCCCTCGGCAATTAAAGATGCAGTAGGGATCGAGCAGGTATCTGAAGAAACAATTTTACTGACAAATGTGCAACAAGTACAGGTGTATTCAGGGATTATCCAGCCTATTCTGAAACAAAGATGTGAAAGCTGTCACGGGGAGAAAAAGAAAGAAGGAGGTTTAGCTCTTCAAGATCAAGCCCATTTATTAAAGGGTGGAGATGGAGGAACGGTTCTTATCGCTAATGATTTAGAAAAAAGTGAATTATATGCTCGTTTGATTCTACCCGAAGGGCATAAAAAAAGAATGCCTCCAAAAGGTCGTAAACCAATTACCGCGGAACAGATTAAATTGATTGAGTGGTGGGTGAAAGAAGGTGCTGATTTTGGTAAAAAATCGAGTGACTTGGTACAGACTGCAGAGATTAAGGAGATTTTAGGGAAATTGGAGAAGGGAAGTGAAACTACTTCACCGTTTGAAGAACTTCCAGAAGCAAAGAAATTGCCTGTAGATTTTGTACAGCAGTTGCAAGCAAAAGGAATCAAGGTTTTGCCTATAGCCAGCAATAGTGAGTATGTAGCCATTAATGCCATTAACTATCCTGAATTTGATGATCAGGATTTAAAAGATCTTTTAAAGATCAAGGATAACATTGTGCAATTGAAATTGGGGAATACTGTTATAACTGACCAAGGACTTAAGATGATGACCGAATTTCCTAATTTGATGAAGTTGCATTTAGAAAATACGAAAATTACAGATGTAGGGATCGGTTATTTAAATGGGCATCCTGCATTATCATACATTAATTTATTTGCTGTTCCTGTTACAGATAAAGGGTTAGAAAAATTAAATAAAATGCCCAAATTGAAACAGATCTATGCTTATCAAACTAAAGCAACGTTAACCGGTGTTGAAAATTTGAAGAAGATCGCTAAACAAGTTGTGCTGGATACAGGATCTTATCAATTACCTTTTTTAGCTTCGGATACTGTTCGTTTTTGAAAACGGTCTATCAATTGAAGTCCTTATTGGTAGGTAACCTACGTGGCAAATTTCAATTTTTAAATGCTTTTTTTTAGCCTTATTTTTTAATAAAAAATATAAATCTAATAGGGTGATGTTTAAAAATTATTAAAGAAATGATTTTTATTCCTATTAGTAAAGGATTATAATTGTATTTTATCATTGGATTTATAATGAATATTATAAATCCAATGATAAATTTTTCTGCTTCCTTGTTAATATTAATTTTTCAATGCTAACGCCTTCTTCATTTCCTTGAAAGTAGCTTATAAATCCAAACTTTTCTAACAATTTTCTAGAAGCAATATTTTGTGGATGAATTACCGCAATGATATCTTTGTCCTGATCTATTTTCAATGCTAAAGATAATAGATGTTCACAGATTTTAGTTCCTAGACCTTTCTTCCAATGCTCTCTTTTGAGTAAATAGCCAATTTCAAAAACGCTATTATCTTTTTTGTAAAAGACTAGTTTGCAATCTCCTATGATTGTGTCATTTGCTGCGTCTAATACTTGAAAATAACCTAAACATTCATGCTGTCGGCCTAGATCCAGAATAAAGTCAAATTTTTTATTAGCATCAGCTACGGACATACCTTTTCCAGTGATGTATTTCATCACATCATCTTCCTTAACGAGATTGTGATAGTGCAAAAAGTCTTTTGCAGTATATTTTTTAAAGGTGAGTTTGGTAATCATATGTGATAAAAATTAGATCTTAGCAAATGGCGATTTTTTTATTTTGAGGTTTTTAAAGGTTTCATTATATGTGAATAAGTTAAAATATGGAATTTTTAAATAGAAATCATGTTTACCAAAAAATATTACTCTTTATGCCATTTCATTATCAGCTCAATTTCTCCTGTTTCAGCATCTATCAGTTCGGAAACCTCTACAAATCCCTTTTTTTGATAAAATGCTACACTTGGTCTGTTCTTTTTGTAAACTTTTAATTGGAGATTATGCCGCATTTTTTTGGCATGATTTAACAATAATGTTCCTACCCCTTGACCTTGACCATGTGGTGAAACAAAAATGGCAGCTACATCATTCTCTACGAGTGCAATAAAACCTAGAATTCTAACTCCACTGTCTAATAAGTATGTTTCTGAAGAGGGTAAATATTGTTTTCGCATGGCAATTTTATTTGCCTTCCAATATTCTTTTTTAATAAAGTCATGTGCTTGCAGTGATGCCTGGTACCATATTTCGACAAGCTGATCCAGATCAGCTTCATCTGCTTTTCTAATCATTGAATTATTCATAATCGCGTATTTATTGCATGTTTGTGTTTTAGTATTCATGGAGGATTTATGGTTTAATAGCTCTCTCATTCAAAAATAACATGCTTATACTTATTTTTAAATTGTTTTTGTTATTTTTTGCCAGTCAGCATAGCTTAATACCCCTAATTCAGGCTGTCCTTGACCGTCTAACATACTGATAAACTCCAGACTATTGCCATCAGGATCGTCAAAATAAATAGCAATAGCGGGCATCCATGCAAAAACCATTGGATCAGTACAACCGTTGTTTAAAAAATTGTAAGGTTTTAAATCATTTTTTTCTAGCCATGATACGGCATTGTCTCGTATAAATTCCAAATCACAATGAAATGCAAAGTGTCTTTTTTGAATCGGTGAAGGTTTTTCCCATAGCCCCAGCATCGCTTTTTTAGCGGGTGTCAACCAGAGAAATGCAATGCGACGGGGATGGTCGATATGTGCCAATTCCAAATTTAGGGTATGGGAATAAAATGCAATCGCTTCTTCCATATTGCTCACTTCGATATGGGTTTCAAATAGTCCATTAATCATAGTTTCTTGTTTTGATTTAGTCAAAGCTAACAAGAATATCACCATGGGTAGATAGCAGATATGCGGTAAAGCAGACCTTTTTTACGGTTTTGATCGGTAATCGGTAGGAGTCATGCCCCGTAATTTGTAAAAGAGTCGTGAAAAGTGATTGGCTGTGTCAAAGTTGAGCATGAGCGCAATCTGTTTGATGTTCATATCTCCATATTTTAACAAAAGTTCAGCTTCAACCATAAGCTGATTTTGAATTAAACGGAGTGCCGAATATCCAAGTTGATCATGTACACATTCGCTTAGGTATTTAGGTGATATATGAAGTTTATCAGCGTAAAATGCGACATCTTTAGCTATTTTAATATGCTCTTTTACTAAATTTCGAAAGCGCTGTGTAATTTGATATTTTCGATTAATGGAAGTATCCGAATTGATTAAACAAACTTCACAGATCCGGTTATATTCGTATAAAAGTTGGATGAGATAAAGACGAATCATGTCTATTCCAAATGGTTTACCATGATCAAGTTCCAATTTTATTTTTTTAAACTTATAGCAAAAATCATGAAATTCTATCCTTTTTAACGGAAATGTTGGCGCATATTCTGGATTTATAAATAAGAGGTCTTGCAGAATCTTGGTTTCAAATATACCTGTAGATAGGAGTGTGCTGTCAAAATTAATGATCTGTGCCGCATAATCGGAACTAGGACGCTGTAATGAATAGGTAGATAAAGGTGGGATTATAGTAATAGAACTTTTAGTTATTCGAAAAGTATGATGATCGATCTGTATTTCACAAAATCCTTTCATTCCTAAGATAAGCACGTAACAGTTTGTTCTCTGATCATTTATTGCCTTGAATTCTGATGCAGAGCATAATTCTATCTGTACGGTACTATCATTTTTCAATGTGTTAAGGAGTTCTTTTTGAGTCATTATTTACTATTATATTCTTAGTAGAGGTTTTATTTTCCTTTATTTTATCTATTCATGGTCTGACTTGTGCCAGATAACAAAAGTACAGCATATCTGCAGTAAATTTTCATGTATTCCTATGATAAAAAAATAAACCCCTTAAATCAATGACTTAAGGGGGTATTATCGGTTAGTAACCAGGGTTTTGTTCTAGCTTATTGTTTCCAGCAATAGCTTGATTCGGGACCGGGAAACGGTTGAGATGTATGCTATTAGAAGGGGAGTGATCCCACCAGTTTTCTGTCGTAAAGGCTTTCCATCTGATGAGGTCAGTTCTTCTACGTCCTTCTCCTAGAAATTCGATACTCCATTCATCGAGAAAACGATATTTATCTATATTAGCCATTGTTACTGGATTTAAATCAATATTGTCTTTAAAATTTCTTTTTCTGACCTCATTGATTAATGTGACAGCTTTACTTTTATCTCCGATACGAAATTCACACTCGGCTAACATATAATAGATTTCCGCTAATCGGATCACCGGCATATCTGCGCCCCATCGCAATGTATTATTAGCTAGATTCGGAATTGGAACTTTTACCAGACGAATTCCAGTATTTTCTTCACCTTCGGACATCTTTGATGGAAGTTGAGCCACAGAACTGTATTTTTTTCCTGGACCAACTTCTGAAAAACGTGCCACCTGATCTACAAAATTCAAGGGCTGTTTATTATATTCTTCACCGCCAAGAATGGCTTTCCCGTCTGGAGATAGATGAGGTCCCACAATGAACATACCTTCATAATTTTCAGCACCTAAATAGTGATAGGAGTTCTTTCGGAAATCTCCATTATTCAATGTTTCATAAGGTGATCCTAATTTAAAATCACTGATATATAGTGTACCATCTGGTTTTCTGGAAGGAGTAAGGTGGGCACCATTATTCCCACCCATATCTTGACTAAAATATTCACGTGTATTGTAATGGTAGAAGTCCGCATAAAACCAATTGTATTCTAACATTTTAAATTCTGAAGGCATAGACCATATGATTTCTGGAGAACTGTTGTTTTTGAAGCCATGAACCCCATTCCAGGTTGGGTCTAGTTGATAATCACCATATTCTTTATTGATGAGTGCCTGACTTAATTTTCTACTTTCCTCATACATCGGTTTACCAATATAAGTTTCCGCATTAAAATACAATTGAGCAAGCATCGCCGCTACAGCAGCTTTTCGTATTGCCCCTTCTTCTTTATCACCAGCTTTTTTTGCAGGTAAATTATTCAATGCTGCAGTTAGTAACTTTTCAATATGTAAAAAGAGTTCCTGATCGGTATTTCGAGGAAGTGATTCTTGATCTAGTGATTCAAAAATCGGCATTCCTCCAAAATAGTCCAATCCTCTCAAATAGAAGTATGAAATTAAAGCATCGAGTTGAGCCATATCAGCATTTTGGCGCTCAGCAGTTAAAGCAAATTTTGTATAATCCAATTTAGAAAGGTCATTTTTGGTATCCAGAGCAAGAGCAACTCCCATGAGGGTTCCACGCCAAGTTCCCCAGATCCAACCGTCATCTGCGGTCCATTTATGATAATGATATCGTTCATTTTCTCCACCATTATACCAATGTCTGCCCTTTGTCGTGATCGCAAAGTTGTCTGCGGTATACTCTTGTAGTCTCCAGCGATCTTCTCCCAGATACCATTTTGCATGTGTAAAAGGTCTAAACAAGGCTGCTTTAATATCTTTTTCACTTTTATAAAATGTTTCAGGAGTGACAGAACTATAAAATTCCTGATCTAATTTGGTACAGCCCTGAAAGATGAGTCCTGCAGATAGTGTTAATATCGATATGTATTTTTTCATGATTTTATTTTTAAAAATTAACTTGTAGACCCATCATAAAAGTTCTGGTTTTTGGATAGACATTCCTTTCTTCAAAACCAGGTTCAAGTCCATTGATGTTCACCTCCGGATCCAATCCGGTATAATTTGTAAATACAAACAAGTCCCTTGCGGTAGCGTAAATACGAAGTGACTTAATAGGTTTGATGAGCTGAGGATGGAATGAGTAACCTATATTTAGTGCATCAACTTTTAAGAATGTTCCTTTTTCAAGCCAATAATCACTCAATTCTTTTTCACCTTTGATATTTTTATGTTTGTCATAGGCTTCTGCCAAAACATTCTGTCCTTTCACATTTGGCAAACTGTAGTACATATTGATCATATTAAATACATCATGTCCAATCCAACTACGCATATAGATACTTGCATCCCAGTTTTTATAAGAGAACTGATTGTTCCAAGATAATTGAAGCGTTGGGATCGCATTGCCGACGAAGGCTTTATCGCCAACAGTTTTACTCCGTTCTCTAACATCAAATGTATTTCCATCTTTGTCGTATAGCTGCCAGTAACCATCATCTGTAAATCCTGCAAATTTCCAAATGTAAAATCTTCCTATATCTTCGCCTGGATAAAGTCTCACTGCTGATCCAGGAGAACCTGGCGCAGGAAAGTCTTTTCGATCAGTAAATGTTTGGCTGCCCCACAGGGTATTGAGGGTACTTTTATTATGAGACGCCACAATACCAGTACTATACGTGAAGTGCTCATTGGAGACTGCTTTGAAATTTAATTCAAATTCGTAACCCGTATTTTGCATGCTTCCCACATTCATCGTTGTTTTATCATGGATTGCTGGTGGTTGGGAGACGCTGATGTCATAAATAAGGTCATCTATTTTACGCTTATAGATGTCAATTCTTCCGCTCAGTTTATTTTCTAGAATTGAAAAATCTAGACCCAGATTATACTCTTTTTTTACTTCCCATTTGATATCAGGATTTTGATTGTGCATGACACCGTATGTTCTAAACCAATTACCATCTTGTAAAAACCAGGTATCAGCACTATACATTCGGCTCGCTACTTTAGCGTCAAAACCTTCATTTCCGGTTTCACCATATCCTGCCCGCAATTTTAAATCATTGATAAAACTAACATCACTTAAGAAGGGTTCTTGTGAGATACGCCATCCTGCAGATAGACCAGGAAAGAATCCCCATCTATTTTTGGGAGCAAACTTACTAGAACCCTCATAACGTGCTGTCGCAGTCAGGATATAGCGATCCAAATAAGAGTAATTGACACGACCAAAAAAAGCAGCTAATTTCACCCAGGGATTGCGCCATGAGCCCATACCTGCTCTACCTTCCACTAAATAGCTCCCAGTTCCCATATCATTTTCTTTAATGCCATCTACAGGGAAATCAGAGTTATTGGCTGAAAATCCTTGACCATTAAAATCTTGATAACTGTAACCTGCGACCGCATTTACCGCATGATCTGCCCATCGATTATTGTAATTAACCGTCCATTCAAATACCCGGTCATTATATTTGTTATAGTATTGTGAAGCATTTCCATCTACACCATCCTGCCTTGATAATCGATGTTGAGCGGATCGATAATAAGTGCCATGTTCAGAATTGTTTTTAACCCCAATTGTTGCACTTGTGGTTAGATGTTCGGTGAGATTGAGCTTTAACGTACTATTGGCTAACAGATATTTAAATTGTTTTAAATCTGATCTCAGTTTCACTTCGGCCACTGGATTCCAATAATCATATCCACCCACTAGTACATTAAATCCGCTGACGTCATTGACATCATAAGGAGTCTCTGTTGGGTTAAGCACCATTGCCATATTGAAAATGTCATTATTGCTCCCAAACGCTTTTGCTTCATTGTAGCTTACATTGGTGTTTAGTTCAGCAAACCCGTCAAAAAACTTAAAGGATGAATTGATACGTCCACCGATTTCTTCCCTTTTAGATGTAATGGCCATACCGGTAGCATCTCGTTTTGTAAAGGTCGTGTACACATTGGCATTTTCAGATCCGCCACTGATGTTGACCACTTGTCTATGGCTAAATGGATTGTTATTTGTCACTTCATCGTACCAATCTGTTTTGTGTCCCAGGTCATTACCGAGGCCATATTCAACAAATTTTTCAGCAGATAGGACTTCAGGTTTTTTGCGCACGGTTTCAATGAAATATTCTGAAGTAAAATTGACTTGTGCTTTTCCTATTTGAGGTCTTTTAGTTGTAATTAAAATAACGCCACCAGAAGCTCTAGTTCCATAAATCGCCGCGGCCGAAGCGTCTCGCAGCACATTAATTGATTCAATGTCTTCCTTAGCAACCGAATTGATATCACCACCAGGTACACCATCAATCACAACCAAAGGACCCTGAGATGCATTGACCGAATTAACACCTCGTAGTTGCAAGGAAATTCCTCCATTGGGATCAGTCCCGTTGGTGGAGATGACGCTTAGCCCTGGAACTTTTCCTTGGATAGCAAGTAATGGTGAGACCGCACCAGCGACCATGTCTTTTTGTTTGATGGTGGATACAGCACTGGTGAGTTCTTTTTTATCGATCGTACCATAACCAACTACGACAGCTTCTTCTAGGCTTTGTGCTACCGATATCATTTTGATATTGAGGACGGTTTCACCATTGTATCGAACCTCTTGTGTTGTAAATCCAATCATCTGGATGGAGATCACTTCATTTTTTTTGACATTGTTCAATTTGAAAATTCCATTCTGGTCCGAGGCGGTACTGTTGGGAGTACCTTTTACATGAATGGTAGCTCCGGCTAAAGGGCTTCCAGCTTCATCGGTGATACTACCGCTAAGTACTGACTGTAACTCATTACTGTAGTGGGTCATAGGCGATGCCATAGATGTGATCGCGTAGAAATTGGTACTAAACAGCAATAATTTGGTAGCTACTTTAAAATTGTTGATTTTAAATTTCATAAGCTAAAAGGTTTATAAGAGGTGTTTAAAATTATTGGTGAAGATTATTTTGAGTATAATCCGTTAGATATTGAAGTCAATACGCCGTAGCAATAATAGGAGCTTATTAAGTATTTAATAATTATCATAGTTGGTTTGGTTATAATCCTCAAATTGAGAAATTTTTAAACTTTAAACCTTATGGTGAGACATTTTGATATGATTATGAGACGATTTGCTTGCATTTTATCTTTTTAGGTAAAAAAGTATAAAATCATAATAAAATAATGCTGATCTCACTTTTTGAAATTGATGGTCCTAATCTATCCTGTTAAAGATTGTTTTTGGATTATGAACAAGCACTTGTGTTTGCTTATTTCAACGTATAGATACGTATTTAAAGTTGTTGGGAGAAAGATTTAAATTTAGATGTACAATGGGATTGTTTTTCTATGTAAATATAAAGCGTCTATATCGCAATTGTGTTTAATCAACTGAAATAGACTTTTAGAAAAATAATAATAGAAACTAAGATCATTTAGATTGGATGATGTCTTCACGCCATTTACATGTTTTTCGGAGGACAGATCTTATAGTTTTTATCTTTGTCCAATAAGAAAGCAAGAGTAACGCCAACGATATAACCTATTAAATCTGACCATAGGAATCCTTGTCCAAATACCAGACGAAGTATTGGGTTATTTCTGATATAGATCAAAAAGGGATATTGTACCAATTGCAAGCATTCAATGAAAAAACAAAAAACAACCGCTGTTGTAAAGGAGAATAAATTTGAACGATCATAAAATAGAAACCTAGAGAGCCAGTAGACCATCACAGCATAAAGTATATCACCCGTTACAGCTGGAATAAAGGTCAATTTTCTAGAAGCTAAGCCTACTATTATTGTTATTATAGCAAGGTAAAGATACTTTATCTTTTTATTTCTCAGGTTAGTTATCATGAATGATTGCGATTACTATTTTTGATATTAACGTCAAGAATTTTTAATTACTGTGCTTGTAAACCTCTCGTAGGCTGATCTTAATTGCGAAAGTAGTTAAATATTTCGGAGAAGTGAATAAGTCGGATAATAGAACTTGAGTAGTGAGAGTAGGAACAATTGTGTAATTTAGCCAATAGCAATACAATTGGATATGGATGATTTTTTGAAACACGTAAATTCTTATTACCCCCTTTCAGAGCAAACAGCTGATGCTGTTAAGGCCATTTGCAAAATACAATCTTTCAAAAAGAATGATTTAATTTTAAGCGCAGGTGATCGGGCACGATATTATTATTTCATCCGCAAAGGTTTGTTGGGGTATTATACTGTTGATGACGATGGTCGTGCTATTTTCAAACTGTTTTTTGAAGAAAATAGCTTTGTTGCTTCTACATCGGCGATCATTGAAAATAAGCCCAGTACATTTAGTATCGTCGCTTTAGAAGATTGTGAATTAGTGATGTATTCTGCTCAAGTTTTCCGTGAGCTAGTGGTCAAATATCATGATTTGGCCTTGTTTCAAATTCATTATTTAGAGAAAAATTGGGTTGTGAAGAAGGAACCTTTAGAAATTGGTCTAAAATGGGATACAGCAAAAATCCGTTACATTAAACTTTATGAAAATCAGAAATTGTATCAACGACTTAAACAACATCATATTGCTTCATATTTAGGTATTACACCAACTCAATTAAGCCGTATACGTAAAGAGTTAAATTTCTAATCTCTCAACATATGTAAACGTTTTTCATCTTTTGAACCTAGACCTTTGTCCTGGATTAAAATAAAAAGAAGATGAAAAAAACAGCAATGACATGCTTTATTTTTGTAATTATACTACCTGTTTTTGGACAACAGATTATCCATGAGCAAGTATATAGTGCAAAAATGCAAAAGAAAGTTCCGGTAGTCATTATCACGCCTAACATCGTAAAAGGGAAAAGCTATAAAACGGTTTATATTTTACATGGTTATAGTGGCAATTCCGAAAGAACTTATCAGCAGGACATCCCTGATCTAACCACAAAATCACAGATTTTTCAAACCATTTATATTTTACCTGATGGTAATTTTAACAGCTGGTATGTCGATAGCCCTATTGATACTGGATCACAGTATCAAACTTTTATAGGAGATGAATTGGTGAAATATGTAGACGCTCATTATCCAGTCGTTTCTAATAGGGCAAGTAGGGGTATTTTGGGATGGAGTATGGGTGGTTATGGTGCAATTAACATAGGTGTTACCTTTTCACATGTGTTTTCTCTAGTTGGGAGTTCATGCGGTGCATTGGATTTTGCCCAATTTGGTGAAGCCTATCATCAATATCAAGTTGATCAAGTATTAGGTGCATATCAACAATTAGATCGATCATACTTGACTTCCAATAAGATCGGGAAAATGAAAAATGCAGATCAATTTTACATTTTGGACTGCGGTATTGAAGATGAACAGATGATCGGTATGAATAGAAGCTTTCATAATCAGTTGATAGAGGCAAATGTGGACCACATCTACCAAGAATCAAAGGGTGCTCATGATACCTCTTATTGGAGCAGATCGCTTTCTAATCAATTGGCCTTATTTGAAAATTACTTTTATTATGAAAAATTTTAGAGCAGTTATTTATGTGCTATTGGGAGCCATTAGTTATGGATTATTGGCGACAATTGTCAAATATGCGAATGGCTTAGGTATTGGAACAAGCGCACTTACATTTTGGCAATTTTTTATTGGATTTATATTTTTATTAGGTCTAGACTTAATTTGGAAAAAAAGAGCAGGAGTGGCGAAGACGGTGGTATCTTTTAAATCAAAGTCAAGGTTGCTGCTTTGGGGAACATCGCTTGGACTTACAACAACGCTATACTATCTATCGATTCAATATGTTCCTGTATCCGTAGGGATTATACTGCTCATGCAGTCCATCTGGATTAGTCTCATTGTTGAGATTGTCGTTCATAAAAAAAGACCAAATACGATTAAGATTATTGGTGTGATCATCGTTTTGATTGGTACATTGTTTGCAACAAACATTTTTGATGCGGAATTTAACCTCAGTGCAAAAGGTCTTCTATTGGGGTTCGGAGCAGGAGCTTCCTATACGGTATCACTGTTTGCATCAAGCTCTGTTGCTTTGGATGTGCCTAGTCATATTCGCAGCAAATATTTAGTTATGGGAGGTTTGCTTTTGATTATTCTATTTTGGAATATTCATATCGTTGAACAGATGAGTTTGGATAGCTTATATTGGGGAACTGTGATTGCTATCTTTGGAACTATTTTACCTCCACTTCTTTTCACAAAAGGTATTCCACAGGTGGGAATTTCGTTGGGTAATATTTTTGCTAGTCTGGAAATTCCTGTATCGATTCTATCTGCAGTTATCATTTTACATGAGTCTGTTGTCATGGTTCAATGGACTGGTATCATATTGATTTTGTTTGCAATTGTATTGATGAATAAAAAAATAAAAACTTATTCTTAAATGATGATTATGCAAGTCTAATCATAGAGACGTTTGTAACATGCAAACGTCTCTATCGTGATATATATTGAATCCGCTATCACGGTCTATTTTAAAGTAATCTTTTAATCCATTTTAATTTTGTCTCTGTGTAAGGTGGATATTTAATATTGGGCTCACCCCATGTCGCTTTTTTCAAGACTGATTTTTGATGTGTAAAACACTGAAATCCAGCTTCACCATGATAGTTGCCGATGCCTGAATTACCTACCCCACCAAAAGGAAGATATTCATTGGCGACATGCATGATTGTATCATTAATACATCCGCCACCAAAAGATAGGTATTCAAGAAACATTTCTTTTTCTAATGATTCGTTACTGAATAAATAAGCCGACAGTGGTTTTTCTTGTTGGCTGATGATTTGATAAGTTTGCTCTAGATCTATGTAGGTCAATATAGGTAGGATGGGTCCAAATATTTCTTCTTGCATCACTTGATCTTCCCAACTGACATCAGTCATAATAGTAGGTGCAAAATGAAGCAGTTCCGGATTGTTTTTCCCGCTGATATAAGCGACCTTATCTTTATTGATCATCTGCTCGAGACGGTCATAATTGCGTCTATTGATGATGCTTACATAGTGATCTGAATGTTCCGTATAGCGTATTTCTTCTAATACTATTTTGATCATTTGCAATACCTGATCTTTGATCGACTCGTGGACATATAGGTAATCTGGAGCAATACAAGTCTGTCCGCTATTGAGAAATTTTCCCCATATCAAACGCTTAACGGCAACTTTTAGATCTGCTGAAGGGGTTATAATCGCTGGTGATTTACCTCCAAGTTCCAATGTCACGGGACATAAGTGTTTAGCAGCAGCTTGATACACGATTTTGCCGACTTTAGGACTTCCTGTAAAGAAAATTTTATCATAACGCAGTTCCAATAGAGCGGTAGTTTCTGGTATGCCACCCTTGATCACATAGAGATACTCTTTTGGAAAATTTGTATTGATAAGCTCTTCCATGAACAGCATGGTCTGCTCAGGAAGTTCACTTGGTTTGATCATAGCCGTATTACCTCCTGCTATCGCACTAACCAGAGGCGCTAGTGTCAATTGGTATGGATAATTCCATGCTCCGATAAGGAGTGTAATTCCTAAAGGATCTGAATATCGATAACTCTTTCCGGGTAGATTTGCCAAGTTTGTGCGAACTCGTTTGGGCTTTGCCAGTCTATCGAGGTGTTTTAAATAGAAATCTATTTCGGAATAAATAATAGTCAGTTCATTGGTATAAGTTTCGAAAGGAGATTTTCGAAAATCTTTGTAAATAGCATCATAACATTTTTCTTCGTTGGATTTAAGTAGTTCCTTTAATTTGAAGAGTTGTTGTTTTCTGAAATTAATAGATTTGGTAGCTCCTGATAGGAAGAATTGTCTTTGAGACTCATGTATCTGTTGTAAATCCATATATTTAATATGTGTAGCCTCTATTGTTATTTTTAATTTTCGACTGCTTTAATAAATTCGGTATCCATAGGAGAAATACTTGGCCCAAAATAATGAGTTAGATTTCCATTCTCATCAACGATATATTTGCTGAAATTCCAATCTGGTGCATGATCATTCCATCCATTATACGAGGCATTTGTTAACCATTGAAATACGGAGTGCTGTGCGCTGTCTTTGATGACTGTCGTTTTTTTAGCAACAGGAAATGAAAGTCCGAAATTTAACTGACAAAATTGTGTAATTTCAGCATCACTACCTTGTTCTTGACTACCAAAATCATTAGCTGGAAAAGCAATTATAGCAACTTGATCGCCTAACTTTTCATGTAATTGTTGTAATTCTTCATATTGACGGGTATAACCACAGTCAGATGCTGTGTTTACCAATATTACTTTTTTTCCTTTAAGATTGGAAAAATCTAATTGTTGACCATTGCTTTTTATTATATTTAAATGGTAAAATGACTCCGGAGTTTCTTTTTCGGGTTTGTTGTAACGAATTGTCCCCATCTTTCCTGATTTGGAAATCTTTTTGATCAGAGGGTAGAGGATATGCATTATTTTTTGCTTTAAATTCATAGTGAAAGACTTTTGATGTGTGATACCGGTTATTTTTTCGAAATCAGTTGTGAAAAACATGGAGTCCTTTAAAAAATATTTTAAATAGCGACTGCAGGAACTAAGTTACAAATAAATAGTTTGTCTGTAGTGAGATGCTTGTGCCTCTTGAATTCATTAGAATAAATTTTAAAAATGAAGTTATTATAACAAATCACCATATCATAAGTCTTTGTTAATTTCTAAAGGTAAAAGACAGATCATCTTTACATAATCAAAACTAGCATGTTTGCTATTAAAAAATAAAATATCAGTTACTATTGTCTTGACACAAGATATCTATAATGAGGGTTCAAATTGAAATAAATTGTTGAAAGTACTTGATCGAGTGCTGTGGATAGAAGCGTTGAGTATACATGGACTGCTTCGTGCGGATGGATTATTTAAAACAGAAAAAGGAGAAGTCTACGTATTTTCTTCTCCTTTTTCTGTTGTACTTGAATGTAATACCTTATAAAAATTAAAGCTTTGAAAGCTGATTATTGATGAAGATTAATTCTTCTGTGCTGATGTTGATGTCCATTGCTTTAGCATTGGCAACAGATTGTTCAGCATTTCGAGAACCAGCCAATACAACTGTTATGGCAGGTTGAAGTGTTGTCCAGCGTAGTACCAATTGTGCTACAGATACTTTCTTATTTTGCGCAATAGGCTCAAGTGAGGCCAGTAAATTCTTTACTTTTTCAAGATTAAATTGAGAAAAATAGTCATTACGATGATCATTTTCTTTTAATTTACTTTCATTAAAATATTTACCTGTTAACAAACCTCGTTCCATGGGGCTGTAGACTATGATTCCTGTTTTGGTGTCGAATGCATAGGGTACCAAATCATGCTCAATACCACGGTTGAGCATACTATAGGAAACTTGATTACTGGCTAATTGGATTGTTTCTGACGCCTCTTTTAATTGTGGTATGTCGTAATTACATACTCCGGCAGCACGTATTTTTCCTTGTTCAATCAGTAACTCCAAAGCCTCCATAGTTTCGCTGATGGGAGTTGTCGAATCTGGCCAATGTACTTGTAGCAGGTCGATGTAATCTGTCCCCAAGCGTTTGAGACTCTCTTCAACTTCTTTCATGATATTAGCCTTTGAAGTATATTTAAACACAGGAACAGCTTGCCCATTTTCTTCTGCGTCAAAGAAAAATGCTCCTTTACCTCGATTACTACCATCCCAAACTAATCCAAATTTAGTCAATAACTGTATTTTTGATCTGTCTTTTCCTTTGATGGCTTCACCGATCATTTCTTCGCTCAAACCAAATCCATAGAATGGAGCAGTATCGATACTGCTAACACCATAATCAAGTGATGCATGTATGGCAGCAATAGAATCTTTCTTTTCATTTCCGCCCCACATATTTCCTCCAATGGCAAATGCTCCGTAAGTGATTGCTGATAATTCTAGGGTTGTATTTCCTAATCTTCTATATTCCATGATGTTATTTTTTTAAATTAATGTTGTAATCAATATGGTGGGTGGCTCCTGTAGTTTTTCTTCTATCAATTTACCAAATGCTTGAATGTAGGATTGTCGGTTGTGGTTGTCTAGACCCGCTTGTGATTTCCATATCTCGTAGAAGATAAACAGATTATCATCATCAATAGCTTGATGTAAGCTGTATAATTCACACGCTTCTTCTTGACGTGTTTCTTCAACCATATGTTGTAATACAGAAAGGATTTCAGCTCTATACTCACTTCTTGCTCTAATGAGGGCTGTTAAATAAATTTTCATGATATTAATTTTTCTGTTATTATTTCTGTGAACACTTTTTCAAGATGATTTTCATAAGCTTGCATATCGCGTAAAATGTCAGCATTTTTTTCAACATCATGAAAGTGAAAACTCTCTAGTTTTTCAAGTGATGCAAAGGCATTCATGCTATGGAAACCAAATAGAGGTCCCTCGTCTACACTGGTTTGTTTGAAAAACTCTCCAGGTAATGTAAAAGCTGTTTTAGGTGCATTCCAGCTGGATGTGACCATGTATTTTCGGCCCTGTAACATTCCTCCGGTGCCATAGTTAATGTCGGGGTTTTCGGAACGTCTTCCATCATTACGATAAATTCCTTTACCATGACCTGCCGTAAATACCTCATCAATATATGTTTTAAAACCATTTGCAACCTGAAACCACCACATCGGAGTGTGGTAGATAATATAATCTGCCCAAACAAATTTTTCCACTTCTTTCTCTTTGTCGTATCCTTCAGATATCGTTGTTACTTTGACCTCCACATCCATAAACCTTTCGAAAAATGCAACTGTGTGTTGCGTGACTGTTTTATTAAATTTTCCGCTTGAATGAGCGAATGACTGTCCTGCATTTATAATTAATATATGTTTCATTTTATGCGATTTTAAATTTCTGATACAAATTTATTAGTATATGAGTTATTATTATAATAGTATAAATTATACACATGTATCATATTTATGATACATGTGTATGGATAGATAATTCCCATTATAATTGAATAGCATAGGTGTGCTGTACACCTATGTATATTCTATTTGTATGTTGTAGTGAATTATAAATGCCTATATGATCGATCCATCGATATGATGAGTACGCTAAAATATGACTACCTTAGTATTATTTTAATGATAATTTACTTTTAATTAGACTATAATATTGATACTATGGTTAATTTAGAATGGTATCGTACTTTTAAGGCGATTTATAAAACAGGTACCTTGACTGGAACTGCAGAGGTATTATTTATTTCGCAACCTGGAGTTAGTTTACATTTGAGCTCGTTAGAAACGTATGTGGGACATAAGCTTTTTGATCGAACTGGTCGTAAGATGATTCCTACTGAACATGGGAAAGTTTTATTCAATGCATTAGTCGATCCATTAACTAAACTTGAAGAGGTCGAAAAAAATTTTCAGCGATCAACGGAAAAGCATGTTCCCACAATAAGTGTAGGTATGTGTTTTGAAACTTTTCAAATTACGTTAGAACAATATGTTTCTACACTACCTTTTAATTTAATTATCAGTTTTGGAGATTATCCAGAAATGTTAGATCAATTAGATAAAGGGATTCTGGATTTGATCATAACACCAAAAAAAGGAATTTCTGCAAATATAGAACATGAGTCCTTTTCTCATGAGAAAATTGTATTGGTGGCAGGCAAAGATGTCGATTCTATTGCTTTTAAAGAAGTGCTCAAGACTAAAAATAAGGGTTTTATCGAAGAGTGGTTGAAGCAACAAAAATGGTATGGTACGACAGGTGATATGGAACATCTTTTTAACTTTTGGAATTTGAATTTTGGTAAAAAGCCAGATTTTAGACCCAACTATATTGTTCCCAATCTCAATTCTATAGTGCGTTGTCTCAGTGCTGGAACTGGTTTGGCTGTAGTTCCAGATTTTTTATGCCATAGCGAGATTGATAACGGTAGCATACAACTGATCTGGGAAGGGGATAAAAAGTTGAAAAACACCCTATATTTCGGCAATCGGAAAAAAACTGTTCATCATGAAGAAATTGATCATATTAAAACATTATTCAGAAAAGTAATGGCAAGATAATTGTTTTTTTTGGTTTAGTTTAATAGTACCTATACTTCTGTAACAAATCAAATTGGTATCAAAAAGCTAAAGTTTTGAGTTTTTTTTATAAATTGAGATTAAGTTCATGGGATATACTTATACTATTGAGATTGATGAAATTAAAAGGTCAAGCTGATCATCTTTTTTTGTATTAATGCGATAACAACTGATTTTTATAGAATGGAAATGAAGAAAGCTCATATAAAATGGGGGATTATTGGATGTGGAGATGTAACAGAAAAGAAGAGTGGTCCTGCCTTTAATAAAGTCAGTAATAGCCAATTGTTGGCTGTTATGCGGAGGAATGGAGAAAAAGCAGCAGACTATGCACGTCGACATCACGTTCCATTGTGGTATGATGATGTAAATCAGTTATTACTTAATTCCGAAATTAATGCCATTTATATCGCTACACCGCCCTCTTCACATTTAGAATATGCTATTAGGGCATTGAAACATGGTAAAGCAGTTTATATTGAAAAACCAGTTACGCTCAATGCAGATGAAGCAATAGGTCTGGCTGTCGCTGTTAAGCAATATCAAGGAAAGCTTGTCGTCGCTCATTATCGAAGACAGCTTCCCATGTTTCTCAAAATTAAAGAAATCATTATGGAAGGAGTGATTGGTGATATCCGACTAGTGGATTTACGTCTTTGGCAATCTAGATCTCCTGATTTAGTTACTCAGGATGCATCAAATTGGCGTACAAACCCAGCAGTTTCAGGGGGAGGATATTTCTTTGATCTTTCGCCACACCAGTTAGACTTAATGCTTTATTTCTTTGGAAATCCCCTTTCTTATTCAGGTTTTAGTCAGATTCAGACTCCTCATGGTGAAGTTGCGGATCAAACAAGAGGAGTAATATTATTTGATAATAAAGTTGTATTTAACGGAAGCTGGAATTTTAATGTATCGAAATCCGATAATGTGGATAGTTGTGAGGTAGTAGGAGAGCTAGGTAGCTTAATATTTTCAATATTTGGCAATAAGATGACCTTAAAAAATGGCGATGGAGAGCAGGAAATTTTCTTTACACATCCCGAAAATATTGAACATCCGATGATTGCTAATACTGTAAATTATTTTTTAGGGAAGGGGACAAATCCAAGTTCAATAGAAGAAGCAGTTACTTTAATGCGTATCATTGATACATTTGCTACAGTAATATAATTGATTTTATGATACTGTACACGAATGTTTTCTCCTCTTATTGTTTATAAAAATTAATTCGATAAATACAATTTGATCAATTTAAATTTAATTCTGTATTGTTGAGCCTGTTTTATATCAATCAATTTTTCTAAAAAAATAGGAATCTACCAGTTCATGGTCGATTCCTATTTTTTTTTTCTGTTTGGACTACTACTAGTTAAGCAACATCAATTGTGGCTTGAATAGTTTTTGTTATTGCGTCCAATAATACTTCTTTGTAAGCCATGAAATGAATCTGACGATCTACTTCTTCTGATAATTTCAAAGCAGTTTTAGCTGTTTTGACAGCTTGTAATTCATTTAAATAAAGATTATTAAATGTCTCTGTGTCTTTATTTTTAAGTATTCTTATCGTATGAGAATATTGTTCAAATATATCCGTTATGATCGCTAAATTAGCGCTATCAAAATGTTGAAGTTCAATTGTTTTTTCAGAAAGCTTCTCAAGCTTTTTTCTTTCTTTTGCGTAACCCATAATGTTTGCGAAGATACTGAATTTTATGTATCTATTTGCACCTTAAATGGAATACATACCTGCTAAGATTACAACAGCCTATACCTTTTATTATTATCTAATCCTCCTAGTTCTTATATTATATATCCAAAATATTTGATTGTTGAGTTTTTTTATTTTAAGTTATCATGCACTTATTATTTTCTTGAATCGGGTACTATAAACCATCACCATATAGCTAGTTTTACTTTCTGTAACCGAATTCCTATATTAAAATGATATTCTGATTAAAATAAATACTTGAAATATGTTAATTGTTACTAACAAAATGTCTTACTGAAGGTTTATATTATAGGTGATGATCATGTCCTGTACATTTCTGTCATTAGCAGATGAACAAATTAAAGCAAGATCAGAAAGTACGTTTAATGATTTAAGTAATCTAAAAATCGCTTTGATGAGGTAATAGTCATTTGAAACTTATGGTATTCAATAATGAAATTGAAACGATAAATATTCAATGTTTTTTGCTTTCAACCCGTATTCTTTCTCAATTGTATACAGAAGTGGACAACTTATTTTTCTGATTTCAATACCATCATGCGCTGCCAAAAACAAATATTAGATTTTTTGTCTTTCATAGGGGTTAAATACCTAGTGAATGGAATAAAATCATTCCTTTAATTGAGGTTCTGTGTATTTTAAAAATACACATCCTAATTTAACTTTAGGTTTAGGCGTATAAATACTCATTTTTACGAATAAAATCGAGAGGATATAGCATACTGTTTGCTCTTTTGTTAACAGCAATCTTGATCAAATGTTTTTAATTAAGATCAATATTGTCAAATAAAATTAAAGTAAGCGTTAACAAAGATTTATAACAGTACAGCACAAAAAATTATCCTTTATGACGAAGACAGAATTTAACACCCAAGTAATTGAGCAGACAAATGAGCTCAAGGTTTTTGCAAAACGTTTTACAAATGATCATGACGAGGTCAATGATCTGTTGCAAGATACAATGTTGAAAGCGGTTAGCTACTTTCGTAATTTTCAAGAAGGATCTAATCTAAAAGCTTGGCTTTATACCATTATGCGCAATACTTTTATCAATAATTACAGACGTACAACAAAAAGTCGTTCTTTTATTACTACAGAAGACGAAATCAGTACGGCACATCTTCATTATTCTTCTGTTAGAAATGGAGGTGAAGATAAATTTGTAATGGAAGATATTCAAAAAGCATTAGGAGAATTAGATGAAGGATTTTATGTACCGTTTACTATGTTATTTGAGGGGTATAAATATAATGAAATTGCGGAACATCTTAATCTACCAATTGGGACTGTAAAAACACGTATTCACATTGCCCGTAAAAGATTAAAAGGTACTTTGGCAACTTATAAAAATTAAGTTTGATATCAATATAAAAAAGGGTCCTCCACAAATCAGATGTGGAGGACCCTTTTTTATATGGTTTTGTGAGTTAGCTTATTTTTAAAATTAATTTTCTAATGATTTGATAAATTTTAAAAGGCTTTTCTCTGTTGCATCACCCGAATCTTTTATTTCTAGTTTTTTATTTAGTTTAGAAAGTAATGTTTTCAATGCACCTGATACATATTGTTTTTGTAAATCGGGATGTATATAGTAGTTGCGGGTGACTGTTCTCGTATTACCCAATTGTTGGGCAACATAATCGAGAATATTCACCAGCATTTTTTTTCGTTCACTTTCAATTTCCGAAAATGGTTGTTGAGCCATCATCATTAAAGCTAGAGAGCAACCTGCCCATGTTCTAAAATCTTTACAGGTATAGTCTTCTTGCATTGCTTTCTTCAGGTAAAGATTGAGATCTCCAGAATCTAGCCTTTGGATATTCCCTTCTTGATCATAATATTGAAAAAGTTCCTGACCAGGGATATCCTTCAAATTTTTTAACATTTTCGCGATTTTAGGTTCTTTGAGATATACCTGTTGTACGACACCTTTTTTTCCTTTGAATTTGAAAAAAATTTCATTGCGGTCGATTTTTATATGTCTATTTTTTAGAGTTGTAAGACCAAAAGATCCATATTCTATTTCATAAGACTTATTACCAGCTCGTATATAAGTGGCATTCATGGTACAAATAGCTATTGCACAGACTTTGTCTTTTATCATGCCCTTTTTTCGTAAATCTTTTTCAAGTTGATGGCGCAATAGCTTCATTTTCTTAGCAAAACCCACCAATCGATCAAATTTTTTTAGATTGCGGATACTGGACCAATTAGGGTGATACTTGTACTGTTTGCGACCACGTTGGTCTATTCCGGTGGCTTGTATGTGACCATTTTTAAATTTACATATCCACACATCACGCCATGCAGGTGGTATCACTAGTGCATTTATTCTCTTAATGGTATCTTCATCTTCAATGGGTCCTTTTTTAGAAAAATAACAGAATTTTCCTTTTTTCTGTTTGCGTCCATAACCTGATTCTTTACCAGTAACATAACGCAGATTGAGCTCCACAGCTGGATGGGGAGAAGATATTGTAGTTTTCATTGAAAATTTTATTGTTTTGGTAGAATCAAGAATTAAAACTCGCAATCCTCAGATTGGTGAGTCTTTTTATTATTTATTAATCAATTTTAGCCATCCTATTTTATTGTAAAATTATAGCCCACCTTAGATCTTCGTATCCTATCGAAATTCTATGGTAATAGTTTAAACTAATTTGTGGTAACAATGTTTTGATAAGTGAAATTTTAGGTATTATTTGCAAGAGCTTAGGTATTTGTAACCATTTTAATGGTCGAAGACTGCTCTAATGACCTTTTATAGGATATTTTTATTGGATTCAGCAATTCTCTAAATTTTGAATATAGACATTGATTCTTATCCTATTAAAAAGAGCTGATCATTCGACAAGTAAAGAACGAACCTTTTTATATGTCATTCGTTATATCAGTATTGTCAATCATTAAATTACAGAGTATGGCTTATTTATTTGAAGAAAAACATAGATTAGGATTAGGTGGGGTAGCAATAGGGACTGGCTTTGAGGTCTTGTCTGATAAACAGTCGCACATGATATTACAAAAAGCCTGGGATTTGGGTATTCGCTATTACGACACTTCTCCTTGGTACGGATTGACCAAAAGTGAGGCAAGATTTGGAGAGTTTTTAAAAGAACAGGATCGATCTGAATATTTACTATCATCAAAAATTGGTCGCTTGTTTGAACCGGTGATACCAGAAGCGGTCCCTCCGACAATGTGGAAATCTCCATTTTCATTTGATTTTGAACATGACTATACTGCTGAGGGTACAAAACGTTCTATTGATGATAGTTTACAAAGGATGGGGGTGGATCATTTGGACATTGTATTTGTTCATGACTTGTCTGAAGATCAAGTTGGTGATCGTTATGCTTATTTTCTTAAACAGGCGGAGCAAGGTGCATTTAAAGTATTGTCCGATTATCGCGATCAAGGTATTATAAAAGGGTGGGGTTTAGGTGTCAACAAAATTGAACCAATTTTAGATTGTTTAGAGGTTGCTGATCCTGATGTATGTCTATCAGCAACGCAGTACTCCATTCTTGAGCATGAGGATGCGGTCGATCGTCTTTTACCTGCGGTAAAAGATCGGGGAGTCAAGCTAGTCTCTGGAGCTGGTTATAACTCGGGATTCATTGCTGGAAGAAATCGCTACAATTATAAGTCAATTATACCGAAGGGTATGGTTGAAAAGAGGACACGTATTGCACAAATTGCTGCTGCTTACGGTGTTGATATGATCGCCATAGCTATGCAATTTGTATTGGCTAACGATTCGTTTGTTTCCATCATACCAGGGGCAAGCACAGTAGATCAGGTGGCTAGTAATGTACATGCTTTGCACGCAAATATCCCTCATCAACTTTGGCAAGAACTAAAACAGGAAGGACTCATTTATGAAAATGCTCCTGTACCGCAAGGATAATAATATGCCCCAGTGTCTGTTTATTTTACCATTGATCAGGTGGATTCTGAGTCTTAATCGGTCAATATTACCCTTTTGCTAATGCCTTTATAGGAGCGTAATAGAACATTGTTCTGTATTGGCTGTTATCTATTTGCATCATATTATATTTTAACAACTTTTATTTAAAAAAAATGGAAAATCAACGGCATATATTAATGATCTTAACTTCTCATGATAAAATGGAAGATACAGATAATAAGACTGGTGTTTGGCTAGGTGAAATGACAGATCCTTATTATAAATTTATAGATGCGGGCTATCAGGTTCTTTTTGCAAGCCCGTTAGGTGGAGAACCTCCTATTGATCCCATGAGTAAATTAACAGAACACGTTACAGCATCTAATAGGAGGTTTATAGATGATTCCATTGCACAATCACAATTTAAGGATACCCTGTCATTAGATAATATTCTTTCTTCTGCATTTGATGCGGTTTTCATTCCTGGTGGTCATGGACCTCTTTGGGATTTGTCAAGACATCCAGATGTAAGCAGATTGCTTCAAGATTTTATAAAAGAGGGTAAACCTGTGGGTGCTGTATGTCACGGTCCTGCTGCGCTACTCGCTTTAGCAAAGGATCACCCAGATTATTTAGTTGGTAAAAAATTAACAGCATTTACAAACGTAGAGGAAAAGCTAGTTTTTCGCAATGATCATATTCCATATCAATTAGAAACCAAATTGCAAGAATTGGGTGCAGATTTTAGTTCTGCATTAATACCCTTTGCTGTTCATGTAGTACAAGATGGGAATTTGGTTACCGGACAAAATCCGTTATCTGCGGGACCGACTGCATCTAAAATTATAGAATTGCTTGAAGGATTAAATGAGCAAAATCTTGAGTTATAAAAATTAGATTAAACATATGGAAAATAAGGAACAAGGATTTTTAAAAAAATATTTTGAGGTTTTCAAAAATGCGGTTTTAGGATTTGTAAATGAAGATTGTCTTAAATACAGCGCATCACTTTCATACTATACGATCTTTTCCATCGGTCCGATATTGGTTCTGATGATTTCGTTAGCAGGTATATTTTTTGGCGAAGATGCGATTCAAGGTAAAGTATTTTCAGAGATGAGAGGGTTAGTTGGTCCAAGTGCTGCAAAGCAAATTCAAGAAGTAATCATGAATCTGAAGTTATCCGGAAAATCTAATTTAGCATTGATCGTTAGTATCATTACATTATTAATTGGTGCTACTACAGTTTTTGGAGATATACAAAATTCTATTAATAGAATATGGCATGTGAGAGCAAAACCAAAGCGTGGATGGTTGAAGTTAATAACAGATCGTTTACTATCTTCTTCTTTAGTGGTTGGTCTTGGTTTCTTATTAATGGTCACATTGGTTGTTAATGGTATTATTTTAGCTTTTACAGATCGATTACAACTATATTTTCCAGATATAACGGTGTTTTTTATGGATGCTGTTAATTTTGCATTGAGTTTTGGAATTATTTTTATTCTTTTTAGTATTATATTTAGAACTCTTCCTGATGTGAAAATCGAATGGAAAACAGTTAGGACCGGGGCTTTTTTTACTGCAATCTTATTTGTCATAGGTCGATATGGAATTGGTTTGTATTTACAATCATCAGGTACTGAATCGACATATGGTGCAGCAGGAGCATTGGTTCTGGTATTGTTATGGGTGTACTACACGGCAGCAATCCTTTATTTTGGTGCTGTTTATACCAGAGAATTTGCCGTAGCAAATGGTATTCCTATCAAACCGGCCGATTATGCGGTGTATGTTGAAGAAAAGGAGAGAGAACGTATTGTTAATGAAATTCCTCCTGAAGATGTATCCGCAGATAAAGATGTTTCATCATAGTCATGCGTAAAGTGTTGTGGTGCTTTCTTTTTGTTTATGATAGATTAAAATGTAGCAGATATGAATTTTGTTTAGCTGCATGTTGTCAAGTAAACTCCAATTAGAAAAATAGCGAGCGGCATGATGATGCCCACAAAAAGTAATATGCTTTGTGGGCATTTTTTATTACAAGAACTTTGCTATCTATATGTATACTTGATTAGATTTGCGGTGTGATTTTTGTTTCAAAATCTTTTTAAGATTATTCCTTTGTTATGAAAAGCTAAATTATTGTTTGTTTTGCTTTTAAACAATTCCAGTCTTGATAAATTAGTTGTTTTTTGATTTAAATTTATTACAAAGTATGATCATCCAATTGTTATTATAAACCGTTATTATTCTTCATATCAGTGGCGCATTTTACAAAACAGATAAAGATCAATTGGCTATTCAATTATCCAATTATAGTGGGAGGAGGGATATCAAAAGCAGGAAAAAGACCGCGAATGGAATGAACTTCTGCTTATGAAAAAACAAAATCAAAAGTCTTTAAAATCACAAGATTTTGTTCTTGTTAATCAAGATTATGGTACCTTTTTTCTAGATTTGGAGGATTATGTATTGAATACCAAAACTAATCAGTATATACGTGAAAATATAAATGAAATTTATCCATCAGCCAATCGCTATGAGGATGACCGATATTTGCGCAAATATATCCGACAGCAACCCAACGCCAAAAAGGAAGAAAACCTGAGTCAAATGCGCATTGCCAATGGAAGTATCTTTTTTACGAGCTGTGATGACGTTGAAAAATCATATCATTATAAAAATGATGCAGAATAAGGAAAGCAAAAGGACTAATTATGAAAAGAGATGCTCATTCTATCAGCATTGTTAGAAAAAATTTTGGAAAGAAAAATAGTGCTGCTGCATTAATTTTGGTTAGTCTGTTTAGTCTTATGGGATTGATGGGGCTTATTATCGATTGGAAAAGTGGTCTATGTGGAATTGTTCTTGTTGCTTTACTTTACCTTATTTATAGAATAGTCCAATTTCAATATTTTATATGGTTTATTATTTCTAGCTTGATTGCCGCATATTTTTTGAGTGAATGGCTGGAAATTGCATTTTTACAGCTAGTTATTACGTCAGTATGTATTTCCTTTATATTTTTAATAAAACCCTATTATAATGATTATATAAAACCAGATGACTTTGAGGTTTTTTATTTAGATCGAAAACAACTGAGGTGCTTAGCTACTTTTGAAGATGGGGATTATAAGGGGTACGCAATCAATCCGAAAAACTACTTGAAAAGGTATGAAACTGTTCAAATTAAAGGAATAACATGTGTCAAAAACCATATCACTATTGCTGTGGGAGATTTATTGGTTAGACCAAGGGAGCTATCCGTAGATGATGTGGATCAGATATGGGATTATTTAAATATTCATTTTCCAACTATGTTGGATCAGAAAGATGATATGCAGCGAAATAAGCTAAAAGAAAATCGGTATTACATGCATAAATTTTTTATCTTTTCTCCTGTTATAATTTTGGCTCCCATCATTTATTTTTTTGGAAATAATGGAAGTGATAAAAGATTTACATATTGTTGTTTATTGCTTATGATCCTTTTACCGATTATAATTTCCAAGTCCTTGCGAAAAAAAAATAAAGCATAGGATAGTTAGCCTTTGATTTTTATAGCTTTCATTTTAACATATGAAGTGCATGAGTTTTTTACTATCTATTGTCGCTAAATTTATTCATTTGCGTTGAACAGATTTGTTGTCGTTTAAATAAGGCTTGTAAAATATTGGAAGTATTGTAAACGAATCAATTCATTACTTAAAGAGATCTTATTTTACAATTTATGTAAATGATAAAAATAATTAGCCCGCCTAGATTTTCTTATCCCGACCGTTTAAAAGGGGGGAAAACAACTCTTATTGCAGAGGGTGAGGAGTATTTCGTATACGAAGATGGACGGATTAATAAAAAATAAGAACACTTATGGTTTAATGGCACTCTTACTTGTTATCGGTGTTTGTAATTTAAGAGTAAATAGCAGGGGTATATGCCCACAAAAGTTAATGTATAGTTTAGTTAATTTGAAAAGATATGATGGAATTTATTAAAAACAAAGTAACGATTTTTTTTGCGCTCAGTATATTATCAATTTTAATTGGAATTTTCATCTCTATTGTACTTTATACAGGAGTTTCAGCTGCAGACAAATTAGCGGTGATGTATATTATTTTTGGCGGGATTCCTGTTTTTCTTGTCATGGTGATTGATAGAATATTTGTGTGGAAATTTGGTGCTAAGAAAGTAAATAGGGTAGAGCTTTATATAATTATTGTTTTTTTTGTAGTTTTCGTACTCAACTGGATCAGATTGCGTTCACAGGTTTAAATAAATTGAAGAATTAAAAATAAATAAATTTCCAATGAAGAAGAATAAAACCAAAATGATTATTTTAATAACAGGAGTAATTGTACTTGTACTGCTAGTTGTGAGCAATTTTATTTATGTTTCACCTCGTGAGACATTGCTTTATAAAGCGCAACAATATCTCACCTATTCAAAATCAGATTGGGAAAATTATGAAGAAAATAAAAAGATATTAGCCGATAATCCGGCAGACGGTCATATGGAGACCGCAGTAGAAAGGTCTATATCTCCTGATGATATTTATTCTTTAGATACAAACCGTATAGCTCCAGAGGTTAAAGATGAGGAATTGAAGAAAATTAAAAAAGCAAATTTCGAGAATTTAATTCCTTCTTCCCATGTACCTGATCATGAGGATGTCCAAGCTGCATTGATTCGATTCACTAAAGGTCGATTAACCGATGTTATTATCAATCAAAAGATAAATATCAAAGTCGGAAAATGTTATGATAACCCCCATACAGAAGGTAACTACCATTGTGTAAGCTGTATGATATTACTGTATAATCGAGATACTAAAGATTGGCAAGAGGCGCCAAATGGAGATAATTTTCTTAAGCCAGCATACGATTTCTATCAACCCTCAAAAGGCGATATTTGGGAAGCAAAAGATCTTTCTATACGCATTCCATTTGATTATGATTTATATAAAAAATTTGAAAGTAATCACTAAATAAAATCAGAGGAATAAATCAATTTTCGTTTGATAGAATTTTTGAAAAATAAATTCTAATAATCAGTCATCGCCTATCTAAAAATAGTATGGATAATTTGGAATTGATAGATCGTCTATCAATTCCAAATTATCCATAAGTGTTAACCTAATGCGTTTATAGACTATGCATCTTCATGATTATCGACTTCATTTGGATTAGGTGGCAAAGGATTTGTATCTTTTGAAGGCCGTGTACCAGTATCACTTTTCACTTTAGTCTGTGCATGAGGATCAGATGTCTTTTTCTTTTCTTTTACTTCCGTTTTTATATTTTGCTTTTTCATATTTAATAGGCTAGTGATGCCGTTATTTCTTTATGATGATAACCTATTATTCGTTTGAAATATAGGCGTTACCACATGGTGTTGTACTGCATTATTCAAACTTATCGTTGTGGTATTTTGATCACTTAATTCTTTCAGTAATGCTAATTGACACTTGCCGACATTTGCCCATGACATTTGTTTTCCATATGCAGCAGCATTATTTCTATAATACAGCATTTTAGCAGGGTTAGCCAACAAATCATTTACTATTGTTGAAAGTGCATTGGCATCATTAAAAGGGAAAAGTATACCTCTATCTTCCGCTAATAGATCCTTAGCATACCAATAAGGTGTAGAAATACATGCTGTACCTGCTCCAACGGCAAATGAAAGAGTACCACTACTTATCTGATGTTCATTGGGGTATGGAGTTACGTAGATATCACATGCACTTAAATATTCTTTCAGTAATTTTTCTGATGCAAATTGGTTAACGAACTGCACTTTATGACCAATATTGAGATTCATGACCATCTCCATTAGATCTTCTCTGTATGTATCACCTTCTGTACGTAAAACATTGGGATGAGTAGAGCCTAATATAATATAAACAAAATCATCGTCTTCAATATTCGCCACAGATTTTATTGCTGTTTCAAAACCTTTACTTCTTCCCAAAAATCCAAAACTTAACATCACTTTTTTATTTTGAAAACCAAGTTTTTTCTTAGCGATTTCTTGATCACATTCAAACTGAGGAACGCCATGTGGAATTAGAGCAATAGATTCTGGATTAATTTGGTAAATTTTTTCCAACATATCGATGGCACGTTGTGTCATGACTGTTAGTTTGCTACTATATTGCCCTAATTGACGGATGATCCGATATTCAAACGGATTCGGTTGCTCCAGTACCGTGTGCAGGTTTGTCACTACTGGTATTTTAAGATTTTTAATCAAATCAATGATATATTTTCCTGTCTCTCCTCCAAATATGCCGTATTCATGCTGAATAATGCACGCATCGAATGTTTCATTAATAATCTCTGCTGCTTGAAAGTAGCTATTCAGATTTTCTTTATCAATAACATATGTAACTTCTTCGGGAAATACATATTCTGATCCATCGGATACCGCAAATATACGATGATCCTGATTTGAAGAGTACTGTAAAGATTGGTACAGATCATGAGTAAATGTAGCGATACCACACTGCCTAGGTGGGTAAGTTCCAATGATAGCTATTTTCATATATAAAAAAACATTTTTAGTCTATAAGGTTTTGAGATTATTTGCTGAAGTAAATTTATATTACGACCATAATTTAACAACACCTTTGATATAAGAACAAATCACATCTTGTTTAGTTCCACCAAAATGTCTATAACTGGTCAAAACAGGCATTAATTCTTTTTGAGCAAGTATAAATTTCCTAGGACATGTGTTTATTCAGTAAAAGAGTCTTTAAATGATTATATTTTGCTGTAATACGATATAATAATACTCCTAAAGACATTTTTAAAGTGTGTTCATCCTGATTGGCCATGTAGGATTAAGCAAGATCTTTAAGTCAATGAGGCCTACTTTTTAATATACTTTTATTATTAAAAAATAAAATGCTATTTTTAAACTTTATCATTCGAATACCTATGTTGGAGCTGCTGTTGTTTGCATAGGTATATGAACTAAATTGGCTATGATTTTAATTGTTGACGACCAAGAAGCGAATATTTATTCACTTAAAAAATTACTGGAATCCCAAAATTTTATAGTGGATACAGCACTGTCTGGAGAGGAAGCGCTTAAAAAAGTATTGAAAAACGATTATGCTTTAATAATATTGGATGTTCAAATGCCTGGAATTGATGGGTTTGAAGTTGCAGAAACGCTATCGGGTTTTAATAAAACAAAGGATGTTCCAATTATTTTCTTATCCGCTGTTAATAAGGATAAAAAATTTATCACAAAAGGATATGCTTCTGGCGGAATAGATTATGTGACTAAACCTATAGACCCAGATATTTTAATGTTGAAAGTGAAAACTTTTTCCCGTTTATACGAACAAACATTAGCATTGAATGAAATTCAGCAAGTACTTCGGTCTGAAATTGAAGAAAGAAAAAAAGTACAACAGGAATTAAAAGAACAGGTTGACAATTTATATTCTACTTTAGAATCTCTCCCACAGTTGGCTTTTACAGCAAATGGAGCCGGTGACATCGAATTTGTAAATAGTAAATGGCTCTCATATGCCGATGCGAATATGATGCCTGCCACACATGTTGATGATATGGATATACGTACAGTTTGGGCTGAAGCAATAGTTGCTGAAATACCCATGGAACTTGAAGTGCGCATCAAAGAGTTAAAATCCGAAATATTTAGATTTCATCTACTACGTATTATTCCAATTAAAGAAAAGAATAATCAGCTTAAGTGGGTCGGTACTTTTACGGATATCGATGATCAAAAGCAGATGGAAAAAAAGAAAGATGAGTTTTTAAGCATCGCCAGCCACGAATTAAAAACCCCGCTAACGAGTATCAAAGCCTATGCACAATTGTTAGAAAGGACCCTCAATACCAAAGCCGACGATCCCGCAGGAAAATATATTAATCGAGTACAGAGTCAAGTGAGCAAATTAAATGCACTTATCACCGATTTGCTCGATATTTCAAAAATTGAGAATGGAAAATTAAAGATCACAAAGAAGAGTTTTGATTTTGAAAATCTTTTGTCCAATGCTATTGATATCATTTATCAAACACATGATAATAATACGATGGTTATTGAAAGACAAGGCGATCGTATAGCTGATGCATTTTTGGGTGATGAAATACGTATTGAACAGGTATTGATCAATTATTTGACAAATGCAATAAAATATGCCCCCAATACAGAACGTATTATTGTCCATACAGAAAAAGATGCTCATCAGGTGAAAGTTAGTGTAACCGATTTTGGTATCGGAATACCGGAACACAAACAGAAAAATATATTTGGTAAATTTTATCGGGTAGAGGAGTCTTCAGTTCGATTTCAAGGGTTAGGAATTGGCCTCTATATCTGCTCCGAAATTATCAAACAGCATCATGGTACAGTCGGTATCCAGAGTGAGTTGGGCCAAGGGTCAACCTTTTATTTTACATTACCTCTAAATTAATATTAAATGCCTAAACCATTTTTAAGAAATTTACAGATTGGATTTGGATTTTCCTTGCTACTATTACTTGCAAGTTCTACAGCATCTTATATCAGTATAAAAGAACAAATTAATAATCGAACAAAAGTAGATCATAGTCGTCGCGTAATTGCTTCAGCGAATAAGATTTTAAATGATTTACAGAATGCGGAGACTGGACAAAGAGGGTTTCTTCTGTCAGGGAAAGAAACATTTTTAGAGCCTTATCTCAATAGTATACAAACCTTACCAAAATCATTAAAACGTACACAAGATCTTGTCAGTGATAATCTTGGGCAAAGTCAAGTGGCTGATAGTCTTACTTATCTGGTCAACTCTCGACTGGGGATCTTAACTAATTTGATTGAAATAAAAAGACAAGGTCAGCAAATCACTTTAGCTAATTTAGAAGAAGGTAAGCATTACATGGATAGTTGTCGCGCTATTATAGCTCGATTTATTGGTGTAGAGGAAGTTTTCTTGGACAAAAGGTCAAATGAACTGAATAAATCATCTCTGTATACCTCTATTTTTGTCGTTATTGCTGCAATTGTTTCGTTGTTGATTACTGTTGTATTTTACCTTCGTATACGTGAAGATTTTATAAAACGTGAAGGATTGCAGAAGTCTTTGCGCGATAAAGATGAAGAAATCAGCCGTAGGCTGAAAGCAACACAGCGTATTGCCAATCAAATAGCAGGTGGTGATTATTCTGTTCAAGTTAATGATGATGAACAGGATGATTTGGGTAGCTTAGGTGGTTCTTTAAATCAAATGGCCAATGCGTTAAAAAAATCATTTGATGACTTGAATCATAATGAATGGCGACAAACAGGTCTAGCGCAGTTAAATGAAATTCTTGTTGGAAATAAGACTGAAGAAATTTTAGTGGCTGATGCTCTTCATCAACTCATCAGTTACGGGAATGTGACCAATGGTGCTTTTTATCTATTAGAACAAGAACGAATTGTACTTAAAGGTGCCTATGGCTTAGAAAATCGAATGATAAAATCGGTTAAGATCGGTGAAGGAATGATTGGGCAGGTCTTTAAGGAGGGGAAAGTGAAGCGATTTGAACATCTGCAGGATAAAGATTATGTAGTAAGTTTTGCTAATGGACAGGTTCAAATCAATCATGTGCTTTTATTGCCTGTATTTGTTGATTACAACTGTATAGGTGTGATCGAGCTAGGTGCGATAGAAGCTTTTGAAAATGTGAAATTACCATTCTTTATAGATGCGACCCGTAATATCGGGATTGCTATTTCAGCTGCTAAAAGTCGTGATCAGGTGCAGCAACTATTGGAGGAGACACAGACACAAACAGAAGAATTACAGGCACAGCATGCAGAGTTAGAAAATTTAAATACGGAGCTAGAAGCACAGACACATAAGCTACAATCATCCGAAGAAGAACTGAGAGTACAACAAGAGGAACTCGTACAGTCTAATCAAGAGTTGGAGGAGCGATCCAAGGCGTTAGAAGAAAAAAATTACCTCATTGCGGAGCGTAATTTAGAGATACAGCATAAAGCAGAAGAATTAGCTTTGAGTACAAAGTATAAATCTGAATTTTTAGCTAATATGTCACATGAGCTGCGAACTCCTTTAAATTCGATTCTTCTTTTATCCCGACTTATGTCGGAGGATACGGATGGTAATCTGAATGAAGATCAAATCGAGTCAGCTAAAGTTATCCAAAGCTCGGGAACAAGTTTACTGAATCTTATTGATGAAATTTTGGATCTTTCTAAAATTGAATCTGGAAAAATGGAACTTGATTATCAAGATGTAAAATTGGAGGATGTGATACATGATTTGCAAAATTTATTTCTACCATTAGTAAAAGATAAATCACTTTCATTTCATATTATTACCGAGTCGAATAGTACAGCTATTATTGAGACTGATCGTCTACGACTTGATCAGGTCTTGCGAAACTTGCTTTCTAATGCCATTAAGTTTACGCAGGAAGGAAGTATAACGCTAGCGATATCCGACGATAAAGAGCATGATGACCAGTTAATTTTTGAAGTCAAAGATACGGGAATAGGAATCGCACAAGAAAAGCAAAAAATTATATTTGAAGCATTTCAGCAAGCGGATGGTTCTACTCGTAGAAAATTTGGAGGAACAGGGTTAGGGCTCTCGATCAGTAGAGAAATTGCTCGTTTATTAGGAGGTAAGATTTCTTTAAAAAGCCAGGAAGGTGAGGGAAGTATTTTTACATTGATTCTTCCTAAAAGAAAAGTTTCTGAAACAATAAAACCTACTTCTGAGGAATTGATTGACATTATTGCTTCTGATATCACGGAGATGACAACTATCGTTTCGGAATCTGCAACTTCTAATTCTAATATCGTATATAATATTCCAGAAGAAGTAGCTGATGATCGTGATAATATTGTACAAGGGGATAAGGTGATCTTAATCGTAGAAGATGATACTGCTTTTGCAAAGGCCTTGTTGAAATATACACGTCAGCAGCAGTACAAAGGTGTTGTGGTGGTCCGCGGTGATATTGCTGCTGATTTTGCAGCTCGTTATCTACCGTTGGCTATTTTGTTGGATATTCAGCTCCCGATCAAAGATGGTTGGGAAGTGATGGATGAGATAAAAAGTAATCCACAAACGCGCCATATACCAGTTCATATCATGTCTTCGCTTCGCGTTAAGAAAGAAAGTTTACTGAAAGGTGCGATTGATTTTATAAATAAACCTGTTGCTATTGAGCAAATTGGACTGATGTTTAAAAAGATAGAAGATGCACTTACACGTTATCCAAGAAAGGTACTTATTGTCGAAGAAAATCCAAAGCATGCCTCAGCACTATCATATTTCTTGAGTAATTTCAATATTGCAGCAGAAATTAAAACGAATGTTGACGATAGTGTACAAGCGTTATCTTCAGATTCGGTCAATTGTGTCATTTTGGACATGGGTGTTCCGGATAAGATTGGTTATGAAACTTTAGAAGCAATCAAGAATAATGAAGGACTCGAAAACTTACCTATTATTATTTTTACAGGAAAGAATCTCTCTCATGCAGAGGAGGTGAAAATAAAACAATATGCCGACTCGATCGTTATAAAAACGGCTCATTCGTATCAGCGAATCTTAGATGAAGTGGGACTGTTCTTACATTTAGTTGAAGAAAACACGACAGATCAGCAGAAAAGGAAAGCAAATAAATTAGGCTCTTTGAGTGAGGTGCTGACAGGTAAAAAGGTGCTGATTGCAGACGACGATGTAAGAAATATATTTTCTCTTTCAAAAGCTTTGGAGAAATATCAAATGAATGTTATTTCTGCGACAAATGGAAAAGAAGCTTTAGTCCAATTAGATAACCATCCGGACATATCCATTGTACTTATGGATATGATGATGCCTGAAATGGATGGTTATGAAACGATCCGATTGATCCGTAAACAATCTCAATATACCAAATTGCCGATCATGGCAGTCACTGCAAAGGCGATGACGGGTGATCGTGAAAAATGTATTGTGGCGGGAGCTTCAGATTATATTTCCAAACCAGTTGACACAGACCAACTCCTCTCTTTACTACGAGTGTGGTTATATGAAAATTAAGAGCATAAAACAGTGTGATGAAAAAAGTTAAGTTAGTATTGATTATTGATGACGACAATCGCAATATTTTCGCGCTGCGATTGGCGCTAAAGTCGAGAGGATATCAATCACTTTCCTGTAATAGTGCAAAGGAAGGAATTGCTCTACTGGACACAAATAGGGATATTGAAATCGTCTTGATGGATATGATGATGCCTGATATGGACGGTTATGAAGCTATACAGGTAATCAAATCATCTCAAATTTATGGTGATATTCCAGTGATTGCTGTTACTGCTCAAGCCATGCAGGGTGATCGGGAAAAGTGTATTGAAGCAGGTGCTCGTGAATATGTCCCTAAGCCGATTAACTTAGATAGATTAATAAGCATAATTGAACAAAACAGTTAGATGTGGGAACCGAATATTATAAAAAATGAGGATATCGAACTTCTTTTGACAGATGTCGCTGAGCGTTATGGTTATGATTTTACGCAGTATAGTAAGGCTTCACTCAAGCGGCGATTGAATAGAATCTGTTTAATTGATAAGTTTAGTAGCTTTGCGGAGCTTCGATATCGGGTGATGAATCATCCCGAATATTTACAACGCTTTGTTGAAGAAATAACGGTCAATGTTACGGAAATGTTTCGGGACCCAAATTTTTATAAATCATTGCGGGAAGAGGTTTTCCCACGATTAGGTACTTATCCTTTTATACGAATATGGGTTGCTGGTTGTTCTACGGGAGAAGAGGCATATTCTATTGCTATTCTTCTTAAAGAGGCTAATTTGTATCATAAATCATTGATTTATGCAACTGATATTAACCCCGGTGTATTAGAGCGAGCTAGTAGTGGTATTTTTCCGATTAGTCAAATGCAGTTATACTCGGAGAATTATAGGTTATCCGGTGGTATAGAAGATTTTTCTAAATATTATACCGCCAATTATGATTCTGTCCAATTTCACCATAATTTGAAAGAGAAAATGATTTTTTCAACTCATAATTTGGTTTCGGATAGTTCTTTCAATGCTTTTCAACTTATTCTTTGTAGAAATGTATTGATCTACTTTGATAAAGAGCTGCAAAATAGTGTTTTTGACTTGTTTGATATCAGCCTGGATGCATTGGGATATTTAGCTTTAGGATCTAAAGAAACTATTCGTTTTTCGAAATTAGAAAAACAATATAAGCAAATTGGTGACGAACGGATCTGGAAAAAGATCCGATAATCTTAGTATATAATTAGCGATGTTAAAAAGGACAAATATAGTCGTTATTGGAGGGTCAGCAGGAAGCCTCAAAGTGCTTCTCGTAGTTTTGCCTCATCTTGATAAAGATCTTTCATTTCCTATTGTTATTATTATGCATCGCAAGGCTTCTTCCGATTCGGTATTAAATAAACTGCTGGCACATAGTACACAATTAGAAGTCATCGAGATCGAAGATAAAATGACCATGCTACCTGGCTGCATCTATATTGTACCTCCTAACTATCATATGCTTTTCGAAAATAAAACATTAGTATCTTTGGATTTTTCGGAAAAACTTAATTTTTCACGACCATCTATTGATATTACATTTCGCTCTGCTGCAGAAGTTTTTCAAGAAGGGGCAGTAGCCTTGCTTCTTTCTGGCGCAAATTCAGATGGGGTTAATGGATTGAAAGAGATTAAAAGCTATCAAGGTACTGTAGCTGTCCAAGATCCCGCAACTGCTGATGTCGATTACATGCCTTTACAGGCTACTTTGCATGTAGATGTGGATATTATCCTAAAACCAACGGAAATTGCAAGTTATATTAATCGATTGCGTATTTAATCTTCATTCTTTTACAAGACAAATTATTATATTAGCGACTTGTTAATATTCCCTATACATTGATTTACTATGAAAGATAAAACTATCCTGCTCTTTGATGATGATGTAAATATCTTAGAGGTATGCACTATTATTTTAGAAAACTATGGGTATACAGTAGCTACTTCCGAGACATCGCACGATATTATTGAAAAAGTAACTGAAATTAGACCAGATGTTATTTTAATGGATAATTGGATCCCTGAAATTGGTGGTATAAAAGCAACTCAATTGGTGAAGCAACACCCAGATTTTAAACATATACCAGTTATATACGTTTCTGCCAATAATGATATTCATCTTTTAGCAGAAGAGGCTGGCGCTGATAGCTATCTTGAAAAACCATTTAATTTGGATGATTTGGAAAGTGCTGTAAATACGATGTTAATGGGATCAAAAAATCAAGTTTAAGCTGAAGGGATTTACTTTAGACGAAGGATTTAATACTCTTATACATAAAAAAAGATTCTGAATACATCAGGATCTTTTTTTGTTTTGTGATGTGTTCATATATTGTCCTAACTGATCTTTATAAAATTTGTCTAATTTTTAAAGCAGTAAATATTCTTTATCTCCATTGGTGATTGATGACTTTTCAAAACATATGTTAATCTACTGATTATTTAGTGCTATCTACCTAATTTGCTGCATTTGTACGTGATGTAGCCTATGTCCGAAACTAATAAGTTGCGAAGGGGTTATATGTATAGTAAAAAATTAAAACTTATATATTATGGCAACAGCAAAAAGTAAAAAAGATAGTATGCCTAACGCGCATCTCCACGAATTATTTGTAGACGAATTGAAAGATGTACTTGGTGCTGAAAGACAATTGTTGAAAGGGCTTAAAAAACTAGCCGATGCAGCACACGGAGAGAAGCTTAAGCAAGCTTTTAAAAGCCATTATGAGCAAACTGAAGGACATATTGAACGATTGAAGTCTGTATTTTCAAGTATCGACTTGACCGCTAGAGGGAAGAAATGTAAAGCAATGGAAGGCTTATTGAATGAAGCAGAGGAAATTTTAGAAGAGTTTCAAGATAGTCCTGAGGTAGTAGATGCTGCTCTGATCGCTGCGGCACAAAAAGTGGAGCATTATGAAATCGCTACTTATGGTTGTTTGGTCACATATGCTAAATTAATGGAACATAGTGAAGCGGAAGAACTCTTAGCTGCAACTTTAGCAGAAGAAAAGGATACCGATGTTTTGTTAACAGAGATTGCTATGAGCGAATCAAACTTAGGTCAGTCAAAATAATTTTTGATAGACTGATAAAGATTATAATCAGCTGTCATCTTGAAATAGGTGACAGCTGTTTTGGTTATAAGAAGGAGCTATATCATACTCATCCACAATATCTATTGATCACAGATTACAAACTTAGATGTGAATGACAAGTGGAAAACAATATACACATCATATCACTGCGCTATAATCATTTTTTGTTTTTGTACATTTTCATGATACCATTTATGATTAGTGCCCTTAGTCATAAGCATCTCTAAGATGATGTCGGAACTAAAAATTCCAATACATTTTCCCTAACTTCAAATACGGCAATATTTTTCAAAGGAAGGACAAGTTCGTCGTCAATATGCATATAGGCACTTTCACAGTCTATGGTTAGTTCTTTAGCTTCAAATGATTTATAGTTAAAGGTCACATCCTGTTGATCAATTCTTTTTTTAATATAGTCAGCAAAATCTGCACGTTGTTCTTCATCAACATATACGACATTAAACACACCATCATCTGTTGCTGCTTCAGGAGATAATATAAGATTGGGGCCAATAGATTGAATATTCATCACTTCCAATAAGATACAATTTCCTTCATAAATCTGATCATCTGCTTTTATCCAAAATTTTTCAGATTGAGCAGATAAAATAATATCATGCAGTACCTCAAGAGCTAGTTTCAATTCATCTTTTGCATTTTTCACCTTACTTTTGTCTACTGCAATCATCTTTTGGATTAAATGTGGAAATACACCATAACCAGCACCTTCCAGAAAAAAATCTGTTGTTTCCGCATTTTTGATTACACCAACATCAAATCGTTGTCTCTTACTATTGTTCCAGCTTTTGATGTGGCTTGAATGATTTAAATTACTATCGATTCCTAGTGCAATTGATAGATTATTGGCAGTTCCCATGGGAAGAATAGTGACGGGTATCTTTTTGTCAAGTGCATTTCTTTTAACAAGCTCTTTTACAACACCTCTCACCGTTCCATCTCCACCTGCCACAATTGCAAAGTCTGCCTGATCCAATTGATGAACCCAACGGTCTCCTTTTTTAACTGAAAAATACACACAAGTATATCCTTCATTCTCGATACATTCTACTAAATCAGACTTTAAATGATCTTCATCTCCCGCGCCGGGATTATGCAGTAAAATAGCTTGTTTCATACATTAATTTATATATATAACAACATTTGCCGAGACTATTTGTTGTTATATATATAAGATTTATTTGCAGTAACGATACACACTATGAGAATTTTGATTACGAATGACGACGGTATTTATAGTCCAGGCATTGCATCTCTTGCAAAAGTGGCTAGAAAATTTGGACAAGTTAAACTGGTTGCGCCCGATGTTGAACAGTCTTCGATGGGACATGCTGTCACACATTCTCGACCTTTGAGCTATAAAAAATCACCAATCGAGTTTCCTGATGTTGAAGCCTATCGAGTGAATGGAACACCAGCAGATTGTGTCGCTATGGGCACTCATTTATGGAATGATGTGGATGTGGTGTTATCAGGGATCAACATGGGGCCTAATTTAGGTAATTCGATGTGGCATTCTGGTACATTAGCAGCTGCTAAGCAAGCTGTTTTATTTGGAATTAAAGGTATAGCGCTCAGTACGCCAGTTGGTGACACAGAGCCTAATTTCGAGGCACTAGAGCCATATGTTGAACAGACGCTAGACTTATTGTTGAAAGATAAAGAATTGGCTTTGTATAATGTTAATTTTCCTGCTCATCCTACCGATATGATGTGGACAAGACAATCTGTTCGCTTGTATGACGGGACCATTATACCAGGAACAGATCCTTTAGGACGTAAACACTATTGGTTTACAGTGTCACCGTTAGGCCCTGCAGATGAAGGTACAGATCGTTGGGCGGTGGAAAATAACCTCGTTTCTATTACACCATTAAGACTCGATCTTACAGATGAAGCTGTACTTGCCAAAAAGTTGATGGATCAACGCTAGTGATTCATCCCATTTATAGATTTTGACTCCATCAAAAAGGAGTGATTACTGGTGCATTTTCTAATTCATTATGTATCATAAGTTATAGGTATGCTTAAGTCAATAATTTGATGTCAATTTAAATATAATTTAAAAATGAAAAATTTAAGAACTATATTCTCACTTCTAATGCTTTTTTTAATAATCATAGCATGTGGTGGAAATGAAAATACGAAATCAAGTTTACAGGGAGGTATGCAAGACACTGTTCAGCAGAAAGTAAATCCAGGTGTTCCTTTGGATAATTTGCATAGAAGTAAAACAGGAGATTCAACTTTAGGGAAAAAGGATATTAAAACGGGTATTCCGCTAGATAACTTAGAACGTAGCAAATCTCCTGATAGTAGTAGTCAGTCATTGCCACAGTAAGTTAAGCTATTTGTTTTGTTTACCTTACCAGAGCTTTGTGATGGATGCTTATGGAATGTCCATTAAAATAAAGATTACTCATGGGTTGTATTCTTTCCTTATCAAGCATCAATTGATAATACAAGAGTATTTTAAACACTATTATTCCGATCGGTAGTATACCCAACCTGAAAGATTATCTATGGAATCACTTTGTATCAGATTAACCAAGAGGTCACTATCCATAAATAATATACGGGTACTGTTTACATTCAATTCTCTGATCGGATAGAATAGTGCATGATCATTTGGCAATTCCACATTACTTTGTAAAGCAATATAACCTTGTAAAGCAATATAACCTTCGGCAATTAAATTATCGATAAGTGTTGGTGTTATCGAATTTAAGTCATGCATCATTTTACCAATCCATTTTTTTTCATCTTCTACGTATTTTGGATAGTATTCTTTCGTATACTCTAAGATTAGATTTTCTCCTTCAAGATTCATTCCTTCGCGTATCATCCTTAACCCGGTACAACGAGCTTCTTCTTGGTAATAATCTTTTCCATAGTCAAATTTGATTTCTCCTGCAATAGAACTTGCCTCTATTTTTGCACGAAGCGCCATTTGTCGGTTACGGAGTTCGTGTATGTAATCATAATTTTGATCCATAGTAAAGTGATTTTATACTTATAGCTTTTTAGATATGACCTTAAAATGCTTTAAGCAGGTGATGTTGGACATGGTAGTTATATTCTTTACTGTAATTAAATTTTACAGGGCAGCATCTCTTAAATTGCGGACATGATCATGAGCAGCTTTCTGTTTCTGTGCATGATTTCGAATAATACTGACGATATGTATAGGTAGATCTGGTGATTCTTGAATTGCTTTTTCGTATGCCTTTTTACTAGCATCCTCACCGCGTTCACATTCTTCGAGGATACTTTTACGATCATGGCCAGATAATGAAGCTTTAAGATCAAGCCAAAAGCGATGCAATTTTCCAGATATAGGTTTTCCTTCTGTTGTTTCTTCACCATTAATAACAGCGAATGGATTCAGTTCATGATTGAATTGAGTGGTTTGTTGAATATAATCTTCAAATAATGATCTTAAATCTTGATCGCTTCCGTCTTTTAAATTTCCTAAAGCACGTGTATAACCATCTATTCTATCATTGTTGATCAGAATTAAATCATGGATAATCTCTGCGGTAGTTTCACTGGTATACATATATTTTTTTTAATTTATTTAATATTCACTTTTTATTAATGATGTAACAAATCTACCTACACAAAAGTTTTTGTTATCCCATTGTTTATCAATTCTTAATGAGTGGTACAGGAGTTTATTGATATGGTGTTTTGGAGACCAGTATTCCGTATAGCATTTAGCGTATTTATCGCAGCATTATAGAGACAAACTTTTGGCTTCATATCACGTTATATAGCTATGTAATATGAAATAAAAAATGATGGCAACTAAAAATGAAAATGAAAAAGTAGGTATTGTCAATAAAGATCAACAACCTGAAAAAAAGAAAACAATTACTTCAGTAATTGATAAAAGAGATAAAAATCAAGAAGGTGACGGCGAAGCTGGGTTGGATCCACAAGTTGAACAGCTGCATCATATGCCAGAACCAGATATTTTTCCACGCGAGCATGTAAATACTAAAAATAAATAAGATGATAGAAATCAAGAAGATGTTTTTAGAAGGTGCTGAACTTGATTTTCTGCTGGAGATTGTCGGGCGCTCAGTCATCATGTTTATCTTGATATTAGTGATTTTGAGATTGTCTGGTAAGAAAGGGGTAAGGCAACTCACCCTTTTCGAAGTAGCCATTATTTTAAGCTTAGGATCTGCTGCGGGCGATCCTATGTTTCAAGAGGAACTGCCTATTATCTATGCTCTAGTTGTATTATTTTCAGTTATTGTTATCTACAAATTTGTTACTTGGTTATCTTCCAAGTCGACGCTGATCAATAAGATCTTAGAAGGGGAGGCTATGGTCGTGGTCAGAGATGGTATGTTTGATCTAAAACATGAGCATGATGGCGATTTTTCGAAAATGGAGTTTTTCTCCGAATTGCGCAATCAATCGGTAGAGCATCTTGGTCAGGTTCGTATGGCTGTACTTGAAATAGATGGTTCTATGAGTATTTTATTTTATCCAGATGCAGAAGTAAAATATGGACTTCCCTTATTTCCAGATGACTATAAACGAATTATATCTAATCAGGACGGAGTTCCCGTCGCCTGTATGTATTGTGGACAAATTTCACCCCATATCCCTATAAATCAATCTTGTCCTCGATGCCAAAGAGAGAACTGGGCATTTGCGATTGATACTAAACGAGTGTAATCATGAGGTATCTAATTACCTCATGATACTTAAGAAAAATAAGTTATTTCCCTATTAACTTTTGTTAATTTTTTCTTTTGCTTGTAGATATGGGTTATGATAACGTTCGTAGAATAGTTTTTTGTCATCCCTATAGCTTGATACGGCCCCTAATCTATGCAAAAGTTTAATATAATACCATGCTAAGTCTACTTGATAAGGTTTAAAGCCACTACGTGCACTTTTAGGAAATAAGTGGTGATTATTATGCCATTCTCCAGCAACTATGCCTGGCCATATTTGATTAATGGATTTGTCATTGACGCTAAAATCTATACCTTCTCTTTGTTTATCTTCTCCTTTGGCATGGCCTTCATAATTGAAAGTTCTTACTCCAACACCCCAAAAAGCAGCAGCTCCAAAAAGACTGCAAGCAAGGGCGTGCCCACCCATTAGGTAAAATGCGAAGTACCAAAAAGACCAGTTTAATAACCACGATGCTATAGCATATGCCGGTGTTACATATGATCCCCACTTTTGATACTGTTTGTATGTGTTTGCTGATACACCAGTATGTTGCATGAGCAATTTTACTCTCTTATAATCCTGTTCGTTAAGATTTTTTGCTATTGGTTGGTGATTAACATCGGCAAGAAAACAATATAGAAATCCTGCTTGCGCATTGTATGGATCACCTGGTTGATCAGATTTAGCATGATGAACATGATGCGAAATCACATAGATCTCTTCCGGAATGACATTGATCGTTAGATTCTGAGTAAAGAATCTCCAAAAAGCATTTTTGAATTTGTATGCCCCATGGGTGCAATACCGATGATGCCAAATGGTTCCATGGGTACCCATAATGATCATACTGTATACAAACGCAGCTAACAGTGTCCACCAACTCAGGTAATTTGTTAAAAAAATAAAGAAAAAAGGAATTAGACAAATGATCTTAAACCAACTGAAAAAAGGTAGCCAATTTTTTCGATCTTTAAAAATGTTTATTCTATTGAAGAATTCAATGATGATTTCCTTATTAGTTGGCTTGATAAGTTTGCCCGTAGCGTCTTGCCACCCATAGGAAGGTGGTTGTAATACATGATCTAAAAATGACATGTTTGTAATAATTTTAGTTTAGGGATGTTGTCAGATCTGTTCTAGCTAAAAAAATAAGCGTTATATGAATATTTTTTAGCGTAACATTTCGTATTTATAAATATCTTCTAATGGAACTATTTATGATCGATTAGTGGATAATTTGGAGTCGTAAATGGTTGATTGAATATTGTTGTTCTCGAATTAGCGATCATCTGAAATGCCATATTTACCAATAGCTGGCATGTACATGTTGTAAACGAAATCTAAATTTAAAAAATGTAGTAAATTAGCACAGATGCTAATCACTACATCAATATGGAGAATTCATCTAAATTCTCCAATTCTTTTTATCTTGCTACGCGTACGTTGAAAGCGTTAACACCTTTTTGGCCATTTTCTACTTCAAATGTTACGCTGTCATTTTCACGTATATCGTCCATCAAACCTGTTGAATGTACAAATACATCTTGACCACCATTTGTTGGTGTGATAAAACCGAAACCTTTGGTAACGTTAAAGAATTTTACTGTTCCTTCTTGCATTATATTATTGTTTTTATTAAAAATTATTTAATTCCAGACCCATGTTTATGTCATGGTATGACACACATAAGTTAATCGATCTGCTAGCAAGAAAAGGATGTGTATTTTTGAAGGTTGATAGAAGTCAAGCTCTAAGAGTACTGCGCACTTTTTATGAATAACAAAAATTGGCAGTTGCAAAAAGCGATAAATAACACGTTACTAATTTACTATTTTGTGTTGGATAATCGCAAGGCAGAGCCTGATTCTAAAACAAATGTAAGTATTATATATTGAAAATCAAAATATAATTTTTTTTATCCTCCATAAACTCCTTATTGCATCTGTATACCCTCCATAGCATTTTGATTTTTATTTTTCTTAAACATATTCATATCCATTTTTCCAAACCGGTATGATAAATTTAATTTAACAAGTTGTGGATTCGAAAGACGATAATAGCTTTGTGAAAACCCTTCACCAGAGGAAACGACAGTGTTGCCTCGACTTCTGAAAATATCGTTTACAGCAAGAGTTACGGATGCTGCTTGATTCTTCAAGAAACTTTTCTTGATGGCAAGATCAACCCCATAGAATGGTTTGATATAACCTTGTGACGAACTTTGAGCCTGATTCATCGGCGGACCGAAACTTTGATTTTGTGTAACTGGCATATTTGTTTTGCCTTGATATTCAAAAGCTAATTGAAAATTCCAATTATTTTTAATATTGAATGTGTTGTTTAATTTTCCAAATACTGTCCACATCGCATCAGTTTTTACACTTTCATTTACTTCTATTTTAGAATTGTAAAAATTCAAATCTGCAGTTAGGTCCCACCATTTTTTTAGATTATTGGTATACGTAAACTCTGCACCATAATTTCTGCTGGAGTTGGCATTAATATAGGTATTGATGAAGTCCATTTTATCTGTGATCGGATTGAGCTCTTGTGTCAGATAGCGTGTAATCAAATTATTGGTTCTTTTGTAATATACAGAAGCCAAAAAAGTACCTTTTCCATGTGTCCTGCTATAAGAAATTTCACCCGATGTTGTAAACTCTGGTACGAGATCTGCATTACCTCTTGTGATATTTAAACTATCTGTGTAGTCTATAAAAGGTATAATTTGAAAAAAATTGGGACGATTAACCCGACGGGTTACACTCATTTGAACCTGATCTTTCTCAGATATCTTTTTACTCAAGAACAGGGATGGAAATAGGCTAAGTGGATATCGATTGTGAAATTTTTCATTGGTATTCAAAAGCTCTCCATCGTAAGTAGAACTTTCGCCACGAAGACCAACTTTGTATGATACCCAATCTTTTAAATTTCCACCAAGAGAAGCGTATACTGCATATACGGTGTTTTTATTATCATAATTGGTAGATGCTGATGTGATATTTTCGAAATTTTCTTCACCTATAGCTTTTAGTGAATTGTCATTGATATTTGTTAAATTATTGATCTGTGCACGCAATCCTGTTTCGAGTTTCATACCATTTTTGAATGGTTTAACGTAATCAGCTTGGATAGTCATAAACTGATTATCACCTGAACCATTATTTTTTTGTATCTGCGTACCTGTAATCTGGTTCATACTATTGAGGTAGTTGGTCGTGTAAAGGCCATTGGATGTATTACTCCCTCCAAAATAGTTAAAGTCAACTGTCAATTCTTCACCTTCTGTTTTGAATTTTTGAACTAGACCAGCTTGTAGACCTCTAGGTTTAAAGCTGCGCTCTGATTCAGAAATTCTATTGCTTAGTGAAGTGTTGCTTGCTGATTGTGTTGAGATCAACGTGCTTTCATTAGGACGAAATTTTCCTTCAACAAATATTCCGGCGATTGAAAATGTAGTCTTCGGAGTAAAATCATAATCTAAACCCAGTCTTCCAAAAGTGATCATCCCTTTTGTTTTTCCTTCTATATCTTGATCTACAACTGAATTTTCGTTGTTGATATTACTCAATCGATGACTATTTCCCTCGGTATTAGTCCGCATACGCATATTCATACCCGTTAAAGAAATATTTAATTTGTCCTGACGTGCATTGAGACTTCCCATAAAATTGGTTCCGCCAAAGCGGTCACCTCCAAGGGTCACCATACCATTGTAACCTGTTTTTTTATTTTTCTTAAGAATGATATTTAAAATACCTGCCATACTTCCTGAAGCATCATACTTAGCAGAAGGATTGGTAATGATCTCTATTTTTTCGATAACGTCGGCTGGTATTTGATCAGGTGAAAGTGTTGTTGGTTTACCATCTACGAAAATTGTTGGAGCAGCATTTCTGAGTTTGACATTGCCGTCAATATCAACTTGTACAGATGGCATATTGCGAAGTACATCAATGGCTGTTCCTCCTGCTGCTACGATATTCTTTTCTACATTGTACACTTTTTTGTCAATATCAATCTCCAGCAGCGCTTTACGCCCTGTCACGGTTACTTCATCAAGTTTTTGATTGTCGGGTTCCAGGACAATGGTCCCCATATCTTTGTTTATATTTTTGTTACTATTCCCATATTCTACGAGTATATCTTTAGCAGTATAACCGACAGAGCTAATTTTTAATTTCCATTTGTCTTGAATGGATACATTTGAAAAACTGAATGTGCCATTCTCCTGAGAACTGGTACTTCTTATTAATACTTCTCTTTCCTTGCCCGAGTTTTGGTCTTTGATTACATGCAACAGATTGACCGAGGCTTGGGCAATTGGTTTACCTTGGCTGTCTACAATCTGACCTAAAAGTTTACCTTCAGAAATAGTGATGCTACTTGGTCGGTTAGTGGAAGAAGTTTGGGCATGTAGCGTCGAAATAGACGCTGCCATCATAAATGCTGATATATAAGTTTTCATTTTTTCTTTTTTCAATACATGCGGACAGTTCAGGTAAGGTAGTCCGATATAGAGCAAATGTGATAAGGATTTTTGATCTACACAATCAACTGTAGACAAATCACATGAATGTGTAGACGAATGGAAGTAGATTAAATGAAATTGATAGACCTAAATCTTCATTTTAGATGAAAAAGATCGATATTCGTCATGTATTTTTTGCCGATAGGCAGTGCAATTTCTGGGAGCGTAAGCTTCGTTTGGGTAACATGCTCAATTCTACTTTTATTAATGATGAAAGAGTTGTGGATACGTAAAAAATCAGTTTCAGGAAGTATTTTTTCCATACCCCTTAGGTTGCTACGCGTAAGGAGGGGCATGGCACGATTTACTAAATAAATTTTGACATAATCCTTCAAACCTTCGATATAACTGATCTCATGTAAAAAGATCTTTGTTTTTTTATATTCCACATTGACTACGATGTGATCTATTTTTGGTTTATCACGTCTCAACATGATTTCCTCCACTTTCCGAATTGCTGTCGTCAATCTTCCCTTTGAGATGGGTTTGAGAAGATAATCGACTGCATTCAGCTCAAATCCCTCTACAGCATACTCATGATAAGCTGTAGTGAAAATAAATAATGGAGGGTCGGTTAATTCACGGATAAATTCCGTCCCTAATTTTTCGGGCATCTGGATATCTAAAAAAATTAGATCTACAGGTTGATCTTTTAAAAAATCAGACACATCATTAGGAGCATTGAATTTCTGTAAAATCTCGAGATTGTCAAAACTTAATAAATCATCTTCCAAGATATTTAGGGCAAATGGCTCGTCATCGATTAGTATACATTTAATCTTCATCAGTAGTCAGTTTTAGTATAACTTCAAAATACCCTTGATCATTTTTATTAATGGAAAGATGATGCTTATTCGGGTAGAGTAATTGTAAACGACGCTGTATATTGGCTAAACCAATACCTTCGTTTACACGAGGGTGGTTGTGCTGCAAAATTTTATTGCTTGATTTAAAAGCAATTCCGCCAGGTATTTTAATAAATTGAAATATGATGTCCGGTGTATTTTTGCTATCCACTCCATATTTAAATGCATTTTCTACAAAATGAATAAATAGTAATGGTGGAATCATTCTATTTTTTAGATCGTTTTCAATTTCAAGCTGTATATTTCCAGTAACCGGAAGCCTTAGTGTTTGTAAAGCGATGAAATTTCGCATATGTTCAATTTCTTTAAAAAGCTCCACTTTTGGACCATCAACCTCATAAAGGATGTAGCGCAATATTTCAGATAGTTTAATGATTGTATCTTCTGAATCTGGAGATTGCTTACGGATCAGCCAACGAATATTATTTAGCGTATTGAATAGAAAATGGGGGCTGATCTGGAGTTTTAAGATGGTGAGTTCTGCTTTAGTTTTTTCCAATGCAATTTGCTTATTCAATTCTTTCTGCCTTGCCTGTTCTCCATAAAGAAAGATCATGGATGAAGTGATCATACAGAGTGAATATATAATCGCTGGACCTATTACCAGTCGTACAAATAGAATATTCTCTTTTGTAAAATGAGCTAACTCTCCATTGGGATTAAAATAAACAATTGCATAGTTGAGAGCAACATACGCTAGAAAACCAAAAAGAATGATAGATACAAAGATCCTACGATGGCTAAAGAAATATTTTGGCGCAACATAGTAGCAGTGTAAATAAAAGCTAGTTGCCAAAAATAAAATATTAACGAGATGAGATATGCCCGAATAAGGTTTAAATTCTGCAATCTTGTCTGGTTGGTAGAGGTAGGTAATAAAAGGAAGAAACAATAGTATAGTCCAGATGACAATATGCAAATAGAACTTTTTGAAGAATCTACCAATCATAACATTTTTTTTTAACCATAAAATTTTCTGGTATCTCAAAAATATAAAATTATTCATCAGTATATAGAAAATTAGTGATAACATTTATCTTCGTATAGTATTGTGAGTAAAAAATAGGTTATAACTTTTATTAAAATTTAAATAACATGTTTACACTAGAACAAATCAATGATGCTCATCGTAAAGTTAAATCAGGAGCGGAGTTTCCCTATTTTATGAAAGCAATTAAGGCTCTAAGCGTTATGCGCTATGAAGCTTATATCAAGGATGGACATATTGATTATTATGGTCTTCATGATGATATCGTAAAGTCTGATGCGAAATATGCACCACTAGAAATTGCAAATGATGTGAAAAAAGATCAATTTAAAACCGAATTGTTAGCTCATCAACAAGGTAAAACAGACTTTTTAAGTTTTATTAAAATGTGTGCTGAGGTTGGGGTTGATAAATGGATCATTTGTATGGATACGATGACTTGTACATATTATGATCAAACAGGAAATGAAATTTTGGTAGAGAACATTCCAGTATAAACTCATGATTTTGAGATACTACTGATGCTGATTCACTTGGTAAAGTCAATCCACTTTACGAATAAAAAGTTCTAATGCTGATCAGGTCAGTTGTAGTATTGTTTAACATGACAGTAGTATTTTGTCATCTAACATATTTTAAATGTATTTGGATCTACTTCGTGTACAATATCTTATCTTTCTGTTAAATTTTTGAAACAAACTTATTTTGATTCATACCATTCGAGTATGTAATTGTTATTTTTTTGTTCACTTTCTATAAATATAGTCATCGGTTTACCAAATAATAGTTGAATGGCATTGGTATCAAATTGTTGAGCATCGTTTTCTAATGTTGATTTGTAATAAATTTTTAATGGAAATAAAATTTGACTTTGATTTTTCTCATTATAGCCGCGTAAAACCTGACTGTCATTCGTACTTGTCGCATAAAATTCACAGTCATTATAAATAATGGTTTTACGTATTACATTTTGTTCAAAATTTTCTTTTCCATTTGAATCGTTAAAATCTATTTTAGGGTCATAAACTTTGAGAATTGACTCCAATTTGGACTTTTCTTCAAGTGTAGTTAAGATATGAACAGTGAAAAAATAATCATATTTATTTTCAGGATAGGCTACAAAAAAGCAATGAGCAGCTTTGTCTGATGAAGATCTTACATTTGCTTTCTCAATCTTTAGTCGTCTACTTAAAAATTCTGCTTCATCACCAATTATTTCTTTATGATAAGTTATTTTTCTAAATAATTTTGTATCGATCTTCTTTGGATCAATTTTTAGTATAAAAGGGGCATCAAGATAAACCGCTTGTCCATTTTTATAATAACTGATGTAGGCATTCCAATGGGGTATGCTGCTCATTATGCTAACATCCATTATTAATGTAGCAAGCGCTTTATTGCTAATGGTATAAGGTTCATTGTCAATCTTAACCACTATAAAATCCGTTTGTGCATTAAAATCTGCAATAAAATTCCCAATAGGTTTGCGTTGTTGAATTAAGCCAAAAGGTTCTAGATTTTTCATGATAGCGATGCTGTCGTTTTTTATTGGTTTTACTTCCTGTGCAAAACATACGGCATTCAATAAAAAAAGCAATGCCAAGCAAAGGTGTTTATATGTTTTATCATCATTCATTTTAATTCACCAAATTTAAGCCATTAACGATTTAGGCTATTGTCTTTATGAAATTAAAGAAAAACTGTTGATTTGTTTGTATAATTCTCTTTATTATTTACCAAATTTGTGATGGGATGTAAATTTACGTCTCTATTGGAGATATTACTTTTCTTAAAGATTTATTTGCATAATGTACGTGTAGCGTAATTATAGATTTAAAAATTATCTTTCATTTCTATTGTTGAATACTTAACATCAATACAGGATAAAGAGAAGTAAATATGTATGTCAAAATTAAATGAGCATGATGAATTTAAATGAGCCTGCAAAGACTTTAGAGTCAACAAAAAAAATACTCCCTATCATTCTTGCTACCTCTATATTTATGCAGATGCTGGATTCAACTATCCTCAATACTTCATTGCCTGCTATTGCAAAAGATCTGAATGAATCTCCATTAAATATGCAGAATGCCATTATCAGCTATGTCCTTACTTTAGCAGTTTTTATGCCTGTAAGTGGATTTCTATCAGATAAATTCGGTACTAAGCGTGTGTTTATTTTCTCCATAGTTTTGTTTAGTGCTGGTTCCTTATTTTGCTCACTTTCTCAAAATTTGATGCAACTTGTAATCGCACGAGTGATACAGGGTATCGGTGGTAGTTTGATGACTCCAGTAGGCAAATTGGCCCTCATTAAAACTTTTCCAAAAAAAGAATTATTGAAAGCAATGAATTTCGCGATTATTCCAGCTTTAATAGGACCCGTATTAGGCCCATTGGTAGGTGGGTATATGGTCGATTATCTTTCCTGGCATTGGATCTTTCTAATTAATATACCCATTGGTCTAATAGGTCTGCTATTAAGTCTGAAGTATATGCCCGACTATAGATCAAATATTATCAATTTTGATCTAAAAGGATTTCTCATCTTCGGTGCGGCATCATTACTACTTTCGATTTCCTTAGAATTATTTGGCAATACTGCTCACCTGACACCAGTGCTACTCGTGGCATTAAGTGGATTCTTTATGCTGTATTTTTATTATCGCCATGCAAACACAGATGATAATCCTATTTTTCCTTTAAATTTGTTTCAAGTAAGAACTTTTCGGGTCGGTATTTTAGGTAATCTAGCTACACGATTGGGGATTAGTTCTATTCCATTATTACTACCCATGATGATCCAGATTGCTTACGGTCAGTCTGCTGTAACATCAGGATGGATTGTTGCTCCAATGGCTTTAACAGCTATGTTCGGAAAATCAGTAGTGATAGGCATCTTAAATAAGTTCGGTTATAGAGCAACCCTAATGACCAATACATTTATTATTGGATTGCTGATTTGCTGTATGGCCATACCTACGATAAATTCATCCATTTACTGGTACATACCTATTATAGCCACTCTTGGTTTTTTTAACTCTATTCAGTTTACTTCCATGAATACCATTTCTATCGCGGATTTACGGCAGTACCATACCAGTAGTGGCAATTCATTAGTTTCTGTTAATCAACAATTGGCAGTTGGTTTTGGCGTTGCATTTGGACTGATCGTGTTGAAACTTTTTCAAGCTGATGTAAAGTTGATTCATCATGAAATTCATAATGCTTTCAGGTATACGTTTTTAGTGGTGGGCAGCTTGACCATCCTATCTGGATTTATTTTTAGAAGATTGCATTTTAGAGACGGAGAAAATATGAAGTCCGAAGAAAAATAAAAGCCATAGATCAAAAAAAACATATTTTTTGATCATCCATCCACATGAAGTTCCATTCATGATATTCCTTAAGAATCAAATAGGAGACATCTGGCTTTTTGTTATATCACAGATGTCTCCTATTAGAATACCCTGTCATTGATTTACCTTGTAACGATGAAACAGGAAATGATTATTCTTTGCTCCTATTGAAGAGGTTAATCGTTAATAAGGGGCTATGCTTAACACAAAAGATCCTTCATGTTATTTTTTTCGAACGGCTTTAAAATTTCCGTTTGGCTGTTTGAATGTTAATGATACAGCTTTGTCATCGACTAGTTCAAATTGCAGGTTATATCCGGTTAGTATATTGATTTTGAAAGTATGGTTTCCAATAGCTGTAGTTTCATAATCTGTCTGTCCTGGAACAGAAGCGACCAAAATATTGCCTTTGAGGTATATCTTGATCGTAGTGCCTCCTAACGTATATTCACCGACATATTGTTCCATCATTTCTTTTGGTAAATCGACTTCTTTGGGACGGAAGGTAAATAAAACAGATTTTCCATCCATAGGTATCGTTAGACCTGCTATCTTTCCATCATTACCCGAGCTGAAATTGAATTTAAATTCACTATAAGCGGTATCAATTACTCCATTTTTATCGATATCTCTAGCCTCGAAGACATCATAATGAAAATGTTTTAGAAAAATATGCTCCTTTCCAAATTTTGCAAATAGCGAATCGCCTTTATGATAGACATGAATTATTCCTGCAATAGGATTTTCATAAGATCCTACATAACTTTCTGCTTGGTGAGAGGGCTTGGTATTTAAGATTTGTTCTTTTTCTGCTGGCAGATTTTTAATTTCCTTTTTCTGAGCTACTTCTTTTTTCTTATTCTGCTCAGCATTCCAATCTATCGGATTGATTTTTAAAATACGATCGGCGATGGTATTACTGATGATAGCTGGTACGGGTGAATTGCTTTGATTGCTCAGTACGACGATACCGAGTTTATCTGATGGAAAAAAGGATACACTTGCAGAAAAGCCATCAATATTACCACCATGCTCTACCTTATAATGTCCACGGTAAGAACTGATCATCCAACCTAGACCATAACTGGCCGAATAAATATCTTTATACTCTTTAGGTAAACCGCCCGCTATAACCATTTGTGCAGAAGCGGCTTGTTCTATGTAAGAAGATGGTAAAATATCGTTACCCATATAAGATCCTCCGCTAGTCCACATTTGCAACCAATGCGCCATATCATTTACACTACTGTTAATTGACCCAGCAGGACCCATGCCCGATATATCATAATAATCCAGCTTATTAATTACGCTATCGTTTTTTAAAGTGTAAGGCAGCGAAGCATCCGAATCTTTTTGCATATCGTAGATACTGGTATTTGAACGTGTCATGGCTAATGGTATAAAAAGCTTTTCTTTTATATTTTGCTCCCAAGTTTTTCCAGTTATTTTTTCAGCAATCATACCCTGAAGAAGAAACATATAATTATTATACTGCCATTTTTCTCTAAGTCCCACATTAGGTTCCATATACTTGATTCTTTGCATTAAGCTATCTCGATTTGGCGTATTAAAGAGATACCAAGAATAATCATATCTGGAAAGTCCCGTACGATGGGTCATCAGATCACGAACGGTAATTTGATTATTCATATTGTCATTAATAAAACGCAAGTCGGGTAAATATGTCGTTGCCTTACCATCCAAAGAAAGTTTACCTTCTTTTTCCAATAAACCCAGTAGCGCACAAGTAAATGCTTTAGAACTGGAACCTATAGCAAATAGCGTATTGGGCGTTACAGGCTTCTGCCCTTCGAAGTCCCGATAACCAAAGCCCTTACTATAAATGACTTTATTTCCTTCAGTAATGGCTACAGCAAAGCCAGCAACTTTTTGATCATGTAATACTTTGTTTAATACAAGATCTAAATCCGTAAGCCTTTTATCAAGTTTTACCTTTTCCTGTTGAGCAAATGTCGAAAAACTAATTATGGAGAGGGAAAGGTAAATAATCGTTCTTTTCATCATATTAAAATTTGTTTAATCTTTTATTTTTATGGAGATCAACTTATACCGTTAGATATAAGAATTTTCTTAAATCAATGATACGATATAATTATAACCAATACAAGAAATAATTTATTGTATTGCAATATTGTATGCCTTGTGATTATTGTTCCTTTTTTATTACCTTTAGTGATTGGGTTCATATGCAATGTTTGGTCATATTGCACCATGTTTCAGCTCCAACAATCGAAATTATGCGCGATATAAAAGATGTCTTAAAACAGAAACAACATGTATTAGATGTTGGGTTTGCAGTGATTGAACACATTTATTCGAATGAGGAAGTAAATAGTATTTTGAATGCTATCCATAATGCCGATACTTCAAAACCTACATTCAGAAAAACAACAGACTTATTCGCTATTCGTCAATTCTTAAGAGAAATTCCTGAAGTTTTGGCACTTATATTTACGGACAATCTAAAGAAAATCATTCGAGACATTATTGGCGACAATTTCTTTGTCGTAAAGAGCATTTATTTTGATAAACCTGAAAATTCGAATTGGTATGTGTCTTATCATCAAGATCTGACGATTTCGGTCGATAAGAAATTAGAAATTGAAAATTTCGGACCTTGGACGATGAAACAAAATCAATATGCAGTACAGCCCACCATTGACCTGTTAGAAAACATGATGACCATCAGAATTCATCTTGATGATACAGATGAACATAATGGCGCTTTAAAAGTTATTCCAAAATCTCACAGTAAGGGTATTTATCGCCCGGAGACAATAAATTGGGATGATGAGGTTGAAACAATTTGTTCCGTGAAGAGGGGAGGGATCATGCTGATGAAACCCTTGTTATTGCATAGCTCCAATAGAACTACCAATAATAAGAAAAGACGGGTCATACATATCGAATTTTCAAATTTAGAACTGCCGATTGAATTAAAATGGTCAGAGCGTATAAATTTTAACCTCATATAGACATTGGAGATAATCCCTTTCCATCTTTCAAAGTGGTTTCAATAACTTATCCAACTCACGATGTAATACTCTATTTAGCATATCCAGGCTTGAGAGAATCTCATCCAAGTTGGAGGCTATCATGAGCTATCTAATAGATGATCTGGGAACTTTCTTTAATACTGTTCATGACGAAAATACTTTTTGTTTGTCCAATACCCTCTATCTCAGAAAGCTGATTCACAAAAAAATCATGGAATACATCCATATTCGGAGCTAGAATTTTTAACATAAAATCAAAGTCACCACTGATATTATAAAATTCCACTACTTCATTCAATTTACTCACTTCTTCTATAAATTTTGATGCGGTCTTTTTATTATGTGCATTTAGAGCGATCATACATATCACCATCATTCCTTTATCCACTTTTTTACGATCTAAAACAGCCGTATATCCTTTTATGATCCCTAATTTTTCCATACGCTTGATTCGCTCATGAGTAGGTGTTGAGCTTAGGTTAATTCGGCCAGATAGATCGCGGACACTCAGCTTAGCATCTTTTTGTAATAAACGTAGAATAGCGAGATCCTTTTCATCAAGTGTATAATTTTCCATTTGTTCTTTTATTAGATTCAATATTGATATTTAAAGTGTAAATGTTCTTTTTTTTGTTTTGATTATGATGTATTGTTCCAAATTTAGCGAATAGTTTTATTATTTGTCCCAATAATTTTAGTTTTGCAGGCAATTTGAATGATATGGGAACAAGGAGAAATATAATATTAATACTAGCATCGATAGGAACTTTTGTTGAAGCGTTGGACATTGCCATTATTAACTTAACGATTCCCTCCATTCAACAACAGTTTCATATTGGTGCAGATAAGGTACAGTGGTTACAGACCTTATATGTTTTATTTTTTGGAGGTTTTTTGATTATTGGAGGTAAACTATCTGATGAGATTGGGCGTAAAAAATTATTTCTTTTAGGCGGGTTGATTTTTATGTTTTCCTCATTAGGCGCAGGACTCTCTCCCAACTTTGAGGCGCTTGCCCTATTTCGTGCTTTACAGGGGCTTGGGGCAGCACTTATTATGCCAGCATCATTGTCTATTGTCACCAATACTTTTACTGAAAATCAAGAAAGAAATCGTGCATTAGGAGTTTTTAGTTCATTTGCAGCGATTGGGTCTGGAAGTGGATTATCGATAGGAGGGATCATCAGTACCTACCTGAGCTGGCACTGGGTATTCCTGATTAATGTTCCCATTCTTTTCATCACGTTAATATTAGCATATCATTACCTGCCATCTGATGAAAAAATTAAAAATGTTCAGAAAACAGACGCTATTTCTGGATTACTATTGGTTTTAGGATTATTAAGTCTAACCTATGGTACACATGAGCTTATCCATATCCATGAACATCCCCTATTGGTAGTTGGCTCACTTGCATTGGCCGCATTTATATTAAGCACTGTATTTTATCGTTTGAAAACAGTGTCCCAACCCTTAATCAACCTCGAGCTATTTAAATATAGATCATTGGTGGCTTCCAATCTTGCATTCTTTACTTTAGGAGCATTTTTTATAGGATTTTTATTTTTGATATCCTTGATGCTCCAAAAAGATATGCATCATAGCGCTGCTTCAGCCGGTATCATGTTGGTGCCTTTTAGTATCATGTCTGCAGTAGTAGCTAAATTTATACTGCCCACTATTTGTCGAAAATTTTATCCTGCACAGATGGGTATCTTAGGATGGTCTTTTATGTTAACAGGTGCCATATCTTTACTATTATCCATCTACTTTGGTCATCCGCTACAGATTGTTTTATTCGGCGCTGCGTGTATTTCAGGAATTGGAATGACCATCTGCTTTACCAGTTTATCTATTTTAGGCATTCGCGATGTGGACGCAGTTCATTATGGTGTAGCATCAAGTTTAACCAGTACGAGTTACTTTTTAGGAGCTGGAATTGGTCTGTCATTTATGACTTTAATGAGTCAATTATTTCCTTCCAAATTGGCTGTAGACCATTTAAGCTTGAGTATCTTAGCCTGTTATGCTGTGATTGCTATGGGGATTTTGAGGTATTTGATCATTAAAGAATTAAAAGCTGAAAAAGTTCAAGTTGCTATTTAACCTGAGCTGTAGAAACTGAGATAAAACTACTCCTGGTTACTATATTTTTTACCCATCCTTCTACAGCTGTAATTTTGGAAAATTTCGCTCATCATGCACATCCAATATTGGTGACTGAGTCATTAGGTTCTGGTTTCGATTGCGTAATATCGAGCAAATCAAACTCGATCAAGTAGATTATAAATATAGCTATTTCGCGCTTACATGCTTTACTGTTTTTAAGTATTGACTTCTGCTAATGAGAAATTTTAGATATCAGCTTGGCAAAGATGGGATTTTTTTGACGTTTTGTACTTCATTGGTTTTAGGTTTTATACTCTTGAACTTTATTTCAAATATCACGGCTATGAAATTGAGCGGTAACAAAATTTGATTAACAGATGCTACTTCAGGCATCGGCAAAGCATTGACAGAGAAATTCTGTGCATCAGACAATCATATAGTAGTAGTGGGTAGAAATGAAATAAGGTTAGAAGGACTTAACAGATCCAATACTCCTAAAATACTTAAACAGGCAATAGAAAGAAAGTCAGAATACATAGGTTTAATAATCGAACGAAAATAAAATTACTACTGGCGAGGTATTGCATAATTGAGGATGAAGTTCTACAATAAACATAAGTACTTTTCAATACATTTGTATTATACTGAATGCTCGTTTGTATTGTTTCGACACTGCGACAATAGCTGAAGCGTTGAGTATTATTTTACAATATAACCTTTTACAAACCTTTTATGACAACTGTAAATCCATATCTATATTTTAACGGGAATTGCGAAGAAGCTTTTCTTTTTTACAAATCAGTCTTTAATTCCGAGTTTAAATATATCGGACGCTATAAAGATGTTCCACAAACAGATCGAGAAATATTTTTAGAACAAGACAATAAAATTATGCATGTTTCTCTTCCAATTTGTAGAGAGACAACATTGATGGGTTCTGACAATGCAGAGCTATTCCAACAAGCTGTTTCAACTAACAATTTCTCATTAGCTATTAGCACCGACAAAAAGGAAGAGGCAGATAGATTATTTCAAAATCTTTCTGTAGATGGTAAAATAAAACTAGCGATGAATGAAACATTTTGGGGTTCATACTATGGAATTGTTACGGATAAATTCGGAATTAACTGGAAGATTAGCTTTGAATAAAAGCATTTAATTCTACAAAAGTCATTATTAGAGAAGCTGAAATAAGCTATAATAAGCAATTCAAACAATAAAAAATTCTGTAACGGAAAATAACTTTGTCAGACCCTCTTTGGTAATCGATGAAGATTGTGAAGAATTTCTTACGAAGAGAGTAAAAGGTTGGGTATGTGAAATTGAAAATCAAATTGTAGGTTTTGCAATTGCATAGTTGAGAGAAAATAATATTTGGGTGTTACTTTTAGGTCTTTAATTTGAAAAATAATTATGGGACTGCAACTGTACAAGGTAAAGTTGGATTGGTATTTTACTCAATAAAAGGGTATAGTATGGTTAGGAAAAGTCTTTAATACAAGAGCAGCGCAGTCTTATAGGAAAGCAGGTTGGAAAGAAATGTGTATAAACACAACCAAGGAAAATAAATTTGAAATGATACTAGGCATGGGTAAAAAAGATTCAATAAACATATTGGGGGACCATATTAAACTTCCGCCATATGCGGATTTTCCAAACATCGAAGGAGAAATAATTTCGCTCAGACAAATTGCGAAGGCTGATCTGGAAGACATCATCGGGATTTCTTTTTATGATGCCATTCAGGCAACGACTGCAGAGATTGCAGGTGAGATGCAAGCTAAAATAGATAATGATTACAGGGAAGGAAACACCATCCATTGGGGAATTGTAGAAAATTCTACCGGTAAAATTACTGGGACTTGTGGTTACTATCGTGGATTTGAAAATGCAGAAGGTGAACTTGGATGTGTTTTGCTTCCTCAGTACCGAGGAAAGGGTTTTATGACAATTGCCATGCAGCTAGCCATCAACTTCGGACTGAACAGTATGGGGTTGAAACGTATCAGGGCTAGTACAACAGCGCAAAATTTCTCGGCAATAAGTCTACTTGAACGACTTCGCTTCATTAGAGTAGTCGAATTAGGAAATGATGTCATTGAATATGAACTGAGGATACAAAAGAATAGTTAACAAAATTATACACCTAATAAAAGTATCATGATTTTGAAAGGGCGTATAGGCTTCTGATAACCGTACTGTTAATGGCTTCTGCCAATTTTTCATTTATATGTTACATTATCGCATATTTCGGCCAATTGACTTCAGGCCATCTTTTGTGAAATCTTTCCATTTGCCGTTTATGCTCAGGTTATGTTCACTTAAAGAAAGAAATGAATGATAGGATCAATTCAATGGAAGCTAATTTGGGACAGTTATCAGGTAAAAGCAGGGAGATAAGTTAAATAATATAGGAATCGCTAAAACAGGTTGAAGAGATTAATAAGTTCTACGAAACCAGTACTTTAGAGCGTAAACGAAATATAATTAGTTCGATGTTCCCTGAAAAACTTGTATTTGAAGAAGCAAAATATCGAACCGCTCGAATCAATCATGGAGTGGAGCTTATCTTGCTGAAAAACATTAAATTAAAAGATAAAAAAAATGGGACAAATCAGTGTTTTTCTGACTTGTCCCATGAGGTGCTCCCAACTGGGCTCGAACCAGTGACCAAAAGATTATGAGTCTTCTACTCTAACCAACTGAGCTATAGGAGCATGTTTTGAACGCTTAGAGCTTTATTTCTTTAGCTTTCGACAAAGATACCAAATTTGAATTTATTATAAAACAATAATTGATAAATTATTGAAATAGGATTTGAGTATATGTATTTTTTTAACTTTTCAATTTCACCTTTTAAAACCTACCATTCAATCGGTTTTTCTAATTAAGAAATTGGTTATAAGTCAGCTAGAAGAATGTTTGCCAGCAACTTCACGTATTTCAATATTGATATCAAAGTGTCAAAGAAAATCTATAAATTCAGATCGCTTTAAAGATATTACGCATTAAAATTTTTACCTTTACAAACGTAAAAATCATAAAATGGAACAAAGTAAAGCAGGAGCAGCCACCAAATTGTATATTCTTGCGTGGGTATTTGGACTTATATTCTATTTTTTAGATTATGTGATACGTTCTTCTCCAGCAGTCATGTTACCTCAATTGGCTGAACAATTTAAGGTAAGTCCTGTTGGTCTTGTTACTATAATAGGCACTTATTATTATACCTACTCTACGGTTAGTTTGCTTGCAGGTTTGGCACTGGATAAATTTGGGGCTAAATATTCGTTGTTTATAGGAACTTTTATATTAGGACTCGGTTGTTTACTTTTTGTACTCTCCAATTCATTTTCAGGTAATGCTGGTCGTTTATTGCAGGGGGCAGGCTGTGCGTTTGCCTTTCCAGGATGTGTATACTTAGCTTCAAAAGGGTTCTCCGCAAAATCCTTGGCAACAGCCATAGGCTTTACACAATGTATAGGTATGCTTGGAGGTTCTGCTGGGCAGTTCATTGTTGGTCCATGGATTGAACAGGGAGTAAATATTAATCATTTTTGGCTTACAACCGGTCTAGTCACGATTCTAGTTGCTTTTGGTCTATTACTCGTGATACCTAAAAACGCTGATCAAGTTAAACCGGTAAACCACATTGGTTCAAAAGGAATTTTATGGCCTTATAAAGTTGTTTTTTCAAATCCTCAGTCTTGGTTGTGTGGGATAATATCTGGCTTATTATTTGCGCCTACCACGATATTTGCCATGACCTGGGGAGTTGCTTTCTTCGAACAGGATAAAGATTTTAGTTTTCATACCGCAACTATAGCCAGTGCGATGATCCCTATGGGATGGGTGTTGGGATGTCCACTTTTAGGGTATATAACGGATAGAATTGCTGCACGTAAACCTGTGTTATTGGCAGGTGCAATGGTTATGATCTTGGCTATCTGCCAGATCATTTTTATGCCAGATCTGTTATCGGCATATACCACTAATTTTATATTTGGAGTTGCTTCTGGTGCTGCTATGATCCCTTACTCGGTCATTAAAGAATCCAACCCAGATGAAGTTAAAGGTAGCGCTACAGGTGCGATTAACTTTATAACTTTTGGAGTTACCACATTGTTGAACCCTATTTTTAGTAAATTTTTTGGACAAACTTTATCTCAGGGAGCCAATAAATCTACACATTTTCAACTGACAGGTTTATTCTGGATTGCCGGTATAGGGCTTGCTATTATTTTAATGTTCTTTTTAAAAGAAACAGGACAAAGAAAAGTAAATAAATTGATTTCATAAGATCTATTCTCTTTTCATCATGGAGTTATAGCGTCATATATTCATCGGTATTTTGATTTAAGATTTTAAATATCTTGTTTTTAATCATTTAAATTGAGTAGGGCAATAAATTCCTTCGATACATGTTCTATTCTATTTTTTTTATGATGTTATCTAAATGGTCAACCACTAGGTTAATTATTATTTTGTTTTGCGGATAAAACCTTTCCATCTCCGCTTGAAGTTCTTTGTAGGATTGCAATGCCTGATCGTCATTTGCAGTTCCATCAACAACTGAAATAGAAATCACATAGGTACTATTTATTTTTTCAGCATACACATACTTAGTTACTTCCTCATCAAAGAAAGTTGTTTGCGTCAGAATGTCTGCCAATTTATCAACTTCATGATTAGTCAGGTTGTCACTGTCAAAAACAAGTTCATGTTTCATAACACCATAGGTATTTACCGTTTCAGTTGTTCCTGACCGATCCGTAACAAATATGACAGAAAATAGTATGATCAAGGTGACCATAAGACCAATTAGTCCAACGCAAATTATACGTCCCCAATTGAAAACCTCTCCACCTGCCTCGATATAAAGTTCAATATTTTTACCTTGAAAATAGTTAAGTAAACCAGCAGCAATAGTGGTATAAATGATAGGAATTATTTGATTTGGAATTTTGATATGATCTGGAATTAAGAATATACCACCACAAATTATAATAGTCGTTATAACCGTGTAAATCCAAGTTTTTTTAGCTTTGCCGTATTCTCCAAACACTTTAAAATTTTCCGCGATAAAGTAACCTGCAACTAAGGGACCACCTAAAAATGTTCCAACCCAAATTGCTTTATCTTTATAAATTTTTTTACTTCCGTTCTGAATTTCAAGGGCTTGTTCCATATTATTGATTAAAGGTGCATTCACACGCTGTTTTTGGTATTAAATGTAATATTTTCACCTTAAGTATACAAATTCACCTTCACATTTCCTCCGTTCACCGAGTTTTTCCGTGTGTTAGTCTAAATGTTATGGTTATCGGTTTATTTTTATGCTACTTTTAAATCAATAAATAGGGCAGCGGCTTCGAAGTTTCAATTGTTGGATTTTGAGCTAAGGTCAAAAATCCCACAACCCCATAATGAGCATAGCTGGAAATGCTCATAATAACTTCATCAAAGATGAAAAGCAAAATGTTATGTTTTAATTATTAACCTAAATTTAGAAGATCATGAAGATTATAAAACCTCTCCATATTACATTTATTTTCGCAATGTTGGTGACAACTGTTTTTGCCCAGAACGACCGACAGCTGCAAGAAGAGATTACAAAAGTAGAATCCGGCTTAATACCACCAGTCCGGTTTGAGGGCGAATCTTCATGGGATATCGTTTCTCGGATGAAGTTTTATGATGTTCCCGGTGTAAGTATAGCTGTTATCAAAAATTCCAAAGTCATCTGGAGTAAAACATACGGATACGCCGATCTTGAATCTAAGACCGCAGTGAGCGCTAATACCTTGTTTCAAGTAGCTTCGATGAGTAAACCAGTAAGTGCTTATGCTGCGTTGAAGGCAGTAGAGCTAGGTAGGCTAGATCCTGATATGGATGTGAACGCATATTTGGTATCATGGAAAGTTCCTGATCATGAATGGACAAAAACGAAAAAAGTCACGCTTAAAAATATGCTGAGCCATACTGCTGGATTCACTGTAAGCGGATTTCCCGGTTATTCAATAAAAGATCCAATTCCCACATCAGTTCAAGTATTGAATGGCGAAAAACCCTCTAATACGCCTATGGTTTTTGTTGATAAAATTCCTGGGGCCAGTTTTCGATATTCAGGAGGTGGATATACGGTGATGCAGCAAATGCTTGTGGATATCGAAGCGAAAGACTTTACAACCATAATGCGTGAAAAAGTGCTCTTGCCTCTTCAAATGAAAAACAGTACGTTTGAGCAACCACTTCCATCCTCAGCAGCTCAATTTGCAGCTACAGCCTATAGTGCAGACGGAAAACGAGTGGAAGGTAGATATCATATCTATCCGGAGCAGGCTGCTGCAGGTTTGTGGTCTACTGCAGAAGATTATGCCAAATTTGTCATTGATATTCAAAATACATTGAGCGGCAAAAGCAATGTCATTATTTCCAAAAAGACGGCTGAACAATTTACTACTCCTTTCATAGAATCATTTATAGGCTTAGGCATTTTTCTTGAAAATTATGACGGCGAGATGTATGTTTCCCATGGTGGCTGGAATGAAGGGTTCAGTAGCAGTTTTATTGGTAGTAAAACAAGTGGTGACGGAGTTGTAGTGCTTACGAATACGAACAAACCCCTGTTTATCAATGAACTCGTCCGTTCCGTTGCTTTAACATACAGTTGGCCTAATTATATTGCACCTGCTCATAAAATTTTACCTTTAACCCAACAAGATCTAAATTCCTATTTAGGAAGATATAAGTATGATCAGTATGGGTTTATCAAAGTATATAAAGAAGATGGTAAACTGATGGCCGTTCAGAACTTGAATAATCCGACAGAACTGATCAAAGTAGGAGAACATACATTCGCGATGCGTGAATGGAATTTTAAGGTGAGTTTTGTACAAGATACCATCTCAGGAAAGAAAGAACTCATACAGACGTTGGCTGATCAAACAATCCGTTCTAAAAGCCCAAAATTAGTTAAAGATGAATTTGTACCCTTGGAGTTAATTTTAGAAGGTCATTTTGAAAAGGGTGCCGAAGCTTATCAAAAAGCAAAAAAAGAAGATAGTAACCATGAGCAACTTTCTGAAGGTTTTTTGAATAGTAGGGGATATGAACTGCTCCATCAGAATAAAACTACCCAAGCTATTGATCTTTTTAGAGTCAATACACGCTTATATCCCAATAGTGAAAATGTATATGACAGCTTGGGAGAAGCCTATTTAAAAGCCGGAAAGAAAGATAAAGCAAAGCAGAGTTACCAACAGTTAATTAAAATCAATCCTAAAAACGAACGTGCTATTCAGATTTTAGAAACGTTATAGTAAAAAACACATAAAATATAGTAGTTAATTAGGTACATCTTTGACTAATCTAAAAGATATAGGGATTGCATCTAATTAATGGATATTAATTAAACAGGAAAAGCCATTGTTTAGATACTTTGCCTGTTACGTAGATGTACTGGAATATCACATAGAACGTTACATTTAGTCCTACTATTGGAGGATAGGAGTTTAGCAATTTTACCCATGATTTTTTTGAATAAGGAAAAGTAAAAATTTGTTCGTCAACTTCCTACTTTATTGGAGTACCAACTTAACGATACATTAGTAAACAAGTCTCTACAAATTCAAAATAAAATAGAAATATGAGAAACAGATGTCAAGAATCATTGTTTATCATATTATGATACTAAACTCGTCGAAGATTCCCTTCCGTTATATGTTTAACAAAGTAAAAAAGGAAATCACTTTGGTGGCCATTATTGGCTTAATTTTTAATGCCTTTACTTATTTATTGGAAGATAGGCTTCCCGATATGCCATTAGGAGTTCCTGCATTTTTAGGAACAGCCATATCGGTTTTATTGTCTTTCAAAATGAGTCAATCTTATGAACGATGGTGGGAAGCTCGAAAAATATGGGGCGCTATTGTCAACGATTCCCGTTCGCTTGTCATCCAGTTACAAAGCTATCTTGATGCCGAATATGTAGGTGCTATAAAGGACATAGCCTACAAGCAGATTGCTTGGTGTTATGCATTAGGGGATTCTCTTCGCGGTCTCAATCCTCTTGCTAGACCGTTGGAACTGACGCAGGATGAAATTGATTTACTTCAACATCATAAAAACGTGCCATTGGCAATCACCCAATTACAGGCACTCACGATCAAGAAATTATCAGAGAAGCAAGCTATGCACGAGTTTTATCGTGTTCAGCTGGATCAGACTTTAGTGCGTCTCGTAGATGCTATGGGTAGGGCCGAACGGATCAATACGACCGTGTTTCCAGTTACATACCGGCTTTTCCTTCACGGTGCGATATATCTTTTTTTAATCACTTTATCGATAGCCATACAGGATGTAAGTCCGATTTTCGAGATTCCACTATTGGTTCTTATCGCAGCCTTGTTTTTCCTTGCCGATAAGACAGCATATAATCTTCAGGATCCATTTCGTAATCGACAAAGTGACACACCAGTAACAGCTATAGCCCGGAATATTGAGATCAATATTAAGCAATTGCTTGGAGAAGATGATATTCCAGAGCCATTGAAACCAAAGACTTTTTTTATTATGTAGTTTATTGGGGTAGAAAAGCAGTTTAGTAAGATTATATCAAAGCAATAATTAGGAATTACAATTGCTGAGTTGATGGTCAGTTTAATCAGTGAAAAACATATCTTTGAATTCTACATGATCATAAATCTGAGCAACCCCCATTATATAAAGATAAGTAATGGGAGTTGTTTTTTCATTTATTGTCTTGATTTATAATTTAACTTTTATCTGGTAAATTCTAGTTTGCTCTTCCCAAGGATGATATCCCTGCCCAATATATTAAAATCCTAATTTTTCATAGTATCCGATATAGTCCGTGCAAAGATTTAAATAGGTAAAACCAAAATTTCTTGTATCTGTTTTTGCTCGCTCAATGATTAGGTTGCCATAATTGTGACCCCTATTTTTTTCATCAATAAATAGCGCACAAAGCCATGGATATAAATCCATTCGGCTAATGAAATCATTTGTAATCAATCCTCCACAACCGATTATTTCATTTTCTTTCTCTAACAAATACCATTGAGGTAATGGTTGTTCTGCGTCTATACAATTTGTTATGCAATCTTCATAAATAATTGGTAATACTTCAGACCAACTGTTTTGTAAGTATTGTATTGCTTTTTCTTTATATTCTGGATTTTCTCTAACAGAAATTACTTTCATTTGTTTGATTTTTTTTGATAAAAAAGAGGAGCATAGTCCTTTAATACACTCTATTGATGTTGTTTAGTTCGATAATTTTACGAGGATACTATTCATACTGTAGAAGTACAGCAGATATCGATTCTATTATCGAATTTAATATTTCTTGTTTTAAATTTCCGCTTAAACTAAATCTTAATTTTAGTCAGAAGATCATTATATATGATGAAGTTTCCTTCATCAAAGCAAACGAATATAACCTTAGTGATTTTATCGTTCGTTTTCAAAAACTCCTTCACGGTACGGATGGCAATTTCAGCAGCTTTCTCCTTTGGAAATTTGTATATCCCCGTACTGATATTTGGAAAGGAAATCGATTCAATTTCATTCTCCACTGCAAGTCGAAGGGAGTTTAGATAAGCCGTTGCCAGTAAAGTTTCCTCATTGCTTTTTCCATTGTTCCAGACTGGTCCAACGGTGTGAATAACAAATTTGGCAGGTAGATGACCTGCAGTAGTTATCACTGCCTCACCAACTTGACAACCACCTTGTTTATTTCTTATTTTTTGACAGTCCTCGAGTATAGACAGCCCACCAGCTTGGTGGATGGCTCCGTCAACACCACCACCTCCCAATAAAGAAGTATTTGCGGCATTTACAATTGCATCGACAGGTATTTTTGTGATATCTCCCTTTATTATTGCTATTTCCATATGATTTTTGAAAATTAACTTAAAGGTAGTAATAACTTACACAATCCTAATCATATCCAATTGAATTGCTAGCATATCTTAGTATAATTAACGTTTTCATCATGGTTTCACTATATAAGTAATGCTAGTTTTTTGCATATCAATACGATCTAAAAAATATAAATCATATTTAGCAGTCACTTTTGTATCCATAATACTAAATATGAGTTGATAAATCCCGAAAATGAATGAAAAATTTCAGCTGACATATGAAACGGAAAAAGACAAAAAATTCTTAAAGCATTTCCTAAATATTTATGGTTAGGTGTTAAAATTGTTGCAGATATTTTGTTTCATCGAAATTTTGATAGGCATCCAACAGTTGAGGACGAAATAATTAAATGACAACATTTAATTATTCGAGAACTAGTTTTTTTTAAAATCTAGAAGAAAGAACAATTCAGAGTCTGACAATAAATAAAAAAAACTAAACGAAAAATAATGAACGAAAGATATTTAATCAAATGTAAAACAGAGATTATACAATATCAATTTTATAATATGAATGCTGAATTAATTCTTTGGAAAAATTTATTTAAGGCTCAGGATTGGTGTTTTTCTTAAACTAGAGAGCTTAAATCCGTCATATATTCAAGACAAAAAACGTTTCACTACTACAGTTACTAAAAAATTGCTCCTAATATGATAAATAATGTTAAAATTATATTTATAGTGTGTAAATATATTAATTTCATTTATAATTATAAACTTTCTGAAACTAATTCAAAAAATTATGAAAAAGAAATTAACATTGTATTTGGTGATAATAACGAGTGGGCTTCATGCCCAACAGAGTGCGGAGCAAAAATTTAGAAATCTGGGGATTATTAATGAGGGAACTTTGGCTCAAAAAGATTCCCTTGCTGATGCATTTTTTACAAAAAACAGTAATTTTTTGGAGCGTGATTTTATGAATTCTATTAATATGTTGTATGCCATGCGAAAAAATGATAAAGCAGCAGCTTTGAAAGCATTGACTATAGAAAAATTTCCAAAAGGATCGTTGACTCGAGATATTTTTATTGATACTTCATTTGAGAATGACGGTGGAGCTGCCGAAAAAGAAAGAGCATATCATGAATTGTTAGAAACATGGCCTATTACAAAATTTCCGGATGAGATGTATCAATATAATTATGCTTTAGAGGCTTTGATAAAAGCTTTTATGAAAGAAAAAAATACTGTAAAAGCTCTTTATTATCTTGAATCGATCGAACAAAGAGCTACTAAAGCAGCTGGTTATCTGTCCGTTGCTCAGTCACTTCTAGAGGATGGAGATGTAATAGGAGCTAAATCATTTTTGAAAGTACCGATGGAGGAAAGCTTATTTTATATGTCTCAACCAATTGATAGTAGGGATGAAGAAAGTGTGTTTTCATCCACACAAATTGAAAGTTCAGTGCATGCCTATGCACAGATTCTATTGCAGGAAAAAAAATATAATGAAGCGATAGAAATTATTGAACGCACCATGCAACAAGCTCCTTCATTTACAGATGGTTTGCAAAAAATATATTATAAATCATTAGTTGGCGCTGACCGTAAACCAGAAGCATTTCAAGTTTTGAGCAAATTATATGAACGAGGTGATTTAAGATTAGAAGGTGACTTTAAAAAATTGTATCAAGATATAAATGGTTCGATGGATGGTTATTTGGAAGTGAATACTCATTTAAGAGATGAGTTAAAAAGAGCCATTCGTCAAGATTTTGATAAAAATGGAATGTTTAAAAAGGCTCCTGATTTTGAATTATTGAATATGGAAGGAAAGTCCGTATCGTTGAGTAGTTTAAAAGGTAAGGTAATCGTATTGGATTTTTGGGCAACATGGTGTGGGCCTTGCATTAGATCATTTCCAGCAATGGCGGCTGTTCAGCAGATGTATGCTGAAGATAAAGAAGTACAATTTTTATTTATTAACACTTGGGAGCTCGATAAAGATTATAAGAAAAAAGCAATTGCACTGATGAAAGAAAGTAATTATCCATTTGAGGTATTATTTGATGATATTACAGATGGTAAGACAGGGCAGCTTTTAGCCGATAAAATGGGAGTAAATAGTGTACCAGCTAAGTTTATTATAGATAAAAAAGGAAATATTAGATACTTTATCAGTAAGCTCACCAATGCTCAAAATGTTGATTATATCAAATTGGAATTACAAGAATTAATTGAAGCTGTAAAATAACCTCCTTAGAAGACCGAAAGTCATTTTCTTTTTCTGTCAGGAACTAGCTGAAGAATTTATTTCGTCTTTGCTACGTAATAGTTATAAGTAGTTTTTGCTATATCAACTATGATTTGCTCCTTCTTCACAAAGTTTTATTTTGAATGATTAAAGCCAAGGTCATCCTGCTATTAATATTCTTGAGAGTATATTTTAAGATTCTGTAAACTATTTTTTATACACAATAATTCCTTATCAAAATCTCTATATAAAGATCATTTTATAATTTTTTATAAAGAAATTAAATTTTTATTTGGTTTTATCTCCCGTTTTTGTTGATAAGCCTTCTTTGATTTTTATTTCAAATATATTGTTTTGTTTTAAGGTGAATTCAACACTCATATCTTCATCTTTTATAAAAAATACATTTTCTTTTTCGGCTGACAATTTTAATTTTGTGTCATTGTTAATTTGTAAAAATAAAGTGTTGTTTTCAAGCGTAATTTTAGTAATGTAATCCTTTGATACTTCATATTGACCAATATATGATCGTAGTACATCTGGTTTTAATTCTATCTCTTGTTTAGGTTTAGGGATTACATAAATTTGATTGGTCATAATCTTATAGATCGAATTACCAATTCTTTCCAATGAAGTGGAGGTGATATTATTTAATAAAATAATACAAAGATCATTTTCAGTGTTCATTAAAAAATAACTAGTAAATCCTTCAATGTTTCCACCATGGTTAATAATTTTGTTTCCTCCAATAGTATCAATAAACCAACCATATCCGTAACCTCCTAAATATGCTGTAGTAGCAGCTTCAAAACTTTCTTTTGATACAATTTTAAATGTTTTTAAACCATTATAAAATTTTTGTAAATCTCCTATAGAGCTATACAAAGCCCCTGAAGAAAATGAAAGGTATGGATTCCATAATTTCGCTTCTTTTTGTTTTGTATTAGATAAGTATGTATATCCGTTTACTTTTTTACTCTCCTTTTTTAGTGCACTATAAACTAAGCCTGTATTCGTCATTTTTAAAGGTTTAAAAATATATTTCTGAAGGCATTCTTCATAAGTCTCTCCTGAAACTTTTTCAATGATGATCCCTAATAAATCATAACCAGAATTGGAATAGCTAAATTTACTTCCTGGATTAAATTCCAAAGGTTTTTCTATGAAAAATGCCATTTTCTCCTCACTAGTAAATTGACGAGTCGTATACAATTGTTCCCTATATATAGGATCGTCGAGTGATTCAAAAAGTCCGGAGGTATGAGTAAGAAGATGTTTTACAGTAATCTTTTTATCATGAGGAAAGTTCTTAAGAAATGTGCTGACGGGTTCGTTAATTGAAATGTGATTTTCTTCGAACAATCTGAGTATTAATAATGCTGTAAATGGTTTGGTTAGCGAACCAATTGGAAATACGCTTTCAGACGAAATTAATTTATTTTGAGTTTTGTTAGCGTAGCCGTAACTCTTTTCATATGATTTTTTCCCTTTTTCAACTACTAAAACTATTCCATTAAATTTATATAGAGAAACATATGCGCTTAAAAGGCTATCAATTTTTACCCTTTTCGTTTGTGCAATTGATAATTGACTTGCAAACACTATAAAAAATAAGAATAGTAGTCGATTCATTTCTAATTTGTTTTCTAGTTGTTATAAATGATAAATCATATTTTTAATCCTACTATTTTTGGTTCTGACGAAATGCTGATTTCATGTTAGTTCATGTCAATAGTATGAGTTGTTGATCAAATGTCTAAAATATTCGTTTAATTTCTGCCCTGTTTCCTAATAATTTTTATTAATAGTCATATCCTTTCAGTCTTTTTTGTTAAAATTTAATATCAACTCCTCACCATAAATTACCGTTGTGTTATTCTAAGATATTATCATAACAGTTGTACTCTGAATTGTTTTTAATTTTTAATTTGGTTATTTAATTTTGTTAATTAGTTGATTATGTGTATTTTCACATAACCTTTCATAAAATATGCACACGCAAAACTGCTGTGCTGCGAAGCCTCCCAACCTGGAGGCTTTGCTGTATAGTCCCCTCGTAACCGCTAATGAGGAAGGATGTAAATTTTTTCTTGTAATGTTTCATAACTTATTTTTTATTGGACAGATCGAAAGAAATTTTACCGCTACCCTTAATTCTTCTTTGAAATTGGATGAATTTGACTTATTTTATCCGACCTGCCAGAACAAAGTTCAATAGCATTTTTCGTTATTTTTTGGGATTTGGAGCCCTATGTTTTGTGAATTTATACCCAATAATTTGGGTATTTGAACCCTAATTATTGGATAGAAGCTACTTTTTTCTACTGTTTTACTACTTTTCTTCTGACTTTCTTCTGACCAACTTCTACCTTTTCTTTAGTGCGCTTCGACTGGGCTTCGAGGCTCCTTCGATACAACAGCATGAAAAGTCGAAGCCAGCTCGAAGCAGACTCGAAGCGAGCTGGGCAATAGGCAGAAATTAGTCTGGTGTTGACTGCCTGTTGTGATGGATCTATCGGCTGAAATCCAATTTTTTGCGCTTTCTTTTGCCGTGTTCGGTCGGATGTAGGTCAATAACATGATGCCGATCGGTTTCAGTTCGGTCATTCTCCTTCTAACTATTGATGATTGTTTTATAGTGTGGTATGTTTGTTATGTCAATTGATAGTTTTTCCATACACCTCACAGATGAAGGGAGAAATCATGGAGTGAGTAAAAGCATGGGACAAGCTGAAGGCTTTGGTTGACGCATTTTTGGAAAACGACTGGGTACTGTATTCGGTGATAAAGTAACAGGTTAAAATAATAACTAAAATAAGCCGATCGCTACAAGTGGTCCTGCTTGCGCCAATAAAATTGCCCGGCAAGGCATTACACATCATTAAATATATCGCACTGGGTCTTGGTATGATAGAAACAGTGCTTGCTGGATGAGCCAGACAAAAAAAGGAGAGGAGCAGTCACCACCACCAGAGCAGATCCTTCGGAATAAAGAACAGGAGGTATCCGATGAAAGTTAAGGATATCCGCGTCGGTAAACTTGGTGGGACACTTTGTTCCATCTATGTGAGCTTTTCTTTTGGAGATTTGATGCAATTTGCATGGATGGCTGTAGTCGGGATGCTCGTGAGTTATGTGACGAGCCGATTGTTGGGAAAAATAAAGTCAAAAATGAAATAAGGGTCTAGTGTAATAGCTTAAAATCAATAAAGGAGATACCCCATGTATCTCCGTTGATATTTCGGATTATGAATCAGGATGCTCTGCTTTAAATTTTAATAAATCAAAGCTCGCCGAATTGCTTTTACTTTAATTTAGGTATATTTTACAATAGGACTCAGTTATATTCAACACCTATAACTTTTTCTTTATTTTGCTGTTTTTTTCTAATGATTAGCGCAATTACCCAAATTGATATCAAGGAAAGTATTAATAAGACTTTAATGGTGTTCATGTCTGGAAAAAAGTTATTAAGGGAGTGAAACGCAGATACTGCCAATAGAGAATATGTCTGATTGGCAACTTTTCCGATCCCCCAACTTCCAAGAATTAAAATCCCGAAAAATAATAGATTTGAGCTTGTGAAATCAAAGTTTAAGTGCCAAACGAACCACAATATGGCTACTATGAAAATATTTATAATCTCCGGTAATGGCTTAAGCTGTTGCTGCAAAAAACCTCTCCATCCGATCTCTTCTAAGAGACCATAGATTAAAATTGCGGTAATGGCTTCAAATGATATTGTGCCTTTAGTACCATACTCGACACCTAGAATCAGTACAATAGGTAATGTCCAGTATAAAAGAAATGGGGTAAGTATATGGCCATAGTTTCCCTTTAATGTCAGAATCGGTTTTATTTTAAATACGGCAAATACCGTTATTGCAGCAATAGTTGGCGATATACCTTGCAGGATAATTTTAATGAAACCGCTTGGTAAATTGCTTAATAAATCAGTTTTATTGGTCAGATAGCGAAGGGCAATTGCGATGATAAAAAACGTAAGGATAGCAAGATAATTAACTTTATTTTTCATGTTTAAAGGCTTTGTTTAGTACCCAAAAATAGAAAGATGATTTCGTTAAAAACTTGACGAAAGTTAAGAAAGTGCATTATATGTTCTTTTTTCTAATTCTACTTAAACTTTCTGCAGCAATGCCTAAATAGGAACAGATGATTTTTAGAGACGTTCTCTGAAAAACTTCTGGACGATCTTGTATTAACTTCAAATACCTTTCTGTAGGAGATCGTGTAAGTAGATTTATTTGCTCAGATTGCTTCCTGATAAACATGGCATCCGAAATTGCTTTACCTATAAGTAACCCTGTGCTGGATCTGGTATACAATGCATGGAGATCGTTGTAGCTGATCGACCATACGTGTGATTCTTCTAAAGCTTGTGTTTTTATAACAGTTGGAGACTGGGTCAGAAATGAGAGATAGTCACTGAATAATTGTTCTTCGTAATAAAGGTTAATGCACACGTCTTTTTCATCTGCCAAAACAAAGTGAGCAACTGAACCACTGATTAAAATGTTAATATATTTTTCTTGTTTGTGGTAATCCTTAATTAATTCATTTTTTTTAAATGTGCGAACACGCAGATATGTTGCAAATGCTGTCCAAAGGTTGATATCCGCTTTGTAAAATGGATCAAATATTTCTTTTACTCGTTGAGGTGTTGGATGTTCCATCGATAGTTTTTGGCTTATACGGTATTATTAAATGAATAATAACATCATCTTAATTCCTTTCGTTGCTGACGATCATATTTTTATACTCCTCTAATTTAAGGCTTCGCAAATATAACCTAGTTTTTCAAGGCAGATGATGATGCTGTTATTGGCAATAACTACATTTTCGATCCTTAAGATATTGTCGCAGTCATCAAGATCGAAATTGATTTTATAGTTTGGATTTTCTTTGGATAGAATGACAGATAGAAGTTCCGCTTCTTTTTTGTTTGTTACATTTGTTTTAAATATCTGTACCATAACAGTTGGATCGTTTTGTATAAGCAAATCTATAAATTCATTTCACATTTTGGATGTAAAAAAGAGTTGAAACGGACAAAATTGGATTTGAAACGTTGGCGGGCCACTCATGGGTATAACGGCTCCAAGTAACCAAGTTGACTTAACTGCAGTTAAAATCGTCACCGTCAATATCTAAATAAATAGGTGGATCACGATCTTTTTATCGCCCCTTAAATACGATCTGAATGAATAATAAGGTTGATGATTAATTAATATTAGCGTAATATCATCGACCTATCTTTGTCGGGTCATGTCTACTCAAATCAAGAAGGAAATCCTTTATTTATCTCGATTTAAGAACGGGGATCCGCGTGCATTTACTTTTTTCTTTGATAATTATTGGGAAGAGCTATATATACTGGCTTATCGGCATTTGCAGGATGAAGCAATTTCGAAAGATATTGTTCAGGAAGTATTTATTCAGATTTGGGAAAAACGCCACTTGCTTAAGGAGGATTACGAATCGTTAAAACCTTATTTTTTTAAAGCAATTAAGAATAAGATCTTAAATCATTATGCAACAGAGAAAGTACGAGAAAACATCATGGAAAAGATGCTGTACCGGATGGACAAGTTTACAGCCTTGAGCGATAATACACATGCGCAGTACCAGGAACTAGAAAATATAGTAGATCGCTCTGTAGCTAGGTTACCCAAAACCATGCAGGCTGTATATCTTTTGAGAAATGAGAATTACTCCATTCAACAGATTGCTCAAAAACTGAGTATTGCCGAGCAGACGGTAAAAAATCATCTGTATGAAGCAAAGAAAATATTGAAGCAAGATCTGACGCAACGATTTGCCGACCACGATGATATCTTTTTAGTTTTAGCAAGTGCTTACTTATTTCATAATTTCTTAACCTAAAGAAAACAGTTTCTTAAAGTATTTTGAACCTCTTCACCTGTAGTAAGTAAAACAACAGCATACAAGTGAATTTAGAAGAGTTTAAGAATATAATACAGCGTTACCTTTCAGATAAACTGTCTGAAGAGGAAAAAAAGAACGTCGATAGCTGGTATGATGAGGTGTCTTCTGGTACAGCAGATCCCTTTACAGATGAACAGCATAAAGCCAAAGTAAAGGAAGCGATATTCGCGGCATTTCCTCCAGCCATTCAAGCAACTAAAAAACAGGCGCGCGTGGTCCGACTCCGCTGGATTTCTATTGCAGCTTCAGTTTTGATATTCGGTGTTTCAGGTTTGTTAATCTATCAGAAGTCGCAACCTTTCCGTCAAGGTAATACGACAGCCGCAATTGCTTTCACACAGATTTCGACGCGCCCCGGTGAACAGCGGGAATGGCAACTTCCAGATCATTCCACCATAACGCTGAATGGAAATACCCAAGTTCGCTATCATGCACAGGAGTATCTGCAAAGCCGAAAAATTTACCTGGATCAAGGAGAAGCCTTTTTTAATGTGCAGCGTGATACCCTACATCCGTTTTCTATCGAAACAGGAGCATTGACCATTGCTGTGCTCGGTACTTCTTTTAATGTCAATAATTCGGAGCAATCAAAAAATATAACCATTGATGTTAAAACGGGACGTGTGCGTGTCGGAAGCAAGATAAATCCGTCATTACACGTGCTTACAGCTGGAAAGAGTTTACAATACAAAAAAAATCTGGGCAGCTATAAACTGTTTGATACCAATGCCGATCATGCCAATATTTGGACGCGTGGTGGTATTTTGATGTCTGGCGCTAATTTTCAGGAATTAAAGGAACTTATTTACAATCGCTATGGCTTGATCTTACGGAGCGACAGCTTGGATACAGATCGTTTTAGCTATTCGCTGCTTTTACCGCAGGTAAAATCGGTCGATCAGCTGCTTCATATGATCTGTCATATTCACCAAATTAATTTTAGGAGGGAAGGAAATGAAATAATACTACATCACTAAACTTAAAACAGTTAAAGTTGGGAAACGGGGGGAGTTTCTCAATAGAAAAGTGCTCATCTGGAAAACCGCAAAATCGACCAGTGAGCACCCTTAATTCATGTTAATGATAAACATTAATGCAAATATATGTATAAAATCACGAAGCTCAGCACATTGGCTGCTGCATTAGCTTTCAGCTCATTTGTATCCATTTCTGAGGTTAACGCAACCTCAGTATTTGCCCATAGTAGGCAAGTAAAATCTGAAGGAATTAATATCCATCTAAAAGAAGGCAATGCTTCGCAGGCGCTTATGCTTCTTTCGCAGCAAACGGGTCTCGGTATCGGTTATGACAAGCAAGTTTTACAATTGGAGAAAGTTGCGGTCAAAGAGCGCACTTTTCAAAACGCAAGCTTTGAAGAGGTATTGCGTTATATTTTGAGAAATACCAACATCCAGTCAAAAAAAGTAAACGGTGCCGTGGTTTTGGTGGCAGAACAGGCGCAGCAGACCTTTAATTTGCGTATGCATGTCAGCGATGAAGCACGTAATCCTATTGCCGGAGCATCTATTAAAATTAGATCCAACGATCAAAGTGTACTGACCAATGCTAAGGGCGATGCTCAATTGAGAGTTCCGGCCGGTACTTATAACATCTTGGTTAGCCATATATCTTATGGAACCAAAGAAGTAAATGCTGTTAAGATCGATGCCAATACCTCTGGAGTACAGTCTGTCATTTTAGAGGAAAATAAAAATGAACTAGGAGAAGTGGTGGTCACTGCTCTGGGCATCAAGCGTCAGGACCGCTCACTTGGATACGCTGTAGGTACGGTGAAGGGTGAAGATCTGAATCGGGTGAACAATGATAATTTTATGATTGCTATGGCAGGAAAGGTTCCGGGGGTTGCGATCAGTGCCACAGGTCCTACAGGTTCTTCGGTGAGTATGGTGATTCGTGGTGCTTCATCTTTAAGTACCGATAATCAGCCTCTGTTTGTCGTTGATGGCGTGCCGATTATGAATCAGCTCAATAATATCGGCCAAATCGGTGATGATAATAAGGTCGATTATGGCAATGCGATATCCAATATCAATCCAGAGGATATTGAAAATATATCTGTTTTAAAAGGCCCTAGTGCCGCTGCTCTGTATGGATCGCGAGCTGGTAATGGTGTTGTTTTGATCACCACCAAGAGCGGTAAAAATGCGGAGAAAATGACGATAAACGTAACAGCCAATACCGTATTCGATATTCCGTATCACTACATCGACTTGCATAATAAATTTGCGAGTGGTACGATGCCTTGGAAACCAGGAGATCTTCCCGGAGATCTGAAAATTGAAGACGAATCCAGTTACATGGTAGGACCTGCTCTAGATAAGGGGTATAAGGCCATCCAATGGAATAGCCCACGTGATGCCAATGGCAACCAGATCCCGACGGAATTAAAGTCTTACCCGAATAATATCAAAAATTTTGTACAGACCGGAATAACGAGTACCAACGGTATTTCATTGGCTAATCGCAGTGAACGACTTGATTACCGTTTTTCTTATTCTAATATGAACAATAGGGGTATTGTACCTCATGCGGACTTGTTTAGAAATACGTTGAATATCAATGCAACGATGCGTTTGCGCGATAATCTTTCATTGGGGATGTCTTTGGATGCGAGTCGAAACAATTCAAATAATCGTCCTGCTACCAATCGCGGAACAAATCCTTTGCAAGCGGCATATGAAGTGGCACCACATATTAATATATTGGATCTGAAAGATTATTGGATGCCTGGACAGGAAGGGTTACAGCAACGCTCGCAGTCTATGGGGAATTTTAATAATCCTTATTTTTTAGCCTATGGTGTTAACAATGGTTTCGTGCGCGATCGTGTATTTGGAAATTTGCGCTTGGATTGGAACATTCGGAAGGATTGGAATATGATGGTGCGCTATGCGACAGATGTATACTGGGAGAATCGGGAAACCAAGATTCCGTACAGCTATACCAATGAACCACGAGGTGCCTATGGTATCGTCAATCTGATGAATATGGAACAGAATATTGATTTTCTGACTACCTATAATAAGAAATTGGGCGACTTTCATGCAACAGGATCTTTAGGTGGGAACCTCCGTTATTCTAAATCAAATTCGGTACAAAATGCCTCTAAGAATGGTGCTGGTCTAACCACTCCAGGTTTGTACAACCTGGCTAATATCAGTCCGCTGAATTTGGATTTTGCAAGTAGTCTTTCAGAGCGTGCTGTCAATAGCGTCTACGGATTAATAAACCTCAGTTATCGGGATATGGTATACCTGGATCTGACAGGTCGAAATGATTGGTCAAGTACTTTACCCGCCGCCAATCGTTCTTACTTCTATCCGTCGGCATCCCTGAGTGTATTGGCCGACCGTGTTTTTACGCTGCCAACGGCTGTGAGTCTCTTCAAGTTGCGGGGGGGTATAGCCCGTGTCGGAAATGATACCGGAAGCTACAATTTGTTTAATGTGCTGAGTAATCCAGGAAGCTGGGGGGATGTATTGCGTATCACACGTTCTGGAAAACTTCTCTTACCAGATCTTAAGCCAGAAGAGGCCACTTCCTACGAGGTTGGTGCTGATATCGGAATCTTGAAAAACAGGTTAAAATTTGAAGGAACCTACTATACGCTAGATAACAAAAATCAGATCATTTCTACGACATTGCCGAGCTCCAGTGGATTTAGTTCGAGAAATATTAATGCAGGTCTACTGAGTAGCAAGGGAATAGAACTGGCATTGTCTGGACGTCCTGTTGAAAAAGAAAACTGGACCTGGGATCTAGGTGTTAATTGGCATCGTAACCGAACGCGGATCAATGCGCTGTCGGAAGGTGTCGAGTTTCATACATTCTGGACGGATGGTCGTGGTGGAGCACGTACTTACGTAGGGGAAGAGATCGGCGATCTGTATGACTCTAAACTCGTGACTGTCGAAGATCCATCATCGCCTTACAATGGTTACCCTATCTTGGATAAAAATGGTTCTTGGCAGGCCGTACGTATTAATAATAGCCGTAATAAGATCGGCAATTTTAATCCTGATTTCAGTATGGGGATCCAGTCTTCTCTACGCTATAAAAAGTGGACCATGAACATCGCTGCCGATATGCGTTTTGGAGGTAAGTTTATGTCCCAGACTTACCGATATTTTGAATCGAACCTGACTACGCAACGGTTTTTGGATCAATTGATCAATCCAAATGGGCTGACTGGAGAGTCATTGCGTAACTATCTGATTGAAAATGATCTGGTGCGTGTGCAGGGCAATCGTTATCCTATTGTTGGTGGGCCTGGTGATGAATATGGCGGATACCCTATTAATGTGGGTGGAAATGTTGGAAATTTCGGCGTATTCAACCCCGGTGTCATTGCCGAATACGATGCCAAAGGAAATATCACGGGATATAAAGAAAATCTGGGAGGTGAGGGTACAAAATATATAGCTTACTCTGATAATTACCCTTGGGATTTTATGAATGCAGCGACCTTTGACGCCTCTTTTATTAAATTAAGAGAACTGTCCTTCAGTTATGATCTGAAAGGAAAATGGCTTAGCCGTATGGGCATCGATGGGGGAAGTGTAGGGGTGTATACCCGCAATCTCCTTTTATGGACGAAGGCTAAGGTTGGCATTGATCCCGAAATGGCTTTTCAATCTGAAGTAGGAGTCGGTTTTAAGCAAGGGATAGAAAGGTACAACGTGACTCCTTGGGCTATGCCGATCGGATTTAAGGTTAATATCACATTTTAATATAAAGCCAACAATGAACAATTATTTTAAAACTATAAAAATATCGCTGTTTGTATCTGCTATCAGTTTATGCTTGTGGAGCTGTAAAGATCTAACAGAAATCAATATCAATCCCAATGGTGTAAGTGAGGAAGAAGCAAACCCAAACTTACTTTTGCCGACTATACTTGCTGGTACTGGAAGTAAATATAACGATCTCAGTTTTACAGATCTGGGAGGTGTGGTGCAGCATACGCAATTGGATGCCTGGTTTGGCTCACACAATGATTATGAGTGGACCGGGGGAATATTAAGTTGGGATGCTTATTACGGGTTTCTACGCGATAACGAATTGATGCGCCGCCGATCGGAAGAATTGGGGTTTGATTTTCATCATGGTGTTTCACTGGTTATGCGCGCTTATCTTTTTGGGTTGATCACAGATTTGTGGGGCGATGCTCCCTATACGGATGCGCTGAAAGCTGAACAGGGTGGAGTGCAGTATAATTTCCCCAAGTTTGATCGACAGGACGTGATCTACAAGGGCATAATTGAAGAGCTGAAACAGGCAAACACCTTGTTTTCAAAACCTAATGGTCGTTATGACGTTTTGGCAAGCGCAGATATCTATTTTGGGGGTAACGTCGAAAAATGGCGTCGCTTTGCAAATTCATTGGCATTGCGCTACTACATGCGCATCGCTGAAAAAGAAAATACCTATGCCAAGCAAGGAATAGAAAATATGCTGGCTCACCCGGCAGACTTTCCGATAATCACAAGTGCAGCGGACGAGGTTGTGATGAATTTTGTTGGCAACAATGCATCAGATTCTTGGCCCTCGAATACCGTTTTTGATGCAAGTGGCAGTAACTTTCGCCGGATGAAGATGTGTGCAACACTTATTGATCGTTTACAAGCGCTTCATGATCCACGAATAGCGGTTTGGGCAAAAAAGGTGGAAATCCCGATCGAGATCCGCACGACTGAACCGAGTGGGACGGATAAAATCGTGAATGGTGTACGTATTGTTTCACCCGATGTGGTCAAAGGTATTGCGGTGGATGTCGATGCGGAATATGTGGGACTACCACCTAGTGTGTCCAAAAACCCATCGGCTTATAATCTCAATCCGAGTCCTGGACAAACGTCGATGAATCCGCATGTTTCTTATCTCAATGATAGCTATAAGGCTGCAAAAGGTGGAATACTGAAAGCTAGACTACTCGCGGCATCTGAAGTGAGTTTTATATTAGCTGAAGCGGCTTGGAAGGGATGGACATTGCCAGAGTCTCCTAAGGCCTATTATGAGCAGGGCGTGCGCAATTCGCTCGCTACCTGGGGCAAAGAAGATGCGTATAACGTATATATTCAACAGCCTGGTGTCGCTTTTAATAATACACAAGCACAGATTATGGAGCAGAAATGGATTTCTAACTGGTCAACAGCAACACAGGCTTGGTTTGACTACAGAAGAACGGGCTATCCGCAATTGAAAGCTGGTCCTGCTGCGATTCGTTCTCAATTGCCATTACGTATTCCGTATATGCAAAATGAAATGAGTGTGAATCAAAAAAATGCGACTGAAGCCTTGGCTAGAATTGAAAAAACGGCCTACTCGCAAGCCGATAATGAAAATAGTGCATGGTCCAAGTCTTGGCTGCTACAGGGAACAAGTAAGCCCTGGTAATTTTATATGTAAACCATTAATATTGATGATAATGATTTTAAAGAATTTAATTTTATCCTTGAGTCTGTGCTGTGCCCTATATACAGGAACAGCACAAACGAACGATCACAGCCTATATCCTGATCGTATCACACTGACTTGGTCAGATCAGCCATCAACGACACAATCTGTAAGTTGGCGGATAAATGGTTCTTCTATTAAAGCTGTGGGGCAGGTTGTAGAAGAGCAGAGCAACCCGGATCTGGAGAAATCTGCACAGACGGTAATAGGTGTAACGAGCCCTTTGAAAATTGAGGGGCAGACTGCGGATAACTATGGGCAGGTTTCATTTGAAGGCCTAAAGCCTGGTACACTATATACCTATCGTGTAGGCGATGGGACGAATTGGAGTGCGTGGAATCAGTTTCGTACGGCCGATGTAAAGGGTGGTTTTTCATTTATTTACCTGGGCGATGCACAGAATGATCTACGTTCGAAATGGTCTCGTTCTATTCGTAAAGCTTTTCAACAGGAGCCTAATGCACGTTTTATTGTCCATGCTGGCGATCTGATAAACCGTTCTAATAACGATAGCGAATGGGGTGAATGGCATGAAGGAGCTGGATTTATCCATCAGATGATACCTGCTGTACCCACACCAGGCAATCATGAATACCGCAGAGACTCTATGGGGCAGCTGATCTTAGATCCGCACTGGAAAATGCATTTTAATCTTCCTAAAAATGGACCTGCGGATATGCAGGACGCAGTGTATTACCTAGATTATCAGGATGTGCGCATGATCTCATTAAATTCGCAATTAATCATGTTGGATTCTATTGCTGCTCAAAAACAGGAACAATGGTTAACGGAGGTTTTGGCATCTTCAAAAGCCAAATGGAATATTGTGGTTATGCACCATCCGGTTTATTCAACAGCAAAGAATAGAGACAATACCATTCTTCGAGAACGTTTTAGACCTATTTTTGAAAAATATGGCGTAGACTTGGTTTTGCAGGGACATGATCATACCTATGCACGAGGAACAGCTGGTCAAGTTCGTCCGGTATATCTCCTTTCAGTAGCAGGGCCAAAGATGTATGGTTCTGATTCGGAACGTTGGATGGAAGTGTCAGGTGCGCAGACACAGCTCTACCAAGTTATTCGGGTGACTGATGAAAAGCTTTATTTTTCAAGTTATAAACTCAATGGGCAGCTGTTTGACTCATTTGAATTATCTAAGAAATAAAATGGGACATGCTATTCGTATATTTTTGATCGCATCATGTTTGTTGTTCTCAACGGTCTATGCACAGTCTGTGCGATTGTTAGCAGAGTTGGGGAAGAAGGACATCCATATTGCGGCACATCGAGGGGTGCATACACAGTATCCTGAAAATTCTATTCCAGCGATATTGGAGGCTATATCTTTAGGGGTTTCTATTGTTGAGATTGATATTCGTAGTACCAAAGATGGCGTGCTGATCTTGATGCATGATGGCATGGTAGACCGCACAACGACTGGTAAGGGGAAAGTCAGTAACCTAAGCTATGCTGAAATACAAGATTTGTATTTACGGGCTGCACCTGCAGGTGCAGCCTCTAACGATCGTGTTCCAACGTTGGAAGAAGTGCTGCGTTTATGTAAGGGCAAAATTATCTTGGATATTGACTTTAAGGAAGAAGACGAAAGGTATGTGGCAAAAACTTTTGAATTGATTGCCGCAGAAAATATGGAAGATGAAGTTCTTTTCTTTTTATATGATCACCGAGCTATCGAAAAGCTTTATAAGCTGAATCCTGGTATCACTCTTTTTCCACGTGCACGAAGTATGAAAGATCTGCATGAGATACTAAAATCCAATCGTACTTCCATTGTTCATATTGATGAGTCTTTCGATAATTATAGTGAATTAGTAAAGCTGAAAGATCAGGGTGTCACATTATGGATGAATAGTTTGGGTGATATCGATAAGCAAGCGCTTAGGCAGGGTAATAGTGTTTACGAACTGTTTCTAAAAAAGTATCCTTATATTAAGATTATTCAGACGGACTATCCAGCGCTATGGACCAAGATGTTAGGGAGTGAAAAATAAATAAATGGAGCAATTATAAACACAAAGTGTCTTCTGTCATCTGATAGAAGACACTTTGTGTTTTATAAGCCTCTTTGAGGCTCTATGCTTTACTGGTGAAAAAATGATGTTATTACAGTGCCGTCGATAGGGTATAACTTTTCCATTGCTCGACATCATTGGTGAGGATATCTATCTTTTTATAAACAATATCATAAGCGTCGCTGCCCAAAAATAAATGTACGGGTGGATTTTCTGATTGGGATATGGCGATTAATGCATCGGCTGCTTTATCAGGATCATTGGGTTGATGGCCATCAATATCGTTCAAGTGTGCTTGTTCAGATTGACGGGCGGCTTCGTATGCTGCTATCGTATGCTGTGGAGTCTGAACAGATCCTTTAGCTAGAAAATCGGTGCGAAAATATCCCGGATATACGACCGTTGCCTTTATTCCAAATCCTTTTACTTCTTCAGCTAGACTTTCTGTTAAACCCGCAACAGCAAATTTAGTGGCACAATAAATTCCCCAACCTGCAAATCCCCCCGAAAAACCACCTATCGAAGCAATATTAAAAATATGTCCCGATTTATGTTGGCGTAAATAAGGCATCGCGTTTCTAATGATATTTAAGGAGCCGAAGACATTGATGTCAAAACTGCTTCTCGCTTCTTCGTCCGTTAATTCTTCTAAAGTGCCTATTTGTCCAAAACCTGCATTGTTAACGATAACATCTAGCTTTCCAAAATGCGCTATACTCGTTGCAATTGCATTTTTTACGTCCTCGTTGTCGGATAAATTTACTTCTATTGGTAAAAATAAATCCGATACATCACCAAGCTCTTGGATCAAAGTGTGTTTATTCCGAGAGGTGGCAATTACCCTAAATCCTTCTTTTAATAATTTTTTCACTAGTGATAAGCCCAAACCTTTTGAAGCTCCTGTGACTAACCATACTTTTTTTGTATTCATCGTTTTGATTTTTATGATAATACAAATGTAAAATGATGCTCAAGAGTAGGATAACGAAAAGCTAACAATAACTTACGAAATTATAACATTTCTAAATTTCGTGGGATTAATGTCTAAATGTTTTTTGAAGAAATTATTGAAATGCGTCACTTCGGTAAAGCCTAATGCAAAAGCAATTTCAGATACATTCCAATCGGTTTGGACTAAAAGAACTTTAGCTTCTTGTAGCAAGCGTTCGGCAATGATTTGGGTGGGAGTTTTATGGGTGATTTCTTTGACTGCTCTGCTCAAATGGTTGACATGTACTGCAAGTTGACCGGCAAAATCAGATGCAGAACGAAAATGTACCCTTTGTCTGGCATCTTCAATAGGAAATTGTCTTTCTAGTAGTTCCAGAAACAAAATAGCGATACGATGTGAAGCATTGATTTCTTGTTTTTCGATCTTTTTTGCGGGCTGCATTTTTAAGGTTTGATGCAGAATTTCAAACACCAAATTCCGCAACGCATCGTATTTATGTACATACTCCGAATCAATTTCTTCAAACATAGTCAAGTAGATATGCTTTATCTTTTCGGTTTGTTCGTCGCTAAGTTCAAAAATTGGAGTTCCATTAGGCTGGAAGACTTCATAATTTCTCAAGTTTCCGAAATGATGAAAAAATGAAGGCGTAAACACACAGAAAAAACCGGACTGCTCGTCGTCAACTGATTCCCAATTATAGGGGATCTGCGGGTTGGCAAATAAAAGTGCTTGCTTTTTTATCTCGATTTCCTTATCGGCATAATAAATTTTGTTTTTGCCAATAATTAAGCTGATTTTATAATAGTCTTTCCTACTGTATGGTACCGGTTTGGCATGGCTACCTACAAAATCATCTAATCTAAATACATTAAAATGGCCAATCTCTTTCCGGATATTATCAGGGACCCAATTGAGCTTGGTCTTATAAAAATCTTCAATTGATTGTGTCTTTTCCATTTTTCAAAGTTACAAAAAACAAACAACTGAAAGCGTGCTCGGTTCTCTACAATAGTCTGTCATGCAGACTTCATCGTATCTATTTGAAAAATTTTCATAGATACAATTGGTATAAATCCATTAGCTGTTGATGTCCTAGCAGCATTTTTAGCGATTGTGAAAAGGGGGGCAAGGTATGATGAGTTTAACAAGAACAATTTAGCTTATCAGCAATATGTATCACGAAATTGGATGTTATTGCGAATGTTGAAGAGAGGGGGCAATATGGAAAAATAGGAGTCTGGTTCCAAAAGGCGTAAGAGTGGTTTTTATGTAAAATGATCTGTAATTTTTAATTAAGCTACGGTAAAAAAGGAGATACAAAATCTGTATCTCCTTGTATTGCTAGATTGTTTTATTCCTCTTATTTACGGTGTACCGCTAGAAAGGATGGTCCTGTAAATAACGTTTCCTTGGTGGTCGATGCACTGCACCTGTAATCGATCCTGATTTAGGGAGAAGTACATAAACCCATAAATAGAGGCCTCAAAGCGACTATAACTTAAACCTTTTTTAACAGGAGTCACTTCAGAACCGCTTCCTGAAATGAACTGATGGAAACAATTGTTATCCATCTTTAAATGCTGCATAGAATGTTCGTGTCCAGACAGGTATAATGGAATCCGATGTTTGGTTAACAAGGGTTGCAAGACCTTCCTGACAGCTAATGTATCATAGTTCTCCGTGCGCGGACCTGCCGTATATAGCGGATGATGACCGACTACAATCTTCCATTTTGCTTTAGAAGATTGAAGCAGCTCATCTAGCCAAGCGATTTGTTTTTCAGGTTGTTGACCACTCACATGGGGACCATATTCGCTATTCTGATAGAATTCGGGTATCAATGGATTGGTGTCTATAAAAGCGAAAAGCACCTCGACGTCATCCTTGATCTTAAATGTTTTACTGTAATAACGTGCTGGCATCTTCCATCTACGGCTAATGCTGCTGTAGCGTATCTGGGCATCGGGATCTGACTTGTAATCATGATTTCCCAAGATCGGATACCAATCCCATTGCAAAGAGAAATCGGTATAGACATTTTCAAATGAATAATGCCATAGCGGATCGTGTTCGCTAGCAACTCCTGAAGGATAAAAATTATCACCTGTCGAGATGATAAAATCATTGGGATGCTCGCTGGCCCATTTGCCCATTTGCTGTGCCACCTGGATCTGATGGTCAGCACCATTGCGTCCCCAATCGCCAACAGCTAAAAAATGCAGATCATACTCGTCTCTTAGCAAAGCGCGGCTATTGATATCTTCGCTCTCTATTCTTGTTGTTGATCCATCAACTATATTCCCCAAAGGTAAACCAGAAAGTCTACTGGCCATAGCAGTACCCAAGGTACTGATGACAAATGCTCTTCTTTTCATGTTCAACTGTGATTAGTACCCGTTATTCTGTTTCCATTTTGTATTCACTTCCATCACAGGTCTTGGGATAGGAAATATGCGGCGGAAGCGTTCCGAATATCCTGCGCTGTATAAAGATTTGAATCCCCAGTCTTCCTCAAATTTGCCAAAGCGGATCAAATCATTTCTGCGCCAAGATTCATCAGAAAATTCCCTCGCTCGCTCGTCCAGTATATCGGTTAAAGTAGGTGGGGCAGTTAATGCAGGAGCATTGACATAGGCACGTATTTGATTCATCAGCGACATGGGTGTTTCCCCATTTGTAGGTGCTGCACCCCGTAAGATCGCTTCGGCTTTCATCAATAAAATATCGGCATATCGGAAGATAGGCACATCGTTACTTTGATTTCTATTATTTGCAGCCGTTACGTTTACATCCATGTAAAATTTAACCGATCGGTAGCCCATCGATCGCCCTTTTTGATCATTACCTGCATTGAGTGTCGGACCTCCATCTGGGCGAAGTTTGATTTCTTTTGTCGTTTCCATATGCCAGTCAAAAGTGACATTAGCATCGCTGCCGGCATAGTCTTGATCGATCCCTTTTTTAGAAGTTTTGATTAAAAATGGACGCGTTAGATCTGGAGCATAGTCAGACCAATAGTATTGAAGTCCACCCATGTAAGCCGCATTTCTGTCATCACCTGTCAGGTTGAATTTGGCTAGGAAAGTAGGTAATACGCGGAATGTGCCCCCCACACTTTGTGGTAGTTGAGCAAATTGATTTTGTCCGCTGCGGTGTATCCAAAAGCGTGCATAATTCATTCCTTGCTGTTTCTCTCGATCGAAAGGCATAGCAAATATGAAATCTTTGATCTGCGGTCCATTGTCGGGATGGAATTTTTCCATGAACTTGTGGCTGCTGAGGTTAAATTGACCAGACCCAATAATGTCATCACACATTGCTACTACCTGTGCTAGTTTTTCATTAGGCATGCCTGCGGTGTAGTTTGCGACATCACTCGAGGTATATACGGCCCAATTGAGGTATAATTTGGCTAACAAAGCATCTGCCATGTAACGTGTTGCTTTACCATATGTGGAGGCAGAAACTTCTTTGGGCAAACGATCTCGAACAGCCAATAATTCGGTGGAGATGAAGTTGGCAATTTCAGATCGTGAAGAGCGATCTGGAATTTGATCAACCTTGCCGGTGATCAGTGGTGCTCCTCCAAAATTGTCCATCAATATAAAGTAAAAGTAAGCTCTCATGGCGCGCATTGGTGCGGCTTTATCACTTTCATTATCCCCAAAAATGGCCAGTACATTGTTGGAAAGATTGATGCCGGACATAGCTGCATTCCACATCGTTGGCAGGATGGCATTATCAGGAGTCCAATTATGGACATGGAGCTCGCGGAATCGACCGCCATCATACCAATCGGTACCCAAAGAAAGGCTCACGGCCTCGTCAGAGGATAGGGTTTGCGCCATCCAATGGTTGTTGCCTAATGCAGCTCGATATGCAGCATAAACATCTGCTGATATGGCTTCCGCTGCTCTATCGGTGGTTGGAAATTCGGTATACTGTGATTTGATATCCACATCTAAATCGGTACAGGCAACTAAAGTTGCCGCAAATGCAGATAGGGTAAAAAGACGGAAATATGGTTTTGATTTCATGATAAAATATGCTGATTATAAGTTAAAGTTTAGACCAAACAGGATGGTTCGGGTGCGTGGATAGGTCTGCCTGTTATCAATACCAGGAGTGAGGCCGCCAAGATCTACTTCAGGATCTATCCCCTTATAGTTGGTGAGTACAAATACATTGTTCATAGTAGCATAAAGCTTGATGTTTTTCAACTGGCCGCCGATACTTCGAATGTTGTAGGAAAGTCCCAGATTGGCTAAGCGCAGGTAATTGCCATTTTCCAGGTATCGGTCTGATAAATAGTGTGCATTGATATCAGTAGCTTTTTCCGTTTCGATCACACTGGCCAGTAGGTTTTTCTGACCGGCATTGCCCACAACATTGGAATGGCGTGCTCGTGTCGCATTCATGACCTTGTGACCAAATACCCCTTGAAACATACCGGTTAAAGCGAAGTTTTTGTAGGTTAACGTATTGTTCCATCCTAAAGTTAGTTTTGGTTGTGCACTTCCGGTGATGGTGCGATCTTTATTGGTTGGCGTGATGGTGGTTTCACCTGTGCGTTGTTTGGTCTGTACATCGCGTACATAGAAGGTCGATATACCTGCATCATTATAACCAGCCCATTCCCATGTGTAGAACTGACCAATGGGGGCACCCTCTTGAAGCCGTTGCTGAAAAGCATTACTTTGACCGGCTCCGCCCAAGTCTGCTAAATCTACGTAGTCAGTCGAAAATTCTTGGTTTGTAATACGGGTTACTATATTTTTATTATGGGATGCCACGATGCCTGTGTTCCAATTGAAATGTGTTGATTTTACCGGAACAGCATGGAGGGTGAGCTCGATTCCTTTATTATTGATTTCACCGACATTAGCTGTTAATGACCGATACAAATACTTGGTCGTGGAAACTGCATAATCATAAATGAGGTCCGTGGTGTTTTTATCGTAAAATTCTAATGTACCGCTTAATCTATTATGGAGAAATGCGAAATCTAGACCTAGGTTGAGCATCCCAGTGCGCTCCCATCGTAAATCTGGGTTTGAATTTCGAAGCGCTGCGAGCGTCCGAAGATCGTTGCCGAAAGCATCTGTGTAGAAACTCGATGTGGCGCCGTAGACTTGTCTTGCGGTAAATACATCGAAGCCCAAGGAATTGCCGCTGACGCCATAACCAGCACGCAATTTAAGATCATCGAAGAAATTCATATCACGAATAAAGGATTCTTCTGACAGTCTCCAAGCTCCTGAAATGGAGGGAAAAGTCGCCCATCTGTTGTTGGCTCCAAATGCCGAAGATCCATCTCGTCTTACTGTAGCTTGAAAAAGGTACTTATTGTCATAAGCATAATTTACTCTTCCATATACAGAGATCATACGTAATGTCGAAAGGTAATAATTACCAAACCCCAAGATATCCACAACATTGGCCATACCTGGATTATAATAGCTTAATCCATCATCGTAATAGTCCGAAGTCGTCAACTGAAAGCCATCATTATTATTGTTTTCTTCCCATGAATAACCGGCTAACGCTGAAAACTTGTGTACATCTCCAACTGTGCGATCAAAGCTCAGGTTCATCTCCATGATCTTGCGTTCATCTTCTACTGCAGCGCGGATAGATTTTCCATTTTGATTACGTGCTGCCATGGATAAGCTAGAATAGTATTGCGCATTGTTATACTGACGGTTCTGTAAGGAGAGGTCAATGTTATAGGTCAGGCTGGGCAATATTTTATAACCGACTTTGGCATGCGCTTGTATCATTTTGCTTTTGGTATAGTTCGTATTCTCTTCTATCAATGACACGGGATTAACATATTGAGAACGATCTGTTTTTTCAAACCAAGCACCAGATTCTGTCCGGACCGGAGATACGGGTAAATAATAATACATGGCATCGTATACACTTAAGCCATCTCCAAGCGCTAGGACATCATTTTGTTTGGTGATACTGGTATTAATACTGAAAGAAGCAGTCAGGCGATTGTCCAGTGCTTTGGTTTGTACAAATCCACGCGCGATCTGGCGGCCTAAATCTGTTCCTTTGATCACACCATTGTTTTTAAAGCTATTGAGGCTGGCACTATATTGCGTTGTCTCTGTACCACCGATAAGGGATACATTGTGATTATTGGATATGCCTGTACGTGCGACCTCGCGTTGCCAATCGGTATTTGCACCGAGGTCATCTGTAGGTTCCATCGAAAATTTGTTGTCAGCAATATACTGCCTATACTGCTCTCCGGTCATCATCTCATACCGTTTAGCGATTTTGTCTATCGCCAAATATCCGTTGTAACTGATACTGGCCTGTCCAGCTTTACCGCGTTTGGTTGTCACGATAATTACACCGTTGGCTGCTTTGGATCCATATATAGCCGTTGCTGATGCATCACGTAAGACATCGATCGATTGGATGTCGTCTGGTGCCACAAGCGCAAGTGATGCCCCAGGAACTCCGTCGATCACATAATACGGTTCCATTGCTTCTCCACTTCTTAAGGTCGAAGCGCCACGCAAACTGACCGAAGGTGCGGCATTGGGATTACTATTGTTGGTAGATATGGTCAATCCCGGTACTTTACCCTGAAGCATCTGAGCAGGAGAAGTCATGACACCAACATTCATATCTTCTGCTTTGACGGTCGTAATGGAACTGGTGAGATCTTTTCGGGAGATACGGCCATATCCGATAACCACCTCATCCAATGTCGTTGCTGTGGGGGTAAGCTTGACACTTAACGCCAATGGTTTTCCGGGTTGGACACGGTAACCGGATAGTGTATCTGATCGAAAACCTACCGAAGAAAATATAAATTGATAAGGACCACCTTCGGGCAGGTTACGAAAAGAGAAAAGTCCTTTTTCGGAAGAACTCGTCGTGAAAGCTTTACCCGATTCCCGATGAAGGGCTTTAATGCTGACTCCAGATAAAAACTTGCCATTTTCATCTTGTGTTGCTCCTTTTACTTGTTCCTGCTGTGCTTGTACTTGGGAAAGACCTGCAGTAAATAGTGCAAAGAATAACACGCTTTTTCTGAATTGGTTCTGTTTGTTGAACATGATTTTATTAGTAATTGATTTATGGATTGATAAGCTGATCGGTTATAAATTCTTTTTGACGATAGATGGTATAAGAACCATCCGGTTCTTGTACATAACGCAGGTCATTGATGAGACAGATCACTGCCAATACCTCTTGCAGTGTTTCGTGCTGTGGATCGATACTGCCTGTGTATTGGATGTTAGCTACGTCTTGCTCACCTATTTTTATTGAAGCGTTATAAGTTGTCTTGAGGGTAACAAAAACCTCAGACAATGGAATATTGTTGAGTTGAATTAAAGTGAGGCTTAGCTTATTCTGTTCAGGAGTACTGATCGCTGTTACTTCTTTTTTAATCACACCGGCGTGATGCGCTATGATATGCATCTGCTTATTAAAATATAGAGATTCTCCAGTATTTTTTAAGAATACATTTTCAAATGCAGGTTGCTGAGCGGTTGAAGCAACGACAACTTTTCCGGTATGGAGCGTCACAGATATATGTTTCGCTTGGTTGCGTGTATCAATAGTAAAAGAGGTGCCTAGAGCAGTTGTTTTTGTTCCGCTGGCGTATACGCTAAAGGGTCGTGAGGCATCTTTCGCAACTGAAAAATAGGCTTTCCCGTCTAAGTAGATGACGCGATTCTGATTGCTGAAATGTTTTGGGTAGCGGATGGTACTTTGTGCAGATAATCTGACTTTAGTGCGGTCAGGTAAGGTATGTGTCTGGATGGATGTCTGGTTGTTGATTAATGAAATCCAGGTCGTATCCTCTTTAATACTTGGTTTTTTCTGTTGCTCAACTAGATTAGGTCTGTTAATATAAGTAGCTGGTTTTATCCAAAACCAAATACCCAATGATAACAATAGGATGACCGAAGCAGCGGCATAATAGGTAACCCGTTTGAGATGAATTTTGCTATTGTAATGACGTCCTTCAGGTTCACTTTCCTTGTTGATTTCGTCACGGATGTACTGAGCCATTTTAGTTGAGGGGGTGATCTGGTTAGGATCTCCTTCATGGGACTGCCATTCTTGATCAGGAAATATATCTTCAATAATGGATGGATCTTTCCATAAATGCTTTCGGATAAATCGCTTTTCCATACTTTTTTGCTGATTGCCTGTTTTCTTTTTTCTGAACCTCATACTAGCATTACGTGGTTCGACAGGCTATCCCTAGCGACTTAACAATTATTTAATCTAGGATGGATGGAATACGGAAGTATTTTGACTTGTATTTATCTTATTATAAGGAAGATAATGGTTGTGGAATGGAATATTTAATTTGTGCTAGATACCTGTATGTTACCTAGAGCATAATCGAATAAATATGCTGTTTGAGTTGCATAAGCGCTTTGCCAATATGGTGTTCGACAGTTTTTGGGGAAATGGAATACAGTTGCGCAATTTCTTTATGAGTGAGTCCTTGTTTACGACTCAACTCAAATACAATACGACGCATTTTGGGCATGTTTTCGATGTCCTGCTCCATGATCTGCAAGAGATCTTTACTTTCGATAGCAGTTATCAAACTGTCGGTGAATGGGGTATTTGCCGATTCGCCTTCATACTTAAAACGGTTAGATTCTTTTCGGAGCAAATCGATCATCACTTGTCTAGCCATTCCAAAAATTTGGATATGAATGCCCAGTTGTTCGTTCAATTGGTTTCGTTGCTTCCATAATTTGATGAACGTAAGTTGTGTTACTTCCTCAGCAATGTATTCGGATCGGGTTTTTAGTAGGATAAAGCTATAAATTTGGGTATGATATTGGTCATAGACCTGAGTGAAAATTTGATGGTTATCTTCTTTTATCGCTTTAATATGTTCCATACCTGAGCAAAGGTAAACTGTCCTTGTGGCATATTTATTAAGCGAATATTATGATTTTGTGAAGAATCTATCCATTTAAATTTTGATCAGGATACTCATCCATCCTCATGTATGGTCCAATTAGATTTGCCCTTGATCAGGATGGATGAGTGAAGCTGTTTTAAGTCATTAATACCTAACTTGTAAGACTATTTCACCTAGATCGGCTAAATCTTCTTGTGTTGTAAAGACCACACGGCCTTTTTTTGACAATACTTCCCAAGCGATATTACTCACAATATCATCAAGTGCATTTTCGTGGTTTGTATCTTCTACAAGATCAAAAGTTCTTTCGTCTAGCATGACCACTGGTTGCGCAAAATCATTATGAACGATCAGAAGCTCTCCGCGACCATCTAATGCCGCTTGATAGATTTCTTGTAAGTCGGTCAGTACTTTACCTGTCCCAACAGCTTCTTTCATCTGACTGATGGCTTGGGTACGCTCTTGCTGCTGTAGGGATTCAATAATCTTCCAAGATTGTTTGACGATTTCATGAGGAGCCACATGATTATAATTGATTGCAGCATGACCAATATAAGCAGCTGGGATATCGGCTACCTGTTGCAGTTTGCTGTAATTATCTTCTGTAGCAATCACGATGCAGGGCAATCCAGTTTCGTGGTGCACTTTTACGAATGCTTTATCGACATGATTTAGATACTCACGCACCATGTTGTCCACTTTTCGGGCATTGCTGCCTTGGTCTGCATTTTCAACTTGAAGCGTATTCTCAGCAAAAGGAAAGTCATCATTAGTGATTTCAGTAATTATACTATCATTGACTGCTTCATAGATTCCTACGCCACTTTGCGACAACAGCATCAATAAATAATTGGTACTTCTATTATTGGATTTGATGAGTGAGCGTACAGCAAATCTTTCGGCGATATGTACACCTTCGTGACTAGTCTGCCATGCAGATTTTATAATTTCCTCTGTATCATTGGATAGAAAAATATGTAAACTGTCCAAGCTATAATTGAGATCAATTTTAGCACTTATAGTCTGTATTTTTTCTAATAGCGGCGCTATCGTTTTTTTATCAAACTCTGCAGTCAATCGATCCTCGGCTTCTTTAAGTAAATTTTTCAATGAAACAGCATCTGTCAAGTTGTCCGGATGCGTGCGATGTGTATTCAGTGATATGGTTACACAAGGAATACTTTTTACATTGGCGATTTTCTGTAATTGTTCTTTTAATATCATAACTTTTACATTTTATTAATCAGAAATTTAATTTAAAACTGATATTTGTTGAGTGTTTTGTTAATATAGTTAAAAAACACTTCATACCCAAGAAAGTTTGGGTATTTAACTTTATCTTAACAGGGAAAAGATCTTCTTGATGAATGTGTTTGTGAATGGACATAAGTTCTATTGATGGAAATCAATTCAAGCATCTGCAGCGTGAACAGCCTACCAGTAAGAATGGTAGGAAAAACAGGAATACGGGTAGATGATAGCTGGTCTTTATTACTGAAATTTGATACGGAGTGGTCAATGCTAGATGGATGATCAGGAGATGTTATGTGATGATCGGATATAAATCAATGCTATTTGGTGGTTCATAAAACCTTTGACCTATTTTATTTGTTTTAACAGTAACTCAAGTGGAGTAGATCGAGCATTTTATGTCTGCTTTATGGCGTAAAAAATATTCTAATTATGAAGAAAAATACGAATTTTAGTAGAAGATTTTTTTTAAAAACTACAGGAGCATTCACATTACTGGCGTCCATTCCTGCAGTTTTAAAAGCTACTTATATACAGGTTAAGGAGTTTATTGTTCCTTCTAAACGTATTGTACCTTTAACAGTTTCTGTCAATAAAAAAGCGTATCAGCTGGATTCAGATACCCGTACCACTTTGTTAGATTTGTTGCGTGAGAATTTGGATTTGACAGGTACTAAAAAAGGTTGCGATCATGGTCAGTGCGGGGCATGCACGGTACATGTTGATGGAGAACGGGTCCTCAGTTGTTTGACGCTCTCTGCGATGCTAGTCGGGAAGGAAGTGACGACTATCGAAGGTATTGCCGATGGTGATCACTTGCATCCTATGCAAGAGGCTTTTATATCCTGCGATGGATTTCAATGTGGATACTGCACTCCCGGTCAGATTATGTCTGCTATTGCTTGTGTCAAAGAGGGGCATACCCATTCCGTCGAAGATATTAAGGAATATATGAGCGGCAATCTTTGTCGTTGTGGAGCCTATAATGGTATCGTTGAATCTATTCAAAAAGTTGCTGCATCATGAAGCCATTCGAACTTATAAAAGTGACCAATACCAAGACTGCACTTTCACATAAAAAAGAACAAGTACAGTATATCGCTGGAGGGACCAATCTGGTCGACCTCATGAAAAAAAATATTCATCTTCCGGATACTTTATTGGATATAAATGATGCACTTATACGTCACATCGACAAAAAGGATAATCGTATTTTTATTGGAGCAATGGTTCGTAATACAGAAATCGCAACAGATAAAACGGTTTTAAAAGAGCTGCCCTTACTGTCCAAAGCCGTTTTAGCTGGTGCTTCTCCTCAAATTCGTAATATGGCATCTACCGGTGGCAACATTTTGCAGCGAACCCGATGTCCCTATTTTTATGATATCACGACCAGCTGCAATAAACGGATACCGGGTTCTGGATGTAGTGCATATGAAGGCGAAAATAGAATGAGTGCGGTAATCGGATATAGTAAGGACTGCGTAGCTGTTCATCCATCTGATCTATGCGTGGCATTTGTGGCATTGGATGCGCAAGTACACGTAATCGATACAGATCATAAAAAATCAATTATTCCTTTTCAGGATTTTCATCGTCTCCCTGGAAATGATCCTCATTTGGATAATAACTTACCTGAGCATGCCTTGATTTCCTTTATTGAAATACCTGAAAATCCATTTGCGCGAAATTGTGCTTATATCAAAATTAGGGATCGTGCATCTTATGCTTTTGCTTTAGTTTCGGTAGCTGCGGCTTTACATATGCAAGGAGATCGTATTATTGATGCCAGGCTTGCTTCTGGAGGAGTAGCACATAAACCTTGGCGCTGGTTGGAGGCAGAAGAATTTTTAAGAGGTAAAAATGTAAGCGATCTTGTTTTTAGCCAAGCTGCGGATATCATTGTCGGAGATTTACATCCCCTGGCACACAATGGTTTCAAATCTAACATGTTGAAAGGTGCTGTAGAGACTGCTCTCGCACAATGCCTTGTCGTTTAATCGGTTTAAATAACTGGAATTATTGGTCATTGTACCTAATTTTTTCGAAAAAAATAAAATGTAAGCATGAGATACTTCGAACAACAACATCAACCACCGCGAGAAGGGCGCGTTGAAGCGTTGGATAAAGTTACCGGAAAAGGTAAATACGCTGCAGAATATAAATTAGATGGCATGTGTTATGCGGTTTTGATAGGTAGTACCATTGCTAGTGGAAAGATCAAAAATATGGATTTGACAAAAGCAAAACAAGTCAAATCGGTCATCGGTTTTGTTTCCCATTTACAAAAACCTGAAGTCCCTGGATTTGCGAGCGAGGCGATGATCAAAGCCTCACGCTTTGGGCTTCCGATCTTTCATACGGATACCATTTACTTTAAAGGGCAACCCATCATATTGGTCATAGCGGAAACACTTGAAGATGCCACGTATGCAGCTTCTCTGGTAGAAGTGGAGTATGAGACGGCTCCATTTAATGTCGATTTTGAATCTAGCTATGGGGCAGTGCCTATGAAAGAAGCAGGGAAAGAGCGGGGAAAATTGGATGCATGGAGCGATGCAGCTGTTGTCGTCCAAGAAGAGTATAACATCAAGCCTGAAGTACACCATCCGATGGAAATGCATGCTACGATCGCCCAATGGACCAGTGAAGATCATCTCATGCTATATGACAAGACGCAGGGCGTAAATAATGTTCAACAGGTCATTGCACCTTTATTTAACCTGAAAAAGGAGCATATAGAAGTGATGAGCGAATTTGTTGGCGGAGGCTTCGGTTCTGGACTTCGCGTATGGCCTCATGTGCTGGCTGCGATTATGGGTGCTAAACAGGTTAAAAGGCCTGTAAAACTCATGCTGACCCGCCCCCAAATGTTTATCGGAACAGGATACCGGCCTGCCTCATGGCAAAGAATCAAGTTGGGTGCAGACCTCTCTGGCAAGTTTTTGGGTATTCATCATCAAGCCAAAAACGAAACTTCGCTCTACGAACGTTTTTCTGATCAGATCACCCGAGTGACCCGATTGATCTACAACTTTGACCACCTAAAAACCGAAGATGCTCTAGTACCTTTAAATATAAATGCGGCTACGTGGATGCGTGGACCAGGTGACTGTACGGGAGATTTTGCGATCGAGTGTGCGATTGACGAACTGAGTTATAAACTGAAAATGGATCCGCTAGATGTACGATCTAAAAATATTGCTGCAACACATCATCCTGACAATAAGCTGCCATGGTCATCCAACTACCTGCTGGATTGTATGACAGAAGGTGCGAAACGGATCGGATGGAAAAATCGAAATGCTGCACCTAATGCCATGCGGGAAGGGGACTGGCATGTTGGTTATGGAATGTCTGTTGGGATGTGGAATGCAGGAAGAAATAAAACTAGTGCCGCCATTAAAATGATGTCGAACGGTCAGATTATCGTACAAACGGCTATGACTGATATCGGAACGGGTACAGGTACGGGTATGAAAAATATAGCGCACGAGCTGACAGGGATTCCTAGAAACAAAATTACGATTGAATTGGGTAACTCCAATTTACCACCTGCACCAAGTCAAGGTGGAAGTACAGGAATGTCATCTGTGAGTGGTGCAGTAGTTGATGCGGTCAATCTGCTAAAATTAAAACTTGCTGAATATGCTGCAGTAACGAACCTTAAATTTAAAGACGCGCCTGAAGAATCAATTGTATTGTCTGAAACAGGAATTTCGTTAGCTCATGAACCGACTGTAAAGGTCTCCTACAGCGATCTCTGGAAGACTAATAAATTAGATACTGTAGTGGTGGAGGCGACATCCGCACCAGGGGAGGAACGCAAGAAATATGCTTTCTGCTCTTCTGCTGCTCATTTTTGCCAAGTTAGAGTCAACATAAAAACTGGAAAAGTGAAGATTGATAAATTGATCTGTGTTGCTGATGGAGGTAAAATAGTGAATGAAAAGGCCGCTGCTAATCAGATGTCAGGTGCTGCAGTAGGAGGGATTGGAATGGCTTTGATGGAAGAAAGACGCTTTGATCATAGATTTGGTGGACTTATTGGTGATGATTTGGCTGGTTACCATTTTCCAGTCAATGCTGATGCCCCAATCATTGATGTGAGTTTTATCGGTAAACCGGACCCTCATATTAATCCTACAGGAGCAAAGGGTCTGGGTGAGGTCGGGATTATTGGTACTGCGGCAGCAATCGCAAATGCCATATATCATGCGACAGGAAAGCGGCTACGTGATCTGCCCATCACAGCAGATCAGATACTAAGTTAAGTACGATGGTTACTAGGGTTTTATAATTAATATATAGCATTCAAAATTGAGGTGTAAAAGATGAGTGAATTGGGGGATATTATCGCAGCCTATCGGAAAGCAGAACAGGAACAAATTCGTACCGTATTAGCGACAGTGGTTAAAGTGGAAGGGTCGTCTTATCGGATGCCGGGAGCACGGATGCTTGTTTCGGAATATGGGGAGATGACGGGAGCCATCAGTGGTGGCTGTCTAGAAGGAGATGCACTCCGAAGAGCGCTATTGGCGCTTCACCAACAAAGCAATAAATTGGTGACTTACGATACGACCCATGAGTCAGATCAACATATCGGTATCCAACTCGGATGTAATGGAATTGTGCATATCTTGTTTGAATATATTGATTCAACAGATCCCTATCACCCCATCGCATTATTGGAGAAATTACTTCACCAACGAGTACCAGCGATCGTTACGACTGTCTTTTCATTTGACCGGAATGCTCAACAACAGGGAACCTGCTGCATCCAGCTTGAAAAGGAGACGATCAGCAACCCACATATCAGTATCTCTTGCGCAAACCTGAAACCCTTGATGGCGCAAGTGAATCATAATAAGGAAACATTAAGGACTGTTTTGGAACATGATCAGGTGAAGTATGAACTTTTACTGGAATATCATTTACCCACGGTACATCTGTTGATTATTGGTGCTGGAAATGACGTGCAACCTGTCGCTGAGATGGCTGCCATCATCGGTTTTGAAGTGACTGTGATTGACGGCCGTGCCAGCCATGCGACTGCAGATCGATTTAAAATGGCTAAACGGGTGATCGTATCGTCAGCTACTGATGTTGTTCATCAAGTGGATATCGACCATTATACTGTTGCGGTATTGATGTCCCACAATTACGATTATGATAAAACAATATTGAAGCAGCTTGTCAATACCTCCTGTTCATATATTGGTTTATTAGGTCCTAAAAAGCGTTTTCAGCGTGTTGTAACTGAAATGCAAGAGGAAGGGATTGTGATCGACACCGCTGCACAGGCAAAATTGCATGGTCCTGTTGGCCTTGATATCGGAGCCCAAACTTCTGCAGCGATTGCACTCGCTATACTTGCAGAGATAAAAGCCTTTCTGCACCAGCGTTCAGGAAATTTTCTTCGAGACCGAACAGAAAAAATGCACCATGATATCTCTACACTATAATATATACTATGCTATTCGATAAATTTGGCCGCCAACATACTTATCTTCGGATCTCGCTTACAGATAATTGCAACTTGCGTTGTTTTTACTGTATGCCTGAAGAAGAATATGCATTTGCGCCTCATGCTAAGCTGATGCAACCAGACGAAATACTTACTATTGCTCATACCTTTATTGCCCAGGGGATTACAAAAATACGGTTGACTGGTGGAGAGCCATTTGTACGGAAAGATGCTGATCAAATTTTGGCGGGTTTGGCAACGTTACCTGTTGAACTTACCTGTACAACAAATGGAGTACGCGTGGATACTTTATTGCCCATGATCAAAGCGGCGAATTTCAGTAGTATCAATATTAGTCTGGACACGCTAAAGCCTGAAAAATTTCATAAAATAACTGGAAGAAATCTATTTCATCAAGTTCGGTCCAATACTGATCTGCTATTGAAAAGTGGGATCACTTGTAAATTGAATGTGGTCATCATGAAAGGTTTAAATGATGACGAAATAGTGGATTTTGTGGCGCTTACTGAAACTATGCCATTGGAAGTTAGATTTATCGAATTTATGCCCTTTAGTGGCAATAAGTGGACAAGCAATCAGGTATTTACGTTGCAAGAGATAAAAACAGTGATTCAAAGTCGGTATGCCATGGAGGAACAGGAGGGGAGTATTCATGATACGGCGAAGCATTTTCGCATTTCAGGTCATCGCGGTTCTATCGCAGTGATCAGTACGATGAGTGAACCTTTTTGTAGTGGATGCAATCGCATTCGATTGACTGCAGATGGTAAATTGAAAAATTGTTTATTCTCGACTGCCGAAACGGATTTGTTAACTGCTCTCCGTTTGGGAAAACCCATATTGCCTTTGATAAAAGCCAATATTGAAGCAAAAGCATTTGCTTTAGGAGGGCAGTTGAAGGAAGATTTTACGCAAATAGATACCGATCAACTTGAAAATAGAAGTATGATAACTATTGGAGGATAATGAATAATACTGGAATTATAATTTTGGCTGCCGGCAATTCCTCTCGTTTGGGAACTGCAAAACAGCTGCTGCATTATCAGGGTCAAACGTTATTGTTGCATATCGTACAAGAAGCATTGTCCTGTCATCCTGCTGCTGTTATTGTCGTTGTTGGTGCCGAAGCTCAAGCGATCGCTGAAACACTAGCTGATCGAGACGTTAGCATTTGCTATAATGCGGACTGGTCAACGGGCATGGCTTCTTCTATCCGTAAGGGGATGACGCAGTTAATCGCAGAGAACAGTATGGTGACGAACTGTATCGTTACTGTAAGTGATCAACCTCATCTATCGGGACAAAATTTTAGCCAATTAGATAAGCTGCAATCTAAAACTGGAAAGGGTATAGTTGCCTCGACTTATGCAGGTACCATCGGTGTCCCTGTTTTATTTACGCATCCTTATTTTGAATTGCTGCTATCGTTACAAGGTGATCAGGGTGCGAAAAAAATTGTGGGGCAGCACTTGGATGACCTGGCAACCGTTGGTTTCGAACAGGGTGCTATTGATATCGATACGCCTGAAGATATGATACACTTGAGTCAAAAACTGGTGACTGTTTCCGAGGCGCAAGCAATCATCAGGAAATATGCAACCCATGACTACATCAGCTGTAAAAGTCTGACTGATGTTAACGGATATGTGCTGGCAGAATCTATTGTTTCTACGTGTGATATTCCTAATTTCAGACAGTCGTCGATGGATGGTTATGCGATCAGATATGCGGATCGTATGGATACACTAGAAATCGTAGGAGAGATGCGTGCTGGAAGACAGGCTCGTGTAACATTAACCTTCGGACAAGCAGTTCGTGTGTTTACGGGAGCACCGTTACCTGAAGGAGCAGATACCGTTGTGATGCAGGAAAAAGTCTTTCGCGAGGATGATAAACTGACTATTAAAGACGATCAGCTTACCATTGGTATGCATGTGCGTCAAAAAGGGAGTGAGGCACAGCAAGGTGCATTGGCTTTAGGCGCAGGTCATCTGCTTACACCTGCTGCCATTGGATTTTTGGGGGGAATAGGATGTCAAGAGGTACTGGTCTATGATGGTCCAACAGTAGGTATTATCGTGACAGGTGATGAATTGCAGGAATTGGGCAAATCACTCAATTTTGGTCAGGTTTATGAATCTAATTCACTTCAGCTTCGGGCAGCTCTTCAGCAAGCAGGAATAAAGAAGGTGCAACGCTATCATGCTCCAGATGATCCTAAAAAGCTGGAAGCAGTATTGACAGCAGCACTGCAGGATTGCGATTTGATTTTATTGGTAGGAGGGGTGAGCGTAGGTGATTATGACTTTGTTGTTCAGACTGCTGTTGCACAATCTGTCGTACCGCATTTTCATCAAGTAAAACAAAAACCTGGTAAACCACTATTTTTCGGGACTAAGGGTAAGCAGCTGGTATTTGGATTGCCTGGTAATCCTTCATCAGCATTGACTTGCTTTTATTTGTATGTTTTGCCTGCTCTCGATCAGATGATGCAGCGTCCTGAGTCACTTTTGACAAAAACAGCCATAACAACAGCAGATTATTATAAAAATACAGGCTTGACGCATTTTATTAAGGCTTATATCGATGATGAAGGTCGGGTGCTGCCCTTACAGGCACAGGAATCGTATCGATTGCAGTCGTATGCACATGCCAACTGTTTGCTTGTGCTCCAGGAAGAATCTCCAGGTGTGCAGGCGGGTGAAGAAGTTCAAATCATTTTATTGCCTTAATGGACCATGGAGACCGATTTTTTTTATATTATCTTATTTGCCGTCGCATTTTTGTATGCATCGGTTGGACATGGTGGAGCGAGTGGATATCTGGCACTGATGGCTTTATATGGCGTTGCCCCTCAAGAAATGAAGCCAACTGCGCTATTTTTAAATTTATTTGTTTCCCTCACTTCTTTTATTCAATATTATAGGGGAAAGCATTTTAAAAAAGATATTTTTATCCCCATTGCACTAGCTTCGATACCTTTTGCATTTTTAGGAGGCATGTTATCCATCGATGACCATCTTTATAAAACCATATTGGGTATCTTGTTGTTGCTTCCTATAATTCGTTTTTTCTTTTTTAAGCAGGTACCAGACGATCGCTTGGTGGCACCAGTAAAGTGGATATCTGTCCTATTGGGGGCTATTATTGGATTACTCTCTGGAATGATCGGAATAGGTGGCGGAATTATTCTTTCTCCTATTTTGATTTTGCTCTTGTGGACCAATCAAAAGCAAACTGCAGCTATCAGTGCAGCTTTTATTTTTGTTAATTCACTTGCCGGATTGGGTGGGATGCTGACACAGGGAATTTCGTTAAGTTCTAATATGATTTTATATATTGTCATTGCATTTTCTGGTGGTCTTATGGGCGCATATATGGGATCCAAGAAATTTAATCAGGAGGTACTCAAATACATTTTGGCAACTGTTTTATTAATGGCGGCCTACAAATTGCTCTTTACATCGGCATAAGTGAATCCTAGATGATACGTATCCTGGATAGGTATCTATTTTTGGAATACAATTGGATGTGAGCGATTAATATTAATATTTTATAAATAAGATGAAAAAAATTAAAATACTTGCATTTGGACCTTTGGCGGAGATTATGGAAAAGGAATTTTTGATGGAGGCGGTAGATACTAAAATGGTGCTGGATACGCTAGTACAGCAGTTTCCATCGCTTGGGGATCGTAAAATAGCACTGGCTGTGAACGGTAAAATTAGGAAGGATGTGGTATTGCTGCAGGATCAGGATACGGTAGCGCTTTTACCGCCTTATTCGGGAGGTTGATATGCAATGGAAAGCACGTTATGAAAGGCACTATAGCTTGCCTGGTTTTGGTCATTTGGCACAGGAAAAACTTGCTGCTGCTAAGGTACTGGTGATCGGGGCTGGCGGATTGGGCTGTCCTGTATTACAATACCTGACAGCAGGGGGAGTAGGGTGCATTGGTATTGTGGATTTTGATACCATCCAGCTCAGCAACCTACAACGGCAGACTTTGTATCGTACCGATCATGTGGGACTCTTAAAGTGTCAGGTCGCTGCACAACAATTAAGGGCAATCAATCCAGATGTCAAGATCATCGAACATCCGGTCCAACTGGATCAAAATCAGGCAGATCTAATTATACAACAATATGATATTATCGTAGACTGTACCGATAACTTTGCGGTACGCTATGTTATCAATGATTGTTGTGTGATCTTACAAAAGCCACTGGTTTTTGCTGCTATCTATCAGTATGAAGGGCAAATCGCGATATTTAATGTGGAGAATGATCAGGGAATGGCATGCAATTATCGGGATTTATTTCCGGTAGTACCTACTGCTGAAGAAGCACCAAATTGTATAGAAAATGGTGTTTTAGGTGTTCTTCCAGGTATTATCGGTTTGATGCAAGCTACAGAAGTGATTAAATTAATTACGGGTATCGGGGAGCCTTTGATCAATAAGTTGATGACTTTTAATGTCTTGAATTATCAATCCATGATTGTAGAAATTACAGATGATGCACCTGTACAGGTTGAAAATATGGGTATTACTACTTTAGGGATAAAAGAGCACGTTGATCATGCCCGACTTCTAGATGAGGATATATCAGGTATTCAACCCCATGAAATAGAAGTCTATCGCTCCGATAGTGATGTCAGTATCATCGATATACGAGAGTCAGATGAAGAGCCTGCTTTTCCAATGGCTGATCAGGGAATCCCATTGTCGGTCTTATATGCTCGTATGGATGAAGTACGGGCTTCACATATTATTGTGGTGTGCCAGAGCGGAAAACGTAGCATACATGCTGCTCAGCAATTGAAGATGCATTTTGGAAACACCAGAAGAATAAGTCACCTGATTGGCGGAATCATACGCTACTTAAATAATAATAAACCAGAATAGATGAAAAATATATTTGTTCAAGGCGCGATATCACCAGATGATATTGCGAAAAGTATAGCAAATCACAGTAGTAAAACGGATATTGGTGCGCACGAATTGTTTCTGGGTCAGATTAGGGCAGATGAGGTGGAGGGCCGAGCTGTAGCCGCCATTGAATATACGGCCTATGAAGAGATGGCACTAAAAAAAATGGCTACGATAAGAGAAGTACTTTTTACAAAATATAGGTTAATCTGTATGCATGTATACCATAGTTTAGGTAAAGTCCATACCGGAGAGCTTTGTCTATTTGTATTTGTCTCTTCCAGACATCGTAAAGATGCACAACAGGCTTGTCAGGAAATTGTGGAGCAGATCAAAAAAGAACTTCCTATCTGGGGTAAAGAAATATTCGAAGACGATACGCATCAGTGGAAAAAAAACAATTAAGATGGTAGATATTACACATAAATCCTATACGCTGCGTAAAGCGATCGCAACAGCAGTTGTGGTGACTTCCAATGGCCGGACTGTTGATGCCATAAAAAATGGGCAAGTCCCTAAAGGTAATGTTTATGAGTTTGCACGAGCAGCGACTTTATTGGCCATAAAAAAGACGAGTGATCTCATTCCTGATTGTCATCCGTTGCCCATCGAATACGCAGCGGTTGATTTTGAGATTGAAGGGCTTACCATTGTGATTTCGGTAACCGTCCATACGATATACAAAACGGGGGTGGAGGTTGAAGCGATGCATGGTGCTTCGGTGGCTGCTTTGGTGCTTTACGATATGCTGAAGCCTATAGATAAAAATGTCGAAATAGGTTCCATACGTTTATTGCATAAATCTGGAGGAAAAAGTGACCAGGTACATTTGGCTGAGAACCGAAAAATTCGGGCAGTAGTGGTCGTGTGCAGTGATTCGGTTTATTCAGGAGAAAAACAGGATCGATCTGGTTTAATTTTGAAAGAGCTATTGGAGGAACACGATGTGGAGGTAGTCAAATTGGACGTTGTCCCGGATGAAGTGGATGCTATCCAGGATCAATTAAATGCCGCTCAAGGACTTGGTGTCGATATGCTGATCTATACCGGTGGGACGGGTGTTTCTAACAGGGATGTTACTCCAGATGCAGTGTTACCATTTTTGACCAAACAGTTGCCCGGTGTGATGGAGGTCGCTAGACAATATGGTCAACAATTTGTAAAGACTGCGATGTTGTCGAGAGCTGTAGCTGGATTTGCAGGCAATATGTTGGTGTTGACACTGCCAGGATCTACAAATGGAGTCAAGGAAAGTATGAGGGCCTTATTTCCCCAAATCTTGCATGTTTTTCCAGTGAAAGATAATCAGGGACATGGATAGTAGAGGATCATCAACCGCGAAATTTGGTTATGATTTTTTTGATTCTTTCAAGGGCATAATCGATGTCATCGGCTGATGTAAATCGTCCTAAACTCAAACGTATGGCTGAGCGGTTATGGTGATCGTCTAGTCCCATTGCTTTTAATACTGGAGAAGGTTTATTTGTGACAGAGGAGCATGCTGAGCCACTGGAAACAGCAATATTTCCGAGTGCCAATATCATTTCCTGTGACTGAATATCAGGGATACATACATTTGTAGTATTGTATATGCGCTTTTCTAGATGACCATTTACAAAAACGCCATCTATTTCCAATAATGATTTTTCAAGGAATTCGCGGAGTTTGCTGATCTTTATTTTTTCAAGTTCCATTTCTTTTTTAGCGATTGATGCAGCTGCGCCCAGACCAATGATCCCAGGTACATTTAGGGTACCACTCCTAATGCCACCTTGCTGCTGTCCGCCGTGTATCAATGGTCTTAAACTTTTTAGATCAGGATTAGTGTATAATGCCCCAATGCCTTTGGGACCGTAAAATTTATGCGCGGAGAGTGGCATAACATCGATCCCCATTTTTTTGACGTCTATCGGAATCTTTCCTACAGCCTGAGTTGCATCGCATAGTAGCCAGGCTCCAGCCTGATGGGTGATATCTGCAATTGCCTGTATGTCTTGAATCACTCCTGTTTCATTATTTACAAGCATGATACAGACGAGTTTGGTATCACATGTGATGCTTTCCTGTAGCATTTCTAAATCAATCATACCATCTCGGTCTACGGGAAGATAGGTGACTCGATATCCAGTAGTGGCGAGATAACGGCAGCATGCTAATACGGCATTATGCTCAGTCGCGGCACATATAATATGTTTGCGATGATCCTCTGGAATACCCTTGATCGCCATATTAATGGCTTCCGTGGCACCGGATGTAAAGATCAGGTCTGTAGCTCGACAACCGATCAAATACGCGAGATCTTCTTGGGCAAATTCTATTTCTTCGAGCACCTGCATACCAAATAGATGTGGACTGCTAGGATTGGCATATTGTTGCTTAAAGTAGGGCAACATGCGTTCTAATACCCGATCATCAAGTGGTGTGGTGGCGTTATAATCTAAATATACGATAGATGATTGCATATCCATAAATGTACTGAATTAAATTGATAGGATTGTCTCAAAATGTTCCTTTTGGACCCATTTATGTTGACCATTTTACTAATTTCCTTATCCTGATTACTGATCTCATCCTCAAAATCTACACCATGGTTTAAAAATATACACATTTAAAAATAAGATTCATTTTGATTATAATCCTTTGTATGAAATGTATGGATTAAACGGATGGATCGTCGCTTTGAATAAATGATCGAGATATACGGTTATGTCATTACTACATATAAACATTGATCGAAACCATTCTAATGAACGAAAATGAATCCATCGTCGCTGTCTTGGATGTTCATAAGGTGCACATCTTTAAGAAGTTGATTTTCAAATAAATTCATATTCCGGTAAACATTATTGAGTTGCTGTCTTAACTATGCTGATCTTTTATGGTGGGATATAGCCCACAAGGTTGATCCACTGCAGTTTCGTTATTATTTTTTGTTTTTGTTAAATAAAATACGGTTCTTTATATATTAAATGTCAATAAGACATATAAATTGAACTGATGCACAGACCTTTGTGCTCTCGTTCGAAAACCAAAAATAAACGAACAAACTATAAACGATTATGAATAAAACATCAAGAAGAAAATTTATCAAAAACTCAACAGCTGTTGTTACTGTGGCTGGATTGACCGCTATATTTCCCAAGCTATATGCGGCTGTAGGTGCTGATCGAAAAATCCGTATTGCCGCCATTGGTATCAATGGTATGGGATGGTCTGATTTAAATGCGCTATTAAAGCACCCTGATGTGATCTGCACAGCACTTTGTGATGTTGATAACAATGTCTTACAGAAGCGGATAAAAGAACTTGAAGGAAGGGGGATTAAAGCTAAGGGCTATACGGACTATCGTGATGTATTAAAAAGTAAGGACGTAGATGTGGTCGTTATCGGTACTCCTGATCACTGGCATTGTTTACAGATGATAGAAGCATGTCAGGCAGGAAAAGATGTTTATGTTGAAAAGCCATTGGGCAATTCGATCGCAGAATGCCGGGCGATGGTGGCTGCAGTAGAGCAAAATAAATCGATTGTACAAGTAGGACAGTGGCAGCGTAGTCAGCAGCATTTTCGTGATGCTGTCGCTTTTGTTCACTCTGGGAAGCTAGGCAAAATACGATTGGTAAAAGCATGGGCATATCAAGGATGGATGAAAAGTATTCCCGTTAAACCCGATGCGGCGGTCCCTGCTGGTGTCAATTATGATATGTGGTTAGGCCCTGCAAAGAAACAACCTTTTAATCCGAATCGATTTCATTTTGATTTTAGATGGTACTGGGATTATGCTGGCGGATTAATGACGGACTGGGGTGTTCATATGCTCGACTATGCGCTATTAGGAATGAAAGCATCTAAGCCGATTTCAATCATGGCTTCTGGTGGAAAATTTGCTTATCCGCAGGATGCTGCACAGACTCCCGATACCTTGACTACCGTGTATGAATTTGAGGGATTTAATATCCAATGGGAGCATGCTACTGGTATTGACGGAGGTCCTTATGGAAAAGATCATGGTGTTGCTTTTATTGGAAACAACGGCACTTTGGTACTGAATCGCAATGGTTGGGAGATCATCCCTGAAAAGGGTCGGATGGAAGGGGTTGCCTTTCAACGTGCGGTCGATGATGGATTGGACTTGCATGCCGTTAATTTTATTGAAGCAGTTAAAAGTAGAGATTCATCAGTTTTAAATTGTCCTGTAAAAGCAGGTGCCGAAATTGCTATTTTTTCACAGATGGGGAACATTGCATACCGTACGGGAAAGAAAATTTATTGGAATCCAGATACTTGGTCATTTAGTGATGCTGAGGCTGATCAATTAATTTCAGCGCCTTACCACAATGGCTATCGTTTGCCAAAAGTTTAGGTTTAAGTTATTGGCGTAAGGGTGGCAGTGGCACATCAAAAATCATTAAGTAAGGGATTTGTCTACAGTTTTCCTTATTTAATGATTTTTTTTGTTTGTGTACTACAGGACAATATTTAGATGAAATCAAAATTAACCTCTGTATTTATTTAGTTATCAGTTTTTTATGTAGATTTTTATTTTGTTTAGATGGGTTTTAGAATATTGATTTATAACTTTATATTTGTTTCAAAATCGGTAGTAGTATGAAAAAGAAAGTTGTTCTTATTCAGGATGATGAAGATATCCTAGATATCATGGATGAAGTATTGACCGATGAAGGTTTTGAGGTTACTTCATCATTGTCAACTGAGCCTATTGAAATTATTGATGAGATCGATCCTGATGTTGTGGTCGTCGATGAGCATATCCGGGGAAGTAAGAAAGGATCTAAAATAATTGAGGAGCTCAAAAGTGATGCAGAAACCGAGGATATAGCTGCTGTCTTAACATCTACATCTTATGACTTACCTCAAACAGCAAAAGCATGCAAAGCAGATGATTATATCGAAAAGCCGTTTGATTTGGATCACATGGTTGATGTGGTTAAAAAAAATTCTTAACTACGAAATGGTTTCTATTGATTCAAAATGAAGCCATATATGTTGATGCTCCTACAGGAATCCATTCAATCATCGCCGGAGCTAAATGATTAATTTTTTTAGTTATATAGCCCTATAGTGTTGTAAATCAAATAAGTAGATGAGTTTTAGGTTTGGTCTATAAAAAATGTAGCTTTGGAGATCGGAATAGAGCTTTTACTTTTCGTTGATCTGGATAAAGTGCTGTACTCCTAGCACTAAGGAAAGGCAAAATTTCATTTTCATTATATTTGGATACATCATTATGTTTAGGCATCGAGATAGGGGACGTACTTTTGTCCACAATGTTCAATTGGCGGCATTATTGTCGTTTGTGGCTGGCGTGGTCAATATTGTAGGTGTCCTTTCTTTTAAAACTTTGACAACTAATGTAACTGGACATTTTGCCTTTTTTTCGGAAGAACTTTTTTCGAATAACTACGGATTGGCTTTCTTAAGCATGATCTATGTCCTTTCTTTTTTTCTTGGTGCATTTCTAGCCAACACCACGATGGAGATGACTTCTAGAGGTTCGGTTCATTTTTCATATATGCTACCGCTCTTGATTGAAATTTTTCTTCTTGCATTAGTTGCTTTTTCATCATATGATCATGCTGTTGGGCTTTCCTGTGTGCTATTGGTCGCGATGGGCTTGCAGAATGCGTTGGTAACAAAAATATCAGGTTCAGTAGTGCGTACTACTCATCTAACGGGATTGTTTACTGATCTAGGAATAGAATTATCGCAAATGATTTTCTATAAAAAAAGCCATGAACGGAAGCGTCTGAAACGTGCTATCGTACTCAAAGCAATCATTATTGGCGGATTTTTCTTTGGAGGAATTATGGGTGCATTGATGTATGGTTGGTTTGATCGAAGAACATTGTGTCTACCTATCTTCATCTTATTGGTAGCACTTTATTATGACCGCATGCTGTTGGGTTATTATAGATTCAGAAGAAAACATCAAGGTAATCATCAGTAAGTATGCAAATATAGATTAACTAATTTTTTTCCAAAAGTTGAGCATTCCACTACATGCCGTTTGGTCCAGTTCAAAACTAGTGGGAATTTCTTCCCATCCACTCCAATAAGATACTATACGAGTACCAATAGGTAGTTGTTTGAGTTGTTTTCTCAGGTATTCGGTATATGAATAATAGAGCTCTTTGTCGGGTATGACAGTATGGTCTATAGGGCAAGAGCTATCCATATTTTCATAGAAAGAATTGTAAAAATAAAATGCATCATAATCTGCAAAAGAGATTTGATCAATGTTGGCATGAATAAATTCTACGTTATCAATATGATGTTTTTGGGCGATTTCATTGGAGATTTCAACGAGCGATTCTCGCTGTTCAACGCCATAAAATCTACCTTCGGTACAACATGCTCCAACAAGACAAAATTTGCCTGCACCGGCGCCTATATCTAAAACCTTATCGTTGGGATGCTGAACTAAATAATTGGCTGCCATCTTCGCAACATCGACAGGAGTCCAATGTCGTTGTGCTAATTTTTTTATGTTAGAGGGGTATAAATCGTTAAATGTACTATCATCAACATTTACATCTGATCTCAAAGCTTTAAAAATCATTTGTTTTTTGTTTATTGTTAATATGAAAGTGTAATAAAGGGATGGATTCTTTTATTTATTTTTTGTGCTATTGATCATGAAATTTTCAATGTAAGCGGATGCTTAGTGATTCAGGATTTATCTATATACTGCTTTTCGCTGATTTTCATATGGTGAAATTTATCGATTGACATGCTTTGGATCTCTTGGATGCTCCATCGTCGATATTTAATTTTACTAAATTACGATAATATATTTTTACTCTAACAATTTAAAATGAAATTTAAGGATTGAGAAAGGTTTTCCGTAAGTTTCTATTGATCGAAATAGAAGAAATACGGGAAGTCTATCTGCAAGCTTATGTCCTCTCGAATAGGAAGAGATCAAGATATCTACAGTGCTCCGCTCAAAATTAACCTTTAGCATCAGGGATCATGCTTATGAAAATAATAGTGATGGGATAGGTAATCATCATTCTTAAAAAATGCCCCAATAAGTATCTAACTTATTGGGGCATATCTATAACTTGTTTAATGGGACGAATGATGAAGATCAGTATTTAAAAGATCGAATACCTCTGGGACGGGTAGGGCCATATTCTTGTAACTGTTTATCAATTAGGAAAGATCAGATTAAGATTCGTCTTTTGTATTTTTGACGAGTCCTATGCCCGAGAAAAAAAAGATTAGCCCAATGATACCTACTACGATAAAAGTGGTATATGCAGTGCTTTTATTGATTAATTCATATCCAGTATAAATTAAAGCAATAATACCCAAAATAGTGAGTACGGTGCCGAAAACGCGTTTTACATTCATTTTTTATATTTTATGTTATATAACAAGAGGCTTTGCTGGCTTTGCTGAAAAATTGTAAAACCAGATTTATTTTTGTTCTTCAATAATTTTATATTAGATGTGTAATTTTGGAATTAATGATGATCTATTTATATAACCTACGAACGAACGGAAAGTTTTAATTTGGGCTAATATGATTTTAGTAAAAGTATGATCTAATTAGATAGAGCCGATCATGACTGATCCATGCGCTAATTATAATAACAGCTTATTACCATTAGTTTGGTAGTAAGCTGTTGATTTTCAATAGGATATCATCAAGATCAAAAGGTTTGGCTATAAAGCCATCTGCTCCGACTTCCATAGCAATCTTGTTGCCATCTCCACTTGCTGATAAAACGATTACAGGTAGTTGTTTTATTTCTGGGGTACTACGGATTGCTTTTAGTATCTGATCACCCGACAATACGGGCATCCATAGGTCCAATAATAGGACGTCTGGGGAGTGAATCATGATTTCTTTAATCACGTGAATACTATTAAGCTGAGGTAAAACTTCATAGCCCTCTAATTCAAGTAACATTTGAAGTACATCAAGTATTCCCTGATCATCATCACAAATCATTATTTTCTTACTATCCATAGTTATTATTTTTCATGATTGGTAATGTAAAATTAAATGTCGACCCTTCACCGATCTCACTTTCGACCCATAAGGTTCCTTTATGGTTGACCACAATTTCATGAGATACATATAAGCCTATTCCTAGACCTGGATATTTTTTTTGAATATCGCTTGCTCTAAAAAATCTTTCAAATATTTTGATCTTATCTTGGTGATTGATACCCATACCATAATCTTTAACTGAAATTTTAACAAAATTTCCTACATTGTTGATATAAACTTCTACATTTTTTGATCCAGGAGCATACTTGATCGCATTGGAAATTAAATTATTAATGACCTGTAATATTTGCATTTCGTCTCCAATCACAGTGGCATTTGTACAACCTGAGAAGGAGATATGATGTCCTGGTATAGCTACCGATAGGTTGTCAATTGCATCTTGTACGGTTTTATCAATTTCAAAAGGTTCCATATGCAATTCGATATTTCCAGAATGAATCTTTGATGTATCCAATAACTTAGAAATAAGCTTATTTAGTTTTTCAATATACACAGAAACCTTATCAAGAGAAGTTGTAAACTTTTCTGGATTTTTAGCGGGGTCCATACGCTGAAGAAGTTGTATAAGACTTTTTATGGTGGTAAGTGGAGTTTTTAATTCGTGGCTTGCTATAGAGAGAAAATCATCTTTCCGACGGTCTAATTCTTTTTTTTCTGTGATATCTTCTATTGCGATTAATATCCGGTCTTTATATTGTCCTTCCAGCTCTATTCGATATGCATTGAGTAACATTACTTTTTTTCCGATGTGTTGAAAATGATGTTCGACTTCGTAATCAGTAACTGGGTTGTTGGTGGGCAATATCTTTGTTAAAAGATCCTTTAAAGGATCGATATCCCATTGATGGTTTCCTAGCTCGAAAAGGACTTTACCAACGGTTTCTTCCTGGGTGACTTTAAATGTGCTTAGGAAATGATTATTGGCGCTTAATACTACGTAATTTGAGTCTAACACCAATAAGCTCTCTCTTACCGTTTGAATAATACTGGATAAGAAAGCTTCTTTTACCATAATCTCCTTCGTGCGTTCTCGTACTTTTTCTTCTATATAAGTTTTTTCTTCACGCAATTCATATTCGACTCTTTTTCGCTCCGTTACATCGTGCTGCACACCGATAAAGTGGGTGACTAATCCTTCCTCATTTTTGACAGGTGAGATCAATAATTCATTCCAAAACAATTGGCCGTTTTTTCGGTAATTTCTAATTTCAACCTTACACTCTTTTCCCTCTCTTATACTGTCTTTGAGTAATTGTCTTTCAGCTTGTGATCTGTCCTGAGCTTGTAAAAAGCGACAGTTATGACCGATTATTTCATCAGTTGAATAACCTGATATTTTTTCAAATGCGCTGTTGCAATAGATGATTGGATTATCAGGTTGCAAATTATCGGTGATGATAATACCGGAGTTTGCCGAGTTTAACGCCTGGAGATATATATCGAGATTTTCATTTATCATATACTTTAATTTCATGGTGTGAAGTCATTTCTAATCATAACTTCATCTTTAAAACTTAATATCTGTATGGTGATTTTACAAATATTATGCCTTTTCAAATAAATGAGTTAAAGTAATTTTTAAATTCGTGATCATTGGCATCTTCAATCATTGGCTTCAGAGTCGTTATTACGCCTTATATTTGATATTATATTTATTTTTATTATTACTGTAATACAGTTTGTTATCATTTTTTTATTAAAATAATAGGCTGTAATCAGCTAAATTACATGATGTGCATAACCGTATTTCTTTTATTTATATAGCGTATTGCAGTCGCTAATACCCGTAGAAATTCTGAATAGAAACGTATTTGACGGTATGAAAATAAATTGGGAAATGAAAAAAATTTAGAATAGGATCACATTAAATTTCCAGAATTCGTTGCTATAATATTTAATCTGGTTTTCTTTGAAATAATAATAATGTTAATATCTATATGAAACTTTTAAGTATAAAAATAGTTTAATCTACTAGATTACCTGTATTACCTTGGAATACTTTTTTTGATGCTTTTCGCTGAACCTGTCTCGAACTTCTTTAGTTTGACATCTTTGAGTTATGTTCAATTGATCATCTATCTTCTTATTGCTGGTACCAGTACTCTTTGGATGGACGTTTATAAATATTGGAATAGGTCGATAGTAATAAAAAAATGATACAGTATGCTGTCTCGGAACATTTTTTGATGTTTGAAGTCTTTAGGTAACTCAAAATTCATGAAGAATCTTATGATATGGAAGTACTGGCTCGATCACTTCGTGACACATGATCATTATCTGTTATGCCAAATATAATTACTGTGTCTGGTGGATGTTAAAAAATAAAGTCAACATGGATCACACATTATATAACATTTTATTGTTTAAACTGTAATGACGTTATTTATTAGTGGCGACGAACTATTTTGGAATAGATGTTTTTGAGCTAGGGTGAAGTAGTATTGACGAACAAGAAATTTTGAAGATATGAAGATATTGTTAACGGGTGCTACAGGTTATATCGCACAGCGATTGCTTCCAGTATTACTTGAAAAGAAGCATCAGGTGGTCTGCTGCGTGCGTGATCAGAATCGTTTTGATAAAAGCAAATATGAGGGGTTTGATTTTGAGGTGATAGAAGTAGACTTTTTAAAGAAGGATTTTCTGAATCATATTCCGCAGGATATTGATGTTGCTTATTATCTCATGCACTCTATGTCATCTTCAGAAAATGATTTTACAGAAACTGAACTTCTTGTTGCTGATCATTTTAAAGCTTGTATGGAACAAACAAGTGTTAAACAGGTTATTTTCTTAAGTGGTATCGTCAATAGTAAGCAGCTCTCGAAGCACTTACAATCTCGTCTGAACGTGGAAGAAAGATTGCATTCCAATCATTATGCTGTCACGACTTTACGGGCAGGTATTATCGTAGGTTCGGGTAGTGCGAGTTTCGAAATCATACGGGATTTGGTAGAAAAGCTGCCCATTATGATTGCACCAAAGTGGTTGATGACCAAATGCCAACCTATAGGAATTCGTGATGTACTCAGTTTTTTAGATGGGGTGATGATGCAGGAATATACATTTAACAAGGCTTATGATATTGGTGGACCGGAAGTATTGAGCTATAAAGATATGCTTCTTCGGTTTGCGCATGCTAGGGCGCTTAAAAGGTGGATATTTACAGTACCTGTCATGACTCCGAAGCTTTCTTCTTACTGGCTTTATTTTGTGACTTCTACTTCTTATCCGCTTGCTAGTAGTTTGGTTGAGAGTATGCGCGTAGATGTTATAGCACAACCCAACGATCTTCAAGAAAAAATTAATATTCAACCCATGAGCTACGAAGTGGCTATTCAATTGGCTTTTGGAAAAATCGAACAGAATCAGGTTATATCGAGTTGGCGAGAGGCAATGAATATCGAAAGATATCCAGATCAATTTGTAAAACTGATAGAAGTTCCGCAAGATGGATGCTTTAAGGACATCAGATCTATGGAAGTGGCAGATCCCGATATTGTATTAAAACATATCTGGTCGATCGGTGGAAAAACTGGATGGTATTATGCAGACTGGTTATGGGGGATCCGTGGATTTCTGGATAAGTTAGTAGGGGGTGTTGGACTGCAACGGGGAAGGACAAATTCAGAGACCTTGTCTACAGGTAGTGTCATTGATTTTTGGAGAGTAATTTTAGCCGATAAGAAGGATCGTAGATTGTTGTTATATGCTGAGATGAAATTACCAGGTGAGGCATGGTTGGAGTTTAAAATTGATAAAAATAATGTTTTTATCCAAACAGCCACTTTCCGTCCACTGGGTATTTCTGGTAGGTTGTACTGGTATGCTGTATTACCTTTTCATTCCTTTATTTTTAAAGGAATGATGAAGAATATTGTTAAAGGTACTCATAAGAACAAGTCATAAGACTTCTTCCTTAAAAGTCTTCTCATAGCATCTATCAAATGAAATTTAATTACCGGTCGCTTGTCTGGCGATCAGCTTCCAGCCGTCTTTTTTTTCAATCCATACATTCGTAAATCGTCTGTTTTTCACTTTCCCGTCTTTAGCATACTCTTTTTCACTCCCCATGACAATAGCTAAATCATCTTGGAAAGTAATTTTTTCAATACTCCGGTCAACTTTTGGAAAGACATGACCACTTTTCATAAGGGCTAATATATCTTGAACACCGACGATCTTACCCATCGCATTGTTGACGACATACTTTTCTGTCCATATTGATTTTAATGCTGTTGTATCATTTTTATCCAAAAGAATTGTCCAATCTTTTTCTAGCTTTCTAATTTCATTTTCTTTATTATTTACCTGTCCTAATAATTGATTTGATAAACATACTAAACTGAATAGACTTAAGAATAACTTCATCATAATGGATTGGATTTAACAATTATTGTTTTTAAACTGCATTGAAAGTAATATAAAGGAGTTGTGCGACTCTTCTTGCTCGAAATATGATGGTAAAGTACAATTTTAAAATTTATAGTCGTGTTGTATCTTTAAAAAAGTCCAAATAAAAGTTGATTAATGCCATAATTATGGCATTCTTATAAAGATTTGCGCATCCATCACTCATTACATCATTATAGACTCTTTCTGTCATTATGGGCTTGATATGAAAGTGTGTTTTTTTCACGTACCTCATCAACTCCAGCTAAATCACATAGGAATTATCGATTTGAAACTAATGAAGACTGGATATAAACTCACAAAACTATACCCTGTACTATGATGATTGGTACATTTTTAATTTTTGTTGTAAAACTTTACGTGTCAAATGAATACGGGATTTAACTGTTCCCTCTGGAAGATTAAAGGTTTCTGCAATCTCGTGATACTTATAACCGTCTAAGTGTAAACGGAAGATCTCCGCATTTTCAACTGGAATGCTATTTAAAGCTTTTTGGATATCATCATGAATCATTTTGTATTCATTTGAATTGAAGGATGTGGTATCGAAATGATCAGTATGGATACAATCTTCATATATCATATGCTTACGTCGTTCTCTTCGATATTGATTGATATAAATGTTTTTCATAATCACATATAACCAGGTCATTAGTTTAGGATCATTGATAAAACTATGCACTGATTTAAGTGCTCTTATAAGAGTTTCTTGAATCAAATCTTCCTTTTCATCGTAATCAGACGTAAATTGACTAGCGAAATGGTTCAATAATTGCCTTTTTTCTTTAAATAAGACATTTAAGTTTGCATTTTCCATACTTACCTCCCTGTTATGATGAGTAGTACATTTAATAACGCTTAAATCTTTGTAATAGTTTGATAGTGAATGTGCTATATTGTTTGTTTTCTAACTATACGTATAAATTCGTTCCAGGCATTTGTATGTAAATAGTCTTATTTTCATTTTATCCATGAGTTTATTTAAATTTCAAGCATTTTTTAGATCGCTATAATTTTTAAAACAGGTATTTATATCGTATGCTGCAGGAGCCTTCATTATTGCTTTAATGATACATAGGCATATGATTGCTCTAAATCATGTTTCTAGAAAAATATAAGGGTAAAAACTTAAGTTGTAAGAATGCGTGACCATTTAGGGAATCAGAACTAGCAAGGAAATAAAAAAAGGAATGCAAATTGACTTGCATTCCTTTTTTTAGATTAATATCTAAATCAAGATAGTGGTTCTTCTATAAGAAATTGCCATCATTGTCTTCTTCTTCAAGACCATCTTCTTCGATGTCGCGATCGTCATCGTCAAAAACTTCTTCCTCAGGATCACCCTCTAACAGATCTTCCTTTGGATTGTCTATTTCTAATTCATCCTCCTCGGGATTTAATTTATCACTGTCTGGATCTACTCGATCGATTAAGCCATCTTCTTGATTTTCTCGTTCTATTGATTCATGTTCCGCATTGCCAACTTCTTGAAGCGGATCATATTGTCTAGAATCTTGTAATTGATTTTCAGATCCGTAATCTTGTTCCGATAAATTATTTTGTTTTGGAACGATCGAGTTACTATTTTCTAATATTACGTAAATGATCAGACCTAGTCTGTTTTTTGCGTTGCTTTTTTCAATTGTGATCATATTTTGATTTTAGGGAATGGAATTTAAGATAAAGAGTAGGTTCTGCTAGCGTGTTTGTCACTTATTTAACGACCTAATTAGAATAGGGAATGCTGTAATTTTAATAATTACTTAATTACCTTAATAATTGTTGTGTTATTCCAATTCAAGATCATCTTTATCATCAATTTCTACTTCATCGATATCCTCTTGCTCAGGCAATTCAACGGGCTCTTCTCTTGTGAGATCATCATTTTCTTCAATTGGAAGTTCTTCTTGGGGCTCACCTTGATCTATTTCATCTTGATCTTCATCGGGAAATTCCACTGGATCTTCTGTATCTAAATCGCTATTGTTTGAAGTATTTTTTGTAGATTCTTGTCCATTGGATTGTGCATCATCATCCTCTGGTACAAAATTTGGATCTTCTAATTCTGGATCAGGATTTTCAGCAGGATTTTCTGATTGTTTTTGCTCGCGCAAATCATTCGGATTTTTTGGCGCACCATCAGGATTGTTGGTCTGTGATTGATCGGCATTTTCCAATATTACTGCAACAATAAAACCTAGTCCTCTTGTAGTGGTATTTTTTTGTTGTTTCATCATAACTGTCCTTTTTTAAATTAATCAATGTATAGAAAGAACAGACAACGTGCTGTAATAGTTGTTCCAATAAATACCTGAAATAAATGAATTAGTACGTCGTCGTTTTGATTACTTACGATAACCCAAAATTTTTAAAAGATGATCACTCGTTTGTTTATCAGAAAAGACAGTATATTGTAGATCATGGTGATCATCTCGATCAATGATGATATGTTTTGGGGAAGGAATAAGACAATGATTAGCCCCTCCAAAACCACTGAGAGCTTCTTGATATGCACCAGTATGTAGAAAGATGATATACTGTTCATGATCAGTATCTGGCAGCATTATATATTCATTACGTCTAGTATTAGGATAATAATCCGAACTGTCACATGTTAATCCGCCAAGCAAGTATGGTTTATTATTTTCCTTTAAATTATTGATAGCAAATACGGGATACTGTTGTTGAATAGCCCATGTATCTGGGAGATGGGTAATAAAAGAACCATCAATAATAGCCCAATCTAGACGGTTTCCTGGTTTTTTTTCATTTATTTTAAAAATAGTAGCTGTGGCCTCTGCTACCGTACATTTACCGAATTCGGTCATAATATCTGGCTCTTGGACGCATTCTTCTGCACAGATGTTTTTAATGGTTGATACCAGATGTAGAACTAAAAGCGATAGGTCCAAGGTTTCACTTAATGAACTTCTAAATGGCATACCACCTCCGATATCTAAAGTGCTCAGTCGGGGATTTAGTCTTTTCAATCGGCAGTAAAACCGAACAACTTCTTCTAACACATCCCAGTATTCATGGCCAGTATCCAATCCTTTTTCATTAAAGAAATGTAGTGTGGTGAGCGACACTTGATTGTTTGTTTTGATATCATGCTGGTAGTGATTAATGATATCTTCGGGTGATAGTCCAAACCTTGACTTTTGATTATAGGATTTTAAAAATGTCAGGTTTATTCTCATTCCAATAGTTAAACAAGTCCTCGTGCTTATGTTTTCAAGATAATGGAAAAGTTCACTTTTACTATCGATGATAGGCATTACTGAACAATAGTCTTGCTGTATCAAAGATGAAATTCCAGTGAGATATTCAGGTGTCTTATAACCATTACAAATGATCTTTGTACCCCGTTTTACAATGGCATCTTCAATCAAAGATTTGATTAAATCGATATCATATGCCGATGATATTTCAATACCAATATGGGATTGAATAGCTTTCTCAAGAACATGCTTAAAATGAGAACTTTTTGTACAGTAATAGTATGTATATGTACCCTGGTAGTCAGTTTTTTGTATGGCTGCCTTAAAATAAAATTTCATCTCCTTTATTTTTTCTTCAATGTCGGGAAGAAAAGTAAATCGTAAAGGGGTTCCATTTTCTTTTGATAGCCTAAGTAAGTCAATATCTCTATAAAATAATTTAAAATCTTTTATATCGAAGTCATCAGGTAGATCAATCACCTCCTGGATCAATGGTTGTTCTTTCATTCACCAATTCTTGTTTTAAAAATAATGCGAATATATCATTATAGTTACGTTAGATTAAGGTAGTAAATGTATAATAAATAGTATTTTTCGAGGGTGTGCTCTTGACCTTGATGGTATAGTATGAAATCTATTTATGTCTTCTAAAGCCAAGTGAGATAGATTTAAGGAATCACTTTATTATAATTATCAAATATATAATATAAAATTCCTATTAGTGTGAAAAAAATAATTATCTTTGCCTGAAATAAGATTTAACATGATACTGTAAGATCTTGTGCGATTTGATAATACCAAAACCATTATAGAAAAGATCTATTTATATCGCTACAGACATTAAATCTGTAGCGATTCTTTTTTGATTATAATGTCTGAATACCTCACCTTTTTATTACCTGTTTGAGGTCAAATTTGATTCATGAGCATAAATTTGCTGTTTGCAAATTGTTTAGTGATATTGAATTAATAGGATGTATTACTTTTACGAGTATTTGATTTATAATCTATATTATTTGGAATAAATCTAAACAATGTAGTATCTTAGCGATCTCAATCATGAAAACGCACTGGGTCAATATTAAAGCAGGGAATAAAGAGAGTTTCTTTATTTTTTACGATACGTTGTATCGATCTCTTTTCCAATATGGAATGGTGATCGCTAAAGATCGAGAAGTGGTTAAAGATGCGATCCATATTCTATTTTACGAACTGTGGGAAAAACATGAACGTCTTCCAATAGACATCAAAGATCCTAAATACTATGTTTTTGTTTGGCTAAAGCGCATAATTTTTCGACAACTTAAACTGCAACAATTTTCATTTGAAAGTTTGCTTGAAGAACCCTATGAGGAATCTATGGAAACTCAAAAAATAAGACTGGAGGAAATGATGGAAAGAGAGCGAAATCTCTATGCTGCGATGGCTAAGTTGACCAAAAAGCAACGCCACTATATTGAGTTGAAATTTTTCCTTAATAAGTCTTACGAAGAAATTGCTATTTCAGAGAATGCTGCTGTCCGAACGGTGTATAACGTAATTTATGAAGCTATAAAGAGCCTTAAGGGACAATTAACATCGATCTTAATCCTTATTTTAAATTATTATAAATAAAATAGGTAAAATTGAGGTATTTCATGCACTACTCTTAAAATGCATGAAAAATAATGGATAACCCTACTCTTGAAAAACTCATCTGTGATCCGTCATTCATAGATTATTGTCTGAATCATGAATCAGACAATTTTACTTATTGGGAAAACTGGATTGAGGAAAATCCCCACTATGTATCCTTAGTAGTAGAAAGTAAAACGTTAGTTTTACAGCTTCAGGCTATGCCGTCTGAGGAAGAAGTCGCAAAGGAAAGACAACGTCTGTATCAAGCGATTGATGAAGCTAAAGTAAATCGTCAATTTCTGTTTCGCAAATGGTTTCCTTACGCTGCCGCGTGTCTACTGGTTGTGGGTATGTGCATCTTTTTGTTTCGACAAAGACCGGCTATACTGCAAAACCCTATGCCAATAGTTGCTCTTTTAAAACAACAAGTTCCCGCGGGTAAGTATATGAACGTCCAACTGACTGATGGAACAAAAGTAAGATTAGGTCCTACTTCTACATTAGACTATCCTCAGCAATTTGCAGCTAGTGAACGAAAAGTGACGCTTAAAGGTGAGGCTTTTTTTGATGTAGCTCATCGTACAGACCAACCCTTTATCATCCAAACAGGAGAATTTCATGTTAAAGTGTTGGGTACCTCATTTAATATTCATGCTTTTGAAGAGGACAAGGTAGCAAAGATTGCCTTGTTTACGGGTAAAGTGGAAATCTTTAATGATAGCATACGCCTGGTAATCTTACCTGGACAGGCATTTGTATATGACAAAGTGTTGGCCAAATATACTATAGAATCTTTTGATCAGGGACAAGAACGAGAGACGATGAATGGGGTATTGCACTTTAATCATGCTACTTATTCGGATGTTGGTAAACAATTGGCTCGTAAATATGGTATTTCTTTTCAGGCTAATGCAGATGTAGATCTTGATTTTTCTGGAACTATGGCGCATGAAAATCTGGATCAGGTATTGGATAAATTAACCTTAACCACCTCATACCGCTTTTCTCTTGAATCTAACACCTTAATTGCTCATAAAAAATAATATGAAAAAAAATAATAGACTCAGTAGGATCTGGGTTCGTTCTTTATTTCTTGGTATCACTTTTTCATATCATGGATTAACGGTATCGGCACAACAGCTCCATATTGAAAGTAAAAGTCAGTCGCTTAAATCCATCTTGGAACAGATCGAAAAACAGTCGGGCTATAGTTTTCTTTATGATGAAAAAACCATCAATCTCAACCGTAAGATTTCACTACAAATGACCGGTTCACTGACTCAGATCTTACAAAGTCTGGAGCAACAGACTTATCTGCAGCTGAGGTTGTCAGGAAGAAATATCTTAATCAACAATGGCTCTGTAGGTGTTCTGACTGGGAAAGTGACCGATGAAGCGGGATTGCCCTTATCGTTGGTTTCGGTGTTCTTTAGAGAACTGAACCAATATTTTTTGACAGAGCAAGATGGTTCTTTCCGGTTCCAGTTTCCAGCACATCGTCTGAAATCTGCTGAGATCAGGTTTTCGATGATCGGAAGGCAGGGCACTACGCTTAACGTAGCGCTGGATAAACAGCAGACAGGTATATCGACTGTACAGTTACCGTTATTAAGTGTAGGCCTCGACGAAATTACGGTTAGCCCTCGTACGAATCAAAATTTAGAAAGTAATAGTTCACTTTATATTAATCGGGAGGTTATTGAACAGTCAGGAGCGCTTAGTCTCAACGATTTATTGAGTTTAGTACCTGGACAGAAAATCGCTGCTCCATCTTTACAGCAGGTACAGCAGGCTAACTTACGTAGTGCTTCATTCGGTACAAATTCTTTGGGCACCAAAGATCCTTTTTCATTGAATAATTCTTTTGGAATTGCTTTGATTATGGATGGAATCGCGCTATCCAATAATGCCAATATGCAGACGCTCAATCCTGGGATCAGCGGTATGGGAAATTCTTATGTAGGCGGTAATATATCCGATTTAATGGGTAGTGAAGAACGCGGGGACCGTTATACTGGTGATTATACGTTTGGAGGGATCGATTTACGTCAAATTGCAACGGATAACATTGAAAGTGTGGAAGTGGTGGCTGGTATCTCTTCGGCAAAATATGGAGATATGACCAATGGGGCTGTGATCATCAATCGGATCGCTGGTGCAACTCCCTTCAACTTTAATATGCAACTTCGTGATAATGCAACTGTATATGGACTAACGAAAGGTTTTCAAACTAAAAAGTGGGGTGCTCTTACCGTAGGCGGTAATTTTACACGCTCTTATAATGATAACCGTGATAAGCTCAAATCGTATGACCGTGTTGGAAGTAATTTGATATGGAGTACAGCAGCTGGTCAAGATCGTGCTTTTACCAATACATTTACTGCTGATTACGGTCGCAATCTGGACAATGTACGTCGTGACCCAGATGATCCTACTGCAACACTACTGCGCTATAGGGCCTATAATTTTTCTGTTGGTAATCGGACTAATTACAGGATCGACAACAGTTTTCTGACTAATATTGGTTTTAATGTGCGTTATAGTGAGACTTATCAGAATACCTATAAAGAGCAATTCATGAATAATACTTACATCATCTATACCGATGCCACGGATGTAGGGGTTACAAATGGAAAATATGCTTCTGGTATCTATACAGCAGTGACCAATCTGGAAGGCAAACCTGTTGATTTTACGGCTAGACTGGATTTGAATGGTAGTTTCCATACTGGTGATATTTTACACCAATTGAATTTTGGTTCTTCATACAATTTTTCAAAGAATAAGGGGCGAGGGCAGATCGTAGATCCTACACGTCCTCGAAATAATACTTCAACTGCAAATGGAGATAACCGATCTGAACGATATTATGATTATTCACGTATCCATGCTCAAAATCAGATTGGATTCTACGCCGAAGATGTTTTTAGAACAACTATAGCAGATCGCAATCTGCATGTACGGATAGGAACGCGGTTGGATCTGTTTGAAGGTTATGCTACATTTTCACCACGTACAAATATCAATTATGAAATCACTCCGGATCTGCGCATTGGTTTAGCTTATGGATGGGGTAGTAAAGCTCCCGCATTGGCTCAGTTATATCCGGGTCCCGTATTCTTTGAAATCCCGCTATACCAACGCACTGCAGTAAAAGATAATGGTGCTGTGGATGAGGTAAATAGTTTATACTTACTATATGTAGATAAGTTTACTCCTGACAATAGCAAATTGAAACCTGCACTTTCTGAACAGTTGGAGTTATCGTTGTCCTATGAACATCGCGGATTTAGAGGGGGCTTGAATGTATACAGTAAACGCAATTATCGGGATATATATACCGAAATGTCTTTTAGCTCAATCTTATTGGGTAACTACATAGACAATTCGGACCAAGAATCTGAGTTGCCCTATGTGATTGATGGTCAAAAACGTCATCGCCTGTCCCGCTATAATTTTGTTAATGGGGGAACGACTAAAAACCAAGGTATCGAGATCATGTTATCCACCCCAAAATGGACGGCGATAGCCACTTCATTTAATCTGCGTGGCGGTATAACCAAATCCATCTATAACCCAGTTCAAAATTGGAAAAACGTAACCAATAACACCAATAATCCAAATTATGCTGTAACCGGTGTATATCCTGTATTTGAGCGCACCAGCTGGACCAGTAATGCTGCGCTTACCTCGAGTACCCATATTCCAAAGGCTAAACTTTTATTAAACTTTATTACGGAGTTTAATATTTTGAATAAAACCAATACCGAAGCTATAGACGGTATTCCCGTAGGTTACTTTACGCAAGACGGTAGCTATTTTGAAATTAAGAAATTTGACGAAGGAAATGCGGACTATGCACATCTGCTTCGTCCTATCGAAGAAGTAAACAATCAAAATCAACCCGGGTTATATACCAATTTTCATCTTAACTTATCTAAAGAAATTAGTAAACGACTGACCTTGGCCTTTCATGTTTATAATGTATTTAATTATCGTCCGCAATATAAGCGATCGGATAATACGATGGTCATTCCTAATGGTAAACCAAGTTATGGTGCTCAAGTAAGACTTAAACTTTAAGCATATGAAATTACAACAATATTTAATGCTGATGATCATTTTTATGGGGTCATTGAGCAGTTGCCAAAAAGAATTATTGCCCAATAATGGCCCTGTGGATGTTACAGTCAATATTACTTATGAAAGCGAGGAGTATCAAGATAAATTACCTGTAGATACCATCACGGTTAATATCTATTCGTTGAAAGGGAAAAAAATATACAGTGCCCAAACGGGTGCTGACGGTCATATTATGTTTCCACAGCTTGCTCCTAATACCTATAGGATACAAGCTGTGATCAGCTTTAAGGTCGATTTGTTTAATCAATTGCTGGATAGGCAAGAGGATTTTGATGTCACCTTTAGTTCGGAGATCAAAGAGATTATGGTCGGTAGGGATATAGATCATCACTGGGATTTGTCCTTGGTGAGTGGCAATTTCAATCCAAATGGCTTGGTGATCAAACAGATCTATTATGCGGGTTCGCATGCGACTTTGGGAGCAAGTTTCCGAGATCAATTTATTGAAATCTTTAATAATTCAGATCAGATCCAGTATGCCGATAGTTTGTGTATTGCTGAGGCATATGGAGCAAATAGTATCAATTCACTTTATAGTTATCAAGCCACTAGTAAACAATATGATTGGAGTAAATCATACGGTATGCCTGAAGGGATAAGGGCAAATGCGGACTATGTATATGCGCAAACTATACTCCGCTTGCCAGGTCAAGGTCAGGATTATCCGATCGCTCCTGGTCAAAGTATTGTTATAGCGGCTACGGCAACCAATCATAAAGCGCCTTATGAGGGAGCAGATGGGAAAGTAATCGCTGTTCAGGATCCAAGTTTAACAGTCGACCTGAGCAAAGCAGACTTTGAAGCTTACTATGCACCTTATATCGGTACAACAAGGCCTTTAGCATCTGATGTGGATAACCCCAATGTGCCGAATGTGGAGGTAATCCGACGGGGAAGTGGTGCCGATTTGATCATGAGCCAGACCGCACAGCAAAGCTGGTTTATCTTTCGATCTGATGCTATGGGACCTGAAGCAAATTGGAAGGGGTACGGATTGCCTTATGCGGATGGTCAGGTTAATAATTCCAAAGCATATATACAGGTGCCAGTTGATCTGATCTTGGACGCAGTAGAGCTGCAGTCTTCCACTTCAACGCAATATCCAAAGCGATTTTCTGCTCAAAATGATGCGGGATGGATTGCTGTGGATGGTGGAGCTCGTTCCTCGAATGCTGTCATTCGGAAAACCAAAGCAGTGGTCAATGGAAGAAGAGTGCTGCAGGATTCTAATAATTCGAAAGATGATTTTGTTTCCATCAAAGCAAACCCAAAGGGTTTTGCAGATTAGATCAGGTACTTGATTAAAATTAATACCATTCATGAAAAAACGAGATATAATAGGATTGTTGTTTGCAACTTGGGGGGCTTGTCTTCCGGTATATGCGCAAACGACTGTAGAGCAGGATACTATAGAGCGCCGAATACGTCAATTTACTGTTGAGAACCCGATGTGGTTAGAGAAGTCTGTTTCACCTCGCTATAGCCTAATTCAATTGGGATACAGTCAGATCAGTGGTGAGTATCGGGCTGCTCAGGATGCACAAAAAATAAAAAATATCAATTTTAACTCGGAGGGTGCGGTAACGATTAAAGATGTACGGCTTTGGGGAAGATTTGCTTATAACCGCAGTACGGAAGATAGTACGAGGTTTGCCCATCAAACGCGAGAAAATCTGGCATCACCCTGGTACTTTGGGTCGTATGGCTACAACCATTATGAAAGGACCAATTACTTGATTCAGACTAGGGGACAAAAATACTTTGCTGACCGTCGGTACTCGGTGTTCGGGGGCTTGGATTATCATGTGGGTAATCATTTTAGTAACAACGATCCAAGAGGTACGATTGATGCGATTCAGGTCAATGGAAGCCTAGGGGGGAGTGCCCATATTGCTTCTGGATGGGAGCTTGGGGCAGAGGCGAAGTATGGCTATGGCCAAGAGCGTGTGGAAATAGCCTATCGTAATGATCAATATGCGTTAAGTGCGGTTGAATCTCCTTATATGAACTACATCGTAAGAGGATATGGTTGGAAAGTGAGCGATTGGTTAAATGAAAAGCGGATGTATTATCAGAATGATATGAAACGTTATGGTGCTAAGTTTTATTTATCTTGGGATGGGCATTTGGGAAAGTTCTATGGAAATATAGGATACCTGCAGGAAGTACAACGCTATAGACAGACGTTACGTAATGATTCGCGCATCCATGAATTGAGCAAGTTCAATCTGGATCAATTGAGTTACCAACTTTTGTGGAACTTAAAACAGGCTAATCGTACCTATCTGGCATCTTTTAATAGTTTCATTCATAGCGGTAAGGATCGGGTGATCGAAAGTGGCGATGCACAGAATTATGTCTACCGAAAGAAACGTCATACATTGGATTTTTCGTATTTGGTGCAGAATAAAAAGTGGCAACAGCTATATGAAGCTAATATAGGTTATACCAATCAATTGCGCCATGATGGAGGTACGGAAACACGATTGGATTATGATCGTCTGGACTATGGATTGGCAACATTATTTACCTATGCTACAGCAAGAAATCAAGAGTTTGAATTTGGTTTGACCGCTTTTATGGAAAGAAATATTGGTGTTGCATGGACGCTTCCTGTAATCAATGAAAATGTATTTCATCAATATGTGTTTTATCATGATATTCTGTATCATCAGGCAAATATGTGGGGAGGTAAATTGCGTCTGGGTTTTATGCAGCGACTTAGAAAAAGTAATTACATCAAGTTGACAGCAGATTATACGTATCGTAAAGCTGATCAAGCTGATGCTTTGGATAGAATGAATTTGGCTCCTTTGGGGAGGATACGCGAGGAGGGAAGCTTACGTTTAAGTTATGGGTTTTAAATTGGAGATATTTGATTTTGATGAAGAAAAATAAGTTTTTGGTGGCACTGATGGTTTGTTTACCTGTACTAATCAGTGCTTTTGGAGATGCAGTAGATACGGGATATTCGATGGTTGATCTTCGCCGCATATACAGCAGCGGTGATATGAGCCAGTGGCCTAAACCACATTTAGATGCTTCGGTTCAAAAAGGGTTTGTTGATATTGGAGTTTTACCCGCTATAGAATATCCGCAATCAAATCCCTTCAGTAAAGAAAAGGCTTCATTGGGAAAACTATTGTTTTTTGATGCACGGTTATCGGCATCGAAGCAGTTATCCTGTGCGAGCTGTCACGATCCGCAGCTCGGTTTTGGTGATGGTAAGAGTTTAGCTCATGGCCACGGTAGAAAAGAAGGGAAGCGTAATGCGATGACTTTGTATAATGTGGGATATTATAAGAGTTTCATGTGGGATGGAAGGGCTAAGAGTCTGGAAGATCAAGTTTTGTTGCCTGTGCAAGATCACGTGGAGATGAATACCGTTTTGGACACGATGGTCGCACATGTTCGCGAGATAGAAGGATATAACGTACATTTTAAAAGCGCTTTTGGTGATGATCAGGTGACTTTATGGAGAATCCAGCAGGCATTGGCAACTTATGAACGCAGCATTGTGAGCTATCCAAATAAATTTGATCGCTTTGTGTCGGGGCAATCCGATGCGCTAAATGATCAGGAATTAGAAGGGCTTCATCTTTTCCGAACTAAAGCTCGATGTATCAATTGTCATAGCACGCCTTTGTTTTCGGATAATTTGTTTCATAACGACGGACAGACACTCTATGGTACCAAGCAGGAGGATTTTGGACATTATCATTTAACAGGTGATCAGAAAGATATAGGAGCATTTCGAACACCTTCACTTCGTAATGTTGCATTGACGGGGCCTTGGATGCATCATGGAAACTTCCCTACGCTTAGGGATGTTGTAGAGCTTTATAACCTGGGCAATCCTGCTCCTATACAGAGAAGGGTGGTGGTTGATGAAAAGACGAGACCTATTCATTCCCCTTTGTTAAAAAAACTTGACCTTTCTAAAACGGAAGTCGATGCGGTATTGGCATTTTTGCAGGCACTAAGTAGCCCAACGCAACGTCGGATAGCGATGCCTGATCTTCCTGAATAGGGGTTATATATTAAGTATATTATTATTTATAGGGTGAAAACTAATCATGAGGTATGAGATTGAATCTTTCGTCAAATCTAGGATACCACATATGGCTATTCCTATAATTAATGTCCAGGAAATGTAGTCTTTGAATTCATTGTTTTTATGTTTGATAAATAAGAGATGAACAATTAGATGTAGGATCATAAAAATATCAAAACCCTTAATAAATGTGCTAGAGGATTGAATAGGTGTGAGTCCATCATATATCAAGAAGAATAATGGGATATGTGCTAAGAGGAAGAGCAAATATCCCATTTGTTCGTTGAGCAAAGAGAGTCCTGGAAAAATCCGCCATTCTTTACACCTTATGGCATCGACTTCATGAAGGATGAACAATACGATTCCGATATATAAAAAGATCTGTTCTGGCATCTGATGTCGCTATTTTTAAATTTAGTTGATAACTAATTAAATTTAGAAGCAAATATAGGACTATGTCCTCATAATACATCTTCATTAATAAAAACTCCTGTTATAAAACCAACTGTATTTCAGATAATTTTTAATGTGTTAATTAGGAGCTACTTTCGGCAAAAAAAAGTGCAATAAATAATAAAGAGCTCATGAATAGGAAGTGGTATAAAAAAACATAAAAAAAATAGAACAATAATTGTTAAATACTGTTTTATCTCGTGAGTAATTAATTAAAATAACCAATTATGAAAAACAAGATTTTTTTCGTGTTATGCTTATTGACAGGCCTTATGTTTATTAATGCAGGTTTGGATAAATTTTTTCATTATATGCCTATGCCTAAAGACATGCCAGAGGAAATGGTAAAATCGAGTAAGGCTTTTATGGAAATAGGCTGGTTGATGCCTTTAGTGGGTGTGGTCGAGATTGTTGGTGGACTGTTGTTGATTTCGGCTAGGACTAGGGCATTAGGCGCTCTTGTCATATTGCCGATATTAACAGGTATTTTGCTGACTAATATTACAGTAGCTCCTTCTGGACTGCCCATTGTATTTGTATTGATCGCAATTATCTTATGGATCATAATTGATAATTGGAAAAAATATCTTCCGATGATTGACAAATAACTTATCCAAGAACTTTTACATTTTTATTTATGTCTGATTTATGCCCTATTTACTTCATGTAGATGCCTATATCAATAATAAAGAGAAGTTCAACCTGTTTTTGTTGTTTGCTTTATATCTGATTTAATGGATATGACATACTCAAGATGAGTAGTCATATCCTTTACTTATTTTCTATTTTTTTTGATTCTTTGTTCTATAGGTAAATCCAAAATTGCCATTAGCAATAAGTAATATCCTTTTTTCAATCCTAACTTTGTTGATTTTTGAGTTTGCTTATTCATGACTTTAATTTTTAGTGTTACTACGTTTCAATAGGCTTTTTTCAAAGCTTGTGCCATCTTAAGGGTAGGAAATGATTAAGGGTATTTATCTGATTAGATTTGCGTATTTTAATAATATATGATCGTTATTTATACTTAAATCCTACTTGCTGTTGTACAAGATCAATAATAATTATAGCTCAACAGGGATTTATATTAGAGAATCATTAGAAAGTGAGCGGAGTAACTTTTAAAAATAATATTATCCCTAACTTTGTTGTTTTAGAAAATTAAGGATTTTCTACGTGTAAATTCTATTATAAAAATATGACTGTTTTAACGTTTACATTAATTATGCTACTAGGGGCGATTTGCGCTGGTATTATTGGGTCCCTATCGGGGCTTGGCGGTGGTATAGTCGTAATCCCTTTACTGACTATCTTGCTTGGAGTGGATATACATTATGCAATTGGGGCCGCATTGGTTTCCGTAATCGCTACTTCCTCTGGATCAGCAGCGGCTTATGTCAAGGAAGGTATTGCCAATATGCGTCTAGGAATGTTTCTGGAGATTGCTACAACAGCTGGTGCGGTGGTAGGTGCTTTAATTTCTACTGCTGCACCAAGTTCTTCTATTGCTATATTATTTGGTTTTGCTTTGATTTTTTCTGCTGCAAATTCACTTCGAAAAAAAGAAGAGCATATCGTGACTCAATCCAGTAAACTTGCTGAAAGATTGAAATTACCGTCTACTTATCCCGTTGTGAAAGGACAGGAAGTGGCGTATGGGACTAAAAATGTAATTGGCGGTTTTAGCATGATGGGTCTTGCTGGTGTACTTTCAGGAATGCTGGGTATTGGTTCGGGAGCTTTTAAAGTGATTGCCATGGATACGATAATGAGAATCCCTTTTAAAGTATCCACAACAACCAGTAATTTTATGATGGGGGTGACGGCATTGGCTAGTTGTGTTATTTATCTTCAAAAGGGATATATTGTTCCTGACATATGCTTGCCGGTGATGATTGGAGTATTGATAGGGGCAATGATTGGATCCAAAATATTGATGGCTACGGATCCGAAAAAGCTCCGGATATTTTTTGCTTTTATCATTTTTTTCTTAGCTTTTAATATGATTTATAACGGTTTTAAAGGTAAGTTCTAATGCAGATTACAGATAAAATTATTCAAAAAATAATAGGTAACGTCTTAAAATACGGTGTAAGAAGTGTATTAATCATCAGTATTATCGGGGGATTGATCTTTCTTTTTAATCATTCGAATGAGACTGTTGCCTATGGAAGATTTACGGAAAATGATCGAAGTATTGTCGATGTTGTTTCTGGCATTTTAAAGGGTGTAGCGAATCTTCAGGGACGTGCGATTATTTATTTAGCTATTTTAGTGCTTTTTTGTACGCCTTTGTTAAGATTGTTGCTTTCCTTATTGAGCTTTATACTTGAGGGAGATAAGTTATATGTTTTTATAACAAGTATTGTTCTTGTTATTATTGGGTTTAGTATGTATTTCGGGTTTGGACATTAATAGCCGACTCATCCAAGTATTTGATATCAATATCGTTCATACTGATCATCTCAAACTTTTTGATAAATGAAAAGTTCTCCACATGGGAGAACTTTTCTATATAAAGGGTACTTGTTTTCTATTTTCTCGCCTTCTTGATTTTTTCTTCTATTGGTAGGTCTAAAATTGCCATTAGCAATAGGTAATATCCTTTTTTCAATCCTAATTTTGTCCCGTTTTGATTCTCTGCATTCATAGTAGTCAATTTTAATGTTCAGTAGATATAACTGTGAAAACTTTTTACAAAGCTTGTGCCATCTTATACCAACTTTGTAATCAAGCGTATTTATTTTAAGTGTTTTAAGTATTTTTCTGAGGCTCATTTGTTATTTATACGTACTGCTCACTTTATATTATCTCACTATTTTCTCCATTTGACTTATCATAAGCACTTGTTTTAGGGTGATATTATAAACTACTGAGCACGTAATTTTTTTCCATTTTTGCGATCAGGGGTATTATTTTTTAAGGAAAATTTTACTTAGCAAAACGTGTTTTTTAGATAAAATAATCCTAACTTGCTCAGAGCAAATTTTATGAGTTGTTTGACCACTGTTAATGTATAAACCCATGATCCTAAACCATTCTAAATTACTAATTGCCAGTATGGCGACTTTTTTTATTCTTTCCATGATTTCTTGTAATAAGGATGACTTGAATCATAATACAGCGCTTTTTGATACAGATTACAAGGATATCCAATTGAATTCTGGTTTTGCTCGTAATGGTATTGCTATTCATTCAAAGGAGTGGTCAGTTGCATATGTTAAAGATGCTGTTACAGGAGAATTATTATCCGATAAAGAGGGAAATCCAGCTGTATTAGCTACTGTTGGTGAGGTAGAGCTATGGGGTAGTTGGTTGAAATTGGAGAAGACTGATGAAAATAATTTGTTAACGATGTCCTTGACAGAGAATTTTAATCGTATTCCTCGAAAATTTTTGATCGGTATCGTTGCGGACGGCAAGCAAGATGAACTTTCTTTCACTCAGAATCGAGGAGAAACCTATGAGATTGTTAAAAAGGAGATTATAGAAGTACCGGGAAGCCGAAAGGAATATAACAGTAATGAGGGTTGCTATACCATCACGCTAAATAATAATACTTCTAGTGCAAAAAATATGGAGACTACTTCTATATTTAAAGATGTTAAATACATGTCCGAATTTACAAGTGATGATCAAGATGCTTTTAGTTGGATGAATACTCCAGACTCACTTATTTTTATGGGTGAAATCTTGAAGGATGGGGTGACGTATTGGTCTAAACAAGTTCCTTATAAAAAAGGCCAGTATTTAGAATCTTATATGAATGAGGGAAGTAAACAAGAACTGCTAGTTGAACCGTATACAACGATCAATGTAAGTGGTGAAATCTCGTATTTAACGCGGGAGTGCCTTTATACTTTTACTATTAAAAATAAGTCTTCGGGTTATATTTTTGATATTTCTGGCGTTTGGAAACAAAAAGTACCTTTGTCTTCAATAACTAAAATCTTCTAATCGTTAGATCTCTGATGTTTGATCATGCTGTTTTTTAAACATAGCATTTCGATATGCTTCACCCCATTTGGCAATTTCATCTATAATGGGTTCTAATGTACGGCCATATTCGGTCACTTCATATTCGACAGTGATGGGTTTTGTGTTGAGTACTGTGCGACTTATCAAATGATTCATTTCCATATCCTGCAGTTCTTTGGATAACATTTTTGCAGCGATTCCGTCTACTTCGCGAAGCAGGTCCATAAAGCGTATTTTACCGCCTTCCATAAGTGTTCCTAGAATGTGAAATTTCCATTTCCCTGATAGAATTTCCATGGTGTCTGTTATCGCTGTTATCCGTGCCTTACATCCTGACCTATTATTGATGGTTTGATTTTTTCTCATGAGCTATCTATTGATCCAAAATTACAAAGTAAAATTACGGAAACGATCATTAGTTTCCAATAGGAAAGTAGTTTCAAAAAGGAAACTAATAGCAATTGTAAACTATCACTAAGTTATCTTTGCATGGTATTTAATTATCAAAATTATAAAAAATGAAAAAATTATCAATCGTAGCAGTAGTGGCTTCTGTAATCTTAGCCTCATGTGGTGGTTCAAATGGCGACAAGGCACAAACGGGAACAGAGCAGCAAGTAGCTGAACAAAAGGGTGTAACTTTTACAGTTGATACAGCTGTAAGTACTATTAAATGGAAAGGATATCACAAAGGTGGTTTTGATCCAAGATTTGGTACTTTAAAAAGTGAAGGTACTGTATCTCTTGAAGAGGGTACAATTACTGGTGGATCCTTTGTTATTGATATGAATTCTGTGGTTACAGATAAAAGTTCTGTAGATCCTGCAAAATCAGGAGGAAAAACTTCTGCAGACTTAGATGGGCATTTGAAAACTGGTGATTTCTTTGAAGTAGAAAAATACCCTACAGCTAAATTTGAGATCACAAGTGTAACTGCATTTGACGCATCTAAAGACAAAAGTGTAATTGCTGATGCTACAAATATCATTAGCGGAAATTTAACAATTAAAGATAAAACTGTAAATGTTACTTTTCCTGCAAAAGTAAACGTAACGGATAATGAAGTGGGTGTTCAATCTAAATTTACCATCAACAGACAAGATTGGGGCTTAGCTTATGGAACTGAAGGTGATCCGAAAGATTGGATGATTTCTCAAGAAGTAGATATGGAATTGAATATCACTGCAAAAAAATAAGCAGTTAAAAAACACGCTTTAAATAATTAAAGCGTGTTTTTTAATTATTGGATATAATCTAAATCTGATCACCAACAAGATTTATCAGTATACTATTTGCTGATTATTTGACGTCTAATTTTGTCTTTTTATTGGGCAATAATATAGTAAAAATTGCTACTCCTGTTAATAATACAATAGAAATAAGAGTCGAAAAGCCATAAGCATGAGTTAGATTTTTCATTTGTAAGAATGTTTCTTTTTGGTCATGTAAATATATACCTAACACTAACGCAATGCCTAAGCAAATAGCAATTTGTTGTATGGTCAGATAAATACCAGAACCTATCCCAGTAAGATCTGTATTTAAATCCTTTAAAGCGATGGTCATTAAAGAAGGCAGTACAGTTCCGCAACCTAAGCCGTAAAAGAACAATATTCCATGGAGTTGTTGAATAGGAACCCTGCTTTGATTGTAAATGAAAAGATGTGCTATTAATCCAATTACCATCATGGTTAATCCGATAAGGATGATCTTTTTGCCATTTTTTTGAATAAAACGACTTACTATCACACTGGCAATAACATATCCTACTCCTTGATATACAAATGCAATACCTGTCATGGTAGGTGTAAAGTGCTTATAGACCTGTAAATAATTAGAATTTATAATGAAATAAGCATCTTGTACCATGTAATAAGCTAATGCGGCACCTAAGCCTAAATTAAAAATTTTATTGTTAAAAAGCGAGAAATTAATTAGGGTATCATGACCAAGATCGTATTGATTTTTCTGTTGTTTCAGAAAATATAGGATGAAGAGTATAGAAGTGCCTAATAAGATAATAATCCATATTGGCCAATGTAACTCAGGTCCTAATATCAAAGGACAGATTAAACAAATGAGTACTCCAAACAATTGAAACATGGATATCAAGTTGATGTGTAAGGTTGGTTGTGCTTGGATGGTGGGAATGGTTAAATAGGCCATAAAAAAAGCAAAAATACCAATAGGAATATTGATGAGAAATATTAATCGCCAGCTTTCATCGATCCAGGTCTGATCTGGAAGGATACCTCCCAGCAGTTGACCTAAGATAGATGCTACTCCAGCAATGCTACCATAAATGCCTAGTGCCAATGAACGTTTTTCTTGTTCTTTAAATAAGAAGGTTAACAATGCGATGCCTTGTGGCACCATAAGACCTGAACTTATACCTTGTAAAAGTCTCCCAAATAGTAATAGATATACTGTGTTTGATAGCGCACAGATGAGGGATGAAGTCGTAAAACCAAGCATACCGATGAGATATATTTTTTTTCTACCATAGTAATGACCTGCATTTCCAGAACAAATTAATAAACTTGCATAGCCAATTACATATAGAATAATGATCCATTGGGTTTCACTTGTAGTAAGTTGCAGTGTCTCTTGTATAGAGGGTAGGGAAACATTGATGATAAATAAGTCGATAACGAATAAAAATATCCCTGTAGAGAGGATGGATATTTTAAGTATATCTCTGATCTGAAGCTGCATATTAAAAGTTTTTGTTAATTTTATCAAGCAAATTTAAGGGTGTTACTTTTCGTTATCAAGTAGTTATAATAAGTATACCAAGTATAGTTTTATGTACTCATACTCAGTATAAGACAATTATGGAAGAAAAAAATATAAAAAATTTTGGGAGTTGTTGCGATGTCAACGGTATCTTTAAAATTATAGGTGGAAAATGGAAAGTTTTGCTTATTAAGTCTATTGCGCAACAATGTCCAAAAAGATTTGGTGAGTTGAAAAGGGAAATGGAAGATATTGCGCAGACGACGTTGACCATGCAATTGCGAGAACTGGAAAGGGATGGTATTATTTGTCGCAAAGTTTATCCGGAATCGCCCCCTCGGGTTGAATATAAATTAAGTGATATGGGGAAAACATTATTGCCAGTTATTGAGATGTTGGACCAATGGTGGGTGGAATACAAAGAAATACAGCCTTAAACCAGGAATGTCATTTAAGATGATGCTATCTGATTGGAGTGATCGGAAATATAATAGTTATACACGTGTCTTAATCCTTTTCCATTTATTCTTGTCAAAAGAGCATAATCTAAATTATTATTATGTTGAAGAAATCATATTTAATCGCCATATTCTTGTTTTGCTTTAGTTTGGCTTATAGTCAAAATAGAATAGGCAGTGGGGGAAATGTGACCATTTTCTCTGACCGTGATCCATTTTATTTGTTTATCAATGGTATTCAATACAATAACCAACCTTCAAAACAGGTGCGTGTTGAACAATTGAAGGATCATCTTTATGATCTTCAAGTTGAATTTGTCGGTAGAGTGAAATCTTCACTCTCGAGAAAAGGAGTTTCCATACTGAATGAAGATGGAGAATTTTTGGATTTAACCTATCTAGCAAACAATATCAGAAGTAATCGCATGCGTAGCTTGACCCTATATGCCATGTTTCCTACAGATAATCATCTTCCTGATCCTAGAGCTGCTCAGGTATTTGCTTATGGAAGACCGAAGCAGATCGTTGATTCTGAATCGGAGTATGAATATGGTCATGAAACCTATTATGGGGATGAAATGACAGCATCCGAATTTAATGCTTTTTTGAAAACGATTGATCAAGGTGGATTTGATAATGATAAGTTAAAAATCGCTAGTATGTCTACTTCGCAGGTTTCTTTCTCCCTGAATCAGGTCAAAGACGTACTAAAAAGGTTTTCATGGGATGAGGGTAAGCTTGCTTTTGCAAAAATGGCATATGCAAATTGTCCTGAAAAAAGGAACTATATGTTGCTTACTGATCAGTTTTCTTTTGGCGACAGCAAGAATAAATTGTTGGATTTTATTAAAAATCAACCAATTGATAGTGAATATCTAGAAAGAATGAGTGAGGTTGAATTGAATAGTTTGATTAAATTGATGAGTCAAAGTGGTTTTGACGAGGATAAATTGAAAATACTGACAACTGTAAGTGGAAAGGTAGCATTTCCTGTAGCTTCTATTAGGAGAATTCTTAAAGAACTAAGTTGGGATCAAGGAAAATTGTCTGCGGCTCAAAAGCTATATCCAAATTGTCTCGATAAGCGTAATTATGCAACCTTGTTAGATGAGTTTACTTTCCTGGATTATAAAAATAAATTTACTGCTTTTGTTAGAAATCAGAAATAGGGTTTTAACTTATGTATAAGCTTATTTTAGTTTGCTATTAAGCCAAAGGACAATCTCTTGGTAGACTTCATCCTTAATCGATTCGTTGAGGAGTTCATGACGCATCTTGGGATATAGGTGATATTGAACATCCGTGTTTCCATGTGAAAGAAGGTCTTGTGCGGTTTTAATAACCCCATCTCCAAAATTACCGATTGGATCTTCTTCACCACTTTCTAATAGGAATGGGAGTGAAGTGGGTATATTATTTGTCCAGTTGGGACCGCTGCCCCGATTGGCTACATATATTGTGGCATAAAAAGCGTTGTTTGAAAATGGGATGCCACAGAGTGTATCTGCTATGAAATGATCCCGGTTTTCTTTGGCTAAACTGAGCCAGTTATTATTCTTTTGATTTGGTTCATCTTTGAATTTGATGTTGTTAAAAGCTCCGAATGAATAATTAATTAGATTGGACTTTCTTTTAGGAAGTATTTTATTTAAAAGTCCTAAAAGCCTTTCTGCTAAAATTGCAGATCTGTCCATAGTGCCTGTTCCGATAAGAACAACGCCACAAAACAGATTTCCAATTTCTTGTAGGATACATCGTGTGATAAATGATCCCATGGAATGCCCTATAATAAAATGTGGCCTATCAGGATATTGGTTTGCGAGTAGTTGTGCCATCTCGATACCATCATCTACTAACCTTGCGCCAGGATTCTGTCTTTGAATATATCCTAGGGCATCTTTATTTTTTACAGAGCGTCCGTGACCTAGGTGATCGTATGTCATAACCAAAAAGCCTTTTGCAGCTATAAAGCGAGCGAAATCATCATATCGACCACTATGCTCTTGCATACCATGTAGGATGAGTATCGTAGCTTTAGTATCTACTTCTGATGGGAAATAAAGGGTGTTAAAAATATCATGTTTACTTCCATTGATGTCTGTAATCTCGTGAAAGCTGGATTCTGAATGGATCATATATTAAAATTCGTTTGGGTTATTCCTAAAATGAATTTTCTTTTTTAACATGCTGTATTTTTTAACATAATATGTAAAGTCGCACATCCCGAGCTAAGATAAAATTTATTATTCATTTAATAGCTTAATATAGTTATATATCCATCAATCCAATATCACGTATTACCTGAATGAGGTAACACGTGATATCGGAGGAGTATGATCTGCGATTTAAGCTAAACTTGCTTTCAATTTTGCTAATAAGTCACTGGCTTTAGTGTTATCGACTTTTATTTTTCTGATCGATGCGCGTTTTCCTTTGTCTTTTTGTTGAATAATTTTGAGTAAATCTTGAGTATATTCATTTTTGTATTTACTAATATCAAAAGATTTGCTGTGTTGTTTGATGAGTTGAAGGGCCATATCCATTTCCTCTTTTTTAATTTTAATATTACCTGGCAACTTCAATTCATCGATGGCTCGAATTTCTTGTTCGTATCGTATTTTATTGAGCAATAAACTTCCTTTGTATGGCTTGATAATAGCCAAATGCTCAACATTACGCATAACAAATGAGCCCAATCCTGCCGTTTTACTTTTTTCTAATGCTTTTTCGAGCAATTGATAAGCTTTTTCTCCACCTTTTTGAGGTTCTAAATAATAAGGTGTATCAAAATAAATACTGTCAATTTCATTAAGCTGAACGAAAGCGTGAAGGTCAATGATCTTGCTTTTTTCAGGACTTGCTTCTTCAAAGTCTGCATCTTCTAGGATAACGTAATGATCTTTGAGGAAGTATCCTTTAACAATATTGTCCCAAATAACTTCTTTACCTGTTTTTTCATTGACTCTTTTGAACTTAATATTAGATTGATCTTTACGGTCAAGCATATCAAGATCTAAATTACTGCTTTCAGTTGCACTAAACAATTTCACTGGAATATTGACAAGTCCAAATCCGATAGCTCCGGTCCATATAGCGCGCATATATAATGTGTTTTACTGTTTCGTAATAAAAAATGTATTTTTATTTTATTATTAACGACGTTACATGGAGCAGGTCTGTTTTAATTTTCTAAGAACTTCGTCGATGTACTCTGGAAATTGTGTTAAAGCCTCTCTTAAATGTCTCTCTCCTTCAATGAAGCCTTCTGTTCTCGCAATTTCCAAGGCGGAAAGATATACTTTTTCAAGATAACCATCTGGCATTTGAGCAGAATCTAAATCAGTGTTGTTCATAGCTTTAAAATTTAAATGTTGTGTGTATTATTGTTTACTGATAAACTGTGGTTATAAAAGAATTAGACAGTTTGTTTAATATAACATATTGATAGGTAAATAGTTTTAAGAAAGGTGAATCTTGTTGTGATGCATTTCATTTGCAAGAATATCCATGTGTTATTATAGGCATTGATGCACTATCGCTGTATATCTTTTATCGATGTTTTTGTATACTAATGATCTGTATTGGAAATGCTTTCTTCACCTATCGCCGAAATGAAAATATCAGGAGCGGGTTATCTTTGTATTTCCTGTTAATTTTTTTTATTTCATTATTAAATAAAAAAAATTAACATATTTATGTAGTCAGTAAAAATCATATTTTATGAGCGAGTTATTTAAAAATAATCTTGGTATAAGATCTTTTTGTTGCTACATACTAGTGAGTGCTCATGCTTTTGGCGTTAGTATTTTTTTATACCATGTTCTGATCATATTATCACATATAATTTTAGCAAAATCCCTTATTTTTTGTTATTATGATAACGGCCAAGGCAGCTATCTTAATCACACTATTGATGTTATTGTGTTCCTATATCCTTAAACATATTCAAAAAAATATTTTAGATAATTATAGGAATAAGCGTTTTGAAAAATTAATTTAAAAATTTTCATCTATTTTTAACCATTCATATGCAAACTTTGGAGTGATGCACTATTCATGATTATTATCCTGATGAATCTGGATGAATGAAAAGGATTAAAGTGTAATAATGGTTATATGTTGAAATTACAAGATTTAGCAGCGAAAAAAAATACAGCTAACCAAATGAGCCCTTTAATTAGGAAAAAAAGAAATGCACCTATTCCTACATTTTTAAGCCATTGTCTATTTTTATCTTTTTTTTGCATGAAGGATTTATATGTAATATGTAATTTTGATCTGATTATATCTAAGTTATTTAATTTTATTGGATCTTAAAAACACTTTTTTGAGAAATCGATTGGCTTTTCTTATATGGTAAAATTAGTATGATGTAGATGTTCGAGCATATGAGGGAAATTACTGAAATTTATAGGTTGGTTTACCAACCATGACTATTCTCTTTTTCGAAGGGGTAGTTTTAAAATGAGTCTTTATTTAAATTGATTGAAATCTGATATCAGTTTATTTAGTATAGGCATTTTTATAAGAAATACTCTGTTGAGTAATGCATAATTAGTGTACCAATTGATCTGAAGTTTTTTAAATAGTAATTTTTATGTGATTTAAACTTTATTTAAGTGTGGATATTCTGAACAAAATTTGTATAAAATAGCCTCTATAGAATCAAATTCCATTTACCAATTTGTTGTATCAATTTTGTTATCAAAAAAATGGCAAATTTTGTTATTTTTATCAGGCATTAATATGAATTGCTGATGTATATCAAAATGGTTATGAACAACTTTTGAATTATTTACCATCTACTAAAGGGTAATCGCTGTTCTATTGAGAGGTACTACTAAATTGGTTTCAGAAAACGGATTGTTTAAAATATGCTAAAATTTTATAACAATGTGATCATTGATGCGTTTTAAAGAAGAAATTGATTAGTCATATTTATATTCGTTTTTTATGTATAAACCCGTTCAAGTTAATCGGAAAGATATTTATTTTAAACCTGATACCAAGCGTGTACTTGCCCGTTTTTTTTCATTGGGAGATGAACGGTCTGTTAAAGTTATTCATCGTGTACTAAAATTGTCTGATGAAAAACAAAAGGAAGTTTTTGGACAAGTATTACGTAGTTATTCGCAAAGACATCGCAGTATAGTCAAAGTTTTTGAACGAAATTTTGAACGTATACGTCACTTATTAGACCGATTAGATATGCCAACGGATAAAATATCCATGACAGCAAAATTATTGATCGGTTCTTACTTTACCATGGAATATTCAATTGAATCGGCAGCACTATTTAATCCTTCTATTGTTGAACATCCTGATCAGAGTGAACTCTTCAAAGGGGAGAAAAGGGTGATTATAAGTTTTAGAGCTACTGGTGAAGGACATGTGTCATCTATTGTTTTTCGATCTGGTTATATTGATGTTGAAAACAATATTCATTTGGACGTGATGGGTACGTTATTGGATAAACCTATCAATATTAAGAATCACCGGTATAATAAAAGTAGCTTTATTTCGAAGCTTGTCGAATTGCATCCTAATGGAGCGTTGGCTATGGAGAGGCTGATTGAGCACTTAACGGAAACTTTTACTTATGAAGAACTGAAGCGTTATGTTGAGGAGGTGAGAGCTGGGATTGAGTATTCAGCAGATAATGATGGAATATTGAAGCAGGCGATATGGTTGGCTTCATCACACTACGAGATGACATTCTCGTTGGATACCGCTATATCTGAAAGAGTTATCTTTCCTATTTCAGATACGGAAAAAAGAGGTATTGAAGATGCTCGCTTTGTGCGATTTATAACACCCAAAGGGGAAGTTATTTATTATGCTACTTACACTGCATATGATGGGTTTAGTATTTTGCCAAAATTGTTAACGACAAAGGATTTTTATCATTTTACGGTTAAGCCTATTCATGGTGAGATCGCAAACAAAGGTGCTGCTATTTTTCCTCGAAAAATCAAGGGAAAATATGCTATGCTATGTCGTATAGATGGCGAAAACAATTATATTGCTTATTCTGATTATATCAATATTTGGAATGAAGCAATTCATTTGGTACAAGAGCCTGAGAGTCCATATGAATTTATACAGATCGGAAACTGTGGTTCCCCGATTGAAACCACAGCTGGATGGTTGATCATTACCCACGCAGTTGGTCCTATGCGCGAGTATGTGATCGGTGCTTCTTTATTGGATTTAGAGAACCCACATATTGAAATAGGACGCTTAAGTCTTCCAATTTTAACGCCCAATGATATGGAGCGGGAAGGATATGTGCCTAACGTCGTTTATTCTTGTGGCGCGATCGTTCATAATGATCAATTGATAATGCCTTACGCTATGTCTGATTATGCTTCGACTTATGCAACCATCAATCTGAACGATTTGATACAAGCTATTCTTCAACCTGAAGTTTAATATTTAATTCTTTATAAATAGTTATATAAGATATAAAATAACATAATGTACTTTCTGCTCCTTGATTCCGATTGATACCATAGGTCTCTAGCCCATCGCAACAACCTTTCGTATGATGATCGTAAAGAGGGAGCTTAAGGTCATTTTCACCTAAGAACCATTCGAAAGAGCGAATCATTTTTTCAAAATATTCATTGTTTTTGGTGATTTCGAACACTTCTCTAAATAGGAGTACAGTGGCCGTAACATCAATAGGTTGTTGACCAAATTTACTCATGTTTTGATTTTGTTTAGCCCACTTTTGATTTCCTATGATGGATAAAAATCCGTTTTGCATAATGATATTTTCCAAAAAGTAAAAACTCGTAAATCCGATTTCTTTCAGTTTGTCATCATTTAAAAATTTGTTAGACATGAGTATAGCTAAAGGTATAATAGCATTGTCATAGGCAAGTACAGGTTCAAACCATTTCCAGTCTTCATCAGCGCTGGCTTCATATTCATGTACTAATTTGAATGCTAATTTACGAAGTAGCTCGGTGATCCGTTCGTCATTGGGTTGTTGTTTTAAATATTCGGATATACCCATCATCGTATAGGCAATTGCACGAATTGATTTTAAATTTTCAAAATGCGGTACTGCTTTAAAAAAAATGAGTGAACCTAATTGATAAAAATCATTGTACGGTGCGGTATTGAAAAGATAACCTAATGCCCAAATAGCTCGACCAAATGAGTCTTCCGATCCAGTCTCTTCTAAAAATTCATTTTGGAAATTCATGAAATTATGAAAGAGACCATCTTCTCTTTGCGCATAATAGATATAACTTAGATAAGTGGAAATTCTTTTCTTTGTTGCTTTCTCTCCAAAAGCATCATGTTGCATTAAACTTACGAGAAGTGCTCTAGCGTTATCATCTAAACAATATCCTTCTCTGTAATTTGGAGTTGCAAAGGTAGCATGTTGAATAATGCCGACATGGTTGGTCAATCGATCTAGATGATCCCATCTAAATTTTGGAAAACTTTCCAGGCGATCTATTTTTGTTTTGGTATCGGGACTCAAAGGTGCTAAAAATAGATTTTTGAATAATTTGGTATAGGAATGCCCCAATTTATTCCAAGTCGTCTTTTCGCCGTGATGACGAGCTTTAATTCTAAGATCTTCAAGTTTTTTTGGATTGTCAAATAGATCAATCAGAATATTTTTTAATTCTTTATAATTTTTAAAATCAAATAAAATACCTCTTCCATCAGCCAATAAATCTTTAGCATGCCAGTAAGGTGTGGATAATACTGCAGCTCCAGCTCCCACTGCGAATGAAAGTGTACCACTTGTTATTTGGGCCTCATTAATATAAGGTGTGATGTAAATATCACAGGCTGTCAGGTAAGTTGTCAATGCCTCAGTGCTAACAAAATCATTGACAAAAAGAACATGTTGCTCTAGCCCTTTTTCTTTTATGAGTTCAATGAGATATTCTCTGTATTCTTCTCCAGATTCCAATAAAACATTGGGATGTGTTTTGCCGACAATAAGATAAATGGTTTCAGGATATTCTTGCACAACTTTAGGAAGTGCTTGGATAACGGTTTCAATTCCTTTATTACGGGCTATAAAGCCAAATGTTAAGATGATTTTTTTGTGGGCTAAATGGAGCTGCTCTTTTGCAATATCTTGTTTATAATCGAAAGCGGGAACTCCATGGGGTATCAATCGAATTTTATTTTCATGCACATGATAGATTTTCTGAAGTAAATCTATCGCATACGAACTCATCACTACAATGATAGAAGCTCTTTTGGCAATTTCTATCAAAATAGCTCTTTCGTCGATATTTGGCTTTTCTAGTATAGTATGTAAATTCACTAATAAAGGCATGTGAAGCTGATTTATCAATGAGAGGATATAAACACCACTATTTCCTCCGAATATGCCATATTCATGTTCCAATACCACGCAGTCGTATTTGTTTTCATTTATGAAATGAGCGGCTTGAATATAATCTAATTGCTGATGAGTATTAATTTGGAATACGACTTCTCCTGGATAGGAGTACGGTTGATCGGAAAGTGCTATTACGTGCTGTGTGATTGTTGAATCTTGGTGGTCTATGGATTGTATTAAATCATTGGTAAAGGTTGCTATTCCACATTGTTTCGGCAAATAAGTACTAATGTAAGCTATTTTCATGTTTGATTTGTAAATTTTATTGTGAAATTAAATTGTGATCTGTCTAGGATACTGTTGTTTTACTTTTTGTATGTAATGAGTTCTGTGATCAATAAGAGTGGATGCTGTAGTAATACTTGTTTTATTTTAGAACCTATCTTTAATCGTGAAATCTCGACTAGCAAAACCATGATCTTCTTTGATTCGATTAGTAAACAATTAGATAAGAGGAAAGTTTTTAATCGGTTCAAGATACTCTTTTTAATTTGACATTAGCGAAGTCATTGTAATTCATCCAATATAATAAACGTGTTTACATCATTATTTTTATGGTAATTGAAAACAATTTGATCGATTGTGTGTTATTTATATAGTACTTAATTTAAAAAAAGGAGATTTTTATTATGAGCGAATTAACATGGAAAGGTCGTTGGAACGAACTAAAAGGAAAAGTTAAACAGCAGTATGCAGATCTAACAGACGATGATTTATTGTATGCTGAAGGAAAAGAAGATGAGTTATTAGGTAAGCTTCAAAAGAAAACTGGGAAAACCAAGGAAGAAGTTGAAGATTGGTTAGACAAAATGAAATAGTCAATTAAAAAAAATAGTATGTTATCATACAAATTGGGCTGTATAGACGATATATGCAGCCCATTTTTTATGATCAATTTTATGATTGAGTAGTGATATTTTAACAATAAATTGCATGTTTAACCATTAATAATCAGATTTAATTGAGCGTGTTAAATAAATTATCTAAGAGGTTTAAAAAAAAATAGCTTAATATTCAATTAGTTACATTTGAGTGTTAAAATTTTCCCTCATTTGTGAAAAAAAACTTTTATCTTCGTATAGCCCATCCCAAAAGGGCATGTTTTTCATAGGTAGATGAAAAAGTCGAGTTTTCCTAACTCGACTTTTTTTTATGATCCTCATATTTGGCTTAATATAATTTCTAAGATGGAGGAGATAATTTCTGTTGATTTTCTATATCAAGCTCATATTTTCTTGTTTGTAACAACAAATAATTGTGAAATATAATTTTTTTAAAGATGTTTTCGGTTTTTTAAAAAAGTTTCAACATGTTGAAAATGGAAAAAGCCTCACTTCTAGTGAGGCTTTTAAGCAGTGCTCCCAACTGGGCTCGAACCAGTGACCAAAAGATTATGAGTCTTCTACTCTAACCAACTGAGCTATAGGAGCGGTTAAATTTTATGTCAAAATATAACGTTTTGTGCGTTTTGACGATGCAAATATTGATATTTGTATTGATATTTCAAAATAAAAAGATGAAAAAAATTAAAAATATTATCCTGGATTATGGTGATGTGATCTTTATGATCGATTTTTTGAAGATGGAAGCTGCCTTTAGTGAGTTGGGTATCAAAAATGTACGTGATTATTATGGACATCGGGCACAAACAAAACTTTTTGATGAGTTTGAACAAGGGCAAATTTCATCTCAGGACTTTAGAGAAGGTATTCGCAATATTTCTGGTATTTTTTCATTAAAAGATGATCAAATCGACAGCGCTTGGAACGCCATGTTGTTGGGTATACCTGAAGGAAATCATGATTTATTGTTAGCATTGAAAAATAAATATCGACTATTTTTACTGAGTAATAATAATGAGATTCATTATAATTGGATCATGAAATATTTGAAAAGTAAGTTTAATTTGGATGGTAATGCCTCGTTTTTTGAAAAAGATTATTATTCACACCTGATGGGTATGCGGAAACCAAATGCCAATATTTTTGAATATGTACTATCCCAAAATGGATTAAAGCCCGATGAGACGGTGTTTATTGATGATAGTCCACAACATTTGAAAACCGCGGAAGGACTGGGTCTACAAACTTATTTGTTAACAAAACCTGATACTTTACAAGCATTACTTGGTAGAGAGGGATTTTTAGAAAAATAGTAAAATATATTTTTGAAGTTACCGATCATAATTGTACCTTTGCAACACTTTAAAATTAAAAGGCTACGAAAGGAGGTATATACAGAGCATGATTATCGTAAATGTAAAAGAAGGAGAATCTTTAGATAGAGCATTAAAACGTTTTAAAAAGAAATTCGAGAAAACTGGAGTTTTAAGAGAACTACGTTCACGCCAAGCTTACGAGAAGAGATCTGTAACTCGTCGTATTCAAGTTAAGAAAGCGATTTACAAACAAGGATTAAACCAAGAGGTTTCAATCTAAGGTTTCTTAGAAGATATAAAAAAAGGGAAAAGTTTACTTTTCCCTTTTTTTATGCGCTTTATTTTGCTAATTTGGTTACAAATAGAAAGGCGTATGTATTTGAAGGAGTTTGAACGATATTTGCAATTTGAAAGACGGTATTCAAAGCATACCTTAATTGCTTATGTTCATGAAGTAAATTTATTCTTAACCTTTCTTGAACATGAACATTTGGCATTTGATCAGGTAAACCATCGGGATATGCGCCATTATTTTGCACTGATGGCAGAAGCTAAGAAATCGGCTAGTACAGTCAATCGTAGTATTTCTTCCTTGCGCACCTACTATAAATTTTTACAGCGAGAGGGGATCGTGAAAGGCAGTCCTATACAGATAAAAGCTTTGAAAACACCTAAAAAACTTCCTGTAGTTGTTGAGAAAGATAAATTATTGCAATTATTGGATCATATGGAAGTGAATGTGCATGATTTTGAAACTAGGAGAGATAAATTGGTCGTGGAACTGCTTTTTGGTACGGGTATTCGACTTGCTGAACTATTACAAATTCAAGACCGAGATATTGACTATTATAATAAAAATATGCTTATATTCGGTAAAAGGAATAAAGAAAGGTTAGTCCCGATCAATGAAACGTTAATAAAAGAATTACAACTTTATTTACAAGCTAAAAGTTTGTATATTGAAAATAATAAATCGAGTTTCTTAATCGTTACTAAAGAAGGAAAACCAGCCTACGAGAAATTGATTTATAGAATTGTGCATAAATATCTGTCGATGGTTTCTTCACAAAAGAAGAGAAGTCCGCATATATTAAGGCATACTTTCGCAACTGCATTGTTGGACAATGGGGCTGATCTGAATGCAATAAAAGAGCTCCTCGGACATGCAGGACTTGCAGCGACGCAAGTGTATACGCATAATTCGGTGGAGCGGTTAAAGTCTATTTATAAACAAGCTCATCCAAAAGCTTAAAAAAAGGAGGAAAAATGAACATTACTGTGCAATCAATTAAATTTAATGCTGATCAAAAGCTAATTGAGTTTATCCAAAGAAAAACAGGAAAATTGAATCAGTTTTTAGACTCAATCATTGGTGGAGAATGTTATTTGCGTTTAGAAAATGTAGATGATGAAGCTAATAAGGTATCGGAAATTAAAATAAATATACCAGGAAGTCAGCTTTTTGCGAAGGGACAAGCTAAAAGTTTTGAAGAAGCAACTGATATTGCAGTAGAATCCTTGAGAAGACAAATTAATAAACATAAAACCAAAACGAAGACACAGGCAAGTAATCATAAAGAAATTTTGACTACTGAAGAAGAAGAGTATTAATAAATTTATACATTCATGAAAAAGGACTAATCGATGAGGTTAGTCCTTTTTTTAGTTAAATACCTTTTAAATTTTAATATGATCCTTCAAAAAGTAATTGCTATTTATAATTGTTAAAAATAAATTCATCAGTTACTTGGATTGATTATAAATAATGTCTAATTTCGTCTTGTCATAAATAAATAAGAAAATGATCAATACAATCTGTCCATTAGCAAGTGTAGAGGAGGTTTTTAAAACTGGAACTGGAGCGATCTATCAGTGTAGTCGTAAAAATTGTTATTGGATGGAGTTTGCGGGCTCAACGACTTCATTTTCTGTTTCTGATTTTTTAAAATTTAAGAAATATATTGATCAAATTAATATTGAAAAAATGTTAATTGATACAGCGAGATCTTCAGATTTTACTTTAGTCATGCCCTATCGTACAGAACGATGTTTCCTTCTTTCTGTTCAAGATATTCTAAACCTAAGAGAATTGTTGGATGGCGCTAAATTTATGATAGAATTAAATAGTGTCATTAAAGCCTGTTTACGGAGTTCTCTAGTCGCCGTTTCGGTATAATCATCTTAATTATAATTATACTGATTCTAAACAGATTATCTTTTCTGCCCCTAATTTAGACTTAATTTGTATTGTATATTTTTTATACAAAAATCAGTTTCCAGCCGTATATTTGTATTGTTCAAGTAGGTCAGGTATTATCAAACTTGATCTTTACTATTGGAATTAAAACTTACAGATATGAAAGATTTATTAAAACTAAAATCTTCTTTAACAGAGGAAATTGAAAATATATTAAATGCTCAAATTAAAGTTGAAGCACACTCTTCATCATTATATTTAGCAATGTCATCTTGGTGTGACGACCAAGGTTTGGAAAATGCTGCTGAATTTTTTGCTAAGCAATCTAATGAGGAAAGAGAGCATATGTTGAAGATATTTAATTATATCAACAATAGAGGCGGACGTGCAATATCTCCTGAAGTGACAGGCATACCTTCTGATTTTGACTCTTTCCGAGGAATTTTTGAATCTGCATTAGAGCAAGAGATGTTTGTAACTGAGCAATTTAATAACATCGCTGATAGATGTATGAAAGCTAAGGATTATGTTACTTTCAACTTTTTACAGTGGTTCTTATCGGAACAAGTTGAAGAAGAGTTTGTTGCAAGAAGAATTTTAGAATTGTTTGATGTAATAGGTGAAGAGGGTACTGGTCGTTGGGAAATTGACAAACACTTAATCAAGGTTGCTTTTTCAGGTGAATAATTAATTTATTCTAATAAAAATAAAAAAAGGTGGTTTATTTTAAATAAACCACCTTTTTTTATACAATAATTCAATATTGCTCGTTATGGTTGTGCAGAATATTGTGTATATTAACATATTAATAGAATAAGTTGTTTTGATGTCGGATAAATTCGAAATATCAGGTAATAATCATAAGATCATTTTATTTATCATTCTTTTTTTTGCAGCAAATAGGGTTGAAGCTCAAATGCAAAAGAAGGAAGTGTATGGCTTTGTTGTGGACAGTGAGGGTCAGCCTCTTGCTGGTGTTAATGTACGATTGACAACTTCATTGGACACTGTTATGGCAATAACATCTAAAACAGGGTTCTATAAATTTTTTCAAGTAAAGGGCAGTAACATTCGATTGAATTACAGCTCCCTTGGATTACAGATCGTAGACCGTTCTTATCCTCAATATAATACCACTGATCGCGTAGTAGCAGAGACTATCATATTAAAACCTCAAACTTCGGTTTTAAAAGAGATTGTCATTAAGAAATATAAGCCTATAACATTTAAAGAGGACACTGTACAGTTTAATATGGCAGCATTCCAATTTGATCGACGAACATTATTAGAAGATGCTTTAAAGCAAATTCCAAATTTTCAAGTTTCCAGAGATGGTTCTGTATATGCTTTTGGAAAACCGATTACTTCAGTACAAGTGGATGGTAAAAAATTTTTTGGTGGAGATGTACTTACAGCTACTCGAAATCTTCCTGCAGATTTCATTAAAAATATTCAAGTAATTGACTTTTATGGGGATGAAGCTAATGCGAAAGGGACAAAAAGTGGCAATTCAGAGAAAATTTTAAATATCATTTTAAAAGAAGATAAAAAGAAAATCACTTTCGGACAGGTGACGGGAGGACTGGGCAATCAAGATCGGTATCTTGCTAGTGCTGGTATTAATAAATTTAATGATGGACAAGAGTTATCTTTTATCGGTTCTATTAACAACACTAATACCAATTTATTTTCTTTTGGATCTCCGAATGGTGGTGGTTCTCGGGACCGGGTCATGGGTGAATTGGCAGACTTTGCAGATCCTACAGATGGATTTAATAATGTCGGATCTTTGGGAGCTAGTTTTTCAAGTAATTTAAGTGATAAAATTTCTGCCTTTGGAAGATATAGTTTTACAAATGCAAAAAATACAACTAAAGGAAACTCCTATTTGCAATCAGTGTACGGTTACAATACAATCAGTAATTTAGAAGATTACGTAACAAAGACTGTCGATAATACCCATCATATGAATTGGGGTTTTGATATAAAATTATCCGATTCGGATATGTTAAAAATATCACCAACATTTTCTTGGAGTAAATCGAAAGGTGATGAAATTCGTGATCGCTATATTAAAAATAGGTTGATTACCAACAAGGGAGAATATGCTTCTGAAAATAATAGTACAAGTCCAAATGCAGAAATAGATATCTTATATGCTAAAGTCTTTAAAAAACCAGGAAGAAAAGTAGTATATAACTTGCATTTGGGTTATAATTCTCTTGAAAAAAATGAAAATATCGTTGATCAAAATACGATTATCGACAGTACATTAAATGAGATCAATACAAAGAATACTTTTTTGAATCAATTTGTTAAAAGTAATAATCAGAATCAAGATATAAAAAGTTCACTATCAATTATAGAGCCTGTAGATAAAGGTGGTGTTCTGGAATTAAATTATGATTTTAATTATACTGCAATTGATGCTAGGCGTTTAGTTCATGAGCGGAATAATGAACTCAATGAATTAAACCGGATTGATTCGCTTAGTTTAAGCTATGATTATGCATTTTCATCCAATAGAGTTGGAATGAAATATCAACAAGATATTTTTACCAAATTTAAGTATAATATTGGTTTTGCTGTTCAACCGACAGAACTTACGGGATATTCCCGTGACAAATCAATTAAAACTTCATATAGTAATGTCAACTTGATACCAGCGGCGGGTATAAAATGGAAATTTAATGAAAATTCTGATTTGTCTATTGATTATTTAGGTAAAAACAATCAACCTAATTTCTATCAGATTCAGCCAATATTAGATAATACAAACTCCCAAAATATCATCGAAGGAAATCCGGATCTAAGAGCCGAATTTGCAAATCGTATTTTAGCAAAATATCGTAAATCGATTGTTACCAAGGGACAGTATTTTGAGGGTAGTCTTGCGTATAATTTTGTCTCGGATAAAATTGTTTCTAATCGGAGTACGGTTTTAAATTCTACTGCACAAAAGACCACTTTTCTAAATACTTCTGGTTATTACGATATTAAGGCTTATTATCTATTTACTGCGGCGCTTTTTAACGATAATATACAAATGAGTCTGAACGGCAATGCAGATTATTATAACAACGTTACGTATATCAATGATAGGCGCAATGACGGAGGACATTTTTTATATTCGCAATCACTTCAATTCCGCTATATGTTCAATGATTTATTTGAAGCAGAACTTAATGGTAATTACTCTTTAAACAAGGCTTCTTATAAACTACCTTTTAATGATCAGATAATTGCACATACTGGTGTTCTAGGATTAGGTTCGAAGTGCTATGTAAGTGAACATAGTTCTTTTGGTGTAGAGGTATCCCAAAGACTAAACGCGGGATATTCTTCCTCGTCTTGGACAAATATTAATCCGACAATTATTAATGCGTACTTTGAATATACTTTTATGCGGAACAACTTAGCTATGCTTCGTATCCAGGGTTTTGATCTCCTAAATCAAAATTCAGGAATTACGAGAGATGTAATCGGAAATGATATCTTAGATGTCCAAAATGAAAGATTGTCGCGTTATTTTATGGTTTCTCTAAATTTCCGTTTACAAAAATACCCTAAAAAATCACAATGAAAGCAGTTATTATAACAAAATTTGGTGGGCCTGAAGTTTTAGAGGTGCAAGAGGTCAATAAGCCAGCATGTACTGGGTATGAAGTTCTGATTGAGGTTAAGGCTGCAGGAATGAATCGGCCAGACGTTTTTCAAAGGAAGGGAAATTATACAGCTCCTGATGGTGCCCCTGCTGATATTCCAGGCTTAGAAGTAGCTGGAGAAATTGTGGCAATAGGAGATTTGGTACGTGAATGGAAGATTGGAGATCAGGTTTGCGCGGTCTTATCTGGAGGTGGTTATGCTGAATATGTCTCTGTTGATCAGGGACAATGTTTGCCTATACCTAAAGGTTTTAGTTATGTTGAGGCAGCAGCCTTACCTGAAACCTTATTTACCGTTTATCATAATGTATTTAAGAGAGGGGCTTTGAAATCTGGTGATCGTTTTTTAGTTCATGGCGGAAGTGGTGGTATTGGATCTATGGCAATTCAATTGGCAAAATTATCTGGAGCAAAAGTATTTGTTACGGTAGGATCAGATGCTAAAGCATCATACTGTAAACAAATAGGTGCGGATGTTGTGATCAATTATAAAAAGCAAGATTTTGAGGAGATCATTGGTAAAAATCAAATTGATGTTTTACTGGACAGTATTGGTGGTGATTATTTCGCGAAAAATATAGAAATATTAAAGGAGGATGGTCACTTAATTTATATCAATGCCATGAAAGGTGCGAAAGTAGAATTGAATCTTTTTAAACTCATGCAAAAACGCATTTACATATCTGGAAGTCTCTTGAGAAGTAGAGATATAGCATTTAAAAAGGAGGTGCGTAACGAAATTATTGATCATGTTTTTCCTTTGTTGCAACTGGGTTTATTTAAAACAAATATATTCCGAACATTTAAACTTGAAGATGCGCAAATAGCTCATGCTATATTGGACTCCGGAGATTTTACAGGGAAATTAGTTTTCGTATTTTAGTAGTTTCGCGAGATCTCTCTTTGATATTGCAAAGGAGTAAAACCAGTTGCATCTTTAAAGTACTTATGGAAACTTACAAAGTTTTGAAATCCGCTTTCAAAGCAAATCTGTTTGACATTTAGTGTCCTTTCGGCCAATAATCGGCAAGCATATCCGATACGCATTTCAATAAGATATTGAAATAAGGTCTTTCCAGACTTGGTTTTAAAATAACGACAAAATGAATTGGTCGTCATACCAGTCATGGAAGCAATATCTTCAAGTCGGATTTGTGTTCTATAGTGCTGTGTGATATATTCCATAATTACGGTCATTCTTCCAAAATCTAGATCTTGCCGGTCGATAGGATAATTCTCACTTGACAATAGATGATACGCTTCTGACTCTGCAATTAGGGTTAAAACTTCTATTAATGCAATTATTTTAGTTGAATTTTGACTTTTTAAAAGTCCTTCTATAAGAGATTGTGCTGATTCTAATATTGTTCTATTTAATTGAATTCCTCTTTTAGATTTTTTAATTAAATTCTTTATTTTATGATTTTCAGGTAGATTGAAGAATTGCTCGCCTAAGAAATTTTCTTTAAAATGAGCTACTCTGATATCTGCTGATGCGGCATTGGGGCCATTCAAATATTGGCTATCAAATAGCCAATAATGTGGTAAATTGGAGCCGACCAAAACAATATCCCCGCTTGAAAAATTGTTAACACTGTCACCAATGAATTGGGTACCAGCCCCTTTTTCAAAATGTATTAATTCTAATTCTTCATGATAGTGCCATAGATTATGATTCTGTGGTACAATATCATTTCTTACACTGAAAGATTGTACATTGCTGTTATTGACTTTTAATAGCTGAGGCTTCATTTATTAATAAATATATGCACATTTTTTGATTTACTAGCATGATGCATGATAATATAGTTTATTATTTGGGTAAAATACTTAAATTTTGTTTCATTATTTATTCTTTATTTTACATAAACCAATGATAAATTATATTCTATATGTCGATCAGTAAAAGTAATAAACTAGCAATTGTTCTTGTAACGTCCTTATTCTTTTTTTGGGGATTTGTTCATAATCTAGATCCAATTTTAATTCCACATCTGCGTAATGCATTTAGTTTAACGCATTTACAGGCTTCTTTAGTTGATTCGGCTGTTTTTATTGCATATTTTTTACTGGCTATCCCTGCAGGTATAATCATGAAAAAATATGGTTATAAATCAGGTATTTTAATTGGCTTGATACTTTTTGCTATAGGTTGTTTTCTTTTTATACCAGCGGCGAATCAGATCAGCTATGTTTTCTTTCTAGGCGCATTATTTGTAGTAGCTTGTGGATTGACTATCTTAGAAACTGCAGCTAATCCTTACGTAACGGTATTAGGGGATCCGAGTAAGGCTACTCAACGTTTAAATTTTGCTCAATCTTTTAATGGTTTAGCGGCATTTATTGCTCCCATTCTCGGCGGTAAGTTTATTTTAGCAGAAAAACCTAAGTCTGATACTGAAATAGCTGCTATGACTGAACAGGTTAAAATTGCCTATATTCAAGCAGAGACTGCAACAGTAAAAGGACCTTATTTGGTTTTAGGTTTAATTATATTGATTGTAGCAGCTATTCTTTTTTTTACAAAGCTTCCTGATATAAAAGATGACGAAGGGGAGCAAAAGTCTGGCTTTTTTCATGCGTTAAAACATAGGAATGTAAGATGGGGTGTTATCGGTCAATTTTTTTATGTTGGTGCTCAAGTTTGTGTATTAAGTTTTATGGTTTTGTATGCCACTGATGTTGCAGGCATAGCTCCTTTGAATGCTTCAAAATATGCAAGCTTGGCTGGTTTATCATTTATGTTAGGTCGCTTTGTTGGTACATTTTTCATGAAATATATTAAGCCTTTAACATTACTTATTATCTATTCAATAATTTGTATCTTATTGTCATTCATTGTGATATATGGTTCTGGTGAAGTGACCGTTTATGCTTTAATTGCGGTTGCTTTCTTTATGTCAATCATGTTTCCAACTATTTTTGCAGTAGGTGTTGAAGGTATTGGAGCAGATACAAAGTCAGCGTCGAGTTTAATCATCATGTCAATTGTGGGCGGGGCAGCACTTCCTCCAATACTGGGATTAATTTCAGATAAAACTGGGGATCTGCAGCTTGGATACTGGGTACCTTTAATCTGTTTTGTCGTGGTATTGTTATTTGCATTAGCAAATAGAAAATCAAATAATCAAATTGTAAATTCTACTCATGAATAATAGTAATATGAAACAGTATACGTTTGCTCTCGATTTAGTGAATGATCCGCAGCTCATAATGGAATATGAAAACTTTCATCGTGCTATATGGCCAGAAATTGAAAGTTCAATACTAGAAGCTGGAGTCACAAAAATGCAAATCTTTAGATTTGAGGATCGATTATTTATGATTATGGAGGTAGATGATTCTTTTTCTTTTGAGAAAAAAGCACATATGGATGAGCATAATCCTAAAGTTCAAGAATGGGAGCAGTTAATGTGGAAATATCAAAGTGCAATTCCAGGTGCAAAGGAAAATGAAAAATGGGTGTTAATGAATAAGATATTCGAATTGAAAAAATAAAATGATAAAGGATAAGAAAACATATTTGCAGATTCATCCAGATGATAATGTGTTGGTGGCTTTACAAGATTTGCCTCAAGGGACCGTGATTGTATGGAATAATAGCAGTTTTGCATTATTGGAGCATGTTGCTGCTAAACATAAATTTACCATTCATCCTTTGTCAAAGGACGATGAGATCTATATGTATGGGGTATTGGTAGGAAAGGTAAATTTTGATTTAGAAACGGGGTCATTAATATCTACGTTGAATTTAAGACATGCTGCAGATGATTTTAAATTAAGTAAAAGGAATACTTCTTGGAATAAACCAGATGTTAGTGTTTTTAAAGATCGGACTTTCAATGGTTTTCATCGTTCTAATGGTACTGTTGGTACAGCTAATTATTGGGTAGTAATTCCTTTGGTTTTTTGTGAAAATAGAAATGTTCTGACCTTGAAAACTGCTTTTGAAGAAAAGCTCGGTTATAAAATTAAAGCTAATGATTATAGTTCGGAGGTAGACGAGTTGATACGTTTGTATCATTCAGGTGCTGATGTATCGCAAATTATCGCTCAAGATTTGAGCGCTTCTGTTGGTCAAACTAGTGATCACAGACTATTTGCAAATGTAGATGGTATTAAGTTTTTAAATCATGAAATGGGATGTGGTGGTACAAGAATGGATTCAGATGCACTATGTGGACTGTTGGCTGGTTATGTAACGCATCCAAATGTAGCTGGAGCTACTATTCTTAGCTTAGGTTGTCAACATGCTCAAGCTTCGATTTTGCAAGCTGAAATCGCAAAAAGGGATCCACTGTTTGACAAACCTTTGTATATTTTTGAACAACAAAAAGAAGGTACTGAAAAGGAGTTAATGCAAAAAGCTGTTAAATCAACTTTTGCAGGGATGATGGAAGCGAATAGATATACACGTAAGCCTGCTTCTTTGGATAAATTATGTATTGGATTAGAGTGTGGGGGGTCAGATGGTTTTTCTGGTATATCTGCTAATCCAGCTTTAGGTTATCTTTCTGATATGTTGGTGACATTGGGTGGTTCTGTTATTTTAGCAGAATTCCCTGAGCTATGTGGAGTAGAACAAGAGCTCAGTGATCGGTGTGTAGATGAAGCTACAGCAGACAAATTTATGGAGTTGATGCGCGTATATAATGCAAAAGCAGAAGCCGATGGGTCTGGTTTTTATATGAATCCTTCGCCTGGAAATATACGTGATGGGCTTATTACCGATGCTATAAAATCTGCTGGGGCAGCAAAAAAGGGTGGGACATCTCCTGTAACAGCAGTAATTGATTATCCTGAATTGGCCAATAAGCCTGGCTTAAATCTTTTATGTACTCCAGGAAATGATGTTGAGAGTACTACAGCGGAAGTGGGTGCTGGTGCTAATATTGTTTTATTTACGACCGGATTGGGTACGCCAACTGGAAACCCTATTACTCCAGTAGTAAAATTATCTACAAATACTAAAACATTTGAGAAAATGTCTGATATCATAGATCTTAATTGTGGAACAATTATCGAAGGAGATGAGTCCATTGAGGAAGCTGCTCATCGCATTTTAGATTATGTGATTCAAGTAGCGAGTGGTGAGGTAACTCCTAAAGCAGTTCTCTTGGGTCAGGACGATTTTATTCCCTGGAGGAGGGGTGTATCTTTATAAGATAGGATGAGCTATCAGATTGCCTTATATGTAATATACAATTTGAAATTTTAAAAAAGATAGCATTTGAAAAGTTAGATTTTCGATTATCAATTTTTTGCTGATCGAAAATTAATATGTTAAACACAATAATATGTCAAAATTAGAAAACAAAGTCGCTATAATAACCGGCGGTGGAAGTGGAATAGGACGTGCCATGAGTTTGCTCTTTGCTGCAGAAGGTGCTACCGTTCATATCTTGGATTTAAATGTGGAAGGAGCACAAGATGTTGTGACGGAGATATCAGCTGGTGGAGGAAAAGGATTTGTCCATAGTTGTAATGTAAGTCTTCAAGAAGAAGTTCTAACCATAGTAGATCGCATTGGTAAAATTGATATCTTGGTCAATAATGCCGGTATAGCACATATTGGTAAATTAGAAAATTGTACAACAGAAGACTTTGAACGTATCTTCAATGTAAATGTAAAAGGTGCTTACAACGCTTTGTTTGCCGTAATCCCAAAAATGAAAGCAAATGGAGGTGGAGCTATTTTGAATTTAGCATCGATTGCTGCTTGGGTAGGTATTAGCGATCGTTTTGCATATTCAATGAGCAAAGGTGCTATTTTTGCTATGTCACTTTCTGTCGCTCGTGACTATATGGCTGATGGAATTCGCTGCAATAGTATTTCTCCTGCTCGTGTGCATACACCATTTGTTGATGGGTTCATTAGTAAAAATTATCCAGGACAGGAAGCAGAAATTTTCGAGAAACTATCTAAAAGCCAACCAATAGGCCGTATGGCACAACCAGAAGAAATTGCAAAGTTGGCTTTGTTTTTATGTAGCGATGATGCCGGTTTTATCACTGGAAATGATTATCCAATTGATGGTGGTTTTATTAAATTGAATAATTAAGAGTAAAATAACGGAGAGGCTTTTGAAGTCAGGTTTTATAATAAAAGATTAAAGATATGAAATTAATACGTTTTGGAGAGCAAGGCAAAGAGAAGATTGGGGTGCAGATCGATGGTATAAATTATGACACTTCTGCTTTTGGAGGTGATTATAACGAGTCATTTTTCGAAAATGATGGTTTAGCTGCCTTAGAGGAATTTGTAAAAGCAAATTCAGGTAAATTAATTCCTATAGCCGATACAGAAAGAATTGGAGCTCCCTTTGCAAGACCTTCAAAAATCGTTTGTATTGGATTAAATTACAAAGATCATGCTGAAGAGACTGGAGCATCAATTCCTGCAGAACCTATCATCTTTATGAAATCGACTACTTCTTTGTCAGGTCCTTACGATAAGGTGATGATACCACGGGACTCTGTGAAAACAGATTGGGAAGTAGAGTTTGGTATTGTGATAGGTAAAAAAGCTTCGTATGTAGATGAATCTGATGGTCTGGATTATATAGCAGGTTATGTGCTTCATAACGATGTTTCAGAACGTGAATATCAATTAGAGCGTGGTGGGACATGGGACAAGGGAAAAGGTTGTGATACATTTGCACCTATGGGACCATATTTGGCTACTAAAGATGAAATTAAGGATATTAATAATGTCAATATCTGGTTGAAAGTTAACGGTCAGATGTATCAAAATGGAAGTACAAAAAATTTAATTTTTTCTGTTCCATTTATTGTTAGTTATGTATCTCAATTTATGACGTTGTTACCAGGTGACGTAATCTCTACAGGGACACCAGCAGGTGTTGGCTTAGGCTTTAATCCTCCTATATATCTAAAGGCTGGTGACATCATTGAATTGGGGGCTGATGGATTAGGGGAGTCGCGTCAGGAAGTAATCGCTTATTCGCGTCATTAATATCATTATTATGCGTATAGATGCTCATCAACATTTCTGGCAGTATGACCCCGGTCGTCATAGTTGGATTACGAACAAAATGCACGTTTTAAAAAAGGATTTTCTTCCATTAGATCTAAAATTTATTTTAGAAAAAAATGAATTTGACGGCTGTATTGCTGTACAGGCAGATCAATCCGATCAAGAAACTAAGTTTTTAGTACAACAAGCAAAACAACATCCTTTTATTAAAGGGGTGATTGGTTGGGTGGATTTGCGTGCGGTTAATATTGATGAGCAATTGCATCAATATAAAGATGAATCACTTATCAAGGGTTTTAGACATGTTGTGGAAGGAGAAGAGGATCCGGACTTTCTAATACGTGACCATTTTCTCAAAGGCGTTGAATTTTTATCAAAGTATGGTTATACTTATGATTTATTAATTAGACCTCGTCATTATGCTGCTGCTTTAAGATGTGTTCAAAGTAATCCAAACCAAATATTTATTTTAGATCATATCGCTAAACCGCCAATAAAATCACGCGAATTTGAAGAGTGGGCATTATTTATTGAAGAATTAGCTGTTTTTTCAAATGTGAGTTGTAAAGTTTCAGGTTTGGCGACTGAGGCCGATTGGTCGAGTTGGCGTTTGGATGACTTTAGCCAATATTTAGGTCATGTATTTGATACTTTTGGTAAAGATCGTATCATGTTTGGTTCAGATTGGCCTGTATGCTTGTTAGCCGCTTCTTATGAAGAAAGTGTTGCCATTGTTGCATCTAAATTAGACGCATTTACTAAAGTTGAAAAAGAAGCGTTTTGGGGGATGAATGCATTTAAAATTTATAATTTATAATATGAATCTAAATTTAAAAGATAAAGTTATAATAGTTACAGGAGGAGCAAAGGGTATTGGTAAGGCAATTGTTTTGGGTCTAGCTCAAGAAGGTGCTATCCCTGTGATTGTTGGCCGTCGACAAGTGGATAATAATCTTGTCAAACAAGAAGTAGAGGCTCTTGGTCAACAGGCGTATGCAGTGCAAGCTGAACTTTCAGATCCAAAAGATTGTGAAATTGCAGTTGCAGAAACACTTAATCATTTTGGTCGCATTGATGGCTTGGTCAATAATGCTGGTGTGAATGATGGAGTAGGTTTGGCATCCGGAAATTACGAGAAATTTGTTGCCTCTTTACATAAAAATCTTATTCATTATTATTTAATGGCTCATCATGCTTTAGATGCTTTGATCGTATCTAAAGGAAGTATTGTCAATATTACTTCAAAGACTGCTGAGACAGGTCAAGGAAATACATCTGCATATGCCGCTTCTAATGGAGGTAGAAATGCATTAACGAGAGAATGGGCTGTAGAACTGCTCCCATATCAGATTCGTGTCAATGCCATAGTGGTTGCAGAATGTGCCACTCCACAATATGATACATGGATACAAACTTTAGACAATCCAATAGAGACTTTAAAGAAAATTACAGATCGTATACCTTTAGAGCATAGAATGACTACTGCTGAAGAAATTGCACATACTGCATTATTTCTTCTGTCTGATAAATCAAGTCATACTACAGGGCAGTTGATACATGTTGATGGTGGTTATGTACATCTTGACCGATCAATTATTGCCGAAAAATAAGAGAATAAATAAAAAGGGCTTTTAATAATTATTAAAAGCCCTTTTCTATCATGTGAATAAGGATTAACCTAATTTACCAACTTCTTGAACTAAATCAACAATTTTGTTTGAATAACCCCACTCATTGTCATACCAAGATACAACTTTTACAAAATGGTCATTCAATGAAATTCCAGCTTTAGCATCAAAGATTGAGGTACGAGCATCTCCTAAGAAATCAGATGAAACAACTTCATCTTCAGTATAACCTAAGATACCTATTAATTCACCTTCTGAAGCTTCTTTCATAGCAGCTTTAATATCTTCATAAGAAGCAGCTTTTTCCAAACGTACTGTTAAATCAACAACAGAAACGTCTGCAGTAGGAACACGTAGAGACATACCTGTTAATTTACCTTTTAATTCAGGTAAAACCAAACCTACTGCTTTAGCAGCACCTGTAGAAGAAGGGATGATGTTTTGGTAAGCACCACGTCCACCTCTCCAGTCCTTAGCAGAAGGTCCATCTACTGTTTTTTGAGTGGCAGTAACAGCATGTACCGTTGTCATTAAACCTTCAACAATTCCAAATTTGTCATTTAACACTTTGGCAACTGGTGCTAAACAGTTTGTCGTACAAGAAGCATTAGAAACGATGTGTTGGTCTGCTTTTAATTCTTTGTGGTTAACGCCCATAACGAAAGTAGGAGTATCATCTTTTGCAGGAGCTGACATAACTACTTTTTTCGCACCAGCATCAATGTGTTTTTGAGCTAATTCTTGTGTTAAGAAGAAACCAGTTGATTCGATAATAACTTCTGCACCAACTTCATTCCACTTTAAGTTTGCTGGGTCTTTTTCTGCAGTAACACGAATTGTTTTTCCGTTAACCACTAAGTTTCCGTTAACAACTTCTACAGTACCATCAAATTTACCATGTGTTGAATCATATTTCAACATATACGCCATATAATCTGGCTCGACTAAGTCATTGATACCAACAACTTCAACATCTGGACGATTTACCGCAGCTCTGAATGCTAAACGACCAATGCGGCCAAATCCGTTAATTCCAATTTTCATATTATTAATTTTTATTGATATAATACTTGATAAGATTATGAATAGGTTCTTTAATAATTGTTCCTATTGATATATTAAATTCTTCTGTTGCAACCTCTTTTAAAAGGTCTTCAAAATTTGCAGCTACAGAACCTGTAAAATTGATGTCATTATCAGGATGTTCTTTATATAGCGGCTTGATGAAAGTCTTCAGAAATAAGCGAAATCCATTTTTCACGATCTGAATGATGAAAGGATGATTTTTATTTTCTAAAACAAAGTCAGAGAATGAATTGAGGAAAATGGTAGGTTGGGGTGAGTTATACACTTTTTCTAAAATTATTTTCCTATCAATGGCAAATTTATTCAACAGTTTGTCTTCTAAATCCTGAGGAAGCGTATCTGTTAGATAGTGTTTCAGTAATAATCTGGAGGTCCAATTAGTTGATCCTTCATCGGCTAATATATAACCAAGACCATAATTGTTAGGGATCACTTTCTTTCCCGTATAGAAGGCAGCATTTGAACCGCTTCCAATAATCCCAATAATTCCTTTTTCATCACCAAATGTTGAAATTGCCGATGCGATCACATCATGTTCCACCTTTACTTTGGCATTTATAAAAAATTTTTCGAATACAGCCTTGATTTTATTTTTACGCTCTGGAGAAGATGATCCTGCACCAAAGAAATAGATACGTTTGATCTTTTCAGCATTATTGATCAAATTGGTATTCTTATTTAAAAGCTGTGCAATATATCTTTCATCCTGTAAATAGGGGTTAATGCCACTAGTTCTGAAACCAGTGATCACCCGACCTTTATCGGCTAACCTCCAATCTGCAAATTTTGAACCACTGTAGACTACTGCAATCATCTGAATTCTTTTCTTTAGTCTAGATTGCTAATACTTGAACAAGCTCCAGCATATCCGGACTCAATTTGTACTCTTTATTATTAATAGCTTCTTCCAAAGGTGTGGTAACGACTTCGTTTCCTCTAACACCGACTGTAATACGATTGTTCCCTTTCAATAACTCTTTTACAGCAGCAAAACCTAAACGGCTGGCCAGTACTCGATCAAAACTTGAAGGAGAACCACCGCGTTGCAAGTGCCCTAAGATACTAACTTTTGTGTCATAATAATCAAATTTTTCTTTGACTTTTTTCGCAACGTTGTATGCACCGCCATTATGATCACCTTCTGCAACAATCACAATGGACGAAGATTTTTTGCCGCGTCCATCTGCTGCAGATAAATGATCGATTAATTCATCAATCGCAGTCTCTTTTTCTGGTAGTAAGATTGCTTCTGCACCACCCGCGATACCTGCATTCAAAGCTATACAACCAGAATCACGGCCCATTACTTCAATAAAGAATAAACGTTCGTGAGATGCAGCCGTATCTCTGATCTTGTCGATCGCTTCAATCACTGTATTAGTCGCCGTATCATAACCTAATGTAAAGTCAGATCCATAAAGATCATTGTCGATCGTACCTGGTATACCAATCACTGGGATATCATATTCTCTTGAGAAATATTCAGCACCTGTAAATGTACCGTCGCCACCAATAGCTACTAGAGCATCAATACCTGCGGATTTTATATTTTCATATGCTTTAGCTCTTCCTTCTTTTGTTTTAAATTCTAGACATCTCGCTGTTTTCAGGATAGTACCTCCTAATTGAATAATATTACTAACGGAGCGGGATGTCATTTCTGTAAAATTACCGTCTAACATACCTTGATATCCTTGGTATATTCCAGTAACACTTAATTTTTCGTATAATGCTGTGCGGACTACGGCTCGAATGCAAGCATTCATGCCTGGAGCGTCTCCGCCTGATGTAAAAACTCCGATTCTTTTAATATTCACCACTGTCAAAAATTTTAGGTTTTACGAATATAGTGTATTTTTTACACTATTGAAATTATTTTTTATTTTTTTGTTTTGATATAATTGAGGTAATATTATTAACTTTATGGCATAAGCTACATATTCAACTCATTGTTTTAAGTAAAGATAATAAATTAGAAAAGTTTTGTATACTACATTTACAGTCGATTGTGTCATTTTTGGTTTTTATGAAGGGGAACTTCATGTTTTACTAACAGAGAGAAATGAATATCCTTTTAAGGATTGGTGGGCCCTTCCAGGCTTTTTTGTTAATAATGATGAGGAAATGGAAGATGCTGTGAAGCGGATATTATATGAAAATACAGGTCTTAAGGACGTTTTCTTGGATCAATTGTATGCCTTTGCAGGTTTAAAAAGACACCCGCAAGGCAGGATATTGACCGTGGCTTACTATGCGCTGCTCCAACTGGATAAAACAAAAATTAAGTTGAAGCCAGTAACCTCGTATATGAGACAAGCAAAATGGTTTCCATTGAACAAAGTGCCTGATCTTGCATTTGATCATACTACTATATTAAAGCAAAGTGTTGAAAAATTACGTCGCCGCATTGCAAATACACCTATTGCTTTTGAGCTTTTGCCAGATAAATTTACATTAACTCAGTTACAATTAGTTTATGAAAGTATTTTAGGAAGAGAATTGGATAAAAGAAATTTTAGAAAGAAAATGATCAATTATGGTTTTCTAAAAGAATTAGATGAAGTTCAAAAAGGAGTAGCTTATCGTGCTGCAAGGCTGTATAAATTAGATAAACGTAAATTTTTAAAACAATTTCAAAATACTATCACATTCTAGTTTGAAAAAATTCAATCTTAGGAAAGTGTATATCATTCGATATACACTTTTTTTTATTTTATAAAATTGACGATGTGTTGACAAATTAATTGCAAAAAAAAATCACTTTTTGTATATTTGACCAAATTTTATATAAAGTCAAAAGTTTAGAATTAAATATGTCATCAAACACTGATAATAAAAAAGAGCTCATAATTGCCGCTGCTATCCGAAGATTTGCGCACTATGGCTTTTCCAAAACAACTATGAATGAGATAGCAGAGGATGTGAAGATTACGAAAGCAAATCTTTACTATTATTATCCTGAAAAAACAGCTTTAATTCATGATGTAATATTAGCGGTCACAGATGATTTTAGGAAGTTGGAACAAGATTTGATCGAGAAGTCCGACTCGTCAATTTTTGATCTTATTTTAGCGTTATTGGATTTAAAATCAGCTTTTATTGAGCAACACTACATGTTGCATATGAATGAAAATATGGAGTGGATAAAAGGAGCTCCTTTACAAACTTTGATGCGTGAAATTCACGAAAAAGAAATTGTCCAAGTAGCTAAATTATTCCAAAAAGGAGTAGATAATAAGGAATTGGCAATTGAAGATGTTAATAAAGCGAGTGAGACATACGTATACCTGATGAAAAGTATTGGACTTGTAGGAATACTTTGCGATGTATTTACCGGTATTCCAACACAATGTAATGTTGGTGATGTTCTGCAGAAGCAAAAGGATGCAACTTTACTAATATTCAATGGTTTAAAAGTTAAATAAGATTTCGAACAATTATAAAAAATGAAAAAGATAAGAATAGTAGGGGTGCTATTAGCAGCTTTGTTTTCAGTTAATTTCTTGCATGCACAAGAAATTTTGACGCTGAATCAGGCACTTAAATATGCGCTGGAAAACAAAGCGGAGGCAAAAAAATCAACACTTGATTTGGAAAATGCCCAATATAAGATTGATGAAGTTCGAGCAGGTGCTCTACCGCAGATCACTGGTGCTGGAACATTGACATACAATCCTATGCTACAAAAGGTTGCATTACCTGGTGAAATAATTGGTAAACCTGGTGAAACCGTGTTAGTAGCTATGGGGCAAAAATGGCAATCAAATGCAACTCTACAGGTCAACCAACAATTATTTAATCAATCTTTATTTACAGGTTTAAAAGCGGCTAAGACAACAAAAGAATTTTATGTCATTAATAAAGATTTATCTGATGAACAATTGATCGAGAAAGTTGCAAATGCTTATTATGATGTTTTTCAATCCCAACTGCAGCTTCAAACGGTGGATAATAATCTTAACAGTACGACCAAAACAAGAGATGTCATCGCTGGTTTAGTGCAAGCGGGTTTAGGAAAGAAGATTGATTTAGATCGAACGAGTGTAGCTGTCAATAATTTAAAAGCAAATCGCCAAATCTTGGTCAATGCTTTAGAATTGAAAGAAAATGCTTTAAAGTTTGCTATTGGTATGCCAATGGAGCAAGATGTTAAACTTCCCAATGAAACATTTGAGATCAATCCTGCAACAGCAGATTTGGCTGCTTCAAATTTATCATCAAGAACAGAAGTACGTTTATTAGAAAAACAAAATGAGCTTCTTGAGTTAAATCGTAATGCGATGAAAGCTGCATATTATCCTAATCTTTCATTTTCTGGTAATTTAGGATATTTAGGAATGGGACAGACTTTTCCAATATTTTCAAAAAATGAAGGAGTCAAATGGTCTGGTTTTTCTGGTTTGGGATTAAATTTATCAATTCCAATATTTAACGGTGGCGAAACTAAAGCTAAAATTAATCAAGCTACTATTCAATTGAAACAAGCTCAAGTGGATTTAGAGGATACTAAGTTAGCTTTGAGCTTAGCGAATGAAAATGCGAGATCGCAAATTACAAATAGTCTACTCACAATAAATAGTAATCGTGAAAACGTAAAACTGGCAAAAGAAGTTTTGGATAACACTCAAAACAACTACAAAAATGGACTAGCAACTCTAACAGATTTATTGGATGCAGAGAATGCTTATTCAGATGCACAAAATAATTTAAGTACTTCATTGTTAAATTATAAAGTTGCAGAGATACAGCTTGTTAAAGCAAAAGGGGAATTAAACACATTATTAAATAGCAAATAGTAACCAATATATATGAAAAAGATATTAATCACAGGAGTCATAATTATTGCTGCATTAGCAGGTATTATGTACGTGTTGAAAAAAAATAAGAATGAAAATGAAGCACAAACAGCTGTTGTAGCACAAAAGAATGCGGCTGTCGCTGTACGTGTTGCTGAGGCTGGTTTCAAAGATGTCAATACTGTATATGTCACTAACGGTACTTTTCTTCCTAAGCAAGAGGTGAAGCTTTCTTCAGAAGTTGCAGGACGAGTGGCTCGTGTGCTTGTAGATGAGGGTGCTTACGTTAAAGTAGGACAAACATTAGCAATTATTGTTGGAGATAAGCAAAATGTAAGTGTTAGCAATGCACAGGCGGTATATGAAAATGCAAAGAATGAAGTAGCTCGGTTTGAAAGTGCATATGCTTCCGGTGGTGTCACTAAACAACAGTTAGATCAAATGAAATTGCAACTTGAAAATGCAAAAAATAGCTTGCGTTCTTCGCAGATCACAGCCTCTGATGTTAACGTAAAAGCTTCTTTTGCGGGTATCGTCAATAAAAGAAGTATTGAGCCTGGTTCATATGTAAGCCCAGGAAATGAAATGTTTGAAATTGTCAATGTATCTTCTTTGAAATTGAAAGTAAATGTAGATGAGAAAAACATTGGGTTTGTGAAATTAGGACAAAGTATAAAGGTAGAGTCTGCGGTTTTATCCAATAAAACATTTCAGGGTAAAGTTACATTTATTGCCCCTAAAGCAGATGGAAGCCTAAATTTTCCTGTAGAGCTGGAAATTAATAATAATGCGGCAAATGATTTAAAAGCGGGTATGTACGGTACTGCATATTTTGGAGATGAACAAACCGCTAATGCTTTAGTTGTTCCAAGAGATGCTTTCGTCGGTAGTGTGAGTTCAAATCAAGTTTTTGTGGTCAAAGATGGTAAAGCTGTTTTAACTAAAGTGACTTCTGGAAGAGTATTTGGAGATCAAGTCGAAATCATTTCAGGTATTGAAAGTGGTGCGCAAGTCATTACGACAGGACAGATCAATTTATTGGATGGTACTGCTGTAGAAATTATTAAATAATTAACGTAAGTTTTAAATGAAAATTTCTGAAATATCTATAAAGCGGCCGAGTATTATCATAGTCATATTCTTATTATTGACTATTGGTGGTATCGGATCGTATTTGAATTTAGGTTACGAATTAGTTCCTAAATTTGATGTGAATGTTATCACAGTACAAACCGTTTATCCGGGTGCTGCACCATCAGAAGTGGAAACTTCTGTGTCAAAAGTAATAGAAGATGCGGTATCATCTTTGGAAAATGTGAAAAAGATCGAAACTAAATCTATGGAAAGCGTTTCTGTAGTGATGATTACATTAAACACAGGGGCAGATGTCAATTTTCTTTTGACTGATGCGCAACGTAAGATTAATGCGGTGATTAACGATTTACCTGAAGATGCTAAAACCCCGTCTTTGAGTAAGTTCTCTCTAGACGATGTGGCGATTATGAACCTCTCGGTAACATCCAGTCTTTCCGAAAAGGAATTGTATGATCTATTAGATCAAAAAATTCAACCTGTTTTTGCCCGCATTTTAGGTGTTGCAAAAGTAGATCTTACTGGTGGTGAAGAACGTGAAATTCAAGTAAGTGCAAATCCTGAAAAATTAGAAGGATATGGATTGACAATAAGTGATGTTCAAAAAATCATAGCCTCTTCTAATTTAGATTTCCCAACTGGTAGTATCAAGTCTAGAGACAATCAGACAACCATACGCCTCTCAGGTAAATTTACATCCTTAGATCAAATGCGAAATCTTCCGATAACAACTCCTTCTGGAGTATCGATTCGTTTGAGTGATGTCGCTGATGTGCAAGATGGTATAAAAGATATTGAGAAAATAGCCCGTATCGATCAAAAGAACACAATTTTGATGCAAGTCTTTAAACAATCTGACGCCAATGCGGTTGCAGTATCTAAACTTGTTAGAGAGACCCTTGGCGTTATTGAAAAAGACTATAAGGAACAAAATATTAAAATTGACGTAGCGAGTGATTCAACAGAATATACGATTAATGCAGCAAGTAATGTCATGCACGATTTAATGATTGCTGTGGCATTAGTCGGTTTTATCATGTTGTTTTTCCTACATAGTTTACGTGATGCCTTTATAGCTGTTGTGGCCATTCCATTATCATTGATTGCGACATTTATAGGACTATATGTGATGGGGTATACCCTTAATTTAATGTCCTTATTAGGTTTATCCTTAGTGGTAGGTATCTTGGTGGATGATGCGATTGTTGTTATTGAAAATATTCACCGTCACATGCAGATGGGCAAAAGTAAGATCCGGGCTGCATATGATGGAGCAGCGGAGATCGGCTTTACTGTAACAGCCATAACATTGGTTATTGTAGTTGTATTTTTACCAATCGCACTATCATCGGGTTTAGTATCCGATATCCTTCGCCAGTTTTGTGTAACGGTCATATTCGCGACCTTAATATCATTACTGGTATCCTTTACTGTGGTACCCTGGTTGTATTCGCGTTTCGGAAAATTATCACATATAAGTAACGCGACGTTCTTTGGCCGAATTTTAGAAAAATTTGAAGCAGGCTTACAGAAATTGACACATTGGATTTCTGGAATTTTAGAGTGGGCGTTAAAAAACAGATGGAATAAGGTGGTTACGCTCGTTGTGACGATTGTTATGTTTGCCGCATCAATTAGTTTATTGGTGATGGGTTATATCGGAACTGATTTCTTTCCTGGTAATGATAAGGGAGAATTTTATCTGCAGTTGGAGCTTAATAAAGATGCTTCGGTCGAACAGACAAATTTTATGACTCAAAAGGCAGAATCATACTTAGCTGGGAGACCAGAAATTGAACGTGTGATTACCACAGTAGGACAAGCCTCCGATGGTATGATGGCAGGTACATCCGGAACAAAATATAAGTCTGAAATGCAAATCTATTTGAAGGATGGTCATAATAAATTGGAGCCTACAAAAGTGTATGCAGCGAAATTAAAGAGAGAAATGGAAAATCATCTCGTTGGTGCCAAAGTGAAAACAGTTTCTATCGGTATCATGGGAGCTGAGCAAGCCCCATTAAACTTAACAGTTATAGCCTCATCGCAAAAAGACGCTTTAGAATTTGCTGATAAAGCTGCTGCATTGTTACGCAATGTCTCTGGAGCGACAGAAGTGAAGTTGACTTCCGAAGATGGTAATCCAGAAATTAATGTGCAGTTGAACCGTGATAAAATGAATGCTTTAGGATTAAATGTTGCTACTGTGGGTGCGACTATGCAAACGGCATTTTCTGGTAATACGGATACAAAATATCGTGCTGGTGATACCGAGTATGATATTAATATTCGTTATGATGAATCGGGTAGAACGAGTATGGACAATGTTAAAAACTTGAAGTTTATAAATGCTAAAGGAGAATCAATCACATTAGAGCAGTTTGCCGATATTGAATACGGTTCAGGACCGACTTTATTAGAACGTCGAGATAAGTCTCCTTCTGTTTCTGTTCAAGCTCAAGTAGTAGGAAAGCCCGCAGGAACTATTGCAACAGAGTGGGAGACTGAATTTAAAAAACTAAAATTGAAACCGGGTGTATCTTTCAAGTGGGGAGGTAACATGGAGAACCAACAAGAAGGATTTGGTACTTTAGGAATAGCATTATTAGCTTCTATTATTTTAGTATACTTTGTTATGGTAGCCTTATATGATAGTTTTGCAACACCATTTATTGTCTTATTCTCGATCCCATTATCTTTCATTGGAGCATTCTTATTATTAGCATTGACAAATCAAACTTTAAATATCTTTACGATTTTAGGTATTATTATGTTAATCGGTCTAGTAGCTAAAAATGCCATCATGTTGGTTGATTTTGCTAATCATAAAAAAGATGCAGGATTTACGACTTATGAATCATTAATTGCGGCCAATCATGCTCGTTTACGTCCTATTTTAATGACAACTATTGCGATGGTTATCGGTATGGTTCCTATTGCTATGGCACAAGGAGATGGTGCTGATATGAACCGGGGTATTGCCATTGTCATTATAGGTGGATTATTATCATCATTATTTTTAACGTTGATTATCGTGCCAGTGGTGTATTCAATTTTTGATGGAATTCAAAGAAGATTAGGAAATCATGAGAAAATAGATTATGAAGCGGAGATGGTCGCTGATTACGTTCCTAGTGACGATTATGTAGATGAAATGTCTACGAAGCACTAGTTATAAATAACTTTTATTAAAACAGAAAAGCCCTGCATGCAGGGCTTTTCTGTTTTAATATTATTCATATTCCATTAATGTTAAATTTTCATAAAATTATTTGAAACAATCGATTGCATGAAAAATAATGCTAATTTTGAACCAATCATTTTAATATTAACTTAAATAATAAATTATGTGTGGAATAGTTGGTTATACAGGTCCTCGTCAAGCATTTTCAATTGTTCTTGATGGACTTAAAAGGCTTGAATATCGTGGGTACGATAGTGCTGGAATAGCAATCGTGCAACAAAATGAACTTCATGTTTTTAAAAAAGCAGGGAAGGTAGCAAACTTAGAAGCTGTAGTAGCCGACCATGATGTGAGTTCACATACAGCTATTGGACATACCAGATGGGCTACACATGGAGAACCTTCGGATAAGAATGCTCACCCACATTATACTCCAGATGGCCAAATAGCCATGATTCACAATGGTATCATAGAAAATTATCAAACCATTAAAAATGAATTGTTAAGTAAGGGATACGAATTTAAAAGTGATACGGATACTGAGGTCTTATTATATTTTATTGCTGAAATAAAAAAAAATAATGCGTGTAGCTTAGAAGAAGCTGTGCGAATTGCTTTAAAGCGAGTTGTAGGAGCATATGTAATCTTGTTAATAGAACCAGAACATCCTGAAACGATTATAGCAGCAAGAAAAGGAAGCCCTCTGGTAATTGGTATTGGAAAAGGCGAGCATTTTCTTGGTTCTGATGCTTCACCAATGTTAGCATATACCAATGAAGTCGTTTATATCAATGATTATGAGTTGGCAATTGTTAAACCTGATGAGCTTATACTTAAAAATATTGGCAATGAGCGTGTCACACCATATGTACAAAAATTAGACTTGGAGTTAGCTGCAATTGAAAAAGGAGGATACGATCACTTTATGTTAAAGGAGATCATGGAACAGCCTCAAGCTATTTTTGATTCTATGCGTGGTCGATTAGATTTAGAAAAATTGACGATCACATTAAGTGGTATTGAACAATATGCAGAACAAATCTGTAAAGCTAATCGTATAGTCATTGTTTCTTGTGGTACAAGCTGGCATGCCGGTTTAGTCGCTGAATATTTAATTGAAGAACTTTGCCGCATCAATGTTGAAGTGGAGTATGCTTCTGAATTTCGTTATAGGAATCCAATTATTAACGAAGGGGACGTTATTCTAGCTATATCTCAAAGTGGTGAAACTGCAGATACCTTAGTTGCTTTAGAAAATGCTAAAAGTAAAGGGGCAATTATTTTAGGTGTGGTAAATGTAGTAGGATCGTCTATCGCCCGTTTATCGCACGCAGGAGCTTATACTCATGCTGGGCCTGAGATAGGAGTTGCAAGCACCAAAGCGTTTACTGCGCAACTGACAGTTTTAGAATTAATTGCTCTTAAAATTGCATATATCAAAAAGTCTATTGACGACGATCAGTATGCACATCTTTTAAATGAATTAAATGCTGTTCCTGATAAAGTACAAGCGATTTTAGACAGTCAAATTCCAAAGATTAGAGAAATAGCTCGTAAATATAAAGATGCTCGTGATTTTCTATACTTAGGAAGAGGTTATAATTTCCCGATAGCTTTGGAAGGTGCTTTAAAATTGAAAGAGATTACGTATATACATGCCGAAGGATACCCTGCAGCAGAAATGAAACACGGACCTATTGCATTAGTTGATGAAAATTTACCTGTTGTTTTTGTTGCAACTAAGGATCGATACCATGAAAAAATTGTCAGCAATATCCAAGAAGTAAAGGCAAGAAAAGGACATGTGATTGCTGTTATAACAGAAGGTGATGAAGTATCTAAGCAATTAGCAGAAGATTATATTGAAATTCCTGAAGCGGATGAAATTGTTGCACCTATACTTTCTGTGATTCCTTTACAATTACTTTCTTATTATATTGGAGTAGAACGAAATCAAGATGTAGATAAGCCTAGGAATTTGGCAAAATCAGTGACCGTTGAATAAGAAATATGAGTCAAATAAAAAAAGGTAATATTGTTCGCTTAGGTTTTGATTTTATTCCCCCAGCTTTTATTCCTAAAGGTAAGGATGAAAATCATCATCGGTTTGAGCAAAATGCAAGATCTGATTATAGAAGCTTAACGGTAGAAGAGATTGTTGTTTTAATCGAAAATGGCAACAGAGCTGATAATTGGGAACATATATTGGTCTGTGATCCATTTATACCCTATCAGATTAGACATAATAATTTTTTTGGATTAGTTCGTATCGGTTCTATGGAGCCGATTTATTTGGAATATCGCAACTTAAAGTTAGAGTCAGGAATATACAATAGTACGATCGTGAGTTGTGATATAGGTGATGCCGTAGCCATCCACCATGTCCGATATATGTCACACTTTATCATTGGAAATGATGTTATTTTAAGTAACATCAGTGAGATGGAGACCAGCAGTACAGCAAAGTTTGGAAATGGTATTTTGAGAGAGGGAGAGTCTGAAGACTTAAGAATTGCACTGGAATTATGCAATGAAAATGGCGTGAGATCGATTTTGCCTTTTGACGGTATGCAAGCAGCTGATGCTTATCTTTGGACTCGTAATAGGCAAGATTTACAATTGCAAAATAGATTTAAAGAAATTACAGAGAAAAGGTTTTTAAAAACAAGAGGTTCCTATAGTATCATTGGTGACAGATGTATCATTAAAAATTCACAGAATATCAAAAATGTGAAAATAGGCTCCGATGCATATATTAAGGGTATTAATAAATTGAAAAATGTTACCATTAATTCTTCTCCTGACGCCTTTACCCAAATAGGAGAAGGTTGTGAGCTGGTTAATGGTATTGTTGGTTATGGTTGTCGTATTTTTTACGGAGTTAAAGCAGTGCGTTTTATTTTGTCGTCTTTTTCACAATTGAAATATGGCGCAAGGCTTATTAATTCATTTTTGGGAGATAATTCTACCATTTCTTGCTGTGAAGTACTTAATTCTTTAATTTTTCCTGCGCATGAGCAGCACCACAATAATTCTTTCCTATGTGCAGCTGTGGTTATGGGCCAAAGTAATATGGCTGCTGGGGCAACAGTTGGATCCAATCATAATTCAAGAGCAGCAGATGGAGAAATTATCGCTGGAAGAGGATTTTGGCCAGGGTTATGTGTCAGTTTAAAACATAATTCAAGATTTGCTTCCTATACGCTTTTAGTTAAAGGAGATTTTCCGCACGAATTAGATATTCAGATTCCTTTTTCTTTAGTCAATAATGATGTTAAAAATGACAAATTGATCATCATTCCAGGCTATTGGTTTATGTATAATATGTATGCACTGATCCGCAATGGTAATAAATACGAGAGTAGAGATAAACGCTTGTTGAAAAATCAATATCTGGAGTATGATATACTTGCTCCTGATACGGTGAATGAATTGTTCAATTCGTTACGTATCATAGAATTTGCTGTCGGCTCACATCATAATGTCAGATTAAGTGATGTAACGCATGAACAAATTCTTATTGACGGTAAGACAAAATTAACTGGTGATAGTAATGAAATACCATCATCAATTGAGGTAAGTGGATTTGAGCATTCAAAGCGAAAAGTAGAGCTAGTGAAGGTCGGACAGGCATATTCGCTTTTTAAACGTTTTATTCAATATTATGGCTCCATTCATATCATTGACTTTCTCAAGAATAATTCTTTCGAACAATTAAAAGATAAAATGAAAGATAGTCAACGTTTGGAGTGGGAAAATATTGGAGGACAATTGATAGAGAAAAATGCTATTGAACAGTTGATGTCCGAAATCAAATCAAGTAAAATTGATGAGTGGGAAGATGTCCATAAATATTATCATGATTTGAGTAAATCTTATTTAGAATCCAAAAGATCACATGCTTTTGCTTCTATATTGGAAATAACTGGTGAAACTTGGGAAACAATAACTATTGAAACATTAAAAAGCTGGATGCACGAAGCAATTTTACATCGAACCTGGATGGTCAATGAAATATTTGCAAGTAGAGCAAAAGATTATGTCAATCCATTTCGAAATATGGTTTATAATAGTGATGAGGAAAGGGATATAGTGGTAGGTAAGTTAGACGAGAATAGCTTTATTTTGCAGCAACGTGAAGAACTTCAAGTTTTTGAAAATGGTGTTCAAGATCTCCTGATTAGCTTGTCCATGTAGTTGATAAGTTTGATAATAATTACCTATAAGGTTAATTTAAAAAAGATGAATCATTCGTTTTTTATATATTGATGGCTATATATATTTATATACAGCCATTATATTTAAATCGTCAGATGGATTGAATTTAAGCTATAGCTAATGGGTTCTTCTAGTTTTTACGAAAACCTTAAATAATAAAACGATATTTAATAACTTTAAATATCGTTTTATTATTTATATTTGCCTAGCCAATTCTTAATAAAATGCCATATAAGAAATTATTATTACCTCTAGTGATGTTATTGATCACGACTGTTGATTGTGTTCAAGCACAAAAAAATCAAAAAGTTGAATATAAATTTGGGAAAATTCAACCACAAGATTTTTTGATTAATGCATCAGGAATAGACTCAGCAGCATCAGCAATTAAATTATTTGATATCGGAAATTGTTACTTTGAGATAAGTCCTATATCTAAATCATTTGTTTATGTTTATGAGAGGCACGTCCGTTATAAAATCTTAAACAAAAATGGTTATAATTATGCAAATTACTCTATTGGGCTTCATAAAAGCAATAGTGAATCCAAGGAGGTTTTAGAATTTATGAATGCAGCTACCTATAATATGGTAGATGGTGTCATGACAACGAGTAAAATTGATAAAGATTCAAAATTTACGGAAGAAGTCAATAAGAATACTGTTTTTAAGAAATTTACACTACCTAATGTAAAAGAAGGATCTATTATTGAATATAAATATAAGATCAAATCTGATTTTATATTTAATTTACCCGGTTGGAGCTTTCAAAGTGAAATACCAACATTATGGTCCGAATACACAATCACTATTCCAGAGTATTTCGATTACAAATTTAATAGAAGCGGTTATTATGAAATCGCTCATCCTGTCCATGAAAAGGTCAATGCAAGTTATGTCACCAATGTTCAATCTTCAGCTACTCGTGATCGTTATGTTGCAGAAAACATGCCTGCACTAAAAGATGAGCCTTTTATATCTAATTTAGATGATTACAGACCATCAATTGATTTTGAACTTCGATCAACGAATTTTCCTGGTCAGTTTTTTAATGACTATACAGGATCATGGCCGAAGATTGTTAATGCTATTCTTGATGATGATAATTTCGGGGGATATTTAAATAAGGGTAATTACGCAAAAAATAATTTAAAGACAATTCTATCTTTAGAAAATGATTCTCTGAAAAACGCAAAGAGAATTTATAAATATATTAAGGATAACCTAAAGTGGAATCAAAACTATCATTATTATAGTACTGAAACAAATCCTAAAACCATATTTGAGAAAAAAACAGGTAATTCAGCCGATCTAAATCTAGCATTAATCAATTTTCTAAGAGAGGCCAAGTTTAATGCTTATCCTGTATTAATCAGTACGCGCTCAAATGGTAAACATCCTGGTTATCCAGTGATCAGTAAATTTGATAATGTTATAGCCGCAGTAGAGATTGGAGGAAATGTCTACTTTCTTGATGCTACAGCTAAAGATATGCCATTTGGAATGATTCATTATGAAAATTTGAATCATGAAGGATTTCTTATCAATGTTAATGATAAAAGTGGGGGATGGATTAGTACCGAAACAAGCTTTGGAGATGAAAGTATGCATGTCTATCAGTTAACATTAGATAAGGAAAACAAACTTAAAGGAACGCTAACAAATTATTTCAATGGATATGCTGGTTTAACAGCAAGAAATGCCTATAGAAATGCCATTAATGAAGAAGATTATTTGAAAAACTTGAAAAAGAGTAAAAATGGACTAGAACTCCATAATTTCAAAATTTTAAATCTCGATAGTTTAGATGAGCGGTTTATTGAATCTATGGATGTGGAAATAGAGGATCATGTAGAAGAGGCTGGAAATCTAGTGTATTTTAGTCCATTGCTTTATGAGCAAACCAAGGAAAATCCTTTGAAACATGAAGAACGAATTTTTCCTGTGGATTTTGCTCACCCTATTATGGAAAATTGTCGTGTTGTAGTTATAATTCCAGATGATTATGAAATAGATAAACTTCCGAAAGGAGGAATTTTTAAACTTCCCGAGAATGTAGGATCATTTACCATATCTTATCAGACAGAAGGAAAGGCGTTATTGATTAAGAGTATTGTCACCATTAGTAAATCAACCTACAGTCCAGAAGAGTATTTCGATTTGAAAGAATTATTTGCAGCCATTGTCGAAAAACAAGCTGAGAAAATTGTATTAAAGAAAAAAATATGATCAAATATACATTAAGTATCATGTTCGTGATATGTAGTCTTTTTTTAAAGGGACAATCAACTTGGGATATCGCTAAAATTCCAGATGACTTAAAAAAAGATGCCATAATTGTGATCAGAAATGAAGAGCAATTTTTAGATATAAAAGGTGTAAATGCTGCAAAATATGATTATAAAATTACAGCCACTATATTTAGCAAAGCAGGTGATGATTTTGCTGTAATGGAAGAAGTGTATGATAAATTTTCAAATATCTACAATATTAAAGCTGTACTTTATGATGCCGCTGGTAATAAAATTAAGGAATATAAAAATTCCGACATTAAGGATCAAAGTTTACTTTCCGATTTTTCTATTTTTGAAGATAATAGAGTAAAAAGGCTAAAATTTGTTAGCAATACCTACCCATATACAATAGAGTATAGTTTTAGCCAAGATTTTAAAGGATTACTTTATTTTCCACAATGGCGCGATATTAAAGATTTTGGTATGTCGGTAGAAAAATCCAGTTACACGATTCAAAAAGATAAAAATTATCAAATGAAATATTTGAGTCGTTCGGGATTACAAGTAGATTCAACCACAACTGCCGGTAAAACACTATATAAATGGAATAGTAATCACGTTGCTGCTGTACCGAGAGAACCTTTATCTATCGGGATCAATAACGTTTCTTCTTGGGTCACAGCATCGCCCAATTTATTTGAATACGACGGGTCTAGTGGTAATTTTGATACCTGGAAAAATTTTGGACATTGGATCTATAAACTCAATGCAGGTGGAAATAATTTACCGGATGCATTCAAAATTAAAATTCGAGATTTGACCAAAAATGCACAGTCACCACATGAGAAGATGGCGATTTTGTATCGTTATTTGCAACAAAATACACGTTATGTCAGTGTGCAGTTAGGTATTGGAGGGTTTAAGCCAGTAGTCGCTGAAAAGGTCGCAACAATTAATTACGGTGATTGTAAAGGATTATCCAATTTTATGAAGGCGATGCTAAATGAAGTTGGAATACAGTCACATTTAGTCATGATAGGTAATCGAAAACCAAGTTTAAATGAGCAATATTCAAGTATCGGTCAAGCAAATCACATGATCTTGGCTGTACCGTTAAAAAACGATACAACCTATTTAGAATGTACGAGTTCCTATTATCCAATGGGATTTATTGGTTATGGAAATGCGAATAGAAAGGTGCTGTTAATTACTGAAGAGGGTGGAGTACTTGTAAAAACACCAGTTTACACGGCTGAAGATAATTATCAAATCAGTAAAACTAAAATCACATTTCATAATGAAAATGATATTGATGTCTTAACCAATACACGCTATGGGAATTCCCAATTTGAAGATAATTTAAGAACAACTTTATTAGAACCAAGCGAACAAAAGAAAAAAGTATTGGAATACAGTACAATCCCCATCCAAACTTTTGGACATTATAAGTGTGAGCAGAAAGATAAAACTAAGCCAGAATTAGAAGAAGAAATTGCATTTAAATCTAAACCATTATTAAGTAAAGGGGGGGATAAGTTGTTTTTATTACTCAATCAAGTTAATCGAAAGGAATCAGTCCCAATTAAAATTGAAAACAGGAAAACTTTTTTTTCTGTTCCATATGCTTATCAAGACATTGACGAAATTAATTTTGAATTACCAAGCGGATATCAAGTTGATTTTATACCAAAAGATATTATAATAGACTCTGAATTTGGAACCTATGCGGCTACATTTACTTTCAAGGATGGTGTTATCCTTTACAAGAGAGCACAGAAAATGAATGATAAAACTTATCCACCGGAAAAATATAATGAGTATGTTGACTTTTATAAAAAAATAGTTCAGGCAGATAAGCAGAAAGCCGTAATCACAAAATCGATGTAAAATTTAATTTTGTCTAAGGAGCGTAATTTTGGAAGTTCGAATAGTTAATCGTCTAAATCGGCCATATAGATATCATGTACAACAAATTTAACATGTTTTTCGGGCGTAAACATGTCCAAAACATCTTCTGAGTCAATTGGGTATAAGGTTTCGGTATCTGCATCTAACATTTCAGAGTCAGGAATAAGTTCAAAGAATGTAATTCCATTAGTTTGTGATAATTCTTCAACTTTTATACAGATTACATCTTGAGATTTCCAATTAGACCAAATTGTTTTGTTGAACAATTGATAGGGATTTTTTTCAGTTTCAGACATAGTTACAAACATAGGTATTCGTACACCGATAGCAAAATTTCAATCGATATAAATTAATCAGGAGATTGGGATAGGGCTGCGTGATCATTTATATAGTCAACATGTATAGATAGATTGACTGAGCAAAGTTCCAATTGTTCCATACGTGTTAATCTCATGTTTTTAAAATCATACCTGAGCAAGTTGAACCGGAGATCACCCGAGGTCATCAATGCGCTTAATCGTTTAAAAATCTTTCATAATATATCTCCATAGTAATTAATATCATAGTAAAATATAGGTCACGAATCATTATCTTTAGCATATGGTAGCAATTGTTATTGGTGGAAGCGGAGCGACAGGTAGAGAACTTGTTCGACAATTAGTAGTGGACCCTCGATTTAGTAAAGTTCGGGTATTATTGCGACGTCCTTATTTTGAATATCATGATAAATTAGAAGAGATTATTGTTGACTTTGATAAGCTATTCTCTTTTCAAGATCAGATAAGGGGAGATATCGCTTTTTCTTGTTTAGGAACCACATTAAAAGATGCCGGAAGCAAAGAAGCCCAGTGGCATATTGACTATGACTATCCTTTTCATTTTGCGAAAATGTCTTTTGAAAATGGTGTTACTCATTTCGTTTTACTATCTGCAGCCGGAGTAAATGCAAAATCGCGAATCTTTTACAATCGAATGAAAGGATCTTTAGAAGATGCAATCAAAAACATTGGCTTTCAGCAACTCACTATCTTGCGTCCAGGATTTATTGAGCGACCTCATTCAGATCGTTTGGGTGAAAAGATCGGCTTAAAAGTCATTAACGCTTTTAATAAAGTTGGCATTTTTAAACAATATGCCCCAATTAAAACTAAACTACTTGCAAAAGCGATGTTGGAAAGTGTTTTTACATATAAAAAAGCTAGACAGGTATTAGAATTGAAAGATATAAAAGCAGTCATCAAATAGTCTGCAAATCTGTTTTCCATGTAATAGGATATAGGGCATCTTATTTTCATTTAATTCAGTCGAGCCAATATTTTACTTTCAAGCGTCATAATTCAACCTTTTGTGGCGATTTAAATTTGATTTTCTTATCTTTAGGCGAATTTTGAAGCAACCTAACCGTTCGTTTTAATTTCAATTTTGTTTAAGCAAGTTAAAAGATTTCAATAAAAAAATTATGTCATCTAAAATCATTTACACCAAGACAGATGAAGCGCCATTATTGGCGACTTATTCATTCTTACCTATTGTACAAGCATTCGCTAAAACAGCTGATATCGATGTTGAATTAAGAGATATTTCTCTTGCAGGTCGTATTTTGGCGAACTTTTCAGATGTACTAAGCGAAGATCAAAAAGTAGCTGATGCTTTAGCTGAATTAGGACAGTTAGCAACCACTCCAGAAGCTAACATTATTAAGTTACCCAATATTTCAGCTTCTATTCCTCAATTAAAAGGCGCAATTGCTGAATTACAGGCTGCAGGATATGCAATTCCTAATTTTCCTGACAATCCAGAAACTGCGGAAGAAAATGAAATCAAAGCGAAGTATGCCAAAGTATTGGGTTCTGCTGTAAATCCAGTTTTACGTGAAGGAAACTCTGATCGTCGTGCACCGAAGGCGGTTAAGAATTATGCTAAAGCAAATCCACATTCGATGGGTGAGTGGTCTGCAGATTCAAAAACTCGCGTAGCTTCGATGGCTCATGGTGATTTCTATGAAACCGAGCAATCAGTTACGGTACAAAATCAAGGACAGTTCAAAATAGAGTTTGTGAATACCGATGGTACTATTTCTGAATTAAAAGGTTTATCACCATTAAAAGCAGGAGAAGTAATCGATTCATCAGTAATGAGCTTATCCGCTTTAAAAGGTTTTGTTGCAGATACAATTGCAGCAGCCAAAGCTGACGGTGTTTTGTTGTCTGCTCACTTAAAAGCAACAATGATGAAAGTTTCAGATCCTATTATTTTTGGTGCGATCGTAGAAGTTTACTTTAAAGATGTATTTGCTAAGTATGGTGAATTGTTCAATTCTTTAGGAATTAATAAAAATAATGGTTTAGGTGAAGTATTGGCTAAAATTGTAGGCAATCCACAGGAATCAGAAGTTAAAGCAGCTATTGATGCCGCTATTGCTAATGGTCCGGATTTAGCAATGGTCAACTCTGATAAAGGAATTACAAATTTACATGTGCCTTCAGACGTTATTGTTGATGCATCTATGCCAGCTATGATCCGTACTTCGGGACAAATGTGGAATAAAGAAGGAAAGTCTCAGGATACGATTGCCATCATTCCAGATCGTTGTTATGCCGGCGTATATGAAGCAACGATTGAAGATTGTAAAGAGCATGGTGCTTTAGATCCTACCACTATGGGTTCAGTTCCTAATGTTGGTTTAATGGCTCAAAAAGCAGAAGAATATGGATCTCATGATAAAACATTCCAAGCTACTGCAAATGGTACGATACGTGTCGTAGACAATGAAGGAAATATTTTAATGGCGCAAACGGTTGAAACAGGTGATATCTTTCGCATGTGTCAAACAAAAGATGCACCAATCCAAGACTGGGTAAAATTGGCTGTTAACCGTGCTCGTCTGTCTGCTACACCAGCAGTATTCTGGTTAGATGAAAACCGTGCTCATGATAGAGAGATTATCAAAAAAGTAGAAAAATACTTAGGTGATTTTGATACAAATGGATTGGATATTTTTGTTATGAATCCAGTAGAGGCAACTAAATTTTCTTTAGATCGCATTCGCGAAGGTTTAGACACTATTTCTGTTACGGGTAACGTATTACGTGATTACTTAACCGATCTATTCCCTATTTTAGAAGTAGGTACATCTGCAAAGATGCTTTCTATTGTCCCTTTAATGAATGGTGGTGGTCTATTTGAGACTGGTGCTGGGGGTTCTGCTCCAAAACATATTGAGCAATTTTTGCACGAAGGATACCTGCGTTGGGATTCTTTAGGTGAATTCTTAGCTTTAGGTGCTTCTTTAGAACACTTGTCACAAACTCAAAATAATGCAAAAGCATTAGTCTTGGCTGAAACATTGGATGTAGCTACAGAAAAATTCTTAGCAAATGATAAGTCTCCTGCACGTAAAGTAGGTCAGATCGATAACCGAGGGTCTCATTATTATTTAACGGCTTATTGGGCAGAAGCTATAGCAGCGCAAACCAAAGATGCTGAATTAGCTGCAAAATTTGCACCTTTAGCTAAGGCATTAGCTGAAAATGAAAAACAGATCAATGAGGAGTTAATTGCTGCTCAAGGTAAAGCTCAAAATATCGGTGGTTATTATTTCCCTAATGATGATTTAGCTACTAAAGCAATGCGTCCTTCAGAAACATTAAACAATGCAATCGCATCTTTGTAATAAGATTTTGCAATAACATAAAAAAACTCCATTCGTTATGAGTGGAGTTTTTTTTTATGAAATAGCATAATTGAGTAATCAATATCTGTTAATTTTTGTTCTTAAGTAAATTCATCTCTAATACAACCTGTTCTAAAGCATCTGGTTTGACAATAGGTCCCTCGAATACTTCAATATCGTTCGAAGTTAACTGGTTTTTTCCAAGTGTACCTCCTTGTACTTTTACAAATGGATGAAAGGATACTTCTGGAGAACAACTAGTGGAACACTTATTACTATGTTCTTTGTTTTTATTTCGGAAGGGATGCATAATGATTCGATTATGTCTATAAATGGTATTAACAATTTACACATAATATATGTAAAGTTCAAACTATATTATCCAAAATACCCATTTATTAAACAGACTCAACTTAAATCTGTAATAAATGTTTTGCTCTTGTGAGATCGATTTGTTGATGTTCAGGTAGGTGTAAAAAATATAATTTTTGCCAATCTTGGGTTTTCTGCGCCTGTTTATTTTCAACGACATCCCAGTTTGGATAAACTCGAAACCCCCGTTTGCCTTCTTTACCATTTCCAGAAAGTATCCCTTTTTGGAATAAAATAGCTTTTGGGAATATGAAGATTCCAAGATTTGGTTCTTTTCGCACAGCTATGATATAAAAGTCTATAGGATCATTAATTTCGAAAGGAGCGATAATACCAGAAGTAGTTCGCTGCCATAAGGTAACAAATTGCCCAGTCTTTGTCGGTGTTATTTTAGCTGTCCTATATTTAAATTTTCGATTTATCAATTCAAAATTCTGAGCAGCATATTCTTGACTTTCTAGTTCTCGTGTTAAGTTTGCTATTGCTAAACCGCAAGTCCGAAAGACATATTGATCTATTTTTTGTAAGTTAGGATCGACAATTTGAGTATATAACAAGGGAATAAATTTAATTTATACTTTATTTGAAAAAGTTAGTTTTCTGTACAGGTTGATTGTAGGAGCTGATGGGAGCCATCACAGGAAGGCATGCGTTTTGATAAACCACAGATACAGTCATTTAAGCCTTTTCCCTTCAAGATGCGTGGAATATATTTTTCAATACGTGCTTGGATAGTCTTAGATTGTTTAGGCGCTGCGAAATGAAGTAAATATGCTCGTTGTCTGCCTGGAGTTAAGGCCTGAAAGGCAGCGGTCAATATGGGATCTGCTTTTAATTTTTGTTCAAATTCTAAAGGAACTAAAAAATCGGAAGTCTCTTTTAATACAACTTTCAATCCACTTTTTTCAACTTCTATAGCTTCAAAAATATATGCTTTAATTTGAGGCTCTTTCTCCAATATATCTGCAACATTTGTAAACTTTATACTTCTTGAAGATTGAGAGTTCTCACCATGTTGCATCAGCAGTGAGTACGTATCACTTAATAGCGCACCTTTAAAAAAGCCAAGTTCGCAATAAGATTTAAAACGATTGATAAGAACAACATTTTTATTGTTGTATGTATAGCAAGGTGTTTTCCACTTAAGCGTTTCCATGAGTTGACAGTCAAGTACAATTCTACGCAAAAGTTTCATTTCTTCTTGCCATGTCTTGCTATTATTTAAATATTCATCTACTTGAGGATTCATGATAGAAACAGATGCTAATTTTATAATTGTAATGATACAAATATAAATAGACTTTACCAGAGCTTATTATAATTGTAAAAAAAAGATCTTCTTATCGTTTTGATTTAAAAGTAGATTTTTTTCTAAAAAAAATGATACAGTATATTTCTACACTGTATCATCTTCAAAATATTAATTCGGTTCCGCTATACTAATAATTGATTTGTCCCTTTATGGACAATTTCTTTTGATCCTGTAGCGTAGTCATTATTGTCGCCTGAACTTTATTGTCTTTTAAATTTTTAAATAGAGACAACGTCCATTCTTCTGGCCATGTCTTAAAATCAATAAAGCAATAAAAAGGATATGATGTGGGTTTGCTCTCAATCTGATTGATAAAATTATCAGAAGTTGTTTGTAACAAATATTGACCGGCTTTCATTTTATGGAACTGATAAAACATATTATTGGGAAGTGATTCTTCCAGCGATTTATTATATTTCCATGCCTGTATGATATGAGGTACACGTAGATCCTGGATCTTTTTCGCTTCAACAGCATTAAAATCCTCATCGTATTCGTAAGTAATCGAAGTATCCCTTTGAGTGGTAGGATCAGCTTTTATTTGTAAATCAAAATAATTAGAATAATTTTGGGCTAACTGTGCTTCATTAAGTCCAGTATACTTGTTCATTAAATGTGCAAGTATAGGAATATCTTTTAGATGAATCAAACTCCAGAAAGCAAGCGTCTGATTTGTGGTGTCCATAGCTCTGATTTGCAATTCTTGATCTATATTTTGGGAAAGTAACCACTCACCATCAATTTCTGTTTTATTTTTTCCAATTGATGCTTCAATTTTTAAGCTTTTGTCTCTCTGTACATAGTTAATGTGCTTTTTTGACAGTACGTGCTCAAATCCTTTCAAATCACCGATTTGTGTCCATGTATCAGTATCATGTAACAAAGATTCAAGATCTGCGGTTTCTGAACTGTTATCTAAAGCTATTTTATAGATAAAACAATTTCGATCGAATAGTATTTGGATATGTTTTCCTATCATAACACTGACTATACCCTTTTCTTTATTTATGAATTTTATCCCTTTGGGATAATGGTTGGCGAAAAAAGAAAAGCAATCTTCATAGTCCTTTATAGCCAAAATACCGTAAAATTTATTTTTCTGATCAGCAGTGTTGAACAGAAAAATTCGGGCTGGAATCGAAATTCCTGCATCTAAAATTAGGCTTTTTATCCATGTTTCTTTACTTTTTACATCAGGAGATTGATCACCCTTTGAAAGCAGGGAAGAGATATTATCCAATAACAAATCATCAACTGCGATAGATAAGACAGAAGTACTTTCTTTACTTACATATTGCTTCTCAATTTTGTTTTTTCGAACCATATAGATGGTCCACCCAAGTACACATATTAAAAACAATAAGGAGCAGATGATTATTGCAATTCTTTTCATCTATGATTAGTTTTTGATAGGATGATCTAAATTTTTTAAAATATGCTTCAAGATATATTGAAGTGCATTTTTGTCCTCTTTCGGTAACTCCACAGAAAATTCTCCTGAAAAGCGATTTTTATGAAGATGAGTTGATTTAATTTGAACATCTCCATAAGCAGAAAGATCTTTAAGTGTTTGTTGCAAAGGTGCGGTAACAGGAATTTCAAGTTTACTAACAACTTCGGGTATCGCATTGGTATGAACAACCATATTAAAAGGATTAGTAGACATGTCTTTTTTTACTTTCATATTTCTACTTGCTTTAAAACGATTTTGTTCAATGGAAGTTAATTGCTCCAAATCACTTCCTACAAATACAATATCATGCTTAAAAAGAATATAGATTGGTTCTAATTTTTTCTGTTCAGAAATTTTATAAATACCATTTTCCAAACTTACTTCTTGTTTCTTTACTGCAAATTCAAGGATTTTTTTGTATAACCGTTGATCCTGAGAAGTAAACATCCAAAGGAAATTAGGCACATATTCATCTTTTGTTTTTGTTATTTCTTTATAATTATAATCATCATCATATTCATAGGAAACATAATCTTTTGTTACTTTCTGTAGATCGTTTAGAAAGAAAACATGATCACCCTTCATTACTTTACCGATAGATTTTTCATCTAATCCAATTTCTAAGGCGGTAGCAGCTATAGTTACTACATCAGCATATTCTCCCGCTAGTGGTGCGTACCAACGAGATATTAATGCCGGTAATTGCTTCAGGTACCCCTCTGTACTGATATTCATAGAGGCATATGCTAAGTGATTTTCAGGAATATATTGACTGAATTTTTTATTAATTGTATTATTATAGAGTGTTTTGAAAATTTTGGCCATTTCTGCATCTACACCTACTGTTCCAGTCAATTTCAGCGTATGCTGATCTTGTATCAAATCAAATGTAGCATCTTCATAGCCGTATTTAAAATTTTTCAAATCAACACCGTAAGCCATTTTTAAGACGTCGTAAGGCAAAGCATCCTGATATAATTTATCCAGATTTGGTATCCATACCCTTAGTAGATGTTTTTGATCAGCGATCTTGACTGCTTTATGTTGTCCCAGATTATTTTTAGGATCTAAATAATCGTTAAAATCATTAGTAAGCCAAGTGCCAAATAGTTTATTTTTAAGAGAATCATTCTTAGCTTCTCTGATTTGGCTGAGAAGATATAAAGAATCAGATTCAAGATCGTAACTATCCGTTTCAACTGTATCAGCATCATCATCCCAATCAATAGATATGAGAGCAGCGGTATCAGCATAAGCTATTTCAGCCTCAGCGGTAGCTTCACTAATTTCCTCTAAGATATTTACGGTATCAGGTAAAACTTCTTCAGTAGCTATAGCTTCAACCGCTACAGCAGTATCTGCCGCACTTAAAGTTTCATCATATAGCCAACTATCACTGCCGCCACCATATACACCTAGATCTAGACCATAGCGATCGGCCACCTCTTTCATTTGAAAGTAATTGCGGTGCAGATCGCCTGTCAAAACAAATAAGGTTTCTTGATTCCATGCCACCTGCGTCTTTCCGTCTTTTGAAACCCTTCTTTCGTAGCCACTATAAATAGGAAGCACATCAAATTGTGAAAACATACGCTCTTTGACTTTGTGGTTTGCTTTCAAGGGAATTAAAACACCAATATAATATAAGCTATCCGTATTCGTCCGATAAACAAATGCTTGTTTATCTAAATTGACATCTAATTCTTCCAAGCTTTTAATAGAAAAATCCAAGTTATTTCTTGTCTTATCAAAGGCTCCTAATTTCGTTAAGGTCTCATTCAGTAATTCTATAGAACTGTGTTCTACAATGGCTTTATTATTAATGGCGACAACAAAGTCCGCTTGAGATGGTATTTTTTTCGTCAGCTCTTGAGCTGTAGCTTGCACGCTTGCAAAAGCAGCGAGCGCTATCAAGGATAGGTATTTAAAATTCATGTATTTATTTATTATTTAAGGTTATGGTGTTTGCTAGGGAAGCCTTTCCACTAGCAAGATCAGTTGCTTTTAGTTTCAGTAAAACTGCTTTTGCAGAACTTGATATTTTTGCCGAAGCATGTTGTTGTGATTTGACAGTTTTGTCAAATCGTACGATTTGGGTATAATAAGCATCATTGAAATATTTTCGATCAGTTTCAGATATACGTGCATATTCTTTACTTAAAACCGGAGAGTGTGTATATGTTCTGGTGAAAGTACCTGTATGAGCATTGTAAGTATAGCTATTATTATTACCCAAAGCACTCTTAAAATGAGTGCCCAGGGCTTTACTAAAGTTATTTAATGCCGATACTGATGCAAAATGGCAAGAAACAGTTGCAATATAATTGTTGAAATCCAAACTATATTGTACCTGACTAATGCCTGCTGTATTTTTTAAAATACGAATCATATCTTCAGTTTCACTTTTTATCTTCTCTTTTGTGGGTATTTGAATGCCATTAACACTCTTTAGTTTCATTAATGAAGCGACCTTAGTACTGCTTTTACTGAGATTAAGAGTAGCCTTAATGTTTCCTGATCCATTAGCATTCAAGTTAATATCTTCAATAAAATCAAAGCAACTCGTCAGTAGACTGCAGCAACAGATTAAGGTGAATAGTAGTGAGAACGATTTGAGTTTTATCATTTTTAATTATTTTTTAGATTTAACAAGATTTACTTCTTCAAAAGAATGGGATCTGGCACGGTGAAAATAACTGCTTTTAATATATTCATTTGTAAAAATAGTATTTTACACACCTATTCCGTATCGCCGATTATCGTGGTTTTAGGTGAAATTAATATTATTGACGTATAAGTCCATATTCAATGGCTAATTTAATAACTGAGTTTAAATTTTTTGCTCCAAATTTTTCAATCAGATTTTTCCGGTGACTCTCGACAGTATGTGGACTAATGAATAATTTTTCTCCGATTTGGCTAGTAGTTAGTCCAGATGCTGCTTCCGAAAGTACTTCTTTTTCTCTACGCGTCAATTTTGGAACTATTTTTAGTTCATCTTTAGTTTTCTTATCTACAATAATTTTAGTCTGTGAGCATAAAAATTTGTTTCCTTTTAATATTTGTTCTATCCCATTGATAATTTCTTCTACAGAAGCATTTTTTTGAATATATCCATGAGCACCTTCTTGTATTACACTATTGATCACAGCATATTCATTGTGAACACTGATGATTATAATGTGCATCTTAGGGTATTTAATTCTAAGAGATCCTATCAATTCTATACTATTTGCGTCAGGAAGATTGATGTCTAACAAAAGTACATCTACAGATATTTTTGTTAATGCAGTATGCATCGTATCTGCATCTGGAAAACAACCCACCACCTCCAAAAGTTCTGATTTGGAGAGTATATTTTTAAGTCCCTCTAAGAGTAGGGGATGATCATCTGTAATCGCTATTTTAATCATTAATTTTTATTTTTTGGAAATAAAACCTCAACACTCGTTCCAAGATTTATTTCAGATTGGATACTGAATCTTCCTTTTAGAAAATCGATCCGTGATTGAATATTATAAAGTCCTGCTGATTGATTTCCTTTAATCTGTTGTACATCAAATCCAAGGCCATCATCTTCAACAGTGATACAATAACTATCAGCTTCTTCTACAATCTGAATGATGATTTGTTTTGGATCTGCATGTTTTATTGAATTATTGACCAGTTCTTGTACAATACGATAAACCAAAAGTTGCTGTTCTTTTGTTAGCTGATTTTTATAATGTAAAAATTGTACATCAATATCTAGACAATCATTTGACATACGGGCTGCATAATCTTGCAGTGCTTCCTGCAGTCCAAATCTATAAAGTAGATCAGGCATGAGGTTGTGAGCGACACGGCGGAGTTCTTCTACAGCAGTATCTAATTGTTGTATGGACTTTTGCATGTCATCTTTCATGGGTAAATCTAACTTATCTGTTATTTGTGATAAGTTTATTTTAGTGCTGGATAATAAACCACCTAGTCCATCATGTAGATCTCGTGCCATACGTCCACGTTCTTGTTCTTGGCCTTCAAGCATAGCCGTTAAGTTAGATATTTTAGAGTTTTGACGTTCTTTGTCTAACGAAAAATTGTACAACTCCGTATGCTGACGCATACTCTTGGATCGCTGTTTATAGGCATAGAGAAGCAAACAGATGAGCAGTAAGAAAACTAGAATTAAAACCACATAATATTTATTTATCTTTTCCTTATAGGAGATTTCATTTTTAAAACTTATGATATCATGAGCACGACTTTGAGTTTCAAGACGGGACAATTTTAATTCTTGAGTTCTTTTCTCCGATTCCAACTGCGTTAGTTCCAGTTCCTTTCTTTGATTTTCCTCATGCAGCTGTAAGTTTTCAAATGCTTGCTTTTGCTGTAGACTAATGGTCTGCATCAAATTAATTTGTTGTTCCTTCTTATCAGATTCCAACTGCATGGTGATCAGTTGTTGTTGCTGTCTTTCTTTGTCAAACTGAGCTTCTAATCGCTTACCTAGTTCTAATTGCTCTTGATTATAGATGGATTTAAACGTCTCCATATACGCTTTGTGGTAGCGAATTGCTTCAGTCAAATTTTGGTCTGATTCCGCGATTTCAGAAAGATTTTCATATATACTCAAGATGATATTTTGATCGGGTACACTACTTTTAGAGATCTCGACAAGGGCCGACAATAAATATGCTTTTGCTTCCTTAGAATTTTTATTTTTCAAGGCAATCTCTGCCATGATACCATAGGCAGAGGCAACGTGGGTGTACTGCTGCGTCTTTAGACCCTGCTTTTGAGCAAGTTTAGCATATTGAAGCGCTTGATCTTGAAAGCTTTCAGGGTAAGAAGTCAGATAAAGATGAGCCAAATTATTGGCAACAAAAGAAAGGTTTGAAGGGAATGGAATGTTGTTCTTGTTTTGGTTATAGGTATTGATCGCCTGTAAATAGTATTTTTCAGCTTGATCACGCAACTGTTGCTTAGTTTCATCCGCTCTATAACGTTGCTCATACATATATCCCATAAGCATATAAGCATCAAATATAGCAATCGGATCATCTTGCTGAATGGCTAGATTTAAAGCAAGTAAACTATATTTTTCTTGCAATTGGTACTCATTCCAATTCGCATATATTGAAGTAAGTTCTTTGTATGTTGATGATTTTCGGGAGCTTAGAGTGGGAGAGGGATGGGACTGATCAAAATAGTTAATAGCACGTAAAAAACTTCGTACAGCCTCACCCTCTTTATTATTACGGACATATAGCCAGCCTTCACAATAATAGACATAGCCTTTGATTTCTTGATCCTTAGATTTGTGAGCAAATTCCTTTGCTTTGGATAAACTATTTTGTGATTCCTTTAAACGCTCGGCAATGCGATTGTTCATTGCATCAATGGCATACAGATTCGCAGCATATTGACCATCCTCATAGCGAACTGCTATCTGAATATTTTCTTTCAGTATTTCGGCAGCTTGATTTTCTTGTTGATTGAAAAATAAGGCTCTTACATATTTACCAGCTATATATAATCGTTCCGTATTCGAAGCAGGAGTGTTTTCATATTGTTGCTTCAACTTATCCAATATTTCTTGAGCAAGAGCACCAGTCACGATTAAACACAACATCAGAATAAGTAGAATTTCTTTAAATTGTTGGCCAAAACCGATTATGCTCTTCTTCATTTGCATTCCTTGTGGATCTTTCTGTAAGAGACTAAGATATCATTTTTTATAAACATGTAGTGATTAATTGCTCAAAATAGCATGACAGCGGTCATTTGTAGATAAAATTGATCGCCGATTTTAAGGACATAATGAGGTGAATATTTAAAATTATTCAGCTTCGACAGCCGCTATTTTTTCCCCTTTAGTATTAATATAATAAAAGTCTTCCCCAGCCTCATCTTCCGATACGATGGCCACGCCATCTGAAAAGGCAATTGCAGTTGTGAATTTGAAAGGGATAGTTGTTTTACCCTTATCGTCAATAAAACCATATTTTCCGTTTTTCATAGCCAAGAACGTTGTTCCTTCATCTGGTAAAGCCATATAATCATATCCGCCTGCGATTTTCTTATTATCGTGAATGCTGTATAATGCATAGTATTGACCTTGAGTTGAAATAAAGTAATGCTGATTTCGTCCCATAATGTATTCATGCACCGCAGGAATGACTACTTGCTCTTTTTCATTAATATACCCACTTTTATTATTTTTTGTAAACTGGATAAGACCATGTTCAGGAAAATTAATCATATCATAATTAGCCTTAATTAATACTTTGCCATTTTCATCCAATATACCATACTTATCATGTTGACCGTAAATGAATTTACGGTCATTTTCTGAATAGGTTAAAAAGTCATATCGTAGAGGAATAACCTCTTGCCCCCTTAAATTGATCGCACCAAATTTGTCAGAAGCTGTATTTACAACAGATATATCACCAACATATGGTGCTATAAATGCATATTTTGGTTGGACAAGGATTGTTCCGTTTAGATCACGTACTCCATATCGTTCACCTGTTTCATCAGTAAAGAGGAAACGGTCATCAGCTATCTGCGTATAACCAAATCCTTCTGCAGAATCGACCTCCATTTGAGTATAATTTTCTGGAATTTCGAAGAGTTCTTGAGGTAATTCTTCAGGTTCAATTTTTGTAGCAACGTAACCATTCCCAGAAACGGTTATGGATAATGGTGCTCCAGGTAAAATATCCAAAAAATTAAACTCTGACCAAGATAAATTAGGAATTTGTTCGGTATAGTAAACATCCAATTTGATTTCTTCGTTAGTATCTTCATTAGTACCCAGATTTAAAACGGCAAGTTGACAGGTATAACCGGCTATTTTTTTATCCTGGTCTATTATATATTCAATATCAATTTGGGTATTATCCTTTTTATCTCCGTCATTAAGCATTAAATATTCTTGTGTTTGAGGAATTAATATAAAAGATCTATAATTTTTTTTATCTGTGATTTCGATCTGACTTTCATCATGCGTATAGGATATGCGCATAAAATCCTGATTTACCCAAGCTTTTAATTGCGTATCACTTATTCCGTCATCTCCAGAGATCTCCGTATTTATTCCGTAATCAATACGAAAAACCTTTTTGGACTGCGCTAAAGCTGACCAGCTAGTTAAACATACGATCATCCATGTCAGTGTTAATCTTTTCATGATATTATTAAAGTTTGATCACAAAGGTGATTAATGAGTCTTATTTTTTTTATCCCTGATAACAGCCATATTGGATATTGCTGTCTTAGCATTTATTTTACTTCTTCTTATTTTTTGTTTTTTATCAAACTATTTAGGGACGATATTTAAGATAAGCTATCAGTTCGCAGGCACTCCATCTTATGAAATATTTATTAATTTAAGCTAGTGAATTATTAGATTATTTGGGTATAAAGACCTGTTTTGTAACGATTAAATAATAAATTGTAAACAATAGCTCCATACAGTTTGTTGAAAGCATATACAGTTGTATGCGATCCAAAGATGTTCCATATTATGCAAGTCTATTTATTAATTTGTTCCATGTTATTCTTTTTCCAGCCTTGCTCAAATCAAGTACAACGGATTTCAGAGGAAGAGTCGGCGCTCCGAGATATAGTGTTTATGCGCACTGAAGGATTGTTGATGACACAAATGCTGGAGAAAAAGTCCAAGAACAAACATATATTGAAGATGTGTAAACAAGTAAAAGTATATTATATACAGACTCAACCCCAGCTGTTGGCAGTCACGCAAGGAAAGGATCTCAAATTGGATGAAAGTCAATTTGCAACTATCGCCAAAGAAGTAGCGAAAAAGTTTGAAAATTATAATATCAATCGTGAAGACAAGTGGATCGACATGTATAAACATCATATCCACAATAGTATTCGCGTATATAGTTTGTTTTTGAAAAGAAGAGAATGGTTAAGTGTTACCTATTTCTCTTTTGAAGCATTACCAGAATTGATCAATTTGGAATTAGAATTTAATAAGTTGGAAATCAAATAACAAGATTTTAGAAATTGATATGCTATTTTGATCATTTTACACCTATATTTAGTTCATATTTGGAATAAAATGAAAATTCTTTCTGCAGGGCAAATTGCTCAAATTGATGCCATAACTTGTGACGAACAGCATGTAACGAGTTCAGATTTGATGGATCGGGCAGCTCACGCTGTTTTTTTAGAATTAAAGAAGCAGTACCATAACATGGCCAATCAACATTTTACTATTATCTGTGGGAAAGGAAATAATGGCGGCGATGGACTTGTGTTAGCACGCATCTTGGATGATAATTTAGCAGAGATTAAGATTTATTTATTAAAGTCAGCAGATTATGCCAGTAATAATCTGATCAATCAAAAAAAGATTTCTGATAAAAGGATTCAATTTTTTACTGAAACAGATGATTTAACTTTTCCTAAGGATACCATTGTGTTAGATTGTCTTTTTGGGTCTGGCTTGCGTGAAGAATTAAATGAAAAATGGAACCATATCTGCAACCAGATCAATCAAGCTGATGTCGTGGTATATGCCATTGATATGCCTTCTGGATTAGTGGCTGATCATCCTACATCTCTTAAAGCCCCAGTTATTCACGCAGATTTAGTGTATACTTTTCAGGTTCCGAAACTCAGTTTGTTAATGCCACAAAATCAATGTTTTTATAATGACTTTCAAGTGCTGGATATTCAATTGAGTACACACGCTATTGAGCTTACAGACTCGATTATGAACTATGTCACAGAAGATATCATTTGGTCATTCTACAAAAAAAGAAAAAGGTTTGAGCATAAAGGCAATTTCGGGCATATCCTGATCATAGGTGGTAGCAAAGGGAAGATGGGAGCGGTTCAGTTTGCTTTAAAGGCCGCATTGCGTAGTGGATGTGGTTTGGCCACAGCTTATACACCATCAAACGGGAATACCATTATACAAACGGCTGTCCCCGAAGCGATGTTGTTGTTGGACGATCAAAGTAGCTATATCACCAATATACCAGAACTATCGTCTTATCAAGCAATAGGAATTGGAGTAGGTTTGGGGACTGCAGTAGAAACGGTTAAAGCATTTTCAAAATTTTTAAAAAGTATCAGTGATCAACCTATAGTAGTTGATGCTGATGCCTTGAATATATTAGCAACCAATTCTGAATGGTGGAGTGCCATACCGCCAAATAGTATTTTGACCCCACATCCAAAAGAATTGAGCAGGATCATTGGGACTTGGACTGATGATTGGGATAAATTAGAAAAAGTGAAAAAATTTGCACATCAGTATCAATTGAATATTTTGGTCAAAGGTGCAAATAGTGCTATGGTCATGGCAGATGGAACGATTTTTTTTAATAGTACAGGAAATGTGGGTATGGCTACCGGTGGAAGCGGTGATGTTTTAACGGGTATATTAACCGCATTACTAGGTCAAGGCTATTCACCAAAGCAGGCATTAATATTGGGTGTTTACATACATGGTAGAGCAGCAGATATAGCCGTACCAACTATTGGAAAGTATAGCCTCTTGCCATCTGATATCATATCCTTTTTACCTCATGCGTTTCTTGAGATAGAAAAGAATGCATCGTTAATATCTAGGTAAATATCAGGATTAACAGCAGCTATTTAAGCCGTTTTTAGTGACAAAATATAATGCAAGAATTTCCGCTAAACCAATACGATTGTCCAACCAATATATTCGCCCATCCCTGAGCTGGTACACAGTAAAATGGATAATTTTTACGATCTCTCGAATATAAGGTTATTTTTAATAAAATAAGCTTGCATATACGGCGATGATACCAGCAAGTTGATATATTCAGGATAGTGATTATTATGAGTAATTCTATTAAGAATAGATGCTTCCAAAATTGCTTATTTTAAATATTAATGATATATTAGAAAACAATAAATAGAACCTATCAAGGGGCTATAAGTATGAATATACCGTAAAATTAACTATTATTGAAAATGAAGATTTATAAAACTTTTATTCCCGTATGTGCAGCACTCATTCTATCTTCCTGTTCTTCTAACTACTTAATGACTGTTAATAGTGTCAATATTAAAAAAGATCAAGATCGTAGCACGTTTCTATATTCAAATGATACCGTAGCTGTTCATTACTCTTTTGCAGGTAAAAACGGCGAGATTTACGTTAAAGTAGAAAATAAATCAAATAATCCAATCGTTTGGGATTTAAAAAACTCAGCTTTGGTGATTAATGGTAAAGCAAATAGCTATGCTGATGGTCGTATCAATATGAAAGGACAAGTGAATCAAATGAGTACTTTTAATGATGATTATACGTATGGATATTTTAAGGGAACAGCAACACTCCCTAAAGATGTATTATTGATACCTCCACATGCTTATGTTGACGGAAGTTATTTTGATTTGCGAAAGGATATTAAAGAATTAGTATCAATAGCTAAAAAACAAAAGGCAACGCGATATGGGATGAATGGAAATCAATATCAGGTGAAAGAAGCTAAATTTAATGAAGATAACTCTCCGTATATATTAAGAAGCTTTTTGAGTTATTCCATTTTGAACAATAATGAAATGGTATTAAAGACGACAGAACAAAAATTTTATGCCCAAACATTGTTTCAAACAGGAGCTATGTCTTTAAATAATGTGTTCGAATATTATACCGAGAAAGGAGACATGATGGCTTATCGAAAAATAAAAGGTGAAAATGCACTATTGCTTGGCGGTGTTGCGGTATTAGGTGCAGCAGCCGTAGCGCTTGATGATAAAGAAGTTAAATAAGTTATCATCGATTGTAAGAGAATACCCTATCGAGATAGATAGGGTTTTTTATGTTTTTTTTAGCTATAAAAGCGATTACTGACATACAGTTGTCAACCCCCCACTTATTTTTGTGCCCAACAGAAATATCTTTATTAAACATAAACACGGCATCACATTTTGAGATCATATGCTCAAAGAATGTCACCTAGACCATAGACAAAATTTTAGTAACAACAGTATGATTAAATTTAAGTACACCATTCTATATGTGTCCGATGTGACACGATCAATTCAATTTTATGAACAAGTATTTGGCTTTGTTAGAAAATTTATTACCCCAGAAAATGATTATGGTGAACTCACTACAGGGGAGACTACGATTTCATTTGCATCACATAAACTTGCTAATACAAACTTGACGGCAGGATATACAGCAAGTTCGCGTTTAGACAAACCCTTCGGGATAGAATTAGGTATCGTAACCGAAAATGTGGAAGATCTAGTGGACAAAGTATGGGAGTTTAATGGCGTTATTGTTGAGCAGCCCACCGTTAAGCCATGGGGACAAACAGTTTCTTATGTACGAGATCTGGATGGTTTCTTGATTGAAATTTGTAGCCCCATGCATGAATAAAAGAATCACGAGATGAAAATTAATCTCTTCATTCATGTAAAAAATGACTTCATGAACGAGTTTTTCTTCTTTGATCTAAGACAGTCATCCTTCAATTAGTATTTTTTAAATAGCGCATTTATACATTTTTTTTTATAGTTTTAGCGATTTAGTATATTAAATTAAGAAATGGCGTTAACAAACTTGTCAGCACGAGTCGCTCTTGGAATAGATATCGGCGGAACCAACACTAAATTTGGAGTGGTAAATCATCGTGGGGAAGTTCTTGAAAAAGGATCCTTAAAAACAGATGAATATGAGAAAGTAGAAGATTTTATCGATGCATTATATCATCAAATCTCTCCTTTAATTGAGAAATATGGAGCAGATAAAAATTTTGATGGTATTGGAGTAGGGGTACCTAATGGTAATTATTATACCGGCACTGTTGAACAAGCTCCTAATTTGCCTTGGAAAGGGGTGATACCTTTTGCCGAAATGATGCAAGATAAATTTAACATGGACTGTACCATTACCAATGATGCAAATGCGGCAGCCCTTGGAGAAATGCTTTTCGGAGCAGCTCGTGGTATGAAAGATTTCATCATGATTACTTTAGGTACTGGAGTAGGGAGCGGAATTGTTGCCAATGGAAATGTTATCTATGGACACGATGGCTTTGCGGGAGAATTAGGGCATTCCATCGTAAAACCCGGAGGTAGAAAACACTGGAGCACAGGTTCAGAAGGAAGTTTAGAAGCTTATGCTTCAGCAACAGGTATTGCAATTACGGCAAAGAAAATGCGTGCTGAATTTCCGAGCTCGATGTTAAATCAATATCCTGAAGAGGCTATCAATTCCAAAACCGTTTATGAATGTGCTATAAAAGGTGATCCAATTGCGATTGAAGTTTTTAGATACACAGGGCAAAAACTGGGTGAAGCATTAGCAAATTTTGTAATGTTTTCATCACCAGAAGCGATTTTGCTATTTGGAGGAGTAATCAAGGCAGGAGATTTTATTTTAAAACCCGCTAAACTTCATATGGAAAGAAATCTTTTACCCATATTCAGGGACAAGGTAAGATTAGTTTTTAGTGAGCTACCAGAGGCTGATGCAGCTATTTTAGGTGCAAGCGCTTTAGTTTGGGAGCAATAGCATTCTGTTACCATTCATTTCTAATAAGCATCTAGAGCTGATAAAATAAGACTTAGCAGATGGTTGGTATCAATAAATCTGGTAAGTCTTATTTGTTAACTTTTTTTATCGATGATACGATCCAATTGTTTTCAATTAGTGACCTTCAATACGGTTGACGTTTCTGAAAGTAAGGTTTATCCGAGGTAAAATATTTTTAGCGGTTTTAGGTACTTGGTGTTGCCAGCAACTATTAGTTGTTCCTGCCATCAGGAGAAAAGATCCATGGTGCAAGGGGATTTCCACTTGTTTTACGGCCTTCAAAAATCGATGGCGAAGGCGAAATAGACGAGTTTCTCCAAAACTGACCGAAGCGATTACAGGATTGGGACCTGACTGATCAATATGATCACTGTGCCATGCTACACCATCTTTTCCGTCACGATACAGATTAAGTAAGACCGCATTAAAGCTTAATCCGGTTTCTTTTTCCACACGTTTCCGGATGGCCAATAGTTCAGGAGTCCAGTCAGGACCATTTAGATTAGCACCACTATTATTTTTATTTTCATACCACGCAATCATACGTGGTGCTTTCACCGTTTTGTCAAAGATTTCCATCTCATATTCACGCCATGTTGTATCCCTCAATAGCGTATTATAATAATAATCAGATTCTTCTTTTGTAAAGAAAGAATCGATCAGCATCAGATCGGTATCCGGGAGATCAAATCGGACTTTCCCCGCATTTCCCGTAGCAAATATTTCCGTATCATCAAATAAAGTCATCATCGTATCTTATGTTTATCAATTCAAGGTGCAATAATGCGATTAATCATGTCCCAAAATAATGAATCAAAAATACTAATTTTATTAGTTTGTTGAAACTATAAATGTTAGTGTTTTTTTTAGAAAAAATAGATGGCAGGAAATTTCCCATTGATAAACATTGAAATGATCCCTTACACAACCGTGATTGAACCTATTCTGATCAATTATATATTTCCCTTCAAATTAAAATCGAATTAGCTTAGCCGTTCCACTTCCTAAAAAAAATACTTATGTTTACTCCACAGAACACAACTAAACGAATGAAACGAACCATTTTACTCACCTTACTTTCTATATCCACTTTTACGCAAGGAGCTTTTGCACAGCAGGACTCCATTATGTTGGATAAGATCTATCATGAATCATTTTATAATGGGCAGGCCTATGACAATCTGCACCATTTGACAAAAAAAATCGGTCATCGTATAGCAGGATCACCACGGGCGGATAAGGCAGTAGCTTGGTCGAAAAGCATTATGGAAGAGCTTCCTTTTGACCGCGTGTATCTTCAAGATGTGAAAGTTCCATATTGGGATCGCGGGCCTCAAGAAAAAGCTTACCTTGTTGGTTCTAACGAACCTTTGAGTGTATTGGCTTTAGGAGGATCTGTTTCCACCCCAGCTAAAGGCTTGGTCGCAGAGGTGATTGAAGTAGAACTGTTAAGTGATTTAAAGAAATATGGAGATCAGGTACGCGGGAAAATTGTTTTCATCAACAAACCCTGGGATGAGTCCATCGTAGAGACAGGTGTAGCATATGGTCTCAATTCAAGTCAAAGAAGCCGAGGTCCAGCAGAAGCGGCTAAGTTGGGTGCGGTAGCCTATCTATTTCGCTCACTGTCTTCCTCTAAGACCGATGATTATCCACATACAGGAGGCACAGGTTATGTAAAAGGTATTGATAGTATACCCGCGATGGCGATATCAGCAACATCAGCTATTAAGCTGAGTAATGCGTTGAAAGCAAATCTGCATACAAAAGTCTACTTAGAGCAGCATGCAGCATGGAAAGGAATAGTACATACGCATAATGTCATTGCAGAATGGAAAGGGCAGCAATCTCCAGATAAGATCATCACGATTGGTGGACACATCGATTCTTGGGATGTAGGCGAAGGAGCTCATGATAATGGTACGGGAACTATGGGGACTTTAGATGCTATTCGTACGCTGATGGCACTTGGATATCAACCAAAGCACACCATCCGCTTGGTCTTTTATATGAACGAAGAAAATGGTGTTCATGGTGCATCAGCTTATGGGCAGATCGCAAAAGATAAACAAGAACAGATTATTGCCGCGATTGAAAGTGATGCCGGAGGATTTGCACCTCGAGGTTTTGATATCAAAGCCTCAGCCGATCGAGTTGCTTGGATACAGCAACACTGGAAGCCCTTGTTCGACCAGAAGTTCTGGGTCTCACGATTTCTACAAGGAAGTCCAGGAGTAGATTCTGGAGTCTGGGGCAAGCATTTTCCGAATACCGTGATGTTCAATTTTAGACCAGACCCACACCGTTATTTTGATCTGCACCATACCGCAAAAGATGTTTTTGAAGCGGTAGATAAGCGCGAGTTACAATCTGGCGTAGCAGCTATTGCCTCACTATTGTATTTGGTTGATCAACAAATTGATCAATTATAGTACTTAAAACAGCATAAATAAACTAGAGCCATGCATACATGGGCTCTAGTTAAATCGTTTGATGCAAAGCAATTCCATTCCTTCGTTATCTTCAAAATGATCCCAGCTAGGCTAGTCATAGAGTTATTTGAAATAGAAATCGTAGCTATATCTTATTATAAGAACGCAGACATGTCTCATAAGCATTTACTAATTCTTGAGCTACTAATTTAGGATCCTGATGGTGAATTCCATGGCTGTATCGCGGCAATAAGACCAACTTACTAGAACGATTGTTTTTGATCATTTCTGCATAGTGTTTTATTCTCAAATCATCCAATTGTTTCCACCAAGGGATTAGGTTAATACCTAATTTAAGGTTTTCGTTCATCGTTGTTTCATATTGCTCTATATGCTTATGATAGGAAATCATTACCGTTACCGGAATATCAATAAGAGGGGGTAAGGATGTGTAATTTTTAAAAAAATCTGGCGTACTCTCTTGGAGCTCCCGCTGTACTTCATATCGAAAACCTTTTGTCGTTGAAGGGTCTTTTAATATGTTCTTGAAATTAATGGTCAATAACTCTCGGTATCCTGTTTTGCTTGCGGTGCTGGACTTTACCTGGTCATCTTCTTCTTTTGTTAGCATAAAGTCTGTCGGGTCAATGAAAAATAAACCACAAACTTCATCGGGATATTGTGCTGCATACAAGCGGATAAACGGTCCCCCAATAGAATGTCCAACGAGTAAGTATGGAGGACTTATAGTTAAGGTCGATAATAAATCGTGAAGCCTTTTTACAACTTCAATATCTGTACGGACTAAACTATCGATCTCAGACTCTCCAATTCCGTTTCTATCGTACACGATACCTGCAAAACCATGTTCAATAAAAGGAAATAAACTCCCGTAACTGCCGCCACCAGAACCAAGACCGCTTTCAAACACGACAATGGGTTCATTTATTTTTCTATTTTCAATTCCAAATGTTTTGTAAGCCATTTTTTTATTGTTGATGGATACAAACTTTCTTTCAGAAATCTGAGAATAGACCAACGATACGGAAAAAGTGATCGTCAATATAAAGGTGATGAATAATTTCATGGACTGATATTTTAAATAAAAATGGATGTACAATAATGGCTATATGCTTTGATTATAAACTTATAGTGGATTAAACGGCTACATGTAAAAATTTAATAGCGCTCAGTATGAACATTGTTCACATACGCGTTCACTAATATCAATATTTGTTGTTTTTTTAGTTAGCGCTATTCGGTGTATCATACTATTTGAACGGTAAGTGTACTGATTATTCACGTGAATGGCGAAGGCTCTTACTCTCCATATCCTATTTTTAAGAATATGATTGCGTTTAAACATAAAAATATAAAATCAAGCATTTGAACAATAAAATTCCAATGGCCTATGCGATCACTGTTAAAAAGGAAATTTTTAAATGAAGACAATTTATACGACTTTATACAACTACTGTATAGGATACCAATTGGATCTTAAAATGGGGTTTAGTATCAGGTAAAATAGTAGATCTTTTTTAGAGAGTCAGGTCCAGTATAGAATAGATATGCTAATGACTATGTTGGAAAAAATGATCTGAATGGAATATAGAGGTCATCAGTAGAATAGAAAGTATACGATATATAAATAACTGGTCAAACCAAAAATAGAGGTTCTCTTTTTTAAATATTATAGTCAAAAACTGGAACAATTGCGGCGTGCTATTTGTTTTGCATCTAGATAGTTAATTAAGTATATTTAAATGTTAACAAAACTTGTACATATGAGCATAAATAACGCTAAATCACAAAAAACAATAGTTATAAACGAAAAAAGTTATAACTATTGTTCGCTAAAAGATCTTCCCCAAGGTTCAGTGTCCCATCTACCATTCAGTATCCGTATCCTACTTGAAAACGTATTGCGTAATTATGATGGTTTCAGCATTACCGATGAGCATATTGATACACTCATAAATTGGAATCCAGAGCCATTTGACAAAGATATTCCTTTTAAACCCGCACGGATCTTGATGCAAGATTTCACAGGAGTCCCTGCTGTAGTTGATATGGCGTCCCTTCGTGCAGAATATGTTCGTCATGGAAAAGATGGTCAAAAGATCAATCCTGCAATTCCAGTAGATTTAGTGATAGACCATTCAGTACAGGTAGATTATTATGGAACGGATTATGCTTACGACAAAAATGTAGAACTAGAATATCAACGTAATAAAGAGCGTTACGAATTACTCAAATGGGCACAGCATGGTTTGAAAAACTTTACGGTAGTCCCTCCTGGAATGGGAATTTGTCACCAAGTAAATCTGGAATATTTAGCTAAAGGTATTATAGAACGTGAAGGCTGGTTATTTCCCGATACTTTGGTGGGTACCGATTCGCATACGCCCATGGTCAACGGTATGGGTGTAGTGGGTTGGGGTGCAGGAGGTATCGAGGCCGAAGCCGCTATGTTGGGGCAACCGATCTTCTTTACCTGTCCTGAAGTAATTGGCTTAAAATTGACGGGAAAAATACCTGAGCTTTGTACAGCCACTGATATGGTCTTGTCCATTACTAAGGTGCTTCGAGATAAAGGTGTTGTGGGAAAGTTTGTTGAACTTTTTGGAGATGGATTGGATCACTTGACGGTTACAGATCGAGCAACTATTGCCAATATGTCGCCAGAATTTGGCTGTACGATTACTTATTTCCCAATTGACGATCGTACTCTGGAGTATATGTATACAACGAATCGGACACCTGAACAAATTAAGATTGTGGAAACGTATTGCAAAGAAAATCTACTATGGAGAACAGGTCATGAAGAAATTAATTTTTCTTCTATAGTGGAGTTTGATCTATCCACTTTAGAGCCAACTGTTTCTGGACCAAAGCGCCCGCAGGACAAAGTTTTGGCAAAAGATTTAGGCCATCAATTTTCAAGTTTGCTGCAGCAAGAATATCAACGTAATTATAGCTTGCCGAATGAAAGAAAAGAATCGGCTTGGCTTGCAGATGGAGGGTCAGGGACAGAATTTACTTTTGGTAAAGTTCCCAAGAACAGTGAATCAGAATTAGAGGTTGTGAAAGATGCGATACAGTCCGTCCGCATCAAATATAAAAATCAAGAATTTGTATTAAGCGATGGAAGCATTGTGATAGCAGCGATCACGAGCTGTACCAATACGTCTAACCCTGCGGTCATGATTGGTGCGGGATTATTGGCACGCAACGCTATAGAAAAGGGCTTGAGAACAAAATCATGGGTCAAAACTTCTTTAGCACCCGGCTCTAAAGTTGTTACCCAATATCTGAACCGATCAGGATTAAATACGGACCTGGAAGCATTACGTTTTCACACTGTAGGTTATGGGTGCACCTCTTGTATTGGTAATTCGGGGCCTTTACCGCCACATATTGCCGAAGCTGTAGACAAAGGAGATCTAGTAGTGGCATCGGTATTATCGGGGAATAGAAATTTTGAAGCAAGAGTACATCCGCAGGTGAAAATGAATTTTCTGATGTCTCCTATGCTTGTCGTGGCTTATGCTTTGGTAGGTCGGGTAGATGTCGATCTGATAAACGAGCCACTGTCATATGATCCGAATGGTCGTCCCGTTTATTTGAAAGATATATGGCCAAGTCGCGAAGAAATAGTAAAAACAGTCAACGACTGTGTTAAACAGGGGGATTTTCAGGAAGTATATGATGTCATATTTGACGGTTCAGAAGATTGGCAAAATCTAGAGGTAAGCTTAGATGAACGCTTTGAATGGAATAAAGAGTCAACTTATATCAAAGAAGCTCCATTTTTTGAAAATCTGGAGGCGACCCCAGATCCCATCACGGATATTACCCATGCTCGTGTCTTATTATACTTGGGTGATTCAGTCACGACGGATCATATATCACCGGCAGGTTCCTTCCGTGAAAATAGTGCTGCTGGACAATACTTATCCTCCCATGGAGTAGAAACCGCTGATTTTAATTCTTATGGTTCCCGTCGTGGAAATCATGAGGTCATGATGCGAGGTACTTTTGCCAATGTACGTATCAAAAATAAGATCGTAGAGAAAGAAGGTGGTTTCAGCGTGTACTTTCCAACAGGAGAGGTAAAAACAGTGTATGAAACTGCTATGGAGTATAAAAAGACAGATACTGCGCTTATTGTATTGGCTGGGAAAGAATATGGATCAGGTTCGTCACGCGATTGGGCTGCCAAAGGCGCTTATTTATTAGGTATCAAAGCGGTCATCGCAGAAAGTTTTGAACGGATCCATCGCAGTAACTTGGTCGGTATGGGGGTAGCACCTTTAGTATTTACTAATGGACAAAATGCCGAAATTTTAGAACTAGACGGAACTGAAATTTTTGATATTATTGGACTTGCTGATCAGTTGACTCCGCACAAATTGTTGGATGTAAAAGCAACTCATCCTACTGGAAAAATAACGGAATTTAAAGTTCAGGCTCGGATGGATTCAGCTATAGAAATCGAATATTATAAAAATAATGGCATTTTACAATATGTGTTAAGAGATTATTTAAAAAACAGTTAATAGGTGGATTTGAAATCTGTATAAACAATACGTACGTGTTGCATGAAAAATCAAAAAGTCACGTCAAACGATGTGGCTTTTTGATTTTTATACTTCAATAACTCGCAATTTATTGGATATTGCCCTCTTATTATCGTTTAATTACAATATCGAGTAGCTGCTGCGGTTCATGAATAATATAATCTGCTCCATGTAGTCTCAATTCTTCTTCATCCCGAAATCCCCATGTTACACCGATTGCACTTACTCCAGCATTATGCGCGGTATCCATATCGACAGATGAATCACCTACATAGCAGCAGTCACTTGGCTGCAAGTTCAGCATGCGGAGCGTTTCGAATACAATATCGGCATCAGGTTTGGGCGGATGTCCAGTTCTATGTCCCAGTAGAACATCAAAAGAAACCTCCGGAAAATATTTTTCAACCAACGGAATGACAGCTTCATGATATTTGTTGGATGCAATTGAAATCAAATAGCCAGATGATTGAAGTGTTTGCAATAAGGGAATAATACCAGTATAGGGTTTGGTACAACTTTCAGTTTGCTCTTCATAGCGTTTCTTAAATGCAATAAGTAATCGTGTTATGGTATCCTCAGTTCTAGCCTCTGTAGGTAATGCGCGTTCAATGAGCATGCGAACCCCATTTCCTACAAATTTTTTATAAGATTCTAAGGGGTGCTTAGGATATCCAAATTGGTCAAGTATGGTATTGCAGCTCTCTCCTAAATCTTGGAGAGTGTCTAACAATGTGCCATCTAAATCAAATATTATTAGCTTCATGGGCTAAATTTAAAAAAACAACACTATATAGTCAGCAAAATTTCTTTTATAAATGACTATTTAGACTTTAAAATACGATCTAGGACTGGAAAGTTGTGATGATGGTGTGAAGGAAAAAATGGATGTCTTCAGATTAGCTCCCATAATTTTAAGATGTGCTTCATTTTTTCTTAAGGAAGTATTGGATGAAAATAGATGCTGCGCTTATATCAAGGAGATATTGATTCAGGATAGGGGAGAACGCTATATGTAGAGATGGGTTTGGGAAGTAACTATAGTTTTTAATAAAGATGCTAAGATTGTTTTAAGATCACAGCATCTTTATTAAACCTTAATTCAGGTAAGTGTTTTTGAATGCACTTCCCTAAAAAGGATTATCTATTTCAATTGATATGCTGCAACACTTTTCTTGAAGAAAGTTGGTACATAAATAATCTTTTTAACAGGGTCATATCCGATATCTGCTGTGTTTTTCTTCTCGGCAGTACTATCCAGTAGTAATTCATATTTTCCATTAGCATGAACATAATAAATATAGCCCGCCCAGCATGAATAGACGAAGTCACCATTGCCGATCGGTTCTATGCCATCACCGCCACATGGTAGATCGGCTATTGTTGTCAATTCCTTCTTTTCATTAGCCTGTAGCAATTGCTTATTGCCACCAGCGATATACAAATCTTTACCGATAGCTTTTAAACCATTGACGCCATCAATATTTTCAAGATAAACAACATCTTTATTATTAATGATTTGATGGATCTTTTTTGTCCTCGAATCCGAAACATAGACAACGCCTTTGTCACTTACAGTGATGTCATTTAAAAATATAGACCCTGCAATTGGGATTTTACGAACGATTTTACTAGAAGGGATATCAATGACAACGACATCCGTTATATCTGCCGCATAAAGGGTGTTTCCATATTTGGCAAGTCCTTTAGGAGAATTGAGCCCGTGGATCCAATCTAGATCTATAATTTTGCCATTCAGGTCTAATTTACCAATACCACCAATACCATCTTTCTCATCCGCACTATTTCCCATGATGGATACATATAGAATACCTGCTTTGGTATCTGGTAAAACAGATTCGGGCATATTGATAATAGAATCCGTTTCCCAGATTTTCTCCAACTTATGCTGTGCCTTGACAGTAATACCCAGTAGTATGGCGAGAGATAGCGTCATTATTTTTTTCATAATTGCTTCATGCTTAAAGAGGTTCAAACTTTGAAAATAAGCAAAATTTGGCAGATTATAAAGGTTCAGATGATTTTTAATCAGTTTTAGGTAGGCAGCAAAGTATATTCCTATATTACTTTAGGGTTTAGATGTTGGTTTTAAAATGAATTTGATGATTCTGTAATTGATTTAAATGTTCTCATACAAGCATGACTACTTAACAAAAATGATAAGAAGACTTCAAACGTGCTAGTTACCAGGTAGCTGTTTGCTCCAAAAGCTGAACGATAGCCGAATATCCCTTGTTGCGAGCATGTTGTATCGGAGTGATTTTCTCATGGTCGGCAATATGGATGTTACATCCCGCATCGATCAGTGTCCGAACAATATTACTATATTTTTGACTTCCATCACCCAAAATTACAGCCTCCATCAAAGCGGTCCAACCCAGTCGATTAACATGATCAATCGGGAACCCTTCTGTATTGGCTAACACGTGTACGACCTCCAGATGTCCACGCTCGCAGGCAGGAATAAGAGCTGTACCATGATACCTGTTGAATACATCAACGAGCTCCATGCAATAAATAGAGTTTCACCAGTTCGAGATTTCCTGTCGCTCCTGCATATAGAAATGGACTGTCTTTGATATGATCTTGTTGATTGACATCTGCCTGATAGGATAGCAGCAACTTGGCCATATCAAGGGCATTATTTTGTGTTGCAATTAAAAGTAAAGATTTGCCATCTTGATCTGCTATATGAACAGAAGAGCCGTTCTTTAACGCTTCTTCAACTAGAGCTAATTGATTCTTTTGCACAGCTTCAATCAATTTTTTTGAGATGAGGTATCACCATTCATATCGGTATCAGTATGACAAGAGTTTAGAAATAATAATGAAAAAAATACAATAAGATGTTGCATAAGTACGGGTATAAAAGGTAATAAAGTAATAAAGAATATCAACCTTATAAGCAAAGTTAGTATATAAACGGCATTTGAATAGGTACGATTTATATAGAAACTTGTATATATTATCTCATTTAAGCTAATAATTATAGTAAATAAAAGCTAATATGTTTAGTTTAATTGTTTATCTTTGGATATTCAATATGGATAGACACCCAAGAAAACTGGTTGCTCCCCATTTTATACTGTAACCCATTAGATTCTTTAGGATCATATGATAGAATAGATTTGACGACAATATAAAATACTGTTCAGAAAAAGAATTTCATTTTTTATGAATTTAATCCCTAGGTTCATAGGAGATGAATGCTTGAAATAATCGTAGATTTTTTCATAAAAATTGCCCTCTGTAGTGATACTTAGGGCTTTTTCTTTCAAGTTTAAAATAGTAATGTGATGCAGTCAAAAATGATATTTTTTAATGACAATTATTATCTTCGTATCAACAATAGAATAACGCGATGCTGTACAATCCATTTGAACCATTAATTCGACATACTTGGCAAGATTTTCTTGAGAAAGGTTATCGTGACTTTGTGCTGCAGCGGTTGGAGTGGCCAGATATTAGCAAAGGACAAGGCTTTCTACTATCACCATATTCAACTCCGGAGCAAGCACATCTACATGCAGCAGAACTTGGAGCTAAAGAAGGTAAAGCTGTACAAATACCTGTAGATTTGAACAAGATACAACAATTATTAGAGGTCAATTCTGGCTATCGTGTTTTCATCAATCGTTTTTATGAAGAGCATTGGGATAAACGCATGTTGCGGGTATATCAGGATAGAATTATTAATTATTTGCGTAGCAATACCAATTTCAAACGAGAAGATCCAATTGATATTTTGTTTACTCTGGAACATGGACGTGTATGGGCTCTCATCTCAGATGGGAAAACTAAAAAGAAAGTCAAGGCTATAGACCTGATCAGTTAACATGAATCTATCAGATCGATACATGAAACAAATAAATACTTCAAGTGTTTAATATTAAATTATTTAACTTCTTCTATTTTAATAAATACTATGTGTTGGGACATATCACTTCATACTAATCTTGAGATTGTGAAAAAAGCTTTTCCTACTTTAAGGGACGAACGTAAGCAACTTGAGTATGATTATCGGAACTTTGAAAATGTGCAGGCAATCACCTTTCCAGCATATCCCATTATTTGTAAAGATCAAGAAAACGAGAAAATCGATCTCATAGAGATGGAATGGGGTATATTGCCCACCTATATTCAAGACCCTAAAGAGCAAGGCGAACGTCGTCGTAACATGATCAATGTACGTAGCGAACGTGTCTTTGCCGATCGTAATTCGTACTGGCACCGTTTGAAAGACCAACGCTGTCTTATACCCGTGTCAGGTACATTTGAACACCGTAAGATCCATGATAAGAAAAAGAAAATACCATATTATATTGGACAAAAAGCAAGAGAATTTTTTTTTATCCCAGGGATATACCAATGGCATGAAATAATTACGCAGGATGGTGAGATTCATAAAGTAGGTAGCTTTGGTATGTTGACCCGTGAGGCAAATACTGTGATGGGACATATACACAACGATGGACCCAATAAAAAAAGGATGCCGCTATTTCTCACACCAGAACTTGAACAACAATGGCTACAGGCAAAAGATGATAAAAGCTTACTGGACATCTTCAACTATGAAATAGCAGACCAAGCACTAGAATATTATCCTGTTTACACACTACGAGGCTACCCCAATAGACCAGACGGCAAGCATCGATATGAACCCTATCCATGGGCAGATGTACCACCTCTAGGGCAGGATGGACCGATGCAGCAAAGTTTATTTTGATTCTTATTAATAAGATGATATGCACTTTGAGCCTTTGACCCGATCGCTACTTCTAGAGTTGCGGCATCGTGGATATAATATGTTGACCGCCAAGTCTACTGAGACTGATCACAATCCGACCTGGTATCCGCTTTCAGTTCCCGATATCTCAGATTACCTATTGAAGTTGGATTATAATTTAAGTATAGACGAACTACAACAACCTCAGATTTTGGTCATTGAAGATGCTTTGATGCATATCAACGATGACCAGTTAGAAGGTGAAGTGTTTATCGAAGATAATTATCATCAAGGTTTACAGGAAAAGATTCAACAATATGACAAACATTATCAATTCAGTTCTAATCCACAACAATATAATTTTTCATTCGATCCTCAGCGTATACTTATTCGCAATCATGCCTTACACTGTGGAGACCATATTTTGTATTTGAAGTATCTAGCTTTACATTATCCGCAGCATGTTATCGACGAGATGTGCGATTTAGAAGATGTTACCCGATCGTTGTTATGTCTCGATACCAAACAGGCACAAGAGTGGTTTATGACCAATAATATAGCTGTCATGCAATCTGATATCTGGATCTGTGACGAAGATGCAATATTAAAAATAGTAGCGACTCAAGAAGACGACCATATCTGGAGCTTCACGGATGACAACGAAGAGCTAATGAATAATTTAATGGTCCCGAAAGATATTCTTTCCTTGAGAGATATCTTTTGGATTGATCCCAGAATGAAGTGAATATTTTAATCTGGGATAGATGATAGGCTTTTAAAGCAAATTTATTGACAAATTTCAACATATCCATGATTGGGAAGTAGCAGAAGATATGAAAAACGAATGTAAATAGCGTATAAATCCATATTATCTTTAATTACAGATAAACCTGATAATAATTGAAAAGTAAATTTAATAAAACATTCGATTGATCAGTTTGACCCGATAAGATTCTGGTAAACTTCAGTAGCTGTTATTATGAATACTTGACAGAATTTAAAAGATGTTTTGTAAATTGTGGACACTATTTATACAATATGCGTAGAAAAACTCAAATGATCACCGCGATGATGTTATTCTCAACGACGGTTGCCGTAAGTCAAATGAAAGTTCGTGAAGAACTGCCTGAAAAATATAAATGGGATCTGTCCCATCTCTATGCTACAGATGAAACTTGGAAAGAAGAAAAGGAACGTTTACAACAAAAAATGCAGAAAGTAGCTTCTTATAGAGGCAAACTTACGCAGTCCGCTAGCGCACTTTTAGAAGCACTTCAGTTGAGTACCTCACTCATAAAGGAAATGGCTAAGTTATCATCCTATGCTTCGATGAAATCTGATCAAGATACCCGCGTGACAAAATATGCTGGTATGAATCAAGAGTTACAACAGCTTTTTTCAGAATATGGCGCATTGACATCGTATATGGAACCTGAATTATTGACTCTCAAAGAAGATCAGCTCAATGCTTTTTTTGCAAAAGAAAAAGCATTGAGTACCTATAAGTTTTACCTCACTGATCTACTTCGTAAGCGTGCGCACAGAGGCTCAGAAGAAGTTGAAAAAGTATTAGCATACTCTTCTTTAATGTCTGGCAATGCTGCCAATATCTACAGTACCTTTATGAATGCAGAGTTTCCATATCCAGATGTTGAATTGAACGGCGAATCTGTCAAACTCAATGCTGCCAATTTTGCTTTGTATAGAGCGAGCGAAAATAGAGTGATTAGGAGCAAAGTATTTGATGCTTATTTTTCCAAATTGAATGAATTTCAACGTACCCTGGGTGCACAACTCTATGGAAATATCAATGCAGCATTGTTTGCTACAAAAGCCCGCAATTATGAAAGTACATTAAAAATGGCGTTGGATGGTGGTAACATTCCAACCGCTGTTTTTCATAATCTCATCAAAAATGTAAATGGCAATTTAGAAACGTTTCACCGCTATTTAAATCTACGAAAACGCATGATGGGAGTAGATACCTTGCATTATTATGATTTGTATGCACCTCTTGTGGCTAAAGTTGATTTATCCTATACAGTAGAAGAGGCCGAAGAAAATATTTTAAAATCCTTAAAACCTTTGGGTACTGATTATATAAACGTGTCAAAAAAAGCATTCGGCGAAAGATGGATTGACATGTATCCAAACGAAGGAAAAAGATCAGGAGCATACTCCAATGGTTCGGCATACGATGTACATCCCTATATTCTCATGAATTATAATGGAAAGTACAATGACATGTCTACCCTTACCCATGAATTGGGGCATACCATGCATAGTTATTTAACCAATAAGAAGCAACATTACGCCAATTCAGATTATTCGATTTTTGTTGCAGAAGTAGCATCGACTTTAAATGAGGAGTTATTGAACGATTATATGCTGAAACAGATCAAAGACGATGAAACCCGACTTGCGATTTTAGGAAATTATCTAGAAGGAGCCAAAGGAACCTTATTTCGTCAGACTCAGTTTGCCGAATTCGAATATATGATCCATGAAAAAGTCGGCAAAGGCGAAGCACTCACAGGTGAAGATTTTGACAAGATATATTTAGATCTGACTAAACGATATTATGGTCATGATAAAAATATTTGTATAGTTGATGATAATGTGAAATCTGAATGGTCTTATATTCCACATTTTTATTACAATTTTTACGTTTACCAGTATGCGACATCTTTCACCGCATCTACAGCACTCTCCGAGAAGGTGTTACGAGGTACGGATGCTGATCGTCAGAAGTACCTCAATTTCCTCGCTTCAGGAAGTACCAAATACCCTGTAGACCTTCTTGTTGATGCCGGTGTCGATATGAATACATCTGAACCTTTTGATTTGACAATTGCGAAAATCAATAAAGTCATGGCAGAGATGGAAACCATTTTAACCAGATTGGGCAAGTAAAACCTACGGTTATATACATCCAAAATAAAAGCCGTAGTCATACGGTTTTTATTTTGGATGTATCAGAATATCGATGTTATAAAACCACTTTATCTTGAGGCTGATCTTTTCAGCCATATATAAATTATAATTTTATAATTCCCTTTTCAATCATTTCTAGCATTACTGGTGAAGCATTTTTAAATGTGGGCATTTGTTCAGTAAGGCTTCCTGCATTTTTTTTATTGACTTTAAACGTTAAATCCATTTCCGTAGTAAAAAGTAAAGCCGTTGTAAAAGGGTTTTTAATATAAGAGCTTAAAACTGTAAAAGCTTCATCAACAGAGTGGAAGTGCTCGATTTCTTCTGTTTTGTATTTTAAAGTTAAAGCAAAGTTATATTCTCCGGTCTCTAAAAGATGAAGTCGCACATAAATATTTTTAAGTTCAGTATCACCCATTGTTTTGGCCAAAGTAAGTTTTGCAAAAGTCCCTTGGTTGATACTTGATATTATTTGGTCATAAAATTCAACAAAAATAGTCTGATATGGCATTTTAATATAGTTTGAACTGCAAAATTACACTAAGTAGTTGATAAATACCTTCTTTTTTTACAAAAAGAGAATTATACAATCTATTTAGATACAAGTTTTCCAATTGACATTAGGTAATAAGACTAAAGGACATGCTATCTTTTCTACAGTATTCTAATACATTAATTATAAAATTCTCAAATATCGAGTTGGCACTTCTTCTGTGAGCCATACCCCATTTTCTGATAGATAGAAAGTATATCCTTCCTGTGCCATCTGTTGAGCTAAGACCGTTATTATAACCGGTTTTCCGTGTCTTTGCCCAACTTTTAAAGCAATTTCCTTTTCTTTACTGAGATGCACGTGTTGACGATTAAGTTTCTTAATACCGGTTTCCAGAATTGAATGGACAAATTGTTGAGCTGTACCATGATAAAGCACCAAAGGTGGAGTTTGAGCTTCTAATCCAAGATCAATAGGTATAGAATGACCTTGATTTGCTCTAATCTTCTGAAAGGAAGAGTCAAAAATAAACCTCTTTTTAGGATTTGTATCAACAATCTGTTTTAGGGTGTTAAAATCCAATTCATTATTGTGCTTATTTATTTTTTCAATCAGGTCTGTTGTATCTGCCCAGCCCTGTTCATCCAATGTGATACCTATTGCCTCAGGCCGGTGACGAAGAACTAAACTTAAAAATTTGCTTATATGTTTATATTTGTTAGTCATTTTTTATAAATTCTTAGTATTTTAAAATTGATTGGCTTTATCTTTTTAAAGGGAAGCGGATATTATTTGGAGTATGATTACTGTTGGGTAAATTGATCCCCGACTTCGTACTTTCAAATGAATTTTCTTTTTTTTAGAGCACGAGCAAATATCCAAGCAGCCATAGACAATAAGTTGAGTGAAGTAATAATAGCAAATGACATCATTATTGATGTTTTTGTCTTTTAAAAATATAGTTTTTTAAAGAAATTGAATCGAAAATAAAAAGATATTTTCGATTTCTTATACATAAAATATAGCTAGTATTTGAAAACTGATCTGTGAGCTTATGAGTTCATCATTAAAAATCAAAAGGGCCTAATTTTCATTAGACCCTTTCTCTTGACGTTTAACTGTACAGTAATCTGGTATGTTTCTTATTGTTTCCTATTTTTTGTTTCATAATCCAAGGCATTTTACATGCATATTTGGATTTTTTTACTGTACCACGTCGTTTATGTTTTATGCTTCCAAAAAAGCATATGTGTTGTTGCTTTCTATATAAATAACACTTGGCGTCTTAAAAGGTTCAAAAAATAGTTGTTTTTTTTTAATTTCTGACCAAACTCTTTTATTGATTGTCATGATGTGCAGATTTTCCTTATCTTAATTATACCCATCTCCTTTATTTTTGACTAAATATTTTAGTCTTTATATTCAGTTGTTTATCATTTAATTTATCGGATACGTAACGTTAATAACTAAAAATATTAGTATATTTGAATGTGGTATAAATACATTCCATCAGGGAGGTCTTTAGAGATGCATAAGTTTTAGCAAATGGAAAGGAATATAGTACATTGTGATCTTGACACCTTTTTTGTGTCCGTCGAGCGGTTGCTCAACGTTGGTTTGGTGGGACAACCTGTGCTTATCGGAGGAAGTTCAGACCGTGGTGTGGTGGCATCATGCTCCTATGAAGCACGTCGTTTTGGCGTCCATAGTGCTATGCCGATGCGGTTGGCATTACGAATGTGCCCAGAAGCGATTGTCGTTAGGGGTGATCATGATCTCTATAGTAAGTATTCTTCCATGGTCACGGAGATCATTGAGGAATGTACTCCCATTGTTGAGAAAGCCAGTATCGATGAACATTATCTGGATGTGACGGGGATGGATCGCTTCTTTGGCTGTTGGCAATGGACACAGGAACTGCGTCAGCGTATTATTCGAGAGACGGGGCTACCCATCAGCTTTGGGCTTTCGGTCAATAAAACCGTGAGTAAGATCGCTACTGGGCAGGCAAAGCCGTCTGGCGAACTCTTTGTAGATACTGGAACTGAAAAGGGATTTTTGGCACCACTTTCTATCCGTAAGATTCCGATGGTAGGCGAGAAGTCCTATACCTTACTCCGCAATCTGGGTATTAGTAAAATCGGTACACTACAGCAAATGGAAGTCTTCACGATGCAACGGGTGCTTGGAGAGAATGGGATTAATATCTGGAGGAAAGCCAACGGTCAAGACGATTCCTTGGTCTTGCCCTTTCGTGAGCAGAAGTCTATGAGTAAAGAAACTACTTTTCAACAGGATACGATTGATATGGAGGTATTGCGTAGTACACTCATCAGCATGGTCGATACCTTGGCATTTGAACTCCGTAAAGATCAGAAACTGACCAGCTGTATTACTCTTAAGATACGTTATAGTAATTTTGATACCCATACCCAACAGGTCAAAGTTGGCTTCACCAACTCCGACCGCTTGATCACCGAAAAAGTGATGGCGCTTTTCAAAAAATTATATAGTCGTAGGATGCTCATTCGGTTGATCGGAATCAAATTTTCCAATCTGATCTATGGTTCCTATCAGACTGATTTATTCAACGATAGCAGTGAAGAAGTCAATCTTTTGCAAGCCATGGACAAGATTCGTTTACGCTACGGGAGTCAGTACCTCATGAAAGGTATATTTGCTCCAGACCCCCCTTCTAAGAAAGGAGGGCGTCGTGCTCCTTAATTTGCATAGTTATTATAGCCTGCGTCATGGAACGCTCAGTTTGGATCAACTACTGAAGGGGATGATGGTCAACGGTTATGATACCGCGGTGCTTACTGATATCAACAACAGTACCGGATCTTTAGATTTTATCCGAAAAGGTCAGGAGGCTGGTATCAACATATTAGCAGGTATGGAATTTCGTCAGGACGACATCTGCTGTTTTATTGCGATTGCACAGAATGAGCGTGGTTTCAGTGAGATCAATGCTTACCGTACGCAGCTCAATTTGGAAAGAGCAAAAGTTCCTGCACAAGCTCCCGAATTCAAAGAAGTTTTTGTTGTTTATCCTTTGCAGCAGATGGGCAACTTTGCGCTGAAAGATTATGAATATATCGGTGTTCGTCCGTCAGAGCGAAGTAAAGCTATATTAATGAACAAACAACAGCTATCCAAAGCCGTTATACTGGCACCCGTTACTTTTGAACAAGCAGATCATATCTTTCATAGACAGCTCAGAGCCATTGACCACAACCTGTTGATCTCACAGCTCGCAGATGAACAAGTAGCACCTATTGATGAAGTATTCGTTTCGAAAGCCATGTTGATCAAGCACTATGCAGAACTACCACAAATCCTGCACAATACCCATCGTCTACTAGCGCAATGTCGCTTTTATATGGATTTTGAAAGTGTCAAGAACAAAGCCACCTTTACCGGAAACCGTTATGAAGATAAGCAGCGACTGCTTAAATATACAGAAGAAGGGTTTTTGCGTCGCTATGCCAAACAAGATCGTGTAGCACGGGAACGTATCGAGCGTGAATTGGAGATTATTGAAAATCTTAATTTTTCAAGTTATTTTCTGATTACCGATGATATCTGCCGTTATGCCCGACATTGCGACTACCATTACGTCGGTCGAGGTTCTGGTGCCAACTCCGCAGTAGCCTATTGTTTAGGTATCACTGATGTAGATCCCATTACGTTAAATCTACCCTTTGAACGATTTCTTAATCCCAAACGCAAAAGTTCTCCCGATTTTGATGTTGATTTCAGCTGGAAAGATCGTGACGATATGTACGACTATATCTTCAATAGTTACCAGCATGGCTATACCGCCATGATGGGAGCGATGAGTACCTTCCATTCAAGGAGTATACTGCGCGAACTTGGTAAGGTATATGGTTTGCCTAAATCTGAGATTGACCGCTTGGTCCATGAACCTGAGCATATGCTGAATAAAAATGAGGTAACCAATACCATCCTGAGTGTATACAATCGCATGGCCGATTTTCCAAATCAGCGAACCATCCACGCCTCTGGAGTACTGATTTCCGAACAGCCACTGGTCACTTATTGCGCATTGGACTATCCGCCCAAAGGTTTACCGACGATGCAATTTGATATGTATGTGGCCGAAGATATCGGTTTTGAAAAGTTTGATATCCTATCCCAATGTGGCATTGGGCACATCAAAGATTGCCGGGAGATTGTGCAGGCCAATCAGGGTATCACGATCGATACGCGCGATCCAAAGCGTTTTTTCGAAGACCCAAAGATTGCCCAGCAGCTGCGTTCTGCCAATACTATCGGTTGCTTTTATATCGAGAGCCCAGCTATGAGGCAGCTTCTGACCAAATTGCATTGTGACGATTACCCTACTCTGGTAGCAGCATCTTCTATCATTCGTCCAGGAGTATCCAGCAGTGGTATGATGGCTACATTTATCCAGCGACATCATGATCCTAGTCAGGTCGTTTACCCACATCCGGTATTTAAAGAACAGCTGGAAGAGACCTATGGCGTCATGGTTTACCAAGAAGATGTGATGAAAATTGCAAACGCCTATGGCGGATTGGATATGGCTGATGCCGATGTATTGCGTAGGATGATGTCTGGAAAATACCGCAGTAAAGACCACCTTATCGAAATCGAAAGCAAGTATTTTGACAACTGTCGAGCTAAAGGGTATGATGAAAAGGTAAGTAGGGAGATCTGGCGACAGATGGAAAGCTTTGCCGGTTACTCCTTTAATAAAGCTCATTCCGCATCTTTTGCGGTCGAAAGTTACCAGAGCTTGTACCTCAAGACCTACTTTCCTTTGGAATTTATGGTCAGCGTACTCAATAATTATGGAGGTTTTTATAACCGAAAGGTCTATGTCAACGAAGCTCGTGTTGCGGGAGCGACTATTTGCCTTCCTTGTATCAACTGCTCGGAATACCAGGCTAGTATCTACGGTCGTGATATCTATCTCGGTTTTGATTGTATGCAGCATTTTGAATCCAAGCAGACCGAACGACTGGTGGAGGAACGCAGAAGAAATGGGCTTTATCAAAGCTTAGAGCAATTTATAAAGCGTACTGGAATGGGATTGGAGCAACTTATTATTTTGATTCGTATAGGAGCATTCCGCAGTTTTGGAAACAGTAAAAAGGAACTACTTTGGGAAGCACATCTGTTGCTTAGTAAACATGCTAAAACAAGTCCCACAGTGGAGCTATTTGAAATAGAAAGTCGCAAACCCATCTTGCCACCTTTGGAAAGCGATATCATTGAAGACTATTATGATGAGATGGAGCTGATCGGTTTCTGCGTTAGCGGTACATTTTTTGATTTGGCCAGAAGCGATTTTCGTGGCGATGTGCAGGCGCGTGAATTGCTAAGCTATGTCGGCCAAACTATACGTATGGTAGGTGATTTTGTAGCCGAGAAGTATGTAAAGACCAAACGTGGAGAGCTGATGAAATTTGGAACCTTCTTCGATATCGAAGGCAAGTTTTTTGATACCGTACATTTTCCACCTTCACTGATGCAGTATCCTTTGATGGAAGCAGGTATATATCTTATTGAAGGTAAAGTCGTGCAGGAATTTGGCTGTCCTTCTCTGGAGGTCATACGCTGTGCTAAGATGCCTCTTAGGCCTGATCCAAGAAGTATATAATGACAAAGGAGTGCTCATGAAAGATGACCACTACCAATCCAATTCTTTCCAACGATCCGTTTCTGCAAATTCTTTTATCGTATGATTTCGTGTAATGAGAAATTTCTTTAAGTAATCCGTTAATACGAATCGGTTAAATAATCGCCCACATATTCCCAAAGGAGATTGAAAATCAAAGATATCTTTCATGATTACTTGATCACCAACCTGTTCAAATATATGTTCGTGATAAAGCGATTTGAATATACCTTTTACTTGCTCATCAACAAAATAATAGGGTCTTTCAAATGTACATATTCTAGAGGTCAATTTTTGTTTGATCCCAAAATGAGTAGCCTGCCAAGTTACATATTCATTGAGCCCAATAAGTCCTTCAGTTTTACCATCAATAGCTTTTTCATGGGTATTCAAAGCTGAAATCTTATGAAGATCAATGCTTCTGGCAAGATCAAAACAAAGCTCTATGGGAGCATTTATCTCAGTTGTAATTTCAATTTTTGGCATCGATTTTTATATATACATGCAGTGCTTTATTGTGTTATTTCAAATGTATTGATTTTTTTAAAAATCAAAAGGGTCTAATTCTCATTAGACCCTTTATCTTGGCGTTTCACTGCACAGTGATTTTTTATGTTTCTTATTGTTTTCTATCCATCGTTTTTTTAAAATATTTGCATTTTGTACTGTACCAATTCATATATGTTGGGTGCTTTCCAAAAAGCATGGTTATTATCTTTTATTCTATAAGAACACTTGTCGTTAAAAAAAATCAAAAATGAGACTATATTTTTTTAAATTACGTGCAAATATCATAAATTTTGGAACCATCAATTTTACAAATCCATAAATTGTCGACAGAGCGATTGACACTCATTCCATATACAATACCTATATGTACGCATATATTAAATCAAGAGCTTGATTTTTTAAAGAAGATGGATCTGAGAAAGGGTAGAGGTTGGCCTGATGACGATGTGCTGGAAACTTTACCAAAAATAATCAATAACCTTTCCGAAATTGGAGCACCCACAGGCTTTGAATCGTGGATGATTATTAAAAATGAAACGTCGGAAATAATAGGAGATATTGGTTTTAAGGGATTTAATCAAAAAGAACAGCTTATAGATATCGGATACGGGATCATACTTGGAGAACGAAGGCAAGGATATGCCGAGGAAGCAGCAAAAGCTCTTATAGGATGGGCCTTCAAACAAGGTATAGTAAAAGAAATTACGGCAAAATGTCTTACTGACAATGTAAGTTCAATCCATCTTCTACAAAAGTTAAATTTTAAAAAAGTCAAAAGAGACGACATTTTTTTATATTGGTCGCTTCCATATGGAAATTAAATAGATAATATCTGTCAGATCTTTAATACTCCTAAATTAAAAGGAGTATTAAAGATCTGACAGACTTACAATAATCAATCCTCAACTGCTGATGTTTAATTATTTTAAAGGAATCCGTTTAGCTAATGTTTTTAATGCTCCCTTATAAGAATCAACACCTCCCATAAAAGGTTTTCTTGTATCCGAAAATAACTGTTTTCCCTGCGCATCATAAATCGTCATTAACACTTTCGTATCATAATTTATACTCGTATATGAATTATTGGACTGGGTAACTGTTCCTTTGGTTTTATCGTCCTTTTTCTTGTCATTATAAGTTGCAACTCCCGATCCATAACTATAAGTTCCTTTATTTTCAATATCGTATACACCTAATAAGATATAATCTACCCCCAGCATTTTGGCAAGCTCTTCCGGGGTATGATTGGCGATATCTGCCAGATTAATATTTGATTTAGCAAGTGTAGCATTTGTTGTTCTTGGATCTTGCACTTGAATAGAAAGTGAGCGTGATCTCAGAGCATCAACACAGGATTGCTGTATTTCTCGTCTCATAATATCTGTTGTAAGAGTTTGATCATTACTCGCAATTTCAAATGGGATTACGGCTAATCTAGTACCTCCTTGGATACTGCTGCTTTGGCTTATCACAGCATTTACAGAATTTGTCGTCGTATTTGTTGACTTAAAAGATTCTTCTCTACCGTTTCCAAAAACAATTTTATCAATTAAATTTTTTTTAAGCTCATATTGAAGTTCTTCGCCAGTATAGGAAAATTTAATAAGGTCATCTCCTATAGTGATTACTTTTCCCTTTTTTTGTCCACCATCCAAAAGGTAAATGGTATCTTCCTTTTGCTGAGCGAATATACTAGATATGCTGATCAGTACGAAGAACAAGTAAGCCGAAAGTTTTAAGTAGGTTTTCATAAATTAATAGTTAGATTATAGATTTTTTATACATGTTTTTTTATGTCATATATTGGACCGCTTTACATAAGATGATATAGCTTATTTTATAGTATACTATAAAATAAGCTATATCAAAATGTTGTAAGTTATTTAACACTAGGTATTTGTATAAACAAATATACATCTATAATAGTTTTTCATTCAAAAAATAATTTTGAATTATAGGTGTTGTTTAGATTTGCTTCAAGTGCTGAGCTGTAGAAATATGATCTCTCACTGTTAACAGGCTTATTAAGTTTACCATACACCATGATCCTTATTATTTTCCTTAAATCATTAAAGTATAGTTTAAACGAATGCTTGTAGCTTACTGTTGTTGTATTTAGTTTCGTTGCTCATGATCTCATTTATCTTAAGATGATAATTCGTAATCATGAAAAAAGAAAAACTATTTCAGGAAAGTATGTTGCAGTTGTGTAACTGCTAATTTAAATGTTATTTTCGATCTTTATCATCCAGGATCTGAAAGGATTTCAATAATGCGAGTACAAAAACTTTTAGTTTGCATATTTGTTTTACATAGATCAGATATTATTTATATTTTTAATCTCACAATCTGTTATAGAGAGCATGGCAAAACAAATTAAGGCGTTAAAGTGTCCACATTGTGGCAGTATTAAGAAGCAAAATATTAAAGAAGACCATTATATCTGTAACAATTGCGGCACCGAGTATTTCCTTGATAATGATGATATCAATGTCAATGTAAAACATGATTATGGAAAATCAAGTGGTCTTGATCCTAAAGCAAAAAAATATGTCCTATTAGCCATAGCAGGAGTTTTGTTTTTTATCGTTTTTTCCAACCTCATCAGAACCTGTGGCAACGATAGTGGCAGATCTTTCAAATCCGATGATTCCGATGATTCACCAAAGAAAAAAGAATATGTAGATCGGGTTAAAGAGTTTTTAGCTTTTACGGCATACAATACCAAAAATCCGATGTTGCTCTTTATTATCACCCGTAGCAAGGATGGGTTCAGCAGAGAAGGAGCCGAATATTTTGCCCGTTTTTATGATCCTATAAAGGAAAAAACAGTCAATGATATTCCGCTTGCAGGTTGGAAAGATGATTATTATATCCGTAGTCGGGTTTTCAGCGATGGTAATTACTACATCTGTGCTGATAAGAGTAATAAAGTATATAAAATTGATCCGGCAAAAAATGAAGTAGTAGATATGACTAATACATTTTTTACCGATGTACCAGAGCTTTCTTCCGGTATCGCTACGCTAAAATTTACACAAGATCGAGAAGGTGACGGTTTTAATATCATGACCAATGATGGAAAGGAATATTATTATTATCCATTGGCCAGAAAGATCTATAAAAATCATTCTGAAAGACGTGAAGCGGGGACAGGTCTCTCCAGTTTATTATCAGGAGCGATTACTTCTGTATATTATACATTTTCCGAAAAAAGTACGGATTACCCAGAAGAAAAAATCCAGTTGATTAAATATTGGTACAAAAATAATCCGGGCTATCCGATTATGCTTCCTTATAGTCATCAAGTGAGCTGGCAGAAGGTGTATCAATATCCAAAGAAATCGGGTATCTACTACGGTTCGTTTCCATTTACGAAAAAATTGATGAAAGAACCGCGGATTACAAAATTTGTTGATCTCACACCCGATCGTCTCTATTTCAAAGCCAATATCGCTTACCAAGATAGCACAAATCTGTATATAACGGGACTGCCAGATGCTAATCCAGAGGGCAAAACCTTTATCCAAAAGATAGATACAGAAACAGGGAAAATCATTTGGACTTATATGCCAAAGAGTGATAATTATTCTATTGAAGGTGATATGTATGGCTATAACGGCGGGTTAGTTTTTAGCTACTATGATAGAGCAACCAATGGCAGTACCAATCGCATTATCATGATAGCAAATGATGGTAAAGTAGTAAAAGATATCGAAAGAGACGAAATATTTAAAAGATAAAACATGGGACTATTTAATTTTTTCAAGAAGCAAATAGCTACAGTTATATCCTGGCAACCTCAGGATCATAATTTGTTGGTGTGGAAATATCAGGCAGCAACAGACGAAATAAAAAATGCAAGTAAATTGATTATTTCACCTGGGCAAGGTTGTGTTCTGGTATATGAAGGCAAGATTACAGATGTGATCGATCAAGAAGGAGTATACAATATCCGTACAGATAATCATCCATTTATCACTTCACTGCTCAAAGTTGCGCAGCTGTTTGAAAGTGAACATAAAATGGGCCTCTATTATTATCGTAAAGCCGAAGTCGTGAATCAGGGATGGGGTACATCGTCACCTATTAAGTATTTTGACGAATATTACAAAATCCCGATCCAACTGGCTGCTTATGGTAATTTCTCTTATCGTATCAAGGATGCAGCTAAGTTTTTTACGGATTATGTGGGTACGCAGGATACATATAGTACCGATATTTTTCGCGATGCTGTACAATCTCGTATTATACAAGTTTTGACTTCTAGTTTTGCGAATGAAAAATTACCTTATACAAAGATTGATGCCGAAATCGATCGTTTATCTCGTGATTTGAAAGAGCGGCTCAACCAAGATCTGGAAACATTTGGTGTACAACTCAATGATTTCAGAATCGAGGGCAATTCTTTTGACCAAGATACACAAGATCGCATTGGAAAGATTGCCGATATTACCGCAGACAGCTACGCTGCATCAGAAGGTGGACTTAGTTACGTTGAATTGGAAAAGCTCCGCGCTTTGCGTGATGCTGCGAAGAACGAAGGGGGCCTAGCAGGTGCAGGAGTTGGGCTAGGCGCAGGGATGAGTCTGGGAAAAGTATTTAGTAATTCCATTGATGAAGTTACGCAGCCAGTAGTAGGTGTAGATCCTATGGAGCAACTGCGAAAACTAAAGCTCTTACTCGATGAAAATATTATTTCGCAGGAAGAATTCGATCAGAAGAAAAAAGAATATCTAAATAAATTTTAATCGATGAAGCATCTTATTACATTTATATTCGTAGCATCTCTCCTGGTATTGGGATTTATTGCATTAAATTACATTTGGCATTGGGTACCGATAGATTACACTGGAATCGTAAAAGTGTTTATATCCGTGTTAGTCGTAATTTTTATTGGTACAGGGCTTGCGATGGTTTTTAGTGCAGGATACAGTCGAAAAAAACACCAACAGGATGTCGGAAAAAAAGATTAATATTTCAATTGCCAAATATCTGCACAAAATGAATCATGTTTTGCTTCAAATCGGATTATCAAATCGTAGATTAATGACGGAGTCTGTATCATAAATTGATACGAAGCGCAGAAGACTTTAATCAAATCAATTTATAGGATGAGAGTGTAGTGAAATTGGTTTGATCTACCTAATTGTAAAGTAACAATGCTGACGCTTTCAACAGTTTCAATCAGGATACAAGAGCAATGACCAAACAGTTAGAGAAAGATAATTTAATTATAAAATAGGGTATGATAAGTAGGAGCATAAGTGCATAAAAATTGATCACTTCCGCTAGATAACTGATATGGAGGTATAAGTAATCCATATAGATATGACTGTCAGAAGATATTTTATCATATGGCTTTTGAACAGAACTCAAGTCATGAATTTAAAAGGATATGGTTCCCCCAATGGTAAATTGTTTACCATTATAACTTGGAATAAACACATAACTCGTTTTATTTTCTTGCTTTTTTTGATCCAGTAAGGGCAACAACCAATAGGCAATTTTTGTGCTTAATATTCCTATTCCTGCGCCCATAGCGACATCAGATAACCAGTGTTTATTATTATACATCCTAAAGAAACCAGTTCCTGTTGCCACAGCATATCCGGCCACTCCATACCATATCGACCGATCCTTATATTCTTGCCAGAGTAGTTCTGCTCCAACAAAAGCAGTGGCAGTATGTCCCGAAGGAAAGGAATTGTTGGCAGAGCTATCCGGACGCCATACGGTACCCGTATTTTTAATAGACATCACGGTTGCTGTCATAATGACATTGGACACAGCAGCAGTAAAAAGGCGTTGTTTTAAAGTATGTTTTGCTTTTATACCAAGCGCATCTAACGCAAATATACTTGCAGTACCAACATACTGACTAAAATCATCTACTGAAAATTTACGATCAATATTTTCCCTTAATTCAGTCCGAATATCTTGATTTTGATCAATTAGGAAATGACTTTCTAATGCAATTACTCCATAAGTCATCAATCCTACAGGTACAATCAGCTGTTTGTAAGGAATACGCTTGAATAAGGAAGATTTTATCGCATTGCTGTCAATAGGAGACGATGTGATTTGTTGCCCGTGACTTGTCATAGTCAGTCCCATTAAGCATCCCCATAACATTAGGTAAGCATATTTAAATCTCATTGTAAAACCGATTTTTATTAGAAGTTATATTAAATATGAAAGTATAAGAATGAAATTATTCCTATTAAAACTGTCTATGATTTTCTATTAAATAGTAGGGTTAATTTTTCAGCTAACAGCTTGATTTTGATATGTGTCATCCATCCCTAAAAATTTGAAACGTTCTTTAGGATGATTATATGTAGCAGTCTATGGAAAAAAGAACGGAACATATGCTACAGACCTATGGTAATGATTGTTAAAGAACCCATGTTGATCCTGCTCTTTGTGATTTGTATAATCAATATATATAGCGTCTACAACTATTTTAATGTGTCTGTACACCAAATAGATAACCTACAAAAGCAGTCACAAGCATAGCTGCCGTACCCCAAAAACAGATTCTTAATACTGCTTTTCCACGATTGGATCCACCTGCTTTTGCTGCAATTAGAGCTGATAGCGCTAAAAATATAATGGCAAAACCATATTGATATATAACCATCATTTTAATTGGAGCAAAAATAGAAACTAAGAGTGGGAGCAAACCTCCAATGATAAATGAAGCAGCCGAAGCTAGTGCAGCTTGCATCGGTTTCGCCATGGTGATTTCATTAATGCCCAACTCATCTCTCGCATGTGCTCCCAGAGCATCATGATTGGTAAGCTGTATAGCTACTTGCATAGCCAGGTTTTCATCAAGGCCACGTTGTTCGTATATTTTCGCAAGTTCTATTAACTCCAATTCAGGTGTATGTTCTAATTCTGCCTTTTCTCTTTTCAAGTCCGAAATCTCGATATCGGATTGTGAGCTTACAGAAACATATTCACCGGCTGCCATTGACAGAGCCCCTGCAACTAGCCCTGCTATTGCAGCAAGTACAATGGGTTCGCGCGTAGTGCTCGCAGCAGCAATTCCAATAGCTAGACTTGTTGTTGAAAGAATACCGTCATTGGCACCTAATACAGCAGCTCTGAGCCAGCCACTTCTGGTCGTGTAATGTTCTTCAGATTTCATATCTTGATTATTTACCACCATGGATCATATGTGATACTATTCCTCTATTTTTTCCTATTTCAGCGAGCACAACACCAATGATGTGAACGACTATAAATGCAAGTATAATATACATAGAAAAGCCATGAAATTCTTTGATATTATGGCTTGTTTCCTGGCCAATACCTAAGTCTTGTTTAAAGGTAAGTAACATGCCTGTGATGACCATGATGCTTAAAAATATGTAAAATAGGAGATAAAGGAATTTAATCGCAACCTCATGTAGGGCTTGTGTGGACTTTTTGGATAAACTGCGGTAGTATTGAATTGATTTTTTTAAAATGAAAAGAAATCGCTGCTCTCTAATTTCAAAAAGGCTACTGCTTAATCTAAATAGAAATAATACCGTCAGTGCAATGCCAAAATAGCTATGTATGTCCCATACTTTATCTTCTAGACCATGGGCCACATGTGATGCTTGTTGATTGGTTATACTTACTGCAACGGAATGTAATTGCTCTTGTATATAATGGGCGTTACGATTTACATCAAATAGTGTTGAATTTAATAAAACGGTCAACAATGATCCTGTTATGACAAGTAAGTTTAACCAATGCCATAATCTGGAACTGGCACTATGCTTTTTTATGAAATTAGGATGTCCAATATCTTTCCTAAGATTTTCAATATGATCCATATTTAGGTTAGTTAAAAACCAGCTGTTGGTATAGCTTTAAGCTGGAATAGTTTATTTTATCTTTAAATTTAACGAAATTATATCAGACATCAAATTAGTTGATCTGCTGTAATGCCCATATCTCAGTTCGAGCATATTGAGATGCTGCCATCCAAATACACCATTTGGAGGAGTAATTCTAATACCTGCGCCATAGAAATCACTATTCAGAGTCGAAAGATCATAATCGCTGGTGTAATATTGAGATGTTGGGGCATGTTCACCATAGGCAGCAAAATAATGCGCTCCGGTTTGATGATTGTATCGATAAAAAGGACTTATTGAGATAAAAGATGTTAATTTAACGGGCACTTCTATTTCTGCTGTATGCGCTCTTATACCCCAATTGTCCATAAAGAAGCGGTAATATGTTCGTAAAATTACTCGATCTGTTGCAAAATAATTGATACGCGCTGCTATTGGCAGTTTATAGCGCTGATCAGGTAAGTTTTCAGCCTTTAACGAACCGTCTGTAAAATAGACACGTTGGTATTTAGTGTCCAACAAGCCCTTTTGATATGCCGGTTCTATCATTATTAGTGCTTGTAATTTAGGGTTGATGACCTGCGAAAGTGAAAATGCAGCGCTGAAAGAATTGCGCGGGCTTGAGCCTTCACTTTTTGACAATTGACCACTATTTGCCGGAGATCGCAGTTCAATGGGCAAAATGACTTTCCAAGTATCCAAAAACGCTGACAATTTGAAATCAAACTGTGTATTCTTATTTTTGGACAAACGAGACAGGTTAAAGCCTGCACCTAACGATTGGTAGTCATATTCTGTAGAAAAAAAACCTGTAAAACCAAAGGAATTGCCTGTTTTCTCATTACTTTGCGTCCAATTTAAAGATGGATAAATACGTGTATCTGACATAGATGCAGAAGAAATTGTGCTTGGATCAATTTTATCTGATGAAGCAGAAGTGTAGTGATCAATACCTATTTCAAAAAGGAACGTATTTTTATTTCCAGCTTTATTTAATTTTGATAATTGCAGATCTAGAGTATTAGCAAAATCACTTAATTTTTCTGTCCCAATACCACCTGTGACAGCCGAATTATTCCCATTCTGTTTATAATATGCAGATACGAGATTGATTTCATCGATCTTGAGGCTCCGACTCTGATAATTGGATGAGTCAGCAACTGTTTTGTTCAGTTTAATTTGTCCGTTGGCACCCAATATGCCTATAAATAGCATGCAGCATGGAGATAGATCTTTTTCATAATTTTAGTTAATTACAGCCGCAGCCACCACCACTCTTACCACCATTGGCACCAGATCCACCTTCGCGGTACAATTGAAAACTCTGTTCAAATTTCTGTACCTTTCGAGAAGATAAATTCATCTCAGCATCACTGATTTTATTTTTCTGGTAGGGCTTCACTGTAGTACAGGAGGCTAGTGCGCATAGGATCAACATACTTGCAGAACTTATGATCACTTTTTTGAATGATTTTTTCATATCAGTGTTTTACATTAATATTGTTTGAAGTATATAATTTATCCGCATCATCGATGATAATGCAGGCTACATGCTGTAATTGATTGATCAGATCAAGTCCAACATGAATTCCCAAGACCATAATCGGAGTAGCAAGCGCATCTGCAAGTTCAGCACTAGGACAGAGAATAGTGACACTTTTAATCCCAGTTACAGGCAGACCCGTTTTAGGATCTATAGTGTGGGAGTACTTTTTTCCATCTATCGTAATATATTTTTCATAATTACCAGAAGTCGCAATTGCCATATTACTAATGTTGAGAGCAGAAAATAGTTGACCGCATTGATTAGGATCAGCAATACCGATCGTCCAGTTTTTATCATTGACCTGTTTTCCCCATGTCACTAGATCACCAGCGGCATTGACAATACCGCTTTTGATTCCAACATTTTGTAAGATTTGTTTAGCTCGATCGGCTGCATACCCTTTGCCTATACCTCCAAATCCAATACGCATACCCCGATGTTTTAACATGACAGTCGAGTCTTGGTCATCTATCATCATATTTTTATAATCAATCAGACAGACAGACTTTAGGGCTATTTTGGGGTCAGGAAGTGCAGTCATAGTCGTATCAAAATTCCATAGGCTTTTATCAATAGAACCGTATGTAATATCAAAGGCACCTTGCGTTATTGCGGATATTTTTATGGAACGTTTGATGAGCTGAATCACTTCATTGTCCACTTTTACGGGTTGAATACCAGCATTACGGTTAATGAGGTTGGTCTGGCTAGTTTCTTTAAATGTGCTGAATAAATCTTCTATCCGACGCACTTCCTCTATAGCCATATCAATAGCTTCTTGTCCTATTTCTTCATTATCGGAAATGACAGTAAACTCAAATCGATTTCCCATCAATTTTAGAGTCCTCTTAGAAACAACTGGTATTTTCATTATAATTTTATTTCGTGCTGACTTCTTTTACAAATCGCTCGGCGGTAATATTGGGGTATCCATCCCAAGATTTGAGAATTTTTCCATTTTCATCCAACAAAAGTGTATATGGAAATTTTCCATCGGGATTATACTGTTCAGCTAGTGCCTCATTCCTTTTTACTTGATCAATGGAAAATCTATTTTTTTTCTGTCTTGGAAAGTCTGCGCGAACCAATAGCAGTTTATCTGCTGCATAATCTTGAAAAATAGCTGATTCAAAAATCTCCTTTCTCAAACGGATACAAGGTATACACCAGTCAGATCCAGAAAAATTGATCAGTATATTTTTATGCGTGATTTTAGCTTGTTGCTGTGCTTCATGGTAATTATCACTCCAAATTAAAGAGGTTGGAATAATTCCAAAGAATAGGATGAAAAGTAGTTTCATGTCAATATACTTGAAGTACGTTTAAAGTTTATTTATGAAGCTAATATCACCAGCAATTCTGTAGAGATTATGAAGTTAGTTGTTAATTAAAGTTAATATTTAAAAAAATATGATGGCTATTAAGCGTTGTCGAACTGAATATGGAATGCATGTAGTTCTTCTTGAAAGGTATACAGGAGGCTATAATTCTGGCGCATGCAAACTTGTTTCAGAATAGCAAGTCCGAGACCGGTTCCATCGGAGGAGTTATCTTTATAGAATCGTTCGAAGATCTTGATCGGATCAAGTGCTGGTTGCATACTACTATTGGAAAATTGCAAGTTATGCTTGTGCAACTTAATGTCAATCTTTCCACCATTGAAATTGTGGCGTATGGCATTGTTAAATAAGTTATTAATTAAGATTTCAATCAGCGAACGATTGGCGTAAATTAATGAATCATCAAGTGAAGTGGTCATCTCTAGTTTTCTCTCCTGAATAAACTCCTGAAAGTAAAGAATTTTGTCATTGATCAATGTTCCCAGATTAATATATTCTTTATTTTGAAGTTGATTATTGTCTATTTTAACAAGTAATAGCAGAGATTGATTGAGCTTGGTAAGTTTAGAAGTAGCACGATAAAGATCTTCTAATATTTCACTATCTTCTTTCTTTAGCGAATTTGACTGCAACATAGTATCCAGCTTTGAATTGATAACAGCCAGAGGAGTCATCATTTCATGTGAGGCATTTTCAGTAAATAATTTGATTTCCTTATAATCGGACTTTATTTTTAATGTTACCTCCACCATGGCATCATTCAACTCTTTAAATTCTTCAATTTTGGTTTCTATAGGTTTAAACACTTCTTCTTGGTTGATATTAAAAGCTTTGATGTTATGGAGGAGCTGCTTGAAGGGTAACCACATTTTTCTGATTAAAAATCGATTCACCAACCACAGTACGACAAGTAAAATCATTAATGGTAGTAAGATGATGAGAACAATACTTTTGATCTGTTCCTGACTTTCAAATTTTGACGCAATTATCTTTACCTCATAGGGTTCACCATTTAGAAGAAGTTGTGTCTTTAGATAGCGCGCTGATTCTTGGTGTTTTTTTTTCGGATTGTAAAAATTTGTATCGGCAAATATTTGACGTTCATCGGTGAGTTTTTGTAATTTTTGATATCCGATAATCACGCCGTCAAATCCATCTGGAGAGGGCACTATATTTTTGACGTGAGCAAAGTCTTTAACTTCAAGTAATTCTTCATATAGATGATCTTCAATCTGCTTATTGATATACAGTCCGAGCGTTTGATAGAATAGAAAACCGATTACTATTAAGCCGCTCAAAGTGATTCCAGCTAAAATCCGGTTATAACTTGTAAATAGTTTCATCTGTCCGTGAATTTATAACCAACGCCATAGACCGATTGAAAATATTCCTTACATCCCGCTTCTGTCAATTTTTTCCTAACATTTTTAACATGTGTATAAATAAAGTCGAGACTATCGGCCATATCGGCATCATCACCCCAGATGTGTTCTACAGCAGCAGATTTTGAAATCACTTTATTCTTATTGGAAACAAAATAGAGCAACAGGTCAAATTCTTTTTTAGTTAAATAAACAAGTCGATCATGAACTTTAACTTCCTTATTGCTGGTATCAATCTCCAATTCGTTGCATTTGACCAAGCTATTGCCATTATTCTAGCGTAGAGCTCTGATAAATGAAAAGGCTTAATCAAGTAATCATCGGCACCTAAACTCAAGCCTTCTATTTTTTGATTTAAGGAGTCACGCGCTGAAATAACAAGTACGCCATCATTTTTATTTAATTTCTTAAGGTACTTCAGCAATAAGATTCCATCTCCGTCGGGCAGCGTTAGGTCTAATAAAATGCAGTCATAGGTGTAGATTGATATCTTTTGGTATGCCTGATCGTAGGTAGAAGCCGAGTCACAGATATTTCCTTCAGCCGCAAGATATTGCACTATACTTTTTTTAAACTTTCTTCGTCCTCAACAATTAGAAATTTCATAGTATAAATATGCTGTTAAAATTCAGAAAAATGATATTTTTTTTGATTGTTATAGTATTGGAATTAAGTGCTTTTTTTTGATTATCATAAAAAATTGATGTTTTTCAAAGTTCGTATTCACTTTTAATTGTATTTGTTATCATTTTAAAAGGTTTTGTTGTCGTAAAACTATGTATGGCATGTGCTGGAACAATGATGCTTTCACCTAATTTCAACATGACCTCCATATTGCTTATATTTACTACAGCCATTCCATCAATGATTTGTATATACTGATCAAAAGGATAGAGTTTTGGTATGAGTTTTTTACCTCTGGCTACAGAAATCGTGATTATTCAATGAGTTGTTTTTTTAATATGAATTTAGTTAAACCGAATTTCATATATAATTGGTGATCTCACTTAACAGAAAAAAATGGAGACCGACGATAGGAAAGTAAAATCAAAAATCGCAAGTATACGAGAGGTCGTCCAACAGAAAAATATAGCATTGGATAACGACATGCAAAACCTTGATGAAAGAGCCGAGAAAGAGAATGAGTCCTTCAAGCGTGATGTCAAAAAAGATATGGACGATCTGGAGAAATCTTTAAAAAGCTTAAATGATGGTGAAAAAAAATAAACCAAGTGAACTTATTGTGAAAATGTGATTCAACCACAGTTAAAGATTAAAAGCCTACTCATCGATGGCCTGGGCATCTAAAAATAATATGGCGATAGACTTTTTACATCGAATGCAATAAAATTTTAATGATAGTTTCACAAGCATAAGTAATCTGGATTATAGCTATTTAATTGCAGAAAGCGAATATGAAAAATTTTATTAAGAATATTTCATTCTCCATATCTTTTATACTAGAGTGAACTTGTTTAATAAATTCAATAGTTTTACATGACAAGTAAATTCAGAAACAACGAAATAGGAGAATAGGTTTGATAATTCAATGCTAAGTAAATAAGTTTGTTAAATGAATATAAATTCCTGTGTTCATGAACAACCTTAATAGGAGTATTGTGCAGTCGTTCTTGTTAGCAACTGACTCGTTAAAAATTCTAAAGGGTAATTTATGAATTGCATGATTAGAAAAGGCATTCCAAAGGATATCATTCAGGCCGCACAAGTATTAGAGGAAGTAAAAGCATATATGCTGAATATAGGCATTGATCAGTGGGATCAAGAATATCCAAACAGAATCGTCTTGACTCAGGATATTGATAGAGAAGAAGCTTTTATTTATGAAGAGCAAGGTGAATTATTGGCCTATATGGTTTTAAATGAAAAATGTGATCAAGAATACGCTGAATTAAACTGGAAAACAGCTACTCCGTTTGTCGTGATTCATCGCTTATATGTAAAACCGTCTGCACAAGGTAAAGGTATCTCAAGCAAAATGATAAAATATTCGGAGCAATTTGCTCTGGAAAATAAATATCAATCTATACGTTTTGACGCTTTTTCTTTAAATGAAACAGCCAATGCCGTGTATATAAAAAAGGGCTATGCATCTGTAGGGACCGTCCTTTTTCGAAAAGGAGTTTTTAACTGTTATGAGAAAGCAATGTAATTCATACAAAACCTGATAAAGAATAACATATGAAAAATATTTTTGTAATAAATGGTAGTGCAAGTAGCAATTCATCCAATCAAAAACTCATCCATATATTTGCAGATTTCACCAAAGATATTTTTAACCTCAAGATTTTCAACGAGCTTAAATCACTTCCACATTTTGATCCCGCACTTTCTATTACCGAAACGCCCAAAGTAATTTTAGATTTTAGAAAAGAGATAGAAATTGCTGATGGTATTATAATATGTACACCTGAATATGTTTTTAGTATGCCAAGCGGACTGAAAAACGCAATGGAATGGTGCGTTTCAACGACCTTATTTTCAGACAAACCGATAGGCCTTATTACAGCATCAGCTCATGGTGAAAAAGGACATGTCGAATTACAGTTGATCATGGAAACCTTAATGGCAAGTTTTACTGCAGATACGACGCTTCTAATTTCGGGAATAAAAGGGAAAATAAATGAGCAGGGTGACTTAATGGATGATAAAACTAAAGATTCCTTATTCAAATTTGCACATGCGTATTACGATCTGATTTCATCTTAATTAAGCGATAAGTATTATCAATTTTCATATTTTCTGAATATCAAATATAGATGTGGAGGGAACATATATTGCTCTTTTTTTGTCAAAATTTCGCTTTTACATAAGCGAATAATAAGTAAGTACGTATAGTATTTAATTTTATAGATATAGCAGTATGAACTTTCACGATAACAGTAGGCAAATGAGTAGTATATGGAGAGATGTGGTTTTTCTGCTTACGTATTTCTAGTTTTTTTAAATATATTTATTTGTTTATCAATACTTTATATTTTTATTAAATTCTTTTGAGTGAAAAGTACTCAAAAGAATTGCATACTTTAAAATTATTGCTCATATTTGTTGAGTAAAATATACTCAAATATAAAAGATAGAGTTATGATTGTACTTAACACCTATGCCATAATCACAGAGCAGTTTCCTAATAAGGAAACGAAAGTGAAAGATTTTGATCCGTATATCTTAAAAGACAATTTGCTTGAATTCACCTATCAAGAAGATGGTGATCTAATCAAACTTCTTTTTGTTAAGAAAAGAATTGATCAGGAGCAGGTAAATTGTAAGCTCGTGATCAATTATATGCCTTATAGCCGTATGGACCGTAAAATTGAAGGTGATCTGTTCACCCTTCAGTATATTTGTGCATTTATCAATGACCTACACTTTGAAAAGGTGTACGTTATTGAACCGCACTCGGCCAAAACCATTGAACTGTTGCGCAATAGCGAGGCCATCTACCCAGCACTAGATTGGTTACCAGCGATTATGGATCAGATGCAGTTTACAGATCAAGACCGAATTGTTTTTCCGGACAAAGGAGCAGCTGCACGCTATCATAATACAGGTTATGACCATAGCTGCATATTTGACAAAACCCGCAATCCAGAGACAGGACGCATTGAGAATATGCTTCTCAAACAGGGTGATATACCAAAAGGGGCGAAGTGTATCATCGTAGATGACCTTTGTTCTGCTGGAGGAACTTTCCTTTGGGCAGGTCAGACTCTCAAGCAAATGGGAGCCAGTGAAATTTATCTTCTGGTCACGCACTGTGAGCCACGTGTATTATCCGGTAAATTGCTCGATCAAGATTCACCCATAGACAAAGTATTCACCGGCACCTCAATGATGCAGCAAACGCATCCCAAAATAGAATACATCACCATTAACCTTGAAAACTATGTTTAATCCGATAAGTAAAAATCCTATTCTTTGGACAGACGGTTATAAGCTATGCCATAAAGATCAGTATCCGGCCAGAACCAATTGGGTATATGAAACCTGGACACCCCGAATGTCGCGTATAGCTGGTATTAGCCATGTTGTATTTTTCGGATTACAAGGAGCATTGGCAGAAATGACTCATGCCTTTGAACAGTATTTTTTCAGTCAGCCACTAGAGACAGTTGTGTCAGAATATGAAGAAGCTATCCAGCATGTTTTTGCACAGACCAATGCTAATTTTGCTGCTACTCACAGTTCTGCCCATATCCGAGCCCTGCATCAATTAGGTTATCTGCCTATTCAGATCAAAGCTATGAAGGAGGGAAGTTTGGTACCCATTGGTGTCCCGATGTTTACGATTGAAAATACCCATCCTGACTTCTTTTGGTTACCCGGTTATTTAGAGACCCAGCTTTCAGCCTATATCTGGTCACCCATGACAGCAGCTACCATTGCAGATCGTTACAAAAGATTGTTGAACAGCTATGCCGAGAAAACAGGAGATATTCACAAAGTACATACCCAAGCAGGTGATTTCTCCATGAGGGGAATGGGTTCTCCAGAGACCGCCTACCGCACAGCAGGAGGACATCTATTGAGCTTTTCGGTATCAGCTACGCTTTCTGTACGAAACTATCTTAAATCTTATTATGCGGCAGGCAATGATATACTGATGTATACACCATCCACGGAGCATAGTGTTATGTGTTCTTATGGCGAGCAGGAAGTGGAGGCATTTCGACACTTGATTACCGAGGTATATCCCAGTGGTAATATTTCTATCGTATCTGACACCTACGATCTTTGGAATGTAGTTGACCAAGTTCTGCCACAGCTGAAAGAACTGATCCTCTCGCGAGATGGAAAAGTGGTGATCCGTCCAGACAGTGGAGATCCTATTCATATCATCTGCGGCGATAAGGATTCCGATCGTGAGACCGTTAGAAAAGGGATTGTTGAACGCCTGTTTGAAATCTTTGGCGGAACAGTCAATTCAAAAGGATACAAAGAGCTAGATCCCCATATCGGTGTAGTTTATGGAGATTCCATTACCGTCGATCGTGCAGACAAGATCTGCAGTGGCTTGATGGAAAAAGGCTTTGCTTCGACTAATACCGCTTTAGGAATCGGTTCATACACGTATCAATATGTGACACGTGATACGTTCGGTTTCGCATTAAAAGGCACAGCAGAAGAAGTAGACGGTCAGTTTAAAGCGATTCAAAAAAGACCAGCTACCGATATCGGCAACTTCAAAAAATCACAAAAGGGTATCGTAGCAGTTGTATTTGAAGATCATGACTATCGCTTGATTGATGACCTTAACCCGCAGACAGTTAGTGAATTAAAAAATAAAAATCTTTTAAAAGATTTTTATATCAACGGTGAATTCGTTTTCACCAATACATTTGAAGAGATCAGAACTACCTTGAAAATAGAATCAAATCGCGTATATGGAAACTAAACAACACAAGCCATTTGTTATCAATGATGACAATGTCGCACAATATGCAAGTAAAATAGCAACATGGATAGCTCAACAGGTCGCTGCTGCCAATCGCAAAGGAGTAGTACTGGGTATGAGCGGAGGTATAGACTGTAGTGTAGTTGCCTGCCTGTGCCATTTGGCGAAAGTCGATACACATTTGGTCATGATGCCTTATGGCAATGATATGAGCAATACCCGAAGCTCACAACATGCATTAGAACTGATTCAAAAGTTCAATTTTGCTCATCATACTTTCGATATTCAGCCAGCAGTAGATGCCTTGACTATTACCAATGTATCGTTCTTGGCACAAGCAGGAACTGTCAATCAAGCCTTGAGCCAAGCCAATATCCGTCCTCGTGTGCGGATGACCTACCTCTATCAGTTAGCACAGCTAGGTAGCCGGTTTGTGATCGGTACTGGCAATATGGCTGAACGTACTGTTGGATACTTTACCAAATGGGGTGATGGTGCTGCAGATCTTAATCCTTTGGGTATGCTGACCAAACAGGAGGTTTATACCTTGGCAAAATGTCTCGGTGTGCCCGATTCCATCATTGAAAAGAAACCATCAGCGGGGCTATGGGAAGGACAGACCGATGAGGATGAATTGGGTATGACATACAATCAAATAGATGCGTTTATATTAACAGGAACTTCAGGAGATGAAAACATTGATGCCTTAATACAGCAACGTATAGCGCTATCCGCTCATAAGTTTGAGACCGTTCCAATTTTCAACAACTAAGCTTTTAAAATATCATGAATACCAGGTATCAGCAAATTATCGACATCAACCATATCGCTTCTTACACAATTAATGAACAGATAGATGATATGTTAGCCCTTGGACAATCCGAAAATATAAAACCTGCAGCGCAGGATGAGAAACGGAATCTGCTATTGGCTATCGATGTGCAGAACGATTTTATGGAGGGCATTGGCAGTCTGGCCGTTCAAGGTTCGAGAGCAGATGTTCAACGCCTTACAAAATGGATGTATCATAATATGGCTTCCTTGACTCAGATTATCTGTAGTTTGGACTGTCACTCCATGATGCAGATTTTTCATCCTGTTTGGTGGGTCGATCAAGAAGGTAATCATCCGGCACCATTTACCATCATTGCTTACGAAGATGTTGTTCAGGGTATATGGGTGGCAGCCAATGGGGGCAACGAACGCTCTTTGGAGTATCTCCAGAATTTGGAAACTGATCATAAGAAAAAGCTTTGTATATGGCCCTATCATTGTTTAGAAGGAACAGTAGGAGCTAAGCTCGAAAGCCAGTTTACCAAAATGCTTTACTTTCATGCGGCAGCCCGTAGCACAGCTCCCCAGTTAATTTATAAGGGACAAAATCCCTACTCCGAGATGTATGGTATTATCAAAGCCGAATACGATCGTGATCAATATATCAACTATGAAGTGCTCAATTCCGTGAGTCAGTTTGATGCCATCTATATTGCAGGTCAGGCTTCCAGTCATTGCGTATTGGCTTCTGTGACCCAGATTTTAGAATATTTTTCAGACAATAAGGAACTCACCTCACGTATTACTTTACTTGAAGACTGCATGTCGCCAATAGCCGGATTTGAAGATAGTACAAGGCAGCAGTTTGAAGTACTTCAGGAGCGATATGGTATCCACATTCGTAAATCAACTGACATCGTTTTATAGTTATGAACAGCGCGAAACAAACGTTCACCTATGAATATCCAAGACCAGCAGTCACAGTAGACTGTGTGATCTTTGGATTTGATAGAGGAGAACTCAAAGTGTTGCTCACCAAGCGTGGAATCGAACCATTTTTAGGCAAATGGGCATTTCCCGGAGGATTCATTTTAGAACGTGAGAGTGCCGATGAATGTGCCCGTCGCAAACTGGCTGAAGAAGCAGGATTAGAAGATATCTATTTGGAGCAGCTCTATACTTTTTCAGCTTTAGATCGGGATCCCCGTTTTCGGGTTATCAGCATTGCATATTACGCCTTGGTCAAGTCTACAGATTATCTTATTGAGGCAGGACTTGATATTGAAGAAGTAAAATGGTTCAGTTTGGATGAAGCTATGCCGTTAGCATTTGATCACGATCAGATTCTATCGGTTGCCATTGAACGGCTGAAAGGAAAGATACGTTACCAGCCCATAGGTTTTGAATTATTGCCGGAGCAATTCACATTGCCCGATCTCCATAAGCTGTACGAGACCATTTTGCAAAGAGCTGTCGATCGGGGTAATTTTCGAAAGAAGATTTTAAGTATGAAACTGCTGATTGATCATAGTGAAAAGCAACCAGATCGACATGCTCGAGCAGCTAAGATTTATAGCTTTGATCGTAACAAATACGAAGCTCTCAAAGAATCAGGATTCTATTTTGAGCTTTAATAAAATGTTTTTTTTAAACCATTCAATTAATTTCATTAAATCCCTTATCATAGTCCTATTTTTTAATGAAGAAAATTAGGGCTATGATATTTTAAACCCAATTTTTTTTAGCAAAATTATTTAATGCCAATCAAAGTAACAGTATCTACACTGTTTTGCTAATGGAGTTCTTGCCAACTTGCCACATTTTGGGCAATTGTTAAATGTAATTTGTGCATGATGGTTAGACAATATACGTTGAGCGGTATTTTTATAGAATTTTTCTATTCCATCATGTATGAGTGATAAAGCTGTAAGATCTTTAGTAAGCAAAACGGCTTTAAAGTAGATCTTCTTTATTTTATCCAAATCCTTATTTCCTTCAAGTTTCAATAGTGAATGGATATGTTTATAAGCTAATTTCTCCTGTGGAGACATCAGATGAAGGTAATGGGTAATGATATAGTTTTGAGTGTCTTGATCCATCATAATTTTAAAGGTCAATTACCATAATTCGGTGTGGCGCAATATGCTTCCTACCCAAGGGAATATCGCCGTAGAAAAGGCCGAAATTGCAAAATCGCTTTATTTTGCTGGTATTTAAATTGTTTTTAATACTAATTTTGGCAATGTTTCCATGCTCGTTACGTTGTTCGCTCAACAGGAGCTCACTATTGGCTCTCATTCGATATTCCTATTTTTTTATCGGCCTCTGTATCTTACCCCATCTGCGGTAACCGTCTGTCTAGGAAATAACTTCTCTCTCAGGCATCTTGTCGATGATCAATATACCATCCCCTTAACCTTGAATCCAAATTGTGTGATTAGTTGAGTATCGCATCCCGTGTTTTGGTGCTATGTTAAGTGGTATTAAGTCGAAACCACAAACGCAGATATTATGACCAAATTTCAATTGAAAAACTATCTTTAAATTTCACACGTCATACTATCTGATACAAATTCTTGTCGGAAATGAATTAATTATTTTGGGAAAGCCATATTTAGGCTTCTAAAATCTATCCATTCCGCATATTTTTCATGTACATTGCTTACCGCAATTACTGTTAATTTATTTTCATTTATAGTCAGGTTCTTTTTGTGAATCACAAAATAGCTTACATTTTGCCTACCATCATTCCATTTTATTAGCTCTTCAATAATATGCTGTGTTTCTTGCTCTCCATTTTCATCCAAAAATATAGGACGATCTTTTGTATTTTCGTTTTTTTTATAAAACGTTGGTTTTCCGAAACTTTTATTGAATTCGCCTATTAATAATTCACAATTATTGTTGTTTTCTAATTCTAATTCATAAGTAAAAGCAGAATTGTTGTCTTTTAAATAGTATATGATCAAACTACTTATTTTACCGAGGTTCAGATCATTGAATTGAAAATTTTGGTTAGGAGAAAATGAAAATTCTTCGTAATCCAAATTTAAGTTATACTCTGAATTATTATTATCAGTCTTATTCAACCCAAGTGGAATTAGTATTTTATCCAAATTAGAATTTAAGTTAAATTCATTGATTTTAATAGTATCCTTTTTTACAATAACTATTTTCTCCATTTTGTTATTCATTTTTTTTGATTCCTGCCCATTACAAGAAGTCAAACATTGAGCAATTGTAAAAAGTAATAAAAGTTTTTTCATATTATTGTCCGTTGGTCTGTGATATAAGTACAACCAATTTCTAAAATTTAGGTTTGCTAAATCTTAAGTGTTTTTAAAATCTCTACAGTTTCGTTTATGCACACATAATTATACTATTGTATTTTATAAATCTACATTGAAAAGTTCAAAGTAAAATAAACTATTTAAAAATCGCAGGGCTTTGCTTGATTATGCATGCTCTTACCGCTGATAGGTTGGATTATCGTAGTTATTGGATTGAGAGCCGTATTGGAAATCCAAATGGAGGTAGGGCACCTATTATTGTTATTATATTACAAACGAAACTCTAAAAGTCAAAAAAATTGATTTGGCCAAATGAACAAATCTGACTTATGAAGAATAATTTTTTTTAAGAAGCACAGCAGTACAAGTTAAAGAGTGACAAAAAACTAAGTTTTCATAAATGTGGCAAAGTTTTGTTAGTGAATTAGTAATTTTAATCAATAACACATAAGATTAGATTTTTGATAGAAAAAACTTTGTTGATATTTCTAATTGTAGTGTAATCGGTCTTTCGCTATTTAAAAGAAGAAGTGCAGCTGTAATGGTTTCTAAACAAACTCTATGACGAAATCAAAAAAATGGTCAAAACCAAACGAAATGAAAAATATTTATCTATACGCCATATTCATTTTAAGTTCAGTCCCAATGAGTTTATATGCCCAGGGTACTAAATTTAAAGACAATTATACTTATCAGGTCAGGGAAGAAAGGGGAGACTTAAATAATGATGGCAAATTGGATAAAATAACGGTAAAGATGGATCTAGTGGATGATACAAGACCGTTAAGATTGCAAATTTTTCTATCTCAACCCAATGGAAAATTAACTTTGGATGTATCTTCCACAAAGATTATCGAACCTCAATATCCTATTGAAAATCAAGGAAAATTTAATGGATATCAAATTCCCTATTTCTTTATTGAAAGAGGCATTTTAAAAATGTGGAGTGAGATTAAGGGCGGGAATATTACATACCACTTCAAATATAATAATGGTAATTTTGAGTTAATTTATGTCAATAAGATCACCAATGATGCAACCAACGGTTATATAGATGAAAATACAATATTTACAGCAACAAACTTTGACCTAGTTACAGGGGTGAGAATCGAAACTGATGAAATATCAGGTTCAGTCAAACCGTTGAAAGTAAGAAAAAAAATCGTTTTAATAAGACCCTTGCCCAAAATACAGGATTTCAAATTTTCTGATCAAGAATTATATTAAGAACCCAATGGCTCCTTAAATTTGCGCATTAATCAGATAAATCGAAACCATAAAACCATAAAAAGAAATATATAGAAAAGATTCTGCACTTCGGTCCAATAAAAAAGTCGCTGGCAATCTTTTCGAAACTAGTACTAAAACCAAATATATGATGAAAAGTAACATCATTTTAATCATATTTCAGTTTTTGATATCTTGTTAGACAAATAGTTTTGACCTTGATCAATTATCCTTTCCTATTATATTTTCTTTTTTCTCGCCAGTAGATTTTCCGTTCGTAAATTTTTCAATGCTTTTGAGCTGTCCATTCTCGTGATATTCCTTCCACTCGCCTGTTTTTTCTCCATTTTCATAACTTCCAGTTTCCATTAATTGTCCATTTTCATAATATTCGTTACTTTCGCCTGTTCGCTTTCCGTTTTTATAATTCTCTATAATCCATAATTGTCCATTATCGTGATACCATTTCCATTCGCCTGTTTTCTTTCCGTTTTCATCAAACTGACCTTGTTCTTTTAAGGTTTCATCTGTATAAATAGTTTTATGCTCTTCTGAAAGAGAGGTATATTTAGAATTATCACCAGATTTTTTCTCTTGCCCGTTGCAGAAAGTGAAAATCTGTAAAATGGTGAGTAGTAACAATAGTTTTTTCATTTTTAATATCTTTTTGTCTTTTAAGATTGTCCAGTTCATCATCATAATTGCATTTTTATCACTAGATATTGTCAATTTTAAAGTGCAGTTCTAAATCTGTGAGGGTTTTCGCCTTCGCAGTTCCAAAATATACTTCCAATAATTAGTTTCAGACTTTTTATTTGAAAGTATGCTAAATATTTCATGTTGAAAAAAGATATGGTTTTCTTTTATAAGTAATTTATTGATTATACTTAAATGTAAAACAGGTTTCTTCATCAGTAGAATTGACTAAAATCTGACCTTTGTGCGCATTTGCTATTTCGCTTGCAATATACAGACCTAAACCAAGCCCCTCCTGTCCGAGATGTACTTTCCCTCTGGAAAAAGGTTTAAACAAATGTTTTTCTGTTTCGGGAGAAATTTTGTTTCCTTTATTGATCACACAGAGTTCAAAAAAATCTGATTCGCTTTTTGCCGTGACCATGATTGGAGAATCTTTTGATCCATGGGAAATTGCATTTCCCAAGAGATTAGAAAATAATTGCGCTATGCGTTTATAATCTCCTTTAGTCTGGTGATTTAAATTTAGATCGGCTAATATTTCTCTATCGGGATAGACAGTTCTGAGTTCAATAATGATCTGATGAAGAGTTCCTTCAAGATCCTTATCATTATCATAATTCAGTACGATTCCACTTCCTAAACGTCCGCGGGCAAAATCAAGCATATTGTCAATTAATCCTCTTACACGAAGGGTAGAATCCTGTATAATTTTTGCTAATTTTAAGTTTTTTTCATCTAAAGAATTTCGGAACATAAGCTGCGCTGCGCTGAAGATTGCACCGACCGGATTGCGAAGGTCATGTCCTAGAATGGCAATAAACTGTTCCCTTATTTCTGCATTTGTCTTTTCTTCTACCAACTTAGTTTGAGTTTCTCTTAGATGTTCAAGGGTTTCCACATGAAGGGCAATTAATTCAGCAAACAATTTGAACATACTAATTGTCCTCTCATTATTTACCCGTGCAGGCTTCGGATCGATAGCACACAAGGTTCCAAAAAAATCTCCGTTCGTTAGAAAAATTGGGATCGAAATATAACTTTGAAGACCATACATTTTGGGGGTGTGGTGATCAGAATAGATCGGATCTTTCTTTACATGATCGATGGCAACCTCTTTCTGCTCATCCATCACCTGTTGGCATAAAGTGGTTTTGACTTTTAGTTCTCCACCCACCCCGAGACCGAAATTGATTTTATCATTAATAGCGCAAGCGATCCAACGATCTTTTGTAACTCTCGCAACTGCCGCAAAGCCCATTCCAGTTGTGCTGCAAATAACTTCAAGTATTTTAGTTACAGCAGGAATTTGGTTGATTTGCTCTATATCAGTTTGATAATCTTGTGATTTCGTAATGTTGCACATATAAATAAATGATTTTTAACACTCTAGATCACCTGATCCTACAGTATTTCTAATGATTAAAGATATAAAAATATTTATAGTGTTAAAATCTGTGGTGATAACTGAAGAACAAAGTCCGATAGAGTCAAAGCGAGATTTAAAGAAGTTGAACTATATAAATATAAAATTTGATGTGCTATTTTAATTTCTCTCCAATTGCTAAACTAATCTCAAAAAACGATCTTTTTTAAAAATTTTCCTTAATGGTGAAGATCGTTTCAAACTATATTGCTTTATAATGATAACCTGAAAAATGGTTCAGAATAAACTTCTATGTTATATCTTATAAATTAACTGTAGTAATACAATCTTGGGTTGAATGGAATATCTTGGTTTGAAGATTCCATAAGAATTCATATGTCATTCGCTGTTTTAATATAATTCTACAGAAAAATTAAGGTCCTTCGGTTTTAACTTTTAATGTCTAAATTTGTTGCATAGAGTAAAACCAAATCATGAGAAAGGATTTAATAGATGCTTATTTAGCTCCGCTTTACAGTTACTTTAATGGACTGATTCCTTTAAGTTCTCAGGAGCAGGAACTTATTGCCGAAAAATTCCGTCCAAGACTTTACCGCAAGAGGCAATATATACATCAGGAAGGTGATGTATGTACCCAGCTCAATTTCGTGATCAGGGGCTGTCTTAGAATGTACAAGGTAGATGAGAAAGGAAATACGCACATCATCCAGTTTGGTTCTGAAAACAAATGGATAAACGATCTGGGAAGCTTCCATAGCAAAAGGATTTCCGAGCTGAACATTGATGCGCTCGAAGATACTATGGTCTTGCAGGTCGGTTATGATGACCTCATCTCCATGTATGTTCAAGCTCCAAAATTTGATCGTATTTTTAGGGTACTGACTGAAAACAGTTACATTGCAGTTCAAAAAAGGCTGCTGCAAAACATCAGCTCAACCGCAGAGCAACGCTACCATTATTTTTTAGAGACCTATCCCGAGCTATCCTATCGTCTACCCCAGACCCAGATTGCATCGTTTCTTGGCATCACTCCCGAATTTTTGAGCCGCTTAAGAAGCCAGCAATCCAAAAAGCCTTAATCTAGATCAAGGGTATTTCTTGATGTAGTTTATTGGAGACAGGCTGTCATTTGAACGAACTTTGTATAAACGTTTAACAATTTAAAATTAAATAGTATGACAGCATCAAAAGTAGCAGTGATCGGTCTTGGTAATATCGGTCAGGCATTAGCAGCCAATCTGGCAAAAGGTGGGCATGCATTTATTGCAGCCGACCGTAATGTTGAAAAAGCAAGGGAGCTATCGGAAAAATGGGGTTCTTCGGCAAACTTAAGTGACATCCCTTCGGCGTTGACAGCCGCGCAAATTGTTATCCTCTGCATTCCTTTCGGCGCATTTTCAGGATTCATGGAGCAATATAGTGAAGAATTAGAAGGGAAAATCATTGTTGACCCCTCTAACCCAATAGCAGCTGATGAGAATGGCGGTTTCAAGAAGATAATCCCGAAGAATGAATCAGCAGGTGAAATCAATGCAAGCGCCTTACCCAAGGGAGCTAAACTGGCCAAGGCATTGGGGACGCTCGGATCAGCGTCATTACGTAAGGCGGCATACCAGGCTCCACAAAAAAATGTACTCTTCTATGCAACAGATGATAACAGTATCAATGGTTATGTTGAGCAGCTGATACGTGACAATGGCTTCGATCCGCTACGTGTAGGTGGTCTCGATCAGTCAATCCGTATAGAAGTTTTCGGCGACTTACATGAATTTGGTGCGCTGGGTAAGGTTGTTACGGCAGCAGATGCCAATGATAAAATCTGATGCAAGGGATTTTCTATACAGTGAGAACAAAATCCAAGGGAACAGTTCTCGTGGCTCTGGCTTTGGCGATGTTCAATTTTGCTCATGCGCAAAATATAAAGTTTGAGGGAAGTGAGTTTGAGGTATCAAATGTGAAAGCATCAGTCATTGATTTTCGGGGTGAGAAGGTTATGAAAGTTGAAAGGGATTTGAATAAGCTCGCTTTTGACCCGCAAAGACTGGAAGCTACAGTTGATGAACCAACTTTCTTAAAGCTTAAAGATCTGGACCTTGAAAACGGGACTATTGAGGTAAAGGTATATAGCCAGATTCAGGATCCGTCCCCATTTCAGTTTGCACAGGGGTTTATAGGGCTTGCATATCATATCAAAGAAGACAATTCTGCGTTTGAATCCATTTATCTCAGGCCAAAAGTAGGCAGGTCGGACAATCAGGCGTTCAGGAATAAGACCGTGCAGTATTTCTCCTATCCAGATTATAAATTTGAGCGACTGAGAAAAGAAGCACCCGGTAAATATGAAACCTCTGCACCTGTAGATATAGAGGAATGGATCAGCCTGCGAATAGAACTTAAAGACGAAAAAGCATACCTTTTCGTTAACGATGCGGCATATTCGACATTCGTTGTAAATAAGAGGCTCGGTAAAGAAAAAAAGGGGAGCGTGGCCTTATGGGTAGATATCGGAACGATAGGTTACTTCAAAGACCTCAGGATTACAAAAAAATAATATTAGCAGAACTAAAAGAATAAATTAAATGAAAAACGAACTCAAAAATACAATGAACAGGTTTGTTGATTTCATCAATACTGCAGATGAAAAACTAGCCGCCGAACTTGTAAGCCAAGAAGCCATATTTTTAGCGCCTACCAACCCCGAACCATTAAAAGGGCCAGATGGATACATGGCGATTTTACAGATGATGCGCAGTGGGTTTCCAGATATACAGTGGCATGCCGACGATATCCTTGTGGATGGCGATAAAGTTGCCGTCAGATATACGATGAACGGAACCCATAAGGGCGATTTTTTTGGTATCTCTGCAACACAGAAAGCTATCGAGATCAAGGCAATGAATTTCTACCGCTTTAATGATGGCAAGATCATCGAAGAATTTGGAATGCCCGATTTATTGGGACTTCTGCTACAGCTGGGTGGCAAAATTGGGGCGTAGTGCAAATCTGGAAAAGGATAACAGCAAAACCGCGGACAGCTTGAATTAGTTCATGAAAAATGAGCTCTTTATCTTGTTTATATTTGGGATTAACGATAGTTTTTTGGCAAATAAATGCGCTGAAGACATCGGGATACTAAACTACAAGCTTCTTACATAATCGAATATACCGTTCCGTAACATAAATTTCGATCACTTCTGCTGAGCAACTTACTTGGAAAAAAACTCTATATATTCTATCTGCTGCCCATTAAGCGATACATTTACGAACACAATCGTTGATATAGTTAACAACTTAATTGGATAGTGATCGTGATAAAAATAAATTAGGGTATCCATTTATGAGATTTGTCGGGATAAATGTTCTTTTCTTCCAATTAAATGAAAGCTTTTTAAAATCTTTCTCTAAATGTAATTTTTAAAAAATTATCTTTGTACCACATTTATTAAGAATATAAATATGAAATCATTAGCTGTATTTTGTGGATCTAGTTTTGGGAATTTAAAAAAATACGAAGATCAAGCATATGCACTTGGAAAAAAACTTGCTGAAAGAAAAATAGATTTAATTTATGGAGGTGCAAATGTTGGTCTAATGGGAGCTGTTGCTAATGGTGCTGTGGACAATAATGGAAAAGTAATTGGAGTTTTACCAAATTTTTTAAAAGGTAAAGAAATTGCTCATCAGGACTTGAGTGAATTAATTATTGTAGAAACGATGCACGAAAGAAAAACAAAAATGAATGAATTATCTGATGGGGTTATTACCTTGCCTGGAGGATATGGTACACTAGAAGAGTTTTTTGAAATGCTTACCTGGGCACAACTTGGCTTACACAAAAAACCAATCGCGATACTAAATATTGGGGGTTTTTATGATGAACTTTTATCTATGATTCAAAAGATGGTTAATACAGGTTTTTTGAAGGAGGTTAATCAGCAAATGCTTATTGTTAGTGATAATATTGATGAGCTCTTAAATAAGATGGCAGATTACAAGGCACCGCTTGTGGAAAAATGGGTTACTAAAGATGTAATTTAGTAGGACTAACCATAGCACTCCGCTTTTAACGTTTTAAAAAAGCGTTACTTATTTTAAATTACTGTTGAAAGTATTTTCTATGTTTTATACTTTGCCTTACGGCTTTCTGTAATTTTTAATCAAACCAATCACTACATCAATTTCATTTCGAGCAAGCGCTATTGAAACTCGGGTATTCTTAAATATCAAAAGGGCCTAATTTTCATTAGACCCTTTATCTTGGCGTTTAACAGCACAGTAATTTTTATGTTTCTTATCGTTTCCTCTTTTTTGTTTCGTCATCCAGGTGCTTTTAAAGCAATTGGATTTATTTACTGTCCTACGTCATTTATCGCGTTACACTTTCCAGCGGAAAGTATATTTGTTATCGCTTTGTATAGTAAGAACACCCGTTAGCTCAAATAGTTCAAAAAAGTTTAAAATAATTTCACCTATCTATTTCCTTCATTCACCGAGTTTTTTGTGGTGTTAGTCTAATTGCCATAGGGTAGGGATGATTTACACCCTACTTTTGAATCAACAATTGCTTTAGCAAAGCATCAGGGTTTAAGTTGGTGGATGAGGGGCTGATGCAATTAGGAACAGAAAAAAATTAAAATAAAGACATGATGAACACTTTAGCAAAAACATTCGTAGCAGCAGCCTTGATCGCAGTATCTACTTTCAGTATGGCAGCAGGCAAACCCGCAGGAGACAACTCTAAAAAAACAACTGTCAACCTTTCCACAGCAGATCTAGCTATTGATCATTACGTAGCAGTGATGACTAAGGGACAGTCGGCAGGAGTAGAACAACTGTTTACATCCGACTTCAACCAAAAAGTACATGCATCAAAAGATAAGACCAACAGCCGTTCAGAAGTTATCTCCTTCTTGAAAAAACAAAAAGGAGCACAGTTGAACTGTAAAACAAGTACCACAATCGAACAAGAGTCTGATGATTATATGTTAGCCAAAGTAACGATGCAGTTTGATGGATTTACCAAAACTGATCTCGTGAAATTGGTCAATGACGGAGGTAATTGGAAGGTCTCTCAATCCATTAACTCGTACAAGTAAATTATTGTTTAATCATATGTTTAGTTTAAGCCACGTCGTGAGATGTGGCTTTTTTATTTACAGTTCTATCTGAAAGGATTGATCCATTTTGCAATAATCAACAGCAAACGATTACAAACAACTACAAAGGCTTAATGCAAAGGTAATATTTTTAGTTTTTATAATTTTTGACGAATATGATGCCGCTTCAATTGTACCTTCGGTTTATATGGCTAAATCCATTATCTCCATGCTCGTCGGTTGTGCCATCGATGATGGGTTCACCGGCTCTAAGGTTGGTAGTGGAACGTGCGTTAGCAGGAAAATCTATTTCTGATTATCTTAATGAAAAGATATGGTAGTCAGTAGGGAAGGAGTATACTTCCTCTTAGAGTATTGATCAAAAGAAAGACGGTCTTGAGAAAACCTTTACAAAGCTGTTTATTTATAAAATTATGTAGCACTAGCTGTGTCGTCCCCGTTTATTATGGTAACACTAGCGCAATGTGTCTTTTTTAAATATAAGATTTAAGTTATCATATTATGAAGAAATACTTTAGATTATTAAGTTTAATAACTGTTGTCACCGCAGGACTTTTTGTGGTCAGTTGCAGCAAAGATAAGGACGATCATCAGCCTATACCAGCAGCTTTATTTACGATGGTAAATGGATACAGTGGTGCAAAGGCTGTTATTTATTATGCAGACGGAAATATCCTTCAGAATCCTAATTTTCCTTTGTTATATAAATCGCAGAGTAAGGTAGGCTTATTTCCGGGGTCACGCAAAATAACCGTTATTTCTAGAGACGGTAATTTGATCGATAGTACGATTGTGGTTAAAGACAGTACCATTTATAGTTCTTTTCTTTACGGAAATAAATTAAAGCCAGTACAGGCAATTACAACTGACCGAGTCAACAAAGAGATCAAAAAAACAGAATCCGGATTACGCTTTTTTAATTTTTCTGAAGGCAGTGATCAAGTAACGCTTCACATCGGAGATCAAGCCGCACCAGCAGCATGGACCGACCGTGCTAAAGAAACACAGCAATCTGTGACTGCACATGAAAGTTTTATTGCACAAAAAAGTGGCACTTTCACAGTAGTTGCTAAAAATAAAGCAGGAAAGACGCTCGCATCACGTGAGAATATTAAATTATCTGAAAATCACTATTATTCTTTTATTCTGATCGGCGATCCAGCTCAGGACAGTCAATCCGTATATTTAGGATTGGTCGAACAACATGCAAATTAGTCAAGTTTAAACTCAGCTATTTTAAAAACAAACAAAGCCCTTATTTAACCATAAGGGCTTTGTTTTTGAAATTTACTGTTTTCGGTCATGTTATGCCTCAACAGGATTATATGAATTTAACATACGCTTCGTTTAAATCATACGCTGTATAAAGGCACCTGGACTATCCATTTTATTCAAACTGGATGATAAAGGAAGCCCTTTTTTAAGATACATTTACATCGGAAAGAGCTAAGCAATTGATTTGGCAATTAAAAAACATGCCTTAGTGGCTTAGGTAAAGGCTTCTAATGATTCAACCTTTACTGGATAAATGATTTGTTGGTCATTTATTAAGGTTTTTTGTCAAGTAGCTGCCCCCAAAGATTGCAGCTATTTCAAATTTAATTAAAATAAGAAGATATGATAGCAGTAATATTTGAGGTAATTCCCAAAGAGGGAAAAAAAGAAGAGTACTTGAACATCGCAAACCCACTAACACCAGAATTGGATCATATTTCTGGATTTATCTCCATAGAACGTTTTCAAAGTCTTGTTGACCCGAAAAAAATTCTTTCACTTTCATTTTGGGAAAATGAAGAAAGTGTTAGAGAATGGCGTAACCTTACCAATCATAGAAACGCACAACAGGCAGGAAGAAGTTCGGTGTTTGACGATTACAGATTACGTGTCGCAGCAGTAATTAGGGATTATGGTATGACTCCAAGAGAAGAAGCTCCTGCAGACAATATTTTTTAAGGTAAGAATAAAAAAAATTGAAAATGATAATATACCAAATTGAAGAAAAAATCGGATCAGAGGAGTTTAAACAAGTATTGATAAATTCCACACTAGGGGAAAGACGACCAGTAGATGAGCCTGAGAGAATAGCAGGAATGCTTAAATATGCAAATCTTATTGCAACCGCACGAGATTCTGGAAAATTGATAGGTGTAGCAAGGTCTTTGACTGATTTTGTTTACTGCACCTACCTTTCAGACTTAGCAGTAGATGAGAACTATCAAAAGATGGGAATTGGTAAAGAATTAATACGTCTTACAAAAGAGCATAGCCCCAATGCAAAACTTATATTATTAGCAGCACCAAAGGCTGTGGGTTATTATCCTAAAATAGGTATGACCCAATCGCAACAACGCTACGTGTTGGATCATATGGAAGATTTAAAATAAGTTGTCAAAGGATAATGGAAAAACCTATAATAATTAGGGAATGCAAATTTATATAATTTAATATATCTCGAATGTAATCGATTTTTTAGTTCAAACAAAATCATCTCCAAATTGTTGATTAAAATGACGGAAAATAATCAATATGTTTTTGTGACTGAATCTTAAATTACTTTTTACATACAAGCTTATTTGACAACTTTAAATTTATGATATTCCTATTTTATTGATATATGAATAAGAATCCTGATGTAATTATTATTGGTGGTGGCCTAGCAGGCTTGACAGCTGCATTACATTTGTCAAAAAAAGGATTAAAAGTTACATTAATTGAAAAGTATACCTACCCCCGACATAAAGTTTGTGGTGAATATCTTTCCAGCGAAGTATTACCTTACTTAGATTGGCTGGGTTTAGACATTTTACAATTACATCCAACAATTATTAACAAACTTAAATTTACTCATCAAAATGGTAAAACTGCAAATGCACACTTACCATTAGGAGGACTTTGTGTCAGTCGCTATTCGCTGGATAATTTCTTATATCTAAAAGCAATAGCAATGGGATGCACTGTAATCAAAGCGACAGTAACAGCTGTGACTTTTAATGCAGATAGATTTACAGTTATTACCGAAAATCAAATTTTAATAACAGAAATCGTATTGGGTGCATACGGGAAACGCTCGAACATGGATCAAGTACTAGCACGCAATTTTATAAGTAAAACAGCTCCATGGCTAGCGGTAAAGGGTCATTATTCTGGAGATTTTCCAAATGATGTAGTAGCACTACACAACTTTAAGGGTGGATATTGTGGTATTACAAAAGTTGAAAACAACGCCATAAACATGTGCTATCTAGCAGATTTAAAATCATTCAAAAAATACAGAAACATAGCAGAATTTGAACAAAATGTACTATATAAAAATAGACATATCAAATCTTTTTTTGAAAAAAGCACAGTACTTTTTGATAAACCAATTACAATAAGCCAGATATCATTTGATAGAAAGCCGATCATTGAAAACCATATATTGATGATAGGTGATGCTGCAGGTCTTATTCATCCGCTTTGTGGCAATGGCATGGCCATGGCTATGCACAGCGCCAAAATTTCGTCAGAACTGATAGTAGATTATTACACAGGTAAAATCCCTACACGAAAGCTATTAGAAAAGGAATTCACACGACAATGGAAACAAAATTTCGGGAAGAGATTGTTAATCGGTAACCTTTTAGCTAAAGCACTGCAGCATCAAACCATCACAACATTATTGATCAGTGTCGCAACGATGTTCCCCTCTATTCTCCCCAAGATAATTAAGCAAACACACGGTAAACCGATAACAATCAAATGGGCATAAATACGAATGAGAGAACACAAAAAACCGAATTAATGGATGATTTCTCACTTCAGGGTGAAGAATTGCGAGAAGCATTGGATAAAATCGCACGGATCAATCAGTTCCTCGGTGGGAATAATATTACACTTGATGGTGTAAATCAATTATTAACACACGTGGATAGGTCCAAACCAATCACTATTGCAGATATAGGCTGCGGTAACGGTGATATGTTACGGATGCTGGCCAAATATGGTAATAAGTACCATATTAATTTTAAAATGATCGGAATAGATGCAAATGAATATACGATAAATTATGCTCGAAAATTATCAAAAGATTACGATAATATCGACTATATATGTGCGGACATTTTTGACGAGGATTTCAATACCTTAAAATACGATATTGCGCTTTGCACCTTAACTATTCATCATTTTACTAATGAAAAAATAATAGATTTAATCACTATCTTTAATCGTAATGCCTCTGTAGGAATAGTTGTAAACGATTTAGAGCGCAGTAAACTGGCTTATAGACTTTACCAAATGGTATGTTTTGTTTTCAGATTAAACAGGATGTTGCAAGAAGATGGATGTACATCCATACTAAGAGGATTTAAAAGAAATGAACTGCAAAGTTTTGCAAAAACACTAAATTTAAAAAATTATACCATCCAATGGAAATGGGCCTTTCGTTACCAATGGATTATACCTAAAATATGAACGTAAAGATAGTAACTGTTGCAAAACAACTACCGAAATATTCAAGCGATACAGCTGACATACTTCCAATGCTAGATACTTGGCTTTATGGACAAGAAACACGTTTTATAAAAAAAGTAAAAAAAATATTTGAAGGTGCAGCAGTAGATACACGGTATTCAATTATGGATCCTATTGAAGTATTTACAGCAACTTCTTTCGAAGATAAAAATGACATTTACAGCCGAGAAGTCATTATCCTAGGTGAACAAGTTCTTGAGAAAGCACTTAACAAAGCCGGATGGGATCCAAGCACCTTAGACTATATTATAACGGTAAGTTGCACGGGTATTATCATCCCATCGTTAGATGCATATCTTATAAATAAACTGAAACTCAGGCAGGATATCGTCAGGTTGCCAGTTACAGAAATGGGCTGTGTGGCGGGAGTATCAGGTTTGTTGTATGCCAAAAACTTCCTCAAAGGCAATCCTAAGAAACGTGCTGCAGTAATAGCTATCGAAGCTCCTACAGCCACATTTCAACTTGATGATTTTTCAATGTCCAATATCGTGAGTGCTGCTATTTTTGGTGATGGGGCAGCTTGTTGTCTACTTTCTTCTTATGAAGAAGATTTAGGCCCTTCCATACTTGATGAACAGATGTATCACTTCTTTAATACAGAGCACATCATGGGATTTAAACTTACCAATAGTGGTTTACAAATGATTCTTGGCAGTGAAGTTCCGGATACTATAGCACAACATTTTGGCGATATTATACATCCATTCCTTAAGAAAAATAATCTAGAAATGAGAGATATAGACCACATGATATTTCATCCAGGAGGTAAAAAAATCGTAATGACGGTCGAAAAATTATTTTCAGAATGGGGGAAAAATATTGACAACACAAAAGAAATACTATTGCAATATGGCAATATGTCAAGTGCAACCGTTCTTTATGTCCTAGAGCGCACTATGGATAATAATCCCCTTCCTGGAGACTTGGGATTGATGTTAAGTTTTGGTCCGGGATTTACAGCACAAGGGCTTCTATTAAAATGGTAATATACAATGAACGTAACAGATATTATAGCACAATTACCCTATAGTAAACCATTTTTATTTGTAGACGAGTTGCTTCACGTTGATGAAAATGGAAGTATTGGTACGTATACTTTCGATGAAAATCTGGATTTCTATAAAGGGCACTTTAAAGAAAAACCTGTTACTCCTGGAGTAATTCTAACAGAAACGATGGCGCAGATCGGTCTGGTATGTCTCGGCATTTATCTTCTTAACAATGAACTTAAAAACACTCAAATCGCATTTACTTCTGCCGATATGCAGTTTCTAAAACCTGTATATCCTAGGGAAAAAGTTACTGTAATTTCTCAAAAAGTATATTTTAGATTCGGTAAACTGAAATGTAACATTATGATGAAAAATGAAGCTGAACAAGAAGTTTGCAGAGGTACACTTGCAGGAATATTAATCCCTGAACTATGAATAGAGTTGTCATAACAGGATTAGGGATCGTTGCTCCAAATGGAGTTGGCATACCGGCCTTTACCCATGCTATTAAAAATGGTCTTTCTGGAATACGTCACGATGATGAATTACGACAACTGCAGTTTTCTTGTCAGATAGTGGGAAAACCCCAGATTACAGATGAAATAAAGTCAGAATATTTTACCGATCTTGAACTTCGCGGCTTTAACAGTAGTGGCATACTATATGGTGTCATTGCAGGTTTAGAAGCATGGAAAGATGCAGGACTTCCAGTAGAAAATAATCATGACCCTGATTGGGACAGTGGAACTATATTTGGATCAGGAACATCAGGTATTGATAAGTTCCGCGAAAGTATCTATAAAATAGATGATTTACAGATTCGTAAGCTCGGCAGCAGTGTTGTTGCTCAAACCATGAATAGTGGTATTAGTGCCTATCTAGGAGGAAAATTAGGACTTGGAAATCAAGTAACCACCAATTCTTCAGCATGTGCGACTGGAACTGAAGCGATCATAATGGCTTACGACCGTATCAGGTCAGGAAAAGCAAAACGCATACTGGCGGGTAGCACTTCAGATAGTGGCCCTTACATCTGGGCAGGGTTTGATGCATTAAGAGTATGCAGTTCTAAATATAATGAACGTCCTGAAGAAGGCTCGCGTCCTATGAGTGCAACAGCATCAGGATTTGTACCTGCATCCGGTGCAGGTGCATTAATTGTTGAGGACTTGGAAAGTGCACTAAAACGGGGCGCAAATATCTATGCAGAAATTATAGGCGGAAATGTAAACTCTGGCGGACAGCGTGGCAATGGCAGTATGACTGCCCCCAACAGTACTGCGGTTCAACGATGCATTATCGATGCTCTCAAGAACGCCGATATCTCGGCAAGTGATATTGATGCTATAAATGGTCATCTCACAGCAACAGCTAAAGATAGCCTTGAAATAGAAAACTGGACAAAAGCATTGGAACGCGACCAAGATAATTTTCCCTATATTAATTCGCTAAAAAGTTTGACAGGTCACTGTCTTAGTGCCGCAGGAAGCATTGAAAGTGTGGCAACAGTACTGCAACTTCATCATGGGTTTTTATTTGGAAATGCGAATTGCGATGACTTACATCCCGAAATAGCTACACGGATTGATAAATCAAAAATACCATCAAAAACCCTCAACATCAATTTAAATATAATTGCTAAGGCTAGCTTTGGCTTTGGTGATGTAAACGCCTGTATAATATTTAAAAAATTTGAAATTTAATCTTATGAATTATGAATAAAGAACAACTAATAGAAAAGGTAAAGGAAATTATAAAACCTTATACCACCAATAAGGAAGCATATGAAAATCTTACAGAGGACACCGATTTCATCAATGATCTTAACATCAACTCTGCAAATCTGGTAGATATTGTACTTGATATTGAACAAATTTTTGACGTGGTCATCGATAATACCGATATGGAACGTATGTTAGATGTTAGGACAGCAGTTGAAATTATAGAAACTAAACTGGCTAAAAAATGATTGGTAATGATGTAATAGATTTGCAGCAAGCCCGTCAAGAAAGTAACTGGCAAAGAAAAGGGTTTCTGGAAAAATTATTTACACAAGAAGAACAGTGCTTAATAGCCAATAGTTCCGATCCAGAAATTATAGTATGGTTAATGTGGAGCATGAAAGAAGCAGCTTACAAAATCCTAAATAGACAGACAAAAAAAAGAGAAATCATCCCTCAAAAACTATTGTGTAAAATGCTGACACGGAGCGATAAAGGCGCAGCTGGTCAAGTGTTTTATATGGGGAATATCTACCATACAAGAACTATATTAGCTGATGATTTTATACATACCATTGCTGTTAATTTCTTAGAAGACCTTGATCTAGTAGTTGAAATAGACAAAAAAGACATTCTAAAAGATATATACGGAATACCTTGGGTAGGTATTTCAAGTTTAAATCAATGTAAAGAGGCATCAGTTAGCAACCATGGTCGTTTTGAAAAAACAGTGACAATTGAAACAAAATAATTTGAGTATCCTTTTAAATGTCCCGGTAGGTGAAATATTTTCTTAATGTAAGGTCTGTCTGCCAAAAATAGCCATTCCTATTGCTCCAAAAATGGTAAGGAAAATTTAAAAGTCTTCTGAGTTATAGACGGATATGGATATATGGCTATATCTAATGAAAAACATGAAAAATACCAGATTTTTTATAGGCCAAATCAACTAGTGTTTAAGTAGGTTTTTCTTTAGAATTGTGCATACCTTCATGATAGTTTTAGATTTTTAGCAGATATCGTTAACATTTTTTTAAATTCTTTGACAGATTCCGTTTCATAAGTACCTTTTAATGAAATGATCTTTGCATATCTCATCAAACCATCATCCCGAATAGCAACAGAAGCCAAAGTAGTCCCCAAAACACTTGTTTTGATGAAGATACTGTACCAATTTCCTGAGTTGACGAGTCTAATGGCTGTGGGTATATCATTGACTTCAATCGTAAATTTTGGACTTAAACCTTTTGCTGAAAAAGCCCTGTGAACGGTATGAGTCATATCATACCCCATTGTTGCAATAACTAAAGGAAGTTTACAAATCTCTTCCAGGGAAATACTCGTTTTACAGGATACTTCTGTACCTGCTAAAGCTGCCAGTACCATTGGACTGCTGAATAAATTTTTATAAATAAAATAGGGCACTATTTCGGTTTCATGAAGAGCCAAGACAAAATCTACCTGAGCTTGTTGAAGCTTCTCATACAGACTGTGGGAGGGCTCATAGATCACTTTAATTTTTATTTGAGGAAATTGCTCTGCAAACTTTATTAAAGTTTCTACAAAGAAATCCTTAAGACCATAAGCAACGCCTATGGTTACAGTACCAACTCTTATCTTTTTCAAATCCTGGAGCATTAACTTTCCATCTTCGGCTTTTCTGACACTCTGTTCGGCATATTCAGTAAATAATCTACCAGGTTCTGTTAGCTTTATCTGCTTACCAATACGGTTAAAAAGAGAAACATCCAGTTCCATCTCCAGTTGTTTGATTTGCTGTGATAATGTACTCTGGCTTATATTTAAGTACTTTGCTGCTTCAGTAAAACTCAGTAATTCTTGTGCTTTGAGAAAATATTTAAGTTGTCTAAGTTCCATTTTACTTTTATGATTTGCTCGTCCAAAGGTATAAAAAGTATCATTAATCCATCGAAAAAATCGATCGATGCTATCGAATAAAAACGTTTTGCCGATTTGAAAAAAGAGCGGAGATTTGTCATATGAAATCAGCATCTCAGTCTATCGAAAGTGGAAAGTTGAACTTTTTTAAAGTTATGAATTTGGGCATAGCGCAAATCGTACTTTGGGGTGGTTCATATTTTTTACTGTCTGTCTTAGCAAAGGACATTATAGCCGAAATGAGCTGGTCTTATCAGCAAGTTTATGGTTGCCTCTCACTTGCCCTTTTGGTTTCAGGTTTGCTATTACCTTCAGTGGGTAGGACTATACAGCATACTGATCGTCATGCTGTATTACTTTTTTCGGGGTTAGTGATGGCGATAGGTTTGATCATCATCGGCAGTTCAAGTAATTTTCTGATGTTTGCATCAGGTTGGGTGATTATTGGTATAGCAATGGCAATGGGGCTATATGATGCATTGTTTGCTGCAATTGGTAAAAGATACAGCCTTAACGCAGCAAAGTCAATCGTTTGGATCACTCTGATATCCAGTTTAGCACCTTCCGTTTCTTGGTTATTTACCAGCTATATTTTGGATGTTTTTGGATGGAGATATACCTGCTATACATACGCCATATTGCTGATTATTACTATATTACCGATTCATATGCATGTTTTCAAAAATAAAGAAGGAAACAAAAGCACATCAAAAGATGGAACCTTGCAATCCGCAGTCGAGCCCTTCCGTTCAAAATTGTATTATTTATTATCAGCAAATTTTACTCTTGGCTCGGTCATAACCACCAGCGTTATCATACACTTAATCCAAATATTACTACATGGCAAGACCGAGATGTCAATGGTATTCGTAGTAATATCTTTTTTAGGACCAAGCCAAGCCATTGCACGAGTTATTGAGTTGATCATTGGAAAAAGGAGCGCTATTGAAATGTCCTTTATTTCTACCATAATCATTTTTTTTGGTATGATATTGATTTTTGTGTCCCCCATATTTGCAATACCTGGAGTAGTTGTTTTTGGAATAGGAAATGGGATGCGTTCAGTTTTGAGAGGAACGTTGCCATTGTCTGTTTATGGTAAGGACAATTATGCCTTGATTCTTGGAAGACTTGCAAGGTTGCCGTTACTAGCACAAGCAACAGCTCCTTTTCTTGGAGGATATCTTATTCAGCAATTTGGTATGGTAATTTTCTTATGTGTAATCAGTTTTATGGCAATCGTCAATATTTTTTTAATTGCATTAATCAAACAAGCAGTAGAACAGTACAAATTAATTTCTATCCATGAATAATATGAAATATATTTTTAGACAAGCTAAAGAAGAAGATGCTTTCAAATTTGGAAAATTTTAGAAAAAGCGATCAAGAGACGAAAAGACGATGGGAGTACACAATGGCAAGATGGCTATCCTAATCTATCCATTGTTGAAAATGATATTAAGAACAGTTTTGGTTACGTGCTGGTTGATGAAGATATCATCATTGGTTATTGTGCTATTTTGATAAATGATGAACCAGAGTATTCGAACATACAGGGATCTTGGTTGACTAATGGTGATTTTGTGGTTTACCATAGAGTTGCAATATCTGAAAAGTATCTTGGTCAAGGATTGGCTCAGAGCATTTTACAGCATATCGAAGATTTTGCACTTAAACACAATATTTATAGTGTAAAGGTTGATACTAATTTTGATAATAGGGGTATGCTTTGGATATTGCAAAAAATGTCCTATCACTATTGTGGTGAAGTAACATTCAGAGGAAGTCCAAGAAAAGCCTTTGAGAAAATCTTAAGATAAGGTAGGCGTAATAGATCAAGCATAGCTTGTAGATCAACTGTCCATTATAGTAAAGTGTAATACTTTTAATATTTAGTTGGTTTTCACGTTAGAACCAACAATAATTTTAAGTGGGTTTTCCTTGATTGCCAAAACCTGTATTTCCTCATCATAGATGTAGTCAGACAACTATTTGTCAAGGTCGTTGTATGTATCGTAATTAAATATTTAGCTTTATTTTCGCACTGGTATTCAAATTTAACAATATATAATATTGAACATGATCGGGGTTTAAAAAAGCCATTGAGACAGCTTTGAAATTTAAAAATATGGGTTTACCACTAGAACAAATTGCTGAGTGTACCGGGCTTATCATTGATGAGATTAAAAAGCTGAAATAAATCAAATAGATTCTACCATAAACATATAAAGCCATTCTGCATAGAATGGTATACCAGCGCAACCTGGGATTTTGAAGTTTCTGATTTTTATGGCTACTCATATTCCACCATTGTTATTCTCTTATTCGTTTTTGCAGCTTCATTTCCCCACTCAGCAATAGAATGGAGTAAGGGAATAAGAGTTTTGCCAAAATCAGTCAGTTCGTATTCCACTTTTAAAGGTGGCTTGCTGGTATAAACAGTTCGAGTAATCAATCCGTCTGCTTCCATTTCTTTTAGTTGCAGACTCAAAGTTCTTTCAGTTATAACGTAACATGCTTTTCTCAATTCGCTGTATCGTTTTTTTTCGATTAAATGAATGAGTATTGTCGCTTTCCATTTTCCACCTATATACTTCATTGTGAGGCTGGTGTTGCAAGGATATTGTTTGTCGTCTATATTATACATCTGTTACTATCAATTTTGACCGTTATTGCAAAGCTAAAACACTATACTTAGTTTTGCAACATTAAAAAGTATAGTTTAATCTAATTTGAAAATCATGAGTTTTTTAGATCTTGCGAAACGTAGATACGCAACCAAAAAGTATGATCCGGCGAAAAAAGTTTCGGCAGAACAAATTGAGGAACTGAAAGAGATAATACGGTTAAGTCCGTCTTCAATTAACAGCCAACCTTGGAAATTTACATTTGTTACGAATGAAGTTGTAAAAAGAGAGCTGGCTTCCAAATCCTATATGAACGAAAATTCTATTAAAGATGTTGGTCTTCTAGTTGTGTTCAGTGTAATGGACGATATTGAACATTTTGAGCAACGCAATATTTCCATTTTGCCCGAACTGTGGCGGACCGCTTTTTACGAACCAATTGTCAAGTCGAATGGTGATGTAGCCACAAAATCATGGATGGAAAATCAGGTTTATCTTTCCTTAGGATACTTTTTGAGTGCGTGTATAAGTATGGGATTGGATGCTACCCCGATGGAGGGTATTGATCGTAGTGCCTATAAAGGTATTTTAGCACATGACGGGTTTTCTCCGTTGTTCGCTGTTACGGTAGGTTATGCCGATAAAACTGATTGGGCACACCCGACTGTTTTACCAAAATCACGTTTTGAATTGAACGAAGTGGTGCAATCCATCTAAAAAAATAAACAAATACCCTTGAGTTTGGTTCTCACAATGCTATTAGCACCTTTTGCATCTGTTCACTTTTAGGTTGATCATAGTAAAAGGTGCTTCTATAAAACCTTTTTGGTTTGAATTGCTCATCTCATGTAAGGCAATGTCTTGCAGGAATTTGAATGTCTCTCACTGAGCAAAGTAACCATGCAGTTTGACGGATTTACCAAAATTGATCTGGTGACACTGGTCAATGACGGCGGTAACTGGAAAGTATCTCAATCGATCAACTCGTATAAGTAATTTACCATTTAATCATATGTTTAGTTAAGGCCATGTCGTGAGATGTGGCTTTATTTATGATAAATTGATTAACTTTTTTAAAAGTGAAGCTGAAGGCAAATTGGACAAAGTATTGTATATGCTCAAGGATATGTCTACGTTAAAGACCTTTCCAAGGATTTTCAGTTCGGCAGTATTTCAACGGTTCTTTCAGTTGGCCCGCTAAGCAAAAGTGACAAAGGAGGAACGAACTATTCATGCTATTCGTTCTAAAATGTAAATGTCATGCCGAAGCAGTGCAGAGGTATTAAGAAGGATTAGAAGACAATTGGAAGAGGCCAAGCAAGCAGCAATAGAGTAGAGGCTAAAGCCAAAGTCCAGCGCCAAAAAGCCATTGAGGCAGCTTTGAAGCTGAAAGAGATGTATTTTTCTATTGCTCAGATTGTCAAAGCCACAAGCCTGACCATCGACGAGATCGAAAAGCTGAAATAAGTGATCGTAGATCATATACAACAAAGTTTATATATTTAAATCACTCAATTTCATTACATCGGCATGGTAAATTTAAACGTTTTTTAATCAGATTTAATCCCTTACCGGCCGCGAATAATCAAAGATTTGGTTGCTAAACATAAGTGTGACAAACATTAAGAGAAGCTTAAGATTTCTGGTCGGGTAGCAAGTGTTTCGCTCATTTCCAATAAGTATCTTTTTTTACCTGATACCTTGAAGTTTACTATTAAATGATCGTTTTCTTTTACAATTTCCATCCGTTCTAAAGTAAGTCCTTTTGTATTTAATATATTTTCCAATTGCGGGACCTGATCAAAGTCAGGATCACGAAAGGTTACACTCAGGAGCTGTTCTTTTTGCAGTTGTGCAATCATTCGCTCCACCCGGGTAACCATTAATAATACCCCAAGAGTAATTAAAGTTAGGCATAGTGCAAGCGCGTGATAACCTATTCCTGCTGTCATTCCGATTGCTGCAGAAGTCCAGATTACAGCAGCAGTCGTCAAGCCACGAATAGAAATTTTGTCTTTAAAAATTACACCTGCTCCAATAAATCCAATACCTGTAATAATATTTGCCGAAATTCGGTCATCAGTACCTGTACCATGCTGGGAAACTATGGTAAAAATAGTCGAGCCCAGTGAAATTAAAATTATTGTTCGAAAGCCGGCAGACTTATTTTTATACTCTCGTTCAAAGCCAATGGCTCCTCCACATATGATAGAAATAACCATTGCTACCATGTCATTAATTTCTACTGTAAAATCCATTAGTATATCCTCTTATATTTATTGCTTCTTTTAAGTGTTTGTTGATTTTGTTACGGTTGGAAAAGGAATTAGCTATTTTTCCAAACCCGTTGACAGAGGTGTTTAGCAATCAAGCCCGTATTTGTTCAAAGACCCTTTGGTCAATATGAGTACAAGTACTAAAACTGCGAGCCATTTCATTTTTGCATAATGCTGAAATTATTTGAAATATATAGTTCACGAATATAGCTAAATCAGTTGAAAATTATATAGTAAGATAGGTTTTTAAAAGGCAGCTGATGATGTTTTTTAATGGACTTTTGTTTCAGAATCACCGTATAAACTGTCTTTCGGTATAATTTCGTTTTGCAAATATTTTACATCAGACTCTGCACAAAATTTGATATTCTTCAGTGCCATTGTTTCGTAGTTAACCCAATTACAATCTTGATCCTGTATCCTATGGGGGTTTATGAGTGAATTTAAAGAAGAGTCGGCTACAATCGTGATCGAGCAGATTCTTGATGCACGAGAGGGAGTGTTACAAGGAAAATTCTAAGGTTTTCTGATTGATCTATTATTTTAAACGATTAAAGATAAATTTAAAGCAAATACAGAACGAGTATATACTCAATCATCCTGAAGCGGTAAAAACTGTTAAGAGCAAAGCACAGCTCACTTTTAGACAGATTGCCGGTATACGAGAGTCTGCATTTAGTATTTCCAATTTATTTAGTATTAGCGAAGGGGAGCAGATCGTTAGAGCAGGTTTTGCTCGTTGGCCAGATGTTATAACAGGAGAGTTGGAGCTATTGAAGAGGAGTTTGGTGATATTTTTATCAGAATAATAGGGTACCAGCATAGTTAGATAAAAAAATAGAAATCCCTTCGGACGGCGATCACTTATAAATCTAGCACGGGAAAATAATTGTTGGATTTACGAGCAGAAAACAAGAATATTTTATACTCCCGATCAATTTTTAGAGAAATGGCCAATCTTGTATCATGAGGGGCGAAGAGGAATTAATTTATTTGAAAGCTCTCCACCTTGTATATAAAATTACAATTGCATATGCAGTATGGGATATTCTTTACCACTTCCGTCCAGTTCGGATTTATTTATTGTTTTAAAACCAATATACTTGTAAAAACCAACCGCTTGAATATTTTGTTCATTTACATCCACTTTAGTTACTTGTAGATTTGCTATGGCATATTCAACTAATTTTTTACCTATTCCAGTACCCCGACAATCATTGTCAACAAATAACATTTCAAGATTTCCTTCAGAAACTCCCATGAATCCGACCAAAACTTTCTTCTGCTCAAATCCAATCAGCTTAACATGCTGAAAATATGTAGGAATTTGTTCTTTGTAATATAGTAAATCTTCTTCTTTAAGAAAATCATGAGTATTTATTACGGCACTTTCCCAAATTTCCATCAAACGTGGATAATCAGCGGCTTTAATTTTTATAAACATATATCATAAATTTGTTGTTCCAAAGGTCCGAACTTATTTTCCAATACACTGAATCCAAGTTAAAAAATAGGCTTGCGTATTCTGCTCAATGCCTTTATATAGGAATCATTTATTAAATTGTATAGATGTAGCAGAAGCTGCCTGATCTTTTCTTCATTTAAACCATCGTTATACTTTAAAACTATATTCGCTCTGTAAAGAGTTCTAATTTAGCTTGTATAAACTGTTTGAAGCGATATTTCATACCCAAGAAGCTATATTGTTAATAGTATCTGTTGATGAGCCTATATTTACCTCAGAGCTTAAGTTAACCACTATTCATACCATCGAGGGGAGAGAAGTCCAGCGTTATTTTGATCCTATATCGGCAACAGCCGAATTTATAGCCACATCCTGATTGACCGAATTTGTACCCCTGCTATTCAAAGCGATGAATGAAATAGGAGAGGATCAAGAATTCAAAGATCGTCAAGCCACGCTCTTCCGTTATTTTGATTTCCTGGACAGGCATCAAGCTACAGCCATACGCTATGGACAATTGCTGACGGATGATTTAACCGGTGCGCAGTTTAAGATCATTAGCAAAGCTATGAGCAGTTCAGACGGCGTTATAGGTTGAATGGTAAGGTAAAGGAAAATATACTTCCTTCATCTTTTACACTCTGAACCTGAATGGTTCCATCATGCAGTTCGATGATTTCTCTACAAAGGTAAAGCCCAATTCCGAAGCCCGATATCAAGCCGCCAGTATTTTCTTTCACCCGATAATAGCGCTCGAATATCCGTTGCTGATCTACCTCATCAATCCCTTTTCCAAGATCTTGAACATTTACATTTAAACTATTATCGTTGGCAGAATAATCTACTCTGATCGTCGATCTGATCGTCGAATATTTGACCGCATTTCCAACAAGGTTATGGAGTACCTGCGCTATTTTTTCTCGATCTGCATGTATCATTATTTTTCCAGATGCTTTAAAGAGAAAATGATGAGTTTTGATCGTCGACAGCACTTCATCTTCAATTTCGGCAAACAGTGATTGAAAATCAAAAACAGTTTTCACCAGATGCAGCTGCCCCGAATCAAGTCTGGATACGTTAAGAAACCCATTAATCATGGTGTTCATATATTGTACCTGCTTGACAGATTTCCCCAGCATATTTTGCGACATAGGATCTTTTGTAAGTAAGTCCATCCGTTGCAATATCTGCAGATAAGCCTTAAGAGAGGTAAGCGGTGTTTTAAGTTCATGGCTCACCATTCCAATGAAATCATCTTTTCGCTGTTCCTCTTTTTTTTGTTCGGTAATATCCCTCAAGGTACCATTTAAGCTGAGTGGATTACCTTTCCTATCATAGAACACTCTTCCGTTTGCCTGCAGCAGTCTAATTTTTTTATCAATATTATTTTGAATCCGATATTCTATGAAATAATGACCATCAGAATCTTTACTTAACACGTGCTCGATGGCGAGCGACACCCGATCCCGATCTTCCGGCAAAATAACTGCGATGGCCAGAGAAAGATCCATGTGTTCGTCCGATGAAAGTCCGAACCACCTCTTAAGAAGAGTATTTCCGGAAAAGAGATTTGTTTCAGTTTGGTAGTAGAAGGTCGCGAGCTCGCCAGCATCTACTGCTAGGTTCAGCATCTGTTGATCATTTTCATTCTTCTTACGCAGCATTATCTGTTGGGTAATTTCTTCAAGAATGACCAAAACACCTGAAATACTGCCGTCATTAGAAAATATGGGCTGATAGATGGAATTGACGATTGCCTCTCTCAATCCAGCTTTATCAAGCAGTTTTACTGTTAATTCTGTGTTTATCTTAGGCTCACCACTTTGGTATACGTGTTTAAGCCAATTGTTAACAGGCTGTTCACGCATTTCCGGACGAGCACTTTCGTGCGGATATCCAATGACTTCCCACTCCTCTCGTCCCCATATCTTAAGAATCGCAGGATTGGCGATTTCAATATGATGTTCAGGCCCTTTTAACATGGCGATTCCAACAGGCGCCTGTTCTATAATTGTACGAATGTATTCCCTGCTGTCAGCCAGTTGCTTTATATATCTATTGAGCTCTTCGTTGGTAGATGTCAATTCTTCGAGAGTCGCAGCCATTTCCTCGTTGAGCGCCTGCTCTCTTTCCTCTTTATGTTTGATCTGCTCTAAAAACTCACGGCGAGAGGTCACCTCCAGTGCCGTATTCAGTATACACCAAGTTCTATTGTTTTCATCAACAAGAGCTCTATATTCGTAATCAAAATAATCAAGCGTCTCCTTTCCGTTCTTTATTAACTTTGCAGGAGCCTCAGCAACGGAGTACGTTATCCCTGTCCGCCAAACCTCTTGCAACAACTCTAAAAAAGGCTGTCCTTCCAATTCAGGAATTGCCTCTATCAAAGGTTTACCTATCACAGAAGCATCTTTGCCCCAAACAGCCAACATTCCTTCATTCGCAAAACGGATGATCATATTCTCACCGCTATAAATGGCTGTAGGTGAGGGCGAGGAAGCTAGTGCCTGAATAATTAAATCAGCACTAAACGGAATAATATTTGGACTTTCTTGGGAATTCATTATAAACAAAAATATGAAAGATAATTTATTTATGTATAATGGTTTTAAAATATTACTTTAGTGTAACGACCTATGCCTTATCATTAAATCGCATGAGGACTTATGCGTCGTAGCCTTTTTCTTGCAGCTTGTATTTTGTTACTTCCTCACGAAATAAAAATCGTTGACATTGAGGATAGAATAATACAAGAATACGTGAGCATGAACGTATAGAAGAGGTACATAGACAACACTTGCTTGAAAAGACTTCTCTCAAAAACACAGCCTCTCTGATTAAATACGCAGTGAAATATGTGATTAAGAACAAAGTCAAAGCATGTTTGATTATAGAACGCTATACCGGTATCTATGCGATGACTAATGCTACAGCCGAGTTTATAGCCACATCCCGATTGACCGAATTTGTACCCCTGCTATTCAAAGCGATGAATGAAATGGGAGAGGATCCAGAATTCAAAGATCGTCAAGCCACGATCTTTCGTTATTTTGATTGATTAGTTTGTGAAATTCTTCCATCGGTCTTGAGGATATCTATAAAGTAATTTTTTTAATTTTCATTTTTTTTATTGAAGAATTTTATGCACGTTTATGAGTGAATTTAATGAAGAGCATGTTACAGTACATCGAGCAGATCTTGGATGTGCCAGAGAAAGTGTTAGAATGGAAATTCCCACTAGTTTTCTAAAATTAGTAAATGAAATCCTATGATGTATTTTAATTCAAAAACACCGCAATCTAATCATAAAAGTAATTAAGTAATGTTTGATTTTTGGAAATTTTATAAAGGACTGTTTAGTAGGGATGATTATTTCGACAATTATTGGGATAAGTTCCCTGAGGGGCAACATTTACAGTTTAAAAAAGAAACACTTTCTTTACTGAAAAACAATGTTACAAATAAAGATGAAAAGGGATTAGCTAATACCTTAGCTGTTCTTTGTAATGATGGAGCAGACAGCGATTATACAGATATTTTACTACAACTTTTAGATGAGAAATGGCACATTTCTGAAGAGGACATTATAAGTGTTCTTGAATTAATTAAGGACCCTAAAAGTGTAAACAAATTATATGAAGTTGCTCTTGACGTTCCTGATTACGATGAAATGAGAGCTATAGCAAAAAAATGTATATGGTCTTTAAGTGCAGTTAATACACCTGAAGCAGTTCAAAAGTTAAAGTTGTTAACAAAAGTTGATGACCCAATTATAAAGGAAAATGCAATATTTGAACTTGAGCACGTTCTCAAAAAGAAATAACTAGTAAGGTAATTATGATTTGGAGGAAATAATAAAAAAGTTTTGACAATCTGCTTGATTGCATGTATTACATTACAAAAAATTGAATGACGACAAAAAAGGCATACGAAATATTGACATCTTTGCCAGTTTATGGACCAATGTATGTGTCAGTAACAGAAAGTGGAGAACCATTTTATTCCGAAGGTTTTCCTGTTCGTTTCTATAAAAATGACGGCACAGAATGGGTAGCGAACTTTCAACCAGGTTGGACAGACTTTGCAGAAATTATAGAACTTGAAAAAACTCAAAACTTGTTAGTAATTGCTTGTGGCACTTGTTACATAATGAATCCAAACGACACAAAACCTATCGACGTTTTCGGAGTTGGCTATTGCGATATTTTTAAAGCAAGTAAAAATAGATATGTATTTCAAGACCAGATCGATCTGACAATTTTTGAGCAAGATGGTACACATTGGAATACAGAACGAATTTCGTGGGATGGATTAGCAGAAATTAAAGTTGAAAATAATTTAGTGTCGGGATTAGCGTTTTATCCTATGAATGATGCTAACGAATGGATTGAGTTTCAGTATGACCTTGACACAAAAACTTTGACGGGTGGAAGTTTCTATTTATTTTGAGAACAAAAAACCTTAAGAAAATATGTTAACAGAAAAGTTTGCTTGCCCCTGTTGTGGCTACAAGACATTTATAGAAAGACCCAATGGTTTATATGATATCTGTGAAGTTTGCTTTTGGGAAGACGATCCAATTCAACTTGAAGACCCGAACTATGAAGGTGGTGCAAACCCAATTTCACTAATACAAGCACAAAGGAATTTTATTGAATTTGGGGCTTGTGAAAGAGAGATGATAAAAAATGTAAGACAGCCAGTAAAGGGAGAAGAACGAGACGAAAATTGGAAACCATCACATTCGGAATGAATCCGAAGCCAGCTTTGTAGCGTTTGCTTCTCAGATCCCTTCGGGATTTTTCGGTGGACGCTTCTGCCAATTATGAAAACAAAAGCAGGAGCTCTATAAGAGCGTAATCGAGTTCTTAAAGTAAAATCCCAGTAGCTATCGGGTAGATGCAGTTATAGGCTTCAGCGTCAATATTGATGAGCTCTCGGGCAAAGGAACACCGATCGTTTGTACTCATCGCTATCGGTACACCTGTATTGCTCAATCAGATTAAACCTATATAAGCAGAAGTGGTAGGTGGAGATATCGATGGATATTAAGAACGAAGTCAAAGCAAGCTTGATTATAGAACGCTATACTGGTATTTATGCGATGACCAATGCTACAGCCGAATTTATAGCCACATCCTGATTGACCGAATTTGTACCTCTGCTATTCAAAGGGATGAATGAAATAGGAGAGGAAAGGGGGGCAACTTAACCGAGAAAGAGAAAGTTACGTTGGTAGAAACGATCATTACTGTATACGACAAGTTCTTCGAACTGAGACTAGCCTGTGCGATCAGCTCCAATTTTACACGAATTATACGGGGCACGCCTATGTCGGCGATATAGGCATGCTGGAGTTTGGAAAAATATTAAATATGTTTATCACTACTATGGATCTGCCTTAGGATAAATTGGAAGGAAGTAGGGAATCCAGAGCTAACCATTATTACTTTTCATAGCTATAATATTTATTAGCTGATTTCCTTTTCAATTGAAAGATAATATAGCCAATGAACGGAAATGTGGACGAAAGAATAATGTAAATGCATTGCGCTAGAAAACTCGAGCTAATATGAGTTACATTTAGAACTTTATCCAAAATTTTAAATATTAGTACATCATATAATATATAATAAGCCTCAAGTATAACCCACAAGATCGAGATATCTACGTTGTTATTAAACTGATAACTTCCAGTTATGAGTATACACAATACAAGTATTACCAGCCCAATCATTCCGGGCAAGAATACGGACAGTATCCTTTTATTATTTTGCCCCTGTATATATCCAGCATAAATAAGCCCTGCCGCTTGTATCCCAAAAATAACTAGATTAAAATTTAAATTCTCAGTAAAGTATAGTAGCCAATCCCGATCTTTGAATAACGCATAAAAGGTCATGATCATAAAACAGAGATGAACAAATAGGGGAACGTTCATTTTTTTCATTTTACCAATGTTACTTCTTATAAAATCGCAATGTCTTTGCCGCATTTATAAGATCCTTTTCGTTTTGTAGATTTAAATCTTTCTCCATTTATTTAATCGGGGTTGCGTTGCAAATGATTGGTGTGCTGAGTGTCAATACACTAACGCAGTCATTTATGCCAAGAATAAGATACTCTTTTGGTTTATCCTCGAAATAGCCTGTTACAAATCCTTCTCGTTTTTTTTCAAGATCAAACCATCCATTTTCTACCACCTCCAATAACCACCCTTTAGGTCTTTTATTATTCCAAAATTCTAAGAGATTACCTTCGTCAAGTACTCTAAATCCAATGATGCCATTGAATTTGATAGTGGCTTTGTCTTCATCCATGTCAAATGATTTCACATCAATCGATAGTGATGGAACATCATAACTTACCCTTACAACTTCTGGTAATTTGTATTCAAATGGTAATCCATCAACTTTAATAGAAACAGCATCTTTCATAATTCAATTTTTTGCTACTTTTAGACTAATTGATACCGACTTTAAATAGTTCTTTTCATATCAACTACATATTTTCTTTAATAAATTTTTTAAGAGATACTGTCGTAGACTATAATATGGTAGGCACAAGATAGCTATTTATCAAAGTAATTTAAACTTTTAACACCAAGCTTTTTTAGCAACATCAGTAATTATTCTGTTCCAAATAGTTCTCCATTAAAAGTATGTGTACAGCAAGGGCAAAATGGTTTCATATCTTTTGCTTTTAGATTAGGATTAGATAATTGTAAAATATTGTTATGATCAACATATAGGCCAGAAAAATAAGATGACTCTCCAATTCTTACAAAGTCTTGCTTTTCGTCTTCTTTTAAAGCTACTACTGCAAATATTGGCTCAGCTTTATCTAACCTAGATTTTGCTTCACTAAAAACTTCGTTCCAATCAGAACCAACTTTCGATATTAAAAATCTGTAAAGTGGCGTGTAATCTAAACCTCGCTCTTTTTTAGCAGACATCTTTCCTTTAGCTTGCTCTAATGTTTCCTTATTGCTATGACGTGTATCTCTATAATCTCCACCAAAATTATGATGCACATTAAATGTCCTCGTATTTACTTTTTTATATAATTTGGATTTATCTTTGTTCATTTTCAGGATTTAGGTATATCTTGTTCACTTCAAGCGGTTGTTTCGCAAATTTATTTTTACTTTCGGCTCCTTACACTCATAAATAAACCGAATTTTTTTACATCTTAGATAAAGATTGGGGTAGTTGTCATCATTTTTAAACCGAAGCTTTTCACTACTCCTAATCTGTCAAATGCCACGTTGCCAATTCCCAGTTGTTGTCTGGATCGATTCGACAGTCAAACTGTCTTGAGGAGGATTTCGCCGTAATAATTTCTCGCAAAAAGTTATTTGAAATTTCAGGATCGTAGACTCTCCAAATTAATTCTCGAGTTTTATTCCAGGTTATTCTTGCAAGAAATAAGGTAATCATCTTCTTTAAAGAATAAAGTTAAATGGTCTGCCCAATAATAATTATTTCCGTCTTCATCAATTTCAAAAGCTGATATAAATACATATTCATTTAGAAAATTCAATTTCCAAGATAATGGAAGTTTAAATTGTTGTTTCTTACCTTTTGGCAACATTATGCCAAGTTTAGTTTGATATTCTTGGTTTTCGCTTTCATCCCAATAGATATCAATTGAAGTTATAGTTTTTCCAATTAAAGATTTCCAATTAGAATTTTCAGATACATTTATTGTATTAATTCCATCTCTTATTTTGATTTCCGAAATTTCCGCAAAACCAATTCCGTAGCAATAAAACTCATCATCCCATTTTATTTGTAATAGTTTTCCGTTTTCAATTTGTAGTAGAACATTCATATCAACAGAATGAATGTTGTTTGAATAATTCCAACATTCAGGCTCAGATTCATAGTTTAATTCTTCGTAAAAGACTTCTTTAATTTTCTGTCCTATAAAGCTCGAGTTTGTTCTATTGATATAGTCAATTTCTTTTTGCAGAATTTCGGTCATATGCTTGCAATTAACTTTTCCGAGGTTGGTGACAGTGGAGTAAAAGAAAGCACAGACTTTCAATTTTGAACCACCGTAAACATAAGCTATTTACTATTTACTAAATTTATGAAAAAAAGGAAATATAAATGGCTGTTGCGACAAAAAAAGGAGAAACTTTCAACTTCTCCCTTATACCTCCATTTCTCCAATACGATCCACCAGGCTTGCTATTTTGGAAGCTTCATCTCACAGGCTACCGTTACAGGGCAAGTCTTTAAGAAAGAAAAAAAGACTAAGTTTGAAAAAGTTAATATAAATCCAGTGGCATAAGGCTCGAATTATTTGTCTTTAAAACTGGTGACTTTCGGTCGGAATGAGTGGTATACTTTTTCCGGAATATTCAAATGTAAATGGATAAATTAGTATTCACAGAAAAAAAGCAAAATTTGATAGATGTAATAAACTGTACTTTAAGTAATACCGATAGAAGGCAAGGGAATCACTTAGCTTAGTTCTGGATATAGGTTATTATCTTGCTATAATGTCTAAAAATCGAAATTTTATAAAAAGTAAAAATAAAGAGCAAAAAGATAAAGGTTCTGGGAGGCTCCACATTTTATGGCGGATAACAATAATTTTGTACATTGTTGTCATGCTGTCCCTTCTATTTAAATGTGGCGGCAACGGAGCTGATTGGTTTCCAGGAAAACGTATATATTTGAGATAACTAAGGTAGAACTTATCCATCTCGAGCGCTTCAAAACCAAGTTATGCAGGGCCTTTATGAATCAAAATTTTATCTCCAAACAATGGTATTTCTTATCCCTAGATAAAGCATTTGCTTGAATATATGATGCAAAATGAACTTGAAATAACCTTACTCAAAATCGGAATTCAGGAACCTTTGAATTACTTTTGACTTCCCAGTCATGTATGCGAAATATATTGGTTGAAAGTGAATAAACTCAGAAAATGATATCCCCATTTAAAGAATTATTTTTCTTGTTTAATACTAGTGTCTTAAATGGGAACTTGTGAATATTGATTAAAATACCTGTTTTAATTAATTCTTCAAATAATTCGTTGTAATAATTTTCAGAGTTAATAACTGCATAAATAGATTTTAAAGATTCGCTAGTTTGTAAAAATTTATATAAATAGAAATGATCAATTGCACCAAAATTTCCTTTTCTATTAATCTTCACATGCAAGTATTGCTTTGTTTTTATATTTTCAAAATCACAGGCATCCCCATGGAAACAATACGTCCAGTTGTTTTTTAGATTACCCTTCCACAGATTATTTTGTCTACTTGTTAGCTTTTGAAATGATTGATCTGACTTTAAATCAAGATTAAATTCATGAGCTAAAACTTTTATCATCTCGTTTGCTTTTTTTTCAAAAGCTTGAATTACTTCAATAAGCATATCTAATTCTTTCATATAAGTATGTAACGAATTTAGATTTCATCTATCATCATTAGATGTCTTTGAATTGGTCATTATATATTTTACTTGATGTGGAAACTCTTCTTCAAAAAATGGATATGATATACCACAAATTATAATCTCAAAAACGTCACTGTCCATCCCTTCAATATTTGTCACTTGCCCTCTAATTTCAATTCCATTTGGATTAACCACTATCAAATTAGGAATGTCAGCTGTTCCAATCAATTTGTCATCTGGATAGTCAGTAATGATTACAATATTGTTTTTCACGCAATAAGTTTTGAAAAAGTCAAAGCCTGAATCAATATGTTCCAACGTTACGCGTCCAAAAACAACACCCATTGGTGTATCTGCTTTTTCAAGTTCAGTCGCACCTTTTTTTTTGTTGTCAAGAAATATGTCGTACTGTTGGATAGTCATTGGTAACGTGTTTACTTAAATCTAATTTAGCCAAACTAATATATAAAAACTATCGCTAATTCATCTCTATAGGCAAATTTTGTAGGGCATACATTATCATGTTTTAGAGTATAATTGCCAGAATTATTTTTGTTTTGCCCACTTATCCTTTAGGTGTTATTATCAAGTATATTTTGAATAAATGCATCCGCAGCCAGAGATTTTACAGTATTCTTGTTTAGAATTCCTTTATGGATTTTTAAAGTGTATTCTGCCGCTTTAAACCATTCCATCGGAATTCGATCTATTTCTTTGTCGGGGATGAATGAATAAGAAGAATTTAGTGAATTAATTTTTACTACTGTTTTTTTTACTTCACTGGAGTAATGACTGAGTTTCGTGACATCAATACTATCCTCAATTCTGTTTTTCAGATAATTATCGTTTAGCAATCTTACTTCTGTCAGTTTAATTATTTCAACAAAATGGGCTATAGATAGATTGTCAAAGCCACTCCAACGATAATCGTAAAGATTCCGATTTTCTGTGCTAAAATAATGCTTTCGCTCAATCTCTGATAATAAATGTCCAGGTCTTATATAGCTTTCATCAGGAATATCACCCCACACTGCAGACCACCTCACCGTCTTGGAATAATAAAAAGTTCCGCAAAAAGCATCGTCACTGTATCGATCGATCGTTAGGCCTAAGGATAAATAAAACCTATTTTCCAATTTCTTTGAAAAGAAACCTTGCGCACCAGTTATTGACTCTTTAAAAAAACTATATCCTAATTTTTCTATAGAAATTTTAATTCTGGAAATTAATTTATCTTTTGTCAATTTCATATTTTTATTTAACAGTGAATTCGTTGTCTCTATAAAACTAGTTATTATTTGATTTCATAATGACCTCTACTTAGATATCGAAAATACCTTAAAGAATCAAAATCGGCTAGAATCTATAACTAGAGAAGTTTAATTAAATTGACGTCTGGGGCTTGGATTTAATTTAGTTATTATGCCAATCATGACCGCAACCATTTTTACATTCCGTATTCCGTCGTTGTATATCGGTTTGTTTGAATATCCACAAAAGTGCAATAATGGTCTTTTGTTGTTCATCTTTACGAAGTGTCTCCAGTTTGTTAAATGCAATTTTACTACGGAACGATTTTAAAATTACAACTGGAGTAAAAGTAGGTTTAAGTGGTATACTGGCAATTGCTTGGATGTATGTGTCGGTAGTATAATTTACTTTTTCGGGAATCGAATTGAAAATATAATTTCTCAGCAATATGAAAACAAATTCAAATTCAAAATTGGAGTGATTTAATATTAATGAACTGCCTTGATTAAATTCAATTTTATCCTGAGCTATTTGATTTACTAGTTTATAAAATTCTTCCATTAGTATTCCAAATATTGATAATTAATTTTTAATACTTTCAATTAGTAAATAGCTGATTTTATGATAGACTCCTAAATTTAGACTATTTTTTTTTCCATAATAGCATCTTCCATTATAAAACCATCTCCAATATCAATATTTTCTTCCCCGACTTTCTCAAAACCTATACCCTTATAAAAATCGATAGCAGAATTATCTCTATTAACATTTAAAGAAAGACTATGATTTTTGTTCTTCATTGCAATATCTGTAATTGTTTTCATGAGTAATTTTCCGACACCTTTTCCCTGTGATTCAGGAAGAATGTATATTTTATGAATTTTTGTTTTCGATAAACCTTTATAATTTAACTCGTAAGAAGCATATCCCAAGTGCTTTATTTCATCTTTTACAATCAGGAACTGATGTCCCTTATTTGTGGTCTGTTCAGATAATGCATGTATGCTATACATCATATTAAGCATATAGCTAATCTGTTCTCCTGATAAAATAAGGCCGAAAGTATCTGGCCAAGTTTCATGAGCGATCTTTTGGATAATAGGATAATCACTTGATGTTGCAGTATAAATAGTAAGCATAATTATTTGGAATTTTTAAAATCTTTATTATCATCTAATAATTGTCTAAATATAACAAATCATTAGTATCCACGGCACCAGGCTATATAAAAATAAAAACTAAAAATTATAGCAAATAAAAGCTAACATAATTAGTTTTATTATTTACCTTTGGATATTGAATCAGGATGGACACGCTACAAGATAACTGGTTGCTCAACATTCTTGCGTGTTCATTCTGTTCAATATTGAATTAAAAAAGGGGAGGTCTGATAGTTCACTTTATAGTAAAGAGACTTAAGGGAGAAATGTAACCCTGTTAGGAAAAAGGCGAAAATAATAAATACTAATTGCGATGAATGTACCAGTGACAATCGAGATCTTGAAAGACTTAAAGCATAAAGGGTACAATATCCTGAAGTCCGACAATAGTGTGGATGATATTATACAGCATTTTGTCCCGACAAAAGTAAAGGACCTATGGGCGTTTATGAGCGAATTTAAGGAAGAGTCTGCTACAGTCGTCATCGAGCAGATTCTTGATGCGCCAGAGGAAGTGTTAGAAGGAAAATTTTTAAAGGTTTTCTGATTGATCTATTAATTTTTAAAAACCAAAGAGATGAATTTAAAGCAAATACAGCAAGAGTATATACTCAATCATCCTGAAGCGGTAAAAACTGTTAAGAGCAAAGCACAGCTCACTTTTAGACAGATTGCCGGTATACGAGAGTCAGCATTTAGTATTTCCAATTTATTTAGTATTAACGAAGGGGAGCAGATTATTAGAGATGGTTTTGCTCGATGGCCAGATGTTATAGCTGGAGAGTTGGAGCTATTGAAGAGCAGATTGGTTGATTAATGAGTCGTTAGGTGATATTTTTATCAGAAATAATATGGTACCAGCATGGTTAGATAAAAAAAGAGAAATCCCTACGGACGTGCGATCACTTATAAATCTAGCACGTGAAAACAATTGTTGGATTTACGAGCAAAAAACAAGAATATTTTATACTCCTGATGAATTTTTAGAGAAATGGCCACTCTTATATCATGAGGGGCGAAGAGGAATTAATAACAATAAGGAGTTTGCTATTAAGAGTCCTTATGTGGCGATCAAACAGCGTGCAGAATGGGTGAAAAGAGCAAATGAAGAACTGCAGGCAATTTTAAAAAAGCTCGAGAGCTATGAGGCACAATTTAAACCTCAGAAATAGCTTCAAGAGCTAGGGCTTCCTAAAGAGATTTCCACGTCATATTTATCTTGTAATAAGATTATTATCTTGATTTTTACCTCCAACAGTTTCATGATACAGATTTTCTCCGCTCAAGCACCATTTTCTAATTTATTGATTGCAAATTTGAGCTTCGTAAAACCAGCCGAAGGTAGCTTATTCTAAGTATCTATCGTCTTTCTTCTATTTAAAATTAGTAATTCATTCCCGAATTATCTAGTTTTGAACAAAGCTATTTAATGTGATCGTACAAAAGTATTTACATTAAAAAAAATTGTATAATGAAGTATATCGTAGTTTTTTTATTCATCATATTTGTATCATGTTCTCATAGAAAAGATAAAAATATGGAAATATACTTTAACACAGCGTCGTTGGTAACTGAAGTCTTTAATATAAGTATTGAATCGAAAACTGATGTGCTACTGGATACAACATTAAATCAGACGACAGTTGTCACGTATAGGAAAATAGCTGATAGTGAAATGAAAAACAATGAAAACTACAATATTGTGGTAAATGGTATTGATAGTTTAATTAATATTAATAAGAAATATACGAAGCTGTTTATAGGTTATCAGGAAGAGTGTCTATTTCCTGAAAGGACCGATAGAGCACGTCATCCAGATGAATTTTTTCTTACGTTTGACAAAAAATATCATAAGCTTACATTGGAATTAAAGGAATAGGTGGAAAGTTTAATGATTCTTCTACTTTCGATTAGTGTCGATAGACCATTTTTTTGTTTAATAAACCTCATTCGGCTTTAACAAAGAATACATGGTAAACTTATTTTTTAAATCTTTCTGCTAAGCTTTTGATCCAATCTATAGCAAATTGAGTGGGCTCCCTACTGGCAGATAGGGAGAGGTTATGTCCAAAGTTAGGGAATATTTTGTAGTCGAAATCTTTTCCCTGAGATTGAAGACTTTCTAATTTTTCAATAGATAATCTTATCGGTACTTGGATATCTTTGTCTCCAAAAAGCCACAGTCCACGAATTTTTAATCTCTTAAGCGATTTGACGGGGTCAGTATTTACAAAATGAAATTTGTCCGGTGCATTGCTGATATGTTGGCGTACCTCGGACTCCGAATGCGTATCCCAAAAGTTGCGGTTACCGTTGGTGAAAAATTGGAAACGAAGCTGTTCTAGAGTAGGTATTACAGGGCCACTTAACAATACTATAAAATCAGTTTTTTTATATTTATCTGCGGCTATGGGTATTACCCAGCCAGCTTGACTTCCTCCCATAAGACCCATTGGGATATTGTCGTCATGGATTATTGCTTTGAACGTTTTTAATGCTTCCTGTACATCTGTCGCCAGTACGTCGAGATTATTGGGATCAATGTTGTTGGTGCCTACTTCAGGTCCAGCATATTCACCATCAGACTCACCAACCCCTCGTTTGTCATAAGTAAGGACAGAAATACCACTATCAGCTAAGAATGAAGCTAATTCATTAGATCTCAATTCTTTTCCAGATCCATGAACGATAACCACAGCTGCTTTCGGATTTTTAGCGGCATAAATTGTCCCCGATAATTTTATTTTTTTACTAGTAAAACTGATCGGATTTATAGTTGTGGATTGAGCATATAGTGTCAGTGATGCTAGTAGAAATGAAAAGAACAGCCATGCTTTGCAAAGAACGACGAAATTACGCGTGTGGATGATTGTCATATTTGGATTTTAAAATTTATACAATGATCACTTAACATTAGGTATCTAGCAATGTGTTTTCGGCAAGTGCATTGAAATTATTCGGTGAAGGAATGTATTTCTTAGGTTAACGACAAGTTTTGAAATTGACTAGACGCTTTAAAGTTTATAGTATAAGCCTATTTAATCAATTTTCCGTCTTTATAAGTTTGAATGGCATTCTGTTTACCATTTTCACTCGTCATTTCCCAAACACCGTCATATATACCATTCTTCCAGTTTCCTGTAGCCCTTTTGTTCCCATTGGGAAACCAGTAATGGTGCGTGCCGTTAGGTTTTCCATCAACAAATTGACCTTCCCGTGCTTTTTTTCCATTTGGATGCCAAAACTCCATAATCCATTCTGTTTCAGATTCTCTATTTTACCGCGAGAATATAGGATTCCATTCAGATAATAGGTGTCTTTCATTCCATCACTGATAGGTT
>NZ_QBKH01000007.1 GCF_003054045.1 Sphingobacterium faecium
TAGGCTATAATCTCGCTGACTCCGTCGTAAATTGTTCTTTAGTTCTTTTTTCATAATAAGCTGAGTTAGATGTCAACTTATTTCAGGACGGGACAAGGTTAATAAAAAAGTCCTTGTCCCCGCAAGGACTTTTTTATTTCTAACTTATAACTATCTTTAGGACAAATATTGTAGCAATAATATGACAACTAGAATTTTTTAGAGCGCTAGTTGTTTATTAGCTTTGTCCAAATGAAACAGTTAATCATATTTATTTTGATTTTTCACTATTCCCTTACGGCGACTAGTGCGACTGTTTATTTTCATTTTTGTCACGGAGAGACACAATCCATTTCTCTTAATAAAAAAGAAGCATCACATACAGAATGTGCATTTTGCACAAAAAATGATAGCTGTCACAAAATCTCAACAGAAGAAAAACATACCTCCACCGAGGATAATAAATGTAAAAATGTTTCAGTTGACTTAAAAAACGTGGACGACAATCATTTTTCATCTGATAGTGCTAAAGTTTATCCCGTGATTAGTCCTGCAATACTTGTTTTGAATTGGATCATACTGAATCAAAATTATTTTGAAAGCATTGCAAATTCGACATGTATTTTCCCCTCCAATAAGCCAATATCCGATTCGGATATATCTCCTTATTTATTCAATTGTAACTTCAGAATCTGATTTTTTAAAAATTTTATTGATCTCTTAGAGATGTTCTAAAGTGAACTTTATCCTGTATGGATAAAGTAAGCTACTATTTAATCTTTTTTTTAAAAATCATGAAACAAATATTAAAATACGCACTTATACCCTTATTTTTTCTTCTATCAAATTCATTAAAAGCAGAGTTTCACTTTGCAAAACAAGATAGTACAACGACATTACACGTAGCAGGTAACTGTGGCATGTGTAAAAAGCGTATTGAAAAGGCAGCCAAAATTTCTGGTGTTGCTTCGGCAATTTGGAACGAGGACACTCAAAAATTGGCATTAACTTACAACAGTAATAAATCGACATTAGAAGTTATTAAAAAAAGTATCGCAGATGTGGGGCATGATGTGGAAAATGTCCGTGGGAATGACAAAGCATACCAAGAGCTCCATGAATGTTGTTTGTATCCAAGACTTGAAAATGCAACAGTTTCTCCTGCATCCACAGTTTCTAGCACTAATCTAAATACAACAACTGCTATTGACAGCACCGCAAAACTTCAAGTTGCTGGAAATTGTGCTTTGTGTAAAAAACGAATAGAGACCGCAGCATCTATCAATGGTGTTACTTCAGCAATATGGAGCGTGGATACGAAAGAACTCATACTGAAATACAATGCTCAAAAAGCCCCTTTAGAAACAATTAAAAAAGGTATAGCTGCAGTTGGACACGATGTAGATAATCTTCGTGCAGATGATAAAGTATATGAACAATTACACGAATGTTGTTTATATCCCAGGATGGAGAATGGAAATCTAATAGAAGCAACAGCTAAAAAAACTGATTCTCATGACCACAACCATATTGTAACCGGTGTTGTTGTGGAAGAGAATGAAAAAGGTGATCTAAATCCTATTGTCGGTGTTAATATTCATTGGTTAGAAGATAAAAGTAAAAATGTAAGAACAAATGAAAATGGGGTTTTCAAATTACAACATCATGGAAACTTCAAACAAATCGTTGTTAGTTTCGCTGGTATGCAATCAGATACCATTACTGTAAAAGACTTACATGAGGTCGTGATGATCAATGCTAAAAGCAATGTGTTAGCAGAAGTAGTCGTAACAGGTAGCAGAAGATCAAACTTTATCAATCGGATGAACCCAGCTCGAGTAGAGGTACTAACGACCAAAGAATTATTTAAAGCTGCATGTTGTGACTTAAGTGAAAGTTTTGAGACAAATGCCTCTGTCGATGTTGTCAGCAATGATGCTGTAACAGGCTCAAAGCAAATTCAAATGCTTGGATTAAGTGGTATTTATACACAACTTACGGTCGAGAATTTACCAGGTCCCCGTGGCCTTGCAGCCCCGCTTGGTCTCAATTCTATATCTGGAAGTTGGATTGAGTCTATTCAAATAGCAAAAGGTATTGGTTCTGTGGCTAATGGTTATGAAAACATGGCTGGACAAATCAATGTGGAACTTAAAAAACCTCAAAATTCGGACAGACTGTATTTCAATGCTTATGCAAATAATATGGGCAGAACAGATGTGAACTTAAATTTAGCAAAAAAGATCAATAACAATTGGTCAACCTCTTTTCTATTACATGATAATTTCATGTATAATAAGAAGATGAATTTTAGTGGCAATGGATTTCGTGATATACCGGTAGGAAATCTTTTTTCAGGAGTTAATCGCTGGAATTATGAAAACGGAAAAGGATTAATTGCTCAATTTGGAATCAAATATTTAAATGATGATCGTACAGGTGGGCAAACGGATTTTAACAAGAAAACAGATAAAGGAACAACAAACAGATACGGTTTAGGATTTGATATTGAAAGAATCGAAGGTTTTGCTAAAATTGGTTATGTATTTCCAGAAAATAGACATCGCAGTATCGGTTTACAACTTGCTGGATCCAATTATAATCAAAAAAGTTATTTTGGTTTAAAAAATTATAATGGAGAACAGCAAAACGGATATGCTAACTTAATATTCCAAGATGTCCTTGGAACTGTAGCGCACAAATACCGTGTAGGAGCTTCTGTAAATTATGATAACTATGATGAGCTATATTTAGCTATTCAGAATTTCAAAAGAAAAGAAACGGTTTCCGGTGCTTTTGTAGAATATACGTTTAGTCCAAATGAAAAGTTTGATGCAGTTGTTGGTTTAAGACAAGATTACAACTCGCTATATGGCTGGTTCACTACACCTCGCTTAAATCTAAGATATACACCTTTTAGTGGTAACACATTGCGTTTAAGTGCTGGTAGAGGACAACGAACAGCGAATATCATTGCCGAAAACATGTCTGCTTTAGCAAGTAGCCGTACCTTGATCATCAAATCTCCAAATAATTTTAAAAACGCATATGGTTTACAACCAGAAGTGTCGTGGAATACTGGATTTACAATCGATCAAAGTTTCAGATTATTCAATAGAGAAGCAACAGCATCAGTTGAATTGTTTAGAAATAGTTTCGATAACCAAGTCGTGGTGGATTATGAAAACCCAAGAGAAATCTCCTTTTATAACTTAAATGGTAAATCATATTCTAATAGTATTCAAGCAGAATTACGATTCTCTCCTTTACCTCGTCTAGAAACTAGGCTTGCATATCGCTTGTTAGATGTTCAAACTGATTTTGAAAGTGGTAGAAAAAGTAAACCATTATTGGCTAAACATAGAGGATTTACCAATCTAGCGTATTCACTTCCGTCAGGATGGAGTTTTGATTACACCTTAAACATCGTAGGAGATAAAAGAATCCCATCGACAATTGAAAACCCGATTGAATATCAGGTAGCAACAAAATCAAATGCCTATGTAACGATGAATGCACAAGTAAGTAAAGATTTTGGTAAACACAAAAATTTCACCATATATGTAGGTGGTGAAAATTTAACAAACTATTTTCAACATAATCCTATCTTAGGGGCAGATGATCCATTTGGATCTTATTTTGACACCTCACTTTTATGGGGCCCATTAACAGGTAGAATGTTCTATACTGGGGTAAGATTTCATATCAACTAATATAAAAAGGGACCATTTTTTAAATGGTCCCTTTTTATATTAGTTTTTTTAATTCCTGATAAAGCCGAGCTGTTGGCAAGCCAACCACATTCGTATATTCTCCCTTTATACTTTTAATGCCCATACGTCCTATCCATTCTTGTATACCATATGAGCCCGCTTTGTCATAAGGCTCATATTTATCGATGTAATAAGTAATTTCTTCATCACTTAATGGATAAAATTCTACTTCAGTTGATTCCGAAAAAGTGGTTAATTTTTCATTATTCAAAATGCAGACAGCAGTAATCACTTCATGAATATTTCCGGACATCATTTTCAATACTTGAAATGCTTCATTTCTACTTTTAGGTTTCCCTAATATATCCTGTCCTGACGTAACTACAATAGTATCTGCTGTAATAACCCATGCATCAATAAAATCATTACCAAAAGCTTCTGCTTTCTTTTGTGCAATTGCACAGACCACATCTCTAGCTTTTAATTTAGAGTCTACAACTTCATCCGTTTCGCGAACAATTACCTCAAACTCTAAACCTAATTCCTTTAATAATTGGCTTCTTCTAGGTGATTGAGAACCCAATATTATTTGTTTATATTCTAAATTTATCATTACTTAATTACTTTTGACAGTAGTATCAACTTGCCATTTTCCTTGTATTTTCATTACCTTTTCCATGACATCTCGAACTGCTCCATGGCCCCCAGATTTTGGAGAAATATAGTGGCAAATAGCTTTAATCTCTTCTACAGCATCAGCTGGGCACGCCGCTAATCCTGCAAGTTGCATGCATTCGAGATCTGGTATATCATCGCCCATATAAAGAATATCATCAAATGTCAATTCATAAGAAATCAAAATATCCTTCAACTTTTCAATTTTATTAGCAATTCCTGAATGAATTTCTTGAATCCCAAGGCCTGCCAGTCTTTTCACAACTCCAGTAGAATTGCCCCCTGTAATAATGATAATTGGATAATCACGTTTAACAGCTAGTTGCATGACATAACCATCCTTAATATTAAAAGTACGCATCTGATGTCCAGATTCGTTTACAAGTACGCGACCATCTGTCAATACTCCATCCACATCCAACACAAAAGCTTTCACCCTTTTTAGATTATCAAAAATCATAAGTTCTTTTTTTTCAAAAATAAGTAATATATATCTTGAAAACACTATAGATAAAGCTGATTTTTTCTTGATAAAAAGACAAGTAATTATCACAATTAGACAAAAAATCATATTAATGTCATAACACTTGTTGTGCTAACAACTTTATCAAAAAAACATTTGGAAGAAACAGCTATTTAGGTGTATCTTTGTAGAAGATAATTAGGGTTATCTATTACAAAAAACTAATGTTGCATGTCATCAACAAATATTTCAAATGACATTCATATAACATTAAATCAAATGTTTATCATTAGTTTTGTAGTATCAAATCATCAGTTAAAGATGATGATTTATTTAAAATGTCTTTTCATAATTTAGGTTTATAATTGGTTAGTAACAAACCCTGATGCCCATCATCAGGGTTTTGTTTTTTAAACAACTAGCAGTCAAAAAAATAGCTGCAAACAAATTGTTTACAGCTATCATTATAAAAATATATTTTTATTTAAGTGGTAGTGATTTGATATCAATCTTTGGCTTTTGGCTTGTAGACTTTCTACTAAACTTAGTACCAGCAGGCACATATTTATTAAAAAAACCAAAATTTTTCAAGTAAAATCCTTCTTCATTTACCCCCCCAGAATAGTCCATACGGTAGCCTTTTCGTCCTGTGTTATCAACGGTAAATCTACCATCAGTACATGAATACCAATTACCTTGGTTATCAACCACCCATTGATTAGAAAAGTGTACTTCTCTTTGATAAATACCTTGTTCAGGACTGAAGTTTTCTAGGAATGAATGAAATCCCGTTAAATATTGACTTGTTTGTGGACGTTCAAATTCGGCAATAATCTGCCACTCTCCTACTTCTGGAGCATAAAACCAGGCGGTATATGCAGTATAGTTATTTTCTATAGGTCTTCCGCGTAACAAGAATTTATATGTATTGCCAGCTACCCAGTTAAATTTCAAATAACTTTGTCCACCGGAGCCTTCATTACCAAATTCACCAGTATGGACGGATTTTCCTTTAGTTTTGAGTATGATTTTATGATCATCAGGTATTTCTTTAGGATCATCAGTTGTGAAAGGGCTCCAGACAGAAAATAAGATCCGACGTTCGGTACTACTATTAACTTGCATACCAAAATAACCGACATTAAATCCATTAGACATAAAATATGAACCTTCAATATCATTACCTTTAGGAACAGTAACTTCATTATAATAATATTCTATTTGTTTATCTTTTGGTTGTTCATACCCCATATGCGTGGATGGACCTCTTCTGCCCCAATAAAAAAAGTTATCCTCATTGTTTCTAACAAAATTCATACGGTCTTCTGAAGCAGTACCTGTCAAGACATAACCATCTATAGTTGGATACAACGAAGCAACAGAATTTGGTTTTAGTTCCATCGCATAGTACCCAGTATCTGCAATGGTAAAATCAGCAATAGCTATTAACCCTTTTTGATTTGGTTTGATATTAATATGAACACTTTTACCTGCTAATGTAAAAATGAATTCACCTCCCTCATTAGCTGCGGCTACTTGAACAGCAACATCGACATGACCGGTTTTACCGAAACGAACAAATGTTTTGACCGAACTGTTTTTATCTTTCCATTTTTCAATCTTTCCATTTTTCACGATCGATTCTTTGTAGTTGTTTTTTGGGTATTCCCAACTATTACCACCTATGGGTATAAAATTCTGCTTTTTTACAGGAGTTGTCTGTGCATATACAGAGGCTAAATTTAAAAAGAGAAATAGAATTAATAACTTTTTCATTGATTTCATGTCTATAATAATTAATTATAGCATTAAATATACTGATAGGAATAAGAAAATCGAACTGTCAAAAACGCGTAGAAAAAAAACAACCGATTGCAATATAACTGCAATCGGTTGTTAAATCGTATAAAAAAACTGTTACATCAGAGTTTAATCCTTCTGAGGTCCTCTAGTATCATGACCTGGCTTGGAAATAGAAGATCGCATGTCTGTATCTGCTTGAATATTCTGCATCTTATAATAATCCATTACACCTAAATTTCCATTTCTAAAAGCTTCTGCCATCGCCAATGGTAACTGTGCTTCTGCCTCAATAACTTTTGCTCTTGCTTCCTGCGCCTTAGCACGCATCTCTTGTTCATTGGCGACAGCCATTGCCCTGCGCTCTTCAGCCCTTGCATTGGCAACTTTTAAATCTGCTTCAGCTTGATCAGTTTGTAATTTTGCACCTACGTTTTCACCGATATCGATATCTGCAATATCAATAGATAATATTTCAAAAGCCGTTCCGCTATCCAGTCCTTTTGAAAGTACTGTTTTAGATATACGATCTGGATTTTCAAGTACCTGCTTATGACTTTCTGAAGATCCAATAGTGGTAACAATCCCCTCACCTACGCGGGCTAAGATAGTCTCTTCACCTGCTCCTCCGACCAATTGATTGATATTAGCCCGCACTGTAACTCTTGCCTTTGCTATTAATTGAATACCATCTTTTGCAACAGCTGCTACTGGGGGTGTATTGATTACTTGTGGATTAACGGACAATTGAACAGCATCAAATACATCACGACCTGCCAAATCAATAGCGGTAGCGAGCTTGAAGCTCAGCGGGATATTAGCTTTATCGGCAGATATCAGAGCTTTAATCACTCTATTGACGTTTCCACCAGCTAAATAATGAGTTTCAATTTCATTAGATGTAATATTTAATCCCGCTTTTGTCGAGATTATCATCGCATTTGTCACCAAAGATGGAGGTACTTTACGCAATCTCATCAATACCAAATTCAATAAACTAATTTTCACATTAGAAAGCTGGGCGGTAAACCAAAGATTGACAGGTAATAAGTAAAGCAAAAGAAATAAGGCCACGATACAGCCTACAATCATTAAAGCAAGGGAAAAATTCGGATCCATTTGATTAGATTAATTAAATAGTAATTTTCTTAAAGATATTAAATAATGTCCAAAATAGTACTATAATAAGTTGAAAAATGAAGATAAATAATCAAAAAGCAATAAATTTTAACGTCAATATCACAAACATTTACCTGAAAAATTAACATTAAAAACTAACACTACTTAGTCATTTTTTACTACTTTTACTAATCATTTTTTTATCATTTTAATTATTGAGATTTCAATAATTAAAATGATAAAAAATGCTACGTATTAGGAAAATATAAAGTATTCTAAAAAAGAATACTTCAAAACTAGCATGTAAAAATCAAACAATAATTACCTCTTCTCTAATATCAATTAGAGATTTATTTAACGCATTTTCAACATTTTAATCGCTTTACTAGAATGAAAAAGCTACGTTTTCAACAACAACTTATCATTGGAATTATATTTTCATTTCTCATCATATTATCAGCGTCAATATTTCTTTTTATCCAACTGGAAAAAAACACGTCTTACGAACGAGATGTTATTCAAAATGCTGAGGTCAAATTTGATCTTATTGATAAGGTCAAAAACAGTGTTGCTAAAGTCAATCATGCAAAACTTGAATACCATACTGAAGAAAAAGAAAGTGCACTGACACCTTATTTAAATGAAATCAATGTACCCCTAGACATTATAAAAAACTTAAGCAAAAAAGACAAATACTTTATTTTTGATAGCAATAAATTAAATAATCTAAAAAATTCACTTTTGGAATTTTACGATTTCGATCGTGATATTGAGCTTACTAAAAAGAACAGGTATCATGTCTTAAATATCAACAACAAGCGATCAGATATTCAAAATCAAATATCCATAATTTCTAAAGAGCTGATTGATAAAAGAAAAGAATTAATACAAAAATCAACAGATCGATTAGAAAAGATCATGTTTATTACCTACTTTTTGATCTTCATTGGCCTTGCGATTATGATCTATATTTTCATTGTCGTACTGAATGTTTTTAAGACTTTAAAAAAGAGCAACGTAGATCAAAAAGAATCAAATGCTGCATTATTAAAACTTTCAGCTGAAGTCGAAAAAAGTAATACTATCTTAAACAACATTAATACATTAGACGAAGATTTAAGGGGTGATTATAATGAAAAAGAGATCGCGACTATTGGTTTAAATAACATTTGTAGAACGACTAACGCATTAGCAGGAACTATATATGTAAAAAAAGAAAACAGTACCAATTTCTATCTTTTAGCAAAAAAAGGGATCCCAGCAGAGGTTAATATAAAAAACATGATCTTACAAGGTGATGGCATTTTAAGCGATGTCATGACCGATAAAAAATTGCAGATAATTCGTGATGTTAGTGCTGATAAATACCAAGTTTCATCTTCTTTAATCAATAAATTTGAAACAATCTTATATCTTATCCCTGTCGTATATGAAAATGAATCCATCGGCATCATCGAGTTAATCTGTCAAATAGATAACAAAAATGAACAACAACATATCGAGTATCTAAATAGTGTAAGCAAAATACTCGCCATCAGTCTAACAGTGGCACAAGCGCATACTAAAATGGCCGAGCTCTACGAAGAATTACAACAACAGACTGAAGAGTTAGAAGCCCAACAAGAGGAATTAAGAACGACAAATGAAGAACTCGGTTACAAAACAAACTTACTAGAAGCATCAGAAGAAGAACTCAGAGTACAACAAGAAGAGTTAGTGCAAACAAATAACGAATTGGATGAAAAAGCGAAATTACTCCAAGAACAAAATAATGAATTGGAGAAAGCAAAAGACAATATCGCTTTAAAAATTAGGGAAGTCGAACTAGCATCCAATTACAAGTCCGAATTTATGGCAAACATGAGCCATGAGCTCCGTACCCCACTAAATAGTATTTTGATTTTAGCCAAATTGTTGCAAGATAATAAACACGAAAATCTAACAACTGAGCAGATCAAGTACTCCAATGTAATTCACAATGCAGGAACAGATCTTCTTCATCTCATTAACGACCTCTTAGATTTAGCAAAAATAGAGTCCGGAAAAGTAGAATTATCTCAAGAAAACATAGATACTAAAGATTTGATCGATTATATCGAAGCGTTCTTTAAAAATACAGCAGAAGATAAAAAAATCAATTTCAAAATAAAAAGCTCTTCCAATGTACCCATTCATTTTTTTTCCGATGAATATCGGATACAACAAATTTTGAAAAATCTGCTTTCTAATGCTTTCAAATTTACCCATGCAAATGGAGAGGTTGCATTGGAAATTGACTTGACTAAAGATGACAACCTTTCTTTTAAAGTTACAGATACAGGTATTGGTATTGCTGCTGATAAACAAAAGTTAATATTCGAAGCATTTAAACAAGAAGATGGGTCCACGAGCCGCAAATATGGCGGTACAGGATTAGGATTGTCAATTTGTAGAGAAACAGCAAAATTATTAGGTGGAAAAATTTCGTTAACAAGTAAAGTTGGAGCTGGTAGCTCTTTCACTTTTACTCTACCGTTAAGTGAATCAGCAGGTATCGCAAAAATGCAGGAAATTACGAAAGAGGATATTCAGGAAATTACACATATTTCCACTCCTTCAATAATTACTGAAAATGAATTAGCCAATATTAATAATGAAAATTCAAATACATTACTCATTATTGAAGATGATCTGATATTCGCCGAAATATTAAAAGATTATGCCGAAGCGCACCATTACCAGGTCATAGTAGCTCATGATGGAGAAGAGGGATTAGAAAAAGCATTTTTTCTAAAACCAAAAGCGATCATTTTAGATATTATGCTACCCAAAATAGATGGTTGGAATGTACTTAAATCTCTAAAGGCCAATCCGAATACATCTTCCATTCCCGTACATATGATGTCTGCTGGTACATATTTGGCAAATGAACCTATTATTGCTGGAGCAATTGGATTTATGGCTAAGCCCGTATCTGAAGAAACATTAGAAAAAACATTTAAAAAAATTCAAGCGATGCTTGAAAACTCGGTAAAAAAAGTTTTATTAATTGAGGATCAACATATTCAAAGTGACTTTATAAAACATGGGCTCAAAGAAGAAAAGATAATAGTTGATCAAGCTTACGACGCTAACAAAGCACTTGAGCTATTAGCAAATAAAGCGAATAAATATGACTGTATAATTTTAGATCTAAATCTTCCAGATAAATCAGGTGTTGAATTACTAGATGAAATAAAATCAGATGATAGGTATAGGGAAACACCAATTATTATCAATACTGCAATGGAATTGACCTCCGAACAAACTGCCAGAATTTTGAAACATTCACAAGCTATGGTTCTTAAATCGGCTAAATCTAATGATCGCCTCATCGATGAAGTTCGCTTATTCCTGAATAAAATCAATCAAGAACCAGAAGATAAAAGTCGTATTACGAATAAAACAAAAGATTTTAAGCTTGAAAAAACTCTAGAAAATAAAACTATTCTATTGGCAGACGATGATATGAGGAATATTTTTGCTTTGACTAGTGCATTTGAAAGTTATAATATTCAAGTAGAAATTGCCAACAACGGGCAAGAAGCCTTAGATATCCTTAACGGAGATAATACAATTGATCTGGTACTTATGGACATCATGATGCCCGTAATGGATGGTTATGAAGCTATTGGGCATATTCGTAAAAATAGAAAATATCTTGATTTACCTATTATTGCTATTACGGCCAAAGCAATGAAAGGAGATAAAGAAAAAGCAATTGAAGCTGGAGCTAATGACTATGTCAGTAAGCCAATTGATATTGATAAATTAATTTCATTGATCCGTGTTTGGGTTAGTTAAATAAATGAGATATGCTAAATTTTACCGAATTAGACGAAATTATAGAAATCATTAAGAACTTTCACGATTTGGATATATCTGGATATTCCAAAGCATCTTTAAAAAGACGAATAACTAGAATTATGGATATTAATAAGCTTGATCTTGTCGGTTTAAAATCAAATTTGATTAATCAAGAAGGCTTTCTGAATTACTTTATACCAGAAATGACGGTTAATGTTACAGAGATGTTTCGCGATCCAGAATTTTATATTGCCCTAAAGACGAAGCTATTTCCATACCTAGAGACTTATCCGCACATCAAGATTTGGAGTGCAGGATGTTCTACAGGAGAAGAAGTTTACTCACTAGCTATTTTATTGAAAGAATCAAAATTACTGAGTCGATCTTTTATATATGGAACTGATATCAATCACCTTGTGATAGAGAAAGCTAAGCAAGGTATTTATAGCTTAACAAAATTAAAAGAGTATTCTGAAAACTTCATCAAAACAAAAGCTGAACATTCATTATCAGAATATTATACCGCCATGTACGATGCCGCAACCATTCAAAATGATTTAAAGAAACACCTTTTATTTTCTATTCATAATCTTATTACAGATGGTGTTTTCAATGAATTTCAAGTCATTACCTGCCGCAACGTATTAATATATTTTGATATAACATTGCAAGAAAAAGTATTCGATCTATTTTATGACTCGCTTTGTAAATTAGGATTTCTCTGTTTGGGTTCAAAAGAATCATTGATAAACTATAAGCGTGCACATCTATTTAAATTAATTGATAAAAAAAACAATATTTATCAGAAAATAGCGTAATGAAAACATCATGAATACAATACTCATGACTGCTGCATCACTTATAAAAACAGTTTAACCTGATGAAAAAGGGAAAAAAAATATTACTATTAGGAGGTTCTGCAGGTGGCTTTGGAGTGATCTTAAATTTATTAAAAACAATACCAAAAGACTTTCCTATCCCAATACTTGTAATTGTCCACCGAAACCCAAAGTTCGAATCTAATTTTGAATCTGTTTTAAAAAACACTTTTGCCATACCAATAAAATCAGCAGAGGACAAAGAAACAATTGAGGGTGGAAAAGTTTACTTTGCTCCTCCAGGCTATCATTTATTAATTGAACCAGATTTCAAACTTGCATTGGATAATTCTGAGCCAGTCCAATTCTCAAGACCTTCCATAGATGTTACAATGGAATCTGCTTCTGAAATTTATAAAGAAAACTGCATTGCTATACTATTTTCTGGAGCTAATCAAGATGGAGCAAAAGGCTTATTAGCAATTAAAAATAATGGTGGAATTTGTGTTGTACAGCATCCAGATTCTGCCGAAGTTGCAACAATGCCTCAAGCAGCAATCGATATAAATGCGCAGCATCATATTTATACAACAGAAGAAATTGTCAAGTACATTCATCAATTAAATTGATTAATAAATGAAAAACATAAACTTATTAATAGTTGATGATAAAATCGAAAATATCATTAGTTTAACAGCACTTTTAAATGATATCGAAAATATCAATATCATAAGTAGTCAGGATCCTAATGAAGCCCTTCGCTTATGTTATAAACAAAATATCGATATTGCTTTAGTGGATGTACAAATGCCCGAAATAAACGGTTTTGAATTTGTATCGCTCATCAAACATAACCCCAAGACCAGTCACATCATTGCGATTATGGTCACAGCAATCTCCAAAGAGGAAAAATATCTCATCCAAGGATTGAATAGCGGTGCAGTAGATTATCTATATAAACCATTAAGCCCAGAAATAACAATTGCTAAAGTAAAATCTTTCGTACAGCAAGTACAAACTCAAAATGAAATCAAAGAGAAAAATAATGCTTTAGAGAAATCTAAAGAAGAATTGATACGAGCAAAAGAAGAAGCAGAATTAGCGCGAAAATCTAAAGAAACTTTTTTAGCCAATATGAGTCACGAAATACGCACCCCCATCAATGGGGTAATGGGTATTGCCCAAATGCTCAAAAACTCACCCCTATCTATAGAACAACAAGATTGGGTCAACAAACTAAACAGTGCCTCCCTCAACTTACTTAATATCGTTAATGATATTTTAGACTTGTCAAAATTTGATTCAGGCATGATGAAACTCGAACTCGAACCAACTTCAGTTCATGATATTACTGACGACTTAAAAAATCTATTTGTACACAAAGCAATTCACAAAGGATTAAATTTCTCCATCAAAATAGATGATAAAATTGATAGTTTCTTCTTAGCAGATCCACTAAGACTTAAACAGATTCTTACAAATTTCATATCAAATAGTTTCAAATTTACTGCTCATGGTCGTATTGATCTATGTATTAATCTAATTGGTAGCAGTGAATCCAAATTATATCTACAATTTATTGTTATGGATACCGGGATAGGAATACCAGAACAATCATTGGAAAAAATATTTTTTGCTTTTGAACAAGGAGAAGATGGGATCACCAAAAAATTTGGAGGAACAGGACTAGGCTTAGCTATTGTAAAAAAACTTGCCACATTACTGGGAGGAAAAGTGATCGCTTCGAGCGATTATGGAAAAGGTAGCACATTTACTTTTGAGTGCTGGTTTGATCGAACAACAGCGGTCAAAAAAACGAAACCCGAAAAAATATTATATTCAGAACTAAGCAGTTTTGACAATTTAAAAATTTTAGTTGCAGAAGATAATGAACTCAACAGTTTCATGTTGGCCAATATTCTAAGAACTTGGAATTGTCAGATTGAAACAGCAAGTAATGGGAAAATAGCATTAGAAAAAGTGGAAGAGAAAAAATTTGATATCATTTTTATGGATTCTCATATGCCTATTATGAGTGGTTTTGAAACGATTAGAAGAATAAGAGAACATACTAATCCTGATATTGCCAATATTCTTATCATATCGATTTCAGCATCTGTATTAGAGGCAGAGCAACAAGAAGCACTTGAGGCAGGTGCAAACAAAGTTATCGGAAAACCATTTGATCCAAACCATTTACATGCCATAATTGAAAAATTATTACGCAAAAGAAACAATTAAACGCAATATTTTGCCTATTTTTAGTAAAAAATATAATAACATAATGAAAAAATTATTTGTTTTACCAGTCATTGCTTTAGCAATATCTTTTGCTTCTTGCGGAGGCAATTCAACAACAAAAGAAAACAGTTCAACAGCTGAGCAAACCACTTCAGATGCTACAGTAGCAGAAACAATCCCTGGAATAGAAAATGTTGAACTTTCTAACACATTAGTATTAGAAGGTAATGATGCAATGAAATTTGACAAAAATTTATTCCGCGTTAAGGCAGGAGAAAGTGTAGAATTAACATTCAAAAATGCAGGTTCAATGCCAAAAGAATCAATGGGTCATAATGTCGTTATCTTAAAACCAGGAACTGACTTAGCTACATTTGGTGGTGAAGCGGCAGCAGCAAAAGCGGATGAATATGTACCAAAATCGGCATTATCATCTGTAATTGCGCATACTAAGTTATTAGGACCTGGTGAAACAGATAAAATTACTTTTACATTAGAAAAAGGAAATTATGATTTTATCTGTAGCTTCCCAGGACACTACGGTGTCATGCAAGGGAAAATTGTTGCAGAATAATCAATATGAAATATTACTTTAAGGCATTCCTAAAACAAGGGATGCCTTTTTTATGATGAAACCTTTTTTATTAAAATAATAAGAGGCCATTATTTCAAATTTATACATGTTTTTAACAAAAATAGGTTTCCTATAATGTTAATTATAACTAAATTTGCTAAAACATTTAAAACGTAATCGATGCAATACGACGTAATAGTAATTGGAAGTGGACCAGGCGGATATGTAGCAGCAATCCGTTGTGCACAATTAGGGTTAAAAACTGCTGTCATTGAGAAGTATAGCACTTTTGGAGGGACTTGTTTAAATGTAGGTTGTATTCCTTCAAAAGCTTTGTTAGATTCATCAGAACATTATCACAATGCTGCACATTCCTTCGAAGCACATGGTATCAGCTTAAGTAATTTAAAGGTTGATATGAAAAAAATGATTGCTCGCAAAGATGATGTTATCAATCAAAATACTGCAGGTATTACTTACCTTTTTAAAAAGAACAAAGTTGAAAGCTTTCAAGGAATTGGTTCCTTTGTAGATAAAAACACCATTAAAATTACAAAAGAAGATGGCACTTCTGAGCAGATCACAGGTAAAAATGTAATTATTGCTACAGGTTCAAAACCGACTTCTTTACCATTCTTACCGGTAGATAAAAAAAGGATCATTACTTCTACAGAAGCATTAAATCTGACAGAAATCCCTAAACACTTAATCGTTATTGGTGGTGGTGTTATTGGGCTTGAATTAGGTTCAGTTTACGCTCGTCTAGGTTCTAAAGTTTCTGTTGTAGAATTTGCAAAGTCGATCATCAATACGATGGATGGTGGCTTAGGAAAAGAATTACAGCGCGTTTTAAAAAAATCAGTTGGAATGGAATTCTATACTGGTCACAAAGTAACAGGCGCAACTTCGAAAGGTAAAACAGTTACTGTAACAGCTGAGAATCCAAAAGGAGAGATCATTTCTTTGGAAGGTGATTATTGTATAGTAGCAGTAGGACGTACAGCATATACTGAAAACCTAGGTTTAGAAAATATCGGTATTACTGTTGAAGAAAGAGGTAAAAAAATCACTGTAAATGATCATTTAGAAACAATTGTTCCAGGTGTATATGCAATTGGAGATGTTGTAACGGGTGCTATGCTTGCACATAAAGCGGAAGACGAGGGTATCTTCGTTGCAGAGAGAATCGTTGGTCAAAAACCACATATCGATTATAATTTGATTCCAGGTGTTGTATATACATGGCCTGAAGTTGCTTCAGTTGGTAAAACAGAAGAACAATTAAAAGAAGCTGGTGTAAAATATAAGACTGGATCTTTCTCATTTAAAGCTTCTGGCCGTGCTAAAGCTTCAATGGATACAGATGGATTTGTGAAAATATTAGCGGATGCTGAGACTGACGAAGTTATTGGTGTACATATGATCGGACCAAGAGCAGCAGATATGATCGCAGAAGCTGTAGTAGCGATGGAGTACCGTGCCTCAGCAGAAGACATTGGTCGCATTTGCCATGCTCACCCCACATACACAGAAGCAATAAAAGAAGCGGCATTGGCAGCCACTTCAAATAGAGCAATTCACGCTTAAAAAATATAAAAAGGGAAAATATTAATTTTCCCTTTTTTTAAGATCTTACTTCGCTTAAAAAAAATACATGAACTTCTATACAAGAAAATGGGTAAAACCGGAAGATCTAAATCCTAATGGTTCACTATTTGGAGGAACTCTGCTAAGATGGATCGACGAAGAAGCTGTTATATATGCTATCGTGCAACTTGCAAATTCATATGTAGTTACAAAATACATTTCTGAAATCAATTTTGTAAGCTCCGCACAACAAGGTGACATTATAGAACTAGGAATAGAAGCAATTAATTTTGGAACAACATCCATCACAATGCGCTGTGAGGTAAGAAACAAAATTACACGAAAAACCATACTCTCTATTGACAAATTAGTATTTGTCAATCTCAATAAAGAAGGAGTACCGACCCCACATGGAAGAACCGAAATTACTTATGCTTACGTAGGCATTGATAAAATAAAAAAGGATGATAGTTAACTATCATCCTTTTTTATTTTCTATTTCTTTTGACCCGTTATTATCTTTTTCACATCTAGCTCCACCCAAAAACCTACTATCGGGATTAATGAAGCCAATAAATAAACCAATGGACGTTTCCAGTTCCATTTATACTCCACGGTACACATAATTAACATAATAACAAAAATAACCACAAAAAATCCATGTATTGAACCAGCGATTTTTACCGCTTCGGGTGTTTCAAAAAAATACTTCAGCGGCATAGCAAAGAAAAACAAACAAATAGTTGAAATAGCTTCCCAAAGTGCAATTTGTCTAAAAATACGGAGCATAAAAACTTGATTTAAAAATGTGTAATCTCAAAAATAGAATTATTTAATGAGATGAATATTTTATAATTAATGGTTTGACCCTGCTTTGACATAATTAAAATTCTTATCGCATTTGTTTATTAGAATCTGCCAATTTAATGTCGATGTAATTTATAACATTCAGAAAAAATGCGTACTTTTGAACAAGCTTTGCTATTTTGAATATCTTGAAATTTTCAAAATAGATTGAGCATTCAACTACACAATAATTATTTTATGAATTACGACATCATTGTAATTGGTAGTGGTCCTGGTGGATATGTTGCTGCCATTAGAGCCTCACAATTAGGTTTCAAAACTGCTATCATCGAGCGCGAATCTTTAGGAGGTATTTGTCTAAATTGGGGCTGTATACCAACTAAAGCTCTATTAAAAAGTGCACAAGTTTTTGAATATTTAAATCATGCTGCTGAATATGGTATCAATGTACAAGGCGGTGAGCCTGACTTTGATGCAATAATTAAAAGAAGTCGTGGCGTAGCTGATGGAATGAGCAAAGGTATTCAATTCTTAATGAAGAAGAATAAAATTGACGTCATCAATGGTACTGCAAAGATCAAAACTGGTGGTAAAATCGATGTAAAAGCTGCAGACGGTTCTTCAAAAGAATATACAGCCAAACACACTATTTTAGCTACTGGAGCACGTTCACGTGAATTACCTAACTTGCCTCAAGATGGTAAAAAAATCATTGGATATAGACAGGCATTAGTTCTTCCAAAACAGCCAAAATCCCTTGTTATCGTTGGATCAGGAGCCATCGGAATCGAATTTGCGTATTTCTACAATGCAATTGGTACAAAAGTAACAGTTGTAGAATTCATGGACAGAATTGTTCCGGTTGAAGATGAAGAAATATCAAAACAATTAGAAAAAAGCTTAAAGAAACAAGGTATTAATATTTTAACTTCATCTGAAGTACAATCTGTTGACACTTCAGGTAATTTAAGCAAAGTAAATATTAAGTCCGCAAAAGGTATGGAAGTGATCGAAGCTGAAGTTGTATTATCAGCAGTAGGTATCATGCCAAATATTGAAAACTTAGGCCTTGAAGAAGTTGGCGTAAAAACAGATCGTGGTCGCGTTGTGGTTGACGATTATTATAAAACAAATATTGACGGCGTATATGCTATCGGTGATATTGTAAAAGGACAAGCTCTTGCACATGTGGCTTCTGCAGAAGGAATTTTATGTATCGAAGCTATCAAAGGTCTTCATGTAGAGCCAATAGACTATAATAACATCCCTGGATGTACTTATTGTTCCCCAGAAGTTGCTTCTGTAGGATATACTGAAAAAGCTGCTAAAGAAGCTGGTTACGAAGTAAAAGTTGGTAAATTCCCTTTCTCTGCTTCAGGTAAAGCGTCAGCTTCAGGAGCGAAAGATGGTTTTGTCAAAGTTATCTTTGATGCAAAATATGGTGAATTCTTAGGAGCACATATGATTGGTGCAAATGTTACTGAAATGATTGCTGAAATTGTTGTAGCAAGAAAATTAGAAACTACTGGTCATGAAATGATTAAAGCAATCCATCCTCATCCAACAATGAGTGAAGCGATCATGGAAGCTTGTGCTGATGCTTACGATGAAGTGATTCATTTATAACAACAGCTCTATACTAAAACAGGAAAAGGCTTATCAAATGATAAGCCTTTTCCTGTTTTAGTATAGATAAGATGGATTACATAATCAATCTTGATTTGAAAACAATCTGTTGTGGAGCCAAGTCTGCATTATTTATTTTCTCAAATAAAATCTCAGCAGCCTTCTTTGCTTGATTACCTGGAAATTGTTCGATACATCCCATTGGAGGGTTTTCCATATATTTCCATAAAGGATAATTAGCATAGCTGATAAAATGAATGTCATGATTTAAAACCAATCCCCTATTTCGGGCAGCCTTCATCACATCCAAAGTCACAAAATCATTAAAAGAAACAACAGCAGTTGGTCTTTCTGGCAAAGCATATAGTTTCTCCATAGCTGCTTCATTCCCTTCCGTAGTCAGATCTGTATTTACGATATATTTTTCATCATAATCCAAGCCATTACGCTTTAATGCTGACAAGAAAGAATTTTTGCGTTCTTCACTTGCAGGAAGCAATTGGGGACCATTGATAAGAGCTATTTTAACATGACCACGGGCAACAAAAGCATCAATAGCTTCATTCATACCAGTTGCAAGATCACTCTCTACTTTGTTGATTTTAGGAATATCGGGTACACAGTCAAAAAATACAATTGGTGTTCCGGAGTTTTCTAATTTTTCTAAAAACTCTAAGTTAGTTGTGTTCTTTCCTACTGACATTAAAACCCCGTCAACACGATGACTCTTAAATGTTTTCAATATCCTTTCTTCCCTTTCAGCATCATCCAATGATTGTCCCATGATTACGGTATACTTACGGTCATTAGAGACATTTTCAATTTCACTAATTGCAGAAGAGAAAAATGGTTCAGAAAGGCTTGGTAATAAAACACCGATTGTAAACGTCTTTCGCTGTTTAAAAAATATAGCCGTTTGGTTTGGCTCATAATTCAATTCCTCCGCCACCTTTTTCACACGCATGGTCGTCACTAACCCAATACTTGGATGATCATTCAATGCTCGAGATACAGTAGATGGCGAAATTTTTAGCTTCTTAGCTATTTCTTTGATTGTGGTTGGTTTATCCCCTTGCATACTCATAGTCGAATCTCACTAAATTTACATTCCGATAAATATAACATTTTTTAGCATATTTTTAGAAAAAGAGTTTTATTTAAGAAAAGTAGATTTAAACACACACTACAAACAACTGATTATCAATAGCTAAATCGAAAAACTAACCATCTATATACACGAATTCATTTTTAGCTATTTGAAGTTCATCTGCGATGTAATCCAAAGGTTCCAGCTTACGGAACTGCAACTCATCGACAAAATACACTTTTAATTTAGAAGCCAATACCCCCCATTCAATATGCTTTATTTTGTTCAATTGCATCAAAGGATTACCTTTTGTCAAAATACAAATCTGTTTGCCATCTGCAACGATAGCACTTAACAATTCACGTATTCCTTCTTTCATCAATAATTTGACCGGCAATACCGCATTGACAAAAAGACGTTCAAAATGCTCTTTGTATTTCAGATCGAAATGAAAAGTATCTGCCGCATGTTCAAAAATTAGCTCTTCGCCATCCTGCTCCAAATGCTGCTTCAAAAAAGAAACTAAATCAGCTTGAGGAGGAAAAGTCTCCGTAAACTCCAAAAAGTTAGCAAAAAGATAATAAATCTGTAATAAATAATCCCGCTTTGGATAGATAACTTCATCCAATTCAAAAATAAAAACTTTTTTATCTGTAGGAAAGTCGTGATATTTTAACATAAAACTTAAACTTTTGCAACTGCACACAGAGCGAAATCATCACCTGAATCAGAAATAACAAACAAGCCGTCGATGGAAGAATCAACCGTTTCAAAATCATCAAGTAAAGATTTACCGCCAACTAATAAAACCAAAGATAATTCCTTGGTTGGATTTTCAATCACAAAGTAATCTGGTAGTACATCATGGGCAGGTACAATTACTTTAATGTCATATTCTTCAAATAAAACTTTGGCCTCAGCTAAAGGTTCAAATTCATAACCACCCAAAGGCAAAACATAATCAATATCTTTGTCCAAACTTATTTTTAACACTTCATGCGCATATGTAGGCATCAGCCCAGCTGGTATTTTAAAATATTTTCCAGAATTTAATAATAGCGATGGAATTTCTTCCGAACTCGCAAAAAACACATCAAATTCATGTTCTAATAGCTTAGCAATACGCTGTCCTAACCCTCTAGTACCAAAGGTTATTAATATTCTTTTTTTCATCAGAATAAATTATTTAATTAATGAGTGTTAGCTTTATTGGTATTAATTGAGCTCGTTTCACTCGGTTTTAAAAAATGATGAAGCCTCCATGAGCACTAGATACACCATTATAGCATGCGCTCAGTTTCTCATGATGACCCACATATTATTATAATGCGATCACATTCCCGTCACGCATATGAATAGTACGATCAGAGATACGAGCCAGTTCCTCATTATGTGTAACGATCACAAAAGTTTGTTGAAATTTATCCCTAAGATCGAAAAACAATTGATGTAAAGCCGTTGCATTCTCAGAATCCAAATTACCAGAAGGTTCATCGGCAAGGATAATAAATGGATTATTAATCAGTGCACGTGCAACCGATACCCGCTGTTGTTCTCCTCCAGACATATGCGTTGGTTTGTGGCTAGCACGATGTGCTACACCAAGCAAATCCAATATCTCCATGGCACGAATCTCCGCCTCTTTACGTCCTACACCTTTGATAAAAGCTGGAATACAGACATTCTCTAAAGCTGTAAATTCTGGGAGTAAATGATGAAATTGAAAAACAAAACCGATGTGTTCATTGCGAAATGCGCTGAGTTTTTTTGCACTTAAGCCACTGATATTAGTACCATTGATAAACAATTCACCTTTGTCTGCCAAATCCAAAGTACCAATAATATGAAGAAGCGTACTTTTACCAGCTCCAGAGGCACCAACAATACTTACGATTTCACCTTTTGCAACTTCGATATCCACCCCTTTTAATATAGGTAAAGGACCATATGATTTGAAAATACTTTTGGCTTGTAACATCATATCACAAAGTTAAATATTTTTTACGAACAAAACCTTTGAATAAATCAATACACAATTACACCATATCAGCCAAATAGTATTTAAATAAAGTCAATTTAACCTAAAATTATGCTTCAGAACTTGACCATTCGCTTAAAAAATAATACTTTTACAACACAAACATTTTTGCAATGAACATTCACGAATATCAAGGAAAAGAAATACTTAAAAGTTTTGGCGTAAGAGTACAAGAAGGTATTGTTGCTGAAACTCCAGAGCAAGCTGTAGAAGCTGCTAAAAAATTGAAAGAAGAATACAATTCTGACTGGGTTGTAATCAAAGCTCAAATTCATGCTGGTGGTCGCGGTAAAGGTGGTGGCGTTAAATTGGCTAAAAACCTAGAAGAAGTATCACAACGTGCTACAGATATCATTGGTATGCAATTAGTAACTCCTCAAACTGGTGCTGAAGGTAAAAAAGTAAATAAAGTATTAGTTGCTCAAGATGTTTACTATCCTGGTGAAAGTGAAACTAAAGAATTTTATGTATCTGTGTTATTAGACCGTGCTAAAGGTCGTAATATCATTATGTATTCTACAGAAGGTGGAATGGATATTGAAGAAGTAGCAGAGAAAACTCCAAACTTAATCTTCAAAGAAGAAATCGACCCTAAAGTTGGTTTACAAGCTTTCCAAGCACGTAAAATTGCTTTCAACTTAGGCTTAACTGGTGGTGCACATAAAGAAATGGTGAAATTCGTTGCTGCTTTATATAAAGCTTACGATTCAACAGATTCTTCTATGTTTGAAATCAATCCTGTGTTAAAAACATCTGATGATAAAATCTTAGCTGTAGATGCCAAAGTAGACTTAGATGAGAATGCATTATACCGTCACCCGGATTATGCAGCATTACGTGATGTAACGGAAGAAGATCCTACAGAAGTTGAAGCTGGTAAATCTAACTTAAACTATGTAAAACTTGACGGTAACGTAGGTTGTATGGTAAATGGTGCTGGTCTTGCAATGGCAACGATGGATATCATCAAAATTGCTGGTGGTGAGCCTGCTAACTTCCTAGATGTAGGTGGTACTGCAAACGCTGAAACGGTAAAAGCTGGTTTCAATATCATTTTATCAGATCCAAATGTAAAAGCAATCTTAATTAACATCTTCGGTGGTATCGTTCGTTGTGACCGTGTAGCTCAAGGTGTAATCGATGCTTACAATGAAATCGGAAATATTCCTGTGCCAATTATCGTACGTCTTCAAGGTACAAATGCTGCTGAAGCGAAAAAATTAATCGATGATTCAGGCTTACAAGTTTATTCTGCAATTCAATTACAAGAAGCTGCTGAATTAGTAACTAAAGTATTAAAAGGATAATCTTCCCTTTAAAACAATATCAAAAGCCTCTGAAATTCTCAGAGGCTTTTTTAATTAAAACAAATACCGAATATTTCTAAATAAATAAAGGATTTTTATAAATTATACCCTATTTTTGAGTTTCATACAAAAAAATAAGATCCTGATCTATTATTTAGACCTGATTTGAAATGCCACAATAAAAATGGAACATACTCGTATAAAAGAATTATTAAATGCCACTGAATTTGGGCATGAAGTTATTGTTAAAGGTTGGGTTAAAACTTTCCGAAACAATCAATTTATAGCAATCAATGATGGATCTTCCATTCACAACATCCAAGCAGTAGTTGATTTTGAAAACACACCAGATGCTTTATTAAAAAGAATCACAACAGGTGCTGCATTACGCGTAAAAGGAAATTTAATTGAATCACAGGGTAAAGGTCAAAAAGTTGAGATCAAAGTAAATGAGTTGACGATCTTAGGTGATTCAGATGCTGAAAAATATCCTTTGCAACCTAAAAAACATAGCTTAGAATTTCTACGTGAAATCGCTCACTTGCGCTTCCGTACAACAACTTTCAATGCTGTCTTTAAAGTACGCAATGCCTTGGCATTTGCTGTACACAAATTTTTCAATGAAAAAGACTTTGTGTACATGCATACACCAATTATTACAGGTTCTGATGCAGAAGGTGCGGGTGAAATGTTTCGTGTAACTTCATTAGATCTTAACAATATTCCACGTACGGAAAATGGTGATATTGATTTTAAAGAAGACTTCTTTGGAAAATCAACTAATCTAACTGTATCTGGACAATTAGAAGGTGAATTAGCCGCTATGGCCCTTGGAAATATCTACACTTTTGGTCCAACTTTCCGAGCTGAAAATTCTAATACAACCCGTCACTTAGCAGAATTCTGGATGATCGAACCAGAAATGGCATTTTATGAGTTGGAAGATAACATGGATTTAGCAGAAGATTTGTTGAAGTATGTAATCAAGTATGCGCTGGATACCTGTCCTGAAGAAATTGAATTCTTAAAAACACGTTTATTAGAAGAGGAGAAAAATAAACCTGCAGCAGAAAGAGCAGAATTAAATCTACTTGATAAATTAACGTTTGTACTGAATAATGATTTCGAACGTGTAACCTATACAGAAGCGATTGATATATTAAGACGCAGTAAACCAAATCAAAAGAAACAATTTAAATACTTAATTGATGAATGGGGAGCTGATTTACAATCCGAGCACGAACGTTATTTAGTAGAGAAACATTATAAAAAACCGGTGATCCTAATTGATTATCCAGCGGAGATCAAATCATTTTATATGAAGCAAAATGATGTAGATGCGAATGGACACAAAACAGTCCGCGCGATGGATATTCTTTTCCCTGGTATCGGTGAAATGGTCGGAGGATCACAACGTGAAGAAAACTTAGATAAGTTATTAGCACGTATGGCTGAAGTCAATATCCCTGCCGAAGAAATGGAATGGTTCTTAGACACACGTCGTTATGGTTCAGCTCCGCATTCCGGTTTTGGACTAGGATTCGAGCGTTTGGTATTATTTGTAACAGGAATGACCAATATTAGAGATGTTATTCCGTTCCCTCGTACACCGAACAACGCAGAATTTTAATCGATAGCAATACGATAGCAAGCGGTCAAAACATATCCAGTTTTGACCGTTTTTCTTTTATCTATAAATAATTTGTAATTTAGTACTATATCTCAACATTATGTTAGTCCGAATTTACGATAATAACCCTAATGAAAAGTCAATACAGCAAGTAGTTGACGTTCTAAAAAAAGGTGGAGTCATCATCTATCCCACCGATACGGTTTATGGTATAGGATGCGACATTACCAATCAGAAAGCAATAGAAAAAGTTTGTGAAATTAGAGGATTAAAGGCAGACAAGGCCAATCTATCTTTTATTTGCTATGACTTGACAGATATATCTTTGTATACAAAACCATTTGATACAACCGTTTTTAGAGTGCTAAAAAAAGCCCTTCCAGGCCCATTTACATTCATCTTTAATGCCAGCAGTCAAGTTCCTAAATTATTAAGTTCCAAAAAGAAAACTGTAGGTATCCGGGTGCCTGATAATAATATCGTCCGCGAAATCGTACGTGTGCTGGGTAACCCCATTGTTACAGCCTCTATTAGGGATGAAGATGACATTCTAGAGTATTCAACAGATCCAGAGTTGATCCATGAAAAATATGAAAATCTAGTCGATTTAGTTATTGATGGCGGTTATGGTGATAATGTTGCTTCTACAGTAGTAGACCTTACAGAGGGCGAATTTGAAGTTATCAGAGCTGGCAAAGGAAACTTAGAGGAATATCTATAAGATATTCCTATTCTCCACCTATTTTTTTAAAGCTTCATTAAAAGACTTAAAACCATTGGAGGTTACACCATAGATCATCTTTCGAAAAAAATAGACCAACACTCCTGAAAAGTATTCTCCTTGAATTAAAACTGTTTCCTGATCAGTTTTTTTTCGAGCATAAAATAGTGTTCGCCATCAAATAAACCCGAGACAAAAAGACTGCCTTTCCAACGAAGCTCTTTGAGAGGAGTGATATCTAAAAACATCGGGTTCATGGTCATACTTGGTCCATCGGGCTGCTCTAGTCTAACCTTTGATCTTTGACCAACACGTGGAGCAGAAAAAAACTGCTTAATTGTAGGACTCCAGGCATTATACTGATCAAAGTCAGTCAGCACACCCCAAACCGATTCGATTGAGGCATTAATAGTGATTGTATGTTCGATATGTGCTTTCATATACCAAAACTAGTATATTCCAATAACCATACCCTTGATTTTTATCAAGAATTTATCTTTGCTCTTATACGACTCAACGTTTCGGGGGACATTCCCAACACAGAAGCAATATATTGAAGAGGAACACGATTAAACAATGTTTTATTCTGTTCAAAATATAAATGGTAACGTTCCTCAGCTGTGTGGGCTATAAAATTATAAATAGGATCTTCTAACTGTAAGAAACACTTGGCAACAAATCTCTTCTCTAAACGATTCCAGTCTGGGATATGTGCTTCAAATTGAAGATAATCCTTTTTAGAAATAGAAAGCAATTTAGTATCGGTCAACATCTGGATACTCCAACGCGCGGGTTGATCAAAAAGAAATGACGATAAATCGGTAACAAAGTACCCCTCCTGTCCTATCCATTGCGTGACCTCTCCCGAAGAAGTTTCTTTAAACACCCTTACAACCCCAGATTGGATAAAACTCAATCGGTCACAACGTTTATACTGTTCTAAAAAATAAGTTCCTTTTGTGAGATCTTCTTCGAAGAAAGAAGATAATATAGGCGTAAGGCTTGCATCCGGGATATAAAATAGTTGAATAATTCGGGATTGAAAAAATGTATTTATCTATTGAAGATAATCATTTTAAATTATAGAACCACCAGCTCTTCTACAATAACGCGTCCCACATGTTCATTGACACGTCCAAGTATCTGCTTACGCATTAAGACGAGTTCATTTTTTATAACAGCAGATTCGACTTTTACAAATAGCTTTTTATCTTTTATATAAATTTGTTTTGTACGATTAGCGATAGCTTTACCGATCAATGTGGGCCACACAGCCAAAATAGAAGTTTCCTCAAATTTACGTTTTAATTTGTATGCATCAAGAAGACGTTCAACCGCTTCTTTGATAGTGATATCATCACTAGAACGAATATATTCTAATGCACCCTTATACTTCTTATCATACATAAACTTCACCTCCTGCTATGTCAAAGATACGTACTGGACTGGCAATAGCATCAAAAATTCGCTTAATTCTTTTTGCATCCGTATCAGTAAGAAAAATTTGACCAAATTCATCATCCGAAACCATCTGCATCAACTTATGCGTACGCTTATCATCCAATTTATCAAATATATCATCCAAAAGTAAAAGAGGTTTAAAACCTTTCTTTTGTTGAAAAAAAGAATACTGAGCCAATTTTAGTGCAATTAAAAACGATTTCTGTTGTCCCTGGGATCCAAATTTTTTTAAAGGCATACCTCCGTGTATAGTAAAAATCAAATCATCTTTATGAATACCAACCGAAGTTCTTTCCAGTACCCGGTCACGATCAAGGTTTTTCTCTAGAATATTCAAAAATGATTCCTGCATTAAAGGAGACTCATATACAAGCTGAACAGTCTCTGCATTCTCAGTGAGATATAAATAATGACGATCAAATTCCGGTTGAAATTCAGCCATAAAAGCCACACGTTTCTCATATATTGCAGTACCGACCTCCTCAAGTTGCATATTTAGAACCTCAACAAGTCCCAGATCCAATACACCACTTTGCTTCGCCTGTTTTAATAGCATATTACGTTGCGCAATGATTTTATTATAAATAATAAGCTTATCGAGGTATTTATTGTCGGTCTGAGAGATGACATTATCGATAAATTTACGGCGCTCTTCACTACCATCCGTAATAATCATACTGTCATTAGGAGAAATCATCACTAAAGGAAATTGACCGATATGATCAGCCAATCTAGGATAATCTTTTTTATTTTTCTTGAACTGTTTCTTTTGATTACGTTTGATGCTACAGGAAATAACATCTTGAAATTCGTTTTTTTCGAATGAACCCTGCAACATAAACCAGTCTTGGCCCTGTTTAATATGTTGCGAGTCTATGGGATTAAAATAGCTTTTACATAGGGAAAGATAATGTATAGCATCCAAAAGATTGGTTTTACCAACACCATTATCCCCCGCAAAAGCATTTACCTCCGGTAAGAATTCTAAAGAAGACTCTGAATAATTTTTAAAATTTAAAACTGAAAGCTGACGCAACCACATAGCACAAAGATACGCTATTTAGCGTAGCAACTCATCTATTTTATTTCTTCAAAATCCACAAATTCACCAGCGTTATCAGCCACTTTTCTTTTTGACTCTTGTTTAGGTGGAACATAATCTACCGATATACGACCATCTGTTTTTGGAGCTGATTGCGAACTGTTATTATTTTGACCAAATGTTTCATAATGGAACGAGCCACCACCATTGGTATAGGTAGAGCCACCTTGTTGCTGCGCTTTTTTCATAAGCTTTTCTGCAGCCTTACGCATTGCAAATGGTAATATTAATCGAATTAAGAATTTAACTAAATACCATACAGCGAATGCAATCAATAAAAATTTTAATAATCCTGCCATAACTTTATATTCGTTGTCATTTTATCAAAAATAAAGAAACTCTTTGAAATCAGTTGTCTTACAAATGTCAGTATATTTTGATTTAACAATTTTTAAGGATTCGCTTTAGACTTTGCTGTCTCAATAGCACGGAATAATTCCTCTTGACGTTGCGTACCAATTACATATACCAAACCATCTTTATCCGTTAACCACACAGCATCTTTCCCTCCTGCATAAAATTTAATCTTACCATTGATATGTAGATTATAGACAGGATTATTGAAGAAAAACCTACTAAATGGTTTTTTTTCGACCTTTACAATTGAACTCAATTCAATTTTGACTAAACGAGTAGTCCATAAACCACTCAACATCACCTTCCCTTCAAAAACTTCAATACGGTACAGCAATAGATACATCATCACTACAGAGGTAATAATGATCGCTATTCCGACTAAAAAAAACAATTGACTGGAAAGTAATTGATCTATATTAAGATAAACTGCTGTAAAACAAAACAAGGCCAGTACCAGCCGTACGCTTATCCAAACACGGTCCCGCCCCAAATATTGATTTTCAGTATATAGAAGTCCTTCTTTTATCATGTTATTTACAGCTTAAAATAAACACTTTATTTGTATTTCCACTTATTTTATAGCGATTATCAAGTTGATAGTTTGCAACCCAGATGATATCCCCATTACCGTTTATTAAAATTGGAACATTTCCCTTATCAAAAACATTCACCTTATAATTATTAAAAAGATCACTCAATTTCTTACGGCCCGTCATTCCCAAAGGATAGAAATAATCACCCGTTTTCCAAGCCCTTAAGGTCAAAGGAAAAATCAGAAGATGAGCATCTATTTTTGCAATCTGCTTATCCCGAACGATAGAAACGTCATGACTATAGTCACATCTAAAACAATAATTTCTCCAAGATACAGATTTAGTTTCTGAAGTAATAACAGTTTCATCTTCCTGCTTATATTCCTTTTCACGAATAATCAGAAATTCGCGATCAAGTAACAAATCGTAACCTTCAGATTGAAACAATCGACCTGATTCTTTATCAAAGCAAGATTGCAGATCGGCCAGCACACTTTTACTAAAACAAAATGGTGAAAATAATTCATACAACAAGGGAAGATCCGCTACATATTTTCGAAGCTTTTCCTTTTCAATAATCCAAGCTTCGTGTTCCTTTATAAAAAGGTCATTACGTAGCGGTGTTACGAATTGTTGCAATAAAGCATAGCTTTCCTTAAAGTGAGCAATGTTCTGTTCAAAAATACGTTCAAAATCAGGTTGCATCTTTTTAAATTGCGGAATGATGTCGATACGTACCTTATTACGCGCATACTTTGTTGAAAAATTGGATTGATCATCACGGTATGGAATCTGATATTCCTGGACATAATGCAATACCTCCTCTGCTTTAAGAAACAGTAATGGACGAATCAGGCGGTCGCGTTTTGCCTGAATGCCCTGTAGGCCTTGAAGGCCTGTTCCACGCGATAGATTTAACAGTACCGTTTCAATATGATCATTCAAATGCTGTGCAACAGCTATTTTGTCAAAACTTAACGCTTCTCTTAATTCTTCAAACCAGGAATACCGCAGTTCGCGTGCAGCCATCTGTATAGAAATTCCTCTTTCGGAAGCTATCTGCTCTGTATCGAAATGCCTCACATAAAAAGGGATACCATGCGCTTCAGCGAAATCCCGAACCAAGCACTCATCCAGATCAGATTCTGCACCACGTAATTTAAAATTACAATGAGCAATAGCTATCTGATAACCGGCCTTTGCCAATAAAAAAGTCAAAAGCATCGAATCGCGTCCACCGCTCACTGTCAACAAGATCTTATCATCAGCCTCAAAAAGGCTGTTATCTTTGATAAAAAATGTTAATCTTTCCAGCAAATTCATATATCAAAGATAATGTATATTTTTTGAGCATATATTTGTTTAAATGAAAAATTACCATTAATCAACAAGTTCAATTAAAATACATATTTTTGTCTCTGTGAAACAATACCTTTTGTCCTTTATATTTATGGCCCTGGGCCTCATGCTAGCATCTGCACAACAGCAAGATGAACTCCGTTTATTGTCATCTTCAAATATGATAACTGGTATGTCTAATAATGCCATGTTTTATCGCCCAGTATTTGAACACAAAGGATCTACACTCTCTGCAGATAGCGGTTATTTACATAAAGACGAAATAGGTAGACAATTTTTTGAAGCTTACAGCAATGTGATCATTACACAGCCTACCGGGACGCAAATATTTGCGGATAAACTTCATTATGATGCGGCTTCACAAAATGCAACGTTAACGCAAAACGTTCGTATGGTCAGTCGGTCTTCGATACTTACGACCAATCATTTGCAGTACAACATGAGAAGTAGTGTCGGAAATTATTATGGCGGCGGTCGTATCACAAGCGGTACCGACACCATTACGAGTACCAATGCGACTTATTTCGAAAATACACAAGATGCATTTTTTAATAAAAAAGTGGTAGTGCGCACACCAAATGTCAAAATATACACGGATTCCATGAAGTATAATTCGCCTAGCAGTATGACTTACTTCTATACCCCTACGAATATCAAAGGGAATAAAGGCGAAAATCTTTATACAGAAAAAGGAGATTATAATACCAATACCGGCGTAGCAAACTTCACAAAGAAAAATCTATATACCGAAGGCAGTAAAATGCTAAAAGGAGATACGTTGCATTATGACCGACGAACTGGCGAAGGAGAAGCGATCCGTAATGTTGTATTTGTCGACACGACCGATAAGTTTTATGCCTATGGAGACAAAGGACTATATCGACAGTCTGATGAATCCATCACGATGACCGACAAACCTTTGATCATCTCCGTCGTCAAAAAAGATAGTACGCAAAGTGATTCAACAAATACGGGAAATACAAAAGCCAATCCTTCCAACAGAAAAGAGGTAAAGAAAAAAGAAAAAGAAGATAAAAAAGTTAAAGAAGAAGTTGTCTCAATAGATGATAACAAGGGAGAGAATATATTAGTCAAATTAGATCCTGTAGTTGTACCTAAGGACTCTGTACAGATGGATTCTATCTTTATGACTGCAGATACCCTGTTCTCAAAAATGATTCTCCGAAGCACCTATATACCCAAAAACTTCAAACTAAGCCGTGACGGTGGTGAGCTCGATGTAGAGGTAGATGAAGATTATGGAGACGATAATGATAGTACGGATACCGATTTTACAGCAGGTTTAGATTCTTTACAGCAGAAAGGTGATACCTTAGGAAAAAAGGAAATCAATATCGATGCACCTCAAAAGAAAATTAAAGACAAGCAAGCTGTCTTAAAAGAAAAAACCAAACAGGAGCCTAAAAAGGGAAGTCCGAATACCGCCAAAACAACAACAAAACCCGTTGTAAAAGATTTAAATCGTTTTGAATTAGAGAAAAATAGCAAGGCTGACAGTATTTTGCGAAAAAATGCAGTCGTCCCAAAAGCAGATTATAGCGATCAGATCTTTAATAAAGCTCTAACAGCTGCGAAAAACAATCATGAAAAACCTGCGGCACCTCCAGACACGGCAAAAACCCGTATTGTCAAAGCTTACCATAATGTGCGCATGTTTAAATCCGATTTTCAAGCTGTAGCAGATTCTGTTTACTATGGCATGGCAGATTCTATGTTCAGACTAATGGGAAAACCGATGATTTGGGCAGAAAAATCTCAAATATCTGGTGATACGATATTTTTACAATTTGTGAATCAGAAACTGGATAATACATTAATTGTAGGCAATGCTTTTATGGTAAATGCTACTTTAGATTCTGCTAAATACAATCAGCTAAAAGGCCGTAAAATAACAGGATTCTTTGATAAAAACAGTTTAGAACGCATGTTCGTTGATGGTAATGCCGAAAACATCATTTATGTCGTCAATGAAGAAACCAATGTCGCCACAGAATTATTCCACGACAGAAGTAGCCGTATTAAGATTTACATGGAAAATAATAAATTGAAAGAATATGTTTCCATTCGAAAGGTCGATGGCAAAGTTTATCCAATTGCTCAGTTAACGCAAGACAAAGAATTTCTACCTGGATTTATTTGGAGGCCAGAAGATAGACCCAAGTCAAAAGAAGATTTACTAAATAGAAAACGATCTGTTGCGAAGGAAGAGATTAAAGTTCCCGACGCAGAAAGTAAAGAGGGAAAACCTAAAGAGAAAACGATTAAAAATATAGAAAAAGAGATGGAAGATAACGTTCCAGAAACGATGAAAAAACAAATCGAATTAAAGGAAAAAATCAACCAAGTTGAACCGAGACCCGTCTCTCCAACTCAAACATCTATTAAAAAATAACAGAAATCCGATTTAAGCAGATTTTACAAATCTCATCTCCTGAATGAAGTTATTACATAAAAAAGGTCTGATTACTATAATCAGACCTTTTTTATGTAAATAGGAATTGTCCTCATCAATAAGTAAACACCACGCCAGCTCCTAAACCCATATCACTATCATAGTGAGCTCCCAATGAAATATATTTTGTCCATATATAACGAGAACCAATAGTATACTCTTTATCTGTATTAACCATCCAATTCATTCGTAGACGTGGAGTGAGCGGAATATCTTCTCTTCCCAACTGAAAACGTAGTTTACCATTGGTGTCCACGCGCATATCAGCGATCACCAACCAAGGTAAGGTATAAGCAATACCAAATACTGGAACTTTACGATTACTTTTGTTCGCCTTCTGGCCAAACATATTACGTTCAGTATCGCCAAACAAGTTTTTTTCATGACCAGTTACTTTTTTATAATGATAATCAAAACCAACATAAGGCATCACATATTGCATTTTATCAATGAACCGTCCCACAGTTGTTTCGCTCTCGTATCCCTGGGAAGCTTTATAACCGACATTCCACATTTGAGAAATCTGCCAACGTGTATTTGAATAAGTAACCAATCCCTCAGTACCATTACTTTGTAGGCTACCCTCACCTGATAAAGTAAACATCCGATCATCCATTTGCACCATCTTATATGCTGCCACTGGATCATGAATTTCGGGATTCGGTTCAGAATCTTCATAAGTAAAGATCCTTCCCATGCCACTCATCATATGGTAAAGAATGTGACAATGAAAAAACCAATCACCATCTTCCGTTGCCGCAAACTCTAATGTCAATGTCTCCATCGGCATGATATCCACCACATTTTTAAGAGGTGAACGCTCACCATATTGATTGATCAATCTAAAGTCGTGTCCATGAAGATGCATAGGGTGCCGCATCATAGAATTATTGTACAATTTTATTCGAACATTTTCACCACGTTTGATCAAAATTTTATCCGATTCTGATACCGTTTTATTATTCAACGTCCATACGTAACGGTTCATATTACCAGTCAACTCAAAACTTAGGTCTTTCCAAGGTCTATCAGGAAGCGTTGTTTTCTCTACCGATTCCAACATATTATAGTTTAAGGTGATCAAATCACCCTTTGCAGACGCAGTATGGTCATGCTCTGATTGCTTCCCTTCAACGCCCTTCTTCAACTCCAGCTCCATCCCACATTTGGGGCAAGTACCTGGGTTATCAGAAATAACATCTGGATGCATGGGACATACATACACTTTTTCGCTATGAGCATGATGATCCTTTGATATCGACTTCTTCAACTCTGGATACATGACCGCATTCATATCGACCTGCTGTAAACTCATTTCATGGCCCATTGGTTTCATATCACCGTTCATCTTCATCATACCATTCATCATCTTCATTCCTTCGAAATATTCCAATTTAGGCAATTTATCAGCCGGCATATCCATACCTGAGCCAAGCCATAATGAAGCATGATTCGTACGATCCTCGGCTGTAGCTAAAAATTCATACTTCATATTCTCAGGTATAGTAACCACCACATCATACGTTTCTGAAGGAGCAATTAGCATACGATCGACCTCCACAGGTGTTACATCATTAGCATCATTGGCAATTACTTTTAGTTTACCTCCAGCAAAACTAAGCCAAAAATAAGTGGATGCACTACCGTTAACGATTCTCAACCTAACCTGATCACCAGCTTTAAATTGGGATAAATGATGTTCAGGAGCACCATTCAGTAAAAATTTTTCATAGTATACATCACTCACATCCATCGCCGTCATTCGCTTCCACTCATTCGTCAATTTAACGCCCAATCTTCCCGCTTTAATCGCCTCACTATAACTTTGTGTTGTTTTCTTTTTAATAGCAAACCAATCATTACCCGCATGTAACCGTCGATTGATTTCATGTGGATTCATATCACTCCAATCACTTAACACAACCGGTATTGTGGGAATATCAGGTTCCGTTCTTTTGTTAAAAATCAACGCACCATACAGCCCAATTTGCTCTTGAAGAGAAAAATGACTATGATACCAAAAAGTCCCATCTTGCAGTACCGGAAATTTGTATACATACGTCTTGTGAGGTGGTATGGGGTGTTGTGTCAAATGTGCTACACCATCCATTCGATTAGGTAAAAATATACCATGCCAATGCACACTGGTCGGTTCATCACTTTGGTTATGTACATAAATAAGTGCCGTATCCCCCACTGTAAAAACTAAAGTAGGAGCAGGAAGACTGCCATTGACAGCAATTGCTTGACGCTTTTTACCCGTAAAATTGACAATTGAATCGGTAACGAATAAATCATAACGAATAGTTTTAACATCAGCAGATCCTTTAGGCAGGTGCAAACCTGCACGGGCACCTGTGATGGCTTTCGTTTCAATATCTTTTTCAAGATTTGATATAGTAAATGCAGGAATTTTAGATGGATCTGTAGTAGAATTTGCTACTGGAACAGCAAAATTTTGAAAAGGGGTGTAACGATCATTAGTTCCCAGATAAGGATTAACAGCAACAGCATGATGATGATTCGAGTCTTGCTGATTGAGATTCTTTTTGACTAGTTCCATTCCACATTTTGGACATTTTCCTGGTTTAGAAGAGGTCACTTCAGGGTGCATTGGACATACGTAAGTGGCAGTTGAATCCTGAATTTGTTTATGATCATGTTGGGCATAAGTCAGAGAAAAGAAAACAAATAAACCAACGATGAGAATTATATACTTTAAGGTCATAGCGCATTTTTTAATGATAATTCAACATTTCTGACAAATTGCTAGACTTCAAAAAGAGAAGCAATTGATTAAATCTGCATGACAAAAATAACGCTTTATTTACGCCTTAGGATTATAACATTTTAGGTTAAATTTACACAATTTAAATCAGGATGTCAGCGATTTATAGATAGCGTTATTCTTTTAGCACTATCTGCCGCAATGACAAGTCCAGATCCTAGCATAATAATATCCTTAATAACCAATCGTCCAGATGCTGATAAATAAGGAAACCCAAAATAAGGTGTAGGAAAATCACCACCTAGATTCGATACAAATGTTTCTGGGGTTGTCATCAAGAATGATAAAGTCACAAAGGACATCCCAAATGTCAAAACACCACTAAGCAATCCTATTTTCGGGAACCATATGCCTAATAAAACACCAATTCCAATACCTACAATAACAGTTCCTAAACCATAAGAAAATAAATAAGTGCCGTTTACTTGATGCCAATCAACATTTTTTTGAATTGTTTTGCCTTCTGGATTTTTATACTGCTGATATTCAGGCGCTTTCTTACTGTAAAAAAAAGACATAACGGGGCTATTGGCTACAAAAGGAACAATACCATCAGCTTCGTACTGAAATGCCTTTAAACCTCCTATCCACACCATTACAAGAAAGACTGCGAAACGCAAAAAATTAATAAATTGATTTTGTAGCCCTGCTAAAAAAGAAATAAGTCCGTACATAGTTGTCTATATTTGTTATATGTACAAATTTCCATTTAATAAAGCAGCAATAGCATGGACAAATCCGTAAATTTAATAGATTATTTAGCCACGATGGAGATCCCCACACGCTCTCGAAATGAAGAGGGAGAAATTCCGACATTCTTCTTGAAATATCGACTAAAATAAAACTCATCTTCAAACCCAAGTTTTGCGGCAATCTCTTTAATTGATAAATAAGTTAAGTGCAACAGTTTTTTTGCTTCCAATACAACACGGTCTTGAATAAATTGAGAAGGAGATTTACCCAATTCTTTCTTAACTTTTTTACTAAACGAATCCAATCCCAAAGCAAGTTCATATGCATAAAATTGCACGGATCGCTCTATTAAAAAAAATGCTTCCAGCAATTTTTGAAATTTTAACCCAACCGTTAATTCATCGTGATAAACGCGACTATTGATCAATTGTGGAGACTTCACTTTACTGCACAAAGCCAAAACCAACTGTAAATAAGACTTGAGTACAGATTCAGAAAAAGCACTATCTTCGGCTCTCTCGAGGACGATTTTATCAAAAATTGATTCTATTTCCTCAAATAAAGCAGACGTAACTGTCACAAAAGGGGATAAATAAATATTATTAAATAATAGACCGTTACAGCCAACCTCTTTCTTATGATATTCTATACAATAAAAATCACCATGAAATTCTAGCTTCTTGATCGATCTCGAATCTAGATCTTGAAATTGAAATTGAAAATGTTGATAAGGCGACAAAAAAATTAAAGAATAATTCGGACAAACATAATTTGTAAAATCAACAGAAAAATTACCATGGTCTTTAAGCATAATAATTTGGTAAAAAGGAGATTGAACATCACCTTCACAAGCAGTGGAATTAAGATATTGAATATCGATTAACATGGAGTAATGGTTTTGATCACCTATTAAATATTCTCAGAGGATTTTATTTTTTTTTGAAAACGAAATACCTCATGTAATAAGAGCATTACGAATTTCTAATCCGTTCAATTTCGCTAAAACTAATGCCCTAATATTCAATCGATTTGAGCAGCATCAATATCCAGTCCTGTAAACTAAAGAAAACTAGCTAAGCAACTAAAGTAGTGATCTTTGACCTGTTTGCTTAAAAAACTTATCAAGAACCATAATGGAAATTAAATCTTCCATATTTTTGTTTGTAAACTGATCAACAAATTGATGTGCAGACACAACAATTTCCTCCGCTTTTTCAGGATGTGAAATATAAAAACTTAATTTTTCCTCTAAATCCGAATAATCATCTCTAATATGTATATAATGCACATCAGGTAGTAATAAGCCTTCCATAAACCAAGTTTCATATTTTGGAGTCGGCATCACTGCAATTGAATTAGAAGACATGATCCATTTTAAATTTGTAGCAACATCATTACCTTCCAATGCCAATATAAATTTATAATGTAAATGCTCAGATATCGACATCATTGGCTTAAACCAGGGTGTATGCTTGTTTTTTTTGGCAACATCTCCAAGATCACACATTGGATGATTAAAAAAAAGTTGGAAAAAAGCTTTTCTATGTTCCTGATAAACCGTAGCGCGCCCGAGTAGCATATTACTTTTGTCCCGAAATGGAATTTCATCGTTGATAAAATTAAAATGTCTCACTTTATCCAAATTCAAAAGAACAGAATTGTTATTATCTGCTATAATAGGTCTACTCTTAACAATTGCAGGAGATTCAGGAACATCAACAACGTCTCCCGGTATCATTTCGATCATCAGATCATTTTTAAAATATCGTAGATATTGCTTTAAATCAAAGTAATAAACAGAACCACGATCTGGTCTCTTCAAATCTTTCAATCTACATGCAGCAGATCCTAATTTTTGATCATGATCCAATTGATTATAATAATTTAAACGAGCACAAAGATCTTGGTCAGATAATACCAAATCATCATTCAGCATTTTCCTTTTATATCGGTACCAAGGTAAAAATGATAATTCACGAAAAAATGCTCTTAAATAATACCCGAATTTAAAATTCTTATTTTTAAAAAGTACTCGTTTAATATTCATGACTTTTTGCTCAGAAACTCAACCATTTTCTCAATAGCAATAGCACGATGACTAATTTTATTTTTATCCTCTGCTGTCATTTCTGCAAATGTATGAGCATAACCATGAGGTACAAAAATAGGATCATAACCAAATCCATCAATACCTTTTCGTTTATCAATAATATGGCCTTCGACACTGCCCTCAAAAAAGTGTTGATGACCATTTAAGTATAGGGAAATTACCGTCTTAAAACGAGCATTACGATTGACGGAGTCTTTTAAGTTTTCCAAGACCAAATTGATATTTTGCTCCATATCTCGTGTACCTGAATAACGTGCAGAATACACTCCAGGTTCACCATTTAAAGCATCTATTTCAAGACCAGAATCATCTCCAAAACAATTGACATCATATTTATGAACTAGATAATCAGTTTTTTGTTTGGCATTTTCATGAAAAGTAACTCCAGTCTCAGGAATATCATCATGGCAATCTATATCAGCTAAAGATTTAAGTAAAAATTGTTCCCCCACCATAGCTTGCACCTCTTCTAATTTGTGAGCATTATTAGTAGCAAAAATAAGTTCAATCATCCGAATAAGATTTTATTCAAATGTAAAAATATAAAGGGAAAATAGCTAATAATCGAAGATAAAGACTATCCTTGATGTTGAATTAAAGATTTAAACTCCATCCAAAAAGCCTTTTTCTTAACTGTATCTGAAAACATCTCTTCGAAACTATAGGTGTTAAATACAGTAGCAATACGACCATGCATATACGAATTATGCGCTATTTCCGGCAATTTCAAAGATTTAGGTTCAACACCTAAGAGAATAATCTTTTTAGGCGAAAAGAAAGTCATGATCCGTTTAAATTCATTAGGATTATGAGCATTAGCCAAATTCACGACAGCAACATCAGCTGGTGTTAATTTTAAAGCTCCAATTGTTTTAACGAAAGCATCCTCAGCCTCTGGTGAAAAATAAGGAAAACTTGGATATCTTAAAATAAACAAGATCCCTTTCGTTTTGGAACCTTGATAGATAAATTCCTCCACAGATTCCTGATGAGCAGGAACCTGTGGAAGAATTAAAGATGAAGATACAGACTCCGTTTCAACCGAAAGATTACCAATAGCATCCGCTGTCGCGAAAATAGTCTCGGACATAAATGCCTGTAAAGCTATGGGATCTGAAGTCAATAAATTCGACATAATCCTTTATTATTTACCCAAAATGTAAGAGAAAATCAGAGGAGCAACAATAGTTGCATCAGATTCAACTACAAATTTTGGAGTATCAATATCTAATTTACCCCAAGTGATCTTTTCATTTGGAACAGCACCTGAGTAAGAACCATAAGAAGTTGTTGAATCAGAGATCTGACAGAAGTAAGACCAGAAAGGAACATCTTCCCACTCTAAATCTTGATACATCATCGGAACGACACAAATAGGGAAATCACCTGAGATACCACCACCTATTTGGAAGAAACCAACACCCTTACCAGAAGAGTTAGCACGATACCATTCTGTTAAATAAATCATATATTCAATACCAGATTTCACCGTATGAACATTTAATTTACCTTTGATTACATTAGAAGTAAAGATGTTACCCGTAGTCGAATCTTCCCATCCTGGACAAACGATAGGCAAGTTTTTCTCCGCTGCAGCAACGATCCAAGAATTTTTAGGATCGATCTCATAGTATTGCTCCAATACACCAGAGTTTACAACTTGATATAAAAATTCATGTGGTAAATAACGCTCGCCTTTCGCCTCAGCGGCATGCCATACATCTTCCAGATGTTTTTGTAAACGACGGAAAGCCTCCTCCTCAGGAATACAAGTATCTGTAACACGATTATAATGTTGATCTAATAATTCTCTTTCTTGCTCTGGAGTCAAGTCACGATAGTTAGGAACACGTTTATAATGTGAATGTGCAACTAAATTCATCACATCCTCTTCTAGGTTAGCACCTGTACAAGAAATGATGTGTACCTTATCTTGACGGATCATTTCAGCTAAAGAAATTCCCAATTCAGCAGTACTCATTGCACCACCTAAAGAAATTAACATTTTACCACCTTCCAATAGATGAGCCTCATAACCTTTAGCTGCATCCACCAATGCCGCAGCATTGAAGTGAAGGTAATTTTCCTCAATAAACTGAGAAATAGGACCTTTTTGTGTACTCATAATATTTTGCTACTTTTAATACAATAATAAGTGCTACAAAGGTACTGAATATTATTTATTATAAGCCGAGAGGACTGGCAAACAGCATGCTGTTCAATCATTTTTTAACAAATGTTAAAAATTTGAGATCATTAAATCACCCAGCGTTCACAACGATCCAAAAATTCTTGTTTAATATCCGCACCAATTCCTGGACAATCAGAAATATGGATATGGTAACCCTTGTATTGAATCCCGCCACTAACAGGATCTTCCAAATGTCCTACCATACAAGTGTCCAAATCATAAAACTTGACATTCGGCGCTGCATAAGCAAAATGAACTTTCGCGGCTAAAGCCAATCGACTTTCAAGCATCCCCCCTATCATACAGGGAATATTAAACTCAGCAGCCACCGCAGCAATTTTTAATGCTTCATGAATACCACCAGATTTTGAAAATTTGATATTGATATAATCACAAGCATCACCACGGCAAAGTCGCTCAGCATCATGATGTGAATACACCGATTCATCAGCCATAATTAAAACGGTAGTTTCCGTACGAAGTGCTGGAAGCAAATGATCCAAATAAGTACGCATAGGCTGTTCACAAAACTGAATTTTAAAAGGTTCAAGCCCTTGTAAAGCCACCACAGCACCTTCATAAGACCAACCTTGATTTGCATCAACTCGGATAGGTATATCAAAACCAACAGCTTTACGTATCTCTCGGATACGTGCTATATCAGTCTTAGGGTCTTTTCCTAATTTTACTTTTAACATGACAGCCCCCTCATCGTACAGTTCTTTTGCCTTGACTGCCATCTCTTCTGGACTCGCAATACCTAACGTAATATCGGTTATGATTTCACGTGGGATACCTTTTAGAAATTCATAAAGTGGGACGCCAGCATTTTTAGAAGCAATATCATATAATGCCATGTCAAAAGCCGATTTGATCGTCGTATTACCAGCGACATACAAATCTAACTCGGCAAGACGCACTTCAAGTTCCAGAGGATCTTTTCCCTTCCAAATTTGAGCAAAATCGCGTGCTATGACTAAACAAGTATCTTGTGTTTCACCAACAATCATTGGAAAAGCTGAACATTCACCAACCCCAAAGATTCCGGTATCCGTATGAATTCGAATAAAAGTATTCTGCGCAAAATCCATAGTACCCGTTGCAATAACAAAAGGCTCCATAGGAATGCTTAATCTATAAATTTCTATTTCAGTGATTTTCATGGCTAAAAATATATGCTTTTATCTCCATTAAGAAGGAAATAACAAAGGCTAATATAAATAAAGTATATCAAAAAGTAGTGCAGCTAAACACAAGATTTAAGATAGCTTACCGTACAAATTCCAATGGTAACCATTACCAATCACATAAAAATGAACTACAGGGTATGAAAAAATTGAATTACAAATCACACGTAAATACAATATCAGCAATAAAAGAGTATTTATTTACAAATAACACAACCTATTTTAAAATAATTTATAAAATCTATAATATTTTAATGATTTTATTCATATATTAGCAAAGTAATAATTGAATAGGAAGATGATTGAAAGTAACACAAAGCAGCAAGGGCTATACGACCCGAGTTTTGAGCATGACGCCTGTGGGGTTGGTTTTGTAGCACATATTAAAGGAATAAAATCACATGCACAGGTAAAAGATGCCTTGACCATGTTAGAAAATATGGAGCATCGTGGAGCTTGTGGCTGTGATCCAGAGAGTGGAGATGGCGCAGGTATTATGATCCAATTACCGCATGAGTTTCTTTGGGAAGAATGTATCAATCTGGGTATACAACTTAAAGAACCAGGATATTATGGAGCAGGAATGGTTTTCCTTCCCAAAGAACCTGAAATGAACAAAATTTGCAGAACAGTTATTCAAGAAGCGGCAACTGAAAGGGATATGAAATTCCTTGGATTTCGGGATGTACCAGTAAGTAGAGCAGGTATAGGCCCAACAGCATTAAGCGCTGAACCAGAAATTGTTCAATTCTTCATAGACAGACCCGAGACAGTACATAACACGGAAGAATTTGAACGCAAATTATTTGTCCTAAGACGTTTGATTATCCAAAAAATCAAACAGTATCAAGAATACCCACTACCGCTTTACTTCGCTTCCCTATCTTGCAAAACAATTATTTATAAAGGTCAGTTAACCACTTACCAAGTTGGCACATATTTTAAAGACCTTCGCGATCCAAGAGTTGTTTCTGCATTTGGATTAGTACACTCCCGCTTTTCAACCAATACTTTCCCTTCCTGGTCTTTAGCACAGCCTTTCCGTATGTTAGCGCATAATGGTGAGATCAACACATTGACCGGAAATCTGAACTGGTTTTACGCAGGCATGCGTGCCCTTTCATCCCCTTATTTTACAGAAGAAGAGATGGAGATCCTCTTACCTGTCGTAGATCGTGGTCAATCTGATTCTGCATGTCTAGACAATGTTGCAGAACTTTTATTACACAGTGGACGTAGCCTTTCTCATGTGATGCTGATGCTAGTACCTGAGGCTTGGGATGGCAATACACAAATGGATCCATTAAAGCGAGCATTTTATGAATACCACGCCACATTAATGGAACCTTGGGATGGTCCAGCTGCTCTTTGTTTTACCGATGGAAAGTCCATTGGTGCAACCCTAGATCGTAACGGATTGCGTCCGTTACGTTATGCCATCACTTCAGATCATCGTGTTATCGTTGCTTCAGAAGCAGGAGCTCTACCCATTGATGAATCAACCATTATCAAAAAAGGAAGACAGCAGGCAGGTAAAATTTTCTTAGTCGATATGGAACAAGGTAAAATTTTATCCGACGAAGAGGTAAAAGGTGACTTAGTACGTCAACAACCTTATGGCGATTGGTTAGACAGTTATAAAATAAAATTAACAGAATTGGCTGAGCCTCGTGTTACCTATACCTATCTGTCTAAAGAGTCGGTATTTAAGTATCAACAGACTTTCGGGTATTCGAGAGAAGACTTAGAAACAATTTTAACACCCATGGCACTGACCGGCTATGAGCCGACAGGTTCCATGGGATCTGATGTACCATTAGCTATACTTTCCGATCAACCGCAACACCTATCCAGTTACTTTAAGCAGTTTTTTGCTCAAGTCACAAATCCTCCTATTGACCCAATAAGAGAACGCTTGGTCATGAGTCTGGCCACATTCATTGGAAATGCAGGTAACATACTCATTGAAGATAAAAAATTCTGTCACTGCGTAACACTTGAACATCCGATATTAACGTCGAAAGAATTAGAAAAACTAAGGTCAATAGACACGGGTGTATTTCAGGCAAAAACCTTACAATCATACTTCAGAGCAGATGGTCAAAATGGATCTCTTGAAGCTGGATTAGAACGCCTTTGTCGTTATGCAGATGATGCTGTACGTGATGGATTCGAGGTATTAATACTTTCAGATCGTGCCATTGATTCACAACATGCGCCTATTCCATCCATACTAGCTGTATCTGCAGTACATCACCATTTAATCAAAACAGGAAACCGCGGAGCTGTCGGTCTTGTTGTAGAAGCTGGAGATGCTTGGGAAGTACATCATTTCGCATGTTTACTCGCATTTGGTGCCACCGCAATCAATCCTTACATGGCTCTTGCGAGTATTCGCACCATGAAAGAACAAAGCAAAATCGAAACTGAATTAACTTGGCCTGAACTTTCTAAAAACTATGTAAAAGCAGTAAATGCGGGATTATTAAAGATATTTTCAAAAATGGGCATATCGACCCTACAGTCGTATCATGGTGCGCAAATATTTGAAGTATTAGGTTTAGACAAAACTGTTGTAGACAAGTATTTTTGCGGTGCTGTATCCCGTATCGGAGGATTAGACTTAGATGATATTGCGCAGGAAGTGCTGACAAAACACTGGGTGAATTTCAAAGAAAGCCGTACTCCACAAACGTTACTTCCTGAAGGTGGTCTTTATCAATGGAAACGAAGAGGAGAAGGACATCTCTGGAACCCAGACACCGTACATCTTTTGCAACAAGCTTGTCGAAATGACGATTATGCTACCTATAAAAAATATGCTGAAAAAATAAACAACCAAAAAGAACAGATGTTCACCCTGCGTGGTTTATTGGATTTTGCAAAACATAGAACAGCAATCCCTTTAGAGGAAGTAGAACCCGCTAGCGAAATTTTAAAACGTTTCGCTACAGGAGCAATGTCTTTTGGTTCCATTTCACATGAAGCACACAGCACGCTGGCAATTGCCATGAACCGCATCGGTGCAAAATCAAATACAGGCGAAGGTGGCGAAGATGAACTCCGTTATCAGCCCCTTCCTAATGGTGACTCCATGCGTTCTGCAATCAAACAAGTAGCATCCGCAAGGTTTGGCGTAACATCCAACTATCTGACACAGGCAGACGAAATACAGATCAAGATGGCTCAAGGTGCTAAACCTGGAGAGGGCGGTCAGCTTCCTGGACCTAAGGTTAATGAATGGATTGCTAAAACAAGACATTCAACGCCAGGTGTAGGGTTAATTTCCCCACCGCCACATCATGACATCTATTCGATTGAAGATTTAGCACAATTAATCTTTGATCTAAAAAATGCAAACCGTGCTGCACGTATCAATGTCAAACTCGTATCAAAAGCGGGTGTTGGAACCATTGCTGCGGGTGTTGCAAAAGCACATGCCGACGTTATTCTTATAGCGGGATTTGACGGAGGAACAGGAGCTTCTCCAATCAGTTCGACAAAGCATGCAGGTCTTCCTTGGGAATTGGGATTAGCAGAAGCACACCAAACTTTGGTAAAAAACAAGCTTAGAAGCCGTATTGTACTACAAGCAGATGGACAGGTAAAAACTGGACGCGACATCATTGTTGCAACTTTACTGGGAGCAGAAGAATGGGGAGTATCTACTGCCGCACTTATTGCTGGCGGATGTATCATGATGCGTAAGTGTCACTTGAATACCTGTCCAGTAGGCGTAGCTACACAAGATCCAGAATTAAGAAAACTATTCACCGGTAAACCAGAGGACATTGTCAACCTATTCCGCTTCATGGCCGAAGAAATCAGAGAGACCATGGCAGAATTGGGTTTCCGTACCATCAATGAAATGGTAGGAAAAGCACAGTTCCTGAAAAAACGTGAGAACATAGATCATTGGAAAGCTTCCAAAATTGATTTCTCTGGTATTTTATATGTGGAACCCAACGATCCTAATCAGTCTCTTTACAATACTGAAGAACAAGATCACGGCATGGGTATGATCTTAGACTGGGGATTATTGAAACAAGCAAAACAGGCCTTAGAAAGCAAAACTCCAGTTTTTGGAACTTTCACGGTTAAAAATACAGATCGTACCATCGGTACACTACTGTCGAATGAGATTTCTAAACTATACGGATCCGAAGGCTTACCTGATAATACCATCAATTACAAATTTGAAGGTTCTGCGGGACAAAGTTTTGGTGCATTCTCAACAAAAGGACTATCATTTGAATTAGAAGGCGAAGCAAATGATTATGTTGGTAAAGGTTTATCTGGAGCACAGTTAGCGATCTATCCAAAAGCAGAAAGCAAATTGATTCCACATGAAAATATCATCATCGGTAATGTTGCTCTATTTGGTGCTACATCAGGACATCTCTTTATCAATGGACAAGCCGGTGAGCGTTTTGCCGTTCGTAATTCAGGTGCTACGGCAGTAGTAGAAGGACTTGGCGACCATGGGTGTGAATATATGACTGGGGGACGTGCACTTATCTTAGGGTCTACGGGCAGAAATTTCGGCGCTGGTATGAGTGGTGGTATCGCCTGGATTTATGATAAACAAGGAACATTTAGAGACAACTGCAATACCGAAATGGTGGATCTCGATCCATTGGAACAAGAAGATGAAACAGCAATTATTGCATTGCTAAAAAGACATATTTTACTCACAAACAGCAAAATTGCACAACATATCCTCGAAAACTGGACTGCTGAGAAAAACAGCTTTATCAAAGTATTCCCTAAAGAATACAAACAGGTATTACGTACAAAATTAGTTGAAGCATAATCAGGAGGAAAAATCATGGGAAAAATAACAGGATTTAAAGAATACGATCGTGAACTTCCGCAAAAAGAACCGGTAGCTTACAGAATACAGAATTTTCAGGAGTTCAATAAAGGTTATACAGATAGTCAACTCAATACACAGGCAGCACGTTGTATGGACTGCGGTATTCCATTTTGTCACTCAGGATGTCCTTTGGGCAATGTAATACCTGAATTTAATGATGCCGTTTACGATGGAAAATGGGAAGATGCATACAGCATATTGACCTCAACAAATAACTTTCCAGAATTTACAGGAAGAATTTGTCCGGCACCATGTGAATCGGCATGTGTACTGGGCATACATAGTTCTCCAATTACCATAGAAGAAATTGAAAAACATATTATTGAAATTGCTTTCAATAAAGGTTACGTAAAACCTAACAAAAGCTATATCAAAACAGATAAACGAATTGCTATTGTTGGATCAGGACCTGCGGGTTTAGCTGCAGCCGCACAACTCAATAAAGCTGGTCATGAAGTTGTCGTTTTTGAACGTGATGATCAATTGGGTGGCTTACTCCGTTACGGCATTCCAGATTTTAAATTAGACAAGAAAATTATTGACCGCCGGATTTCGGTGATGCAGGAATCAGGTATTAAATTTAACGTAAATGCTGAGGTTGGCAAAAACATCTCCACCCATGAGTTACTTTCTTTTGATGCTGTTATTTTAGCAACAGGCTCAACTGTTCCTTGGCATTTGGATATTCCTGGAAAAGAATTAAAGGGTGTTCACTTCGCGATGGACTTTCTGAAACAGCAGAATAAAAAAGTGAGTGGTATTGAATACGCGGAAGAGCACATCATCGCCCAAGGAAAACATGTAGTCGTCGTCGGTGACGGTGATACTGGATCGGATTGTATCGGTACTTCCAATCGACAACTGGCACAGAGCATTACCCAGATCGCACGTAAACCAATCCCTGCAAAGGAGCGATTGAAGAATAATCCGTGGCCATCAGATAAAATCACCTTCAATACTTCATCATCACAAGAAGAAGGTTGTGACCGACTTTGGGCGACCGAAACAAAAGCCTTCATCAGTGATGACAGTGGAAATGTCAAAGCTGTTCAGATCATAGAGGTCGAATACGAAGTAGATGATTTCGGTAGAAGAACAAAATTAGGTCAATCAGAGCCTAAAGAAATTCCTGCAGATCTTGTTCTTTTAGCTGTCGGTTATCAACATACAGAGCAACAATTGCCAGAAAAACTGGGTGTTCAAGTCGATAGCCGAGGAAATATAGTAGCGACAGATAAAGCTTACCAGACTTCGGTAGATAAGATCTTTACAGCTGGAGATTGTAGGAAAGGACAATCATTAGTTGTATGGGCGATATCTGAAGGCCGTGAGTGTGCTAGAAAAGTAGACGAATTCCTAATGGGTCATTCGGAACTTGAAAGCAAAGAAGCGATTCATCAATATGCTTAATACCAATCCTAAATAGAAAAGAATGAGCCCTGTAAATTTATTTACGGGGTTTATTCTTTTATAGCACTTCCTGTCACTGACTCATCCGGTTATTTCATCTCAAAAATGAGTAGCATATGGGCACTCGCTGATCTCAAAAGCTTTTATTCATGGTAACCTGGACTAAGATTTTCAACCTACATGAAGTTTTTTAATCCTGCGGTTAATTATGGAATTCGTTACTAAGATGCATCATCTTAAATGAACACAGCAAGCTAATTCAAAAAGATATGAATAAGATCCTCATAATAGCATTGATTTTATGTCTCCTACTTCAGGGAGAGAATATTAAATCACAGAATAATCCCAATAGACCTATTCCCAGCTTAAAAATTTCAAATGATCCCAAAGATCAGGCAAATGTTAATCTACAGGAGCTCGCTATTCTAGTTAATATTTTTGGTAACATCGCGAAAACAACGATGACAATGACCTTCCGTAATAATGAAAACAGAGATCTGGAGGGCATACTGACATTCCCCATGCCTGAAGGTGTTGCGGTAACAGGATATGCCCTTGATATTAATGGAAAACTACGTCAAGCTGTTGCGGTTGATAAGAGCAAAGGGACTGAAGTCTTCGAAAGTATTGAATCTCGTCGTGTAGATCCTGGATTATTAGAGCGTGTAGAAGGTAATAATTTTAAGACCAGAATATACCCAATACCTGCAAAAGGTCAACGAACCATTAGCATAACTTATGAAGAGAATTTACAATTCCATGCTACGACTGGTTTTCAATACCATTTACCCTTAGCCTATAAACAAGCTATCGAACAGTTTAAACTTCAGGTAAATATCTACCAAACAGACCAGATACCGACATTGATCAGCAAACCAGATGGATCACTCATATTTTCAGAAAAAAATCACATTTATCAAGCAACCATAGCTAAAAACAATTTTATACCTGAGAAATCATTAGTAATTGGACTACCTAAGCAACCAAATGAGAGCAAAATTTTAACACAGGTTAATCAAGATCAATCCTTCTATTTCCTTAGTAATATATTTATCAATGCTCCTTCAAAAGAAAAAGACTGGAAAAACAAAATTGGGATCATCTGGGACAATTCTTTAAGTGCTAAAGATAAAGACATTCAAAAAGAATTAGCACTTCTGGATCTCATCATACAACAAAAAAAGAATTTAACTGTAGACCTGGGCTTACTGAATATCAGCTATGTAAAAGCGGGAACATTTCACATAGAACAGGGAAATTGGACTGCTCTAAAAAATTATCTCTTTAATTTAACTTATGATGGCGGAACAGACTATTCAAAATTAAATGATCAAGTGCTGCAAGCGGAGGAATATCTTTTCTTTACCGAAGGGTTATCCACATTTGGGTCAAATCAAGTAACCATCAACAAACCAATATATTGTATCTCTTCCTCCGCTATTGCAGATTACAGCATCCTCCAAGCCATTAGCAAAAAAACTGGTGCAAAAACGATCAATCTATTGAATACATCGCCTATTGACGGTATTAAGAAATTAAGTTCAGAAAATTTAAAATTTTTAGGGATTAAAGAGCAAGCTGATTTCTCAGAAATATATCCAGCTATCCATACAGAAGTACAGGATCATATCGCGATCACAGGTCTCGGAAAAAACAACAATCTAAAACAAATTACCTTACTCTTTGGCTACGGGAATCGGCCAACTCAAGAAGTCAAGATTGACATCAATTATCAAGAAAATGAGTTGGATATTCATAAAATCTGGGCTCAGAAAAAGATTGCAACATTAGATGTTGATTATTCGGAAAATAAAGAACGCATTGAAGAACTTGGTAAGCAATTTGGTATTGTTACCCGTAACACAAGTTTAATTGTATTGGAAACCGTGGAAGATTATGTACGATATGCCATCCTGCCTCCAACAGAATTGCTTCCAGCTTATCATAAACTGACCAAAGAACAAAGCTTTCTTCGAGAGGAACGTATGCATGATTTATTGGCACAGGCTGAAACCTCTGTCCAAGAATTAAAAAAATGGTGGCAGACCGACTTCAAAGCAAAGAAAACTTATCCACAGCCTAGCAGGATCGTAGAAGAGACATTTATAGTGCCCGAAGTTCATCCAATCAATAATGCACAAGCTGCAACATCAAAAATGATATCATCAGAAAGCAGACAGATGGTTTTAGCAGATGATCGATCTTCAAAGCTGGAGGAAATAGTGTTAAGCGATTTAGAAGACCCAGTTTCTGATCAACAGCATTATTCCGGCAGTGATGTGAGTGACAGAACAACTGCTGGTGCAAAAATCACCATTCCTGATATTAAAAATGACAATATATATCTGCAGGTCTTAGAAAAATCAGCGAATCCCTACCAAACATATCTCGAACTTCGCCAGGCATATTTGGGAACTCCGACCTTCTATTTTGACGTTGCTAATTTTTTCTATCGAAAAGGCACAAAAGATAAAGCATTATTGGTGTTGAGCTCACTTGCAGATCTTCAAATTGAAAATGCAGATTTATTTAAGACAATAGCTTACACACTTAAACAATGGGAACAATATCAATATGAACTTTACATAAATAAGAAAATCTTAGACTGGCGTCCTATGGATCCGCAGAGCCACCGCGATTATGCTTTAGCATTATTAGATAATAAACAATATCAAAAAGCTTTTGATCAATTATATAGTATCCTAACGCAAAGTTATTCCCCTGAAGCAGCCGATCGCGACGATGGTATTGAAGAAATTATTGTGATGGAGATGAATAATTTATTAAAATTAAACCAGACTCATGTCAATAGCAATAACATCAGCAAACAACTCATAGCAGATCTTCCTGTTGATATTCGTGTGGTGATCAATTGGAATTCAAATAATACAGATATTGATCTTTGGGTCACAGATCCACATGGAGAAAAATGCTTTTACAGTAATAATAGCACTGCAATGGGAGGACGTTTAAGTAATGATTTTACAGGAGGATACGGCCCTGAACAATTTCTATTAAAAAGAGCAGTCAAAGGAAAATATAAAGTCGAAGTAGATTTTTATAATGATAATTCGTTAACGCTAGCAGGTCCAACAGCAGTCATGGCAGAAATCTTCACCTATTATAGCTCCGGAAAACAGGAACGCAAAATCATCACCCTGTACTTAGATCAAACCAAAGAGCAACATGTGACCATCGGAACTTTTGATTTTTAATCAAGAGCTAAGGTCAAAAAAAAGCGTGCTTAAAATCAGTTTTAAGCACGCTTTTTTGATCAGGATACGCAATATATCCATTAAATTCCGTTCTGCAACAAGAGCAGATATATAAAGCTAAAATAGATAATTAATAGATTTTTCTAATAACCAAATCCTGCTTCCGTTTCTCGATTTTTGTTTTTAAGTAAGGATAAAAGAAGACTGCACCTAAAACAATAGCAGCACCTCCATAAAAACCTAAACTCATCGTCTCTTTTTGACCGAAGATCAGCATGGCCAATAAAATTCCATAAACAGGTTCCAGATTCGTTGTTAAAGCAACTGTAAAAGCACTCAATTCTTTCATCACAGCAACACCTAACACATAAGCAACGGCAGTACACAATACACCTAATATCAATAGATAAATTAAATCCGACTGATTGAGAACCATCTTTTCATTAAAATCTCCACTGAATAACATAAAAACTGACACCCAGAAAAAAGCACCTAGCATTTCATAAAAAGTGATTAATGTAGCACTCGATTTTTTTACCATTCTTGCATTTGCAATAGAAAAAATACTCGCACAAAATGCACAAGCCAAACCCGCAACAATACCCTCAATATAATTAGATTCAAATTGAAATATCATATATATACCCATGATAATCACTACTCCAACGATCATATCCATCATGGCTATCTTTTTCCTATTGATCAGAGGCTCCAAAATAGAAGTATACAATGTCAAAGAAGATAAAGTAACCAAAGCAACCGACACCGTAGATACCTTAATGGCATAAAAAAACAGAACCCAATGTAATCCTACTACACCTCCGACCATGATGAAAGAAATGAAATCTTTTCGAGATACAAGAATCTGTTGTTTACTAACGACGAGATAGATAAATAAAGAAATAGCAGCGATGAGAACCCGATACCAGACAAGGTGAATCGCCGAGATAGAAATCAGATTTCCTAGAATACCAGTAAAACCCCATATTAGGATCGTTAAATGCAGAATGAGAACATTCTGATTAATTTTTATTTTAGACATATAGGGACTTGTTTATTTTGGCGCTCTTATGGCCAAATAGATTGCAATAATTAAAAACGTCACATTGGGGATCAATACCGCAATCAAAGGTGGTAGCCCACCTTTTAATGAAAACATATTGGCAAATTGAATAAATACAATATAAGTGAAACTCAATCCAATACCAACACCCAGACTCAATCCAATACCTCCTCTTACCTTTTTTGACGAAAGGGCAACACCCATCAAAGTCAATACAAATGCTGAAAATGGATACACATAACGCTTATACTTTTCCAATTTAAGATCCGTCATCATGCCAGTACCCCTAATTTCTTCCTTATAAATACGTTCATTAAGCTCCTTAGTATCCATTGCTGTGAATATATTGTCATACAGCTCAAAATCACTAGGCTTCATATCCAAGGTCGTATCTTTGACCGTACCTTTATCCATACGTTCATGCAGACCATTAATGATACGATTCGAATAATCATGTATTTTCCATTTGGTCGTAACCGAATCCCATGTGATACGTTCAGCAATTAACTTTTCCAATAAAGTATCACCCTTAAATTTCTCTAAGACAAATTTATAGCCAACCTGAGCATTATTATCAAAATTATCGATATAAACATAACTATTTTTATCAATTTGCATATGGGTGGATACCTTTGTATTATCCTTCAATGGCTTCACATAAATATTTTCAAACCCGATCTTGATCTTATTCGTTCGAGGAATAATATACAAGTTGAATATAAATGAAACAGCAAATATCAACGTAGCAGAAAAAGCATATGGCCTTAAAAGGCGGTTGAAACTATATCCAGCACTTAATATGGGAACTATTTCAGTTTGATCTGCCATCTTTGAAGTAAAAAAGATGACAGCAATAAAGTTGATCAAAGGACATAAAAAATTCAAATAAAACGGAATAAATCCAGCATAATATTCAAATATAATTTTGTCCATAGGAGCATTATATTTCAAAAAATCATCCAACCGCTCTGAAATATCAAAAATGACCATGACGACCGTAAATATAGCCATCGTGAACACAAAGGTGCTCAAGTACTTTTTAATAATATAACGATCGATTATAGAAAACATAATGCTACTAAGATGCAAAAAATTACAAACGTTGACCCAATACTTTGACCATTTTATTTTTCCAATCGTAGAATGTACCATCTACAATTTTCTCACGTGCCTCATTGACCAACCATAAATAGAAGTGTAAGTTATGTAAAGAAGCAATCTGTGCACCTAAAAGTTCTTGTGAACGGATCAAATGGCGTAAATATGCTTTTGTATATACTTGATCGGAGTAAAGATCACTATCTGGATCAATTGGAGAAAAATCGTCCTTCCATTTTTCATTCTTGATATTGATCGTTCCGTGACGTGTAAAAATCATACCATTACGTGCATTACGCGTCGGCATGACACAGTCAAACATATCAATACCCAAAGCGATATTTTCAAGTAGATTGATTGGCGTACCTACACCCATCAGGTAACGAGGTTTATCTTCTGGAAGAATATTACACACAACTTCCGTCATCGCATACATTTCCTCAGCAGGCTCTCCTACCGATAAACCTCCGATTGCATTTCCTTCACGATTGAAAGAAGCAATTTTCTCAGCAGATCTTTCACGTAAGTCTTTATATACTGATCCTTGAACAATTGGGAACAGCGTTTGGTCATATCCATATAATGGTTCTGTACTGTCAAAACGATCACAACATCTTTTTAACCAACGGTGAGTCATTTCAATAGAACGACGTGCATAGCCGTAGTCGCAAGGATAAGGCGTACACTCATCAAAAGCCATGATTATATCTGCACCGATGACCCGCTGCGTATCCATTACATTTTCAGGAGTAAATAAATGCTTTGAACCATCAATATGTGACCGAAACGTCACACCTTCTTCCCGTATCTTACGATTGTCTGACAAAGAATAAACTTGGTAACCTCCAGAATCTGTTAAAATCGGTCGATCCCAACCATTAAATTTGTGAAGACCACCTGCCTTATTCAAAACATCCAGGCCTGGTCGTAAATATAAATGATAGGTATTTCCCAAAATGATTTGAGCTTTAATGTCATTTCTCAACTCATGCTGATGCACACCTTTGACCGTACCAGCTGTACCAACCGGCATAAAAATAGGCGTTTGAATTTTTCCGTGAGCTGTCTCAACAACACCTGCACGCGCTTTAGAAAATTTATCTTGTACTTGAAGGGTGAATTTCATTAATCTTTAATTTTTGGGGACTCTAATTTGATGATTTTTACTATTTCAGAAAACAAATTCCCCAGCTTGTTTTTTTTAAAATCTTTGCAAAAATACTATAAAAACCAATGCAAAGACTGCCCTTTTACAAGATTTTAACATTTACGCCAGAAAAAACATTATTAAAGTAAATATCCTTCGAACATACTATCTTTGCAACCTATGTCTATCATACAACAATACGCCATCTATTACCCCTATATCGCCTTCGGCGTCATTTGTTTATTACTGCTCATCCAGCTGTACTATATTATTTTTGTGTACGGAAAACTAAGCCGTCATAAAGTGCACTCTTATCAAGATCAAGATCAATTTGATCCTATCTCTGTGATCATCTGCGCACATAACGAACAGAAAAATCTCAAACAGTTTTTAGCATCCATTCTAGACCAAGATTATCCTCAATTTGAAGTCATTGTTGTCAATGATTATTCGACTGATGAAACCAAATGGATTTTAAAAGATTTTCAAGAAAAATATGAAAACCTTAAAATTGTTGATATAAAAGAACATATTCGTCTTAAACACGGAAAGAAATTCGCTGTGACACTCGGTATCAAATCAGCCATTTACGAAAAACTAGTCTTCACCGATGCAGATTGCCATCCAAACTCTAACAAGTGGTTAAAAGAAACAGCAGGAGCGCTAAGCCAGACTAATAAAGAAATTGTCATCGGGTACTCGCCTTATTTCAAATATAAGGGACTCTTAAACAAGCTCATCCGCTTTGAGACAACACATACCGCAATAAGTTATCTATCGTATGCACTAAAGAAGAATGCATATATGGCAGTTGGAAGAAATATGGCATATACAAAAACGTTATTTTTTAGCAAAAAAGGATTTGCCTCACACATGCACATCAAATCTGGAGATGACGATCTTTTTGTGAATGAAAATGCCACAAAAAAAAATGTAGTCATATCTATTCATCCTGATGCCATAGTATATTCTGAACCTAAAACAACTTGGAAAAGCTATTATAAACAAAAAGCAAGGCACTCAGGAGCTTCGGTGATTTACAAAAAAAGACATCAGCGCATGTTGGGTATGCAACTCATCACGTCCTTCTTATTCTACTTTGCAATTATTCTTACGACAATTATCTTTCCAGATTATTGGTACGTACCAGTAGCCGCATACCTCATCCGATTAATAACACAGATCTTTGTTTTCAAATCAATATATCGAAAATTAGAAGTTTTTGATCTCATTTGGTGGTTGCCATTATTAGACATCATCTACTATTTCTATATTTGCATCAACGGTTTATTTAACCGGAAAAAGAAATCCATAAGCTGGAAATAATATTCATTTTTAAAACAATCACATTGAATCCTACAGTAGACATCATATATCAGTATTTTCCAAACTTAACAGAAGTTCAGAAAACACAATTTGCACAACTGGCAGAACTTTACCCTTTTTGGAATAACCAAATCAATGTTATTTCACGTAAAGATGTTGAAAGCCTTTACTTACACCATGTATTACATTCCTTAGGCATCGCAAAATACGCCATGACTTTTGCTCCAGGCACACGCATCCTTGATGTAGGAACAGGTGGAGGTTTCCCAGGGATACCATTAGCCATATTATTTCCAGAAGTGAAATTTCACTTAGTAGACTCTATTGGTAAAAAAATTAAAGTTGTTCGCGAAGTCGCAGCAGCACTAGGACTGCAAAATGTTGAAGCAGATCATATTCGTGCAGAGCAATTGGACGATAAATATGATTTTGTTGTATCACGTGCCGTAACAAGATTAGCAGACTTTGCACCTTGGATAAGAAATAAGTTCCTTAAACAGGATAAAAACGGAATTCCAAACGGAATTTTATACCTCAAAGGTGGAGACTTAGCAGAAGAAATTAAAGAGTCTCGCTTAAAGGCCGAATTGCACCCATTATCAAATTATTTCAAAGAAGATTTCTTTGAAACAAAATTTGTGGTTTACGTTCCAATGTAATTTTAGGGTTGCAAACCTTTCCGTTTAGGGAGACTCAAAGGCTAATCAATAACGACTACAAAATAGAAGTAGTTTTTAAACTATTTCGCATATAAGCAACCTGATCCTAAGGGTTTTATATTTTCACAAATTTGTAGAACGGTTGATAATAAATACGAAATTAAGCCAATGAGTCTCCGTTAAATTAGATACGAGTCTCCAGTTAAATCCGATTTTAACCTGGTTTAACTGTCTATCTATCTTTAATGATTAACCTAATTCTTCGATAATTTTCTTGCCGATCGCATTGATCTCTTCGTCCATACCAAACATGGGTAAGCCCGTCTCTGGATTAGTTTTCAACCACAGATTCTCTGTATCTTTAATAATCTGCACATACTCTACCCCCTCTTTAAAAATAACATAAGTATCTTCTTCTTCCGGGAATACCGAGTAAACAACATTTTCAATTTCTATATCAAAAGGTTCTTTCATTTCCATATTGCAAAAATTTAATAGACAAAGTTATTGGTTTTCTTGAGTAATTCAATACCTCACGCCATTTCCTTTTCCCCTTTCAGAGTAACATGTTCAACCATAATTTAATCAAGTAAGTAGAATAAATCTATCATGCCACTCAGCTGAAATATACTAGAATATATCAATTTTTAGTTTTAAATCACAGAACTAAAGCCTATCTTTAAGGTACCAACTATGAACTTTTATCATCAAATAGCACTTACCAAAATTAAAGGGGTAGGACCTAAAACTGCGCGCACTTTGCTCGCGCACTGTGGCTCTGTGCAAGAGATTTTAGAAACAAAAGCTAGCGTCTTAACAAAAATACCAGGTGTAAGCAGTAGAACAGCAAACGAAATAGCAGCAAAAAAATATCAAGAAGCAACCGAAAAAGAAATTGCATTTGTTGAAAAACACCACATACAAGTTCTGTGGATCGGCAATTCAGATTATCCTCAGAAATTAAAAAATTGCGAAGACGCACCCCTTGTTCTATATTTCAAAGGCAATGCTGATGTCAATAAAGAACGTATGGTTAGTATCGTTGGGACAAGAAACGCTACAAATTATGGTCGTAAAATTTGTGAGATGCTTATTGAACAAATGCAAACATTGAATACAACGATTGTCAGCGGGCTCGCCTATGGGATTGATATCATGGCACATCGAGCTGCTATTCAACATCAAATACCAACAGTAGCCGTATTAGGACATGGGTTAGATCGTATATATCCATCTAGTCACAGAGAAACAGCGACAGCCATGCTACAGCAAGGAGGCTTACTGACCGAATTCCCTTCAGACAGTAATCTTGATCGCCAAAACTTTCCTATGCGCAACCGTATCATTGCAGGGATTTCCGATGTAACCATCGTAATAGAAGCTGCCACAAAAGGAGGCGCCCTAATCACTGCTGAAATAGCTAATAGCTATAATCGTGATGTATGCGCTTTTCCAGGAGCCATAGATCACCCTTATTCAGCCGGATGCAATTATTTGATCAAGACAAACCGTGCACATCTAATTCGAGACATCAAAGATCTCTGTTATCTCATGAATTGGGGACCTCAACAAGAACAAATCGGTGTACAATTACCACTCATACCTCCCGATTTAAATAGCGATCAACTTCGTCTCTATTCTTTCTTACAAGATAAACATCAAGCTGGAATTGATGAGATCACGCGTTACTGCAATTGGCCTCAAAGTAAACTTGCAATGATCTTACTTGAAATGGAAATGAATGGTCACATCACCTCCTTACCTGGTAAAATATATAAAATTTAAAACCTAAACAACCCTATAAATCTAAATGAAAGAAAATACAAACACCAAAACAATTTGGAAAGTAATCGGAGCTTCCTCTATGGGAACCCTCATCGAGTGGTATGACTTCTTTATTTTTGGAAGTCTTTCCATCGTCATTTCAACCAAATTTTTTCCAGCAGACAACCCTACTGCTGCTTTCCTATCCACCTTAGCTACATTTGCCGCAGGCTTTGTCGTAAGACCCTTTGGAGCACTCTTTTTCGGTAGATTGGGCGATCTAATCGGACGAAAGTATACGTTCATGGTAACGCTCTTATTGATGGGAGGTGCAACATTTCTTATAGGCTGTATACCCAGTTATGAAAGCATCGGATTCGTTGCCCCGCTTTTAGTACTGATCCTTCGCCTGTTGCAAGGACTTGCGTTAGGAGGTGAGTATGGTGGAGCAGCAACATATGTTGCTGAGCATGCACCAGAAGGACAACGTGGCTACTGGACATCTTGGATACAAACAACAGCAACTTTCGGTCTATTTATCTCATTAGTTGTTATACTAGTAACAAAATACGTCCTTACCGAACAGCAATTTGATGCATGGGGATGGCGTGTACCTTTTATTTTATCTATATTTATGGTCTATGTTTCTTACCTTATCCGTAAGAATATGAGCGAATCACCCGAATTTGCAAAAGCTAAAGAAGAAGGTACGACCAGTAAAAACCCTTTAAAAGAAAGCTTCGGTAATCGTTACAATCTTAAATTTGTACTACTAGCTTTATTTGGTGCAGCAATGGGACAGGGAGTTGTATGGTACACGGGACAATTCTACTCCATGAGTTACATGAAAACCGTTATGCATCTCAATTCTGACGAAGCAGATATGATCTTAGGAACAGCATTGCTGATCGGAACACCATTTTTTATCCTTTTTGGTTGGTTAAGTGATAAAGTCGGAAGAAAATGGATTATGCTATTAGGGATGCTATTCGCACTTTGTACCTACCGTCCTATTTACAAAGCGATGTACCAACTAGCAGATACCTCAACAAAAGAAATAAGTTCAAGTGAAATCAAAAAATTAAATCATAATCAACAACTAACCATAAAGCAATTCACAGATGGAACTCAAATGCAAGAAACAAGTGAACTAACAAACACTAAAGAAACCATTATCAAGAAGAATATCACGGTACATGGTCAAAATCGCATATGGTTAACGGCATTGATCTTCATCCAGATTATTTACATTACCATGGTCTATGGTCCAATTGCGGCTTTTTTGGTTGAAATGTTTCCAGTAAAAATACGTTACACATCGATGTCACTTCCTTACCATGTCGGAAATGGTATTTTCGGAGGTCTACTACCTGCAATTTCGACTTACTTGACCACCAATGCACAAGTCGCTCAAGATCCTGAATTTTATCTAGCAGGATTATGGTATCCAATCATTATTGCAGCCGTATGCTTCATAATCGGATCACTATACATAAAAAATAAACCTAATCATCTCAATAATGGATAATCTAAAAAAAGTATTAGGCATTCTATGGATTGCCCTAGCCCTGTTCACTGCATATTTCTGCCTTTTTGAACTCGCAATTCCTAAAATAAAGATTGGTCACCAAGAAGATCTGGTATTCGGAATCATCATCATGTTTATTTTGACCCCGATTATATCCATAGGATTAGGACTTTTTGGCTATTATTCGCTTTGTGGCGAGTATGCAAAAGACAAGACTTAAAATTATTCTTATTGACTATCAAGCCAGTAAGCACAAATAGCAAAAAATCTTTCTTTAGAAGGATTTTTTTTCTACTTTTGTGACGGGTAAGTCTTTTACGACCAGCTCCCATTGACTCCCCCAGGTTGGGAACAAAGCAAGGGTATTTGGTTGAGCGGTGCGATAAAAGGAGCTTACCCATTTTTTATGCCCAAAATTTCGGGTTAGCTTCCTTTCACAAATCGTAAATACACAGCAATTTTAAGGAATACTTCTACTAAACAAAATAATTTTGTTTATTTGTAACTGAATTAGAACTATCGTATGAGTTGGTTTAAAAGAGATAAAGCCGGAATAAACACGGCAACAGAAAATAAAAAAGAGGCGCCAGACGGATTGTGGAACAAATGTCCTTCATGTAAAAAACCGTTGTTGAACCTTGAACAAATCGAAAACAATTACGTTTGTCAATACTGTGGATACCACCTTAGAATTGGTTCTGCAGCCTATTTTTCAATCATTTTTGATAATAACGAGTTTACTGAATTATTCCCTACATTAAGCTCAGGAGATCCAATAAATTTCTTTGATTCAAAGCCCTACACAGAACGTTTAAAGGAAAGTCAAGCGAAAACTGGTTTGGTAGATGCTATTCGATCTGGTCATGGTAAGATTGATGGTCAAGAATTAGTGATTGCCTGTATGGACTTTACCTTCATCGGAGGATCAATGGGATCTGTTGTAGGGGAAAAGATTGCTCGCTCCATAGATTATTGTATCGAACATAAACTTCCTTTTATGCTGATCTCCAAATCAGGTGGTGCCCGTATGATGGAAGCTGCATTTTCATTGATGCAGATGGCAAAAACTGCCGCAAAATTAGCATTATTAGCTAAAGCAGGCTTACCATATGTATGTTTACTGACAGACCCTACAACAGGAGGAGTAACTGCTTCTTACGCAATGCTAGGTGATATTAATATCGCTGAACCTGGAGCTCTAATTGGCTTCGCAGGACCTCGCGTGATCAAAGAGACGATCAAAAAAGATCTTCCAAAAGGATTCCAAACTTCAGAATTTATTTTAGAACATGGTTTCTTGGATTTTATTGTGGATAGAAGACAATTGAAAGATAAAGTATCTACCTATTTAAGATTGGTAAAATAATCCAAATCTATTCAATAAAAAATATATCTGGCAGACATGCTAGCTTTAAAATAAGAGCGCTACTAATAGCGCTCTTATTTTTTGTAATATTGGCCAAAGGCCCAGAACTTTCGCTGCGACAAGTAGTCAAAATTAGCCTCATTAGCATAAGCCTCACGCTCATAAGAAATATTCAAATAAGCGGTATAAAAATCACGGTATTGTACATATCGAAATAGAAATTCAAGTAGATAGCTGATATAAAAAAATATAATTAGTAGCTCAGCAGCCTGCCTAATATGAATCTTCTCATGATTGATCAATTGTTGATTATCTTTAAACATGCGCTTTTTCAAAAAAATAAAAGGATAAATAGTAATGGCATCAGCCTTCCCCAATGAAAATATTTTTGTCCAAAAACGACTAACCAAAATCATAACTCTTTAAATTTAAAATTCAATTTTGTTACAGCTCAACAAATGAATATCACCCTTGACTAAGACAGATCTGCAACAAACAGTTCAACAGATAATATAAAAATAACAAAGCATTATATAAAAAAACAGGAATCGATATGAAAACGAATAAATTTCTCATAGATACACAATACAATTGCTTATCTAAGTAAATTTATCTAAGTTTGTTATATATAACTTAGTAAATCAGTATGCCTTACAAAGAGCGCGAAATTAATAAATTGTATTATACGATGGGTGAAGTGACAGAAATGTTCCATGTCAATGCATCCCAAATTCGTTTTTATGAGCGTGAATTTGATATTATTCAACCCAAGAAGAATAAAAAAGGAAATCGTCTATTTACCCAAGATGATATCGCCAATTTGAAAATTATTTTCAATTTGGTGAAAGATAAAGGATATACACTTCAGGGCGCTCGTGAATATCTACGCACCAATAAATCCGAAGCAAAAGAAAATCAGCGCGTTGTTGATTCTTTAGAAAAATTGAAAAGCTTTTTATTGGAAGTACGCGATAGCTTATAACCTTTAGGTTTATCTACCTGCGAGTTCGATGATTTCTAAATGATCGATTTTATTCCCATTAATTTCAAATCGCATCAGTGTTCTCACCTTATGCCATCCTTGTTTTCCAGCGGCGCCAGGATTTAAGTGTAGACATTTTAATTTTTGATCATACATTACCTTCAAAATATGTGAATGACCTGTAATAAATAATTGAGGAGGATCTTCGGTTATCTTTTTCTTAATTCGTGGAGCATATTTACCAGGATACCCTCCAATATGCGTCAACCACACATCAACTTCCTCACAAGTAAATCTCAAATCTTCAGGAAATCGAAGTCTTAGTTCTTGATCATCAATATTACCATAGACTCCACGTAGTGGTTTAAAGCCCTCGAGTTGATCAGCAACGCTCGCGTTCCCAAAATCACCTATATGCCATATTTCATCACAATGCTCGAAATGTTTAAATACAGCTTCATCTAAATAAGAATGCGTATCAGAAATCAATCCAATCTTTGTCATACTAAAAAGCTAAAAAATAAGGTTGCAAAGCAGCTTTATACATGTCCGAATAAATACCCTTTTCTTGATAAATAATAAAATCAGAGACTACAACATCTCCAAAATAACCCTTCTGATAAATAACAATTTTACGAATGACAACATCCTCTTCAAAAGAGCGAATCAAGATCTCCCGTTCTAATCTCAAATCCAATTTTTCGGCTATTGCTTTCAATTCATCAGCCAATAGCGTAGGTACGATCAAAGCCAAGCATCCTTTTACACATAGAGATCGAGCTGAAAATTGCAATAATTCATTGAAAAATTCTAAATTGGTATGTCTAGCCAATTTCTTTCTTGCATCTGGATTATGCAAAGAATCCGTGTAAAAAGGTGGATTAGAAATAATAAAATCATACGGCTTAGTATCATCCAAATGTTGAAATGAACAAGCATGCATGACCATACGATCTCCAAAGATAGAATTTCTAAAATTAGAGGCCGCACGTTTTGCCGCCGCGGGGTCAATCTCCACAGCGACCACCTCGCTTTTGACATAGCGCTGTGCCAACATCAAAGCTATCACCCCAGTTCCTGTACCAATATCCAATATACGGGATGAAGAATCAACTTGAACCAATGCAGCTAATAATACACCATCTGTATTAATCTTCATCGCACAATCTGATTGATCCACCGCAAACTCTTTAAATTGAAATATAGAAGCCATCTCCACAAAGATAATTGTTTTAAAACCGTTGTGTTGTACAGATCAACATAAAATTTAAATAAATTTTCGTTACTTTAACCTATCAAGTCAAGTCCATATGAATCGTTATATATTTGTCATACTCTTCAGTATCATTTCATTATTCATTAATTTCAAATTTTCTGCGGCACAAGAAAAATGTGAATCTACTATACACAATTCTCTTGAGCCAATAACCAAATTATTAAATACAAATCAATATGCTCAATTAACACCAATATTAGCACAAATTGAGCAAAGTTGTGGTCTCACCGAATTAGGTCAACGTATCAAAATTATAAATCTAATTATAGCAAAACAGCAAAGTGGCAATGCGATAGAAAAATATATTGAAAACGGTTTTGATGAACAATTAATCGTTCGATTTCGTGATTCCGAAAGAGAGGATTACATTTACCAATATGAATCCAATAAACAGCAATATAATTATTTTCCATTAAGGCACCCCATTGACCTGTTGATCAAAACCCGATCAAAAGCATTATTACAGTCACAGTCCTATGTCCTTTCGGATGCTGAAGTTGATATCTTAAATCTTTTCTCAAACAACGAATTATTGAAAAATCAACAGGCATCGATTAATGAAACCGAGCAAAACAACACACAAACGATCATCAAAGATCATACTGAAAATAGTATCAAAGAAGAACAAGAAGACCCTATAGCTGTAGCAGATTACTACAACAAATCAAGAATCGGTTTTCTACCTTATATAGGAGTATATGGGCCACTAGGAGGTTCAAATACGACGTTTGGTCCAAACATGTCAATGGGGTTTTCCATCATGAGCTCTTTAGCCAAATCATTTATTCTTGAAGGTGGATTTAAAGTACGGATCAATAGCAATGATAAAAATTTTGATTACAATTATTACGGTACCACCGAATCTGTAAATGCTGACTTTGGTCTTTTTTTCGGAGGTGCTCTTGGATATAAAATCTACGATAACACCAAATTTATTGTGATCCCAAAACTTAATTTAGGAATAGATATGGTGGATACTGGAATATCTGAAGACATTTATACCGATGGATACTACGATTCTTTTGGGGATTATATATACGGTGGAAATTCAAAAAAATTGTACACCGTTAATACCATGCACCTTGGACTAAGTATAGCCGGTATGCGACAATTAAAAGGGAAAAATTATATTGGATTAGAAGCTGGTTATCATTATACCCCATACCAATGGGATAGTAAACTCATGAGTAACATCTATAATCATTATGGAAGCATTGAATTATTTTTTCGCTTTTAATTCTTCAATAACCGTTGGATCTCGTCCAACTTCATAAGTGCTTCAACGGGAGTCAACGTATTTACATCCAAATTATTCAGCATATCACGGATTTTCTCAAGAACAGGATCATCAATTGAGAACATCTGCAATTGATAAGCCTGCTTTTGAATTTTGCGCATACTATCCTTGATCTGTTCCCCACCTGTTCGCTCCTGCTCCAATCGCTTCAATATTTCATTGGCCCGAGAAAGCAATTTTGGAGGCATACCTGCCAATTTAGCAACATGAATACCAAAGCTATGCTCTGACCCGCCAGGAACTAACTTACGTAAGAATATCACTTTGTTATTGACCTCCTTAACCGTCACATTGTAATTTTTAATACGCGGCATAGAATTCGTCAATTCATTCAATTCATGATAGTGAGTAGCAAACAATGTTTTGGCCTTAGCTGCAGGATGGTTGTGAAGAAATTCAGCGATAGCCCAAGCAATAGAAATACCATCATAAGTGCTTGTCCCCCGACCGATCTCATCCAGTAAAATTAAACTCCGGTCAGAGAGGTTATTCATGATACTGGCCGTTTCATTCATTTCAACCATAAATGTTGATTCACCGGACGATAAATTATCAGATGCTCCTACCCGGGTAAATATTTTATCCACAAGACCTATCTTTGCTTCCTTTACAGGCACAAAAGAACCGATCTGAGCCATCAGCACAATTAATGCAGTTTGGCGCAAAAGCGCTGACTTACCGGCCATATTGGGACCAGTGATGATAATAATCTGCTGCGTCGTATTATCCAAGTAAACATCATTCGTGATATAATCTTCACCAATGGCCATTTTCTTTTCGATAACGGGGTGACGACCACCTTTTATATCTAATACCTTACTTTCAGAAATCTCCGGTTGAACATAATAATTCTTTTCTGCAATAACAGCAAAGTTCAAAAGCACATCTAATTTCGCTAGTAACTGGGCATTCAATTGAATCGGTTTAATGTAAGCCGCAATAGCAATTAACAATTCGGCATAAAGACGATTCTCAATGACCTGGATTTTTTCCTCAGCACCTAAAATCTGATCCTCATATTCCTTAAGCTCCTCAGTAATGTAGCGTTCGGCATTGACCAAAGTCTGTTTACGAATCCATTCTGTAGGTACCTTATCACGGTGTGTATTGGTTACCTCTAAGTAATAGCCAAAAACATTATTAAAAGCGATCTTTAAGGAAGGGATACCGGTTACCTCCGCTTCTCTTTTTTGAATTTCAATTAAATAATCTTTACCACCAAAAGCTATTTTACGCAAACGATCCAATTCATCATCAACCCCATCAGCAATGACATTCCCCTTATTGAGAGCCACCGGAGGTTCAGGAAAAACTTCTTTCTCAATCTTATCACGGATTATCCCACATACATTCAACTGTTCAGCAATGACACGCAACGCCTCCGAATTTTCCTGATTGGTCAACTCCTTTAATTTCTCAATAGCATACAATGCACGTTTCAGCTGTACAATCTCTCTAGGCGAAGCCTTCTGAAGACCAATTTTGGAAATTAACCTTTCCAGATCGCCCACATACTTGATCTCCTGAATCAAAGCATCACGCAATTCTTTATGTTCCGTGAAATAGGCAACTACATCCAACCTTTCCTGAATAGATTTACGATCTTTCAACGGCATCACAATCCATCTTTTCAATAAACGAGCACCCATGGGAGAAGCCGTTTGATCCAATACATCTGATAACGTCGTTGCATTTTCGTTAGCAGAACTGATCAATTCCAAATTTCGCACAGTAAAACGGTCTAACCACATATGGCGATCTTCTTCGATACGTGCAATATTTGAAATATGCTGTAGGTTCCGATGTTCAGTTTCATTGAGATAATGCAAGGCAACACCAGCAGCAACAATTCCAACGGGCATCCGATCAATACCAAAACCTTTCATCGAATTAACTTCGAAGTGTTTCAATAAACTTTCCGAGGCATAATCACCAGTGTAGGGCCATTCATCAAGCGTATAAGTATAATATTGGTTACCAAAAAGATCCAAAAACTCTTTAGACTGCTTGCGGGACATAATAACTTCGGTAGGTTTGAAACCTTGCAAAAGCTTATCAATATAAGATTGAGTACCTTGTGCCACCAAAAATTCTCCTGTAGAAATATCCAAGAAAGAAATTCCAATTTGCGTTTTATCAATAAAAATCGATGCTAAATAATTATTCGATTTCTGATGAACAATATTATCATTATAAGACACACCAGGTGTAACCAATTCTGTTACGCCACGTTTAACAATGGTTTTAGTTTGCTTAGGGTCTTCCAACTGATCGCAGATTGCAACACGTTGGCCCGCACGAACAAGTTTCGGTAGATAGGTCTCCAAAGAATGGTGAGGAAAACCGGCCAAAGCCGTTTCAGATTCAGTTCCATTTCCCCTTTTGGTCTGTACAATACCTAAAATACTAGCGGCCTTAATCGCATCTTCACCAAATGTTTCATAAAAATCGCCTACACGGAACAACAACAAAGCTCCAGGATATTTAACCTTGATTGCATTATATTGTTGCATTAATGGAGTTACCTTTTTTTCTGCCTTTGCCAATTGGATTTCGTTTATGATAATAAGCCGTAAAAATAGCATAATCTACCTGATTAGACAAACGATCAAGGAGAATATGAAAACTTAATCCGTTTTTTTACCTTTTAACCCAACTTTCATCGCTCCCCTCGCCAATTGAAATATCATACCTATCACTTGAGCTTACTCAAAAAAACATATTCTTAAAAAAAAGCATAGTACAAACCATATCTATCATAACAATTGGACAAAATATTTCGTTCCTTTGCATAGTTTTTCAAAAGATATGGCAATTAAAAGAACGAATCAGGTTAAGAAAAAAAAGATTCAAACAGGCTGGAAAAAAATATTAAAATTTTGGTCATTACGTATCATTGGAGGTTTCTTTGCCATAACCTTATTTTGGGTATTGGCACTTAAATTTATCAATCCACCCATTACCTGGCTCATGATTCAACGAGGTTTTGAGCTTCAGGCTGCCGACAAAGGATTTAAGTTAGAGAAAGATTGGCTAAATTACGAAAAGCTTTCAGACAACTTAAAACGTGCAGCAATAGCTGGTGAAGATGCTCATTTTATGACGCATTGGGGATTTGATACCGATGCCATTCAAAAAGCAATAGAAAAGAACAAAGATGGAAAAAACCTACGTGGAGGAAGTACCATCAGTCAACAGGTGGCAAAAAATGTATTCCTTTGGCCAAAAAGATCATGGCTTAGAAAAGGTTTAGAAACCTATTTTACAGTTTTGATCGAAACATTCTGGAGTAAAAAACGAATTTTGGAAGTCTATCTCAATGTCATCGAAATGGGACAAGGGGTATACGGTGCCGAGGCGGCATCTCAATACTATTACAAAAAATCAGGATCAACATTATCAAAAAAGCAAGCTGCTTTGATCATTGCAATTTTGCCCAATCCAAGACAATGGGATGCCCGAAATCCATCTACATATGTCAATCGTAGAGCAAATGGTATCGTTCGGTACATGGATCATTATCAAATACCCGAATAATCCAAAAAGCAGTTAATCTAAAAAATAGATGATAATAAATTATATAAAAAAAGCGATGATCAATCATCGCTTTTTTTATTATTATCCAAATACACGCTTATGCCAACTTTGACCAAAAGGTATTTCCCATTTATCATCAAGAGAAGCCAAAGAAGTAATGGTATTATCATATACGATAGTATCATCTTTAATATGTCCAGTCTTGACTAGCTCTTCAAATTCACTTCTAGAAGCAGCATAAAGTTGGTCACCGATTTTGTAAGCAACATACATACGATCAAATAATTGAATATTAAAATCCTCTTCTAGAGTTTTTAAAAAACGAACAGAACTATCGATCGAACAACCAGAAGCTGCAGCTATCTGTTCATCAACTGAAAGAACAATAAATAAATTAAACTTAACCTCAGCTTGTGCAGATAACGGTTCACCATGAACCTTCCATCCTGCAGCAAAATCTGCCAATCTTTTTTGAATCAAAATCGCTTCTTCATCTGTAAAAAAACGATTAGATTGATATACCCATGCACTAGTCATACTCATAAATTTAATTAGTGAACATAATAAGGTGAAATCATCAAATAAACGATCACACCCGTTACCGCTACGTACAACCACATTGGATAGGTAATACGCGCAATTTTTTTATGCCTTTCATAAGATCCAGTAATACCTCTCACATAAGTAATCAATACAAAAGGGATAATAATCACAGACAAAACAATATGCGTTATTAAAATAAAAAAGTAAATTGGACGTAAAATACCTTCCCCACCATAGGATGTCGAATTAGAAGTCATATGATAGGCAACATACATCCCTAGAAAAGCTACAGAGCAACAAACACAAACTTTGATTAGTCGCTCGTGTAATTTCTTATTTCCCTTTTTAATAGCTGCCACTGCCCAAAATAACAAAATAGCAGTGATACCATTTATCGTAGCATAAATCGGAGGTAAAAAACCCAACGGTTCAACATCATAGCCCAATTTACGCAAATTAACGCCAAATAAAGCGGCCACCACAAGCGGAATAACAACCGATAAAACGATAATCCACTTGTTATATTTTTTTTCTTCTGCAGTCTGTCCCATTTTATTTTGTTTCAATCTTAGGTGGATTATTTCTGATCTCCTCCACCGCTAACAATTTAATCTCATCATTCAGGCGCTCCACTTCCTTTTTCATGGTAATATCGTAAAATCCTCTTATTCTTCTTTTTGAATCAATTAAAATATAAGAAGAACCTATTACAAAAGGTTTATTCGGATCACCCGTAGCCAAAGCATCCTGTAAAAGACCCGTTTGAGCAAATTTTAAAATATCCGAAGAAGGATGACTGACAAAGTACCAACTTTTATCAGAAGGATCGATATTCTTAATGTAATTTTTTAAGACTTTTGGAGTATCATATAATGTATCGACAGTAATGGAATAAAACTTAATTCTTCTATTATTCCTAAAATCACCTGAAACTCTATTTAGACTATTAATTAGGGTTGTTGAAAATGACTTGTCTCTTGAATAAAAAAGATGTACAATAGATATTGCACTGTCATTCTCAAAAAGTGAGATTTGCTTACCATCGTAGTTCATAAAAGAAATTTTTGGGACTTCATGATATAAAGTATCCATGATATCTCTCCCCCATTTACGATGTGTCGTACCAGGAACTTCTTTATCTCCAAAAATCGGTAGCGTAGCGTACGAATTTGCCATGCCACTTTTATTCAGTACTACATACAAAAAACCTGGCAATAATAAGATTATTGCCAGGATCATGATCGTTTGAATACCTTTATTTTTTCCAGTATTTTTACTCATTTATGTTATTTATTTTCCCACAATTGGTGAGGATGCAATTCATTTAATAAGAAGTTACCTTCTGTAAGCATTAAAATGATAAAATAAATAATGAAAATAAATACAATACTTACAGTAACAATAAAACTAGATTTCTCAAATTTCAAGTGCATAAAGTAAGCAACAATATAATAAGCTTTTACTAATGTTAGTACAATATAAATTGTATTAACCAAAGCACCTTTTGCTAGAATTTGCCAGTGATGAACAAATCCTAATGCAATTAAGAATTCAACAGCAGTTAATGCTAAAAGGACAAAGAAAATTCTCCATATACCTTTTTTATCCATTCCTTCTGCGTGCCCATGCTCATCGTGAGCAATATTATCGTGATGTTGTGACATAGCTTTTCTAAATTTAAAAACTTTAATTATACTAAATAGAAGAATGTAAATACAAACACCCAAACTAAATCCACAAAGTGCCAGTATAAACCTACTTTTTCAATCATTAAATATGACCCACGATTCTGGAAAGTATTATTTAAAGTCATGCACAATACAATAATATTTAAGATAATACCTACAGTAACGTGAAAACCGTGGAAACCAGTGATCGTAAAGAACAAATTAGCAAATTGTAGTGCTGACGTATACGAGATATCATGTGTAAAATATGGCTGCAAAGCATCTTTTATTGCATCACCTTCCAAGCCAGTACCTGGATTTTGACCAAACCAAAAACCTGCATGGTGTAAGTGAGTCCACTCTATAGCTTGACATCCTACGAAACAGATACCACCTAATATAGTCCAAAGCATCCACTTAACAACTTCATTTTTCGAATTACGATGCCCTGCCTCTACAGCTAATACCATAGTAACAGAAGACATAATTAAAATAAAGGTCATGATACCTACGAAAACTAAAGGTTGTCCATGCTCAGCAATACCTGGTATAGATTGGAAGATCTTATCCGCATCTGGCCATGTACTATGTGCAAATCGCTGCGTTCCGTAATAAACCAAAAACGCAGAAAATGTAAAGGCATCCCCAACCAAGAAAAACCACATCATGATTTTTCCGTATTCCAAATTCCAAGGTGATTTTCCACCATTCCATGGACCGGTTTTTACCTCATCCAATTGTGATACAGTTGTACTCATTGTTTACTATTATTGATTCAAAAGTAAGAAAACATATATATAAATCCATAAAAGATCGAGAAAATGCCAAAAAATACTGGCTAGATTCATGCGGAATTGATTGCCATCTGCAGGAAGTGGTTTATACACTCCTACTAAAGCGGTAATCAATACGATCACTCCCGCAATAATGTGCGCTAGGTGCATCCCGGTAAAGATATAGACAAAAGACTGCGATGCATTATTATTAACAAAATAAACGCCTCGACTGGCCAATACTTCCCACGAATGAACTTGAAGCACGAAAAATAAAATACCCAAAAATAGGGTTACAAAAAGTAAAGCTTTTTGTCTGGCCAAATTACCCATTTGTGCCGCTTTATAAGCTAAATGTATAGTAAGACTACTCAAGACAATAACTACAGTACTATAGATAAATGTATCGGGCAACAATGTTTTGATCCCTTTATCAACGCCACTTGCCGTATAGACAATAAAGCCACTTGAAAGGGCAGCAAACATCATAAACATACCCAACATACCTAACCATAGGCTAAATTTTTGAGCTTTACGTGATACTAACTTCTCGTCAGTTGGTTGTTCTCCTTGATTTAACATTATTTCAAAGGTATAAAGTCAAATAATAAAATCAGTTGCGTAATTGGGAGATAAAAAAATGAGGTAAACATCACTTTTCTAGCTGAAGGTATATCCTGATTCTTAAACAGCAAAAAGCCATAATAAGCAAATACAATACCTCCAATTACGGAAACAGTTGTAAAGATCCATCCTCCAAAACCATAATACATAGGAAGAAATGCTGCAGGTATCATCAGTAATGCCGATAGAAATACCATAAATGCAGAGATCTTATCACGCTTTGTAGTCGGAAGCAATCTAAATCCAGCCTGTTTATAATCATCATCAATCACCCAAGCCAAAGACCAAAAATGTGGAAATTGCCATAAAAATTGTATACCAAATAAGATAAATGGAATCATCACGATTGCACTCTCATTCGTTTGGCTGTAGATCGCTAAATCATCCTGGCTAAATGCCGCAAAATAACCAATTAATGGTGGTAATGCGCCAGGAAAAGCACCTACAAATACAGCGATTGGTGATTTTCTTTTTAATGGTGTATACAAAAAAGCGTATAACAAAATGGAGAATACCGATAATAACCCAGCCACAAAATTCAAACGAACTAGAACCAAAGTTCCCAAGATTCCCATAAATAAACTCAGAATCAAGGCCTGACCGGTCGTCATCCTTCCAGAAGGTAATGGTCGATCAGCAGTACGAGTCATTAATTTGTCCAAATCCTTTTCGATAATCTCATTGAATCCATTTGCTGCACCAGTCACTAAGAATCCTCCCAATGTCAGTAACAACCAATTCATCCATAGAATATCTCCACCAAGCTGCTTAGCACCAATCAAAAAAGAGATAGATGCCGAAAAAACAACCGTTAATGTCAGTCTTAACTTAACTAATTTCTTGAAATCAGAAATAAATTCTTTCATAGCGACAAATGTCCTCTTTTTATTTGAGTGTACAAAGTAAAACTACTTTATGTGTACATTCATTTCATTCATTCAATTAACGTTGTGATTTTCCTAGTAACAACATCAGATAATATTGACATCCAAATAAGAGACTACCAATAACTAAGTGAGTTGTCTGTGCGAAAGCCGGAATCGCAAATCTCGCCAGAATAATTCCCGACAACATCTGAATACCAACTAAAATGAAAAGTAGAGTAGCATATTTTGCTTGAACTGTACTTCCACTAAATTTTGTACGCACTAAAAAGAACAATACAATTACTAAAATCAAAGAACTATATGCAAGCCAACGATGTATTTCAAAATGTTGGCCAATACGTTGTATAAAATCTTCTCGAGGTACACCCAAAGCTGTCAACGAATCAACAATTTCACGTACTTCCGTTCCGAAGACAACTTGCACCACCATTAAAACTAAAGATATGGAGGCAAGCAATTTTAATCCTTTAGAATCACGATTTACCAAGATACTCTTATCACGTAATGTCGTCGCCTTAAAATAAGTATATATGGAAATAGACACAATAACCAATGCCAAAAGCATATGCACCGTGATTACCCAAGGAGTTAAATTAGTCGAAACGACAATAGAACCCAACCAAGCCTGAACAACAACAACAAATACGTTAATCACGGACCAAATAAAAATTGATCGCTTAGATTTAATGTAAGTAAAAGAATAAATAGCGGTAAACAATAAACAAAAACCAGCAACAACCCCAACTAAACGATTGATATACTCCGTCCAAGTCTTTGCTACATTAAAATCCTCATGTTCCAGAATACTTTTGTCATGACGAATTTTATTTGCTAAATCACGATAACCGAAAAATTCAATCATCTTCGCAAATCGCTCATTCTTCTTAGCTCTACCTGTGATATAATGCTCTTCATAACCAACCGGTAATTGCGACACGTCTGTAGGTGGAATAATTCGATTAAAACACTTTGGCCAATCGGGGCATCCCATTCCAGAGCCGGTACTTCGCACTACACCTCCAGCAACAATGACTAAAAACAAAACAACAATAGTGATGAAATTAGATCGAATATAACGCTTTTCAGCAGCTGGAAACATATTTAAACCGTTTTATGTTACAAATAATATCTGGAGTAAATCATTTCGCACAATTTACTCCAAACATCATGTTTAATTATTTTTTATTTTGAGCATCCCATTCTGTTTGGATACGCTCTGCTTCTTCATTACCTTCAAAATCATGAAGGAAATTAGAACTCATAGTTTCAGAGAAAGGTACACTTTGAGGAATAAAATCTTCATGATGCCCTGGCTTACTGTAATCATATGGCCAACGGTGTACTGTTGGAATCTCTCCTGGCCAGTTACCGTGAATATGCTCTACAGGAGTAGTCCATTCTAACGTATTTGAATTCCATGGATTTTGAGGAGCTCTTTCTCCAAAGAAAATCGAATAGAAAAAGTTGAACAAGAAAGCCACTTGACCCAAACCAGCAACGATAGCAGCCCAAGTAATCAACATGTTTACAGACACCCATTTCTCCATGAAAGCAAATTCTGTAAAAGCATAATAACGACGAGGAACTCCATCTATACCCATGAAGTGCATTGGAAAAAACACCAAATATGCACCAATGAAAGTCATCCAAAAGTGTAAATAACCTAATTTTGTGTTCATCATACGACCAAACATTTTCGGATACCAGTGATAAACACCACATAACATACCGAAAATAGATGCAGATCCCATTACTAAGTGGAAATGGGCTACAACAAAGTACGTATCATGTAAGTTGATATCTAAAGCAGCATTACCTAAAAACAATCCGGTAAGACCACCAGAGATGAAGAATGACACTAAACCAATCGCAAACATCATAGCTGGAGTGAAACGAATATTACCTCTCCATAATGTCGCCATATAGTTAAATGCTTTTACCGCAGAAGGAACTGCAATAATTAATGTAGTGATCATAAATACTCCACCTAAGAAAGGATTCATACCTGTCACAAACATATGGTGACCCCAAACGATAAATGATAAAACTGTAATACCAATTAACGAATAAACCATCGCATGGTAACCAAAGATCGGTTTACGAGAGTTTGTTGAGATAACCTCAGAAGTCAAACCTAATGCAGGCATAACAACGATATATACCTCAGGGTGACCTAAGAACCAGAATAAATGTTGAAACAAAATTGGAGAACCACCTTCATTCGGTAAGATCTGACCTTGAACAACTAAATCTGATAAATAAAATGAAGTACCGAATGAACGATCAAAAATCAATAGAACAACTGCTGATACTAATACAGGAAAAGATAACATACCTACAATAGCAGTTAAGAAGAATGCCCAGATTGTTAAAGGCATTTTCCAAAGATCCATACCTTTAGTACGCATATTCAAAATTGTACTCACGTAGTTGATACCACCGATTAATTGTGATGCTACAAATAACACCATACTGACCAACCATAAAGTCATACCTGTAGCCGAACCAGCAATTGCCGTTGGCACTGCAGATAGTGGAGGATAGATGGTCCATCCAGCAGAAGCAGGTCCACTTTCAACAAAGAAAGAAGCAATCATAATAACTGAAGCTACAAAGAACATCCAGTATGACAACATATTCATGAAAGGAGACGCCATATCGCGTGCACCAATTTGATAAGGAATCAATAGATTACTAAAAGTACCCGATAGACCCGCTGTTAAAACGAAGAATACCATGATGGTACCGTGAATGGTGACCAAAGAAAGGAAAAATTCAGGAGCAATACGACCACCTGCAGCCCATTTACCTAAGAATACTTCCAAAATTGGAAATTCTTTATCCGGCCAAGCAAGTTGGATACGGAATAAGATGGATAAAATCATAGCAAATACCGCCATGAAAATACCTGTGATCAAAAATTGCTTAGCAATCATCTTGTGGTCACCACTGAAGATATACTTCGAGATGAATGACTCTTGATGATGATGTCCGTGCGAATCGTGATGCTCAGCGCTATGAGAAATAACTGTACTTGACATATTCGTTTTTAAAATTCAATTATTCTAATTAATTTAATGAAGCCGTAACGTTTACGCTATCTTTTAACTGCGGAGTTTTAGCATCTTTAGCGGCAAACTCTTTCTGTAAATCCTCAGTAAAATATTTATTTTGCGTTGCTAACCACTCTTTATACTCAGCCTCAGTAACAACGACAACCTTTTTCTGCATATTATAGTGACCTGAACCACAGATTTTGTTACATAACATAACATAATCATATTTGTAGTCATTCATACGCTCACGCATTTCTTCTGTAGTTACCGTAGGAGTAAATTGGAAGTAATTTGTCATTCCTGGTACAGCATTGATTTGAACGCGGAAGTCAGGAATATAGAACGAGTGAATAATATCCTTTGAAACGATATGAAAACGAACAGACTTATTAACTGGAATTACAATGTCCGAACCTTGAATATCATCCCAAGAGTTTTTATCATTGAAATCAATACCATAAGGATTCGTTGGAGTTGTCATTTTATAATTACGTTTACCGATGACACCATCAGCTCCTGGATAACGTACACTCCAAGCAAATTGCTCACCTAATACTTCAATCTGAAGAGCAGATTTTTGTAAATCTTCTGGTACATTGGTGATTGATCTCCAAGTAAAGAAACCGAACAATACCAATACAGTCAAAACAACAGCAGGAACGATCGTCCAGATTTTTTCAATCGTATTGTTATGAGGTAAATAGTATGCTTTACCATTTTTCTTCATTCTATAGATGAACGTGAACGTCAATAATAAAATGTGAGTTATCACCAATACAAAAGTTGTAATAACTGTAGTAATGATAAACATGGTATCTATTTTAGCCCCATGTTCAGTTACAGCATCTCTCCACGCCATGCCACCATGGTGAGAGTATGAATAATAAACACCTCCTAAGAAAACAAATAAGAAGATGAATAATAATGATGCTTGAAACGTATTTGAAGCTAAAGGATTATGTCTTCTATTCATTTTATTTGTTAACTCATAGATCGAGATAACTTTACCAATAACAGCAACTACTGTACAGATAACTAAAAATAATAAAACATAATAAATGAAGTTTTTATAGACTTGAGGGTCTATTTTTTTCTCTTCCTTAGCAGCGTCAACCTTTGTTGTAGACGCATCTGCGGACGCAGCTACTTCTGTCTTTGCAGTCGTCGCCGAATCAACAACATTCGCTCCAGTAGCTGCTGCATCAACTGCAACAGCTTCCGTAGCTTTAGTCGTATCTACCACTACAGTATCTTGACTTGCGAAGGATGGGACTGCAAAGAACAATCCGATTGCAAGTACAAAACCCGAGATGGATTTGAATCTATTATTTAATTTAAAGCTCATTTCTTTATAACGATTTTACGTAATATCCCTTTAAAAGCGAAACTATATTTGGTGATGTAAACTCTCATCCAAGAAAGGATGATTCTTAGCAACTAAACCTTGTTTACTCAATTTGCTCATTACCAAGAATGTAAATAAACCAACAAAGCCAAGTGCTGTACCAATTTCTACAATACCAAATCCACGGTGTGATTCAACTGTACCAGGCATGATCATGATATAATAATCTAACCAGTGACCGGCCAATAATAAGATAGCAACAAATAACATAGCATTTTGCTTACGTTTAGCATCACGATCTACTAGTAATAATAAAGGAGCAAGGAAATTGATGATAATATTTAACCAAAACCATGGTTTATATTCTGGTTCCCAACGTTTATAGAAATAAACAGTCTCCTCAGGCATGTTAGCATACCAGATTAAGATAAACTGTGCAAACCAAACATATGTCCAGAAGATAGAGAAACCAAAGATCAATTTACCTAAATCATGTAAATGATTTTCGTTTACCCAACTCATATAACCAGCTTTCTTCAATACAATTAAGACGATTGTAATAACACAAAGACCACTAACCCACATTGCTGCGAAATTGTACCAACCAAACATGGTCGAGAACCAGTGTGCTTCCAATGACATGATCGTATCAAATGACCAAATTGGAGTTGTAAAACCAAATATAACTAAAAATATAGCCGACAATTTAAAACTTTTTTTATAAGAATTCAAACCGCCCTCTAAATCTTCTTTGTATGATAATTTTGCCAATATAATAGCAAAAATACTATAAAGTCCCATGAAAATTACTTGGCGACTTAAAAAACCTGAAAAATTCAAATACCATGACTTTCCAGCGATGATACTATCATAGTTCGGACTATTAGGATCTGTAAGACCCTCTGCATACCAGTGATGGTATAAATTGTGAGTGCTTAATCCTAATCCAACAATCACTAGTAAAATGATTGATGCAATAGGCAAAATACCTGCCATTGCCTGTGGTATACGAACGAGACCAGCTGACCAAGCAGATTGTGTTACATATTGTAAGGCTACGAAAAAAGCTCCGGCAGCACATACACATGTAAAATAATAACCCATCAATAATAAGTTAGCATAAGTACGCTCTACTAGAATATGATCGCCCATAAGCATTCCGTAGGCTACTGCAGCTATACCAACAACGATTGCGATAATACTGAATGTTTTTGCTTTACCAGCAAACTCGTATCGCTCGTTGAAATTATAATCGTGATGATGATTGTGAGTTCCCATTTATTTATCTGATGTTAGATTATTTCTTTTGTAATTCATGAACGTACATAACGACTTCCCAACGTTCTTCAGGAGACAACTGCGATGCATGCGATCCCATTGAGTTGTGACCGTAATAAATCGTATGGTAAATCTTACCATCTGTCAAATCAGCCATCATACCGCCACGTGAAGAGCTCGCACCATCTGTTTTGTGATAAGACGGTGGATTAGGAAAATTCTCCAGCTTACGTGTGCCTTTAGAATCTGTAATCTCACGGTCTTTAGTAATAGAACCATCACCTTTACCTTCAGGACCGTGACAAACAGCACAGTAAGTAGTAAATAAAGCTTGACCCTTTTCAAGTCTTGCTTGTGATACCTCTAACGGATTAGTAAACTCACGACCCGCACGTTCATAATCTTCTAAAGTATTGGCATATTCAAATCTGGTAAAACCAATTGGATCTGTACCCTTTGGTGGTGTTTGCGCAGTTTGTTTATTTTTAAAATTCTCGTTTGGTTGATCAGGATTGTACGCAATCGGATCATACATGTTGCGAGAAAACTCCCAACCTGTACTACGAGTAGTCTTGTCACCACAAGAAGAAACGACTGCTGTCAACGACAGAGCTGCACATACTGTAACTAGTAAATTCTTCTTATTCATAACTAACATATTTTCTATCATTGTACTTAACTTCTACAGCACCCGTTTCTTTCAATATCGTATCGATCAAAGCATGGTCTGTGTTTTCATGAGCATCTATAGCGATGATAAAACGATCATCTGTAGCTCTTAAATCCATAACACGAGGAGTACGTCCTGGGAATAAATGATTGCGGTAAAAGAAAGTCGCGACCATACCCAAAGCACAAATTAAAATAGTAACCTCAAATGTTACTGGAACAAAGTTCGGGATTGCGAATGAAGGCTTACCACCAATATTCATTGGCCAGTCATGTACCATTGTATAATACAATAAACTAAATCCCAGTAAGGTTCCTAATGCTCCAAAGCAAAATGCTGCAATTGGTAAACGCGAAGGTTTAACGCCCAATTTAGCTTCAATACCGTGAATTGGCATTGGAGTAAAGCAATCATAGATGCTTACATTATTTTTCTGCAATTTGTCGATCCCATGCATCATATCATCTGGATCAGCAAAACTACCTAATATATATTTTGTATTGCCCATTGCTATTATTTTAACTCTTTAATTTCTTGTTCTGTTACCGAATCATATTTGCCTAAAGAATCTCTAAAGTATTCCACTTGTTCTGCTGGGAATGCACCTTCTTTAACCAATTTAGTTTTATGTTGTAAACTTGAGCTTTTCAACAATAACTTCACTTCCGCGATTGCGATACCCGGTAAGAAGCGTAAGAACAATAAGAACAACGTAAAGAATAAACCGATAGATCCAACGAAAATACCAACGTCTGTCCATGTTGGGTAAAACATCGCCCAAGATGATGGTAAATAATCACGGTGTAATGAAGTCACGATAATTACGAAACGCTCAAACCACATACCAATGTTTACCACAATAGATAAGATCCAGGAGATTGGAATACTTGTACGAATTTTCTTAAACCAGAATAATTGTGGTGAAATTACGTTACATGTCATCATTGACCAATAAGCCCAAGCATAAGGACCAAACATACGGTTTTCAAAAGCGTACATCTCGTATTCAGATTGAGAATACATTGCAATGAACAACTCTGTCAAGTAAGCAATACCTACGATAGAACCTGTTGTCATGATAATTTTGTTCATGGCTTCAATGTGGAACATCGTGATATAATTCTCAAAATTCATGACTTTACGTAAGATCAACAATAAAGTTTGCACCATCGCAAAACCAGAGAAGATCGCACCAGCAACGAAATATGGAGGGAAGATTGTTGTATGCCATCCTGGGATAACAGAAGTTGCAAAGTCAAAAGATACAATCGTGTGTACCGAAAGTACCAATGGAGTAGAGATACCTGCCAAAATTAATGACACGATCTCAAAACGTTGCCAAGTCTTTACAGATCCATTCCATCCAAAAGATAGCACAGAGTAAATTTTTTGTCTAAGGCCAGTAGCACGGTCACGGATAGTCGCGATATCAGGTAACAAACCACAGTACCAGAATACCAAGGATACCGTGAAATAAGTAGAGATCGCAAATGCATCCCATACTAATGGTGAGTTAAAGTTAACCCAAAGAGATCCAAACTGATTTGGCAATGGGAAAATCCAATAAGCCAACCAAGGACGCCCCATGTGGGCAACAACATACGTTGCAGCACAGATAACGGCAAAAATCGTCATGGCCTCTGCTGAACGGTTAATGGAATTACGCCAGTTTTGGCGGAAAATTAATAATACGGCCGAAATTAATGTACCAGCGTGACCGATACCAACCCACCATACAAAGTCAGTGATATCCCAAGCCCAGCCTACAGTTTTATTTAGACCCCAAGCGCCGATACCTGTCCAGAAGGTATAACTAACGCTGACTACCCATAATAAAGCACCTAATACGGCGACAGTGAAACCAATCCACCATGCTTTATTCGGTTTATTTTCAACCGGTAGTAAGATATCATCCGTAATTTTAGCATACGTAATGTCCTTACCGGTCATTAATGGTTCTCTTAATATTGATTCGTTATGCGATGACATAGTATTTTTATTTCAAATAATGAACAAGATTACGCCTCAAAAGTGTTTCTAACTTTTGTCATATAACCGATACCCGGTTGTACATTGATTTCCTCAAGTACGTAATAAACACGCTCATTGCGTAATGCTTTAGATACTTCCGATTCTGGATCATTAGCATCACCAAAGATAATTGCATTTGCAGAACATGCTTGTTGACATGCCATTTGGATATCACCGTCTTTTACTTTACGGTTCTCCATTTTCGCATGTAACTTACCAGCTTGAATACGTTGGATACACATTGAACATTTTTCCATAACCCCACGTGAACGTGTTGTTACATCTGGGTTCAATACCAATTGCGTAAACTCATTATTCAAGTAGTTGTCAAAACGTGAATCATTCCAATAGTTAAACCAGTTAAAACGACGTACTTTATATGGACAGTTATTCGCACAGTAACGTGTTCCGAAACATCTGTTGTAAGCCATATGGTTTAGACCCTCTGATGAGTGTACAGTAGCTAATACTGGACATACAGTCTCACATGGTGCATGTGCACAATGTTGACATAACATCGGTTGGTGAACAACAGTTACATTTTCGAAATCATTGATGTGTTGAATTTCATTTTCCTTCGTATACTCTTTACCATCCTCTTCAATGGTGTAGTAACGGTCAATACGTAACCAGTGCATCTCACGACGACGACGAACCTCATCACGACCTACAACAGGAATATTATTTTCTACGTTACAAGCAACAATACAAGATCCACAACCAGTACATGCATTCAAATCGATTGCCATTACCCATTTGTGACCTGGTTGCTCGTACTTGTTCCACAAATCATATGTTTTGTGTTTATCCGTAAAGCGACCTGACTCAGAGTTAGGATCTTTTAAATACTTAGCGAAAGTAGTTTCACGTACAATGTTACGACCTTCAATAGTATGGTGTGTTTGTGTCTGTGCTAATTGATAGATGGTATTTGATTTTGCAAGAGTTGCTTTCGCTACAAATTGAATCGTACCATTTACTAAGCTTGCAAAAGGATAAGCATTTTTACCAACGTTATTACCCGCTTTACCAACTTTAGTACGTCCGTAACCGATAGCTACTGAAACGGTACCCAAAGCCTGTCCAGGTTGTTGAACAACTGGTAACTCCACTTTGTAACCATTTGCTTCAACAGTAATTGTTGCATCTTCACCCAATCCTAATTTCTCAGCATCTTTAGGGTTTAAAGCAGCATAATTATCCCAAGTTACCTTAGAAACTGGATCTGGAACCTCTTGTAAGTAAGCATTATTTGCATATCTACCATCGCGCAAAGCACTTGGCTCATATAATTTCAATTCGAAATCACCGACTACTGTTTTTGCAGCAGCGATAGCAGCACTAGCGGCAGCCTCTACATTACCAGAGAATGAATAAGAAGCTGCTGTTTTAGCACCCTTATATTCAAAACCAGTTTGTAAAACGTTATTCCAGTTCTTCGTACTACCAACTAAAATAGTAGAAGACCAAAGATTTTTAACAAATGTATAGATATCAGTCGTATCACCAGCCCAAACCAATAAAGATTGATCTGCTTGACGGGTATTGAATACTGGATTGATTGTTGGCTGCACAATAGAGAATAGACCTTCTTTTGGAGAAGCATCACCCCATGACTCCAAAAATGTATTTGTAGGAGCAATAGCAGTCAATTCCGAAGCTGTTTCATCAGCACGTTGAGAGAAAGATAAAGTAAAATCAACTTTCTTCAATGCTGCTTTTACATCTTCAGCTTTGAAATAATCATAAACAGGATTACTGTTTAAGAACATCGCTACACCAACTTGACCAGCCTTAGCATTTGTCAGGAATTGAGAAAATGCAGCATCAGAACCTTGATGTTGTTTAGAGAAATTATCTAAATCGATTGTAGATCCATATGAAGCTAAAGCACTGTTGATTGCATTCGCTAGAGTTTGAATATTAATATCATTCGAACCAGCTACCACAACTGCAGCACCTTTATTATTTAACAATTCTTTAGCAGCTAAAGTAACTGCAGTTTGTGCTCTTTTAGCAGTAATACCACCAGCTAAAGAAGAACCTGTAACCGCATTATATAACGAGATTAATACAGCAGCTTCTTCCGAAGGTTTAATGGCAATACGTACATCGGCATTTGATCCCGTCATACTAAGACCGGACTCAAACTGAATATGACGTGACATTTTACCATTTTTCAATGATTTATAGTCACGGTTTTTAACATATTGTTGTGTATGTTCCTCTCCCGCTAACCAAGTTCCTAAGAAATCAGCTGCTACCGAAACAACAACATTTGCTTTATCAAAATTATAAGAAGGAACAACCGCTTTTCCAAAAGCATTTTTGTTAGCTTCAATGATTGCGCTGTAAGAAACAGCATCTACTTGAACTAAATTAGTTGTCGGGTACTTAGCCGTTAACTTGGCAATAGCAGCTAACGTAGTAGGACTATTTACTGTACTAGAAACAATAGTAATTTGTTTACCAGCAGCAGCTGCTGCGTTTAATGCAGCGATAACAGTGCTATCTAATTTAGACCATTCAACATCTTGTCCTTTTAATTGAGCAGTTTTTAATTTAGACTCATCATATAAATCTAAAACTGATGCTGCAGTTCCTGAATCTGTACCTTGATTTAAACCTATTGCATTCGGGTTAGCCTCTACATTAATAGGACGACCCTCACGTGTTCTGACTAAGATACTTTGACCATTAAAAGTCGAAGTATAAAAGTTAGGAATACCAGGAGTAATCTCCTCAGGTTTAATTAAATAAGGAACTGCTTTATGCACAGGTGTACTGTTACATGCTGCTAAAGTAACAGCCCCAACACCAAAACCTAATGCTTTTAAGAAGTCACGGCGTGGAGTTTTTGTACTCAACCCTGCTTCATTTAAGACATCTTCTACAGGAATAGATTCGGCAAACTCACCCTTACTCTTTTCAACAAAAGCAGGTGTTTGTTTCAATTCTTCCAAACCTTTCCAATATTTTTTATTGCTATCCATTTAAGCTGTATATAAGATTGCGTATTTCTGAATAATTATTAATAGTGACATTTACCACACTCAAGACCACCGATCATCGCCGCTGTCATTTTTTCACCTTTTTTGATGCTTTCATGCGCTTTGATTAAGTCTTCGTAGTATTTGTTATCTGATTTCACATCTGTTGCCTTATGACAATCCACACACCATTTCATGGTCAAAGGAGAATATTGATATACTTCTTCCATGGTTTCAATTGGACCGTGACATGTCTGACACTCCACTCCCGCTACAGTAACGTGTTGCGAGTGATTAAAGTAAGCAAAATCTGGCAAGTTATGAATACGAACCCACTGAATCGGCTTAGGGTTGTTACCATAAGTACGAGTCTCTGGATTCCAATCCAATGCACGATAGATTTTAGCAATCTCTGGCGAAGTCTCACCATCATAATGCTCAGAACCTGTAATCGTGTTATGACAGTTCATACAAACATTCGCTGAAGGAATAGAAGCATTTTTAGATTTAAAGGCTCCACCATGACAATATTGACATTCAATCTTATTGATACCAGCGTGCAATTGGTGAGAGAATTTAATAGGTTGAACAGGTTGATAACCCGTATGAACACCAACATTCCACATAGTTTTCCAACCTCCAACAGCTAACAATGCAACCAACATCAATACGGCAAATCCGACCAATTTCTTGTTTTTAACAAAACCCTGAGCAAATGCCAAGAATTTTTTACTAGTCTTAGGCTCTTCTTCCGCCTCAACAGCAGCTTGATTAGTCGCGATAACTCTTTCTAAGGTACGGATTACACGGTTTAAAACAACGATCACAACAATGGCCAAAACAACTATGCCTAATAACCCGAAGATCATAAATAAATTAGCATTGTCATCTTTCGCAGTTTCACCAGGATTAGTCGCATCTTTAGGCTTCTCAACAGACTCAGCTTTAATGTAAGCCAATACAGACCTAATCTGATCATCAGATAAATCTGTAAAAGAAGTCATCACGGATTTATTATACTCCTCAAAAATCGCAATTGCATCTTTATCACCAGAAGCAATCAGCGCTTGAGAGTTTTTGATCCATTTAATCAACCACTCTTCAGACTTGGTCTCAGTAATACCCTTTAGGGCAGGACCGACGACCTTCCTATCAACTTTGTGACAGCTCGTACATTTAGCTTTGAAGATTTTTTCACCTTCCTTGACATCTTGCGCATGCAGCGTCGCAACGGCAAACAACAGCACCAAACTCATTGATACTACCCTCGCAAGTTTTCCCAAAACGGATGAGATATTTCTCATATTTAACACTTTATACTATTTATTTGTGAATATAAAAATTTAAACACCATTCTAGACAAAGCACACTCTGCCTAGTAATGCCACAAAAGTATAACTTATTAATAAATCCCTGACAATTTTGTGACGTTATTTATCAATTTATAATCGTTCTAAATTATTTCAAAACGACTATTTAAGGCAGATTTAAACCACCTCTTGTACTTCGAGGCGGAAATCGATAAACTTCAAATATAAGACATCAATATGACATAAAAAAAGAGCTCTACTGTTTAAATTGCTCCTTTTATAAGTTCTTCATAACAGTAGATTGACAAAGAATTGATTAGAGAATTGTAACTTTACAGATATGATGATATCATGGCAAAATTGTTAATTTTATGTAGTGTGATTTTTTTAACAGCCTCACGTCATAGACATACTACTCCAGCTCAAAAACATACATCAACTTTTAAAATAATGGAAGATTCAGCAAAATATAACAAATTAAGCCCCGAAGAAGAATATGTTATTCTTCACAAAGGTACCGAACGTCCCTATACAGGAACGTTATTAGACAATAAGGCAATGGGAACATACATTTGCAAAAGATGTGAAGCCTCTCTGTACCGTTCAGAAGACAAATTTGATTCACATTGTGGATGGCCAAGTTTTGACGATGAGATTTCAGGAGCAATTCGCAAAGAAACAGATGCCGATGGAAGAAGGACTGAAATTCTTTGTAATACTTGCGGAGCACACTTAGGGCATGTTTTTACCGGAGAAAGATTAACCGATAAAAACATCCGTCACTGTGTCAATTCAATTTCTATGAAATTTGTTGCAGATACTAGCGCTTCAAAATAGAAGATTCCCGCACTTTCAACTCGCAGGGTAATGTCAAATGTTTTATTGCTTTGGCTTTACCCTGCAATTTTAGCAGTAGAATATTGATAATATGATTCGCAATCTCTTCAATAGGTTGTGAAACCACCGTAATAGCAGGTTCGTGCAATTTAAAAACAGTATGGTCATCAAAAGCAATTAATGCCGGTAGTTTATAATTATGCTTCTTACCAGATTTGAGTCCAGTGATCGCAAGATAATTGGTCGCAAATAAAACAGCATCCAGTCTATTGTCAACAACAAACTCATGCAATTCATCTATCGCCTCTGCTTCCGAAGCATCCAATTGTATTTTTTTGATATAAGCTTGCTTTTTAAACTGATCCATCGCTTTCATGTAACCACCTAAGCGATCACGCATCTGCGTTTGATCTGAGTAAAGCGAAACTAGACCAATCCGTTTATATCCCTGCTCATTAAAATGAACAGTCGCATCAAAGGCACCTTGAAAATTATCGGCAATAACATAATCAGTCTCCACTTCAGGCAAGTATCGATCAAACAAAACAACAGGTACATTTGACTGAATTAAATTGGAAATTGTCTCCTCTATACCCTCAGAAGGTGTAATAATAAAACCATCCACTTGTCGATCATTGAACATACCGATTAACTCTTTAGTCTTTTCACTATCATTGTTCGTACTACAATAAATAATACGGTATCCCTGTTCATAGACTTTTGTTTCAATCAGGCGTGCTATATTTCCAAAAAAAGGATTTGAGATATCTTCAATAATCAAACCTATAATTTTGGTTTTACCAGTACGTAAACTTTTAGCAAGTTCATTAGGCTTATAGCCGACCTTTTTCACATAATCAAGAACACGCTTCGTCAATGACTCGCTGATGCGCTTTTCTTTGGCTTTGTCATTCAATATAAAAGATACTGTAGTAACCGAAACCCCTAAAGCTTTTGCGATGTCACTGATCAAAATTCTCTTCTTCATTAAGTCGTATATGTTTATAAATTTGAGTTACTAATCTAAAAAAAAATAAAGTAATAAAGCTATTTATTGTAAAAATATTTAAGCTAAAAGGATTTATTAAGCAAAAAAAATACTATATTTCGCCCCTAAATAAGACCAAACTAATTACTTATGATTCGATTGAATTACAATAAAATTTTATTAAGTATTCTTGCATTCACACCATTAGGTTTAGCAGCACAACAAAACTTGACATCATTTGTCAACCCTTTTATCGGTTCCGAAGACCATGGACATGTCTTTGTGGGCGCAAATGTTCCACTTGGAGCAGTACAATTAGGCCCATCACAAATAGCACAAACATGGGATCAATTTAATGGTTGGGACTGGTGTAGCGGTTACAATTACAAAAGCAAAGAAATACTAGGCTTTACACACACCCATCTTAGTGGAACTGGAATTGGAGATCTCAATGACATTATGATTGTACCCGCTACCGGAAAAGTACAATTACAACAAGCCGAATTCAACAAAATGAATACAGGCTACGGTTCGAGCTTCAAAAAAGAAAATGAGATTGCCCAACCTGGATTCTACAGTGTACTACTAGACGACTACGAAGTACAAGCAAATTTGACGGCCACAGAGCGTGTAGGTTATCATCAATACGTGTACAACAAGTCAGACAATGCTCACTTATTCATTGATCTTTCTTTTAAAATGAATTGGGACAAAACAACCGATTCTTATATCAAGCAAGTCAATGATAGCACTTTTGTTGGCTATCGCTTTTCTACAGGATGGGCAAGTGATCAAAAAGTTTATTTTGCCTTAAAAACATCGGTACCTATTCAAAAAGTAGAATTTTACGATGATAAAAATCAAAAATTCGGTACTTCAACAGTAAAAGGTCAAGCAATAAAAGCTGCCCTATTTTTTGATGCAATCAAAAATAAAACCATTGAAATTAAAGTTGGTATTTCAGCTGTGAGTACAACAAACGCTTTAGAAAATATACAGGTTGAAACTCCTACATGGGATTTCACCCAAGTAAAAAAACAAGCAAACGACAAATGGAACAGCACGTTGAATAAAATTCAATTTGAAGGAGATGCAGATACAAAGACCATTTTTTACACCGCCTTGTACCACACCTATTTTGCACCAACCATCTTTAATGACGTCAATGGTGATTATTTAGGGACAGACAAACAAGTCTACGAAAAACAAGACTTTACCAATCATACCGTATTTTCACTGTGGGATACCTATCGTGCATTACATCCATTGATGAACTTGCTAGAAGATCGTAAAATCAATCAAGATTTCATCAAAACGATGCTTGCCATATATCAGCAACAGGGAAAATTACCCGTATGGCATTTACAAGGTAATGAAACAAATACCATGGTTGGATTACCGGCAATACCTGTAGTAGCCGATGCAGTCATAAAAGGGATCTTGGATGAAAAAGATTATGAACTGGCTTGGGAAGCAGTAAAAACAACAGCAATGGGTTATGAACATGGATTAAAGTATGTCCGTGACCTAAAATACATCCCGATCGACAGCATGGATAATGAATCTGTGGCATGGGCATTAGAATATGCAATTGCCGATTACAGCGCATTTAAATTAGCAGAAAAATTAGGTAAAAAAGAAGATGCCATTTACTTCGAAAAAAGATATAAACTTTATGAACAATATTTTGACAAAGAAGTAGGTCATTTTGTAGGTAGAAAAGTTAACGGCGAATTTAGAAGACCATTCAATCCATTAATGGCCAAGCACCGTGAAAATGACTACTGTGAAGGAAATGCTTGGCAATATACCTGGCTAGTTCCACAAGATGTTAAAGGATTGATCAATCTTTTTGGTGGAGATAAAAACTTCTTAAAAAAATTAGATGAATTCACAACAATGTCATCCGAATTGGGTGAAGAAGCATCCAATGATATTACAGGTTTAATTGGGCAATATGCACAAGGCAACGAACCCAATCACCATGTACCCTATTTATATGCTTACGCGGGAGAAGCTTGGAAAGGGTCAGCACTTGCACGTAAAGCAATGATGAACTTCTATACAAGCAAGCCAAATGGTTTATGTGGAAATGACGATGCCGGACAGATGAGTGCATGGTATGTATTTTCAGCAATGGGAATGTATCCTTTAAATCCGATCAGTGGAGTTTATGTGTTCGGTTCTCCAATGATGGAAAAAGCGACCATTACACTTCCTAATGCAAAACAATTAACCATAAAAGTTAAAAATCAAGCCAAGAAAAATAGCTATATCAAAAGTATCAAACGTGATGGGGTAGCCTACTCAAAATCGTTTATTACATATGATGAAATATTAAAAGGCGGAAACATTGAAATTGAAATGAGTAGCACTCCAAATAAAAATTGGGGAAAAGCTCCACAAGATAGACCGATTGCAGTAGACAATTAGACTGTAAGTCTGTCAGGCAACCATTTATGGAATAGCTTTTGATAATAATCAACAAAAGGAGATTAAAAATGTCAGAATTAAACAACAACATCAATATCCAAGATATTGAAGACGGAAATAATCAGCAAGATTTCTATACAAATTTCAAAGAAAAATTGATTGCTGTAGAACAATTTCCATCCTTGTACAAATTCAAATTCATTGTAAAAGCCGATTTGGAGAAAATAGAGCAGGTAAAACAGGTATTTACGCATGCGAGCACCAAATACGCTGAAAAAGAATCATCAGGTGGTAAATACAAATCCATCACCGTAGAGACTTTTGTCAATAATGCTGATGAAGTAATTGATTATTACAAACAAGTATCAACAATAGAATCCGTTATTATGTTATAACAAAACGAAAACAGGCTGTCAATTAGACAGCCTGTTTTGCAAAATAAAAAAGCTCACTTTTCAGTGAGCTTTTTTTATATGATTAAGTTTTTTGAAACTTACGCTTGTGGAGCATCATTTTTTGGAGCTTCAGCAGCAGGTTTATCTTCACGAGGAGGACGAGGTAATAAAGCTTTACGAGAAAGTTTCAATTTACCTTGTTTGTCGATATCCAACAATTTAACCGTTACTTGATCACCTTCTTTGAAAATACCATCCATAGTCTCAAAACGTTTCCAATCAATCTCTGAGATGTGTAATAAACCATCTTTTCCTGGCATGATTTCAACGAAAGCACCAAAAGGCATGATAGACTTTACTTTACCTTCGTAAGTAGCACCAACCTCAGGTTTTGCCGCAATATTCTTAATACGTATACTTGCATCATCAATCGCAGCTTTATTATCAGCAAAAATCTGTACGATACCTTTACCATCTACCTCTTCAATAGAAATAGTAGCTCCAGTTTCACGTTGCATTTCTTGGATAATTTTACCTCCAGGACCGATAATAGCACCGATAAATTCTTTATCAATAATGATCTGAACGATACGAGGTGCATGAGGTTTGTAATCTTCACGAGGTCCATCAAGGGTTTTCTTCATCTCACCTAAGATATGAAGACGAGCCTCTTTCGCTTGATCCAAAGCTTGGGTTAACACTTCCCATTTCAAACCATTAATCTTTAAGTCCATTTGACAAGCAACGATACCTTTTTCAGTACCTGTCACTTTAAAGTCCATGTCTCCCAAGTGATCTTCATCACCTAAGATATCCGAAAGAATAGCATATTTACCTGTTTTCTCATCCGAGATTAAACCCATAGCAATACCAGAAACCGGTGCTTTCAATTTAACCCCTGCATCTAATAAAGCCAAAGTACCAGCACATACTGTTGCCATAGAAGAAGAACCATTAGATTCTAATATATCAGAAACAACGCGGATGGTATAAGGGTTTTCAGCTACTGGAGGAAGCACTTGTCTCAAAGAACGCAAAGCCAAGTTTCCGTGACCTACTTCACGACGACCAGGACCTCTATTCGGTCTAGCTTCGCCTGTAGAAAATGCAGGGAAATTGTAGTGAAGAATAAATTTGTTATAACCGTTGATAAAAGCACCGTCGATCATTTGCTCTGCATCCTTAGCACCTAAAGTAACCGAAGTTAATGATTGGGTTTCACCACGTGTAAATACAGCAGAACCGTGAGCTGCAGGTAAATAATTTACTTCCGACCAGATAGGACGTACAGTACGTACATCACGACCATCAAGACGTTTTCCTTCATCCAATACTAAATTACGAACAGCATCGTATTGTACATCATGAAAATATTTTTTGAATAAGAATTTAGTATCCTCATCCAATTCTTCAGGAAGTGTAGCTCTAAATTCTTCAGCAATCTTTGCAAAAGCTTCAGAACGATCATGTTTAGCAGATGCCGAAGCAGCAACAGCATACACCTTATCGTAAGTAGCACTGAAAATTTCAGCTCTTAATGTCTCATTTGTAGGTTCGTGGTTATACTCACGTTTTACATGCTTACCTACCAAATTTGCCAATTCAACTTGAGCAGCAACTTGTTTTTTGATCGCCTCATGTGCAAAAGCAATAGCTTCTACCATTTCAGCTTCAGATATTTCACTACATTCACCTTCAACCATACCAATATCTTGAGCAGAACCCGCAACGATAAATTCTAAAGTTGCTCTTTCTAATTCAGACATTTTTGGATTGATTACCAATTGACCATCTATTTTCGCTACACGAACTTCAGAAATAGGACCATTGAAAGGAATATCAGAAACTGCAATAGCCGCAGAAGCAGCAAGACCTGCCAATGCATCTGGCATAATATCTTTATCAGCAGAGATCAAAGAGATCATTACTTGCGTATCTGCGTGATAGTTTTCAGGGAATAATGGACGTAAAGCTCTGTCGACTAAACGAGAGATTAAGATCTCGTAATCTGACAAACGTGCCTCACGACGTAAAAAACCACCAGGAATACGACCTGTAGCCGCATATTTCTCTTGGTAGTCAACAGATAAAGGCAAAAAGTCAACCCCAGATTTCGCTTCCTTAGCAGAAACTACTGTCGCAAGAATCATCGTGTCACCTTGTTTTAATACTACTGCACCATCAGCCTGTTTAGCCAATTTACCAGTAGAAAGCTCGATCTGGGAGCCATTGCCCATATCGATTACTGTTTTGATTTCGTTATAACTCATTCGTTGTTATTTGCGATACGCTTTTCATCTTTTGGCAGCGTACCTAATATATAAAAATATTTAATTTCCCCGCAAAGATAAGGTAAAATATTCATAATCAAACGGAGATCAGCTGCTTTTCTACGCAATTATAATCGATCAATAACAGCAAAGCATATCATGCTAACCTCATATAGAAAATTAAGTTAAAACGTCAAGATGTCAAAATCTGGAATTTAGAAAAATAAGCAATAAAAAAAGCCGTCCCAAAGGAGACGGCTTTTCTAAAGTTTTATACTAAAAGCTTATTTGATGATATCACGTAAACCTAGACCTTTGATGATCGCACGGTAACGGTTGATGTCAGTTTTGTACAGGTAAGCTAATAATGAACGACGTTTACCTACTAACATTTGTAGCGCACGTTGTGTGTTAAAATCTTTTCTGTTTTTTTTCAAATGCTCAGTTAGGTGAGCAATTCTCTTAGTGAATAAAGCTACTTGTCCTTCTGTAGAACCTGTGTTCGTTGCCGAACCTGCAAATTCTGCGAAGATATCTGCTTTGTACTCTTTACTTAAATACATCTCTGAAATAATATTAAAGCGTTAAAAATTTTTGTTAATTGACTGCAAAGGTAGTACTTAAACTTTACTTTGCAAATTAAATGCAGATTAAAATTCAAGTAGCCCTTCAAAATAGATTACGCAGATTTGCTAAATTTAGTTCAAAGTATCCTTAAATCCTATGATTCAAAGACAATCATAAACCGCAAAAGATCATCAGTGTCACCATTAAACTTTAACGTAGATTTTCTTTTTATCCAAATAGTAACAGATTACCCACATGAAAGCAAGGAAACATAAAGAATAAAAAAATGATCCCACTTCAGGAGGCCCAGGCAAAGGTTTACAAATATGAGTGTAAAACCAAGTAAAACCATTCGTATACACTTGTGCACCATCCTCCCCTATTCCATTAGGAATACGAATAAGTCCGACCAAACGAGGTAGAACACCACTCAGAACAAATATAAAGAGTGGATTTTTACCAAAAACATCAAAAAACTTAGTTAAACCATTTTTCACTCCCTGCACCTCAATAAACCAGATCATCCCTCCGATAGTCATCATACCAAGCCCCGTAGTATATAAGACATAAGAACTTGTCCATATTTTCTTATTGATTGGAAAACCTAATGACCAGATCCAAGCCAAGACAATTAATATAAAACCCGTAACAAATAAACCCGAAAGCAATTTAAAATGAGGCTCATTACTCGTAGGAACTTTAGACCATAGCCAATCCACCTGTCCCTGTTTTTTAATAAATGTACCAGCCAAATAACCAAATACCACTTGCACAATAGCGGGTAAAGTACTCATCAAACCCTCCGGATCAAAAGGCACACCTTCACCTTTATAGATATGTGCTACTCCCAATAGCTTGACATCAATAGAAGTACCAAACCAGCCCGCTAAACTATAGGGATCTCCAACCTGTCCTGCAAAAGCACATATCGCCCAATAAGCCAATAGGATAAACGTTGAAATCCAGATCAACGCTTTCTCTTTAAAATAATAAGCTAAGATCGACGCAAAGCAATAAGCCAAAGCAATGCGTTGTAAAACGCCTAAAATTCGGATTCCCTTCTCAGCATCATCAGGGTTTACCCAATGCTTAAACACCAGTGCATCCCCACTCCATTGAACAAAAGGTGCCCAATTCAAAAATAAACCAATGGCAAATATTAAAACGGTTCTTTTGATTACCTTTTTCCAAAACACAGCATCACCTGCCTCTTGAAGACGGGGGATTACAAAAGACATCGCATTACCGACAGCAAATAAGAAAAACGGAAAAACCAAATCAGTAGGTGTACAACCGTGCCAGCTGGCATGTTGTAAAGGAGCGAACATATGTGCCCATGTTCCGGGATTATTGACCATAATCATCAGAGCAACTGTTGCTCCTCGAAATACATCAAGTGAATAATATCGTTGTTTCATAATCTAGATTGTTTAAGCCAAAGATATTCTTTTTAAAACAGAAAAAAAGCCTCGTTTTACTTTGTAAATATTAAAAATTAAGGCATGTTGATCGGTAAGACCAAAATAGTTGGTAAGATCTCATAAACACCATCCAAAATTCCTTTATTAAGATTTACATTCGTTAGAAACTTTTGAAAATTTTGGAAACAAAAAACATTTTTACAATCATAAAAATAAATAAGAGTAGTATACTTATTAAAAATAATTATAAAGTCTTGGCTTTTTGAAAAAATTTTTATTTCTTTACTAATTCAAAATAATCACACGAGTATATAAAGATAATGAATAGTCAAATTTTAAAAGCACTTTACTTCCATCAAACACAATCGATTGCACAACTAAGTAAAACTTTTAATAAAAGCGTACCACTTGTTACTAAAGGCATAAATAGCCTATTGGACATGAATTTGATAGAAGAAAGTGGTTTTGCAGTATCTACAGGTGGAAGACGTGCTATTCAATTTAAACTTAACAATAACCTTTCGCATCACGTGTTGATTATCGCTCTTGATCAATTCTACACATCCATTTATATATTCAATCTCGAAAACAACGTTATTGCACAGATCACAGATCAGTACAACCCATTATCTCGCCACACAATCGCTTTACAAAATATCATTGAACATACGGAGAAATTGATCACCAAATCTCAAATTCCATTAGATGATTTCATCGCAATGGGTATCAGTATGCCTGGATTTGTAGATAATGAGAAAGGGATAAATGACTCATATGATAAGAACTGTAATCTTCATCATATAAAAAAACATATTGAAGAGCATTTTAAGATTCCTACCATGATTGAAAATGACTCCACCTGCATTGCATTTGCAGAACATATGTTTGGTGCTGCTAAAGATATGAAAAGCGCATTAGTGATTAATTTAAATTGGGGAGTAGGATTAGGTATGATCGTAAATGGGCACCTATTTAAAGGATCCAGTGGTTATGCTGGGGAATTCAGCCATATCCCCCTTAGCAATAGCAACGCACTTTGCTCATGCGGAAAAAAAGGTTGTTTAGAAGTCGAGGCATCACTCACCGCAGCAGTAAAACATGTAGAAATCGCCTTAGATTCGGGAGAAAAATCAAGTTTAGAAACCGAAAAATATCAAGACTTATTAGCAAAGGGGGATGCTTTGTTAGAAAATGCCATTCAGGGCGATCAATTGGCTATCGCAAGCCTTGGAAAAATTGGTTATATGCTAGGAAAGGGCATCGCCACTTTAATTCATATACTCAATCCCGAAGCAATTATTATCAGTGGAAGGGGCGCTAAGGCAGGTCACATCCTTATGCCACAAATTCAGACAGCAATCAATGAATTTTGCATTCCTCGTTTGGCCAGTACCGCACAATTAAAAATATCCGAAACAAATAAACATGCCCAAAGCTTAGGCACCGCGGCATTTATCATAGAAAACACATTACAAACCCTTATAAAAACAGACTAAATTAAAATTTTCAACAGATTCGTATGAGTTATTTTTACAAAAAAAGTGCGGGACTAGCATTATGCACCTTATTTAGTGCAACATCCTTGTTCGCACAACAAACCATTACAGGAAAGGTCATCGATGCTAAAGGACCTCTCTCCGGTGTAACAGTTTCTGTCATCGGAACATCTCGCGCTGCCCAAACCAGTCCCAATGGAACTTTCACAATTCAAGCTTCACAAGGTGAAACTTTACGATTTACGATCATTGGATACAAAGCATCAGAAATTATTGTTGGCTCAACTAAAACGATTAATGTCACCTTAAATGAAGATGCTTCAGCATTAGAAGAAGTCGTAGTGACAGCAATGGGTATTAAAAGAGATGCCAAAGCTTTAGGATATGCTTCCACTACCATCGGTTCCAAAGAACTAACACAAGCTGGAACAACCAATATCGGTTCAGCACTATATGGTAAAGCACCAGGTGTACAAATCAATTCTGCACCAGGAGGAGCCTCAAGTGCTGTTAACATACAGATACGTGGTATCAACTCGCTTGCAAATAACAGACAGCCTTTATATGTTGTAGATGGTGTCATGATCAGAAATGATCAACAAGCTGGTTCAAAAGGTTTAAACAATACTGGAGGTATAACAGATCCAGGGTCACAAGCCATCTGGGGAGATAACCGCATACGTGGAAACGGCATGTTAGACTTAAATCCTAACGATATCGAGTCCATGACGATTTTAAAAGGAGCTAGTGCAACAGCACTTTATGGTTCCGATGCCGCGAGCGGTGTAATTGTGATCACAACAAAAAAAGGAGTCAAAGGTAAAGGACTTGGTATCGACTTTAACTATACAGGTTCTATTGAAACAGCAGCTTTTCTACCTCGACTACAATATGAATATGGTCCAGGATATGATGCAGCGACAAATGTGCAAGCAGGAGGAACTGAAGAAGGTTGGATGACAAATGCACTATTTCCTGGAGATAGACTACTAAATTATAATGCTTGGGGACAATTTGGACCAAAATATGACGGACAAGATGTACGCTGGTGGGATGGTTCCTTAAGAAAATATTCAGCCAATAAAGGTAATTATGGAGATATATTTGACACTGGACACAATAATAACTTCAATTTAAGCCTTTCCAATCAATCTGAGAAAATCAATTATAGATTATCTGCTTCCAATATGGACTACAAGGCAATTGTTCCTGGAAGCAAAATGAATAAAAGTACCTTCAATTTAAACAGCACGATAAAGCTTGCCGATCGCGTAGATTTAGATGTAGTAGCATCCTATATCAGTACGATTACTAAAAACAGACCCGGTCTAATGGGTGATGTATTAGCCTCATATGGTGGTTTTTTCAGTGGCGCAGAAGATGTCGAAAAAATGAAGAATCAATTATATCAAACCTCTGATGGATTTCGATACAATCCATTTGGATCAAATAGACCAGAAGCTTTCCCAGTCAATTATCGAGGTGTGAATCTACTTAACTATTTCTGGCAGCAAAAAAGAAATATTTATGAAGAAAAAGAAAATCGATTCTTAGGAAGCACAACATTAAATTGGGGTATATTAGACAAACTCAAATTTAGAGGTCGTCTGGGAACAGATTTTACAGGATTAAATATCGAAAATAAAGAGCATAACGAATATGCTGTACAGTACAATGCGACAAATAGTACAGGTAAATTTGAAGTTTCTAAAGGAATATATAAAATCATCTACGGAGACGCCTTACTAACCTATGCAGATAAAATTTCAGATGATTTTGATTTTAGTGTGAGCGGAGGTTTTCAGTCACGTATGGAAAATTATGATGATCAGATGTCTAGAACAGAAGGAGGACTTGTATCCGCCAACTGGTTCAGTCTAAATAATACATTTGGTCAAGCAGTAACAACACACGTGAGAAAAGAGCTGGTCAAATATGCATACTTTGGATTACTGAATCTTTCTTATAAAAACTACCTATTCTTAGAAGGTACAGGACGTAAAGAATATTCATCGACCTTACCATCAAAAAATAACCCATATCACTACGGGTCAGTAAACACAAGTTTCGTCTTTTCAGAAGCATTTGACCTGCCAGATTTCTTTAACTACGGAAAAATTAGGGCATCTTATGGAGTTGTAGGTAACGACGCACCTATCTATGCCTCTAATTTAGCATTTAAACAAACTTCATTAATCACCGTAAATGGACCTGTGCCAGCATTGGCTCCAAATTCTTCTTATGGAAATGAAGACTTAAGACCTGAGAAAAAAACGGAAAAAGAAATCGGTTTAGATTTAAAATTCTTTAAGAGCAGACTTGGTTTAGACATCAGCTATTATGCAAATGCTATCGATGATCAGATCATGCCATTATCAACGGCTTACACCACTGGAGCTTCCACACAATTTCTCAATGTGGGTAAGATATCCAATAAAGGTTGGGAAGTTGCATTAAGTGGTACTCCTATCAGAAATGATAATTTCTCTTGGAACACAAGATTAAATTTCTCAAACAACAAATCAAAATTAGACAGACTTATTGATCAAGTACCAAAACTAGTTTTCTACGATGCAGATCAAAGTTCTATCCGTATGGAAGCGAGACCAGGTGAAACCTTAGGAAACATTTACGTTTTTCCTCGTGCGACAAATGAAAAAGGTGAGTTACTAATATCTGATGATGGAAATTATGTAATTGACAAATCAACCTATGTAAAAGCAGGAAACATCATGCCAAAAGCAATTGGTGGTTTGACCAATACATTTAACTACAAAAGTTTCAGCTTAGATTTTACAGCTGACTATAGATTTGGTGGTCAAATGATCTCGACACCACATAAATATGCATATGGAGCCGGAAGATTGGAGAGCACATTGGAATATCGTGAATCGGGTATTACATTAGACGGAGTCAATGTCAACACAGGAGCAAAAAATGAAGTCAAGCTTTCTGGAGCAGAATATTACATGAATAACTTTTATTGGGGAAACAATGCTTGGAATGAAAAAGCAGCAGTACTTGACAATAATTTCATCAAATTAAGAGAAGTGGTCATCGGATATAATATACCGGAATCAGTAACTCAAAAATTGAAATTAAATAGTTTACGCGTGTCTCTGATCGGTCGAAATCTATTCTACTTTTACAGATCTATCAAAGACATAGATCCAGAAGCACCTGTTGGAAACTACTGGTATTCACAAGGCATTGATATCGGTTCAAATGCAGCTACTAGAAGTTTCGGTTTCTCTTTAAATGCTAAATTTTAATACAAAAAGAAATGAAAAAAATTAATCATATCCTGTTATTTGCAAGTCTTCTATTAACCTTATTCAGTTTTCAATCTTGTAAAACCGAATTAGAAGACCGATACACGGATCCCGAACAAACGACAGAACCAAATATTGCTGCTTTTTTAACGCAGATTTTAAATAACTCCCGTCTCAGATCAGAATACTGGCACTACCGTACCTTTATTTTCACGCACCATGCAAGATATACACAAACAGCATATTTTGAAAATGAGAATACCATGTATCAGCAAAGTGATTCTTATACAAATGATTATTGGAGAGATTTCTATGCCCCTGGAATGATAGGTGTCTACCGAGCCATGGAAAGATCATACAATGGATTAACAGCTGAAGAGAAAGCTAGCCGTGATTTATTTATGTACGCAGCTAAGGTCGTATTATACGATCAAGCATCAAAACTGGTTGATAATTTTGGTGACATTCCATTTTCAGAGGCAGGAAGCTTGCCCCTTACAGATGTCATTAAACTTGGTAAATTTGACGATCAAAAAGAATTATACAATACTTTTTTAACTGGATTAAAAGAAGTCAATACCTATTTCAAAACTGCAACAAGCACAAATGAGTTTAATCGTGCAGATATTTTAAACTCCGGAAATCTGATTAAATGGCGTAAGTATACAAATTCGTTGCGTTTACGTTTATTAATGCGAATTTCAAATGTTGATGAAAATAGAGCAAAAACAGAAATTATGGAAATACTCAATAATCCCAATGAGTATCCTATAGTTGATGGATCCAATAACGGCGAGTACAATGCTGGATCTGATGATATTTTATTACAACCTCTTACCACATATACCTCAAGTCTAATAGACGCGGTGAGAGAATTACCAAGTCACTATGCACCAGACTATATGTTAAATACAGTCTTAAAAACAGCAGATGATCCGAGAATGGAAGTATTATTTGATAAGTTTGGAGAAACAGTACAAGGCAAATTTGTTGCTAACAAAACATTCCAAGCAATGCCTATTACTTTTACTGCAGCTCAGGCAAATGCACAGTACACGAAATATGCGGTGGTTGATTCTGCTACAGCGTGGATAAACTCAAAATTACCAGGAGTTTTGATGACTGCTTCTGAGACCAATTTAATCAAAGCAGAAGCACAGGAAAGATGGGGTACAGATGTTGCTGCAAAAACAGCTTATGAAACAGCAGTAAAACAATCAATATCATTCTATTATTACTTAAATGCAAACAGCTCCCATCAAGTTAAGCTGACTAAACCAAGCAGCGAAGTAATAAATAAATTGATCACAGAATCGAATATTGCATTTTCAGGTGATAAAATCACGAAATTAAAGCTTATTGGTACACAAAAATGGTTGCATTTTGGATGGTTACAAGCAGAACAGGCGTGGTCAGAATACCGTAGAACAGGATACCCTACTCTACCCGCATTCCCAGTCTCGACCTTAAATGGTTTACAAGCTCCACCGGTAAGACTCACATATCCTTCATCAGAAATGACCAACAATTCAGAAAACTATCAAGCAGTGCGTGCAAAAGATACGCGCGACACCAAGATTTTCTGGGATGTAAACTAATACCTAATATTCAAAAACAGCTCATAAAGAAAGCCACTTAAAGTGGCTTTCTTTATGAGCATTTTATTTATATTTAAACATGCAAAAACTCAACACGATCATAACAGCTGTGCTCATGGCGACAACCTCCACCCTAGCACTTGGTCAAGCACATAATGTATCTTCAGGTTATCAAAAACCAACCGACCCCATGGTCATCGAAAATCTGGAACAATGGCAGGACATGAAATTCGGCCTTTTCATGCATTGGGGCACATATAGTCAATGGGGTATTGTCGAAAGCTGGAGCTTATGTCCCGAAGACGAAGGCTGGACACAGCGCAAACCTGAACATGGAAAAAACTATTTCGATTATGTAAAGAATTACGAAAACCTACAAAAAACATTTAATCCAACAGATTTCGATCCTAAAAAATGGGCCGATGCAACAAAAGCTGCAGGAATGAAATATGTGGTATTCACCACCAAACATCACGATGGATTTGCGATGTTCGATACAAAAGAGTCGGATTACAAAGTAACATCTCCAAATACACCATTTTCAACAAATCCAAAAGCAAATATCACCAAAGAAATATTCAACACATTCAGAAATGATGGTTTTAAAATAGGGGCTTATTTTTCCAAACCTGATTGGCATACCGATTTTTATTGGTGGAACTATTTCCCGCCTAAAGACCGAAACGTAAATTATGATCCCGCAAAACATCCCGAAAGATGGGAGAAATTTAAAAATTACACGTATAACCAGCTTAATGAACTCACTTCAGAATATGGAAAAGTAGATATCCTCTGGTTAGATGGCGGATGGGTAAGACCATTTAAAACAATTGATCCATCTGTAGAATGGCAACGCACCATTAAAGTCGAACAAGATATAGATATGGATCGTATAGGTACTATGGCTCGTAAAAATCAACCCGGTATTATTGTCGTCGATCGCACTGTACCCGGCAAATGGGAAAATTATGTTACTCCAGAACAAGCGATCCCCGAACACACCCTAGACATACCTTGGGAAAGTTGCATTACCATGGGAGATTCTTTTAGTTATGTTCCCAATGACCAATATAAACCAACTAAGAAAATTGTAGAAACACTCATCAAAATTATTGCAAGAGGAGGTAATTATCTGCTGAATATTGCCCCAGGACCAAATGGAGACTATGATCAAGCAGCTTACGATCGATTAAAAGAATTGGCAGCATGGATACAGATTAATCAAGGGGCCGTATATGCGACCAGACCTATTGCACCTTTCCATGAAGGAGACTATTATTATACCAGAAGTAAGGATAGTAAAACGGTCAATGTGTTTCATATCGTAGAAGGTGAAAGTTATCAACAACCCGCGCAATATGTCTTTAATCTACCCGATCAGTTCAAAATTAAAGATATAGCCATACTGGGTCATAAAGGAAAATTAAAATGGTCACAAAAAGATAATCAAATAACAGTGATAAACCCAAATACTAAATTGAATTATGCAACCGTAATTCAAATAAAGAGTAAGTAAATTTTTAATTCCAAAATCATTTTCAAAGCCTACTGTTATAAATCACAGTAGGCATTTTTTTTAATAAGCACTCGTATTTCACTATTTATCCATATAATTCATAAAAATTATTACCAAAATAATATTTTGAAAAACCTAGCTAATACCTCTCTTCATGCATTACGTTGAGTCAAATCTTAATCTAAATATTTCTATAATAATTAAATCATATTAATTCCCGTGCACAAGAAAATTAACTTCTTAAAAAAAAGTAAAAAGTTCTTGCATCTTTTAATAATATTGTTGTAACTTTACTATTACGGAAAACCAATCCAAATTATGAACGATCAAATTATAAAAGCCATTTACTTTCAAAAGCTGCAATCGATTGCACAGCTCAGTAAAACTTTTAACAAAAGTATACCCCTGATTACCAAGTCCGTAAACTCATTATTAGAGATGAATTTAATTGAGGGGAATGATCTCGCTGCTTCAACCGGCGGCAGAAGAGCTATTCAATTTAAGATCAATAATAATTTATTAAAGTATACTTTAGTTATAGCCTTAGACCAGTATTATACGTCCATTTATATCTTTGATTTAGAGAACAATATCATAGCAGAAAACGTTGACATTTACAATCCACTAAAAAATAAAGACAAAGCCCTAGATATCATTATCGGTCTAACAGAAGCATTGATCATTTCGTCTAACATCCGTACATCAAATTTCCTAGGCATCGGCATCAGTATGCCCGGTTTTGTAGATACGGAAAAGGGAATCAATGATTCTTTTGATAAACAATCAAAATTATACCACATAAAAAAACATATCAGCGAGCATTTTAATATGCCAACGATTATTGAAAACGATTCTACTTGTATCGCTTTTGCAGAACAAAAATTTGGTGCGGCCAAAAATATAAAAAGTTCATTAGTCATCAATTTAAATTGGGGTGTTGGCCTAGGTATGATCGTAAATGGACAAATATTCAAAGGATCTAGCAGTTACGCTGGAGAATTTAGCCACATACCACTTAGTGATAGCAACGAATTATGTTCCTGTGGAAAAAAAGGTTGTTTAGAAGTCGAAGCATCATTAACTGCAGCGGTGAAAAATGTCCAAGCAGCACTAAACGCTGGGGAAAAATCCAGTTTAGAATCCGAACAACAGAACAATCTTTTGGCGCAAGGAGACGCATTATTAGAAAGTGCTATCAATGGCGATCAACTTGCTGTTGCCAACTTAGGTAAAATTGGTTATATGTTAGGAAAAGGGATAGCAACATTAATCCATATTCTCAATCCAGAGGTCATTATCATCAGTGGAAGAGGCGCAAAAGCAGGGACAATCCTGATGCCTCAAATCCAAACAGCCATCAACGAATTTTGTATACCAAGATTGGCCCAAGCAACACAAATCAGAATATCAGAAACCAATAAACAGGCTCAGAGTGTGGGAACAGCAGCCTTTATTATCGAAAACTTAATACAAACACTAATAAAAACCAACTAATTAAATTATTCAACCAATTCGTATGAGTTATTTTTACACAAAAAGTGCGGGATTAGCGTTATGCACCTTATTTAGTGCCTCTACCCTATTCGCACAGCAATCTGTTATAGGAAAGGTAACAGATGCTACAGGACCTGTTTCCGGCGTAACGGTTTCCGTAAAAGGAACAGCACGCGGAACACAAACAGCTGCAGATGGTAGTTTTACCATTCAAGCCGCACAAGGGGAAACATTACGATTCTCTAACGTTGGTTATAAAACAACGGAAATTATTGTTGCCTCAACTAAAACGATTAATGTTACTTTAGCAGATGATGCATCAGCATTAGATGAAGTAGTCGTAACAGCAATGGGGATTAAAAGAGCTCCAAAAGAGCTGGGTTATGCCATGAGTACAGTTGGAGCTGAAGAACTTACCAAAACAGGAAGTCCTAACTTTGCCGGAGCATTATACGGTAAAGCACCAGGTGTCCGTATTTCAGCGGCGCCAGGTGGAGCAACTTCAGGGATTAACATCAATATTCGGGGAACAAACTCCATTACAGGAAACTCACAGCCCTTAGTCATAATTGATGGAGTTCCAATGCGCCAAACAACTTTTAATAACTCCGATTATTGGGGTGACCAACGTGCTCGCGGTAACGGTTTAGAAGATCTGAATCCGGAGGATATTGAAAACATCAGTATTTTGAAGGGTGCTTCTGCAGCAGCGTTATATGGATCTGAAGCGATGAATGGAGTTGTTTTAGTCACTACAAAATCAGGAAAAGCCGGAAAAGGTTTTACTATTGACTTCAACGCAACTTATACACATGACCAAATCGCCTATTTACCTAGATTTCAAGACGTAAGAGGACCAGGTTTTAATAAATCATATAATAATATTAATCAATCTGATGATATGTTTTATTATTATGGTGCTGAGGATGCTGTTAATGGCGTTAATCGTGGCGTAATGGATGCAACTGTTAATTTTGGTCCAAAATTCGATGGCCAAAATATTGTATCTTGGGATGGAGTGGTAAGACCATATACTGCGCAAAATTCATATGGGAAACTTTTTAATAATCCTAACAATACGATCTTCAACTTAGCAATTGGAAATACTACAGAGAATTCAAGTACTCGATTTTCAATTACGAGACAAGATAACCAAATGACTTCTTTTGGATCTTACAATAAAAAAAATATTTTCAATCTAAACAACTCATTTACACTTTGGGGAAAACTAAAAAATGATATTGTTGTCAATTTTGTTAATCAACATACACATAATAGACCCCTCCTAACAGATCGTCTAATAAACAATTTCACGGGGATGATCTCTACATTTGATAACCCAGACTGGTATGCTGAAAAATACCAGACTAGCCTCGGTTACAAATTTGTTACGGGTACAAATCAAAGTTTAACACCATCAGAAAACTTAAAACACTTTGGCTATAGATCAGACGTATTAGATTATTATTGGAATACAAGAGCTAAACAATATGATGAATATTCCAACAGGTTAATTGGTTCTTATACAGCTACTTATAACATTACAGACAATTTATTCATCCGTGGTAGATTTTCTGCAGATGTAACTTCTCAAAAAACAGAAGACAAACAACCTAACGAGCGACCTCTAGCTTATGAAAACTCAGGATTCTATTCCTTAGGTAATCAAAATGCAAACATATATTATACTGACTTATTAGCTTCATATAGTAAACAAATCACATCAGATTTTAAACTAGGTGCAGTAGCTGGTTATACCGCAACTAAAACAGAAGATACTTATGTTCAAAATGAAACAAAAATTGGACTAAGTGTTCGAAATTGGTTTGATGTAAATGCCTCAGTTAATCAACCTGTCAGATCAGATAAATATAATTACAAGAACAATATGCTACGTGAAGCAATGTTTGGTACGTTAAATCTAAATGTCAAAGATTACTGGTTTGTAGAAGGTACTTTAAGAAGGGAAACAATATCAACAATGAATCCTAAAAATAATGTATTGTACTACCCCTCAGTAAATTCAAGTTTAATTCTTTCAGATGCTTTTCAACTTCCTAGTCTATTTAGTTACGCTAAATTGAGAGGATCATGGGGAGTTGTAGGAAATTATCCAGATATCTATAAGAGTGCACTATTTTACACCCAAGAAACACTTGGATCACAGGTAGCAAATGGGCCAGCTGTACTATATACAACTGTACCAACAGAAGCATTTGGAAATGAAAATATAAAACCCGAGACCAAAAATGAAGTAGAATTTGGTATTGAAACCAAAATGCTAAACGGCAGATTGGGATTAGATATAACCTATTATAATGGTTTGGTTAAAGATCAAATTTTAAATTATACATTACCATACTCATCTGGTGCATCATCTATTCTTGCCAATGTTGGTTCCCTTCGCAATTCTGGATGGGAGTTTGCAATAAGTGGTACTCCTATACAACATGAGAACTTCAAATGGAATACCATTCTAAATTTTTCCATGAACAAAAACATTATCAAAGAATTACCTGGTGGGGCAGGCGAATTACTACATAGAGATTATGATGGTCAAGCTGCTCAACTTGTATCCAGAGTTGGGCAACCCATGGGAGATATCATGGTACATCCACTAAAAATGGATGACAATGGAAATAAAATTGTACAGGACAATGGTATCTATCAAGTTGATGCAAATAGCTGGATAAAGGCAGGTAATGCAATGCCTAAGGCTACTGGAGGTTTTATTAACACTTTTACTTATAAAAGATTTACACTAGATGCATTACTGGACTTTAGATGGGGAGGACATGTCATGCCAACTGGTATTAATTGGATGATTAGTAGAGGACTACTAGAAGAAAGTTTAACTGGTATGGATGCAGAACACGGTGGTTTAAGTTACTATAAAGTAGGGACACAAGGTATTGCAACAAATGCCGCACAAGGTCCAAATGGAGAAACAGTTTATCATGACGGTATGCTTATGGATGGGGTACGTACAGACGGTACAAAAAACAGCAATATAATTTCTCAAGGAACATACTATAATGAAACTTATAACTGGGGCGGTCCGCAGTATTCAAATTCACGATACGAATTATACGTTCAGAAAAATAATTATATTAAAATGAGAGAGATATCATTGGGATATCGATTACCTACCGCAGTAGCCAATAAATTAAAAGCTAAAAACATTCAACTTTCTGCCTTTGGACGTAATCTATTCTTTATTTACAGAAGTATAAAAGATTTAGATCCAGAACAAATGACAGGTGGATCCAACTGGATTAATAATGTTTCTAATGCAGGAACAAGCCCTGCAACAAGAACATATGGTTTAATGCTACGTGCTAGCTTCTAAAAAAGAAAAACATGAAAAAACATATTCTTATGATGGGATTAAGTGCAATGGCACTGACAACCATTTCTTCTTGTTCAAAAAGTTCATTTGACGATTTATATAGAAATCCATCAAAAGTAACTGAAACAACAGTCGAGAAACAATATACTGGAACTATTTTCGGATTTAAAGAATTAATAATTCCTACATATAGAAATCTATTTGTTACTTTAAGACCAACAATCAATAGATATATCCAAACTAGCGGATGGATCAATGAAGCTAATCAACTAACAGTTGGAGCTGCCGCCACCGAGGATAGATGGATCCAATATTATAAAGGGTTGACACAATTCAAAGAATTAGAAAAACTTTACACCGGGCTAACTGATGTTGAAAAAAATGAAAAACGTATATTCTTATTAACTGCTCGGGTATTGTACTATGATCAAACACAACAAATGGTCGATTTATATGGTGATATTCCTTGGACTGAGGCAGGAAAATTAAGTACAAATGGAGGCGATTATACTAAATCATATTCCAAATACGATAAAGCTACAGATATTTATACAACGATGCTAGATGATTTAAAAAGTATTAGTACTGAATTAAAAAACATCACTGTACCAACTAATATTGTTAGATCTTTCGAAGCACAGGATATTATTAATAATGGAAAACTAATATTATGGCAAAAATATTGTAATGCTTTAAGATTACGTATGTTATATCGTGTATCAGCTAGTTCACAATTTTCATCAAGAGCAGCAACTGAAATTCAAGAAATAATAGAAAATCAAAATGATTTCCCACTACCATTAGTGAATAGTGAAAATTCACAAATTGATATTTTTGATTCAGGATCAAAGATTACGTCAGATGGCATAAAAGACGCATTTGAAGCAGAGGGAACATGGTACGCAAATTTAGCTGGCAAGAAAATGATTGACGAGATGAATACTAAAGTTGACCCACGATTGCCATTTATCTTTGAATTAGGAGCAAAAGCAAATAATAAATTTACAGGATTAGATCAATCATTACCAAGTTCATCTCAATTAGATTTAGCCCGCAACGGAACTATTTCCATTTACAATCGTTCAACTTACTCTCGCAACAAATTCTTTCCAGGAATACTGATGAGTGCAACGGAAGCTAACTTGTTATTAGCGGAGTATTATAGTAAAAAAGGAAACTTAAACGCTGCAAAAACAACTTTTGAAAATGCAGTCAAAGAATCTATTAGTTTATATGTGATGGTACGTAGTAGAAGTGATGATAATACCACACCTGCGGCGACTGCTCCAACAGAAGAACAGATCAAAACCTATTTATCAAACCTCAATTGGGATGCTACATCTAATAAAATACAGCTAATCGCTACACAGAAATGGATTCATTTCAATCTACTCCAAGCTGTCGAAGCTTGGTCTGAAGTAAGAAGATTAAATTATCCTGAATTTAATATACCTGTTCAAAACTCAGACATTAATAAGGTTATTCCCGTAAAATGGACTTTGCCAACTTCTGAAATAGCATATAATCAGCAAAATTACACTGTTGTAAAAGATCAAGATAAGCAAACCATAAAACTTTTCTGGGACATTAATTAAAAAAATAAACTACTCAAAGAAAGCCACTCACGTGGCTTTCTTTGTTTTAGACTTTTTTATCAAGATGACTATTTTACAAGAATCACAAAAACTAATAAATAATCCTTCATTCTCTAAATCCAAAAATAACGATCGGAATATAGGATAGCACTCAACTTGATAAACAATAAAAATAAATCGAACAAAAAGAATAGATAAATTTGGATATAAGACTCAAATTGCAAAACTTTACAATTTGAATACATCAAATGCCAACACACATATATTTATGAATAAACTAGCCCTATCCATTGTCATCCTACTTATAATTTGTTCATGTAGAAGCTATCAACCCGTATTATTAACATCATCTCAGATTTTCAAAGAAGGTCAGGTTCCTTTCAAACAATGCCATGCTTCGACTATCGAATCGATAGGTAAAGATAGTTTAATTGCCTCTTGGTTTGGTGGAACACACGAGTCCAACCCCGATGTAGTCATATGGACTTCTCACTATACCAATGGAACATGGGAAGCACCAGTTCAGGTTGCCGATGGTACTCTTAATGAAAAACAGTATCCAACATGGAATCCCGTGTTATATCAGCATCCCCAGTCTGACACGCTATATCTCTATTATAAAATTGGACTAAACCCTAGAGAATGGAAAGGATATGCTAAATATTCGCTCGACAAAGGAAATTCATGGTCAACAGCAAAAGCACTACCCGCAAATATTCTTGGGCCAATCAAAAATAAACCAATCACTTTAGACAACGGAATAATATTATCACCGTCAAGCACCGAGTCAAAAGATGAAATCTGGAAAGCACATATAGAGATCAGTAAAGATCGTGGAAACACTTGGTCGATCGTTGAAATTAATCATGAAAGTCCAGTTCAGGTCATACAACCTAGTACTTTAAAACATAAGAATGGAAAAATTCAAGTATTATGTCGCAGTAAAGAAAACAAAGTCATGAGTTCCTTTTCCAATGATAATGGAGAGACCTGGCAACCTTGGCAAGCTACAAATTTGCTTAATCCAAATGCTGCAACAGATGCCATACGTTTAAAAAATGGTCAGTTTATGATCGTTTATAATCCAGATCTTGCCGGAAAAGATTGGTGGGAGGGGCGTACTAAGCTTCGAGTAGCATTATCAAAAGATGGTCTCAAGTGGAGAGACGTATTGATATTAGAAGACGGTCAAAATGGAGATGAATACTCCTACCCGACCATCATACAAGACCCACAAGGTTTGATTCACATTACCTACACTTGGAATAGAAAGAGTATTAAGCACATCGTCTTAAAATAAACAATAAGTGTGGCAAAGAAAGCCACACTTATTGTTTTAGAAAAGAAGGACACTATCTCTGCAAAAAATACCCTTCCCATTTCGGAACATCTTCTATTTTAGATTACAAATAATCTTTTTTCAATTCAAGAACCCCTTCAAGGCGCACATCATCCGATGCAGACCCAATCAGTAATTTAAATTTTCCCTTCTCCGTTTTCCACCTATTATCCACAGCCCATAATTTTAGATCCTCTTTCGTGAGCTGAAAAGAAATTTGCTCACGCTTTCCCGCTCCAATCGTTTTACGTTCAAAACGTTTCAATTGCTTTACAGCCGTCACGACAGAACTAACTTCGTCTATTACATACAATTGAGACACCTCATCACCATTAAACTTCCCTTTGTTTTCCACATCAAAAGAAACTGTACACACAAAATCATTTTCTTCCTCTTTCAGATCAACCAAAAGATTAGAATAATCAAATTTGCTGTAGCTCAATCCATAGCCAAATGCATATAAAGGTTTAGCCGTCATCTCGACATAATCATGGTGCTTCGGTTTATTATGATTATAATGTACCGGCAATTGTCCTACAGAGCGAGGAATAGATACAGGTAGACGACCTGCTGGATTATAATCTCCAAAGAGCACATCCGCAATCGCCAATCCACCTTCTTGCCCAGGATACCAAGCATTTACGATAGCAGGCACATGTACCGCAGCCCAATTGAGATTCAAAGGTCTGCCCATGATCGTCACTAAGACAATAGGCTTACCAATTTTCCCTAATTCCTGGATCAATCGCAATTGATCACCCATCATATCCAATGAAACACGATCAAAACCCTCACCACTTTCCATATCACTCACCGCATTGATATCCACATTTGCGGCACCAGTAGCCTGATAAGAAGTTTTAAAATCTCGCGCACTAGAACCTCCTAGTACAACGACTACAACATCGGACAATTTAGCTGCTGCCACTGCCTCCTGAATATGACTATTTGAAGTGTCCCGGATAGCACATCCTTTCACATAATCAATCTGAGTACCTTTGCCCATCGCAGCACGAATACCATCCAATACGGTCTTCACTTTACCATCAGCTTGAGGAGCAGTATAATCCCCCAATTGATTATAGACATTATCAGCATTAGGTCCAACAACAGCAATACGCTTAATTGTTTTTTTAAGCGGCAAAAGATTACCTTCATTCTTAAGCAATACAATAGATTCTTGCGCTACTTTTCGAGCTATAGCCCGATTTGCTTCCGTTCCTACCTTCTTACCAACCAGTTTTTCATCCACAAAAGGACGATCAAACAAGCCTAAATTAAATTTCATACGCAATACCCGAGCGACAGCAGTATCCAGCACAGAACCCTCAACAAGTCCATCCTTTATTGCTTGCTGCAGATTAGTACCATATCCAGTACCGCTCAAATCAACATCTAGACCTGCATGTAAACTTTGTGAAGCAGCTTCAGCACCAGTAGAAGCTGTCGCATGCCCACCATTCAATCCCGATATACTCAATAAGTCCGAAACAACAAAGCCATTAAATCCCCATTCCTGACGTAAAATATCCTTCAGAAGCCACGGATTAGACGAACAAGGAATACCATCAATACTATTATAGGCGGTCATCACTGAACCAGCCCCTGATTTTACAGCTTGTTCAAAAGGGTACAAAAAATGTTGTCTCAAAGCTCTTTCACCAATAGAAACAGCCTCACCATTATGCCCCCCCTCTGGGACAGCATAGGCAACAAAATGCTTAAGTGTTCCAATAATTTTATCCTCTTGACCAAGCATATCACCTTGAAACCCTTTAATCATTGCTTTCCCCATCTGACCGATCAGATAAGCATCTTCACCATAAGTTTCCTCAGTACGCGACCAACGTGGGTCACGAGCGAGATCCAATACAGGACCATAGCCATTTTTACCACCTACCGCATAAGTTTCCTTTGCGATAGTCGCCGCCATCTGTTGAATCAAATTAGGATTCCAAGTACTTGCCTGTCCAATAGCTGTTGGAAAAACAGTAGCACCGATAGCCATATGACCATGCGGCGCCTCCTCCGATAACAACAACGGAATACCCAAGCGTGTACTGTCCAACATATAGCGTTGAATCGCATTTGTCGCACGAGCCGCTTCAACTGGACTCAATCCATTTGAAAGAGTCTTTTGTGTCCAAGGGTCAGCACGAAAGGTCGCCCATAGCAAACCAATATGTTGATCCTTTACCGCTTTTTTTAATTTAGCACTAACCGAAACACCATGAGTTCCTTTATCATACATCTCCCAGCCCAATAATTTAGACAACTGACCAACTTTTTCATCCTTTGTCATTCTGCCTAAAAGATCCTGAACCCTTTTCTCAACGGGGATCTTACTATTTTTATAAGGGATTTGCTGTGCTTGTAGATTAGGAATGGTGAAAAAGATCATTCCACTAAAAAAAATGCTGCTAAGTTTCATTCTAAATTTATAAAAACAATAAGTAGTCGGTTTGTAAACCACTAAAATAACGTTTTAGCTTTAAAAAAAAGCACTCCAGTGAAATAATATCAAGAAAAATACACGATATAAAAAAGGATGGCTGCTCTGAAGTAGTCCAGATAGTAACTCAACATTTTGAGCACGCTACTCATCATCCTTTTATGTTATATTAGAATTATTAAAACCATATTCCTGATCAAAATATGAACTCCAATCCGTTCCCCTACTCCTTAACTCCTTTAAAATAATATTTTACAGGAACAACAAACGCAGCCGGATTATTATTTTGATAAGTGATGATCAATCTAGTTCCTTCAATAGCTAAGAGATAGGAAGAATACTCATCACTATCAGAAAATTTGATTGTAGATTTTTCTTCATTGAAAGTAAAAGCATTTGTATTTTTTCCTTTAAAGACAAGTTGTTCGAGAATCCCCGCATTCGTTTCACAAATTTTTCTACCTCTATCTAACTTCATCTGATTGGATTTTTCTTCGAACAAAAAACGATAGCTATTGTCCATTTCACAGTCATCAGGTTTATAGTTGACCAACTGATTTTCAGAACCCTCATTAACATGTATGGGCTGCCAGATATAGGTAGATAATATTTTTTGAATGTCTTTCGGATCATCATAAATTGGCGTACCCTTATCTTTTCCACAGTTTGTCAATAAAGACAAGAGAACAATCGCATAGATTATTTTTTTTATCATAGTTTATAGTGTTAGTATCCTGATAACGTAGCTCTTGCAAAAACTGCTACAAAAAAATGGCAAAGGACTAGAGCGCTTGTTTATGAAGCTACAATAGCGCGACGCATAGTTTCATTGATCATCATCCGACTCTCCATTCATAATTTTGTTAATACGATCTTCCAAAACTGATTGATGCCAATCCTCTAAAAGTTTTCTAGTATGCTCAACAACATTATTACCTCCAGCTTCCATAATCCTAACCCACTTTTCTCCAAATTCGCCATATGCTCTTAGCGTATCCTCCGAATCTGTATACTTAAGCAGATATTCCATCATAAACAAATTAGCCCATCGATCTGGATCCAAAGGAAAACACATATACTGTGCGATATCAACTTGATCAATAAATGCTTGAAGCACCTCCTCGGGCGTAAAATTAAAAATATCACAAAATTGCTTAAACTCTTGGGTAAGCTTAATAGTTTCTAAGTTTTTCATAAGAATAAATTTTAAATGAGGTTATATTTGTAATAGCATTTTAGGCGTTTTTTACAGTGATTCGGCAAAACAAATCGAAGTTTATCAACAATTCAATGCTAATAAATTGAATGATCAATTTTTAGATAGTTATCCAACCATTCTTGATAAAAAATAGTTCGTTGCTGTAGATCTCGACAAAAGAAATAGCGCTTATCCAACTCCTGAATTTCCATAATAAGTAATCGACATTTAGGAGATTTTTGATATTCCTGATCACAAATACTACCATAGCCGTCATATACACGCATGTATACCCCTAAAACTGGATTATAGACAGCTTTATTTAAATGCATTCTCGCCAAATGCTCAGGAATAGCCACACATTTCATGATTCGATTTAAAAACTGTGTAGCCGAAATACCTGTAAGCATTGATTTAAACATTAAATCTTTATTCAAAGTAATCGTGGTCTCCTCATCAAGATAAACAACCTCCTTTAATTCAATTCCCTTAGAAAAGATCTCATAAAGTTGATGAGTCAACAACCTCCCTTTGCTTCTCCTTTGCGAATAACTATAATTTCTATTGATGGACAATTTGATTTGACGTTGTATGAGCTTCACACCTCGAGCCCGATCTATTTCATTCAGTTCAATAGATAATGGTTGATTTTGTCCTTCATCTTCATGGCGTATATAATCAAAAGATTTAGTCACTAAGTTATAGACCGAGTTGTCATGGAAGTTCTGATCGATATATGAAAAATGATTCACATACAGTTGTAAAAAATCCGGCACGGAAATACCAAAAAGTTCACAAGCATATCTAAAACTCGTTGGTATTACGATAGGTTCCGAATCTGTATTTTTCATAATTATTTGATTTTAATTAATAATAGTTTTATATCTGAAGAATAGACCCATATACAAAACTCCTTGCTTTACTTCTTGTTCATGGAGCAGTTCCCTTTAGCCCCCATAATATGTCCAACTCTGTTTTGAGAGATAGAACAGGAAACTCATAATCCGTACAGCGATCGAGCTCACATTTGATTTATATATAATATAGGTGCCTCAGAATTCTTTTTCCCTAACGAAAATCTTTAAGAAATTTCAATAAAGAACATCGAAGAGATTTCGCCATCCCCTAACTTACTTGCGCAATTCGTTGTTCAATAGATAGAATAAGCCCTTTAAGCAGTCGTTCGTACAATTCAGCGACAGCGCGAGCTTGACTGATTATTAAATCCTTATGTTTTTCATCCATATTCATTGCAGCACTTTTCCACCATATATCTTGCGGTTTTAAAATGATAGAAAGAATCAACTTATTCAGATCATGCGTATTCAAAAGACCATCCAATACATCTGTACTTGCAATAGCAGACCAGTCAAGGAGAGCTGAGAGATCCATATCTTTAGGGATAAATCCAACGGCACATTGCAGATAAGTTTGTATGCCGATACTATAAAGCTCACGCAGCAGTAGCAATGCCGTGTCAGGCATTAGTAGAGGGGCTCCTGTCATAGTCATCAATAGGTTCTGCATAACAGATCTAGCATTTTCAGAACACAATTTAATCCGTTCCAATTTACAGCTCCAGTCTATTTCCCGGGGCATTAGCTGCACATGGAAAGTAGACTTTTGCCTCAAAATCCAAGATTTTTTCCAGACAATATTTACAAATCGACTTCCCAATGCCAAATGCTTTTCTACATAAGGTAAATCCAAAAAGACCATACAGGCACCAACATCCCCAAAATTTCTCTGCCGAAAAGAAAATGGCAAGTTCTTCTTTGTTAGGACAACCAAATAAAGCTGGATTTTGACACCATCCGTTTGATCAACAGCTTCGACTTCAAAAGGATTTCCCTTGGATAATACTCCCATTTGATAATTGACCAGTAAAATCTGTTCCGGACGATAACTTGAATAAATTTTATCTAGTACTATATTCGCATCATCCTTATACTTTTGTGGCCAAGGAAAACCCGAAAAATCTTCCCGGATAGGAGGACCAGCAACTATTGTCTTACTGTGCTTGGGATCTACAACAACGGAAATTTTATCAACACTTCCCCCATTCTGAACAGCTTGAACAACTCGATCGTTTTGCTTCTTGCGATAGGTAGCTACGCCATCATTCATAAAATCAACCATATCATCCATAGCCTTTCCTAATGCTTGACAGTGAACCAATAAAAACTCAAATTCCTCTTCCAAGATATCGATACGATCTTTTTTCTTCGAATAAGCGTAACTGCTATCCAGTAGTCTGAGCAAACGTGTACTATGGACATCATAGGTAAAAATTTCGAAAAGCCCGGGCACTGCTCCAAGAAGCACTTTCAGAATATGTTCCAGATTTTGCGACTTGCCAACAGCTACTCCGACCATGCTTTGAAACCCCTTTAACCGCAACATGACAAACTGATGCAACATAGCAGTGGCCTGAAAAAAGTCCATCTTTGATCTAAAAGAATAACAAGCAACCATAAACTCGTCGGACACCTTTTTTCCTTGAGCATAATCCAACACAAACATTTCCATTAAACTATTTACGAGCTTATTGGATACAGTTGGATAGCCTTTCTTTCCCGATTGATAAAGCTGATGCGAAGGCAGCGAAGCATAGGTATAATATAAACTTCCCTTTTTCAATTGACTGACCCAATCACTAGTCCATATAACAGTAAAAGGAATTTCTGGCATATCCGCCATACACAGATGGATAATAGGCGCAACGCTTCTGACAGAAACACCTTTGATAGGGTTTACAACTAACAGTAGATGTGGACTTTTACGGCCGTCATCCAAAAATTGAAACAAAAAAATACGATCTAAGTCCATCCGCTGAACCAATCGATCAACTAAAAACTGAGTGTTAAGTTCCATAATTAAGATTTTATAACTAAATAAAATGTATAGATTTACTATACAAATGTAAAAATAATATGGAATATAAAAAATAAATTATATAGAATTAACATATATAAGTATAGCTATTAAATCAAATTATACATCAATTATTCACATTAAAGTATTTAAACCATATAACATCCGTGTTTCATGTACATATTCAATACATATTTAACATAAAATCAATGATATTATATATCCTCTTGGTACGTAAGAGTAGGTATTTGAATCTTTAAAGAATGATGTAAACGTATTATTTCTATCTCTAACTCGGACTTACTACGGATCTAATACGCATATAGTACGGAGTGATCTTGCATGTCTAATGACTAGATCGTACTTTTCCTTAGTACCATCATGATATTAACCCCAACATTTGATACTGTATATTCAGCAATATTGAATATTGGGATATCCCAATATTGCATTTGCACTGACTAATAATAAAAGGAGCTACATTAAAAATTTCATAATGGACAGAACTCTCTATTTATAAATTTAAAAATGACTAGTACTTTACCATTTTAATTTTCATAAAAATAATTAAAAGGCTCATTTTTAATTATTTATTTCATTAACTTCATCGATATGAATCATTTTATTAGCTATAATTATGGGATATATTGATGACGGCTATCTCCGCGGATCACTCGGAGGACTCGTACACCGCAAAGTAAATAACAAAAATATCGTTCAAACTAAAAGCAGCTCCAGAACCAAGCAAAGCAGGTGGACAGTAGCGGCTTCAGTTGACTTTGGCAAAGCCAGCAAAGCGGGTTCATTAATAAGACGCACATTCAAGGGGCTCCATATGGGATTCCATGACAGTAATATGCATAACCGCCTCATTACTCATCTCAAACGTGTCATGCGTGCAAATGGGCAATACCTGGGGCAAAAAACTATACATCTAGGAAAACTAGATCGCCTGGTGGACTTCCAATTTAATGAAAAGTGCCATATGCATGATTTTCTCTATTTTGATCCCACCTTGAATATGCAAACTGATCATCAGTTACAGATACAATTCCCGAGCTTTAACACGAAAAATGATCTCTTCCGACCTCCTTACACCCATTCCATTCGTTTCAAAATAGGAGTTGGAATCTATAACTTCGACACACATACGCTCTTCAATATCGTAGAAAAGCATCTGGATCTTGATCTTATCAAAGCACCGATAGTACAGGACAAATATCAATTTTTAATTGACTGTAAGGCAAGCCAAGCCCAGTCAGCTATTGTAGCCATGAGTATTGAATATTATGGAACAATAGCTGACAGATTTATATTGCTAAATCATAAAGAATTACATCCAACGACCATCATCGGTGCATTTGCAATCTAAAATCTGGACTAGCACCTAAAAACATATTACGATTATAAGGTTGTATCAGCATCAGAGTCACTATTGATCGGGCAAAATTTAGTTATGATACCTAAAGCATAGCTATCATAACTAAATTAAGGACCACATCAATCCAATCTATCTCTCATACATGATCCTATAGAAATCAAAATACGAAATGAGATCTCTATATGGAATCAATTGTTCATCTAACCAATTCTAAGATTAACAATTTACGCTGACACTTAATTCATTCACCTATTATGATATAAAATAACTTAAAAACCGTTTTGCGCTACGTAGAATATTTTTACTATCTTAGGTCTATCTTAAGACCGTAACCGCTATGATGAAGTCCTTTAAAAGAATTTTATTTGCTTTTTGTCTATGTTTCATTTGTACAACTGCACTTTTTGCACAGCAAAATTCTAAAACACAATGGTTTAGCCACGACCGTTTTGGTATGTTTATCCATTGGGGACTTTATAGTGCAGCAGAAGGATTGTGGAAAGGAGAAAAACTTCGCTATGTCAACAATTATGCAGAATGGATACGCTATCGCAACCGCATATCAAAAGAGGAGTATGGTGAACTAGCAAAGCGCTTTGTATGGAATCAGATCAACCCTGAAGAATGGGTATTACTCGCCAAAAAAGCTGGAATGAAATACATCATCATGACGGCCAAACATCATGATGGAGTAGCCATATGGGATACTAAGATAGGAGATTACAGCCTCAATAAATTAAGTGGAAACAATCGGGATATCATTAAAGAATTGGCTGTAGCATGTAAAAAACATGGCATGAAGCTAGGATTTTATTATTCCCATTGGATAGATTGGGAACATCCTTATGCTTGGAATCATAACCAAGAATTAACCGGCCATGTCAACGACAAGCAGTATAACCAATATTGGCAGGAAAAAGTAATCCCCCAATTGCGTGAGCTATTAACCAATTATGGCGATGTTTCATTGATGTGGTTTGATATGTGGATTCCATATGAAAAATCAATTATTAAAAAGGAACAGCTGGAACAAGTTGTTCAACTTATTCATACCTTACAACCTAACTGCTTAATCAATTCTAGACTAGGTTTACCAACAGATGAAAAAAATATAGATTTTGAAACTTTCGGTGATAATCAGTTTGGCACTTCCTACGTGCACCATCCATGGGAAACTCCAGGTACAATCGCCCACTCTTGGGGTTACAACGGCCAAGAAAATGAGTGGAAATCCACAAGTCAGATCTTTAATTCATTAATATCAAATGTCAGCCTCAACGGTGGTTTCACCTTAAATATAGGACCACGCGCTGATGGAACAATACCCTATGAGAGTATCTCCAGACTTGAAGATGTAGGTAAATGGCTAGAAAACCATGGTGAGGGTATTTATGGCGCAACAGGCTTGGATTTACGGGCCAATCAACACGATTGGGGCTACCTCACAACAAAGACACTTGGAAAAGAAACACAAGTGTACGCACAGGTCTTTAATTGGCCTCTTGATCGGATATTACGGATATCTGGAATAAAATCAAGACCATCCCATATTTCAACTCGCATAGGCGCAACCGAAACAAACTTAAAATTTGAACAAAAGAGTGGAATATTACATATAAAGTTACCAGCGAAACAAACTAATCCTTTTGTATCGACGATTTCACTTACTTATGATGGACCTTTACAACTGGATAAAGACATCGTAGCCGAATCTACATTTGGAGGCTTTGCATTAAATGGTACAAATGCGATTAACCAGGATCAATTACAAATAACCAAATACGACGGAAAGAAACCACAGCATATTCATACGAAAGACGGACAGATCGAATGGGAGATCGATTTTCCTGAAATAGGTATGTATAAAGTGGATTTATCTGCACATAATCCAGACCAAGTCGTGGCCAATATTTCCATTCAAATAGGTTCTCAATCCGTATCTGGAAAACTAAACCCCAATGGAAAAATGGTGGTTGAACCTAATGAAAACAACTATACCGATGAATTTGTCAACACCAATTTGGGAGTCATTAAAATCGATCATATTGGACGACAAAAGATAACATTCCAGAAAAATGGAAGTAAACCGCTTTGGCTGAATAGCATCTGGATAGAAAAGAATGATTAAAAAAATCAATACAACATCTAAATTTAATAGGGAATTGCTCAATTTTAATCATTAAATTGAATAAAATGTGCACTTTTGCATGCTTCAATATTAAAAAGGCTTTCTAACTTGATCCGCGAATGGAACCTCACTACCACGCATTGAACGAACAGTACTCCTATCCTATAACTTTAGGGGTTGAGGGCTTATTAGCGCTTGATGAAGAAGGTCATATCCTATCTTACAATGAGCAAATCAAACTTTTATTACCAATTGAAAAAATAGGTAATAAAAAATTTCAAGATGCCTTGATTTTTTACCGCGTGGAAGATCAAAGTATCATCCCTATTGAAGAACTCTCTTTTTATAACACATTACAAACAGGTGAAAAACAGATTGATCATAATTATGGCCTAATGACAGAAGAAGGAGATTTTAAATGGCTCTCCTTTAGTTCCAAATTAGTCCCTGAAAGATCTGATATGCATATGATTATAGCCATTTCCGATGTAACCAAATTGATTAACGAAAATAAAGACTTGCTTGAGAAAAAAAAACAACTTCAGCTTCTAGTCGCATCGCTCGACGATCTGGTATTTGAAGTGAGTAAAGATGGGGTATTCATCAATTATTGGACGAGTAATTCAGATCTATTATTTTACAAACCCGATGAATTTCTAAATAAAAACCTAAGTGATTTATTTCCATTAGCGATTTCTGAGCGAACCTTAGAATTGATTGACAAAGCTCTTACCTTTAATAAGGTTTGCAAAATGGAATTTATTTCCAACTTTGATACCCATAAAGGTAAATGGTACAAAATGAAAATAATGCCCATTCATTTGACCAAGGATCGTGTTGCCATTGTGGTATCCGACATTTCTGAAAAAGTAGAATCACTAGAAAAAATAAGATTTAACCAGCATAAATTTAATCAAGCATTCCATTTCTCTGGCTTAGGCATTTCACTTACCAATTTAAAAGGTAACTGCATTGAAGCAAATAAGACCCTTAGTAAAATCCTGGGATTTTCGCAAGAGGAACTTTCAACCATTAATTTCTTAGATTATACACACCCCGATGATCTTGAATTTGATTACAAACAAAGACAAAAACTTGCCAAAGGAGAAATTGATAGCTTTACATTAGAGAAACGCTACCAACACAAGCTAGGCCATTACATTTGGTGTTCAGTTACGATTTCAGCAGTTCATAATCAATTTAATGAACTCTCTTTTTTTATTGTTCAGCTACAGGACATATCTGATGCTAAGAAAAACCGAGAGATTCTCGAACGACAAAAGCATGAACTTGAACTCGTAAAAATTGAATTGGAAACCAAAGTAAAGCAGCTCGAAGATTTCAATCAAATTGTTGCACATAACCTAAGAGGGCCTGTTAGCAATATACATATGCTCCTAAGTGAATTGAAAGATGAAAGTAATATCGACATTAAAAACGAATATTTAGATCTTTTGAAAACCAGTAATGATAGTTTGACGGATACATTAGAAGAATTATCGGAGATATTGGAACTGAGAGAAAATAAAAATATTTTAAAAGATAACTGTAATTTTTCTTTGATCTACAAAAAGATCTATAGTCAATTTATTGGAGAGATACAAAGCAAAAATGCTATACTAACCACGGATTTCAAAGTTAAAAATATACACTATCCTACTAAATATCTCGAGAGTATTTTTAATAATTTACTCAGTAATGCTTTAAAATTTACTGATCCAAATATAGCACCGCAAATTCATATCAGAACTTATGTGGAAGATAACAACACGATATTCAGTATAGAAGATAATGGCATAGGAATTGACTTACCTAAGTTCAAGTCACAGCTTTTTATGTTTCGAAAAGTATTTCATCGCGGTTTTGATACTAAAGGGATCGGGCTATTTATCACCAGATATCAAGTTGAAGCTTTAGGTGGTAAAATAGATATTAAAAGCGCTCCAGGTCAAGGCACTACTTTTTTAGTGAGATTTCTAACAACAACAACATGAAAACTTCTAATTGCACAAAAAAAAGAATAATAACAGTGGTGGACGATAACGCCATTTTACGTGTTATTTTTAACAATATGATTAAAAGCTTTCCAGATTTCCCACTTGAAGTCAATCTATTTGAAAATGCACTCGATGCATTAGATTACTTTGAAAACAAAAAACAACAGCTAGACATTACTCCAGAAATTATCTTCGTCGATATCAATATGCCATTTATGACCGGCTGGGAAATGATGGATAAATTAGAACATTATGGTTCTGATTTTTTAAGTCAAATGAATATATTTATCATCAGTTCATCGACCAGTCGAAGTGATCAGGAGCAAATCGCTCATTATCCTTTTATTGACGGATATCTCTTAAAGCCCATCGATAAAATCAAACTCTACGAGTTGATTCGAAATCTTAATCCAGGTATATAAATCTACGCCTACAAAAAAGAAAGGTATCAAAAAATATTTTTTTAATACAGAATAAATATAAATGATATCGCTCTGCAATAAAAAGAGACCAGAATAAATTTTTCTGGTCTCTTTTACTTCAATATAAAACTTGAGTTTGATATCAATATGGATAATGTACGATCAACGCAAAGCTTCAATTAAGAACCAACTTCTTCATCATAATTTCTTCGTATTCAAATTAGTACACCGACAATTCATCAACAAACAACCAAGCTGCTGATCCAGCACCTGTTGACCCTGATGGAATTTGATTCAAATGCTGAACTTCCACCTTTACATATTTTGCGGTCTGCTGATCAAACGATAGTTTGATTGTGCCTTTTGATTCGGAAATCGCCTCTTTCCCCACTTCTTTTACAAGCGTAAAATTTTGATTGTCTTTGGACACATAAACTTTGACCGCCTTCGGATAATAGATCCAGCTCGCATTTTGATCTACAACATTCAACTCAACATTCGAAAATGTAGTTTCCGTTCCAAGATCAATCGTTGCTATTAAATCTTGACCATTAAAACCTAACCAGTTTTTTTTGAAATATTGCTTGTTACCATAAACCCCATCAATCAAAGTGGCTGCACCATTTCCATAATACGCTTCACTGGGTTCATGCGATAATTGGATCGATTTTCCAGTCGATTTACTGATGACAAAATCCTGTTTCAATACCGATCCGATCATACGATCAACACTAAAATTTGCGGCATTGATAGTAACCGTTTGATCAACCAAAATAGGACCTTGATAAATCGGACTTTCTATATTTGGATTCGTGCCATCTATTGTATAGCGGATAGTTCCATCGTTTTTAATCGTCGACAATTCATAATACATCTTTCCATCTTTAGAAACAATGTTACCGCTGAGTTCAAAAATTGCTTTACTATAGTTGATGCTCTTTCGATCAAGATAAGCAAACTCATGAATGACTCTTTTCTCAAAGGACTTATATTCATCAGGATTTGAAGTACCCCAAGCCACTTCTGCTAAAGCTAACAATCGAGGAAAAAGCATATACTCTACATGCTTGAAATTTGTAATGTATTCCGTCCACATATTTGCTTGTGGTCCCAAAATATGTTTCGCTTCTTGCGTATTCAATTCATTAGGAATTGGATTGAAACTGTACACCTTATCCAAACGTAATTCTGCACTAAAAGCCAAAGGTTCTGACTGTGGATTACCTTGATAATAATCCAAATACATATGACTTACTGGAGTCATAATCGCATCATGTCCAGTCTTAGCTGCATGAATACCACCTTCAACACCTGTCCAACTCATCACGGTAGCATTCGGGGCTAAGCCACCTTCTAAAATTTCATCCCAACCAATGATACTTTTATCTTTTGCATTGATATATTTCTCCATTCGTTTGATGAAATAAGATTGCAATTCAAATTCATCTTTCAAACCTTCCTTCTTAATGAGATCTTGGCAGTGTGCACAGGCTTTCCATCTTGTTTTCGGAGCCTCATCACCCCCGATATGGATATAATGACTTGGGAACAAAGTGACGACTTCATCAATCACGTCCTCCAATAAGTCAAAGGTTTCTTCCTTTGGGCAATAGATATCATCCATGACACCCCAAGATGTTCCAACTGTAAACGGTCCACCTGTACAAGAAAGTTCAGGGTACGCAGCCAAAGCTGCCAGCGCATGACCGGGCATCTCAATTTCAGGAATCACTTCAATATGTAGCTTTTTTGCATAAGCCACGACATCTTTAACCTGTTCCTGTGTATAAAATCCGCCATAACGACCATCATTCGTTAATTTGGAATCTTTAACATCTTCTGTTACCGCACGAAAAGCACCGATCGCAGTTAGCTTTGGATGACTTTTAATTTCTATACGCCATCCCTGATCATCAGTAAGATGCCAATGAAACTTGTTCATTTTATAACGCGATAAATAATCTAAAAATAATTTGATCTCATCAGCAGTAAAGAAATGTCTACTCACATCAAGATGTGCCCCTCTATACGTAAATTTAGCATAATCCTTTATTGATAATGCTGGTATGCTACCTTTTGTTTGATTTTCTTCTACAAGCTGTAACAAGGTTTGAACAGCATAAAAAGCAGCATCATCTGTAGATGCGGAGATCACAATTCCTTTAGCATCGATTTTTAATTCATAATAATCGTGCTGACCTGCCACCTGATGATTTATTTTTTGGAAACGTACCGTGCCGGATTTTTTAAGGGTTACTTTTGATTGCAACAAACCCTCCAATTGATGAGCTAGATATTTAGACTGTGCTTCAAATGTGCTCCTTCCGATCACGAGATTGCCCTTCAAAGAAAATGAAGCCTGTTGCAATACTTCCAGATGTTGAGGCATCGGAATGATATATTGCTGTCCAAATGAAGATAAAGAACAGAAGAAGATAAAACTGAAAAATAGGATTTTACGCATGATATGATTTGGTCTTTCAGCAAAAATAACATTATTTTCAAATAATTAAAACGTTATAGCATATCAATTTTATCACAAAAAAGGGGGATCATGTGATCCCCCTTTTTTGTGACAGCGCTTATGGCAATCCATTAAATCGCAGCTGTTTTATTTTTCAACCAAGCTTGCTCATCATCATTCAATCGGCTTTTCAATTGATCGAAAACCCATTGATTATACTGATTCAACCAGTTGATATGCTGTTGATCTAATAAGGTTTTATCAACCAAATCTGTTGCGATATAACAAATAGTTAAGGTTTCAAAATCCATAAAATCACCAAATATCGAAGAATCCGCATTTCGAGATAACACTAAATTTTCAATACGGATCCCATGCTTTCCTTCGCGGTATAAACCCGGCTCAATAGAACTAATCATTCCAACTTCTATAGCAACATCAATATTTGCTGAATTAAATGTCTGCGGTCCTTCGTGCACATTCAAGAAAAAACCTACACCATGTCCAGTTCCATGACCATAATTGCGTAATGTAGCCCAAATCGGACGACGGGTAATGGCATCAATCTGATACCCCTTAGATCCTTGCGGAAAAATAGCTTGACTTCCTTCAATAGTACCTTTTAATACAATGGTATAATCTTCTTTTTCTTGTTGTGTGATCTCACCCAAAGAAACAACACGCGTGATATCAGTAGTACCCGTTTGATATTGGCCACCTGAGTCCACCAGCAATAATCCTTTTGATTTTAGCGCATAGTTGCTATCAACAGTTGCAGAATAATGTGGCAATGCGCCGTGATCTAAATAACCTGCGATGGTATTGAAACTAATATCGTTGAAGCCAGGTTGCTCCTCTCTAAATTCCTGCAACCTTGCTGCAATAGATATTTCAGATTGATCACCCTCTGGCACCGCTGTTTCCAACCATTTAAAAAATTTGGTCAGCGCAACACCATCATTGATCATCGTTTCACGCGTATGTGCAATTTCCACTTCATTCTTCACTGCTTTTAATGAAGTCGAAGGATTGATTTTTTCAATAATATTAACCGCAGCTGGTATAGCGTCATAGATAGCAAAACATGTTCGCTTAGGATCGATCAATATAGAATCTAGCGTTAAATGGTCAACCTGAGCATATACTTCTTCATAAGGTTTCACCTGTACACCCGAAGCTTGCAAACTTGCTCTGGTAGCTTCATCCAATTTAACAGGCTCAATATATAAGATGGCTTCATCAGCTGTTACGTAAACAAATCCTAAAACAACTGGATTACAAGGAACATCACGACCACGGATATTGAGCAACCAAGCAAGATCATCTAAAGAAGAAATAAGATGCGCCTGCGCTCTATTCTTAGCCAGCACATTACGTACAGCAGCTAATTTAGATGCTGTTGATTGACCTGTTGTTGTATCCGCCAATAGATATGCTTTTGCGGTAGGTAAAGCAGGTCTTCCTTCCCAAAGCGGTGATAGTAAATCCACATGACCGTCGACAATAATATCAAGTGGTTTCAATATTTGTTGTACCGATTGCGCAACTAACAAAGAAGCCAAATTTCCATCAAATGCAACTTTTGATCCTTTTGTTAGTTTTTCGCCCAACCATTCTGCATATTCCGCATTACCTTGAACTTTTAATTTTACCAATTCAAATCCAGTACCAGCCAATTGTTCATTTGCTTGAACAAAATAACGAGTATCTGTCCATAACCCCGCAAAATCTTGTGTAATAACTAACGTACCTGCTGAACCCGTAAAACCCGAAGTCCATGCAATACATTTATAACGATCTGGTAAATATTCACTTATATGCGGATCAGAAGAAGGGATAATGTAACCATCAACACCTTGATCTTTCATCAGACTTCTTATTGCCGCTAATTTTTCTGAATGCGTCATTGTTTCTCTAATTTTATCATGCAAGTTAGGAAAATTTCAAGAAGTAAACCACTAATCCTTATTTTAGGTCTGCGATAATGGCATCAAAATAAGCTATCATATCCAGCATCGAGATACCAATTGAGCGTGCGGTAAAAAGGGAAAAGGTGACTTTCTTCTTGGGCAGGAATATAGCTAGACAGTCCTGAAAAATTAGTAATGGGCTTACCTAAAAAAGTGGGGGTATTCGCTTTAAATATGACAGCCTTGCTGACTGCAGACTTTAAAGGCATTAACTCTTCCGATGGAAGATGTTTCTCAAATAGATCTAAAAAATCATATGCTTTAACAGGACTACTAGGATCTAGATCCAAGCGCTGTACGTTATTTCTGTTAATCTCGGAGATGAACGATGGGTTTCGAGACAACAATTGCGCTGTCTCATGTGCGAGGGCAGAAAGTTGCCTAGTATCTACCAGTGAAAAAGTAGCAGACTGCTCTAAACCTTTTTTTTGTTGATAATACGCCATATATGCATTTGCGATTGCGGTCAATCCATGTTTAACATCTTCATCAAATAATAAAGAGTTGATCTGATGGTAAGGCATGCCGACACTCAATACTTCAGTGGGAGATGCGAGAATATAGGGCGCAACATCTCGAAGTTCATATAACACTTCTACAGATGCCATAGAACAAGCATCAAAAATAAGAAAATCCAATCCTTGAGGTAAGGCTGATTGAAGTTGTTGTACATCCATACGTCTAAAATGATCATCTCCAAAAGATCTAGTACTCCATTGGCCAAGATTTGCAGGAGCCCAGTTGGTTGCATGAGACCATAAAATAGCTCCATACCCATGCGACACAGAGAGACTTTTCATATCCGCAAATATGATTTTCATCATCTCTGGATCGGAAGAGTCATGATCGCTATATGTTTTAAGAACCTTACTTTTAATCTCTGGACTAGTATCGTGCTGAATTTCATATATTTTGGGCTGCTGACCAAATAGCCTGGCATAGACCAACAATTTACCATCGATACCCACAAATCCTTCTTCCATCTGATTAAGATTTTTATAAGCATCAGCAGATAAGCTATTGTTTGCGGCCATATAGACCATCACTGTACGAGAAGTTATCGGAGCAACGGTATCATCATCTTTCTGGGCACAACTCGTGACAAAAAGCAAGATAATACAACTATATAAAAAATTTAAATCACGCATGTATGACGATAAAATAAAATCTAATATAAATCATTTATGAAATAGATTCAGGTAGGAAAATAATCAGAATAGCTAAATAGGAATAAACAAGAAGAGAAAAGGATTCTCTTCTTGTTTACAACTTTATGGATTAATCGACCCTATTATTTTGTGCCGACAAGTTTGATATCATCTATACGGTAACCATTTGTATTTCCTGTTTCTGTGCTATAGAATTCGAGCGTAATACGATTACTATGAGCAATTTCGGAGATATCAATAGTAGCATATGTATTTGCCTCAGCCTCCAGTACTCCTGTAGGAACAGCCAGTTCTATACCATTAACACGAACTTTTACTCCTGCTGTTGGTAGGCTTGCTGCATTACCAGCCAACTTATAAGATAACTTCAGATTGGTCGCTCCAGTAGCATTAATTCCTTCAATTTTAAACCCGGTATCTTTGTTAGCTGGCAGCCACACATGTGCATTTATTTTTGAAGTTGCACGTATATCTGCATAAGTAGCCGTATACAGATCCGAATACGTCAGCCCAGTTGCACTATATCCGGTGTAAGTTCCTATTCTTTCTTTTTTCGATGCATCAAGTTCACCAAAAGTTTCAAAGAAAAGTGTTTCTTCTTTTCCAGGATTAGTAGGAGTCTGACCGCCATCAATATCAACGTTAACAGATCCGCCCGGTACTGTTGTCCAGTCTGTAATAGTACCCATACCTGTTACTGCGACTTCATGACCAGCATCATTTTTCAATAAAACAATATCGTATGTATATTTTTTGCCCGCTTCATACGTCGTATTAGCAGGCAAAGTCCATTTAAATGTTCCTGATGCTAATGTGAAGACCACCTCTTTAGCAGAAAAATCACCAGGAAGCAAGATTGCTTCTACCAGCTGTACTCCCGTGTGTGCAGTAGTTTTTGCTGTAACATCCTGCGCAGCGGAAGCTCCGCTTAATATACCAGTCGCTAAATCTAACGTTGCAGCAGTATTTACATTGTTGTATACCACCTGTAGTCCATTCACATCTGTCAAACCATTTCCTGGTTTAACAGTCAATTCCACTTTACTCAGTTTATGACTAAAAGTAAGATTTGCAGCTCCGCTAGCTTTTGTCAATGCTGTTGCATTATTGGAGTAAAGCACGTCAATAGCAGCTGGAACACTCTGATTTTCAACGGCAACAGGCAATATTGCTCCTTCAAGATTTGTTGTATATGGATAGTATGCAATAAAATCTACTGATCCTGTCTGTGGATAGTTGATGATATCTGCTCCTTGTCCAGAGAAATTACCATTACCGCCAGTACTATATTTTTTATTGGCGGCTAATGGATTAGACAATCCATTACCTTGCTTCATAAATACACCTATAGCATCGTCAGCATCCCAGGCATTACCTGTGACACGAGTAGTTACACCACCCACAATCGAAGAAGTAAATTGCACTTGTGCATTATCATTTGTTCCCAAATCGCGATAATCATCGCTTTTACAAGAATGTCCTAAAACAATCAGTGCTAATGCAGCACCTAGAAATTGGTTCTTTTTCATGTTTTGTTTATGAATAATTGATTTAATAATGTATGATCATATAGCTATTTACGCCATATCTGTGTATTGATAGTCGATTTAGTTTCCTGATCTAATGCAGGGAAAAATGTAAATCCAGTTTCTTTCTCCAGAGATTCAACCGTCACCGTATAGCTCATGTAATCTGTATTAGTCGGCGTCACATTGTTCATACGAAATCCTATAGTATAATAATCCGAACCTCTTTTCATAGCCAATACTTTGTAATAATATTTGGGTTTTGCTACATCTTTCCCTGAATTGTCCTTCACATAATCGACGACCTTGTCTGTTGCAGTCGTCACCATAGCACCCGTCACCACATACATCGTATCTACTCCGGACTGAGTAGTCCAGGTACGGACTTTATTTTCAAGATCAGCCCATAAACCCTGATTTAAGGATCTATTCTGCGGCGTCATATTTGTATAATAGAAAGTAGATGCATTTTCCGCGAAATTGTACGTACGGTCTCCGCTCGGTAGCTGATGACCACGGTCGAGCAATAACGTAGCGTTATTAGGATATCCCCGTTCTAGATTTGCTTGAAAACTCGATGAGAATGCCGGGTCGTAGGCCCAGACATCTGTCCGTTTCTGGCTTCCGAGATAATCCTTACTTAATGGGTAAGCTACCCAATAAGCCACCTTATATTCAGTATCATACAACATAGAATAATTTCTCCTCGTAGAAGACGACATGTTGATATTGTACTTCAGAGTAGCACTTTCAGAGATAACCGGCAACTCCATATAAGATGTTGTAGGCTGAGGATTAACACTTCCATCTTTCCCCAGTGTGATGTCATACTGATATCGGTAACCTTTTTCATAGGTTGTCCCCTCCCCTATATTCCAAGTGTAGGATTTTCCATCCATCTTTGTAAATACGATTTTATTTTGAGCAGTAAGTGTACCTGGATAAATCGTCCATTCAACAATTGTTTCATTTGAAGCATTTTGCGATACCCGAGCAGGAATATCTGTGTTGGTATTAACTTGTGCCCATTGTCCCGAAGAAAGATTGAAGCTCGCGATCGAGGGCAATGCCATAAAATGGACCCTTAACCCATTTAAATCTGATCCCTTAATTTTAAGTTCCACTTTAGTCATTTGTCGATCAAACGATAAGGCTACCGGACCTTGACCAGAAGTCAACCCTGTCGTGTTTCTGGCTACCATAAAATCGAGCAGAGCTTGATTCTCCTGGTTCGCAATATTTAGTGAAGGTGTAAGTGTACCCTGTTCTTGATAAGGATAATACGCCACAAAGCTCACCTTACTTCCCATTGGAAATTCTAGCGAAGCCTGTTCATTTTGAGGGGAAAAATTGCCATTACCATTTGTTGTGTAAGGTTGGTTAAAACCCTTGTTTATAATCGACGTTTCATCTAAAGCAACACCATTCTGGAACATAAAAATTCCAATGGCATCATGAGCACTCCACTGAGTACCTTGCACTCTTGTTTGCGGAAGACCCGCAATTTTACTTGAAAAATATACCTGATTGGAGGTATTCTTTGAAATTAGGTCAGTTTCCTTACGGCATGAAGAAAACATTAAAGCCACGCACCCTAGCAAATAAAGCCAGTTCTTTCTCATCTACTTAAATTAATATAATACCCAATACGAGGTTGATATCCTAAATCAACGCTCAAAATTAACGCTCCAAAAATAACATAAGGTTAATGAATTTTTAATATTTTATTAAGCTTTTTTATCAAAACAATAAAAAAAACAAACTAAAAACATCTACAATAATCATTTAAATGTACTATCAATCCTTAGTAATCAGGTTATTAGGAAATTAAATTTAGAGCAAATAACTAGATTTATGGAACGCTATCGCACTTATCATGCATAACCATATCAATATTGATATGGTCATCATCATCAAAGACACGGCATGATAAATTTAGCTATCAAGAAACCTTAAATAAAAACATGAACAATTAAAAATTAACTTATTATTAATTCAAGTTAATGATATACAGGAATGTATAAGAAGAATGATTAAAACTTTGCGATAAATTGTACACGTTGCTATTGAAACCTGAAGTATCGTAAAATACCATCAATCGTTTTCAAGAATACCTGAACATCTTGAATATCAATTTTTAGATCAAGTAGAACAATCTCGGTTTTATTTATTTGATGAAAATATAGAATTAGATCTAAGTAAGATTTACAGACAAAAATGGAGAGATTAAATGTCAATTTTTGACTTTCATATTAAACATTTCTGACCAAACAATAGTACCTTTATGAAAACAGAAAGATTATTATTAATGAAAACCAGTAAAACCCTAACCCTTCTTAGTATTTGTTTATTCCCGTTACTCCATACATCCGCATTCTCACAATCTCCATCAAAATCCAGAATTGAAGAAGCTTATCGTCAATTTGAAAATGATCCGTCTTTAAAAAATGCCACAGCTTCTCTGACAGTATTAGATGCAAATACAGGAATGCCCATTTTCCAACATAATCAAGAAGTAGGCTTGGCTACTGCGTCAACGATGAAAGTCATTACCGCAGCTACTGCATTTGATATTTTGGGAAAGGATTTCAAATTCCAAACAAATCTATCTTATACAGGAACTATTCAGGCAGATGGTGTATTGGAAGGTGATATCATTATTGAAGGATCTGGAGATCCTACTTTAGGAAGTAGCCGTTATCCCGAGTCAACAGAAGAACAAGTCATTAATAAATGGATATATGTCATCCAGAATGCAGGTATTAAAGAAATAAAAGGTCGTATCATAGGTGATGACACACGCTATCAAGGGTATAAAGTTCCTGGAGGTTGGATCTGGTCTGATATCGGAAATTACTATGGCGCTGGCGTCTCCTCGCTCAACTGGAGAGAGAATGCAGTAGGTGTAGTCTTCTCACCCAATGAGACAATCGGAAAGCCAGCTCCTATAAAAAAATTGACCGCAGATCTTCCTTATCTCAAAATTATAAATGAAGTGACAACCGGTAAAAATGGATCCGGTGATCAAGTATATGCCTATTCGGGCCCATACGCTTCCACGATCTACATCCGTGGCACTTATGGATTAGATCTTAAAAAGACAATTGAGATTTCCGTTCCTGACCCAGCGTACGATGTTGCCTTCCAATTAGGAAAAGCACTGGAGCATGTGGGTATTAAAACTGCAGCATCACCAAGTAATGGTCAAGCTCTTGCTGGAACAACAATCATAAAACATCATCTAGATACCCATGAATCTCCAGATCTGGCCGCTATAGTTTATTGGTTCAATCAAAAGAGCATCAATCTTTATGGTGAAGCACTTTTAAAAGCAATTGCCTATCAAACTGCACAAAAAACAGAAACGAGTGAGGGTGCATCTTTTATACAGAAATATTGGGAAAACAAATTAAAGATCAATAGCAGCGAGCTTAACAATCAAGATGGATCTGGTCTTTCTCCTCAAAATCGAGTTACGACAGCAGCAATGGCCAAAATTATGCAATATGCACAATCACAATCTTGGTTTCCCGAATTTTATAAAAGTTTACCAGAATACAATAATATGAAAATGAAAAGTGGTACGATCGGAGGTGCATTGGGCTATACAGGTATTCAGAATAACAGTTCAGGAGAGAAATTTACCTTTACCCTCTTGGTCAACAATTATTCCGGATCAAGCACCGCCATGCGCAAACGAATGTTCACTCTACTTGATGTCTTAAAATAAATTGACCCTTCAGAATAAATTTTTGACTAGTTATCATTTCTTTCTCAAAAAAAGAATGATACATTTGTAACCTTAGTTTAACAAACTAGCACTATATAAAAGAATTAAAATGAGTAATGTAAATCGTAAACAAGCGGCATTAGACTACCACTCAATGGGTAGACCTGGTAAAATAGCTGTTGTGCCGACAAAGCCAACAAATTCTCAAAGAGACTTATCGCTAGCTTATTCGCCAGGTGTTGCTGAGCCTTGTTTAGCTATCGCTGCAAACAATGAAGACGCTTACAAATATACCGCAAAAGGTAATTTAGTTGCGGTAATTAGTAATGGTACAGCCGTATTAGGTCTTGGTGATATCGGTGCTGTAGCTGGTAAACCAGTTATGGAAGGTAAAGGTTTATTATTTAAGATCTTCGCTGATATCGATGTTTTTGACATTGAACTTGATACTAAAAATGTAGATGAGTTTGTCAACATTGTGAAAGCAATGGAACCTACATTTGGAGGTATCAACCTAGAAGATATTAAAGCTCCAGAGTGTTTTGAAATTGAAAGACGCTTGAAAGCTGAAATGAATATTCCAGTGATGCACGATGATCAACATGGTACAGCTATTATCTCCTGCGCCGCATTGATCAACGCTTGTGAACTGATCAATAAAAATATCGAGGATGTAAAAATCGTTGTAAACGGTGCTGGTGCAGCTGCAATTTCATGTACAGGAATGTACGTTTCTGCTGGTGCTAGAAAAGAAAATATTGTCATGTTAGACAGTAAAGGGGTTATCCGTCGTGACCGTGAAACATTGGATGCGATGAAAGCAACTTATGCTACTGATCGTGATATCCATACTCTTGCTGATGCGGTTAATGGTGCTGATGTATTTATCGGACTTTCTGCAGCAGACGTATTGACAGCAGAAATGTTATTGACGATGGCTAATCAGCCAATTGTATTAGCAATGGCCAATCCTAATCCAGAGATCGCCTACGATTTAGCAATTGCAACACGTAACGACGTGATCATGGGCACTGGACGTTCGGATTATCCAAACCAAGTAAACAACGTATTAGGTTTCCCTTATATCTTCCGTGGTGCTTTAGACGTACGTGCGACAGCAATCAATGAAGAAATGAAAGTTGCAGCAACTAAAGCGATTGCGGACCTTGCTAAGCAACCCGTTCCTGAGGAAGTTAATCTAGCTTATAATACCAATAATCTTAAATTCTCTGCCGATTATATTATTCCAAAACCAAATGATCCACGTTTGATCACTGAAGTTTCGGTAGCAGTAGCGAAAGCGGCAATTGCATCGGGTGTTGCAAAACATACCATCGAAGATTGGGATAAATACAGAGAGACACTTCGCAAGAGATTAGGACAAGATGATGCCATCATGCGCAATTTGACAATGGCAGCAAAACGTAATCCTAAACGCGTTGTATTTGCTGAAGCAGATAATTATAAAACACTTCGTGCAGCACAAATCGTCAAAGAAGAAGGTATTGCAATTCCTATTTTATTAGGTAAAAAAGGTAAAATCAATGCCTTAATTAATGAATACGGATTTGAATTAGCTGACGTACAAATTATTGATCCAGTGGAAGAAATGGAATCAGAGCGTGTCAATGAGTATGTCGAACATTTATTTGTGAAAAGACAACGCCGTGGTCTTTCTAAATTAGATGCTAAAAAACTTTTAATTGATCGCAATTACTTCGGAGCAAGTATGGTTCAATTTGGAGATGCTGACACGTTGATCTCAGGATTAACAAAAAACTATGCCAATACCATTAAACCTGCCATCCATGTCATTGGAGCTAAAGAAGGTAGCCGTATTGCAGGTATGTACATGATGTTAACCAAAAAAGGTCCTATTTTCTTAGGTGATACAACCGTTAACAAAGAGCCTTCTGCAAAAGAATTAGCGGATATTACCGTATTGCTGGATAAAGCCGTTAGAAAAATGAATGTAAGCCCTCGTATTGCTTTACTTTCTTATTCTAACTTCGGTTCTAACGAAGGAAATACACCGACAAAAGTACGCGAAGCGATTAAAATCGTTCACAAAGAGCATCCAGAAATTGTAGCAGATGGTGATCTACAAGCAAACTTTGCACTTAATAGTGATTTGTTAGAAGCAAATTTCCCATTCAGTACATTGAAAGGACAACCAGCAAATACTTTGGTATTCCCGAATTTAGAATCGGGTAATATTGCATACAAATTATTACAAGAAGTAGGTAACGCTGAAGCTGTCGGTCCAATCTTATTGGGTATGAACAAACCTGTGCACGTATTACAATTAGATAGTTCCGTTCGCGAAATCGTGAATATGGTAACGATCGCTGTAGTCGATGTACAGTCACACGAAAAACAAGGTAATTAATTCTTTTTCCGTATCGCTATGTATGCATATTTTAACGGGAAATTAGCACATAAAGCTCCCACTCACGTCGTTCTCGATGTGGGTGGAATTGGCTATTATATCCACATTTCCTTAAATACATTTTCCTTAATAAAAGACCAGGAACAGTGTAAGCTATTCATCTCTTTTCAGGTAAGGGAAGATGCACATACGCTTTACGGTTTTGCAACTGAAGGAGAAAAGAAGTTATTTGAAAATCTGATTTCGGTATCTGGCATCGGTCCAAATACAGGACGTATGATTCTTTCATCCAATACTCCAGAAGAAATTCAATCTGCCATAGTCAATGGACAGGTGACACTCATTCAGAAAATAAAAGGTATTGGTCCTAAAACAGCACAACGCTTGATTTTAGAATTGCAAGATAAATTGAAAAAACAAGGTGTAGAATCCCTTTCAACGATTCCGATGGCACAGTCTTTACCAGACGAAGCACTATCTGCCTTAGTCATGTTAGGTTTCAACAAAGCCACTTCGGAAAAAGTATTAAATGCTGTTATTCAAACAGATCCAAATCTGACAGTAGAAGGTATGATCAAATTGGCTTTAAAGAAATTGTAATCTGCCAAAGAAAGAATTTTAATATTTTACAAGCGCTATTATTCTGTTAACTTTGAACAGCATAATAGCGCTTTTTTTTATGGCAGAAGATTTAACGATAAACAAAGGAACAAAAGAAGATCAATATATCGGTCTAGTTCCCCAAATCAAAGGTTTGGTCACAGGAGAAACAAACCAAATTGCTAATCTGGCAAATATCGCAGCAGCATTGAAGGAGCAATTCAATTTCTTTTGGGTAGGTTTTTACCTGATCGAAGGTGAGCAGCTCGTACTCGGTCCATTTCAAGGACCTGTAGCCTGTACACGCATTCAATACGGGCGTGGAGTTTGCGGCACTTCTTGGAAAGAAAATAAAACCATAATCGTACCCAATGTGGATGAATTCCCTGGGCATATAGCTTGTAGTTCACTTTCAAAATCAGAAATCGTTATTCCGATTTATAAAAACAAGAACATCATTGGCATTTTGGATGTGGACAGCGATGAGCTAAATGCATTCGATGATATCGATGCTCAATATTTAACCGAAATCGTCTCTTTACTATCTGAAACAGATTAAGATAATTTAAGTTCCCAGACCTTGATGAGTTTATCATCACCCGCTGTCAAGAAATATTGACCAGCATCCATCCAAAGTCCGGTATTGATCGATAGCGTATGGGAATCATAAAATTTATCACGGTTAATAACTTTTAGCAAAGCTAATGTTTCCTCATCCCAAATTTTGAATGATTTGTCACGGCTTACTGTGGCAAAAATAGGATAATTGGGATGTGGATAGATCCCATATACGGTAAACATATGCGGCACAAAACTATACTGCTCTTTCAAGCTTGCTACCTCCGATATTTTGATAGCAGCATCTCTAGCTCCACTAATAAGTTTGAGGTTATTACGCGAGAAGATAAGACTAGTAATCGGCATGCTGTGCTTTTGATTCGCTAACAAGAAATGATAGTCTTCTGCAGAAAATAAAAATATATCTCCATTTTTATCTCCAAATGCAATTTTCTTTTGATCATGCGATAAAGCAATGGTACGAATAGTATTCGATGAGATGGCAAATTCATATATTTTCTTATAATCTTTCAAGCACCATACACTCGCGACACCATCCTCTCCTACAGCCACCAATTCATTTTTAGCAGGAATACTCTGAAGTGCAAAAATAGCTTTGCTTGAGACCAGCAGATTAGCGATCAACTTTTGGTTCTCAACATCAACAATCATGACCTTCCCCTCACGAAGTGCGATAGCCAGATAAGACGTATTGGGTATTAAATGTAATGCATAAATCGAAGAACTAACTGCACATAAAATACGTTTGAATGTTCTACTTTGCAAATCCCATTCAACAACACCTTTATCATTTCCTCCAGAAAAAAATGTATGCGCAAAATACCCTTTTTCTAAAGCGAATATTGGATTTTGATGCCCTGTTAATGTTGCTGCTAGCTCTATTTCAAATTTATCCATAATCATAATTCCCCTATACAAATTGAGATCAATTTACTTTCATATCCGGATGATGTTATGAAAGTAAATTGATCTATTATTTTCTGAAGGCACACCAAAGCGCACCTTTATTATCCTAATTCCCCACTGATTTTTTGAGTAAATCGTATGGTGGAAATGGAATGCATCCTATTAATTATAAGCGCATTACTGATGTCTACTCTCTAAATTTTTAGCGATAGTCTCCAAAGAAATACCCTTCTCTCTCAATAAAACCAAAAGATGGAAAAATAAATCTGAGGTTTCATTGATAAAGTCATGTTCAGTTTCAGCCAATGCTGCAATAACAGTTTCCACAGCCTCTTCACCTACTTTTTGAGCAATTTTATTAATCCCTTTTGAACGTAAACGATTGACGTAAGATTCGTCAGAAGGAAATTCGTAGCGATGTTTAATAATACGCTCTAACTCCAGCACGAAATTTTGGTTGAATTCCGTATTAAAACAACTGCGACTACCCGTATGGCAAGTTGGTCCAGCAGGTCTTGCCTTAATTAATACCGTATCTTGGTCACAATCAATATGTAGACCCACAACTTCCAGAAAGTTACCACTTTCTTCACCCTTAGTCCATAATCGATTTTTACTTCTCGAAAAAAAAGTAACGCGCTTTTCGGCTTGTGTCTTTTGCCATGCTTCTTCATTCATATAGCCGAGCATCAACACTTCCAATGTTTGGGCGTCTTGTACAATCACTGGGACAAGTCCGTCACTTTTTGAAAAATCTAACATTTCTATTTTTATATTGTATGGAAGTCTAGAGTAGGTCAACTTCATATCACTCATGCTCTAACCTACTAACGATTTAACTTCCCTAACGATCTAACCTTCTAACCTTCTCACCCTCTAACCTTATCTTACCACAAGGCCATTACTCCTTAAAGTATTTTTTAATTCTGGGATCAATATTTCCCCATAATGAAAGACAGAAGCAGCCAAAGCAGCATCAACATTCGCTTGTTGAAAGACATCCACAAAATGCTGTTGATTACCAGCTCCACCTGACGCAATTAATGGAATCGTAATAGAATCATTGATTTTTTTCAGTAATCCATTATCAAATCCATTTTTAGTACCATCATGATCCATAGAGGTCAATAAAATCTCGCCAGCACCTCGCTCTTGAGCCTCACGAACCCATTCCTCAGTTTTTATTTCTGTTTTGATGCGTCCTCCACTTAAATGGACAAAATTTTGTCCTTCTAAATAGCGCGTATCAATTGCAACAACTACAAATTGTGCTCCAAAAGCTGCTGCCAGATCATTAATTAATTGCGGATTGCGAACAGCAGCCGAATTGATCGAAATCTTATCCGCTCCAGCATTCAATAAGATCTCGGCATCTTTCATTTCATTAATTCCACCCCCTATTGTAAATGGAATATTCACTTGACGAGCCACAGCTTTCACCAAATCAATCGTTGTTTTACGACCTTCATGAGTAGCTGCAATATCTAAAAAGACTAATTCATCTGCTCCTTGCTCAGAATATTGCCAAGCCAGTTCAACAGGGTCACCAGCATCGCGTAAGTCAACAAAATTGACTCCCTTTACTGTACGCCCATCTTTAACATCGAGGCAAGGAATTATGCGTTTAGCTAACATCCTTAGAAGTTAATTAACGATTTCAGATTCCAATCTTTGATTTCTTCAATGGTAATTCTATTTTCATATATCGCTTTTCCAACGACAACAGATTCCATAGACCCTAATGCCTTTAAATTGCTGATATCTTCCATAGAACTGATACCTCCAGATCCAATTAATTTGATAATTGGGGAGTGATCTAATAATTTCTTATATAACTCAACTCCTGCACCACCTAATTTGCCATCCTTACTAATATCAGTACATAAGAATCGGTAAAAGCCTAATGCAAGACACTTATCGATATACTCAATTAATTTGATCGGTGATGACTCTAACCAACCTGAATATTTAATCACCTCGTCCAATACATCAATTGCGATCACAATATGATCGGCATATTTTACTTTGCCTTCGTTCAAGGTGCTCAACTCTTCCAAAAATGATGGATTAGTAATCGCTTGTGTACCCACAATAACTCGGTAGATACCAGCATCAACTAATTCCTTAACTTTTTCAATACTGCGAACACCGCCACCGTATTGAATCTTCATCTCTGTTTTTTGGATGATGTCAAATAAATATTCCTGATTACTAAAATCACCTTTTGCACCATTAAGATCAATGATATGTACCAATTCAGTACCATTTGCATGATACTTCTCGATCTGCTCTTCTAAACTGATTTCATAAGTAGTCACGTCATCGTAGTTTCCTTCTCTCAAACGAACAACTTTCTTATCTAATACGTCAATAGCGGGTATAATATACATTGTAAACTTTTTTTATTTGCTAACTTAATTTTGAAAAATTTAATAATAACTGCTCACCTGCTTTTCCAGATTTTTCAGGGTGGAATTGTACACCGTAAAAATTGTCCTTGGATATTGCAGCCGAAAAGGGTAATCCATATGCACACATCGCAGCAGTATATGCTGTATCATATTCAATGAAATAGGAATGCACAAAGTAAAAATAAGCATTATCTTCTATATTGCTGAATAATGGATTGTCATTTCTAATCGATACGCTATTCCATCCCATATGCGGAACTTTCTCCTTGATTTTTTGATCAAAGTGTAAAGTCTTTAAAGGAATAATGGATAGTAGATCTGCATTTCCTTCCTCTGAAAAATCGGTCAATAATTGCATACCAACACAAATACCTAATACTGGTTTTTGAATCGTATGTATACATTCAGCCAATCCAGAAGCTTGTAACTTTTGCATAGCTGCTCCTGCATGCCCTACTCCAGGAATGATGATGCGGTCGTACTGATCTAACTCTTCTTCCCGATTAACCATACCATAAGTAAGCCCCACACGTTCTAAAGCTGCTGTCAATGAAAAAATATTACCAGCTCCGTAATTTATAATTCCTATCATTTTTATCGTTTTTAGAGTGGATTGATTAGACTCAAATCCATCAGCTCTCCCCACTTTCTATAAAACTCCTTTAGTACTCGGAAGCTCCATATTGTCAGCATCACGTCGTACAGCTTTCTTTATTGATTTGGCAAAAGCCTTAAAGATCGCTTCAATTTTATGATGCTCATTGTCACCTTCAGCTTTAATATTCAAGTTTGACTTGGAAGCATCGGAGAACGATTTGAAAAAATGGAAAAACATCTCTGTCGGCATATCACCAATTTTCTCCCGCTTGAACGCTGCATCCCAAACAATCCAGTTACGTCCACCAAAATCCAATGCAACTTGTGCTAGGCAATCATCCATCGGCAAAGTGTAGGAATAACGCTCAATACCACGTTTATCACCCAATACCTTTAAAAATATTTCACCTAGAGCTATACCCGTATCTTCTATCGTATGATGTTCATCAATATGTAGATCTCCTTTTGCTTTAACGGTCAAGTCGATCGCACCATGTCGTGCTATTTGATCTAACATATGATCAAAAAAAGGTAATCCCGTTTCTATATCAGCTTTTCCTGAACCATCTAAATTCAATTTGATATAAATATCAGTTTCATTCGTTTTACGATGATGTTCTCCAGTACGTGTACCCAATTTCAGATATTCATAGATAGACTTCCAATCGGTTGTCTCCAAACCTACTGTTTCGCTATCGATCAGTACATTTTCTAAAATACCTAGGTCATCATTATTACGCAACCAAATAGCTTTGGCTCCCAAATTTTGAGCCAATTTCACATCATTTACACGATCTCCGATAACAAAAGACTGCGCTAAATTATATTGTGAAGGATCAAAATAATCCAATAACATACCAATGCCAGGTTTACGTGTTGCCGCATTTTCATGTGGAAATGTACGGTCGATATGCTCATTTGAAAAAACAACTCCTTCTGCTGCAAAAGTGTCTATGATAAATTGATGGACAGGCCAAAAATTTTCCTCTGGATGTACATCAGTACCTAGACCATCTTGATTGGATACTAATACGAAGTCGAAATCTAATTCTTTCGCGATACGTGGAAGGTATTGCAATGCACCTGGGTAAAATTTAAGTTTAGCAAAAGAATCAATTTGTTGATCCTCTGGTTCCAAAATTAAAGTACCATCGCGGTCGATAAACAATACACGTTTGAGCTGATTAGGCATTTTTTAAATATTGATTGTGGTTAATTTTTCTAATAATATTTGATTTTCTTCTGGTGTACCGATTGTAATGCGCAGACATCCTTCACAGAGTTCTACCTTCGAACGGTCACGAACGATAATACCTTGATCCACCAAATGCGTATACACACCTCTTGGATCATTCATTTTTACTAAGACAAAGTTTGCATCTGAAGGCGTAATATGTTGCACCATTTCCAATTGTTGCAATGCTTGCACCAATTTCTCCCGTTCTTCTACAGTTTGCTTAATCCAGCTGTTGACTTGATCGACATTTTCTAATGCTTCTAGGACGATATCTTGAGTCGCTTGATTGATGTTATAAGGTGGTTTTATTTTATTGAACACAGCAATAATTTCAACACTGGCAAAAGCCATCCCTAACCGCAAAGCAGCTAATCCCCAAGCTTTTGAAAGGGTTTGCAAAACTACCAAATTTTCATATTCAGCTAATTCTTGAGTAAATGATTTTGTTTGCGAGAAATTGATATAAGCTTCGTCTACGACGACCAAACCATCAAAATTATTCAAGATGGTTTCAATATCATGACGGTTGATACTATTTCCCGTAGGATTATTTGGTGAACAAATAAAAATCAATTTGGTATGCTCATCAACTGCTTCTGCTATGGCCGGAAGATCTAATTGATAATCACGTGTCAAATTGATCTTGCGAAAGGCAACATCGTTAATGTTGGCTGATACTTCATACATACCGTATGTTGGTGGCACCAAAATCACATTATCGACCCCAGGATTACAAAATGCACGAAACAGGATATCGATGGCTTCATCGCTTCCATTACCTAAAAACATATTGGCTGCAGGAACACCTTTGATCTGTGACAACTTATGCTTTACTTGATGTTGAAGAGGATCAGGATAACGGTTGTAGTTATGCGCTAAAGGAGAACCAAAAGCGTTTTCATTGGCATCGATTAATATCGACGCTTCCCCCTTGAATTCATCTCTAGCAGAAGAATAAGGTACGAGATTTTTAATATTTTCCCGTAATAGTTTCGTTAAGTTGAATGGAGTATCCATTAATTTATTAAATTTTAAATCGTAAACTTAGATAAATTTGCTTAGATACACAATCCTATTTTGCGCATCCAAGTAAAATTATTCGTTAGCATATCTATTTAATATGTCTTCTTGTATGTTCTGTAATGATGATATTTCCCTAGGCTTTTGAGATTTTTCATGGATCGAAAATCTACAAATATCATTTATACGCTGAACCATTTTCCTTCTTGAGATAGCATAGTATCTGGGAAAATGGACTGCGCTTCCAATAATAAGGGTTGTAGATCTTTATATCGTGCAGAATAATGTCCTAGCAACAATTTATGGGCATGAGTTTCTTTTGCGATTTCTCCTGCCTCCAAAGCTGTAGTATGAAAGGTTTCTTTTGCACGATCAACCATTTCATGGAGAAAGGTAGATTCGTGATAAATCAATGTCGCATACTGAATATAAGGCAGGTAGTTGGCTGTACGAACAGTGTCAGAACAATATACATAACTTCTGGATAATGGTGCTGGTAAAGTAAAAGCATCAGCTTTGAATACCTGTCCATCTTCACGGACATAGTCTACCCCATTTTTTAACAGTTGATAATAGGCTACCGGTATTTTTGCTTTTTCGATTTCGTCTACCAGAAGGTGCCTCGAACGTGGTCCTTCATCAAAACGAAATCCCGTACATGCAATACGGTGGGTCAACGGAAAAGTGCTTACTTTGATGGATCGATTTTCAAAAATCACCTGTGGTTCTTCAGCAGAAGTTTCATGAAAGATTAAATCGTAACGCAGTATGGTTTCCGAATATTTGAACTGGACGGCTAGTATCTCATCTAAACCTTTTGGTCCGTATAGATGTAGATTACTCTTACGCCCTATCAAGTGCATGGAGGACAATAGCCCGACTAAACCGAGATAATGATCTCCATGCAAGTGACTGATAAAAATATGATTAATCTTATTGCTTTTAATTCCATAGCGAGTCAGTTGCATCTGAGTACCCTCACCACAATCAACTAAAAACAATTGTTCATTGAAGTTTATCACTTGACTCGTTGGATGCCTATCGTACATAGGCGTGGCCGAGCTGTTTCCTAAAATCAAAACTTCAAAACGCATATTATTTTTCTTTCTCGCCTCTATAATCCAATTCTAGCTCATGTGCAAAAACACGATCTTCGGCATCCTTAACCGAATTAACAAGGATAAATTTGGTTTGCAAATGCGACATTTCCAGCACATCAAGAACTTCTGAATCTAAATTTGCAAGAATAAAAAGTCCACCACTTGAATCACAAAGACGATTCGCCAATAGCGCCAAACGAATACTGCTTTCGTCTATTTTTCGCACATTGGATAGATCTAAAATGATATTACGCTGACCAACCGTATTTCTCAGCAAAAACTCACCCTTCAACTTCACCGCTTTCTCTGCATCTAAGTTATCACAAAGAGGTTCTATCACAATATAACGGTCATGCTTATCAATCGTATATTTCATAATTTAGATTCTTTCAATTAATACTTCAATTCTTTTAAAGCCTGTGAAACATGACGTTCAACACGGTTTAAAACGTCTTCCTGATCTGGATAGACAAACTTCTCGCCCACAATATGCTCATAAAGTTCGATATATCGCTCAGAAATTGATTTTATTATTTCATCAGTCATTTCTGGCACTTGTTGTCCATCCTTACCCTGAAATCCATTTTCAATTAACCACTTACGAACAAACTCTTTGGACAACTGCTTTTGTGGCTCACCACTTGCCTGACGTTCAGCATAACCTTCCGCATAAAAATAACGCGACGAATCAGGCGTATGAATTTCATCAATCAAGATGATTTCGCCATCTTTTTTTCCAAATTCATATTTCGTATCGACTAAGATCAACCCTCTTTCTGCAGCGATCTCTGTACCACGTTGAAACAATGCTTTTGTATATTTTTCCAACTGGATATAATCAGCTTCGCTTACGATTCCCTGAGCTAAAATAGCTGTTCTTGAAATATCCTCATCATGACCCACTGCCGCTTTGGTAGTCGGTGTGATAATAGGTTCAGGCAATTTATCGTTTTCTTTGAGTCCTTCTGGCAATGTTTCACCACATACCGAACGCTTACCTGCACTATACTCACGCCATGCATGACCAGATAAATAACCACGGATCACCATCTCTACTTTGAAAGGCTCACACATTTTACCAATAGTCACACTTGGATCTGGAACAGAAACTACCCAATTTGGGATAATATCTTCAGTTGCTTTCAAAAATTTAGCTGCAATTTGGTTCAAGACCTGACCCTTGTAGGGAATAGGCTTGGGCAACACGACATCAAATGCCGATATACGGTCGGAAGCAACCATCGCCAAATATTTATGTGCAATGGTATACACATCACGTACTTTACCTCTATAAAAAGCGGTTTGATCTTCGAAATTAAAATTTGTTTCTTGTATTGCGTTCATATTATGAGTAGATAGTCTTTCACTATCTCATTTTTATTATTGACTATTAAATATCTCCGTATGCTTCTAAAATACGTTTTACCAATTTATGACGTACGACATCTGCCCCACTTAAATGCACAATATCGATTCCTTCAATATTATCCAGCAACCGAACGGCTGTCGCCAATCCTGATTGGTTTTTTCTTGGTAAATCGATTTGTGTTACATCACCTGTCACAATGAATTTTGCAGTGGGCCCCATTCGGGTCAAAAACATTTTAAGCTGCATATCTGTCGCATTTTGAGCCTCATCCAATATCACAAAACAGTTATCCAAAGTACGACCCCGCATAAATGCCAATGGAGCAACTTCAATCGTCCTGTTTTCCAGATATCCTTTTAATTTTTCAGGAGGAATCATATCATCAAGTGCATCATACAATGGACGAAGATAGGGATCCACTTTTTCCTTCAAATCTCCTGGTAAAAACCCTAAATTTTCACCAGCTTCTACTGCCGGACGAGTCAGGATGATGCGTTTGATCTCCTTGTTGCGCAACGCACGAACAGCTAAGGCAACAGCAGTATAAGTTTTTCCTGTACCCGCAGGACCAATAGCAAATAGAATATCGCTTTTAGAAATGCTATCCACCATCTTTCTTTGATTAGGTGTACGTGCACGAACAATAATACCATTTGGACCATATACAATAGGTTCTGCACCGATCGATGCCGCTTTTTCTGCCAGCAACTTTTCCTCTTGTTCTGCAGATCCCGAGGTTGCCTGCATCAGATTTTCCAAATCCATCAAAGAAAGTTTGTTATACTTTTCCAAGTGGCTGATAACATCGTTGAAGGAATTTTTAAAAGATTCGAGTTGTTTTTCATCCCCCAATACTTTCATCTCATTACCTCTAGCGACAATCCTCAATTTGGGATATTGCTTTTTCATATAGTCAAAGTGCTCATTTTGAGACCCCCAAAGTATCGCTAGATTGACATCATCCAATGTAATTTGTAATTCGTTCAAATCATTCAATTTAAGGTGAATTATTTCCGTAATGGTAACATCCCAACGACCATCAACCAATATTCAAAAATACAGTATTAATATGAATTCTGACAGCAGAATATAGAATAAAAATAAAAAAAAGAGTTCATTATTTATTTTTATATTGGTGGCTATCAAGATTAAAAACTCCGTTCTTAAATGGACGGTATCGAATATGATGAATCTATTTATTTTTATCAGAAGACATTACGTACTTTTGTATACCTTTTCTTTTTTTTGAGTTAATTTTACATTAATTTTGAGGTTTTGGTTGATAGATTAAATCCATAACAAAAAGAAATACAGGGTATATCATAAAGGGAAATAAACAAGAATGGGAGTTATTACATTAACAACAGATTTAGGACATAAAGATTTCTATCAGGCAGCATTAAAAGGCAGTTTGATATCGGAACTCCCCGATGTCCGAATTGTTGATATTACGCATGAGATACCTGCCTTCAATATTCCGAGAGCGGCATTTGTATTGGCTAACGCCTATCATTATTTCCCTAAGAAAACGGTTCATATTATCGGAATTAACACTTTATTTCATGAAGGCTCCCGTTATGTAGCGATGAAATACAACGATCATTTTTTTGTTGGTGCTGATAATGGAATATTTAGTCTGCTCTTAAACGGACAACAACCTCAGGAACTTGTTGAAATTAACTTAATTCAGGATCTTCGATACCTGCATTTCCCACTGGCAGACATCTTGACCAAATCAGCTTGTCATATTGCAAAAGGAGGTAAGTTAACCGCCATTGGCAATACAATTGACCAAACCGTAGAAAAAGTAACTTTACAACCGATATTTGACAACGACACTATTCGTGGAAATGTAGTCTATGTCGATGCTTTTGGAAATGCAATCACAAATATTTCTAAAGAACTTTTCAACCGTGTTCAAAAAGGAAGAAGCTTCACGTTATACTTTAAAAGAAGTGAAACCATCACCAATCTTTCTTGGAATTATAATGAAGTAACCGAAGGAGAGAAACTCTGCCTTTTTGGAATTAGCAATTTTCTGGAAATTGCCATGAATAAAGCCAATGCAAGTCAGCTCTTAGGTTTATTTGATGATGAATCACATATCATCCGGATCGAATTCCACAATTAGTTTCTAGACCAATAATTAAACTTTTTGACTATTCATTTGTCTTATCGAAGGTTTTAAAAATATCTTAATATGCAGTCATTAAAGCGACTTTCTATTCTTTTTCTCTTTTTAATAAGCTTATCTGCCTCTGCTCAAAATGCAGACTCCACTTCCTTTGAAGCACAACGAATGCGTGTCAATAAACTCATTGAAGACCGAAAGGTAAAATTTGGAGAATATGATATGAGTTTGGAGAAGAAAACAGGAATATTTGGACTGTTTAAATCAAAAGATGATATGCAAAAGACGATCGATATCTTAAAAAATATCGTCATCACCGATAATAATATCTTTCTTGAAACACGTAGGCTTATCAGCATCAAAGATGATGAAAAACAGAAATTCCAAAACCTAGCTTCTGAATATGACAAACAGGTTTCAGCTTATATGGCAACTATCAATAAGCTGCAAAAAGAGAATGAAAAGCTCAAAAAAGAACTCAATAACATAGATTCTGGTGATAAAAGCACAAATATTTTTCTATATATCGCCCTCGGTATCATAGCCGTACTGGGATATTTGCTTTATCAAAACCAAAAAATTACTAAAGGATGATAAGTGATTGACCTAGAGTGCTTATTTTTGCAGGTCTCAATATTAAATTGATGGTGCTATGGCAAGAGGATTTAACAGCGGAAATAAACAAGAAGAAGAACTACCAAAACCGAAACTTAATAAGGAATTATTTAAAAAAGCGGCACAAATACTTTCATATCTAAAACCTTATAGAACAAAGTTTTTGTTAGGCATGCTATTTTTAGCGCTTTCTAGTTTAGCGATGCTGACGTTCCCTGCACTTTTGGGTGCTATGATCGACGCAGCGGAAGGTAGGCAAACCTACAAATGGCTTCCTGCAAACGTATTCGAAATCGGTTCAATCGCTTTCGCAATTCTCACCTTTACTTCAATTGTTTCTTTTTTTAGAATTCGCTTATTCGTTGAAATAGCGGAGAAATCCCTAGCTTGTATACGAAGAGATTCTTACCAGAAATTAATGTCTCTTCCCATGGAGTTTTTCGCAAACAGACGCGTGGGTGAACTCAACAGCAGACTCTCTGCAGATTTGGCCCAAATACAGGATACCATGACCACAACGCTGGCTGAAATTTTAAGACAATGTATCAGTCTATCATTTGGCGTTGCTTTATTGGTTTTTGTATCTCCTAAGTTGGCTTTAATGAATCTCTGCATATTACCCATACTGGTTATTACCGCTATTGTCTTTGGTAAATTTATCCGTAATCTCTCACGTCAAGCTCAAGATAAATTAGCTGAATCAAATACCATTGTTCAAGAAACCTTACAGGGCATTAGTAATGTAAAAGCTTTTGTAAATGAATATTATGAAACCAAGAGATATGCGAATAAGCTTGACGCAGTTGTCACATTAGCAGTTAAAGGAGCTACTTATCGTGGCGCATTTGCTTCTTTTATTATCTTCTGCATATTTGGAGCAGTCATTGCCGTCATTTGGTATGGTTCGACACTTGTATTTCTAGGCGAAATGTCTGTCGGAGACTTGACGACCTATATTTTATATTCGATGTTTGTTGCTGGTTCGATGGGAAGTTTTCCAGAACTCTATGCTAACATCCAAAAAGCACTGGGATCAAGTGAACGGGTTTTGGAAATCTTAAGTGAGGAACAAGAACCGATCACGATTGATGAAACTTCTAAGGAAATCAGAAAACATTTCCATGGAGACCTTACCTTCAACAACGTATCCTTTTCTTACCCAAGTAGGCCAGATATTAAAATTTTAAAAAATATTACCTTTCATGCCAAAGCGGGACAAAAGATTGCTATCGTCGGTCCAAGTGGTATTGGAAAGTCAACCATCGCATCATTGGTGCTCCAGTTTTATAAACCGGATGGTGGTGAAATTCTATATGATGGCATGACCAGTGAAGATTACCTATTATCCGACATCCGTAACCAAGTCGCTATTGTACCCCAAGATGTTCTTTTATTTGGTGGTACTATCCGTGAAAATATTGCCTATGGCCGATTGGATGCCGAAGCAGATCATATCATTACCGCTTCAAAACGAGCTAATGCCCACGAATTTATCATGAACTTTCCAGAAGGTTATGACACATTAGTAGGTGAAAGAGGGGTTAAATTATCTGGCGGCCAACGCCAACGGATCGCCATCGCCCGTGCATTATTAAAAGACCCAGCTATTTTAATCTTAGATGAAGCAACCTCGTCACTAGATTCTGAATCAGAAAGACAAGTTCAGATGGCACTGGAAGAACTGATGAGAGGTCGCACTTCCATCATCATCGCACATCGATTGTCTACAATTGTGGACTCTGATCAAATTATGGTAATCGAAAATGGTACCGTATCAGAATCCGGTAATCATATTGAACTGATGAGCAAAGGCAGTGGACTTTACCATCATCTGTACTCCTTACAGTCAAAACAAAAGATTCAAATGTAAAAATTTGTTAATTCAGTATCCCTTTAAAACTTTTCTCTTACTCAGCTGTTTATTTGGTATCATAGTTGAATGAACTAAATGAGAAGAATATAAAATATGAGCGATATGAAAAATAAAAATGGATTAGTAGCATTTGCGTTAGTAGGTTTAGCAGCAGGTGCTGCAGCATGGTATTTATTAGGTACTGATGACGGTAAAAAACAATTAAGTCGTGCTAATGACGGTATTAAAGATCTAACTCGTTCTTTAAAAGACGTATCAAAAAGAGAAGCTAAAAGAGCACGTAAATTAGCAAATCAAGCATCTGAAGAATTACATGCTTTAAAAAACAAAGCATCAGAAAGTTTTGACTCGTTGAAAGATAAAGCTTCAGACGAATTAGATTCTTTAAAATATAAAGCAAAAGAAGCAGGTAAAGAAGCATTGAACAATACTAATGGAGCAGCGCATAAATTAGCTGATCACGTTGACGATGCTGTTGATGCAGCAAAAAGTAAAGTTGATAAAGCTTAATACTTTTTAAAATTTACTTCCTCATTGCAGTATTCACGCAGCATATTACATTTCATTTGTATCTTTGTGCTGTATGAATTTACTACAACAGGTAAAAACTTTAGTCTATAAAGATGCTATTCTAGAATGGCGATCAAAATATGCCATCAATAGCATTTTACTATATGTAATATCTACAGTATTTGTTTGCTACCAAGCATTCAAATCTGTAGATGCTACCATATGGAATGCGCTCTTTTGGATCATTATGCTATTTGCATCAGTCAATGCAATAAATAAAAGCTTTATCCAAGAAAGTCAACAGCGCCAGCTCTATTATTATTCCATCGTCAACCCTAGAGCAATCATCCTCTCCAAGATTTTCTACAATATGTGTTTAATGGCATTTTTGGCTGTTATTGCATTTTTAACTTATTCTGTAGTTTTCAGAAATCCATTAGGTGATCCTTCTTTATATTTTTTTACGGTCATCCTAGGCAGTATTAGTTTCGCTTCAGTATTCACGATGGTATCCGGTATTACTTCAAAAGCTGGAAACAATAGCACCCTAATGGCCATCTTAAGTTTTCCAGTTATTATCCCCTTACTCATTGTGTTGATTAAGCTCTCACAAAATGCCATGCAAGGAATAGATAGGACACAAAGTATCAATGAAATCGTCGTTTTAATTGCAATTAATATCATCACAATCACTGTTTCTTTATTGTTATTTCCTTACCTTTGGCGTGATTAATTGCTCAATTACAGTTTTTAAATATTCATTATAATGAGAAAAAGTTGGTGGAAAATTTTGGCAGTAGTCTTAATTTCATTAGTCATAATCGCAGGTCTACTTGCCCCTGTACCTGTCTTGCCTATTCTTCATGAAAGTATCCGAAATGTATACTTCCATGTCCCGATGTGGACCGCTATGCTTGTCCTATATTTCATCTCCGTCATCTACAGTATCAAATACCTCAATACGGGAAAGCAAGAGTATGATTTTATGGCCGTAGAGGCTGTAAACACAGGAATTACCTTTTGTTTCATGGGTCTAGCTACCGGTATGCTATGGGCAAATATAACATGGGGGGATCCTTGGCCTAACGATCCGAAATTAAACGGATCTGCCATTGCTACATTGATGTATTTGGCCTACCTAGTATTAAGAAATGCCCTTGAAGAAGAACAAAAAAGAGCAAAAATATCTGCTGTATATAATATTTTCTCCTTCCCGATCATGATCGTTTTGCTCTATATATTGCCGAAATTAACAGATTCTTTACATCCTGGAAGTGGTGGAAATTCGACTTTTGGTAATTTGGATATGAACAATCAATTAAGACCCGTATTTTACACGGCTGTTATAGGTTGGATTTTAATCGGTACTTGGATGCTCTCATTGCGCTATCGTATGCGTCTCATCGAGAGCAAACAAAATGAAATTAATTAATTTTTAAAATTTATTACACTTGATATGAAAAAGTTATCACTGTCTATCGCTTTAGTATTAATGTCAACACTGAATATATTTGCTCAAAGCGATATTGATATGGCGACGGGGCTAAGAAGTTCAGGTAAAATATATGTGGTTGTTTTGGTCATGCTCGTTCTATTTTTCGGAGTAGCCAGTTATTTATTTATCTTGGATAGAAAAATAACCAAATTGGAGAAGAAACAAGATCAAAAATAAGAGCAGCTCAAGATCTTTAAAGCAATGCTATCATATGGGAAATATGATGGCATTGTTGGTTTTAACAATTCCAATTCGAAATTAAAATAGTAATATTGTAGGTAATAAATGAAAAAGGGTATACATGATTATCAGTCAATTTAGGAAATACACACCCATTAATATCGTTCTTCTTATCCTTATCGGGTTTTTCTTATGCTTTGGCGTATTCATTCACCTCCCTGAAAAACTTACTCCAATCCTATTTGAACCTGCATTAGGAAACTTATTGGGCAAAGATGCGATCAATACCCTATCACCTCAAATGAATGTGCTCGTCACATTAGGTTTGACAATTATTCAGGCGACCATACTGAATCGTATCATCGGCCACTTCAACTTATTGGGCAAACCTAGTTTTTTGGTGGCTCTTATGTATTTGACATTAGCAAGTCTATTTTTACCGTTTCTAGTCATATCTCCTACACTCATCTGTAATTTCATTTCCGTATGGATGTTAAGCAAATTACTGAGTCTATATCGGCAGCATGATATCAAAGCGCTCATGTTTGATTTAGGTATGATCGTCGCGATTGGTAGCTTAATTTATTTCCCTTTTATCATCATGTTTCTCTTGCTCTGGATTAGTTTGATTATTTTCAGACCGTTCAATTGGCGAGAGTGGGTTTCACCCTTACTGGGATTTGCCACCATCTATTTTATTCTTGCCGTCATTTACCTTTGGTTAGGACGTATCCAGGATTTCTATAGCATCTGGCTCCCTTTGACCAAAACATTTCCAACAACAGTTGAAATGGAAATCCATGATTATTTTGTGTTGATTCCCATTCTATTCAATTTGATTCTTTTTCTATTTATTCTAAAAGATAATTTTTTCAAGAGTGTTGTACATATTCGAAAATCATTTCAGCTCTTATTTTTCATGTTAATATTAGCCTTAGGTTCATTCTATTGGAACAAGCAAATAACAGAAACACATTTTCTATTATGTGCTCCACCCTTAGCAATTTATATGGCTTACTATTTCACACATGCTAAGAAAAAGTGGGTTTTTGAAAGTGTATATACGATCATTATTTTAACAATATTGTATTTTCAATTTTTCTAAAATTTTAGGAATCAGTAGTTTAACCTTTTTTAACAAAATCAACTCTACAAGGTCGCAAAAATTAAATAGTTTTGTATGCTGAGAAGATCATCATAAATTATAAATTGGAATCGATTTTTGACCCATTTTAACGGTCTTTCGCATATATTTAGAATCTTTGAACACAAAAATTAATATATCATTTAAATAAAATATAAGTTTCGCAACTTTAATCTATAATCATGCAGAAACGCTTTTTAAGCTCCATTACAAATAAAGTACCTCAAGTGTTATTGACTTTAGGCTTATTATACAGCTCGTCAGCAGCATTTGCGCAGAAGTCGACGTCTGCATCTCCTTATTCACAGTTCGGCTTTGGCCAAATGCGTGAAGATTTACTCCCGCAACAACGCGCTATGGGTGGTTTATCAACTGCTATTCGCTATTTTGGATCAGTATACAATACCAATCCAAGCAATCCGGCTTCTTATTCTGCAGCTCAGTTCAGTACTTTCGATGCCGGATTATATGGTAACTATACACAATTGAGCAGCAGTAACAAGTCTGATAATACCGCAGATTTTGCTTTCAGTCATATAACAATGACTTTCCCGATGAAAAAAGCGGGCGGTATCAGTATGGGGCTTTTACCTTATTCTGATTTAGGATACAACTCAAATAGTGTACAAAAGTTAGATTCTATCAATTATAGAAAAGTGTTCACAGGAGAAGGTGGTATTACCAAAGCATACTTCGGTTACGGTGTTAATGTGACCAAAAACTTGAGCGTGGGTGCTAATATTTCTTATTTATTTGGAACATTAAATGATTTTAGCCGAACAGAATTCCCTTATAACTATGGAGCTCTGAATGTTCAACTTCAAGATAAACGCGAGATCCAAGGTGTTAGTTTTGATTACGGAGCACAGTACTATGCAACCATCAAAAAAGAGTATTCATTAACAATTGGTTACTCTGGATCACTTAACAATGCCATCCATGACCGCACCACATCTTATACCACGCGTATAGCACCGTCGGCGAATAGCGAAGACTCAAATATTGCATTAGATACCATTTATAGCACCGATCGCGTTAGAAGAGATCTAAACCTTCCATTGAAACATAACGTCGGGATTACATTTGCAAAAACGAACCGTTGGTTAGTAGGGGCTGAATTTAAATATGCAGATTGGTCTAAGTTTCAAGTCAGAAAAGGTGAAGCAAACTTAAAAACAAACTATGGCTTTGCTATTGGTGGACAGATCACACCAGATCCAACTTCCTTTAAATACACAAACTTAATGGATTACCGTATAGGCTTCCGTTACAATAAAACCCAATATTTTATCAACAAGCAAGATATCAATGATATGGCGATTACCTTTGGTGTGGGACTTCCATTAGCAAGAAACCCATATTCAGGAGCTTTTTCCAAAATCAATATCTCCGCAGAATTGGGACAAATGGGAACGATCAATAACAGCTTGATCAGAGAAAGATACGTAAACTTGAATGTTGGTTTCACCTTGAATGACCGTTGGTTTAGAAAGAATTCAATTGATTAATCAAGAGATAGTTATGGCAACGCATACAATTGCCTCAAAAAAGCATTATACATTGCCTCTACTGCTCCTTCTTGCAGTAGGGGCAATATTCTTTACAGCATGTGAACCCGATCTCAAGGAAGTGGATCGCATTGCAAATCTTAAAAAAGAAGAGGCTGTAGATATTTCCCGTCATGTCAATGTGATCTACAGCGATTCTACTGTCGTAAAAGCAGAGATGAGCGCACCGGAAATGCGGATCAAACATGACAGTACACAAGTCTATGAATTTCCGCAGGGAATAAAAATCATATTCTACGACAAAGATGTACGCGAGACCCAAAGGATCACCTCCGATTATGCCATTCAACATGAAGCTGCAAAGACAACAACCTTTAAAAAGAATGTTGTCGTAACAATGGCAGATGGATCCATCATCAAAACAGATGAAATCATCTACGATGAAGCAAACGAATCTTTTTACAATCACATGCCGATAACGGCTTATTTCAAAGACAATAGAGGAAATCTACAAGGCTCGTCATTCACCTCAGATAAGGATTTTAAGAAAATAAATATCCAAAATTCAACCGGAGTGATGATCGTCAAAGACAATAGTATGTTCCCTTCATTTGGTCAATAAAATCCGATCAAAACAAATTTGAATGAAATAAGTTTCGCTTAATCAGAAATTATTACTCTTTTTTTTATAAAAATTGTATCTTGCACCGCATTTAGGCATACTATTTCCTAAATAATGGTATTAACAAGTATTTAAACAATAATAAACACAATAAACAGACTATGGGATTAATGAGCTTTTTGCGCAACCGAGCTGGTTTCATATTAACAGGAGCTATGGCTGTGGCAATTCTAGCATTTTTATTAGGAGATGTTGTCAAATCTGGAACTCCGTTTTGGGCTAAAAACCAAAATCGCGTAGGAGAAATAAACGGAGAGAAAATCGATGTACAAGAATTCAACCAACAAGTTGATCAAACAGCAGAAATGTTTAAACAACAAATGGGTGGAAACTTGACTCCTCAAATGAAATCATATGCTGTACAACAGGTATGGAATCAACTGTTGCAAAAAGAAATCCTAAAAGGTGAAATCGAAAAAATCGGTTTAGAGGTTAGTAAAAATGAATTGAATGATTTAGTAACGGGTAAGAATCCTTCCAATCAAATCGTTCAAGCTTTTACAGATCCGCAAACGGGACAATTTAATCGCAACCAGCTTGTCACATTCATTTCACAAGTAAATACCTCTGGTAATGCTCAGGCTGCTCAACAATGGGAAATGTTATTAGCTGCTGTTAAAGAAGAACGTCTAAACAACAAATACACAAGTTTATTAAACAACAGTGTATACGTCACTTCTTTAGAGGCTAACGATGAATATCAACAACGCAATAAATTAGCAAATTTCAAATACGTATTATTGGATTATGCATCAGTTAAAGATAGTGAAATCAAAATCACGGATGCTGACTACCAAGCTTATTACGATGAGCATAAAAACTCATTCAAAAATCAAGAAGAAACACGCACTGTACAATATGTAGTAGTTGATGCTCGCCCAACAGCAAAAGATATCAATTTTGCAAAAGAGACGATCAACAAATTAAAAGCAGAATTAGCGACTTCTACAAACGATTCATTATTTGCTTCGATCAACTCCGATAATAAATACCCATATACTTTTGTTAAGAAAGGTCAATTAAGTCCTGCTTTAGACTCTGTTCTTTTCAATGTTCCTGCTGGAACAATTGTAGGTCCTTATGAATCTAATGGTTTATTTGAAATTGCAAAAGTTGCACAAACGACTGTAGGTCCAGATTCGGTAAAAGCAAGTCACATCCTATTGAATGCGACTGCAGAAGGCGGTGTTCAGAAAGCATTAGCAAAAGCTGACTCGATCAAAGGTTTATTGGCTAAAGGGGAGAGCTTCTCTTCACTAGCAGTTCAATTTAGTACTGACGAGGGTAGTAAAATAAATGGTGGAGAATTAGGAACTTTTGCACGTGGCCGTATGGTCCCTGTTTTTGACAATGCAGTTTTTAATGGAAAAACAGGTGATATCAAAGTAGTGGAATCACAATTTGGTGTACATATCATCAAAATCGAAAATCAAATTGGTTCTGCAAAATACGTTAAAGCGGCAATCGTAGATAAGGCGATTATCAGCGGCAAAGAAACTTTAAGCAATGCGCATAGTAAAGCCAATGCATTCTTAACAGTTGCTACAGAACAAAACTTCGCTCAAGAAGCTCAAAAATTAGGTTTAAAAGCAGCAACGGCTTCTCGTGTGTTAGCGATGGACAACACATTAGATGGTAATGAAGCTCCTAGAGAATTGATCAAATGGGCTTTCGAAGCTAAAAAAGGAGAGATCTCGGATCGCGTTTTTGAAACAGAACAATCTTATATCTTAGCACATCTTGTAGACGTTCAACCTAAAGGTGTTTTACCTTTGGCAGCTGTGAAAAAAGATATTGAGCCTGCGGTTAAAAATGCCGTAAAAGCAAAATTACTAACAGAAAAAATGAATGCTGCGTTAAGTGGAGCTGCTTCTCTTGATCAGGTAGGGCAAAAATTAGGTAAAACTCCAGTAGCTGTTGAAAATATCGTATTGGCAAATCCAGTTATCCCTGGAGTATCTTTAGAAAACAAAGTGGTAGGTACTGTATTTGGTTTACAACCAAACAAACCATCTAAAGCCATTGAAGGTGCACAAGGTGTATACGCTGTTCAAGTGAATGGCTTTGTTAACCCTGCTGCTATTCCTGATTTAAATGCTCAGAAAAAACAAATTTTAGCTGGAAAACTTCAACGTTCATGGGCTTCTATTTTCAAAGCTTTACAAGATAAATCAGAAATCACTGACAATCGCGTGAAATTCTTTTAAGATATTTTTAATTAACTTTGTAGCCGGACGAGTATATCGTCCGGCTTTTTTATTATTTGATATGGATATTCAAACTGACATTGTAAATAAAGTTGCTCAAAGTGGTATCATCACCGTTGATCTGGCAAAATTCAAACCGACAGGTGAACTTGTCGAGTATGATATCAAGGATAATCTTTTTCATGGCTTGATCTTAAAAGAGAAAGACTTTAGAGATTTTATCAAAACCCACGACTGGGCGGCCTATACAGGTAAACATGTAGCCATTACATGTTCTTCTGATGCAATCGTTCAAACTTGGGCATATATGCTATTGGCAACCAAATTAGAACCATTTGCAACAACTGTAGTATTTGGAGATCTGGATGAGTTAGAACGCATCCTATATGCCAAATCTATTGCTGAAATCGATATGACAGCATATACAGACCAACGGGTGGTCGTGAAAGGTTGTGGCGATATCAAAATTCCTGAATCTGCCTTTGTACAATTTTCTACGAGCTTGGCCAAAGTAGCTAAAAGTATCATGTATGGAGAACCCTGTTCTACCGTTCCCGTGTTTAAACGTAAATAGCGGTATTCGTAATTTCAAAATATTTTTGTATTCTTACGTATATGAAAAAGCTAGTCTCGTTAACACTCTTAGTGCTCAGTTTCTGCGGTCAGATATTTGCTCAAGAACTCCCTCATTTAAAAGAATCTGCATTTAAAGGCGGTGAAAAATTGCAATATAAGTTGAAATACGGATTTTTATCTGCAGCCACAGGTTTATTAACGGTAACAGATACTAAAAGTGGTAATGGTGCACCTGCATTCAGATTGTATGCAACAGGCAAGACAGCGGGAGCTTTTGCTTTGTACACCGTAAAAAATGAATACAATTCATATATTGATGGCAAGTCCTACCTCCCTTATTACTATACCGAAAATATAAGAGAAGGCGGATACAGACGTAATGACAAGGTAACGTTCGATCAGAAAACAAGAGCAGTAAGTGGAAACAAGGGCGACTTTAAAAGTACAGTTTCACAAACTTTTGATTTATTATCAGCCTATTATTTTGCAAGAAACTTGGATCTCTCATCTGTCAAAGCAGGAGATTCTTTTAAATTAACCTATTTCTTAAATGACGAGATTGCAACTTTAGGGATCAAATATATTGGTGTTGAAACCATAAAAACAGATTTAGGATCTTTAGAATGTCTTAAATTCAGTCCGGAGATAAAACCAGGCAGAATTTTCAAGAAAAACAGTAAGTTATATCTTTGGGTCACCAATGATGGAAACCGTATTCCGGTAAAAGCTAACGTAGACATTTTGATAGGCTCTGTAACATTAGAACTTATACAAGCCGATGGCTTGAAACATAAACTTGGCCAAAGGGCGAGTTATTCAAAATAAATAATATCATGATAGAAGTAGGAAATGTATTAGTGCACGAAGATTTGATTAACAATGATTTCGTATGCAATCTTTCCAAATGCAAAGGCATTTGCTGTATAGAAGGGGATTCTGGCGCTCCATTGAAACAAAATGAGCTGGCTATACTCGAGGAGATCTATCCAAAAGTAAAACCTTATATGACAGCTAAAGGCATAGAGGCAATAGAAGAGCAAGGGACACATGTGATCGATATGGATGGTGATTTAACCACGCCATGTGTGGATGGAAATAAAGAATGTGCGTATGTCACATGGGAAAACGGAATTACAAAATGTGCCATCGAGAAAGCCTATGAGCTAGGAGATATCAATTGGAAAAAACCAATTTCATGTCACCTCTACCCTATCCGTACGACCAACTATCCTGAATTTGATGTACTTCATTATGACAGATGGCATATTTGCAAAGACGCTTGTACATTCGGCAAAGAGCTACAGGTCCCTGTGTACAAGTTCCTTAAAGATCCATTGATCCGCGAGTATGGTGACGAATGGTACCAAAAATTAGAAAATGCCGTAGATTCATTATAATCTATTGCTTATATTTATAGACATTTAAGGAGATAACAGTGGTTTTTAACCATCTTTCATGCTGAAATTAAAAGAAATACAACGTCCCATCCTCAAGGAATTGGCAACTTTTGAAACTGAATTTAAAGCTTCAATGAAAAGTTCCATTCCTCTGTTAGATCGTATTACAGGATATATTGTAAAAACCAAAGGAAAACAGATGCGTCCAATGTTTGTTTTCTTTTCGGCAGGTCTCTGTAACGGTATAAAAGACTCAACCTATCGTGGTGCTTCATTAGTCGAATTACTGCATACCGCTTCATTAGTACATGATGACGTCGTGGACAATGCCAATGAACGTAGAGGCTTCTTTTCTGTAAATGCGCTTTGGAAAAACAAAGTATCCGTATTGGTTGGAGATTTTTTACTTTCAAAAGGATTACTACTTTCGGTAAAACATCAGGAATACGATTTGCTAAAAATTGTTTCAGAGGCTGTCGAACAAATGAGTGAAGGCGAATTATTACAGATTGAAAAAGCACGAAAACTAGATATCGAAGAGTCAATTTATTTTGAAGTCATCCGTCAAAAGACAGCCTCATTGATTGCGTCCTGTTGTGCTTGCGGAGCTTCTTCTTCTGGAGCTGATGCAGAAACAGTAAAAAAGCTCCATACTTTTGGTGAAAAAATCGGAATCGCTTTTCAGATAAAAGATGATTTATTTGATTTTGGAATAGATGATGTAGGCAAACCACTCGGTAATGATATCAAGGAGAAAAAAATGACTTTGCCGCTCATATATGCTTTGAATCAATCCGATAAATCGGAAAAAAGAAGAATTATCAATTTGGTAAAAAACCATAGTGAAGACAACAAAAAAGTAGCAGAAGTCATTGCCTTCGTAAGACAAAGTGGAGGATTGGAATATGCAACTGAAAAAATGTTGGATTACCAAAAAGATGCTTTTAAAATATTAGATGAATTTCCTGATAATCAATATAAAACAGGATTACTAGAACTTGTCAAATTTACAACTGAAAGAAAAAAATAGAAAATGAGTCACGAGATCATGTTTTTTGGAGGATTTTTAATCTTCATTATTTTAATGTTAGCGATCGATTTAGGTGTGTTTTCAAAAGGAGACAAAACTGTATCCCTAAAAAGTGCCGCCATCATGAGTTTTATCTGGGTACTCTTAGCCTTAGGATTTTACTGGGTATTACGTCACTATGGCCACGAACTGCACAATATTCATGATTTAGATCACTTACAACAAGTCATCAAAGCCCATCTACATGATGTTAAAATCATTCCTGGGGATCTAGAGGGAAGCATCGCATTATATAATAATAACCTTGCTTTAGAATTTATCACAGGCTATGTGGTCGAATATGCACTATCTGTTGATAATATCTTCGTCATGGTACTCCTATTTTCATCTTTCGGTATACCAGAGCGTTACTACCATAAAGTATTGGTATGGGGAGTTATTGGAGCCGTACTCATGCGCTTTATCTTCATTTTCCTAGGCGCTGCCTTGATAACAAAATTTGGTTGGATCTTATACATCTTCGGTGGATTCTTATTGATTACCGGCATCAAGATGTTCTTAAATAGAAATCAAGAAGATGAAGTAGATCCACAAAATCACCCTGTTGTAAAATTTGCCTCGAAATATTTTAAAGTAACACCAAAACTAGATGGAGGACACTTCTTCCACGTAGAAAACGGAGTGAAATATATGACTCCATTATTCTTGGTTTTACTGGTGATCGAATTTACAGATTTGATCTTCGCAGTAGATTCAATCCCTGCAATCTTCTCCGTGACAAAAGATGCTTACGTCGTATTTTTCTCCAATATCTTTGCGGTACTGGGTTTACGTTCTATGTTCTTCTTATTGGTCAATATCATCCACAAGTTCCATTACTTAAAGGTAGGATTAGCATTTTTATTAATATTTATCGGTTTGAAAATGTTACTTCACCATTGGCTAGTACAAATTGGTTTCTCCACATCCCATTCGTTGATCATCATCGTTAGCATTTTAGTGATTAGCGTAGTTGCATCCTTAATGTTTCCGAAGAAACAAGATCTCAAAATAGAAAATTAACAAACAACGGGGCTTTAAAAGCCCCGTTGTTTGTTCAGCACAATTTTATTACAATCAATTTGAACGATTCGCACACTGATAACTGAATTTATTTTTAATTTAGCATTATAAAATCATTAACATTTAAAAAATGAATTGGAATAAATCACTCGTATTAGCAGCATCCCTATTTGCGGCTTCATTACAAGTAGTACAGGCTCAGGACAATTTAATTAATGCCCTAAAAACAAATCAAAATGATAACAGTAAAGCAGGATTTACTTTTACTGAAATCATTAATTTAAAAAATACTTCTGTTAAAAATCAAGGTTCTTCCGGTACATGTTGGTCTTACTCGGGCAACTCGTTTTTAGAGTCAGAAATGATCAGAATGGGAAAAGAGCCCGTTGAGATTTCACAGATTTTCTCTGCTCGTAATACCTATTTAGGTAAAGCCAAAAATTACGTTCGTTTACACGGTGGATTGTCTTTAGGTGAAGGTGGTCAATTTCATGATGTTTTAAATGCATTCCGTCACTACGGTGCTTTGCCACAGACAGAGTACACAGGTCTACACTATGGATCTGATAAAAATAACTTCGGCGAGATGACCAATATGTTGGATGCTATGTTAGCTACTTTTGTAAAGAGCAAAACATTAACGCCAAACTGGGAAAAGGCATATACTGCGGCAATGGACTCGTATTTAGGTGAAGTCCCTAAAAACTTCCAATACAAAGGTAAAAGCTATACTCCTCGTACATTTGCTGATCAAGTGATTGGTATCAAACCAGACGAATACGTAGGTATAGCCTCTGTTACCGATCAACCTTACTACAATAAATTTGTATTATTGATTCCTGATAACTGGTCATTTGATAATTTTTATAATGTTCAAATCAATGATTTGACTGATATCATTGACAATGCATTGAATAATGGATATACAGTAGCTTGGGCAACAGATGTCTCTGAGAAAAGCTTTAGCTGGAAAAATGGTGTGGCATATGTACCTGCAAAACCATACGAGCAGATGACTCCACAAGAACAACAAGAAATGTTTGTTGGTCCTAAACCGGAAGCAAAAATTACAGCTGAAGAAAGACAAAAAGCATTTGATAACTACCAAACAACGGATGATCATGGTATGCACATCGTTGGATTGGCTAAAGATCAAACAGGTAAAGAATACTATATCGTTAAAAACTCGTGGGGTGTAACCAACGATTATAAAGGTTACTTGTACGTAACAAAAGAATTTGTTCGTTACAAAACAACATCACTTTTAGTTCATAAAGACGGTATTCAAAAAGATTTAAAGTCTAAAATGAAGATCTAATCCCACATAAACGAAGATTATAAAATAGGTTGCAGAAATAAATTTCTGCAACCTATTTTTTTTACAATTTTATTACATAACTTTAGTATAATTACAAATTAATTAATAACACTATCTACTAATTGGTTATGAAAAAGATATTATTGTTCCTCCTAATTTTACCTTTCATCGCGATAGGGCAAGAGAAAGGGATAACATTTGAGCAGGGGCTGAACTGGAACCAAATTAAAGAAAAGGCAAAGAAAGAAAATAAATATATTTTCGTTGATATATTTACAACTTGGTGTGGACCGTGCAAATACATGTCATCGACTGTATTCCCTCAAAAAAAAGTCGGCGATTTCTTCAATGCACAATTCGTAAGTACTAAAATCCAGATGGATAAAACGGATAAAGATAACGAAGAAATCAAAAGTTGGTATGAAGAAGCAGAGCGCTTTGCTAAAGATTATAACATAGCAGCATATCCGACTTTCCTGATTTTCAACCCACAAGGAGAACTTGTCCACCGTATGGTTGGAGGTGGTGATGCCGATGAATTTATTGAACGTAGCAAAGACGCATTAAGACCCGAGACTCAGTATTATTCGTTATTAAAAGCATTTCACGATAATCCAACAGATCTAGCACTAGCACATCGAATGGTTAGAGCAGCAAACACGGCTTACGACGAAGCCACTGTGACACAAGCGGAAGATATCATCATCTCCCATACCAAACCTGAAAATTTAACAAAAGAATGCGCAGCCTATCTGATTGCAAATACACGTACATCTAGGTCGAAAGCTTTTGAATTACTGCGTGACAATCCTGAAAAAATTGATGCCTTATTAGAGAAAAATGGCTCTGCAAATCGGGTACTTGCTACAGTAGCAATCAACGAAGTATTAGGAACAAAAATTGACTTTAATACAGAACCTAATTGGGAAGCTTTAAAAGCTGAAATATCCGGCAAATACAGCAACATCAATTTTGACCCTATATTCAAACTGATGAAAGCACAGTATTATGTGCAATCGCGTGATTGGTCATCCTTAACAGATATCGTGAACAGTTACTTAACATCAGAAGATCTCACATCAAATCAATTGAATAGCTTTGCATGGGAAATCTTTGAAAATAGTACCGATGCAGCATGCCTTGATGCAGCTTTAAAATGGAGTAAGAAAGCTGTTGAGCAAGATGCTAGAAGTGCATATTTAGATACTTACGCCAACTTATTATATAAAAAGGGCGATAAAACAAATGCGATAAAGTGGCAAGAACAAGCATTGTCACTGGCGAATGATGACGAACAAGATAATTATTCTGATACACTATCGAAAATGAAAAGTGATCTTCCTACTTGGGAATTGTAATCATAGCGTTTGTATTAAGCATTAAAAAGGGTTGAAAATAAATAATTTTCAACCCTTTTTAATGACAAGCTGATTCGTGATTAACTATTTTTTAAAGATTTCATATCAATTACAAATCGATATTTCACATCAGACTTAATCATACGTTCATATGCTGTATTGATATCTTGAATATTAATCACTTCTACATCCGAAACGATTCCATGCTCACCACAGAAATCTAACATTTCTTGTGTTTCTTGAATACCACCAATCAATGATCCCGCTAAGTTTCTACGCTTGCCGATCAATAAACCACCATGAACAGCAGGAAGAGGTTCAACTGCTCCCACAATACACATCGTTTTATCCAATTTCAACAAATTCAAATAAGGATTGACATCATGTCCGACAGGAATCGTATTTAATAAAAAATCAAAGCTATTCGTATGAGCCTTTAACTGTTCCGCATCTTTTGATATCAACACCTCATCAGCACCTAATTTTTTTGCATCTTCTCCTTTTTCAGGTGATGTCGTGATCATCACAACATGAGCTCCAATGGCTTTAGCAAATTTAACGCCCATGTGCCCCAATCCACCAAGACCAATAACCCCAACTTTATCCCCTTTTTTCACATTCCAATGGCGTAAAGGTGACCATGTTGTAATACCCGCACATAATAATGGTGCAGCTGCTTTTACATCAATATTTGTCGGAATACTCAAGACGAAATCTTCTTCCACCACAATGTTCTCCGAATATCCGCCATAAGTAATACCACCGTACTTCGATTTAGAGCTATTATAGGTGCCGATCATACCACTTTCACAGTATTGTTCCAATCCTTCATCACATGGATGACAATGCTTACAAGACTCGACCATACAGCCAACACCAACAAGATCTCCGACCTTATACTTGGTTACCTTTGGACCAACCTCCAATACACGACCTATAATCTCATGTCCTGGAACCACAGGATAATGCGGTTGTCCCCATTCTGCTCTTGCTGTATGAATATCGCTATGGCAAACGCCACAATATTCAATATCAATAAAAACATCTTTATCCTGCAAATCGCGACGTTGGATTTGATGTGGTTTTAAATCTTCAGCCTCTGAAAAGGCTGCATATGCTTTTGTACTCATGCTCTTCTATTTTAAGTAAAAATAAAGCTTTTCATAAAAAATCCACTCCTGTTGAGAGTGGATTTACTTTGATATGATATTTATTTCAGTGTTTTGACACCCATATTCCACAAGGTAAATGCATATTTATCGGCAGTTTCGTTAATCACCACCTCTGTGGAGCGTCCTGCACCGTGTCCAGCCTTCGTTTCGATCCGAATCAACACAGGACGGTCACATTTTTGTTTTGCCTGTAGTTCGGAGACAAATTTATAAGAATGGGCAGGGACTACGCGGTCATCGTGATCTCCAGTTGTAACCAATGTTGCGGGATAGCAAATGCCATCTTTTACATTGTGGACCGGCGAATAACCTTTTAAGTAATCAAACATCTCTTTACTATCCTGAGCAGTCCCGTAATCATAACCCCATCCTGCACCTGCAGTAAAAGTATGGTAACGAAGCATATCCAATACCCCTACTGCCGGTAACGCTACTTTTGCAATCGTAGGATTTAACGTTATCGTAGCACCGACAAGCAATCCGCCATTTGATCCGCCAGATAAAGCGGTATAATCTGGTGATGTATAACCATTACTTTGCAGATATTGAGCCGCAGCAATGAAATCATTAAATACATTTAACTTGTTGAACTGGCGACCACCATCATGCCATTTTTGCCCATATTCACCACCGCCACGTAAATTAGCAACAGCATAGACGCCCCCATTTTGAATCCAGTTGGCTGTTGATACACTAAACGCAGGAGTCAAACTGATATTAAACCCACCGTAACCATAGACAATAGTTGGATTTTTTCCATCAAGCTTTAAACCTTTTTTATAAGTGATGATCATCGGTATCTTAGTGCCATCTTTTGACGTATAGAACACCTGTTTAGACTCAAATTCATCCGAATTAAACTTTACTTTTGGCTTAATATAAACCTCAGATTGTCCATTGTCCACATTAAATTTAAAGCTTGTCGATGGGGTGATATAATTAGAGAAACCATAATAAATCGTTTTCTCTTTTTTCTTACCAGAAAATCCACCAGCACTACCTACACCGGGTAATTGAATCTCACGGATCTTTTTACCTGTGTAATCGTATTGCTCAATAACTGAAATCGCATCTTTTAGATAATTCGCAAATAAATATCCACCTCCGGTAGATACATTTAATACATGCTCCGTCTCCGGAATCACATCAACCCAGTTTTTAGATTCCGGTTGACGAATATTCATTTTCACCAATTTATTGTTAGGTGCATTTAAATTCGTCTGTACATAAAAAGTCTCCCCATCATTATCGATGATATTGGTACTACTCCCAAAACCACTTAAGATATTCACAATTTTACTGCCCGGCTTAGATAGATCCTGTACATACAGTTCGTTGCCCGTAGTTGTATTGGCAGCTGAAATAATTAAAAATTTCTCATCATCAGTCAGATATGCCCCTATATAACGACGGGGAACTTCTGTACCTCCGAAAATCATTTTATCCGTAGACTGTGCAGTCCCCAATTGATGGAAGTATACCTTATGCTGATCTGTTTTTTCAGACAATTCCGAGCCTTTAGGCTTATCATAGCTAGAATAATAAAAACCGGTATTTCCTTTCCACGAGATACCTGAAAATTTAATATCGATCAAAGTCTCACCGATCTGTTTTTTGTCTGCGGTATTCAAGATGATGACTTTTCTCCAATCAGAACCACCTTCTGAAATCGAATAGGCCATCAAGCTCCCATCTTTTGAAAAACTCACATCCGATAACGATGTTGACCCATCTTTAGAAAATGTATTCGGGTTTAAGAAAATTTCTTCTTGACCACCTTTATTTGATTTCCTATATAAGACAGCATGTTGCTGTAAACCATCATTTTTATAGAAATAGGTATAAGCGCCCTCTACAAATGGTGTACCCACTTTTTCGTAATTCCAGATATCTGTCAATTGTTTTTTCAACTGATCACGATAAGGAATCTGAGCCAAATAATCGTAGGTCAATTTATTCTGTGCAACAACCCAAGATTTGGTGTCACTAGCCAAATCATCTTCTAACCAACGGTAAGGATCAGGAACTGATTCTCCAAAATACTGATCGACTACTTGACCTTTCTTTGTTTCGGGATATTTCAGTTCTTGGGCATTTCCTAGATGTGCGGACGACATAGCGATTACTGTTAAAATTAAACTCAGTTTTTTATTCATATTTTTTGAAATGAGGTTATAAACAAATTTAATAAATTTATCACATGTTTAGCCTGATTAAAAAAGAATTAGATTCTTCAAACTTTTTACAATCTAAATTCGTTTATTGCAAAAAATACCCGATTTTACGGAAGCAAAAACGAAATACCGAATGATACATAAATTATTTTTTACGCTAAGCTTATGGGCTAGTATCCAAGTCACGACAACATATGCACAAAGTCATACAGCGTTACCCATCCATCAATACCGAGTTACAGAAACAAAAATCAATGATTTGATTCACACCAAACTGGATGTTAAGTTTGACTATGCCAAACGTTACCTGTATGGACAAGAATGGGTAACACTAAAACCGCACTTTTATCCAACAGATTCTCTCCGCTTGGATGCAAAAGGAATGGATATTAAAGAAGTTTCTTTACTGCATGATCAGCAAAAAACAGCCTTAAAATATGCCTATGATGGTGAGTCGATACTGATCAATCTAGGAAAAACATTTCAATCCACAGATCAATACACGATCTACATATCATATGTAGCTAAACCGGATGAACTAAAAGCAAAAGGAAGTGCTGCCATTAGTGATGCCAAAGGTCTTTACTTTATTAATCCAGATGGAAAAGATCCCAATAAACCGATCCAGATATGGACACAAGGAGAAACAGAAGCTTCATCCGCATGGTTTCCTACAATAGATAAGCCGGCTCAAAAAACGACATCGGATATTTCGATTACTGTCCAAGATCAATATACCACATTATCCAATGGTGCATTAACAAACCAGCAAAAGCATGCGGATGGAACGCGAACAGATACGTGGATAATGACACAAGCTCATGCTCCATACTTATTTATGATGGCTGTTGGTGATTTCAAAATCACAAATGACCATTACAAATCGATTCCTGTAGACTATTATTTGGAACCAAAGTATGCCCCATATGCTAAAGAAATATTTGGAAAAACACCAGCCATGATGGCTTACTACAGCCAAGTTTTAGGCGTAGAATACCCCTGGAATAAATATGCACAAGTAGTCGCTCGGGATTATGTTTCTGGAGCAATGGAAAATACAACCGCCACATTACATGGTGAACCTGTTCAAAAGACAACCCGAGAATTATTAGATGATAATGAAGAAGGAACCATTGCACATGAACTCTTTCATCAATGGTTTGGTGATCTTGTGACAGCTGAGTCATGGTCAAATCTCACGATGAATGAATCTTTTGCAACCTTTGGTGAGGTCATCTGGCATGGTCATGATGGAGGTCAGGACAAAGAAGATAAATCACGTTTTGAAAAACTGCAAAGCTATTTAAGATCTTCTAAAAATGGTAAAAGTCAAACACTGGCACGTTTTTATTATCATGATAAAGAGGATATGTTTGATAATGTTTCTTATTCTAAAGGTTCTGTAATTTTATATGCATTAAAAAATCAGATGGGTGATGCCGCTTTTTATCAATCGCTACAAAAATATTTGACAGACAATGCGCATAAAACAGGAGAAACACATCAGCTAAGACTCGCCATGGAAGAAATCACAGGAAAAGATTGGAGTCCCTATTTTAATCAATGGTATTATCAAGGTGGCCACCCCATCCTTGACATTCAATACACCTATGAACATGGCATGCAAAAAATAGCAATAAAACAGGTGCAAGATAGTACAGTACAAACGTTCACTTTACCTTTACATATTGATTTTTATACTGCAAATGGCAAAGAGACTAAGGCTATTGTGATGAATCAACGTGCTCAGGAATTTAGCTTCCCTTTTGCTCAAAAACCAGATTTTATAGATTTTGACCCCGCAAAGATATTAGTAGGCGAAGTTCAGGACAATAAAACACAAGCTGATTATTGCTATCAATATAAAAATGCACCGACCTATTACAACCGAAGCAAAGCAATCGATTATGCCTTATACCATAAAAATCCGGAGACAACACAACTATTGGTATCAGCATTAAATGATCAAGAGGAAGATATTCGAGCAGTTGCTATTCAGGGCTTGGATTTATCTGATCCTATCATCAAGAAAATGGTGGAAACAAAGATTATAGCCATGGCGCAGCAGGATAGTAAAACAAAAGTTCGTGCATCTGCCATATTTGCTTTGGGGAACAGTGGAAATCAAAAAAATTTAGCCGTAATTGAGAAGGGATTGAAAGAACAATCATATGCTGTCATAAGTGCTTCCTTATATGCGATTAAAAAATTAGCGCCATCAAAATTAGACCGCTCCATTGCTGCTCTCGATTCAGAGGCAAAAATATATTTAGCCACGTTGATCAAAAAACTTAAAAACAATTCGTAAAAAGAAGATTTACATTTCGGTACTTCCACTGCAAACGACGTCTGCATAGTCAGGATACATGGATCGCACCTATAGCCTTGTGAAGTATCGAGTAAAAAACTAAAACGAATGCACGTGTTTTCACAGACCCTGTCACGTCAATTGTAAATAAACAGACAGATCTCAGTTTGAAATCCGAAGTGATTTAGGTAGTTTTGACCACATGTCAACAGCAAAAAATATCTATTTCGCTTCGGATTTTCATTTGGGTTCTTATCCCCAAAGTAAATCTAAAGAAAGAGAGCGTCTGATCATATCATGGCTCGACCATATTAAAGCAGATGCATCAGAACTTTATTTGGTGGGCGATATTTTTGACTTTTGGTTTGAATACAGAACCGTCGTTCCAAAAGGGTATATACGTTTTCTTGGAAAACTGGCAGAGTTAGTTGATTTAGGAATCAAATTAACCATTTTTAAAGGTAATCATGATATGTGGATGTTCGATTACTTTAAAGAAGAACTACAAGCTACTATCATTGATGATGAACTCCTGATAACACGAGATAACAAATCATTCTACATTCATCACGGCGATGGTTTAGGAGCAGGCGACTATAAGTATAAAATCTTAAAAAGATTTTTCCGAAGTACCATCTGTCAATGGCTTTTTGCTCGTCTACACCCCAATTTAGGTATTGGTATCGCCTCCCGTTGGTCAAAGCACAGCCGACTTGCTAATCACGAAGATGAACAATTTTTAGGCGAAGATAAAGAATGGTTAATTGGTTATGCTCAGGAGATAGAAGCCAAACAGCACCATGATTTTTATATATTCGGTCACCGTCATTTACCCTATGACAGGAAACTTTCCGAAGAAAGCCGTGTTTTAAATTTGGGCGAATGGATGAATGAGCATACGTATGCCGTTTGGAATGGTCACGAACTCCTACTTGAAAAATGGACGGATTAAAAAAAAGTTTACGCGATTGTTTGTTGAGTTACTATCCGCTTGAGGAAGAGGATATCGATGCTATCGAAGCAATCACTACTGAAGTGAATATCCCTCGCAATACGATCATCATCCAACAAGACAAGCTACAACATGATATCTACCTCCTATCTTCTGGATTAGCTCGTGTTTACTATGAAGTACCTAATCGCGAAATAACATTAGATTTTAATGATGCCGGATGCATGCTCATGTCCATCAATACGTATGCACGTAATGAACCTGGCTATGAGAATATCGCTATAGTGGAAGATGCTATTTTATTCAAAATAAATTCTACAGCACTATTTAAGCTATATGAAGAAAATATCCGAATTGCTAATCTGGGAAGAAAAATCGCGGAATATGAATTCATCAAAATCGAACAAAGAGCAATGTCCAAACTTTTTAATACTGCTCAAAGTAGATATATGGATCTCCTATCCAAATACCCGACTTATATCAACCGCATCAAATTGGGTTATATCGCATCCTATTTAGGCATTTCTCAAGTAACCCTAAGTCGTATTCGAGCTTCCATTCGTTAATTTTTTAACATTGGTAAAAAATAATTTCATCAATTGTAGCCATCTTTGTAAAAAAATAAGGTTATGAACTGGATATTATTAATATTAGGCGGACTATTCGAAATTGGATTTACGACTTGCTTAGGAAAAGCGAAACAGAGTGAAGGCTCTGCCATGTACCTTTGGTACTTTGGATTTGTACTTTCTTTATTTTTAAGCATGGGATTATTAATCAAAGCAACGCAAACCTTACCACTAGGTACAGCTTATGCCGTGTGGACAGGAATCGGTGCCGTAGGAACCGTATTAATTGGTATATTTTTCTTTAAAGAACCAGCAGATTTCTGGCGCATATTCTTCATTTTCACTCTTATCGCATCTATTGTAGGCTTGAAGGCAGTTTCTTCACATTAAGCGATAGAACTATTATAAAAACGACAAAATTTCTTTACTTTTGTAAGCTTAAAAGCTCATGCGCATGACGCTGGGTTTGAATAATGTGAATTATGTTAGAAAAATTACAGGCGATAAAAGAAAGATGGGAAGAAGTGGAGGCTGAATTAGGCAATCCAGATACCATCAAAGATATGAAGCGTTTTGCTAAATTAAATAAAGAATACAAAGATTTAGGCAAGATTGTAGACCAATACCATATCTACAGAAATATGGTGAGCAATATCGAAACCAATAAAGATATCATCAGCAATGAGAAAGATCAAGAGCTTCGCGATATGGCGAAAGAAGAGCTTGATGAATTATTAGGTGCAAAAGAAGAGAAAGAGGACGAAATCCGAATGATGCTTATTCCTAAGGATCCTGAAGATGATAAGAATGCAATTATCGAGATCCGTGGTGGTACAGGCGGTGATGAAGCAGCTTTATTTGCTGGTGATTTATACCGGATGTATACTCGTTTCTTTGAAACAAAGGGCTGGAGAGTAGAAGTAATGGATGTGACAGAAGGAACTTCTGGTGGCTATAAAGAGGTAATCTTGAAAGTTATTGGTGAAGATACTTACGGACAGTTGAAATATGAATCAGGCGTACACCGTGTACAACGTGTACCTGATACAGAAACTCAAGGTCGTGTACATACTTCAGCGGCATCAGTTGCTGTTCTTCCCGAGGCAGAAGAAGTCGATGTTGACATCAATCCAGGTGATGTGGAGATGCATACTTCTCGTTCTGGTGGTGCTGGTGGACAAAACGTAAATAAAGTAGAAACGAAAGTACAATTGACACATAAGCCATCAGGAATTGTTGTCGTTTGTCAAGTCGAACGTTCACAATTAGCGAACCGTGAGTTGGCGATGGAAATGCTTCGGACTAAACTTTACGAGATCGAATTGAACAAAAAGAATGGTTCAATTGCTGCAAAAAGAAAGACTTTAGTATCAACGGGTGACCGTTCAGCAAAAATCCGCACCTATAACTACCCTCAAGGAAGATTTACAGAGCACCGTATTGGTATGACAACATATAATTTACCAGCTATTTTGGACGGTGATATTCAGTCAATTATAGACGCATTACAGTTTGCTGAGAATGCAGAAAAGATGAAAGACGGAGCTGTAGACTAGTTTTTTTTAAAATAATATTAGCAAATAAAGAAATAAACGCTATATTTGCACACCTTCAAGAGAGAAGGTAAACGGTCTGGTAGTTCAGCTGGTTAGAATACATGCCTGTCACGCATGGGGTCGCGGGTTCGAGTCCCGTCCAGACCGCTAAAAACTGAGAGTAATCTCGAATAGTTCTTTAACAACATTTAAAATTTGGTCCGGTAGTTCAGCTGGTTAGAATACATGCCTGTCACGCATGGGGTCGCGGGTTCGAGTCCCGTCCGGACCGCCAATTTTAAATAAATCTTTACATTTTTCGGTCTGGTAGTTCAGCTGGTTAGAATACATGCCTGTCACGCATGGGGTCGCGGGTTCGAGTCCCGTCCAGACCGCCAAAAAATAGTAAAACGGTCCGGTAGTTCAGCTGGTTAGAATACATGCCTGTCACGCATGGGGTCGCGGGTTCGAGTCCCGTCCGGACCGCTGATTAGAAAAGCTTTCAATGCAAATTGAAAGCTTTTCTTGTTTATATCCAGATTCCACTTCGGATCTCTCAGACTGATACCCCCCACGGAGAGATAATCTCAACGATCATTTTACTAACCAAATCTGATCATCTTTTTATATCTCGATCAAATCGGTTTATCTCAAAAACACGCACATTTTATTCATATAAATCATTGTTCTTCAAAAGCTCAAGAACACATGCACACCATATACAATAAGTTGCTCTTGCGCTTTCTATGGGGAAAAAAGTAAGATCAATCCTATTATTAAATATCATAAACAGATGACACAAAAAAGAAGCCTCCGTATGCAGGACATACAGAGGCTTCTCCAATCTTTTATTTTAACACTGCTATTCTGCGCTCACAGAGAATTCTGCAGCAGAAGCAAAGTCTTGTCCGTTTTGAGAACTTAATGCTGTAAAACGAATAAAACGCCCTTTTACTGACTTTATCAATGTGACCGTTTTCGGTTTTCCATTATTTTCAAAATTTCCTTCCGCGATAGGATCACTCCAATTTTTACCATCACTGCTTATTTGCAATTTATACCCTTTGATATTACCATTACCACCACCTTGACGCGGAGTATACGTAAATGCTTTGATGGTTTTAATGGCATTCGCATCAAAATCAATCCAATGTGGATATTGCGCCACTGTAACCGAATACATCGAGTGCCATATGGTACTTGGATCACCATCTAATACATGAGAAGCTTCGCCCTCTCCCGTTTCTTCACTGGAGGCAAAAACGACCTGCATCGGGATACTTTCAATCTTAGGAAACTCAAAAGAAGCTTTCAATTTTTCATTTCCCTGAGCCCAAGCGGTCACGATACCGCCCTCACGTAAGTTGACAGGAGATTTGAATAGTTGTGGTTTCCCTTTACCAATAGTATAGTACAATGCTGCAGATGCCTGCTCACTTGCGATATGTAAATCACCGTTACGACTTCTCGAAACTGAGATTGGCATATCCCCAGCTAGAGAGACTTGAGATTTTTGACTATAATCTTGTTTGGAGACAGGACGAATGATAAATCCAAATGATGTTGATTTAGCTTTAACACGATCTTGCTCCAATGGAGGTCCTTGTCCACAACTATTTCCACCTAAACCAGTAACTGCAGCATCTACATGCAGATGTGTGCCCGAGCTTTTTGGTAATTTATAGGGGTGACTCGCTAACGTTAATTCCATCTCACTCCAAGGTAATGCAGAAGTTGACATATGATCTTTAGCAATAAATACCACACCACTTCCAGCAGCATCTGTTAAAGCAGTCCAACGCACCTCTTCATTATTGCTCATACTTTGAGGATTCGGCCATGGAACAAATTGATCTTTAACGGTGCTCTTATGCAGTTCAATATGTTGTGCAGTTTTACGATCTGCATAGTTATTGATAGGACCTCTTCCGTAATAGGTGTAGTTGCTATATTGTTCAGGTAGCTGTAGGCTATAACCTAATCTAGCCAGCGCAAAAGTTTCATCATTAGAAGTCACGTTTGCCGCTAATTCGAGCGAACCATCTGGGTACACTGTCCACACCTGATTCGTTGTAAACTTAAAGTCATGAGCACCAAACGGTCTATCTTTATGTTCTTCAATCGTGTAAGTACCAGAAGTACCACCATGGATCGTCGCCGCATGGGGAGCTTGAGACTCGACCATAAACGACAAGACAATCGCTCCATCCGGTCTTGTGTACATCGAATTGGATAACGCTTTATGTTTTAGATTATGCAGCCCTTTTTGAAACCATTGTTGGTAAGCCCAATTATCATTATCGACAGGCGCACGGAAAGCATCTAATTTAGGACCTTCTCCATCACGAATCACTTGTTTGCCGGCATAGGTCAAGCTATATATACTTCCATTTTCAGTATCAAATTTGATGATAAAATCAGTGCCTTTAACAACTTTTAGTTTTTGTTCATCAACAAGATGCAATTTACCTTTAGTCTGGACCTCAGCAATGGATGATCTTCCTGTCGCTGCTTTTACAAGCAACTGTTCCTCCATTTGTACATATCCTTTAGGAGCCCATAATTGATCCTTAGCCAATAAGAACTGTACTTTAACAAAGTATTCCGACTGCTTGTTGAATTTTTCAATATCCAAAGGTAAGGTAATTACCTTTTTCTCACGTGCAGCAATTACATCACCTTTCCATACTGGCATAGGTTTTTGCACCTCTACCCCATTTTCATATAAAGACCAAACGATATCATAATCAGCCAAAGAAGTAAAATAGTTCTTATTAAAGATCTCCACTTTACCCTGTATGATATCAATAGCTTTTACACCTACGTTCTGGTACACTTTCTTCACCTCATAATATTGCGGTTTAGGTTTCATATCAGCGAAAATCAATCCATTATTGACAAATGTGCCATCATTTGGCTTATCTCCAAAATCACCACCATAAGCCAGGAATTTTTCACCAGATTGTTTATCATAATAATACATCGCTTGATCGATCCAATCCCAAGTTGCACCCCCCATAAAGAAATTAGTCGACTCAATGGCTTCCCAATAATCAATCAGATTACCTGATGCATTTCCCATCGAATGCGCATATTCCGAAATATGGAAGGGGTACTTCATCTTGAACTGCCCTTTTACTGCCTGACGCACCCATTCTATGGAAGGATATTGGTTAGAACCGATATCAACAATACTGTTATTTCGTTCATATTGAACAGGCCGCGAAGTGTCAAATTTTTTAATCGCATCATATGCCGCTACAAAATTGTTTCCAGGACCAGCCTCATTTCCTAATGACCATAATACAATGGAAGGATGATTTACATTGGCATGGATCATCTCCAAATTACGCGCGACGTGAGCATTCTTCCACTCAGGAGGATGTGATAGAGAAGCATCTCCATAATAGTATTCATGACTTTCAATATTAGCTTCATCTTCCAAATAAATACCATACTTATCACAGAGATAATACCAATAAGGATCATCTGGATAATGCGAATTACGGACATGATTGATATTCGCTTTTTTCATTAAGATGATCTCTTTTTCCATCTGTTCATGAGTCACCACTTTTCCTTTCTCCGGATTAGACTCATGACGGTTGACACCTTTAAGTTTTACAGTCTTACCGTTTAAATAAAAATAACGACCTGCCAATCCAAACTCATCGTCTGAAGCTTTGGTATCTTTGATTTCTACTTTGCGGAAACCAACATAAGTTGCAGTTGTTTCTAGTATTTTATTTTTACTATCCTTCAATTCAGCGACCAAGGTATACCGATATGGACGCTCAGCTGACCATTTGTTTGGATTATCAACCTGCAAAATTGCTTCCACAAGAGATGAGCTATTGGGATTCACATCGACAATACGAGTCGAAACCAGATTGGCTTGAATAGCCTTGTTCGCATCACTATACAACTCATTTTCATATAAACTATAGGCTATTTTAAGTCCTTTCACTACCTTTTTGTCTTTATTTAGAATTTCAGACTTAATAGCCAGTGTTCCATGCTGATAGTGGGCATCCAGATCAGGAATAGCAATTAAATCACGGATTTGAACCTTTGGTTTTGATGTCAACGCAACGGTTCTAAATATGCCTGGTAGTCGAAACATATCCTGTGCTTCTATAAAAGAAGCATCTGAATTACGATAAACTTCCACAGCAACCACATTTTCACCTTTCTTATTCAAATAATCCGTGATGTTGAAAGAAGCCACATTACGTGAGTTTTTGGAAAAGCCGACATATTTTCCATTGATCCATAAGTAAAAAAATGAATCTACTCCATCAAAATTAATATAGATATCACGACCATCCCAATTTGTAGGTACCGTAAACGATCGTCGATAGGATCCAACTTCATTGCGATATATATAAGTTGTCCAATGTTTTGGAGGAGTACGCATCACCCCGCCGCGCCAATCATCCACCTTTACCTGATGTTGAAATATGACAGGTTGGTTGACATAAATAGGCACACCGTACTTGAGTGTACCATCCTTTTGAATGCCCGCAATGTTCCAACTCATCGGCACACCGACATTATCCCAAGAGGAAACATCAGTTTTAGGATCAAAAAAATTCTTAGGCCTTTCATCCGGAGTCTTTACCCAATTAAATTTCCAAGTACCATTGAGTGATTGCCAATATGAGCTATTTTCAGGTAATACCTGACGTGCACTATGCGCATCTTGGAAGGAGAAAAAATAAGCATGTGGCTGTTCTTTATTGAGAGCCAGATCTTGTGGCGATTCCCACTCTTTCCCTGTAGGGATAGTCTCGACTCCATAACGAAACCCTACAATCGGATCTCCGATTTGTGCGTTCGATTGGAAGGTCGATGCGAATAAAACTGTCATTACACAGCTGATCCGCATAGATAATGATTTGATCATATTGAATTATTAAATAGAGGTTGTATACAAAAATATAAGCAATATAATGAAATACAAGTCGCTACAATTAATCATTCGATTGCGTAAAATTTCTATGTATAAACGGAACTGTTTCAGTTACTTCAAAAAAATAGCTAGAAAATACGGATCAAACTAAAGGGGCTTGCTATCCAATGTAATCTTCACTCATACCAAAACGCTCTTTTTTTCGTTTAAAAAATTTACGCTTATCAAAAAAAAAGAGTAGGTTTGGCCTGAAAGTAGAATGGTTTTTTCTACGAAACATCATAAATATTAAACTCGTTGGGTTACTATTAGTTATATTAAGGTATTAATAGGTGAGTAAGATCAGTAAATCAAATAAGCTCCAGAGTGATGAGCAAATCATAGCCGGTATTCAATCGGGTAGTAGTATTGCACTAGATGCGATATATGAATTATACTACCCCTCTATTGCCCACATGATTTATCAAAATAACGGAAGCGAAGATGAGGCAAAAGATATCTTTCAAGAAGCAGTAATCGTGCTTTACGACAAGATTTCAAAAGGTAATTTTGAATTAAGCAGTAAGCTTAAAACTTATCTTTATTCGATTTGCAGAAGACTTTGGCTTAAGCAGTTAAATCGTGCAGGTTTTGGTTCAGTAGACATCCGAGGTTACGAAGATTCGCTACCAGATAACGATGATATTGAGCAACATCAGGAGCTTGATAAAAAGTTTGATCAAATGGAACATGCCATGTCCCTTTTAGGAGAACCTTGCAAAACCATCCTTCATGATTTTTATATCCAAAACCGCTCGATGCAGGATATCTGCGAGAAGTTTGGATATACGAATACGGACAATGCCAAAACTCAAAAATATAAATGCCTGCAAAGATTGAAAAAACTATTTTTCACGCAGTAACGAAATAGCATAACAAACAATGAGTATGATGAGTCAACAAGAATTTTTTGAATTAGCAGATCGCTATCTCAGAGATGAAATGGTAAAAGAAGAGCGTTCTTCTTTTGAATCTTTCTGTGCAGAAAATCCTTCTTTCTCGGCACAACTAACGCAACACCGTGAATTTCTTAATAATTTGAAAGAAACTCAAGCTCGCGTAGATTTTAAGCAGCAACTTGCACAAACTGCTAAAGGATATCATCAATCCCACCATCAAGCTCAGGTGATCCCGATGAAGCAAACAAAAATTGTTTCTTTATGGGCCAAATTGAAAGCAAGTTCACTTGTAGCAGCAGCTGTAGCTGTAGTAGCCGTATTTTCAACACTATGGATTTCAGGCTATTATAAAAACATTGATAAAGCCAACACAGACTATAGTGCATTAAAACGCGATATGAACAATGTGAAGAAAGATGTCAATGAACATAATGCTGCACTTAAAAGTATCAACAATAAGTCTACTAAAGCAAATGAAGCCTCTGCTAGCCAATTTGGAGCCACAGGTTTTATGGTTTCCAATAACGGTTATGTGGTTACAAATTATCACGTAGTAAGTGGTGCCGATTCTATTTACTTACAAAATAATAAAGGAGAATCTTATAAAGCACAAGTGATCCATTCAGATGCAGCCAATGATTTAGCGATCTTATTAATAGAAGATGTTAATTTTAAAAGAGGTAAGGCCCTGCCTTACACGTTTAAAACAGGAGCTTCTGATTTAGGAGAAGATATTTACACCATAGGCTTCCCTCGTGATGAGGCAGTTTATGGTCAAGGATATTTGAGTTCTGCCACAGGATATGCCGGCGATACCATCGCATATCAAATCTCAATTCCGGTGAATCCCGGAAATAGTGGCGGTCCAGTTATGGATACAAAAGGAAATGTTATCGGAATCATCTCCGGTAAACAAAGAGGCATCGATGGAGCTGCATTTGCGATCAAAACAAAATCAATCTTAAAAGCTTTAGATGAAATTCCTGCAGACTCCCTACAAGGACAGGTAAAATTAAATAAGAAAAACATGCTTTCTGGTCTTTCACGAACAGAACAAATAAAGAGATTACAAGATTATATATACATGGTTAAGGTGTATTAATTGCGATCAAGCATACCAAGAAAAAGGGATCAATATTTATTATTGATCCCTTTTTTAATGAATGACTGCCCACCCCTATAAGTTTGGTTGCGGGGTCGTTCTTAAGTAAGGTTTAATCTCTTTGAAACCCTTTGGAAATTTCGCCGGAATATCTTCTGTTTTTATAGCCGGAACCACAATTACGTCCTCACCATGTTTCCAGTCGGCTGGTGTTGCTACTGAATAATCAGCTGTTAATTGTAGGGAATCGATCACACGTAAGATTTCATCAAAATTACGTCCCGTAGATGCAGGATAAGTTAATGTCAACTTGATTTTCTTATCTGGCCCAATTATAAATACCGAACGTACTGTAACTGTAGCAGAAGCATTAGGATGGATCATATCATACAATTCAGACACATGTTTATCTTCATCAGCAATAATCGGAAAATTAACAGTTGTATCCTGTGTTTCGTTAATATCTTCAATCCAGGCCAAATGGTCTTTTAATGGATCTACACTTAAGGCAATAGCTTTCACGCCTCTTTTGTCAAACTCTGATTTTAATTTTGCTGTACGCCCTAACTCAGTAGTACATACAGGTGTATAGTCTGAAGGGTGAGAAAAAAACACAACCCAACTATCTTGAATATACTCATGGAAATCAATATCTCCTATGGTTGTCTGCGCTTTAAAATTTGGCGCTTCATCTCCTAATCTTAAACTCATATCTATTTTTTTTAAGTTATACACTATATACTCTACAAATATAGTAGATTTTTATTCATAACAAAGTCAAAGCTTATTTTTTTACAATAGTTAACAAAAAATTATATGTTTTTATTATGCAAGCATAATAAAAAATAAGTATATTTACTTACAAACCATTACCAATGTACACATTATGAATTTTGAATTAAACGAAGAATATAAAATGATTCAGGAGGCTGCACGAGATTTTGCGCAGCAAGATTTAAAACCTGGTGTAATAGAAAGGGATGAAAAAGCAGCATTTCCTTATGAGCAGATCAAGAAAATGGGCGAATTAGGTTTCATGGGCATGATGGTCTCCAGCCAATATGGCGGTGCTGGTTTAGATGCATTAGCTTATACCCTAGTGCTGGAAGAAATTGCTAAAATTGATGCATCTGCCGCTGTGGTTATGTCGGTTAATAATTCTCTTGTCTGTTATGGACTTGAAACTTACGGCACGGAGGAGCAAAAAGAAAAGTACTTAAGACCATTAGCCAGCGGTGAAAAACTAGGTGCATTTGCCCTATCAGAACCAGAGGCAGGATCTGATGCCACCTCACAACATACAACAGCAATAGATCAAGGAGATCACTATGTGTTGAATGGTACCAAAAATTGGATTACCAATGGTGGAAATGCCGACATCTATCTCATCATAGCTCAAACCCATCCTGAAAAAGCACATCGAGGAATTAATGTTTTGATTGTGGAAAAAGGGATGCCTGGCTTCACTATTGGCCCAAAAGAAAATAAATTAGGAATACGTAGTTCAGACACACATTCACTCTTATTCTCAGATGTCAAAGTGCCCAAAGAAAATCGAATTGGAGAAGATGGATTCGGATTTAAATTTGCCATGAAAACATTAGATGGCGGAAGAATTGGTATTGCGGCACAAGCTCTGGGTATTGCTGCTGGAGCTTATGAACTTGCTCTCGCATATGCTCAAGAACGTAAAACTTTTGGCAAACCCATTTCTGATCACCAAGCGATCCAGTTTAAACTCGCTGATATGGAGGTTGAAATAGAGGCGGCAAGGCTACTCACTTATAAAGCCGCTTGGACCAAAGATCAGGGATTGCCGTATAGCAAAGAAGCTGCTATGGCCAAGCTTCATGCCTCAGAAGTCGCCATGAAAACAAGTATTGAAGCGGTACAAATACATGGAGGTTACGGATATGTAAAAGAATATCATGTAGAACGGATGATGCGTGATGCAAAAATAACACAGATCTATGAAGGAACTTCTGAAATACAACGATTAGTTATTGCACGAGAAATCCTAAAATAATCATATAAAGGGAATGAATTGTTCCCTTTATATGATTCAGACCGGACATCACACCTCTTAAAAATTACTTTTTAACTGACAACAATCCCGATGTGCTGAATTGTTTTATGCAAGTTTACTCGCTATTGTTGCTAAATAGCCATAATCCTCAAAAGCAAAATTTGAGGTCTCCTGCATCACATAATTTAACAACAGCTTAGCTTTGAGCAGTAAAGTTTGCTGTTCCGCTATATCGTGACTTTTTAGTCCATCGTGCATCAATAACAGAGCAAGAGGCCTTATCTGTTCTACATCCAACTCCTCTTTCACGTAGTTGATTAAAGCCTCATCCGTTACTGTTAGAAAAAAAACACGGCTTTTCTTAAAAAACTCATCATAAGCTTTATCAAAAACAAGGGAAGATGATTTATCAAAAACATGCTGTTCATCGACAAGTAATCTCAAAAACTTACCCATTTCATTGGTCCAATTCAACAATGAATTACTTTCAAATCTTATTCCCATACTATCTTATTTGTCCATTACCCGTTACATACCATTTTTCCGTCACTAATTTCTCCAACGCAAAAGGTCCCCTCGCGTGAAGCTTTTGTGTAGAAATACCGATTTCTGCTCCTAAACCAAACTCTCCACCATCTGTAAATCTGGTGGAGGCATTCGCGTATACCGCAGCAGCATCCACAGCATTCATAAATCGTTCCAATTTTTCAGCATCATTAGAAACGATACATTCTGAATGTCTTGAAGAGTAAGTCGCAATATGCCTCAAGGCGTTATCAAGCCCATCCAATACTTTTATGGAACATTTTAAATCTAAAAACTCACGTCCAAAATCAGCATCGTCCGCCTTTTGCAAATAAGGATACTTCAGTTGCTCCAAAATAACATAGCTTTTCTCATCCGCAAAAATCTCCACTTGTGCTTTTTGAAAAGGAATAATGATACCATGAAGAAAGGAATCTGCAATCTGCTCATCTAATAATACCGTATCCAATGCATTACATACAGATGGTCTAGATATTTTAGCATTAGCAACAATAGCTATAGCTTTGTCAATTGTAGCAGATTGCTCCACATACGTATGGCACACCCCTGCCCCTGTCTCGATAACCGGAACTTTAGCATGAGCGCGAACAAAATCAATCAACGATTGTGAACCCCGCGGTATAATGATATCTACATACTTCGTTGCCGTTAGCAATTCCTGCACAAATTTACGATCAGTCGGAAGAAGCTGGACAATATTGGGATTCAACTGATTTTTAAGCAGTACCTGCTGAATGATTTCAATTAATACACTATTGGTATGAAAAGCATCAGTGCCTCCCCTTAACAAGCACACATTACCAGATCGTAGACATAATGCCGCAACATCGATCGTCACATTAGGTCTTGATTCATAAATGACAGCAACAACCCCTAGAGGAACAGCCTTTTTTTCCAACAGTAATCCATTTTCCAATATCCGCTTGCTTAATAGTTGCCCGGATGGATCAGGAAGCTGAGCGACATCTAAAACACTTTTAGCTAATGCTTGTATCCGATCTTCATTTAGAATCAATCGGTCTCTTTTGGGATCATTGATATCTACTAATTGCACATCCTTCTCGTTTTCCAAAAGAATAGCCTCAACGTTCTTCAGTAGTGCATCCGCGAGATCCTGTAAGACTAGCTGCTTCTTATCTGAATCCACTTGATTGATGTCTCGAGTAGCAGCCAATGCTCCCTCTAATTGTTTTGTGATATTTTCCATACTATAACAATACGATATCATCAGCATGAGCCAATACGATATCTGTTCGCTTTTCTTTATCTATTAAATCGCCAGCATCCCATTTTGATTTCGCGACAGCAACAATATTTTCTGTCTCATCAAAAACCTGAAAAACTTCTCCTGCCTCAAACGGCTGTACCACGTCCTTTACACCGACTAACAGCAGACTTTTCCGCTGTAATAATGCTTGTACTGCACCCTGATCAATAATGACTTTTCCCTTAATTAAACTACCGCTTGCCAGCCATTTATTGCGCGAAGAAACTTTCTTTAGCTGAGCCAAACATATAGTTCCCGTTTCACCCTTTATTGCTTTCAACAATGCATTTTCAGTTTGCATACTAAAGATCACCGCCCGAATACCCATCTGATTAGCCAAGCGAGCAAAATTCAATTTAGAAGTCATACCCCCCAAACCTACTGAAGATTTATCTGTACGCGCTAATGAAAGCGCTGCCTTATCAATCACTTTCAATTCGGGAATAACATTTCCTTTTGCATCCAAAACCCCAAGTACAGAAGTACTAAATAAGATTTGTTCAGCACCAAATCCAACCGCAATTAATGTTGCAAGTTCATCATTATCAGAAAATTTCAATTCTTTATTACTGACCACATCATTCTCATTCGCCACAGGAATAATATTATTTTTCCATAACGTCTCATAAGTGCTTTTCAATTGTACAAATTGATTCCTATTGGCAAAATGCTGGCGTTCACATAAACTTTGAGCCAATGCAATTTTAAAGGGTTTAAAATAAGTACTATAGAGTTGTAATAACAGCGGATTTCCAATTGCCGCAGCCGCTTTGCGCTCAGACAATGTTCCAGCATAACGTGTCAAAAACTTTTTACCAGCTGCAACAGCACCTGATGAAACCAGAACGATATTATAATAAGGCTGTAGTTGAGCAACTTGTCTTGCAATTTCTAATAGTGTTCGTTCATCTACTTCTCCATCCGAAGTAGTAATGGAAGCCGAGCCAAACTTGATGACAATTATTGGCTTTTTCATGTATATATTTTGTTTAGTTGATTAGGTGTTAACTTATTCTTATAAAAATAATGAAGCCTTTTGACAAAAGAAAGGTTTATGAAAAATAATCGACCAAATAAGTATATTTTCTATGGTACAGTTTATGTAGGAATACTTACAATTCAAACACCAACATTATGAAACAATCACTCAATATGGTTATGGTTGCTACGGTTATGTTTATGTCTTGCCAATCCGAGAACAAACAAGCAACACAATCTGCGCAAACTCCAGTAGTTGGTGCAGACAAAGACGCTCACGGTTGTATAGCAAGTGCAGGCTATACGTGGTCCAGCTTAAAAGATAGCTGTGTACGTCCCTTCGAACAAATACAATTGGATATTATCGATAATAAAGAAAGCTATGAAACAGCGGCATTCCTAATCGTTGACGAAAAGAAACAAGCGGCAGAAGTTTTCCTAAAAGAAAGCCCTGAAAGCATCGTCCTAAAACATGTCCAAGCATATGAATATGAAAATGAAGATTATAAATTGATACAAGATCAACATTGCTGGACCCTGATTAAAGGAAATCAAAAACTTTATAAAGAAAAACCATAAACATAAAAGCCAGATTACTCTGGCTTTTATGTTACTTTTTATGCAAAGAATAACTCAGTCCAACAGAAAAAACACCATTTTTAACTTCCTTAGAGGTATTTGGACTGATATTACGCAGACCTAATTGGTACGCCATACTGAGTCCAATCCCGTAATTAGACTTAAATCCCCAAGAAAAATTAATACCGTAATCTTGTTTCTTAAAGTCTCCCGATTCATCATCAATCTTCAAATCATATTCCCCTAAAATACCGTCATACTTTCCACTCAAAGCATATCCCAAGTAGGGGCCAGCTCCAGCATACACCTGTCCAACTCCTATATTTACATTATAGATGAAATTAACAGGTATGTTTAGTGCCAAAAGAGTTTCTTTTGACCAAACATTCTCATTAGCATACTTACTCTGCCCACCTTGTCCACCAATCAACACCTCAGGTTGCACAGATAAACCACCAATAATAGGCAGCTCTACAAATGCTCCGGCTTGAACAGATGATAATGATTTTGCATTGAAAGTAGTTGCATACTTCTGTGTAGTATGTAGTGATGATGTAACATAGTTAATCTTAACACCATATTTTGGTTTCCAGGACACCTTTTCTTGAGCCACAGCAAACCTACATGTGCCCATTAAGCACAAAGACAGAAAATAATATTTAGTTTTCATTTACGATAGATTGTTTAATCATCGCAAATATGTATTTTAAATATCCTTAAAATAGACTATTTTACATTGTTTAACAAAGTTTAAACTTCGTTAACATATATTAATATTGATTAACAAATCACAGCATTAATCCTATTCTTTTTTGCATCTTTTAACTAAACTTAATTTTGTTTAATAGCCTTACTGATACAATAAAAACTGACCCTTAAGAAAATCGTTCATTAAACGTTTTCTCTAGCGAGAACATTTCATCCCTAAGTTTGGCAGCCTCTAAAAAGTCCATCTCTTTAGCTGCCTTTTCCATTTTCTTACGAACGGTATCAATCGCTTTTTTAAGCTCTTTTTCTCCCAAATATTGCAAGACTGGATCAGCAGCAATTGCTACAGATGGATCCGGTTCAACATATATTTGTTGTTCTAAACCATTAAAATCTGCGACAGAGGTTTGCTCCATAATTTCCGCTTTCGTTTTACCAACAGTACGTGGAGTAATATGATGCTCTTCATTATATTTCATCTGTTTCTCACGTCTACGATTGGTTTCATCAATCGTCAAAGTCATACTATCAGTCATCCGATCAGCGTACATGATCACCCGTCCCTTATCATTACGGGCAGCACGACCAATCGTTTGAATCAATGACCTTTGCGAACGTAAAAAACCTTCCTTATCTGCATCTAATATCGCTACAAGAGTTACTTCAGGCAAATCGAGTCCTTCCCTTAACAAGTTTACGCCCACCAGCACGTCAAACTCGCCGAGGCGTAATCCACGTAAAATTTCGACCCGTTCTAATGTCTTTACTTCAGAGTGGATATAACGAACTTTGATATTCAACTTCGTCATATACTTGGTCAACTCTTCAGCCATCCGTTTCGTTAACGTAGTAGCCAGTACACGACCACCTGCCTTAATGGCCTTGTCAGCCTCTTCCAGAAAATCATCCACCTGATTGATTGCCGGATGTACTTCAATGATCGGATCTAGCAAACCAGTAGGACGAATCACTTGCTCCACAAAAACACCCTCTGTTTGTTGCAATTCGTAGTCTCCCGGAGTTGCAGAAACATAGATGGTTTGATTGGTCAAGGATTCAAATTCCGGAAAATTCAGAGGTCTATTATCCAACGCCGCAGGTAATCTGAAGCCGTGTTCTACCAAAGCAATTTTGCGAGATCGGTCACCACCATACATCGCCCGTAATTGCGGAATCGTTACATGGCTTTCATCGATAACCAGTAAGTAATCTTCTGGGAAATAATCTAGCAAACAGAAGGGACGCATCCCCGGTTCACGACCATCAAAAAATCGGGAGTAATTTTCAATTCCAGAACAATAACCAAGCTCACGCATCATTTCCAGATCGTAATTGACACGTTCTTCCAGACGTTTTGCTTCTAGCATTTTACCTTCCTCTTCCAACTGTGTTCTACGTTGTACCATTTCTTCTTGAATAGCCCAAATCGTAGAAGTAAACTTTTCCTTTGGTGTAACAAATAGTGTAGCAGGGAAAAGAGCAAGATCCTCCATTTTATTTAACGTCTTTCCCGACAAAGGATCAATCTCGCTCAATTCATCGATCTCATCCCCGAAAAAAGAAACACGGATGGCAAAATCTAGATATGCAGGGTAAATATCAACCGTATCTCCTTTCACCCGAAAAGTTCCTCTTTTAAATTCCGTAGTCGTACGCGCATATAAAATCTCCACTAAACGATGTAAAAAAGCATTTCGAGAAATAACAGTGCCTATTGCAAAGCGAAATATGGACCTTGAAAAATCTTCTGGATTACCCATACCATAGATACAGGAAACAGAAGAAACCACAATAACATCACGTCGTCCAGACATCAAAGCAGTAGTCGTTGCTAAACGCAGTTTCTCGATTTCCTCATTAATGGCCAGATCCTTTTCAATATACGTATTGGATGATGCTATAAAAGCCTCTGGTTGGTAATAATCGTAATAGGAGACAAAATAATTAACTGCATTATCAGGAAAAAATTGTTTAAACTCCCCGTAGAGCTGCGCAGCTAAAGTTTTATTATGACTCAGTATTAAAGTCGGTTTTTGTGTTTGCTGGATGACATTGGCAACTGTAAAAGTTTTTCCCGATCCTGTCACCCCTAAAAGTGTTTGGTACTGTTCCCCTTCATTCAAACCTTGTACTAATTCTTTGATAGCAGTGGGTTGATCTCCAGTTGGTTTATATTCAGACGTAAGTTGAAACTTCATAAAATCCTATTCAAGTATGACAAATTTAATCAAAATAAATGAGGCATTTATATAATTACATGAGGGTCAAAATACCTGAACTATTTTCTCCCTAATCAAACGATAATGAGATTATTTGTGTAAATTGCTATTATCACTATAATCTACACCATATGCTAAACATCCTGAGTACTCAAAACAGCATCGCCAATCAATACATTGCAGAATTACGTGATGTTACTATTCAGAAAGATCGTATGCGTTTCCGTCGCAATCTCGAACGTCTAGGAGAAATTTTCGCTTATGAGATCAGTAAAACATTGACATATGCTCCTACAGATGTGGAAACTCCTTTAGGTATTGCGAATACACAGATGCTCCTCGAACACCCTGTTTTAGCGACCATCCTACGAGCAGGATTGCCATTGCATCAGGGACTTTTAAATATCTTCGATCAATCTGATAGCGCCTTTATAGCAGCATATCGCCACACCAAGAAAAGTGGTGAATTTGAAATTCACAAAGAATATGTCAACACACCAGATCTTGATAATAAAGTGGTGATAGTAGCAGACCCGATGCTTGCCACCGGCAAAAGTGCCGTGTTATGTTGCAAGGATCTTTTGAGTGATTATGCAATCAAAGAATTGCACCTTGTTGTAGCCATTGCCTCCGAAGAAGGAATCAGACATGTCCAAGCTTTTTTACCAAAAGCAATCATTTGGGTAGGAGCTGTTGATAATGAATTGACAAGCAAAGCTTATATCGTCCCTGGATTAGGAGACGCTGGAGATCTTGCCTACGGGAGTAAGCATTAATCTTTATAATTTAATAGTAAAAACTTAATACGGAGCATAGCTCTTAACACATTATATATCAGTAAATTTAATCAACAAAATGAAATACGCACATACACAAACTAACTTATTTTTATATGACTTGGCAGAAATACAATGGCGAAAGCATCAAGACATCTATATGGGATGCTGTTGAAACTAATATCTTAAAAGAAATAGATTTGGGTAACAAGCTCAAAGTCTATATCGGAACAGATTCACAAATAAAAAGAGGAACTATCGATTTTGCGACAGTAATTGTTTTCCTCCGAGAACACCGAGGTGGCTTTATGTTTGTTCATAAAGACAAAAGAACTCACCTGATGGGCATTAAAGAGCGTATGCTACTGGAAGTTCAAAAATCAATCGAAGTTGCTTACGAACTTTGCCCACTTCTAGAACAGTACCAAGTCGATCTAGAAGTTCACGCCGACATCAACACCAATCCTAATTTCCAGTCAAATGTTGCATTAAAAGAAGCTATGGGCTACATTATGGGGATGGGTTTTGTATTTAAGGCAAAACCAGAATCTTTTGCCAGTACGACATGTGCGAATAAGCAAGTACAGTAAGTGAAATAGGGGCTGAACCCACTATGAAACCCATACTGTAACCTTTAGCGACGCACAATTCCTTTTAAATTATTGATGCCCTAAAATTATTTTGGGCAAATGAACGCTTTTGCTAAATTCGTATCTTTACTTGCTAAAGACACGAAAGCTATGCCTGCAATTATACAGCAGATTTTACAACAATTTGCCCAGACCACCATGCTCGAATGGATCGGTACTATCACCGGTTTTCTATGTGTCTATCTCGCAGCCAAACAACATATCCTGAATTGGCCCATCAGCGTAATCAGCGTGCTGACCTATGCCTATATTTTCTATCATAGTAAACTATATGGCGACGCAGTATTACAACTCTATTTTTTAAGTACAGCCATTTATGGTTGGTATTATTGGTCTAAAAAAATCAGAGAAGATGATAAACCGATTGTCTCGTTTACGAATCTTGAAATGCTCTTCACCCTTATTATTATCGCAATCCTAACCGTTTTGCTTGGCACTTTCCTAAAGAAAATGACCGATTCAGACGTTCCTTATGCAGATGGTTTTTGTACAGCAGTCAGCTTTGTTGCTCAATTCTTAATGACTCGAAAAGTACTCCAAAATTGGCTCCTGTGGATTTTTGTTGACATTTGCTATATTCCTCTATATTTTCATAAGGGGCTACTGCTGACCGCAATTCTATACTTCGTATTTGCTATCATCGCTTGGACAGGTTATAAGGACTGGAAAGTTACTTATCGTAGTTTTATGCCATAATGTCCAAACAAGATACCTAACTTTATCCCCACGAATGAGCACATCAAATCCAGACTTAATAAAAATCGCAGTTGTAGGACCTGAATCAACAGGAAAATCTACTATAGCACAAGCTGTAGCACAACATTTCAATACTGTTTGTGTCCCAGAATACGCACGAGAATATTGCAAAAACTTACATAATGAATATACCTTGCAAGATGAGGTTAATATGTACTATGGGCAAATAGCACTGGAAAATACGCTGATCCCACTAGCTAAAAATAATTTGCTTATTTGTGACACGACCATCATGACCATTAAAATATGGTGTGATTATTTATTTGGCGATACCCCTCAAGACGTGAAGGACGAGATTAACAATCGCCATTATGACCTCTATCTCCTGATGGACATTGACCTTCCATGGGAAGAAGATCCATTGCGCGACTTCCCTGAGCATCGCGAACACTTTATGGGCGTTTGGGAATCCGAGCTAAAATCCTTGGATGCGAACTATATCATCATATCCGGATTAGGTGATGAAAGACTTAACCATGCGCTTCAAGCAATTAACAGAAAATAAGATTTTTGAAATACACAAAAACTTAACATTAACTTCACATTAGAACAGTAAATTTGTACCGTTGTTATAGTGCGTTTATAACAACGAATGCTTACTAATGAGCACAATTCTTTGAAATTTACAAATCCCAATCTGTAAAGAGATACAATTAATTGTACCGCTTACTCTTCGTCTTTTGCAAAGTACAACCTATTGCCCTCATGAATGTTTAGCTTAAAAATTAGTACATTCATAAATAACAAAAAAATGATTACATTATTTAATTCATTGCATTTAGACTTGACTGTTACAGCCATTATTTCTTTTATTTATATATTAGCTTGTGTGGCTATATATCAGATGCACAGTACCAAAGACGGTATCCTTTTCTTTCTTTACATCACAGCATCAGCATTCATTATATTTCTGTTTATCAATTTTACCATGATATCCGCAGGTATTGTATTTCTATACATCATGCGATTAGTTTACCGAAATTTAAGAATGGATATTTAAATATATCCGGCTAATGATCATTATTATACAAAAACGCCTCAATTAAAATCAATTGAGGCGTTTTTTATGATTAATTACTTGATGTTAGTAACGGTAAGCTTCAGCTTTAAACGGACCATCAACAGTAACACCAATATAAGCAGCTTGCTCTTCGGTCAATACGTCTAATTCAACACCGATATGCGCTAAATGTAAGCGTGCAACTTTTTCATCCAAATATTTTGGAAGGGTATATACTTTATTTTCATAAGCAGCAGTATTTGTCCATAATTCCAATTGCGCTAACGTTTGGTTAGTGAAGGAATTTGACATCACGAATGAAGGGTGTCCAGTAGCACAGCCTAAATTGACTAATCGACCTTCTGCCAATAAAATAATATCTACACCATCGATCGTGTATTTATCAACTTGAGGTTTGATCTCAATTTTTGTATTACCGTAATTGCTATTTAACCAAGCCACATCGATCTCGTTATCAAAGTGACCAATATTACAAACAACTGTTTTATCCTTCATTGTTTTGAAATGCTCAGCACGAACGATATCTTTATTACCTGTAGTGGTCACAACGATATTTGCTTCTTTCACTGCATCAGCAAATTTTTTCACTTCAAAGCCTTCCATTGCCGCTTGTAGCGCACAGATTGGATCGATTTCTGTCACGATAACACGTACACCAGCCGAACGTAAGGACTCAGCAGAACCTTTACCTACATCACCAAAACCAGCGACTACAGCTACTTTACCTGCTAACATCAAATCTGTAGCACGGCGGATCGCATCAACTAATGACTCGCGGCAACCATATTTATTATCAAATTTAGATTTCGTAACCGAATCATTTACATTGATCGCAGGTAAATGAAGTGTACCATTTTTCATACGCTCGTATAAACGGTGAACACCTGTTGTTGTTTCTTCCGATAAACCTTTGATTTCAGCAATCAATTCCGGATATTTATCAAACACCATATTTGTCAAATCACCACCATCATCTAAGATCATGTTTAATGGTTGACGATCTTCACCAAAGAATAACGTTTGCTCGATACACCAGTTAAATTCCTCTTCATTCATACCTTTCCAAGCATACACAGGAATACCTGCAGCAGCAATAGCAGCAGCAGCATGATCTTGAGTAGAAAAGATATTACAAGATGACCAAGTTACATCAGCACCCAATTCAACCAAAGTTTCAATAAGCACCGCAGTTTGGATAGTCATGTGAAGACAACCAGCAATACGCGCACCTTTTAAAGGTTTTGCTGCACCAAACTCAGCACGAAGGCTCATTAAGCCAGGCATTTCAGCTTCCGCTAATTCTATTTCTTTACGACCCCATTCAGCAAGGCTGATATCCTTAACTTTGTATGGTACGTATGTACTTGCTACTGATGACATATATTATTCTTTTTAAGTTTTAAATTTATTAGCAAAAATACCAATCAATACCTTTAAATCAAAACGTTGAATCTGAAAGCTTTCAAATTCTGACATTGTTTTGAGACTAATGTCTTGACTTAGCTCCTAACAACCCTTATATTTGTAGTATTAAATTTAAAAAAGAAGATTATGTATCCAGAATATTTAGTAGAACCAATGCGTAAGGAGCTTACAGATGTAGGTTTCGAAGAGTTAAAATCTGCAGAGCAAGTTGATGCAGCTATTGCTACTGAAGGTACAGTATTTGTCGTTGTAAACTCAGTATGTGGTTGTGCAGCAGCAAATGCCCGTCCTGCAGCAAAAGCGGCAGTAAAAAATGAAAAACGTCCTACTAAATTTGTAACTGTATTTGCAGGTATGGAAAAAGACGCCGTTGATAAAGCTAGAAACTATATGTTGCCTTATCCTCCATCTTCTCCTGCAATGGCATTGTTCAAAGATGGTAAATTAGTTCATATGATAGAAAGACATATGATTGAGGGTCGCTCCGCACAAATGATTGCTGACAATTTAGTTGCTGCATTTGACGAGTACTGTTAATCATTTATTTTGATTTTTGAAAAAGAAAAAGGCTGTTCGAGTTATTCGAATAGCCTTTTTTCATATCTTAAAAATCATTAACATAGACAAACACCTTAGTTTGTCGCCTGATCACCAATCCATAGGAATATTAATTTCTTGGAATATAAGTCTTATTACCGTTACTATTGATATAATACTTACCTCCTTCTGGACCGATATATACAGCATGTCCATTATATTTTTCTGATGATAATTTATCCGTAGCAGATTTTTTAGCTGCTGAAGCGCTATTTTTCATTTTAACAGTAGAAACCGAAGTATTACTTTTTGCTTTATCTGAAGCTTTAAGTGCTTTATCTGCTTCTACTTTTGAAATTTCATTTTCTTTTTTAACAGTTTGCTTTGTTAATTCCTTTGTTTTAGCGGCATCAGATTTTGCTTTTTCTGCTGACTTCACAGCTTTGTTTGCCTCTGTTTTTGCAGCAGTACTTTCTTTTTTAGCCGATTGTTTTGTTAACTCCTTTGTTTTAGTTGCGTCAGACTTTGCTTTTTCCGCTGACTTCACAGCTTTGTTTGCCTCTGTTTTTGCAGCAGTACTTTCTTTTCTAGCCGATTGTTTTGCTGTCTCTTTTGTGAGGGTAGTATTATCCTTAACGGTCTTCTCTGCTTTTTTGACAGCCATATGATGTGGAGGTGTTTCTTGTGCACTGCTTGTTGCAATTCCAAACATAGAAACCAATGCAGCTAATGCTGCCCATTTTTTAAAATAATTTAAGGTATTCATAACCCAATATTTTTAAGTGTAAAAACTAGTTACATAAATTCAAAACAAATGCCAATAACATCTAGACTTCAAGCAATTAACACACATTTAACATTACTCATCCAACATAAAAAAGGTTTAACATGTGTCCATGTCAAACCTGCTTGCGTTTACATATTTTTACATCTAACTATTTACCTGGAGGTTTAGGCTTAGGCATCATTTTGTTCATTTTTCTATCCATAACTTTTTTTCCTGCAGTCGAATCTTTCACGACTTCAGGGCTTTGTTTTTTAGGAACAGCTGGAGTCATCTTTTCCTCCGTTTTTTTAACAACCTTTTCTGGATGCTTTTGCTGAGCTGACACAAATGTCAGACTGAACATGGCAAGTAAGGCAACTAACGTTGCTACTTTTACCGAAAATTTCATGGTTTTCATAATAAAGATATTTAGTGTCGTTTGATTTAAATTTGCTCAAACCAAGTGCCACAAAATAGACTTTAAAATAATTAACAAACTTATTTACAATACATTAAGAGTCGATAAAATTAATTATTGACTCTTAATAATTAAATCTGCTAAACCTTCAATTGGATTCAAATAATAGTACACTGTATACTCAAAGCCTCACCCTAAAAGGACATTATCAGTTAATCCCAAACCATCAGATTTCACTTTTAATAGGAACGTTATCTTCTTTCTTTGTTTTTTTCACTTTTAGATATAATAAAACAAATGAAAGAATAAAGCAAATCACAGTCGTCCATGCAAGTGCAACAATAGATGACCGCACATATTCAACTGTGCCTTGTTCAATAACAAGCACCCGAAAGATCTCCAAATAATGTGTCAGGGGTATCAATTTAGAAATATGTACGACCCAATCCGGCATCTGGCTCAAAGGCCATGTAAAACCACTCAGGATAAAACTTGGTGTAGCGATCACCATCAGAATCTCAGTCGCTTTCAGTTGGCTAGGGATAATAATACTGACCAATATTCCAATGAAACTGACAGCAAGTAGAAATAATATAGTCCCCAAAAGAAAAGGTCCCAAAGGTATGTGTAATGGCATTCTATAAAAAATTGAAAAACCATAATAGAGCATATATATCCCAATAGACATCAATAAGAAAGGAGCAATTTTAACCAATATCAATAGGAGTACATTCGATGATTTTGAGACTAAATCTTTAAATGTTCCCTTTTCAAATTCAGAAGCAAAACTTAATGCTAAGGCAAGCATCATGACTTGTTGAAGTACAGTCAAAAGAACACCAGGTAGCATAAAATATAAATAGTTTCCACTTTTAATATTCTGACGTATGATGGTCGTTTTAAAAGGTTCATATTGCTGTGTTGCGACATATTCAGGAACACCTTTTTTCTGTTGCGCTTTTATTTGAATTCCTGCTTTTAGCGTTGCAGCGCAAACATTTGCAGCCATACTTGCATAGTTGGATGTCAAGGTATTGGCAGCATTGACAAAAAATGTTAATTCTGTGCTTCTATTATAGTTCACATCCGAATCAAAATTTTTAGGAATTTGAACCACCACTGTGGCTTCATGTTTCAGTGCTTCTTGTTTTGCATTAAACGCATCAGGCAAAATTGCAGCTACATAAATGACTTCACTTTCATTAAACATCGTAATCAGTTGCTTACTTAGGGGGCTTCTGTCTTGATCCACCACGATTATAGGCAAATGGGTTACTTTACCCTTTTGATAGACAGCACCAATTAAAACACCGTATAAAATCGGCGCTCCCACGAAAAGCATTAACAACACTTTATTTTGGAAAAAGAGTTGAAATTCTCGCTTTAATAAGGATAGGAATGTACGCATAATACTTATTTTGTAGTATCAACTTGAAGGATAAACGTCGCTTTTGTTAAAAGTTTTTGAGCATCATCTTTTTGGAGCGGTTTCAATTTAACTTCAAATAATGATTCTTGTTGTTCAAAATCAGGGTATGCAGTAGCAATATTAGCATAAGAACTCAGTGCTTTAATCGACACTACCTCCGCCTCTATTTTTTTATTGTTGAGATACGGAAATGATAGCATCTGCTTACTGCCGACAGTCAGATTATGCAATTGTTTTTCAGGGATTGTTACCCTAAAAAATGTACCATCAATCAGATATCCCGAAACTAAACTATATCCCGCCAAAGCAAGTTCACCGATTTTTAAATTGATCGTTTCTACCGTCATATTTTGAGGGGCGATGATAAAACGCTCTTTAGTGGCAACATCGACCTCAGAAACAGCACCAATAGCTCTCTCCTTTTGTCCCAAAGCCATCTTCTGCTGTTCTATACGCGCACCGTTTTCCGCATCGGCCAACTCCGCTTGAACCGCTAAGTATTGATTCTTTGCCCCTTGAAATTTCATGTAAACTTCATCATACTGTTGTTGAGCAACCAAAGAATCTTTAACGAGGTTCTGCATTCTTGCCAATGATTTCTGAGCAAAATCATATTGTTCTCGTAGTCCATCGCGTTTAGCACGCAATTGCTTCAACTGATTATCAGTTGCGCCTTTTACAGCCATATTATATTGCGCCTCAGCAGACTCAAGCGCTCCCTTTGCTTGCATGGACTTAGCTTCCACTTCTGGAAATTCTAGAATCATCAAGGTATCACCAGCTTGTACAACCTCTCCTTCGCTTACTAATATCTGATGTACTTTCCCCGGTATTTTCGTTGTTACAGCAATTTGATCCCGCTCAATCTTTCCTTCAAAAGAATTTTTGAGAGGTGCATCATGACCACAACTTTGTATGAATGCCGCGATTACTAGGATATATATAAATTTTCTCATAATTATTTGACTAGTGATTGATAAAGACTTCCTTGTGATTTTAATAATTCTAAAACAGCTATACGCTGAACTAATAGTTGATTGTAAAAACTAAGCGATTGCTTATACAATTCGTTTTCTGCACTTAATCTTTCTGTCACATCTATTAAACCAGCTTCAAATTGCTTGGATGCTAAAGCAAGATTATTATTGGCAATCTTAATCTGCTGCTCATGTACCGCCATCTTTTTCATCGACAACTGGTAATCCGAATTTGTTTTACGTTGCAGAAGCATTAATTTATCTTTCGTATCATTCCATTTGTTCTGATTCATAATCAGATCAAGATTTGCTTTTTTTATGTTGTTACGATGTTGATTACCATCAAATACATCCCATTTAACCCCCACACCTACAGCAAAACCTGGAGCTAATTGAAAATGATTGGCACTAAGATTTACATCTCCCATAAGCGGCACATCTTTGAACTTAAATTTGGTATCAAATGCATTGAAATAAAAAGCACTACCAAATGCAAAAATTTGAGGTAATCGAGCACCTTTTTCTTTTTTTAACACATATTCATAAGCGCGCTGAGAACTTGCCAAAGCTTGCATCTCTTTTCTGTTCTCCACAGCTGGCTGTACAGGATCTACTGAAACCAACTCAAGTGGATAACTAACGAGCTTAAGACTATCGACTGTCATCTTGGTCAGTTCTTCTAATTTAAAATATAAGAGTTCACGGCTATTTTGGGATTCTGCTTTCTTGCTTTCTAACTCCAACATGGCCAGTTTGATTTTATCACGATCATAGGGTATAGCCAAACCATTCTCAATCGCTTTTATAACTTTCAGATGTTCTTTATTCAATCTTTTCTCTGAATCAGCAATCAAAGCATCCACTTCTTTTAATAACATAATTTGATCAAAAGTCTGGACCACTTCCTGAGCTAGACCTTCATAACCTGCCTCTGTCATCAACTGCTGAGCTTTAAATTTTTCATCCAACGCTTTTTTACCATTAGTGATCTGTAATCCGCTAAAAATAACCTGAGTGGCATTTACCCCTGCAAAACCTATTTGAGATGAGGCATTAAATTTCTGAGCACCTTCAAAAAGATTCAGTCCCAGTATCGGTAAAGTTTTCGTCGGAAGATCCAACTCACCAGTGCCATTAAGATAACCATACATCCCCATTGCCGTGACATGAGGCAATAGTTTTCCGCTAACAATATTCTTATCTATAAGCGTTTTCTGATTTTCTAAATAACTATTTTTAATATCGCTATTATTCTGAATTGCCTTCTGAACAGGTTCTTTCAGCTGTGCGCTTATTCCTTGCTGCGCAAAGGAATGGCCTAGATGAAAGAATGGCAATAAAAATATCAAGCATGAAATTTTTTTAAATAACATATTCATAACACTTTTAAAGGGTCGATTAGTATCACTATTAACAATACAAAGGTGCGTATGTTTTACGGTTTAATTTTTAAGATATCTTAAAAAGGAAAATTATACCACTTGCCCTCTTATAACCGATAAAGTCTGCTGCGATATACCTAGATAAGAGGCGATATGACCTAGAGAAGCATTTTGAAAAAGCTCGGGATTTTCTGTCAAGAGCAATTGGTAACGCTCTAAAGCTGTTTGAAATTGCGTATTGCAAAATCGGTTCGAATAGCTGATCACCGATCCCAATAAAACCTTTTGTATGATTTGACTAACTATAATGTTGGTCTTTGATAATTCATAGATCGGTTGAAAAGGTATCAGTGAGATTTTACAGTTGGTCAGTGACTGAAAACCGAAAATGGACGGTTTTTGATAGAAAACACTTTCTATACCGGTACTAAATGTATTTGCTCCAAAAAAAGAATGTGTGATATCTCTGTTATTTTTAAAATAAAAAATACGAGTCAAACCAGATTCTATAAAATAAATATACTTCAAATAGCTACCCGGTTCAAAGATGACATCGCCCTTATGAAATTCTTTCGTTTCTATGATTTGAGAAAACAACAACATTAAGTCGTCATCAATAGAATATAGGCTTTTGAAATGTTCCAATGCAGTCATATCCTAAATATGCCAATTTTAAATTATAATTTCATAAAAAAGCCCTAAATATTCACATATTTAGGGCTTTTATCAAATATAGCTATCCACTATTGCATATCAAACAAATGTTTCTCTGCGTGGTATGAAGATCTTACTAATGGACCAGACTCTACGTATTTGAATCCCATTTTTAATCCAATTTCTTTGTATATATCAAACTGCGCTGGTGTAATCCACTCCACGACCGGATGATGCGCTTTGGTTGGTTGCAGGTACTGACCAATGGTTAAAATATCAACACCCACATTAAATAGGTCCTGCATCGTCTCTACAACATCTGCTTCCGTCTCTCCAAAACCAAGCATAATACCTGATTTAGTACGCAAACCTGCCTCAGAAATACGGCGAAGACACTCTAATGAACGATCATATTTTGCCTGAATACGCACTTCACGTGTCAAACGTCTAACCGTTTCAATATTATGAGAAACAACTTCTGGGCGAACAGCAAGTACCCGATCCAGATTGTCCCATTGTCCCTTGAAATCAGGAATTAATGTTTCTAATGTTGTTGTAGGGCTTTCTCTGCGAATCGCATTAATAGTCTCTGCCCAGATGATAGAGCCACCATCCTTCAAGTCATCACGATCAACCGATGTAATGACGCAATGCTTCACTTGCATCAATTTTACAGAATTGGCAACCCGCGCAGGTTCATCCAATTCGACTGCCTTAGGACGACCTGTCGCTACAGCACAAAATGAACAAGAACGCGTACAGATATTTCCTAAAATCATAAATGTAGCGGTTCCCGCACCCCAACATTCACCCATATTCGGGCAATTACCACTCTCACAAATCGTATGTAGCTTATGCTCATCTACAAGGCCTCTTACATGTCTGTATTCTTTACCAACTGGCAATTTTACACGCAACCAATCTGGCTTACGCTGTGTTTGTGTTGCAGGAATAACTGGAAGTTCAATCATAAGGCAAAGTTAATGATTATAAATGTAATTTTTAATTGCCAATTTGTTTGAATACTATCATAATATCCGTTTCTAGTTGTACCCATTAGTGTTGAACATATTGTTTTTTTTATGATATTTGTGAAACATCACATTTAATCCCAATTCATATGCGATTTAGCCATTCAATAACTTTGGTACTTTTAGCGGGGTTGTTGCCTCTAAATATATTTGCCCAACAAAATTTCGACTTAATCCCTAAACCGGCAAGTCTGACCTTAGCGGTAGGAACCTATCACATACCGGCCCACCCGAAAATCTTTGTTTCAGAAGATTTTTTAAGTGCGAGTCAATTATTAAATGAGCACCCTGCTATTGAATCCTTAACCACTGAAATTGTCAAAAAGGTCAAGAAAGCACCAAAGGAAGGTATTCGTATTTTAAAGGCCGAAGATTCGGATAAATTGGACAATTCCGCATATCGTATCTCGATCAGTGAAAAAGGTATCCTCATTTTAGCACATGAAGTTGCACCAGTTATCAATGCGATCTATACTTGGGTACAATTGGGGTATTTACAAGACGATCCAACACAGATCGCTGCACTAGATATAGAAGACAAACCCAGTTTTTCTTATCGCGGACTTCATTTAGATCCATCTCGTCATTTTATTCCTTTCAATATCATGAAGAAATTTGTGGACATTATGGCGATCTACAAATTCAATAATTTACACTGGCACCTCACCGATGGTGCAGGATGGAGATTAGAAATCAAGCAATATCCAGAACTGACCAAGAAAGCAGCGTGGCGTACACATGTCAAATGGAAAGATTGGTGGAATAATGGTCGTCAATATGTTGATGCAGGAACACCAAATGCAAGCGGTGGATTTTACACTCAAGAACAAGCGCGCGAATTAGTAGAATATGCTGCTAAAAAAGGAATAAATATTATTCCCGAGATCGAAATGCCTGGACATTCTGAAGAAGTGTTGGCGATTTATCCAGAATTATCTTGTTCCGGTAAACCCTATACCCAATCAGAATTTTGCATAGGCAATGAAAAAACCTTCGTATTTTTGAAAAACGTATTGGATGAAGTTATTGCGATATTCCCTTCTCCTTATATTCACATTGGTGGAGATGAGGCCGATAAAAAACATTGGAAAACATGTCCTAAATGTCAAGCATTAAAAACAAAAGAAGGATTAAAATCTGAAGAAGAACTACAAAGTTACCTCATTAAACAAATTGATGAATACGTTCAATCCAAAGGTCGCAAGATCATTGGTTGGGACGAGATTTTAGAAGGTGGATTAACAAAAGGGGCAACGGTCATGAGCTGGCGAGGTGAATCTGGGGGTATCAACTCGGCTAATGCCGGTCACGATGTGATCATGACTCCAGGATCTCACCTTTATTTTGATTCCTACCAAACTGATCCGAGAACACAACCCGAGACAATAGGTGGCTATCTTCCGATCAACAAGGTCTACGAATACAACCCCATACCTACTGGTATTCAAGAAGATAAAATAAAACATGTATTAGGAGCTCAAGGCAACTTATGGGCAGAATATATGCCCAACTATTTTCAATTGGAATATATGGCTTTTCCCAGAGCATTAGCCTTATCGGAAGTCGTATGGACAAAAGCGGATCTTAAAAATTGGCCAAATTTTCATAAGCGACTTCAATCGCACTACAAAATCTTACAGCACTTTGATATCAACTACTATCGACCATCGTACAATGTTAAAGCAACCGTCGTATTTGATGAAAAGAAGGCATCTAATAACGTCACTTTAACTACAGAACAGTTGTATGCCAACAACATTCGCTACACCATAGACGGATCAAAACCGACCTATCAAGGCACCCCTTATAACAGCTCGTTTGATCTATCTGTACCAGCAATTATAAAGGCGGCTTATTTCTTGGACTCTACTCAAGTAGGACCTATCGAAACGATTCAATTGGATGTACATAAAGCAATCGGAAAAACGGTTACCTACAATAACAAATGGAGTGATGGTTATCCTGCACAACAGGAATTGACGTTAACAAATGGAATCAAAGGGGGACTGACCTACCAAGATGGTCAATGGCAGGGATTTTTAAAAGATCTCGATGTAGTAGTTGATTTTGAGCGCCGTGAAGAAATCAGTAGTGTCGCGATGAACTTCATGCAAATTACGGGTCCTGGAGTATATATGCCTGGAGAATTTAAAGTATTATTATCCGAAAATGGTCGAACATTTAGAGAAGTAGGTATCGTACAAAATGATGTATCAGATCAAGATCCGACATTAACATTTAAACGGTTTGAATTAAAATTAGCCAAGCCACAGCAAGCACGATATGTTCGTGTTGTAGCCACAAATCCTAAAAAAGGATTTCTGTTTGCAGATGAACTCATTGTGTACTAAATACAGCATCAAAATGATGGAGAAGCACGATTTCAAAACAAGTTGCTTCTCCATTTTTTATTCCCCTATACTGTTTAAATGATTTATCTGAAAATAAATTCCGAAAAATCAAATAAAATAATGTAATTTTGCACTCCGACAAAGCGGTCGGAATATACCCTTCTCGAAGCGCATTTTTGATTGTCTTTGTTCATACTTTGAAATTTTATTTTTTGAACTAGATATAATGCCAAGAAACACCTCCATTAAATCGGTTTTAATCATTGGATCAGGTCCAATTGTAATTGGTCAAGCCTGTGAATTTGATTATTCGGGATCTCAAGCAGCCCTTTCTTTAAAAGAAGAAGGCATTGAAGTTTCCATCATCAACTCGAACCCTGCAACGATCATGACTGATAAAGTCATTGCAGACCACGTTTATTTACTTCCTTTAACTGTAGAAAGTATTGAAGAAATTCTGAAAGAACAGCAGATTGACGCCGTGTTGCCTACTATGGGTGGTCAGACAGCGTTAAACTTATGTATCGAAGCTTCAAACATCGGACTATGGGAAAAATACGACGTTAAAGTTATCGGTGTTGATGTTGCTGCAATTGAAAAAACAGAAAACCGTGAAGAGTTCCGTCAATTAATGATTGATATCGGTGTAGGTGTAGCACCTTCCAAAATCGCGAACTCTTTCTTAGAAGGTAAAGAAGCAGCACAAGAAATTGGTTATCCATTAGTCATTCGTCCTTCTTACACATTAGCAGGTACTGGAGGTGGATTCGTACACTCGAAAGATGAGTTCGACGCCGCTTTAAGTAGAGGTTTAAGCGCTTCTCCTACACACGAGGTATTAGTAGAGAAAGCAGTTTTAGGCTGGAAAGAATTCGAATTAGAGTTGCTACGTGATACAAATGATAATGTGATCATCATTTGTACGATTGAAAACTTTGATCCCATGGGCATCCATACAGGTGATTCGATCACAGTTGCACCAGGAATGACATTATCTGACAAATGCTACCAAAGCATGCGTAATCAAGCCATCTTAATGATGCGTTCGATTGGTAACTTCGCTGGTGGTTGTAACGTTCAGTTCTCCGTTAACCCAGAGAATGAAGATATTATCGCTATCGAAATCAATCCACGTGTGTCTCGCTCTTCAGCTTTAGCATCTAAAGCAACGGGTTACCCAATTGCAAAAATAGCTGCAAAATTAGCAATCGGCTACAATTTGGATGAGTTACAAAACCAAATTACCAAAACAACTTCAGCTTATTTCGAGCCTACTTTAGATTATGTAATCGTCAAAGTACCTCGTTTTAACTTTGATAAATTCAAAGGAGCAAACAAAGAATTAGGCTTACAAATGAAAGCAGTAGGTGAAGTGATGGCAATTGGCCGTACGTTCATCGAAGCATTACAAAAAGCATGTCAATCATTAGAGACAAACCGTGCTGGTTTAGGAGCTGATGGTCGTCAACTACGCAATTTAGAAGAGATCATGGATAGCCTTGAGCATCCAAGTGGTGATCGTCTTTTCCATATCAAAGATGCTTTCGAATTAGGTGTTCCTCTAGAATCTATCCGTAAAGCAACACGTATCGATAAATGGTACTTACTTCAAATTCAAGAATTAGTAGCGTTAGAAACTGAACTTCGCCGTTACCAATTGAATAATATTCCTAAAGATTTCTTTATGACCTTGAAACAAAAAGGTTATTCTGATATTCAAATCTCTTGGTTATTAGGCAACGTTACTGAAGATGAGGTTTATGATCGTCGTAAGGAACTAGGTATTAGCCGCGTGTATAAAATGGTTGATACATGTGCCGCGGAATTCCCTGCACAAACGCCATACTACTACTCTACTTTTGAAGAGGAAAACGAATCCGTAGCTTCTGACAAGAAAAAAATCGTCGTATTAGGTTCAGGTCCTAACCGTATCGGTCAAGGTATTGAATTTGATTATTCTTGTGTACACGGTTTATTAGCAGCTAAAGAAGCTGGTTTCGAAGCCATCATGGTTAACTGTAACCCAGAGACTGTTTCCACAGATTTCAACATGGCTGATAAATTATACTTTGAGCCTGTATTCTGGGAGCATGTTCGCGAAATCATTGAACTAGAGAAACCAGTAGGTGTTATCGTTCAGTTAGGTGGTCAGACAGCTCTTAAAATGGCTGATCAGCTAGAAGCTCTTGGTGTTAAGATCATCGGAACAGATTTCCAAAACATGGATTTAGCTGAAGATCGCGGTCGCTTCTCTGATTTATTAAAATCATTAGATATTCCTTATCCAAGATACGGAGTTGCTGAATCTGCAGAAGAAGCAATCCAAGTTGCAAATGAAGTTGGATATCCAGTTCTTGTTCGTCCATCTTACGTATTAGGTGGTCAAGGCATGAGCATCGTGATCAACGATGATGACTTAGAGAAAGCAGTTGTTAATTTATTGAAAAACCTTCCTGGAAACCGTGTCTTAATTGACCACTTCTTGGATCGTGCTGAAGAAGCAGAATCTGATTCCATCTGTGATGGTGAAGATGTACACATCATTGGTATGATGGAGCATATCGAGCCTGCAGGTATTCACTCGGGTGACTCTTATGCCGTATTGCCTCCGTTCAGCTTAACACAAGCTGTACAAGATAAAATGGCGGAGTATTCGGTTAAACTAGCAAAAGCATTAAATGTAAGTGGTTTACTAAATATACAGTTTGCTGTAAAAGGTGAAAATGTATATGTCATCGAAGCAAATCCACGTGCATCACGTACGGTTCCATTTATCGCTAAAGCATATGACGTTCCTTATATCAATATTGCAACAAAAATCATGTTAGGCGTAAACAAATTGAAAGATTTCAAAATCGAGCGCAAGTTGCAAGGTTGGGCAATCAAAGAACCGGTATTCTCGTTCTCTAAATTCCCTGAAGTGGATAAACAATTAGGTCCAGAAATGAAATCTACAGGTGAAGCTATCCGTTTCATCAAAGATTTAAATGATCCTTACTTTAGAGATTTAGTGGCTAAAAAATCGATGTTCTTATCGAAATAAGCCTAAAACTCTGATTACATAAAAAAGTCTTCTTAAAATTAAGAAGGCTTTTTTATTGGATCAAATTGTTCGAGATCTAAATATCTTTAACACATCTAAATCCGACATTATTCGTTGGACTATTCACTTCTCCCTTGCCCCTGCTTCCTGCTTTATAACGTTCACAATATTGATCATTACACAAAAATGAACCACCACGTTGCACACGTTTAACAGCCCCGGGCTCATCTGGATCATAAGCATCAGCGGGCCCCTTAGGATTATCGGAAGAACTTTTAGCATAATAATCAGGACGATAATAATCAGCACACCATTCCCAGACATTGCCTTCCATATCATAAAGACCGATTGAATTTGCTGGAAAAGCTTTAACTGGTGAAGTACCGACATAACCATCCAACTTTGTATTCAGAACAGGAAATTGTCCTTGAAAGATGTTCGCGAGATAGCGGTCATTATCCAACAGTTCATTTCCCCAATAATAGGTCATTGGATTGGATGTTCGGGCACGTGCAGCAAATTCCCATTCTGCTTCCGTGGGTAGCCGTTTCCCTGCCCATTTCGCATACGCTTCTGCATCTTGATATGCAATATGTACAACAGGATAGTTCTCTTTATCTTTAATACTACTATTAGGACCATCAGGATGCCTCCAGCTTGCTCCGACGACATAAGACCACCATTGCAAATGGTTAGTCAAACCTTGAACTTCTTTAGGTGGTGAAAATATGGCAGACCCAGGTTTCAACATTGCAGGATCCACTCCAGGAAATTCTTTAGGATCTAGGGGTCTTTCAGCCACAGTTACATACCCTGTTGCCTGAATAAATGTTTCAAATTGACCATTTGTCACTTCATGTTCATCGATTAAAAAATCATCGATCTTAACTTCATGAACAGGCTTAGCATCTGCAAATTCATCAGATCCCATTAAGAAATAACCACCAGCAACCTTGATCATATTGACCTTATCAATACCTGAGCCTTCCACAATACGAAGCGTAGTATCCGCATTAGAAAACCGAGAGGGTATAGTTGTTGCCATATAACAACGTGAAGAATCTGGAGAAACAAAAAGATCAGCAGTATGACCTTTTGGTTCACTGTTACTAAAGCATGAAGTCAATAAGACAAAACATGGTATAAAAAGAAATGGATTCTTGCACATAGGTCGCGTTGATAACAAATAAAGATACAATTTAGATATTTTTCAACAAGAATTGAAAATATCGTTAAATAAAAAAAGAGAGCAGTTAACTGTTCTCTTTTTTTATTTCGCTTACAAAAAGATTATACGTCTAATTGAACACCACTTACTTTTCCCTCTTTTGAGCGAATTTTAGTTGTACCACCACCGGTTAAAGTAATATCCACCGGTTTATTTGTCTTCCATGCTCCTTTTGTAAAGTCAGGAATGTCGACTGTTCTGGAGTCACGTTTAACAGAATCAAAACTTAATGGAACGATGCTACTCCAAGAGGCACCATCATAAACATCCTGATCCAATGGAAGACCATTACGTAAACAATCAATCAATCTCCAATCCATCATGAAATCCATTCCACCGTGTCCACCAACTTGTTTTGCTTGTTCGCCAATAAATTTCACCAATTCAGGTGTATATTTGGTATATAATTCTTTTAATTTATCTTCTGTGATGAAACTATGTCCAAAAGCAATATTTTCAGTAGGATATTTCTGAGCAAAGCCTTTCGTTCCACTTAGCGTATGTAATCTCGAATAAGGTCTTGGCGAAGTCACATCATGCTGCAACATAATGGTCTTGCCCAACTCTGTACGGATCAACGTGGTATTCATATTACCACGGAAACTCTTACCTACAAATTCTTGATAGAAAGAATCTTTAGCGGCCAATTCTTTTGCTTTAGCACCCATTTGAAAATCATTTGTAGACATCGCAACCAAGTGATTCATTTTATCACCACGATTAATGTTCATACACTGTGCAACAGGGCCCAGACCATGAGTCGGATATAAATTTCCATTCAATTTGATGTTTTCACGCAATCTCCACATATTATCATAACCATTTTTTGCAAAATTCAAGTCTAATAAATCGTGGATATAAGCACCTTCACCATGCAAGATCTCACCAAATAAACCTTGGCGAGTCATGTTCAATGTCAACATTTCAAAGAAATCGTAACAGCAGTTTTCCAACATCATACAATGCTTTTTTGTTTCTTCTGAAACTCTTACGACTTCCCAACAATCTTTCAGTGTCAATGCAATGGGTACCTCACAGGCAACGTGAGCACCAGCTTTCATTGCTCCAATACTCATTGGAGTATGATAATCCCAAGGTGAACAAATATATACTAAATCAAGTTTTTCATTTTTTAGCATATCTTTCCAACCATCCTCACCAGAGTAAGACTTAGCATCTTTTAATGATTTTTTACGTAAGATACCTTGAGCGCGTTCAACACGATCTGCATGTTTATCACATAAAGCAACAATCTCCACTCCGTCAATGTAAGATAAACGATCCACAGCTCCAGGGCCACGCATTCCCAAACCAATAACCGCTACACGCACTTTATCAATTTTAGGCGCAGCATAACCTGACATATTAAATTTTGTCGCTGCCAATACATTGGAATTTAAAGTTGGTAATGTCACCGCTACAGATGATAAGATACCCGCTTTCTTCAAGAAATCTCTTCTATTAGAATTCATATTTGATAGATATAATTTACATACAAAATTAAAGGGGCTATAGAAAGCCCCTCTAAAATCACCTATTTTAAAACAAACTAAACAGTCTTTGTAAGATTATCAAACTTAATGATACAGTAGTTCAATAATTAGTTATAGAATCGGTCGTAGACCTTTTCTATAACAAGAATACAGTACATATTTGATAATAAAAAATAAAAAAACAAAGCAATCGTTTGCTCAAAATAAACAACCGTTTGCAAAATGGCATCTCCTAACTCAGATATCATGTAAATCTAGTAACCAATTAGTTACATCTAAGCTTGTTGATATGAGTTCATTCAGGCACCTCCTTCCATATCATTGTATACACAGCATGAATAACAATAGGAATCTTATATAAAACAAGAAGTAAACTTCCTACCAAGATCAGACTTTGCTTTC
>NZ_QBKH01000008.1 GCF_003054045.1 Sphingobacterium faecium
ACCTCTTCCCATTCCGAACAGAGCAGTCAAGCCCGCCAGAGCCGATGGTATTGCCGTAACAGGTGGGAGAGTAGGTCGGTGCCTTTTTTTATACAGAAGCCCTTGCTAAACAGCAGGGGCTTTTTTGTGCGCTAAACTTTTTGGATTAATTGTTATTGTATCGATTCTTCTTATATAAGCTAACTTAAAATCCTAAATTTATTATATATTTGAAATGCTTTTATTTCAGCACTGATGTCACAAATAACGATTATAGAATTAGCAGAACGTTTAGGTTTATCCAAGTCAACAGTATCACGAGCTTTTCGGGATGGTAATGATATTAACCCCAATACAAAAGAACGTATTTTAAAAATGGCGGATGAATTGGGATTTTCACCCAATATGTATGCCAGCAACCTAAGAGCTAATAAAAGCAATACGATTGCGATCATTATTCCTGAATTTGGTAATAAATTTTTTAGCCAAGCGATTAAAGGTATTGAACTGGTAGCTCGATCTAAAAATTATCATACTTTAATTTATGTGACGGATCATCGGGTAGATAAGGAAGCATTAATAATCAGATCGCTGATCAATGGTCGCGTGGATGGGGTCATTATGTCTGCTTCGGGTGAAGGTCATGATCATAGTCATCTTCAAGTTTTAAAAGATAACAATATCCCCATTGTGTTTTTCGATAGAACTTACGATGATGTCAATACATCTTATGTAACAGGTAATGATTTTGAAGCTAGTTTTGCGGCAACGTCTCATTTAATCGAAAATGATTGTAGACGTATAGCCTATTTAGTGATTAATCAAAATGTTTCCATTGGAAAAGTACGTCTGGCGGGATATCGAGCTGCCTTAAAAAAATATCAAATTCCTTTTGATAAAAACTTGATTCTGGATACCGTTAATGAGTCTGATGGCAATATGGAAGATATTAAAAATCTGTATCGTATACAGCAACCTGATGGACTATTTGCATCGGTGGAACGCTTGGCCATATCAGCTATGCGTGTTGCCAAGAACGAGGGGATACGTATTCCTTCAGAAATGAAATTGATCTGTTTTTCTTGTTTGGATATTGCGGATCTGTTAGAACCAGCTTTAAGTGTCGTGAAACAGCCAGCTTATGAAATGGGTAAGATGGCGACAGAATATCTATGCCAATTGATTGCTAAACCGATTATCTTCTCTAACCAAGAAGTCACTTATCTTGAGTCTTCATTAATTTTTCAAAAATCTAGTAAAAAAAATCACTAAAAAGTTTGGATTTAACTCTTTAGCTTTCTATCTTAGATAAATATTGGGAACGTTCCCAATATGAGATTACCAATTGTAAAGGGATTTTTGCTTTTAATTTATAGTATATTTTTCGAATAGGCTATTTTTTTATACCAAATATTGGGAACGTTCCCATAGCTAAGTAAACCAATTATAAGGAGTTATGAAACATTACTTTATTTATGTATTTTTTAGTATATCGATTATTTTTTTTGGGTGTAAAAAAAATAATCCGAGTGCTGTAATAGTAGATGAAGAAATAGCTCCAAGTGAGGTCGGCTTACTAACAACCAATAAACTATTTAATTATTGGGATGAATCGATTACTTTCTTTTTTGATGTCAATAAGGGTAATAATGCATTGGTTTCCACTGACGGTTCGCTGTATCTACATATCGGTCTTATCACATCCAATAGTAAAGATCAGCACGATTGGAAAGAAGTTGCAACAGATTGGTCAAAAAATGAAGATGCCTATAAATTGACTCGTCAAACAGATGGTAGGTATAGCATTACGATCAATCCGAGTCAAGTCTTTAAAGGAATTAGCAGTAGTCAGGTTATTAAGATCGCGTTATTGGTACGAAATGCTGATGGGACTAAAGTTCAAAGAAATAAAGATGGTTCGGATATGTATGTTGACATAGCCACAAAAGGTGAAACGAATATTCTATTTTTAAAACCTTACACGCAACCTACATATTTATTAAAAGCGGAAAAAGATGCTTATTTAGTAAATGAAGAGCTCGCTATTGAGGTGTTGTCCACAGTAGCGGGTAAACTTTCTATTAGTATTGATGAGGTTGAACAAGAAAGTATAAATGGTGCATTGCACCATACATTTAGATGCAAGTTTGCTACTGTAGGTTTGCATCTGATAACTGCTCGTATTGAAGTCAATGGAAAGAGCTTCGTAAGACAATTACAGGTATTTGTTAATGATAAATCTGAAATTGCAGCATTACCAGCTGGTATCAATAAGAATGGTGTAACGATCGACAAGCAAAAAAAGACAGTGAGTTTTGCTGTAACGGCTCCAGGTAAATCAACTATATTTTTATTAGGCAGTTTTAATAATTTTCAGGCAGAATCAAAGTATGTCTTGAAACAGACGACTGATGGAAATACGTGTTGGTTGACCTTAAATGATCTTGATTTTTCAAAAAAGTATGCCTATCAATTTTTAATTGATGGTCAATTAAGAATAGCTGATCCATACAGCAATCTGGTTTTAGATCCCCTATATGATAGCAGTCTAGGAAATTCAATTGCTGATTTACCGTCATATCCAATACAGCAGACGACAGGTCAGGTCAGTATATTAGAATTGAATCGTGCGGAGTATCCTTGGAAAGTAGAGCATTTTAATAAACCAAATCCTTATGATCTAGTCATCTATGAGTTGCTCACGCGTGATTTTTCAAAACCACATAATTTTAATGCTATTCGCGATTCAATTCCTTATTTGAAACGACTGGGTATTAATGCTGTCGAATTGATGCCTGTTCAGGAAAGTGAGGGGAATTCAAGTTGGGGTTACAATCCTTCTTATCATTTGGCATTGGATAAGTATTATGGTCGTGCGGATGAACTGAAGAGTCTCGTAGATCATCTTCATCAGGCAGGTATCGCGGTAATCCTAGATGTGGTGCTTAATCATGCTTTTGGACAATCACCATTGGCTCAGCTGTATTTTCAAGGGCAAATATCAAATTCAAATAATATCTGGTTTAATAGGACGCCGACCCATCCTTTTAATGTGGGGTATGATTTTAATCATGAAAGTTACTATACACAGACGTTTGTGAAGGATGTCTTGAAATATTGGATCCAAGAATTTAAGATTGATGGTTTTCGTTTTGATTTATCAAAGGGATTTACACAGCAAAATACGGGTACTTCAGATAGTAACGTCGGCTCTTGGTCTGCCTATGATGCTAGTCGGGTTTTGATTTGGAAAAATTATCATGATTATCTTAAAACTCTTGATCCAAGTTGCTACGTCATATTGGAACATTTTGGTTCTGATCAAGAGGAGCAAGAACTGGCTGCGGAAGGGATGTTGTTGTGGAATAATTTAAATGGAACTTTTAATGAAGCAACAATGGGCTATAATAATGGTTCAAAATCGGATCTAAGTAGATTATTTGCTGAATCTCATGGTTTTCAAACACCTAATATGGTGACTTATATGGAATCACATGATGAGGAACGTATTCAGTTTAAGAATGCGCAGTATGGTTATGTGGATGGATCCTATTCTGTCAAGGATCTTACAACGGCATTAGAGCGAACCCAAGTGGCTGCAACATTTTTGTTAGCTAGTCCTGGACCTAAAATGATCTGGCAATTTGGTGAGTTTGGTTATGATGTATCGATTGATGAAAATGGTCGGACAGGTGAAAAACCACTGAAATGGGATTATTTATCAAATGTTTCACGTAAACGGTTATTTGATCATTATGCAAAATTGATTCAGTTGAAAAGAGCAAATCCAATTTTTAGAAAAGCAAGATTATTGTCGTCTTCACTGCAAGAGGGATTAAAATATTATCTGATGACTGATGGTCATCAGACCATATTTGTTGTCGGAAATTTTGATACCATGAATAGACAATTTCAAATAACAGCAGGCTTAGCGGGGAATTGGTATGATAATATGGCTCAATCAAATCTAAATTGGGTTCAAAATGATCATATTATAATTAAGCCTGGCAATTATTATCTTTTAAGTAAAACTAAATTAATAAACTAAACAATAAAAATCAATTACATTATGAGCAAATTTACATTACGAGCTGTAATGACCTTTGGTCTTTTGATGATGCTTTGGGTGAATGCTTTTTCTCAAAACTCTTCACTTTCAGGTAAGGTGGTAGATAATAAAGGGGAAGTACTACTTGGAGCAACTATTATCATCAAAGGAAGTCCAATTTCGACAGCAACAAATCAAAACGGGGAGTATAAGATTAGTCAAGTACCTTTAGGTAAGACGACTGTCACTGTCAACATGATTGGTTATAATTCAATGGATTTACCCATTCAGATTGTTAGCGGTGCAAATGTTTTGAATTTTACATTAAATTCGAGCACAAGTGATTTAGAAGAAGTTGTTGTGATTGGTTACGGTGTGGCCAAGAAAAAACAAATTACAGGTTCTATCTCTAGTGTAGGTCCTAAAGAATTTAATACAGGTGTGGTCAGTTCTCCGGATCAGTTATTGGCCGGTAAAGTTGCAGGTTTAACTGTGAATAGATCGGGTGGAGATCCTACTGCAGCATCAACAATTCAACTGCGTGGACCATCTTCATTGACTGCGAGTTCTGCTCCCTTGTATGTAATCGATGGAGTTGTAGGTGCAAATATTGAATTGGTAGCGCCGGATGATATTGTATCGATGGATGTGATGAAGGATGCCTCTTCCACAGCAATTTACGGGTCACGTGCGGCAAATGGCGTTATTTTCGTGACGACAAAACGTGGTAAGGCCGGTAAACCTGTTTTGGCTTATAGTGGCTATGCTGCTATTGAACGTGTTGCAAATCGTGTGAATGTGTTAAGTGCTGCTGAGCATAAGCAATTTTTAGCAGACAATGGATTAACGGTCGCTGCTTCTGAGACGGGGTTTGATACCGATTGGCAGGATGAGATAACACGCACGGGAGTTTCTCATAATCACAATTTATCGCTAACAGGAGGTTCTGAAGGTACACGATATAATGCTTCTGTTAATTATTTTAATAATCAAGGTATTGTGAAAAGAAGCGATCTGGAAAGGGTGGTTGCTCGTGTTGGTATCGATCAAAATGCTTTTGACGATCGCTTAAAACTAGCGCTTAATGTTGCTAATAGTATGAACAAATCTAACCATGTGGACTACGGCATCTTTAATGGAGCAGCTCGTTATCTACCAACTTCACCAGTACGTTCAGATGATGCCGCTTATGCCGCATATGATGGTTATTTTCAGGTGCCAGGAAGGACAAATTATTTCAATCCGGTAGCGATGCTGAACCAGCGTGATGAAGAACGAAATAACAACACCTTACTCGCCAGTTTGAAAGCTGATCTTACTATTTTCAAGGGATTGACCTGGACTAATGTCATCTCTTATCAACAAAATCAATTTGATAAGAAATATTATATGCATCGGACTGACTTTGATTCGAAAGCATTGGGCAGGGGTTTTGCGGAGCGTTCAAATCTGAAAAATATCGATAAAATTTTCGAATCTTATGTTAATTACAATGTGACCAAGAATCTTCATTCTTTCGATGCGATGGCTGGTTATTCTTATCAGAAAACAAAAAATAATGATGGAGTTGTTGCTTCTTCTGTAGGATTTATGTCTGACGATCTAGGGGGTAACAATCTAAATTTAGGGACATTGCCTGATGGTTATAATCCTTATAGTACCTATCCGTATATTTTGGAGTCTTTATTGATTTCAGTTTATGGTCGTGTGGGATACAATTATGATGAAAAATACTTATTAAGTGCTTCTGTACGCCGCGATGGTTCATCAAAATTTGGAAAAAATAATAGATGGGCGACATTTCCTTCAGTTTCTGGAGCTTGGAGAATTAGCAGAGAAAGCTTTATGCAAGACCAAGATTTGTTTAGCGAATTGAAGTTACGTGCGGGGTATGGTATCTCGGGAAATCAGAATATCGATCCATATCGTCAGATTATTATTTTCGGTCCTCAAAATGGTCAATTTTTGTATAACGGTAATTGGATGAATGCTTATGGTGTGAACCAAAATGAAAATCCGGATTTAAAATGGGAAAGTACATCCATGTTTAATGCAGGATTGGATTTTGAACTCTGGAGAGGTCGTTTGGGTGGTAGCATTGAATATTACAATAAAGAAACGAAAGACTTATTGTATGAGTATGATGTACCATCGCCACCTTATCAGTTCAATCGTTTATTGGCTAATGGAGCAAGTATGAGCAATAAAGGTGTGGAGATCACTTTAAATGCGATGGTTTATCGCAATAGTAATTTTTCATACAATACAACAGTCAACTTTGCCCGTAATGTGAATAAGGTTGGATCATTATCTTCTAATATTGAAAATATTGGTGTATCAGAGCGTTATGAAGGAAGTATTGGTCTTGATGGCTGGACAGGTCAAACGGCAGCAATTGTTTTACCAGGTCAGGCTTTGGGGACATTTTATGTGGCTAATTACATCGGTTATGATGCAACTGCCAAGAAAACAATTTATCAAAAACCATCGGGTGAACTTGTAACACAAGATCAGATTTCGGCACCTGATGACTATATGGTCATGGGACACGCACTTCCTAAATTTACTTATGGTTGGAACAATAGTTTTCAATATAAAAACTGGGATTTGAACTTCTTCTTACGTGGTATGTATGGTAATCAAATTTTTAATGCTACACGTGCTGATCTAAGCCGTCTACAACAGGCTAATGTGACCAATATCTCTAAAGATGCAGTTGAAGAAGGCATATTTGAAACACCATTAATTGCTTCTAGCAGATTTATCGAAGATGGTTCATTCTTAAGATTAGATAACGCCACATTGGGTTATTCGTTTAATGTGAAGGAATCTAAATATTTTAAAAATGCACGATTGTATGTGTCAGGACAAAATCTGTTCACGATAACCAAATATTCGGGTGTAGATCCTGAGGTAAGTTTAAGTGGTTTAGCGCCTGGCGTTGATAATAGAAATTATTATCCAAAAACAAGATCGTTCTTGTTAGGTGTAAAATTAGCTTTTTAACTTTTAATCACAGTTAGTTATGAAAAAGAGATTCAATAAAATTAATTTATTCTTATTTGCCGGACTATTGGTAGCAGGACAATCTTGTACCAAATTTGACGATAAGATGTATTCAGCATATACAGAAGATACATTTCCTAAAACTCCAGAACAATTTATTGCTGTAACAGGTCCTGTATATACAAGCGCAAGAGGATATTTTGACAATTACTTTAGTCTGCAGACAGCGGGTTCGGACGAAGTGATTATCCCAACAAGGGGTGGGGATTGGTTTGACGGTGGTAAATGGCGTGATATGCACTATCACACCTGGTCAGCATCGCATGAAGTTGTTCAAAATAATTGGGATTGGGGTTTTAATGCTATTGGTACTTGTAATCGTGTACTCAGTATTTTGGAACAATCTCCAGAATCGACTACAAAGGCACAGACTGTTTCTGAAATAAAAGCCATGCGTGCCTGGTATTATTTTTTGATGATGGATGCTTATGGAAATATTCCTTTAGTAACCAGTTTTGATACTGGTACAGAATTGCCAGCGACTAAACCTCGGGCAGAAGTTTACCAATTTATTGTACAGGACCTAGAAGAAAACTTGGCCAACTTGAGTGAAGAAAAGACGGAAGCGACTTATGGTCGACCGACCAAATGGTTTGCACATACCTTATTAGCAAAACTGTATTTAAATGCGCAGGTTTATAGTGGTACTGCTAATTGGAATAAGGTGGTGGAACATAGCAATGCTGTTATTAATTCTGGCAAGTATGCTTTGGAAAATGATTTTCTGACACAGTTTAAACCCGATAATGGAGCATCAAATCCTGAACCGATTTTTTCTATTCCTTATGATGCTTCTCGCGCGACAGGAAACACTTTATTTAACCGTGTACTACATTATGCTCATCGCCAAACCTTTGAGTTGAGTATAAATCCTTGGAATGGATGGAGTGCACAACCTGCATATTTTGATTTGTTTGATCAAGCTGATAATCGTAAAAAGCAATGGCTATATGGCCAACAATATAACTCTACTGGACAACCGTTGAATTATAATGGATTGAATGTGGTGTTAGATCCCTATGCGTATACCTTATTACCGGGTTCTGATTTTGATATTGGCGGAGCAGACGATGTAGGTAGATTGGCAGGAGCACGTTGTATCAAATATTATCCAGATAAGAACCAAATTAGTAATAATGCAGGCAATGATGTGGTCGTATTCCGTCTTGCAGATGTGTTGCTGATGAAAGCGGAAGCTGTTTTGAGAGGAGCTACAGCAGCAAGTGTTGCTCAAGCTGTCGATGCGGCCAATCAAGTTCGCAAACGTGCTTTCCCAGTTAATCCGGAGAAACATTTTACGGCTAGTACATTGACTTTGGATGCTATTTATAAAGAACGTGCGCTGGAGTTTACTTTTGAATTGACTAGAAGAACAGATATGATTCGGTTTGGAAGATGGGAAGATGCTCAGTTGTTTAAACCCGCTAATCCTGGCGAAACTTATAAACGACTGTTTCCTATTCCGGCAAGAGCAAGAGCCAATAATAATAAATTGGATCAAAATCCTGGTTATTAATTTTTAAATGAATAGAAATTATGAAAATGTCTACTATATTTCGATTGCTATTAGTTTTAGTTATAGGTACTTCTTCTCTTTTATACTCTTGTAAAAAAGTAGAACACGGTATTGATGTACCAATCGTGTCGATCAATGAAAATACGGTTTCGACCATTCAAGTGGGGAAAAAGCTGAAAGTTGGTTTTATCGCTAATCAGGTTACGGATTTTACATTCTCGATTGTGCCGGTAGCTGCCGGTGAAGCTTTAATGACTGAAAATATTACTGTTGATCCGAACACCTTTATTGTTTCAAAAGAATTTGATATTCCCAATCAAGTATCTTGGATCGGTGATGCCTTATTGAAGATTTCATATACTTCGGCGGGTCAAGTCATCGAAAAAACAAAACCCATTACGTTTACAGAAAGTAATCCGCAAATGTTTCTTGTTGGAGGCTCAGTTGCCGCTGGTTGGGAACCAACTTTAGCGCTTCCGATGAGTTTGTACGATAAGGACAGTAAATCAAAGTTTGAAGTCTATGAGTATGTCACTGTTGACGGTTCTGGATTCAAATTTTTACCGACTAATGTGGATTGGACAGATGCGTTTGGAAAAGGAACATCCGATGGTACTTTATTACAAAGTGCTGATGCGGGTAATATTACGGTTGCATCTGATGATTTTTATAGAATCCGAATGGATGCCGAAGCTAAAACCTATGAAGTATTAAAATCAACATGGGGTGTTATTGGTAGTGCAACTCCAAATGGTTGGGATAGTGATACCGACATGAAGTTTGTGGGGAGTAAAGGCATCTATACATGGAAATTGACCGTAAACCTAACTGTCGGTGAATTGAAATTCCGAATGAATGATGATTGGATCATTAATATCGGTGGGGAACTCTCTTCTTTGCAACAAGATGGTGCCAATATAGCTATTGCTACAGCTGGCAAATATGATATTGAACTGTCACGAACAGCTTCGGGCTATTCAGCAAAAATTTCTAAAAACTAATACTATGGGGAGCATAGGGCTCCCCATTTCTATAAACTTTTATTGAATGATGATACGTCTATTGTTAAGTAGTGTTTTTATACTACTTCAGCTTTCTTATGCCTTTTCTCAAGGTAATTTTTCTATTCAAAGAGTCGAACCTTTGCATTGGTGGGTCGGTATGAAATCTTCTGATTTACAGTTGATTATTTATGGTAAAAATATAGGGAAGAGCAAGGTTGAAATCCAGAAGAAAGGCTTAACCTTGATCAAAACTAATCTGGTTGAAAATGCTAATTATTTATTTCTAGATCTGGTCGTTGAGTCTGGTGCTACTGCGGGTTTGTATCCGATTGAATTTTATGAAAATAATAAGTTAGTAGGACGATATGATTATGAATTAAAAAATAGAGATGCTTCTATCGTGAAAGCTCAAGGTATCCAGGCGGAAGATCTGATTTACTTAATCATGCCGGATCGCTTTGCAAATGGGAACAAAGAAAATGATCAGGTAAAAGGTTTGCGGGAGATGCAAGTAAACCGTGATTCGATGTATGCCCGTCATGGCGGTGACATCGATGGTGTTATTCAGCATTTGGATTATTTGGCCGATCTAGGGGTTACTTCTGTTTGGTTGACACCTGTATTGACCAATGATATGCCTCAGGCTTCTTATCATGGATATGCAAATACCGAAAATTATCAGATTGATCCAAGATTGGGAACCAATGAGACCTATCGCAAACTTGGTGAGGAATTGCATAAACGTAAAATGAAACTGGTGCATGATGTCGTTCCAAATCATGTAGGACTTTACCACTGGACTGTAATCGACAAACCTTTTAAAGAATGGCTGCATGAGTGGCCAAGTTTTACACAAACCACTTATAAGGATCAGACTATTTTCGATCCCTATGCTGCTGTTGCAGATCGAGACCGAATGGAAAAAGGATGGTTTGTAGAGACTATGCCCGACATGAATCAAGAAAATGAATATGTTCAAAAGTACATTTTGCAGAGCCATATTTGGTGGATTGAATATGCGGGTATCGATGGGTTTCGAATAGACACCTATCCATACAATGATTTGGCTTTTATGGCAAAATGGACAACTGCAATTCAAAAAGAATATCCTCAGTTTTCATTCTTTGGTGAAACATGGGTACAATCCATACCTAACCAAGCTTATTTTTTAGGTGGTCAGCGTGTGGGACAATCGATCGATACGAAGCTTGATGGTGTCACTGATTTTCAAATGAATTATGCTATTGGAGAGGCTTTGAATAATGAAAAAGATGGTGCCAATAGATTGTACGCAACCTTAGGATCGGATTATCAATATCCTAATCCATTAGCTAATGTGATTTTCTTGGATAATCATGATAAGGATCGTTTTTTCTCTGTGGTTGGAGAGAACATAGAGAAATATAAATCTGCATTCTCTTGGTTGCTGACATCTCGTGGTATACCACAGATGTATTATGGTGCAGAAGTACTGATGAAGAATTTTAATACACCAGATGGCTTACTTCGGGAAGATTTTAAAGGTGGATTTGCGGGTGATACTGTTAATAAATTTAATGCTTCAGGCCGATCTGATGCAGAAAATGAACTGTTCGATCATATTAAAAAGTTAGCGAATTATCGTAAGAATAATGCCGTATTGCAGTATGGAGCTACTCAGCATTATGTACCTGAGCATAACGTATATGCGTATTTCAGGTCTAATGAAACTCAAGTTGTCTCCATTTTTATGAATTGCAATGATAAGGAAGTCAAGTTGCCTTTAGCTCGATTTAGAGAGAGTCTGAGAGGTGCAACACGAATGAACAATATCTTAAAAGGGGTAGAGCAAGATATACCACTAGAAATCACATTAAAACCTCATCAAACGGTCGTGTTTGAATTAAAAAAATAAAAAAATGAAAAGTGCATTGGACCTTTTGAAGGAAATAAAGGGAGTAATTTTTGATCTCGACGGTGTTTTGGTGGATACTGCGGTATTTCATTTTCAAGCTTGGAAAAGACTTGCTCAGGAATTGCGATTTGATTTTACAGAGATTGAAAATGAACAATTAAAGGGGGTAAGTCGAATGGCTTCACTAGAGAAAATTTTAAAATGGGCTGGAGTTGATGCTTCTGAAAGTGAAAAAATAGAAATGGCAGAACGTAAAAATCGCTGGTATTTGGATTTAGTTCAGGAGATGCGAGCAGATGAAGTATTACCAGGATCAATGGAATTGCTGCATTGGTTAAAGCAAAATGATTATCGCATAGCATTAGGATCTGCCAGCAAGAATGCACCGCTTATCTTGGAGAAAACGGGCATGATTTCCTTTTTTGATGTTCTTATAGATGGTAATAGCGTCAGTCTTTCTAAGCCACATCCAGAGGTTTTCTTAAAAGCTGCAAGAGACCTACAATTGCTTCCTGAATCATGTCTGGTATTTGAAGATGCGCAGGCTGGTGTAGATGCTGCAAGGGCAGCAGGGATGAGTGTGATTGGCATCGGTTGCAATTTGAATGGAACAGATTTGTCCATCAACAGTTTGGAGAAAGTTTTAAATTAATTAGTTGATTTTGCAATGAAGAATTATATCGTCCACGATGAGTGGAATATCATAGAAGAGGGGTTTCACCCTGCGTATAATGAAGTCTCGGAGAGTTTATTTTCTATCGGAAATGGTAGAATGGGACAAAGAGCAAATTTTGAAGAAGATTATAGTGGCAAATCATTGTCTGGATCATACTTAGCAGGAGTTTACTATCCTGATAAAACTCGTGTAGGCTGGTGGAAAAATGGTTACCCGGAATATTTTGCAAAGGTTATTAACTCCATTAACTGGATCGGTCTTCATATCCACGTGAATGGCGAGATCTTGGATCTGGCAACATGTAAAGTACAGCGTTTTCAACGGAAGTTAGACATGAAGCACGGATTGTTAATGCGATCTTTTGATGTCAAACTTCAAAATGGTGTGGAGATTCGTGTAAAAAGTACAAGAATATTTCATCTATTTCAATCCGAAACCGCTTCTTTAAAATATACCATTCAAGTCTTGAATGGGCAGGCTTCTTTACAGGTAGCGTCCTACTTGGAAGGAGATGTTGTCAATAGGGACAGTAACTATGATGAGCATTTCTGGAATTTCATTTCAAGTGGTGCATTAGATTCTCAGTTAAATGTGACTATGAAGACGAAGAAGACCGATTTCATAGTACGGGCTGATTTGGTCAATAGCTTTATCTTAAATACTGAAACCCTAGCGCCCAAACAATCAACAGATGGGGCATATGTTTCTGAAACTATAGCAATTCCGTTAACACCTGAAGATGTATTTTCCATCGAAAAACGTGTTTCAATGGTTACTTCTCAAAATCATAATGAAGCTGAATTGGTCGCCGCTGGACGAGCAAATATAGAACAGGTTTCTGCTTTATCATTTGATGAGCTGAAAAATAAACAAGCTTTAGCTTGGGGAAATTTCTGGAATGAAAGTGATATTGAAATCACTGCAGATGTTGCCTCACAGCAAGCGATCCGATTTAATATCTTTCAATTATATCAAACGTATACCGGCGAAGACTCTAGACTTAATATTGGTCCAAAAGGATTTACCGGAGAAAAATATGGCGGTGTGACGTATTGGGATACGGAAGCTTACTGTGTTCCTTTTTATCTTGCCACGCAGCCTGCTGATGTCGCTCGCAATTTATTATTTTATCGCTATCAACATCTGGATAAAGCCATTGAGAATGCAGAGAAACTTGGTTTTTCAAATGGCGCTGCTTTATATCCTATGGTCACGATGAATGGAGAAGAGTGTCATAATGAATGGGAGATTACTTTTGAAGAGATCCACCGTAATGGCGCAATTGCTTTTGCCATCTATAATTATCAGCGCTATACGGGTGATCGGTCATATGTTGAAAATTATGGTCTTGAAGTATTGATTGCGATCAGTCGTTTTTGGGCACAGCGTGTGAATTGGAGTGATGAAAAGGAGAAATATGTCATATTGGGAGTCACTGGTCCGAATGAATATGAAAATAATGTCAATAACAACTGGTATACCAATACAGTTGCGGGCTGGTGTTTGAAGTATACACTGGAATCGATAGAAACCTTAAAAGAGAGTGATCCTACTAAACAAATAACCTTGTTTGAAAAAGTGAATTTCAAGGAAGAAGAAGCCGTTTCATGGCAACATATCATCGATCATTTATATTATCCGATAGATAGCGAGCAGGGCATATTTTTACAACAGGACGGTTATCTGGATAAAGAACAGGTATTGGTTTCCGATCTACCAGACAAGGAGCGACCTATTAATCAAAAGTGGAGTTGGGATCGTATTTTAAGATCATGTTTTATAAAACAAGCAGATGTACTTCAGGGTTTATACTTTTTTGAAGATCAATACGATCTGGATACGATAAGAAGAAATTATGATTTTTATGAACCCAGAACGGTTCATGAAAGTTCTTTGTCGCCCTGTGTTCATGCTATTTTAGCATCAAAACTTGGTAATGAAGCTAAGGCATACGAGTTTTATCTCAGAACTGCTCGGTTAGATCTAGATGATTATAACAACGATACCGAAGATGGTTTACATATTACATCTATGGCCGGAACCTGGATGTCTATTGTAGAAGGTTTTGCGGGTATGCGTGTGAAAAACAATACATTAAGTTTTCAAACTTTCATTCCTAAAACATGGGATAGCTATGCATTTCATGTACAGTTTAGGGGAGTGAAATTATTTGTTAGAATAAAACAGCATGATTTTGAACTGATAAATAAGTCTAATCAAGAAATTAATATTATTTTTAACGGAGAGGAAATCTCTGTTAAGCCACGTGCATAACCACCTAAGTAATAAAATTATGATTTCAAAACTGCATAAGCCAAAACTGTCAACCGTTCAGATTATCAATATGAGCATAGGCTTTTTGGGTATCCAAACTGGATTTGCTCTTCAAAACGGCAATGCATCGCGCATTCTCCAAACTTTTGGAGCTGATGTCGAGCATTTATCGCTTTTTTGGTTAGCAGCTCCCATTACTGGGATGATTGTACAACCGATTATAGGTTATTACAGTGATCGTACTTGGAATAAATTTGGGCGTCGTAAGCCATATTTTTTGATTGGCGCCATTTTAACAGCGATAGCACTGATATTAATGCCCAATGCTGCATTATTTACGGCTATTTTACCACCTTTATTAATAGGTGCTGGTATGCTAACGATTATGGATGCATCTATCAATGTCACGATGGAGCCATTTCGGGCTTTGGTCGCGGACAATTTGCCGAGTTCACAACGCAGCCTAGGCTTTTCTATTCAGACTTTTATTATCGGCTCTGGAGCAGTTATTGGTTCTTGGTTACCTTATGTGCTCACCCATTACTTGGGAGTTGATGGTACAGCAGCAGAGGGCGTAATTCCTCCAAATGTGATATATTCTTTTTATTGCGGAGCAGGCATATTGTTGTTATCCATCTTGTGGACTGTTTTATCTACAAAAGAATATAGTCCCGATCAATTGGCTTCTTTTGAGGATACGGCACTTGAAGTAGAGACGATTGCCAAACATCGGTCAGGATTATTTGCCATTGTTGATGATTTTAGGACCATGCCAAAAACAATGAAACAATTGGGCTTGGTGCAGTTCTTTTCCTGGTTTGCACTTTTTATGATGTGGGTATATACTACGCCAGCTATAGCAGAACATATCTTTTATCTAAAAGATGGTGATAAATCTAAACTCTATATGGATGCTGCCAATTGGGTAGGCGTATTGTTTGGTATCTATAACGCCGTTTCAGCGATTTATGCTTTGTTTTTAGCCAAAATAGCAGCTAAGTTCGGGCGTAAACAGACTCATGCTTTTTCATTGATAATGGGAGGTCTTGGATTGATCTCGATATTTATCATTAAGGACCCCAACCTACTGATTATCCCTATGATTGGTATTGGTCTAGCATGGGGAAGTATTTTAGCGATGCCTTATGCTATTTTAAGTGATAGTTTGCCCGCTAAAAAAATGGGGGTTTATATGGGTATTTTTAACTTTTTTATCACCTTTCCTCAAATCGTATGTGGTTTTTTTGGAGGATATATGATTAAAATTTTCTTTGATAGCAATTCTGTTTATGGTATTTTATTAGCGGGCGTTTTTATGTTGTTGGGCGCCTTATCTGTGCTGCGGATCAAGGATAAAATCTAAGATAAATAGCGCTTGATCAAGGAGCTTCTCTATGGGTAGCTCCTTTTTGTTTGTTCAAAGTGAAAGATATTTTTTAATTTAGAGATTATCTGTTAAAAAATTCGATTTTATGTATAGCATTCAAATTACTTCTATTCTATTTTTTCTTTCCTTTATCTTTTCATCTTCATCATATGCGCAAAGCCAAGATCAAGCTTTAGATGATGGGGTTATACGAATATTAGCTATTGGAAATAGTTTTTCTGAAGATGCTATTGAAAACAATCTATATGAATTGGCAAATGCGCGTGGGAAAAAAATCGTGATTGGAAATCTCTATATTGGAGGCGCTCCCTTGGATTTGCATGTTAAAAATGCACTTGGAGATAGCAGCGCTTACAGTTACCGAAAGATAAATGAGTCCGGTGAAAAACAGGTGCTGGAAAAGATAAAAATATCGACAGCTCTTATCGATGAGCCATGGGATTATATCAGTTTTCAGCAAGCGAGCCCACTATCGGGTAAGTATGATACTTATGCCAAAGATCTACCTCTTCTATACGCATATGTCACGCAACATGTAAAATACCCCGACACCAAGTATATTTTGCATCAAACATGGGCTTATCAGCATGACTCTGATCACAGCGGTTTTAGTTTATATGGACGTGACCAAACTGCGATGTATCACGCTATTGCATCTACATCTGAAAAAGTATACAGTTGGGGCAATTTTTCCATTTTAGTACCTGCTGGTACGGCAATACAAAATGCAAGAACTTCTTATATAGGCGATCATTTTACAAGGGACGGATACCATCTTAATTTGAATTACGGTCGGTTTATAGCAGCATGCGTATGGTATGAAGCTTTATTTCATGAAAATGTACAAAGTAATGCATATGTACCACTCTCCATAAGTTATGTAGAAAGTAAAATTGCAAAGGAAGCGGCACATGTAGCTATTCAAAACCCATATCATGTAACTACTTTATCTCACTATAATATTTGGACTTATTGATCATATTTTTTAGATGAAACTTCCATCTCTATCTGTTCCATATCAGTTTATTGTTTGGAGCATTTTGTTTCTTTTGATAAAACCTGAAATTATTTATTCACAGGGTTATCCACATCTTGTGGATTATCAGGTACGTTTTGCAGCCATTTCTTGTAAAGGAAAGCAATATATCGGTATCAGAAGCTTCCGTAATCAAGATCAAGATTATAGGTTATCTGTTGATCCCAATACTTTGGAAACATATGTGATAAAAAGTACAGATTGTAAAATCATAGAGGTAAGCAACATCCAAAAGATTGTTAATTTTTCTGGATCTACATATGCTAAAAGCTTTCAACATGTTCGTGATCATGAATATGCTCTTCAAGATGCTGGCATTGACTATGCCTTTCCAAAGGAGAGGGGGATCAATTTGACCATCGATTTATGCCCATCACATAAGCCATTGGACAAAGTGATTTTTGAATCTTTATTTTCAGCTTTTAGAGGTATAGAAAGTTCACTTCCTATTGCTATTTCATTGTCTGGAAAATGGATTTTAAATCACGAAGCCGACCTGCAATGGCTGATTAATCTCAAAAATAAAGGAATGTTAACGATTACATGGATTAATCATACCTATAACCATCGGGTAAATAAGGATCCTCTTGATCATAATTTTTTACTGGCTGCAGGAACTCATGTTAATACCGAAATTCTAGACAACGAAATGCTCATGCTTAAAAAGGGCATTGTTCCTTCCGTTTTCTTTAGATTTCCTGGTCTTGTCTCCAGTAATGAAATTATGGAGGAAGTATTGGGTTTTGGATTGATACCGATTGGCTCTGATGCATGGCTAGCAAAAGGGCAGCATGCTCAGGATGGGAGTATTGTGTTGATTCACGCCAATGGTAATGAAGAAGTAGGAGTCCAAGATTTTATTCAGTTGTTAAATAGTGAACAAAAAAACATTAGAAATAAGCGTTGGATTTTACATGACCTTCATGAGGGAGTAGAATATTAATTTCAACCCATATCAATACAGCATTTTTATAAAAAAAAGATTATGAATGTTAAGAAAAGTTTTTTAATTGAGTTAGAAAGAGAGACGAATAATACAGGCCGTATTTTAGATCGGATAACTGATGATCACCTTGATTGGCGTCCCCATGAAAAGTCGATGAGCGTAAGAGAATTGTCCACTCACATCGTTGATCTGCACAGTTGGATTTCTAAAGCCATTCCGAAGGATGTCTTTGACTTAAAAACAGATTTTCAGCCATTGAAAATTGATTCCGTATCAGAACTTAAAGCTATCTTAACAAAGGGATTAGTTGATAATAAGGAAACGATAGCTCAATTACCGGATGATGATTGGTTAAAAGAATGGGTTTTAAAAGCTGGAGATTGGGAGATCGCCCGATTGCCTAAAGGAGGAGCGATACGCCACATCATTACCAATCATATTATACATCATAGGGGGCAGTTGACTGTTTATTTGAGGTTGCTGAATATTCCTGTACCAGGATTGTATGGTCCATCGGCAGATGAGTAAATTAATTTTAAACCGAAGTCAAAAGCTTCGGTTTTTTTATGTTCCTTCGTAAAAGGAATACATTTCCTATATATGTTAACAACACCAATTATTTTTTTTAAAAAAGTATGTAATACTTCGATACCCTTGCGTGTCTTCTATATAAAAGCGATTAAAATTTATGAACCAGGAAACCTTTAAAACGACAGTCTTCATCCATAAGGATCGGTTATTTCGTTTTGCAAATAGGTTTTTACTTGATCAAGAAGATGCCTTTGATTTGGTTCAGGAAGTATTGCTAAAATTGTGGGAAGCGAGAACTGAACTTTTAAAAGTAACGAATATAGAGGCGTATGCTATGCGAATGACAAAAAACTTAGCATTGAATCGATTGAATCGTGAGGGAGTAAAAACAAAATATATGGCTCAGCTGGATCAGGATATTCAAAAAGAAAGCTATCCGTCATTGACCAGAGAGCTGATCTTAAAGTTAATCGACCGTCTACCAGAAAAGCAGCGGTTGGTTATGTATCTGAGAGATATTGAGGAGTATGAAATTGCTGATATTGTAAATTTAGTTGGGATCGATGAAAATGCAGTCCGTGTAAATTTGTCCCGTGCTCGAAATGTAGTAAAAGTCAATTTGACAAAAGTATTTGATTATGAAGAAAGAAGAATTAAAGCAATTAGAAGCTAAATATTTAGCCGGCGAGACCACTCTTGCAGAAGAAAGGTTGCTGAAGGAGCATAGTGAGGATGGATATTTTTCGCTATTGGCTGAAAAAAATACAGATGAGATGTTAATGGATTTTGATTCTTTTTTAGCCCGTACTGATGAAGCACAGAAAACAGTTCATAAGCTACCTCAACGAAAGATCTGGACGATGTTCTCTTCAATAGCAGCTGCAATTTTACTGATTTGTTTGGGAATTTGGTATTTGCCTAGTCAACAAGTCGTGTCGCCTATTGAGCAGACTGCAAATCTTAACAAGCCGTTAAAAAAGACGCCCGAGGCAGATCGCATTAAAGTAGATTCATTGGTTGAGAATGGACAAAACTCCGAAAAAATGGTGACTCAGACAGCAGCAGTAAGGCATAGGGTCGACAAACATCGATCATCCATATTGGAAGTAGCTGTTGATACCGCTGCAAATCAAGTTGCTGAAGAGGAGTTTTATGTTGAAGTAAATGGTGTTAAGATTACCAATGAAGAAGAAGCATTAAAAATCACAGAAAATGCATTACTATTTGCCTCATCGAATTTAAAAAAGGGAATGAAAGAAGTTGAAAATATAAAATGTTTAAGTATTGAATTATAAAAATTATGAAAACGATATTATTAGTAATTGCACTGTTGTGCTCAAGTTTAGCACACGCTCAACTATCAAAATTGGATGAGATTTTTGAGCAATATAAAGAAGGAAAAGGGGTGACTTCTATTAAAATAGGTAAGCCCATGTTTAGCATGCTGAATAAAATGAAGCTCTCGGATAATGAGGTCAATAGCATCAAGCCTTTGCTTTCTAAAATTAATAGCATCAAAATGTTAATTTTAGAAGAAGCTGATTTAAACATTCAATCAGATGTATCAATAGCCATTAATAAATTGAAATATGAGGAGTTGATCACCATTAACTCTGAAGGTAATAAGATTAAATTTTTGGCAGAAGATACGGCCACAGATGTAATTAAAAATTTATTGCTCAGTATTCAGTCCGATGGCAGTACCATTTTTATGATTCTAGATGGTAAGGTAAGTTATGATGATGTAAACAAATTGGTAAATAATAAATAACAGAGCTATGAAACAAACACTAATTATAGGAGCATTGCTCATGTTTTGTCTGACGTTGCAAAGTTGTTTTGTAAAAACCAGTCCAAATATGTCTTTCGTGAGTAAGAAAGATCTTTCAAGTGATACTGAAGTGGCCTCTATTCGAGTACCTATGTTTTTGACAAAAGCATTTCTTAAAAGTAAGATTAAAGAATTGGATGAAGATGATGCGGTGGCTGCATTGGCTCTGCGAAAAATCAAGAAATTGAAGATTATGACGATTTCTGGAAATAAAAAAGATAATCTTATGACCAAATATCATGCATACCTAGCAAAAAATAATTTTGAAGAGCTTATGAGTTTGTACAGTGATGGATCCAAAATTACGATTAATACGGAGATGAAGAAAGATCATGTGAAACGCGTGTTACTGGGGATAGCAGATGAAGAGGATTATGTATTTGTCGATATTAAAGCAGATTTGGATTTGAATGAGTTGTCCAAGATGATTGAATATTATGAAAATAAGAATGAAAAATCTAAAGTTATAAACTAGTTATGGAAAAATTAATCGCAGCTATCGTACTTGTCTTTAGCATGTTCACTGCTCAGGCACAACTATCAAAAGTTAATGAATTTGTCAATTCATTACCAAAAAATCAAGAAGGGATAAAAATTTTTAGATTCAATGCTTCTAATATAAATGATGTAGCCAATCTTAAGAAAGAAAATTTATTGATTGATGTCAAACAGTTTTTGCCGGATTCTTTATTGAAAGATATCCAAGATATCACGATCTGTCAGTTGGGATCAAAGCAAGTCAATGAATCCAAATCTCTAGAAGGTGCGATCAAGAAGGCTGATTTGAAAACGATCTATGCTATGGAGAATGAAGGAATGTCCATTCAGGTATTAGCATCAAATTTTGAGAACAATAGTGCGCAGGATTTACTTGTTGATATAAAGTCGGAAGATTATTCTCGAGTTACCGTGATGTTGAAAGGAAATCTTCCTTTAGATCTCTCTACTCGTCAGAATTAAAAAAATAAGTCCATAAAAAAAAGCCTTGAAACTGAAGTTTCAAGGCTTTTTTTATATTGATATAACTTATGCTTTTTTAGCTAATTCTTCTGCGATTGCTTTTCCAATCTCAGCAGGAGATTGTACTACACGGATACCACACTCAGCCATGATTTTCATCTTAGCAGCAGCAGTATCATCCGCGCCACCAACAATAGCACCAGCATGACCCATACGACGTCCTGGAGGGGCTGTTTGACCTGCGATAAAGCCTACTACAGGTTTAGTACCATGTTCTTTGATCCAAAGAGCAGCTTCAGCTTCCATACCACCACCGATTTCACCGATCATGATGATTGCTTCTGTTTCTGGATCATTCATTAATAATTCAACCGCTTCTTTAGTTGTAGTACCAATAATAGGGTCACCACCAATACCAATAGCAGTAGTAATACCTAAACCAGCTTTTACAGTTTGATCAACAGCTTCGTAAGTTAAAGTTCCTGATTTAGAAACAACACCAACATTACCTTTTTTGAAGATGAAACCTGGCATAATACCAATTTTAGCTTCATCAGCAGTGATGATACCTGGGCAGTTAGGTCCGATTAAACGAGAATTTTTGTCACTCAAGTAAGATTTTACTTGAATCATATCTTTAGTAGGTATACCCTCAGTGATACATACGATTACTTCGATACCTGCTTCTGCAGCTTCCATAATCGCATCAGCTGCAAATGCAGGAGGTACGAAAATAATAGAAACGTTAGCACCAGCTTTTTCTACAGCATCTTTAACAGTATTGAATACGGGACGGTCTAAATGTGTTTGACCACCTTTTCCTGGCGTAACACCACCAACTACGTTTGTTCCGTACTCGATCATTTGACTTGCATGATAAGTACCTTCTGTTCCAGTGAAACCTTGAACAACTACTTTTGAATCTTTATTAACTAATACACTCATTTCTTCTTAAAATTTTGCATCACAAATCTACTATTTTGCATTGGAAATAGGAAGTAATCTGGATACTTATATGTCCTTAATTGAGAAAAAATTAACAGAACTTGCTTTTTTGAATAAAATCCCAAGTTACGATGCCAATTGTGACAGATACATTGAAGGAATGTTTCGTTCCAAATTGTGGGATTTCGATACAATGATCTATTTGTTGCATTACCTCTTCATCAACTCCATTTACTTCATTGCCAAATACTAAAGCATACTTGGCATCTTTAGCGGGAACAAAGTCTTGCAAAAGTATACTGTCCTCCGCCTGTTCGATTGCAATAATAGTATATCCTTGCTCTTTCAATGTGCTAATCGCTTCGGTCGTTTCTTTGACATGTTCCCATGGGATAGATTGTGTTGCACCTAAAGCTGTTTTTTCAATTTCACGATGTGGAGGTGTAGCTGTGATCCCACATAAGAATATTTTTTCTATAGCAAATCCGTCAGCCGTTCTAAAAGCTGATCCGACATTATGCATACTCCTCACATTGTCTAGCACTAGTGTGATGGCTGTTTTCTCTTGGTTTTTGAACGTTTCAACATCAGCACGTTGCAGCTGATCCATGGATAATTTTTGCATGATGCAAAGATAAGTATAGAAAACTTTAAAATAGATTTTGAATATTAGAAATAAGATGTTATTTTTGCATTCCGAATTTTAAGTAAAGAACGAATAAAAATTAGCTAAAAAATGGCAAATCATAAATCAGCGATCAAAAGAATTAGAGCAAACGCTACAAAGCGCTTAAGAAACCGTTACCAAGCAAAAACTACTCGTAACGCAATTAAAAAATTACGCACTACTGCTTCAGCAGAAGAAGCTAAAACATTATTGCCTCGTGTGATTTCTATGCTTGATCGTTTGGCTAAGAAAAATGTAATCCACAAGAAAAAAGCTTCAAACAACAAATCTAAGTTAACAAAATTTGTTAACGGATTAGTTTAAGCTATCAGTATAATATATAAAGGGATACAGTTTCTCTGTATCCCTTTTCTTTATGTTTTTACTTTACCCTGGATTTTCTCTTTTCCAAGCGAATTAATGTAAAAAAAAGTGTCGAGTTTCTCGACACTTTTTTTGTGCTTTTACTTTTGCATAACTGCTGCAATCGCCTTTTTTAGTTCTGCAGAGTTTTTCATGTAAGGCTCTAAATTATAGATCTCCACTTTTTTGAAATCGATAGGATGACTTTCACTTTGCAATGAAATGGTACCTTTACTAATTAACTGGCCGTCTTTCTTTTGTTTAGGATCGAAGTTGCTCACATTGCCGCCACCATATTGTGGTTTTTGATACTCCAAAACTAAATCTCCATTGACATAGTGTTGAATAACAGAATCGCCCAATACAAGGAAATCTGCTGTTACCCATTGATCACCATGATAGGTTTTAGATGTGGAACTAACGCAGTGTGGAGTAAATAATTTTTCTTTGATGACTACATTCGTACCTGGGGTACATAGATTGCTTGTCGTACGTTCGTTTGTTCCATCTCCACCTAACAATTGCCCTTCAATTGAAATTGGGAAATCTTGGTCTTTAAGCATTGTTTTAGGGTCTTGACCGTGTAGCATAGCTCCACTATTGCGTAATGCCCAGCCTTCACCTCCCTTTGCCTGCTCACCCACAAATCGGTATTGAACTCGTAGGATATAGGCAGAAAATTCTTTATTGTAAAATAAATGACCATATTGCTGATCAAATTGGTCATAGCCATCGTATCTGACTTTTAATAGACCATCTTCTACACGAAAAGTATTTGCATAATTATCGCCAACCTCATGTTTACTTATTTTTGGCGTCCAATTTTTTAGATCTTTCCCGTTGAACAGTTGTATTGCTTTGGGTTTTTTGTTTAATGAACTAGCACTAATTGAAATGCATAGAGCTACTCCTGCTAAACTAAAAAATAGTTTTTTATAATTCATGATTAAGATTTTAGGTATTAGAGACCTAAAATACTTAAAAAAATTAGATTAACAATTGTTTTTGCTTAACATATTCGCTTGGTCTGACCCCAATTACTTTATTGAATGTATTACTAAAAGTAGGTAGGCTGCTGTATCCGACCTTGAGTGCAACCTCATTGACACTCAATTTTTCATCTAAAAGAAGCTTAAGCGCTGTCAACATTCTCAATATGGTATAATACTGAATAAAAGACATGTTTAATTCTTTTTGAAATAGTCTTGCTAAAGTACGCTCACTGATGTTAAATTTTTGCGATAGCGTTTTAAAACTGACATTCTCCTCAATTCGACTCTCTAGGAATGTGACGATATCCTTTAATTTTTGATTGTTCGGATAGGGAAGTGCCAATGGCAACTCATGTTGTGATATTTCAGGTAATAAGAGTTTGAAGGCTTTTGCTAACGAATATTTTGGTTCTTCAACTGGAAAAATATTGCCATTCCAACGATTGGTGAACATGATCAACTCATTGAGCAAATCATCGACATGATAAATATTTATTTTTTTGTAAAATTCTTGATCGGTATCATATTTTGGAAAATACAGATTGCGCATTACGACATCAGGTGTACTTGGATGGATGCTGTGGCGGATCCCTGCTGGTATCCAGATATAATGCCTAGCCGGAAGAAAATAAGATTTTTCAGCTGTTTTTAAAAAAACTACACCACCTTCCGTATATAAAAATTGATCTTTGTTATGAGCATGTTCGGTAATGAAACTTTCGCCTATTATAGCATGGTGACAATAGATACTATCCTCAAAAGAATCCACTTCTGTTACGTAATAACGATTGACATATTTTGGATCTTTGATATCGCTTTTTTTATTCATGATTTCTTCCCGTTTCCGTTGCAAAGTTAAAATTTTTATACTAAAGCTGTACAATACTTTATGATTGTAAGTTGATACTCACCTATATTGATTGCAAATTGAGACTTGTCGGTGAGTGAATACTAATTTTTTTTCATCCCCGAAATAATTAAGTTGCTAATTATTAAGGATTTAGTTGTGTTTTTAAAATTTATTTTACAACCTATTTCTTATAATTAAAAATATGAGATGCTGATTTATAAATAATTACAAATATATCGTCTTTATTGGATAATTTTGTGACTAATTACAATAAATTGACACAGAAAAAATACGTTAATATTGTTTGGTCTAATATTTAAAGAATTACTAAGAATCTTTTTTGCTAAATATTGGATAATTAGAGAAATAAGTTAAAGGGATATGTCGTACGATAGAATTAAACTTAAAAGTTTACATGACAAAGTAATTACAGCTGAGCAAGCTGCATTACTCATTAAAAACGGTATGATCGTTGGCTCTAGTGGATTTACAAAGGCTGGAGATAGTAAAGTTGTTTTACCCGCATTGGCGGACAGAGCGAAAACCGATCCTTTAAAGATAACGTTAATTACGGGTGCTTCTTTGGGACATGGAACTGATGGTAAGTTGGCTGAGGCTGGAGTTCTTGCCAAACGTATGCCTTTCCAAGTAGATCGTATATTGAGAAGTAAGATTAATGCTGGTGAGGTGCTATTTATTGACCAGCATCTCAGTGAGACAGCAGAGTTATTGCACAATAAAAATTTAGCCGCAGTAGATATTGCTGTGTTGGAAGTAGCAGCGATTGAGGCGGATGGTAGTATTATCCCGACAACTTCTGTTGGTAATGCTGCAACTTTTGCGGCTTTAGCAAAGCAAGTTATCTTGGAAATAAATACAGCGGTTCCGATCGAGATACGTGGTATACATGATATTTATCAAGCCGAAGATTATCCGAGAAGAAACGTGATCCCTATTGTTGCTCCCGAAAATAAAATCGGTCGTAAGACAATCGCATTAGATCCTTCAAAAGTCGTTGGGATTGTATTTACTGATATCGAAGATAGCCCTGCAGATATTGCAGAACCAGATGCTAAGACAACGGCTATAGCTCGTCATATTTTAAATTTCTTTGAAAAAGAAGTGGAAATGGGACATCTATCTTCTAGTTTATTACCTCTTCAGGCAGGTATCGGTAAGGTCGCCAATGCTGTCCTGATGGGATTTAAAGATAGCAATTTCCGAAATTTAACGATGTTTTCAGAAGTGCTGCAGGATAGTACCTTTGATTTGATTGATGCGGGAGTTATGGATTTTGCTTCAGCATCTTCTATCACCGTTTCAAAGCCATGCTACGATCGTGTATTTGGTAATCTGGACAAGTATCGTGATAAAATGGTATTGCGACCGCAAAATATTTCCAATACACCAGGCTTGATCCGTCGTTTAGGAGTGATCGCTATCAATACGGCAATTGAGTTTGATATCTATGGAAATGTCAATTCGACGCATATATCAGGAACTAATATTATGAATGGTATTGGTGGTTCTGGTGATTTTGCTAGAAATGCTTATTTAAGCATATTTGTTACCCAAGCAGCATCTAAAGAAGATCGTATTTCACATGTGTTACCTATGGTGTCGCATGTGGATCATACCGAACATGACGTTGATATTTTAGTAACGGATATTGGATTAGCGGATTTAAGAGGTTTAGCACCTCGTGAGCGCGCGCAAGTTATTATTGACAACTGTGTGCATCAAGACTATAAAGAACAGCTACAAAGCTACTATGATCGTGCTTGCGAGCGTGGGGGTCATACTCCACATATCTTGGAGGAGGCATTTAGCTGGCATATCAATTTGCGCGATCAAGGCACGATGAAAAAATAAAGAAATCGTATTTCCATAAAAAGCAAAGCAGCTATCTTAACCAATAGCTGCTTTGGTTTTTTTACTATTCCAGCGATCTTTATGCTTTAAGTATAGTTATTACTCGTGTACAATAAAACTATATTTTAAATAGAATCTTACATTTAAGTAAGGGTGTAATTTGTTTAAGTTTGCGTCTCAAATGCCTTGATCACTGAATAAATTTGGACGTAATATTTCTTTTTTTGATATAGAAATCTAAAATTCGGCCAGCTTCTAGAGGTCGATCAGTACTTAATATATCAGCACCATTTTCTATGAAACGTGCATATAATTGATCACCTTTTTGTTTAGCCTGTTTATCTAAATTACCTAGTGTGCCTAATATGCACATGATACCATGACCGTGAATCAGATCTATTAAACTTTTTTCAGCCTCGCTCGTTCCTATAAAAGCAACCAGACGATTATCCGGAATATCCCGGTCATTCAATCGGAGTAAATCAGAAACATTTTTTATAGGTGCTGAAAGCATCAAATCTGGTGCTAAATTGTGCACAACTGCAGCTTGGTTTGCCGAATACGTGATGATAACGGTGTTGCTTTCCGATTTTTGATTACGAATAGCGCGAATTACTAAATCATAGGGGACCCCTTGCTTCACATCTAGGGTAAATATAACTTTTCCTTTGCCCCAAGCAAGTGCTTCTTCGAGCGTCGGAATTCGGTAGGGAGTTAATTTTCCATTTGGATCTTTCAGTCTCAAATTCTTGAGCTCATTTTTTGTTTTTTCATCCACTTTGCCCGATCCGTTTGTTGTTCTTTCTAAGCGGCTATCATGCATAAGTATTAAAGCAGAATCTTTCGTGAGTTGGACATCACATTCCACGATGGCTGGTCTGTAACTTGCGTTAAAAGCAAAGGTTTCGATCGCATTTTCTGGATAACCAGTTGTAGGGCCGCCTCTATGCAGGCTGATCAGTGGATATCGGTTTTCATCATATGTTAAAAATTGATAAAGCTCTTCAACGGTTTTTAAATTCAGATTCTTATTATTTGCCAAGACATCCGTGGATGTCCCATTTCTAAAGCAAGCTGCTAAAAAGACAGTAACAAAAGTTAAAAAAAGAAAGAGATTTATTTTTTTAGGCATACGGTAATCAGGTTATAGGTGGTTCTTCAATAATAGGACAAGATCTTCGACAGGTGTATTGATCTGATCGATGATCAAGTGAGCTTGTTTATAAAAAGGTTCTCGTTCTACTAATTTTTCACTGATAAAATTAAATAACTCTTCTTCAGTTTTTCCAATTAAGATAGGTCTCTTATGGAGTTTTGACTGTGAAAGTCGATCAAATAATGCCTTTGGTGACATCTGTAAATAAACAGAAACACCATTTTCATTCATCCACTGCATATTGTCAAAAAAACAAGGCGAACCACCGCCCGTAGAAACAATCGCTTTCTGCTGTGCTATTTTTTGTAAATGTTCACGTTCTAATGCTCTAAACTTTTCTTCTCCATGAAGTTGAAAATATTCAGTAATCGACATACCAACTTCTTTGACAATTTCATCGTCGGTGTCGATAAAAGGTAATTCTAATTTACTTGCTAATTTTTTGGCTAAAGTTGTTTTTCCACTTCCCATATAGCCAATTAAAAATATTGGTTTTGGCATCTTGTTATTTATCTAAACTTAAGTATCGATCTTCTATTTCTTTTGCATCAGGGATGTTATTATAATGCCATTTGTTGACCACTGTTCCTGATTTTAATAAGAGGATTCCTGGGTTGGCACGAACCATACTTTTCAACGGAATAAGATCGGCATAGAATATTTCTGAAATTAAATGTAGTTTATCACTTAAATAATCTGATTCGTCAGCTGAACTAGCTGTCAATAACACGATGCGTAGGTTGTAATCTTCGGTTAATGTGGTAGCGATTTTATTGATTTTATCAAGCGCATCTAGATTTGCTTTAGACAAATCCTTAGCCACAATAATTAAATTATAGTAAGGATTATTGATGATTTCTTGCGTATGGTCATTACCTTCTGCATCGGTAATCAATAGATCCGTAATCGGGATCTGATATCCTTTTTTAACCAATGTGCTTTTGGGTTCACCAATGATTTCCCAATTGGTATCTTCCCATACTTTTTCAGACATGTAAATTTTATCTGTGATGGTTTTTGTTTCACCAGTTTTAACATTTTTCATGTTATAAACCTGTTCGTACACATCTCCTTCTTTTCCTTCTGGCAATACCATGAGTGACGGAATGTGATTGCCAATTTTATAAGGAAGAAAGTCAATAAATGGTAAGAACATGACGGTGTAAATCCCGATTCCGAAAGATAATATTGCTGTCAGTGTAGCGACAAGCCCTTGAGTAAATGAATCTTTAATAAGGGGTTTAATTTGATCTCGATAGATAAAAATAATTAAAATTAGGGCTAGCAGAATAAGATCTTTACCAAAAGATTGCCATGGCGTTAATGGGATAGCATCACCAAAACACCCACAGGAAGTAACCACTTCAAAAAAGGCAGAGTAAAAGGTGAGGAATGTGAAGAAAATGATTAACAGTAATAGTCCCCAAGCTACAAGTCGTCTGTACAAACCCAGTAATAACCATATCCCTAATATAATTTCGAATGCACAGACAATAATTGCAATTGTCGTCGCATAATCCATTAAAAAGTCGGTGTGAAAAACATGAAAATATTCCTCCAGCTTATAACCAAACCCTGTTGGATCATTGGCTTTTATAAATCCAGAGAATATAAATAGTAAACCTGTGAATAGGCGTGCAAATCCAAGTAGGTAATTTGTTTTTTGCTTTTTAGTGTTGATGAGTGCTGACATGACTTTAGTTTGTTTGAGCTAATCCCATTTTTATAAGAGCAAAAACGGCATAATTTAACATATCTTGATAGTTGGCATGGATCCCCTCAGAAGCGATTGTAGTTCCATTATTGTCTTCAATTTGTTTGACGCGGTGAATCTTCATGAGAATCAGATCGGTCAATGAAGTAATACGCATTTCTCGCCAGGCTTCGCCGTAATCATGGTTTTTTGCAAACATTAAATCACGTGTTTCAGTTACCTTCTCGTTGTATTTTTGATTGACAAAATCAGGACTTAAATTTTCTTCGCCATCTTCGCCCAATTCCAGTTGAATCATAGCCATAATGCAATAATTAATGATGCCGATATATTCTTCTAGAATACCTTCTCCAACTTTGGATACTTTTTTTACTTCCAAAGTGCGGATACGCTGTGCTTTAATATAGATCTGATCGGTTATTGAAGAGAGTCGCATGATGCGCCAAGCTGTTCCATAATCTTTCGTTTTTTTGATAAATAAATCTTGGCAGTGCTCGATAACTTTATTGTATTCCTGAGTTGTATTCATATATTATTTGCGTATTTCACGAGAAAGTGATTGAACTATTGTTACAAATATAATTAGAATTAACCATTTTTATACGTCACAATTATGTCCAATTTGGATGAATCGGTATATTAAAAAATAAAAATGTTGATATTTGATCGAAGGATTTATCGCTTGTGTATCGGTAAATTATAAATGTACTACAGATGACTATTAAAAAACCTGAAATAAGAGAAGTAACCATCACTCGTTACATTCAGCCTTTTCGCGAAGGAGGGTCTTTGCCTGCTTTGGTGGATGCTGATGATGGATTCAATTATGTGATTAAATTTAGAGGAGCTGGGCAAGGAAGAAAGGCATTAATTGCGGAATTGATCGGTGGCGAATTGGCACGTATTCTTAATCTCAGAATGCCGGAACTTGTTTTTGCGGATTTAGATGAATCTTTTGCACGTACAGAGCCTGATGAAGAGATTCAAGATTTATTGAAATTTAGCGTTGGTAAAAATCTAGGTGTTCATTTTCTCAATGGTGCCATTACTTTTGATGCCAATGTTGATCAGATCACAGCCGATGAGGCTTCTCGTATTGTATGGTTAGATGCCTTGTTGATGAATGTTGATCGAACAGTACGAAATACCAATATGCTCATCTGGCATAAAGAATTATGGTTGATCGATCATGGTGCATCTTTATATTTTCATCATAGTTGGGATAACTGGGAAGACCAAGCTATAAAACCATTTATCCAAATTAAAGATCATGTGTTGTTAAAGAATGCGAGTGATGTCGAGTTGGTCGATAAGCAATATCGATCACTATTGACAGAAGAAGTGATTCGAAATCTAGTAGATATTGTGCCAAGTGAATGGTTGATCGATGAGTCCAGGGATTTAACTGCTGCAGATGCACGTGAAGTATATGTATCATTTTTCATGAAACGTTTAGCACATGCCGACCATTTTTTAAATCAGATTAAAGATGCCAGAAAACACATTATATGAGTATGCTGTGGTGCGTTTAGTACCACGAGTGGAACGAGAAGAATTTATTAATGTTGGTATAGCACTTTATTGCCGAAAATACCGGTTTGCCAATGTATTGTTTGAGATTGATGAAGCAAGAGTTCGATCGTTATGTCCAGATATAGATATGGATATGATTCAGTCACATCTGGAATCTTTTGTGAAAATCTGTACTGGTGCTCAAGATGGAGGCAAATTAGCTGCATTGGACCAAACGGAGCGATTTCGATGGTTGACTGCAAATAGAAGCACTGTCATCCAATGTTCAGCCGTGCACCCTGGACTTTGTGTGGATCCAGCCGAAACGTTAAAACTCCTTTTTGATAAGTTAGTTTTATAGCTAGTATATTTTATCTATCATATAAGTATAGTATCTTTGTGTTACCATTATAAAATAGGGATTAAACCCATGAATAACTTTTACGAACATATTTATCAAAAACAATTGGAGGTATTTGAAATGCCATCCAATAAAAAAATATCAGGTTGGGCTGTCGGTATCCTCGATCTTTTGTTTCCCGAGCGCAATGCAGGGGGGATAAAATCTGTTGCTGAGGTAGAGCTTGCTTTTCAACAAGCTGAAATCGAATTAGAACAGTTATTGAGTAAATCCAAAGCCTGTGAGGTCTGCGATCACTTTCGTGTTGCACATGATTTTTTTCAATCGTTACCAAAGTTATATGAATTGATGTGTTCGGACGCAGATGCTTTGATTGCTGGCGATCCTGCGGCAAAAAATCAACGAGAAGTTATTCGTACCTACCCAGGTTTTTTTGCGATTAGCATATTTAGGATAGCAAATAAATTACATCAGCTTGGAGTGCCCTTGATACCCCGTATTCTGACCGAGCATGCGCACTCCAAGACAGGTATTGATATTCATCCGGCTGCTGCTATTGGACATCACCTGTATATTGATCATGGCACAGGTTTAGTCGTAGGAGAGACCAGTGTAATTGGCAATTATGTCAAACTGTATCAAGGGGTCACTTTAGGTGCTTTGAGCGTGGACAAAATTTTATCAGATGTCAAAAGACATCCGACGATTGGCGATCATACCATTATTTATTCAGGGGCAACAATATTGGGCGGTGAGACCGTGATAGGACATCATTCCGTAATAGGGGGAAATGTTTGGCTGACCAATTCCGTTGAACCTTATACAACCGTGTACCATCAAGCAAATGCTAAGTTTATAGACTCCAAACCTTTAATTTAAATATGGGAAATATCATCGATACAATTGGAAACACACCCTTAGTTGAAATTACAAAATTTCATACAAACAGAAAGGTGAAAATTTACGCCAAAATGGAGGGTAACAACCCTGCTGGAAGTGTCAAGGACCGTGCTGCATTGAATATGATTCGATCAGCCATGGAAAGAGGTGAAATTACAAAAGATAGTAAGTTGATTGAAGCTACAAGTGGTAATACAGGGATTGCGCTCGCAATGATTGCCGGTATCTATGGTCTCAGCTTAGAACTGGTCATGCCTGTTACATCTACTCGTGAACGTACACTAACTATGGAAGCCTTTGGAGCAAAAGTGACATTGTTGGAAACCATGGAAATTTGTCGTGACTATGCAGAAGAGAAGGCTGCTTCAGGAGATTACTTTATTTTGAATCAATTTGCTAATCCAGACAACTACAAAGCACATATTAAAACTACAGGGCCTGAAATTTGGCGCGATACAGCTGGCAAGATTACCCATTTTGTGAGTGCTATGGGGACTACCGGTACGATCATGGGAAACTCGATTTATTTAAAAGAACAAAATCCAGCCATTCAAATCGTAGGATGCCAACCTACGGAAGAATCTTCGATTCCTGGTATCCGTCGCTGGCCACAAGAATATTTGCCAAAAATCTTTGATCCTTCGCGCGTAGACCGTATTATTGATATTTCTCAGAAGGAATCTACAGCTATGGCTCGTGAGTTGGTCAGTAAAGAAGGTATTTTTGCAGGGATGAGTTCGGGTGGAGCATTTGCGGCAGCGTTAAAAGTTGCAAATGAAATTGAAGAGGGTGTATTGGTTTTTATTGCATGCGATCGAGGCGATCGATATCTCAGCTCAGATCTATTTGCATAAGTTATTTTATGTCGAAATAATATAAAAGGGTTATCCATTAGGATAACTCTTTTTTTATGTCCCGTTTTTGAGATCACCTAGGATGAGTATCAAAATGGAGAATCTTTGATAATCCTGAAATTAAGAACGTTTGTTAAAGCACTCTTATGAGTTATTCACATTGTTAATTCAGAATGTGGATAACTGTAGGTGGCGCATGTCAGTTTTTCCACAATTTTTATTTCAGTTGTTAATAAACTATTTAGGTGGTATTTGTTTGTTTTATGCGTATATAGGTGTATTATTGCCCTATTTATTCTTTTTTATTGATAATCAAAAATAAGTATTTAACATTTTAATTTGTCTATGGTGATTATTTTATACATGTGCATAAATACCATAATTCACTCTTTAGTATATCAATAAGTTCTACTTCTATGAATTGATTTATATTGATTATGCACATTTTACATAGGTTGTTAACAATAAAATGTTAATAACTTATGAGGCCGTATATTTACGACGATCATTAAAGGTTATTATTACATTTAAATTCCTCATTACGAGAATTTTATATATATTTTTTAAAAGTATATTAGATTTTCTTTTAAGATATGAATAATTTCTATTATCTTAGAATGTGTACAAAATACAACCTTAGTGTTACGTATACATCACCAATTTAAACCCATTAAATCAAGTAAACTGTTTTGTTTGATCATTTATTGGATTTCTGAGCCAATAAGCAAGACCTATTCTTGATTTAATTAGTACAAACTAATTAAACCAAACAGAAAAAATTATGAGTAATCTTAATTTAAGTCAAAACCAGTGGAAAAAGGCATTTTGGATGGGAGCAATACTCTCCTTATCTACGATCTGCCAATCTCCCGTGCTTGCTAGCACAAAAAGCCCTACTCTTATCAACTTGGCGCAAGAAAAGATTTCTGTCAGCGGAATTGTAACCAATGCTGATGACGGAACGCCAATAGCAGGTGTTACGGTACTTGTTGTAGGTACTAACATTGCCACCAAAACAAATCAAAATGGAGAATACGTATTAGCCAATGTTCCAAGTAATGGAAAATTAAGCTTTCGTATGGTTGGAATGACTTCCACAGACGAGGATGTGAAAGGTAGAACAAGTATTATGGTTAGTCTTGGGAGTTCAAATGCCAATCTAGATGAAGTAGTGGTGGTCGGTTACGGTGTACAGAAGAAAGAAACGGTTACGGGATCTGTTGTTGCTGTAAAAGGAACAGACCTGGCTAAATCTCCTGCACTCAATGTTTCCAATGCATTAGCTGGACGTGTACCAGGAGTAATCGCAACAAATGGATCAGCAGAACCGGGTTATGATGGTTCGACCATTAGTATTAGGGGTACCAACACCTTGGGTAACTCTAGTCCCTTAATTGTTATTGATGGTATTCCGGCACGTCAAGGTGGTTTTGAACGATTAAATCCTGCTGATATTGATAATATTTCTGTTTTAAAGGATGCTTCGGCCGCCATCTATGGAGCTCGTGCCGCCAATGGTGTAATTTTAGTAACCACAAAAAGAGGTACCAATGGAAAGCCAAAACTTTCTTATAATTTTAATAAAGGATTTTCACAACCCACAGTCATTCCGAAATTAACCGATGCGGTTGAATACTCAGAATTGAGAAATGAACTGGAGATTTATAAACTTCCTGTCGCAGAATGGAGCGCGGCACAAAATGCCTTCAATACGACGGGTACCTACATAAGACCAAATAGTACCACTGTTTCAGCTCCTTTTACACCTGAAGATGTCCAATTATTTAGAGATGGAAGCGATCCTTGGGGACATCCAAATACAGATTGGTATGGGGAGACTTTAAAAAATTGGTCTCCACAGGAAAAGCATAATGTTCAAATTGTGGGGGGTAATGATGCAGTAAAGTACCTCACTTCAATAGGATATCAGAATCAAGATGCATATTATAAAAATTCTGCTACTGGATATAAACAATATGACTTGAGGATTAATCTGGATGCTAAAATTAGTCAATACATCACCACTAAATTTGGCGTTTTAGGTCGTCAAGAAAACAGGAATTTCCCGACTAAGACTGCAGGTACAATTTTTAGAATGCTGATGCGCGGTAATCCTACTCAACCGGCTTATTGGCCAAATGGAATGCCTGGACCTGATATTGAAAATGGTGAAAATCCTGTTGTGATCACGACTAATGATACCGGTTATGAAAGAGATAAAAGATATTACTTTCAGACCAATGGGCAGATTGATATCACGATTCCTTGGATAGAAGGATTGAAATTTTCTGGAAATGCAGCAGTGGATAAGTATATTAAAAAAATCAAACGTTGGGAAACTCCTTGGTACCTGTATACTTGGCAAGGGGCTTATGAAGCTGATGGGGTAACACCACAATTGGTGGCGGGTAAAAGAGGTCCTGCAGATCCAAGATTAAACCAGTCCGATGAAGATCAATTGAATATTTTGTTAGGCGGTGTACTGACGTATGACAAAGTTATTGGCGATCATACGTTTAATATATTGGCCGGTGTCAATAGAGAGACCATCCAAAATGACAGTTTCTCTGCTTATCGACGCTATTTCTTATCGGATAAGATTGATTATCTGTTTGCTGGTGGTGATGCCGAGAAAAATAATGACGGTAGCGCATGGGAGCGTGCAAGATTGAATTATTTTGGAAGGGTCAATTACAATTATAAATCGAAGTACATTGCTGAGTTGCTATGGCGTTATGATGGGTCTTATATGTTTCCTCAAAAAACGCGTTATGGATTTTTTCCAGGAGCGATGTTGGGTTGGGTCGCTTCAGAAGAAAAGTTTTGGAAGGATAATATAAAAGCCATTAATTATTTTAAGATACGGGCATCTTATGGTCAGATGGGAAATGATAATGTCTTTTATGATGATCTCCTTCAAGAATATCAATTCTTCTCCACGTATAAATTCGGAACCTATATCATAGGGGATGAAATGATCAAGACCTTGTATGAAAGCCGTGTACCAAATAATTTCATCACGTGGGAGGTCGCGAATAACTATAACTTAGGTATTGATGCACAATTTTTAGGCGGCAAGATTAATTTTGAATTTGATGTTTTTAAAAATAGACGAAATTCAATTCTTTGGCGACGCAATGCATCAATTCCACAAAGTACAGGAATGACCCTTCCTGCCGAAAATATTGGTAAAGTAGATAACAAAGGATGGGAATTTAATTTAGGTTACCGCGATCAGAAAGGTGATTGGGGATATAGTGCTTCTATAAATGGTGGATACGCAAAAAATAAAATTGTTTTTTGGGATGAAGCAGCTGGTGCACCATCTTGGCAACAAACGACTGGTCGTGTGATCAATTCGGGATTATACTATCAGTATGATGGGGTGTTTAAAAACCAAGAAGAGATTACTGCCAATACGCTCGATTATTCGGCTATCACGAATAATCTCAGACCTGGTGATATGAAGTATAAGGATTATGATGGTGATGGAAAGATTACACCAGACGATCGTGTCCGTACAGATAAGAATACCAATCCAACCTTTCAAGGTGGTTTGAATCTGGGATTACGGTACAAGAATTTTGACCTATCGATCTTATTTCAAGGTGCTACTGGTGGTGAAGTGCGTATCGCGACAGATGAGTCTGGAGCAATCGGCAATTACCTGCACGAATTTTATGAAAATAGATGGACGATTGATAATCCTAGTTCCGAACATCCTCGTATTACTGATCGTTCTGATCAGTATTATTCCAGTGGAAATACCTATTGGTTACATTCTAATAATTATCTGCGCTTAAAAAATGTGGAAATAGGATATAATTTAAGTGCAAAACTTGTGGAGCGCTTAGGGATTTCAAGCTTTAGAGTTTATGCGAGTGGTATGAACTTGGTTACTTGGTCCAAATTGAAAATGTATGATCCTGAATCGACTAATACCTTAGGACATTACTACCCTCAAGCTCGATTAATCAATACAGGTATACTTTTATCTTTTTAATTCGCTATCATTATGAAAACAATAAAATTATTTTATATACCGATTTCTGCCTTATTATTTACGGGACTATTTGCTAGCTGTAATGATGATTTTGTCAATACTAAACCACTCTCAGAGGTTCCACAAGAGCTCGTATGGACAGATGCTGGACTCGCTCAAGCATTTGTAAATGATTTATATAATGGCTTTGGACAAGGTGGTTTTAACGAACAGATGTTAGCCTCGCTGACAGATGAGTCTATGTTTACTCATCCAGGTAGAGGGATCAATACCATTACAGAGAGTAGATCCAATCCAGCAGATCAGGGATGGATCGTTGATTCTTATGAATATGGGAATATGTATAAGCGTATTCGTGCGACAAATATTGCGATCGAAAATCTTATTGAACCAAAATTCAATAATGAATCGCAGGCTAAACAGATGTTAGGAGAAGCTTATTTCTTACGTGCCTATTACTATCAGCAACTGTTACGCTTTTATGGTGCGATTCCATTGATTACTAAGGTTTATACCCTCGAAGATACAGACTATACTGCAGCTCGAAATACATACGAAGAATGCGTCAATTTCATTGTCAAAGATTGTGAACAGGCAGCGACTTTATTGAATGGGGCGGCAAAAGTAGATGGACGTACCAATGAAGCTGCTGCTTTGGCATTAAAAGCTCGTGTGTTGCTATATGCAGCTTCAGACTTACACGATATCCCAACTGCAAAGGCCAAATCAAATACGATTTCAGCCTATGGTAATCCCGAATACTTAGGCTATGTTTCTGGAAATAGAATAGAGAGATGGCAAAAAGCTAAAGCAGCAGCAAAGGCTGTGCTGGATAAAGCAGAATTTGCATATAAGTTAGATTTATCTACGAAAGAAACGCCAGCTGATGGACGTGCAAATTATATTGCTTTAGCCATGGGCGGAAGTTCAAAAATTGCTGATGCTGATGCAAAACGAGATTTAATTTTAGGAAGATTTTTCAATGATTTGAAAGATGAGGCAGGGGCATATGTTGGTCGTAACAATGGACCTAATGGCTATCACAATTGGGCTGGAAATAGTCCAACTCAGTTGCTTGTAGATGACTATGAAACTTTGTCTGGCGAAAAATTTGATTGGAATAATCCTGCTCACGCAGCAAATATATATACCAATCGTGATCCTCGGTTAGGCGCTTCGATTTTATATGATGGCGCTACTTGGAAACCTAGAACAGATGATGTTAAAAATCGTGATCCTTTAAATCAAATTCAAACGGGTCAATATGAGGTGACCAATTCAGGAGGAGTTAAATCTATACAATATGGATTAGATACGCGTAATTCTCCTGTGGAAGATTGGAATGGTAGTTATACGGGATATTACATGCGAAAATTTGTAGATGCCAATCCTGCAATCGTTGATCAAAATACCAGACAAAGTGTGCCATGGCCTGTACTTCGATATACAGAAGCAGTATTAAATTACGCCGAGGCTTGTATCGAATTGGGAGAGGATGCCGAAGCACGCACGTGGCTCAATAAGATTAGATTCAGGTCGGGTATGCCTGCTATTGCCGATAGTGAATCTGGACAAAAATTAAAAGATCGATATCGCAATGAAAGACGGGTTGAACTGGCTTATGAGGAGCACCGTTTCTTTGACACACGACGTTGGATGAATGCTAAGGAAACAATAGGAAGACAGGTTACCTTAATTAATATTTTTGGTACACTGAAAGCAGGAAAGCTGGTGAGTCTTTACCAATATAACACGGACAATTATACCTACTCTTATAAAGTGAATACAATTGCACCAGGTATTGAAAATAGAAACTGGTTGGATAAAATGTATTTTATATCCATTCACCGCGATGAAATAAATAGAAATACCAAATTAATCCAAAATCCGGGATACTAATTCTGAACGAGGCACTCGTGCTCAATTAGATCGTTAATGGTAAAAGAGGTTATCCGGAATAAAGTATGAAGCTTCAGCTGCAAAAATTCATACTTGTTATTCGAGATAACCTCTTTTTTTATCCGCTAGATGAAAAAAGGAGATCATTATTTTTTATTTATCATGACGTGTAAGTATATCTTCTTGTTTTTCGTTAGGCTATATTGCCATATCGAATATTTCAAATAACTTTTTTGTCCCGATGGGAATTAAAACCTAAATATGTTCTTAACCTATGACTAAAACAAATGTATTTTTACTAATTCCTCCCATTCATCATCGAGTGAACCTTTAAATTCTTCTTTTTTTGCTCGATTATACCAATATCGAGCATTCCAAAGATCTTTTTCTTTGCGATGTAAGTAAGCGTGTATATGGGCAGATTTAGCATCTTGTAAATGATCTATTAAATCATGCGCTTTTTGCCAATCGCCTTTTTTATCCCACCATAGTGACTCTAGCCAAATAGACAGATCCATAGGAGGAACAGCTAATGCTGTTGAAGATGAAAATTTTTCAAATGTTAACATATCTCTAAAATAACTAAATCCAAATAAAAAGGGTGATTTTTATTAAAATCACCCTTTTTATTATTTGAACTTGCTCGCCAAAGCTGCTAATTTAGAAGCCATATCTGTTTCAGGTTCTTTTTCCTTTCGATCTTTTTGGTTAAAAGTCTTTTGTTCTCTTTTTGGTTTTGGAGAAGAAGATACTTCACTAGTTTTCATAGAGAGTCCGATGCGATTTCTCTTTTCATCAATTTCTGTTACGGTCACCTCTACATGTTGCTGCACTTTAACAACCTCATGTGGATCGGATATATAACGGTTAGAGAGTTGACTTAAATGTACAAGCCCATCTTGATGCACACCAATATCAACGAAAGCACCAAAATTAGTGATATTGGTAATGATACCGGGTAATTTCATACCGACACGTAAATCAGAAACCGCATTTACACCATCAGTAAAGGAGAAAGCTTCAAATTTTTCACGTGGATCTAATCCTGGTTTTGCTAATTCGGCTATAATATCATTCAGAGTCGGAAGACCAACTTCATCAGAGATATAGTTTTTTAATGGTATCGTTTTTCTTAATTCAGCATCTTTTAACAGGTCATGTACACTTGTTGAAAGATCTTTTGCCATTTGTTCAACCAATTTATAACGTTCGGGATGCACCGCTGAGGCATCTAAAGGATTTTCAGCATTACGGATGCGCAAAAATCCTGCTGCCTGCTCAAAAGCTTTGTCTCCTAGGCGAGGTACTTTCTTCAGTTCACGACGTGATTTGAATGGACCATTTTCTTTTCTATAATTGATGATTGATTGTGCTAAGGCAGGCCCTAAACCAGATACATAAGCTAAAATTTGTTTCGATGCGGTATTTAATTCAACACCAACATTGTTGACACAACTCATGACGGTATCATCTAGAGAGCTCTGCAATTTATTTTGATCGACATCATGTTGATACTGGCCAACACCAATCGATTTCGGATCTATTTTCACAAGTTCTGCTAATGGATCCATCAATCTTCTACCAATAGAGACAGCACCACGGACAGTGATATCTTGATCTGGAAATTCTTCTCGAGCTGTTTCTGAAGCCGAGTATATGGATGCTCCACTTTCGTTGACCATGACAATAGTCACCTGATCCAGGTTGAGTTTACGAATAAATTCTTCGGTTTCTCTTCCAGCTGTTCCATTACCAATCGCAATTGCTTCGATATCGTATTTTTTTACAAGATAAGGAATAGTACGGGTTGCTTCCGCAAGACCGCCAGCGCCACTGTGAGGGAATATAGCTGTGTTTTCTAATAATGCTCCTTGTTGATCCAGTACCACAGTTTTACAACCTGTTCTAAATCCAGGATCGATCGCTAAAATTCTTTTTTGCCCCAGTGGGGCTGCCAACAATAGCTGACGTACATTATCTGCAAATACTTTGATCGCTTCTTCATCAGCTTTCTGACGTGTCAAAACGCGGATTTCGGTTTCCATTGATGGTTTTAATAAACGCTTAAAACTATCCACCAATGCCAAACGCACCTGAGCCGAAGCTTCATTATTTGCTTTGATATAGATTTGTTCGATGACCGGGATGACCTCTTCTTCTGTCACTTCAATATCCAAATAAAGTAATTCTTCTTTTTCACCGCGACGCATGGCCAGTACACGGTGAGAGGGGGCATTTTTTAAGGATTCGGACCATTCATAGTAATCCTTATATTTCAATGCAGCTTCTTCTTTTCCAGGTACAACACGGGATACAAACTGACCTTTTTCTAAAAATATTTTTCGTGCTTTATCTCTTACCTCCGCATTTTCAGCAATGGTTTCTGCAATAATATCACGTGCACCAGATAATGCTTCTTCTACCGAGTTTACACCTTTTTCTTCATCAATTAGTGATGTTGCTAAATCTGTGAAATCAGTGCGGTCTTGAGCGAGTAGGAGGTCAGCCAGTGGTTGAAGCCCCTTTTCCCTAGCCATACTTGCGCGTGTTTTACGCTTAGGTTTGTAAGGAAGATAAATATCTTCCAAATTGGCCATAGTCTCGACACTCTTGATTTTGAGTTCTAATTCAGGCGTTAATTTTCCCTGCTCTGAGATGGACTTTAAGACCGCTTCCCTTCTTTTGTCTAAGTCACGTAATTGTTGGATGCGATCACGGATGGTGGTTATCTGCACTTCATCTAGACTACCTGTCATCTCTTTTCTATAGCGAGATATGAAAGGAACCGTAGCGCCTTCATCTAGTAAACCAATCGTTGTTTGTACTTGTTTTTCGCTAATTGCTAATTCCTTCGAAACTATAATTTCGTGTGTCATAAATAGGGAATGTAATATTTATTAAAATAGAAAGCTGCTGGAAATAATCCAACAGCTTTATTTGACAATATCTTATTGAAAATAAAATGCTTAAACTTATGCTTCTTTCGAAGGTTCTTCTGTATTTTTAAGAGGATCTGTTGTTGTTTTTCCAATAGATGCTGTTGGATGTTCCACAGGTGCTACTGGGCTTTCAACAGGTGTCGTTGGATTTTCCTCTGTCACAGCTGTCTGTGCATTTTCTGCAAAATGATCATTGTAGCCATATTGAAAATGATTAGGTTCTTCGCCATAATCAGGTTGACGGCTGTATTGCATAGTGCCTTCGGGCGCCGTAAATTGAGGAGTCTTTTTTTCAGATTCATCCGTCTTTTCAGCTTCAGCATCATCTTTTACCTTTTGTTCCGCAGCTTGAACTTCTGCTAAGGGATTTTCTTCAACTTTTAAATCAATATCTTTCTCGAAATTATTAATTTGATCAGAAATTTCTCTCTTGATACCCTCAGAAGCATCTTTAAATTCTCTAATTCCACGACCTAGGCCTCTTGCTAATTCAGGAAGTTTTTTACCACCAAATAATAAAAGAGCGATGACCAAAATCAACATCATTTCTGATGTCCCTATGTTAAGAAATGCAAATATTTGACTGTACATTATACTATCGTTTTAATAAATTATAAATGCTAAGTTACAGCAATATTTTAAAAATGGAACAGTGTTTAAGTAAATATTAACAATTCAATTGTAAAAATTTAGTGGGTTAATTTGACAATTTCATTATCATTTATTGATAGATAAGAAATGTAGGAGTGAGAAAAATCTCGTACTTTTGAAATCTTTTCAAATTTAGTAGCGGGAAATATGTTGAAGCGATTAAAATCTTACAAGCCTTATTATTGGAGCACTTTTATACTGGCTGGTCCAGTAGTGATTTCTCAATTGGGTCATACCATGGTGCACATGGCTGATAGTGTTATTGTAGGGCACTTTGCCGGTACTATACCCTTGGCTGCGGTATCATTGGTCAATGCTGTTTTCATGATCGTCATGGTGATCGGACTAGGGATTGCATATGGTATCACACCATTGATCGCACAAGAAAACGGACGTGGCAATAAGGAAGAATGTGCCAAATTATTATCCAATAGTATTTGGATCAATGCTATAGCAGGAGTACTGTTGTTTTGCCTTGTTTATTTTGGGTCGATGTTGGCTATTGATCACTTAGACCAAGATCCTGCAGTTGTAAAAGAGGCAAAACCTTATTTACTAATATTAAGTTTATCGATTTTACCTCTGATGATCTTTAGCGCCTTCAAGCAATTTGCAGAAGGATTAGGATTCACTAAGCAGGCGATGAACATCACCATATGGGGAAATGTACTTAATATTATTTTAGCAGTCATTTTTGTTAAAGGTATGTTTGGTATCAAACCGATGGGGGTTAGTGGAGTAGGGTACAGTACGTTGATCGACCGTGTTATGATGATGGTAGTTATGCTATTTTACGTCATGAAATCTTCTTATTTTGAGCCTTACATCAGTAAGTTTAAACTTTGGGCAGTTGATCTCATTCGTGTTCGAAAAATATTGAAAATTGGGGCACCTGTGGCGATGCAATATGTGTTTGAAATTGGCGCATTTGCCGGCGCTTCACTCATCGCTGGTACAATTGGTGCCGTAGAGCAAGCTTCTCATCAAGTTGCTATTCAGCTGGCTGCGATGACCTATATGATGGCTAGTGGAATTGCTGCTGCTGCAACAATTAAGACAGGAAATAGCTTTGGTAACAAAAATTTCTTTCGACTACAGCGTTTCGCAGTTTCATCTTATCAACTGGTTTTGATCTTTATGACCTTGACAGCATCTATTTTTGCCATCTTTAATAATTATCTGCCTTTTATCTTTACAAAGGATATGGCAGTAGTCACAATTGCTTCACACCTGTTAATTATAGCCGGATTATTTCAACTATTTGATGGAACTCAGGTAGTCGGTTTGGGCGTGTTGAGGGGTATGGGTGATGTCAATATTCCGACCTTAATCACCTTTATTGCTTATTGGATCATTGGATTACCGAGTGGTTATTTTATGGGTGTTCATTTAGGAATGGGAGTTGAGGGTATCTGGTATGGTTTGACCATGGGTTTATTAACCTCTTCCATATTGCTATATTGGCGTTACCGTATTGTTATTCAAAAACATTTGAATTCTTAACACAAGCATATTTTAGACATAAAAAAATCCTTCTCTATATTTACAGAGAAGGATTTTTTTATGTTGCGTTGCGCTTATATTTCGCGATTGATATCCCAATTTTCTAAATAGTCGGCGACCCTTTTTAAGAATGTACCACCTAAAGCACCATCAATGACCCTATGATCATACGATAGGGACAGGTACATCATTTGTCTGATACCAATGAGGTCACCATGTTCAGTTTCGATAACTGCAGGTTTCTTTTTAATCGTCCCTACAGCTAAGATCGCTGCTTGAGGTTGATTGATGATAGGAGTACCCATAATATTGCCAAAAGCACCGATATTAGTAAAGGTAAACGTACCTCCTTGCGTATCATCTGGTTTTAATTTATTAGCGCGTGAACGATTAGCCAGATCATTGACCGATTTGCTAAGTCCTACTAAACTTAATTGATCGGCATTTTTAATCACAGGAACGATTAAATTTCCATTAGGCAGCGCTGCTGCCATTCCGATATTGATATTTTTCTTTTTGATGATGTGATTACCATCAACAGAAACATTGACCATTGGGAAATCCTTTAATGCTTTAGCAATGGCTTCAATAAAAATGGGAGTGAAGGTAATATTTTCACCATCTCTCTTTTTATAGATTTCCTTTGCCTTATTGCGCCAGTTAACCAAATTGGTTACATCAGCTTCAACAAATGAGCATACATGTGGCGAAGTCTGTACACTTTTAACCATATGATCTGCAATCAACTTACGCATACGGTCCATCTCGATGATTTCATCTCCGCCGGAATTGATTGTATGTGCTGTCTCAACTGGTGCAGCAGCATATTCCTCTTTTTTCTCTACACGAGCAGTGGTTGTTGTTGGACTAGTATTGGTTTGAGCAGAAGCAGTTTGTTGTTTTTTGCTTGCTACATACTTTAAAATATCTTCTTTTGTAACACGACCATCCGATCCACTACCTGCCACTTGATCTAACTCCTGCTGGCTTAAGCCTTCGTGGGATGCTATATTTTTGACCAATGGGGAATAAAATCTAATTCCACTATGAATGCTAGATTGATGATTTTCTAGCGTAGGTTGAATTTGATTTAAACCAGGTATTTCAATCTTTTTATCCTCGATCTGTATGGTTGTTGGCGTAACCTCGATCTGGTTAACGATGGTTTCTGAAGTTTGTTCCGCATTTGATGGGATAGTCTCTTCCACACTATGTTCACCCTCGATCTCAATAATAGCGATTATATCACCCACCTGTGCAACTTGATCGATTGAAAAAAGTTGTTCTTTTAATATTCCTTTTACTGGAGAAGGCACATCGGAGTCTACTTTGTCGGTTGCGATTTCTAACACTGCTTCATCTTCGCTAATGGTATCACCTGGTTGTTTTAACCATTTTGTTACAGTAGCTTCAGATACACTTTCCCCCATTTTAGGAAGTAATAATTTATATAATGCCATAATAATTCAACTGCAATCCTTTTAAATACTAAGTTAGTTATTTTAAGGTTTATATTTTACAAAGTAAAATATAATTTTTGATAAATCAACTTTTGCGGAATAATATTTTACAAACTAATGCCTATCTGATGCTCTTTGACTAGAAGTTGCCAAAGCATGAAAAGAGCCAATTGTCTTGTTCGTTCTATATTAATTGTTCTGTCATTTTGAAATTGAAACTTCTGAGTTATGGTTTCCCTTTCACCTGCCACAGCGACCCATACTGTACCTACAGGTTTGTCTATGGTACCACCACCCGGGCCAGCAATACCACTTGTAGAGATGGCATAATTTGTATCAAATTTCTTTTTGGCACCTTCCGCCATTTCTATTACCGTCTGTTCACTCACAGCACCGTATTGAAGTAGCGTTTCTTCCCTGACACCTAAAAGCTGTTGTTTTAATTTGTTTGAATAAGGTATAGTACCACCCACATACATCGCGCTACAACCAGCAATAGCGGTGATCATAGCCGCCAAGCTACCTCCAGTACAACTTTCTGCGGTGGTCAATGTTAAGTTGAGACCAATGAATTTTTGGATTAAAAATTCTTCTATAGTCGTGTCGTAGTTTGCAATAACATGATCTGCAAGTCTATGGATGATCTGTTCAGCATAATATTTGGTGCTGGCTGTTATTGCTTCTTGATCCGATCCTTTGCCCGAAAGACGAAGTCTCACAAATGTCAATGTTGGCAAGTAAGCCAATTTTATAGATGCGGGCAATTCAGATTCTATATCAGCAATTTTTTCAGCCAGGTATGATTCTCCGATCCCACCAACAATAATGTTTTCCTGTGAAAGAAAGATTGTATGATCTTGTTGTGTAAGTCGTGGTAATATTTGGGTATTCATTAAATGCTTCATTTCAAAAGGAACACCTGGCATAAAGATATAGGTGGTGCTTTCCTTTTTCATGAGCATTCCGGGTGCTGTACCATATTGATTAAATAAGACTGTACAGCCTTCCAAAACATCTGCCTGTTGTCTGTTTATTTCCAACATCGTTCTCCCTCGTGATTCGAAAAATTGAGTTACATGCTGTAATACCGCTTGATCACGTCGCAAATGTGTGTCAAAATATTTTGCTGCAGTCTGCTTGGTTATATCGTCTTTAGTCGGTCCTAATCCTCCTGTGATGAGCACGAGGTCTACTTGATTTTGACTATCGGATAACGCATTTAAGATGGCATCATCTTGATCCGATATCGAACGAATTTGTGAGACGGCAATGTTATGGATATGGAGCTGAGTTGCGATCCACGCTGAATTGGTATCTACAATTTGACCAATTAAAATTTCATCCCCTATAGTTATGATATGTGCTTTCATGGATATCTAATAAATCCGTATATAAGTTAAATCGCAAAAGCTACGAAATTTTGTTGAACCTTGGTGCTTTACAATAAAAAAAGCAGTTATTAATAATAACTGCCTCCTGAACTATTTCTTTTCGAAAGTTTCAAATCTTGTAGGATGGAAGATTTGGCCCTGATCGTAAAATTGTAACTTTGATATCTTCCAAATGGTGTCCATCCAATCGCGATATCCCAACAGTGAAGATCCCTATAAATATTGAACTGTGTCAATGTGATTTCCTTTGCTTTTAAATCAAAACCTGAATTAAAGGTAACCTTCCACTTGGGAGTTAGGCTGACATCACCATGTATATTGACTGTACTTGTAATGGTAGAAACTTGACCAGGTTTAGAATATTGGAAGCTAAATGATCCTGCTAAATTCCAAGGAATACTGAAATTGACAAATGCATTTGGATCAGCACTGATGCGCGATAAAGCTTGTGCCTGCTCTGGTGTCATGTTACTACCAATCTGACTACGCAAAGAATCAATATTATTATTTCTATTTTTGGCAGCTTTAGGGTTGAGACTATAATCAAAGGATAATCCGAAGTTAGTTAAACGAGCAAGTTTACCCTCATTAATGACATATTTATTATAGCGTTGGCCAGCTTGATCGATGGCATATGGATCTAATGTACCATTGAAATTGACATTTATCTTTTCGCCGAATAATGCTGTTCTACCAGAAAAGTTAAGCGGTGATAATTTCATGGAATCAGCCACAAAATTATAATTTCCACTTATAGATAAGCCTTGAAGTAAAGGAACTTTTTTAAACCCACCATCCGTTGTATCAGACTTGCTTTTTATTTTTGCTTCGATATTATTATCTACGGAAAAACCAATTCCCATGGATTTCCCAGCAGATGGAGAACCATAGACGTTATCCTGAAAAATAGAATAATTGTTGATCATTCCATATTGATCGACATAATTTTTGTAAAATCCATACATCGCGTCTGAGAAGTCTGGTCTATAGTTAATATTGACCGACGGCGTGATGACATGTCTTATGGCTTGAATTTTACCGATTTTCGGATACATACCATAAATTTTGGTGGATAATCCTGTTGATACAGAGTAATCGTATGCTCTTCTAAATCCTTGTACAGTATCCTTCACAGCAACATAGCCTTCTTTCGTATTTTCCATACGTTGACGTGTACTTTGTAAATACCATCTTTCGGTATAATTCACGCTTGTATTAAACTGAAAATACTTGAATGCATTTAAAGATAGACTGATCGGAATATTATGTTGAAAACCGTTTGTAAATTGTTTTAAAGTTTGTTTTGTAAATAAGGTTGAATCACCTGTATTTAACGTGTTTGTTCCTTGCAAGCTGTAACCGACATTGATGCGCTGATACCATTTTTGTTCATCTACACGGTCTTTTGAATCAAAAGGATTGAAAGAAGAAACGTTTAAACTAAAATTAGGCAATTGCAAGTAAACATTCCCTGTACTCATATCCTGACGGTGACTCAGACTGGAAGTAAAATTTACTTTTCCATCGGCAAATACTTTACCATAACTGATGGAAGAAGACATATTGTTTTTAGTGATATCATTATAGGTATTGGTACCGTTTGCACCCGTATTTCTAAAATAAGATCCTGTTCCAAAATTGACATTAGCAGAGAAAGATGTCCCTGGATTTGCTTCTTGACGTTGTGTATGGTTCCATGTGACATTAAAATCTTTATTCGTACCATAGTTATCGGTTCCTTCCACACCGGCTTTTGTGGAAGCATAGCGGATATTGAATCCACCATTATATTTATAATTTACAGTATATCGGGTATTGATGGAAGCTTCCCAAGATCCCTTAGAATATAAACTTCCTCGTACTTCACTATCCCAATAATCATTGAATGCTAAGTACCAACCGATATCACGCATCGCAAAACCACGGGTATAGTCTTCTCCAAAAGATGGGAATAAGAATCCCGAAGATCTTTTGTCCGGTTTAGGGAAAAAAGCAAATGGGAAACCAATAAACTTGAGCGGTATATTTTGCAATACGAGGTAAGAAGGTCCTGCGATGATCTGATTCTTGGTCACGATCCCTTTGCTGAGGAAAATTCCAAAATGTGTATGGGGCTCAGGAAGATTACAAGTACTGTATAGACCATGGTACAAAGACATTTCATCGTATAAGTTTTTACGTACTACCTTTGCTTGGATGAATCCTCCTTCTACATCGGTCATGATTCCATAGGTATTACCCTCTTGTTTCTCATAATCGTATAACAGAGAGTCTACTGTCTTAGGACTTTCAGCACCCGTCATCACAATAGGACGGCCGACATATTTGCCATTATGGTCGATCACACCTGAAGCAAATATTTGCTTTTTATTTCGATCTAATCGAATATAATCTGCAGATAGTTCAAAATCTTGGTATTTAACCTTAGCCCCTTTGTACAAGTGACTTATGTTTTTATCGACTTCAGTACGCTGTGAATCACGAGCGATAATACTAACTTCCGCCTGTAATCCGCCTTTATTTTTGGTACTGTCTTTGTTTATTAGGGTGGAGTCTCGTTTCACACGAATGGAGTCAGGAGTTCCTATGACCGAAACAGAATCTTTTAGATTCTTTGACGTTGTCTTTACGGGAGTTTTATCTTGCGAAAATGCTGAAAAAACACTTAGCGAAAGAATAAGAAATATGGTTAAAATGTGTGTTAACGACTTCAAAATTAAAGACAAATGTTATTTTTGTAAAAAAATTAAACTAAGCTTGACAAAATTAGTCAAAAACAAATAGAAATTGACGTTTTTTAACGAGATTAACATTTTCTATTTTTGTAGCACAATATTACTCATTACATTTTGTTATTAAATTACAGAAATTAAAAAAATATACATGAAATCAGATTTGAATATTAGAAAGCGGAAATTTATATTTTTTTTAGCCCCGGCGATTTTATTATTTATGGTTTTGACCAGTGCTACGCCTCCACAAACAAACGCTACCCCACCACCACAAGCTTATCAAATTAGAACAATTGTTATTGATGCAGGTCATGGAGGGCGAGATTCGGGAGCAAAGGGTTCACGTTCTTTAGAAAAAAACATTGCTTTGGACGTAGCATTGAAATTGGGAAAGGAACTTGAGCGACAGTTACCAGGTGTGCGTGTCATGTTTACTAGACGAACAGATGAGTTTATTGATTTATATAAGCGTATTCGTATGGCTAATGCCGCAAAAGCGGATATATTTATTTCTATCCACTGCAACTCGGCTCCAGGAGGCTCTTCTAGAGGAACAGAGACGATCGTATCTGGATCACACCGCTTAGGTGAGCAGACTGCCGCAATTCGTGAGAATGCCTCGCTACTATTAGAGGAAAATTATAAAGAAAATTATCAAGGATTTGACCCCAAAGATCCTGAAAGTTATATCATCTTCTCTTTGATGAAAAATCAATATCGTGAGAAGAGTATCAAGTTGGCCAATCTGATGCAACAGGAATACGTAAAATCGGGTCGTGTAAGCCGGGGGATTTTAGAACAAGGACTAGCCGTCTTAGCAGAGGCCGGTATGCCTGCGGTTTTGACAGAAATAGGTTTTATGAATAATCGTACTGAAGAAGCTTTTATGTTATCGGACGAAGGACAAGAACAGATCGTACAAAACTTAGTTGCAGCCATTAGTGCATTCAAAAAAAGTGTCGAACGATAAACTTATTTGCATTTGTCTTGTTTAAATGATAAATTGAATTCATATAAAACTTAAGAAAATATTATTTTGAAAATATCAAACGAGACCAAAGTCGGAATTTTAACTGTAGTTGCAGTTGCATTATTGTTTATTGGGTATAGCTTTTTAAAGGGTAATGATGTATTTAGCAGTGACAATACATATTATACATCTTATCAATCTGTGGATGGTCTGACTGCCTCTAAACCCGTGTTGGTAAATGGATATCAAATTGGACGTGTGTCTAAAATGACCTTGCAGCCTGATGGTAGTATTTTGACACAATTTAAAATCAGTTCTGAATATAAGGTGCCCAAAAATACAATAGCACGAATAGCCAGTACGGATTTACTTGGTGGAAAAGCGATTGTATTTGATATGGGTAATAGTACAGAGTTGGCCAAGGATGGTGATATGTTAGCTTCAGGTATTCAGGCTAATATCATGGATAAAGTCGAACCCATACAGAAAAGGGTTGAAACCATCACCATAAAATTAGATTCGGTATTAACAGTTGTCAATTCTGTATTGGACGATCAGTTTCAAGAAGACTTTAAGGAAAGTGTACATAGTATTTCAACATCTTTAAAAAATGTGGAGCTAATCACGAAAGATGTAGAGGGACTTGTGGGTTCGGAACGAAAAAGATTAACTACGATCATCTCTAATTTGGAGGTTATAACCAATACATTTAAAAATAATAGCGGTCAGATCACAGCTATTATGTCCAATTTAAATACGGTAACAGATAAAGCTGCTAAGCTTGATTTCCAACAAACTATGGATAAAGCTAATACGGCTATGAGCGATTTTCAAACGATCGTAGATAAGATCAATAAGGGACAAGGCTCAATAGGCCTATTGATCAATGACGAGAAGCTGTATGATAATTTAAATAATGCATCGCAAAGTTTAGATCATCTGATGAAAGATATTAAAGAAAAACCTGGGAAATATATTAAACTTTCCATCTTTGGAAAGAAGGGTGAGGAATAAAACAAACGGGCTCGAAATTATATCGAGCCCGTTTGTTATTTATAATGTTTCCTTTAACCAACCGAAAAATTCTCTTTGCCATACTTGAGCATTATGTCCCGATAGCACCCAGTGATTTTCATCGGGTAAATAAACCAATCTACTTTTAATTTTCTTTAACTGCGCAGCTTGGAAAGCTCCAAGTCCTTGTCCTATCGGCACGCGATAATCATGACCACCTTGAAAGATCAAAATAGGCGTATTCCATTTCTCGATATATTCGGATGGATCGAATGTTGTGTATGATTTTTCATTTGCTTTGTCCCAGTATGGGCCGCCCAGCTCATGGTTAGCAAAAAACATTTCCTCTGTCGTACCGTACCAGCTTCTCATGTCAAACAAGCCGTTATGAGCGATTAGTGTTTTAAATCTATTTTCATGTACACCAGCGAGCATATATACCGAATAACCGCCATAGCTAGCGCCAATAGCGGCGCGGCGTGTAGTATCTACGTATTTTTCTTTCGAAATATCATCAATGGCAGATAAGTAATCACGAATAGGCTGTCCACCCCAGTCTTTGGAGATTGCTTCATTCCATTTTACTCCCCATCCGGGCATGCCGCGACGATTGGGGGCGATGACAATATATCCTTGAGATGCGATAAGCTGTAAATTCCAACGGAATGAATAAAATTGTGTTAAAGCAGATTGTGGTCCGCCCTCACAGTACAAGATCGTTGGATATTTTTTTGTGGGGTCAAAATCAGGAGGGTAAATGACCCACGAAAAAAGGTCTTGACCATCAGAGGCTTTTGTAATTCTGGATTCAATCTTATTATCGCTGATCTGTGCATACATATTATCATTGACAGTGGTCAATGGAGTTAACTTTTTACTCTTTAAGTCATAGCGGTACACCTCTGTAGCTCTTGTAAATTTTGTTGAAGTTACAATTAACTGATTATCGACCTGTCCAATAATTCCTGTAATATCAAAATTTCCTTCAGAAATCTGTTTGATGGAAGCTAAGGATTTGTTTTTAAAGTTAGTAGGAACAACTAATTCGAAAAGTTGTACCGTTCCTTTAGAAGGTGCAACAAAATAAATTTTGCGATTGTCCTTACTCCAGGTAAAAGAGTTTACCGTACCATCCCAATGCGCGGTTAGATTTAGTCGTTGAGAAGATGCTTTGTCAAAGACAATGATATCATTTTTATCCGCTTCGTAACCATCCGTTTTCATGCTCAACCAAGTCAACTTGGTTCCATCCGGACTGTAAGTTGGATTGGTGTCGTAGCCAAGCATTCCTTCAGTTAGATTGGTTGTTTGCTTGGTGGCAAGATCATAACGATAGATATCCGTATTGGTACTTACGGCATAGTCCGTACCAAATTTTTTCTTGCTTACATATAACACCGCTTTACTATCGGGGGTCCATTCATAATCTTCCGATCCGCCAAACGGCATTTGAGGACTGTAAAATGGCTCGTCTTGTAACAGATCAATTGCTTCACCAATTTTTCCATTATTATAGGAAGCAACGAATGGATGGTTAAATTTTCCATTATTAAAAGTATCCCAATGGCGGTAGTCCAGATTGTCGAATACATAGGCATCGGACTTAGGTAAATCCTGATATTTATCTGTACTGTGATACTTTTTGATTAAAACAGCTTTGCTGAATAATATGTATTGACCATTTGGAGATAGCTTTACATTTTCTAATTCAGTATCGCTATTTGTCAATTGTACAGCTTCACCCTTATATCTGTTCTTTTTCCAAAGCTGTCCTTTGAACAAATAAATGATATCACCATTTTCTGTTATCTGCACCACAGACTCACCGCCCTTTTCACTAGTTAGGGGAGTAGAGTTGCCTGTTTCCAATGATAAGGTGTATAAGTTTTTCTCTGAGCTGTTGGTCTCCACAGCATAATTTGAGACACCATATACCAGTGTTTTTCCATCAGGTGAAATTCCTTCGGCAGAAACACGTCCTAACTTCCATAATGTTTGCGGGTCTAATGGAGTTTTTGTTGGTGTTTCCATATTTACAGTCAGTTTGGTTTCTTTCTTTTCTTGTGCTATAGTTGCCGAAGCACATAGTAATACAGAAAGCGTTATTAAAGATTTTTTTTTCATCAAAATAATTTATTTTAATAAGGAGTGTGATCATGGATTGAGTTCTTTTCACTCGATTCATAAAAAATACAATTATGAGCATGCAAGATACAAAATCTACTTTATGTTATGTAATTCCTATTTTCTATTCAGGAACGATTTTGATGAAGTCATGATGTAAATCTTTTGAAAATTTATTCACTTGTACAATGTTGGGATTTGCTGCTGTATCATATGCTTGCCATAAGTCTGGGCAATAGTTTTTCGCTTGGACGGGTATTTCTTTTTATTTAAATGATTTTTTTTGTTAATATTGATGTTAAACCACTAACTCCCAATTTGATGTTTCCCAAGGTATTACTTTTAGCTTGTACACTTATTTTTTCATGGATTACTAGTTTTTGTTTCAGTCAAAATCAAGGAATAGGATATGCATTCAAAAATATGACGTCAGATCAAGGTCTAGTACATAATCATATCAATTGCACCTTGAGGGATCAATATAATTATATGTGGTTTGGTACAGAATCTGGACTTAGCAGATTTGATGGGCATCAATTTACAAATTTCCGTTATTCATCTAACAAAGGGATTGGTTTGAGCAGTAATCCTATATCGGCATTATTTGAAGGACCAGAGGGGCAAGTTTGGATTCGCACCTCTTCAAAAATGAATGTTTACGATCAAAAAAAAGGAGTTATTATTCAAAATATAGACTCCATTCTTCATGTTCTGAATCTCCCTATTGGAGATCCCGAGATGATTCGTGATTTCGGGGATCATGAATATGCAATTTTATATAGAGATAGCTCGCTTGTCTTATTTGATTCTATATCAAAAAAAAACAAGCGTTTTGTATCCATAAAAAATCAAAAAATAGTTGATGTATTACCTTATGCTAAAGAATCTTTTTGGATTATATATGAGAGTGGCTTGACGCAATTAATTCATAAAAAATCATATCAACCAATAAAGCAATTTTCATTACCAGTTCATCTACAGCGTGTCAATTATCGTCTTTTTATAGATCGAGAAGGAGATCTGTGGGTATATTCAAAAGATGTTCCAATAGGTACATTTTGGATCAAGGAAGGCTCGGATAAAATGATCCACATCAAAGAAAGACTTTCCAATTTTTTTGTTGGAAATATTATTCAAGATGAAGATGGTTTGATTTGGCTGGCTACAGATCATGGCGGCATCAATGTATTTAATAAGAGAACTGCATCTATACATATTATAAATCATGAGGAGTATAATTTAAGAAGTTTGCCCTACAACAGCATTACTTCTCTTTATAAAGATCCAAAAGGAATCATATGGGTGGGAACATATAAGGGCGGAATTAGTTACTATCATCCCAATTTATTGCTGTTTCCTGTTTACCAAAATTATCCAGGTTATGCTAAAACATTACCATTCGATGATGTGAATCGATTTATTCAAGATCAGCATAATAACTTATGGATTGGAACAAATGGGGGAGGTTTATTACATTATGATTTTCATGAGAAAGTATACAAGCAGTATATACACCATCCGAAAGAGGAGAACTCTTTACCCAGCAATGTGGTTGTAAGCCTGTATTTAGATCAAAAAAATATACTTTGGATTGGTACCTATCATGGAGGGTTGAGCCGATTTGATGGTCAATCCTTTAAAACATATAACAAAGGACCTGACCGCTTAACAGATGATAGTGTCTGGGAAATTTTTGAAGATTCAAGAGGACGTTTTTGGATTGGGACCTTATCTGCTGGCTTATATTTGTTTGATAAGGAAAGTGAAAAATTCTCCATTTTCCGTTCACGTGATGGAAAACCGATTTCCAGTACATATGTGTCCGTTTTATTTGAAGATTCAAAACAAAATATCTGGGTGGGTACTGCGACGGGTATTGAATTGATCAAGCCAAACGGAGAAATTCATCTTTTTAGTGAAAAGCAAGGTAAGTTGCGGCTTTCCAACGATCTCATCTACGACATTAAAGAAGACGATTTGGGACGTATATGGGTAGCCACCCAAGAAGGAATAAATATAATTCAACAGGATACCATACACTATCTCAATACCAAAGATGGGCTGATAGAAAATGCGACACTGGCCTTGATTCGAGATGATAAGAATAATATGTGGGCATCCACTGCTAAGGGACTATCTGAGATCGTTCCGATTAAAAATTCTAATCAATTTGTTATACGTAATTTCAATAAAGAGCAGGGACTTCAAAGTAATGTCTTTAATGAAAATTCGGCTTTGAAGATGCACAATGGACAGCTCATATTTGGTGGGCCTAAGGGTTATAATATCATTGATCCCAATATGATTTTGGGACCAAAAGAAAATATAAATCCTGTTTTATCCAATATCTATCTTTTTAATCGCAAAATTGCAGTAGGCGAACGTGTTGATGGTAGGATTATTTTTAATGAAGCATTGACTGCTGTGAAGAAATTAAAATTGCCATTTAATCAAAATGCCATTTCATTAGAATTATCATCCTTTAATTATTTGCAACAAGATAATCGCATTTATCAATATCAACTCGATGGGTTAAGTGACGAGTGGTTTGATTTTGAAACAGGGACGATGAAAGCCAATTTTACCAATCTTGATTCAAAAACTTATCATTTTTATATACGTCATTCGGTGGATAATGAAAGCTGGTCTGAACAATCATTACTATTGACTTTGGTTATAGATCCTCCTTTTTGGAGATCCAATTGGGCAATATTGATTTATATCATCATTTCCATCTCGTGTATCTATTTGTGGCAGGCTTGGCTGAAGCTGCGCAGAAAAACAAGAAACCAATTGATTTTGGTCAATGAGCAGGCTATACAAGCAAAAGAGCTCGATGAGTTGAAAACACGTTTTTTTACCAACGTAAGTCACGAGTTTAGAACACCTATAAGTTTGATCTTGACACCTTCTGAACAGCTTTTACAAAAAGAAACAGATCCGAATAAGAAAGAAAATTTGAGGTTGATCAATAAGAATGCCTCTCGTTTGTTGATCTTGGTCAATCAATTGTTGGATTTTCGAAAACTAGAAAAAAATCAGATTACTCGTATCGACGAATATGGAGATTTGATACTGTTCATGAAAGAGCAAATAGAACCATTTTATCAATTGGCTGAAGTAAATGCTCTTCATATCGAAACAAATTATGATCGAGATCATTATCTGGGGAATTTTGACAAAGGAAAATTTGAAAGTATCATCTTCAATTTATTGTCAAATGCAATTAAATTCAGCAGATCCGGAGGTCAGATAACCATTAATGTTACCATTGATGAAAAACGAGATGCTTTAGATATTTGGCGATTAGAGATTAAGGATGAAAGCTTAGGGATACCTATAGAATATCAAACTCGGATATTTGATCGTTATTTTCAATATGATGTCAATAATGGTCGCTTAAATCAGGGAACTGGTATTGGACTATCTATCGTCAAAGATTATGTTGACTTTCTGAACGGACAGATCTCAATTCAAAGTAAAGAGGGCGAAGGATCTATTTTTAAAGTTGAAATACCGATAGAAGCGGTCAAACTGCCTTTAGCAAATCAGGAAAGTCCTGCAAGAAAGAAGAACCAGATTTTGCTCATTGAAGATCATGTGGAGTTTTTGGAATATTTGAAAAGCAATTTAATCGATGATTTTTTTATTGATGGCGTTTGTTCTGTGAAGGAAGCAAAAGACTATTTAACAAAAAAGGAATATGATTTAGTGATCGCTGATATCCAGCTATCAGGTGAAAGTGGTATAGATTTTTGTATTTATTTAAAATCATTAGATCGCTATAGACATATCCCAGTAATTATGGTAACTGCAGTAATGGATCAAAAAATACAACTGGAGGCACTTCGTGCAGGTGCTTCAGATTATGTTTTAAAACCATTTAATTTTGAATTATTGAAATCTAAAATAGCGAGTGTGCTGGATCAAAAATCATCTCTCGTAAAAAAATATCAAAAACAGATTACTATCGCCCTCAGCCAACCACAGGTAGAATCTGCTGATGAAAAATTCATCCGTCAATTCATTTTAGAAGTCGAGCGAGATTTGACAGACTCCACATTATCTGTCGAAATATTAGCTGGAAATATGCATATGACACGGGTTGGTCTTTATAAAAAGATTCTGGCGATTACGGGCTATTCTCCAACGGAATATATCAGACATATCCGTCTGAAACGAGCGATGCACCTGATACAGCATTCAAGCTTATCTATTTCAGAAATTGCTTACGAAGTCGGTTTTGGTAATCCAAAACAATTCACTAAATACTTTAAAGCCACTTTTGATAATTTGCCATCTTATTATCGTAAGAAGCTTTAAGTAAGTTTCTTATGTGTTTGGTCTGAACTTCTTTTTTTAATTGGGTTAACATACCATACCCCAATTGTTAACCAATTATACCCCTCTTGCAGCCCTATACATACTTATATTTGATCCTACCAATTGGTATGATAAAAGGGAAAATCACCAATATAATAAACCAATAAATTATTTTAATATATGCAAAACTTAAAGTTTGCTTTGAGCGGTATTATACTCTTTGCTCTCGTCCATCATGTAAATGCGCAAAGCAATAAATCAAATTTTACTAAAACTCAATCGGGTGTCAAAGTCAGTTTTAAAGGTTCTGAAACTGCCCTAGATCAAGATGTATATCTAGATGTTATTACGGATAAAATTATTCGTGTCACTGCCCTTCCTTATGGTCATCCATTTCCTGCCCAATCAAGTTTAGTCATTGTTGATTCTTTGCATAGACAGCTTAAAAAATTTGAAGTTCAATCGACCGATTCTACGATCAACCTAACAACGGCAGATCTGATTGCAAAAGTATCCCTAGTCAGCGGGAAAGTTGGATTTTTTGATTTATCAGGAAAACGCGTGCTTACAGAATCCAAAAGAAATTCAGATGCATTTATAGCAGATAGTTATGGTGGTGATGCTTTTTATAAGTTGACTCAAGATTTTGTTGTAGACCCAGATGAGGGTATTTATGGATTAGGACAGCACCAAAATGCGATCATGAATTACAATCGTGGTAAACAAGTGACTTTGCTACAATATAATACTGAAATTGGAATCCCCTTCTTGGTTTCGACAAACAATTATGGAATCTTATGGCACAACTACTCGATAACCAAAGCTGGAGATATACGCCCACTACTGCCTCTCAATGCTTTTAAATTAACATCAAAGGAAGGTGAAAAAGGTTGGCTGACAGCTACCTATGTCAATAAACATAAACCCGATGAAGTTTTTATCACACGTCCTGAATCCATCATTGAATATAGCTATTTGACCGATCAGCACAAGTTTCCCAAAGATGTCAAACTAGTCGATAGTAAAGTTATCTATGAAGGCCGTATCTCCTCATCCTACTCCGGAAAGCATGTTCTTCATTTTAAATACTCCGGTTATATGAAAGTTTGGATTGATGGACAATTGGTTGCCGATCGCTGGAGACAGTCGTGGAATGCGGGAACCTTTGAAATTGAACAAGAATTTAATAAAGATGTGGATCACGATATTCGTATGGAGTGGTTGCCAGATGGAGGTGAATCATATTTTACTGTTAACTGGCAGAGTCCTGTCCCAGAAAAACGCAAAAGCATGTTTTCTTTTAATTCTGAAGCAGGTGATGCTATTGATTACTATTTTGTATATGGAAAATCAATGGATGACGTCGTTTCAGGATATCGTCGATTGTCAGGAAAAGCACCGATCATGCCTTTGTGGAGTTTTGGTTTCTGGCAAAGTCGGGAACGCTATAAAACACAAGCTGAAATTGAAAGCGTAGCATCTGAATTCCGCAGAAGAAAAATTCCTATTGATAATATCGTACAAGATTGGTCTTATTGGTCTGAACCCGATTGGGGAAGTCAACAATTTGATCAGACACGTTTCCCTGATCCATCTGGGATGATTAAAAAATTGCATGATCAAAATTATAAATTGATGATTTCAGCATGGCCAAAAATCAATGAAGAGTCCTCTGTATTCAAGTCATTTAGAGATAACAAGTGGATTTATACCAGAAATATATATGACGGGCGAAAAGATTGGATTGGAAAAGGCTATACATCGACTTTTTATGATCCTTTTAATCAAGAAGCACGAGATGCATTTTGGCAATTGCTTGATAAAAATCTGTTTCAAATTGGTGTCGATGCTTGGTGGATGGATGCCAGTGAACCCGATATTCATTCAAACATCGACCTGGAGGAACGGAAGTCCGTATTCCAACCCCTTATAGGATCATCTGTCCGCTACTACAATGCTTTTCCACTCCAAAATGCGAAGGGAATTTATGAGGGACAAAGAGAAACGGATCCTAATAAACGTGTATTTATTTTAACACGTTCTTATTTTGCGGGCCAACAGCGGTATGCTGCCGCGGCGTGGAGTGGTGATATTGCTTCAAGATGGCATGACTTGAAAGACCAGATCTCTGCAGGAATCAATTTTTCAATGTCTGGAACACCCTATTGGACCATGGATGCAGGTGGTTTTTTAGTAGAGAATAGGTTTCATAATCCCAATCCAGCTGATCAGGAGGAATGGCGTGAAATGAATACCAGATGGTATCAATATGGAACATTTTTACCCATATTCCGTGCACACGGTCAATTTCCATATCGCGAACCTTTTAATATTGCTCCAGACACTCATCCTGCTTATAAAAGTATCGTTTATTATATCAATTTGAGATATAAACTGTTGGCATATAATTATAGCATGGCCGCAAAGACATTTTTTGAAGATTATTCGATGATACGCGGGTTGGCGATGGACTTCCCTAAAGATAAAAATGGTCTTAATATTAATGACCAATACTTATGGGGTCCATCTTTATTGGTTAACCCAGTTACAGAAAAAGGGGCCACATCTAGATCAATACACTTACCAGAAGGAGTAGATTGGTATAATTTATATACTGGACAAGTGAATCAAGGAGGTCAAGATATCATCGCTCCAGCTACTTATGAAAGGATTCCTGTATTTGTAAAAGCGGGATCAATTTTACCTATAGGTCCTTCCATTCAATATACGACCGAAAAAAAACAAGACTTGATTGATCTATATGTTTACGATGGCGCTGATGGTCAATTTTCGCTTTATGAGGATGAGGGCATTAATTACAATTATGAAAAAGGAAAATACAGCCATATCGATATCACTTTTGATCACAAAAGCAAAACGTTGTACCTAGCTGACCGTACCGGAGTGTTTGATGGTATGTTGAATGAACGAAAATTCAATGTCATTTTTGTTGATGCTGCCCATAGTACGGGTATCGATATGAAAGCTAAGCGATCCAAAATGATCACTTATTCAGGTAAAGCATTAAAGATCAAATTATAATAATTAAAACCAATTTTAAATTAAATAATATGATAAGTAAGCAATTGTTTAACAAGGGAATTGCCATCGTTTTCATGACGGGCATGACCTCGATTGTTTGTGCACAATCTTTTACGGGATCGGTTGTTTCTGCTGATGCCAACTTACCAATCGGGGGGGCAAGTATAAGGATAAAGAATCAGACGATCTCAACAAGTAGTAATGAAGCTGGTAAATTTTCAATAGCTGCAACCAAGGGGACTATTTTAGTAGTTTCTTATGTTGGATATCAAACTCAGGAGATTCCCGTCACGGGTACAAATACGATCATTCGTTTGGAACCTATGATCTCCGATTTGGATGAGGTAGTAGTGATTGGTTATGGTGTTCAAAAGAAGAGATTAAATACGGGAGCAAATTTGAAAGTAGAAGGGGAAGATTTGCAAAAGCGTAACCAAGTCAATCCGCTACAAGCGCTGCAAGGTCAGGCTCCTGGGGTATCCATAACGTCAACATCAGGGCAGCCAGGTGCAGATATGAAAGTAGTGGTTCGTGGTTTAGGTACAATAGGCAATTCAGGACCTCTGTATGTTATTGATGGAGTGCCAGGTGGCGATATATCGGTGTTGAACGCAGCTGATATTCAATCAATAGATGTGTTAAAAGATGCTGCATCTGCCGCTATTTACGGATCCCAAGCCGCAAATGGAGTCGTTTTGGTAACCACAAAAATGGGTGCAGCTGGTAAAAGTATCCTATCCTTTGATGGATATACAGGTATTCAAAATGTAGCACGAAAGGCAAATTTGCTGAATGCTGATCAGTATAAAGTCATCATGAATGAGCAGTCTCTTAATTCTGGAGCAGGAATTATTGCTTTTGAAGCGATGGATGGCTTGGCTAATACCAATTGGTTGGATTATATGTTTAAAGATAATGCCAAAACAGATAATTATAACATTGGATTGACCGGTGGATCTGAAAAATCAACTTATGCCATGTCATTAAATTATATTGCACAAGAAGGGATCGTCGGTGGTAGAGCTGTTTCGAACTATGAACGATATGGATTTCGTAGTAATTCTGAACATAAATTATTGAATAATTTTGTGAAAATTGGTCAACATCTCAATTTCAATTACATCAAAAACAGAGGTGTGAGCGTCGGTGATCAATATAACAATACCTTGCGAGGATCATTTAGCACCTCGCCATTATCTCCAGTATATTCGGATAATGGATTGTATGGAAGTCCTTATAATGATACTTCCAATTCACCTTGGTACAACGGCGATAGCAATCCATATGGGAGCATGATGACCAATTCCAATAATAGCAATGATGCTCAGAAATTGTTAGCCGATGTTTTTGCTGAAATGGAACCAATCAAAAGTTTGAAACTCCGTTCACTAGTAGGGTTTAATTATTTTGCCTCCGAATATAGAAGCTTTACGCCAATGTATCGCTTTTCAATCTATACCTACAACGAAGATCATACGACTACTTCTCAAAACATGAGCAAAGGGCATACGTTGACATGGACAAATACAGCATCTTATGATTTTGATATCAACACTGACCATAGGTTTTCAGCGATGATAGGTATGGAGTCCCTGCGTTACCAAGGAACTTATCTATCTGCATCCAATTGGAATCTTTTGTCGCAATTTAATGACTTTTCGCATGCTTACTTAGATAATACAACCGGTCAAGCACACCTCGATGAGAAAGGTAATGTCGTAGAGACCCGCACAGTAGCTGGTAAACCTGAGAATATAACCCGCAGGGTATCTTATTTTGGGCGTATGGGTTACAATTATAAAGAGAAGTATCTTTTAAATGCAACATTAAGAGCTGATGCTTCATCAAAATTTTCTAAAGCCAATCGCTGGGGTTATTTTCCTTCGGTATCCGTAGGCTGGGTGGTGTCGGCTGAAGATTTTTTTAAAGAAAATTGGAGTGTGGTCAACTTTTTTAAACTTAGGGCTTCATGGGGGCAGGTCGGTAATCAAGATATTGATGACTTTCAATATGCTGCACCAATAAGTACTTCAACCGGTATTACACCTAACAATCCTGGAGCACACTACGTATTTGGAACAAGTAATACTAATATTGCTGGCGCTTATCCAAGTAGGTTATCTAATCCAAATTTATCTTGGGAAACATCAGAACAAATTAATATTGGTTTCGACGCAAAGTTTGTCAATAATCATTTAGATGTTGTCTCTGACTTTTATGTCAAAACAACAAAAGACTGGTTGGTAACTGCCCCCGTGTTAGCAACGACAGGAACACAGCCTCCTTATATCAATGGTGGGGACGTAAAAAATAGGGGAGTTGAGCTAGCTGTAAATTGGTCTGATGGAATCAATGATCTGAAATATCGATTAGGTATCAATGGTGCCTATAATAAAAATAAAGTGGGCAAAATTCCGACAGAAGATGGCATTATCCATGGACGTACAGGAATGCTATATGACAATTCAGAAGAATTTTATCGTGCTGAAAATGGTCAGCCCATTGGATATTTTTGGGGATATAAGACCGACGGTTTATTTCAAAACCAAGCTGAGATTGATGCCTGGAGAGATGCAGGAAAGGGTATTCTACAAGCTGCTGTAAAACCGGGTGACGTCAAGTACGTGGATCAAAATGGTGATGGTGTGATCAATGCTGCCGATAAAACGAATCTAGGTGTTGGTATGGCCAATTTTACTTATGGCTTTAACCTTGGTTTAGATTACAAAGGATTTGATTTTTCCATCCAAGCATATGGATCCGTTGGAAATAAAATTGTACAATCTTATCGTAATCATGCCAATAAACAAGGAAATTATACGACTCGTATTTTGGACAGATGGACTGGAGAGGGAACTTCTAATACCATTCCACGTGTTACCGAAACAAATGTTAACTGGCAGTTCTCGGATCTTTATTTACAAGATGGAGATTTTCTCCGAATCAGTAACATTACTTTGGGTTACGACTTATCTAAAGTTATCCATTGGAAATATGCCAATCAAATTCGTTTCTACGTTCAGGGGCAAAATCTATTCACTTTTACGAAGTATGACGGTATGGATCCAGAGATTGGTTATGGAACGGATGGTTGGGTTTCAGGTATAGATTTAGGTTATTATCCAAGACCAAAGAGTGTGTTGTTTGGTCTAAATGTTAAATTTTAAATACTAAAATCATGAATAAATCACATTATATATACAGTTCACTTTTAATGACGGCATTATTGTTCAATTCCTGTTCATCCCGTTTTCTCGATGTAGAACCTATGACAAGTGTTTTAGAAAGTAATTTCTATAAGACAGTAGCCGATGCAGATATGGCATTAGTCGGTTGTTATGATGGCTACCAGCTGACGGTATCCAATGGTCACCAATCCTTTTATTTAACAGCAGAGGTAGCAGCAGATCATTGTTTTGGAGGAACTGGTACTACCGATGGTCGTGTATTTCAGGCAATTGATCGTTTTAATATTGCTGAATCTTCGTCTGATAATAATATTTTTGACGGTACTTGGTCAGATTACTATGTCGGTATTTTTAGAGCGAATACCTTGCTAAGTAAGTTGGATGGGACTGACTTTGCTAATCAGGTAACTGCAAGAGCACGGATAGAGGGAGAAACTAAGTTTTTGCGTGCTCTGATGTATTTTGATTTGGTTCGTTTATTTGAGAATATTCCTTTACTGACCACTCCTACAAGTGATAATATTCCTCAAGCAGATCCTAAGGAGGTATACAAATTAATTGTGGAGGATCTTAAATTTGCGGCAAGCAATATTCCTGCAGATGCCTATCCAAAATCGGCAGCAGGAACTAACGATGGGCGAGCAACACCTCTAGCGGCAAAGGCATTATTAGCACGTGTTTATTTATTCTATACTGGATATTATGGCACAGAAGATATTGGCATCACAAAAGCGGAAGCATTGACCGGGCTAGAAGAGGTGATTAGTAGTGGTCAATTTGCTTTAGTAGAAAACTTTAATACACTCTGGCCTGCGGCTAGCTATATTCCAAACGGAAGTAACAACTCATTGGATATATCCAAATATGCAGGAAAAGGAAATTCGGAAGTTGTATTTGCCCAGAAGTTTAATAATACTTCCAATTACAATGGATATGTTGATGGCAATCGCTGGATTGTTTTCTTAGGACTGAGAGGTAAAAGCTGGTCACCATATGGTCAGGGTTGGGGCGCTTGTACGGTCAGTAAAAACTTCTTTAATAAATTTGATAATCATGATACCCGAAAAGTTGCTTCGATAATTGATATTGATGGAGAGGGAATCACTGGATTTGACCTGAAAGATCAACGTGAATATACTGGATTTGTGGTAAAAAAATATGCTCCTACCGCATTTCCAGATGGTACTACCAATACAGGAGGAGATAAAGATATGCAGTTGTCTCAAGATCAGGATTATTTCGTGATCCGTTATGCAGATGTATTGCTAATGGCTGCCGAATTAGGATCGGGAAATGCTCAAAAGTATTTTGATGATGTGCGTAAAAGAGCTTATAAAACTAATTTCACACCTGCTGCGGTATCCAAGACTGCTATTTTAAGAGAAAGAGAATTTGAGTTTGCTTTCGAAGGGATTCGTTATTGGGATGTTTTAAGACAGGGATTAAATAATGCTGCGGTCATACTTGAAACTTCTGAGGAAGTACTTAGCGGTTCTGTTCCAGAGAAAGTTTCCGTCACAAAAGATAACTTTTTAAAAACACGAGGTTTTATGCAGATTCCTAATAAACAGATCACCTTATCCAATGGCGTACTCAAACAAAATGACGGATGGAATTAAGTTCATAGTAAAGTAAGTGATGGAAGTATGAGATTTATTCAAATGATCCTTTGTGTCTAATAAATCTGACAGCTTCTTATTCTTTAGATAAAATATGATTTAACGATGAAAAAAATATTACAGTATAGCATCTATTTCTTTTTTGGGATAGTTTTGTTAGGCGCATGCGCCCCTGAAAAGTATACATTAGGCGATATCGACGTAACTTCGGCTCAATTGGTAGAAGGATCTTCTTATAAAATTGAACATGATGTAAACAATCCAAATATCATTTACTTAACCAGTTTGATGGATGCAAAATATACCCCCTTATGGGATCATCCTCAAGGTCACAGTCAGGACAAAAAGGTAACCTTAAAAATGCCATTCCCTGGAGAATATAACGTGAAGTTTGGGGTTGAAACCCGTGGAGGAATAGTTTATGGAGAGCCAGTAACTTTTACGATCGATGATATGTATGCCGAATTTATAAGTGATGAAATTTGGACTATGCTGGCAGGTGGGGCAGGAGAAGAAAAAACTTGGTATCTAGATCTTGATCAACATGGAGTATCCAGAGCTTTTAAGGGACCAATGTATTTTTATGGTACAGGTGATTGGTGGGGAAATATCAATGCTAACGGAAAACCTTTGAATAGCGATTCGTGGCTTTGGGAACCCCAATGGAAAGATAATACTTGGCTTATGCCAGCTGGTGATTATGGTGAAATGACCTTTAATTTAAAAGGAGGTGCAAATGTCATCGTCAACCATAATATGTTGGGTAAAAAGCAAAAGGGAACATTTTTAATCGATATCGATACTAAAACGATACGGATGGTAGATGCTTCGCCATTACATGGGCAGCCGCAAGATGGTATAGTGGTCGATTGGGGAGATGTTCGGATTATGTCCCTCACTAAAAATACGATGCAATTGGCAGTCTTAAGAGATCCAGTTCTTTCTAACGACAGTGCAGCTATGTTGACCTTTAATTTTATTAGCAAAGATTACTATGATAGCTGGGAAGCATCAAATTAAGGAAACCCTGTATTTTCAAATTACATTAAAATAATTGCAGTTTAAAAAGGAATGTATGCTGTACTACAGTTCTAACAAACCTTTTCAGCATCGCATACAACATGATATTCACCATATGAAAAGAATTATCTTCAGTGTCTTTACCCTATTCATGGTATTTTGTATACAACTAGTATCGGGGCAGACAGGATTTAAAAACCCAATTATCAAAGGCTTTAATCCCGATCCTAGCATATGTCGGGTTGGCGATGATTTTTATTTGGTCACCTCTTCTTTCGAATATTTTCCAGGATTGCCGATTTATCATAGCAAAGATCTAATAAATTGGGAGCAGATAGGTCACTGCTTGACTCGTGAATCGCAATTAAAATTGCATAACGCACCATCTTCCAACGGATTATTTGCTCCTTCTATCCGTTATCATAATGGACTATTTTATGTGATAGGTACCAATATTTCGGATAAGGGTAATTTTTATTGCACAGCACAAAATCCTGCAGGACCATGGAGTGATCCCATTTGGGTCGATATCAAGAGTATAGACCCTGATATCTTTTGGGATGAAGATGGTAAAAGTTATTTCGTGACTCAAGGCAATGAAGGTATCGGTGTTACCGAGATCGAACTTAGCTCAGGAAAATTACTTTCTGATGTAAAGCTAGTTTGGGCAGGAACGGGAGGTCGTTTTCCAGAAGCACCACACCTTTACCGAAAAGACGATTATTATTATTTGTTACTTGGAGAAGGAGGAACTGAATATGCACACAGCGCAAGTATTGGACGGAGTCGTTCGATATGGGGCCCTTATGAATCCTGTCCGCTAAACCCTATTCTAAGTCATTCCAACAGAATGGGGCAGGCAAGTCCTATTCAAGGAGTAGGGCATGCAGACTTTATTCAATTAGCAGATGGTTCATGGTGGACCGTATTTTTAGGATTCAGAGTGACTCAGCCCTATACGTATTACCATATTTTAGGACGAGAAACATTTTTAGCTCCTGTGAGCTGGCCAAAAAATGGTTGGCCTCAGATTAATGGTAATGGTATTATTCAATTGGATATGGATGTTGCTCCTTTACCCAAACAACCTTTTTCAGATGCAGCAATTAGGGATGATTTTGATGGAGAAAAAATCAATATTCATTGGCAATACTTACGTAATCCAGAAGCTATAAATTATTCCTTGACTGAGCGTACTGGTTATTTACGTATGCAGAGCAGCACGACTACTCTGAATGAAGCTAAACCCCTTTCTTTTATTGGTCGAAGACAAACAGAACATGATTTTCAGGCAAGTACAGCATTTGAATTCATCTCCGATAAAGAGCATGAAGAAGCTGGTATGACTTTGTTTCAGACGAGCTCTCATCATTATGATTTTTTTCTTAGACGTAAAGGGAAGGGATATGTCGTCCAGTTGAGGGCTATGGTTGGCTCATTAAATTATATTGTTGCTGAAAAGGAAATCTCAACAAATAAAGTAGAATTGAAAATCAAAGGAACAGCGCTAGAATACCAGTTTGGTTATATAGATGCTAAAAACGGAGCATATATAACCATAGGTAAAATAGATACACGATATCTGAGTACTGAGGTTGCCGGTGGATTTACAGGCGTAATGATTGGTCTATATTCGACTTCTAATGGATATAAAACAAAAGCTCATGCTTTTTATGACTGGTTTGATTATGCTACTAACTAATGATCGTGAATGTTAACGCTTAATATTTTTTTATGTTAAATCGCTTGTTGCACTCGAATTATTTTCGAGCATTTATGATATTTTTCTTGTTTTTGGTTACAATATTATCCTCAGTAGCACAAATAAGAAAACAATTAAATTTCAATCAAGATTGGTTTTTTAAATTGGATTCGACTCAATCTTATTTGAACGATTCTCTTTTTTCGAAGTGGCGTCGACTTGACCTACCGCACGATTGGAGCATTGAAATGAACTTTGATAACCACAGTCCTGCAAGTAGTGGTGGTGGATATTTATCTGGAGGTATAGGTTGGTATAAAAAAGAGTTTACATTGCCTGATAAGGATAAGGGGCAGCTCGTATTTGTTGAATTTGAAGGTGTTTATGAGCAAAGTGAGGTTTGGATCAATGGCCACAGTGTTGGGAAAAGACCAAATGGATTTATCGGATTCAGTTATGATCTAACCGACTATATGCTATGGGAAGGAAAAAAAAATGTCATAACCGTAAAAGTTGATAATAGCAAACAGCCTAATACTAGATTTTATAGTGGATCGGGAATATACCGACCTGTTCAATTGGTGATACGCAATCCTATTAGTGTGGGGTATCATGGTACATTTGTCAAATCGTTGCATGTTGATTCACAAAAAGCTGATGTTCAATTGCAAGTAACAGTCGACAATAAATATCGGAAGATTGAAAATATTCAAATTAGATCATCAGTATTTTCTCCACAGGGTGTTCAAGTGCTATCTTTTAAACAAGGATTAAAACTTTTAGGAAATGAAAATTCACTATTCTCGAAAGAGATTACGCTAGATCACCCAAAGCTCTGGGATATGGATACTCCACAACAGTATAAATTTGTTGTAGAGATACTGAAAGGTGATCAAGTATTGGATCGCCATGAAACCAAATTTGGATTAAGATCTTTTATATTTGACAAGGATCAAGGTTTTATGATTAATGGCAGGCATTTAAAAATTAGGGGTGTCTGTATGCATAGTGATCTTGGTGCTCTCGGAATGGCCTTTAATAAGTCTGCTGCACTGCGGCAGTTGAAAATAATGAAAGATATGGGGGTAAATGGTATCCGTACTTCCCACAATCCTGCCTCAGAACAGTTCTTGGATCTATGCGATAGCCTGGGATTTATTGTGATGAATGAAACTTTCGATGTCTGGAAGTTTAAAAAAAATCCTTATGATTATCATTTATATTGGGATAATTGGTTTCGTAGAGATTTTGAAGACCATATCAAAAGAGACCGCAATCATCCTTCATTATTTATCTGGTGTTTAGGAAATGAAGCTCAAGAGCAGTGGCATTCCAAAGCAGACGGAATGAGGATTCCCAAAATATTAGCTTCTCTTGTGGATAGCTTGGATGGCACACGCCCCACTACAATTGCTAATAATGAAATGTCTAAGAACAACCCTGTACTAATGTCCGAAGCCATAGATTTGGTAGGATACAACTATAACCACCAGAAGTGGTCAACTTTCCATGAAGATCATCCGGGTAAAAAACTCATTGTGACTGAAAGTACATCAGCACTAGCAAGTCGAGGTCAATATGATTTATTATCGGTGGACTCCATGAGTATTTGGCCAGAGCGTTGGGATATTCCATTTAACGGAGGTAATACAGATAAAAATATATCTGCATATGATCATGTACATGCTCCTTGGGGTTCAAACCATCAAACAAGTTTGCGTGTATTTGAACAGAATGACTTTATTTCAGGTATGTTTGTGTGGACAGGTTTTGACTATTTGGGTGAACCCACTCCATATCTTTGGCCCGCTAGAAGTTCTTATTTTGGTATAGTAGATCTTGCAGGATACCCCAAAGATGTTTACTATTTATATCAAAGTGTTTGGTCGGATAAAACAGTGTTACATATTTTACCGCATTGGAACTGGAAGCAAAATGATCATGTAGATGTTGTTGTTTATTTTAATCAAGCAGACCGTGTAGACCTTTATTTAAATAACAGAAAAATCGGAGAGCAGTTTAAAAGTGTAGATCGTTATGATGCTGTATTTAAAGGTATACCTTTTGAACCAGGAGAATTAAAAGCCATTTCTTATCTCCATGGTAAAGAAGTGAAAACGTGCACTGTCGTTACAGCGAAGCCTGCGTATAAAATAAAGTTGACCTTGGAGCAAAATAATTTGAAATTGGATGAAAATGAATTGGCATTTGCGCAGGCAACTGTTGTTGATCAGGAAGGGAATCTCGTTCCAATGGCTACAAATGAAGTAGAATTTTCAATATTAGGTCGTGATGGAGAGATTGTAGCCACTGATAATGGTAGTACAACAGATCATACATCCTTTCAATCAACTAAAAGAAGGACTTTTAACGGAAAATCTTTAGCTATTGTAAAAGGTTCTAAAAAAGGAATTTGCCGCTTAATAGCGAAATCAAAAGGGCTTGTGTCCGATCAAGTAGAAATAAACTTTAGATAAATCACTATTAAAAGATATGGAGTAGTTTTTTAAAGCTATTAAGTGAAAGTAGTACACTTAATAGCTTTTTCACTTTATCCTATGTTAATTTATCCTCATTCGCTGACAAAATCGTTTACTAAATCTGATTCTCATTAACAGATAAAGTCAATTAGATAGCTTGTTTGAAAGTTACTTTTTCTTACTGAACAATTGGAATCAGCGTATTTTTTTCTAATCGCACTGCTACATACTTGACGGAGGTAAAACCATCTTCTCTTGAAATAATGTTGGAAAGGTCTAAACCTCTTTTAGAAAAAGTACTGATGAGAGCCGTGCGAAATGTGGATTTGGAGGAACCCCAGCCTTTTTCCGATACCGTATCATTGTTGAGTTGTATCAGTTCGTTGATGGTGTAATAACTGAATTTTTCCAGTAAGTGTTGATAAAGATTTGGTGTTGACATACAATTTAAAAATTTAAAGGATTAAACCATAAACTGTATCCAGATATTTTTGGTCGAAACCCATATTAATTTACCACCGCGGTTACTTAACTCGGTTGGTATTGCATCGTGCAATTCTGAATACTCTACAAAGTTAGTAGATTTTATTTTGAATCAAAATTTATTTTAAAATAATTAGATGTTATTCTTTTCTAGCATAGGTCTATGCTTACCTACATAGATTTTGCTATAGCTTCATGATCAAGTTTTATATGGATATTTTTTTGATGCAGTTACGCGATTCCTTTATTGGGGTAAAATACCGAATACCCGAGTTCTCAATGGTTAACTGTCTTGTTTTCTTTTAATTATTATTGTAGTTTTGGCCCATCACATGGATTCGTTTTGTCGATATTCGACAGAACGGGGATAAAAATGAAAAACAACTATAGCTCACTCGATAATTTAACTTTACAAAAGTTGATCCGAGCTGGAGACCAAGAAGCATTTAAGATCATTTATGAAAGGTATTGGGATAAGATATTTGTAATCTGTAATAACAGGCTTCCACAGACAGATATTGCGGAAGATCTTTTACAGGATATCTTTGTTTCTCTTTGGAAAAACCCCAAACTTGACGAAATTCAAAATCTTGAAGCCTATTTGTTTCAGGCAACAAAATTCTCTATTATCAAATATTTAAACCGATCATCTCGAGTTGAATATATTGATCATACCTCCTATGGTCTGTTGGATCGGATAGAAGAACTTAATTTGGATGATACCTTGAATTCAAAAGAACTTCAGCAACTTATTTTTCAGGAGATAGAACGACTACCGGAGAAGACCAAAATTATCTTTAATTATTCTCGAATCGACAATCTCAATAGTAAGGAAATCGCTGAAAAATTGAATATTTCACCTCGTACTGTTGAAAATCAAATAAGTAAAAGTCTAAAACATTTGAGGATTTTTATAAATAATTTGAAATCTTTATTATTTTTTTAATTTCGGCGTGCGTTGATTGATACTTGTGGTACTTCTATTATAGACCACGATTGTTAATCATATGAAATCGCAACAAGAAATAAAAGAAATTATTGCCCGTATCAACCAAGGTACGGCTTCTAAGGATGAGATCCGCCAATTTCAGCTTTGGTATAATAGTTTTGACGATAGTCAGACCGAGGTTGATAGCGATGTCCCTCTTGTTGAACTCCAACAGAAACATTGGGAAAATATAAACAATCGTATCGCTCCAGTGAAGATGAAGCAGATACAATGGTTATGGAAAGTCGCAGCAGCCATCGTGCTTTTTTCAGCAGCTGTTGCTTGGATATGGTTAAACCAACAATCTGACGTTGATAAACCGATATTTAGATCAGCAGTTCTAATAACAGATAATACAGGTCAGAGCGAAGAGATCAGTGGCGACCTAAAGGATTTTCTTGATACAGCAAATTATGTGGATCTGAGGAACTATAAATCGTTGAGCTCATTAGCAACTGGAAAAGGTGAATTTACAAAAGCCATTCTTCCTGATGGCACCAAAGTAACTTTAAATGTGGGATCTAAAATTTCTCTATCCCCAGATTATGCTAGTTCTTCCCAAAGGACAATCTCCTTGGAAGGCGAGGCTTATTTTGAAGTAACGACCATTCCGGGACGGAGCTTTGTGGTCACAACTTCAGATCAGCAAATAAAAGTTCTCGGAACAAAATTCAATGTAAAAGCATATGCCGACCTTGAAAAAACAATAACCACACTGCATGAGGGTAAAATCGAATTGACCAATGGTCGTCAAAGCTTGATTTTAAAACCAAATGACATGGTGCTCAATACAGATGGCTCCTTCATTCGTGAAAAACTAACCAGATCGGATAAGGAGGCTTGGCGCAATCTAGATTTTGAATTTGATAACGAATCTATTAAATCAGTCCTAGACCAATTGAGCGCTTGGTATGGTTTTGAGGTTGTATATCAGACATCTATACCTAATCAACATATTTCCGGTAAAATAGCAAATGGTTCCAAAACCGCCGATGTGCTTGAGATCATGAAAAACCTAACGAATGGAAATTTCCAGCTTAAAGGAAATCTTCTGTATGTAACTTTTGCAAATAATTAACCTTAAATACAATGAATGAAAAATTCTTTAAACGAAGCCCGGCTTTTTTAAAGCCCGAGTTGCTTTCGGTTAAACTCACTACCTTGGTGGCCATTGGATTGCTGACCTGTACTTCTCAGCATAGTTTTGCACAGCAAATTCAAGTAGATGGTACCAAAAAACCTTTAAAAACTGTCTTAAAGCAGATCGAAGACCAATCTGGTTATTCTTTTGTCTATGATGCTGATATTTTGGAAAACGATCCTGCTGTACAGCTTGCGCTCAATGAAAATGGGATTAAGGAAGCGCTAGCAAAATTATCCACAGCACTAGATGTTGAATATAAGATTGTCAATAAAACGATTACACTTACCAAGCCAAAAGTAAAGCAGGGCTCTACTGTATTGTTGAAGGGGCGGGTAGTGGTTGATGATCAAGACGGAAAAACAGCTGCCAATCAAGCCGGTGTAAGTGTAGCCTTAAAAGGTACGAGCAAAGTGATCGGTACGGACAATCGTGGCGAATTCAATATCGTAGCACCTGTGGAAGGTACGTTGATCATCAGCTATATCGGATATAAATCGCAGGAAATACCTGTCAAGGAGATCATGAAAAACTCGCGGATTGTATTGGAGAAGAGTATGGATTACCTGGATGAAGTTATTGTCACGGCTTATGGAACCAAAGAGTCGCGTGAAAATCAGACGGGATCTGCTTTTGTGATCACAAGAAAGGAATTGGAAAATAGACCTACACTTCGTCTTGATGCTTTGTTGGAAGGTATTGTACCCGGAATTGAATTCAATTCACAAGATGCGGGCACGAATAGTTCAGCCCGATCACGCTACAGTACACGCATACGTGGTGAATCGTCCACGGTAGGTGGAACAACTTCCAATGAGCCTCTATGGGTGGTGGATGGCGTACCGCTCTATACCGGTGGAACGACCAATTCGATCCCCGGGATGCAGAACTCGATCAGTCCATTGACCTATATAAATCCCAATGATATCGAGAGCGTGACCGTCCTTAAAGACGCAAGTGCTACGACCATATATGGAGCCAATGGTTCAAATGGGGTAATCTTGATCACCACTCGTAAAGGTAAGGGAGCACCAAAACTTAATTATACATTCCGTTCAGGGATCAATAAACGTCCCACGACATACCTCAACCAGCTCAACGGTCTTCAATACCTGAATCTCGTCAAAGATATGGGAATGATGGATCAACTGGGTAAATTAGATACCAATCAAAATACAAATTGGGCAGATGTCTACAATCGTACTGGCTTGACAACCTTGCATAATGTAAGTCTTTCGGGCTCCACAGATGCAGCACGCTATTTCCTAGCTGCCAATGTGTACGATGAAAAACACATGATCATTGGCAACACCACCAAGCGCTATGATGTACGTTCCAATGTAAGTGGTAATGTCGGAAAACGCTTGATTCTCAATTCAACCCTATCGGCTTCCTATACCAAAGACGATATGTTCAATCCTGGAAATGCCTATTTTCAATACAGTCCACTCATCAGTCCTTATGGACCTAATGGAAGTTATATAGAACGAGATCCAAATGGTAATTTGTTGCAAAATATGCCGGGATTATCTGATCAAAATGATCAGAAACAAGAAGCCGCCCATGTGCTTGGATCATTAGGATTCAGCTATCAATTAATGGATGGATTAAAGTTTACCAATCTGAATGGAGCTGATTTTACCAGTGTCAATGAGGATATGTATAATTCGATGTATAATTATTCTGGTGCCTCAAGTAATGGAAGTGCATATCGAGGACAGTCACAAGTGCTCAATTTAATCAGTACCAATACATTGACTTTTGATAGGAAGATATTTGGTGGAGATTTTGACCTTTTAGTGGGTACCGAAGCGAGAAAAGAGGAGCGTCGTTCTGTTTCTGCGACAGGAAGCAATTTTCCCAATGACGATATCCGAGAAGTTGGTTTTGTGGCAGTAACAAGTCGTGTAGGAACAACAAGTCGTGACAAACAGACTCTACTTTCTTATTTTGGGCGAGCTGGTTATGTATATGACAAACGCTATGCGATCAACTACACCTATCGAAAAGATGGAAGTTCCAATTTCGGAAAGGATGTTAAATGGGGTACATTTAGTTCTGTAGGCGCTGCCTGGACTGCGAGTAATGAGTCTTTTTGGCCTAAAAATAAAGTGATCGATTTCTTGAAATTTAAAGTGTCTTACGGGAACAATGGTAACTCTAGATTTAATTCATCTTATGCCAGCGGTATTTATAAATACGATGCCGACTATAGTTATGGCGGTAATTCTGGTACAACGATGACAAGAGGTGTCAATGACGGACTGAAATGGGAAACAACCAAAATGCTCAACACGGGTATAGATTTTAGATTATTTGAAAGATTTAATATTGCCGCAGAATTTTATCGAAATGTAACGCATGATATGATTGACAATGCCTATGTCTCGATGGTAACAGGATTTCGCCGTACCTATGAAAATGTAGGTAAAATGCAGAATACCGGAATCGAACTGAGTGTGAACGGAGATATCATCAAAAAAGAAAAGTTTAATTGGAGTGCCAGTTTTATCCTATCCTCCAATCGTAATAAAGTATTGGAGTTAAATGAAGATATCGATCGGGTATCGGGAACTACGATTATGCGTCCTGGTTATAACTCAAGATCTTATTATTTAGTACGTTGGGCTGGCGTAGATCCTTCTACTGGTGATCCGATGTGGTATGACGTAAATGGCAATATTACCAAAACTTTTAATACCAATGATCGGGTCATTGCTGGTGATGCGACACACAAGTATTATGGTGGTCTGACTAACTATATCACATATGATAACTGGAACTTTTCTGTCTTTTTTAAATATGCAAAAGGAGGGCTTTATTTTGATCAAGCAGGCAGAAACAATGGTTTGGATGGTCTTAGTATTTTAAGTGGAAATCAATCCATTGATATGTTAAATTCTTGGCGTTTTCCAGGACAGTTGGCCACTTCACCTAGGCTTTCGAATACAAGTACATCGTCCATCATGAATTCTACTCGCTTTTTATTGGATAGGACATACCTCAAATTGGACAACATCAGCTTAGGTTATACTTTTAAAGCCGGATTAATAGAACGCTTAAAACTAAGTCATATCTCAGTGACCGCTATGGCCAGCAATTTGGCGATATGGACACCCTATTCAGCAAAAAAAGGGACAATCAAGAATTATGAAACATTAGCTAAGCAATACGGTGTAACAAGCAGTAGTGTCGTAGATAATACCTATGCCAACATGCTTTCAGAATCTAGCCGAGTGCTTAACTATTCTTTGAATATCAATATTGGTTTTTAAAATAAGAATTTGAAATGAAATTATTTAAATATACGTTTGCTGCACTCTGTTTTTCATTAGTAAGTTGTGGCAGCTCTTTTTTAGAAGTAGCGCCTATCGGGCAATTGGGCAAAGAACAGTTATTCTCAAATGTCAATGGCATGCGTGATGCCTTGATGGGTAGTTATAGTCTAACTTCTCGTTTTTTTCAGTCTCAATACGGCATCTATGGTGATTTGCGTGGCGACGATGTACAGCGTAGCACGACATCAACTCAAAATTATATGTTGACAGACTACAATTATAATGTTGATGAAGAGGATGGAACCGGTGGAACCATGGCTATCTGGTCTTCAGGTTATGAAGCCTTAAATAACATCAATAATATCATCAACTCTGCAGAAGGTATTCGACCTACTCTGAATGGTAGCTTGGATGATTTTAATAGACATTTAGGGCAGAGCCACATCATCCGGGGCTTACTTTTCCTTGCACTTGCTAATGTATATGCACAACACTATACCTATACAGCTGATGCAAGCCATCCAGGAATTCCTATTCCAACAGCAACGCCTCTACCATCGCAAAATTTACCGCGTGCAACGATGAAGGACACTTACGCGCAAATCATAAAAGATATGGAGACTGGGATACAGTATCTAGATAATTTGAGTCCCGCTACACGTATCTATGCTTCTTCAGACGCCGCTCGTGCCTTATTGTCTCGTATCTATTTATATATGGGACGTTATGATGAAGCTATCCAATACGCTTCTGAAGTCGTGTCAAAAGGAAGCTATCCATTAGTCAAAAATGCTGATTATAAAGACATGTTTATAGCAGAGAGTCAGTTATCAGACTATAACAGCATCAAGTCTGAAGTTATCTGGCAATTGAATCTTAATACGAGATCAGCAAATTATATGTCTAGCTTTTATTCAGATCGCACATCCTTTTTGGCGTACCCAAGCAAAGCATTTTTAAATTTCTTTGAGACTACTGATGTGAGGAGAAACCTATATGAACTACAAGCCAGTTCGGGAAATTCTATTTCGCTTAAAAATGCAAAAAATATTGCTATACCAGATATCAACTGGCCGGTCAACTTTAAAGTGATCCGCTCTTCTGAACTATACCTCAATCGTGCCGAAGCTTATTACCATACTAAACAGTATAGCTTAGCAGAGGAGGATATTAAAATGATTAGAGCTAGAGCGCTCAATAAGAATGTGGCTGACATCATCGTACAATATAGTTCTCCAGAAGAACTGCTAGAGCAGATCAAAATGGAACGCCGTAAAGAGCTCGCGTTTGAAGGTCAACGGATCTATGATATTATGCGTTATAAAGAAAGTCTCAACCGTGGTACGGATTGCGGAGCAGCTAATTGCACTGTCAACTACCCCAATGATCTCTTTATCTTACCGATTCCGAAAACGGAACTGGACGCTAATCCATCAATTAAACCAAATCCTACTGTAAATAAATAAGACATGAAAAAGATGCTACTTTTAATGGGGTTTATGATGATGTTATCTGTTTCTTGTAACAAAGAGCTGGAGACACCTTATGACCACCCTTTTTTCTACATACACCAAAATAATGATTCAGAAATAACCGTACAGTCTAATCGAAATGAACCCGTGGACTATAAGGTTTATTTAAGTACTAAAACTCAGTTTGAGCCTGTCACGTTAACATATGAGATCATTGTAGGTGATGGCCTTAAAGAAGGTATTGATTACGAAATCTTGAACACAAGCTCTTCTTTACTGTTTAAACCTGGATATGTAGAGATGCCTATCACGATTCGTTGGATCAATCATCCCATCCAAGAAGAAAAGGACAATACATTAATCATCAGATTGCTTAGCAACGACAAGGATATTACGATCGGTATGCCAGGTCCCGACCATAAACAGTCGAGCTTAAAAATTACTAAAATCTAGATGGGTATGGCATTTGTGAAAATAATAATAGGATTATTGACCTTTATTCTTGTCTCGACGGGATTTCTGCAGGCTCAGAATCTGAAGCAGGATCCGAAGTTGTTGCGTGGAAAATTGAAAAACGGATTTCAATATTTTATCTATCCAAATCACACCAATAATCAACAAACTGCTATCCAACTTTTTGTAAATGCTGGCAGTTTGCAAGAAGAAGACAACCAATTGGGATTAGCCCATTTTGTTGAACACATGGCCTTTAATGGAAGTAAGCATTACCCCAAAAATGAGGTCATTACTTATCTAGAGTCTCTGGGAGTGAAATTTGGTGCAGATCTTAATGCACACACTTCTTATGACGAGACGGTATATAAAATTACTATCAATAGTAAAACGAATGAAAACTTGGAGAAGGCCTTGGACATCGTCAGTGATTGGGCTTTTAATTTAAGTTTTGATTCGCTCGAGATTGAAAAAGAGCGTGGTATTATCATTGAAGAATGGCGCACAAAAGAAGGTCTTTCTGCGCGATTAAGTGACCAAACTTTACCACTTATCTTTGCTAATTCTCGTTATGGCGACCGTAAACCAATTGGTACATTAGATATACTCCGCCATTTTCAAAGATCAACATTGGTCGACTTTTACCATAAATGGTATAGACCAAATCTGATGGGGCTAGCAGTGGTCACCAATCAGGACCCTAAAGTTGTTGAAAAGATGGTCAAAAAGCTATTTGGAGATGCTAAAAACAGAAAACCAGAAGCAAAACGAATTGCCTACCGTTTGTCAAATCATGCAGATACGCTGATCAAGATCTACACAGACAAAGAGGCTAGTACCATCGATTTTAGCTATATCGGAATTTTACCAGCGTCTAAAGCTTTGAAAACGGAAGCTGATTTTTTTGAAAATTTAAAACGTAATGCTGTCAATACGCTGATCAAGAAGAGGTTTGATCGTATTGGACAATTGGATGATAGTTACAAAAGTGCTTCTATGTCAGTATCAGATCTCTTGCTCAACAATGGATTATCTGTTGGTGGAGCTACCTTGTATGAGGGGCAGGTACAAGAAGGCATCGCTAAATTTCTGAAAGAGCGTGAGCGACTGTTGCGTTATGGGTTTAACTCTTCCGAACTGAACGATTATAGAGAGCAATATAAGAAACAGTTACAGCGGGCGCCCCAAAATAATGAATTGAATGCCAATATGATGTTGAGCCAGTTAAAGGATGTTTTTTTTACGGGACAGGTATTGATGGATAAGGATGAACGCAATAAGCAGGTCTTGCGTGATATCGATCGATTGGATTCTTTAAATCTTTTGGAGCATCTCCAAGGTTATTTTAAGCCAGGGAACACAGCTGTCATGCTTACTGCTCCAGAGCGTTTAGGATCTAAAATCCCCAATGAAATTGCACTCCGCCAATTATTTGCTCAGGCTAAACAGGCTGATCTGAAGAGGTGGACGGATAACATTGAAATTCCAACACAGTTATTGAGCGATAAGCCGACAAGTGGTCAGGTCATACAAAAACAATCGATCAATGAGATCGGCGTAACTAAATGGGAACTCTCCAATGGATCAAAAGTCTACCTGAAGAAAAATGACAGTCGAAAAGACCATGTTCAATTGACGGCATTTAGAAAAGGCGGTTTTATCGCGGTAGACAGTGCAGATTATGTAAATGCCGTTTTCGCAAAAAATATCATTGGCGCTAGTGGTGCAGGTGAATTTACACGAGCGGCATTGACCAAATATTTGAATGGAAATTCGGCTTCCGCTACCTTTATGATTGCACCCAATCGTGAAGGATTATCTGCTTCGGCAAATAGGAAAGATATCAAAACGATGTTCGAATTACTATACTTAAAATGGACACAACCACGTGTCGATAGTAAGATCTTTGGTAGTGTCAAAAAACAGAGCTTGGATGCTGCAAGAAATAAAAAGTTCCAAGTCATGGAGGCTTATAACCTGGCCATCAATAAAGCGATCGGAGCGGATGATCTAGATGAAAGCAATCTATCTGCTGACCGTATTGAAAAAGGTCTACAGCTGGATCGTATTGTGCCGGTATTTAAAGAACGTTTTCAATCGGCTAAAGATTTTGATTTTGTGCTGGTGGGAGACTTTGATGCCGATAGTATTCAACCATTGGTTGAACAGTATATAGGAGGTCTTCCTAGCGGTCCTTATACCTCCGAACAACGTATTCCGGAATATACACAGCGCGAAAATCAAGAAATTATTCAATATGCAGGTCAAGCCGACAAAGCTACAGTAAATCTGTTTTACCAGACCACTTCCATTCAGTATGATTATCCTGATATCCTCAAAAATGAATTGATGGAGAATGTGCTTAAAGTAAAATTGCGCAAAAATCTAAGGGAAGAGCAGTCTGGGGTATATGGTGTAGGCGTGAGTGTCAGTGCGACTTCCGAACCAACAGCATTGATGCGTACGCGGATTAATTTTACTTGTGAACCTAGTCGAGCAGATTTTTTAATAGAGCAGGTACAAGTTGAGCTTGCAAAGATTGCAAAAGATCCGTCTTATTTTACTGAAGAACTTGAAAATGCAAAGGTTCAAATATACCAAGCTTATGAAAAACAATGGGGTAAGGATACATTTTGGAGTGCAGAGCTTCGTAATCACATCTATTTTCAATTTGCTAATTGGTCATTTTTTACTACGTATAAGCAGATGCTACACCAAATTAAAGCTGCTGATATTGCGGACTACACAAATAGTAAAATGAGTAAAGCCTATCAAGTGAAGGCAGTATTACTGCCAGAGAGTTTTAAAAAATAATTTAATTTAGATGAGATCATCGGAATTTTCAAACCAGCTGCGGTATGAAGTAGATCTGATGATCACATCGCTATAAAAAAATATTAGGATGAAAAAAAACTATTGTTTATATCTGTTGATGGCCATCTCTAGCCTAATCCTTTTCGGATGTAAAAAAGATGCGTTACTGGCCGATAATGTTCAGTTGCAATCCTTTTCTTTTGATCCATCGGCCAATCCTGGATTAAAAGAGGCAGTATTTGGAACTATTGAAGGTCAGCAGATTCATATTACGGTACCAAATTCAATCGATATCACTAAAGCTATACCTTCTTTTCATGGTAGCTCAGATAAATTGATTGCCTATGTTGGTCAGAAAGTTCAAGAATCAGGCATCAGCGCTGTTGATTTTACACAAACAGTTGTCTATCGATTTGTGACACCCGATGGAATGTCGGAGTACAGTGTGACGGCTGAAAAGGCCGGTTCTATCGTGTCTTTCGGTTTCTATGCCGCAGACAATCCAGAATACTTGTTTAGAGATTACCCAGCAACCATAACGAAGCTTGATATTAAAGTTGACTTACCAGTAGATGCTGATGTGACGAAATTGGTAGCTCGGTATACAAAAAGCAATGGTACCATTTTAAAGTATAATGGTACTGATTTCGTAAGTAAAGAAACCGTATTGGACTATACCTTACCACAAAGCTTGGAGCTACAAGATGTGCAAAGTGGCACTTCGGAAAACTTTGTCGTTACAGTGGGTCGACTTACTGCTCCTGTGTGGTCTACTGTACAATTACCAGATTTTTTAAATATCAATAATGTCGCGGAGGCAGGACTTGAAATTAACCCTGTAAACAGACAGCCCTATGTATCAGTGCAATTTTCTGGAAGTACAGACGATCTACGTAAGGGGCTGATCACGACATGGAATGCCGATACCAAGCAATGGGAAACGCTTGGGGGAAATACAGGTTTTACACCAACTCGAGCAGATCTTATTTCTCTTGACTTTTCGAAACAAGGGGTACCTTATGTAGCATTTAGAGATTATACAGCAGGAACTAATGCGCAGTATGCATCTTTAATGAAGTATGAAAATAACGCATGGTCATTTGTTGGAAATCAACAGGGTTCTTTCAATAGAGTTAACTACTTGACATTAAAATTGGATGAAAATGATATTCCTTATCAAGGATATGTCTTTACTCGTGCTTCATCTCCTTATCCAAATCGAGGTACCTATGTAGAATCTTTTAATGGATCTACTTGGTCCGGACAGACTTTTGCGCAATCGTCTACTGGGTGGTATGCTAAGATGTTTAAAGGAGGCGACAGTAAGCTTTATTATGTTGTAATGGATTTAACAAGTGGCACTGCTACACGTAAGCCCTCGGTTTATAGGTTGGACAATGGTGTGTGGAATCTAGTAGGAAATGTAAACGTAGGTCCTGCTGAGTCCAACTCCGGCGGTATAAATATAGATCTTGATGTGACAGCAGATGGTCAGATCTATATGGTTTATCAATCTAATTCGCCAGCTTATAAAACATTTGTGATGCATTGGAATGGTAGTACCTGGAAACAGTTTGGCGATGGAATTAGCCAATCCACAAGTAGTTCTGCCAATCGAGACAATGTTGCCATCTCTATACATCCGGATGGTCGCGTTTTCTTAGCTTATGGAGATGCTATCAACGGTATCAAAGTGTGTACATTTAATGAAAGTATTGGGAATTGGAATGCCGCTACACAAATATCGGCAGAAAATGGGAATAAATTTGTTATGCAAATCAGTAAAGAGGGTATCCCATATCTAATAACAGTCATAAACAATAAAGCTACACTCTTTAAATACGATATTCCAGGATTGTAATAACAATAGATCGGACAGAACATATCTGTCCGATCTTTTAGATTTAATACTATATGATTAATAGAATAAGTTATTTGTTGGCTTTGGCAGTATTATTTGCTGTGGAAGCAATGGCACAAAGCCCATCTGCAAAAAGTGTATGGGTCAAAGGTCATGTGTTTGAAGACAAAAATAATAATGGTATGCAGGATAAAGGGGAGAAGGGGCTTTCCAAGGTGTTGATATCCAATGGTGTCCATGTAATAAGTTCTGACAGTCGTGGAGCTTATGCTTTTGAAGCAGAAGTTGGACAATCTATCTTTTCTATCCATCCGTCAGCATATCAGTATGCAAATGCCAACAAAATTGGTAATGCAAATGCATATTATCTAAATCCAAATAACCATATTTCGGATACGCTGGTTTATAACATGCCCTTGCAAAAAAGGAAAAGTGTACCAAAAGATTTTAATATTGCAGCAATTGGAGATGTTCAGGTTAGTGATCAAGAAGAACTCGGATTTGCAGCTAAAAGTATTTTTTCGGAGCTTCTTGAACGTAATGATATTGATTTCAACCTGGTCTTAGGCGATTTGGTCAATAATAATATGGATATATTGCCTGATTTCGGTAACATTCTTGGGACTCTTCCGATGACATCATGGACTATGGTCGGCAATCATGATCGTAATGTTGACCATCCAGCTTATATGAATGACCGTTTTAATACGGTGTTTGGAGCAGATAATTATGCTTTCAATTATGGTCATGCGCATTTTATTGTATTGAATAATGTCTTTGCTACGGGCAAAAATTCTTATGAAGGAAGATTGACCGACGATCAATTGACGTTTTTAAAGAATGATTTGGCACATGTTCCAAAAGATGTTTTAGTTGTCCTCAGTCAGCATATACCAATGGCTTTTACACGAAATAAAGCAGAGGTGCTCCAACAGTTGGAAGGATATGAGAATGTCTTATTGTTGTCCGGGCATACCCATCAGGTGGATCGATATTTTTTTAAAAGTCATGCAATACAAGAACTGGGGGCCGGTGCTACTTGTGGTAATTGGTGGCGAGGAGAAAAGGATGCTTTTGGTGTGCCAGATGCCATGATGCAATGCGGTAGCCCGAGAGGATATTTTGTGATCCATATTAAAGATAATCAGTATACTTTTAAGTATAAGGCAATTGGACAGGATGCTAAAAAGCAAATGCATATTACTTTGAATGACGGATTATTGCAGGCTAATATATTTGGGGCTGGAGATAGTACCAAAGTTCTGGTTCAACTAAATGATGGAGAATGGCTACAGATGCAACTTAGTAAAAGCATAGATCCGCTTGTCGCCCATATTATAGAAAAAAACAATCAAAAGATATATCCAAGTCCTGGCAGTACGGCCAATCCACTCCGAAAAAGAAAATCTAGCCATCTTTGGGAATTGCCGATGCCACAGTTGAATGCTAATAGGAATAAAATCATTCGCATTAAAGCACAAGACTCCTACGGCTTTTCTGTACAGAATGAGTTTATGGAGTATTTTTCCAAATAATGATATAATTGGTCTTAGATATGATGTTTAAGACTAGTTACATCATCATAAACCCAGATCTCACAAAAATACTATCAACTATTTTTAGATAATTCGGCAATCTGCTCGCATCGGTGTTGGAATGACGCTAAAATAATTTACTGAATAAACCTTGCAGGAACTCATGAAGATTTAATCCAAAAAATACATCTTTTGACGTATTGTTTTTGACAGTGAAAAGAACGAATTTTGTTTTCTACAGACGCTCATTAAAACCTTGACTTTATATTTTTTAAACCTATGTTAGCAAAGTGCTGAATAATCGAGCGCTTATGTATGTGGATGTTAAATCCTCGCACGCTTCTATTATGATCTTTTAGGGCAAACAGGATCATCACTTATAAGTCTTTTATAGAATCAGACGGTCACCTTTTATAAAATTAAAACTACAAAAAACCTATAATGAAAAAAATATTTAGTACTATCTTATTTATACTAGCAGTCTACACAGGATTTGCACAAGAGAAAACAACCCTTGACGATGGCTCCTCTTTTGAGATCGGATTAGTAGATAAGAAAACAAATATCTACGGATTTAAAGCACACTATAAGAATGGACAATTGAAATCTATAGGACATTTGATCGGGCTGGGAGGTAATCAGGTAAGTTCCGATAAAACTGGAGAATGGATGAACTATTATGAGGATGGTACATTAAAATCAACGGGAAATTATAAAGATGGATATCAGGTAGGTGAATGGAAATTCTATCATGATAACGGATCATTAAAAGAGATTGGAAAGTATAAAGACTATTTACCGCTCATAGAAGGGAAATATCCTCCTACTAGAGGAGAAAAGACCGGAGAATGGAAAACTTATTTTGATGATGGAAAACTGGAAATCTTAGGAAACTATCAGCATGATAAAATGGTAGGCGAATGGAAAAGATATTACAACAACGGAAAATTGAGGGATGTTGTACATTATACTGAAGGAGAGCCGAGCGGATTATGGAAAAACTACAGTGAATCAGGGGAATTGCTAAGCTCGAAGAATTACGATGAATAGACCTAAACTTACTTTTCTAAATTTATATCTTTATAGATCTTAACTTGATCTAGGCTCTAAAATAACCATTTCAATATGCATTTTATACTAAGGAGTATAATAGATAATTTATGGAAGTCTTTCCAAGATAAGGTAAGTACTTATGTTAATCAACATGGTGGTGTTGCAAATATTGTAAGTCCTAAAATTGAGCGGCCTGATTGGGTTGATATTGAAAGAGTTGTTAAAGGAATTAAACCCATATCAACTTTGAGGAGCGATTGTTAATAATTAGAGCATGAAGAGAAAGACAATATTTTTTATAAATGTGGTAATAGCCTACACTTTATTTCCAATTATTTATATTCACCGTTATTGGGGTAATATTATTAGTGGAAATTATGAAATACCTTATATTCGGACTAATTCTCTAAGTGATTTTCTAATACGTGTTTTTGATGGAGCTGGACTGGGAGGGACTATATTCTTACTCATAAACCTACTGCCATTTCAGTTTATAAAATTAAAATGGCTTTATAAATTTGATCACAATTTTTATATAAAATCCATAGGGTTTTATATTCTATTTAATATAGCTTTTGTGTTGATAACTGGCTGGGGAAGTTTACTTCTAATGATAGAATCCCCTTGGCTTGATAAGAAGCCCTTCTTATTCGTTTTATTTTTGTTCTCCGTCATATTTCAAACCGCTCTCTATATCGCAATCGATAGGAAGATCTTAAAGAAAAATAATGTATTATAAGCACCATTTTCGAATGGTATCACTTAGTAATACCGATCTTTGAAGTATGAAAAGACTGAATACTATAATTACAATTGCGTAACTCAAATGATAGCCCAGAAAAATATTTTGAAAAGATAGCATAATATTATTGTACATAGAATAGCGGCGATAAGTAATATAATCTTTTTACAAAGTTTGGATACGCCTTGATCGACAAGATATTGCTGCAATGAATACTATTTAAGAGAAGGAGCTAAGAGTAAGCTTAGTACAAGGTTCAAAGTCAATATTCAGCGTATATAATGGAAGATATAATCTTAGTCGTGCTATCACCAAGGAATTTTAATGCATTAAAAAAGTATCAAAATTTATTTTGTTTTGCAGCATTTTTGAATTTATCAATAGGCTGTATAGCTGAGTTTTCTTTTTTTGACTCAATTAAATCGATCGTTCAGTCTATTTCATTGACCTTGTTTTTTGTATTTCTAATTTTATTTATTCTTGTTTTAGTCAGAATTAAAATATTAAAAAAGGAATATTTCTGTCGTATTAATGAAAAGTATTTGTATTTGGAAATTGATAATGAGATCAAAAAAATAGACCTTGTTGATATCGATTTGTACATTAATTTAGCTAGAATATCAGAAAAGGATTCTTATTCAGATTGGGGTCATTTTATAGAATTGAGTGATTTTAAAGGCAAAAGTCAATTGCCGATTAGATTTGAAGCTACGCTATTAAATATCTTTCCACAATCAAATGTACACTATAGGAGTAAAAGTCCAATTTTAATGAGTGAGACAAGAGGCTTATTTAAATCTCTATTAAATCTGCTATGGGCAACTTCCTGAAGTGTACAAAAATGCACGCTATGTTTGTACCAGTAGCGTGCATTGTTCATCCTATATACGGCGTTTAACTCCGTATTTCTCTTCGCATAAAAATATAATAGGACCACGCAAAGCAGGTCATCGTTGCTGCTAAAAGACCACTGACTTGAGGCCAGACCATCAAGAAACTATCCCTAAATGATAGAGGTGCAGGAATGGCGCCAATCATTTGTTCCATAGCAATAGGACCGAGGCTCCGTACAGATGGCATGAGCAGGGTTGTAGTCGCATCCAGATATAGTTGGCTCGGTGATAATCGAAGCAAGTTTAATATCAATTCATTGTAGCTCAGATATTCCTGTTCCGAAATATAGTTTGGATTCGGTAAAAATGGCCTGATGGCTAGATTGACAAGAATCGGGAAGAATACAGTAAAAAATAGCCAAATACCGATTGCGGTTAAAGCTGAGGTTGCCGGTTGGCGAAACCGTATCGATAATAGTATCGATAGGCTCAACCAAAAGGCGACATATATAACACTGATAAGGGTAAAACCTATAATCCGCAAAAGTTCCTGAGGCTCGATCCGTACCCCTGTACCTAATAAGCCACCGCCAATCATTAGAAGTACTAACGCGATAAACATCGTCCCCACGACAGTGAGCGGAGCAAAGAATTTTGAAAACAAGAGGTTATCACGGTAGATAGGTTGCGCTATCAGACGTGTTAATGTGCCCCCATTGTATTCGGCATTGATCGCATCAAATCCGAGTGCTATGCCAAGTAGTGGCGCTAGAAAATTCAGGAAAACATGAAATGGTGGAATCGAATTGTCCGTCGTGGTCAATAATTTGAGATATAAAAATGATTGATCAGGATCTTTCATATTGTTGACAGCCTCTTTCAACCCGGTGGAAGATACGTATAATGAGGCTCCAAATGTCAGTACAATAAGTAGGATCAGTATGATAAAACGCCAGCTGCGAATATGATAGGCAATTTCCTTATTTACCAGTACCTGAATTGGAACCGATGAGTGGCTAATTGTGGAGGAGACTGTGGGATTTTTCATGTTCAGAGTTGCTTGTTTTACTGTTCTCAAAATATGTATTATAGATATAGTCGAGTGCATAATCATGGCGTTGTACAGATAGGATGTCAGCACCGTTGTTGACAAGTAAACGTACTGCCGTGGCAGTTATATCGCCATCTGTTTTGATCTCGATCGAGTCATCGCCAACAGAAAGCTTTCTGATAGCAGGCAAGTTTTTTAATACTTCTTCAAATAGCGCTACGTTTGCATTTGTTTTTTCAAATGAAATCCATGTTGTTATGCCCTCTTTTTGCTGTAGCTTATGTGCAAGACTATCAATAGAGCCTTCTGCTAGTAGCTTTCCACCAACAAAAATACCCACTCTGTCACAAACGCGCTGTACCTGATGGAGGTGATGCGAAGATAGGAGAACTGTCAGATTCTGTTCTCTGCTGAGTCGCTTGATCAATTCGAGGAATTCATCTACACCCTGTGGGTCTATACCTAAGGTAGGCTCATCCAAAATAGCAACTTCAGGAGTCTTGATGAGGACTTCAGCAAGGCCGAGTCGCTGCTTCATACCTCTCGAAAAGTCTCCTGTTTTCTTATGGATGTCCTGTCCCAGTCCTACTTGATTTAAGATGTCTTGCGCGCCAGACCTAGCTTTAGACTTTTGAAGTCCGTTTAATTCAGCTATGAAAGTCAGGTTTTCCAATGCGGTCATTTCAGGATAGAAACCCACATTATCTGGAAGATAGCCCACTTTTCTTTTAACAGCTATTGGATTTCGGGTGGCATTATGACCGCAGACATAAGCTGTTCCTGTGGTCGGCTCGGTTAGTCCAAGCATCATCAGGATAGTCGTCGTCTTGCCGGCACCATTGGGACCGAGAAGACCGAATACCTCGCCTTTATATATGTTGAGATCTAAATGATCAACAGCCTTTGCCTTTCCATAGTTTTTTGTCAAACCTGTCAATTGGATGATAGGATCCTTCATGATGATTATCTTTTTTATTGAATGAAATAGTGCTATCGTCTTCCGTATTTGCGAATAAGATAATAAATCAGCCCGATAGCCAATAGGATAATCAGCATGCCGACCCAGCCTGAAAGTAAAGAGGTCTTGACTATCATACGAAATGAAATGTCAGCAGTACTGTTCGGTGATTTAACATCAAATTTTGCAGCATAGTCGCCAGCTATGGTTTTATCGGGTACGCGCAAGTCAACTTTTACATCTGTCGACTTGCCAGGCTCTAGCTGCTGTATCGTTGAAGGTGAAAAAGTAGCTTCCCATTTGCTGGGCAACTGAGCGCTCAGTTCTACCGCGTTTAAAGGAAGAGTTCCTGTATTTTTTACTTGAAGGAGGATTTCCTTGTTGCTGCCAGATACGACTTCATCACTAAGTCTTCCACTAGGTGTGGTGAGTTGGAGAGCATAGGAACCCTTTACAACAGCTTCTAGATCGAGATGCAGTGTATCTGTTGGGGATATAGCCTTTAACGGAATTTTATATGTGTTGGGCTTTGTAGTCAGCGGGCAGTTAATTTCGATGTTTATTTCTTGGACTTTGTTTGCTTGCATTTGAAGAGAAGTCACCTGGGATCCCTCTACTCGATAACTGATCTGCCATCCCTCTGGTAATTGGGCGTTTAGATTGTAAGTAACTGTCTGTGATGACCCATTGGTCAATGTGGTCGTGTATCGAAAAGGCTCATTGCTGGGCGCTTCAATATTGAGCAATCTTGCTTCAAAGCTTGACTTTGTTGCTCTGACCGTTTGCCCCGATAGGTAGAGACTGTTGGCCAGTATTAAAAATGAAATAAATAATGGTCTAAAAGATAGACCTAGGCGTGTAATTAGTAGTTTGTTTAACATGATCCAATAACTAAAATTTATATTTAAATAGAATATTAGCTTTAAAAAAATGTTGGTTAGGGTAGTACTTACCTTAAAAAAACGGTTCCAAATTAAATATCAATTTGAAAAAAATCAAGAAAAATCAAAAAATAATTGTAAAATAATGTTTACTTAAGTTTTTTCAATTTACTTTGTACCTAGGGGTTAATCAAAGTTAACTGCCCTAAAAGTCTTTTTTATAATGGCTTTAATATTTTCTCCCAGTTCATCCAGTGTGCAATCCAATGACTTTAATTGTGTTTTTGTATTATTTTTCTCGTTCCGCATAAGCGCGATGCGTAAAAGTCTATTGCCCGATGCTTGACTGTCCCACTTTAATTCGTCAAATAGTTCCTGAACTATTTTTTCACAACTGCTCAAATCAAATCTGGCAATTTGGATGTAACTATCATGACAGTACATCTGAACTTCAATATGATAATTTGATCGTTCCATATTTTAAAAATAATATTTTAATAAAATAGGATAGCCTCCCAACGGAGGCTATCCTATATATGGACTATTTTATGACTTATGATATTTCGATAAGTCGAGGCTCTTTTTGTTTTGCTTCTTCTTTCTTAGGAATGGTTAACCTTAGCAGACCATTTTCATAACGAGCTTCGATATTATCCTGATCGACTACATCTCTGTGAAGTTCAAAGCTGCGTTGGAAGGACTGATAGCTAAACTCCCGTCGGGTGTAGTTATCCCGTTTTTCTTCATTTTTTTCTTCTTTTGCGGATGATATGGTCAATAGGTTGCCATCTAGCGTGATCTTAAAATCGTCTTTTGACATTCCTGGTGCAGCGACTTCTACTTCGAAAGTATTGCCATCTTCCTTAATATTAACGGAAGGAACGGTGGTACTCGTAGAAGAATAGTTACTATTACCCCAGTTTAAAAGTTCTCTGTTGAAATCATTAAACATGGGCGAAAAAATTGAAAAATTGTTCAAGTTTCTTTTTGCAAGTTTCATAATAACCTCCTTTTATGAAGTGAAAAATTAATTATTAAACTCATTCAGTCGGCCGACTGTATTCAATATTCTACAAAAAAAATACCGATCTCGTGAAACTGAAATTTTTTCATAAAAAATGACAAATTTTACATGAAAAACTGACATGATTGCCTCTTGTAAACAAACTAAGGGAACATTTTATACGGTTCATCAACCATGTTTATTAGAAATAAGATCATAGCCCTCCCCTTTACTACATTTCATGCTATCAAAATTGATTAAAGGAAAGAAGTATCTGGTCATCACACATGGAGAGATCATGATATATATAGTTGTAAATAGATGGATAAAATATTATTATATTACATAGATATACGAGAGTTATTATAGAGGGTTTCTATAGGGTTGCTATAGGTAAAACACTAGAAAACCTCTATAAACCCTCTATATAATTTGTATATAATCACTATAATGATTAAATTAGAATTTAATGCTATATAAATGCGCCCATAGCAGGTTATATATCTTAATAAATTTCCAATATAAATAAACCATTATGGCAATATTAAAAGCAGGTATAAATGGTCCTTTTTCAGGTAAAGTAGGAAGTGTGGTAGGTTATGAACTAAATGGTCAAACCGTTATTCGTTCTCTACCAGCAATAGTAAAAAAACCGCCCAGCGAATTGATGCTCATCAATCGCAAGCGTTTGAAGGTCGTATCTCAATTTTTAAAATTTATTAAGAAACCAATAGCTTTTGGTTATAAAAATATGGCACCTAAAGGTAGCCGTGTGGGTACTTTTCAATCCGCTCAATCCTATTTACTCCACAATTCGATTGATTATGATGCAGATAATAACCCCTATGTAAATCCTGAAAAAGTAATGGTTTTTAGGGGGGATATGCCACCTCCTCAACTCATCCATGTAACTATAAAGGACAATAAACTTTATATTGAATGGAATAAAGAGGCCTGTAAAGGAGAGCATCCATCTGCGGTGCTGGTATTGGCTTATGTTATTGAAGATTTTTTTGCTTTGAATGATGGTGGTGCATTATCCACAGCAGGAAAATTGGTATGGGAGGATAATTTGTTCAGTAGAGGTGATCAAATTCATATCTATGTCGGTTTCTATGATATCGTTCATGATCGATTGTCTGACTCTGTTTATGGGGGGTGTGTATAAAGAAAAACAATATACGATATCTTATCATTTTCTTTTAAGGAGTATCAAGATGTATGTCAAATACATCTTGATACCTTCTGTAGCTAATCTCATCGTTTATCGTATTGATACCAGTTGATTTTTGTGGATACGCGCATCAGTATAGCCAATATAATAAAAACACCTACTGTACCTACGATCAGCGAATAATCACGCAATTGCATCAGGATAAAGATAAAACTATAGAAAACGGCTAAAATTCCAGAAAATATAAAAGCGGACTTGCTGTCTTTTGTAATGGATTTAATAAATGATGCAATTAAAATAATAGTGGCAATAGCAGCTAATAAATAGGCTATATTGAAGCCCAGATGCTCACTAATGGATAATAAAAGAGAATAGAATAGTACCATCGCAAATCCGATCAACAGATATTGGATAAGGTGGATACGTTGCTTTTTGATGATCTCTGTGAAGAATAATGCTGCAAAGGTTAAAATAATAATCAATATTCCATATTTGGCTACGCGTGTAGTTTTTTGATAATTATTGACTTCTTCCAAGAAGTTGATTTGAATCATATCTTTTTCTGTCGCGATATTACTATCAGTAGCCGCAGCGGGCTCTGTCATTTGGCTATACCCTTCATGGATAGCATTGTTAATTTCGTAATTGTTTTTAATTTCATACAGCTTCTCTGCCTCACCGGCCCACTGTTGCGAAAATTTACGGTTGAAACTCGGGATATTCCATGTGGCTTCAAAGCTATTGGCTGTTATTTTTCGATCATCTGCTAAAATTGCTCCGTTGAAACTTGGATTTCCCCAATTTCCTTTTGTTTTAATAGTCGTCTGTTTTGCAAGAGGGAGAAAATTAATCGATTGAGAACCTCTTACGTTGAACTTGATCTGGAAATCACCTAAGGTTGTTTTGGTGCCAGAGAGATCTATGGCTGCGATCATATTATTCTCAAAAGGATTTAATGCAGACATATTAGGTTCAAATTCAATTTGCTGTTGGTTGAAAACTAGAGTAGGAGAAGCTCCAAGTCCCTTAAGATCGCTTAAACCAATTAATATTTTCGCATTTTTCCATTCGAGATCAACTCCATTCAAATCTATTTTATTAAAATCGATCGCATCAAAAGACCCTTTTAGATCCAGTTGCGCATTGTATACGACACTTTTGTAAATACCTCTTTTTAATGATTCCGTTGAAATGGTACTGTTGATGTTTAATGCTTTTGGTAATAGGTATACGTATTGTGTGACGTAAGTATTCTTGGTAGAGACGATGTTTTTATCCGTTGTGACAATTTCTTTTACAAGCTGGTAAGGGATGGCAATGATGGGACCTGAGATTACCTGTTGACCAGCCCATTTAAAAGCAATTTCATTACTGACTTCAGATTGCCGATTCTTTCTTTCTTCAATAAGGTCTTTGACCCAGAATAAAGGGATGAGTAGTAATAAGACGAGAATTAAAATGGTAATTAATTTGGTGAAAACTGATGTACCAATACGGTCTAAGAGGGGTGTTTTATTTGTTTCCATGATTTTGGATTTTATAATGTTGTTAAATTTTGATGATTGAGATGTTTTTTTAAGTCAAATGCCAAGGAGCTTTTAATTTCATGTAATGGAATGTTTAATAAAGTTTCGAAATCTAAATCATGAAACTTTTGCATGGCATTACCTTTTGATAAAGCTTTTAGGTATATGTTGAAGTGTTCGGGGTAGATGAATGTACCAATTGCGATCATAGCAATTTGATAGAGGCTGACCTTTCCATTGCCCAATAATAAATATTGCATGGCGACTTCATCCTGTATGTCGGTGCCAGATTCTGTGATGAGGTGAAATACATCATGATTTTCTAATTTAGGAACAACGTCAAAGCCTTTTTCTTGATAGAATATGCCAAGGTGATGTCCTAGCGATCCTTTCGGAAAATTTAGAAAATCTTCTTTACTGATATTCCAAGCTCGTTTATGCTGCTTGAATAGCTGAGTATAAATTTTTTGACTCTTGTTGTACAAGACAAGCATAATGGATAATCGTATCTTCATTTCTTTTGTTTTTAAAAGTACTTTGAAATTCAAAGTAAATGGATAAAAAAATTATTTGTACTGTTGTTTAATCAATTTTTCAAGAGCCTTTAGATGTTCTTCGAAAGCTTTTTCACCTTCGATCGTTCTTCTATACCTGGTATTTGGTTTTCTGTCCACAAATGTTTTGAAAACTTCAATGTAATTTTCTTTTTCTAATGTCTTCAGATTAGACGCTAGATTACCATCCGTGACATCCAATATGGATTTCAATGAATTAAAATCATATTCGTCATTAGCCATCAATACGCTCATGATCTGGAGACGGACTTTATTTTCAAATATTTTATTATACTGTGTTAAGTCAAAATTCACTATTCGTATTTTTTATGAACGATTATTCCATATATGATGTGTAAGACACCAAATCCCAAAGCCCAAAAGATAATTCCATTTCCAGGAAAAAGCAAAGCTAATAGTCCTAGCACAATTTCTAAAATTCCAAGTCCTTTTATTTCATTAAAAGTATAATTGCTGCCAGCTGTGAGTGCTAATCCATAAAAAATCAATAGGATGGAGGCAACTGCAGTGTAGTTTTCTTTAGATATGGATATTAAAGCAAATAATCCGCCAGTACATAAGGGTACAGCCATAGCATATAATAAAGATCGACTGGTGGTATTCCAAATGCTTTGCCTATTTGATTTTGCTTTCTTGATAGCCATGTATACTCCAGTAAAAATGGAAGCAAATAAAACGAGCATTGCTGTTACGAGTAATTTTACAATAATGACAGGTTCGTTAACATAATGATCCCGATATCCCATTTGGCTATCAAATCCATAAATTTCATAGTAAGCATAGGCAGCACCTAGCAGGGCATAGGTACCGATTAGGACACTTGAAATTCCGCTAATGGAGATAAATTTGCTGGATTTTTCCATCAAATTTCGAATACTTGCTATTTCTTTTACTAAATCTTCTTGTTTCATAAAAGTACTTTGTTTTTCAAAGTAAATGAATAAGAATGAATTATGCAAATTTATTTTTTGCTCAACAAAATAAATAAAAAAATAATGAAAATTTATTGAGAAAAGACTTGCATAGTATGCATATCGTTTCTATCTTTGTGCCAACAAGAAATCCTAATGCGGAAGTGGCGTAATTGGTAGCCGCACCAGACTTAGGATCTGGCGTCGCAAGACGTGGGGGTTCGAGTCCCTTCTTCCGCACTTGAATGTCCTCCCGAATTTAAATCCTCGGGAGGATTTTTTTTATCAAAATAATGCGTAACGGTTTAGAAAGAGTATGAACATTTCACACGAAAAAGTTGACGCGATCAACGCAGTAATTAAAGTTGATTTAGCGCCAGAAGATTATAACCCACAAGTAGACAAAGAAATCAAGGATCAAGCTAAAAAGGCGAAATTACCTGGATTCCGTCCTGGTTTAGTGCCTGCTGCACACATTAGACGTACTTATGGTAAATCAATTTTGTTAGATATAGTCAACAAAATTGTCAATGATAAAATTACAGCTTACATCGGCGAGAATAAATTAGAAGTTTTAGGACAACCTCTTCCGGTAGAAGAAACTGCTAACTATAACTGGGATTATAAAGATAACTTCCAATTTACTTACGAAATTGGTTTAGCTCCAGAATTTGTAAATCCTTTTACAAAAGACGCTGAATTTAAAGAGTATGATATTAAAGCTGATGAAGAAACTTTAGAGTCTCGTATCAAAAATTTACGTCGTAGCTACGGTAAAATGACCAACCCAGAAGTTTCTGAAGAAGGTGATGTACTATATGCTACATTGAAACAAGATAAAGAAGAAGGTATTGAGAAAACAACTTCAGTACGTACTGATATCATCGAAGATGCAAAGATTAAAAAATCTTTGGTAGGTCTTAAACAAGATGATGTTGTTAAAATTGATATCAAAAAAGCATTCAAAGATGAGGACATTGCTCGTATCTTAGGTATTACTCCAGAAGAAGTTGAAGCATTAGATGTAACTAAATTTGATTTGACGGTAAAAAACATTAACCGTTTAGAAGAGTCTGATCTAAATCAGGAATTCTTTAATAAATTGTTTGCTGAAGGAGAAGTTACTGAAGAAGCTGAATTCAGAACAAAGGTAAAAGAAGAAGTTGAAAACTTATTCAAACAAAATTCTGATCAACGTCTACGTAATGATATGTATACGTTCGGTATGGAAAAAGTTGATGTAGCTTTCCCTGAAGAGTTTTTGAAAAGATGGTTAAAAGCAACTAACCCTAGCATCTCGGATGAAGAGTTGAATGAAGGTTTTGCTGATTTCTTGAACAACTTGAAATGGACAATCATTGAAAACCGTGTAGTTACTGAAAATAGTCTTGAAGTTAAATATGATGAAGTCATCAATTTAGCAAAAGAACGTATCTATGCACAAATCAAAATGTACAATATCAACGAAGAGCCTAGTGATGAGCAATTGTCACAATATGCGATTCAGTTATTGCAAGATAAAGAACAAGGTAACCGTTTGTTTGAAGAAGCAAAAGCACTTAAAGTGTTTGAATTCTTAAAAGGTCAAATTAAAATCAATAAAGAAGAGATCGAGTACGCAGCATTCGAAAAATTAGCGTAAGCTAGTTAACTTCTGATTATTATAAAAAAGCCTTTCCATTTTTTGGAAAGGCTTTTGTTGTTTACGTTCAGTTTGATTCTGAAGGATCATGCTGATGATACACTGCTTTTATATTTATAAAGGTTTAGTTGTGATGCCGCAATATTTAAATACTGTTCTATTTTTCATGTGTGATTAAGAAGAGATCGGCATTACACAAATTGGACGTCGTGTTTTGGAGATGTATTATGGTGTCTCTTTTTTCTTTTTTCTGAAAGGGAACATCCGTTTTAAGAATTCCGAAAATGAATTAAATTCTTGACGGTATACCAAACCTATTGCGCTCACATAATCCTCACTATTGGGATTGATAAGAAAGTTTCGTGTATTTAAGCGATTGGAGCCTCTTAATAAAAGTCGACCGTCTTTACGAAGGTAAAACAAAGCTTCGGCATCAGTAGATACACGATCTGAAAATACATTTAAGTCAGTCAATTGATTACTTCTATTGTCTGTAATACCTCCGGTCAAAATTAAACGGTCATTAAAGAGTCTGAGCGATGCTGAGGCATCATTAAGAGATTTAATATTGATATCGAAAAAATTAATATTTAAAGATTCTGCAATGATATTGTTCAATTGATTGAAAGCAATCTCGGTACCAGCGGATAGTAGGGTATTATTGACCTCTTTTCCAAAATCGGTCTGAGAGCCTGGTGTAAAGCTTCTTCGAACAATTAAACTGAGGGCTTGTTGATTGATATTATTGACATCTGAAAGATAACCCTGAAGTTCATCTTTGACATATGGATCTTGTGGGAAATTGAGGTCGAAATTTATTTCAGGTTGACTCAATAATCCTTTTAAATTCATATCTGCTTGCGCTAGTATACGTTGCGGATTGTCCGTTTGTCCTGCAGCATTATAAAGAGGAGATAAGGAAGTTCTTTGTTGGTAGACCGCGGTTAGATTAATGTTGGCTTCAGCAGGTTTTCCCGCCCATCGAATCGTTCCCCCTTCTTTGAGATCAAAAATTTTGTTTAAATAATCTTGTGCTTTAAAATTGAATTTTCCAGAACTAATGATGTAATCTCCAAACATTCCGAAATCGCCCAAAGAAGTGATGTTCATCGTGATATTACCAGTTCCACGTCCAGATACACCGCCTAAAGAAGTAAACAAATTCATCTCCGCATTTGGGCTTAAGGAAAGATCCATATTCATCGTAATACCGTTGAAACTCTTTCGTTTTATCTGCTTGGAACTGTTTAAACTATCCGGAGAAATGAAATAGATAAAATCATTATCCGTGATTGTCATGGCACTATTAAATGGAATGTTTATGATGGTGTTATCATTGGATTTTGCTTTGATATCTATATTGATTGCTGATGTTAATCCTTTGAAATTGAAATCACCACTCGCATAGGCTGTACCATAATAGAGGTCATTATCTTTGAGGGTAGTATTGAGTGCTAAGAAGTTATTTGCTTTAATTTTGATGTCGATATTGGGATCGGAAAGTTGATTTAAATCTACCATTCCATTTACGATAGCTTCATTGTTTTTCGGATCTAGAATTTTTAGGTTCTTAAGAAAAATGCCATTGGAAACTACGATAACCTTATCGGTGAGGTGATAGGGCGTTTTTAAATAATTAATAACAAATGTGGCATCATTAAAACTGGCATTTCCGCTTATTTTAGGTTTATTGATATCGCCTTTAATCTCGAGTTCGGCATTCGCTTTTCCATGTAAATTTGAAACCAGTGATTTAAGAAATGGCTGAAAAAGAATGAGATCTGTATTTTGTAAAGAAGCCTTTAGATTTATTTTATCATTTTCTTCTTTGATATTATATGTTCCAGCCAGTGTTATCTGCTTGTTACCATCTTCAATTTTACTGTCAAGATGAACAACATTAGCGTTTTGGTCATAATTAGCTTTTAAACTCAATTGACCGATTGGAAGTTGATTGTAAATAATAGGGCTTGTCTGTAGGTTGGCAATAAAATACGGTGATTTGAATAGCGAATTAATTTCAAGATTACCATTCATCTCACCAAGCATATTAATACCAAGTGGTTTTGTGATTCCATTTAAAGAACTGAGGTTGAAATCTTTGAATAAAATATTTAACTGATCACTTTCTTCATTGGACAGTACACCATTCAGTAATACGGTTTGTTCATCATGTTTTAAGGTTAAATTTTGAAGAAACCATTTCCCTTTGGATACTTTGAGCTCGGATCCTTGTGTGAGCGCCCATTTGTTTTTATTGATAATAATGGTCGATGGATCAAAGTTAATGAACGCGGGTTTTTGATGTGCAAAACGAATTACACCATTCAGATCTAAATTATTACTCGCATCGAGTTCTGATAATTTGACGTTGAAACGTAAGCTATCGCTGGAAAGTATATTCGCAATATTGATATTGTTTATATAAGTACTATCGGTTAGATTGATACGGTCTGCAGAAGCAGATACAGCCATGGATTCTGTATTTGAAATTTGATCAATAATCAGGTTAGAAATCTTTATTCCATTATAGTTGAAAATAGGACTGTATAAATTGAATTGCGCATGATGTTCTTCACTTGAAAATTTGGCATGAAGGGTGGCGCCGCTATCTAGGCTGATTTCTTTTTTAAAGAAAGTAGCGATAGGCTGGAAAGATTTGATGTTGAGGTTCAGTTCAAAGTTCTGATTATTATAAGACTCTGTTTCAAAACCAATTGCTGGAGCATAACGCATAGCAAGCATCTTAAAATAGGGTGTGATCGTATTGAGGTCAATCTGACCATTAAGAGTTGCGTCTACAACGTCTGAGGATAAAGTTAATGCCCTGTTTCGCTCATCTCCTACAGCTTTAAATATAATTTCTTTAATATCAAAGTTGCCTTTTTTGGTGCTGAATTGAACATTATTAGCATGTAAATCTCCGACTAGATTATTGATTGAACTTCCAGTTAGATTAGTTTGGACTGCTGTGTTGTGAATAAGGATGCCTTGTTGTTGTACCAGATGTAGCGCATAGAGGTCTGTCTCCTGTATAGTTGCATCCAGATTATATTGAATAGCGGGATTGGACCAATCTATATCTGTTTGAAAATTAATTTTAGCATTAGGGTCATGTATAGCACCAGACCCTGTAAACTTTTCGTTGACGATTGATCCTTTAACAGGAATGGATTGATAGCGATAATTTCGGAAATCAAAATTTTCTAAGCTTCCATCTACTGCTAATGAAAGTGTTTTTGAGCTGCTGCCTCTGCCTTTTAGATCAAGATTAAAACCAGTAGTTTTTAAAAGATTATTGTTCAATAATTTTCCAAAATCAAAAGATTTGGACTGATAAAGACCCGAAAAATCAATCTCTTTTTGAAAATTTAAGGAAGATTTTGTGCTTATGGTACCTAAATCTGTTTTTAATTCTCCATGAATTTGAAAATGGTTGTATAATCCATCCAAATCTCCTTGGTATAAAATTGTATTTAATGATTTTACAAGTTGTGGAAGCTTGAAGTTTTTGTTATTACTCAGGTTGGGCAGAATAGACTGTAAGTCTTCGAACGTAGATTGTATTTTGAGATTCGTTAATTTAAAATGGGTTTGATCGATATCGGGAAGTCCCAAAATCCTAACATTACCCTTTAATTGAGTAGATTTTTCAGTTTCAATATGTACATTTTTAGCGTCAATATGATTTACTTTACCTTGTGCAATCGCCTGCTTTATTTTTAGATCAAACTTGACACGATGCATGGTAGAAGAAAAGAAAGCAATGTCTTCCGAATGTAGTACTGAATTTTTGATCCGTAAACTGACATCAACACGATTGTTAAAATCTGAAAAGTCATCGAAAGTATTAAACTCTAATTTTACATAGTCTTTTACAGTGGATTTATTCGTGATTAATAAAAGTTTCTTCAATTCAATTTTCTTGTTGCTTACCAATGCGTTTGCAACTAATCCTTTAACCTGTAATCCTTTTTTTTCACGTAGATTTAATTGCTTTATATCAACTTGGATGGAATTGTCTGCAAGCTTTATATTTTGAAAATCAGCATTTAATTGTTTAACGTCAAGATCTCCAAAATCGACCACTTTCGCATAGTGCTTCTTGGTATGATCGATATAACGAAATTGATTATTGACCAATTTCAATTGTTTTAAATCAATATCTAGTTTTTTACTTAATTTTTGATCGTTTTTTTTAGGAGAGCTAAAGTAATTTAATAAAAATTTAATATTGGAACTATCTTTATATACCTGATAATAGGCCGTTGTATTTTCTAAGCTCAGTTTATTGATTACAATTTTATTGTGATCCCAATATTGATTTAGATTGACGGTTGCATTTAATTTTTCAGCAATCAGAATGGTATCGCCTTTGGTATCGTATAATTCAAAACCTTCTAGGACTAATGATTGGAAAGGTTTGAAATAAATTCTTTTTAAAGCAATTTTTGTATTTAATTCTTTTGAGAGGTAAGAAACAACTCTTTTGGAAATAAAATTTTGAACAAGCTCTAATTGTAACGATAGCATCAATGCACCTAGCAAAACGAGTATGCTAGCCAATGTAATCAGTGCTATTTTAATTATTTTTTTGATACTTTTGTACAATATTAATTACCCCAAAGCTATGGCTGTTATTTTAGGTATTGAATCATCTTGTGATGAAACATCTGCTTCAATTTGTATCGACGGTGAAATATTTTCTAATGTTATTGCTACTCAGGCGATTCATGCTAAATATGGAGGTGTCGTTCCAGAATTAGCGTCGCGTGCACATCAACAAAATATTATACCAACAGTTGAAGAAGCCATTCGCATTGCAAAAATACATAAAAATCAAATAGATGCAGTAGCTTTTACACGAGGTCCTGGATTATTAGGTGCTTTACTGGTTGGAACTTCATTTGCCAAGTCTTTTGCAATGGCCAGAAATATACCTTTGATTGATGTCAATCATATGCAAGCGCATATTTTAGCTCATTTTATTGAAGATCCAAAACCAAGTTTTCCATTTTTATGCCTTACAGTATCTGGAGGTCATACACAGATTGTATTGGTCAAAGATTATTTTGAAATGGAAATTTTAGGACAAACTTTGGATGATGCCGCCGGAGAGGCTTTTGATAAAACGGCAAAAATCTTGAACTTGCCGTATCCAGGTGGACCACTGATCGATAAACATGCGCAGTTAGGTAATCCTGACGCTTATAAACTTCCTGAACCTCAAATTCAGGGCCTGGACTTTAGTTTTTCAGGATTAAAGACCGCAATTCTTTACATGGTGCAAAAAGAAGAGAAATCAGATCCTTATTTTTTAAAAAATAATATGGATGATGTCTGTGCATCTGTTCAATCACGTATTGTGTCTATATTGCTCAATAAGTTAAAGAAAGCTGCAAAGGAAACCGGTATCAAAGATATTGCTATTGCTGGTGGAGTTTCTGCAAACTCTGGTTTGCGTAAGGAATTGATTGCAATGGGGGAACGTTATAGTTGGAATGTATTTATCCCTAAATTTGAATATTGTACCGATAATGCAGCAATGATTGCTATTGCGGGATATCAAAAATATTTGGTTCAAGATTTTGTTGGACAAGATGTTGGACCATTGGCACGTATGCATATGTAAAATAGGGACAAATGCTGTAAAATAGAAAAGACAAGTTGGTTAACTTGTCTTTTCTATTTTACAGGGGAGCACTGTAACCATATGCCTCTGCAATACTTTTAAAAACTCCGTTTGTTGATTCGTAGAAATTGAGATTGTACCCTTCGGCTCCCCAAAATACCGTTGCTATTTTGATGGATTTATCCGATTGAAAAACAGACAATACCTGCAGATTTTCGAAGTCGAATACTCCTCCATCATCTACGCGCCAAGTACTCATTTCATCATATTTCGCCGGAAAATCTAATGTGATTAACTGATCATGATGCAGGTAAGAGAGCACTGCTAATGCGGAATCATTTTTAACCTCAAATAATGTTAAGATGATTTGTGATTGATCCTCTAATTCAGCGATGGTAGCACTTTTTGCTATTTTTCGATTATATTTTTTTGATAATATGGATGTTGTCGGTTCATCGGTCTTTTTGTCTTTCTTGATGAAAGACATGACTTTGTTGTGATCAATGAAGTCCTGATTGACTAATAATGCAAAATCTCCTTGTTTTACGGGCTCTTTAAATGTGAAAAATGAACCGCCATTATTTGCGAAATTACGACTTGTTTGTCTTCCATTGGATGTTTGACTTTCTAGTTTTGTATTCGAAAAAATAATGGGAATGACCTTATTTTCAATAATCGCATGCGTTGCTAGTTCTGGTTTTATTTTTTCATCTTCGACAGGCAAACTAACTAAAGAATCTTTATTTTCATTAAGAAAAGCAAAAGTTATGAAAGCTTGATTAGTATCTGTTTTGAGATTTCTTTGTTTTTCTTCTTGCTTGATTTCTTTTGGTTTTTCTTGCGTACAACTTATTGATATTAAGATAATTAAACCTGCTGAAAATGCTATATTAAAGGCTGTTCTCATTCTTGTTCTCATATTTTTCTTGTTCTCTATATTTTAAAAATACGGTAAATTTTGTGAAAATTAAATTTTCATTTTTTGTGGAATTTTAATTGTTGTGCATCATAGTTTAAAATATAAACTTAATTTTTAAAGCTATGCTAAACTCCAAATTGAATATTTACAAAAGAGAATGGTTAGAGGTTGTTTTTGCAGGACGTAACCAATCTTATGGCGCTTTTGAATTGCGTAATCTATCTACTAAAGCGACCAACTGGTCTATAGTGATTGTCCTAGCTGTGGTTACGATAGGTGTTGGTAGTAATGGGATCTATAATCGGTATTTTAAAAAGGCTGAGCTTCCTGTTGCTCAGTACATGAAGGAATATGATATGGGAGTACTAGAGGAATTAGAAAAGAAACATCAAGAGCCAGAGAAAGTTGAGGAACCAATTCCTGTTCAAGAAAAAGCGCCACAACAGGTTGCTATGGATTTACCGAAGCAGGAAGTGGTCCGCTTTGTTGAACCTAAAGTGGCTCCTAAGCATATGGTGACTGAAGATGTTGTGACGCAAGACGCGCTTAATAAAACGAATAAATTGGCTGGACGGATGAGTTTGAAAGCCAGCGCAAATGGCACTTCTGTTGCTCGAGGGGAGTTTGGCACTGTAAAACGTGATGGTGGTATTACAGGTACTAGTAAAGAGGGAGCAATACATGGAAATCCAGATGCGATAGTTGATTTTGAAGCGATAGAAATACAGCCTCAACCGCAAGGTGGGATTAAGGCTTTTATGAAATGGGTAGGTGAAAATTATCAATATCCTGAATCGGCATTGCAACAGGGGGTGAATGGTGTAGTGGAAGTTTCATTTGTCGTAGAAAAGGATGGTACGTTGACGGATATCAATATCAAACGTGATGTTTCCCATGGAACAGGGAAGGCTGCTGTGGAATTGCTCGGCAAAGCTAAGAAGTGGAAACCTGGAATTCAAAATGGTCGTCCGGTTCGAGTGGCTTATACATTGCCTATTCGTTTGAATACAATCTCACAATAAATTGGATACTTCTTGATAGTTTAACTTTATTTAACAGTGGTTGATTTAAACTTTAATGCGGTTTTAGCATCTTACTTAACAAATGTCTGTAAAATCATATATTAAAAATGAAACAGACTGAAATAAATGTTTATCGTACTAAAAGGAAAAATATCATGAAAAAGCTAGTGTTAAGTTTGTTGCTGTCAGGAATTATGTTTGCTGGTTTTGCACAAGAAAAATCAAATGTTAAAGAGGGGGTAAACCGAGATGGTCGTCGTTCTGCAAAAAAGGAATTTAAGTTAGATAAAAAATCGGCAGAAGAAATTGCACAATTGCGCACTGATCGTATGGATAAAAAATTAAAATTCACGGATAAACAGCGCAAGGAAATTTATGCATTGCAATTGGATCAAGCTAAAAAAGATAAAATGCACGCCGCGGATCGCAAAGAATCCATGGAGCGTATGAAAAAAGATCGTATGGTTCAACGTGAAAAGTTGATGAAAAATTTGAGTCCTGATCAACAAAAACTATATAAAGAATCTTTTGCTGAGAATCGTAAACAACACCGTATGCGTAAATCAGATGATCGCCCAATGCGTCGTGATCGCAGCGATAAAAATCATAAAGATGGTAAAAATAATATAGAAGTGAGTAAGGAAGTGTCTTTGAAAAATAGTTAACGTGTTTTTTAGGTTTTAGTTTTAATTTTAGTTTTTGGTCTTTTGGTGGTCCGCTTGTGAGAGCGGACCATCTTTTTTTAATTAAATCTTCGTATCAATGAAATCAATTGACACAGTTTTGTTAATCTTTATTTTTTTGTTGCTCTTTCCACTGTTTGGAAAAGGATTTATCTGCGAGTTTGGGCAATTGTCGATTACTTCCCCAAGTCTTTTTGAAAAATTTTCCAAGAAAGAAGTTTTTGATCTTTCCTCCGAATAAATCGATCAATTTTCTTCTTTGTATGAGATAGGTAAATCCTTTCCAAGCCTTTTTCTCTATTGATGGTGCTAAGTCTTCTGCTACAGCATCTCTTCTGTTTAACAAAAGCATACGTTGAATATCTATACCAACAGGGCACACTTCTGTACATTTACCACAGAGCGAAGAGGCGTAGCTTAAGTGCTTGAACTCTTTCATTCCACTTAAGTGTGGTGATATCAAGGAACCAATTGGGCCTTGATAAGTGGTTTCATAGGTGTGTCCTCCAATATTTTGATAAATAGGACAAACATTCAGGCAAGCTCCACATCGGATACAATAAAGTCCTTGGCGTTGCTCTTTTTGAGCCAATAGGTTGGTGCGGCCATTATCTAATAAAACGACATACATCTCTTCGGGTCCATCAGACTCGTAGGCTTGTCTTGGACCGCTGAGTAATGTATTGTAAACAGTCAGATTTTGACCTGTTCCATGAGTAGCAAGTAATGGCCAAAATAGATCAAGGTCATTGATTGATGGAAGGATTTTTTCAATTCCAACAATAGCAATATGAATTTTTGGAAAAGCTGTTGTCAAACGTGCATTTCCTTCATTTTCAGTAATGGCAATACTACCCGTGTCAGCTATTAAAAAGTTGGCTCCTGAAATGCCGATATCTGCAGTTTTATATTTTTCACGTAATAATTCACGGGCTTTCATCGTCAACTCTTCAGCAGTCGCTTCTAGGGGTGTGCCAAATCTCTCGTTGAATAACTGAGCGATATCTGCGAGGCTTAGATGCATCGCAGGTGTTACGATGTGATACGGTTTTTGATCTAGTAACTGGATAATAAACTCGCCTAAGTCACTTTCTAATGCTTCGATTCCCTTATTTTCCAAAAAATGGTTGAGCTCTATTTCTTCTGTGGCCATAGATTTGGATTTGATAACGCTCTTGGCGTTATTTCGTTCCATGATCTTCCAAATTTCTTGACGTGCCTCAGCGGCATCATTCGCCCAAATTACTTTACCACCTCGTGCTATAAATTTGCTTTCGAATTCTAATAGATATTTATCTAAGTTTTCAATAGCTCTCCATTTTGTTAGATTGGCTTCTAAACGCGAGTTCTCCAGATCCATAAATTTACTCTTGCCTTTTTCGAAAGCAAGGGTATACTTGTCGATATTATAATTGATAATATCGCGATGTTTACTGTCGAAAGATTTTGTCGCACTTTCTTTTAAAAATTTATCTGCAGAGCTTACTGACATCCAATTCTTTTAATTTTACAAAAAAAGTTGGTAATAAATTACCAACTTTTAAAGATAACGCTTATAAATTATTTATCGCATGATGCGATCAAATTATTTAACTTTTAAATTCAAATTTAAGCTTAGTTCATCCAGTTGATTTTGGTGGATAGTGGAAGGAGCGTCGATCATCACATCTCTTCCTGAATTGTTTTTAGGGAAGGCGATGACATCACGAATGGAATCTATTCCTGCTAGTAACGCTACTAAACGGTCAAAACCAAATGCTAATCCGCCGTGTGGAGGAGCTCCATAGGTGAATGCTTCCATTAAAAAGCCAAATTGTTTTTGGGCTTCTTCCGGAGTGAATCCTAAGTGTTTGAACATGAGAGATTGCAATTCACGATCATGAATACGGATCGATCCCCCGCCTACTTCAGTACCATTAAGGACAAAATCGTATGCGTTTGCTCTTACCTCACCTGGGTTTGTATCCAATAATGCGATATCTTCAGGTTTTGGAGAAGTAAAAGGGTGGTGCATCGCATGGTAACGTTCAGATTCTTCATCCCATTCTAATAAAGGAAAGTCTAACACCCAAAGAGGGGCAAACTTGTTCTTGTCACGTAGCCCTAATTGATTGGCGACTTCAAGACGAAGTTCATTCAGCTGTTTACGTACTTTATCTGTTGGACCAGCCATGATTAAGAATAAATCGCCGGGCTTAGCATTAAATAATTTTGCAAAGTCCAATAATTGCTCTGGCGTGTAGAATTTATCAACAGAAGATTTTACCGTACCATCTTCGTTATAGCGTGCATAGACAAGACCGGTGGCACCTACTTGAGGGCGTTTTACAAAATCGGTCAATGCATCTAATTGTTTACGGGTGTAATGCGCACAACCTTCAACATTGATACCAACAACTAATTCAGCCGCATCAAATACAGGAAATCCTTTATCTTTAGCCACTTCATTTAATTCCACGAATTGCATACCAAAACGAATATCTGGTTTGTCAGATCCGTATAAGCGCATCGCATCAGCGTAGGTCATACGCGGAACTTCTCCCAAGTCAATATTCTTGATTTTTTTGAAGATATGCTTTGCTAGACCTTCAAATATATTTAATACATCTTCTTGTTCAACAAAAGACATTTCACAGTCAATCTGTGTAAATTCGGGTTGACGATCTGCACGTAAATCTTCATCACGGAAACATTTTACAATTTGAAAATAACGGTCAAAACCGGATACCATCAATAGTTGTTTGAAGGTTTGGGGTGATTGGGGTAATGCGTAAAATTCACCTGCATTCATACGTGAAGGAACAACAAAATCACGTGCACCTTCAGGTGTAGATTTGATTAATACCGGAGTTTCTACTTCGATAAAATTTTGCTCGTCTAGAAAACGACGTACTTCCTGTGCCGTTTTGTGACGTAATATTAAGTTTTCACGAACAGGTTTGCGGCGTAAATCTAAATATCTGAATTTCATTCTGATATCTTCGCCCCCGTCCGTTTCGTCTTCAATAGTAAATGGTGGCGTGTTTGCCGAATTTAATATTTCTAAAGAAGAAACTTTGATTTCAATTTCTCCTGTTGGAATTTTTAGATTTTTACTAGAACGTTCAATTACTGTTCCGGTAACTTTAATCACATACTCACGACCTAATTCACGTGCACTAGCGCGTAAAGAATCATCGTCATCCGAATTAAAAGTTAATTGTGTAATGCCATAGCGATCTCTTACATCTATGAAAGTCATTCCGCCTAAATCGCGAGATTTTTGAACCCAACCGCTCAGTGTAACTGTTTTACCTAAGTCAGCTATTGTTAATTCTCCGCACGTGTTTGTTCTATGCATACGCTCAATTTTAATTTTGTACAAAATTATCTGTTTTTAGGGAGAATAACGAATGGCAATTTTGTTTTATTAAAAGAAAAGTCGAGGTATTTTTCTAGGTTTCCTCTGAATAGGTTATAGATTAATTTTTAAATGCGAACTAGTTTTGGATTACACATGGTCAAGTTTTGAAATTATTGCGCAAAATATTCGCCGATTTTAGGTCTTTTTATAGATCCAATTTTGGTCAGAAATTCAGAAATTTAATCTTTATTTATACTTACTTTTTTTGATGGGTGAAAGCCCCACTTTCTCCCCTGGTTGATCATATTTTTGTAAAAAATTTGTTTTTTAGCGTATTTATCTTCCTGTTTGAAGAAAAAAAGCAACTCTAAATTAGTGATTTATTTCTTATTGAACCATTTTGAATAACGGTTCAAAAACCTAATTTAACCGCTGATATCTAGCTTTTTGTTTGCTATTATGTCAAGCTTTAGTCAATTAAATGTAGCGCTTCCACTATGTGGAAAACTTTTTTGTGGGTAAAAGTGGGTAAAAGTGGGTGAAAGTGTATACTTTTACATTGAATTTGAAACCAATGTGTACAAAATGAGTTTTTTAATTGGCGAATATGAATGCAAGTTAGACACCAAAGGAAGAATGGTGTTGCCTGCTGCGCTCAAAAGGCAATTGCCTGATGTTGAGCGTGAGGGGCTTGTAATCAATCGTGGATTTGAAAAACATTTGGTGATCTATACGCGCGAGGAATGGAATGCGATAACAGCACGGTTGGCTCAGTTGAATCAGTACGTTGAGAAAAATAGAATGTTTATTCGAAATTTCACAAGGGGAGCAACGGAGTTGAGTTTGGATGCTGCTGGTCGTGTTTTGTTGCCAAAGGGTCTGTTGGATTATTCGGGTATCACAGGAGAAGTTGTTTTGGCTTGTCAGGTTAATAAAATTGAAGTTTGGTCCAAAGATGGGTATGAGGATTTTATGAATGGTGATTTGGGAGAGGATTTCTCTGCTTTGGCTGAACAGGTAATGGGAGGTTTTGATTTAGGAGGATTAGCGAATGGATAATGTTTACCACGTACCAGTGATGTTGAAAGAATGCATGGATGCTTTGGTGATTAAGCCAAATGGTATTTATGTGGATGTTACTTTTGGTGGGGGAGGGCACTCGAGGGAGATTTTGAAACACTTGGGTCCTGAAGGCAAGTTGTTTGCTTTTGATCAAGATCCAGATGCATTGAATAATGTGATTGATGATTCAAGGTTTACGTTGATTCATCAAAACTTTCGTTTTTTAAAAAATAATCTTCGTCTAAATGGTGTGAAACAGGTAGATGGTATTTTAGCTGATTTGGGAGTTTCTTCTCATCAGTTTGATGCCGCTGATCGTGGTTTCTCCATACGTTTTGATGCAGACTTGGATATGCGAATGGATCAAATTTCTGATGTTGATGCCCGCAAGGTGTTGTCAACTTATTCGGAGGAGGATCTTCATCGCATTTTTGGCATGTACGGAGAAATTGTGAATGCCAAAACTTTGGCTAAAACAATTGTAACTGCTCGCTTGACAACGCCTATCAATACGGTAGCGGAGTTGAAAGAGGTTATCAAAAAATTGGTACCAAGAGGAAAGGAGCATAAATACCATGCGCAAGTATTTCAAGCTTTACGCATTGAGGTTAATAAGGAATTGGAAGCTCTACAGGAATTTTTGCTACAAACGGTAGATGTTTTGAAGGCGGAAGGTCGCTTGGTCGTGATGTCTTATCATTCTTTAGAGGATCGTTTGGTGAAGAATTTCTTGGCTAAAGGTAAGTTTAGGGGTGATGTAGAGAAAGATTTTTTTGGAAATGAAATCAAGCCATTTCATGTGATCAGTCGTAAGGCAATTACTGCTGACGATCAGGAATTGGTTGAAAATAATAGATCGCGCAGTGCGAAACTGCGTATTGCTGAAAAGTTGGAAATAGCTTAATGCTTTAATCGAAGTATCGATATGGGTAAAAATACAATAAAACAGCAGGGATTAAGCGAAGAAGTTCAAGAGGAACTACAAGAAGCGGTTGAGGAAAAAGCTGAGGAAACGCAAAAGTTTCTTAGGACTTTACTTACTGCTGGTAATTTGTCTATTTACTCCATTGTGAATTACTTGCCATTTATTGGTTTTGTTACTTTATTGATGTTGCTTTACATTACAAACAGGCATTTTGCAGAACGTACGATTCGTAATATAGATAAGTTAGGTAAAGAGGTTAAAGAGTTGAGTTGGGATCATAAATCGCTCTCAGCAGAGCTCATGAAGATGTCTACTCAAACGGAGATTGCGAAGCGTGTTGATTCTTTAGGTCTGAAAGAGCGGGTGGAGCCGCCTATTAAGATTGAAATTGTAAAAGAAAAAAAGAAGTAGGAGACGTTTATGAATATCAGAACTACCATTCTATTTCGTGTTTATATCGCATTCGGTTTAATCGTCCTTGTGGCGTTTGCTGTGTTTGCGAAGCTTTTTCATTTACAATATGTCGATGGAGATAAATGGCGCGCACTGTCGGATAGTTTGTCCATTCAAGAGCGTGAAGTTGAAGCTGCTCGGGGTAATATTTATTCCAATGATGGCAGTTTATTGGCAACTTCGGTTCCTGAATATGAATTGCGATTCGATGCAATGGCTATTCCTGAAGAAGAAAACGATTATTTCAATTTAAAGGTCGATTCTTTAGCAATTAAATTGTCTGGATTTTTTAAAGATAAATCTTCTAGGCAGTATTTGACATTATTGAAACAGGCTAGAAATAAAAAGCAACGTTATGTTTTGATTAAGCGAGCAGTCTCGCATCAAGATTTAAAGGTGCTTAAAAATTACCCTTTGTTTAAATCGGTGCGTGTGGGGAAAGAGCGTTATCCTGGAGGTTTGATTACAGAACGTCAGAATAAACGTATTCTTCCATTTGTCAATTTGGCGGCTCGTACTATTGGATATAAGAATGTCAAGGAGAATATTCATGTCGGGTTGGAAGGTGCGTATGGTGAATATATTGACGGTAAAAGCGGTAAACGTTTGATGCAGCGTATTGCGGGTGGTGTATGGATTCCAGTAAACCGTGATATTGAAGTGGCTCCTGTTGATGGCGCAGATATTATATCGACGATTGATATTAATATGCAAGACATGGCACAAAGAGCCTTGGAAAAGCAGATGATAGCGAGTAATGCTGATGAGGGTTGTGTGGTGATGATGGAGGTAAAGACTGGAGAGGTTCGTGCAGTGGCCAATTTTACGAAAGACAAAGATGGTGTCTATCGTGAAAAGATGAATATCGCAATTGCACAAAGTGCTGAACCAGGTTCGACGTTTAAGTTGGCTTCTTATCTTGCTGCTATTGATGACGGGGTGATTGATTCAAGTACTCATGTAAACGTTGGGAATGGTAATTGGCCTATCTATCGTCACACGATTAAAGATTCACATGCTCCAAAAAAATCTGTGATGAGTGCGCAAGAGGCTTTTGAGCAATCTTCAAACGTAGGGATTACGAAGTTGATATACGAGCATTACAAAGATAATCCAGCTAAATTTACGTCTAAACTACATGCTTTTGGCTTGGATCGTAAATTGGGATTGCAAATAACGGGAGAAGGAGCTCCTCTAATAAAAACTCCAAAGAGTAAAAGCTGGAGTGGGTTGTCTCTTGTACAAATGGCATATGGCTATGAGTTGAAGTTGACACCATTACAGATGCTGACTTTATATAATGCAGTGGCTAATAACGGTAAGATGATCTCCCCATTATTTGTTAAGGAGATCAGACATCTGGGTAATACGGTTGAAAAATTTGAAGCTCGAGTAATTAATGAAAAGATTGCTTCTGATAAAGCTTTAGGTCAAATTAGGGGAATGCTTGAAGGGACAATGAAAGATGGAACAGGGAAGAGCCTAAGAAATCCATTGTATACTTCAGGTGGTAAAACCGGAACTGCACAAATGGCTGACGGAGCGATGGGATATCGTAATCGGAAATACCAATCTTCTTTTGCAGGATATTTTCCTGCTGAAGATCCAAAGTATTCGATCATTGTTGTGATTCGAAATCCAAGAAATGGATACTATGGTGCTTCAACTGCGGGACCAGTTTTTAAAGAGTTGGCTGATATGGTGTATGCAAATGATTTGAATATGCATAGTGCCTTTAATAAGAAAAAATTGAACACTTCAGCATTAAACACGAAGGCGCTTACTCTAAAAGGTTCACGCGAAGCGACGCAAAAAGTGTATGAGCAGCTGGGGTTGAAAATTGTGAATTGGAATACAATTGCACAGAATGATTCAACAAGTTCAACACTTGGGGTTCCTTTTGTGGAATATCAAATAAAAGAAGGTGTAGTGCCAAATGTTATGGGAATGGGATTGATTGACGCATTGTTTGCGCTAGAGAATTCTGGATTTAAAACAAGCGTGATTGGAAAAGGAAAGGTGATCAGGCAATCTTTGATTGCAAGTCAAAAGTTACCAATTGGTACAGCTGTAACAATAGAACTGAAATAGAATGAAGAATTTAAAATCAATATTACATGCTATTCCTGTACAGGAGGTAGTGGGTCAACTAGATGTTGAGGTAGTATCGCTTTGCTTCGATTCTCGTCAGGTTGTATTCGGAAGTTTGTTTATTGCTGTCAGAGGTGTCCATACAGATGGACATTTGTTTATTGATAAAGCGATTGCTTTTGGAGCTAGAGCAGTTATTGTCGAAGAGTTGCCTTTGGAGACATTGGACTCTGTTGTCTATATTGTTGTAGCGGATTCTGCTCTTGCATTGGGTATAGTGGCTGCCAACTTCTATGATAATCCATCAAAGAAAATGAAGTTGGTCGGTGTAACAGGTACGAATGGTAAAACAACTGTCGCGACCTTATTATTTCAACTATTTACACAGTTGGGATACCATGTTGGACTTTTGTCTACCGTACAGAATCAAATTGGCGATAGGATTATTCCTGCTACGCATACCACTCCAGACCCCATTCAATTGAATCACTTATTGAGTGAGATGATTGAGGAAGGCTGTGATTATTGTTTTATGGAAGTAAGTTCGCATGCGGTTGTACAGCAGCGAATAGCAGGTTTGAAATTCACGGGTGCTATTTTTACGAATATCACACATGATCATCTTGACTTTCACAAAACATTTAGTAGCTATATTAAGGCAAAGAAGAAGTTTTTTGATGATTTAGATACGGCTGCTTTTGCGTTGACCAATGAAGATGATCGTAATGGTCAGGTCATGTTGCAAAATACATTTGCTCATAAAAAAACTTATGGACTACATTCAGGAGCTGATTTTAGTGCGCGTATAGTCGAGAGTCATTTCGATGGTATGTTGATGAATATCGACGGACATGATGTGTGGGTGAAATTGGTGGGAGGATTTAATGCCTACAATCTATTGGCAGTGTATGGTGCAGCAATTTTGTTGGAGCAAGAGACTGTTCGTGTATTGACAGCTATGAGTGTACTGACTGGTGCTGAGGGTAGATTTGAGACTTTAAAGGCAGCAAATGGTGTTTTTGGAATTGTGGATTACGCACATACACCTGATGCTGTGGAGAATGTCTTGCAGACGATTGAAAAATTACGTAATCAAAGCCAACATATCATTACTGTATTGGGATGTGGTGGAGATCGTGATAAAACTAAACGTCCAGAAATGTCACAAGCTGCATTGCGTTATACTGATCGTTTGATTATTACATCTGACAATCCGAGAACGGAAGATCCGCTTACCATCATTAAAGAAATGGAAGCTGGTGTTGCCGTTGAACAAAGAAGTAAAGTTCTTTCTATTGCTGATCGCAAAGAGGCAATTCGAGTTGCATATCAATTGGCAAAACCAGGAGATATCATTGTAGTAGCAGGAAAGGGACATGAGAAATATCAAGAGGTGAATGGTATACGCCATCACTTTGATGATAAAGAAATTTTAGAATTAACATTTAACGAAGTATAAGAATATGTTGTACCATTTATTCACATGGTTAAACGAATACATGCACATTCCAGGAGCTGGTTTGTTTCAGTATATTTCTTTTAGAACATCGATGGCCGTGATCTCTTCACTGGTCATCACAACTGTTTTTGGAGGAAGGCTGATTCAGGTGCTTCAGAATAAGCAGGTAGGCGAAACCATTCGTGATTTAGGACTAGAGGGGGAGAAAAAGAAGCAAGGTACACCAACAATGGGTGGCTTGATCATCATTGCCGGAATTTTAATTCCGACTTTGTTATTTGCTAAGTTGACCAATATTTATGTCATCATTATGATCGTTTCCACACTCTGGATGGGGGCAGTCGGATTTTTGGATGATTATATTAAGGTTTTTCGTCACAATAAAGAGGGTTTGGCTGGACGTTTTAAAGTGATTGGTCAGACTGGTCTAGGTATTTTCATTGCTTGTACCATGTATTTTCATCCGGAGATTGTAGTCCGTCAAAATGTAGCGTCACCTACTTCAACTAAACCTGTTGAAGTTGTGATCAATCAGGGAACTGGAGAGAAGACTTACGCAGAAAATGTGAAGTCTTCTAAAACAAATATCCCTTTTTATAAAAATAATGAGTTTGACTATGCTAAAGTGTTTAAGGTATTTGGGCTTAATAGCAATGTCTTAACCTTTATTGTATTCTTGGTTGTCGTGGTGTTTATTGTAACCGCAGTTTCCAATGGTGCAAATATTACGGATGGTATTGACGGATTGGCAACAGGTACATCTGCTATTATTGGGGTTACTTTGGCCATTTTAGCGTATGTGTCTGGTAACGTTATTTTCTCGGACTATTTGAATATCATGTATATTCCTAATTCGGGTGAACTGGTGATTTTTGCGGGAGCTTTTGTTGGAGCTTGTGTTGGTTTTTTATGGTACAATACTTATCCTGCTCAAGTGTTTATGGGTGATACAGGTAGTTTGGCGATAGGAGGTATTATAGCTGCCTTTGCTATTTTGATCCGTAAAGAGTTGTTGATCCCGATTTTGTGTGGTGTCTTTCTTTTGGAATTGGTTTCTGTTATTTTACAGGTTTCTTATTTCAAATACACCAAGAAAAAATATGGGGAAGGTAGACGAATCTTTTTAATGTCTCCTTTGCACCATCACTTTCAAAAGAAGGGATATCATGAAGCTAAAATTGTAACACGTTTTGTAATTGTCGGTATTATTTTGGCCATTTTGACCATTGTAACTTTAAAAATTAGATAATCAGCATGGCTAACATTTCATCAACATATTATCCACAGTCAGGAAAATTGATCGTACTTGGTGCAGGTGAAAGTGGTGTCGGTACTGCTATCTTGGCTAAACAGAAGGGGTTTGATGTTTTTGTTTCTGATAAAGGGACAATTGCTGAACATTATAAAAGCCAGTTGGAGGAAGAGCAGATCGCTTATGAAGAAGGATTACACAGTGAAGAGCGGATCTTACAAGCGGATCTAGTGGTGAAAAGTCCTGGTATTCCTGAACATGCTCCTTTAGTTGTTGCGCTGAAGTCAAAAGATATCCCAGTGATTGCAGAAATTGAATTTGCAGCACAATACACAGATGCGAAGTTGATCTGTATCACAGGATCGAATGGTAAATCGACCACGACCATGTTGACTTATGAAATGCTGAAACATGCTGGTAAGTATGTAGGTCTGGCAGGGAATATTGGAAAAAGCTTTGCTTTGCAAGTCGCACGCGAAAAATTTGATGTTTACGTGCTAGAGATTTCAAGTTTTATGTTGGACGATATGTACCAATTTAGAGCTGATATTGCCGTGATTTTGAATATTACAGCTGATCATTTAGATCGCTATGATTATAAAGTGGAGAATTACGTGGATTCTAAATTTAGAATGATTCAAAATCAAACAAAAGATGATTATTTCATCTATTGTCTTGATGATCCACAAACAACAACAGGGTTGAAGAGACATTCAACTCCAGCGATACACTTGCCTTTTACACAGGAACAAAAAGTAGAGTTTGGAGCTTATTTGACTTCAATTAAAGATATTATAATTAACATACCTAATAGCGATACATTTACTATGAGAACGGAAGAGTTGTCTTTGACAGGGAAACACAATGTGTACAACAATATGGCTTCTGGCCTTATTGCTAAGGTTCAAGAATTGAGAAATCAAGCTATGAAGGAAAGTATGGGCTCATATGTGAATATTGCACATCGCTTGGAGCAGGTTGCTTGTATCGGTGGGGTTAATTATATCAACGATTCTAAAGCTACTAACGTCAATTCGGTATGGTATGCGCTGGAAAGTGTATCAACTCCTATTATTTTAATGTTAGGTGGTGTAGATAAAGGTAATGATTATGAAATGTTACGTGATTTAGTTAAAACTAAAGTACGTGCCATTGTTTGTATAGGGAAAGATAATACAGCTATTCACACGGCTTTTGAAGAGGATACAGAATTGATCGTAAACAGTTCTTCAATGAAAGATGCTGTGCAATTAGCCTCTTATCTGGCTCAAAAGGGAGATACGGTATTACTGTCTCCAGCTTGTGCAAGTTTTGACTGGTTTAAAAATTACGAAGACCGCGGTGATAAATTTAAAGCTGCAGTGATGGAGTTGTAGTGGGTATAGGTTTTTTAAATCTTAAGTGATTAATTATGGTAGAGCATCTACTTTCTAAATTAAAGGGCGACCGTTGGATATGGATTATTGTCATCCTACTTTCGGGCTGGTCTTTGCTAGCAGTCTACAGTTCTGTAGGTACGTTGGCATATAAAGAAGGAAAGGGGACAGAATTGTATTTGTTCAAGCACTTCTCTTTAATTGCTGTTGGTTTTGTGTTGATGTATTTATCCCATAAACTGGATTATCGTTACTATGCTGGTATTTCCAAATTGTTGATGGCGATAACAATTCCATTGTTATTATATACATTGATTTTTGGTAGTAAGGTGAACGATGCAAGTCGGTGGGTTACCATACCTGTGATCAATCAGACTTTTCAAACTTCGGATTTGGCGAAGTTGGCGCTGATCACTTTTTTGGCTCGTATGCTATCAAGAAAGCAAGAGGAAATTAAAGATGTTAAAAAGTCTTTTATTCCGATAATGGGAGCGGTTTGTGGTGTGTTTGTTTTAATTGCATGGGCAAATATGTCTACGGCAATTATGCTATTTGGGGTATGTGTGCTCCTGCTACTGATTGGACGTATTAGTTTTAAGCAGATTGCTATTGTATCTGCTGGAGTCGTATTATTAGGAATTATCGTCGTTTCAGTAGGTCCTAGACGTGCAACATATTATAGTCGTGTTAAATCTTTTATCGGGGTTGAAAAAGAAAAACAGGAGGGTATGCCTGTTTCGTTTCAAGATGATAAAAACTATCAAGCGAATAATGCAAAGATAGCGATTGCAACAGGTGGTGTATTTGGTAAAGGACCAGGAAATAGTATTCAAAGGAATGTCTTGCCCCATCCTTATTCCGATTTTATATTCGCCATCATCATTGAGGAGTATGGAACAATTGGGGGAGTGGTTTTGATTTTTCTTTATTTGGCATTGATGTATCGCTGTATTCGTATTGTAACATTAAGTCCAAAAGCATTTGGTGCTTTTTTGGCGGCTGGTCTAGGATTTAGCCTGACGATCCAGGCGTTTGCCAATATGGCTGTAGCAGTTGGTTTAGGTCCGGTGACCGGTGTTCCACTTCCCTTAGTGAGTATGGGAGGAACATCAATTCTATTTACCAGTATTGCATTAGGAATTATCTTAAGTGTAAGTAGAAATATTGAAGAGTTAAAAGGTAAACAGGAATTGGATGAACGACCGAAAGAGAAAAGAGTGGTCGTGGGTACAATTTCCGCATAAAAAATAAATAAGAAATGGCTATACGTGTGATCATAAGTGGAGGTGGTACTGGTGGACATATTTTTCCAGCAGTGGCAATTGCTAATGCACTAAAAGCATTGGATCCTCAAAACGAAATTCTTTTCGTTGGCGCTAATGGTCGTATGGAGATGGAAAAAGTACCGGCAGCGGGATATCAAATTGTAGGGTTAGATATTCAAGGGATCAATAGAAAAGAGTTTTGGAAAAATATTTTTCTACCATTCAAGCTTTTTAAAAGCATGAATAAAGCTCGTAAAATTGTCCGAGAGTTTAAACCTGATGTGGCTGTTGGTGTTGGCGGATTTGCTTCTGGACCCTTATTGATGGTGGCCAACCGCTTGGGTATACCGACGCTTGTGCAAGAGCAAAATTCTTATGCAGGTGTCACCAATAAGCGATTGGGTAACAAAGCGGCTAAGATTTGTGTTGCTTATGAAGGGATGGAACAATTTTTTCCAGCGGACAAAGTATTGTTAACGGGTAATCCTATTCGCCGTGCTTCTGTTGAGATTGATGGTAAGCGTGAAGAAGCGTTGGCTTTTTTCGGTTTGGATGCCGATAAAAAGACAATTTTAGTGACCGGTGGTAGCTTAGGTGCCCGTACTTTAAATGAAAGTGTCATGGCATCTTTAGAGAAACTGGATCAAGCTAATATTCAGGTTATATGGCAATGTGGAAGTTATTATTTTGATCAGCTGAGTCAAGAGCTGAAAGATAAGCTTTCTGGTCGGATTCATATGCTTGCTTTCTTGCAGCGTATGGATTATGCTTATGCTGCTGCTGATATCATAATTGCTAGAGCAGGCGCTGGTACCATTTCAGAATTGTGTGTGGTGGGCAAACCAGTGGTGTTGGTTCCTTCGCCAAATGTCGCGGAAGATCACCAAACAAAAAATGCAATGGCATTGGTACATAAACAAGCGGCGGTATTAGTAAAGGATAATGAGGCGAAAGCAACTCTGTTTGATACAGCAATCGCTTTATTAAATCAGGAGTCTGAGTCGCTTATTTTGGCTCAAAATATAAAGAAATTAGCACTTCTGGACGCCGATGTTGTCATCGCGAAAGAAGTAATAAAATTGGTAAATAAAAGGTAGAATAATGAAAATTGACGCAATTAAACAGGTATATCTTATTGGGATCGGTGGAATTGGAATGAGTGGTCTTGCTCGTTATTTTGCTCATTTAGGATGTGTGGTAAAGGGCTATGATCGTACGGAGACAGAATTGACTAAGACATTAGTGTCTGAAGGAATTGCTATTTCATATGTTGATGAAGTCGATACTATAGATCCAATTTTTAATGCTCCCAATGAGGAATCATTAATCATTTTTACGCCTGCTATACCGAAAGATTCGAAGATTAAACATTATTTAGAGCAAGTAGGTCATACGTTGCATAAAAGGTCTGAAGTTTTAGGTATCATTAGTGAAAGTCGGTTTACAATTGGTGTGGCTGGTACACATGGTAAAACTACGACTTCAACCATGGTTGCTCATATTTTAAAAGATAGTGGCTTTGACTGTTCTGCTTTTTTAGGTGGAATCAGTTCTAATTACGATACCAATGTGTTATATGGTAATAATGATGTTGTAGTAGTCGAAGCTGATGAATATGATCGTTCTTTTTTGACATTACATCCCAATATTGCCATTGTGACTTCAGCAGATGCCGATCATTTGGATATTTATGGTGATGCGGGTCAACTGTTGGCGACTTTCCAAATGTATTTAGATCGAGTTGTTGAGGGCGGCACGCGTATTGTAAAGAAGGGATTACCTTTAGAAAGTCAAATAGCATATTCAGGACATGATGTGGCAGATGTATATGCTGCTCATGTACATGTTCGAGATGGGGAGTTTTACTTTGATTATATTTCATCAGATTCAAAGATTGAAGATATCCATTTGGGTATACCCGGCACACATAATGTTGAAAATGCTGTAGCGGCGATCACTGCTGCGCGTATTTTGGGTATTGCTGATGATAAAATAAAATTAGCCCTTGCTAATTTTAGAGGTGTTAAAAGACGTTTCGAATATATTGTAAGGACTCCGTCTGCTATTTATGTAGATGATTATGCACACCATCCGGAGGAGTTGCGTGCATTTTTGAGTTCTATGCGTAAATTATATCCGAATAAAAAGTTAACAGTTGTATTTCAGCCACATCTCTTTACGAGAACACGTGATTTTATAGATGGATTTGCAGAAGTGCTATCTATGGCCGATCGTTTGCTGTTAATGGAGATCTATCCTGCACGTGAATTGCCTATTGAAGGTGTAAATTCGTCTTGGTTGTTGAGTAAGATTACAGCAAAAGAAAAAGCTGTTGTTACGCCAGAACAGGTATTGGAAATCGCTCAAAACGAAAAATTGGAATTATTGGTCACAGTTGGTGCAGGTGATATTGATAAATTAGTAAAACCGTTGAAGGAAATTTTAGTAAATGCTTAAATATTTACACAACATACGATGGAATCGCGTATTATATTTATCTCTCTTTTTTCTTGGAGTGATAGCCGTAATCATTGTGATGTCACTGGTCAACCGTAAGGATGAGCAACAGGTCTGTCGTGAAGTGAATATTTTTATAGAAGGAAAGGAAGCTTTTATAGATCAGGGTGATATTTCAGCGCTTATCAGTAAAAGTTATGGTCATATAGTTGGTAAACGATTGCTTGATATTCCTTTAGAAAAAATTGAAAAAACGTTGAAAAAATTGCCTTATGTATCTAAGGCAAGTGTTCACTTGGATATGGATGGTATCATGGCCATTAATATTGCACAGCGAGAAGTTGTGATGCGTGTGATTAATAAAAATGGACGAGAGTATTACATCGATCTAAATGGGTTAAAGGTACCTACTACTTTAAAGTATGTTCCACATGTAATGATTGCGACAGGTAATATAGAAGAGGGGTATAAAAACCCTTTAGATTCGGTTAACACTTCTTTAGTAAAAGATTTGTTTCGCGTGACACAGTTTATTGAAAAAGATGAATTATGGAACAATCAGGTTGTTCAGGTATTTGTCAATAATGATAGAGATATTGAATTGGTACCACGAGTCGGCAATCAGCAGCTTATTATTGGCACTGCAGATTCGTTGGAACAAAAATTTAGTTTGTTAAGGACATTTTATAAAGAAATCATCCCTAAAGTTGGGGTGGACGCTTACAATAAAGTAAATGTAAAATATGCAGGTCAAATCATTTGTGAAAAGCGCGGTGTTTGGACATTTGATGATTTGCATCATCCGGAGAAGAAAATAAAGAATAACACATTATAGTATACAGCATCAATACAGAATATTATGAACCCAAAATCAGCAGAAATCGAAAGAGAGAACCCAATTATTGTGGGACTCGATATTGGTACAACCAAGATTTGCGTTACCGTGGGAAGACGGAGCGGCGGAAATAAAATAGAACTTTTAGGAGTTGGTAAAGCAGACTCGGCAGGAGTAAGCCGAGGTGTAGTTGCTAACATTCAAAAAACAGTGAGCAGCATTCTTGAAGCGGTTGAAATAGCCGAAAATCAATCGAATGTGGATATCAAAGTGGTGAATGTTGGTATTGCTGGTCAACATATTAAAAGTATTCAACATCGTGGTATTTTTACCAAGACTGATAGCGATGACGAAGTAACAAGAAGAGATATTGAACGTCTTATTTCAGATATGTATAAATTGGTGTTGCCTCCTGGAGAAGAAATTATCCACGTGTTGCCACAAGAATTTACCATTGATAATGAGCCGGGTATTCGGGAGCCTATTGGTATGGCTGGACGTCGTATCGAAGCGAATTTTCATATTATTTCGGGGCGTGTTACGGATATCCGAAATATCAAAAGATGTATTGATAATTCAAATTTAGAAGTTTCAGAATTAATTCTTGAACCTTTGGCATCATCTGAAGCTGTATTGGATGATGACGAAAAAAATGCTGGTGTTGTTTTAGTTGATATTGGTGGAGGTACTACAGATGTAGCTATTTTCCATGAGGGAATCATTCGTCATACTGCTGTAATTCCGTTGGGGGGAAATATAGTGACGGAAGATATTCGTCAAGGTTGTTCTGTATTGAGAAGTCAAGCTGAATTATTAAAAACACGATTTGGATCGGCATTAGCTGATGAAAATAAGGAAAATGAAGTGATTTGTGTTCCCGGCTTAAAAGGTCGTGAACCTAAAGAGATTTCAGTAAAAAATCTTGCATACATTATTCAAGCACGTATGGAAGAGATCATTGAACATGTGTATTATGAAATCAAATCTTCAGGATATGAAAATAAACTGATTGGTGGAATCGTTATTACTGGTGGAGGTGCACAATTAAAACATTTAGTGCAGCTTGTCGAATACATTACGGGTATCGATTGCCGTATTGGTTTTCCAAATGAATACCTAGCAAAAAATGAAGTCCTGCCTAAAGCTTTATATGAAGAATTGAAAAGCCCATTGTATGCAACAAGTATTGGTTTGTTGATGAAGGGTATTCAGGCGCATGAGGATGAAGTAGAAACAAGAAGAGCACCTAAGGTTGTGAAGAAAGATGTCGAGTCTGTTAAAGAGGTCGGTGAGCAGCAACAGAAGGAGCATGGTTTATTAACGTGGTTTAAAAAATTAATGAAGGATGGCAATGAAATTGATGATGCCACTTTCTTGGATAAAAAATAGTTTTCAACACTTTAGGTTTTTTTCCACATTTTAAACATTTGTGGAAAAAAATTGTTGAAAATATGTTATTATTACATTACGAATATTGAGTTTAGGTGAAGTTTGTACTGAAGTCATTATGAGTTAAATAGGGATAAGATATGTCAATACAGTTTGAAATGTTAAAAGAACAATCATCAATAATTAAGGTTATTGGGGTTGGTGGTGGTGGCGGTAATGCTGTTAACCACATGTATAAGCAAGGAATTAGTGGAGTAGATTTCATCGTGTGTAACACCGATGCTCAAGCTTTGGAATTAAGTCCAATACCTAATAAAGTACAATTGGGTATGAGTTTGACAGAGGGTATGGGCGCTGGTGCAGATCCTGATGTGGGTGAAAATTCAGCTATCGAAAGTATTGACGATATCAAACGCATGTTAGGTACCAACACGAAGATGCTTTTTATTACTGCAGGTATGGGTGGTGGTACAGGTACTGGAGCAAGTCCTGTATTGGCAAAAGCTGCTAAGGAATTAGGTATTTTGACTGTTGCGATTATTACTACTCCTTTTACTTTCGAAGGTAAACGACGTCGATCTCAGGCAGAAGAAGGTTTGTCGGAGTTACGCAAATATGTAGATTCATATTTGGTTATTTCTAATGACCGTCTGAGAGAAATCTTTGGTAATTTAACGATGACTGCAGCTTTCGCAAAAGCTGATGATATATTAACAACTGCTGCAAAAGGTATCGCAGAGATTATTACCATCCCTGGTTATGTGAACGTCGATTTTAAAGATGTGCGTACCGTGATGAATGATAGTGGTGTCGCGATCATGGGTAATGCTGTAGCTGAAGGTGAAGACCGTGCTATTAAAGCTGTAGAAGGTGCTCTAGCTTCTCCATTATTGAAAGATAATGAGATTGAAGGTGCTCGTTATATTTTATTGAATATTACTTCTGGTTTGAAAGAAGTAACCATGGATGAAGTAGCAATTATCACGGATTATATCCAAGAAAAAGCGGGTCTTTCAGCTGATTTGATCTGGGGTAACTGTATTGATGAGAACTTTGGTGAGGAATTATCGGTAACGATTATAGCTACAGGTTTTCAAACTTCTGAAGAAAGAGATCTGGAGCGTGAAAATACAAAAGTAACGATGCCTTTAACTGCTGCAGAGCAAGTGGCATCATTTGTTAAGCCGGTCAATCAGTTTGTTCAAAAAGAGGTAAGCAGTACACCTCTTGTCAATCCTATACAAACTAATACAGAAAATTTTTCTGCACCAACAACTACTAACGATTTATTTTCAACACCGAAGAATGTTGTTCAGCAACAAGCTCAAGCTAAGGTCGAAGAAAATGCGATTATTCGCCATGAATTGAATTTTGAAGAGGTGGTAGAAGAGGAATCGGTATCGATGCAAAAAGGGAATGATTTTCAGTTAAAAACATCTCCTTCAGTGTTTCAATTTCAGATGCCAACAGTATTTGATGAGTATGCGACAGGTTCTGTTTCTGCTCAAGAGGAACAGGTTAATAATTTTTCTGCATCTGTCAATAATAAAGCTGAAATTGAGCAAGTAGAAGAAGAGCAAGTTTCTTTTGAAGATCAATTAGTACGTACTAAAGAGCGCATATTGAGATTAAAAGAATTGAGTATGAAGTTGAAATCTTCAAATGGACTTCAAGAACTAGAGAATGAACCTGCTTATAAAAGAAAGCAGATGTCATTAGATGATACGCCTCATTCTTCTCAATCTCAGGTTTCTAGATTTACCCTGTCATTTGAAGATGGAAATACAGAAATTAGACCAAATAATTCTTTTTTACATGATAATGTAGATTAGTTTATTTTTGAATAAATTATAATAAGAGCTATCTCGTATGAGATAGCTTTTTTTGTATCTTTAATTTTTAACCATTTATATTGAATGTCATCATATTTGTGAATATACACGCTGTATAAGCTGTAAAAAATGAGCTCACGTACATGTTTATTCTATAGGACAGAAAATTAAGTAGTATACATATGAATCATAAAATGAATAATCCAATATGGGTAATGAGTTCTGCTTTTGATAAGCTGAAATTAACAGATTTAATAGATAAAACAAAAGAGATAGGTGCTTCTGGTATCGATTTATGTGTGTTTAGAAAAGACGGGACTCGTCAAGATCATACTGCAACACATTTAGATTATGAAGGTTTTACTCGTGAAGATGCGAAAAACACCTTAGCACTTTTCAATGAATCTCAACTGCACTTATCTTTGGGTGCTTTTGAAAATATGATTGGTGGAGAAGTGGGAGAACGCATTAAAAATCAAAATCATTTATTAAAACTAATCCGAATTGCTCATTTATTAGGGGGAGATACGAATAATGTTAAGGTAGGAACTTTTGTTGGTTATAACCATGATATTGGTAATCAGATAGATGGTTTTCAAAAAAATCTAGATGAGTACAAACGTGTTTTTGCTCCAATTATTAAGTATGCAGAAGATTTAGGGGTAACGGTATTATATGAGAACTGTCCTATGGAAGGCTGGAGATCGTCTCGTTACAGCAGTACTTATAATAATTTACCAGCAGTATTGGCCGCGCGAAAACTGATGTATGAAATGATACCAAGTCAGGCCCATGGTGAAATTTATGATCCATCTCATGATGTCTGGCAGCATACAGATCCTGTTGCTGTCATAAACGGGATGGATATAGCACGCCTGCATCGCGTACATGTCAAGACTACACGTAATTTAAATACGAAAGCAAGAACAGATTGGGGTGGTATGTATCCAATGCAACATGTAGATGCTGAGCTTGCCAGGGCGGCTAATATCGCTATTCCGGCTCATGATTGGGATCGTCATCACTATGAAGCTATGCTGCCTGGTTTTGGAGGTTCAGATAGTATGGATTGGAGCGCATTGGTGGATACGTTAAAAAGCCGTTCTTTTTCTGGTGTATTTGAAATCGAAAATGAGGCTAAAAATTCAAAGGATACTGGTGTTATGGCAGCTATAATGCAAGGCTTTAGTACTTGTGTACATTTCTTTGCTCCTATACTTTGGGATCTGAATGAAAAGAATGGGTATGCTTATCGACGTGAAGCAGAACTCGTCATGCCCAGTGGCAAAGATATTCCTGTGGTAACGATCGATCAATTACGTTAGCTGCTTAAATTCACTCTGCAGATTAGTTTGCAGAGTGAATTCTAAATATTTCAATGAGTTCAGGAATATTTGAGACATTTAATTTTTCAAATATCCGGCTTTTATAAGTACTTACCGTTGATGGACTTAAGTCTAATGTTGTCGAAACTTCAATAATTCCATGTCCTTGAATGAGATATTTAGCCACGTCAACTTCTCTATTGGAAAGTCTTGAAAGTGGGTTCATGGTATTAAGCTTAGATTTGCTTTGTGTTAATTTTTTAACATAAAGATCTTTCACTTCATCTGACATATACTTGCCTCTTTCTTTTATGGTCAGAATAGCATTGCTCAATTCAGCCATTGCAGTACTTTTGTTAACAAATCCAGCAGCACCAGCTTCTATGTAGCGGAGTGCATATAGCGATTCGTCATAAGAAGAAAATATTAAGATTTTTATTGATTCTTGTATTTCTAGTATTTCTTTTACTACTCTAATATTATTTCCACCAGGCATGTTGATGTCTAGTAAAAGTAAATCGAAAACTTCTTCTTGAAGCAATTTGAGCACTTCATTATAATCTTGGGCCTGCGTAATAACACATTCTGGCATACTTTCTTTTATAATAACAGATGCTCCTAATCGAACGATACTATGGTCGTCAGCAATTAATATTTTTTTCATGGGTGATGTTTAGGAAATATTACTATACGAATATGTGGTGTTAAAAATAAATAAAAATACTGAAATACAGCTAATAAAATATTTGTAAATATAGCCAAAGATATAATTCTTTTCCGTTTATTTTATTCCATATTGCTATATGTTTTGATAGTTATAGTGAAAAAACATAAGAAAAAATGATCATTTTATGTCTGTTTTTGCGAAATTAGCTTATATTTAGGTTAAAAATTACAACAGTTAACATTTTATTTTATGGGATTTTTGAAAGAGTTTAAAGAATTTGCTATGCGCGGTAGCGTAGTTGATTTAGCTGTCGGTGTTGTTATCGGTGGTGCATTTGGGAAAATTGTAACCTCTTTGGTAGATGATATCATTATGCCTCCAATCGGTTATTTAACAGGGGGTGTTGATTTTTCACAAATTAAATATGTGCTTAAAGCGGCTGATGAGGTCGGTAAGAAACCTGAAGTATCGATTAATCTAGGAAATTTTATTAATGTCGTGATTCAATTTCTTATTGTTGCGTTCTGTATTTTTTTGGTCATTAAGGCCTTGAATTCTATGAAACGTAAAGAAGAGAAAGCTCCGGAAGTAGCGCCAGCTCCACCAAGAGAAGAAGTACTTTTGACCGAAATCAGAGATTTACTTAAAAACAAGTAATACCATATCAACATATACAAAAACAGATAAAGAAAACATCTCTTATCTGTTTTTTGGTTGAATTTTACACTATTTTGGAGAAGTTGCAATTATTGTTTGTAATTCTCTAAAATATATTTTACTTTTGCATTCCTCTTTAGGGAGTTTTATTAATAGAATCAAAAAATAATTTAGCATATTAAGCGTCATGAAAAGAACATTTCAGCCATCGCAAAGAAAAAGAAGAAACAAGCACGGATTCAGAGATCGCATGAGTTCTGCAAATGGTAGAAGAATTTTAGCTTCTCGTAGAGCAAAAGGTAGAAAACGCCTTACAGTTTCTGACGAAGGTCGTCACAAAGGTTAATATTTTTGCGTAGCTGGTGGCCGGGAGGCTCGTGTAGTAACGTGGCCTACTTTTCAGTCATCGATTATGATTAAAAATACATTTAAGAAAGAAGAACGTTTATGTAGTGTCAAGTTAATTGATACTTTATTTCATAAAGGTTCTTCTTTTGTTTGTTATCCCTATCGTATTGTCTTCTATTCTCCTTCAGAAGATAGCGGTCTCATTCTAGCAAATTCTTCAACACAAGTCATCTTATCGGTTTCTAAAAGACGATTCAAAAGAGCTGTTGATCGTAACCTCATGAAACGACGTATGAAAGAATGTTATCGTTTACAAAAAAATGATGGCTTGGCACCGTTTTTAAAGGAACATCAATTACCTTTGTTATTTACAATACAATATGTTGGTAAGGGCTTACTGATGTATGACTTTCTATACAGTCATATGGAAAAAGCTTTGTTAAAACTACAGAATGAATGTTCTAAATTATATTTGGCAAAAGATAATTAAGCGGTTCTTTAGTCTGCTATTTTTAGCCATTATTCGATTTTATCAAATTTTCATTTCACCTTTTTTAGGTGCCAATTGTCGGTATACACCAACGTGTTCACAATACGGTTATCAAGCGATACAGAAGTATGGGCCATTTAAAGGTGGGTGGTTAGCGGTTAAACGTATTTTGAGTTGTAATCCTTGGGGTGGTCATGGTCACGATCCTGTTCCTTAATTTTTTTCCTATCATATGCGTATTTATATTTTACAAATTGAAACTTCAACTTCCGTATGTTCAGTAGCCCTAGTTGAATCAGGGCAAGTTCGTCAGCATGAAAGTGTAGATGAACCTCATGTTCATGCTTCCCGGCTAACGATTCTTATTCAGACATTATTGGATCGGGAAAATATAGGTTTTGGCGATTTGTCAGCAATTGCAGTGAGTATGGGACCAGGATCTTATACTGGTCTTAGAATCGGTGTTTCTACGGCAAAAGGTCTATGTTACGCTTTGGATATTCCTTTGATTGCTGTCAATACATTGCAGGGTATCTATACTGGGTTTCTTGCCAGTCAGGCAGTAGCATTACCATATGATCTGTATATACCGATGTTGGATGCAAGAAGAATGGAAGTCTATTGTACATTTTTTGATCATCATGGAAAAGTGGTGGTTGATACTCAGGCTTTGATCATCGATCAAACTAGTTTTGATTCATACCAGAGTCATTATAGTCGAATATGCCTGTTTGGTCCTGGTGCAGATAAACTGGAATCTTCTTTTGCCGATGTCAAGGGTGTTGATGTCATTGGTGGTATTCAGACAAATGCTATTGATATCAGTCAAATTGCTTTTGCAAAATACCAAGCCGGTGAGTTTGAAGATGTAGCTTATTTTGAGCCTTATTACTTAAAGGATTTTGTGGCAACTACGCCTAAAAAAAGGGTTGGATTATAACCAACCTTTTCTTTTGAACCAATAGTAGATCGATAAGGAAATGCCTAACATAATAGCAATTGCTATCGGATATCCATAGTACCATTCTAATTCGGGCATGTTTTTAAAGTTCATTCCATATACGCCGGCTACAAAAGTAATGGGCATAAAAAATACAGAGAAAATGGTCAATATACGCATGATCTCATTGGTATGGTTGGATGAGATGTTAAAGTATATATTGAGTAGCTGACTCGTATTTTCCGAAAGATTGTCATACAGGGTGTTGGTTCTTAAAAATAAATCTTTTAAATCTCTGCTATACACATTGCGTTTTTGATTGGCGTGAAAATGTTCTACGATCTCTTTATATAAAATGATCACTTTTCTGACCACATCAATCTGTCTCTTGATGAAATAGACATGTTTGAGTACTAATTTTTTTTGACGAGCGAGGAATACACTTTCTTCATATTCGTCAAGTTTGGTGGATATTTTTGGTAATATTTTTTCAAAAGTTGCTAGTGCTGCAGTCGTGATATAATTGGCTAAATGCTTAGTGTCTTTTAGTTTAGTTGATCTAAAATCTAGTAATTTCATTTTATGAATAAAATCTACATTTTTTTTATGAAGGGTAATGACAAAGTCTGCACCATAAAAAATAGTAAGGCGATCGGTTATTTCACCAATATTATCTGAGTTATCTTTGAACGTTGATGATACCATTCGCAATATGATAAAGGTATAATTATCAAATTCTTCTATTTTGGGTAGATGCTCGGGTTCTAATGAATCTTTAATAGATGCTTGATTGAGGTTGTATTTTTCTTTCAAGGTTTCGAGATCCGTTACACTAGGTTCGAATACATCGATCCATTCATAATTAGCTTGCTCTTTACTTACTATCGTAGATATCATATAGGGAGTCAGATTAAGATGTTAAGATAACGAAGAGATTTTCAAATTGCAAATTGTGTAGAAATAAGAAAGCCGCTCATGAGCGGCTTTCTTATTTTTCCTATTTTTAGAAATGTTATTTCTTTTCTTTTTTATATTCTTCATTCAATTGTTTCACAACTTCATTGGTGATTTCCAATTTTGAATCAGCATACAATACCGTTGGATTTGTTTTTGAATAAGTCAACACCAGTGTGTAACCGTTATCACTTGCGTGTTTTTTCAAGAATTCAGTGATTTTATTATATACATTGTTGAATTCAGCAGATTCATCTTGAGCTAATGAAGATGATGCATTTTGATCTAAGCGACTTAATTCATCTTGCTTACGCGCTAATTTCTCTTCTGTTGCTTGTCTTTCTGCTGCACTCAAATTAGGTGCTTTTTGTTGGTAATCTGCTACTTCACGTTGGAAAGCTTGACTTTTACCTTGCAAATCGGCTTGAGCTTTTTTAACTTTAGCTTCTAATTTACTTCTAATATCTTTGAAGTACTCATATTTTTGAGATAGTGAATCTGAATTGATGTATACGATTTTCTCTGCTTTTGCTGAAGTTTCTTTTGTTGATGTTGAGTCTTTAGAAGATGTAGCACCAGTTGTTTTTGATTCTTGAGAACAAGATACAGCTGCAACCGAAATTGCTAGTCCTAGGGTTACTTTTGATAAAGTTGAAAATATATTACTCATTGTTTATTTGATTACACGTTTTTATAAGAACAAACCTACTATAAAAAAATTACATTTCGGATTTTCGACTGCTAAAATATGAAATAATTATGGAATTATAGCGTATTAAATTGCTTGTTATCCCATCGCGTTTACTTGTTAAAGTGGTTAAAATTTCGTATTTTTGATTACAAGTATTTAATTAGTTTCAATGAGCGAAGAAAACAAAAATGCATCATCCTATTCAGCTGATAATATCCAAGTTTTAGAGGGATTAGAGGCTGTACGTAAACGCCCTTCCATGTATATTGGAGACACCGGGGTTAAAGGTTTGCACCATTTGGTATATGAGGTAGTCGATAACTCTATCGATGAAGCCGTTGCAGGTTATTGTACAGATATTTTTGTCACTATCCATAAAGACAATTCTATTTCCGTAAAGGATAACGGACGTGGTATTCCAACTGGTATCAATAAGAAGGAGAATAAATCGGCACTGGAAATTGTAATGACTGTATTACATGCTGGTGGTAAATTTGATAAGGATACGTATAAGGTATCAGGTGGTCTTCACGGTGTGGGGGTTTCCTGTGTGAATGCCTTATCTATTCATTTGTCAGCAATTGTTCACCGTGATGGTAAAGTTTTTCAGCAAGAGTATGAGAAAGGTAAGCCATTATATACGGTTAAGGAGATTGGAGATTCTGATCTTAACGGTACTATTGTTACGTTTACTCCTGATAGTGAAATTTTCACAACGACTACGGTCTATAACTATGATACATTGGCGAGTCGTCTTCGTGAATTATCTTTCTTAAATAAAGGGATTAAGTTGTCTTTGACAGATGAAAGAGAGACTTTGGAAGATGGTACTTTACGTCAAGATGTGTTTTTATCTGAAGGTGGATTACAAGAGTTTGTTCAGTTCTTAGATAGTAACCGTCACCCGATTATCCCACATCCGATTTATGTCGAAGGTATCAAACAAGGGATTCCAGTTGAATTGGCTTTACAATATAACGAGACTTACACGGAGAATGTGCATTCGTATGTGAATAACATTAATACAATCGAAGGTGGTTCTCATGTCGCTGGTTTCCGTCGTGGTTTGACCCGTACTTTAAAAGCATATGCGGATCGTTCTGGATTATTGAAAAATTTGAAAGTCGAAATTACGGGCGATGATTTTCGTGAGGGACTGACAGCTGTTATTTCAGTGAAAGTTGCTGAGCCTCAGTTTGAAGGACAAACGAAGACCAAATTAGGGAACTCGGAGGTAATGGGTGCTGTTGATGTCGCTGTAGGGGAGATCCTAAATATTTATTTGGAAGAAAATCCGAGAGAGGCAAAAGCAATCGTTCAAAAGGTTGTTATTGCAGCTCAAGCACGTGCAGCAGCTCGTAAGGCACGTGATCTTGTGCAAAGAAAAACAGTAATGGGCGGTTCGGGTTTACCTGGTAAACTAGCCGATTGTCAAGATAATGATCCTACAAAATGTGAGATTTACTTTGTCGAGGGAGATTCAGCGGGCGGAACTGCTAAGTCAGGACGTGACCGTAAGTACCAAGCGATCATGCCTCTTCGTGGTAAGATCCTTAACGTTGAAAAAGCAATGGAACATAAGATCTATGAAAACGAAGAGATCAAAAATATGTTTACTGCTCTAGGTGTTAGTTTAGGTACTCCAGATGATCCTAAAGCGCTGAATTTAGAAAAATTGCGTTACCATCGAATCATTATTATGACCGATGCGGATGTCGATGGTTCTCACATCACAACGCTTATTCTAACCTTCTATTTCAGATATATGAAAGAACTGATAGAGAAAGGATATATTTATATTGCAACTCCGCCTTTATATTTAGTTAAGAAGGGTAAAGATCATCAATATGCTTGGAATGAAGATCAACGCTTGAATGCTATTCAACAGTTGAAAGGTGGTGGTAAGGAAGATAGTGTGCATGTACAACGTTATAAAGGTCTTGGTGAAATGAATGCAGAGCAATTGTGGGATACAACAATGAATCCTGATACTCGTACATTGCGTCAAGTCACAATTGAAAATGCTGCTGAGTGTGATCGTATATTTTCGATGTTAATGGGTGACGAGGTTGCTCCCCGTCGCGAATTTATCGAACGTAATTCACGCTATGCTAAAATAGATATCTAAAATTTAAGATCTATAATAAAAAAAAGGTCTAACTGCTAAAGCAGTTAGACCTTTTTTTTATTATAAAATTGAAGACATCTCTTGTATAATTAAAATAATAACCGTAAATTAAATATTTTGTAATTTTATCTTGATGTTTAAATCGTTTTTTATATAGTCAAGAGCCATGTAAACCAAAATAAATCGTTTAAGAAAGGAAACTAGAACCTTTAAGTCGCGAATTAATTATTCATTCTTTATCCTATTATGTTTAATTAAATGAATAAATAAGCCATATTATACTTGCTAATGCTGTGTCTGTTATTGCTGATCCTTGAGGTGATAGTTGTTCCAACATTTTAAAATGCGAATATGTTATTTTAATTATAACTTATACCCCTAAATTTTTTCGATTGCTTTTTTAATAAGGCTTTCAGGAAATAATGTTACATCCATTATTTCAATTCAAAAATATGGAACATAATATATTCAATATTTCTGATTAGTAACAACTTATAGCAAAAGCCTATGAAATTAAAACTCTACTTATTATCTTGGATTTTCTTTCTAGATCCATTTTATACCTTTGCTCAAGAAAATCCTGAATTAACCTTGGATCAATTATTTGAACAGCTTTTGGAAGAGTTGGATCAAGATGTGGATGCAAGTGAAATATCCGAACGCTGGTCCTATTATATCAAGCATCCGATCAACCTAAATAAAACTGATGGTCGGGAATTGCATGATTTATTATTTCTGAGTATGCTCCAAATTGAGCATTTGTTGGCACATCGAAAGGAATCTGGAGATTTTATTTCGGTGCAAGAGCTGCAAAGTATTGCTGGTTTTGATGTTCGGACAGTTCAAAATTTACTTCCTTTTGTTACCGTTTCAGCTAATATCCACTATCGGGATTTTACATTAAAGAATTTAGTGACAAAAGCTGAACAGGAAGTGATGTTGCGCTACGGTCGTTTACTGCATCAAGCTAAAGGTTATCAGATCATGGATACAACTCGGTCTCGTTATCTAGGAGATCCTAACAGATATTTATTAAGGTATCGTTTTAATTATAATAATAAGATTCGAGTGTCGATCAATATGGATAAAGATGCTGGCGAACCTTTTTTCAACGATAAACAGCGTTATGGTTTTGATTTTTATTCAGCAAGTTTATCCATTCGTGATCTTGGTAAAGTAAAGCAGGTGGTCATTGGCGATTTTGCTTTGCAAATAGGTCAAGGTTTGACGATGTGGAATGGTTTAAGTTTTGGTAAGGGTAGTATGATTGAAAGTGCAGCTAGACAAGGTGCTGGCTTGAGATCATACACTTCACTGAATGAGGCTAATTTTTTAAGAGGAATTTCAGGTACTATGGCTATAGGTAGGTTTGAATTTACACCTTATATTTCTTATAGGCTTATTGATGGAAATGTAAAAGAGATTGGTGATGAAAGGGCAATAACTACTTTGGCAATTTCGGGCCTTCATCGAACTCCTACTGAGCAACAGTATAGAAAGGCTATTGGGCAGCTGGTCTATGGAAATAATGTAATGTATAGCAAAAATAGATTGAAAATTGGAGGGAATTTTGTCGCTACCCATCTCGATGGTAGTAAATTGCTGGGGAAAAGACCTGAAAATAAATACGACTTTGAAGGAAATTTACTACGAAATGCAAGTGTCTATTATAATTATACCTATCGTAATTCCTATTTTTTTGGTGAGCTCGCAACTAGTCTTGATGGTGGTTATGCTTGGTTAACAGGTTCGATCACCAGCATATCGCCTCAATTTTCTACTGTTTTGTTATACCGTGACTATCAGAAAAATTACCACAGTTTTTTTGCACAATCGGTGGGTGAAGCCAGTGGTACAAGCAATGAAAAAGGTTTATATACGGGTCTCGTCTATCATCCTTCTCGAAAAATCCAATGGACTACTTATGTTGATCTTTTTAGATTCCCAGGGCTTCGTTATCGTGTTTCCGAACCTTCTTCAGGATATGATGTGTTATCACAATTTTCCTATCTCTGGTATAAAAGGGGGCAATTATCTTTACGTTTTCGCTATCGTTTTAGGGAAGAAAATGCTGAAAGTAACAACGATGCGTCTACAGGATTGGCAGAGGTAATTAAAACTCAATTAAGATTGGAATATAAATATAAACTGAGTAACATTTGGAGTATTCGTAGTCGTGGAGAGGGAGTGCAATATAAGAAGGGACTTAACGATAAAGAATATGGCTGGATGGTCTATCAAGATTTGTTTTTTAATCCTAATCAAAGTAAAATGACAACGAATTTACGTATTGCTTATTTTCATACGGATAGTTATAATACACGGATCTATGCTTATGAGAATGATGTTTTATATGCTTCTTCGTTCCCATTATACTATCAAAAAGGTTGGCGCTTTTATAACAATGTGCGATATAGGATAGGTCAGGGTATTGATGTATGGGCCAAAGTATCGGCATTTTATTATCCTAGATTAGAGAGTATAGGATCGGGTTTAGATGAAATTCAAGGTAACCTGAAATCAGAAATTAAATTGCAGCTAAGATTCCAATTCTGATGAGAACTAATTTTTATGAACAGATGAAGAAAGTTCCTTTTCTTAAATTTCTGTTTTTTTATGGTTTAGGTATATGGGTAGCGAATGCTAGTAGAACTGATGATAGTCGTTTTATTATAGTACAATTATTACTTGTTTTTAGTGTTGTTATTCATTTTATCTTCTTTTTTCAACGTTCGAGATTGGGTGTTTTATTTATGATCAATGGTTATTTCATGTTATCTGTATTTGGAATATGGAATATATGGAGAACATACGCTGATATTGATCGTGCTCATTTTTACGGGAAGGCAAGTGAACAGTTGGTGGGGATTGTGGATGATGAGCCTATTGTTAAAAATGGTATAGTCAGATTTCCTGTTAAAGTGCTAGCACAGCAGATCGGCGTATCTTTTAGAAAAGCTACGGGTAAACTTATGATGACTATCGTATTGGATAGTACTACATTAATTCGTTATGGTGATGAGCTCATGTTTGTCAATAAGATACAACAAATACCTACATCTTATAATCCGCTTGAATTTGACTATAAGAATTATCTGATGCATCAAGGTATTCATGCTCAGATCTTCTTGAATGCTCATGAATATAAGACTATTAATCATAATAAAGGAAATGATATAAAGGCATTTGCACTTCAGATAAGAAAAAATTTGGTTGATAAATTTAAAAAGTATGTGGCAGATGAGGAATCTTTTCAAATTGCTGTAGCACTTATTGTCGGATATAGGACTATGATGTCTTCTGAGGTCATACATACATTTAGCAATACAGGTACTATTCACGTGTTGAGTGTTTCGGGTATGCATGTCGGCATTGTTTTCTTGTTTCTCATGTGGATATTACAGCAGTTAAATGGAAATTACACTTTTAATTTTTTTAGACTTGTTTTATTATTGTTATCGATATGGGCTTATACCATTTTAACTGGTATGGCTCCTTCGATTTTAAGAGCTGCGATTATGCTCAGTTTTTTCTTAATCTCTAGGTCGATGCAACGCGAAGCTAATATGTTAAATACAATGGCCTCATCTGCGTTCGTATTGCTTTTATTGGAGCCGAATATGTTATTTGATATCGGATTTCAGTTATCTTATTGTGCGGTGTTGGGTATTGTTTTACTTTTTCCATTATTTAAATGTCCGATTTTTCTTGATGGCAGTCGTTTGGGACGTATAGTGTGGGATAGTACCATGATTTCATTAAGTGCTCAAATTATGACTGCACCTTTGGCTCTATTTTATTTTGGTCAGTTTCCGAATTACTTTTTGATAGCAAACGTACTTGTTATCGTTCCTGTTACCATGATCATGTATATAGGTATTGGGATGTTGTTTATTCCGTTTGACCTGTTGAATGTATGGTTAGGGAATATGATGCAATGGTGTATCCAAATGATGTTCCAAATGTTGAAGTTCTTAGATCAATTGCCTTATGCAACTTGGACAGGAATTGTTTTTTCTCCGCTTATGGTTCTGGTCAGTATTGTCGTGATATTGATGTGTAGCTATGCATGGTATTGGAAAAATAAATCTGCTTTATATTGCAGTACTATTTTTTTATTTGTTTTAATCATTCTATTTAGTTACCAGCAATATGTTCAATTAAATTATAGCGGTTTTCGTATTTATAATACGAGAAAAGAAATCACTCTTGCCTTTATAAACAAGAGTAAGGTTACTTTAATTAGTTCTTATGACTCCTTAAATTCTAGAAATTTAGTTTATAGTGTCAATCGGGATTTAACTCGATTTTCAAACTGGAAAGATATTGATTTTGTTTCATTGGCTTCCATTGATTCTCTAAGGACAAATCGTCTCATTCAGAAATCAAATTTTACAGTTCAAATTCTGGAACATGGGTCTCCTACGGTGCAGCCGACAGATCTCTTGCTTGTACGCAAAAATAGTAAATGGAATTTTATCGACCATATTAAGCTTGTTCAACCGAAGCTCGTTTTATTTGATGGTACAAGCACTGACGCTAATATTAGACGTTGGGAGTATCAACTTGATAGTTTGGGTGTCGCTCACTATAGCATAAAAAATAATTTTGCGTATGTTTGGGATAAGGAGTTATTATGAGTTTAGATAGCATCAGCATTTTAAAACAATATTGGGGACATGATGGCTTTCGTCCATTACAGGAAGAAATCATTCAATCTGTTTTGGAGAAGAGAGATACATTGGCACTTTTGCCAACAGGGGGGGGGAAATCAATTTGTTTTCAGATTCCAGCAATGATGCTTCCGGGGATTTGTATTGTAGTAACACCATTAATTGCCTTGATGAAAGATCAAGTGCAGCATCTTAAAGATATCGGTATCCAAGCGGTTGCGATCTACTCGGGTCTGAAGCCTAGAGAAGTGGATATTATTTTAGATAATTGCATTTTCGGGCAGATCAAGTTCCTCTATTTATCTCCGGAGCGTCTCTACAGCGAATTGGTACAGGAACGTATCAAACATATGCCTGTCAATCTTTTTGCCATTGATGAAGCTCATTGTATCTCACAATGGGGGTATGATTTCAGACCTCCTTACTTGCAACTGGGTAAATTAAAGGAATTACATCCTGATGTGCCTTTCCTAGCGTTGACGGCTACGGCAACGACTGCGGTCATCGCAGATATCCAAGATAAACTGCAGTTTAAGCAGAACAATGTATTTGTCAAAAGTTTCTTGCGCGATAATCTAGGTTATATGGCACTAGAAGAAGAAAATAAAGCTGGACGGATGATCCGAATCATTCAAAAGTTGGGTGGTTCAGGTGTCGTATATGTTCGTAATAGAAGAGAAACACAGGAGGTAGCCCGTTATTTAGTAAATAATGGGATTAGTGCCGATTTTTATCATGCTGGATTATTAGGAAAAGAACGTGATAGCAAGCAAGAGGCTTGGATGCAAAACCGGACTCGTGTCATTGTGGCTACAAATGCTTTCGGGATGGGAATCGATAAACCTGATGTCAGATTTGTCATTCATTTGGATATTCCCGAATCTTTAGAAGCTTACTATCAGGAAGCAGGTCGGGCTGGTCGAGATGGAAAAAAAGCGTTTCCTGTCTTATTGTATCAACAGGGAGATAAGGACCGTCTTTTAAAAAATGTTAAACTTAGTTTTCCTTCTGTCGCTTTTATTCAACAGGTATACCATCATTTATGTAATCATTTTCAAATCCCATATGGAGCGGGTGAGGGGCTTACATTTGATTTTGATGTTGTCGCTTTTATAAAAAAATATAAAATTGAAACAATACCGACTTTGAGTGCGCTCAAGTTTTTAGAAAAAGATGGATGGTTAGCGCTATCGGAAGCTGTTTTTATTCCTTCACGGTTTAAATTTGAAATCAATCATCAGGAATTATATAAGATCCAAGTACAATACGAGCGCTACGATAAACTCATAAAAGCAATATTACGATCTTATGGAGGTGTTTTTGATGATTATATTACCATAAATGAGTATGAGTTTGCTAAGAAATTAGTGGTATCTTATGAGCAGATTGTTAGCTTAATCCATGCTTTGGTACAAATGGAAATTGCAAGCTATATACCACCGACTGATGCTCCTCAATTATCTTTTTTACAAGATCGTGTCGATTATAAAAATCTATATGTCGATCATGTTTTTATTAGAGAAAGGCAACAGGTAAAAATTGCTCAAGTGGAAGCCATGCTCAATTATATCGAACATTCAACTTGTCGTAGCCAGTCTCTCCTTCATTATTTTGGTGAGCAGAATAGCTTATTTTGTCAAGTTTGCGATCTCTGTCTTATTCGCAATCATAAGGTGATGATGCACCATAATATTAAGCTAGAGATTGAACGTATTTTACTGAGTAAGCCACAAACTATTCAAGATCTGATCGGACAAATTTCTCTTGGTGATGATGAGATAAAATTAGGTGTGGTGAGAAGTTTAATCGACAACCACAAGATTCGTATAGTAGAGGATCTTTACTTTTGGAATACGAAGATCTAATTTGAAATCCAAATTTATATCCTTACTACCTGCTTATAGTTGGTAGGCAATGAAGGATAGGCATATTAACAATTAATCTCAACTTTTAATAATTTTGCTTTAATTTTTTCTGGATCTGTGATTAATATTGTTCGCTCTACTTGTTTTGCATGTTCGTGAATTTTTAAGGCTATTGGGCAATAGGTAAATCAAGGTCTTCTTGTCCCCACTCGGACCAAGAACCATCATATACTTTGATGTTTTGATTACCGATTAAATGACTAGCAAAAGCTAATATGGATGCTGTGACTCCAGAACCACAAGAGAAGATTTGTTCATGGGTAGCATCGAATGTTTTAAACAAATCTTCCAATTCTTCTGTTGAGCGGTATCTGTTTCCTTTGAGAACATGGTCAAATGGAAGATTATAAGATTGAGGAATATGTCCCCCTCTTAATCCTGCTCTAGGTTCGGGTGCAGATGCGGTAAACCTTGCTTGGCTACGAGCATCAATAATACTTGCTTTGCTATTTTCATATTGAGTTAATACATAAGTTTTATCTGCATACCATGCCGTATTAAATCGTGCTTGACCATTCCCTTTAGCTAATGTTTTTAAGTATTGATCAGCTATTGGATGATGTTTTTCTTTCCATGCAGGCAATCCCCCATCTAAAACATAAACTTGTTCAAAGCCCATCACCTTGAACATCCACCATGCTCGAGGACTTGAATATACACCCCAGCGATCATATAGTATAATGATGCTATCTTGATTAATACCTAATTCTTGAATGCCTTTTGTAAATACTTCTGTCGAAACGAGTGTATGTGGTAGGGCACTACTGTAATCTGAGAATATGTTCTCAATATCGAAGAATAGCGAGTTTGGGATCAACGCTAATTTTGTGTCTTTTAAGGACTGTCCCACTTTGTCAATCGTGCAGTCTAATAATACAACATTAGGATTTTCAAATTCTTTTTGCAGCTGTGCTGTGGTAATGAGGGAAGATGGGAAATACATGGTTTACTAAATTTATGTTAGGTAAATTTAATTATGTTTTTGATATAAACAAAAAAAGCCCTAGCAATTTGCTAGGGCTTAATATGATTGAGTTGATGCTAAAAACTATTTACCGTTTTTCTCATCACCTTCCATTTGCTCTTTCAATTGTGCAAGAACGTCTAAGTCACCTAATGTAGATTTCTCAACTGAATCTTTTACTTTTTTAACAGCATTGTTAGCTACTTTAGCTTCTTTTTTACGAGCATTGAATTCTTCAACACGTGCTTCAGCTCTTTCATCTTCCCAAATACGAGAGTGAGAAATTACTAAACGTTTGTTTTCTTTGTTGAATTCAATGATTTTGAATGAAGCAACTTCATCAACTTTAAGTGCAGAGTTATCTTCTTTTACAGAGTGTTTAGATGGACAGAATCCTTCAACACCGTATTGTAAAGCAACGATATCACCTTTGTCTCCAACTTTCAATACTGTACCTTCATGAACTGAATCAATAGTGAAGATTGTTTCGAAAGTATCCCAAGGGTTCTCTTCTAATTGTTTGTGACCTAAAGATAATTTTCTGTTTTCTTCATCTAATTCTAAAACAACAACATCTAATTTTTCACCAACTTTAGTGAATTCGTTAGGGTGGTTGATTTTTTTAGACCAAGATAAATCAGAGATATGGATCAAACCGTCGATACCTTCTTCTAATTCTACGAACACACCGAAGTTAGTCATGTTTTTAACTACTGCAGTTTGTTTAGAACCTACTGGGTAACGCTCAACGATATTTTTCCAAGGATCTGGAGTCAATTGTTTGATACCTAAGCTCATTTTACGTTCTTCGCGATCTAAAGTTAAGATCTCAGCTTCGATTTCATCGCTTACTTTTAAGAACTCTTGTGGAGAACGTAAGTTTTGAGACCAAGACATTTCAGAAACGTGAATTAAACCTTCAACACCTGGGATGATTTCTAAGAAAGCACCGTAATCAGCAACTGTTACGATTTTACCTTTTACTTTAGAACCAACAGCTAAGTCTTTATCTAAAGATTCCCAAGGATGCTCAGAAAGTTGTTTCAAGCCTAAAGCGATACGTTTTTTCTCATCATCAAAATCTAATACTACCACGTTGATAGTTTGATCTAATGATAATACCTCTTTTGGATGCTCGATACGACCCCATGAAATATCAGTAATGTGAAGTAAACCATCAACACCACCTAAATCGATGAACACACCGAAATCTGTGATATTTTTAACAGTACCTTCTAATACTTGTCCTTTTTCTAATTTAGATACGATTTCAGATTTTTGGTTCTCTAAGTCGTTTTCAATTAAAACTTTGTGTGATACGACAACGTTTTTAAATTCGTGGTTGATTTTAACAACTTTGAATTCCATTGTTTTACCAACGTAAACATCGTAATCACGGATAGGTTTGATATCGATTTGAGATCCAGGTAAGAATGCTTCAACACCTTTGATATCAACAATAAGTCCACCTTTAGTACGGCTTTTAACAAAACCGTTAATGATAGCATCATTTTCCAATGCTTCATTGATAGCTTCCCAAGATTTTTGAGTTTTAGCACGTTTGCGAGATAATACTAATTGTCCATTAGCATCTTCTTGCGACTCTACGAAAACATCAACTACATCGCCAACTGCCAATTCTGGTAAGTCACGGAATTCAGATAATGAAACCAAACCGTCAGATTTGAAACCAACATTTAAGACAACGTCTTTACTGTTGATAGAAACAACAGTACCTTCGATAATTTCACCTTGATTGATTTGGTTGAAAGTACCTGCGTATTGTTCTTCTAATTTAGCGCGCTCAGCCTCGCTGTAATTTCCGAAACCTTTGTCACTAGCATCCCAGTCGAATTCACCTTCTGGAGTGATCCATGTGTTAGATTTGATTTCTTCGATTAGTTTTGAATCAGCCTCTGATTCAATTTTTTCTGTGTCTTTCACCACTTTGGTGTCAGCGCCTTGTAGCTCTGCGTTTTTCGCTGCTAACTCTTTTTCTACTTCTTGTTTTTTTGCCATTAATTATTTTTTCTCCTTTTCCCCACTTTGTAGGGACTGCAAAAATACGAAAAACTTTTATTAACAAGTATTTATATGTTATTTTTTTTAAAATGTTATCCACATTACATTTATTCTTGGGTATTATAAAAGGTTACACCATCAGTAAAGTCGGCCCCATATCAAGGTATGCATGTTAAAATAGAGAGAATAAAACGATTTATATCATTCATAGCTCCAATTATTATGTATTGTTAATCTGTTGTAAAATAATTGTTTATAGTTTTCTTGTGCTATGCTATTGTAACACATGGTTGGATTTGTATCCATATCCTTAATATATCAACTATCCCTGATTAGGATCGTGATAGCTAAAGGATGCTTGTTGTTGATATCCTAATTGTCAATCCCACCATGGAGTATAAATGTGGAAGGGAGATTATTGCTCGTTTATACCTTTGAATGAATTGTATGATTTTGGTCGTACGATTTTAATGCTTTGTTTGGATAATGCAATTGCGGCATTCAATTCATACCCTATCAATAATATTAATGTATTGAGGTACATCCAGATCATAATCACAATTAAGGTCCCGATAGAACCATATAGTTTGTTATATGTGCCAAAATGGTTAATGTAAAATGCAAAACCAGAAAAGGTCAGGATGGCTAATATTGTTGCCAGTGTAGCCCCTGGACTAAACAATTTCCATCTTCGTGATGATGTTGGGGCAAATTTATAAAGGCAGCTCACGGTAAAGAAATAAATTCCAAATATGATAAGCCATCGTGCTGCTTTGATTACAAATGCCCAGAAGCTTTTGGTAATCGCGATACTATCTTTTAAATAATTGACAATAATGCCAGCATACGTAAATATAGTCATTCCTATTGTTAGTGCCATAATGATCAGAAAAGCAAGTCCCAGTGCAATCATTCTACGCTTGATCCATGTTCTTTTTTCCGCCATGAGGGATGCTTTATTGAAAGCCCGCATCATGGATGCCATACCATTGGTCGCAAAATATGTAGCTAATATAAAACCGAAAGATAGGAGACCTCCATTTTGATTCTTGATAATATCTTCTAGTGTTGTTTCGACGACTTCATAGGCATTTCGCGGAATCACAACTTCTAAAAATTCTAGAAGCTGTTCCTGAAAATTGTCTATGGGTATATAAGGAATCAACGTAAAAAGAAAGATAATGCCAGGAAAAATGGCCAACATGAAACTATAAGAAAGAGAAGATGCCTTACTTAAGATTGAATCACGAGATATTTCTTGAAAAAAAAATACAGCTACGGTATATAATGGTAGAGATCCGAATCCAGGTAAAATGACCGCTTTGCTCCATTCAACAACTTGATTGTAAGGTTTTAATTGCAATAAGTAGTGATGAATCTTTGACATGATTAATCAAAATATTTCGACATTTTATCTAAAAAAATGGCGGGTGGCATTGTCGGTTTATTTTTGATGATATCTACAAATACCAACGTTGTCTCCCCCGTATTTACTAATTCTTGTTTTTCGTTGAATAATTCATATTCAAATATAATTCTTACAGCAGGCTTGATACGAATGGTCGTTTTGATGGTTATCAAATCATCATATCGTGCTGGCTTGATGTATTTGCACTTCATCTCGATGACAGGTAACATCACACCCATATCTTCTAACTCTCGATAAGAAAACCCGGTACTTCTAAGCATTTCAGTACGTGCTATCTCGTAAAATGCTGCATAATTTCCATAGTACACATATCCCATTTTATCGGTTTCAGCATAGCGTACACGGGTTTGATATTCGAATTGAAACATATTATTTTTTGATATTTCGTTCGTCTAATGCTTTTTGAAATTTGCGTGCATTTATTTGATGTTCGGCAACATTTGTGGCAAACGCATGATAACCAGAGAAATCTTCTTTAGCGCACATATAAATATAATCATGGTGCTTGTAATTCAGTACTGCATCTATTGCCACAATACTCGGCATCATAATAGGACCAGGAGGCAGACCTTTGTAGACGTAAGTGTTATAAGGATTATCTACTCTCAAATGTTTATTTAATACACGACGGATAGTGAAATCATTATTCGCAAAAATAACTGTTGGATCTGCTTGTAATAACATTCCTTTTTGTAACCTATTTAAATATAAGCCAGCTATAGCAGGCATTTCATCTTTATGCAGCGCTTCACCTTTTACAATTGCCGCAAGTGAACTTACTTCCTGAGGAGTCAAATTGATTACTTTTGCTTTAGCTAAACGCTCTGGTGTCCAAAATTTTTCCCATTCATCATGAAATCTGGCAAATAGCTTTTCAGGTGTTGTATTCCAATAGAGCTCGTATGTATTCGGGATAAACATCGCAATGAAATTGTCCTTAGTAAAACCATACGATTTTGCCAGGTCTTCATTATTGAGTAACTTCAAAAATGTAATAGAATCTGCTTCAAAATTATCCGCTAATTTTGCGGCGAAATTTTCTTTTAATCGGATATTTTCAAATCTAAACTTAACTGGCTCCTGATAACCACCTCTTAAATTGCCAATAAATCTTCTGTTGTTTATACCAGGAGTCAATGCATAACGTCCCGGCTTAACATTATCGGTGTAATTTTGATATTTTGCCGCTCTATCAAAACTCGTAGGATCGGAAACAATTTTTTGCTCTTTGATCTTTTCCAATACTTGTGCATAAGTATCTCCTGTATTGATATATAAATATTTTTGATTGTCGGTAACATTTGATGCTAAGAAAGTCTTATAAGCCGTCCAGCCAAAATAACCTCCAACCACAAAGATCAGGAGAATGCTAATTTTTAACCAACTTGGTATTTTCTTTTTATTTTCCATTTTTATGGATTTGTTTTTTGTTTTTGTGTTGAAGTAGGATTCGTTGTTGTAGGCGTTGTCGGAATACTGTTTGACAAAGTGAGGTCAATTTTAGAACCAATACTTGTTATACCCGTCTCTAAACCTGGAAATTGTGTAATGACACGTGCTGTACTGGTGTCTGAAACACCAATATCATATGTAACAGTACCTAAGGATAGTCCTATTCCTTGAAGCGCAAATTTTGCTTCTGCAACAGTAAGCCCTGACAAATCTGGTATTTGAACTTCATTTGCACCTTGACCATTACCGAGTATTAAATCAATCTTAGATCCTTTTGTAATCATTCTGCCTTCACGAATAGACTGTCCTGCAAATTGAGCATCTAATACGATGTCTCTTGCGATATCAGCAATATAAGTTGTATCACCTATACGTAAATTATGATTTTTTAGTATGGAAGAAGCTTCAATTAATGTTTTATCCTTTATTTTAGGGAAAGCAATTTCAGGCGCCACTTGTGTAATAATGGTCAGATAAATTGTCCTTCCAGTTTTTACGTGAAACTTTGGTTCAGGATCTTGCTCGATCACTAAGCCGGGTTTAGCGTCCATTTGATACACAGAATCAATCTGATATTCTAAATTGGCATTCTCTAATGCTGAAATAGCAGCACTGACATGTAATCCTTTTACTTGCGGTACTTCGATCGATTCATCATGTTTCGTATATACTTTTAAACCTAAATAGATGAATAGGAAAATTGCTAAAACAAAACCTATGGCGATTAGAAGATTGTTTCTAAACGTATTAGTTCTTAAATATTGTAATATTTTTGACATTTATATTTCTTTAAAAAATCATTTTATAGTATTCTTTTCAAGCAAGTTTAGCGCCATTATTTGTTTCGAATACACTTCATTTAATTATTGAACAAAATTATTCGTTTTTCTGTGTATCGCAAATTATATTTGCTATAAGAATCACTATAATTTTATGAAAACAAAAATAGCATTAATAACTGGAGGTTATACAGGCGAAGCGGAAGTTTCTTTTAAAAGTTCGGCATTTGTTTATTCACAGTTGGATCATGACAAATATGATATCTATCAAATTACGATTACACAGGATGCTTGGTTTTATGTAAGTGATTCTGGGATCAAATGTCCTATCAATAAAGAAGATTTTACGTTATTGCTCAATGATAGTATATTGAAGTTTGATTTAGCATTTATTATGGTACATGGTTCTCCAGGTGAAGATGGTCGCCTGCAAAGTTATTTTGATTTAGTGGGTATGCCTTATACTTCATGCGATGCTTTGACTTCGGCGCTAACGATGAATAAAGGATATACAAAAGCAATACTTGCAGATATTGAACATATAAACTTAGCAAAATCGGTTTTATTATTTGATACGCAACGTGCAGAAGGTGTGTCCTTAGTGGAAGAGAAATTATCACTTCCTTATTTTGTAAAACCAAATGCTGGGGGTAGTAGTATCGGTATGACAAAAGTAAAAGTTGCTGAAGAGTTACAGGCTGCTATTGATAAGGCTTTTGATGCGGAGAATACAGGGAGCCAAGTAATCATAGAGGAGTTTGTACATGGACGTGAATTTTCTGAGGGAATCTATCGTAATATAGATGGTGAATTGATTGTACTTCCTGCAACGGAGGTGAAAACTACACGCGAGTTTTTTGATTTCGAGGCTAAGTATATTCCTGGATTAACGGAAGAAATCACTCCTGCAGATCTTAATGAAGAACAACAATCTCGAATTGCAAAGATATTAAAGGAAATTTATGTGCGATTGAATTGCAAAGGAATGGTGCGTATTGATTTCTTTTTAGAGAATGATACGGATAAGTTTTATTTTATTGAAATCAATACCATTCCAGGACAAACTCCGCAGAGCTTTATTCCGCAGCAAGTACGTGCGACTGGGATGACTGAACAAGAGTTTTATGGTACTTTAATTGAAGTGGCTCTGAAAAGATAATCGACAAAAGATGAATTTTTTAAAAAAAAACCGCTTTACGATAGGTTGTAAAGCGGTTTTTTTATTTTCTAAAATTAAATTTTGAGAGATCGGGTTTTACTTTTTTATCTCTTTTAAGTTCTTCTTGATAGATGACCTGACCTATGTTTTTGAGAAATGGATAAGTGACGGTGTCATACTCATAGATTCCATCATTATAAATCCCATTTTCATTAGATTGTACAACTACTGCAAGTAGAAATTCTATTCCTTTCTCAAAATCAACAATATATGCATTGTCGATATTGTATCCATACGAATCACCATATTTATTGAAGATACGGATATTTGGATTTATAGATGCTTCTTTCTCGCGACCATAAAAAAGTAATTTACTGTAGGTAGACCAAAATTCTGTAGTGTCGTATTTAGGATAATCAGATTCAAATGGATACCGAGACATGTAGTCATATAGAAATGAGTAATCTTCTTTGCTGAGTTTAAACCTTTCGCGGCGCTCAAATGCTTCTGGGAATAATAATTTTTTTAATATCATTTGTTGGTCATCTAAGGGATATACATTGAGCCCCTCGAAGCTCCAAGGTTCGTGAATAATTTCATCTTTATCATTCATATAACCTTTTCCCTGAACTGTATTTTGAAGCTTAATGGGATAATCATTTGGATCATATTGTGCTTCTTGTTTATAGACCGGTTTGTCTTCTTGATAAAACGTTATTGAATTCGTATGTTTTGCCCAGATACCTTTATCGCCAATTGCAAGCCTATTGACAATGCGTGAGTTTTGTGCGCCATGCTTTTGTAATTTGCTATTCAATTCAGCACGTCCGATAAATTCAAAAAGTCTGTTCTGTGCGTCATTGTCACTCGTCAAAAGGATTTTTTTAATATATTGACCAACTGAAGGGAGCCCGTTTATTGCCGACTCGTCTTTTGATACAGCAGTTTGTTTTTCATAAGAAGAATCAATCCTTAAGGGGGTATCTTTCGATAATCCAGATAAGTTGAGCTCGTTTATCTTTTCTAAAGCTAGGATAGCAGTTGGTAATTTTACGGTACTGGCAGGATAGAAATACCAGTTTGGGTCTAATCTGTAGCTAAATGATGTAAAATGTGGTATATTGTTTTTATCCCGGTCAATCTGTGTATAGAGAATCTGAACCTCATTTTTATTTGGATGATCTAAGATTTTTTGAAAAAGTTCGGGATGGCTCTTTAGAAGTTTTTCGAGATAGATAGTGTCCATTTTTTGAGCAAAGGAGTAAGGTATTAAACTAATGAAAAAAAGTGTTAGATACTTATGCATATTGATTTTGGTCTGAGAATTTTCGATAGGTAGTTTTATGATTAAGGCCTCCTATATTCTAGGAAGCCTTAATGTTATTTTCTGACATATACTTGAAAACTATAATCAAAAGCATGTTTTTCGTCTTTTACATGTTTTTCTTCACTTTCCAACTCCCATTCCTGTGCAGGTAAATCAGGAAAGTAAGCATCTCCTTCTATAGTTGTTTGTAGTCGAGTGAGCAAAACTTTATCGGCAAATGGTAGTGTTTGTTTAAATATTTCGCCGCCACCAATGATAAAGATTTCTCGCTCATCTCTACAATAGTTCAATACCTCTTGAAAACTATTGGCAATATCTACTTCATCAGATTTTGCTATCATATCACGAGTTAAAATGATATTCCTACGATCTGGAAGTGGTTTACCAAGAGACTCAAAGGTTTTTCTACCCATGACTACACTGTGTTCTAACGTATTTTTTTTAAAATACTTAAGGTCATTAGGTAAGTGCCACGGCATTTTATTTCCTTTGCCGATTACGTTATTTTCAGTTGCGGCTACTATTAATGTTATTTTCAGTTTACTCATATTTCTATTTTACACAAAAGTATAGGGATCATTGCTGTTAAACTGCCACTGGTGCTTTGATGTGCGGATGTGACTCGTAATTTAACAATTCGAAGTCTTCAAATTTGAACTCGAAAATATCCTTTATTTCTGGATTGATTTTTAATTGAGGTAATGCCTTGGGCGCACGGCTTAATTGTAGTTGAGTTTGTTCGAAGTGATTACTGTAAATATGGGCATCTCCTAATGTATGAATAAACTCAGCGGCTTCCATATCACAAACCTGTGCCACCATCATGGTTAATAAAGCATAAGAGGCAATATTAAATGGTACACCTAGAAAGATATCTGCACTTCTTTGATAAAGCTGACAAGACAACTGTGGTTTTAAAATGCCATTTTCAGGATCGGCAGGGGCAACATAGAATTGAAAAAATGCATGACATGGAGGCAAAGCCATATTTTCGATTTCTGCAACATTCCAAGCTGAAACAATTATTCGTCTCGAATCTGGTGATGTTTTTAATTGCTTGATTATTTTTTCAATCTGGTCAATATGTCCACCATCAGGTGTTGGCCATGATCGCCATTGCGAACCATAAACAGGACCTAAATTACCATTTTCATCTGCCCATTCGTCCCAAATGCTTACACCATTATCTTTTAAATATTTGATGTTTGTATCTCCCTTCAAAAACCAGATTAATTCATGCAGAATAGATCTTAAATGTAACTTTTTTGTCGTCACCAATGGGAAGTCTTCTTTTAAATTGAAACGCATCTGATATCCAAATACACTCTTAGTTCCTGTTCCAGTACGGTCAGTCTTAGTGACCCCATTTTTATATACGTGCTCTAGTAAGTCAAGGTATTGTTTCATTGTAAATAGTTGCTTTTATTTATTTTGTGATTATGAAATGAATAAGCTTTTTGGATTTTTGATTCCTTAAAAGTTGATCATGATATAAACATATAATATTATATACGAAGGTAAGATATTTTTGAAGTATTCACATTATGATTCAAAAAAGTGAGTGCGGGTAAAACTGAACTGGTGCTCTTTTTAAGAGATCTTATAAATAGACAAAAAATAGTAATATGAAGCTCATGGCTCCTTTATTTGGATCATTAAAATCTCATAATTAATTGAAAAGCGTTTAAATCAGAATTAAGAATTTTCATTTGGAGCTTTTTGTTGTATTTTTGCAAAATCATTATGAGTAAAAAAGTAGCTTTCTATACCCTAGGATGTAAATTGAATTTTTCAGAAACATCCTCCATAGGTCGAGTCTTTCAAGACGCGGGTTATGAAACAACGCCATTTAATAGTGCGGCAGATGTTTATGTTATTAATACATGTTCGGTAACCGATCATGCTGATAAGAAATGTCGTAAGGTGGTGAAGGAAGCGCTCAAATATTCACCCAATGCCTATATTACCATTGTGGGTTGTTATGCACAATTAAAACCTGCGGAGATCGCTGAGATACCAGGAGTAGATATGGTATTGGGTGCTGCAGAGAAGTTTAATATCATTGAGCATATTAATGATCTGACAAAAAACGAGAAGGCAGTTGTTCATAATGCACCCATTGATGAAACTAATCAATTTGTATCCGCATATTCTATTGGAGATCGTACACGTACATTTTTGAAAGTACAAGATGGTTGCGATTACTCCTGTACTTTTTGTACAATTCCTCTTGCTCGTGGTGCAAGTCGCTCCGGTAAAATTGAGGAAATTGTACGACAGGCTGAAGAAATTGCTGCTTCTGGAGTGAAAGAAATTGTATTGACAGGTGTTAATATCGGTGATTTTGGTATTCGGGATGGTAAACGACAAGATAAGTTCTTGGATCTCGTAAAAGCTTTGGATGAAGTTACTGGAATTGACCGAATTCGTATTTCTTCGATTGAGCCCAATCTTTTAGCGAATGAAATTATTGAGTTTGTTGCGCAATCTAAACGGTTTGTTCCACATTTTCATATGCCTTTACAATCTGGCAATAATAAAGTACTGAGTATGATGCGTCGTCGTTATAAGCGTGAGCTTTATGCGCAACGTGTGGAGAAAATAAAAGAATTAATGCCTGATTGCTGTATTGGTGTAGATGTTATTGTGGGATTCCCAGGTGAAACGCGCGAAGATTTTATCGACACTTATAATTTCTTAAATGAGATGGATATTTCTTATTTGCATGTATTCACGTATTCCGAACGTGAGAATACAATAGCGGCGCAAATGGAAGGCGCAGTACCAGGCTCCCAACGTAGTGACCGCAGTAAGATGTTACATATTTTATCGGAAAAAAAACGTCGTGCTTTCTATGAAAAGCAATTAGATAAAGTAGGTGAAGTACTGTTTGAAAGTGATGAGAAGGAAGGATATATGCATGGGTTCTCTAAAAATTATGTAAAAGTGCGTACTGCTTATGATCCGTTGTTGGTCAATGAGGTTGCTCATGTGAAATTCCTGTCGATTACGGATAGCTGTGAGGTCGAAATAGAAGAATTAAAAGAGGTCTTAGCACATTAAGTGCAACTTGAATATAAAATTAACGAGATCCATGGTAATAACCACGGACCTCGTTAATTTTTAAACGATTTCTTCTTTTTTCGAATTTAACCAAATAACTGTGGCTAATATCAGTAATACACCTACCCATTGTATAGGACTTACTGCTTCTTTTAATATGAAATAGGACATTGCAGTTGCAACAGGTAATTCTGCTGAGCTTAAAATACCACTTAAGGAATAGCCTATTTTAGGTATTCCATAGGCAAATAGTAAGGGAGGGATCACTGTACCAAAAAATGAAAGAATAAGCCCATAGTGCCATATGCTATCTCCTAAAGCGCCTGAAATCAAAAATGCTGGGGGAAAGATGCAACAGATCATGATACAGGAGCCGGTAACCATTAGTGCGCTTTTTTGGATGGGAGGATAATCATTGCCTACGCGTCCATTGACGATTAGAAATACAGCATAGGCTGTCGCTGCTAACAATCCATATATAATTCCTGTCCAATTGAGTTTATCTATGCCGTGCTCTAGGAGGCCAGTTGCGAATACAGTTCCGATAAGGACGATCGCAATACCGATCAATTGACGACCAGAAGGTCTATTTTTGAATATAATGAATTCGATTAGTGTACCAATCCATATATATTGCATTAATAAAACGATTGCTAAAGAGGCGGGTACCAATTGTACACATTTATAATAAACAAGACTTACTAGGCCGGTAGAGATACCGCTAATGACAATTTTCCATTTATTAGATTTTCTGGAAAATCTTTCGTTTGCTTTTGGATTGAGTAGCTGTATGAACAAATAGACCATCCAGAGGATGATCATACCAAAAATAGCTTGTACACCTGTTACTTGTCCTAAGGTATAATCTTGTGCATATGCTTTTTTTACAAATGTAGATAACAATCCGAAACTACTTGCGCCTATAAAAACCGCAATAGCACCTTTTAATTTTTCCATATCTCTTTTTTCAACTTCGGACAAAATTACAATTTGGAAAGGTAGAATAAGAACGATATGTGTGTTTGTCAGTTAAATTTGGTTTTATTACATTTGGGTAACATTTACTATTCACTATGTGTTTAAAACGAAATTTATTATTTTTTATCAGTCTGTTGCTTTTACTTAGTAGTTGCTCTGTAAAGAAAAAGACGAATAATTATGGTCGTGGAAACGCTGTATTGACCGATGCTAGCGAAGCAAGAGGAATAGATTATAGTAAAAGTTCTTTAGATAGCTATGCTGATCTACTACATGTAAAGAGAAAGGAGCTCAATCCGAATCTTTACTCTTTTATTGACGAATGGATGGGGATACCACATCGTATGGGTGGTGCAACAAAGAAAGGAGTTGATTGTTCTGGTTTTGTAGGTATGCTTTATCTTAAAGTGTATAAAGAAGACTTGCCGCGTTCTTCGCGTGATATGAGTGTGGTCGTTAAAAATAAAAGAACAGCGCAGTTGAAGGAAGGTGATTTGGTCTTCTTTTCATTTGGTGGCCGTAATATTGATCATGTAGGTGTTTATCTTCATAATAATAAATTTGTGCATGTGTCGACCAAAAAGGGAGTTATCATCTCAGATCTGGCTGATTCGTGGTATTCTAAATACTTTACAAATGCAGGATCACCAAAATCTTAATCAAATATTCAAGCTGAATTCCCTTTTTTGTGTCAAATAACATATAAAACTTTATAAAACTGTTTTAATCCTTATTTTTGTCTAAAACTAAAATAAAGATGAGTATCAAGGGTAAAAAGATTTTTTTGGGTTTATGTATTGTAGTACCGTTTCTAATTTACTGTGTTTATTACTACAGTAATATGATCAGCAATGCACCTTTCCGTTTTACAGATTTTCAATCTGTAGTCTTTCGATACGGTGAGCCTAATCATATGGACAATCATTATGATTCAAATACAGGGATTTTTCAGTATGTGACCAAGACAAATGAAATAGAACGTGATACCGTTCGTATGACTAAAGATGATTTGCTTTATTTGCATCGCAAAGCTCAGGAATTAGGTTTTTGGAATTTGGATGATGATATGACAGGTCCTGAGGCGAAAAAAAATATAGAAACAGCTACAGTACCTCGTTATTATTTAGAATTCAACTATAAAGATAAATCAAAAAAAGTTACTATGGATGCTGATTTTGCTGGTAATCCTAAAATGCGGGATGCGGGTAAATCCATGATTGAGGAGGTCAATCGGATCTTGGCAGCAGCCCAATCTAGATCTAGTAAATAAAGAAATTAAAGGGAATCATTTTTGATTCCCTTTTTTATTGCAATTAACAGTTTGTTAAACATATGGTGATTATTGATTCACATTAGAGCAGTAGCTTCGCTCTTAATTATGTTATACATTCAAATGAAAAATATTTTTGCTGTTGCTGCAATTTTATCTTTGAGCTACACCGTTAGTGCTCAGGAAATTGCAAAAGGTATTGTTTTTAATGATATCAATAAGAATGGAATTATTGATAAAAAAGAAGTCGGTATACCCAATGTCTCTGTTAGTAATGGTATCGATGTCGTCCAGACAGATGCTAAGGGGCAGTATAAGTTGCCTGTGAATAAAGATAATATTATTTTTGTCATCAAACCGGCGAACTATGCTTTGCCGATAAATACCAATCATCAGCCACAATTCTATTATATCCATAAACCTGAAGGAAGTCCACAATTGACTTATAAAGGTGTTTCTCCTACAGGAAAGTTACCTAAAGAAATCAACTTTGGATTAATACCTCAAATAGAATCAACAGATTTTTCAGCATTTGTATTTGGCGATCCACAAGCATATGATATGGCTGAGATGGATTATTTTAAACGTGGAATCATTGATCGTATCGCAAATAAAGATGTTGCGGTATTTGGCATAAGCCTAGGTGACCTGGTTGGAAATGATTTATCTTTACATCCTGCTTATAAAAGTACAATTGCATTAATGGGATTGCCTTGGTTTAATGTAATTGGTAATCACGACTTAAATTTTGATACCAAGGAAGACATTTATTCTGACGAGGCTTTTGAAGCTTCTTTTGGTCCCGCAACTTATTCTTTTAATTATGGCAATGCTCACTTTTTAGTAATTGATGATATTATTTATCCCAATCCAGATACAGGAAAAGGGTATAAAGGTGGATTGAGAAAAGATCAATTGGATTTTATTGCTAATGATTTGAAGTATGTACCAAAAGATAAGTTGATTGTCTTGGCTTTTCATATTCCTTTAGCACATGATGATGCTTCTGTTTTCCGTACATCAGATCGCGATAGACTATTTGATATTTTAAGCGACTTTCCGAATACGTTATCCTTATCTGCACATACTCATTTTCAGCAACAAAATTTCTTCGGAGCGCAGGAGGGATGGAAACAAAAAAAACCACATCACGAATTTAATGTAGGAACTACTTCTGGAGATTGGTATTCTGGCGAACTCGATGAAGATGGAATACCTGTGTCAACTATGCGAGATGGAACACCAAAAGGATATGCCATCTTAAATATTAAGAATAATGACTATTCTTTTGACTATAAGGTCGTAGGTAAGGATGCAAATTATCAGATTGCATTATACGGTCCCTCAATTATTGATCAGAAATATACACAACGATATCCAGTATATGCAAACTTTTTCATTGGTAAAAAAGGTGATCAAGTTTTGTATCGTATCGATGAAGGTAAATGGAAGGAAATGGAGCAGGTTAGCGAGATTGATCCATCTTTCGATCATGTAGTGCATCAATTTGATCTAGCAACAGCATACAAAGAGGGGAGAAGACCGTCGGATGGAACAGTTAGTACTCATTTATGGAAACTTAAATTACCAAAGTTAAAAGAGGGAAATTATAAAGTTGAAGTAAAAGCAATCGATATGTTCAATAGAACACATACAGCGATTAAAGAAATTCAAGTTGTCCGTAAATAAAAGTAGTTAATAGCCATATAAAAACCGTTAAGCAACCTTTTTAGGTTGCTTTTTTTATGAATGATATTGAAAGGTTAAACATTACTTAAGAATAGCTTAATATAACAACTTTATATTTGTACCAGAGTAATTTTTGATTCATATAGTAAAAGGTTAATGTGGGATCTGTTGCGAAACACGTCTAAAATTTAGTTTGTTTTTTAAAAAGATATGGGCTGTCCAAACTTGGATAGCCCATTTTCTTTTCTTGATTATTGTTGAATGAATACCCGGTATAGATTTTAAACATTCAATTTCTCAACAATTGAATATCCCTGATGAAATATCTTTGTTCGATCTATCTTGTCAAGTGGTATGTTTATTTTAAGAATTAGATTTCTTAAGTCATCAGATCGGTGTGTTTCATGAAATAGATATTCTTCTTCTTATTTAGCACCTAATGGTAGGTTTTTATCGTGTTTATGCTTGAACAAAATAGCGAATAAAACGGCCAATATTAACGTATAAATAGAGAATGCAAGCCAGATATGATGCCAGTCTTTAAGGATAAGCTGTGTATTAAATAGTCCATTTTCACCGATGGACATCCCTCTTTCTTTAACAAAAGAAACTAATGTATTATTATCGACATCAGTATCTAAAAAGGATGCTAATTGTGCCATGCTATTAAAGGATATGGAGTAATATTTGTCAATAATCCATCCCGATACTAAGCTGCCGAATACTGCTCCAAATCCATTAGTCATCATCATAAAAAGACCCTGAGCCGAACTTCTTATTTGTGGACTGGTGGATGTTTCAACAAATAATGAACCTGAGATATTGAAAAAATCAAATGCCATACCGTATACAATACAAGATAAGACGATCATCCAAAGCCCAGAAGATGGATCTCCATAGGCAAATAATCCAAAACGCAATACCCATGCAAACATCGATATCAACATGACTTTTTTAATGCCAAATCTTTTTAAGAAAAATGGAATGGCTAAGATAAATAGGGTCTCTGATATCTGTGAAATCGACATAATGATTGTCGAATATTTGATCACAAATGAATCGGTGTACTTAGGGAAAAATTTGAATTCATCTAAAAATACATCACCATATGCATTTGTTAATTGCAGGGCAGCTCCTAAAAACATAGAAAATATAAAGAACAAAGCCATTTTATAGTTTCCAAATAATTTAAAAGCTTCTAAACCGAGTGTTCTTGCCAAAGACGAATTTTCATTTTTCACATTTTTTGGTGGACATTTTGGTATAGAAAATGAAAATAGACCTAATCCTAGTGCAAAAATTCCTGCAATATAAAATTGCATTTCTGATGCTTTACTTCCTGTCAAATTCACAAGCCACATCGCTGCAATAAATCCAATAGTTCCAAAAACACGAATCGGAGGGAAGGCTTTTACAAGATCATATTTTCCTTGGGTAAGTACGGTATATGCGATCGAATTTGATAATGCGAGTGTAGGCATGTAAAAACACATGGCTAAAAGCATGGCATAAAAAAAGGTGGTCGGATCATTTATTTGCGGAAGGTAAAACATGACAGCAGCATATAATAGGTGGAGCACTAAATATAATTTCTCAGCGTTGACCCATCGATCTGCGATAATCCCCATTAAAGTTGGCATAAACAAAGAGGCAAAACCCATTGTTGCAAAGATGGCTCCAAATTGAGTTCCGTCCCATTGCTTGGTACCAAACCAGTAATTTGCTATTGTAATTAACCATGCTCCCCACACAAAAAATTGGAGGAAGTTCATAATGGTCAACCTTAATTTAATAGACATAAGTAATGTATAGTTGAGTTTGTTTTTTGTCGAGGATTCGATTATTATTTTCTGCGCGAGATTTCATCGCGAATTAATGCCGCTTGCTCATAGTTTTCATCATGGAGTGATTGTTCAAGAACAGTTTTTAATTGTTCATCTGTAAGACTTGAGAAAGGATTTTGGATTTGCGGCTTAGTAGTTTCTTCTTTTATATCATCAGGTACCACTTCTGATGATACTGCATTTTCTAAGTTTTCAAGAAAGGCAAATTCGTTACCTTCGATAACGATGCCAGCAGAAGATAAAATGAAATCGTAGGCATAAATCGGTGCTCCGAAGCGTACTGCTAATGCTACAGCATCTGATGTACGAGCATCTATTTCTACTGTTTTTTGGCCATCGGAACAAATAATCTTTGCATAAAATATACCTTCTATTAGATTATATATCAGGACTTCTTCTAAATTAATTTGAAAAGCTTTTGCAAAATTTTGAAATAAATCATGGGTTAGTGGACGACTGGGAACCATCTTTTCAATTCTAATCGCAATAGCTTGTGCTTCGTGACTTCCAATGATAATAGGAAGACGGCGATTACCTCCAGATTCACCTAGAACTAGTGCATATGCTCCAGATTGTGTCTGACTGTATGATAAACCAACGATGTCTAACTTGATTTTCTTCATTATGATACCTTTACGGTTTACAAACTTAGATAAATTTGCTTAGAATAGCAATATGATGACGGCGATATAAAGGTAAATTTGTCGTTCTCTCTCAGTGATAGGACGTTTTTTAACTAAAAAAGAGATGAATAGTGGAGAACAAAAAAACTCCATTCACATTTTTATTGAGAATGGAGTTTCTAAAAGAAAAATTTTATAGTTCTTTATAAGCTTTTAACGCTACAATTAATTTAGGAATGACATCAAATGCATCTCCAACAATGCCATAATCTGCTACCTTGAAAAAAGGAGCCTCAGGATCTTTATTGATAACGACAATTGTTTTTGATGCACTTACACCAGCTAAATGTTGGATAGCACCTGAGATACCGATGGCAATATATAAATTGGGGCTTACAGCAATTCCTGTCTGTCCTACGTGTTCAGAATGAGGTCTCCAACCGGCATCAGAAACTGGTTTTGAACAAGCAGTAGCAGCTCCTAGCACATCCGCTAATTCTTCGATCATACCCCAGTTTTCAGGTCCTTTAAGACCACGACCTGCTGATACTACAATATCAGCTTCTGGCAGTGAAATTTTATCTGTCGCTCTAATGATATCTTTGACAATTGTACTAAAATCTTCAGCATCAATACTCGGTGAATAATTTTCAATCGTTGCAGAAGTTTCTGCTTCTTTCACTTCAAAAGAATTAGGATTAAGTGCAATTACTTTAATTGTAGAGGTTAATTCAACAAAAGCAAATGCTTTTCCAGAAAAAGCACCAGTTTTTACTTGTAAGTTCTCACCAGTAGCGCTGGGTAATTCAATAGCACCATCTGCCAATGCTGCGTTTAATTTTGCTGCAACTCTTGGAGCTAAGCCTTTTCCTGAGAAAGAGTTGGATAAAATAAGAACAGATGCATCATTAGATTTGGCTGCATCAACAATGATTGCGGCATAAGCTTGATTGACAAATGATTTTAATTGTTCTGTATTGACATTTAAAACTTTGCTGGCACCGTACTTTCCTAGGAGAGTTAGTTGAGCATCTTCTACATTTCCAATTGATAATGCAACGACTTGATTGCCCGATTGATCAGCTACGGCTTTCGCATAAGAAACTGCTTCAAAAGCTGATTTCTTAAATTGACCATCTGTATTTTCTACATATACTAATATTGACATGTTTTTTTCGTTTTAATGTTGGTTAAATAACTTTTGCTTTTTCATGCAAAAGAGAAACTAATTTTTCCACATCGCTTGCATCCACTAATGTCACTGCACCACGTGGTTCTGGAGTCTCAAACTTGACGATACGGGACAGTTGAGTAACTTCAATGGGCTCAATAACATCTAATGGTTTTGTTCGAGCAGTCATAATACCTCTCATATTTGGTATTTTTGTCTCAGCCACACCTTCTGCTGTACCGATCACTGCTGGTAAATTTAGTGTTAGCACTTCTTTTCCGCCTTCGATCTCACGTTCTACAGTCGCAGTACGACCATCAATATCTAATTTTTTGCTGATTGATACAGATGGAATATTCAATATAGAAGCAATAAAAGCTCCTACTTGTGTTCCGTTATAATCAATAGACTCTCTTCCTGTTAATATCAGATCAAAGTTACTTTCTTTTGCGTAGTTAGCAATCTGATTGGCGACAAACCAAGCATCTCTAGGTAAGGCATTTATTCGAATGGCATTATCTGCACCAGTTGCTAAAGCCTTGCGGATAGTTGCATCTGTACTTGCATCTCCAACTGTGATCACAGTTACAGAACCTTTTCCACCTTCTGCCAAATCTATGGCTTTTGATAAAGCAATCTCATCATATGGATTCACAATATATTGTACACCAACATTATTAAAAGCGGTGTTGTCATTCGTGAATGTAATTTTGGAAGTAGTGTCCGGGACATTACTTATACACACTAATATTTTCATAATTTATAACCGTTTTATACAAACCTACTATTATTTAAGTTAAATGTAAAGATAATTTGGGAGAGTAGCGAGCTAAAGTATAGTAAGACTTTGTTTTCATTTTTATTAAAGTAAATGTTTTTTTTAGTTTATATGTTGTATTTTTTTTAACAGAATAAGTTATTTTTTGATTTAAATGTAATTTTTGAATAATATTATTAAGAATTTGATTTACAAAAGATTCGTCAATAATTTGTCATTTTTATATGCTAGCATAGTAAATTGGTTTTTCCCATTCGTTTTTTAGCTTGTTCTATTATTTGTAGCTTTACCGATATAAATTAAAAATAGATGATGTCTGACCGTTTAGAACAATTGAAGGAATTTTTAAAAGATGCTCCGCAAGATCCTTTTTTGAAATACGCATTGGCAACCGAGTATTTGAAATTAGGAAATCAAGAAGAGGCGCTGAAAGGATATATAGATTTGGTAACCCATCATACCGACTACGTGGGGACTTATTATCACTTAGGAAAATTATATGAAAAGATGAATAGACCTGAAGATGCCCGTACAATCTATAAAAATGGCATACTTATAACGCAACAAAAGCGTAATATGCATGCTTTAAACGAACTCCGTGGAGCATTGAGTTTACTTGATGGAGATGATGAAGATGAATATTAACATTATTTTAACGTTGTAAATTTCATTTTTGGTATTCAATTTGCCTGTAGTTTCTTGGAGATTTCGAGAGCGAGTTTTAAAGATGATGAAAAGGCTATTTATTATATTATGTTGTATCTTATTTGTTTTTATTGCATGCGATAACCAACGTAAGGGAGCGGAAGCAGTGAAAGATAAGAAAGACCATCAAAATGTTACTTTACATGATTTGAGTGGTTCATACACTGGTATTATGCCTTGTGCAGATTGTGATGGAATTGAGACTGTATTAAAATTAAATCAAAATTTCTCTTATAGTTATACTTCCAAATATTTGAATAAAAGTGATGAAGTATTTGTTAAGGATGGAAAGTGGAAGTTTGAAAATGATATTATTACGCTAGAAGGGGTAGATTATAAATTCAAATTAGGAGATAAGACGAAACTCTGGCAATTGGATTTATCAGGAAATGATATTGTTGGAGAGTTGGCCGAAAATTATAAGTTAGAGAAAATAAAAGAGTAATTATAAAATAAAATCACATTAGTAAAAAAGACCTTCATTTTTGAAGGTCTTTTTTGTTTTTATTTACATATATCTTTTAAATGACCCACGACGAAGTCAATTTCTTCTTTTGTATTATGACGACAAAATGAAAAGCGTACTGATGGCCTGTTGCCATCTGCTCTTATCGCGCCAAGCACATGAGATCCAATATCTGTACCTGAGCTACATGCACTTCCACCTGAGCAAGAGATACCAGCAATATCCAAATTGAATAATAACATATCTGCCATATCTGTGCAAGGAAAAGATACGTTTAATACGGTGTAAAGGGCTTTATTGGGTTCTATTATGCCGTTAAATCTAATATCAGGAATGGCAGCTTTTAATTGTTCAATCATATAGGATTTTAAGCCTTGTATATAAGCAGCATGTTCTTCCATGTGCTCATAACTTAATTCAAGTGCTCTTGCTAGTCCTGCGATACCATATACATTCTCAGTTCCACCACGCATATTGCGCTCCTGTGCACCTCCATAGATCATGGGTTTGATTTTTGTATTGGCGTTGATATATAGGAAACCTACTCCTTTAGGTCCATGAAATTTGTGCCCTGCTCCAGTAATGAAATCAATTTTTAATTTACTCAAATCATGTGGATAATGACCCATGGTCTGAACCGTATCGGAATGGAATATTGCATTATATTTTTGGCAAATTTCGGCTATTTTTTCAATATCATTCAAATTGCCCAATTCATTATTGCCATGCATAATGGACACGAATGTTCTCGGATTGTTAGATAGTAAATCCTCTAATTGATGGAGATCAATATTTCCATGAGCATCTACATGCAATAAATCAAGATGAACTTTTCCTGACTTTTCCATTTCTTGTAGCGTATGCAATACAGCATGATGTTCAATAGGAGTTGTGATTGCATGTGTGATTCCAAAATCTACGATGGAACGTACAATTGCCATATTGTCGGCTTCGGTACCACCCGAAGTAAAGAAAATCTCAGATGGAGAAGTATGTAAGATTTGGGCAACTGACTTACGCGCCTTTTCAACAATTGTTTTTACTTGCCTGCCATGCGAATGAATGGAGGAGGGATTTCCAAAATTATTTTCCATGGTGTCTAACATGACACGAATAACCTCTGGATCTAGCGCTGTAGTTGCAGCATTATCAAAATATACTTGCATAATGGACAAAATTAAGTAAAAGTAAGTTTACTTATCTGTGCGAATTGGATTATTTAATAAAATTGCTTGTTTTTGATTTTTTGAAAAATGTTAAACACGCAAGTAAAGCGGTAAAAATACCGAAATAGGCTAGAACATCACCATTTTTTGTATAAATGGTTAATTCTTCACTTAGATTAATTTCTTGCGTCAGGGCCGCGGGCTGCCACCATTTTGTTTGTTGGATAATATCGCCTCTTTGATTAATAAATCCAGAAATACCGGTATTAGCAGCGCGAGCCACCCATCTACGATTTTCGATTGCTCTTAGTTTTGCGTAATCCAGATGCTGATCTTTACCTGAAGTATTTCCCCACCAACCATCATTGGTAATGATCGCGATAAACTGTGCCCCTTGTTGAATATATTGTGCTACATAGTTACCCCATATGGATTCATAACAAATGACAGGTGCGGCTCCGATACCACTTTGGGAATAGAATACCGATGGTTTGTCCTGCTTGCCATATCCTCCTGTTGTTCCTCCAAAAGCACTAAAGAGTGGTTTTAAGAAATGGATAGCACTACCGAATGGCATCTGCTCTACTCCAGGAACCAATTTTGACTTATGATAAAATTGAAGTTTTGATGAAACGTCAACTAGTGTTGCTGCATTAAAATTGTCTTTGTATATATTTGGAGCTATTTCTCTTGCAGTACTTGTTCTTGGATCATTATACAATTGATAACTCTCAATTCCTGTTAATATGTTACCATTTTTATAATCATTTAAAAAATTGATAAGTGAATCAAATGTGCTGGTATTTCTAAAATCTTCTTCATCGAAATCACCTCTTTGGGATAAAGCTGTCTCTGGCCAAATAAAAAACTCCGTATTCGGTTTTGCAACTGATTTTGAAAGTTGCATCAATGTATTTAATTGGTCTTCGGAGCTGATGGATCCAAATTTTCCAAATGGATCAATATTGGGTTGAACGGTTACAATTTGAGAAGGGTTAATGTGCTCTTCAAATGTTAAATAACGAATGATAGAATAAGTTGACGGTAAGAGTAAAGTTAGTCCCAATGCTATTTTAATGTATCGTGGTTTAATCAGTGTATTGATTTGCTTTTTGTTTAAATAAAGTAAGAAAACCAAGATATTACTTAACCATATCCAAATGGTTCCACCATACACTCCAGTAAACTCATACCATTGGATTAATTGATGAAAATTTGCAAACCCATTACCTAAGGTCATCCACGGAAATGCTAAATCCCAGGACTGGTGTAAATATTCATAAGATATCCAGAAAGCCAATAATCCAAACAAGGAAAGGACAATAGATACTTTTTTTCGCATCTGATAGTATAGGCGAAACGTTAGTGCCATTAAGAGTGCACCTAAGAGAAAAGGGATCAATGATATAAAGATCGCAATATACCAAGGCATCACTGCAGATATTGAATTATACACCCAATAGATGGATGCTGTATTCCAAACAACAGCTGTTAATCCTGCCGTTAAAAATATTTTTTTTCCTTTTTTCTTTAACTCTTCATTCCGAATGATATGTTCAACTGCAATTAAAAGTGGTAGGAAAGCTATTAGTAAAATGGGACTACTATAGGGAACGGGTGGCCATCCTAACCATAATAAAAAGGCACTTAAAAGTGCCAGTAAGTATTGATTTCTCACGATTAAATTTGAGATAAAATTTCGTTTTTCTTATTTTCGTATTCCGCCTGTGTAATCAATTGTTTGTCAAATAAGCTTTTCAACTTTCTTAGTTTAAGCGTCATTTCATCATCTTCTTCGACTACTTTAGGAGCTGATTCCTCAATGATGGGTTTGATCATAATTTCTTTGACTTCTTCTATTTCAGGTGAAGCTTGATCATTGCTACTAACGACTTCTTCTTCAAGAGGTGTATGTATTTCAAATGAGGGTGCTGCTTGTTTGGGAACAGTTACTATAAATTTTTCTTTTTCCAGTTCAAGCTCCTTTATTTTTGATGATTCTAATGCGCCTTTAATTAATTGATATAATTTTCTTGCCTGCACTTTTGGAATATAATCGATACTCAAATTTTCACCTGTTGTAGGGATAACAGTGACTTTAGAACCAAAAATCTCTTCTTTAAAAGCAATATCTTTGATGTCTTTCCAGCTGAATATTTCAAAATCAGTGGCTAAACCCAGTTTAGTGAATTCGCACATGAAAATACGCTTATTACTGATCGTGATACTATCAGGAAGAATCGTTACTGCAGGTTTTTTCTGTATTGCGATATAATCAATTCGCTCTCCGTCGGTCATCATATCTTGTAATTTGATGACTAACTTTTCAACGATTTTGATATCTTGGCCGTCAATGGCAAAAAGTTCAAAGTTCATATTAAATATATTTTAAAAATAAACGAAGGCGAAACTATTCTAAACCTCCCACACAAAATACAAATTCTCCCTTAATTGGATTGTTTTCAAAATGTAATTTTAAATCCGCAAGTGTTCCTCTGACATTTTCTTCATACAATTTACTTAACTCTCTTGATATGGAAGCTTGTCTTTCGGGACCAAAAACTTGAATAAATTCGTCAATTGTTTTAAGTATGCGATGCGGTGATTCATAAAAAATCATCGTTCTTTTTTCTTCTGCTAAGAATCTCATACGAGTTTGACGTCCTTTTTTTACTGGAAGAAAACCCTCAAAGCAAAAGCGATCATTTGGTAGTCCTGAATTGACCAAAGCTGGAACAAAGGCTGTTGCTCCGGGTAAACATTGTACCTCAAGCCCCTCTTTAATTGCTTCCCGTACTAATAAAAAACCAGGGTCTGATATAGCCGGAGTGCCAGCGTCAGAAATCAAGGCAATATTTTGTCCTTCTTTTAAAAACTTAATGATTTCTGAAATCGCTTTATGTTCATTGTGTTGATGATGAGCAAATACTTTTTTTTCGATTCCAAAATGTTTTAAAAGCGGTGCGCTTGTGCGTGTATCTTCAGCGAGAATAAGATCTGCTTCTTTTAACACACGAATCGCGCGAAAAGTCATATCTTCTAAATTGCCAATTGGCGTAGGGACTAAATAAAGCATTTACAAAGGTAAGTTTTTTTTGATAATTGCAATCAAAGCTTTATACGACCATTCTCTCTGATAGATACCTGTATTGAAATTGAAAAAATAGGGGCCTATCAGCAAGAATGGTTGAATATAAAAAAATGATGCTATTAACATTATTTTGCTAAGATCTGATCGATAAGTAATAACTCTTCTGCTGAAAAATGCTGATTTTTTACAGCAGCAACTGCATCTTCTATCTGAGAGATCTTACTCGCTCCGATAAGGACAGATGTGACTTGTGGTTTGTTTAACAACCAAGATACAGCCATCTGTGCTAACTTTTGATTTCGTTGTATGGCGAGATCATTCAAAGCTTTTATTTTTTCAATTTTATCAGCTGTAATATCACTTTCATGCAATGATATACTGCCAGAGGCTGCTCGAGAATCTTGAGGGATGCCATGCAGGTATTTATCTGTTAGTAATCCTTGCGCTAGCGGTGAAAAAGGGATGCAACCAACTGCTTCTTGTGTGAGTAAATCCAATAGGCTTTCTTCTACCCAGCGTTCGAACATGGAATATTTAGGCTGATGAATAAGGCAGGGAGTGCCCATTTGTCTCAATAAATCTATAGCACGCTTAGCTTCAGTTGTTTTATAGTTAGATATGCCAACATACAATGCTTTTCCTTGTTGAACCAAGAGGCTTAATGTTGCCATTGTTTCTTCTAGAGGAGTTTCTGGGTCAGGTCTATGATGGTAGAAAATATCAACATAATCTAAATTCATCCTTTTTAAACTTTGATCTAAACTGGATACCAGATACTTTTTAGATCCCCAATCTCCATATGGACCATCCCACATGGTGTAGCCAGCTTTGGAAGAAATGATCATTTCATCGCGGTATCCTTTAAAGTCAGTTTGTAGTATTTTTCCGAAATTTTCTTCTGCAGAACCTGGAGGCGGACCATAATTATTTGCAAGGTCAAAGTGTGTGATGCCGGAATCGAATGCGGTCTGGATAAGTTTGCGGCTGTTTTCAAAATCATTGATATGACCGAAATTTTGCCATAATCCCAATGAGATCGCAGGCAATTTAATTCCAGAATGACCCGAACGACGGTATTCCATTTCTTGATATCGATTGTGATCTGGTGTATAGTGCATGGAGTTATTATGCTTTTAAAAGTTTACAAAGGCAATTTACAAGTTATCTTAAATATTTGAACATATATGACTAAAAATGACTTGAATATTTACAGGATATCTATTTATGGTCTGCTTTTGTTTTATTTCTTTATTTACACTAAATGCTGACTAAATGGGAGAGATTGAAAGATGAATAGCTTGAATAGTGCTCCAGAGAAAGACTCAAACGAATAAAATTGTTGTATAAATGACACAATTAAAATTGTAAATAAAACAAATTTATCTAAGTTTGTTTCTTTAAAAATACACATAATTATGTTGCAATTGAATTATATCCGTGAAAACAGGGATAAAGTAATCGAAAGATTAGGTGTCAAAAATTTCAAGGAAATTGGATTAGTTGATGAAATCATCCATTTAGATGAACAACGTCGCAAAATTCAATCCGAGTCAGATGCCGTTTCAGCTGAAGCAAATTCATCCGCAAAAAAAATCGGAGAATTGATGCGTCAAGGTAAAAAGGAAGAAGCTGAAGCCATAAAATCCCAGTCCTCAGGATATAAGGAACAGGTTAAACACCTGACTGATGAATTGGCTATTGTGGAACAAGATCTAAATGCAAAAATAGTTCAACTTCCCAATTTACCTCATACATCCGTTCCTGTAGGTGTTTCTGCTGACGATAATGAAGTTGTTTTGGAGCATGGAACTATTCCTACACTAGCTGAAGATGCTGTTTCTCATTGGGATTTATTAACAAAATATGGGATTGTAGATTTAGAGCTTGGTGTTAAGGTAACAGGTGCAGGTTTTCCTGTATATAAAGGTAAAGGAGCTCGATTGCAGCGAGCTTTGATCAACTTCTTTTTAGATGAAGCTGCAAAAGTAGGTTATGAAGAAGTACAGGTGCCGATTATGGTTAATGAGGCGTCTGCATTTGCTACAGGTCAGTTGCCTGATAAAGAGGGCCAGATGTATCATGTAACTCATGATGATCTCTACTTAATTCCTACTGCGGAAGTACCTGTTACGAATATCTATCGGGATGTGATTGTGAAAGAAGAGCAATTTCCGATTAGACATTGTGCATATACACCATGTTTCCGTCGTGAAGCAGGTTCCTATGGTGCACATGTGCGCGGATTGAATCGTTTACATCAATTTGATAAGGTAGAGACGGTGCAGATTGTACATCCAGATCAATCGTATGCTGCATTGGAAGAAATGAATACCTACGTGCAAAGTTTATTGCAAAAATTGGAATTACCTTATCGTGTGTTGCGATTATGTGGTGGTGATATGAGTTTTACCGCTGCTTTGACTTATGATTTAGAAGTATACAGTGCGGCTCAAAAACGTTGGTTAGAAGTATCTTCTGTTTCAAATTTTGAAACTTATCAATCCAACCGTTTGAAAGTGAGATTTAAAAATCAAGAAGGTAAAATGCAGTTGGCGCATACGTTAAATGGTTCAGCTTTAGCTCTCCCTCGTATCGTTGCTTCTTTACTAGAAAACAATCAAACTGAAAAGGGAATTAGAATACCGAATGTATTGATTCCTTATACTGGTTTCGAATATATTGATTAGTATTATTTAGAAAAATTAGGAGAAGGTTGTAAATTTTTTTACAACCTTTTTTTGTTTCGTAAATTCTCTTTTACTGTTAAAATTTTGTTAATATAGTGTTATGCCGTATAAAATTCTGTTTTAATTCGGATTTAGGAAAATATAATTTCTTTTCAAGCTCCTTGCGTTTTTTACAATATACTCTCCTCTTATTTACATTTGTGGTGTAAAAAAAACTTTTTTGTTAAAATACTTGTAATAGCAACTTTGTCTATATATATTTGCTTCCCGCTTTCCAGATGTAATGTCTGTTAAGTTCATACTACCACGTTATTTATCGTAAATTTTAAAAAGAAAATTTACAGATTCTCATAAAAATGAGCATGAGGGTGTTTTAAGAAGCCCTTTCCGCTTTCTATGTGTTTATTCTGTTTTTACGTATAATTGAATCCTTTGATGTCACACTTTGGAGTTTATTTGCGTTTACATAAAGTTGTTTGAACAATATAAGTTTTGACATTTTTTTGAATGGATATTATTTTATCAAAATATTAAATTAACAAAGTAAATAACATGAAACAAACATTACTTAGTTTTCTTGTAGGTGGGATGATATTGTCATCAGTAGCATTCGCACAAGAGAAAAAGATTAGTGGCCGTGTTACATCAGCAACTGGTCAAGCAGTACCAGGCGTTACTGTTGTTGTACAAGGTACTAATCAAGCTACACAGACCGATGCTAATGGTAACTACTCTTTGAATGTTCCAGCTGGTAAGGTTGTTGTATTTCGTTCCATTGGTTTTGGCGAAAAAACAATTATTGTTAATAACAATGCTTCTGTTTTCAATGTCTCATTAGAAGATAACAATAATGCTTTGGAAGAGGTTGTTGTTACGGCAAATGCAATTAAAAGAGAGAAGAGATCTTTAGGTTATTCGGCACCAACAATTAAAAGTGATGAGTTAACTGAAGGAAGAAATTCAAGTGCTATTGGTGCATTAGCGGGTAAAGTGGCTGGTGTCAACATTACTTCAACATCTAACTCACCAGGGAGTTCTTCTCGTGTTGTATTGCGTGGTGGATCATCTATTTCAGGTAATAATCAAGCCCTTATTGTCGTTGATGGCACACCTATTGACAATTCAAGTGTCATTGGAGGTTCGTCTTCACTATCCAGCGTTGATTTTGGTAACCGTGGTAATGATATCAATCCTGATGATATTGCATCTGTAACAGTCTTAAAAGGTCCTGCAGCAGCTGCATTATATGGTTCAAGAGCATCTAATGGTGCGTTAATCATCACAACCAAAAGTGGTCAAAAAGGAGCTAAAAATGAAATCACTTTTAGTTCAACCAATACCATGTCTTCTATTTTGAAATTGCCAGAATTTCAAAATCAATATGGACAAGGTTCATCAAGTCGCACAAAAAAAGGTGATTTAGTTTTTGATAATGATCCAAAGGAAAATTGGTCATGGGGATCTCCTTTTACAGGGGAAATTCAAGAGTGGGGACAAGCCATTAATGGTGTTCGTCAGAAAAAAGCTTATTCTGCTGTAAAGGACAATGTAAAAGATTTTTTTGATCTAGGCTTAGCATCGGATAATAATTTGAGTTTTTCAGGTGGTTCTGATAAATCTACTTTCTATTTAGGTTTAAATGCCTTGAACTCAAATGGTGTTTTTCCTGGGAAAAAAGATAGTTACAATAAGTACGGTGTACGCTTTAATGGATCAACAGAGTTTTCCAATAAATTCTCGGCGGGTGTTTCCGTAAACTATAGTCGTATCAATAGTAATAATGTTGGAGGGGGACAAGGTAATGGTTCTGTTTACAATAGTTTGTTACAGACACCAAGAGATATTGATATTGTTAGTTTAAAAGATTTAAGCAATCCATATAACGGTTACGGATATACAGATGAAAATGGTATTGAACATAACGATGTTTATGGATACTATGGTCCGTATTCCATGAATCCATATTGGGTTTTACAAAACAATAATAATTTTAATGATGTAAATCGTATTATTGGAAATTTCAATGTCACTTATAAACCTTTAGAGTGGTTAACTTTTCAAGAGCGTGTAGGTTTGGATAATTATACAGACCGTCGTCGATCCGAATCTCCAAAATATAGTTTCTTACCGGCAGATAATACCTCTGGAAATTATACAAATTCAAACATTCAAACTGGAAATGGCCGTTATCGCATTGATCAATACAATGTGAATGAAATTGTTCATGATTTTATGGCAACTGCGACTCACGCTATCAATGATGATTGGGAAGCATCGTTTATGTTAGGTAACAATATCCGTCAACGTAGAACATCTACAAGCAGTACTGCGACAAATGCAAGTGGTGGTTTAGTGGTGCCAGGATGGTATAATTTAGCGAATAGTAATGGTCCTTTGGATTTGGTAGCAGATTCTTGGAGTAACAGAAGATTAGTCGGCGTGTATGGGGATTTGAATGTTTCATACAAAAACATTGCTTATTTACAAGCTACAGCTCGTAATGATTGGTCATCTACATTACCAAAACAAAATAATTCATTCTTCTATCCAAGTGTAAGTGGTTCATTTGTTCTTTCAGAATTATTTACTCCTGAATTGAAAAATAAGTTTAATTATGCAAAATTACGTGCTAACTGGGCACAAGTAGGTTCTGATACGGATCCTTACCAACTGTTGACTACTTTCTCAAGAGGTGAGATCAATGGTGGTTTTGGAAGTACAACTTTTCCATTTGGTAATGTTGCAGCATTAATGTCTAGCTCTACTATTGGTAACTTAGACTTAAAACCTGAGATCACAACTTCTTTTGAAATAGGAACTGAATTGGGTTTTTTTAGTAATCGTTTGTACGCAGATTTTACTTATTATAACAATAATTCAAAAAATCAGATCTTAAGTATTCCGATTCCAAATTCAACAGGTTATGGATTTAGTTTAGTAAATGCAGGTAAGGTTAAAAATAATGGTGTTGAGTTAACATTGAGAGGTACACCTATCAAAAACCAAAATTTCACATGGGAAATGTTTGGAACATTTACCAAGAACAACAGTGAGGTTGTCGAGTTAATGGATGGTGTTGATCAAGTTTCTGTTGGAGGTTTTTCAGGAATGTCAATCGTAGCAGCAGTTGGTCGTCCATATGGAGAGTTTTATGCTGTTACTAATGCTAAAGATGCTCAAGGTCGCACTATTGTTGATCAATCTACTGGTTTACCTATCGCTACCGAATCTGCACAATATTTAGGCACTTATAATCCAGATTTCCAAGCTTCTTTAGGAACCAACTTGTCTTATAAAAATTGGTCGATGAGCGCTTTATTCGATACCAAACAAGGAGGTGTTTTCTATTCAAGAACAAAAGATATCCTAGCATTTGTGGGAACTTCTGCTGAAAGTGGAGGAGATCGTTTTGGTCAAATTTTTCCTAATTCTGTTTATCTTGATGCCGATGGAAATTCAGTAGTCAATACAACTGCCAAATATGATAAAATTGATTACTATCCTAATCTCGAAGCCGGTATGAATGTAGTTGATGCCACTTATATCAAATTGCGTAATCTAACCCTTACTTATAAATTTACTAAGACTCAATTAAAAAACACTCCTTTTGGAGCTGCTTCAATTGGATTCTTTGGTAACAATTTATTTATCTGGACACCTAGCGAAAATAAATACGCTGATCCAGAAGTTAACTCAGCGGGTGCGGGTAATGCACAAGGTTTCGACTATACAGCTCAACCTTCTTTAAGAAATTACGGAATTAATGTTAAGGTTTCATTCTAATACGCTTATAAATAATGAACATAATAAATTTAAAAAATGCTAAAAAGCTAATAGCAGTAGCTTTAATCGGTACGCTTGGCTTGACGGGTTGTAGCAAATTTTTGGATATCAATGATAATCCAAATAATCCGGACAAGGCTAATCCTAATCTACTTTTACCTACGGTACAAGCTGGTATTAGTCAGGTTATCGGTAATACTTTTCAAGTGTATGGAAATATATGGGGACAATATTGGACTCAAAACCCATCATCTACTCAGTATCAGACTATAGATCAATATAAAATCGCAAATACGGCGATGGATAGATCATGGTTAATTCTTTATAGAAATACTTTAAATAATGCTGAATTAATTATAAATACAAACGTTGCTAATAGTGAGTATTTTAAAGGTATTGCTTATATATTGAAAGCATATACTTTTCAGGTGGCAACAGATGCATTTGGTGATATTCCATTATCTGAAGCTCTAAATGCTGCTCAATTCATTAGCCCTAAATATGAAAAGCAAGAGTTGGTTTATGATTCCATTTTCAATTATATTGATAAAGGAGTTGCATTACTAGGAACTGCACAAGCAAATGCTGTAAGTAGCCAAGATATGATTTTTGGTGGAGATTTAAAAAAATGGAAAGCTTTTGCCAATACATTGAAATTAAGAGCATATCTAAGAATTTCTAATGTAGATCCAGATAAAGCTTCAGCAGGTATTAAAGCTTTGTATGCTTCAAATCCAATTTTCTTAAATCAAGACGCTACCATTACGTACACAACTACTGGAGGAAATGAAAATCCACTTTATAATGATATGGTTGGTTTAAGAAGAGTACAGAATGTTGTCGCTAGTAGTACTGTTGTTAATGCTTTTGTTGCGAACAACGACCCTAGAAGATTTGCATTTTATGAAAAAGTGGTCGGTATTGATGGAAAAGTTCAAGATACAATAGCGCATATCGTACAAGGTGGATACAAAGCTAATACGAATAAATCGGTATCATCTCCATCTGCATTGGTTGCTGCAAATGCGAACGCAGCGACTTCAGCTACAGCGCCAGTAAAATTGCTATCTAATACTGAAAGTTTGTTCTTACAAGCTGAAGCGGCATTAAAAGGCTGGGGCAATGGTGACGCTACAGCTTTGTATAAACAGGGAGTGGCTGCCAGTTTTAAAGCGACAGGATACAGTGATGAAGAAGCTAAAACTTACTTGGCCAATGCTAAAGATGCTAAGTTTGAGGATGAAGCGAGTACTGAAACTAAGTTAAAAACAATCATTACGCAGAAGTATTTTGCGATGTGTGGTTTCCAAGGATTTGAAGCATGGACCGAGTGGAGAAGAACGGGGTATCCTACTTTCTTTACCACTTCCGTGGAATCTCTTTTAGGTGCTGGAAGAATGCCATTACGTATGCCTTATGCAAATAGTGAAGCAACCTCAAACTTGAACTATCCTGGTAATGTGTTGATCTATATGCCGGTATGGTGGGATGTTAAATAACAATTTTAAGGTTATAATTTTTAAAAAGCGATCTCGTAAGAGGTCGCTTTTTTATTTTAAAGTGTCCCGTCCTGAAATAAGTTGACATCTAACTCAGCTTATTATGAAAAAAGAACTAAAGAACAATTTACGACGGAGTCAGCGAGATTATAGCCTA
>NZ_QBKH01000009.1 GCF_003054045.1 Sphingobacterium faecium
AAACCCTTCTTTTTTCAGTGCTTCCACTTTCGGATCAGCCGTTCCTCCCTTGCGGAGTGGTGCAAAGATAGGAACTTTTATCCTTCACTTCCTAACCTTTTACGGAAATAGTTTACCGCGACACGATAAAGAGCTAGAAATGTGGATGATAAATTCATCAAAGTGGATCCATATCAGCTGTCCAGGTCGGTTTGATTGGCGGATTACCTTTTGGCATATTATTGATAGCATTCATACCGGCAGGCTGTTAGTTTGGCGGTGGTCATCTCTGTTCCGGTCCCATCTCCTATTACTCGGTTACTTCGTTACTTCGCCAATGGTTCACTTCTTCACTATGTTACTTCTTTACTCCGTTACTGTCTTACTTCATTACTATGTTACTTCTTTACTGTGTCAATTCGTCACTTTATCTTATAAACCTTTCCAGGAGAACATATCCGAACCAAATAAACATCAAATTAACCATTAAGTGGGGAATATGCCAGATATTACTTAGGGTTAATAGGGGGTTAGTAGGGATATACCCCTATTAACCCCCTGTTATACCCCTATTATACCGGTATTAAATACGAAGTTAGTCAGGATTTGGTATGCTTTTATAGTGGAACACTACATAGGTACATTGACTCTTAATATATAGCGTATCAAATTAAGCGTTACATTTTCTACGTGCCTAGTATCTATTGCAGCAATGAGGAAGTTTATCCTCAACACTGTAACAACTGCCTATCATTATCTATGACTCTGTTCAATAAATTTTACTTTTTATTCTAAAACTTACATTATATTTTATAGATTTGTCACTATTTAGATTTAGTATAAATAAATCAAACACATCAAGATATTTAACTCGATAATATGAAAAAGATCTTTCTAGCAGCCTTATTATTATCTGCACTTTATGGGAAAGCCCAAAATAATAACTCTCTGATGAATGCTGATTTCTGGAAAGGTTCGCCAAATTTAGCTGCTGTTAAAACTGAAATAGCGAAAGGAAATAGTCCTTCAAAACCAAACGCAGCTTCATTCGATCCCGTCACTACCGCTATTCTAAATAAAGCCCCAAATGATGTCATTCAATATTTAATTGAACAAGAAGGGAATAGCGTGACTAAAAAGACGCATCACAGTCGCAGTTACTTACATTGGGCCGCTTCTACAGGAAATCTTGAACTCGTACAATACTTAATATCGAAAGGATCTGATGTCAACTATCAAGATAGCCATGGTTTTCCAATTGCAGCTTATGCCGCTTCAACAGGAAATAAAAACACAGCTGTATATGATCTTTTATTTAAAGCTGGTGTAGATCCAAAACAAAAATATGAAGATGGCGCTACTTTATTATTATTGTCGGTGGCGGCAGACCATGATTTAACTATTACTGACTACTTTGTATCTAAAGGGTTATCGCTATCAGATAAAGACAACTTTGGCCGAACGGCTGTTGACTATGCCTCAAAATTAGGCGATGTAGATATCATCGAAAAACTTATTAAAAGAGGAGTAAAACCAACAAATCATGCTCTTTTCTTCGCAACACAAGGATCTAGACAGGTTACTAACGGTATCGAAACTTACAAATACTTAGTGGAAACACTAAAATTAGATCCTAAAGCGACAAATAAAGATGGTGCTACAATCTTACAGGCCTTAGTACGCAGACCAAACATGGAAGTCATCAATTACTTCCTGTCTAAAAACGTAGATGTTAACAAGGCTGACAATGAAGGAAATACAGCTCTTATGGTTGCTTCTGCAGGTAAAGATGCTAAATTGATCGAATTATTATTATCCAAAACAACCGATATAAATGCAGTTAATGACAAAGGAGAGTCTGCATTGACAAAAGCAATCGCAAATGGCTCATCAGAAATTGCGGCACTGTTATTAAAAAATGGAGCAGATATCAAAATCATCAGTAAGGAGGGAAATAACTTAGCGTATTATTGGTTAAATTCATATACCGAAAATACTCCACAAGGACAAGGTGGTCAACGCGCTCCTCAAGATCATAGTTTTGAAGAAAAATTGATCCTATTAAAGGATAATGGTTTAGCTGTAACAGAACTTCAAAAAAATAAAAGTTCTCTTTTACATTTAGCAGTTGCAAAAGAAAACTTAAACCTAATCAAAAGAATTGCGGCATTAGGGACTGATATTAATGCCCAAGATAATGACGGAATGAGTCCACTGCATAAAGCTGCTCTAATTGCAAAGGATGACACAGTTCTTAAAGAATTGATTTCATTAGGTGCTAAAAAAGAACTGATCACATCTTTTGATGAAACAGCATATGATCTAGCAAAAGAAAATGAATTTCTTACAAAAAACAATGTATCCATCGATTTCTTAAAATAATAGCATGAAAATTTCTATAAAATTTATACTCCTTTTATTCCTTGTTACTCTTTTTAGTTCCCATTCATTTGCACAATCAAGTAAGTTCAAATGCATGATTCAAATGAATAGCTACGAAGGTGAAGGTGCATATATCATCATCTCATTAATCAATCCTAAGGGAGCTTACGAAAAGACACTTTCTGTTTTAGGACCAGATAAGCAATGGTATAATACGCTAAAAGAATGGCATAAATTTCAAACCAAATCGAATGTTAAATTGAGTGCAATCACTGGTGCTTCTGTTGGTGGTGGTGACCGCGCAATGAGAACCATCGAAATTGACGACACAAAATTAAACAAAGGATATAAGCTGCGCTTTGAATCAGCCGTTGAAGAACAAAAATACCATATAACTGATGTCGAAATTCCATTGACAACAGAGGCTTTAGCTGAACGCGCTAGTGGAAAGGGTTATATTAAATTTGTAAAATTAAGCAAAGTTCAATAATTAAATGACTTTATCCATCTGGAGGTATGCACATTTAGCTCTTGCGATAGTATCATCCCTATTTTTACTTATTCTTTCCTTTACCGGAATTATATTGGCGATTGATGCAGTTAACGAAAAAACACAGGCATACCAAGTAGCAGATCTCAATACCATACACCTTTCTCAATCCATTCCGGAGTTGCGAAAGGTGTATCCCGAAATTATTGAAATAGCAGTTGACCACAATCAGTTTGTTCGTATTGATGCTTTAGATGAAGAAGGTAATACGATTAAAGGCTATATCAACCCAACAACTGGCGAGGTTTTAGGAGAGATCAAACCTAAAAGTCAATTCATTCAATGGACCACAGCTTTACACCGATCCTTATTTCTTCATGAAACGGGACGAATTATAGTAGGTGTAGTATCTTTTATACTCTTATTGATTACCATTAGTGGTATCGTTCTTATTCTTAAACGCCAACAAGGCCTGCGTCATTTCTTTTCTAAAATAAATCGAGATTTCTTTGCTCAATATTTCCATGTTGTGAGTGGAAGGCTTTTCCTAATTCCTATTTTAATGATTGCATTAACGGGAACCTATTTATTTATGGCCAGAATGGAGTTTATGAAGAAATCGAATGAAAACATTGACCATAGCATTGACGTCCATACTGAAAAAGCTGATGTTAAAGATTTTGAAATCTTTAAGCAGCACACATTAGCTGATATTGAAAAAATCGAATTCCCATTTATGGATGATGATCCAGAAGAATTCTATACGATAAAATTTAAGGATCGCGTTGCCACTGTTAATCAATTTAATGGAGCAATAATAAAAGAAACAAAATATCCCTACACTGCAGCACTAGAAAAGTTAAGTCTCGATATTCATACGGGAAGAACAAATGTGATATGGGCAGTGATTTTGGGACTTGCTTCTTTAAATATCATTTTCTTTATCTATACTGGATTTGTTATTACATTTAGAAGAACTAAAACCAAAATTAAGAATAAATACAAAGCGACTGATGCTGAAATCGTCATTTTAGTGGGTTCAGAAAATGGTAGCACCTTATTTTTTGCAAACCAAATTCACAAGCAACTTTTAGCAGATGGTAAACATTCCTTTATAACTGGGATGAACCAATATCAAAAGTTTCCAAAAGCAGCTCATCTTTTGGTGTTCACCTCTACTTATGGAATAGGAACAGCGCCAACTGGTGCTTCGAAGTTTGAAGAGCTACTTTTGAAAATTCCTCAAGAACAACAGCTGCAATACAGTGTCATTGGTTTTGGTTCACAAGCTTATCCCGATTATTGCGCTTACGCAGAACGTATGGACCAAGTTCTTGCAGCACAAGAGTGGGCCACTCGTTTCCTCGACCTGCATAAGGTAAACGATCGATCTATACATGAGTTTACGAACTGGGTTCATCATTGGAGTGAAAAATCATGCCTCGCATTAGCAACTGCGCCATCGCTGTACCAAACAAAAGTTGTGGGGCTAAAAAAACTTAAAGTTGTCAAAAAAACAACAGAAGACCATGCTACATTTACGGTTATATTGAAACCTACTGAAAAGGTCAAGTTTCAATCTGGTGATCTTTTGGCCATCTACCCCGCAAATGACCACAGGGAACGCTTTTATTCGATCTGTCAATATGATGGTATGATTCAGCTGGAAGTAAAACTACATCCTAATGGATTAGGATCAAATTTCCTATATGATCTAAAGGACAATGAATTGATCCATGCGCGCATCATGAGTAATCCCGAATTTCATTTTCCTAAGGCTCCTGCTGTCATTATGATTGCCAATGGAACTGGTATAGCACCATTTTTAGGAATGATCCAAAACAATAAGAAAACACCACTTCATTTATATGCTGGTTTTCGATATAACAATACCGTCACAAAACGTTATCAAGAATTTGCTCAAGAGGAAATTGAAAAAGAGCATTTGAAAACATTCCATTTCGCTTATTCAAGAGAGTTACAGGCTCAATATGTCATGGATCTCATCCATGAAGATGCTCAACTTTTTTTAGAACATTTAGAAAACGGTGGTGTCATTATGATCTGTGGATCACTTCATATGCAACGAGATGTTGAGCAGGTTCTGGATGGAATTACACAATCTCAAAAAGGCAAAATACTTCAGTATTACAAGGATAACAATCAGATTCTAACCGATTGTTATTAATCCTAACAGCAAAAAATCATGAAGTTTTTTTTTACCACTATATTTTTACTGATTATCCATTTAGGTCATGCCCAAGTTTTGTTAAAAAAACAAGTTACTTTAATGGGTTGCATATTTGAGATAACGATTGTAGACCAAGATACAGCAACTGTACGAAAACATATTGATTTGGTTATAGCAGAAGTCACGCGTATTGAAAATCTGATTTCAGAATGGAGACCGGAAACTCAAATTTCACAAGTCAATCGTTATGCTGGTATCAAGCCTGTACAGGTCGATCGTGAGGTTTTTGATTTAACAAAAAGAGCAATCGCATATTCAAAAAATTCAAACGGTGCTTTTGACATCAGTATTGTTGCTTTAGATAAAATATGGCGATTTGATGGAACAATGATCGAATTGCCATCGGAAGAAGCTATCCGTAAATCGGTAGAAAAAGTAGGCTATGAACATATTATATTGGACAGTACCAATTGCAGTATTTATTTATCCATACCGGGTATGAAAATCGGATTTGGGTCTATTGGAAAAGGATATGCTGCCGATATGGGCCGAGCTTTGATGCAGTCAAAGTCGGTTCAAGCTGGTATTGTCAATGCATCTGGTGATTTATCCACCTGGGGACATCAGCCCGACGGTACTCCCTGGTTAATCGGGATTAAAAATCCGTTTAAAGCTTATAAAACAATTAAAATACTCCAAATGGAAGAAAGTGCAGTCGCTACTTCCGGAAGCTATGAAAAATATGCTGAAATTGGAAACAAACGATATGCTCATATTATCAACCCCAAGACAGGTTATCCGTCAACTGGATTAACCAGTGTGAGTATCTATGGCCCTTCTGCAGAGTTTGCCAATGCTTTGAGCACCTCTATCATGGTAATGGGGCAAAAAGAAGGGTTAAAACTCGTAAAAAGATTTCCTCTTTATCACTATGTATTGATAACAGACAAGGGAAAAATACTAAAAAGCCATTAACAGCATATTAGTGGAACGATTTACCGTCCTCCTGTTTGGATTCAATCTCTTCAATATCATCGTCAAACAAAATACGAACTGATGGCGTGTAGGTATCGTCATTTTGTCCTGTTTTATTTGCCCAAAAGAATGCACCTAAAAATAATAAGGCAACAAATACACTACATCCAATTAACATAAAGATGATACTCATAATACTATTTCAAATTACTAAAAAACACTTATAATCCCCGTCTTTTTGCGAACCAACGCGTCAACAAACTTGTAAAAGATATAATGGTCACCGTACTTATTGGCATCAGTATCGCTGCAAATAAAGGTGACATTTCTCCCTGAACAGCAAAACTCAATCCGATCACATTATAAAAAAGAGAAATACAAAAACTCAAATGAATGACTCGTACCGCATCTTTACTAAAGGCAAAAAACTGAGGTAATTTTTGAAAAGCTGCACCATCCAAAATCGCATCACAACCAGGTGAAAAATTGTTAATATCATCACTGACAGCGATTCCTAAATCTGCAGCTTTTAAGGCTCCGGCATCATTCAAACCATCTCCAATCATACAGACATTTCGACCATCCCCTTTAAACATGTTAATGATATTCAATTTATCTTGCGGTGACTGATTAAACAGTAAACGTGTTGATGATGGAAAAATCTCTTTTAACACTTCTTTTTTTCGATCATTATCTCCAGAGATCAGGTGTAGGTCATAATTTCTTAAATTATGAATAATACCAGCAAGTCCCGTGCGCCACGATTGTTCCATAGCAAAGCTACCTTTCACCTTGTCATTGATGGAAACAAATACATAGGAAGCATCTTCTGTGTTTTTGGGTGCATGAACAAATCGGGCACTGCCAATTTTGATGGTATATTTTCCAATCTGCGTGATTGATCCTTCCCCTATCTTTTCTTCATATCGATCAACAGGAACTGGTTCTATGTGATCTAACCATTTTACGATCTCCCGACTCAAGGGGTGACTTGAATTTCGGCATGCAGAATAGACCAATACTTTCTCTTCCTGAGTCAAAAAGCCTTCAAAAGCAATACCGCTAACTGTTGGAGAGGAAATCGTACCTGTTTTATCAAAAACTAAGACATCAATGGCTGCCATCTGCTCGATAGCATCCGTATTTTTGACATAGAATTTATTTCGATCAAAGACACTTAAAGCTGCTGAAAGTGTAAATGGAGAACTCAGTGCTAAAGCACACGGACAGGCGATAATCAACACGGCAGTAAATGCTCCCCATGCTTTGTTAACATCTTGGCCTACCATCCAGAAAACCGTTGCTGATACCGCAATCAATAATAAAGCAATTGTGAAATACTTACTGATATAACTAATAAATGTTTGAAATTGACGATCATACTGCTTATAATTATCGTTATTCCAAAGTTTGGTTAAATAAGATTGCGATACAGATTTGACCACTTCCAACTCAATTGCTTCAGCCATTTGACGGCCTCCCGCATAGATCACTTCACCTAATATTTTGCTGATGGGTTTGGATTCACCTGTCACGAAACTGAAATCAACACATGCTTCACCATGTAACAAAACAGCATCTGCAGGAATAATTTCATTATTACGTACTAATATACGATCTCCCACGTGAAGGTCAGCAAGTTGTATAGACTTCTCCTTTCCCTCTTTTATGGTGGTAACGGCTACTGGGAAATAGCTTCTATAATCACGCTCAAAGGAGATATGATAATACGTTCTTTCCTGCACCCATTTTCCAATCAAAATAAAGAATACCAAACTGCAAAGGGTATCTCCAAAACCTGCTCCTGTCTGTGAAATCACTTCATAAGCCGTGCGGAGAAATAATATAAAAATCCCAAGCGCCAATGGCACATCCAGATTTAATCTTTTTTGACGAATACTTAAAAATGCGGATTTAAAATAATAAGAAGCACTGTAGCATAATACGGGTAAAGTAAATAAGAGATTGGCATATCCAAAAAATACCGAATATGATTTTTCAAAACCTGCAAGTCCAAAATATTCCGGAAAACTCAACATCATGGAATTGCCAAAACAAAATCCTGCGACTGCAATTTTTGCAATCAATGGATTTGAATTTACCTTCTTGCCTTCTTTAACTACATCTTGAAGGGTAATCTTAGGTTCGTAACCTATGCTCACCAAAAGCTCAACAAGATCATATAATGATAAATCGTTGTGCTTAAACGTGATGCTAGCTTGTTTTTTCATAAAATCAACCTTCGAGGAGACTACATGTGGATTGATTTTATACAAATTTTCTAATAACCAGATGCAGGAACTACAATGTATAACGGGTATATAAAAAGTAATGATGGTGATCTGCTCATCCTTAAAATCGATCAATTTATCCGCTATAGCAGCTTCATTCAAATAGGATAAATCTGCCGTTTTTCCCTGTTTGGATTTCCCTGGGTGCTGATTGTAACGATAATAACTTTGCATATTATTTTCGTTGAGAATCTGGTACACCGTTTGGCAACCTAAACAACAGAAATCATGTTCAGCATAACGATAGCCAGCCAATTCGATTGCATCACCACAGTGAAAGCAATGCTGTGCTACTTGAATCTCTTTCGTTTCCACCATCTTTTAATCGTTAAATAGCTTGACTGAATAATTGCATTTCGCTTTTTGATTTTTGTAATCTCAGATCAAATGCCATACATACATTTCGAAGAAAAGATTTACCCAAAGAAGTGATGATAACCTGGTCCACCTCTATACGAACCACTCCTTCATCGATCATTTCTTGCAGTTTTTCCAAAATCGTCTCGTTACCCAAAAAGCCATTGGTCAATTTGGTCTCACCTTTACACATCAGATCTAAAATATGCCTTCTAATGATGACATCTTCTGCATCAAGTAAGTGACCTTTAACCACGGGCAATTGACCTTGATCTAACATCTGTTGATATTCTTCGACACGCTTGACATTCTGTGCAAAACCATTCCATGAATCGCTGATCGAAGAAACTCCCAAACCAATGAGTAAAGGGCGATAACGATCTGCATACCCCATAAAATTACGATGAAGTCTTTTTTCTTGGAATGCGATGAACAATTCATCGTCTGGTTTTGCAAAGTGATCCATCCCGACATCCAGATAGCCTGCTTCTTGTATTAATTTCTTACCTCGGGTATACAAGGCCAACTTCTCCTCCCCTTGAGGCAAATCAAGTTCTGTATAGTGACGTTGCCCAGGCTTGATCCAGGGAACATGTGCATAACTGTAGAAAGAAATACGATCCGGATTTAGGATTAAAGATTCATTTATCGTTTCGGTTATGGTTTTTAAGTTTTGTTTGGGCAGACCGTATATCAAATCAAAATTAATAGAGGTGTATCCGATCGAGCGTGCTTCTTGCATGACACGTCTCACATCCGCAACATCTTGTCTTCTATTGATCGTAAATTGTACAAGTGGATCGAAATCTTGAATACCTAAACTTAATCTTCGAAATCCCAATTGATATAACACATCAAGGTGTTCATAGGTCGTATTTCCCGGATGTGCTTCAAATGAAAAAGAAGCATCATCGGCTATTTGTGCATGAGCTAAAATACCTTTGATCAATTTCGTCAAATGCTCTGGAGCAAAAAAAGTAGGGGTCCCACCACCGAGGTGAATTTCAGAAATCAAAGGCGCACCTTCCTTCAATATTGCTGTATACATCCCCCACTCTTTCAGTAAACTATCGATATAGGGTAATTCAACTTTATGATTTTTTGTAATTCGGGTATTGCATCCACAATAAGTACACAGACTTTCGCAAAAAGGCAAATGAATATATAAACTTATTCCTGAATCCTTTGATTTTTGATAAGTATGATATACGCTTTGCTTCCACCCTTGAACAGAAAATTGTTCATTATCCCAAAAAGGAACTGTTGGATAACTGGTGTAACGGGGTGCGGCAACATTATATTTTCGCACAAGCTCTTGTAATGCTATTCCACTATTCGTTTTCATGGTCATCTTATAATTTCACTTTACACTCTTTTAAACAACAACAAGCAGCTCCGACACATTTACCCGCACCCCAAAGATTCAGGTTGCGAATTGTTTGCTCGGCTATCCCTTTTGGAGTTTGATCCTCATAAGGGGTATTGGCAACTTGAATATCTAACTTTCCAGCTTCGATTAGATCAATATGTTCCGTACCTAATGTACGTGTCAAAATGCGACTAACACCCATATTTTTTAATGTTCGCAACATCGAAGCTCCTAATATATCATGTGCAGAGATAATCACCACATCTTTTCCTGTAGCATAAACTTTTGTTTCTTCATTAAGCCCATTAGCAATTAAGGTCAAATGGTGCATTTTACCATTAGCGATTGCTAACAACTCTTTTTCAAAGGCCTGAATACTATAAACAACTACTTTCATGCTATCTTTTTTGATATTCTAAATTGCGAACTAATACAAAAGTAAATAGTCTACAAATACCTGCACATGAACTTCATCAGCTTAAAATGTGATTTACATCACAATATAATTCGTTATTAAAATCAGTTTTAAAACAAATAGGGGCTGAATCCGTAATGGATTCAGCCCCTATTTGTTAATTGAGCAACAGTATTCTTATTGTTTGACTTTTCTTAGATTTTTAACAGAGAAGATACGTATCGCACTCTTCTCCTTTGCAATCAAATTTTCATCTCGAAAATCCGCCAGAACCCTTGAAATCGTTTCATTTGCCGTACCTGCAATCGTTGCAATACCTTCTCTGGAGATTTGAATCACACATTCATCTTTGACTGTGGTATCAACAGTTTTTTCAGCAATACTAACGAGTGCATTGGCTATTCGTTTACGAACAGTATCATAAGCAAAGGCGAGCAACTGCTCCTCTTTTTCTCTAATATTGCCTGTTAACAGTTTAATAAATTTACCCGCTATCAATGGTTTTCGATACAGTAATTCAAAGAAATCTTCCTTTGTGATTAGCGCAATTTCAGTTTTTTCTGTTGCTTCCACATTGTCCGAATATTTTTCATTGAGTAACATGGCTTCATAGCCTAAGTAAGCACCTGCAGACTGCATATCTGTAGAGAGTTCGCGGCCATCTGTATAACACAGGAAACTCCTCACTTGTCCACTTAAAACAAAATAGACAAATACCGGAGAATCTCCTTCTTCATATACAGATTGCTTTTTCTTAAACACTTTGACACGAGATTTTTCAATAAGTTCTCTTAATAAAAAATCTTGTTCTTCAGGGCTGAGATACAATGAATTTTTAATCGCTATAGCTTCCCCTATCTGTCCTCTTTTTTTGAAGCGAACATCAATGGCATTCAACAGTTCAACATCATCAAAGGGTTTTGTTAAATAATCATCTGCCCCCAATTCCATCGCTTTGCGCATATCTGAACGCTCGGCTTTTGCTGTTAAGAAAATAAATGGAATATGCGCTGTCTCTTCATGTTTGCTTAAAATATACAGAACACCATAACCATCGAGTTCAGGCATCATGATATCGCACAGAATCAGATCGGGTAAATGAGCTATTGCTAGATCGACACCAGTACGACCATTTTCTGCCGAAAGAACATGATAGCGACCTGTTAGCTCAAGAATCTCTGCTGTTCCTTCTCTTATATCTGTATTATCCTCTATGATAAGTATTGTCTTCTTTTCCACCTCCAATTATTTATTTTGAGTAAATACCATCTTTAAAAAAGTTCCTTCATTCAACGCTGATTTATATTCCATCAATCCATCCATCAGATGAACATAACGTTTTACGATATTCAATCCAAGACCAGTACCTGGAATATTTCCTGTATTATGCGCCCTAAAAAAGGGTTCGAACAGGTTTTTTTGCTCTTCCTCTGGAATACCAATGCCATTATCGCGAACGGTTATGATACAGGTATCTGCTTCAATGATGGTATTAAATTCGATAAATGTATCCTCTCCAGAATATTTTATTGCATTTGAAATCAAATTTACAACTGCATTTTTCAACAAATTAGCATCCATCATAAACACACCGACCTCTCCTGTATGTTGGTATACAATATGTTGATTTTTCTTACAGATCAATTGCATCTCTTCTGTAATTTCTTCAGCAAGTTCAACCACATTGATCATTTGTTTATTGACCGTAACAACACCCGCTTCCAGCTTTTCCAATGATAAAAAATCATTTAAGATACTGGTGAGCAATTGCACCGAATTTTTGATTTTGTTCGTATGTTTCATGACACTTGCAAAATCCGGTTTTTCAAGATATTTATCGATCAGTGACGCGGATAATTGTACCGAGCTCAGTGGTGTTCTAAATTCATGTGAAGCCATCGAAACGAATCTTGATTTCAACTGTCCTAATTCCTTCTCTTTTTCTAAAGATTTCGAAACTTCGGCTTTTGTTTTCTCCAACTCGGATACCAGCATGATCAAGTCTTTCGTTCTTTCACTCACTTTTTGCTCCAGCTCAACCGCATGTTTTTTCAATCGGTTTTCCGCTGCTTTCTCTCTTGTAATATCATGTATAAAGCCTGTAAAGATATTTCTATTTTTATACCAGACTTCACTTACAGCCAAACGAAAAGGAAAGGTGGTTCCATCTTTCTTTCTTCCCAGAACCTCCCTTCCTATTCCAATGATCTTTTTATGCCCTGTTCTTTTATAATTATCGATATAGCTATCGTGATGACTCTGATCTGGTTCGGGCATTAACATCGAAACATTGTTGCCAATGACTTCTTCATCCGTATAGCCAAATAACTTACAAGCCGCCGGATTAATAGATTCAATCAATCCCCGATTATCGATCGTAATGATACCATCGATTGCATGATCAATAATTGCTTCTAAAAGCTTCGCGCTTTCCATGAATTACTTCACTAATTTTTTATATTTAAGACGGTGTGGCGTGACATCACCAATTCTTTTCTTTCTGTTTTCCTCATATTCTGAATAGTTACCCTCAAAGAAATAAACCTGAGAATCACCTTCAAATGCCAGGATATGGGTACAAATACGATCTAGGAACCATCTATCGTGGGAAATAACTACTGCACAACCACCAAAATTCTCTAAACCTTCTTCCAAAGCACGTAGCGTATTCACATCGATATCATTGGTAGGCTCATCCAGAAGAAGTACGTTTGAACTCTTCTTTAAGGTAATCGCTAAGTGCACGCGGTTACGTTCCCCACCAGACAATACACCGACTTTCTTTTGTTGGTCAGCACCGTTAAAGTTGAATTTGGAGACGTAAGCTCTAGAGTTGGAAGAACGATTGCCCAGCATGATGTTTTCATTACCATCGGTAATATTTTCCCATACCGATTTCTCTGGATCCAAATCATCATGATTTTGATCGACATAACCAAGCACTACAGTTTCACCCACTTTGAAAGTACCCGTATCCGGTTGCTCTTGACCTGTAATCAAGCGGAACAAAGTAGTTTTACCAGCACCATTGGGACCAATGATACCAACAATACCAGCAGGAGGAAGAGAGAAACTTAAATTTTCAAATAAAATACGATCTCCGTAAGATTTCGAAATATTATCCGCTTCAATCACGACATTTCCTAAGCGCGGTCCTGGCGGGATAAATAGTTCTAATTTCTCTTCACGGTCTTTCGTTTCCTCTGACGCTAATTTCTCGTAATTATGAAGACGTGCTTTAGATTTGGCATGTCTAGCTTTTGGAGCCATACGTACCCATTCCAATTCACGTTCTAATGTTTTCTGACGTTTAGATTCGGTCTTTTCCTCTTGTGCTAGGCGTTTAGATTTTTGATCTAACCAAGAAGAGTAATTTCCTTTCCAAGGCAAACCTTCACCGCGGTCCAGTTCTAAAATCCATCCCGCTACATTATCTAAGAAGTAACGATCGTGGGTCACAGCAATGACCGTTCCTTTATATTGTTTTAAATGTTGTTCTAACCAGTCAATAGACTCGGCATCCAAGTGATTGGTAGGCTCATCCAGCAATAAAACATCAGGTTCTTGTAATAAAAGGCGACACATTGCTACACGTCGACGCTCACCTCCTGACAAATTGGCAATCTTAGCATCTGGCTCTGGACAACGTAAAGCATCCATTGCACGCTCCAATTTTGAATCAATTTCCCAAGCATTTGTAGCATCAATAATATCTTGAAGCTCACCTTGTCTGCTTAATAGCTTATCCATCTCATCGGCATTCTCATACACTTCAGGTAAGCCAAATTTTTCGTTTATTTCTTCGTACTCTTTTAAAATAGCGGTTATTTCTGCAACACCTTCTTGAACGATTTCAAGCACCGTTTTTTCTGGATCCAAAATAGGTTCTTGGGCTAAATAGCCTACAGAATAACCTGGAGAGAATACTACTTCACCTTGAAAAGATTTATCTAAACCGGCAATGATTTTTAATAATGAAGATTTACCAGAACCGTTAAGACCGATTACACCAATCTTTGCACCGTAGAAAAAAGAAAGGTAAATGTTTTTTAAAACTTGTTTTTGAGGAGGGTAAATTTTGTTGACACCCGCCATTGAAAAGATTATTTTTTCGTCTGACATACTAATCAATTATACTTTATTTGGACAATAAATACACACAAATGTAAACTTTTATACTGACATTTTGATCGATTTAATAGCATGGCTTAATTGTTGATAAATATTACTAAAATATTAAGGATTGATAAAGTAAATTTATTACATTTATATCATTCTTGGTCATTAAAAGAAAGGTAAATTACATGGAAGCAAAATTTTCACCGCGCGTAAAAGATGTCATATCGTACAGTAGAGAAGAGGCTTTGAGGTTGCGTCACGATTATATTGGCACAGAACATTTGTTGTTAGGTTTGATTCGTGAAGGTGATGGCATGGCAATCAAGATCCTGAGAAATATCGGGATTGACACTGCAGCTTTACGACAGTCTGTAGAGGAAGCCGTGAAAAGCTCAGCTGTATCTCGCACCCCTATTGGCAATATGCCACTTACTAAACAAGCAGAAAAAGTACTTAAAATCACATATTTAGAAGCTAAAATTTTTAAAAGTGAAATTATAGGAACGGAACATTTGCTATTAGCGATATTAAGAGATGAGGATAATATCGCATCTCAAATATTACAGCAATATCAAGTGAGTTATGATATTTTCAAAGCGGAAGTAGAACAGAATAAAACTACGATTCGTGATGAAGCTCCAGGTTCGTCAACTGGTGATGACGATTATCCTGAAGAAGAGCAATTCATCCAGCCTAAAAAGGTTTCTGACATCAAATCTAAAACTCCGGTTTTGGATAACTTTGGCCGTGACTTAACAAAGGCTGCTGAAGAAGGTCGTCTGGATCCGATAGTAGGTCGTGAAAAGGAAATAGAACGTGTTTCTCAAATCTTATCACGCCGTAAGAAAAACAATCCGTTGTTGATCGGTGAGCCAGGTGTTGGTAAATCTGCTATTGCAGAAGGACTGGCGCTACGTATCGTACAACGTAAGGTATCACGTGTGTTGTTCAACAAACGTGTTGTTACGCTTGACTTGGCTTCTTTAGTGGCGGGTACCAAGTACCGCGGTCAGTTTGAAGAGCGCATGAAAGCTGTGATGAACGAGTTGGAAAAATCTCCAGATGTAATTTTATTCATCGATGAGATTCATACGATTGTAGGTGCTGGTGGAGCTTCGGGTTCATTAGATGCATCTAACATGTTCAAACCTGCATTAGCAAGAGGTGAGATTCAATGTATCGGAGCTACGACATTGGATGAATATCGTCAGTACATTGAAAAAGATGGCGCATTAGACCGTCGTTTTCAACGGGTCACGATTGAACCTGCTACGCATGATGAGACTATTGAGATTTTGAATCGTATTAAAGAAAAATACGAGGAACATCATAATGTCAACTACACTCCAGAAGCGATTGAAGCTTGTGTAAGCTTAACGACTCGTTATATTACGGACCGTTTCTTACCAGACAAAGCGATTGATGCTTTGGATGAGGCAGGATCGCGTGTGCATTTGACGAACATTCATGTTCCGCAAACGATTATTGATATTGAAGAGAAGATCGAAGAAATCAAATTAGAGAAAAATCGTGTTGTACGTAGTCAAAAATATGAAGAGGCTGCTAAACTAAGGGATACTGAGAAAAAACTTTTGGAGGAACTTGACCGTGAGAAGATCGCATGGGAAGAAGAAACCAAAGCGAAGCGTTATGTCGTTAGTGAAGATAATGTAGCAGAAGTTGTCTCGATGATGACAGGGATTCCTGTTCAACGTGTTAGCCAAACAGATAGCCAAAAACTACTGAATATGGGTGACTTGATGAAAAATAGAATCATCGGACAGGACGACGCGGTACAAAAGTTAGTGAAAGCTATCCAACGTACTCGTGCGGGTTTAAAAGATCCGAAGAAGCCCATTGGTTCATTCATCTTCCTTGGTCCAACAGGTGTTGGTAAAACGGAGTTAGCGAAAGAATTAGCACGTTTTATGTTTGATTCTGAAGATGCATTGATCCAGATCGACATGAGTGAATACATGGAGAAATTTGCGATATCACGTTTAGTGGGAGCGCCTCCAGGATATGTTGGTTATGAAGAAGGTGGTCAACTGACTGAGAAAGTTCGTCGTAAACCTTATGCGGTCATCTTATTGGATGAGATTGAAAAAGCACATCCTGATGTTTTCAACTTATTGTTGCAGGTATTGGATGAAGGACAATTGACAGATAGCTTAGGTCGTAAAGTTGATTTTAGAAATACGATCATCATTATGACTTCAAATATTGGAGCTCGCCAGTTGAAGGAGTTCGGTCAAGGTGTTGGTTTTACCACTGCGGCAAAAACAACTCAAACAGATTCTCATTCGAGATCGGTTATTGAAACAGCTCTGAAACGTGCCTTTGCTCCTGAGTTCTTAAATCGTATTGATGATGTGATTGTTTTCAATTCATTATCCAAAGAGAATATTTTCAAAATCATTGATATTGAATTGAGATCTCTATTCGGTAGAATTACAGATTTAGGTTATACCATTGATTTGACTGTAGCTGCTAAAGAGTTTATTGCAGAGAAAGGATACGACACTAATTTTGGAGCCCGTCCATTAAAACGAGCAATTCAAAAATATTTAGAAGATCCAATTGCTGAAGAAATCTTAAAAGGCGATATCAAAGCTGGCGATCGTTTAAAAGTTGATTTAAACGCTGAAACGAAAGAAATAGAAGTAGTTGCAGACCGATCAGAAACACCGATTGAACCTGCTGATAAGAAAGAGGACTAATAGAATTTTATTAATTTATAAAAATGCACCATAATGGTGCATTTTTTGTTAGAAGTGTTAATAGAATGTTAAACTTTTTTAGTGAACGGCAGTCTTACAAATACGAAACAAAATAATTATAGATATGAAAAGAATTTTATTAGCCCTATTAATAGGTGGTGCAACCTTAACTTCACTTAGTTCTTGCACGAAAGAATACATAACTAATGAAAATTTCCTACCAGGAATAAGTTATACTGCAGCTGTACCAACTGCTGACTGGGATTTAATTGCAGGCACAAATACATACGTTGTAGAATTAGATTTCCCAGAATTGGATAAAAAATACTTTGATCATGGGACTGTTACTATCGCCATGAAGACAAAAAGTAATCCAACTCAGTATGAGATTATTCCTGCAACAATAGATAACTACAACTATTCAGCTAATTATTCTATTGGAAAAATTAAAATCTATGCTAAAGAGGTTGGATCTTCAACAATTATAAAATCTCCAGAAGATATGACGGTGAAGATTACCCTTACTGACGCAGACAACGGTGGTAACTAGAAAAAAAGAAGCCTCTTAAAAAAAGAGGCTTCTTTTTTTTTATCTCTTCCCTTAGGCTATTCTACAATATTAAGCAAAGCTTTTGCATGCGCAAGAGCAGCGGAAGTTGGTTTTATACCGCTTAACATCTGTGCTATTTCCTTGATGCGCTCTTCTTGATTTAACAAAACAATATTAGATTTCGTTTTATCACCCTCATCGATTTTATATACTTTGAAATGTGATTGACCTTTTGAAGCAATCTGAGGTAAGTGGGATATGGCAATAACTTGCATATTGACCGCTAAACGCTCCATGATCTCTCCGACTTTGAGCGCTACCTCACCCGAAATACCAGTATCAATCTCATCAAAAATAATCGTTGGTAAAGCGGAACTTTTTGCGACCAAAGACTTAATAGCAAGCATCACCCTAGAGAGCTCTCCTCCTGAAGCAACTTTATGAATCGCCTGTAACTCTTGTCCTTTATTTGCTGAAAATAAAAACTGGATACTATTCATTCCACTTTCTTTCAACTCATTTTCGCCCAATTCCTCCAACTTCACTTCCAATTTAGCATTAGGCATACCGACTTCTGCTAATACAGAAACCACATGCTTCTCAATTGTGGGCAAGGCTTTTTCCCGGATCTCAGTTAAGGCTTTTCCCTTTTCAATTGTTTGCTGATACGATTCGGATAACTCTTTCTCTAGTGCAAGAATGCGTTCATCTTGCGTATTAACATCTAATAATTTTTGCTCTAAAGCCTCTTTGATAGATAAGAGTTCTTCAACAGTATCGACATGATGCTTCTTCTGTAGGTTGTATATCAAACTTAAGCGTTCGTTGATCTGTAACAATTTCTCTTCATCCAAATTTGTTCCTTGCTCCAAATAGCCAATTTCTGTCGCAATATCTTTTGCCTCGATCCATACACTTCTAAGGCGATTTGCGAGCTCTGGTAAAGCGGTTAAATAAGGCGCTACAGTTTCCAATTGCACTAATGATTCTTTTAATTGTAGTACGACATTCTGCTCTTGCTCTTCCAGAATATGCATCGCTCCTAACAAGCCTCTTTTGATCTCCTCTGCGTTTTCAAGTTGCTGTTGTTCGGTTTCTAAGCTTACTTGTTCGTCTTCCGATAGATTCGCTTGATGAAGTTCATCAAACTGAAATTGATTGAAGTCCGCCTCGATATGCGCTTGCTTGGCAAGGTCTTTTATCTTTTTCAATTCACTCTTCACTTTTTTATAAGTGAGGAATGAGGTGAGGTAGCTGTTTTTTAAATCGGCAGATTTTGCGACATTATCCACCACTAAAAATTGGAAATCTTCGGTATTGATCTGCAATGTGGCATGTTGCGAATGAATATCAATCAGCTTCTCGCCTAAGCTTTTAAGGATAGCAAGCGTCACGGGAGAATCGTTTACAAATGCACGCGATTTACCATCGACACTAATTTCACGTCTTATAATGGTTTCATCTTCATAGTCCAAATCATGCTGGTGAAAAAAGTCTTTGAGATCATATGCTTCAATTTGAAAGAATCCTTCGATGCTACATTTCTTATCTTGAGTAAAAAAATATTTACCTTCAATTCTACTACCTAAAATAAGTGATAAGGCGCCCATGATAATGGATTTACCTGCCCCCGTTTCACCGGTGATCATATTCAATCCTTTATCAAACTGGATGGATAATTCATCAATCAAAGCGTAATTCTTAATATCTAATCTCGCGAGCATACTTTTTTAGCTGTATATTTTTTTCACTAACATTTATCTTGTTAACCTTCTGATGGTCTTTTGGATAACATGGATCATCTGCTGAAAACAATAATTTTTATATGTTGAATTTTGTATTCGATTTATCTTGATTCTATATCAAACTTAGATAATTTTGTTTTAATTACGTTATTTATCATAACAAAATTATTCGATAGCAATTGCTTTTTTTACCCAGCATTGCTTCGACATTATCCACCTATGCACTCACATCAAGAATTGCATTATAATTTAAAATAAATGGATATAATCATCTATAGTAAACTGAAATAATGCTTTTTATCAAATTACCAAGCACTAAGGTAAATACAAAATATCATAATTACTAAATAAAGTAGCTAAAAACCTATCAATGTTAGTAATTTAATTAAAATTAGCTCATACAAACTTCATATCTTTTTCCTACTACCCTCCTATTAGATCATCACTGTGTGTAATTGTCTTTATTATAGTAAACGAAACAGATGCCCATCTTATCTGTTTTCTACAGTAATTAAAAAAAATGAAGCTATATGGGCTACATCGTGATGTCATCACATAGTGACGCTAAATAAATTTTTATGCAATCTTGCACTGTGGTGCATCTTTATATATATCATCAAAAGAACAATATGAATATAACGAAAATCACCTTAGCGATTGGGGGCATCATCATCAGCAGCAGTTTATTCGCACAAAATGCGAAGATCATCAAGTCGGAATTAAAAGAGGTCATGCTCTACACAAACTCCGCGGAGCTGAGCCATCAAGCTAACGTTAGCCTTCCTACGGGTGCGAGTGAACTTGTATTTACACACGTGGCCAATGGTATTGATGAAAATAGCATACAGATCGGTAGTTCTCCTCATGTTACTGTCATGTCCGTTAGATCAGCTGTTAATTACATCAGCACTGATGTTAAAAGTGATGCTTATATAAAAGCTGAAAACTATTTTAAGAAGGAATCCAATATACTGGCAAATTTTAAAAATCAAAAAGCCACCGAAGAAAGTATCTTGAAACTGTTGGAGAGTAATCAAAAAATAGCAGGATTCAATGGCAATACGACGGTGGCTGAACTTGCGAAGATGGCCGATTATTATAAGACTAAATACCTTGAAGTAAAAAGCAATATAACGGCTTTGGATGAACAAATACTCCTGCAACAAGATCTGGTAAACAAAGCTCAAGTGCAATTGGAGGAGGTAAAAGGGCAAACGACAGGTTCTGGAGGACAACTCATCGTACAGGTCATGAACAATCAAGCTGGCAACCAACCATTTGATATTACTTATACTTCATCTGCAGCATCTTGGAGTGCTTCTTACGATCTCCGCTCTGCTCATACCTCTTCGCCTTTAGCAATCATTTACAAAGCCAATGTAACACAGGAAACCGGAATCGATTGGAAACAGGTTCATCTTATATTAGCAAGTGGCAATCCTGCTCAATATGGTATTGTACCTAATTTAACTCCTTGGCAACTGTATTATAATCAACCTGTACAAGCACTGCCTCAAGCTTTGCAAGGTCGAGTTGCAGGTATAGCTGTTGAGGAAGTCGCTATGGATGAAGTTAATGCAGGAATGAAAAAAAATATGCTCGCTCGCAGTAAAAGCAGTATCAACAGTTATACTCAACAAAACGAGAATCAATTGAATACCACATTTGACATTGCTATTCCATATGACATTGCTTCCAATGGCAAACCCCACAGTGTATCGTTAAAAGAGTATACACATCCTGCAACTTACAGTTATATTGCCATACCACGTATCGATCCTAACGTGTACCTGATGGCTGAACTGACAGATTATGAAAAACTCAATCTTTTACCAGGTACGGCAAATGTCATGTTTGAAAATATGTTGGTCGGAAAAACCTACATCAACCCGAATGACGCGACCGATACCCTAAAGATGAGTATGGGAAGAGATAAAATGATCAGCATTAAACGCGATAAGATCAATGATCTATCTCAGACCAAGATCTTAGGTAGTAGTAAAAAGCAAAGCTTAGTTTACGAAATTACGATCAAAAACAATAAAAAGAATAGTGTGACCCTCAGCTTGCAAGATCAGATTCCAATCGCGACAGATAAATCGATGGAAATCACTTTGGATGATCATAGCGGAGCTGATGTAGATAAAGAAACTGGTTTACTCAAATGGAATGTAACTGTTCCTGCTGGCGCTACTCAAAAAATACGATTTGGGTATTCAGTCAAATATCCTAAAGACAAATTAGTGAGCATCTACTAATACTATCTATTAGAAAAAATGAAAAACCGCTGTAGAAATACAACGGTTTTTCATTTTTAATTTCTTTCATCATACGGTCATTAATAATAAAAAAAGTTATGTTTGTGTTATGCAGGACTACAGTGCTACATTGCGTAAATTTATGCCGGAGGCGGCAGCGCCCATTATCTCCAGATGGATTAATGATACTGGCTGCCTCTTTAAAATATCCAAATCCCGCAGTACCAAACTAGGCGACTACCGAGCACCTTTTCGTACTGATGGGCATCGTATATCGGTCAATCATGACCTCAATCCGTATTCTTTTTTGATTACCACCATCCATGAGTTTGCACATCTGCAAACTTGGCAGCAACATAAACATGCTGTAAAACCTCATGGGAAAGAATGGAAAACTAATTTTAAAAATTTAATGGACCCCTTCTTAAAGCTGCAAATTTTTCCAGCTGAAATTGCTCGTGCAATCGCTCAATATTTGCAAAATCCCGCAGCTTCCAGTTGTACAGATCTTCATCTCTTTCGCACACTTAAACAATTTGACAAGCACTCCGATCAAGTTTTTACGGTAGAGATGTTGCCTGAAAAAAGTCATTTTAAACTACAAAATGGGCGTATCTTCCAAAAGCAAGAAAAGGTAAGAAAGCGCTATAAATGTCTGGAATTAACCAGCAATAAACTTTATCTTTTCCACCCTATTGCAGAAATTTATCCTATTGAAATCGCACATATACATGAAAAATAAGTTTAAACACCTTGCCCTCGGTATAGCATTGTTAGCGATGCTACATCCTGTATCAGCTCAAAAAAAGCACCATACCGTTGATCAAAAGGCCATCAACAGCATAACGGAGAAAAGCTATAAAAATCATATTCTTCAACTTTCGTCGGATGATTTTATGGGTAGAAAACCTTTTACAAAGGGGGATACTCTGGCGACCAATTATATTGCGGAGCAGTTTAAAAAGCTTGGACTAAAACCTGGCAATGGCAACAGCTATTTTCAGGAGGTTCCGATGGTGGAGATTACCTCAACTCCCAATGTAAGCCTCTCTTTAAAATCTTCACAAGATGAACTTACCTTACAAAACCTTAGTGATTATGTGGTCACAAGCCGTCGTCTCCAAGAACAGGTCGAATTGAAAAATACGGAATTGGTTTTTGTGGGATTTGGTATTGTTGCTCCAGAATATCAGTGGAATGATTATCAAGATCTTGATATAAAGGGAAAAACTGTCGTTGTCATGGTCAACGATCCTGGACATTATGATCAGTCTCTTTTTAAAGGTGATACGATGACCTATTATGGAAGATGGACTTATAAGTATGAAGAAGCGGCACGCCAAGGTGCAGCAGGCGTCATGATTATCCATCAGACAAAGGCCGCTAGTTACGGTTGGAATGTCATCCGTACAGGTTGGGGAAATGCTCCACAGATGGACTTAGACCATGTGAGCGATCCTAATAAATATGCACAAGTGGAAGGCTGGTTATCTACAGAAAGTACATCAAAGCTTTTTAAACTAGCAGGCTATGATGACTCGCTATTGGAAAAAGCTAAGAAAAGAGGCTTTAAAGCTGTTCCATTAGGAGTAAAAACAAATTTTAAGGTCAGCAATAAAATAAAAAGATCAAAGTCAAATAATGTCATAGCCAGACTTGAAGGTAAAAGCCGTCAAGCAGAAAACATCATCTATACAGCACATTGGGATCACCTTGGTATTGGTGAACCGGTTCATGGAGATTCTATTTATAACGGAGCTATTGACAATGCTGCTGGTGTAGCTGCCTTATTTGAAATTGCTAAAGCTTTTAAAGCTGCCAAGAAAGCACCTGAACGTTCTATTGTATTCTTAGCCGTCACATCCGAAGAAGATGGATTGCTGGGATCTGACTATTATGTTAGAAATCCCATTTTCCCGTTAAAGACAACAGTTGCTAATATCAATATGGATGCTTTTAGCGCTGCTGGAGCAACAAAAGATATATCCATTGTTGGAAAAGGACAGTCGGAGATGGATGACTATGCCCAACGGTCTGCATTGAAATTTGGACGTTATACCAAAGCTGAAGGAAATCCAAGTTCTGGTGGTTTTTATCGTTCTGATCATTTTAATTTTGCTAAGGTAGGTGTCCCTGCCCTTTATGCTGGCAGTGGTAGTGATTATATCGAGCAGGACACTTCGATCATTGCTCAACGAAAGAAAGCTTTGGAAGGTCGGTATCATGCCGTAAATGACGAGGTGATTCCGGAGTGGAATTTTGAGGGGATGCTGGCCGATATCCGATTATTTTTTGATATTGGTTACACCTTAAGCCAAGAGGATATTTTCCCGAAATGGAAAGAAAAATCTGAATTTAAAGAAATAAGCGAAAAGCGTTAGTTATTTTATACTTTTGTATTCAAAGAATTAATTAAAGAAGAAATTATGTTACACTTACACTCTACATTAGCAATAATCTTATTGTTAGCTCTGATTGTTTCAATCATCATTACCTTTGTCAACTTCTCAGGTAACAAACCGTACAATAGAAAAATTGCACTTTTAGGTTTTATTGCCTCTCACATGCAATTATTAATTGGATTGATTTTGTTCTTCGTACTCAAATACCCATCCATGATTTCAGGTTCTATTATGAAAGACCCTACGATGCGTTTTAAAATTATCGAGCACCCGCTTACAATGATTATTGCGATTGTACTGATTTCAATTGGTTATATTAAAGCTAAAAAATTGACTAATGCTAAGCAAGCTAACAAAACGGTTTTGATTTTTTACATTCTTGGTTTAATTCTGATCTTGGCACGTATTCCTTGGGGAACTTGGTCATTATTGGCATAATTAATCCTACTACCATAAAAAAAGCGATGTTTTTCCTCGGAAAAACATCGCTTTTTTTATGGATGCTATGTCGTTTAATATGAAAAACATAGCATCAAAACTTTTATTCTTATGAGCTGTTTTATATAAAATTTAAAAACATTTACCTGTGATCTGGATGTGACTATACCAAGGCTATTCGAAAAAAACAGCGTAAAAAAACCTCAATTCGTTCAGAATTGAGGTTCATTATATTTTAATAAAGCATTATTTATTTTTTCCGAATCCTAAGATTCCAAAAACAGTTTTAAATGCGATAAGAGATGCTACTATAAGACTAATATTTGCAATTGCAGAAAACAAAGATACGTGTTGATCAAAGCTTGTGCAAACATCAGGAACAAATCTAATGAATACTCCTATAAGACCCAAAACGATAGCTATTGTTAAAGTCTTGTAATAATGAGTTTGATTTGCGTTATTATCAGTCTTTTTTGGTTCTCTATGTTGTATTGTCTCTGCCATTTCGATTTTATTTTTTTGTACCACAAAGGTACAAATTATTCATTGTTTCGGAAATAAAATAACAAAAACATTTATTGAATTATTAACGCTATCTATTTTATAAAGAGGTAGAAAATGTCTAAAATTGCATCGAAAACAAAATGAATGAAACATGATGCTCCAGAATCTCTACAAATCAAGAAAATATGGGTTCATGATCGATTCATCAACTGTAAAACGAGTTCAATCATACAATTGAAAACGGATACTCATTATTAAGACAAATTTTTCTGATGAAAAAGTTATTATTCCTTCTTTTACTCATTCCGCTTTTTGGGAATGCACAGTTTCAAAAAATAGAAAATTTTGTGGTAAAAGAAAATTTATCCCGTAATGGTAAGTTGGCTATTATTGCCGTAGATTCGTTAGAGAGAACAAACGAACGGATCAATGGTACTTATAAATTTAGCATCAATGGATTTACGCAAGATCTAAAATTCCATGACGGAATTGCTGTTCCAAATGATAAAATAGAATCTTCCACCTTTGTATTTTTCAAACACAAAAATCAAGATACGTCCAAGGGAAGATTATTTTATATCTACAAATCGGACAAAGGACTGTCCACGTTTGCTATCAGTGGGTTGATGTTCCTGATCATTCCAGCAGTTATTTTACTGATTGCCTATGCTTTTAAGAAATTATTATTGACCGCCATTATATTAGCTGTTGGATTCTTTTTCTTTAACCATTCACAGGGCTTAAATATCTCCTCTATTATAGAGTCTATTTTTGCAAGCCTCAAAAATCTAATTTTTTAGAATGGTAATCCGATACCAAAGTTGTATTGAATAAAATTATAGCGATCAGGCTTATGTGTCTGATAATACTGGTCCTTAAATTCTTTGGAATCGAAAAAATGTTTTAAGACCCATTGATCACTTCCTGAGAATTGAGGATCTTTTACTTTTAGGCCAGCATCAAGTCTAATAATAAAATAATCGGAGTCAAATCTTAATCCAAAACCTGTTCCGATAGCAATTTGCTTTAAAAATTTATCTGCCTTAAACTCTCCTCCAGGATTTAGTTCATTTTCTTTTAAGCGCCAGACATTTCCAAAATCTATAAATGTGGCTCCATTCATCTTTGCTCCCAAGAAACTGTTTAAGATTCGAAAACGATATTCTGCATTTCCTTCAATTTTTATTTCGCCTAATTGATCCAGGTTACGCAGGTTCAATCGCAAATCTTCTTGGACGCTTTCTCGATTATAATTACCAGGACCTAATGTCCTTGCCTGCCATGCCCGCATACCATTCATACCACCACCGTAAAAGCTTTTTTCAAAGATCATTAAGGTTGAATTATTACCATAAGGAATCGCAATACCTGGGTTGAGTCGAAAAACAAATTGTCGGTTTCCTCCCAGATTACGATAAATCCGATAGTCCAATTCTGTTTTGGCATACTGTAGGTAAGGAACCCCTAGCACCTTTTTTTCACCATCAGCATTTTGATCAAACTTGATAACCTTACTGACCAGATCTAATATATTGCCACTTAAATCGATCGAGCCTTTGAAATAATTAAAATTTTCTTTCTTGGTCAATTTCTTGGCATTATACGTAAAGGAATACTGAGAGCCTAATCCGAAATATTCGCGGTTGTTACTCCTTACATATAATAAATAGCCCTGATCTATTAAATTTTGTGCAAAGTTTTCATTTAATCTTCCTTGCCTATATTCCAATACAATGGGTGTAAAACTGTGAAATTTATTTGCCGATTGATGCCATGAATAATTTAATGTATTGATAAAATACCGATTAGAATATGTTGCATCTTGATTGAAAATCTGCAAACTTGACGAAAAGGTTGTTTTTGCTAATCCGTATTGTGCGGTATGATTAGTGTGAAATGGCGTCATCAATCTTGGGACAATTAAATTTACGCCAATTTGTACATCATTGTTAAAGATTTTATCCGAGATATTGCCTTGGAGTCTTGGATCAAAGAGTATACCGTATCGCAATTTTACCTCCAGCAACTCTGCGCCACCAAAAATATTACGATGGGAGAATGTATTTCCGATATTAAAACCACTCATACCAGAACTCAATGTAAATTCCCCTTCGATCTGATTGCCCATCAACGGTCGTGGAACCATTTCATAATATGCATCTAATGTATTGGAATCGGTCTTTTGATAATGAATCTTAATGCTCCTAAAACCATTCATCTCATACAAACGGTCATAAGCCATGTTTTCTTTGGAAAGATTGTAGTAGTCTCCGGACTTTATATACATATACCGCTTCAACGGCTTCAACCTAAAATTGCGCGTTTCATCTGTAAAATGAATTTGGGAGATACTATCAGTTATTTTTCTGGCTTCTTTTTTTACTGTTCCGAAATTGCGTATGGTAACAAAAACCTGATCAATTTTATAAGCCTGGTGATTGGTGGAGTCACTGGGATTTTCAACTTGTATCTCCAGTTTGAGTCGATTATTTTTTGATGTCGAATCTACTGCAACCCGCATATATTGGCGTATATAATCATAGTATCCATGATTACGCATCGCGAGATACAGTTTTTCCCGTTCTGTGATTAAATTGACCGCATCATACTGTGATCCTTCTTTAACCACACTGAGGGGCATCACTTCTTGTTTATACAGATGAGCTACTGCAGTATCGGCAAAATTGTAGCTGATCTTGTCCATATAGTACGGACTGCCTTCGGTAATGTTAAAATTTATAGTTGCTCTTTTATTTTTAACCAGGATTTCAGGCTGTACTTTCGCGTCAAAAAAACCTTTTGTAAATAAAAACCTTTTGATCTGTGTGGCTGATAAATCTACTAAACTAGAGTCTAATAAATGAGGTGCTTCCCCAACGTTTCTCAAATCCCGTTTTTTGTATTTACCGTTCTTGGTATTGAAAAGGTTATATATAAATAAATTAACCCTTGAATTGGCTTTAATATCATTGGATACATACAGAGATGCTGACTCCTTCAGCTCGGGTTTTACCCCTTGAATATTCACATGATCAATCAACGCTTGATCTTCATTTAAGAATCGTGCTGAGCGGCAAGATGTGAAAATTAGCAACAAAAGCGTTATACTTGTAAAAGCTAAAAAGCGTTGATTATTTATCATTAAAAAATGTTGTCAAAAGCACAAATTACTCTAATATCATCTCTTCAAAATAAAAAGTTTCGCAAACAACATGGTCTTTTTATTGTAGAAGGAATTAAATCTGTTAACGAATTTCTATCATCCTCTTATCAAGTTGACAGCATCTTTTATACAGAAGATGTACTCGCAAAAGTGGGTAAAATATCGGGAAAAATAAAATCTTATGTGCTGACTGAAAACGAATTTCAAAAAATCAGTGGATTAAAATCCCCCCAAGGCATATTGGCTCTGGTTCATATCCCAGAACAAAAGGAATTACAAGTACAGGATTATAAGAATCAGCATACCTTAGTATTGGATGATATCCAAGATCCAGGAAACTTAGGCACGATCATCCGTACAGCAGAATGGTTCGGCTTCCAACAGATTATCTGTTCTATCGGGACTGTCGATGCGTATAATCCTAAAGTGGTACAAGCTACTATGGGTTCACTTTCTCGTATCCAAATTCATTATATCGATTTAAAGGCTTTTATCAAAGAGGTCAAAATACCTGTTTATGGTGCTTTGCTGGATGGAGATAGTATTTACGAAACGGATTGGACGCATGAGGGTCTTATTATATTGGGAAATGAGGGAAATGGAATTTCTGAAGAAATTATCGAACTCGTGGATCAGCCCGTCACCATTCCAAGGATAGGTGAAGCAGAATCTTTGAATGTCGCTGTAGCAACCACCATATTTTGTTCAGAAATCGCCCGAACAAAAAAATTATAAGACATCGCCTTCTTTTCTAAAAGAGGGCGATTCATTTTTCCACAATTCAACAGCGCATTTACAATGACTGAAAATAAATCCATATACACATTACAATTTGCACTTCTTTGCCTGAGCTCGCTATTATTTTCAGCTAGTTTCAACATGATAATTCCGGAACTTCCCAACTACTTGAGTCAAATGGGTGGTGCAGAACATAAAGGTTTAATCATCGCCTTATTTACCTTGACGGCTGGTATATCGCGTCCTTTCAGTGGTAAATTGACCGATCGATGGGGACGAGTTCCGGTCATGGCAATCGGATCGATCGTTTGTTTCTTATGCGGCTTTTTATATCCCATTCTGACTACAGTTTCCGGATTTTTACTTTTGAGATTAATACATGGTTTCTCTACAGGATTTAAACCAACCGCAACTTCTGCTTATGTAGCCGATATCATCCCCCGAGAAAGATGGGGTGAGGCGCTTGGTATGCATGGACTTTGTTTTGCAATCGGTGGTGCTGTAGGACCAGCGATTGGTAGTGCTATTTTTCAATATTACGGCATCAATGTGATGTTTTATAGTTCATCGCTTTTTGCCCTTCTTTCTATTGTTATTGTCATGAACATGAAAGAGACGCTTGTTAAAAAAGAAAAACTCAATTTATCCATGTTCAAAATATCACGCACGGACATTATTGATATCGGTGTTTTACCGGCAGGTATTGTTACATTTTTATCTTATTCGGCATTTGGTGCCATATTAACGTTAATACCGGATTGGAGTGATCATCTGCATTTGAGCAACAAAGGAATATTCTTCGCTGCGTACACCATTGCCTCTATTTTAATACGGTTTGTATCGGGAAAGGCGTCTGATAAATATGGTCGTACACGAGTGATCATGGTCGGACTGTTTATTGTTGGTATTTCACTCTTTTTGATCGGTCAGGGTGATTCTTTTAATAAATTGATGTTGGGTGCAAGTATATATGGTATTGGTACCGGTATCCTATCCCCCGCTATCAATGCATGGACGATAGATCTTGGAAAACCCAGCCAAAGGGGACGTGCAGTAGCGACGATGTATATTTCGATGGAGGCCGGTATCGGTTTAGGGGCATTATTTGCGGGTCTATACTACCAAGATATCATAACCCGAATCCCTCAAGTCATGTATTTCAATGCTTTATTTTTAGGGGTAGCACTTCTATATATGTTTTTTTGGCAAGGATTTCGCTATAGACAGAAAACAGATTAAATTGACTTCTCAATTTATGTTAAAAATCTAGTCATAGTATTTTCACCATGGAAAGTAAATCAGGAAAAAAACCGTACTCAATTGAGCTTGCTTCAAGCTTATTTGCCTTAGCATTAATCGTTGGACTTCTATACGTCACTCAAAGTGTTGTTGTTCCTTTGCTTTTTGCCATTATTCTTTCAATCACGCTGTATCCGATAGCTGCTTTTTTTGAAAACAAATTAAGATTTGGCAAAGCTGCTGCATCTATTATGGCGGTCATTATTGCCATCGTAGTCATCAGTACACTGATCTGGTTTATAGTACATCAAAGTATAATTATCGGAAAAGATGCTGTCGCTATTCAGGAGAAAGTACTTGCTGCTGTTGAATCGATACAAAACTGGATTCAATCACGGTTTGGCTTGGAAAGAAGTGAGGTTGTGCAAAAAATGAAAGAGCAGGGAAATAATGCTTTAGAAAATGTAGGCGGATATATGTCAACAGCTTTTGGCTCGATTGGTAGCACATTAGCGGGAATCATCTTGGTTCCTATTTTTATCTTCTTCCTTTTATACTACCGCGATTTTTTCAAAGAGTTTTTCTTTAAAGCATTTAAAAATACGGATAATAAAAAGATTCATGCTGTCTTAAAAAAGATTTACGACGTTGTGCAAAGCTATTGTTTAGGACTTGTGATGGTGATGGGAATTGTTGCGGTATTGAATACGGTCGGTCTGATGTTAATGGGAATTGAATATGCTTGGTTTTTTGGTTCCATGGCTTCTTTGCTGATGCTATTACCTTATATCGGTATCGCAATCGGATCTATCTTACCTGCCCTATTTGCCTTGGCTACAAAAGACAGTGCTTTGTATGCCGTAGGTGTTATTGCCTGGTTTCAAGTGGTACAATTTTTAGAAGGAAATATCATCACCCCAAATATCGTGGGGGGTAAGGTGAGTATCAATCCATTAATGGCTATTATTGTCATTTTATTGGGTGGAATGATTTTTGGTTTGGCGGGACTGATCCTTGCTTTACCTATGACTGCTACCCTGAAAGTTATCTTTGACGCTATACCTTCTATGGAACCGATTGGATATTTAATCGGTGAACCTGAAAAGGAGCATCTCAAAAGAAATGCGACTCAGGAACTGCTACAAAAATGGGGAATAGTTAGAAAACCTAAAGTATTTTTTAATCAAACAATGGCTGACCCTGCTCCTGTAGATCCTGCTTCTTCAAATAATCCAGATAGTAAATCTGAATAATTTTTATTGAACAATAAATCAATTCGTTCAGGTATCTAAATGATGATGCTTGGACGAATTTGTTTTAGATAACGCTATACTTCAATTGGATATTCAGTATATCCAATGAGTTTTGAATAGTCTATCCCAGATTGAGGAATAAAACCATACATATCATGATGGTGGTTTGTATGAAATAGCCTATTAGTGATCCATCAATTGCTTTACCCCTTATATCCATCGTCAACACTCTAGTTTAAATAGATGCAGATAATTAATTTCTACTAACTTTGGTTTAAATATGAGCTATATGAAATATGTACCAACACTTGAAACGGAGAGACTGATCATTCGTCCAATAACTTTAGATGATGTTGAGGAGTTTTATGCGATGGACTCGCAACCGGAAGTTCATCTTTATTTAAATAGATCTCCGTTAAAATCTAGTGAAGAGGCAAAAGATTACATTAAAGGTCTACTGCAGCAGTATGAGACACATGGGATAGGTCGAGTTGCAGTCATCGAAAAAGCAACGAATCAATTGATAGGCTGGACAGGGTTTAAATTTATAGAGGAACCCATGAATGATAGGATCAATTTTCTAGATTTCGGCTATCGCTACCGTAAAGAGTCGTGGGGGAAAGGTTATGCTACAGAAGCGGCATTGGCGTGTATAGCATTTTATTATAAAAATTTGACCCATATACCTCTACATGCCAGTACGCACGTCGATAATCAAGGTTCGCGAAAGGTATTGGAAAAGGTTGGTTTTAAGATTACTGATACCTTTAAGTTTACCATTTGGGACATCGATTGTTATTGGTATGAAAGGGAAGCATTATCAGCTAAATAAAGGTCTATATATCCCATTTTTAAATTCATAACTCCGGTTTTGAATATTGAAATTTCTAGCATAAATCTATTTATATATCCATTGGATAAAACGAAATGCTTTTCGTATTTTTACGCTTGCAAAAATTCTATTCTTTTTGCAACTGATAATAATAAAAACACCATATTATTGATTACATGAGTGAAGAAACAAACTATCCTGCAGACGATAATCAAGAAGAAGTAAATAACGGACAGACAAATAATAGTAAAACAATTCCACTTTCGGGATTGTATGAAAACTGGTTTTTGGACTATGCATCTTATGTTATTTTAGATCGCGCAGTACCTCATATCAATGATGGTTTTAAACCTGTACAGCGTCGGATCCTACACTCACTAAAAGAGATGGATGATGGTCGATACAATAAAGCGGCCAATGTAATCGGTAATACGATGAAATATCACCCTCATGGTGATGCTTCAATTGGTGATGCCATGGTACAGATCGGTCAAAAAAATCTATTAATTGACTGCCAAGGAAACTGGGGTGACCCGATCACTGGCGATGCTTCTGCTGCACCTCGTTATATTGAAGGACGTTTATCCAAATTTGCTTTAGATGTTGTCTTCAATCCAGAGACGACAGACTGGCAACTGAGTTATGATGGGCGTAACAAAGAACCCGTTACTTTACCAGTTAAATTCCCGTTGTTACTTGCTCAGGGAGCGGAAGGTATTGCTGTAGGTCTAGCTACGAAAATAATGCCGCATAACTTCTTGGAACTGATCGATGGATCGATTCAAGTATTGAATGGCGAAAGACCTCATATCCTACCTGATTTTCCTACAGGGGGAATGGCGGACTGCTCGGCATACAATGAAGGTCAGCGTGGTGGAAAAATCCGTGTACGTGCAAAAATAGAGGAACGCGACAAAAAGACATTGGCGATCACTGAAATTCCTTTTGGAACCACGACCGGAGGATTGATCGATAGTGTAGTCGCTGCCAACGATAAAGGGAAAATCAAGATTAAGAAAATCGAAGATAATACCGCTGAATTTGTTGAAATTATTGTGCATCTGGCTCCAGGAATATCTCCTGATGTCACGATTGATGCGCTATTTGCTTTTACGGCTTGTGAGGTATCTATTTCGCCCAATACCTGTGTGATCAAAGAAGATAAACCACACTTTTTGAGTGTAAATGATATCTTAATTGAAAACACGAAAAATACCAAGAACTTACTAAAACAAGAACTGGAAATCAAATTACATGATCTCCTAGAAAAAATATTCTTCAGCAGCTTACTCAAGATCTTCATTCAGGAAGGTATGTACAAGCATCCTGAATATGAAAATGCCGGAGATTTTGATACTGTGGTACTCGTTTTAAACCGTCTTTTTGAACCATTTTTTGATCAATTCTACCGACCGATAGTTGCGGAAGATTATAAACGTCTGATCGATAAACCGATGAGTAGTATCACACGTTTTGATGTTAAGAAAGCGGATGATCAAATGGCTTCTTTGGAAGATGAAATCAAAAATGTGAAACGTCATCTTAAGCACCTGACCGATTATGCAATCGCCTGGTACGAAAGATTGCGGGACAAATATGGCAAAGGTCGTGGACGTAAAACAGAATTAAGAGCTTTTGATCGCGTTGAAGCGACACAAGTAGCCCTGGCCAATGCAAAACTTTATGTCAACCGGGAAGAAGGATTCATTGGTTCTAGCATGAAGAAAGATGAGTTTGTTTGTGATTGTTCGGATATCGATGATATCATTGTATTCCGTGCTGACGGTAAATATGTCGTAACGAAAATTCAAGATAAGGTATTTGTCGGAAAAGATATCATCCATGTTGCTGTCTTTAAAAAGGGAGATGAAAGAACGATCTATAATGCCATCTATAAAGAAGGAGATACGGGTACGAGCTTCATCAAACGTTTTGCCGTAGTAGGTGTCACTCGTGATAAGGAATATGATATCAGTAAGGGTTCAAAAGGTTCAAAAGTAACCTACTTTACGGCTAACCCGAATGGAGAGGCGGAGATCGTCAATATTCAGCTCAAACCACATACGAAATTAAGAAAACTTAATTTTGACATGAACTTTGCTGAAATCGCGATTAAAGGTCGTGCTTCTCAAGGAAATATTGTATCTAAATATCCGGTTAAAAAGATTACGTTCAAAAGTGCTGGTGTTTCGACTTTAGCTGGTCGTAAGATCTGGTTTGATAAAATAACGAAACGCTTAAATGCGGACGAAAGAGGACTGTATCTAGGCGAATTTGATGGTGATGATAAAATCTTGATCGTCATGTCGGATGGTACTTACGAACTGTCAAACTTTGATCTGAGCAATTATTTCGATGATAAGATGGTTCGCATCGAAAAGTATTTCCCTGAACATGTGTACACAGCGATTCATCAAGATGGCAAATCGGGCACTTATTATGTAAAGCGATTCAAATTTGATGATATTCCTGTAGGTAAAAGCATGCTCTTCATCAATGATGAACCGGGATCTAAACTTATTTTGTTGACGAATAATACCGATCCAATTGTTCACTTGGATATTCTAAAGGGCAAGTCCCAGACCGAAGAAGCTTTGGACCAACCGCTGAATGAAATCATCGATGTGAAAGGTATGAAAGCACAAGGAAATCGTCTCTCTTTTCACACGGTTAAAAGTGTGACTTTGACGACGGAAGAAATTGATTTAACGGTAAACACAAAAGAAGGGAGTGATCCAAATCCTGAAGGTACCGAATCAGGTGAAGAAACACATAAAACAGAGGCCGATGCTCAATCGGATGATATTAAACTGGAGATCACAAATCCTGATGATATCCAAACGGATAATGGTGGGCAGATTGAATTGTTTTAAATGAACAGCACATCATCAAGCTGAGTGAGCTTATTAAGTCATAAAAAAATCCGCTAAAAGCGGATTTTTTTATGACTTAAATTCTTTTACGAATTTTTGCAGTTTTGGTGCAATGACTACTGAACAGAAAGGATTTTCAGGATGCGTATTGAAGTAATTGTGATGATAGTCTTCTGCTACCCAAAAAGTAACTGCTGGCTCGACTGTCGTAACGATCGGATCTTCAAAAATATCTTCACTATCCAACTCATCAATAAAGTTCTTAGCTAAAATCTCTTGTTCTTCATCATGAAAAAACACAACCGATCGATATTGCGTACCCACATCATTTCCCTGACGGTTTAACGTGGTTGGATTATGTGTTTTAAAGAATATCTTCAACAGTTCTTCATAGTTGACCAGATCTTCATCGTATTCGATCTGTACAACTTCAACATGCTCTGTCGTACCTGTACAAACTTGTTCATAAGTTGGATTATCATTCAATCCTCCCATATAGCCAGGTAAAACGGATTTTACACCTTCTGTATTTTGAAAAATAACTTCTGTACACCAAAAACAGCCGCCTCCAAATGTTGCTTTCATATCTTATTATATTTTATTCTCAAACTTAGATAAATTTGTTTAATATCAGGAATCCTATACGACACAAATCTATCCTTTAAATTTATTTTATGCTCCTCTTGAGTGCTTTCCGATGGTCATGATCTCAGCTGCCCACAAGAATTATTGTATAGCCTAAAATTAAAGATTAATGACAGAAAAAGAGTCATCTCAGTTTACTGATTTTGAAAATTTATGCTTTGTAATAATAAGAGCCCGGAATCAGCAAGTCTTGTTTTTCCTTGTGGCAAACAGCATATGAAAATCCTTTTTGTAGTGCATAGGATCCATACTCCCCTTTCTTATTGAGTGCTAAAAATCCTACTTGAATATCCTTGGCAATATTGGGTTTCTTTTTGACTATACGTTTGACCGCTTCTTTGCATGCTTCTTCAGGCGAATATCCCTGACGCATTAATTCCACAACCAAAAAACTGCCCACTGTACGGATCACCTCTTCACCCACACCCGTAGAGGTAGCTCCCCCGACCTCATTGTCCACATACAGTCCTGCTCCTATAATCGGGCTATCTCCTACTCGACCGTGCATCTTAAATGCCATACCACTTGTCGTACATGCTCCGGATAGATTGCCGGCAGCATCTAGCGCCAACATACCGATGGTATCGTGATTATATTGATTACCAGGCAGACGCTCTACGGCGAATGACTTGTTTTCAATATTCATGACCGGTTTATATTTTTTTTCTTTTAACCACTCTTTCCATGCTTTCTCTCCTTCGGGTGTAAGCAGGTTTTCTTTTTCAAAACCATTTTCCAGTGCAAATTGCAATGCGCCATCACCAGCGAGCATGACATGGGGAGTTTTATCCATCACTAAACGTGCTACTGATATGGGATGTGCAATATGCTCTAAAGCAGCTACTGATCCACAATTACCTTCGGAATCCATGATGCAGGCATCTAAGGTAACGATACCGTCACGATCCGGATAACCGCCTTTACCTACGGTCATATTTTTTAAATCAGCTTCGGGCACACGAACACCTTGTTCGACCGCATCTATAGCTTTCCCACCACTCTTTAGCACTTCCCATGCTGCTTGGTTTGCTGCAATACCAAAATCCCATGTGGAAATAACAATTGGTTTTACACCCGATCGTTTATTTGAAATGGAAAAACTTGATAATGTTTCTACAGAACCTACAGCAGCTGCTCCAATAATACCTTGTCTAATAAATTGGCGTCTTGAACTCATATTTTAATCGATTTAGCATTACAAGTATACACAAATACACGTTTCTTTTTAAGAGTTTTTTCACTAAAAAGACCGTATCAATTCACATTTATGCAAAAGAATTGGAAATTAATTCACAAATCGTCATCATTTCTTATAAAAAATAGGCAATTTAGTCTATCTTTAAACCAAACTAATCAGCATGACAAACAAACTTAAATATGCTATTCTTACCTGTGCAGGCTTTTTAACCATTAATCATGCCTTCTCACAACAGATAGATTCAACCATTTATCATCAGGTCAAAGAACTGCAAGAAACCGTACGTAAAGCGTATGCTCCTGATAAGCGTACTCATATATTTGCCTTTACTCAAACTGATGTTGCCAAAAATAATTATCAAATAGAAACGACGGAACAGGCTGCTAAAACAGCTTTCGAGCAACAAATTAAAGATATTCCTGCTACTGTCGCTATAACGGTATTACCAGAACAAAATTTGGGAAATAAATTGATCGGTATTGTCCATCTATCTGTAGGCAATATGAGAACCAAACCTGATAATGCCGCTGAAATGGCAAGCCAGGTTCTGATGGGTACTCAGGTTGATCTCCTGCAAAAAGATCGTGGTGAATATCGGATACGCACCCCTGAAGGATATATTGCCTGGTTACCCGCTTCTGCCGTAACTCCGATGACAAAAGAGGAAGCACTGCAATGGAACAATCAACCTAAAATAATCTATACAGCGGAATTTGGAAAGTCATTCTCCGAACCGAATATCCAAAGTCAACGGGTATCGGATCTGGTTTATGGGGACATTCTCGTGCTGACTGGAGAAAAAAACAACTATTTCGAAGTTACTTATCCCGATAAAAGGAAAGCTTATATTAAGAAAGAAGAAGCGCTATCATTAAAAAAATGGATAGACACGCGTAATCCAACAGCTGAAAACTTAATTTCGAGTGCAAAATCGATGTTGGGACTTCCTTATCTTTGGGGCGGGACATCAGTCAAAGGCGTAGATTGCAGCGGTTTCACAAAAACGGCCTATTTTATGAATGGCTTTGTGATTCCACGTGATGCTTCTCAACAGGTATTAGCAGGTGAATCTGTTGATATCTTAGATGCTGAAGGGCACTTTGATCCTGAAAAGGCGCTTAAAAATCTCAAACCTGCTGATCTACTATTTTTTGCGGCTGGTAAAAACAGTAATCCAAATGCACGTGTTACGCATGTCGCACTTTATATCGGCAATGGAACATTTATTCATGCTGCAGGTTCTGTACGGATCAACAGCATGTTGAAGGATGCAGCAAATTATGATGATTTCCAGACACGTACAGTTGTTGCAGCAAAAAGATATTTAGGATCTCAAGACCCACAAATACAAAAAGTACAAAATAACAGCTATTATAGTATCAAATAAAAGATAACAACGATCATGGGTATACATGCAGATTGGATCACTAAAGATTTTGGAGCGTTCAAACTCCGATTTAAACCCTATACTTTAGAAATGCGCTACGTATTTACGGTTGCATCTTTCAGTAGGACGACAACTCCGGTTGTATTGACCCAACTGGAGTATGATGGCATCATTGGATACGGTGAGGCGAGTATGCCTCCTTATCTAGGCGAATCTCAAGAAAGTGTCATCAATTTTCTCAACAATATCGATTTATCAGGATTCAACTCGCCCTTTCAAACGGAAGAACTATTGGCATACGTTGATCAAATCAGTGCTAAAAATACGGCGGCAAAAGCAGCTGTGGATATAGCGCTGCACGATTTGATCGGAAAAATACTGGGACAACCTTTCTACAAGATATGGGGATTAAATCCAGCGTTAATACCTGCTACTTCTTATACGATCGGTATCGATACGGAAGAGGTAGTCCGTAAAAAAGTTATGGAAGCAGATCAGTTTAAAATTCTTAAAGTAAAGCTGGGGCTTGAAACGGATAAAATGATCATCGATACCATCCGTCAATGTACGGATCGTCCGCTATGTGCTGATGTAAATCAGGGTTGGAAGAACAAAGAACAAGCGCTTGAAATGTCGCATTGGTTAGCTGAAAGAGGGGTTGTATTTTTGGAACAACCGATGCCAAAAGAGCAAATCGATGATAATGCTTGGCTTACGGAACATAGTCCTATACCAACTATTGCAGATGAAGCATGCCAGAGGTTGATCGATGTTACTGCATTGCAGGGGGTGTACTCGGGAATCAATATCAAGTTGATGAAATGTACAGGCATGCGAGAAGCTAAACGTATGGCAGAATTGGCACAGGCATTAAAAATGAAGGTGATGATCGGCTGTATGACGGAGACATCCTGTGCGATTTCTGCAGCAGCTCAATTGGCACCTTTGGTGGATTGGGCGGATCTGGACGGAGCACTTCTCATTGGCAATGATATTTATGATGGGATGAAAGTCATTGATGGGCAATGTATTTTACCGGATCGTCCGGGAATAGGTGTAATCCCTCAGTAAAAATATAACTTGGTATAAGATCTTGTATTTCACGAATATCTTGATCTTATACTTATCTTGTCCCTTAAAGGTTGCAATAGATGACCTAAACCAAAATCTATTAAAAGCATAACTAACCAACACTCTTATGAACAAAATTTTACTCACCTCGTTATGTACGGTGGCTTGTGGATCTCTGCAAGTCGTACATGCACAACAAATCCAAGTTGCGGGAAAGATTTCGGATGCGAATGGCGCTGCCGTTCCTGATGTCACGGTCTCCATTAAAGGTAGCGGCACCGCAACATCGACAAACTCCAATGGATTGTTTACACTTAATGCCAATCCGGATGCCACATTCGTCATTAGCGCAGTAGGCTATCAAAAACAGGAAATCAAATTAAATGGCCGCAAAACATTGACCATTTCTTTGCAAAAAGAGGAAAATGCTTTGGATGAAGTCATGGTGGTTGCTTACGGAACTGCCAAAAAGAGTACCTACACCGGTTCTGCTGCTGTTGTAAAAAATGATGCGATTGATAAACAACCGGTCACTTCTTTTCAAACTGCGTTAACAGGTCGTGTTCCGGGATTACAAGTCAGTACAAGTTCGGGGCAAGCGGGTTCTACTCCTGCTATCCGTATCCGAGGTATCGGCTCCATGAATGCTTCGAATGAACCTTTATATGTCATCGATGGTGTACCTGTGGTATCGGGATCTACGGGACAGATGAACGATTATCTAGTCAACTCAAATAATGTCATGAGTACCTTAAATCCTTCTGATATCGAGACTATAACAGTACTGAAAGATGCAGCAGCTTCTTCCTTATATGGTTCTCGAGCAGCAAATGGGGTGATTATCATCACGACTAAAAAGGGGAAAAATGGAGCTCCTAAAATTAATTTAAAATCGTCTTTAGGTATCAGTCCAAGTTGGGCAACTGATAATAACGAAACAGCCTCAGTACAAGATCAGATTGATATGCTGTACAGTGTGCTCTACGATTCTCGTATTGCCGGTGGACTGAACGAAACAGCTGCAAACAAATGGGTATTAGACCGTTTCAAAACTAGATTTGGGATACATGGCTATGGGTTTTCGACGGAAGGAACCTCGATGTACGAGAAAGTCAACATTACCGGTCTTACCGATGGTATCGAAAATCGGGAGGGTAAATATTACGATTGGAATGACGCCTTATTCAGAACGGGTATTTTCAACACCAATGATCTATCGGTAAGCGGTGGAACAGATAATACGAACTATTATACTTCTCTTTCTTATACACAGGATAAAAGTCGCGTCATACTCAATGACTATAACCGTATCAGTGGACGCGTGAACCTGAATCAAAAAATTGGTAAATACTTAGAGTTTGGGTCGAATATCAATATAGCTAAGACAAAATTGGTCGGCATGAATGATACCCGAAATACAGGAAGTAATTATTTACTGCAAACGAGAAATCTATTATGGCCACTGTACTGGCCTACAGACTATAAGACTGGCAATGAATGGACCGCTCGTTATGGTAGTTTGGCTTATAACCCGCTTTATTACAATAAAGAATGGGAGAATAGTTCTAAAACCAGCAAAATATCTGCTGTTGAGTCACTGACTTTAAAGTTGCTTCCTGAATTGACAGTTAAAACGATCTTTTCATATGATGAGACGGAGTCTAAAGATCATATCTACTACAGTGCAAAGCATTATAATGGTTCATCTACAAATGGTGTCGTCACTGAAGTCACTTCTAACATCCAAAAACTAGTCTCGTCGACTACGGCTAACTATAATAAAACTTTTGGGCTTCATCATGTTTCTTTATTAGCAGGCTTTGAGGCTGAAAAAAATGAGAGCAGCTTCGTTCGTGCCACAGGAAAAGACTTACCTTCTTCGGCTTTACATACCGTATCTACCGCGGGGCAGTTGGATGCAGGAGCATATTCTTGGGGCAACAATATGATGTCCGTATTATCTCGTGCTGAATATAACTTTGATGAGCGCTACTTTGCTTCGGCATCTTTTCGTCGAGATGGCTCTTCTAAATTAGGTCCCTTGCCACGCTGGGGCAACTTTTGGTCTTTAGCAGGCTCATGGAATATAGCTAAAGAAAGTTTTATTGCTCAAGTAGAAGATATCAATGCTTTAAGAATTAGAGGTTCCTATGGAATCAATGCTACACTACCTCCTTCAGATTTTGGTTGGAGATCATTGACGAGTTATTCCAACAAATACATGACACAACCTGGAGGTGCTTTGAGTAATATTGCTGACCCTAACCTAACCTGGGAAAGAAATTACACGACCAATCTAGCCTTAGAATTTGGATTATTTGACAATAAAATATTTGGTTCGGTTGAATATTTCAACCGAGATTCTAAGGACCTTATTCAGCAGGTGCCGATCTCAACCATAACTGGTTTTTCCTACACACTGAAAAATATCGGAGAGATCAACAATAAAGGTTTAGAATTTGAATTAGGTTCTGATATCATCAAAAAGCAGGATTTCAGATGGACTGCTAGTTTAAACGCTACTTTTATTGACTCTAAAGTCATCAAATTAAGTGGTGGTAAACCGATCATCTGGTACGATCCAACCGGTAAAGATGATCGTGCTCGTTTCATCTATCAAGAAAATCAATCGACATTGGCTTTTTATGGTTTAGAATGGGCAGGTGTCAATAAAGAAAATGGTAAAAATGTCTGGTATACAAATGATGGTACCGAGGGTGATTTCTTATTTGAAGGAAGAGGTGCCAGTTACAACTATACTAAAGCACAGCAAACCATCATTGGCAATGCCAATCCAAAAGTCTACGGTGGTATTAATACAGATGTGGAATATAAAGGCTTATCACTGGGTTTAAACTTTGCCTACAAAATCGGTGGAAAACTATATGATGCGACCTCAAAAGATGTTGCTGATGATGGTTACTATTGGGAAAGAATTCATGCTCAATATTTTGTTGATGAATCTTGGTCTCCGAACAATACAGACGGTAACTTTCCTATAGTTTCTGGTCGAGATCTAGAAGATGTCAATCAGATCAGTAGCCGCCACCTCTATGATGCTTCATATTTGCGATTGAAAAACATTTCCTTGTCCTATAAAATCCCCAATGATTATTTGAGCAAAATAGGGATCAACAATGCACGTATTTTCTTTAATGGAAGTAATTTATTGACTTTCTCAAAATACAAATATATGGATCCGGAGGTTAATCAGTATGGTACCCGTGGTTGGGAAATCCCAACTCCTAAGACCTATACATTTGGATTAGAATTTAATTTTTAACCTATTAAATTGAGAAAAATGAGAAAATTATTTATTGCTTCGTGCATCTTTATATCCTTTTCAGTTACATCTTGTAAAGACTTTTTAGACGTAAAACCTACAAATTCTGGAGATGCTGAAACTTCCATCCAAACAGCTGCTGATGCCAAAGTTATTGTCAATGGCGTCATGAGCATCCTTTCAAATCGAGATTATTATGGTCGAAATTTCCCGTTGTACGCCGATGTAAAAGGTGGTGATTTCACTATTTTTGCGGCTGGTCGAGGATTTGATTATTTGTATACCTTTAACCATAGTGCTTCTTCCAATAGTTACTCAAGCGTCTGGACACAGGGTTTTAATGCGATTGGCCAAATCAACAATCTGTTGAAAAATATTGAAAGTCTAAAAGCGACGGGTTCATTGGAAAATTTTAATTCGTACGAAGGTCAGGCTTTGACTGCTCGAGCATTGGTCAACTTTGACTTAGTGCGTCTTTATGGCGAACCTTATAATGAAAATAAAGCAGCTTGGGGTATTCCCATTATCACAAAGTCTTTAAAGGCTGATGCTCAGGAATTGAGAAGCACCGTGGAAGATACTTACAAACAAATCCTCTTGGATCTTAAAGCTGCGGAGACTTTACTTCCGAAAACAAAATTGAATGGCTATTTAAACTATTATGCCAATAAAGCTTTACAAGCAAGGGTGTATTTGTATATGGAAGATTATCCAAATGCTTTGGCTGCCGCACAAGAGGTGATCAACTCAAAAGTATACACGCTTTATAGCAATACGGCTTGGGTCGATTCCTGGAAATCAGAATTTGGTACTGAGTCAATTTTTGAACTAGGAATTTATCCGAATGAAACTGATCTGGGTAATTCGTCTTTAGGCGCCTATTTTAGAAGATCTGCTCATGGTAGTTCGGCTATTTTAGGAAACTTTATGGCGAGCGATTATTTCTTAGCTCGTCTCAAACAAGATGATACAGATGTACGATGGGGTGTCATGGCACGTGATGAAACTGCTGCAACTCGATTGGGTGCAATCTACAAGTATAGTGGTGGCGTTAACTTAGAGGGGGACAAAAAGTCATCAAACAGCACTGCGGTAAACTTTAAGGTGATCCGTCTTTCTGAAGTGTATTTAATGGCTGCAGAAGCGGCGCTAAAATCGGATAAAGCTCTTGCTGCAAGCTATCTCAATGAAATCCGTAAACGCTCTCCAAAATTAAGCCTAACGAATGAATCGACTATATCTTTAGATGTCATCGCTGAGGAAAGAAGCAAAGAACTGGCTGGAGAAGGTCATCGTTTCTTTGATATGATCCGCTGGAATAAAAAGATTGAATTTAATGACGAATTGGGTTCCATCAATACGATTCATCGTACTAAAACAATTGACAGATCGCTTAATAAAACGATTCTTCCAATTTTTACAGATGAGATCAACGCCAATCCAGGTATTGGTGCACAACAAAACCCAGGATACTAATCTCGCTGATTATAAAAGTAAAAAGCCTTCTGATCAATGGTCAGAAGGCTTTTACTTTATTAGGGGTATAGGAATCAATCGATCTTTTGAAAGGCTACCCGAGGTGTTCCATCGCTGACATAGATAATCCCGCAACGTGTATATCCCAATCTTGTCAACACCTTCTGCATCGGGATATTTGTTTCATGGGTATCGACACGAATATTGTGACATTGTTCGAAACACCATTGAAAACATCGTGATGCGACACCCTTCACCTGACCATTAGAAGCTAAGCGATGTACCACACCGTATGGAGCATCATTTAACCATTGACCACCTTCAATAACCGTATAATTTGGATCAGGATCCAAAGAGAAACAGAATGTCGCAACTATGGTGTCGTCTTCAAGACAGACGTAATTTTCTCCTATGTCAATCGTTGATTGAATATATGCACGAGAGGGATAGCCATTTGTCCATTGAATGGTATTGCCACTTGCTCGCATTAAACCTCGTGCAATGTCAATAATAGCCATCACCTCATCTAAATCCTCCAATTTTGTTTTTCTAATATCCATATTTTAAAATAACCTTTTATTTTGTTAGTAACGAAGTGACCAGTGATCAAGTAACGAAAGGTCTAACTTTCTAACTGAATAACCTTCTAACTCCTTAGTAGTAACGAAGTAACCAGTGATCAAGTAACGAATGGTCTAACCTTCTAACTCACTAACCTTCTAACCAACTAACGGACGATCTGTTTCATATTCAACGGTAATTCCTGATTCAAATCTATCAAATAACCGTTAATGACGGCATATTGAATTTCATTATTTTTCTTTAGGAAAAAGTTTGCTTCTTGACCTAAACTTAAGCTATTAAAAGTCTGCAATTTACCCGTAGTTAGAATATGTATAGGCAAATTGTGCAACGTATTTATTTGAGCTTTATCCACTCTTACTGCCGCATACCCTTGTTTCAATAATGCCCTTATCGTTGACGGATTCAGATCGCTGAGATGCTCGAATGGGGATTCATAAACATGAGCTTCTACCCATTCAAAATCGGATAGATCTACATCATCGTATCCATAAAAATCATGAAGATCTCCTATATCTTCCACATATCCTTTAACGTAATAATCGTCATTGACGGTGATTTCATCTCGGCGGATGGCAATATCTACTTTCAAAGGCAAACCCTTTGAAACAGTCGATACGCGACGCAATATAACGTCGTGCAACTGGGAGGCATTGAAAGGTATCTGTTGGTATGCTGAGATTGAAAATTGCTGATAACTATCTTGTGCTATTTGCATTAAAGCATTTAGAATCACAATGAAATTCAATTTCCTGATCTGCTGTTTTTCCGGATCGCCTGCAAATGCTCCTGATTCAATTAAAATCGTACTTGCTCCCCATTTTTGAAAACTATCACCAAATGCTCTTGGAGAATGTTCATCGTCATATTTAGCTACTGCTCCCGGTATATAATCTTGGAGCAATTGATGCATTCCGGCAATTATTTTCATTGCATTGCCACGGACTTCATTGATATCCCGCTCCCAGTTATAAGCTGGAGCCAATAACGAAATAGTAACCGGTGTTTTAGTTCCTGGAACATTATAATAGATATTCTGATCGTGTAAATTGAATCCGAATTGTGGTCTTATAAGTTCTGCCTGCTGTCTTAAAAGTTTTCCTTCTGGAGTTGCTGTATCTCGGGCATCCCGATTAAGATCAATCTGTTGCGCATTTCTTCTGGTGTAAACTTCTGCCCCGTCGGGATTGAGCATCGGGATAAAGTGAATGGTTAAATGGGATTTCAACAGTGATCTTAAGGAATCAAATTGATCATTTTTACCTTCTAAAAAATTGAAAAGATCAAATAATGCCATCGTTGCGGTGGGTTCATCGCCATGCATTTGAGACCATAGCATGACTTTTTTGTTTCCAGCTCCGTAGGTAAGCTCATAGATCGCTCGTTTTTGGACTGATTGTCCGATCTGCTTGACTTGTAGATCCTGTGATGCTTGATGTTTTTTGATTAAATCGACTACTTGAGCATGTTTAAATCTCCGGCTTGTTAAGGTAGACTCTCTATATAATGAATGGGCTTCATCAAAGTCATTTTTATTTAAATTCATGGTTTGGGCAAAAATTGTATTTACAGAAATGATGAAGATTAAAAAGAAGATAATTTTCATCATGGAGCTAATTTCCGTCAGTCTAATCCGTTTATTCATCAATCACTTTGTTTATGATAGACACTTATATTTCCTTCAGTAATGTTAAAGATCTGAAGTGGTCATGATCTGTTGATTATTTTGGTTTACAAACTACTGTATGCATATGCTGATTCTATTTATCTTGATTAATCTTTTAATACTTGCTGTAATAAGGTAATCGTTCCTTTGTCGGCATCCATTTTGACATGTGCGCCTACAGGTAGGATAAATTGATTGGCAATATGTCCGATCATGGCTCCTGAGTAAGCGGGTACCCCCAGTGGTTTGATGTAATCGTTTAGGACTTGTTCTAATGTTAAGGAGCCGTATCCACCTGCGGGCCCGCAGTCGGTACATTTACCAAATACGAAACCTTTGATCTGATCCAAAATCCCGGCTAATTTCAATTGACAGAACATGCGGTCTACTCGTTCTATATTTTCATCGACTTCTTCTAAAAATAGAATTGCATTTTTAAAATCGGGTAAATAGGCCGATCCGCATAGGCCACTGAGCAGTGTCAGGTTTCCTCCTAATAGTATACCTTCTGCTTGTCCTGACCTTAAGGTAGTGATCCGTTCTTTATATTGGATAAAATTATCTCCTTTATCTGTTGGGTTTGCAAACTGTGTTGACTGATTAAGGAAAAATTGATTTTCAAAATTTTTAGCAACGCTATTGCTCCATGTGCTGATACCGACTGCGCCATGAAAGGATATTAAACCAGTCTTTTTATAGAAGGCCATGATCAGTGCGGTAATATCGCTATAACCTAATAATACTTTTGGGTTATTGGCGATGAGCTGATAATCAATCTGCGGCAATAAACGGGAAGCTCCCGCCCCTCCGCGTATACAGATAATGCCTTTGACTTCTTGGTCTGCAAACATGCTGTGGATATCGGCTAGGCGCTCTTCATCTTTTCCTGCCAAGTTACCGTATCGGCTGCGGATATGTTTTCCTTCTTTTACTTGGAAACCAAAAGCTTGAAAGATCTCTCTTGTCATCACAATGGATTCTTCGGTATCAATCACTCCCGCAGGAGCGATTAATCCGATGGTATCTCCTGGGTACAATAGTCGAGCTAATAATTGCTTTTGGGCGGCTATTGTTTCGATAATCTCTTCTTGTGCAAATGACCATGCTGGTATACTGGATACGGCTATGCCTAAAGATTTTAAAAAGGTTCTTTTGTCCATAGATGGAGGATTAGCAAAATTATCGGTTAAACAATAGACGCTTTCCTGAACCGTACTCGATCAAGCTTCCTTTGGAATACGCTAATTTTCCAGAAACGATGGTATGTTCGATGGAAGATTTAAAGGTATGATCTTCAAATGGAGACCATCCACATTTGGAAAGGATATTTGATTTTGTTACGGTATATGGTTTGTTCAAGTCTACGAGTACCAGATCTGCCCAATATCCTTCTCGAATAAAACCACGTTCTTCGATCTGAAAACAAATTGCTGTATTGTGTGCTGATTTTTGAACGATCTGCTCTAAAGTCATTTTACCATCATGATACATATCCAGTAATGCTTGTAACGCATGTTGCACTAATGGGCCTCCCGATGGTGCCGCACTATAGGCTTGTGATTTTTCTGCAATCGTATGAGGAGCATGATCGGTAGCAATGACATCAATGTGTCCGTCCAATACTGCTTTTACAATTTCGTCTCTATCGTTTGCTGTTTTTACGGCAGGATTCCATTTAATAAAATTACCTTTTGCGGCGTAATCTGCATCGGAGAACCACATATGGTGAATACATGCTTCTGTGGTAATTAATTTTTCAGCCAAGGGGATGTCATTTCTAAATAAGGCAATTTCTTTGGCCGTTGATATGTGTAGGATATGCAAACGCGTATTGTTCTTTTTAGCTAATTCAACTGCTTTGGAAGAGGAGATGTAGCAGGCTTCAGCAGAACGGATAAGTGGATGCATATCTATCGTCAATCCTGCATCGCCATATTGCCCTTTGTATATTGCTAAATTTTCTTGTATAGTCGTTTCGTCTTCACAATGTGTAGCGACCAACGTTGGTGAATTGGCAAATATATCTTCCAATGCGCGCTCATTGTCAACCAACATATTTCCGGTCGATGATCCCATGAATACTTTCACACCACAGACATCACGAGGATTGGTTTTCAATACCTCTTCCAGATTATCATTGGCTGCCCCCATAAAGAAGGAATAATTGGCTAAAGCATTTTGAGATGCAATATCATACTTATCTTGTAATAAGGACTGTGTCAACGTATTAGGCATTGTATTGGGCATTTCCATAAAGGATGTGGTTCCTCCTGCTACCGCAGCACGACTTTCGTGCCATATATCGGCTTTATGAGTCAGTCCTGGTTCACGGAAATGAACTTGGTCATCAATTAATCCGGGTAAAAGGTGTAAGCCCTCTGCATTAATCTCCTGATCGGCTGGGTGATTAATTTCTGCAGCAATCATTTCGATACGACCATGGCTGATATATACATCTGAAGTTGTTATTTTTCCTTCATTAACGATTTGTGCAGATTTTATAAGTATTGTTGACATAGTTGCTTGTAATATTTAATATGATAACAAACTTAGAGAAATTTGTTTTATGTTCAATTCTAATTGCATAATATATCCTAAATTTATTCGCTGGAATTTGTTTTAGGGGGTACTGTTAAAGGTTTTGCAAAATTATTTTTGCTCTGGCATAACAACTTTCCTGTAGCATAAATAAACAGTAAAGGGCTTTGAAGTATTTATAATCCAAAATTCCTGATTATGTTGAAATCATCAAAAAACTTGACCCTTATCTAGTAAAACAGAAAAAGCAGTAATGAATCATTACTGCTTTTCTGTTTTTAAAAGTTAAAGTAAGCTTAGGCTACATCAAATTTATACCCCACTCCTTTTACGGTTGTGACATAATCTTCACCAATTTTTTCTCTCAGTTTCCTGATATGAACATCAATAGTCCTATTGGTTACGACCACGGAGTCTTCCCAAATACTTTTCAGTATCTGCTCTCTTGTAAATACTTTATTGGGTTTGGATGCAAGTAAGTACATCAGCTCAAATTCTTTTTTTGCAAGAACAATTTTCTGTTCACCACGATACACTAAGAAAGAATCACGATCGATAACCAAATCCATGATTTCTAATTTATCTTGTGATCTTGCTGCTTCTTCAGAAACATTTCTTCTTAAAATGGCATTAATACGGCTCATCAAAGCACGAGGCTTGATAGGCTTTGCAATATAATCGTCGGCTCCAACATGGAAACCTGCAATTTCGGAATATTCTTCACTTCTAGCCGTTAAAAATACCATAAATGTATTCTTAAACTCAGGCATAGCACGCATTAGTCGACAGGCTTCAATTCCATCCATCTTTGGCATCATAACATCCAAGATAATAAGATCTGGATTGATATCTTTAGCTACATTGATAGCTTCATGACCATTCGAGGCAGTCGATACTTGATATCCTTCTCGCTTTAAATTGTAAGCAATTAAATCTAGAATATCCTGCTCATCATCAACTACTAATATTTTTTGCTTTGCAATGCTCATCTTCTTTTTTTTGCTAAATTATGAACAAAATGACAACAAAACATTAACGAAGTGTTATTAAATTGTTAAGTAACATTCCGAAAGTTAATATATAATTTGCGCTATTTTAAAGTTTTCTTTAAAAAATCTTCCAATTCTTTGCCGCGCAAATTTTTAGCAACGATCAAACCTTCAGGATTTAATACGTAAGATGCTGGAATTCCTGTAATGCGGTACAAGCCGACGACCTTCGAACCCCAAGCTTTTAAATCGGAAGCATGGGTCCATTGTAACTGATCATCTGCTATGGCTCGCATCCAAGGTCCTGGGTTATCGTCTAACGATACGCCAAAAACATCAAATCCTTTTGCTTTATATTGATGATATAATTTAACAATATTGGGATTTTCCTGACGACAAGGCATACACCACGACGCCCAAAAATCTAACAAGACATACTTACCTTTAAAATCCGATAGTTTGATTGATTTATTGTTCGGTGTAAACGATTCAAAGTCTGGAGCTGGCTGACCTATAGCCAATGTTCTCAATTTATTGGTTTCTTCTTTGAACTGTGTAACGTAACCATTGTCTAAGAACTTATCTTTGATCTTATCGGCATAGGCTATAATTTCAGATTCTGCGATCTCCGGATCTAAGGTACTGATAGCATAAAAACCTGCAATATCATCATGCTTTTCAGCAAAATCTACTGCCGCTTTAGTATAATACTGCAGTTGTTCGGTAAACTTCTGTTTATATTCGCTTCGCAGGTTTTCAATTTCATCAACATCTGCGGTGATCGATTTCTTAGCAAAATCTGCCTGCAATGAATCACGAACAGCATCACGTCGGTTTCTCATTTTGGAGAAAGTCTTGATCGTGGATGATAGATCTGACCCTTCGATCAGATAGTCATTGACATCTTTTTGAAGGTCTGCTTTGAATACAATCTCCTCACCGGGAGAAGCAATCAAATCATACCGATTTTTACCCACACGAAGCGATAATAGACGTGCTTGACTAGTAGGTCGTTTAAATTGAAAAGCATTATTATCTCCAAAAAACATAGAATCTAATTTTCTTTCGCCTTCATATAAGGATACTACTTTAATATTTCCGGGATTTTCGATTTGACCAGAAATTGTAAACTCATCTTTATTTTTACATCCAATAAGAAATAAAAATAAACAACCCACCACTAGCAACGCCTGTTTCATCATATTATCATTTTACTTTATAAATTCAATTGCTCTTTGAATCGCAGTTGCTAATCCAGCACTGTTTTTCCCTCCTGCTGTCGCAAAGAATGGTTGCCCACCTCCACCACCTTGGATATCTTTGGCTAAATCGCGGATGATATGACCCGCATTCAAGCCTTTTGATTTTGCTAGCTCATCTGAGATCACAACGGTCAAACTTGGTTTACCGTCAAAGTCTGCCCCTATAACTAAAAACAGATTATGAACAGCACCTTTCAATGCATAAGCCAATGTTTTAACGGCTTCTGCATTCGGCAGATCAACCACTGTAGCTAAGAAATTAACATCACCCACTTGTTGCAATTTGCTTTCTAGGTCTGACTTTAAAGCCAATGATTTTTCAATAATCGTTTTTTCTATTTCCTTCTTCAAGGCGCCATTTTCCTCAACCAATTTGCCCAAAGCGGCAACAAAATCTTTTGGATTATTCAACAAGCCTTTGATCTGATCCACCAATTCAAAATGCTCGCGGATAACAGCTGCAGACTTTGTTCCTGTAATGGCTTCAATACGACGTACACCCGCAGCAACTGCTGACTCTGATGTGATCTTAAAGAAACCAATCTGCCCAGTTGATTTAACATGGGTACCACCACAAAGCTCTTTTGAGAATGTATCATCGAAAGTAATGACACGAACGTAATCACCATATTTCTCGCCAAATAAAGCCGTGACGCCAGAATCCAATGCTTGCTGATAAGGTATGTTACGTTCTTCCTTCAATACGATGTTTTCACGGATTTTAGCGTTAACTATATCTTCTACTTGTTTGATTTCTTCGTCTGTAACTTTTGAAAAATGGGAAACATCAAAGCGCAAAATATCCGCATTGACTAATGAGCCTTTTTGATTCACATGATCACCCAATACCTGCTTTAAAGCAGCATGCAATAGATGGGTCGCAGAGTGATTATTTTCGGTATCTACTCGTTTTGCCTGATCTACTTGAGCAACAAAAAGACCTTCAAAACTCTGGGGTAATGTATCGATAAAATGTACGAATAAACCATTTTCTTTTTTGGTATCGGTGATATATATTTTCTCTCCAGAAACTTCAGATACTAGAGCTCCCGTATCGCCTACCTGACCACCACCTTCGGCATAAAAAGGGGTTACCGATAGTACTAACTGAAATTGGTCTTTGCCTTTTGCTGAAACTTTACGGTATTTGACAATTTCTGTTTTTGCCGTTAAGGTATCGTAACCGACAAATTCAAATCCTTCGTCTTCATTGACTAAAATCCAGTCTCCGGTATCAATTGCTGTTGCCGCACGGGAACGCTCTTTTTGAATCTGTAATGCTTGATTAAAACCAACCATATCCACGGACAGATTTTTCTCTCTTGCTAACAATTCGGTCAAGTCAATTGGAAATCCATAAGTATCGTAGAGCTCAAAAGCAAAGTCTCCTGCAATGGTTGTATTTGCTTCCGCATAATTTTCGAAACGTTGTACTCCGGTCACTAAAGTTCTCAAGAAGGATACTTCTTCTTCCAAAATCACTTTTTGAACAAAGCTTTCTTGTGCTTTCAATTCATTAAATACACCGTCAAATTGTGCTGCCAATAAAGGTACCAATTCGTTGATGAATGGAGTTTTGAAATTTAGGAAAGTATAAGCATAACGCACTGCCCGACGCAAGATACGACGGATCACATAACCTGCTTTATTATTAGAAGGTAATTGACCATCGGCAATCGCAAAACTAATCGCACGGATATGATCTGCAACGACACGCATAGCGATATCTGTTTTCTCATCTGCACCGTAAGCAATACCTGCTTTCTGAGAAATAAATTGAATAGTTGGTTGAAAAACATCCGTATCGTAATTGGATGTCTTTCCTTGAATAGAACGTACTAAACGTTCAAATCCCATCCCTGTATCGACGTGTTTGGCCGGTAGCGGTTGTAATGAACCATCTTTTAGACGATTAAATTGCATAAACACTAAGTTCCACACTTCGATGACTTGTGGGTGATCGGCATTTACAAGTGACTGCCCCGATACTTCTTGGCGTTCTTGGTCTGTACGCATGTCGTAATGGATTTCAGAACAAGGACCACAAGGACCTGTCTCACCCATTTCCCAAAAATTATCTTTTTTATTACCTAATAGAATACGATCTTCTGCAATCAAAGCTTTCCAAAAATCGTAGGCTTCTGTATCTTTTGCTAATCCCTCTGAATCATCACCTTCAAATATGGTAACGTAAAGACGGTCTTGATCCAATTGATAAACCTCCGTAAATAATTCCCATGCCCATTGGATTGCTTCTTTTTTGAAATAATCGCCAAAACTCCAATTTCCTAACATTTCAAATAAGGTATGGTGATAGGTATCGATACCTACCTCTTCCAAATCATTATGCTTACCGGATACACGTAAACAACGTTGTGTATCGGCAACACGCGGAAATTTAATGGCGGCCTCGCCTAAAAATAAATCTTTAAACTGATTCATTCCCGCGTTTGTAAACATCAATGTGGGATCATTTTTCACCACAACTGGTGCTGATGGTACGATCTGGTGTCCTTTACTTTTGAAAAAATCCAAAAAAGCCTGACGAATTTCTCTACTTGTCATTGAAAATCTAATTGTCTAATTATGATGTTGCAAACTTACTTAAATTTGCCTCGTAATGCAATTAGACAGATGTATTTTAGTCTATAATAATGTATTAAGAATGTCAAGAATTGAAATAAATTTTGACTATTTTTAGAAATAATTCAATTTAGAATCAGATTTAAGAAAAAAAAATGAAATAAGGTACTTGATCAAGTAGTATGTCCAAAATCACCAAATTTCATTAAATTAATCACGTATTTAAATCAGGATAACAAATACCTTTACAACAGGTAATAAAAACAAAACTAACTTATACCAATTATGTTAAACAACTACGGTGATGTTGTCATGTTTTTTATAACCAAAGATAACACACAACGTAAAACTTAACGATCAAACAACATGAGCAATAAAATTTTAGTTCCAATTGATTTTTCAGACAATGCCAGCACTGCGATTCAATTTGCAATTGATTTGGCAAAAAAAAGGGGATTCGAAATTCATTTATATCATAACTATACGGTTTCATCCAGTAGTTTTGATGATGAAAACAAGGATAATGCTGACGAAAATTTCAAAGCAGATGTGTTAATGTCTGATTTGATCGATAAGTTGAAAGCAGAAAATCCAACGGTTCCTTTTACTTCAAAATGCGAGCGTGGTATCATCACAGAGTCCTTATTAAAGGAGACAAAAAATGCGGGTTATTTAGCTATTATCATGGGGACAAAGGGAAAAACCGACGACACCAGTGTCATCGTTGGTAGCACAACCTATGCAGTGAGCCAAAAAAGCAATATTCCTGTGATTGCTATTCCAGTTCATTATCAAACAAAAGATATTGATAAGATTGGGCTACTTTCTAATTTTAAATATGCTGAGCTGGACACTTTAAATGAATTTATTAAAATATTCGGATCAAATGTGAAAGTTCAGATCATACATGTGCACTATCACCCAGATTCTGAAGCTGATATCGAGGATAAGTTAGAAATCTGGAAATATCAAATCAAGAAACATACTGAAATCACGGATGTAGACATAGAAGTAGATTCTATACAAACCGATGTGGAGGAATTGGATACGATTCCTGAAGTAATCAATGAGATTATCAAAGATGAACAAATTGATGTGGTGTTGATAACGAAGACACGTAAATCATTTTTTGAACGGTTATTTAAAAAATCTGTTGCAAAACAAATCATTCATCATCCAATTATTCCTACATTTTTTTCTAAAGCTTAAATCATTATGGGTAAAATATTAGTACCAATCGATTTTTCTGAAAACTCCATAATTGCAGCAAGATATGCAAGGGAGATTGCGCTTGAAAATCAAGATGAGCTGGTTTTCTTACACGTATATACGAAGCACGTAAACCAGTACGCAAATTTCGTTGTTCATGGTGAACACATTGTCGACCCTACAGTAAAGGATGCTGAACGAAAGTTGAGCGAAGTGGTCAATGAAGTGAACGAAAAATCTCCAACGTTGACAGTAAGCCAACTTTTTAATGAAGGTGTTCTTTCGGAAGTCATTGCCAAAGAAACGACTAATAACAATTATAAAGTAGTCGTCATGGGAACAAAAGGTGCTTCCGGCCTCGAGTCTGTCCTCATTGGTAGCAACACCTATGATGTAATTAAAGATGCACAAATTCCTATTTTAGCGATACCGGCTTACGCAACAGCGTATAAGAAGGATACCATTGCACTGTTGACAAATTTTAAACCTGGAGAACTGGAAGTTTTGAAGCAGGCTATACCGGTATTTGGAAATAAATTTCATCTGCTCCTGATACATATTAACAAGGCAGAATCGGATCTAAAGGTATTGGACAAAAAGTTTGACCAATGGATCGAAAATATCATTACGGAGACTGGAATTGATGATGTTTCCTATACGATAAAAAGCAGAAGCTATTTTGCCAATTCAGCAGAAAGAATAGCAAATGGCATACAGACCATGATTCGTGACGAGAATATTGACATCATCTTAATCACCAAAAGTCGTAAGACATTTTTTCAAAACTTATTTTCTGAAAATATAATAAAAGAAATGGCAATGGAAATAATCATCCCAAACTTCTTTGGCAAGACTAATTTTAAGGGTTAGATTCCTAAAAAAGCTACATCTTAACGCAGAAATGTAAATTATAGTATACATGGTGCCACTTTTTTTACAGCAGAGCAAATCAATAAGTGGTCAATTAACTACAAAAATGGGGAAATCTACAACTGGTTTGAGCTATGAGGGCCATATTGGCAACATTATTGCCTAAAGCACAATAAGAAGATTAAAAATTAAAATTAGAAAAATATGAAGATTAACCTTAAGAAAACTGGTTTATTAGTAGCAGCGGGACTGTTAACATCTGCTTCATTTGCACAAAATGCAAAAGTTGGTTCTATCGAAGGAACTACTCCACTGGGATCATCTACCGAATATAGAACTTGGTCTATTGGTATTGGTGCAGGGGTTTTAAATCAAACTAATATTTTCGGTTTCAACCGTAAAGATTATAATGATTTAGATCACAATTTAGGTTATTCTGCATACATTAAGAAACAAATTTCCCCTTCTTTTGGATTTAAAGCATCCTACTTAGGTGGTAAAGTTGGTGGAGCATATAAAGATGGATCACAATCTTTCGAAACTAAAACACCATGGTCAGCAGCTTTATCTGGAGAGTGGACAATGGCTAATACGAACTGGAGATTTTTCAACAGTTTCATCAAGCCTTATGCTTCATTAGGTTTAGGGGTATTGAACTCTGAGGCTACAGTAACGATGGGGTCAACAAGCACAACAGCTGAATCACAATCGAAGTTATTCGTTCCTGCTGATTTCGGATTTAAATTTGCAATTGCAAAAGGTATTAACTTAGACTTAGGTTATCAATTGAACTGGGCTAACCAGAAATTTGATGGATCTAATCCTGCTGCGTCTCCACAACCAACATACAAAAACGACTTATTCTCGTATGCACATGCTGGTTTAGAAATTGCTTTAGGCGATGGTTCAAAACCTGCTCTGAATAATTCAAACCCGGTAGCTACTTTAGTAAATGATTACACAGCAAAATACGATGAATTAAAAGCTCAACGTGATGCATTGGATGCTGCTAATAAAGCGTTACAATCAAAAGTTGAATCATTAAACTCAGATTTGCAGGATGATGATGGTGACGGTGTTGCTAACAAATTTGACAAATGTCCAAATACACCTTCAGGGGTTCAAGTAGATGGTGCTGGTTGTCCAATCCTTGTTAAAAATGAAACTAAAATTGTAGAGAAAGTGATCACTGAAACGGATAGAAGAACAGTTGATGAAGCTATCAAAAACTTAGAATTCGAAACTGGTAAATCAGTGATTCGTGCTAATTCTTACAACTCATTAAATAAAGTTGCTGCATTATTAGTAGAAAAAGATTTCAGTTTGAAATTAGCAGGTCACACCGATAACACAGGTTCATTAGAATTAAACTTGAGATTATCTAAAGATCGTGCTGAGGCAGTGAAAGCTTACTTAGTATCTAAAGGTGCTAATCCTTCTCGTATTGAAGCTACTGGTTACGGACCAAACCAACCTATTGCATCTAATAAAACTGCAGAAGGTCGTCAACAAAACCGTCGCGTTGAGTTTACCATATATTAGTAGATATTGATATCTGATAAAGAAGGGCTACTCCAAAAGAGTAGCCCTTTTTACATCATTAATTTTTGAGAATAAATCAATTTATTTGACTGAACCTTTTTTGATGGATAAAAAAACAACAGAACAGAGCTGCCATTAAAGGTATTTAAAATGGATTAAGATAGATTTTGTCATCCAAAAAACACAATATATCAAATACTTATGTCAAAAATTAGTTTGGTAAATATTATTTCCCTATATTTGCATCGCCTTAGGCAATAGAGCCTATTGTATAAATTAATTCATGAACCCATTTTTAGAACTGGGAATCCGTGAGGAAATTGTTAATGCCATCTCAGAATTAGGTTTTGAAAAACCTTCTGAAATTCAGGAAAAAGCCATTCCTGTTTTATTGACTGGTAACGACGATTTTGTCGGATTAGCCCAAACCGGCACAGGTAAGACAGCAGCATTTGGTCTTCCATTATTACAGCAATTAGACTTTTCTCAGAAACATCCTCAAGCGTTGGTATTATGCCCGACACGTGAGCTTTGTTTGCAAATCTCGAAAGATATAGAAAGATATGCTAAAAACCTAGACAACGTACATGTTGTTGCGGTTTATGGAGGTGCAAATATTAGTGACCAACTACGTCAGATCAGACGTGGAGTGCAAATTGTAGTAGCGACCCCAGGTCGTATGTTAGATATCATTGGCCGTAATGCTATTGATTTCTCTCAAGTAAAATATGTTGTGTTAGATGAGGCGGATGAGATGCTTAATATGGGCTTCAAAGAAGACATCAACAACATTTTGTCAGAGACTCCTGACACTAAAAAAACATGGTTATTCTCAGCTACCATGCCTTCAGAGGTTCGTCGTATTGCTAAAAACTATATGACTGATCCTGTAGAGATGACTGTAGGAACAAAAAACACAGGTAATGCAAACATTGAGCATCAATATTATTTGATTAGAGCTAAAGATAAATATGCTGCTTTCAAACGTATTGTTGATTCAAACCCTGATATTTTTGGTATCGTATTTTGTCGTACAAAAATTGAAACTCAAGAAATTGCAGAATCTTTAATTAAAGATGGTTACAATGCCGATTCACTACACGGAGATTTATCTCAACAACAACGTGACAAAGTGATGAAACGTTACCGTGACCGTAGTTTACAACTATTAATCGCTACAGATGTAGCGGCGCGTGGTATTGATGTAAACGACGTAACTCACGTAATTAACTTCTCTTTACCTGATGAAATTGAAAACTATACGCACCGTTCGGGCCGTACAGCTCGTGCTGGTAAAACTGGTATTTCAATCTCTTTAATCAACATTAAAGAACAAAGCAAAATCCGTCAACTTGAAAAAGTTATCGGAAAGCAATTTGAACGTAAACAAGTTCCTCAAGGAGCTGATGTTGTTGAAAAGCAATTATTGACAATCATCAATAAAGTTCAGAATGTAGAAGTTAATGAGGATCAAATCAATCAATTCTTACCAGCTATTATGGAAGGTTTTGAGTCGTTATCGAAAGAAGATATCGTAAAAAGATTTGCTTCATTAGAGTTCAATAGATTCTTAGATTATTACAAAGGTGCACACGATTTAAATATCGAAGCACGTGATATCAGCAGCAATGGCCGCGAACGTGGCGAAAGAGGTGAACGTGGTGAAAGAGGCGAGCGTGGTAGTTCAAAAGGATTTACTCGTTTGTTTATGAACTTAGGTTCTGTAGATGAATTCAGCCGTGGAGACATGTTAGGATTTATCTGTAACAACGCTAAAATCTCTGGTAAATCAATTGGTAAAATTGATCTAAAAGGAGTATTTACTTTCTTCGAAGTTGAAGATGCTGAAGTTGCTAAAGTATTTGAAGGATTCAAAGAAGTTGATTTCAACGGACGTAATGTTCGCATCGAAGTTTCTGGAGATGGAAAAACTGAAAACCGTGGTGGTGGAAACAGAAGCCGTGGTGGAAGTGGTGAGCGCAGAAGCTTTGGCGGTGGTGAAAGACGTGAAGGTGGATACCGTGGTGGAGATCGCAGAAGCGGTGGCGGTGAAAGACGTGAAGGTGGATACCGTGGTGGAGATCGCAGAGAAGGAAATGCTGGTGGTTTTAGAGACTTTTCTGGAAAAAGAAAAGAATCTAGTAACAAGTACTAATCTATTCAAGCTATACATAATAAGAGCGGCTATCCAAAAGATAGCCGCTCTTATTATTTATGTTATAAACTGTTTACATCAACAAAACAGCCCTATTGTTATTTCACTCGTTGACGAATAGCTTCGTAAAGTACTACTCCAGCTGAAACAGATACGTTTAATGAACCTATTTCTCCAAACATAGGTATCTTTGCTAAATGATCAGCAATACGAATTAAATCGTCTGATACACCTGTGTCCTCAGCTCCCATAATGATACATGTAGGTACAGTATAATCCACATCATAGATACTATCTTTTGTCTTCTCCGTACTTACGACCAACTGTATACCGGACTCAATTAAAAATTTACCAATCTTGGCCAATCCTTCATGACGACATACCGGGATTTTATATAGAGCACCTGCCGAAGTCTTAATCGCATCAGGATTGATCTCTGCAGAACCTTTTTTCGGTACGATGATCGCATGAACACCTGAACATTCGGCAGTACGTGCGATAGCGCCAAAGTTGCGCACATCCGTAACGCCATCTAACATTAAAAATAAAGGAACCTCACCTTTTTCATAAATTTCGGGAACAATGTCTTCGATTTTCTGATAAGTAATCGGAGAGATAACAGCAATGACTCCTTGATGGTTTTTGCGTGTGATGCGGTTTAATTTTTCAATAGGAACTTGTTGAAATCCTAAATCGTGCTCTTTCAAAAGAGCTTTCAATTCTAAAACTAAACTTCCACCTAAACCTCTTTGTATAAATAATGATTCAATTTCTTTACCACTATCTATCGCTTCTATAACGGCACGAATACCGAAAACCATCTGATTGGCTTCACGATCTGATGATCTATCGTGTCTTTGATAATTTTGCATGCTCAATATTCTAAATAAGAATTGGTTTTTAGCAATTAGCTAACCAATTTGAAAGGCAAAGATACAAAAAGAAATATGGGTTAGTGCAATAAATAGTTGGACTCGTGTTAACTTAAACCCAAGTTTAATTCTTTTCTTAATGTTTCTAAAAGTGGGTTCTTTTGAACCATTGCCTGATATTTCTCTTGAGAAGTATAAGGTTTACGAACTAAATCGTGTTCCATAATAACACCATGAAGATCGAGAGAGAAATTACGTAGCACTGGGCGAAGGTAATTTAAAATATCAATTTTTGCAGTGCTCAGCACATCCATTTGCACCATGTTTTCGACATCAACTTCTATTTTATTCCCAACTAACTTGGGTGGAACTGCAGTCATCAAGGTGTAGAGATTGATTCTATTTTCTTTTTTAATTTGAGTAGCTAAAACTTTCCAAGCTTGTATAAATTGCTCCTGACTGATCTCCTCTTGTTCTGTACCTTTAACTAAACTAGGTTCATCTCCACCATCCTCTTCTACTTTTGAATCAAAAATAGAATTTAGATCGGGCAATGATGGCATAGAACTTTTGGCTGATCCCCAAGCTCCTTTTTTTACTTTGGGAGGTAGATTTAAGGGTTCTGGTTCTACTGCTTGTTCTTTTACTGTAGCTATAGGTGCTGCTGAACTTGTATATGTTGATGGTTTTTCTTCATTTACTGGTACTGAGGGTTTTACCGCAGGAGCAGGTGTACTAGGAGCTTGTGCTAAATCAGGGCGTTTTTTTTTTAGTCCTTCGCTTGCTTCGGGCAACTGAATACTTCCCATCTGGCTTAATTTAATGGCACTGGATAAGTGACACATTTTTAAAAGCGCTAATTCAACTTGAAGTCGTTGATTCTTACTTGTTTTATAGTTAATCTCACATTGATTAGCAATATTCAATGCGGATAACAAGAGACCTGTTGACGATTTTTGAGCTTGATCTAAATATTTCATTCGTATACTTTCACTCACTTCAAGCAACTTTAAAGTACTAGGTTCTTTCGCTACTAATAAATTTCTAAAATGTGAGGCCAAACCAGAAATAAAATGGCTACCGTCAAATCCATTATTCAGAATATCATTTAATGTTAATAATACTTGTGCTGGATTTTCGATTAAAATAGCATCAGTCAGTTTGAAAAAGTAATCGTAATCTAAAATATTTAAATTATCAATGACTGCCTGATAGGTTACGTTCTTATTTGAAAAGCTAACGATTTGATCAAACATCGATAAGGCATCACGCAAACCACCATCTGCTTTTTGAGCGATGATATGGAGCCCGTCTTGATCATACTGAATATCTTCATGAGCAGCAATATGAGCCAAATGGTTGGCCATATCTTCTATACGAATACGATTAAAATCAAAAATCTGACAACGCGATAGAATCGTTGGTAATATTTTATGCTTCTCGGTTGTTGCTAAAATAAAAATAGCATAAGTAGGCGGTTCTTCCAAGGTCTTTAAAAAGGCATTGAAGGCTTGCTGAGATAGCATATGAACCTCATCTATAATATAGATCTTAAATTTTCCTACTTGTGGTGGAATACGAACTTGATCAATGAGATTACGAATATCATCTACAGAATTGTTGGATGCTGCATCTAACTCATGGATACTAAATGAATTGCCGTTTTGAAAAGAGATACAACTGTCACACTGACCACAGGCTTCACTTTTGTCGGAAATATTTTCACAATTAATTGTTTTGGCTAATATGCGCGCGCAGGTTGTTTTTCCAACACCTCTAGGTCCACAAAATAAAAATGCTTGCGCTAACTGATTGTTATGAATAGCATTTTTAAGTGTGCCAGTGATGTGTTGCTGGCCGACAACCGAATCGAAGGTGACTGGGCGATATTTACGAGCAGAAACAATAAAATTTTCCATTGTACGAAGATACAAATTTTGTATGTCCATCACAATATAAAAAGTGCTTCTTGAAAAAAGCGTTCAACCCAAATTTACATGCTCAGAATAAAGTAATTCAAATATGGGTATCACTGATGAAGTTAAGAGAATTAGTAAAACTCAATTTTTCTAAACCTTTGTATACGCTATTAAGGTTACTACTAAAAGAAAAAAGGGCTTTCGTGATGAATTAGCCCTTCTTTAAAGTTTAATAATTCGCTAAACACCTTTTGGGTCAAGAGTACGCCATACGATAGCCGCAACCACAGCTCCAGCTATAGGCGCCACTATAAACAACCAAAGCTGCGAAAGCGCTTGTCCCCCTGCTAATAACGCTGGTCCAAAACTACGTGCAGGATTAACTGATGTACCTGTGATTGGGATGGCGACTAAGTGAATCAAGACCAAGGTAAGACCTATTGCTAACCCAGCCATGGTAGAATTTCCTACTTTAGAGGTAGTCGCTAAGATGACAAATAAAAAAATAAAGGTTAAAACAGCTTCCGTTAAAAATGCAGCGTTAAGACCATACTCATTTTGATATCCTTTGCCCCAACCATTGGATCCATAAGCCCATTCTCCAGGCTTAAACCCAGCAATTTGCCCGCCTAGAATTTGTTGTAGCACAAAAGCTGCTAATAATGCACCAATTAGTTGTGCAACAATATATATAGAAGCGTCTTTTATCGAAATTTTCCCGGCAACTAAAACACCTATTATTACAGCAGGATTAATGTGGCATCCACTTATACCTCCTATAGCATAAGCAAAAACAACGACAGAGAGACCAAATGCAAGTGCAATTCCCAACAATCCTAAGCCTGACAATCCTCCTAATGTTGTAGCTCCCGCAATAGCGGCAGCTCCACAACCAAATAGTACCAAACCGAAAAGTTCCGATCAGTTCGGCAACAAATTTTGTAAAAGATTTAATTTCCATTATTTTTAAGTTATAATATATTCAAACAAAGTCAAAAAATTGAAAAATTAAATACTGTCTCAATTATTTAAATTAAAGTAAATATATAGCTACAAAAAGCTAAAGCAATTCCTATGAAAAAATAAGTCATATCGCTGTAACTAAATGAATATATTGAAGTTTTTAATATTATTTTTATGTAACTTCATTATTAATAAATTGTTAAGGACTTGAAATCTCTATTTTCATATTTGGCCGCAGGATTACTTTCACTACTGTTTATCTTTATACAGAAGCCAAAGGTGTATGCCCAAGACCATCAAGTTGATTTCTACAATGCTCCATTTTTCTTTTCATTAGATTCGACTTTCTTAGTTGATTTTCCTACTGAAATAGACGAAGGCCATGTACTTGATTTTTATAAAAAAATTGAGCAAAGTAAAGATTCTACTTTGATCAAATCCTTACTGGCTTATAAGAAAAAATACAATCTAAACGACTGGATATATTATCAGCTCATTCGTCAAACGGCACAAGAAATAAGCCCCAAACAGGATAATTATAGTCGATACACCTTATACAAATGGTATTTGATGTGTAAATCGGGTTATGATGCCCGTCTTGCTGTGGGTAATAATCAAATTATATTTTATATAAAAAATAATGAAGATATCGCTGATATTCCGTTTTTCTCCATTGACGGCAATCAATATACCTGCTTAAACTATCACGATTATGGAAAACTATTCCAACGTAACGGCGTTTATAAACCAGTCTCTTTGAACATCAATGAGGCGGTCAATGACTTTAGCTATAAAGTGACACAAATGCCTGATTTTAATCCGCATAATTATGTAGATAAAAAGATAAATTTCCAATACAATGAGCGATTGTACCATTTCAAAGTGAAGATTAATAAAGATGTCAATAAGATATTTGCCAATTATCCTGGGGTCAACTTCGAGACTTATTTTAATATTCCGCTCAGTCGTGAAACGTATCAGACTTTAATTCCTGTACTTAAAGAAAATATTAGGAAAATGGATACGATTAAAGGTGTGGATTATTTAATGCGATTCACACGTTACGCATTCCTTTATGAAAATGATGATGCTAATTTTGGTAAAGAGAAAAGATTATCCCCGGAGGAAACGCTAAACCATGCATATAGCGATTGCGATGATCGAGCTGCACTATTCTTTTATTTAGTCAAGGAAATCTATAATCTCCCAATGATCACCTTATTGTTTCCTACTCATATCACCATGGCGGTTCAATTTGACAAACCAATTGGTGATGCCATCTTGTACAATGGTAAATACTATTCGCTATGCGAACCGACTCCTCAGAGTCAGAATCTGGAAATAGGCCAAATGTCTGATAAATTAAAAAACGAATCGTATCAGGTGGTGTACCATTACGAACCGAAGTAATCAACAGAGTAAGTCGATCATTAGTGAAAAAAAAATCCTGCACAAGGCAGGATTTTTGATTTATAGCATTCAAGTATCTTATTTGACTTGACCTGGAGTTGTATAAGGTAAATTTTGAGGATCATAATGAGCCCACCCTTTCGTCCAATCTGTTGTTCCAAAAGCACCTTTGTAAGCTACCTTTTCAAAGAATGAACCACTTACTTTAGCATGGGTAAATAATGCTCCCGTAGCTGCTGCTGAACCTGATGATAAAGTAAAATCTGGATCGGCAGGAGTGCTTGAAATATCTTTACCATAATTATACGGTGCAACGAATAAAGATGATGCAAATTTGGTATTATCAAATACATTGCCTGCACGTAATAATGTATTTACTGCAGCAGAATTAGTCGTCGAACTTACTTTTAAGTCTGCATCTTTTGATCCATAAACCAAGTTATTTGCAAATATTGCAGAACCAGTTAAAAAGTTATTCGAAGTGGTATTAGCCGTTACCACTTTGGTATCGTCGATATACAATCCTGCAAATGGAAATCCAGAGATAACGGAGTTCAAAATGCTGATCGATGAATTACGGCGAATTTGTGCTCCATGCTGATAGTTACCGATAGCTGATTCACCCGCTTTTTTGATCGGGCCTAAGATCGTTACATTTGAAAATACGGCTGAAGTTTTAGGTGTTTGATCCGTACCCGTAGAATTATTGTCTGACTCAAAACCATTTGAACCAGATTGATCTGCCATCGTAGATGCTCTTTGTGCCAATGCAAATTGAACATTACCAGCATATCCAAAATCGGTATCAAAATCATCATCCCAAGTAGCTACAGCCAATAAGTGTTTCGCATTTACCGTACCACCAAACCACTCAAAAGCATCATCACCTGAACGATAGACTTGAATATAATCCAGTGTGGTACCATTTCCAACACCTGCTATTGTCAATCCATTAATTTCATTATCTGCTGAATACTCAATACCTGCATATTCAATACGTACATATTTCAATACACCAGAGTTATCTGCAGCATCAGTACCGCCGTAGTAGATGTAATTTTTAGCATCTTTATCTTTAGGTCCTTCTAAACCACCTTCGATCATCACATCGTTTCCTTGGTTTACTGGAGCTTTACCCAAAAGAATAACACCACCCCAATCACCACGAGTTCTAGCACCTGCAGGTAAAGCTGATGTAAATACAATTGGTTTATCAACAGTACCTGTTGCATTGATTTTTGAACCTCTTGTTATGGTCAATGTAGCCTTTGTTGCTTTATCTCCTTTAATAATAGTTCCGGGTTCAATCGTCAATGTAGCACCATTAGATACAAATACGAATCCTTTTAATAAATAGATCTTATTAGCAGACCAAGTTGTGTTTGCCGTAATCTCTCCGGTTACCACCACGACATCTTTATCAGTTGGATTGGTAGGTGTTTCCGTATTGTCACCGTCATCTGTAATCTTGGTTTCTTTACATGCGCCAGCAAATAATAAGGCTGCTAGTGATAAGAATAAAAATCTTTTTTTCATTTTTTAAGTTTTTAAAAATCTTGTTACAAAAAAATACTTTTGTTATGTCTTTATATTTAAAGTAATATTAAGTTTATATTATCTTTTAAAAGGTGTAATTGAATGATAATGAAACATTTGCACCAGGCTTATATTTAAACCAAGTTTCGTTATCAATATTTCTCACTTTATTATCAAAGTAGACATCTATCGGGTTGTTTAAAATATCGCTGGCATTCAGCTTAACCTCGCCTTTATTTTTCATCACTTTATATCCGACTTGAAAATCTAACACATTGCGCGGCGCTTCCCATGCACTTGCAAAAGTCTGGCCTCCTGGTTGGATGATACGTTTTCCAATGCGGTTATATAGGATATTCAGATTCAATTTATTGTCGATAGCAGTATGTTGTAAACCGGCGTTGATCACGTATGGAGACTGACCAACCATTGGTCTTGTTTTTTCTAAATAAAGCTGATCATCTGCGTTTGTAATTTCTGAATGAACATATGTCAAGTTTAAGTAAGCCGTCGTATTTTTAAAGAATGACTGCTCGTTTACAAAATCTAATCGCTTACGCACTTCTAATTCTGCTCCATAAATATTTGCTTTTGGTGTATTTCCAAAGCTGATATCAGGTGTAGAGGTAACGTCATAACGTCTTGGCTCGATAGCATTAGTAAATTGTTTGTAAAAAGCAGATATCGATAATATCTCACCTGCAGAAGGATAGATTTCATAACGTAAATCAGCATTATTGATAGATGCTCGCTTTAAATTAGGATTACCAGTAATCATTCCTAATTGTTCGAAATCATAAAACTTAAATGATGCTAATTCTCTTAACTCTGGTCTCGCAAGCGTACGGTAATAAGATGCTCTGAAATTTGACTTAGGAGTCAATCCGTATGTAAAATTAACAGAAGGTAAAAAGTCTAATTTCGTATCATTTACATCACTAACCATCTTCATGGCATCGACATCAAGGGCATCGATTTTTACGTTATAATTTTCGACTCTAAGACCGTAAACTACTCTAAATTTATCATTGAATTTTTGATCAAGCATGGCGTAGCCGAAAGTAGTCAGTGAGCTACCGGTATACTTGTCACCATTCATCATGATCTCTTTGAATTTAAAATAATTTTTATCAATGTTTTCCTTAGAAAATATTTGGTCAGCAGGCAATTGTGTTACCGTATTGATCAAATCCACATCATTTAAAACGTCGCCATTCAATTCTAACCCAATAAAGCGTGCATCAAAATTTCTTTTTCTATAATTGGTTCCTGCACCTACCTTTAAAGTGGAAGGTGTGGAAAGAAATGTCATTGGCAAATTATAGCTGGCTTCCCCAGAATAAATATTTTCATTTAGCTTGGCAAATAATCTCGCATTTTGCTTCCCGATTGAACTAATATTAGCTGCGTATGGTACTGATGGATCATTGGCAGATTCCATCGGTCTTACATAATTAAGTTTAACTTGGTTGGGCTGATCATTTAAGATATTGCTCCAAGATGCAGTCCATTTTATTTTGTCATTGCGATCACTTAAAACATGCTCCCCATCAAGTGTTGATTTTAACAAAGATTTTTGCATGATATCATATGCGGAGAATTTGACATCATAGGAAGATCCAAGGTCGGTACCTCTTCTGTCCGTGTAGGTGTTGTCATAATTTCTGTTATAAAGATTTTTCCATGTGATCTTACTTTTTCCATAAGTATATCCAAAGTTGGCTAAAGCACCTAAATTGGTCGAGAACTTATATTGATCATCTGTATAATCATATTGATGCCATTGACGCTTAACATTGGGCAAGATATTTTGCGAATTTCTGTAGGTCACAGAAAATAATGCACCAAAGCGATTGCTGTTTTCAAATTGTTTTACTTTACCTAAAGAAAACTGATAGTTTTGTGAAGGTAATGCCGTTTTATTTTTAACAGTAAGATCATTCGGTAATGATTTTAATGCTAATCTATTTTCTTTACTTGATAGTCCATCCTTATATTGTTCTCTAGAGTACATATTCGTAGCCAGATTACTTGATCCATCATCAAAACCTAAATAGTTTTGTAAGTTTTTCTTAGTCTGCAAGAAATCTTTGAATGTAGAAGCTGTATTATATCCATACCCTAAACCAAAGGAAACAAAGTTTTGATCTGGAATATCTTTTGTTGTGATCTGTACTGCTCCACCGGCAAAATCTGCTGGTAAATCTGGAGTTGCAGTTTTAGAAATTGTGATTTTATCAATTAAATTTGAAGGGATGATATCAAATGAAAATGCACGACGATTAGCCTCTGTACTTGGTAAAACAGTGCCATCCATCATAGAAACATTATAACGATCACTTAAACCGCGGACTACCACAAATTTATTGTCTTGAATAGTCGCCCCACTCACCCTACGAATAGCTTCCGATGTATTTTTATCCGGTGATCTTCTGATTTGTTCACTTGAAATACCATCGGATATGAGTGCACTATTTTTCTGCTGTGCATATAAAGCTCCAATGGATTCTTTTTTATAAGATCCTGTCACCACAACTTGATCTAACAATTGACCTTCAGAATTATCCATTACAACATCTAAATTTGTAATTTCATCTGCTTTAATTTCTACATCTGTAATTTGCTTTGTAGCATAACCGATGAAAGCATACTCTACCGTATACTTACCCACTGACAATCCAGGAATATTATACTTACCTGAAACATCCGAACTAGCAGCTCTTGCTGTCCCCATAATGCGAACAGTTACTCCAGTGATTGTCTCTCCATTTTTACTGTTCGTAATAGATCCTATTAACTTTCCACTACCTTGTGCAAAAACAGCTGTCGCTATTACCAATAAAATTAGTGTGGCAACAAATTTCTTAAGTGTTAATTGTGGTTTCAATTTATTTGTTTTTTTGTTTCTGCAAATCTATTACCATGATATTACGTGTACATTACCTTAACATTACTATTACATTAGTGACAGGTTAAAAAATTGTTAACAGCATCGTTTCCACCTACTATACATGTTTTACTGTGTTAACAATTGATTAACAAGGAAAATGTTAAGTGCGAACGGACTTAATAATTAATACATATGTGATGTAATAATCTCATAACAATTCGAATTATGTGCAGGAATTAAGTTAAATTTAGCTTTTGAAAGAATGATGATACTATGCACAAAAATCCAATGATAGCAACACAAGAACTTTCCTTCCAATATAAAGGAGGTACTCGGATAAAGTTTCCATCTGTTGAAATTCAAAAAGGGCAGCATACCCTTCTTCTGGGAAACTCAGGAACTGGTAAAACAACATTGCTCAATCTCTTGGGCGGACTATCGAAACCAACTGAAGGAAAGGTATGGATCAATCAGAAAGATATCTATCAATTTGGCACATCGGAACTCGATCAATTTAGATCGCAACATATCGGTTTTATCTTTCAAGAAGCGCATCTTTTGAAAAATTTGACTATTCTTGAAAATATACAGCTTGCACAATCGCTTGCTAAGAAAAAGGTGAATAAAAGTGAAATTATAAGTGTATTGCACAAACTTCAATTATCAGAAAAAGCTCATGCCTATCCAAATGAATTGAGTAGAGGTCAATTGCAGCGTGCAGCTATCGCTCGTGCTGTCATTAATAAACCATTACTTTTGATTGCTGATGAACCCACCGCTTCTCTTGATGATCAAAATACGGATCGGGTTTTAGCTTTACTCATGGAAATCGCCGATCAGCAAGGTGCAACGCTACTGATTGCTACTCATGATAAAAGAATCAAAAATAGTTTTTCGAACACCTACGATTTAAATACCATAAATCCTAACAATAACTAGCATGAATACTCTTCAAATAGTTTGGAAAAATATCAGCAAACAGACTGGATCGACTATTCTCAGTATTTTACTCACCGCCTTCGGTGTGGCTATACTTTGTGTACTTTCTATAACAAGTGAAAGTTTTGAAAAACAACTTGAAAATAATAGTAAAAATATTGATCTCGTAATTGGTGCAAAGGGAAGCCCATTACAGCTGATATTATCTAGTGTTTATCACATTGACAATCCTACAGGAAATATCCCATTGGCAGAAGCTGAAAAATTGCAAAATAATCCATTAATAAAATTAGCTGTACCGGTGTCATTGGGCGACAATTATAGAGGCCATCGCATCGTGGGTACAGATTCTAGTTTCCTAATCTTGTATGAAACCAAAGTTCAACAGGGAAAGTTATTTCAAAAAAATTACGAGGTAGTTATAGGAACTGATGTTGCAAATAAACAAAATCTTAAGATTGGCGATCATATTCACAGCTCACATGGGCTCAGTAAAGGTGGCCATAGTCATGACGATCATCCTTTTACAGTGGTAGGAATATTGGCCCACAATAATAATATTACAGATAATCTCATCTTGACCAGTTTGAGTAGTGTGTGGGATGTGCATGGCATAGCACATGATGAACATCATGAAGAGTTGACTACGGAAGAATTGCAAGCGAAAGAGGATCTTGCAGAAACTCGGGATGCGTATCTACATCACCACGGTGAGGCGACAGACGAAGAGCATGATCATGCACATGAAGATGATCAATCTGCTGATTCGGATAGGGTAGTCAAATCTATCGGTGCCGATATGATACATTCTTCTGGTCTTGAAATTACAGCATTATTGGTTCAATACCAATCTCCGGCAGCGATAGCCGTATTGCCTAAATTTATTGCTCAAAATACACAAATGCAAGCTGCTTCACCTGCGATTGAGAGTGCTCGTTTATTTTCATTATTGGGTGTTGGTATTGATTCATTGCAGATCTTGGCCTATATCATCATGGCTATTGCGGGGTTAAGTGTATTTATAAGTCTGTACAATGCATTAAAGCAGCGGAAATATGATTTAGCGATCATGCGTACCTTAGGTGCTTCCAAACTTAAGCTTTTCACATTGGTGATTTTTGAGGGAATGGTGATTACTATAATCGGTGGATTTCTAGGATTGATATTTGCACATATCGCGCTTTACTATATCAGCCTACAAACGAGCCAGAGTGCTGATTTTATCCATGCATTTAAACTCAATCCTGTTGAACTGATTTTCGTTTTACTTGCTTGTATCATTGGTATTATTTCTGCTTTAATTCCAGCAATCAAAGCTTATAAAACAACAATATCACATATTTTATCGGGTAATTAATAGACATTGAAATCTTCATGGGCAGAAGTAATCCATAATTGCGATAAAGATTTTGCTCATGATCGCCTAATCGCTTTTTAACATCACACTGAATGTAACATGGTTTTTCATATTGGAGAATGACAGATTACATTCATAAATATTATTTTAAATGAAAAAAACATTAGTATTCTTAAGTTTACTTTTCTCCTTTTGTTTGACGGTAAATGCACAAATAGGCCGTGACCCTAATACTCCAGACCATACCCCAATGATGAATAAGACCTGGGAAGCGATTGATAAAATGGCTTATAAGGTGTCTTATAATGGAAGTAAGAAAATCTACACCCCTTTCTACCCTACAGAATTAAAGGCTTTAGAAAATAAAACAGTTGAAATGCCCGGATATATGGTTCCATTAACCAGTGGCAGAACGCATAAAAACTTTATGATTTCGGTATTACCTGTAGCACAATGTATGTTCTGTGGGTCGAATGGAATTCCACCGATGGTTGAAGTATTCTTAAAGGGCGATGCTATAAAATTTACTGAAGAACCTATCAAACTAAAAGGTAAAATGGTTTTTAATAAAGATCCACTTAAAGGAAATTCGGAAATTATGATTGTAGATGCAGTCCTGATCAAATAAAATAAGCCGCTAATCGCGGCTTATTTTATTCGATATATGTAATTACATGACCCTATCTATTCAGCAAAGAAACTTCAACGCAAGAGGTCATAGCAGCAGTCTCAGTTCTTAACCGAGCATCTCCTAATGAAATCGGTTGATAACCTAAGTGCAGTGCTTGATCAATTTCTGTGGTAGAAAAATCACCTTCTGGACCAATCAATAAGATATATTGTGCATTGGGTTGCAAGACTTGATTTAAAAACTGTTTTTCACTATCGATACAATGTGCTATTACTTTTGTTGCAAGATTAGATTCTTGTTGCTTACAAAACTGTGAAAAAGTAATAGCAGGATTTAATTTGGGAATATAAGCTTTCAGCGATTGTTTCATTGCGGCTATAATGACCTTATTTAACCGATCCAATTTAACCTCTTTTCGTTCAGAATGCTCACAGATGATCGGGGTGATCTCCTGGATACCGATCTCTGTAGCTTTTTCTAAAAACCATTCAAAACGATCAATATTTTTTGTTGGTGCGACTGCTATATGCAAATGATAAGAAGATTTCTGATAGTTTTCCTGCACATTTAAGACCGTCAAAACCGTTCTTTTGGGATGTGGATCTAAAATTTCAGCTTCATATAACCCTCCTCTTCCATCAATTAAGTGAACCTTATCTCCGATTTGGAGTCGAAGTACGCGAATGGCATGCTTGCTTTCTTCTTCGCTTAAAATAAAGTTTTTAAAGTCAGGTCTAATCTCTTCTGTAAAAAAAAGCTGCATAATCTCTAATTATCTTGGTTATCATCCATAGACTCAACCAATTCTAATTTAACAAATTCTATATTCTGTTGTGTTTTACGAATGATCGTAAAGGTATAACCGAATACTTCTTTATACTCTCCTACTTCTGGAATCTTATCAAACAAATCACTTACTAATCCAGATACGGTATCGTAATCTTGGCTCTCTGGTAATTCTAAGGGTAAAAACTCATTTACATCATGAATACTTGCCCCAGCATCAACCATATATTCGGTTTCGGAGATACGTTCTACTACTGGTGTTTCTTCATCGTATTCATCTTGTATCTCACCGACTAATTCCTCAACAATATCTTCCAAAGTAACCATACCTGCTGTACCACCAAACTCATCCAATACAATGGCTAACTGAATTCTCTTCAACTGAAATTCGGCCATTAAATCGTTAATTTTTTTTGTTTCAGGGATAAAGTATGGTTTTCGCATAATCTCTTTCAACACCACTTCTTTACCTTTCATGACGATGGGTAAAATATCTTTGGTGTGTACGATACCTACAATCTGATCAATACTATCTGCATATATTGGGATACGGGAGTACCCTTGCTCCGTCACTGTATTGATGAAGTCTAAGGCGACGCAATCTTCTTCAACAGCAACAATTTTCGTTCTTGGAACCATGATATTCTTCACGATTCTTTCGTTAAAATCGAACACATTTTTAATTAATTCGTGTTCGGAAGTATCTAAGGCACCGCTTTCTTTACCTTTATCTAGTAAATATTGTAATTCTTCTGATGAGTGTGAAGATTCACTTGGATGTGGCTGAACACCAATTAGTTTTAACAGAAAATTTGCAAATCCATTGAAAACATAGATCAAAGGCATTAATAACCAATAAAATATACGTAGGGGTATAGCCACTTTCATCGTCGTGGCAACTGGTTTTTGAATGGCAATTGATTTAGGGGCTAACTCGCCCAATACAACATGTAAAAATGTGATGGTTCCAAATGCTAGCGCAAATCCAGTCCATTTTGCCCAACTCTGAGATGTATCTACCTGAAAAAATGAAAACACATTGGATACAATCTCCGTCATTACGGCCTCACCTTTCCATCCTAATCCTAATGATGCCAAAGTAATACCTAACTGCGTTGCAGCTAGGTATTTATCCAAATGTTCCGTAATATTTTTTGCAATTTTAGCAACATTGCTTCCAGATTTTGCTTGGAGCTCAATTTGAGAAGCTCTTACTTTGACTATGGCAAATTCTGCGGCGACAAAAAAACCATTTGCAACTACTAAAAATATTGTCCAAAAAATATCGAGGGCCATTATGGGGGTTATTTATTACCGAATTCTTTATTGTACAATTCTATACTATCCAATAGAATTTGTTGTGCGACTTCACGTCCTTGTACACCTTCTACAACAACATTTTTCTTTTCTAATGCTTTATAGCTTTCGAAAAATTGAACAATTTCTTTCATACTATGAGGGGAAAGTTGTTCGATATCTGTAATGTAATTATATACAGGATCATTTTTAGCTACAGCAATGATTTTATCATCTTGTTCGCCACCATCAACCATGTTCATGACACCGATAATCTGTGCTTCAACCAATGTCAAAGGCAGAATATCAACAGAACAGATTACTAAGATGTCTAATGGATCTTTATCATCACAGTAGGTTTGTGGGATAAAACCATAATTGGCAGGATAAACTACTGAAGAACTCAAAACACGGTCCAATAATAAAAGACCAGTTTCTTTATCTAATTCGTATTTTCCTTTTGAACCATTTGAAATTTCAATAATTGCATTTACCGAATTTGGCACATTAGTACCAGGAGATACTTTATGCCAAGGATTTTGTGTACTCATTTGATTTACTGTATGTTTTGTTTGTTTTTATTTGCTCTCATCTTACGTTTGATCAAGGCAATACCTATTGGTAAAAAGGCAACTGCGATCAATCCTACAATAATATATTCTACATAATTAATAATCCAAGGAAATTCAATTCCTAAGAAATAACCCGATAAGGTTAATAATAATACCCAAAGCAATGCTCCAGATATATTAAAAATCACAAATTTTTTAAAATCTAGTTTGACTACGCCAGCAAAAATAGGGGCAAATGTACGTACAATAGGTACAAAACGTCCAATAATAAGAGCTGTACCACCATATTTATGATAAAATTCTTCAGCCATTATGACGTATTTGCGTTTAAAGATCAGACTGTCCTTTCGTTTAAACAGCATAGGACCAGCTCGATAACCAAACCAATATCCCGCAAAATTTCCTAGTACTCCAGCACCGATTAAGCCTGCACAAAGCGTCACGATATCAACCTGAATTTTATTTAATGCACAAAATAGTCCAGCTAAAAATAACAAATAATCTCCCGGTAAAAAGAAACCAAAAAATAAACCCGTTTCAGCAAATACAATGAGTAAAACCAAATAAAAACCGCCAGAGCTCAATAATTCCTCTGGGTTCAATAATTGTTGAAAAGACAACAAAAGATCTTGCATAATTTCTTTTTTATGTTTTCACTTATTTTGTGAAAAAAATCATCCTAATATAATCACTATCGATGACTTTTTATATAGACATATAATTTCTATATAAGACTGCAAAGATATAATATATTATAGTCTTTTTTTATATTAATATTTAAAATACTACTTAAGAAAAGGATCTTTTCGATTAATTATCAGTTGTCACATTGATAATTGATTCTTTTATTGCTTCCGCAATTTCTGTAAATTCTTCATGAGTAAGCGACAATCTTGGTCGAGAAAAATTTAAATCTTCAACATTATTTAGCGGGACTAAATGAATATGTGCATGCGCCACTTCTAATCCGATAACGGCAATTCCAATTTTTTTACATGGAAAAATACGTTCAATACCTTGAGCTACAATTTTTGAAAAAACCCAAAGAGCCATGTATTCGTCATCATTAATATCAAAGATGTAATCAGTTTCACGTTTTGGAATAACCAATACATGACCTTTTGCCAAAGGACTCACATCTAAAAATGCTAAAAAATCATTACTCTCTGCTACTTTATAAGCAGAAATTTCTCCTGACACTATTTTTGAAAAAATTGTAGACATATTCCAATTGTTTATAAACCAAATATAAAAAAAGGCTGCTTGTAATGCAACCTTTAAATTGTATGATAACGTTTTAATAATATGCGGTTATGGCAAAACCGCACATAACCGTCATTATTTATCTTGAAATATCGATAATTTCAAATTCGATCTGACCTGCTGGAACATCTATTACGGCTACATCACCTTTAGATTTACCCAGTAAACCTTTGGCAATCGGAGATTTAACAGAGATCTTACCTAACTTCATATCTGCTTCAGTTTCAGACACCAATTGGTAAGTCATTTCAGCGCCATTTTTCTTGTTTTTAATCTTTACAATAGAAAGTGCTAATACTTTTGATGTATCTAATTTCGATTCATCAATCAATCTTGCCCCAGCTAATGTGTTTTCCAAGTTCGCTATTTTCGCTTCATGTAAACCTTGCGCTTCTTTTGCAGCATCATATTCTGCATTCTCAGATAAATCACCTTTGTCTCGAGCTTCTGCTATTGCATTTGAGATCAGGCTTCTTCCTTCAGTTTTAAGATAGTGCAACTCGTCCTTGAGTTTTTGTAATCCCTCTGCGGTGTAATAAGTTACTTCTGCCATAATTATTATTATTTATTTTTATCTTATTTTTTCAAAATGAAACAAGACCATGTTATCCTTGTCAGATAACATGGTCTCGTTCGATGTAATACGAAGGTAAGAATTGTTTTGAACAAAACAAATTCTAACTTCTTAATTCACATTAATTCTCTTCATCATCCACAAATCGATAACCTAACCCCCTAACAGTCTGTAAGTAATGTGGTTTATCTGGATTTTTTTCAATCTTTTTTCTTAGTCTAACGACGTGCATATCCAGTGTACGGGTATTAACATTAGAGCTATACCCCCATACGACTTCCATTAATTCTTCACGTGTTATTTCTTTACCGACATTTTGTAAAAAATGCAATAAAATTCTATTTTCCAAAATTGTCAATTCAATCTTTTTACCATCTCTAATTAATGAGTGGATATTGGGCTGATGTTCCGTCTTACCAAAATGATATACCTCTGGTGTATTTTTAGGCAAAAAGAAGCGAACTTTATTCTCGATCATAGCGATCAATACATCCATATTGAAAGGCTTACTGATATAATCCGTCACCCCAAAGCTATAGGCTTCAATTTTATCAATATCCTGAGATTTGGCCGTCATCATGATGACTATGTTTTCAAATCCTGCTTTTCGAATATTTTCACAAATCTCATTACCTTCTTTACCGGGCAACATCCAATCTAATAATACAACATCTGGTCTTTTTTCTAAAATCAACTTTTCAGCCTCATTTCCATCCCCCGTTTGAACAACATTGTATCCTTCCGTTTCTAATCTGTGACGAACTAAAAAGCGTAGATTTTCATCATCTTCAATAACAGCTACAGTTATTTCTTTGCTCATAATTAATTATATTTTAAACTGAAAAAATGAGTGTAAAGGTAGTTCCTTTACCTACTTCACTTTTTACAGAAATTTCTCCTCCCATAAATTCTGTTATCTCTTTACAAAAGGCTAAACCTAAACCAATACTTCCTTGTTGATTGTACTGACTCTTTATGCGATAGAATTTCTTAAATATATTTGAAAACTCACTTTTATTTATTCCTATTCCTTCGTCCCTAAAGATAATAACAAAATTCTTTTTATTTTGTTGTATTTTAATATCTAATATTTTCCTCTTTTGATCAGAATATTTATAAGCATTATCGATCAAATTTTGAAATACACTAGTTAATAAAACGGGATCTGCAAGTAAACTTGACTTGACATTAATTTCTTTTGAAATTTTGAAATCTGCATGTTTCAATTGCGTTGAAGCAACGATATTATCAACAAAAGAATTCAAATCAATTTCTTCTTTTTTAAACTTGATGGTCTTATTTTCAATTTGACTGAAAGACAATAATTTGTTCATCAAATTGTTTAACCGATCAGACTCCTGATCCAATATATTACCATACATAATACGCTCCTCGTCGGATAAATATGGTGCACTTTTAATGTTATTCCCTGCGATTTTAATGACGCTAACTGGTGTTTTGAATTCATGTGTCAGATTATTAATAAAATCGTACTGTAATTTAAATAATCTTCCATTAATTTCTAAATTCCTATATATTAAGTATAAAATCACTAGTAAAATCAAATATACGAGTGAGATACCAAGCACTATGGGGAAAAAGCTTCGGTTTACTTCTTTGGAAATAAATGACTCTCCCGAATGAAATAATAATTTATAATCTGCTAAAGCACCTGGCAAAGGCATTTCTGTGACGTACTCTTTCACATCTGAGGTGATTGGCGCCCTGACAATTGGGACAACTTCAATACGCTCATACAAATTTGGATAGATATTTTTAACCTCCAATAAGGTCGGATCCACGTTAAAAACAAACATATCCTGTTCATAATTTACGATATGATCTAATTTTGTATCCATAATATCTTTATAAACCAATAAATCATTGATCCTTGGAATATTGAGATAGGTTATTCTGCCGGGTTGGGTAGCATAAAAAACTCGAAGAATATCGCGATCTGTCAATTTGGAACTTGACTGTAATTTGTCAATATAACTGGCTATTTTGATACCCATACTATTCAACTCATCATTGAATGGTCCCATTTCTTCGCGCTTAGTGATATATCTTTTATTTAAGCCTCGATTATTGATGGTAAATATGGATAATGTTTTAGGCCTAATATTTAATCCATTGATCGAAAAGCCTGCCAAAGCATTGACATCATTACTAAATAGCATATCATAGAATGCTATTTCTTTGACAAAGGGATAGGAGCTTAAGACGCTATAAGCATATTTACCGGCTTCCAGAGAATCGAGATATCCCTGATAAAAAGAAACTTCAGGAACACGATTTTGAAAAAAATCATTGAAAGGTACTAATGTCAAATCAAAGACTTCTGATTTGCGATTGGTAAATTCATTATCAACATGATTAATCGTATAATTACGAGCGGCAAAAACAACAACAAAATATAGCAAGGTAACAAAGGCGAAAAAAACAAAAAGTAACCCAAAATTCTTACGATAATTATAACTTGTTTCTCTCATCACCCACTATTTACCGATGTATTTATCCAAAAACTTTTCTAATTCTTGATAATATTGAATAATATTTTCTTCCTTCTTAAAGGTCCTACCCTCTTCTTCTTTTAAAATATATTGAACCGGGATATTATTATTTTTTAATTTTTGTACAAATTGATTCGCATCTGTTACTGAACTAAATCTATCTTTTCCTCCTTGTGCTAGCAATACGGGTATCTTAACGCGATTGGAGTGAAATACAGGAGATATTTGCTTAAACATACCGGATTCCCTTACAGGATTACCAATGATTTGATAATACTTTTGTAAGTAAGGTTTTACATATGGGGGAATATCTCTAAAATAAGTAAATAGGTTTGTAAAGCCGGAGTACGATACTGCACAGGCATACATATCGGAGTTAAAGCAGGCTGCATGTAATGCTGAATATCCACCAAAACCTTTCCCAACGATAGCAATTCTATCTTTATCGGCGATTCCTTCTCGGATCAACCATTTCACTCCGTCGGTTATATCATCTTGGATCTTACCTCCCCATTCTTTAAATCCAGCTGACCAAAATTCTTTTCCAAAACCTATTGAACCTCGATAATTCATTTGAAAAACCACATACCCTCGATTAGCTAAAAATTGTGCTTCATGATCAAAACCCCACACTTCTCGTTGATTGGGTCCGTCATGAGGAAGAACGACCATTGGAAGATTTTTTCGATCTTCATGTAATGGATAGGTAATAAATCCGGTAATGATCTTACCATCTCGTGCTTGATACTTTATAAATTCTGTCTGGGATAAATCACGATCTTTCAAATTGGGATTATTGTCAGTAAGCTTATGAAGATCATTATCTTGACAGTCGAAGTAATAAATCGCTCCTGGATTGGTATCTGTATAGGTTCGGATTATAATTTTATCAAATTGGGCATCGACATCAATAACATCAAATTCTGAACCTTTGGTTTTTTCAGATATCTTTTTAAAAATTTGTGCAACTTTTTCATTGAAAAAATATCGTTTCTTTTTGGACACGGTATAAGATGCATAGTTCATCTCATTCGTGTAATGGGAATAGTCCCCCCAATCTAAGTCAACTTCCTTATTGCTAAATATTTCATGTACTTCTCTTTTTCCAACCAAATCATACTCTATCAAGGAGAGCTTATCTCTGCCGATATTGGAGAGCGCATAAATATTTGTGGTTGAATTTTTCACAAACCCCATGGGTATAATAGTCGATCCAAAATCATTTTTTAGGACTTGATGGAAAGGTTGAAGATTATCTGCGCGATACATCAAGGACTCTTCTACACTGTCATTGGCCATGACCAGTCTTACTTGACCATCATTGGAGATGTACCAAGAATTGATGTTTCCTGGATTTTGTAAGATAACCTCAGATTTGCGTCCATCAATATATAATTTATGAAGATCAAAAGTAGAAGAATCACGATTGTTGATCGCTACAATAATGCCTTTATCGTATAATCTTGAAGGTTGCACCCAACGAAATTTTGCTTTCATAGGTTTTATTAAAGGTTGAATCGCATCAGTAAGAATGTTGACCGCATACAATCTTAAACTATCATTAGTAGCCTGCTCTATGGAGAAAATAATTTCTTCATTGTCCCCCCACACAAAACTATTGACATTCATATCGTTTTGATAGGTGAGTTGTTTTGAACTATCTCGATTGTTTAAATTTAATAAAAATATATTTTTGCAATGATTATCTAAACCTATATATGCTATAAAATTACCATCGGGAGAGATTTTAAAAAAAGTTTTTTCAGGAGTTGAGAAAAAACTTTCAATAGGTATTCGCTCTGTTCTATTTTCAGAACAGCCCATACCCAGAAGTGTGATAATTACTATAGATAATATAATGTGTGCGCGCATAAACAATCTCATTCGTCAACTTAATCAAAGATTAAAATTAAATGCCAATAACAAATCATGTGCAACCTTATTTTTACAAGAACATCTTGATTTTATTGCATATCAATATAAATAATATATATTTCAATAAGGCAATTAAAGTTTATATTTTTGTCTTTATGTATTTATATAACATATCCATTATATCAGAAGAATCAGTACATCAGGAAATAGTTTCTTGGATTAAAGAAAATCTGCTAACAAACACGAGTTTCAATCCTCATTTTTTAGAAATGCTTCATTCTCCGCATGAAGGAATTACATATTGTTTACAGATTCAGGTACCTTCAGAGGATGATATTGCTCAATTTCAGCAAGATCATTTGATCCATTTACAAAATGTAATCTTATCTAAGTATAAGGATAAAGCTTTCATTTTTGATAGTACGATGAAATATCTATAAAAAAAGGAGCGATAATGACTATCGCTCCTTTTTTATATTTTCTTCGATCAGCTCCCACTTTGGATCATAACTAATTTTAGGAGTCATAAAATGCAACAATACTAACCTTGAATAACGAAAGTTGAAGGGCGCAAAGATAATAATCGTTGCGAAAAGCACTAACATGTAAGTCCAAGGTGATTCACTGCCAGTAAGCACAGCAGTTGCGAGTGCAAAAGTAACTACTTCGGCGACTGACATCGCATAGCTAACATACATAGCTGCATAAAAATAACCTGGTTCTATTTCAAACGTCAAATTACAAACGGAACATACATCCTTTGTTTTCTGCTTGCTAAAACCGTAAACAGATCCTTCAAACATATTTCCCACATGACATCTTGGACATTTTGAATGGATCAATGCATGAATTTTAGATGTTGGCATATATTTTTAGTTTAGAGGATTTTTTCTTGCGATTTATTCAGTTTTGAGGTGCGAAATTTTTTATACCATAATAACCCTAATCCAGCTGCTGCTAAATAGGGTATCGCAAGTAAAAATAAAATGCCATCATTTAAGCCCTTTCCTTGTGTATTGCCATTTTGGGTCGAGTTTTCGGCATTTAAAGAGCACATAGCGCATTGAGCCTGTACTGAACTAAGAGGTGTTACAGTAATTGTACAAATCAAAAACAATGTAACTAGCAAATACTTAAACATTTTCATATTACAAAGATACTTAAAATACCGATGAGATCTAGTCTTTAAACTTTGAAAATTTCTCCCAAAAGCCATCAGCTTGTAATGGAGCTTTTAATGTCATCATTTCTTTTTTGATTGGATGCATAAAAGTCAGCGACCTGGAATGTAAACATATACTTCCTTTTGAGCTACCTCTAGGATAACCATATTTATTATCTCCAACGATGGGGCAGCCCATAGTGGACAATTGTACTCGAATCTGGTGGGTGCGTCCAGTCAATGGCTCTACTTTCAACAGGTGAAACCCATTCAACTCGCCGATCAAGGAATAATCTAATTCGGCATAACTACTTTCTTTCACTTCTTTGTTGAATGCTTTAGTTACCATTTTTTCTCGATTCCGAACAAGCCAATTAATCAATTTTCCAGCGGGTTCCAATGGCCTTTGTCTGACCACAGCAAGATATGTTTTCTTTACCTGTCGATCTTTAAACAATTTATTCATACGCTCTAGTGATTTACTTGTCTTGGCAAAAACAATTAATCCACTAACAGGTCTATCCAAACGATGGATAACGCCTAGAAAAGCCTCATTAGGTTTATGGTATTTATGTTTTAAATATTCCTTTACCATCTCTTCTAAAGACTTATCACCTGTATCATCTACTTGAACAATATCCCCTGCTCTTTTATTGATGGCAATGAGGTGATTATCCTCATATATAACATCTTTATCTGTAATATAATGCATTTAAATAAAATAAAATCCTTCTATAATCAGAATTTATAGACTAAGTGATTTGCTGATTATTAAAACAAAGATACAGCTAATCGGAATACCGAAAAAAAGTAAAGGACAATTTTACATGAAAATTGTCCTTTACTTTTTGTTAAAATATAATATTCTATTGTATCGAATCTTTCAGTGCTTGCTGATTAGCCTTTTTTGTTTCTTTTTCTTTCTTTTTAAAGAAACCTCTTAGCAAGAAGTTACTTTGCAAAGCTTCCATATTCTGGTCTAATTTAGCTGTACTTGTATTTAAATTCCGTACGACCTCTCTGAGTTCATTGCCAACTGTAGGGTCGTTGATCAATGTACCGATAGCATTATCTTTATTATTTAATTTATTTGATGCGGCATTTAAGTTTGTCATCAAAGCATTAGCCGTTTGAGATACCCCCTGTAACTGCGCTGCCGATGATCTTAAACTTGCGAATACTGCGGTATCCGTTGCCAAATCGTGTACTAAACCTTTTTTAGAATTTAATTTATCAGTCAATAAAACAAGATTTGAAGTCGCTGTATTTGCGCTCGCCATCACTTGACTGATCGAACGTAAGGATTGCTGTAAAGATGATACTAAAGCGGTATCGGTCAATAAAGATCCAACCACTCCTCGACCTTCCACCAACCCGCGTGAAATCTCTACGAAATCTGTAGTAATTTTTGCCAGATTCTGATTATTTAACTGCAAAGTTTCCATCATTGCCTCCATATCAGCAGCTTTTGCCGAACGAAGAAAGTCGTTCGCTTCGATTGAAGGTGCATTTTGAGAACCACCCGATATCACAATAATCTTATTACCAATAAGACCGTCAGATCCCAATTTGGTAATGGCATCTTTACGGATATATTCAGCAGATTTTTCTTCAATAGTCATCACGACTTCTACATCTTGTAAGTTTTTAAAGTGGATATTTTTAATAATACCGACTTTAACTCCTGAAAACCAAACGTTACTCCCCACTTTCAAACCAGCGACATCAGGAAAAGATGTCGTAATCTCAAAGGTTTTTGTAAATTTCTTTTGCTGGCTACCCAGTATAAATATACCCGCAATCAGAATAGCTAATCCTATAAAAACAAATAGTCCAACTATCACTGCTCTCTTATTTTCTGCTTTGCTCATTTAATTAAACAATAAAATTATAATCATAAAACGCTTTAACTCGCGCATCATTTGTTTCAAATATTTCTTTAAAAGATCCCTGTCTCTCAAATTTCCCATCTAATAGCATTACAATGCGATCACCCACTGATCGCGCGCAAGCTAAATCATGTGTAATAATAATGGATGAGGTTTTATAACGCAGCTGGACTTCATTGATTAGACTATTGATATCTAAACAAGTGATCGGATCTAATCCCGCAGTAGGCTCATCGTACATCATAATATCTGGACGTAAGATCAATGTACGCGCGATACCAATTCTTTTTCGTTGACCTCCTGATAATTCTGAAGGCATTTGATTAATCGCTTGTGATAACCCTACACCCTCCAATACATCTTCTACTTCTTTATTAATTTCTGTTCTTGTCAGATTTCTTTTATTACGTATCAATGGAAATTCCAAGTTTTCCCGAACAGTCATACTGTCGTACAAAGCACTGTTCTGAAATGAAAATCCAATTTTTAAACGGAGCTTCATGAGATCATGATCTCTTAGATCGTTGACCGAAATCCCTAAAACATCGATTGTTCCGTTATCTGGCTTCAATAAACCCGCAATAAGCTTAATCAGGACTGATTTACCTGTACCTGATCGTCCCAATACGACTAAGTTTTCTCCACGGTATAAATCTAGATCTACATTTTTCAAAACATGATTTTCACCAAATGATTTACTGACTCCACGTAGGGTAATAACAGCATCCTGATAATCAATATGTGTTTTAGCTTTTTCCATACCTAATTTATTATCGCTAAAATTTGTACAATAATAATCTCTTCAATAAAAACTAAGAACATAGAGGCAACAACCGCAGCATTAGCTGCTTTACCCACACCCTCTGTCCCTTTTGAGGAATAATATCCACAATAACAACTTACTGCTCCAATTGTAAAACCAAATACGACAGCTCTAAACACCATCGCCCATAAATCTTGATAGCCAATGGTTTCAAATACTTGCGTAAAGAAACTTAAAAAGCTTAAATCATCTTTGGATGCCAAACTCAGGTATCCACCTAGCAGTCCAATTCCTGCAACATAAAAAGTTAAAATAGGGATACTGATTGTTGTCGCGATGATGCGACTAACGATTAAGAATTTAAATGGATTGGTCCCCGATACCTCCATGGCATCAATCTGTTCAGTCACATTCATAGAGCTCAACTCTGCTCCTACCTGCGAACCGATTTTACCTGAAGCAATTAATGCTGTCACTAAAGGTGCTAAAGCACGTACGATCGCAATAGAAATCAAAGAAGGCAACCAAGAGGTAGCTCCGAACTCTTCCAATGAAGGACGTGACTGTTTTGTAAAAACAAACCCGACAATAAAGCCCGTTACACTAATCAAGGGCAAGGATTTCCAGCCTATCTCAAAACATTGCCGTATTATTTCCTTAAATTCATATGGTGGCGTAACAAGTTCGCGCCAAAATCGAAGTAAGAAACGATGAATATTTGCAAATTCAGTAAAAAATGATCGAAGTTTATTTAACATTAAAATAAATATTTCCTGTGTATAATAATTCTATAACACGAATGAAGGGATAAAGGTACAAAAAATAGGTAATTATTATCATCCCATAATCACTTACTTTGAGACTAAGCTTTCTTATAATCCTAGAAAACAACAAAATAATCTCCATAAAGTTTTGCCTTCATCAAAAAACATACCATGGATTAAACCATTTGCTAATTCAACATGTCATACCTACAAAGATTCTATAATTTCACAATTTATAAAATTGAATTGTCATGAATAAAGTTAAACATATAAAACTAATCGCTATAGCAGTATTTACTATACTATTTTTTGCGATTCCAAAGTCATCCATAGCGCAACGTGGATACTCCAATTATAATAGTGGTGTATCTTTTCAAACATTTTATGATGAATTAGCTCCCTATGGTGATTGGGTAAACGATCGTACTTACGGCTATATATGGATTCCTGATGTAGGTCCTAATTTTCAACCTTATTCTACTAACGGATATTGGACTATGACTGAATATGGCAATACCTGGGTATCGAACTATTCTTGGGGTTGGGCACCATTCCACTATGGAAGATGGGAATACAATAACAATTATGGTTGGGCATGGATTCCAGATTATGAATGGGGACCTGCATGGGTAAATTGGAGAGAGGGATCTGGTTATTATGGCTGGGCACCTTTGGGAATAAATATCTCGATCAACCTACCTATGAATTTATGGGTATTTGTTGGATCATCTAACATTTATAGTAATAGATTAGACCGTTACTATGTACATCCTAGAAATTATAATAATTTTTATAATAATACGACAATTATCCACAATACGGTTATTATTAACAATAGAAACTATTATGGTGGTCCAAGAAGATCGGATATTGAAAGAAGTACAGGTAGACGTGTTAATGTAAGAAGTATCAACGATGCAGGAAGACCAGGAGCATCACGTGTGACTAGAAGTAGCGTTGATATGTACCGCCCAAATGTGGATCGTAACTCTAGAACAGATGCAAGACCAAGCCGAGTTGCTGAAGCTTCATCTCGTACAAGAAGCAACAATACGACCTTACAAAATAGAAATGATCGAGTGATCTCCACGAGAGATAACATGACCAGTACAAGAGGTAACCGCGAATTGTATATTGACAATAGTGGAAATGCGACCGTAAGATCAAGCACAGACTCAAACACAGGGAATAAAACAACTGAGCGTTCTGGAAATAATAGCAATACTGTGGATAGAACACAAAATGTAGACAGTCGTGTAAATAATAATGGAAATAACAGTAATAGTCGGACAAGAACGAATACAACTACTACAGGAAATACGAGAGAAAGAGTACCGTCAACTGAAAACAATAATACTTCAGTTCGTACTGAACGATCTTCAAGTAATCCTCCTGCTGTAGAACAATCGAGAACGGAACGTCCTGCTAGGGTACAAAATACTTCTGGAAGTGAAACTAGAAGTAGCAGAACTGCTCCATCGAATACGACTGATCGTCCAACTAATGTGCAAAATACTTCTGGAAGTGAAACTAGAAGTAGCAGAACTGCTCCATCGAATACTACTGAACGTCCAGCTAGGGTACAAAATACTTCTGGAAGTGAAACTAGAAGTAGTAGAACTGCTCCGTCAAATAATACTGAACGTCCAGCGAGAGTGCAATCTAACTCGGCAGAAAGAGGTTCTTCGAGTAGAGCTTCAACCAGCAATGTGGAAAGAAGTTCATCACAATCAGGCACAGCACGTAGCACAAATAGTGGTTCGCGCACCAGATAAACAAAAACAAGATTCGTTTAAAAGAGGTTTGGTATTGGATTATCAAACCTCTTTTTTATTCCCCATATACCATGGCGCAAAAGTTTCATTTTTCGAACAATTACCTTAAATTGATGTTAATTAGTAAATTTACATCATTATTTATTTAATAAAACGAGGCGAATGGCTCAACTTACATCTATACTAGATAACGATTTTTACAAGTTCACTATGCAATATGCTGTTGTCAAGCTCTTTCCCAAAGCAAAGGCTCGATATCAATTTATAAATCGTGGACAGCATAAATATCCTCCAGGATTTGATCAAAAACTAAGAGAAGCAATTGACGCAATGGCAAAATTAAAATTGACCAAAGCTGAAAAAACATTTTTTGCGCAAAACTGTCCCTACATCGATCCAACTTATTTTGACTTTTTACAAGGCTATCGGTATGATCCTGAAGAGATCACCATTATCCAGAATGGTGATGATTTAGAAGTTAAAATTGAGGGATATTGGTATCGTACCATCCTATGGGAAGTTCCGGTTATGTCTTTAATATGTGAGCTTTACTATGAAGTCACGGAACAGGAGCGCTTATCAGATGAACAGGTAATCACTGATGCTAGAAATAAAATTGAGAAATATAAAAAGTTGGCCATCACGATTGCAGATTTTGGTACAAGAAGACGACATTCGTATCAGGTACATCAACTTGTTGTGGAAACTTTAAAAAAATATGGCGCCGGTACCTTCATCGGAACAAGTAACGTACACCTTGCTATGCAATATCAAACTAAACCAATCGGCACGCATGCGCATGAATGGTTTATGTTTCATGCTGCTAAATATGGATTCAAAATGGCAAATTTACTAGGCTTAGAGCATTGGGCAGATGTGTATCGAGGTGATTTAGGAATTGCATTATCCGATACCTATACAACAGAAGTATTCTTTAGACAATTTGACAAGAAACTTACGAAACTATTTGATGGGGTAAGACATGATAGTGGAGATCCAATAGAGTTTGCCGAGAAAATAATTTCGCATTATGTCAATAAGGGAATCGATCCTTTATCAAAAACTATTATTTTTTCCGATGGATTAGATTATGAAAAAGTCGCTCATATTACACAATATTGCAAAGGAAAGATTGGGTATTCATTTGGAGTTGGAACAAATTTCACTAACGATGTGGGATTAAAACAAATGAACATCGTGATTAAGATGACTGAAACTCAGCCCGAGGATGACGAATGGACTCAGGTCATAAAACTATCTGATGAACCTAAAAAAAACACAGGAGACCTCGCTACGATCAAATTGGCAAAACAAATATTAATGATACATGACTAGAGATATATACGGCGAAGCCTTAAATGATTATTACCTTCACCAAAAAGAGATAGCTCCTCTACTTTTACATAGTAGTTATGGAGATATTGAAGAAATGCCGGTAGATATATTTTTTCGTGACCAAGAAGAGATCCCTGAATTAGAATTTATCGCACTTTCTCTATGTGACGGTCGTGTTTTGGATGTTGGTGCTGGTGCTGGTTGTCACACCTTATATTTACAAGACAAAAACTTTGATGTTGAGGCTTTAGAAATATCGAATATTGCATGCCAAATCATGCAGCAACGGGGTGTTCAAAAAATCCATCATACCGACTTCTATCAATTTAAAGGTGAGCAATATGATACACTTTTATTCTTAATGAATGGGATTGGACTGGCTGGAGATATTGACGGATTTAAAAAATTATTACATCATGCTGAATCATTATTGACTTCAAGAGGTCAACTTATTTTTGATACTTCAAATATTGATTATCTTTATGAAGAGTATAAAATAAAGCGTCCAGAACATTATTTTGGAGAAATTAATTACCAATATCAATATCAAGGAAATTTTGGAGAGAAATTTAAGTGGTTATATATGGACCAAAAAATGCTCATTAACATTGCTCATGAATTGAACTGGGTTGTTCAAATTTTATTTGAAGATGAGCATGACCAATATTTAGTTCGAATGGAAAAAAGAAAATAGCATCTGCTGCGATCCAAAACTGACTCTATTAAAATAGCCTCTGTTCTTTTATCATGAAACTTATATCAAATTCAAATATTACCTTATTTGAATTTGATATAAGTTTCAATAATAATCTGCTTCACTCCTAATTCTGGAAGATTTTCTTCTCCCTTTTGAATGAGGGTGTCTCCTTTTTGAATCAATTCGAAATCAAAGATATTATTTTCCCAATCTCGCATACTGCAGTATTGAAGTCGTTCTTGATATTTGTTACCATTTAATGTATAAGTTCCACCTCCAGAAACAAATAAAGGATCTTTTCCTTTGCCCTTCTCTTTGTCGTGATTAAAGAAAGAAAAATGATTTTCATTGAACATTTTAAACATCTCTGTTTTTAATGTATCTGAAAAAGCAATAATAGTATCCCCTCCTTTGATGGTTTTACTTTCAATTAAACGATAGGTTCCTGAAAGGTTTTGATCACTTTCGACTGCCTTATCTATTTTTTTAGAACAAGAGGTACACAAAATAAAGGACAACAAGACTAGCAGCTTTTGATTTTTTAGGTTTTTCATAAAATGGTTTTATAATAATAGCGTTCAAATAATTATAGTCTGAACGCTATTAAAGATGCAAGAAATTATTTATAGCACCAAATTGCTATTTTCAATTTCCCGTTTATATAAAAAATGTATCACAGTAAACCGTTGGACATGCGGTGAAGAATAATAAATTACTGATATACTTTCACCCAATCAATCAGCATTTCCACGGGTAATTGTTTCGAATCAACTTTCCCGACCCAATTACCTCCTAATTGTTGATCTATTAATAAAAAGAAAGGTTGGTCATATGGCCATTGTGCTTGATCTAATTCAGTAATTCTAGGATATGTAAACGTATCTTTACCATTTAACTGGAATACAATCCGATCAGGATACCAGCTTATGCCATATATATTATATGCAGCTGCATTGATTTTAGCTGTTCCGGAATGTGGCGGATTATTTTTTCTTCCGAGATCCAATGTATAATAGGAATGAGTTGTCTGATAGATGATCGAATCATGATTAAGATGTTCCATAATATCAATTTCTCCATTTTTAGGATACTTGCCATATTTATCTAATTCAGCAAGCATCCACATAGCCGGCCATGCTCCTTGTGCACTACCAAGCTTAGCGCGTATTTCAATTCGACCATATTGAAAGGCAAACTTTCCTTTACTCCAAATACCACCTGTTAAGAAAGGACGGGAATCTCTGGACGAATCCGAATTATTAATGCCCTTCAAAATCAGTTTACCATCTTCCATTGCAAAACAGGCAGTATCCATACTCATATGTCTATTCCAATCAGACTCGCCTGCGGGTATTTTACTCCATTTTGTCGTATCCATAGAAGTGCCATTAAAATGATCTTCCCAGATCAATTTCCATTTTTTTGCTTCACGACCCTTATGTTGTATAAACACATGTGGATGTGTTTTTAAGCGATTGCTAACTTGACATGAAGTTAAAAATGCCATGCATGTAAAATATAGAATAAAATAATTAGTCATCTGCATAAAAAATTGCATTAATATATGTAAAATTACTTAAAAACACTTCTATTATGATTAAGTATGTGAACCAGTTAGCCAATTATTATATTTGAAATCATTTATGAGGTTTATCTCTCTAAACTTCTCATTGAGACGCTAACAGTAAACAGCCCAATGTAGGTACAAGATCATCAATAAACATGAGCAAATTAAATTTCACCTTGTGGCACTCTTTAAAACAATCATAATAAATGGTATTTCTACTTCTGCTAATGGATCTTTATCTATTCTACTATGATCAGCGACTGTAATAAAAATAGTTTGTTTTTCTATTCCAATAGTTTGTTTGGTTAACTAACAGATTTCAACAGCTGATTAATTTCAAAAAATATAATTATTTGCTAGAAAATCAATTCTGTACAAAAGGTAGTGGATCGCGTAATGTAAAGCGAACATCTATCTTAATTCCATTTCGTTCAATTTTCATTGTGATTTCTTTGCCTTCTTCCGATTTCATTAAATTAGTCAAATCCTCCAGTGTGTAAGCTGAAACACTTTTACCATTGACAGCTAAAATTTTATCATCTCTCCTTAAACCCGCCAATTGAGCAGGAGAAGCTTCCCTGACCATATCGATTTTAAATAAAGGTTTTAACACAAACTTAAACTGCAGTTTATTATTAAAATTAATATCCTTACTATCATCACGCTTTAATGTAACTGGTACTTCCTGCTTTTCCCATTTCATTCCGTTGTGTACAATTTCTAAACCACTCATATTCAAATAATAAAATTTATCAAAATTTCTATTCTTACTTAGATAAATCTGTTTATTGGGATAATCAAAAATAATTTTAAACCGCCGTAACAACTCATTGCCAATAGATCCAATTCTCTCATTTACGATCTTTGCATTTTGAACGGATTCAAACTCTGGGTAAGCCACCAGTGGAAATGACATTTGGAATGGACCTATGGTCAATTTCTTTATCCGATTTCGCAAACCATAAATTTCACCATTAAATCCCTGACCGATATAATCCGAGATAAAGGGGGGGCGAACTTCATAATCTTTCAATCTATTTTTCAATAACAATACCGCATCACTATTTCCCATATCGATAAGTGCTTTACCATTAATCTCCAGATTATCTTGCTGTACAGAAATTTTAACAAATGGGCGACTTCCGATAACCTCAATGGCTAATATCGTTAGCTTTGACCATGACTTTGGGGTATTTTCATTAGGAAATACTTTTATTCTCTTTTTCAAAAAGTCAAATTCAATTCTATAGTCTGAAAAGAAGCGACTGCCCAATATCCCATTGACCTCGACACCAATTCGTGATGATATATCAATATGCTCATTATCTAAAATAAAAATAGGATGATCTATATCTTCCATTTTTTTCCCAACGATCACATGATTATTGATCGCTAAAATACCATCCACACCGGCATTCCGTCCAAGACCCTGAAACTTATTTTTAAAGATTGTACTGTCGACTTCACCTAGAGACTTGCCAAAGACCATTGTTTCTTTTACTCCGGTGTCGAGCAGAAAATTCATCATAAAACCATTTACCTCTACAGGTATTATAACGAGATTATGCACAAATATAAAGGGGAAACTTAGCTTCTTGTTTTTATGCAAAACAAACCCTGATTGCCCAAAAGCAACTTGGAAAAGCAAACATATCAACAATAGGAGGCCTATTTTCATGAAAGTCTATATTGGTATAGACAATATACCAAAAAAAGAGGGAAAAGAAAGAATAATCCGAACTACTAAATAAACTAGCTTTGATTTCACCAAAAGTCCTCAATAGACCAACTAAAAATGAATCCGGTTCAATAAATCATATCAAAATAAAAGGGGGAGCTATAGCTCCCCCTTTTATTTTGATATGATTTATGATTAATCGATCAGTTATGGATTTTGAGATCCGATATTTGGATTTGACTCCATTTCTGAACGTGGAATCAAAAATTGCCATCTTGGATCACCAGCAGGTACATCCATTAAATCTCCTACAGATGCCGAAACATAATTTGGAACTGCAGTACGATTTAAAGGCTGATTTAATCTTTTCAGATCAAGAAATCTAAAACCTTCACCCCACAATTCAACACGTCTGTTTGTTAAAATTTCATTAATTAAATCTGTACCGGTTTTACTTGAGATAGTAGCTGAAGCATCTCTTGCTTGAACCAATTTAAATAATGCTTGTTGAGCTAAAGAAGTTTGATTACTTTTAGCATATGCCTCTGCTAAAATTAAATGCATTTCTGCACTTCGAATATATGTTACATCTCCTAAAGTTCCACCATCAGCCTTAATAGAAAATTTTCTACTCATATAATCCTGTCTAGCAAAAGCTGTTGTAGGCAAAGGAAAGTTTGCAGCTGTAGGTTTCGGTTCCCACATTTTCTTTCTGACATCCGTAGAAGAGATCTGATCGTATAAAACTGAATTAATTCTCTTTGGATTAGCTCTCATATAAGAAGTATTCGCATTATATGCAATCTGCGCAAACCACGAACCAAATGCATCTCCCTGGTCAGCCGAAGGCATCGCCGCCCACATAACTTCAGACATAACACTAGCGTCATTAAATCCTTTTACATAGACTTCTTGATTCATTAAAGGATACTTGTTTTCATCAATAACCTTTTTAGCATATAAAATCGCATTCGGATAATCTTGCATTGTTAGAGCAATGCGAGCTCGTAAACCCAAAGCTACATCAACGTTAGCTTGAGATTTATTCGATCTCGTAGCTGTATTTAATGCAATGGCATCCTCCAAATCTTTAATAATTGCCTGATATATCACTTCAACAGACTCACGTGGTTTAGCGGAGTCGTTACTTGATAATAACAAAGGAACTCCCAATTGGGCATTTGGTTTTACTGCAGCATCGTATCTTTTACCGTACAATTGTACTAAATAAGAATAACAATAAGCTCTTGTTGTTAATGCTTCTGATTTTATTCTAGCAATTTCAGCAGGTGTACCTGTCACGTTATCAATATTATCAATAATAAAATTTAAATTACCTATGATTTTATAAAACGTACGATAAACAAAGTAATTAACCTGATGATTATCAGCTCTATGAGCTACCCAATTCCCCTCTCCTGTACTCGTAAACCAGTTTCCAGCGCTAATACCTAAATCTTCTCCCATAAAATCCATCGATAGCAATATACCTCCGACTCCTGGTTTATTTTGAACATTAGATGTTGTAACTGTTGTTCTTTCAAACATGAAACGATATACCCCATTTATTGCTGTATTGGCATTTGCAGTACTTGTGAATATATTTTCTTGACCAACCTTATCTGTAGGTGCTGTTTCCAAATAATCTTTCTTACAACCTGAAAATAATAAAACGGTTGCAAGAGTAGATAATAAAAGTGTCTTTTTCATTTTCATTAAAAATCTAAAAATTACAATGATAAATTAATACCCAAACTAAACATTCTGTTAGGCAAGTAAGTGCTTGAGTTAGTTCCATCAAATGCCTCAGACGGGTTCATTCCCCTTCTCTTAGAAATTAAACCTAAGTTTTCTCCAGCGAAGAAAACACGAGCAGAACTTACATCAATTTTACTTAACAGATTTTTAGGTAAAGAATAAGAAAAATTCACATTTCTAAAACTGATGTAACTTGCATCGATTAACCATCTGCTAGAAGCGGCATTAATATTTGCAGAATTTGACGCATCAAGCCTTGGAATATCACTTGTTGTATTTTCTGTTGTCCATGCGTTTAATGCATCTGCATGATAAGCTTTTCCAAAACTTGCAGTTCCCATTAAACCAGCGTAGTTACTATCATAAACCTTACCACCTAATTGATAAGTGATTAAGAATGATAATGAGAAATCTTTATAATTAAAGGTATTCGTAAATGCTCCCATGAAATCTGGAATCGCTGAACCTGAATAATCAAATTTAGCATGGGTTTGATTTACAACGTAATCTTTACCATTGACAGTTCTAATATTTGCTGCTGCAGTTCCTTCCGCTGGTATATAAAGTGCCGATCCATCAGAAGCATCAACTCCTGCATATTGTCTAAGCCAAAAAGAATAGTAATCTTTTCCAACTTCACGTCTTTTAGTTCCAGTTGTAACGACCTTATTTTCATCTGGCATTTTTGTAATTCTATTTTTAAAAGTAGTAAAGTTTGCAGATAAATTCCAGCTAAAGTCTTCTTTACGAATGATATCTCCGGCCAATGTTAATTCAACACCAGTATTATACATTGCCCCAACATTGCGAATTTGTGATTCAAATGCATTTGAAGTAGGCAGAGGCACATTCATTAATAATTTATCAGAACCTCTTTTATAAAATTCCAACTCACCTGTCAAACGACCCTTAAAAAATGAAAAATTGGTTCCAATATTAAAAGTATTAGATGTTTCCCAAGTAATATCGGGATTAGGAGCACTATAAATAATGACACCAGGAAAAGCACCATTATTCGATCCTAATTGGTACAATGCTTGATAAGCATAGTAATTTGGATCTCCGTTTTCATCTAAAATATTATTATTTCCAACCTGGCCAAATGATGCTTTCAATCTCAAGTCATCAACCCAAGATACATCTTTCATAAAATTTTCTTTGCTTAATGCCCAAGCACCACCCAATGAGAAAAATGTACCCCAACGATTTTCTTTTTTAAAGATAGAGGAACCATCACGGCGAATTGAACCATCTAAATAATATTTTTCATCAAAATTATAGGATACCTTCGAGAAATAAGATTCGATCTTATTTTCATTCGTATATCCGGCTATAGAAAATGGCGTCACGAAATTATTAAATTCATAAATACCGGTTGACACAACTCCTCTTTTCTCAGCAGAAGATACATGATAATTATAATCGTAATTTTCATGTCCTAAAATAGCGGAGACATTATGTTTATTAATCGATTTACGATAAGATAGAATTTGATTGAAAGTATAAGATTTAGTGGTCGAATTCTGTTCATATCCCGATCCATTTAATGTAGCTCCATCTCCGATAAGATTATTATAATAAATGCTATTACTACCATTTCTTATATCAATGCTGAATGTTGGCGTAAAAGTAAAATCTTTTAAAAATTTAATCTCCGCAAATGCTCTACCGCCAATAAGATTTCTCTTATTCACTCTAGGATTTAACATAGTTTCATAGATTACATGACGGCCAGGAGAAGCACCACTAGGTCTATTGACTGAACCAGCATGCATACCATAATCATACATTTGGATTCCAGTAATAGGATCTAGAACAGCTTTTCCAGTCGCATCCCACGCATGTACAGGATATATTGAGCCTATTCCACGTATAAAGTTGAACGGATTAATAAACGAATTAGCTGAATTAGTTGATGCATCAGAAGCTACACTACCGGTTGAACTGCTTGCAGATAAATTAACCCCAGTTTTTAACCAAGATTTTACCGTTGTATTTAAATTTACACGACCATTAAATCTTTCAAAATCAGAACCTATTACATATCCTTCATCTTTCAGATAACCCAAAGAAACATAATAATCCGTTTTTTCAGCACTCCCACTTACACTTAAATTTGCATCTGAACGCTTACCTGTTCTCAACATTTTATCGTACCAATCAAAATCATCGTACTTAAGTGATGCATCAGGATTCATCTTGCCATCTAAACCTACGACTTCATTATTATCAACATTAAATGGATTATACATCAAAGTCGAGAAAATTGTATTTTTAGCTTTTAGGGCTGCATCAGATTCTAATAAACCTTTTCCTGTTGTTGGAAACATATATGAGTTTTTCAAAGCTTGAAAAACTGTTGGATAATAATCCATTGTACCAACACGGTCATATTCAGGAATTCCTCTATTCGAAATACCTTGTGTAAAACCCGCATTCAATTTTGGTGCACCTTTACCTTTTTTAGTAGTAATAATTATCACACCATTTCCAGCTCTTGATCCATACAATGCCGCTGAAGTGGCATCTTTCAATATCGATATGCTTTCAACATCAGAACTGTTAATATCTCCAATATTACCATCAAAAACTGAACCGTCGACAACATAAAGTGGAGCGCTTGAGGCAGACATTGAACCAAAACCTCTTAAACGAATTGCTGGCCCTGTACCGGGTTGACCATTTCCTGCATTAACAGAAATACCAGGAGCAGATCCCGCCAATGCATTAGTAATATTTGTTACAGTACGTTTCTCTAAATCTTTAGAACCAATAGTTGCAACAGAACCAGTAATTTCTGTTTTTTTAGCTGTACCATACGCTACCACTACAACTTCATCTAAAGCATTATCGGAATTATCCAATGTAACATTAAATGAAGATTGTCCTTCTTTAACGATTAATGTTTTATCTGAAAAACCGACTGATCGAAAAACAATAACCTTTCCTGTAGGCACTGAGAATGAGTAATTTCCATTCGCATCTGTTTGAGTAGCTTGGTTAGATCCTTGGACAGCTATCGTCACACCAACCAATGGTTTCCCATCAGCTCCTGTTACACGACCACTAACTTTTTTCTCTTGCGCAAATGCAACAGAAGTCAGAATCATACTACCCACAAAAAAACTGAGTAATGTTTGTTTCATATGTTTATATTTATTTAAGTGTGTAAAGTCCTAAAAAAGACTTTGGTTAAGCAATCTTGTTTTCTAAACAACTATCAGGCAATACTTTACATTACAATCAAACAATTCATCGGCAATCGACCCCACGCAATCGATTGCATATTCTCTCATGCATTTGACCAGTGTTAATATTTAAGAAGAAATACGAATGTATACTGTTAGAGTACTTTTCAAAACGGCGAATTGCAAATTATCTAAAATATCTGCGTACTGCCTAGTGTTAAATAATGTTAAAACCAAAGTTAAAACATTATTTCAAATTAGCAAATTTTTGCAATTAAAATCTTTATACCATTAAAAAAATGCATGCAAGTAAGTTTAAACACATGAATTTTTATTACTATTTTTTGAAAATTAATAGCGAATGTAACATTCCTATGATTCAAAAATGATATCATAAAACTCAGAGTATGATAACTTGAAAGCATAAATTAATCGTTCGAAATAAAGAAATGCTCATCATAATGAGAAATTTGAGAGTAATTGATCGATTACAGCTATAATAAAGTTTAAGTTTACAAATAATAAATATTGATACGAAATGCAATAAACTGCAACTTCCGCATCGGCTGAGATTAGGTTGTGATGAGTACATTTTCTATAGATTAATGATTACCTAGAAATATAGATCAGCATTAAAATATCAAATTTCTAAATCCTAAAATTAAGCTTAAATTTTTAAAGATTATACAATTAGAGACTTTCTATATTCATTTTTCTTTATTCGTAGTATATCGTTTAAACTTAAACCTCATTAATCTGTAGGGTTATTACGAAATAATATACATAAATATAAAAAGGAAGCTTGCATACTGTTATTTAAATTAATTGTAATTGTCCTAAGAGAACTAGGAAAAGCAAATATGCTAGTAATTGGGAGACTATTTCTATCAAAGTGTATATGGGTATAGACAAAATACCAAAAAAGATAATACAAATTAAACTAAAGGATGCTGTGTCATTGATGAAAGCATAAAAAAAATGAATAAGCGGAAACAACATTTTATACTTTCATAAAGCTAGCATTTTTTCAATTTAAAGTTTATATAATTCGATGTCTGCTTAAATTGAGTTTGTATAGCTTGGAATGACACCTTGCATCGATTCCGTATAAAAAACAAGTAAGGGATTGTCTATTGTGTTATAGACAATCCCTTAAGATTTAATTAAATATTAAATCAAATAATTAGTCATTCTCAACTAGACCTGAATATCTAACACCTGAAATTCTATAGTGATCAAATCCTGTTGGACTATCATCACTAAATTTAACTTCAAATACGATACTATCTGCAACTGTTCCATTTGGATATTTTGCAGCGCCTTTTAGTACTTTACCATTTGTAATATCAAATGTAATCTCGTCTCCTTCAGCAGCGGCATTCTTAATTGTCTTTCCAGAGAAAGATTTATCCGATAAATTTAGATCGACTTTACCTTTAAATGTCCAAAAATTATCGTAATCATCCAGCCACATTTTATCAGATGTGTTCTCTACTGTATTGTAGGTACCTATTTTAAAATGGCCTAAACCGTACACGTCCTTTTCAACGAGAGAACCGTCAGCCTTAACAGCATCGGCTGTAACATACCATTCACCAGCAGTTTCTTGTGTAGCTGTCCCTTCAACCTCATCTTTCTTACAGGAGGTAAAGCTTATTGTAGCTGTAAGAAAAAATATTAATACTCTATTTGTTAATTTCATAATATTTCAGTTTATTTTTTAACCCAAATTCTTGGAGTGTTTGGTGCTGTAGCTTGAGCAAGTAATGTAATTTTGAAAGTTAAAATATTTCCACTCATCACAGCAGAACCAACAGCCGGTCCAAAACCGCTTAATGCCCACTCTGGTACGACAGCATTAATTCCATCAGTCGATAATACAAATACTGGAATAGTTGATGCACCCCAGACATTGCTGAATCTATAAAATCCTGGAGCTAATTTGGTCATAGTACTCGAGTAAGCCGCATTGGCCTGATATGAATAATTGCCAGATAGATCTCCTTTTGGAGCCGCTGATAATACTGCTATGTAACGGCTAATAGATCCCGGAAAACCATCCGAGTTTATTGCACTATATTTCAATTCATAGATACCTTCTTTCGCAGTATTCACAGAACCAGCAATTTTTACTTCAAGTGGCTTATCACCTTCTTTTGCCGTCACTCCAGCTTCAGTATATTTTCCACCCACGACCATAGACTGATACGCATCACCAGTTAATGTCAGAACAGGATAGGTTGTAATATGAGTCCCCCCCCCAGTTGTTTCATCCTTTTTACATGCATGAAATAAAAGCAAGACAAGCATAAAAGGAATAATATTATATATAAATCTTTTCATTATTTTGTATATTTAAATCTATAACCAAATTTTATTTCGCCCAGAATACCGGTTCTTTATCTGGTTTAACGGCTGGAGCATTACTATTTGCATTTGTAGAGCTCTGAGCATAACGAATACGTTGCAAAAGCTGATTATTACCCACCGTATTAAACACATCTATAGGTGTATACAAAGTTCCGGGAACAAGTAGTTCAGGTTTAAAAACATCATTAGCGACATTATATATAGCAGCTCCATTTACAGTACCAAATGCTGGATATTTAAGACGTCTCAACTCACACCATGCTTCAAAATTATTTGTACCTGATAGAGCCACCCATTTTTGAATACCGATTAGCTTCGCATAATTAGCATTGTTATAAGCATAAGTGCCAGTAATTACGTTTTGTGCATCAGAAGCTTTTAATCCAGCTGAAAGGAATGATTCAGTAATTGCATTGTCATAATGTGTTTTTGCAACTGCGGCCGAACCATTTTTGGCATAGTATTCCGCCAAGAAGAACTCTACTTCAGATTTAGTAATCAGATATACAGGAGAATCATATCTCATCGCAGGTCTGTTAAAGTTTTCGGCTTTGTATAATTTTGAAGTCGAGTAATTTGTCCCTGAGACTCCACCTAAAAACTTACCATCTTTGTTCTTATCAAAAAAAGCAGACAGCCTAGCATCATTGGAATCCTCCATAACTGCTGACAGGGCTAAATTCAATGTTACGTTTTTTTGAGTAGATCCGAAATAGGCTGCAAATTCCTCTTGATAATATGGGTTTGCCTTACCTGTTTCATCTGCCCAAATTCCCGCCCAAGCCACATCTTCTGCAGGGAAGTTATTTTGAGAAATCAACGTTGCCAATTGGCTTTTAACATCCTGAACTTTACTCATGCGCATTAGAATTTTTAATTTCAATGCATTCGCAAATTTAATCCATTCCGCTGAAGTCGATTTTCCAAAAAGAAATGACTCTATTACTGGTGTATCATCGGACACTTTAGACAAAGCGTCATCCAATTCAGCTAGTATACCCTTATAAACAGCATCACCATCATCATATTTTGGGGCGAGGATATCTTTTTTCCAAGCTTCAGAATAAGGTGTTTCTCCATAGGCGTCCACTAATGCTTGCAATGTAAACGCTCTCAAAGTAGTCGCAGCAAGGTTATCTCCCCAACTATTAGTTGCTACAGATTTCTCGCGGATTGTTTGCAAATTGTTTAACACACGTGTATTAAGCTGAGTATATGTGCCACTTGAACGTGTTTGAGATGTAATAAACTGTGAGTAGTCTACATAATTGCTTGTACCAAATAAATGGGCATATTGTTCAGAATAATATCCACCAAGAATACGGAAAAAGTTTCCATAACTTGTAGCCAAGTTCATCTCTACTCCCGGAAGGATCAAATTACTTGTCACATTTTCCGTTGATGGTGAATTTGGATCCACATTGATATCTAAATATTTTTTACAAGATGTGACTCCTATTGCTATTGCCAATAAAGGCAGTATAATTTTTTTCATTTTGCTCAATTTTAAAATTTAAGACTTACGTTAAATCCATAAATGCGCGTTGCAGGATTGATGTATAATTCACCAAACTGCCCGTCTAACCCCATACCACCAGTTGAACCTTCTGGATCAATAAACTTATTACTTTTCGGTGTCCACACAAATGGATTGTTGACAAATGCAGTAAGAGCAATATCACTTAGTTTTACTGAATTCACCCAAGTTTTTGGAAAGTTATAAGTCAAAGAAAGGTTACGGATCTTTCTGAATGACCTATCTAAAAGATAGTATTGTCCTCCATCGACACCACCTGTCTTATTCCAATAATTCTGAAGTCCACTCGTAGACATTTTTATTGGATTATTATTTTCTGAAAATGTTCCGCTTCCATTATCAACTACCGAATTAGGGATAATAAATGGGTTCCTATCATTGTACATGGTTTCAATTCCGTTCCCCGTAAATTGCATTAAATTCTTTGTCCGCGAAAACATATATCCTCCTTCACGTATATCCAATGCCGCACTCAAAGTAAATCCATAAGCACTAAAAGATGTGGTAGCACCCCCAACCCATTTAGGTTGAATATTTTTACCCGTACTTTGAACATCTGGTGTTAAAATTGGTAAACCATCTTCACCTACAATTAATTTGCCGTAATGCTCGCTATTTTTATCATCAACATGTTGTGCAAGATAAGTGTAGAAGGTTCCTAGAGGTTTCCCTTCTTCCGCATACATGTATACAGCATCATTTCCTGCTGAAAAACTATTTACCTGGAACTTACCACCAAGTTCTTCTGGCAAGGAAACCACTTTATTTTTGTTAACTGTCAAATTCAAATCTAAATCCCAACGGAATTTATCAGTTTTTACAGGAGTTGTACTTAATAATAACTCTATACCCCTATTGCGTACATTACCCACATTGGTAACAATTGTTGCAAAACCTGTAGCTGGATCGGTCGACAATGGGAAAATTTGATCAGTACGGGTACGACTGTAATAGACAGCATCTAATCCAATACGACTATTTAAGAATTTCAAGTTAACTCCAGCTTCAAATTCCTGATTCATTTCCGGTTTTAGCGTATTACTTCCATTTTGAGTGCTTAACAAGAATGAATTTTTATTATTGAAAGGGAAGGCCGCAATACTACCCGCATAATAACCAGCAGCTGCAGCTTGTATATATCTTGCAGAAGTTTGATAAACACCAGCATCATTACCTGTTTTACCATAAGCTAAACGGGCTTTACCAAAATTTAAAATACTATTCTTAGGCAAATTATTTGTGAATATCCAGCTTAAAGTAGCTCCAGGATAGAAATAATGATTTTTTTCTACAGGCAATGTAGAAGACCAATCATTACGAGCTGTTAGATTCAAAAATACAGTTTCATTATATCCGAACGTCATATCACCGAAAAGTCCGATTAATCTACGTTTCGATTGTGATTCACCTAAAACTGATCTTGTTGCACCATTACTTAATTGCCAAAAACCTTCATATAATGCTAGGCTTTCAGTAGTACCATTCATACTTGTTGCATATCTTTCATTTAAATTCATCCCTAAAATTCCAGTGAAAGAAAATTTATCAAAACTTTTATCATATGTTGCCAAGAAATCATGGTTCAATTCATAGTTACGTCCATAAGATACCGCCACAGAGCCAGACTGGTTCATATTTGAAGGCGCATAACCATAATCGTTATCAATCAATTTATCATCAAGATTAATTTCAGGTGTTCCAACTTTACGATCATAATCAATATGATCAAATCCAAAACGGTACGTTAAATTTAATTCTTTAATGGGTTTGATATCCAACTGCAGTTTACCGTTAAATTGCTTAGAATTTAACCTATTATAATTATTTGCAAGAGCCCAATAAGGATTTGTAACGCCATAAGGTGTAAAATATGCCTCAGGTGTATTGAAAGGATTTGTTAAATCTTTTTTATCAATTACCGAAATGTCTCTCGGTAATTCCAGTAAACCATCAATGATCGAAGTTCCTTGATAATTCCCCGCTACATCAGTCTTACTTGTATTAAAATTTAAATTTGAAGATACTTTCAGCCAATCTGCAGCCTGATAAGAAGTACGATAAGCAATTGTATTTCTTTTGTAAGAGTCAGCATCTGTAGGCATAATACCATCGTCTTTTACATTAGAATAGGACAAATAGTAATTCATCTTTCTGTCCTCAGATACACCATTAAAAGAAACACTGTTATTGAAGGATTTACCGATATCAAAAAAATCTTTTGCATTATTTTCTTGAGCAGAATATGGGTGAAAAAGTTGCTGATTATTCCATATAGGGCCAAATACTTGTTGACTTCCATCTAAGCGAGGTCCCCACGACCCATTTTCAATATAAGTTTGTTGACCATTCCAGCCTTGACCAAACTCATTTTGCATCAAAGGAAAAACTGAAACTTGGCGCAATTGAATACCACCATTATAGGCAATAGAGAAATTCCTACCATTTCCAGCTTTACCAGTTTTAGTTGTAATAACTATTACACCATTTGCTGCGCGGCTACCGTATAGAGCTGTAGCGGCGGCGCCTTTAAGCACGGTCATTGATTCAATATCATCAGAAGATACAGCAGAAATACCACCACCTTGTATCGTATTACCTTGGGTGTTGAAAGTAGTAGATTGTAAAGGGACTCCATCAACTACGTATAAAGGTTCATTGCTACCGGTCATTGAACCGTAACCACGAATAGTGATAGACGATGCTGAGCCAGGAGCTGGTCCAGTAGAATTGACCGTTACTCCGGCCACCTTACCTGCTAATGAGCTCAACACATTTGTATTTCTTGCAGCAGCTAATTCATCACCCCCGATTTTAGTTGCAGAATAACCAAGTGTTTTTTCGGAACGTGTAATCCCCATCGCAGTAACAATTACCTCTTCTAACTCATTATCAGAATTATCCAAAGTAACATTAAAAGCAGATTGCCCTTCCTTAACGATTAAGGTTTTGTCAGAATAACCAATAGAACGGAAAACGATAACTTTTCCTGTCGGTACAGAAAACGAATAATTTCCATTCGCATCTGTTTGGGTAGCTAGGTTAGATCCCTGAACAGCAATCGTTACGCCAGCCAATGGTTTACCATCAGCACCAGTTACACGACCACTTACCTTTTTATCCTGTGCAAATGCAACAGAGGTCAGAATCATACTACCCACAAAAAAGCTGAGTAATGTTTGTTTCATATGTTTATGTTTATTTAAGTATTTAAAGTCTCTAAAGACTTTGGTTAAGTAAATTTCTTTTCATAAAATTTTAAAAACCGAATCTCTTCACAGTATTCTCAATCTTCAAAATTCATACGCAATCAGAATTTGCACTCAATTTCTATCTTTATCAAGACGAAAAAACGCAATCGATTGTTTATTTATTGTTTAACGTATTCTTATAAAAACTACATTAAAGCTCTATAAATGTTTCTTTGGTCAATTTGGTATCAGCTCTTTACTAAGAGAGATTTAACCTAACAAACTCTTTAATTTCAAAATAACCAGCTTGTTAAAAAATGTTAAAAGCAAAGTTAGAATAATACTTTAATTAACCAACAATCCAAACAAAAGGTAAAATTAGACCTCATTAAAGTATAAAATGATAAGCTTATTAAATGTAATTAAAACGCTTTTTTAATAGGTTTTAATTAACAAAATCTATGATAAAGCTTTTAATCCATCAGTTTTGTTACTATTATAAATTGTAAAGCAGTATTTATTTTTTTAGTTTTCTTTTTTAAAAGATCAGTTAGTACACTTTGTTAAAAAAATGTTAAAACAAATATATACCATTTTTTAAATTTGAAATAGCAAAATGATATGCAAGCATATAAAAATATTCAAAAATATTATAACTACTTGATATTCAGTAAATTATTTTTAACAACATATGTAACAAAAAACTTTACCTGTCAGTTAATCTTATAAAACTTATACTTGTCAATTATTGTCTAAACAATGATTAACGACATAATACAATGAAAACCTAGGTAAAAATTGGTATCCTACCTATACACTGTTATATTTATTCAAAAGAGGCGCTACAGAAATCTTTCAGAAAAATAATCAATACTAGCTCACATCTTAGAATAGTCTATCTCAAAAGAAATAATTTTTTAATTCTAAAAAAATTCACAGCAACAAGAATTTTACAAAGCAAATAGTCCTTTTCTAAAATATGTATGTAGCTTTAAGTTTAAATAATAATAACACACAAAAAAATAAACCATTTACGATCCGATTAATATTAAAACTACATAGATCATAGGAATTATGGTACTCCATTTGAACCAAGAAGAACGTTCTAAAGCCAAACAATAACTACTATCTGTAATATCAAAATTAGAGTTAGATTCCAAATCCTTTCATCTTAGCGACGCCAGGCCAGATATAACTCCTTATTCCTTTTACTTGTTTTACAGCCAGTTCCGCAGACGCAAACTATATAATCAGCTATTCGAATGAAAAACAAGCAAGTTGATGAAGTTATCATTAGACACCATCAGCTCTTAAACAGTTGCGAGGACGTGTACCGTAAACACATTGATATTCAAGAACAACCTAAAGATATCAAATCAATCTTATACACAGCAAAATAAACCAAACACTTCCACTCACCATTTACGTTCTCAAAGAAATGGGAATCTCCTAAACCTTCCTGCAGGAAATCCGATATGCTGTCAACGAACACTTTGATGATATAAAAGTCAATCTCTCCTGTTAACGTTATTGTTTGAAAATTGAGTATATTTTTACTACTAAAGTTTTTACGCTCACAAGACTATTTCATTAAATAAGTTCAACTCCCATGAATATCCTGTATCTCCCAAAAAAAATTGAAGATCATAAATAAATTAGTTGAAAGACACCCTGATTCAAACAGATAATTATAAAAAGAAGGGGTATACCCCCGTTACCCCTACATCATCCGATCAATCTCTCCTTAAAAACAAGACCTAGATCTCTGTAGAGCTGATTATAAAAATCCGCTTAAAAAATCTCATTTCCTACAGGCTACCCCTCCCCCCCACTTGAAGCATCATTCAAGTCCTATATCAGGTGTAGAATACCCTGTTTACTACCCCTAAGCAACACCATTATCCGATTTACCTTTGTTTTAAAGCGTATTTATAATCAGAAGCTGACACTTAAACAGTCCGCTACCTGAAAACGGGAAATAAAGCACAGTAAAACCTTGTTTTAGAAAAAATGAATAGTAAAACACAAATAATTGGGCTCAAAAACCCAATTATTTGGATTTCCTTTTTATGAACTTTAGGTGAACATTTATAAATATCAAAAATTAACAATTTTAAAACTCATAATTATGTTAAAATCACTACAACTCCAGCTCGATGCTACATTTGGCACTGCCGTTGAGGCTCATCATCTCACAATGAAATCACTTATTGTTATGAAAAATGGAAATAACCAGCATTATGAACGGGCACAATCCGAAGCCATCCTACAAGAATTTGATGGTCTATTAGCATTTATCAATCTATTGGACGTCAAGTCTACAGATAAATGTATTATCCCCTTTAAGATCATAAAATCAGATATCCACTTAATCCACCTACTAAAATCAACTGGATCAATCCTGATTAAAGATCTGCAGGGAAATAAAACCTATACGATCAATCCCTTAAGAGGTCGCTACATTTACTTACCAGCAGGTCTGTATGAACTGCATATACCAAAAGGCCAGAGCCATTTATCTAATCTCTATTTTCGTTGTAAAATCTTTCGTGATGGCAATGAACGACCTTTCCATTTTTTACATCCTCTCATTGAAGCCCATCGTAGTCAAATTATATATTCCTGTGTCAGTATAGATTTTGAAGTCGGTACACGTACACGCGCACATATCAAACATTTAGTCAATAATCTAAAAAAAGGAAAACTAGAAAATGAAGAACATATTTTTACCGCTGTCAAAGAATTGATTAGGCTCTCCTCTGAAAAAATTTTTAATGAATATGAACGTGTTGATGGTCATGAAAAAACTGCACTTGCATTGCATGACAGTATCAGAACCTATTGTGAACTCGAAGGACATTCCTTTACTTTAACAAAACTTGCTGAAGACTTTGGCGCTAACTTTAGAAACTTGAATAAGATACACTTCAAATATTTCAACAAAACAATGCAGCAATACAAGAACGAAGTGATTCTAAAACAAGCTACAGATTTAATTTTAGCTGGCAATCCCTCTTCAAATGTATCTGACACCTGCAATTTTAAACATCGTGAAACTTTCAATCATTTCTTTTACCGTCATACTGGTATGAGTCCCACAGAATATTTCAAAACACAAGGTAAATAATTATTCACAGATACATTCCATAAAAAAATAAGAGAAGCAGTTTCACCAAAGACTGCTTCCTTTCTTTATACCTTTCTACATCGCCCCCATTCGGAAGCAACCACAGCAATACAAAAGGCTAAAATCGTCAGGTTCTAAGAACCAAAATCGTCAACCCATCCTCAATCTAAGTCCCGACCTTAGCCTTAGCAATTTAAATAATTAGCCTTAGCAATTTAAATAAATAGCAAAGCGAAGAAAATAAATAGTAAAACTATCAATCATGAAAAAGAAGATAAGACATATCACCAGCAATAGCATCCATATCTTTATGATCATATTTTGGCTATTTGCAGCTACAGATAAGCTATGGAACTTGGAAGCTTTTCACAGTGCGTTACTTAAACAGCCATTTCCATCTTTGTTGGCAGATACCCTATATTGGAGTCTTCCTATTGGAGAACTGATTATCGGATTATTATTTATTGGACAGTACCGTCGCTGGGCTTACCTTCTTTCAGCAATTTTGTTACTCATCTTCAGCATCTATATCAGCCTTGGGGTGATGGGATTGTACTCAAAACTACCATGTGGATGTGCTTCTGTCTTTAATGAACTTTCGTGGCATTGGCATCTTATTGTGAATATTATTCTTTTCAGCCTATCTATATTGGGATGGTACTTGACTGGACCAACCAACCCCATAGATAATAACCCTGATAAGTGCACAGTTCAACCAATCTCCTATAAGAAGTTTTTCGTTCTACTTATCATCTTCTTTCGTACTGAATTTTGTAGGTTAAGAAAAATATTTCCGAAAAAATTCGCATTATTCCCGGGTAGGCCGGTACAAATTTAAATTATGATACGTGATGGTACACCCCGTAAAAAGAGATCCCGAGGAACAGACAGATCGGTTCACCTCGCTAAAGCATGTTACTGATCAATGACAATAAAATAAAGTTTTTTGGAGGACGTTTTTTGCTATTATAAAAACGGGAACACAAGATGAATATCATTAATTTCATCAAAAAAAATGCAATGGCTATGGTAGCTGCAGTTGCAATAATCGGTTTTAGTTCTTTTAATTTGGTGGAAAACTACAATTCAGCTGGTCTGATGTGGTATCCAGTGGATGCTACTGGAAATATCTCCAGTACAGGTAATTCGTCCCCTACGAGTGGATGTAGCGACCAACAACTTCCGATTGTTTGTGAAATACAGTTAGAATCAAATCCAAACGGAACTCCACCTGCAAATCATATCGATGATACGCAGTTAGAGGGAGGATCAGTTCCTTTCTCTTCAGCCAAATTTCGTGAAGAAAACTAAAATCTAACGAATATAATTAAATACCTCCCGCTAATACATACTTTGCGGGAGGTATCTTTTTATATATCATCATTGTGCATAGCTACCTAGATCAACTACCACTTGCGGGAACGGCATAGCGTATCGTAAACTATTTGGTTCTAAAGAATATGTCTCTCCTTCTACGATCTTAGTAACTGTTCGTTCTGTATTTTTATGAAGATTCAATCTTTTCAAATCAGTCCACGCAACTCCACGTAATAACAGTTCTTTACGTCGCTCCAATAAAATACGGCTCAATAATTCATCACTTGAAAGATCTGCTATAGGCTGAAAATCTTTATATCTATTAGACAGCAAAAAATTCAGATCTGATCTACTCTTATCAAGATCGCCACTCCGCAAATAACATTCCGATCTAATTAAGTATAGTTCATCTGTTGCAAGACCTCCAAAATAACCATTCGGACCAGTATATGAACCTTTAAAATTAGTAAGACCATTTTTCAATACAAAAAAACCTTTTTTGCGAAGATCATTATCGCTGTACTCTTTGAGTAATTCCGGACTAATATCAATACGTACTGCCGACATGACCTGCGCATAACTTATAGAAGTATAAAAAACAACCTCAACATTGCCATCTGGAAATGGATAGGCTTTAGTAAGATCCAAATTATTATAATTTAAAAGCTCACCATCTAACTTTATAGCTTCATCACTATTATGCAAAGCACTTTTATAATCCGCCATTATTAAATTAACACGAGATAATAACATGAGTGCTGCTCTCCTATTAGGTTGGTACATATTAATAGATGTTTCATCAAGCAGCTGAATAGACTCCGACACATCATTTTTCATTTGTAAATAAGTCTGTCCAATAGTAGATCGAATTAATTTAACATCTAAATCAGTACCATCTCTTAGCGGCAATCCCGGTTTACCTATATTTTGTTCGCTATAAGGAAGGCAATAAATCTGTGCCAACTGGTAATAAGCCCATGATCTAAAAAACAAAGCTCTACCTTTTACATTGTTATATTTTTTTTGATCGTCAATTTTATCAATTTTATTTAAAATTTCTAAAATCAAATTTGCATAGTAAATCTGTTGATAAAAATTCCCCCAGTTTTCCAAACCAATATTGTCAACAAACAATTCTTCTTTCCACAAATAAGCATTTGCCTGCCATGGAACAAGACTTCGCCAATATGATGAAGGTACTATAAAATCTCCTGCAGCAATATCGCCAAGTGGGCTTGTTCTCCCTTCATTCATGATTGTTGTCCTATTCAAAATAGCTTCGGCATCTGACAAGGTACTTGGAATTACCAACCCTTTTGAAGAACGAATCTCCAACCATTCTTTTTTACATCCCTGAAGAATCACTGTAAAAAGAAAAGTTAAGAGAATGAATATTATCTTTTTATTTTTCATTATAGCAGTTTTAAAGTTTAATAATTCATTTTTAATCCAATCGAAAGCATACGAGGAGATAAATAATATGATGCTGATGGAAAATCAGGATCCAAACCCTTTCTATTTTTCCTCCATAGAATACCCATATTGTTTAAATAGCAATAAACAGATAAATTTGAGATTTTAGATCTACTTCTCAAAAACTGAGACATTGCATAATCTAGTCGGATATCGCGAAGTCGAATATGGTCTCCTTTCTCCACCAATATTTCAGAACGAGTGTACACCATATCTCTATTTGCTACATTTGCAAAGGGATTAGATGGAACATTCGTTTTCAATTCATCTCCTGGTTGCTTCCACCGATCCAAATAATCAGCATGCATCCCTTTTCCATTAGTTACCAAAAGACTATATTCCACTGAATTTCTTCTAAAATAATACCCAAATTTGAATGCGATATTAAAACTAATAGACAGATATTTCCATTGAAGATTATTTCTAAACGCTCCACTATAAATCGGAATACTGCTTCCGTGATCAACGAGTTTATCTAATGCGAGTCCATTAATATATTTGGTATACTCCGTGTTTAATACTCCATCATTTTCTACCAAAGGATTACCAGTCTGTGGATCCAGACCATACCAAGGCAGACTATACATTTCATCAATGGACTTATTTTTTATAGGACGATTATCCATACCTCTAGTATATCCTGAGACTGATACCGTATTATCACCATAGTAGTCTGTTACCAAATTACTCGTGCGTGATATCCAGAATTCATTGGACCATTTCACCTTATTCCCTATTCCATTCAATCCTAGGGTTAAATCGAATCCCTTTGTTTCCATCTTCGCATAATTACGCTTAAGCTTTGCTTGCGTACCTCCGTAGTACACCGTCGGATCAATCAAGTCTATTCCAATAAGGTCGTCTGACTTCTTCCGATAATAATCAAAGGAGCCGTTAAGCTTCCCTTTTAACAATCTAAAATCAGCACCTAAATTAAAAGTAGTGACCTTCTCCCAACGCAAATTTTGATTTCCTGGAGACGTAATTAAAGCCTGCTGTAGATTAGTTGTCGAATTTACACTGTAAGAAACGGTTGGAAAAGCAGTCATACTTCGGTCAATATTACCATTCTTTCCATAGGTAACTCTCCATTTCAACATTTGCACAAGATCATTTTTAAAAAATGATTCTTCCATCATATTCCATGCAACACCTGTTGACCATAGCGGAACACCTTTTTGATTCGTATTCACACCAAACAAATTAGAGGCATCCCATCGGATACTACCAGAAATCATGTATCTGGATCTCCAATCATAACCAAAATTGGCATAATAAGACAAGTAACGGTCAATGTTCTCTCTCAATGCACTAGACGGAAAAGGAATACGACCCGATGATTGCGGACGCAGTGGATAAACTTTTGTATAATCCAAAATCATTTGAGAAGTAAGTAATTCGTCATCATAACCATAAAGAGTATAGTCGTCGAGTTTACTTTTAACTTCCCGTTGTTCCGTTCCCATAAGTAAAACAACACGATTTGATCCAAATTGCTGATCGACATCCAGTTGCAGTCTTCCAGATCTAGAAAGCAGATTTTGTTTACCTTGATTTAATATATCACCATATGGAAAGGCTCGAAAACCATCAGGCTGGGTATAACGATTGACCAAGTTCCTGACATAGTAACCATCTTTTGAATTCAGATTCCGATTATTAGTTATAGCTTTCAAAGATTGTAGATTAAATGAGAACCGTACTCCTTTCAATAGATTATAGTTGACCCCAAAAGTCCAACGATTTTCATCTCTATCCGAGTGCTTATCCTGCAAAATAAGTTCATCCAATGGTCGATAAGACCAATCCAATAAACCTTCCGAAGATGCATTTTTTACGTAGTCAAGATTATAGTCTTTTACAATAGATGCATGGCTTCCATCATCTTCTTGAAGTGACATGTAGGGATATAGATAAGAAAAGCTTCTAAAATCAACTGCATTGGACAGACTATTCTCGGCTATAAAACCATATGAAAAATCGACATTTAAGTTTTTAATCGGACTATAGCTGAGCGAAGAAGAAAATGTACTCCTTTGTTGCTGATTACCCATATCAGTCATTCGCTTTCCATCCCATCCGCCAGAAAAGAAATAGCTCAATTGCTGAGAACCACCTTGCATATTCAAATTATACTGTTGTGAAAAAGCAGGTCGATATAAATAACGTGAAGCTTGGTCACGAACATCAATTTGAGATAACTGCAGCAACATATTATTTAATTCTGAGTTGCTCAACTCCTTGTTCCTGTGTTTAAATAACATCATAACAACGGGTGATAGTGGAGATTTTGCGACATCATTATACTTCGCATCATAGATACCCCGATTAAAATATTCCTTCTCAAGGTCGAGGTAATCTTTTGTTGGAATAAAGTCATCTCCATACTTTAAGTTTGGTTTGGAAGAGAATGAATTTAATGCATTTAAGGATACTGAGAGTGGATGATCTTTCTTTCCTTTCTTGGAAGTCAAGACAATTACCCCATTTGAAGCACGCGCACCCCATATGGAAGTCGCAGCTGCATCTTTAAGTACGGTAATTGACTCAATATCGTTAGGATTTAGACCCATTATATCACCATCATAAGGAAAATTATCCAAGACAACCAAAGGTGAACCGTCAGCATAAATAGTATTAGCCCCTCTTAATCGCATAGCTACGCGTTCATTATCACCACTAATTTGTCCCACCCTTCTTTTGTCAAATTGCAGCGAGGGTGTAATATCCTCAAGCCTATCCAAAATAGAAGAAGAGGTACTCCGCTGTATTAATGTATTGTCAATAAAATCAAAGCTTCCAGTAGCCCGTTCTTTTGGCAATGAATAATACCCCGTACTGATCTCTACTTCATCCATCAAAATAGAATGAGGTATCAAAGTTACTTGGAGATTAGTTTTATTGATCGCCACTTTTTTAGCCCTGTATCCAACAGACGATATCCAGATTGAATCCTGTATGTCTGAAATGATCTGAAAATTTCCGTCAGCGCCAGATATTGCCAACACTTCAGATCTTAAGTTTTTGATCGTAGCGCCTTTTATTCCGACTTTTGTAATGTCATCAACTACAGTTCCAGTATACCAAGATTGCGCAAAAACTGTATTAAAAAGGTATACTAATCCAATAATAATAAAATATTTAAATTTATTCATCGCTACCACTCCTTTCTACGATCAACATAGGTAAGGTTGACATACCCCTTTTTATACCCAACCCAAATTGATAAAGCGCCTTATCAACAGCATTCAAATCCTTAGGATCTGCTTCCAGCTTGAGACTTACATTACCAGTATAATCTGTCATGTCAGCTATTGGAAGACTATTTCTAAAATTGTTGGTGCGCAAATAGGCAATTAGATTTCTTAATGGTCTATTGACCAAAGTATATGAATTTACATCGGAAGATGTTTTGGGAGTACCATTCTGCATTTGGAATTTTTCAAAAACGGTTTTATCTTTTACATAAAGACAGAATGATTCTACACTTTTATCAACGACATAAGCCTTAACATTAAATCTTAAGGAAAGAAAACGAGAGAGATCCTGTTTGTATAAATCCATCTTTTGTTTTTCCCCCAATTCATTTACATGAGTAAGATAATAGCAATATAAATTAGATTTTTTCCATTGCCTAAGATTGCTTTCGGTCTTATAATCCTTCGTATTAATGAGCTCCAAGGGCAATTCCATCCTTTGCCTAAGCGAATCTGAAATACGCCATATAATCCGATTTTTCATACCACTAAACGGTATATTATCACGGTTTGCATAAAGTAGCAATCCGATAATAGAATGATTGAACAATGTCAATGATTGTTTTTTTTCAGATACTGCAAATATGTTATAAGGCAAGGCTTTTGTAAATGAGCTGCTAAAAATAGTATTATCTGCAATCATTTGACTCGTATCCGATATTGTTAATTTATTAAGGTCTGAATGGTCTATCTCTGATTCTTTTTGCAACAATTGAACGGGTTTGTTCATTACAAAATCATTGATGTTAGCAACTGTGGTAAGATTTCCATCCGTTATATAAGTCACTATCCCATCTTTAATCCATATCTGATGAGGGACACTCACATGAGGAAAATATCGGATTAGCATGCTATCGGCATAAATAGTGAACAAATCCACATCATTTTGCTTCAATATATGTTGAGCCGAACTTGTATTATTTTTGGTTACAGGAACCACAATAGCATTCTCATCCAACAAATTTAATTGAGCAGACAACTCTTTTAATTTATTTATGCACGGAACACACCATACAGTCCAAAAATCCAACAGGATCAACTTTTTATCACGGAAATTATTTAGAAATATCCTCTGACTTCCCTGAGCGTAGTTCAGTACGTCCAAAGGTAAATGCCACAACGCTTCGGGAATAGTATCTCCCACCATAAGTGGCTTAATCTTATTAAGCCCATCAGCCCCGCTGTCCTTGCGGGGCGTCTGAGCTGATAAACTAAACATAGAAACCATCAGGACTAATAGCGAGTAAGTCCTGATACTCTTCAATTCCGTTAAAACACAATCAAGAAGATTGAAAAACATAAGCACCCGTAAAGAAAAAGCCCTTCCTGCTTTCATTATCTTACAATGATTACGTTGAACGAAAGCATCAATATCACTGGCAATCGATCGATTTAAGATTGATTTAAAGAGGTTTGGCGAATTATTATTGCAAAACCACCGATTCCCTTGCTTAAATAAATTAAATCTCTTAAAAGCGCTTATTTGAATTAAAAAATTATTGAGGCATCGATCAAGTATAGATGAAGCAAAGATAGAGCGTTGATAGTGCATGGATAGTATATCAACGGATACCGTTTTACGCACTATCCATGCTAGACCATTACTTAACATATGCACTACGCATGCTTGGGAGATACATGAACAACCGTGTTCCCGTGCTGGTCTAGGCTCCTCCTGTACATCCGTAGCCAAAAATTGATCCAAATCATCCATTTGGTGTTTTACTGCATTTCTTCGACCTTTCTTCGCCCTTTCTTCTAGCCTTGTTCTACCTCCACTCAAGGCGGCTTCGAGGCGGCTTCGACTCTCCCTACACGTACGTCGAAGCGGACTCGAAGCCCACTGGGAGCCCACTCGAAGCGACCTAGAAGATGGGGCGAATTTGGTTAGGAAAAATTCAGCATTTATTCTTGTTGATATTTCTTGTTCAACTCCTGTTCTAGTGTTATTCGAGTCTACTTCGAGACTTACTCGAAAATCATTCGAGTCTTGTTCGGGTGCTGTTCGACTGCGCTTTGAATGGCCTTCGGAAACTTGCCGAACAGCAGTCGAAGAACTACCGATGGATTTCCGAATCAATCCAAAACCAGTCTCAACTTTATCTCGAATGATTGTCGAACCTTCATCGAAGGCATATCGAGAACCAGAACTGTCATTAGTTGCTTGTGCAATAGTATTTTCTACTGCATTTTCAGAAACAAAATATTTAGGTAATACTCTATGGTTACTGCACTTGTTTTTAATCGTATAAATGGTTTTGATAATACCCTTCAAATAGGCATGTACTGTCCCATCCTTATAAAAATTGTTCATTTTTTCATAAGTTAAATCATACTTAATGGCACGAAAGAGATCGCTTCGCTAAGTATTTAAGGTTTATAATTTTGGCGTTTACCTGTGCGCAATAGATATCCAAAACAGCTTCCAAATGAAACTAATCAGGAGCTTGTAAAATTGCGCCTAGGCTATAAATAAATGATGGAATCGAAAAGCGTAAATGGTTATCATAAAGGTAATATACTGGTCTACGGTACGCTTTCATCGATTCTAAGACATCATAATGTCTTGTAATCGCATAAAGATTAAGGGGGATTTTTTTTGCTTACTCCAAATAGTTTTATTAACTCCATATTTTAATTAATTCAAAAAGAAGTGAATACCTAAAAATTAGAAAACCTTAATAATTTTTCCAAGACTTATTAGTTAGATTAGCCTGCTTATTTAAACCCTAGTAAAGAATTCCGGTTTGAAAAATAAAAAATATAGTTATACGGGAGGTGTTTCAATAGATCTAAGTCTTTTCAATATGAAAATCTCAGATATATATAAGATTAAGAAAAGGTACCTCCCTTGCTCAATGGTTGAGCGTGAGAAACTACGCGACCCTAAATTAAGGGAGGACCTCTCTATATGTGTAATGAATTTATTTAAGTTTATATGTTTCATTCTGTATGGTTTTTGGTTTCTCACGCCTTTACCAATGAATGAATATTCAAATATAGCAAGTACTTTTTATTATTCCAAATTTGGAATAATAAATAAATGTTTTAAAATGTCTCTTTGTCTATGGCCGAACAATATATAGATAAAGAGAATCTAGAATTGGTCCGAGATAGACTCTGGTCGATATCTAAAGAAAAAGGAATCACTTTAGAGGATATTGAAGATAGAACAGGATTCAGCTACAGTCAAGTCTACCGGATAGTTAGAGGAAAAAATAACATGTCAATAAGTGGTCTTATTGCTGTATGTAAGGCTTTAGAAGTACAACCCTCAGATGTTTTTAATTTCAGCGTAGAAATGCCAAAACATTTGCCATTAAGAAAAGACCGCAAATAATATTATTCAAATTAAAGATTGGAAATTCTCAATTCGCAAAGTTTGATAACAACTCGTTCTAATAGCTCAACCTTGTTAATCAATTTTTTAAAATCGTCAGGAGAAATATAATAGTCGTCTTGATAACGCGCGTCTAAATAGGCTTTATTTAAGATATCAAACAGCCTATTTTCTTCCCCATCTTCCAAAGGATATTTAAACACATGGTTTAAATCTTCTGATATATGCTTAGCATATTTCCGATATGCTTTTAGTCTATGAGTCTTCGGTTTATAGCCAGTATACACTAAAAGAATTCCGCCGTAAAATTTTTCCGCAGACTGATTTAAGTTAAAAATTAACTCGTTCAAAGGCAGTTTTTTTCTTAGAAACTCCTCACTAATTACTTTAGTTAACGTTAAAAACCGAGATCCACTCTTGATCCATTTTTCATAATATTGAGTTGCAAGAGATTTAATCTGCAGTACAGTTAAAGGTTTACATTTTACAAAAGTAAATTCCCCAGTATCAAACAAAACAATCCCTTCCTTGACGATATCGCTAAAGAAGAACTGTCCCATTTCTAGCCCCTTATTTACATAGTTGAAACTATGAACTATAGGGCTCACATCGTTTTTATATTTTAGAGTTCTATTCTCAATTTTACTAGCGATTTCGTTTTCCTTTTCTCTATCACCTTCAGGAAGTACAACCAAGATGTCATAATCACTTATATAAGAATAGGTAGCTCCCCGTTCCTCATACTCATCCTCAACCCACTTGTCCGAAGTATGGCTGCCAAACAAGATAACCATAGCCGGATCAGCAATACTGCAAATAGTATCTACAATTTCGGCTAATTCTTCCTGCTTCTTTTGTGGCAAATGGGCTAATGTATTCATAGACTAAAGATACAGATAAGTAAATTGAAAGGCAATAAATAATAGAAATAGTAAAGAGTTCCCATTGTAAAAAGAAAGCCTAATAAAATAAGATATGCGCTTAAATGGTACGGTTCATTGAAGTCACTGGCAATAACAATCGTCTCACTCTTACTTTCTTTATCTGCATCTAGAATGATTTCACGTATATCTTCGTCCTGCTTTCCTTTTCTGTTCGTTTCTATAATGCTCGCTACATCCACAATAGGCTGATCGAGCTTTTCCCATGTAACACCATCGTATCCCCTAGGCAGATAACAGGCATAGTTAGTATAATCCAAATGAACAGCATAAAATGTAAAATTTCTATCTGCTACTTGAATTTTACTTTTTAACACATTACCCACCTTATTGGCTTCAGTATATAAGGGTATTTGATCCTTAATGGGGAATTTAGAAATGAAAGCAACATCTAAAGATGGTTCACTGGATATACCATAATACACGGCATCTTTATTTTTTAATTCGGCCAGGATTCGTTGTACAAAATCTGTGTTATTGTAATTCCTTACCTCACTAAACAACACTACGTCTGCTTTCTTAGCAATAATCTCATTTGCAATAGCTGGAAAGCCATCTGGAACCATTGTACCTTCCTGCCAAATATTAATTTGTAGTATCTTCAATTGTGATTTTTTTTGAGCGAGAACCACTTGCCCAACAAAAAAGATAGTCACTATCATTAGAAACTTCTTCATACTTGCTATTGTTTATTTTTTGAAACGCTTATTTTTGTAAATATCCTAATATTTGAAAAAAAGATGCAGTAATTTTCCATTAAACCATTATATATATTAAATTCAAAATTGCTTTTCAATTAGTAAATTACTGGGGTCATCAATTTTCCAAGGTGAATATAGTAAAACTAATCTTTTACATATATCTTTGTAGCGTCCTAGAATAGGTTGACATATAAATTTAACGATAATTATCCTTACTTGACTATTTCAAGTAAGGATTTTTTGTTTATGTACTTGACTA
>NZ_QBKH01000010.1 GCF_003054045.1 Sphingobacterium faecium
AAACCCTTCTTTTTTCAGTGCTTCCCCTTTCGGATCAGCCGTTCCTCCCTTGCGGAGTGGTGCAAAGATAGGAACTTTTATCCTTCACTTCCTAATGTTTTTTTGCTTATTTCTGAATAATAAGGTTAACTAACTGTGACATTGTGTGATTGATTTGTAAGCAGCGTTCCCAGGGTATGCCTTATCCTGCAATATTGGGAAGATAATTGCAGATCAGTGAGGTTTTTGGCAACTGTTGTTTAGGCCTTGTTTACTGTTCATTTTTTTGACTTTACTGTATCTGCCTATTTGGTGCTGCAAAAAAAAAACGGTGTCCGACAGAAATAATAAAGACATCGAACTGTTTTTGAATCTTATCCGTCATCAGCAAGGGATAATCTTTTATTCACATTGGGCGGTAAGCAGGAAGATGCTCCGCGCCTGCTTTCCACTTTCATGATATGCCATCCAGCTGGGCAGACTGAAAATAGCAGCAGGATCAATCTGCTTGTATAAGCAAATCTCCCTATACGGGTCGAGCGTCCTTATTATGGTAGATCTTGGACTTCGACTGATTCATCGAAAATCTTTTGGCAGCAAATAGCCAACAATTAGGATCTGATACCACATAGATACCAATACACGGCAATAGAGCAGCAATTGATAACATCCTACATCACAAAAAAAGGGTTGCAGACAAAATCTGCAACCCTTTCAAGTATGATTAAAAAATTATTAATCTTCTTCTTTCGAAGCTAATAATTGATCGTATTCTTCACGTGAACCTACGATAATGTTACCATATTGACGAAGACCTGTACCTGAAGGAATTAAGTGACCCACAATTACATTCTCTTTCAATCCTAATAAATTATCACGTTTACCTGCTATAGCTGCTTCGTTCAAGACTTTTGTAGTCTCTTGGAAAGATGCTGCAGAGATAAATGATTTCGTACCTAATGAAGCTCTAGTGATACCTTGTAATAAAGGACTTGAAGTCGCAGGAATTGCGTCACGGACCTCTACTAATTTTAAATCACGACGTCTTAAGCTTGAGTTTTCTTCACGCAACTTACGTAAAGAAACAATTTGACCTGGACGTAAGTCATTGGAATCACCAGCCTCTACCACAACTTTTTTGTCGTAAAGCGAATCATTTTCTTCCATGAAGTCCCATTTGTTAACAGCCTCTTTCTCTAAGAAACGTGTATCTCCTGGATCTTCAATATTGACTTTTTGCATCATTTGGTGAACAATTGTTTCAAAGTGTTTATCATTGATTTTTACACCTTGAAGACGGTAAACCTCTTGAATACCATTTACGATATAATGCTGTACTGCTGATGGACCTTTGATTGATAAGATATCTGCTGGAGAGATCGAACCATCTGATAAAGGCATACCAGCTTTAATAAAGTCATTGTCCTGTACTAAGATATGTTTCGAAAGTGGAACAAGGTACTTTTTAATTTGGCCATCGCGTGATTCGATAGAAATCTCACGGTTACCACGTTTAACACCACCTAAAGTTACAACACCATCAATTTCAGTTACTACAGCTGGATTAGAAGGGTTACGTGCTTCGAATAATTCCGTTACACGAGGTAGACCCCCCGTAATATCGCGAGTTTTACCTGTAGAACGAGGAATCTTAACTAAGATACCACCTTCTTTTACAGTTACACCATCCGCTACAGAAACGTGAGCTCCTACTGGAATGTTGTACGTACGAATTACTTCACCTTTTTTGTCTAAGATCTTGATCGCAGGGTTTTTCGTTTTATCACGAGTTTCAATGATTACTTTCTCTTTGTGACCAGTTTGCTCATCTGACTCTTCGCGGAAAGTTACACCTTCTACAATCGCATCAAACTCCACTTTACCAGCAAACTCCGAGATAATAACAGCATTATATGGATCCCATGATACTAACTTATCACCTTTAGCAACCTTATTTCCTTCTTCAACGAACAATTGAGAACCGTAAGGGATATTTTGTTGGAATAATACTTTTTTAGTTTCATCCAAAATTTTGATCTCACCAGAACGACCCAATACTACTTGATGCGTACCATCTTCACCTTCTTGAGATACTGTACGTAAGTTTTCAAACTCAACTGTACCGGCATATTTAGAAGAAATCTGGGACTCAGCAGCAATGTTAGAAGCCGTACCACCGACGTGGAACGTACGAAGTGTCAACTGTGTACCTGGCTCACCAATTGATTGTGCTGCAATTACACCTACAGCTTCACCCAATTGAACACGTTTACCAGATGCCAAGTTACGACCGTAACAGCTAGCACATACACCACGTTTACATTCACATGTTAACACGGTACGAATCTCAACACCTTCAATACCAGAAGATTCAATGCGTTCAGCAATATCTTCTTCGATGTCTTGATTAGCCTCTACTAACAACTCACCTGTCTCTGGATCATATACATTGTACAACGATACACGACCTAAAATACGATCGTACAATGGTTCTACAACATCATCATTATCTTTTAATGCCGTTGTATAAATACCTCTTAAACCTCCACAGTCTTGATCAATAACGATCATATCTTGTGCAACGTCATGTAAACGACGAGTTAAGTAACCCGCATCCGCCGTTTTTAATGCCGTATCGGCAAGACCTTTACGTGCACCGTGGGTAGAGATAAAGTATTCTAATACTGAAAGACCTTCTTTAAAGTTTGATAAAATCGGGTTTTCAATAATTTCACCACCTGCTGAACCTGATTTTTGAGGTTTAGCCATCAAACCACGCATACCACACAACTGACGAATTTGCTCTTTCGAACCACGTGCACCAGAATCAAGCATCATATATACAGAGTTGAATCCTTGGTTGTCATTCGATAAGATATCCATTACGTGTGATGTCAACTTATTGTTGATACGTGTCCAAATATCGATGATTTGATTATAACGTTCGTTGTTGGTAATGAAACCCATGTTATAGTTATTCATTACTTCTTCAACTTCGTTTGTCGCTTGTTGAATTAAATCAGCTTTAGCATCAGGAATGTTCAAATCTTGCAAGTTGAACGATAGACCACCTTTAAAAGCTGTCTGGAAACCTAATTCTTTCATATCATCCAAAAACTGTGCAGCACGAGCCATACCCGTAGTTTTCACAATTTCTCCAATGATATTACGTAAAGATTTTTTCGTTAATAATTCGTTGATAAATCCCACTTCATGAGGAACAACTTGGTTGAATATAACACGACCAACTGTTGTATCTAATAAAGTATCAACGATACTACCATCTTTAGTTCTGATTTTAGTTTTTACCTTAATAAAAGCATGCAAATCAATTTTCTTCTCATTCAAAGCGATAATAACCTCTTCTGCAGAATAGAAAATCATATCTTCACCATGAACGATTTGTTCTGGAGTACTTTTTCGGCCTTTCGTGATATAATAAAGACCCAAAACCATATCCTGAGAAGGTACTGTTACAGGAGAACCATTTGCAGGGTTCAAAATATTGTGCGCTGCCAACATTAAAACTTGAGCTTCCAAAACTGCAGCATTACCTAAAGGTAAGTGGACTGCCATCTGGTCACCATCAAAATCGGCGTTGAATGCGGTACACACTAATGGGTGTAATTGAATAGCTTTACCCTCTACTAAAGTAGGTTGGAAAGCCTGAATACCCAATCTGTGTAACGTAGGTGCACGGTTTAATAATACCGGATGACCTTTCAACACGTTTTCTAATATATCCCAAACAACTGGATCTTTACGATCTACAATTTTCTTAGCTGATTTTACAGTTTTCACTATACCACGCTCGATCATCTTACGAATGATAAACGGTTTGTAAAGTTCTGCTGCCATATCCTTAGGTAAACCACACTCATGTAATTTCAAGTGAGGTCCAACGACGATTACCGAACGAGCCGAATAATCCACACGCTTACCTAATAAGTTTTGACGGAAACGACCTTGTTTACCTTTTAAGATATCAGATAATGATTTCAACGCACGGTTACCTTCAGTTTTCACTGCGTTAACTTTACGTGAGTTATCGAATAATGAATCGACAGCCTCTTGTAACATACGTTTTTCATTACGTAAAATTACTTCTGGAGCTTTAATTTCAATTAAACGTTTCAAACGGTTATTACGAATAATAACACGACGATATAAATCATTTAAATCTGAAGTCGCAAAACGACCACCATCTAAAGGAACTAATGGACGTAATTCTGGTGGAATAATAGGAACGATTTTTACGATCATCCATTCAGGACGATTTTCAATACGATCTCTTGAACCACGGAATGCCTCTACAACATGAAGACGTTTTAAAGCCTCATTTTTACGTTGCTGAGAAGTTTCGTTAGCCGCTTGGTGACGTAAATCATAAGATAATTTATCTAAATCAATACGTTTCAATAATTCTTCTAACGCTTCAGCACCCATTTTAGCAACGAACTTTTGAGGATCGTTGTCATCTAAATATTGGTTTTCTTTAGGTAATGTATCTAAAATATCTAAATATTCCTCTTCAGTCAAGAAGTCCATATAGTTGATACCATCATCCTCTTTAATACCAGCTTGAATAACTACATATCTTTCGTAGTAGATAATCATGTCCAGTTTTTTAGTAGGAAGACCTAATAAATAACCAATTTTATTTGGAAGAGAGCGGAAATACCAGATGTGTGCAACAGGAACCACCAATGAAATGTGTCCCATACGCTCACGACGTACTTTTTTCTCCGTAACTTCAACACCACAACGGTCACATACAATACCTTTATAACGGATACGTTTGTATTTACCACAGTGACATTCATAATCCTTTACAGGACCAAAGATACGCTCACAGAATAAACCATCACGTTCTGGTTTGTAGGTACGATAGTTAATCGTTTCCGGTTTTACAACTTCACCACTTGAACGCTCTAAGATTGTTTCTGGAGACGCCAAGCTTACAGTAATTGATGTAAAGTTGCTTTTAATTTTATTATCTTTTTTGTAAGACATACTTATTCAAAAGTTAAAGCTTTATGAAAAAGTTTTAGTGATCATAGCGATCACTAAAACTTCCTTTTTGCTTAATTAATCCAATGTGATATCTAAACCTAAACCACGTAACTCATGTACCAATACGTTAAACGATTCTGGTACCGATGGAGTTGGTAAATTGTTTCCTTTTACGATAGCCTCGTAAGTTTTCGCACGACCAACAACATCATCCGATTTCACAGTCAAGATTTCTTGTAGGATATTAGATGCACCGAATGCCTCTAATGCCCAAACCTCCATCTCACCAAAACGCTGACCACCGAATTGAGCTTTACCACCCAATGGTTGTTGTGTAATCAATGAGTATGGTCCGATAGAACGAGCGTGCATCTTATCATCAACCATGTGACCTAATTTCAACATATAGATCACACCAACTGTAGTTGGTTGGTCAAAACGCTCACCTGTTAAACCATTGTAAAGGTAAGTTCTACCTGAAGCAGGTAAACCAGCTTTAGCAACCCAGTCCTCTACCTCTTCTTTTTCGGCACCATCGAAAATAGGAGTTGCAAATTTAACACCTAATTTTTGACCAGCCCAACCTAAAACAGTTTCGTAAATCTGTCCTAAGTTCATACGAGAAGGTACACCCAGTGGGTTTAACACGATATCTACTGGTGTTCCATCATCTAAGAAAGGCATATCTTCATCACGTACAATACGTGCAACAATACCTTTATTACCGTGACGACCTGCCATCTTATCCCCTACTTTCAATTTACGTTTTTTAGCAACGTAAACTTTAGCCATTTGAACAATACCTGATGGTAACTCATCACCGACAGAAACTGCGAATTTATCACGTTTGAAAGCACCTAACTCTTCATTTAACTTGATGTTATAGAAGTGTAAAGAAGCTTTAATCATTTCATTCTTATCTTCGTCAGTTGTCCAACCTGTAGGGTTGATATTATTATAGTCTAATTCTGCTAAGATTTTTTGTGTAAACTTAGCCCCTTTAGCTACTAACAATTCTTTATAAACATTATAGATCCCTTGAGCAGTTTTACCATTCACAATTGTAAATAATTTTTCTACCAAGCGTTCTTTCAAAATCTTAACAGCTCTTTCATGTGCTGTTTCCAATTTCTCTAATGTTTTACGCTCAACTTCTTTAGACATTTTCTTAGCGCGTGCAAATAACTTCGTATCAATTACAACACCTTTCAATGAAGGAGAAGCTTTTAATGAAGCATCTTTAACGTCACCAGCTTTGTCACCAAAGATTGCACGTAATAATTTCTCTTCTGGAGAAGGATCTGACTCACCTTTAGGAGTGATTTTTCCGATCAAGATATCACCACCATTAACTTCAGCACCGATACGGATAATACCGTTTTCATCTAAGTCTTTGGTCGCTTCTTCCGAAACGTTAGGAATATCTGCCGTTAATTCTTCTTCACCACGTTTTGTATCACGAACTTCCAATTCAAACTCTTCAATATGAAGAGATGTAAACCAGTCTTCTTTTGCTACACGCTCAGAAATAACGATCGCATCCTCAAAGTTATATCCTTGCCAAGGCATGAATGCAACTTTTAAGTTACGACCTAATGCTAATTCACCATTTTCAGTTGCATAACCTTCACATAATACCTGACCCTTAGTCACACGTTGACCTTTACCTACAATAGGTTTTAAGTTCATACACGTATTCTGATTGGTTTTCTTGAATTTGATCAATCTATATGTTTTGACATCATCATCAAATGACACTAAACGGTCATCATCAGTGCGGTCATAACGAATTTTAATTTCATCTGCATCTACATATTCCACGACACCATTACCCTCTGCATTAATTAATGTACGGGAATCTTTCGCAACACGGGCTTCTAAGCCAGTACCCACGATAGGAGCTTGTGGACGTAAAATTGGAACAGCTTGACGCTGCATGTTTGATCCCATCAATGCACGGTTGGCATCATCATGTTCCAAGAAAGGAATTAATGAGGCCGCAATAGATGTAATTTGATTAGGAGCAACGTCCATATAATCCAAACGCGTAGGTTCGATTACCGGGAAGTCACCAAAATATCTTGCTTTTACTTTAGCATCTATAAAATTACCATTATCATCATACTGCGCATTTGCCTGACCGATTGTTTTCTCATCTTCGTCCTCAGCAGATAAATAATGAACAGGTTCTTCAACCACAACACGACCATCTTCTACACGACGGTAAGGAGTTTCGATAAAACCTAAATTATTAATCTTAGCGTGAACTGCTAATGAGGAAATCAAACCAATGTTTGGTCCCTCTGGAGTCTCGATTGTACACAAACGACCGTAGTGCGTATAGTGAACGTCACGAACCTCGAAACCTGCACGCTCACGAGAAAGACCACCTGGACCTAAAGCTGAAAGACGACGCTTGTGCGTGATCTCTGCAAGAGGGTTGGTTTGATCCATGAACTGTGATAACTGATTAGTACCAAAGAATGAATTAATCACAGACGATAACGTACGTGCATTAATTAAGTCAGTAGGTGTGAAAACCTCATTATCACGAATATTCATACGCTCACGAATGGTACGAGCCATACGAGAAAGACCTACTCCAAACTGTGCATATAACTGCTCACCTACTGTACGTACACGACGGTTAGATAAGTGGTCAATATCATCCACCTCAGCTTTAGAGTTGATTAAGTTAATCAAATACTTCACGATTGCGATGATATCTTCACGAGTCAATACCTTCGTTTCATCAGGAGTATTTAATTTCAATTTACGGTTAATGCGGTAGCGACCTACATCACCCAAATCATAACGTTTGTCCGAGAAGAATAAACGATCGATAATACCACGAGCAGTTTCCTCATCAGGTGGTTCAGCGTTACGCAATTGACGATAGATATGTTCTACCGCTTCTTTCTCAGAGTTAGACGTATCTTTTTGTAATGTGTTATATATAATTGAATAGTCAGCATTGTTTGAAGCATCTTCTTTTGCTAAAATAATAGATTTTACTCCAGCATCGATGATCAAATCAATGTGATCTTCTTCTAAAACAGTCTCACGTTCAAGGATAATTTCATTACGATCGATTGATACCACTTCACCAGTATCCTCATCAACGAAATCTTCAATCCATTTTTTCAATACCCTTGCCGCCAAACGACGACCCACGTATTTTTTTAGACCAGACTTACTTACTTTAATTTCATCGGCAAGATCAAATAATTCTAAGATATCCTTATCAGAATCATAACCGATAGCACGTAATAAAGTAGTAACTGGGAATTTTTTCTTACGGTCGATATAAGCATACATGACGTTGTTTACATCAGTTGCAAATTCAATCCAAGATCCTTTAAAAGGAATTACCCTTGCAGAATAAAGTTTAGTACCATTTGTGTGTCTACTTTGACCAAAGAAAACGCCAGGTGAACGGTGTAATTGAGATACGATTACGCGCTCCGCACCATTGATCACGAAAGTACCTTTCGGTGTCATATATGGGATAGTTCCCAAATATACGTCCTGCACAATAGTCTCGAAATCTTCGTGTTCTTCATCATTACATGATAACTTTAACTTTGCCTTTAAAGGAACGCTATAAGTTAACCCACGTTCGATACATTCTTGTATATCATAGCGAGGAGGATCAATGAAATAATCCAAAAACTCGAGAACAAAAATGTTTCTAGAATCAGAAATAGGGAAGTTTTCCGAGAATACCTTGAACAGCCCTTCCTGATGGCGGTTGTCAGAAGTAGTTTCTAGTTGAAAAAACTCCTTGAAAGATTGCAATTGCACATCTAAGAAATCTGGATATTCCAGAACTTTCCTGCTTGTCGCAAAATTTACTCTTTCTTGTTGAATATTATTGTTTGCCAAGGGGATATGAATTTTAGTTTTAAAAAAACTGAGCTTAACTATGCTGTCATTACTACATTTCGACTATGTTCAGCATACACATAGACTAGTAGTGAAATATCATAAATAGGAATAGACTCTAACGAAAATACGTCAGAGTCTAAACCTTTTGAGGGCTTGTTATGTAAGATTATTTAATCTCAACAACAGCTCCAGCTTCTTCTAATTGTTGTTTCAAAGCTTCTGCTTCATCTTTAGAAACACCAGTTTTGATTTCTTTAGGAGCTCCATCAACTAAATCTTTAGCTTCTTTCAAGCCTAGTCCAGCTAAATCTTTTACTAATTTAACTACAGCTAATTTAGCACCACCAGCTTCTTTCAAGATAACATCGAAAGATGTTTTCTCTTCAGCAGCAGCAGCACCTTCAGCTGGAGCAGCAGCAACTGCAACAGCAGCAGCAGCAGGCTCGATACCATACTCGTCTTTTAAGATATCAGCTAATTCTTTAACTTCTTTTACTGTTAAGTTTACTAACTGTTCAGCAAGTTGTTTTAAATCTGCCATTTTATTTTGAATTTTTGAATGTCGTTATGAAAAATTGTTATTAATAATAGAACGAATGTTTTATTTAAAAAGAGTATTCGTTAACCTCTTTGTTCTAAAGCTTTTACTAAACCTGAAATTGTATTTCCACCCGATTGAAGAGCTGAAATAACATTCTTAGCAGGAGATTCCAATGCAGCGATAACGTCAGCGATGAGCTCATTTTTAGATTTAAGACTCACTAATGCTTTCAACTGATTGTCACCTACAAATGCAGTTTCTTGGATATAAGCAGCTTTCAACAAAGGTTTATCACCTTCTTTACGTAAAGCTTGAATTAATTTCGCTGGAGCATTTGCGATCTCAGAGAACATCATTGTAGACGCACCTTTCAATGTACCTACGATCTCATCTGAATCGATACCAGCTTCGATTAATGCTTTTTTGATTAAAGTGTTTTTAACAGCTTTAATTTCAATATCACTTTCGAAACATTTGCGACGAATGCCATTCACTTTTTCTACCGATAAATTAGAAGTGTCAGTAATATAGAAATTACCGTAAGATTTAATCTGCTCGGCCAAAGCTTGAACAATTTCTTGTTTTTCTTCTTTTCTCATGATTAAATACCCGCTACTGATTTAGTTTCAATATGAATACCAGGACTCATAGTTGATGAAATGTGAATGCTTTTAAAGTATGTTCCTTTAGCTGCAGACGGTTTCAAACGAGAGATAGTTTGTAATACCTCTAATGCGTTTTCATAAATTTTGTCTGCATCGAACGACGCTTTACCAACTGAAGTATGGATGATACCAGTTTTATCAACTTTGAAATCAATCTTACCGCCTTTTACATCTGTTACTGCTTTACCTACTTCTGTAGTTACAGTACCAGTTTTAGGATTTGGCATTAAGTTTCTTGGACCTAAAATACGACCCAATTTACCTACTTTAGCCATCACACTAGGCATTGTAATAATGATATCAACGTCAGTCCAACCGCCTTCAATTTTACTGATATACTCATCTAAACCTACGAAATCAGCACCTGCTGCTTTAGCTTCTTCTTCCTTATCAGGAGTACATAAAACTAAAACACGTACAGTTTTACCAGTTCCGTGAGGTAAAGTTGCAATACCACGAACCATTTGATTTGCTTTACGAGGATCTACGCCTAAACGAACGTCGATATCCACAGAAGCATCGAATTTGGTCAATGAAATTTCTTTAACTAAAGCCGAAGCTTCTTTTAAAGAGTATGCTTTACCAGCTTCAATTTTGGATAGTGCCGCTTTTTGATTTTTTGTTAATCTAGCCACTTTTCTTAAATTGATTTCTTAATTAATTGTTCCAAGGAGCATTACCTGATACAGTAATACCCATACTACGTGCTGTCCCAGCTACCATTCTCATAGCAGCATCTAAAGTAAACGCGTTTAAATCTACCATTTTATCTTTAGCAATAACTTCTACTTGTTCCCAAGTAACTGAAGCTACTTTTTTACGGTTAGGCTCACCTGAACCGCTTTTTAAACCAGCAGTTTCTTTCAATTGAATAGCAACTGGTGGAGTTTTAATGATAAAATCAAAAGATTTATCGGCGTAAACTGTAATGACAACAGGCAATACTTTTCCTGGTTTGTCTTGCGTACGAGCATTGAACTGTTTACAGAAATCCATAATGTTCACACCCTTAGCACCTAAAGCAGGTCCTACTGGTGGAGATGGATTCGCAGCTCCGCCCTTAACTTGTAATTTTACTAACGCACTGACTTCTTTTGCCATCTTGTTTTGAATTAAATTATTAAATGTTTGTTAGTAAGTTGGAAGCAAATAACGTAACATTTATTATTTCACTTGGCTATTAACTTGCGTTTAACCACCAAATGAGGTGCAAAGATATGTATAATAAAAACTAAATACAAATATTTTTCAACATAAAAAGAGCAAAGGTTAAACTTTGCTCTTTTTATTATTCTTTTTCTACTTGCATGTAGTTTAATTCTAATGGTGTTTTTCTTCCAAAAACTTTCACCATCACGATTAATTTCTTTTTGTCTTCGTGAACTTCTTCGATCTCACCAGTAAAACCATTAAATGGACCATCATTCACCTTCACTGTTTCACCAACATAGTAAGGCACATTAATGGTCTCACCTTGTTCAGCCATCTCATCTACTTTACCTAAGATACGATTAACTTCTGCTTGACGTAACGGAATAGCATTACCTGCCTTATCTCCTAAAAATCCAATAACACTATTAACCCCCTTTATGATATGCTCCAATTCACCATCCAAAGCAGCCTCTAACAAAACGTATCCAGGATAATAGTTGCGCTCTTTAGCTACCTTTTTTCCATCACGCATCAAATAGTACTTTTCCATAGGAATCAACACTTGAGTAACCAAATGCTCAATCCCTAAACGACTCACTTCGGCATCAATATATTGTTTTACCTTCTTCTCCTTACCACTCACTGCACGAACTACGTACCATTTTAAACTTTGATCTGCCATAAATAATGTTTGATGAAATTAAGAAGCAATACCGTACAACAACTCCAATACGTTGCTTGAAGCTTTATCCATTATAAAAACCAATAATGCTATGATAACAGAAGCAACAAGTACGATCACAGCGGAGTTTTGTAACTGACCCCAAGTAGGCCAAGTGACCTTCTCTGTAATCTCGACATAAGAGTCTTTAAAAAAATCAAGTACTTTTGCCATTTTCAGTTTATTTATTAAGCACGGGAACAAGGATTCGAACCCTGATCAAAGGTTTTGGAGACCTCTATTCTACCGTTGAACTATTCCCGTGTATTTCTTATTTTGATGATGCAAATATAGTGTTTTAAACAATCTCCTGCAAATATTTTTAATCTTTTTTTATTGTTTTTTAATCAATATTTTAGATTGAAAAAATAAGCTAATCAGTATGAACTGATTAGCTTATTATATGGTGATTTTAGAATCTTTTCAGATTATAAAATTTCAGTTACCTGACCAGCACCTACAGTTCTACCACCTTCACGGATAGCGAAACGTAGACCTTTTTCCATAGCGATAGGAGAGATCAATTTAACAGTGATCGTAACGTTATCACCTGGCATTACCATTTCAGTACCTTCAGCTAGTGAAATCTCACCAGTTACATCTGTTGTACGGAAATAGAATTGAGGACGGTATTTGTTAAAGAATGGTGTGTGACGACCACCTTCAGCTTTTGATAAAACGTAAACCTCAGCTTTGAAATAATCGTGAGGAGTTACTGATCCTGGTTTACAGATAACCATACCACGTTTGATATCAGTTTTCTCAATACCACGTAACAATAAACCTACGTTATCACCAGCTTCACCGTAATCTAAAATTTTACGGAACATCTCAACACCAGTTACTGTAGATTTTAAGTTCTCAGCACCCATACCTAAGATTTCAACTGGATCTCCAGAGTTGATTACACCTCTTTCAATACGACCTGTAGCAACAGTACCACGACCTGTGATCGAGAATACATCCTCTACTGGCATTAAGAAAGGTAATTCAGTTAAACGTGGAGGGATTGGAATGTAGCTATCAACAGCATCCATTAATTCCATAATTTTAGCAACCCACTCAGGCTCACCATTAAGAGCGCCTAAAGCAGAACCTTTAATTACTGGAACATCATCTCCTGGATAATCGTAGAATGATAATAATTCACGAACTTCCATTTCAACTAAGTCTAATAATTCTTCATCATCTACTAAGTCAGTTTTGTTTAAGAAAACAACTAAAGCAGGGATACCTACTTGACGACCTAATAAGATGTGCTCACGTGTTTGAGGCATAGGACCATCAGTAGCAGCAACTACGATGATAGCGCCATCCATTTGAGCAGCACCAGTAACCATGTTTTTCACGTAATCGGCGTGACCTGGACAGTCAACGTGTGCATAGTGACGTAAAGCAGTTGAGTACTCAACGTGTGCAGTATTAATAGTGATACCACGCTCTTTTTCTTCAGGAGCAGAGTCAATTGAATCAAATGAACGAGCTTCTGATAAACCTGCGTCTGCTAATACTTTAGTAATAGCTGCAGTTGTAGTAGTTTTACCGTGGTCAACGTGACCGATTGTACCAATGTTTAAGTGTGGTTTACTACGGTCAAATTTCTCTTTTGCCATGTTTATGCGAATTAGTAATTATAAATATTTCTCTATTTGTTATACAATGTTGTACGAGCCAAAGATGGGATTTGAACCCACGACCTCTTCCTTACCAAGGAAGTGCTCTACCCCTGAGCTACTTCGGCTTTTCGAAAATTCCTTCTACAGATTAATGCCTCCACCTTTAGATATAATATTATCAAAGAAGACAGAGACTAAAAATCAATACTTAAAAATTTGAGCGGAAGACGAGGTTCGAACTCGCGACCTATAGCTTGGAAGGCTATCGCTCTACCAACTGAGCTACTTCCGCTTTGTTTGCGATTTTACTTTAGATCTTCATCTACTAACAGCTCGCAAACTGTTTGGTGTGGGGGGAGAAGGATTCGAACCTTCGAAACCGAAGTAACGGATTTACAGTCCGTCCCATTTGACCGCTCTGGAACCCCCCCATAACTATAAAGTTATGTTTGAGCCTCTTATCGGAATCGAACCAATGACCTACTGATTACAAGTCAGTTGCTCTACCAGCTGAGCTAAAGAGGCGTTTCTTTTTAAAAGCATTAATCTCTAAACTTCATTTCTTTTGTTTAGCGAGTGCAAATATCTATTTTAATTTCGATATGTGCAAGCTTTTTTTTTATTTTTTTTCACTCTTAAAAGAACTATCAAACTTTCCGAAGTAGCATCGCTATTTCCCCGTTTGCTGATGCAAAGATATACACTAAACCCACATTACAAAAATATTTTTTTAAAAAAAACATGTCTTTTTCACAACACTACTGATACGCAGATAAATAAATTTCAATGAAAATATGACATTTTATAATGTTCGCTCAAAATTTGATCTATCCAGTATCAAATTAGGATTGCTGATAGGTTCCAGACTGATAACAGTAGCACCATCATGAGTGCATAAAATAGACGACAATGAATAAATTTGTTTCCTATATGACGCAATTAAGATTGTAAATAAAACAAATTTATCTAAGTTTGGCCATGCAAAATCCAGATCAAAATAAAGTGATCAAAATACTAGTGTCGATACTATTCATTGTTTTTATCACAAATACGCACATCTTAAAAGCTCAAAATATACTAGAAAAAGTGACTAAAAAAGTCTTTTCGACCTCCAAAGATTCGACCAGGTCTGGGGTTTTTATGATTTTGCCCGCATTAGGTTATGCCCAAGAGACAGGTGCCGAATATGGAATTGCCAGCAATTATAACTTCTATTTCAATAAAAAAGATAGCAGTATCAGATCATCCAACATTTTATTGATGGGTACTTACACAACCAAAAAGCAATCAAATATCAAATTACAATCCGACATTTGGACGGACAATAATGATTACCATATTATTTCAGAACTTCGTTATCGCAATTGGCCATCTAATTTTTATGGTATAGGCATGGATACTAAAAAGATAGATGAAGACTTAATCAGTCAAAAATTGTTTCGTGCCAAATTAGAAGTAGAAAAAAGAATGACTTCTAATTACTATTCGGGAGTAAATATACAATATGATTATGTCCAGTTTCATGATAGAGAACCTGGTGGTATATTTGATCAAGCGACTGTCATTGGAAAAAATGGAGGCCAGCAGCTACTTTTGGGAATTTCTCAATTGTATGACAATCGGAACCATGTTTCTTACACGACTAAAGGTTATTATGCTAGAGCTAAATTAGCATATGCCCCCAAATTATGGACGAAAGAAGATTTTGAAGGTGCTAATTTTGATGCTGACATACGTGGTTTTTTTCCTATAAACAAAAAAATAACATTAGCAGCGCAGGCGATTTATAGAGCAACATTTGGAAAAACGATTCCTTACTATGCATATCGAGATCTCGGTGGTGACATGATGATGCGTGGCTATTATATTGGTCGTTACAAGGACAAAAACTATCTCGCATCGCAGGCTGAATTGCGGTATCGCTTACATCCCAGATTTGCTGTTGCAGGATTTACAGGAATAGGTTCCGTCTTTTCAAAAGAATATCAGGCGCGTTTTGTTCCTTCCTATGGAGGTGGGCTACGCTACTTCTTCAGTCTGGAGCATAATAGCAATATCCGTCTTGATTATGCTTATGGTGAACAGCGGCCTGGTGAAAAACGACAATCTGGATTTTATTTGTCACTTAGTGAAGCATTTTAAAAAAATATTTCCTGGTGTTTTGATCACCTTTTTTTCAAATAAGGTGATCGATCCTAATTTCACAACTGCCTTTCCTTTTAAAAACGAATGATAAAGTCTTCTTTCCTTTGCCCTTTTCTAAAAAAAACCAATCCAAGATGGAAAAGATCGATAGTCACGACAACCTTTGAATGCTGCTTTAAAAATCTCCAAGACTTTTCTTGATCTTTTGAAAGATGAGGGCTATCAACAATGATTATATCATCTTCTTGCATCTCAAATAGTATTTTTTGATAATCATCGACCGTATTGATATAATAAATTGCTCGCTGGGCCAAGATCGTACAGTTACGTTCAAATAACTTGACCAGATCGGGATCATTTGATTTATCGGATATTTTATAGGTGCCAAATGGAAACGTTCTTAGCAAACGCTCTACAAATAAATAGTTCTTCTCTTCCCTCTTCCCTGCCCTTTTATAGCATAACGGCACAGCATTCACCTCATCAACCGTAGGCTTTCGATAAAGAACTTCATCGACCAATTGATATACAAAAGGTGAATGAGTTCCATGGCGACTATGAGAAACTAAATAATGACGTAAAGATTTTAGATAATACTGCATGTAGAGGACAAATTTACATAGAGTAATACAAATTCCTATTAAATGAATACCAAATTCGGTATTAACATAGATTTAACTATCCTATTGTTTAGGGATAATAGGGGGTTAATAGGGCTTTACCCCTATTAACCCCCTATTAACCCCCTATTACCCCCCTACTATCCCCCTACTATCCCCCTATTATATCTCTGTTAAAGTAGAATTTGACACGAAGTTAGTAGGATCTTGATCAAGAAAATAACTAATGAATTTTTTTGCTTAAGCAGGTAGAATATAAGATACTCATGTATTCCTATTTCACATGGAACATTTTAGGATGGCCGATTAGAAAATGCAGAAGCACAAAGGCTAACCAGTGGAGAACTGTTAGCTATTAAAATAATATATTGTAAGGATGATCTAAAATTGCAAAATAAAGACACTTCCTTTTCCTTCTTCACTATTTACAAAGATCGTCCCTTTATGCAAAAGCATAATTTGCTTACTTAATGTTAATCCAACTCCTGTTCCAGTTTTTTTTGTTGTAAAGAAAGGTGTGAAAATCTGTTCTTGTAAATCCGCAGCTATACCAATACCATTATCCTCTATCCGTATCTGTATTTTACCATCCATCTCTATGGCAGAAAGACTGATATAGGCATCATCTTTTGATTTCACAGCATCGATCGCATTAAGCATCAAATTGATGATAACCTGTTCGATCAAATTAACATCTGCGTGCAACACTAATCTGGTATTCTTAAGTATAATATCAACATCTACATTCTTCTGAATGATGGTCGGTTCCAATAATTGATAGATATGTTCAAAAAGCTGAGCAACAGCAATAGGTGTAAGCAAAGGCTCATCTACCTTATTGATCATCCGATAGCTTTTCGCAAAATGTAACAGCCCTTGACTTCTTCTTTGAATTGTAGAAATACCGACTTTCAAATCTTCAATATCTTCCACACCTCTGAAGTGATTTAGTCTTCCATTTAGCGTTTCAGCGAGTGAACTTATGGGAGCAATCGAGTTCATGATTTCATGTGTCAATACCCTTAAAAGCTTTTGCCATGCTTTTGTTTCAGTTTCATCCATTGCTTCATTGATATTTTGATAAACGACAATTCGAAATACCGCATCTTGTGTTTCGAAGCTAGAACTTTGAATAAGCAACTTTATTTTTCCTTTATTCGATTGAACAGATTCCATCTGTTGCTGCCCAACATCCAAGCGCATCGTTTTTTCATAAAGCTCTTCATGCTTTTTTTTCAGGGCAGAGATATTACCTAAGTGCGGCATATGAAACAATTGCTTAAAAGCATCATTTACCCACATCACCTTACCCGTATCCAATTGATAAAAGATAATGGCAGAATTCAGCATATTAATCACCCGATCCAGATATTGATGCTGGATCTCCTTGTCCATACTAATCTCTTTATACGTATCGTTGATCTGATTAAAAGCGGTAAAAAGCTGTCCTTCTGTTGATTTCGGGCTTTTAACAACAAATCTACGTGTAAAATCATGATATTTTACCGCTTCAGAAAACTCGACCAGTTGCCTTGATAGATAATGTATTTGTTGATAAAAGCGGTAGGCAAAACCAAAAATTAACAAAAAAAGAAATACAGCGTACGTATACCATCCCTTAAATACTAAATAGGATGCTACAGTACATCCAACTAATAAAAAAAGAAGTTTAATTAAATTAATAAATCGATTACCTTTCATAGGTTAGATATCATATTTCTCCAATCTTCTATAAAGAGCTGCTCGAGTCAGTCCCAATTCTTTTGCAGCCTTGCTAATATTTCCATTAAATCGTTCAATAGCTGACTTGATCGCTTTTCGTTCTAGTTCCTCTAAATTTGTACCTGCAATATTTGTTTCAAGAGGACTTTCTTCGACTTGTTGTTCTATGGGCGAAAAAAAGATATCATTACCCCTAATACTTGACTGATCAGCCATAATTACTGCCCGCTCAATGCTATATTGCAATTCACGAACATTACCAGGAAAATGATAAGAAAATAATTTTTTTAAGGCATCGGATTCAAATCCGTCTATCCGTTTATTATATTTTTTAGCATAAACGGCTAAAAAATGCTCTGCCAAGAGTTGAATATCATCTCCCCTATGTCTTAAAGGAGGAACCTGAATTTCCACCGTATTAATACGGTAAATCAAATCTTTTCTAAACCTATTTTCATCGGCAAGCACTTTCAAGGCTACGTTTGTAGCTGTGATCAGACGGATATCAACAGGTATCATCTGATGCGATCCTAGCGGTGTCACATAACGATTCTGAAGTACAGTCAATAACTTGGATTGTTGATGCAAAGAAATATTACCGATTTCGTCCAAAAATAAGGTTCCGCCATTAGCCGTTTCAAACCTGCCCTGACGATCTTCTCTGGCATCAGTAAAAGCTCCTTTTTTATATCCGAACAATTCACTTTCAAATAAGCTTTCTGTCAATGAGCCTACATCAACCTTTACATATACATCATTGCAACGGAGAGAACGCTTTTGGATGGCTTGCGCTATCAGATCCTTTCCAGTACCATTCTCTCCTAAAATGAGAATATTAGCGTCAGTTGGTGCAATTTTTTCCAACTTATATTGCAACTCGTCCATGACGACCGACCGTCCGATCAAGTCAGGAGTACCATCGTTGGTGAGCAAGGAGTTTTTAACCTTTTTATCTCGATTTTTATTTTCTGTCAGTGTATTTTCTATGGTTGCCAATAATTGTTCATTGATCCAAGGCTTTACGACAAAATCTGAGGCTCCTTGTTTAAGTGATTTGACTGCTAAATCAACGGCTCCGTAAGCAGTGATCATGATGACTCGAATTGCTGGATATTTTTCCTTGATCTTGGACAACCAAAATAAACCCTCGTTACCGGTATTAATAGTGCTCTTAAAATTCATGTCCAACAAAACCACATCATAAGACATCTTATCCAAATGACTCATCAGATTTTCTGGATTCGATTCTACTTGCACATGGCTCACCTTTGGTTTGAGTAAAATCCGTGCGGCTGTTAATAAATCATGGTCATCATCGACGACTAAAACTGCGGCTTTTTTCATTAAAATAATTTGTTCTTTATGGGCAATGAGACTATCATGAGCAAATTATGACCATACTTTATTAGAGGAATGCCCATACCAGGTTTCATTTAGACACTAAGATAACTATAAATTTAACGCACCTGCATAATAATCATTGATATATTTTTGCAGCAGCCATTCATATTGTTTAACCAACAGTTGAATCTGACTGCTGTCCAATTTATTTTTGGCTGTTAAAAATAATACCGAATTACTATTCCCTGCTTCAAAGTGTACTTGTGCAATACGAAATGATTCGGAATAGCTCTGCTGTTGCTCTTGCAGCTGCACAATATTATTGCTGACGTTTTTTAAATTAAAAACTGCTTTAGCTGTTTCCTGACGTAAGTCATTTAAAGCTATATCTTTTTGAAATTTGGCCGTTTCCAAATCAAGCCTTGCCAATTTAACCTGATTATAAACTGCCAAATGATTAAAAATTGGAATGTTTAGATTTAAAGAAATTGATTTTCCAAGGTTATTATTAAATTGTTTCAAATATCCAAAATCAGCTGCATTCGAATAATTCGTTGATAAACCTGCATTTAATGAAAGTGATGGCCAATAACTTGCTTTCACTACTTTGATATTACGCTCAGCAGCTTTGATACGCCAATCCAATGCTGGAATGTTAGGCAAATTTTCACTTGCAGTATTAAATAATTGAGCAGCTGTTCGTAGTTCGGCATCCTGTTTAAATTCTAATGGCCTCAACTCACCCAAACTTGTTTCATCCAAATTCAGCAGATTTGCCAACTTTAGCCTGTTGAGATATAAGACCTGTTTATTATTGTCAATGGCGTTAATATCGTTTGCCAATTGACCCTTCAAATCAAAATAGTCTCCAGGATTAATTGCTCCTTCTTTATGTAAAACCTCTGCCCTCCGTACTTGCTCCCTCGTTACATCAGTTTGCAGTTCTGATTGTTTCAGCACATCTTGTGCGGTTAATATTTGGATAAATGCTTCGATTACATCCAATTTAAGAGTATTGATCTGCGAATCAAATTCCAATTTACTCGCGACTTTGGCATCGGCTTTCATCCGAACATCATGCAAAATTCGAAATCCATTAAATACGGGAACACTGACTCCAAGAGATGAACCTCCGGATGAATTATTTGTTGTTGTATATTGATTGATTGTCTTATCAAGATAACGTCCGGTACTAAAGCCATGATTTAAATTTGCGTTTACATCTGGCAATCGATTGGCTTTTGCCTGCTTCAAATTAATATCCGCCCGTTTTACATCTAATTCATTTTGCATTAAAGCAGGATTTGCCTTTACGGCTAGTTGGATACACTCATTCAACGAACGTTGTGGAACTTGTGCATGCACAAAAGTCAAGCTACAAAGAAAACACAAACTGTATATCAAGATTTGTTTCATATATCATATTTTCCAAATCTTTACCCACAGCCCATGCCAAACCAATAACACGCTAATTATCAATGAAATATCAATAAACATGAAGTATATATGTTCATCTTCGTACATTCAGGTGTTCGCTTTCGAACACCTGAATACAGATTTCAATCTCTTCATAAAAATATATTTTTTAACATCATAATTTACAAGTTGTACGTTGACGAACAATTAGTGTTCGATTACGAACACTAGACAAACCGATAAAACGAAATAACAAAATGAATATCAACACATTACATTTATGGCACATCTTTCATAGATAATAAGAAAATTGAAAAGCATTATGGATAGAGCTTTAGAAAAGAAGAAATGGAATAACAAACGCATATTAACCTTAGTTGGAATTACAGGTTTGGTCGGCCTTATCGCTGCAAGCTTTTATTTTACAAGTGGCAAAAGTAAGCTTAATGTAGAAGCAGACCGTATTTCCATCGTTGAGATTAAAAAAGACAACTTTCAGGAATTTATTCCAATTAATGGAACTGTTCTGCCCATCAGCAGCATTTACTTAGACGCATCTGTAGGGGGACGTATGGAAGAAAAATATGTAGAAGATGGTGCAATTTTAAAAAAGGGCGATCCCATTATGCGTCTATCCAATACCGATCAAGAGCTTAATCTGATTCAACAAGAAACTCAGGTTTTAAATTTATTAACACAATCACAAATTGCTCAAACCAATGCACAACAGGTTTCGATCAATAACCGCAATCAAATGGCTGATGTGGAACAAGCTTATAAAGAAGCTGAGCGTGTATATCAATTAAATCAAAAGCTATTAAATGAAAAAGCAATTGGTTCACAAGAATTTGAAAAATCCAAAAATGAATATAACTATCAAAAAGAACGTGTTAATTTAACCAAACAAATCCTAAGACAGGATGAGGTATCGACCAATCAAAAGGCACATCAAGATAAAGAGACTTATCAACGTACACAAAGTGCTTTGGAATTAATGAAGCGAAAAATTGGGGATTTGATTGTACGTTCCCCAGTAGATGGTCAATTAACATCATTTGATGCAGAAATTGGACAGAATAAAAATGCAGGTGAACGTCTGGGACAGATTGACGTACTGACAGGATTTAAAGTTCGTGCTGATATTGACGAACATTACATCAATCGTATATTTCCGGATCTACAAGGCGAGTTCACCATTGGTGATAAAGCATATAAATTAAAGATCAAAAAAGTATATACGCAAGTAACTAATGGTCGTTTTCAAGTCGATATGGAATTTGTCAATGAAGTACCTAAAGGTATTCGTAGAGGGCAGACTTTACAGATCAGATTAGCTTTGAGCGACGAAACCAAAGCGGTATTACTTGCAAAAGGAGGTTTTTATCAGCAGACTGGTGGTAACTGGATCTTCAAATTGGATAAAAATGCAACAACCGCTTACCGTGTTGACATTCAATTGGGAAGGCAAAATCCGGAATACTATGAAGTCATCAAAGGTTTACAACCTGGTGATAAAGTAATCGTTTCCAGCTATGAGACTTATGACAAGGTACAAGAATTGAATATAAAGAAATAGGAAACAGAAGATCGGAGAAACATTAAAAAATCCCTTCACAAATCAAATGATTTAAATTTAATATAAACTAAAGATATGAGCACAAAAAATATGATCAAAATCAGCAATCTCCAAAAGTACTACCGTACAGAAGAAGTTGAAACAGTGGCACTCAACAATTTGAATATCCACGTTAAGGAAGGTGAATTTGTTGCTGTCATGGGACCATCGGGATGTGGTAAATCCACACTGCTCAATATTATTGGGCTTCTGGATGACTTAGACGAAGGTAGCTATCTGTTTAATGACATCGAAGTGGCTAAGTTCAAAGAACGCGGGCGCTCGGATTTGCGCAAGCATAATATTGGTTTTGTATTCCAAAGTTTTAACCTTATTGATGAATTGACCGTATTTGAAAACGTAGAACTGCCTTTAGTATATACCAATGTTCCTGCAGCAGAGCGTAAACGTCGTGTTGAAGAGGTACTGGAGAAAGTACAGATCATGCACCGACGCAACCACTTTCCGCAACAACTCTCTGGAGGGCAACAACAACGTGTTGCTGTAGCTCGTGCTGTAGTTAATAACCCAAAACTGATACTTGCCGATGAGCCTACAGGTAACTTAGATTCCAACAATGGTAACGAGGTCATGCAATTATTAACAGAATTAAATGAAGCAGGAACAACCATCGTTATGGTAACACATAGTGAGCATGATGCCAAATTTTCTGACCGCGTAATCCGTATGCTCGATGGTCAGGTAATCATGGAGACATCTGCACTAAAACAAAATGGATAAAGTTGAAATCGGTTAATCAAGAGGGAAAAATATATATTACGGATCTATAGATAAGGCCGTTGCTACTGTGTAATCTGCATTACTTGATGGCAGGATAAAGTGCAATCACTAACCGTATAGGATAATTTGATTTAAAAACAACAAATAAAACTGCCTAGAGCCTTATGCTCTGGACAAAGTAAACCTAAATGTAATGAACAATTTTAAATTAATTTTTAGACAATTATGGCGTAACCGCCTCTTTACCTTACTTAATATCGTCGGATTATCTATCGGTATCAGTGCATGCTGGGTGATATTCCGTATTGTCAATTATGAATTTAGTTTTGATCAAAAACAACCTGATAAAGAATTAATTTACAAAGTCCATACGAGCTATCTTGAAAATAACAAAACGGATAATTTTGATGGAATTCCAGCCCCATTACCCGCATTTGTAAAGGAAAATTTATCTGATATGGCCTTATCTGTTCCTATTTTCAACCAATATTTTGAACGAGTTAGCCGACCAAATCAAGCTAATAATCCATTAATATTTGAAGATCAAAAAAATATTTTTGGTACTACTTCAGATTATTTCAAGTTAGCTGATTACAGGTGGCTACAGGGAAATAAAGACCATGTGTTTAAGCAACCTAATGAGGTGGTACTGACTGAATCAAGAGCAAAATTATACTTTCCAAAGCAGGAATTAGCAGATATTATGGGTAAAACCTTATCCTACGATAGTACCTTATTTACGGTTACTGGAATCGTGGAAGACTTAACTTACCCAAGTAGTTTTATTGGAAAAGAATTTATTCAAATTCCATCGAAGGATTGGAACAGTACCACTTGGACAAATTCAAATTCGGATTGGCAATTGTTTATTAAGATCAAATCGCACCAGGTGATCACACCGCTATTAAAGTCGATCAATGCTAAAGCCCATGAAATGACCCATGAGGAATTTAAAAAGTATGGTTTCAGCATGTCTGCAAATGTCATTCCGTTATCCGAATTACATTTTACATCATTCGCACAAAAAAGTACTGACAAAAAAACAATGTATGGTATTATTGGTATCGGCATTTTTTTATTGATCCTTGCCTGTATCAACTATATCAATCTAACAACAGCACAAGTCCCTCATCGAGCAAAAGAAATAGGTATCAGAAAAACATTGGGTGAAAGTCAAAAAAGAATAACCTTCATTTTTTTTCTGGAGACATTTATCATCGCCATATTGGCTCTCTTATTATCGTGGCCATTAGTTCAAATTATCCAAACCAGTTTAAGTTCTTACATTCCTAAAGAGATGTACAGTTTTGCTGACAACTTAACGGTACTCTTATTTATAGCTGGAACAACAATTTTGATCACTCTTATATCAAGTTGGTATCCTGCCCTCCTCATTAATAAAGTTAGAATATCAGAAGTCATTAAAATTACGGGGGGTAGTAAAGTAAATATGGGTGGCTTGTCCTTAAGAAAAGCGCTGATCGTATTTCAATTTGTGATTGCTCAGGTATTTGTTGTCTCCACGTTTATTATAGGAATGCAACTTAAACATTCGTTAAATAGTAAACTTGGGTTTAATAAGGACGCAATTATTACCATGCAACTGCCCTACAAAAGTTATCAAAATGCGGGTACGGATCCTTTCACTTATAAACATGCATTGACTGGGCTTTCGGCTATCAAACGTGTTTCATTAGGTCACCTTCCGATGAGTTCTGATCATTGGGGCAATTCAATCGTTGCAAAAAGTGATACCGGAGAAATACGGGTTGACCATCAGTTTAAGTTTATCGATGAAGATTATTTTAAATTATATGATATACGGATTCTAGCTGGTCGAGAGATCAAACTGGCGGATAGTACTTCAGGTATTGCTCTAAATCTAGTTGCTATTGAAAGACTAGGATTCAAATCTGCCTCTGATGCTATTGGTTCTTTTGTTAAGATTGACGACAAGGATAAACAAATCGTTACGGTGATCGATAATTTTCATAGCAAAAATATGCACAGTAAAATTGGTCCTTTAGAACTGAGACCTTCAAACAAAAAAGGTCAATTAAAAACGATTAGTGTCCAATTGCCAGAGCATCAAGAAAAATGGTCATCTGCATTGCAACAGATTGAAAAGGAATGGAAAAAATACTATCCAAATGCTCCGTTTAAATATGAATTTTACGATCAGCAGATCAAAAATCAATACGAAAATGATACGAAGTTTTCAAAAATAATCAATCTTTCTACTTCGATCACCATCTTATTAAGTTGCTTAGGCCTTATTGGATTAGTGACGATTACGACAGCCCAGCGTACAAAGGAAATCGGAATCCGTAAAGTATTGGGTAGCAAAATTTCGGGAATTGTCCAATTACTATCTAAGGAATATCTCAAATTAATCTTCATCTCTATTCTGATAGCTTCACCGATTGCGTGGTGGGCGATGCACCATTGGTTGAATGATTTTGCCTACAAAATTAATCTGAGCTGGTGGATGTTTGCCATTCCAGCAGTCATTACATTACTTATTGCATTTATCACCATGAGTTACCATTCCATCAAAGCAGCAAGAGCTAACCCTGTGGAAAGCTTAAGAGATGAATAAAGGTAAAAAGTGAGCGATTAGTATTAACCTCTTATATTATAACAGCCATGATCAAGAGCTACATCAAAATAGCAGTGCGAAACCTAAAGCGGAATATTGCTATTTCTTTAATTAATATCTGTGGATTAGCCTTAGGCATCGCCACCTGCTTACTGATCAGTCTTTATATTACCGATGAGCTCAGTTATGACCGCTTTAATAACCATGCCGACCGTATCGTACGTGTGGTATTTAAGGGCAAAGTAAAGGGAGGTGATCTCAAAGAAGCTCATGTTATGCCTCCTGTAGCATCTACCATGAAGGCTGAATTATCATCGGATGTAGAAGAAACTGCTCGCCTGCGAATCGGAGGCGCTCCACTCTTTATGGTGGGAGATAAAGTGTTCCACGACGAACATTTGGCCTACGTCGATGCCGCTTTCTTTCGCATATTTACATTACCGCTTTTAAAGGGTGATCATTTAACGGCTCTAACACAACCCAATACTGCCATCATTACTGAAGCAATGGCTAGAAAGTATTTCAATACCATTGATGTGATCGGAAGAGAGCTGCCGATCAAAGGAAATGAATCTATTCTAAAAATAACGGGTGTCATGCAAGATATACCCAAAAATTCTCATTTCAATTTTGATGTTTTCACTTCTATCGAAGCGCTCGAAGATGCAAAATCCACCTCGTGGATGACTTCTGAATATTATACATATGCCTTATTGAAAAAAGATGCTGCGATCAGACAGGTAGAAACCAAACTTGCTACTCTTTTTGATAAGCATGTCGGGCCACAGTTTATGGCGGGTTTCGGAATGAGTTATGAAGACTATAAAAAGACTGGAAATAAAATAGGACTTTACTTACAACCTTTAACCGACATTCATTTACATTCAGATTTCGTCTATGATTTAAGTCCTTCCGGAAATATCAAATATCTTTATATTTTTGGTGTTATTGGACTCTTTATGTTATTGATCGCTACGATCAATTTTATGAATCTATCTACTGCTAGCGGATCCAGAAGATTTAAGGAGGTTGGGGTAAGAAAAGTATTGGGAGCTGGAAAACAAAAACTCTTAGTCCAATTCTTCACGGAAGGTATTTTAATCACGTATATTGCTTTACTTTTAGCTGTTTGTATTGTTGTTGTTGCCCTCCCTTTATTCAATCACTTTTCGGGTAAATCTTTGGGGATAACACAGCTTTCCGCTTTCACCACCATTCCATTTTTAATTGGTTTTGGCCTACTGATTGGATTATTTTCCAGCAGTTACCCTACATTATACTTATCATCTTTCAACCCCTTATCGATATTAAGGAACAAGCTGAACCTTTCTGAAAAAGGATTGAGCTTAAGAAGTGGCTTAGTTGTCTTTCAATTTATGATTTCTGTTGGATTGATTTTCTGTACAGTGGTCGTCAGCCGTCAGTTGGATTACATGCGCCACATCAAATTGGGATACGATAAAGAAAATGTAATTATCGTCCAAAGCTGGCCTTTGGGGGCAAATGAAAAAGCATTTGCTGAGCGGCTTGCTCAAGATAGTCGCATCATGCACATCTCTCATTCCTCGTACCTACCTGCTGGAGCTACTAACAATAACAATTTCTTTATCTATCCGAAGGAAAATCCAAATCAGTGGGTGAAAACACTTCGCTATGACGTCGATGATCAATACATCCCTGCAATGGGCATGAAGATCAAAGAGGGACGTAATTTTTCAAAGGCATATGGCAACGACAGTCTTTCAGTAGTGATTAATGAGACAGCAGCTAAAAATCTGGGTTGGAAAGACAACATTCTAGGAAGGACATTGACCAATAAAGATAATAAGGTGCTGCAGGTTATTGGTGTGGTTGAGGATTTTCATTTCAAACCGTTACATGAAACTATAGCGCCTCTGGTGATGGTATTGAGTGATCAAGCGGGAAATTTGATTATCAAAACAAAAGCGACAAACATGGAAGAATTATTGGCAACAGTAAAAAAACATTACCAAGCATTTCCTTCAGATCTTCCTTTCGATTATTCTTTTCTTGATGAGCGATATAATCAGACGTATCAATCTGAACTTAAAACGGGTCAGCTCTTAACCATTTTTGCAACCCTGACCATTTTTGTGGCTTGTCTTGGATTATTGGGTTTAGCCATATTCACGACACACCAACGTAAAAAGGAAATTGGCATTAGAAAAGTAATTGGTGCCAGTGTTCCTGACATTGCACGCATGCTATCTTTCGAATTTATCCGACTGGTAGTCATCTCGATCATCATTGCCTCTCCTATTGCATGGTGGATGATGAATATGTGGTTGCAGGACTTTGCCTATCGCATTGATATCAAATGGTGGATGTTTGCGATTGCCGGAATTCTGGCTATTGTGATTGCGCTATTGACAGTCAGTTCACAGGCTATACGTGCGGCATTAGCCAACCCTGTTCATAGTTTAAAAGATGAGTAAAACCATTCAAAGTATATGTAGTCTGAAATAAACCACGACTCTAAATTATTAAAAATGATCAAGAACTATATAAAAATCGCTTGGAGAAATCTTTGGAAAAACAAAGGTTATTCTTCCATCAACATCATTGGCCTAGCAATAGGGTTAGCATGTTGCTTATTAATTGTATTATATATTCATGATGAGTTATCTTATGATAAATACCATGTAAACAAAGACCGGATTTATCGTGTGATCAATTCCTGGGAGGAAAAAGAACAAACCACACGCAATGATGTCTGGGGAGTTGCGCCAATAGGACCTGCTTTAAAAGCAGATTTCCCTGAAGTGAAAAATGTGGTTCAATTTTCTGGAGTGACATCCATTTCTTTAAAGAATAAAGAGAAGGTGTTTCAGGAAGAGCGTGTTTTTTTTATGGACTCAACGGCATTTGACGTTTTTAGCTGGAAAGTATTGGCTGGTAATCCAAAAACAGCCTTGACCGTTCCTTATACTGCTGTTCTAACAGCAAGTATGGCTAAAAAATACTTTGGCAATGAAAACCCGATTGGCAAAACATTGGAAGGGGGGCTTGCAGCAGGTCGTGCTAACCCAGGTCTATATAAGGTCACTGCGGTTATTGAAGATGTACCTTCCAATTCTCATTTTACTTTTGATGCTTTATTATCCATGAGTACCTTTAAACAAGCACGTTCAGATATTTTTGACTCTTGGGGGTATGTAGATTTTTATACGTATGTGCTGGTCTCTGATCAATTTAATCTGGCCAATTTCAATAAAAAAATTCCTCAATTTCTTAAAAAGCATGGTGCCTCTAAGGAGGATAAGTTTAACTTCTATCTCGAACCCATGCTAGATGCCTATATGCATTCAGCAGCAGGTAGACAGCCAGGTGTAACTGGCAGTGTACAGAATCTGTACATATTTGCTATCATAGGTCTATTTATACTTTTCATCGCCTGTGTCAATTTCATGAATTTGGCTACTTCCCGATCCATGGAAAGAGCAAAAGAGGTTGGTGTCCGCAAAGCGATTGGTGCTAACCATCGCAATTTGATCCTACAATTTATGTGTGAATCCCTAGCTTTAGTTTTTATCGCTGCACTGCTGGCATTGCTATTGGTTATTATACTTCTGCCGTCCATGGAGGCCTTTGCGGGTAAAAATTTTGCATGGAGCAGTCTATTCAATATGACTACACTTAGTATTTTCCTTGCCATTGTAACGATTACTGGTATTATTGCAGCAAGTTATCCTGCATTTATTTTAGCGCGTTTTAAACCTGTTGAAGTATTAAAGGGTACATTTAAAACTGCTGCTGGAGGACAATTTTTAAGAAAAGGATTAGTGGTTTTCCAATTCGGCTTGTCCATTGTGCTTATTGCCGGAACCTGTATTGTCTTTTCGCAATTGCATAATCTACAGCATACCAATCTGGGGTTTCAACAAGATCAGATGCTTGTCATTGATTACAATTTTGACAATGATGTCAACAAAAATTTAGAAGCGATTAAAAATAAGTTTAAAAGAGATAAGGACGTCATTGCGGTATCATCATCACGTAGTGTTCCAGGAGCATTTTTTCCTAATGCAGGTACAGAAATAGAATCTACTGAAGGAAAAATGACGATATTGAGTCCAGCTCTCTTTGAAGTAGATATCGATTTTATCCCAAATATGGGTATTGAAATGGTTGCAGGAAGAGCATATTCCCGAGATTTTCCTGCTGACAGTGCACACTCCTTAATTATTAATGAGGCTGCTGCTAAGTTATGGGGTTATAGCAATCCACAAGAGATTATCGGAAAACGTTTTACACAATGGGGCAAAGAGGGACAAGTGATTGGAGTTGTAAAAGACTTTAACTACCTCTCTCTACACAACAAAGTTGAAGCTCTTGCTTTACGCTTAGAACCTTGGAGTAGCAAATTTATAACGATCAAATTGCAACAAGGAAATCTTCCGGAAACTATTGCCCGTATCGAGAAAATCTGGACTGGTGTCGCTCCTCAAATTCCATTCAATTATACATTTTTGGATCAGAGTTTTAGACGTCAATATGAAGCGGATTATCGATTCCAAAGAATTTTCACCACCTTTTCAGGATTTGCTCTTTTTATAGCATGTTTGGGCCTATTGGGATTGGTAACGTATACCGCACAACAACGAACTAAAGAAATTGGCATCCGTAAAGTTTTAGGATCTAGTGTTTTTGGCATTATACAATTATTATCTATCGATTTTATTAAACTGGTTATTATAGCCATATGTATTGCGATACCTGTCGCCTATTGGGCGATGAACAAGTGGTTGAACAATTTTGCCTACCACATTGATATGCAATGGTGGATGTTTGCCATAGCGGGTGTGAGTGCCTTGGTCATTGCTTTTGTGACAGTCAGTTACCAAGCTTTAAAAGCGGCAAGAGCTAATCCTGTAAAAAGTTTGAGGGATCAGTAGTATACAGCTTAATATGTACGCATGTGAACGCTAAGTGTTCGGATGCGTACACTTACATAGATGCTAGCAATAACATAAAAACCTATAAATAAGTTTATTAAAATTATGGCTTAAGGATTGGCATTATAAATTTCGAAAACAAAAAACAAAAAATGCAAACTGTCGAAAACTATTATTATGATTTTTAAATATATCAAAGCTGGGTGGCGTAATCTGAAAAAAAGCAAGTTTTATACTGCTATCAATATATTAGGACTTTCGATCAGTATTGCAACTGCAATCCTGATTTTGCTATGGGTACAGGACGAAATTAGTTTTGACAGATTTCACAAAGATTATAAACAAATTTATAATGTTCATAACATTTGGAAAGGTGGTGATAAAGAGCAAATATCCAATAATACTCCGGGGCCAGTTGGATTTTATGCAAAAGATGTTCCTGCCATTGAGTCCTCGGTTAGAATAGCAGGTGAATATTCTGGGGTTATTAGTTTAAAGGATCAAAAAGATGTCTATAGTGGCCTTTCTATTGCCTATGCTGACAGCTCGTTTTTTAGGTTCTTTTCTTTTCCACTAATTCAATCCAGCAAGCCTAATGTATTGACTTATTTGGATGAAGTGACGATTAGCGAAACACTTCAGAAAAAACTTTTTAATGGACAGGATGCAATCGGTAAGACGCTTCTCTTAAGGAAAACTCCTTTCTTAGTAACAGGTGTGTTTCAGGATATGCCACAAAACTCATCTTTAAGATACGATGCTATCTTTCCTATGGCTTATTTGGCTAAGTCATTTACAGAAAATGGAGGTAATGGGGTATGGAAGACGATTGATGAGGACCTTGGAAATTACTACTTTGATACTTATTTAAAGTTACGTCCTGAAACAGATCCGGAACAAGCAATTGCGCAAATCAATAACAGATTTATTCAGGCACGTGATGGCAATACCAATACTACTTTTAAACTTGGATCATTTGCTGACAAACATTTAATTGCTCCTGATGGCAACAAATCGGCCTTACGCATGGTACAGATATTTGCTGTAGTAGCCTTGCTCCTACTTTTTATTGGCGCAATCAACTATGTAAATCTTTCCACTGCCAGAGCGATGGATCGCGCTAAAGAAGTCAGTATCCGAAAGATTGTGGGTGCAAGCCGTCAACAACTGTTTTTTCAATTTATGGCAGAAACTTTTCTGACATTTACCTTAGCCACTTTTGTGGCGGCGATCTGGGTTGGATTATCATTTTCGGCATATAACAGTATTTCTGGTAAATCAATGGTATTTGATATCCATAATTCAGCATTGTGGATTTTAATTGGATCTGCACTGCTGTTGACGGTATTATTGTCGAGCATATATCCTGCCATACAACTGTCATCCTTTAAACCCATATCGGCATTGAAAGGCCGATCGTCTAAACCAAAAAATAGTATTTTCAGAAAAGGTCTGGTTGTATTCCAATATACCACATCAATCATATTAATTATCTGCACCTTAGTTATTCAAAAGCAGATGAAATACATCCGCGAATTTAACCTAGGATATGATACTTCATATATTTTTACAGTGCCGCTTAATGAGGGTTCTATAGAAAATAAATCTACCGTAGAAACTAAACTTGCTGCGGATCCTGCTATTGTTTCTTACTCCATCAACGGTTTATACGACCCGATGAGTTATGGCAATTCTACCGGCGATATCGATTGGCCAAACCGTCCAAAAGATTACGCTCTTATTGTTGGCAGAGCTACTATCGACAAAAATTTTATTCCATTAATGGGTATGAAGTTCGTGGAGGGCGGCAACATCAAAGGTACTCCTGCAGACTCTTCGAGTTATATCATAAATGAAACTCTGGCAAAACAAATGGGGTTAAAAAAACCATATCTGGGCGCTCAAATGTCATTACATGAGGTACCTGGAACGGTAGTAGGTGTGGTCAAGGATTTCAATTTTAACAATCTAAAAACCCCAATCGGCCCAATGGTGTTTTGGACACACCGATTTGCAGGTACTCTATATGTGAAGACAACAGCTTTAAATGCACAAAAAGCAATTGAGAAAGTAAAAGCGATCTATGATAGTTACCCTTCGGAACAACCGTTCGAATACACATTTTTAGATAGCAAATTTGATCAGTTATATAAGTCTGATTTACGTACCGGTCTTCTTTTTAACATATTTGCTTCAATCGCTATTTTTGTTTCTTCTCTTGGACTCCTCGCTTTAGCGACAAATTCAGCACAAACTAAAGTCAAAGAAATTGGTATCCGAAAAGTTCTAGGAGCAAGTATTGCACAAATCGTTAAGCTATTGGGTAGAGAATTTGTGGTATTATTAGGTATTGCCATTCTAATAGCTGGGCCACTCGCATGGTATTTCTCAAACGAATGGTTGGCTAATTTCAGTTTCAAAACAGAATTGAGTCTCTGGATCTTTTTAGTTGGAGCAAGTATCGCTTTATTAATCGCAGGAATCACAATTGGCTATCAGGCTATCCGTGCTGCGAAGGTAAATGTGATCGATAGTTTACGTGATGAGTGATCATCATTTAATTAGTGGTGTTTAGGTGTTAAGTAAAGATCAAGGTCGTCGATTTCAGAAGTCGACGGCTTTGTCTGTTAAGTAAAAAGAATATTGTAGAACGATTGACAATCGAAAAAATTATGATAAAGAATTATATCAAAACAGCTTGGAGAAGTATTAAGAATCATCAATTTTTCAGCATTCTTAATATCATTGGATTAGCAATTGGTATCTGCACTGCCGTTTTATTATTTGCTTATGTTCAACAAGAATTGAGCTATGACTCTATGTTCAAAAAGGGGAAAAACATTTACCGTGTCTATATGCAGACTTCTCCAGAATATAATCAGGAAAAATGGATTGCTTTACCAAATGCCGTAGGTCCTGCTGTAAAAGAGGATTTATCGGGCGTACAACAAATGACACGTTTGGTGAAAAATGATTTTGGCGCCCCTGCTTCTATCCGCGCAGGAGATCATAATTTTATTGAGAAAAATTTATACCTAGCAGATTCTTCTCTTTTCTCCATGTTTGATTTTCAGTTTATTGAGGGAAATCAAGAGACGGTATTTCATCAACCTAAAAGTATTGCGATATCTCAATCTACCAAGGAAAAAATGTTTGGAAGCCAATCTGCTTTAAATCAAATGATTTGTGTAAATCAAAGAGATACATTTCAAGTGAGTGCTGTATATCTAGACTTGCCAAAAAATAGCACAATTGATTGTGAGATGATTTCTAATATCATGGACTCTTGGATGGGTAAAAATGTATATTGGAGTAACGCGAGTTATGAAACCTATATCCACTTGAAAGATGGTACAGATCCTCGTGATATTGCCCAACAGGCTACGAAGTTGATCGATAAGTATGTTGAAAAAGATAACCGTTTTTTTACAGCATTTTTTTTACAGCCCTTATCAAAAGTGCATCTATATTCATCAGATCTAAAAACTGGACCAACTACGCGTACTGGAGATATTCAAACGATCAGAACCCTCTCTGTCCTCGCTTTCTTGATTATTATAATTGCCTGTGTGAATTATATGAATTTAGCAACTGCTAAATCTCAAAAAAACAGTAAGGAAGTGGGCATCAATAAGGTTTTAGGGGCTAGTCGAAAACAAATCATCATTCGATTTTATATTGAAACCGCAACCATCAGCCTAATCGCAATGGCGATCGGAATATTTTTAGCCATTTTATTATTACCACTATTCAATGCCATCAGTCAAAACGATATTGCTATTTCTCAAATACTCAATTGGCAAAATGTAAGCCCTGTGTTTATAGCTTGGTTAAGTATTACCTTGATAGCTGGAAGTTATCCTGCTCTCTATCTTTCCCAAATTAAATCCATTACTTTAATGAAAAAAGGAGATAATAATGGGACAAAAAAAGTATTAACAAGACAGCTATTGGTTCTGTTTCAATTTGCGACATCTATTACCCTCATCATTGGCATCATCATTATGCTTTCGCAAATGAACTTTGTCAAAAATAAAGATTTGGGTTATCAGCCTCAAAGTGTGTTATCGATCCCTATTCGATCCATAAAAGGTTTGGATAAAATCAATGCACTTAGCCATGCGATAGGAAATATTCCTGCGACCAAATCTTCCACTTACGCACAATCCATTCCAGGTTATAATGAAAGTGGTAAGACCGTATATAAATTTCTAACGGACAAACAGGGCTTACCTACACAAACAGCCGTTACATTCGGACCAATTATTGAAACACTAGGCTTGCAGTTATTAGCTGGTTCAGATTTACCGAGTATTATCGGTAAACCAGATTCGACTTGTTACGTGTTGATCAATGAAGTAATTCTTCATTTTTTAGGATATCGAACACCTGAAGAAGCTATTGGGAAACCCATCATCACAGAAATGAGTGCTACAAATTCCATTATCAGAGGAGTTGTAAGAGATTTCAATTATTCAAATTTAAAATCATCAATAGGTGGCTACACCTATTACACGATGAATAAATCACCTGAATCTCCGAGAAATTTACTCATTCGATATCAAGCAGGAGATCTGCAGGCGTATTTGTTGGAACTCAAAAAAGCATATTCTTCTATTGCTCCAGAAGCTGCATTCGATTTCACTTTCTTAGATCAATATATCCAAAGTCAATATGAGCATGAAACACGTTCTTCTAAAGTTATGACCGTATTTTCCATGTTGACATTGTTTATTGCTTGTCTTGGTCTTTTAGGTTTAGCGGCATATACTGCAGAACTCCGGAGTAAGGAAATCGGAATACGGAAAGTACTAGGTGCAAGTACGATAGGAATTTTAAACTTGCTTTCATCAAGCTATCTAAAAATCATTTTATTGGCATTTTTAATTGCTAGTCCTATTGCTTATTATCTTTTTAATAATTGGCTTAATGATTTCATCTATCGTATTGAAATGCCTATATGGGCATTTGTAACCGCTTTATTTACGGTCATAATCATCGCACTGATGACCATTGGCTATCAAACATTAAAAGCTGCTTTTGGAAACCCCATTAAAAGTCTAAGGGACGAATAATTATCAGGTATCAAAAAGATTCCTACAATAAGACAATTGATTAAGAATTATGATAAAGCTATTTTTTAAAACTTCTCTACGCCATATAAAGCGTAATCCATGGAACGCAACAATCAATATCATCGGTCTTGCTCTAGGTTTTACGGTTGCTTTGGTCAGTACCCTCTGGATATTGAAGCAGTTTTCTTTTGATAAAAATTTTCAGAACTACGATACCATTTATCAAGTCATGGTCACCGGTACTTTCAATGACGAAATGTCTACCGGTCCATCGACCTCAATTCCATTGGCAAAATGGATCGAATCTGATTTTAAAGATGAAATGGAAAAAGTCACCTTATCAACAGGATTAGAAAGTACCATGTTCAAAGCAGGGGATAAAAAACTAAGTGCCAATGGATGCTATGCTTTAGGTAAATTTTCGGAGATCTTCAGTTTTCAAACTATTGAAGGTGAGGTCTCCACTCCTACTGACGCCAATACATTCATTATATCGCAATCATTAGCTTCTCGCTTATTTGGAAGCCAAAGTGCAATTGGAAAAATTGTTCAGCTCAATGGAAAGGAGCAATATCTCGTTAAAGGGGTATATGCAGACCTTCCTCATAATAGTACTTTTTACCAATTGGACTATATTTTACCGATTGCAGATTATTTAGTAAAAAACGAAGGGATTGCTGATGGATGGAACAATTGCTACTTTAATACTTATGTGCAGGTTTCTAATAGTAAGCTAATTCCTACTATTGAATCAAAATTGACTACGGTTTTCAAAACAAAACTCACCGATATCAATCCTGAAATACTATTGCATCCTATGGAGAAATGGCATTTGTACGAGTCTTTCAAAAATGGTAAAAATAATGGTGGACAGATTCAATACGTTTGGATGTTTGCTTTAATCAGCTGTTTGATCCTTTCATTGGCGTGTATCAATTTTATCAACCTCAGCACTGCCAGAAGTTTAAAAAGAGGTAAAGAGGTCGGAGTACTCAAATCATTTGGCGTCAATCGAAAACAATTAATTCAAGGTTTTTTAGTAGAATCTGTTTGCTCTGTTGGTATTTCTTTTGTGTTTTCGATTCTGTTCACACTCCTGCTATTACCATGGATTAATAAAGTGACACATGCACAACTCGAACTTCCATTAAGTTCGCCTTTATTTTACGCTATTTCGTTTGCGGGAATCTTTGTCATCGGATTATTAGCAGGCATCTACCCTTCTATATTTTTATCCTCTTTCAATCCGATCCTTGCTCTTAAAGGAAAACTACAACTTAGCAAAGGTAGATTTCAACCACGTAAAGTCATGGTGGTAATTCAATTTGCGATCTCCATTTTTATGATGATTGCCACTTATTTAGTTATACAGCAATTGTACCATGTCAAAGAAAGACCGATCGGCTATAATAATCAAAACCTAATCAATGTGATCAGTAGCAGTCCAGAAATCAGGAAAAATTTTGAAGTTCTCAAAAGAGACTTACAAAATAAAGGACTTATTCAAGATGCAACCCTTTCTTCCAATTTTGTCAATAGACTTGGGCTATCTGGTGGTGGGTTTACATGGGAAGGTAATGATCCTATTGAGGGCTCTATATTGGGAATATGCACAGTTGATGAAAGCTTTGGCAATACGGTAGGCTGGAATTTCTTAAAAGGGCGAAACTTTTCTAAAGATTTCAAAACAGATTCGTCTGGGGTTATTATTAATGAAGCCGCTGCAAAATTTATGGGTTTGACATCGTTGAATAGCAAAACATTAAGTAAACGCGGAAAGACTTATGAGATATTGGGTGTTATTGAAAACACCATTTCGGAATCTCCGTTTAAGTCGATCACGCCTACAGCGTATTTCTTGGATTTTCTTCCGAAGAACAAAATTACCATTCGCTTGAAAGATCATGAGCATCAAAGTCAAACACTTAAAGCTATTGGAGAAAAATTCATGGCAACGGATCCGAACCTTATATTTGAATATACTTTTACAGATCAAGCGTATGCCAAAGAATTTACGCAGATGGAAATGATTCGAAGTCTAACCAGTCTATTTACGGGTCTAGCAATCTTGATCTCATGCCTTGGGCTCTATGCTCTTGTTTCCTTTCTGACCGAACAGCGTGAAAAAGAAATCGGAATTCGCAAAGTATTGGGTGCTTCAGAAATTGGTCTGTGGAGACTCTTATCTACCGAATATATCTGGCTTACATTAATTGGTTTTCTCATAGCTGCACCATTAGCATACTTATTTATGGAGAAGTGGTTGGAAAATTATGTTTATCGTATTTCTATAAACTGGTCTATTTTTATCGTCACTGGGAGCATCGCTTTATTGATAACGCTAGTAACCGTAAGTTTTCAAGCAATCAAAGCTGCCTTGTCCAATCCTATAGATACACTAAGGAATGAATAAGAATATGCTTCACATGTACGCTTACGAACGCTAAGTGTTCGAAAGCGTACACTTACAGAAGACCAATACGCAGATTAAAACGCTGAAAAACAGCAATTTAAAACAATGGCTTAGGTATTGAACTTTAAAAACAAAAATAAGACAACAGCCTAAAGTACAATACCATGATACGGAACAATTTCAAAATCGCTTGGAGAAATCTACTGAAAAGTAAGGGATATGCAACCATTAACATTATCGGATTAGCTATTGGAATGGCAGCTGTTTTGATGATTGCTATTTGGATACAAAATCAATCACAATTTGACAATTTCTATAGTAACAAAGACAACTTATATCGTGTTTGGAATAAGTATGAAGATGTAGGTCAAATCGGCATGAGTAATATCACTTCAGGCCCGGCATCTGTTACTTTAAAAGCTGAATACCCTGAGGTAGAGCATGCGGCACGTGTGTATTGGAATGTGGATAGATTATTATCTTTTGATGAGAATAAAATTAAGTCTAAAGGCACGGAGGTTGATCCTTCTTTTATGGAGATGTTTGATTTTAAACTTTTAAAGGGTAATCGCAGTCAAGTTCTCTCTGGTCCACAAAACATCATCTTAACAGAAAGTCTCTCCAAGAAAATATTTGGCGATACGGATCCTTTAAATAAAACCCTTATACTGGACAATAAGGAACCTTATCAAGTATCTGGTATCATTGCAGATTTACCGAGTAATACCGATTTTGATTTTAACTATTTGATTCCCCTAACTAAGGCGGATAATTACTCTCCAAACTGGAATACAAGTACATTCATGACCTACATCCAACTTAAAGACGGTACAGATGTAGATGCTTTTAATAAAAAACTAAAAAATATCATTGCAAAAAAGACAAATAACGAGTTAAAAGGTTCCCTATTTTTATATCCGCTATCTAAAATGCACTTGTATTCAAAATTTGAACAGGGTGTACCAGTTGGTGGTAAAATTGATCAAGTTAAATTGGTGGCTGGTTTGGGATTTTTGATTCTATTGATCGCTTGCATCAATTTCGTTAATCTCAGCACTGCTCGTAGCCAAAAACGAGCCAAAGAAGTAGCGGTACGAAAAGTGGTGGGTGCGCAACGCAGTAGTTTAATTACCCAATTTTTGACGGAATCGGTGTTACTTTCAATTATTGCGGGAATGCTGTCGATCGGATTAACTTTCTTGGCACTCCCTTTTTTTAATAAAATCCTAGATAAACCGTTAATTTTCTCCATTACTGATCCAATGATCTGGATCTCATTAGTTGTATTTATCCTATTAACGGGAGTGTTTGCAGGTTTATACCCTGCATTTGTACTATCCTCATTTAAGCCTATAAAATCTCTAAAAGTATTTGGGAAATCTAAAAAACTGGCTTTAAATTTTCGGGAAGTATTAGTCGTATTCCAATTTGGAATTGCGCTTATCTTAATTATTGCAACCTTGATTGTCCGTAACCAGATTGAATATGCAGGAAAACGAGATATCGGTTATTCACCGTCGCAACTGATCGAAATTCCTATGGAAGGTGATATGACAAAAAATTATGAAGTCATTAAATCTGAATTGATCAATAAAAATATTGCGCATGCTGTAACCCGTACGGGCTGGTCGATAACTCGAAATGCTTCCAACTCAAGTGGTAATTTTTCATGGGAAGGGGCAACTCCTGAACAAGGAAAGAAAATCGTATTCAATATTGGTAAGGCAGAAAGTGATTTTGTTAAAACTCTTGGCTTAAAGGTACTGGAAGGTCGTGACATCGACTTTGAACGGTTGGCTTCCGATAGTCTATCGGTGCTGGTGAACGAGGCTGCTATCAAAGAAATGAAATTGAAAAATCCTATTGGTAGCATCCTGAAATGGGGAAGCAACACATTTACGATAGTAGGGGTCATTAATGATTACATTAATGATTCTCCCTATAGTCCTGTTACCCCTCTTCTCATTTACCCTGCTAAAGAGTGGATGTTAAATATGGTCGTTCGTACTAACCCATCTTTGCCAATAGAACATAACTTGAAACAAATGGAGGAGATACTCAAAAAATTTAATCCAGCGTATCCCTTTGAATATAATTTTGTTGATCAGCAATTTGCGATCAAGTTTAAAGAACAGCAGCAAACAGCTCAATTGGCACTTATATTTTCTGGATTGGCCATTTTTATATCTTGTCTCGGCTTATTTGGACTGGCATCTTATATCGCTGAATTAAGAACAAAAGAGATTGGTATCCGTAAAGTATTAGGTGCTTCTGTGACAGGTATAACAGCTATGCTATCGCGAGATTTTGTAAAACTCGTGCTGATAGCGATTCTGCTTGCTTCACCTATTGCTTGGTGGATCATGAGTAAATGGTTAGAAGATTTTTCTTACCGCATCGAAATTCAATGGTGGATCTTTGCCGTAGCTGGTATTGCGGCGTTAACGATTGCGATCTTAACGGTGAGTACACAAGCGATTAGAGCTGCAAATACAAATCCGATTAAAACATTGAGGGATGAGTAATCTAATCAAAAAATTCATCAACAAATCTGCATGGGCTAGTTTACAAAGTACAAGAATTTAAAAGCATAAAATAATGATCAAGAACCATATCAAAATAGCATGGCGTAATATTAGGAAGAATAAGGGCTTTTCATTACTCAATATGTCTGGGTTAACAATCGGAATAACCTGCTTCCTTCTATTAGCGACTTACATTTATCACGAAGTTAGTTATGAACGTTTTTTTTCACATGCTGACCGGCTTGCTTATTTTAGTTTATCTTACAAATCTCCAAATAGTCCTGAATTGGTTTCATCGGGAACAACGCCCACGGGATTACAACCTGCCCTACAATCGGAGTTTCCTGAGGTACAGCAAGCAAGTCGCTTATATGCTTACACTCAGGCGGGGTTAATTGATATTAATGACCAATCTTTGAAAGAAAATAAGCTGTATTATGCAGACCATAATTTGTTTGAAATATTGGATTACCAATTTATCGAAGGAAATAAAAAGCATGTACTCGAAGGTCCGAATCAAATTGTGCTTACAGAGAGTTTGGCGAAAAAATATTTCCCAAATGAATCAGCCATTAACAAAGCTTTGGTCATTGATAAAGTGAACTGGAAAGTGACTGGAATTATACAGGATTTACCAAGCAATACCCAATTAAAATTTTCTGCTATCTTATCAAATCAGGGATTAGCTCGGTACAAAGAATCATCTTGGACTTCAGCAAATGATATCACCATAGCCTTATTGGCCAATGAGATGAGCTTCCAATCGGTTCAACTTAAGCTGAATCATCTGGTCAAGAATAAGTTCACTGATGCTATTAAACAAGGTTATCAATTTGGTTTCCAAGTAGAAAAATTAACCGACATTCATTTGCACTCAAAAACATCAGGTACTGGAAATATACTCTATATTTATATATTAACAGCCTTAGGTATTGCGCTAATTGTCTTGACTTGCACTAATTTTACAAATTTAATTCTGGCACATGCCATAGAGCGTAAAAAAGAGATCGGTGTCAAGAAAGTGTTGGGAGCTGGCCGTCAAAACATTTTCTTCCAATTTTTATTGGAATGTAGTTTGATGATTTTGATTTCCTTATTACTGAGCATATTAGCAACTTTCCTTCTTTTACCTGTCTTCAGTCATTTTATGGGGGTGGATATCAGCTTTCCTATATGGAATAAACCTGTCGTTTATCTATCCTTATTAACATTCTTTATTTCTTTATCACTACTTGCTGGTGGCTGGCCAGCTTATTCAATTTCTAGTTTAAAACCGATTTCAATCTTTAAGAGTAAACTGAGTGAAAAGCAAACTGGGATATCGCTGAGTAAAATACTGATTGCTTTCCAATTTTGTATTTCTATATTTTTTATCATTTGTACTTTATTTGCAAGTAGACAAATGGAATTTATTCAATCTAAAAATACTGGATTGGATCGATCTGATATATTGGTGATTGATGGACGGGGATGGAAGGACAAAGAACGTCAGTTACTGAAAGACAAGTTGAGTCAGTTAAATAGTGTGAAAGGAATGACTGCTTCCTATGACAATCCTGTAAATATACAAGGCGGTTATAGCATCAGTGATGTGGAGGGGCAACCGACGGATTTTTCTATTAATGTAACGGCTATCCCGATTGAAAAAGACTTTGTATCGTTATTTAATATTAAATCAGTTGCTGGCTCGCCTCTTTCGGATACGGACATATTAAGAGCAAGAGATACCGTATCTCCTGAAAATAGTTTTATTATCAATACGTTAACGGCATCAGCGCTGGGCTGGAGCCCTAAAGAGGCTGTCGGTAAGAGAATAAATTTAAATGGTCGTAAAGGTTCTATTAAACAAGTTGTTGAAAGCTTCAATTTCACCTCACTGCATAATGAGATTAGCCCTGTTGTCCTCTTCCCCGAGTATGATTATTTTGGAAATATATTCATCAAGCTTAATGCACAAGTTCCGATGCAGGATGCTATCAATCAAGTAAAAACGATCGTGAAAGAAATTGATCCGAAAAACACCTATGAATATCACTTTCTTAATGATGACTATAATCAACTTTACCTCCAAGATCAACAGACTACCAAAGCGATGCAACTGTTTTCATTTATTACAATTACCATTGCGTGTATGGGCTTATTTGCTCTTTCCACTTATACGGTTCAACAACGGATCAAAGAGATCGGTATCCGTAAAGTATTGGGTGCGTCTGTATTAAAAATCGTTAAGTTATTAAGTTTTGATTTTCTAAAATTAGTCGTATTTGCTTTACTGATCAGTGTTCCTTTTGGTTGGTTGGCGATGCACAAATGGATGGATAACTTTGCTTATCATATTGAACTAGATTGGTGGGTATTTTTTCTTGCAGGAAGTGTGGCACTGACGATTGCTTTATTAACCATCAGCTACCAGACTGTACGCGCAGCAATTATCAATCCGGTTGAATGCTTACGAGATGAATAAAATAGTCATTTTTGAATAGACACCTCTTGATAAAATAACGATGATCAATAACTATATTAAAATCGCTTGGCGTAATTTGCTAAAAAATAAAGCCTTTTCAAGCATCAATATCATTGGATTGGCCATTGGTATGGCAGGGGCTTTACTGATCGCACTTTGGTTACAAAATATGCTGAGTATGGATCGCTTTCATAAGAAAGGTGATAGACTGTACGTGATCAGTAATCGGGATATGAATCAGGGACAGATGTGGGCTTGGGTGAATACACCAAAAATTATGGGGCCTACGTTGAAGAAAGATTTTCCAGATATTGAAAAATTCACGCGTTACGATCAATTTAATAATTTTCTAACGACCTATAACAATAAAAAAATCGTATCTCAAGTCGCATTTGTTGATCCTGGTTTTTTTGATATGTTTAGCTTTCCTATAGTCAAGGGTAATAAAAATAAATTGCTTCAAAATGCAAATTCCGTAGTTTTGACACAAAAGTTTGCTGAGACTTTATTTGGAAACTCTGATCCTGTGGGCAAAACCATCAAAATAGATTCTGTAAACTTAGTGACGGTGGATGCTGTATTGCAAGATCTACCCAATAACACGAGTATGCAATTTGACTATTTGCTGTCATGGGAATATGCTAAAAAAATTGGCTATACGGATGACAACTGGCAGAACAACTCCATCGAAACATATGTTCTGTTAAGGGAGACAACACCATTAGAAGCGTTTAACAATAAAATAAGGCTTGTTAGTCAAAATCATATTAATGTGGGCAATAATGAAATCAGGTCGACAAATGAGATCTTTGCATTCCCATATCAAGATGCCTATTTGTACAACAAAAGTGTTAATGGCACCTATACTGCTGGTCGTATTCAATTGGTCCATTTATTTACTTGGATTGGCTCATTTATCTTGTTGGTGGCCTGTATCAATTTCATGAACTTGAGTACTGCTCGTTCTGAGCGAAGGGCTAAAGAGGTAGGCGTTCGCAAGGTGGTAGGTGCTGATCGTAAAAGTCTCATTGCACAGTTTATTGTAGAAAGTGTCTTAATCAGTTTTGCCGCCATGATACTAGCAGTAGGTTGTATCATCTTGATTCTTCCGGCATTTAATAATTTAGTTGAGAAAAATCTTCATATTTCCCTACTTTCGGGCAGCAATTGGTTATTTTTAATTATTTTCACGATTATTACAGGAGTTTTGGCAGGTAGCTACCCTGCATTTTTCCTGTCCTCTTTTAAACCGCTAAAAACGTTAAAGGGAAAATTAAACTCTTATAAAAGGGGCTTAAGCGTACGCTCTATTCTGGTTATCTTGCAATTTTCAATTGCTATTATTCTGACAATAGCAACGATTATTATATTCCAACAGATTCAGCATACTAAAGATCGGGATCGGGGTTATGATGACAATGGGTTATTAGTGAGCAGTATTTCTGGAGAACTTGAAAAGAATTATTTAAATCTTCGTAACGAATTGCTGGCTAGCAATGCGGTTGTTTCTGTTTCTAAAAATATGTCGCCAGTGACTGATCGATATAGCAATGGCATGGGGTTTTCCTGGCCTGGAAGTAGCGAAAGCGATAAAAAAGTATCGTTCAATCGTTTCAGTACGGATGCTGATGCGGTTGAAAATTTAGGATTTACACTTTTATCAGGTAGAGATATTGATATTTATAAATATAAAACTGATAGTAATGCAATGTTATTGACAGAAACTGCTGTTAAAAGCATGCGATTACAAAATCCGATTGGTCAGGTTATCCATGGAGATAGAGAGGACTGGACTGTAGTAGGTGTAATCAAAGATTTCATCGTTGATTCACCATATGGTGAAACTTTACCGATGATTATTTTTGGTCCTAAATCTTGGTTTACAAATATCCACTACCGATTGAACCCAAACAATAGTACTGTTAATAATTTAAAAACGGTAGCGGATATCTTCAAAAAATTCAATCCGGATTACCCTTTTGAGTATAAGTTTATTGATAAAAATTTTGAAGCTAAATTTAAAGAGACGCAATCTATTGGTACTCTGTCCATGCTTTTTGCGGTATTGACCATCTTTATTTCTTGCTTGGGTTTATTTGCTTTGATTGCTTATATGGCAGAAACGCGTATGAAAGAAATTGCTGTCAGAAAGGTCTTGGGTGCATCTATTGGACAATTAACATCTTTGCTTTCTGTTGATTTTATTAAATTAGTGCTTATAGCCATCCTTATTGCATCGCCAATAGCATGGTGGGTGATGGATAATTGGTTACAGGATTATAATTATCGCATAGAAATTCAATGGCAGTATTTTGCTGCTGCTGGATTGATGGCTATTCTGATCAGTTTAGCCACAATAAGTTTTCAGACTATAAAGGCGGCACTTGCCAATCCTGTTGATAGTTTGAGAGATGAGTAGTTGTCTGAATATATTCTTTATAATTTAGAACAAATGATTAAATTATTTTTAAAGACTGCATTAAGGCAACTCATTAGACACCGCTATTACTCCATGTTGACAATTGTGGGTTTGGGATTAGCGATTGCTTGTGGTTTGTTCATTTATATTTATAATAGTTATCAACTTAGCTTCGACCAATTTCATAAACAAAAGGACCAAACCTACATGATCGTTTATGACTTAAAGCTTGAGCAAGTCGAACATAATAAAGGTGGATCTTTTGCGATGTATGATGCTATTTCGAAAGAAGTTCCTCAGGTGGAAAAAACTGCCTTATATATCGATAAAAAAGACTTCACTATAGGAATCGCTGATAAACGATTCAAAACAAATGGGAAGGCGGCTTTTGCTTCGTCAGATTACTTTAAGGTTTTGGATTTCCCCTGGATACTTGGAAATCCTGAAGACTTGGATGCTCCTCATACTGTAGCACTTACTGCATCTACTGCCAAACTTTATTTCGGAGAAGAAAATGCTATGGGAAAAACGATCCTGGTTGAAAGTGAGTTTCCGATGAAGGTGATCGGTATTATCGATGACAGTCAAGGTAATTCTGACTTTAGATCTAATATTTACTTCTCCCTAAAATCGATTGCTACGCTTTTTAAAATCGATAAAAGTGATGCTTTTTTTCATAACTGGGGCTATACGAATACGAACAACAATATTTTATTGACCTTAAGAAATAATGAAGATAAGGTACAAGTTGAAAAAACCATACATGAACTGGTGGCCAAGTATTTTGACAAAAGTGTACTGGAGTATTATTCTTATAAACTACTTCCGATTACAGACTTTCATTTTGATCAAGACTATGGCAAGGGTACGCAAAAATCTTTACTGCAGATATTATCGGTGATTGCCATCGGAATTAGTATCATGGCGTTTGTGAATTATAGCAATATTCTTTTTGCTCAACAGATGAACCGAAGTGTGGAAATGGGAATGAGAAAGATTTTGGGAAGTTCGAAAAAACAACTTTTCTTTCAATTCTTACTCGAAACTTCTCTGCTAACTTTTGGAGCTATTATCTTTGGCTTAGTCCTGCTCTTTATTTTTATCAATTGGAGTAATGAATATCTTTTTTCAAATGGACCTATAGCGATTCTTTCTCTCCGTTCATTCGTAGGCATTGTCGGACTGATTTGGATATGCACAGCTTTAGTAACAAGCATTTACCCTTTAATTTTTGTCAACAGGACACCTATTCAAGATGCGTTGAAAAAATTGGCAATGGGCCCATGGAGCTTGACCAGAAAATCTTTTATCGTGTTGCAAAATGTAATTGCGATGGTGCTCCTGATTGCAACTTTGGTTATCATTCTTCAGGTCAATTATCTAAAAAATACAGATCTGGGATTTAATCGGGAACAGGTGCTCCTCTTTCCGTTGAAAAAAGAAATGCTCGCCAACAAAGAAAAATTAAATCATTTTCTTTCTAAAAGAAGTGATGTTGCATCCTTTAGTTTTTGTGATAACCCACCAGCAAATGATAAAGTTTGGGGCGGAACTTTTCAATTTGACAATCAAGCAGATTGGGAAAAATGGCCAGCACGCTACGCTATAGCAGACTCGAGCTACATAAAAACATTCAATATAAAACTGGTCGCAGGTCATAATTTTAATGATGATCCAAAAAATCCGGAATTCCTGATCAATGAAAAAATGGCTCAGGACCTTGGTTATCCGGATCCTCATCAGATTTTAGGAAAGAGTCTTCATGCAGGAGGCTTAAATGAGGAAAATGTAGGAAAAATTGTTGGTGTCGTTGCTGACTTCAATACAAATTCTCTAAAAGAAGGTATTTCGCCGACCGTAGTCGGTTATCATGAAGAGCGTATAAAAAATGTTGCGATTAAATTTAATGGAAAAAACCCTCAGCAATTTATACATGAATTTGAGCAGCAGTGGAAAGATTGGTACCCGAATGAAATTTTTGAATATAGGTTTTACGATGAGCAAATCGCGAACTTATATGAAAAGGAAATACTTACTGAAAAACTGATCTGGATCGCAGCTGGGGTTTCTGTTGTCATTAGCGCTATAGGCTTTTTAGGGCTATTATCGATTTCTATACTCCAGAGAACCAAAGAAATTGGCATTAGAAAAGTGCTTGGTTCATCTATTGCCGGAATTATCCAATTACTAACACAGGACTTCCTTAAATGGATGGTCATATCTGGTATATTAGCTACGCCTATTGCTTTTTACGTGATGAACAGATGGCTTGAAGATTTTCCTTTCCGAATTACACTGACTTGGTGGATATTTGCTTCAGCGTTGATCTTTGGAATCATGATTACCTTAGTGGTCATCAGCTTTCAATCTTTTAAAGCCGCTAGAGCAAATCCCGTAGATAGTTTACGGGATGAGTAAAATAAGACTGCAGCATTATTATTTAAGTTGCAGGGTTAGGCTGAAGTTGACTTGTCACCATGATATTTATAAAAATATTAATAAAAGAAATTAATCAAAAGCATCAGTCTCTGATAAAAATATAACTATGCTAAAAAACAATATAAAAATCGCTTGGCGTAATATTATAAAGCGTAAATACGAAAGTTTAATCAATCTTGTGGGTTTGATTTGTAGTATTACTTTTGTCATACTTGTAGGTGCTTATGTCTGGGAAGTACATCAAGTTAACAGCCAACTACGCCATAAAGAACAGCAGTACCTACTACAAAGTAATTATAAAAAAGAAGGTTTTGGTATACCATTAACAAGTATTGGTGCTTTGCCAAAGGCTTTAAAAGAAGAATATCCTCAATTGGTGGCAAATTACTATCGAATCGATGGATTGACCTGTATTGTTTCCAATGGTCAGCAGATATTCGAAGAAGGTACAGTTGTTGGAGATCCTACCTTATTGGACATGTTCGGCTTGCAATTGTTTGAAGGAAATTCAACAACTGCATTAACAAAACCATTCACTGTAGTCATCACCGAAAAAGCCGCTAAAAAATATTTTGGAAAACTAAATGTTTTAGGTCAAACGTTGGAAATCAAAAACTTCAATGGCGATAAGCAGCCTTTCACGATCACAGGTGTAATTATAGAAAATACACAGAATTCCGTAATGCACTTAAATGATGCCATGAAATCCGATATCTTTCTACCTATAGCAAGTGAATCTTATTTTGGAAGGTCTATCGACAACTGGCACAATCCTTATATCGTTTCTTTTATCGAGCTTCAAAAAGGAATTACTCCTGATCAATTACATGCTCCTATTCAGGATCTCATAAAGCGGAATATGGATGCGGAATTTTCTTTAAACTATACCCCAGATCTAAAACCTTTAAAAAGCTACTTTTTAGATGACAACAACGGGGCTATCCGTAAAATGATTTCTACCTTACTTTGGATTGCAGGTTTCGTTTTACTAATGGCTGTCATCAATTTCATCAATATCACGATCAGTCAAAACTTCTCACGCCTTAAAGAGATGGGGGTGCGCAAAGTAATGGGTTCATCTCGTACACAGATTATAGCTCAATTACTTACTGAATATGTGATTACGCTAATTATTGCTGTTATATTGAGCCTTCCTTTGTATGTATTGTTAACTCCCGTGTTTGAAGGTATCTTTATGCGTGAACTACCGACATTGACAGCTCTTCCTGCTGCATTTTTTATTTTATTATTTCTATTTGCTTGTATGGTCGGCTTTTTTGCTGGGATCTATCCTGCAATAAAACTATCAAGCAATGGTATATTGGAGTCTATAAAAAATAAATTCACTCAAAATAACAATAAACAGGTTATTCGTCGGGTATTGATCTTTATACAATTTGCTGTGGCTATTATTATCTTAATGGCTACTATTATTATATCCAAACAGATCGATTTATTTTTACATGGCAACTCTGGGTATAATAAGGAATCGGTATTGACGGTACAGGTACCTCGTGATTGGAGTGAAGTAGGATTAAAGAAAATGGAGACTACTCGAAATGAGTTTGAGAGGCTTCCGCAAATCGAATCGCTAAGCCTTTCTTATGAAATCCCTGGATTCATTGGAGGGAATAACAGTACATTAATAAACAATAAAACAGAAAAAGAAGTCAATACTAAAGTGATCATGTCTGATGACCATTTTGCAAAAACGTATCAAATTCCAATATTAGCTGGAACATTTTTATCTAAAAACACGGCTGATCATCAGACTTCTTATATTGTGATCAATAGAAAGGCGATGCTTGCGTTGGGATTTAAACAACCTGACGAAGCTGTCGGACAAACGATTGGATTGGATGATGAACATCAATATGTCACGATTTCGGGTGTAACTGCAGATTTTATTCCCAACTCTATGCTGGAAGAAACCGCTCCTCTTGTATGGATAGATATAAACAAATCATTGCAGTTTCGTTATTTTAGTATCCGGTTGAAGGCTGGAAATTTGAGTTCTTCTATGTCAGCATTAGAACAAAAATGGAAAGAGTTACTCCCGGATGCTCCGTTTCAATATCAATTTACGGATGAACGTATTCAGAAATTGTACAAGACAGAACTCCAGTTACAGCGTGCCTCACAAGTCGCTTCCATCGCTGCTCTTTTAATTGTATCGTTGGGAATAATTGGTTTGATTACATTGTCCATAAATTTGCGTAATAAAGAAGTAGGTGTACGCAAAGTTCTGGGAGCTTCACTATCACATTTAATTTTACTTTTCTCAAAAGAATTTTACATGATTTTTGTTTTGGCTTTATTAGTGACGATACCTATTAGTTATATACTTATGCATATCTGGTTACAAAATTATAGCAGCCGAATCGAGATTGACTTACTCACGTATTTGCTTCCACTGGGTTTTTTAACTTTATTATTGGGCACATTGATCATAGGTATTATATATCGTGCTACACGATTTAATCCGATTGAAAAATTGAGGGATGAATAAAAAAGCCGTAGGATGCTAACTAAAATATACACCGATCAATTAACAGTCGGTGTATAAATGTTGTGCTTGTAAGGCTTAAGATTTTGAGATGACTTCGAGCCTGAATTTAAAAACAGTGCTCAATTCTCTATCTTTTCGTGAACTGTTATACCTGTAAATAAGCAAAGCCAGAAAAGTTCTTTTTACTTGAAATCCTTTGTTCCAAATGATATTCTTCCTTCTTATCTACATAATTTTGTAAAACAACTTTCAGATTTTTAGGAGCTATAGAGCTATCAATTGCATCTTGACATTTATATAATATTTCATACGCGAGTCTTTCTTGTGTAAAATATCCTTTCTCAAATAGCTTATCCATTAAATTCTTTAATTGTTCTATTTCATTAGCGGTTGAATTGCTAAAGCTATCAATATCATGTCTGGAGTCCATTAACAAAAAAATGGTTTTAAAAGCTTCTTTGTTTTCATCCAGCTGTTTGAGCTCATAAATCACACGATCACTACAAATAGTTTTAAACATCTTATAATTAAACTTTTGATGATCAACATCAACAGAATTAGGATAAACTACGCCAGCATTATAATCTAACACCTGTGTAAACACGAAGAGATCATGGGCATAGATACTCTTTATCTTGAAACTTTCTATTTTTTCAATAAAGTCATCTTCTTTTCCCATTAAAAATGAAACTTCTTCTGTAGATAGATTTTTTGCTGTCCGGAGTAGCATCATGCGGTATAAAATGATGATTTCAATTTCACTACACCGAATTTTGTACTCTTGAGTTGTTGGGGGAGATTGCTTCTTTTTCATAATTACAATTTATATAGATATTCTATACAAAAGAAAGGAATAACTAGCAATATTCAAAATGTTTGTATATATAATAACAACATTTAATATATTTAGCTATACACATGAATAGAAAAATAAATATACTGTATGACAAAACTTGGAGAAATTCTAGCAAAAAAATCTGTCAATAAATCAATGGTATCGCGCAAGACAGGATTAAGTAAAGCACGAATCAACGAACTCACCATGAATGATACGGCAAAATTAAGATTAGATGAAATGTATCTCATTGCGCTAGCAATTGATAGTGATCCGAATGAAATGATGCTTAGATTATGTGAAGATCTACGTTTAAAAGATACAATTTAACCGTATCGAAGCGATGGCCAGTACCTAAAGACAGATTTAAGTCCTACATGATTTTTGAGCTTAAATCATATAGCGGACTAAAACATTTGTACGATATTGAACGTAAACTGTTCGTTATCGTACAAGATTTAGCAGTTAAAAAAACATAAAAACTTAATATACAAATATTTGCACATTTGGCAATGCAATTGTTTTCATGATAATAGACTCCTTATTATCATGATATAATGGGCTACCTAGAAAAATACAATTGTTATGTTCAGAAATAATCTTAAAATCGCTTGGCGGAATATCACAAAGAATAAACTCTATTCCATCATCAAAATTGGTGGATTTGCGTTTAGCGTATCGATCTGTATTCTCATTGTTTTATATATTAAACATGAAACGAGCTATAACAAATTTTATCCAAATGTAGATCGGATCTATCGCATTGTATCACAAATTCCAAATGGGGACGATGTGATGAGGGGATTATCTTTGACAGCTCCTTCTGCTCAAGCCATAAAAGATGAAGTTCCAGCAGTAGAACAAACTGGTCGTATATTGCCTAATCCACTTTTTGGCGCGGGCGGGAATCAATTGACCCTAGGTTCTAAACCTGACAATTATTATGACGATGGATTTGTTTATATTGACCAGTCCATTTTAGAGATGTTTCCTTCACCAATTATCTATGGACAACTGGTGCATGCCTTGGATAATCCCAATACCATTGTCATTACAAAAAGTAAAGCGGCCAAATATTTCAAGGATAATCCAGTTGGTCAACAAATATACCTCAACAATGATAAATCGAAACCCTACACGATAACGGCTATCATTGATGATATTCCAAGGAATTCAACGCTGTATGGCTATACATTTTTTATGTCTTTAGCCGGTGAGCCTTTTTATCCTGGCGAACAAAATAATTGGATGGCCACAAACTATACGGTGTATGTGAAACTGAAAAAAAATAGCGATCCAGTACATACGCAAGATATCATTCAAAAGGTGTACATAGAAGGCCATCTCATACCAGAAACATTGAAAGCAGGTGGTACAATTAAACCTTTCATTTATCAGTTAAAAATGACTTTACAGCATGCATCTGATATCCATCTGTATTCTTCAGGTATTCGTGACGATAAAGTGTCTACGCTCAATCGAGGAGACATTAAAATGATATGGGCATTTGCATCTATTGCTGGTTTTATCTTACTGATCGCTTGCATCAATTTTGTCAACCTTTCCACTGCAAATGCGGCGACTAGGGCGAAAGAAATTGGAATTCGTAAAACCATAGGTTCTGACCGAAAATCCCTCATTCGCCAGTTTATGGTAGAAGCACTATGCTATAGCTTAATCTCCTTGATCATAGGACTTTTATTAGCTTGGATATTATTACCTTTATTTAACAACCTTGCGAACAAAAGTTTGGAGATTCCACTATTAAGCTGGTATTTTATACCAACACTGATCATTGCTTTCATATTTATTGGAAGCTTGGCGGGTATTTATCCTGCTCTTTATCTATCTGGCTTCAAACCCATTTCAGCATTAAAAAACAAACAGCAATCGAGTCCAAGAAGTTCTATGTTACGCAATGGTCTTGTCACTTTTCAGTTTGCGACCTCTATTATTCTTATCGTGAGTGCACTTGTTGCCAATCAACAGGTCAATTTTATTTTGAATAAAGATCTAGGATTCAGCAAAGATCAGGTCATCGTATTACGAGGAATCAGCACGTTATCCCAGGATTTGGGAAGTTTAAAAAATGAACTAAAATCTCTTCCTTCCGTTGCTGATGTTTCTATAGGAGATTACTCGCCTGTACCTATCGATGGTGTGAAACGAAATGGGAACTCCTTTTCACTTGATGATAAAAAAGATGTACAACTTCCTAGAGGTGCACAATTCTGGCTTGTTGACGATAGTTATTTATCCACATTTGAATTGCGGTTGTCTGAAGGACGCAATTTCAATCCCACATTAGCTTCTGATAGTTCTGCGACTATTGTGAACAAAACACTTGTGAAACAATTGGGAATTGCTCATCCTATTGGAACAAAAATCAATAATGGTCAGGTTTTGACGATCATAGGTGTAGTGGACGACTTTATATTTGAATCATTAAAGGAGGAATCTGGACCAGTCGCTTTAGCTCTTGGAAATAGCCCTTCTTTGTTATCCATAAAAGTTAAAGCTGGCCACATGGATCAATCTCTTGCTCAGATCACCAAAGTATGGGATAAATTTTCTCCCAATCAAAAAATCAATTATAGTTTTTTAGATGAAGGTTTTGAAAGTTTATATCAGGATGTTGAACGGACAAAAAATATTTTCACCAGCTTTGCCTTTATTGCTATTTTCATAGCATCACTCGGGTTATTTGGACTCGCTACTTATATCACTCAACAGCGTACAAAAGAGATCGGAATCCGCAAAGTGCTCGGAGCAAGTAGTATAAGTCTTTTGAAACTGCTTTCCAGCAACTTCATAAAATTAGTATTTATTGCTATCGTAATTGCAGTTCCTATTTCTTGGTGGTCTATGAATACTTGGTTACAAGACTTTAACTATCGAATAGAGATCAATTGGTTATATTTTATATTAGCGGGTTTGTCAGCTATTCTTATTGCTATCGGTACCATCAGCTTCCAGACTTTAAAGGTTATTCGTACCAATCCTGTAGATAGCCTGCGTGATGAATAAGGGTGTCTAAAATAAAAAAGAGTTTAATGTTTGTTTCAAATCTCTTGTAAAAAGAGACTAATATGTTTATGTTATGCCGGCTATTCAATCATGAATAGTCGGCATTTTTTATAAGACAGTGATCGGTATTAGAATGTAAAATTGAGACCAATTGCGATTGGCTTCTATCATATTCATGACCATAATGGATGGATAATAAGCAAAGTGATATACTATTAAATGGATTGACGTGAACTTTAAGGAGTAGGAAAGCTCTATTCATTTAGTCTATGGTAGACCATATGCTGACTTTAAACAGTTGTACGATACTGAACGAAAACTGTTCGCAATCGTACAACACCAATTGCTAATAAAACACATAACTGTTTGACAAATAACCATATAACACTTTGGCAACACGATTGTCTTCATAGGCATGAGGCATTATTATCTTGATATGATGCTCTTAATAAATAAATGTTATTGTTATGCTCACAAATAATCTTAAAATCGCTTGGCGGAATATCACAAAGAATAAACTGTACTCCAGCATCAAAATTGGTGGATTTGCTTTTGGTATTGCTATCTGTTTATTGATTGTTCTCTATATTAAACATGAAACTGGTTACAATAAGTTGTACCCTGCTATGGAGAGGGTTTATCGTCTTGTTGTTCAGGCACCAGAAGGTAATAAAATCAATCGATGGGTATCTCTTTCTGCTCCTGGTGCGGCCACATTAAAAGATGAAATTCCTGCTATAGAAAGTTCGGGACGTATGCTTCCTAATCCTCAATTCGGTGCAGGTAGCAATCAATTGACTATTAATAGTTTGCCTGAAAGTCATTATGATGATGGATTTGTTTATATCGATCAATCCATATTGGACATGTTTCCCTCTCCTATGCAATACGGTCAATTGCAACATGCGTTAGATAAACCGAATACCGTGGTTCTGACAAAAAGTAAGGCAATTAAATATTTTAAAGGAAATCCTATTGGACAACAGATCTATTTAAACAATGACAAATCCAAGAGTTACACCATCACAGGGGTTATCGATGATATCCCTAGCCATTCTACATTATCTGGTTATGGTTTTTTCATGTCACTGGCTGGTGAACCATTTTATCCAGGTGAACAGCAGAAATGGACGAGCAATAATTATACGATCTATATCAAATTGAAGCCTGAAACAAATGTCAGCCTCGCAGAGCAAGAAATTTTCAAAACTTACATCTCCGGACATTATATTCCTGAATTGATCAAAGCTGGAAGAAAAGTTGGTCCTATCGTGAATCAAATTAAAATCAAGCTTCAAAATGCGCTGGATATCCACCTATATTCAGCAGACATCGAAGATGATCGCGTATCAACATTGAATCGTGGTGATATTCGTATGGTATGGACTTTTGCTGCGGTAGCTTTTTTTATTTTGTTGATTGCAGGTATTAATTTTGTCAACTTATCAACTGCTAATGCAACAAATAGAGCAAAGGAAATAGGTATTCGTAAGACTATTGGTTCGAGCAGGAATAGTTTGATCAGTCAATTTATGATCGAAGCATTAAGCTATAGCTTTCTATCTTTACTCTTAGGTGTTCTTTTAGCAAATCTGCTATTACCACTTTTCAATAACATCGCTAATAAATCAATTCAGATGCCATGGTTCAACTGGTATTTCATTCCTTCATTGGTACTTGCTACTGTTATCATCGGTGTTGTAGCCGGTATTTATCCTGCGCTCTACCTTTCTGGTTTTAGACCTATCGCGGCATTAAAAAATAAATTAGTCGGTAACGTACGCAAACCCTCGCTGAGAAATGGTTTGGTCATTTTTCAATTTGCGACCTCCATTATTTTAATTATTGGAGCACTCATCAGTAATCAACAAATACAATATATCCTTCAAAAAGATCTGGGGTTTAGCAAAGTTCAGGTGATCGTCCTTCGTGGATTGAATGCTGTCGACGATAAATTAAGCCCACTTAAACGTGAACTTTACACCCTTCCTACTGTCAGCCATGTTTCTATTGGCGACTATTTGCCTGTTCCGATCGATGGAGCGAAGAGAAATGGTAATGCTTTTTGGTTGGATGGGAAGCGAGAACAAGACTTGGCAACACAGGGGCAATTCTGGAGAATAGATGAAGAGTATCTTGACACTTATGGAATTAAATTGATTGAAGGGCGTAATTTTAATCCGGAAATGGCTTCGGATAGTATGGGCATCATTGTCAATAAACAAATGATAGCAGAACTGGGCATAAAAAATCCGATTGGCTCAAAAATCACAAATGGGGAGACCTGGACGATTGTAGGTGTGGTCGATGATTTTATTTTTGAATCTTTAAAAGGTGAGGGCATTGCTCCTATCGGTTTGGTGTTGCGCGATAGCCCTTCTCTGTTGTCCATTAAAGTACAGCCTCAACACATGGACGAAACATTGGCTTCGATCACCAAGGTTTGGAATCAGTTTAGTCCAAACCAAAAGATCAATTACAGTTTTATGGATGAAGGTTTTGAAGCTTTATATCAAGATGTAAAACGGACAAAAAATATGTTCACCTGCTTTGCTGTAGTTGCTATTTTTATCGCTTCACTGGGTTTATTTGGTTTGGTAACCTATATTACTCAACAGCGGACTAAAGAAATAGGTATTAGAAAAGTGCTTGGAGCGAGCCATATGAGCTTGTTAAAATTACTGTCAGAGGATTTCATAAAACTGGTGTTTGTCGCCATTGTCATTGCCATACCAATCGCTTGGTGGGCAATGAACCAATGGCTTGCTGATTTTAATTACAGAATTAATATCAATTGGGTATATTTTATTGTTGCTGGAGGATCTGCCATTTTGATCGCCTTATTGACGATTAGTTTCCAAACAATAAAAGTGATCCGTACTAACCCAGTGGATAGCTTAAGAAATGAATAGTTAAGCGCAACTAATGGATCTTCTGTTGGACGGAGAGATGTTTTCAATTCGTAAAAACACGTTGTCCATAACTGAACGTTTACTGTTCGATATTGAACAGTAACAACAGGTATAGAAACAATAACATACTGATAATTAGATTGTAATTAAAATGGCAAAGCAATTGTATTCTTTTATTTATAGAATAAAGACGCAAATTTCATTTTTAATTATAAAAAAATAAGCGACATATGATCTTAAATGAAATCAAAATTGCATGGCGGAGCCTTTATAAGAACAAGGCTTTTTCCTTGTTAAATACATTTGGATTGATGTTAGGCTTTACTGGTTTTCTCTTATCCTATCAATATATTAATAGAGAAACAAGTTATGATAAATGGAATCCGAATTATGATCAAATCTATTTGGTTGGACTAACGGATAAAGGTGGTTTTTCGGATGAAACAAACGTCATGCTTGCTCCTTTACTAAAAGAAAGCCTACCAGAAATCGTAACCGCTGGTCGAAAAATCAATTATAATTTTGGGACTTATCCGCTATTTGGTGAAAATACGGTATTGGTTAAAAATGCTGCAGTGATAGATTCGGCAGCTGCACATATTTTTCAAGTAGAAAATAAGACGGGCAGCTTATACAGAAGTAAAATACAAAATGAAGCTACCTTAGTAAAGGAGACTGTTGCACAAAAAATATTCAAAAAAGGTGATCTAAATTTTGATACTCCCAAATCCATTCCTGTTTTAAGTTTACAGCTGGATCAACATGAATTTATTTATGGAATAAGTAAAGATAATGGTCTTTCTTTGATTGATCATGATCTACTTGTTATAAAGGAACCTGAGGATGTGTTTGCTGGCGAAAACCCTTTTTCATACCAAACATATATTCAGGTAAAAGATGGAACAAATATTCCTGAATTGGTTAAAAAAATCGATGCCCTCTACCAAGACAAAATCGCTTCAAAAGTACAACCTCCGACTTTGATGAAAGGTGAAATTTACTTAGATCCTTTATCTCATTTGCATTTAAGACCTAAAACGGGTAGCAATACCCCTTATCTGATGCTCTGGATAATCGGAAGTATATCCATTATTATCCTGATTTTAGCTTCAGCTAATTTTGCCAATATGATCATTGCACAGGCTGATCGAAGAATCAAAGAACTGGCATTAAAAAAGATTTTAGGGAGTTCTCGTTGGGCTATTATTCGTCAATTACTTTTAGAGGTGTTTATACTCACCTTTATCGCGGCTGCCTGTAGCTTTATGATCCTGAATATAACAGGAAATATATTACAAAAATGGTTTAATGACGACTTGAAACAATATATATTAAATCAGGATACGCTATTATATCTGTCCATCGGAATCGTGGGTACAACCTGTTTATCCGGTATTTATCCTGCCTTTGTTCTTTCGGGATTCAAATCTGTTCATTTGCTAAAAGGGAAACTTAATCACACTCAGGGCAAAAGTATGCTCCAAAGCAGTTTGTTGGTCTTTCAAATCAGTGTAGCATTACTTTTTATCAGCGGGATGATTGTCATACATAGTCAAATCAACTATATCCAAACCACGGATAAAGGATTCGAACCTGAGCAAGTCATCAATTTTAAGGGCTTGGGGATGTATTATGATAATAAATTGGATGGTACTTACCAAAACTTAAAGGAAAGGCTGGAGCAAAATCCCAGTATCTTATCAGTAGCTTCGGCTACAAATATACCTGGAGAGGCAGAGCTTCCACTAACAGTACAATTTAAACATAATCACAAGCAACTTGATCTGGAACATATCGGAATTGATAAAAATTATTTTAATACGTTGAATATAGCTATACTAAAAGGAGATATCCCTATTTCAATCAAACAACTTCTTCAGGACTCATCGTCACACTATGCTGTGATCAATGAATCCGCAGCAGCATCCTTAAATGTAGATCAACCTATCGGGGCTCAGATAGCAGGCTGTGATGTGAATTTTCAAATCGTCGCGGTAGTAAAAGATACAAAAGCCTACGGCTTTGAGAATAATGTTAAACCGACTGTCTACTCTTATAAAAATGAATGTGGAACAGTCAGACCTCAGGGCACATTAATGGTAAAAGCGATCAAAGGAAAAGTTGATCAGGCTATTGAGATCGTAAAAAAAGAATGGCAACAAAATCCATCGACAAAGTCACTGCCTCTTGAATATGCTTTTATGGATCAACAATATGCTTTGTTGTACAAAAAGCAAGAAGAAATGCAGACTGCTTTTAATAGCTTTACTTTTTTAGCGGTTATCATTGCCGCTCTTGGTCTTTTTAGTATGGCTGCTTGTCAAGTAACCGTACGTAAAAAGGAAATGAGTGTACGCAAAGTTTTAGGTGCTTCTGTCAAGACGATTTTCATACAGCTGAATAAGCCCTTTTTTCAACTTTTTGTTATTGGTGGATTAGTCTCTATTCCACTGACTTATTTGATCCTTAATAAATGGTTGGAAAATTTCGCTTACCGAATTGAACTGCAATGGTGGTACTTCACGATTGCCCTGGCAATTATTTTCATTATCATTTGTATTTCCATCGGCTACCAAACTATACGAGCAGCAAAAGCTAACCCGATAGATAGTCTAAGAAATGAATAGGGTATACATGATGTCATGTGTTGACCTAAGTACCGACTGAAATCGCGATAAAACAAGAACTTATTAGTAAGTATAAAAAATGCTTTTGGCATTGTTAACAATTAAAAATAACCAACGAAAAGATAGATAAAATGATACAGTTAAAGCACTTATTTAAATGGTATAATGTTGGAAGTACTCGTTCATTTGTACTTAAAGATGTGAGTCTAACTATTGAAGAAGGAGACTTTATTTCCATCATGGGACCATCGGGTTCTGGAAAATCAACGTTGTTGAACATCATCGGTATGCTCGATGCTCCAGATGAGGGAGAGTACTTCTTTCAAGGTGAAAATGTCTTGGATCTTAAACAGAAGAAAAGAACACAACTTTTTCAATCGCATATGGGATATGTCTTTCAATCTTATCATTTACTGGATGAGATGACCGTATATGAAAATATTGAAACACCACTAATCTATAAAAACAAATCTTCGTCTGAACGTAAATCTATCGTCAGCGATTTATTAGATCGTTTTAACATCGTAGGAAAAAAAGATTTATTTCCATCACAATTATCTGGGGGACAGCAACAAATTGTAGGAATTGCTAGAGCTTTGGCGGGTTCTCCTTCTCTCCTATTGGCTGATGAACCCACCGGTAATCTAAATTCCAAACAAGGGGAAGAAATCATGGAATTATTTCAACAGCTCAATGCCGAAGGGGTCACCATCATTCAGGTGACACACTCTGAAAAAAATGCCACTTATGGGAAAAGAACCATTCACATGCTGGATGGTCAATTAAAGTAATTTTTTAACCATATACCTAAATATATCCCTGCATATGCATCATTTGGCATATCGCAGGGATTTTTATTAAATTTGTATATGGAAGAAAAAGAATTACAGGCTTTGGTACACCTATTGGATGATCCGGATCAACTTATTGCTGAGGAAATTGAAAATAAGCTCTTAAGTTTAGGTCCTGATATCATTCCCTCTCTTGAAGAATATTGGGAATCGGCATTTGATCCTTATATCCAAGAGCGGTTAGAAAAAATTATCCACGCGATACAATTTGATCAAACGAAGAGTGAGCTTTTAGTTTGGAAAATGAGCAACTCATTTAACCTCCTAGAGGGCTTATTGATTATTAACAGCTACCAATACCCTTCTTACAATAATAATCTCATACGCATCACCATAGAGGAGCTAAAACGAGAGATATGGATGGAACTGCGCTATGAAATGACTCCTTATGAAAAAGTATCCTTGATGAATTATGTTTTATTTGAAAAATTTGGTCTTTCAGGAAATACAAATGACTATCATAATCCTCAAAATTCATTTATTGGAAGGGTATTGGAATCCAAAAAGGGAAATCCGTTAACACTTTCTTGTATTTATAGCATCGTTGCTCAAAAATTAGATATCCCGATTTTTGGCATTAACCTGCCTAAACATTTTATTCTATCTTATTTAGCTGAGAACCAAACTGAGGATCACTTATTATTTTATCTAAACGCTTTTAATAAGGGGCAAGTGATGCAGAAGGCTGATGTGATTTCATTTCTGAAACAGCTTAATCTTCCATTATCAAAAGAATTTATGATGCCTTGTGACAATGTAACGATACTAAAAAGAGTATTACGCAATCTTGTCACGGCTTATGAACAAAATGAAAGTGCCAGTAAGAAACAAGAAGTCGAAATACTCTTTAAACTCTTAGAAGATTAGTAGATTATAAATCTTCTCCTGGTCCTCTTGCATCCAATGATAAGGCAACGGGGGTCAATGTATATTGTTTGATCTTATTTGGAGCTACATTGCCTGTATCATTAATTAAGAAACGGGAAACAATTTTCGTATCTCCATCGGCTACATAAAGGTATTTTGCTCCATCGCGATTGTCTATCGCAACATCCAATGGTCTTACTAAACCAGTTGCGCTACCTGTAATAATACGTGTGGGTTCAATTGCACGATCACCTGTGGCCGATAATAACGAAGAAGCTTTTTCAAACAATAAGATCCGACCAACTTTTGCGTTTCCTTCAGTTCCTGCTGTATAACAGGCTACCGCCAATAAATCTTGGCGTGCCGAATAACTAAATCCTCTCACTTCACCCTGATTTGCGATCGTTAAAACCGCTTTTGGTGGAAATTGAGTTGCTGTTAAAACTGAATCTGCAGGAAGATTTTTTCTCAATATATCTCGAAATATGGCTATTCCTCTCTTCTCCCCTGTGACTGACATTAATAAATCGGCATTATCTTCGGTGTTCTTAAAAGCCATCGTCCAAGGAGTAAGTGTTCCTAAGGCTATTTCCTGAGATCTTTTAGCTTTTCCTCTGAAATTTCCAGGCTTTTGAAATAAGTAAATATGTGAAGGATTGGATCCAGCACCAAGATTAGACACGTACAGATTTTCAGAACCCTTATTATAATGATAAGCTAATCCCGTCACATTTCTCAATAAACCATTTGAAATTAAGCCTTTATAAGCAGGAGCTCCTGTCTTTGCATTTACAGACATGACTTGAATACTTGTATCATTTACCGAGCCAGCACCATTAGCACTGCTTTGAAAAATAAACTTTGCAATTGGGCTAAAGGATATTCCGGCACCACCTTTTATTCCTGAATTATAAGATAAAGCAGGTTCGAAAGTTAAAGTATCAGCACGATCAATGATATCAATATTATTGTAGGGAGGCCGAGATTCATCCAATTGAAATTCGGAAAAAGAAATATAAAGTCTGGAAACAGAAATCTTTGCTAAAGCTGGTTCATCGTCTTCTCGTACACAAGAAGTTAAACATGTTACAATCGCAAAAAAAAGCAGTGTGATATATAGTGGTAGTGATTTCATTTTTAATCTGATATAGGTACAAATTTACAAATATGATCGAATATAAAGATAAAAAAAGAGAGATTCAGTATGCGCGTATAAATTCTATTTCTCAAATATTTGTTAGTTCAGTACTTTTTGAGTAAAATTGCCAAACTTTTATCAGTAAAATAGCAATGGAAGAGAAGGAGTTCATCAGAGAAAAGTTAACATTACCTAATGAAGGCAAGAATTTGCTTTTGCATTCTTGCTGTGCGCCCTGTGCTGGTGAAGTAATGGAAGCTTTGATCAGCTCAGATATCAAATTTACGATCTATTTCTACAATCCCAATATTCATCCTCGTAAAGAGTATGATTTACGGAAAGAGGAAAATATTCGTTTTGCAGAAAAACATCATATTCCTTTTATCGATGCAGACTATGATGTAGATCATTGGTTTGATCTGGCAAAAGGAATGGAGAACGAACCTGAGAAAGGTATTCGTTGTACGATGTGTTTTGACATGCGCTTTGAGAAAACAGCAGAATATGCTGCTGCAAATGGATTTGATGTGATTTCAAGTTCACTTGGAATCTCCAGATGGAAAAACATGGATCAGATCAACGATTGTGGTGTGCGTGCTGCATCCCGTTACGAAGGGATGGATTACTGGACATTCAACTGGAGAAAGAAAGGCGGTGCCATTCGCATGTTAGAAATATCTAAAAAAGAACGGTTCTACATGCAAGAATACTGTGGCTGTGCTTACTCTTTACGAGACACCAATCGGTGGCGAATGGAAACTGGTAGAGAAAAAATAGAGTTAGGTAAAAATTATTATGAATAACCGCTTGCTGAAAGGCATATAAGTGAATTAAGATTGAAATATATTTTTAAAAAAAAGTTTCAATTCTAACTTATTTATATATACCTTTGCAGGCTCAAATGCAAGATTGTGAAACATCTAAAACAATACAGAATACCGTTTTCGGGGCTAAATGCAGGGAAGCACAATTTTGAGTTTGAAATAAATAAAAAGTTCTTTGATTGTTTTGAGCATTCCATTGTTAAAGATGGTCATCTAACAGCAAATGTCGAATTACAGAAGCAAGAAAATTTGCTTATTCTGAATTTCACAGTTGTTGGGGATATCCAATTGACATGCGATATTTGTTTAAGCGAGTTTCCATCGCCGATAACAGTGAAAGAACGGATATTAGTCAAATTCACAGCTGAGGACTGGACAGATAATACAGAAGAAGTATTGGTATTATCTAAAAGCGATCATGAGCTAGACCTGACTGAATTGCTATATGAGTATATCAATTTGGCAGTCCCTTTGTTTACGAAATGTAGTGATCAAGGAAGAAATATTACTTGTGATCCTGAAATGTTAGCACATATATCCATTGAGCAACCAAAGGAAGATCAAGCAGAAGAAGAAAACATTGACCCACGTTGGGCCGCATTAAGAAATATTAAAAATAACTAAAACAGAAATACGAGATGGCACATCCAAAGCGTAAGACTTCTAAATCAAGAAGAGACAAAAGAAGAACACATTATAAAGCAGACAGACCTAGCTTAAGCATTTGTAAAGAAACTGGTGCAGTTCATTTACCACACCGTGCATACACTGTAGATGGTAATTTGTACTACAACGGTAAATTGATCATTGAAAATACAGCTGTTGTCTAACTTAGATCTTTCAGAACATAAAACATCCCAAAACGAGTATAATTTTCAAATTATACTTTAATTTGGGATGTTTTTTGCGTATTATTGACTTGAAAAATAATCACGAATGAAGATTGGTTTAGATATTTTAGGTGGCGATTATGCCCCTAAAGCAACAATATTAGGTGCTATAGAAGCTCAACAACTCTTATCAGAAGATCAAAAACTTGTTCTTTTTGGTGATGAGCAAGAGACGAAGATACTTATTGAGAAAGCGGGGGGTAATCCTTCAGACTTTGAATATATACATGCACCCGAAAATATCAGTATGGGTGAACACCCTACTAAAGCGATTACACAAAAACCTAATTCTAGTATAGCCAAAGGCTTTGAATTACTAAAAAATGGGGAAATTGACTCTTTTGCTTCTGCCGGTAATACTGGTGCGATGCTTGTCGGATCAATTTTTAGTGTAAAAACAGTACCCGGCGTATTAAGACCTGCTATTACGACCATTGTCCCGAAGCTAAAATCTGGTTTTGGATTACTACTTGATGTCGGCGCTAATGCAGATTGTAAACCCGAAATGCTCAATCAATTTGCCATTTTGGGAAGCTTGTATTCGCAGCACATGTTTGGCATCCCTTCGCCAAAAGTGGGTTTATTAAACATCGGTGAAGAAGAAGAAAAAGGAAATATCCTAACCACAACCACCTATCCCCTCTTAAAAAATAACGATCGTATTAACTTCATCGGAAATGCCGAAGGCCGAGATCTGTTTTCAGATATTGCTGACGTATACGTTTGTGATGGTTTTACAGGGAATGTTGTTTTAAAGCTAGCAGAATCATTTTACGTAGTAACTTTGAAAAAGGGATTCAAAGATGAATTCTTCGATCGATTCAACTACGAGCAATATGGAGGTAGTCCTGTTTTAGGAGTTAATGCTCCTGTTATAATAGGCCATGGAATTTCGACTCCTCAGGCTATTAAAAATATGGTTTTACAATCTAGAGATATGATCCAGTCAGATTTTATTGACAAAATCAGATCTGCTTTTAATTAAATTATATGTCAAAAATTCATGCTGCAATTACGGCAGTGGGGGGATATGTACCTGATTATATCCTCACAAATAAAGAGCTGGAAACTATGGTTGAAACCAATGACGAGTGGATTGTATCTCGTACGGGTATCAAAGAACGTAGAATCTTAAAAGGAGAAGGTAAAGCGACTTCAGACCTTGCTGTACCTGCGGTACAACAATTATTGGAAAAAAGAGGAATAGCTGCTACAGATATTGATTTGATCATCTTCTGTACGAGTACTCCTGATATGCTTTTCCCAGCTACAGCCAATATCTTAGCAGATAAAATTGGAGCTAAAAATGCTTGGGGTTATGATCTACAGGCTGCTTGCTCTGGATTTCTTTTTGGATTGACAACAGGGGTTCAATTTATTGAATCGGGCAAACACAAAAAAGTATTGGTAGTCGGTGCTGATAAAATGTCATCAGTAGTGAACTACCAAGATCGTAATACTTGTATTTTATTTGGCGACGGCTGCGGTGTGGTTTTATTGGAGCCTAACACTGATGGAATGGGTATTCAGGATAGTATCTTGAAAACGGATGGTTCTGGTGGCCAATATTTAAATATTAAAGGTGGTGGTTCTTTGAACCCTGCATCGCATGCTACTGTAGACGCTGGTTTGCACTATGCTTATCAAGAAGGAAAAACCGTATTTAAATTTGCTGTTACCAACATGGCTAATGTAGCGGCCGAGATTATGGAGAAAAATAATCTCCAAGCGTCGGATATCGCTTATTTAGTACCGCATCAAGCTAATAAACGTATTATCGATGCAACGGCAGAACGTGCTGGTCTACCAGAAGAAAAAGTAATGATTAATATTCAAAAATATGGTAATACCACAAGTGCCACTATTCCTTTATGCTTATGGGAATGGGAAAATAAACTAAAAAAAGGGGATAACCTGATTTTGGCAGCTTTTGGCGGTGGATTTACTTGGGGATCTGTATACTTAAAATGGGCTTACTAAGTACAAATATTATTTTGTAGCTTTGAAGGCTGTTTTAAGATTTTTAATAATTAACACTAAAATATTTAACCTGCATAACTATGGGTATGGACATTAAACAAATTCAAGACTTGATTAAATTCGTTTCAAAATCAGGTGTGAATGAAGTAGCAATCGAAGAAAAAGATTTCAAAATTACGATAAAAACAAATCAGGAGCCTACATATGTAACAGCTTCGGTTCCAGTTGCAGCAGCACCAATGGCAGCGGCTCCTCAACCTGCAGCAGTTACTCCAGCAGCTGCTCCTGCGGCAGTTTCTGAGGACGCTAATTTTATCACTATCAAATCTCCAATGATCGGAACTTTTTACCGTTCTGCGGGACCAGGTAAACCATCATTTGTAAATGCTGGTGACGAAATCAATACCGGTAATGTATTGTGTATCATTGAAGCGATGAAATTATTCAATGAAATTGAATCTGAAGTTTCAGGTAAAATTGTTAAAATCTTGGTAGAAGATGCTCAACCAGTTGAGTTTGATCAACCATTATTCTTGGTAGATCCTAGATAAACAATCGCCAATATTTTTATTGTCGATCAACATGAGCGCACAGCAACTGTGCACTCATACCTCAAAACTTACAGAAAATACAATGTTTAAAAAAATATTAATAGCTAATAGAGGAGAAATCGCTTTACGTATCATCCGCACATGTCGCGAAATGGGTATCAAAAGTGTAGCCGTTTATTCAACAGCTGATAAGGATAGTTTACACGTTCGTTTTGCGGATGAAGCTGTTTGTATCGGTCCTCCTGCCAGTAAAGATTCTTACTTAAACATCCCAAATATTATCTCAGCTGCTGAGTTAACAAATGCAGATGCGATACATCCTGGATATGGTTTCTTAGCAGAAAACGCTCGGTTTTCGGCAATATGTGCACAATATGGTATCAAATTTATTGGTCCCACTGCTGAGCAGATTGAAAAGATGGGCGATAAATCTCAAGCAAAAGATACCATGAAACAAGCTGGCGTACCTACGGTACCTGGTTCAGATGGTCTTTTGAGCTCATTACAAGAAGGTATTAAACTTGCTAAAGAAATCGGATACCCGGTTATCATTAAAGCTACGGCTGGTGGTGGCGGTAAAGGTATGCGCATTATTTGGAAAGAAGAAGAATTTGAACATGCTTGGGATTCTGCACGTCAGGAATCAGCTGCTGCCTTCGGTAACGACGGTATGTATCTAGAGAAATATGTAGAAGAGCCAAGACATATTGAAATTCAAGTAGTAGGTGATCAATATGGTACTGTATGTCACTTATCTGAAAGAGATTGTTCTATTCAACGTCGTCACCAAAAATTATTGGAAGAAGCTCCTTCTCCTTTCATTACACCGGAATTACGTCAGAAAATGGGCGAAGCGGCAATCAAAGGCGCTAGGGCTGTTAACTATGAAGGTGCAGGTACAGTAGAGTTTTTAGTTGATAAAAACCGTAACTTTTACTTCATGGAAATGAATACACGTATTCAAGTGGAGCACCCAGTAACGGAGGAAGTCATTAATTTTGATTTAATCAAAGAACAGATCAAAGTTGCTGCTGGCATCCCGATTTCAGGAAAAAACTACGAGCCTACGATGCATGCTATCGAATGCCGTATCAATGCTGAAGATCCATTTAACAACTTCCGCCCATCACCAGGAAAGATAACTAATTTCCATTCACCTGGTGGTCATGGTGTACGTATCGATACGCATGTATATGCTGGTTACACAATTCCACCATATTATGACTCGATGATCGCTAAGGTAATCTGTGTGGCACAAACGCGTGAAGAAGCCATTTCAACAATGGAAAGAGCTTTAAGCGAATTTGTTATCGAAGGTATTAAAACAACAATACCTCTTCATTTACGCTTAATGCGTGATCCTAACTTCAGAGCAGGTAACTTTACAACCAAGTTTATGGAAAGTTTTGACCTTTCTGAAGATCATGTATAATAAAATTATCTTTACATAGATAAAAAATACCATTCTTTTCAATAAGAATGGTATTTTTGTTTACAAACAATTTTTATGAGTACTACAGAACGGAAAAGCCTAGTCGAATCTATAAAAGATAAAGGAAAAAATTTAGAAGCAGAAATGTCATTCTTTGATCATCTCGAAGTGTTGAGATGGCATTTGGTTCGTTCGGTGATTGCAATTTGTATTTTCGCAGGTTTATCTTTCACTTTCTATGATTTCGTTTTCAACGAAATCATCATGGGACCAAAGAAGTTGGATTTCTGGACATACAGAATGATGTGTATTGTTGGCAATAAGTTTAACATTGATGGATTCTGTGTAGAACACATTCCTTTCAATATTATTAACACGGAGTTAGCTGGACAGTTTATGTTGCAAATTAACTCTTGTTTGCTCATGTCTTTATTATTAGGATTTCCCTATATTTTGTTTGAAATCTGGCTTTTTATTAAACCTGCACTTACAGATATAGAACGAAGATCGGCTCGTGGTTTTGTCTTTTATGCAACCTTATTGTTTGTATTAGGGGTACTATTTGGCTACTACGTTGTCGTTCCTTTATCGGTCAATTTCTTAGCTAATATTTCGTTAAGTATTGAAATTACCAATCAGATTACCATTGACTCTTACCTGTCAACAATAGCAACTCTATCATTAGGTTGTGGTCTTGTGTTCTTATTACCGATATTGATCTTTATTCTATCAAAATTAGGTATTATGACTCCAGAGTTTATGCGCGCTAGTAGAAGATACGCAACAGTAATTATTCTGGTTGTTGCAGCGATCATCACGCCTACTGCTGATGTCATCACGATGTTGACCGTAGCTACCCCGATGTTTCTTCTATATGAAATCAGTATCTTAGTATCGGCTAAGGTGAAAAAACAAAAATTAGCACAAGAAAAAAATAATATATAATGAGTACTTTAAAAACAATTGCAATAGGAAGTGATCATGCAGGTTTTGAATACAAAACAGCTATCGTAGCATTATTAAAAGAATTAGGCTACGAGGTGAAAGATTTCGGACCCTACAACAGCGATTCGGTTGATTATCCAGATTACGCTCACCCTGTAGCAAATGAAGTTGAGAATCAAAAAGCAGAACTAGGTGTATTGATTTGCGGTAGTGCAAATGGTGTAGCTATTACTGCAAACAAACATCAGGGAATTCGTGCATCTATTGCTTGGTTGGAAGAAATTGCCGCTTTAGCACGTCAACATAATGACGCAAATGTGGTCTGTATACCGGCTCGATTTATTGATCTAGAACTTGCAAAATCTATTGTAAAAACATTCGTTACAACGGAATTTGAGGGTGGTAGACATGCAACTCGCGTTAATAAAATTGCCTGTGGTTGTTAATTTAACATAATTTAATAAGCGGAGAAAGGGTTTATATATACTTTTTCTCCGTTTTTTTTGTTCTATTTGTTCTAAATGAAAAAACAATGAAAAAATTATTCAGCTTAATTTGCCTTATTTCTTCTATTTATAGTTGCGCAGTGGCCCAAAATCCAGCTGCAAAGTATGCTAATTTGATTACTGAAGAATCGTCTAAAAAGCATCTTACGATCTTAGCATCGGTAGATTTTGAGGGTCGTGGCACAGGTCAGAAGGGTGGAAGATTGGCGACTGAGTATATTGCAAATGAATTTAAGAAATTAGGATTAAATGCACCGGTCGATGGTAAGTATTTTCAACCTGTGAGTTTACTAAAAAATAGTTATCAAGTTAAAAATTTCAAAATTGATGGTCGTCCTTTTGTGAATGGACAGGACCTATTGGCATTAGGTAACAACGAATTGAAATCAATCGACGATAGAGAAATTATTTTCATTGGTTATGGAATCGATGATCCTAAATATTCGGATATCAAAGGACTTGACCTAAAAGATAAGGTCGTGCTCCTACTTAATGACAAAGAGCCTGTCGATGAACAGGGAAAATCGATCATTACTGGAACATCCAAACTATCAGAATGGTCTACAGTCCGCAATAAAAAAATCAGAGAGATATTGAAACATAAGCCTAAATTAGTATTGGCCTATACGGAGGATCTCGGCACATGGTTAGAAAATGCAGGTGATCGAGCTACAGAAGGCCGTTTCAATTTAGCTCAGGATCAAGCTGCTCCTGAAACGAATCCAATGCCAATCGTAGTCAATATTACAGACCATGTAGCAAATTATATTCTGAATCAAGGAAAAACTAGTCTTGCAAATATCACTACCAAAATTAATCGCACTCAGAAACCACAATCTTTTGCTATCAAAGCAGTTATTAATACACAATTGGGTATCGTTACAGAACAATTCACAGATCCTAATGTATTGGGGCTTCTTGAGGGGTCAGACCTGAAAGATGAAATCATTGTGATCGGTGGACATTATGATCATGATGGTAAGAGTGCAAATGGTACAATTTTCCCAGGAGCAGATGACAATGCATCTGGTACAACTGCAGTTTTGGAATTGGCGAGAGCTTTTAGCCAAGCGAAAGCTGAAGGTAATGGACCTCGAAGAAGTATACTATTTATCACTTATGCAGCTGAAGAAAAGGGATTATTAGGTTCTAAATATTATACTGAAAATCCTATTTTCCCACTGAGTAATACGGTTACCTGTATCAATATTGATATGATCGGTCGTATTGATAATAAACATTTAAATGGGAATCACAACTATATACATGCTATTGGAGCAGATAAATTAAGTTCAGAATTGGCTGCTATCAATAAAGAAGCGAATGCTAAATCTAGCCAACTTGAACTGGACTTAATGTATGATGACCCTAAAGATCCTATGCGATTATATTATCGCTCGGATCATTATAATTTCGCAAAGAAAGGTATTCCTTCTATTTTTTACTTCTCTGGTTTACATCCTCATTATCACACTCCGGATGATACAGTAGATAAAATTGATTTCCCTATTATGGTTAAAAGAGAGAAGTTTATTTTTCAAACCGCATGGGATGTAGCAAATCGAGATATAAAACCTGCGGTAGATAGTAAAAAGGAATAATGTTAAAAATACGATAAGTTGAAAGTGGCTCCCCAGGAGGCCACTTTTTTTATGCCTGATATTATTTATGCACTATACTACCTTGTAGACATGAATGTATCAATCTTCACTACTAATTAACAAACCTTAAGCGAATTATTTGAATAATTGTATTTTGAAGATATAATCAATAAACCTTTCCATGTCATCCTTTCTTTCAAAGCTATTATGCCCAACTAATATCCGAATCAAAAATATCGACAACTTGTTAAAAGTAAGTTAATTGATAACCATTATATAAAAAATTAATTACCTTAGAGCGCAATAAACCAACCTTTATCCTAAAGATCAATTATGAAGCTATATTTATTAGCCTTGCTTTGCTTATGTTTCAATGATGCCTTTTCTCAACATTCTGGAGGTTTGAGTGGTACTGTTGTTGATCAACAAAATAAACCACTTGAAAAGGCTACAGTTTCTATCCTGATGCAACAGGATTCAGCTGTACTCTCCTACTCCTTGACCAATGAGAAAGGGGAATTCAACTTAGTTAAACTTCCGACAAATAAAAAATTGATTTTATACATCTCTCATGTAAACAGCAATAACCATCATCAAGATATTTTATTGGGTGCTGAAGAAAAAAAACAATTGGATACAATCAAACTTGGTGGGAAGCTTTTGGATGAAGTGGTTATTTCAATTGCCCCCCCTGTTCGAATGAATAAAGATACTCTTGAATATAATACTGATTTTTTTAAAACAAGACCTAATGCGAATGCTGAAGAACTTTTAAAACAGCTGCCTGGATTACAAATCAATATGGATGGTACTATTTATTATCAAGGTAAAGAAGTCTCACAGGTAAAAGTAAATGGAAAAGATTTTTTCGCGAGTGATCTACGCATAGCGACTCGTAACCTAGATGCTTCTCTTATTAAGACGGTACAAGTATATCGTGATAAAGGAGAATCAAAAAAAATAGTGGAGGATGAAGAAAAATTGCCGATAACGATCAATCTAAAATTTAAAAAGGATTTTCTTAAAGCAAGTTTCGGTAAATTATATGGCAGCGCCGGAACAAGAGATCGCTATGAAGCTGGTGGATTGTTCAATACTTTTAGGGATACCCTACAGCTGAGTTTTATCGGTTTCGGCAATAATATCAATCGCGAAAGTTTTGACTATAATGAACTTAATCAACATGGTGGGTTGGGTAGATCCGAAAATTATGGTTTTAACGATTTTGGTGGACGAAATTACAACGGTAAAGCAAATGATATGGCAGTAGGATTTAACCTGAATAATGATTGGGGCAAAAAAAGCAAACTGAATGTGATGTACATGTTGAAATATAAAAAAGAAGAAGGGCAAAATACCGGAACTCAAACTGCACTATTTGACAATGTAGAACAATTTAATGAAAATGAATATAATACATATAGCAATTCATTGTCACACAATATCAACACTCTTTTTAGACATAGGATAGACACTACAGCTTATTTTGAGTTTACCCCTAAGATTTCGCTCAAAAATAATGATGGAAATAGTGATAGTTGGATGCGAACTTATACAAAAAACAAAGCGCTAAACAATAGCATCAATAACAACAATACGAATCGATCTAATATTAATTATGATCATGGGTTTTATATTGAAAAACAGTTACATAAAAACCATATCATTTCAATAAGGAATAACATCAATATTAGTAATGATAAAGAAGAAGAAAAAGGAAATCAATGGACTCAAATTTTTCAAAATCCAAATCCTCGCTCTAGTTTATTTGAAAACAAAATCAAAAAAGAAAAATCAACCGGTACCAATACTTTTCTTGGATACAATAATAAAAGCATTGAAAAATTAAATTTTGATTTTTATATTTCGTTTAATACCTCTGAGAATGGTCCACAACAAAATGTATTCTATGATCGGGATAGTACAGGTACCATACATGGTGAACAGTTTGAGAACAGTTATCGGTTTAAATCGGAAGAATATGTATCAGGTATTAAATTCTTTTGGAAACCCTTAAAAAAAATAACCGTAAATTTTGGTACTGCTTACGCGATTAAAGACAATCACTTTAATTTATTTAAAATTAATGAACGGAGATCAACGTCCAATGGGTATTGGCTTCCCAATATTAATATTAGATTTCAGGATTTTGATCTATCTTGGTCAAAAGATCTAGAGTCACCAGCGACATCTAGGACACAGACTGTAATAGATACATTAAATCCGCTAATGACCCGATTACCTTCTTTTTTTTACGAAAATATTCTAAGGCAAAATGCGAGGTTCTCCTTTAATAAATATGCGCAAAAATACCAAGTAGGCATTCATATCAATGTAAATTATAAAGATAAAAGTGAAGGCTATAAAAGCTGGCGGGAAGTATCTAATGGGCATTATACAATCCAATCTTTTCAAGCTGGGTCGACCAGTAATCAAAGCCTATATCTATATGGCAGATATAATTTTAAATCAGGAAATGATTGGGTATTTTATATTTCCCAAAATAGTAGTTTATATACCTATCAGCAATACGCATCTATCAATAATGTGGACAATAAATTAACAAATCTGGGTATAAATCTAAATCAAGAATTTTCTATTAATTGGAAAAATCTAATCGGTTTTACGCCTAAATACACCTATAATTGGAGCAAATCTATGAACTCTGTTAAAAACAATCCAGATTTTATAGAAAGTGCATACAAAACACATCAGATCGGAGCAGGTTTAAATATAAATCCTATAAAAGGATTTTCTCTAGAAACTTCTTACTCTTTGGAAAATAGAGCGAGTGGTTTAAATGAACGAGAAAATTATCATATCTTAAATTCATCTTTTTATTATACACTAAAAAATAATTCTCAAATTAAACTAACGGGTTTTGACATCCTAAATCAGAATAGACAAAACTATTGGGGGATTAATGGAAATACAACCTATTTTCAAAATACGGTTACGCTGAGACAATACTTTTTATTGGGATATATTTATAAATTTAAAGTAACGAAATTGAAAAATTAAACAAACAGGCTTCTAAATTGTTGAAACTGTAGCAAATATATTAAATATGGCATTTGTAGATTACTATCAAGTACTTGGTATAGACAAAACCGCATCTACTGATGATGTGAAAAAGGCTTATCGAAAATTAGCGCGAAAATATCATCCTGATCTGAATCCAAACGATGAGGCTGCTAAACAAAAATTTCAGGAAATCAATGAAGCCAACGAGGTGCTTTCAGATAGTGAAAAGCGTAAAAAGTATGATCAATATGGAGAAAACTGGCAACGTGGTGAAGAGTATGAGAAAGCACAGCAACAGTACCGTCAATCGGGAGGTAATGCCTATGGCGGATCGCAAAGTTATTCAGGTAATTTTGACGATGGACAATTTTCTGATTTCTTTGAACAAATGTTTGGTAGCAGAGCTGGTGGTGGAAGAAGAAATAATTTCCGTGGTCAAGACCTGAATGCAGACTTAGAGTTGACACAACAACAAGCATACACCACGCATGCACAGACTTTTACCATTAATGGAAAAAACATCCGCATCACCATCCAAGCAGGTGTGGAAGATGGACAAAAAATAAAACTAAAAGGTCTTGGAAGTGAAGGTCTCAATGGCGGTCCTAAAGGCGACCTCTACATCACTTTTCACATTGCTCCCGATCCGAAGTTCAAGAGACAGGGAAATGACCTGTACACGTCTTTAGATATTGATTTATACACCGCTATTTTGGGAGGCGAAGCTATTCTGGATACTTATGGAGGTAAAGTAAAACTTAAAATACAGCCCGAAACACAAAATAATACTAAAGTAAGATTGAAAGGAAAAGGTTTTCCTATTTATAAGAAAGAAGGCGAATTTGGTGATTTATACGTCAGTATGAACATCCTTATCCCGAACAATTTAACAGACAAAGAAAAGGAACTATTCCAACAATTAGCTGATCTAAAAAAATAATCTCATGGAAAGGACCCTAATTAAATTATCTGATTACTGTCTTTCAAGGAAAGCTGAAATCACTTTTATTGATACCTTAAATGAATATGGTCTTCTGCACATTATTATTGAACAAGAAGAAAAATACATTGAAGAAGATCAACTTAAAGATTTGGAAAGATTTTCGAACTGGTATTATGATTTAGATGTGAATCCTGCTGGTATAGAAGTTGCCCATCATCTGATTCAAAAAGTAGAGGAGCTTCAAAATGAATTGTATCGATTAAAAAATCAACTTAAATCTTGGGATTCATAATTCCAAGATTTAAATTGTATTGGTCAATGCTTATCAGGGTCTGAATGATCATTTTTAACAACGATTTCCTTTCGCCAAATAACACGATGCTGCAGATCTGTTAGTTCTAATTGATAGATTCCTTTACAGACAACAAAAGAACCATATGATTGTCCTGGCTGTAGAAGTCTATAAATGATTAGTTTCTTTGTGCCATCGCCATTTTGGAAAAAGCCTTTCATCAATGTGTAATTTTCTCGTTGAATAAAATCAGCTGGGATTTTATAATCAAAATGCCCCCTACTACTATCATCAGGACAAAGAATCTCCGTGCGGCTAGGTGTAAAAATATAATGCTGCCTATACATGGAAGCATTTGAAATCGCAAGATCTTCTATTTGATCGAAATGATGGTCAAATTGCTCTGGAATTATGTAGATCAAACTTACGTATTCTTCTTTTCCTAATTCCTGCTTAAAGGGAATTATAGCATGATAGATAACTTGATTATTATATGTTGTTGTTTGATAATAATACATTCCCTCATCCGTCTTTTTTATTGAAAATCCATCTCTGGAAACTAATGCTTTTGTATTTTTAAAACGTTCGCTAGTTTTATTATTGATTAAGCTGATCAACCTAAATGCGGTATCACCTCTACTTTTTCCATTAAATAAAACACTATAGTGTGTAGCGTGGTAGCCAAGTTTGCTCATGATCTGCTTATCACCTTTCGAAAGATGAGCGGTCTGCAATCCAATTTTTGTGTTATTATCATAATTTAAGAAATGATTCCCCACATATACAGACATATTGCGGTCAACATTAACAAAGTATTCATCCCCCTCGACTATAAACCCTTTGGGCGTAAACTGATAGGATGATCGGCATGAAATCAAGACGATCACTGTAAATAATATAACAAGAATTTTCATGATATGTCAAAAATAAAGCTCCCTGGAAGGAGCCTTTAAGTTTATTGAATGATTGTATTTAATCGGATGGGCAATGTGTAAGCAACGCGCACAGTATGTCCGTTTTGAACACCAGGTCTCCATTTTTCAGGATAATTTTTAATGACATCAACTGCCGCCTGACCGGTTCCATACTTTAAATCCTTTTTAATTTCTACGTTGGAAAGGCTTCCATCCTTTTCAACAATAAAACTAACCTCTACTACACCGTTTATTCCGTTTTTCAATGCTTCGGCAGGATAGCTGTAATGAGCACCAATATATTTCATGAATTCTCCCATTCCCTGAGGGGGATTAGGTTTTACTTCAACAGCAGTAAATATGGTATTTGGTCCTGGGTTACTATCTTCTTGAACTGTTGATGAACTCTGCAAAACGATTTCCTGATTGCTACCATCTGATACTTGATCTTTAGTTACTTTAGGCGCAGGAAATTTGACATGATCGATTTTAATTGGAAGTGTAAATGCAACGCGTACAGGCTTTCCATTGTGAATTCCTGCTTTCCATTTTTTTCCATTTTTAACAACTGCTTCAGCTGCTAGAGCAGATCCAAATCCTAAGTCATTTTTTGCTTTAACATGGGCTACGCGACCATCTTTTTCAACAGTAAATCCTACTGAAATTGTACCTGTTATATGGTTATCGGTCATTTCTTTTGTATACTTGAAATTCTGACCAATGTATTTCATGTAAGCCTGCATACCTCCAACTGGCTGAGGTAAGACTTCAGGTCTAGCATAAATTTTATCCTCTTGTTCTAATTCTGGTATTTCAATAAGTGAACTTACGGCCTGTGACACTACTGGTAATTTTACATCTATGACTTTAATAAGTTCGGTCTTAGCATCGACTGTATTGTTTAAAACAAGTCCTGCAAAACCAATTATACCAGCAATTGGAACCATCAAAGTATATTTCCATTGATTGGATTTTTTTGATCTATTTTGAAATAACATCATAATTCTCTTTTTTAAAATGGACTCACTGGCAAACTCATGTGATAAGATATGAGTGGGCACGCGAAGTGCATTTGCGATTAATAATTCTGCATAAGATGTCTTATCTGCTGCAGCACAAAGTTGATCAGCAATACATTCATGCTGAAATTTCAATTCTTTGATATAAAAAAAGAGTACAGGATTGAACCAGTTAAAAATTCGGACGATCTCTATTAATAAAATATCATAGGAATGACCTTGCTGAACATGAACCAACTCATGACGATAAATGATGGTATTGTGCTTAGCTTCCTGACCGATATAAATAAAACTTAGAAAAGAAAATGATGTGTTTCCCTCTGATTGATTAAAGCGCTGATAAAGTCTTATTAATCGAATCAAAAAATACAGAACTGCAAGTGATATGGAAAACCAATATATGAGCTCAAAATTCCAGTTTAATTGCCAAAAATGATGCTGATGAACAATTTCGATTTCAGGAATACTCAATTCGGCCAATTCTAGCGAGATAGCAGGCATTAACTTAGTTTGATAAGCTAGATTGGATAAATCTATAAACCGTATCGCTGGTAAAGTAAAAGACAATACTACTGCACTCAATAAATAAACTCTATTTCCCTGAAAAAAAGTAAGTTTGCGCAAAAATATATGGTAAATGATATAGAATGCAATTAAACTTAAATTTGCTAAAATAAGGTAAGCGATCATAATATGGGATTTAATTGTTGAAAAACACTACATTTTCTTTTGCTTTGCAATCATCTCCAGTAACTCATTGACTTCACCAAGGTTTAACTTATTTTCTTCCAAAAAATAAGATAACATACTCGTGGCCGAGTTATCAAAATAATTATGCAATAGTTTCCCTGTAATTAGTTTTTTATATTCTTCTTTTGTAATCTTTGGGATATAACGATGACTTTTCCCAAAAGATTCGTGCTCCAGAAAACCCTTGGTTTCCAAAATGCGCACTATTGTCGAAACAGTATTATAAGCTGGCTTGGGTTCTGGTAAACGATCGATCACTTCTTTAACAAAGGCTCCATTCATTTCCCATAGCTCATGCATAATTTGCTCTTCAGCTTTTGTAAGTTCTTTAATTTCGTTCATAACTCTATTTATTAAAAAGGCACGTCTGCCAATAATCGATTATATAACAAGTATAAAACTAAAAACTTAGTTATCAAACTAAAAACTTAGTTACATATTATAATTTACTAATAATGAGAACAATAAAATTAATATAGATATATAATTGTAATAAATAATGGAATAAAGTATCCAGTTTATGGTTTGGCTAGATAACATATTTGAATCGAAATGTCAAATAATAATTCTAATCTATTATTTAACATCTCGATCCTTGAGTATCCTTCTTTAATTGTAAATGCTGTCGAGCGACTATTTAGAAATTAATGATTGGAAACCTTTATCTATTTAATCCCCACTCCATCGGCGATTATTTTTCTTTTCGGCTTGTTTCGCTTTTCGATCCAGTCGATCAAGAACTTTACGATATGGTATTTTCGTTTTCTTGCGTGCCTTAGTCGGTGTCAATGCTGTTTGGATAATATGAAAAAAGCGCTCTATAGCTAATTCTTTGTTTTTTAATTGTGAGCGATCGGTATCACACTCCAATTGGAATACAGACTCTTTATTAATTCGATTACTTAAAACACTGCTTATTAGAGTTTTTTCATCTTCATTTAGGCACATACTTTCCGAAATATGCCATTGTAACAGCACTTTAGAGGATACTTTATTAACATGTTGCCCGCCTGCTCCTCCTGAACGTGCAAATTTAAAGGTTAATTCTTTTAATAATAATTCCCTATTTATCATGTGTATTTCTTTCCAATTTATCTATTTTTTCAATGAGATCTTTGACAATATCCAGTTGAAACTGTTGCATTTCTATCAACTCTTGTTCTTTATGAATCAACAAATGATCTATTTTTTCATGTAAAGTACGAATTTCTAATTCAGCCTTAAGATTGATCATATAATCATTTTGTGCTCGTTTTCTATCTTTATCTTCTTGCCTGTTTTGACTCATCATAATAACTGGAGCTTGTAGCGCCGCTATACATGATAATAAGAGGTTGAGCAATATAAATGGATACGGATCGAAACCTTTGTCACTCAACCAATAAATATTCAACAGAATCCAGCACATCAAAAATGCCAAAAATGACAATATAAAAGTCCAACTACCGCCAAAATTAGCAACTTTATCAGCTATTCTCTCTCCAAAAGATTCATTTATTTCTTCCTGATCGATCGAAGCGCTGAGGACTTGATTATTACTTAAACTTTCCACTACTAACTGATCAAGCTGTTTCAATTCTCCCAATTCATTTTTTAAAATAGTCGAAATATATTTTTCTTTATATCCATCCAATTCATTGGAAGAGATTAACGATTCTTTTGAAAACTCGGGAAAGTCTTCTTTAACAAGATCAAAAATTGAGTTTCTCAATGTTGATCCCAGCATTTTACTGCTGATAGGAAAAGTTTTTCCTGATATACTACTGACAAAAGTCTTCATAATAAGTTTACTAAATACGGTACAAGATAATTTTTTTCATTCAATAAAGCATCAATAACAGAGCAGCGGACTAAAATTGTGCTTCAAAAAATTATTGCATTCGTGTGATAGGCTGTTTTACAAAATAATCTTTAATTTGCAGTAAATAAAAAAGCATTATGAAAATTGGGATTGTATGTTATCCAACATTCGGCGGTAGTGGCGTCGTAGCGACAGAACTTGGAAAGGCTTTGGCTACGCATGGACATCAAGTTCATTTCATCACATACCGGCAACCTGCTCGCCTGGACTTTTTTTCGGAAAATCTATTTTATCATGAAGTCGCTGTTTCACAATACCCACTTTTTGATTTTTTACCTTACGAATCGGCATTAGCAAGTAAACTTGTTGATGTTGTGCGTTTTGAAAAACTGGATGTCATTCATGTCCATTATGCTATTCCACATGCTTCAGCGGCTTTTATGGCTAAACAAATCTTGTTAACTTATGGCATTAACATCCCTGTTGTTACGACATTACATGGTACTGATATTACGTTAGTAGGTAAAGATAAAAGTTTTAGTCCCGTGGTTACGTTTTCAATCAATCAATCGGATGGGGTGACAACAGTATCACAAAGTTTAAAAGATCAGACACTTACTTTTTTTGATATTCAAAGAGATATTCAAGTCATTCCAAATTTTATTGATCTGGAAAGATTCAGTATAAAAGATCGTTCTCATTTCAAAAGAGCTATTGCTCCAGGCAATGAACGCATTTTGATCCATACTTCAAATTTTAGAAAAGTAAAAAACACAGGTGATGTTATTCGGATTTTTCAAAAAGTAAATGAACATATTCCGAGCAAGCTGCTTATGGTAGGTGATGGTCCTGAACGGACTAATGCAGAGGAACTGTGTCGTGATCTTGGTGTCTGTCAAGATGTTCGCTTTTTAGGTAAGCAAGATGCTGTCGAGGAAATCTTATCGGTGTCGGATCTCTTTTTAATGCCTTCAAGTTCTGAAAGTTTTGGTCTTGCAGCTCTGGAAGCAATGGCATGTAAAGTTCCGGTTATTTCTACCAATACGGGTGGATTACCAGAGCTTAACGTAAATGGTGAAACAGGTTTTTTAAGTGATATCGGTGATGTCGATGAGATGGCAAAAAATGCGATCTATATCTTAGAAGACAATGATCGTTTAGAAAAATTTAAAGATGCAGCATTAGCACGTGCCAAAACATTTCAGCTCAGTAATATCATGCCACAATATGAAGATTATTATAGGGAAGTGATAGAAAAAGTTAAAAATTCCTAATAAATATGACTTTCGTCCTTATCGGATGAAAAAAAAATTTTATCTTTGGCCTTTGGAGAATTTCCAAAAAAACAATTATGAAATACAAACGTATCCTATTAAAACTTAGCGGCGAATCCTTAATGGGAGATCAAAGCTATGGCATTGACATCAAGAGAGTTGCACAATATGCAAAAGATATCAAAGAGTTACATACTCAAGGTTTAGAAATTGCTATTGTTATTGGTGGAGGTAATATCTATAGAGGTTTAAGTGCCGAACAATCAGGTATGGACCGCGTACAAGCGGATTATATGGGCATGCTAGCAACTGTCATCAATAGTATGGCACTGCAAGATGGTCTTGAAAAAGTAGGTTTAAAAACTCGTTTGTTGACAGCGATCAAGATGGAACAGATCTGCGAGCCTTTTATTCGTAGAAGAGCTGTGCGCCATTTGGAAAAGGGACGTATTGTCATCTTTGGAGCGGGAACAGGTAATCCATATTTTACAACAGATACTGCTGCTTCACTTCGTGCTATTGAAATTAATGCAGATGCAGTTTTAAAAGGTACACGTGTGGATGGTATTTATACCGCAGACCCAGAGAAAGATCCTTCTGCTACACGTTTTGATGAAATTTCATTTACAGAAGTTTATCAAAGAGGTTTAAACGTAATGGACATGACAGCTTTTACATTGTGTCAAGAAAATAACTTACCGATTATTGTGTTCGACATGAATAAGCCTGGTAACTTGTCAAAATTAGCAAACGGGGAACCTGTAGGTACAATCGTACGCTAATCATAAAAACAGAAAAAAACGATATTAAGATATGAATGAATTGATTTCACTTGAATTGGACGATTGTAAGGAGAGTATGTCCAAAGCTGTTTCTTTTACAGAATCAGAATTAACAAAAATTCGTGCCGGAAAAGCTTCGCCCGCTATGTTAGATGGTATTTCTGTAGATTACTACGGATCTCCAACTCCATTGTCTCAAGTTAGTAATATTAATACAACTGACGCACGTACAATTGTTATCCAACCATGGGAAAAACAATTGATCAATGCAATTGAAAAAGCCATTACTGATGCTAATCTTGGTGTAAATCCACAAAATGATGGTATTGTCATCCGTTTGGTAATTCCTGCTTTGACAGAAGAAAGAAGACGTGATCTTGTTAGAAAGGCAAAAGAAGAAACTGAAAAAGGTCGTGTTGTCGTTCGTAATATCCGTAAAGAGACAAATGAGTCTTTGAAAAAGTTGAAAAATGACGGAGCTTCTGAAGACGAGATCAAAGTTGGTGAAGCTGAAGTTCAGAAATTGACAGACTTATTTATTGCAAAAGTGGATAAATTAGCTGAATTAAAAGAAAAAGATATCATGACGGTATAATTTTCTTAAAAAATAAAACAAAAAATGGGGATGTAGAAGATACATTCCCATTTTTTGTTTATAATAATGGTTTTCTTTAAAATTAGTTGTAACTTAATCCTTAAACTAAACGACAAACAAATTAAACAGTATGAATAATTCACGCCGTCAATTTATCAAAAAAGCTGGTCTTGGACTTTCTGCAGCATATTTCCTACCACAATTGCTCTCATGTGAAAATAAAAAAATGGGTATTGATTCTCCTTTTACCAACCTAGGGGTCCAGCTTTATTCCATTCGTGATCTGATGGCTGCAAATCCAACGGATTCCTTACAACAGGTTGCAAAGATTGGCTATAAACACGTAGAGACATATGGAATAGATCCTGTTACAAAATCTTTTTGGGGTCTAGATTACAAGGCATTAAAAAAAGTCTTAGATGATAATGGATTAAAGTCGCACAGTGGCCATTACGACATGTCTAAGTACTTCAGTCGTAATCATCAGGATAAAGAGGATCTTAATATCTACTTTGATGCGGCAAAAGAACTAGGTCAAGAGTATGTCATAGCTCCAGTATCTCCAATGTTTGACATTTCTGCTTTGAAGAAAGATGATTATCTATACATAGCAGAGCAATTGAATAAGGCTGGTGAAGAGGCTAAAAAACATGGATTGAAAGTTGCCTTCCATAATCATTTTTGGGAATTTAGGGATTTAGGTAATGGCACCAGAGGTGAGGAAGTTCTACTAGCATTTACTGAGCCTGATTTGGTTGATTTTGAACTGGATTTATATTGGGCTGAAAAAGCGGGAATGAATCCAGTCAGTTTGTTTGAGAAATTCCCTAACCGATTCAAATTGTGGCATATCAAAGATATGGATAAAGGGTTTACTAAAACAATTGTCGGTCCTGAATTTGATAAATTAGACTTTGGTGCGATCTCAAAAGAAGTGAAATATACAGAGGTTGGTACTGGTCATATTGACTTCATCGCTATCGCTCAGGCGAAAGCAAAAGCAGGTTTAAAATATGCTTTTGTAGAACAAGATGACATTTATATACCTAACAAGTTTGAGAGTTTAAAAAAGAGCTACGATTACGTACAGGAGCATTTAGGAAAAATATCATAACAAAATAAAAAGGGGCTTAGCCCCTTTTTATTTTGTTATGATAACGACTATTAGAAGTTCATTTTTTCGACTTCTTCAGCTGTTTCAATTACTTTTTCTGCCAAATCAGCTTTAAAAGCAATGATATTTTTTTCAATTTGTTTATCTTGAGTCCCAAGGATCTGAGCGGCTAGAATACCTGCATTTTTAGCCGCATTTAAAGCAACTGTAGCGACAGGAATACCATTGGGCATCTGCAATATTGACAGGACCGAATCCCAGCCATCAATCGAATTGGATGACTTTACAGGAACTCCGATAACAGGTAAATGCGTAATGGAGGCTACCATACCTGGTAAATGGGCTGCGCCACCTGCTCCAGCAATAATAACCTTTAAACCTCTTTTTGACGCATCTTGTGCATAATCAAACATTCTCTGAGGAGTACGGTGGGCAGAAACAATAGTCACCTCAAAAGGTACTCCTAATGTCTTTAATACATCTACCGCATCTTGCATAACAGGTAAGTCTGATTTACTTCCCATAATAATTCCAACTAGGGCTTGGTTCACTGTTGACATATATTTTAAGCTTTTACTTTCAAAATTTCTTGTACTTTTCTGGCATTACTGATCGCTAATTCTCGATCGTCATTGATGATGCATACGTGTCCCATCTTTCGGAAAGGTTTTGTAAATTTCTTTCCATACAAATGTACATACACTCCCTCCATGGCTAAAATCTCTTCAACACCTTCGTATTTTGCTAAGCCCTCATAGCCTTCCTCTCCTAAAAGATTAATCATCACTGCATTGGAACGACAGCGGGTATCTCCTAGAGGTAAATTAAAGATCGCCCTTAGGTGTTGAGCAAATTGGGATACATAATTACCTTCAATCGTCTGATGTCCACTATTGTGTGTACGAGGGGCTAGTTCATTGACTAATATCTCCCCATCTTTTGTCAAGAACATTTCAACGGCTAATAATCCAACTATCTGTAGATCATTAGCAATCTTCTTAGCTAACTCTTCTGCTCGTTGCTGAATATCAAAACCATAAGTAGATGGTGCAATCAGAAATTCAACTAGATTAGCCTCTGGATTGAATTCCATCTCCACCATAGGAAAAGTCGCTACATCACCATTATCATTTCTTGCAACAATAACAGCAATTTCTTTCTCAAAATCTACCCATTCTTCTATTAAAGATGGTTCATCAAAAGCAGTTTCTAAATCCGCTAACGAATTAATTTTCTTTACTCCTTTACCGTCATAACCATCTTTGCGAAGCTTCTGAATATACGGTATACTTAAATTAGCATTAGTCAGATGTTCTTTAGTAGAAATCAGCTGAAATAATGAAGTCGGGATGTCATTTTGTTTAAAGAATTGTTTTTGTAACCCTTTATCTTGTATCAATCTGATGATACGTGATTGTGGATAAACGAGAACGCCCTCTTCTTCTAATTTTTCCAACGCATCCACATTGACCTTTTCAATCTCGATAGTAATCATATCAAGATCTTTTCCAAAATTGTATACGGTTTCAAAATCGCTCAAAGAGCCACACTCAAAACGATTGCATAATTTACGGCAAGGAGCATTCTTATCTGGATCAAGGATATGAACATTAACATTATAATTAATGGCCTCTTGAATCAACATTCGGCCCAATTGACCACCGCCAAGAACACCTAATTGCAAATCACCATAAAAATCTTTTCCCATGTCTATTTTTCTATATCTATTCTATTTTAAGCTTTCTGATTGAACAACTGCTCTCCCAGTAAACTTTCTTTTTCAATTTTCTTTTGTAATTCTAAAAAAGCACCAATCAATGCTTCGGGCCTAGGAGGACATCCTTGCACGTATACATCGACGGGTATAACGCGGTCAACACCTTTCACAACATGATAACCATGTTGCCAATAAGGTCCTCCACAATTTGAGCATGATCCCATGGAGATCACATATTTTGGCTCCGGCATCTGCTCATACAGCTTGCGAATACGATCTGCCATTTTGAACGTTACTGTACCCGCTATAATCATCACATCTGACTGCCTTGGAGAAGGTCGAGGAAATACACCTAAACGATCCAAATCATAATTTGCAGCCATGGCTCCCATCATCTCAATAGCGCAACAGGCTATTCCAAAACTGATTGGCCACATTGATGACAATCTTGCCCAATTGAGCAGGTCATCTAATTTGGCAACGATCACACCATTATTCTGTATTTGACTATCTAAACTCATGATGTTGCTCCTGGTTTTTTAAATCTGGGTTTAAAAGCTACTTTTGGTGACGTTGATACAGAATCAGTCTTTACTATACTCGTATCTTCGCGTAGATCTTCTCTATGATTTCGTAACTCATAAGTTGCTTGGTTCAACCTATCATAAGCTGCACTTGGAATATGCACATTCACTTGAGGTCGTTGATGAATTGGCTTTACCCACTCTAAGTCTCCCTTTACCCAAACAAAGATCAATCCTATGATCAGTATTCCGACAAATAATGCCATTTCAATCAATGTAAACCAACCCCATCTCCCATCGGCGGTGATATATTCAGCTTGTCCAAAGACAGTGGCCCAAGGGAAAATAAAAATTAGTTCTACATCAAAAAGTAAAAATATGAGTGCAATAACATAAAACCTAGGATTAAATTGAATCCAAGAAGAGCCTACAGCATCTTCACCACATTCATATGTACTCAATTTTTGGGGTGTAGGTTTTTTCACAGACAGTGTTCTTGCTGCCATAATGGTCATCGCAACTAAAAATATCCCTACCAAAATTATGATAAGTATCTTTCCGTATTCCGATAATTGCCCGGGGTCATCCATTGTGTTACAAAGTTAAAAAATAATTCTATTACAATTAGAACTAAGTCTAAAATACAAAAAATAAATACGAATGATGAAAGCATAAAACTATAATCTAATCTTTTTATCGTTTATACATCCATCCTCATAAGATCTTATAATGGCAATAAAGACTATTTTAGAATTTTAATAAATCATATTCTAAAAAAATACCCTAAAAATTGTCAATTTTTAGGGTACAATGGATCTATCAATACGTTGTATCTTATTTACCCGGCATTTTAGGCATGTTTTTCATGAGTTTTGCTGCCATTGCTGGATTTGACATTTGTTTCATCACTTTGCGCATATCACCAAATTGCTTCATCAATTTATTTACTTCATTGATATCAGTACCTGATCCTTTTGCGATACGAATGCGTCTTTTTTGATCAATAGCATCCGGATTTTCTCTTTCAAATGGTGTCATGGAATCAATAATAGCTTCAATCGGTCTGAATGCATTATCATCCACTTCAATGTCTTTCATCGCTTTACCCACACCTGGGATCATCCCCATCAAATCTTTCATGTTACCCATTTTTTTGATTTGTTGGATCTGTGATTTAAAGTCATTAAAGTCAAATTTATTTTTGCGGATTTTCTTTTGAAGTTCGGCTGCCTGCTTTTCATCAAATTGTTGCTGAGCACGTTCTACCAAAGATACCACATCACCCATACCTAATATACGGGAAGCCATACGCTCTGGATAAAATACATCCAATGCATCCATCTTCTCGCCAGTACCGATAAATTTAATTGGTTTGTTGACAACAGACTTAATTGACAATGCAGCACCACCACGGGTATCACCATCTAATTTTGTCAAAACAACTCCAGTGAAATCTAATCGATCATTGAAAGTTTTTGCAGTATTAACAGCATCTTGACCTGTCATCGAATCGACAACAAAAAGAATTTCATGCGGTTGTGTAGCTTCTTTTACAGCGGTAATCTCCACCATCAAAGGCTCGTCAATCGCCAAACGCCCTGCAGTATCAATAATAACTACATTGTGCCCACTTCTTTTTGCTTCTTCAACACCTGCCTTTGCAATCGCAATAGGATCTGTTGAATTGCGATCTACATATACAGGAACACCAACTTGGCCAGCTAATACTTCCAATTGATCTATTGCTGCCGGACGATAAACATCACCAGCTACCAGTAATGGTTTTTTTCCTTTTTTATCTTTTAGATGTAGCGCTAACTTTCCTGAGAATGTTGTTTTACCAGCTCCATTTAAACCCGCAATTAGTATAACAGTAGGATTTTTAGAAACTTCTAATTCGGTAACAGTACCCCCCATTAATGCGGTCAACTCATCATTCATGATCTTAGTCAACAATTGACCTGGCGAAATACTTGTTAGTACGTTCTCTCCTAAAGCTTTTTGCTTAACGTCATCAGTAAATGTTTTTGCAGTTTTATAATTCACATCGGCATCCAATAATGCCTTACGAATTTCTTTCATCGTTTCTGCAACGTTGATCTCGGTAATACTACCTTGGCCTTTTAAAACCTTAAAGGCTCTATCTAATTTATCCTGTAAGTTCTGAAACATGATAATTGTAAGTCTATGCTAATATAAAAAGCAAAGTTAAAAAAATTGTCGGAAGCTGAAGCATATAGAATTCAATTCCAAGCGTTAAACATAAAAAAAAGCGAACATTTATAAAAACATCCGCTTTTTTATGCTTTAAATATACTTAAAGCAATTAATCTCTTCTTCCAAATAATAAGGAAGCATAATATAATAGGGTAACTAATGCACTTAAAGCCGCAACTACGTAGGTCATTGCTGCCCATTTTAATGCATCTTTTACACCATCATCTTCTGTTGCACTATAGGTTACACCATTGTTGCTCAACCAAGCTTTTGCACGATTTGATGCATCAAACTCTACAGGTAATGTCACAAAGCTAAAAATAGTTGTAATAGCCAATGCGGCAACACCTACTGCTAACACAATATAATTTTGTGAAAATGCCATCAAAATAACACCAAGCATCAACACCCAAGATGTTAATTTCGATGCGAAACTCACCATGGGCACCATCGCAGATCTAAGTCCTAGCCATTTATACGCCGTTGCATGCTGCACAGCATGACCACACTCATGTGCAGCTACTGCCGCAGCTGCTATACTTCTACCACTGTACACTTCTGGACTTAAATTTACCGTTTTATCGGCTGGATTGTAGTGATCACCTAAACGATCAGGAATGGAAACCACTTGTACATCATATATCCCATTGTCCGCCAACATTTTTTGCGCAATCTCTCCACCTGTTAATCCACTTGTCAATGGAATTTCAGAATATTTTTTAAACTTATTTTTAAATCGGGTTTGTACGATCAGGCTCACTACCATGATCCCTATAAATAAAATCCAATACATAATATTTTCTTTGTTTTAGTAAATGCTATATCAAAATACATTCCACCTTGCCATAACAGACAAAATTTCACACACTAATGTACTAAAATCCTCCATTAATCCATAATTGAACAATAAGTGAAACAAAAATATGACATTATTACAGATAAAGTCAAAATAAAATGGGATGAACTTCTGCAGTCCATCCCATTTTATTAATTATTATTTTTCAATATATCTTATCCGATCTGTAACATTAAACTTTGCCCTTCTATCATTTTTCTTAGGTTTGCTAATGCATATCGCATGCGACCTAAAGCCGTGTTAATACTTACCTCGGTTATATCTGCAATATCTTTAAAACTCATATCACAAAAATGTCTCATAATTAAAACTTCTTTTTGATCATCAGGGAGTTTTTGAATCATTTTCTTCAAATCAATATCCCTTTGCTCTTTGAGCATTTTAGATTCTACATTTTCATCACTGAAGTCTAACACATCGAAAATATCAAACCCCTCTGTATTGACAATATTTGGAGCTCTTTTCTCTTTTCTGAAATGATCAATGATCATATTGTGTGCAATACGCATCACCCAAGGCAAAAACTTACCCTCGTCATTATACTTACCGCCTTTTAATGTGTTGATTACTTTTATAAAAGTTTCTTGAAAAATATCTTCTGCAAGATATTCATCTTTTACTTTCATATAAATGGAGGTATATATTTTAGATTTGTAACGTTCTAACAAAGCTGCTAACGCTGTTTCTTTACCATCTAAATATATATGGATTAATTCTTGATCCGTTTTTTTATTTAAAACACTCATACTTCACCTATTTTTAGCAGTTACCAAATTAATTTAACTAAAACCTGTTCAAAAAAGTAAATGTATTCCGTATAGTAAGATATTTATGAAGTGATCAATTTTTGTATACTCAAAACAAGAGAAAATTATCGAGTAATCAAATTATTACAATGTTATTTAAGACTTTTTAACATTTGAACAAAAAAAGTGCCTTAATTCAAATCTAAGGCACTTTTTTATTTTTCAATATGTTATATTTTATTTGTAAAGTGGGAATGCAGCCATCAACTCTTTTACTTTAGAATGGATTTTAGCAAGTTCTGAATCATTAGAAGCATTTACAATTGCCGCATCAATTAATTCTCCAATTTGAAGAATCTCTGTTTCTTTAATACCACGTGTCGTGATCGCAGCAGTACCGAAACGAACACCTGAAGTAACGAATGGAGAACGGGAGTCAAATGGAACCATATTTTTGTTTGTTGTAATACCCGCTTTTCCTAAAACAGCTTCGGCTTCTTTACCGGAAATATCTTTATTGCGTAGGTCAACTAACATCAAATGGTTATCTGTTCCACCGGAAATTATCTTATAATCTCTTTCAACAAAGAATTGTGCTAGAGTAGCTGCATTTTTCTTAACTTGAACAATGTATTCCATATATTCGTCAGAAAGCGCTTCACCGTAAGCAATCGCTTTAGCAGCAATAGTATGCTCTAAAGGTCCGCCTTGTGTACCAGGGAAAACAGCAAGATCCAACAATTGTGTAATTGTACGAGTTTCGCCTTTTGGTGTTTTTACTCCCCAAGTATTTTCAAAATCTTTGCCAACCATAATCATACCACCACGAGGTCCGCGAAGTGTTTTATGGGTAGTTGTGGTTACGATATGGCAGTGAGGAAGTGGATCATTTAACAATCCTCTTGCGATAAGTCCTGCTGGATGAGAAATATCGGCTAAAACTAAAGCACCAATTTCATCAGCAACTTTACGGATACGTGCATAGTCCCAATCACGAGAATAAGCTGAAGCACCACAGATAATCATTTTCGGTTTTTCACGAAGTGCCGTTTCTTCTAATTGTTCATAATCAATTAGTCCTGTATCTTCTTTTACACCATAAAACAAAGGTTGGTAAATTTTACCTGAAAGATTTGCTGGAGAACCGTGTGTCAAGTGACCACCATGCGATAAATCAAGACCTAAGATTTTGTCTCCGGGCTTGATCGTTGCTAAAAATACAGCGGCATTTGCTTGTGCTCCTGAATGCGGCTGTACGTTTACCCATTCAGCACCAAATAATTGTTTTGCACGATTAATGGCAATAGTTTCGATTTCATCGACTACCTCGCAACCACCATAGTAACGTTTTCCCGGTAAGCCTTCAGCATATTTATTTGTCAAAACTGAACCTGCAGCTTCCATAACTTGTTTTGAAACGAAGTTTTCTGATGCAATTAATTCGATACCTTCTTCTTGGCGTTTAAGCTCATCAGCTATCAAATTGAAAATGGCTTGATCTCTTTCCATTGTTTTAATCTAGTATAAAATATGAATATTATGATTTTAGTCTACAAAGATAGTATAATACTTAAAAAAGGCTTCACAAAATGCCCTTTATTATTACAAAATATCACAAAAACAGCCTATTTATTAAAATATCATAAAATCAATATTCATAATTCGTAACGAACGTAAGGAAGATATCTGTGACTCCAATTGAAGAAGGTAAATATCTAAGCTTTCTAAATAAGGATCCTCACCCCTCGAAGCCGTATCCTAAAAATTAAATAATGCCTTAAGCCCTGTCTTACAAAAGTTAAGAACATGAACAAATACTGTGTTTAATCAATGTCATAAATTTGAAGCTGTCCTATTTTCTATTTAAATTATGTAATTTTGTTTAAGTTGGTTAAAATATTATCACGATGAGTACAGAGACTATAACAGAAAAAGCTCCCTTAACCTTAACTGAAGGAGCGATAAAGGAACTAAAAAAACTGAAAGATCAGCAAGAAATTTCAGATGATTTTGGATTACGTATTGGTGTTGAAGGTGGTGGTTGTTCTGGGATGAGCTATATTTTAGGATTCGACCAGAAAAAAGAGGGTGATAGCGAATACAGTATTGCAGGAATTAGAGTTTTTATGAATAAAGCACATGGCTTATATCTAGCGGGTATGGAAGTTGATTTTAGAAACGGTCTAGATGCACGTGGATTTACATTTAACAATCCCAATGCCTCCAGTACATGTGGCTGCGGAAGCTCCTTCTCTGCATAAGAATTTAAGATATAATCCAAAGCCCAATATTCTCTGGATATTGGGCTTTGTTGGTTTTAGAAAACCGTATCATCTGATCTATGCCAAAAGCTAAAATTTATTTTTTTGGCTAAAAACTACCTCAAACACGCTTAAAAGAGAAATATATATACCTTAAAGCCGTTCATTTTTTAACTTTCAGCTTTCAGCTTAATTGATTAAATTAGCGACCTTTAGAAAAAGAATACGAGACACCGATGTATAAAGAATATAAGCAGCTTAATTTGCCGGAAATAGGCAAAGAAATATTGACCCGTTGGGAACAGGAAAAAATATTCGAAAAAAGTATCACAAACCGTCCAGGAAACAAACCATACACTTTTTATGAAGGTCCTCCTTCAGCTAACGGTATGCCTGGTATTCACCATGTAATGGGTCGTACAATTAAGGATATTTTCTGCCGTTACAAAACTCTAAAAGGATTTCAAGTAAAACGTAAGGGCGGATGGGATACTCATGGGCTTCCAATCGAACTTGCTGTCGAAAAGAAACTAGGCATCACCAAGGAAGACATCGGTAAAAAAATAACAGTAGAAGAATATAATGATGCATGTCGTACAGAGGTGATGAAATATACTGATGTATGGAATGATCTGACTACTAAAATGGGTTACTGGGTAGATCTTGAAAACCCATATGTCACATACGAAAATGAGTATATCGAAACACTATGGTACTTGTTAAAAGAATTTTATAAAAAAGGTCTTTTATATAAGGGTTACACCATACAACCTTACTCTCCAGCAGCAGGAACTGGATTAAGTTCACATGAATTGAATCAGCCTGGTACTTATAAAGATGTAAAGGATACCACCATTGTTGCCCAATTTCGATTAATCAACAGTCAATTGCATCCCGCAATCGCTGCGCTGGTTGAAGATGTAGATGAAGATGTTGCGTTCATTGCATGGACCACCACCCCTTGGACACTTCCGTCCAATACCGCTTTGGTTGTAGGTAAAAAAATCAACTATGTAAAGATTAAAACTTTCAATCAATATACAGGCGCACCAGTTTCGGTTATCCTGGCAAAAGATTTAATTGCAAAACACTTCAAATCTGAGGGCAAAGAAGCTTCGTTTCAAGATTATAAATTGGGTGATAAGGTTATCCCTTGGGAAGTGGCCGCAACTATTACAGGTGAGGAGCTTGTTGGTTTACGCTATGAACAATTGATGCCTTATATTACTTCGGATGAATTGCAAGAAAAAGCTTTCCGTGTAATCCCTGGTGATTTCGTCACAACAGAAGATGGTACGGGAATCGTACACGCTGCTCCGACTTATGGTGCAGATGACTTTAGAGTTGCTAAAGAACAAGGTGTACCCGGCATTTTACTCAAAGATGAAAATGGTAAAGAAGTTCCGACGGTAGATCGTACAGGTCGATTTGTGAAAGAAATCACAGACTTTGCTGGTCGCTTTGTGAAAGAAGAATATTATTCAGATGCTGAGCGTGCTGATAAAGATTTCCGTCCTACTGATGTACTCATTGCGATCAAATTAAAAGAAGATAACAAGGCTTTTGATGTCAAAAAATACGAGCATACTTACCCCCACTGCTGGCGTACGGACAAACCTGTTTTGTACTATCCTTTGGATAGCTGGTTTATTAAATCGACAGCAGTTAAGAATGACTTAGTTGCGCTCAATAAAACGATTAATTGGAAACCTGAAGCTACTGGTACTGGACGCTTTGGTAATTGGTTGGAAAATCTAGTTGACTGGAATCTATCACGCTCACGTTACTGGGGGACTCCACTTCCAATCTGGCGTTCCGAAGATGAAAATGAAGAAATATGTGTAGGTTCAATGCCTGAATTAAAATCTTTATTAGAGGCTTCTTTAATATCAGATGTTTTATCAGAAAAAGAAAAAGAAACAAACAAATCATATTTAGATAAATTCGGTACGGAGCAACTTGACTTACACCGTCCATATGTAGACGATATCATCTTGGTATCCGATGCTGGTCAAAAATTATTCCGTGAACCAGACTTAATCGATGTTTGGTTTGATTCTGGTGCTATGCCTTATGCACAATGGGGTCTGGATTATGAAAAATTAGCAAATGGAGAAGCGCTACCTTTCAAAGATGGATATAAAGAAGCATTTCCTGCAGATTTCATTGCTGAAGGTGTGGATCAAACACGTGGTTGGTTCTTCACACTTCATGCGATATCCACGATGCTTCAAAAATCTGTTGCTTTTAAGAATGTGGTATCTAATGGTTTGGTTTTAGACAAAAACGGTAATAAAATGTCTAAACGCCTTGGTAATGGTATTGATCCATTTGCAACGTTAGATAAGTATAGCGCCGATGCAACTCGTTGGTACATGATCAGTAATGCATCTCCATGGGACAATCTAAAGTTTAACGAAGAAGGATTGGACGAGGTACGTCGCAAGTTTTTTGGGACTTTATATAACACGTATGCTTTCTTTGCTTTATATGCAAATATCGATAAATTCAGTTATACAGAAGCAGATATCGCGCTGGAGAATCGTCCTGAAATCGATCGTTGGGTCATTTCATTATTGAATAGTTTAACTAAAGAGGTAGATGAATATTATGCAGAATTCGAACCTACAAAAGCTGCTCGTGCCATTCAAAATTTTGTTGATGAGCACTTAAGTAATTGGTATGTTCGTCTTTGCCGCCGTCGTTTTTGGAAAGGCGAATATTCAGAGGATAAAATATCGGCATACCAGACCTTATTTACTTGTCTGGATACCATTGCCAAGTTGATGTCTCCGATCTCTCCTTTCTTTTCAGATCAATTGTATTTAGATCTGAATAATGCAACAGAAAAAGAAACGTTTGAATCTGTACATTTAGCTAATTTCCCTACATATCAAGAGCATTTGGTTGATAAGGACTTGGAAGAACGGATGTCCCTTGCTCAAGATATCTCATCATTGACTTTGTCACTGCGCAAAAAAGTAGGCATTAATGTAAGACAACCCTTAAATAAAATATTACTTCCAGTATTGGATAATAGTTTTCAAGAGCGTGTAGAAAAGGTAAAAGATTTGATACTTTCTGAGACTAATATCAAAGATATTCAATTCATTACGGATACTACGGGTATCATTAAGAAAAAAATAAAGCCAAATTTCAAAGCTCTTGGCTCGAAAGTTGGTAAAGACATGAAGTTAGTATCTGCAAAGATCAATGCACTTTCTATGGAAGAGGTGGCGAAATTGGAAAGCAATGGCGAAATTATGTTAGCCGAAACGCCGTATGTGATCCAATTAGCTGACGTAGAAATTATAGCAGAAGATGTTGCTGGATGGCAGGTCGCTAATTTAGCTAAATTAACCGTAGCGCTAGATATCCATATTTCTGAAGAATTAAAACAAGAAGGATTGTCACGAGAGTTGGTTAACCGTATACAAAACCTAAGAAAAGACAAGGGTTTTGAGGTTACTGACCGTATCCATGTTTTAGTTAGTAAAGATGCTGATATTGAGCAAGCCACGAATAAAAATTTATCTTATATTTGTACCGAAATTCTAGCTGATTCATTGAGATTTGAAGAATCACTAACCACTGGAGATAACATTGATATCGATGGTAAGGAATTGAATGTTTTAATCGAAAAAATTTAAATTATGGCAACTAATAACGAAAAGACACGCTATAGCGATTCAGAGCTACAAGAATTTAAAAGCATTATTTTAGAAAAATTAAGAATAGCGAAAGAAGAACTTTCGGCGTTGACTGCCTCGCTAAATAACAGTGATGCAAATGGTACTGATGATACTGCTGGCACATATAAAACATTGGAAGATGGTTCTGCTACGTTAGAAAAAGAACAAACCAACCAATTAGCAGCCCGTCAACGGAAATTTATAGACAATCTAGATGCAGCATTAGTGCGTATTGAAAACAAAACATATGGCATCTGCAGAGAGACCGGAAAATTGATTCAAAAGGAAAGATTGAAAGCTGTTCCGCATACGACATTAAGTATCGAAGCTAAAAACAAGCAGTATTAATATTATTTAAATACAAAAAGATAATGGTCTTTACTATCGGTAAAGACCATTTTTACAACTATGAAAGGCTATACTAAACCTGTAATTTTAATAATTCTAGTTCTTTTAATTGACCAAATATCAAAACTGTGGGTTAAATTAAATATGACCATCGGTCAAAGCTATGAAGTGATTGGTAAATTTGTACAAATTCATTTTATAGAAAACAATGGGATGGCCTATGGAATGGAATTTGGTGGCGAATTTGGAAAGCTCATGCTTACTCTTTTCCGTATTATTGCTGTTGGAGCAATCGGTTATGGCCTGCATTACATGGTTAAGAGGAAATATAATAGAGGATTCATTCTCAATATTGCTTTAATATTTGCTGGAGCACTTGGGAATATCATCGACTCTACTTTCTATGGCTTAATCTTTAGTGAAAGTACTTGGTATGATAAGGCAACTTTATTCCCTTCCGAAGGTGGTTATGCTACGATTTTTCACGGAAAAGTAGTCGATATGCTTTATTTTCCACTTATTGAGGGAACTTTTCCCTCTTGGTTACCAGTTTGGGGTGGTCAGGAATTTCTATTCTTTCGACCTGTCTTTAACATAGCTGATTCAGCTATATCTGTAGGTGTAATCCTAATCCTTCTTTTTCAAAAGAAATATTTTAAAGAAGAAAAGGAAGAGAAAACAAGTATCCATAGTGAAATTGTAGAAGATTAGAATGACTTCTTAAAGTCTTGAAAATTCAAGGCTTTTTTTATTCAATAACAATAGTTAAGACAATGAAATTAGAAATGAAATGGGCAATATTGGCGCTTCTAACTATTTTTAGTTTACCCAGCATTGCTCAATATAGCAATCCAGATTTAGTTAAAAAACATATTCATTACCTTGCAAGTGATAAAATGAAAGGTCGCGGAACAGGCAGTAAAGAAGTGTTTAAAGCTGCTGATTATATTGAAAAATATTTTAAAAAACTTAAACTTCAACCGTTAGGTGAGAGCGGATTTCGTCAATCGTTTGAAGCTAAGGTATGGAAAGTCAAGGTAAGTGATAGTATTCGTAAGGCAGATAACATCATCGCATTTTTAGATAATGGTGCACCTCTGACTATTGTTATTGGCGCTCACTATGACCATTTGGGAACAGGTCATCAAGGAAGTTCAAAAGATTCTTTAGGTGTTGGTAAAATACATAACGGAGCTGATGATAATGCTTCGGGAGTAGCTGGATTATTGGAGTTAGCGCGTTATTACAGTACAAATCATATAAAGGAAAGTCATAACTTTCTATTTATTGCATTCGGCGCAGAAGAATTGGGTTTAATTGGATCCAAATATTTTACTGAACACCCTACACTACCTTTAGATAAGATAACAGGAATGTTGAATATGGATATGATAGGAAGATTAAATCCAGAACAGGGGGTTGCTGTAATCGGATTTGGTACAAGTAAAAAGTGGCCAGAAATATTCGAAGGCATTACTCCAAAAATTAAATTCTATACTGGTCATGATGGAAATGGTGGCTCGGATCAGACTTCTTTCTACAAAAAAAATATTCCTGTTTTGTTTTTCCACACTGGTGGTCATCCAGATTACCATATGCCAACAGATGACCCGGATAAAATCAATTACAACGGACTTAATGGTATTATTGATTTCGAAGTCATGGTTATCAACAATATGTTAAAACAAAGTGGAAAACTAGAATTCCAATTCACAAATTAATGATGGTTGCCAACAAAGTGTTAATAACAGGTTCTAATGGTTTTTTAGGACAAAAGCTAATTGATCTCCTTATTAAAGACAATAAGTACGATATTTATGCAATTTCTATGCATGAAAATGATAATCCAAATAAGGAAAACTATCATTTTCAACAACTGGATTTAATGAATTCGGAACTTCTAAATAACTACCTATTAGAATTTAAACCTAATTATATTATTCATACTGCAGCTATCACAAGTGTTGAAGCATGTGAGGCTGATCAGGCTCTTTGCCAAAAGATGAATGTTGATGTTGTGGAGCAACTAGCTCAGTACTGCAAGCAAACAAATGCTTTTTTAGTACAGTTATCCACAGACTTTGTTTTTGATGGAAAAAATGGTCCTTATAAAGAAGAGGATTTGACTTATCCATTGAGTGAATATGGAAAGAGCAAGTTGCGTTCTGAACAAGTTATCCACAACACTGGATGTGCTTATGCTATTTTAAGAACAATACTGGTATATGGAATCAATGCAAACCCAAAACGTTCTAATCTAGTGCTTTGGGCAAAAGAAAAACTATCTAATAAAGAATCAATAAATGTAGTAAAAGATCAGTGGCGTATGCCAACTTTTGTTGATGACTTGGCAGAGGCGTGTATTTTAGCTATTGAAAAACGTGTAACTGGGATTTTCCACATTAGCGGAGAAGAAATGTTTACAATTGCAGAAGCAGTTTACCAAATTGCAGATTTTTGGAAACTGGATAAATCATTAATTTCTGAAGTAACAGCTGCAGAAATTAATCAATCGGAAAATCGTCCTCAAAAAACTGGTTTTATACTATCAAAAGCAAAATCAATCTTAGGTTATGAACCGACTCCCTTCAAAGTTAGTTTAGAAATAATTGATCAACAATACGGAATCTTCCGTTAATAATAAAAAAGAGATGAAGGATAAATGTGCAAAAGAATCGACTACGGTAATGAATGAATTGGTATTGCCAAATGATACCAATACATTTGGAAATTTGATGGGCGGTAGATTGTTATATTGGATGGATATCTGTTCGGCTATGGCTGCTCAGAAACATTGCAATAGTCCAGTGGTGACGGTATCTGTTGATAACGTCTCATTCAAAAGATCCATTCGATTAGGAGAAGTGGTTACCATCGAAGCTAAAGTTACACGTGCTTTTAATACTTCAATAGAAGTGAGAATGGAAGTGTTTGCTCAGAACTTACCCTTGGGTACTAAAGAGAAATCAAATGAAGCATACTACACCTTTGTTGCTATAGATGGACATGCGAAACCGCAACCTATTCCAAAAGTTATTCCTGAGACTGAATTGGAACACAGACTATATGACGAAGCGATGAGGCGCCGTGAATTGCGCTTAATCTTAAGTGGAAAGCTAGACCCTAGTAAAGCTACAGAATTGAAAAACCTAGTCAATCTATTTGACCATAAAGGTTAATTGAAAAAGCCTCAAATTTATCATTTGAGGCTTTTTCAATCTGATATGATTAGGAGTCACTATTACTCACTACCTAATGCAACTATACGATCAAACTCTTCTGCTTTTAACGGCATGACTGATAATCTTCCTTGACGAACTAAAGCAACATCTTGAAGAAATTCATCAGCTTTTATCTGTTCAAGAGTTACCGATTTTTTGAATGTTTCGACTGGAGCTAAATCGACAACGACCCATTTGGGATCTTCGGTGGTAGGATCTTGATAATATTCTTTTACAACTTTTGCTATACCTACTACTTCTTTGCCCTCATTGCTATGGTAGAATAAAACGAGATCACCTTCTTTCATTGCTTTGAGATTATTACGCGCCTGGTAATTACGTACACCATCCCAAAATGTTTGACCATCTTTGTTAAATTGTTCCCAGCTATATTTGAAGGGCTCTGATTTGACCAAAAAGTAATTCATATCAAAAAATTAGTTTTGCTGCTCCAATACTTCCATTTTATCTGCAAAATGTGCACAATAGTCACGTAAATCAGCAATGACTTTCTCTGCCATAGGATCTCCTCCAGAAGAACGAAGAAATGAATCGCCTAATGTCTGTAATGTTTCATAAAAAAAACGTTTCATTTCATCATAAGGCATATCTTTTGTCCACAAATCGATACGCATTGAATTTTTATATGCTGAATCCCATAATGCTAAAAACATGGCTTTTGCAGGTAATTCATCAGAAGATTCACCATCATTAGAAGACCAAGTAATTGTATTTGGAACATTGGTTTCGTCCAATTCAATCTGTAATTTTATTTCTGCTTTTTTCATTATAATATAATTTTTTTTAATAATGAGTGTGTGCTGATAGTTGTATTTATGAGCTCTTTTCACTCGGTTTTAAAGCCTATGAAGCTACTAAAAGCATATCCTTTTTATAAATGCTATTTAAAAAGTTTACGTTATTTTTATGATCAATGTCAATATCGCTACTAATACAATAAAAGCGAACTCATAAAGCCAAAGTTTTTTATCTTGTTTCATAATAATACGAAAGAAGATATCCACCAATAAAAGTACGACAAGTAAGCTGATTAGTGCTGTTACAGATAGCAATGGATTTTTATCATCCATATCTTCTACAAAATACCATGCTATCAGGCATGCCGAAACAATATTAATGGGCGTCAGTCTCACTATTTTGTTCTATAATTTCTTTTAGTCGAAGTTTTAGGACCTTTTTTATTAGACTTAAAACCTGAAGCTCGTTGTGACGCTTTTGCTTCTTTCTGTTTTATCACAAATTTCTTTTCATGAAAAGCTCCTTTAAAGTCTGGATCATCTTTTCGCTTTTGATTATCAATTTCTTTAGCAATAATCTGACGTTCGAAATACGGAGTTTCTTCTACAAAGACTTCATCTGGTAATGGTGCAACATCTACAGATTGACGCATTAATTTTTCAATTTTTCTGAAGTAGTGTTTTTCTGCATCATTACAAAAAGTAATAGCATCTCCAGAATTAAATGCACGTCCGGTACGTCCGATACGATGTACATAATCTTCTGTAACAATTGGTACTTCAAAATTAATCACATGGGATACATTGGTTACATCTAAACCACGAGCAGCTACATCTGTTGCTACTAAGATCCTAATATTTCCTTCTTTAAAAGCATTAATGGAGTTGATACGTGTATTCTGACCTTTATTGGCATGTATAACGCGTACTTGATCTTTTCCATATTTACGTTCTAAAAAAGCAAAAACATTATCAGCAACGGTTCTAGTTTTACAAAAAACAATCAGACGATGAAAAGACTCATCATCTTTCAATAAATGCTGTAGTAAATTTAACTTCGTCTTTTGGTTAGGAACAAAATACACCCTTTGACTGACAGTCGAGGCTGGTGTTGCTTGTTCAGAGACTTCCACAATAGTAGGGAAAGCTAAAAAATCACCAGCAATTTTACGAACCAGTTCACTCATTGTTGCCGAAAACAATAGATTTTGTCTTTTTCGGGGTACAACTTCTAAAATACGGTGAAGTTTAGAAATGAATCCCATATCCATCATTTTGTCGGCTTCATCCATTACTAGGAATTTCAACGATTTTACATTGATATGTCCCTCCAAGTATAAGTCTAAAAATCGACCTGGAGTAGCGACAATAATATCGACTCCTTTTTGTAGGTTTTCAATTTGCGTTTTAGGCCCCAAGCCACCGTATAATACTACAGTACGTAAATCTAGATATTTAGAAAATGTTTGGATATTTTCCTCGATTTGCATCGCGAGTTCGCGTGTTGGAGATAAAATCAATGCACGTGCATCTTGACCTTGTGCATACTTTAATTTCATTAATATAGGTAAGACAAATGCAGCAGTCTTACCAGTGCCTGTTTGTGCTACTCCCATGATATCTTGACCAGCAAGAATTGGTGTAATCGTTTTTTCTTGTATTTCTGTTGGAACCGAATAACCTGCTTCTTCAATTGCGTTCAAAAGCTGCTTATTCAATTTAAAATTTTCAAATGTTTGCTGCATTTTACAAAGGTAATGAAAAGCATTCACTTGCTTATCTTATGCTTTAAATGATTCTCAGATTGACGTAAAATTGACATAACTGTTTCATTATTATTTAAAAGTAGTTGTGAATAAAGCCACATTTTGAATTAAAGCAGAATTAAACCACCTTTGTAGTAAATAACTAAACTTTTTTATCAAGTTTGTATGAAAAAATTATGGATCTTTTTGCTGCTTATTACAGCAAGTTTGACCACATTTGCTGATGAAGGAATGTGGTTCTTAATGCACTTGAAGCGTCTGAATGAGGCTGATATGCAAAAGAAAGGATTGAAATTGACTGCTGAAGAAATTTATAGCATCAACAATTCTAGTTTAAAAGACGCAATCGTACAGTTCAATGGTGGTTGTACTGCGGAAATCGTTTCTGATCAGGGCTTAGTATTCACAAACCACCACTGTGGTTATGGAGCTATCGCCGAACTTTCGACTCCTGAGAATGACCATTTAACGAATGGATTTTGGGCGAAAACAAAATCAGAAGAGTTAAAACCAAAGTCGCTATTCGTTCGTTTCTTTGTACGCATGGATGACGTTTCAAAAAGAATTTTATCGTTAGTAAATGATAAGATGTCTGAGTCTGAACGTCAAAAAACCATCAATCAAGAAATTGCTAAAATCGAAAAAGAGAACAGCGAAAACGGTAAGTACATCGTTAATGTAAAATCATTTTACAATGGAAACGAATATTACTATTTCGTTTATCAAGATTTTAACGATGTTCGTTTGGTAGGTACTCCACCAAATAGTATTGGTAAATTTGGTGGTGACACGGACAACTGGGAATGGCCACGTCACACAGGTGATTTTTCTATTTTCCGTGTTTATGGTGACAAAAATGGTAATCCAGCAGAATATGCTCAGGACAACGTTCCTTTGAAACCAAAGCATTTTCTACCGATCAGCTTAAAAGGTTTTAAAGAGGGTGACTTTGCTATGATTTTAGGTTATCCAGGCCGTACCAATCGTTGGATGCCTGCTGGCGGAATCGATCAGAACGTAAAATTTGCTTACCCTGCATGGGTGGAAGCTTCTAAGACAGGGATGGATGCCATGAAAAAATACATGGACAAAGACCAAGCTGTTAAAATCAATTATGCTTCTAAATATTCTCAAGTAGCAAACTACTGGAAAAATCGTCAAGGAATGATCGATGCTTTAACTTTACATAAAACTGCCATTACTAAAGCGCGGGATGAAGCAAAATTCAATAAATGGGCTAATAAAAAAGAAAATAAAGCACAATATGGTGACGTTATTGCGACGATCAATGCTTATTATGCCTCAACTAATGAGAAGGCACGTCACGACAACTATTTAAGTGGTATGCTCCGCTCAAGTACGTTGGCAGCATTGCCATACTCTATTGGAAATGGTCTAGATATGTATGTGAAGTCAAATGAGGCAAAACGTAAAGAATTGCTTCCGAGACTACAAGCAGCTATTGCGTCTGGTTATGAGAAAATGCACTTACCTCTTGAGGAAGATGTTTTAATCGACGAACTAAACTTATATGCAAAAAAAGGTGGTAACATCGCTCCTTACATTTCAGAATTGGCAAGTAAAAACAATAATGATCTAACGTCGTATGTTCGTGAGGCAATCAAAAACAGTATTTTTGCTTCTGAGGAGCGTCTGAACAACTTCTTAAGTAACCCTACAGCTATTGCATTAGATAATGACCCTTTATATAAGTTATCTTCAGCTTTATTAAATAAATACCGCGAATCGTCGACTGCGGATAAAGATGCTGCTGATAAATTTGAGGCAGCACACCGTAAGTATGTAGCTGGTGTATTGGCATCAAATCCAAAAGGTAAATTTTATCCAGACGCAAACAGCACGTTACGTTTAACATATGGTTCTATCAAATCATTACCAGCAGATAAACGTAATGACGCGGCAGAGAACTACTATACGACTTTAAAAGGTACAATCGCAAAGTATAAAAAAGGAGACGAAGAATTTGATTTACCGCAGCGATTGATAGATCTACAGAATAGTAAAGATTATGGTCGCTATGCAGATAAAGCTGGACATCTTCCCGTTAACTTCCTAAGTGACAATGACATTACAGGTGGGAATTCAGGTTCTCCAGTAATAAATGGAAATGGTGAATTAATTGGCTTGGCTTTTGATGGTAATATCGAAGCAATGGCAGGTGACGTCATTTTTGACCACAAATTGCAACGCACGATATCTGTTGATATTCGATATGTTCTTTTTGTTATTGACAAATTTGCTGGAGCGACCAATATCATAAATGAATTAAAAATTGTAGAATAATAATATTTTACAATTTTTAACAGATTTTTTTCAGAAAAAATATTTTCTATTAAATTGGTTTTTGTATATTTATTGTGTTAATTAGAGTAATAAACAGGACCATAAAACTAAAATTATAATTATTAAAATGGAAAACTACGTAAAATTAAAAGAGTTAGTAGCATCGATCGAAGCAGATGCAGACAAATTTTTCAACAATGGTAACTCTGCTGCTGGTACTCGTGTACGCAAAGGATTACAGGACATTAAAACATTAGCACAAGAAATTCGTAACGAAGTTACTGCTAAGAAAAATGATGGTAAATAATTATTATTTACTTTATTAAAATAAAAGGCGCTTTAATAGCGCCTTTTATTTTAATAGCCTTTTTCAACATAAACAAAGCCCTCAAATAGTTACATTTGAGGGCTTTGTTTAGACAGGTAATGCTAGTCTTTCAATTATAAAGTAGCTAATTGCATGATGTATTTTACGGTCTCTTTATTCAACCATTGTGATATAGTCTCTGTAAATTGATCGACCATCTGTTTCCGTGTCATGGATTTAGTCTTCTTATTTTCAAAAACCTTTTTATCCATAACAATCGTATTGCTTAGTTCGACTTGAGTAGCAAAATAAGACACGTGCTGGCTTGGAACCACTAATCCCAAGATCATACCTGGTAAACCGTTTATAGACTCAGGTCCCCCACTAACTGGAATTTCATTGGCATAAAATCCGATGACATAAGTAGAATCAGAGGTAAAACCATTAGCTCTACGGCAGGTATAGCCAGCTATTTCACGGTACTCGTCTGTGATACGCCATTTTACTGTTTTCACAGAATCTTGGATGATGATTTTATCGCCCATCACATCATTAAATCGTTTATAGTCTTTAGTAGCCAAATTTGAAAGCGTTTGTGCATCAAAATCAAGAGCAAACATCATAATCAATTGCTTGACTTTCATATCCAATTCTTGTCCAACGACAGGTTGAAAAAGGGTTTCGTTGCCATTAAACTTTAACGTCTTTTTCAAAACTACATTTTCTGGTATTGTTGGAAGCATACGTTCAAATTGATCCTTTGAATTTCCGTCAGCTTTAGCAATAAATTGTTTGTTTACAATATTCTTCATATACATCGTCTTATCAAAAGATATCGAACCAACCTTAGAAAAAAGTGCATACTGCGCTTTTGCAAACGTACTGCAGCATAATAATATAAAAAGAATGCTATAATTAAGTATTTTCATGTGTCTCATCTTATAAAAACATTTTAGTAAAATCCCATGATAACTTCAACATATAATAACGTCTGATAGTATCATATCTTCTTTGTGTAAATACAGAGTTTGCAGCTGATCTGCTAAAGCCTTTATTTTGATTTAAGACATCATTAACTGTAAAGTCTAAAATTAAAGATTCATTTTTCAAGAATTTTTTACTAATTCCTGGATGTACCAAAAATTGCTCAAATTTCTGATCAAATGCTTGTGTGGCTGCTTCATATGTATAATCGTAATTCGTATATACTTTTAGTGTTTTAGTGAAAAAGTATTCAACACTACCAGAAGAGCCGAATACAAATCCGTTACTATTTGAATTTTGCTGCAAATTAGACTCCATTACACGATATTGTGGACTTAGATTTATATTAAAGTTCAATCCTGTTTTTGTGTCACGTGTAAACGTGTAAGTAAAGTTATAATTGGTTGTATTCACTTTATTAAGCTCACCATTGAAGAAATTATAATTTTCAGAAAGTGACCATGACAACTGTGGAGAGTTACTTAATCCCAGTTTCTTATTGAGTTTGAAATAATAACCAGACCAGAAATTTGTCGAAATATTTGTTTTCCCCGTTATATTATTCCATTCGTAAGTATTGATACCGTTTGAAGTTGTGATATTTTGTGAAATTGGATCTTTTACAAGGTTTAAATTACCTCCAACATATGCGTAACTTCCTGTCAATAATTTAAACGTATTATATCCTAAATTAAAATTGTGACTGAATGCTGGTTTCAAATTTTCATTACCAAGATAACGGTTCAATTGATCTGAATTATCTAGTATAGGTTGAATCTGATTTAAAGAAGGTAATTGATTGCGACCATTATAATTGAACCACATGTTTTTACCTTTGGTAAAAGAGTAACCTCCACTTAAAGATGGATTATAGGTGAAGAAACTTCTTGAGAAAGATGCTTTGGTATTGTTATTTTGTTGCTGTAGATCATCATTGTTAAAACTATTGGTAAAGTTAAACCTTAACTTCTCTGTGGTATACCCTAAAGCCACCTTGTAATTGCTACTTGTTCTATCAAAATCATAATCATTACTGAAACGTTCGTCAAGGTCATCATAATCTCCCGATCCTTTATTAAAAGATTCAACCAGAGAAGAACTTTTATTACTTTCAATACCGGCACCAATAGATAAATTTAAAACTTTAGACAAGGGTTCTGTATAAGTTAATGAAGCACGGTTATTGGTAACATTTTGTAATCTATTTTTACGTTGATCTGTGATAGAGTCTGTATCGAATTCATATTTATGTACCGTAGAAAAGAGCGATCCACCACCCGAAGTTTCATCTTTTCTGATCTCTCCGTTAAATGTCAACGACCTTCCTTTTTTCTTAAATTTATGGGTAAATAAAGCGCTTAAATTAAATGCTTTTACCGTATTGTCAGCAACTTCCCTTGTCTTTTCGGTTATAACTGAATCTAATTCTGCAGAAAACTGATAGGCTTCTCGTTTATTATCAGACCATAAATTCTTTTGCGAGGCTCCTCCACGAATAGTCAACGTATTCAAAGAGTCAAAGTTCAGGTCATATTTTAGGTTTACCCGATGTTGATCATTTTCTGTATCCACAGTTTTTACGGTACGGCTATTGATAAGACCACTCATCAAGGTCTCATCTTGACCGTCACTACTGATCCGCCCATACTTATAATTGATATTAACATTATGCTTGTTTTTATCAAATTTGTCCGAAAAATTAATACCCGAATTGATCGCTCTCGGAATACCAACAACTCCTTGTCCTGAGAAAGGATCAGTAAAGTTTGACCATGAAACAGATCCATCATCACCATAACTCACACCCGAGTCACCACCATACTTGTCTGCATCTTGCCAATTCATCGTAGTGGTACCGTTATTACCAAAAAGACCATAGGCTGATATTTTTTGTGAACCTTTAAATTTATTGACCATGATCTGCCCCATGTAATAATCATCGGTGCCCACTCCTAGCAATGCTTTTCCGAACATACCATTTTTAGCCCCATCTTTCAATTTAACATTAATGGTTTGTTCACGCTGACCATCATCCACTCCTGTTCGCTCTGCTTGATCTGATTTCTTCTCATAAACTTGTACTTTATCGACCATATCAGAACGCAAATTGCGCGTTACCAAAGTAGGATCATCTCCAAAGAATTCCTCTCCATCCACTAATACTTTTTTAACGGTCTTTCCTTGAGCAGTGATCTTGCCCGAAGCATCAACCGTGATACCAGGCAATACCTTCAACAAGTCTTCAACTTTAGCATTTTTTTCAACTTTAAAGCTACCTGCATCATATTCTGTTGTATCCCCCTTTATAGTGATTGGAATACGACCTGTCACAATAACTTCCTGTAAAAGTTGGGCAGTGCTTGTCAAACCAACTTTTAAAGCTGAATAGTCTTGATTTGGCAATATTGAGGTATAATAATCGCCATATTTTGGATAACTTACAATCAGTACACTCTCACTTTGAGTAGGTGTATTTAAAGAAAAGTTACCATTCTCATCAGATCTTGTAAAATCTAGAAGAATAGAGTCTTTGGCACTCAAGAGCATAATTGTTGCATTTGACAACTTCTGCTGATCTTTGGAATCGCTAATTTTACCATGAATTTTGCTCTGAGCAAAGCAGAAGCTCACAAGCATAGGTAAAAGCAATAACAAATGGAAAATTGTTTTTCTTTTCATCTAAAAAACTATTATTATCACGTTGGTTAATAAAACTGTTCAAATATATTGTATTGTTATAGCTATTAGATGGGCTTTCAATGGAAATGTTACAACAATTTTAATCTTTTTTTTAAATCTTTTAATAATGATCTTAAAACCATAATTATCAAAGTGAAATTATAATGTTTTACCTATTTTTGCTATAAATACATTCATACTATGCAAACTATACAAGAATATGTTGAGGCCAACAAACAACGATTTTTAGATGAGTTGTTTGATTTATTGCGTCTCCCGTCAGTAAGCGCTGATCCAAAATTCAAAGGAGATGTTGAAAAGACTGCGGAATTTGTCGCACAAAAACTAAAGGAAGCTGGCGCAGATCATGTAGAAATCTGTCAAACTGCTGGTAATCCTATTGTATACGGAGAAAAGATCGTTGACCCTGCACTTCCTACAGTATTGACTTATGGACATTATGATGTGCAACCTGCAGATCCATATGAATTGTGGGATACTCCGCCATTTGAACCAACTATTCGTGATGGCAAAATCTACGCTCGCGGTTCTGCTGATGACAAAGGACAATTTTATATGCATGTAAAGGCATTTGAATACATGATGAAAAATAACGCACTTGCTTGCAATATTAAATTCATGATTGAGGGTGAAGAAGAAGTTGGATCTGTTAATTTAGGAACTTTTGTCAAAGAAAATACGGAAAAATTAAAAGCTGATGTCATTGTTATCTCCGACACCTCTATGATTAGTCTAGAAACTCCATCTTTAGAGACCGGACTAAGAGGACTATCCTATGTTGAAGTAGAAGTAACTGGTCCAAATAGAGATTTACACTCAGGCGTATACGGTGGCGCGGTTGCAAATCCTGCTACAGTATTAGCAAAATTAATCGCATCATTACATGATGAGAATAATCATATTGCAATTCCTGGATTTTACGATGATGTGATAGAACTATCTCAGGAAGAACGTAACGAATTGAATAAAGCTCCATTTGAAATCGAAGAGTACAAAAAAGATCTAGGTGTAGAATCATTATGGGGTGAAGAAGGGTATTCTACCATCGAACGTACGGGTACACGTCCGACATTAGAAGTAAATGGTATATGGGGTGGTTATATTGGAGAGGGTGCAAAAACTGTACTTCCTTCTAAAGCATTTGCTAAAATCTCCATGCGCTTGGTGCCAAATCAAAATTCACAACGTATCACAGATTTATTCAAAAAACATTTTGAAGCAATTGCTCCAAAATATGTTCGTGTAGAAGTTAAACCTCATCATGGCGGTGAACCTGTAGTAACTCCTACAGACAGTGTAGCCTATAAAGCTGCCGAAAAAGCACTTACTGAAACATTTGGAGTAAAACCTATTCCAACTCGTGGTGGTGGTTCTATTCCTATTGTTGCTTTATTTGAAGAAGTCTTAGGTTTAAAAACAGTCTTATTAGGTTTCGGATTAAACAGTGACAACTTACACTCTCCTAATGAAAAATACGGTATTGAGAATTATTTGAAAGGTATTTCAACGATTCCCCTATTTCATAAATACTATGCTGAATTAAGTAAGTAAAAACTTACCAAAATATACGAAAGGGGGATATATAATCCCCCTTTTATAATATATTAGGCCTAAATTAAGACACCTTACTATTTGATGATTATATTCTTAAAGAAACTGCACCGCTACTTTTACTTCACAAGTGTTTTTATCATTTTCTGCTTTCTTTTCCCTTTAATATGGTTGTATGCAAGAAATCCAATAAAGAATTATACTAAAATAGCTTTTCTTAGGAGATGGATGAGTTTACTCGGTTCCTACTTTACAGGTATTTTCTATCGCGTCAAGTTTGAGGAAAAAATAGACTGGTCTAAGCCATATATCCTCTGTGCTAATCATACTTCGGTTCTAGACATTACAGCGATGACCTATATTTCACCAAGAGCGATCACTTTTATTGGAAAAGCTGAATTATTAAAGAATCCTGTGACAAGAATTTTCTTCAAAACCATTGATATACCGGTCGATCGTAAAAGTAAAATGTCGTCTTTTAGATCATTCAAAAAGGCTAATGAGATGTTAAAAGAGGGAAAGACGCTAGCCATATTTCCGGAGGGAAAAATTGATGAACAATACCCTCCAACAATACATCCATTTAAATCAGGTGCATTCCGTATGGCAATCGAAAATAATATTCCGATCATACCTATTGTGATTGAAAATGCCTGGGAGATCTTATGGGATGATGGTCATCAATTAGGTTCCCACCCTGGTATAGTAAAAATACAAGTATTTGCGCCAATAAATACACTGCAATACAATGAAAAGAATGCTTCAGACTTAGAAGATTACGTTTATAATAAAATGCTATTACATTGGAAATTGCAGAATAAATTGTAATTTAATCACCAAATTAAAAAACGTTCGTTATGGCTTCCTCAACATTAATTGAAATTCAAGAAATTGCCCGACAGTATACAATAGGAACAGAAACTATACATGCATTAACATCTGTTTCTTTAAATATAAAGAAAGGGGAGTTTGTTGCATTAATGGGACCATCCGGATCTGGAAAATCAACATTAATGAATATTTTAGGCTGTTTGGACACACCTAATCATGGTGCATATATTCTAAATGGTATTAATGTTAGTGAAATGTCTGATGATGAATTGGCTGAAGTCCGAAATAAAGAAATCGGTTTTGTTTTTCAAACTTTCAATTTATTACCTAAGAGTACAGCATTGGAGAATGTTGCTCTTCCTTTGATCTATGCCGGTATTAAACAAAGTGTACGAGAGGAAAAAGCTACTCAAGCTTTAAATAGTGTTGGCCTAGGCAATCGAATAGACCACCGTCCCAACGAACTTTCGGGTGGTCAACGGCAGCGTGTGGCAGTTGCACGTGCGTTGATAAACAACCCTTCTATCATACTCGCTGATGAACCTACAGGAAATTTGGATACCAAGACTTCTATTGAAATCATGGGACTTTTAGAAGAAATTCATTCGAAAGGAAATACGATTATCTTGGTGACGCATGAAGAGGATATCGCCCAACATGCACATCGAATAGTCCGTATGAGAGATGGTTTAATAGAGGCTGATTATCCTAATACAGATATCAAATCAGTTTCTCCTCGATTATCCGCTTTAGAAGAAAAAGGTGACGATTTTGAAAATATTTAATATATTGACGATTACTTCACGATATTTTTTCAAACTGAATATCAACACATTAATGTCTTTCATAAAAAATAAATAACAAATAACTTGCTAAAGACAAATTAAATTATATTTTTGCGAAAATTGAAAACTTAATCTGTTTTTATTATGTATTGGACATTAGAGTTAGCTTCGCATTTAGAAGATGCCCCTTGGCCGGCAACAAAAGATGAATTAATCGACTATGGTATTCGTTCTGGTGCTCCTGTTGAAGTAATCGAAAATTTACAAGATTTAGAGGACGACGGCGAGCCTTATGAAAATATAGAAGAAATTTGGCCAGATTATCCTACTAAGGATGATTTCTTCTTTAATGAGGACGAGTATTAATAAAAAATGCCTTACAATGATTTGTAAGGCATTTTTTATATCTATTAATCCTTTTCACCATATGAGAGTCTTAGCTATTATGATGACATACCTAAAAAGTATATGTTTGCTCCTATTATTAATAGCACCAAAGATTAATTTTGGTCAAGAAAATGAAGCTGCTGAGACTAATGTAGTTCTTATAAAGAAATTTATCGCTGCACTATATAATCCATCTACTGCCACTGATGTCATATTGAGTCAATATGTAACGATAAACAAGGAGTTAACAGATGAATATTTTGAATATCTCGAAGCAAGTTTGAATGAAGTGAGACTCAATATACAAATGAAAGACAGCAATCAAATACAATATATCAACTATTATCAACTTCCGAAGAAGGAAACAAGGGACATCGATCTAGAAGGAAAAAATGCAAATCATATTTACTTCCTAAAAGTAAAGGATAGGCTGGTTGTATCACTTTACTTAGATTCCGGGAAAATTGGATCTTTTACGTTAGTGTCAAAAGGCAATAATTTAGCTCATTTTGTGACATATTAAAAATAATTCGCTAAATCACTTGTTTTTTTTAAAATAATCAACCATATTTGCTATAACAATAACAAAATGAATATAAAGGTATTAAATAAGTCTTGGTGGTGGCATAACAGTTAAACTGTTGTGGCAAAAAACTATTGCTTAGATTTATCTATACATCAAAATAGTAGGCTTGCCTTTTTAGGTAAGCCTTTTTTTATTTTAATAGCAGCATGAAAAAAATATTAGCGCATTTATTCGAATATAAATCATTCAGCAGAAAAGAGGCTTATGACATCCTGATCAATATTACGGAGGGAAAATATGATAGTCATCAAATCGCAGCATTCATGACCGCATATGGCATGCGAAGTATCCGCGTGGAAGAACTAGGTGGATTTAGAGATGCCATGTACGATCTATGCCTAAAACTGGATTTTAACGGTTATGATCTAATCGATTTATGCGGTACAGGAGGCGATGGAAAGAATACCTTTAACATTTCTACTTTAGCTTCTTTTATTGTAGCTGGGGCAGGTTATCATGTCGCTAAACACGGTAATATCGGTGTTTCTTCGGGTTGTGGGTCTTCCAATGTCATGGAGTATTTAGGTTATCAATTTACAAATGATAAGGGCGAACTATCCAGACAACTTGAAGAAGCAAATATTTGCTTTCTACATGCACCATTATTTCATCCTGCAATGAAAACAGTTGCCCCTATTCGAAAGGCATTGGGAGTGAAAACTTTTTTTAATATGTTGGGCCCTTTAACAAATCCTGCAAATCCAAAATTTCAATCAGTAGGTGTCTTCAGTCTCGAGTTAGCCAGATTGTATGGCTATCTTTATCAGGAGTCAGCGAAACAATATTCTATTATACATGCACTTGATGGCTATGATGAAATATCTTTAACAGGTGATTTTAAAGTCATCACCAACTCAGGTGAACAATATTACAGTATCCCACAATTAGGATTTGATATTGTTCCACCAGCATCATTAGCCAGTGGAGAGACCATCAATGAGGCCGCAGATACATTTTTAACCATTATCAGCAATAAGGGTAATGATATTCAAAACAATGTCGTCCTTACAAACGCTGCATTTGCAATTAAAACATTTGATCCTGAGAAGACCTTTGCTGACTGTTTTTATGAAGCTGAAGAATCATTACAAAGTGGAAGAGCATTAAATAGTTTCAAAAAACTTATAACTAAATAACATGAGCTTAAAAATTAAAGTTTGTGGTATGAAAGATCTTGACAATATGCTTGATCTGATTAAATTACCGATAGACTATATGGGTTTGATTTTCTATGAGAAATCAAAAAGATATGTCAGCAGCCTAGATGCCCATTTTATAAAATCCATTCAAGGAATAAAAAAAATAGGGGTTTTTGTTAATGCGACTGAACAAGAAATTTTAGAAAAAATAGATACTTTCGGATTAACTGGAATACAACTTCATGGACATGAAGATCCAAATTTTTGTTTACAATTTAAATCCCGAGGTATCGTGGTCATCAAGTCTTTTGGCATTGATGAAAGTTTTGACTGGCAATCATTGGTGAAATACGATGACGCGGTTGATTATTTTTTATTTGATACCAAGAGCGTCAATCACGGTGGGACGGGAATACAATTTGATTGGAGTTTATTAAAAAACTACAAGCTAGAAAAACCATACTTTTTGAGTGGAGGCTTGAGTGCTGAAAATGTCATAACAGCAAGCCAATTTCCTGATCATCGTTTATATGGTCTCGATTTAAATTCTAAATTTGAATTTAAATCAGGGATAAAAAATGTAGAATTATTAGAACAGACATTGAAAAACATCAGTTATGAGCAAATACCAGGTTAATGAAAAAGGATACTATGGGCAATTTGGAGGTGCTTACATTCCAGAGATGCTATATCCAAATGTAGAAGAACTGCGTGAGCAATATTTAGATATCATTCAAGAACCGAGTTTTCAGCAAGAATTTAATCAGCTTTTGAGAGATTATGTTGGGAGACCATCACCACTATACTATGCGAGCCGTCTTTCAGAGAAATATGGCAGTAACATCTACTTAAAAAGAGAAGATCTCAATCATACTGGTGCACATAAAATAAACAATACCATTGGTCAGATCTTACTAGCACAACGACTAGGTAAGAAAAGAATTATTGCTGAAACAGGTGCTGGACAACATGGAGTGGCAACTGCTACGGTATGTGCTTTAAAAGGTTTACAATGTGTCGTGTATATGGGAGCGATCGATATTGAACGACAAGCACCAAATGTTGCTCGCATGAAAATGATGGGAGCTGAAGTTATTCCAGCAGAGTCGGGAAGCAAAACATTAAAAGACGCTACTAATGAAGCTCTTAGAGATTGGATAAATAATCCTGTTGACACACATTACATTATTGGTTCTGTAGTAGGTCCACACCCCTATCCTGATATGGTTGCGCGCTTTCAATCCATCATATCGGAAGAAACAAAAAAGCAGTTGTTTGAAAAAACGGGCCAGTACAATCCTGATTATGCAATAGCATGTGTAGGAGGAGGCTCCAACGCAGCAGGCATGTTTTACCATTTCGTAGATGAAGAATCCGTAAAACTAATCGCTGTAGAAGCCGCAGGATTAGGTGTTGATTCTGGCGATTCTGCTGCAACAACAGCGCTAGGAAAAGAAGGTGTATTACATGGAAGCCGGTCAATTCTGATGCAGACCCCAGATGGACAAGTTATAGAACCATATTCCATATCTGCGGGTTTGGATTATCCAGGAATTGGTCCACAGCATGCTTGGTTATTTAAATCTGGTCGAGGCAAGTATGTAAGCGTAACCGATAAAGAAGCAATGGAAGCTGGATTATTATTGACAAGATTGGAAGGGATCATACCAGCCATTGAAAGTGCTCATGCACTAGCATATTTAGAAAAGATGCAATTGAAACCAGAAGAAACTGTAGTCATCTGCCTTTCAGGTCGTGGAGACAAGGATTTGGACAATTATATGAAATATTTCGGTTTTTAAAACAATGAGAAAAATACAAAAAACAGGAGATCAAGGTCTCCTATCTATATATTTTACAGCAGGATATCCCACGCTCGACAGTACGGTGGCTATTGCTAAAAAACTGGAAGAATCAGGGGCCGATTTTTTAGAAATAGGTTTTCCATATTCCGATCCTGTTGCTGATGGCCCTACCATTCAACATAGTTCAGAAGTTGCTCTAAAAAATGGCATGAATGTAGAGATTCTTTTTGAACAATTAAGTGAGCTACGCAAACATGTCACTATTCCTGTATTTTTAATGGGGTATGTCAATCCTTTATTACAATATGGTGTAGAGCGATTTTGTGCCGACTGTAAAAAAGTGGGTGTTGATGGCATTATCGTACCGGACTTACCTATGTATGAATATGAGGAACTGTATCAAGATGTTTTTGAGCAAAATGATGTTGCTAATATTTTTATCGTTACTCCACAAACATCAGAAGAGCGCATCAGAAAAATCGACAATCTTTCTAACAGTTTTATCTATTTACTATCTTCCAATGCAACAACGGGGACAGAATTGAGTGTGGGAGATAAAACAACAACTTATTTTAAACGCATAAAAGATATGAACCTTAAAAGCCCTTTAGCAATTGGCTTTGGAATTTCAAATAGACAATCTTTTGAACAAGCGACAACTTACGCCACAGGAGCAATTATTGGAACTGCTTTTGTCAAACTATTGGGGAAAGAAAATTATTTGGACGAAATTCCAAGTTTTATTAACTCAATAAAAGGTGTAGCGTCCTAGAATAGGTTGACATATAAATTTAACGATAATTATCCTTACTTGACTATTTCAAGTAAGGATTTTTTGTTTATGTACTTGACTA
>NZ_QBKH01000011.1 GCF_003054045.1 Sphingobacterium faecium
TAGGCTATAATCTCGCTGACTCCGTCGTAAATTGTTCTTTAGTTCTTTTTTCATAATAAGCTGAGTTAGATGTCAACTTATTTCAGGACGGGACAAGCGCTACAAAAAAAGCTAATCTCCAGATTAGCTTTTTTTGTAGCCTGTTGGCATCCGTTTATCCAGACTAGAAGCCTATTGATCGGTGTACTGATCGATGATCTTTTTGAGATCAATGCCTTTACCCAGAACTGGCTTAAAGATATCGCCTTCACTTTCAAGTCGTTCCAGTGCATTAAAAATAGTAAAATCGCTCATCTTTAGTCCTTTTTTAACTTCGTCCCAATGCAGCGGCATCGATACCGTTGCGCCGGGTTTTGGACGTACCGAATAAGCAGCAGCAATGGTGGCATGCGGTCTATTCTGCAGAAAATCCAAGTACATCTTACCCTTGCGGTCCTTGATGGTACGTTGCAAAGTCGTATAGTCGGGAAGTTCTCGATTTACTAGAGTAGCAATGACGTGCGCAAATTCTTTGGACTGTTCATACGTATACTTATTATTCAAGGGAATATAGATATGCAGACCCGTAGAGCCGCTTGTCTTGCAGTAACAGGGTACATGCATGCTATCGAGTAAATCTTTGGTCACCTTTGCCGTCTCGATGACCTGATCAAAAGAATTTTTATCGGGGTCAAGATCAATAATACAAAAGGTCGGGTGATCGGGTTTTTTGATCGTACTGCTCCATGGATTCATTTCGATACAACCTAGATTGGCCATATACAGCAAGGTCGCTTCATCTTTTCCGACCAGGTACTGCTTGTCTTTTTGATCCGTTTCACTTTTGTACAAATAGGTTTCTGCCCAATCGGGAGCACTATCGGTTACATTTTTAAAATAAAAGCCCTCGCCTGTTATGCCGTCGGGAAAACGGTTCATGCTCTGCGGTCTATCTTTTAAATAGGGCAATATATACGGAGCCACCTGATGGTAGTAATTGATCAGGTCACGTTTTGTAATGTTCTCTTTCGGCCAAAAAATCTTATCGAGATTCGTGAACTTCAAATCCTGTTTATTGATCTTTTTGACCTGCGTTTTGTCCGTCGGATTCAGTAAAGTCTTTTTCATTTTTCCTTGATCAGCGATTATAGGTTCATCCAAACGGTCAACAACCTGACGGGTCGATACCTCTTTTTCCAACACAATACTTTTAGGATCTTTATCCTCCCGTAAACCGAGAAATGAAGGATGGCGCATCACAGCATCTGCGGTCATCTCTGTAAAACTCACTTCGCAGATCAGATCTGGTCTCAACCAGGTAACATCGGCATGTGGCGGGTCGGGACGAAACCGCGAAGCCTTATTCACATCGGGCTTTGTACTAAAGGGAGAGGTCTTGCGGGTCAGGTTTTTAAATTTTCCGAGCAGCTCCTGTTGCAGTTTGTCACTAAAGCCGGTGCCCACCTTGCCCGTGTAAACCAGTTCTTTGCCTTGATAGACACCAACAAGCAGGCTACTAAATGCTTTACTGGAACCTTCATTTTTAGTGAAACCGCCGATTAATACCTCCTGACGTTGGTTGGCTTTAATTTTCAACCAGTCTTTTGTTCTGGTATGGCTATGATAAAGGCTATCCTTGCGTTTTGCCATAATCCCTTCCAGTCCCATCTTCTTTGCCGATTCCAAAAATTTGATGCCCGACGTGTAGAAAGGCGTGCTTAACTTGATCCGTTCACTTTCGGGTAGTAGCTCTTGAAGTATGCCCTTCCTTTCGGACAAGGTCAAGTTTTTCAAATCCTTACCTTGATACCATAGGATATCAAAAACGTAATATAATAAGTCGCCATCTGCTTCACTGCGCCAGTTCTGCAAGGCACCAAAATTAGCATGTCCATCCGCTCCTACCACAACGATTTCACCATCTAGAATAACATCAAGCTCCATCGATTTTAGTTCATCATATATGGGATAGAATTTTTCATTAAAACTCTTGTCATTACGTGATTTGATATCGACCTGTCCACCTTTCAAAAATGAAACAGCCCTATAGCCATCCCATTTTACTTCATACAGCCATTCATCATTGTCAAATGGCTGATCTGTAAGGGTGGCTAGCATGGGTTCTAACCGACTATAAAATGCTTTCTTAGGTGCTTTCTGAAGCAATTTGACCACATCGACATCCGTTCCTTCAGTTTCTTTATTATCTGCTATTTGCTCGTCGATAAGTGCCGCAGCTTTTTTCTTTCCGCTAGGCTTATCCTTCGCCGTACTGTCTTTTTTGATGATTTTCTTGCCATAGACATGATCAGGAGACTTTTCCATCTGGGCGATGCTTTTTTTAGAAATAACCGACTTGTCTTTCAACGTGATGTCTTTCTTGCTGACATGCCTATCCTTCAATTTCATGAAGAGCCAGCTGTTTTCGGATTTCCCGTAGGCTTTCACCAAAGCAAATTCGCCTTTCAGTTTTTTACCGTTGAGTTTAATTTTCAGTTTGCCGGCTTTGAGCTGTTTTAACAGCTCCTTTTCCTGTTTTTTCAGATCTCCGGCAACAGGTTCTGCTGGTTCATAAGTGCCCTCATCCCAAACAATCACCGTACCGCCCCCATACTGACCTTTTGGGATTATTCCTTCAAAAGTCCTGTAATCATAAGGGTGATCTTCGACCATCATGGCCAGTCGCTTGATGTCGGGATCTAGGGATGGGCCTTTCGGAACAGCCCAACTTTTCAGTACTCCATCCATTTCCAGACGAAAATCATAATGAAGGTGCGAAGCATCGTGCTTCTGGACCACAAACCGTAATTCTTGACCAGAAGATTGACCTCCAAAGGGTTCTGTGGTTTTATCCTCCGATCGTTTTTGTCGATATTTCTCTAAAGCCATAATTACAAATTCAAAAAAAAGGACTACGCATTTGCAGCCTTTTAGTAGTTACCTAAAAAATGTAAGTCTCACAACGCCTATCTGTTATTTATGGGTTATGCTGTTTTTTAAATAGTCTTCGAGCGTATCGCGATCAATCGTACCCGTTGCACGGATTGCACCAGTGACAGCTTGTGAAGTGACCCCCATTTTATCTTTAACAGATGGAATTTCATCTTACTTACAATCAATCACTTAGGAACGATCCTGATTTCCTTTTTTTGATTGATCATCTGCCATCGGGTGAAATTTTAATAGTTTACGCTCTTATTTGCCCATATCCTACCTAGATGACCAGTACAATAGGGTCAACGAGCTAGGATATGAAGTATAACAAACTGATGTTAAGAAAGTTCGGCCAAATCGCGAAAGAAATGCCCTCCATTCTGATATGAGATCGTCATGTGGCTCCTGTCCCAGCGATCTCAGGAAAATAGGTTGATCAGCATATGTCCTAGGGCAAAGAAGACCTGCACTACTTCAGTTTTTTAAAAATTTCGAGCATAGCATCCCGATCGATATGGGTCATATCAATCAGCTTTAAGGCTTTTATCATGGGCCGTGTAGACGTTTTATAGTGTTCAAAATGAGGAGTCTTCAAGTGGGATTGATAGGCTTCTTTATCGGCATAGATTTCCACAATCCGCACTTGTGTCGGATCTTCCTGTTGGTACATCGGGAAGATCGCAATGACCCCTGGTTCCCGAGCAACAGAAGCTGCGGCTTCCTCTTTCAGAATGGCTTGGTAAGCTTCCAGATATTCGGGCTGTATGGCTATCTCGGAGATCCGGACCATCATATCCGTCTTGATTACGGGCACCGCAGGTATATCGATCAGTTTCCTGACGGTATTGGCCTGTGTGGTACTGACATTTGTTTCGATGATTCCAGCTAGTTGTTCGAGTTGATGCTGCGTGATACCGGTATTCTTGCCCATTTGAATGTGGGACTTTAACTGTGCCTCTACCCCAGGCATCGATGCTAGCGCAGCAATGGTGACCAGTTCCCTCTGCTGATAATTCAGCACATCGCTTGCAAAAATATCGGCAAACAGATGTTCTTTCAAAAAAGCATCCACGCGCGGGGCAAATTCGCCAAAGCCAGGTGCAGGTTTAGCCTGTGTGGTCTGTGTCAGTTCTTCCAGCACTTTTCTGCCTTGCTCGTATTTGTCCTTCGTGCTGCTGTTGACCGTAATTGCCTGACCAGTTGCATCGACTATGCCCCGGCTCTTTCTTTCATCCACAACAGACATAAACACCTGGATCGCGTTGAGGCTTCTGGGAAAACCCGTATACGCGTAGAGCTGTACCAGTGCCTCTTTGATTTCATTTTGGGTAAGACCTGCATCCAAGCTCTTGTGGAGTGCGGTATGGAGCTGGTCCATATTTCCAGTTGCTGTCGAAGCCGCAATCTTGACCAGGCCTTGCTGCTGGCCAGACAGCTCCGTCGTATTGTGTTGTGCATGTACCATAGCTATCGTGATCGAGAGCACAAAAACGAGCAGCGCCCTGAGTGGTTTGTTCTTGTTCATGATGTCCGTTTTTATGACTAGTATTGTTGTTCCTTATTTTTCTATACAAAGCTCAGCTTTATATGTTTGACTCCTGCATATAAAACACGGATTTATTTACCAGTTTTACGGATATGACAGATTTGTTGTTCATCCTAGGGGATCATTTATTAATTTTGTACAATCATAAATGTGAACAAGATGGATGAAATAGAAAGAATCGACACGGTCAAGCAGTACAATGATTCATTGGGAGTTGACACCCTTCATCCGCTGGTCAGTGTCGTCGATTTTGACAACATGCCTACCTATCTGTATGTGAAACGAAATATGGGCATTTATGCTATTTTTTTAAAATATATCCAGTGTGGAGACCTGCGCTATGGCAACCAGGCTTATGATTATGCAGACGGTACATTGGTATTTATATCACCTGGGCAGGTGTACGGGATCGATCGTCAGGGTTCGATCATCAAGCCACAGGGCAAAGCACTGGTCTTTCATCCCGACTTGATTGGAAACACGGCTCTAGGGAGAAAAATAAAGGATTATCACTTCTTTTCTTACGAAGTGAACGAAGCACTCCATCTTTCTAAGAAGGAACGGGCCATCGTAAACGACTGTTTTGATAAAATTGCCTATGAAACCGATCAACAGCTAGACCAACATAGCCAAACGCTACTCGTGTCCAATATCGAGCTGTTTCTGAATTATTGCATGCGTTTCTATGATCGGCAGTTTAGCACGCGTACCCAGGCAAATCAGGATATCCTCAGTCGATTTGAACAGGTATTGCTGGCTTACTATCAATCTGAACAACCACAGATACTAGGCATACCCTCTGTGCGTTACTGCGCCGATCAGCTCCATCTTTCCGCCAACTATTTTGGTGACCTGATCAAAAAAGAAACCGGAAGAACGGCATTGGATCATATTCAATCCACCATGATCAATGAAGCGAAAATCATGCTCTGTGACCACAGAAAGCAGATCAGTGAAGTGGCTCAGCAACTCGGATTCACTTATCAGCAGCATTTCACACGCCTTTTCAAACAAAAAACGGGCCTTACACCGCAGGCATATAGAAATGCGCATTAAGCTGATTCAACGAAAGAAATGATTGCTTTAGTCATGGATTCCTAAATAGCTCGAGATCAGCTGTTGATCGACATCAGGTCTACTGGAGATCAACAAGGAACTACTTTCTCCAAAACAAATCACTTTCAGCGAATGGTCTGCTTTACTCCTGTGCAGAACAAAAAAACCGGCACTTTCCACTTTTCCTGCTGCACTGACCATATCGGCATGCAGGATGCTCGAAGAGAATAATACGGGTGTATCTTTTACAATTAAATATTTTTGAATAACCATAACGATGCGATTTTTATTTCGTTTACAAAATTACCAGAGACCCCAATCTTATCCTGCCCAAATAAAATTTAAAACGATCCAATGCGGACATTTATCCACTTTCAATACCCTGAAAGACATGTTTTTAACAAAATAGAATTTGAATCCGAATTGGAATATGCGTTGAATACCAAACTTTATTTACTTACTTTGAGTTAATTATATAGCGTGATCGAGTACAATAATATCAAGTAGACTGCATGAGAGAAGTTGTCCATGAATATGGTGTAAAATTAGACTGGATGGACAATTTTGTCCAACAGATGGACGGTCACATGAACGGACAGTTTATGATGATACCGGATGATATCCATACGGGGACACGGTATATTTGCCCTATTAGTGAAAATATAACAGCATTTGTAGTGGATGTCGAATATCACCAAGATGTATTGTACAAAATTCGCAATACCGATACGGATTTTGTTTGTATGCATTTTAACCTCACGGAAGGACAGGGCACAGTCAAGCTCCATGATCACTCCATACCCAGTAGCCGCTGGACATACAATATTGTCATTATGGATGCTATTTTAGAACAGGATTATCAGGTAAAAGCAGGCAGCAAAAGCTATCTCTTGCATATCTTTATTAAGAAAGATACGGTCAGAAACTTTATCTCCGCACTACCCAAACATGGAGCCTTGCTGGATACCATCTTTAACCCGTCAAAACATACCTTTATAAAATTTGATAATATGACACCACAGTCTTGGTGGTTGATGAATGAATTAAGGAAAATACCCATCGGAGGACCTCTATTTGATCTATTTTGTGCTGGAACAGTCTACAGTCTGCTGGCCGAATATATTGAAAAAATGAAGCAGGCAGAAATCATTATTCAGAAAGTTGTGGATGAGGATATTTCCAGTATTTTCAAATCTCAGGCGTACTTGATCGCTCATATGAAACATACATTTCCAGGTATTCCGTTTTTAGCAGAACAGGCCTGTATGTCTCCAACAAAATATAAAAATATTTTCAAACTGCTGACCACGCATACTCCAAATTCTTATTTTTCAACCAACAAATTAATAGGTGCTAAAGAAATGCTTGAAAAAGGAGGACATACGATCAGTGAAGTCGCGCACGAGTTTAATTTCCCCTCTCCGGCTCGACTTTCTGAACTGTTTAAAACCCAATTTGGGACTATTCCAAAAGATTACCTAACTCGATTATAGCGATGATTCAAACCCCACCTATACCTTGTGCTTATCACTATTCATTAGATCCATCATGGCAACAGTCTCTGATCGACGTTCTTGGGGGGACATTAGAAGATGATAAAATATTAACGCTTCCAGCATCTGTCGCTACCGGTCAGTCCATCTTCTTACAGGTTTTACCCGGTCTATCGGTTTCTTTATTTGACTTTATCTTTCATCAGCCAATCGCGTTTTCCAGAGTACCCAGTAACGAAGAGTTTTTAATTGCTTATTTTGAAATGAGTGATGAGATGACCACCCATGTCACCGACGGGATAGCACGCAAAATCAGCTATCACGCGACATTGGGTATGGGCTTACTTGACTGCAGCACGTTAAACGATATTACTGTACCTGTCGACACCAGAATGTATAACTTAAGACTCTTGATTGATAAGCAATACCTGAAAACACTTGTCGATCCATATGATGAGATGGAAGTGAATAAACTTTTATTTGATCAGAGCAAAAATACCATGTCCTTTTATAGCCATATCGATAGCAAAAGCAAAATCTTGCTCAATTCGTTGAAAAATAAGAGTTTTGATGACCCCACTATAGAAGTACATTTACGCGGGCTTTCCTTTCATCTATTATATTATTTGGTTGAAAAATCAAAAACAATTGAACCCATATTGACCAAGATATCGGAGCACGATATTTTAAAAATTATGGTAACTTCTGAATACTTGCTCAAAAATCTATTATCCAACTTTCCAGGATTAACTGATCTGGCCGACATGGCTGAAATGTCATTAACAAAATACAACTTACTGTTTAAAAAGATGTTCAAGGTCACACCGAAAGCTTTTTTTACCAGACAGAAGCTTCTACTCGGGCGGAAATTACTTCAGAATGGTCATGTGACCAACATCCAAGATCTAGCCTACGAGTTAGGTTATTCAAAACCCTCTTATTTTAGCGCACTCTATAAAAAGGAATTCGGTGTTCTACCCTCAGCCGATCTAATAGCATAATGCGCTCATGCAGAATATGAGCTTAAGCTCGGATATACGTATCCGATATTGTCGTTATGTAACGCCCTCGCATCACTATGTTCATATACATAAAAGAGGTTAAACAACTCATCGATAAGCCACTATAACCTCCTAACTATTCTATAATTTTTTCCCATATCTTTCTATCTAGCGTAATCGGCATCGGATTATTACTATAATCAAACCATAAGATACCAAGTAAGCGCCCCGTTGTGGAGCGCTTCACTTTCCTTAATCGATGCTGGATCAACATCCTCACAAAAGTTACTTCGGTCTGCGTTTTCCCACTTTTCCCAATAGCCTACTGGTCAGATAGCTCACGGCCGTACCGACCACGGCCATAAGTGCCGTCTGCAAGAGGTCACCAAAAGAAAAGCTCGCGTAGATGGAACACAGCGTGCCACCGAGCGTCCCGATCCGGATATCATTCCCTTTCATCGGGCACCTCCTTTTCTTTTTGCGCGTTGCCCTTCTCTGTTGGCGGAGACTCCTCCGCTTCCTTTTTGTCTGGATCATCCAATACCGTTTCCACCACACCAAGCCCCAGTGCGATATATTTGAGCATCTGTAAGGCCTTTCCAGGCCATTTAATCGGCGCAAGCAGGACCACCTGCAGCGCACGGTTTATTTTTGTTATTATTTTTTTCATTTTTGTTTTTGTGTTAGATGGTTATGGGGTTAGTAAAAAGCTAGAAAGTGAAGGAGTTAGTAGGTTAGAAAGTCACTTCGTCACTGGGTTACTGGTTACTCCGTCACTTGGTCACTTGATCACTTCGTTACTTGGTCACTTAACAACCAAATACACCTCCTCGCCTTTTTCCCAGCAGGCATACACCAGTGCCTTGAGTTTGGCCAGCGCTTGACCGCTTGCATGTCCTTTTCCTTCACCCGTGAGGGTGGTGACCGGAGCGATACAGCCCAAGAGTTCCTTTTGCGCATCATTTGCAGCATGGATCAAGATCGCCTCCCGTCCCAGCACATGCGGAATACCGATCTGCTCCCCATGTTTGGGGTAACGCCTTTTTTGCAATTGATATTGACCCGTTGGGATGCAGCTGATCCGAGGGATATTATTCCGATCTGGCAGTTCGATCGTATGGCAGATCAGTTCACCACGATACGTCAAAGTTCCATTTGTTCCATTTGCTCCATAAATCCGTTGGAGCAGCAGGATATGTTTTGTTTTCATGCTGTTGAATAACCTAAATATTGCGAACGGGCATATTTTTGTCCCGTCCGTTCTGTCACCATCAGATAGAGGTGCAGTCCTTCATCCTGAAATTCTTTCCGCATCGGTAAGATGACTTTGCCCTCCCGCCTCTTCCAGGTCAGCTCATTGACAAAAGCATACCCTTTTTCTACCTGATAGGCACAGAGCGTCAGATAATCATCGGCGGCACTATATGCTGCAGGAAACCAGTGATGTGTCACTTCAATACGATCGGGGTAACGGCGTATCTGATCAACCTGCACATCAGCCACGGTACCTGTGCTCAGCAACACTTTGGATGGATCCACCTTTGGCTCACCGTCCACGATCTGGATCGCCGTACGCAGCAGATGGCCCAGCGCGAGCGCTGATGCAAATGATTTTTTTCGTTTAGCCTTTTCAGCATAGCCTTTCTCGACCAAGTCTTTCAGCGGAACCAGGTAGGCAATCCCCGCTCTAAATGCAGCCCTTGCACGCGCCTGTGCAGGACTGCCTATTTTTTTAGCCATATCTATTGATCTTTTGAAATAAGGGGCCAGGCCAGTTCGGCCTGACCCCATATGCGCATTAGTCTAGCTGTACCTCTCCCAGATACACACTTTTGGATACCCTGGTTTTAGATCGGTTGGACAAGAAAATCCAGGTATGGACCGAACCTGTCTGCAGATGATCCGAAACGATAAAGTTGATTTCCCCATTGGCTCGTGTCCCTGGATTCGGAGTCGACATAAATTCATCCTTTTCCGGATGGTAAGCCAATACGTACACCAGGTCGTCGCCATAGGTCTTGAAGTTCTCGCTGACACCCGTATCCCAGGTGAAGCTGAGTTCACCTGCCGTGTACAGTACACCGAGCGTCCCTGCACCATAAAGCGTACCATCGGAGATGCTGACCTTGGCATAGTCGAGTTCAAAGTTAGGGTAAGTACCCCTGATCGCCTGTTTGAGATTAAACTGAAAAGCCGCATTGATCGGAGTTACTTTTTCCGTATTTTTACGACCGAACCCGATCTGCAAAAAGACATTGATCGGCAGTAGAAAACGCATCAATGTTCTGAATTTTTCCTGCTGCACGAGCTGTTGTTCTGACGAGGGCTTAGATCTTTTTTTATAAAGACCTTTGATGTAGTTGATACTTTTCCAGCTACTTCCTATTACTGAGCCGGCTTTACCCTTAAAGCCACCATTTGCTCCATTTACGATTGTTCCCATATTTTTTTATAGTAATGTCAACGCTGTTTTATACCGGTATTTTCGATTGACATAACAAACATAAGACGCAGTAAATCAACAAACAATAGCATGGCATTGAAAGACCGAACCGAGACCGATCGGCATCGCGTTTTTGACCGATGTCGGACCGCATGCGACAAAAAATAAATTGAAAACAGGAAATTTTTGCGTTAAGAGATCCATCAATAAACCATCAATAGCAGACCAATTTCTGCCTATTGCCCAGCTCGCTACGAGTCTGCTACGAGTGCGCTTCGAGCTGGCTTCGACTTTTCATGCGGTTGAGTCGAAGGAGCCTCGAAGCTCGGTCGAAGCGCACTGAAGAAAAGGTAGAAGTTGGTTAGAAGAAAGTCAGAAGAAAACTATAAAAACAGGAGAACACCCCCCATTTCCAGTTCCACAAAAAATCGTCTCTCTAGGTGCGAGAGACGATGGATCACAGACGCTGCATGCAGCTCAGTATACAAAGAGTTGGAGCCTTATCCGCGATAATGCTGACGCAGCCGCTCGACATCCGCATCGCGGTAGCAGCGTTTGTTGCGGCTGCGTTTAGCTACACAAACATGGGTTCATCTTCCATGAGGTCGAAGACGGTGTAGCCCGCGATCCAGATGTCATCCAGCGTTTGCATGTCGTTTTCCATCATTTTCAATTTTAAGTTAAACCTTCTATTCATTTATCAGCTGATATCCAAAAATGCAGAAGATTTTGATCAATAGCGATTTGGGGGAAATATGATCCATTAGCCACGTTGAATGGTTAAAACCAGCAGAAGGTGTAGGTCAAATAACCATTCATCCCTCCTATTGGTCATTCGTCCCTCCTATAGGTTAGTTTTCCCTGAATAGCCCTTTATAACAAATCTTTTTATATCTTACAGGTCTTTTTTAGCCAGAACACCATTATAAAATTAAGCCATGAGCAAAAGTAAAGAAGAGCTTTTAGCCAGTTTTTTAAAGACCTCCATACAAAAGGGGTATCTGCCATACCCGAATTGACGGATGCATCTGAAGGGATCCACTTTTTGAAAGGCGAGTACCTGACCAACAAATGGGGAAAACTTGACCTCATTGCCGGAAGATATATTTAGAAAATATGAAATGACACGTCCCGTATGCTATGCCATTAGCCGATTTTGTGCCTTATTTATCTCTTTCCAGATGCCCGGGAGCCACGGGCTTGGATTCAAAAGAACCTTTTTGACGGAGAAAAATAGTTAAAATTACAATTGTTGCAACAGATAGAAATTCACTTTGCCAATTTTGAAATGTTTCAAACCAAAAAGGAGGTTCTTTCAGAAAATCACTTAAAGTATTTACAGGTTCATTTTTAAGGAGTTGCTCTTGATTATAATCAATAAACTGCCGTGTAAATTTCCTATCCAACTGATCAGAAATAACAATATAAAAGAAATGGCTAGAGAATTTTGGTTAATCGACAATCTCCAGCCTCCGCATTTTACAGCATCGGGCTTTGCGAGGTCTGGGTCTACTTCTTCGTGTTTTTCGATATATGTTGACTGGGCATAACCAAATCTGCCTGAGCTAAACAGTAAGTATAACATATAAGGCCATCTGTAAAAATTCGCTTTGAAAATTTATAAAAGTTGCTGAAAAAAAATGCCCACTAGTAAGATAAACACCTATTTTAATTTCCTCGTTGAATTGCTGAAGCTTCAGCATTAGATTGAGCTGCTATGAAAAAATCTTATGATCACTTCTCTAATTGCTAAAGTCATTCTAGATCTTTTTTGTCGTAAAAAATATAAAAATTAGTTTTAATTGTGTCGTGTATTGATTTTAACTTTTTTACTGTAATAGTTGTGGGAATTCCTGATTGCGTCAATACCTGATTGCGTCAATAAAGGTATATAAATCACGAAAACCAGTATTTAACCTGACAACTTTCAAGCCTTTCCACATGTTTATTAATAGAATAAACAAAATTAATTGGATGCAAAACCGCTACTTAAAGCGCTTTCATACAATTATTCTCAATATTGTGTTGAACGTTTGAAACGTCCAATTTGCAAATAAAATTTAGTGCTATGACAAATGAAGAAAACAAAATCAGTAGACGTAAAGTAATCGGCGGTATCGGAGCTGGTGTTGCCACATTAGCAGTTACACCGTTAATGGGAAATGAGAGTTCGTCCACAAACCAAAAACTTGGATACGATATGGAAGATCCAAGAATGAAGTTTCCCAAACCTCCATTTAAAGAACAATCTCAGCCATGGCCAGGACTTGCCAGTCAAATGAATCCAAGGCCTGACCATGGAGAAACTTCCTATCGCGGCTCAGGCAGATTAAACGGACGTAAAGCATTAATCACAGGTGGCGACTCAGGAATGGGAAGAGCTGCTGCAATTGCTTACGCTCGAGAAGGTGCAGATGTAGCCATTAATTATTTACCTGCTGAAGAAGCTGATGCTAAAGAAGTGATTGCGCTGATTAAAAAAGAAGGCCGCAAAGCATTGGCAATACCAGGTGATCTCCGGGATGAAAATTTTTGTAAAAAATTGATTACCGAAGCCGTATCTGGACTCGGTGGGCTCGATATTCTTGTCAACAATGCAGGTCGACAACAAACCAGGCCATCCATTCTTGATATCAGCTCAGAGGATTTTGATGCGACAATGAAAACTAATATTTATGCTCCTTTCTGGCTTACTAAAGCAGCTCTACCACATCTGAAGGCAGGATCTTCTATTATTGCTACCACCTCAGTTCAAGCGACAGACCCTTCTCCAGATTTATTCGATTATGCACAAACAAAAGCTGCAAATACAAGTTTTGTACGTTCTTTGGCAAAACAGCTGGGATCTAAAGGAATCCGTGTCAATGGTGTTGCTCCAGGCCCAATATGGACCGCCTTACAGGTTAGTGGCGGGGCAACAATGGAAAAACTTGTCAATTTCGGTAGCGACACCCCACTTGAACGACCTGGCCAACCTGCAGAATTGGCCTCAATATATGTACAACTTGCAGCCAATGACGCAAGTTATGCCACAGGACAAATTTATGGATCTGCCGGTGGTGGAGGTCAACCATAACGTAGCATTTTGATGGCAGGTATGAGTCGAAAAAAATATTGGCACTAAAAATATGGAATTAGGTTAATAAACCTCTAAATAAGTAGATGCAGTAGGATTTGAACCAGAACGTACTTGTATGGATAAAGTTAAAGCTACCGTCAATTTTGAAATGGGTTCGATGAAAGTGCTCGATCTCTGCTTTGAGGCGGTAAGAAGGATGGGTACGGTATCAATTGTGGGCTTGTATGGCTCGTCTTATGGTAACTTTCCACTCCACCGGGTCTTTGATAAAGGAATTACCATAAAGCAGGGTGAAGCTCCTGTACTGAATTATATTGACAAACTAATCGAGCTGGTTAATGACGGCAAGGTTGTACTAGATGATATTATGACTCCTACGTTATGATTGGATGATGCAACACATGATTATAAAATTTTTGATAAAAAAGAAGAAGATTGTGTAAAGGTTATCCTTAAACCTTAATTATATTTGTTAAACATAGTTATAAAAAAAAGAAGTGAGTATCTGAGTATTTCAATGGGACTGAAAAGTGATCATGGGAGTGTAATACAAACTATGTTAAATGTTCAATTACCGCGCCTTCGGGCGGTAATTGAACAATTTTATTACTGTAAATCTAACACCATTCTTCCCGGAAACCAAATCGCTAATTTTTGCGCCGTTGTTACCCAATTGTCCATGCCGTCGTTCATTTCTTTTTAATATTTTTTTATGCTATAGAAATCAGTGTCATATCCGAACCGAATAACCCATTGGCGTTGGTTACTTTACGGATCTGGCAGTGGAACTCGTCGATCGTATTGTTCATATAGATCAATTTATAAAAAAGATTTTCTAGGTCCCGTATGCTCTAAATTTACGTTGATTCCACCGTCTTATGAATACCTTTCCATTTTCAAATCTGTAGAAAGAGGTCTCCCGCTCTTTTTCATAAGGTCTAATGAGTGTAAAGCACTCCCCTTCTGGCAACTCCATAATCTCATGTATGGTGCCTGCTGCCACAAAATGTGAAGTTCCTTCTTTTCGATGATGTATCGATGTCGTATAAGTTCCGTCTGCATGAATTTCATAAATTCGTTCCACATAACTCCCTTTTAAGATATGCGTCGTGAAACTGAATGGATGATCATGAATGTGCTCGTGTTGATCTTTTTCGCTGAAATGGTGAATCACCGCATCGAAAGGCAAACCCTTCAAGTGGTGCTTCATAAATACCGCATTCATTTTTTCACGTTTAGTCTTAATATGAATCATGTTTTCTAATTTATATTTTTATTAGCAATAGTTTCAAATCGAAGAAACAAGGCTATTTGGCACCTCCTTTTGACGCGCACTATTCGTTTTCGATTTATAAAAATAACGAAAAAATAGCAGTTACAATTGTCCATTGGTTTTTATTCTATAACTTCAATTGATAAAATATGATGGCAATTCCTACCTGTCGTCGATCATACCAATTTTATCAAATGGATATGAACGAATTGGTATTTGAATTGTATTTATTTGTAAGTTCTCGGTTTTCTGAAGAGACGCAAGCGAAATCTTTCAGGTAGTGGATAATGCGTTATGTATTAAAAGATCTAAATGCGTACTGAAAAATAAAATATGATGAAAAATCCCGCACAACATGATACTTTTTTCTCTCGATCAGCAATCTCGCCGAGCGTAAAATTCAGTATCGTTATTCCAGTGAAGAACGAGGAAACCTATATTTGGAATACACTCTCCTCTTTTGCTGTACAGGTTGATCGATCGGGTAATCTGCTGGATCCAGATGTATTTGAAGTATTAGTTTTGGCCAATAATTGTACGGACCGCTCCGTCAATTACATTAAAGGTTTTCAACATGACCATCCACACCTTCATATTCATTTGCAGGAGGTGATATTAGAACCGAGCGAAGCCAATATCGGCTACATCCGCAGAAAACTGATGGAATGCGCTTATGCCCGACTATCTCAAAATGGTGGCGGTACCCTGCTAACGACAGATGCTGATACGACGGTAGCCTCAGATTGGATTGCACAGACAAACTGGGAAATAGAGCAGGGAGCTGAGGTCGTCGGAGGAAGAATATTACTTGCTGATGATGAGCTAGAAGGCCTGGACGAATTTACACGTTTACATCATTTTAAAGACGAAAAATATCACCTCCTAATTGCTGAGCTAGAGGCGAAAATCATCGATCCTGCTGTTGACCCTGTACCCAGACATCATCAACATTTCAATGGTAGTTTTGCGATTACCACAGATTGCTACGCTCGCGCAGGAGGTGTTCCCATCGTTGACCAACTGGAGGACTGCGCATTTTTTGAACGATTAGAAAGCGTAGATGCCAAAATTAGACATAGTCATCTAGTCCAGGTCCATACATCGGCTAGATGCATCGGTCGGGCCGAAATTGGTCTTTCCTACCAATTGAATGCCTGGAAGAACTTAGGAAACCAAGTAGAAGAATATTTTGTAGAGTCATGTACATCCATTTTCCACAGGCTCCATCGGAAGAAAAGCCTGCTCCACGTGTGGGAACTAAAAGACCGACCCGAATTTGACTTCTATCTAGAGATGAGCAAAATAATTCCGGAAGTGGCCATCGATAGTGACTTAATGACCATTTTTAAGAACAGCCGATATTTTGGAACATGGTATGGAACAATTATGCAACTCAGACAGATCCAAGATCAACAGGAATTTCCTGCAGTCCATATCGATACAGCTATAACAGATTTACAGGCCAAACTGGAGGAATACGCCCATCAAGATCTAGCCCAGACATCAATTCGATAATTTTCTGCTCTGTTGGAGAAAACAGATTTCATTTTGTCCCGCATCAATTGCTCAAAACGATCATGTACTTCATCCCCTGTTTGAGGATAGTCGGGTACTTCGGGGAGCCAATGGACAAGAACAATATGACCTCCAGATACCAATCTTTCATACAAAGCACCTATAGCAGCTTTCCAATCTGCTGCTGACAAATAATAAGCAACTTCTGAGATCATAATTAAATTAAATTGATCTGCTGGTAATTCCTTTGGAAAACTTGCTTTTTTAAACGTTACATTTCTTACATGTTCACATCGTCTTGCGGCAATATCCAACGCTTTTTGTGAAACATCTATAGCCAATAAATGAGTACATCTTTGCGCTAGTAGTTGCGTGAGTACGCCGATCGAACACCCCACCTCTAAAACTCGCTCCTCCTGCTTATTCGGAAGAGCTGCGATCGTTGCCGCATACTTTGCAGCCTCATAGGTACTGGTTTCAAAATTCCAGGGATCTTCGCTCCTATCATAGATATCCTTGAAGTAATCCAAATTTAAAGATTTTTTTTCCTTCATGATTTTGATATAAAAAATGTTTCATACGGTACAGCAAATCGACTCAGCATATTCGGTGAAAGTCTAAATCCCTCTGGATCGTCACTGATCAAATCAGTAATTTGGGAACGATGCTGTGCTATCGCTTCTTGTTTCTGATGCAGCACCTGGCTAATATTTAAACGAAAAGGTATGGACTCCTCCTGTGTTGGCTCATCTCCCGCGACACCTAATTCTTCCAGCCAAATCGGATATTCATATATTTTTGCGACAGCAGTATCAGCAGCCTCTATGATCTGAAAAGCAGCGCGGTGATCAGGATGTGGATCTCTCCGCCATGGTACAAATATACTTTGCGGTTTTACGATCGCTAGCAGTTTCGCCATATTTTGTACTGCTCCATCAAATCCTTCACTATGCATCGTCGGCACATTTCTGTCTGGATATCGACAAAAAATAATATTTTCAGCAGGTACACTCAGTATTTCAGCGGCATCCAGCAGTTCTCTCTCGCGCAAATCGCGCAGTTTTTCACGAGGATAGGCTTTGCTGTTTGGATGTGACCGTGTTCCATCGCTCAACAGGACGATATATACCCTCTGCCCATATTTGCGCAATAGGGAGATTACTCCCCCACATCCTAAGCTTTCATCATCGGCATGTGGAGCAACAATCAGCGTGGTGCCAAATCCTGTGACGCACTGTTCGGGCGCCAGTGGGATATGATTATACTTTTCTTGATTCATTATTTTTCTTTTTATAAATACTTAGATTCCACATTTCGTCGGCAGCAACACCATTGTGTACGATATATTCGCCAACTTCTGCCAATACGGTATCAGGAGCGGGTTGCCGCAGATAAGTACTGAGATCACGGATGATTCTTTCGAAATGATAGGGCTTGTTGAGTCCACGGGCACCGACACATTTTTGACAAAGATTCATGATATCGATGCAGATCTGCTCGATAGCGGTTCGCATCATGTTGACATATATCATCAATTTTTTTTCCTCAGCTTTGGTCGAATTTTTCATATAGTGATCCATTCTACCGGCTGCAGCCTTCAACCACAGATTTCCTGACTCGACCAAAATGGCCATTTGACCCAATCGTGTATTTTGAAAAGGGTCCTTTATCCTGTTTAAACGGATCAGGTAGATTCTTGTTTCATCTAATAATTGTTCAGCTGCTCCCAACTGTACAGCCGCAAAGCGTACCGATCCACTGCTAAAACCAGGTTGTTGATAATATTGGCCCGCTGATCCCAACATATTTATTTTGGCAATAGGCGCTTTGACAAATGTCATTTTAAAACTTCTGCTGGCCTTCATTCCCATGGGGTTCCACCAGTTCGGATCACTGATGATATGTACCTCCTCCATGGGGACGACACACATGTGCCAAGATCCATCTTTTTTTGCAGCCGTGACGATGGGCCGGGTAACATAATCAGTGCCTGTGGCAAAAGTTTTAGAACCCGTTAAATGGTAAGTGCCTTTTTTGTTTTTTGATAAGACGGTACCGTCCTCAGCTTGCGTATTCCACACAGCAAAAAGCCTACCCCTTAAGGCGTCTGCGGCAAAGCGCTTTTTTTGTTTTTCACTGCCAAATTGATGGATTAACAGCTGTGCATTGATATGTCCTTCCAGCACCCTTCCCATCACTAAGTTACCTCTGCCTATATGTTTCAAAATGGTCAGCATTGCTAGATTAGTACCGGGTACCAGTCCTACATCCTGACCACCATATCTTTCTGAAACACTTGCCATCAAAAGCTGGGCAGATGTGAGTTGTGCCAAAGTTTTTTCGGCAAAAGAATAGACATCGTCCGTTTCTGCCGCTTCTACCAATGCTGATTCTCCAATAACTTGCGCAGCAAGTATTAGTGCGGCTAATTTGGATCTCTTGTTTTTATGTTGATGATTTTTCAAACGCTAAATAATTCATGAATAGGATTAATGATGGTTATGACAGTTGACTGTTGCTCTTCAGAGCGAAATGACTTTAGAATTAAAAAGTAAATAATCAGCATCTGTTAATGCCTGAAAGGTATCGATCTGTTTTTTAAAATTTAAAATTGCGCTGATCGTCCTGATATCAGGTACTCGTGTCAGGGTGTTGGTATCAAAAATATCATAGATTCCGCTGTGATGCCAGTATGCTAAATCATCCCAATCCGGACGATCGACAATAGGATAAAAACAGCAACCCCAAAGCGGCACTCCTGACTGTAAAATAGCCATACATTCTTTTGTAATGGCATGAACCCATTTGGCACGGTCTTCTCCAGGATGACTGGTTTCCGAAATGACAAGTGGTCGTCCATACCGGATAAAGACAGTTTCCATGAGCGACTGCAAGGATCGAAAGTAGGGATGAGCCGGCTCTTCGGCCCAAGGTAAGATCTCATGCGTCTCATTGATCCACTGATTATTATAATAATAGTTAACACCTATAATATCGAGATATTCAGGTTTCCCCCTCAGTTCCGGACACATCGCACCAGACAGCATATCATGCACCTGGAATTGTTCCTGATGTCTTTTTTCAGCTTCAACCACTGATACCAGATTTTCAGGATCGTTGGTGACGATACTGATTAATGGCTCCGTAATCATGATCCTTATGGAGGCATCTACTTCTTTCATCCTTTCTATGCCTTCTATATAGGCTTTCATCAGGGCATATTTGACCTCCCAACCCTGCCCGGTACAGTACGGAGAGGTGCCTCTCACATCTCCTCCCAACCAGGAAAGAAAACTAACTTCGTTAATGGGCGTGACGATTAAAACACCTTCTGGCACCAGACTTCTATATTTGATGACAAACTCGCGACACAACTGGCTAAATCTTCGAGCAAACATCGGATGCAGGGGTGTCAGGTCATCCGGAAAACCAAAGTGACAGATATCCCAGATGACCTGAACTTTTTTAGCCTGAGCAATTGTGATCATCCGCTCTACTTCTGACCAATCGTACTGATAGGGCTGATATTCAACATGACTCCATCTGATACCTTCACGAATCGTTTGGATCTCGAGGCCAGCTAGCGCATCAAAGTCTTGTTCGAGATAGCGGTCATGCCCAGATGCCTGAAATAAATCTACCCGGTTTCCAAATGCATTGAGGTGATCCGCGCATTCAAAACCTCCCATCAGAAAACTACTAAAAGGGCTCTGATGGGAGGGTGAAAAATCATGACTGAACATAGACTTCCTGATTTTTAATTTTTCGAAAAAGTACCAGTGACTGCGCGACTACCTGATCCATATTATAATACTTATAAGTCCCCAGGCGACCTGTAAAATATACATTCGGATGCTCCTCTGAAAGCTTCTTATACAGGTTATAAATATCCTGGTTTTGCTTCCTTGGAATCGGATAGTAAGGGTCACCTTCGGCCGTTGGATATTCGTACACAATGGTGGTTTTCGGATTCTTTTGTCCTGTGAGGTATTTAAACTCTGTTATTCTCGTAAAGAGATTGGATGTTGGGTAATTGATGGTTCCGGTTTCCTGATATACTTCCTGATCTAACGTTTCAAATTTAAAATCGATGGAACGGTAGGGCAGTTGACCATAGCAATAATCGAAATACGAATCGATCGGTCCGGTATAGATCAATGTCCTAAAAGGAATGACGTCTATAATATCCTTATAATCGGTCTGTAGCATGATGCTGATATTCCGATGCGACAGCATTTTCTTGAACATTTCCGTATAACCATTTTTCGGCATGGCCTGAAAGCTATCTGTAAAATAGCGGTCATCTTTATTGGTTCTTGTGGGTACGCGTGCGGTTACGGAAGCATCAAGCTCCGAAGGATCGAGATCCCACTGTTTCTTGGTATATCCTTTAAAAAATTTCTCATATAACTCTTTCCCGACAACATTAACCACGACATCTTCCGAAGTCAGGATCGGATTTCTTTTTTCAGCTTTTGATGCCAGAAAATCAGTCACCTCGTCGGAAGTTAGATTTTTACCGTACAACTCATTTATGGTCGTCAAATTAATGGGAATAGGAACCAGTAAACCGTCTACACTACCTAAAACTCGGTGCTCATATGGGCGCCATTCGGTAAACCTACTCAGATATCGAAATACCTCCTCCGAATTGGTATGGAAGATATGAGGTCCATATTTGTGAATAAGTATCCCCTCTTCATTGTAATAATCATAGGCATTCCCCGCAATATGATCACGTTTGTCCACGATTAATACCTTGTTTCCTTCTTCAGCAAGACGCTCCGCTAAAACCGCTCCGGCAAAACCGCAGCCTACAATTAAAAAATCATACATGATCGATCTCCTTTTGTACATTTGTCACCTGATCAGTGCTTATTTTTACTTGATTACTTCTTCTTACTTGATTGATGAGTGCATTCATTTTAGCATAAGTGTGATCCCAAGATTCATTTTCAAGAAAACGATCTACTTTATTCAACCACTGCTCTTTTTCCTTGCTTGCCCCTATTTTTTCAGCTTCTCTAATAAATGAAGTGGGATTATCGACTATCTGCACCAATCCTGCACTTCCATAGGGATGAACAACATCTTTTATTGCCGTTGAGATCACAGGTTTTCCCGCTGCTAGATACTCTGGTGTTTTGGTAGGGCTTATAAATTCCGTAGATTCATTTAAAGCAAATAAAATCAACGCCATATCCCAATGCGCAATATATGCAGGTAATTGCGTATAATTTTTTGGGCCTAAATAATGAATATTGGCTGCTCGTGGTAAATCATTGGGATCAATTTTGACAACAGGTCCTATAATCACGAACTGCCAATCGGGACGTTGTGCCGAAACTTCACACAGCAGTTCGATGTCAAACCGCTCATCAACAACACCAAAAAATCCCAATCTCGGAAAACCGATCGGTTTTTGATCTTCAGGTTCCTGCTGAATGCCCCTAGCCTGGCCAAAATGTTCCTTATCAATACTGCTGGGCATCGCATGAATATTATGATGTCTATGTTTCTTTGCCTGAAACAGAGAGTGACCACCGGTGAAAACGACATCTGCTTTTTGAAATAATTCATTTTCCAATTCCAAAAGTTGCGGCGGAGCAAATCTGAAAGCTGAAAGCTCATCCATGGAATCGTATATTACCATTTCAGGTTTCAACTCTCGGGTAAACTGAAGTGCCATTGGTGTATAGTACCAACTGATATACTGTTCGATATGATAATCTTTTAATACTTGATGGATGAGCGCTTGGATCCGACTGTCAGTCGTTTCGTCATGACTGGTGATCAGCAACTCCACAATACAAATATGGTCCTGTGCATGTACCACATATAGATCGGCATGCCCAATCTTGGGTTCTTCAAAATAAAACACCCGGTAGTCCTGAGCAAATCGAGTCAGGAGGTGTTGCGGTCGCTGATAAACGAAATTCCAGGACAAATGACTAAAACATAATAAGTTATGCATATTTAAATGTGATTTAATCGTTAACAATCTAGGGATACAGATCCAGTCGAATAGGAGAAATACAGCCTATGGAGATCAAGTAGATCCTTTCTATAAATTGATATTTTTTAAAAAATTAATAAAAAAGCCTGTTAAGCTTAAATGAAATGACTGGTTTACACCAGTTGAATGGGCTGCTCAGTTGTTGGCCCTTCAACTGTCGCTATAGGTAATAACCATGTTGGATCCTCCTTTTACAATGAAATAATAACTGCTAACACCCTTTGGCTATTGGCATTTCGTGTAAGGTTGAAATATGAAATTTTATATGATTTCAACCTGTACTTTTAGTCCGCTCCTGATTTTGCTTTTTTTTCTTTTATCATGTGCTATGCTCTCCTATTTTTTTGATTTTTTATTGGCTTTTGCAAGTACTGTTGCGGCACCGCTCGAACACATTGCTATTAAGACAATCGATCATGCTAAATGGTTCGGTATGGTTGCTGAAATATTTAGTTTTAAAAAAAAATATGCGATCTGAGACTTAAGGTGCTGAAATATTAAACTTATTTTTAACCATAATTGTATGATTTGTTAATCAAACGAAAATCCTTAAATGCGCAACAGGGTATGGCACCCTATCTTCATACCACAGAAGATACCATTCTTTTATACCCCACTATAAAGGGAAGCTAAAGAGTTGACTCGGGAATCATCTAGTGAGCACTTGTGATTTATTTCATAGTACTAAAGGATCTGAAAGAACCTTTGCTTTCACTTACTGTTAATGATGTTAGAGTGCTTAAATAAAGCTTATTAAACATATTTACAATAAGCCTTTACATGATTCTAGAATCTATCCAAAAAAGATCACGTTGGAGTAGTACTTCCTGAACACTTATTAAATTATAGATCATTTCATCTGCATGATCAAGACATTCCCATCGATGGTGATGTTCCTTTACAGCCAATACTTTAAGGATTGCATCCTGGTCGCAGATCCATATATCTGACTCTACTACAGTGACCTGCCTCCTTTCGAACCACTGTTGAGCCTGCTTGGCATCTAAACACATTAGAGACTCCGTCAAAACTTCCATATCTTTCATTTCATAAGAAACATGTTCCTGATAGTACATTTGAAGATAGTTGAAATAGATGTCATGGTCCCCCGTTCTTAATGCATGATTACGGATCAGTACGCGCTGAGGATCGAAAGAAAAATCGTAAATTTCTGGATTGGTCGTAAAATGATAACGGAGATCGTATAGCTTGCACTTTTGTTGCAAACGCTGAGCATGATCATCTTCTATCAAAACATCTCCTGAAAGTTGATTATCTTCCAAAAGATTCAAAGCCTGATCAATGATCAAAACAGCTGGTTTTTTGAGGTCAATATTGCTCCCGTTATATTTCAATTGTAAAAGATATTCTTGTACGTTGCGGATGCGAAGAGGTTGCCAAGTTGGATTTGACATGTTAACAGCATCGTAGGTGGTCAACAAATTATATCCTTTGCATTTAAGGTCTACTAGTAGGGATCGGGATAAGCTGGTAAATTGCATAACAATAGGGATTAAATCAATACAAAATATACTTTGTAGTATTTTATTATAATTAGAACAAATGTTACCTATAAGTGGTTTACTCTCTTCGTGTATTTCCTACATCATTATTTGCCTTGACTTATCAGCAAGATCAACTTTACAAAGAGTTATTTGTTATATCAATAGAACTGAATTGGCAGATGATCTACGTTCACGAATGACAGGAATTTAATCATCTGAGATTTTATTTGTTTGATCATTAAAAAGAGAAATTATGCCCTGGTACAATAATGACTATCCACCGTCCTATAAAAATCAGCCCGTCCATATTCGGGATAAAGCTGTAGAAATTGCGAATGCCCTATTACAGGAAGGGAACGATGAGGGAACGGCTATCGCTATAGGTTTGAAACTTGCTCGCGAGCATTTTGCAAAAAAGGAAGAGGAAAATAATATCGCGAAACTAAAAGATGATCATACTATCTGATCATCTCTACTATAAACTTTAAAAATGAAGACCATGCCTAACGATCACGGAAAACAAATTAAAGACGATGCACAGTATGAAGCATTACGCCATAAAGGGATGAGCAAGGAAAAGTCCGCTCGTATCGCCAACTCACCGAAGGCAAGCAAAAAAGGTGGACAGGCGAGTGATTTAGATTCGAGAACAAAATCAGAACTGCTTGCCGAAGCAAAAAAAATAGGCATCACCGGAAGGTATGCCATGAAAAAAAAGGAACTGATCGAGGCGATCAGAAATCATTAATTTAGCCAAACAACATACTACGTAAATGTAGTCAACCCATTAAAAAAACAAAAAGAAAGGGGAAAAATTCCCCTTTTTTACGATCAACCTAATTTGAATATAGAGCGAAATTTATTTCTGGTCCATTAAATTTTAAATAGCACTAATCAGATGTTAATATCGCATCTCTTAGTGCTTTAACCTCATCATGAGCAACCAATTGACGGCTCAACTGGTCTCCTATTAAATGTTGAACAGGGACAGATAAGAATTCACTATCTTCCTCTAATATTTTCTTGTACATATCTCTAAAGGCATCTTCCCCTTTTTCACAACTTTCCAATAAGCTTTTGCGATCGTTTCCAGCAACGCTTACTTTTATATTCATCCACAATCTAAATAGCTTACCGCTCAGCATGGTACTGTCTGTAGGCTCCTCTCCTTCTCGTATCACATGAGGTGTTAGTTCAGTGATAAATTGCTCCGATTGGAGGATATATTTTGCAAATATTCCACCTAGATCGTCTATATGCATACTATGCGCGAGATCTAAAGCTGTTCTATATCCAGCTATTCGATCATTATTAATTTTTATCAAATCGTTGATCATTTCCGGATCATTTACTTTACTGTCCATAACTGCACTTTTAAAATGTCATTAAATTAAAATATTATCACCTATTTAGTATGAAATACAACTCACCAAAAGAAATCGTTCAGATTCGGACCGATTTCCCGTATTTGTAATTTACGTATGGGAGAGCCTATTTTTTGACCTGTTCTCTTGGAAAGGTATCTGGCTCAGGCATATCGTTCAATTGTTCGTTTTGCGGATTAACACCCGCTTCGCCATCACCTTCTTGCTTCTTATGTCTCTTATCCACAACTGAAGTAATGGTTTTCTTTTTCTTCGGCTGTTTTTCTTCATCGATTAGACCGACTTTTGCATTTTCATTTTTTGTTGCCATGATCGTATTGATTAAGTTTAACTTATTATATAACGTGTCGGCAGGTCAAAAGTTTGTGTTTTCTAAACCGTATAAAATACCTAAAATAAAAACAGAATACTTATTCTGTCCCTATAATCTCTATTTAAACGTACTTGATGGAGGTCTCCATCGATCAAAGCACTAGTACATAAACTTTTCTTGTCCCAGATGTGTTCTTTGCATGACAAGATCATCAATAGAGTCATTTAAATTATAAATCAAATGAGTATGGATCAGACTTACGCCTATGTACACGAACTGTTAAACCGTCAGATGGCGCTACGGGCCAAAATTGAAGCAAGTCCACTTGCAGGAGATATTCAATTTGAATACGGTAAAGATTATTATCAGGAAGAAACCCGATCGATGGGATTGCGCATGATCCGAGATGGATTAGAAAAAGAAGGTGAAAAACTGATCTTGGATTTTGTTGCAGAACATTATCCGGGATCTGAAGAACGTGAAAAAACCTGGATCGGTAAGATGATGCATGAACTCGAAGCCATCACGCCAACCCTCATTGAGAATCTCTTGGCAGATGGATATCGTGCACTACAGAGCAATGTTGAACTGCCCAATGAAAATGCCTTATTTTGCCCTATTGAAGACCTAAATCGCGATACGAAACGGCTATTATTTATGGATAGCACGATTTTAGTTGATCTGCAACAAGCTGATGCATTTGAAAATCTAGTAGGCTGGGTCTATTATCCGGCCAAGTAAGCACCCTGTTTCTAAATAAGGTTTAATGTTTCAGAATAAGTACAGAGATATAGCGGTATAAACATCAGACAACTTGAGGTTGTCCTTAAAATTAAATAAAGATGAAAAACATAATCCCCACTCAAAAAGAAGGTAATAAACTAGACTGTTTTGAATCGGTTGAATTTACAACAACAGAATTAGCAAACGAGGCCTTTTCGATCGCATCTAAGAACCTACTCGCCATTAATGATTGGCACCGTATCGCCGAAATTCCAGCGGCAGTTTTTAAACTGGTGGATAGCCGGGGCGTGGAGCTGCAACGGTCGCTGCAGTTACATGATTATATTAAAATTGATATTCCTGGTCCAGGATTACCCAGAACCAAAGGGTTCGACTGGGTCAATGTCGTCCATATGGAATCCAAAGATATGTCCGAATTTAAAATCTTATCGATCAGTCTAAAGCCTTGTCCTGATCCTACCGATCCAGAAAACAACGATACCGCTCATTTTTTCGAAGGCATCGCTACCTCAACCCTAATTGTTGAGCAACGGAATAACAGCCTGCTGTTTCAATATGCAGGTCGTAATGAAGTGTTGAATACGGAGAATTCGCATCTGGTGGATAATGTGCGAAATTTTATGGTGGGACTTGGAGCTATAATAGGTGCCTCCTATCCACAATGGAAAGCACTCATCAAGGGATTTGCCAATCAGGTAAAAGAAGCGTAAACGCCTAGTAACCTGCATTTTTTATAGACACTACATATCTACATTTTATGACTCAAATGACTGAAATCACCCTTCATGCTGCGCGGATCGGCAATTTGGAGGTACTCCAAGAATTAATCCGCCAAAACATAGATCTCAACTGCAGGGATGAAAAAGGCTTCACCCCGCTCATCATCGCCTGTTACAATAATCGAAAAGATGCCGCCAAATTATTGCTGGATGCTGGAGCTGATGTCAATGCACAGGACAATGGCGGTAATACCGCACTGATGGGCGTCGCCTTTAAAGGTTATGTGGAAATAGCCACTCTATTGATCGGTTATGGTGCCGATCTCGATCTACAGCATGGCAATGGTGGTACGGCACTGATGTTCGCTGCGATGTTCGGCAGAAATGATGTGTTACAGCTCTTACTGGAAAGTGGAGCTCAAAAGGATATCGTAGATGTCCGCGGTCTTTCGGTACTGGAGCTTGCTGCCCAACAGGGTAATGAGCGCGCCATCGCAATTTTAGAAGCTTAAAGAATCAAAATACAAAAAATACACCCAGCTTAAGCTGGGTGTATTTTTTGTATTTAAATGTTCTACGCTGGAACTAAACGTGGCTTTTCACGATTCCAGAAACGATGTTGTGCGATTGCTTTGATAAAGAGCGCCGCAAGTCTAAATCCCTTATTACCGTAAACAATTCCTTCAGAAAGTACCGTTTCCTCTGAAAATTCATCGGGGATTTTTTGGCTAAAGTACGTCGCTTCTAATATTTGTAATGCCTGTTCATCTGCAGCAATAGCCTTGCAATGCTTGAAAGCCTCATTGAGAAAATGCACCGCATTGGCCTCAGCTTCTAACGTCGCCACGCTATTCGTACCCCCTGGGACATAAACGGCATCGTATAAAACCGAGGCTGCAGTAAGGAAGCTCTCATCAACGGGGATCTGGCTGTTATCTGAAGCAAGTAAGACTCCTAGTTTTGGTGCAATAATATGGACGACACCGCCCGCATCTTCAAGGGCTTCTTTCATGGAATTGAGCGACTTGGCATCTACTCCATCGGCAGCAAGTATCGCAATTTTACGGCTGACAATTCCATCTTTTACCGTATTTTCCATGCTCAATGCTTCGGATCTAGCGATTGGTGACTCGACTTCTATCGGCTGATAATCGGCGACAACACCATCTGCTGGTATGCTTCGATTAATCGGTTGCTCTATTTTTTTAGGCACTTTTAATCCCAATTGAAAAGCCACTTCCGCTGCAATAGCCGGATCGACCAAGGATAGGATACCAAGCATACGCTCCCGGATAGCAATGGTCTTTACTTTACCCAGCTCAAAGCTAAATGCATCAATGATATGATTTTTTTCAGGTTCGGACTGACTGTTGAAAAATAATCTGGCTTGACTAAAATGATCAAAAAAACTCTTACTCCTATTCCGTATCTTCTTGGCATCAACCCGTTCCTGATAAGAGGTGAAACCACCATCTGCTTCGCGGACTTGCTGTGGGTCGTTATTTCCCAAAGCATTTGGTCCGTAGCTCGTCTTTCCTTTATTAATTTGTTGGCGCATAAAGCCGTCCCGCTGGTTATTGTATATAGGCACGATCGGACGATTGATCGGTATTTCATGAAAATTTGGCCCTCCCAGCCGAATCAGCTGGGTATCGGTATAGGAAAATAACCTGCCTTGCAACAAGGGGTCATTCGTAAAATCAATACCAGGTACAATATTACCAACATGAAACGCAACCTGCTCCGTTTCTGCGAAAAAATTGTCGGGATTACGGTTCAAGGTCATCTTACCAATCCTCTCCACTGGAACAAGTTCTTCTGGAATAATTTTAGTAGGATCTAACAAATCGAATCCAAATTTAAACTCATCTTCTTCTGGTACAATCTGGACGCCAAGCTCCCATTCCGGAAAGGCACCACTTTCGATCGCTTCCCATAAATCTCTTCTATGGAAATCTGGATCCTTGCCAGAAATATTCTGGGCTTCGTCCCAAGCCACGGAATGTACTCCCAATAGCGGTTTCCAATGAAATTTTACAAAACTGGCCACACCCTTTTCATTGATAAAGCGGAAGGTATGTACCCCAAATCCCTCCATCATGCGGTAACTGCGCGGTATGGCACGATCACTCATCAGCCACATAATCATATGCGTGGACTCGGGCATTAACGAGATGAAGTCCCAAAACGTATCATGCGCCGAGGCTGCTTGTGGAATTTCATTGTCCGGTTCTGGTTTAACCGCATGTACCAAATCCGGAAACTTCATGGCATCTTGAATAAAGAAAACAGGCATATTATTACCCACTAAATCAAAATTTCCTTGTTCAGTATAAAATTTTACGGCAAATCCCCTGACATCTCGCGCGAGATCGGTCGACCCTTTGGAACCGGCAACGGTGGAGAAACGCACAAATACCGGAGTTTCTACTTCGGTATCATTTAAGAAGCCGGCTTTAGTGACCTTATTCAGTGGTTTATACAACTTAAATACGCCGTGAGCACCTGAACCCCTAGCATGGACAACGCGTTCGGGAATGCGCTCGTGATCAAAATGTGTCAACTTTTCTCGGAGAATAAAATCTTCCAGTAAAGTAGCTCCCCTTTCTCCGGCTTTTAACGAATTTTGATCGTCATTGATCAACAAGCCATGATCGGTCGTCATTTGCTGATCGGTGGCATCGGCAGTATGTGGTTGCAGCGACTGGACTTTTTTATTGTCCACCGGCTTGGTGGTATGATCTTCGGTTTTATTTTTTTTCATGGGGTTGATTTTAATAGGTTTTACGATTCTTCTGATGCCTGATAATTAACTCCTTCTTCGGCCACTTCTGTCAATATGAGATCAGCTGCTTTTTCTTCTTCCAAAGTTTGCTCTAGGAGTGTCGCTACCTCGGTCAATCCCAGTGTCGCAGCAAGCTGCAGCAAACCACCATAACTTGCAATTTCATAGTGTTCGACTTTTTGGGAGGCTAATATAATACCCACATCACGCGTTGCCGTCCCTGCTTCTGTACTTTCAATGATTTCTTCGCCTTCTTTGGCCAAGCCCTCCATGGCATTGCATTTTTTAGCAATTGGCTCTTTTCCCATGATATCAAATATCGTTTCGAGCCTAGCGACATGTCCCTCTGTCTCTTTCAGATGATTTTCGATGGCCTTGCTGAGTGCAGCGGAGCTCGCGGCTTTAATCATTTTCGGCAAGGTTTTGAGGAGATGGTTTTCGGCCCAATACAGATCCCGGATGCCATCAAAAAAAAGTTCATTTAAAGCAGGCTCAGAATGAACCGACGTTTTCATTTTAAATTTTGGCGTTGTGCCCGTTTCGTTTTTCATAATGTATTCATTAAAGGTGAAAAATTAAAATTTGATAGTTTACTTCGGAAGCAAACTGAAAAACTTACAAGAAAGTGAGCATATTGCTTCATTAATATCCTGCTTCTTGGTTGCTTTTTCTTCCTTGTTTAATCATCTTCTTCTATTTCATAAACAGGCAATCCTGCTGTGGATGGACCAGTAAGCAAATTGCCACTCGGATCATATCGAGCGCCGTGACAAGGACAGTCCCAGCTCCGTTCCGTACTATTCCACTGTACGACGCAACCGGCATGTTTGCACACCGGATCTACCGCAAATAACTGACCTGTATCATCTTTAAAAAGGCCAATATCTCGGTTTTCAAAATTAATAATGCGCCCCTCTCCTTTGGCAATTTCGGAATAGCTGTGGATCTTCGACACCGAGAGCTTATCGGTAATCAGATGTTTGGCGACATCTATATTTTCAGTCATAAAATTAGAAAAACCGGCAATTGGCTTACATCGTGAAGGTGAAAATAGCGCTTCATACGTACTTTTGCCATGCACAATCAGGTTCGAAATGATTTGAGCAGATAAGGTTCCGAAGATCATCCCGTTACCGCTATAACCAGTTGCCACAAATATGCGCTTGTTCTTTTTACCTGGAAAATATCCAATATAGGGTAAGCCGTCGGTACTTTCGTAATATTGCGATGACCACTTATATACGACTTCTTTGACCTTATATGTATTTCTGACAAATGATTCCAGTTCTGTAAAATTAAAATCTGTATTGTTGTGCTGACCGGTTTTATGATCCTGCCCCCCTACTAATAACAGTTGTCGATCTTGATAGTCGGCTTTTCTAAAATAGTGAAATGGATCTTGCATATCATAAATAAGGTCTTCAGGATAAGATTGGTTATCTGCTAATTCGATCCCCATCACATAACTACGGTAAGGAGCTAGTTTGAACGTCAACAGATGAACTCCCGGTGGCGTATGGGTAGCATAGACCACATGATCAGCATAATAGCTTTTATCACCTGCTGTCTCTACACGTTGAAAACCTTCCTGATCAATGATTTTGACCACTTTTGTATTTTCCAGGATATGACCGCCTAATTTCAAAAATTCAGCATATAGCGCTTTTAAATACTTAAGGGGATGAAAGCGTCCTTGCCCTCCAAACTTTATCGCGCGAGTAAAATCCATCGGACCAGGGATATTGTCGACAAACTCGGCTTGAATACCCACTTCGTTGATGGCTTCTAAGGTTTCAACCAGCTCTTTTTCTTCGTCCTGTTGTGTCGCATACATGTAGCCATCGCAGCGGCTAAAGTCGCAGGAAATCTGAAATTTTTCAATAAAACCGGCTATTTGTTCTAGTGCCTGTTGAGCAGCCTCAGCAGCCAGTATGGCTTGTAGTTTTCCAAAATTGGAAATGATTGTTTGATAGGGTGTATCCAATACTGTATTCAGATGAGCTGATGTACCAGCGGTCGTCCCAAATCCGACGGTATGTGCTTCAAGAATTAAGCATTTCTTACCTTGCGCTTGCAACATCAGTGCAGTCGTGATACCTGTTATACCTGCACCAACAATAATGACATCAACATGATCAGAGGGTGGCACCTGATGGTAACCCTCCAAATCTTCCAGATCTTGCCATAAGCTCGTATTTTTACCGTCTCTTTTAATCATAGCTGAACCGTTGAATTTGTTTTTTTAATACTTTAGAGTACTTAAACGTTTATTAAACTGATCTTGTTAAATCAATCGAGTTGATTACTGCCTCATGGGCTAGTAACCTGATTCATTTACGCTAGGATAACAACCCCTTCATCCTAATCGTTCATAAATTGTCCATAAAGGGAATAAATACCTATCAAAACATATTAATACGTTGCGCGCGACACGACAGTGTGAAATTTTTAGTAGGAAAAGCTACTCCTAGATGTAAGCATGATATGCCGCATCTGACAAGCACGGCGAAAATGGCAGTAAACGGAATAGAGTGAGCAAGGTTATGCTGATATCGTATGTTAAGTTGTATCCTTTATCCTGCTCATAGAGAATAAAAGGGAAATTTTCTACTTTAATATTGAAATCCCAAAAGATCCGGCGTTATGATAGGGAGACAGCACTGTTAACTTCGCAAAGTTTAGTGATAGGTATGGGTTTACATCTACATGGGAAGTATAGATATTCATCATTAATGGATACTATTACATATTAATACGGAGCCCATAAACAGGATCAGGAAAAAATTTATTTTATTTTAAAATTTTTAAAACAATTATTATTTTTATACTGCTCTCTCACGGAGTCTTATCATAAATATTACTACAGATAAACGTTTAAGTCCTAAGATCCCCTCTTAGGACTTTGAAAAATAAGTTAAAGATTGAAATTTTCATAAACCATTTGGCACCCAGTTTTATTTCCTATTCTATCATCAATCCTATATCAGCAACAGCTTGCTGAAATTACCAATTACGTAGCAAATTTACTTACAAATTAATGGAGATGTTATTGAACAAATAGCATTTACAAGACAAATGTAATGAACAACGATGTGAAAAGTTAAAGTTATTCATCTTTAGAATAATGGCTAGGCGATTTAAAAAAATTTAATTTCACTGGGATGCAAATAACTTAAAACATATCGTCAACACCCTATTACAACGGCAGATAAACCTTAAATTCGGATCCATGGCCAAGTTTACTTTTTACCAGAATTTTACCTTTTGCATTTTTAACAATACTTTTGACTAAATATAATCCAACTCCTGAACCATCTGCAGATGAGGTCACTCTTTTGAATTTTTCGAAAATAGTGGCTATATCTTCCTCCTCGATACCTATACCATTGTCCCGAATACGAATAACCATGTAGCCATCTTCTTGGTACGAGTGAATTTTAATATCGGGTGTGCGGTCTGCTGGCGTATATTTGATTGCATTGCTAAGCAAATTGTACAATACACTACGTAGCTTCCGTCTAGCAAAATTAATCTCGGAGACTTCGATATTTTGAGAAATGTGAACGTTTGAAGCAATAATCTGCGGAGCCAATGCCAACCTAACATCTTCCAAAATATGGGGCAGATCCAATAGTTCTTCTGCAGCTTGGTATTTTTGTTCTGCCCAGCGGCTTTCTGTTAAATCATAAATAACCTTTTTGATATTGACCAATCCCCTTTCCAGATTTTCGGTCATGAGTTTAAACTTTGGTGATTTATTTTCTGGCATTATTTTGATCAGATCACAGGTCAGATAAAGACCTGCTAATGGACTTTTAATATCATGAGCGATCTGATCCAATAGTAGTTCATGTTCCATAATGAGTTTTTCCTGCTCTTTTAAATCTTTGATCCGAGCCGTTATATCAACAAAAGTAATAATGACACCATTGGTCTGATTATCCTTACGCGTAATGTAGGGTAATATATTCATCTGGTACCAGCGCATGTCTGTGGTCTGGATTTCTTTTTCCAGCATTTTACCTGTAGAAATTACTGTGCTGATGTTATTAATGATATTGGGGTATCTGAAATTCTCTTTAATATCATTTAAGGGTAGTCCAATGTAGTCCTCTTTTAAAACAAACTGCTTCATGGCAGGAGGTGTAAATTTACGCAGTCGCAGATTTGCATCAACGAATAATTGCGGAATAATGGTATTGCTAAAATAATTTTCTAGATCCTCATTGAGCTGAATGAGCTCGGCCACCTGTTCATTTTTAAAATTCATGTTGATATCTCCGTTGTAAATAAAAATATACATTATCGCTATATCAATAGGACAAAAAGACGATCAACTCATGATCAACAGATCTTGGGTATATTTTTATAAAGTTATACTTTATACAACATACTTGATGCCCAATTGTTTTGTACGACAGGTTATAGATCTTTGCATCTGCGTCAATTGTCAATCAAAAGGGGAAATATCAGTACATTACGGAATTACCAGCATAAAAAAACAAGGGACATTTAAATTGAGTATATCAAACGACCTTATTTTTTAATCCTACATGATCAGAAAATGCCAAAGCCATAATGTTATTATGGCTTTGCATTCTTATTAACCTATCTTGCTTGGATTCGTTTTTTCAATTGTGAAAGCGCCAGTACAGCCCCAATGGTAACTGCTGCAATAAGTATTTTCTGGATGCGTGCAGGTCGATTGTATTTCCATTCCGCATTCCAACCCCTCTCCACGAATATATTGGGTATCTTTCCTTTTGCTAGATCATCCGCTATACCCTCCACTACATTAATCCTATCGGCCAATAGTAAAGGTAACCAATGACCATAACTAGATTCACTAAATTGAAAAGCATATCTTCTGATCATGCCGCTTAGTCCAGTTGGCGGTACTGTCTCCCCTATTACGGCAGAGTAAGTTGGTCTTTCATTGGAATGTAATACCTCCACACTTGGTTTCTGTAGTGGTGGTCGATCCCAATTGCTTCGCTGATGATCGTCTCCTGTATAATTTTTCATCGGATACGTGGGTTCATTGTCAGCATCCGCATCAATGCCCCAGCCTTTTATATGCTTAAAATTTTCTTGCTCTTGTTTCATAATAATTCAATTTATGTTATTCTTTTCCTGGAATAAGTACGGGTTTGATGCAACCATCAAGTTTTGAAGAAAAAATATGATACGCATCTGCAACCTCCGACAAAGGAATGCGGTGGGTAATTATTCCTTTTGGATCTAAAACCCCCGACTTGATATGTTCAATCAATCGCGGCAACAACCGTTTGACTGACGCCTGATTAGCACGAATTGTCAATCCTTTATTGACCACATTTCCTATGGGAACCAGATTATCTGTCGGGCCGTATACACCTACTACGGAGACAATGCCTCCTTTTTTAACAGCATTGACTGCCCAATGTAGTGCCGTTGCTGCACCTGCTTGCAACATGAGCTTTTTACCAGTAATGGTATTGAGCATGCTTCCACAAGCATCTGATCCAACGGCATCGATACATACATCAGCACCGAACCAATCCGTTGTCTTTTTAATAAAAAGCACTGGATCTACCACAGATTTGAAATTATAGGCTTCACATTGGGCATACTGACGAACAAAATCTAATCTATACTCGAGATGATCAATCACAATGACACGTCCTGCTCCGAAGAGCCATGCACATTTAGCCGCCATGATACCGATCGGTCCTGCACCAAATACCACGACAGTATCTCCTTTTTTAATACCACCCATCTCGGCAGCTTGATAACCTGTCGGGACTACATCCGTTAATAGCAAGGCATCATCTAAATCCATACCTTCGGGAATGACGGTTGGACCAACATCGGCATAAGGAACGCGCACATATTCCGCCTGCCCACCATCGAAGCCACCTGCAGTATGCGAGTAGCCAAATATTCCACCAACAGCCGTTGCCATAGAATTTGATTCGTGACAATTGCCATATAGTCCTTGTTTACAAAATGCGCATTTTCCACAGGCTATATTAAAGGGTACTAGCACCTGATCCCCAACTTTAAGTTTTTGTACCGTCGGACCAACTTCTTCTACCACACCGATAAACTCATGTCCAAAAGTGCTTCCCACGCGAGTATCTGGAACCATGCCGTGATACAGATGGAGATCTGAACCGCAAATACAGGCTCTGGTGACCCGTATAATGGCATCGTCGGGATGAAGTATTTCTGGCATCGGTTTTTCGGCTATCCGAACCCGCTTAGGCCCTCTGTAATTCATTGCTTGCATAAAAAAATCTCCTTTCTAATTTAAAAATAGATCGTTGAATATCCGTAAGATGAACAACTCCGAGGTAGAATCGTTTAATTTTTTCTGCAGCAAGATACTATTCCAGTATTAGTAGTTAACAGGAGTTGTAAATACCCTACATAGTGACCTAAATACTTGCTGGTAACTACCTTCAAATAAGTATTTTTTGCGTATTAATGTGCCTATCCAGCAAATTCGAAATACCTTTAAAAAACGATACGACGATCTACAGAAATAATGAGTAACGATTGTAATTGATCCACAGATTGCATTCTGATTGAATAATTTAATAAAAAATTATTCGTAAAATATAATATTTATAGTATTTTTACTATTAGTGATTATCCTATTCATAGTAATAAAATAGTATTTATCAGCATGGAACCTAATCAAACACCTGGAAGTATAGCAACTCTAGAAAAGGAAAATGAGGAGCTTAAAGATCGAGTAGCACAACTCACAGATTTTATAGAGCATGGAGCAGTACCCCTTCACTGGGTCAATGCGGATGGTATTATCATATGGGCAAATCAAGCAGAACTGGATTTGTTAGGTTACGATAGACATGAATACTTAGGGAAGTCCATTACTGATTTTCATCAAGATCCAACGATTATTCATGAGCTTTTTAAGCGCCTTTTAGATCATGAAACATTGAGCGACTATCCCGCCACATTAATATGCAAAGATGGTTCTTTGAAATATGTCGTGATCAGTTCAAATGGGCTTTTTAAAGATGGTGAATTTATACATTCCCGATGTTTTACAAAAGATATTACTGCATTAGTGAGAGAGGAAGAACGGCGAAATCATCTCATGCAGTTGCTTAAGAAAAGCGAAGAAAGGCTGAGATTAGCCATTGAAGCAACCGCATTAGGAACTTGGGACTGGGTGCTGGAAGAAGGAAAAATATATTTATCTACGGAAACGAAAAAGATATTGGATCTGGAGGATGATATCTTATACCCCGATCATATTCTTGCGCTTGTTCATCCCGATGACCGGGGCGAAGTGAGCCTTAAGATTGAAGGATTACAACATCATATTTCGGATAGGTCTTTTGACTTCATCTGCCGGACCAAAAAATCAAAGCTCAACAATACTTGTTGGATAAAGGTGCAGGGGTTAATACACTTTGATCCCGATCAAGGACTGCACCGGATTATTGGATCCATACTCGATATTACCGATCTTAAAGTCGCTGAAACGACGAATGCAGAACTGGTTGCTATTGTCAATTGCTCTAACGATGCTATTATTGCAAAATCACTGGATGGGACCATCACGAGCTGGAACCATGCCGCCGAGGAGGTATTTGGATATAGTGCAGCTGAAATGATCGGCCATTCGACTGAAAAATTAGTACCAGAAAACCTTAAAGACCAGGAAAATGATCTTTTACAGCGGTTGCGAACTGGTGAGTCTCTGAAACATTTTGAAACTAAACGCAGAACTAAATCCGGTAAATTACTAGATGTTTCCTTGACCATATCTCCGATTAGAGATGAACGAGGTAATATATTTGGTATTTCAAAAATAGCCCGAGACATTACAGATAAAAAACTCGAGGAGAGACGGAAGAATGATTTCATCTCCATGGTCAGCCATGAGCTAAAAACACCGCTTACCTCAGTGTTGCTTTTTACACAGGTCCTAAAACAAAAATTTAATGAAAGCAGCGATGACGTTGGTTTGCAGATCACCGCAAAAATTGAGAATCAAACAAAAAAAATGACTTCCCTAATCCGGGATTTTCTAAGTCTAGCCAGAATCGAAGAAGGAAAATTGCAGGTCGTTATAGAACCTATCTCGCTCCTCACTTTATTTGAGGAAATTAAAAACGAAGCTGAACTCTTGATCAATAAACATCATATTAAATTTGCTTGCGACAGCAATATCACTATTCTGGCTGATCGGGACAAGATGGGGCAAGTATTGATGAATCTCCTTTCTAATGCCATCAAATATTCACCTGATGGCGGAACCATTACATTAGGATGTGAGAAGTTTGGTGAAAAAATAAGGTTGTATGTTCAAGATGAAGGTATTGGGATCGATTTGGCAGATCAAAAAAAGTTATTTAACCGCTTTTATCGAGTAGACAGCGAACAGACTAATCATATTGCGGGATTCGGAATTGGTCTATATATCGTATCGGAGATACTTCTTTATCATCACTCGACCATTGAAGTAGAAAGTGAAAAAGGAGTGGGTACAACTTTTTACTTTTTCTTGGATGTGACCCCTGAAAGTCAACGCTGAAGATCTCATCATATATCATATTAAGCCACCATCGCATACCCACAACTAGCCCATAAAACATCTTGTATACACTGAATTGAATTACTTTCCCTATACGGACAATAAATAATCATATTGAATCATTGTTCGTTCAGTACACGGTCCTTTCCCCTTTTATGATCGATTTCTTGTTGCACCATTATTTTATTCTCAAATAACCAAATGAAGGGAGTCGTTGCGTACTTGTTCCTTTTTTCGGGTATTTTACGGCTCAACTATTTGTTGTACGGAGCTGTTATTATAATAAATTAGACCCTTAAAATAAAAACTATGAACTTACATGCAGAAACCGCCGACAAAAGACTAGGTCTTATCGTGGCAGCAATGATGGTCAATCCAGATCAATCCTATAACCAAGATCCGGACAAGTCCTACAACAATGATGATGATGAGAATGAGACAGAACAGGATGACAGCGCTTTGACCCATCCAGATCCCGAATTAGAAGATCCAGATGTTAAACCAGAACGAAATCAGGAAGATCAAGAAAGCGACCTAGAGGAATATTCACGGGATGAAACTCACGGTCGGAATCGAGATGATTTAATAGACCCGATTGATCCGTTGAATTAGCCTAAAAGATCAGTATGATATGGATTAACTCCACATCAATAAATTGAAGAAGAGCTCTCGGGAAACTTGATCATTTCGCAAGTAAAACAAATGTTAACTGGAAATGTTCCAATTGTCATCAATACCCGTTACTGACCGAGTATCTCGAGTATGTTAACTATCTTATTGATCAAGTAATGGGGCAACAAAAAAATCACGTTAAGTTAGCATACAAAGTATTGTATACTAACTTAACGTGATAAACACCAATTATAAAGTTCACTTTACATATTTGCTATAGTTCTTACTTATTTAAGCTCCCCAGTGTATGAGGTGGGATACTAACGGCAGTTTCTGTCATGTCCTCTGCAACGAGTACACGAGCTTGGTCCAGATGTGCCTTTAGACCTGGTAATGTGCCAATAATCCAATTTTTAAGTTCTACATTTTTGATGTTTTCATTTTTACTAGCATCCTCAAATAGCGCAATAGCTTTTTGATGAGAAGCGATAGCGTCATCTTTAAAAGTGCGATCAAAGCTGGTACTGTCCGCACCATTTACCTTGTCCCATTGCTTTTGATGGTCGGCATCCAGTCCGTCCACCAAGGTCATGCCCTGTGCAGCAGCCATTTTTTGAAGGTCACCAATTTGTTTTTGATGATCATCAATCAACATACTGGAATAGGTCTTTACCGCATCATTTTTTGATTTTTCACTGGCGAGCTTGGCAACAGCAATCTCATACTGATTGGACATATACGCTTTAGTGATAAATTCCTGTTCTGCATTTTGCTGTTTAAAAGCTAGAAGGGCAATAATTCCTAGAAATATGCCGCATACTTTCAAATTTCTAATCATCGTGCTAAAATTTAATAGTCCTGTTACTCTTTTTGTTTTTTAATATAAAAACTTTTTAAGATTGATGGTCTTGCTGATCGTGGCCCTGTGTTTTTACGATTTTATTATAAATACCGAACAGTAAAAACGGGGCGACCCACTGTCCAACAAATAGTGCGGTATGTTTATGACCTACACATTTCAATGCTGCTGCACCAACCATAGCCGTGATGGCCGCGCATAAATACACTTTAGATGGTATTTGAGCAGTTTTATCTTCAATCTTTTTCGTTGTTTCACCTTCTTTAGGGTTTTTGTTTTCTAAATTTTCCATCTTAGATTTTTTTAAGTGAGTGTTATTATTTAACATTTTATACTACAAGAATCAATCTCTTCTGATGATCGTTCAATAATAATAACTTTAAGGTATTTTCCGCATAAGCACACGTGTTTTCACACATAAAACACTGATTTTATGTGTTATACCGCATATGTGGCAAATGCTTATTTATAAAAAATAAACACCTATTTATATCGACATCAAGACCTCACAACTGACTTTACATAATTGATTAAAAACGCATTTGTAGCGGAATTACTACAGTTTTTAGAATAATAATATCCGTGTTATTAATACGCATCATGCTTTTAGAATACATTTAACACCTTATAACCGACAAACTAATACCCTAGATTTTTCGTTGTTTTAGTATCGATTAAGTTAATATGTTAATTAAGGAGATTATATGGAAAATGCAGATTTAAATGTCTTGTTCCAGGAAAAAAGACAACAACTCAACCACTTTGCTAGTCAGTTTACATCCGATTATGATGAAAAAGAGGATCTGGTGCAGGAAACCTTCATTCGAGCACTAAAATCTATTCATAATTTTATCCATGATCCAAAATTAATGACTTGGCTATATGTGATCATGAAAAATATTTACATCAACCAATACCGCCGTGAAAAACGAAAAAATGCTATCTACGATGAATATGTTCATACCGATTATTTTGATACGATATCGATCAATCAGACAGAAAACAAGATGATCCATGATGATATCAACAAGGCATTTGAAAGCTTATCAGAGGACAATGCCGAAATATTTCGTATGTACCTGGATGGTTATAAATATCAGGAAATAGCTGAGGTCTATGATCTTCCCGAAGGAACCATTAAATCACGGATCCATGTGATCCGAAAAACATTGAAGGAAAAATTAAAAATGTATCAGATCAATTGATACGATTTCATGGAAGAGGGCAGTCAGAGATATAACAAAAATGTCCAATTGACACTAAACTAAATAAAAACACTTTACAACGTTAAACTAAACTATACAATCATGAAAAAAATGAAATTCTTATTTGGTGCTATAATGGGTATAATTTTAGCATCAGCCTGCGGTAACAGCACGAATCATAATGGAAATAATGTGGACAGTATGTCTACGGATACCACCATGCAGCGAGATACCATGATGCCAGATACAAGCATGATCCAATATCGCGATTCCAATTCGACAGAATCATCTAATGGTGTCATCCCACCTACTTCATAAGTAAACCGCAGTCCTGTCATGAGGAACAGGGTTTCTGTTATTCTACTTAACTCAGCATAATACGTAGCTTCTATATTTAAATCTCCAAGACGATGGTCTGACCATCGTCGTTTGGAGATTTTTTGTGTTTTGTCTGGTCAATAGATCATCACCACGCTTATTAAGAAAAGATGACCGAGGTGATCAACCGTTAGAGTCAAAAACAAAAAAAAGCTGGTTCCTAAGAACCAGCTTTGATATTTTGACTATTGAATCCGTACCTTTTATTGAGCCTCTCCCACATTGGCTTCATCCATGGCAATTTCGGTCAGTAAAACATCTGTTTCTTTCTCTTCGGCAAGTGTAGCAGCCAAAAGTTCTTCCGCTTCCGTATGTTCCATCAGCCTGGCATAAGTGACCAGACAACCGTAACTGGCAATTTCATAATGTTCCACTTTCTGAGCAGCACAGATCAACGCTGCATCTAACACCTCTGGACTGTCCTGGAACTCTTCCATAATTTCTTCAGCCTCGTTCAAAAGGCCTTCCATAGCTTTACACTTTTTGCCCCTTGCGGTCAGATCTAAACTGGAGAATACCGATTTTAATCGTTCTATCTGGCCTTCGGTCTGCTTATAGTGCGTTTTAAAAGCTTCCTTCAGCGTATCACTATGGGCTCCGTCTGATAACTTTTTTAGTCCTTTGAGCAATTGTCTTTCAGCACCTAGGATGTCTTTTAGTTCATCTACAAACAACTCATGTAAATGTGCATTTGGCATTTCGCCCGATTTGTTTTTACTAGCCATAATCATATCTTTTAATGTAACAAATAACGTTAGATCAGAACTCTTCCAACTAACTGCGTTTAGAACTCATCAACTCGATGAATAGTTCACAACAAGATGGATATTGCGTATAAAATTCAAATGTCAGGTAAAAACTACGGCTTCCTATAGAATTTTACATCGATTCGCAGGTCATGATTGATGAAGTTCTATTTCAAATAATTCGTCCCTCCAAAAAAGAGAGACGAATGACACAAAGTAGTGGTTAGCAAAAGATCAAGTGATCATGTAGCACTATCCACGGTAACTATTTCGCAGACGCTCCACATCCACATCGCGGTAATAGCGTTTGTTTCGGGTGCGTTTGGCCACGCAGATATACCCGTCCCGTTGTAGACGGTAGAGCGTTTCGGTTGAAATACCCACGTAAGATTTGACATAGTCCGCATCCCGCAGCTTTACGTTGTCCTCCTCCATCTGCTCACGAAGTATAAGATAGCTAGCCAACTTACGCTTGGTAGCCATAAGCTCCAACAAGATTAATTTTTGGGCATAGGAGTACCCTGGGCTTATGAGAAAGCCCCTTAAATGGCGATTTTTACGCATAGTTATATATTTAGATTTATAATAGTAAGCCCATCAATTTATATTGTACAGTCGTTTTAACCCTACATCACTTACTTTAAGCTGCAGATCCGGTCGGTCCGGCAGTACAAACGTTTTATCAACTATTTTTGTTGTAAAATCTGTATTGACGATAAAACCGCGGTGCACCCTTACGAAGGTTCTTTTTGGCAAAAGCTGTTCGGCCTGTTCCATCGTAAGGCGGTACTCAAAGTCTTCCTCTGCTTGACGTAAATGAAAAATGACATAATTTTTGATAGACGCAATCGCGACCACGTCACTGAATTTAATAAAACGGTCTGTGTTTTTAAATTTGAACCACTGCCCACTCGGTTCTATTTCCAAATCAATCTTAACCGTGATATTTTTCTGCTCCAGAGCGCGCTTGAAGGCAATGTATAAATCGGGAAAACTGACCGGTTTGATCAGATAATCTGCAACAGCCATTTTAATACCTTTATAGCTATATTTTTCTGTTTTGGTGTACAGAATAACTGGTGGTCTTTTATCAACAGGCAAAGTAAGATAAAGGTCCAGTCCGGACATGTCGGGCATTTCAACATCCAGCAATAAGACATCAGGCGGACAGTCAATGATGGCATTAAAACCATCAATGGCTTTCGTATAACTCTTCACTTCTCCCATCTGCGGAATTCCTTTTAATGCTTTTTCAGCTTTTCGGATATCGAATAAATCATCATCGATAATCATGACATCATATTTGGCCATTGGATTAAGACTTAAAGGTTAATTTAATAACAAAGTATTTCTGATCATCAATAGCATACTCCAGTTCAATAAAGTGATTGTTCATCTGCTCATAAAGCCTGTTAACAAGATGTAATCCTTTACCTGTCCCATGCTGCAGATCTGCCGAGGATATACAATTTTTAATCTGGAGCTGCATTCCCTGTTGTGTTCTGATCCAACGGATGACAATCGGTTCTACCGGATCACAGGGACTATAAGCAATGGCATTTTCAATCCAGGTCATCATAGACAGCGTGGGCACAGATCTGTTCCACATTCCCCGATCTAGCAATTCATCCCCTTCGACCATAAAACTGCGGTCCGTGCTATAGGAAACCAATAGCATTGAGTAATGCCATTCCTCTTTCAAAGGAACCAAGACGGTAGGCTTAGCTATTTTATCGGTCACATACTGAAAGAAATCCAGGCTTTCGCTCTGAACAGATTTGGGCTGGACACGGACAATATTGTACAGCCGTCTCATAAAATGACCGGACAGCAATTGCACATCGGACATGCTGTGCAGCTGTGCCCGTACTTTTTTGGAGAGCAAATACGTATAGAAATGTGCCCAAGCAAAATAGTCGGCCGCCGAGATCACAACAAAGAAAAGCAGACCACTACTAATACGGGAAAGCAGCTCGGTTCGATGTTCTGGTTTCCAGTCGCTGGTAAATCCGTTGAAAAACAGCGGTACCAGGTCATAATAATAGTACTTGACACACCTATAGGTCATCCCCACGCACAGCAAAAGCAACAAGCACCATATAAACCAAAACCTACCCTTTGTAAACGCCATGCGGTAACAGGCATAAAGTGCGCAAAAGAAGAGCATAAAAGGCAGTACATAGACGGTAAAAGTCAGTGGCGTAAAAAGATGGAGCTTACCGAAATTGACAATCGTCAGGCCCAGTAATAAGATTAACAGACTGATAGCCATACGCTTCAAAAGACTATGCTGGATTGATGTTAGGATTGATTGCATATTCATTCTATAAATGGTTAACTCAAACATAATAATTAACTATCAGTAAAACAAAAAGCTACTTCAAAAAATTGCCTGTTCTTTACGTCAAATAAATATTTTTTACGGTTATATTCGAACGGTGCCAACCAGCTTCCCTTTGCAGTAATACCTTTCTTTCCTAGTGCATCCTGTCCATTATACTGATGTATAAAAGCCCAGTTTTCCCAATAGATCCATCCTTGCTGCATCATCTGGTGAAATGCCATCTGCAGTGCGGAAAATGCGCCCATCATGAGTTCTTCTCCCTGTCCTTTCGCAGTCTCCATAATTTTCATAAAAGGTGCTATTTGCCATTGGACAGCGTTATTTGCCCGCTTCATAAAAGTGCAGTATACCGGAATTCCGAAACGGCACGCCAGTTTAAAAATATTGGTCCGCCAGTAGAAGAAGTGGCTTCCAAAAGGAACAGCCAGCTTTTGTCCACCGATACCCTTCTTCTCTTTTCCCACCCCTTCGTCGGCATCCATAAACATCAACACCAAGCGTTTATGTTGAATAGCCCGCAGGATATGTCGGAGTGAGTTTGCCTCATTTGCATCAATACATTCCAGTTGATTTTGTAACATTCCGGCATCTTCGAGTTCCGATCGGTAATAGTTGAGCTCTCGTTCCAATACAGCCCCAGATACCAGTAAGGTGACCTGATAACCCATTTGCACCAGCAATTTGGGCAACAGGCGGTATGGACCATAGTGAAAGGTGATCAAGATCCCAGTGATTTCAGCCCGCTCAACACCGGCCTTATTCAATTGACGCAACCTTTTTAAAGGTAATTCACGGTAAAGTGTTTCAAAATTATCCCGATTGTTGATCCAAGTGGTATAATGCTCCCATAAGATGGAGACCGGTTTGTCCTGAAAAAACTGCTGGACATTTGCCAGCCACATCAACCGGTGTAGATTTTGTTTTTCTTGTACTTTCATATCGTTTACAGCATATGGATAGCATCATTCAAAGAACCAGAGAGAAGGCAGCTTCTCTCTGGTTCGGGAAAAGCATTTCTCCTAACTAAAATGAAGAAGGCCAGCACTTGCCGTTACCTAAATCAATTAGTGGAGTATCTTCAGTAAAAAGCTCAAAGATTGAACTTCCTTCAAAGACTACCGGCTCGATTTTTTGAATTTCGATTTCCATAATCGTCTATTTCGTTTACGACCTATAACCATCCGGGTCAGGTCAATCCCGTTGCCTTAATGAGGCAGTTATTTCTCCTTTTTGCTGGCCAGCAGAACAAATATGAAAGTTGCTTTCTAAATAAAAAATAATTGGGAAATATTGCTTTATCGAGGGATAAAACGACATTTCATCCAAATACCCTCGCTAAATGTTTGGATTCATCCCTCTATCAAGGTGATTCGTCCCTACATATGCCTTTATTTCCCAAGAATTGATTTTGCAAACATCGTTTAATAAATTGTAGGTCTATTTTATGCTCAGTACCAGCCAATACTTAATTATGAAGAAAAGTAAGGAAGAGATTTTAGCCAGTTTTTTAATAGACATCCATGCAGAATGGGTATCTGCCATACCTGAACTAACGGATGCATTAGAGGAGATCCGCTTTGTTAAGGGCGAGTACCTGACCAACAACTGGGGAGAGCTCTATCTTATAGCCGAGGGTTTATTTGGAAAGTATGAAAAGACCTGTCCGGTAAGGTATGCCATTAATGGCGAATCGCTGATGATACCCTACCACAGGCATGACTATCAGTTTATCGCACTCAGTGACTGCAGGACCTTCATGACCACACGGAAAGAGTTATATATGATAAATGCGAAAAACCCAAAGCTTTTCCCGATCTACGCCAGCCTGATGGACAAACAGCAACAGTATCTGGATTATCGGGCAAAGTTGCTCTCATTGCCCAATCCTGATAAGTATGATTTTGTCTTTGACAAATATCCGGATATACGCGAATTTATAAAACATAAAGAATTAGCCCAGTTTATGGGGATCAGTGAAGAGTTGCTTCGTCGACTTATACGCGAAAGAGAATAGGCATTTTCCCAATAATTTGGGTTTTTATGCCCAATAATTTGGGCATAAAAACCCAAAACATAGTGTCCAAATTCCCAAAATATAACAAAAAATGCTGTTGAAATTTGTAATAGCAGGTCGGATGAAAGAGATCATTACCATCCAACTTAAAAGAAGAAAGAAACCGTGAAAGTATCATTTTTTCCGATCTGCTCACTAAAAAACAAATTTATGAAACAGTACAAGAAAAAATTTGCGCCCTTCCCCATATGCGGGTGAGACCCGCAAACAGGAAATCAGTTGACGGCAGTTGACTATTCCGTTGCATGGATAGAAGAAACATTCACAACGCAAAAACATGGAACATATCATCAACAACAAGGGCAACAAGATACACCCGGCAACATCCACAAAAAACGGTAGTTTAATCCGTCGGAGTGCACATTGGATCAAACCTCGCATACCTACTTTGATTATTTATGGCTATGCTTTTTTATATTTCTATACAGGAATTGCGAAGCTGCAAATTATCGCTGAATTTATTCGGGGAAACAGCAAGATCCCCTATTTAGGTAAATATGCTGAACTGATCGGCTGGGGCATTCCCATCTTGGAAATCCTGCTGGCTGTATTATTGATTGTCCCGGTAAACAAGATAAAGCGTTTTGCCCTACATGCATCTACTTTTTTGATGGGCATATTCGCACTTTATATGACCTTAATGGTCGCTTTTGTTGAAAAAAAACTCTGTAATTGCGGAGGTGTGATCGAATCCATGGGCTGGAAAACACACATTATCTTTAATGTGGTCTGGTTTATCGCCGGAATCTACGCCCTAAAAAAAAACAAAAATTATAAACAATTAAAACTAAAGGTATGAAAACCTCATTAAAAAATTTCACAAAAGTGCTACTTGGAGTAGCTGTATTAGGCGGTGCGGCAATGACGCAATCATTTACACAAAAACCAAAAGCTGATAAAAAGTTAGCGGGGGTTCATCGTTTTTATAATAAAACCGGAATTCCTTCAACTAATCCTGCTGATTTCATTTATCAAGATGAGGAAAACCTGTTATGTCAGGAAAATCAGGAAAAAGATTGTTCTGCAGAATGGAATCTTGGTACTGCAAATCCTGTAGTCGGTCAAGCGCCACCTTCGACAGCCACTATAGTCCCCAATAGTGCAGAAAAAGGCGAATATCAAGAACCTATGAACTAGGTTGCAAAAGCCGGAAATAATACTTCCGGCTTTTGTATTAATGAATCAAACTTTTCTCTATGGTTTTTATCAGTGTTTCGGCACTGGAACTAGCTATTCCTAAATTGACATTATCCGAAGTCTCAATAAGACCATTCTTTCCCATCAAAATTGGAAAAGGATACCCATTTATTCTAAGGTTTTTTATAAGAACATGATTATTACCTTCTCCGTTGGTATATAGTTTCAAACTATGTTCAGAATTATATTTTTCAGATTCGACCGACCTCCTCCAAACTTCGAAATTTTTATCGATACTTACACTCACAAAAACAACATCTTCATTTTTCCTAAAATGTTCTTCAGCTTTTGAAACCTTGTTTTTAAAATAAGTAACACAATTTCCACAACCTGTATAATAAAAATCAAAGAAAACTACTTTACCCAATAGATCATTTTTTGTCCACTGTTTACCTTTTAAATCTGTTAATTCAAAATCTGGAAAAGGCATCCCCGCCCCAATTGCCCTCATTTCTTCCAACTTAGCCAACCTCATCGGTGACTTTGTTATTGAAATCATCCAATTCAAAATATTCAATCTGTCAGCTCCTTTTACTTGATAAAATGTCCTGGATAGATAAGCATAAGCCATTTTTTCTAAAGATTCGCCTTTAAAGTCAGTTTGCAACTTATGTAACTGATATTCTACTTTGTTCTCCTCTGAAAATGTTGCCTCTAATTTTGAATAAAGTAAATAAAAAAGCATATAGTCTGTCGATAGCTTCATGTTTCCCAGAACTGCACCATTCACATAATTAGATTTAAATTGATTGAAAACATCTTTAATCGCTCTTGTTCGCTCTAGATCATTTGATACAAAAGAAAGTATTAATGGCTTCAAAAAATAAGCAGTATATATTTTATAAAACATATTGGTGAGCATCCATTTTTTACAATTACTATCGAAACCAGTTTCATTAATCAACCTTCCAACTTCAATATTCATATCAACAGCTCGATCATAACCAAATGATCGAGCAAAATCACTGGTAAAATAATCAAGTGTTGTTGGATAGTTTGGATAAGTAATTCTATTTCCAACTATTCCATCTAGTTTATATTGCAATTCATATAGGGCCGACCCACGTCCGTTAATGGAAATACGATCAAAATTACGCTTTGAATCATTATCCTCAATAACAATACTGTCGGTATTATTCACAAACCAATTTGCAATTAAACCATATCTAGTTCCTCTCGAATATAAATTAACGGTTAATATAAAATTATTAGGTACTTGGTCCAGTTTGATGGTTCCCACTCCGCCCTCAAGTGGAAAAATATTTCCATTAATCAGTTCTGTTTCATTTTTTAATACATCGGCATGTTCATCCAGATGCTGCACAGTAACCACTGCCTTGTCGTATGAATCAAATCCTTTCAATTGAATCGTAAAATTTGATTTGTTCTGTGCTTCAAGTAATAAAGTGCGACAAAGTATTATAAATAAAATTATTATCTTTTTTCGCATATTATCTTGGGTTTTGGGGCATTTCATTAATCAATAACTCTTTTTGCGGAATTGGAAGAGCATACTTAGGATCATTAGGCATTAAAGTAATCTCCACGCCGTTGATTTTCCTTTTCATAAAAACTTGCTGCTGCAAAGTTTTATTAAGCCGCTTGATATCGGACAGACGTAAACATCGGAACAATAGAGATTTACGCCTTTCTTCCAGAACAAGTGATAATGCATTATTTAGATCTTTAAAAACAACTTCGCTATATTGACCTACCTTCCAACGCGTTGACATGAATTTGTTAAACAAAATCATTGCATCATTCAATTGCTCGGTCCGTATCAAACATTCAATTGCATTGAGATATACCTCATCTAAAGCTAATCCTGCAAAACAATTTGCGACGCCAAAGTATCCACCTTTAAAACGAGGTAATCCAGCATTTAGACGAAAGAATAACTGCTTACGAAGATCATTTTCGGCATAAGAACGATAAAGTGTACTATCGATCACGTGATTAGTCTGAGACAGCACTGCTGGATTTGCGATATACACCGAAAATATCACCTCAGCATTAAAACGGTCAAATGGAAATGAAGCCGCCGTATTTAATTTATTATAATCCAGCAATACATCATTATTGGATAAACAAAGCTTCGCATAATGTAGAGCGCTACTATAATCCGACATAAGAAGATAGACCCTCGAGAGCATAGCCCATACCGCCATTCTTGATGGTCTCATTTTATTAATTGCTGTGACCGGCAACAATGACTCCGCATCTTTTAAATCGTTGACGACGTGATCATAACTAGCCTTCACTGAGCTACGGACCATTTTATCATTGACATTTCCAGAACTTTTGATCGGAATACCTAAAAGATCATTCTCACTGTACGCTTGACAGAATTCAGATAATAGCGCATTATGGTAAAATGCACGATAGAATAACGCGCTACCTTTTACATTATCCCAACCTTCGGGATCAGTCATTCTATTGACCTTGTTAACTCCCTCGTTTATGATATTTATCTGCAGTAATTTCTCGTAAGCATCGTGCCAGCTGGCACTTCCTTGTCCTTCATAAAAATCATTTCCACCTTTTGCCCATGAATAGATGTTGCGTGCCGCAACTGTACTCAGTGCATTGTATGTAGCATCAGTAAGATATAGGTTGTCTGCTGTAACTTCCATGTTTCCAAAAGAACTAGATCGATTGAATTCAGAAACATTGTCTAACCAAGCCTGAAGGTCTTTAACACTCGTAGGCACAACCAATGACTGATCTGGTTTTACCTCGAGCCATGAACTCGAACAACTTATTGTTGTGCATAAAAGGACTGCTGTTATAGCATATATTATTTTCATATCATCTATATTTAATAGGTTAAAGAGACACCAATTGTCATTTGCATCGGCGCCGGGTAAGTACTCAAAGTACTGGCATTTCCAGAGATGTAATCCGGATCATAGCCCCATCTATTCGCTTTCCACAGTAAGCCTAAATTCTCAACCTGACAAAGTAATCGAAGAAGTGTCTTTCTCCCCCCTATGTCAGGCTGAAGCTTGTATGAAACATATACATCTTGCAGGCGAAAATGAGCAGCATTGCCCACATTGACCGTGCTGTACTGATAGATATTATCTCGATTTTGGTTTCCGGGATAAGTAAAACTGGGAACATCTGTTTTCAAGTCGTCACCTACCACTTGCCAACGATCTGCAAATTCAGCATGTCCAGTAAGTTTACTAGAACTTGTCAGCTCTGCATAAGATAAACTCGGCTTACGAAATACATATCCCAATTTATAAAGTATGCTCGCTCCTACTTCAATATTTTTTAGCTGGACCCGATTCACCCAACTACCGAAATACTTGGCGCGAGTCATTCCTCCGTAAATCAGGTTCTCCGCCTGTAGATTATTGAGTAGCTCATTATAATCGCCACTTATATTTCCTGCGACATCCCTGATACGTGGGCCACCATTAGCTGGGTCAAGCCCCGCCCATTCGAAACTGTATAGACTATGCACAGGATATCCTACACGGGGGATGTTGTCATTCGCCGTGTAATACATGACAGAAGTGCGACCTATGTCATATGCTTTTACTTGATCATAAGTGTAGCTGAAGTAAAAATCAGATCGCACACTCAAAGACTTCCTATTAACAAGATGTGCGGTTAATTTTACATCCAACCCCTCACCAGAAATGGTACTATAGTTACCCCTCATATTGGATACACCACTGCTGGGAGCAAATGGTTTATCACCAATCATATCTTTACCATTTTTCAGATAATATTCCAGACTTCCTTCCAGCCATTTGTTTGCTAAACGAAAATCTATAGCAAAATTAGCCTGACCGATACGCTCCCATCGGAGATCAGGATTTCCCAGATTGACCATTGTTGCATAAGGAAGTCCTGTAAAACCCGCATTACTTCGATATTGTAAAGTGGTAACACCAGTTAAATTAGATGCAAGATTACCACTATAGCCATAAGTTGCTCTCAAATCAAACTGGTCAAATATTCCATTTTGGAAAAAAGATTCTTTCGATACTCGCCATTTTGAACCTACAGACCAAAGTGGAACCATCTTTTGGTTTGCATTGACTCCAAAATAATTTGAACCGTCTACCCGACCACTGAGTGAAAAAATATAGCGTTCTCGAAAAGCAAAAGATCCATTAAAAAAGGAAGATACAAAGCGAGAAATTCCCTTTCCCTGACCACTATAATTTGGAATCGCTGCAGTAGTGCCATAAGGATTAAGAGTAAAATACGATCGGTAATCTACAGGTTGAGCAGTTAATATTTCGGCATCGTAGCCATACAGCCTAAAATAGTCCGAAGCACGGTTTGTCTGTGAGATCTCTGTTCCTAATAACGCATCAAGACGCCATTCATTACCAACTAAATTATAATTTAACTGCCCTCTGAGATTAGCTGAGCGTACCTGTGCTTTTGAAAAATTTGCAATACCTCCAATCGGAATATTAAAACCCACCACCTTTCCATCCAGTATTTGTGCATACTGATTGGTCATATTGCGGGCTAGGAAAGATTCTTGCGGAGCCACAATATTATTATTAGAAAAGCTCTGTTGCATCTGACTGCTGATATCGGCAGTAAGTCCTTTCAGCAATTTCAGATTGAGCGATGTATAAGCACGAATATCATGTGCTGTAGTCTCATTTTTTGTACGACCCAATTCTTGTATGGGCCAATAATTCCAGTCCAAAAAACTCTTTTGGGGAGCCAACTCATCAATCCAGGTGCTACTAAACAAAGGATAGTAAGGCACTTCATTTCCTTCAGTGTCCCGAAAGCGGGAATATGGATAAAAGCTACTGCCACTTAAAACTTCTGAAACCGTATTATCTAATTCATTTTTTGATTTGATATAATTCAATCCCAACGTCCATTTAATACGATCGGAAATTGAAAAGGTATTTGACATATTGATTGTCAACCGATTTCCGTGGTTGTGATTTAAAGTTTGTAGATCCTTGTTATAACCTATCGACGTGAAATATTGCCCTTTATCATAACCTCCGCTGATATTAAGGTCATAGTTTTGGAGGAGTTTGTTTCTATAGAAGGTAGATGATATTTCTTTTCTCACATCGTAACCAGTTAATGTTTCTTTTAGACGTTCAGCTTCAGCCATTTGTCCCTGATAAAGTAGTTGCACATAGGGAGATATTACCGGATAGTTCTGTGTATCATCGAAAGCAGAATTATACCGTCCACTATCAAAAAGTAATTTTTCTGCAGAGAGGTACGTCTTTGCATACATATAATTGGGAGCATATTTTAAATTAGGAACTGATGAAATAGATATGCGAGTATTAAAAGAAATTACAGGAGGTTGACCAATAACACCCTTTTTAGTTGATATTACAATAACACCATTTCCTGCTCTAGCCCCCCATATACTTGCAGCCGCCGCATCTTTGAGTACATCGACAGAAAGGATATCTTCAGGATTGAGCATATTAATATCTCCACTATAAGCAAATCCATCAACAACAATCAAAGGTTGGTCATTTGCAAATATTGTGCTCTGCCCCCTTATAGAAATATCTTTTTCATTGTTAAAGCGAAGTCCACTAACAAGTCCTTTCAATCTAGATAAAACAGTAGATGCGGGACGCGTATTGTAATAATTCATATCTGCTTGAGCAAAACTCCCTGTTGCACGTTCTTTCGGTATCTTCTGATATCCGGTAGATACCACGTTTACTTCTTCGAGTTTATTATCTTCAGGTATCAATTTAACAGTCATTGATACTCCTGCGGTATAATTGAGTTCTTGGCTTTTAAAACCGATGGAAGAGAATCTGATCTTTCCACTTTTATTACTGATCGTCAATTGAAACCTTCCATCTTGGGAAGTTTTGATCTGTAAGTTGTCGGCATCGATGCGAACAGATACTCCTTGCAGTGATGTGCCATCGATGGAGGACACAACTACACCAGTTAGCTCATATTTTACCTGCCCATTCACCCCGCTGTCCTTGCGGGGTGTCTGAGCGTAAGTACTCAGCATAAAAGCGTTAGACATCAAAGTGAAAAATAACATCTTGCCAATCAGCAAGATGCTATCCCCCTTGGATTTAAATAGCTTTTTGAGGTATCCCCAAAGCTTTATTTTATATCTATCATCTGTATTCATTGTTGTTAATTTTTTGGGTATAGTTCCACCATCCCCATTTCATGCCGAGGGTTTACTTGTATCATGTCAGTTGTATCCCTCGGCAGAATTGAGATTCACGGGTAGAAAATTTATTTTTAATACTTCAGCTAGGATCTTTTAATAGACGAGCTTTCCTATATGGTCTCTTCTGGTTCTCATAATCACGGTGGTCTGATCTTCCCAGATCAGTTCTACCGACTCGCCATTTTCAGTAGAGATCGGTCTGCTATCTGTGACAATGGAAAGCTGCTCCACTTTGACATCCAACTGAAAATGATCATTGAGATCGTTACAGATCCGTTGCTGATACTCTTCAATGGCTGTATCGGTAGGTACGGTGAGTTCATAATGGTAGATCAGCTTTTCTCCGTACTCACAAGATCGGCAAGGGATATACCTGGCTCGGTCTTGTCCAAACACGATAATCTGTTCTTTTGGAAAGTTGGATGGCAGCCCCAAGGCAAATAGGTACCCTTCATAGATCGATACGCAGACCATCGTGATCCGAAGTACATCTTTGCGCGCATCACGCACTATACTGATATAGGGATCGGTCTTTTCCACTGCGGGAACCAGTATCGAATAGTATCGGTCCTCTGGTCTTTGCACTACAATAGATAGAGGCACATGAGGTACGCGACCTCTGGACCTGACGGGCGTAGGCTTTTTAGATTTCTGTTTTGGTATTGGTGTTGTCATAATGGGTTCTTTGGTTATTGGAACACGATTTTCGATAAAAAACGAAGACAGTTCTCTCCCTGGGGACAGCGCATAGCTCTCCCTAACACAAGTTTTTTGCATTGTTTAATGGTTTACATTGAAGTTGAATCAGGAGCTAAAATTCAGGCAATAAGCAACCTTTTCAACCGACAATGGTTAAAAAATAAACTGGAAAAAATGCAATTAAAAGGTCTTCATCAATGGTTATAATATGCTGTACATGATTGCATTTTGAATGGATAGTCAGCATAGTGACTTTGCGCAGCAGATCAACCTGCCGGCTTGATGATGTTTTTGGTGGTTTGTTTTCTTTGGTACATACTCACAAATTGATGGTTATAATTTGAGAGTCGCGAAATGAAAAGGAACTATAACTTTGGGCCCTATCCATCGCACTACAAGGCTCTGACCCCTCACGAAACGATACACGATAGAAGCCCAAGAGCTATAGCATGCACCAAAGGTACATAAAATATCTACTTGGGCATTAAATCTACCGTCTCGTCATGATTAATTGTCAGAGTATGTAGTCGAGACTCTTTTAATTCAATGCCATAAATAATTATAAAATCATTTACAATTCAAATATAATCAGATTATTAATGCAATCCAAATTTTATCTAATACATTTTATAATCAATTAAGCCCCGAAATTGCTATTGTGAAAAAACCAGTTTTAATTAGCTCAATAGCACTGTACATCATTAATAAAATCAAAGTAATTAGAATCTCCCTTGATCTAACTACTAGAGATATTCAAAAAATATTAGAACTCAGTGATGATGGAAATATTTTAGGAGCGATAGAAAGTAACTTGAATCCTGCCAAATATCACGACGAGCATTTAAACAAACTTGCTAAAGCATTTACAATTAAGTCCAAAGAAAAAAGCTTAAACACGTCTTACGATATTAATGATTTCTATCCTCCAATAGATTTTGAGGAAAAAATGGTTGAGAAAATCGTTATTAAAATTAAACCAACAGAACTTAAACAGACTGATGTTCTTTATATATTATTAGCTGAGGAAAAAGACTCCTTTTTTGATGAATGGCATTCTGCGAAAGAAATTGCTCATCATTGTGGTTCAAAAGCTGAAAAGAATTGGGAAGCAAAAGATTTTACAGCAATCATTGAAGCTACGGTTAAAAAAGGAACTTTATTAAGGAAGAGTGACGACGAAGCTCTTTTCAAAAGACCATAAAAAATCATTATCTTTGTTTATCGATTAATTATGGCCGCAAAGAGAAAAAAAATCGTTTATACTACCTTTCCTGCATTTTCATTTGATAAGGTAATGTTTTTTCATAAAATCAGAACTGAGAAGGGATATTCTGCTTTTGAATGTTCATTTATGATTGGTAAGAATAATTTCTTAATCCGTGATGCCGAAAATCCGTTAAAAAAAACTTTAATAGATGCAGAAGATAGTCTAGTTCTGGCAAAGTTATTTAGACTAGAACGTTATAATCCTCCCTGCAATCCAATAGATTATTACAAGTTAGATGTCACTTTCAGTATAGTTGAACGGAAGAAAATGCAGTGGGAAATTGTCATTGCAAACGATGAAATTAAACCACTTAGAGCTCTGAAAATTATTGAGGAAGATAAAGAAATTGAATTACCGACCTCGTCGTTCCTCAGCACATATGATGCTGTTCAGGAGTATTTCAAGAAATTAGTAGCTGAAGGTTATTTCAATTCTGCAAGGACTGCATTGGATATATTAAATAAGTATAGAGAGTCTGTAGAGTTTGGTCCGGATTTTCATCCACGATATCTGATCAAAAATATCCGTTACTATCTTAATAAAAAATCTGGTGAGCCAATCTTATTCGATCGAAGGACGAATCAGTTCTCAAGACGATTGTATTTTAAACCCTTTAATTTCGAAATCTTATCGTCAAATGGTTTGATTTCGAAAACATTCTTAAGTGCAGGTATCAATACATTTCAAGAAGCGAGTAACTGGGTTAGCAATCTGCCATATCGTCGCAATCACGATAAGGAAAATGAATTAGCACTATTTAAAGATCTGTGTGGCACTTGCAGTACAAAGCACGCGCTATTGAAAAGATTAGCTGATGAAAATGGAAAACATGGGCTAAAACTCATACTGGGATTATTCAAAATGGGTGGTAATAACACACCTGCTATTAAAGAGTTACTGCAAGAGCACGATTTACCGTACATTCCGGAAGCTCATAACTATTTACGTGTATCTAACTACATCATGGATTTTACAGGAATCGGGATAAACGAAACTAAATTTGAGCTGGATATACTTAAAGAAATCGAAATACAAGCAGATCAAATAACCGATTTCAAAGTACAGTATCATCGCGAATACCTCGCTCAATGGATTGAAGATTACAAAATCCCCTACTCTCTTGACGAACTATGGTCTATCAGAGAGGAATGTATAGGGCTGATAGGGAATGTAAAACAATAATTATAAGGAAAGTTTCAATTACAAGTTTTAGAAAAAAAATACTGGAAAATACGTTTAAAATTAAAAATTCATGATAAAACAATTGGCAATACTAATAACTTTTCTTGTACTATCATTTGATGGGGTAGCACAGTCAAACAATACTTCAAACTTCGCATCGGATATCACAAGAACAATTAAACTCCCGACCCGAAAAGAAGTTGGCAAAAAGAAACTTTTGGGAAAGTATCGGTTTACTGTAGATGTCGACGGGAGATTAAAAGATATTACAGTTAAAGACAGTATGGGCTACGGTATTGATGAAGACATCATAAAAAAACTTTATGAAGCAAAAAATTGGAAAGTTGCGGAAATTAATGGTGAAAAAAGGGCCATCTCATATACATTACCAATTCTTCTAACATTACCTAAAAAATGAGATTTGAAACAAATATAATAATTTTCTATTCACAACTATTGCCAAAAACTAAAAACCTGAATAGTTACGTCTTTTATTAGTAATGTGAGCCTTTTAATAATAGCAAATCTAAAGGACGCTAATGAGTTGAAAAAAAACTAAAATTTTAAAAACCTATCTGTGAGATTTTTTTGTGCTCATTTGGGAAATTTATGATATGGGCTTTTATTTTTTTTTTCATTATATCAATCATAACAGCTATTTCGTTAATTATTTTATTTATGATATCAGTAGCGTCCTAAATAAATAAAAAAAGGCGGTGAATTTGTATAGCATAGATTGCTATATTTATTTCTCTAAAAATCATGCACCGCCATGGTAAATATAAACGTATTTTCTCAAATTCTAGGTCTAGTTGACCGTGACATTTTCAACAGATTGGTTCAGAAATACCAGTCCGACACACATCACAAGGGTATAAACAGCTGGACCCACTTTGTTAGCATGCTATTTTGCCAGTTATCCTCGGCCGATTCTGTTCGGGATATTTCCAATGGGCTTCGCAGTACTACGGGCAATATGAGTTATATGGGTCTTTCCAGGACGCCAAGCAAATCTAACCTATCCTATATGAACTCGCATCGTGACCATAGTCTTTTCAGGGATCTTTATTATGGTCTTTTAGATCTGCTCTGGAACAGGGATCCTCACAGGCGAGCTGAGCTGCGGAGATTGAAGAGTAAGATTCTGTTGATGGACGCCACGATCATTCCTTTATGCCTGAGTGCATTTGATTGGGCGAAGTTCCGAAGTGCAAAAGGAGCGGTTAAACTTCATACGATATTGGATTATGATGGCTGTATGCCTACTTTCGTGCATATTACAGATGGTAAACAACATGAATCCAAAGTAGCCAAAACCTTCTCTTTTCCTCAAGGATGTGTTCTTGTGGTAGATCGGGGATATGTAGATTACGCCTGGATGAACATTTTGGACAGCACCGGCTGTTTCTTTGTTACCAGAAGCAAATCCAACATGAAGTACACTGTGATCAAAACAATTAAGAGTGAGGCTCTAATGGAAGGTGGAATAATTGAAGATCAGACCATTGAGCTAGTTGGATTACCAATTGTAGGGTATGGAGGAAAGAAGATACGCCAGGTTCGTGTTTTGGACAGCACTAAAAACGTAGTGTATGAGTTCTTAACAAACAATTTTAGTTGGAAACCCAAGACAGTAGCATCTCTTTACAAGGAACGGTGGGAGATTGAAACATTCTTCAAAAATCTAAAACAAAGACTAAAGGTCACCAGTTTTGTAGGCACATCCCAAAATGCGGTGTTTAAACAAATATGGACCGCATTGATCGGAATATTACTCTTCAAGTATATCCAAAAGAAGGCTAAATACGATTGGAATCTATCGAATCTGGTCAACTTTATACGATTAAATATTTTTGTAAAAATAGACCTATGGAAATGGGCCAATGATTCGTTCATTTCAGCAAGATCTCCTAATAAAAAGGGACAGTTTGTCCTCTTTTAATCGAAAAGGTAGGGTTACTTTTTTTAAAAACAGCTAAATCTAAATTATTTGAAGATAAGGATAGATTTTTTATACGCTAAAATTTATTTAAGACAGTACTGATTTGCCCCACCTTCATAAAATGGATCTTCATTTTGAATACCATCGACTTCCCATACGCAAACAGGACAATCTTGAAAAGTATTAATTGGCTTATCAATAAAAGTAAAATAGCCACAACAAGGGCATTGGTATCTCCCAAATCTATTTTGCTTAATTTCCATATTTTGAAACTTGATTTAAATAGTAATATTAGCAAAAATTCAACTTATTTCATTGTCAAATTTTATAAAATTTTCTCCATACGAATACCCAACATCCAAACTATCAATAATAAAATGCGACAAGAATCCTTTTTTTTGCAATCTATTTTTATATGTATATTGATTTACTACATCCAGAAGTGCATTAAGAGATTCCCTTTCCTGGTCGATTATGTCGGTCTTATTTAATGCACAGTTTATTACATCTATCAAATTTTGCTTCTTTTCTGAGAATACTGATATATCCATTTATCTTAAATTAAAATTAGAAACTACACGACCTCGGACTTCGCTGGTATACTTTATTAAAGCTACCAAAATATTTACTAGAGATTTAACTTTCATTCTCCCAACTTGTTCTCGTCAATGCAAACCAATCTGTGAGGTCGCATTCATAGTCAAAAGTTTCTTGCAAGTCAAAGCCTACTTTAATAAAACCTTCTTTGAATTCACATTTTTTGGGTCTGTTATTGCATAAATTTTATCACCATTAAGGCTTGTAAATCCATAATCCGGTATTGCGACTGATGCTTCGGTAGCAAAACCTTTGCCCCAATGTTTTCTTTTAAATCTATAACCAACCTCGTAGAAATTAACGTGATTATTTAAAGGTTCTCTGAAATATTTTAATCCATCCCATCCCATACATTCGTTAGTTACTTTTTCAACAACTGCCTAACGAGCAATCCCATTTTCAGCATATTGCTTTTTTAGCATTTCAATTACTTTCGTTATTTCGTCAATAGATTTAACAGGACTGTTTTCAATATATAAATGAACTTCTGGATCAGAATCCATTTCAAACAAATCACCTTGGTCTATATTCTAACTCTAATAAAATTAGTCGTTCCGCTTCTATAAACATATCCATTATGAATTGGTAAAATTGCTTTATCAACATCTAATTTAAGAAAAAAGCCAATGTGATTAACATTGAACCTTCTTGACGACTTTATTGTTTTCAGAGCTGTGCATATAGCAATGTCTATTTCCTTAAATTTGTATGCTGCATCTTCTTTCCCATGGTTTACATTTCCATATGAATTTACTTAAGATAAAGTGCATAGACATAAACCTCCATTACTTTGATTAATCAATTTCTCAATGTTGGGATCAATGTTCTCCACATGCAAAGCTTCTACAATTCGAAGAAAACTCTCCCATTACGATACATTAAACAACAAATCGTCTCTTAAACAACGCCAACTCTCCTACTATAACATCTGGCCATCGAGCAAAACCTTGTCTAATAATCTCTTCCCCATCAACTATGGTAAATAACTGGGAGATACTAAAAGCGGACTCTCGGATACCTGCAATCTGTCTAAAAGTTAGCTGTGCTCTGCTTTTTGCAGTTTTGACAACTGTAGGATGATTTAGTATATATTCTTGGTGTATTTGTTTTAAATTCATCTGTATAGTTTTTTAAAATTAAAAGATCAATCACAAAACTCTTAAGAGTTTCCCTTCTAACACTTCCTCTGGTACATCAAGGATCTGCTCAATCACTACTGTTGCAGACTCTTCCTTAAATTCACTCATAAACGCCCACAGGTCGTTTACTTTTGTCGGGACAAAATGCTGTATAACATGATCCACACTATTGTCAGACTTCAGGATATTGTATCCCTTAGGCTTTAAGTCCTTCAAGATCCCGATTGTCAATGGTACATTCATCGCAATTAGTATTTATCGTTTTCACCTTTTTCCAACAGGGTTACACTTTTGTATCCGCTCACGTTACTATAGAGCGCATTCTCAGTAACCCTCCCCTGCTTTGATTCAATATTGAACAGGATGAACACGCAAGAATGTTGAGCAACCGGTTATCTTATATCGTGTCCATCCTTATTCAATATCCAAAGATAAATAATAAAACTAAATATATTAGTTTTAATTTGCTATAATTTTTAGTTTTGTTGGTTTTAATTGAATATCTGCACTTTATAAAACTGAGATACGGTTTCCTGCAAATATTTTTTTCAATATTTCCGAAAATTAACAGAATATTAAAAAATACAAAGTTAAAATCAACAACAAAGCTTGTTTTTCATAAAAGGTCTGCATATCTTAGGAGAAGCAATTATTAACAAGTGATAAGCTAAATTGGAATTATAACTTTTAATTTTTTTTTATTTACATATACTATATCTCAGATGTATTAAAAAAATTAAAATCATAAGAATCTTCAAAGATTTCAAGAATAGTAAAATTGTAACATCTGAAATCAAAGAATTTATTAAAAAATATGATCGAAATTCAGTTAAAAGAAATTGTTGATGAAAAGCAAAAATATTCATCATAAAAGAGTTTAAAATTTATTTTGATAAAAATAAAGTAAATGTAGTGATAACAATTATTTAAATACATGCCAATAAAATATAAATCTTCTAATTCACAAAAAAGGGAAAAAAAATTAAAACCCAAAATAAATACAAATCTTGGAGGTTTGATTGATAAACTTTCATATTGGTCGATATTGTTTTGCATGTTAGCTACGATATTAATATTTGCTGCGTTTTACTTTATTTTGGACACATATTTTGAAGGAAATGGTATAAGTATAAATCCACCCAGCTTTACAAATTGCCTCTATTTCAGTGCTGTTACATTTACAACTTTAGGCTACGGAGATGTTCTCCCAGAAGGTCTTAGTAAATTTCTTGCAATAATTGAAGTTTCAACTGGAATGTTTCTTGCAGCAATCTTTATTGGTAAAATTTCTTCAGAAAGACAGTCAAGTAAATTAACACTTATTTATGCCAGCATTAATCATCAAAAAATAATTGAGCTAATCAATGATGTCAACGCATCAATTGAAGAAACAAAACGTTGGTATAATGCACATGATAACAAGCGTCTATTAGATACATCGAAGAATTTATATGATCTAATATCTGTCATAAGGAAGTATTTAACAGTGCAGTCTTTAGAGGGGGAGTTAACAAAATATGGAAATCATTCAACCTTAAAAAGGTTGTATATTTCTTTAGAAAAAACACAAAAGCAATCGCTGATTATTATAAAAACCTTTGGTGTCAATCAAGGTATTATTTCTTCACACAGGAGAATCGTCAACTCTATATCTGAAATTGGCAAAAGCATGAAGCAGTTCTATAAAGACAATGACAAAGCAACAAATGTTCTTAAGGAGCTGATTCTTGAGAGAAAAGCATCTTCTACCTCAATTCAAAAACAGACTAATACATATAGAACAGAAATTACAGATGAACTAATAGATAATATAAATAAATATAAAAGTGATAATTTTGATCCAAAAAAAGACCTTAAAGAAATTGCCAAAGAACTAGGTATTTCTAAAAGATTTTTGATAAAATGTATTGAACAGATAAATAAAAATTAAAATCACCTAACCAAGGACTATACAATAAAGACATGATAGATCAATCATTTTCACCACAAAACATCGAGGCTGTATTTGATGCTGAAAACAAAAGAGGCACCAATATAGAAAAGTTATTTGAATCAACATTCAGTGCTTCATTGGCATTGACCGCCGAAATGAAAGATATAAGAAAAAGAATTAAATACGCAACAAATGTTTCTGCAAGGAATGAATTAATTGATACGTTAAATAGTCGAAAAGTGTTAAGAGAAGAAGTTCTTAACGACATTTTTGAGCAAATATCAATAAATATTAAATCATATACCCCTAGTGTTGGTGTAAAAATAATTAAATCCATGACTTGCTATACCCTAGGGGTATCTGTTGAAAGCTATTTCTATTCCAAAATTTTGCAACAAAATTTAAGGGATACTTACAAAGTAAAACAACAATCTCGGTACCATATTTTAAAATCTATCATACACTTTGTTTCTGATAATTTTCCAAAAATCGTCATTAGGACCGATATAAAGAAATTCTATGAAAGTATTCCTCAACCACAGTTACTTGAAAAACTTGATACCGATCACTTAATTACAATTAATACTAAGCGTGGCATAAAAAGAATTCTAAATAGCTTCAACTCTACTCTTACGGACAACTCTGAACTTGGACTCCCTCGTGGAATTGGTATAAGTGCCTATCTATCTGAAATATACATGAAATCAATTGATTCCGAGATAAAAAAAATAGATGATTTAGTATACTATGCAAGATATGTCGATGATATTATAGCAATCTTCACCCCTAATAGTGGAAAAAAAACAGATATAAATCATTACATAGAAAATATACGTGAAATAGTACAAAACAATTCAGGAAACCATTTAGAACTTCATTCCGAAAAAACGGCTTCCTATGATTTACAAAATGACATATCACCTATTGTGGCTATCTCCATTGATTCAACTACTTCTCCTGTTACTAATAATATTAATTATAAAAAAGCTATCAATTATCTTGGTTATGTAATAGGATTCAAAAGGGTAACTGAAAATGTAGATGACAAGAAAAAAGATACCTACACCAGTTTTGTAGATATATCAGATCATAAAGTGCTTGAATATAAAAATAAAATTAAAATTGTATTTGAACATTACAATAAAAAGAAAGGACATAACCCTTCTAGATCTCTAAAATTATTAAAATCAAGATTAGCATATCTTGTAAATAATACTCGTCTAAGTAACAACAAGTCTAATGTATATGTAGGATTATATTATTCCTACCCATTTGTTTCTTCAGAAGCTCAATTAAAAAAAATAGATAATAGCCTTAATTATTATATAAGCAGAACTGGCCTATCATCAGCTGAAAAGGAAATCCTAAAACAATTTTCATTTAAGGATTATTACAAGAAGAAAGAACTAATCAAACATAGCTTTGGCAATAAAAGGTATTACCAATACAATGCAAACAGAGCTGACATACACAACAAAAAAAACTATGGAGTTTTAAAATTTGGAATAAAAGAGATTACATCGATCTGGAAATAATGAAATATAAGAAAACAATTGGTTACAAAGACGCTAGAGTTCTTTTATCAGATATACTACCGTATGAAGTCCCGCCATTTTTTAGCAATAGAAAATTCTACGATTTTGTGGTTGAATATGACATTCATATTGATGAAAATAAGTTAAAATTTAAACGCGACAGTCCTAAAGAAGTTTTAAACATAATAAAAATTTTATTTGGTTTTGACAATAAAAATTGCTCTTTAAGATCAGGAAGGCCAGATGACAAGCATCAATATTTTAATATATCTGCAAAACAAAATGAGACAATACCTTTTGACTTCAAAATATCGCATAAAGACACTGACTACAGGAAATTATTTGTGATGCACCCTATCAACCAGCTTGAAGTTATAAACTTTTATAAAAAATATAATTCTACAATTCTTTATTACACATCACGCTCCAATTTTTCTCTTCGTAAACCCCACAGAATAGCTTCTTTAAGATATTTTAAAAATACCATCAAATCTCAAAAAGGAAAAGCTGAGGAATTTATTGAATTGAATAAAAAAGAATATAGAAGTCTTAAAACTTATTTTTCCTATGAAAAACATAGTAACATATATAGATACTATGAATCTTATGACTTTCAAAAAGCTGAGAAAAAATTCAGTCACTTATTGAAGTTTGACATCTCAAGATGTTTTGATAGTATTTATACGCATTCAATAGTATGGGCAACAATTAACAAAAAAGCATCAAAGGACAATTTACACTCAAAGGGTAAAAGCACATTTGGCCATCATTTCGATGTGCTAATGCAAAAACATAATTACAACGAAACAAACGGAATTATAATTGGCCCAGAGCTATCAAGAATATTTGCAGAAATTATTCTACAGAAAGTGGATCAGAACGTCGAAAAAATACTGGAAAAAGCAAATCTAAAAAATGGAGAAGACTTTGAAATAGCTAGGTATGTTGACGATTATTTCATTTATACAAATGAGCCTATTAATAAAGATTTAATAATAGATTCGTTTAAAAAAGAATTACAGAAATACAATCTCTATTTCAATGAATCTAAGACTATAGAGTATACTAAGCCAATCATCACAGAGATCACCATTGCTAAAGAAGAAATAAAAAAACTTTTAAACGAATCAGCAATCTTCTTATTTAGTGATGAAAAACCACAAATAAGGAAGCACTATCTTGCCAAAGATATTATTACAAACTATAAAAGCATTTTAAAAACCACAAAAACAAGCTATAAAGATCTACAAAATTATTTTTTAGCAAGCATCTTCCGTAACTTACGCAAATTGTTTAAAGAAATTTCGATTGATCAAAATAGATTAATAAAACTGTATAAAGATTTGCTTAATGATAGTTCTAACGACGAATTAAAGCTCAAATACTCTGATTTATCTAAAGAACTAAAAAAACGACATAAAAGCCTAAAGAAAAAATTAGGTGAGATCATTGAACTTTCTTTTTTTATATACACCGTATTACCTAGAGTATCATATGCTATCAAACTAAGTCAAATATTAATCACAATTATAAGTTTTATCAAAAATGCAGAAAGTACAATCGGCAATCTTAAAAGCAAAGGTATCCTTATAAAGGACAGTCACATGTTAATTAATTATGACTTTGACGCTAAACATGATGTCTTTAAAAGAATTTTTGATGGAATTCTCACCATCCTCCAAAAAAAAGTAATTAATAATTTTTCTGAAATAGAGACATTATATCTACTACCTATTATTAAAAACTTAGGCAATGAATACTGTGTTAGTGAAGAAATACTTAACAAACATTTCTTTATTGATCAATTAGATAAAAGCAATAATTACTTCACTATAACATTTCTGTTGAATTTTATTGAAAGAAGAACAGAGTTTACAACAACAATAACAAGATTGCAAAACAAAATCTTAGAAGTACTTAAATGGTTTGATAGAAAAAACTCTGAACATACCTTTCTGTTGTTTGAAGTTTTAACTAACCCTAATTTTGGTTATAATGATTCTGATTTAGAGGTGTTTAGACTAAAATCCTTAAACAGTGCAGATTTCTTCAATTCTAGTACATTAAGAAATGATAAAAAAGCTTTTATTGAAGGCATTGCTAATTTTAAAAATATGTACTTTTTTGACTGGAAAAACCCTAACTTTGAAAAAGAGCTTAATACTAAACGAGGTCACGAAGTTTATTAACTATATAAGATACTTGGAGAAATCTAAAAGCCCTGAATTATTGGTTAGGCTTTACATGAAATTGATGAGATAATAAATTTCATTAAATTGAAATTTGTTAGATTAGATAAGAATTGTAGAGATATTGAGGCAACCAACACACACAATCTCCTAAAGGGTAATTATTACTTTTATGAGGCGAGCGTAGAGCACTCGCCTTTTTTTACTTTAAGATATGTACTTATTTTTTGACACTGAGACAACAGGGCTTCCAAAAAGTTGGTCGGCTCCAATAACAGATTTAAAAAACTGGCCGCGTATGGTACAGTTAGCTTATATTCAGTATGACCAACAAGGTAATAAAATAATACAAGGTAATTTTATTATTAAACCAGAAGGCTTTTCTATACCAACCGAGTCATCCAACATACACGGCATTACAACTCAGAGAGCTTTAAAAGAGGGTAAAGATTTAAAAGAGAGTCTAATTCTATTTAATGAACTAGTTGAAAAATCAAGTACGCTAGTAGCACATAACATTTCTTTTGATGAAAAGATATTAGGTGCAGAGTTCCTGAGACAAAATATGGGCCAACCGCTTGAATACAAAAGAAAGTTCTGCACCATGAATTCAACAAAAGATTTTTGTCAAATCCCAACACCATATGGTTTTAAAAAACCAAAGCTTTCTGAACTTTATCAAAAATTATTTAATTCAGATTTGTTAAATGCTCATGATGCTTATATTGACGTGGAGGCAACGGCGAAATGTTTTTGGAAACTTCGTCAAATGGGTATTCTGTAAGTACGGGAGTGTAACTCAAACTGTGTCATTGGATAATTAACCAAAATCTAAAAGCCTCTATCCAGTTTGAGCCTATCCCCAAATTTAATGTAAAGTTGGGATATGGTCAAGCCCCAGTTATGCACTGGCATTGTCCACTTTTTAGAGATGTCCTTTATTATCAGAAACATCAGCTTCATAAGAGCCTGCTCAGAACTGAATGCACCTTTAGACTTCGTTATTTTTCGGATCTGACGGTGCATTCCTTCAATAGGATTAGTGGTATAGATAGTCTTCCGGACCTGCTCATCATACTCAAAAAAAGTAGAGAGGTTGATCCAGTTATCGAGCCATGACTTAGCGGCTATGGGGTATTTCTTGCCCCATTTCTCTTCAAAGACCAGTAGTTTTTCATATCCCATTTCTTCGTTGACAGCTTTATAAATGGGCTTTAAATCTTCAATAACAGCCTTTTTGTCCTTTTCTGTAACGTAGCGCATGCTTGATCTAATCTGATGAACAATGCATAACTGAACTTTTGTTTTTGGAAAAATAGCTTCTATAGCTTCAGGAAAGCCCTTCAGTCCATCAATACAGGCTATCAGGATGTCCTCTACACCGCGTTGCTTTAGATCGGTGAGTACGGATAACCAGAATTTTGCTCCTTTGTTTTCCGAACTATATAGCCCTATCAGTTCTTTGCGACCATCCATGCCTATGCCCAGGATATTATAAATGGCCCGGGACTCAACCGTACCGTTCTGACGGACTTTATAATGCATGCAGTCCAGGAAAACAAAGGGATAGACGGCCTCTAGCGGACGACTTCGCCACTCGTTAACAGCAGGCATGACGCTTTCTGTAATACGGGATATTTCAGTTGCAGAAATCTCCATAGCATACATCTCACGGATAAAATCACTTATTGCACGTGTGCTCATACCTTTGGCATACATGCTCAGCACATGACCTTCCAGCTGTTCTGTTATATTAAGCTGACGTTTGGGAACTACCTTGGGCTAAAATGTACCAGATCTATCCCGTCCAGATTCAAGTTCAAATGTACCTGTATTAAGACCTCGAACAGTCTTTTTGGTCTTGCCATTCCGACGATTGGAGTTCCCGGAAGCTTTATCTTCCTGAAGGTGACTTTCCAGCTCGCTATCCATCATCGACTCCAGTAAGTGCTTCATTAAGGGCGCCAGAACGCCATCATTGGGAGATAAACTCTTTCCGTTATAAAGACCTTGCATAGCTTCCCCTTTGAAGCGTTCAAAACGACGAAGCCCTCTTGAATACAATTAAAAAACAAATACGAATGAAAAATCAAATGGGGTCTTTTCTTTCATGACCATGTCGTTTGAATAATTATTCCGTTGACACAGTTCACGTTACAGTCTCCATTATATTAGCTAAAGTTGAAAAATAGTTGATTGTCTGCTAAAAAACAACTCTTTAAATTAGTTGATCAAAAGACAGCAGCCTTTCAGTCACTTTATCAAAGTAATATCGAAAATTCCCCATCTTAATGGCCACAATATCTTCGGTTGCGTCATTTTGTTCAATCTGAAATCTCCCAATATTGATTTCCTGAAACTGTAGAAAGTTTATATCCTGACCATAATGACACACCAATAACATATGTAGGTTTGTCCCCCCATTTTCAGTACGATGGAGATCCGTAAACTTGTTTCTAAACGCATCAGGAATTCTACTCCACGCCTCGCAATGAATATTTATTTCTCTTTTTGCCTTAAAATCATCCTTTGGCCAATATTTATATGCTAGCTCAGAAATTCGACCATAGATTATGCTGTTGACTTCTTGCAAGTATCTTGCGTACGGCATCAATCCATCATCTACTTGAAAATTCGTTAAGATACCATTCGTGAAATAAAGATATGTTTTAATCTTTTCTGAATAGAACATTCCATTTCTAGAAACACCTGACAAGTTTAAAACTTTCGATAGAAATTCCGTTGTAAAGCTACTATTCTCTAATGCTGTACTCAATATATCGTTTATATTAAGCGCATTAAATTCTTTAGCAACTGAAAAATCCTTCATATGCTTATTAATATCCTTTTGAGTCAAATAAGTAACACTTGTATCCGCGACTACAAAAGCTATATTGCGAGTAAAAACTTCAACCTCTATTGCCCATATTTTTGGTTTTACTTTATCAGAAGGAAAGATAGAATACAGTTGATCACCATGATAACCAAGTATATTGGTAATACCACTTATTGACCCATCACCTATTTCTCCTTTATACTCACTAAACCCTTTAACAGAAGGAAGGAATACTCCTGTGGATTTCCTCTTATTAAAATATGACATCTTATCTTGAAATTTCTTTTGTTATGTTGTTAAGATTTTTATTAACAAATTCATGAACTCTATTGATTTCAGAATTACTGAATTGAACGTTAAATAGTCTTTCAAAATGTTTCAGTTGTAGGTTCATGGAATTGCTATTTTCAAATAATTCCCAAATATTGGTAAGACCTTTGAATCTATTAATTACCTTTCGATCCTTATACCAAGAATAACTTTTGGTAATTATATTACCAGCAACTTTACCCATGTTAAGCTCTTTGAAAGATTCAGATATCGGATTACCATCGAAATAAGCATCTAAGCCTTTATCTATATCCCCACCGTCAGTAAAATCAAAATCACCATAAAAAATTCGATGCTTTCGATCTACATACTTTTTGTTAAATACTATCCAAAACTCCTTAAACTTATCATAAGCCTCCAGTTGCTGTTTTATTGTTGCCGACTCATAAATGTCAACTTCTAGTTGAACGAATTGGTCACGCAACACTTGAAAGTCCATTCTTAACTGTCCAAGTTTGTAAGGTATTTCACTGGCGGAAGATACACTGCTAAGTAAAATATTTGTAAAAGACGGAATAGGCATAAACTGATAATTAAGGTTATTCTTTAAGTCTTCAACTTTAGCATTATGAATCTTTGCGACCATATCCAGCGACTGCATGGAATAAGGTCTTCTATGAAGATTATTAACCTGCCTTCCATAAAGAGAAATAGGTAGTGAAGTCTGAATACTTGAAGATTTCGAAACATATATTAAATTAGAGACCAGTTCATCCCACGTGCTCTGCGTTTCTGAGACTATAAAATTATCTTCATCAAATGTTGATGTTACAAGTGGAATCCTTTCTATAGTGTTATCGATATCACTTTGTATAAAATACTTTTCCTGAATCTTTTGACCATACTCTAAAACAAAATCTTGCAATGCTTCCCTTTTAGACTTTGTGAGTATTTCGCCTCTATAAATTTCAGAGGATGGATTATCAACCACACCTTCAACAAATTTTAAACCTCCATAACGAGCCACAAGATTTAAAATAGGTCTACCGTTAGGAAAAAGTATAGGCGTTGTGAGGCTGAGATGATTCAACTCATCTAAAGACGTATAAAACTCAGATGAAGCAATGAATGTCTCAACGAAAGTATTTAGAGAAAATAAAAACTCAACATTCGGTTTTCCATAGCCTCCAAGACAGTAATCTAATTCATCCAACAGACTCAAGCTAACGTAGGCACTATTATACCCTGGCTTATCATTTATCATTTTCTATAAATCTTAATTTAATACTGACGCCTTTTAAAAAACTGTATATCGAAAAAACTGAATTTACATCACCTTTTTATATCAACAACCATTATTATCTATGAGCAAGAACAAAAGGATGATTTTTCAGGTTCCTCAGGAAATGAGAAAGCTCTATATTATTAACTTCCACTTCGCCACTATCTAATTTCTTGCAAAATTCAATAGTCTCATCAGGATTATGCCCAATTTTATGAAAGCGGGAGCCAAAGAATATCCAATGTGCTTCTGTATCTCTATTTCTCAATTCTATATCGTAGTCACTTAACTTTATTGTGTCATCATTTATTATTGCAAATCCACTGCTATGCTCATTATTACTTACAATAGTTCCGTCATTAAGTATACCAACAGTATAATCCTCTCCACCTACATCAGATTGTATTTTATAAGGTCCGAGTTTTTCTGTACGTATAAGAATAAAATCATTTTGATGCTCTATCTCTTTCGATATCCACATTGATGAAATCCTAATCTCGCAATTAGCCCCAGAAAATAACCAATTACCTGAGGATAATTTTTTTATTTTCTCCACATAAGCGTCTCCATCAGCCATTTTGTACCATAATTCTTCTAAAAATTCAGATTGTGATAGTAAGATCATAATCTTATTTTGAACTCTGGAATCCGTAATTTCATGAATACCATGACCTAGTTGAGGTATTGCTTCCCGTAAGACATCATGAAAAGGTGTCAAGCTATTAGTGTAACACTTTGTCCACTCACTTTCTTCTTTCTCAACTGAATTAGAAATTATAATTTTCTTTGTAGAAACAGACTTAATTTTTTCAAGAAAATCATCAATCAGGCTATCAATTTTGGCATGACTAAGATTAGTATTTAATTGACTTTTGTGATCATCAATTAATTGCAGTAAATCTGACTTGCTAGCAATTTTCAATCCTAGTCTATTTACATCTAAAAAGCCAAGTCTATCAAAACTTACCCCAGGTAGCATAATAGGAATGACATTGGTTTTCTCTAATGATACCCATGCAGCACCAACTTCATTCAAACAGATTTCACTGCTTTTATAATGCTCTGAAATAAATAGTAAAGCTAAAGACGCTTGTTGTATTTCAAGCTTAAGTCTATCAGGAATATATTCTCCCGATCTTACTCCCTGCCCTTCAATGCTTGTACAAAAGATACGGTCTGTAGAAATACCGAAACCTAACTGAAGTATGTTATACACAAAAGATTTTACAATTTCTTGATCTTTTGATGAATGACTAATAAAAATCTTATTTTTCAATAATTTCTCTTCTTGAGTATTATTTTCCATATCCAATGTTTGAAGTTTCACTTTTAATAATTTTTTCTTAAGCCATAATTTTAATTCCTCTGTTATATCTGGAGCACTCGAAGGAAGGTTATCTTGAATGATGAACTTCGCATTTAAAATATAATCTAAATAGATTATTTGAAATGGTGTAGCAAGGTGACTTAAATCGTCGCTAATTCGAGTAACCTCGTAGTATAAACGACCACCATCATATCTTACATTTCTCCAATGGGACAATTCCTGAACTTTGTTTTTGGCTAACTCTATTACCAACTCCTCTTGGTTCTTCATTTTTTCTATCTACAATATTTATTATTTTCTTTGTTTTTAGGTAGAACAAGATACAACGTGACAAGTGGCAAATTAACATCTGTTTAGTAAGAATTAATAATATATAAATATCATTAGTGTCATTCATAATTGCAGACATTACACCTTATTGCTTTGCTATAATTTCAATACAAATTCCATTTTTTAAGTTTAAAACTTAAAGGTCTAAAAATTTAAATAAGTTTTCTCCTATAATATACAAAATTTCAGGATTCATTTTTTTTGACACCTTAATCTCAAAGAGGTTTCTGAAATAAATTTTATTTTAACATTCCGGATTACACAATACGAATCAAGAGGATTATTTTCATTAGAATATGCTTTAACTGGATCAATCATGTGGTAAATTTCCCAATTTCAAACCTCTACCCTGAAACAAAAAGCAAATTGCTCTGACGTGAGTTCCCACCAATGGTCAAGAATGGAAATCCCCAACTTTCTCGCATTTTCTAAATAAAACGGCTTTGTTACTGATCATTGAACTCTGGTCTTATGCTTATTAGCTCGCTTTATGGAACCTTACTACCCGTGATGCAAATGCACCTCTTCAATTAATTAGAATAACCTTCTCAACCATATCTTGCTTTTTTGAGTTAGGATAATCATTAGAAATATGGTATTGAATGACCCATTTTAGAAATCCATACCAAAATCATGTAAAAAACGAAAACATTAAGATAAGTACTGATACGACTGAAATATATGACCAGCGTTGACAAAGCTTAAGTTACACTCTTCACCAAAGCTATATATTATTCATTTTGATCTATTCTGTCGTTTCCAGTCATAATAATGTGAGCCAATTATTAATGTGTCCATCTTTAATTCATTAGTTTTTATAGAAAAAAAAGAATCCGACGAAACTATTTTTATATTAATTTCACTCTTTTCACCTTTGTCGGAATTGGTAAATAAAACAATACAACAGGCCAAAATTAAAATTCCAGATAATATATTTGCATATTTGAAAGAATTATAAGAATGTAATAAATTCGTTCCTTTTTCGTTATTTATATGCCTATTTCTTGGAATTGCAAAAAGCAAATCACGGACTTCTTCTGAAACAAAATCTGCTTGTTTTTCCTTAAAAATTAATACATTATTTGCTGATGGTCTTACATACTTGAAATCATTAATGCTATAATTTTTAATAGCATTAATTATAGTTAGAATATAAAAAAAACAACAACTTAATAAACAAAATGTAATCAGAAACTTTATTATCAAATGAATACTCGACATTTTGTCTATTATAAAAGGTAGAAACAATCCCAAAATTGAAAAGACAATTGCTGTTTGTGCTATTAGAGTAGATGTTTTATTCTCAATACTCTCCAATCGTTTTTCTTCTTGATCTTCCAAGCGTAATAAAAAATCTCTATGCTCCTTAATTTTATCAAGATCATCTTTTTCTTGATATTCAGTGGAACTATAAGTATCATTAATTTTAGGATCATGAACATAACCTATTCCAATATCTTTTCCCCAATCCCTAAAGATTTCATATAGCCTCATCATAGTAAATAATTTATCAATGTGTCTGAAATTGGAAGCCCTGTTTCATTTTCTATCCAAACCCACTGACCATTTGGATTTATCTCCAAAAATGTATAAGTTCCATTAGGAGATAAAATTAAATCAATAGCACCAAAACAAAGTCCCATATCTTTAACTAAATTAATACATTTGATCTCCATTTCAAGAGGTAAATTAAATGGCGTAAAAGATAGTCTCTTCCTCCTCCAATCAACTTTAGTTTCATCATCAGATTGAGAGTTTACTTGAGCTGAGAAAATAGAATCCCCTACAACTGTAGCTCTTATTTCAAGTGTTTTATCAATTTCCTTTTGAAAAATACAAGGAGTGATATCAAAATCAGAAAGCTTATTTATCTGTTTATGTGTAACGGTACTTGTAAAAATAAACTCAGCACTATCATTTTTATTAATACGTGTTTGTGAGAGCGGCTTAACAATTATTTTTTTATGTTTATTATAAAACTCAACAATTTCTTCTTTTTTTGAAGTAATTAATGTTTCTGGTATATTAAATCCTAATTTATGCGCTATCCTTAACTGATACATTTTGTTCTCGCTTTTATAGATCGAATTTGGATCACTGATCCATTTTGCATCAATTACAGAAAAAATATTTTTCAAAAATACATCAATCTCAGTTGTTATATATAATCTATATTCTTCATCAATATTGCTTAAGTCAGGTAGCATCGTTCTCCTAAACCACACAGACTGATAATCATCAACTCCTAAAAAATCGAAAGTGAAGTCTGGCTTGTATTTAAAGTCCCAACTGACATTAAGAACATCCTCACAATTAAATCGGCGATAAGGGATATTTCGTTTATTAAGTATATTAATAACGTAATCAGCTGTGAAGTCTAATTTATGGGTTATAATTAAAATCATGCTTAATGAAAATCACTATCAGTTTGTTCTGTAATAGTCCTAGTCTGAGTGTTGGTACCCATTAACATAATAAAATTTAAACGATCGCGATCACTATCGCTTGCTTCATTATTAACTAAAGTAACGGTTTCTGTTCCCATTAAACGAGTAATATAATTATGATCAGAATCTGTAGATTCATTATTAGTTTTTGTTAAGGTTTCAGTTGAAAGATCTAAAGCTGAAATAGCAGGTAAACCCGTTTGAATATCAATACTTAAGTTTAAATTCTTATCATATGAGATACCTGAGTAGTCAACATTAGTATCTAATGGAGACTCTTTAAATTGAAGAATAAATGGTTTCATAATAATTTGTTTAAATCCGTTTCTTTCCTATACAATTATATTCGCCCAATGCTGTCGTCAATAAATCTTCCTCTTTCCTTTGTTGCATTGAACATATTTATACTTTAATTGATATTAGTAGATCACGCCTTCGCTAATCTCTGTAAAATCTTTTTATGGATTTAATACAGCAACTGCAATTTTAATTTTAAGATACTGAAATGATTACAACTAATTCGCCTCTATAATAATTATAGTATAATTTACTATAAAAGATAACTTAGATTCATGGCTTAAGATTCTCTTCTCAAAATCAATCACAATATACTTTGAAAATTAAATATTAAAAAATAAAAAGAAAAAAAGTTCTACTCACCATTAAATCCCCTCAATAACCGCTACCTTCCGATTAATCAGTTTCTGGACAGCTTCAGGTTTTAATTCCTCAGAACCGAAGCCTCGCTTATCTTTGGTGCAAGAACTACATGCTGTAGCATCCAGCTTATTGCTATAGCCACATAAACATTCCCATACTTCTTTGCCCGATGAAAACATGCCTTTTGATTCTTTAACTGTAACTACTTCTTGAAATAGCTGTACCAAACTCTCTCCTCTCCATGTCTGTAGATAGGCAATATCTTGAACGGAATACCAGTCTTTGTCCAAGGTAAGTACCTTCAATGCTGCCTTTTTTGTCAATAAAGATCCTGCTAACAGTTTCTCTACCTGATCGTAATCGATCAGATTGGAACTGCTAATCGCTTTACTTATGAGCTTAAACTGCGCACCGGTTAAATCATCCGACAGCAACTGTCCATAGAGTATGGCTATAGCTTGATCTTTGTCCAGGAAATCAAAATAACGAAAGAGCGCGGGTTGACAGTTTATATATTCTTGAGCCAGTCCTGTTTCATTCATTGCTTTGAATATTAGGTGTACAAATTCGGTCAATCGGGATGTGGCTGTAAATTCGGATGTAGCATTGTCCATGGTATAGATACCGGTATAGCGTTCTATGATCAAGCTTACTTTGATTTTGTTCTTAATAACAGATCCATCGATATCTCCACCTACCGCTTCTGTTTGTATATGTTTGAGTTCATTGAGCAATACGAGTGTACCGATAGGGAGATCATAAACGATCGGCGTTCCTTTGCCTGAGAGCTCATCAATATGGACGCTGAAGTCTATAACGGCATCTGTTAAAAGCTATCCGCATTTTGCTTTAAAGACTCCACTACGCTCTTATATAGCTCCTGTGATTTGTTTTCATAATTGCGGAGAACGCCCACCGAAGAGATCTACGAAGCTGGCTCCTGATTGCACTCAAAGCATTGGCTCCAATAACAGCTGTTGCTGAAATGGGATCAAAATAACGCAGGACTTCTCTCCCCTGGATGGTATTGGTACTGGTAAAGATCATGGTGTATGATGAATACTGTTTTAAAAGCCCGAAAATAAAGGATCGATTTGATTAAAAAATACGGGAAGCCGTAAGGAAGGGATAAAACATCTAAAGCCATTCTTGACAGAATGGCTTTATAGGTTTATTTTATATGATCTCTTTGATTTATTTCAGTTTTTCAATCTCGTCGATGGTAAGACCTGTACCTTTTGCAATATCTGCAATAGGCAAGCCCATTTTCTTGAATTCTAAAGCAATGGCAATAGATTCTTCTCGCTTGCCTTTTTCTATTCCAGACTGAATTCCTTTTTCTCTTTCTTGTCGTTTGATTGTTTCTATTACACCCATTTCATATGTTAATGATTTGTTTTTTATTGGCCATCTGGAGTATCCATACAATTTAATTATAAAATAGTGGCTGTATGGAGAGTTCGATTGTGCCTCCTGTCACTTGATAAATGTATTGATCAAAGTTACTATTTATTTCTTTATCTCGTATAAAAAGAAAACTCTTTAAAAAAACTAAAAAGCTCATTATACGATCTTTACTATACTTATTGGTCTCGATGAGCCTTCGAGCGATTGTACTACGCTGCTCGGCGAGCTCGTGCTCTGGGATCTTATCTTCATCTAAAGCTTTCTGGCATGCCAAAACAATATACGCAAATATATTGTCCATATCAAGTAGCTGTGATTCGTCATGATCAAAAATTTGATAGCTCAGGTACTGAAAGCGTAATGACGTACGGAAAACTGCAAAATGGTATTCATCAGTACACGGCTGTGACCGCCCTCCAGTAAAAACAGCAATGGTCTCCACAGGAACTCGGTAACGATCTAGTAGTCTGTAAAAATATTGAAAGATACGATGTGAAAAGTCGGAATCATGTCCGCCTTCGATTTCGGTATTCACTAAAATCCACTTCTCGCTACCGTCTTTTAAATAAACTTTGACCAGAAGATCTGCGACACGCTTCCCTTTTTTACGCTCACGGAAGGGAATGATCTCCAACAATTCTTTGTCCATAAATGTCAATCCACGCCCGAGATCAAAGGTAGCATCCGCATCTGGGTACATGAACCGTAAAAAATCAGGAAAATTGTCCTCAAAAATGGCTTTCAAAAGCTCATCATTCTTCTTGGCTGGCTTTAAACGTCTTGAATCCACACTCATAACGGTCTATCAATTGATTAATAGAAATAAAGATACAAATAAAAACTAAATATATTAGCATTTTTTATTTATTTTCTTGACCGTAGAAGTACGGGTGTATCGACAACGGGGATCTTAAAAGATTGGCGTTTCTTTTCCCGAGACAGCATCAATGCAGAAAAAACAAAAGCCACATCTCATGACGTGGCTTAACTAAACATATGGATTAAACTTTATCTACTTATACGAGTTGATCGATTGAGATATTTTCCAGTTACCGCCGTCATTGACTAAAGTCACAAGATCTGTTTTGGTAAAACCTTCAAATTGCATGGTTACTTTGGCGATCATATAGTCTGCTGACTCTTGTAAGATTATGGAGCTTGTTTTACAGTTCAACTGCTCTCCTTTTTGCTTTTTCAAAAAGCTGATAACTTCTAAACGGCTGTTTGTCTTATCTTCTGATGCCTGTACTTTCTGGCTGAAGTCTGATGTGAACAACTGCTCCACTCCTGCCGATTGACCTTCTGTCATAACCGCAACGTAATGATCAATGGCTAGATCTGCTGTAGATAAATTGACCACTGCTTTTTTAGGGTTTGCTACCTCTGGTTTGCCTGCTGCCATAGTGAATGTAGATACTGCGATCAAGGCTGCTGCTGCGAATGTTTTTGCTATAGTGTTCATAATGTCTTTATATTATATTGTTATTAAGTTGCATCAGCCCCACATCCACCAACTCAAACCCTGATGCCTGCTTTGCAGTTTTATTTGTTTGTTGATTCAAAAGTAGGGTGTAAATCGTCTCTACGATATGGCAATTAGACTAAACCAACAAAAAACTCGGTGAATGGTGGAAATGGCTAGGTGAAATTATTTTAAACTTTTTTGAACTATTTTATTTGACAGGTGTTCTAATAATACAAAGCGATAATAAACATACTTTCAACAGGAAAGTGGATAACGATAAATGACGTAGTACAGTAAATAAATCCAATTGCTTGAAAGCAATCTGGATGATGAAACAAAATAGAGGAAACGATAAGAAACATAAAAATTACTGTGCATTTAAACGCCAAGATAAAGGGTCTAATGAGAATTAGGCCCTTTTGATGTTTAAAAATGGCCTAATTCTCATAATGATTTACAGTGTTAGTATATCATTTTATACGTAACTTAATACGATTGAATTTATTGGATATGGTATTCAATATTGACATTTTTAAATCTAAAATAGCACAAAATTACAATGAATATATTTTTTATAGTTATAACTGCATTATGGATATGTCCATTTTTAAGTTATATTATTTACCAATTGACAAAGGGAAAACCAGTATTATTAAGAAGAGTATTATGGTCATTAATTGTCTTGGATTTATTGGCTATTGTGGGAATGAGAGTTGGTATATCTACATTATCTACTGAAATAAACTGGGTTATTATAATGACTATTTATCTTACAATTAGTTTATTATTTTGGATATTACAAGATCATAAAAATAAATTCATCAAAGTGACCACCATCATTCTTATGTTATTTACCTTTTTTTTCGGCATGTCAGCTGGGTCCATTGGTGCACTTGGAACTGCATTTATACTAGGTGAATATGAGGCTAAAATGTCAAAAAAAATAGCAACTAACCTAACTTATACTGAATTTACATTGGGTAATGCACTAAATGATTACAAAGGTAAACGTATTGAAATTGCTAAAAAAAGAATACTACGATATTAACGCCTATGCGCATGAATTAAATGTAAACTATAGTCAGGATAAAAATATATTAATTTTATCTACATGGAATAATAAAGATTCAGAAAACAAGCTGTTCCCAGATACAATCGTCGTAAAATAATCATATAAATTCTTAAAAATAAAGCAATGAACTGGACACCGATAACTTTTGAAGAACTAAAAATTTTGATCTCAAATGGTGAACATAATATGGATCAGAATCTTTTAGATTTTTGGGATAAAATAAAAACTGTACCAAAAAAATGGTCTGAAGTTGAATATGGAGATGAAGGAAATGGATTTTGGGTAGTAGCAAAATTTAAAAACTTAGTAGTATATTATAATGATATAGAAGAAGGGTTTAATATTTCTGAATTCAAATATGAAGGTGAAATACAAGAATACGGTGCAGAACAAGATGAATTAAACTTTGCAATTTATAAACTTGTAGAATTAAAAAATTACTTGTTTTTATCGTAATAACTACAGAAAAACCTAAAGGATTCATGTATCATAACAATCTAGCTGTCTCCAGGTCGCACTTAAAGTACTGGCTCCAATTGCAGCTGTTGCTGAAATGGGATTTTTGTGGTGATCGGTTTGATTAAAAAATACGGGAAGCCGTAAGGATGGTTTAAAACGTATAAAGCCATTCTTGACAGAATGGCTTTATACGTTTATTTTATATGATCCATTTGATTTATTTCAGTTTTTCAATCTCGTCGATGGTAAGGCCGGTACCCTCAGCAATTTGTTCTAAAGGTAAACCCATCTTTTTAAATTTTAAAGCTGTCTCAATGGCTTTTTTGTGTTCGCCTTCAGCTTTAGCCTCTATTGCTGCTTTCTTGGATGCTTGTTTAACCTCTTTCAATTGTTTTTCTAGTCCTCCCAATTGCTTTTCTAGTCCTTCAACTTGTTCCTGTTGATACATCCGCACTGCTTCAGCATCCCATTTACGTTTTAAACTAATATCATACATAGTTCGTTCCTCCTTTGTCAATTTTGCGTAGCTGGCCAACTGAAAGAATCGTTGAAATACCGCCGATTTCATGATCCGTGGCAAGGTCTTTAACGTAGACATATTTTTGAGCATAAAGAATACTTTATCCAGTTCGTCTTCAACCTCAGCTTCGCTTTTAACAAAGTTAATAATTTCTAAATAGATAAACCCCAAACCCTCGTAAAATATTTGCCCTGAATCTCTATTACACAGGCAAGTATCGTGAAAATAGGTTCTATGATCACCTCCCGGCATATGAAAACCGTCCATCAGGACAATGGTATAAACCTCGGGAATGGCATACCCCCAGGCTTTGCGGTTTCCTTTGGGCGCTGTATCTGAAATGACCTTGCTGGCATAATACAGCATGCGTTGCTTTAGATTAGTCTGACTGCTGGTCTGCATCTCAATGATGATCTCTTCGCCTGTACTGATCTGAACTACTAGATCAAAGATAACTTTACCGATCTCTTCGGTTGCACCGATACGCTCGGTATCTCGATACGTCAGATCAACGATGGTCTTTCGACCACGAAAGATGATGTTAAGAAAGTTGATCAAGTTGACTTTGTCTCCGAATAACCGTTTAAAGCCCTCATCGGTAGTCGGATCAATAAAAACGGGCTGAACGTGATTTTTCATAATTTTAGCTTTTGCTTAAATAATTAATGTTGCTAAGCAAACATCAGAAAAACTAAAATTATTAGCCAATTATTAAACGTTTGTAGTCGATAGTAGTCGTTTGTTGTCGGCTAGCTGGCAACAAAAGCATCAACTTGTTAATCTAGTCTTGCTTTCCGGACACAAAAAAAAGCCACATCTTACGACATGGCTTCCCCTTAATATATGGATTAAACTTGATTACTGATAAGAATTGATCGATTGGGATACTTTCCAATTACCGCCGTCATTGACTAAAGTCACGAGATCGGTTTTGGTAAAACCTTCAAACTGCATGGTTACTTTGGCTATCATGTATTCTGCTGACTCCTGTACGATGGTGGTACTTGTTTTACAGTTTAACTGCTCACCTTTTTGCTTTTTTAAGAAGGAAATAACTTCTGAACGGTTATTGGTTTTATCTTCTGATGCCTGTACTTTTTGGCTAAAATCTGCTGTAAACAGCTGCTCCACTCCTGCCGATTGACCTGCTGTCATAACCGCAACGTAATGATCAATGGCGAGATCTGCTGTAGGTAAATTGACCACCGCTTTTTTAGGGTTTGCTACCTCTGGTTTGCCTGCTGCCATAGTGAATGTAGATACTGCGATCAAGGCTGCTGCTGCGAATGTTTTTGCTATAGTGTTCATAATGTCTTTATTTTATAGTTTGTTAGTTCTTAATTGCATCAGCCCCTCATCCACCAACTCAAACCCTGATGCTTTGCTAAAGCAATTGTTGATTCAAAAGTAGGGTGTTAATCGTCCCAACCCTATGGCAATTAGACTAAACCAACTAAAAACTCGGTGAATGAAGGAAATGGATAGGTGAAATTATTTTAAACTTTTTTGAACTATTTTATTCGACAGGTGTTCCGATAATACAAAGCGATAACAAACATACTTTCAGCATGAAAGTGGATAACGATAAATGACGTAGTACAGTAAATAAATCCAATTGCTTGAAAACAATTTGGATGATGAAACAAAATAGAGGGAACGATAAGAAACATAAAAATTACTGTGCAGTTAAACGCCAAGATAAAGGGTCTAATGAGAATTAGGCCCTTTTGATGTATATGGATTTTCAAGCATTCGCAACTATTATCCACGATGTATATATGGTATTTATTCGTAACTTAATACGATTAACCTATATACTTATAATAACTAAATCTATGTATTCAATCTTTATCAAATATAGCTTATCTAGGTACTTTATAATTGTTTCATTATTAGCTTTAAGTTTTATCGCCAAAAGCCAAGAAGATAAAGAGGTTATATTTATCTCGTATGAAAACTTTCTACCAACGCCCAAAATTGGTGTATATAAGTTTTATGAAGAACTTTTGAAATCTTTTCCACATGCTAATGGAAGAATTATTATAGAATTCAGTGCAATGAAAGATAGCAGTGTTTTAGATATAAATTCTATTGGTTATATTAATGGCATAGACTCATTGAAACAAAAATTTGAAAATATATCGAAATGGATTCCTGCAAATAAAGATAATAGACCGATGAATATCACGCAGAATTATTCATTTCAATTTGGTAAGCTATCTCATATAGGAGATATTGGTCATTTCTTTTATAAAAGTGACTCTGTAGCCGTTTATGATAAGGATCATATAAGACATATAGGAGGACGATGGCTAGATCAGTTTCATGCTTCGACTGTAGATTATTATTACAATAAAGGGAAAATCAAAAAAATTGTAATTAAGAATAACAAGCTAAAAGGAGTACGAAGTGTTTATAACAATTATTACGATTACAAATCGCTAGAACAGTTTTTAGTTTTTTATTATGGTTTACCTACAGAATTTATTCAGTCTCCGACTATCGATCACCTACATGGCCAAAGTTTTTTTGAAATGATTAAAGAAATTGAAAACAATTATTATTCGGTCTCCTGGAACGATTTTTTGGATGGGAAAATTTTACTGGAAAAGATAAAAGGTACAACTCAGTTAACGTATGAATTCTATTAATGGTGTTGAAGTAATAGAAATGTACCGATAGCGGTGATCATAAACGATCGGCGTTCCTTTGCCCGAGAGCTCATCAATATTGACGCTGAAGCCTATAACGGCATCTGCCCTATAGGCTACGGGCATTTTGCTTTAAAGACTCCACTACACTCTTATATAGCTCCTGTAATTTGTTTTCATAATTGCGAGAGTGCCCACCGAAAAATCCCGAAGGGATCTGCGAAGCAAACAAGACAAAGCTCGCTCCGGATTGCACTCAAAGCATTGGCTCCAATAACAGCTGTTGCTGATATGGGATCAAAATAACGCAGGACTTCTCTCCCCTCGATGGTATGGGTACTGGTAACGATCATGGTGTATGATGAATACTGTTTTAAAAGCCCGAAAATAAAGGATCGGTTTGATTAAAAAATACGGGAAGCCGTAAGGAGGGTAATAAACCTATAAAGCCATTCTTGACCGAATGGCTTTATAGGTTTAAGTGCTATAATTATAAAATTCATTTTATTAGTAAATATGGAAATCAATGAAAAGTTATCCAGATAACAGATGTTAAACACTTATTCCTATCTGTCTCATCATCGTTATTGTATCCATAAAAGCTACTCCAGTAGCATTACATGCCTCTGGTATTTTAATTTTTTTTCTTCCTTGAGGTTGAGGTATTTCATGGGTGATCAAAATTCTATTTTAACAATCTACCAAGGAGTAAGCTACCAACCAAGCATCGGCTTCATCGACATTTAAAAACTCATTTAAGGCCGCCTGAGTATAATGACTGCTTCTTGAAGCTGCCCAAGAGGCTACCGCACTATACTGATTTATAACAACTTCTGAGGACTGAAAAAAATCCTTGGGTAAGTTAGTTTCAATCCAATCGGTTAAATGGTCCTTATTATGAACTAATTCATTCCTCACCTTGTCAAGACTGACAATTACACCTACTTCTGCAAGCTCTTTTACTTTATTCCAAAAACTTGGGAAGATATCAAAAGGATAATGCATACGATGTGCCTGTACAAAAAAATTGGTATCTAGAACATATTGAACCATTATTTTACCGTTGTTACATGTTTCTGAATAAATTGTGTATATACATTACCATACAAGCCTGTTAATTTAAAAGCATCTTTATAGGTCAATTCTCCACTTTGAACAGCGCTATCCACAAAACTTGCAAAGGTTGGACTCACACGACGCTTTGAAGTACTGTAGAAATTTCCACCACTGCCCCCTTTCTTAACTCTAAATTGCTCTATATATTTGTTGTAGAAAGTATAAAACTGAGTCTTGCTGATCAACTCTAAATCCAGAGCACGTCGCGCTATAACTATTGTACTTACTTTTAAGCGAGTTGCGAGTTTTTGAATATCTGCTAAATCTTTCCAGAATTCCCGTAAAATATGAGCTGGCACTAAAAATTCGGCCGCAACACGATCACATAAAATCTCTGTTTCGTTACTTGCAGGTAATAATTGGTCTTGATTAAATCCAGCACTTTTACCTAACCAAACATGAGCAAGCTCATGAATAAGAGTAAAAAGCTGTGCAGCTTTGGCATCGGCATTATTTAGAAACATAAAAGGCACGTAATCATCTACAAGAACGAATCCTCGGCACTCTTCAACTGGTATTGGTCTAGATGTATTATTCCCTACTATCCCATTTTGGATGACAATAATACCAATGCGTTCAATAGTATCTATCAATATACCTAATGTATCTTCCCAAGTGGGACACGTCATAGTCCAGCCAGCTTGTAAGCCTAGCTTATCTCTCAGATCTTTAACAAAGATATCAATGGATGTATCAGTACCAAATTTGCCAACATATGCTAAAGGATGAATCTCTAATTGTATTAAATAGTCTCTAAGCCAGTCTTGCCTTCGTTGCAAAATCAAGTATTGTATTGTAAACATTTGGACTCACTTGGTAGTTGGGAGATAAATTACCTGTACGAAAAAAAGGAAAATCAATATCTTCATTGGGAGGTTCCTGCAAAAAAAGATAATCAAAAGGAATGTGTACTTTTTTAGAAAAGTCTTCAAGTTGTTTTACAGTTGGTTGTTTATCTCCTTGCAACCAATGATCAACTTTTAAAGCTGGATACTTACTGGAAAATTTGGCCAAATCGTACCCTGCACGGTTTAGCGCCCATGTTATAATATTTTCTTTAATTGGTACAGTAGTAGCCATAAGGCAAGGTTATTGATTTTCTGGCATTTTAAAAGCACTCAAAAAAAATGATAATAGTATTAGATTGCTTTTTCTAGATTATTAATTATATTAAGATACGACTTTTTACTGTAATTCGCCTGATAAAAGTAGGAGTTAAATGTATAACCTTACTTCTTCTTGACTCAAATATGTATTGACTTTTTGGTCGAAACAACAGTTCAAGATATGGAATCCATTGAACATACGTTATATTTTAACCCATAACTCCACTCCTTTTACCCCTATATTTCTTAAATAAATAATGGTACTAAATCATTAAAGTTGTTAATGGATTGTTAATGACAGATAAAATATTTTTATTTACGACAATTCGATGTATAATTGATTAACAAAAAGAATAACACACCAATATAACCTGGTTTTTATAATTTAAAGATCAACAATAAGTAATATTTAAAATTTCAAAGAAAAGAAGTTTCAGAAGAATGTAGTTCGTTGTTAAACTGTTGTAGTATATCGATTAAACCAATATATAAGATTAAATATTTAAATGGGATTTACGAAGAATAGAATTCGATCAATTGATTTTAAAATCTCACAATCAAGTATTGAGCTTTTGGCCCACGAATGGAAAGAACATGTCAAAATTATACCACCATATCCAATAGATAAATTCGGCGGAAAAGGTATTGTGTACACAGCTGGCGGGATTACCTATGTATCTTGTTTGTGGATATCAATAAATATACTGCGGGAGTCAGGATGTATACTACCCGTTGAAATTTGGCACCTTGGAAATGAGATCTCACTGGACATAATAAAATATTTCAATAAGTTGAATGTACAATTCCGAAATTTCAAAGAAGTATGCAATGTTGATAAACCTGGATTTCACTTAAAACCACTAGCAATATTAAATAGTCAATTTAAAGAAATACTGTATTTGGATGCTGATAATATTTGCTTTAATAATCCATCTGAATTATTTGACATGGAAGGCTATCAGCGAACTGGTACAACATTTTGGCCAGATTACTGGTTCACAGATAGTAAAAATCCGATATGGGAAATTATAGGATCTGATGCGTACCATTTACCTGAGCAAGAAAGCGGACAAATACTAATAAACAAGGAAACTTGTTGGAAGGAACTAAACTTATGTATGCATTTTAATCAACTGGGTGAATATTATTATAAATTTTTATATGGGGATAAGGATACATTCAAATTTGCTTGGTCAGCTTTAAAAACAGTTTATTATATGATAGAGAAATCTCCTTCAAATTGTGGTACATGGTTAAATGATTCTTTTAATGGTAATACCATGATTCAATATGATGATAAAAATGCAGTGGCTTTCCTTCACAGAAATCTGCTAAAATGGGATATCACATTATTGCACGAAAGAGGCTGGGAAGGAATAAAGTCGTTTCCTAATGACAACAGTTTGAAAGAAGTCTATTTACAAAATGTCAACGGAATGATGACAGTGGATTTCGGAGGAAATGTTATTTACGAGGAGACCTCACCAGATATTAAGAACCTAGAAAATAAATGCTTAGATTATTTGAAGATCTGGAGGGAAAGCGATACATATTTTAAATTTTATGAATATATACATTTCATTCATAAACGTAATTTACAAAACTCAACACAATCAATTGAAGTCTAAAATATGGTTCCTAAAATTATTCATCAGATAGTAGGTAAAAAGCCTTCTGAACTCGTTAAAATGTGTCTTGAATCGTGGAAAGCTACAATTAGCCATGGTTTTAAAATTGTGTACTGGGACGACGATAGTTTAGCAAAATTTATAAAAGACAAATATGAATTTGCCTTAGATGCATTTCTGAATGCCAGAAATCATGCAGAAGCTGCGGATATTGCTCGCTATCTGGTGATATATCATTATGGTGGCTATTATGTTGACTGGGACATCAGTCTTAATAATTCACAAGCTTTTCTTTCCCTTGCTGATAAGGAACAAAGAGGTTATGTAGTCATTGACCCGCTCAATGAAACATTGGCATCTGAACATTTTTCAGCTCTAGCAAGCAATACATATTTGTATACAATTGTTGAAGACATCATAAGTACTTATATAAAAGATGAGCGTGATTTAATGGCAACACCAAATTATTCAGGTCCATATCGTATGCGAGCTACGATGAGAAAGTTTCAAAATATTGAACAATCAAAGATCCAGGTAAAAGACATATTCGAATATGCATATGACGAGATTAGAAACCATAAAGTATTCATGAAGTCAGGAATTATGACTCATTATTGGGAACACTCTTGGTTTCTGTAATTTAATGATGAAAATTAAATGGAATATTATTTACAGTAATAAAAAATTATGAAAAAAAAATTAAAACTCGCTTTTGAAGAATTGGAAAGAGAATTGGCGCTTGTTTCCGATGTCGAACTTGTTCAGGTAGTTGGTGGATTTAGCTCAGGAAATAATGCCGGACTCTTTAATCATTCTTTTGAGGAATCAGTAGATTTTCTTACAGATCCTGGTACAGCAACCAATATTGAATCTGAACAAGATTTATTTTATGGATCAAAAATAGCATTGAATGAAACAACTTTTAATGCTTACTTGAATAACTACACAACTTCAAGTAGTGACAGTAGTGGATCTAGTAGCGGGTACGGATCGACTGGTCTAAGCAGTACAGGTTATGTTTTAGACGAAGTAATTATAAACAGCACGGGGTCAAATAGTACGGGTCACGGCTACGATCATTTTAGCACTGGATATCAAAATGGAAGCGGTTATAATTATAGTACTGGAAATGGCAGCACTGGTAGTGGTAGTGCTGGTGGTGATTGGGGACCTGGTAATGGAGGAATAACTATTCCCGCTGATCCTGATATATCAAATGACCCATGGGAACGAGATATTAATGGAGAGGTTATAGAATACTTACTGGACCCTACGGATCCGAGAAAATTTAACACTTCTATAGATTATACAGGTAGTATTGAAGATAAATTTGACAAAGTAAAATTAAATCTAATACCAGTCATAATAAAAGGACCAAACAACTTGGATGTATTAGCATATAAAGTCACTAGCTATTTTGATGCACAAAACATCGAACACTTTGACATTCCAGAAAGATATAAGGCAAATTGTCATGGTTCGGCAACAGGGCTGAATCTGTGGATTCACGATCCATTTGTTCCTATTCCTAATAATCCAAACCTAATAGATTCATCACATGAAGACCAGTCATTTAGAGATATGATGAATAATAATTATACTTCGAACCAAACCGATGCTACTATAATCTCTTTTTACAATAATGGAGTTTTCTCTCATTCGGTTCGAAGAGATCCAGCAACAGGGAAAATATGGAGTAAAACTGACAATGCGGAAATGCAAACTTTTAATAGTTTAGAGGATTTCTATGCTACAGATGGAAATAGAACTAAATATGAAGATAACGTAAAACAATATTATAAATTTTAAAACTTCAATTATAATGAGATGCTTTATAAAAACACTTTTTCTATTTTATATAATTTTTGCAACTTCTATTCTAAAGAACTATGGACAATCCGTATTTAAAAATAATGCACAAAATGAAAAGATAGCTGAGATATTTAATACCTATCAAAATATTGATTCTATATATCTTCAGTATGAAGATAAGGCCCCATCGACTTTATTCATATATGAACCTTTAAAGGAAAAACATTCAAATCCATATATTACAAAAGATATAACTACTTATAAAGTAGATTTTGAAGGGGATCAGTTGTGGTTAGATCAGGATTATAAACTGATACACCAATTTATTTTTCAAGATGAATTAGAATCGGAAATACAAAAAACTACGGATAAAGAAGATTATACTTTAACGATTACTTCGAAAAAATCAGCTATTAACGATTTTTTACAATCAGGAGGAGTTGGAGCTGTTATAAATCCCCAAAAAAAACAAGATTTTATTAAGCTTCTTAATACTAACTACAGAGATTGTACAGATGTTATTAAAGATTCGGTGTTAATAGTTCAGGCTGTTATCTTAAGGAACGGTGAAATCGGAGATAACGAAATAATTTATGGAAAATCGGAATTTCTTTATAATTATTTCATGAAAACATATCACTCTTTTGAGGCCAGTCAACCTCTTCAAAAGAAAGACCGCAGAGATTTTCAAAACAGAAATGAAAAATGGCTTTTTAAACCTAGAATTAGTAATACACAAAGGACAAGTTTAATTGATATTTATCTTCGACTCAATCCAGATAAAACTTTTACATTTTCGGCACAAGGAAATTACAGACGTTTAAAAATTAAAGATTATCATAAAAATCCTAATGATCCAATATTTTATTAAACATTAATAAACACATCATATACTCTTATGAATTCTTTAAGAAGAGATCCACTTACTGGCGAAGTATGGAGTAAATCTGATATAGGTGTAACGCAGCATTACAATAGCTTAAATGATTTTTATGCTGATGGAGCTACTGGGGCAATGTATGCTATGGCCGCTAGAAAATATTATAATTTATAACAAAATTTAAATGTAAAAATACATGAAAATTATAATTAAAACAATGTTATTGGTAGTACTTTTGAGTGCAACCAATAATGTTTTGGGTCAGCAAAAAGTTTCATACAAAAATCAAATAAAGAGATCAGTTGATGTTATATTTGCGACATACGAAAAAATAGATTCTATATCTATTCAGTTTCAGGACAATGAACCTAAGGATTTGTATATATATGTGCAACGCGATTCAGCAAATATTCCTAATCAGACCTATAGACATATATATTACTCAGCGCTGGACTTTCAAGGCGATGTGTGCTTTATAAAGAAAAATTATCCCTTAATATATGATCTTATTTTTAATAAAAAATTAAAGGCGAGTATTAAGAAACCGAAAGATGAGAAAGTTTTTAGAATAGTCATAGATCGTAAAAATGCATATTTTAGAAACAACATTCATGCAACCTCCTTAAACACAAGCATTAATAAGGGAATATTAGAAAAATTTCTTTTATTTCTAAATGACAACAATAAAGATCTAGTTATTGCTCCTGAAGATTCGATTTTAATTTTTCAGGCAGTTGTGAATAGAAATGGCATAATAGCTGAAAACGAGGCATTACATGGTAATAAAGATCAACTTTATACCTATTTCTTCAAAAATTACGAATATTTTAATAAAAACATTTTAAATTCTGATAAAATAAATATCTATAGCGGATTAATAATCCCATACACAAAAGGTGGTAGACCATTTCAAAGTATAATAGATGTTTATATACGTGCAAATGCAGACAAAACTTTTACAATATCAGCTAATGGGCGTGAAAGAAAATTAAAAATTAAAAAATACGTGAAAGAAGATCAGGATTTTTTAATGATACTTTAACATAAATCATAGTTAACCATTCTGTACCTAGAAAAGTTAACTATATTTTTCAACAAGTAAGTTAATTCTAAAAATTCTGCAATGAATTGCACTAATTTAATAAAGTATCATGCTTAGTCTATTTATTATTGACTACTATAATCGAAATAGTACTGGATTGACTACATATGTAGATCAACTTACAAACTATATTTCGGAAGATCTAAATATTAGACTCCACTTTATATTTGTCAATGCAGATCAACAAAAAAATATTTATAAAGAACAAGGTGAATATGGGATAAACTACTATGTTCCACACGACATCGCGCTTCCTGAACATACCACAAAGGATGAGAACCTCGCCATATACCTTAGCAAAGAAATAGATCCAAATCGGGCAACAATCTTACATTTTAATTGGATAAATCACGCGCCTTTTGCGCAATTTCTTAAAGCAAAAATGATATGCAAAACAATACTGACCAAACATTGTATACCCTGGAGAGATAATATAACGAACAATTATCCCTTATTTAAACACATAAATGGCTTACTTCTTTCAAAAGAAGAGATAAAGTATGTCGATCGATCGCTACTACATGAATGGGTAGCCTACAATGCCGTAGATCATGTAATATGTGTGACAAAATTTGCAGCTTTCACACTACAAAAACTATTTCAATATCCCGAAAATCAAATGAGTATTGTCCACAATGGACTTAAAGTTGAAAAGCTCGAATTAAAAGATCCGAAGATATTAAGAAAAAAGTACGGATTTAGTCTTGACGATGAAATTATATTGTATGCAGGCGTAGTGAATCAGAGGAAGGGAGTATTTGAACTTGTGAAAGCTCTGGATAAAATATTGGAAGAAAAACCGAATGTTAGACTAATAATTGCTGGAAATGGAAACCACAGCGAGATATTGAAATATGCAAACCAGCGATGGGCAAATTTAACGATAACTGGTTCTTTAGAAAAATCAGTACTGTTTGATTTTTATCAAATGGCTGATTTAGGTATAGTTCCATCTTATATAGAACAATGCAGTTACACTACAATAGAAATGATGCATCATAGTCTCCCGTTGCTTGTAGCTGATGTCGATGGGTTAAAAGAATTAGTCCCGGATGAATATAGTCTACGAACTCCTTTAGTCTTAAACGATAATGATGCACATATTGATGTAAACAAACTTTCGCAAAATATTTTAAGCGTACTCAATAATAAAAATAAAGCTAATAGTAGAGCCAGAAAAGCTAAAAAATATGCTGAGCAACATCTTGAAGTAAGTAATATGGGGCAACAGACAGTCAAAATATATAATAGACTGATGGAGGAACAAGAAGCACAAAAAACGTTGAATGGCAATTCAAATTATCCACTTGTAAGTGTAATTCTCCCGTGTTATAACGGCGAAAAGTATCTGCGGGAATGCATCAATAGTATACTTTGCCAGAGCTATACTAATCTAGAAATAATTATCGTAAATGACGGCTCTACAGATAGTAGTAGTACTATTTTAGAAAGTTATAAAGACACTCGGATCATCTTACTGAATAATAAACGGAATATAGGGATAGTTGATAGCTTAAACTACGGAATAAAATATGCTAAAGGTAAATATGTTGCTAGAATCGACACGGATGATGTCATGCAACAAAACCGATTGTACAAACAGGTGAAGTACTTTGAGGAATCAAATAATGATGAATTAGCACTGGTAGGTAGTCATCATCGTGTGATTAACAGCAAAGGACAATTAATGGGACTAAAACAATATCCCAGCAGTCATGAGGAAATTCAGCAAGCAATGCTATTCCAAAATCCATTTTCTCATCCCTCAGTCTTAATACGTGCAGATATTGCAAAAAAAATCAAGTATTCAAAAAAATATCCACATGCTGAAGATTATCATCTTTGGTTTAAAATTTTAAAAAAATATAAAGCTGCTAATATTCCAGAATATCTGACACATTACCGGATTCATGATGAAAATACATCAAATAAAAATGGTAGAGAGCAACGAGAAAGTGCAGCTAGTCTAATTTCATCTGAACTTGATAAATTAAAGATTGATCATTCTGTTGAGGAATTAAAAATTCATATTGCAATTAGTCAAAATTTGGGCAATAAAATATTCAATAATCCGATGCGTATACAATTACTAGATGAGTGGATTGAGAAGGTATTGCGGTCTCAACAAAAACAGCTGGGTTTTTCTGTCCTCACAGTAAATACGATGAAAGATCACATAAAGCGTAATTACTGCAATATTAATTAAAAATTGATTTAAGCATTATGGATCTTCGGAAATTTCCACTGGACAGGCAACTTGATATGATGGACTGTGGTCCCGCATGTTTAAAAATGATTGCAAAATTTTATGGTAAATACTATTCATTACAATACTTAAGGGATCTATGTGGTAATACGAGAGAAGGAGTTTCGCTCGCTGGTATTTCACACGGGGCTGAAACAATTGGTATCCGCACGTTAGCCGCACATTGTAGCGTAACACAGATTCTCGAAAAAGTTCCTTTACCCATTATCATGCACTGGGATAATAGTCACTTTGTCGTCTTGTATAAAATAAAAGAAAAGCGAAATAAAGATCTACGTTTTTTTATAGCAGATCCCGCAAAAGGAAAAGTTGAATATAATCAAGATGAATTTGAAAACGGATGGTTTAAAAACAAAGAAACTGTAACAAAAGGTGTTGCTTTAATTCTTGAACCGCAAGCGGACTTTGCTCAAAGACAAACTGGTGAGAAATCGCACCGCAATAAACAGTTAGAAAATATTTTAGGGTATTTCACTCCATATAAAAAAAGCTTTTTTTATTTAGCAACTGTAATGTTATTGATTACGGGAATGCAAGCTATACTACCTTTTATTTCAAAAGCGGTAATTGATGTAGGGATACAGACCCAAGATGTTAGCTTTATCAATATTGTACTTTTTGCAAACCTTGCTTTAATTGTCAGCATTACTTTAAGTTCAGCTGTCCGAGATTGGATTCTTCAACACCTATCTTCCCGAATTAATATTGCTCTTATCTCCGATTACTTAATTAAATTGATGAAGCTTCCTGTGTCATTTTTCGAGAATAAAATGCTTGGAGATATATTACAAAGGGCATACGATCATGAACGGATCAGAACTTTCATCATGAATAATTCACTAAATCTGATATTTTCAACATTGACCTTTTTTATATTTAGTATCATACTTTGGATGTACAACAATACTATTTTTTATATTTTCATAGTAGGCAGTGTGTTATATATATTATGGGTAATAGCGTTTCTTAATCTACGCAAAAAACTGGACTGGGACTATTTCGAATTAACCGCCAAGAACCAAAGTTATTGGGTCGAAACAATTGGAGGGATTCAGGACATTAAGATTAATAATTATGAGCAGGCAAAAAGATGGAAATGGGAAGGTATACAGGCCAGACTCTTTAAAATTAATCTGCGAATGCTGGGGATCAATAATATTCAAAATCTTGGAGCAAGCTTTATTGACAGTGTTAAAAATCTACTGATTACTTTTTTTTGCGCTAAAGCTGTTATTGCAGGTGAAATTACTTTTGGAGTAATGATTTCAACACAATTCATCATCGGGATGCTAAATGGTCCTGTTCAACAATTAATATCGTTTATGGTATCCTTTCAATTTGCTCAAATCAGCTTCATGAGACTAAATGAAATTCAGTCACTTGCAGATGAGGATGAAGACATCGGCAACAATGATATGACTCTTGCTGGTATTAGTGATATTATTGTAAAAAATGTTTCTTTTCAATACACACATGTATCTCCTGTGATCCTCAAAAATGTTAGCCTCATTATCCCTCATGGTAAGGTAACAGCAATTGTGGGAGACAGTGGCAGCGGGAAATCAACATTATTAAAATTACTCCTACGCTTATATAAACCAAGTTATGGAGAAATATCAGTGGGAAATATGAATGTTAATAATATAGGTCTCAGACAGTGGCGCTCTAAATGTGGGGCGGTGATGCAGGAAGGCAAAATTTTTAACGATACGATATTGAATAATATCATTCTTGATGATGAAAAGCCTGACAACGAAAGATTAATTAAAGCGGTTACAGCAGCTAATATCGGTCAAGAAATTGAACAGCTGCCTCTGGGTTATCATACGAAGATGGGAGAAGATGGACGTGGGTTGAGTGGAGGGCAACGACAACGCGTACTAATAGCCCGGGCATTATATAAAAATCCAGATATCTTATTTTTTGATGAGGCAACAAATGCCTTAGATACTATCAATGAGCACAAAATAACTACTGCACTCGACGAAGTTTTTCATGGAAAAACAGTAATTGTTGTAGCACATCGTTTGAGCACCATCCGGAAGGCGGAACAGATTGTTGTAATGAGAGATGGTTGCATAGTGGAAGTTGGTAATCACGATAGTTTAATGAATCGCGGGGGAAGATACTTTCAGTTGGTTGAAAGTCAATCTGAAGTTAAATTTTTAGCCAATTAATGATGATAATCGAAAAGAAACCCACTGAGATTATTTCGCTCGACAAGAGAACAGAAGAAATCACAGATATTATTGAACGCATGCCTAATACATTTGCAAAAAATATAACGCTTGTGGTATGTTTTATTGTAATTTTATTGGTTTCCTTTGGTTACATCATTAAATATCCTGATATAATTACTGGACAACTAACAATCAATGCTGATCAGGCTCCACTAAGATTGGTTACGGAAATCAATGGGAAATTGAGACTTAATGGTATTAAATCTTTAGAAAAGGTCAAAGCCGGCCAAGTAATTGGCTGGATCGATAATGCTACAGATCCACATTTAATTTCAGAAATAAGGACACAAATTTCTAAACTTAACCTACCCACAAATGATGCGTACAATATTTACAATAATTTGTATAACAATAAAAACTTAGGTGACATTACCGCTCCATATACAAATTTTTTATCAGCCTTAAAACAGTTAGCAGATTATCAACACAATCGATTATATGATAAACAGGAACAAGCATTATATGGAATACTACACGAACAAACTCAAGCACTAACAGTTTTAAAACATAAAGAATCCATTAGTAAAGAAAATTTAACGTTATCAGATCGAATGTATGAAAGGGATTCTATTCTTTTCAATAGAAAAGTAATTAGTTTGTCCGAGTTTGAAAAATCGAAAGCCTCCTATTTAGGTTCAAATGACTACTTCCAAACGTCAATCCGTAACACAGGTAGCATACGTGAACAGATTCAAGGTACTGAAAAAAATATACAGGAAATAAAAGTCAATAAAAGTGAACGGGAGCTGCAACTTAATCTAGAAGTTTTAACTTCTTATAACAATTTAATTGATAAGCTAAATAACTGGGAAAAATTATATCTATTTAGAGCACCTTTTGACGGTAAGATTCAATTTTTAAAATTCTGGAACGACAATCAATTCGTGCAGCAAGGAGAACATCTATTTTCTATTGTTCCATCTCAAAATAATTTGATCGGTCAAGTCATGCTTCCTGTAAATGGTGCCGGTAAAGTAAAAAGCGGTCAAAGTGTAATCGTGAAATTAGCAGATTATCCATATATGGAATTTGGATATATTAAAGCTACAGTAAACAATATAGATCTAGTAAGTAACAGTACAAAAACTGCAGATGGAGATATTGAAACATATCTAGTAACGCTTCATTTTCCGAAAGGATTAACAACAAACTATGGATCAAACCTCGAATTCAGATATGAATCTAAAGGTGTCGCAGAAATAATAACTAAAGATAGGCGCTTGATAGAACGCTTTTTTGATAACCTTAAGTATATAGCACAACCACAAAACTAAATTAGAAATATAGGATTGAAGTACGAGTATAGAATTTGTTCTTTATAACAGACCCATCGATATCTCCACCTACCGCTTCTGATTGTATATGTTTAATTTCATTGAGCAATACAGGAGTGCCGATAGCGGTGAGCATAAATGATTGGGGTTCCCTTGCCCGAGAGCTCATCAATATTGACGCTGAAGCCTATAACGGCATCTGCCCTATAGCTACGCGCATTTTGCTTTAAAGACTCCACTACGCTCTTATATAGCTCCTGTAGTTTGTTTTCATAATTGCGGGAACGACCACCGAAAAAGTCCACGAAGCTGGCTCCGATCTCACTCAGAGCATTGGCTCCAATAACAGCTGTTGCTGATATGGGATCAAAATAACGCAGGACTTCTCTCCCCTCGATAGTATTGGTACTGGTAACGATCATGGTGTACGATGAATACTGTTTTAAAAGCCCGAAAATAAAGCATCAGTTTGATTAAAAAATACGGGAAGCCGTAAGGAAGGAATAAAACATCTAAAGCCATTCTTGACAGAATGGCTTTAGATGTTTTACTTATATGATCTATTTGATTTAATTTACGTGTTACATTTTTAATCTTTATATAACACGTAATTAACACGTGTTACATTTATAATCTTTTTATAACACGTATTCATGAGAATCACTAAGAGCCTGTGTGCTCATTACTTTGGCACAGATGCTCAATAGTTATATCTTTAAAATATTTTTATTACTTTACCATCCTTTAAAAAGATATTATCAATCTTTCTCGTACCAAAAATACCTAATCTTTTCAACTTTTTGTCTTCTAGATTGTATTCTAAAAGTTCGAAATTGACAGTATGGAAATATAGATTATTTAGTGATAGAATCATCTTAGATCCTGATAAATTGTCTTTTTCTGACAACTTTAATAAGACTTCATTCGAATGACTTACAGGATCAAACAGGTAAATTTGATTATCAAAAGTATAATAAATCAACTTCCCCTTCCAGATTAAGGGTTTCATTCTGTCTTCAAAATTCACCCGTTCGGAAAACTCGATATTAAGGGTGTTTCCATCCAATATAAAAATCTTTCCGCCATTATAATTACCATTTAAGCCGACAAATAACTTATTACCTATGACAGTTAAATACGTATATCCGGAGCCCAGATTAACCTTTTTCAAAAGTTTTCCAGTATCAAGATTTATCATGCTTATGGAGTTACAATTCCAATTTGCTACATACAAATTTCCGTTCAAAATCTCCATTGAGTAAGGGGATACATCTGGATGTGCACATACTTCTGAATAAGTATAAGGAATTTTGAGTTTCTCCTTTCCCGTCACCTTATCTAAGATAATAAATCCGTTATTCTTTAAATTTAGTATAACTTCATTTCCTCTAATTAAAACAGATTTAACAATGCTTATCGTTTCTAGTTCCCATATATTTCGTTGCTCTGTTAAATCATAGCACACAAATTTTTTATTTGATTCAGAAAAATATAATTTTCCACTATTAATAATAGGTGAATAATAAAATAAATCATTAACAGATAACTTCTTTATTACATTATTTGTTCTCAAATCTTCAATTATAATACTTTTTGAAAAAGTATTATAAATAAGGGTATCGCCATGTAATACTGATGTTAATATATCTCTATTCTTTTCTGTGGTGACAGATTTGTTCTTGCAACTTATTATTAAAATAACAAGAATAATATAAAATATATGCTTCATAATTTTAACCATTTGGGTCTTCAAGTTGAATTGGATCGTCTTCAAAAAAAGCAAACTTCACAGATATCATATGAACCATTGGGTCTTTCTTTAAATGTCTTGTAGCTACAACAGCGGCAAGCAAACTTTTCTGTTACCATATTTTCCACCAAGGTTTTTTATTCTCAAAATGAATAAAACTTCCACCCGTCAAAGTTTTTGTGTCAAGGTCATACTGAAACTCAATCCATTCGTCAGCATCATTCATTGGATAAAACGCTAATCCCGATACTAAATTATTTTCAACTTTAATTTCTTTTAATCCATCACACGAAATTGGTTCTGTATTCCAATGTGTTCCATCTTGCTCAAAAATTGTCAGATCGATCTGGTCTTGAAATACATATCTATTTTTACTTGCTTTAAAAATATCGCAATAGCCAACTCAGAAAACGACGATAGGTTTTGTGTCGTTGGGATTCATTATGTAACAAGTGCCACGAGCAATTACTAACAAGTTTTGAGTTTTTTCAAGTTCTATAATTTCTGCAAAGTCTGTCCAACCTGGTTGAAAGTTCGCTACCCATTCTGTGCCGTCATTTTTATAGAAACGAACAGGAAAACCTTCGGAATAAAATGGTTCTCCACTTTCTGTTACAGACACATACATTGGTCCATAAACTGGCAAAGAAGCCAATATTTCGTATGCCTTTTTTGTCGTCATTCAGTTTTTCGTAGTGTAATACCTGCAGTCAAGCATATTGTCAAAACTCTTTTGTTATTTCCTCCAAATCATAATTACCTTACCAGTTATTTCTTTTTGAGAACCACTTCAAGTTCAAATATTGCATTTTCCTTTATAATTGGGTCATCAACTTTTGTTAACAACTTTAACTTTTGAACTGCTTCAGGTGTATTAATTGCACTTAATGCCCATATACATTTTTTTGCTATAGCTCTCATTTCGTCGTAATCAGGAACGTCAAGAGCAAATTCATATAATTTGTTCACACTTTTAGGGTCTTTAATTAATTCAAGAACGGTTATAATGTCCTCTTCTGAAATGTGCCATTTCTCATCTAAAAGTTGTAGCAAAATATCTGTATAGTCACTGTCTGCTCCATCAGTAGAAAGAACGGCCAATGTATTAGCTAATCCCTTTTCATCTTTATTTGTAACATTGTTTTTCAGTAAAGAAAGTGTTTCTTTTTTAAACTGTAAATGTCGCCCCTCAGGGAACTTATCCCAATAATTATCGAAATAATCATCCCTATTAAATAGTCCTTTATAAAATTTCCAAAAATTAAAGATTACTTAATTACTTTAAAGCTATTAATCAAATTATTAAATGTAAATCCTAATTCAAGCCGGTGGTCTAACAATATTACTTCTTTTTTATTAGACTTTCATTTTTCTTAATACGGATTCTCCTTCGCCACAATAAATGACTCTGCAGTAAGTAAAAAGATGATTTATTGAACTTTTGGTTATCAACATAATCCTCATCGTCTGTCATTTACTCCATCTCAACCATTAACAAATAAATATTGAACTAATGAACTTTTAATTTATTCGCGGATCTATCCAGAATAGATCACGGAGTTGCAGTAGGTCTTCTGTATCCATCAAGTTATAAACCAGCTCATCTTTCTCTTCTAAAGGAATTGTTATTTGCTGATCCGTTCCAAGTAAAATATGGTTAAAATAGCATCCTTGTCATATATCGAGATATCGGATTGTACCATAGTAACATCATGTGTACTAAACCATTCTCTTGCCTGTTCTTGATCTAGACAGATCAGGGAACGGGTTAGATCTTCAAGATCTCGCATCTCATCGATGATATGAGTGGGATAATTTACGCCAATATAAGCTAGATAAAGGAGATGATTGCCAGTGCGCAAGGCATAATTACGAATTAAGACCCGCTTCGGATCGAATGAAAAAACATAATATTCTGGATTGGAGATAAACTTATATTGCTTGCCGTAAAACTGGATTTTATCCTCCAATTCCCCTAAATGATCTATTTCAATAAATACTTCTCCTAAAAGCTGCCCCTCCGCTATATTGGCTAGTGCATCGTCGATGACCAATAGCGCTTGCTCTTCCATAGGAACAATGCTTCCACTACAATCTAGGTGTAACAAATAATCATCAACATCTGGAACAGTTAACGGATACCATGTTGGGTTTTCGTCGTCAACTGTATTTTTAGATGTCAAAATGTTATAACCGTTACGTTTTAATTCTAATAGTATGACTCTACTCAGGGGGACAAACTTCATAAGATCTCTTGAGGATTTAGTGACTGACGATAAAACTATAACCGGTTGTGGTATGTAAGAATTAATGGTATTGCTATTATATTGGAAAATCAGGATATCTATCTAAATTTGATTTTTCACTAAAAACCTGTAAATTCATTGGAATTAACCCTCGCTCAATTATGCACAATATCGATTTGTTTAACCAATATAGAAACCTCAAACCAAAAAGAACATTTTTAATTTTTATACTTTTAACTATTTTCTATAATACAAGCTCTGCACAAAAAGATCCGCAGCTTAGGGATGCATTGTCAATCATCACAAAAGCATCGATTTCCGGAGATGTTGAAGGTATTCTGAGCCAAACTTCTTTCCGCTTAATTAAATGTATGGGCGGAATAGAACAAGCAACAAAACTGACTAAGGAAGTCTATTCTTCGCTTACAAATTATGGAATTAAATTTGATTCTGTCATCAATTACGTTGATATGGAGATCTCAAAAATTGATGGGATAGCATATTGCTTTATTCCTCAAGTATTGGTAATGTCTATGCCTGAAAAAGACAAAATAGCTATCACTTCAGCGAACTTATTAGCGTTAAAAGAAGGTGAACCAGAAAGATGGACTTTCTTAAATTTCAATAAAATGGATCAGGAAAAAATTAATTTGTTTCTTCCCGAATTTAACGGTAAAATTACTCTTCCGAAGGGTTTAGAAAAAAAAACATTAGTTGTAGGGAAAGAAGAAGTAGGAAAAACTGTTGAGCAGATGATGAAACTTATAGATGAATCTGTCAAAAAACGCGACTAGTTTTAAGCCAGCTAAAAGTAAGATATGAAAACAAATACTCAAGAAAAATTTGAAAAGCTCATAAAAGAAGGTTTTCATGATACTTTAAAAGGACTGGGCTTTAAAAAGAAGGCTAATAATTTCTATCTACCCCTTGAAAAAATAGGTCACATAATAAATATTCAAAAAAGTTATTACAGCACCAAGGATGATATCAATTTCACAATTAACATTGGAATCTTTTCACCTGAGTATTGGCTAGCCTGTTTTAATTTCCTAAATAAAGAAATTCCAACATTTCCAACCGAACCCGAATGTTTAATAAGAAAAAGAATTGGAGAGATTAAGGATTTGCCAGATGTGTGGTATAATATAAATGGTCTGACAGATGTCGATGAGCTCATTGTTGAAATGAAATATAATATTTCAGATTTCATTTTACCATTCTTTGAAAAATTAAACACTGTGGAGAACATTATCAACGAACTAGAAATATCTGAAGAATCGTTATTACATACTGCAGCTAAAATGAAATTCTTTGCTGAGCTAAAGATCGTTGATAAAGCCAAAGGCGAATAGAAAAAATATCCAAAGAATAATATAATCGTTTGTCCCATCATTAGTCAAGCACCAACCATCCATAATTTAAAATATGGGAACTGTCCTATTCTTTTTAAGGTATTAACATCAAATAAAAAAAACTTGACGAAATGATGTTGACTTATTAAATACTTTGATTTTTGAGTCCTGTTTTGTAAATTCAAAAGATAGTAATCCATAGTATGAATTTTTTAAAAATAGCCCAAGTTATTATCCTTATGATGCTTTTTATTGGCTGTGAAGATCCACATCGAAGAAAGAAAATGGATTTTGGTCTATTTACACTTGATGTCCCTTATAAATGGCAGCAGGTTAAAAAAAATGGAATAGATAGTTATGTAGGTGCCATTGCTGTAGATAAATCTGATACACTGTACTTTGATCTGGGTATGTACTCTAATAATTTGACTGAGCATAACATAGAAATAATCACGAGACAGATGATGGAGGAAAGTGCTACTGACTCCATGAAAGATATTATTGTAAAGGACATACCGCTAGATTTTGATGCCGATCGGTTTAGAAAACAAAATGTATCTTGGGATACGATTCATAATAGACATGCTAAAATAGTATTTGCTAGAATATCCGGTAATGGATTGACAGGAGTTTACATCGACAGTCTATGGCAGAGAGGTTCTTCAAAAACCCGATTTAACCTTGCTGCAGCAGATTTAAAAGTACAAAACGAAAAGGATCTTCTAAATGCGGTAAAGACATTGCGATTTTATAAGAAGTAACATTGGTAAAATGAAAAAAATGAACGCCCCACTATTTGTTCATCTCTGTTTTATGATCATGACTTTTATGCGTTATTCACAGATCGGGATTGGCTACATTATTTTACTGAGAATTTAAATTTTAATCTAGTTATTTTTGGGATACAAGCAGCAGGGCTTATGTATGCTGGATATGTACAGGGGCAAAATAATAAAAGGATCTATCCATATTCTTGCCCGGATTGATTGGACTGTTAATACTTGTTTCGTGTATACTGATAACAGGAGGTTATCAGTTTAATACCAACAGAGATATCTCGATCTTGTGGCTGACATTTGAGGCTTACTATATAGTCTATGATGTATTAATATATAAAATTTTGAATAAAGCTCCAAGTGTAACTCATTTTCAAGCTCAATGCATTTACATTATTCTTTCGTCCACACTTCCGCTTATTGGTTATATTATCTTTCAATTGAAAAGGAATTCTGCTCGTAAATAATATAGCTATGAAAAGTAATGGTGGTTAGCTTGTGATCCCCTACTTTTATCCAAAGGCAGATCGATAGTCGAAATAAACGTATTTAATATTTTCCCAAACTCCAGTACGCCCATATCGCCAACATGTGCTAGCTCCGGATCACACTCAAAGCATTGGCTCCAATAACAGCTGTTGCTGAAATGAGATCAAAATAACGCAGGACTTCTCTCCCCTTGATGGTATTGGTATTTTTTTCTTCAGTTTTAAATTAGTAATATTTATAAAGCAGTTAGCGAATAATCTCTTTATCATTGATTTCTCAATTTATTGTATTAAAAAATAGGATGAGGACATTAATTTCATTATCTTAATAAAAGAAATTATAATATTATTGACTTAGAGCTTCGCTAAATATGATATTGACCAATTGTACGCCTTTTCTTAAAAACTTATTAAAATACATTTCAATATTACTTTTTTGGGGTTGTCCTTTACTCTGTTTTTCTCAATATAAACTTAAGGATACCACGAAATTTGTAACAAATAATTTGCCGGCTTATGTATACAGGTTGGACCAGTATAAATATAAAAATATACCGGTTATTGATAGAAAATCAATTGTAAGTACTCTGTTGCGAGAATATTATATTGACGAATTGGTCTCAGGAAATGAGACCTTAAGTAAGGATCGCTATTATGCATTGAGCCACCATCTTTCAGCCAAAACATTTAATTCGCTAAACAATCGCGATAGATTTAACTACTGTATGATGACACAAGAATTCTATATGCAAAATTGTGGAAGTCTTGGTCGATTTAAATCAACAGGAATATACGGTGCCTTTTATCGATCAGATTTACCTTTAGAGTATTGGAGCGATAGACAATTACAATTTTTACATAAGAATAGAAAAGAAATCATTGGTTACGTGGATCAAATGTGGTCCGATTTAAAATTTATTGGTGATAACACAAAAGATCTATTGGTAGAATTGATCATGTGGGAGGAGATCCCTAATATATTGCAACAAATAGAATTATCTCCTCAAGATAATAGCTTATACTCAGTATTAGTTCAAATTATGATGCGTGCAAAATTCACGACATTTGAAGCTTCAAAGATCTATGAAAAAATTTATGGCCCTGAGTCTTACATTGCTAGTCAGATCGCAGGTACAGAGGAAAACAGGACAGCAATAGTTGACATGGCAAAAAAATGTTATGCTGAATTGGATGTGATCCCAAATTATAATGTCCCGATATATGTTAGGCAGTCAAGACCATCTTACTCCTCTGACGGGCTTAAGGAGGAATTGGTTACAAGAAAAAAGGATTGGCCAATAAAAAAAGTACAAACTCCTATATTTAAAATTAAATTATAACTTATTGAAATCACTCTTTATATCAAAAACAGAGACACTAAAAAGCCACATCTTACGACATGGCTTCTAGTTAATATATGGATTAAACTTGATTACTTATAAGAATTGATCGATTGAGATACTTTCCAATTACCGCCGTCATTGACTAAAGTCACAAGATCTGTTTTGGTAAAACCTTCAAACTGCATCGTTACTTTGGCGATCATATAGTCTGCTGACTCCTGTACGATGGTAGTTCTGGTTTTACAGTTTAATTGCTCTCCTTTTTGTTTTTTCAAGAAGGAGATAACTTCCAAACGGCTATTGGTTTTATCTTCTGATGTCTGAACTTTTTGACTGAAGTCTGTTGTAAACAGCTGCTCTACTCCAGCCGATTGACCTGCTGTCATAACCGCAACATAATGATCAATGGCTAGATCTGCTGTAGATAAATTGACCACTGCTTTTTTAGGGTTTGATACCTCTGGTTTGCCTGCTGCGATAGTGAATGTAGATACTGCTATTAAGGCTGCTGCTGCGAATGTTTTTGCTAAAGTGTTCATAATGTCTTTATTTTATAGTTTGTTAGTTCTTATTTGTTGATTCAAAAGTAGGGTGTAAATCGTCCTTACCCTATGGCAATTAGACTAAACCAACTAAAAACTCGGTGAATGATCGAAATGAATAGGTGAAATTATTTTAAACTTTTTTGAACTATTCTATTCGACAGGTGTTCTTATAATACAAAGCGATAACAAATATACTTTCAACAGGAAAGTGTAAAACGATAAATGACGTAGTACAGTAAATAAATCCAATTGCTTGAAAGCAATCTGGATGATGAAACAAAATAGAGGAAACGATAAGAAACATAAAAATTACTGTGCAGTTGAACGCCAAGATAAAGGGTCTAATGAGAATTAGGCCCTTTTGATGTATATGGATTCTCAAGAATTCGCAACTATTCTACATGATAGATATTTGGTTCTTATCTGTATCTTAACGCGGTTAACCTATATACTTATAATGGCTAAAGTTAAGGTCATTAAAAGACAATAGCTACCTATATCATCTAAATGGTGTTTAAATCACTAAATTTTAGAACTTGATTATACGCAATGCTAAGAAAAAAGAAATTAAAACAAATTATACTTTTTTAGTAGTATTGTATATTGAGATTTCAATCGCATTTGATAATTATTATTTTCCAAATTGAATCACTGGGAATTATATATACGATTTTCATATATTAACTGTTAATGGTTCTTTTGATGATGATTGTACTAACAATGGGAAGTACTTATCCCTTGAAAAATACCTTTAATACTATAATACATTTATGAAATTAATTTTACTTATCATCTCCCTTTTTACACACAACATTTTGCTATCACAAATCAATACCAAAATTGAAGATATTGGAAAAAGAACCACCGAATTTTTAATACAAAGAGGAAAAATCGAAGATTTCAAGTATGCGCTTAAACTTAAAAGTCTGTTTCCAAAAGAAGATTTTTCTAGTTTTAAAGATAGTCCTGCTGAATTTGTCTTAGGAATGCTACAAGGTTCGGAATTGGAATTACCCGTTGCTTGGAATGAACTAAAAGTTAAAGCCAATAAACTGAACATTGATACGAACTCTTCCTATCACGAAACATATTTTGATAAAAAAGGTAGCGACAACTACGTGGTGACTTGTGTAATAAAATCACCTTCAGACTATTTTACATTCAGTTTTAATCTTCTAAAATGGGAAAAAGATATTTATATATCACGATTTTATAAAGACGTAAGGAGATACAAATCTATTAAAGAAGTTAAAACTAATCTTTCTAGCATTGTCGATGATGAAATCGAAAAAGAGATACAAGAAATGGAAAAGGAGAATTATCTAGAATAAGGGTGACTTAAAGTAGTCAATATAGCTACTGGAATTTGTTTTCATAATTGCGGGAGCGCCCACCGAAAAATCCCGAAGAGATCTGCGAAGCAAACAAGACGAAGCTCGCTCCGGATCGCACTCAAAGCATTGACTCCAATAACAGCTGGTGCTGAAAAGAGATTTTTGTGGTGATCGGTTTGATTAAAAAATACTGAAAGCCGTAAGGAGGGTATAAAACAAATAAAGCCATTCTTGACAGAATGGCTTTATTTATTATTTATATATGATCTATTTGATTTATTTCAGCTTTTCAATCTCGTCGATGGTAAGGCCGGTACCCTCAGCAATTTGTTCTAAAGGTAAACCCATATTTTTAAATTTCAAAGCTGTCTCAATAGCTTTTTTCTGCTCGCCTTTTGCAATACCTTCTTTTAAACCCTCTTTTAAACCTCGATCATGTCCAATGCGCTGAGCAGTAGAATAGGTATTCTCTGCATCACGCTTATGTTTTAAACTTGCTTCGTATGCCATCTTATCCTCCGGTGTTAATTTTGCTACTTCGCCTATGTCAAAGATAAGACCAAATACCCGCTTATCCAAAAAATCCGGTATTTTATCAAGTTTACTCATGTTTTTCAATAAGTATAGCCACATATCCATATCCGTCTTTATATCAGCCTCATTCTTATTAAAATTTGGTAATACTAACAGCTTATAACCAAGCTTTTCATAAAAAACACGATTACTCTGCTTATCGCAAAGGGCAACATCATAAAAATACTTTCCGGATTCTGTTTCTCCTAACTCAAATTCTAAGATACCAATAAAATATACTTCGGGAAGTTCGTATGTATTTCCCTTATAGCCCTTGGGTATAAGTTTATTGATAAGCCTGGATGTATAAAAAACGGTTCGGTCTTTAAAAAAATCTTGATATAGCTGTTGCATCTCAATAATGAAATGCTCACCATCAATACCGGTACAATACAGATCGAAAATAACCTTCCTTTCATTTTCAAGATCGCCATCCTGCTCCACAGGCCGATAATGAAGATCTTGAATAACTTTCCCTCCCTCAAAGAGCCCATTTAAGAACCCAATTAAAATCGGCTTATTTTCTTCCCTGCCAAAATAAAATTTAAAACTCCAGTCTCCACTAAAACCAACATACTTACCTAAGTTACTTTTTGTTTTTTTTATAATAATA
>NZ_QBKH01000012.1 GCF_003054045.1 Sphingobacterium faecium
GTCAAAAAGGGTGCGATCAGCGACAGAATGGTCCCTAGTACCATACCTAAGATCAGTTGGACAAACAGCTTTTTATATTTATAGAAATAGGTGAAGATCTTGCTCCACTCTAATTTCAGTTCAGGTTCTTCTTCATCGATCTGATAAAAATCTGGTCCGGGGCTCAATACGAGTGAAAGTCCCGCATGTAGTTCTTTGGTTGAGAACCAGTTCTTGGAAAATTCTTTCTCATCATAACTGAGCAGTCCAGAGGCTGGATCTGATATAAAGTATTTACCCTGACGAATTTTATAGAGTACAACAAAATGGTTCTGGTTCCAGTGTAGCATACAAGGCAGTTCGACTTCTTTTAACTGCTCAAGCGACAGACGTACACCATAAGTACGAAATCCCAATTTCTCTGCGGCTTCGCTGATGCCCAGAAGATTTACACCATTCTTCGTGGTTTGACAGAGCTTCCCGATCTTATGGATGGGCACCAATTTACCATAATGCTTGAATACCATACGGAGACAGGTGGCACCACAGTCCATCTCGTCCATCTGCTTATAATGGGGAAATCTCTTAATCAAAATTTATAATTAGTTTTAATTTATTAAACACGAAGCCTTCCTTATAAAATATACATTAGAAAAATGCTATCATACAAATGACCAACTGCACTTTATAATAAATAATCTGTTTAGTTTATTTTTTTACTGCAATCTATGAAATAAAATCATAAATATTAATGATAATGTAACTTTATTTAGAACAATATTTATAATAATTGATCTTTTATTGTAAAAACAACAACCTTTAACGATTATTATTTACGATTTACAATACTTCTATAATTTAATTCTAGACAGACAGATTAACACCAACGTGAAAGAATTCCCTTATATAGTTAAAACAAAAATTTAAATTTATTTTTTATTTAAATTATAATATTCCTATATTTAGGACAATTAAAAATAAACCTAATACACAATATATAGAGGCATCACAATAAGTATATATTTATTATTCATGCACTATTAAATAAAAATTCTTTATAAACCAACAGATTAATAATGATGAACAGGAAATTTGACTTCAAATGTTGAATATATAATTCGTATTGAATTATATATTCAACATTTGAGAAAATAATAATTAAAAAATTGAAATAACCATAGAACCTAGATGATGAATCTTTTTACAAGAAAAAAAAACAGGAATAATAATATTTTTAACACTTGTGAATATTTATTAAATATCTCAGAAATAAAGTTTAATCAGCAAATACTAGCAGAAAAGCTACAAGATCACCTTGACTCGCCTTCCCTGCTAACGATAAAGGACTGCCTGCAAGAATATGGCATAGATAGTGCAGCAATAAGAAAAGGTGATTATTCTTATACTGACTTTGAGTTGCCTTTCTTAAGCTCCATCCAACAAGAAGATTGGGCCTATCCTAACTTTACAGTTATTACAGACGTCACTAATCAACAGATAACATTTCTTAATCCTATTACTAATCGTACAGAAACAATTTCAATTGAACATTTCGAATTGATTGATAAAGGTATTGTACTGTTAATAGACACCAGTTCTAAAACAGATGAGCCTAATTACGACTTCAACAGAAAGACCACGCAAAGAAAAAATATAATTAAATACACACCTATATTGGCGATGTTATTGATCGTTGTAACGACCGGCATCTATCTTTTACGAGGTTTAACCGCTTACTCTTGGATTGGATTTGGTTTTCTTTTAACCGCTTTACTTGGTGTCATAATCACAACCTTACTTTTATGGCACGAGGTTGATGATGACAATACTTTCTTGCGCGAAGTATGTGGAGGCTCCGGGAAGAAAGCTAATTGCGATGCTATACTGTCTTCTAAAAAATCATCGTTTTTAAATATAAGCTGGTCAAAGTGGGGATTTGCTTATATGACGACAGTGCTCGTTGCTCAAATTATATATCCAGGCCAATTCAGTCAATTATTATTATTCTCGTGCTTATCTATCGCCTGTACACCTTATATCATATTTTCCATTTATTACCAAGCATATATTGTTAAACAATGGTGTCCACTTTGCCTGGCGATACAGGCTCTTCTATTTGCGAATATGATTTTAGCGCTATTTTTTATAAATGAAATTTTTATTGAAAAGATCGTGCTCGACTACTTCAGCATGATCATCGTTTCACTTCTCGGGATTTTATTTTTATCATCTGCAATACTTGTCGTTCCATTATTAAAAAATGCCCGAAACAGTAAAAATTTCGAGAAGAAATGGAAAAAATTACGGTATAATCCCGAAATATTTGAAGCTCTATTAAACAAAGGAGATTCAGTTGCGTCAAGCGAGGATCTAGGTATAATCGTTGGAGATCCAAATGCTAAAAATGAAATTATCAAAATATGTAGTCCCTATTGTGAGCCCTGCTCGAAGGCACATCCCGAACTGAAAGAGATCATCAAAACTAATCCTGATGTAAAAATCCGAATCATCTTTAATGCTTCTGCTAACGAAGGAGATATCATCAACCAACCTATTTCACATTTATTAGCAATACAGGAAAAATTAGGATCCAAAATAGGTCATGAAGCATTAGATGAATGGTATTCATCCCCGGAAAAAGATTATGGTTCATTTGCAAAAAAATACCCGCTGGGCAACGAGTTAAAAGAGCAAAATAATAAAGTATTTGCAATGCATGAGTGGTGTAACCGTATGAAAATAAGAGTTACACCAACGATATATATCAATGGAAAAGAATTGCCGGAAGGCTATCTCATAGAAGAACTTAAAAACTTCTTTTAAAAGAAGACCGAGCCGGTTGCAAACGATCTCGGTCAACAGAAGGATCCCTGTAAAAGTCCCTCCTATGCTATTCGGGTGTAAGTGAATAGTACCATATAAATACAAAAATAATGAAAAAATTAAAACTAGGGGTAAAAGGTGTAAATGATATCCTTTCCCGAGAAGAATTGAAACAGATTTTGGGTGGATCTACTGGAAGTGGTGGAAGTGGCGGAAGTGGAAGCTGCGTTAGAGCTTGCGGAACTGGAGGAAGAGGACCAGGAGATGCTTGTGTAACCACCGACTGTAGACCAGGAACTTGTAAATCACCTTACGATAATGGGTGGAATTACGGTTGTCTTGTAAACACATAATTGAATGGAGCTTCACATTTTTTGAAGCTCCATAAATATCAAAATAGCACAAGAAATATGAATTGCAATATGTATCCAGTAACAACTATATATATGTCTAGAATGCTCCTTATAATGATTTTATTAACGATTCTAATCGAGCATGCTACAGCTCAAAGTATTTTTACAGAAAGTGGTTATACCTCACTGACCATTAGATTATCTGGAAAATTTCCTAAAAAATTTCCTTTAGGAAATCCTGGAGTCAATAATGTACTATCAAAAAAACCAGCAGAAGTCAAACAAATTAACGATTCCACATACTTGTTGTCAGATTATACTTTCGGTCCCACGACCGTCTTTACGAGCTTGAATAATCAAAATTTAATGACAATATTATTACCGAATCACGCTGATTTACTCAAAATTCATTATATAGATAGTACAAACTACAAAATAGATTATCAAGGATATTTTAAGGAAATGTTTGACAAATCAAATCAACTTTCGGAACTCATTAGCAAGTCATATGAATACAGGTCGCCGGCTAAATCGATAGAAAAAGCTCAAGCAATCTTTAAAACCGCAAATTCTTATCGTGATGCCAGATTGCACGGTATCAAACGTCTGACAGACGAAATCAGCCAAAATGTCAATGTTGATATTATCAATAATTATTACACTAATTCCTATACTGACTTTCTTAAAACAATCTATTTAACAGATAATTACAGCAATGCGATTCAGAACTACTACCAAGCTTTGGGGCTCGATTCAATAACTCAACCACTCATTGTTCCGACACGGGATCTTTCCTACTACGAGGGGATCATTACCCCTATCCATGCCGATACCAACTCTTTAACTCATACAGGATATAATATGATTCTAAGTAGTATCATTAAAGATTCTTTATTGGACTTACCCTCTATCGTGGAGGAAGGTCCTAATGCCTACCACAGCAAATTAAAAATGCAATTTGGACAAATCTTCAAACAAGATCATAACCTCTTTTATGATATGGCAATTGCAATAGCCTATATGGAACAGATCAGAAGTGGAAATTTACTGTCATTCACGAATCAATATGAACTAATCCAATATTTTAAAAATGCCCAAATTAGCAATTATATTCTTTATCAAAATGATTTTTACAAGCTGAAATTTGATAAAAAAGTTAATGGAAAATATCACCTTCCATTTGACTCTGCAAAAGATTTGGTCATGGAGGATATTTTGATAAAATACAAAGGAAAAGTTATTGTCGTAGATTTCTGGGCAACATGGTGCGGTCCTTGTATAACTGCATTTGAGGAGATCAAAGATTTAAAGGTTCAATATAGCGCTCAGAATGATGTCGTATTTATATATATTACTGATGAAACATCAGACTTTAAGCTTTGGAACGATTACGTCCAGAATTTAAGTGGCGAACATTACTATCTATACAATAATCAGAGCTCAGCTTTATACAATAAGTATGGTATTAAATATATTCCGAGTTATTTGATTTTTAATAAAAAGGGTGAACTGTCTAATGCTAACGTCGGAGGATATATGGGTAATGAGAAAACAAAAAGTTGGATTAATAAAGCCTTAACAGAATAAATAGGTCATTGAAGATAAATGGTGTATATTATTAATTTAATCTTAACTATCAAAAATTAAAGCACACAACACTTAGTCTTGTTTACATATATAAATTTTCATAAAAAAAATGTTACCATAACGATGAATACTAAAATCCCAACTTTTATAATCAACTTAGAAAAGCGGTATGATAGACGAATTCATATCCAAAATGAATTTGAAAAAAGAAACGAATTTGATTTTAGAATAGTTTCTGCAACACAACATAATATTGGCGCAATTGGACTTTGGAAAACAATGCGCAACATTATCGAGCAAGCAAAAATGGAAAACTATGACTATATCCTGATATGCGAAGATGATCATCAATTTACGGACAATTACAACGAATCATTATTTATAAAAACTATCCACGATGCCAATAAATTACAAGCCGATCTATTACTAGGTGGAGTAAGTTATTTTGAAGATGCAGTAGAACTTGATAAAGGATTATTTTGGCTAAATAAATTTACAGGTACTCAATTTTTCATAATTTATAAACGATTCTTTGATATTTTTCTAAATATTACCTTGAATGATGACGATAATATTGATCTAAAAATAAATGAGATCAGTGACCAAATATATTGTCTTTATCCCTTTATTTCAATTCAGAAAGAATTTGGATATTCTGATGTTACCCAAAAAAATGAAGGTAGTGGTACTGTAAATGATTATTTTCATACTACCACGAAACGATTAGCCACTTTATCTTATTTAAAAACATATTTTGAAGAATTAAAATAAATCAAATGAACGATATTACTATTCCAACTTACATTATTAATACGTCAAAGCAAATTGAAAGTTTACACGATATAAAACAACAATTTCAAGGCAAAATTGAGTTCGATATGAATATCATTCAAACTCATCCACATTCAAACAGTCACTGGGCATTATGGAACAATATATGTGAAATCATAGCTATTGCGGAAGAAAAAAAGGAAGATGTGATCATTATATGTAAAGATAATCATCAATTTAGTGATGATTACAACAAAATAAAACTGATAGCAGCAATTTACGAAGCTCATCGTTTGAATGCTACATTGTTATTTGGAGGTATAGTCGGTGGATTTAATCATATCCTACCACTTGCCTCAGGTGTTTCATGGTTGGATGCATGTTGGGAAAGTTCATTTATTATCATCTTTAGGTCTTTTTATAGATCCATACTAGACGAAAATTTTTATGAAACCGATGTTGTCGAAAATAAACTATCTGAAATGACAAGTAATAAGTTTGTAATGTATCCGATGATTTCTACAAAAAAAGATATCAGTAATGTTGATGTATATGAAAAGTATAATCCAGCTTGCCATTCTATGGATGAAATAGAAGAGTATGCTGTGAGAATGAAAAAGATTCATCACATATTTTATCGACATACAGCACGGATGAAGTGAAGGATAGCTGAAATCGATCAACCTCCATCCATTTATAAACATGCATAATATTATAAATTGTCCCGTCGGACACGAAAGCTGCCTTGATTATGCAAAAAAAATCAGGTAAGACACTAAATTGAGGTATTTAAATAAGGATGTATGCATTCAACTGAAAATGAAGCATACCCAATGTCAGTATTTTGTGTTGTTAAGTCACAGATGTTGTAGCTGTCGCTTCCAGTGAAATTGATCAAAGCTAGAGATGCATTTTTGCTATATCCAATGCTTCTTTTATCACCTGATGCATATCCATATAGCGATAAGTCCCAAGCCTTCCCGCAAATGTAATCAATGGATTTAGTTTCGCTTCTTCCAAATACTTTTCTAGGGTAATCATATCCTTCTTCAATCTTTTAGGATAGAATGGGATATCATTTTCTTCGGTTTCTTTACTAAATTCTTTAAAATAAACTGTTTTTTCATGCTGCTCCCAAGGAGTAAAATGTTTATGTTCATGAATTCTTGTACAATCAACATCCTGGTCGGGATAATTAATAATAGCGTTTCCTTGATAATCGCCTATAGCAATGTTCTTTTCAAAATAAACAGTTCTATAGGACAGTCTACCGAATTTATAATTAAAGAAAGAATCTATGGGACCGGTATAAAATATGTGATCATAGGTTGATTTTTCCCAAGTTGAATCAAACTTAGTTGATAATTGAACATCTATATAAGGTGAATCAAGCATCTTCTCAAAAATTGCTGTATATCCATCTCGAGGCATCCCTTGAAAACAGCTTGTGTAATAATTATCATTATAATTGAATCTAACGGGCAACCGCTTTAATATACTTGCTGACAATTCACGAGGTTCACAGCCCCATTGCTTTTTTGTATAGCCATAAAAAAAAGCTTCGTAAAGATCTCTCCCAATAAATTTAAGAGCTTGCTCTTCAAAATTTTGAGCTTCTACAATTGATCTATCTGCCACTGCGTTTACAAATTCGACAGCTTCACTTGGAGAAAAAGATTTTTTAAAAAATTGGTTTATGGTATGCAAATTTATGGGCAATGAATATACTTGGCCATGGTGTACCGTTTTGATCCGATTAACAAAGGGTACCATTTCACAAAACTGTTGAATATACTGCCACACTTCCTTATCGTTTGTATGAAACGTATGTGGCCCATACTTATGTACCATAACTCCAGTTTCAGGATCCCTCTCAGAATAACAATTTCCACCGATGGTTTCACGTTCGTCTAGCACGGTAACATGACTATTTCCGTTTCGAGCTAATTGCTCTGCGATGACTGATCCAGAAAAACCAGCTCCAATAATCAAATATTTTTTCATCAACTATATTCTATTTATTTTATTTACTGCACCATATTACGTACACAGATCAATCAGCAATTAACCGTATAACCATTGACAAATTAACAAGTACATCATCTGTGGGCGCCATATTAAAAAAATAGTCATATTACCGACAACAAACAGTGATATCCTATTTATAATAGAATACGGCGATCCAAAGACCACATTACCAACATCTTATTAATTGATAGGTAGGTTTATTCTTACAGTAAGTCATAATGAAAAATTATTCAATCGACATTTATCTGTATGGTTAATTAATCTGTGACAAAAAGCTAATCTTTACCCTAAGATAATTATTTTTAATTAAAAAAGTGAAATTATCTTTTTAAAGATTGTTTTTACTATATTGTTTAATAAATCAAATGTATTTTATGATCTACATTATACTTGCTCATGATTCAGCCAAAATGTTAAGTCTGCTCATTGAAAAATTAAGGGATAAAAATAATTATTTTATTATACACATAGACCAACAACAAGATATTGAACCCTTTGTGAGGGCAGTACAGGGAACTGAAAACTGTTACTTTACTCCCAAAAGGTACGCAAGTAAATGGGGGTCATTTGCTCTTGTTGAAGCTACTTTACACGCCTTTGACTTTGTCAAAAAAAAAATCAAGAAAAATCAGCGCATTATTTTACTTAGTGGCGCTGACCTACCAATTAAAAGTAATCTTTATATCAATCAGTATTTTGACGATCATGCTGATACTATATTTATAGATTATCATCCAATCCCAAGAAAAACATGGTCTTCGGGTGGTGTGCACCGTTTCCCTTTATATGAGGAAGTATCTCAATACATTAAATTTTATGGTGGCTCCCAATGGTTTTCTATACCCAGTAAAGCTATCAATATTATATTTAAATTTCTGAAAGACAGCCCCGATTTTCTAGATTATTTTCAGTACGTACAAATTCCAGACGAAAGTTTCTTTCAAACATTATTTCTAAATTGCGAACATCCATATATCCTGAAAAATTTGAAAAATCAGCATCTTCATTATATCAAATGGGACGAACCATACATACACCCCAGAATATTAACAGCTATGGACATCACAGAATTAAATAAATCAAAAAATCTGTTTGCTAGAAAGTTTACTATAGAACAATCTTCGGATATTATATCTAACTGGATTTAATATAAAATTAAGAATAGTAGAAAGACACATATCTTATACTTGACAATAATTAATTTTTTTTAAAAAAGTCTCGCAATTTTTAAAGGTCTGCATTTTAAAATTGAATCTTTAAATTCGTTTTCAATCGTTTATATTTTATTGTATAATTATACAATAAAATATAAACGATTGAAAATAAAGATATTTAAACACACAATTTTTTATGCTTTTCGCTCACAATAAATAACTTTAGCATATTATAGCTATCGCTGGGTTTGCTCAGCAGATAACCCGGATAAACGATCTCCTACAATCGGGATTTGATCAATTTTTGCAGTTAAATTATTTAATTCTCCACTGGAAAACACATAATCAGCAGCACTTAGGTTCTCTTGCAGATGAGCCCATTTAGTTGTTCCTGGGATCGGTACAATAAAAGGTTTCTGTGCGAGCAACCAGGCTAATGCCACCTGTGCAACCGTTAGACCACGATGATCTCCAAACTCTTTGAGTAAATCGATCAATTTCCAGTTGGCAATCACATTATCGGGTTGGTATCTGGGCAGTGTAGATCTGTTGTCATTATTGGAGTCATACTTGGAGCGTTCATTTAAATATCCGGTAATCATACCCCTGCTCAAGGGACTATAAGGTACAAAACCAATCCCTAACTCTTCACAAAGCTTGATCACATCCTGTTCGGGCTGACGCGTAAATAAGGAATATTCACTTTGCAATGCGGTTAGCGGTTGTACGGCATGCGCTTTCCTGATGTTGTCGACACTGGCTTCACACATTCCAAAATGCTTTACCTTACCTTCTGCAATCAGATCTTTAACTGTTCCAGCTACGTCTTCGATCGTTACATTGGGGTCTACCCGATGTTGATAAAGCAGATCAATATAATCTGTTTTCAGACTTTTTAAGGCATGCTCTACGACAGTTCTGATCCGTGCTGGACTGCTGTCTAATCCTGCAGCCGGTTTTCCATTTTTAAAACCAAATTTAGTTGCAATGATGATATCCTGACGGAATGGAGCAACTGCTTCACCCAAAAGCTCCTCATTGGTTAAGGGACCATAAGCTTCGGCGGTATCATAAAAATTCAAGCCCAGTTCGGGCGACTTTCGCAATAGATCAATCATAGCCTTTTTATCTGGAATAAAACTTCTATGATAACTCATTCCCATGCAACCTAGACCTAGTGCAGATACCGCTATACCATGCTCCCCTGTTCCTAAAGTGCGCGTTTTTGATTGCTTTGGATCAAGTGCCTTCTCATTTTTCGCATTTACGTTGTTGGAAGAACTTGTACATCCTGCGATACCGAAAGTAGAAGTTCCAAATAAGGTTGTTCCAAATACTGCTCCTTTTTTCAAGAAGTCCCTACGATTGTTTTGTTCCATATTGTTCTCATGATTACGTTTCCTATTTATAGTCTTAACCCGCCTAAGCCTGTGCTACAAGTTAAATTACCTGGACCACTTGCCTCTTGTGAAAGGTTCAAGTTATGTTTATCAAAAATCGGGAGTATCAGTTGGAAAATCCGTATATAAATTACTGTTTCCCTTACCATTATTACCGATGATCATGGTCATAATCTTAAAACAACACCTCGCGACAACATGATAGCCTAGAACGCAATAGATACAGGCAGCATTAAAAATCAGAACTGAGGCGAAAAATTGAACAAGTAAATGACGGTAGGCATTAAAATTTAAGTTCTCAGATCTTCGGTATGATCCGCATCTGCACGATTGATCCATCAGTAGCAACCCTACCATTGCACTATTAGCTATTGGTATGCCTTTTTTAAGGGTCATTTGTTGGAGATCAAGAGTTTTTTAAAAAATCTTTCCGATGAAAGACACAGAGAATGAATGCCCTAACAGGATCGGACCCTTATGATAGTCTTTGATGGCTCAATTTTTGATTTACTGCAGACAATCCTGTTTAAAAACAGATCATTTTATTACGTAACTAAAAAACAAGTACATGAAAAGCACATTAAAATCGTTATTTGCTCCACTATGCATCCTCCTATTGACATCCGCTATTTTCTTTCAATCCTGTTCCGAACCTGCAGATAAATTCTTTGGTGTAGCTATTTTAAATACCAATACCATAACAGATTTTGGTACACCAGCATTGGCAAAGCAGCTTCATGACCATAGCGTGGAATATCCAAATATCCCATCCAGCAAAAAAAATGGCAATGAAGCATCAGAAGTTGTGAAAAACAAAATACTCTATTTAGAAAAAGTGTTGAAAGACCTGCACGCATTATCTGCCAATGATGATGGCAGAAAAGAAATAAAAGAACAAGCGATAGCGCTGTATGAATTTGTGTTACCGGTATATAAAAATGAATATACAACTTATGCAAAACTTTGTGATACCCATGCTCCACAGGAGCAGAAAGATGAAATTTCAACAGCTATCGAGCAAAAATACAATGCCGAATTTGAGCAGAGAATTACGGTTTTATTAGCATTAGGTAAAGAATTTGCAACAGAAAACAACCTCAATGTCAACTGGGACTAGATCCATATTGACGATTAATACGAAAATAATAGCATCCCCACAATCAGATCGGGATGCTATTGTACTCCACACAGTCACACAGTATATTCATAGATAACATTCATCATGATCATTTATAAAGGTTGGGGATTTATTGCGCTTCTTATTCCCCTCTGCGCCATACTCCTTGGTATTTACTTTTTTGGAACAAATGGAAATTCAAGTCTAGAAGTATTCCTATACAGTTTATTAGCTTCCGCTCCTGTGGTATTTATGGTGGGTATATGGATGAACAGGAAATCACATCATGATATGTGGTTTATTCGAGTACAATATTGGGGAATTATCTGGGCAGTCATTGCACTGGTTTTCCTAGGTCTTAAAGCTATGAACATCATATAGATCAACATCGATTATAAAATGACTACCATCACCAACACTTCCACAGTAGCAATATTAAAAAAGTAAAGCATCAAAAATTAAGTTCAGTCATTTTTTTGACTTCAATACAGCTCTTTAAACTGATTATATTTTAATTTTCATATCAAATCATACCAAAAAAAATCACACCATCTCCAGTCTTTAAAATAACACTTGCTTTAATTTCATAGAACAATGGCATTCTTTTAGATTTGCATGTGTATTAGTTCGTGTCGAAGGTGCTACAACTTTAGATCAGGTAACATTGACAGATGGAAAATTTAGTACAGCTATCGTTCCTAATTAATCGCTAAAAAAGCAGAAAATTTGAATGCCTTTGTTATTCATGCTTATCCTTTAAACGATATAGTTGCATCGAATATGTGCTGTCATGATAATTAGACTGGGATAAGTAACTACATCAAGCGCACCTTGAAATGCGCTTGATGTAGTTATTCTAGACCATTTCTTATTTATTGCAAACTATTGATTAGATACCTGTATTTCCACTTCCATATTTCCACGCGTCGCATTTGAATACGGACAGATCTGGTGTGCCTTTTCGGTCAAAGCTTGTGCCTCTTCCAAACTCACCCCCGGGATGTTGGCGTGCAATGCTGCAGCCAAACCAAAACCACCGTTTTCTAATTGGCCGATGCTTACTTTTGCCGTTACCGAAGTTTCACCGGTTTGTACTTTAGCCTGTTTGATGACCAGATTCAACGCACTGTCAAAACAGGCTGCATAGCCCGCCGCAAAAAGCATTTCAGGATTAGCATAATCATCGTTAGCTCCTCCCAGTGCCTTTGGCATACGCACTTCCAGATCCAAGATATTATTTTCGCTTTTTACTTGACCATTTCTACCGCCAGTAGCTTGGGCACCAATTGTATACAATGTTTTCATCTTTATTTATTTTTTAGTTTTTACTTTTTTATGCCAATACACAGCAAACCAGATTTTCAACGATAGCCTCTGCCTTCTGCTCGATCATCTGGACGATCTAGTTCACATCTGATTGCTTGAAACAAATGTACACTATTTTATATTGTGCACAATATAGTTTGTAGCAATACAATTGGTTTTTACTTCAACCTGACAAATCGAGTGGGTTTAAAAAAGAGCTTCCAAGGATTATTGTCATTAATCTGTGAAATGTATAGCCAACTGCGCTAAGTTGTTCCTTGCGGACATTTTTGACACCAAATGTGAAGAGGTCCACCATAGTCACTGACCGCCAAGAGCTTGACAATTTCTTTACTGTTATTTATTCTAATCGAAACTTGGCATTTTCAGAAAGATTCTAAATCTAAAGTGTTTTTTAAATCATTAGGTGAAATTTTATTAAAAATAGAATTAATAAGTTAATATTTTTTGTTATTTTTGGCAGCAAATAAAAACCATCAATTAATCTATATGCTTCGCAAAAACTTACTATGTATCTTTAAACTATACATATGTTTTAATTTATTATGTCTTATTTCCTGTAAATATGAAAGTCAAGACCTAAATTTTCATGAAATTAAACAACCTGACAAGGATGTCAAGGCCACCATGAATATCGCAGACGTGCCAAATGGTCAAACTATTTACATCTATGGTGCGACTGATTTAATGTATTCAATCAATGCCGCTCCTGGAGCTGTTACAAAAAAAGAATTTTATCTTAATAATAAACTGATTAATGGTGAAAATGAGGTATTGCGTTTAGATCCCTCAGATCTTACAGGAAACGATTCTGATGTACTGAAAGTAAAAGTAAATCTTTCTTCAGGAACTGGAAGTTTAGCTGAAATTTTAGGCGAGGAGAAATCAAGTTTTGAATTTATATATCCAATAAAATATGTAAATCCCCAGATAAATTTGAATATTAACCAACGAATCAATTCTTCTAAGAAATTAGAAATCTATTGGAACAAACCAAATCTTGAAGGAGCTGAAATTGAAAGTTATGAAATTTATAATTTCGACAATTTAGATCAGATTTTTATTAACAAAATTTCAGATCCAAGCAAAACTAATTTTGTCGATGATGACTATTCCTATGGAGCTAGAACGTATAAAATAATCACAAGATATAAAGGCAATAAAGTTGCTCCAAAAGAGGATTTCTACTCTGTGAAATATAAAGTTTTCACCAGTAGCTACTTCAAGACAAAAACCTTAAAAAATTTAAATCTGGATATACAATGGACCCATCCGGATGGCATTGAAAATAAATACGTTCTCATATGGAAGGGAAATGCACAAACCATATCGTTAGGTGAAAATAATACGGAGGTATATAGACCAGCATTCCCTTTTCAAGAAGAACAGTATTATGAATTGTATATTTTACCAGAAAAAGCTGATACCTGGGATTACGCTAAATACCCGAAGATTATCAACTATTTTAAGGAGCAAAAATACGGTGATCCCGAAGTAGACAATGCGCATCTGATCTTGGTTGAAGGTGACGTTAAAAACAAATCAATCCTTTCTATGAGAGGTCACAAAAATGGTTTTGGAATTCGAAATTATGGAATTGATGATCTTGTGATGAAAAGTAAAAATCCGGATCTTGTCCAATATCCTTATTATATCAGTTCTTTTAAAGTTTCTCAAGCGACAGGAAAAGTTGCAGTTCATTTAAGAAGCGAAGTTTATGAAACTAAGCCAATAATCGAAGTGTACTCAGATTTTACTTTCAGCAAAAAAATTAGAACTTATGTTAGCGATGATTTTCCAGTCTATTATTTGACCAATGATGATAAAATCCTTGTTGGTAACAATAATTTATATCACTATGAAATTTATGATTTAAACTCTGGTAAATTGTTGAGTGAAAAAAGAGAAGCCAACGGACAGTTCTTTCCTGGTATTTCCGAGGACGGCAGGTATACCACAAGTTCTGGGAGCTATAATAATGGTTGGTACAAAATTTATAGATATGAAAATGATCAATATACATTAATAGCCGAAAAAACAGGGAGCCGTACGAGAAATGCTATTGAATTTCACCCATTAATCCAAGACCAGGTTGTTCTTCAATCCTTTGATAATTATTTTTCAATTTGTGAATTACCAAGTTTAAAAGTAATTAAAAAGGTGCCTGGAGAATTTATATGTTTTGATAAATTTACTGGAAAAATATTGTTTAAAGATGAGAATTTCTCTTCTAATTCGCTTATCAACGTTATGGATAGTAAATATAGCAGTATTGTTTTTAGCCTGACAACAGGCCTTTATTTCCAGCCTTACCAAGCGAGACTCTTAAACAACAACATTATTCTTTACAACAATTATGTCAATATTGGCCAATAGCCTAAAAATCATGAAAAAACTAATATTAAGTATTACATTGTTACTGATGACTATAACCTCAATGGCACAAATTGGGTTTGGCTATAGATTTGGCATTGGTAATTATAAAATGTCCGAAATGAGTTCATTCTTGAATGTCATTCAAAGTGGAATTAAATTAGATTATCCCGTACCTATTTCAGTTACCGACAATTTCCCCAATCATTATACCAATTATGGTGAAGTGACATATTCCGTCAAAAATAGTGACTATGGTATCAATATCACATATTTATCAACAGGAGGTCGATTGGCTTATTCGGATTATTCCGGCGAGATTGCTTATAATTTGAATGCAAACGCTTATGGTATCGGAGCTTTATATCGAAATTACTTCTTCCAAACCAATCAAGGACAAGACAAGAATTTATCCCTTTTTGCGGAGATTTCTCCTGCAGTAACCATCAATAATATTACTTCAGATGGATATTACGAAACTCAATCGGGTCGAAAGGAAATGGATAAAAAGCATATTGTCGAATCCAAATCAATGGGTTTTTCGGTTACACCTTATGTTGGTCTACAATGGAATTTTATAAAATCTTTGGGTGCTAACCTTGGTATTGGTTATCATGCTGAAATACCTGGCAAAAGCAGTGAGATGAGAGATAGTAAAATTGATTGGACTGGACTTCGTATGGGATTAGGATTGCGTTATAAACTCATACCATAAGATATGGTTTGTTAACATTTAAATGTATGCAATGAAACATAAAATTACTTGCTTACAGTAAATAACATCTTTCTTAAATTCGCCAATATAAGAATTTATATAAATCAAAAGAAGCCGTTTTGCGTAAGTAGAACGGCTTCTTTTGTTTAGAGGAGGTCAAAAATTACCTTTTATCATGAACAATGTAAGACAGATTAATATTAACATCTTAATTAACGCTATGGTCATCGTCATTATTTATTCAAAATGGGAGGTTGAAACATTATAAAATATTTAAAAATAAATACGGTTATAAAAAATCTTCCCAAAAAAATTTGGGAAGATTTTTTTTTGATTCCATGTTATGAAAAAGAAAAATATGACCTCTAAATTGTTTAATTTAAGTTGCAAAAATGATGTTAGGGACTTTAATAATTCCTATAGTTTTTTATTATAATCACGAATGATCCATGCAAAGAACCTCAAAAATATCAGTATTTTAAAGGATAAGAAGCAAGTTCCTATTGCATATAAAAAGTTTATGCTTCATAGCAGTTGTTCGCCTATTCGATGAATTATTTGTGATTAAACAACTAAACGATAAAAACACCATCTAGAATCATCCTTTCAGAGCTTTCTTGTCAATCCTCAGAGAAATGTAAAGCCGACATATAAATGACAAATCTTTTTATTTAGACAGCTTCTAAATAAAAAGATTTTACCTATCTTTGCTGGAACATCACCTATAATCTGCACTAACATGCACAATATTAACTTATCCTGAACTACGAGTACAATGAGAAAACCTATCCTTTTCTTTGCGCTTTTATCTTTGCAAACCACGCTTATTGATGATTCAATGGCCCAACAGTCCGCATCAATAGCAACAAAGCTATCGCCGCAACAACAAAATCTCACAGGAACTGTGAGACGAAACAGCAATAAAGATCCTCTAGACGGAGCCACCGTTCAAATTTTAGAACTGGGTTTATACAGTAAAACCGATGCATCGGGCACATTCACTTTCTCTAAAATTCCAAAAGGTACTTATACCGTAGTCGTACAATATCTCGGTATGCTTGAAGAACAGCAAAAAATTAGTTTTCCAACCGGTGAGCTTCAGTTTCTGTTGACAGAAAACAGCATTACCCTAAAAGATGTTGTTGTCGTTGGAAAAGAGCAGCGCAGAGATGGCGCTACTTCAACCGTGATCTCCCGAAAGGCTATCGAGCATATGCAGGCAACACATTTGGGCGAGATCTTACAGCTGCTACCGGGAGCTATAGTTTCCAATCCGAGCTTCACAAATCCCAATAAGACGAGTATTCGCCAATATTCAGGCGATGCCGCTTCTCCCGGCGACAATATGAGTTCCATGGGTACATCGGTCATTGTCAACGGTGCTCCGCAGTCTAACAATGCCAACCTGCAGTCCATGAACACGGTCACTTCGGGTGTACTTGCTGGTTTTTCTACATCCAGTGGTATGGGTACGGACATGCGCCAGCTTTCGGCAGACAACATTGAATCGGTAGAAGTCATACGTGGTATTCCGTCTGTTGAATACGGCGATCTGACCTCTGGAGCTATACTTGTCAGTACCAAAGCCGGTGTAGAACCCTTACAGGTAAAAGCCAGACTCAATCCCAAACTCACGCAGTTCTGGGCCGGTCAAGGTTTTAGCTTAGGAAAAGATAAAGGCAATTTATTTGTCGATCTGGATTTTACAAAGGCCTACGACAACCAGATAACTGCTTATTCTGCTTACGAACGCATGACCGGGTCCATGCAGTATACCAATACCTTTGGAAAAGAACGTCCGCTATATTCCAATACAACATTCTCCTTCGGTATGAATTTGGATGACAACAAAGTAGATCCAGATTACCAGGCAGAACAGATCATCAATAAGGCACAGAACTATGCTTACCAATTTTCAACCAATGGTAAATGGAAATTAAATAAGCAGTTTGCCCGCAATCTGAATTATACCCTATCGGGTAACTACAGTTTACAAAAAGGATATCAGCAGCGCTTGAACACCCTCAGTGTGTCCGCTAATAGTACGGCAACCGAAAATGTAACGCAGCAAGTCCCTTATCTACCGGCAACATTCCTCAATCAGTTATGGATCGAAGGCAAGCCTCTCAACATCTTTGCCAAGCTGTCCGATGATTTTTACCTGAAAACAGGTGAAGGTACACACCGTTTTCTTCTTGGAGCAGACTATCGCCTAGATGCCAATTTTGGCTCTGGTCGAACAGTGGACCCAAACAATCCTTACCGAACAGCCGATCCATTAGGATTTAGACCCCGTTCTTACAAAGATATCCCTTCCTTAAATCAATTCGGAGTATATCTGGAAGATCGCTATTCCATGCAGATTTTTGATCGTGACCTACATATACAGGCAGGAGTACGTTGGGACCAGATACAGCCTTTCGGAAGTTTCTCACAATCCGTATTGGCTCCAAGAATCAATGCTTCGTATGAATTCATCAAAGACTTTACCATTCGCGGTGGATATGGTATGACTGCAAAATCGCCAACCCTCCTCTACCTTTATCCAGATCGCGCTTACTATGACGCCTTCAGCTTAAATCATTATAAGGAAAATCCTGCAGAGGCAATGGCCATCATCAGCACACGGGTTTTTGATACCGCAAATCCAGACTTGAAGATTGCAAAAGCCACAAAAAAAGAATTAGGACTGGATTATACGCGCGGTAAAAAACGATTTTCAGTGACGGGCTACTACGAAGAGACCAAGAACGGTTATGAGATGAATACCAACCTCAATAGTGTTAAATTTTTCTCCATTCCAACCTATACTGTCGTCGAGTCGCCCGTAGGTCAGCCTCCTGTGCTTAGCACCGATGTTGGTGAAAGCGTCATTGTTTCCACATTCAACGCCCCGAGCAATGATCGTAATATCCTCAATAAAGGAATCGAGTTTGATTTTGATTTTGGCCGATTCGACAATATCCGTACTTCATTTGTTTTAAATGGGGCATACCTGTCCACGAAATTAACGACCGCTAATCCCTACATCCTACTGCAAAATGCGCCTAATATGCCCCTCAAGAGAATTGGTGTATTTGAAGCAAGAGGTGTGCAGCAAGAGCGATTTGTCACCACTTTAAGGGCGATACATAACATCCCAGAATTTAGATTTATCATTACCGCCACCGCACAGACCATCTGGAAAGATAAACATCAATATCTCCATTATTCCAGCATTCCTGTTGGTTACATTCCCGTAGGTGCTGCCGGCAGTTCACCTCAGATCACTTATTTTACAGAAGCCGAACGCCAATCCATCACAGAAGCAGATCGCGATATTTACCTCAGTTTAAATGATGGTTATTTCAAAGCCGAAAGCTGGAAACCACTATGGCTCTTCAATCTCAAGATGACAAAAGAATTTGCTAATAATATGGGCTTTTCATTCTACGCCAACAATGTATTCAACCATCGTCCATTACAAGCGAGCACGCGATATCCACAAGAATATTCGAAACGTAATATCAGCATGTTCTATGGAACAGAAATAACGATTAAATTCTAAACTGACATGAAAAACATCCACATACTGATCCTAAGCGGCCTCTTATTCTTGCTGACTTCCTGTCGTAAAGACTATTACAGCTACGAGACATTGGACTATAATTTTACCGTACATTATCCCGACAATTACAGTACAAAGCTGGCAAGCGAGGTCAAAGTCACACTTAAAAATACCATTACTGGCGCCAGTGAAGAATACAGATCCGATAGTGAAGGACGTATCCGTATTACGGATATCACCCCTGGTATCTATACGGTCACTGCTTCCAAAACCATCACCCCTGCAGAAGCAGAACAACTGGTAGGTATTGCCGAAGAAATCTTCTGCAATGGCAACATCCCGACCCTTCGGATCACCGAAGCGGCAACCAGTACGATCCAATTAACGGGAAGTATAGCGGGTGGATTTGTGATCAAGGAATTCTACTATACCGGATCAAAAACTCCCGCAGGGACCAACTATCTCTATGATGGCTTCATCGAAATATACAACAATAGCACAGCGTTGCTATATGCCGATAGTCTGGTGGTAGGAAATACGAAAACATCTGCCAATTCAGTCTATGGATTCTATCCCGACAAAAACTATGTTTACCTCGCACAAGCTTGGATGGTTTCTGGCTCAGGTCAAGATTATCCAGTAGAGCCTGGAGCATCTATTGTCATTGCGGTAACAGCACTCAATCACAAAACAGATCCAAACGGCAACCCCAATTCCCCTACCGACCTTGGAAAAGGTATGGCTGACTTTGAGACCTACTTCAATCCTACCGGTACTAATATTCGGGATACCGACAACCCCGATGTCCCAAACATGATCCATCAATATTATAACACCACTGCTGGATTTGACTGGAATATTGGTATAAACGGAGCAGGATTAGTTCTATTCAGAGATGCTGCAGTAGCTGATTTTCCCTCGATGACAGAGCCTAATGTCAGTGGCACAACACGTTTTCTGCAAGTACCCGTCAGCGCCGTGCTCGATGCCGTAGATTGTGTCGGCAATTCAACCATTACGATGGACAAGAAAAGATTGCCCGAAACGGTAGATGCAGGACTGACTTACGTCGGTGTTGCTAATTCCGGCAGATCGGTGATCCGGAAAGTCAAAAGTACGATCGGACAGCGGGCTGTACTGATGGATACCAACAATTCATCCGAAGATTTTGAAGTAAACAACAATCCAACACCAAGAAAAATTAAATACTAATCATGAAAAAGAACCTATTTGCCAGCATATATCTGATACTCGGTCTTGGTCATGTTGCTACGGCACAAACAGTACCAACATACGATTATTTTAAAATCAAAGAACCCCTACTCAAAAGTTCCAATGCGGCACTATTACGCTATATGACCCTTCCATTAGAGGGAGAAAATGAAATTGGTGCGTACTATAAAGGTGGAGACTTGCGTTCGCCTTACAGCTCAAAGTCAACCCAGGGAGTCAATTTTTCGTCAGCCCGCTATCAGCGTCTTAACGACTGGACCTTCTATGGCCATTTCAATTTTCAGTCCAGCAAAGATAAAGAAGTAGGACTCACGGCACATACCGAACCCTACCGTGACAACCCTTATCAACTGATCGATTCACTATCTGCTGATTGGAAGAAACAAAAATATGGCTTACAGCTTCAGGTCGCCACGCCGACTTTTGCAAATGATCGGATGAATGCGGGTATCCGTATTCAATACGATATGCAGACCGGAGCACGGCAGAAAGATCCACGGCCACTTGACAATTCGAGCAACCTCAGCCTTTCGCCCAGTGTCACGTATAAACTTGATGATCAAAATATCGTTGGGCTTACAGGTCATTATCTTTTCTATAAAGAAGATCTGAGCATAGAAACGGTTGGAAAAAACCGTCAGTTCAATTTATACCGCTTATTGGGAGCCGGTGAGTACCAGAATAGTGCGCCCTATATCTTAACGGTAGGTTATAATCGCACCTATGAAGGCCGCACATGGGGCGGAGCAGTGGATTACGTTCATCGCAGTGCCGGAAAACAATGGACGGTCAACTTTGACTACCGCAATGGATACGAGGACGTCACAGATGGGAGCATCTACTTACAGCAAGCAGGAAAACACGCTTTTAAACAATATCAGGCATCTTCTTTTTTAGATTGGAAAATAAATAGAACTTCCCATCAGATCGGGGTAACCTGGACATTAAAAGACATGGACAATACCGAGTACCATCAAATACAAAACCCCGACACGAAACAGTATGAGACCGTATACTCCAGTATCATGAGCACCATGCTAAGAAACAATACCCGTCTCTCCTATTTATTGAGTAAAGAAAGAAAAGATGGACAGGTAGATTGGTGGTTAACAGGTACTGCCGCTTATCATAGTCTCGATAATAGGTATGCCAACCCAAAGAACAAACAGCTGATCGATAAAATCAATCTGGATCTGAGCTTTGATAAACGCTATCCATTGTCAAACAAAAGAGCCCTGTCCCTGCAGCTTAAATCTGCCTATGACTTTCTTGTTCATGATGACATTTTGTACACCGACAAATCCTACTCCAGTAATTTTGTTGCCCATGAAGTATTTCTTCCCATGCACGATTACAACAAGGTCAATACCTGGACAAATGAAGCCCAAATCAAGTACCAGTTGAAATCCTTTGGAAAAAGAGAAAATCAGCTTTACATAAAAGCTTCTGGACTGATCAGCAGCGCAATGAATAACAGCGGCATTATTCAAAAAGGAGACAACCGATACCTGACACAATTATCAATTGGCATTAATACATTTTAACTTACACTCAAAATAGATCTGTAAAAATAGACATGATGAATACCATTAAAATAAAAAAAGCAGTCTTACTGCTCAGTTCTTTCGCTGCCGTTACGTGTAGCTATGGCCAAGAGCTGATCCGTCCATCTGTACAATCAAAAACAAGCTTTGCAATTGTTATTGACAGCAAAACTTTTGAACATGCACGTGCTGAAGTTATGGCTTATCGCCAATCCATCGAAAAAGATGGATTGGGCACCTACATTATAGCACATACCTGGGACAAACCCGAGCAGATCCGCGAGCAGCTGCAGCAGCTCTATAAAGGTAAGCAACCACTTGAAGGAACAGTCCTAATTGGCGATATTCCCATCGTCATGATCCGTGATGCACAGTACCTGACATCTGCTTTCAAGATGAATCAAAAAATAAGATGGGATAAATCATCCGTACCGTCCGACCGATACTACGATGATTTTGATTTACAGCTGGATTTCGTAAAACAAGATACAGCAAAAGGACGTACCCACTATTATTACTACAGTCTCAATGGTACATCGCCACAATACATCGAGATGGACATCTACTCTGCCCGTATCAAACCACCTGTTGAAAAAGGTGAAGATGCCACGCAAAAGATCAAGTCTTACCTCCATAAATTGGTAACATTGCGTGAAGAGAACAACCCGCTTAATGATATGGTAGCCTCTACCGGTCATGGCTATAACTCCAATTCGATGAACTCATTTGCAGGTGATGTACTGGCGCTGAAATCACAATTTCCAGATCTGTACAAACCCGGAAATTCCATCAAGTTTTTGAATTTCAGAAACGCTGACTTTATGAAATACAATTTACTCCGCGAATTAAAACGTGAAGGACTTGATTTCGCATTTATGACCGGACATGGAACAGCAACACTGCAATTGATCAATGGCTATCCATTGGCATCCAATCCACAGCCTTCTATGGAAAACGTTGGACGCTATTTACGTTCTAAAATTAGAGCTGCAAAAGAAGATGGAAGAGATGTCGAACAAGTAAAGGAAAGTTTTAAGACCTCATTGGGAGTTTCAGATAAATGGATGACCAATGCCTTTGAAAAAGCGGTAATGGATTCAGACTCGGTTTTCAATGACAACCTGGACGTTCAAATATGGGATGTCAAAGATGCCGATATACAAGCACGATTGGTATACCTCAATTCGTGTTTGACCGGTTCTTTCCACCTGGACAATTACTTAGCGGGCTATTACCCCTTCTCGGACAATAAAAATGTTGCTGCCATTGCCAATAGTATTGGCGTATTGCAAGATTTGTGGCCAGCAGAGCTGATGGGTACTTTGCAACATGGAGTCCGTGTAGGCAACTGGTTCAAACACATTGCTTATCTCGAGACCCATATCCTCGGCGACCCTACTTTTCATTTTACAAGTAAAAGAAGCCAAGAGCTCAATCATGCGATCGTTAGCGGAGGAAAAAGGGCATACTGGAAAAATTTATTGAAAGAAAATGATGCCGACCTCCAGTCATTAGCTCTTGTTTATCTACAAAAAACGTTGCCCGAATCTGAGGTGGCGCAGATCTTAAAAAACACCTACTTTAACTCACCTTTCGAAACGACACGAATGCAAGCATTTGCATTGCTTAGAAACTTTGAAAACGAGCCATATTTTGAAGTATTACATGCTGCAAAAAATGATTCTTACGAATTTATCAGACGTAGAGCTGTCTATGATTTAGGAGAATTTGGTGGCGATGATTTTGCAAAAGATCTGATTGCATTCTACGTTAGTGACCCGCATTCCGAACGTATAAACTATCGATTGAGAACAAACATGACATTTTTCAATCCCGAATTGCTGAAAAAAGAAATTGAAAATCAAGTGCGTCAAAATAAGAGCATCTATAATGCGGCCAACTTAAGTGATCAGCTTTTGAAAGATATTGATTATAACAGCACCAAGGTAGAGAAAATGAAAGCCAACATACTCGACAAAAAACAAACCGAGAAAGAACGTATTGGCGAGATCACCACATTACGACTTTACCGTTTCCATCGTTTAGTACCCACGGTGCTCACGCTGATTGCAGATCCAACTGAATCCGAAACGATCCGCATCACAGCATTAGAAGCAATGAGCTGGTTTCCCCTTTCATATCAAAGAGAAGCCATCTTCACTACTTGCGATCAGCTCCTGAAGGACGATAAAGTTCCTCAAGCAGTAAAAGATCAAGCACTCAAGACTAAACATGTCATGAAAAAAGAAAAGAAGTAACATAAAAAAAAAGAGCAGCCTTTTGTCAGGCTGCTCTTTTTTATGCTCAAAAATTTATTTTGCAGGTCCGTGCGAATGTCCCATATCTGCGGGATTAATCATGATGTGTGCTTTGTAACTACCCTCATCCATCAACCATGGAATACCCGGAACAGTTGGTTTACTTGCCATACCTAGATCTGCAGCTTTCGCAAAAGGAACATATAGGACATAACGGCGTTTTGCATCGGCCATCTCTCCCGTTTCTTTATTAAGCTGTTCCAAAGAACCCCAATAAGCGTATAGCATCGTCGGCTGTTGTGGTATGATCAATTTACCAGCTTTAAATTCCTGTTCGCGAATATCATCGCGCTCTCTACGTTTTCCTTCTGCGATCAGTTCTCTACCTCTAGCCATAAATGGTTCCAAACTTTTTGGATACGCATACGCGTATAGCATCGGAAGTTTATAATCTGGTGCTAAGCAGATATAATCATTGGTACCAGCTCTTAAAACAACAAACTTTCCTTCACTATCATAACCATATACTTGAGCCCCTTCTCTAAACTCGGTAGGTGCAGCCTGTACTGCTATCTTAATTTGAACCGCTGCAGGCAATACTTCTCTCTTTGCTTTTTGTTGTGCCATGCTAACACTTCCGCTACCAAGCGCTAACAACAATAGAACGATAATTTTCTTCATTTTTGTTTTGATATTTATGTAGATTGATTCTAAACAAAGATAAGGTTTTCTGCATAGATTCTTGCTTATACTTGTTATAATTCATCATAGTTTTAGCAATTGACCACTTGCTTATATTAAGAGCGTGCCGAAATACAATAATATGTGCACGAAAATCAAAACTGCAATCGATCAGAGGGCAGTATATTTGTAAAAAATTAGACTGATTTGAAACAATTGACGATATTCTTACTCCTGCTAACGTTCTTATTCCAGACGTTTAGTAGAATAGGTATGCTCGTTGATTACAAATTAAACACAAAAGAATATCTCAAATCTTGTGAAAACATTGATAAACCTACCATGCATTGTAAAGGTCAATGTGTGCTCATGAAAAAACTGAAGAAGCAGGCTGAAAAAGAAGCAAAACAGGCAACTGTTAACTTAGAACAGTTAGCTTCAATTCATCATCTTGATACCTTCGAGTTTCAAAAAAATAATCGCATTGCACGACGTATTACTAAGCACTACCCTCAAGATATGAGCTATACTTTCCTTTTCGCAGAAACAATCTTCCACCCACCCCTCTTTTCCGCTTAATTGTACAAAACAATTGACATCATCTGTCATCAAAGATTTTTCATTTCTCAGCATTAATTGATACCTGAACAGGCTATCCAGTACACGCTATTCATTATTTTGAATCGCTCCGCTACATCGTACTCATTTATGAGCTACAAGTGTTGCACAGGTTAGCCATATACAGAACCATTAATCATAACATCAACATAAATGTTATCAAAACATAAGCATATATTTCTTGGCTGTGCATCTATTGCGCTGTTCATGGGTATGGTAGGATGCGCATCATCTAGCCAAAATAAAGAACTGCCCATTTTAGGGGAGAAAGAAATCATTTCCACTTCAAAAGATGGGATTGCACAAAGTGATACAAGCTATCATCGTATACCCCAATTTCGTTTTGTGGATCAAGATAGTAACTGGATCAGCAATGAAGATTTAAAAGGTAAAATATACCTTGCCGATTTCTTTTTCACCCGCTGCCCTACCATCTGCCCGATCATGTCCAAACACATGCTTGAGGTAGCCAAACATTTTCAGAACGAGCCACGTTTTGCCATCCTTTCGCATACCATAGATCCCGATCATGATACGCCATCGGTTTTAAAAACCTATGCTCAAAAATTGGGCGCACCAGACCTATGGAAATTTGTCAATGGCCCAAAAGCAACAGTATATGACATTGCGGGAGCCGCAGGTTATTTCTCATTTGCCACAGAAAGCCCAGATGCACCAGGTGGTTTTGATCATAGTGGTGTATTTACACTCGTAGATGGAAAAGGGCATATAAGAGGTGTCTACAGTGGTATTGAGATGGACTCCGTAAAAGTTGCCATACAAGATATTCAACAATTATTGGATAAGCGATAACCTATTTCAACAACATTAATAAAAACAATTATGAAGCGTATCATAAATACAACCATCCTTTATATTCTATTCGTACTAGTGCAGATATCGTTCTACGGCTGCAATAATATGACTAAATCAACTGCAACACAGTCAGAAAATAAACATGCTTCAAATAGCATAGATCTTTCCAATATGATCATGCTTGGAGACACCACCTTTGCAGGTTATCAAGTATCACTCTGGACTCCAGATAGTCTAACCAATAAATTTGAAAGCTTATACTTGAGATTAGAAGATGGAAAAGGAAATCCAATAAATGACCAAGAGGTAAATTACGAAATCACAATGGATATGGGAATGATGTCCCATGGTGGACCTTATGACGCTCTAGTCAACAAAGGAAACGGGATTTTTCAAGCTGATATGGTATTTATCATGGCCAATATGAAGGATATGGGGAGAGGATGGCTATTCAAAACTTTACTCAAAGGAAAAGATAAAACAGATACCTTGACTTTTGCCCTCCCAGTACAACAAGCGACTATACCCCGCACTATAGCTACAGGAACAACGACAGATGATCGCGTATTCGTGTCCTGTTTAATTCCTAATGAGGTCGAGTCAGGTAAGCACAATATCGAATTTGCATTACACAAAATGGACAAAGAGACCTTCACCAATCTAGATGGATATACCATAGCAGTAGAACCTTTTATGCCTGCAATGAAACATGGCTCTCCAGAGAATAAAGATGCCGAAAGCAAGGGAAATGGCCGTTATTCCGGCTTAGTCAATTTCACAATGTCTGGAGACTGGGTGATCAAAGTTAAGCTGTTAAAAAATGGAGAAACAGTATCACAAGATAGTTTGGTCTATCCAATCAAAATCAAATAAAAGCGATTAAAAGTTTAACAAAACAAATTATAACAGAATAAAATGAAAAACTATTCAAAAAAGGGAGCATTAAGCCTATTTTCCTGCATCCTATTATTGACAGCATGTGAAAAAGAAACAATTGTTCAAACTTCGGTTGATTCTGGCCCAGGAAGTACAACATTGTTTTTTGATGCACGATATGGTGACGCTGACTTCGAATTGAACAAAGCATATGATTTTAAACTCAGCAATGCTACTGGTCAGTTTGATCTAAAATATGAGTTCAGCCAGCTTCGTTATTGGGTGAGCAACGTTCGCTTAGTCAATGCTGCGGGCGAAGAATTCAAAGTGCCAGAATCCTACTACCTCATCGAAGAAAATGTCGAAATTCCTGTACAAGAGGGATCATTTGACAAAAAATATCCTGCAAATAAAAGAGAACAGGTGCAGATAAGTTCTATACCAGCAGGTGATTATACTGCTATAAAATTTGCTGTCGGAGTAGATTCAAAATACAACGATAATTTAACCCTACGTGCCGGCGAATTATCCTCCTTAAATGGTATGGCTTTTGAAAATTGGATGTGGTTCACCAGTTATAAGTTTTTTGTGGTAAATGGAAAAATGACCTGGGTAAAAGCAGCGCCGGAAGCTCCTGCTTCACAAACATTCTTTTGGGACTTCGCTTCAAACAATCTCTATACGGAGAAAGAAATTAAATTAGATAAAGCGATCACTATTAATGCGCAGATGAAATCAAATATCAAATTAGAATTGGATGTCAAAAAAGTAATCGATATTGAAAACCCATGGTCAAACAGGTTGATCAGCGCATCCAAAAAGGAGCTGATGACACAGTTAAAAGACAATCTGCTTACCAAAGCCATCACCTTAAAAAGCACAAGTTCGACTGCTATAGCAAAATAGTATGATGATAAACAAAGGACTAAAAGTAGGAGTTTTCACAAGCATAGTATTAAGCTTGTGCACGATCTCATGTAGTAAAGTAAAAGTTGACACTCCGCAACCGGATCAAACTCCTACTCCTTTGATGCTAAAAGTCCCGGGCCATTTTCCGGCACCAACAAATATGCTCGACAACCCCCTGACGGTTGAAGGAGTAAATCTAGGTCGTCATCTTTTTTATGATCCCTTGTTATCTGCAAATATGCAGGTAAGCTGTGCAAGCTGTCATCATCAAGAACGAGCATTTGCAGATGGAGTGGCACTTACGGCTGCAGGTGTATCAGGAAAAACACTTGAGCGGCATTCTCCGACATTGATTAATCTAGCATGGGCTGATCAAGGATTTTTCTGGGACGGTGGTGCAACAAATCTAGAATCACAGGCCTTTGGACCGCTTACGCATGCTGACGAAATGGGAATGTCCTTAGTCACTTTGGCCAACCGGCTGATGGCTAGTGAATTTTACGTCAACTTATTTCAGCAAGCTTTTGCTGAAAAACCATCAGCACAAGGTGCCGCAAAAGCATTGGCGCAATTTCAGCGAACCTTGATATCGAGCAATTCGCGTTATGACAGTTATCGAAGTGGGCAAGATTTGAAAGCCCTTTCCGCAGGGGAACTACGTGGAATGCATCTTGTAAAACAAAAATGTGGGACATGCCATAGTGGAGAACTGTTCACAGATAATGCTTTCCATAATAACGGTATTGATGATGACTTTACCGATGACTCGAACGAATGGATACATCGCGGACGTTATCGTATATCTTTTAATCCGATAGATCTGGGTGCCTTTAAAACACCAACACTAAGAAACGTAACACGCTCTGCACCCTATATGCACGATGGAAGATTCAAATCACTTGATCAGGTGTTGCAGCACTACAGATCTGGTATTAAGCATAGTCCGGTCACAGACCGACTTCTTTACGATCAAAATGAAAATCCTGGCATAGCCATGAGCGATAAAGAAATGACAGAAATAAAATCATTTCTAGAAGCATTGACAGACGATATATTTTTAAATGAAATAACTTTTTCTAATCCAAATAAGAAATGAAAAAAGACAAAACCAATGTAGGCAGTAGAACAGTTCTTACAGCGATGATAATCCTGCTATTAACAATAACAGGAGCATGCAGCAAAACTGAAGCACCTACCCCCGATGAAGAAAAAACTGGACAATTCTCTATCGAATTTGACAATATAATGGGCGAAGAAACTTTGAGTTTCGAACCCCGAGTTTATAAAAATGCAAAGGGAGAATCCTTTAGAATTAAATTGTTGCAATATTTCATCAGCAACATCAAGCTCTATAAAGCAGATGGCAGTAGCTATACAGTACCTCAGGATGACAGTTATTTTTTAGTAAACGCAGCCGATCGTACCACACGTTTCACCAAAGTAAAAGTGCCCGAAGGAAACTATGAAAAAGTTGAATTTGTCATCGGTGTAGACAGTGCAAGAAGTTCGATGCCTGTAGAAAAACGGACTGGTGTATTGTCCTTCAATCCAGAAGAAGGACACGAAGGTGGCGGTATGTATTGGGGATGGAACAGCGGTTATATCTTCTTTAAGATGGAAGGTTACTGCGAATTGATCTCCGACAATCAACAGGGAGATCCCACTGGAAATAAACAGTTCAAATATCATATCGGTGGATTTGGAGGTTACAATGCCCCTACCTTGAACAATATCAAGACCATTACAGTAGATCTGAAAACTGCAGGAACAGCACAAGTGAGAAAAGGGTTACGCAGTAACGTCCACCTATTTGTGGATATCATGAAAATATTCAATGGTCCACACACATTCAGTATTGTAGAGCATCCCAATGTCATGTTCAGTGAATACAGTGTGAATATTGCCAACAATTTCCCGCATTTTTTCACACATGATCATACCGAAAATTTTGTGAAAAGTGAAGATGAATTATAACTGATGAAAAAAATATTTGTGCTAATTGGAATTGTTGCCCTCGTATGGGCATGCAAAAAAGGTGAAGACTCAATTCCTGACCTCTTCACAGGCTTCTTGAAACCAAATAATTTTCCTGAGCCAACTTATAATTTTTCTAGAAACATGATTACAAAAGAAGGCTTTGAATTGGGCAAGCGTCTTTTTTACGAACCGCGCTTATCCCGTAACAATACCGTTGCCTGTGGCAGTTGCCACATCCAGTCTGCAGCATTTACCCATCATGGTCACGATGTGAGTCACGGTATTGATGATCGGCTAGGCATACGCAATCCTATGCCTATTATGAACATGGCTTGGCAAAAAGAATTCTTTTGGGACGGAGGCGTCTTTGATTTAGATCTTGCAGCAGTCAACGCGATCACAAATCCTGTTGAAATGGATGAAACAGTACCCAATGTGCTTAGAAAATTAAGAGCACATCCCGATTATCCTGCGCTATTTAAAAAAGCCTTTGGGACTGATGAAATAACCGATGCACGCTTTTTCAAAGCCCTATCGCAATATATGCTAATGGCTGTAAGCAACAATGCTAAATACGATCATGTGATGCGCAAAGAAGCAGGATATGCCTTTACTGAACAAGAACAAAAAGGCTATCTTTTTTACCAAAAAAACTGTTCATCCTGCCACAACGAGCCACTGTTTACCGATAGAAGCTACCGTAATAATGGACTTTCTCCTAATCGAGCTAACGACACCGGTCGAGATTCTGTGACCTTAAATCCCGCCGATAGATATAAATTCAAAGTGCCTAGCCTTCGTAATATTTCCTATACTGCCCCTTACATGCACGATGGACGTTTTCTGACCTTAAATCGGGTTATTGAACATTACCGGACAGGAATGGTTGATTCCCCTACCCTTGACCCCGTTTTTAGACAAGCGGATGGATCGTTAGGTATAAAAATGAGCGATACTGAAAAAGATAATCTGATAGCATTTTTAAAAACTTTAGATGACCGGGATTTCTTGACCAATAAGCTATTGGCAGAACCCGAAATAAATTCGGGCTTTGTTGTCAATTGATCATCTGATTTTCAAGCAGCACTGGTCCTCTTCTTACATTCCTATACCGGATTTAACATGTAGATCAACAGTAAGCACAGATGACAGGCATATACAATTTTCGACATATTATCATAAAAACAGCGACAAATGAATACATACAAACACCTTAAAAAAAATACGATATACGGTCTATTGACCGTATTAGCATGCGGACTGATGATCCCTATCTCAAAAGCATGTGATATCTGTGGATGTGGTGTCGGCAGTTATTACATTGGTATATTACCAGACTTCAATAAACGCTTTATTGGGCTTCGCTATCAACATAAATCGCTTCTCACACACCTAGGACCTACCGGCAATCGCACGCCTATTACCGCCGATGAAACCTATCAAAGCATGGAAATGTGGGGAGCATGGAACATCGGTCAGCGCTGGCGGGTCATGGCAATTTTGCCCTATAACTTCAACACGCGTACTATAAAGGGCAGCGGAGAGCAGGGGAAGAAAAATGGAATGGGTGATGTCGTAGCAATGGGCTATTTCAAAATATTTGAAGAAGCGAAAGGCACAGCATCCAACAAAATGCTCGTCCACTCGCTATGGATAGGCGCAGGTGTAAAAGCACCTACGGGAAAGTACGATGCAAGCGAACGCAGTAATGCGGCTCAGGACTCACCAAATAACTTTCAATTGGGTACCGCCAGTACAGACTTTATGTTCAATCTCGCATATGATGTAAGGTTGATGGATCTAGGTCTGAATGTCAATACCACATACAAATTGAATACGGAAAACAAATACGATTACAGATACGCCAATAAATTCACTGCCAATGCACTCGCATATTATAAATTTAATATACGCGATAAGGTACGTATAGCACCTAATGCTGGTGTCACTTATGAGACACAGCCAAAAGATGTCGTCTTTGGAAAATATGATGTCGCACAGTCTGGCGGAAACTCCACCACAGGAATTATAGGTATAGAAGTCAATATCGGAAAAATATCATTCGGCGGTAACTATCAATCCCCTTTAAGCCAAAATCTTGCTGGCGGGCGTGTAGAAGCTGGCGATCGGTTTCTTACCCATTTGTCCTACAGCTTTTAAAAAAGCAAAAAGATTGTCTTAAACTCTAAAAAAATAACATACTATGAAATCTATTAGCTCCATATCCATACTCGTATCATGCTGTATATTCAGCATGGTTGCATGTAATGCTAACAACTCTGCAGACTCAGGTGCAAAAAAAAAAGAACCTGCTGTTGAAGAACCCACTCCAGTAACGCTTCAAGTAAATGATTTTCTAAAAGAAGGAAATAAAGGTGTAGGCGGCATCACGAGTTTTGAACACAAACCATTCGATCAAAAATTAGCCGATGAGGGCAATAAATTATTCATTGTCAAGTGTACGATGTGTCATGAAATCAAGGAAGATAAAATAGGTCCAGCACTTTATGGCGTCACAAAAAAAAGAACGCCAGAATGGATGATGAACATGATCTTGACCCCTGATAAGATGCTAGCAGAAGATGCAGATGCAATAGCACTCAGCAAAACTTACGATGGAGCAATGGCGGCTCTAGGGTTAAACCCTCAAGAAGCAATCGCAATTCTGGAATACCTGAGACAAGAAGATTCGAAATAGAAAGAAATTTCACATCCGACCTCATTAAAAAAGCTGGCGGTAAGAATTGATAAAAACAAAAAAAGGGATGAAATATTGATCAGTTTCATCCCTTTTCTGTACTGCAAAATGGTTACTGCGTTTTCCTAAATTCTTCAGGACTTACACCATATTTCTTTTTAAAGAAAGTAATAAAATAGGATACATTTTCAAAACCAAGTTCAAAAGAGATCTCCGAAATATTCTTATAGGTATGAATGAGTAGGCGTTCAGCCTCCATCAGTACGCGCTCCCTTATCAGTTGGCCAGCAGATATCCCTCTCCTTTCCTGACACAAACGATTGAGATAATTCGTGGAAATAAAAAGCTGATCAGCATAGAATGAAGGCAAGCGCTCATGCGCAAATTGCTCGCTGATCAAGCGTTCAAAAGAGATCACCTTCTCCTCTTTTTCATTTTTTGGTATTTCAGTTCCTTCAATATTGACATTGCGGCTGAGTGTTCCCAAAAAAATATTTAAGTAGGAACGCAGTATATTTTTAGCGTCAGGATGGCTAAATAAATATTCGCGATGCATTGTTTCTAAAATCATAGGCCAACCTAACTGCTGTTCAACAGCAACATTTTGGGCTTGCATCTTTTGCGTTTTTAAAAATGAAAAATGATGCAGTACATTATCGTTGTACCGTTGCGTAAAAAAATGCTCTTCAAATAAAATAACCCAACCGTCTTTTTGATCATTTTCTGTCAACAAACTCAATACTGTACTAGGACTGAAAAACATAACCTGTTGTTGCTGTAATTGACAGTTATACTTGTCAATATTCAACGTAATAAGTCCTGATGTTAAATAAATAACCGTATAAAATGTTCTTCGATTTGGTAGATGCAGATTTTGAAGACAACTATAGTCATCTTTTAGATTGTATACAATTAAGCCAATATGATCGGGATCAATATTGTTTAATGATATTGTGTTAATATTTTCTGTTTTTATAACCATAATTAATGTAATTGCAAAGTGAGATAATCGACTATACAAAAAACAAAATGGGTGGCTTGAAAATAAATCTATCCGTCCCCTCCAATACAAGATAGCGCTGAAAAAACAAATGTGCAGCACGTAAATCAGTAAAGTCTTCGTCAGACTTCAGTAAAAAACAGGTCAAAGGAAGATAAATATTCAGATCGATCTGCTTCGCTTTAGGAGCAGGATCTTGTTGGTCTCTTTCCTTTTCCAACTGCTTATCGATATAACAGAATCCACTGCAGGTCACTGCCGGCTCAAACCGATTGATGCATAATTGGGTTGTAATATAATCCTTATTGAGCTCAAAACCCATACAGATCCAGGTACAGCTCGTTGCTTGTATGAAAATGGCTAAGACAAGGAGTATCGATAATTTAGCGCGCATTAAAAACTTAATAAATAATAACGTTCTACAGTCTTGAATATTAATTATCAAGCACGAGAAATTCAAAATAAATAAGGGTATAGCTATCGGTTTATTTCAAAATGAGATAGCGAAATAAATAGTCAGAAAGACTAGATGAGGATATTAGCAGCTAGGTGGTCGCAAAATACGATTAATACGATTAAAAGTATAATGAGAATGGCGCATATCAAAATTTGTATTTGTCATATGATCGACAAAAATCGCAGGCATATTAAGCACGGTAGATGGTATTAAAACAAAGGCTTGCGCTTCCTTTATTTTATTTTCTATATTTTTCTTTTCATCTTCTCGCGCTTTTTTCATTTTCTTCATCAATACACATGTGCCCTTGCAATGCAACTGAGGAGCATCTCTATTTTCACAGAGATATTGCGCTATATAATCACGATTGATATAAAAAGCACTTACAACCACGACTCCCCAGCATGCCTGAAACAGCATGAGGACAGATAGGAAATATAAAAGTACTCTTTTCATAAAGTTCAAATATACGCTATTTTTAAGCAATTTAGAAACATCTTGACTTAAATCGCAGTACTTTTTTCATGTACTTCAGTAGATGTTTAAAATCTATATAGCCTACTTCTGAGGCTATATAGATCCTGATCTACGTTGTTAATTATCGGACAGAATTTGCATCACTAAATTAAAATCTGTACTAAGCATTACTCCTTCTGGAGATTTACTTTCAATAATCAACTTATATGTTCCCTCGTCTAAAGAACTGTTTTTCTTTACCTGGATGATTCCAGAAGTTTCATCAATAGAAAAAATCGAATTACTATCATTAAAACCATTATCATTTAGAGTGATGGCTTTAATGCTAAATTTGCCTTTAAACCGTCCAGGATTTACCACCGGGGCATCAGATTTAAAAGAATTACCCAAAGGGATAACAAAACGGTTGTAAATGATTGTTAAGTCAAAGTCCTGATAATAGATCCCATAAAACAGTTTAGGTTCTGGCAATATCGATAATTTAAGATCTCTTTCTGCCAATTTATAACCGTTTTTGAAAAGTATTGGTCTCAAAGTATATACCCACTCTTTCTTTTTATTCGGATCACCAGCTTTATCAGATACCACAATCTGATTATTGACGATATTGACATGCTGATCTTTATTGCCGTATGAAGGATCAAATTGAAAATTTGCACCTTCCATATTGAAGTTATCCACTACCAGATCAAATGTATTTTGGGGATCGTTGTACAGGCAATATGGAGTCAGTACCGCTGTGGCATTTGGTTCATTTTTTAAATAAAGCTGAGCAGGGTTTACAACCAGATTAATTTTTTTTGAAAACCCCTTTAAACCATTTTCAGTTTTAGAAGTAATGATAATAGGGTAATTTTCTGGGATCGTATTCTGAAATTCGGATGAAAACGTATTGTTTGGATATAATTTACCAGAATAAATAAACATCCTTGAATGCTCACGATCAAATTTAATTGACTGTTTTACAAGATCCAACAAAGAGTGATCCTTATCGACCTGTTGGCCAGGATGGTCGACAGTTATTTCCAAAGAAATATCATCGGCGCTATATTCTTCAGGAAGCTGATAAGAAAGGGTGTCACCATAGATTACGGAAACGCCATCCGGTATAGGTAATGGAGGTAGATAGCCATTGACTATCGTATCCTTAGTACAGGATATCGCAACTAAACAGAATAGCGTCATTACTCCTAATTTTAATAGCGATAACGTTTTAAGATTGCACATTTTTTTTCAATTAAAAAATAAAAAATAGTTGATTTACGTAAATCAGATTCAATCGCAAAATTATACGCTTTTGGAGTATATAGATTTCGGTTTTCGTGCACATAGTTTTATTATTCAAATCGATGTATAGATTGATCAAAAACACTTGATGTGGTCTTTACCGAAATGTCTTTTAACTAACCAAAACGGCTATTTTTCTACGACTCGACAATAATTGCTATCACTACCCATCTGACGATATTCATGCCTATATCTAAAATAAAAAAACAATATAGTATCCCTTAAAAACTATGCTTTATCCATCTGCAGATAAGACCTCTTTATAGGAAATCCCCTTCTTTTTTACATACCATGTTGTGCATGCGTTTTTTGTAATTTCATCATGCCAAAATGACTATCCTCTTCCAACACCTCATTATTTACAATAATAAAACTCAGAAAAGGATTCATTTTAATGGATCCTTTTCTGAGTTTTATTAAACGGTACTTGCACTATATTTTTAACAAACCTATGCTGACAAATATTCTTCAGTATCCTGAATTTTAGCGTAAAAAAATGTTAATGCCGCTAAAAAAGCATGGTGTACATCAGCAGCTTTTACATGCTGACCATTGATCTCCAAGTCACGAGTTGCGCAAGCATCACTGATTACAGTACAATCAAACCCAAAATCAAATGCAGCCCGAGTACCAGCATCTACACACATATGGGTCATCATACCTGTAATCACAAGTTCTGTGATATTGTTCTCTTTCAGATATGCTAACAGATCAGTGTCACGAAAACTATTTGGATAATGCTTGGTAATTACTTTTTCACCTTGCAATGGCTTCACGTTATCGTGAATTTCAACACCCCTTGTACCTGGCGCAAAGTACGGTGCACCTTCCGGAGATAGATGCTGTACATGTACGACAGTCAACTCTTCCTTTCTAAAGTGCTCAAGCAATTTTTTTGTATTTTCGCTAGCAGGAATAGGATTAACCAATTCCATAGCACCATTTTCAAAATAATCATTTTGAACGTCTATAATAATCAAAGCTTTACTCATAACTATTTTATTTATATTATTCGTCAAATTTAACGCTAAACTTAGGTCTAGCTTATACCATTATGAATTATTAAACTACCATTTTGATAAAAAAACATTTAACCACCGCATCAGTTAGCAATAATAAAGTATCGGTAATATTGCTGGTTCGATAAAAATAAACGGCTGAACAGTATTCTGTTTGGTTAACCAATTTTTATTTTAACAGTATAGCCTCTAAAGAAATATCAATCTTAAGTGCATTGCCGATCGGACACATTTCCTTGGCTTTCTGTGCAAAAACTTGGAACTGTTCTTCAGTTATTGCAGGAATTTTAGCTTGTAATGTCAAATTGGAATTGCTGATAACATTGTTGCTTATCACCAGCGAAATACTTGTTTCAATAGTGTCGGCAGAAAGTCCGTTTTCTCCGAGGATATAAGCCAATGTCATTGTATAACACGAAGCGTGAGCAGAAGCCAGCAATTCTTCCGGATTGCTAAAACTGCCATCATTTTTAGCGTAAGAAGGTTTAAATGCTATGCTATTCAATTTCGAATTTTCAATATCCAATTGTCCGTTTCCCTGTTTAAAACTTCCTTGCCAAACGGCTTTAACACTTGTTTCCATAAACTTAATTTTAATAAAATTTTATAGTACAAAGTTACCGGCTCTTAGAATTTCATACAATGGATATTGGGCACATTGTATAGGACATTTTGCCCATTCTTTAGTTTTTGCTTTGTATTTTTCTAATTCAATAGGTGATTTTTCTGTTTGTATTTTAAAAAAACGGACAAAATAAGATTGGTCATCATATCCAAGCTGGACAGCAATCTCCTTTACCGTAAGATCTGTATTGGCAAGCAATCGCGGGGCACAAAATGCGCCCACCATATTTTCCATATAGATTGTAGATTCGATTTTAAATTATTTAAGATATCACTTACCAAAAAAATCATCATCCACAGACTGGTCATCTGAAAATGTCCAAACCTGAATTATTTTTCCGTCTTTTACTTCGAAAAGGTCAAGACCGCCCAAATCCATATCTTTAGTTTCCGTTTTTGCGGTAAACCAAACTGGAACTGCAATCAGATTTCCACTTTCCAACATCTTTCCGTTGGGTTTCACAACCATATTCCCCGATGTGTGACTCATTATGCCCTGAAACATTTGGATAATTTCACTGAGATTATTCTTCAATCCGGCAAACTTATTGTCTCCCGGCTGACACCATCTAGTTTCTGGCGTAAATGATGAAAGTGCTTTTTCTAATTCACCCTTGCCCAATGCCTCAAAGTATGATGCAACAACTTCTTTCGCTTCCATATATTGGAATTTAATAACTATTTAATGAAATAATTTTTATTATCGTGTGCCCATTGCGCTAACGAAGTCATTTCCACAGGAAGTTTTTCCAAAATTTCATTCATTTTCGAATTAAACTTAGGTGGATATTCAGTTGCGTTCTGAAGACTCTCGTAATATGCTGCAACACTAGCTGCACCTGCTTCTCCCACAAACGGTTTTAATATATCACCAAATTCATTAGGTTTTTGAGGATAATACACAATTTCTTCATCTACTCCCTTAGAAAACTGCGTCGCCAGATCATTCCCTTTTAGGTTTTCCATACCACTGATTTTGAAAGCATCTGCTTTTAAATCAACATTATAAATAGCTTCAACGACAAAAGCGCTCACATCTCTAGAAGCAATCCACCCAATTGGCATGGCCTCAGGAGTAGGATAAGCCAATTTTTTCTCATTTGTTATAAACGGTGCACAAAATGCACCCATCATATTTTCCATATAGATAGTAGGTTCGATGATAACATAGTCCACTCCACTATTTTTCAAATAATCTCGAACATCCAATTTCACGTCATCTACCGGAGAACCTACTTTTTGAGACTCTAACCAACCACTTGTATTCCAAACAATTTTACTAACTCCATTTGCTTTCGCTGCATCAATCACATTTTTTGAATATTGTAAACCATCAAATGGATTCGGCAATGAAACAGGAATCATAAAAGCAATAGCATCAATACCTTGCGTAATTTCTAGGATTTTGGCTGCGTCATTCAGGTTTGCCAATACCGGTGTTGCACCTGCTTGAGTTAATTTTTCAAAACTTTTTTCTGAACTGGTCGCAGCAAATACTTCTGCACCTTTTTTCTTCGCTTCGCCAATTACATTGAACTGTTGTGAGCCCGTAGCTCCAAATACTAAAATTCTCATTTGCTAATATTTTTTTTCTATATCTTGATCAAATCTAATAATTAACTTACTTTTGCACAAGTACTTACCAAACAGTTTGGTACTTACCAAATGGTTAGAATAGCTGAATATCAATGGAAAAAAAATTAAAATCAACTGCTCCTTGTGACGAGAGGTGCCCTGTAAGAGCGTCATTATCTCTGTTGGCTGGAAAATGGACACTGATGATCCTGTTTCAGATCAACGAAAACACAGTGCGGTATGGCGAACTAAAAAGAACAGTGACCGGCATCAGTGAAAAGATGCTCATTCAAGAATTAAATATGCTCGTTGAGAATAAATTGGTGATTAAAAAAGTATATCATCAAGTTCCTCCTAAAGTGGAATATACACTAACCGAATTAGGATTGAAAACCCTGCCCATAGTTGATCAACTGGCTCAATTTGGTCTCGAAAATTTAGTTTAAGAATAAATTTAGAGATCACGACTACCATAGACGTAGAAAAAGGAAGTAATTTAATTCCTTTTTACTAAAAAAAGACTCCTATGCATAAAGGAACTGGCATATTCAATAAGAAGACTACAGAAATTGAGTCATACTCCCTTCCTGTAAATCCAGATTATGATATATCTGCCAGAGACCAAGAATTGATCTTAGAAATATTAGAAAATTGGCTTAGGGCCGGTTATTTCAAAGATGGTGTTACTGGTTATAAACTTTACCAAGCTTTATTAGCAAAAATTACTGTCGGGTGTCAATATTGTCCATATGAAAAGCTACTACAATTCGAAGAAAACACTCCTATTACGACAAATTAATCAACCAATCTCCTCTTAAATGGCTCCAACTCTCCTGTTGTAATATCTGGCCAACGAGCAAAATATATAAAGCTTGGAAAACCTTTCGCCATACTGTGCGAAAGGCTTAAACAAAGTTTAAATTTTAACGAAAACGGGTTAATAGATTTGCTAAGAAAATCGGTGTTTCAAAATCTTCCTCCTCGTCTTTAAATGGTCCTGAGGCTGAAGCATAATTAAATTCTTTCACTTCTAGGAACGCTTCATCTCTATACAACCACTCGACCTCCACATGTGGTTTTATTACGAGTTGGTAAATTCTGTCAATTAGTTCCGATTCATCAGTTTCTATATAATTTTCAGGAGTATATGGCTCACCATCATACAATTTCCACACCAGCAAATACTTGAAAATACTAATGCAAATAACAAAAGTACCTTCAGTTTTAGACTTTATTTCAAAACTTAAGCATCGGTCTTCGACAGGAAATGGACTGAATCCTAAAATTTCTGACTGTGGAAAATTTGATCTAAAGTCAGTTATGACCTTCTTAAAAAGATCTGGATGATTGGCAAGAAAACGTTCACCCCGTTCGTCCAACTTGCTCTGTTTTGAAGACTCAGATGGTCTCCAGAAAAAGTCCCAGTCAAAATATTCATCAATTACTTTTTTAAATCTATTCATATCTTCCTTAATTACAAGTACCAGTTGAAGGGGATATCATTGCGGGAACATCCCATGAAAATAATGAGACAGAAGAGCATCTGTAAAATTTTTGCTTTCATATTATATGGTTCTAGTTAAGAAAAATTGGTTAATTTAAAACTTAAAATACAAACTTTTCTTAAGATATCATTAATTTAAAAAAAATATTTAAATAAAATCTGACGCAAAGAATTAGAAGTATAATGAGTTATTATATTTAGCAAATTCGGCGTTGACTTCAATAACTGTTACAAAATTTGATTTTTTCCAGCAAAATTCAAAATATACAAAATCATTCAAACCTCTTTAAGATAGATTTGCAATTAATTGAGTTACTATTTTTTATACTTAACCGATTTACACTATTATGTAATAACTACAAAGAAATTACAGCTGAGCTAATTACAACAAAAACAATTCACGTAGCAGACATTTACGACTATAACGAAGACCCTATAGCCGATATTTTTGAGAGATATTTTCAGTATTGCCAAAAGGCACTTTCAGAATATAGTAATGAGATTTCCCGCGATAGTTCGGTTCATTTAAATGGTTCCCAAGATTATAATAGGTGATTTTATAGTTAACCTAAATTAATATTCAATTTACTACTTGCAAGCTCATGAAAATTTTATACCAAAAATTATGAATACGAAAGAATGTTGGGCAACGGGCTGGTTATCCAATGGTGCGTCCATTCTCATTGTTAAAAAAAGAATTAAAATCAAATCATTTCTACCTAAGTTATTCATTGTTTGAATTGTCAAATTCATAGATGAGTTAAAATAAAAGGTGTTGAATAAACAGAACCTTAAAGTGTAATTAAAGAGCTCAAAAGTGTAATTTTTATTGATATACCCATAGCTACATTTGTATCGGTGTAACGATAGCTTAGCCGGCATAAGATATAGCACCTATAACAAATAATTTTAACATAATTTTTTTAAGATGAAATTCATAAAATTTTCTTTACTCACTCTTCCTCTTTTAGTGTGCTCTTTAAATAGTAATGCACAGGAAAGCGCAAAAAGCACATTCAATTTCCCTACTGATCGTAAGATCAATATCGGAGTTTTAGTTTATGATGGCGTAGAGATTGTCGATACGGGTGGTCCTATTGATGTTTTTGTAAAGGCTAATAACTGGAATGGTAACTATAATATTTACACCGTATCGGCAACAGCCAATAAAAATATAATCATGGACGGTGGAACAGTAAACCTAGTTTCTAAATACAGCATATACGATGCTCCACAATCAGATATATTGGTTATCCCTGGAACATCTCCTGAGATTGTCAAAACGATTTCTGAAGATAAAAAAATGATGAATTGGATTGTCTCACAGAATGAAAAGACCCAAATGACAATGTCTGTCTGTACTGGTGGACTTATATTGGCAAATACGGGTCTGCTCAATGGGCGCTCCGCAACTACGCATCACTGGTCAATTGATGAACTGAGATCGCATCCTAAAATAAAAGTGCAGGAAAAAACTCGATTTGTAGTGGATGGCAAGTTTTTAACTGGCGCCGGTGTCACTTCTGGTATGGATGTGGCTCTTCAAGCTATTGAATTGATAAACGGTAAAGAAATTGCTGACGATATCGCACTCGGAATGGTTTATGACCGTTATAATACGATGGAATTTTTACCTAAAAAATAACACCAAAATAACAAATGAAGTAACTGTTGACATATGACTTGTCAGCAGTTATTCTAATTTATCGTGAAACTGTTTTCTGTGGAATTCCTTCGGAGTTTCACCAGTATATTTCTTAAAAAAGCGGTTAAAATAACTATCCGTTTCAAATCCCAACTCCCATGCGACTTCCTTTGCTGGAACTTTTGACCAGTACAGGAGTCTTTTTGCCTCTAGTAATAAATGCGCATCAATTAGTTGCTTAGGTGTTTTAAGGGTTGATTTACGGACACTTTGATTTAATGTCCGCGTTGTAACATTCAGCCGATCTGCATAGAATTTTACCTGATGTTGTTTATGGTAATGTTGTTTTAGTAACGCTTTGAAACTATCATAGATTCCCTGGACATTGTGATCTTTAACTGGATACTTTACCGAAAGTCCGCAACATTGCACGATCAAAGCATTCAATAGGGCTTTAATCAATTCTTCATCGGCATCTTCTTTATCAACTTCTGTCGAAATAATTTTGATGATATGATCCAATTCTTGAAGTTTTTCAAAAGAAATTTGAATGAACGGCCGTGAGAACAACAGACTTACTTTTTGAAGAAATTGATGAGTCTGATCGGCAATAAAATGACTAGAGAATGCGATTGATACTATTTTGCAATTGCTCATGTCAGGATGCGTATGTACTTGATCAACATCCAGCATTAGCACCGCGGGCCCTGAGAGTTGCTTATTTTCAAAGTCAGAAAGATGACTCACATAACCCTCATACAAAAAGCTCAGGATATAAAAATTATGGGTGTGAGCATCTGAATCTAACTTCATAAATCGCTCCAATTCTTCTCCTGTAATCAATGAAAACTCATCCCTGAAATTTATACTGTAATTGGGTAATATACAATCCATTTTGTTACTCTTCTAAACATCGGACAGGAAGAAAATCCTGTATTTACTATTTATTCTAAAATGACGGTCAAGTTTTTCAAAACACATCATTTGTCTTTTTTGCATCAGTGCACTTACTAAACTAGGTAACTCAATCCAAAAGTTGCTAATTGTTCCATAGCTCTATATAGCTTACTATTATATCATTTATCGGATATAAAAGCACCAACGTCCACTTTCCGATAAGAAAAGTAGGAATTTCGGAAAAAGTAGTATTTCTGCCACCATATTAATATTGCTTATATCCACTGATTATCAGTATTTCTTACCTTTTGGTATGCAGCTATAACCATCTAATATACCTATACAAAGATAACCAAAATACAAATGTGGTCAACATTGAAACATCAATAAGTCCGACAAACCCATTGCATTGTCTAATATCCAACTGGTCTGTTCAACTCGGTAGAAACAATATATCGCTTATGTAACCAAAGTAGCTGAACTTGTTATTAAATTGATGCATATTTACTAAACCATCTTAAAGTGATGGATATTGCAGGTAGGTTTAATCGGTGGTGGAGCTATAAAATGAGCAAAGAGCAACAGGATGTTATTCTTCATCGTCAAGCAGACCAGCGCCCAACTAGTGCATATAATCTTCGTTCAAAAAATGGTTTTGAAAACGTAAAGTTTTTTTCGGAATAAAAGAACGATAGGAAGCAAAAGGTAAAACTTCCGATTGCTGGATCTGAAATTGCTAAAATTAGAATAAAAAGACATCAATATGGAAAAAAATAAGAAAGCAAATGAGCTATGGACTACGAGATGGGACGACAGATACAGCGACGAGGAGTTTGCATATGGTGAAGAACCAAACAATTATTTAAAAAAGCAATTGGCAAAATTAGCCGTTGGATCCATTCTTTTTCCTGCAGAAGGTGAAGGAAGAAATGCCGTATTTGCAGCCAAAAGCGGTTGGAATGTTTCTGCGTTTGACATAAGTATTGAGGGTAAAAATAAAGCGGTTAAACTTGCTAAAAAAAATGAGGTAACCATCGACTACAAAGTGGGCGAATTGGAAACTTTAGATTTTGAACCCGATCAATTTGATGCAATCGCCCTAATCTATGCACATTTTCCAGCTGATATAAAATCTAACTACCACAAGGCACTAGACAAATATTTGAAAAAAAACGGTACCGTAATCTTTGAATCCTTTAGCAAAAAACACATTGATTATGTAAGGACAAACGAAAAAGTAGGCGGACCGAAAGAGATTGAAAGTTTATTTTCAATAGAGGAAATAAAAGCAGACTTCCCGAATTATGAAATTGTGGAATTAGTAGAACAGGAAATTGAATTAAAGGAAGGACTTTACCATAACGGAACAGGTTCTGTGATCAGATTTATTGGAAGAAAAAAATAAGAACAATGAAAAATTACTTTAGAAACTGGAACTTCATGCGGTTGCTTCGATTGGCAATGGGTATTATGATCATCATACAAGGGTTTATGGATAATCAGTGGATGTTCGTAGCACTAGGTGGTTTATTTTCACTAATGCCCTTGCTAAATATAGGTTGCTGTGGTACTTCGAGCTGCAGTACATCGTTTCCAAAAAGCAACAAAAAAACAGATGAAATAACGTATGAAGAAGTGCGCTAAAAAACTGACATTGACCCTAACAGGTTTAGTTCTTGGTGCACCTGCAGGCTATCGCTTATTAAACTAAAGTATCCATTACAGCGTCACACCAACCATCAAGGCTATTCCTTTTGACTCTAGATCTACCCTTCCATAACCGATACCGGTAAGGGGCATTTTAAGAAAAGGTTTTATGCCGACATTGATCTTATCACTCACTTTTTTCTCTAATGAGATTGAAAAATCAGCTACACCAAATATGTGCTGATTTTCACCACTGATTTCGTATACGGCGCTTCTTTTATTTTCTGAATTGCCTGATCCTCCATATTCAAAAGTGTATTTTTCCTTTAACATGAAATAACTTGAAAGACCTGCACTAACATTGAACTTGATTTTTTTATTTTTTAAAACAGTATAATTGGCCGTTAGAGGAATATCAATGACATCACACTCGGCATTCACCATACTTGGCATCTCGGTTAAGGTTGGGGGATTTGCAGGTGAATATAGACTGTAGTCGGACCTATAATTTTTCTTTGCATAAGTGGCTCCTAAGGATATACTTAATCTATTGACTACGGGATAAGAATACAATACGCCAACATTTTCACTTAAAGTCGATTGATCAGATCCTCTTACACTAGATAGATCTGGCCCGGCTAATATACTTAATACGGAGCGGGCATCACGAGGAGCTGCATTGTACTCATTTTTATGCTGTAGCGCCATTGTGGATTCACTCGTGAAACTTTGAAAAGTTTCTATTGATGGGTGAAAGCGATATTTCGATCTTGTCATGGGTTTTATTGTCGGGATCGAGATTTCGCTCAATGAACCTGTTGACAGTATCCTGTTTTTTGAATTAACGACTTCAATAGACGCAGTACGTTGCCAAGCCTGTGGATGCTGTGCTGATGAGAAAGTTTCGGTTAGTTCTTCATTAAAGATTAATGTTGTTTGCTTTTCTTTCGCACCGCCTTCTCCTTGTAGCTTTCCGTTGAATTTTTCCCGTAACACAGGAATGTCAGTATTCACAGTTTCGAAACTTTCATTTTCATCTGTAACCAATATATTTCTGTCTAAAATAAAGAATACGGTTGCAATAGCAGCTGCACTTGTTACAGCTAAAATAAGCAATCTTCTAACTTTTTTTTTACCACTTTTCTTCTCCAAAAGTGACTGCATATCTTGCCAATGATCTTCATCGAAGTCTAGTTTAGGATCACTTAATCCTTTTCTAAAAAGTTCATCGATCTTGTTCTTTTCCATCAATTATGTTCCTAACTTTTAATTGCTATTGAATTTTGATTTCTTACCATTTCCGCCAACCGTTGTCGTGCCTTATGTAGATTGGATTTTGAAGTGCCTACTGCAATGCCAAGCATACTACCGATCTCTTCATGCGTATAGCCATCGATGGCATAGAGATTGAAAACAGTCCGGTAAGTAGGCGACAATTTTTGTACCATCAGCAACAGATCCTCATAATGCAACTTTTGTGTAATTGTTTCATCTGTAATCGGATGCTCATAAGATGCTATATCAACCACAGCGCCCATACGAACCTTGCTCCGGTAGTAATCGATTGCTGTGTTTGTCATGATTTTTCTGATCCATGCTGATATAGGTTTATCAAAATTATATTTTTTTATGTGCTTAAATACCTTAAAAAATCCGTCATTTAATATTGCCAATGCTTCTTCCTTATCGTTTGAATACCGTAGGCATATTCCCAATGCCAGGGCATGATATAGTTTATAAAGATCTTTTTGGGATCTCCGGTCCTCTATGATGCATCCTTTTATGATTTGGATCGTGTTTTCGTCATGTTCGTTTATCGTCACTCGAGATGCTGCTTTTCTTTGATAAATATAGTGTTAACTATATTACGATGGAGAAATAAAAAAGGTTGCCTTGGTAAATTATTTTTTTTTAGATCTCAGGCAACCATCTTCAGAACTGCACCGTATTGATTAATAAACTACACTAAAACTATTGATCATGAGATTCAACAAAACCAAAATGAAAACAGCCATGATGGCAACCGCGCTATTAACCATTTTTTCATCCTGTTCTAAAGACAAGGTTGAAAATCCTGAAAATAATACGAAAGGTATGCAGACATTCCAAGATGCTAAATTCGGCACAATTCTTACTGACAGCAATGGAAAAACATTATACTTTTTCTCAAGTGATACCAAGGGCTCTTCAAGTTGTACCGGAAACTGCTTGACAGTCTGGCCAATTTATTATAGTGGTGATATAAGTAGCGATGTGAAGATTGATAAGAGCCAATTAGGAGAAATCACGCGGGCTGACGGTAAAAAACAAAGTACCTATAAAGGTTGGCCTCTTTACTATTATGTTGGCGATAGCAAATCTGGCGAAGTACAAGGTGATGCCGTAAATAAAATCTGGTATGTTGCAAAACCCGACTACTTACTTATGGTCGCAAACGGGCAACTAAAAGGAGATGACACCAAAAACTATTTAGAAAACTATACCGAAGGACAAGGCAATACAACCTATCTGACCGACGATCAAGGAAGGACATTATATGCCTTTAAACCAGATAGATTTAATAAAAACAACTATACAGCCGCTGATTTTAGCAATGATGCTCTGTGGCCTATCTTCCAAAAAGAAAAAGGTGCACTACCTTCCTTGGTTTCTGCTACAGATATTGCCGTTATTACGGTTTTTGGAAAGAAGCAATTGACATATAAAGGATGGCCGTTATATTATTTTGGTCAAGATCAACAAAGAGGCGACAACAGAGGGATCAGCTATCCGCGTCCAGGTGTATGGCCAATTGTGAATGATAAAACAACCGTCGCAGCCGCAAACTAATCTTAAATCTAATCCCATTTGGTTTATTCCTATTTATTATGGAAATATTAAAATTTAAAAAACCATCATACGATATACGAATTGGTAGGCAGTTCAGGGCTTCTTTAGTATTGCTTGGAATCGCTGTTCTATTTAGCTGTACAAAAAAACAGGCTCAGGAGATTTCTCCTGAGCTACCTAATGAGACTGAAACCGTAACCGTACAAAACGTGACCTACATTAATTTTGCGAAGGCACTTTTCGAAACAAAATGTAATTCATGTCATGCCACTGGCAGATCGGCGAGCGCACGTTGGACTTTTAACGGGTTTAGTTCTGTTAAAGATCATGCTGCCCGAATTAATAATGTGGTATTGGTCACCAAAACAATGCCGATCGGTTCAACATTGTCCGCGAAAGAGATAGAATTGTTAGATGCTTGGTTTAAACGTAATACACCTGAAAATTAAACGTAAACTTTTATGAAAAAAATTACTATTTATAGTGTATTCCTGTTTCTGCTTCTGAGCCTTGAGGGTTTTGCACAACAGAGCAGTTCCTTTATTTCAAAAGGTGCATCCATCAGCTTTTTCAGTAGTGCAATGCTCGAGGACATCGAGGCTAAGAGCAACTTAGCGGGATCAGCTTTGGATATAAAAACTGGAGATATCTTATTTCGGGTAAAGAATACGTCTTTCCAATTTGATAAGAAACTGATGCAAGAACATTTCAATGAAAATTATATGGAAAGTGACAAGTATCCTATTTCAGAGTTTAAAGGGAAAATTGAAAATAGTGGACAATTAACCAAAGATGGGAATTATACCGCAAAGGTTTCGGGTACATTACAAATTCATGGTGTCACCAAAGCTTACGCTACCATGGCGACATTTATAGTCAAAAACTCAATTATAACTGCTGCAGCTAGTTTCGACGTCAGACTAGCAGATCATAAGATCACCATTCCATCTGTGGTTGGGAAAAAAATTGCAGAAGTTGTCAAGGTAAAAATAAATGCCACATATAAACATTAATCTAAAGCATGCAAGGAAATATGAAAAGTATAATATGTACACTTCTATGTGGTATCACGACAGGTGCATTTGCACAGGAGGATCTTGATAAACTGATCGATCTAGGAAACCCTAAGAATGAAAAAGTTACTGCAACATTTAAGTCGGGCAGCTTGATTAATCTTAAAACTACGGAGACCATTCATCGAAATGAACTGGATTTTAAGGTGGATCATCGTTTTGGAGATATCGCAGGAAGTGCTGGTGGGTCCAAAAATTTCTTTGGTCTAGACAACTCTTCGGATATCAGAATTGGTCTTGATTATGGTTTATTGGATAACCTAACAATTGGAATTGCTAGAGCAAAAGGAGCAACAGAAATCAGACAGCTTTATGAGGCTAATCTAAAATACCGCTTTTTGGAACAAACTGTCGATAACAGTGTACCTGTATCCATCGCTTTTTTTGGAAGTACGACCGTATCGGCGATGGAAGCCTCGGAAGATAAAAATTCGGCAGCTAATTTTGATGATTTCAGTGACCGTATGAGTTATGTAAGTCAATTGATCATAGCTAGGAAGTTTAGTTCAGGTATTTCTTTTGCATTGGTCCCCACCTATCTTCATCGCAATTTTACAGCTTTTAATGAACAGAATAATATGTTTGCTATCGGAATCGGAGGTCGGGCAAAGGTTAGTAACAGAATCGCGGTCGTTGCAGATTATTTTCTTCCTTTTCGTCAGTCGTCTAAAAAGCAATATCGAGAAAACATAACGGGTCAACGCTACTATAATGCTTTAGGTGTGGGACTGGAAATGGATACAGGTGGCCATATCTTCCATTTAAACTTTACAAATGCAACAGCTATGCAGGAATCTCAGTTTATTAGTGAAACAATCAGTTCTTGGGGTAAAGGACAATTCAGATGGGGATTTAGTATTGCAAGACGTTTTAGTTTTGATAAAAAACCTAAAGAATAGGCTTTAATCTATTACATCTTGTAGGCAGCCTTTGCAGTGAATAAAATAGGTAATTTGCTTATAATATAAGCCTCATAAATACGAAAGGCGCTTACCGTTATTATAATTTTCCCGAAAAGTCAGATACTTTTTGGGAAAATTATAATATCAAAACACAAATAACGCAGTGCTGAATATAACTGCAATTTGTAAAAAAATAAGTCAAGAACTTTTTACTTGCTAACCAGCTCTTACCGCCTTTTGGGTTCTTGGTCACCAGTCTCAAAATGTTTTCATGCTGCATGTCTATAATAATGCTTTCCTCATTATTTTATTGCTGCTCTTGAATGAAGAAAAGTACAATAACATGGCGAATACAAAAAAAACTATGAACTGATACCATTTTGATACTCATGTAAAAAATCACTTGTTGTAAGTCCAGTCTGTTTTTTAAAGAAACGCATTAAATGGTTGGGTTCTGAAAAATTAAGCTGATAGGCAATCTCTGCAACGGTAAGATTGGAATGAATTAGGTAATCTTTGATTTCTATCAATAAACGTTGCTTCAGCAAATGAGTCGCTGTAACATTAAATTGATTTTTAACCGCTTTATTAAGAGCAATCCGATTAATATGAAGAAGTTCGGTATAATCACTTATACGTTGCTTTTCTTTGATGTGAATTTCTATTAATTGCTTAAACGCAAAAGCATCATTTTGCTCATTTTTTTCTGCTGCCAAATGATTTATTTGACTATATTCTCGGTTTAGTTTTTGAAGCAGATAATAAATCAATGAACGGATAATATGTACACTGTCAATTCTAGTCCTTACCAATTCTGATTTTATTTCAGCAAGAAGAGAGAAATACCTTTCCATAAGTGCATCATCGATCTGCATATTCAGGGGACATTCCAACTGATAAAAGTATAATAAACGATAGGCAAATAACTTGTCTGAAAAAAAATCATTCAAAAAGTCCTCTTGAAAAACTAAAATTACAAAATCTAAACCTTCTGGATTTAGGTTCCATTCCCGTTTTTGAAAAGGAGACAGAAATATAATACTGTTGTCGCTGATCTCTATTTTATGATGATTCAAAATAACATGACCACTTCCCTTTTTAATAAAAGCGATTTCAAGATAATCGGTGTCGTATATTCCACTATTAAGATAGCTTTCTTTAACTTCATCTGAAGGCAAAACATTAATGAGAAAATCAACGCCACATTCTGTTTTATGAAATTTTACGGTTCTCAATTTATTTTCTTTTAAACAAATGTACTAAAAGTTCTTTTCCAATTTTTTTCACACATTGCAGAATTGACAACATGGTATAATGTAGTGTAAAAAAAGACCGGTGAAGAACACCTTTAAAAAAAATATATTTAAACCCCAAACCCACATTATTGAGTGGGTTTGGGCTTTACGCCTTTTGATAAGACTCTGATTCTTTTTTAACAAAATGCTATGTCACCTAAAGTGACAACGTAATAACTTCTGTATCTTGAGGGACTATCAATTTATCCTTGCCGATCTTCAACTCGGAAGCTTTCTGAATTAAAGAACTTCTTGTTGTACGGCAATGGTCCAATGCGTCCATGTGTACTGCAATAACTTTTGCATGACCACTTTCACGGATGAGAGCCATTGTCTGTTCTTCGTTCATAATAATCGGAACATTTTCAAATCCTTTTATAAGTGCTCCTCCGGAATTAACAACGATGTAATCTGGCTTATATTTTTTAATATTTTGCTTGATATCATCTGTCCAGATTGCATCTCCGACAATATATACCGTAGGTTGGTTTTTAGCTTCTAGTATAAATCCAGAAGTCTTGCCCATCATCTTCAATACCTCACCACTTCCGTGTTGGCCTTCTAGACGATGGATGTTAATCCCATTCCATAGTTTAGTGTCATTGAGAACGGTTGCATTACTAAAACCTTCCTTTTCAAAGAAATCTTTATCCGCAGGTTGGATCATCAATTCAATCGATTTGTTAAGGGTTTTACTCGCCACTTTATCAAAATGATCTTCATGGCTGTGGGAAACAAGCACTAAATTAACATCTTTAACAATCTTCTCAACTGGCATTTTCAGCTCAATCGTTGGATTGCGCTGGATTCCCGCCCAAGAATCGATAGCTCCTTTTGGAGATAACATCGGATCAACAAGAATTCTCTGCCCACCATACTCTATAAGTAAAGTGGCATTTCTAACTAACTGAATTGTTGGCTTCGTGCCTACGTTGGATTGTCCAAACACTATTGCGGCTAATAACGTAAACGTAACTGCCAGAAATATTTTTTTCATATTTTCTTTCTTTATTATTATTTAAGACACCACACTAATTGACTTGTTCGTGTAGTAATGTTATTACAAAAGTCACTATATTATATTATTGATCTGCTACCATAATCTCACTGGTTACTACCATTTTGATACCGTTCTCTTTACTGTATTTTTTATAACTTCAATTTTCAAAAAGATTTCAGCAAAAATAACCCACTCTATAGATTTCATTTTTCTAGATGGCATTACGCTAAAACTAATGATTGCTACAGACTCAGATTGGGCATATGGTATGCATCTGCTATCAGTTTTGCAGAATGCAGTATCCCTTCGAGAGAATGACCTAAATTGGCTATCATCAATTCATCTGCCCCTGAAATCTGCTGAAAGTAATTTAGCTTACTTACGACCTGGTCTGCAGTTCCATAGATCATTTTATGGTTCCAACCGTCCAATATATACCTTTCGGAATCACTGTACTTATAATTTTTTAATTCTTGCGGAGATGGAATTATATATGATTGCCTGTTCATCATTCGGAGCATACTATGTGATAGCGAATATGACTGTGATTTGGCCTCTTCTTCATTGTCTGCTGCATAAACTGAAAAGCAAGCAATGGTGTAAGGACTGTCAAGTACTTTTGAAGGTCTGAAGTACTTTCTATAAAGTTCAAATGCGGCCAACATGTTTTCAGGTGCCAATTGCGCAGCAAAGGCAAATGGTAGTCCTAACTTCCCTGCCAATTGCGCAGAATAACCACTAGATCCCAATAACCAAACTAATGGACTTTCAAAAGATCGTGCAATACCGTTTTCAAGATCTTGACCGGGCCCAGGAACTGCAAATACCTTGCCTTTGTAAGGATGTCCTACAGGAAAATCGTCTTCAAGAAAATGGAGTAACTCCGTCAACTGTTCTGGAAAATTTTCAGCTCCGATCTGCTCACGACGGAGTGCTGAGGCTGTAAGCTCATTGGTCCCCGGTGCACGTCCTATTCCAAGATCGATACGCCCTGGAGCCATCGCCTCCAGCATACCAAATTGCTCGGCAACGACCAAAGGCGGAAAGTTTGGTAGCATCATGCCACCAGATCCTAATCTTATTTGTTGTGTTTCGCCGATCAGTCGGGAGAGCAACATCGCGGGTGAAGAGGTAGAAACAGCGGGCATGCCGTGGTGCTCAGCTACCCAATAGCGGGCAAAGCCCCGTTTATCTGCAAGTTTAGCAAGCTGAATACTGTTATTAATTGCTTCCATACTTGAATAACCTTTTCCCGTTGTAGCCACATCAAGGATGGACAAGGGCACCGGAGCGCTTCCTTGCTTTTTAACCGAATGAAAAGAAACGGGTATATTATTGGGATTGTCTTTATTTTTATTTTTCATAAACTATTAATTTAGAATATGATGCAAAATTACAAACAGAAAAAAAGCATAGGGTACCAAAAATAATCTGAATACTATCTTTTTGATAACTGAAAATAAAGAGGCAACCTTGTCAGTAGCCAACAGCCTTCACCACAACTTGTCAAACCAATAAAGAATTACGTTCTTTGTATTCATACTAATTAGTATTTTTTATGAAAAAGTCATCAGCAACTCGGCATACAATTCTTGAAAAAGCATTTGAAATTATCTATACCAAAGGTTATCAAACGACAAGTATTGATGAAATTATTGCGACAACAAAAGTTACAAAAGGAGCATTTTACTATCATTTTAAGACCAAAGATGAAATGGGTTTGGCTATAATTAATGAAATTTTAAAACCAACAATGCAAAATGATTTCATTAAACCTTTACAAAATGCAAAAAATCCTACTCAGGAAATTTATGATATGACAAAAGCGCTACTTCTGGAAAATCCTCTTTTGAAGTTAGAATATGGATGTCCCGCAGGAAATTTAACACAGGAAATGACACCTTGGAATGCAGCTTTTGGAAAGGCACTATCTGAGCTGATTCTAGAATGGCAGCAAACAATTGAAAATAGTATAAAAAGTGCCAAAGAAAATGGAACCATAAGGGAAAATGTGGATCCGCAGCAAGTCGCGTATTTTATTATGTCAGGGTATTGGGGAATTAGAAATTTCGGAAAAGTGTATAACAGTACAGCATGCTATCACTCCTATTTAAAAGAACTGAAAATTTACCTAAACAATTTAGCTTAAATATTCTTTAATAAAAACATACTACTTAGTATGTTTTTATTATATTTACATCGACAAACAAAATTTGCGATGTATCAAACACTTACTTTTTATCATTCCTTAATACGCTGGCTAGTGCTAGCAAGTATAGTTTATGCTATTTATCGGGCATATAAAGGTTATTCTTCTAACGCTGTATTCTCCAAAAGAGACAATGCTACACGTCATTGGACAGCAACAATTGCACACATTCAGCTTCTAGTTGGAATTGTATTGTACACTCAAAGCCCCATCATCAAATACTTCTGGAATAATTTTAATGAGGCCATTGAAAATTTTGATCTTGCCTTTTTTGGTCTACTTCACCTAATTTTAATGTTAATAGCGATCATTTTAATTACCATTGGTTCTGCTAAAGCAAAAAGAAAAACAACCGACAAAGAAAAATTCAAAACAATGTTGATTTGGTTTTCAATTTCACTCATCATTATTTTCATAGCCATTCCTTGGCCGTTTTCACCATTTGCTACCAGACCTTATTTTAGATAGTATGATAAATTTATTCAAAACAAAAATCGGAAGATTGCGCATTATTGGGTTTCTTGAAGGCGTATCATTATTAGTGCTCATTTTCGTAGCTGTACCTCTGAAACATTATTTTCACAATCCTAGTTTAAGCGAAATATTAGGACCGATTCATGGAGCAATTTTTTTACTTTTCCTGTTTAATACGTTAAGTGTTGCTGTAGAGCAGAATTGGAAATTTAAAACGACAACTTGGAAAGTTATTTTGGCCTGCATTATTCCATTCGGAACATTTTACATTGACCATAAAATATTAAGCAAACTATGAAGACGATATATATTATTGGTGCTATAGTTATATTGATTTACATCTCGTATCGAACCTATCGTTTCGCAACACTTGATAATGGGCTCGCTCATAAAATAGAGAATGGAGCGGTAATTTTAGATGTTCGAACCGAAAAAGAATATAATATGGGACATATTGATGGTTCAATAAATATTTCACTAGGCACTATTAATGAGAGATACATTGAACTGGATAAGAGCAAAACATACATTACAACCTGTTCTCACGGTTTAAGGAGTGTGAAAGTGGAAAACATTTTAAAAGACAAAGGTTTTAAAAATGTTTTTAATGGGGGTGCTTGGTCTGACCTTGAAAAAATAGTAATCAAACTAAAAGATAATTGATGATTTCAGTGTTTAAAACAAGTGTGATAAGTATAAGAGAAATAGAGACACTAAAACCGTTTCTTGACACACATCTCGGAATTTCAAAGTGGAATTTTGACCTTGAAGACTGCGACAATATTTTGCGTATTGACAGTATAAACGAAATTACTGAACGTACAATTAAAATTTTGAGCGACTATGGTTTTGACTGCCAAGAACTTGAAGGCTCACCTGTAGGTGATACAGTCAAAAGTAGCCTGTCATAAAACTTCAAATTTTCACAACTCTTTCTCTACTTCCATTAAGAGTAACTAGCAATACAGTACAAATCAAAATTTGTACTGTACTGCTTTATTGACTAGAGATTATCTGATATAATTTTTAGATTTGATTTTCAAAAACCTGCTTTTGAGGTATACCAATCTGCGCAGATTTACCTTCCCAAAATTATACCATAGTACAAAAGACAGAATAGGCAATCTGAAAATAATCACCCAACCGAAGATCTTTTTAAGAGACACCAAGATAGCTTGTTGCTCCATCTGCGAATATTTTTGTGAATTTAGCATTCCGAAAGTATTCATATCCAGGTATACTACAAGATCTACAATACTCTGCAACTGATAACGGTACAGCAGGTAACTGTATACAGGTGCAAATGCCATTACAGAAAAAAGTTCTGATGACCTGCATACCGAACATGATCTGACTTAAAACCTTGGGCATTAACGCAAAAAGACAAAAGTAATAATGCGGTTTTGATAATATACTTCTCCATTTTTAATTTAGTGTAAAATGTATCTTTTATTACGCTTATAATAACAAGAAACTTAAGAAGCCACCGATGCTGTTTTCATTGTGTTTCTCTGGACCGTAATAATCGATATTGGCACCCACACCAAAAGTTATTTCTCTATAACTTAAACCAGCTCGAGCCATGAGGTAACTTCTTGTTTGCAAATTGATGACAGTACTGTATTCATACAAAGCCTGAATTCGCGAATAAAGGCGCCAATTATCATTTATCTGTGGTTTATATTCAACTAAAAACATTCCTTCGACATTCGTGTCTTTAGAATAATCTATTCTAGAATTAGCCACAAACAACCAAGTTGGATTAGCTACGGTATAGATTATACCTGCTATAGGTCGCATACCTTTCACTGGGGTTACGTGCAGACCGCCTGCTAGTTTGAAACCCTTTGCGATATCATAGGTCAGACTGGCTTGCGTCATGTAATCGTTGATCTGATTACTGTCCCATTCTCCCACGAGAGACGTTACACTAAAAAAGCCTAGCTTGGGAATAGTCTTAAATTTTTTATCGATGATCATTTGAAGGGCCAATCCTCTGTTGCTACCCAAAATTTCTGTATTTATTGGTGGATTTATGACTGAAATTTGAGATTTTTCTTGTGCAATAGCATTTCCGATCATTACGGAAAACAGTGCTATAAAAACATACTTTATTTTTGTTACATCGTTCATTTTGTACTCTTGGCTTGTATGAAGTGTGAAAGAATTTTACCCCCAATATCAGGCTTAGTTCAATAAGAAATTAGTTCTTACTATGCTCCTTGGTAATGCAAATTTGAACTAATTTAAACTCTTAAACTATAAATAATCAGGCAGAAAGTTTACAAAAACGTACCAATAATTCAAAATATTACTGAAGCAAATAAATAAATGTTATTTTAACACTTATTTATTTACTCACATTACATGTATTAAAAAAAATAGATGTTATGGCCGTTAGTAAAAAGCAGTATAAAACCATTTAAATTATAGATCAATGATAAAAATTTTAAAGATAAGTGTTGGTTTCTCTTTCGCTCTTCTAACCTACATTTGTCATCAATCAAATGCACAAACTCGAGTTAGCTCAGCAACAGCAGTACTTCCTATACCTCAAATACCTCCAACAGGACCGGTAGATAGTTTGCCTATGGGAGATTGGAAGTCTTTCGAAGAAGTTAAACTCGATATTCCTATTTTCCCAGGTCCATTCAAACCAACATGGGAATCGATAGAGGCTAATTATCCTGGAGATCCTGATTGGCTCAGGGAAGCGAAGTTTGGTATATGGGTTCACTTTGGCCCTCAAGCATCGGGAGAAAGTGGTGATTGGTATGCGAGAAAGCTATATACACCTGGTACGCCTGCATATAAAAATCACCTTAAAAATTATGGTCACCCTTCCGAATTTGGTTATAAGGAAATACTTAACAAATGGAATCCCACCAAACTTGATCCTGCTAGACTTGCTAAAATATATAAGGATGCCGGAGCAAGATTCTTAATGATCCAAGGCGTACACCATGATAATTATGACTTGTGGAACTCACGCTATCAACCATGGAATTCAGTTAACATAGGACCTAAACGTGATTTAATTGGCGAGTGGGCGAAAGCTTGCCACGAGAATAACATTCGTTACGGAGTAACCTTTCATCATGAATACACCTGGTGGTGGTGGCAAACAGCTTTTGGAAGCGATACCACAGGGGCTAAGAAAGGATTACCTTATGATGGCAATCTTACTGCTACTGATGGAAAGGGTAAGTGGTGGGAAAAATATGACCCTCGCCTACTCTATGGCATAGATCTGCGCGAATATAAAGGAGTTGCTGAAAAATCTCACACGCCGTGGTCACCACCATCTCCAGGAATTTTTAGTAGACACCTGGAATACGCGAATTGGTATGCCAAGCAATGGGCATTACGTATGATGGATGTGGTGGAAAAATATGACCCGGATTTTATATATACAGATGGTACAGTTCAAGGACCTTTCACTGGTAACGGGACAGGTACGGGTTATAAAGCAGATGCGATGCAGCATGTCATCGCTGATTATTACAATAGGACACTAAAGAGACACGGAAAGGTCAATACTTTTAGTATTGTGAAATTTCGGGATAAAACAAATGGTACGGTTACAACCGAGGAATTTGCTATTCCTGAAAAAATTAAAACAGACCAGCCTTGGATAGCGGAAGCGCCGGTTGGAGACTGGTATTATGCACCTAATTTTACTTATGACTCCGGAATGATGATCCGATATGTGATAGAGGCTATTGCTCGGGATGGTAATGCTGCTCTCTGTGTTTCACTACTACCAGATGGATCATTGGATGAGGGTAGTTTAAAGATGCTCAAAGAGGTAGGAATATGGATGCGACGTAACGGGGAGGCGGTTTATGGAAGCAGAGCATGGAAAATTCCTGGGGAAGGAGAACAAGAAAACGGGAAATTGAAAATGCTCCCAGGGGGCGGACTTGGTCGCAGACATGCAGAATTTAAGTTTAACACCAAGGATTTTAGATTTACCGTAGGAAAAAACGGATCGCTTTATGCTTTTTGTATGAACCTGCCGGAGGCTGGATCTGAATTGAAAATAAAATCACTTGGTAGTAACGTAAACTTATTGGAAAAAACGATTAAAAAAGTGAGCATGCTCGGATACGAAGGTAAGTTGAAATGGAAGCAGGTGGCCGATGGATTGGTCGTGACTTGTCCTTCCCAGATGAATTATGCAACCTCAGTTGTGTTTAGAGTTGAGTAAAATATCTAGTATACACCTGAATACTCATGTTGTGTATTTAAAATAAATAAGTAACGCTGATATAAGACTGCGTTACTTATTTATCTCTTGAAGGACACTACCTTGCTCCCACCAATAGAAAATGATAGAAGATTTTACCATTTTTAAAATTTAATATGACGAAAACCATATTAATATTGTCATGGATTATCCAAAAAGGTATTTTATAAGCTGTTTGGATTAGCATCGTATCTTTTATCTAGGATTAATTTTGCATCATATCTTACAAGAAAATTTAATCCAAATTGGAATACAGAAATAGATGATGAACATAGTAGCAGTTAGATGAGTGATATCATGCATCAATGATATTTGTAAACTGTTAGGCTATTTTATTTAAGAAAGATCTGTATTTAAAGAAAAGAAAAAGGGATATCAATAAAAACAAATTGTTGAAAATAATAATGCACTTTTCAGACCTTGTAAAACCAGGTTTTCTCCATAAATGTTTAATAAATGCATGATGCTGATTGATAAAGCAATCACAAATGTGGTGATGATCTTGATCCGTAGTTTATTAAGATTTGTGCTACTCTTTTCTATTTCTGAAGCGATTGTCTGAGCCGATAATTCGGTATTATTTTACGAATATAGACTCCCTACGCATAAATATCTGCAGGTATAATCACCTTATCGGCAATCCCCTTTTCTTTTACATAGTCCACCCCCGTTTTGCGCGTTAGGAGATAGTGATTGATCGCTTCCATATGAACCGCAATAGGAGTTGATGCGCTTTATAGACATCTTCTTTTCCCATGATATCATCATAACTCGCAACAAAATGATTGAAGCTATTGCTTTATACATGGAATTAACAGCTATTAATAATTAGCGTAATACACAACATGTTCGCAAAAGAGGAAGTAATTCACGATTGCATTTAAAAGTTAATTTATCTAAGTTTGTCAGTACCTATTTAAGACTATCCATGAATTTAAAGAATGAGATTGATTCAAAACGTTTATTACAGCGCCTACAAGAAGGCGATCGCGATGCGTTCGATCTTATTTTTAAACTTTATTGGGATCCGATACTGCTCTATTTATCCAAATTAGTAAAAGATAGAGCTGATGCTGAGGACCTGCTTCAAAATATTTTTGTTAATCTTTGGAACAAGAAAGAGTCCTCATCAATACAGCATCTGCAGACATGGCTATATGGTGCAGCACGAAAAAGTGCACTCTTTTATCATCGTACACAAAGCAATCAAAAAAAACTTATTATCTCTATTCTCGATTACATTCAAGATGAGGGTTTTTCTCTGAGCGATCAGCAACAAGGTAAAGAACTACAAATAATAATTGACAAAGAGATTGAAAAATTACCGTTAAAGATGAAAGAAGTCTTTATACTTAGTCGTCAAGAACAGTTAAGTTATAAAGAAATTGCAGAACGTTTACAGATTTCAGATCAAACTGTTAAAAAGCAGATAAGTAACGCGTTAAACATCCTTCGGAGCAGTCTTAAAAAACAAGGCCTCTACGCTCTCCTGCTTCTTATTCTCATCGATTTAAAATAAATTAAATATTTTTTTAACATTCATCTACCACCAAGTGCCTCTTGGTGCAACTATGATATAAACAGTGTCCCCAATGGAACAGAAAGATATCGCAGAAATACTATTAAAGTATGAACTTGGTATAAGTTCAGAAAAAGAGAACAAACTTATTGAGTCTTGGTATGGTGCCCAAACTGCAGAAGATTGGACGTTTAATGCTTTAGGACAACAGGAACATAAAAATAATATACTTTCTCAAATTCATAAGCAGATCGGTACTCAATCATCAATCCGCAAACCAATTTACCGATCGCCATTATGGTGGAGTGCCGCGGCAGCTATACTCATAGCTGTTTTTGTTCTATTCTTCAATCAAACCCATTGGAATAAATCAGATAAAATCGCAGAAATAGATCAGTTTAAACCGGGTAAAGACCAAGCAATATTAAAACTAGATGATGGATCCACCTTTGTTCTCAATGGGGCCAAATCAGGTGTAAAAGTTATTGATGGCACCGCTGTCTATCTTGATGGATCGGCCATTAGTAAAGATGAACTGCATTCTCAGTTATTGACCATAGAAGTTCCCAAAGGAGGTCAATACCAGGTCACGCTCCCAGATGGCAGTAAAGTCTGGCTGAATGCAGCTTCCACATTAAGATACCCAATGCAATTCAGCAATACCCAACGCGAAGTATCCTTGGAGGGTGAAGCTTATTTTGAAGTGACTAAAAACCCACATAAACCCTTTATTGTAAAATCAACCCATCAACGAGTAGAAGTATTGGGAACAGTATTTAACATTAACAGTTATACAGAGCGCGGATATGTGGAGACCACACTTCTTGAAGGTTCCGTGAATGTCAATCAACACCGTTTGCTACCAGGCCAACGATCCCTTATATCCGCATCCTCTGCCCAGATTCTTCCTGCAGACATTGAAGCTGCTACAGCATGGAGAAAAGGATATTTTCTTTTTGACAATGAACCTTTACCGCATATTTTAGCGACCCTTTCACGATGGTACAATGTTGAATTTGATTATAAACAAACGGAGATTGAAAAACTATCTTTCTGGGGATCAATTGATAAAAACCAGTCCTTAACGAAAACGCTAGAATTCTTTGAAAGTACTAATCAAATAAAATTTGACTATCAGGAGGGCAAAATAGCTATCCATAAAAAATAAAACAAACCTAAGTAGAAAACAGACACACTAACCTAAACAACAAACCACAGATGAATCGCCTAAAAAACTTGCTATTGGTCACCTCGGTGCTGGCGAGCACCACATTATCCGCGCAACAGCTCAATTATCAGGGCAAACCCTCCCTCAAAGAGCTGTTCACTATCATTAGGCAGCAAACCGGTTATAACATCATTGCCTCTAGCAATCAAGTTGACCTGAATGCTATTGTAACCGTAAAGGCTAAAGATAAAATGCTAAGAGAAGTTCTCGAAGAAGCTTTTCAAAATCTACCCCTTTCTTTTAAGATTGTAGGTAAAGAAATTACCATTTTACATGACGACAGGACAAAAGAAAACAAAACCAAAAAGCAGAAAACAGTACAGCAACTGTTTATAAATGGGATCGTACGAGACAAATTAGGTCCGATAGAACTCGTCACGATCTACAATAAAAATAATGATAAAGTAACCTTTACCGATAGTAAAGGTATGTTTACTATTGAAAGAACCGACAACACTGACACGCTGATTTTTAGCTCACTAGGCTATAAAGAACGAGAGATCTATATCCCGATCAATCAGCAAAAAGTGGATCTACAACTCTTACAAGTACAGACCGTACTCGACGAAGTCAGTGTACTCTCCTATGGCCAGCAAGTGTCCAAGCGTCTCAACACAGGATCAACATCTGGAGTTACAGCAGCCATCATCGAAAAAACACCAACTGCAGATCCGCTGATCGCTTTACAAAATCGCGTCCCAGGTCTTCTTATCAACACCTTAAGTGGCCTCCCAGGTATACAGACACAAGTGCAGATCCGTGGCATCAATACTGTAAATCAAGATGGTCAAGCCAGACAGCCTCTTTTTATCGTGGACGGTATTCCCTTCAACAATAACTCATTGTCTCATATAGGAGCAAATAATTTAACCAAATCCATTTTAGGGGAGAGTCCGCTCAAAAGTATAGACCCGAGTACCATCGCTAGTATTGAGGTGCTCAAGGATGCAGATGCAACAGCAATTTACGGTGCACGTGGTGCCAATGGTGTCATCTTGATCACAACTAAGCGTGGCAAAGTAGGCCGCGCCACACTCAGTGCAGACTATTACCATAGTTTTGCTTCCATTGGTCGTCATATGAAAATGCTCAACACGGCCCAATACCTGGAGATGCGTCGAGAAGCTGCAAAAAATGATGGTATAGAACTAACACCAGAAGCCTACCCCGATTTATTCTCCTGGAGTCAAGCCGAAGACCACAATTGGCAAAAGGAATATTTTAGCAATATCGCACATACTTACAACGCCGAATTATCACTTTCTGGCGGTTCGTCCAGATTTAATTATATGCTAGGCGGTGGATTTCGCCGTGAAAATACAGTTTACGATAAGAAAAATGGCCTTTCTATAGGCAATTTTCGAAGTAATCTAGATTATAATACTGCAGATGGAAAGTTTACAGCATCGTTATCAGCAAGCTATGCAACAGATAAAAATGATATTATACCACTTTCCTTTAATAATTTCTTGACATTACCTCCCAATTATTCACTTTATACTGCCAACGGCGAATTGAACTGGGGACTAGAAAACCCGATTGCACAACTGGAACAAACCATAGAGAATAAAACAAAAAATATGGTAAGCAATTTGTCCTTAAGTTACCGACTTTTACCAAATTTAGTGACCAAAATTAACACAGGTTATACCCGTATGCATATGGACCAAATGGCGCTCCATCCGAGACGATCATTTAACCCGGCTTATTCAACACCAGGTAGCAACTCGTTTACGGATGCCACTACAGCAACTTTCAATTTTGAACCGCAATTGGATTATGACTTAGTCCTAGGTCGTAATGCCTTCCATGCGCTCCTAGGCGGTACTTACAATAACAGTGAAAACGAAAGTATCAACAAGTCTGGCGCCGATTATTTAGACGACAGCATGATCGAAGATATCAATGCCGCTGGACGGATTGATATCTTACAAGATCAGAGGCAATACCGTTTTCTCTCAGGTTTTGCACGCATTGGTTGGACCTTTGACCAAAAATATGTACTCAATGGGACGATTCGTCGTGATGGTTCTTCTCGATTTGGTCCTGGCAATAAGTATGGAAATTTTTGGTCACTTGGCGCAGCCTGGATAGTAAGTGAAGAAAAATGGCTTAAGGAAAACAATATCGGGATTAGCTTTGCTAAGCTGCGCGGTAGTTATGGCCTTACCGGAAATGATAATATAGGTGATTACTCTTATTTTGTCAATTATGCCAGAAGTCTGGAGAACTATCTAGATCAAGGATTTTTACCGACCAATCTCTTCAATGCCAACTACCAATGGGAAGTAAATAAGAAACTCGATCTTGCGGCAGAAATGGGTTTTTTGAAAGATCGAATTGTACTTGAGGTCAATTATTACCGCAATCGATCAGGCAATCAGCTTGTCGGTTATGGACTACCGACACAAGTTGGCTACAATTCGGTTAATCAAAATTTGGATGCTATTGTGCAAAACAGTGGTTGGGAATTTAGTTTACAGACTACACCCATCAATAATTTAGTTTTCACCTGGAAAACCAATTTTACAATGAGTATCAATCGTAATAAATTGCTCTCGTTTCCAGATCTATCAGGATCACCCTATAGCTTAACCTATCAGCTGGGAAAACCCCTCAGCCTAACTTGGGGATATAAATATCTGGGCATCAATCCTACAGACGGACAACCCCAATTTGAAGATATCAGCGGTGATGGTCAGATTAGCTTTCCTGATGACTATACAGTACTAGCACCCAATATTCCCACATTTTTTGGTGGAATTGGCAACTCGTTTAACTACAAAAACTTTGACCTGGATATCTTTTTCAGCTTTAAGAAAAACAAGAATGCCTATTTCTTCCCATTCTCTGGAGCGGGAAGCACTATGAATGCTCCCGTCACCGTTCTTGATCGTTGGCAGCAAGCTGGTCAGGATGCTAAATTTCCGGCCTACACAACCAACTCAATGGTGATGTCCAATTATAGCAGCTCCAACGCCAACTATGTCGACGCATCGTATCTAAGACTTAACAATATGACATTAAGCTATAGAGTACCGCATAAGTTTATTGAAAAAATAAAGATGAAAAACCTACGTGCTTACGCCACTGGGGCAAACCTATTCACCCTAACCAAATTTAAAGGAACAGATCCAGAGACTGGTATCGACATGCCTATGCTACGCACATTTACACTAGGAATAAGAAGCTCATTTTAAATTAATTAAACAACCTAAAATGAAAAAAAACTTTAAATACCTCATAGCCGGTATACTTCCATTAGCTTTACTTTCTACCAGCTGCAATAAGTTGCTAGAAGTAACGCCCAAATATATCTATACGACTAAACAAATATATGATAATGACTTACTTGCAGATAGTGTTGTACTGGCGCTATATGGCAAGTTTGCTACTATGCAAAATGATCTTTCACTGAGTACGGGATTCTCTTCCGACGAATTCAGACCTGGAATAAATAACTTCAATGAAGGCTATACATTCATGTATAACTATAACCTAAACCCATTCTCTGGATTCACAAATAGCTATTGGGAGACCTGTTATAGCGTCATCGGTATCGCTAATGCGATGGAGGAAGGTGTAGCTCAGTCAACAGGCATGACACAAGCTGGCAAGAATGAAGTCCTAGGACAAGCCAAATTTATGCGTGCATTGAATTATTATTTTTTGATCAATCTTTATGGTGATGTGCCACTGGTCTTAACCAGCAACTATAAAGAAGAACGCATTAAGCCTCGAATGGCTACTTCAACAGTATACGATCAGATTGTTAAAGATCTTGAAGATGCAAGCGCGCTCCTGCGCGATCAATATCAGCGTGAACGCGTTCGGGCCAACAAGTGGGCAGCACTAGCACTACTCTCTCGGGTTTGTCTATTCACCAAAGAATGGGAAAAAGCAGAACAGTCCGCAAGTCAGGTTATTGCGCAGCAGCATCTGTACCGTCTGGGACAATTAGATACACAAGACGGCACCAAAGTGATGGATATCTTCGTGAAAAATAACTCCGAGCAAATCCTACAACTGTGGAATAGTCTCGGCTCTTCCATCGGTGGATACACCTTAGGTACATTTACGAGCTTTGCCGTCACCGAAGATGAGAACGGCCTATTACAAGCCTTCGAATCAGATGATAAACGCAAGGACAATTACACCAAATTAGAAGAATCAACGACGAGCTATATGAATTACAAGTATCGTTCTAATGGAGAAGATGGCATGCCCAACAATGAGTACACTTCGGTATTACGTCTCAGCGAGCAGTATCTTAATCGTGCTGAAGCCAGACTGCAGTTAGGCCATCCATCAGCAATAGAAGATGTCAATATCCTGCGCAAACGCGCTGGTTTAACAGCTATTTCCAACAGCATTCCCAAAGAGCAAGCATTGAAAGCCATTATCCACGAGCGCCGAGTTGAACTGTGTTTCGAATGGGCAGACCGTTGGTGTACACTCAAACGGCTAGGGATAGCCGATGCCGTCATGTCTAAAGCTAAACCGGATACATGGAAATCATATGCACAGCTTTTCCCAATACCTACTACAGAAATTCAAAACAATAGGCTGTTAAACCAAAATCCGGGATATACAAACTAAACTACCATATACGATGAAAACCATAACCCAACTTGGCCTGGCACTACTAAGCTTAATTTCAACACTCCATGCGCAAGAAAAAGCGCCTTATCAAATTCAAGGAACACTTGCAGGGGTACAAAAAGAGCAAAAGGGCATGCTATTTTTACAACGTTATAACACCGATTTTAACCTAGATTCTGCGCGCATTGATCAAGGTAACTTTCATTTCAAAGGAACAATCGAAGGCCCCGAAATGGCCAACCTGTATTACATTAATACATTAGGTGAACGATCAGAAACACTTGATTTTTATATAGAAAAAGGAAAAATAACAATTAATGCCATATGGGGTAAGCTCCATACAGCCAGTATCAGTGGTTCACCACTCAATACAGATGCCAAACAATTTGAAGAAACTCACAAGACTATCATAGATCATATAAGTGCTCTTACAACCGAATATTTCGAAGCGGAAGAAATTCTTTCTCAAGACAGTTTCAGCATGGATTCACCTGCAAGAGCTCTCATCAATAAAATTGATATTGACCTCAACAAATGGTCTGCACAGCTCAGTAAGGAACAAGCAACTTACATCGACCAAAATCCTAATAATGCTCTCAGTCTATTTAAATTAGAGCGACTACTTAAAGATACCTCCAACCAACAATTGGTGACAACCTTATACGAAAAAATCAATCCTAAACTTAAAAGCACCCCACTTGGGCAACAGCTTCTGGAACAACTACGCAATCTTGATAATCTTAAAATGGGCGACATCGCACCTGCCTTCGCATTAGCCGATACCACAGGTAAGCAGATCAACCTGCAGGACTTTCGTGGCAAGTACGTTCTCATTGATTTTTGGGCAAGCTGGTGTGTTCCTTGTCGTGTCGAAAACGAGCATGTACAGAAAGCTTACAATACTTATAAGGACAAGGGCTTTGAAGTACTGGGCATCTCTACAGATATGATGCTCGACAATTGGAAAAAAGCGGTCAAGGACGATGGTATGACTTGGGTCAACGTAGTTGATCCAGAGAGCAAAGTGAGTGGACAGTACCATATCAACAGCATTCCATCTAACTTTTTATTGGATCCAACAGGAAAAATCATCGGGATAAATCTTCGTGGAGAAGCACTTCACGAATCATTAAAAAATATATTTTAAATCAACACTTTATATACTTAATCATCAATGCATTTAAAACAACTGCTCTATCTTTCTCTTTTAGGTTTTAGCCCCGTCCTTGCCCATAACAGCTTTGCAACAGGCAATACCGAAATCGTATGGACCAAACAAAGTGCCGATACCACGGCCTTGCCTCTTGACCAAAGCGTACGTTATGGAAAACTGGCCAATGGCCTCACTTACTATATCCGCAAAAATAGCGAACCCCAAGAACGGGTATTTATGTACCTCGTGAACAAGGTTGGATCGATCCTAGAGAACGAACAACAGCGAGGCTTAGCTCACTTTTTGGAACACATGGCGTTTAACGGTACAACACACTACCCTAACAATGCCCTCGTAGATTATCTTCAAAAAAACGGAATCAGCTTTGGTGCGGACATCAATGCCTATACCAGTTTTAACGAAACTGTCTATCAACTGCAATTGCCATCCAATGATAGCGAATTGGTCAACAACGGATTTCAGATCCTTCAAGATTGGGCGCAAGGGATCAGCTTAGATCATAGTGAGATCGACAAAGAGCGTGGTGTTATTTTGGAAGAAAAACGTGCCGGAAAAAGTTTGGGCGAACGGATACAAGATAAGACATTGCCTGTTGCACTCAATCAGTCTCTCTATGCAGAACGGATTCCAATCGGCACTGAAAATGTTATCCAACATTTCCCATATCAGGAGATCGAAAGCTTTTATAAAAATTGGTATCGTCCCAATCTTCAAGCCATTATTGTCGTTGGCGACATCGATGTTGATAAAACAGAACAACAATTAAAAAAACAATATTCAACACTTAAAAATCCAGCAAAACCAACAGTAAGGCCAGATTATAAAATTCCGCTAAAAGGCAAAAACCAATTTTTGGTCGTAACCGATCCAGAGATCACCTCGACTTCGATCGATATCAGTATCAAGTATCCAGAAAAAAAACTCAAAAGTGCCGACGATTTCAAGCAGTCTGTTATCAAAGCACTTTTTAATGATATGATGGCTAATCGGTATAATCCAATCTTTCGCATCGCCAATCCCCCATTTCTAGGCGGTGGCACATCATTGAGTTCCTTTATGGGCGGATTAGATGTATTTCAGATACAGATCAACGCCAAACCAGGTCGTTTGAAAGAAGGCTTTGATGCCGTTTGGCGTGAAATATTCCGTGCAAAGCAACATGGATTCACCACAGCAGAGCTACAACGTGCCAAAGATTCTTATCTAAACCAAATGGAAAATATCCATCAAGAGAAAGATAAAATATCTTCCTCTCAATACGTGGACGAATATATCCAGCACTTCTTACATGGTACCGCTTCACCCGGTATTGATCGTGAAATAGAATTGATCAATACCATCATGCCAACGATAGCTTTACAAGATATCCAACAAGTTCTTATCCAGAATCTCAAAGACACAGACCGCGACATCACCGTGCTGGCTCCGGAAGGAGAAAAAGCACAACTCCCTAACGAAGCAACCTTTCTGAAGTGGATAAGCGATCTCTCCAAAGAGAAAACGGCCCCATACGCTGAACAATCCAATGATCAGTCACTATTGCGCAGCAAAGCTCAGTCTGGTACAATCATTAAAGAAGAAAAGGATGAAACCCTTGGTACCACGACCTTAACATTGAGCAACAATATCAAGGTCATTCTAAAACCGACCAACTTTCAAAACAACCAGATTAGTTTTCAAGGGTTTTCTTATGGAGGTACCTCACTTTACGCTGATCAAGACTTCCAAAGTGCCAACAATGCCACTAATTTTATTGGAGCTAGTGGATTGGGCAACTATACAGCCGACCAATTCGAAAAAGCGTTTGCTGGACGCACAGCATCCGCAGCGCCCTTTATCACCGAAACGGCTCAAGGCATAAGTGGATTATCCAATAACAAAGATCTTGAACTAGCATTGGAAATGATGTATGGATATTTCACAGAACCACGTCTCGATACGGCCGTCGTAGCAGGTATACTGGCCAACGCAAAAGACAATTTAAAAGACCGCGACAAGAACGGTGACGTGGTGTTTCAGGACTCCTTGATGGCCATCCTATCTGGCAACAATATCCGTCGTACGGGATTGACTATCGAAAAGATCAATCAAATCAATCCACAACGCGCTTTTGAGATCTATAAAGAACGTTTCTCCAATGCATCAGGCTACAACTTTACTTTTGTGGGGAGTTTTGATATAGAAAAGATCAAACCATTGATAGCCACCTATATTGGCGGACTGCCGAGCACAGGTGATCAAACTCCCAGATTCCGCAATTTAGACATCAATATACCTGCCGGCAAGATAGAGAAAAAACTAGCCCTGAGCAAAGAAGACAAAGCGATGGTCTATCTGATCCTTTCGGGCAATTATGATTACAACACGGCGAATAATATAGCATTACAGGCATTTAGAGAAGTATTGGAAATCCGTCTGTTGGAAAGACTGCGTGAAGAAGAAGGTGGTGTCTATTCACCATCAATTCAAATGGACTACGACAAAATCCCTGACGGACGTTATACGATTTCTGTAGGATTCAGTTGCGCTGTAGCCAATGCAGATAAATTGGCCCAATACTCATTAGAAGAAATTGAGAAGCTAAAAAATGAAGGTCCTTCGGAAGACAATCTCAATAAGTTTAAAACCAATGACAAGTTGAGTTACGAAACGGCAATAAAAACCAATGACTTCTGGTCTAATTATCTCTATTCGAACCTCTACAATGGGGATGATATGCATCGCATCTTCAAACGTTCAGCATTACGAGATAAGTTAAATCAAACTGATATTAAAAACATAGCTAAACAGTTTATTAGCGACAAAAATGTCATCAAAATTGTTCAACTTCCTGAAACAATTAAATAGTAAACATACAATTCCCGTTCGATTATTTTCGGACGGGATACTTTTATTAATAAGTTACAATCCTAATATGGAATCTTAAATAGCCGGAATTTCAATATTTCAAATAACCTTCGAAACTTGGCATTGTCCGTATAAATTGATGAATCAATCCCAATAGATTGTAAAAAGTCACCCATTTCATTTTTTAAAGAGGTGACAAATGAGCGTTTATTCTCTTGTTCAGGATAAAGAGATAATTCCTAACTCCCACGTAATCCTGAGCCAGCAAGAAAGCCATTTAACTCTTCTAGCAAGTCCTCAATAGCGCTATGGTCTAGTTGGCTATGCCAATGTCCAATTTATTAGTATCTGTGAGTTTGAATACGCATTAAATTGCTTATCTTCTTCTTTGCAGTAACCTGTATCGATGGCTTCCTCCAGTCCCGAATTCGACAAACATATTCCACTACATTTTTGGTTATCCACATCATCCTCATCATCTGTAATTTAAAGCATTGTTTATCTACGGATTGAGTTCCTTTGCTGATTAATAACGACCTGTGATTTCCTTTATACTATCTTTCTTTGTAAAAAAATCATTATCAAAATTCCGATAAACATAAAAATCTTTCATCTTTAAAAATTGAAGTGAAGGATTATTTTTATCAACGTTCTATGTTGTGCTTTTCAAATACCTATTGGACTCGATTCCACTAATCCAATAAGAAGTTGCGATCTTAAATTATAAAACGATAATAAATATTGAAAAAACGGAAGTGTGCAATAAAAAATTCAGAATATCAATACTCCAAAATTTAAATACAATAATATATTCGAAAGTAAGACGTAAAGACATTTTCTTCAAAAACAAACGTTAACTTCGATTATAAACCAATTGATTATTAACATCATGAATATAATTTTTATTTAAGAAACCAAGAGTAGCTCTATCCATTCAAATATTGATACCACTACCGGCTTCATACGTTTTTAACAATAGTGACAGGAATAAAATTAGCAAAAAAGTTGCCATAAGCCATAAATATTACTATAATTGAAAAATAATACAATATAATTTAAAAATTTGGAAGCCAAAACCAATTAGTTCACACAATATCATAATGAAAAACGAACATGTATGGCATAGTAAGGAGAGTTTGCTGGAGCGTCTAAAACTGGGCGATCTAGAGGCTTTCAACATGATCTATGAGCAATACTGGTCTGTCCTAATCAATGAGTCCTATAAAAGACTTCATAATATGGCTCTTTGTGAAGAAGTGGTACAAGATGTATTTATAGACCTTTGGCAACAGAGAGCGGTGAGAGAAATCCAGAACCTTGAGGCCTATCTGCGGACCTGTATGAAATTTAAAGTCTTTGAAATTTACAGGAAAAATAGGAGAACAAAATCAATGCTCGAAGAAAATCTATCTTTAATGCAGGAACATGAGATTTCCGAGTATGATCAATATGCAGAAAAAGATTTAAAATCTCTAATACAAGAATGGATTGCACATCTACCACAGAAAAGAAAAGAAATCTTTAAAATGAGATATCTCGATGAACTGTCTACCAAAGAAATAAGCGAAATGACTGAAAGCTCACAAAATACAGTACAAAACCATTTAGGTATCTCCATTGCTAAACTAAGAAAATTGATCATTCAACATTTTTTGCTCTTTATACTTACTTTATTTCACTGATTTCAAATAAGTTGCAAATAAATTACTTTGAGACTAGTACGATCTTCCTGTTTAAGTACACTGTATATATATACTGTACTAATCAAAAATGGAACATCATAACCCAAGGCTTCAAAATCTTATAGATAAATACCTAAAAGGTAAATGCAATGAAGAGGAATCAGAAATTGTTGAAAATTTTTTTGAAAGTTTTTCATCACGCCCAGATATCTTGGATCAACTTGATCCTGAAAAACAACATGAAATAAAAAGAAGGATCCAGGAAAATGTCTTAAACAGAATTTCACCAACACCTGTCCGAAAAATCAGTATGATTAAACTTACTGTTGCCGCGACTGTAGCACTTTTCTGTATTTCAATTGCATATCAATATCTGTATAAAAACAGTAGCTTAAAAAATATAGAAATCAACTTAGCAAACGGACAACAGCGCCATATTACGCTAGAAGATGGAACAAAAATTACACTCAATGCATCCAGTAGAATTATTTATCCTAATTCTTTTAAAGACTCTTCTAAACGTGAAGTGATTTTAATCGGTGAAGCATTTTTCGATGTCGCTAAAAATCCTAAAAAACCTTTTATCATCCACACCCCAAGAATGGAAATCAGTGTCTTGGGAACTGCTTTTAATGTTCGTGACTATGAAAATGAAAGAAATGCAGAGACTGCTTTAATACGGGGGAAAGTTTCGATATGGAAAACTGGCCATACGGATAAAAAATTTATCTTGAACCCGAATGAAAAGTTTGTTCTATCTAATGCGGCTATCCATAACGCGGATATCCATAACCATGTACAATCCACCAAGCCAAAAGTTGTCTCTCTGCAATATGCCACAGTTGCAGTCCAGCCTTTAGTTCTCTCAAATCAAGACGGTACTGCACTCGAAACAGAATGGATGCTAAAACGGATGACCATCCGTGATGAAAGATTGGCAGATATTGTACTCAAACTGGAACGTATGTATGGTGTGGAAATACAGATCTTAAGTAGCAAAATTGCTATACAACGCTTCTCTGCGACATTTGAAAATGAAGATCTAGACAATATATTAAAAGCACTGCAGACTGTTAATTACTTCCAGATCAAAAAGACGGGTAAAAATCAAATACAGCTATTTTAAAACAAACTAACCTACATAACTCATATGAACAAAACAGTACCCAAATTTAAAAAAGAATCCAGATTGGCACTGCTTCTGGTTTGTCTCAGCACTGTGCATGTGCAGAGTTTTGCCTATTCACAAACTGAAAAAATTGATGTATCCATAAAGGCCGGCAAGCTGGAAGACGTATTTCAGACCATCAATGAAAACAGTAAATACAAAATGTTCTTCAGTAAGGCTATACTTCCCAATTCAACAATAAATATTATAGCTGACAAAATTAGTATTAAAGATGTACTATCAAAATCTCTTTCAGGAAGTAATCTGACCTGGGAATTGCTGGATAATAATATCATAGCTATAAAAGAAAAGAAACAAAGTCAACCACATTTGTCTGGACAAGTACTTAATGAAAATGGCTCTCCGTTAGCAGGTGTGTCCGTGATCATAAAAGACTGGCAAAAAGAGGCATACCGAAATATACAGACAAGTACAGCTACTGATGTGAATGGACAGTGGGGATTGAGGATACCCAATGAAGATATAACCATCATATTTTCTTTCATGGGGTACCAGAAGGTGGAGGTTTCGGCCAAGCAGCTTCTTGCAAACGCTACTCCTATCCGATTGAAGCCTGAAGAAGGCAGTTTAGAAGAAGTTGTTGTGATCGGCTATGGAACGACAACCCGTCGATTAAATACGGGATCAGTAGCTTCGATCACAGCCAAAGATATTGCATCTCAACCTGTAAGCAATCCACTAGCAGCATTAGCCGGTAGAATGTCAGGTGTCTTGATTGCCCAAAATAACGGTGTGCCCGGAAGTGCGGTACAGATACAGATCAGAAACCAGGCTTCATTAAGCGGAACGACCTCAGGATCTATTCCCTTGTACGTTATTGATGGGGTGCCTTTCACGAATTTTAACGGCGGTCAACCTGCGACCGACAATCTAAACTCTTTTGGTATTTCTGGATCTTCTGGTGGTCTGAGTCCGTTTAGTATGATTAATCCTTCTGACATAGAACGTATAGATGTACTCAAGGATGCCGATGCTACAGCAATTTATGGTAGCCGTGGTGCCAATGGTGTGGTATTGATCACGACAAAGAAAGGATCATCAGGACGTACGCGCATCGGTGTTAATTTTAACAGCGGATTTACGGAAGTGAATCGATTTATCCCGATGATGAATCTGGAAGAATATCTATCCTTGAGAAAGGAAGCTTTTGCTAATGATGGTACGGTACCAACGGCAACAAATGCTCCAGACCTATTGTTATGGAACCAGAATAAATCGACAGACTGGCAAAAAATGCTGATCGGCAATAAAGGCCATATTACGGATATGCAAGCGAATATGTCGGGCGGAAATGAGTCTACACGCTTTTTCTTTAACTCCGGATACAGACGCGAAAGCACAGTATTCTATGGAGATAGCAAAAATAGCAGGTTTACCTCTCGTCTTAACCTGGATCATACGTCTGCAGACAAGAAGTTTAATGCGGCACTATCTGTCAGTTACGCCAATGACAATTCGGATATGCCCTCTGCGGATATTACTTCGATGTATAACCTGCCTCCTAACTACCCTATCTATGACGACAATGGAAGATTTTATTGGCTACCCTCATCAGCAGGGATCAACAATCCTATTGCTATGCTCAACAGAAAATATATAGGAACGACGAACAACCTCATTTCAAATGCAAACCTGAGCTATAAGATTATCCCCGGGATGACCGTTAAAACAAATTTCGGGTACACCATAACACAGCTCAGCCAAAATAACCAGACACCGATTTCATCCTTAAATAATACCCTCACGAATCCATTGGGCTCATCGGCTTTTTCCAATACAAAAGCGGAGAACTGGATTATCGAACCTACACTGGATTACGTCAAAAATATAGGTCAAGGCAAACTAACAGCATTAATCGGTACGAGTTTCCAGCAGAATTCCTCCCGCTCACAGACAACTAATGGATCTAATTATAGCAATGATGCACTTTTAGGATCGCTCAGTGCGGCAGGAACATTCACCGCGAACAACAATCTTGTTTATTACAAATACAATGCAGTATTTGGAAAAGTGAATTACGACTGGAATGAGAAATACTTATTTAACGGAACATTTAGAAGAGATGGTTCTTCACGTTTTGGTCCAAAAAACAGGTTTGGAAATTTCGGCGCGATAGGCCTTGGCTGGGTATTTGGCAAAGAAGATTTTGTGCAGGACAAGCTGCCGTTCCTCAGTTTCGGTAAACTGAGAGCAAGTTATGGTACGACCGGGAATGATCAGATATCAAACTATATGTATCTTCCGCTTTACTCCTCTGCTACAGCTTATCTAAATAATCCCTCGATGAACATTGGGACACTGCCTAATGAATATATCAAATGGGAAACAACCAAAAAGATGGAATTTGCCCTTGACCTTGGTTTCTTGAGAGACCGTATTTTGTTCACAGGTAACTATTTTAGAAACCGCTCAGGCGACCAGATTACAGACGTTATCCTAAGTACTCAAGTGGGCTATAATAGTTATAAGGCCAATCTTCCTGCACTGATTCAAAATACGGGACTGGAACTGGAATTGAATACCACCAATATTGCTACGGAAAATTTCACATGGAAAACATCGACCAACTTCACATTCTATAAAAATAAATTAGTGGAATTTCCAGGAATTGAAAATACATTCTATGCGAGCAGTTTTCTCGTTGGAGAACCTCTCAATCTGATCCGTCTTTATCATTATCAGGGGGTAGATGAAGCAACTGGCAGCGCTACTTATGAAGACCGCAATGGTGATGGCGTTATCAATGGAGACGACCGCTATGTTGCTGACTTAGGAGCACCATTTTATGGAGGATTTAACAATACGTTTTCATACAAAGGATTTGAGCTGGGTGTATTTTTCCAGTTTAACCATCGATTTGGAGTGACCAAAATTTTAAATACAAGACCTGGAGCAATGGTTAACCAGAATGAATACTGGCTTGGAAGATGGTCTCCAACAAATCCGAATACAGATATTCCTGGAGCGATCACACCGTCATCACCAACTTCTACGCCTGCAGGAACTGCTTTAAACAATTCATACAATCTATACAGTAGCTCTGATGCTGTCTACGGGGATGCATCTTATATTAAATTGAGATCTATAAACCTTTCCTACAGCCTGCCCAAAAGCTGGACTTCGCGATTGAAAATGTCCAATTGCAATGTCTTTATGCAGGGCCAGAATCTGTTTACCTGGGCAAAGAACAAGTATGTGCTGGATACAGAAACTACCGTCCAGGGCGGTCCCTCTGGTTTAGGTACGGGCACTATCGCACAAGTGCTACCTCCATTGCGCACAATTGTCTTTGGATTTAACTGTCAATTTTAAAACGTACAACAATGAAATTAAACAATAAAATCATCATATCGCTGATCCTGACCAATGGAGCACTTTTATTAAGTTCTTGCGAAAAATTTGTGGATCTTGGTGCTCCACCTACGCAGGTTATCACTGGAGATGCGTTTGCATCGGATGCATCCGCAAACAGTGTGATCCGTGGATTGTATAGCACAGTATTAAATATTAACTTGTCTGGCACGACGACGTTCTTTACTGGAATAGCGGCAGACGATCTTCAATATAATGCGACAGATGCCGGTATAACAGAGTTTGCAAGTAATAATATCTTAAATACAAATAATAATGTCGCTAACCTGTGGTATAATAGTTATCAATTGATCAAGAATACCAACAATGCCATCTCAGGCTTGGATGCATCCAATTCCCTCACGCCACTTATAAAAGATCAGCTGATAGGTGAAGCTAAATTTTTTCGAGCTTATGCTTATTTCTATCTTGTGAATTTATATGGTGACGTCCCTTTACAATTGCGGAATGACCTCTATGCATTTGAAGATGCTTCTCTACCACGGGCAAGTAAACAGCAGGTCTATGATCAGATCGTCAGTGACCTCAAAGATGCAGAGAGTAAAATGCAGACCAACTATGATGCAGCTGCCAGTCCAAGAGGACGGGCCAATAAAGCTGCCGCCAGCGCCCTATTGGCTAGAGTATATTTATATCAAAAAGACTATCAAAATGCCGAATTGTATGCAACCAAAGTATTGCAGTCATCTGATTATGGTATGCCTGCTCCAGACAAAAACTTCCAAAACACGAGCAACGAAGTTATCCTTCAGTTGGGAAATCTGACGGGTGTCACAACTTTCGGAGCAAACTATATTACGGCGGCGACTGCTGTCCCAGGTTATACGCTTCCCGACGCAGTATACAACAGTTTCGAGTCATCATCCACAACTGATCTAAGAAAAATAAACTGGACAAGTCTTAAAACCATTTCAGGTAAAAACTACTATGCCATCACGAAGTATAAAGTAGCTTCTGGAACAGGTGCAGAATATCATATCATGCTACGGTTGGCAGAACAGTACCTGATACGCGCGGAAGCTAGATGCAAACTCAATAATCTTAGCGGTGCACGATCTGACATTGATGCTGTGCGTACTCGTGCCGGATTAACGGCTATCCCTAGTGGCAGTAACGAAACACAATTATTGACCGCGATAGAAACAGAGCGACTTCATGAATTTTTTGGCGAGTATGGTCATCGCTGGCTTGATCTTAAACGGACTGAACGTGCCACTGCAGTGCTTTCACCCGTTAAAGCAAACTGGCAATCTACAGATGTGCTTTTTCCAATTCCACAGGCTCAAATTCTGATCAACACTAAACTGACGCAAAATCCTGGATACGAAAACTAAATTATTACAAATAACAGATCTTTAAAAAATGAAAACAACAATCTTAACCATTGCCTTGACTTTTGCCCTAGCTAATACTATGGCACAAAAGGCATCGGGGGACAAATTTCAAAAATATCTCCCTATAATAGAAAAAGGCAGCATAGCTCAAAAAGATTCGCTTACAAATGTACTTTTAACCGAAATTAAGGGCTATAAAACAGAGCAAGAGTTCCGCACAACGATCAATATTCTACGGTCATTGGGAAAGGAAGAGCAACAGGCTTCGGTAGAAGCTATTGCGAAGAAAAAGTATCCAAAGGGATCACTGACCCGCGATGCTTTTATCACCAATGTATTTTACAACGCACCCACTGTCCAGGAAAAGGAAAAAGCCTATCATGATCTGAACAAAAAGTGGCCGGCCAAAAACTTCAGCGAAGAACTTTTGACCTATGATTATGTTTTAGCCAATTTAGCACAGGGATTTGCAAATGATGGAAATGCTCCTAAAGCTATCCATTACCTTGGCGAAATGAAAGAAAAATTTTGGCGTGGCAATGGATATCTGCCCGTAGGTCAGATATTATTATCGGCAGGAGATACAGCAACTGCAGCACCGCTCCTAAAAACTGCTATGGATGACAGTTATTACTACCTAAGCCTTCCTGAGGATCAGAAAGACAATAAAGCAAGATTCGCCTCTATGGGTTATGCCAGCTCTATGTCTGCTTATGTCAATATCTTAGTAGCTCAAAAAAAATATACCGATGCACTTGGTTACATAGAAAATGCACTAAAAGCGGCTCCTGAACAAGCTGATGGATTAGCAATGGTTTACTATAAATCGCTGATGGGAACAGGACGGAAACTGGAGGCGTATAATATCTTGACGAAATTATATACTAAAGGACAATTTGCTGTTGAGAATGATCTTAAAAAACTCTACTTGGAATTGAACGGGTCTGCTCAGGGCTATGAAAATTTTAGTGCATCATTAAAAGAAACGTTAACAAAGAATATACGTGACCATATTAAAGAAATGGAGACCTTCAAACCTGCTCCGAATTTTGAGTTGATCAATTTAAAAGGTGAAAAAGTGTCGTTGGCCAGTTTAAAAGGAAAAGTTGTCGTCCTAGATTTCTGGGCTACTTGGTGTCAGCCTTGCGTGCGTTCATTTCCGGGTATGAAAGCTGCGCAGGAATCATATGCAAATGATAAAGATGTTCAATTCCTGTTTATGAATACTTGGGAGCGCGACAAAAATTATAAAGAAAATGTATTGGCTTTTGTAACAAAAAATAATTATCCTTTTGAAGTTCTTTTTGATGATCAAAAAGATCCTCAAACTGGTGAGGTAATGGCTGCTAAATTTGGTGTGAAAGGTATTCCTGCTAAATTTATTATCGATAAGGAAGGAAATATTCGGTATTTCTTAACCGGCTCTTCTCCGAATGTTGACTATATAAAACTAGAAATGAAGGAGTTGATCGAAGCGGCAAAGAAGCCCTATAAAGGTTAAAAAATATGGAAATTAAAATAGCAAGAAAATTTTCTTCCACACCATGTTGTGGTTGTGTTAGTTTTACATGTTAAAAAAGTATCCCAAATTTTCATTTTATAACAAAAGCCAGCTTTTTTACTTAAAGCTGGCTTTTTTCATTTTGAAAATATGATAGTCTAATAATATGAAGTGATAAATGGATAGGTGAAGTTCTGAGGATAAATAAAATAATCATGATTGGTATTTAGACACATTTGCAGAAACTACTTCTAAAGCCAAAGGGCTCATTTATAAAGTTTAGATACCAGATTTCACACTCAGTTTTCAAGTTTCTATTTATGGGAAACGAAAGAAGACAAGGTATCAGTTTGGACCAAATTGATAAATTTATCCAGATTTAATTCTGGTTTACTGGTTGGATCCTATATTTGTAATGAGTAAAGCGTTTATAAAGCCCAGCGTTCATTTAATATTTTGTTTATCCATGGATCTTAATAGTTTACAGTACTTACAGCCATTCGTTCATTATAGCTTACACTTTTTAGTCCCAGGATTATTAGCTTTTCTGTTTTTCAAACAACAATGGAAACGCGCCTGGCTGATTATGATCGCCACGATGCTCGTGGATATGGATCATTTGTTAGCGACACCGATATTCGACCCGGGGCGTTGTAGCATAGGCTATCATCCACTTCACTCCTATTATGCCATTGCGGTATACTTCGTGTTACTTTTTTTTCCAAAAACGCGCATTATTGCTGTCGGATTACTCTTCCATATGTTGACCGATTGGCAAGATTGTCAATGGCACTAATCAACAAGTTATTAAAAGAAATTAAGAAATAGTTTACTCGTTACACAACACATCCATTTAGTTATCGCGAACGATGCTTCGGTTCTTTTCATCTTCAGCACTGTTCACTTTTTTGACATTTCTAATTGTACCTCCAAAACTATAAGTCAAGTTAACTTTTACCATACGCGTTTCAATATGATTGCGCCAGTTCTGCTGTATTGCACCACTATTCTGCTGGAAGCTATTTTTATATGATTTAAAAACATCTACTAAGCTCATTTGGACAGAAGCTCGTTTTTTCAAAAACTGTTGCCTCACTCCAACTGTTAAATAGCCAAATGCCTCATTGCTGATGTTTCGTTCTACACTTTTACCGCGGTAGTTGTAAATAAACATAAATGAGAAATTTTTATGAAGCAAAAAACTATTATAAGAAGTTGCTGAAAGGCTATACCGACCGTCAGTATTCAGCAAAACACCATCAAATTCACCTCTAAATGACCGTTTTGAAAATATCGCATTCGAACTGGTATACCACCAAGGCAATACCTGCTTGCCATACATCGCTTGAAGCGTAAAATAACCTGAATGATCCGCATTGCCCGGTAATGACGTCACAATACCATCCTCCAAGGGTACAGTTAAATTGGTGAAGTCGCCTAGGCTATAACTATAAGTAACACCCGCAAAAAAAGCATTTTTATAGCCATACCACAAGTCTGCATTGTAAGCCAACACCGATCTTAACGCAGGATTTCCCTGCTGCAGATTCTTACTGTTGATGATCCGGATCAATGGATTTAAACTTTCAAAACCGGGGCGCTCGATCCTTTTATTAATCCCAAGACTAAGGTTATGATTTTTGGTAAATTTATAATCTACATGCAATGATGGAAAAGGATTAAAATAATTTTTCTTTAAGCTATTTTGCCCAAATTGCTGCTCTCCTTTTCCATATGTATACTCTCCTCTGATCCCCAGCTGATAGGACAGCTTTTCGCTGGTAGCACTATATGTCAAGTATAGAGCCGTTACATTTTCTCGATAATCAAACAAATTGGTTTCCTGCGTTACAGCATCCCGGTAATCGTTGCTGTTTTCAGAATATACAAAACTTGTTTTCATTCCCATCTCGAGCTGACGCCGTTTACCTAAAGGATGAACATAATCTGTTTTAAACGCATATACATCAAATATGCGATCTTGAGCGATCACACTGGGCCGTTCCGATAAAGGATCGAAAGAAACTGTTTTATTATTTTGATCATTGTAGTTAGCATAGCTATAGTAATCCAGATCCATTGTCAGATCCCTGCCAAGGGTATCGATCTGGTGCTGTAAGCGTAAACCGGTCGAAAAATTTGGCGCTTCAATATCAACACGGCTGATAAACTCAGATAGAACCCTACTGTTGGTACTTACATCCACTTGTTCAATTTGCGCTACCCCATCTCGCCACAAAGTTTGAAAACCAGGTTTGATATAGGCCGACAAAGTTGTACGTTTGGATAGATAAAAATCCATTCCAAGATTGGGTGTATAGGTGGTATTTGCCCTGGTGCTCTGCATATTCGATACCGATCGACCAGTAACTGCTCGCGCATCATTTAAAAAAGTGGTTACGATATCAGTGTCATAAAAATACTTATTGTAATTATAATCCAGATTCAAAAGCAGATTATACACCTTTCCTTTATAATTGAGATTAACACCGCCATTCGCTTTTCGATAAGCACCTTTACCACCTCCAGCATATATATTACCGTCAAGCCCACCTTTAAAATTACGTTTACGGATAATGTTGATAATGGCACCGTTTCCTGCAGCATCATATTTAGCAGATGGCTGGCTAATCAATTCCACTTTTTCGATCGCTGCCGAAGAGATACCTTTCAGCAGACCAGACAACGCATCAGCCGACAGTGTGCTCACCTTACCATCTATATAAATCTGAACAGATTTTCCATTTAAAGTGATCCGGTCCAATGCATCAACGGTGACCCCTGGAAATTGGTTCATTACCTCCATTATCGGGGCACCGGAACCCAGACCATTCAGATTGACGATCACTTTATCAGCCCTCCTCTCGACAAAAGGAAGTTTTGCATCAATCGTTACCGTGCCCAACTGTGTCGCCGCAACCTGAAGTACCATACTGCCCAGGTCTATTGAAGACAGTCCCTTGCTTTCAAAAGGCTGTGAATAAATTACCTTATACCCCATGCTCTTCACTTCGAGCAGGTATTTCCCCGCTGGGAGCCCAAAACCAAAATAACCCAAGCTATCTGCCAGTACCATTTTGATCGTATTTGAATCAAGATTATTTTTTAGCGCTACCTGAGCATAGGGAACAGCAGTATTTTTTTCATTTACGATTCGACCGTATACATGGTCCTTTTTTTGCTGGGCATGAACGGTAAACGAAAGGCATAATAGTAAGCCTAAATAGCTATAAAATCGGATGGATTTAAAAATCAGAGGGCACGTCATGTTTGGTATAAATTGGTATACCCAAACATACAACTAATAAACTAGTTATACAACTAATTTATTAGTTGCTACAACTAAATAAACAATTATTAAAACACAACACATTGATTATCAGTTCAAAAATTAACATTTATTCGATAAAGAGAACGAACACGATAACCGTTTTGCAAGGCTGGTTCCCAATTTGGGCTTAAGGTAATCATGCGCAAGGCTTCCCTATCCGCCACATCACTTAATCCATGCTCAACTTTCTCATGAGTCACTTCACCATTAGCTTCAACAATGAAACTCACTTGTACCTTTCCACTTTTGGTCGAGATCTTTCTTGAATTTTTAATCAAAAAATGGCTAAATGCATCAAATCCTCCTGGAAAAGCAGCAGGCTGCACCATAATATCCGAAGGCGTATTATTAACATTTGAAACATTCCACGAGCACAGCACAGCAATCAGAGTTGTCATGGGCACGACCAATACATATTTCCACAAACGTCTAACAGTAGACCTATTGCATTGAAGCATCTTGATCCGGGCTTCCAATAATGAAGGATTATAAAATGTATTGGTCAGTACCGCTCCCGCTTTAAAAGATTGTAGCAAAAGAGCCATGGCATATTGCTTCTTGCTAGTAGCAAATTTTACAGCATGCTCATCTGCCAGATACTCATGCACAAACTTCAGGTTTTTACGGTAGCCATATACGAGCGGGTTGAACCAAAAAAATAGGGCAACCAGTTCAACAAAAAGAATATCCAGTGTATGCAGCTGTCTCACATGAACATCTTCATGTGCATCTATAATTTCAAAATCCAGCAGATTCGGATCAATGACTTTAGTTTTCCAAAATGAAAATGCCCGCCCTTCCGCCTTCGAGAGCAGTTGCTTTTTTATACCGGCCAATCTAACGATCAGCCATGCTGCACTGCAACTAACGCCGGTCCAGTATAAAACCGAAATCAGGCGCAATTGGGCGTCTGTAACAGAAGCCAGCTTTTCTTTTGCAATAAAAGAAAAAGAAATTTCCATCAATTCCATTTGAGGCATACCACTCAAAGACGAAAAGTTAAACAATGGGAGCACGATCGCCAAAAAAAGTGTCGTTATCAAATAAATCCTATTCCATAAAAAGAAAGTCTCCCGTTTGAGGACGAGTTGATAAAACACATAAAAAATGGTCATCGCTATACTCGACCAAATGAAGTAAAGCTGGTTTTCCACAGGATTTAGTCTTTAATTTTATCAATCATCTTCAGCAACTGTTGAGCATCCTTTAAGTCAATTTTTTTTTCATTTACAAAAAAGGAGAACATATCTTGAATAGAATTGGAGAAGTAGTTGTCCAAAAATTTATCAGCTTCGAAACGCATATACTCCTCTTTTGAAATCAACGGATAGTAACGATGCGTTTTACCAAAAGCTTCGTAAGCCACCACACCCTTGGTCTCCAAAATACGGACTACCGTAGAAACAGTGCTATAAGCAGGCTTAGGTTCCGGTAATTCCTGGATGATTTCTTTCACAAATGCTTTCTTTAATTTCCATAGCACCTGCATCAATTGGCGTTCTACTTTGGTAAACTCTACTATTTCCATCGCTTATTCTTTTATACTCAAATATCAGCTAAATAATTAGTTATCACAACTAAAAGACAATTAATTATCGAACGGATTGCTTCTGCGCAATAGATCTGATAATGCTTTTTTAATATTTATTCTGATCTCAATCTCTAAAAAATTAGCTTCATTGTATTGTGAAGCTATTTACATTAAAATAACGTTATGTCAATCCATGACTAACCATTGCTATCCATAGATTACAGTCCATTCACTTCTATGATGAGTCATCTCTGATAAAATATACTCTCATTGGGTGTATACTCACATCATGATAAACCGATTATAATGAACGCAATGGAATTTTCAACTCGATTTTCCTTTTTTTGGAGCTTGACTTGGAAGCTATTTTTGTCTTTGCAGTTTCCGGACCGTAACGCCAAACCATCACCTGTGGCTCCTCCTAGTTAGGTCTACGCTCTTCAATCATGAGGCCCGGTGCTTTCGCTAAGTTTTGGCTCAGATCTGCTGAATTGCGATTCGCTTTCTTCCAGTTTTGTTGACCGATTGGCAAGATTGTCAATGGCATCACTAAACCGGTGGTGGGGCGCTGATTCGTCCCTATGTACATCAATTCAGCTTCGGATGATAGATAAAAATTAGGACAGCTGCTAGACTGCCCCGATTTTTTATTATTTCAAATGAGTTTTGAAAAAATGGTCCAATTTTTCAAAAGGAATCAGTTCCACTTGGTCATAAAGATCGACGTGTACCGCATTTGGAATGATCATTAATTCTTTAGGCTCAGCTGCAACTTGATAGATATCTTCACTGAAGTATCTGGAATGTGCTTTTTCACCAGCAATCAAGAGCATGGGTCTTGGCGAAATCTCGTTCACATATGTCAGAATCGGCATATTCATAAAGGCGATTGGATTTGTGATCAACCAAGCGCCGTTTGAATTCAGCGAACGGGCATGAAAACCACGTGATGTTCTGTAGTAATCAAAATATTCTTTTACAAATTGAGCTTCATCACCCTTCAACTTTTCCGGTAAATTTCTTTGCCCTTCTGTTGGCTTGCCCTGCTGAGCATCTGTCCAGCGTTGCTGACTCAAATCCTCCAATGTCTGAGCACGTTGCTCTGGTGTTACAGCATCGTTATATCCTTTTGACATGACTCTTGTCATATCATATAAACTCGTTGTTGCCACAGCTTTTACACGTTTATCAACGGCAGTAGCGTTCAATGCAAAACCTCCAAAACCACAAATCCCGATAATGCCAATTTTAGTTCTATCCACATTTTTATGCCATCCCAAATAATCAACAGCAGCGCTAAAATCTTCGGTATTGATTTCCGGTGAAGCTAAGTTACGGGGTTCACCTGCACTTTCACCTGTGTATGAAGGGTCAAAAGCAAGCACAGCAAAACCTCTTTGTGCCATTTGATTAGCATATAACCCAGAAGATTGCTCCTTGACTGCACCAAAAGGTCCGCTGATGGCCAATGCTGGCAGTTTTTCGTTGATCGTATTTTTTGGCAGATATAAATCTCCACTCAGCATAATGCCGTAACGGTTTTTGAACTGTACTTTTTGACGTGTAACTTGATCGCTCAATGTAAATGTATAGTGTGCCGTTGCCTTCATGATTTTTGTATTTATTTGAGATGTCTCTTGATCGGTCTGTGCTGACAACTGCCCAAATGACAACCCTGTCAGCGCAAATATTAAGGAAATAATCTTCATTTATTTTTGTTTATGGACTAGATTAAATTCATGTTCGGTTACTGGATCTAACCAGGTGACTTGAGTATCATCTTTAAAATTGGTAATGGCAATATGTGTCATGGAAGTTACGGCAGATGCACCATGCCAATGCTCGACATCTTCAGGAATACAAATGACATCACCCTTTTTAATCGTTTGTGCTTCTGCTCCTCTTTCCTGATAAAACCCAGCACCTTCGATCACCAGCAAAACTTGACCTTTCGGATGGGTGTGCCAATTGGTCCGTGCACCAATTTCAAAGGTGACAGCTCCGGCCGAAAATTCATTATTATGATCTTTTCCTACCAAAGGCGACAAAAAAGCTGCGCCTGTAAACCATTCGTCAGGTAGTCGATCTCCTTTCGGAAATAGTGAAGTTGTGTTTTCTTTATTCATCTTTTTTTATTTTTATAGTGATCATTTATGCATGCCTAAAAAATTTAAAATTCAAATTCTCTAGGTATTTTTTTGCATAGTTATATAGAGCAATTACAGTTTTTTAGTTGACTTTATACTATTAATTTTTCTAAATTTTACCATACCATTTTCTTGAAATCATTATTATCAGGGCTATAAGCTATTAAAGAAAATTCGTGACTGGTGCTATTGCAATGCCACCGATCACAATAGCCATCAATTATGTTGTTTCAATGGGTTTGCTGAGCGGATGGTCATATCCATCGCTGCAGAAAAAAATACAGGATATAGAATAACAGGGAGTATTTTCAACAGCAGGAATGACCATCATCACCTTTTTAGTCATGGCCAACATCAAAAGAACAATAAAAAGACTTATCAAAAATAGCATTAGGGCAAAAGTGCTCCATAATCTTTCTGCGTGGTCGGTGCTGATGTGATCCCCAGCTGCAACTTGTGGAAGTACGCCTATAATTCCAGATGCTCTACTGATGATCCCGATATCACCTAGGCAACCTGTATACGCGATTTTCTTTAAATAGCCATCTGTGATAGGTTTCATTTATTATGATTTGAATGAAACACAAAGGTACCCGAAGATTAAGAAGCATAATAACGAATATCAAACCATAAATTAAGAAAATCAAACTTCGTCCAAACGAAATGATTTTGGATTTGTCCCCGTTGCTTTTTTAAAGAAATGATTAAAGTAAGTTGGATATTCAAACCCGAGGGCATAAGCGATTTCAGCAATACTCCAGTCTGTATGATGCAATAGCGCTTTAGCTTCTGTCATGATACGTTCTGTGATGTGTGCAGTGGTAGGTTTGCCCGTCACTTCCTTTACTGCACGGTTTAAATAGTTGATGTGCACATGCAGATGTTGCGCGTAATGCTGTGCCGTCCTTAATTGAAGCGGATGTTGAGCCGATTCAATGGGAAACTGTCTTTCTAATAGTTCAAGAAAAACAGAAGTCAATCTGGTAGATGCATTTTTATTATGTTCATAATTTTTCGCAGGTTCCATCTTTAATGATTCGTGAATGATGAGGCTCATGTAATTTCGGATCAGTTCATCTTTATATACATAATCACTCTCTTGCTCCACAATTATCTTTTGGAAGATGGTATTGAGAAAATCACGTTGTTCTGCGGTGATTTTCAAAACCGGAGTTCCTCCAATTTTAAAGAAAGACGATTGTTGTAGACTCTCAGAACGTTCCGAATTTTTAAAGAAATCAGCAGAGAAAAGAATCGTATAACCCACATAGGTGCTAGAAATTGTTTCCCACGAATAAGGGATATGCGGATTCCCAAAAAACAAGATCGTACCCTCTTGTTCATATGTTTTATCAGCATAATGAATCTTGCTCTCTCCTGTTGTCAGACAGATTTTATAAAATTCTTTCCTGCTATAGGTTCGCGTATCTTGGCTATCATCTTCAATTTGAAAGGCTTTAAACCCTTGAAGTTTCAGTTCATTATTAAACTCCGAAATGACGCGTACTACTTTCTCCTTCATAGCACAAAATTAAGAAATTCAAACTTATGTTCTTCTTATTTTTTTGGTTAAGATGAATTCCCAAATGTATCGGAACAACGGTCAGCAGCATTTTTATTGAGATCAGAATCCTAAAACTTCTCTCTTGGTTAATATGCAGATAGCGGCATTAAAAAATAGCTTTCAGAGCAAACTTTGACGCACTTCGATCGTATTATTTTAAGGATAATCTTTAAACATATAGAAGTGATGAAAAAAACAATTGTATTTATTCACGGCATGTTTCAAAATGCCAAAAGTTGGGAAAAGTGGACGGCCTATTTTAGTCAAAGAGGCTATGACTGTATAGCACCATCTTGGCCATTACATGATGGCGAACCTGCAGCACTCAGAAATCAGGTGCCGGAGGCATTAGGTGACCTTGTGCTTGATGACCTCGTTATGGCGATGGAAATAGTCGTGAATAAGTTAGACGAAAAACCAATTGTCATTGGGCATTCTGTTGGTGGACTCATCACGCAGATATTGGTGCAAAAAGGACTGGCTTCAGCTGCTGTTGCTGTCAGTAGCGTTGCTCCAAACGGAATGTTATCCTTCGATTGGAGCTTTTTCAAAAACAGCATTACCATTGCCAATCCTTTCAAGGGGGATGAACCTTTTTATATGGACCCCGAAACATTTCACGGAGCCTTTGCCAATTCTCTTTCTGAAGCGCAGAGCAGCATCGAATTTGAAAAGACGGCCACACACGATAGTAGAAATGTACTGAGAAGCTGTATGGGAACATCGGGCCATATCGATCTCGATCAACCGCACGTGCCGCTCCTATTTATTTCTGGAACTGAAGATGAGATTATTCCTGCTGCATTGGTGGAAAAGAATAGCAAAGCCTATGAAGATAAAAACAGTATCGTCGAGTATGCAGAATTTGCAGGAAGAAGCCACTATATCTGTAACGAACCTGGTTGGGAACAAGTGGCAGACCGTGTTTATACATTTCTTACTCAACAGGCTTAATCCCCCGTTTTGGTTTAATCATTGCGGTAGATCGCAAAAAAAACGAAAAACAGGATAGATATTTTGATCGAATATCTTATTCAACAATGAACGCATATACACAAATGGTAGTTCTCCCTATCGGGTCATCCATCCATAGGAAGCTGTAGCGTCCTAGAATAGGTTGACATATAAATTTAACGATAATTATCCTTACTTGACTATTTCAAGTAAGGATTTTTTGTTTATGTACTTGACTA
>NZ_QBKH01000013.1 GCF_003054045.1 Sphingobacterium faecium
GCAGATCACCATCAGGTACTCCATTTGCTCGATAAGATGAAGCAGGTGCGGAGCAGTACCATCGAACTGGCAGATCTAACAGATATCGTAACCCCGACAGAACTGGAACTAGGGGAAGTTCAGAACAGCTATCAGAACTTTTATCTGGCCTATCTAAATTATGTTGCGATCAACAAAGAAGGCATCTACCAGAAAAGAAAGAACTTTATTCAGAATGAAGTCAAGTATATCAATGAACAGAACCACAGAATCCAGCAGAGCTTTGATCTACAGAAAAGAGAACTGGCACTTGCTGAAGAAGAATATGCAAAATACCAGATTTTAGCAGAAAAAAAAGTGATCAGCCAGCTCGAGCTGCAACAGAAAGAAGCACTTTTGCTCGCCAAGCGGCAGTCTATCCCACAGACGGAAAATACAATCATCGGTAACCAGAGCAGCCGGCTTTCCAAAGATAAGGAGATGTCCGAGATCAACAATCAGATGTTTGAAGAAGAAAAGAAATTCTACCAATCGCTGAATACCTTCATCAGCGATGCTGAAAACTGGAAAAAACAATATGTGATCAGCAGTCCTTCAAGGGGCACTTTGATCTATGGCGATTTTTTACAGGAAAATCAACTGATCAAAATAGGTGAAGAGCTGTTTTATGTCAATGCCAATAAGGAAGATTATTATGGCGAGATACTGATTCCACAGAGCAAGTCATCCAAGGTAAAAGTGGGACAGGAGGTCTTGATCAAAGTACAGAGCTATCCCTATCAGGAGTATGGTTACCTAAGAGGAAGGATCGATTACATATCCGACATACCGATCAGGGACAGTGTTTTCTTCTCGAAGGTGATTTTGAATAGAAATGAAAAAGACTCAGTCATTAAGCTAAAACCGGGTATTCTGGCCGACGCAGACATCATCACCGAGGACCAGTCGATAATTAAAAGAATCTGGTTAAATCTTACAAAATCGCTGAAGTTTTAGCCTATTATAATCAAATTCACTATTTAGTAATTTTTAATTAACATTATGATACCTACATTTTTATTAAATGAAGATAATACATTTGTAAATGACGATGAATCAATTTTAGATATTAATCCAGAAGGATTTATAAATCAAGGAAATTTATATAATAATTTAAGATCAGCTATAGAATGGGCAATTTCTCATGATGAAGATGCTATTTATTGTGTATGTGGAAGTGATGTGCGATATGATTTTAATATTGATCATTTAAATGAAGTAATTAATGATTTAGCAATTGAAGGGATATTTTCTCTTTATATAACTGCTAGCTATAAGAATTCAATCGTTGTAAATAAAGATTTAATAACAATTTCTAATATTAATTCGGTTTCATCATTTATTTTATTATCTCCGATTTTTGAGCATGTTTTAAGTTTACTGAATCAAATGCCAGATAATCTGCAAATAAGTTTTAGCAGTTTTATCGAATTGATCATACCCAACGCATTTCTGTTATTCCAGAATAGAACGTTTTATGCAAAACCACACAAGATTTTTATTATATCACCTTTTAGAAATGCAGTAAATTATATTGAGGATTATTTAGCTTCGGTAACAAAGCAAAGTTTTACGAATTATCAGATAATTTTAATTGACGACTGTTCTACCGATGGCAGTATAGAGAAAATACCTGAACTACCATTTGTGAAAAAAATAATTAACAATGAACGGAAATTTGCTTTAAAAAATATTATAGATGTACTTATTAATGAAATCATTGATGATGAAGACGTGATCTGTTTAGTCGATGCGGATGATATGTTATCACATAAATATGTTTTGAACATCATTAATAATACTTATAAAAATAATTCTATTTTGGTAACTTACGGTTCGATCATGTATATGGGTACTCATATTAGAATAGGGGAATCTTATTGTGAAGAAGAGTTTAATAATTTAAGAAACTCTGATTGGAAAGTGAGTCATTTACGTACATTTAAATATAAAGTATTTAAGCAGTTACTTAGTCAAGATAAGAATTTGGATTGTCTTAGAAATGATAAAGGTGCAATAATGAATATGCCCTATGATATGGCTTTATTATTTCCTTTGATGGAGTTGGCTGGTTTTGAAAATACTCAATTTATTTATACTCCCACATATAAATATAGGTTGCATCAAAATAATGATCATAATAGTAATAAAGCGGAACAATATGAAGGAGAATTATTAGTAAGAAGTAAGTCTCGCTTGAAACAATTTTTTTGAAACAAAATTTTATCTTCTTCTCAAAGAAGTGGATTTGCGAAAATTTTGAAAATTAAATAAACTATCGCATCATTTAATAGGCAAAGGGAGAAAGCTTAAAGAATAATTGTAAATTGAAATCTAAACGCATCGGGTAAAAGCTTCAAAAGGTATTTATTATCTATAGATTTTATTCAATGCATCATTATTTATAAATTTAGGAAAGTTTATTTTAAACTGTCTCTATTGGATGTAAATTTTAAGAAGATCAATGATATTTGTATTTTCTATCTGATCAATTTTTCTAGCAAATATACAGTCTGATTGAACTATTTTCCAAAAATCCATATTCATTAAAATCTTAGGATATGTAGGCCCACTTTCCCAATCTATATACCTTAAATTATTATTTACTATTTTTTTATTTAATTTCTCACTATTCAATAGAATAGTTTGAAAAAAAGATTCATCTGGTATAAATGTATCTTTGTAAAAAGTTAAATAAGATGGATTAGAATCTAAATAGTTGAAAATGTATAATACACTTTCTCTGGTTATGCTCCACCATTGGCTCCCACCATATAAAGATTTAATATTATTAGGTATATAATGTTTATTGGGGTTATTGTTAATATAGCGATCCATACCCCCATTAGGAAACCACTGTCCATCTTTGCGCGGGAGCATAAAGTAATCAATATATATTCTATCATTATTTTTAAAGAAATTAGCAATTTCTCGAATTGATTTAATTGGGAAATCTTGTCCACTTATAAGATGGAAGTATTTAAAGTTATTTTGCGAATTATATGCTTTTTCCAATAAAATTAAGCTTGCACGAACCATAGAAAATTCTCCCCATTGTATTTTGAAATTAGAATGAATAATCTCAACTCTGGCCTGAGTTATTGATAATTTCTTTAAAGTTTTTTTTATTGTGAAATTTAAATCACAAAAAACAATGCAATGATTGTGTTTTTGTGTTAATATGGTTTTAATAAGCTCACAGATTTGTACTTCATTTTTATGACAGATTATTAAAAAAGCATTGTTAATCATTTATATATGTTTTGTATTATCTAAAATAGTCTATTTATTTGATTAGTTAGAAACTATTGCAGTCTCTAAAAGAAATATTAATCTCCAATGAATTTTTAGATAGTGGTGAAATACAACTCTCACTTCATGAACTTATAACTGTAATTTAAAAGTGATTCGCTTTAGAATTTTAAAAGTAGTGATTAGATATAACTTTCTTGGAAATGTTGTTAAATGAAATGAAAAATGAATTTATTATTACGTTTTATTCTGTAAAAAGAATAAAATTATTTTGATATTCAATAATATTGAACTATATTAGAGAAATGTTTTTTTACCTAAATTAAAAATAATCCTTTTTAAGACTATATATGTTGTCTAATGAACTTTTTCATAGCAAAGTTAGGGAGATTTATAACGCTATTCTTCTGTCTCTTAAGGAAAGAAAATATTCTGAGGGAAAGGGGTTATATGATGGTGATATTGGTATAAGTTTATTTTTAATCCAATACCTTGAATATAATGCAGAAAATATTGACGAAGTCGAGGCTATAATTGGTGATTTAATAACCCGGTTTATGGGTTCATTTGATAGTTATTCTTTTTGTAGTGGACTCTCTGGAGTTTTGTATTTATTTGAAATATTGAAAGAACAGAATCTATTAGAGATAGATACTAATGATATAATTGAACAATTGGATAAATACTTAAGTAATAATCTGCAATCCGAGCTCGAGAAAAGAAATTATGATTTCATGCATGGAGCCCTAGGAGTTGGATTATTTTACTTAAAAATTGGTAAAATTGAGGAAATTCAAAAAATTGTTAATTACCTGTATGAAACGGCTATTTATGATGATAAAAGTGATGGATATAAATGGAACTCTAATATTTCAGGTGAAATTGGGATTAATATATCTTTGAGTCATGGAATATCAAGTATTGTTATTTTTCTGTCACAAGTTATTCAAAAAAAAATAGCAGCAAACACGGCTTCCAAATTATTAAGAGGTGCGGTTAATTTTCTTCTTTCACAAGAGCTAGATTCTAAACAATATGGGAGCTACTTTCCTTATAGGTCTATTGAAGAAAAATCTAAAAGTAGATTATCTTGGTGTTACGGTGATTTAGGTGTAGCAATAGCATTGTTTAAGGCAAGTTTTGAGCTTAATGATAGTGTCCTCAGAAGAAAGGCATTATTTGTTCTTGAGGAGTCCACTAAGAGAAATATGTTAACTGAAGATAATATTATTGAAGGTGGTATATGTCATGGTACTGCAGGAATAGCAATGATTTACAATCGAATGTTTTTGGAAACTAAAAATGAAATTTTTTTAGATGCTTCAATATATTGGTTAACTGAAACTTTGAATTTTTCCAAATTTGATAAGGGATTAGCAGGATATTTGACAAATTATAATAAAGAATGGCACCAAGACATAAGTTTATTAACCGGTATTGTGGGAATTGGTATTGTCTTTCTTTCATACCTGAAAGAGGATAAGCAATATTGGGATGAAATTTTTTTAATGTAAATTTTAGTAATTATTTAATTTTTTTAGAGTATGAAAAAGCTTAAAAAGTTGTCATTAGACAAAAAATCTATTGTTCATTTAGACAAATCTGTAATGAAGAATATTCAAGGAGGGGTAAGGATGTCTGAACCTCCAGGCTGTAATTACGGTCCCGGTTCAGGTGGTGGTGGAGGTACAAGTGGAGGTTCAGGTAATTTCCCAATTTGGACGGTTGCTCCATACGCAACATGTGGAGGATGTAATCCAACTGCATAATTTTTAACCACTCTTACACTATTTAATTATATGTAGTGTAAGAGTTTTGTTTTATTCATGATACCATACCAAGAATTTAATAAAATAATTTTTAGAGTTCCTCAGTTTTCATTTAGTGATTACATTAATGTACTACAATCAGTCGACTCTCTTTATGCAAAATTTGAAGAACCTATTTTTCAGGAAGCAGTATATATTTCTTCTCCAATTTTGTATAGTGAATTAATCAAACTTCTTAAATTTCCAACAAATGAAAAAATAAGGAATAAAATAGAAAATAGTTTAATAAAATATTTTTCAAGAATGTCCTCGCGGTGTACTCCTTTTGGTTTGTTTGCTGGCTGTATCGTCGGTGAGATTGGAGTGCAGTCTAATGTTGAATTAAATGTAGGCTTAGATTTAATTCCGCGATTGGATAATGAGATCATTTGTTATATCCGAGATTTTATGTTAGAAATCTTAGATAAGAAGGGAAGTGATTTACGATACTTTTCAAATCCAACATTATATAAAACTAGACGAAATATTCGTTATTATGAATGTTCTGATATTGTCAATGATAAATCAGCTATATCTGAGATTGCTTCTAGTAAACTTTTAAACAATATTTTGAAACTAACTGATGTTGGTTGCACCACTGGTACACTTATTACTTTTCTTATAGATAAAGGTTTTGAAAAAGACGAGTCAGAAGAGTTTATTTTAGACCTCATTAATAATCAGATTATAGTAGATGAACTTTTCTATTCTTCTACGGGTAAAGATTATTTTAATAACATTGTTGCAATATTCCAAAATAACAAATTTTTAAATAAGGAAGCGATTTTGTTGAAAGATATCCAACGTACCTTGGAAAATTTACCAATGCAGAGTTCAGAGGAGCGAATTAGTAACTATCTTAAAAGTAATAAAATTTTGCTAGAATTGGGTGTACCTCTTGAAAGAATTAGTCAATCCTTATTTCAAATAGAATATTTTAAAAATTCATCTAATGTGACAATTGGGCAAAAAGTGATCGACGAACTTAAATTGGCTATTGGCTTTTTAAATAGAATAACACCAAAAAATAATGAAGATAATGATTTGAATAAATTTAAAAGAGCATTTTACAAGAGGTTTGAAAAGCAAAAAATAGAATTGTTAGTCGCTTTAGATCCAGAAATAGGAATCGGTTATCCAGTGGATACCATTTATGGGAAAAAATCACCACTTATTGATGACTTGATCCTTAATAACGAAAACAAGATAAATTCAAATTTTGATGTAGTACAGCAACATTTGAGGAAAAAAAATTTAGAAGCTCTAGCAAAGGGTGAGTACGAAATTGTATTAACAGATGAAGATGTTTTAGAGCTTCCTGAAGATTGGAATGATTTGCCAAGTTCTATATTTGCTATGTTTGAAGTGATTCAGCATAATGATGACAATATTATGCTGAATTTAAAAGGAGTGAACGGTTCTTCTGGAGCAAATCTGTTAGCGCGATTTGCTCATTGCGATTCGCAATTGGAAGATCTAGTAAATGAAATTACGGCAAAAGAGCAAGAGCTGGATTCAGATAATATTTTAGCAGAAATAGTTTACCTGTCGAAAGCGAAGCTGGGAAATGTTACCTCCCGTCCTCATATTCGAGATTATGAACTAATTTGTTTGGGATATTCTGATGTACCAGAAGAGAGAAAAATAAACGTAAATGACTTAATTGTTTATTTAGAAGATAGTGAGATTATTCTTTATTCAAAAAGACATAATAAAAGAGTAATTCCGAAACTAACAAACGCGCATAATTTTAGAATGTCAGACTCACCTGTTTACAGATTTTTATGTGATTTACAGAGCCAAGGTCAAAGGAATTTTTTATTTCTAAAGGCTTTTGATAATATTACTAATTTATCTTCATTTCAACCTAGAGTTAAATATAGAAATGTTATTTTGACTAATGCATTTTGGTATTTTATAAAAGAAGATTATCGAATTTTATGTAACTATGAAAATGATGATCAGTTGGAGCTTTTAGTAAAAAAATGGAGACTGAAATATTCTGTACCTAGATTTACTAAATTTTATCAGAATTCACTTGAGCTCGTTATCGATTGGGAAAGTGTAATTAATGTTAAAACCATTCTTGATATTTTTAGAAAAGTAGATAATGTAAAGTTATATGAATTTATTTTCAATATGGAAGACGCTATTGTGAAAGATAGCAAAGGCCATTATGTGCATGAAGTTATAGTGCCATTTTATAAAAATAATCCTAATGAAAATTAAAAGAATATTTATTCCTGGTAGTGAGTGGCTCTACATTAAAATTTATTTAGGTACATCCTCAAGCGACAACTTACTCGTAAAAAACTTACTGCCTATTGTGAATCAACTGTTTCGTAGTAAATTGGTTGATAAATGGTTTTTCGTTAGATATAATGATCCGGAACCACATATCAGAATTCGTTTTCTATTGAAACAAGAATCTTCTTTTGCAGATGTACTAAATATTATATACAAGAGAATTAAGAAAGATGTAGGCTATTTAATTTGGCAAGTTCAATTAGATACCTATACAAGAGAATTAGAGCGATATAATAAAGATTTAATAGTAGAATCTGAATCATTATTTTATTATAATAGTAATTGTGTTTTACGCCTTATAAAAGAAATTATTCAAAATTCTTTTGATGAGAAATATAGATGGATGATTTCTTTAAAACTGATTGATAGTATACTAGCTTCTTTTAATCAAGATACTGCCGCTAAACTTCGCGTATTAGAAAAATTGAGTGCATCTTTTAAAAAAGAATTTAATATTTCATCAAAAAATACGCTACAGTTTAAGAATAAATATAGAGCTAATAAGGAGGTAATTTCTAAAGTTCTAAGTAGTTCCTTTAATGACATAGGTTTTGCGAAAATGTATTCAATTGTGGATAATAGTTTCTTAGACTATAGTACTACAGCAGAAAAAATCATGAGCAAAATAAGAAGAAAAAATCTTCCTCTCAATTTAGATAGTTTAATGGGAGATCATATACATATGATGATGAATAGGATGTTTTGCAGTGATAATCGAACTTACGAGCTTGTTATATATGACTTCTTATTTATACATTATAAGAGTATACATTATAGAAAGTAATTACTTATAATTTTTAAATTCATATGTTAATAAAAAATCTTCAATTATCAATAGATATTGATCCGGAAAAAATTCATCAATTAATACTTGAATCCGGTCAGATTACTGATTATGGTCTATTAAATGGTAAGTTTGGTATTGCTATATGTTTTTTTCACTTGAGTCGTCATCTTGAACATAATTTATTTTTGGACTATGCTAATAATCAATTAGATGAAATATGGAATTCTTTATCGGATGACTTAAGTATAGAGTTCGAATCAGGATTATCTGGAATTGGATGGGGTATCGAATATTTGATTCAAAATGATTTCGTTAAAGGAAATTCAAATTTGATTTGTAACGATATTGATAAGATGGTTATGAGAATCTGCCCAAGACGATTTAATGATTATAGTTTGGAATCCGGACTAGAGGGAATCTTAAATTACATTTGTGCTAGACTTGCGGGAAGGAATAAAAATGTAAAGCGTAATCCATTTTTGAAAAGCTTTATTGATGATTTAGCGTATTTATATAAAAATTCTAAAAAATTAAAACTATCGGAAGAAATAATTTTTAAGCTTGGAATAATTAATAATTTAGTTCCTTTTTATGATTTTAAACTGGATTTAGATAGATTTATTAGAGTTGATATAGATGCAAAATCAGATAATATCCAATTGGAAATTCTCGGTATTAGAGATGGAATAAGTGGGCTATTATTGCGGAAAATTTTACAAATTCCTAGAAGTAAATGAAGTATATTTATATTTTTGATGACTATTATCAGTCTCTCCGAAATGGTATTGGAACATTCAACACACAGCTTTTGTATACTTTGAAAGATGCAGGATATTGTATTGTAATAATTGAACTTAATAGTGATACAGATAAGTTTATAATTTTAGAAGTTAATGAAATTATAAAGATGAGATTTCCTTCTACTATTCAAGGTTGGTCAGCAAATAATTTCAAAAATATTTGTACTTTAATAAATTTATATGTTTTAGATAGTACAAATAATGTATTTATTTTTAATTACAATTATTTTGATAGAATTCTTTTAGAAATCAGGGAGTTATATCCCATGTCTAAAATTTTAAAGATTGTACATGATCTCAATTGGACAACAAGTTTATTAGGAGATGAAAGTACTTTTAGAAATATTATTAATAATCATGATGTAGTATCTAATATTAACCATCAATTTATCAAAGACTCTTTTGTTTCCGAAAAAGATATGATGAGTAAAGCTGATTTGATTGTGTGTTCATCAGTTGAAACAAAACAGTTGTTAAAAGACTTTTATTTAATAAAGAAGAAGATAAAATTAATTTCAAATGGACTTGTAAAGGAAAATAATCTAATATTGAAACCAAGATCCGAAATAATGAAGGAATATGGTTTTAATATTGAAGATCGAATTTTACTCTATGTGGGGCGTGTTAATGTAGTAAAAGGGTTTTATATTGCGGTAAAAGCATTTGAAAAGATTGTATTAGAATACCCTAATACCAGATTGGTTATTTGTGGAAATGTATCTGATCCAGATCATATCTTTTCATTTAGTAAGCATATCTCCAGTAGATTATCTTTTTTAGGCCATGTTGCTAAAGATGAACTTATATCTTTATATCGTATTGCTGATGTTGGCATATTGCCGTCCTATACGGAGCAATGTAGTTATACTGCAATTGAGATGATGAAATTTGGTCTTCCTATTGTATGCTCTGATGCTAACGGACTGAGATCAATGTTTGAAAATAATGTAACGGCAATAGTTACCGAAATTACAAATTATCAAGACAGTGAAATGTTTGTAAATTCTTTCTATAAAGGGATTAAAAGCATTTTGGAAAGTGAATCTTTAGCGAAGAGACTACGCAGAGGAGCCCATAAAAAGTATCTTCAATCATATACCCATGATAAGATGATCAGCAAATATTTAAAATTATTTGCGTGATAAACTACGGTATTAGGGAGATTATTATTGAGTAATGTTTGCATCATTAAGTTGATTATATAAAAAAAAGCGCTCACCGGTTATCCGATAAGCGCTTTCAGCGTAAAAGTTAATTTACTTATTTCTTTACAGGCGTAGCCGGTGCAGTTGTAGTAGCTGGAATTGTTGTTGGAGCAGCAGCAGGTGCTTTTCCAGGGATAATATCAACAACCTCTACATCGAACACTAAGGGTGAATATGGAGGAATTTGTCCTGCAGGACGCTCACCATAAGCTAATGCAGAAGGAATAACCAAAGTCGCTTTTGAACCTTTGTTTAATAACTGGAATGCCTCAGTCCAACCTGTGATCACACCATCCACACCTAAATGTAAACGTAATGCTTCGTAAGGTCTTTGTGGATTGAAAACTTTATGTTTTTTAGCTAAATCTGCTTGATTCGTATCAAATACTTTTTCGTTAGTCAATTTACCAATGTAATTAACAACTACCGTATCGCCAACAACAGCATTTTTACCTGTTCCTTGTTTAGTAATCACATATTGTAAACCAGAAGCTGTTTTCTTTGGTTCCAATTTATTGTTTTTTAAGTAAGCTTCAACTTTTCCAGCTTCAGCGCCTTTTAACTTTGCAGTTTGCTCTTCAAAGTATTTCGTTACTTGCTCACCCAATTGTTGATCTGTCAATTTACCCTTTTTAAAGTGTTTCCTAACTTTTACAGTGTAAATGATGTATTTGTCTGCAAATGCTGGTTTGGGTTGTTGGGTCTTAGCTGTTACTGAATCTAAATCGATTTTGAATACCAAACTGTCACCTTCACCTACAAATTTGAATAAACCTGTTGGATCTCCTGGGTTTTGTTTGATGATACTATCAGGATATAATTGTACGATTTGTGGAAGTCCCTGATCGTATGTACTGCTCAATACAGAATCTCTATCGGAAGATTGAATGATATCTATCGATAATAAATCACCAGATACAGCTTTTTCAGCACCAGCATCTTTAGCGATTTTGTACTCTAGGCCGCCCTCAGCCTTTTTGAAATTTTGGCAAGCAGTGAATAATAATCCTGCTGACGCCAATAATAGAATTGATTTCTTCATTTCAGTTTAATTGCTATCTTTATTTTGTTAATATTTCTTTATAATTTGGTAATGCAGATTTAAATGTATCGATAACCGTTTGTAGATCATCGTGCGAATTTCCTCCTGATGCATTGAGATGTCCACCGCCATTGAAATAGATTTTACAGATTTCATTACAAGGAACATCACCAATTGAGCGCAAAGATAATTTAATTTGTTCAGTTCTGTCAATAATTAATGCAGCTAAACGAATTCCCTTTATCGATAAGGCATAATTGACAAGTCCTTCAGTATCTCCTGTGATCACCTCAAAGCTTTTTAGATCTTCCTGAGTGACATAAATCATAGCGGTATTGTACTCTGGGAATACCTCTAAACGATTAAGTAGGCAATATCCTAAGAATTTTAATCTTCCTTCTGAAGAGCTATTATAAATCGATTCATGGATAGCCCAGTTTTCAGCTCCACAGTCAATTAAGCTTGCAATAATGCGGTGGATCTCGGAAGTTGTGGAACGGAAACGGAATGAACCTGTATCGGTCATAATACCGGTATATAAGCAGGTCGCCATATCTGCAGAGATATTTCCCTCATCCTGCATTTCTTCTGTGATAAATCTAAAAATCAATTGTGCTGTCGCTGCTGCTTTGGGATCCCAGTAAGCATAATCATGAAAACCTTGTGGTTCTAAATGATGATCGATCATGCACTTCAGACCAGTTGCTTTTTCTACAGGAATTGCCATATCATGGATACGGCCAAGGCCATTGAAATCTAAGCAAAAGATGATTTCTGCATCAGCAATTAATTGTTGATTTTCTTGCACCTCTCTGGTATAGATGCGCACATGTTCCAAACCTGGTAACCAGTCTAAAAAGGCCGGAAAGTCGGAAGGAACGATAAGGCTTACATCATGTTTATGGGCTTTCAGCCAATAAAATAGACCTAGTGAAGAACCAAGCGCATCGCCATCTGGCTTATAGTGCGTCGTGATTACAATTCGTTTAGGTTCGGATAAAAGTGTCTTTAGTTGTTCTGATGTCAGCATATTCGTATTAAGTCTGCAAACCTACTATAAAAAAAAATATTTCTAGCATTTTTTTATAAACATTTGAGACGATTTTGATCGTTTATTTTTTGTTTTTAAATTTTTGAATTACAATTTGTTAAAACTTGTAAGCGTAAAGTTTGTGATCTCGTTTAGAGCTAATTAAATATGAGGCATTATTCCCAAAATCGATAGGTCCAAAATAGAATTTGGATAGGCCCTCGACAGGAAAGCCATTTCTGACCAATCCATCTTCACTAAAGATATAGATCATGCGATTATTCGTGCCGACAGCGACAAGATCATTATTGTTCGTTACCTTGAAGAAGTTGGGTCTATTGCTCACTTCATCTACAAATTTATATTCAAAATATTTAGTATTGTCTTTCTGATTGTAAACCGTTAGGTTGTTGTCACTAAGCACGACATAATCTTTATCTGCACTACCGCTCACATCTTCAAAATTGAAGGTGAAATTTGATCCCCAGTCGCCTACTTTTGATCTGATAGGTTCACCTTCAAATGGTACTTTAATTATTTCTCCTTGAGTTGCCGGAACGATAACGAAAGAATTTTTCTTGTCAGAAGTCGTAATTAAGCCAATTGGATTCTTTAAGGTCTGACCATTGGTATTGAGTTCTTGTTTATTGACTAAGCCTCCTATTTCATTAAAGAAATATACCGATCCTTGACTTGTTGCAGCGATAATATAATGTTGATTGGCAATGGTAGTTGCTTTTAGATCATATAAGATCTTACTATCAACGGTTGGGTTTTTCCAATTTTGGATTTTTTTACCAGCTAGGTCATACGCAGCAATTTGATTGGAGCATGGGATATAAATCCTTTTCTCATTATTGAAAGTTGATAATATCAATCCTGCGGATGCATTATTTTCTAAACCTATAGAAAAACCAGGGAGTAATTTGCCGTCAGGGGAAAATCGGTATAACCGACTTCTGGTATTCAATAATATGCTCCGATCTTGTAGCTGTATCGGTTGTCCTAAGATTTCTCCCTGAAATAAAGTCTTCCATAATTCTTTTCCTGAAGGGCTTAGTGCATGTACGGTATGATCTTGTTCTTGTACTAATATGAATTTGCTATTTTCTGTTTGATTAAAGACCCATGGATTATTGATCAATTTCGAGTTCAACTGAAACGTCCATTCTGCGGTACCTCCAAGGCGATTTTTAGATTTGTAAAGCGCGTAAAATCCTGAAACAAATTCACCCTCATTGCCACTTAATTGAAAAGATGTTGAATAAAAGTTTTGATAGCCAAATTGCTCTTTATCCCTAAAATCTTTGGCATACTCTGATTTTAAGTTATTTATGATGGTGTTTTTAGCCGTCTCAGGTTCAATATAAAATGTCACATTTGCACGGTTACTCTGAATCGCACTATGGTTTTTGAAAATGGCAGTTCCAGACATCATTTGGTTATCGAAATAGGCTTGACGATACTTGCGTAAAATTCCAGTTTGATTTGCAATCACAAGCACTTTACCTATTCTGGTAAAGTAAGGACGCTGAAAAGTTTTGAATGGATCTCCAAAACTTGAATATAAAATATTCGAGTAGTCAAACTGGTAAATATCATCACCTTGATTGCTACTTATTTTTTTAGCCGTTTCTACAAATTTGGTACTATCCGCTAAACTCACTAAACCTAGCATAGCCTCATTGTCCAGTTCTGCAATAGCAAACTCATCGTTCCACAACGATAATATATCAGATTGAAAAACGACCTTTCCTTCATTTTCAATTAATTTCTGGTGTCTCTTTATTTTGTCAGCCTCTTTTCGATAGACAAATAAATCATTCAGACCACTATGAAAACTCGTGATATTGGAGAGACTGTAGTTGATATAAGAAGCGGTATTTTTTGGTAAAAAGTTAGCAAGGGTTTGTACCTGTGGCGATTGATTAGCGAAAAGATGAAGGTAATGATGATGGTTTAAATCAAGCTTTGTTTCACCCTTAAAAATAAGGGCGTCGTCTTTGAAATTCAAATTCCATGCAGTAGATCCTTGTAGAGAATCGATTTGATTCAGATATACACCAAACTTAGGGCGCATGATTTTTTTTGCAAATGCTGAAAATTGATGATTATTGAAATATAGACTTAAAGGAGTATTTTTACTATTCTGTTCAATAAAAAACTCAATTTGCTTAGTGTCTAATTTTTTCACCTTTTTATCGATCACTTGTTGGATAATTGGTCGTTCATAACCCGCAAAAAGAATATTTTCATGCAGCGTACAATATAAAATAGAGTCTTTAATTCCTTTATCAAAACTATAGATGCGATGGCCTAAAGTGTCTGTATGATTTTGTTTATATTTCTTATCAATTCCTTGAAAGATAGCTTCTAATGCCTTATTGTTTAATTTTTCATTTAAGGCTACTGTATATAAGGTTGCTATTCCAGATGTACTTGGATGGTAAGAAAGAATAATTTCGACATCTTGAACCTTTGCTTTTAGGGCTTCTGAGCTAAGAAAATCTTGTTTTAATGTTTTGAGGTTGTCAAAATCTTGTTTTCCTTGAATAGCTTCAAATAATTCAAAATGTTGAAATATGGTATCCGTTGTTTCGTTGTTTCTGAAAGCAGTAATAAAATAAGTGTCTGCCGGTAAATATTGAAGTGCTTTTGTTGCATTTTCTTGCCTGCTGCTGCTGTCGGAGAAGTAGTAAACTGAAGCCGCAACTACGGCTATAAATAGTAAGACAGTAACAATAATTGTATTTCTCATATCTAATAACAAACCTACTAAAAAATATCTGGAACGTGAGTTATCTTACTTAAGAACTCCTTTTGTAACAATAAATTTAATAAATATTCTCCTTTTCTGAGGAAGATTTGATACATTTAGCCAACATTACTAAAATATAGACGTAATTTTAAATTAATGAATAAGAGAATCATCCTAGTGGCTGCATTTTTTGGTGCACTAGCTGTTATTTTAGGAGCTTTTGGAGCACATGGTTTAGAAGGGAAGATTAGTGCGCAACATATCGAAACTTGGAAAACCGCCAATCAATATCATTTTTACCACACTTTAGCCCTGTTGTTTCTGTCAACTTTTTCAAGAGCTAAAACGGCATCCATCCGTGTATCATTTATCGCTTTTATCATTGGATTGCTTTTCTTTTCAGGATCATTATATCTGCTCAGTATACGGGAGATCTCAGGTTTTGGCAATCCTGCTATTTTAGGGCCGATCACACCTTTGGGTGGACTAGCGTTTATCGTTGGATGGGCAGCTTTGTTTGTTGCCGCTTTAAAAAATAAATCATAGTTATACGGTTGTTATACTGTAAAAAATAAGCCCTCGAAGAAATTAACGTTTTTTCGAGGGCTTATTTTTAGTAATTTTACATGATACTAGAAATGAACATGCCAGAACCTCAAAATTTATTTTTCACAGACCGGACGACTGTTTTTATCGATGTTATTTTGCCTTTAGCACTGGCCAATACCTATACCTATCGTATTCCGGTGGAATGGAACGATAAGATTCAGGTTGGTGTTCGTGTCATGGTGCAATTTGGAAAGAATAAGATTTATTCTGCTATTGTAAAACAAATCAGCAAGGAAGCGCCTAAGCATTATGAAGCAAAGTATATTTTAGATATTATCGATGAAAAACCGATTGTTGATGCCGCACAATTGCTCTTGTGGGATTGGATAGCTGATTATTATATGTGTTCTTTGGGAGAGGTCATGCAAGCTGCATTGCCTTCAGCATTGAAGCTCGCAAGTGAAACTAAAATTGTATCGGCTATACCCGATGATTTTGATCGATCGACATTGACAGACAAAGAATACCTGATCATTGAAGCGCTTGAAGTCGCAGGAGAACTAAAAGTAAACGATATTGTCAAACTATTGAGTCAAAAATCGGTATTCCCGATCCTGAAAGTCATGTTTGATAAAGGTATTGTTTTGATTTCGGAAGAGATTACAGAACGATATAAGCCCAAGACCAAAGTTTTCTTCTCTTTTGCCCCAGAATTTCGAGATGAAGATGGGAAACGAAATCTATTGGATGGACTAAATCGAGCTCCGAAACAGCAAGATGCGGTTTTGGCATTTATGCAATTAGCAAAAATGAGTACAGATGTCACCCGGCAGATGATAATGGAAGCTTCGGGTTGTGGTTCAGGCGCGATTACTGCACTTATAGATAAGGGGGTGTTTCAAGTTAAAGAAAAGGTGGTCAGTCGTTTTCAGGGAGAGGATATTGAGTTGGATGCTAATTTTGAATTTAATGCGGATCAACAACGTGCTTATAACCAAATTCAAGAGTGCTTTGAAACTAAAGACGTTACTTTATTGCATGGGGTGACTGCATCTGGAAAAACCCAGCTATATATTCGATTAATTGAGCAAGCAATAGCTGCTGGAAAGTCTGCACTATATCTCTTACCTGAAATTGCTTTAACAGCTCAAATAACCGCGCGCTTAAAATTGCATTTTGGAGATAAACTGGGAGTCTATCATTCCAAATTTAATGATAATGAACGTGCAGAGGTGTGGCATAAAGTAATGAAAAATGAGTTTCAGATTATTGTAGGCGCACGTTCCTCGGTCTTTTTACCGTTTCAAGATTTGGGAATTATCTTAGTCGATGAGGAACACGAAAGTTCATACAAACAATATGATCCAGCTCCAAGGTATCATGCGCGCGATACCGCTATCTACCTAGGTTATATTCACCAAACGAAAGTTTTATTGGGTTCAGCAACGCCTTCCATCGAAAGCTTTTATAATGCAAAATCAAATAAATATGGTTTTGTACAGCTATTAGAAAGGTATGGTAATGCACAACTTCCTGATATCCATATTGTCGATATACCACAAGAAGGAAGAAAAGAAAATATGTTTTCATATTTCTCCGGTAATTTACTGAAAGCGATAGAAGGGGCTCTAGAAAGAAAAGAACAGGTTATATTGTTTCAAAACCGACGTGGTCATACGACTATTATCCAATGTAATACCTGTGGTTTTGTCGCTAAATGTGTGAACTGTGATGTTAGTATGACCTATCATAAGAGTTCAAATATGATGCATTGCCATTATTGTGGTCACGTGGAACCTCCAATCAAAATATGTCCAGCATGTGGTATGCCTCATATAGAAAGTAAAGGTTTTGGAACGGAGCGGGTAGAGGAGGAGTTGGAATTGCTCATGCCCAATGCGCGCATTAGCCGTCTGGATTTGGACTCGACAAAGGGGAAAAATGGTTTTGATAAGATCATAGGTGCCTTTGATGAACATGAATTTGATATTCTGATCGGTACGCAAATGGTCGCCAAAGGATTGGATTTTGGTCGTGTGAGCTTAATTGGTATTATCAATGCCGATACGATGATTAATTTCCCTGACTTTCGTGCTTATGAACGAGCTTTCTCACTTTTTTTGCAAGTAGCAGGCCGGGCTGGAAGAAGAGAAGCCGGTGGACAGGTCATCATTCAGACCTATACGCCAAAACATCGTGTATTAGAACAGGTAGTTGCACATGATTATCAAGGAATGTTTGATACTGAGATAAAAGAACGTAAAAACTTTGCTTATCCTCCTTTTTATAGGGTGATTCGTATTGATATTAAACATATGGATATCCAAAAATGTTATGATGGTGCTAAGAAATTTGGATCAGCTCTAAGACAGCAACTTGGGAGTAGAGTTTTAGGCCCTGAAACACCATTGGTGGGAAGAGTACGTAATTATTTTATTCAAACCATAACGCTTAAAATTGAAAGAAATAACATCAGTATTGTTAAAGTAAAAGACTTGATCAAGCATGTGAAAAATGATTTTATTGCAGATAAATCCAATACGGGTACGCGTATCGTGATTGATGTAGATCCTTATTAAATCGGTGGGGCGGTATATGAAATTAGCCAAAAATTATTCTTTTCAAATGAAAGAGCTTGCAGGTTAATTGATTAGTAGTGAAATTGTTCTTATAAGTGGTAATTATTAAATAACAATAGTATTTTTGAGTCATAATGGCGTATAAATTTGTAGATAATTATAGGGAAAAAGGTGCTCGTAAGCAATTGGTACAGCTACTGAAGACCAGAGGTATTAGTGACCAAAATGTGTTGAATGCTATCGCCAAAGTACCTCGTCATTTTTTCTTTGATGAAACATTTTGGAATCAGGCGTATAAAGATATCGCTTTTCCTATAGGAGATGGACAAACCATCTCACAGCCCTATACTGTTGCTTATCAATCGGAACTGCTCCATGTAAAAAAGGGAGATAAAGTGCTGGAAATTGGAACGGGGTCTGGGTATCAGACTTGTATTCTAATGGAGCTGGGGGCAAATGTTTACACCATAGAAAGACAAGAGAATTTATACCAGAGAACGATACAGGTTTTACCGTATATGGGATATAAGCCTCATTTTTTCTGTGGAGACGGTTCCAAAGGAATTGAACAACATGCTCCATATGATAAAATTATTGTGACTGCTGGGGCTCCTTTTGTGCCAGAGATTATGCTCAAACAATTAAAAATTGGTGGTATATTCGTAATACCAGTTGGGGATGAAAAAGAACAAAAAATGGTGACTATTATTCGAGCTGGAGAAAATGATTTTGATCGAATCGAGCTCGATACATTTAGATTTGTTCCCTTGGTGGGGGATCAAGCTTGGTAAAAACCAAGCTTTTTTAGTTATTTAAATCAGTAAAATAACAGGATTAAAGGCTTATATCAACTGCCAATTTGAGTTCAAGAGTGAATTGTAGAAAAACACTAAGCTCATAACCTTTAATGACGAAATGAAGCATGCGTGTTTTCAAAAAAATAGATCATGAATACAAAATACGAGTGCTAGTACAACAGGTTTTAGTTGAAATCATACACTCATAAATAATTAAATTTTGATGAAGCCAGCATGAGCATACCGCTCATAAACAGCAGTTAATATGCACATGCTAGCCTCATTACCGTTAAAAGACAAATTATTCTCCAATGAAAAATAATATGATGGACATATACCTTAGTAATAAGGTACAGATCGAGCAAGAAGTAAAAAAACTGGACCGAGCAATTAACCAAAATAGTTTCTACCGTCTCGGTGTGATCATCTTTGGCGGTGCTGCTTTATTTTATTCATTTCAATTAGAAAATCTACTGCTCGTTCTGATTTTATTTTTTGGATTGATATTTCTTTTTGCGTTTCTCGTAAGTAGACAAAGCAAATTGGAAAAAATTAGTGCGTATCAGAAAGCATTGCTGGCTGTGAACCTAAATGAAATTGATTTAGAAAATAAAGGCGTTAATATATATGACAACGGTGCATCTTTGGAAGATAATAAGCATCCCTATAGTGCAGATCTGGACATTGTTGGAAGCCATTCCTTATTTGAATTGTTAAATCGCTCGACCACAAAATTGAGTTTATCCGTTTTAGGAGAATGGTTACTTACTGATGCCAAAAGAGGAGAAATTTTAAAACGACAGGAAGCTGCGGCTGAACTAGCAACTGATATCACATGGAGCCAAGATTTTCAAGCAAAATTGTTGTCAAATTTGAACCAAAAATTGGATGTTAAATCTTTTTTATCCACATACTTTCAGTCTGCGGACTTCTCATTTGGTCATTCATTTATGCGCTTATATGTAAAGCTCGCCCCATTTTTATTTATCGGTGCTGTTATTCTGGCGGTTTTTATTCCCGCTGCAGCATACATACCCCTTGTAATCGGATTGGCACATGTTTTTTGGTCTATGGCCAATGGGGGTAAAGTTGCTTTTTTCTCTAGTCGAATTGATAAAGTTGGCAATCTACTGGATTCGTATGCTGCAAGTATGGAGCTAGTTGAGAATCGAATTTGGAAGGCAACTCGTAATCAAGAATTACAGGAGCAACTAAAAATACAGGGTTCATCAGACTCGGTTTCTCATGCCTTTAAAAAACTGGGTAAACTGATCAGTAACTTGGATGCTCGAAATAATATGATGGTCGGTACAATCTTGAACTTGATATTCTTGTGGGATTTTAAGCAGGTATTCGCTATTGTGGATTGGAAAGCAAAGTACCAAGTTAATATATTGGAATCATTTGATACGCTAGCTGAAGTAGAGGCACTCGTGAGTTTGGGTACCTGGAAGCGTAATCACGCAGACTGGGCTACTCCAATTATTGTGGAGCACTTGGATACAGCCTTAGAAGCTGTCGATTTGGCTCATCCTTTGATTGCCATAGATAAAGCTGTTGCGAATACGTATACGAATGCTGACCATCAAATCGCTTTGGTAACGGGTTCAAATATGGCTGGTAAGAGTACATTTTTACGTACGGTTGGTATCAATGCTGTTTTGGCCTATGCAGGTGCAGTAGTACCCGCTACTTCTTTTAAACTTCCAATCTTTCATTTGATATCTTATATGCGAATTAAAGATAATTTAAATGAGAGTACTTCGACATTTAAAGCAGAACTGGATCGTATGAAATTTATCTTAGAAACAGTAGCGCAGCGTGCTGATAGTTTCTTTTTAATCGATGAGATGCTAAGAGGGACTAATTCTGTTGATAAATATTTGGGTTCAAGAGCTATTATTAAGAAGTTGATTACGGAGAATGGTAAGGGGATGGTCGCAACTCATGATTTGCAATTATCGACTTTGGCAGATGAATATCCAAAAGTAGTCAAGAATTATCATTTTGATATACAGGTAATTCAAGATGAGATGCTATTCGATTATAAACTCAAGATCGGGGAATGTAAAATATTTAATGCTTCAATGTTGTTAAAAGGTATTGGAGTAGACGTAGAACAAGGAAGAAATTAAACAAGAAATGACATTACAAGAAAGAATTGAACAGTCGAGAACACATCATTTTATAACTGTTTTCCCGTTTACAACAAACCATCATTCCACTTTGTTTGGAGGTAAAGCTATGGCTATTATGGATGAAGTAACATTTATGTGTGCAACAAGATTCTGCAGAAAAGCACTTGTAACGGTCTCTTCAGACAAAATTGATTTTGAAAAAGCGATCCCTGCAGGTAGTATGATCGAAGCAATCGCCGAGGTCATTCATGTTGGGCGAACAAGTTTAAAAGTAAAAGTTGAAATATTCTTAGAAGATATGTATAAAGACGGTCGCGAATTGGCTGTTAAAGGTGTTTTTTCTTTCGTGGCATTGGATGATAATAAAAAACCAATACCCGTATTAGAGGGGCTTGAAATAGAGGATTAAATCAGATTACCTTTTCGTGAAAATTAAGAATGGAATAATACAAGCTATTATTCCATTCGTTTTATAGGCGATAATTCTTTTAATTCCTCCTCTGTAAAAAGTCTATAATGTACTTTAAATGTTTTCCCTAAGGATGATTCCAACGAAAATCCTCCTGGTCCAAATCCATCGAGCACATCTAATGTAAAATGGGAAAATTTCCAATATTCAAATAAATCGCGATCAATCCAAAATTCATAACCTTCCGCAAGGCCGATCATCGCATCATTCATTCGGGGGTAGAATCCACCTTTTTCAAAACATTGCGGTTGTGTACCTTCACAGCATCCTCCAGCCTGATAAAACATCAAATCCCCATGAGTGCTTGATAATTCCTTTATTAGTGCTTTTGCTTTTTCAGTTAATGCTAATCTCTCTACCATAATCTGTTCATATTTTATGCTTTATTTAAAGCTTGTTGGTGTGTATTATTCGCTATCACTAAAGTAGCAATAGTATGACAGTGGATCAATTTGTTCCCGAATGTTATTGCTGAGAATCTCATCTGTTTTGCTTGATTTTATCCTGCAATAATTTGACCATCTTTCTGCTTGACCTGATGTTAATATTGGTCACTCGCTAGGAGTAATTTTGCAAATTAGGCTCAGATACCTACGATATCCTTTTCGATAATTGAATTTTGTTATTCCACTTGATACATTAAGAATTAAAAAAAATGGGATTATAGTAATAACCCCACTTTTTAATTTTATTTTTCAAGATTAAAAAAATCCAAGTTTTTCTTTACTGTATGAAATCAGCATGTTTTTTGTTTGACGGTAATGATCAAGCATCATTTTATGGTTTTCACGTCCGATACCAGATTGCTTATAACCACCAAAAGGAGCGCCAGCAGGGTATGAATGATATTGATTGACCCATACGCGTCCAGCTTGAATAGCACGTGGGATTTGATACAGCTGATGTGCGTCACGAGTCCAAACACCAGCTCCCAAACCATAGATGGTATCATTAGCTATTTCTAAAGCCTCTTTCTCATCTTTGAATGTTGTAACGGCTAATACAGGACCAAATATTTCCTCTTGAAAAATGCGCATTTTGTTATGGCCTTTGAATAGAGTTGGTTTGATATAATATCCTTCTTCCAAACCTTCACCCAAATGGTTTTCATCACCGCCTGTTAATAATTCGGCACCCTCTTCTTTACCCAGCTTGATGTAGGACATGATTTTATCCTTTTGAATTTTTGAAGCTTGCGCTCCCATCATTGTTTCAGGATCTAAAGGGTCACCAACTTTAATTTGATTGACACGATCGATCACTTTAGCTATAAAACGATCATAGATATCCTCTTGAATCAGTAAGCGAGAAGGACAAGTACAGATCTCTCCTTGATTCAGTGCAAATAAAACAGCACCTTCAATTGCTTTATCTAAGAATGCATCATCATGATCCATGACCGAGCTAAAGAAAACATTTGGAGATTTACCACCTAATTCCAATGTCACTGGAATGATGTTTTCCGTAGCATACTGCATAACCATACGGCCCGTTGCTGTAGAACCTGTAAATGCTGCTTTTGAAACCTTAGGATTTGTGACCAATGCGCGGCCCAATTCTCCACCGAAACCATTGACGATATTGATAACACCATCTGGAATTAGATCACCGATTAATTCCATTAAGACAAGAATAGATGCTGGCGTACTCTCTGCAGGCTTTAATACCACACAGTTACCTGCAGCTAAAGCAGGGGCTAATTTCCAAACAGCCATCAAAATTGGGAAATTCCAAGGAATAATCTGCGCAATAACACCGATTGGCTCATGAACAATTAAAGAAACGGTATTTTGATCCAATTCACTTAAAGATCCCTCTTCTGCGCGTATTACACTGGCAAAATAACGAAAGTGATCAATAGCTAAAGGAATATCAGCATTTAACGTTTCACGAACAGCTTTTCCATTGTCAACAGTTTCAACTGCTGCTATATATTCTAAATTTTGCTCGATGCGGTCTGCAATTTTATTTAAAATGATGCTTCTTTCTGTCGAAGAGGTTTTTCCCCAAGTTTCAAATGCTTTTGAAGCTGTATCAACAGCTAGTTCTAAATCTTCTTTTGTAGAATGTGCAACTTGTGTAAATACTTTGCCATCTAAAGGAGAAATGTTGTCAAAGTATTTTCCTAATGTTGGTGGAACAAATTTTCCGCCTATGTAATTTCCATAACGCTCTTTAAACGATGGTCTTTGAATTGCTGCCATAATATTTATTTTTTATAATGTTATACATATTGTTACATACCAAATTTAATAAAAGTGTTTGCTTACTTATAGCATTATGGTTTCAAAGGATAGCATTATAATTTCATCATCACAGGGATAAATAACCCACATGTAGTTATTGAAGGCGGTTATTGTAGATGAAATAATCCAATATTCGATATAATTATCTTGTATTTTAAAGACAATTTGTCTAAGTTTGATTACCAGCCAATTATAATAAAAGATAGGGATATGATAAATAACAGGCTTGTAAATTCGTTGCCATTTTCATCGCGTCATGAACTTTCTACATTGGTAGAGAATAGGAGAGCGTTTACTTTAGAAAATCTAGAATTAAATGTATTTGAGACTTATCAAAGATCTGAGAAAGTCGCTTTGCAATTTGATGATCTGGTTATCATCAATATGATTCATGGAAAAAAAGTAATGCATCTGCATCAACGAGATTCCTTTGAATATCTACCTGGACAAACCATGATATTGCCGGCATACAGTAAAATGCAGATCGATTTTCCAGAAGCCACCTTTACAGCCCCTACGCAATGTACTGCCCTAACCATAAGCAAAGTGAAGATTGATGAAGTAATTAACCATCTGAATGAGCACTATCCAAAAGTAAATGCATTAACGGATTGGAAATTAGATTTAAATTTATTTCATCTGTATAATACTCCTGAACTGACAGATTTGATTAACAAATTATTCCAAACGATCACTGGTGATAATCCGTTGAAGGATGCACTAACTGATCTAACTTTTCGAGAACTTATTATTCGCTTACTGCAAACGCAATCGTTACTGTCTCTTGATATAGGTAAGACAAAAAATAATACAACATTAGAGCATATCCGAAACTATATACATGCCCACCTTTCTGAGTCCATTACTGTGGAAGTCTTAGAAAAGCAGGCAAATATGAGTAAATCTAGTTTATTTCGTCTTTTTAAGAACGAGTTGGGGATTACACCAATAGAATACATTATTAGGACACGTATTCAGCAGGCAAAGAGTTTGTTGCGAAAAACAAAAAGCGTTAAAGAGACCTGCTTTAGTGTTGGGTTTAATGATGTCAACTATTTTGTACGTCTCTTTAAAAATAGAGTAGGTATAACGCCTGGAGCGTACATCATATGCGGGTAGGCACTATCTTTTTAGCGCTCGATCCAGCTCTCTTTTGCCTTCTCTGTCTTTGATGGTATCACGTTTATCAAAGTCTTTTTTACCTTGTGCTAAAGCTATTTCCACTTTGGCAAAACCTCTAGGACTGATGAAAATACGTAGCGGAACGATAGTAAAACCCTTTTCCTCTCCTTTTAATCTTAATTTTTTCAATTCTCTCTTTGTCAATAACAATTGACGATCACGCTTCGCTTCGTGATTATAAAATGACCCATGCGAATACTCTGCGATATGCATGTTTCTTAAATAAAGACCGTCATGGAAAAAATTGCAAAAACTATCATTAATATTTGCTTTCCCTTCTCGAATTGATTTAATTTCTGTGCCAAGCAGTCGAATTCCAGCCACATACCTGTCAAGTAAGTTGTATTCAAATGATGCTCTTTTATTTTTTATATTGATATCTGATGATATTGCCATAATTTCTTAATATATTTATTCCCATTCCATTTTCAAATACAAACCCAGCTAAGTTTGTGATATGTAATACCACGGAAAAGCAAATATAAATATTATAATGGTGTTTTTTTAGCATTGTTATTTTTGGATTTTAATTTAAGTGTTAAATTAAAATTATTTTTACGATATTTATATGTGAAAAATATGACTAACATTAAATGAAAGTCAGGTTTTGTTTTCGTATGTTTGCATCGTTTTTGATTTAATATTGTATTTCATGCAGTATTTATGAAGTCATTTTGTATTAATCTATTTGGAAGTAGGAATTGAAAGTGCTGATGATGAAGCTGATATTTTGGTAATCATTGGAGTCAAAAACAATTATAAAATTTAAGAAATACCTTTTAATCGCATGAGTAAAGGAAAATTAGGCGAGAGAATATCGCAATTTAAAATCGTTAGTGAGTTAAAAGCTAAAGGCTTATATGCTTATTTTAGACCGATTCAGTCGAGACAAGATACCGAAGTAAAAATTGATGGCAAACGTGTTTTGATGTTTGGTTCTAATTCTTATTTAGGATTAACGACGGATGAACGTATTATCAAAGCTTCTCAAGATGCATTAGCAAAATATGGAACAGGTTGTGCTGGATCTCGTTTTTTAAATGGTACTTTAGATATTCATGTGGAGCTTGAAGAAAAGTTGTCGGCTTATGTGGGGAAAGAGTCAACTATTTTATTCAGTACAGGTTTTCAATCAAACTTAGGACCATTATCATGTCTTACGGGACGTAATGATTATATCTTGTTGGATGAGCGTGATCATGCTTCTATTATCGATGGTAGTCGGTTGTCTTTTTCTAAAGTGATCAAGTATGCACACAACGATATGAATGATTTGCGTGCTAAAATAGCTAGATTACCAGAAGAAAGTGGCAAATTGATTGCAACTGATGGTATCTTCAGTATGGAAGGTGATATCGTTAACTTACCAGAATTGGTGAAAATTGCAGATGAATTTGACGCTACAGTAATGGTCGATGACGCACATAGTTTAGGTGTTATTGGAGAAAAAGGGGCTGGTACGGCATCTCATTTTGGATTAACGGATAGCGCCGATTTGATTATGGGAACTTTCAGTAAATCATTCGCTTCACTTGGTGGATTTGTTTCAGGAGATGCTGATGTTATAGAATACTTGAAACACTCTGCGCGTTCGGTCATGTTTAGTGCAAGTATGACACCGGCTTCTGTTGCTTCGACATTGAAAGCTTTGGAAATTATTCAAGCAGAGCCTCAACATATTGAAAAATTGTGGGCAAATACAAATTACGCTAAAAAATTATTATTAGAAAGTGGTTTTGATTTAGGTGCAACAGAAAGTCCTATTTTACCAATTTTTATTAGAAATAACGAAAAGACATTCTGGGTAACTAAAATGCTTCAAGACGATGGTGTTTTTGTTAATCCAGTAGTTTCACCTGCTGTTCCTGCGGAAGAATCTTTGATTCGTTTCTCACTAATGGCAACGCATAGCTTCGATCAAATTGATGAAGCGATCGAGAAGATGGTTAAGGTCTTCAAATTAGCAGATGTTGAATCATTAATCTAAGTGTCTATTATGATACAGGTTATCCCCGTTGAAACTAAGAAACAGAAACGGTTATATATAGATTTTCCGCATACTTTATATGCGGAAAATCCTTATTATGTACCAGAGCTATATCTTGCTCAGTATGATTTGCTAACTCCTGGCAAGCATCCCTTTTACAAACATTCCTCAACACAATTATTTTTAGCATACAAAGATCAAAAATTGGTCGGTCGTATTGCTGCAATTTGGAATGTGAATCACAATGCCTTTAATCAAGTGCAGGAAGGTCAGTGGGGATTTTTTGATTCCATAAACGATCAAGAAGTCGCAAATGCTTTGTTTCAAGCTGCAAAAGATTGGGTAAAAGCTAAAGGTGGAACGAATATCGTCGGTCCAATTAATTTAACGACCAATGATACCTGCGGTTTATTGGTCGAAGGATTTGATAGTCCTCCTGTAGCCATGATGCCTTATAATTTTGCCTACTATCCAGATCTGGTAACAAATGCCGGTTTTCAAAAGAAAATTGATTTGCGTGCTTATCTGGTGATGGAAAATAAAGCAAGTAAACGATCTGTTCTTCTGCTGGAAAAACTAGAAGAGCGGTTAAATCGTTCCGGAATTAAGATCCGTCAAATGAATTTGAAGGATTTTAAAAATGAAACAGAGCGAATCAGAGAGATTTATAATAAGGCGTGGGATAAAAACTTAGGTTTTGTGCCCTTTACGGAAGATGAATTTAATTACGCAGCTAAAGAAATGAAAATGATTGTTGATCCTAGGTATGCTTTGTTGGCAGAAAAGGATGGTAAAGTCATTGGATTTGCTTTAGGTATTCCAGATATCAACCAAATTTTAATTAAAATCAAGCGCGGAAGATTATTACCTACCGGGATTTTCAAATTATTATTTGGATTGAAAAAGGTAAATCTGATTCGTGTTCTGATGCTTGGGGTACTGGATGAGTACCGTAAATTAGGAATTGAAGCCTGCCTTTATGGTAGCATAATTAAAAATTCTGGAGACGGATTTACCGTTAAAGGAGCAGAATGCTCATGGATGCTTGATACTAATTATATGATGAATCATGCTATCGAGCAAATCAATGGAGAATTGTACAAACGCTATCGTCTGTACGAGCAAGCGCTATGAGAAAAAAAATCTTAATCACAGGCGCAAGTGGTTTTGTCGGTTATCATCTCGTTCAAGCTGCCTCTGAGGCAGGCTTGGAAGTGCATGCAGCCGTTAGGAAAACCAGTGATGTCAGTGAAATAAAGTCTTTTGTTGATCGATTTGTTTATCCTGATTTTAAAAATAAGGATTCATTATTGGAACTGTTAGAGCTAGAGCAATATGCCTATATTGTTCACGCAGCTGCAATGACAAGAGCAAAGAACGAATTAGATCTTGTTGAGGTAAATGTTGGGTATAGCGAATGCTTAGCAGACGCAGTCTTTGAATCCAATATACCGCTTGAACGATTTGTTTTTATCAGTAGTCTCGCAGCGATCGGACCAGTGGCTTATGACGCACCTGCGATCAATGAGCAAAATGATTATCACCCTGTAACAGCATATGGTCGAAGTAAAGTCCTAGCTGAAAAGATGCTTGATAAATATGTTGACAATAAACTTTCCATTATCCGTCCTACTGCAGTATATGGACCCAAAGAGAAAGATCTTTTTGTGTTGTTTAAAACATTAAATACGGGTTTAGATGCTTATATTGGAAAATCACCTCAAAAATTAACTTTTGTTTTTGTAAAAGATCTCGTTAATGCTATTCTGAATGCATGCTTTTTAGATAAAGGCGGCAAGAAAGTTTATAATATTACCGATGGCTTAGTGTATGACCGTTATGAAATGGCAACCATTTTTAAAAAATACACGGCTAAGTCCCTATATCGATTTCATCTTCCACTTCGCTTAGTTAAAGGTGTCGCTCAAGCAATGGATCTCGCCTATAAAAAATCCAACTCCATACCGGTATTGTATCCGGAAAGATTAAATGAATTGACAGCTGCTAGTTGGGCTTGTGATATCAGTTCATCAATAAAAAATATTCAATATAGACCGATTTATGATTTGGATGCTGGCTTGAAAGTTACAATTCAATGGTATCGTGATCATAAATGGTTAAAATAATAAAGAGAGATGAGTGGTCAAAAAATAAACAAAAAACTTTTTCAAGATAGAAAGAGAACAAATATATTGAGTAATCCAGAACAGAAATTTATTTCGTATTTAGTTCCGCGTATTCCAAATTGGATTTCATCCGATGGTCTAACAGCAATTGGTTTGTTTGGTTCCTTAATGATTATGGTAAGTTTTATCCTAGCGCAATATTGGGATATTAATTATTTATTATTAGGTATAGTAGGTTTTTTTATTCAGTGGTTCGGTGATTCACTTGATGGTAGAATTGCTTTTTATAGAAATAAGTCTCGTAAATGGTATGGATTTTCTTTAGATATTGTCATGGATTGGATTAGTACGGTGATGATCGGACTTGGATATGTATTCTATGCTAAAGGTAATTTTGAATTAACTGGTTTTGTTTTGGTGGCTTTGTATGGTTGGGCGATGATTTTATCATTGTTGCGTTATAAGGTGACCGATAAATATACAATAGATGCAGGTATTGTTGGACCAACAGAAATACGTGTCATTATTTGTCTTGTATTGCTTATAGAAGTATTCTTTGTAGGTGCTATCCATTATTTAGTGATGGGAATCTGTGCGATTCTTTTTGTTATCAATGCCATTGATACGAAAAAATTATTGGATTTAGGAGATATTAGAGATGCTGAAGAAAAAAAAACAAAGGAGCCTGAAAACGTTTAACATATGAATGCAAAACTAAAAGAGTTCTTTAGAGCGCAATTATCAGCTTTTGTAGGTGGTCTTTCGGATTTTGGTATATATACTTTTTGCTATAAAGTACTGAGTATTGCGCCCGCATTTTCAAATGTAATTAGTGGCTCTTTAGGAGCGGTCGTTAATTTTGTAATCAACCGTTACTGGTCTTTCAATAATACTTCAGCACCACTTGGAAAACAGCTCGGTAAATTTGTAATCGTAGTTGCTGGAAGTATACTCCTAAAGTCACTTGGCATTTATCTGTTGGATGACAGATTACATTTACATCCTTTGCTATCAAAAGTGATTGTGGAAATTATTGTTTCGTTAGGATTCAATTATACGCTTCAACGCTTTTGGGTTTTTAAAAAGTAACGTTAAAAGAATTAATCCATAATAGGATTGTCAGGTCATCTCTTCTGAGATGACCTTTTTTATTCCCTTTTGCTATAAAAAAATAAATGTTTTCGATACCTATGCATTTTTTATAAAAACGATCGCTCATCAAATAATTTTATGTGATATAGATCGAGTATTCATTTAAGGCATTATTAGAACTGGATTAGGGCAAATATGCTGCTTTTTTAAAATGAAAGTGGGAGAGGATAAATTGTTAGTCTGCTAAAAGGAAAAGGGTTTAATAAAATGTATGATAAATCTTATACTTTAAGTAGGCGTGTTACAGTGCAAGTATTTTATCTAAGGGTAGTAGTGATGTGAAATGAATATCTGATTGCTACCAACTACATACCAAATCCTGACCAACTTCGTATTTAATACCGGTATAATAGGGGTATAACAGGGGGTTAATAGGGGGTTTATAGGGGGTTAGTAGGGGTATACCCCTACTAACCCCCTATAAACCCTACCTAATATCTGATATATGCCCCACTTA
>NZ_QBKH01000014.1 GCF_003054045.1 Sphingobacterium faecium
ATACAAGCTTTTTCTGAAATGGATCAAGTAAAGAAAAAGTATGCAGCTCGGGAAGATGTCGTATTCGTGTATTTAACGGACGAATCTTCCAATCGGAATGGATTTCAGGAATATAGCAAAATATTAGGTGGAGAACATTTTTACGTGTATAAAAACCAGTTTGCGACAGCATTGGAACAATTTGGGTTTGAATATATTCCCAGTTATTTGGTTTTTGATAAGCGAAGTCATCTCACTCAGAAGAGTACATATCCGAATGATTTGGCAGCTACTGCTACTATGTGGATTGAGCGTGCATTAAATAAATAATCGAGCTCTTAAAAAAATTTGAATATGAAGTGTTTTTTGATCTTTTAGCTGTGAGTGTGAAAGTTCTTTTAAATATAACTGGACAGGTTGTTTATTTATTTAAGCGTTTGAATGGTTGTACAGGCTTGCTGTAGGGTGTCTATCAATTTGGCAACATGGATTCCATCGCAAACAGCATGGTGTACTTGTATGGCCAAGGGCATCAGGATTTTACTTCCTTCTGTTTGGTATTTTCCGAAGGTAAAACTAGGTGCAAAATAGTCTGTAAAATCAGCAATGTTGAGGTTGAAACTTTCGAAATGAATCCACGGAAGTGCCGAAATATTAAAATGATTTTGGGGTGCCTGCTCAGGGAAAAAGCTCTTGTTGTTTTCATTTTTTTGAAGGACCTTGTTATAGCTGTCTATAAAATCCATGAAGCTATCGCTGTAGGGGACAGACAGGGCAGAAAAAGTTTCGGTGTCCTGATGAAGGACGGTATAAACCGGGTCGACACGATCCCAAAGGATCAACTCGCCCTCTTTCATGGACATTTTGAAGGCAGGGTGTTGGTTTACGGCTTGTGAGAGCAAATAGATCATCACGGGATAAAATTTAAATCCCGTTTCCTTTACAAAAGGAATGACCTGCGTAATATCTAATTTAACGGTCAAACTGAACCCGCACTTGATCGCATCACGATAAGCATTAAAATGTTCCTTTCTGTTCCACTCTTCTATATTGATGGTTTGGTATTCCGCCATGTTCGTATTGTTGTTAATAGGCTGTTTTTTTTCATTCACCTCGTTTGTGTTGCGTGATGGGATACAAGTTACAAAAATTAAAACCGACTTAAGTGTCTAAGTTATGCTGTTGCGGCACAGCTTGCTGCGGTTTAGATTTCCGCAGATCAACCGTAAGCAAAAGATCGGTGCTCACCTCAAAGAAACGGGAGATCCCTACAAGCACATCTAGTGGTGGCGCAGTTTTTCCCATCTCATATTTTGCGTAAGCGTCTCTCGTAATACCCAGATGATCAGAAATTTTACTTTGCGTGAGGTCAGGTACCTGCATCCTGAGGTATCTGATATTATCGGACATAATCGAAAGTGTTTTCATTTTGTGATGATTAATCACATCAAATATAGTAACAATTGTTAAAAAACTTAGCACTTTTACTAAATAAATTAGTATAAAATGGAAAGGGCAATAGTACATATGGATTTGGATACTTTTTTTGTTTCTTGTGAACGGCTGGTCAATTCGCAGCTCAAGGGTATTCCGTTGATTATTGGTGGAGGAGATCGGGGAGTGGTGTCTTCCTGTAGCTATGAAGCTAGAACTTTTGGCGTAAGAGCTGCGATGCCCATCAAGATGGCCCTTCGGCTCTGTCCGCAGGCCAAGGTGGTAAAGGGGGATATGGAACTGTATTCCAGGATGTCCCATACGGTGACAGAAGTGATTGAAGAAAGTGCACCGGTGATGGAAAAGGCGTCCATCGATGAATTCTATCTGGATCTGACGGGTATGGATAAATTTTTTGGTGCTTATAAATGGACCAATGAGCTGAGTGCAAAAATTGAAAAAGAAACAGGACTGCCTATCAGTTATGCGCTATCGGTCAATAAAACGGTGAGTAAAATCGGTACAGGCGAATCCAAACCGCATGGCCATCGAGAGATCCCATCAATAGGTGTTCATTCTTTTCTTAATCCCTTGTCCATCAAAAAGATGCCCATGGTGGGCAACACTACTTTTCAGCTTTTATCCCGAGTAGGGATACGGACTATAGGTACGCTCTCAGAAATGCCTATAGAGGTGTTGCAGCAGATGATCGGAAAAAATGGTACTGATCTCTGGAAAAAAGCCAATGGGATCGATGAAACTCCGGTAATGCCTTACTCGGAAAGAAAGTCAATCTCGAAAGAAAGAACGTTCAGTAGTGATACCATGGATATTCGGGCGGTCAAAAGCCTGATCTCCGGTATGGCCGAACAACTGGCCTACCAGCTCCGTCAGGAAAAATGGCTGACTTCCACTGTGGTGATCAAGATCCGGTATTCCAATTTTGATACAGAAACCAAGCAATGCCGCGTGACCTATACGGCTGCGGATCATACTTTGGCACGGGTAGCACTCGAACTTTTTGATAAAATTTATACCAGACGGATGCGTCTTCGACTGATCGGACTGCGGTTTACAGATTTGGTGCATGGGAGTTATCAAATGAATCTGTTTGAAGATAATGCGCAGCTGATCAATCTGTATCAGGCGATGGATGCCATTAAAATGCGCTATGGAAATGACGCGATCGGCCGTGCCGTAGGATTTAATTTTTCCACATAACGCCGCAAATATGTATCTGAACTGCCATTCTTTCCATAGTCTTCGGTATGGAACGCTTTCCATAGATGATCTGGTGTCTCAAGCGGAAGCTTTGGGGATAAAAGAACTTGTCTTGACGGATATCAATACGGTCACAGGCATCTATGAATTCAAAAAGAAATGTGAAGAAAAGCAGATCAAACCTATTGCCGGGGTGGAAGTCCGAAAAGGAAGCGAGCTGCTGTATATCGCCATTGCCAAATCGTTTAGTGGTCTGGGCGAGGTCAATCGGATGTTGACGGCCTATCATTGCGATGGTATGGATCTGCCTGCTCAGCCTGATTTTACAAATTGTTTTGTGATCTATCCCTTGAGTAATATCCCTAAAAAGCTTCATGCGCATGAATATATTGGGATTCGGGAGCATGAACTCAATAGTTTGTTTCGTCGGGAATATCAGGTGCTGATCTCCAAGATGGTCATATTGAATCCGGTGACTTTCACAACCAAGAAGGAATTTAATTTGCACCGGATCCTGCGCGCCATCGACAACAATATGTTGCTCTCTAAATTGCCGGAAAGTGAAATCTGCCTTCAATCTGAATATTTCAGATCTCCGCAATCCATCGTAGATGCTTACCGTCATTATCCGCAGATCATGGAGAACACCAAACAGATCCTATTGACCTGCAGCTTCGATTTTGAATTTGCAACTCCAAGAAATAAAATACACTATACGGGTTCAAAAGAGCGAGATATCATGCTGTTGACCAGATTGGCCTATGCGGGAATGGAACGGCGCTATGGCAAGAATCATGAACAGGCCAAACAGCGAGTCGAAAAAGAACTGAAGGTGATCGATGAACTTCATTTTAGCGGGTATTTCCTGATCACCTGGGACATCATCCGGTATAGCAACAGCATGGGATTTATGCATGTGGGGCGGGGAAGTGGTGCCAATAGTATCGTGGCTTACTGCTTGGGGATCACGGATATATGCCCTTTGGAACTAGACTTGTACTTTGAACGCTTCCTCAATTTAAATCGTAAAAGTCCCCCTGATTTTGACCTGGACTGGAGCTGGCAGGAGCGGGATATCATATTGGAATATATCTTTGACCGTTATGGCAAAAACCATGTTGCCTTTTGTGGTACCAATGTCGAATTTAAGTACCGTTCCATCATCCGAGAAGTGGGAAAGGTATTTGGTCTGCCCAAAGAGGAACTAGATGCACTGACCAAGAATCCGGAGCAGGTTTTTAAAGATCAGGTTATTCAGAAAGTACAGGAGTATGGAAAGTTATTGGAAAAATTTCCCAACCAACGTTCTATGCACAGTTGTGGCATCATCATCTCCGAAGAACCGCTCACCAATTTTACTGCACTTGAAATGCCTCCCAAGGGTTTTGCGATTGTGCAGTGGGACATGCATGTGGCGGAAGATATCGGATTTGAGAAATTTGATATTCTCTCCCAGAGGGGGCTTGGAACGATCAATGATACGGTCAAACTATTGGAAGAAAAGCGGGGGATCAAAGTCAATATCAAGGATACCACGATTTCCAAGGATGAATCGCGATGTAATGAGTATTTAAGTCAGGGTAGAACAATTGGTTGTTTTTATATCGAAAGTCCGGCCATGCGCGGTTTGCTTCGTCGATTGAAATGTGATAACTATAAGGTACTGGTCGCTGCCTCTTCCATTATCCGGCCAGGTGTAGCCCAATCTGGGATGATGCGTGAATATATTTTTCGGCATAATAACCCGGACAAGTTTGAATATTTTCATCCCATATTTGAAGAGCAATTGGGCGAAACCTACGGGATCATGGTGTATCAGGAGGACGTGATCCGTATCGCGCTCCACTATGGAGGCGTGTCCGCTGCGGATGGCGATATCTTGCGCAGAGCGATGAGCGGAAAAGGACGGTCCCGTGCCGCACTCCAAAAAGTAAAGGATGATTTCTTTGCGTCTTGCAGGCAGCAGGGGCATCCCGAAGAACTGAGTACAGAAATCTACCGACAGATCGAATCCTTTGCGGGATACTCTTTCTGTAAAGCGCACTCCGCCTCTTATGCAGTCGAAAGCTATCAGAGCTTGTATCTAAAAGTCCACTATCCCTTGGAATTTATGGTCTCGGTCATCAATAATATGGGCGGATTTTATAGAACCGAAGTGTATATCCATGAGGCGCGTATGTCTGGCGCTCAGATCTTGAATCCCTGTGTCAACAGGAGTGAGCAACAGACGACGATCTATGGCGATGAGGTGTATCTGGGATTTATGCATCTGGAGAAAGTGGAAGCCAAACTCGGGAAACTGATTCCTGAGGAAAGACGAAGAAATGGTGCCTATAAATCGTTGGAAGACTTTATCAAACGGATCCCGATTGGAATAGAGACCTTACAGATCCTGATCTTTATTGGTGCGTTTCGCTTTGCGGGCATACCCAAGAATGAGTTGCTCTTAAAATCAAGGGTGCTGCTCGGTGATTTTAAACCTGGGCGTAGGGCGGCAACTTTGTTTGAAGAACCCGTCAAGGAATTTAAGTTTCCGGAATTAAAACGGAACCTTTTTGAAGATGCTTTTGACGAAATTGAGATCTTAAGTTTTCCAGTTTCCTGTAGCCCCTTTGATCTGCTGCAGACCAAATATCGCGGATCGGTCATGGCCAAAGATCTTCTTCAGCATCATAAAAAACAGGTCAAGATGCTCGCCTATCTGATTTCACGTAAGCATGTGCCTACAAAAAGGGGTATTATGTATTTCGGAACTTGGGTGGATGCAAATGGCGATTATTTTGATACTGCACATTTTCCAGATTGTCTGGAAAGGTATCCATTTCAGGGAGGAGGATGCTATTTGCTATTGGGGACGGTAGAAGTGGACTTTCATTTTCCAACGATTACGATTACAAAAATGGCGAAAATGCCTTTTATTCCTGATCCCCGCTATACACATGATGAAGAGAAAAAGTACGAAACACAGGAGCGGATGAAAGAAGATGTCAGCATGACGCATCGCCAGCCGTATCCACAGGAACATGAGATCGGTCTACCAAGAATGAAATTGTGATAAAATGAAAGATGTTCTATCATCTTTAGTGGATTGTTTTTGTAGACTGAATAATAGGAGTATGTGGGTTAGACAATTTTTTTAGTCTTTAACAAATTCCCTTTATGATAAATGGTATGGTACGTTTTTGTACTCATTAAATTCTTAAAAGAAAGGTGACATTTCTTATTATTTATTTGCATCTTTTTTGGTACAAATGTTACTCTCTTTTCTTCTGGATTATGGTGCATTTTCGAAAACATTTCCTAGACCGTCCGGAAGCGGATGAAAAACAACTCGATTTAATTGGAGATTATAAAAATAACGTAGACCTGTATCCGAAGTTTCACGAATATTTTAGAAAGTACATGCCTAAAGCTCTTATTGTCTGGGGAAATAAAGATCCCTACTTTTTGCCTGCAGGTGCGGAAGCTTATAAGAAAGATATTCCAGATGCTACTGTCAAGTTCTATGATACAGGACACTTTGCATTGGAAACACACGTTAGGGAAATCGGGAATGACATCCTGAATTTCATGGAAACGCTTCCACATTAACAGGGGAGGAGACAAAGAGAAAATTAGCATTCTAAATCTGATCGAACGTAGCCATGTAATAAAGATCAAATGGCCGTTCGGTTTTTCGCATTGCCCCAGTTTCAATATTCCCGAAATGGAGGATTATCTCATTATGGAGAGGATCCTGATAGAAATCTTGATATTTCTAATTAAATAAAGCTCTGAATTCTAATGGAGAAACATTGGTTTTTTGTTTGAATAGTTTATTGAACGATTGAGAATGCTCGAAACCAAGTTCGAAGGCTATTTCGCTTACCGAAGAATCTGTGGTGGAAAGTTTTTCTTTTGCTTTTTCGATAAGTTTATAATGGATGTATTGTTTGGCATTTTGACCGATCAATGAGCGTAATAGATCGCTTAAATAACCAGGGGAAATATTAAGTTTTTCTGAAATATACTGTACAGATGGTATACCCAGTTCAATAGCTTTTTCATTATTAAAATAATCATCTAAGATCGCTTCCGTTTTATGGAGAATATCCTTGTTGGTTGTTTTGCGGGTAATGAACTGTCTTTTATAGAAACGATTGGCATAATTCATTAACAAGTCTATTTGTGATAGTATTACCTCCTGACTGAATTCATCAATCCTTTCATTCAATTCTTCCTGTATAATGTAAAAAACTGAAAGAAGAATGTCCTTTTCTTTTTCTGAGAGGTGTAACGCTTCATTATTTGTATAGGAGAAGAAGCCATACTGCTTTATTTTTTTTGCTAGCGGATGACCCAGGAAATAGTCTGGATGAATGAACAATACGAACCACTCGGCACTCCCACTGTATTCCGTTGATCCTACGACTTGATTAGGTGCTAGAAACATCATACTACCTTCGTTGAAATCGTAATAATCCTGTCCGTATCTGAGTCTCCCTTTGTTATTTAAGACAAACGTAATCTTGTAAAAATCCAATGTACCTAAAGATGTCAACTGATTTTCATCTACATTACTTTCTTTTTCTATGTGCGTAAGGCTTATTAAAGGATGTTTGGGTTTTGGCAAACCACAGGCATCATGAATTTCATTTATGGATTGTAACCGATTTATATTTTTCCCGTTTTTCATTTCATAAATTTACAAATAAAAAGACCAGGAGATATTTTTCACCCAGTCTTTTTATTCAAATGTGAAGGCTACCAAGGATAAACTTCTTGATGTGGTCCGGTGAACTGTCCGGTAACTCCGCTCTCATCGAGCGCAACTCGAATAGGTTCTTTTGATCCTTCTTCCACCGTATCTGTGCCCTGAAAATTATTCAGTGCCGTTGCTGTGTAGCTGGGACTGACCGAATTAACTGTAATGTTGTCGTTTTCAAGTTCAATTGCAAAAGCAACCGTAATTGCATTTAATGCAGTTTTTGAAGCGCCATAAACGACATCAAACCCAAATCTGTAAGGAAATTCTGGATTTAAGTTTAAGGTAAGCGATCCCATTCCGCTGGAAACATTTACAATGCGGGCTTGTTCAGCATTTTTCAATAAAGGAATAAATGCCTGAATTACTGCGACAACTCCAAATACATTGGTCTCCCAAACAGTACGTGTCTCGTCAAGAGAAGCAATGCTTGGTCTGTTACTTGCCACGACTTCCTCCACTGTTCTACCTGGTTTACCTGCATGTGAAATTCCAGCATTGTTGACCAACAAGTTGAGTTTTCCAAATTGTGTTTGGATTTTTTCGACAGCAGCCGATATCGTATTTTGTTTGGTAACGTCCAATTCGATTGCTATAGCATTGTTGCCGAGCTGGGATGCTGCATTTATTCCATTCTCTAGGTTTCTAGCTCCTACAAAAACGGTGTAATTGTTTTCTATTAAAGCTTTAGCAATTTGAAATCCTACACCTGTATTGGCACCTGTAACGAGTGCCACTCTTTTTTTACTTGTCTGCATCATTTTATGTTTAAAATTTAATACCTCAAAGTTCTTCATCAGTAAGTTGTAGTTTGTATCCAAATTGAGAATTGTTGTAATCAAATTGAGAATGGCGGATCTTTTAAATTTTTCACCTTGATCGGACAGGAGCTGTTGTCAATTTTGTGACGAGTAGACTGTTTGGTCAAGTGCAAACATAAATAATGGTCTAGTCCTGATGTTTTGCTACTAAGAGCATGATAAGCATTTCTTAGAGTGAATCATATTGTGGTTGGCACTTTCTTCAATAATCTTATTGAAGAAAGTTGTTTTTTGAATCTCTTGAGATTTGCATCCCTTAAATCTGACTATTTCTACACGAAAACTTATGCTTATCATGCAGTAAAATAGCGCTTAAATTTAGAAAATTTACCTATTTTTAAAGGAATTTAGTCAATACCTTTTTATGAATTGGAAGCCAATTATCGTTAGTGTTTTAGCCTTTTTATATTCGATCGCCTTATTTGGCCAATCGACCCTATTCAATAGCCAGCGTCAATCCTCTGATTTTTATATTTATAGACTGACACCAGAAGTTTTAAAAAAAATCCATATCGGAGAAATGAAATTTAACGAGGCTATGCTGACCGATTTTGTCCAAAAAGGAAAGTATAATACTCAAAAATCTAATTTGCCACGCGGCAATTATGTTGAAGTCCGCGCAGAAGAAAATAACTTGGTGTATCAGGAATTCATTGTCGATGATCTATATGTTAAGGTAATTCCTACTGAAGCATTTGCGGTTTGCTTGTACGATTCATTGGGAAATGCCATAACCGATGCGCTAGTGACCTTGGGTAAGCATCAGGTGTCTTACGATAGTAAGTTGGGCTATTATAAAGCAAAAAATGCAAAAACCGATGATATCGTAAGTATATTACATAAAAAGGTATATCATTATCTCCGTGTAGAAAAGAACTGGCCTTACGAAGAGCGGGTTTCCTTTTGGCAAGGAATGAAAAACACATGGGGGCAGGCCAAATATAAAATTAAAAGGGTTTTTCGAAAGAAAAATTACCGTGATGTCGAAAGTTTTATGGTGTTTAGCAAGCCGATGTATAAACCCAATGATCAGGTAAAATTTAAGGCCTATCTTGAAAAAGGTAAATGGAAGCCGAATCAAGATACTGTGGATGTACATATCATGGGGTATGGCAAAGATACGGTCATAACCAATCTTGCTCCTTATCGTCCTGGAATGTATGCTTATTCATTTGACCTGAATGCGGGACTGGGACTGACATTGGATAAACATTACCGAGTTGTATTGCAGTCGAGCAAATCCAAGAACGTTTTGTTGGAAGAATCATTCCGTTATGAAGACTATGAATTGAAAAGTCTGACATTCAGCATGAAATCTGAGCGGACAGATTTTGCAAAAGGGGATAGCATCCGGTTGAAGCTCAAGGTTGTCAATGAAAATGATATGCCTATTTATGATGGTCGGGTAGAATTGAAAGTTGTACCTAACCCTTACCGTATGGGTAAGATGAAAGCCAATCAGGTGAATTTTATTCCGGATACCTTATGGCAAACAACGGTCTCTCTTACTGAGGTAGCAGAAAAGGAAATCGTGCTGCCCGATTCGATTTTTCCGTCAGATCTTGGTCTTTCTTTTCAAGTAGTCGGTACTTACCTGAGTTCGGACAATGAAAGACATGAAAAATTACTTCATCTAAATTTGCTCGATACTGAAAAAGAAATTCGTATCGCGGTCAAAGATGGACAGGCGGAGATTAAATATTTCGAAAAGGGTATCGAAAAAGTAAGCGAGGCTAAGATCGAATTACAGGGTGAGAACGGTGAAATGTTGAGAACAGAACATGTTCGTTTACCGCATAACATGCCTGTTGCCTGGCAGGCAACGGAAATAGGAGTCGAGGCTAACGGTATTTCGGAATTATTAGATTTGGAACGGGAAGAAGCGGAACAGCTGAGCTATAGATTTTACCGTACGACCGATTCGGTGCTCTTGACTGTACATAATCCAGCTGCTATTCCATTTTGGTACCAGATCCGTAAGGCAAAGAAGATGCTTGCGGCGGGTTATGCTACCCAATTGAATCGGGCATTTGCTGAACGCGGAAAAGATGGGTACAGCATGCAGATCACTTATCTTTTTGCCGGTCGCGCCAAAGTAATGAAGGAAGATCTTCCTTTTGTTCAGAAAAACCTGAATCTGGAGGTCAATACAGCTACGACTGTGTATCCTGGCCAAAAGGCTGAAGTGCAATTGTCTGTAACCGATAAAGCAGGTAAACCTGTGCAGGATGTCGATATTACGGCTTATGGATTTACTACTAAATTTCAGAATTCAAGCCCACCAAAAATCAATATTGGTGGGTGGATGAGGAATGCTCAACAATTCCAGAATTTTACTTTTAACCTGGATGAAGACCAGGCGAGGCATCGGGAAGCACTACAGGACTGGGCACGATGGTCTAAAGAAATGCAGTTGGATACTATTGCTTTTTACCAATTTTTGTTTCCTAAAGATTATTATCATGCATCGCTGCCGATAGCGGAAATAAAAAGCCAAATCTCGCCTTATTTGGTGGTCAATGGTCTCGTACAAGGGGTGCATATGATGTGGATAGATGGTCTATTGACTTATGCGAAACAGAGCCAACATCATGATGATTATATCTTTGAGATCTATCCGGGACGGCATGAATTTAAATTCAGAACAACAGATAGAGAGGTGGTGGTAAAAGGTTTTCAGGTCGAAAAAGGGCGTCGAACGATCGTGTCTTTTAATGCAGGGCAGGATACGCTTGGGTTCAACTACCCGGATGAAAAAGTGGAAAAAGGACAGATCATAGTCAAAGTACTGCCCAAGAAAGACGTTGGAAAACTCCGAGATGCTGAAGTAACTGAACTCAAGAAACAGTTGATCTCGGTAACCCATAATTTTGGTGCTTGGCAATTGCCAAATCTGAATGCAAAGGTAGAAATGCCAGCTTATATCCAGACTTCAGGCGATCTTTTTTATCTGAATCCTAAGCCGAATACGAATTTTGATACTAGGCTTCGAACCCAAGTGCCAGCTCCTGTTTTGGTAGGCCCATTCCCACGGACAGAAATGTACAAAGGAGTGCCCAAAATAGCCACATTGATGATCGATACGACAACAATAGGGCGTTTTGAAATTGAAGGCGGATATCAATATACCCTATATCAGCAGTATCAAAAATTGAAAAGCTGGGATCCAACTTACATTCGTCATGAGGCGCCTGATTTTAAACCTCAATTGGATTTTGCTGGAAAATTATGGACACGAAGGGATATCAACCAACATGTAGCACACAAGTTTAGGGAGGTGATGCAACAAAACAGAGGTTTAGCGCAATTCATTTTGGGTACTAAAGAGGCTAAAGAACCGACTTATAATCTCAATTTAAGTTACGGTAGAGATGCTGACCATCAAGCTATCCGGCCTGTTTTGATCTTTTTCGAACCTTCAAAAGCGGAAGACCGTAGGTATTATAGATTGTATTATGGTGGTGAAAATAGTTTTCACAATCTACCTGTGGGAGATGTGATCGTGCATGTGGTAAAAGACGATTCGACCGCGTACAGTCAGGCGGTAACCTTAAAAGCGAATGGTTTGAACTACCTGAAACTTGATGCTATTGAGTGGAACCCGCGATCGCATCATGCTGCGCTGGCCTATAAAATGGTACGTGATGAGACCGTTGCGCATCGGGTGTTACATCCGCTCCGTGATGGTATACCTCAGGAACAGCAGAGTGTTGGGCAGGAGATCAACATCAACAAGGATCAGTTTATTGCTAAACGTAACAGCAACGCATCTGCCAGAATCTTGGTTTACGATGGAGATGCTCCAGTGATAGGGGCTAAAATAATAAATCTATATACGAAGCAGGAGTATTTCACCCATTTTGATGGGAGCATCGAGTTGGATCTTTCGGATGAAAAAGCTATTCAGATCCAGATCATGGCAATAGGCTATAGCACTGCAGATATCAGGGTATCCAAGGGTCAGGATTATTTTGTTGAGCTGAAGGCGCAAGCGAATCAATTGGAGGAGGTGGTTGTGATGGGTTATGCTGGTTCGGAAAAGAGAATGGCTATGACTGGGTCTGTCCAGACGATATCGTCGAGTGCTTCACGATTGCTGGAGGGAAAGGTAAGTGGTGTCTTTATTCGCGGTAATAGCCATGTGGATGCCGGTACTAGACCTTTGGTATTGGTAGACGGTGTGGTATTCGAAGGTGATCTTGCTTCTTTGGATCCGGCTATAATTGCTTCGTTGAATACAGTGAAGGATCAATCCATGATCGCACTATATGGCTCGAGGGCGGCTAATGGCGTGATCATGGTGCAGACAAAGTCAGGAGCTAGGCCCGAAATACAGGCTTATGAAGCCATGCCCTATATGGAATCGGGCAATACCATGCGGGTCAACTTTCATGATGATGCTTTTTGGCAACCGAAACTAACAACAGATGGGGCGGGAAAAGCGAGTTTTGAAACCACCTACCCAGATGATATGACCAATTGGAGAACAATCTTTATTGCCAAAGGTGTAAAAGATTTTGCAGACACGAAAGAGTTGAATATTAAATCCTTCAAAGCTGTTTCCGCACATCTGGCAGCACCTCGATTTGCTATACGTGACGATCAGTTTACCGCGATCGGTAGAGTGGTTAACTATCTTGGCGACAGCTTGGAGGTATTACGAACGATTGATAATGGGGCCGATTCTATAAAAGCGAATTTGAAAATAGGCAAGTCATACCGCGATCCAATTGCTGTTCACGTCGCAAAAGGTGATAGCCTGCAGCTTTCGTATGCGATTCGGCTTTCCAACGGTTACTTTGATGGGGAGAGACGGAGCATTCCTATTTTTGAAAAAGGATTGGAGCAGCATCAAGGTGATTTTAAGGTCTTGAACGGAACCGAAGAATACCAGTTAAAAACAGCACCTGCAGGAGGAGAAATCACCGTGCATGCCGAGGCAAATTCATGGGAATTCGTCCAACGTGAAATAGCGCATATTGATGCTTATCAATTCTTGTGCAATGAACAGCTGGCCTCAAAATTAAGTGCGCTTCTTTCTAAAAAACAAGTGGCCAAGCTCTTGGGTAAACCGTTTGAAGAAGAGAAAAAAATACATGATATTTTGAAAGAGTTGCAGAAAAATAAGAATGCTACTGGAGGCTGGGGCTGGTGGAATAAGAGTGAAACGGTATCGTGGATCAGTAATTATGTCTTAGGTGTGCTATTGGATGCCGAAGATGCAGGATATCAAACGACATTAGTAAGAAAGCAGTATATCGAACGGGAGGAAGAAGGCTTGAAGAATAGCCTGGCTTCTTTGGACGTTCTTTGGAACAAAGATAAGCTCAGTGTAGCCCAGGAAGGGTTGTTTAGTTCACTTTTATTTTTAAACAGACTGGATCCTAAAACGGATTATAAGAACTATTTCTTTGCTATCGATGGTAAGTTGAAAAGTAGATCAACGAAGGATATCTTGCTCAAATACTTGTTGATGGCTAAAATGGGCATTGCGGATGCTCATGCTGCCGACACTGTCCTTAAATATGCCTCAAAAACAATTTTGGGAGGTATGTATTGGAGTTCGAGGCAAGTTTCGGACAACAAAGAAAGGATATTTATGAATCCGACCGAGACGCATACGGAAAATACGTTATTGGCTTATGCGGCATTGAAGACCATGGGAGGTCGTGAATCTGATCTGGAACTTATTCGAAATTATTTCTTTGCGCAGAAGCAACAGGGTAACTGGAGTAATATCTATGAGTCTGCACGTATCATCCGAAGTATTCTGCCCGATTTATTGAAAGAAGGTGAAACTTTTCAGGCACCTGTAGCCATCGTCAATGGGAATCGTATTGCCACATTCCCCTATACACAAACATTTGCTCCAACAGAGCAGATCAGTGTACGGAAAGAAGGAACAGGGCCATTGTTTGTGACTGCTTATCAAAACTTTTGGAATGCTAATCCTATTATTGAAAAAGATAAAGGTTTGAGCATTTCTACTCGGTTTAAAGATGAAAATGGAACTGTAGCAACGTTAAAAGAAGGTAAACCCATCAAAATTGAGGTGACGGTAGTATTGACAGGGGAGGCAGAATACATCCAGCTTGAAGTTCCGATTCCTGCAGGCTGTACTTATGAAACTAAATCGAATGGATATTTCCGAAAGGAAGCACATCGCGAACATTTCAAAGACCGGGTAGTTATCTTTTGTCCTAAATTGAATAAGGGCTCGCATACTTTTGAGATCGAGTTATTGCCAAGATACACCGGGGCATATACGTTAAATCCGGCTAAGGCTGAGTTGATGTATTTTCCGATTTTCTATGGTCATGAAAAGTTGAAAGAGATTGTGGTAGAGTAACTAAAAATATAAGAAAAGTGCCTTTTCAGATCACTTTCTTATTGTGAATATTATTTTGGCAGGGTGTAAAGAGATTAAATGAACATTAATTTTGTAATAAATATAATTATCCTATATTTAGGATAATTATAAACCAATCCTATCAACGATGGATCATACAAATGAATTTAGATGGGTAATAATGCATGTGTTCCTCATGCATTATTAATTTTTGGAGCTTATATACTTGTTACCAATAATCTCTTTTTCAGCTACTATTTATAGTGATTAAACAGGTTATAAATAGATAAACAAATTCTTTATGGTCAAAATTATTGTATATCTTACTTTGTTATATAGTTCATTGCAATTAAGCGTCTATGCACAGTCACACTTTTTATCCAGTGGTTATTTATCACTTATAATAAAGGGAAAACCTTCACTTCTTTTCGATAACATGGAGATCGGCATGCCGATGATGAGCAATTCTTTATTGAAAGATAAGCCGGTCGCATTTACAAAACTCAATGATTCGACTTTATATTTATCTGAATACACCTATGGTCCTACTTCGGTTTATTTTAGATTAAATGGCCGCTATATAGCAACTATGCTGTTGCCAAATGAGAAGAATGTGATTACGGTATCGATGCGTGATTCTGCTCATTATGATGTGCAGTTTGAGGGGCGTTATAAGGAAATATTTGATAATTCGGCACTGCAGGAAGAGTTGATTATGAATCTGTTTTCATATCCACCTTTTAAAGACGGAAGAAAAGAAGTTCTTAAATCTGCAGATGATTTTAAATGGAAACAACTTGAATCTGTCGCTGAGATGACGCATTCATTAACCCAAGATATTCCGGACGGATTCCTTAAGTCTTATTATACGCACATGATTAATACCTTTAAAGTTCCTAATTTATTGTTTAAAGATTATGATAGCAGTGTACTAGTATATTATAAAAATCTGAATCTAGACGTTCCAATTGGTACTCCAATACCGGAGAGAACGTTAACTTATTATGATGGTATCATCACTTCAAACTATGCAGATACGCTTACATTAATGCCTTCGGGTTACTTTGATCTTTTGATTGCCATTCAGCAAGATTCGCTATTACAGATCCCTAGTATTACTTCTGTAGGACCAGCGGGCTTTAAAACACGTTTAATTGATTTATTTGGAAAAACTTTTGAACAAGAAGATAACCTATTTTATGATAT
>NZ_QBKH01000015.1 GCF_003054045.1 Sphingobacterium faecium
TATTATTATGAAAAAAACAAAAAGTAACTTAGGTAAGTATGTTGGTTTTAGTGGAGACTGGAGTTTTAAATTTTATTTTGGCAGGGAAGAAAATATGCCGATTTTAATTGGGTTCTTAAATGGGCTCTTTGAGGGAGAGAAAGTTATTCAAGAACTTCATTATCGGCCAGTGGAGCAGGATGGCGATCTTGAAAATGAACGGAAGGTTATTTTCGATCTGTATTGTACTGGCATTGATGGTGAGCATTTAATTATTGAGATGCAGCAGCTTTATCAAGATTTTTTTAAAGATCGGACCGTTTTTTATACATCCAGGCTTATCAATAAACTTATACCCAGGGGCTATAAGGGAAATACATACGAACTTCCCGAAGTATATTTTATTGGTATCTTAGAATTTGAATTAGGAGAAACAGAACCCGGAAAGTATTTTTACGATGTTGCCCTTTGCGATAAGCAGAGTAATCGTGTTTTTTATGAAAAGCTTGGTTATAAGCTGTTAATATTACCAAATTTTAATAAGGATGAGGCTGATATCAAGACGGATATGGATATTTGGCTATATCTATTGAAAAACATGAGTAAACTTGATAAAATACCGGATTTTTTGGATAAGCGGGTATTTGGTCTTATCTTTGACATAGGCGAAGTAGCAAAATTAACACCGGAGGATAAGATGGCATACGAAGCAAGTTTAAAACATAAGCGTGATGCAGAGAATACCTATTCTACTGCTCAGCGTATTGGACATGACCGAGGTTTAAAAGAAGGCTTAAAAGAGGGTTTAAAAGAAGGTATTGCAAAAGGCGAGCAGAAAAAAGCTATTGAGACGGCTTTGAAACTGAAAAAGATGGCGTTATCAGTAGAGCAAATTGCTGAGGTTACAGGCCTTACCATCGACGAGATTGAAAAACTGAAATAAATCAGATAAACAAATAAAGCCATTCTGTCAAGAATGGCTTTATTTGTTTAATACCTCCCTTACGGCTTCCCGTATCTGTTAATGAAACCAATCCATTATTTTCTGGCTTTTAAAGCAGTATTCATCATACACCATGATCGTTACCAGTACCCATACCATCGAAGGGAGAGAAGTCCAGCGTTATTTTGATCCTATATCAGCAACAGCTGTTATAGGAGCCAATGCTCTGAGTGCGATCCGGAGCCAGCTTCGTAGCGTTTGCTTCGCAGATCCCTTCGGGATTCTTCGGTGGGCGCTCCCGCAATTATGAAAACAAGCTACAGGAGCTCTATAAGAGCGTAGTGGAGTCCTTAAATCAAAATGCCCGTAGCTATCGGGCAGATGCCGTTATAGGCTTCAGCGTCAATATTGACGAGCAAAGGTTTAAAGAGCGAAATCTTTTAATAGTTAAAATTGATATTGTTTATTTAGTAGCATTTCTTTATGGGGGCCAGCCTCTTTGTTATTTATCAAATTATGCTATCTTCAAATCAGGTTAGTAAAACAATATCGTTTTAATATATAGTGGTTTAAGTCTATTTTTGGTTTTTAAAAACTGCCAATAACATGAAATAAGAATTATGAGTGTTATTGAAAATTTTTAGTATTAGTGCTAAAATTATAAAACCTGTAATCTTCTATAATTACAGGTTTTAAAGCGTTTAGACCATTTTGAAAGCTTTTTACTTTCCTTTATTGTAGAGAAGTGAGTTACAATATTCAGGTAGCAGTGGTTTAAAAGCTCTAATTCGTTGTGCGTTGTTATTTTATCGAAATATTCTTACTTTCAGTTATTTTAGGAATATATATAAGATAATCATAACCCTTTATAACTCTCGATAAGTATATATCATCTACTTTTAGCTTGTTTTGTAAAATAGATTTCTTTAAAGGTCTTAAATCAAAGCAGTACCACTGATCATCTTTTAGCACATTTAGAAAAGATTTAAAACTCGTATTGTCATTGTCGTCTTCTCCTTTTTCAATAAGCATTATATGTAATGATTTCCTGAAATTTGCCTCTTCAATATTAGAAATTAAGCTGCCTATATCATAAATATCAGTTTTTGTTAATATAGTTTCACCTCTTGGTACATGGACAGAACCAAATTTGAAAAGATTTTTTTTGTTATTCCAGTCTGGCATTTGTTTTAGCAAGATGTTTTTCATCAATTGAATTCTTAAGGGATGATTTCTTTTTGTATAAATCTCTCTGCTTAACCTCAATGCTTCAATTTGTTTTCGCTCCTTGTCAGAAAGTTTTAACATCAACAATAAATCTAATTTTTGAAGGCAATCTTCGGATAATAGATAGTATTTTTCAAGACCCTCCTTATCCGCAAGTTGTTTGGAATTAAAAAGCATTTGCTCATATATCTCAATCACTTTTTTATTTTTCGAAGTTTCTTTTAAAGTTGAAATGATCATCTGATCTGCAAAAAGGCTAATTTGTTCGACACCATACACCTTTTTATTACGTTTAACTAAATTCTTAAACAAAGCAAATTCGGGTTCGTACTCCAAAAAAGAAAAGTTTGTACTATATTCTTTAACAAATAAATTAAGCTGTTCAGGAGATAGAGATTTAATTTTTGTTTCGATGATATCTACCGAATAAGGATCAACCTCAAGAAAATAGTTGTCAAACTCAACCTCATTGATAATAGCATTTGTGAAATAAGGAATTTCGTTGGTAGAATGAGTTTCTCCCAATAAAACAGAATTAGATTGTTTTATTTCGTTCAGTAAAACATCCCATCCTTTGCCCTGAAATGAAATGTTTTTATCATTTTGGAAAGGGAAACCATTCTTTTGAACTATGCTGTCAAGTAGTAAGTTTTGAGCATAGTTGAAATTTGTAATGAATAATGTAAGAAGTAAGAATATTATTTTTTTCATTTTGTATTATCTTTTTTTATTTTGGTTTATCGAAGTTGTATTATAATAACGCAAAACGTTAGGGGCTTTGCGAAGTGGCTACTTGTTTAGCTGTTAGTTTTAAGTGTATCAAATTTTCCTTTTTGAGTAAATTCTGTCTCAGAAATATAAACCCGTCATTTTACCAAACAGACTTAGCACCTGTTTATTTTTTACTTTATATCATCATACTGGATATACTGGTGATGTTGACCTCTCTGCTGGACATACTGACCCCTCTAAAAAGAGTAGCATCTCAGTCCAACTGATGACCTGACAATATTACTTCTTTTTTCTTAGACTTTCACCTTTTAGCTCAATTCGATATGATCCATGAATTAGTCTATCGAGTATTGCATCTGCAATCCTTGGATTGAGTTTGAACTACTCAAGAAAGCTTGGTTGATTAATGTGTCTAATGAGAGAGTTTTCTTATAATTTCAGCAGCTTTTCATAATGGTAAATATTAACATCGTGAGAAACTGATTATTATAATGAGTCAAGAATCAAAAGTTTAATCGAGAACTTTATTAAGATCATCTACCAGCAAAAGTTGATTATGGCATCTGCCATTTATTCAATTTTAATTCAATAAATTCGGAGTTTAATTTTGTAAGTTTTACAATGATAATAATTTAATCTTTAATGGCAGTTCAACAAATTGAGACAGAAAGAATTCTTCTAATTCCCTACGATAAAACTCTGATAAATAAGATACAAGTAGCGGATTATTCCAGCTGAAGGTTGGCCGGATGAAGATGTTTTAGATACATTGCCAAGGATATTGATTAATTTAGAAAAGGTATTATCTCCAACAGGATTTGAGTCATGGATGGTTATCGTAAAAGAAAAGAATGAAATTATTGGTGACATCGGATTCAAAGGTCGGCCAGATTCTCTGGGAAGGATAGATCTGGGATATGGGATTGTTGAAAACGTTCGGAAGAAAGGCTACGCAAGGGAAGCTGCTTTAGGCTTGATAAATTGGGCATTTAACGATGTACAAGTTATTGAAATAACAGCTAAATGTGACGTTGGAAATATTGGATCCATCAATTTATTAAGTTCTCTTAATTTCGAAAGAAAGAATACAGAAGAAAATATGATAGGCTGGAATTTGGTCAGAAATTAAATTTTGCTGGAAGAGCCTATGTTTGTCTATTGATCAAATTGCTGAGGCGACAGGCCTTACCATCGGCGATATTGAAAAACTGAAATAAATCAAATAGATCATATGGATAAACCTATAAAGCCATTCTGCCCAGAATGGCTTTATAGGTTTATTACCCTCCTTACGGTTAACCGTATCCATTAATCAAACCAATCCATTATTTTCGGGCTTTTAATACAGTATTCATCATAGACCATGATCGATACCAGTACCCATACCATCGAGGGGAGAGAAGTCCTGAGTTATTTTGATCCCATTTCAGCAACAGCTGTTATTGGAGCCAATGCTCTGAGTGCAATCCGGAGCGAGCTTCGTAGACCTCTTCGGTGGACGCTCCCGCAATTATGAAAACAAAAACAGGAGCTTTATAAGAGCGTAGTGGAGTCTTTAAAGCAAAATGCACGTATCTATCGGGCAGATGCCGTTATAGGCTTCAGCGTCAATATTGATGAGCTCTCGGGCAGAGGCACGCCGATCGTTATGATCACCGCTATCGGTACACCTGTATTGCTCAATCAGATTAAACATATACAAGCAGAAGCAGTAGGTGGAGATATCGATGGATCAGTTATTAAGAACAAAGTCAAAGCAAGCTTGATTATAGAACGCTATACCGGTATCTATGCCATGAACAATGCTACAGCCGAGTTTATAGCTACATCCCGATTGACCGAATTTGTCCCCCTGCTATTCAAAGCAATGAATGAAACAGGGGAGGATCAAGAATTCAAAGATCCTCAAGCCACGCTCTTCCGTTATTTTGATTTCCTGGACAAAGATCAAGCTATAGCCAAACTCTATGGACAATTGTTGTCGGATGATTTAACCGGTGCGCAGTTTAAGATCATTAGCAAAGCTATCAGCAGTTCCAATCTGATCGATTACGATCAAGTGTCGAAACTGTTAGCAGGATCTTTATTGGCAAAAAAGGCAGCATTGAAGGTACTTACTTTAGACAAAGACTGGTATTCCGCTCAAGATATTGCCTATCTACAGACATGGAGAGGAGAGGGCTTGGTACAGCTATTTCCAGAAGTAGTTACCGTTAAAGAATCAAAGGGCATATTTTCATCGGGCAAAGAAGTATGGGAATGTTTATGTGGCTATAACAATAAGCTGGATGCTACAGCATGTAGTTCTTGTATCAAAGATAAAAGGGGTTTTGGTTCTGGGGAATTAAAACCTGAAGCTCTGCAGAAACTGATTGATCGGAAGTTAGCGATTATTGAAGGGATTTAATGGTGAATAGAATTATTTTACTTTTGAATGTTTAATACACGATGGATCTTTCTTATTTGTGCTTAAATAGTACAATTATAATGCAAGGTCGTAAAAGGTGGAGTTGATAAAAAAAATAGAATATTTGGAAAATGTTTATTGACAATCATTTTTCTTTATGATCTAATATCCTATTTTTATAAAAAAATTAAATGGACAAATTGAGTTTTCTGGAAGTTATTGCTGCGATTGCCGTTTTTATATCGCTCCTGCTTGCCGTTTTTTTGCTAACGGTGAAAACGGAAAGAAAACTGGAAAACAGATTATTTGCAGCGTTCCTTATCATTAATGCCATTGATATCAGCGGGCTTTTTATGCATATTTTTGTTGATAGCTATAATCTGAAAACTTTCAAAATATCTGCTTACTTATTAGTAATGCCTCTTTTCTATCTGTACGTTAATGCTGTTTGCTATTCTGATTTCACCTTAAAAAGAAAGCATTTGCTGCATCTTATTCCTTTCATTGTTGCCAATTTAATTTTAGTTCCGAGACTTTATCTAGCACAGGGTGCTGCTAAAGAAGCTTTCTTTAAAGCTATGTGGCACTCCCCTGAAATGTTTTTTTATCAAGTAATCGGAGAACTTCAGTTCTTTTTTTATATCGTTGCCGTATTCCTTATCCTTAAAAAATATAAGAAGATTTATCTTGAAAATTACACCAACCCAAGCACTTTGTTATACAAATGGCTGTCTCAGCTTACAAGGATTTTCTTAGTGATCCACGTATGTATTATTTTAAAAAATATTGTAAGATACACACAACATAAAGATCTATTTATCTGGTTGAATATTGTTGCTGGAACGGTTTTTTTACTGGCTGCCTGTTGGTTTATATTAAAGGCATTAAATTATCCTGAGCTTTTTCGCAGAATTGATTCTACCTTACAACCTACAAATGATTTTGTGGAAATTTTGAAAACTGATAATAAATCGGACGAAATAAAAAGTTTTCAGATCCAACAACTTAAAAATTTCATGGTTGAAAAAGAGCCCTTTTTAGAGCCTTCATTAACGATTCAGGAATTGGCAGATCAGGTGGGGATTCCCGTTCGTGATTTGTCTGTTTTAATTAACCATCATATTAATCAGCATTTTTTTGATTTTGTGAATGAATACCGCATTAAAAAAGCAATGACCATTCTTAAAGATCCCTCAAAAAAAGAATGTACTGTGTTAGAAATTTTATATAAAGTGGGTTTTAATTCAAAATCTTCTTTTCATACCTCTTTTAAAAAATATACGAATCAGACGCCGACAGCATATAGAAATAGTTGATAATTAAATGATTGTAAATAATTGAACTTTCAATTGCAGATAAACGCACTCATTTTATTCAATAAAATGAGTACGACTTTTTTATATGGACTTTTTTCAAGATTCTCTACAGCATATTTGCATCAGATTATGAATGTTAAATTAAAACTTAGAAACTATGAAATATTTAGCCCCTCTTTTAATTTTTGCCTTACTTGGTTGTAAAATTTTTCAGCCAATCAATAAACAAAATGTTGAAAATGCGATTACAAAAAATGCGCTTCAGTTATTAGAGGACAAAAGATTTCATTCTGTTTCCGTTGCAGTATATAAAAATGGAAAATCCACAATAAAACATTTTGGGGAATTAACTATCGGGAAAGGAAATAAACCAAACGATTCTACACTTTATGAATTGGCTTCCGTAACTAAAACCTTTACAGGGTATATAGCCGCTAAAGCCGTACTTGAAAAAAAAATAAATTTAGATGATGATATTAGAATCTATCTTGACGAACTTTATCCCAATTTAGAATTTAAAGGTGAACCTATAAGAATCAAACACCTCATCACACATACAAGTGGATTTCCTAATTTTCCTATAAAAAGCGAAAATAAAAAGGCTTTTTTTGAAGGATTAGAATTAATCAACATTGAAACGAAACCTGGCGAAAGGTATTTCTACTCAAACACGGCCCCAGAGTTGACAGCCTATATCCTTGAAAAAGTATATCAAAAATCTTTTGAGGAATTGGTAATTGAATTTGTTTTGAAACCAAATAAAATGAACCAAACCAAATTTACACTCAATGAAAATGATAGAACAAGATTAGTTAAAGGTTATAACGACAAAAACAAGTTAATGCCTAACTTCAATCGAACTTTATGGGGTGGAATTTCAGGATTGCACTCTACGACTACGGATTTAGTGAAATATATGAAATTGCAACTAGACAAGTCAAATCCTATTGTAAACGAATCCCATAAAAAATTATACAAAGAGGGTTCTGATTTTTGGGAAGGATATCATTGGTACATCATAGAAAATGATAATAAATTAATTTATAGACATCACGGAGGTATATACGGAATGCAAAATTGGTTTGTGATTTATCCTAAACAAAATATAGGGATATCTATATTGACCAATACCAGCTTTGATAAAACAGGAGAAATTTTAGAAAAAGTAGTTGATAACTTGTATAACGACATAAATACAAACTAATCTATTGATAAAACTTAAATGAAGTAGTCAAGATTTAATCTGACAGTTATGATAAATTAATAACTGAATCAGAAATTAGAATTATTGAAGACTTACCTGTGTTGGTAAACTTCCCTGTTTTTCAAACAACTTAAAAGTATTAATTTAGTTTGTTACTTCTGGCTTATGTTTAAGGACATCCTTGTAAAGAATCAAAATTTTCTCAATCTTATTTATTTGCGAATTCATCAAGTAATTTCAAAATAAATTAAATGTTGAAATATTCATCATTAATCAACATATTTGATAAGGGATAATAAAGACGCATCTTAAAATGGGGACATTCGATTTTTTGAAACGATGGAATAGCAAACCTTCAGTAAAGAAAAGATTAAGAAAACTGCTTAATTCCCTTTATGAATCACTTGCTGATAATCAATATTTTCAACAAACTGTAGAATACAACCATCAGGAGGAGTGGGAGCTTGCAATTGAAAGTCTGATAGAATTGGGCAGTAGCGGTTCCGCACAGTTCACTAAAGAAGTGTGGGTTGAACTATATCAGCTGGCTAACGAAATAGGGCTAGATGAAAACGCAAATTATTGCCGAAAACAAATTGACCTGATAGCATCTGAAACTTATGAAATAGACGAGATTGATGAATTAGGATTTTCTAAGTCTGAATTGGAATATTATGACAAGCACGTCAGGTTTTACTATACCAATATCGTCAATTCGCTTATTCTGTTCACTTATAAATATAGAGAACTAGAGCTTATGGCATCTCCCATTTTCGACCCAATGACAGAGCTTTATGAGGAATTGGAATATGCATGTACACCGGTATGCTTCGAAACGGTATTTAGGAAAAACCTAATACCAATCATATACAAGCAAGAACTACTGAGGTTCAAAACTAAGGTCGATCAAATGCCAAGTGAGATATGGGATTGGGAATATTTGGAAGAACATCCGAGCTGGATAAACATAAGAACTGATGCTGAAGAAATATTAAAGAAGATGGGAATACCGCACCGTGTATATGATTACTCATTCACCAATGTAATATCATCAAGTGGAGAAGTGATCAAAAGAAAGAAAAGTGAAGATGGCTGACATCTGATCCATTTTGATAAACTCTTTTTAGAAGAAGTAGCATCTCAAAAATACCTCATTTGTGATATTTTTTAGAATAAATAATTAACAATATGACCGTAGAAAATCGAAAGTCGTTCTTAGAAATTAAAGTTATTTGGAAGGATGACGAAATGTTTGAGCTCAGGGTAACAGCGTCAAACATTAACTTTTTTGGAACAACAGATGTATATGATAAATCAGAATGCTTAGCTAATTTCGCAAAGACTTTAAAAGGTTTTCCGAATGATAACGAAATAATATTTTATGAATTAGGGAAAAAAGACGTTATGCTTACTTTTCTATGAAATATTATTCAATCGGTAAAAGTGGTTATATTGGAGTGGAAGTAAATCTCGAGAGCAATGTGTCAACCGAATATCGACAAGAGGAAAAGAATAAAATAAAACTGGAAATTATTGTTGAGCCAAATGCAATTGACAATTTTCAAAAAGAACTATTTAATATTGCTTCTAGAGAAGAAGGAGTAGCCACACTGCCCGGTACCAATAATATACTTTACATTTAACAAGTTTGTTAGCAAGACGCCTATTCGACCAATTTTCCGTCTTTATAAGTTTGAATGGCATTCTGTTTTCCATCTTCACTTGTCATTTCCCAAATACCGTCATATATACCATTCTTCCAGTTTCCTGTAGCCCTTTTGTTCCCATTAGGAAACCAATAATGGTGTGTGCCGTTAGGTTTTCCATCAACAAATTGACCTTCCCGTGCTTTTTTTCCGTTCGGATGCCAAAACTCCCATAATCCATTCTGTTTCAGATTCTCTATTTTACCGCGAGAATATAGGATTCCATTCAGATAATAGGTGTCTTTCATTCCATCACTGATAGGTT
>NZ_QBKH01000016.1 GCF_003054045.1 Sphingobacterium faecium
ACCTCTTCCCATTCCGAACAGAGCAGTCAAGCCCGCCAGAGCCGATGGTATTGCCGTAACAGGTGGGAGAGTAGGTCGGTGCCTTTTTTTATACAGAAGCCCTTGCTAAACAGCAGGGGCTTTTTTGTGCGCTAAACTTTTTTTTCTGTACTGCCTTTCTGCTGCAGATACCCCCATCTCACTGGTTTCGGATATTTATCCCACTGCTGCCGTAATGATGCCAAGCACCGCAATATTCTTTTCCTAGGATCTCCATGATTCTGTATGTGGATCTGTTTCCGATGAACTTGACTTGTAATAGGATCGGTTTAGCTTCTCAGTTTGGTGGCAATCTGGTATCAGATGTTGATATTTTGCTGTTAAAGGATAGGATATAGGAATAGATTTCCTATCGCTTTTTGGAAAATGGTCTAGCTCATTTCTGTCACATATGATTTTTGAATTGCAGTTCTTCTACTATACTATTACATTGCCGATATCATCTATTATTCCCTTAATAACTTCTTATGAAGAAACCTGGCGCTTATGATGAGATCTGATCATAGGGTTTGTATAGCTATCTTGATTATATTTATCTTGCTTAATATCCTCTATAATTACCACAATAATTTTAATTTATACGTAGTAGCGTCATAAGTTAATGTATTCTCGGCTCTTTTATTGAACTAGTTATTTTGATCTATTTTTATTTAAGTAATAAAAGTCGCGTTCAGCACTATGAAATTAATATTTACATTCTTAATTTTAACTTTTTGCAATAGATTTATTGATTTTAGATGTTGATTTTCCCTTAAATTGAGCTTATATTATAAGCGAATCAGTCTCCTTATTCTGGTAAAATAAAAGCGATTTTAACAATTTAAAGGGCGATTATACTACGTTTTAGTCTGAAGTTTGCTCTTGAATTTTTATTAATAAAAATTTATTTCTCAGTTAATCAGTGATTTATTGTTTAAAGTGAAAAATAAATTTGACTTTATTAATTTTCGATGTATATTTGCATCACAGTAAAACAAAAGGTGATACCTTTTCGGGGTGTAGCGTAGCCCGGTATCGCGCCACATTTGGGATGTGGAGGTCGTAGGTTCGAATCCTGCCACCCCGACAAAAAAGCTCTAACTTTAGTTAGAGCTTTTTTTGTGTCTTTATTTTATACTTTCAATATGATGAAAAGCTTTACGTAACCTATTTTCGATATAGTTGCTTTCTTCAAATTCTGTTGGATCATTGAATAGTTTGGAACCCATCCCTACAGCAGATACTCCAGCTTGAAACCATTCCGTCAGGTTTTGTTCTTCTAAGGATACTCCTCCGGTAGGCATAAACTTGAGTGATGGAAATAAAGGCTTGATTCCTTTTAAAAAACTTGATCCTAGTGCATCCCCTGGAAAAAGTTTTACTAAAGGGGCTCCTAGTTCTTCAGCAAGTGCAATTTCTGTAGGCGTCATACAACCGGGGATCCAAAGAATATCATGTTTTAATGTAACTTCCGCTATTTCTGGTTTAACAATGGGGCTAACAATAAATTCTGCTCCTATATCTAGGAAATCGAGTGCTTGTTGTTTCGTTTTAATTGTTCCAATTCCTAACTTTAAATCTTTGAAATTTTGATCTCGATATTTTAATAATTGTTTGAAATTATTTAAAGCTTCTGGACCCCTATTAACGAATTCGAAAACACGTATACCTCCGCTGTAACACGACTTTAAGATCTGGATACATTGATCAATATCGTCATGATAGTAAACAGGGATAATGGGGGAACTTTCAATCTTGGATAGGATAGTCTGCATGTTAATTATGATAAGTTGATGAAATCACCTTTGTTAAACAGTTTTTTAAAGCCTAGTTGAGTGGCTGTGTCAATAATTTCCTGTGAGGATTTATTTTCATAGATAGCCGCAATTAAGCCTGCCATAAATGCATCTCCACTACCAATTCGATCGATGAGGGCATTTGTTTCTAAAATAGCGCTTATTTTATTTTCTGATGGATTGTGATAGGTACCATAGAATAAATTATGACTAGAATTATCCATAAATCGGAAAGTATTAGCAATGTGCTTACATTTCGGATATTTTTCAAATATCTCTTGAGCAACTACATTAGCATAGTCAAAATATTGCTCTACTGCTGTTGATCTGGAGAATTGATCGTTGATCGATGTTCCAAGCATTTTATTTTCAGCCCAGATATTGCCCATAATCACATCGCAATATGAAACTAAATTTGGCATAATATCAAGAGGTTGTTTACCATATTGCCATAATCTACTTCTATAATTTAGATCAACGGATATGGTTATTTTCTTTTCATGTGCAATTTTTAATGCTGTTAACATGAGATCCGCTAATTCGCTATTTAGTGCTGGGGTTAGGGCTGTCCAATGAAACCAGGAGCAATCCTTAAATAGATCATCCCAATCAATATCATCAGCTTTTAAAGTGGAAAAGGAGGAGTGATTTCGATCATATATTACTTCTCCACTGGTTAAACCATTTGCTGACTGTAAGATGTAACAACCTAAACGTTCCCCGCCAAATATAAATTTGGAAGTGTTAACATCATGTTGATTCAAGATGTTTAGGATTTCTTTTGTTAGTGCATGGTCAGGGGCAGCAGATACATAAGTACTAGGAATCGATAATGATGCTAGAGCAACGGCTACGTTGGCTTCAGAACCGCCTGGATAAGCGTATACAACGGATTGGTCGGTATTAAAAAAATGTTCATCCTTTGCTTGTAGTCTATAAAGAATCTCTCCGAAACAAAGGACTTTGTTATTATCCATAAGTTATAAGTTTATAGTTCTAAAGTAGTATAAATAATTGTATTTCTATAGGATTTATGCCCATAATTTCGAAAACGTTTTAGTAAATAAAGTTTTAAGGAAGTTTCTTTCATAATTAATTATTTCCTAAAATTGGTAACTTTAAATCTAACAATTATAAAATGGGGATATTGGATACATTTTCTTTAAGGAATCACGTCGTTGTAGTTACAGGTGCTACTGGTGTGCTTGGGAAAGCTTTTGTAGATGCTTTAGCTGAAGCGGGTGCTAAGATTGCAGTACTTGGACGCAATACAGAAAAACTGCAAGAGCGTGTGGAAGCTATTGAAGCAAAAGGTGCTGAAGCATTGGCGGTACAAGTAGATGTGTTAAATGAGGAGGAGGTGATAAAAGCCAAGGATGAAATATTAGCAAAATGGGGTACTATTAACGGATTAGTAAATGCTGCTGGTGGTAATATTCCAGGTGCAACTATCCAACCAGATCAAAATCTTTTTGATCATGATGTTAAAGATACACTGAAAGCAATTGAACTTAATTTATATGGTACAATTATACCCACACATATTTTTGGGCGTGTGATAGCGGAATCGGGTAAAGGTTCTATTATTAATATTTCTTCTTTGGCGGCCAGTAGACCAATAACTAGAGTTTTAGGTTATACCGTTGCCAAACATGGTGTCGATGGATATACCAAATGGATGTCCGTTGAACTGGCTTTGCGTTATGGAGATAAAGTGCGCGTCAATGCGATCGCCCCTGGTGTCTTTTTAACGGAGCAAAATCGAAATTTATTAATGGATTCAAACGGTTCGTACTCTGATCGTGCTCAAAAGTTTATTAATGGAATGCCATTTCAAAGATTAGGGGAGCCTGACGAATTAAAAGGAACTTTAGTATACCTCTTAAGTGATGCTTCGGCTTTAGTGACTGGAGAAACAATCTTTGTTGATGGTGGTTTTAATTCATGGTGTGGTGTTTAATAAATAAAGATGAATAAACTAGAACAAACTTGGAGATGGTACGGGCCGAATGATCCCGTTTCTTTAGTCGACATAAAACAGGCTGGTGCTACAGGTATTGTAACGGCATTACATCATATTCCACATGGTGAGATTTGGCCGGTAGCAGATATTTTAGAACGTAAAAGGGTGATTGAAGAAGCAGGATTAGTCTGGTCAGTGGTAGAGAGCCTTCCGGTTCATGAGGCAATAAAAACTGCGAATCAAGAGGCCGCATACTACATGCGTAATTACATTCAGTCACTGGAGAACCTAGCGAAATGTGGAATCCAAATTATAACCTATAATTTCATGCCGGTTTTAGATTGGACGAGGACACAATTAGATCTATTGATGAAGGATGGGTCCAAGGCGTTATATTTTGATTGGATAGATCTAGCTGTATTTGATATTCATATTTTGAAACGTATGGATGCCAGAAGGGATTATTCGGATGAAATATTAGCCGGTGTGGAGCAAAAGTTTGTTTCATATTCGCCATCTGATTTAAACGCATTAACTCAAGTTGTTTTGATGGGGATTCCTGGAGAAAAAGATCTTACACTTGAAGATTTGAATAATAGCATTGCGATATATAGTGAGATTGGTCGAGTGAGTTTATTGCGCAATTTATTACATTTCTTGTCTTCTATCGCTGAAGTTTGTGAAAGTAACGGAATAAAAATGACCATTCATCCTGATGATCCTCCATATGCAATTTTAGGTCTTCCACGAATTGTGAGTAATCAATCCGACTTGGAGGCGATCTTGGAAGGCGTTAATATGCCATTTAATGGAGTGTGTTTTTGTACGGGATCTCTTGGGGCAAGTCAGTCAAATGATGTCGTATCGATATTGGACAGGGTTAAAGATCGGGTTTATTTTGCTCACTTGAGAAATGTGAAAAAGGATCGTATAGGCAGTTTCTATGAAGCAGATCATTTGGATGGAGATGTCAATATGCATGCTATTATGCAGATTTTGGCTGCTGAAAATCAGAAACGGATTCGCCCAATTCCCTTTAGGCCTGATCACGGTCACCAAATGTTAGATGATTTAAATAAAGTAACTAATCCAGGGTATTCTGCTATAGGACGCTTAAGAGGGCTTGCGGAGCTTCGAGGTTTAGAATATGGTATTTTAGGTGAATAAAAAGATAAGCATGGCGAACTTTATTAATGATAACTTTATTTTGCAATCGGATATCGCGCAACAACTCTATCATAATTATGCTAAAGACCTTCCGATTATAGATTACCATAATCATCTTCCTCCTGATCAAATATGCAATAACCACCAGTTTGAAAATTTGACTCAAATTTGGTTATATGGTGATCATTATAAATGGCGAGCAATGCGCACTTTGGGAATTGAAGAGAAATATATTACTGGGCAAGCTTCAGATTTTGAGAAATTTCAAAAATGGTCAGAAGTAGTTCCTCAAACATTGAGAAACCCGTTGTATCATTGGACGCATATGGAACTTAAAAATCCATTTGGTATCCATGAATTGTTAAACCCTTCTAGTGCAAAGGATATTTATGCGCAAACGAAAGAACAGTTAAAAGACGCTAACTTCAGTACACAAAATTTGCTGACTCGATTTAATGTGGAAATGGTGGGTACTACGGATGATCCCATTGATCACCTAACCTTTCATAAGAGATTAAATGAAAACCATGACTTTAAGACAAAGGTTGTCCCGACATTTCGCCCGGATCAAGTTTTTCAATTATCAAAAGGAGATAAATTTCGATCCTATCTTCAGAAGTTGTCGGACAGTTCTGGTATCCAAATAGATCACATCGATTCTTTGCTACAAGCACTGGATCAGCGGATCAATTATTTTGACGCTTTAGGATGTGTAGCTTCTGATCATGGGTTGAAATACTTGCCGAAGAGGGGTAGATTTAAGTTGGCAGAAGTAAATGCTGTTTTTGTTGATGTACTCCAGGGAGATGATACAAGAGCTTTGGAGTTTGAAGATAGCTTCACCTTTTATGTTTTGAGTGAATTATGTAAAAAATATCATGATAAACAATGGGCGCAGCAGTTCCATTTGGGACCTCTGCGTGATACAAATAAGGGAAGATTAGCCATTTTAGGTGCTGATACGGGATACGATTCTATAGGAGACTATAAGCAAGCAGAGCGAATGGCTGATTTTTTTAATGATCTGGATACAACAGATCAATTGACAAAAACAATTATTTATAATGTTAATCCTGCTGATAATGCTGTATTTGGTACCATGATCGGTAATTTTCAGGGAGAGGGTATGAGAGGGAAAATTCAATTTGGTTCAGGCTGGTGGTATCAGGATCAGCTGGATGGGATGACGCAACAAATCAATGCGCTTTCTAATTATGGCTTGATAAGTTGTTTTATAGGTATGCTGACAGATTCGAGAAGTTTCTTGTCCTATTCTAGACATGAATATTTTAGAAGGTTGCTTGCTAATATTTTTGCAGAAGATATTATAAAAGGTTACTTACCTCATGATATCGATATGATTGGAAAAATTATTGCTGATATTTCTTATCATAATGCTGCTGGATACTTTAATAAGCAAAATACCTAATTTGTTTTAAGATCAAGCCAAAAGGCTTGATCTTCTTATTTCTATCGTATTTTCCAATTCGATGGTTTCAAAGTCAGTATAGTTTGGATGCTTGATTAGGTATATCAGTTTTTTCATTGCAGTATGACCGATTTCGCTAGCGGGTTGTTTAATTCTGCTTAATGCAGGGTTTAAAGAGTCTGGAATGGAGATATTAGAAAATCCAATAACGGCTATTTCTTCGGGAACTTTAATATTAAGTTCTGCTAAGATTCCAAGTGTTCGGGTTGTGATGACATCGGTAGCACCAAATATGGCATTTAATTTATGTTCAGCATTTAAAGTCTTTTGAATCGCACTTTTTATTTGTTTGTCCAGTATTTCTGTATCTTGAATATTGCATTCAATAAAATAATAAGGTTTTAATGGAATTTCAAATTCTCGTAATGCTTCTTTATATCCATTAAGTCGATCTTTCGATACCCCCAGTTGATGTCCTGTGATATGGAGTATATTGGTACGGCCTTGTTGTAATAGGTGTTTAGTAGCTTGATATGCCCCATCAAAATTGTTGACTCCAACTTTATCTGTTTTTAATTGATTAACCGTTCTGTCGAAGATGACAACAGGTTTTTGATTCTCTTGCAATTCCTTTAATAGATTTATATTTGATGTTTCGCTTACTGGAGAGATTAAGAGTCCGTCGATACCCCTGGAGTTTAATACTTCAATGCACGATTTTTCGATAACAACATCTTCCCTACTTTGCATAATGATGATATCATAGCCCGTTTCTATTGAAGCCTTTTGAATGCCATCCAAAATTTCAGAGATAAAGGTGTTGTTAATAGCACATACAATAACTCCAATGGTATTGGTTTTACCAATTTTTAGACTTTGCGCCACTTTATTGACGCTAAAATTCATCTCGGCAGCATAGTCTTGAACCATCTTTTTGGTCTTTTCACTTATTTCGTAACTATCGGATAAAGCTTTGGATACCGTGGAAATTGAAATATTGAGTGCTTTAGAGATATCTTTGAGGGTAGTCTTGGCCATTGTGATCACTATTTTGGTTATTATGTATAGATAAAGGTATTTATAAATCTGAGATTAACCTAACGAATGTATCAATCGATATGGTGATTTTGTGTTATGGTTATCCATTTTTTATTGATTATATGTTTAACGATAAATTAATCGTTCAATGTTACAGCCAGTTAAGGTTAATATGAATAAATAAGTCGTAAAAGGTTAGGAAGTGAAGGATAAAAGTTCCTATCTTTGCACCACTCCGCAAGGGAGGAACGGCTGATCCGAAAGGGGAAGCACTGAAAAAAGAAGGGTTT
>NZ_QBKH01000017.1:0-3301 GCF_003054045.1 Sphingobacterium faecium
TGTATAAAAAAAGGCACCGACCTACTCTCCCACCTGTTACGGCAATACCATCGGCTCTGGCGGGCTTGACTGCTCTGTTCGGAATGGGAAGAGGTAGACACCGCCGATATAGGCACCTAAAATAACTTATCAGTAACGTACTTATTATATGCTGTTAACAGCACGAACGCCTGATCTATAGACAATTGAAAGAAAAACTAAAAGAGGAAGACAACAGTGTCTGCGTTGCTTGAGAAAGCTTCGGGTGATTAGTATTGCTCAGCTATGATATTTCTACCTTTACACCTGCAACCTATCAACGTAGTAGTCTACTACGGCCCTATAAGGAAGTCTCATCTCGTGGCTAGTTTCGCACTTAGATGCTTTCAGCGCTTATCTATTCCCGACGTAGCTACCCAGCCGTACACCTGGCGGCATAACTGGTTTACCAGCGGTCAGTCCATCCCGGTCCTCTCGTACTAAGGACAGATCCACTCAAACTTCCAACGCCCACAACAGATAGGGACCGAACTGTCTCGCGACGTTCTGAACCCAGCTCGCGTGCCACTTTAATGGGCGAACAGCCCAACCCTTGGGACCTTCTCCAGCCCCAGGATGTGACGAGCCGACATCGAGGTGCCAAACCTCCCCGTCGATATGAGCTCTTGGGGGAGATCAGCCTGTTATCCCCAGCGTACCTTTTATCCTTTGAGCGATGGCCCTTCCATACAGAACCACCGGATCACTATGTCCGTCTTTCGACCCTGTTCGACTTGTTGGTCTCACAGTCAAGCAAGCTTATGCCATTGCACTCCACGTACGGTTACCAAGCGTACTGAGCTTACCTTTGAAAGCCTCCGTTACCTTTTTGGAGGCGACCACCCCAGTCAAACTACCCACCAAACAATGTCCTCGGAATAACCGAGTTAGAAACCGAATACAGAAAGGGCGGTATTTCAAGGTTGATTCCATGACTCCTGGCGAAGCCACTTCAACATCTCCCGCCTATCCTACACATCCTGTACCCAATTCCAATGTTAAGCTATAGTGAAGGTGCATGGGGTCTTTCCGTCCCGTTGCGGGTAATCGGCGTCTTCACCGATACCACAATTTCACCGAGCTCATGGCTGAGACAGCGCCCAGATCGTTACACCATTCGTGCAGGTCGGAACTTACCCGACAAGGAATTTCGCTACCTTAGGACCGTTATAGTTACGGCCGCCGTTTACTGGGGCTTCGATTCAATGCTTCTCTTGCGATGACATCCCCTCTTAACCTTCCAGCACCGGGCAGGTGTCAGGCCTTATACTTCATCTTTCGATTTTGCAAAGCCATATGTTTTTGTTAAACAGTCGCCTGGGCCTTTTCACTGCGGCTTCTCCATTGCTGGAGGAAGCGCCCCTTCTCCCGAAGTTACAGGGCCATTTTGCCGAGTTCCTTAGCCATGATTCACTCGAGCACCTTAGGATTCTCTCCTCGACTACCTGTGTCGGTTTACGGTACGGGTTTTTATAACCTGAAGCTTAGCGGGTTTTCTTGGAAGTCTGTTTACCTGCTCTATCAGCGCCGCCGAAGCTTTGCTGTACTATTGGGTTTCAGCAGGGTCGGCGGATTTGCCTACCGTCCCTATACCTACGCCTTTTAACGAACTATTCCGTCAGTTCGCGGCAGTGTCACTACTCCGTCACCACATCGCAGTTATAAAAAGTACTGGAATATTAACCAGTTGTCCATCGGCTTGCTCCCTTCGGATGCGCCTTAGGCCCCGACTAACCCTGATCCGATTAGCGTTGATCAGGAAACCTTAGTCTTTCGGTGGGCGGGTTTCTCACCCGCCTTATCGTTACTTATGCCTACATTTGCTTTTCTATCCACTCCACGGGCCATTACCAGACCGCTTCGCCGTAAATAGAATGCTCCCCTACCAGACATACATCTTTCAGTATGAATCCATAGCTTCGGTAATACACTTGATGCCCGTTTATTATCCACGCCCGATCGCTCGACTAGTGAGCTGTTACGCACTCTTTAAATGAATGGCTGCTTCCAAGCCAACATCCTAGCTGTCTAGGCAATCGGACCTCGTTAGTTCAACTTAGCGTATATTTAGGGACCTTAGCTGATGGTCTGGGTTCTTTCCCTCTCGGCCTTGGACCTTAGCACCCAAAGCCTCACTGCCGGCCATATCTTATAGCATTCGGAGTTCGTCTGGATTTGGTAGGATTTGACTCCCCCGCACCCAATCGGTAGCTCTACCTCTATAAGACTCCATGCCGACGCTGTTCCTAAAAACATTTCGGGGAGTACGAGCTATTTCCCAGTTTGATTAGCCTTTCACCCCTACCCTCAGGTCATCCGGAAACTTTTCAACGTTTATCGGTTCGGTCCTCCATTACATGTTACTGCAACTTCAACCTGCCCAAGGGTAGATCACAAGGTTTCGCGTCTACCTCATCTGACTATGCGCCCTATTAAGACTCGCTTTCGCTTCGGATACGTGGCTGAACCACTTAACCTTGCCAGACAAGAGTAACTCGTAGGCTCATTATGCAAAAGGCACGCCGTCACTGGACCTGCCAGCTCCGACCGCTTGTAAGCACACGGTTTCAGGTTCTTTTCACTCCTCTGTTCGAGGTTCTTTTCACCTTTCCCTCACGGTACTAGTTCACTATCGGTCTCTCAGGAGTATTTAGCCTTATCAGATGGTGCTGACAGATTCCCACAGGGCGTCTCCGACCCCGCGGTACTCAGGGTACTGCTAGGCTAGCATTCTATACGTGTACAGGGCTATCACCGTGTATCGCTGGGCTTCCCATCCCATTCCACTTCTGTTTGCTAATGCCACTTCGCAGCCCTACAACCCCAACCATGCCGTAACAAAGTTGGTTTGGGCTCTTTCCCGTTCGCTCGCCACTACTTGGGAAATCATTATTATTTTCTTCTCCTACGCCTACTTAGATGTTTCAGTTCAGCGCGTTCGCGTATTTTACAACATACCTTCAGTATGCTAGGTTGCCCCATTCGGAAATCTTCGGATCAATCTCACATTTGCTAATCCCCGAAGCTTATCGCAGCTTATCACGTCCTTCATCGCCTCTGAGAGCCTAGGCATCCCCCGTGTGCCCTTATTTACTTTCTTCACCTCATAGCCCTTTTGCTACTATGGGTTGCGTTTTGATATATATAACCATGATGCTACGCATTAATCCGTTCGGCCTTGACCGAGGGTCTTCATAATACATCAGACACATCACAGTATTGTCTCTACTGTTGTCTTCTCTTGTAATTTTTTTTCTTTCAATATGTCAAAGAACTCTTTGTC
>NZ_QBKH01000017.1:3337-5594 GCF_003054045.1 Sphingobacterium faecium
GAAACCTGTGGAGAATATCGGAGTCGAACCGATGACCCCCTGCGTGCAAGGCAGGTGCTCTAGCCAGCTGAGCTAATTCCCCGTGTTGTTAATGGTAGTCCCGAGCAGATTTGAACTGCTGACCCCTACATTATCAGTGTAGTGCTCTAACCAACTGAGCTACGGGACTAGCTTATCTTTCTATCTCTCTGGACCATCCAATCAGGGATGGGCACATTTCTTCAAATGTTTTTGTTTCTTATTTGTTTCTTAATATAAATCATGTGTGTACGTAACGAGCTTCAATCCTGAATGCTCTAGAAAGGAGGTATTCCAGCCGCACCTTCCGGTACGGCTACCTTGTTACGACTTAGCCCCAATTATCGGTTTTACCCTAACACGCTCCTTGCGGTTACATGCTTTAGGTACCCCCAACTTTCATGGCTTGACGGGCGGTGTGTACAAGGCCCGGGAACGTATTCACCGCGTCATTGCTGATACGCGATTACTAGCGAATCCAACTTCATGAGGTCGAGTTGCAGACCTCAATCCGAACTGTGAATGGCTTTTAGAGATTAGCATCATATTGCTATGTAGCTGCCCGCTGTACCATCCATTGTAGCACGTGTGTAGCCCCGGACGTAAGGGCCATGATGACTTGACGTCGTCCCCACCTTCCTCACAGCTTACGCTGGCAGTCTGTTTAGAGTCCCCATCATTACATGCTGGCAACTAAACATAGGGGTTGCGCTCGTTGCGGGACTTAACCCAACACCTCACGGCACGAGCTGACGACAGCCATGCAGCACCTAGTTTCGTGTCCCGAAGGACTGATCCGTCTCTGGATCATTCACTAACTTTCAAGCCCGGGTAAGGTTCCTCGCGTATCATCGAATTAAACCACATGCTCCTCCGCTTGTGCGGGCCCCCGTCAATTCCTTTGAGTTTCAATCTTGCGACCGTACTCCCCAGGTGGATAACTTAACGCTTTCGCTTGGACGCTTACTGTGTATCGCAAACATCGAGTTATCATCGTTTAGGGCGTGGACTACCAGGGTATCTAATCCTGTTTGATCCCCACGCTTTCGTGCATCAGCGTCAATACTAACTTAGTGAGCTGCCTTCGCAATCGGAGTTCTAAGACATATCTATGCATTTCACCGCTACTTGTCTTATTCCGCCCACTTCAAATAGATTCAAGTCCTACAGTATCAAAGGCACTGCGACAGTTAAGCTGCCGTCTTTCACCACTGACTTATAGGACCGCCTACGCACCCTTTAAACCCAATAAATCCGGATAACGCTTGGATCCTCCGTATTACCGCGGCTGCTGGCACGGAGTTAGCCGATCCTTATTCTTCAGGTACATTCAGCTTCCTACACGTAGAAAGGTTTATTCCCTGACAAAAGCAGTTTACAACCCATAGGGCAGTCATCCTGCACGCGGCATGGCTGGTTCAGAGTTCCCTCCATTGACCAATATTCCTTACTGCTGCCTCCCGTAGGAGTCTGGTCCGTGTCTCAGTACCAGTGTGGGGGATTCTCCTCTCAGAGCCCCTAGACATCGTAGCCTTGGTGGGCCGTTACCCCTCCAACTAGCTAATGTCACGCGAGCCCATCCATATCCTATAAATATTTGATCATTAACCGATGCCGGTAAATGATGTTATGCGGTGTTAATCTCTCTTTCGAGAGGCTATCCCCCTGATATGGGTAGGTTGCTCACGCGTTACGCACCCGTGCGCCACTCTCATCAGTTCGTAGCAAGCTACTCCCTGAATCCCGTCCGACTTGCATGTATTAGGCCTGCCGCTAGCGTTCATCCTGAGCCAGGATCAAACTCTCCATTGTAAAATGAAGTGTAAGATCAAGACTATTTATAATAAATAGAATTGTCTTGTATTTTATTTCTAATTCTAAAATTGAACAGGTTGATTTTTTTAACTTTCGTTGTTTCTCAACACTACTCGTTACGTTACATGATTATATTTTTAAAGAACTTTCTTCGCCCCCGCATCTCGCTTCGGCTTTATATGATGTCGGCATTGCGCCGGTATCGATCTTGTTTTGTTTCCCTTCGTTTCCGTTGGGACTGCAAAGGTAGAAATCTTTTTGGTATCTCCAAAATAAATGTGAAAATTTATTTTTTCGTTTTCCTGCTGTTTCCGCGTTTAAACTAAATTAAACCCTTCTTTTTTCAGTGCTTCCCCTTTCGGATCAGCCGTTCCTCCCTTGCGGAGTGGTGCAAAGATAGGAACTTTTATCCTTCACTTCCTAA
>NZ_QBKH01000018.1 GCF_003054045.1 Sphingobacterium faecium
GAAATAACTTCTGAACGGCTGTTGGTCTGATCGTTTGATGCATGTACTTTCTGACTGAAATCGGATGTAAACAGTTGCTCTACTCCTGCTGACTGCCCTTCGGTCATAACGGCAATGTAATGATCAATGGCGAGATCTGCTGTGGATAGGTTGACAGCTGCTTTCTTAGAGTTGTCTCCTGCTGGTTTGCCAGCTGCCATAGTGAATGTTGATACTGCGATCAAGGCTGCTGCTGCGAATGTTTTTGCTAAAGTTTTCATAATATCTTTATATTATATTGTTATTAAGTTGCATCAGCCCCACATCCACCAACTCAAACCCTGATGCTTGCTAAAGCAATTGTTGATTCAAAAGTAGGGTGTAAATCATCCCTATCTTATGGCAATTAGACTAAACCAACTAAAAACTCGGTGAATGGTGGAAATGGCTAGGTGAAGTTATTTTATTTTTCTAACCCTAGCTTACTGTTTGTTTTTTCGTCGAAAAGCAATATAAATAATGATCGCACTAACAGACATTAAAATGGAAGCTAAAAAAAATGGCGCTCCAGAAAATTTAAAGGGTGCTTTATCATGTGTAAAATAATAGAATAGGTTTGTCATAATCGGAGGACCTACTATAGAAGTAGCACTCATTAGACTTGTCAATGCCCCCTGAAGCTCACCTTGTTCATTTGAAGGAACATTTTTACTTATTATTGATTGTAGTGCCGGTCCGCATATTCCTCCTAAAGAATAGGGTACGAGGAAAATAAACATCATCCATCCTTCATTAGTAAATGCAAATAACATTAAACCTAAAGCATATAATAACAATCCAAAATAGATACTTTTCTGTTCCCCTAATTTGGGAGTAATCCATCTTATTAAGAGCCCCTGTACTAATCCAGTCAATAAACCCAGTAAACCTAGTGATAGACCTACAGCTCGTTCTGTCCAATTAAATTTATACATGGTAAAAAAATGCCAGTTACTCTGTACAGCATGAAGAGCGACATAGACCAGAATTAAAGCAAAAATAAGATTTGATATTTTTGACTGTTTTCTCAAAAAATTAAATGTACCAATGGGATTTGCGCGTTTCCAGTCAAATAAACGACGTTTATCTTTTTCTAAACTTTCTGGTAATACAAATAACCCATATAGAAAATTCACCATACATAGCAGAGCTGCTGCATAAAAGGGAACTCGAGCTCCATAGTACCCAAGTAAACCACCGATTACCGGGCCTATAATAAATCCTAATCCAAAAGCAGCTCCGATTAAGCCGAAATTTTTCGTTCTATCTTCGTTGGTGGATATATCTGCAATATACGCACTAGCTGTGGAAATACTTGCCCCAGTAAGCCCAGCAATGATTCTTCCAAAAAACAACCAACCCATGGATGGTGCAAATGCTAACAGCATATAGTCAACTGCGAATCCAAAAAGAGAAAATAAAAGGATTGGGCGCCTTCCATATTGATCACTTAGATTTCCCACTATAGGCGCAAATATAAATTGGGTGATAGCATACGCAAATCCGAGCCATCCACCATATTTGGCGGCTTCACTAAGGTCACTATCGATAAGTTCTCCGATGAGTGCTGGAACTACTGGAAGTATAATTCCCCAACCTGTAATATCAATCAACAATGTGATAAATATAAATCCTATGGCCGCTTTTTTATCTGTTTTTCTCATGCAGTAAAAGTAAAAAGCGGCAAATGGAAGGCATTAACCATTTAATGGTATTTACATACAATATGAAAGCTAATCTTATTTAACCATCTGTAATAATTATAAAAAACAAATACTATTCATTTCTGTAAGTTTTTGGCGATATTCCTACTGCTCTTTTAAAATATCTGCAAAAGACACTTGTTTCTTCGAAATGAAGCTCATTGCTTATTTCTTTAATTGATAGATTAGAAGATTTGAGTAATGTTTTAGCATGTACAATGGTGAGATGATCAATCCATTGTAAGGCAGATTTTCCAGTTTTCTGTTTCAGAAAACTGGAAAGATACTGCGGTGTTAAATGAAGTTTTTCAGCATAAAATGCAACGCTTCTATACTGGTTAGCGTACTTCGAAATAAGGAGGTAAAAATCATCAATGATCTCATGTGTACGGCTCTTTACTAAGCTTTTACTATGAGGTAAATTAGAATATACTTCAGAAATCATACTTATTAAAACTAGAACAAGATGCCGTAGCATTTGTGTCTTATTTGTACTCGCTTTCTTATGATAGAAATTTTGTATAAGTGTCAGTAAATCATGCTGAAGCTTTATTTCGTTGGGCTGAAGCCTTACAATTGGTTCCCATCTAATTTGATCATTCATGACAAACTCACGTAGAATGGGAAATTCTGTAATAAAATCTAATGAAACACCAATTGTTATTATTTCTGCATGTTCACTCAATGACTTTGTTTCGATCATCAATTGCGGTTGTAAAACAGCAATATCACCTGCGTTTATTTCATATTCAAGAAAATGGATTTGTGATTTCATGGATCCTTTTATCATAAATCCCAATAATAAACCATCAAACAGACGACTATGACTTGTATATTTCTTATTTGGGGCGTTTTGCTGACTAATAATTACTATCCCTTCCGTCTTTTCAGCAGGATCGAGATTATATAATTTATAGACATTATCCAAAGTTATAAATAGAGGCATGTTCAAATGTCGGAAAAAAAACACACCTATAGCAAGTGGCGTCCGGGTAGTACCTTACAAATTGTATATAAACACTATAAAATTGCAAAATTATAGATGAAATGATTTACCTGCGTATACGTAAGAAGTAATGTTTGACCATATACTAACCATACGTATTTTTTTTTGGTGAAATACCTGCATATCTTTTAAAGTATCTGCAAAATGAAATTCATTACCGCTTTCAATAATTGATAAATTTGATATGGTATCAAGATATTGATCAAAATGATAAATTGCTGACATGGAAAAATGGAAAGATCCTATATGCTCACACGATTAACGATTTGCTCCAGTTACTTAAGGATAATGATAAAAGCTTTAATCCTCCTATTAATTTAGCAAAATGGCTATTTAACATGAAGGATTTATTAACATCGGAAGTTATCATTTACTCGCCCAATCGAATAATGAAAGGTTTTGCAAAACAAGATATTCCAGATGATATATTAGAAGATTATGTAAATCTCATTAATGTAATTGGTGATTTAGCTTATCAGGAGAAACAGTATGTAGAGCTCCTATCATTACACGATAGTCCAGTGCTAAAAATGTTTTGGAATTACTACAATTATCATTATCTATTCAAATCAAAAAAGAACGAAGAATTAGGGTTCGACAGAAATGAATTTAAAATTGCCTTAAAACAA
>NZ_QBKH01000019.1 GCF_003054045.1 Sphingobacterium faecium
GAAATAACTTCTGAACGGCTGTTGGTCTGATCGTTTGATGCATGTACTTTCTGACTGAAATCGGATGTAAACAGTTGCTCTACTCCTGCTGACTGTCCTTCGGTCATAACAGCTACGTAATGGTCAATGGCGAGATCTGCTGTGGAAAGGTTGACATTTGATTTTGTAGAGTTGTCTCCTGCAGGTTTTGCTGCTGCCATATTAAATGTAGATACTGCGATCAAGGCTGCTGCTGCAAATGTTTTTGCTATAGTGTTCATAATGTCTTTATATTATAGTTTGTTAGTTCTTATTTGTTGATTCAAAAGTAGGGTGTAAATCGCCCCTATCTTATGGCAATTAGACTAAACCAACTAAAAACTCGGTGAATGGTGGAAATGGCTAGGTGAAGTTGTGTGGATCGGGTAAACTCTTCAGCACAAATACGGAGCTTGTTTAAATGTTTAAATCAACTTTATAATAAATCACAAAACATGCTTATCTTGGGTTACTTGTTGTTATGATACGATACCAATCAAATTAAGACCAATGAAAATAGATAAATAATATGATTTTAATTTTTAATAAACAGTTTGTTACATTATCACTAATGGCAATTTTTGGATTAACAATTTTATCCTGTAACACAGATAATAAGTCTACAAATAATGAGACAATGAACGCAAACGATTTGACTTTGGGACCAGTTGTTCATGACACGCTAAATAATGACCAAATTGAAAAAATAACAAAAATTCAGATAGCCTTTTCGGAAGTTAATCCAAGCACTTTAGAAGAAACGATATCAAACTTTAAGAGAGACCAAAACGCTGATAATGAAATAGCTATTTGGCTAGCGATGGCTAGGGCATATGAAAAATTCATGTTAACACATAAAGAAATTGGTCTGGACAAAAAGAAAGAGGTATATCAACTCATCCTGATGCGTTCAATGGAAGATGAGGAAGCGATACTTGCGAAAGCTAATTTAACATTATTGAATAATAAAGAAATAGCTGAAATATTCAGTTATTACAACTTCGAAGCAAAACCGATCGCGGTCATACAAAAATAAAAAATAGCCAAAAAGAGTTTTCTTTATTAGTGAAACATCTGAAATTTTCAAACCACTGTCATCAATGTAATTTGAATAACGTTGCCAATGCTGGACAACGATAATGCATATCTAGCAGAAACAAGGGTGAAAATTACACATGAGCAATTACGTATAAATATATTTTAACTAAATTAAAGGTATGACGGTTAAAGAACAACTACAATCTCTTAGTAGCAAGAGTTACATTGCTGAAGATGGAGAATCTTATCAAATTGATTTACAGCCTCCTTATACTGATGAAGAAATTGAAAAATTAAAAAACCAGCTTCCAAATAATAATTTACCAGAAGAAATACATCAATTACTCTTGTATGCTCGCGGTTTTAAATTTGGACCACTTGAGAAGATTACTTTTGATACAGTGAATACCTTTGGTTTTGAAGATTTTTTCCCAAATACAATTCAACTCGCGGGAGACGGATTTGGAAATTTTTGGATTTTAGATTTAGATGAAAATGGCAAATGGGGCCATGTTTTTTATGTATGCCACGATCCAGCTGTTGTCATAAAACATTCCGAAAATCTAAAAGAATTTATTTTGCATATCGACGAATTTGGGGAAAAGGGAAAACAATCACATCTAGATCAGGTGCATGAGAAGTCCGTTTTCGATATATGGGAAAGAAACTACGGGTTGATACCAAGAGAAGCAATGCTACAATCTCATGATGAAGATATAATACGATTTGCTACACTATTTCCTGAAAATTATCTATTTGCGGATTTACAAAACAAATCAAATAATTCGGGTTTTGCTTGGGGAAAATTAGGATCGGATGTGTCACATATCAAGAGACATGAGTCGAAATTAATATGGGCATTCGAAAAATTGAATAAGAAAAAGGGCTTTTTCGCAAGGCTTTTTAGTAAATAATCTGTTGAAAATCCAAAGTAAAAATAACCAAAACAGCGTTGATTACTTCTTGTGCTTTAAATTTATAAAGTATTTTGTAGTTCCGATTATCAATACTTTTAATCTGAACAGATATACTAATGCGCGATTTAATTCATAATTTGCTTAGCCAATGGAAAGATTTAATGGAAGAAGAAGAATTAAACAAAAAAATATAATAGAGAACCGTAGCAGGAATAATGTGTCGCGCATGGATTTCGAAATTCTTGTCAACTTTTATAGAATCTGTAAAAAGAAAGGAATCACAAAAAGAGAAGTTTCCTTTCTATTCGGGAAGCATGATAAGTATTTCACTGAAATTCTCAATCCATTCAACAAAGAAGATATTAAATCGGAATTTCTTGATATTTTACCAAGCATTGCCTCTACAGGTATTCAGAAAATCATTCCAAACCAACTTTTAAGTAAAGAAACTATAGATATTCAGGGTTCTTATATTTTTAAAAAAAATATTCAATCTGAATTAATCTACTATAAGTTTACTGTTTCCTTTATAGACGGCACAAAAAAAAATTATAGATGGAAAATTGAAATCAATAAAGGAAATCGTGCACAGGTAAATAATGATTTATTAAAAATTTTAAAGAAACTTATCTCAAATGGATATTTTAACAAACCTAAATATGCACTTACCTTATATCTGTTTCTTAAAGAAAAATTGAAATTAAAACTTAGTCCTCTTTCTCTCCAAATCGCTCTATCAAAACTCATCAATAAAAAGATTGATCCAGATTATGTTTTGGAAAAAGGAGTTAATAACAATAGGATCGTTTACGGTAAAGTAATGACTGCTAAAGACATCTTTTCAAATTTTTGTCAAAACAATAATATCTGGATTTCTAAATATGAACCACTTAAACATATTTCATCTTTGTTTTTTATATGGTATCAAGATATTGATCAAAATGATAAATTGCTTACATGGAAAAATGGAAAGATCCTATATGCTCACACGATTAACTCCAGTTACTTAAGGATAATGACAAAAGCTTTAATCCTCCTATTAATTTAGCACAATGGCTACTTAACATGAAGGATTTATTACCATCGGAAGCTATCATTTACTCGCCCAATCGAATAATGAAAGGTTTTGCAAAACAAGATATTCCAGATGATATATTAGAAGATTACGTAAATCTCATTAATGTAATTGGTGATTTAGCTTATCAGGAGAAACAGTATGTAGAGCTCCTATAAGTACACGATAGTCCAGTGCTAAAAATGGTTTGGAATTACTACAATTATCATTATCTATTCAAATCAAAAAAGAACGAAGAATTAGGGTTCGACAGAAATGAATTTAAAATTGCCTTAAAACAA
>NZ_QBKH01000020.1 GCF_003054045.1 Sphingobacterium faecium
TCCTTATTATGGTAGATCTTGGACTTCGACTGATTCATCGAAAATCTTTTGGCAGCAAATAGCCAACAATTAGGATCTGATACCACATAGATACCAATACACGGCAATAAGGCTTAGATGCTTCTGAAATAAAAGATCTCTCCTGCACGACAGCTGTGTTATTTCAGGTTCCTATTGCTCGTGATCAGATTGAAACTTCAGAATGGCATATGTATACTCCCATATTAGTAGATGAAACATAATAAGTAGATAATCAATCGTTATTGAAAAGAATAAACGGTATTATCAATACGATGATATAAAGTAAGCGTACCTAATTAATAGGAAAAGCTTTTTTCCGCCAAAACAAAACCAATATATTCTTTTAAAAGAAAAATGATCTTTCATCATCTGCAATTCCTTCATCATGATTGAAAATAATACAACGGTATTATCTAAGGATGGACAAAATTAAAAGTAATATTTTACCGCCTATCAGGAACAGTTTTCTACTTGACTCATTACGGACTATTTATCATCAGCAGGAATATGATCTGTCATTATCTGAAGTTCTTCGATCCTTATTGCCTGACTTATAATAGTCTGTTTTTAAAACAAATACTTTTCTAATTAGGGCAAACAGCTATCTAATACATGTCGCTCATATCTGTATACTTCATTTAAGGGATATGACTTTTTATTGCTTAAAGAGTTGTCCAATAATAAAAGAATATCATCACCAAATGACTCATCATGAAATAGAATTAAAACGGAGATTCACTTATTTTGGGAAACCATTACCTAAATAAATCAAGAATAGCTTCATATTCATTTACTAAAGCACATGATGATAATGCCCTGAATGTTAAATGGTGATGAATATGATAGGACAAGTTTAATCTATCCGTTATAGAATATTCCGTTTATATTGACCTATCGAAAAGAAACCATTATTTTTTTTAATTCATGTTTAATACATCAAAAGAAGCTGTGCGAAAGATATACCTGTTAATAGCTCCATCTCTCTATTCCATCTTCAATAATTATTCGATTGTACAAAACTTATAAAAACGAATTAGTTTTTTCAAAAAGGGTAAAGCTACTATCAAGTGGTTAGTTGAAGATCATGTGTAAGAGAAATGAGCTAGATCATTTCCCAAAAAAGAGATCAGAAATCTATTCCTATATCCTATCCTTTAACAGCAAAATATCAACATCTGATACCAGATTGCCACCAAACTGAGAAGCTAAACCGATCCTATTACAAGTCAAGTTCATCGGAAACAGATCCACATACAGAATCATGGAGATCCTAGGAAAAGGATATCGCGGTGCGTGGC
>NZ_QBKH01000021.1 GCF_003054045.1 Sphingobacterium faecium
TGTCCCGTCCTGAAATAAGTTGACATCTAACTCAGCTTATTATGAAAAAAGAACTAAAGAACAATTTACGACGGAGTCAGCGAGATTATAGCCTAGCTTTTAAATTATCTGTTGTCAGTCAAGTCGAAAAAGGCGAACTCACCTACAAGCAAGCACAATCTCGTTATGGTATCCAAGGACGAAGTACGGTTTTGGTTTGGTTAAGAAAACTTGGTAACTTAGATTGGAGTTTACCAAAGCAACACGCTATGAATAAGCATATTGATCCTAGTCCAGAACAACGTATTAAGTTGTTAGAAAAGGCTTTGAAAGATGAACAGGATCGCAATCTAGTTTACAAAACTATGCTTGAGATTATGGAAAAAGAATATGGTATGATCGTGCCAAAAAAGTTTTTACCCAAACAGTCGAAAGGCTTCGAGAAAAAGGATTAATAAGCCTTTCCAAAGTCTGTAGACTGTTTGGGATTAGTCGGCAAGGTTACTACCAAAAATTAAACCGTATCCATTCCCGGCTATTAGAGTTGAAACAAATTAAGCAGGAAATTCTGAAAGAACGGATGTACCTTCCCCGTTTAGGAACGCGTAAGCTGTACTTTATGTTGAAAGAACGATTTAATACGCTTCACATCAAAATAGGCAGAGATGCGCTGTTCAATTTCTTACGTTCGGAACATTTATTAATAAAGCCCGCAAGAAGTTATATCAAAACAACCAATTCAAAACATTGGTTGCATAAGTACCCCAATCTTCTAAAAGAGAAAAAAGCTGTCAGAGCAGAAGAAATATGGGTTTCTGACATCACTTATATTCAAACTAAGGAAAAAACTGCCTATTTAAGTTTAGTAACGGATGCTTGGTCTAGAAAAATTGTAGGATTTCATTTACATCATGATTTAAGCACTGATGGTGTCGCTAAAGCATTAAAAATGGCTATTAAATCAAGAACAAGCCATCTCCCTTTGATACATCATTCGGATAGAGGATTACAATATTGTTCAATGCAATATCAAGAAATACATCGTGAAAACAACATTATTTGCTCCATGACTGATGGTCATGATTGTTATCAAAATGCTCTTGCTGAGAGGATAAATGGTATATTGAAAAATGAGTTTCTGATTAGCAGGCCTAAAAACATTAAACAAGCAAACACCATGATTAGGCAATCAGTGAAATTATATAATAATAGAAGACCACATACAGCATTAAAATATAAAACACCTAGTCAAGTACATAAACAAAAAATCCTTACTTGAAATAGTCAAGTAAGGATAATTATCGTTAAATTTATATGTCAACCTATTCTAGGACGCTACA
>NZ_QBKH01000022.1 GCF_003054045.1 Sphingobacterium faecium
TTCACCTATTTCTATAAATATAAAAAGCTGTTTGTCCAACTGATCTTAGGTATGGTACTAGGGACCATTCTGTCGCTGATCGCACCCTTTTTGACCCAGTCCGTTGTTGATATCGGTATCAATACCAAAAATATCAGTTTTATCAACCTGATCCTGATCGCCCAACTGATGCTTTTTATAGGAAGTACCGCGGTATCCTTTATCCGTTCCTGGATCATGCTCCACATCAGTACCCGGGTCAATATTTCTATATTAACAGATCTGTTGATCAAGATCATGAAACTTCCGATGCACTTCTTTGATCTGAAGACCCACGGTGATATTATGCAGCGGATGTCCGACCAGCAGCGGATCGAATCCTTTCTCACCGGAAGCACGCTCAATACATTATTTTCACTGGTCAATATGGTAATCTTTGGATCCTTACTTTTGATCTATAATAAAACCATCTTTTTGGTATTTTTTGCTGCGACCGTACTCTATACGCTGTGGATATTAGCATTTATGAAATATCGCCGTCAGCTCGATGAGAAAAGATTCAAGATCGCTTCCGAAAATCAGACCTATATGGTCGAAATGATCCAGAGTATCAAGGATATCAAACTCAATAATGCGCAGAAGCAAAAAAGATGGGGCTGGGAAGCTTTACAGGCCAAACTCTTTAAATTTAAGGTCGAAAGTCTCGCTCTTTCCCAGTACCAGTCCATCGGTTCGATGGCGATCAACCAGGCAAAAGGAATTCTGATTACCTATATCAGTGCCAAAGCCGTGATCGACGGAGATATCACTTTGGGAGGGATGATGGCCATCCAGTATATTGTCGGTATGGTGAGCAATCCCGTAGAATCTTTATTGGACTTTATGCAGTCGTATCAGGACGCCAAGATCAGCCTGGAAAGACTGAACGAGATCTACGAAACGGAGGAAGAAGAAAATATCCAGAAAGACTATCTGAGCCAGCTACCCGATAACAGAACCATCGAGATCAAAAACCTGACCTTTCGTTATTTTGGAGCGGGGAATGATCCGATCTTCACCAAACTGAACCTGACCTTCCCCGAAGGAAAAACCACCGCTATAGTCGGAAC